>NZ_CP187360.1:0-4800000 GCF_049810325.1 Janthinobacterium sp. NFX145
GCTGAACGACGCATGCAAATGCCGAGTAAAGCAGGAAAAAAGAAGGTTGACGGATTTAGCAAAATGCTTCATACTCTTCCTTCTTCGCAGCTGACAAACACAACGCTTTGTCGATAGCGCGAAAGTGGCACCGAATACAGTTCTTTAACAATTAACAGTCGATAAGTGTGGGCATTTGATGTAAGTGCAGCGTCAATCTTCGGATTGGCGTCTAACTTAAAATATCAAATGTTCACAAGAAATAATGAAATAGGCGCTACGAAAGTAGTGGCCTGTCAGTTTTTTGAGTGAGCGACCCGTCAGTAATGACGGTGCCTGTAAAAGGGCAAAGTAACAGAGATTAAACTGAAGAGTTTGATCCTGGCTCAGATTGAACGCTGGCGGCATGCCTTACACATGCAAGTCGAACGGCAGCACGGAGCTTGCTCTGGTGGCGAGTGGCGAACGGGTGAGTAATATATCGGAACGTACCCTGGAGTGGGGGATAACGTAGCGAAAGTTACGCTAATACCGCATACGATCTAAGGATGAAAGTGGGGGATCGCAAGACCTCATGCTCGTGGAGCGGCCGATATCTGATTAGCTAGTTGGTAGGGTAAAAGCCTACCAAGGCATCGATCAGTAGCTGGTCTGAGAGGACGACCAGCCACACTGGAACTGAGACACGGTCCAGACTCCTACGGGAGGCAGCAGTGGGGAATTTTGGACAATGGGCGAAAGCCTGATCCAGCAATGCCGCGTGAGTGAAGAAGGCCTTCGGGTTGTAAAGCTCTTTTGTCAGGGAAGAAACGGTGAAAGCTAATATCTTTTGCTAATGACGGTACCTGAAGAATAAGCACCGGCTAACTACGTGCCAGCAGCCGCGGTAATACGTAGGGTGCAAGCGTTAATCGGAATTACTGGGCGTAAAGCGTGCGCAGGCGGTTTTGTAAGTCTGATGTGAAATCCCCGGGCTCAACCTGGGAATTGCATTGGAGACTGCAAGGCTAGAATCTGGCAGAGGGGGGGTAGAATTCCACGTGTAGCAGTGAAATGCGTAGATATGTGGAGGAACACCGATGGCGAAGGCAGCCCCCCTGGGTCAAGATTGACGCTCATGCACGAAAGCGTGGGGAGCAAACAGGATTAGATACCCTGGTAGTCCACGCCCTAAACGATGTCTACTAGTTGTCGGGTCTTAATTGACTTGGTAACGCAGCTAACGCGTGAAGTAGACCGCCTGGGGAGTACGGTCGCAAGATTAAAACTCAAAGGAATTGACGGGGACCCGCACAAGCGGTGGATGATGTGGATTAATTCGATGCAACGCGAAAAACCTTACCTACCCTTGACATGGCTGGAATCCTCGAGAGATTGAGGAGTGCTCGAAAGAGAACCAGTACACAGGTGCTGCATGGCTGTCGTCAGCTCGTGTCGTGAGATGTTGGGTTAAGTCCCGCAACGAGCGCAACCCTTGTCATTAGTTGCTACGAAAGGGCACTCTAATGAGACTGCCGGTGACAAACCGGAGGAAGGTGGGGATGACGTCAAGTCCTCATGGCCCTTATGGGTAGGGCTTCACACGTCATACAATGGTACATACAGAGCGCCGCCAACCCGCGAGGGGGAGCTAATCGCAGAAAGTGTATCGTAGTCCGGATTGTAGTCTGCAACTCGACTGCATGAAGTTGGAATCGCTAGTAATCGCGGATCAGCATGTCGCGGTGAATACGTTCCCGGGTCTTGTACACACCGCCCGTCACACCATGGGAGCGGGTTTTACCAGAAGTAGGTAGCTTAACCGTAAGGAGGGCGCTTACCACGGTAGGATTCGTGACTGGGGTGAAGTCGTAACAAGGTAGCCGTATCGGAAGGTGCGGCTGGATCACCTCCTTTCTAGAGTTTGCACGAATCAGCAATGATTCACGCATCAAATGTTCACACTTATCGGCTGTTTAATTAAGAAGAAACAGTAGTCGTAGTAGTTCCGCGTTGGGGCTGTAGCTCAGCTGGTTAGAGCACCGTGTTGATAACGCGGGGGTCGTTGGTTCGAGTCCAACCAGCCCTACCAGCTAATTAGTAAAATCTCAGGGGGATTAGCTCAGCTGGGAGAGCACCTGCTTTGCAAGCAGGGGGTCGTCGGTTCGATCCCGTCATCCTCCACCACGTTTTACTCGAAAGTGCAAATGTAAGCCTGTGGGTTTAGATTTGATCTTTTAGCGATCAAAGCTGTTTCGTTCTTTAACAATCTGGAAGAAGTAAAGATTATTTATTGATCGGTTTGCCGTAAAAAGCGAATCGATGGGTAATGATTGTATGTATCAACAAACAAGCAACAACGTTGTACTTTCTTATCCCTGTAGCGCTCTTTGATTATTTAGGTAATCAGAGGCTAACGTTATAGGGACAAGCGAATAAGTGCACATGGTGGATGCCTTGGCGATTACAGGCGATGAAGGACGTAGTAGCTTGCGATAAGCTGCGGGGAGTGAGCAAACACACTTTGATCCGCAGATTTCCGAATGGGGCAACCCACCCTTTTAGGGTATTGCATACTGAATACATAGGTATGCAAGGCGAACGCGGCGAACTGAAACATCTAAGTAGCTGCAGGAAAAGAAATCAACCGAGATTCCCAAAGTAGCGGCGAGCGAAATGGGAAGAGCCTGTACGTGATAGTCGGACCGATAACAGAATCCTCTGGAAATAGGAGCCATAGTGGGTGATAGCCCCGTATGTGAAATCGGACCGGTGATACTAAGCGTACGACAAGTAGGGCGGGACACGTGACATCCTGTCTGAATATGGGGGGACCATCCTCCAAGGCTAAATACTCGTAATCGACCGATAGTGAACCAGTACCGTGAGGGAAAGGCGAAAAGAACCCCGGAAGGGGAGTGAAATAGATCCTGAAACCGTGTGCATACAAACAGTAGGAGCGGACTTGTTCCGTGACTGCGTACCTTTTGTATAATGGGTCAGCGACTTACATTCAGTGGCAAGGTTAACCGCATAGGGAAGCCGTAGAGAAATCGAGTCCGAATAGGGCGATCAGTCGCTGGGTGTAGACCCGAAACCAAGTGATCTACTCATGGCCAGGATGAAGGTGCGGTAACACGCCCTGGAGGTCCGAACCCACTAATGTTGAAAAATTAGGGGATGAGCTGTGGGTAGGGGTGAAAGGCTAAACAAACTTGGAAATAGCTGGTTCTCTCCGAAAACTATTTAGGTAGTGCCTCAAGTATCACCATCGGGGGTAGAGCACTGTTATGGCTAGGGGGTCATTGCGACTTACCAAACCATTGCAAACTCCGAATACCGATGAGTGCGAGCTTGGGAGACAGACGTCGGGTGCTAACGTCCGGCGTCAAGAGGGAAACAACCCAGACCGCCAGCTAAGGTCCCAAAGATTGGCTAAGTGGAAAACGAAGTGGGAAGGCTAAAACAGTCAGGATGTTGGCTTAGAAGCAGCCATCATTTAAAGAAAGCGTAATAGCTCACTGATCGAGTCGTCCTGCGCGGAAGATGTAACGGGGCTAAGCCAGTCACCGAAGCTGCGGATATTGTTCTGTGATTTATCACAGATATATATGGTAGGAGAGCGTTCTGTAAGCCTGCGAAGGTGTCTTGTAAAGGATGCTGGAGGTATCAGAAGTGCGAATGCTGACATGAGTAGCGATAATGGGGGTGAAAAGCCTCCACGCCGTAAGCCCAAGGTTTCCTGTTCAACGTTCATCGGAGCAGGGTGAGTCGGCCCCTAAGGCGAGGCAGAGATGCGTAGCTGATGGGAAGCAGGTTAATATTCCTGCACCGTCGTATGATGCGATGGGGGGACGGATCGCGGAAGGTTGTCCAACTGTTGGAATAGTTGGTTTTTGGCTCATAGAAGGCACTTAGGCAAATCCGGGTGCGGAATTCAAGGGGTTGAGACGAGTGAATTTATTCACGAAGCAATCGGAAGTGGTTCCAAGAAAAGCCTCTAAGCTTCAGTCATACGAGACCGTACCGCAAACCGACACAGGTGGGCGAGATGAGTATTCTAAGGCGCTTGAGAGAACTCGGGAGAAGGAACTCGGCAAATTGGTACCGTAACTTCGGGAAAAGGTACGCCCCGGTAGCTTGATTGGTTTACTCCATGAGGGTGAAAGGGTTGCAATAAACTGGTGGCTGCGACTGTTTAATAAAAACACAGCACTCTGCAAACACGAAAGTGGACGTATAGGGTGTGACGCCTGCCCGGTGCTGGAAGATTAAATGATGGGGTGCAAGCTCTTGATTGAAGTCCCAGTAAACGGCGGCCGTAACTATAACGGTCCTAAGGTAGCGAAATTCCTTGTCGGGTAAGTTCCGACCTGCACGAATGGCGTAACGATGGCCACACTGTCTCCTCCCGAGACTCAGCGAAGTTGAAATGTTTGTGATGATGCAATCTACCCGCGGCTAGACGGAAAGACCCCATGAACCTTTACTGTAGCTTTGCATTGGACTTTGAACCAATCTGTGTAGGATAGGTGGGAGGCTTTGAAGCGGGGACGCTAGTTCTCGTGGAGCCAACCTTGAAATACCACCCTGGTTTGTTTGAGGTTCTAACCTTGGTCCGTTATCCGGATCGGGGACAGTGCATGGTAGGCAGTTTGACTGGGGCGGTCTCCTCCTAAAGTGTAACGGAGGAGTTCGAAGGTACGCTAGATACGGTCGGACATCGTGTTGATAGTGCAATGGCATAAGCGTGCTTAACTGCGAGACTGACAAGTCGAGCAGGTACGAAAGTAGGACATAGTGATCCGGTGGTTCTGTATGGAAGGGCCATCGCTCAACGGATAAAAGGTACTCTGGGGATAACAGGCTGATTCCTCCCAAGAGTTCATATCGACGGGGGAGTTTGGCACCTCGATGTCGGCTCATCACATCCTGGGGCTGTAGCCGGTCCCAAGGGTATGGCTGTTCGCCATTTAAAGTGGTACGTGAGCTGGGTTTAAAACGTCGTGAGACAGTTTGGTCCCTATCTGCCGTGGGCGTTGGAAATTTGAAGGGGGCTGCTCCTAGTACGAGAGGACCGGAGTGGACGAACCTCTGGTGTACCGGTTGTCACGCCAGTGGCATTGCCGGGTAGCTAAGTTCGGAAGAGATAACCGCTGAAAGCATCTAAGCGGGAAACTTGCCTTGAGATGAGATTTCCCAGAGCCTTGAGCTCTTTGAAGGGTCGTTCGAGACCAGGACGTTGATAGGCTGGGTGTGGAAGTGCAGTAATGCATTAAGCTAACCAGTACTAATTGCCCGTACGGCTTGTCCCTATAACCTTAGCAGGTGCAGAGGATAAGACGGTACAACGTTGCGTGTGTGTTGATACTACCAGTCATTACCCCAATCTTTGCTTCTTCCAGATTCAGGCTTTGTCGCTCCATTGAGGACAAATGCCAGTACAAGTTATGCCTGATGACCATAGCAAGTTGGTCCCACCCCTTCCCATCCCGAACAGGACCGTGAAACAACTTTGCGCCGATGATAGTGCTGCAACCAGTGTGAAAGTAGGTTATCGTCAGGCTTGTTATTCGCAGTAGAGAAAAACCCCGCCAGCAATGGTGGGGTTTTTTTTCGTCTGGCAATTCCTGCCACTCCCTCCTGTTTCAGGCATCCATCATGTCTATTGTGCATAAAATGCAACAGCTTTCATTATTTATATAAGTGCTTATATAAATACTGTTACTATCGCTACATGAAACAAGGACTCGGAACACAACTACGCCACCTGATTGAACTGCTGGACGGCGCCGTCCAGCAAGCTTACGCGGACGCGGGCCTCGATTACCGGCCGCGCTACACGCCCGTGATGCGGGTGCTGGCGCAACGGCAAAGCGCGACCATCGGCCAGCTGGCCGAGCTGGCAGGCATCACGCAGCCAGCCGCCACGCAAACGGTGGCACTGATGAAAAAGGAAGGCTTGCTGCTGGTGGCTGCCGGTGGCGAAGATGGCCGACAGCGTGTGGTACGCCTGAGCAGCCAGGGCGAGGCGCTGCTGCCCCATCTGCAGATGTGCTGGCAGGCGACCAAGCGTGCTGCCGACAGCCTGGACGCGGAACTGGCATTTCCTTTATCCACATGCCTGGCGCAAGCCATCACGATTCTGGAACAGCGTTCATTCGGCGAGCGCATCCGCGATGCAAGCAAGAAAGTAGCAGCCACTCCCTGACAACCCACGAGGAAAGCGATGATGGACAACACCCTGAGCATGGCAAGCAAAAAATCCCCCCTGGCTCGCCTGATGGCCTATCCCCTGGTGCAGATTGTGCTGGGCATGGTCCTCACTTTTGCCGCGGTACCGTTGGTGATGGGCATCGCCTCCCATGTGGTGGAAAAGCCTTACCGCATCTTGTGGCCGCAATTGCTGGCGGCGCTGCTGGTGTGGTGCGGCTACCGTTTTTATGTTCGCCACATCGAAAAACGCCAGCCGGATGAATTGGCAATGCCGGGCATGGCGCGTGAACTGGGACGTGGATTGCTGCTCGGTGCAGGCCTGGTCGTTCTCACCTTTGTTGTGCTCGCTGCGTTGGGCGTGTATCAGCTTGGCGGCGTCAATGCCCTGAGCGTCTTGTTGCTGCTGCCGCTGGCTGAACTGGTGCTGGTCGGCATGGCCGAGGAGATGATGTTTCGCGGCGTGCTCTTTGGCGTGACTGCACGTGCGCTGGGCAGCAAGGCCGCCATCGTGATTTCATCCCTGGTGTTCGCCCTGGCCCATTTGCCCAATGCCGGCTTTTCGCTGCTGGCGATCATCGCGCTTGTCGCGTATGGCGTGCTGCAGGCGGCCCTGTACATGCAGACCCGGCGCCTGTGGGTGTGCATCGGCACGCACGTCGGCTGGAATTATTGTGTCAGCCAAGTATTCTCCTCGACTGTATCGGGCCATGCGGCCACGGATGGTCTGCTGCGTGGCGAACTGCTGGGCAATACCATGCTGACGGGCGGCGCCTTCGGCGTGGAAGCGTCGCTGGTGACGGTCTTGCTGATCAGCGCCGTCGCCGCGTATGTGCTGCGCCTGGCCTTTGCCAGCGCACCACGCTAGGCCACTGCACCTGTTTTATTGGCCAGCCACCACCGGCGTTGCGCCACTTTTGGCCACCCACTCGATCAGCGCATCGACGGCGGCGCGGCCGTTGCCATTACCCACCAGGTCGCTATTGATCATGGCGACCACCACACATAGCTGGTTGTTGGCGTCGGGAACGTAGCCGGCGATGGCGACCACATTCTTCAAGGTTCCCGTCTTGATGCGCGCGCGCGCGGCGGCCGGAGTGTTCAGCAGGCGCTTGCGCATGGTGCCGTCCAGCGCCACGATGGGCAGGCTGGACTGGAACTCGGGCGCCCACGGACTTTGCTGCATCGCCTGCAAGACGCCTGCCAGCTGCGCAGGCGCAATGCGTCCCGTACGCGACAAGCCGGAACCGTTGTCGACCAGCATGCCTTGGGTATCGATATGGTGCCGTTGGAACCATTCCTGGATGACTAGCCGCGCGCGCGTGGCCGTGTCTTCCGGCGCGGCCATGGCCACGGGGCGACTGCCCAGCCAGCCATCGCTTTGCAAGCTGCCCAGGCTCAGGAACAGGGTACGGGCCAGGGTGTTGTCCGACGTCTTGTTGATATCGCGCAGGACCTCCGGCAAGGCGCGCGCCACATGGTCGGCCAGCATGCGCGTGCCGACCGGTTCGGCCGTCGGCGGCAAGCCAGTTGCCGGTGCTTCGCGCACCGTGCCCGTGATCGTGCCGCCCAGGCGTTTCCAGGTGGCGCGGAACAAGCGGTCCGCGTAATCGTTGCGATCAAGCACATTGATGCTGGTGGCCTTGCTGCAATTTTGCGGGAAGGTGCCGTGCAGGATGACCTGCAGCTTGCCGCTCGCATCGCGCCGGTATTCGGGCGGACGCCAGCCGTCTTCCCATCTGGCGCAACTGCCCTTGATGAGCTTCATGTCGCTCGTGATGCTGACGTTCTCCAGCGGCGGCTGCATCAGGATGCTCAATTGCCGGTCCGTCGAAGTCATATTGATATCGAGCAGATTGGTGTTCAGTAATAAGGCATCGGGGATGACGTTGTAGCGGAATTCGGCCGACTCATCGAACGGCGCTGCGCCGATATCGGGCCGGGCCGGCTGGAACAGTTGGCGGTCGAGGATCAAATCGCCCTTGATTTTGACGATGCCCTGGTTGCGCAGGGTTTGCAGCATGTGTGCCAGCACGTCCGCATTGAAATCCGTATCGGCGCCGCCGCGCAGGATCAAGTCGCCTTTCAGCACGCCATTGATGACATCGGCGCTGGTGCGCAACTCCGTGCGGCCGCGAAAGATGGGCCCCAGCTGCTCCAGGCCCACGGCCGCCGTCACCAGCTTCATGGTGGATGCCGGTTGCATGCTGCGCTCGGCGCCATGCGACAGCACGGTGGTGTTGCCGCGCAAGACGATGGCGCCCATGGCGTCTTCGGGGATATTCGCGCTGCGCAGCAGCAGGCTGACGGATTCGGGCAATTGCGCGTGGGCGGTCGACAGGCCAAGACCGGCCAACAGCGCAGCCATCAGAACAGGACGTAACATGGTGCTCCTTAATGGAAAAAGACGTAGGCGACGAAGACGGCCGTGATCACGCCAGCCAGATCGGCGATCAGGCCAGCCGTGATCGCATAGCGCGTCTTGCGGATGCCGACGGAACCGAAGTACAGGGCCACGATATAGAAGGTGGTGTCGGCCGAGCCCTGGAAGACGCAGGCCAGGCGGCCGACGAAGGAGTCGACGCCGTAGGTATTCATGGCATCGATCATCATGGCTTTCGAGCCGGAGCCGCTGAGCGGCTTCATCATGGCCGTCGGCAAGGCGGGCACGAAGTCCGTATTGATGCCCAGGTTGGCAAAGAACCAGTTCATGCCGCTCATCAGGAAATTGAACACGCCCGCGTTGCGGATCACGCTGATGGCCACCAGCATGCCGACCAGGTAGGGAATCACGGTAATCGAGGTCTGGATGCCGCCTTTCGCGCCCTCGATGAAGGCGTCATACACGTTCACTTTCTTGCGCAGCGCGCCGATGATGAAAATGGCGATGACGCTGATCAACACCAGGTTGCTGACCACCTTGGAAACCAGCTCGATTTCCTGTTTCGTCAGGTATTGCGTGAAGTACCAGATCATGGCGACGATGGCAGTCGTCATGCCGCCCATCCAGCCCAGCACGACACGGTTGAGCAAGTTGATGCGCTGCTTGATGGACACGGTGATGATGCCGACCACGGTGGCCACGTAGGTGGCGATCATGCAGGGGATAAAGATGTCGGATGGATCGGCCGCGCCGAGGATGGAGCGCTGCGCCATGATGGCCAGTGGAATCAGGGTCAGGCCCGAGGTGTGCAGCACCAGAAACATGATTTGCGCATTCGTCGCCTCTTCCTTGTTCGGATTCAAGGTCTGCAGGCTTTCCATGGCCTTCAAGCCGAACGGCGTGGCCGCATTGTCCAGGCCCAGCAGGTTGGCCGAGAAATTCATCACCATGTGGCCCGTGGCCGGGTGGTCTTTCGGAATTTCCGGGAAGATGCGCGAAAAGAACGGTGCGATGACTTTCGCCAGCCAGCCGACGATGCCCGCCTTTTCACCGATGTTCATGATGCCGAGCCACAAGGTCATCACGCCGGCCAGCGGCAGGGCGATATCCATCACGCCCATGCGCGCCGTCTCGAAGGTGCCGTCGATGATGCGTTTGAAGATATCGGTATCGCCGAGAAACAGCCACTGCAGCACTGCGGCCAGGAAGCCAACGAGGAAAAAGCCGGACCAGATGTAATTAAGTGCCATATGCGATCAGTTCTGTGTGTCGGGAGTGAAAAATGTCTGCAAACAAAGTATAGGGGCAGCCCGATACGAGTTGATGAAAGAATGCAGCAATCGCATGCCAAAAAGTTATAAGCTGGCAGCCTGTTTTCATTGGCGCCCCGTCGCTTGCCCGCGTAGTGTGGGGGATGCCTGTCGCTTACCGCTGTTCCTTACCCTTGTCTGCACTGGATCACTGATGATGTTTTTACGCAAAACCGCCTGCGCCGCCGGCCTGGCCCTGCTGACGCTGTTCGCTGTAGCGGCCCACGCCGCCGCCGATGCCCGCGCGAACAAGACCTTGCACCTGTTTTTGAGCACCAGCGAGACGGGCCTGGACCCGGCCGTGGCGTCCGACCTGGCCAGCCTGAATTTGATGGAAAACATTTTTGATCCGCTGCTGCGCTATGACTACCTGGCGCGCCCGGTGCAACTGCAGGGCAATACGGCGCGCGGCATGCCCACCGTGGAAGATGGCGGCCGCACGTATATCTTTCACTTGCAGCCAGGTATTTTCTTTACGCCCGATCCCGCTTTCAAGGGCCAGCCGCGCGAAGTGACGGCGCAGGATTATGTGTATAGCCTGACGCGCCTGTATGACCCCAGCCTGAAGTCGCCGTGGTTGTTCTTGCTGGAAGACAAGCTGGTGGGCGATGCGGCCCTGAAAGCCAAATTCAGCTATGACACGCCGATCGCCGGCTTGCAAGCGCTGGACAAATACACCTTGCGCATCCGCCTCAACGCCATCGATCCGAACTTCCTGTTTTACCTGGCCATGCCGGCGACCGCTGTGGTGGCGCGCGAAGTGGCTGAAGCGTACCCGGCGGCAGGGCAGATCGGCAACCACCCCGTGGGCACGGGGCCCTTCCTGGTGAAGGAGTGGAAGCGCAGCGACAAGATCGTGCTGCAGGCCAATCCGACTTTCCGTGCCACCGTGTTCCATACGGAAACCAAGGCGCTGGCCGCCTTGCCGGTCGACGCGCGCGCCATCGCCGCCGCGCTGGAAGGTAAGCAATTACCGCTGGTCGAACGCATCGAGGTGCGCATCGTCGAGGAATATCAATCGCGCATGCTGGGTTTCCTGAAAGGCGAATTCGATTACCTGGAACAAGTGCCGGAATCGATGACGGACATGGTGCTGGAAAACGGCGCCCTGAAACCGGCATTGGCCGCCAAGGGCTTGCAGCTGACGCGCTTCCCTGTGCTGCAGACGTATTACATGTGGATGAATATGGACGACCCCGTGCTGGGCGGCACTGGCAAGGACAAGCTGGCCCTGCGGCGCGCCATCGCCCTCAGCTACAACAGCCGCGAAGACATCGCGCTGCTGAAAAAGGGCCTGGCCTTGCCGGCGCAATCGCCGCTGCCGCCGAATGTGCTCGGTTACGACAAGGCTTACCGCAGCCCCGTCGGCTACGATCCCGTGCTGGCGCGCGCCTTGCTGGAGCGCTTCGGCTACAAGGCGGGTCAAGACGGTTTCCGCACGCAGCCCGATGGCACGCCCTTGATTTTGACCATGCACACGGAGCCGAGCACGGTGGGCCGCTTGCGCGACGAACTGTGGCGCCGCAACCTGAACGCCATTGGCGTGCGCGTGGAGTTTAAAAGCGACAAGAAGACGGAAATCATCAAGGCCTCGCGCCTGGGCAAGGTGCAGATGTTCGAGACCAACTGGATCGCCGACTTCCCTGATGGCGATAACTTTATGCAATTGTTGTATGGCGGCAACGTTGGCCGCGCCAACTATGCCCGCTTCAACTTGCCCGATTACAATAAACGCTATGAGGAGGCGCGCCTGCTATCCGATACGCCGCGCCGCCGCAGTCTGTACTTCGACCTGTTTCAGCTGATCCACGCCTACACGCCGTGGGTGCTGCTGACGCATCCCATCTCTGCCGACCTGCAGCAACCGTGGCTAAAAAACTACAGGCGCCACCCTGTGGAATTCACGTCCTGGCGCTATCTGGACGTCGATATGCGCAAGGGTAGCCCCGCAGGCAAGTGACCATGTCACAGAAAAGGGCATTCATTCCAAAAAGTTATGGTTAGGAAAGCATTTTTCATTGGCTGGTCCCGGATGCATCGCGCTACTCTGAAAATGAAAACAAATAAAGTCATGCGCAAATGTCATAAAAAAATGTACCGCGAGACAGACGTTGCGACATATCTAACAGCCTGACTTGATAACTCAAGTTTCGATTGCCCAAATAAAGGAGAGACTCGTGAAGTTGAAGAAGCTAGCGCAATTGGTGGCATTGATGGGGGTGGTGGGGCCGGTGATGGCACAGGAAGCGGCGCCAGCGATGCAACGGGTCGAAGTCACGGGCAGCAGCATCAAACGTGTGGCCAAGGAAGGCGCGCTGCCGGTGCAAGTCATCAGCTTTGAGCAGATGGAAAAGCAGGGCATCACGACGGCCGAGCAACTGGTGCGTACCCTGTCGGCGAATGGCACGGGTGCCGAGAACATGACTTCGGGCAATAATGTGTTTGGCGCCGATGCCGACCGCTTGGCTGGCGGCGCCTCGTTCGCCTCGCTGCGCGGCCTGGGACCGGGCGCGACCTTGGTGCTGCTGAACGGCCGCCGCGTGGCCACGCATGGCGCCAGTGGCCGTGCCGTCGACTTGAATTCCATTCCGCTCGGTGCCATTTCACGCGTGGAAATCCTCAAGGATGGCGCGTCGGCCATCTACGGCACGGACGCCATCGGCGGCGTGATCAATTTCATTCTGAAAACCAATTACAGCGGCGTGGAAGCGTCCGTTTCCACTAACGATACGCAGGCAGGCGGCGGCGCCACGCGCCGCGCTTCCATCCTGGCTGGCACGGGCTCGCTGGAAGAGGACGGCTACAACCTCATGGCTAGCCTGACCGTCGACAAGGCGCAGCGTCTGAACGGCAGCGACCGCTCCTTCGTCAATGGCTACCAGCCGGGCCGTGGCCTGTCGCCTGACACCACGGGCACGCCGTTTGCCAACCAGATGGCGGGGGCCGGCACGGCATTGGGCACCGCGTTCCAGCTGCCTGGCGATGCGAATCAATACCTGCAAGCCAATCCCCTGAGCTTCCAGGGCAAGTGCGACAGCGTCGCCGGCATGTCGCAATACCAGACGGCACTGTGGAAAGACGTGACGTCGCCGTTGCGCACCAAGTATTCCTGCGCCTACGACTATGGTGCCGACTATGTGCTGCAATTCCCTGTTGAACGGGCCAATTTCCTGTCGCGCGGCACGTTCAAGCTGGCACCCGACCACCGCATGTTTGTCGAAGCGCTCGGTTCGCGGACCAAGGCCACGGCGATTTTGACGCCGATGCAGGTGCAGACCAGCATCGCCAACAAGGCCGTGTATCCGGTGGGTGGCGCGTATTACCAGGATTTGTCGGCCTATATTCCCACGTTCGACAATACCAAGCCAATTGCCTACAAATGGCGCGCCAATGACGTGGGCAACCGCACGCAGGAAAACACGACCGACAATGCCCGCGTACTGCTGGGTTTTGAAGGCAGCTTCGGCAAGTGGGATTACAAGACCGGTATTTCCTACGCGCAAAGCACCACCAAGACCAAGCTGACGGATGGCTATTCCTACACGGACAAGTTGTACGCTGCCCTGGGAACAGGCATCATCAATCCGTGGGTGGGCGCGGGCCAGAGCCAGACGGAAGCGGCCAGGCAATTGATCGAGTCGACCAAGTTCCGCGGTGCCTTCCAGCATGGCAAGACGACCCTGACCCAGCTCGACGGTTCCGTCTCGGGCGAGCTGTTCCAGCTGCCGGCTGGCGCCGTGGCGATGGCCGCCGGTTTTGATTTGCGCCGTGAAGGCTACAGTTTCGGACAGGATGTCGATGCCAACCTGATTCTGTTGGCGCCAGGAAATGCCGCATTGAAGGATGTCAGCCGCAACGTCAAGGCCGTGTATGCCGAGTTGCTGGTACCCGTCATGAAAGACTTGGAAATGCAGCTGGCCGTGCGCCGTGATGATTACAGCCAGGTGGGCGCCACCACGAATCCGAAGATTGCCTTGCGTTACCAGCCGGCCGACTTCATCCTGTTCCGCGCCTCGGCCAGCAAGGGATTCCTGGCACCGAGTTTCGACCAGCTGTATTCAGGTGTATTGACGCAGGAATTGCCGAATGGCGTGAAAGATCAGGAAGGCTGCGCCAAAAATCCTGGCGTGAAGGAATATTGCAGCATCGATCGTCTCAGCTACACGACGGGTGGCAACCTGAACCTGAAGCCGGAGACGTCGAAGCAGGGCAGCGTCGGCATCGTCATCGAACCGGTGAAGGGGTATTCCGCCTCGTTCGATTACTGGGCCATCAATACCCAGGACCAGCTCCTGAAACGCACGCCGCAAGTCGTGCTGGCCAATTACCAGGCGCTGAACCAGTACATTTTCCGCAAATCCGATGGCACCATCGATTACGTACAGGCGGGCTGGTTCAATGCGGGCGGCAGCCGCGTGCGCGGCCTGGACGTCAGCTTGCGCGGCGAAGGCAAGGTCAAGGACGTGAAATGGACGGCCACCCTGGACGGCACGTACATGGACAGCTTCAAGTTTGCCGAATACAAGGGGCAAGAATACAAGGAGCTGGTCGGCAATTTCTACACGCGTGATTTGTACTTGCGCTGGAAACACAATGCCAGCTTCGGTGTCTCGCGCGGCGACTGGAGCGGCTTGCTGATCCAGAGTTTTGCTTCCGGCTACAAGGACCAGGTACCGAATGACGGCAAGGGATCGCCGCCGCCGGGCTTCAAGTCCGATGTGTCCAGCTACACCACGTATAGCTTGTCGGGCACGTACACGGGCTTCAAGAATACCACCTTGACCCTGGGCATCCAGAACCTGTTCGACCGCGATCCACCGTTCACCGCGCACAACGTGGATGAAGTGGTGGGCGCCGGCTGGGATCCGCGCGTGGCCGACGCGCGTGGCCGCGCCTTCACCTTCCAGCTGAAGTACAAGTTCATGTAAGGTGGCCATGCCGGCGGCAAGCTTGCCGGCATGCTACTCTCGTGCGGCGGCGCCTGGCGTCGCCGTTTTTTATTTCAGGAAAGGGCCGCATGTCCAGTCAGACCAATCTCAGCCGGCGCCGTTTCGGCGGCTTGCTGGCCGCCAGCTTCGGGGCGGCAGGCACACCGGCGTGGGCGGCGGCCACGCAAGGGAAGGGCAAACGCATGCAACAGCCACACGCATTGATCAAACCGGCGCGCCTGCGCGACGGCGACCTGGTCGCCATCATCGCACCGGGCGGCTTTACGGATGAGGAGTCCATTGCCAAGGCCCAGCGCAATATCGAAGCGCTGGGACTGCGCGCCAGCCTGGGCGCGAATATTCGCGCCGTGCACGGCAACTATGCGGGCACGGTGCAGCAGCGCCTCGACGACTTGCACGCGGCGTTTCGCGATCCGGACGTCAAGGCGGTGTGGGCGATACGCGGCGGCTCCGGCTGCATTTCGCTGCTGGCGCTGCTCGATTACGCCTTGATTCAGCGCAACCCGAAAGTGCTGATCGGCTATTCCGACATCACGGCCTTGCACCTGGCCATCGCCAGCCAGACGGGCCTGGTGACGTTTCACGGTCCCGTGGCTTCATCGACGTTTTCCGAGTACACGGTGACGCAGCTGCAAAACGTGCTGATGATGCCGCAAGAGCAGTACACGATCCCGATGGCGCTGGACAACCACCGCCGCGCGCAGACGCAGCCGAACTTCGCCATCCGCACCGTGCACGGCGGCCAGGCGACGGGACGCTTGACGGGCGGCAACCTGTGCCTGGTCAGCGCGCTGGCCGGCACGCCGTATGCGGCCGATTTCCGCGAGCATATTTTGTTCCTCGAAGAAATCAACGAAGTGCCGTACCGCATCGACAGAATGTTGTGCCAGCTCGACCTGTCCGTGGGGTTCAACAAGGCAGCGGCCCTGATGCTGGGCATCTTCGAGCATTGCGAGGCGGCTGACGGCGACACGGCGCTGACCCTGAACGACACCCTGGACCAGCATTTGCAGCCTTTGCGGGTGCCGGCCGTCAGCGGCTATTCGTTTGGCCACATCCGCCACCAGTTCACGCTACCGATGGGCATCCTCGCCACCCTGGACGCGGACCGGCAAACCTTGACCTTATTGGAGCCAGGCGTCTGCTAGCGTACGGTGCAGCGGGGCGATTGTCAGTATGCTAGTGTGATTGCAGGCGTGGCACGAGGCCGCGTCGCCTTTTCACCGCACCCGACATGATCAACCGCCACGCCAGTACCTACATCCTCAGCCATCCGCTGGCCTTCGTGCTGCAGGTGCTGAAGGGCTTTCGCGCCAACCAGGGGTTGCTGCTGGCGGGCGCCGTCGCGTATTACTCGCTGCTGTCCATCGTGCCCCTGCTGATGCTGGTGGTGGTGGCCCTGTCGCACGTGATCGCGCAGGACGAATTGCTGCAAACCATAGGCCATTACCTGGAATGGCTGGTGCCGGGGCAATCGAAAGCCATCGTGGCCGAGGTCGCGCACTTCCTTAACAACCGGGGCGTGATCGGCTGGCTGCTACTGCTGACCATGCTGTTTTTCAGCTCGCTGGCGTTTACCGTGCTGGAAAACGCCATGAGCGTGATCTTTATCCACCGCGTGGCCATCCGCCGCCGCCATTTCCTTATTTCCGCTATCTTGCCGTACTGCTATATCCTGTGCCTGGGCGTGGGCATCTTGCTGATCACCCTGGTGGCGGGCAGCCTGCAGGTGATGGGCGAGGAAAGCGTGCGCTTCTTGCGCCATGACTGGGGCCTGGAAGGCGTGTCCGGCGTGCTGCTGTATTTGCTGGGGCTGGCGGGCGAAATCCTCGTGCTCAGCTCGATTTACCTGGTCATGCCGGTGGGAAGATTATCGATTACGCATGCGCTGATCGGCGGCGTGACGGCGGCCCTGCTGTGGGAAATCGCCCGTCACGTGCTGGTCTGGTATTTTTCCACCTTGTCGCAGGTCAATGTTGTGTATGGCTCGATGACGACGGCCATCGTCGTCATGTTCAGCCTGGAAATCGGCGCCACCCTGCTGCTGCTGGGCGCGCAAGTGATTTCCGAGTACGAAAGAGTGGCCCGTGGCGGGCAAGAGGACAAGCCGCTGGCGCTAAGGACTTGATTTTAAATATTTATTGCACCGCACAAAACCCTGTGCTATACTGCGTTCAGTGATTGAGATTTGGCAGCAAATCATCTCACCATCCAGTTTCAGCGCGGCGACCGACAGGTGTAATGTCGATGGCGTGACAGTGCGAAGAAATGGATTTTGTAATTCCGGATACGATGGTCGATTTTACACTTGGAGTCACCATGCAGATAGCATGGGAGTCCGAAAATCAGGAGGCACTTTGCAGATAGCACTGGCGTCCATGACACGATTAAAGCATTGGTAATACATTGGAACGAAGCCCGCGCTAGCGGGCTTTTTTTTCGTCCATAGTTGGCGTATGGGGTCAGACCCACAACACCGCTAACGCAAAGCTCCGCGCTAACGCATGTGGGGGTCTGACCCCAGCCTTTGCCTGGGGTTTATAACGCCCTTGCAATCAAAATCTTCTGAATATCGCTGGTCCCCTCATAAATCTGGCACACGCGCACGTCGCGGTAGATGCGCTCGACGGGGAAGTCGGACACATAGCCGTAGCCGCCATGTACCTGGATGGCGTCCGAGCATACTTTTTCCGCCATTTCCGACGCAAACAGCTTGGCCATGGCCGCTTCCTTGAGGCAGGGCAAGCCCGCATCCTTCATGGCCGCCGCGTGGCGTATCAGCTGGCGCGCCGCTTCGATCTGCGTGGCCATGTCGGCCAGGCGGAATTGCACGGCCTGGTGTTCATAGATGGGTTTGCCGAAACTTTCGCGCTCGCGTGCGTACTGCAGGGCTGCTTCATACGCGGCGCGCGCCATGCCCACGGCTTGCGAGGCGATGCCGATGCGTCCGCCTTCCAGGCCGGACAGGGCGATCTTGTAGCCTTGTCCTTCTTCACCGATTAAATTTTCCGCCGGGATGCGGCAGTTGTCGAACAGGATTTGCGCCGTGTCCGACGAATGCTGGCCCATCTTCTGTTCCAGTCCCGCCACGATGTAGCCTGGCGTGTTCGTCGGCACCCAGAAGGCGCTGATGCCGCGCTTGCCGGCTGCCTTGTCGGTGACGGCCATGACGATGGCCACGTCCGCATATTTTCCGCTGGTAATGAACTGCTTCGTGCCGTTGAGCACGTATTCATTGCCGTCGAGCGTGGCCGTCGTGCGCAGGGCCGAGGCGTCGCTGCCCGTGTGCGGTTCCGTCAGGCAAAACGCACCGAGCATGGCGCCTTGCGCCAGCGGGCGCAGCCATTGTTCCTTTTGCGCGTCGTTGGCGTACATCATGGCGATGCTGCACACGGGGCAATTGTTGACGGAAATGATGGTCGACGCGCCGCCATCACCGGCGGCAATTTCTTCCAGCACCAGGGCCAGCGACACGTAGTCGAGGCCGGCGCCACCGAGCGTTTCCGGCACGGCCACGCCAAAGGCGCCCAGCGCGGCCAGTTCCTGCAATTCTTCTTTCGGGAAATGATGTTCCTTGTCCCAGCGGGCCGCGTTGGGCGCCAGGCGCTCGCGCGAAAAACTGCGCAGCGCTTCCTGGATCATCGTTTGTTCTTCATTGAGTATCATGGGACGTCGTCTCGTATTTTTATAGTGGAGGCAGGAATTACCAGGCGATGGGCTTGCCATCGTAGTTGCGGAACACGGCCTTGTCCGTGGCCGGCAGGCTGGCCAGGGTGGCGCGGATGCCGGCAGCGCTTTGCTCTGGCGAAATATCGGCGCCGGCGCCGCCCATGTCCGTGCGCACCCAGCCCGGGTGAAAGGCGACGCAGCTGACGCCTTGCGGGCCATGCACGAGGGACGTGTCGATCAGCACGGAATTCAAGGCCGCCTTGCTGGCGCGGTATAGCGAACCACTGGGATTACCCCGCTCGCTCAGGGAGCCCATGTGCGAGGACAGCACGGCAAGTTTCCCTTTGGCATTGCCGACCAGCGGCGCCAGGAGCGGCAGCAGCCGCATGGCCGCCAGCACATTCGTGTGCATGACGGCATCGAAATCTTCTTGCGTGGGGGAACCGTCTTGGCGCGGGCCATACACGCCCGCGTTGAGGATGGCCACGTCGAGTTTTTCATCGTCGAGCTTCCAGCCCAGGCCGGCACAGCCTTCCACATCCGTCACGTCGAGCTGGTGTGCTTCCGCGCCCAGTTGCGCGAGGGCGTCGCAAGCGTCTTGCGTGCGCGCCGTGGCAATCACTCGCCAGCCATCGTGGCGGTATTGACGGACGATTTCGTGGCCGATGCCGCGCGAGGCGCCGATGATCAATGCGGTAGGCATATTTATTCTCCCTGAAAATAAAATGAAAGCGCACACCGTGAACCGCGGTGCGCGCCCGTGCTCAGGAAGAGCTTATACCAGTTCGATCGCCATCGCCGTCGCTTCGCCGCCGCCGATGCACAGTGCCGCCACGCCGCGCTTGCCGCCGGTTTTTTTCAAGGCGCCCAGCAGGGTGACGATGATGCGCGCGCCCGAGGCGCCGATCGGGTGGCCCAGCGCGCACGCGCCGCCGTGGATGTTGATCTTGCTGTGCGGAATGTCGAGGTCGTGCATGGCGGCCATCGGCACGGCCGCGAACGCTTCATTGATCTCGAACAAGTCCACATTGCTGCTGCTCCAGCCCGTCTTGGCGTACAGCTTTTTCACCGCGCCGATGGGGGCCGTGGTGAATTCGTTTGGCGCCTGCGCATGCGTGGCGTGGCCGTGGATTGTCGCGATGACGGTGCAGCCGAGCTTTTTCGCCGTCGATTCGCGCATCAGCACCAGGGCTGCCGCGCCATCGTTGATCGACGAAGACGAGGCGGCCGTGATGGTGCCATCCTTCTTGAACGCGGCTTTCAAGGTCGGGATTTTTTCCAGGCGGGCTTTTTGCGGGCCTTCATCGATGCTGACGACGGTGTCGCCGCCGCGGCCGGAAACGGTGACGGGCGCGATTTCCCACTCAAAACTGCCATCCTTGGTGGCCGCTTGCGCGCGTTTCACGGATTCGATGGCAAACGCATCCTGCGCTTCGCGCGTGAAGGCGTACTGGCTGGCGCACTCTTCGGCAAACGTGCCCATCGAGCGGGCATTGCCCTTTTCATCGCGGCTGTAGGCGTCTTCCAGGCCATCCATCATCATGTGGTCATAGATCATGCCGTGGCCGATGCGGTAGCCGCCGCGCGCTTTTGGCACCAGGTAGGGGGCGTTGGTCATCGATTCCATGCCGCCCGCCACCACCACGTCGGCGCTGCCGGCAAGCAAGGTGTCATGCGCGAACATGGTCGTCTGCATGGCCGAGCCGCACATTTTCGACAGGGTCACGGCGCCCGTGGAATCGGGCAAGCCCGCCTTGCGCAAGGCCTGGCGCGCGGGCGCCTGGCCTTGGCCAGCCATCAGGCAATTGCCGAAATACACGTGTTCCACGGCATCCGGCGCCACACCGGCCCGTTCCACGGCGGCGCGGATGGCCACGGCGCCCAGGTCGCTGGCGGTGACGTTGGCGAAGTCGCCCTGGAAGGCGCCCATGGGGGTGCGCGCGGCACCGACGATTACGACTGGATCATTCATGTTGGATCTCCGGTTAAAGGTGGGGATGGTGACTGCATACAAAAACGCAGATGCTGCGGATACGGGAAGACGTCCTCGATATGGCCGTCTTCGATGCGCTGCTTGCGCGCCTGCCAATATTGCGCCGTCAGCAGGTCGGCATGGTGCTGCATGAAATACTTGCGGATGCGGGGATTGCCTAGCAGGAAGGTGCCGAATTGTTCGGGAAACACATCGTGCTTGCCGATGGGATACCACGGTTCGGCCGACATTTCTTCCTCCTCCGTGCGCGCCTCGGGGATGACGCGGAACTGGCAATCGGTGATGTACTCGATTTCATCGTAATCGTAAAAAACGACGCGCTGATGACGGGTCACGCCAAAGTTTTTATACAGCATGTCGCCGGGGAAAATATTGGCGGCCACCAGTTCCTTGATGGCATTGCCGTACTCGACGATGGCGTGTTCGACCAGGTCATCGCGGCCTTCCTTCTCGGCATTGCTCAGCCACATGTTCAGCGGCACCATGCGCCGCTCGATGTACAGGTGGCGGATGATGATCTGCTCGTGGTCTTCTTCGATCAGCGAGGGGGCGAACTGTTTCAGCTCGGCCAGCAACTCCTCGGCAAAACGGGCGCGGGGAAAGGCCACGTTGGAATATTCGAGCGTGTCGGCCATGCGGCCCACGCGGTCGTGGTGTTTCACCAGCAAATACTTTTGCTGGACTTGCGCGCGCGTGGTTTCCTTGGGCGGCGGGAAAAAATCCTTGATGACCTTGAAGACATACGGAAACGAGGGCAGGGCAAACACGAGCATCACCAGGCCGCGGATGCCGGGCGCGCTTTCAAAGTGGTCCGACGAATGTTTCAAGTGCTGCAGATAGTCGCGGTAAAACAAGGTCTTGCCCTGCTTCTGCAAGCCCAGGATCGTATAGATTTCGCTGCGCGGTTTGCGCGGCAGCAAGCTGCGCAGAAATTGCACGTAGGCCGACGGTACTTCCATATCCACCAGGAAATACGCGCGCGTAAATGAAAACAGCACGGCGATCTGCTGCTGCTCGAACAGCACCGTGTCGAGCACCAGCTTGCCGTGCCGGTTGTGCAGGATGGGCACGACGAACGGATATTCGCGGTTGCCGTTGATGCCCTTGCCGACCAGATAGGCGCCCTTGTTGCGGTAAAACAAGCTGGTCAAGACTTGTATCTGGTGGTTCGGTTCGATCCGCTCGCCGCCGAACAGCTGCTGCAGCCGCGCTTCCACCTGGGCCACGTCGCGCTCGAGGTTGGCAAAGGCGCAGTCCAGCTGGAAGTCCGTCACCATGCCTTGCAGGGTATGGCGCAAGCCGTCCTTGCCGGGGTAATACACGCGGTAGGTGGGGGCCGGGTCTTGCGTTTCGATGTATTCCGTGGACACGACGGGACGCACGAAAATATAGTCGTTATTGAAATACGTGCGGTGCAGGATGTTGCAGCAAACGGAATTGAAGAAGGTTTCCGCCAGTTCCGGCTGCTTGTGTTCCGTCAGCATGCCGATGTAGTGCAGCTTCAGTTCGCGCCACACTGCATCGCTCAACTCCGACTCTTCGTACTCATCTTCGAGCATCTGCACGCATTCCTGCACGCGCTTGTCATAAAAGTCGATGCGTTCGCGGGCTGCCGTCTGTGCCGCGTTCCAGGCGCCTTGCTCGAAGTACTGCTTGGCTTGCTGGCTGGTTGCGCGGAACAAACGGTAATGCTTGTCAAAGCCGTCGCGGATGGTGCGCGCGATATCGAATGCAATCTGGGAAGAGAGCAATTTGGGGAAGGCAATGTGCGTCATAGTTGTGCTCGCATGAATGGCTCATCACCCAGTCGATCGTCGCGCGCCCGTGCTTACTTGGTTTCCGCAAACAGTTCGCGGCCTATCAGCATGCGGCGGATTTCGCTGGTCCCGGCGCCGATTTCATACAGCTTGGCATCGCGCCACAGGCGGCCGGCCGGATACTCGTTGATGTAGCCGTTGCCGCCCAGGGCCTGGATCGCTTCGCCCGCCATCCAGGTCGCTTTCTCTGCACTATACAGAATGGCGCCGGCCGCATCCTTGCGCAACTGGCGCACGGCTTCCGGCGTGGTGGCGCGGTCGCAGGCCTGGCCCACGGCGTAGACATAGGCCTTGCAGGCCATCATGGTCGAATACATATCGGCCAGCTTGCCTTGCATTAACTGGAATTCGCCGATGGCCTGGCCGAATTGCTTGCGGTCATGCACGTAGGGCACGACCAGGTCCATGCAAGCCTGCATGATGCCCAGCGGGCCGCCGGACAGCACGGTGCGCTCGAAGTCGAGGCCCGACATCAGCACGTTGACGCCCTTGCCCAGGCCACCCAGCACGTTTTCGGCCGGCACTTCGCAATCCTGGAACACCAGTTCGCCCGTGTGCGAGCCGCGCATGCCCAGCTTGTCGAGCTTTTGCGCGATGGAGAAACCCTTGAAATTCTTTTCGATCAGGAAAGCCGTCATGCCGCGCGGACCCGCTTCCAGGTCGTTTTTCGCGTACACCACCAGCACGTCCGCGTCGGGGCCGTTGGTGATCCACATCTTGGTGCCGTTCAAGACCCAGCGGTCGCCCTTGAAGTCGGCGCGCAGCTTCATGCTGACGACGTCCGAGCCCGCGTTCGGTTCCGACATGGCCAGGGCGCCGATGTGCTCGCCCGTGATCAGTTTTGGCAAATACTTGGCTTTTTGTTCGGCCGTGCCGTTGCGCTTGATCTGGTTCACGCACAGGTTCGAGTGGGCGCCGTAGGACAAGCCGACGGAAGCCGAGGCGCGCGAGATCTCTTCCATGGCGATGATGTGTGCCAGGTAGCCCATGCCGGCGCCGCCGTACTCTTCGCTGACGGTGATGCCGAGTAAACCCATGTCGCCCATCTTGCGCCACAGGTCCATGGGGAACTGGTCCGTGCGGTCGATGTCGGCCGCGCGCGGCGCGATTTCGGCGGCGGCGAATTGTTGGATCGCTTCACGCAGCGAGGCGATGTCGTCGCCGTGGTCAAAGGTCAAGCCTGGGAGATGGAGCATGTCGTCCTCGTCGTCGTTATCTTCGTTATATTGGTGGCGGTCATGGATGCCGGGTCAGTGAAGCTATGATACTCAGTTGTGACGTTTACGTAAACGTCAACCGATGCGCGGCAGCGGTCTGCTGCTTGCGCCTTTAGTTTGTTTGCGCCTTATCAAGGTTCAAGTCCGCCAGCATGCGCGCGCACGCGTCTTCATGCGCGCTGATTTCCGCCAGCGCCATTTCGATATCGATGCGCTGCTGCTCCAGCGTTTGCCGGTGCTGCGCCAGCACGCCCAGGAAGCGGTCCATCTGCGCGCGCGTGTCCTTCGGCGACTCGTACATGTCGACCAGGCTCTTGATCTCCGACAACGCCAGGCCCAGGCGCTTGCCGCGCAGGGTCAGCTTCAGGCGGGTGCGGTCGCGCGGCGTGTAGACGCGGCTGCGCCCGCCGGCGCCTTCGCGTTTCGGGCTGAGCAAGCCCTGGTCTTCATAGAAGCGGATGGCGCGCGCCGTGATGTCGAATTCCCGCGCCAGTTCGGTAATGGTATAGGTCGTCATGGGTGCGGGCGGTGTCGGTTGCATGGGTGGTCGATAGCTGGATGGATACTGTGAGGCAATGGGTGGCAAAGTGCCGTTTACGTCAACGTCAATACTATTGTAGCGTGCCCTGCCCGTGCTGCAACAAAGAAAAAAGAAGGCGTGAACGCGGGAATTTGGCGAATCAGACAACAATTACTGAAAATAAATTGATTCTTCTTGCGCAAACGCGCTTAAGATCGAGAGTTGGTGGCCAAGATGACACCAAAAAGAGCTTTCCTGGCATAACGGCGACATTCTTTTCGCTGCGATGGCAGTAAAATTTTTGGGCGCAGTCTCTTTCCAGTGGGCACGATCAAAAAACAAGGTCTCGCGATAAGCACGCTGTCCGGATCGTTTCCATGTTGGAAACAAAATGGCCCTTCTGAAAACTTTGTCTACAAGAAATTTTATGGCATGGGCATTGCGTGTATCGGTAGAGCAGGGCATTATCCGATACCGTACGTTGTAATGCCAAACCGAGGCTTTGAATCGTGCTGCAGTGCGAAAATCAAGGCTAACCGCGAATTTGACCCGAAGCCACGCAGAATCGCAAGAGAAAATTCGGCCCACTTTTTGACTCGAAAAGCTCGGCCGGAGTGTTAATTGTTAATTGATACTCTTTTCAAATGTAACAATCTGTATGGTCATTCAAGAAACTGACTTTCATGTTACAACATGAAATAGTACACCTATGAATTCTTCTAACGAACGCGAAAGCTTCAGCCAGCGACTTCAGTTGGCTCTCAAAAACGCCCATTATTCTCCAGACAGCCCGACCAGACTGGCCCGGGAATTCAATATCCGTTTCGACGGGCGCCCGATTACCGTGCATGCAGCTAGGAAATGGTTAGTAGGTGAAGCAATTCCGACGCAAGAGAAATTGCGCATGATTGCCCAATGGTTGGGCGTTCCGGCGGAATGGTTGCGTTTTGGCGGCCCGGAAAGCGCCACTCCGAATGGTGAAGCGGGCAGCGCTTTGTCGCGTTTTGAGTCCGCTGATGTGAAATTAATTGCCGATTTGCAAAGATTAGATGAACATCATCGTCAAATCGCGCGAGAATTTATTCGCATGCTGGTAAGAGTCAACTACCAAAAGTAAGCATTCAGGCCCTCCCCGGCCGGCGCCGTCCGCTTTTCGCTGACGGTGCTCCCCCTGTCCTTTTATTTGCGCAAGGTCATACTGGAGACATGATTTTGCCGCACAATAAGACCTCGCATGTTGCGCTGCAGCGGAATTATTTGACAATAATCCCGCACGCAGCGGCGCAGCGGCCAATACCAGCGCATAATCACATCAGAAGCAGCCAGTTCATCCACTACGGAGCCGAGCATTTGAGCCGTCTTATGAAAAGTAACTACAGCAATACCGCGCAGCTGAAGGACTTGATGACCGTGCCCCCCATGACTGCCGCGCAACACGCGGAAGTGATGCGCAAACGGATCGCCCACCGCAGGATGGTTGAAGAAGCCAGGGATTTGAAGCAGGCAAGTGCCCACCAATTCGACAAACGGTGAGGGATGCCTGACCAAAGCTACTGCGCCTCGGCATAGGCGGTCTGCGATGCTCACCGTGCTGGAGCACGGTTGCGCTTCTCGGCCACAAGGGGGCGCCGAGCCTCACTGCCGCTCGCTACGCTTTTGTCTGGCATCGTGACTTGGTAGGGGTTTCCCCGCTTATAAGTTGATTGCGTTGGTGATGTCAGGTTTCTGACGCTTTAAGACCATTCCACCGAGGCGCCAAGGCATGCTCAATGCCGAGCAGGTCGATGACGCGCGCCACCGTATGGTCGACCATCTCCGCGATGCTCTGCGGGTGGTGATAAAAGCTTGGCAAGGGCGGGAAGATGATGCCGCCCATTTCGGTCACGGCCGTCATATTGCGCAGGTGCGCCAGGTTGAACGGCGTTTCGCGCACCATCAGGATCAGGCGGCGGCGCTCCTTGAGCACCACGTCGGCTGCCCGCGTGATCAAATTATCCGACAAGCCATGGGCCACGGCCGCGAGTGTCTTCATCGAGCACGGTGCGATGACCATGCCGTCCGATTGAAACGAGCCGCTGGCGATCGACGCGCCGATGTCGCGCAGCTTGTGCACCACGTGCGCCTGCGCTTCGATTTCCTTGCGCCCCACGCCCGTTTCCTGGTGCAGGGTCAATACGGCCGCATCCGACAAGACCAGATGCGTCTCGACGCCGGGAGTGGCGCCCAGCAATTGCAGCAGCCGCAAGCCATACACGGCGCCCGTGGCGCCCGTGATGGCCACGACGATACGGCGCGGCCGCTGCGTTTGGCTATCAGGCATCCAGCAGGGACTTCAGCTCGCCCGATTCAAACATTTCATTCATGATATCGGAACCACCGATGAACTCGCCTTTGACATACAGCTGTGGAATGGTTGGCCAGTTCGAGTAATCCTTGATGCCTTGGCGAACTTCCGGGTCATCCAGCACGTTGACGGTGGCGATGTTTTCCACGCCGCACGCTTTCAGGATCTGGATGGCGCGGCCGGAAAAGCCGCACTGCGGGAACTGGGCCGTGCCCTTCATGAACAGCACGACTGGCGTGTTCGTCACGGTTTCTTTGATCCAGGTTTGTACGTCGCTCATAGCTGCCTCTGATGGGGTAAATAAATAGATGCCGTCATTTTATAAGAAAACGCCGCTTGCGGTACTGAGAAGTAGCTGAGTGACGCCATTGTTCAAATTTTACTTGATCATACGAGCTGAAATTATCATATGGAAATATTTATTTTTTGGAAATATTTTACCCCATATGCAACTATTTCTTGATGCAAGGAAAATCCCTCTTGACCATTGTTCCCAAATCGGGAACAATGGGGTTCTAAGAAATTTTGGTGCGTTCAGCACAACCATATGAGAGTCATCGGAACTGGTGCATTGTCAAATTTTAGTAAGAAATACCCAAACTGCAAAAAGTGGATTGATTGTTGGCTTGCAGATATGCGTGGCTTGCCAGTTCCATTTTTGCCGTTAGTCCTTCAACGTTATCCGAGCGTACAACGTGAAAATCTGAGAGGCTTGGTTTTTAAATTCCAAGCTGATGGAGTTCAGTATTATATGAAAGTGAAAGTTGCTGAAGGCACAGGAATATTGACTGTTAAATGGGTTGGAACTGCAGTTGAATATATTTGTTACCAGTCAGAGGAAAACCATGGAAATTAAGGTAATCAGAAATAGCTCTGAATACCAAATTATGCTTCGAGAGGCTGAGCGGTTGGTAGAACTTGATCCTACAAATGGCACAAAAGAAGCAGATAAACTTGAACTTCTTTCAATTTTAATCGAGGACTACGAGCGCAGGACATTTCCGTTTGATGTTCCTGATCCAATTGAAGCAATTGAATTCAGAATGCAAGAGCAAGGACTCAGGCAAGTCGATTTAGTTCCACTATTAGGGAGTCGAAGTCGGGTATCAGAGGTCCTTAGTCGGAAAAGACCACTCACGGTGCAGATGATTCGTTCTGTATCTACTGGTTTGGGGATTCCTCTTGATATTTTAGTGGCGGAAAGGCCTGAGCCTGTTAATGTAGAGAAAAGCTTTGAATTGTCATGGAGTAAATTTCCTATTCGAGAAATGGAAAAGCGAGGTTGGATCACTATTCCAAAACGAACTACTGAAATAGAAGAGGCCGCAACTGCAAGTGTAAAAGCTTTTTTAAAATCACTTGGAGAAAAAAATTTAGAGTCAGCCCTTTTTAGACGTTCTTTTAGAGGAGATATTCTAGAGGAGAAAACGTTTTATTCCACTCTAGCATGGACTGGAAGAGTGATTGGCAGAGCTAAAGAGAGTTGTATTAATTATCCGATATTTGATCCGGCATTATTGAATGAAGAGTTTTTTATAGAGGTGGCAAGATTAAGCACCCATAAAGATGGACCTTTGCTTGCCATTGAATGTTTGGCAAAAAAAGGCATTGCTTTAATTGTTGAGCCAAAATTGCCGAATACTTTATTGGATGGTGCTGCATTAATGACAGAGTGGGGTCTTCCAGTTATTGGACTTACTCTCAGATATGATAGGGTTGATTATTTTTGGTTTACTTTATTGCATGAATTGGCACATGTTTGGAAACACCTGTCAGATGCAAATGAAGGGTTTATTGATCGTATTGAAAATACAATGCCGACGCAGGCGATAGAGAAAGAGGCTAACAAAATAGCTCGCGATTCATTGATTCCTCGCGCTGTATGGAAAAGAAGTACTGCATTCTTGCAACAAACACGAAGTGGTATTTTGGAACTGGCCAAAGATTTGAAAATTCATCCAGCTATTATTGTTGGACGTATTCAAAAAGAAAATGAAAAGTACGATATTTATCGTGATTTACTTGGGCAAGGTACTATCAGGCCACTGTTTTCTGATCTTGTTTTCTCTTAGGAGTTGATAATGCTGTCGTACATTTATTCGCCGGTCGTAAAAGGTAAGTCTATTGATTTAAAATCATTGAATAGCGCCAATTCGCATGTGCGATCATTAACAAAGGCGCTTGTTGATGTATCACCTGTACCTGACGATAAAACAGTCGATCAGCATATCGAAAAAACAGTTACTGACATATTATCTTTGTCGTCGGATGTAAATATTTTTGTTGATTTTTACGGATTTTTTCCTGGACAAACGGACTCGAATGGAGAGTCTGCGGTAATAGCTTCATATAGAAATTTATGGTTGGAGAATCGAGCTTTAACGCCTGTGTATGGTTTTGGTAGAGATGAAAACTTATGGCAAAGATTTTGTGAAGTGGTTGATGCATTTAACTCGGGATTTTGTTTCAGAATTGAATATGAAGATCTTGATGATGAAGCGGAAAATACTTGGGAAAATATATTGGTACGATCTGCGGCATTAAGATTGCAGCCAAGTCAGATAGATTTATTTATTGATTTGCGAGATATTAGAAACTCCAATGTTGATGAATTGCAAGATATTGTCACTGATTTCTTAGCACTTCAGCCTCAAGGTATTAGCTATCGATCAATTTGCGTTGCCGGTAGTTCTGCTTCTAAGGATGTTACTGTAATCGCTCGTGATACAGTTGGTTCCATATATAGAAATGAATTAAAGCTATGGGCAAGACTAAAAAGTGACGTGCCAAAATGTAGGGATTTGATATATGGAGATTATGGCATCGTTCATCCTAATTTCATGGGTGGAATTCCATGCGGAAAAACTGTGAACTGTAAAATTCGCTACACTGCTGGAGATAAAATATTTATCTTTCGCGGCCATGTTCGATCAGGTGATTCGTTACAAACACATGCATTGGCCCGTTTATTGGTAAATCATGAGATTTATCGCGGTCGAGATTTTAGTGATGGAGATGAATTCATTTATAAATGTGCTGCAGAAGAAGTCGGGCCCGGAAACCCTGGCAGTTGGGTTTTTGCTGACTTGAATCATCATCTGGTTTATGCTGCTTTACAAATTGAGCGACTCAATTTTGAGCTTGAAGTTGATTCATCTGAAGAGGAAATTGATAGTCTGCTTATCGAATATTAAGTATTAAGCCGTGAGGATTAATTAGTAATATCTCCTCACGACTTATCATCTACTATTATTATCCGCGCAGCTTGGCGAACGCGGCGGCCATGCTGCCGGCCGGCTCGGGCGCATTGCGCGACTGCGACTGGTGCTGCGCCATGCTGCGGCGGTCGTTGCGGTCGCCGCGCTGCTCCGGCTTGCTGCCCGCCTGCGGCGCGCTGTCCGTCAGGCGCATGGTCAAGGCGATGCGCTTGCGCTTCTCATCGACTTCCAGCACTTTCACGCGCACGACTTGCCCAGCTTTCACCACCGTGTGCGGATCTTTGACAAAGGTGCTCGACAGAGCCGAGATATGCACCAGGCCATCCTGGTGTACGCCGATGTCGACAAAGGCGCCAAAGGCGGCCACATTGGTGACCACGCCCTCTAAAATCATGTCCGGGCGCAAGTCGCGGATTTCCTCCACGCCTTCTTTGAAGGTGGCGGTGGTGAACTCCGGACGCGGATCGCGGCCCGGCTTTTCCAGTTCCTTCAAAATGTCGGAAATGGTCGGCACGCCAAACGTTTCATCCGCATATTTTGCCGGGCTCAAGGTTTTCAGCAAGGCCGTTTCGCCGATGACGGCCTTGATATCCTTCTTGATGTCAGCGAGGATCTTTTCAACCAGCGGGTACGATTCCGGGTGGACGGCTGAGGCGTCCAGCGGGTTTTCGCCGCCCATCACGCGCAAAAAGCCCGCTGCCTGTTCGTAGGTCTTGTCGCCCAGGCGCGGCACGGCTTTCAGGGCCGCGCGCGAGGTGAACGCGCCCTTCATGTCGCGGTAGGTGACGATGCTTTGCGCCACGCTGGCCGACAGGCCGGACACGCGCGCCAGCAGGGGCGCCGACGCCGTATTCACGTCCACGCCGACCGCGTTCACGCAATCTTCCACTACCGCATCGAGCGAGCGGGCCAGCTGGCTTTGGCTCACGTCGTGCTGGTACTGGCCCACGCCGATCGATTTCGGGTCAATCTTGACCAGTTCGGCCAGCGGGTCTTGCAGACGGCGCGCGATCGACACGGCGCCGCGCAGGGATACATCCATGTCCGGCAATTCTTTCGACGCGAATTCGGACGCCGAATACACCGACGCGCCCGCTTCCGAGACGACGATCTTCGTCATCTTCGCTTCCGGATGCTGCTTGATCAGGTCCTGCGCCAGTTTATCGGTCTCGCGCGACGCGGTGCCGTTGCCGATGGAAATGAGCGACACATTGTGCTTCGCGGCCAGGCGGCCCAGGGTATGCAGCGAGCCATCCCAGTCGTTCTTCGGCTGGTGCGGGTAGATCACGGCCGTGTCGACGACTTTACCGGTGGCATCGACGACAGCAACCTTGACGCCCGTGCGCAGGCCAGGGTCCAGGCCCATGGTGGCGCGCTGGCCGGCCGGCGCGGCCAGCAGCAGCGCTTTCAAATTGGTGGCGAAGACGTTGATGGCGTCGAGTTCCGAGCGTTCGCGCAGCGCGCCCATCAGTTCCGTTTCCAGATGCATGAAGCTTTTCACGCGCCAGGTCCAGCGTGCCGTGTCAGCCAGCCATTTGTCGGCCGGGCGGCCTTGTTGCTTGATGCCGAAGCGGGCGGCGATGCGGCCTTCGCACGGGTTGTGCGGCGCATCCCATTTCGGTTTTTCCGCTTCCGTGTCCAGACGCAGGGTGACGTCGAGGATGCCTTCGCGGCGGCCGCGCAGCAGCGCCAGCGCGCGGTGCGAAGGGACGGTCGAGATGGTTTCCGAGTAATCGAAGTAATCGGCGAATTTTTCGCCTTCGTCTTGCTTGCCTTCCACCACTTTCGATTCGACGATGCCGTGTTCCTGCACGTATTCGCGCAAGGTTTGCAGCAGGGTCGCGTCTTCGGCGAAACGCTCCATCAGAATCTGGCGCGCGCCATCGAGGGCCGCCTTGGTGTCCGCCACGCCCGGATTGTTGCCGTCGGCACTCGTAAACGCGTCGCGCAGGAACTTGCCCGCTTCCATTTCAGGCGTCAGTTCCGGATTGTCCAGCAAGCCGTCGGCCAGCGGCATCAGGCCCGCTTCGATGGCGATCTGCGCCTTCGTGCGGCGCTTCTGTTTGTACGGCAAGTACAAATCTTCGAGGCGCGTCTTGTCTTCCGCGTGCATGACGGCGTCGAGCAGCTCGGGCGTCATTTTGTTCTGTTCCGTGATCGAGGCCACGATGGCGGCGCGCCGCTCTTCCAGCTCGCGCAGATAGCGCAAGCGCTCTTCGAGCAGGCGAAGCTGGATATCGTCGAGGCCGCCGGTCGCTTCCTTGCGGTAACGGGCGATGAAGGGCACGGTGGCGCCTTCGTCGAGCAGTTCGATGGCGGCGGCAACCTGCACCGGTTTGGCGGCAAGTTCAAGGGCAAGACGTTGTTCGATAGTGGGCAGCATGGTTGTTTCCAGAGCGATCAAGCCTGGAATGATACGCAATCGGCGCGATTGCGCAATCTTGACAGCGCAAATGGACTGTGCGTTGACAACAGCGTCAGCGGGCCGGCAGCAGCGGGCTGGCGGGCGCGGGAGCTGGCGGCCTCTGCGGCGTGACGGATTTGCCAAAGGCATTGCCCATGCGGTGTTCGAGGGCGGCGCGGTTGTACAGGCCCAGCTGGTTCGACGGGCGCTGCATGACGGCTTCCGCACCGGACAGGGTGGGCGGCGGCCGGCTCAAGGTGTTGCTGTTTGGCAATAATTTTTCACTCAGGCAAGACATCGATGGCGCGCGCTGTCCATGGACTTCCACTTCCACGCAAGCCTTCTGCGGCGCGGCGGCCTTCACGACGACGGTGTGTTCGTCCGCCTGCGCGGGCAGGGCGGCGCAGGCCAGCAGCAACAGTGAGAACAGGCGTGCCATGAAGGCTCCCGGAGCGGTGGATGAAGCGTTCAGCATAGCAAGATCATGTGTCGCGGCGATGACACAGGCGGGGATGGGGCTGGCGCCATGTCATGCAGTTGTCATTTTATGAAGCTACCATCTTGCCATTCTGCAGACAACATTGCAGTCAAGACACTTCATGAGCAGGATTTTTCGTTGCTTCCCCTGGAAAATGACACTAAGCCACCGCCGCGCCGCAAGGGGCAATGCCCTGTCCGCCTGCTTGCTGATGACATTGATGACCTTGATGACATTCGTGCGGCCGGCTGCGGGCGCGGACGGTGCTGATGCCGGCGCGCACGCGACCGTGCATTTCGACTTGCCCGCCCAGCCGCTCGATGCGGCCCTGGTGGCGTTTGGCGAAGTGACCGGGTATTCCGTGCTCGTCAGCAGCCAGCTGGCGGCCGGCAAAGTGGCCGCGCCCGTGCGCGGCGACTACACGCCGGCCGAAGCGCTGCAGCGCCTGCTGGCTGGCACGCAGCTGGGCGCGCGCTTCAGCGGCAGCAATGCGTTTACCTTGCTGGCGCTGGCCGACGCGCCCGTGGCAGCAGCACCCGTGCCGGCCGAAGTGACCCCTGCCACCGCAGCATTGCAAGGCTATGCGGCCATCCTGCAGCGTTCGCTCACGCGCGCCCTGTGCCGCTTGCATCCGGAGGCCTTTGGCCGCTACCGCCTGGCCTTCCAGCTGTGGCTTGACGAGCGGGGCAAGGTGCGCGCCGTGCATGTGCTCGAACCGAGCGGCGTGGAACAGCGCGACCGCGCCGTGCTGCAGCGCCTGCGCAGCCTGCTGATCGATGGCGCGCCACCGGCGGGCTTGCCGCAGCCGCTGACGATTTTACTGACGCCGCGGCCCGATCCCGATGCCGATTGCGCGCCCTACCTCGTGGCCGGGGCGCCCTGAGTATGCCGGAACTGCTCAAAACCACCTTGCGCAAGCTGTTCCTGGAACGCTACGGACAGTTTCGCCGCCACCTGCAGCGCCGCCTCGGCTCGGAAGACCTGGCCAATGACGCGCTGCATGAAACGTATTTGCGGGTGGAACGCATGAACGCGCCCGAGGCGATCAGCTACCCGTCCGCCTACCTGATGCGCATCGCCATCAACATTGCGGAAGATCAACGCCGCGACAATGCGCGCCTGCTTAGTTTGCCCGACATCGACGATCTGTACGAGATGGCCGATGAGCTGGCCGACCCGGCCCGCACCTTCAGCGCGCGCGCCGAACTGGAAGAGCTGGAACGGGCCTTGCAGGAATTGCCGAAACGCCGGCGCGCCATCGTCATCGCCGCCCGCGTCGACCAGTTGCCGCACCGCGACATCGCCGAGCGCTTCGGCATTTCCGCCCGCACGGTCGAGAAGGAATTGCGCGCCGGACTCGAACATTGCTGCGAACGCATGGGACGCGATTTCATCCAGCGCTTCGGTCCCGGCGCGGGAAAAACGTCTAAACATCATGACTGAACAAGCGGAAGACGATATGGGTGTCATCCAGAAGGAAGCGCAGGCGTGGGTCGTGCGCCTGGCCTCGGGCCAGGTCAGCGAGCGCGACGCGCAAGTGTTTCGCCACTGGTGCGCGCGCAGCCGCAAGCATGCCAATGCCTTTGCCGAGGCGCGCGCCGTGTGGGGCGCCATGGCGCCGGCCGCGCGCGCCGTCAAGCGGGCGCAGGCGCCTGTCAACGTGGCGCGGCGCGCCTGGCTCGGCGGCGCCGTGGCCGCCTCGCTGGGCTTACTGGTGCTGCGCCCGCCCACGGATCTGTGGCCGGCCGTGGCTGGTCTTGCCGCCGACTATGCCACCGGCACGGGCGAGCAGCGCGAAGTGGCGCTCGACGGCGGCGTGCTGGTGCAGATGAATACGCAGACGCGCCTCGATGCGGCGCCGCTGCAGGATGGCGCCGCGGCGCTGGTGCTGCTGGCGGGCGAAGCGGAATTCCAGGCTGGCTTGCGCGGCGCGGCGCGGGTGCGCGTGCAGGCGGGCGACGGCACCGTGTCAGCCGGCAGCGCGCGCTTCAATATCCGGCTATTTGGCCAGGAAGTGTGCGTGACGTGCCTGGCGGGCCGCTTGCGCGTGGCGCAGGCCGGCAACGACGCGGAACTGGCGGCGGGCCAGCAACTGCGCTACCGGCCCGAGCATTTCGGCATCGCCCGCGCCGTGGCAAAAAGCGACGTCAGCGCGTGGCGCCACCGGCTGCTGGTTTTTAAACAAAGCACCCTGGCCGAGGTGGTGGACGAGGTGAACCGCTACCGTCCCGGCAAGCTGATCCTCAATGGCGAGGCCTTGAAACTGACGCGCGTGCAAGCGAGCTTTTCGCTCGACCGCCTCGACGACGTGATCGCCCTGATCCAGGACGCGTATGGCGCGCGCGTGACGCGGCTGCCGGGCGGCATCGTGCTGTTCGGCTGAGCCCCGCCTTGGCGCCCCGAGGTGCTCACCCAATTATGACATTTTCATGACCTTTTGCAGTCCCGGACCTTGTTCCCTGTCAATGCTGCTGGAAGCCGCGAATCAGTGCCTGCCGCCCGCCACCGTGCGTGCCGCGCGCCGCCTCGCGATATCGGTCAGCAACGGAACATGAAAAGGGAATGTCGCCATGCAGCGAAGCAAGTCGGTCACGAAACACGCATCCTCCTCCGCCATGGCGGGCAGCCACAACGGGCGCCCGGTGCGCTTGAAACCGCTGGCGCTGGCCATCGCCATGCTGCTGCAGGCGGGCGGCGCGCAGGCGCAGCAGCCGTTCAGCGGCGCCTGGTTCGCGGGCAAGGGGGCGCAGCAGGGCACGGCCGCCGCCACGGGACGCTTGCCGAATGGCCAGCCGGCCACATCGCTGAACAATCCTTTGCTGCAGCAGCAAAAAGCCGAAGGCAAGCTGCAGCAATCGCTGAACAACCTGTTGCTGGCCGCGCGCGGCATCGCCGCCGAACAGGCGGTACAGGCAGCCGCGCGCCAGGCGGCGCTGGCCGCCGGCGGTGCGCCCGATGGCTTGCTCAAGGGCGGCTTGCAGGTCGACACTAACAGCCTGACGGCGGGCTGGCTCAACGCCCAGGGCCCTGTGCAGACCCAGGCCGACGGCAAGACCGTCGTGAAGGTGGTGCAGACGGACGACAAGGCGATTTTGAACTGGGAAAGTTTTAACGTCGGCAAGAACACCACCCTGCAGTTCGACCAGAAATCGAACTGGTCCGTCTTGAACCGGGTCAACGATCCGCTGGCGCGCCCCAGCCAGATCCAGGGCCAGATCAAGGCCGACGGCACGGTGATGATCGTCAACCGCAACGGCATCGTGTTTACAGGCAGCAGCCAGGTCGATACGCGCAACCTGGCGGCGGCCGCCATGGGCATGAGCGACAGCCAGTTCAAGAGCGGCCTGTACGGCAAGGCGCAGGGCGCGGGCGCCGTGCCGACCTTCGCGAATGATTTATTGCTAGGCCAGAATACCTTTACGCATGGCAAGGCCGAAGCGGATGTCGTCGTCGCCGCCGGCGCGCGCATCGACACGCGCAAGCCGCAAACGGTGACGGAAGGCGGCGGCTATGTGCTGCTGGCCGGCCGCAGCGTCGACAATGCGGGCGCCATCACCACGCCGAATGGCCAGACCACGCTGGCCGCCGGTGACGCCATCGTCGTGCGCCCGGGCCAGGGCACGGACAAGAACCAGTATTCGAGCACGCGCGGCAATGAAGTCGAGATGCTGCGCACGGCCGGCAGCGGCGCCGGCGCCGTCGTCAACCGCGGCTTGATCCAGTCGGCCGGCGGCGACATCACGCTGAGCGGCAACACGCTGCGCCAGGACGGCATGCTGCTGTCGAGTACCTCCGTCAACGGACGCGGCGCCATCCACCTGTCGGCGGCGGGCGAGGACGCCAAGGTCACCATGGGACGCGGCAGCGTCAGCGCCATTTTTATCGACGACAACGGCGCCACGGCGCTCGACGTACAGCGCGATACTTTGCTGAAAGACACGGGCAAGGGCACGGACACGCCGCTGGACCGGCGCGACCAGTCGCTGGTGCGCATCGTTTCGGCCGGCAACGTGGAATTCGAAGGCGATTCGCTGACCCTGGCCACGGGCGGCCAGGTGCTGGTCGACGCGGCCCGCCGCAGCCACGTGGCGCGCGACGCCGCCATCGATGTCTCCGGCGCCGTCGGCGTGAAGGTCGACATGAGCAGCAACAATGTGCTGATCAATGTGCAGGGTAACGAACAGCGCGACGCACCGGGCAGCCGCGACGCGAAATACCTGAACAACAGCGACGTGTGGGTCGACCGCCGCGACCTGGTGCTGGTGCCGGCCGGCACGAATGGCTACGCCACGGACCGCTGGTACACGGCCGGCGGCTTGCTGGAAGTGAGCGGCTACCTCAATACCAGCGGCCACGGCATCGGCGAATGGGCGGCCCAGGGCGGCACCGTCGGCTTTGGCGGCGGCGAAGTGGTGACGCAGGCCGGTTCGCGCATCAACATCGCCGGCGGCTCGCTGGACGTGCAGACGGGCATGGTCAAGCAGACGTGGCTGAAGGGCGCCGATGGCGCGATGTACAAGCTCAGCACGGCCCCCGGCGACAACCTGTACACGGGCTTGTACCGCGGCTATGAAAGCACGCATGCGCGCTGGGGCGCGAACACGACGGAGACGTACGCGAATGCCTTGATCGGCCCGCGCGAACGCCTGGAAAACGGCTACACGGTGGGCCGCGACGCGGGCCGCCTGATCGTGTCCACGGGCGCGGCCGTGCTGGAAGGCGATATCGACACGTCCGTGTTCCAGGGCGAGCGCCAGCAGCGCAAGCGCGATGACGGCATGGATAGCTACAAGCAGGCGCAGACGTCGGCCGCGCGCGCCGGTCAATTGATCGTCGGCAAAATGACGCCCGTCTTCGATACGAAGGCGGGCCAGCTGCGCGACAGCCCGCAAGCCGTGCTGGAAAAAGTCGAGATCGGCAAGGTGGCGCCCGTCGCCGATGGCCAGTTGCTCACTGAAGCCTTGCCGGCCGCGCGCAGCAAGACCCTGCAGCTCGATGCGGACTGGCTCAATGGCCTGGAACTGGGCGCCCTGAATATCTACGCCTACGACAAGCTCGACGTCAACGCCGACGTGCGCGCGGCCGATGGCGGCGACGTCGCCCTGCACGCCACCGACGTGGCCATCAAGGCGAACGTCAGTGCGCGCGGCGGCAGCATCGCCGCCGGTGACATCATCTCGCGCTACCTGGCGAATGCGGGTGCGGTATGGGCCGAAGGCAAGCTGGTGCCGGACAACCGTCCCACGGGAACGGCCGGCGTGCGCGTGGCGCCCGGCGTGCGTCTCGATGCGCGCGGCCTGTGGAGCAACCTGGAACTCGATCCGGGCGCGGTCGCCGGCTTGCCGTATGTGAATGGCGGCAAGGTCACCTTGAAAAGCTCGGGCGGCGTCGAACTGGCGGGCGGGAGCGTCATCGACGTCTCGTCGGGCGCGGCCCTGATGAGCAATGGCAGCTTGCAGGGCGGGCGCGGCGGCGACATCACCCTGGCGGTCGATCTGCCGACGGAGAAAGCGCCGACGGGCGCCATGCTCAAGCTCGACGGCGAGTTGCGCGGCCATGGCGTGAAAGGCGGCGGACGCCTGGTGATCGACAGCGGCGCGGCCGTCAGCATCGGCGGCAAGCTGCAGGGTGGCGACGTGTTGCCAGGTGGCAGCAGCGCCCCCATCGGCCTGCGCCTGGCCGATGAATTCCTGATCGCCAAGGGCGAGAAGATCCCCTTCGATTTTGCACTCAGTACCAGCCTGATCAAGCCGGGACAGGCCTTGAGCAAACCCGTGACGGTGGACGTGTCGGCGCAGAAACCGCTGGTGCTGGGAGCCGACCTGCTGGTGCCGCCGGGCGCCTATGTCACCACAGCCAGCGGCGCGTCTGTCTACCAGGGTTCCATTGCGCCCGCCGGCAGCGTGCTGACTGCCATCAATAGCCTGCCTGCCGGCTTCGTGGTCTCGGCGGCGGTCTTTCCGAACGGCTTGCCGATCCAGCCGGTGATGACGCAGTATGCGGCCGGCAGCGTCGCCGCCGACGACTTGCGCGCGCCGCGCGGCATGCTGCTGCCGGCCGGCACGGTGCTGGGGCGCGACGTGACCGTCCAGCCTATGCTGGCGCTGGGCGCCAGCCTGTTCCAGAGCGGTTTTGCCGACTACGCCGTCACGGGCCGCGATGGCGTCGTGGTCGTCAAGGATGCGCATGTCGATGTGAAGATGCCCGTGCTGCGCTTCAATCCCGCCACGGGCCACACGGTGGCGAGTGGCACGGATCCGGCTGCCGCGCTGGAACTGTGGACGCCGGAGCTGTACCAGGAAGATGCGCGCAAGGCCCGTCTGACGCAGCGCGCCGGCGCCGACCTGTCGCTGACGGCCGGCAGCCCGCACGTGAAAGGGGATCTGGCGGTGGCGCAAGGCGCCGTCGTCACGGTCGATCCGGGCCGCCAGATCAGCCTGACGGGCAATGCGCAGATCACCATCGACGGCCGCCTCGACGCCCGGGGTGGCAAGATCGCCGTCCTGCCCGGCACGTTTGGCACGGGCAATGATGTGGATGTACCGAACGGCAAGGGACAAGCCACGTCGATCTGGATCGGCGACAGGGCCGTGCTCGACGTCGCCGGCCGCGCGACGGTCGCCACCGACATGCGCGGCGACCGCTATGGCCGTGCCGACAAGGGCGGCAGCATCGAGATCGGCGCCCGCTACAAGGCCGACGTGGCCAGCGTCGACGCGGCCGATGCCTTTGTCGTCGTGCGCCCAGGTGCGCTGCTCGACGCCAGCGGCGCGCAAGCCACGCTGGACTTGCCGAACCAGGGCGCCGTCAATGTGGCCGGCAACGGCGGTTTGATTTCGCTCAGTTCGTATAACGGCATCTTTGCCGACGGCACTCTGCGCGCCGTGGCCGGTGGCGCCGGTGCGGCCGGCGGCACCCTGGCGCTGGCGCTGGACACGCCCAATTATGGCAAGGTCAACCGCTACAACTTGCAAGGCGACAACGTGGACAACGCGGTGCGCGTGCCGCGCGAACTGCAGCTGGCGCAGGTGCAGGGCGACAGCGCCTTGCCCGAGGGCTTGCGCGCCGGCCAGCAGGATGCGGCGCTGCGCTACGGCAGCGCGCGCCTGGGCGCCGACCGCGTGCAGGCGGGGGGTTTCGACAACCTGGCCCTGCATGTGAACGGCATGCTCAGTTTTGACGGCGACGTCAAGCTGTCGCTGGGCCAGAGCCTGCGCCTGAGCGCCGCCTCGCTGGGGCTGGCGCAGCAGCCGCCCCAGCCGGATGCCGATGGCCAGGACAAGGCGGGCAGCCTTGCCAGCCAGGTGCACCTGGCGGCGCCGTATGTGCGCCTGGGTACGGCCGTGCGTGCGCAGAAGGACGATTACATCGTGCCCAATGCCGTGAAAGGCTCGAAGAACCTGGGCAAGGGACGCGGCATTCTGGGCGTGCCGCTGGTGGCCGAGGATTCCCTGCTGCAGATCGATGCGGGCATGCTCGATATCGCGGGCGAGGTCAACATGGGTACGCGCGGCACCATTGCGCAGAGCAGCGGCGCCGACCTGGTGGTCGAGCGCGATGCCTTCGAGCAGCTGACCCTGAACAGCCGCGGCGACATGCGCCTGTCGAACAGCGCCGCCCTGTACCAGCCCGGCAACGCCACCCTGGTGGCCGCGCAAATCTACCCGGCCACGGGCGACAGCGGCATGGTCACGGTGGGCCAGCAGAGCGGCATCGACGAATACGGCAACCTCCGCGTCACGCTCGATCCGCTGCGCACGCTCAATATCGGGCGCAGCGGCGACGGCGCCACGCCAAACCAGCCGTTTTCCGTGTTCGGAACCCTGAGCCTGGTTGCGCCCACCATCAACCAGCACGGCGTGCTGCGCGCGCCGCTGGGCCAGATCAACCTGGGCGCCGAAGGCTTTGAAGCCAATACGGGCCGCGTCAACCTGTTGCCTGGCAGCCTGACCTCGGTCAGCGCGAAAGGCTTGACGATGCCCTACGGCGGCACGCTCGATGGCTTGAGCTACCTGTATGACGGCAACGATGTCGTGTTCAAGGGCGTGGGCAACGGCCCCGAGATCGCCTTGACGGGCGCCGCCATCGACGTGCAACAAGGCGCCGTGCTCGACATGTCGGGCGGCGGCACCTTGACGGGTGCGGCCTTCCTGGCCGGACGCGGCGGCTCCACCGACGCGCGCCTCAATCCGCTGGTGCAGATGAAGCCGAACGGCGGCTTTACCTTGCCCGGCCTGAATACCAACCCCGTGTACGCCATCGTTCCCGGGGTACAGCCTGACGTGGCGCCTTTGATGGCGGAGCAGGGCGCGGGCAAGCCCGCCGCGGGACGCCAGATCACCATCGCCGCGGGCGTGCCTGGCCTGGCGGCCGGCACCTACACCCTGCTGCCATCGAATTTCGCCCTGCTGCCCGGTGCTTTCCGCGTGGAACTGAATGGCCTGGCCGGCGCCGTCGAGACGGGCGGCACGATCGCCATGCGCAACGGCTCGTTTGCCACGGCGGCGCAGACGGGTGTGGCGGGCACGGCGATCCGCGACGTGGTGGCGCAGCAAGCCATCCTGACGCCGGCCGCCGTGCTGCGCAGCTATTCCCAATACAACGAGACCGGGTATGCCGCCTTCGCCGTGGCGCAGGCCACGCGCGACGGCGTGCCGCGCGCCGCGCTCGAGCGCGATGCCAAGGGCGTGCGGGTGCAGCTGATCGCCCCGTCCGTGCACAGCGTCAAGGACAACCACACGCCGTTGATGATGGATGGCAGCGCCCTGTACGCGCCGGCCGAGGGCGGCTTCGGCGGCTCCCTGTTGCTGGGCACGGGCAACCATGCGTCGACGCGCTACGAAGTGCTGGCCGACGGCACGGCGCCGCTGGCCGATTTCGATGGCGTGTCCGTGCATGCGTCGCAGATCAACGCCTTCGGCGCCCAGCGCGTGGGCATCGGCGGCTTGCCGCGCGTGAACTACAGCGAATTTGGCACGGGCAGCAACCAGCGCGCCAATATCGCCGCCATCAACGAATCGGCGGGCGGCATGGTGCTGCGCGACGGCGCCGTGCTGAAGGCGGCCGAAGTGTTTCTGGTGACGGCGAGAAAAGACGGCGGCATCATCCTGGAGCAGGGCTCCGGCATCAATACGCTGGGCCGCGGCAAGGCCGCCTGGGATTCCCGCGACGGCTATGTGTACGAGCCCATGGGCAGCGTGCTGGCCGTCTCGAACGGCTGGCTGGACATGCTGCCGGCCGCGCCGCCGTCGTCCGAATCGTATGGCCCCGGCATCATCGATATCGGCGCCTGCACGAAAGTTGGCGGCGCCTGCGGCGGCAGCACCTCGCTGTATTCCGAGGGCACCATCGCGGCCGTGACGGAGCGCGCGTTTACCCTGCGCGACAACGTGCGCTACGGCACGCGCAACCTGGTGCTGGGCATGGGCTCCATCAATGTCGGCAGCGAGGCGTCGCTGGCGGACGCCAGCGCCCGCGGCGCCTTGCCCGACGGCCTGGCGCTGAACCAGGGCGTGCTCGACCGCCTGCTGCGCGGCGACACCAGCACGGGCGCACCGGCGCTGGAAAGCCTGGGTTTGACGGCGCGCAATTCCTTCAACTTCTATGATTCGTCGCAACTGTCGACCATCGATGCGGCCACGGGCAAGTCCTCGCTGTCGCGCCTGGTGCTCAATACGCCGGCCATCTACGGCTATGGCGGCACGGACGCGCTGGCGCGCATCCACACGGACACCCTCGTGTGGCAGGGCGCGACGAATGCGCCCGGCGCCGTCGTCGCCAATGGTCCCGGCACGGGCAGCGGCCGTTTGCAGGTCGACGCCAGGCGCATCGAGTTCGGCTTCACGCCGGACAGCCGTCCCGACACCATCCATCACCTCGACCGTTTGATGCTGGGCTTCGGCCAGGTGGCGCTCAATGCCAGCGAACAGCTGACGGCCAACAACAAGGGCAGCCTGTCCGTCTACCAGTCGCAAAGCGCGTGGGATACGGCCACCAATGGCTACCGTTACAGCGGCGGCGATTTGCTGATCAACACGCCGCTGTTGACGGGAGCGGCCGGTTCCGTCAACCGCATCACGGCGGGCGGCGACCTCAAGGTGAGCGCGCCGGCCGGCGCTACCCCCGCCGCCACCACGCCGACGAATGCGGCGCTGGCCGGCGCCCTGGGCGCGGAAGTGGCGCTCAGCGGCAACAGTGTCAGCGTCGATACCTCGGTGGTTCTGCCAAGCGGAAAGCTGACCCTGTCGGCCGAGCGCGATGTGCTGCTGGGCGACAAGGCCAAGCTGGACCTGGCGGGCCGCAAGATCGATTTCTATGACACGAGCAAGTACAGTTGGGGCGGCGACGTGATCCTCGACAGCCGCGCAGGCGACGTGCGCCAGGCGGCCGCTTCCGTGATCGACGTGTCGGCCGTGAACAACCGCGCCGGCAAGCTCAGCGTCGTCGCCACGGGCGACGCGGCAGGCACGGCCGACTTGCGCGGCAGCCTGCTGGGCGGCGCCAGCGGCCATTATGACGCGGGCGGCACCCAGGTAGCCTACGCGGCGGGCGGCGTGGAGGTGCGCGCCCAACAGATCGGCGACTTCGCCGGCCTGAACCAGCGCCTGAACACGGGCAAGGTGTTCGGCAGCCGCAGCTTCCAGCTCAAGCAGGGCAATCTGACCATCGGCGACGAGGTCAAGGCGCGCGAAGTGAGCGTCTCCGTCGACGGCGGCAGCTTGACGGTGAGCGGCCGCATCGACGCCAGCGGCGAGCAGGTGGGCAGCATCCGCCTGGCCGGCCGCGACGGTGTCACCATCCAGTCCGGCGCCGTGCTCGATGCGCACGGCACGGTGCTGCGCACGGACAGCTATGGCCAGGTGATCGAGGCGCCGAACCGCGCCGTGATCGAACTGGCCGCGCCAGGCGGCCGCTTGACCCTGGAAAACGGCGCGCGCTTCGACCTGCGCAGCGGAGACAAGGGTGGCAACTACGGCAGCATCGACCTGAACGCGCGCCGCCTGGGCGGCGCCACGGGCGACGACATCGACATCGACGCGGCCGGCGCGCTGAACATCGCCGGCGCGCGCACCATCAACGTCAATGCCTTCTGGCAATACAAGGATGCGCCGGCTGGCACGGGCAAGGATGCGGACGGCCGCAGCTACCAGAGCATCAACCAGGCCTATCTGGACGAGAAACACGCGGACAGCCAGGCCTTCATGGCCAATGCGCTGGCCAACGGCAACTTGATGGACAACAAATTGCGCGGCTTGCGCGGCGACGCCAACGCTTTCCATGTGCGCCCCGGCGTCGAGATCGTCAGCGCCACGCCGGGCGGCGACTTGCATATCGATGGCGACATCGACCTGTCCGGCCACCGCTACGACGGCGTCAACCCGCTGGCGCGCCTGAGCGGCGTGTACGGCTCGGGCGAGGCCGGTGCGCTGGTGCTGCGCGCTGGCGGCAAGCTCAGCGTCTTTGGCAGCATCACCGATGGTTTCGATACCAGCGCCCTGCCAGTCACGGTCGATGACAAGGGCTGGCAGCTGGTGAAAGGCCGGCTGCCGTGGGGCGGCGAGGTTGTCGTGCCGCAAGCGGGCCTGGTGACCCTGGCCGAAGACACGTATTTCAAATCGGGCACGAGCGTCAATTTCGCCGTGCCGATGAAAGCCATGGAGTTGCGCAGCGGTACCTTGCTGGCGGCGCGCGCCACCTTGACGGCGGAGTTGAATCTGCCGGCCGGCAGCGTGCTGGGCGGCGCCGTGCGCAATGCCGACGGCAGCGTGCTGTACGCGGCCGGCACGGTCTTGCCAAAGGCGCTGACCTTGTCGAGCGGGATGCAGCTCGATGCCGGCCTGCGCCTGCCTGGCGCGGCCAGGGTGGCGGCCATGCTGTGGCCGGCGAACGTGGCCCTGCCTTTCCCCGAAGGCAGGCCGTGGGATGTGGCCGATGCCACGAATGCCGTCAATGGCGTGGTGCTGGCCTCGGCGCTGGCGCTGGACAAGGGCAGCGTGCTGCCCGCCGGCACCGTGGTCAGGCTGCCGGGCGACGTCACCATGGTGTCGCTGCGCAGCGCGGATGGCAGCGGCAGCCAGGGCCGCAACCTGGCGCTGGCGCCCATGCTGGCCCAGGGTTCGCAAGCGTGGTCGCTGCGCCTGGTGGGCGGCGCCGATACGGCGGCGGCCGACACGCGCGCGCTGCGCCCGCATGCGAACGACGCCCATCTGATGCTGGCCGATGCGCATTACGGCATGGGCAAGGTGACTTCCATCAAGCCGGGCACGGGTTTGCCGGCCAAATATATCTACAGCGATGCGGCTATCGCCGAGGGCTACGGACCGGGCGACGTCAATGTCGAAGACTTTGGCGGCGAGGAAATCATGCTGGAGTACTTTGCGCACTTTGTGATCAAGGTGGCGGAGGGCACGCCGCCCGTTGAGGTGATCAGCGTGGAGCCGGCGCGCCAGGCCCTGTTCAGCGTGCTGCGCACGGGCACGGGCGACCTCGATTTGCTTGCCGCGGGCGACTTCGACATGCGTTCGCTGTATGGCGTCTACACGGCGGGCACGCAGTCGGCCTCGCCGCTGGTGGGCGGCAAGGACCTGTTCAATCTGCCGCGCGCGCGGACCGTCAAGGGCCAGCTGCTGGGGACGGACGGCGATGCTTTCATCCCGTTCGTCGACGGCGGCAGCCAGAGCCTGTACCGGGCCTGGTATCCCGAGCATGGCGGCAACCTGCTGCTGCGCGCCCAGGGCGACGTCAAGGGCGATACGCTGGCCGCCTCCGTCAGCCGGCGCGAAGACGCCATCGGCTGGCTGCGTCCACAGCAGGACACCAGCGACATCGGCACCTGGCTGTGGCGCCAGGGCAGCGGCAGCACCGGTGGCGGCGTGCCGACGGCATGGTGGATCAACTTCGGTACCTATATTCCGGGCACCGAAGGGGCGGACCTGTATTCGGGCATGCCTTTCCTGTCGGGCTTTACGGGCATCGGTACCCTCGGTGGCGGCAATCTGCTGCTGCAGGCGGGCGGCGACGCCGGCATGCTGGCCTCGCGCGCCGATCCGGGCGGCGAGTTCGCGCCGCGCAGCCAGGGCCTGAATGTGGCCGTGGGCAGCACGGGCAGGGTGACGCCGGACGGCAAGCTGCTGCTGACGGGCGGCGGCGATCTCGATATCCGCATCGGCGGCGGGCTGAACCCCGTGGCCGAGGTGCGCAGCTTCGACAGCAATAGCGACCGGCCGAACCCGAACACGCGTTTCGAACGCCAGGTGCCTGGCCTGAACAGCACGCTCACCAACCTGCGCGGCGCGCTGCGCCTGGAGGCGGGCGCCGTGGGCGGCATCGAATTGCGCTTCGACCGTGCCGATCCGAAGGAATCGCGGCCGTATGAAACCTACACGGCGGGCACGGCGATCGCCAGCGGCGGGCCTATCCTGGTGCCGGGCGACAGCGGCGTGCGCATCGATGCACGCGGCGACGTGGTGCTGGGCGGCGTGGCCGATGCGGGCCGCGTGAAGCAGCTGGCCAACGGCACGCCGTTCAGCTACCAGGGCGTGGAGCGCAAGGGCGAGGGCTGGAGCTGGTTCTCGCTGTGGACGCCGGCCACGGCCATCGACCTGTTCAGCGCGGGCGGCAACCTGACGCCCACCTCGTCCTGGATCAATGCGACGGTCGGCGACAACTACGCGCCGTCGGACGGGCGTTTCGTCATGCCGTCCGTGCTGCGCGCCGTGGCCGCCAGCGGCAGTTTGTACTACGGCAATGCCAGCCTGGGCAGGCTGGGTGATGGCGGCAAGGTCGACATGCCGCAAAACGGCGTGATCCTGGCGCCGTCGCCGGTGGCGCCGCAATTTGTCAGGACGGGCGCGGGCCAGCTGGAAATGCTGGCCGCCGACTCCATCCATGCGGCCGGCTATCCGATCACGCAGTCGGGCGCCGATCCGCGACGCTTGCCGAACCCGTTCAATCCCGGTTTCATCGGCGCCCTGGAACCGGTGTGGTTTGGCCACTTGCCGCTGCATAACGTCAGCCAGGATGCGCTGGCGCCTTCAGCGCTGAAATTGCTGGGGGCGACCAGCAACGGCGCCAGCGGTGCGCAGCAGACGTATCCGCTGTTCAGCATGGCCCCGCCGACGGTCTCCGATTATGTGCCGGCGGGCCAGGTGCCCGCGCACTTCTATGCCAACAGTGGCGACATCGTGGGCTTGCGCACGGGCGGCATCGTGTACCGGGGAACACTGAAGGGCGAAACGGGCCCGCTGGGCGTGTGGTACGAAGGCGGTGGCGCCGTGGCCGTGCGTGCCGGGCGCGACATCGTCAACTCCGGCACGCCGCTCGGCAGCGTCGAAGGCGTGCCGGACGGCGCGGCGGGATGGACCGGCCAGCCCTTTGCCAACAGTCCCGAGCTGCCGGAAAAGCCGATCGTCTTCGCCAGCTCGTCGGCGCGCGGCAACCTGTTCGTGCACCGCCATGCCGATGACGTTTCCGTCGTCAGCGCCGGCCGCGATATCCGCTACAGCACTTTCTATGTGGCGGGACCGGGCCAGCTGAACGTGAGCGCCGGGCGCGACCTGTACATGGCCGACAAGGCGGAATTGCGCAGCCTCGGCTCCATCGTCAATGTCGGCCAGGACAAGCGCGGCAATGGCGCCGGCATCAGCGTGGCCGCCGGCGTGGGCCGCAACGGTCCCGACTATGCGGCCTTCGCGGCGCGCTACCTGGACCCGTCCAGGCTGGCCGATCCGGCCAAGCCGCTGGCCGACCAGGCCGGCAGCGCCGTGTATGTCTACGGCGGCAAGCTGACCCTGGCCGACTGGCTGCGCGGCCAGTTCGCCTACAGCGGCGATGAGGCGGGCGCGTCCGCCTTCCTCGGCACGAAGCAGGCGGAACTGGAAAAGGCCGGCCAGCAGACGGGCGCCGTGCGGCGCGACCTGGCGCGCGAATACGCGCAGGTCAGCCAGCTGCACCTGGTGAACTGGCTGACGACGCGCTTTGGCGGCGACAGCGGCCTGGGCATCCGCTACGACCCGGCCACCGATGCGCGCAGCTTCTTTGCCGCCTTGCCGAAGGAGCAGCAGCAGGTCTACCTGAGCAATGTCTACTTTGCCGAACTGAAGGCGGCCGGGCGCGAGTACAACGATCCGGACGGCATGCGCCGCGGCAGCTATCTGCGCGGCCGGGAAGCCATCGCCACCCTGTTCCCATCGCAGGACAAGGCGGGCCAGAAGATCGAGTACCAGGGCGACCTGACGATGTTCAGCAGTGCGTTGTACACGGTCAACGGATACGGCGGCGTGTACACCAAGCGTCCCGTCGCGGGCGTGCGCTACCTGAGTCCGCAGGAATGGGTCGAGGCGGGCCGTCCCGACTACAACGTGCCTTACGTGACCGTCAACGACGCGGGCATTCACACGGATGCCGGCGGCGACATCGGCATCACGGTGCCGGGCGGGCGCGCGCTGATCGGCGTCGATGGCGGCTATGCGCCGGGCGAAGGCTCGGGCGTGCTGACGCAGGGACAGGGCGAGATCCAGATGTATGCGAAAGACAGCATCCTGCTGGGCCAGAGCCGCATCTTCACCACCTTCGGCGGCAACATCCTGGCCTGGTCGGCCACGGGCGACATCAATGCGGGCCGCGGCACCAAGTCCACCGTCGTCTACACGCCGCAGCGCCGTACCTACGACAGCATCGGCCTGGTCAGCCTGTCGCCGAGCACGCCTGCCACGGGCGCCGGCATCGCCACCCTGAACCCGATCCCGGAGGTGCCGCCCGGCGACATCGACCTGATCGCCCCGCTGGGCAGCATCGACGCGGGCGAGGCGGGCATCCGCGTCTCGGGCAACGTCAACCTGGCGGCCTTGCAGGTGATCAATGCGGAAAACGTCCAGGTACAGGGCAAGTCGGCGGGCCTGCCCGTGGTCGCCACCGTGAACGTGGGCGCGCTCAGCAACGCCAGCGCGGCCGCCACGCAAGCCGTGACGGCGGCGCAGGACGTGCTGCAGCGCGAACGGGCCGCCACGCGCCAGGCGCAACCGTCGCTGTTCACGGTGAAGGTGCTGGGCTTTGGCAACGAGCAGGCGGACGAGGGCGGTGCTGGCAAGCACCAGGGCGGCGAGCCGCAGGCGTCCAGCTATCAGCCAGCCGGCGTGGTGCAGGTGCTGGGCGCGGGGCCGTTGACGGCGCCGCAGCTGCAGGCGCTCACGCCGAACGAGCGGCGCGGCCTGCAACCGTGAGTTTTATGAACATTTGATGACATTCGGCAGTCGCCGCGCGCGGCGGCTGTCTAGGCATCAGTAGATCAGCATTAGCAACAAAAAAAACGCCGGCCCAGCGCCGCAACACAGGGCAACCGTTTGATTTTAAGGTGAATGGAAGATGCGTGAGATGAAAAAACAGGGCAAGGGGGCAGCACCCGCGGCACCCGCGACCGCCTTGACGATGCTGTGCCTGGCCATGCTGGCGCTGCCCGGCATGGCGCGCGCGCAGGACGCGGTGCCGGCAGCCGCTCCCGTGGCCGCGCCGGAACGGCAGGTGACGATCGAGGAATACCTGGTGCGCGGCAATACCGTGCTCGATGCGCGCGCTATCGAAGAGGCGGTCACGCCCTTCCTGGGACCGGGCCGCACCCTGAAGGACGTGGAAGGGGCGCGCGACGCCCTCGTTGCGGCATATCAAGCCCGCGGCTACCAGTCCGTCTACGTGGACTTGCCGGAGCAGCAGGTGGAGCAGGGCGTGGTGGTGCTGCAGGTGAGCGAAACGAAGGTGGGACGCTTGCGCGTGGTCGGTGCGCAATACAACTCGCCGCTCGACGTGCGCCAGCAAGTGCCGGCCCTGACGGAGGGCAAGGTGCCCGACTTTACCCAGGCGCAAGTGGAGCTGACGGCCCTGAACCGTGGTCCCAAGCGCCAGGTGATGCCGCTGGTCAAGCAGGGCAGCCTGCCCGGCACCATGGACGTGGACTTGAAAGTCGAGGACAGCAGCCCGTGGCGCGCCAGTGTCGGCTTGAACAATGATTACAGCGCCGATACCAAGAAACTGCGCAGCAGCGTCTCGGTCGGCCACGACAACCTGTGGCAGATGGGGCATAGCGCCACCATCAGCTTTTTCGGCACGCCGGGCGACCTGAACCAGACCAAGGTGTGGTCCGCCTCGTACGTGGCGCCCATCGGCACGCAGGGCTGGAGCCTGGAAGCGACGGGCTACCAGTCGAACAGCAACGTGGCCAGCACGGGCGGCACCAGCGTGCTGGGCAAGGGCCACGCGCTGGGCATGAAAGTCAACTACACGGTGCCCAACAGCGGTATCTGGTGGCACAGCTTTAGCGCCGGCATCGATTTCAAGGATAACCAGGAAGCGCTGCAGCTGAATGGCGCCGGCTCGAGCATTCCCCTGAAATACGTGCCGCTCAGCGTGGCCTACAACGGTTTTGCGCAGACGGATGCGGCGACCTACGGCCTGGGCCTGTCGCTGGTGGCCGGCACGCGCGCCGCGTTCGGCTATGGCAGCAACAGCGCCGCCTACGACAACAAGCGCTACAAAGCCTCGCCCAGCTTCCTCGTGCTGAAGGGCGACGCCAACGCCACCACCACCCTGGGCAGCGGCGCGCAGTTGCATGGGCGCATGTCGGGCCAGCTGGCCGATGCGGCGCTCGTGTCGGGCGAGCAGATGGCCGCCGGCGGCGCCAATTCCGTGCGCGGCTACCTGTCGGCCGAAGCGACGGGCGACTACGGTGTATCGGGCACGGTCGAATGGCGCACGCCTCAGCTGACGTATTTCAGCCGCCTGGAAAACTGGCGTCTGTTTGCCTTTGCCGATGGCGCGCGCCTGCGCCTGCGCGACCCGATGGTGGAACAGAAAGATCTGTTCGGCCTGGCCTCCGTGGGCGTGGGCAGCAGCTTCCAGTTCCTGCGCTACCTGAATGGCCGCATCGATTTTGCTTACCCGCTGCGCGATGGCCCGCGCACGCACAAACACGTGCGCCGCATCAATTTCAACCTGTCGGCCAGCTACTGACGGGCCAGCTCACCAGCACTGCACTTTTTTAGACTTTTCTTCGGAGAATCACTGTCATGCAACGTTTTCTTTTTCTGCTCACGATCCTGGGCACGCTCGTTCCCGGCCTGGCGCATGCCTGGTGGCAGCCCGACTGGGCTTACCGCAAACCCGTCACCGTCGACGCGGGCCCGAAGGCGGGCGCCGTGGGCGGCGATCCCGGCCGCATTCCCGTGCTGCTGCGTTTGCATTCGGGTAACTTCAACTTCGAAGGCGTCAGCGACAACGGCGCCGACCTGCGCTTCGTGGCGGGCGACGATAAAACGGTGCTGAACCACCAGATCGAACAGTTCAACCCGCTGCTGGGCATCGCCCTGATCTGGGTCGACGTGCCGGCCCTGACGGCCGGTACGCCGCAGCAGTTGTGGATGTACTACGGTAATCCGAAGGCGCCCGCTTCCGGCAATGGCCAGCGCACCTTCGACCCCGATTACAGCCTCGTGTACCACTTCACCGAGCCTGGCGTGCCTTCGCGCGACAGCACTGCCTACGGCAACCACGCCCAGACGGCCGTGCCGGCGCTCGACGGTTCCGTCATCGGCGCCGGCGCCCGCCTGGGTACCGCACCGCTGATGCTGCCTGCCTCGCCTTCGCTGGCGCTGGCCGCCGGCGCGCCGTTCACCTTTTCCGCCTGGGTACGTCCCGACAACCTGGGCCCGCAGCAAGTGCTGTATGCGCGCCGCGATGGCGCCAGTGAATTGCTGATCGGCGTAGACCAGGGCGTGCCTTTCGTGCAGGTGAATGGCCAGCGCAGCAAGCCGGGCCAACCGATCCAGGCCGCGCAATGGTCGCACCTGGCCGTCAAGGCCGACAAGAACAACGTGGCCCTGTACGTGGGCGGCCGTCCAGCCGTGTCGCTGGCCACCGCGCTGCCAGCCTTCACCACGGCCGCTTCGGTGGGCGCCGATGCGCCGCCGGTCGCTGCCGGTACCTCCACGCTGAACAACTTCACGGGCGCCATCGACGAGCTGCGCCTGTCGCGCACGGCCCGCGCCGACGCCCTGCTGCTGGCTGACGCCGTTTCGCAAGGTTCCGAATCGCGCCTGGCCGTGTTTGGCGCCGATGAACAGCAAGCGGGCAAGAGCCATTTCGGCTTCATCATCGCCGCCATGCCGCTCGACGCGTGGATCGTCGTCGGCGTGCTGGGGCTGATGATGGTCTTGTCGTGGATCATCATGATCGGCAAGGGCCGCAGCTATGGCGCCATTTCGCGCGCCAATGCGCAATTCATGCAGTCGTTCCACGAAGCGGCCGGCGCGCCGCTGGACCACCTGGCGCGCAACGGCAAGCTGAGCGCTTCCGTGAAAACGGATTCCTCGCTGTGGCGTTTGTATGACGTGGCCATCGACGAGATGCGCCGCCGCCATGACCGCGGCTACGACCTGAATGCCGTTTCGAACGCGACCATCGGCGCCATCCGCGCCGCCATGGATGGCGTGATGGTGCGCGAAAGCGAGCGCATGTCGAAACGCATGATCTGGCTGTCGACCACCATCGAAGGCGCGCCGTACGTCGGCCTGTTCGGCACCGTGATCGGCATCATGCTGGTGTTCGTCGTGGCGGCCATGGCCGGCGCCGTGGACATCAACTCGGTGGCGCCGGGCATGGCGGCAGCGCTGCTGTGTACGGCTGCCGGCCTGGGCGTGGCGATTCCCGCGCTGTTCGGCTACAACTGGCTGTCCTCGCGTTCGGACGCCATCGTCGCCGATATGGCCGTCTTCGTCGACGAATTCGCCACGCGCCTGGCTGAAGAGCAGGGCGACGGACGCCAGATGCGTCCCGTGCTGCAACAGGCGTGAGGGGCGCATAACCATGGCCACCTCCGCCAAGTTTACCCCCCGCAAGCGTAGCGGCGGCATCAACATCACGCCCTTCGTCGACGTGCTGCTGGTGGTGCTGGTGATTTTTATTCTGACCAGCAACGCCAGCATTCCCGGCATCAAGGTCGACCTGCCCAAGGCCAGTTCGGCCATGGCGCTGGAAAAACCGAAGACCAAGGCCATCACCATCGACAACGCGGGCCAGGTCTTCCTCGACGCCTATCCCGTCACCTTGCCCGAGCTGGAAGAGCGCTTGCGCACGGAAAAGGCGCTGACGCCCGACTTCCCCGTGATCGTGCGTGGCGATGCCGCCGTGCAATACGCGAAAGTGGTCGAAGTGCTGGACTTGCTGCGCCGCATAGACCTGAACCAGGTGGGTCTGGTGACCGGCAAGCCGGCATGAGGAGCGCAAGGTGAAGCGTGACGACATGATGAAGATGGCCGCGCCGGAATCGTCGGGCGCGGCGCAGTGGTGGCGCCGCTGGGGCGGCGTGGCCGGCGGCGTGCTGCTGGCCGCTGCGCTGGCCGCGCTGGTCTGGTATTTGCTGTCGGACACGGCCGCCACCAAGCGCGAAGTGGCGGCCCCGCCGATGCTGATGCTGCCCCCTCCTCCGCCACCGCCGCCGGAACCGGAAAAACTGCCGGAACCGACACCGGACAAGGTGGTGCCGGAAGTGTCGGAGCCGGAACCGACGCCGGCCGACAAGCCCATGGATGACGCGCCGGAAAGCCCGTCGCCGGACAAGGGCGACCCCGTCACGATCGATGGCGCGGCGCAGGCTGGCAGCGACGCCTTCGGCATCCAGGCCGGACGCGGCGGCGGCATGACGGGCGGCGGCGGTGGCGGCGGACTCGGCGCGGGATCGTATGGCCGCTATGTAGCCAACGCGCTGCAGCTGGCCTTTGCCCGCGACCCGCGCACGCGCCAGCTGGCGTTTAGCGATATCCGCGTCGACCTGTGGCTCGATACGGAAGGCCGGACGTCGAAGGTCCACCTTGTGCAAGGCACGGGCAATGCGCAGACGGATGAACAAGTGCTGGCCATGGTGCGCGACTTCCGCGCCGATGAACGGCCACCTGCATCCCTGCGGTTCCCGGCCCGCGTTTCCATTAAAGGTCGGCGCCCGTAAGCGCATGAACTAATTCCTCATTTACCGAAAGAAGCGATGAATTCCTTATTTTCTTCCCCACAGCGTGCGCGCCGCCTTCCGCTGGCGCTGGCTGCCCTTGCCCTGAGTGTGGCGGCAGGCGCGGTACAAGCTCAGACGGCACCGGCCGACAGCACCATGGTCAAGCTGATCCGCGGCCTGATCCAGAGCGGCGCCCTGAACAAGGATGCCGGCGAAGCGCTGCTGGCGCAGGCGCAGAGCGAAGCGCTGGCACAAGCGCAGGCCCGTCCGGCCGCCGCGCCGGCCGCCCTGGCGCAGGTACAGCCGGGCGACGTGCGCGTGCCGTATATTTCGCAAACGGTGCGCGAGCAGATCCGCGACGAAATCAAGGGCCAGGTCATGGCTGAAGCGAAGGCGGGCGGCTGGGCGGCGCCGAATGAAACACCGGCCTGGACCAAGCGCATCCGCCTGGAAGGCGACGTGCGCGCGCGCTACGAGTCGCGCTATTACGACATGGCCAACAGCAATATCGAGATCGACTGGCGCTCGCTCAACAGCGGCAGCGGCTACGACGTCAATTCGAACACCAACCTGGCTCTGCCGGCGTTGCTGAACACGCGCGAAGACCGTAAGCACTTGCTGCGCGCGCGTGCCCGCCTGGGTATCCTGGCCGACATTTCCGAGACCACGCAAGCGGGCATCCGCCTGGCCAGCGGCAACGACGACAGCCCGGTGTCCACCACGCAAACCCTCGGTGGCGGCCTGGGCAAGAAAAACATCTGGCTGGACCAGGCGTGGCTGTCGTACCAGCCCGCTTCCTGGCTGAAACTGACGGCGGGCCGCTTCGACAATCCATTCGTGTCTGGCGACGAACTGTTTTCCAGCGAACTCAATTTCGACGGTATCGCCGCCAAGGTGCAGCAACCGGTGGGCGAGAGCAAGGACGTCACCGTCTTCGGTACCTTGGGCCTGATTCCGCTCGAGTATTCGTCCGACAATGCGCCTAGCCGCAGCCAGGCAAAAATGTCGAGCGAAAACAAATGGCTGCTCGGTGCGCAAATGGGCGCCTCGTGGAAGATCAATAGCGACCATCAATTGCGTGGCGCGCTGGCCTACTACAACTTCCGCAACATCAGCGGAGAATACTCGCAGCCGTGCGCGCTGTACGCGGGCGCCGATGGCTGCAGCACGGACTGGTCGCGTCCATCGAGCATGCAAAAAGGCAATAGCTTGATGTTATTGCGCAATATCGCCCTGAACCCGCTGGACCCGGCCAATACGCCGCAGCCGCAATTCGTGGGCCTGGCGTCGAAATTCCGCCTGGCCAACCTGAATGCGCGCTGGGATAGCAAGGTGGCCGGCGGCACGGACTTGCGCATCGAAGGCGATTATGTGCGCAACATGGCTTACGACAAGAACGCAATGTGGGCGCGCGCCAAGGGCGGCATCATGAACAACTTCGGTGGCACGGGCGGCGTCTCGCAAGCCGATTTCAAGAGCGGCGGCAATGCCTACATGTTGCAGGCGACCCTGGGCAAGGCCAGCCCGGCCGCGCGCGGCGACTGGAACGTTTTACTGGGCTACAAGCGCATCGAACCGGACGCCTTGCCTGACGCCTACAACGATTCCACCTTCCACCTGGGCGGCACGAATGCGCGCGGCTACTACCTGGGCGGCGCGTATGCGCTCGACAAGAACACCTGGCTGAACGGCCGCTGGACGTCGAGCCGCGAAGTGTTCGGTTCGGCGCTGTCGATCGACACCTTGCAAATCGAATTGAACGCGCGTTTCTAAGGAGCCACGATGTTGATATCCAAGAAAATGCGCCTGCCTTTGCTGCTGCTGAGCTTGCTGGCCGCCGGCACGGCCCAGGCGCAGAAGGGGCAAAGCATGGAAGAGCGCTTGCGGGCCGAGTTGCGTAATGTGACGGCGCAATTGCAGCAGACGCGCGGCGAGCTGGAATTGCTCAAATCCAAGGGCGTACCTGTCGCCAAGGCGGCGCCCGTGGCCGCTCCCGCCAGCGACGGCTTGAAAAAGGAACTGGCGCGCAGCCAGTCGCAGCTGGCGCAGGAGCGCGCGCAGCGGGAAAAACTGGCAGCCGAGCAACAGCGCGGCGCCGCCGCCGCGCAAGAGGCAACGGCCAGCCTGGCGCAGTACCGCCAGGCCAGCGAACGGCTGGCCGCCACGGGCAAGCAGCTGGAAGCGGAGCGTGCGCGCCTCGACGGCGAAGTGACGTCCCAGCGGGGCGCCCTGGCGCGCTGCGAAAGCAAGAATGCCCAGCTGTATGCGGCCGGGCAGGACATTCTGCAAGCGTATGAAGGGCTCGACGTGCTGGACGTGATGAAGGCGCGCCAGCCGTTCGCCGCGCAAAGCCGGGTAAAACTCGAGCAAATCGCGCAGCAGTACGGCGATCAGCTGTACCAGGGCCGCTTTGATGCGCGTCAAACAGAAACACCGGCCGCGTCCGCGCCGGCCCCCCAATAATTTTTTTGAAATGAATGGAATGACGATGGAAAACACCAACAACTTGCTGAGCACCCTGAACGCGGAACAAACGGCCGACGCCATCAAGGCGGCCGGCTGCGCCGTGACCAGCATCGAACACGATGGCGTCGTGCGCCTGCACAGCGCCAGCCATGGCATCGGCTTCCAAGTGCTGTGGGGCAATGAAGCAGCGCCTGGCCAGTATGCGGATCTGACCCTGAGCTGCCCGCTGCGCGTGCAGGGCGGCGACTTGCCGGCCGGCTTGCTGGCCGAATGGCACCGCAGCAAGCGTTTTGCCCGCGTGGCCCAGCATGGCGATTTCGTCGTGCTGGAAATGGATGTGCTGGTCGCCGGTGGCGTCAGCCGCGAGTACCTGAATATCAATCTGCAACTGTGGACGCAGATGATGGGCCAGTTCTTCTTGTTTTTGCGCAACTTTACGCCAGCCGATACGAGCACCGCACCGGTAGTCGAAGCCGCCAGCGTGGCAGAAGAAGAAACTGTGCCGGCCTGATACATCGTCCAGCGGCGGCAAAAATGGCCCGTGACGGGCCATTTTTGCCGTCTGCGGGTCCCAAGTGTCGCATTAAATACTTATTTTTTAGGCATCGCGCATTAAAACTGCTCAAAGAGCGTGTGTGAATCAAGCCAGCAACGGCCGTATGGCGGATAATATTGCCTGTTGCCGATTTGGATACGACCTTTACACAAATATGCGCCCCATGGATTTTACCCGCGACGAAACCAGTGAAACCCCAGTTGCCCCGGCCAGCGCGCCGGGAGCGCCTTTGCCGTATGCCGTCGCCACCTGGCTGCAGCGGGTGGAGGCTGCCGCCCATCCGAAAGCCGTGCTGACGATTGCCGAGCCGGACCCCAAACTCAACGCGCATCGCCTGATCTACGTGCTGGCGCCCACCAGCGGTGGCCGCCACGTGGCCCTGTGCCTGTACAAGGCGCGGCTGCGGCCGAATGGCGACGTGGCGGCGGCCAGTCCCATCAGCGAGATCTTTTCGCTGCTGTCGGCGCCGCCCACATTCCTGACACCAGCCGACGAAGACCTCGTGCGTTTCTTCGTGGCCATGCGCAGCGGACAGAATTCGCAGACGGGCAGCGCCACGGAGCCGAAGGGCAAGGTGGGCGCGGCCCTGCTGAAAATGCTGGCCGAGCAAGATAAACTGTTGTGGGCCAATTCCTGGGCCGACGTCGGCAATGGCCTCGTGTATCCGTTGAAGGAAGGTCCCGTGCGTCCCGCCCGCCTGTTCTGGCGCGACGAAGGCAAGACCATGCGCCTGGGCTGGCAAGTGGACCCGCCGGAAGGCGCGAAGCACCATGGCGCCGACCAGATCGACTACATGCTGCCCACCGATCCGCCGTGGTACATCGACAATCTGTCGTGCGGCGTGCTGGAACTGAACCAGGGCGGCTCCGACATTTCCCTGGCCGATTTGCAGGCGCTGGTGGCGCAGGCGCCGCCGCTCAATGCGAACGACAAGGTGCGCGTGTCGCAACTGCTGCTGGCGCAGGGTTTGCAGCATTTGATGCCGCTGCCGCAGCCGTTGCCGCAGCGCTTGCGCAAGGATGTGCCGGCGCAACCGGTCTTGCTGCTCGATAGCGCCATGCTGGCCGATGGCAGCATCCAGCGCTGGAGCGACTTCGCCGTGCTGTCCTACGACTACGATGGCGAGCGCGTCGCGTTCGATCCGTCGCAGCGCGTGGTGCGGCAAGTGGGCGAGGTGACGGAAATCATCCAGAGAAACACGGTCGACGAAGCGCGCGCGCTGGCCACCCTGGCCGAGCTGCAGTTCAAGAAGCCGGGTTCGGCTCCCTTGAGCGGCTTGAAGGGCGCCTTGCAACTGCCGTCCCAGGCGGAATGGCTGCGTTTTGCCGAATCCGGCATCGACGCCTTGCGAAAGCAGGGCTGGATCGTGGAAAAAACGGCCAAGTACCGCTACGACGTGAGCGACGTGGGCGACTGGTACGCGGACATCGACGACCAGGATCCGGACAGCGGCAACGCCTGGTTCGAGCTGGAACTGGGCATCGTCGTCAATCACGAAAGAGTGCCGCTGCTGCCCGTGCTGGTGCAGCTGATCCGCAACGCGCCCAACGATTTCAACCCGAAAGTCATCGACGCGCATGCCGATGATGACCAGATGCTGGCAACCTTGCCGGATGGCACGCGCGTGGCGCTGCCGTGGGGCAGAGTGCGCCCCATCCTGAACACGCTGGGTGAACTGTATTTCAGCGACAAGATCAAACATGCGGTGCGCATGTCGACCCTGGACGCGGCGCGCCTGGAAGAGCTGGCGCGCGGCCTGGAGATGCAGTGGACGGGCGGCGAGCAGTTGCGCGCCATGGGCCGCAAGCTGAGCCAGTTCGGTTCCGTGCAAAAAGTGGCGGCCCCAGCCGGCCTGCAGGCCACCTTGCGCGATTACCAGGCCGATGGCCTGGCGTGGATGCAATTCCTGCGCGACCATGACCTGGCGGGCATCCTGGCCGATGACATGGGCTTAGGTAAAACCGTGCAAACGCTGGCGCATATCCTGGTGGAAAAGGAAGCGGGCCGTTTGACGCATCCGGCGCTGGTGATCGCACCGACGAGCCTGATGGGTAACTGGCAGGACGAGGCGGCCAAGTTCGCACCTTCCCTGAAAGTGCTGCTGCTGCAAGGCAAGGACCGCGCCCAGCAATTCGACCAGATCGACCAATGCGACCTGGTGCTGACGACGTACGCCCTGTTGCCGCGCGACGAAGAAACCTTGCGCGAGCACGATTTCCACCTGGTCATCCTCGACGAATCGCATTACATCAAGAATACGCGCAGCAAGGCGGCGCAAAGCGCGGGCCTGCTGCGCGCGCGCCACCGCCTGTGTTTGTCCGGCACGCCGCTGGAAAACCACCTGGGCGAGCTGTGGTCGCAATTCCACTTCCTGCTGCCGGGCTTGCTCGGCGACGAGAAGACCTTCAATACGCAATTCCGCCATCCGATCGAGCGCCAGGATGACCCGCTGCGCCGCATGCTGCTGAACCGCCGCATCAAGCCCTTCCTGCTGCGCCGCACGAAGGACAATGTGGCCAAAGAGCTCCCGCCGAAAACGGAAATGGTGCGCAAGGTGGAATTGACGGGGCCGCAGCGCGACCTGTATGAAACCGTGCGTCTTGCGATGGATCAGAAAGTGCGCGAAGAAATCGACAAGAAGGGCGTGGCGCGCAGCCAGATCGTCATCCTCGAAGCGCTGCTGAAATTGCGCCAGGTCTGTTGCGATCCCCGCCTGGTGAAATCCTTGCCGGCGAAGAAGCAGTCGGCCGGTTCGGCCAAGCTGCTCGACCTGATGCAGATGGTGGAAGACTTGCTCGACGAAGGGCGCAAGATTCTTGTCTTCTCGCAATTTACCAGCATGCTGGAATTGATCGAGGAAGAACTCGAGTCGCGCGACATTCCCTACGCCTTGCTGACGGGCGAGACCAAGGACCGGGGCGCGCAAGTGGCGGCTTTCCAGCAGGGTGCCGTGCCGATTTTCCTGATCAGCCTGAAAGCGGGCGGCGTGGGCTTGAACCTGACGGCGGCCGACACGGTCATCCACTACGACCCGTGGTGGAATCCGGCGGCGGAAAACCAGGCCACGGACCGTGCTTGGCGCATCGGCCAGGACAAGCCCGTGTTCGTCTACAAGCTGATCGCGAAAGGCACCCTGGAAGAAAAAATCCAGCTGCTGCAGCAAAAGAAATCGGAACTGGCGCAATCGATCCTGGCCGAAGGCGAGTCGCAGAAGATGGCCCTCACGCAGGAAGACTTGCAGCAGATTTTCGCCCCGCTGGAAGATTAACGCCGCCGCACGCTTATACTTGGCGATTCTTTCCTGCCAGGTATAACGCATGCTGCCCTTCCTCCTTCTGCTGCTTGCCGGCGTCATCCTCATGGCGCTGCGTTTCGTCCAGTTGCGCCGCGCCCTGCTGCGCGCGCGGGCGGGCGAAGCGCAGTTCCGCCTGCTGGCCGAACATGGGCGCGACGCGGCCTTCCTGCTCGACGCCACTACCCTCGAATTGCTCTACATCAGCCCCGCCGCGCAGCGCCTGACGGGCCATGACCTGGCCGTCTTGCAGAGCCACGCGGCGCGCCTGGCGCAAGACGTGCCGGCCCGCCTGCAGCGCTGGCGTGATGGCGATACCAGCCGCTTGACCTTGCTCCGCGAAGTGGAATTGCCGCACGCCGACGGCCGCTTGCTGGCGCTGGAAATCAGCTCGACCATCGTGCCTGCGGCGGTCGGGCGGGGCGTGACCTTGGCGGGCACGGTGCGCGACGTCAGCGCCATCGAGGCGCAGGAAGCGGAACGGGAAAAGGAGCAGAAGCGCTTCGCCTCGATGCTGTCGCATGAATTTCGCACGCCGCTGGCCACCATCGACGGCGCCATCCAGCGCCTCGTCTCGACTTCCACGCAAGCGGACGAGGCCACGCGCAAGCGCTATGTGAAAATCCAGACGGCCGTCGACCGTTTGTTGTCCATGATCGACGACTACCTGTCACCTGAACGCATGGCGGCCATCGGCCGCGAGCGGGCCGCCGACGGCATCGCGCCGCTGGCCTTGCTGCAGCAGGCGGCCGCCACCGTGCCGGCCAGCCACACGGTGCAGCTGGAACTCGACGAAGACTTGCCGGCCAGGCTGCGCTGCGACGTGCCCGGCATGGCCCTGTGCCTGAAAATTCTGCTCGACAACGCCGTCAAGTTCAGCCCGCCGGGCAGCGCCATCGCCTTGTCGGCCAGGCTGGTGCCCGAGGGCGGCGTGGCGCTGTGCGTGCGCGATGCGGGGCCCGGCTTGCGGGAAGAAGAACTGGCGCAGCTGTTCGACAAAAGTTTCCGTGGAATCGATGCCACGTATCCCGGTGCGGGCCTGGGCCTGTACATGGCGCGCGCCGTGGTGGAGGTGCATGGCGGGAGTTTGCAGGGGCATAATCTGCCCGAAGGAGGGGCGCTTTTCCGGATTTGGCTGCCGCTTCCTGTCTAGACAAGGAAAAGCCTTGCTTCCGCTGAAGGCAACCGTGATAATTCCTTGACGTAAACCTATTGTGCCGTCCATGATGGTGTAGAAGTGCATGGCATGATTTTGCCCTCGGTGTGCTCACTAACGGAAGAATGGCGTTGCAATGACGAAAATACTGATCGTCGAAGACAATCTCGACTACGCCGAAGACATGGCGGAGTTCCTCGTAGAGCTCGAACACGAAGTCCATATCACCAGCTCTGCTGGCGGCATGTGGACGGCGTTGAGTCATGGCAATGTCGGCGTGGTCGTACTGGACCTGGGCTTGCCTGATGAAGACGGTTTCAACGTCATCCCCCGCATGCGCCAGCTGTATCCGCAAATCGGCGTGCTGGTGCTGACGGGGCGTGTCGCTTTCGACAGCCGCATCCTGGGCTTGCGTCTGGGCGCCGACCACTATCTGACCAAGCCGATCAAATTCCCCGAACTGGCTGCCCACATCGAGGCGCTCGACCGCCGCGTCGGTCCGCAAGATCCCGTACCCGAGCCGGGCAAGTGGACCTTGAAAGTAAGCGCTCGCCAACTTGAGCTGATGGGCGCCGTGATCGCCCTGACGGAGAAGGAATTCAACTTCCTGCACCTGCTCACCATCAACACCCGCCCCGTGCCGCGCGACGTCATCGTGGCCGGCATGGGCGGCGAAGATCCCGATGCGGGCCGCCGAGTCGACATGCTCGTGTACCGCTTGCGCAAGAAAGCCAAGACGGGCCTGGGCCAGGACTTGCCGCTGCGCAGCGCGTATGGCGAGGGCTACAGCCTGTCGGCCAGTTTCAACCTGTCCTGATAGTCCCTATTGCGCCGTCCGCAAGTGGTCGGCGCGATAAAAGGGACAGAGTCAACCGCTTTTTCCAGCATTTTAAATAAAACAGGGTCAGAGTCGTGTTACTCGCGCATACTGTGTAGAATCAAGGCCTTAGCCTATTTTACTGACGCTTGCCATGGCCCGTTTGCCCCGCCTCATCATTCCAGCACTGCCCCATTACGTGATCCAGCGCGGCAGCAACCGCCAGAGCGTGTTCCAGGACGCCGCCGACTACGCGCAGTTTTTATCCTGGCTGAAAACGGGCGCGAAAATGTTCAAGGTGGCCATCCACGCCTATGTTTTATTGCCTGATCAGCTACATTTACTGGCCACGCCCAGCGATGCGACGGGCCTGGGCCAGCTGATGCAGTGGCTGGGGCGCTATTACGTGCCGTATTTCAACCAGAAATACGGCCGGGAAGGGGCATTGTGGCAGGGACGCTACAAAACGTCCGTCATCGATCCCGACAATTTCTTCCTCACTTGCTGCCGCTACCTGGAATGCGTGCCCGTGCAAACGGGCCTGGCGGCTCAGGCGCTCGACCATGCTTGGTCCAGCTATGCCCACCATGCGGGCGTGCGACCCGATCCCGTCATCACCGACCACGCGCTGTACTGGGCGCTGGGCAACACGCCGTTCGACCGCGAGGCGGCGTACCTGCGCCTGTTCGAGCAAGGCCTGGGCAGCAGCCAGGTGAAGGTCGTGGAGCAGGCTGTGCTGAAGGGCTGGCCGCTCGGTTCCGACGCTTTCAAGCAGGCGCTGGAGCAGAAAATGCAGCGGCAAGTGCTGCCTGCCAAGCGCGGCCGTCCCCGAAAAATCGTGGCGGCAGCGGACGCTGCTTGAAAATCATTCGCATTGAAAACAAAAAATGGTTCCTTTCTTATCTTTTATTGAAATCGCTGTGACTATGTCCCTATTAAATTTTTAGAGCGACGGAATCGAATTTAATTCGACTCCGACCCTAATTGTTCTGGTTGAGTTTTTTGTTGCGTTGCACTACTCTAGTTTTTCGATAGTCATATGCAGCGGAGAAGCCCATGAAAGCGCAAGGCCTGTACGACCCAGCCAATGAACACGATGCCTGCGGCGTCGGTTTCGTCGCCCATATCAAGGGCAACAAGACCCATTCGATCGTCGAACAGGGTTTGCTGATACTGAAAAACCTCGATCACCGGGGCGCCGTGGGCGCCGATGCGCTGATGGGCGATGGCGCCGGCATCCTGATCCAGATTCCTGACCAGTACTACCGCGAAGAAATGGCCAAGCAGGGCGTGGAATTGCCGCCGCCTGGCGAATACGGCGTGGGCATGGTCTTCCTGCCGAAGGAACACGCATCGCGCATCGCTTGCGAACAGGAAATCGAACGCGCCGTGCGCATCGAAGGACAAGTCGTGCTGGGCTGGCGCAACGTGCCCATCGATACGGACATGCCGATGTCGCCCACCGTGCGCGCCAAAGAGCCCGTCATCCGCCAGATCTTCATCGGCCGCGGTCCGGACATCATGGTCACCGACGCGCTCGAGCGCAAACTGTATGTGATCCGCAAATCGTCGGGCCACGCCATCCAGGCCTTGAAACTGCTGCACGGCAAGGAATTCTTCGTGCCGTCGATGTCGGCGCGCACCATCGTCTACAAAGGCTTGCTGCTGGCCGACCAGGTCGGCGTGTACTACAAGGACTTGCAGGATGCGCGCTGCATCTCGGCCCTGGCCCTCGTGCACCAGCGTTTCTCGACGAATACTTTCCCGGAGTGGCCGCTGGCCCACCCGTACCGTTTGATCGCGCACAATGGCGAGATCAACACCGTCAAAGGCAACTTCAACTGGATGCGCGCGCGCGAAGGCGTGATGAAGTCGGCCGTGCTGGGCGACGACCTGCAAAAACTGTTCCCATTGATTTATGAAGGTCAGTCCGACACGGCGTGCTTCGACAATGCGCTCGAGCTGCTGTTGATGGCCGGTTATCCGATCGCCCAGGCGATGATGATGATGATTCCGGAAGCGTGGGAAAATCACACGACGATGGACGACAACCGCCGCGCCTTCTATGAATACCACGCGGCCATGATGGAACCGTGGGATGGCCCCGCCGCCATGGCGTTTACGGATGGTCGCCACATCGGCGGCACCCTGGACCGCAACGGCTTGCGTCCCGCGCGCTACATCGTCACGGACGACGACCTGGTGGTGATGGCGTCGGAATCGGGCGTGCTGCCGATCCCCGAGTCGAAAATCATCCAGAAATGGCGCTTGCAGCCTGGCAAGATGTTCCTGATCGACCTGGAAGCGGGCCGCATCATCGACGACCAGGAACTGAAAAACACCTACGCCAACGCCAAGCCGTATAAAGCGTGGATCAACTCGGTGCGCATCAAGCTCGACGAGATCAAGCTGGCCGAAGGACAAGCCAAGCTGGACCGCGCCCAGGGCGAAAAAGAGCAGCCATCGTTGCTGGACCGCCAGCAGGCGTTCGGCTACACGCAGGAAGACTTGAAATTCCTCATGGCGCCAATGGCCGTGGCCGGCGAAGAAGCGACAGGTTCGATGGGCAATGACTCGCCGCTGGCCGTCATGTCGAACAAATTGAAGCCGCTGTATAACTACTTCAAGCAACTGTTCGCGCAAGTGACGAACCCGCCGATCGACCCGATCCGCGAAGCGATGGTGATGTCGCTCGTGTCCTTCATCGGCCCGAAACCGAACTTGCTCGATACCAACAACGTCAATCCGCCGATGCGCCTGGAAGTGGCGCAGCCCGTGCTGGGCTTTGATGACATGGCCCGTTTGCGCAACATCAGCGCCCACACGGGCGGCAAGTTCAAGTCCTACGAACTGGACATCTGCTACCCGCTGGCCTGGGGCAAGGAAGGCGTGGAAGCCTGCCTGGCCTCGCTGTGCGCGGAAGCCGTCGATGCCGTGAAATCCGGCCACAACATCCTGATCGTCTCGGACCGCGCCATTTGCGCGGATCAGGTGGCGATCCCTGCGCTGCTGGCCACCTCGACCGTGCACCAGCACCTGGTGAGCAAGGGCTTGCGCGCCTCCACCGGCCTCGTCGTGGAAACGGGCTCGGCCCGCGAAACCCACCACTTCGCCTTGCTCGCTGGCTACGGCGCGGAAGCCGTCCACCCGTACCTGGCCATGGAAACCCTGGCCGAGATGGCGCACGGCTTGCCGGGCGATTTGTCGGCCGAGAAAGCCATTTATAACTACACCAAGGCGGTGGGTAAAGGCTTGATGAAGGTCATGTCGAAGATGGGCATTTCGACCTACATGTCGTACTGCGGCGCGCAAATCTTCGAAGCCATCGGCCTGAACAAGTCGCTGGTCGACAAATACTTCAAGGGCACGGCCTCGAACGTGGAAGGCATCGGCGTGTTTGAAGTGGCGGAAGAAGCGCTGCGCCTGCACGCGCTGGCTTTCGGCAACGATCCTGTATTGGCCGACAAGCTCGACGCGGGTGGCGAATACGCGTTCCGCGTGCGCGGCGAAGACCACATGTGGACGCCGGACGCGATTGCCAAGCTGCAGCATTCCACGCGCAGCAACAATTTCTCCAGCTATAAAGAGTACGCGCAAATCATCAACGACCAGAGCCGTCGCCACCTGACCCTGCGCGGCCTGTTCGAGTTCAAGCTCGACCCGACCAAGGCCATCCCGCTCGATGAAGTGGAACCGGCCAAGGAAATCGTCAAGCGCTTCGCCACGGGCGCCATGTCGCTCGGCTCGATCAGCACGGAAGCGCACGCGACCCTGGCCGTGGCCATGAACCGTATCGGCGGCAAGTCGAATACGGGCGAGGGCGGCGAAGATCCGAACCGCTACACGCAGGAATTGAAGGGCATCCCGATCCGCCAGGGCGACACCATGGCGTCCGTCGTGGGCGCCGAGCAGATCGTCGTCGACATTCCGTTGCAGGAAGGCGATTCCATGCGTTCGCGCATCAAGCAGGTGGCGTCGGGACGTTTCGGCGTCACGGCCGCCTACCTGAACTCGGCCGACCAGATCCAGATCAAGATGGCGCAGGGCGCGAAACCGGGTGAAGGCGGCCAGTTGCCGGGCCATAAGGTGTCCGAATACATCGCCAGCCTGCGCTTCTCCGTGCCGGGCGTGGGCCTGATTTCGCCGCCGCCGCATCACGATATCTATTCCATCGAAGACCTGGCGCAGCTGATCCATGACTTGAAGAACGCCAATCCGCGCGCCTCGATTTCCGTGAAGCTGGTATCGGAAGTGGGCATCGGCACGGTCGCTGCCGGCGTCACCAAGGCGAAAGCCGACCATGTCGTCGTTGCCGGCCATGACGGCGGCACGGGCGCCTCGCCATTGTCGTCAGTGAAGCATGCGGGCACGCCGTGGGAGCTGGGTCTGGCCGAAACGCAACAAACCCTGGTGCTCAACGGCTTGCGCAGCCGTATCCGCGTGCAGGCCGATGGCCAGATGAAGACGGGCCGCGACGTGGTCATCGCCGCCTTGCTGGGCGCCGACGAAATCGGTTTCGCCACGGCGCCGCTGGTGGTCGAAGGCTGCATCATGATGCGCAAATGCCATTTGAATACGTGTCCAGTGGGTGTGGCCACGCAAGATCCGGTGCTGCGCGCCAAGTTCTCGGGCAAACCCGAGTATGTCGTCAATTACTTCTTCTTCGTTGCCGAAGAAGCCCGTCAATTGATGGCGCAGCTGGGCATCCGCACGTATGACGAATTGATCGGCCGCGTCGACTTGCTCGACAAATCGAAGGCGATTTCGCACTGGAAGGCGCAGGGCCTGGACTTCTCGGCCATCTTCTACAAGCCGGAAACGCCAGATGGCCAAGCCTGCCGCCACGTGGAATTCCAGGATCATGCGCTGGAAAAGGCGCTCGATCACAAGCTGATCGCGCAAGCGCGCGCGGCGCTGGAAAAGGGCGAGCGCGTTTCCTTCATCTCGCCGGTGCGCAACCTGAACCGCACGGTGGGCACCATGCTGTCCGGCGAGGTGGCGAAGAAATACGGTCACGCCGGCTTGCCGGATGACACCATCCACATCCAGCTGCAAGGCACGGCGGGCCAGTCGGCCTGCGCCTTCCTGGCGCACGGCATCACCATCGACCTGGTGGGTGAAGGCAACGATTACGTCGGTAAAGGCCTGTCGGGCGGGCGCATCATCGTGCGGCCCAATACCGAGTTCCGCGGCTGGGCGGTGGACAACATCATCATCGGCAATACGGTGCTGTACGGCGCCATCGCCGGCGAAGCCTTCTTCAATGGCGTGGCCGGTGAACGCTTTGCCGTGCGCAACTCGGGCGCCACCACGGTGGTCGAGGGCCTGGGCGACCATGGCTGCGAATACATGACGGGCGGCACGGTGGTGGTGCTGGGCAACACGGGACGCAACTTCGCGGCCGGCATGTCGGGCGGCATCGCCTATGTGTATGACCCTGCCGGCGACTTTGCCAGCAAGTGCAACACGGCCATGGTCAGCCTGGACAAGGTCGTGTCCGCAGCGGAACAGCATCTCGACCGCGATGCTTGGCATACGCAGCACCGCGAAGGCGTGCCGGAAGCGGACGAGGTCATCCTCAAGCGCCTGATCGAGCGTCACTTCAAGCACACGGGCAGCACCCGCGCCCGCGTCCTGCTGGACGACTGGGCCGCGGCGCGCGGCAAGTTCGTGAAAGTCTTCCCGAACGAATACAAGCGCGCGCTGATTGAAATGGCAGCTGACGCCGCCATGGAAGTGCAAGCCGTCGCCGCCTGAGCCAGCCGAGATGAATGTGAAGGGAGCGGCCGCGCCGCTCCCGCCAGCTAAAAATACAAAGGAACTATCGTGGGTAAAATTACCGGCTTCATGGAATTCAAGCGCCAGGACGAACACTATCTGGAGCCTGCCGCGCGCCTGAAGAACTACAAGGAATTCGTGCTGCACCTGTCGGACGCGCAAGCAACCGTGCAGGGCGCGCGCTGCATGGATTGCGGCATTCCCTTCTGTACCACGGGTTGCCCCGTGAATAACATCATTCCTGACTGGAATGACCTGGTGTACCGCGGCGCTTACCGCGAAGCGCTCGACATCTTGCATTCCACCAATAACTTCCCGGAATTTACGGGCCGCATCTGCCCGGCGCCGTGCGAATCGGCCTGCACCCTGGGCATCCACGAAGATCCGGTCGGCATCAAGTCGATCGAACATAAAATCATCGACATGGGCTGGGAACACGGCTGGGTCACGCCGCAGCCGGCGGGATTTAGCACCGGCAAGAAAGTGGCCATCGTCGGTTCCGGTCCTGCCGGCCTGGCCGCGGCGCAGCAGCTGGCGCGCGCCGGCCACGCCGTCACCGTGTTTGAAAAGAGCGACCGGGTCGGTGGCTTGTTGCGTTACGGCATCCCCGACTTCAAGATGGAAAAGTCGCACATCGACCTGCGCGTGAAACAGATGGAAGCCGAAGGCGTCGTGTTCCGCACCAGCGTGCTGGTCGGCAAGGACTTCCCTGCCCACGTGAACAACTGGGCCAAGGAAACCATTTTCCCCGAAGACCTGGAAAAGGAATTCGACGCCGTCATCATGGCCGGCGGCGCCGAGCAGCCGCGCGACCTGCCCGTGCCGGGCCGCGAACTGAAAGGCGTGCATTTCGCCATGGATTTCCTGCCGCTGCAAAACAAGGTCAACGCGGGCGACAAGCTCAAGGACCAGATCAAGGCCACGGGCAAGCATGTGGTGGTGATCGGCGGCGGCGACACGGGTTCCGACTGCGTCGGTACCTCGAACCGCCATGGCGCCGCCTCGGTGGCCCAGTTCGAACTGATGCCGCAGCCGCCGGAACAGGAAAACAAGCCGCTGGTGTGGCCGTACTGGCCGACCAAGCTGCGCACCTCGTCCTCGCACGAGGAAGGCTGCGAGCGCGACTGGGCCGTGGCCACCAAGCGTTTCGAAGGCAAGGGCGGCAAGGTGGAAAAGCTGATCGCCTGCAGAGTCGAGTGGAAAGACGGCAAGATGAGCGAAGTGCCGAACTCGGAATTCGAGATGAAGGCGGACCTGGTCTTCCTGGCCATGGGTTTTGTTTCACCAGTGCAACAAGTGCTGGAAGCGTTCGGCGTCGATACGGATGCGCGCGGCAATGTCAAGGCGACAACGGATGGCGCCGGTTGCTACCAGACCTCGGTGGCCAAAGTGTTTGCGGCAGGCGACATGCGCCGTGGCCAGTCGCTGGTGGTCTGGGCCATCCGCGAAGGGCGCCAGTGCGCGCGCGCCGTCGATGAGTTCCTGATGGGCGCATCCTTGCTGCCACGTTAAAAAAAACGAGCAATTGTCCGTTTTTTGCCAGGGCCACGGCGCGGATCGCGACGTGGCCTTTGTTATTTTTACTTGCCAAGTCAACAGCTGTGAATGTCATCGGACAGGGACGCGATGTGGCGGCCGAATTTCCACTACAATATCTGACTTTCGATTCATTAGTGTTGTATTCTTCCCCTTTGCGGGCCTGTCCCAAGGGGTGTCTCAGCAGAGGTTGGCGTTTCTGCACTACAATACGCCATTAAAATAGTGAGCTTCGTCGTGCCAAATCTTGTTGAGATCCGTGATTTACACTTTGCCTATGGAGAACGTTCGATTTTATCGGGCCTTCAAATGGATTTCCCACGTGGAAAAGTTGTGGCCGTCATGGGTGGCTCCGGCAGTGGCAAGACGACCGTACTGCGCCTGATCGGCGGGCAACTGCGCCCCAGTTCCGGTTCCGTGAATGTCGACGGCCAGATCGTGCATACCTTGGGAACCGACGAGCTATACCAGCTGCGCCGCAAGATGGGCATGCTGTTCCAGCACGGCGCCCTGTTTACGGACTTGACGGCGTTCGAGAACGTGGCGTTTCCCCTGCGCGAACACACGGATCTGAATGAAGAGCTGATCCGCACCCTGGTGCTGATGAAGCTGCACGCCGTGGGACTGCGCAATGCGGCGCAATTGAAGCCGGCCGAGATCTCGGGCGGCATGGGCCGCCGCGTCGCGCTGGCACGCGCCATCGCGCTCGACCCCGAACTGATCATGTATGACGAGCCGTTCGCCGGCCTGGACCCGATTTCCATGGGCGTGACGGCCAATTTGATCCGCAATTTGAACGATGCGCTGGGCTCCACGTCTATCCTGGTATCGCACGATGTGAAGGAGTGTTTCGCCATCGCTGATTACGTCTATTTTCTGTCATCGGGCAAGATCGTGGCGCACGGCACGCCGGCCGAGATGGCCGTGTCGACGCATCCCTACGTCAAGCAGTTCGTCAATGCCGAGGCCGATGGCCCCGTTCCGTTCCACTATCCGGGCAAGTCGCTGGCCGACGACCTGGGTCTGCAGACGGGGGGCGGCCGATGATCGCGCGTTTCCTGGCGGCGATCGGAGCGTGGTTGCGTCGTTCGGTACAAGACCTCGGCTTTGCCGTGCGCTCGTTTTTTATCATCATCGCCTCGTCGGGCGGCCTGTGGCGCCGTCCGCGCCTGGTGATTGAGCAACTGTTTTTTATCGGTAACCGCTCGCTGGTGATTACCGCCGTTTCCGGCCTGTTCGTCGGCATGGTGCTGGGTTTGCAAGGCTATTACACCTTGACCACGTACGGCGCCGAGCAGTCGCTGGGCTTGCTGGTGGCGCTGTCCCTGACGCGCGAACTGGGCCCCGTCGTGACGGCGCTGCTGTTCGCCGGCCGCGCCGGCACCTCGCTGACGGCGGAAATCGGCCTGATGAAGGCGGGCGAGCAGTTGTCGGCCATGGAAATGATGGCCGTCAATCCGATCCAGCGCGTGCTGGCGCCCCGTTTCTGGGCTGGCGTGATCGCCATGCCGATCCTGGGCGCCATCTTCACGGCCGTCGGCATCGTTGGCAGCTACCTGGTCGGCGTGGTGCTGATCGGCGTCGATGAAGGCTCGTTCTGGTCGCAGATGCAAGGCGGCGTGGATGTCTGGAAAGAAGTGGGCAATGGCACCATCAAGAGCCTGGTGTTTGGCATCGCGGTGACCTTCATCGCGCTGTTCCAGGGGTATCAGGCACAGCCGACGCCGGAAGACGTCTCCGGCGCCACCACGCGCACGGTGGTCATTTCGTCGTTGATGGTGTGGTGGCTCGATTTCATGATGACGGCTTTGATGTTTAGCAAGTAATTGCCGATAGGCGACAAAATTATCGGCCTGGGCAGTGTTCTGCGCAGGTGGCGGCAAGTAAAAATTATTTAGGATTGTTTATGCAACGTAAATCTTTGGATGTCTGGGTCGGCTTGTTCGTCTTGCTCGGTGTGGCGGCATTGATGTTTCTGGCGCTCAAGGCCGGCAATATGAGCTCGCTGTCTTTCAGCAAGACGTATACCATTAGTGCCAAGTTCGACAATATTGGCGGCCTCAAGCCGCAGGCGCCCGTCAAGGGTGCTGGCGTGGTGGTGGGCCGGGTCTCGGAAATCGTCTTTGACGACAAGACTTACCAGGCGCTGGTGAAACTCGACATCGAAGATGGCTACAAATTTCCGAAAGACAGCTCGGCCAAGATTTTGACGGCCGGTTTGCTGGGTGAGCAATATATCGGCCTGGAAGCAGGCGGCGATTTGGCAAACCTGGCAGAGGGCGACAAGATCGCCCGTACTCAATCGGCCACAGTGCTGGAAGACCTGATCAATCAGTTCATCTACAGCAAGGCAGCGGAAGGAAAGGACAGCAAATGAGCGAGTCGACCAAACAATCCCAAGGCAGCCTGGCGCGTATCGGCCTGGCCCTGGCCATCGCCGCCAGCGTGAGCGCTTGCGCCACCGGCACCAATCCGCGCGACCCGCTGGAAGGGTACAACCGCGCCATGTTCAAGTTCAACGACACCGTCGACCAGGTGGCCCTGAAACCGGTCGCCACAGCCTACAAGAAGGTGACGCCTTCGTTCGTGCAAACGGGTGTGGGCAACTTCTTCGGCAATTTGTCCGATGTGTGGAGCGCCATGAACAACTTGCTGCAAGGCAAGGGCGAAGCGGGCTTGCAAGACGTCGTGCGCGTCAGCATGAACTCGACTTTCGGCATCTTCGGCCTGATCGACATCGCCTCGCAGGCGGGCATTCCGAAGCATAACGAAGACTTTGGCCAGACCCTGGGCTGGTATGGTGTGCAGTCTGGTCCGTACGTGATGCTGCCGCTGCTGGGCCCATCGACCGTGCGCGACACGGCGGCCCTGCCGCTCGATATCGCGGGCGACCCATGGCGCTACAAGGATCCGGTCAATGTGCGCAATATCGGCACGGTGACGCGCGTGGTCGACAAGCGTGCCGCGCTGCTCGACGCGACCAATTTGATGGAAGCGGCCGCGCTGGACCGTTATGAATTCATCCGCGACGGCTTCCTGCAGGCGCGCGAAAGCAAGGTGTTCGATGGCGATACGGACCGCCGCGACCGCAAAGTGCCAAAAAACGACAGCAGCGACTACGAGCCCGAGTACGAGCCAAAACCGCAGCCTGCCAATGACGCGCCTGCAGCCACGGCCGCCGCGGCGGTGGCGCCAGCGGACCTCGTAACATCTGGTAGCAATACCGTGGCCGCCGAGGCCAGGCTCCAGGAGTAAACTCCGGTACAGAAACACCACGGCTGCGATCAACGCCAGCCGGTGCATAGCAACACCATGAAAGGTAGAACCATGAAATTGATGAAACAATTGCTGGCGATGGCGACCATCGCCTTTGCCACCGCCGCCCAGGCTGCCCCCGCGACGGAAGCGCCGGACGTATTGGTCAAACGCATCAGCCAGGACGTGATCGACACGGCCAAGGCCGACAAGGCGATCCAGGCGGGCGATATCAAGCGCGTCACCGAATTGGTGGAAAGCAAGATCTTGCCGTACGTGGATTTCCAGCGCATGACGGCCCTGGCCGCCGGCCGCTTCTGGCGCGATGCCACGCCGGACCAGCAAAAGCAGCTGTCCGCTGAATTTCGCACCTTGCTGATCTACACGTATTCGGGCGCCCTGTCGCAGATCAAGAACGAAACCGTGGAATTCAAGCCGATGCGCGCCGACCCGAGCGACACGGAAGTGGAAGTGCGCTCGCAGGTCAACGTGGCGCGCGGCGAACCCGTGCCCCTGAACTACCGCGTGGCGAAAACCCCGTCCGGCTGGAAGATCTATGACATCAACGTGCTGGGCGCGTGGCTGGTGGAAACGTATAAAAGCAGCTTTGCCAGCGAGATCAGCAAGGGCGGCATCGATGGCCTGATCAAGACCTTGCAGGCAAAAAACAAGGCCCTGGCCAGCCGTCCGACCGTCAAAGCCAAATAATCGGCTATCATATAGCTCCTGAACCAGCTCCAGACCAGCGCAGCCCGACGCCATGCCCGACTCTCTCGACACCTTGCAATCCCTGACTTCCCTGACCGTGCACAATGCCACCTCGGCATTGGAGCAGGGTCTGGACGCCATCCGCTCGGGTCAGACCAAGTTCGACTTGCGCAACGTCAAGGCCGTCGATTCGGCCGCCGTGTCCGTCATGCTGACGTGGCAGCGCGCCGCGCAGGATGCGGGCGCCGTGCTGGAGCTGAAAAACCTGCCGAACAACCTGAAGAACCTCACCAAGCTGTATGGCGTCTGCTCGCTCGTGTCGAGCACGTTGACAGCCGACGACTGCGCCAGCGCCGGCGGCCACGCCGAACGCAGCCCGTCCGACCTGCATCATCATTGATCCTGTCCCACTCCCCGCATCAGCAGTAGCTTTCAAGCCGGCAGGCCAGCAGCGCCGCCGGATTGATCTCCAAGTGTTCCACGAATTTTCCAACTATAATTGACTGTTGCGCCGCCCTCGTCTGAAGGGGGCGCCCTGCACCGGCCAGCCGGCCTGGATGTCTCCGGCAACTGGCGCATCACAACAGACGCATTACACTTGAAACAAGCACATGACCGCAATTCAAATCACGAATGTAGAAAAGAGCTATAAATCGCTCAAGGCGCTGGGTGGCGTGTCGCTGGCCATCGAGGAAGGTGAATTTTTCGGCCTGCTCGGCCCGAATGGCGCCGGCAAGACCACCCTCATATCCATCATCGCCGGCCTGATACGGCCCGACGCGGGCACCGTCAAGATCCATGGCCACGACGTCGTCAAGGACTTCCGCAACGCGCGCCGCAACCTGGGCGTGGTGCCGCAGGAACTGGTGTTCGACCCGTTTTTCACCGTGCGCGAAACCCTGCGCCTGCAATCCGGCTACTTTGGCCTGCCGAACAACGACAAGTGGATCGACGAGGTCATGGAAAACCTCGACCTCACCGGCAAGGCCGACACGAATATGCGCGCGCTGTCCGGCGGCATGAAGCGCCGCGTGCTCGTGGCGCAGGCGCTGGTGCACAAGCCGCCCGTCATCGTGCTCGATGAACCGACTGCCGGCGTCGACGTGGAATTGCGCCAGACCCTGTGGAAGTTCATCTCGCGCCTGAACCGCGAAGGCGGCCACACGGTCGTGCTGACCACCCACTACCTGGAAGAGGCGCAAGCCATGTGCCAGCGCGTGGCCATGCTGAAAACCGGCAAGGTGGTGGCGCTCGATACCATGTCGGCCCTGATCCGCCGCATCGCCGGCTCGCAACTGCAGGTACACCTGAAACACGGCAGCCTGCCGGCCGACCTGCAGCACCTGGTGCTGCACCCGGAAGAACAGCAGGCGCCGAACAAGTTCAGCCTGCGCGTCAACGAATACAGCGAAGTCGAGAAAATCCTCGCCCGCCTGCGTGAAGCGGGCGTCGAGATCGACGAAATGCAATTGCAACAAGCCGACCTGGAAGATATCTTCTTGCAGATCATGGATAAAGGTACCGTATGATTTCGACAGGATTTCGCACCCTCGTCTACAAAGAAACGCTGCGCTTCTGGAAAGTGGCGACGCAAACCGTGGCCGCGCCCGTGCTCACGTCGATGCTGTACCTGCTGGTGTTCGGCCACGTGCTCGACGGCCGCGTGGAGCCGAGCCCCGGCGTCAGCTACACGGCCTTTCTGATTCCCGGCCTGGTGATGATGAGCGTGCTGCAAAACGCGTTTGCCAATTCCTCGTCCTCGCTGATCCAGTCGAAGATCACGGGCAACCTGGTATTCGTGCTGCTCACGCCCCTGTCGCACTGGGAAATCTTCTCGGCGTATGTACTCGCTTCCGTCGCGCGCGGCCTGGCCGTGGGCTTTGGCGTGTTTGCCATCACCTGCTGGTTCGCCGACCTGTCGTTTGTCGCGCCGCTGTGGATCGTCGTCTTCGCCTTCCTGGGTGCCGCCATGCTGGGCACCATGGGCCTGATCGCCGGCATCTGGGCCGAGAAATTCGACCAGCTGGCCGCCTTCCAGAATTTCCTGATCATGCCGGCCACCTTTTTGTCGGGCGTGTTCTATTCGATCCATTCGCTGCCCGCCTTCTGGCAGACGGTATCGCATCTGAACCCCTTCTTTTACATGATCGACGGCTTCCGCTACGGCTTCTTCGGCGTGTCCGACGTCAGCCCGTGGCTCAGTTTGTCCATCGTCGCCGGCTTCCTCGTGATCCTGGCGCTGGCATCGATCCGCCTGCTGAAGAGCGGCTATCGTTTGCGTCATTAATTACCTTATTAATTGCGCCGTTGATTGCGGCACATCACATCACTACATTATTCAATATCAAGGACTTATCGTGACCACCACTCCAGAACTGATCCACGGCTATCTGTCGGCCGGCCTCGAATGCACGCACCTCGAAGTGGAGGGCGATGGCCAGCACTTCCAGGCCGTGATCGTCTCGCCCGCGTTTGCCGGCAAGCGTTTGATCCAGCGTCACCAGATCGTCTACGCGGCGCTGGGCGACCGCATGCGCGAGGAAATCCACGCGCTGTCGATGAAAACCCTGACACCTGAAGAATTCCAAGGATAAGCACATGGACAAGCTCCTCATCAACGGCGGCAACCGCCTGAACGGCGACATCGCCATCTCCGGCGCGAAAAACGCCGCCCTGCCCATCCTGTGCGCCGGCCTGCTGACGGCGGGCGACCTGAACCTGACCAACGTGCCGCACCTGCACGACGTGGCCACCATGTTGAAACTGCTGGGCCAGACGGGCCTGAAAGTGCAGCAGGACGGCGACCGCGTGCTCCTCAACGGCAGCGCCATCGATACCCTGGAAGCGCCGTATGAGCTGGTGAAAACCATGCGTGCCTCGATCCTCGTGCTCGGCCCCCTGCTGGCGCGCTTTGGCGAAGCCAAGGTGTCCTTGCCGGGCGGCTGCGCCATCGGTTCGCGTCCCGTCGACCAGCACATCAAGGGCCTGGAAGCGCTGGGCGCCGAGATCCGCATCGAAGCGGGCTACATCTACGCCAAGTGCGCCAAGCTGAAAGGCGCGCGCATCGTCACCGACATGATCACCGTCACCGGCACCGAGAATCTGCTGATGGCCGCGACCCTGGCCGAAGGCGAGACCATCCTGGAAAACGCCGCCTGCGAACCGGAAGTAACCGACCTGGCGCACCTGCTGGTGGCCATGGGCGCGAAGATCGACGGCATCGGTACCAGCCGCCTGGTGATCCAGGGCGTCGACGCGCTGCACGGCGCTTCGCACGCGGTGATCGCCGACCGTATCGAAACGGGGACCTTCCTGTGCGCCGTGGCGGCCACCGGCGGCGACATCACCCTGCGCAACGTGCGCACCGATATCCTCGACGCGGCGCTCGACAAGCTGCGCGCCATGGGCCTGACGATGACCTTCGGCGCCGACTGGATCCGCGCCGAGATGTCGGCCCGTCCGAACCCCGTCAGCTTCCGTACGACGGAATACCCAGGCTTCCCGACCGACATGCAGGCGCAGTTCATGGCCGTCAACACGATTGCGAATGGCGCCAGCCGCGTCACCGAGACGATTTTCGAGAACCGCTTCATGCACGTGCAGGAAATGAACCGCCTGGGCGCCGACATCACCATCGAGGGCAACACGGCCATCATCGCCGGCGTCAAGCAGCTGCGCGGCGCGCCCGTGATGGCGACCGACCTGCGCGCTTCGGCGTCGCTGGTGATCGCGGCCCTGGCCGCCGATGGCGAAACCCTGATCGACCGCATCTATCACCTCGACCGCGGCTACGACCGCATGGAAGTGAAATTGTCGGCCGTGGGCGCCAACATCGTACGCATCAAATAACAAGGAACGAGCATGAACGGATCGAATAACGGTGAAAGCTCCCAGCTGATTCTGGCGCTGTCGAAAGGCCGCATTTTTGAGGACACCATGCCGCTGCTGGAAGCGGCCGGCATCAAGGTGCTGGAAAACCCGGAGACCTCGCGCAAGCTGATTTTGGCCACCAACGATCCGAACGTGCGCGTCATCATCGTGCGCGCCAGCGACGTGCCGACCTACGTGCAGTACGGCGCGGCCGACTTCGGCGTGGCGGGCAAGGATGTCTTGCTCGAACACGGCGGCGAAGGCCTGTACCAGCCGATCGACCTGAATATCGCTTCCTGCCGCATGTCGGTGGCGGTGCAGGCCGGTTTTGACTACGAAAAGGCCGTGCATCAGGGCGCGCGTCTGCGCGTGGCCACCAAGTTCGTGCACACGGCGCGCGAGCATTTCGCCGCCAAGGGCGTGCACGTCGACCTGATCAAGCTGTATGGCTCGATGGAGCTGGCGCCTTTGGTCGGCTTGTCCGACGCCATCGTCGACCTGGTCAGCACGGGCAGCACCTTGCGTGCGAACAACCTCGTCGAGGTCGAGCACATCATGGAAATTTCGTCGCGCCTGGTGGTCAACCAGGCGGCGTTAAAACTCAAGCGCGAGCGCTTGCAGCCGATCATCGAGGCGTTTGAACGCGCCTCGCAAACCGCCTCGCAAGCCTAGACTTATTCAGTAGCAGAAAGCCGATTATGCCGATACAGATACGCAAGCTCGATTCAAGCCAGGATGGTTTCCAACAATCGCTCGACACCTTGCTGGCGTTCGAGGCGGGCACCGATGCGGCGATTGAAACGTCGGTCGCAAAAATCCTGGCCGATGTGAAAACGCGCGGCGACGCCGCCGTGCTGGAATACACCAACCGTTTCGACCGCATCCCGCATGGCGGCGCGGCGGAAATGGCGGCCTTCGATATTTCGCAAGCCGAATTGCAGGCGGCCCTGAACGGCTTGCCGTCGGCCCAGCGCGAGGCGCTGCAGATCGCCGCGCAGCGCATCCGCGCCTTCCACGAACGCCAGCGCGAGGAATTGCGCGGCTTTAGCTACACCGAGCCCGATGGCACGGTGCTGGGCCAGAAAATCACGCCGCTGGACCGGGTCGGCATCTACGTCCCGGGCGGCAAGGCAGCGTATCCGTCGTCCGTGCTGATGAACGCCATTCCCGCGCACGTGGCGGGCGTGGGCGAAATCATCATGGTGGTGCCGACGCCGGACGGCGTGAAAAACCAGATGGTGCTGGCCGCCGCCGCGATCGCCGGCGTGACGCGCGTGATCACCATCGGCGGCGCGCAAGCCGTCGGCGCGCTGGCCTACGGCACGCAGACGATCGCCGCCGTGGATAAAATCGTCGGTCCCGGCAATGCCTATGTGGCCGCCGCCAAGCGCCGCGTGTTCGGCATCGTCGGCATCGACATGATCGCCGGGCCGTCGGAAATTCTCGTGCTGTGCGACGGCACCACGGACCCTGACTGGGTGGCGATGGACCTGTTTTCGCAGGCCGAGCACGACGAGCTGGCGCAGGCGATTCTGCTGTGCCCTGACGCCGATTACATCGCGCAAGTCGAAGAGAGCATCGCCAAACTGCTGCCGACGATGCCGCGCCAGGCCACCATCAGCACCTCGCTGGCCGACCGCGGCGCCCTGATCAAGGTGCGCAGCATGGCAGAGGCGTGCGAGATCGCCAACAGCATCGCCGCGGAACACCTGGAAATCTCGGCGGAACATCCGCAGCAGTGGGCCGAGCAGATCCGCCACGCGGGCGCCATGTTCCTGGGCCGCTTCTCGTCCGAGTCGCTGGGCGACTATTGCTGCGGTCCCAATCACGTGCTGCCGACCTCGCGCACGGCGCGTTTCTCGTCGCCGCTGGGCGTGTACGATTTCCAGAAGCGCTCGTCCATCATTCACGTCAGTGAAGCGGGCGCGCAAACCCTGGGCCGTGTCGCCGCCACGCTGGCGTATGGCGAAGGCTTGCAGGCGCACGCGCGCAGCGCCGAACTGCGCCTGAAGCCGCAGCCATGACGAAGCTGGCGGAGCAGCCGGACTGGGTCAACCGGGTCTATTGCGAAGATGCGCTGGCGGGGCTGGCGCGCATTCCCGATGGCTCGGTGGACTTGATCCTGACGGATCCGCCGTACAACCTGGGCAAGGATTACGGCAATGCCTCGGACCAGCAGTCCGTGGCCGACTACCTGCGCTGGACGGAAGAGTGGATCGATGCGGCGCTGCCCAAGCTGAAGGCCAACGGCAGCCTGTATATCTTCCTCACCTGGCGCTATTCGCCGGAGATCTTCGTCATGCTGAAGCAGCGCATGGCGATGATGAATGAAATCATCTGGGACCGCCGCGTGCCGTCCATGGGCGGCAGCGTGCGCAGCTTTTCTTCGGTGCACGACACCATCGGCTTCTTCGTCAAGCGCAAGGATTACTACTTCGACCTTGACGCGGTGCGCATCGCCTACGACGCGGCCACCAAGAAAGCCCGTTCGCGCTCGATCTTCATCGGCGCCAAATGGCTGGAAGTGGGCTACAACCCGAAAGACTTGTGGAGCGTGTCGCGCCTGCACAAGGAACACCCGGAACGGGCCGACCACCCGACGCAAAAGCCGCTCGAAATCATCGAGCGCATGGTCAAGGCTTCGTGCCCGCCCGGCGGCGTGGTGCTCGACCTGTTCATGGGCAGCGGCACCACGGCGCTGGCGGCCAAGCGCTGCGGGCGCGATTTCGTCGGCTTTGAACTGAATCCCGACTACTGCGCCATCATCGAGCAGCGCCTGGCGGCATTGACGCAGGAGCTGGCCGAACCGGCCACATTGGCCGCGCCCAAGCCCGCCAGGGCGGCGGCGAAAAAACCGGCGGCTGCCAAAAAGCCGGCCGCCGTGAAAAAGCCGCCCGCCGTGAAAAAAACGCCGGCCCGCAAGGCGCGCAGCGCTAGCGTGCCGGAAGACGTCGTCATTTAATTTCATCAGGAGTGTTTGCAGCATGTCTTTCCTCGATCAGTTAATCAGCAACACCGTGCGCGCCGATGTGCGGGCCGTCAAAAGCTACCAGGTCGCCGATGCCAGCGGTTACATCAAACTCGATGCGATGGAAAACCCGTATCCGCTGCCGCAGCATCTGCGCGAGGAGCTGGGCGCGCGCCTGGCCGGCGTGGCGCTGAACCGCTATCCGCCGTCGTACGCCAGCCTGCAGGCAGCCATCTGCGCCAAGTTGGGCGTGCCCGCCGGCTTTGACGTAATGCTGGGCAACGGCTCCGATGAACTCATTTCCATCCTGGCCATGGCGTGCGCCCACCAGGAGCCGGGCAAGCGCGCCGTGCTGCTGGCGCCCGTGCCTGCCTTCGTCATGTATGCGCGCTCGGCGCAGTTTGCCGGCATGGATTTCGTCGGCGTGCCTTTGCAGGCCGACTTCAGCCTGGACATGCCGGCCATGCTGGCGGCGATTGAACAGCATCGCCCGGCGCTGGTGTTCCTCGCGTATCCAAACAACCCGACGGGCAACCTGTTTGCCACTGCCGACATCGAGCGCATCCTCGCCGCGCTTGGCGACACGGGCATCGCCGTCGTCGACGAAGCGTACGAGCCGTTCGCGCAGCACAGTTTCATGGGCCGCTTGCCTGAATTTGAAAACTTGGTGGTGATGCGCACCGTGTCGAAACTGGGCCTGGCCGGCATCCGCCTCGGCTACATGTCGGCCGCGCCGGCCCTGCTGGCGCAATTCGAGAAAGTGCGTCCGCCGTACAATGTCAACGTGCTGACGCAGGCGGCGGCCGAATTCGCGCTCGATCACATCGACGTGTTGAATGCCCAGGCGGACCTGCTCAACAGCGCGCGCGACGATCTGGCGCTGCGCCTGGCGGAACTGCCCGGTGTGACGGTATTCCCCTCGAAGGCAAATTTTCTTCTGATTCGTGTGGCGGATTCCGACGATGTTTGCGCAAAACTGCTTGCCCGCAGGGTTTTAATTAAAAATATGAGTAAAATGCATGCTGCGTTGGCCAATTGCCTGCGCATCAGCGTCAGCACCCCGGAAGAAAATTCCCTTTTTTACGATGCCTTCAAGGCATCCCTCGTTTAGCCTACCGCCAGAGCCTCCCATGAACCGCACCGCAGAAATCACGCGCAACACCAATGAGACGCAAGTTCGCGTCGCCCTCAACCTGGACGGCACGGGCCAGCAAAAGCTCAATACCGGCGTGCCCTTCCTGGACCATATGCTGGACCAGATCGCCCGCCACGGCTTGATCGACCTCGATATCGAAGCGACGGGCGACGTGCATATCGACAACCACCATACGGTGGAAGACGTGGGCATCACCTTGGGCATGGCCGTGGCCAAGGCCATCGGCGACAAGAAGGGCATCCGCCGCTACGGCCACGCGTATGTGCCGCTGGACGAGGCGCTGTCGCGCGTGGTGCTCGATTTCTCGGGTCGCCCGGGCATCGAATACCACATCCCGTTTACGCGCGCCATGATCGCCGGCTTCGACGTCGACCTGACCCTGGAATTTTTCCGCGGCTTCGTCAACCATGCGGGCGTGACCTTGCATATCGACAACCTGCGCGGCACGAATGCCCACCATCAATGCGAAACCGTGTTCAAGGCCTTTGGCCGCGCGCTGCGCATGGCTGCCGAGCTCGACGAGCGCGCGGCCGGCATCATTCCATCGACCAAGGGCAGCCTGTAAGCGCCGCTCTCGCTATATTGTAGATTCCGGGATCAAACATGAATAAAATTGTGGTGGTGGATTACGGCATGGGCAATTTGCGCTCGGTGGCGCAGGCCTTGCGCGCCGTGGCGCCGGAAGCCGACGTGCGCATTTCCGGCACTGTGGAAGACATCGACAGCGCCGACCGCATCGTCTTGCCGGGCCAGGGCGCCATGCCCGACTGCATGCGCAGCCTGCGCGAATCGGGCGTGCTTGAAGCGCTGCTGCGCGCCGCCGACAGCAAGCCCGTGCTGGGCGTGTGCATCGGCGAGCAAATGCTGTTCGACGGCAGCGAAGAAGGCAATGCGGCCGGTCTGGGCTTGCTGCCAGGCAAAGTCGTGCGTTTCCAGCTCGACGGCCAGGTGCAGGAAGACGGCTCGCGCTTCAAGGTGCCGCAAATGGGCTGGAACCAAGTGCGGCAAACGGCGTCCCATGTCATGTGGGATGGCATCGCCGACAACGCGTATTTTTACTTTGTGCACAGTTATTTTGCTCAACCTCAAGAGGCGGCGCACACGGTGGGCGAGACTGTCTATGGCGCGCCGTTCGCCTGCGCCGTCGCCCGTGATAATATTTTCGCGACACAGTTTCACCCTGAAAAAAGCGCTGCCGCTGGCTTGCAGCTGTACAAGAACTTCGTTCACTGGCAACCTTAACGTTAGCTCTCCGGCTTTTTGTCCGCCTTTCACTCACTTTTAAATCACACTGACCATGCTGCTCATTCCCGCCATCGACCTCAAAGACGGTCACTGCGTACGCCTGAAACAAGGCGATATGGAACTTGCCACCGTATTTTCCGAAGACCCGGCCGACATGGCCCGCCATTGGCTGATGCAAGGCGCGCGCCGGCTGCACCTGGTCGACCTGAACGGCGCCTTTGCCGGCAAGCCGAAGAATGAAGGCGCCGTCAAGGCCATCCTGAAAGCCGTGCAGGATTTCGCCGTGGAAAACGACATCGAGGAAATCCCCGTGCAGCTGGGCGGCGGCATCCGCGACCTCGACACCATCGAGCGCTACCTCGACGCCGGCATTACCTACATCATCATCGGCACGGCGGCCGTGAAAAGCCCCGGCTTCCTGCACGATGCCTGCAGCGCCTTCCCCGGCCACATCATCGTCGGCCTCGATGCCAAGGATGGTAAAGTGGCAACGGATGGCTGGAGCAAGATGTCGGGCCACGAAGTGATCGACCTGGCGAAAAAATTCGAAGCCTACGGCGTCGAATCGATCATTTACACGGACATCGGCCGCGACGGCATGATGGGCGGCATCAATATCGACGCCACCGTCAAGCTGGCGCAAGCCGTCAAGATCCCCGTCATCGCCTCGGGCGGCCTGCACAATATCGGCGACGTGGAAGCGCTGTGCGCGGTCCAGGCCGAAGGCATCGAAGGCGTGATCTGCGGCCGTTCCATCTATGAAGGCACGATCGACCTGGCGCAGGCGCAAGAACGCGCCGACGCACTGACCGACGCCGCCGTTTAAGCCAGCCCGGCCGGGAGCGTGCCTGCGCACGCCCGGCCTGGCGACAATCTGGATACCATCATGCTTGCAAAACGTATCATCCCCTGCCTCGACGTGACCAATGGCCGCGTCGTCAAAGGCGTCAATTTCACGGAATTGCGCGATGCCGGCGACCCGGTGGAAATCGCCCGCCGCTATGACGAGCAGGGCGCCGACGAAATCACTTTCCTCGACATTACCGCGTCCAGCGACAACCGCGGCCTGATCTTCGACATCATCGAAGCCGTGGCGTCGCAAGTGTTCATTCCGCTGACCGTGGGTGGCGGCGTGCGCGTGGTGGAAGACGTGCGCCGGCTGCTCAACGCGGGCGCCGACAAGGTCAGCATCAACACCTCGGCCGTGACGAATCCCCAACTGGTGTTTGAGGCGTCGCAAAAGCACGGCTCGCAATGCATCGTCGTCGCCATCGACGCCAAACAAGTGTCGCCCGGCAAGTGGGAAGTGTTTACCCATGGCGGACGCACGGCCACGGGCCTGGACGCGTTCGCATGGGCGCGTAAAATGGAAAGCCTGGGCGCCGGCGAGATCTTGCTCACCAGCATGGACCGCGACGGCACCAAGGTCGGCTTCGACCTGGGCCTGACGCGCGGCGTGTCCGACGCCGTCAGCATTCCCGTGATCGCCTCGGGCGGCGTGGGCGGCTTGCAAGACCTGGTCGACGGCATCAAGGTGGGCCGCGCGGACGCCGTGCTGGCCGCCAGCATCTTCCACTATGGCCAGCACACGGTGCAGGAAGCCAAGCGGTTCATGGCGCAGCAGGGCATTCCCATGCGCCTGGCGTAAATAGCAGCAGTCAATATCAGCAGGATAGAAGAACATGCAAAACGGAACCATCGTAGCAAGCAATGCCAAGTGGCTGAAAAAGGTCAAATGGGACGAGCACGGCCTCGTGCCCGTGATCGCGCAGGAAGCGGGCAGCAATGACGTGCTGATGTTTGCCTGGATGAACCGCGACGCGCTGGCGCGCACGGTGGAGCTGGGCGAAGCCGTGTACTGGAGCCGTTCGCGCAAGAAACTGTGGCACAAGGGCGAAGAATCGGGCCACACGCAAAAGGTGCTGGAAATCCGCCTCGATTGCGACGAAGACGTGGTCTTGCTGAAAATCGAGCAGGCGGGCGGCATCGCCTGCCATACGGGCCGCCACTCGTGCTTCTTCCAGAAATTTGAAGGCGATGAAAAAACGGGCGAATGGCAAGTCACCGACCCCGTCCTGAAAGATCCTGAGACGATTTACGCGGAAAGCAAGAGCAAATGAGTGAAACCCTGAAGCGCCTGGCCGCCGTGATCGAATCGCGCAAGCTGGCCAACGGTGGCGACCCCGCCACCTCGTATGTCGCGCGCCTGTTTGCCAAGGGCGACGATGCGATTTTGAAAAAAATCGGCGAAGAGGCGACGGAAACCGTGATGGCCGCCAAGGATGCGCGCCGCGACAACGACCCGTCGAAGGTCCTGTACGAATGCGCCGACCTGTGGTTTCACAGCTTGGTGATGCTGGCGCAGTTCGACCTGACGCCGCAGCAGGTGCTCGACGAGCTGGCGCGCCGCGAAGGCTTGTCCGGCCTGGAAGAAAAGGCGGCACGCAAGGATGAATTGCGCGACGCCGGCGAAACAGACAAACACTGACCTACTGGAGCGTGCGTGGATAACTGTATTTTCTGCAAGATTGCTGCAAAACAAATTCCTGCGTCCATCGTGTATGAGGACGAGGACTTGCTGGCCTTCAAGGATATCAACCCGGCCGCCCCCGTGCACCTGCTGCTGATCCCGAAACGCCACGTGGCCAGCCTGTCCGACTGCGACGACAGCCATACGGACATGCTGGGCAAGCTGCTGCGCCTGGCGCCGAAACTCGCTGCCGAGTTTGGCTGCGCCGTCACGTATGACGCCGATGGCACGCCTGCCGGCGGCTTCAAGACCATGCTCAACAGCGGCCCGAACGGCGGGCAAGAGGTGTATCACTTGCACATGCATGTGTACGGCGGTCCCCGTCCCTGGCGCGGTCAACACTGATTTCGCTGCGCGCCGGGTTCACGTGTATACTACCGGCATTGGTTGACGCTATTCGGGCACCGTCCCGCAAGGAGAATGTGATGGGTTCATTGAGTATTTGGCACTGGGTAATCGTTCTGGTCATCGTCATGCTGGTCTTCGGCACCAAGAAACTGGGCAATATCGGCGGTGATATCGGCAAGGCCGTCAAAGGCTTCAAGGATGGCGTCAAGGGCGAAGATGACGCCCCGGCAGCTAATCCCCCTCCTGCTGCGCCATCGCAAGTGGCCGACAAAAGCACCATCGACGTCGAGACGAAAGAGAAAAGCAAGTTCTGATAGCGTGGCGGGGCGCTTGCCTCGTCCGGTAACAGCCCTTGTCCGCTTATGATCGATCTCGGTCTCTCTAAAATCGCCATCATCGGCGTGGTTGCGTTGATAGTCATCGGCCCTGAAAAGTTGCCGAAAGTGGCGCGCATGGCCGGTACTCTGTATGGCCGCGCGCAACGCTACCTGAACCAGGTGAAATCCGAAGTCTCGCGCGAAATTGAAATGGAAGAGCTGAAAAACCTGCAGAAGGAAGTGCAGGATGCGGCCCATTCCGTCAAGCAAAGCGTGGAGAAATCCATGCATGGCGTGGAAAACTCGATCTCCGGCAACCTGGCCGAGGTGGAAAACGCCTGGCGCGGCGATTCGAGCTCGTATGATGTGCATCACGATGCCCATGAAGCCATGCTGCGCGCCACCAATGAAGACCTGGCCCGCAAGGCGCGCGAATTCCGCCGCAAGAAGCTGGTGCGCAATTCCGCCATCCCTGGCTGGTACAAGCAGCGCCACGGCGGCAAGCTGCACGTGCAGTCGGCGGCCGCCCGCGTGGCGCGCTTCCGTCCGCGCGCCAGTTCCTCCTCCTTTTACTCATGAGTAGCAAATCCCCGGTGGAAGAAACTTTTATCTCGCATCTGGTCGAGCTGCGCAACCGCCTGGTCAAGGCCTCGATCGGTATCGCCGTCGTCTGCGCCGTGCTGTTTTACTGGCCCGGCCCTTCGCATATCTATGATTTTATTGCCGCGCCGATGATCGCCTCGCTGCCGGCCGGCTCGAAAATGATCGCCACCGGCGTTATCTCGCCCTTCCTGGTGCCGATGAAAGTGACCCTGGTGATCGCCTTCATCGTCGCCTTGCCCTGGGTGCTGTACCAGATGTGGGCGTTTATCGCCCCCGGCCTGTACACGCATGAAAAACGCCTGATCGCGCCGCTGGTCATCTCGTCTTCCCTGTTGTTCATGGCCGGCGTGGCCTTCTGCTATTTCTTTGTGTTTGGCCGCGTCTTCCACTTCATCAGCGACTTTTCGCCCTCGTCGATCGCGGTAACGCCCGATATTGAAAACTACCTCGATTTCGTCATGTCGATGTGCCTGGCCTTTGGCGCCACCTTCGAAGTGCCCGTGGTGGTGGTGATCCTCGTGCGCATGGGACTGGTTTCCATCGCGAAACTCAAGGAAGTGCGTCCCTACATCATCGTGGGCGCCTTCGTGATTGCCGCCATCGTCACGCCGCCGGACGTGGTCAGCCAGTTCTCGCTGGCCATCCCGATGTGCCTGCTGTTCGAGCTGGGCTTGCTGGTGGCGCCCATCTTCGTCAAGGCAACCCAGGCACCGGAAGAAGCGTCCTAGACGATTTGCAATACGCGCAAGCAAAAGCCGCTGGCCTCTTTCGTGAGCAGCGGCTTTTTCTTTGGGCAGTCACTTGGTGAGTGCTTACTGCAGCATCAGTTTGCTGAGGATGCCCAGGTTCAGCAGGATCAGGGTGCTCATCATCCAATAGACGTGCTTCATGTCCGCGCCATGGCGCAAGTCCAGACGTTCCAGGCGGGCGTCGAATTTTTGCTCCAGTGCATCTATTCTGGTATCGAATTTCAGTTCCAGTGCATCCACTCTGGTATCGACCTTTTGCGCCACCAGCTTGATTTCCCCCAGCAGATTGCGCTCCAGGGCCGCCAGTTCGCCATGCACGACCACGGCCGAACCCAGTACTTCGCCCAAGGCCGTGGCATGGGCTTCCGCCTGCTGCGTGGGTACGCCGGCCGAGGCGAGGCGTTTGGCGTAATCGAGGGTGTCGAACTGGATGGGCATATGCATGGACGCTCCTGATATCCAGCCTAGCAGGAAAATCGGCAATTGCCAGTGAGGAGTACGGTGGCGCTTGCCTTCCCGTCAGCTTAATGGAGCGGCATGCCGGTGGTTTGCGGCAGCGCAAACGCATGCAAAAAGGGCGCCGCGGCGCCCTTTGCAAGGTATGAAGGCGTACCGCTTAATTCATCAGTTCCTTGATGACTTTCACGGGCGCGCTGCCGTAGCTGAGGAATTGCTCGTGGAAATCCTTCAGCACGAACTTGTTGCCCAGCGCCTGCTTGCGCTGTTCGCGCAAGTCCATGATTTCGCTGTAGCCGCTGAAATAGCTGGTCAGTTGCACCGAGCTCAGCTGCACACGGCGCCATTTTTCCTTGGCTTCACGCTGGGTCTGGAAGGCCTGGCGCGTCAGCAGGTCGAGCGCTTGCGCTTCCGTCATGCCCAGCACGTGCACGCTGTAGTCGAGGATGGTGTTGGTGACGCTGCGCAAGTTCCACTTCGAGTACATCAGCCACATTTCCGGCGCGTTGTTGCCATAGCCCGATTCGAGCATCATGCGCTCGCCATACACGGCCCAGCCTTCGATCATGGCGCCATTGCCGAAGATGGACTTGACCAAGGACGGCGACTTGTTGGCGTACACGAGCTGCGTGTAGTGGCCGGGAATGGCTTCGTGAATGTTCAGGATCTGCAAGATCCAGTGGTTGTATTCGCGCAAGCTGCTTTCCGCCTGTTCCGGCGTTTCGCCATCGAGCGGCGTCACGTTGTAATAAGTGCGGTCCTGCGGGCGATACGGGCCGGGCGCCTCGATGCTGGCGCCGGCCACGCCGCGCTGGTAGGCCGGAGTTTCACGCACGACCAGGGGCTTTTTCGGGTCCATCGTCAGCAGGTTGTGGCTGGTGACCCATGCCTGCAGTTCGGGAATCTGGCGGCGGATTTCCGGCACGAAATCGGCGGCCGCCACGTGGTTGCTGGACAGCTTGTCGATCACCATGCCGATCTTCGCCGTGCGGTCCGCTGGCTTGGCCGTGGCGCCCATGGTTTTCACCCACAGCTCGTCGGACAGGCTATCCATGTGCTCGAGCAGCTTTTCGCGCGCGGCCAGGGCTTTCTGGTACATCTGCTCGGCGCTCACGCTGGCCTGGATATCGTAGGTAAATTTCTGTTCGTACAGCTCTTTGCCGATGCGGAAGGAGCGCGCGTTGCCGTTCTGCGCCAGTGCCGCATCTTGTTCCGTCAGCCAGGCCGCGTAGCCTTGCACGGCCGTGCGGGCCGCGGCGATGCGCGCGTTGTACAGCTGTTTTTCCGTTGGCGTCAGGATGGAGCCCTGCGCCGTCTTGTTCAGGTCGTCAAGCACGCTGAGCACGCCGGCGCTTTGGGCGATGGCCAGCTGTGTGTGTTCGCGCGTGGGGTTGACGATGCTGGCGCGCGCGGCCGCATAGTATTGCGGCACGGTGGCGATGCGCTTGAGCAAGGTGCGCAGGCGCTGCGGCTGGGCCGCGTATTCCGTGTTCAGGATGAAGTCGATGGAACCGGCCACGTTGTACTGGGCGGGATTCCATTCGAATTCGCGGAAGGTGGTCAGGTACCAGCGGTCCGATTGCAGTTTATTCGTCAGCAAGGCCAGGTCGGTACGTTGCTTGTCCGACATTTTGCCGGCATTCAGCTTGCCGAACTTGCCCAGCCATTCTTCGATGAAGGCCAGTTGCTTCTGGCGGCTGGCCGCGTCGGGAATGCTCAGGTTGGCGGCGCCATCGTACTTGCCGACGGAAATCGCGCTTTCCGGATCCAGGCGCCACAGGGCCGTGAGGAACTGGCCGCTCAGGTTATTCATGGAACGGTCGCTGCTGTTCTCGCTGGCGACGGCCGCGACCGTGGCTGCCGTGGCCGCCGTGACGACGGCCGCTTTCTTGCCGACGGTTTTCTTCTTGCTGCTGCTGGTGCTGGCCTTGCCGTTTTTCTGCGGCTTCTTGGCGGCGCTGGCCGGTGTCAGGGTAAACGCCATCATCAATGCGGCGAGCGCAACTTTATTTTTTATCAGCATAGTTTATCTCTTGAATATTTTGTCGTTTGTCCTCATCAGAAAATAATAAACTGATAATATAAGTAACAAACAACTATTGAAAGGTTGGCCTTGCTTGCCTGGGGCGGCCCAAAGATTAGCATTAATTTCCGCCGCTGCGCAGTTTTTTGCGCCGGGAGCGCGCGGCGCTAGACGACGATGGCGCTGCCGTGCAGCAGTTCCTGGTGGCGCGCATTGATGGCCGCCACGGCATCCTTGCCGCGCGCCATGCCGGTGGCGTGGATTTCCGTTTCCTGCGTGTAGCTCTGGCTGACGCGCACCGTGTAGGACTGGAACAGCCAGCTCCAGAAGTTCGTTTCATAGACGGCTTCATCCATGTCGCGCCATTTCACGCCCGTGAGTTTCTTTTTCCACGGCAAGATACCGGAGGCCAGCCACACGCCCGCCTCATCGAGGTACAGCTGGTAGCTGCGTATCGTCAGCAGGCGGTAGCCGACGATCAGGGCCGAGCCGATCAGCACGACGAAGGCGGCGCGCGCGTTGTACTTGAAGGCCAGCGGCAGGGCGGCAAAAAACAGCAGCACGGCGATCAGGAAGGTGCTGACGTAGGCGGTCCAGGATTTGCCGCACAAAAAAGTGGCGCGCTGGCCGGCGCTGGTGGCGATATAGTCGGTCATGGGGCAGGAAAGAAAAACGGAAAAACGATCATCGCATGGAACGCGGCGGCGCCGTTCATTTTTTCAAGCCCTCTTGCAGCATGCCCAGCATGTCATGGGCCGACATGCGCGCGGCCGCGTCGCTGCCTTCCAATAAGCTGTCGGCCAGGTCGCGCTTGTGCTGATGCAATTCGACGATGCCTTCCTCGATCGTGTGTTTCGCCACCAGCCGGTAAATGGTGACGGGGCGCAATTGCCCCATGCGGTGGGCGCGGTCCGAGGCCTGGTCTTCCACGGCCGGGTTCCACCACGGGTCCATGTGGATCACGTAATCGGCCGCCGTCAGATTGATGCCCATGCCGCCCGCCTTCAGGCTGATGAGGAAGACATCGCCCTCTCCCGCCTGGAAAGCATCGACGCGGCGCTTGCGCTCCTGCATGGGCGTACTGCCGTCGAGATACTGGTAACTGACGCCATGCTGCTCCAGGTGCTGGCGGATGAGGGTCAAGTGGTCGACGAACTGGCTGAAGACAAGCACCTTGTGGCGGTTTTCCAGCAAACCTGACAGCAGTTGCGCGAACGCGGCCAGCTTGCTGCTGGCCAGGCCCAGCTCGGGCGCCACGAGCTGCGGATTGCAGCAGGCGCGGCGCAGCTTCATGATCTCGGCCAGGATCTGGATGGCTTTCTTGGAGGCCGGCCCTTCCACCATGGCCAGCTTTTCCAGCGCTTCGCGGCGCAAGGATTCGTACAGCGCCGTTTCCTGCGGCGACAATTCCACTTCCAGCACGATTTCCGTGCGCGACGGCAGCTCCGACAGCACTTGCGTCTTGGTCCGGCGCAGGATGAAGGGCGCGATCAGGCGGCGCAAGCGCAAGCGCGCGCCGGCCGCCGCCCGCTTGTCCTGATCTTTCTCAATCGGTCCGGCAAAGCGCAAATTAAACTGGTCGAGGGTGCCCAGCAAGCCCGGGTTAATAAAACGGAACAGATTCCACAATTCGCCCAGGTGGTTTTCCAGCGGCGTGCCACTGGCCACCATGCGGAAATCGCCTTGCAAGGCCATCACGGCTTGCGAGCGCTTGGTGGCGCCATTCTTGATGGCTTGCGCTTCGTCAAGCACGATCGTATGCCAGCGCACGCCGGCAAACAGGGTGGCTTCCTGCTGTAGCAAGCCGTAGCTGGCCACCACCACGTCGAACGGTTGCAAGGTATCGAGCATGTCGGCGCGGTCGCCGCTGCCGAACAGCTTGATGTTCAAGGTGGGCGCAAAACGCTGCGCTTCGCTGATCCAGTTCATGCAGACGGACGTGGGGGCGACCACCAGGGTCGGGCCGTTCGGCGCGCGCGCCAGGATCAGCGCCAGCGCCTGCAAAGTCTTGCCGAGACCCATGTCGTCGGCCAGGCAGGCGCCCACGCCCCAGTGCGCCAGGCGCGCCAGCCATTCGTAGCCGGCCAGTTGGTAGTCGCGCAAGTCCGCCTGCAAGGTGCTAGGCAGTTGCGGTTGATAGTCGTCGAGGGCGCGCAGGCGCAGCAAGTGTTCGCGCCACAATTTGTCGGCCTTCACGCCGCCCGCATCGTTGGCCAGCTCTTCCAGCGCGAAGGCGGCCAGCGGGTGGATGTGCACGCCATCGGCATGTGTCTCGCCATACGCGGCCAGCTCGGACAGGCGGCGGTGCAATTCGTCGCTGAGCGCGAGGAACTGGTTGTCGCCCAGCGCCACGAAGCGGCTTTTATTGTTCTGCATCAAGTCGAGCAGGGCGCGCAAATCCATCACCTTGTCTTCGTCGATCTGCACTTCGCCGCTGGCGGCAAACCAGTCTTTTTCGCTCTTGATGTTCAAGCGCATCTGGCCGCTGTCGATGCGTTTCGACACGCGCATGGTTTCGCCTTCGGGCCACGCCAATACCATGCCGGCGGGATCGAGCGCCTGCAGCTCGACCAGCAGTTGCAGGCCCAGCGCAGGCTGGCCCAGCAGCCATTCGCCATGCTCTTCTTGCGCCTCTTCCAGCACCAGGCAGCGCCCGATGAGCTGGCGCTGCGCCTCGCGTTCCGCGTTCAGGTCGCGCCGCGCCTGCACGGCCCGGCCCGCCACATCGGCAAACACGCTTTCGGCGCCGCTGCCCGGCGCGTAATAGGCGCCGTTGTCGAGCAGCGGGCGTACTAAAATCTGCATTTTCAGGCCTTGCTGGTAGGGCAGCAAATGCACGTGCAGGCGGTGGTCGGCCGTGATTGCTTCCGCGGCGCCGGCGCCGCCGCCGATATCGGATTGCACCGTGACCATGGACGAGATGGCGCCGATCGCCTGCATCACCTGTTTTTCCGCATGCAGGGGCACGGACAGGCCCAGGCCCACGATGGCGCCGATGCGCCGGTGCTCGTCGAGGATGTGCACCACGCGCAAGCGCGTCGGCGTCTCGCGCTGCACCACGACATTGCTGCCGTTGTCGGGCAATGGCGGCTGCATGCCCAGCCACAGCTGTCCCTCGTGCGACTTGATCAGGAGCTCGGGCGCGCCGGCGATCAGTTCCACTCTCGTGTCGGGGTGATCGAGCCAGAAGACGAGCGGGTGGCCCACCAGCAAGATGGCGGCCTTGTCCAGCTCGATTTCATAGCGCGGTGCTGACGAATAGTATTGTTTGAAAGGCGCGATGCTGCCCGCCGCGCGCGCGTCTTGCGGCGTGAGGAAATCGATGTCGCCCGCTTCTTCGGCCAGGCGTTTGAGGCCCATGGCGCGGCCCTTGCTCCAGCCGCCCCGTGCATCGCGTTTCTGCTCGCGCACTTCCACGGCCGTGAGGCCAAAGCGCGGGTCGAACGCCACCAGCCACACGAGGCGCGAGACGCCGCCCAGCGCTTCGGCGGGCGCGTTCTGCTGCAGGTTGATCAGCGCGCTCAGCTGGCGCTGCCACGCTTCCTGGCGCTCGAACCACGGCGCCATGTCCGTCAAGCCATGTTGCGCCCGCTTGGCTGTGGCATAGCGCTCTTGCTGCGGCTCGCCCATCAAGCCCAGCAAGCCGGCCGCCTGCGCCGCGATCAGGTCGTAGCCGGCCGCGTCCGCCTGCTGTACCAGCGCTCGCAGCTGATCCTTGCGTTCGCTCAATTGGGGCAGAGCCAGCCAGTAGTACAGCAAGCCCTGGAACAGCTGCGCCTGCAGCCCGGTTTCCCAGCTGCGCGTGGGAATGCTTTCCGCCAGCTGCACGCCGGCGCGCACCAGGCGCAAGGTATTGAGTTGCTGGTAGACGATGCTGTCGTGGTTCGGCTGCGCGTGCAGGGCGATATCGAGATAGGTTTCCGCGGTTTTCAGCAGTTTGGCGTCGTTGCCGCGCAGCAGGGCCAGCACGTACAAATGGCCGCCGATGCCCGTAAAGCACAGCTTGCGCTTGCCTGCTTCCTTGCGCAGCCCTTTCAGGGCCGTCTCGAAGCCTGCCACGGCCTGCGCATGTTCGCCGCGCAACAGGGCAATGCTGCTGTCGACAAACAGCGCTTGCGGCCCCTGCTGGCCCGCCAGGTAACGGGCGGCCGCGTCGAGTTCGCCGCATAGCAGGGCGTCTTCGGCCAGGGCCAGCGGCAGGGCGGCGCCGATATGGTCGCCTGCGGCCGCCTGGCGCGCATGGTGGGCGCGCGCGTACGTGCGGATGGCGTGCGCCGTGCCTGGTTCACGCGGGGCGTTGCCCAGCAGCACGGCGAGGATGTCATCCTGCAGTTGCGGCATGACGAAAGACAACATTTCCGGCTCGAATGGCCGGCCGAAAATCTCGATCAGCGGATGCAGCTGCTGCGCTTCATAGCACGCCATGCAGGCGGCGAGAATGGCGGCCACGTGGCGCACCTCGTCATTGCGCAACAGGGCGATGCGCAGGCGCGCCACGCCTTGCCGGTAGCTGCGCAATTCCACATAGCCATCCCAGTTGCGGCGCACGGGGTTGATCAGTTCGATAGCCTGGCACAGGTCGCGAAACACCAGATGCTCGATGGCGGCGCGCATGGCGGGCCAGCGCAGCCTCGCTTCGCAGGCAAAACCGCGTCCCACCACCTCGCTGGCCAGCGCCAGGCGCGCCAGTCGCTGCAGCATGCCCGTGACGACAGCCAGGGTAAATGGCGTGCCGTCCGGTTCGACGACATTGGCGCGCTGCAAGTGTTCATACACGGCATGCTTGCCCACCGGTTCGCCCGTGATGGCCAGCAGGGCCAGGATCATCTGCTCATGCTGTTCCAGGGCGGCGAATTCGTCCAGCAGATGTTGTTCTACATGTTGCTCGTTCATGCGGGCAAATTGGCGATATGCACGGGCGGCTCGCCGGCCGCCACGGGCAGGCCGAACACGCGCTGGTAAAAATACAGTTCCGCGTCCAGCGTGCGCACGATGTTTTCCGCCTTGCGGAAGCCGTGGCCCTCGCCTTCGAGCGGGACATACGCGACGGGCACGCCGCGCACCTGCAGGGCGTCGACCATCAGCTGCGATTGCTGCGGCGGCACGACCTTGTCATCGAGGCCCTGGAAGAAGATCATCGGGCGCGACAGTTTATCCGTGTGGTGGATGGGCGAGCGCTCAAGGTACAGGGCCTCGGCTTGCGGCTGCGAAGCGATCAGGTAATCGGTGTAGCGTGATTCGAACTTGTGCGAATCGTTGTCCAGGCCCTTCAGGTCGGAGACGCCATAGTAACTGGCGCCCGCTTTGAAGACGTCGTGGAACGTCAATGCGCACAGGGTCGTCAGGCCGCCCGCGCTGCCGCCGCGGATGATCAGGCGTTCCGGGTCGGCCAGGCCGTTGGCGGCCAGGTAGCGCGCGCCGGCGATGCAGTCTTCCACGTCGACGATGCCCCATTGCCCGCGCAGCGCGTCGCGGTATTCGCGGCCGAAGCCGCTGCTGCCGCCATAGTTGACGTCAAGCACGCCGATGCCGCGGCTGGTCCAGTACTGCGTCGCCAGTTTCAAGGTATTGCTGGCCATGCTGGTGGGTCCGCCGTGGCTGATGACGATGACGGGCGGCAAGGTGCCTGCCGGCGCCTGCACGTCGGTGTTGTGCGGCGCATAGAAGAAGGCGTGCGCCGTGCGGCCATTGCTGCTGGCAAAACTCAGGCTGCGCGGTACGGACAGATAAGCGAGCGCAGGCAGCGCCGTGATCGACTGGGCCAGCACTTCCAGCTCATGGTTAGACAAATCGATGCGCGCCAGTTCCAGCGCGATGGTCGGGCTGCCGCCCAAGAGCACGACGAAGCCGGGGCCCACGCGCAATTCGCGGATTTCCTGGTAGGGATGCGGAATCGGTTCGAGCTTGGCCGCCGCCACGTTCAATTGCGCCAGGTAGCTGACGCCGGCCTGGATATACGTGCAGACGATCTCGTCGTCGGAAAGGAAGCCGTACATGCTGCCGCCAAAGGTCCAGTGCGGCGTGGCAAATTCCGCTTCCATCGGGCACAGGGCTTCGATGTCGGCGCCATGCAGGCGGTACAGATTCCACCAGCCGCTGCTGTCGGAGACGAAATGCAGCAAGCCGTTCGGCGACCATTCCGGCTGGCAAATCGACTCGCGCGCGCCGCCGGCGATCAGGCGTGGCGAACCGAGGCTGCCGTCCGCGTGCACGTCGGCCAGCCACAGTTCCGTGCCTTGCCACGGCAGGCGCGGGTGATCCCAGCTGATCCAGGCCAGCTGGCTGCCGTCCGGCGACAGGCGCGGCGCCGCATAGAAATCGTGGCCGCGCGCCAGCACCGTTTCGCGCCCGTCGAAGCCGACGGCGGCCAGGCAGTTTTCCGGCTGCGCATGGCCTGCTTCCGGATGCTGCTCGCGCACGGCGATCAGGCGGGAACGGGCCGCGTCAACAACGAAATCCGCATGGCGCGTGTTGCCGCCCGTGGTGAACGCTTCGGGCATGGCGTCGCCGGCCACGCGGTACAGGCAGTTGTCGGCGAAATGCGAGAAATACACGCTATCGCCGGCCACGGCATATGCGCCGCCGCCGTATTCATGCACGCGGGTGCGCACATTGAAGGGCGCCGGCGTCAGTTCATCGACACGCGCGCCGCGCTGGCGCAGCAAGGTGTTGCGGCCCGCTTCGCTGGCGCGTCCGGCCAGCCAGAACACATCGGCGCCATCCGCACCGCCCAGGGCCAGCTGCGTCAGCGGCGAGGCGCCGGCGGCGACGATGGCCGCGCTGATCGGCGATGGCCAGATGCCATAAGGGGTGCTGGATGCGGTCGAGGTCATGCGGGCTCCGTGTAGTGAGGGGATCAAGGGCCGCCAGGCAGGGTCAGGGCGCGCGGCGGCGTGCATCATCATAATGGAAGGGCTGGCACAACGAAAGTCATCGGTGTGCGTGGCAAATGCTGCAAAGCGGCACCGGAATCAATGATTTGGCGGCGATTGGATGCGATAATACCGCTTCTTCAAGCTATTGATTGCCTTCCATGCCACAATTTGCTCCGCTCCAGAATGATACTTTCCTGCGCGCCCTGCTGCGCCAGCCGACCGAGCACACGCCTGTCTGGCTGATGCGCCAGGCGGGCCGCTACCTGCCCGAATACCGCGCCACGCGCGAGCGGGCCGGCTCCTTCCTGGGCCTGGCAAAGAATCCCGATTACGCGACCGAAGTGACCTTGCAGCCGCTGGAGCGTTTCCCGCTCGACGCGGCGATTTTGTTTTCCGACATCCTGACGGTGCCGGACGCCATGGGCCTGGGCCTGTATTTCGCCGATGGCGAAGGGCCGAAGTTCGAGCGTCCGCTGCGCACGGAGCAGGACGTGAAGGCATTGCAGGTGCCGGACCTGGAGTCGCTCGACTATGTTTTCAAGGCCGTCACGCAAATCCGCACGGAACTCAATGGCCGCGTGCCGCTGATCGGTTTTTCCGGCAGCCCGTGGACCCTGGCGTGCTACATGGTGGAAGGCGGCGGCTCGAAAGAGTTCCATACCATCAAGAAGATGCTGTACAACCGTCCGGACCTGATGCACCACATCCTGGCGATTAACGCCACCTCCGTGGCGCAGTACCTGAATGCGCAAATCGATGCCGGCGCGCAAGCCGTGATGATTTTCGATTCCTGGGGTGGTGCGCTGGCCGATGGCGCCTACCAGGAATTCTCGCTGGCCTACATGCAGCAAGTGGTGGCGCAATTGAAACGCGACAAGGATGGCGTCAAGATTCCCGCCATCGTGTTTACCAAGGGCGGCGGCCAGTGGATCGAGCAGATCGCCGACATCGGCGCCGATGCCGTGGGCCTGGACTGGACCGTCAACCTGACGCGCGCGCGCCAACTGGTCGGCCATAAAGTGGGCTTGCAGGGCAACCTCGACCCGGCCATCCTGTTCGCCAGCCCGGATCAGATCCGCGCCGAAGTGGCGAAAGTGCTCAACGCCTTTGGCGCGCCATCGGCTGGCACGGGCCATGTATTCAACCTGGGCCATGGCATTTCCCAGTTCACGCCGCCCGAATCCGTGGAAGCCATGGTGGAAGCCGTGCACAGCATGAGCCGCGCCATGCGCAGCGGCCAGTAAGTATCCGTTTTCCCCTGGCGCAGGGGCGGAAAAGGCAGGCTTTCCAGCGGAAGCCTGCCTTTTTCTTTGCTGCGCCCTAGCAAGAAATACCGACTTATGCACAATTTTTTTTGCTGCGGAAATAAGAGGCAGCGTCAAAGCCATGCCCGGGGGCGCTCTGCAAGTGCTTGATTATTAAGACTTAAAAAATGCATTGTCCGGCGGACTTTGTTGCTATTGATAAGGTTATTCTTTCGTTCGCCTGCCTTATTCCTTCATTGTCCACAAAGTTATCAACAGATTCTGTGGATAAAATTGAAAAGTATTTTGTTAACCGATACTTAGCGTCGATGTTCAGGTTTCACCTGAAGTGCATGTTGCAGTGCATGATAATTGAACAATGTTTCGCCGCCCGGCAGCAAAAAACGAACGCTTGCCCGGCAATTGTCAACTTTGCCGCATGCCGCCGCTGTTTTTCCCGCTCGGGCGCCGAAAAACGCCGCTGATTTCTGTATAAATACATTACAAATGGTTCAGTTATGCACAGCGGCGGAAATGCCCCCCGGATTTCCAGCCTCCCGGGCATCAATTTTTAAGCCATTGATTTTAAATGCTTAATTTTTCTTGCGTGCCGCTCTTGACGGCGATCGAAATTTTCTATCCACATTTTTCTGAAAGTTAATTTTGCTTTGTCCACAAAGTTATCCACAGAATTTTCTTCAGGCACGATGACACGCTGTCGCGCCTGCCGTTAGGCGTTTGATGGGTGAAACAAGTATCATGGCCCGCTGGCTTGATGCCGGACATCCCGCGCGCCATCGATCCTGCGGCGCGCTTTTTTACTCAGATAGGCCCACCTTCCATGTCGCAGTGCATTTTGACGTCGTGCATCCTGAAAATCGCGCTCGACACGCCCTTGAACGCCCTGTTCGATTACCGCTGGAACGCGGCGGTGGATGCGGACGTCGCCGCGCCGTTGCCGCAAGTGGGCCAGCTGGCGCTGGTGCCGTTCGGCCGGCGCGAAGTGATGGGGCTGATCGTCGGCATCTCAAGCAGCACCGACGTGCCCGCCGCGAAACTGAAGGATGTGCTGGCCGTGCGCAGCCAGCTGGCGCCCCTGTCGGAACAGTGGCTGGCGCTGGCCGCCTTTGCCGCCGATTACTACCAGCGCCCGCTGGGCGAGGTGGCGCTGCCGGGTTTGCCGAAGAATTTGCGCGTGCTGACCACCGTGGCGCTCGACCGCGCCATCAAGAAGCTGGGCAAGCTGGCCGACGCGCACGACGGCACGCCGCTGAACATGCCGGCCCTGAATGCCGCCCAGCAAGAAGCGGCGGACGCCATCGGCGGCGCACAGGGTTTCAAGCCGACCCTGCTGTACGGCGTGACGGGCAGCGGCAAGACGGAAGTGTATCTGCAGGCTTGCGCTCAGGTGCTGGCGCGCGAGGATGATGCGCAAATCCTGATTCTGGTGCCGGAAATCAACCTGACGCCCCAGCTGGAAGGCAATATCCGCGCGCGCTTTCCCGGCGTCATGCTGGCGACCTTGCACAGCAGCCTGTCCGAAGGCGAGCGCATGCTGCACTGGCTGGCCGCCCACCAGGGCCAGGCGCGCATCGTGCTCGGCACGCGGCTGGCCATCCTGGCGTCGTTGCCGAAACTCAAACTGATCGTCATCGACGAGGAGCACGACCCATCCTACAAGCAGCAGGAAGGCTTGCGTTATTCCGCGCGCGACCTGGCCGTGTGGCGCGCCTGGCAATTGCAAATTCCCATCGTGCTCGGTTCGGCCACGCCCTCGCTGGAAAGTTGGCACCACGCGCAGACGGGGCGCTACCGCAAGCTGGAATTGCGCGAGCGGGCGGTGAAAAATGCCGTCTTGCCACGCGTCAAGATCCTCGACATGGAGCGCGACAAGCCGAAAGACGGCCTGACATCGCACTTGGTGGCGGCATTAAAACTGCGCATGGAGCGCGGGGAGCAGTCGTTGCTGTTTCTGAACCGGCGCGGTTATTCCCCCGTCATCTGTTGCGAATCGTGCGGCTGGATCAGCAATTGCACGCGTTGCACCTCGTTCATGGTGCTGCACAAGCCCGAACACCGCTTGCGCTGCCACCATTGCAGCCTGGAATTGCGCATTCCCCGCCATTGTCCCACCTGCGGCAACGTCGACCTGCAGCCGCTGGGACGCGGCACGCAGAGGGTGGAAGAGGGCTTGCAGCAATTGTTTCCCGAGGCGCGCATCTTGCGCATCGATGCCGATTCCACGCGCAAGAAGGGCAGCGCGCAGGAAGCGTTCGACACCGTGCACCGGGGCGAAGTGGATATTCTGATCGGCACGCAGATGGTGGCCAAGGGCCACGATTTCAAAAAGCTGACCCTGGTCGGCATTTTGAATCCGGATACGGCCCTGTTTTCCCAAGACTACCGGGCCAGCGAACGCCTGTTCGCGCAGCTGATGCAGGTGGCGGGCCGCGCCGGGCGGGCCGCGCAGACGGAAGGGGGCAGCGTCAGCGAAGTGCTGATCCAGACGCGCTATGCGCGCCATCCGCTGTACGACGCCGTCGTCAACCACGATTACGACCACTTCGCCACCACCTTGCTGGAAGAGCGAGCGCAGGCGGCGCTGCCGCCCTACCTGTTCCAGGCCCTGCTGCGCGCCGAGGCGCCCGAGCTGGCGACCGCTATCGAGTTCCTGCAGGCGGCGAAAGAGTGCATGGAACACCCGCAAGTGACCATCAATGACCCGATTCCCATGAGCATGACGCGCGTCTACAACGTGGACCGCGCCCAGTTGCTGCTGGAATCGCCCTCGCGGCCGGCCCTGCAGGCGTTTTTAAAAGAATGGCTGGCGGAATTGCGCGCCATGAAGTCGCGCGTGAAATGGTCGCTGGAAGTGGACCCGCTGGATATTTGACTAGTTCAGGTAGTCGCGCGCCGACTTGACGATCTGTTCGGACAGCAGCTTGGTAAACGGCGTGTCCAGGGTCCACGCATGCCAGCTCAGCGGCACATCCAGGGTGTTGCCCGGCATCAGATCCACGAGACGGTCTGTTGCCAGCGCCTGCGCGGCCAGGCGCTGCGGCATCAGGCCGTAGGCCAGGCCATCCTGTACGCAGCCGCGGCGCGCCGCTTCCACCGGTAAAGTATGGTGCGGAAACGGTTCGCGCAGGCTTAATTGTTCAGCAAGGAAACGCGCCAGCAAGCCGTGCTGGCCCACGACGGCCGGTGCCAGTTGCACCGCTTCGGCAATAAAACCATCGCCGAACCAGTGGCCGGCAAACATGGGTGTAGCCACGCACACATAGCGCAAGGTGCCCAGCGGCGTGACGCTGGTGGCGGCCGCCGCGTCGATCGCTGTGCCGGACTCGGCTGCCACGCAGCCAAACACGGAGCCGTCGCGCACCATTTGCAAGGCGCTGTCGCTGTCGGCCAGGCGCACGTCGAGCTGGCAACGCGGCGGCGCCAGCAGCGCGGACAAGGTGTCGGGAAACCACGTGGCCAGGCTGTCGGCATCGATGGCGATGGCGATTTCCGGCATGCTGACGCTGTTGCCCAGGTCGATGTCGAGCGATGCTTCCATCAGCTTGACGTTGCGGTGGTGCACGATCAGGCGCTGGCCCAGGCCCGTCGGCACGGCTGGCTGGCCACGGATGATCAGCAGGCGCCCGCTGGCGTCTTCCAGCGCCTTGATGCGCTGCGAGACGGCCGACTGGGTGATGCCCAGCGCCAAGGCAGCCTTGTCGAAACTGCCATGGCTGGCCACGGCGTCCAGCACGGCCAGCGCGCGATAATCGAGTGATCCCATTAGCTCAGCTTATAAATTTTGAAAATGATTAGTTATACTAATGCATATATTGCTGCAAAGTAAAACCTTATTTTCGGCAAACGGGTAGTATCGAACGCTGTGAGCAACCTCGGTGGGATGGATAGCACGATGAAAACACTACAAGTGGATGTGGCCGTGATCGGCAGCGGCACGGCCGGCATGACGGCGCACAAGGCGGCGCGCATGCAGGGCAAGCGCGTGCTGATGATCGAAAGCGGACCGTACGGCACGACCTGCGCCAGGGTGGGCTGCATGCCCAGCAAACTCTTGATCGCGGCGGCCGAGGCGGCCCATGCCGTGGCTGCGGCGCCCGGTTTCGGCGTGCACCCGGGGCCCGTGCGCATCGATGGCCGGCAAGTGATGGCCAGGGTGCGCAGCGAGCGCGACCGCTTTGTCGGCTTCGTGCTCGACGGCGTCAACGCCATCCCCGACGACGAAAAACTGCGCGGCCATGCGCGTTTTATTTCCCCCGGCACATTGCAGGTGGATGAACACACGCTGGTGGAAGCGGCCAGCGTGGTGATCGCCACCGGTTCCACGCCCATTGTGCCGCCCGAGTGGCAAGCGGCCGGTGAGCGTGTCATCACCAGCGACGCCGTGTTCGAATGGACGGATTTGCCCAGCTCGGTGGCCGTGGTCGGCAGCGGCGTCATCGGCCTGGAACTGGGCCAGGCGCTGGCGCGGCTGGGCGTGCGCGTGACCCTGTTTGCGCGCGGTAATAAAGTCGCGCAGCTGACGGACCCGCTGGTGCTGCGCGAGGCGGATGCCGTGCTGGCGCGCGAACTCGATATCCGTTTCATGACCAAGGTCGCGCGCATGGCAAAAACGCCTGACGGCAATGGCATCCTGCTGACCAGCAGCGATGGCGCCGGCGTGGAAAAAACCGAGCAGTTCGAGTATGTGCTGGCCGCCATCGGCCGCGCGCCAAACGTGGACAAGATCGGCCTGGAAACGGCGCAAATCGAGCTCGACCGCCACGGCATTCCCCTGCATGACCCGCATACCATGCAGTGCGGCAAAAGCGCCATCTTCATCGCCGGCGATGCCGACAACGAACTGCCGCTGCTGCCCGAGGCGGCCGACGAGGGCCGCATCGCCGGGGAGAACGCGGCGCGCTTTCCTGACGTCAAACCTGGCTTGCGCCGCACGCCGTTGACGATTGCCTTCACGGAACCGCAGATCGCCACCGTGGGCGCCACGTACCAGCAATTATGCGTGAGCCACGCGGGCCGTTTCGCCGTCGGCGCCGTGTCGTTCGGCAACCAGGGCCGCAGCCGTGTGATGCTGCAAAACCAGGGCTTGCTGCGCGTGTATGCGGAATTCGGCAGCAAGCGTTTTCTCGGCGCCGAGCTGATCGGCCCAAGGGCGGAACACCTGGGCCATTTGCTGGCCTGGGCATGCCAGGCGCAGCTGACGGTACCGGCCATGCTTGACATGCCGTTTTACCACCCCGTCATCGAGGAAGGCGTGCGCACGGCCTTGCGCGAACTGGCGCTGCATCTGGAAAAAGACCCGGAACACGCGCCCGGCTGCGCCGACTGCACACCGGGACCTTGAAGGCAACTTTATGATTTACATAATTTTGTAGACAAGCTCACATGATTGCGCGATCATCGCTGCCACATTGAAATATTGATTAAAAGCAAAAAACATTTCAATTGGTATATGCCGCCCATGCCGTAATGGTAAAAAGGGTAGCGGCTGGCGATGACACGGAGACGATGTGAAAATTCGGCGCATTTATGCGGGAGAACTCGCCCTGGGCGTGGCCCTGCCCTGGGACGTGCATGGCGAAACGGGCAGCTTGCTGGCCAGGCTGGGCCATGTCATCAGCAGCGAGAACCAGATCGCATTGCTGCTGGCGCGCGGCGTCATCGCCGATACCAGCGCGGACGTGCCGCGCACGGCCACGGAAGCGCCATCGGCCCTGCGCATGCTGAACCTTGTCACGGCCGGCCTGGCCCTCGTCTTGCCGGCCATTGCCGCCGGGCAGGCGGGCAGCCATGCATCCCTCGCGCCACTGGCGCAACTGTTGGAAGAGGCCGTTGCACTGGACGCCGACGTGGCGCTGGCCTGCATCCTGCACAACCAGGGCGCGGGCGACTTTGCCGTACGCCACAGCGTCGACACGGCCGTCATCACGGCCCTGCTGGCGCGTGCTCTGAAACTCGATGATGATGTTGTGCGCAGCGTGGTGCTGGCGGCGCTGAGCATGAATGTGGGCATGCTGGAACGCCACGCGGATTTCCAGCACAAGGCGGGGCCGCTGGACGCGCAGGAACGGGCCTATTTGCGCGCCCATCCGCAAGCCGGTGTCGACCTGCTGCGCGCGGCGGGCGTGACGGACGCCGTCTGGCTGCAGGCCGTGCTGCAGCACCATGAAAATATCGATGGCAGCGGCTATCCGCTGGGCACGCAAGGCGAGGCGATCGGCATCGGCGCCCGCCTGATCATGCTGGCCGACCGCTATTGTGCGCGCGTCTCGAAGCGCAGCTACCGCCAGCCCTTGCTGCCCAACGTGGCCCTGCGCGAAATGCTGATGGCCGACAAGGCTACCCTCGATGCGCCGCTGGCGTCGCTGCTGGTGCGCGAGCTGGGCATCTATCCGGTCGGCACCTTCGTCAAACTGCTGAATGGGGAAATCGGCGTCGTCACACGCAAGGGCTTGAACGCCACCACGCCGCACGTGCAGTCGCTGGTCGGCCCCCGCGGCGCGCGCCTGGACGTGCCGCTGCGGCGCGACACGCGCGTGGACTTGCATGCCATCCGCGAAGTGCTCAGCGCGGAGCAGGCGGGACTGCAGTTTCGCCCCGATCAGCTGTGGGGCCGCAGCGCCAGAGTTTGATTTAGTTCAGCAGACCCGCATCCAGCCGTCCTTCGAGCGCCAGTTCGCGCATGACGCGCACGGTGTCGATATCGGATTCCTTGTAGGCGGAGCGGCGGAAGTCGTCATACAGGGCGTTGGCCTCGTCGGTGGCCGCGTCGTGGCCGTCGTCGTACTGGAAGCGCACCCACAGGCTCGCTTCATCGGGCATCTCGATGGTCATGATCAATGACGAGGCGCTGATGTCCTGTTGCGCCGGCACTTCGTAGCGCACCTGCAGTTGCGGTATCAGCACTACCCTGTCGTTGATGACCAGTTCGCCATAGCGCAGGCTGCGCGCGAAACCGGCATCGCTGCGCTCGCTGATATGGCATTCATCGAGGTGCGGCACGAACAGCTTGGGCGACTCGGCACGCAAGACGAGGCCGCGCCAGACTTGCTCCAGGGTCAAGGTGTCGATCAGCGGGTTCAAGGGATCGTTGATTTCAATCAGGTGTTCAAATTTCATGGGACTGCCATTCGGTAAGTGGGCGCGCACGGGCGATATAGGCGGAATGGTACTCCAGGCGTGGCATCGCCGCACGCATTGCATGGGCCAAGATGGCGGCATATGGCGATATATCAATGCCATTGCCTGTTTTTCAGGCATGGTCCGCCATGCAAATAGCCCACGCGACGCTGTTACAATGGGCTGCTGTTCCCTGCGGAAATACCCTGATGTCCAAAGCACCACAGTTCGGTCTGAATGCGCCCCAAAGCGAAGCGGTTACCTACCTCGACGGCCCTTGTCTGGTGCTGGCGGGCGCCGGTTCGGGCAAGACGCGCGTGATCACGCAAAAGATCGCCCATTTGATCGAAGACCGGGGCTACGACCCGCGCACCATCGCCGCGCTGACCTTCACCAACAAGGCGGCGCTGGAAATGCAGGAACGCATCGCCAAGTTATTGAAACAGCCGCGCCAGGCCAAGCAGCTGACGGTCTCGACCTTCCACTCGCTGGGCGTGAAAATCCTGCGCCAGGAAGCCAATGGCGTGGGCTTGAAGGACCGCTTTTCCATCATGGACAGCGACGACTGTTTTTCCCTCGTGCAAGATCTCGCCATTACCACCGATAAACAGGTCATACGCGGCATCCAGAACGCCATGTCCCTGTGGAAAAATGGCCTGATCGACCCGGATATGGCCCTGGCGCAAGCCAAGGATGAAGATGAGGCCAACGCGGCGCGCATCTACCGCAGCTATGTGGCCACCCTGTCCGCCTACCAGGCCGTCGATTTCGACGATTTAATACGCCTGCCCGTGGAACTGTTCCGCAACAACGGCCCCGTGCGCGACAAGTGGCAGCGCCGCCTGCGCTATCTGCTCGTCGATGAATACCAGGATACGAACACCTGCCAGTACGAACTGGTGAAATTGATGGTGACGGGCATCGGCAAGAAGCCGATGTTTACGGCCGTGGGCGACGACGACCAGGCAATCTATGCGTGGCGCGGCGCCACCGTGGAAAACCTGAAGACCCTGGAAACGGATTTCCCCGATCTGCGCGTGATCAAACTCGAGCAGAATTACCGCTCCACCATGCGCGTGCTCAACGCGGCCAATGCCGTCATCGGCAACAACCCGAAATTGTTTGAAAAGTCGCTGTGGTCCGAACACGGCCTGGGCGAACCGATCAAGGTGCTGGGCATGCAGACGGACGAGCAGGAGGCGGAGCAGGTCGCCATCATGATTTCGGCCGACCATTTTGAACGCAAGAACAAATTTTCCGATTACGCGATTCTGTACCGGGGTAATCACCAGGCGCGCATCATCGAGCAGTGTTTGCGCAAGGAACGCATCCCGTACACGATTTCGGGCGGCCAGAGTTTCTTCGACAAGGCCGAGATCAAAGACATCATCAGCTATCTGCGCCTGCTGGCGAATGAAGACGACGACCCGGCCTTCATCCGCGCCGTGACGACGCCGCGCCGTGGCGTGGGGCAGTCGACCCTGGAGGTGCTGGGCGCGTTTTCGGGGCAGTGGCAGTGCTCGCTGTTCCAGGCTGTGTTCAAGGGTGGCATCGAGGCCAAGCTGACGGACCGCCAGCTGGGGCCGCTGCGCGACTTCTGCAACTTCATCAACGACCTCGAATCGCGCGCCAGCCGTCCCGGCGCGGCCGGCAGCGGCGACAACGCGGCCGAAGTGCTGGACGACATGATGAAGGAAATCCACTACGAATCGTATCTGTACGATGCTTTTGAGGAACGCCAAGCGCAAAGCAAGTGGCAGAACGTGCTGGAATTCGTCAACTGGCTCAAGGAACGGGGCCGGGGCGGCAAGGACCGCGACGGCGAAGAAAAGAACGTGCTGGAATTGACGCAGATGGTGGCCCTGATGACCATGCTCGAGGGCAAGGACGAGGAGCAGGACGCCGTGCGCATGTCGACCCTGCACGCGTCGAAAGGCCTGGAGTTTCCGCACGTATTTCTGGTCGGCGTGGAAGAGGGGATCTTGCCGCACAAGGGCGACCCCGACGCGCCGGCCGAAACCATCGCCGCGCGCATCCAGGAAGAGCGGCGGCTGATGTACGTGGGTATTACGCGGGCCCAGCGCACCTTGCACATCACCTGGTGCAAGAAGCGCAAGCGGGCGGGCGAGCAAGTCCATTGCGACCCGTCGCGCTTCATCAAGGAAATGGAACTCGACGTGGGCGACGCCGTGCCGACGGAGGCGGAAGTGATTTCGCCGAAAGAACGTCTGGCGCGCATGAAAGCCTTGCTGGCCGCGCCGAAGGCTTAAGCGGCGTTCACGCTTCCACGGCGCCGCCGGGCGTGGTTTTCGGCACGATGGCCAGCTGCATGCCCAGCGCATCGAGCATCTTCAAAATGGTTTCGAAGCGCGGTTTGCTGCCTTCGCGCAAGGCTTTATAGGCGCCTTCACGCGTGATGTCGGCCCGGGCCGCCACCTTGCCCATGCCGTAGGCGCGCACCACGTCGTTCATGGCGGATTGGAACAGTTCGGCGTTGCCGGTGGCAACGATTTCGCTCATGTAGGCGGCCACGGCGGCCTTGCTGGTCAGGTGTTGCGTCGGGTCGAATTTGCTCAGCCCTAATGCTTCCAGGTCGTCGAGGTCGAAGGTGTCATGGTCGATATGTTGGTTCATTTTTTTCGTGCTCCTGTGGATGCCGCCGCCGCTTTCTTCAGGGTCGCCTGCCGGGCTTTCAAGTCCTTGAGTATCGCTTGCGCCTGCTTGATGTCGCGTCGCTGGCTTGATTTGTCGCCACCCAACAGCAGCAAGATCAGGGTGCCCAGATTCGTTTCGTGAAAATACACGCGCCAGCCCGGTCCTGTCTGTAAAAAACGCAGCTCGCACACGCCTTCGCCCACTGGCCGCCAGTCGCCCTTTTTACCGTGCTGCAAATGCTTGATGCGCGCATCGATGGCCGCCGCCGCCACGTCGTGCAAGGTGTCTTCCCAGCGGCGGTATTCAGCCGTCTTGCGCGTATCGATCAAGTCAGGCAAGGTGGATAGGTCCATTGTAATCGTTTGTTCTCATTCGTCAAGCGGTTTGATTCAGCCATATGGAGAGAATAGGCAGAAATCGGCACCGCTTCGGCAAGAATGCCGCTTGTTTGTCCTGGCTCACGCCGCTGCGGCGGTAAAATGCCGCTTTCAGTCAGGAGTCACCGTGAGCACCATGGACAATGCAGAACAGATGGAAGTACGTTTCGTCGATATCGAAATCAAGCTGGCGCAGCAGGAAGACCTGGTCGAGTCGCTGAACCAGATGGTGTACCAGCAGGGCAAGCGCATCGACCAGCTCGAGGCGATGCTGCACAAGCTGGGCGAACACGTGCGCGACGGGGCGCAGCAGGCGAATGGCGGACTGGTCAACGAGCGTCCGCCGCATTATTGAATCGGCATCGTGACGCGGGGCGCATGAAAACCGTTCATCACTGGCTGGCGCGCTACCATCGGTAGTTGCTGGTGACGCAAGTGTGTCAGGCTGTTATTATTTCAGGCTGGCCCGCGACACAATCGCGGCTCTCTTGCGTTCCTTGAAAGTAGACATGACCCGTCCAACAATGCTCGTCATCGCCGCCAGCCTGATGCTGGCGCCAGCCGCCGCCGTTTTTGCCGCCACCGCGGCCGCAGCGCTGCCTGCTTCGAACCCGTTTGCGCAGGCCAGCAGCCTGCCTTTTAACTATCCACCGTTCGATAAGGTGCAGGACGCTGACTACGCGCCCGCCTTTACGGCAGGCATGGCCGCCAACTTGGCGGAAATCAATGCGATTGCGAACAACAAGAAACCAGCGACCTTCGACAACACCATCGTGGCCATGGAACGCTCGGGCCAGCTGCTGAGCCGCGTGCGCACCGTGTTTTCCGTGATGTCCGGCTCGAATACGAATGACACGATCCAGGGCCTGGAACGCGAACTGGCGCCGAAAATGGCGGCCCACAGCGACGCGATCATGCTCAACGACAAACTCTTCAAGCGCATCGACAGCCTGTATGCCAAGCGTGACAAGCTGGGCCTGGATGCCGAATCGAAACGCTTGCTGGAACGCTATCACACGGATTTTGTACGCGCCGGCGCCAAGCTGTCGGCGGCCGACAAGGAAAAGCTGCGCGCCTACAACGGCCAGCTGGCCGCCCTGTCGACCAAGTTCGCGCAAAATGTACTGAAGGAATTGAACGCCTCGGCCGTCGTTGTCGACACGCGCGAAGAACTGGACGGCCTGTCGCCGGCCGCCATTGAAGTGGCCGCCGGCCTGGCCAAGAAGCGCGGCCTGGACGGTAAATACGTGATCGCCCTCGTCAACACGACGGGCCAGGCGCCGCTGTCGCTGCTGACCAACCGCGCCGTGCGCGAACGCATCATGGCCGCTTCGCAAGCGCGCGGCAGCCGTGGCGGCGAGTTCGACAATACCCAGGAAGTGCTGGAACTGGCAAAACTGCGCGCCGAACGCGCCGCGCTGATGGGCTACCCGAACTACGCGGCCTATTCGCTGGAAGACCAGACGGCGCACGACACGACCGCCGTGAACGCCCTGCTGGGCGAATTGGCGAAGCCGGCCGTCGTCAACGCCCGGCGTGAAGCGGACGATATCCAGAAGGTCATCGATGCGGGCAAGGGCGGCTTCAAGTTGGGCGCCGCCGACTGGGCCTTCTATAGCGACAAGGTGCGTGCCGAACGTTATAACTTCGACGAGACGCAACTCAAACCATACTTTGAAATGCACAGCGTATTGACCAAGGGCGTGTTCTTTGCCGCCGGCAAGTTGTACGGTCTCACTTTCAAGCAGCGCACCGACTTGCCCGTCTACACGTCCGACATGCTGGTGTACGACGTTTTCAATGAAGACGGCACCCAACTGGCCATCTTTACGCTTGACCCTTACGCGCGCAGCAACAAGCGCGGCGGCGCCTGGGCGAATGCCTACGTGGGCCAGTCGACCTTGCTGAACCGCAAGCCGGTGATTGCGAATAACCTCAACATTCCAAAGCCGGAAGCAGGCCAGCCGACCCTGATGACGTTTGACGAAGTCAACACCATGTTCCACGAATTCGGCCATGCGCTGCACGGCATGTTTTCGAACGTGAAATATCCACGCTTCGCCGGCACCAGCGTGCCGCGCGACTTCGTCGAATACCCGTCGCAAGTCAATGAAATGTGGGCGCTGTGGCCGGAAGTGCTGCAAAACTACGCCAAGCACTATCAAACGGGCGCAGCCATCCCGGCCGAACTGCTGGCGAAAGTGACGGCGGCCGACAATTTCAACCAGGGCTATAAAACCACGGAATACCTGGCGTCGGCTCTACTGGACCAGCGCTGGCACCAGCTGACCCCGGCGCAGATCCCGACCGACGTGCTGGCGTTTGAAAAAGCCGCCTTGACGGATGCCGGCGTCGATTTCGCCCCGGCGCCGCCGCGCTACCGCACCACGTATTTCTCGCATGCGTTCGCGGGCGGCTACTCGGCCGGCTACTACGCGTATCTGTGGTCGGAAAAGCTCGATGCCGACACGGTCGAGTGGTTCAAGGAAAACGGCGGCCTGACGCGCAAGAACGGCGACTGGTTCCGCACTAAACTGCTGTCGCGCGGCGGCAGCGCCGATGCGCTCGACATCTACCGCAACTTCCGTGGCCGCGATGCGAAGATCGAGCCGTTGCTGCAACGCCGTGGCCTGAACGGCAAGTAATTCCTTCCCTGCACTGGCCTGGCCGGTGCTGAACATCAATGGCCGGCCCGCAATGGCCGGCCATTTTTATTTGGCGATTCCGCTTGAAAACCGTGGTAAACCGCGCAGTTGGCGTGATGCACCACAGGATCGCCCATGTTGGATGACGCCTGTGTGACAGACTGCTATGATCTGCCACTGGCCCGCGACGCGATCGCGGTTCTTCCCGCGCTTCCTGAAAGATGTCATGATCCGTCCACAACTGCTCGTCATCGCCGCCAGCGTCATGCTGGCCCACGCCGCCCCATCCGCCATGGCTGCCGCCACTGCAAAATCGGCGCCCGCCGCTGCCGTCAGCGCCCAGAACCCCCTGCTCAAAGTGAGCCCGCTGCCATTCCAGATGCCGCAGTTCGGCCTGATCAAGGATGAACACTATGCGCCCGCGTTTGCCGAAGGCATGAAACGCCAGTTGGCCGAAGTCAACGCGATTGCCAGCAACCGCCAGGCGCCCACGTTCGAGAACACCATCGTGGCCCTCGAGCGCACGGGACAGCTGCTGCACCGCGTGAATAGCATCTTCAGCAACATGACGTCGACCAACACGAACAGTGTGCTGGAAGCGGTGGAAGTGGACGTGTCGCCGAAACTGGCCGCGCATGGCGACGCGATCACCCTGAATCCGAAATTGTTTACCCGCATCGACACCCTGTACGCCAAGCGCGACAAGCTGGGCCTCGATGCCGAATCCTTGCGCTTGCTGGAACGCTATCACACGGATTTCGTGCGCGCCGGCGCCAAGCTGTCCGATGCGGACAAGGAAAAATTGAAAGCCTACAACGCCGAGCAGGCGGGCCTGGAAACGGCCTTCGCGCAAAACGTGCTGAAGGAAACGAATGCCAAGAGCATCGTCGTCGACACGCGTCTTGAGCTGGCCGGCATGACGGACAGCGATATCGATACGGCTGCTGCTGCCGCCAAGGAGCGGGGCTTGACGGGCAAGTTCCTCATTGCTCTGGTGAACACCAGCGGCCAGCCGCCACTGGCGGTATTGACGGATCGCAAGACGCGCCAGCGCCTGATGGATGCGTCGCTGAACCGCGGCAGCCAGGGCGGCGAGTTCGACAACCGCGCCATCGTGCTGAAACTGGCCAAACTGCGCGCCGAACGGGCCACCCTGCTCGGTTACGCCAACTACGCCGCGTACTCGCTGGAAGACCAGACGGCCAAGACCACGACGGCCGTCAACACCTTGCTGTCGGAACTGGCGAAACCGGCCGTCGCCAACGCGCGCCGCGAAGCGGCCGACCTGCAGCAAGTGGTCGATGCGGAAAAGGGCGGTTTCCAGGTCGCGGCCGCCGACTGGGCCATCTACACGGACAAGCTGCGCAAGCAGCGTTTCAATTTCGATGAAAACGAACTGAAACCGTACCTGGAACTCAACAGCGTGCTGAACAATGGCGTGTTCTTTGCCGCCAACAAGTTGTATGGCATCAGTTTCAAGCAACGTACTGATCTACCGGTGTACAACCCGGACGTGCGCGTCTACGACGTGACGGACGCCAACGGCAAGCCGCTGGCCTTGTTCATCGCCGACTTCTATGCGCGCGGCAACAAGCATGGCGGCGCGTGGATGAATGAATACGTGTCGCAATCGTCTTTGATGGGCACGCATCCGGTGGTGGCCAACCAATTGAACATTCCGAAGCCGCCCGCCGGCCAGCCGACCTTGCTGACGTTCGATGAAGTGACGACCATGTTCCACGAATTCGGCCATGCGCTGCACGGCATGTTCTCGAACGTGAAATATCCGCGCTTTGCCGGCACCAGCGTGCCGAGCGACTTCGTCGAGTATCCATCGCAAGTCAATGAAATGTGGGCCGTCTGGCCGGAAGTGCTGCAAAACTACGCCAAGCACTACCAGAGCGGCGCGGCCATGCCGCAGGAATTGCTCGACAAGGTGACGGCGGCGAAGAAATTCAACCAGGGGTTCATGACGACGGAATACCTGTCGGCGGCCCTGCTGGACCAGCACTGGCACCAGTTGGCGCCGAGCCAGATCCCGACGGACGTGCTGGCCTTTGAAGCGGCCTCGTTGAAAGACGCGGGCGTCGATTACGCGCCCGTGCCGCCGCGCTACCGCACCAGTTATTTCTCGCACAGCTTCTCGGGCGGCTATTCGGCGGCGTACTACGCTTACCTGTGGTCGGAAAAGCTGGACGCGGAATCGGTCAACTGGTTCAAGGAAAACGGCGGCCTGACGCGCAAGAATGGCGACTGGTTCCGTAATAAACTGCTGTCGCGCGGCGGCAGCGTCGATGCGCTGCAACTGTTCCGCGACTTCCGCGGCCGCGATGCCACCGTGGAACCATTGCTGGAACGCCGCGGCTTGAACGCCAAGTAAGACGTTCTCATCAGAAGCTTGCGTTGCGTTGACCTGGCGCACGCAAGCTTTCTGTGTCGGCGGCGTAGAATTGAGTAAGATGTAAACAAGAAGGCAGTCGAAAGAAAGAGTTTATGAGTCAGCAAGATTTGAATGGCATTACCCTGGAAGGTATCGTGACGCGCCTGCAAGCCCATTACGGCTGGGATGGCCTGGCCAAGCACATCGATATCAATTGCTTCATCAGCGATCCCAGCATCAAGTCGAGCCTGAAGTTTTTGCGCAAGACCCCGTGGGCCAGAAGCAAGGTGGAACAATTGTTCCTGGACACGCAATTTACCGACTGACAGGAAAAAACATGGATAGCAAACTCAAGGAATCGTTGCAACAGCTGCAATCGACCATCGCATCTGGCGATCCTGTGGATGAAGAAACGCATGGTTTGCTGCAAAAGCTCAATGGCGATATTCAGCAACTGCTGGAAAAGCGCGCCGCGCAGGAACAGGAAGAAGAGTCGATCACCTATGGCCTGGCCGAGCGCAGCCAGGAATTGTCGGCCAAGTTTGCCGTCAAGCATCCGAAACTGGAGCCGGCGTTGCGAGAACTGGGTGAGATCCTGGCGAATATGGGAATCTGATGTAACCCGGGGAAAAGCTGGGGTCAGACCGCGGAAGGGTCTGACCCCAAGGGCCTTTTTTCCTCAAGTGATTGAAAAATAAACGTTTTTTGTACTGAAATCCAACAGTAAAAAGCAGGCCGTCAGGTTGGAAATGGCCAATTCCGGTACAATCCGTACCCTATGAGCTCCCCTACCAATTTATTTGCGACCGTTCCCAAGCGGTCTGCCCGCGCTGCCGTGGCGCCTTTCCTGCCGATGTCGCGTGCCGAGATGGACGCGCTGGGCTGGGACCAGTGCGACGTCATCCTCGTCACGGGCGACGCCTACATCGACCATCCGAGTTTCGGCATGGCCCTCGTTGGCCGCCTGCTTGAAGCGCAGGGTTACCGAGTCGGCATCATCAGTCAGCCGGACTGGCTGTCGGCCGACGCCTTCCGCATCCTCGGCAAGCCGCGCCTGTACTACGGCATTACCGCCGGCAACATGGATTCCATGGTCAACCAGTACACGGCCGACCGCAAGATCCGCTCCGACGACGCTTACACGGCGAACGCGGAACCGAATAAACGCCCGGACCGCGCCGTCACCGTGTACGCCCAGCGCGCGCGCGAAGCGTATCCCGACGTGCCCATCGTCATCGGCAGCATCGAAGCGTCCCTGCGCCGCATCGCCCATTACGATTACTGGTCGGACAAGGTCCGCCGTTCCGTCTTGCCCGATTCCAAGGCCGATTTGCTGATCTTCGGCAATGCCGAGCGGGCGCTGGTCGACCTGACGCATCGCCTGGCCGCCGGCGAACACATCAAGGATATCCGCGACTTGCGCGGCACGGCCTTCATGGTGCCGTCCGGCTGGTTGCCTGGCGACGACTGGGGCGTGCACAACTCCACCCGCGTCGACGTGCCCGGCAAGGTCGATCCGCACTACAGCCCGTACGAGATGGTGCAGGAAGACAAGACCGCCTGCGCCACGGAAAATGCGTCGAAATCGGCCGAAGTCATCAAGCCGATCCGCATCATGAGCCGCGAAGAGCGTCTGGCCATGGCCAAGGAAAAGCACGACAAGACGGTGGTGCGCCTGCCCGCGTATGACGTCGTCAAGGATGACCCCGTCATGTATGCGCACGCCTCGCGCGTGTTCCACCTGGAATCGAATCCCGGCAATGCGCGCGCTATGGTGCAGGCGCACGGCGAGCGCGACGTGTGGCTCAACCCGCCGCCGCTGCCGCTGGCCATGGACGAGATGGATGGCGTGTACGACATGAATTACGCGCGCGCCCCGCATCCAAGTTATGGCAAGGCGCATATCCCCGCCTGGGAAATGATCCGCTTTTCCGTCAACATCATGCGCGGCTGCTTCGGCGGCTGCACCTTCTGCTCGATCACGGAACACGAAGGCCGCATCATCCAGAGCCGCTCGGAACCGTCGATCCTGCGCGAAATCGAGCATATCCGCGATAAAACCAAAGGTTTTACGGGCACCATTTCCGATATGGGTGGCCCGACGGCGAATATGTACCGCCTCGCCTGCAAGGAAAAAGAGATCGAAGTGTCGTGCCGCCGCCTGTCGTGCGTGTACCCGTCCATCTGCGTGAACCTGGGCACGGACCACAGCAAGCTCATCTCGTTGTACCGCAAGGCGCGCGCCATTCCCGGCATCAAGAAAGTGCTGATCAGCTCAGGTCTGCGCTACGACCTGGCCGTGCGTTCGCCCGAATACGTCAAGGAACTGGTGACGCACCACGTCGGTGGCCTCTTGAAAATTGCGCCCGAGCACACGGAAGAGGGGACTTTGTCGAAGATGATGAAGCCCGGCATCGGCGCGTATGACGAGTTCAAGGAAATGTTCGACCGTTTCTCCCTGGAAGCGGGCAAGAAGCAGTATCTGATCCCGTATTTCATCGCCGCCCATCCGGGCACGACGGACGTGGACATGCTGAACCTGGCCCTGTGGCTGAAGAAAAACAATTTCAAGCTGGACCAGGTGCAAACTTTCATGCCCACGCCGATGGCCATGGCGACGACCATGTATCACACGCGCAAGAATCCCTTGCGCAAGGTCACGGCGGATTCGGAAGTGGTGGAAACGGCCCGCAGCGGCAAGATCCGCCGCACGCATAAAGCCTTCCTGCGCTATCAGGATCCGGCCAACTGGCCGATCCTGCGCGAAGCGCTGGTCAACATGGGCCGTGGCGACTTGATCGGCAATGGCGACAAGCATTTGATTCCGGCCTGGACCTCGTCCGAATCGGGCGGCCTGGCCGCAGGCGAACGCAGCCGCCAGACGCATGGCGCCGGCACGCCGGACAAGTTCAAGGTCACGCCGGGCAAGAACCGCATCGCCCTGGGCGGCACGGCCGCCGCGCCGAAGGCGACAGCCGTCGAATCGAAAGTGCGTCCATCGATCCTGTCGACCATCAAAACGAAGGCCAAGCCGGCCGCCGTGCCGATGGGCCGTGGCGGCAAGCCGCCAGCCAAGGGCGGCCATGCCGCGCCGGCACGGGGCGGACGCAAGTAAGCCAGCGTCACTGTCCCCGGCATCGACTGAGAACCCGGCAACGCCTACAGCGTTGCCGGGTTTTTTGCCATCTGCGCACCAACATGGGGCGCAGCACGCCATGCGGGCAGGATTTTTACCAATATTTAAAAATTGAATAGAGCAAAAGGCAATTTTCCCTTGTGGCAACTTGGTATTTGAAAATATACTCGTTGAACATTTAGCCGTACGCCAACAATACTGCCATTCTGGCAATCGCCAGCGTACGCGGCTCCCAGCGTTTAGATGAAAAGAGATGCCAATTGAAATGCCTTTCCTGCCAGGCCGAGAATAAGCCGGGCGCCAAATTCTGTTCTTCCTGCGGCACGACGTTTGCCGTTGCCACGACCGTTGCCGCCCCGGTGCCGGGAAAATCCTGTGGCCAGTGCGGCCATGACTGCAAGCCGGACGCCCGGTTCTGCCCCAAGTGCGCGTTCAGCTTTGCCGTGGCGCCGGTGGCCGCAGCGGTGCCGCCGCCGCTGCCAGAGCCGGTCATCGCGCCGGAGATTGCGCCCGTCATTGAATCCGTGTCCGTGCCTGAGCCTGCCCCGGCACCGGTGGCGGAACCGGTCGCGCCACCTGCGCCACCGCCCGTGCTTGAAAAGCGCCGTGCCGATCCGGTCCCTGTGCCCACCCCTGCACGGGAACCAGAAGCCGCTCCCGCAGCAGTGACAGACAGCGTTCCCGACACGCCGGCTGACAGCCCACCGGCTGGCAAGCGCATGAAACTGATCGCCGCGGCCGTCGCAGCGGTAGTGCTGCTGGGCGGTGCGGGCGCTTACTATTTCTTGTCAGGCAAGCCGCCTGTCACCGTGCCTGAACCGGAGGCAACCTTGCCGGTGCAGGAAGACCCTGCGCCGGCCGCCGAGCAGCCGCTGGCCATCGATGACGCTGCGCTCGATGGCGGCTCGGCGGGCGACCTTGCCGCGACACCTGCTGCCGAGCCGGAGCCTGAGCCAGCGGCAGCGGCAGCGGCAGCGCCTGCTCCGGCACCCGAGCCGGCTCCAGCAGCGGCCCCAGCCCCTGTCGTGGAAAAACCGGCCAAGCCCGTCAAGGTGACCCCGCCACCGGCGCCTGTCAAACAGACGACGGGCCTGGAAAGCGTGATCACGGACAGCCTGTCGGAAGCGAGCCACTGCATGAGCCAGCGCAAATACGACTGTGCCATTGCCAATGCGAATGCCGTGTTGCGCATGGACAAGGGCAACCGCCCTGCGCAGGACATCAAGCGCAAGGCGAAGGAAGCGCAAGACAAGGCGCTGTCGCAAATTCAGATCGAGTAAGCCGCAGCTTTCCGCCCATTCCTATTTTGATTCTTTCGGAGAATAACGTGAAAAACTTGAAACAAATGGCCAAGCCCCTGGTGGCGATGCTGGTCGTGTCGTCGATGCTGGCCGGCTGCGCCGCGCCGGGCGGCCCTGGCGCCACAGGCAATACCACCACCGCAGGCACGGAAGCGGCCAGTGGCGAATGCAATACGGCCATGCTGGCCGGCATCGGCGCCGTCGTCGGCGGCTTGCTGGGTGGCGGCAACAATACCGTGCGCGGCGCGGCCCTGGGCGCCAGCCTGGGTGCGCTCGCCTGCGTGGCCCTGAATTATCAAAGCCAGCAAGTCAAGACGGCGCAGCAGGTGCAGACGGACTACAAGGTGGCCAACAAGGGCAAGCTGCCCGAGCAGTCGACCCTGGTGAAATACGAGACGGGCTTTACGCCGTCCTCCGTGCGTCCGGGCCAGAAGGCGCAGACCAATTCGTACATCGAAGTGGCGGCCGGCACGCGCGATCCGAACCCGCTGGTGGAAGAGGAATTGAGCCTGTACAAGCCAAATGGCGACCTGATCAAAACCGTGCGCAAGGTGGTCAGCAGCAATAACGGCAGCGGCGCCTACAAGGGCGGCTTCTCGATTCCCATGCCTGAAGGCGTGCCGCAGGGCATTTACCCGGTACGCACGGCGCTGTACCTGAATAGCAAGCGCGTCGGCGGCCAGGACGTCAAGCTGCAGATCGTCCAGCGCCAGGCGCCCGCGAACGAGCTGCAACTGGCGCTCGCCTACTGACACAGCATGACCATGGGACGGCCAGGCAGGCCGTCCCCTCCCGATTCACCCCTTCCAGGCCAGACATGACCATTTCCACACAAACACATCAACCTCTTCCCTTTTCCTCCGCCGTGGGCTCGCTGATCGAAGCGACCGACGCCATCAGGAACTTTCGCGCGATTGCGCTGCTGGCCCTGACCTTCATCAGCGCCGTGCTCGTCGGTGGCGTGCTGACGATGCTTGCCGGCGGCATGAGCAGTCCGCTGCTGGTCTTTGTCGGTGGCCTGATGGCTTTCCTCGTGATGTTTTACGGCTCCAACGCCGTCGGCATCATGCTGATGCGCGATGCGCAAGGCCAGCCTGGCATGAGCCTGGTTGATGCCATGCTCGTTTCGCTGTACACGAGCCACCGCCTGATCGCGGTCGTCATCCTTGAATTTTTGATCGTGCTGGCGGCCATGATCACCATCGCCATCATCTTGTTTGTCTGCAAGATTCCCGTGCTCGGCCCCGTGCTGTACACGGTCGTCTTCCCCTTGTCGGCCATCGTGCTGGGCGTGCTGGTATTTGCGCTGTTCTACGTGATGCTGCCGCTGGCCGGCCCTGCCGCCTGGTCGGGCGCCACCATATTCCAGATCATTGCCCGCCTGAACCTGATCGTGCGCACCAAGCTGGTGTCCGTGATTCTGCTGGAAGTGCTGCTGTTCCTGATCACGACGTTTGTGGCGCTGCTGATCTTTGGCGTGGTCGGTACCGGCGTATCGCTGACCAGCGGCATGTCCGCAGGCATCCTGGGCGTGGGCGGCCAGATGAATATGTACACCCTGGCTTCGGGTCTGAATGGCGGTTCCGGCTACATCATCGCAGCGGGCCTGGGCGGCGGCTTGCTGCTGGCGGCCGCGGCCGTGGTACCGGGCCTGATCTTCACCAAGGGCGTGTGCATCATTTACCTGAACGCCACGCGCAATGTCGATTTCAGCGCCTCGGAAGCGAGCCTGAACGACGGCCTGGCCACGGTCAAGAAAAAAGCCGAGGAAGCGCGTGACCGTGCGCGCGCCCTGGCCGAGCAAGCTGCGGCACCGGCCACGCCAGCCGCTCCCGCTGCTTCGGCCGCTGCGCCGGCCGACAGCCTGCAATGCCCGAGCTGCAAGGCCCCGGTCGCGTCCGATGACGTGTTCTGCGGCGCATGCGCGCATAAACTCAAGTAAGGCACACCATGGCTCACTTCTGCACCAAATGCGGCACCGCCCATGCCCCCGGCGCGCGCTTCTGCGATGAATGCGGCAAGGCTGTCAACGCCGCACCGGCGCCCGCGTCCGCTCCTGTACCGGCATCCGCACCAGCCGTGACGCCGGCGCTGTCCGGCGTGAAACGGCGCCACGTGGTGATCGCCGGCGGCGTGCTGGCGGTCGTCGTCGTGGCTGGCGGCGCCCTGGCGTGGCTGCTGAAGCCAGAGGCGGCCTCGGCCAGCAGTTTCAGCCGCGCCATCGATGCCCACCTGGCCGCTGACGAGGCGGTGCGCGACAAGCTGCTGTGCCTCACCAACTTGCCGTACCAGAAGGAAGAGATCCGCGTGGCGTCGTACGACAGTTCCACTCGGCAATGGCTGGATATCCTCGTGCGTAGCGGGCTGTACAACGCTCCCGTCGAACAAGGCAGCGGAGGCTGGGTTGCGCAATCGCAATTTGTCTACGCGCTGGCCGCGCCGGGCAAGGCGGCCTTGCGCGGCGACAAGCTGTGCGTGGCCAAGGGCGTGAAAGTGGCCAAGGTCAGTGGCTACGATCAGGTGCGCGACCTGGGCGCACAGCAAGTGGCGATGGCCAAGGCCACCCTGACGCTGACCGATGAGGCGGCGTGGTTCGCCAAGTCTGCGGACCGCGCATTGATCCTGCAGCGCTTGCCGGACGGCGATCTGCAAGTGCGATTGCCGATGGCGCTGGTCGACAAGCAATGGCAAGTCATCGACGAAACGCAGATGAGCCAGGCGGCCATGACCGGTGTGATAGGCAAAGCGCCAGCCGCGCAGGGTGCGGGCATGCTGGACAAGCTGAAAAGCGTGTTCAGCTTTGGCGGCCACCCGGCGGTGGGGAAATGGCAGGCGGCGATGGGCAACGTCCTGGAATTTACAAGTGACAGCGTGATCAATAACGGCACCTCGACCAAGGCCACCTTCACCACCAAGGGCAATACCGTGACGATCGCCCCGGAAGGCGCGGGCGAAGCGGCCATGGATATTATCGTCAGCGACGATGGCAGCACGGCGCAGATCAGCATGGGCGGCGTGCGGGTAACGACCCTGCGGCGCGTGCGCGATTAAATCTGTCAGGCGGCGCAGCTTGCCGCCTGATCTGCTCCCCGAGCCCGGCCATGCCGGGCTTTTTTACGTCCGCAGGCAGCGGCGCGCACGCCCATTTGTCTTGACATCAAGATAGTTCGCGTCCACACTGAGTTTTTATCTTAGTGTCGAGATAGTTGTATGGCTTCTTCTTCCGTCCGCCCCGCCTGGGGCGATATTCTGCTCACGGCGCTGGCGCCCCTGATCTGGGGTTCCACGTATATCGTCACGTCCGAACTGCTGCCGCCCGACCGGCCCTTCACGGCGGCCCTGATCCGCGTCTTGCCGGCCGGCTTGCTGTTGCTGCTGGTCATGCGGCGCCTGCCCGCGCGGCGCGACTGGATGCGCGTGCTGATCCTGTCCGCGCTGAATATCGGCGTATTCCAGGCGCTGCTGTTCGTGGCCGCCTACCGCTTGCCGGGCGGCCTGGCGGCCGTGGTGGGCGCCATCCAGCCGCTGCTGGTGATGGGCTTGGCCTGGGGCGTGGAAGGGCGCCGTCCGGCCCGCCTGGCCTTGGGGGCCAGCGTGCTGGGCGTGGCTGGCATGGGTGTTTTGTTGCTGTCGCCGCGCACCGTGTGGGAACCGGTCGGCATCGCCGCCGCGCTGGGTGGCACGGCCTGCATGGCGGCCGGCACCTATCTGACGCGGCGCTGGAAGCCGGACTTGCCCGTGCTGGCGCTGACGGGCTGGCAATTGTTGCTCGGCGGCCTGATGCTGGCGCCCGTCGCCTGGCTGGCCGACGCGCCCTTGCTGGCGCTATCCCTGCCGCAAGTGCTGGCCTACGCCTACCTGTGCCTGGCCGGCGCCCTGCTGGCGTACGCCTTGTGGTTCCGTGGCATCGCCAGGCTGTCGCCCGTGGCCGTCTCCTCGCTGGGACTGCTCAGTCCCCTGATGGCCGTCGTGCTGGGCTGGGCCTTGCTGGGCCAGGCCATGACGGGCTGGTCGATGCTGGGCTTGCTGCTGGTGCTGGCCAGCGTGCTGGCGGTGCAGTGGGCCAGCGCCCGTCCCGCAGCAAATTCCTGAATCCACGCATTTTCCCTCGCCAGGCTGATCGCATCAGCCTGGATGTTTCCCTCTGGGCGCCGCCTTTTTGCTGCACCGCACATACAGTTTTGCTTGCACTGTAATAGGGCATTGAGGCACTATTCGCTTCGCGCAAACGTTTGCGCGCAACGAATTTCCTAAAAAGCATGCAGTACACGTGCTTGACCAACAACTCTGGAGACGCTCATGACATCCCGTATTCGCCTGAAAATGATTGCCGCCGCTGTCCTCGTGTGTGCCTTGCCCGCCGTGCCGGCGATGGCGCAGACACCTGCCAAACCGAAGGTCGCATTGGTGATGAAGTCGCTCGCCAATGAATTTTTCCTGACCATGGAAAATGGTGCCAAGGCGCATCAGAAGGCCAATGCCGCCAAGTACGACTTGCTGTCGAACGGCATCAAGGATGAAACGGATACGTCGAGCCAGATCAAGCTGGTCGAGCAAATGATCGTCTCGCGCGTCAACGCGCTGGTGATCGCCCCGGCTGACTCGAAAGCGCTGGTGCCGGTGCTGAAGAAAGCCATCGACGCGGGCATCATCGTCGTCAATATCGACAACAAGCTCGACGAAGGCGCGTTGAAAGAGAAGGGTATTTCCGTACCGTTCGTCGGCCCGGACAACCGCAAGGGCGCCAAGGTCGTCGGCGACTTCCTGGCCAAGCAGATCAAGAAGGGCGACCCGGTCGGCATCATCGAAGGCGTGTCGACGACCTACAACGCGCAGCAGCGCACCCTGGGCTTCCAGGACGCCATGAACGCGGCCGGCGCCAAGGTCGTCAGCGTGCAGTCGGGCCAGTGGGAAATCGCCCCCGCCAATACGGTCGCGGCCGCCATGCTGAACGCCAATCCGAACATCAAGGCTTTGCTGTGCGGTAACGACAACATGGCCATCGGCGCCATTTCCGCCATCAAGGCGGCCGGCAAGACGGGCAAAGTGCTCGTCGTCGGCTACGACAACATCAACGCCATCAAGCCGATGCTGGCCGATGGCCGCGTGCTGGCTACCGCCGACCAGTTTGGTTCGCAGCAAGCCGTGTTCGGCATCGAGACGGTGCTGAAAGCGCTGGCGCAGAAGAAGAAACAGGCCGAGCTCGGTGGCGTCATCGAAACCAAGGTCGAACTGGTCGCCAAGGGCGCCAAGTCCTGATCGTTTGATCCCGCCGGGGCCAGCGCCATCGCAACCTTGCTGGCGCCGGCCCCGCCGTCTTTTCCCGCGGAGTTTTATCATGCCCATCGACATCCCCCCGGCGCCATCAGCCGCCACCCCTCTATTGACCCTGGATAACATCGGCAAGTCCTATGTCGGCCCCGTGCTGGGCGGCGTGGGCCTGCGCTTCGCCCCTGGCCAGGTGCTGGCGCTGACGGGCGAGAACGGCGCGGGCAAGAGTACCTTGTCGAAGATCATCTGCGGCCTGGAGCAAGCCACCACGGGCACGATGCTGCTCGACGGCAAGCCCTACCAGCCCGCCTCGCGCGGCGCCGCCGAGGCGCTGGGCATCCGCATGGTGATGCAGGAACTCAATTTGATTCCCACCCTGTCGATCGCGGAAAACCTGTACCTGAAAAACCTGCCGCAGCGCTTCGGCTTCATCGACCGTACGCGCCTCGAACGCGACGCGCGCGAACAGATGGAAAAAGTGGGCTTGGGTGGCCTCGATCCGTGGACCCTCGTGGGCGAACTGGGCATCGGCCACCAGCAAATGATCGAGATCGCGCGCAATTTGATCGGCGCCTGCCGCCTGCTGGTGTTAGATGAGCCGACGGCCATGCTGACGCACCGCGAAGTGGAATTGCTGTTCCTGCAAATCGAGCGTCTGAAGGCCGAAGGCGTGTGCATTATCTATATTTCCCATCGCCTGGAAGAACTCAAGCGCGTGGCCGACCGCATCGCCGTGCTGCGCGATGGCCAGCTCGTCTGCGACGACGATATCGCGGGCCATTCCGCCGCCGACCTGGTCAGCCTGATGGTGGGCCGCTCGGCCGACGATGCGGTGGACTTGAGCGGGCGCACCATCGGCGCGCCGCTGCTGCGCGTGCGGGGACTGGCGCGCGGCAAGGTCGTCAACCCGACCTCGTTCGACTTGCGCGCCGGCGAAATCCTCGGCATCGCCGGCCTGATCGGCTCTGGCCGCACGGAATTGCTGCGCCTGATCTTCGGCGCCGACCGCGCCGACGCCGGTGACGTGTTCCTTGGCGACAGTGAAACGCCGGCCGCTCTGACCTCGCCGCAGGCAGCGGTGAAAGCCGGCATCGCCATGATCACGGAAGACCGCAAGGGACAAGGCTTGTTGTTGCGCCAGTCCATCGCCGTCAACACCACCCTGGCTGCGCTCGACACGGTCAGTGGCGCGGGCTGGCTCAACGACGCGTCCGAAGCGTCGGTGGCCGACGATTATATTCAGCGCCTGGGCATCCGTTCGCGCAACAGCGCGCAAACGGTGGCTGAATTGTCCGGCGGTAACCAGCAAAAGGTGGTGATCGCCCGCTGGCTGTACCGCGACTGCCCCGTGATGTTGTTCGACGAGCCCACGCGCGGCATCGATATCGGCGCCAAGTTTGATATTTATCAGGTGCTGGCCGAACAGGCGCGCCAGGGCAAGGGCCTCGTCATTGTTTCCAGCGACTTGCGCGAGCTGATGCTGATCTGCGACCGCATCGCCGTCATGAGCGCCGGCAGCATCGTCGACACCTTCGAGCGCGGCGCCTGGAGCCAGGACGCGCTGCTGTCGGCCGCCTTCTCCGGCTATTTGACCCCCACTTCCACTCCAGCTGCGGCCTGATCCGCCGGAAAGATTCCCATGACCACTACCTCTTCCCCATCGTATCTGCAGCGCAGCCTGGCCGACCTGAAAAACTATGCGGGCCTGATCGGCGCCCTGGTCGCCATGTGCGTGCTGTTCTCGTTTGCCAGCGAAAACTTTTTCACTCTTGCCACCCTCAGCACCCTGTCGAACAACATCCCGACCCTGGTCGTGATGGCCGTCGGCATGACGTTCGTGCTGATCATCGGCGGCATCGACTTGTCCGTCGGTTCCGTGATGGCGCTGGCCGCTTCCGTACTGTCGCTGGCCGTCGTGCACTGGGGCTGGCCCGTGTGGAGCGCGGCCCTGCTGGGCATGTTCGTCGCCGCCCTGTGCGGCGCCACCACGGGCCTCATTTCCGTCGGCTGGCGCATTCCCTCGTTCATCGTCTCCCTGGGCGTGCTGGAAATGGCGCGCGGCATGGCGTATCAAGTGACGAACTCGCGCACGGAATACATCGGCAGCGCCGTTGACGGCATCAGCTCGCCGATCGCCTTCGGTCTGTCGCCCGCCTTCATCGCCTCGATCGCCATCGTCGTCATCGGCCACCTGGTGCTTACGCGCACGGTGCTGGGACGCCACTGGATCGGCATCGGCACGAATGAAGAAGCCGTGCGTTTGTCCGGCATCAATACAAAACCATCGAAAGTGCTGGTGTTTGCCTTGATGGGTTTTCTCGCCGGCGTGGGCGCGCTGTTCCAAGTCTCGCGCCTGGAAGCGGCCGACCCGAACGGCGGCGTGGGCATGGAATTGCAAGTGATCGCCGCCGTCGTGATCGGCGGCACGAGCCTGATGGGCGGACGCGGTTCCGTCATCAGCACGTTTATTGGCGTATTGATCATTTCCGTGCTGGAAGCGGGCCTGGCGCAAGTGGGCGTGTCCGAACCCGTGAAACGCATCGTCACGGGCCTGGTGATCGTCGCGGCCGTCGTGCTCGATACCTACCGCCGCCGCGGTGAACGTTCATAATACTGGCCCATGGCAACCATCAAACAAGTGGCGCAGGCGGCGGGGGTGTCGTTTACCACCGTGTCGCACGTCCTCAACAATACCCGCCCCGTCAGCGACGAGGCGCGCCGCGCCGTGCTGGCGGCGGCGGAGGCACTGCATTACGTGCCCAGCGCGCTGGCGCGCTCCCTGCGCAGCCGCAGCACGGGCACCATCGGCCTGATCATTCCGAATAATACGAACCCGTATTTTTCGGAAGTGGCGCGCGGCATCGAAGACAGTTGCTACGCGGCCGGTTACAGCGTCATTTTGTGCAATTCCGATGACGACCCCGTCAAGCAGCGCGACTATTTAAATGTGCTCTTGACCAAGCGCTGCGACGGCCTGATTTTGTCCGCGCTGGCCGACAGCGATGGCGAATTGCTGCGCAAGATGAAGGTACCGGCCGTACTGCTCGACCGCGCGCCCAGCGACCTGTCCATCGATGCCGTGGCCGTCGACAACCGCGCCGGCGGTGCGCTGGCCGCGCGCCATCTGCTGGGGCTGGGACGCCGGCGCCTCGCCTGCATCGCCGGCCCGCGCGAAGTGAGCATTTCCAATGACCGCATCGCTGGCGTGCGCAGCGCCATGGCGGACGCAGGCGTAGTCCTGGCCGATACGCTGTGCCGCCATAGCGATTTCACGAGCGCGGGCGGCTATGCTGCCGCGCTGGACTTGCTGGCGCTGCCGCCAGGCCAGCGCCCGGACGCCTTGTTCTGCTGCAATGACTTGATGGCCTTTGGCGCCTTGCGCGCCGCCGCCGAGCGCGGCATCGCCGTGCCCGGTGAACTGGCCGTTGTCGGCTTCGACGATATCGACCTGGCCAGCTTCGTACATCCGGCCTTGACCAGCGTGGCGCAAAATACGCGCGAGCTGGGCCACATCACGGCCGCCTGCCTGCTGGCGCGCATCGCCGACCCCGCCTTGCCGCGCCAGCAGCGCAGCATCGCACCCGAGCTGCACGTGCGCGGCTCCAGTGTCGCCGCAGTGCCTGCTTCTGTACCTACTTCTTTACCTGCAACTGAACTGATGGGAATGACATCATGATCGTGGTTATCGGCAGCATCAATATGGACCTGGTCTTGCGCGTGCCGCGCATGCCCCTCCCCGGCGAAACCCTGACGGGCGGCGCTTTCCGTACGATTCCTGGCGGCAAGGGCGCCAACCAGGCCGTGGCTTGCGCACGGCTGAGCGGCAAAGTGGCGGGCGCTCAGCAAGTGGCCATGGTCGGCTGCGTGGGCGACGATGCGTTTGGCGCGACCTTGCGCGCGGCGCTGGTGGGCGACGGCATCATCGACAGCCACATCACCACCTTGCCGGGCGTGGCCTCGGGCATCGCCTCGATCCTCGTCGACGACAATGGCCAGAACAGCATCGTCATCGCCGGCGGCGCCAACGATCTGCTCAGCCCCGCGCACATTGACGCGGCAAAAGAGCTGATCGAACAGGCCGACATCGTCGTGCTGCAGCTGGAAACGCCGATGGCCACCGTCGTGCACGCGATCAAACTGGCCCGTTCCCTGGGCAAGACCGTGGTGCTCAATCCCGCTCCGGCGGCCAGCCTGCCGGCAGGCGTGCTGGAACTGGTCGACTACCTGATTCCGAATGAAATCGAAGCGGCCATGCTGGCCGGCGTCAACCCGGAAGGCGCGGACGCCAAGGCGCTGGCCGCCGCGCTGCAAAAGCTGGGCAGCGACAACGTCATCATCACCTTGGGTTCCAAGGGCGTGCACGCGGCCCTGTATGGCGGCGATTTCACGTTCCCGGCCGAAGTGGTGCAAGCCGTCGACACGACGGCCGCCGGCGACACCTTCATTGGCGGCTTTGTGGCGGGTCTGGCATCCGGCATGGATGAGGCGGAAGCGATTGGCCAAGGCCAGCGCGCGGCCGCCTGGAGCGTTACCAAGCCCGGCGCGCAAACCTCGATTCCCCACTTGCACGAGCTGTTCTGAACCCATGAAAAAATCACCGCTGCTTAATATCGCACTGTCGCAACTGATCGCGTCGCTGGGCCATGGCGACATGCTCGTCATCGGCGACGCGGGCTTGCCGTCGCAACCGGGCGTGCCCCTGATCGACCTGGCCCTGACGCGCGGCATTCCCGGCTTCATCGATACCGTGAATACCGTGCTGAGCGAAATGCAGGTGGAATACCATTTGCTCGCCAGCGAATTGCCGCAGCATAATCCGGCCATGGCGGCGCAGGTGGCGGCCCTGGCCTTGCCCGATGCGCGCCAGGTGCCGCACGAGGAGTTCAAGCAATTGAGCAAGGGCGCGCGCGCCATCGTGCGCACGGGCGAGTGCAGTCCGTACGCCAACATCATTCTGGTGGCCGGCGTCGTGTTCTAGCGCAAACAATGGCGACATTGTTTGCCAAAAACATCAACGCTATTGTCCTCACTGAAATAGTTATCCATTGGCAAAAGGGGCGGCTACAATAGCCTTACCCCTGCCAGCTTGGCAGCTTCCTGTGGTGTTGCGCCATGCCGATGAAAGCCCCCGACGCTTTCCGCTGCTGTTTCTTCCTGCTGCTGTGCCTGGTCACGCCTGCGCGGGCGCTCGAACCCGTCTCCCTGCACCTCAATTTCACGCACCAGTTCCAGTTCGCCGGCTATTACGCGGCCATCGAGCAAGGCTATTACCGCGAGGCGGGGCTGGAGGTCAAACTGGTCGAAGGCGGTGGCGGACAACTCGCCGAGGCGGCCGTGCTGGCGGGCCGGGCCGAGTACGGCGTGGGCAACAGCACCTTGTTGCTCAGCCGCCTGGCGGGCAAGCCCGTGGTGGTGCTGGCCGTCGTGTTCCAGCATTCGCCCAGCGTGCTGCTGATGCGCCAGCAGGGCGGCGCGCCCGACGTCCGCAAACTGGTGGGAGCGCCCGTGATGATCGGTGCGGCCAGCGACGTGGCCCTTGCCTCCGATGAAGTGTCGCTGTACCTGGCGAAAATGGGCGTCGCGCCGCAGCAGATGCGCCACTTGCCGCCCAGCTACCGGATCGAGGATTTTATCAATGGCAAGGTCGATGCGATTGCCGCGTACTCCACCAACGAACCGGACTACCTGGACCGGGCGGGCTTTCCCTACTACCAATTCACGCCGCGCACGGCCGGCATCGATTTCTACGGCGACAACCTGTTTACCAGCGAGCAGGAACTGCGCCGCCATCCCGAGCGTGTCAAAGCGTTCCGCGCGGCCAGCCTGCGCGGCTGGCAATACGCGATGGCGCACCGCGAGGAAATGGCGCGCGTGATCCTTGCCAAGTACAGCCAGCGTCACGACCGCGCGCATCTGCTGTACGAGGCGCAGCAGATGGAATTGCTGCTGCAGCCCGTGCTGGTGGAGCTTGGCTACATGAATCCCCAGCGCTGGCAGCACATCGCCGACACATACGCGGCCATGGGGGTGCTGCCGCGCCGTGCCACGGACAGCCGCGCCTACAAAGGCTTCCTGTACCGTCCCGTGCCGGGCGCCGACCTGGGCTGGCTGTATCTGTCGCTGGGCCTGGCGGGCAGCCTGCTGGCCGTGTCGGCTGCCTTTCACTTCAACAACCTGGCACGCGAGCGCCGCCGTACCGAGGAAACCATCCGCCAGGGGGAATTGCGCTTTCGCACCATGTTCGAGGAAGCGCCCATGGGCATCGCCCTGATCGATACCGTGAGCGGACAGTTTCTCGACATCAATCCACGCTACCTGGCCATCAGCGGGCGCAGCCTGGAACACATGAAACAAACGAGCTGGATGGAGATCAGCCATCCCGATGATGTGGCTGGCGAACTGGAGCAGGTGGCGCAGTTGCTGGCGCGCAGCTTGCACGGCTTTCGCCACGCCAAGCGCATCGTGCGGCCCGATGGCGGCGTGGTGTGGGTCGACGCGTCGGTGACGGCCATCGCCACGGCGCGCCATGGCGAACCGCACCACCTGTGCATGCTGGAAGACGTGACGGACAAGCGGCAAACGGAAGCGCTGATCTGGCAGCAAGCCAATTTCGATACCCTGACACAATTGCCGAACCGGCGCATGTTCCACGAACGCTTGCGCCAGGCCTTGGCCCAGGGCCGGCGCGATGCGAGCCGCGTGGCCATCCTGTTCATCGACCTCGACCATTTCAAGGAAGTCAACGATACGCTCGGCCACCACCAGGGCGATATCCTGCTGATCGAGGCGGCGCGGCGCATCCGCGTGGGCGTGCGCGAGACGGACACGGTGGCGCGCCTGGGCGGCGATGAATTCACGGTGATCCTGTCCGACCTTGATGATCTGCAGCAAGTCGACCGCATCGCGCGGCAGATACTCGACGGCTTGCTGGCGCCGTTCCTGCTGGGGCAGGAGCAGGCGTTCGTCTCGGCCTCGATCGGCATCACCCTGTATCCGGACGACGCGGGCAATATCGAGGACTTGCTCAAGCAGGCGGACCAGGCCATGTATGTGTCGAAAGGGGCGGGGCGCAACCGCTACAGCTACTTTACGCCCGCCATGCAGGTGGCGGCCGTCAACCGCATGCGCCTGGGGGCGGACTTGCGCACGGCCTTGCGCGAGCAGCAGATGCAGCTGTATTACCAGCCCATCGTCGAGCTGCACAGCGGTAAACTTGCCAAGGCGGAAGCCCTGCTGCGCTGGCAGCATCCGCAGCGGGGCGTGGTATGCCCGCCGGATTTCCTGGCGCTGGCCGAAAGCAGCGGCCTGATCGTGGAGATCGGCGACTGGGTGCTGCACACGGCGGCTGCGCAACTGCTGCGCTGGCGCGCGCAAGGCCAGGCCATCGGCTTGCCGGGGCTGCAACTGTGCCTGAACCAGTCGCCGCTGGAATTGCAGCGCGAAGTGGAGGCGCCCGGCACCTGGCTGCGCCAGCTGATGGCGCTCGATGTGCCGGCCTCGGCCATTGTGCTGGACATGCGCGAAGATGTACTTTTACCTAACGGCAATAGCATGGCGCCACGCCTGCAGCACCTGCGCGAAGCGGGTCTGCAGATCGCCTTGGACGATTTTGGCAGCGGCCATGCCTCGCTGACGCAGCTGCAGCAGTGCGGCATCGATTACCTGAAGCTCGATGGCATGCTGGTACGCAAGCTGGCGGACGGCAGTAGCGAGCTGGTGCTGTGCGAAGCCATCGTCACCATGGCGCATAAACTGGGTTTGCAAGTCATCGCCGAGGGGGTGGAGACGCAAGCACAGCGCGCGCTGCTGCTGGAAATCGGCTGCGATTTTGCGCAAGGCGAGCTGTTTGCGCCGCCGCTGTCCATCGAAGCGTTCGATGCGCTGCTGCACGCGCAGCGGCCCTTGCACCCTTGAAACAGGCATCGCCCGCCACCAGATTTCATCCAGGCCTGCGGGACGGGGCTCCCGGCTTGAACGGGCTTATACTCGACGGGCTGGCGCCTGCGCCCGGCTTTGCTGTCACCGGTAGCTAACGGGGTGCGCAGGCAATATTTCTTCCATTCACTCAACTCGAGGTGACCTCATGGGCATTTTCAGCAATATCTACAATAAAATCTTCCACCATTCATCCGACGCCGCACCAGCCGCCACGCCGGCCGCCGCCACGACCGCAGCTGCCGCAGCACCGGCGGCCGCACCTGCCGCGCCAGCGGCTGCCGCGCCCGTGGTGGACGTGGAAGTGGTGCTGGTCGACCTGGCCAGCAAGAACGCGGAAAAACTCAATTGGCGCACGTCCATCGTTGACCTGATGAAACTGCTTCAACTCGACAGCAGCCTGGCGTCGCGCAAGGAACTGGCGCAAGAGCTGCATTTCACGGGTGACACCAACGATTCGGCCAGCATGAATATCTGGTTGCATCGCCAGGTGATGATCAAGCTGGCGGAAAACGGCGGCAAAGTACCGGACGAACTGAAGAACTAAACACCTGGCGGCGGCAGGGGTATCCACTGTCACCGCTATCCAATCGCGTGGGAACTGCCTATCATGGAGTTCCCATGATGTCGTGATAGCTAAAACCAATTGAAACTATTGTGACAATCAATTTTGCATATGGGTTAAAACCCCTTACACTAGAGTCTTACTGATTCACCACACGAGAGGAAATGAAATGTCGCTGATCAATACCCAAGTTAAACCATTCAAGGCAACCGCATACCACAATGGCAAATTCGTCGACCTGACGGAAGCGTCGCTGAAAGGCAAGTGGTCGGTATTCGTGTTCTACCCAGCCGACTTCACCTTCGTTTGCCCAACCGAACTGGAAGATCTGGCCGATCACCACGCTGAATTCCAGAAGCTGGGCGTCGATGTCTACGGCATCTCGACCGATTCGCACTTCGCGCACAAAGCATGGCACGATACCTCGGACGCGATCAAGAAAGTGCAATACGCACTGATCGGCGACCCGACCGGTACCCTGTCGCGCAATTTCGAAGTCATGATCGAAGAAGAAGGCATGGCACTGCGCGGTACCTTCGTCATCAATCCGGACGGCTTCATCAAAGTGCTGGAAGTGCATGACAACGGCATCGGCCGTGACGCATCGGAACTGTTGCGCAAAGTGAAGGCAGCTCAATACGTTGCCGCTCACCCAGGCGAAGTGTGCCCAGCCAAATGGACGGAAGGCGCAGCAACCCTGACCCCATCGCTGGACCTGGTCGGCAAGATCTAAGTCTCGATGCACGACGTAGCAAACAAGTAGTTACCGCGATGCCGGACCGGGCGTCCGGCCCGGCATTCGCCTAAATATTTGTAAAGGAAGAAAAAATCATGTTAGATGCAACCCTCAAAACCCAACTGAAATCCTACCTGGAAAAAGTGGTGTATCCGCTTGAGCTGGTCGCTTCTCTCGATGACAGCGCAAAAGCCCGCGAGATGAAGGAATTGCTCCAGGAAATAGTCCTGTTGAGCGACAAGATCACGCTGGTCGAGCGCCTTGACGCTGGCGTACGCGCCCCGTCGTTCAGCATCAACCGTGCAGGCTCCGACATTGGCGTGCGTTTCGCCGGTGTGCCGCTGGGCCACGAATTTACCTCGCTGGTGCTGGCGCTGCTGCAAGTGGGCGGCCACACCATCAAGTTCGACGAGGCCGTGATCGAGCAGATCCGCAACCTCGACGGCGATTACGAATTTGAAACGTTTATTTCGCTCTCCTGCCATAACTGCCCGGAAGTGGTGCAGGCCCTGAACGCCATGGCCGTGATCAATCCGCGCATCAAGGTCACCACCATCGATGGCGGCGTGTTCCCGAAAGAAGTGGAAGAACGCCAGATCATGGCCGTGCCGATGATGTTCCTCAATGGCCAGCACTTTGGCCAGGGACGCACGAATGTCGAGGAAATCCTCGCCAAGCTCGACACCAATGCCGGCGCACGCCAGGCCGAAGCGTTGAACAAGAAAGACGTGTTTGACGTGCTGATCGTCGGCGGCGGCCCAGCCGGCGCGGCAGCGGCCATCTACGCGGCCCGCAAAGGCATCAAGACGGGCGTGCTGGCCGAGCGTTTCGGCGGCCAGGTACTCGACACCCTCGCCATCGAAAACTTTATTTCGGTCAAGGAAACCGATGGTCCGAAGTTCGCCATGGCGCTGGAACAGCACGTCAAGGAATACGAAGTCGACATCATGAACACCCAGCGCGCCGCGAAATTGACGCCGGGCAAGTTGGTGCAGATCGAAACGGCAAATGGCGCCATCTTGAAAGCCAAGACCGTCATCCTGGCCACCGGCGCCCGCTGGCGCGAAATCAACGTGCCGGGCGAGAAGGAATACCGCAACCACGGTGTTGCCTACTGCCCGCATTGCGATGGTCCTTTGTTCAAGGGCAAGCGCGTGGCCGTGATCGGCGGCGGCAACTCGGGCGTGGAAGCGGCGATCGACCTGGCCGGCCTCGTGAAACACGTGACCCTGATCGAATTCGGTGCGGAATTGCGCGCCGATGCGGTGCTGCAACGCAAGCTGCACAGCTTGCCTAACGTGACCGTGATCACGTCGGCGCAAACGACCGAAATCCACGGCGACGGCAAGATCGTCAATGGCCTCTCCTACACGGACCGCGTCAGCGGCGAATCGAAAAAGGTCGAGCTGGAAGGCGTCTTCGTGCAAATCGGCCTGGTGCCGAACACGGAGTGGCTCAAAGGTACTGTAGCGTTGTCGCGCCACGGTGAAATCGAAGTGGATGCCCGCGGCCAGACCTCGATCCCCGGCGTGTTTGCGGCCGGCGACGTCACCACGGTGCCGTACAAGCAGATCATCATCGCCACCGGTGAAGGCGCCAAGGCAGCGCTGTCCGCCTTTGACCACCTGATCCGCTCGGATGACGAGGAAGTGGTTGAAGAGTCCGCAGCGAAAGAAGCATTGACGGCGTAAATCTTTACGCTGAAAAAAAACCGGAACGGCCGCGAGGTGGTTCCGGTTTTTTTTATGTGTAGAAGAAACTTAGCTGCCCGCGTACAGGGGATTGGCGGCCACATACACCCGGATGCCATCGGCTGCCATGTCCTTCGGCGCGATGTCGCTCAGGGCGAAGACGGTCTTGTTGTTGAAAGTTTGCACGTGCCACGTAAAACGCTGGCCGGCGCGCGCGATGGTGACGGTTTCGCCGCGCGTGACGTTGATGTGGCGCGTGTCGGGCTGCAGCTCGATGCCGCGCTGGGCGGCCGTGTGCGGGGCGCTGCTGCCATAGTCGGCGGCCGTGCCCGTGGGGCCGGCAGCGATGGCCGAGGTGGCAAAGGCGGCGCACAGGATGGCCAGGGCGCGGCGGTGGGTGTTCAACATGCTGATCTCCAAGAATAGACTGGACGCGGTGAATAACCGCGCCGTTTTATGGTGGTGGCTGCACCGGGATCGCCGGTTTTTGCAACACGGCATCGTAAGCTGTCCTTGGTCGATCTGCAAAGCTGTATTTCCTGTCTATATTTCCACCGTCGCCGCCAGCGGCACGTCCGGCGCCAGGTGGCTGGTCAGCACGATGCACTGGCGCGCCAGGCGGGACGGGTCGGACAGGCACTGGCGCAAGTACGCCATGGCGGATGCATCGAGGCCGTTGAACGGTTCATCGATCAGCAGCAGGCGCACGGGCAAGGCCAGTGCCAGCGCCAGTTGCAGCTTTTTGTGCTGGCCCAGGGACAGGGCGTTAATGCTTTGTTGCAAGGTGGACGTCAGGGCAAACGCGCTCAACTCGTCGTTCAGCAGGGACTGGTCGCAGCTCGGATACAGGGCCAGGTGCAGGTCCAGAAACTCGTGCACTTGCAGCCAGGGCAGGGCGGGCAGGTCGCCGCCGCAATAGAAGGCTTGCGCGCGGTAGGCCAGCGGCATGCAGCCACTGTCGATAGCGTCCAGGCGGATGGTGCCGCGCGCGGGCAGCAGGGCGCCGCCCGCCAGCTTCAGCAAGGTCGTCTTGCCGGCCCCGTTCGCGCCGCGCAGCCAGCTGATGCCGGGACCGCATTGCAGATTGAATCCCTGGAAGACGCTGTGTGTGGGGAAGTGAAAATCGAGGTGCTCGATGTGCAGCACGGGAGAGGTGGCATTCAATTCCATAATTCGCTTCCGATGGCGCTCAAGGCAAGGATGGAGAAAACGACGAGGGCGACGCGTCCGCGTGCCGTGAGGCGGGGCAGGCCGACGATGGCCAGCAGAGCGGCGCAGGCCGTGATGGCGTAGACGCTGGTCACGCGCTGCTGCAAGGTTGCCGGATCGATGACGTACAGCAAGACGCCGGCGCCCAGCAGCACGGTCAACGCCGGCAGCAGGCTGGCCGCGCAGGCCAGGCGGATGAGGTTGCCGCTGGCCAGGGGCCAGGCGTTGAGCACGGGACGCAGCACGGCGATCTGCTCGCGCACGGCCTTGTCGCCGCGGTCCGTCACGATGACCAGGCTGGCGCTGGCCAGCAAACCGAGCAGCGGCGCGGGCACGAGCGGTGCGCGCAGCAGCCAGGCCAGCATGCTGGCGCCAGCCGTGGCCAGCAGCACGCTTTGCTGCAGGCCGGTCACATTTTCATTGCGCCAGAATGGCAGCCAGAACAGCTGGCGCCACAGGAAAACGCTGCGCCAGCGGTGGCGTTGCGGCACGTATGCCGTCATCGTTGACGGGCGCGCCGCTTGGGCGGGCCGCGGCGCGCGCAGGCGCTGCGCCACGATCAGCGTCGTCAACAGCCAGGTCAGCAGCCAGACGGCGATGGTGGCGGCAATACCGGGCGCGGCGACCGGACGCAACCAGGGTGGCGACTGCGCCAGCCAGATGCTGGCCGAGACGGCATAGGCTGCGCCCAGCGGCAGCATCAGCAGGCCGGCCACGGCGATGTCGGCCTGCCAGCGCAGGCGCGGCGGCGCAAGGGCAGCTGGCGCAGCCAGGCGGCGGTACTGGCTGGCAACAATCGCTTGCGCAGCAGCCAAGCGGGCATGCACGTCAGCAGCACTTGCGCACCCAGCAGGCCCAGGGCGGCGGGCCAGGGTAAGGTCATGGCGAGGAAACCGGGCAGGGCGATGACGCTGAGCAGACCCAGCAGGACGGGAGCGGCCAGGCAAAAGAAGATCTCCATGGAACTCGTCAGGCTGGCGGCAAATTGCAGCAAAGCATGATGGGCCAGGCGCAAGCGCAGGGCAAGATAGGGGGAAAAGCTGCGGGGCAGGCGCATCAGGCAGGAGTGGAGTCAGGGTAGCGCTGATTCTAGAGCATTTGCGGCCCCACAATGGGAAAAGCCCTTCGGTTCTGGGAACCAAAGGGCTTTTCTTTTATTGGCGGAGCGGACGGGACTCGAACCCGCGACCCCCGACGTGACAGGCCGGTATTCTAACCAACTGAACTACCACTCCAAGCTCGTATGATCTGTATTGCTGATCCATGAAGCACTGGATAATTTTCTGTATTGGTGGTGGGTGCTGAGAGGCTCGAACTCCCGACCTACGCCTTGTAAGGGCGCCGCTCTACCAACTGAGCTAAGCACCCGCATACCCAGAAAACTATCCCGACGTTTGTCACCACGTCTGGAAGAGGCACTATTATAGGGGGCGCTTTCCCCGTTGTGCAACTATTCTTATGGGATAAAAGCATTTTTTTGCTGAAAAATGCAAAAATGTTCAGGCGAGGGGGTGCTGACGTGTTTTTGGCTGCTGAAATGGGAAAAGCCCTTCGGTTCAGAGAACCAAAGGGCTTTTCTTTTATTGGCGGAGCGGACGGGACTCGAACCCGCGACCCCCGACGTGACAGGCCGGTATTCTAACCAACTGAACTACCACTCCAAGCTCGTATGATCTGTGTTGCTGATCCATGAAGCACTGGACAGTTTTCTGATTTGGTGGGTGCTGAGAGGCTCGAACTCCCGACCTACGCCTTGTAAGGGCGCCGCTCTACCAACTGAGCTAAGCACCCGTTGCTTGTCTCAGAAAACCATCCCGACGTTTGTCACCACGTCTGGAAGAGGCGCTATTATAGGACGGCTAAAATCCTTCTGCAAGCGCTTTTTTCACATTATTCCGTGATATTCCACTGCGACAGCATCCACGCCATATTGAATGCGTTCTCTGCAATGGCGTTATAGCGGCCCGACGCACCGCCGTGGCCGGCACCCATATTCGTTTTCAGCAGCAGGGGATTGCCGTCCGTTTTATATGCGCGCAGCTTGGCCACGTATTTTGCCGGTTCCCAGTACATGACCTGGCTGTCGTTCAGGCCCGTCGTCACCAGCATGGCGGGATAATTCTTGCGCGCAATGTTGTCGTACGGCGAGTAGCTGAGCATGTAGTCGTAGGCCGCCTTCTGGTTCGGGTCGCCCCATTCCAGGTATTCTCCCGTGGTCAAGGGCAGGCTGGCGTCCATCATGGTGTTCATCACGTCGACGAACGGCACGGCCGCGTGCACGGCGTGGAACAGCTCGGGGCGCATGTTGACGACGGCGCCCATCAGCAAGCCGCCCGCGCTGCCACCCTGGATGATCAGGCGGTTCGGGCTGGTCCATTTTTCGCGCACCAGATAGTCGGCGCTGTCGATGAAGTCATTGAAGGTGTTTTTCTTCTTCATCAGCATGCCGTCTTCATGCCACGCTTCGCCCATGTCCGTGCCGCCGCGGATATGCGCCTGCGCATAGATGACGCCCCGCTCCAGCAGGCTGATGCGGCTGATGGAAAAACTGGCTTCCGTCGAGATGCCATACGAGCCATACGAGTACAGCAGCAGCGGCGCGGAACCGTCGAGTTTCACGCCTTTCTTGTAGACAATCCACAGCGGCACTTGCACGCCATCGCGCGCCTTGACCCACAGGCGCTGCGTCGTGTAGCGGCTGCCGTCAAAGCCGCCGACGATTTCCTGCTGCTTGAGCACCGTGCGCTTGCCATCTTGCATGCTGACGTCGATGACGGTGGGCGGCGTGACGGGAGACTGGTAAGACATGCGAAATTGTGTGGCGGAAAACTCCGGCGTGCCGGCCGCCGTGGCCAGGTAGACGGGGTCGTCGAACTGCACCGTTTTCCAATTCTTTTGCGCAAAATCAAGGATGCGGGCGCGGTTCAGGGCGCGCGCCTTTTCCATCACCACCAGGTAGCCCTGGAAGACGTCGATGGACTGGATCACGGCATCCTTGTTGTGCGGCACGACGCTCTTCCAGTTCTTCGGCTGCGGCGCGGACAAGGGCGCGCTGACGACACGGAAATTCTTCGCCTCCTTGTTGGTCAGAATATACAACTGGCCGTCGCGGTGCTCGATGCCGTAGCGGTGGCCTTTTTCGCGTTTCAGCACGCTCTGGAAACTGCCTTGCGGCGTGCTCGTTGGCAGCAGCAGCACTTCGCTGGTATCCGTGCTGCCCGAGGTGAGCACGAAGAATTGCTTGTCGCGCGTGCGGCCCACGTTGATGGCGAACTGTTCCACCGGCTCGTGGTAGACCTGTTGCGGCGCACCGCCCAGGGCCAGGCGGAACAATCGATCCGAGCGCTTGGTGGTGGCGTCTTCCTGCGCCAGCATCAGGGTGGCGTTGTCGGCCGCCCACGCCAGCGATGTCACGCGCGGCATGCTGTCGCCCAGCAATTTGCCCGTTTTCAGATCCTTGACATGCAGCTCGTACTGGCGGAAACCCGTCGTGTCGGTGGTGTAGGCCAGCAACTGTTCGTTCGGGCTGACGCTGAAGGCGCGCACGGCAAAGAATTTGTGGCCTTCGGCCAATTGATTCTGGTCCAGCAAGATTTCTTCAGCCGCCTGCGCATCGTAGGCGCCGCTGGCGCCGACAGGGCGGCGGCAGTGGATCGGGTATTGCTTGCCCGCTTCCACGCGCGTGTAATAGTAGAAATTGCCCTGGCGCGCGGGCACGGACAGGTCCACTTCCTGCATGCGGCCCTTGATTTCCGCATATACCTTGTCGGCCAGCGGCTGGATCGGGGCGGTCACGGCCGCCGTGTAGGCGTTTTCCGCATTCAGGTAGTCGATGACGGCAGGATCGGTTTTCTTTTGCAGCCAGCGGTAGTCATCCGTGACGACCGTGCCGTGGCGCGTTTCCTGCCAGGCCGTTTTGGCGGCGACCGGTGCGCTGGCGGCTATGGTGGTGGTGTCGGCCAGCGCGGATGGCGCCAGGGTGGACAGGAGCAGGGCCGGCACGATGGATGAGCAGACGGCCAGTTGGCGCAAGACGTGAGGTACTGTGGACAAGGCAACTCCCTAGGTTTCGTTGTTGTGCAGCGATTCTATTCTTGCTAAATAGAAAAGCCAATCATGATTTCAATCAATACCGTCCCGGCGCTTGCATCCACTGGCATTTGCAGCGATACTGTATATAATTACAGTATCCGACAGCATCCCGCCGCGAGGTGTCCTTGACCGCATCTGCCCCTACATTGCCTGAATCCCGCCGCTGGATAGCCCACCTGGACATGGACGCCTTTTTCGCCTCCGTGGAATTGTTGAAATATCCGGAATTGCGCGGCGAAGCCGTCGTCATCGGCGGCGGGCGCTTGCAGCAGCCGGTGCTGCAGGAAGATGGCATGCGGCAGTTTGCGCGCATGCGCGACTACGTGGGGCGCGGCGTCGTCACCACCTCGACCTACGCGGCGCGCGCGTTTGGCGTGTTTTCCGCCATGGGCATTATGAAGGCGGCCAAACTGGCGCCCGACAGCATCCTGCTGCCGGCCGATTTCGAGGCTTACCGCGACTATTCGGCCCGTTTCAAGCAGGCCGTGGCCCAGTTGTGCCCCATCATCCAGAACGTGGGCATCGATGAAATCTATGTCGACCTGACCGAATACGGCGAGCAGGCGCCGGCCATGGCGGCGCGCCTGAAGGCGGCCGTGTCCGAGGCGACGGGCCTGTCGTGCTCGATCGGCCTGGCGCCGAACAAATTGCTGGCGAAAATCTGTTCCGACCTGGAAAAGCCGGACGGGCTCACCATTTTGTCGCCCGAAGATATCGCCACGCGTGTGTGGCCCTTGCCGGCGAAAAAGATCAACGGCATCGGCCCGAAGGCGACGGCCAAGCTGGAAGCCTTGGGCATTGTCACCATCGGCGAGCTGGCGCAGGCCGACATGGCCATGCTGCGCACGCAGTTTGGCGACCTGTACACGGGCTGGCTGCGCCAGGCGGCGCTGGGCATCGACGAGCGGCCCGTACAGACGAGCCGGGAAACCAAGTCCGTCAGCCGCGAAACGACGTTCGAGCGCGACTTGCAGGTGGTGCGCGACCGCGCCACCCTGTCGGAAAAGCTGGAAAGCCTGTGCACGCGCGTGGCCGGCGACCTGGACAAACAATCGCTGGCGGGGCGCACGGTGGGCATCAAGCTGCGCTTCGAGGACTTCAGCACCGTCACGCGCGACATCACCTTGCCCAGCGCCACGGCAGACGCCGCCGCCATCCTGCGTGCCAGCCGCGACTGCTTGCGGCGCGTGCCATTTGAAAAGAAAATCCGCCTGCTGGGCGTGCGCATCTCGACCTTGTCTGATCCTGCCATCGTGATGCGGCAGGCGCCAGCCCAGGCGGAGCTGTTTCCCGCCCCGTAGCGGCGTTTCCCCTGATCACAAGCACCGCGCCAGGCTGCGCTTTTGACGGCATGACCGCGTCGAAAGTGTAGAATGGCGTTCCCCTGGCACTACTGAAACAAACGGAAGACAAAAACTATGTGGTTCAAGAATCTTCAGATTTACCGCCTGCCCGCACCATGGGCCTATACGCCAGAACAACTGGAAGAGGCCTTGTCCTCGAACAAATTTACGCCGGCGACCAGCATGGATCTGATGCGCCAGGGCTGGGATACGCCACGCCCGAACGGCGGTCTGGTCCACGTGGTCAACAAGCAGATGCTGATCCTGCTGGGCACGGAAAAGAAACTCTTGCCAGCGACCGTCATCAACCAGGTGGCCAAGGCCCGCGCTGCCGAGATGGAAGAAGCGCAAGGCTTTGCGCCTGGTAAAAAGGCCATGAAGGAATTGAAGGAACGCGTGGCCGACGAGCTGCTGCCGCGCGCCTTCAGCATCCGCAGCAACGTCTGGACGTGGATCGACCCCGTCAATGGCTGGCTGGTGGTCGATGCCGCCAGCCCGGCAAAAGCCGATGAAGTCATCAAGCTGCTGTTGAAAGCCGTCGACAAACTGCCGCTGGAAAGCCTGCGCGTGCAGCGCTCGCCCGTGGCGGTGATGACGGAATGGCTGCAAGCGGACGATGCGCCGGCCGGCTTCACGGTCGACATGGACACGGAATTGCGCGCCACGGGCGAAAGCAAGGCCACCGTGCGCTACGTGCGCCACACCCTGGAAGCGGACGACGTGCGCCGCCACATCGCGGCCGGCAAGCAGTGCACGCGCCTGGCCATGACGTGGAACGACAAGATATCGTTCGTGCTGACGGAGTCCCTGGCTATCAAGAGCGTCAAGCCGCTGGACGTGATCAAGGAAACGGAATCGAGCACGAAGAACGACGAAGAGCGTTTCGACGGCGACGTGATGCTGATGACGGGCGAGCTCGCCAAGCTGATGGCCGACGTGGTCGAAGCCCTCGGTGGCGAAGCGACTGCATAAGCGCAGTCATGCCGGTACGAAAAAGGAGCTGCGGCTCCTTTTTTTTCGTCCCTTTGCCTGGCACGGCGATCTTTGGACGAAAAAAAGGGCCTTGCGTTTGCAAGGCCCTTGGTCGGCTCAGTCTAGGTTGACGAGGTCAACTTAGAACTTGTACTGGGCCGTGAAGTAGAGCGAACGCATCATTGGATCGGCGTAGCGTGGATCGTAGCCAACCTGGTGACCACGCGAGCTGCGCAGCGACAGCGGCGGTTCGCGGTCAAACAGGTTTTTGATACCTGCGCGCAAGGTCACTGCTTTGCTGTACGCATAGCGGCCCTGGAAGTCAACCGTCGTGTACGAAGGCACGTGCAGACGGATATTTTCCTTCGTGCTGGTGGCCAGGTTTACCACTTCGGCCGAAGCGTCGGTATAGCCATTACGGTAGCTCACGACGACAGTGTTGGTCAGCTTGCCCGATTCCAGGCTCATGTTGAGCTTCATCAGGTTACGGAACGTCACGGCATCGGAAATGCCGTAGAAGTTCATGTTGTTGGTCCACTGATCCTTGGTGCCTGGTACGGTGTAGTCGGCCTTGAGCATATGGGTGCCGCTCAGGTTAGCCGTGAAGTTACCGAAATCAAACTTCTTACGTGCCGTCATATCCCAGTCGATACCGCGATTGTGTGTCTGGCCGATGTTCATCGACAGCGACTTGAACGCAAAGTACGGCTTGCCGGTCGTCGGTTCGATATAGGTGCCGAACAGGTCGCGGTACATGCCTGGGTTGTTGAACGCCTGCGCTTCGCTCACGGCTGAAACCGCGTCGGTGATTTTTACGTCCCACAGATCGGCGCCGAACGAGAATGCCGAGCTAGGCTCGATACGGAAACCGACGGTGAACTGTTTCGATTTTTCCGGCTTCAGGTTTTCGTTACCGCCAGCCATTTTATTGTACTGGGTGTTAGGCGCACGGCACAGTGCATCGCCTGGGAATGGGCAATTCCAGTTAGCACCGGTAAAGCCGTTGTTGACCAGAGGCTGACCAATGCTCAGCATGTCCGGGGCCTTGAAGCCCGTGCCGTAGGAGCCGCGCAGCAGCACTTGCTGTATTGGCTGCCAGCGTGCCGTGACCTTGTAGGTATTGGCATTGGCGTCTTTGCCGATGGTTTTGTTGATGACGCCATTGTCGATCGCCGATACGGAGTCATAGCGGCCAGCCAGGCTGACTTCCACCGTTTTGGTGATCGGTGCCAGCAATTCGGCGAAGACACCGTAGGTTGAACGGCTCAGGTCGTAACGTGGCGAGGTGTTGAAGCCGTAGATGGTGCTGGTGTTTGCACCTGCGTCTGGCGTCTGGCCGTAGTTGTACTCGCGGTAGTCGGCGCCGATGCCGATGTTGGCTTTGCCGCCTGGCAAGGTGAACAGTTCACGGGAGCCGTGCGCATCGATGCCGCGCATGGTGGTCGATGCCGTACGGATCGAGCCGTTGAATTGCGAATTGTTGATCAACGTTTGCATTTCCGACGATGGAGTGCCGGCCGGCAGGAACGGGTCGAACGCCGGATTTTTCAGCAGGGCCTTCATATCGGCCGTTTTCGCATAGCCACCGACGTAGCGTTCGTTGATGGCATTTTGCGACCAGGTCAGGCCCGCATCAATGTTCCACGCGCCAATTTCGCCTTCGACGCCGATGACGAAGTGCTTGGTCTCGGTGATGGTGTTGGAGTCGCGGGTACCCCAGTCGCTCATGCGATAGTTGGCTGACACGGAGGTGATGTCCTTGACTTGCTCTGGTGTCAGGTAAGGCAGGACATACTTGTTGTACTGCGCACCGTTAAGCGCAATGGGGATTGCCACCGGATTGGCCGAGATGCGCGCGGTCAGGTCATAACGCGAGTAGGCGACTTCGGCAAACGCATTCAGCGAATCGTTGAGTTTGTAGGTGGCGCGGGTAAACAGGCTGTCGCGCTTCGATTCAGGCACGATTTCAACCGTCGAACCGCCATCGTAGCCGCAAGCCAGCTTATTGGCTGCCAGTGGGGCATTGGTCGCGGCGCCACAATTATTATTCTTCGCCAGGTATGGATTGAAGAGGTAATCGTCTTTGCCTTTGACGGACACGGTGGCGTTGGCCGGTGCCGTGCCTATGGCGGTCTTGTCGAAGACATATTGTTTGCCGTTATGGCTCACTGGAATACGCGACGAACGGGCGAACGTGCGGTCGGTAGCGCGCAAGTTCGATTGCTCGTCATGGCGGTACGATACCAGCACGTTGAAACGGTCTTCGTCGATATCGCCGAAGCCGTAGGTCACGTTGGTGTTCCAGGCGTTGCCGCCCTTGTCTTCCGGACCGCCGTAGGTGGCTTCCAGGGAGCCGCCTTGCTGGTTCTTCTTCAGAATGAAGTTAATCACGCCGGCGATGGCGTCCGAGCCGTACAGGGCCGAAGCGCCGTCGGTCAGCACTTCGACGCGTTCAACGGCGCTCATCGGAATGGCGTTCAGGTTGACGGAAGTGCCCGAGCCTTGTGGCGCGATGCGGCGGCCGTTCAGCAGGACCAGGGTGTAGTCTTCGCCGATATCGTGGATCGACGCGCTGGTGCGGCCGCCCGAATTGGTGCCAGCTGCGGCGGCACCGACGGTAAAGCCTTGCATGGCGGGCAAGGCCTGGAGCAGGTCGGCGACCGTGGTGGCGCCTGTCTTGGCGATTGCTTCTTGCGTCAGGCGCTGCACAGGCAAGGCGCCTTCGACAGCGATACGCTTGATGCTCGAACCGGTAATTTCAACTTTTTGAATTGCTTCGTCCGCCATGGATTGGCCAGAGAACAAGACGCTACCTGCCAGAACGGTCAGGGCCAGGCGTACGCTGCGTACGCCAATTTTTTCTTTAAATGCCATTGTAACAATTACTCCGTAGTAGTTTTAATAACGACAAGCAGTACACGAGCACGTATAAGCCATCGGATAGATGACCAGCGGTGCTCGTGTACGGTAGGCGGAACCACGTCGGTAGGAGGTGGAAGACTACTTAGCGCAATATTGTTATAAATGCACTTTTGACTTGTCGAGGCGAACATTATGTCGTCTCAGCAAGAAAAAATGCATATCAACCGTGTCGGATTTGGCAATAAATTACGGATACAGAAGAATATTTAAGTTAATTGTCAAATCGCAGTTTTATATTTAATAATATCGGTGTTTTTAAAAATGATGAATGGCGTTTTTTTACAACATAAAATTATTGTATTGGCAATTCGATGTTTTGCCTGCAATAATTCGACGAAATCTGTCGCATTGCAGAATTTTTGAAAGGCAAAAAAACGTAAAAAAAACCCGTTGAAAACGGGCTGGTCGAATTGTGACAACGTGCCAGTCAGACCGTGTGCCAGTCTGCCTGCCGCGTCCTGTCCGGCATCGGCTTACAAAGGCTGGAATACGCCGGCGGCGCGGTTCTTTTGCACATTGTCCCAGGCGAAGATCTGGCCATTCATGGCCACGTACACGCCGGCTGGCAAGGTTTGCGCCACGCCGCAGGCAAAGCCGAGGTTGAACAGGGCGTCGGAGTTGTCGATTTCGTAGGGAATCATGGCGCCCGTCAATATCACCGTTTGCTGCAGGTTCGCCGCGCCCAGCACTTGCGCTGTTTCGCGCATGGTGTCGGTGCCGTGGATGATGACGATGGCTTTCTCTTGCGCTGCGCGGCACGAGGCCAGCACGCGCTGACGGTCCGCATCTTGCATGTCGAGTGAATCGAGCAGGGGCAATTGCTCCAGCGCCACGGGCGCCGTCATGCGCGCGCGGGCAATCGCTGCCGGCAAATGACTGTCGGAAAAGCCCAGGGTACCGTTCAATTCGTTGTAGTGTTTGTCGAAAGTGCCGCCAGTGGCGAGTATGCGCAAAGTCATGATGTGGTCACGATGTCAGTGGAGAATGACGCGCATGATAGCGTGGATTGTGTGCCTTGCGTGAATGGCGGACCGCGGCGGGCCGTTGCGGATCGCATCTGGAAAATTTGGCCATCTGTGAGTACACTGGTTTCTTTGTTTGCCTGCCACCCCGACTCCGTATGAAAGCGCTCGCTCCCGGCACCGTCATTTTTCACCGCCACCGCGGTTACGGGGTGATCACGTCCGTCAATTTGCTGACGGGCTGGATCGCCGCCCGTTTCGGCAGCGAAGCGCGCACCCTGGACCTGAACCTGTCGACCGACGACGTGCAGTTTGCCGATGGCGAAGCGATCCTGTTTAGGCGCGCGCCACCGGACCGCATGCCGCACGCGCGCCTGATGGCCATGGTGCGCGAGCTGCACCAGGCCGGCTATCAAAAACTGTATCTGTATTCGTGGCCTAAACCGTCGGGCCTGCACTGGCGCTGGCATTTGTTTACGGGGCCGCGCGACTGGATGCAGCGGCCCTGGCGCGAAGGCTGGTACGGTTCGGGCGCCGATTACAACGTCAACCCCGTGATGGGCTGGGGCGATACGCCCGGCGCCACCACTGGCGAGCTGATCGACGCCCTGGCCCGTTTCGACCCGCAAGGCCTGGCGCAGGCGCTGGGACGCGACGACGACCATAGCGCGTGGTTTGGCCGTGTCTGCGACGCCTTATTACCCAATTACATGTACAGCCTGGACATGCAGCGCACGCCAGGCGAACCCTTGCCCGACATGCCGCCCGTGCCGGTCGTGGCCGTGCGCGCCGGCGTGGCGCCGTACCGTGGGCCGGACATCGCCTGGCCGCCCGGCTGGGCCGGCCTGTGGCGCGGCCGGCACGTGCTGCCCGCGCCCGCCATCCGCATCACGGGCGAGCCGGACTTGCTGAAGGGCTTTCAGCGTTCCTGAGGGGCTTGCCGCGCATGCTGCAATGCTTCGGGATTGAGCAGGCGCGAGCATTGACCCTGCGTAAAATCAACGATGTTTTGCAAGGCGTAGCGGAAATACAGCTCATAGCTGTCACGCTCGACGTAGCCCAGGTGGGGCGTGGCCAGCACGTTCGGCAGCAGCAGCAATGGCGAGCCTGGCGGCAACGGCTCGTCCGTAAACACGTCCAGCGCGGCGGCGCCCGGGCGCCCCTGCGGCAAGGCCGCTTCCAGCGTGCCATCAGCGACCAGCTCGGCGCGGCTCGTGTTGACGAACAGGGAAGTGGGCTTCATGCGCGCCAGGTCCTCGCTTGTTACCAGCCCGCGCGTGGCGTCGGACAGGCGCAGGTGCAAGGTCAATACGTCTGCCTGTTCAAAGAAGGCCTCGCGCGATGTTGCCGCCGTATCGCCGGCCGCCACGGCCGCCGCGCGGCTCGCTTCGCTGCCCCACACGAGGATGGTCATGCCGAAAGCGCGGCCATAGCCGGCGATCAATTGACCGATCTTGCCGTAGCCCCAAATCGCCAGAGTGCGCCCCTTCAATACCGTGCCAAGCGTGTTGCGCGTTGGCTCCAGCGACGACGTCTGCCACAGCCCTTCCTGTAAATGTTGCGCGTAGGGCACGATCTTGCGCTGCGCCGCCATGATCAGCGCCCACGTCAGTTCGGCCGGCGCCGTGGGTGAACCGATACCTTCCGCGATGGCGATGCCCAGCTCGGTGGCGGCCGGCACGTCGATGTGTCCACTGACCTTGCCCGTTTGTGAAATCAGTTTCAGGTTCGGTAACTTCGACAGCAAGGCCCGGTTGAAACTGCTGCGTTCGCGGATCAGCACCAGGGCGTCGAACGGCGCCAGGCGGATCGCCAGCTGGCCCAGGCCCCGCGCCGTATTGCTGAACACTTTGACCTCGTGGCCATCGAGCAACTGGAAGCAGTCGAGGCCGCGCACGGCATCCTGGTAATCATCAAGTATGGCAATTTTCATGGTGGATGGCCGATTTTAGTGAGGATTTGGTAGGGAAATAACAGGATACGGAAAATGCTGAATAGCCTACTACATTAGTCAAGCTATTCTCCTACATTTTTGCGAGAATAGCTGTTACGCGGGTGTACAATCGCCGGCACTTTTGAAGCTTCCTGATGATAGTTATAGCGCAAACTGTTCCTGCAGCCTGGGTGCATGATCCAGGTACACGACACCAGAGCCCTGCCCGCGTGGACACACCGCCCGCAGTGAGCCGCAGCCACTTCTCAACGATGCTGCCTGTCTTGCCGGAACGACCAGAATTTCTTTTATTGGTATTGGAGGTAATATGAATCAGCCCGTCATGGGTGGCGTCGCCGCACTCAACGTCCCAGCTTATATTAAACAACAGAAACTGATCAACTGGGTGGCCGACATTGCCGCGCTGACCAAGCCAGAGCGTATTTACTGGTGCGATGGCTCGCAAGAAGAGTATGAGCGCCTGTGCGCTGAAATGGTTGCCAGCGGCACCATGAAAAAACTGAATGCCGAAAAGCGCCCGAATTCCTACCTGGCCTGCTCCGATCCGAGCGACGTGGCCCGCGTCGAAGACCGCACGTATATCTGCTCGGCAACGAAAGAAGCGGCCGGCCCGACGAACAACTGGACCGAGCCTGGCGAAATGCGCCACACCTTGAACGGCCTGTTCGACGGCTGCATGCGCGGGCGCACCATGTACGTCGTGCCATTCTCGATGGGCCCGCTGGGCTCGCCGATCGCGCACATCGGCGTGGAACTGTCCGATTCGCCGTATGTCGCCGTCAACATGAAGATCATGACCCGCATGGGCCGTGCCGTGTACGACGTGCTGGGCACGGATGGCGAGTTCGTGCCGTGCGTGCACAGCGTGGGTGCACCGCTGGCCGCTGGCCAGGCCGACGTGAAATGGCCATGCAACAGCACCAAGTACATCGTGCATTTCCCGGAAACGCGTGAAATCTGGTCCTTCGGTTCGGGCTACGGCGGCAACGCCTTGCTGGGCAAGAAATGCTTCGCCCTGCGCATCGCCTCGAACATGGGCTACCAGGAAGCGCAAGCATCGGACAACAATCCGGGCTGGCTGGCCGAACACATGCTGATCCTCGGCGTGGAATCGCCGGAAGGCAAGAAGCATTACGTGGCGGCGGCGTTCCCGTCGGCTTGCGGCAAGACCAACTTCGCCATGCTGATCCCGCCGGCAAGTTTTAACGGCTGGAAAGTGACCACCATCGGCGACGATATCGCCTGGATCAAGCCGGGCGCCGATGGCCGTTTGTACGCCATCAACCCGGAAGCCGGTTATTTTGGCGTGGCGCCGGGCACCAACGAAAAAACCAATTACAACTGCATGGCCTCGATGCGCGACAACACGATCTTCACCAACGTGGCGCTGACGGACGACGGCGACGTGTGGTGGGAAGGTTTGACGAAAGAAGCGCCTAGCCATTTGATCGACTGGCAGGGCAAGGACTGGACGCCAGCGTCCGGCACCAAGGCCGCGCATCCGAACGCGCGCTTCACGGTGGCGGCTACGCAAAACCCCGTGATCGACGCCGCCTGGGACGATCCGGCCGGCGTGCCGATCTCGGCCTTCATCTTCGGCGGCCGCCGCTCCACCACCGTGCCGCTGGTCACCGAAGCGCGCAACTGGGTCGAAGGCGTCTACATGGCCGCCACTATGGGTTCCGAAACGACGGCCGCGGCCGTGGGCCAGATGGGCGTCGTGCGCCGCGATCCATTTGCCATGTTGCCGTTTATCGGCTATAACATGAGTGATTACTTCCAGCACTGGCTGGACATGGGCGTCAAGGTGGGCAAGGTCAACCCGGCCGCCCTGCCGAAGATCTACTGCGTCAACTGGTTCCGTACGGACGAGGCTGGCAAATTCGTCTGGCCTGGCTTCGGCGACAATATGCGCGTGCTCAAGTGGATGCTCGAGCGTATCGAAGGCAAGGCGGGCGGCGTGGAAAACCTGTTCGGCACGACGCCGCAGTATGGCGACCTGAACTGGGATGGCTTGCCATTCACGCAGCAACAGTTCGACACCATCACGTCGATCGACAAGGCCGCGTGGGTGGAAGAGTTGAAATTGCATACGGAGTTGTTTGAAAAACTCGCGTATCATCTGCCGCAGGAATTGGCAGATCACAAGGCTGCGCTGGAAAAGCGGCTGAGTGCATAACTAAGTTAGCGTAAAGCGGCATCTGACCAGCGCAGTAGCTTGTCAGGTGTTGAGAGTTGTAGTGGGGGAGAAACACGCTGGCAAAGACTGGCGTGCGATAAATGACACGCCGGCAATGACTGGGGTGCTATCAAAAAGAGAAACGGCGCGGATTGCATGAGCAATCCGCGCCGTTTTTTATTGTGCTGCCACCCTTATTGCTTGAGCAGCGGTCCCAGGTACTTGCCCGTCACGCTGGCCGGGTTCAGCGCCACATCTTCCGGCGTACCCGAGGCGATGATCTGCCCGCCGCCGGCTCCCCCTTCAGGGCCCAGGTCGACGATCCAGTCGGCCGTCTTGATGACGTCGAGGTTGTGCTCGATGATGACGAGGGTATTGCCCTGGTCGCGCAGACGGTGGATGACTTTTAATAATAAATCGATGTCGTGGAAGTGCAAGCCCGTCGTCGGTTCGTCGAGGATGTACAAGGTGCGGCCCGTGTCGCGCTTGGACAGTTCCAGCGACAGTTTCACGCGCTGCGCCTCGCCGCCCGAGAGGGTGGTGGCGCTCTGGCCCAGCTTGATGTAGCCGAGGCCCACGTCGAGCAGGGTTTGCAGCTTGCGCGCGATCAGTGGCACGGGCTTGAAGAATTCATGCGCTTCTTCCACCGTCATGCCCAGCACTTCCGTGATGTTCTTGCCCTTGTATTGCACTTCCAGTGTTTCGCGGTTGTAGCGTTTGCCGTGGCACACGTCGCACGGCACGTAGACGTCGGGCAAGAAGTGCATCTCGACCTTGATCACGCCATCGCCCTGGCACGCTTCGCAGCGTCCGCCCTTCACGTTGAACGAGAAGCGGCCCGCGCTGTAACCGCGTTCCTTGGCCGTCGGTACGGTGGAGAACAAATCGCGGATCGGCGTAAACAAGCCCGTATAGGTGGCCGGGTTCGAGCGCGGCGTGCGGCCGATCGGCGCCTGATCGACGGAAATGACTTTGTCGAAATGCTCCAGGCCACTGATCGAGTCGTGCGGCGCCGGCTCCGTCTGCGAACCATACAAATGGCGCGACAGGGCAGGATATAACGTATCGTTGACGAGCGACGACTTGCCCGAGCCGGATACGCCCGTCACACACGTCATCAAGCCCACCGGCAAGCTCAGCGACACTTTTTTCAGGTTGTTGCCCGTCGCGCCAGTAATGACCAGCTGCTTTTCCGGATTGCTGGCGTGGCGCTTGGCCGGCACGGCGATTTTCAGCTTGCCGTTCAGGTACTGCGCCGTCAGCGATTTCTTGTTCTTCAAGATCTCGGGCAGGGTGCCTTCGGCGATGATTTCGCCGCCGTGCACGCCCGCGCCGATACCCATGTCGACGATGTAGTCGGCTGTGCGGATGGCGTCTTCGTCATGCTCGACCACCAGCACGCTGTTGCCGATGTCGCGCAAGTGTTTCAAGGTTTCGATCAGGCGGTCATTATCGCGCTGATGCAAACCGATCGACGGTTCATCGAGCACATACATGACGCCCGTCAAACCGGAGCCGATCTGTGATGCCAGGCGGATGCGCTGTGCTTCGCCGCCGGAAAGCGTGTCGGCGCTGCGGTCCAGCGACAGGTAGTCGAGGCCCACATTGTTGAGGAATTTCAGGCGCGAAATGATTTCCTTGACGACCCGGTCCGCGATTTCTTTCTTGGCGCCCGTCAGTTTCAGCTTTTCAAAGAATTCCAAGGTCTCGCGCAGCGGTTTTGCCGCCACTTCATAGATGGCCCGTTGTTGCTTGCCCGTGCCGACCTTGACGAAGCGCGCTTCCACGCGCAGGCGCGCACCGTCGCAAGAAGGACAGCATTTCTCATTGATGAACTTGGCCAGCTCTTCCTTGACGGCCATCGAGTCCGTCTCGCGGTAGCGGCGCTGCAGATTGTTGACCACGCCTTCGAACGTGTGTTCCTTGATGACTGTGCGGCCCCGTTCGTTCACATAGCTGAACGGAATTACTTGCTTGCCGGAACCGTATAGCACGGCTTGCTGAGAATTGAGGTCCAGCTGCTCGAACGGCATGTCCAGGTCGAACTCGTAAAAGGCGGCCAGGTTCGACAGCATCTGGAAGTAAAACTGGTTGCGGCGGTCCCAGCCCTTGACGGCGCCGGAAGCGAGCGACAGGTTCGGGAACGCGACGATGCGTTTCGGGTCAAAGAATTCAATGTGTCCCAGGCCGTCGCATTCGGGGCAGGCGCCCATGGGGTTGTTGAACGAGAACAGACGCGGTTCCAGTTCCTGCAGGGAATAGCCACACACATTGCAGGCGAATTTATTCGAATACACGTGCTCCTGGGCCGTATCCATCTCGTAGGCAATGGCGCGGCCGTCTGCCAAGCGCAGGGCCGTCTCGAAACTTTCCGCCAGGCGTTGCTTGATCTCCTGGTTCACCTTGACCCGGTCGATGACGACGTCGATCGTGTGTTTTTCCGTTTTCTTTAATTTCGGGAGGTCATCGACTTCATAGATCTTGGCCGCATGCGTGCCGCTCTGCACGCGAAAGCGCACGAAGCCCTGCGCCTGCATCTGCTCGAACAGATCCACGTGTTCGCCCTTGCGGTTGGCGACGACGGGCGCCAGGATCATCAGCTTGGTGTCTTCCGGCATGGCCAGCACGGCGTCGACCATTTGCGACACGGACTGGGCCGCCAGCGCGTTTTCCGGATGGTCGGGGCAGTACGGCGTGCCCACGCGTGCATACAGCAGGCGCAGATAATCGTGGATTTCCGTCACGGTGCCGACCGTGGAGCGCGGATTGTGCGACGTTGCCTTCTGTTCGATGGAGATGGCAGGAGATAAGCCTTCGATCAGGTCGACGTCGGGCTTTTCCATCAATTGCAGGAACTGGCGCGCATACGCCGACAGCGATTCGACGTAGCGGCGCTGGCCTTCCGCGTACAGGGTGTCGAAGGCCAGCGAGGACTTGCCGGAGCCGGACAAGCCGGTAATCACGATCAGCTTATTGCGCGGCAAATCGAGATTGATATTCTTGAGGTTATGCGTGCGAGCGCCGCGAATGCGGATCTGTTCCATGTGATTGCCTTGCTTTCAGTGAGTGGTGCGGCCGGCGCATTGTGCCTGGGTGCGGATGAGGAGCCACAACGGGTCAACCTGTAACTATAGCCGGGTTTTGCTCTGCATGCCTGAGGCAGTCACGGGCGGATTGCGCCGCCAGGCGAACGTGCCCCGACAAAGTTTGATACAGATGCGTGCAGACGTTTAAACACTGTATATAATACCAGTATTCAAGTTTCTTGTTTTCACCTGCCGTGAAAAAAACGTGCTGCCGCACGGGAGAGGGCGTCCGCCAGAAAGCGGGTGCTTTGCGCCGCGTGGTCGCTTATAATCCTCGTTTAGTACACTAAACTAACGCGCGGGACACCGGCTCCCGCTGCAGTTCATCAGGAGTTATTCATGGCATCAGTCAACAAAGTCATCATCGTCGGCAATCTGGGCCGTGACCCGGAAATCCGCTACATGCCTAGCGGCGACGCGATCGCCAACATCGCCGTGGCCACTTCGTACAAATCGAAGGACCGCAACACGGGCGAACAAAAAGAATTGACAGAGTGGCACCGTATCTCGTTCTTCGGCCGCCTGGCGGAAATCGTCGGCCAATACCTGAAAAAAGGTTCGTCCGTCTACGTCGAAGGCCGTCTGCAAACCCGTAAATATACGGACAAGGACGGCGTCGAGAAGTACGCAACCGACATCATCGCGGAACAGATGCAAATGCTGGGCGGCCGTTCCGGCATGGGCGGCGACGCCGGCGGTGGCGATGACAGCTACGGCGGTGGCGGCGGCTACGAAGCCCCGGCTCCGCGCCAGGCGCCAGCCCCGCGTCCAGCCCCGGCGCCGGCGCCACGCCCGGCACCGAAGCCAGCACCGAACTTCTCGGACATGGACGACGATATCCCGTTCTAATTCGTACTAAATCGCAGTTTTGTTCATGCAGGCCCGTTTCTCTTAGTGAGAGCGGGCTTTTTCTTTACCCACACAATATTTTGTGGCTTGCTACCTATTTAACTGAACTACTAGTTGAAAGACTTTGTGGGTTTGATGCCCCATGTTTGTGCCTTATGCAACATGGGTTGCTTTTGGGGCCGCTTGATGGAGGATTCGTCAAGCTAACGACCTGCAGTCCAAGTTGTGCAGGCGCTTGGGGATGATGAAGTCACCGATATGGGACATTGAAAAACGACAATTGATACGCGGCGAAGCTATGCTAGAATTAAAACGGGATGAGGGGTGGTTCCCTTCCGCAGCAAGTTCCGTAATTGCGGGCTTAGAGAGAATAGACTGTACAACTTAGTCCCTCAAAATTTTACAGCTGATTGAGGCTGGCGACTATTCGGTCGCGAATCGCGCACTGGCACCGCTGTCCCGGAGCGCTCTTTGGCAACTCGCCAAGGGGTGTTCATGCTCTTCATATTTTATTATCCCTATCCCCCACCTTCTCAGGTATTACCCCTAGCGCCCGCGCGCATCGGCATAGCGCAATTACGCCTCGAGAATTTCAAGACGTTCTACTCGTTCAGTCTCCCGGCCCCCTTCGGCCCTCTCTTCGTTTTTACCACGCTTCAACGCAGGTTTCTATACCTTGATAGATACCGAAGGGAGGGGCGAGCGGCCAACACGATTCACTTCGTCTACGCCAGCCGGAGCTAAGCCGATTGGCGTCGGCAGTCCCGTATCGAGTCGTAGACCTTGAAGAAATGAAGGAAGACGCAGGAAAGTCCAACGTCATCCACATCGGGCGCATGGGTTTACGCAGGAAGAGCGATGACAAACCGCGCCGGCCGGTGGATGTTCAAACGCAAGCGTCACGTTTTCCTTACATTGCTACCTCCGGCCGATAGTCAGTTGAATAATCAAGTTCTGAAAACTGTATCCGCACATTATGTGGACCGCAGCGGCCGGTAGCCGCGATATCAAGGATTTCGTCACATGCTGAAATGGGAATACATCAACCAAAATCGTGCAGCTTGTTTCTGTGAGTATGCGACTGGTTTTATCAATGGCCGGGAGGTGTTGGTCGTCAAGCAGACCGCACATTCGAAGACCGCTATCATGAACATGATGGAAGAAATTACCTCTGGTTTGCTTGCTGGGCCGCTGCGTGCCACTGACGCCACGCAATTGCGCGTGTTCACATTCTGCCCATCGGAGAAACCCTCTGAGCCTCAGTGGCAGGAAGTGTCGTTCGGAACCATCGTCCGGCGCCCGACCGAGCAGGGACTTGTGCAAGCAATAATAAATTCGCTGTTCCCGCTTAAGCAGCCCTACGTGGTCTCGGGAGCACAATGGGACAGGGTCTCATCTGCCATACAAGTTCAATTGGAAAACATTGATCCTGACAGACTGGCTCGTTAGGTTGGCTTCGTTCATTGACACAATTTTTTATGCCAATACTTGTTAGTAGGCATAACCGTTCTGATCGGATTACCCCGATCACTAAGCAAAGCCCTGCACATCCTTGATGTGCGGGGCTTTTTTTTTGCGGCGGACAGGATGGGTTGCCACGCCAGCAGGCGGGCGCGTCCTGTGCACAATATTTTCCAGGGGTAACAAAAAACCGTGGCTGCCGCTTTACTGTCCAGTCGTGACAAAACGAGAGAATGTCGTAGATGAAAGCTTATAAAATAATCTACGCCACCGTTTGCCGGTGGCCGGAAGCGTGCTTTTTTTGCGGTTCCGAGCGCAGGTCCATCACTCAAGGAGAAACTTATGATTAGTAACACCCAAGTGGTTCATGGTACCGGGTCTTTCAACACCTCTGGCTATTCCCTGAAACGCGCCAGCCGCGACATCGCTGCTGCCAGCAATGTCGCCGTGGCCGCACTGGATATTGCCGCGCTGGAAAACAGCCGCATGCACGGCGCCGCGCCGAAATGCTCGCGCAATAACCTCGAGTGCATCGTCGGCCCGAGCACCGTGCTGTCGTCGATGTAATCACTGACTGTGCCCAAGGTGGTGCTAGCCCCTAGCCCACCTTGGGCTTTCTCCGAGGGAGGCTCAATGAATCGAGAATTAATTGTAGTAACGACCCATGGAACATCCAGTTTTGACATCGGCGAGGATGAGCGCGTGCTCGATGCCCTGGCGCGCAATCATGTGCCCTGGACGGCGGTGGCCACCTACCTGCGCGATCCCTCCGGCGCCTATAGCCTTTTTCCTTGCTTGAGTGAAACTGGCAGCGCGATCCCGCCGGACCGGCAAGTCTATGCATTTTTTCAAAGAAATATTGATCCTTTCCTGCATACCAACAACACCTTGCAGGTGTCGCCGCCGGCCAACAATGAAGAAGCCGTGGCTGAATATATCTACGCCAACGGCGCGGCAAAGGGCGGCCCGAATATCCTGAAACGCCTCTCGTCGAACGAGTGCAAGCTGGCCGTGCGCGATGCCGTGGCACAAACGCTGCGCGACACCCTGTCGCCTGGTGACAAGCTGGTGGTCGGCGTGAGTGGCGGCGGCGACAGCAATGCCTTGCTGTATGCCTTGTCGCAATTTGACGAATTCCCGATTGACATCCATCCGGTCATCATCGAAGGACCGGGCGAGTGGAATTCCGGCGTGCCGCGCGCGCGCGAGCTGGCGCAGGCCTACAATCTGCCGCTGACCGTGGTCTCGGAAGAAGAATCGAAAGCGATACTCGGCGCCAGCGCTGGCGGCCTGGGCATCACCGACCGGTTTGCCCGGGAATTTCCCGACGATGACTTCGAATTCCTCGGCACCCTGATCATCCGGCGCGTACTGACGAGCGTGGCCAAATCGCTGGACGCGAAATTTATCGCCACCGGCCTCAACTTCGAAGACTTGCTGGGCGAGATGTTCGCCATCATGGCCACCGAACGGCGGTTATTGCCCCTGCCGGCCCGCCCGATCGGCGATGTCACCCTCGTCTATCCGCTGTGGATGACGCCCAAGAAAATTATCGACGGCTGCTTCCCCAAGTATTCGTTTTCGAATTACGCAGACCGTTATCCGGGCTATGCGGAGGGACGCAACGCGTACTATTCGATGGCGTACTGGATGGCGTCGGCGTTTCCTGGCCTGCCCGAAAAAATGTTGCGCTGGGCGGCAAAGGAAGGCTCCGCCGGGGAGACGGTATTCCCTGTGGATGAGGTGCTGGGCTATGAGACGCTCGAGCCCGTGAACTGGGCGCTGCGGGAACGCTTCCTCAGGATGTTGCGTACCACCGCCTAGGCTGCCGGACAACCGCTGGCGCGCCTTGCCCTGGGCAAGCTTCGCATCGCCGCGCGCCACGGTTGTTCGGCCGTTATTGATACTCGATTATCTACCGTTGGGAATGCTATGTCCGTCATCACAGAACACACGGCACACCTGGCCGCCGCCGCACACGCCCTCACGGCCATCCGGAACGCCTCGGCGCACGCGCTGATCACGGAGCGCGAGGTGGCTGGCAAGATCGCCTGGTCCATGACCTTGCATGCGGCGCAGCAGGCACTGTCGGCGGTACAGGATTGCTGCCATAGCTTTGCTCTGGGTGCGGTACCCGCCAATCCGCATGGCGCGGACGCGGGCGTGCACATCGACGCGCATTTCGCCACCCTCCGGCACAGCATGCAGGCGCTCGCCTCGCTTGGCTTGTGGGCCAAGAGCGAACTGGCGGCGCAGAAAGTCCTGTGGCTCCTGCCTGCCATGCACAGCGGCTGCCAGCGCCTCGAAGGCCAGGTGCTGCCGGCGCAGTGGGATTGTCCGGAGTTGCCCGGGCGCCCCGAGCAGCTGGAAATCGTCGACTACGTGCGCTATGAGCTGGACCGCGATTATCCGCGCAGGAAATTGCACCAGCAAATTTTTAATGTGGAAGTGTGCGCCGGCGAAGTGTGCGCCATGCTGGTGCTGCGATTCCCGGAGTTGCCGGGCGACGTGGCCGAATCGCTGACCTTGCAGTGCGTGGAAGAATTCCGGCACGCGCAGCTGCTGCTGGGCGCATTGGCGAACGAAGGGGGCGGCATCGGCGAAACGCCGGTGTCCCTGGGCATCTGGAAAAGCTGCCGCGCGGCGCAGAATGCGGCCGATTGCATCGGCCTCGAGCAAGTCATCGGCGAAGGCTTTTCGCTGGGCGCCGACCTGTACTACGCAGAGCTGTACCGTGCCATCGGCCGCGCTGATATTTCCCTGTTGCATGAATGCATTTATATCGACGAGGTCAACCACGTGAAGAATGGCCTGGCCAGTTTTCACACGCTGCTGGGAGCGCAGGCCGTGCAGCGCCTGCGCACGCTGGAAGAATCGTCCAAGGTGAGCGTGGTCGGCGGGCGTTTTTTCAATGCCGCCGCGCGCCAGTATGTCGGTTTCAGCGCGACGGAAATCGAACGCCAGCGGGACCGTTCGCAAGCGGTGGAGTTACCTGACCTGCAGGGGATGATGGAATGAATTTCGACGCAGCCCGCCAGTTGGTGGAGCAACACATCCTGCCCGCCTATCCGCATGCCGTAGCGGCGATCATCGGCGGCTCCATCGCGCGCGGCCAGGGAACGGCCACCTCGGATATCGATCTGCTCGTGTTGTTCGAGAACGTGCCGCATGCCTGGCGCGAGACGCTCAAGCTGGGCCAGCAGACGGTGGAATTGTATGGCCATGACCTGCGCTCCTTCGATTACTTTTGCCGCAAGATGGATCGTCCCGGCGGCCGCATACCGATGGCGATGATGGTGATCGAAGGCAGGAATCTCTTGCCGCAGACGAACACATCCGCCGCCCTGTATCGGCTGGCGCAAGCCATGTACGACGAAGGCCCGCCGGCGCTGACGGGCGATGCCCTGGCCAGCCGGCGCTATGAAATCACGACCTTGCTGGAAGACCTGGTCGACAGCACGGTTGCCGAGGAAACACTGGCGATCGCCACCAAGCTGTATGACGTGCTGGCCAATTTCGTGCTGCGGGCCGGGGGCGCGTGGAGCGGCGTCGGCAAGCATCTGGCGCGCCGGCTCAGGGCCTACAGCCCGGTGATCGCGGACGACCTGCATGCCGCCATGCGCGCGCTCCTGCTCGACCCGCCGGCCGGCAAGCAGGCGTTTGGCGACCTGGTCGCGCGCGCCCTGCAGCCGTATGGCGGCCCCTTGCTCGACGGGTTTGCCCTGCATGCGCCGGCGGAATGGAAGAGTGACACGCCAGCGCTTGCCGCCTGAGGCGGCTGGCACTGGGTTGATGCGCACGGTGCAGGGGCGGCCGGTACAGCTATTCGGTTTTCCGCTGGTCTTCATGACCGTCCTGATCGACGTCCTGTGCGCGGGACTGGTGGCCCCCGTCTTGCCGCGTCTGCTGCTGCAATTGAGGGACAGTCCCGCCCAGCCCGTGTTATGGCTCGGTTACCTGGGGATGCTGTTTTCGCTGTCGCAAATGTTTGCCTTGCCACTGCTGGGGGCGCTGTCGGACCGCTTTGGCCGGCGCCCGCTGCTGCTGCTGTCGAACCTGGGCGTGGCCGTATATTTTTTCTGCCTGGCCGATACGGAAACGCTGGCCCAATTGGTGCTGGGGCGTATCTTGTGCGGCATCACCGCCTCCAGCTTTGGCATCGCCTATGCATTTATTGCCGACTGTTCCGAGGGCGCCGCGCGCACCCGCGCGTTTGCCTCGATGGGCGCGGCCTACAGCATGGGACTGGTGGCGGGGCCGGCCCTGGGCGGTTGGCTGGGCAATATCGATGTGCGCCTGCCCTTCTATCTTGCCGGCTGGCTGTCGCTCGGCAATCTCGTGTACGGCGTGCTGGTCTTGCCTGAATCTTTGCCTCTGGACAAGCGCGTTCCCGTCAGCTGGCGCATGAGCAATCCATTCGGCGCCTTGTGCGAGCTGGCCAGGCGTCCCGAACTGCGTTTTCTGACCCTGGCGTATTTGCTGGTGGCCAGCGCGCACTGGTCGATTGCCGTGGCGTTCGTGTTTTACACGCAGCAGCGCTATGGCTGGGACTCCACCCAGGTCGGCTTGATGCTTGCCGTGCTGGCAGGCTGGGGCGGCGTGGCGCAGCTGAAATGCGCCCCGTTTCTGATGGCGCGATACGGCCCGCGGCGTACGGCCATGCTGGCCTATGCCGGCTGCTGTGCCGGCTTCTTGTGTCTTGCCCTGTCGCGCCAGTCGGCGGGGGCGTATCTGGCCATTTTTTTGCTCGGCGTGGGAGAAATGGCCAACCCGGCGCTGCAGGGTCTGCTGACCAGTGCCGTGTCGGCGCGGCAGCAGGGCTGGCTGCAGGGCGCCGTCAAGAGCGCCGGCAGCCTGGCGGGACTGGCGACACCGGCCCTGTTCGCCATGCTGGTCGCCGTCGATCCTGCCAGCCACGACAGCGGTGCTGCCTTTGTCCTGGCTGCCATCCTCTTGCTGGCCGCCTGCCTGGCGCTCGCCGCCAGCAAATACGCGGCTGGCAGCAAGCCGGCGTGACGTGGATCAATGCGTCGCGGCTTCTTTGATGCTCATTTCCAGGCTGTAATTCGCCACCGTATTCCTGCGCGCCGCATTGCGCATCAAATACACCTGCACCGTGTACTCGCCATCGGCCGGCAGTGCCGCCTGGTAAGTGTTGCCGCTGGTCGAGCCGATGAACAGGGCTTCATCCTGGCCTTGCTGGCGGATGTTGAAGTAGTTCGATGGCTGATTGGTTTTTAGCTTGATGCTGAGAGTCTTTCCCGCCTTGCCTGACACCGTGTATTCGGCCGTGGCATAGCCCTTGATCTTGCCCTTTACCGTATGCGTGGCCTGGTTCGCCGTCAATGTCACGTTTTCCTTGTGGATGGGATCGGCGCTCCAGGCGGGCGTGGCAAAGACGAGTGCCGCCGGCAGCAGGCTGGCGCGGATGGGCAGTGGACGATGTGGCATGCGGTTTTCCCCGTGAAGTGGACACCAGCGCGGTTGCTGGCGATGCTTGCCATCTTACGCCAGGCACAAAAACCGGCCGCGCACTGGTCAAAGGTGCGGCCGGTTTGTGTTGCATCAATTGCGTTGACGCAAGCCTAATTGAAACTGACTTCCTTGCGGTTATCGCGCGCCACCCGGTCGATCATCTTGTTGTACGGATCGACACCCACCTCAAACGGTTTTTCCTTCACCGTGATGGTGATCACGGGGTCGCTGCCCGACAGCATGCGCTTGTCCGTGAACAGGACCTTTTCATCCTTCTCCTTGCCGCCCGGCGCGCGCGCGAAGATGGCGATCTCTACCGGTTCGTCGTAGGCGCGCGGGCTTTCCTTGCCCTTGCCGTCCGACTCCAGCTTGGCCAGGTGCAGCTGCATCGTGACGTCCCACTGGCCATCCTTGCGCTGCACGGCTTTCGCTTGCGTCACGCGGTTATCGTAGAAGACGATCTTCTCGAACAGGTCGGTGATCAGGGCCTGCTTGTCCTGCGGCGTTTCGGCGCGGATGTAGGCCAGCAATTCCGACGACGTGGTGAACGGCGCCTGCTGGTAACCCTTGTCCTGCAGATAGCGTTTCAAGGCACGGTTCAGCGCTTGCTCGCCGATTTCATCGCGCAGGCGGTAGAACACCAGGCTGCCCTTGTTGTAGTGAATGTATTGCTGTCCCTCCACGCGCGCCAGCGGCAATTCCTCGATGGCTTCGCCGCCGCGTCCGCTCAGGTAGCGGTCCAGTTCATAGCGCAGGAAGCGGCGCATCTTGTCGCGGCCGTATTCCTTTTCCATCACCATCAGGGCCGAGTATTGCGCCAGGGACTCCATCAGCATGGTGGCGCCCTGCACATTGGCGCCGATCACCTGATGGCCCCACCACTGGTGCGCCATTTCATGCGCCGTGACGTAGAACACATAGTCGATGTCCTCCTTGTCGCGCAGGTCGGCGATGAAGCCGATGCCTTCCGAATACGGGATCGTATTGGCGAACGACTGCGCAAAGCTCTGGTAGCCCGGGAATTCCAGAATACGCACCTGCTTGTGCTGGTAGGGCGTGAACTCGGTGCTGAAATAGTCGAGCGACTTTTGCACGGACGTGATCATGCGGTCCGTGTTGTAGCCGTGTTTCTTGTCGAAATAGACCTCGATCGGCACGCCGTGCCAGTCGCCCTTCTTCACGTCCCAGCGTGCCGACAGGTAGGCGAAGAATGGCAGCATCGGCTGGTCCATCTTGTAGCGGTAATAGCGGCGGCCATCCTTTTCCCAGCTGCCTTGCAGGTAGCCGGGCGCCAGGGCGATCTGCTCGCCGCTGGTGGACACCGTCGTGTCGAAATGGATCCAGTCGGCATCGCCACCCAGCACCGTGTCGCCATACGCTGACTTGTCTTCCAGCTTGGCCATGCGCTGCGGCTCGCCCAGGCCCCGCTTGCGGCGCTCGTTGCGGTCCGTCAACTCCATTTCCTTGGCATAGCCGAAGTGCGGAAAATACGCCTGGTTGTTGAAGAAGCTGCCGTTCAGGTTGACCTGGTCCGGCGTGCCGCTGTTGGTAAAGCCCTCATGCGTGACGGCCACCGTGAAGTCGAGCGGCAGGGTGGCGCCGGGCGCCAGCGGCTGCGCCAGCTTGAGGATGCTGAAGCCGAGTTCCTTGTCGTTCAGCGTCACCTTGTGCTCAGGCAAGTTCAACCAGTGCGTTTCCAGGTCTGGGTTGCGCTGGATGCGCAAGGTGTCGAGCGCTTGCTGCGTCTTGTTTTGCAGCACGTAGTGACCCTTGATCAACACTTTGCGCTGTTCCGGATAGATATCCACGCTGGCCTGGATGTCGGTGATCTTCGGCTGCGGCAAGTCCTTGTACTGTTTGTACAATTTCTCGTAGCGGGCCTGCTTGTCCATGCTGACGTCGGACGTTTCGTACTGGTTCAGCACATTCGTGTTGTAGAAGATCCAGCCGCCCGTGCCGGCCCAGCACAGCAGCACCACGGCCAGCGCGGCGCCGGCGCGGCCGTGCAGACGCTGGCGCGCCAGACGCACGCGCGCGCGCCAGTCGGCGGACAGGCCGCGCACCCAGAAGGCCCGCGCCAGCATGACCAGCGCCACGGTAAACAGGCTCCAGTACAGCGCAAACCAGGCCCAGCCGGTCAGAAAGTGGCCATAGCCATTCATGTCCGAATACTTGATGGCCGGCGTGGCGGCGAAGTTGTACAGGTTGTGCTCGAAGTGCAGCATGCCCAGCACGGCTTGCGCCACCATCAGCAGGATCACCAGCAGGTAGCCGATGAACTTGTTATTCGACAGCACTTGCAGGGTGAGGGCGCACAAGCCCATCAGCACGAAGAAGAGGGCGCCCAGCAGGGTGCCTTTCAGGTACAGGCCCAGTTCCACGGGCGCGCCGCCCTTGACCAGCTGGAAACCGATGGCGGTGATGATGCCCGCCAGCAGGTAGCCGGCGATGACGCCGATCAGCGCCGTGCACTTGGCCAGCAGGGGTACCCAGTTGGGCACGGGCATGGCGTCGCTGACGTCGGCGATCCTGACGTGCCGTTCCTTGAAGATCAGTTCACCCGCGTAAAAGGTGACGATGATGATCAGCATGAAGCTGAAGCTGTTGCTGATATTTTGCAGCATCAAATGCGTCATCGGATACACGGCCGTGCCGTACATGTTCTTGCCGACATTCGCGCCGGCGATCAGGTTGATCACGGCGAACAGCAGCATGACGAGGAAGGGCACGCTCTTGAAGACGCCGGCCGCGTCGAAGCGCAGGATTTGCCACCACTGGCGCCAGGCTGTCGCCGCGGTGAAGCGGGGCAGCGTGCGCGGCAGGTGCAGCGGCGCCGAGATGGCGGGGGCGGCCGTCTGCACCTTGTGCTTGCCGAACAAACGTTTGCCCGTGCCCGTGCGCTGCGGCTTGAACAGCGCCACCGTGGCGAGGAACAGCACGGCCGTGATGCCGATCCACAGCAGGCGGTTGGCCAGCAGGAAGCCGGACAGGGGCGGCAGGCTGGCATTCGATTCGGCGGACGTGAAGTAGCGCGTCATGCGGCCAAAGGCGCGCAAGCCGAACGGGTCGAGCAGGACGGCAATCCATTCATTGTTGATGTCGCGCGTAAAGACGCCGGCCATGGCCCACAGCACGAAAAAGCCCAGCACGCCCACGTAGACGAGCATCATCGAGCGCGTGGTGGCGGCCAGCAGCATCAGCAGGGCGCCGATGAAGAGCAGGTTCGGAATGACGATGACGGCAAAGCTCCACGCATACGTGTGCAGCGAAAACGCGCCCACGCGCTGTGCATCGACCCAGGGCATGAGGGGGCCGAGCATGGTGGCCAGGGCGATGGCGGCAAAGATCACCAGGCAGGCGACAAAGCCGGCGGCGAAACGGCCGAACAGGTAGTCCCACTTGCGCATGGGTGTGGCGAACAGCATGTCGGCCATGCCCACTTCGCTATCGCGCAGCACGGCGCCGGCGATGAAGACGGTGACGAGGAACATCGACAGCAGGCTGAAGATGCCCAGCATCTGCGCCACCACGGTGGGTGCATTGCGGTTGATGTTGCCGATGGCACCGCCGATCTGGATCGAATCGCTGCTGCTGGCGCCAAAGGCCAGCAAGGCCATGATGGCGGCAAATACCCACAGCAGCGGCTGTTTCAGCTGATAGCCGAGGTCAAACTTGAAAAATTCCTTCCACATGACGCGCTCCTCAGGCCAGAACGGCGGCTGGGGCTGCGGCTGGCGCGGCGGCGCCGTCGCGGGCAGCGTTGCGCACGTGCAGGAAGTACACGTCTTCCAGGTCCGGGGCGATCTGCGCGAAGCCGCTGTCGGGCTGGCTGTCGGCATACACATTGATTTGCGGCTTGCCGCCCACCAGGCGTGTCGACAGCACATTCAGGCTTTGCTGGTATTGCGCCAGCTCCTCCGTCGTGACGCTGCGGCGCCACACCTTGCCCAGCAGCGTATCGATGGCCGCCTGCGGCTCGCCCTGCACCAGTACTTGACCCTTGACGATCATGGCCATGCGCGGGCACAGGTCCGTCACGTCGTCGACGATGTGGGTCGACAGGATGACCACCACCTGCTCGCCGATCTTCGCCAGCAGATTCAGGAAACGGTTGCGCTCGTCCGGGTCCAGGCCCGCCGTCGGTTCATCGACGATCACCAGGCGCGGCGCACCCAGCAGCGCCTGGGCGATGCCGAAGCGCTGGCGCATGCCGCCCGAATACGTGCCCAGGTTGCGCTTGCGCGCTTCCCACAGATTGGTTTGCTGCAACAACGCTTCCACGGCTTCCTTGCGCGGACCCTTCTCCGTCAAGCCTTTAAGCACGGCAAAGTGGTTGAGCAGGGTTTCCGCGCTGACTTTCGGATACACGCCGAAATCCTGCGGCAGATAGCCGAGCTGGCGGCGCAGGCCGGCCTTGTCCGTGAGTACATCGACGCCATCGAAATGGATGCTGCCGCTATCGGGATCTTGCAATGTCGCAATGGTACGCATTAGCGAGGACTTGCCTGCGCCATTTGGCCCCAGCAGGCCGAACATTCCGTTGGGAATCTCCAGGCTGACATTGTTGATGGCCTTGACGCCATTGGCATACGTTTTGTTCAGCTGTTTGATCGATAGCATGTGCAGCACTCTCCAGAGCTTGGGTATGAAAGCCGGCAGATGCATGTCTGCCGGTCTGTGGAAGGGGATCGCCCTTGTTTTGCAGCCGCGATGGCGGATGTTACTTAAAAACAATAATATATAGCCAATTGGGAGAAAATTAATTTTTTTGCGACCAAGTGAGGAAAGGCAGGCATGAAATGCAGGAGGGCGGGGATGAGTGACGCAGTGCTCCACTCGCCCGCTTCAGTGACGCCATGGTGCGGAAAGGATGGGGATATGCCTGCAATGCCAGTAAACATGACTTTGCGCGCCATTGCCCCGGGCGAAGAGGCGGCATTGGCGCAGCTGTTTCAACTGTACTGTTATGACAATTCCGCCTGGAGCGCAGAAAGCGTGCTGGCCGATGGCCGCTACGACGTGTGCGATGCGGGGCTGGCGTCGTATCTGCATGCCACCGGCCACACGGCCAGCTGGATCGAGGTCGATGGCGAGCTGGCCGGTTTTTTCCTGACGGAGCCTGGCATGGCGGGTGGGTTGCCGGTGCAGGAATTCAGCGACTTTTTCATCCTGAAGAAATACCGGCGCAGGGGCGTGGCGCTGGAAGTGCTGCGGCGTGTGCTGCTCGGTAGCGCGCAGACGTGGCTGGTGGCGACGTTTCGCGACGATGCCGCAGCCTGCGCGTTCTGGCGGCAGGCGTTTGCGCGCCTGCCGTTTGCCCGTGTCGAGGCGTACGACGATCCGGCCTTGCCGCAGTTCCAGCTGACCTTGCTGAAACCGGCGGCCTGAGCGCTTTTAGAAGCGCACTTTCACATACGCTGACGGTCCCGTCAGGCGCACGTTCAAGTCCGCATCGCGTTCGCTGTCGCGGTGCAGCTTGATTTTCGAGATGCCGTAATCGGCCACGAAGCCGATGTTCTTGAACGGAAACCATTCCACGCCGATATTGCCGCCGTAGATGTGGCCGTTGATGCGCCCGCCATTTTTCTTGATGCCCGATGCTTCCGCATACATGCGCAAGTCCGGTGTGAAGGCATGGCGCCAGCCCACTTCCAGCAGCGGCGCGAACGCGTGCTCGCCGATGGAATCGCGCGCCGTGGCCGTCTCGCCATTGACGATGCCGGTGGCCGTGCCGTTCAGGTTTGCATTGTAATAGGCCGCACCCAGGCCGATGCCGAAAGTGTCGTTGCCGCTGCCCAGCCACCACCGGTACGACATCTTGGCCAGGTCCAGTTTCAGATCGGCATCTGCGCTGGCCGTGCCCGTCACGGGCTGGCCATTGATGGTGGTCTGGCCGCTGAGCGTGGGGGTATAGGATTTGTCATAGCGGTAGTAGTCGAACGCCAGGCCATGGCGGTCGCCGATCAGCAATTCGGCCTTGATGCGCGGAATGGTCGTATGTTTGGGATTCGATTCGGGCGCATCGATGCGGCCAAACTGCGTGTCGGCGCCGATATTGATGCGCGGATCGGCGGAAAACGCCCCCACCGACAGACTGACACGGTCCAGTGCCGGCGATGGCTCGGCCCGCGCCGTGGCGGCCGCCGTGGCAATACCCAGCACACCCAGCATCATGGCGCCGCGCAAGGCGAGGTGGTGCGGGCGTGGTGGGGACAGGCGGGTGGACACGGACATGGCAGACATGGGCAACTCCTCAAAATAAAGTGAAAACTGTCGCAACGCTTGGGCGACCAACGCTGGGCAACAGTGCGATGAGGAAATGGTAGCAACTGTTACATTTCAATCACGTAGCCGCACGGCGCAAATTACCGTCGGATTTGTCCTACCGCGTGTAACGGCTGGTACATGCCGACATTGCCTGCGATGGGGAACGCGGGCAAAATGGTGCGCAAGAGGAGGAGACACCGCATGAGAATCGCCGCCATATCCGATATCCACGGCAACCTGGACGCGCTGAACGCCGTGCTGGCCGACATCGCCCCGCGTGGCGTGGACGTGACCGTCAACCTCGGCGATATCGTCTCGGGCCATCTGCAACCGCGCGCCACGGCGGCGCGCCTGATGGGGCTCGGCCTGCCCACCATCCGCGGCAACCACGAGCGCCAGCTGCTGGGCGACCCGGCCCGCATGGGCGTCTCGGACGCCTATGCGCGCGCGCAACTGTTGCCGGAGCAACTAGCCTGGATCGCGGCGCTGCCCGCCACCTTGCGCCTGCGGCATGACGTGCTGCTCGTGCATGGCACGCCCAGCAGCGACCTCGTGTATTTTCTCGACAGCGTCACGCCGCAAGGCAGCCGTGCCGCCACTCCGCAAGAGGTGGCCGAACGGGCCGGTTCGGCCGACGCGGCCTTGATCCTGTGCGGCCACACGCACATGCCGCGCCAGGTGCGTCTGGCCGATGGGCGGCTGATCGTCAATCCGGGCAGCGTGGGCTTGCAAGCCTACGACGACGACCATGGTTATCCGCACGTGATGGAAAACGGCACGCCGCATGCGCGCTATGCCATCGCCGAACAGGGAAGCGATGGCGCCTGGACGGCGCAGCTGCACGCCGTGGAATATGACTGGGAAAAAGCGGCCCGGCTGGCGCTGGCGAACGGGCGGCCCGACTGGGTCACGCCTTTGCGCACGGGCCGGGTTGGTTGATTAGCGGAACTCTTCGGCCACCAGGTTGTACTTCTGCATCTTGTGATACAAGGTCTGTTTCGGCAAACCGAGCACCGCGCTCACTTCGCTGACGTTGCCGGAATATGCGCGCAGTTCCTGCTCGATCAGCGCGCGTTCGAAGCCGTTGACCTGTTCCGCCAGCGACAGGGGGCTGGCCAGTCCGGCCGCCAGCAGGCTCGAGGCGCCGCCGGCGATGCCCAGCACGAAGCGGTCGGCGATGTTGCGCAATTCGCGCACATTGCCGGGCCAGGAATGGGCCATCAGGTTGCGCATCTGCGCGCTGGAGACCACGGGCGCGGCGCGGTTGTAGCGGGCGGCCGCGGCCAGCACGAAGTGCTCGAACAGGATGGGAATGTCTTCGCGCCGTTCGCGCAAGGGCGGCAAATGCAGCACGATCAAATTCAAACGGTAGTACAGGTCGCTGCGGAATTTCTGCTGCTGCGACAAGTCTTCCAGGTCCAGCTTGGCCGCCGCGATGACGCGCACATCGACGGGCGTGGGCACGTTCGAGCCGAGGCGTTCGATATAGCGTTCCTGTAGCACGCGCAGCAATTTGACTTGCAGGGACAGGGGCAGCGATTCGATTTCGTCGAGGAAAAAAGTGCCTTGATCCGCGTGCTCGATCTTGCCCACCTGCCGCTTGGCCGCGCCTGTAAACGCGCCCGGTTCGTGGCCGAAGACTTCGCTTTCAAAAATGCTTTCGGGAATCGCGCCGCAGTTGACGGCGACGAAGTTGTGCTTGCGGCGGTGGCTGAAGTCGTGCAGGCAGCGCGCCACCATTTCCTTGCCCGTGCCCGTGTCGCCGTAGATCAGCACGTCGGCCGGTTCGTCGGCAACGTCGAGGATCAAGCGCCGTATGTCGCGCATCGCCACGGAATTTCCCAATAGGCGCGATTCGATGCCGCCGCCGTCTTCCAGCTGGCGGCGCAGGCTGTGCACTTCCAGGGTCAGACGGCGCGTTTCCAGCGCGCGCAGGATGACGTCGACCAGTTGCTCGGAAGAATACGGCTTTTCGATGAAATCATAGGCGCCCGTGCGCATGGCGTGCACGGCCATCGTGATGTCGCCGTGGCCCGTGACGAGGATCACGGGCAGGTTGGCATCGAGCGTCTTGACCGCTTGCAGCAATTCCAGGCCGCTCATGCCGGGCAGACGCACGTCGCTGACGACGATGCCGGGAAAATCGGGCGTCAGCAGTTTATAGGCCAGCTCGGCCGAGTGAAACGCCAGCACGTCCAGGCCGGCCAGCTGCAGTGCCTGCTCGCTGCCTTCGCGTACGGTGGGGTCGTCCTCGACCAGCAAGACCTTCAAGCCGTCAAACATGTTTTTCCTCCTGCGTTGCAATCTGTAGTTCGATGGTGAAGATGGCGCCGCCGCCAGGGGCGTTCTCGGCGCGCAGCACGCCGCCGAACTGGCGCGTGATCTGTTCGGAAATGGCCAGTCCCAGGCCCAGGCCCAGACCCTGCGGCTTGGTCGTGAAGAACGGTTCGAACAGGTGTTCATACACCTCCGTCGACAGGCCCGGCCCCGTGTCGGCCACGTGGATCAGCACGTGCTCGGGCGTGCATTCGACGGCCACACGCAGGCTGCGCACGTCGCTGCCGTTCATGGCGTCGAGCGCGTTCGCGTACAGGTTCACCAGCACCTGCTCGAGGCGGTTGCTTTCGCACATGGCGAAGATGTCTTCGGGCGGCAGTTGCAAAGTAAAACGCACACTTTCCACCTGCAGCCGGCGCTCGACGAGGAACAGCGCATTGCTGATCGCCGTGGGGATCGAGACGGAGGTCAGGCTGGTCGTCGATTTGCGCGCAAAAATCTTCAATTGACCCGTAATGGTCCCCATCCTGGCCGCAATTTGCGAGATCTTCGCCAGGTTGCGCCGCGCGTCGTCGAGCCGGCCCCGTTCCAGCAGGATGACGGCATTGTCGGACATGGTGCGCAGCGCCGTCAGCGGCTGGTTCAGCTCATGCGTGATGCTGGCCGACATTTGCCCCAGCACGGCCATTTTGCCGGCTTGAAACAGTTCATTTTGCGTGATGTGGAGTTTCTGCTCGGCCTTGCTGCGCACCTCGATTTCCTGGCTCAGGCTTTGCGTCATGGCATTGAGTTCCGAGGTGCGCTCCTCGACCATGGCTTCCAGGTTGTCGTAGGCGTGTTGCAAGTCTTCGCGGGCGCGCAATTTTTGCGCCACGGCCGCGCGGCGCTGGCGCAGGTAAAAGAACAGCAGCATGAAAAAGCCCAGCAGCACGCAAGAGAAGGCGGCCGCCGCGCGCGCGCTGGCCTTGGCTTGCGCCAGGTCGGACAAATAAATGAAAGTCCAGCCTTGCGGCGATTTCAGCTTGATCTGCGTCATGACGCTGGAACTGATCTTCGGTGGCGCGTCGGCATGTTCCTGCTCGCGCACGCTGATTACGCGGGCGCCATTGCCCAGTTGGCGGTCGGAAACGAAGGGGATGGCGGCCAGCTGCTTCGAATAGTACTGGCGCGTGCGGTTGAGTTCCTCGACGATCGCCGGCGACAGCGGCGCCAGGGTCTTGTATTTCCAGTCCGCCATGGAGCTGAGAAAAATCACGCCGTGCTCGTCGGCCAGCATGACTTTGTCGGCGCCCTGCACCCAGCGTTTTTCCAGGGTTTCCAGATTCACCTTCACCGTTGCCAGGCCCAGCATGTGGCCATTTTGGTAGATGCCGTGGGCAAAGAAGTAACCGGGTTCCAGCCGCGTCGTGCCCACGCCATAGAAGCGGCCCGGCGTGCCGCGCAGCGCGTCCTGGGCGTAGGGGCGGAACGAGATATTGTCGCCAATAAAGCTGTCGGGCTGCTGCCAGTTGCTGGCGGCCCGCGTGTTGCCGTCGAGGTTGCTGATGAAAATGGTCGAGGATTTCGCCTGGGCATTCATCTGCTCGAGGTAATGGTTGACCGTATCGACCAGCACCGGGTCTTCCGGGTGCTGCAGCAAACGGATCACGTCGCGGTTCAGCTCCAGGGTCTTGGGCAGGAAGTCGTATTTTTCCAGCGCATTTTCCAGGCTGCTGACATACACCTCGAGGCGTTGCGCGCCGCTGGCCTGCAGCTTGCCGATGGCGATGCGTTCAGTCCAGAAATACACGAGCCAGACGGTGGCCAGGCAGGCGGCCAGCACGACGCCCCAGGCCAGCGTTTCGCGGCCCGACCGTTGCGACAGGCGCTGGCGCCAGGAAAGGGAGGGTTTACTACTGCTATTCATAAAATCAGCTGCCAACTTGCAAGAACCCACAGTATCGCATTTAAATATTGCGTAAAAAGAAAAAGCCGCCGGATATGCATCCGGCGGCTCACGCTTTATGTCCCGGACAGTTCAAAGTCCTTAGAACGTATGGCGCATGCCCAAGTTGAAACCGCTGTTACCGGTGCCATCGTCGGTGGCATTGCCAACCTTGTAGGTAGCGCCGTTCTTGTTGCTGATGTGGCCGTAACCTGTGTACAGGTCGCTGCGCTTGGACAGCGCATAGAAGGCGCCGATGGCCCACTGCTGGGCGTCACGGTTGGCATTGCTCTTGTCGTTGTGGCGGATGTACGACGCGACCAGCTTGGTGGCGCCGAACGGGGCGCTGAAGCCGACGAGGATGTCATTGCTCTTGCTGTCGTCGAGGGCGCGGTTGTCGGCGTAGCCGAAGTTACCTTGCAGCACGCCAAAGTCGTAGCGCGTGGCCAGCAGGGTGTTGCGCGTTTGCTGGGTCGCCAGCGCATTTTCCTGGCGGTGGTGCGTCAGGGTCACGTTCAGCGGACCGTCGATGTAATGCACGGCGCCGCCCATGCTGCGGTTTTTCGCATTGTCGCCGGCCACTTCGCCAAAGCCATACGCCAGGTCGGCCGACAGCTTGCTCCAGGTCGGCGTGCTGTATTGCACCATGTTGTCGATGCGGTAATTCGTCGCCATAATGTTCGACGCCGTGCCGGCCAGGCCGATGACAAACGGATCGGCCACGTCGCGCAGGGCCAGGTAGTACGGCGTATATTGGCGGCCCAGCGTGACGGCGCCGGCGCTGCCGGTCAGGCCCACGTACGCCTGGCGGCCGAACAGCCGGCCGCCCTGGCCCGAGGTGCCGGTATCGATATTGAAACCGCTTTCCAGCACGAAAATGGCGGCCAGGCCAGCACCGAGGTCTTCCTTGCCTTTGAAGCCGATGCGCGAGCCCGAGGCGACGCCGGAGGCGACGCGGTTCAGGCGGTCTCCAGCCGCATCCTTGTCGAACACCAGGCCGGCGTCAGCCACGCCATACATGGTCACGCTCGATTGGGCCATGGCGCCGGTGGAGGCTGCGCCGAGGGTCAGCAGGGTAAACAGGACTTTTTTCATGAAAATCTCTCTAATAAGTTGGAATGACTACTGATCGCACTACCTGACTGCTTGTTACTCAACATCGACAACAAATAAATGGCCCGCTTGTGGCGGGCCATGGCGCTATCAGGCTTTGCTAGCGTGATCCGCTTCGCCCCAATGGCTTTCCGTGTTCTGGCTGGCCGCGTTGGCCGCCGCGGCTTCTTCCTCGGTGGCCAGGCCACCTTCCCACTTGGCGACGACGGCCGTGGCGACGGCATTGCCGACCGCGTTGGTGGCCGAACGGCCCATGTCGAGGAATTGGTCGACGCCCATCAGCAGCAGCAAGCCGGCTTCCGGAATATTGAACTGGTTCAGGGTAGCGGCAATCACCACCAGCGAGGCGCGCGGCACGCCGGCCATGCCTTTCGAGGTCAGCATCAGCAGCAGCAGCATGGTGATCTGCGTGCCGATCGACAGGTCGATGCCGTAGGCCTGCGCGATGAACAGCACGGCGAAGGTGCAGTACATCATCGAACCATCGAGGTTGAAGGAGTAGCCCATCGGCAACACGAAGCTGGAAATCTTGCGGTCCACGCCGAACTGGTCGAGCGCCGTCAGCAGTTTTGGATACGCCGCTTCCGAGCTGGCCGTCGAGAATGCCAGCAGGAACGGTTCGCGGATCAGGCCGACGAGTTTGAAGATGCGCGGGCCGATGACGACGAAGCCGGCGCCGATCAGCAGGGCCCACAGGCACAGCAGGCCGACGTAGAAGCCGCCCATGAACTTGGCAAACGTGACCAGCACGCCCAGGCCGTGGGTGGTGATGACGGAAGCCATCGCGGCGAACACGGCCAGCGGGGCCAGGTTCATGATGGTGCCGGTGATGCGCAGCATGACTTGTGCCAGCTGGTCGACGACGGCCGTCAGGGTCTTGCCCGATTCGCCCAGGCCGGCCAGTGCGCCGCCGAAGAAGATCGAGAACACCAGCACTTGCAGGATTTCATTGTTGGCCATGGCCTCGATCGGCGACTTCGGCACCAGGTGCGTGAAGAAATCTTTCAAGGTGAAGGCGGCCGTTTTCAGATTCGTCGACGCGTGGACGTCCGGCAATGGCAAGCCCAGATTGGTGCCCAGTTGCATCAGATTCGACAGCACCATGCCCAGCGCCAGCGAAACGAGCGAGGCGACGACGAACCAGCACATGGCTTTCAGGCCGATGCGGCCAGCCGTCTTGCCGTCGCCCATGTGGGCGATGCCGACCGTCAGGGTGGAGAACACCAGCAGCGCAATGATCATCTTGATCAGGCGCAGGAAGACGTCGGTGACGATGGAAATATTGCCAGCGATTTGAGCGCTGAGCTTGGCATCAGGGAAGGCGGTGTTGCATCCATAGCCCACGGCAATGCCGAGGATCATGGCAATCAGGATGTACAGGGTTAATGGCCGTTTCTTTTTCATTTTGACTCCTCCGGTGAAACGCCGCTGTGAGCGGATTATTGATAGCGAGCAACTCAAGCTTGGAGTCAATATTTCTCAAAAACAAGCCCTTGCGTGCCAGCGATTATTTGCAGCAAAACCTGTACATAGCAAAGGATATGCCTGAAATTGGAATTTGCTACATAACTTCTTAAGTTGTTGATTTAAGGTCGATTTTTTGTTGCTAGGATGTTGCAACTTTGCACGCTTGCGCGAAATATTGGACGCGCAAGCGCATCGCTGTATGACTTTTCATACGCTAGTCGCGGCGGGGTGGCGGTAGACCCAAAAAGGCAAGATTATCAGGACAATAAAAAAGCCCCTCCGAAGAGGGGCCCGATGTGGCGCAGTTTCTATGCTATTGATTTCAGAACTTGATATTCGCCGTCAGGCTGAACGAACGCGGCTGGCTTGGGGTGTAGCGGTAGCCGGATTTGTTGATGGCGGCCACATAGGTCTTGTCGGCCAGGTTGTAGGCATTCAGCTGCAAGTCGAGGTTCTTGTTGACGGTATAGGTTGCCATGGCGTCGAAGACCCAGTAGGCATCCACGCGGGCCGGCGTGCCGACGGCGCCATCGGTGCCGCGCAGCATTTCACCCACGTAACGCGCGCCGCCGCCGATCTTCAGGCCGAATGGCAGGGTGTACGAAGTCCAGCTGGTGAACGCCTGCTTTGGCGTGTAGGTGAGGTTCTTGTCGCCGCTGGCCGTGAAGACCTTGTTCGACTCGACCTTGGTATTCATACGCGTATAGCCGGCGCTGACCAGCCAGTTCGGCATGATCTCGCCCACCACGCCCAGTTCCAGGCCTTGCACGCGCTTCTTGCCGGTCTGGTAATAAATGGTCGAGATCACCGGATCTTGCTCCACTTCATTCTTGACGGTGGTCTGGTAGACGGCGGCCGACAGCGACAGTTTTTGCTTCAGGAAGTCCCACTTGGTGCCGATTTCCTTGGTGATGGTTTCCTGCGGGTCATAGTTCAGGTTTTGCGCGCTGTTGGCGGCGGTGCTCAGGGCAAAATTGGTGCCTGGCGGCGCTTTCGACGTGGCCAGCAAGGCGTACACGCTGCTGTCCGGCGTCGGCTTGTACATGGCCGAGATCTTGCCGTTGGCCAGGGTGTCGCTCAGGGTCAAATGGGTAGGAATCGGCGTGCCGACCGGCAGTTTTTGTACCTGATCTTTGCCCACGGCCGCTTGCAGGGCGACGGCGTCATACGTGGTGTTGAAATGGTCGAAGCGCACGCCGCCGTTGAAGATCCACTTGTCGCCGAACTTGATGGTGTCGAACACATACAGGCTTTGCGTGTTGACTTCGCCTTCCGTGAAGGCGCCGCTGCGCACGGGATTGTGGCCGGTGACGGTGTCGCGCGGATTCGGATTGTACAGATTGGCATCCGGCAAGGTGCCCAGGCTGGCTGGCACATAGCTGTAGTTGGTCTGTTTTTCGCTGGTGAACTCGGCGCCTGCCACCAGGGAGTGCTTCAGCACGCCCGTGTCGAATTGTGCGCTGACCACGGTCTGGTTGGTCAGGATCGTGTTTTCCTGGTCCTTCACGGTGCGCAGCGAGCGCGCCAGGGTCCAGGTCGAAGGGTCTCGCATCACCCCGTTCGTCTCCGTATTCAGGTTGCCGGCGCTGCCCATGAAGGCCGTCAGCAGGTAGTCCTGCTGGGTCTTGCCGTAGCGCGTGGTGTTCTGGAGCTGCACGTTGGACGAGAAATCATGGTCGATGCGCAAGGTGCCCATGTCGGCCTTGATCTTGTCGTAGTCCGAGGTGGAACCGTAGAAATTCTTCGGATCGACCCTGGCGGCGCTGTTCAGGTAGCTGCGGATGATCGGCTTATCCTTCGTGGCGACGTCCGGCGTCGAGTAGCCTGGCAAGCCGATGGTCGGCACGCCGCCGTCGGGCACGTTGTTTTGATCCACGTGCAGGTAGCTGGCCGTGATGCGCGTTGGCTTGCCGATGCCGAAGGTGACGGTGGGCGCGAAGGCCCAGCGCTTGTTCTTGACTTCATCGCGCGCCGCGTTGCCGCTGTCCTGCGTCATCAGGTTCAGGCGCAAAGCCGTGCCGGTATCGCTGTCGAGGACGCGGTTCCAGTCGGCCGTGGCGCGTTTCTGCTTGCCGCTGCCCGCCGTCAGCAGCGAATTGAATTTGTTTTCCATGGTGGCCGTCTTGCTGACCAGATTGATCGAGCCGGTCGGCGAACCGCGGCCGCTGTCGGTGCCCGCCGGGCCCTTCAATACGTCGATCTGTTCGATGTTGAAGACGTCGCGCGAGATGGAGCCCACGTCGCGCACGCCATCGACATAGATGCTGCCGGACGAATCGAAACCGCGCATGTAGACGGCGTCGCCCGTGTTCGTGTTGCCGTTTTCACCGAGGAAGAAGGTACCGACGCCTGGCGTGTTGCGCAGCGCTTCCGTCAGGGTCAGCGCGCCTTGCTGTTCGATCAATTCCTTCTTGATCACGACGATGGTTTGCGGCGTATTGACCAGCTCTTCCGTGTATTTCGGCGACGAGGCTTTTTCGGCCTTGAAGTCGTTTTCCTTGGAACCCACGACCTTGACTTCGTTCAGCATTTGCTGCGATGCCGGGGCACTTTGACCGGCCGGGTCGGCCGCCTGGGCGGCGACGGGCAGCAGCATCACGGCCAGGGCGGCGCCGATGTGCTGGTTGAAACGGGTTGGGGCGTGTTTGCGGCTCTTGATTGCCATCTTGCTCTCTCGATAAGGTCAGGGTAGTGGTTCCTGGCTGGCTCTGCGCCGCTGTGCTTGGGCACGCGGGCAAGTGGCTGGCGATGGAGACGGAAGACCGTATTGTAATAAATGGGCGTTATTTCGTAAATGAGAATCGTTATCAGTATCGTTTACGCAACGGAATGGGTGTGCCGCAAAAAAAACACTGTCATGGTGCATGAATGCTTGCTTTGCGCCCCGGCCGCTGCTATGCGCGCAAGGCTCCGCCAGCGGGAGTATGATGAGCAACCTTTACAAATTCCGCCAAGCATGCTGCAGACTCCCGATGCCTTTGTCCCCCTGATCGATGCGCCCGAACCGGCCCCGTCCACCGAGCAGACGCTGACGTTTGTCTTTCACCGCGGACGTTTATTGCTGCGCACGCCCGAATTGACCCTGCCCACCGCCGCCGAGGCGGCCGCGCTCGATATCGACCTGAGCCGCGCACAGCCTGTGGGCCTGTGGCAGGGCCGCTATTGCCAGACGGTCTGGACCGACGAAGAGTTGCCGCCGGGCGCCGGCCTGGCCTGGCACGGCATGCGTTCGTTGTTCAATGCCGTCGACGACGCGTTCCTGGGCCTGGCCAGCCGCGCCGTGCAGTTGGCCGAGTGGGCGCGCACGCACCGCCATTGCGGCGTGTGCGCCACGCCCATGCAGCGCACGCGCGGCGAACGCTGCTTCACCTGCGCCGCCTGCGGCATGCTCGCGTATCCGCGTATTTCGCCCGCCATGATGGTGCTCATCCGCAAGGGCGAACAGGTGCTGCTGGCCATGCACAAGCACTCGCCGTCGCAGCGCTTCAGTCCGCTGGCCGGTTTCCTGGAGGCGGGCGAATCGATCGAGGAAGCCGTGCACCGCGAAGTGATGGAAGAGGTGGGTTTGCGCGTGCATAACTTGCAGTACTTCATGAGCCAGTCCTGGCCATTTCCCCATTCGCTGATGATCGCGTTTACGGCCGATTACCTCGATGGCGAGATTCGTCTCGATGAAAACGAGATCGCCGAGGCGCGCTGGTTCGGCCCCGGCGATGTGTGGCCGGAAGCGAGTTCGAGCGTGTCGATTTCCGCGCTGCTGGTGGGCGCGCACCGTCCGCCGGCAGTGTCGTAAAGCAGGAGCTGCTCGGGCAGCTTGCCGCATTTTCTATATACTGGCGGCAATTGAAAATTTTAGGGTGGTGTAGCATGTCTCAAGAAGAATTCTCCGAAAACGACTGGCGCCGGCTGATCAGCAGCTTTGGCGAAGACCCGCAGCGTCCTGGCTTGCTGGAAACGCCGGCGCGCGTGGCCAAGGCGTGGAAGCACTGGACGTCCGGCTATGGCCAGGACCCGGTGGACTTGCTGAAAGCCTTCGAAGATGGCGCGGAACAGTACAACGAGCTGATCGTCGTGCGCGGCATCCCCGTCTACAGCCATTGCGAACACCATCTGGCGCCGTTCTTCGGCAAGGCCACCATCGGTTATGTGCCCAACGGCAAGATCGTCGGCCTGTCGAAACTGACGCGCCTCGTCGATTGCTTCTCCAAGCGTCTGCAAGTGCAGGAACGCATGACGATGCAGATCGCCAATGCCCTGATGGAAGTGCTGGAACCGAAATCGGTTGGCGTGGTCGTACGCTGCCGCCACCTGTGCATGGAAAGCCGCGGCATCCGCACGCCGGGCGAAGAAACCATCACCTCGGCCATGCTGGGCGAGATGCAGCCGAACCTGGCGCTGCGCACGGAATTTCTGGCGCTGGCGCGCGAAGTCTGATCTTCGGCGACGATGCGGGACGAAGGCGGCATATGCCGCCTTTTTTTATATTCTTCCGGACTCCCGCTCCGCCAAGTAGCGCGCCGGCGGCTTGCCCACGGCCTTGCGGAACATGGTGACAAAACCACTGGTGTTTTCATAACCGAGTTCCAGCGCCACCGCTTTCACGCTGCGCCCTTGCGCCAGCCGTTGCAAGGCCAGGATGACGTGCAATTGCCGGCGCCAGCGGCCCACGCTCATGCCCATTTCCTCCAGTGACTGGCGGGTCATGCTGCGCTCGCTCATGCCGATACGGCTGGCCCATTCGGCCAGGGTGCTTTTATCGGCGGGCTGCGCCAGCAGCAGCGCGGCCAGGCGGCGCAAACGCGCATCGCGCGGCATCGGCAAATGCAAGTCTTCCACGGGCGCGGCCGCCAATTCATCGAGCAGGGTAAGCACCAGGCGTTCCTGCGCGCCCTGCAGCGCGGCCAGGGTGGGAAAGCCGGCCGCCTTGGCGATCAGTTCGCGCAGCAACGGCGAAACGGCCACGGTGCAGCAAACGGCGGGCAAGGCCGGCGCCATGGCTGGCTCGACAAACAGGCAATAGCACTCCGCTTCGCCCACGCCCTGCGCCGAATGCATCAGGCCGCCCGGTATCCACACGGCGCACTGGGGCGGCACGATCCACACACCGCTTTCCACCTTGCAATGCATCACGCCGCGCGTGGCATACAGCAACTGCCCCTTGCGGTGCTGGTGCGGCGCCTGCTCCGCCTCCTCGGGCACGCTGGCCAGGCCCACGGCCAGCAGCGGACGCAACACGCCATCGATGTCGAAATCCATGAGTGACGCGGTGGCGTCCAGGCCCAGCTCGGTGGTGAGCATGCTGGGCTGCAATAGATGGGGCATGGGGAGGCTTTGGCTGGATTGAATAATATTGTGGCTATTTTATGCAATGACGTCCGGCCGCGCCATCGGTATCGTGTGCTGATCCGCAGCCCCGCTTCAACGGCAACCGCCGCCGCCAGTGTTCTGATGAAGGTAAGGAGGAACGGCAACCCCTTGAAGGAGTCATCATTATGCAGCTTGATCTATCCAATTTCCCCCTCGTCTGGATGCGCCGCGAGGCAGTGCCTGTCCAGCCCGATATTCTGTTTGCCCAGTTTGACGCGCTGCTGGCGCGCCGCCAAGCGTTTGTCATTCTCAGCGAGGAAGGTTTTGACGAGGACGGGCATGAACACCCGCAGGAAGAGCGCAAGCGGGCGTCACTCTGGATGAAGCAGAACAAGGCGGCCATCCGCGCGTATATCCAGGGCATGGTGCTGGTTGAACCGAGCGCCGCCAAGCGCCTGGCCGGCAAGGCCTTTGCCGTGATGTTCGGCAAGTTCTGGGGTTATCCCCTGCATTTCGGCACCAGCCGCGACGACGCGCTCGACATCGCGCAACACCTGATCAAGGCGTGGCTGCCGCCAGCCGACGGCGGCACGGCCGCGCATCAGTAGCGGTAGTCGTTGACGAAGTGTTTTGTAAAGTTGTACTTGCTGCCGCCGTCGAGCAAGTCGACCAGGCGTTTCGGTGCCGAGGCCGACATGAAGGCGTCGGCCGCGCCGCCCGTGCTGCGGAACCGCATGCCGGGGCTGAGGATCTGGTTGGCGCCGATTTTCAGGTGCTGGAAGCTTTTTGTTTTCTCATTGTTGAGAATGAAATGCAATTCCTGCTTGAAGGTCAGGAAGGGGATCTTCAGCCACCAGCCTTCGTCCGTGCCATAGCTGGCGACGCTGGCAAAATGCGTGTTCTTGTCCGTCAGGGTGGGTTTGCCCAGGCGGTCGTTGATGCGTTTCATGGCTTCATTCTTGGTCATGCTGTGCTTTCGTGATTCATCAAGTATATGGCGTGCATTTTGACACAGGCACGCCACCCCCGCCTGCCTTGCCGCCCCTATCTGCAGGCTTTTTTACTGCAATGCAGCATCAATTCTCATCAATTGTCGCAACGCATTAACAACACCGGGCAAAAATCATTGCTTCCCGGCATTGTAAATATCGGTCGTTCGAGCGTATGCTGGAGTCGTCTGAACGGTGCCGCCAGAGCACCGTCGCCGCCGCATTCCTGGCCAGCCGGGCAGGAAGCGGGCCACACCCCTTCGCCGCACAATAGAGAGTTGGAGACACAGCATGAAGAAATTGACGTTCCAGCAGAAGTTATGGATTCCCCTGATTTGCAGCCTGTTGTGCATCACCGTTATTTTTGTCTATAACGCCCTGGAAGTGCGCAAGATCCGCATCGAAGAGCGCAGCGCCGACCTGAGCAATGCCGCCGACCTGGGCCTGGGCGCCGTCAAGATGTTCGGCGACCTGGCCGCCAGCGGCGCCCTGACGAAGGAAGAAGCGCAGAAGCAGGCCACGGCCGTCATCAAGAGCATGCGTTTCGGCGAGACCGGTTATTTGTCCATCATCAACCTCGACGCTGTCGTCGTGATGAATCCCGCCGCGCCGCAAACGGATGGCAAGAACATGTCGGACTTTAAAGATGCCAACGGCACCTATCTGTACCGCGATATCGTTGCCGTCGGCAAGACCGATGCGGGCAAGGGCTTCGTCCACTATTATTTCCCCCGTCCCGGCCAGAAGACCCCCGAACCAAAGATGAGCCGCGTGGTGGCCTACAAGCCATGGAGCTGGACCATCGTGACTGGCGTGTACATGGACGATATCGACGCGGCCTTCCGCCAGTCGCTGCTGACCTCGCTGGGCGTGCTGGTGCTGGTGTGCGGCCTGCTGGCGGGCGTCGTCGTGGTGATCAACCGCAGCTTGCGCCATGCGCTGGGCGGCGATCCCGAGTATGCGGCCGATGTGGCGGAAAAGATCGCGAATAACGATTTGAGCGGCGTCGTGCGCACGCATGCCAACGACCGTCACAGCGTGCTGTACGCGATGAAAACCATGCAAACCAACCTGGTCGATGCGATCAGCGAAATCCGCCACAGCGCCGAGACGATTGCCACGGCATCGAGCGAGATTGCCAGCGGCAATATGGACTTGTCGGCACGCACGGAAATGCAAGCCAGTTCGCTGGAAGAAACGGCCGCCTCGATGGAGGAATTGACCTCGACCGTGACGCAAAACGCGGGCAACGCCGTGCAGGCGAATGAACTGGCGCAGTCCGCTTCCGCCGTGGCCCGCCAGGGCGGCGCCGTGGTGGCGCAAGTGATCGGCACCATGGACACCATCAACGCCTCGTCGCGCAAGATCGTCGACATCATCGGCGTCATCGATGGCATCGCCTTCCAGACGAATATCCTGGCCTTGAACGCGGCCGTGGAAGCGGCGCGCGCCGGCGAACAGGGACGCGGCTTTGCCGTCGTGGCCAGCGAGGTGCGCAATCTGGCACAGCGCTCGGCGGGTGCGGCGAAGGAAATCAAGGAACTGATCGGCGCTTCCGTCGACAGCATCGCGGCCGGCAGCACCTTGGTCGCACAGGCGGGCACGACCATGGATCAGGTGGTCGCTTCCGTCTCGCGCGTGACCGACATCATGGCCGACATCACCGCCGCCTCGCACGAGCAAAGCACGGGCATCGGCCACGTCAACCAGGCGATCACGGAAATGGATAGCGTGACGCAGCAAAATGCGGCACTGGTGGAAGAGGCGGCGGCAGCGGCGTCGAGCATGCAGGACCAGGCGGCCGTGCTGGCGCAACTGGTGGCGCGCTTCAAACTGTCGGCGCAAGAGCCGGGAACATCGCCGCGCCTGGCGGCCACTTCGGCTGGCGCACCGCGCGCCGTGGCGAAAAAGCCGCTGCGCAGCCTGGCGGCGCGCTAAGGTTTTACTGGGCTGGCGCTGCCGCTGGCGGCGCCGGTTCGAATTCCAGCTTGTCATCAACGACCACGTATTGCCCGACCGGCTGGCCCAGGTCGGCTTTCGGGTCGTTTTCCATTTCCGTCAGTTCATTGCAGGTATTCGTTTCTGCCTGCCACAACTGCTTGCCCATGCGGATATTCCACAGGCCATCGCCGGCCGCAAACAGCTCGACGGTGATGTCGGCTGGCGCATCCGTCGACAGGGTATGCAGGCGCTGGCATTGCGGCAGATTCGTCGCCATCAGCTGCACTTCCACGGTATCTTGCCAAAAATAACGTTGCTGGCGGCGCACGGTCAGGGAATGGTCTTGCCCATCGAACATGTAGATGGCGAAGTCCTGGACACAGCCTGACAGCAGGACGGACAGCGTGACGATCAGGAGTTTGCGCATGGTCGGCTTTCGTTGATGGTTCTCGGGAATGGCGGCGTTCAATTCTTGCGGCGAGAGTGGGCGCTTGCGCTGCCTGGGCGCCGTCTTGTTTTTCGCTTACGTGGCATTATATCCATGCATATCAGTTGCGGCGCGACAATAGTTATGCCAAGTGCGCCTGCCCCTACTTATCTACCTGGAAAGACCACGATGATCGACCTGTATTACTGGACCACGCCCAACGGGCACAAAGTGACGATGTTCCTGGAAGAAGCGGGCATCCCCTACAAGCTCATTCCCGTGCATATCGGCAAGGGCGAGCAATTCAAGCCCGAGTTTCTTGCCATCGCGCCCAACAACCGCATCCCCGCCATCGTCGACCAGGCGCCGGAAGATGGCGGCGCGCCGCTGTCCCTGTTCGAGTCGGGCGCGATTTTGCAATACCTGGCCGAGAAAAGCGGACAATTCTTGCCGGAAGATGTGCGGGGACGTGCCGAAGTCATGCAATGGCTGTTCTGGCAAATGGGCGGCCTCGGCCCCATGGCAGGGCAAAACCACCATTTCGTGCAATACGCGCCCGAACCGATCGACTATGCGATCACGCGCTACGTCAACGAAACGAACCGGCTATATGGCGTACTGAACAAGCGCCTGGCGGACCGCGCATTCGTGGCCGGCGACAGCTATTCCATCGCGGACATGGCGATCTACCCGTGGATCGTGCCGCACGAGCGCCAGCGCCAGAAACTGGAAGATTTCCCGCACCTGGCGCGCTGGTTCGCCGCCATCGCTGCCCGTCCCGCCACCGTGCGCGCATATGCGCGGGCGGCGGAAATCAATGTGCAGCCGACCGTCAGCGGCGACGCGAAAAGCGTGCTGTTCGGGCAGACGGCGAAGACGCTCGGCTGACATTGTTTAAACTTAATTTCCCCGGTACGTGGAAAAACCGAAAGGGCTGAGCAGCAGCGGGATGTGATAGTGCTGGTCAGTCTTTTCCACGTGGAATTGCACGGGAATTTCCGGGAAAAAAGTTTCCTGTTTCAGGCGGGCATAGTGCTCGCCTGTCTTGAACACGATGCGGTAGTCGCCCGCCTGCATGGGCGCATCCACCGGATACATGGCCGCGATGCGCCCCTGCGCATTCGTCACGGCGCTGCCCAGTTGTTGCCAACCGTCGCCCTGCTTTTGCTCCAGGGTCACCGTCACGCCCGCCGTCGGCTGTCCGCTCTGCAAGTCGAGGATGTGCACGCTCAAGGGATTGGCGGCGGCCAGGGCCATGCCGGACAGGCTGGCGAAGGCCAGGGCGGCAGTGATTTTTTTCAAATAGGTCATCGTTGCGTCTTTCACAGGGTGGAGGAATCGAGTTCAGGAATGGCTGCCAGGGCGGCATGGGCGCAGGCCCGGTCTTGCAGGGCGCCGCCGCCACCGGCCACGCCGATGGCGCCGACCACTTCGCCCTTGCTTCGCAAGGGCAGGCCGCCGCCCAGCAGCAACAGTTCCGGCAGTGTCGTCAAATTGGCCATGTCGGGGTTGTCGCGCGCGGCCACGGCCAGCGCCTGGGTATCGTTTTTCGTCGACAGGGCCGTGTAGGCCTTGCGCCGGCTGGCATCCGTGTTGTGCGGCCCGACGCCATCGGCGCGCTGCACCGTCACGATATTGCCGCCACGGTCCAGTACGGTAACGACGATATGCCGTCCTTGCGCCTGGCAAGCGGCCATGGCCGCGTTGGCCAGCTTGTTGGCCACCGCCAGAGAAAGATCATCGACCTTGCGCAGCTGGGCGTGGGCGGGGCTGGCCAGCAGGCACAGCAGGGTACTGCCGAGTAACAGGGTTTTCATGTGGCTGTCCGTTGAGTAAAGTGACGCCAGTATGGCCAGTGTTGCCCTACGAGAAGATGATCGCCGCATGACATTTTTATCATCCGCGGCCGTCTGCACGCGGCGTAAAATGGTTTTATATTCTTTTAGAAAGTGGCCATGCGCATCCTGGTAATCGAAGACGAACCGAAGACGGGCGACTATCTGCTGCGCGGCCTGGCCGAGTCCGGCTTTACGGTGAGCCTGGCGCGCAATGGCCGTGACGGCTTGCACATGGCAAGTACGGAGTCCCCCGATCTCATCGTGCTCGACGTCATGCTGCCCATCATGGATGGCTGGCAAGTCTTGCGCGCGCTGCGGCTGCAGGAAGGCGGCGCGGACGTGCCCGTAATTTTCCTCACGGCGCGCGACGAGGTGCAGGACCGCGTGAAAGGGCTGGAGCTGGGCGCCGATGATTACCTGGTGAAGCCGTTCGCCTTTGCCGAACTGGTGGCGCGCATCCGCACCCTGCTGCGGCGCGGGCCGCCACGCGAAGACGACGTCATCCGCATCGGCGACATGGAAATCGACGTGATGAAACGCAAGGTCAGCCGGCAAGGCCAGCGCATCACCCTGACGGCCAAGGAATTCGGCTTGCTGCATTTATTGGCGCGGCGCCAGGGCGAAGTGCTGTCGCGCTCCATCATCGCTTCGCAAGTGTGGGACATCAATTTCGAGAGCGATACCAACGTCATCGACGCGGCCATCCGCCGCCTGCGCAGCAAGCTCGACGATCCGTTCGAACCCAAGCTGATCCACACCTTGCGGGGCATGGGCTATGTCTGCGAATTGCGCGCGCCCACGGTGGCTGACAACGGCGCGCCCGCATGAAACTGGCGCAACTTCGCCGCTCGCTGACCCTGCGCGTCACGCTCGTCTTCGTGCTGATCGTGGCCCTCGTGTCGGCCGGGCTGGGCATGCATTTGTACCGCTCGTTTGTGGCGGAAATCGAGCGCCGCGACGATATTTTGTTGCTGGGTAAACTGCGGCAGATCCAGCAATTGCTCGGTAATGCGGGCACTCTCGACATCATCCGCGAGCGGCCCCAGTATTTCCGCGACACCATGAGCGGACAAGAGAACTCCCTGGTGCGCATCGTGCGCGCCGATGGCACGCGTTTGATCGATGTCAATCCGAACGGCGAGACGGTGGCGCATGCTGTTCCTGTCGCCGTCGATGCGCCCGTCACCGACGGCGCCATCGTCAGCTGGACCAGCCGCGACGGTTATCCTGCCAGGGTGGTGGCTGCCAGCGCGCGCATTGGCGAGCCGGCACAGATGGCCGACATTTCCGTCGCCCGGGTCTACGGCGACCGCACGGCCATGTTTGCCGCCTACCGCTGGCAGATTGTCGTCTCGGTGGCCGTCAGCGCGCTGGTGGCGGCACTGCTGGCGAGCTTGATGCTGCTGCGGGGATTGCGGCCGCTGCGCAATATCGCCGCGCACGCGGCCCTCGTGCGGCCTGGCAAGCTGGAGCAGCAACTCGATGCGCGCGGCGCGCCGAGCGAGCTGCTGCCGCTGATCCAGGCCCTGAACGCCATGCTGGCGCGGCTGCAGGAAGGCTATGCGCGGCTGTCGCAGTTTTCCGCCGACCTGGCGCATGAATTCCGCACACCCGTCACCAATCTGCTGGGGCAAAGCCAGGTGATGCTGGCCCGCCCGCGCAGCGCGCACGAGTATGAACAGCTGGTGTCGTCGAATGTGGAAGAGCTGGAACGGCTGTCGCGCATGATCGACAGCATGCTGTTTCTGGCGCGCGCGCAGCAGGATGAAATGGTGCTCGTCAAGCAAGTCTTGCCTGTACAGGACGAGTTTTTAAGGCTGGCCGATTTCTTTGAAGGCCTGGCTGAAGAGCGCGAGCTGGCGCTGGCTTGCCATGGCAGCGGCAATGTGACGGCCGAACCGCAACTGCTGCGCCGCGCGCTGGGCAATTTGCTGTCGAACGCCATCCGCCACGCGGCGCCGGGCAGCACGATCTTATTGCGTTCGCATGCGACGAACGAGGGCGTGGAACTGAGCGTGAGCAACCTCGGCCCCGCCATCCCCGCGCGCCACTTGCCCCACCTGTTCGAGCGTTTTTATCGCGCCGACCCGGCCCGCAGCGATTCGGCCGCCTCTACCGGCCTGGGCCTGGCCATCGTCACGGCCATCATGCAGTTGCATGGCGGCAGCGCGAGCGTGGCGTCCGACGCGGCCGCCACGACGTTCACTTTAGTGTTTCCGCTCGAGGACTGTAGGTCGGATTAGCGCGCAAGCGCGTAATCCGACATCACGCGCCAACCATATTGTCGGATTATGGTCCTGCGGACCTCGGCGGCCCCACCTAATCCGACCTACGCCGTAAAGCATGGTCATGGGGCCGTCAACCCATCTCCACCAAAAATTCATGCATGTCCGTATGCGGCAACTGCGCGCACGCCGGCGCAAAGTGCGGCAACTGCCCCCACTGCAGCGGGTTGCCGACGATGTACACGTAATGCTGCGCGCGCGTCAGGGCCACGTTGAGCAGGTTGGGCGTGGCGGCAGCCCATTGCGCGGCGCCCACCGTGCTGTCGTCGGCGCCGAGCACCAGCATCACCACGCTTTGCTCCTTGCCCTGGAAGGTATGCACGGTGCCCACCATCTGGCTGCTCCACTGGCGCAATTCGCGCGCCGTCGGCGCCTTGCCGTAGCCGAGGCGGCGGTCCCAGTCCATGTCGACGATGCGCGAACGCAATTCGTTGCGCACGGCCTTGAACGGCGTAATCACATACATGTCCGGCAGCTTGCCGTCGCGGCGATACAGTTTCAGCAGCACTTCCAGCACGAAATCGAGCTGCACGGGCACGACCTGCTTGTAGCTGACGGGGCCGACGGCGTCGATCCAGCGGCTCGGGCCTTTCGTGAGGCCCCGCGCGCCGGCCGGCGGCGTGCGTTCGCTCAAGCCGTAGACCATCTTGTCTTCATAGGCGATGCTGTTGGCCAGCGAGAACATCGGTTCCACGCAGCGGCGGTGCACGCGCAGGGGGCTGCCGATCCACAGCGGCTGTGCGCTGCCGGCGCCGACCTGCGCGCCATAGCGGTTGGCCTTGTCGGCCAGTGTTTGCACGGAAACGGAGCTTGGCGCGTAACTGCCATCCTGCGTGTGCGGCGACAGGGCGGACAAGGTTTGCACGAGGCGGCCCGGCACTGTGAAGATGGGTTCGATCTGCAGCGGGTCGCCGACGACGACAGCGCGCTTGGCGCGCCACAGGCTGCCCAGCGCGGCCTGTGGCGGTGCCTGGCCAGCCTCATCGATGAACAGCCAGCCCAGCGATTCGGGACCCATGCCCTGGAACTGGCGCGCGAACGAGGCAAACGTGGTCGACACGACGGGCACGACCATGAACAGGCTGTGCCAGACCATGGCGATGTGCGACTGGTCATAGGCGCGCTTGTTTTTCAGTAATTTCGACACGGCCAGCAAGTTGCCGCCAAAGCCGGGGCCACCTTTCTTTGCCACTTCCGCCAGCCACGCCTCATGCAAGGCCAGGGCCTTGGCGAACAGGCGCGAGCGCAGGCGCGCCAGGGCCGGCTCATGCCACAGGCCGCCAATTTGCAGGGCGTCGCCGTCCAGTTCGTCCAGGGTGGCTGGCGCGATGATGGTGGGGAAACGCATGCGCGCGCGGCGCAGCAGCTCCGTGCTGTCATCCCATTCGCGCTGGCGCGATTGCGCCGTGCGCAGGGCGATGTGCAGGGTGTTGCGGGCGCGCTCGCAGCGCGGCTCCAGCTCGCCCTTGAGCAGCAGCTTGATGGCGGACACGTCGCGCGCAGCCTGGCGTTGCGCTTCGGCATTGGCCACGACGGCCTCTTTGTAGGCGCGCGCCGGTTTTGTTCCGAACAGCCGGGCAAAGAAACCCGGTTGCGTCAGCGCCACCAGGCGTTCCTCTTCCAGCAATTCCTTCTTGCTGGCGAGCAGGGTGTCCTGCTGCGCCAGCGCGTCGGTCAGGGCACCATTCGCCGCATCCATCTCTTGCTCAGCGGCGATCAGCGCTTGCTGGCTGGCCTCGATGAAGTCGGCTTCCGTGCAGGTACCCACGGCTTGCCACAGGGCCGCGTACTGGGCGTGCTCGGCCAGGGCTTTTTCCACCACGTGTTCCGTCTCGCGAAACTCGCGCGCCGCCTGGGCGAAGCTGACGCCCTGGTAGCTGGCCAGCCACTGGCGGATATTTTGGGTGTTCGGCGTCTTGCGCGCCGTGGTCTTGTCCCAGTCGTCGTCATAAAAATTGCTGACGAAGCGGCGGCGGTTGGCGCTATTGCCCAGCGCACAGGACATCAGGCCCCATGGCGCTTCCGCCTCGCCCAGGGCGCGGTTGGCGCCATTGCCATCGGCCACGACCCGGCGCGCCACGCTTTCAAAATAGCGCGTGCGCGCCCATTCCTTGCCCAACTGCTTGGGTTTTGGCAGGTCGCCGGAAATGTTTTCCACCGCTGCATTGTTCGACGAGGCGACGACCATTTCAAAGCCCGTCAGTTCCGGGCGCAAGCGGGCGATGGTGATCGGGTCGCGCACGCCTTCGAAGGCCACGGCCACCTTGCCGATGAAGGCGTCGCCTGCGCGGTCCAGGCAGGACAGCACGCTGGCGCGGCGCACGATGTTGTCGGCGAACAATTCGCGCAGCAAGGTCGTCTTGCCCGTGCCCGGCGGACCGTTGACGGAAAAGATGCCCCGTTCGCTCAAGCCCGTGCGCGCGCCATGGATGGCGAACTGCTGCATCAGGCTCATGGCGTAGCTGGCGTCTTCCAGCCAGTGGCCCCGGTTCATGTTGGCCGGATTGAGCATGGCGGCCAGCGCCTGGCGTCCGGCCGGGCTGTACAGATCGATGCGCTCATCCTGCGCCAGCGGCGTCAGGTAGGCGGCGACCGTCGCGGGAAGCTTGCCGCCACGTAAGGCGCGGATGATCTGTTCCAGGTCATCGAGGTAAAAACTGTTGAGAATGTCGACGCTTGCTTCCACCGCGTCGCCAAAATCCAGCGTACGGTTCTGGCTGGACTCCAGCGTATCGGCTTCCGTCACCGCAGCGCGTTTCTTGCGTGTGCGCACTTGCAGCACGGCCAGCGGTTGGCCGGCCGACGGATGGAAGCCGGCCCAGTCGCGCAGCAGATCGGCCAGGGCCGCGATTTCCATGCCGGACAGGGGCGACGAGACATTGCCGGCCTCGTCCGTCACCTGCTGTGGCGTGCGGCTGGCCGCGAAGTTGCGCAGGCTGTCTTGCAGCGCCAGCTGGCTGTCGCTGAAGGCGTCCAGGCTCAGGCCGGACCAGTCCGGCGTACGGGCGCGGCCCAGCGCCCACGGCAAGGTTGACACGGAGACGGGATCGAACTGCGGCTCGCCCAGCGCATTGAGGTTCAGGCGGGCAAAGCACGAGCGTCCCAGCAGTTCTGTTTTTTCTGTTTCGGCCATGTTTTCCGGGCCGTTGGCCGGCGGGCAAGCCTTGTTGATTTCGGCCTTGTCGAACACGCCGAGGAACAATGAGTAGCCGTCGATCTCGCGGTCGGACGGCACTTGCCATTGCGTGGCGAACTGCAGCGGCAATTGCGCCAGCTGTTCGCGGTGCAGGAGACGCACGGTGGACTGGTCTTCAACGTCCGTGATTTGATTCAGGTCAAACGGGATAAAGAATTCGATCTTGTGCCAATACTCCAGGATAGCCAGGAGGCGCTGCTGTTCTGCCTGATTCATGATGACCAATATTTTGTAAAGCGAGCGAGGATTGTAAAGCGTATGCGCGGTGCACGTTTTGCACTCTCGCCTATTGCGCGGGCTTTGCCGCAAAAAAAGTGGTGATTGCGGACGAAAAAAAGCCAGGCAGCAACTTCCTGCCTGGCTTTCTTGCGGGGAGGGTGTTGCTATTCGTTAAAACTCTTCCCATTCGCTCTCGGCGCTGGCATTGCTGCGGCGCGCCGGCGCGGCCGTGACGGCCTTGCGTGCGGGTGCGGGTTTGGCTGCGGGGCGGGCGATGGCGGGCGCTGCTGGTGTTGTGCGCACTGGCGTCAGCTTGGCTGCGCTGGCGACATGGTTGCCGGTTTTAAAGAAGCCCACCACGTGCGCCAGTTCGCCCGCCTGTTCCTGCATGCTTTGCGAAGCGGCCGCCGCTTCTTCCACCAGGGCCGCGTTTTGCTGCGTCACTTCATCCATCTGGGCAATGGCCATGTTGATCTGCTCGATGCCGATGGTCTGCTCGTGCGTGGCGGAGGTGATTTCGCCCATGATGTCGGTCACGCGCACGATGCTGTCGACGATGTCGCCCATGGTCTGGCCCGCTTCGTTGACGAGGCGCGAACCCGTGTCCACGTTGGCGACGGAGGCGGCGATCAATTCCTTGATTTCCTTCGCTGCGCCAGCCGAGCGTTGGGCCAGATTGCGCACTTCCGATGCCACGACGGCAAAGCCGCGTCCCTGTTCGCCGGCGCGTGCCGCTTCCACGGCCGCGTTCAAGGCCAGGATATTCGTCTGGAAGGCGATGCCGTCAATGACGCCGATGATGTCGACGATCTTGCGCGACGAGGCGTTGATGGTGCCCATGGTGTCGACCACTTGCGAGACGATGCTGCCGCCGCGCACGGCCACTTCCGACGCGCTTTTCGCCAACTGGTTGGCCTGGCGCGCATTGTCCGCGTTCTGTTTCACGGTCGAGGTCAGCTCTTCCATGGCCGACGCCGTTTCTTCCAGCGAGCTGGCTTGCTCTTCCGTGCGGGACGACAGGTCGAGGTTGCCGGCGGCAATTTCGCTCGATGCCGTGGAGATCGCCTCCGTGCCGTGGCGCACTTGCGCCACCACGCCCAAGAGGCTGGTGTTCATGGCTTTCAGGGCGCCCAGCAGGCGGCCCGTTTCATCGCTGGAATTGACGACGATGTGCGACGACAAGTCGCCCGAAGCCACGGTTTCGGCCACGCTGACGGCCGCATTGATGGGCTGGGTGATCGAGCGCGTGATGATCCAGGCAACAAAAGCGCCCAGCAGTACGGCCACGCTGCCCAGGGCAATCATGGAGGCGCGCGCGCTGGCGCTCAGCGTTTCGGCATCCGTTGCCGCTTGCGCCGCCTGCTGCGCTTCATACGCGACCAGGCTGTCGAGCGCGCCCAGCACGATCTTCAGGCTCGGTGCCGCCTGCTGCGTCAGAAAGGCGATCGCCTCTTCCGTCTGGCCCGCATTGCGCAGCTCGATGACCTTGTTGTTCAGCGGCGCGCCCGATTTCAGGGCGGCATCGAGTTCGGCCATCAGCGCCGTTTCCTTGTCCGTCGAGATTTTCTTTTGCAAGGTTTCCTTGGCGGCGCCGTATTTCTTGCGCGACTCGCCGATCTTGGCCAGTTCCGCCTGAACCAGCGCTTCCGTCGGCGCCACCACAATGCTCGTGATCGCCAGGGTAATGTTGCGCACGTTGTCGCTCATGGTATTGGCGGCCGCCATCTTGACGTTCTTGTCGGCCACGATGTCGTGCGTGCGCGCGCTCAGTTGCCCCATGGAATACAGGCCGACGAGCAAGACGGCGACCAGCAGGCCGAGGACGACAGCAAACCCGATCCCGAGCCGGGTGCCGATTTTGAATTGTGTGAGTGACATGATTGCTTTCGTGTTGCGGAAGTGAGGGAAAACGGCGACAGGCCACGGCTACGGGTTTATACGTAGCCACGGCCAGTCTGTAATTGTTCCTCAAAATTCCGCACTGCAATACAAAAACTTGTATCAAGTCCGCGAAAAGCTGAAAAACTGGTAGCAACTTAACTAAGTTGTCGTGTGGAAACAACGAGCGCGGCGCTGGATGCGGACTTAGTTTTTCGGAAACACGTGGGTGGCGAGGAAATCGATGAAGGCGCGCAGTTTCGGCGTCAGGTGGCGGCTGCTGGGCCACAGGATGCGGAAGGCGCCATCGTGCTGGCGGTGTGCGTCCAGCACCGGCTGCAAGCGGCCTGCGGCGAGCGCGGCGCGCACGGCGAAGTCGGGCAGGGCGGCGATGCCCAGGCCGCTTTCCGCAAAGTGCAGCAAGGTGTCGACATTGTTGCAGTTGAGCAGGGCCGGCAAGCCGGCCGCCTGCAGGGCAGGCCAGTCGGGCAGGGGCCAGGCCTCGACCTTGCCGCTGCTGGGAAATTTGTACAGCAGACAAGTGTGCTGCCTCAGCTCGGCGGGGAGCAGCGGCGTGCCGTGCCGCGCCAGATAGGCGGGCGCGGCCACCAGTTGCAGCTGGAACTGGCCCAGCTGGCGGCTCATCAAACGGCTGTCGGCGCTCTCGCCCGCGCGCACGACGGCGTCGTAGCCTTCCTCGATCACGTCGACCCGGCGGTCGCTGAAGTCGAGGTCGAGTTCCACCAGCGGATAGGCGCGCGCGAACGCGGCCAGCACGGGATTGAGCAGGCTGCCCACCTGCGGCAGGCTGACGCGCAGCCGCCCTTGCGGTGCGCTCTTGCTATTGGATAACTCCAGCTCGGCCGCTTCGATCTCGCCCAGGATGCGCCGGCAGCGTTCCAGGAACACCGTGCCCTCGCTGGTGAGCGCGATGCTGCGCGTGCTGCGCTGAAACAGGCGCACGCCGAGGCGCTCTTCCAGCCGCGCGATGCTCTTGCCCACGGCCGAGGCGGAAATGCCGAGCACCCTGCCCGCCGCCACGAAACTGCGCGTTTCGGCCGCCTGCACGAAGGCCGTGAATCCCGCCAGGTTATCCATGTGGTTCCTCTTTGATTGCGGATGCCAGCGTCCGCACAGAGAGAAACTATAGCCTGTTTTTCTTTGATCGCGCCTGCCTTACCTTGGCAGCCTGATCATTTGAAAGGCTACGCCATGATGTACAACTTCTCTCCTGCGGCTTTGTCCGCCCGCATCGATCCCTTGCTCGACGCCGTTTTGCAGCGGCAGCGCCTGGTGGGCGCCGTGGTGCTGGTGCGCCAGCGTGGCCAGGAAATTTACCGCCGCGCGGCCGGCTACCTGGATCGCGAGGCGGACACGCCCATGGTTGAGGACGCCGTCTTTCGCCTGGCATCCGTCAGCAAACCCATCGTCTCGACGGCCGCGCTGGCGCTGGTGGGGCTGGGCCGGCTGGGCCTGGATGATCTGGTGACGCGCTGGCTGCCGTATTTTGCGCCGCGCCAGCCGGACGGTGCCGTGGCGGCGATGACCGTGCGGCATCTGCTCACGCACACGGCCGGCCTCGACTATGGCTTTTTCCAGCCGCCGGGCGGCGCGTATGCGCGGGCCGGGGTGTCGGACGGCATGGATGCATCCCGCATTTCCCTGGAGGACAACCTGCGCCGCCTGGCCACCGTGCCGCTCGCGTATACCCCCGGCGAGCGCTGGGCGTATTCGATCGCCACCGATGTGCTGGGCGCCGTGATCGAGCAGGCGGCCGGCATGCCGCTGGCGCACGCCGTGGAATACCTGGTGACCGTGCCACTGGCCATGCGCGACACGGGTTTTGTGGCGAGCGACCCGGCGCGCCTGGCCGTCGCGTATGCGGACCGGGCAGCGGGAGAATCCCGGCCGCGCCGCTTGCGCGACGAGGGCGAAGACCATCTGCCGTTTCTCGATGGCATGGCAGGGTTTGTGTTATCTCCGGCGCGTGCCCGCGATGCGCACGCCTACCCGTCCGGCGGCGCCGGCATGGTCGGCTCGGCGCCTGACTTCATGTGCCTGCTGGAAACCCTGCGCCTGGGCGGCGCGCCGTTGCTGCCGCCGGCGCTGGCGCGCCAGATGGGAGAAAACCAGACGGGCGGCTTCGACTTGCCGTTCTGGCCTGGCCGTGGCTTCGGCCTGGGCTTTACGGTCTTGAGCGATCCACAGCTGGCTGCCACGCCGGAATCCACGGGCAGCTGGCGCATGGGCGGCACGTATGGCCACTCGTGGTTTGTCGACCCAGCGCAGGAATTGTCCGTGGTGGCGTTCACGAATACGGCACTGGAAGGCATGGCGGGGCCGTTCGTGGCGGAACTGTGCCAGGCTGTGTATGGTGCAAAGGAAATGCCATGACACGCCCGCACCCCATCGTCTTCCTTGCGCTGGGCCTGTTCGGCGTGTATTGCATCGAGTTTGGCGTGGTCGGCTTCTTGCCGATGATCATGCAGCGCTACGGCGTGACGGCCGCGCAGGCGGGTTCATTGGTGAGCCTGTTCGCCGTGGTGATCGCCGTGGGCGGTCCCTTTCTCGTGCTGCTGGCCACGCGCTGGCGCCGCAAGCCCGTGCTGATCGTCTCCCTGCTGGTGTTCGCGCTGGCCAGCGTGGCGTCGGCATATGCGCCCCGCTTCGGGCTGCTGCTGGCGCTGCGCATGGTGCCGGCCCTGTTCCACCCCGTGTATTTCTCGCTGGCCATGGTGGCGGCAGCCGCCCTGTACCCGCCGCAGCAATCGGCGCGGGCCGGCGCGCATGCGTTTACGGGTACCAGCATGGGCATGGTGCTGGGCATTCCGCTCACGACGTGGATCGCCGCGCAGTATGGCTATGAGGCATCGTTCCTTGCCTGCGCCCTCGTCAATGCGCTGGCGGCGCTGGGCTTATACCTGTTCTTGCCGGACACGCCGCAGGAAGCGCCGCTGGCGTATGGACGCCAGCTGGCCGTGCTGCGCAAACCGGCCCTGTGGCTGACCATTGCCGCCGCCGTGCTGGTGTTTGCCGCCATGTTTGCCGTGTATGCGTATGCGGCCGCGTATCTGCAGCAGGAAGCGGGCTTGTCGGCGCGACAGACGGGGCTGGCGCTGGTGGTGTTTGGTATCGGTGGCGTAGCCGGCAATCTGTTCGCGGGGCGCCAGCTGGGCACGCAGGTGCTGCGCACGGTCCTGCTGCAACCCGTGCTGCTGGGCCTGGCGTACTGGCTGCTGTACCGCTATGCGGGCAGCGGTATCGGCTGGGCGGCGCTGGCGGTGCTGTTGCTGTTCTGGGGCGCCGCGCACACGAGCGGGCTGATCGTCACGCAAGTGTGGCTCAGCAGCGAAGCGCGCGAGGCGCCCGCGTTCGCCATCGGCGTGTATATCGCCGCCATCAACCTGGGCGTGACGGTCGGTGCATTGGCGGGAGGCATGGCCATCGAGTCCTGCGGCATGCCGGGGGCCTTGGCTTGCGGCGCGCTGCTGGGTGCCTTGGCGCTGGCGGCGATTGCCGTGAAAGCGTGGCTGTACCGGCCGTCGTCAGTCTTCGATATGGTTGGGGATGCGAAACAGTAAATCCGTGTCGCCGATATCCACGCCCGCTTGCGACAGCAGGGTGCTGGCCTGGCCCCGGTGGTGGGTCTGGTGGTTGAAGAAATGCATGAGCAGGCTGAAAAACGCGCGCCGGTTCGGCCCCTTGCTGTTGCGGTAATCGAGCAGGTGGTCCAGGTCTTCTTCGCGGATGGAGGCGGCCCAGGCTACGATGAGCTCATCCAGCCATTGCCGGTGCGCGTGCATGGCGGCAAAATCCTCGGCCGCGAACAGCGGGTGCGTGAGCGAGGCGGGCGGCGTGATGGCGCGGATGGGGTCGAGCAGGGGGAAGCCGGCCGGGTGTTTCGCATAGCGCTGCATCCACAGCGTGTCGCCCACCATCACGTGGTTCAGGGTGGCCAGCAGGGAGCCGAAAAAGGCGCCCCGCTCGCGCTGTAGTTCTTCCTGCGGCAGGCTGGCCGCCGCTGCGTAGACCTTGGCATTCATCCACTGGTTGTAATCGGCCATCAGGCAAATGTGGGCGCAACGGCTCATGGACCAACCTCCGTGAATGAATGAAATACTATTTTATACGGACTTCAAAAACGCGCGTATGCCGGCCAGCAACATTTCTATGGCCATCGCCGTCAGGATCAAGCCCATCAGGCGCTCGAACGCCGTCATGACCCTTGGACCCAAGGCCCGCTGCAAGCGTTCGGCGCACAGGAAGACGGCCAGCCAGACGACGGCCACGGCCGTCAGCCCCGCCACATGGGCGATGACTTCGTTCATTTCATGCGAGGAAAACAGCAGCACGGTGGCCAGCGCCGACGGGCCAGCCAGCGCGGGGATGGCCAGCGGCACGATGAACGGCTCGCCGCCCATCTCGTGGTCGCTATTGCCCGCGTTTGGCTGCGGAAACACCATGCGCATGGCGATCAGGAACAGGATCACGCCGCCGCCGATGCGCAGGGCCACTTCCGACAATTGCAAGGCGTTCAGGAAATGGCGGCCGAAGAACATAAACAACAGCAAGATGCCGAAGGCGATCAGGCACTCGCGCACGACGACTTTCCAGCGCCGCTCGATGGGTACCCGTTTCAGGGCATTGACGAACAGGGAAACGTTGCCGAACGGATCGGTGACGAGCAAGAGCAAGATAAATGTCTGGAAGAAATTCTGTGTCATGGTGGTATGAATGAGGTCAACACCGCTGCCAGGATGGGCGCGGTGCGATAAGGCTTGCGATGATAACAAGAGCGGCGGCTATCGCCCATGATTATTGATGCATAGCAGCATTTTTTTTATGCGGCGATGACTTTAGCCTGGTAAAACGCGGTCGGCGTGGTGCCGAAATGCTTTTTGAACATGGCCGTGAACGCGCTTTGGCTCGTGTAGCCGTTGTCCATGGCCACGTCGATGACCTTGCTGCCATGCGCCAATTGTTCCAGCGCCCGCAGCAATCTGGCTTGCTGGCGCCACTGGCCAAAGCGCATGCCCGTCTGTTTCTGGAACAAGCGGTGAAGGCTGCGCTCGGTGATCGCCAGTTCCTGCGCCCAGTGCGCCACCGTTTGCTGTTCGCCCGGTTGTTCCATCAGCCGCGCGCAAATGCCGCGCAGGCGCGCATCGCTAGGTAATGGCAGATACAGGGGCAGCACGGGCAGGCTGTCGAGCTCGTGCAACAGCAGCTGCAGCAGATGCCAGTCGCGGCTGCCTTCCGTGAAATCGGGCGCGATGTCGACGGCCGCCACGATCAATTGCCGCAACAGGGGACTGATGTCGAGCACGCAGCTGTGGCTAGGCAGCAATGGAGAATTGGCGCAGTTGACGAACACCGTGCGCATTTTCACCGCGCCGCTCATGCGCACCCGGTGCGCGATGCCGGGCTGCAGCCACACCCCGCGCGTGGGCGGCACCACCCAGCGCCCGCCCTGCGCCTCGATGGTCATCACGCCCTCGATGGCATACAGCAACTGCGCATGCGTGTGGCGGTGCGCGGAAATCACGTGGCCGTGCGCATAGTCGACGGCCAGCGCCATGGCGCGCGCCGTGACGGGCAGCAATTCCTGAAAGGCGTGGGAGGAACAATCCATCAAATAAGGTCAGTTTTGCGACAGGTATGGACATCTTAGCGCGAGAAAGCACAATGTGCCTGCGGCATGATGGTTTCCCGCAATGATTTATGGAGTTACGCATGCCTGTGCGCGCTTATCTGTATCCGTTCCTGGCCATGTTGCTGTGGGCCGGCAACGTCGTCGTCTCGAAGCTGGCCGCGTCCAGCATCGCCCCCACGGCCATCACTTTTTACCGCCTGGTGCTGGTCTTGCTGGTGATGACGCCGTTTATCGCCCGCCCCCTGTGGCGCAACCGCGCCGCCATCCGCCGCCAGTGGTGGCAGCTGGCCCTGTGCGGCCTGATGTCGATGGCGCTGTTCCAGAGTTTGTCCTACCGCGCCGCGGAAAGCACCACGGCAACGAACATGGCCATCGTCACGGCGCTGGCGCCCCTGATGACGGCCCTGCTCAGCGTGTTGCTGCTGGGCGAGCGCCTGACGGTCGGCATGGCGGCCGGCGGCGTGCTGTCGTTTGGCGGCTTGCTGTACCTGGTCGGACGTGGCGACGTGCTGGCGCTGCTGCATCAAGGTGTGCATGCGGGCGACGCGCTGATGCTGCTCGCTTGCCTGAGCTTTGCCCTGTACGGCGTGCTGCTGCGCCGCTGGCGTCTGTCCATTCCCGCTTGGCAAGCTATTTATTGCCAGGCCCTGGCGGCGCTGGCGTGCATGCTGCCGTTCTTCCTGCTGCTGCCGCCCGGCAGCGCCAGGCTGGACGCCACCACCTTGCCGCTGATCGGCTACGCGGGCATCGGTTCGTCCATCGTGCTGTCCTACCTGTGGATCGAAGGCGTCAAACTGCTGGGGCCAAACCGCTGCAGCATCTACGTCAACCTGTTGCCCCTGCTGACGGCCCTGTTGGCCATCGTCTGGTTGCACGAAAGCATGCATGTGTACCACCTGGTCGGCGGCGGCATCTCGCTGCTGGGCGTGCTGCTGGCGCAGACGGTGCAGCGGCCCCTGTTTGGCCGGCGTCCTGGCGTGAGCGGTCTTGCCTGAACGGCCATGCATAATGGCGGTTTTTCGGCAGTGGAGTTGGCATGCGGCAAACATTTTGGATGAGCACGATGGCGGCGCTGCTGGCGCTGGGTAACTTGGCGCCAGCACAGGCGGCGGCGCGGTTCTACGAGGGTAAGCCGATGGCCACCGCCAGCGTTGTCGAGCGCCGCGACGGCGGCGTGGTGCTGGCCTTCCTGCGGGAAAATGGCGAAGTCAACGGTTACTACTGCCAGTGCAACGGGATCAGTGAAAAACGCATGAACCTGGACAAGTATGGCCAGGCCAGCATCGCGGCCGTGTTCCAGCTTGACCTCGACAGCGAGGGCGAAACGACGTTCGTGCTCAGCCGCAACGGCGGTCCGTACGGCTTGCATGCCTACCGCTACGAGCGCAGCGGCGGCAGGATGTTCAAGGTGGCCACCTTGCAGCCTACCCTGGACGCTATCGTGCGCGGTGCGAAAACCATGGACGAGGCGCGGGTGCGCGCCGCGCTGGCCCGCTTGCAGCTGATCGATTACAGCATCGCGTATGCACCGACGGGCGTGGCCGAGTTCGACGCCATCGAGCATGGCCACGGCACCCTGGTCGGCTATTTCAATATCGATGGTGACTTGTTGCCCGGCAAGCCGGCCGATGCGCCCGCGTTTGCCTATAAAAAAACCTTCGGGGAAAAGGATGGCCATTTCCTCACGGTGACCTATCTGCTGGGCAAGGGATGGGAAGGGGGCCGCGCGCCCAGTTATCACATCAAGTGGATCACCTGGGAAACGCAGCCGCAGCGCTTTGCCGCCAGCCAGGATGGACTATTTATCGAATACGACGTGAATTGCTGCAGGGGCAGCGTGTTTGCCCGCGGCCTGTATGCGCAGGGCAAGCGCACGGGGCAGTGGCACTATGAAGAGCCGCTCACCATCCGCTCGTCCGGCGCCTTTGTCGACGACAAGGCTGAAGGAGCATGGACGTATGTCAGCGGCGAAGAAACGACGACGGGCATGATGCAGCGTGGCCAGCGCACGGGCCGCTGGGAAGTGAGTCCGGGCGTCGAGGAATGGCGCGACGAGGGCAAGGGCAACTACCAGGGCTTCGATACTTACCTCAAGGACAGGCTGGATGGACCCAGCGAGCGCCGCGTCGAAGGCGTGGTGCACTGGCAGGGCAACTATGTCAATGGCAAGAAGCAGGGCCAGTGGGTCGAACCTGGCGGTGGCGGCAACTACGTCAATGATGTGAAACAGGGGCCGTGGAAGAAAGCGACGCCCGATGGCGGCTGGCAAGTGTTGACGATGGTTGACGGCGAGCCCGACGGCAAGCTGGAGCAATACGCGGCCAGCGGCCAGCTGGAACTGGCCGAACATTACCGCCTGGGCGACCTCGAGGGTCCGATGGAGAGTTTTTATCCGGACGGCAAGCGGCGTTACCAGGGCAGCTTTGCCGGCGGCAAGCGCGATGGCGCGGAAACCCTGTTTTATCCCGATGGCGAAGTGCCGCAATTTCACCGCAACTGGCACAAGGGCGTGCTGCATGGCGTCAACATCGAGAATTTCCAGAATGGAAAACCGAAGCAGATCGGCGCCTACAACATGGGCAGGAAAACGGGCCGCTTCCAGTATTTCCGCGACGATGGCCAGCTCATCGAAGAAACCATGTATTAACTAATTGGCTAACATAAATGGCATTCCGGCGCGAGCGCGCACGGCAGCGGAATGCCAGTTCTGCGCAAAAAACATCATCCGCTTGTTACAAAGCGTGAAAATCCATGCTGGATGTTGCTACTAGTAATCTTTCCCTGTATCTTGCAGTCAGGAAATAAAAGTACAGAAAACCTCAACCCTGTTGATCTGTCTTTCACTCCTGACGATATGCGCGGGCCGCCTTCCCCCCTGCCGCCGCACACGCCGTATCGACCTGTCCTGAACAATTCACGTGACCCGCCCATCTGGCGCTTGCTGCTATCCCGTTTGGTGAACGCAGGCATGGTTGCGCCCCTACCAAGGAAAATGCATGCTGTCGAATATAACAATAAAAATGCGCCTGATTGCCACCATGAGTGTGCTGGGCCTGCTGATCGCCTTGCTGGGCGTCATGAGTATCATCAGCCTGAAATCGGCCAACAACAGCCTCAACGAGGTCTACAGTAATCAGCTGGCATCGACGCAAGCGATTGGCGAATCGCAGATTCTGCTGGGCCGCGCCCGGTTCACGATGGACCGCGTGATGGTGCATCCCGATGCGGCCGACGCCAAGGATATCCTGGCCCGTGCGGAACAATTCATGGAAGCGTCCAACAAGTCCTGGAAGGTGTACCTGGCCTTGCCGCAAAGCACGGACGAAAAGCGCCTGTCCGACGACATGGACAAGAAGCGCAGCGATTACATGAGCAACGGCTTGCTGGTCATGAGCAAGGCTTTGCGTGAAGGCAACGTTGCACAAGCGGACGGTTTGATGATGACGGGGCTGACGCCGCTGTACCGTACCCTGGACCAGGCCGCCGAAACATTGACGCAATACCAGGCCACTTCCGCCGCCGCGATGTATGCGGCCAGCCAGTCCAGCTATCGCAGCCAGGTGGCCATGGCCATCGGCGGCATGATCGTCGGCGCCTTGCTGACCATTATTTCCAGCTTTTTGCTGCTGCGCGCCATCTTTAACCCGCTGGACCAGGCCCTGCGCCATTTCGGTGCCATTTCCGACGGCAACCTGGCCAATGACATCGTCATCACGCGCAACGACGAGATGGGCGCCTTGCTGACGGGCTTGCTGAAAATGCAGGAACGCCTGTCCACCACCGTGCGCGGCGTACGCGACGGCAGCGGCGCCATCGCCACGGCCAGCAATGAAATCGCCTCGGGCAACCTGGATCTGTCGAGCCGCACGGAGCAGCAAGCGTCGAGCCTGGAAGAAACGGCGTCCTCGCTGGAAGAACTGACCTCGACCGTCAAGCAGAATTCCGACAATGCGCGCCAGGCCAACCAGCTTGCCGTGTCGGCCTCGGACGTGGCCGTGAAAGGTGGCGCACTGGTGGCGCAAGTGGTCGACACCATGGGTACCATCAGCGAATCGTCGAAAAAGATCGCCGACATCATCGGCGTGATCGATGGCATCGCCTTCCAGACGAATATTTTGGCCCTGAACGCGGCCGTGGAAGCGGCCCGTGCCGGCGAGCAAGGCCGCGGCTTTGCCGTCGTCGCCACGGAAGTGCGCAACCTGGCGCACCGCTCGGCCAGCGCCGCCAAGGACATCAAGATGCTGATCGAAGCGTCGGTGCAGAACGTGGGCGCCGGCAGCGCGCTGGTCAGCCAGACGGGCACGACGATGGACGAGATCGTCTCCAGTATCCGCCGCGTGACGGACATCATGGGCGAAATCAGCGCCGCGGGCCGCGAGCAGGAACTGGGCATCGGCCAGATCAATCAAGCCGTGGCGGAAATGGATACCGTGACGCAACAGAATGCGGCACTGGTGGAAGAAGCGGCAGCCGCGTCGGAATCCATGCAGGAGCAGGCAGCGGCGCTGGCCGAGATGGTCAGCATCTTCAAACTCGATGCCAACCATAGCGGTCCTGCCGCCAAGCCTGCCTTGCGCAAGCCTGTCGTGGCCGCCGCCAGCACGGCCTTGAAACGCCCGGCCCTGCGCCTGGCGCCGGCCCGCGCCACGGCAGCACCTGCCGCTGTCGCAAAACCGCGTCCGGCCAAACCTGCCGCGGACAATAGCGGCGAGTGGGAAGAGTTCTAAGTTACTGCGCCGGCAGGGTGGCCTTGCTGCCCTGTTCCTGCAAGCGCGCCGCCTCGGCCAGGGCCTGGGCGCGTGCTTCTTCCGCCGCCTGTTCCGCTTTCTCATGCGCATCATGGCGCGCCTGCAATGCCGCCCGCGCGCGCACGAAGACGATCTTGATGGCCGCCATCACGGGCACGGACAGGAAGATGCCGACCACGCCCCCCAACTGGTCGCCGGCCAGCAAGCCGACAATCACCATCAACGGGCTCACTTCCACACCCTCGCTCATCAGGTACGGATTGACCACGTAATCCTGGAACAAACGGTAGGCGGCGATAAAGCCGATCAGCCAGAACACGTGCTCGAAACCGCTGAAACCGGCCACGACCACGGCGATGACGGCGGCGGCCAGCGGGCCGGCAAACGGGATGAATTCCAGCAAGGCGGCCGCGCCGGCCAGCAGCAGGCTGTATGGCACGCCCATCAGGGAAAAGGCGATGCTGTAGGACACAAACGTGGCGATCGACAACAGCAGCAGGGCGCGCACATAGCGCGACAGCAAGATGTCGAGGTCATCGATGATGGCGCCCCAGAGCTTCTTGTTCGGTCGGTTCAGCAGGGACAGCAAGCCGTCGCGCATGTCCGGCCCTTCCTTGATCAGCAAAAAGCTCAGCACGGGCACCAGCACCAGATAGATCAGGTTGCTGGCCGCATGCATGACGGTCAAGCCCAGTTCTTTCGCCAGCGGCATGGCTTGTCCGGTGCCGCTGCTCAGCTGCGACTGCATGAACGACAGCAGGCGCGCGCGCAAGGGTTCCATGAACTCCGGCAACGGGATGCGTTCGGCAAAATTATTCCCCTTGAGCAAGGTCGGCAACTGATCGCTGAGCTTGATCGCCTCTTCCTCGATGCGCGCGCCAAAGATGGAGCCCAGTATCGCCACCAGCAAGATCACCACGAGAAAGACGATGCCGATGGCGGCCGTGCGCGGCAAGCGTTTCGGGCCATGGCGTTCCAGCAGCCCGATCAGCGGATACACGAGATAGCTGAAGAAAATCGCAAAGACCACCACGATCAGGGTCGACGAAACCTTGTAGGTGAGAAATAGCAGGAAGGCGATGAGGAACGCCGTCCACACCATCTTGGCAACGCGCAAGTTAAAACCGAACATATGAATTCCTTAGGGCAGGAGGCGACGCAAGCGTGACTGGCTTGAAGGGCAGGGTGGGCAAGGCAGGGACAGGGCCGCGCCGCACGGCCGGAAATCATACCGCAAAATGCCAAAATGCCATGCTCCTGTGCGTAATGGCAATGCTTTCCCTGCTCTTGCGCTTATTTTTCCCGCCAGCTGGCCACGGTGATGAAGACGCCATCGTCCTTGTTGGGTTCGCGCAAGGTCACCGTGTAGCGGCCGCTGGCATCGCTGCCGGTGAACACCACCTTGTCGTCATGGCCCTTCACTTGCGCGCCCTTGGCCAGTTTCGCGTAGGTGTTGAGCACCCAGTGGAAATCGGCATAGCTGCGCAAGGTGATGTCGGCATCGGGCATGGGCTCGTCGCCCGCCTCGGCCGCTTCCGTGGGCGTGCGCATGGGCAAACCGGCCAGGCCCGCCGGTGTGACGATCTTGCCGCCGCTGGAACTGCTGTTCAATTCCGCATTCGGCAGCAGCAGGTGCAGCAGGCTGGCGGGAAAGCCGGGCGGCACGTCGCGCGGCTTCCAGCCGGGCTGGTCGGGGCGGGTGGTGATGTATTCCACTGCTGCAATGCTTTGCCGCTGTTCCGGCGCAGCCTGTGCCAGCATGGTCGGCACTTGTCGCGCCCAGATCAGCAGCGGCGCGGCCGTCTCGTCCTCCACGTCTGGCGGCAGGAACAGGGTCAGCACGGCGTGCGTGGACGGCAGGCAGGCGGGGGCGGCATCGCCGGTGAACTGGCAATGGCCGTTGACGAGGCCCAGTGCCAACAGCTTGCGTTGCGGATCGAACAGCATGGCGGCGCGCCATGCACCGTGCGTGCCGGCATCGATGGAGGCCAGCACCGAACGTCCGTCAGGCAGCATGGTGCGCGTGATGTCATCGAGTGAATGCATGCTGTCGAGCACCTGGCGCGCGATCAGGGTGTTGCCTTGCGTATAGCTGCCGCGCGCATAGCCGAGCAGCTTGAAGACGTCGGCGCGGATCTCCGGGTGCGCACTCAGGCGCAGCGGCGGCGACGGCACGGGCACGGTGGCGGCCACGAAGGCGGCATCTTCGGCAGAAATGCCTTGTGCCATGCTGGAAAGCGGAAGGCACAGGGCGGCGCACAGCGTCAGCATGCGCAGAGTGATTTTTCCTGGGGTGTTCAATGGCCATCCTTGTCGAGACGCCATGCCGGACTGGTTGCCGGCATGCGCGGGCCGCGATCTTAGCATTTCAGGAATAAATCCCTTTCTGCCAAGCTTGGCTATTGAATCACTGTCCCGTTGCCATGGCCAAGATCACCATTTCCATCCTCAAGATCGGCGCCCTGGACAGCTGGGACGAGGTGGACCCCGAGCAGCGCGACCCGTGGAAGATTGCGCCGCAAGCTTTGCTGGCGCTGTTCGACGCGACGCCGGACGGCGGTGTTCAGGCGGCGTTGAGCACGTAGCGGTTCTTGCCGCTTTTCTTGGCCTGGTACAAGGATTCATCGGCGCGCCGGTAGCTGTGCGACAAGTCCGCTTCTTTGATCAGCTCCGCCATGCCGATGCTGACGGACACCTTGCGCTCCGGCACAAAGGCCGCCTCGACGCTGTCGACCAGTTGCGCGGCAAAGGCGCAGGCCGCGTTTTTTTCGCCCAGGTAAATCACGGCAAACTCCTCGCCGCCCAGCCGGCCGCACAGGTGCTCGCCCGACAGTTCAGATATCACGTCGGCGATCTTTTTCAGTACCTCGTCGCCCACGTCATGGCCGTACACGTCGTTGATTTGCTTGAAGTCGTCGATGTCGATCATCAGGAAATACGCGGGCGTGCGCGCCGTGCGCTGCAGGGTGCGGGCGCCTTGCGTAAACATGCGGCGGTTGTTAAGCCCGGTCAAGCCATCCTTGTAAGCCATCGTCGCCAGGTCGCGCTGGGCACGGTAGTTATGGATGCGCAAGACGAGGAAATAAATATTCAGCGCCAGGCCGATGATCACGCTGATGGTGACGGCCAGCACGGGCCAATGCTGGTCAGCCTGGCCCGCATGCACGGGAAACTGCCCCAGCCCCAGAATGGCCCACACGCACAGCGACACCCCCAGGTAATACGCGATGCCGCTGAAGATGGGCGCCGTCGTCAGGGTGATCATCACACCCAGCGGCAACACCCAGAAAGCGGGATCGTCCGTGCCCAGCATCAGCACGCGAAAACTGAAAGCGATGAACAGCACGCTGATGGTGCCGCTGACGATGATGGCCTGCAAGGACTTCGCATACTTGGTCAACGCCAGCCCGAGCACCATGCCCGTCACGCCCAGCGCCGCCTGCGCATGATCGAGCGAGGCGCGCGGCAAGGTCAGGCTGAACGTGACCAGCCAGCAAGCCAGGCCAAACGTCAGGATGGCTATCGAAATGAAATGCAGTTCCTTGAAAAAGCGCTGCTGCTGCTCCCGTTCTCCTGAAAAGAACAGGTAATAAAAGGCAGGAGACAGGCTGCGCGAAGAGAACATTGCATTTGTCCAGGCAGACAACACGCCTTGCGGCAGGGACGCCTCCCGGCAACGGCAGGCGGCATGGCGCGCGCACAAAATAGTTGCGCTCAGGAACTAGTGTACTGGTTTCTTGGCGGCAGTGGGGAGATGGGGCGAGGAAAACGGTGGGCACTGTCCTGCTGCCGCCACAGTGTGAAGGAAGGGCGCTTATTGCTCGATCAGTACAGCTATACCGAAGCCATGCTGCAAACCACCTGGTGCTGTAAGACCAATCAGGATATCACCGCCAGCATCGTCGGCGTCTTGACGCGATGTTGGGCGGCAAGTTGGAACAAGTGTTGTAAACCTTTGGGGAAGTGCTGCTGCCGAAGGCGGCTTGATAGCGTCAACATAAAATAAGGATTTCATTATTTCACTTTTCACCTTAAGTTAAAGTAAGGCCTCTATTCATGTTAACTTCAGCGAATCTATGCAACGTGGACTCACAGGGAACGGATACGGCAAGGGCAGCCCATCAGTTTTCGATTGCTGACGGAAGTGTATCAAGCGCTGATGACGTTGGGCAGGGGCATACAGCGCAGTCCAGGCGAATTTCGTCGCAATCAGGTGTGGATCGGCGGCCATCGCGCCGACGAGGTAACGTTCGTGCCGCTGCCTGCCAGCCAGCCCGCTCGCTGACTGCTGGACGGCACTGGAAAACTTCATCAACGACGTGCCGCAGCCGAATGCCTGTAACTACGGAATGTAGACTACCGAAATCATGCCATCAGATGCTTTCCCAATTCTTGAATCTGCCACAATCGGCTGGATAACTCATCAAGTTCACGGGTGATCAAACATCGGCTTCCTACCGAGTAACCTATTCCAATATATCCTGTTGCATAGGAGGAGAGACGCCGGCATCGGCGCCTCTCAACAGAGCATAAACGATATCTCCAATTTTTTTCGCGAGAAGGGGAGGAACAGCATTTCCCACCTGATGGAACTGTTCGGTCCTGTTCCCCTGAAAAAAATAGTTGTCCGGGAAGGTTTGCAGTCTTGCTGCTTCCCGCACCGTCAAACTGCGGCACTGCGTTGGATCGTAATGGATGAAATAGTGACCATCCTTGGAAATGTGACTAGTAACCGTCGTGGCTGGCCGCCCGCGCAACTGGACACGGAATCGATCAGAAAACTTGCCCGTTTCCCAGTTATCATGATTAGGTCTCAATCCCTGCAGTGAGAATTCGCCATGTCCTTTCGGCGACCAGCCAAATGTGTCGGCAAACGCCGCCGCGTACGCATAGCGCCGCAGATCTGTGCGCATATGTCCCCGGGCGTCATGATTCAGCCAGACCGAAAGCATCGGATCGTAATACCAGCCATCGAGCAATTCCGGACTCTCTACATCATGCGTCAGGATGCCAAGCTGCTTGTTACCTGTGCCGAGTCCTCGTTTGATCGAAACAGATGCTTCCCTGAGCACCTCCTGCAATCCAGCATCGCCATGGGCGTCTCTTACCTCACGTGCCATCTCGCTGAAATGGTTCGCCACCACGTCGCCCCAGCCTTCATCCGAGTCGGGCTCTTTGCTCAGCCGGCTGCGTAGCTTGGGAAGAGAGCCAATAACTTGCTCGACTGTAACCTCACCTGCTTTCTCGATCTGCGCGGGAATACCCAAGCCGATACCCTCGCGCACACCGATAAGAATCACGCGGTGTCGTGCCTGTGGTATTCCATGCTGTTCTGCTTTGATGACGAAATCGTGTACATCGATATTGCGTGGAGAGTCTTTGGCGGAATATCTGGTTGCACACGTAAGGGAATGGATGCGGTACCCACTTCCGGAAGCCGGCATTTCCATTGCTTTGTCGGGATCCGAAAGATCTTCAAGGATCGTCTCGAAAATCTTTTTCCCACCAACAGTTGCTGTGAGAATGCCTTTTACGTTCTCCATCACGAACACAGCGGGACGGTATTTCTGAATAATTCGCAGGTATTGCTTATAGAGGAAATGTCGATGATCCTCTTCAGGACGGTATTCGACATTGCTTCGGTTGCGAGCTCGCCCCACGATCGAGTAAGCCTGACATGGAGGGCCACCGATCAGCACCCATGGCGTGTCTGGACCAAGCTCATGTGCAGAAATTCTCCGGTCAAGCTGCTCGTTATCATGAGGCTTCCCCAGCTCCAGTTGTAGAGCTTCATCTCCTGCCTCCACCCATGCATCATGGTTGTTTTCGTCGTACGGACATTCCGATTCGCCGTTGCAAAAACGATAATAAGATTCGATGGAATTTCCACCTCGACGTTTGAGTAGGCGATAGAAAGCCCTCAGACGAAGTGTACTGTGCGCAGAGGAACTCATTTCTGCCGATACAATTATTCTGAAAGGGTCACTTTCTACTGACGAAAATCCTTCACCAAGACCTCCAGGCCCAGCAAAGAGGTCAACGATAGGAATATTTCCCGTAAAACTGGATTTCTGTTTGATGAGCAACTTTGCCTTGGATAAAAATTCGTATGGGTACGTAGGATACCAGGAAAAATGGACATAGTCGATTCAGCTACCCGGTCGAGAATGATGTCAGGGATTCAGTCGAAAAATACAAAACCCGAGATGCTCGTACGCCGATACCTTCATGCGCAGGGATTCCGTTATCGGCTGCATACGCGTGAACTACCTGGGTCGCCCGATCTTGTATTGCCAAAATACCACGTAGTGATTTTTGTACACGGCTGTTTCTGGCATCGACACGCGAGCTGCCGTTTTGCGACTCAGCCTGCATCCAATATCGAGCGATGGGAAACGAAGTTCCAGAGCAATTTGGAACGGGATGCCAAGAATATGGCTGCGTTGCAGGCAAAAGGATGGCGCGTGTTAGTGGTTTGGGAGTGTGAACTCAAGCGCGAACCCTTGGACAGACTTCAGCGGCTCGCTAGCGAGATCACGCAACAAACCATTAATCAGCTGGAATTCATCAAATTGCGTTCAGAATGCTCTGGTTGATGGGACGTTGAAGTAATAGCATCCGATGTGAGCGTGTCAGAAACAGCAACGGACAAAAATGGCGATCTTCCTACCAAATAGAACAATGTCGGGAGTGCCCGGTAAATCATGGCGGTGAAGTCGGAAAACGTAAGACCGCAGTAAAGATAAGCTCTTTACAAAAACTTTCGGTTTGGGGTTTTCTCCCTTAATGTCAAACATCGTCCGACTTCAAACATATGGTTTAACGATGTCTGTCATTAAGCTACCTATCCCCGACGAATTGGCTTCTACATTGCCTTGAGTTCTGGTATGTCAGTAGCCGGCGCCGAATAACTGGCATTCATGACCTCGTCCTTGCACTCAGGCTTCTTGGCCCATTCCGATACCATACGCCCACCGGCAGAATTATGTAGCACTTCATTCACTTCATTGGCCCACACAGCCAGTTGAGCGAGAAACTCAGGCGATACAGATTGCTTGGTCCAAATACGTTCCAAGTCGATGCGGCTTCCAAGTTTCTCTGACATGAGCGCTACGGTATAAGCCGTGACGTTGGCTTGGAACGCCGGGAACATAGGCCGTAGATGTTTTTGAGCATCGCGGTAGATCTTCGCCTTGGCGATCATCGCTTTGAAGTCCTGAACATTTGGCAGTGGAATTTCTTGGCCTTCAGCGGGGGTAAGACTCGCCATAAAGCGATCGAAATTCTTTTGTGATCCCAAGCTTACGATATCTGGCTTACGGTCCCACGCGGTCAAATACTTCGCCAAATCGGTTTTTGTAATACGACGAGCAGTAGGGATTGCATCTTTAAGTGCTTTGAGTTTTGCTGGAGTGGAGCCCTCGCGGGTAAGCAGGGTGTTATAGCTACCCGACGCTCGCTCGTAGAACCACTGGCCGACGCCATCTGGGCAATAGATTGAGCGAGACAGTTTTTCAATCTCAACATGGAACGGCTTGTTCGCAGACAAGTCCGATTGTTTCACCGCATTCTGACTGTTCGCAAACCGAGAGATGTCCGAGACGAGAGCCTCCTCCTTCGAGGCATCCGTCGTCTTCATGACAATAATCTTGGCTGGAACCCGCACATGGCTCAAGTCCGTCGAAGGAAATTTCTTTTTAGTGAAGTAGAGGGAGGCCGTAGTCTGGCCGCCATTGACGATTTGTAGGCCTTTGAGCCATGCGATGCCGGAGGAACCGTCATTCGCTTTTCCAAGTATCATCTCATCGGCTACAACAACAATACCGTTGTTATAGGCCATAAATCGCTCAGGTGCTGATCGCAGCGTGCTTTGAATCCCCGCATTTACGCCTTTGCCTTTTACACTCAGGAAGGAACGCACGTTTGCTTCAAGCAGCCGTGCACCGAACCGTTCATAGAGAAGACGCAAGGCCTCACCAGGCACGGCAGTTAGGGCGTAGTCGTAGTCATCATTTTCACCAGGCACAAACACACAGGGCAGAGGTGCGCCCGATACCTCGGCAAAGTCCACCACCAGCTCATCCCGTGGCTTCCCTTCGGACCAGTGTCGATGCAGCCTTTCTATGTCCATGACTTCGAGGCGAACGGACTTGCTGCCGACTTCTCGAGTCTTGAAGCTCTTGGATTTCGCTACCTTGTCTGTGATCACATAGACTCGGATCTGCTCCAAGTCGTTATAGATAGCTTGTAGGGTCTCTGCGAGAGACCGAACGTTGGTGGATGGGTCCAGCTTGGGCGCCATCTTTCCTTCGGCGCAAAGCGTCAGAAAGCGAAGGCATTGTTCGACTGCGGTTTTGGTCTCGGAGTCCGGGATCGGCGTCGGATCGTCAACGCCGGCATAGAGGCTGACGAATAAATCTAGCTGATCCAAGTCCTCCGAAATTGCATAGCCGCTAAGACGCAAATTTGCTGAGCCGAACTTGCCTTCAAAGTGGCATTCAACCGGCTCGAATGTCATGCCGATTTCCGACATGTGATCCATTACAATGCCCGAAAAAACCAGCTCCTCATATAGCGCACCTTCTCGCATTTGCGAGCGAACACTAGCCTGCGTTTCACGCAAAAAATCAGTCAAATTCATATCTTCATTGCCCCTAATTTTTTCAATGCTTCATCGATCTCAACCACTTTGCCTGCGGCCTTATCCAGATCGATCTCGTAGCTTGCTTTCGTGATACCCAATGGGACATTTCCGAGAGTCAGACGTGGGAAATTTTCGCTCACCTCAATGATGCGAGTGCTAGCTTGTGTAAATCGTCTGGTATATCGCTCAGCGTGTTGCTCGATATACCCTGCGGCAAGCAGTCTCTCCGAGATAAGGCGCTCAGCTTCGGCGTCCCCTTTGACAATGCACTGCATCTCATCGACTATCTCTGGCATGGTCTTGCCGGTGGTGATTTGTTTCAATCGAACACTGATCACAAACAGCGGCTGCCGAACAGAGTCTTCAAGCTGCTCAAGAGATCCTATCTTTGCGGGGAACCCAATAGCAGACAGTGTAGACTTTACTTCTAATGCCCCGGTTCCCAACTCAAAATCTTGAAGTGCGTCGAGTGGGCCACACCATGAATCAACAGCGACTGGCGCTGGGACCCCCGCGTCGATGATTAATCGAAGCACATAAAGCTCTCCAACCAATCCAATTTCTGCTTCGGGACTGAGGGTCTGAAATCCTTTCCTCATGAACTCTTGCCAAGCTCCGACGCGGCCCAGAAACACACGCAGTAGTTTTTGCTCGTTCGCTCTCGCAGCCACTGCATCATCGAGTGCTCCGACCACATCCGAGGCCATGCTAGCGAAGAGATCTTCGCTGCCTGTGGGCTTTCGTGTCAACGCAAGCCACATCTTATTGTCACCTTGCGGGTCCACTCGCTCAACCGCAAAGCCTTGGCCCTCCGGCAGCTTGTCGGCTGCTGATAAATGTATTGACGGGAACCCGACAAATACAGCCTCTGCGTTATCTGGCGAGCGACGGCCTGCCCGTAGCTCAAGCGGCAATGCTGGAGCAATAGGAATGGCTTGCCAGCCCATCTCTTCACCGAGGCCGGAAAGAGATGACCACGCCATTAAGAATTCATCACTCTGACGGGCCATATTCTTGGGTCCAGTATAAAAGATTGACTTTGTAATCCACGCTGATAGGCTTTTCGCTTGCAGGAAACGCGATGGCGAAAGCCATGATAGGTTTTGTCCATCCTGGCACAATTGGATCTTTCTTCGTATTGTATGGGGTCAGTGGATACAACAGCAGCAGTCCTCTGTCGGCGCTCGCCCCCAAGTTTTTGCGTGCCTCACGAATGCCTTTCCCGCTCGGCTCTGTGGGAGGATTGACTCGACCGCGAGCTGGCTCAGGTTTCCATGCCGCCCGAGTTAAAGCTAGAGCCTCTCGCCATTGCTCATCATTTAGATCTATGCCTTCATCCTTTGGATCCGTCAAAACTCCAATTGCAAATTTTGAAGGTTCTTTTTTTTTCAGGCGTTTCGTCTAGTTTTCGAAATGGAAATGAAGACACTTTAATCTGACCGAATTGGTGAGCGTCACCGTCCCCGCTGCCACTGCCGATGAGTGCTACACTCCACTTTTTGAGCTGATCAGTGTCATTCATCCGGGTAATGAAATCGGAAAGTACAGCAGCTTTGGCACTTGTTGCAGCTGGATCTGTCACATAGTTTTCCAAGAAAGTTATGATGCTGGCTGCATCGACATCTCTCCATAGTCCCGTGTTATGCCATCGTTGAGCTTCGCCATCACGCTGATATTCGATATCATGCTGAGATGGAGCTCCAAGATGGCTGATGAGCATATCAGTAGCATCCAGATTTTTTTTTCTGAACGTCTGCGTCTCTGCGAAAGAGAATCGTTTGAGGTCTCGTTCCGCTGTAAGTGAGTGACAGCGTTTCAGAATTTCGCATCTTTAGTGGAGACGTAACAGTCAAAAGTTCGTGAGACTTGACCTTCAGCCCGTATTGTTCTGGCGTCAGCTTCGCCTCTGCCATGAAGTCAAATTCTTCACGCAGCTCTTCAGATGCGTCAGCTATGTGTTCAAACCACTTTATTAGGTCTGGTGATGTGTACAGACGACAGAGATCCAAGTAGCCTGGTCGATATCCAAACCAACGGCCCATCTGCATCAAGGTGTCATACATTTTCGTAGTTCGGACGAAGTAGCTAACACATAGGCCTTCGAGTGTCAGACCTCGTGCAAGTTTATCACCTCCCACTGCGATAACTTTTAATGCAGCACCCGGCGTAGCGTAATCCAAGGCATCCTTTGCCGTTCCGTTGATGGAGCGGACTTGTATATCGTGGAGGATGTTGGGGAGAACAGCTACTACGTCTTCCCATGCAGGTAATACGGGTGGTTGCTCTTCATTAGTAGATAGCTTAGCCACTTCATCGCGTGTCCGAGAAAAATCACTTTCCCACAATTTATACAGTTGAACTAAAAGAGTCTCGGAATCAGTTCCTCTAATGATTCGCTGTTTCATGCGGCGGACAACTTCTTCAACCTGAACTCTCACATGTTTTTGTACATCTACGTATCGTGTGACGTGAATTAGCATGGAACTATGCTGCTTTCCCTGTCCGCGAAGCTCACGCACAGCACTGGCCAACACAAATGAATGGATTGCTTCATGTAACGACGGTGGAACGGTCTCCTGACCTTCATAAAGCGGCTCGTGAGTCTTTTTATGATTAGGTGGCATCCATCCTGATAGAGTCTTCTTGTCGTAGTCGTCCAAGATTTTTCGCGACAAAGGTAACGCTCCCTGACGACCATCTTTGGTTATCCGCCCGAACATGCGAGCTGGACCTACATAGTTTGAAGGTGCGGACAAATTGATGATGAACGCCTTTGGGAATAGGTCCGGGCCCTCTTTTTTTGTGCTGCCTTTTTGATGAATAAAAATGTTTGCAAAGGGTGTAGCTGTGTAGCCTACATAAGCTTTACGACTGAATGCATGTAGAATTTGGCGAATCAGACTATTAATTGTCTTCGGCTTATATTCCTCATTAGGCAGCCCATTTTCATCTACGATATCTTCGCCAGTGTCAACCGATGCATTATCGGCTTCGTCATCAATGACAAGCAACGGTAGCTTTGTCACTAGCTTTCGACCGTCTTCTGAATCTGTGGAGTCTGCGACACGATTCTGGATCCATTTGAGCAAGGCTGTTAGAACGGTTTTCTGCTTCTTGACTACAAACAGCCATGGGCGTGCTTCAGGAGAAATGCCTTGGAAATGGCTCGCGATGGCCTTACTAAAATCGCCGTTGTCTGCACGTGTTGTCGCGGAATGTGTCTTTAGATCTCCACCAAATTCTGCGACGCCTATAGGCATGCCCGGGGATCGATCTAGAGTAGTCTCATAACCTAAAAAACTTTCTTCAAGACGCATCTGGGTCTGTGACCGTAGATTGTTGTGAAGGCCAGCAAGCACAATGATAATTTTGTATTCGGCATCAGCAGCTTTGCAGATTAGACCGGAGTAGTTACTTGTCTTGCCTGATTGGACGTGACCCACGACGAGACCTCGACGATCCCATGAGTCTGTCCGCTGCGGATCCTCTAACAACTCAAGGATGCTATCCGTGGCTTCGTCAATGCCCTCCACAACGGTATCCGATAACTTGGATTCCAAGAAGTCTTGGTAGCGACGCCAGTATTGCCAGTTCGTTTTACGAGCAGCATTCAACCAATCTTTATGGTTGGTGTTGTCCTTCATAGTAGTAGACTTACCCATCCAGTGGCTAAATCGCTGGATCAAAATAGAGATCACCACCTGTTGGTCGATGATGATCGGTTCGTCTTCCGTGAACATGTCCACCGCCTTTTGCACTTTGGCCGCAATGTATCCGGGCGTGACTTTTGACTTGTCTTTCTCGGCTCGAATCAGTCGCTGTGCAGTAGCGATGACATTTTCGATTAACTCGTTCTGTGCTGCGTCCTCTTCAGATACAGTCATGTTTTAGCTCCCAGTTTTGCCACAAGTGTTGGATATTTTTGGAATGGCTCAGTGCGTAGCATAGACTTGCGCGCCTCCTCCACACTGAGACCTTTGCGTTCAATGAGATCGTCAAAAAGAACGGCCGCAACTTCGACGATGGCTGCGTTTGGCTCTCCATCAAAGTTGGTCCGAGGAGTCTCTTTATTCTCTGCGGTATCGAGCCAGATACGTTGCACCGGCACAGTTTCTTCGATGACGCGAAGCATTGACTTAATGAGTGGTTGAAGCTCTCCCGCACTTGCCAAGACCGCTGCAATTGATGGGTGATTTTGATCTATTCGATAGCGTATGCCGGCTTTGAGGCGATCCATACGCCAAGCTTGTTCAATGGGCACATTGCCCTGTGCCGGAGCGGGTGTCCCTCGATATGCAAATACCCGCCGTGCTCGTTCGCGAGTGTTTTCGGCGAGCGACATCAACCAAGGACGCAGTGATACCGGTGGCCGTGCAGTGGATTTTCGAACATCAATTTTCCAATCGGCGTCTGCCGTATTCGGGATATCGAGTCGAATTCGGGCAAGGCGATGGGCCTCTTCTCGGTTCCAAGCACGAGCGTTGCCCAATCCTAGCCATCCGCCTGCGACAAGAAGGCGCTCATTTCGATACACGTAAAAGCCCTGCTGTGCGGTCCAGCCTTCAGGGCCTGCATTCTCCTCAAATTCAGCAGACGTTAGCTTGTCGCGGTGCGGTAACACATGACATTGAACTGCGACATTCCCGTAACTGGTCGAGTGGTTCGTGACTGGCGAGGTCCATGACTTCGCAGAATGACCTGACATAAATGGATCCCAAGGAGCTACAGCTCTGCCGTTGAGTAGTAGTTTGAGCTTGGCACGCGGACCTTGAAGCAGGCGATGAAAAATCATTGCCAAATGCGATTCAATTGTATCGATCAGGTCATTAAAGTTATCAGCTGTATAGCCATCCGTAACGATTCGATCCATCAACTCCCAGAGTACCAGCGTGCCAGATTTCGCGGCGATGAATGCGTTGATATAGGCGGACGAGCCAGAAGCCGGGCCTTCAAATAAAAGCCAGCCACCCTCCGGGTTTGCCGCCAACTCGTCCAAGTCCCAACGCAAGCAGCTGTCGGTTTCGTTTTTTATGGTCTTTACAGTTAGGCGGCGGCATTGCGAAAACGACGCTGTTTTTAGCCCCATCCCAAAGCGACCAAGATCATGCGAAGCACGAACATCAAGTGGATTTTTATCACCCAGTCGCATCGCACTTTCTAACTCGGCATCGGTCATACCTCGGCCGTTATCCAAAATGGAAATGCGACTCGCAGTGCCCTCCCAAATGAAATCAATGCGGACTTCGTTTGCTTCGGCAGAGATGCTGTTGTCGATGATGTCAGCCAGTGCCGCAGACGTTGAATAGCCTAAACCCCGGAGAGCCTCAAGCATTGCCATTGCGTGAGGTGGTGCACTACGTGTTTTTAACGTCATTTCCAGTAGCCTTTTCCTGGCGAAAACTCAAAACCGACAGCCAACAGCTTGCGAACGAGTTTGCGATATTGCCCATCGCTGGTGTGCGCCACGTCTACCCAAATTTTTCCTGACGTCCCTTGGCGATCATCTAACACATGAACACCTGCGTCCTCCATTTGGGACAACAGCCGACCTAAAGACTTTGATGGCATCGGCAATTGGATGAGTGCACTAGATTCATGAGCTTCATTAGGTGAAGACGTCTCTACATAAGTGATTGTGTCTTCATTGATCTCGCTGAAAGGATCTATCCTAGGCGTTTGGCCGACGGCCGCAATGATCTCCTCTACGATGGCACCGTCTGCCTCATCAGCTTCATCTGCTGACACGTCGCAACTTAGCGGTTCTTTCCCTCTCACCGGCAGACTTCCATAGAGCGCCAATAAGAGCCGATTTGAATAAATAGGATTGCGTAGCTTTCGAAGAGATTTGGCTTCGATCTGACGGATGCGTTCTCTTGTAACTCCGTAAGCCACGCCAACCTCTTCAAGAGTGAACGAGTTATTCACTCCGATACCAAAGCGGAGGCGAGTCACCTTCTCTTCTTTCCGTTTGAGCGTCAAAATTACAGAGTCCACTGTCCGGCAGAACTGTGATTCTGCACAGGACTCGAACGGATCTGGCGACACCAGGCTGTCATAAGCACTCGCATCGATCAGCTCCTCATCAAAGTCATCATCAATGGATGTCGGCTCTTGCGGAATTCTCTCAAGTGTTCCGAGAATCCGTAAGCTGATACCCAGACTCTCTGCGATTTCTGCTGGCTCCGGTGGACGCCCATTTTCCGATTCAAAGGCTCGCGTTTCTTTTGAGAGTTTTTGAAGCTTGTCGTGAACATGAACAGGAATTCGTATTGTGCGGACAGTATCTGCAACGGCACGGCCGACTTGCTGGCGTATCCACCAAGTCGCATAAGTCGAGAACTTATAACCTCGTCGCCAATCAAAGCGTTCGACCGCCTTCATCAGACCGATATTTGCTTCTTGGGCCAAGTCGTCAAGAGGCTCGCCGCTATATAGATATTTTTTGGCGATATGGAATGCCAGTTTCAAGTTGGCAGCAGCCATCTGTTCACGAGCTTGCAGATAGCCCGTAATTGCGGCTACAAATGCATCAGCCGATTCATGAGAGTCCGTAGCTGCGGTCTTGGCTAGCCCGAACAGGAATGAGGTAGTAAGTCTCAGCGAATCAAGATGCTCTCTGATTTCATCAGTACTGCTAGCCGACACCGGATTTGTCACCGATTCACTTAAGCGAAGCAGGGCATCGAAGAAAAGACTGGCTGCGTTGTCGGATGTTATAGGAGACTCTTCGGCTTCCTCATCGCTCTCATCACTACTGCTCTCCACTGCAGCCAAAATGACAGGTTCGTCGTCTGTATCGTTTAATTCAGGTTGTGCCTCAAGCGGCCCCATCGACATGGAGAACAGCGTTCGCTTCTTGGCCTGAACCAAGCGACCGGCAGCCAATACCTCCTCGACACCATATGGCCAGAGAGCCAAGGCATACAAGGCTCGCTTGTGTTGTTGTTCCATTCGCTGAGCGAGTGCAACCTCTTCGTCGCCAGAGATCAACTTGATCTTTTGGAAGTCCCTGAGATAGAGGCGTAATGGTTCGGCTCGTCGGGATGCTGTACTGTCGATAAAGTGCATGGCGTTGTCGATGCGTTCTTCTTCTTCCTCACTCTCTTGAGGTGAGACAAAAATAGTGAAATCTTCGTCGGGTGCTGCATACTCAAATCGCTCATCGACCTCGGCCCCCAAATCGTTCACGACCAAGGTCAGCAAGGCTTCAAATTCTGGGTTGGCACTGCCGTCCGCATTCATCGATAAGGATTCGATTTCCATGCTCGGCACGCTGCCTTCTCTATACGCTCTCAAAAGCAGTAGTCGTAAGTGGCTCCTTGTTTCAACGTCGTCTTTGCGTATGAACGGAACGGATTGTTCAGGCAGGAATGCATCGACATCATCCCAGTCTGCCGACGAGTCGATCGGTTCGTGTGCTGAGATGGCGGCTTGAGCTGCACTGGCTTCTGCCACTAATACTGGGTCCAGCTCAGGCGGAAGAAGCTCATCTTCGGGCTCCCAGTCGAACAGGGAAAATCCTTCCTCGTCATCTTCTAAAATGGGGGGAGGCATTGGGGCGGCGATGGACGCTTGCGGGCTTTCTTCGGCCGAGGCTACATCAAAAGTCGGCTCAGCGACGCTCTCATGATCAGTGAGGGTAACGGGGACGTCATCAATCGCCGGTGCCTGTGCTGGTTCAGATATCGTCAGGGGCTCAGGGACTAGGGGCTGTAACACCTCAACTGCTTGTTGAGCACCCGCTGCAATCGCGATCGCATGAGCGGTTCGACCTACCGAGTCAAGCAAAGCACCGTCAGCTCCGGCGTTCAGCAATAATCGGCACATGGCAGCTTTATTCTTGGCGGCCGACAGCATGAGCAAAGTTAACCCGTTCGAGTCGCGGGCATTGATATCATCGCCGCGATCGATATGGAGCTGGACGGCACTTTCCACGCCAGCCATAACTGCCATTTTAAAAAATTGATTGAGAGGAGTCATGCTATCTGCGCCCATATTGTGGTGAGCGTGACTTGCCAGCGTCCTGATTCCCTGCATTCATGTAGGCTAAAAAGTATTATAAATAACAATTATATTTTATCAATTCTACAGTAATTGCTTTCAGTAAACATAAAATAATGCAGAGTGATGATTTAATGTTGGTGATGTCCAATGTATATTTGGCCAGCATCAGAAATTATTTGAGAGTTTATCTCAAAATTTTTTGGGTTTGGATACAAAAACGGCGGCCATTTTGCGTGGCCGCCGATACTTTAAATAATGAAATCTATTTCATGTACTTTGGAATCCTAAACTACAACATGCTTATACATCAATATTCCCCGCCCGCAGCGCATTATTTTCGATGAACGCCCTGCGTGGTTCCACATCATCGCCCATCAGCGTGGTAAAGATCTGATCCGCCGCAATGGCGTCTTCGATCTGCACTTTCAACAAGCGGCGTACGGTTGGGTCCATCGTCGTTTCCCACAGTTGATCCGGGTTCATTTCGCCCAGACCTTTGTAGCGCTGTTTCGAGACGGTGCGTTCGGCTTCGTCGCGCAGCCATTGCATGGCCTGGTGGAAGTCGACGACGGCGATTTCCTTCATGCGCTCGCCTTCGCCGCGGCGTACGAATGCGCCTTCGCCGATCAGGCCTTCGAAGGTGGCGGCGCCGCTGCTCAGTACGGCGTAGTCCGGACCTTGCACGAAGTCGGCGTCGATGGCGCTGACTTTGATGTTGCCGTGGTGCATGCGCTCGATGCGCAGCATGTGTTTTTCCGACAGGTCGTCGGAACGCACGTGCACTTTCACCGCGCTGTCGTTGATGGCCGTCTGCAGGGCCAGGGCGGAGGTTTCCGCCAGGTCCAGGGTCGACAGGTCCAGCTGCACGCCCGTCATGATGGCCGTCAGGGCGGCGCGGTCGATGACGCGCGTCAGACGGGTCATGATGGTGTTCGACAGGTTGAACTTGCGCACCAGTTCCGTCAATGTTTCGCCGGAAATGCCTTCCGCGCCGGTGCGCGGCACCAGCACGGCCGTGTTCAGCGCCACCGTCATCATGTAGCTCGCTTCTTCGGCGTCATCTTTCAGATAGCGCTCGTCGCGGCCGGCCTTCACCTTGTACAGCGGCGGTTGCGCGATGTAGATGTGGCCGCGCTCGACCAGTTGCGGCATCTGACGGTAGAACAGGGTCAGCAGCAGAGTCCGGATGTGGGCGCCGTCGACGTCCGCATCGGTCATGATGATGATGCGGTGGTAGCGCAGTTTTTCGACGTTGAATTCGTCCGGTCCGATCGAGGTGCCGAGCGTGGCGATCAGGGTGGTGATCTGCTCCGACGACAGCATTTTCTCGAAACGGGCTTTTTCCACGTTCAGCACTTTACCGCGCAGCGGCAGAATCGCCTGGAACTTGCGGTCGCGCCCCTGTTTTGCCGAGCCACCTGCCGAGTCACCCTCGACGATGTACAGTTCGCACAGGGCGGGATCTTTTTCCTGGCAGTCGGCCAGCTTGGCCGACAGGCCCAGGCCGTCCATGATGCCTTTGCGGCGCGTCAAATCGCGGGCCTTGCGGGCCGCTTCACGGGCGCGTGCCGCTTCGACGATCTTGCCGCAAATGATCTTGGCGTCGTTCGGTTTTTCTTGCAGGTAATCCGCCAGGGTCTTGGCGACGATCTCTTCCACCGGGCCGCGCACTTCGCTCGACACCAGCTTGTCTTTCGTCTGCGACGAGAATTTCGGTTCCGGCACTTTCACCGACAAGACGCAGGTCAAGCCTTCGCGCATGTCGTCGCCGCTGATTTCCACTTTCGCCTTCTTGGCGAACTCGTGTTCATCGATGTATTTGTTGATGACGCGTGTCATCGCCGCGCGCAGACCCGTCAGGTGGGTGCCGCCATCGCGTTGCGGGATGTTATTCGTAAAGCACAGCACTTGTTCATTGTAGGCATCGTTCCACTGCATCGACACGTCGACCGAGATGTTCGTGCCCTGGTCCGACAGGCGCTCGCCCGTGGCCTGGAAAATGGTCGGGTGCAAGACCGACTTGGCCTTGTTGATGTACTCGACGAAGCCGCGCGTGCCGCCTTCGAAGGCGAAGATTTCTTCCTTGCCCGTGCGCTGGTCGGACAATTTGATCTTGACGCCATTGTTCAGGAAGGACAGTTCGCGGATGCGCTTGGCCAGGATTTCGTAGTGGAATTCCACGTGCGTGAAAATCTCTTCGTCGGCCCAGAAATGCACGTCGGTACCGCGCTTGTCCGTGTCGCCGATGACCTTGATCGGCGAGGTGGCGATGTCGCCCACCATGACGATCTGGCGGTCTTGCGGCACGCCACGCACGAATTCCATGTGATGCACTTTGCCATCGCGGCGGATGGTCAGTTTCAGCAATTTCGACAGGCCATTGACGCAAGATACGCCCACGCCGTGCAAGCCGCCCGAGACTTTATAGGAGTTCTGGTCGAACTTGCCGCCCGCGTGCAACTCGGTCATGACGATTTCCGCCGCCGAACGCTTCGGATCGTGCTTGTCGTCCATTTTCAGGCCGGTCGGCACGCCGCGGCCATTGTCGGTGATCGAGATCGAATTGTCGCTGTGGATGGTGACGTTGATGTCCGTGCAGTGGCCGGCCAGCGATTCATCGATGGAGTTGTCCAGCACTTCGAAAACCAGATGGTGCAAGCCGGTGCCGTCCGAGGTGTCGCCAATGTACATGCCCGGGCGTTTGCGCACGGCTTCCAGGCCTTCCAGGATCTGGATGGAGGAGGCGCCGTATTCTTCCGTTTTGGCCTGGATCGGGGTGTCTTGTGGATTCTCGGACATGGACTGCTTTCTCAAATAACGATTGCTGATTGATTCGGGGCTGCTGGCTGATGACCGTAGGTCGGGTTAGCCGGAACGGCGTAACCCGACAGACGGCGATTCAGCATGTCGGATTACGCTGCGCTAATCCGACCTACATCACTGCTGTGGTCTTTAAATCCGCATCGGCATGACGACATACTTGAAGTCGGCATTGTCCGGGATGGAGATCAGGGCGGACGAGTTCGAATCACCGAGCGCGATGTTGACGTATTCGCATTTCAGGTTGTTCAGCACGTCCAGCAGATACGTCACGTTGAAGCCGATGTCGACGGAGTCGCCGCCGTAGTCGATTTCCAGCTCTTCGACGGCTTCTTCCTGGTCCGCATTGGTCGAGCTGATCTTCATGCTGCCCGGGGTGATGATGCAGCGCACGCCCTTGAACTTGTCGCTGGTCATGATGGCGGCACGTTGCAGCGAGCGCAGCAGTTCATCGCGGCCGATGGTGAAGTCGTTTTTGTAGCCTTTTGGAATCACGCGCGTGTAGTCGGGAAACTTGCCTTCCACCAGCTTCGAGATCAGCTCGATGTCGGCAAAGGTCAGTTTCACCTGGTTGGCGGCGATGTCCAGTTGCACCGGCTCATCGTTTTCTTCCAGCAGACGCTGCAGTTCGATGATGGTCTTGCGTGGAATAATGACTTCCTGGCGCGCGAAGGTCTGCTCGGTGGCCACCTGGCAAAACGCCAGGCGGTGGCCGTCGGTGGCCACGGCGATGACATTATTGCCATCCAGAACCAGCAGCAAGCCGTTCAGGTAGTAGCGGATGTCTTGCTGCGCCATCGAGAAATGCACCATGTTGAACAGGTGTTTCAGCGTTTTTTGCGGCAGGGTGACGGACGCGTTGTAGCTTTCCGCCTGTTGCACGGTTGGAAACTCTTCCGCCGCCAGGGTTTGCAGGGCGAAGCGCGACTTGCCCGTTTGCACGGTCAGGCGCTTGTTCAGCAGGGTCATCGTCACGTCGCCCGATTCGGGCAGGGCGCGCAAAATGTCCAGCAGCTTGCGCGCGGCCACGGTGGTGCCGGTGACGTCCGCGCCGGAACCGATTTCCGCGTGCGTGGTGATCTGCACTTCGGTGTCGGTCGACAGGAAGGAGACATTTTCACCGTCTTTGCGGATGAGGATATTGGCCAGAATCGGCATAGTGTGCCGACGCTCGACAATACCGCTCACGATCTGCAGTGGCCGGAGAAGGGTATCTCGGGTGGTTTTGACCAATTGCATATTTATCCTCAATGTATAGGTTGAACAGTACGACGTTTAACGTATTAATTTAACAATTGTTGCCATGGGGAGCCCCGACAGACCGGCTGCGGCGCCCTCCCAGATGATAAGGGTAAAGCACGTTTTGAGCCAGTCTTGCCCAAGCGGCCTTAGCCTTTTAGTGTTTGCTCCAGCACATGCAATTCATGGTTGCATTCCGGGTTCTTGGTGCGGTCCAGCGCGATCTTGCGCACGGCATGCAGCACCGTGGTGTGGTCGCGGCCGCCGAACAGCTCGCCGATCTCCGGCAGGCTCTTCTGTGTCAATTCCTTGGCCAGGTACATGGCGATCTGGCGCGGCCGGGCGATATTCGCGGGGCGGCGCTTCGAATACATGTCGGCAACCTTGATATTGAAGAAGTCGGCCACGGTTTTCTGGATGTTTTCCACGGAAATCTGGCGGTTCTGCACCGACAGCAAGTCCTTCAGGGCTTCCTTGACGATATCGATGGTGATGTCTTTGCCATGGAAACGCGAGTACGCGAGGATCTTGCGCAGCGCGCCTTCCAGCTCGCGCACGTTCGAGCGCAAATGCTTGGCGACAAAGAAAGCCACGTCGTCGGAGAAGGTCACGCCTTCCTGCTTGGCTTTTTTCAGCAAAATTGCCACGCGCATTTCCAGCTCCGGCGGTTCGATGGCCACCGTCAGGCCCGAGTCGAAGCGCGAGATCAAACGGTCGTCCATGCCCGTGATTTCCTTCGGATAGGTATCCGAGGTGATGATGATCTGTTTCTTCGCGGCAATCAATGCCTCGAACGCATAGAAAAACTCTTCCTGCGTGCGGCTCTTGCCGCCAAAGAACTGGATATCATCGATCAGCAGCATGTCGAGCGAGTGATAGTAGTGCTTGAAGTCGTCGAAACCCTTGCGCTGGTAAGCGGTCACTACGTCGCGAACGTACTGTTCCGCGTGGATGTAGCGAATTTTTGCACCCGGATTGTCGGCCATCACCTGGTTGCCGATGGCGTGAATCAAGTGGGTTTTACCGAGGCCGACGCCGCCATAGAAGAACAGCGGGTTATATGACACGCCCGGATTGTTCGCCACCTGGATGGCGGCGGCGCGTGCCAGCTGGTTGGCCTTACCTGTCACGAAGCTGTCGAAGGTCAGGTCGGTGTTGATGCGGCTCTGCTCGCGGCGCGGCGCCGCGCCGATGCTCAGTTCCGGCACGCTGGGCTGCGGCTCCGCGGCGCGCGCGCTGGGCGCGCCGCCATTTGGATCGCTGGCCGGGGTGCTGGCGGTGACGGGTTTCTTCGGCAGGGCCAGGCGCGGGTCGAGCACGAACTGCACTTCCGTCGGCGCTTCGAAGTACTGAATGGCCAGGGCAGTGATGCGGCTGGCGAACTGGGTCTTGACCCAATCGAGCTTGAAGCGATTGGGCGCAGCAATGCGCAGCTTGCCCTCTTCGTAATCGAGAGGGATAAGCGGTTTGATCCACGCACTGAATTGTTGCGGTGTCAGCTCCAGTTCCAACTGCGCGGAACAGGCCTGCCAGAAATTATCCATGTATGTCTATGTGAAAAGGTGTGGGAGGGCGTATCGATTCTGCCCTGCGTTCACCGTGTTGCAAGGCCGGCGTCGCGCGAGGGCTCGCCACACGTAACGCGCTATTCTACTCCCGACTGAGAAAGTTATCCACAGGCACGACGCTTATTTTTCTGTGGCGGGGTGGGGCGCCGTGTGCATAAGAGGCGACTTATCCCCCGGTTATCCCGTCACAGGCAGTGCTGGCGCGGCCTGTGGCGGGGCCTTGCAAGCAGATGGGGGCCGGCGCGCAAATTTCCAGACGATCACGGCAATCCTTGACAAGAGGGGGGCATATGCTGAATAATTCAGGGTTCCCCGCCCGTATTCCGTGTTTATTCATTTGGAACGACAATATGGACTAAGCGTGGATTAAGCGGGCGATGAGATTGGCCAGCTTGTGCCTTGGCATAAGTGCGCGATTGTCATTGGCACCAAAAACTGACGGGACGTCAGACCCGATTTTGCATTTTTTTTGTTTTTAGCGAGACCAACATGAAACGTACTTACCAACCTTCCGTCGTTCGCCGCAAGCGTACGCACGGCTTCCGCGCTCGTATGGCTACCCGTGGTGGCCGTGATGTGCTCAACGCACGTCGCGCAAAGGGCCGCAAACGTCTGGCCGTCTAGGCTTGTCGTTGACAGCTGATCGCGTGGCTAGCTGTACTCCAGTCGGCAATCAACGCGAAGGTTCACACGACTTCGCGCGCTTTCGGCGTATCGTTAAAACGGATGAATTTTCATCCGTTTTTCGTTTGCGCCCTTCGCAAAAAACAGCGCATTTTGTGCTGTACACCCGACACAATCAATTGCCGCATGCGCGGCTGGGCGTCGTTGTGGCCAAGCGTTTCGCGCCACGCGCGGCGACCCGCAACACGATCAAGCGCGTCACGCGCGAGCTGTTTCGCAACAGCGCGATGCCGCCGGTCGACTGCGTGGTGCGTTTGTCACGCGCCGTCAACAGCAAGGATGGCCCGGCCACCACGACCAAGCTCAAAGCCGAGCTGCGTGAGGAATTGAGCCGCCTGTTCGCGGCGCAAATCGCCGCCCAGGCCCGTTCTGTTGCTGCGCCACCACCATCCGCGCCATGAAAACCCTGCTGCTGTTCCTGCTGCGCGCTTATCAGTTGCTGATCAGCCCCATGCTGGGACAGAATTGCCGTTTCTATCCGAGCTGTTCGCATTACGCGATGGAAGCGCTGCGCGTGCACGGTACGGCCAAGGGCAGCCTGCTGGCTGCCAAGCGCCTGTGCCGTTGCCACCCCTGGAATGAAGGGGGCGTCGACCCGGTGCCGCCGGCCGATGGCAAACAATCTTCAACGACCGCTTGCGGTTGCAACCACTCCTGACAAATACCCTAATGGATATCAATAAACGTACCATCCTGTGGATCGTGTTTTCCGTCTCGCTGGTAATTCTCTGGAACGAATGGATGATCTCGAACGGCAAGCCGTCGATGTTCTCCGCGAACACGGAACAAACCGCCAAGGCGCCTGCGACCCCTGCCAAGACGGCTGCTCTGGCTGCCTCGGCTGCGGCAGGCGTGCCTGCCCTGCCGGGTGAGGCTGTCGATCCCGCCGCGTTCAAGCGCGAAGTGATTACCATCACCACCGACGTCATCAAGGTCGATATCGACACCCTGGGCGGCCAGGTCAAGCGTCTGGAATTGCTGAAATTCAAAGGCGCGGGTAATCCGGGCTGGTTTGGCGGCTGCTTCGGCCTGTTCAAATGGTGCCAGCCTGACGACGGCAAGCAAAACGAAGTGCTGTTCGACGAAGGCGCGAACCACACCTACCTGGCGCAATCGGGCCTGGTCGGCGGTCCTTTCCCTACCCACGCGAGCGGTTTCACCGTGCAGCCTGGCGTGCGTACTTTGGCCGACGGCAAACAGATTCAATTGGTGATGGAAGCGGTCGAAGGCGGCGTCAAACTGACCAAGACGTTTACCTTCAAGCGCGGCGACTACGTGATCGACGTGCGCCACGACGTCTCCAACGTGGGCGCAGCCCCTGTCACGCCGCAGCTGTACCTGCAACTGACGCATGACGGCAACAAGCCGGTCGGCGATTCGTTCTTCAACAGCAGCTTCACGGGTCCGACCCTGTACACGCCGCAAGACAAGTACCAGAAGCTGACGTTCGAGAAAATCGAAAAAGCGGCTACGGAAGACGAGAAGAAGGGCAACGACAACGCCATGAAGGGCCTGCACCCGGCCACGGCGAATGGCGGCTGGTTTGCGATTTCGCAACACTTCTTCGTGTCGGCTTTCGTTCCGCCCGAGAACGCCAAGCGCGACATCTTCACGAAGAAAGTCGGCCCCAACCTGTACGCCATCGGTAACGTGCTGCCCCTGCCTACCCTGGCGCCAGGCGCCTCGGCCAGCATGGACAGCAAGCTGTACTCGGGTCCCCAAATCGCGCACCTGCTGGAAAACGTCTCGCCTGGCCTGGAACTGGTCAAGGATTACGGCTGGCTGACCATCATCGCCAAGCCGATGTTCTGGGTCATGGAACAGATCCACAGCGTGCTGGGCAACTGGGGCTGGACCATCATCGCCTTCACGATCCTGATCAAGCTGCTGTTCTTCCCGCTGTCGGCCGCCGGCTACCGCAGCATGGCGAAGATGAAACTGGTCACGCCGAAGATGCAAGCGATCCGCGAACGCTTCAAGGGCGATCCGCAAAAGATGAACCAGGCCACGATGGAGCTGTACAAGACGGAAAAGATCAATCCGCTGGGCGGCTGCCTGCCGATCCTGATCCAGATGCCCGTCTTTATCGCGCTGTACTGGGTCTTGAACGCGTCCGTGGAAATCCGCGGCGCGCCATGGATCGGCTGGATCACCGACCTGGCCCAGCATGACCCATGGTGCATCCTGCCCGTGCTGTACGCGATCTCGATGTTCATCACGACCAAGCTGAACCCGGCCCCGGCCGATCCGATGCAAGCGAAGATGATGCTGTTCATGCCACTGGCATTCTCGGTGATGTTCTTCTTCTTCCCGTCGGGCTTGGTACTCTACTGGGTCGTCAACAACGTCCTGTCGATCGGCCAGCAATGGGTGATCACCAAGAAATACGCGCCTGCCGTCAAGTAAGTCCGGCCAGCGAATCGAAAGCCCGCCGAGTGCGGGCTTTTTTTTAATCTACAATATCCCCATGAAACTCGACTCTTCCCCTATCGCCGCCATCGCCACCGCTCCGGGTCGTGGCGGCATCGGCGTGGTACGCGCCTCCGGCAAAAACCTCGCTCCGCTGATGACGGCCCTGTTCGGCGCGCAGCAACTCAAACCGCGCAACGCCACCTATCTGCCATTCACGGAAGCCGACGGCGCCATCATCGACCAGGGCATCGCCATCCACTTCAAGGGTCCGCATTCGTACACGGGCGAAGACGTGCTGGAATTGCAGGGCCATGGCGGCCCCATCGTGCTGCAGTTGCTGCTGGCGCGCGTGCTGGAAGCGGGCCGTGACAGCGGCTTGCGCCTGGCCGAACCGGGCGAATTCACGCGCCGCGCGTTTTTGAATGACAAGCTTGACCTGGCGCAAGCCGAAGCCGTGGCCGACCTGATCGACGCCTCGACGGAAGCGGCGGCCAAGTCCGCTTCGCAATCGCTGTCGGGCGCGTTCTCGAACACCATCCACGCGCTGGTGGAACAGGTGACGGGACTGCGCATGCTGGTCGAAGCGACCCTCGACTTCCCGGAGGAAGAAATCGATTTCCTGGAAAAATCGAATGCGCGCGGTCAATTGAAAGCCGTCATCGAAGCATTAAACAAAGTGTTTGCGCAGGCGGCGCAGGGCGCGCTGCTGCGCGAAGGCTTGAATGTCGTGCTGGCGGGCCAGCCGAACGTCGGTAAATCGTCGCTGCTGAACGCGCTGGCGGGCGCCGACGTGGCGATCGTCACACCGATCGCCGGCACCACGCGCGACAAGGTCAGCGAAACCATCCAGATCGAAGGCATTCCACTCAACATCATCGACACGGCCGGCATCCGCAGCGCGGGCGACACCATCGACGCCGTCGAGCGCATCGGCATCGAGCGCACTTGGGGCGAGATCGGCAAGGCCGACGTGATCCTGCACCTGCTTGACGCCGACCACGGCCCCACGTTGGCCGACGAAACCATCGTCGCCGCCTTCCCCGAAGGCGTGCCCGTGGTGCGCGTGTGGAACAAGATTGATCTGTCCGGGCATAAACCCGGCGTCGACAGCATGCCGGACGCCACCCACGTGTATCTGTCGGCGCACGAGCATATCGGCATCGATTTGCTGCGCGCCGAGCTGCTGCGCATCGCCGGCTGGCAGCAGACGGGCGAATCGCTGTACCTGGCGCGCGAACGTCATCTGATCGCCTTGAAATCGGCCGGCAAGCACCTGGACATCGCGGCCGAACACGCTGCGCAGGACGACCAGTCGCTGGACCTGTTCGCCGAAGAACTGCGCCTGGCGCAGGTGCAGCTATCGAGCATCACGGGAGAATTCTCGCCTGACGATTTGCTGGGCGTGATTTTCAGCCGTTTCTGCATCGGCAAATAAGGAGGTTCGATGAAGCTGCTGCTTGCTCTGCTGTTCAGTTGCCTGCCCCTGCTGGCCGGTGCGCAGGAAAAGTTGCCGAAGGACGTGGCGCGGTTCGTCGAGAACGCCCAGATGTGCGAGCATTTTGCCGGCGAATGGGATGACAACGACAAGGCGCGCCAGCGCGAGATCACGCAAGCCGTGGCCAGTTCGTGCGGGCAGGCGCAGCGGCAGTGGAAGCGGCTGCGCGTGAAATATGCGCAGCAGCCGGCAATTCACAAAGTCATCGACGCGCATGCGAATGATGCGGTCAGGAGCTTTCGGAAATAAGTATCAGAGGTGTTTTTTTGCATACACCTCGAACGGCGAAAAGACCGGGGTTCGATCTGTTCGCCGAAGAGCTGCGCCTGGCGCAGGTGCAACTGTCGAGCGCCACGGGCGAATTTTCGCCTGATGATTTATTGGAGGTGGTTTTCAGCCGGCTCTGTATCCGCAAGCAAATTCATATTGATTGCGGAACAGCAATATCTTGCCGTGTGACGGTTTTATAGTCGGAATTCCCAACCAGGAGTTCCTATGACATATCCTTCATTCCCGCGTGGCACCGCTATTGTTTTTTTCGCATTGGCGCTTGTTTCTCCTATCGCGGTTTTGGCTGCCGCCCCATTGCAGTTGACGATCGACACTGTGCTACCGCCTGATCCTGGTGCTGCTGGCAAACAAACGCTTGCCGGTATTGATAGCAATGATAATGGCGTGCGCGATGATGTCGAGTTGTTTCTGCTGCGGCATTTTTCGCGAGATGCCCGGCTTCTGCGGGGCATGGCAAATGTTGCCATCAGCACCCAGGCGGCTATTCTGGCAACCACACCCTCGGAATCGTCACATGCGCATTCGATGGCGATACGCAGCGGTGAATGCCTGGCTGGCCTTGGCGAGCTGGTCCCCGAGGATGAAAACAAGGTAGGTCAAGTGATGGCCTTGCTTGTCAATACACCCCAGCGCAAGGAAGCCATCCAGGCGCACGGTGCGCGTCTTGCCAATATGACTTTCGTCATGCGGCAGGAGACAGAGTGGGAGCCTTACTGCATGGAACGGGCCGATCTTATGGGGCCGAGTGTGCAAAGCCAGCCTCGTCGCGAATAGCGCCATTTGCTGCCATGTATCCCACGGGAGCGCTGTCTATTGAGCATGCTCATACCGCATCAACTTTAATGACGTAATCTTGCTGAGCGGCCTTGAAGTGCCGCTAGGAAAGGAAGCGCCATGGACAGCAAACAGCCCGATGTCGTGGAGTGCGAGGATGAGGTAGTGGCGCGGCCACTGCCCGCCATGCCGGAATTGATCGCCTCCTTGCCGCCAAAAGGCGCGTGCTGGTATTGCGACAAGCCGCTCGACGCCGTGCGCCGCTTTTGCGGCAAGAGTTGTGGCGTGGCGTATGCGGAAGAGGCGCAATACCACCGTTGAGCGTGAAGATTAGCGGCGCCGCAGCAGCGCCGCCAGCGCGCCGTCGAAATCGAACTCATGCGCGGCGGCCGCCACTTCCTGGTAGACGTGCACGCCCAGGCTGGCCGCCAGCAGGCTGGCCGAGTTTTCCAGGATGTCGATGGCCGCGCCGTCGCCTTCGCGCAGGTGGCTGGCCAGGCGCGCCAGCAGCAGCTGGATGGCGGGCGCGGCCGGATCGGGCGCCACGTCCTGCGCCGCCGTGTGGGTTGCCTCCGGCGTGCCCAGCATGCTGCTGACCGCGCCGAGCAATTGATCCTGGGCCAGTTCCAGCTGCAGCATCTGCCGGGCCAGGTCGGGCGCTTGCGCACGCAGTGCGGACTCCAGGGTGGCCGCCAGGCCGTGCACGTGGCGCGCGCCGATCATGCCGGCGGCGCCTTTAAGGGTATGCGCTTTCAGGCGCGCGGAAGCGTAATTGCCCGTGTCGAATTCGGCGCGGATCTGGCACGGCGTGGTGCCGTGGTCATGCAGGAAGCGGCGCAGGATTTTCAGGTACAGGATGCGGTCGCCCATAATGCGGCCCAGTCCGTTCTCGACATCGAGAATCCGGACCATGTCGGATGCCGCAACGGCGGCATCATCATCGCAAGTGGCGTGTGGTTTCATCATGCCTGGTGTGCAGAGGGCCCCAAAACTTGTCAATTGCATTCATGCAATATCCGCTATTTTACATCCAGTTGCCCTCGCTACTGCGTCCGCTTGGCATACGCTGCCAGACTAACGCGTCGTGAATGACCAGCTGCGCGTGACGTTCGCGCCATTGACTTTGCCGATGAAACTCACGTCATAGGTGGTGGCCGCCAGCAGGGGGGCCAGCGGGATGATGGCGGCCACCGAGCGCGATGTATTGATGGCATCGGTCTCCTTGCTGAGCAGGCGTACCGTCAGATCCGCGCCGGCGCCTCGCGGGCGCACGGTGAAGGTCGTCACGCTGAGGGTGGCGTCGAAATTCGCATGGACGCTGATCGGGTAGCCGACCACGTTCTGGTTGGGCACGGGATCGGGTTCTTCTTCATCGCTGGAGAAACTGGTGGCGACCTTGGTCTGTCCGTTGAAAGGGTAGCTGACGATCTGTCCGGCCGGCAAGCCGGGGCCGTAGCGGCTATTGCCGGCCAGGTCGGTGGTGAAATAGGCATAGCCGCTATTGTTGACGGCCGCACCGGCGCCACCTTCCTTGAAGATAGGTTCAAAGATGAGGAAGCGGTGATACACGGCCGTGATCAGGTTTTCCGCCATGTAGAAACCGGAGTTGGTCGCCACGCCCGCGATGACTTCGCCCCAGACGGATGTGACGCCATAGTTGGACGCAGTCAGGCGGTCATACAATGTTTCGCCGGTAAAGCCGGGTTTGCCTTTAATTTGATTGTGCACCACCACATTATTGCTGTTCAGATAGTTGGAGTGGCCGAGTGCCGCGTTGTCGATCAGGCTATTGCGTACCAGTGGCGCCAGGCCGATCTGGCTGCGCCGGTAATTGATCCAGTTGAAACCATCGGTGGCGATATTGTTGCTGACGACAGGAGCGCCCGGTTCCTGTATCAGCTGCCCGGCCGCGGTCGAGGTGCTCAGCGACGTCTTGTCGCCGCCATCGCCACCGCCACAGGCGCTCAGCAGGGCTGCGCTCAGCAGGACGGGTATCCAGTATTTCCAACGCAGTGACGAGGCAATCAAGTTGACTCCTGTATAGGTAGGCGGACAGCGGTGGGTGCCAGCGTGCTGCCCTGTGAAATGATTCTAAGGCATTTTTATATGCCGTAGAGCATCCATGACAAGATATGTCGCGCGCTCGTGCGCAGACGGTGCCGCAGCTGCGCAGGGTAGAATGAGCATAGTGCAGCGTTTGCCGCTGCGTAGCCTCATTACCGATTTCTTTGATTGCCCACAAATTTGAACACATTGCCCAAGTCGCGCCTGCAGCGCGCCAAGTACGCCTTGCCCAGCATGGTGACTTTGCTTTCGATAGCCTGCGGTTTTGCCAGCATCGTCATTTCCGTCGATAACGCGACTGTCGGCGACGCCGATGCCTACCGCCTGGCGGCCGCCTTGCTGGTGCTGGCCGGGGTATTTGATGCGCTCGACGGCTATGTCGCGCGCCTGACGAACACCAGCTCGCAGTTCGGCGTGCAGCTCGATTCCATCGCCGACGTGATGAATTTCGGCTGCGCCCCGGCCGTCCTGTTGTATTGCTACGGCTTTGTGCAGATGGGCGTGCACGATCCGCTGCTGCTGCGTTTTGGCGGCATGGCCAGCTTCTTCTTTGTCGCCTGCGGTGCCATGCGTCTGGCGCGTTTCAATGTGAATGTGGGGCGCACCGACCCCCTGTATTTCGTCGGCATGCCGATCACGGCCGGCGCCGCCTGCGTGGCGGCCGTGGTGGTGGCGTGGCCGGCGCCCATCGATTCCATGCTGCACAGCTATCTGCTGATGCTGCTGCTGGTCGGCGTGGGCAGCCTGATGGTGTCGACCTTGCGTTTCCCCAGCTCCAAGCAAAAGAAAAGCCTGGCCGCGCTGTTGGTGCTGATCGTCGCCATCGCCCTGCTGGTGTGGCTGAAGACCAGCTTCTTCGCGCTGTTCTTTGCTGTCTACATCGCCGCCACCCTGCTGCTCAACCTGGCGTGGTACCTGGGCTGGCGCGGTATTGCGCTGCCGCAGGTCTTCAACGACCCCGACGAAATCGATTAAATTCTAAGCCACCTCGTGCCCGCGCGCGGCGCGCAGGATGGCGAACCAGTCGCTGCGGCTGAGCGTAAACTGCGTGCCTTCCACGGCCACGCCCACGGCCTCGATGCGTCCCGTGCCCGTCAGCGGCAGGGGACGGCAAGGCAGTTGCATGATCCAGGCAAACACCACGCTGGCAAACGGACGCTGCAGCTGATCCGCGATCTGCTTGATGACATTGCGCAAGTTCTCCACATTCGCATCGCCGCCCTGGAACAGCCGGCCGCCCGCCAGCGGCGACCAGATCATCGGCGCCACCCCCACGTCCTGCAAGCCGTCGAAGGTTTCGTCGAACAGGGGCGCCACGTGCAGCGGCGAAAACTCCACCTGGTTCGTCACCAGCGGGAAGCGCCGGTGCAGGCACTCGAACTGGTGGCGGCTGAAATTCGACACGCCGAAGTGCAGCACCTTGCCCGCCTGTTGCAGCTGGGTGAAGGCGCCGGCGATCTCGTCGAAATCCATCAGCGGGTCGGGACGGTGGATCAGCAGCAAGTCCAGGCGATCCGTATGCAACTGGCGCAAGGTGTGTTCCACGGAACTGGTGATGTGGGCCGCGCTCGTGTCGTAATGCTGAATGGCATGGCCGGGACGGTGCGGCGACAGCAGTTTGATGCCGCATTTGCTGACCAGTTCCATCTTGTCGCGCAAGCCCGGCTGCAAGGCCAGCGCTTCGCCAAATAGCCCTTCGGCGCTGTAATCGCCATAGATGTCGGCATGGTCGAAACTCGACACGCCCAGCGCCAGGCATTGCTCGATGAAAGCCAGCCGTTGCTGCGCCGACATATTCCACTCGCCGATGCGCCACATGCCGGCGACGATGCGCGACAGTTCGGGACCGTTGCTGCTCAAACGGCTGCGCGGCGCTTGCAGGCTGGCGGGAAATACATGGCTCATGGGCTGGCTTTCTGGTGGTGGAGACGAAGGTGACGCCACGATTATAGCCAGCTACGCTACAGCATGCTGCGGAGAAAGCGGCGGCGAGACAGACGAAAAAAATGCCCGCAGCATCTGCGGGCATTTTTCATGTGGTACTAGAAATAATTACTTCATCCACAGGCGCATCGAATCCCAGGCGCGGCCGAAGATCGTTGCCTGGTTGATGGTTTCCAGCGCCACGACAGGCAGTTCCAGCAGAACTTTGTCGTCAACCATCATTTTCAGTTTGCCGACCGGCGCGTTTTCGGCCAATGGCGCGACCAGTGGGTCCTTGCGTTCCAGCACCGGTTTCATCTTGGCAGCCGTGCCTTTTGGTACGGTGACGAGCACATCGCGGGCGAAGCCGATTTTCACGGTGCCTTTCGAGCCCTTCCACACTTCCGGCGTGGCCACGGCCTGGCCCTTCGAGTACAGCTTGACCGTATCGAAGTTCTGGAAGCCCCAGTTCAGCAGCTTCTGGCTTTCCTGCGTGCGGGCCTGGTCCGACGTCGTGCCCAGCACCACGGAGATCAAGCGGCGCTCGCCGGTGCCGCCCGGACGGCGTGCCGAGGCGATCATGCAATAGCCGGCCGCTTCCGTGTGGCCCGTTTTCATGCCATCGACGGTTGGATCCAGCCACAGCAGGCGGTTGCGGTTAGGCTGGGTGATCTTGTTGTACGTAAAACTTTTCACGGAATCGATTTTGTAGAATTCCGGGTAATCTGCGATCACGCGCTTGGCCAGCACGGACAAGTCTTGCGCCGTGGAATAGTTATCGGGGCTAGGCAAGCCATGCGGATTGGCAAAACGCGTGTTTTTCAGGCCCATGCGCTGGGCTTCGCGGTTCATCAGCACGACAAACGTGCCTTCATCGCCAGCAACGGCTTCCGCCAGCGCCACGGCGGCGTCGTTACCCGATTGAATCATCAGGCCGTGCAGCAAGTCGTCGATCGAGACGGGGGTGGCCGGGTCGATGAACATCTTCGAGCTGCTCGAATCGACTTTCCATGCACGCACGGACACGTTCACTTTTTGGTCCAGCGCCAGTTTCTTTTCGCGGATGGCGGCAAACGTCAGGTAAGCCGTCATGATTTTGGTCAACGAAGCCGGCTCGATGCGGGCGTCCGGATCTTGCGAAGCAATGATCTGGCCGCTGGTGGCGTCAAGCAACAGCCAGGACTTGGCGGCGATGGTCGGGGCTGGAACGCTCTGGGCGTAGGCGGCGGAAAAGAAAAATACACTGGAGGCCAGTGCCGCTAAAAGTTTTTTCATGGAGGCTGGTCTGCGAGAAAAAGATGAAGGCTGAGGGCCATGTCGTTGCAACTTACATGGCCGCGTGGAAAAAACGGATCAATTATAGCCGTGGAGGCGCTAGTAAGCCCACACTTCAATGATCATCTGCTGCTATTGCGGGTTTGTCACCATGCCACAGGGCAATCACGAGGCTCTTGATGTGATTGAGCTTGCGGTGGAAAAAGTGGTCGGCGCCGGGGATCACGATCACGGGAATGTCTTGTGGACGGGCCCAGTCGAAGACGGCGGACAGGGGGATCGTGTCGTCCAGTTCGCCGTGGATCAGAATGGTGTCGGCGGGAATATCGGCCATGGCCCATTTGCCGGCCGCGCTGCCGATCAGCGCCAGGCGCTCGACGGGCGTGCCGGCGGCGGCCAGGCGTTCCTGCAGTTTCGACTGCACGAAGGTGCCGAACGAGAAACCGGACAAGGCCACGGGCAAGCCTGGATACAGGCCGCGCATGTGTTCATACAGCAATTGCATGTCGTCCGTCTCGCCCGCGCCATGGTCGTGCACGCCTTCGGAAGCACCGACGCCGCGGAAGTTGATGCGCGCCACCACGTAACCGAGGGCGACAAACGCGCGCGCCAGGGTTTGCGTGACCTTGTTATCCATCGTGCCGCCGTACAGCGGGTGCGGATGGGCCACGAGGGCGATGCCGCGCGGGGTGTCTGCCGGGAAATCGAGCAAGCCTTCCATGCTGCCTGCATGGCCGGCGAGGGTAAATTTTTCCGAGTTTCTGTTCATGATGCTCATACTGGTGGCGTAGGCTTAATTTGAAGTTAAAACGTTGAAATTAAATATGCGGCTCAGATTTTCAGGCGTTCGACGATCTTGCCGCCCACCAGGTGCGTATCGATGATTTCATCGATATCGCTGGTGTCGACGTAGGTGTACCAGGTCGCTTCCGGATAGATCACCAGCAGCGGGCCTTCTTCGCAGCGGTCCATGCAGCCGGCCTGGTTGATGCGGATCTTGCCCGCGCCATTCATGTCGAGTTCCTTGATGCGGCGCTTGCAATGCTTTTGCGCCGCTTCCGCGCCATGGTCGCCGCAACTGTTGCGGCCGTCTTCACGTTTATTCATGCAGAAAAAAACGTGGCGTTCAAAATACGGTGCGTCGCTCATACTATTCTCCCGCTGATTCATCAATGCGCCATGATAACGCTTATGGGTGGTCTTCGCGACGCTGGCGCTGCGCGTCATCCTGCCGGTTCAGTCGGTGCGAGGGCAGGCACAGGAACCACAGGGCCATGAAGGGCCACAGCAAGGCGAGGAATTGCGCCGCGCCATTGAAGTTGAGGAACTTGCCTTGAAACCAGCCTTGCAAGGTTGACATGAAGTAGGGGTTGATCGGCGTCGTATTCACCATTACCAGGCTCAGCAGCAAGGTGGCGGCCGCGATGCGGCGCTGCGCCACGTGCGGTGCGAACGCCAGGCCGCCCAGCATGATCAGGCCGATCAAAAAGCCGCCCTGGGCGCCCGGCGTGATCCAGACGAAAGCATTTTCCGGCGAAAACAGCAGCGCGCTGGCCATCGAGCGCACGGTCAGGGCGGCGGCGATGAGGGCCAGCATTAATATCGTGCGCGGCGCGGCGCGGCGCAGCAGGCACAGCAAGGTCAGCACGGCGCCCGTCATGCCGCAAGCCGTGATGATGGTTTCCGAAAGCCAATATTGCTCGACGGTCAATATCACGTCGGGGCGCAGATACGCGGCCAGGTCGATCTCCATGCCCGCCAGGCGCGACAGCCAGTCCGACAGGATGGGCAGCAACTGGCCCAGGCCGAACAGATAGCCTTGCGGATAGATCTGCGCCAGCGGCCACAGGGCCACCAGCACCAGGCCCTGGCTGGCGTGCTGGGCAAACCAGCGCTGGCGCAAGCGGTACAAATGGCTGTGGTCGAGCAGCTTGCGCGCCGTCAGGGCGCCGATGATGGAACCGATGCAGCAGCCGGCCGCATTCGTATAAAAATCGAGGTTTGACGAGACGCGGCTGGGCAAATAGGTTTGCACGGCTTCCATGCTGCCGGAAATCAACATGCCGCACAGGCTGGCGACGATGACGGCAAAGAATCCCGTGATCCTGGGAAACAGCGAATACACGATCAAGGCGCCCAGCGGGATGTAGCCGACGATATTCACGCCGACATCGAAGCCCGTCCAGTAACGGGGGATGCGCGTGTTTTCCAGGAACGTCAGCGGCGATAAACCATTGCTGTGCCAACCCGTGAACGGAAACCAGCTGGCGTACACGATCAGGAAGACGTAGGCGAGCAGGGTCGCGCGCGACACGGGCGAGGAACGGACGGGCGGCAGCGGCGCCGCCGGACTGGCTGGGGATGCGGGCTCGGTCATTCTTTCGTGATATTCAGCGTGCCCAGCCAGGTCAGCAGGTCGGTGGCGATGGCGTCCGATGCCGCGGCCAGCGCCTGCGCGCCGCCTTGCGCGTCGGCGCTGCCGGCCGGGCCGCTGCGGCTGAAGGTTTTCTGGTCGATCAGGCGGTGGCCGCGGAATACCGAGGCGCGCAGCGACACGTGGCCGCTGCTGTGCGTCTGCGTGTCGAAGTTTTGCGAAAAATCATCGACGTCGATGCGCAGCAGCGGCATGCCGGCGGCCGCGTCCGTGGTCGACAGCACTTTCACGCCGCTTTGCGCGATGCGGGTTTTCAGGCGCTGGCTTAATAGTTGCAGCGGCGGCGTGTTCCAGCGGTTGTAGGCGTACGGCCGCGATTGCTGCGCATCGGCGTACAGCAAGCGGTAATACATGCGCTGGCTGTCCAGCCAGGACGGACCGTTGGCGTCGGCGATCACCAGCACGGGCACGGCTGGCGCAGCTGCTTGCGTTGCCGCCTGCGGTGCTGCCGGGCCGAAATCGTAAAACGTGGGGACGGGACCGCGGCTGGCGCAACCGCCCAGCAGGAATGCGGCGGCCAGGATGAGTGCGCTGAAATGGCGTGGGATAGGCATGCGGTGTTCTCCTTATTTGCCCGGTGCCGAAAAACCGGGCTCGCCCGGGCCGGGCGGGATGTCTGGGGCGCCGAACAAGATGCTCTGCGGCTGTTCATTGAGCGTGCTCATGGTGGTTTTCAGGGCGCGCATCGAGGAACGCGCTTCGCCGCTCAGCTCGATTACTTGCGGCAGCACTTCCAGCGACACGCCATTGGCCACCGTTTCCACGGAAGTGCCGACCCGGTCGACCGTGCCATTGACCTTGTCGAGCACGCCGCCGGGCGCCTGGATGTCGTTGCCCAGCTTTTTCCACGTGGCCGTCAAGTCCGACACGTTCTTGCTGGCCGTACTGACGGCCGTCAAGGTTAGCCGCGTTTGTTCCGTCAGTTGCGGCAATTGCGTCAGGGTCGGCTCCAGCTGCTGCGGAATGGCGCCGAAGGCCTTGGCCGCCTTGCCCACTTCCGTGAAGGCGCCCAGCATGGCGGCCTGGTTGTCGGGGCTGAGCAGATTATTCACCTTGTTGGTGATCTGTTCGGCCTGGTCGAGGATGCGCTTGCCGCGCTTTTCCAGCTGGTCGAGCAAGCCGGCGCGCAGGGGAATCTGCGACGGCTTGTCCTTGCTGGTGCCCAGCAGTTTCGAGCCCACGTGTTCATCGTCGAGCTGGATGTAGGCGATGCCCGTCACGCCCTGGTAGCCGAGGGTGGCAAAAGTGGTATTGGTGACGGGGGTGTCGGGCGCCACGCTGATGTGCACGAGGATTTGCCCCGCCTTTTGCGTGTCGAAGTCGATGGCGTCAACCTTGCCTACTTCCAGGCCCCGGTAGCGCACGGTAGCCTGCGGGTTCAGGCCCGGCACGGACAGGGTGGTGGCGAGCAGGTAAGGCACCCGTTCCACGCGGTCGCGGTTGAACCAGACGCCGAACAGAATCGCGGCCACCAGCAAGGTGAGTGTAAAAAATCCCGTCATCAGGGCATGTGATCTGTTTTCCATTACTTCTCCGCTTTCTTGTCTGTGCCGGCGTCGTCGCCTGGCTGCGCCGCCTTGCCCGCCGCCGCCGCCTGTTTCTCATCGAGGACGGCCAGCGCGCGCTTGCCGCGGTCGCCGAGGAAAAATTGCTTGATGAACGGGTGGTCGACTTCGATCACCTCGCGCGTGGGGCCGATGGCGATCACGTGTTTTTCCGCCAGCACGGCGATGCGCGTGGACAGGGCGAACAGCGTGTCGAGGTCATGCGTGACCATCACCACCGTCAAGCCCAGCTCGCGGTGCAGCGACTGGATCAGGGCGACAAAACTTTCCGACAGGTCCGGGTCCAGGCCCGCCGTGGGTTCGTCGAGGAACAGCAGCTTCGGTTCCAGCGCCAGGGCGCGCGCCAGCGCCACGCGCTTGATCATGCCGCCAGACAAGTCCGACGGCATTTTGAGCGCATGTTCCGGGCCCAGTCCCACCATATTCATTTTTAATAGTACCGCGTCGTGCACCAGCGCTTCGGGCAGCACGCGCAATTCGCGCATCGGCTGGGCCACATTGTCGAACACGGTCAGGGCCGAATACAGGGCGCCTTGCTGGAACAGCATGCCCCAGTGATTGCGCAACTGTTGTAACTGGTCGGAACTTGCCTGGTTGATATCTTCGCCAAACACTTTGACGCAGCCGCGCGCCGGATGTTCCAGGCCCAGCATCTGGCGCAGCAGCACCGTCTTGCCCGTGCCGGAGCCGCCCACGATGGAAAGGATTTCGCCCCGTTCGATTTCCAGGTTCAAGTCCTGGTGCACGACGGTACGGCCGAACTTGGTCCACAGATTGGTGATTTCCACCACGGGTGCGCTGCCATGCAGATTGAACTGGCCCCCGTTGCCTTCGCTCACCTTGCAAGCGATTTCGGTATCGTCCGTCATCAGTAGCCCACTCCATTGAAGACGATGGCGAACACGGCGTCGGCCAGGATCACGACCGTGATGGCCGTGACGACGGCGGTGGTGGTGCCGCGTCCCAGGCTTTCCGTGTTGGCTTTGATGCGCAGGCCGAAATGGCACGAGACCAGCGCGATCAGCATGCCGAAAATCACGCCCTTGCCCAGGCCGATCATGTAGTTGGCCAGCGGCACGGCATCCGGCAGTTTCTGGATGAAATAGCGCGCCGACAAATTCAGTTCCACCTTGGCCGCCACCATGCCGCCGATCAGCGCGGCCGTATCCGTCCAGATGACGAGTAGGGGCATGGAAATGGCCAGGGCCAGCACTTTTGGCATGATCAGGCGGAAACCGTGCGAAATGCCCATCACCAGCATGGCGTCGAGCTCTTCCGTGACGCGCATGACGCCCAGCTGCGCCGTGATGGACGAGCCCGAGCGGCCAGCCACGAGGATGGCGGCCAATAAGGGCCCCAGTTCGCGGATGACGCTCATGCCCAGCAGGTTGACCAGGTAGATGTCGCCGCCAAAGGCGCGCAGCTGCTGCGCCGACAGATAGGACAGCACGACGCCGATCAGAAAGCCGACCAGGGCCGTGATGCCCAGCGCCTGGAAGCCCGCATGGAAGATATTGGCGGAAATTTCACGCCATGGCCCGCGCATCGGATGGCGCGCGAAGCGGCCGATATCCTGCGTCACCTGGCCGACCAAGGCAATAAAACCCTTCAAGTGTTCGAAAAACAGCAGGATGGCCATGCCCAGCTTCATCACGGGCGTGAGGCGGTTGGCGCGCGAGGGCGGCGTTGCCAGCGGTCCCGTTTCTTCGATGCGCCGGAAAAACTCTTCCTGCGATGGCGCCAGCGTCAGCTGCGCGGGGCGCTGCTTGCCCCAGGCATTCCAGAACAGCTGGGCGCCAATATGGTCCATGCTGTCGATGGCCGACAGGTCCCATTGCACCTTGGCATCGCCCTGCAAGGGCTTGAGCTGGGCATCGATGGCCTTGATGGCATTGTCATGCGCCAGCGCGTGCACCTGCCAGGTGCCGCTGGCAGTGACAAGGGCTCCCTGTTGGGAGCTGGTCTGGGAGAGGGTCAGTTTCGGCGATTGTACAGTCGGCATCGTGCCAGTTTAAGGGAGAATGGCGCAGACCGCCACCGCTGTTCAATCGCCGGCCCCTCAGGACGCCAGGTGGCGCGCTTGCCGCTGCGGCAAGGCGACGTCCGGGCGCAGCTTGGCGCTGCCAGTACTCACTTCGGCTGGCTTGGCATGTGCGGCTGCCTGCGCGCCGCCCGCATAGTCGCTGGCCACGAGGGCGTTGGCCTCGACCGCGCTCATGCCGCGCGTCTGCAGCCATTGCGCTACCAGCTTGGCCAGGCGTTCCATGGCGATGCGGTGGGTGGCGTCCGTGTGGGCGTACAGCCAGTTCGAAAAATCCATGAAGTTTTCAAACGGCGCATCGCCCAGCATCCATTGCACCGTATTGGCGAAGCGGCCCGAGTTGGCGACCAGGTCCCAGTAGCGGGCGAAGCGCACGAGACGCTGCATGCTCATGAAGTCGAGCTGTTTATTCGCCAGGATGGTGTACGGCGGGTGCGGGTCGAACACCATGCCATAGTTTTCCGTATGGCGGATGATGGGCGTGCCGCGCAGCCGCTTTAAGATGCCGAACTGGATTTCATGCGGTTTCAAGGCCACCAGCTTGTTGAAACCGGCCGCGAAGCTCGCTTCATCCTCGCCCGGCAAGCCGGCGATCAAGTCCACGTGCAAGTGGGCGTTTGATTTTTCGCAAAGCCAGCGGATATTGTCGGCCGCCTTTTGGTTGTCCTGCTTGCGGCTGACCAGCGATTGCACGTCCGGATTGAAACTCTGGATGCCGATCTCGAACTGCAGCGCGCCGGGCGGAAACTTGCTGATGCCTTCTTTCAAGGCGTCGGGCAAGTGATCGGGCACCAGCTCGAAGTGAGCGTAGATCGGGTCGTCCGGATTCGCCTCGATCTTGTCCAGGAAGAACTGCATGATCTTCAAGCTGGTCTTGATATTCAGGTTGAAGGTGCGGTCGACGAACTTGAACAGGCGCGCGCCGCGTGCATGCAGGAATTCCATCTCGGCCAGGAAATTTTCCAGCGCAAAGGGCCAGGCCGTCTTGTCCAGCGCCGACAGGCAGAATTCGCACTTGAACGGACAGCCGCGCGACGCTTCCACGTAAATCGTGCGGTGGCGGATATCGTCGTCTGTATACAAGGAGTAGGGCAGCTGCAGTTCCGCCAGCGGCGCTTGCACGCCCGCGTGGATCTTCATCAGCGGTTTTGGTCCGTTGAGGATCTCGCCGCACAGCTTGGGGAAGGTGACGTCGCCCCAGCCCGTGATCAGGTAATCGGCCAGTTTGACGATTTCCTGCTCGCCCGCCTCATGCGAAACTTCCGGCCCGCCCAGCACGATGATGACCTCGGGCGCGACCCTCTTGAGCATGGCCACCAGCTTGGTGGTTTCCTCGACGTTCCATATGTATACGCCAAAACCGATGATGCGCGGCTTGTTGACGAGGATGCGTTCGACCAGTTCCGTGGTTTTCGTGCCGATGACGAATTCCTGCAGCCGCGTCTGCGCCTGCAGCGGCCCCATATTGGCCAGCAAATAGCGCAATCCCAGCGAGGCGTGGGTGTAGCGGGCGTTCAGGGTGGAGAGCAGGATGGTCATGGCGGCGATGGAAACGGCGAAACCGCTATTTTACGCTGTCGCGTCAGCTGTGCGCTGCGGCCACAAATGCCATGTTACCATTTGTCAATAATTACTAACTTGTCAATGCTAAGGCAGGGTAAAGGGATACACGGTGCTGGCGAAAAACGTACTCAATAAAAAAAGTCCTGGTCGGGACGCTGGCCGGGGTGGCCGTGGTAGCCGCCGCGCTGGTCGGCTACCGGGTCTTCGGCTGGGGCGCGATGGGGCCGGTCAACGGCTTGAAGCTCGATTTGTCGCGGCCCGACGCGCTGGTCCGCACGAAAAGCCTGTCGGCCTTGCCGCGCGACTTGCTGACGGTGCCGCTGGCGCGCGACGTGCTGCGCGAGGATTTCCTGTTCTATTACGAGCAGAGCGAAGACCGGCTGGGCCTGAAGGGCAGTTTGCGCCGCATCGCTTATGAGCATGAATTGGGCTGGGGCGACCAGTTGCTGCGCATGGTGCTGGACCAGCCGGCGGAAGTGGCCTTGTGGCGCGACGCCGACGGCTCGCTCAAGCATTTTGCCATTGCCGTGTCGCGCAGCCAGCTCACGCGCCTGCTCGAGGAAGCGGGCAAGATCGCCTTGAAGGATACGCAGATGCGCGTGGCCGGCAGCTTGCGCGTCGATGGCGACAGCGTGCCCGTCTACGCGCTGAACTATGCCTACCAGCGCACCTTGCTGTTTGCCGCGCACGGCCAGCGCCTGGTCATCCTGTCCCATCCCGGCATGCTGTATGGCGGCAGCGATGGCAAGCATGGCGATGGCACGGCCGAGAAAACCGTGGCCAGCCTGCTGGCGCCAGAGCCGGCCAAACAAAACGTTTTTCATCCGCAGTTCCATCTCGACGGCGCCGCGCCCGAGGGCCACAGCATCGCCGTCAAGGCAGATTTCCTGTCCTTCGGCTACCAGCCCTTCTTTGGCGCCTTAGAGGCGCTGCGCTTCGATTTTCAACAGGGCGCCTGGCAATCGAAGGTGCTGCTCAATGCCGACAAGCTGAAGAACGGCGGCTACGACAGCAGCGCCCTGTGGCCCGTGCTGCCGCACAACCCGAGCGCCTGCTTCAGCGTGCCGGTGGACTGGACCGCGCTGCAGCCTGTGCTCAAGCGCCTGGGCAGCAAGACCTCCGCGCCCGTGGCGCCGCTGGCCGAACACTTGCAAGGGCCGGCCGCCGCCTGCTGGTACGGCAATTCGCGCCTGCATACGCCGGTGTTTGTTGCCACGCGCAGTGCGCAGGCCGGTGATGACGCTGTCTATGGCAGCCTGTTCGAGGCGGCCATCGGCGGCAAGGATCCCGTGCGCAAAACGACAGGTAAAGATGGCGCCGTTCGCTGGGAGCGCAGCGTCGCCACGGCGCTGGGCCAGTCCACGCCGGCGCTGGCCGTGGCCGGCAATACCGTCGTTTTTTCCGCCGACGGCAAGCTGGTGGACCAGGTGCTGGCCGTGCGCCGCAAGCAGGCGCCGGCCGCCAGCGACCTGCTGCCCGATGGCGCGCGCACCATCGGCCTGATCGCGCCGGCGTCGCTGGCCCGGCTGATCCAGCTGGAAGCCTTCGACACCCTGCCGGCGAGTAACGAACCGGTACTGCGCGCAGCCGCCAACGAACATCTGGTGCCGCGCCTGAACGCCTTGAAAAAATACCCTCCGCTGCGCATGGTGCTCAAGCGGCAGCCAGCCAGCGGCACGTCATGGGAAACGCTGGAATGGCAGGAGACTGGGCGATGACGGTGGCGCATGCGCGCCGTGCCGCCTTGCGATCGCTGGCGGCTTGCGCCGCCACCGTGGCAATGCCTGCCTGGGCCTTGCGCGCGGCCGCCGAACCGCAGGTGCAGCTGTCGCAGGCGCAAAGCCGCGCCTTCCAGGCCTGGATGCTGCGCATCGTCAACGCGCAGATCGAACGGGGGCCGTCGCCGCGCTGGACGCACCGCGATTGCGCCGGCCTGGTGCGCTTTGCCGTCAACGAAGCGCTCACCGTGCATGACGCGAAGTGGCTGCATGCGAACGGCATCGCCAGCGACCGTCGCCTGCCGCCCGAGCTGGAACTGGATGCGAAGCAGGCCGCCTTGCGCAACCGCTGGGTACAGACGGGCGGCCAGGTCGGCCACTTCGTCACGGCGCTGGCGCTGGTGCAGCACAACAGCCGTTTCATCGCCCGCGAAATCAGCCAGGCGCTGCCCGGCGACCTGCTGTTTTTCGACCAGGGCGACGAACAGCATCTGATGGTCTGGATGGGGGCGCGCATCGCCTACCACACCGGCACCGTCACCCCCGACGACAATGGTCTGCGGACCGTCGATATCAAAGAACTTACGAGCTGGAAGGACACGCGGTGGCAACCTGTGGTCAACAATCCCAATTTCGCCGGAGTGTTCCGGCTGGTGTTTTTATCATGAAGCTGCTATTTATGGGCCTTCTCGCGCTGCTCATGCTGGGCAGCGCCTCCGCGCAGGAACGCGAGCCGAGCAACTACAGCACCTTCAAGGGCGAACCGTTCTTCCTGCTGTCGGACGCCAGCTACGGCAGTGTTGATGAAGCGCGCGTGCGCCTGGAAGTGCCGGGCCGCGACATGGGGCGCATGAATCTGGAAGCGTATTCGGGCGCCGACATCGTCGTCTACCGCGTGCCCGAACCGATGGAATTCCTGAAAAAGCAGCGCAATCTGCACCGCATCCAGGTCGAGGGCAATTACCAGGGCGAGGGCCTGGCCAACACCTTGAGTTTTCTGTGGGATCGCTGGTGGAAGCAGTCGCGCCTGGCCTGGCGCAAGCTGTTTTCCGGCGAGGCGCGCCTGGCCGTTACCAAAGAGCAGCCGCAGCTGGCGACGAATGACGCGATCCGCCGGCGCACCGTGTTCGCCAATCATCCGCAGTACAAGCCGATCAAGGGCATGGAGCTGGTCGACAGCTTCCGCTATCCGATCTGGCAGGCCAGGGCCATCGCGCCGCCCAAAGGCGTCAAGCTCGATGGGTCCAGCAGCGACTTCATCGTCGCCGGCGCCGGCAACGTGATGATCCCGTTGGGCAAACGCAAGCCGGGCTTGTACCTGATCGAAGCGATCATCGGCGAGCACCGCGCCACCACGCTGGTATTCGTGTCGGACACGGTGGCCGTCACCAAGGTATCGTCCGGCCAGATGCTGGTGTGGACGGCACGGCGCGACAACAGCGCGGCCGTGGCCGGCGCCAATGTGGCATGGACGGACGGTACCGGCGTGCTGCAATCGGCCACCACGGGTGTCGACGGCGTCGCCTCGCTCGAGCGCGGCAGCCCGGAACACACGTATGTGCTGGGCCAGGACCGCGACGGTGGCGTGTTCGTATCCGAGAATTTTTACTATGACAGCGAGATCTACAACACCAAGATCTATGCGGTGACGGACCGGCCCCTGTACCGGCCCGGCGACGAGGTCAACGTCAAGTTTTTGGGCCGCGAATTCACCTCCGCGCGCAACTCGCAGGCAGCCGCCGCTGCGCCGATCAGCTTGAGCGTGCTCAATCCGAATGGCACGCCGCTGCTGACGCAAACGCTGCAGCTGTCCGGCGACACGGGCGCGGACACGCGCTTCCGCCTGCCCACGGAAGCGACCGCCGGCGGCTATGAACTGCGCTTCAATTACAAGGATGGCGTGTATGGCGCGGCCTTCCGCGTGGCCGAATACGTCAAGCCGCACTTTGAAATCAACGTCCAGCCCTCGAAGCCGGAATTCAAGACGGGCGAGGCCGTCAAGGGCAGCATCGCGCTGCGCTACCCCGATGGCAAACCGGTGAAAAATGCGAAGATGACCTTGTCGCTGCGCGGCCAGCAAAACACCATGGTCGAAGGCGAACTGCGTTACAGCGGCCTGTTCCCGGTGGCCTTGAAGACCGAGGAAGTGACGAGCGACGGCAGCGGCAATGTGGACTTCAGCTTGCCTCCGGCCGCCGATCCTTCGCGCTACATCTTGACCGTGCTGGCGACCGATGGCGCGGCCTACCGCGTCAAGGCGACGCGCGAGCTGATGATAGAACGCTCGAGCAGCAGCTACCAGCTGAAAGCCACGCGCCAGTTTTCCGATCCGGGACAAAACGTGCATTTCGACTTGCTGGCCGACGGCCAGGGCGCGGCCAAGCCCGTGCGCTGGGAGATGGTGCAGCTGGAAAAACAGAGCAAGACTGACGGCGCGTTCGATCCAAACGCCAAGGGCTGGGACGTGACGTTCCCCGCCTCGGGTTCGTATCAGCTGGCGCTGCGCGACGAGCGTGGCAACTTGCTGGCCGCCGCCAGCCACTGGGTGTCGGGAGATGGCGTGCAAACGACGCCGGGCAGCATCGAGATCGTGCTGGACCGCGCCCGCTATCGTCCGGGCGACACGGCCGAAGCCTTGATCACCTTCTCCGACAAGGTCGAGCAGGCGCTGTTCACGTTAGAGCGCGACAAGGTGGAGCACCATGGCTTGATGGCCGGCGGCGCTGACTGGTACCAGGCGAAACGCGTGGCGCCGCGCCAGTGGCGAGTGCGCATCCCGGTAAAAGAAGAGCATGGCCCGAACATGACGTTCTCGGTGGCGTACACGCGCAATGGTGACTTCGTCTTCGAGAACGCCGGCCTGCAAGTGATCGAGCCGCGCATCGCGCTGCAGTTCAAGGCGGACAAGGAGGTCTACCAGCCGGGCGAGAAGGTCACGCTCGATGTGAAGGCGACGCTGGACGGCAAGCCTTTGAGCACGATGGTGGCGCTGGGCGTGGTCGATGAAATGATCTATGTGCTGCAGCCGGAAATCGCGCCGGACATCGGCGACTTCTTCTATCATCCGCGCCGCAATAACGTGCGCACCACGGCCAGTCTGTCTTTCATCAGCTATGACATGGCGCAGGGCCGCACAGCGGGCGCACCGGCACGCCACAATTACAACGAGCGTGGCGTCAAGGTGCTGGAACGTCCACGCCGCGACAATATCGATACGGCTTACTGGGCGCCTTCGCTGAAGACCGATGCGAATGGTAATGCGCGCGTGAGCTTCACCATGCCCGATGCGCTGACCCGCTGGCGTATCACGGGCCGCGCGATGGATGAGCAGGGGCGCGTCGGCCAGCGCACCGCCTATCTGCGTTCCGATAAAAACTTCTATGCCAAGTGGACGGCGCCCGACTGGATGCGTGCTGGCGATGCGCCGCGCGCTTCGGTGGCCGTGTTCAACCAGACAGGCAAGGAGCAGGCGCTCGACGTCGTTCTCTCTGGCGGAGCGCAGCCGAAGACGGAAAAACTGTCTGCCAAACCGGGTGTCAATTACGTCGAATTTCCGTTGACTGCTGGCGGTGGGCCGCTGCGCCTGGAAGTAAAACAGAATGGCAAACTGGTCGACGCGTTGGACACGGCCATGCAAACCTTGCCCGCCGCGTGGAGCAGCCCGCGCTCCTTGGTGCTGCCGCTCGATGGCGCCACCGGTGAGATTCCACTCAAGCTGCCGGCGGACGCGCGCAATATCCGCGTCTCGTTCGCACAAGGCGCGGCCAGCCAGTTCGCGCGCATCGCCGACGACCTGATCGACTATCCGTATGGCTGCGTGGAGCAGACGGCCAGCCGTTTGATTCCGTTGGCGCTGGCCACGCAAAGCCTGGGGCCGGACGCCGGTGCGGCCAGCGAGCGCCTGCAAACGCTGCTGACTGCGCAGCGCCTGCGTCTGGTGTCCATGGCCGGTCCGAACGCCGTCTTCGGCTGGTGGGGTAATGCCACGGCCGGCAATGCCCTGATGACGGCCTACGCCTATTACGCGGACTGGTACGCGGCGCGCGCGCTGCGCATCGAGCTGCCGCCCGAGCACTGGAACAAGCTGCTGGCCGTCTACAGCGAACATGGCTTGAAGGATGCGATGGGCGACCGCGCGCTGGTGTTGTGGATGGCGCGCGAGATGGGCCTGCCCACGCAGACGCTGGCGGCGGGACTGGTGGACGACAGCGCCATCGCCGTCCTGGGTGGCAAGCCGCGCCAGGTGGGCGACACGGGCAGCCTGCTGCTGGGTGGCGCACTTGATCGCGAAGCGCAAGCGATGGGCCTTGGTCTGGTGGCGCTGGTGGCCGCCCAGAACGGCATCGCCCTGCCGCATTCGCTGCAGCTGCAAGTGGCCAGCTCGTGGCAGGTGCTGCGCGAGTCCAAAGCGCCGGTGGCGCAGGCCCTGCTGATGCTGGCCGGCGAAGTGCCGGCTACCCAGGCCGAGGCGGTGCTGGCCAGCGTGCGTGCCGAGATGCCGACCCTGGATCGCGCGATGACCTTGTTGTGGGTGCAAAAGAAGCTGGGCGGTGCATCGTTCGGCAAGGGGCTGGTCGTTACGCTGGACGGCGCCTGGCAAAAACGCGACAGCCGCAGCGGCCAGCCGGTCTGGCGCTGGAGCGATACCAAGAGTATTCCCGATAAATTGCGTCTCGCCGCATCGACCGCGGCGCCGGCCGGCACGGTGGCCGTGCTGCAGTATGACAGCCACGCCGCCGAAGCGCCAACCTTACCGGTTGCCGTCGAACGTCGCATCCTGCGCATGAAGGCGGGCAAGGGTGGCTATACGACGGAGTTGGTCAAGCCGGGCGAAGCGCTCAGCACGGACGCGCTGTACCTCGATGAAATCACCTTGAAAGCGGGGCCGGGCGCGAAGCACCGTTTTGGCTTGCTGGAAGTGGCGCTGCCGCCCGGCGCCATGGTCGAATCGACCACCTGGGGCATGGTCATGGCGGGCGACAAGCCGGCGGCGCTGGAACGCGCGCGTCACACCGAGCGCCGCGACGGCTACGCCGTGCCGGTCGAGCCACTGGAAGGTGACGTGACCGTGCGCCACTTGCTGCGCTTTGCGCAGAAGGGCAGTTACGTGCTGCCGCCGGCGCGCTTTTACCGCATGTATCAGCCGGAGCAGAAAGCCTTCGAAGGCGGCGGCAAGACCACACGCGCGTTGAAGGTCGAGTGATGGGCTTTGCACGTCCGGCCTTGATGCTTGCCACGCTGCTGGCGACGCCCGCTTTTTCGGCCTCGCTGGATGTGGCCTGGTGGCGTGACGGCAAAATCGAAGTGCGGCAGCTGCGCCAGGGCGGTACGGCGCCGCCGCCGTTTGACGGCGCGCGGCAAGTGCCCCTGGCCAGCCTGTGGAAGCTGTTCGTGTATGTGTATGCGAGTGATAACAAGGTGGCGATGCCCGATTACCGCTGCGGGGGACGCGATCCGGAAGAAGTGTATTGCTGCGATGCGGGCCAGAGCATCGGCCACGACGCGGCGCTGGCGCAATCGTGCGGCCCATTTTTTTCGCCCAAGCGCCTGATGATCGCGCCAGCGTCATGGCGCCAGTATTGGACGGGCCGCCTGGGTAGTGCGCCGGCAGGGGACTTTGCCTGGCTGGCGGATCCCGCGCAGCTGGTACCAAAGCGCACGGTGCGCCTGGACAGCCTGCTGCGCGCGCTCGACAGCATCCCGGCCGCCAGCCGCGTGGACGCGGAAGCGGCGCTGCTGCGCGTGGTGCTTGATGGGCGCGGCGCGGGTACGGCACGCTGGTTCGGCAGCCAGCTGCGCGTCAAAACGTATTCCTGGCACGAGCAGCGCAGGGCGGACGAACGTATCGGCGGCGCGGCCGGCTGGCTGGCCGACGGCACGCCGATCTGGTTTGGCGGCGCGGGCGGCAGCAGCAATGTCTTTGAACAGTGGGCGCCCAGGCTGGCCGCCAGCTTGCCGAAAGTGGGCGCGGCTGACGATGGCGGCTGTGTGGTGGTTGATTACTTCAAGCGCTATCCAATTCGCGCCGTGCGCGGCGAACGTGGCGTGGCTGCGGTTGGGCCGCTGAATGGCCGCTACCATGTGCAGTTCGACAATGGCCAGAACCTGGCCTTGCGCAGCAGCGGTGAACTGATGCTGCTACAAGAGAAGGGCGGCCGCCCGCAACTGCGCGGTCGCTTCGGCGTCAATGAATATGTGGCGCGCGTGCTCGATCGCGAAGCGAGTACTAGTGAGCCGGAAGCGGCCAAGGCGCTGGCAATTGCCGCGCGCACGTATCTGCAGCAGAACGCGGTGACGGTGGCGGGCTGCCAGCAGATTGCAGACAGCAGCGCGACCCAGCGCGTCAGTCCCAGTCCCGCCACGCCGGCGGCGCTGGCGATTGCGCGCTGGACCGACCAATTGATCGTCGATGGCGTCACCGTGCGCTATCACAGCAACCAGGCGTCCGAAGGAACCATGGCGTGGAGCGAGGCGGTGCGCCAGGCGAAACAAGGCAAGCACTATGATGAATTGCTAGCGGCTGCTTATCCCGGCGGTGCGCTGAGCACCTTTGGCAATACCGGCGCGCGTTGCCGGCGCCTGGCGCAGAACGAGGATTGGCTGGCGCGGTCCGTGCCGCGCTGGCAGCGCGTGCTGCTGCGCGAGGCCGGCTACGAGGCGCCGCCGCAAGCGCCGCTGGTCTGCGCCTTGCAGAGCGGCGCGCCGTATTCGGAGCAGTCGCGCAACCGCATCTACATGCGGCCACTGGCCACGCGCGAAGACCGCATCACCCTGGCCCATGAATACCTGCATCTTGGCCTGCGCAACCATCCGCGCGGCCAGGACGAAGAATATGTCGAGCGGCTGGCCCGCCGGCTCGTCGACCTTAACCTGGAGGCTCTGTGAGTTTTTATATCCGTTGCGCGATTCCCCTGATGCTATTGCCACTCTGGGCGCAGGCCCAGGTCACCATCGACGCCCCCAAGAGTGGCTGGCGCAATTCGGCCGGCGCTAGCGAGGAATACACGCAAGCGGTCAACTACCCCGCCGCGTCGGTCAACCTGCAGCCGGGCCAGGCCGAAACGGCGCAGATACGGGGGCGCATCGCCGGCGCCGTCAAGGGCAAGCCCGCTACGTTGGTGGTCAATGGCGTGGCGATGCCGATGGAAGTGGGTGAGGATGGCAGCTACGGCCGTCCCTATGGCTTCGGCAGCGGCTCGAACAGCGTGGAAGTGCGCTCGCCCGATGGCAGGAGCCGCGCGCGGACCCAGTTCGTCGACAGCTACCAGGGCAAGACCCAGGCGCGCTTGCGCGTCGTGCTGTCGTGGGACAGCGCCGGCACCGACCTCGATATGCACGTGGTCACGCCGGACGGTGGCCACGCCTGGTACGGCAATCGCGTCTTGAAAGATGGCGGCGCGCTGGATGTGGACGTAACCACCGGTTATGGCCCGGAGATCTTTTCCAGCGCGGCGCCCCTGAAGGGCAATTATCACGTCTACGTCAATTACTACGGCAGCGGCGAGAACACCGCCATGCTGACCGTCGCCCGCATATCTGTCATTACCAACGAAGGCACGCCGCGTGAAAAGCTGCAGAGCTTCCAGGTGCCGATGCGGGCCGCCGGCGAGCTGACCCTGGTGAAGTCATTCGTGTTGCCATAAATGGCCCTTGCGGAGCCGCGGCACCTTGGCTATAATTCGCCCCCTCGCTGAACGACGCATGCAAATGCCGAGTGAGACGAGAGAAAAGAAGGAGTTGACGGATTTAGCGAAATGCTTCATACTCTTCCTTCTTCGCAGCTGACAAACACAACGCTTTGTCGATAGCGCGAAAGCAGTAACCGAATACAGTTCTTTAACAATTAACAGTCGATAAGTGTGGACATTTGATGCAAGTGCAGCGTCAATCTTCGGATTGGCGTCTAACTTAAAATATCAAATGTTCACAAGAAATAATGAAATAGGCGCTACGAAAGTAGTGGCCTGTCAGTTTTTTGAGTGAGCGACCCGTCAGCAATGACGGTGCCAATAAAATGGCAAAGTAACAGAGATTAAACTGAAGAGTTTGATCCTGGCTCAGATTGAACGCTGGCGGCATGCCTTACACATGCAAGTCGAACGGCAGCACGGAGCTTGCTCTGGTGGCGAGTGGCGAACGGGTGAGTAATATATCGGAACGTACCCTGGAGTGGGGGATAACGTAGCGAAAGTTACGCTAATACCGCATACGATCTAAGGATGAAAGTGGGGGATCGCAAGACCTCATGCTCGTGGAGCGGCCGATATCTGATTAGCTAGTTGGTAGGGTAAAAGCCTACCAAGGCATCGATCAGTAGCTGGTCTGAGAGGACGACCAGCCACACTGGAACTGAGACACGGTCCAGACTCCTACGGGAGGCAGCAGTGGGGAATTTTGGACAATGGGCGAAAGCCTGATCCAGCAATGCCGCGTGAGTGAAGAAGGCCTTCGGGTTGTAAAGCTCTTTTGTCAGGGAAGAAACGGTGAGAGCTAATATCTCTTGCTAATGACGGTACCTGAAGAATAAGCACCGGCTAACTACGTGCCAGCAGCCGCGGTAATACGTAGGGTGCAAGCGTTAATCGGAATTACTGGGCGTAAAGCGTGCGCAGGCGGTTTTGTAAGTCTGATGTGAAATCCCCGGGCTCAACCTGGGAATTGCATTGGAGACTGCAAGGCTAGAATCTGGCAGAGGGGGGTAGAATTCCACGTGTAGCAGTGAAATGCGTAGATATGTGGAGGAACACCGATGGCGAAGGCAGCCCCCTGGGTCAAGATTGACGCTCATGCACGAAAGCGTGGGGAGCAAACAGGATTAGATACCCTGGTAGTCCACGCCCTAAACGATGTCTACTAGTTGTCGGGTCTTAATTGACTTGGTAACGCAGCTAACGCGTGAAGTAGACCGCCTGGGGAGTACGGTCGCAAGATTAAAACTCAAAGGAATTGACGGGGACCCGCACAAGCGGTGGATGATGTGGATTAATTCGATGCAACGCGAAAAACCTTACCTACCCTTGACATGGCTGGAATCCCCGAGAGATTGGGGAGTGCTCGAAAGAGAACCAGTACACAGGTGCTGCATGGCTGTCGTCAGCTCGTGTCGTGAGATGTTGGGTTAAGTCCCGCAACGAGCGCAACCCTTGTCATTAGTTGCTACGAAAGGGCACTCTAATGAGACTGCCGGTGACAAACCGGAGGAAGGTGGGGATGACGTCAAGTCCTCATGGCCCTTATGGGTAGGGCTTCACACGTCATACAATGGTACATACAGAGCGCCGCCAACCCGCGAGGGGGAGCTAATCGCAGAAAGTGTATCGTAGTCCGGATTGTAGTCTGCAACTCGACTGCATGAAGTTGGAATCGCTAGTAATCGCGGATCAGCATGTCGCGGTGAATACGTTCCCGGGTCTTGTACACACCGCCCGTCACACCATGGGAGCGGGTTTTACCAGAAGTAGGTAGCTTAACCGTAAGGAGGGCGCTTACCACGGTAGGATTCGTGACTGGGGTGAAGTCGTAACAAGGTAGCCGTATCGGAAGGTGCGGCTGGATCACCTCCTTTCTAGAGTTTGCACGAATCAGTAATGATTCACGCATCAAATGTTCACACTTATCGGCTGTTTAATTAAGAAGAAACAGTAGTCGTAGTAGTTCCGCGTTGGGGCTGTAGCTCAGCTGGTTAGAGCACCGTGTTGATAACGCGGGGGTCGTTGGTTCGAGTCCAACCAGCCCTACCAGTAAAAACCGAGTAGTAAATCTCAGGGGGATTAGCTCAGCTGGGAGAGCACCTGCTTTGCAAGCAGGGGGTCGTCGGTTCGATCCCGTCATCCTCCACCAAAGTTTTACTCGAAAGTGCAAACGTAAGCCAGTAGGTTTAGGTTTGATCTTTTAGCGATCAAAGCTGTTTCGTTCTTTAACAATCTGGAAGAAGTAAAGATTATTTATTGATCAAGTCTATGCGTGCAGCAATGCATGAGGCGACTTGATGGGTAATGATTGTATGTATCAACAAACAAGCAACAACGTTGTACTTTCTTATCCCTGTAGCGCTCTTTCATTATGCAAGTGATGAGAGGCTAACGTTATAGGGACAAGCGAATAAGTGCACATGGTGGATGCCTTGGCGATTACAGGCGATGAAGGACGTAGTAGCTTGCGATAAGCTGCGGGGAGTGAGCAAACACACTTTGATCCGCAGATTTCCGAATGGGGCAACCCACCCTTTTAGGGTATTGCATACTGAATACATAGGTATGCAAGGCGAACGCGGCGAACTGAAACATCTAAGTAGCTGCAGGAAAAGAAATCAACCGAGATTCCCAAAGTAGCGGCGAGCGAAATGGGAAGAGCCTGTACGTGATAGTCGGACCGATAACAGAATCCTCTGGAAATAGGAGCCATAGTGGGTGATAGCCCCGTATGTGAAATCGGACCGGTGGTACTAAGCGTACGACAAGTAGGGCGGGACACGTGACATCCTGTCTGAATATGGGGGGACCATCCTCCAAGGCTAAATACTCGTAATCGACCGATAGTGAACCAGTACCGTGAGGGAAAGGCGAAAAGAACCCCGGAAGGGGAGTGAAATAGATCCTGAAACCGTGTGCATACAAACAGTAGGAGCGGACTTGTTCCGTGACTGCGTACCTTTTGTATAATGGGTCAGCGACTTACATTCAGTGGCAAGGTTAACCATATAGGGAAGCCGTAGAGAAATCGAGTCCGAATAGGGCGATCAGTCGCTGGGTGTAGACCCGAAACCAAGTGATCTACTCATGGCCAGGATGAAGGTGCGGTAACACGCCCTGGAGGTCCGAACCCACTAATGTTGAAAAATTAGGGGATGAGCTGTGGGTAGGGGTGAAAGGCTAAACAAACTTGGAAATAGCTGGTTCTCTCCGAAAACTATTTAGGTAGTGCCTCAAGTATCACCATCGGGGGTAGAGCACTGTTATGGCTAGGGGGTCATTGCGACTTACCAAACCATTGCAAACTCCGAATACCGATGAGTGCGAGCTTGGGAGACAGACGTCGGGTGCTAACGTCCGGCGTCAAGAGGGAAACAACCCAGACCGCCAGCTAAGGTCCCAAAGATTGGCTAAGTGGAAAACGAAGTGGGAAGGCTAAAACAGTCAGGATGTTGGCTTAGAAGCAGCCATCATTTAAAGAAAGCGTAATAGCTCACTGATCGAGTCGTCCTGCGCGGAAGATGTAACGGGGCTAAGCCAGTCACCGAAGCTGCGGATATCCTTTATTGGATATGGTAGGAGAGCGTTCTGTAAGCCTGCGAAGGTGTCTTGTAAAGGATGCTGGAGGTATCAGAAGTGCGAATGCTGACATGAGTAGCGATAATGGGGGTGAAAAGCCTCCACGCCGTAAGCCCAAGGTTTCCTGTTCAACGTTCATCGGAGCAGGGTGAGTCGGCCCCTAAGGCGAGGCAGAGATGCGTAGCTGATGGGAAGCAGGTTAATATTCCTGCACCGTCGTATGATGCGATGGGGGGACGGATCGCGGAAGGTTGTCTGACTGTTGGAATAGTCAGTTTCTGTCTCATAGAAGGCGCTTAGGCAAATCCGGGCGCGGAATTCAAGGGGATGGGACGAGTGAACTTGTTCACGAAGCAATCGGAAGTGGTTCCAAGAAAAGCCTCTAAGCTTCAGTCATACGAGACCGTACCGCAAACCGACACAGGTGGGCGAGATGAGTATTCTAAGGCGCTTGAGAGAACTCGGGAGAAGGAACTCGGCAAATTGGTACCGTAACTTCGGGAAAAGGTACGCCCCGGTAGCTTGATTGGTTTACTCCATGAGGGTGAAAGGGTTGCAATAAACTGGTGGCTGCGACTGTTTAATAAAAACACAGCACTCTGCAAACACGAAAGTGGACGTATAGGGTGTGACGCCTGCCCGGTGCTGGAAGATTAAATGATGGGGTGCAAGCTCTTGATTGAAGTCCCAGTAAACGGCGGCCGTAACTATAACGGTCCTAAGGTAGCGAAATTCCTTGTCGGGTAAGTTCCGACCTGCACGAATGGCGTAACGATGGCCACACTGTCTCCTCCCGAGACTCAGCGAAGTTGAAATGTTTGTGATGATGCAATCTACCCGCGGCTAGACGGAAAGACCCCATGAACCTTTACTGTAGCTTTGCATTGGACTTTGAACCAATCTGTGTAGGATAGGTGGGAGGCTTTGAAGCGGGGACGCTAGTTCTCGTGGAGCCAACCTTGAAATACCACCCTGGTTTGTTTGAGGTTCTAACCTTGGTCCGTTATCCGGATCGGGGACAGTGCATGGTAGGCAGTTTGACTGGGGCGGTCTCCTCCTAAAGTGTAACGGAGGAGTTCGAAGGTACGCTAGATACGGTCGGACATCGTGTTGATAGTGCAATGGCATAAGCGTGCTTAACTGCGAGACTGACAAGTCGAGCAGGTACGAAAGTAGGACATAGTGATCCGGTGGTTCTGTATGGAAGGGCCATCGCTCAACGGATAAAAGGTACTCTGGGGATAACAGGCTGATTCCTCCCAAGAGTTCATATCGACGGGGGAGTTTGGCACCTCGATGTCGGCTCATCACATCCTGGGGCTGTAGCCGGTCCCAAGGGTATGGCTGTTCGCCATTTAAAGTGGTACGTGAGCTGGGTTTAAAACGTCGTGAGACAGTTTGGTCCCTATCTGCCGTGGGCGTTGGAAATTTGAAGGGGGGCTGCTCCTAGTACGAGAGGACCGGAGTGGACGAACCTCTGGTGTACCGGTTGTCACGCCAGTGGCATTGCCGGGTAGCTAAGTTCGGAAGAGATAACCGCTGAAAGCATCTAAGCGGGAAACTTGCCTTGAGATGAGATTTCCCAGAGCCTTGAGCTCTTTGAAGGGTCGTTCGAGACCAGGACGTTGATAGGCTGGGTGTGGAAGTGCAGTAATGCATTAAGCTAACCAGTACTAATTGCCCGTACGGCTTGTCCCTATAACCTTAGCAGGTACAGAGGATAAGACGGTACAACGTTGCGTGTGTGTTGATACTACTATTCATTACCCCAATCTTTGCTTCTTCCAGATTCAGGCTTTGTCGTCCTACAGGAGACAAACGCCAGTACAAGTTATGCCTGATGACCATAGCAAGTTGGTCCCACCCCTTCCCATCCCGAACAGGACCGTGAAACAACTTTGCGCCGATGATAGTGCTGCAACCAGTGTGAAAGTAGGTTATCGTCAGGCTTGTTATTCGCAGTAGAGAAAAACCCGATCAGAAATGGTCGGGTTTTTTTTTCGTCTGGTGGTTTGATACGCCGCGGGTGGTGTCGGCTTACGCGCTGCGCGCTAAGCCGACCTACGTCTGCCTTTATCATTTTCACCACATGTTGTGCACGGCGGGCATCGTCATGTTCTCTTCATATTGACACTGTACGATGACTTCCATTCTCATCAAGTAGTGTGTGCACCCATGTTGGCCAAGCTTAAACTCGTCAAAACTCCCAAAGGCATCGATAGCGCCTTGATGCTGTCGGCCATGCTGATAATTTGGATCGGCAATTACAGCAACCTCGACCTGATGATCGCCGACAGTATGTTCGACGGAATGCGCGGGCAATTTGTCGGCGCTGGCAGTGCGTGGACGCGCGGTTTCCAGTTCTGCATGACCTTGCTGGCCGCAGCTGCGATTGCTCTGGCGGTCTGGGACACGCAGCGTCCACTGGCCTGGCCGGCCTCACGCCGCAGCGCCTTGCATGTCGTGGCGCTGTCGGCTGTCCTGGTGCCATTAAGTATTTATTTGCTATCCTCATTCAGTGATGTGCCTTGCCCCACGGATTTGTTGCGCTACGGCGGAATGGAGCCGTACACGCGCCTGCTGGAAACATTACCGGCCAGCGCATCTGCCATGGTCTGCCTGCCCGCTACACAGGCGAATACCGCTTGGTGGATGCTGGCCTTGCCATTGTTCTGCCTGCCCGGACGGCCGCGCACGGCGTTTCTGCTCGTCGGGGTCATATTGCTGTGCGGTTTGGCCGCAGGTTGGCAGAAACAGTTGCAAGGTACGCAATTTTTCACGCACACCTTGTGGTCAGCCTGGATCGCTTCTTTCCTGATATATCTGCTGCATAAGCTGCTCCTGGCCGAGGACGCGTTGGCCTGAAACACAAAAGTACGTCACAATCTGCCTGTGTAGTTGTCGTTTCATACAAAAACAGGAGCACCATGAACGAGCAGATTGCGAGAGAAGTGGTATTGGTCCGTGCTATCGAGACGGCCGACCAGAAAAAAGAAGTCCTCAGCGAGGATGACCGCATGTATGCCAGCCGCAGCGCGCGTGAGCTTGCGCAGTGGCAAGCTTCGGGCAAGCAGGCCGAAGTGACAGGTGACGATTTCCTGCAGCAGCGCTCGGAACTGATCCTCAAGCGCATCACCGAGCGCACGCCCGCCTTCGCCGCTTTCGCGAAACGCCGTAATGGCATGAAAACCCTGGCGCTGGCCCTGCCCCTGCTGGCTTTGCTGCTGGGCGCCGGGCTGGACCGCATCACAGATCCCCATCGTGTCGACTTGCTGTCGGCGCCCTTGCTGCTGATCATCGCCTGGAATGTGCTGGTCTACCTGGGCTTGCTGATCTGGCTATGCATCCCTTCGCGTTCCCTGGGCTGGCCGAAGGCGGGACTGGTGCGCCACCTGAGCGTGGGCCGCCTGGCCCTGCCGCGCAAGCTGCCGCATACCTTGTCCTCGGGCTTGCTCAGTTTCATGGGGGAATGGGCGCACTTGAGTGCCAAACTGACGGCTGCGCGCCTCAGTCGTACCATCCACCTGAGCGCCGCCATGTTTGCCATCGGCGCCGTCGCTTCACTGTATGCGCGCGGCTTTCTGTCGCAATACGCAGCCGGCTGGGAAAGCACCTTTTTGAATGCCGGCCAGGTGCACAGCCTGCTTTCGACCTTGTTTGCGCCGGCTATTGCCCTGTTTCATTTGCAAGGATTTTCGCTGGCGGAAATCGAAGCACTGCGCTTCCCGCAAACGACGACCGTCGAAGGCGGCGCGCGCTGGGTGCATTTGTATGCGGCAACGATTTTCCTGCTGGTCGTCGTTCCCCGCCTGATCCTGGCCCTCGTCAACAACTGGCGCGCCGCGCGCCTGGCCAGGAACTTTCCGCTGGATCTAGATCAACCGTATTTCCGCAAGCTCAATGAAAGCATCGGCGTGGCCACGGGCGGCATGCTGCGCGTCTTGCCATACAGCTTTACTGTCGATGAGGCACGTCACAAGGGGCTAGGGCAAATTTCCCTCATGCTGTTCGGCGAGCAGGGCCGCATGATGCTGCGTCCATCGACGTCGTATGGCGAAGAACCGCAGGACGTCTTGCGCGACACGGACTTGAATGATCCGCAAGTCAATATCACGGCCGTGCTGTTCAATCTGACGGCGACGCCGGAGAAGGAAAATCACGGCGCCTTTCTCGATTACCTGGCGCAATCGTCGGCACGCGGCATTGCCGTGCTGATCGACGAATCCAGCTACCTGGAGCGCGCGGGTGAACAGGTGGATAACGGCGCGCGCCTGGCGGAACGAGTCGCCTTGTGGCAACAGTTCTGCCAGTTCCATAAAACCACGGCCACCGTGGTCAATTTGCTCAACCCTGCCTTGCGCCCGCTCGATGCCGGTGTCGGGCTGAAAGTATCGGCAGCAGCATGAGCGTGAATGTGAATAAAGATGTGCAGGATGATGCGGTGCAGATTCAGTTCGCGCTTATTTCGCACACGAATAATGGCAAGACTACCCTGGCGCGCACTTTGGTCGGCGTAGACATCGGCGAAGTGCGCGATGCCGCTCACGTGACGGTGTTTGCCGAATCGCATACCTTGCTGGCCACGCCGCAGGGCGATGCCTTGCAATTGTGGGATACGCCAGGCTTTGGCGATTCCGTGCGCCTGCTCAAGCGTCTGGGGCAGTCGGGTAATCCCATCGGCTGGTTCTTGCGCGAAGTGCTGGACCGTTACCGCGACCGTCCGTTCTGGCTCAGCCAGCAAGCGCTGCGCACGGCCAAGGACTCCGCCGACGTGGTGCTGTACCTGGTCAATTCCTCGGAACACCCCAAGGATGCTGGCTACTTGCCGGCGGAAATGAAAATCCTCGCCTGGCTGGATAAGCCCGTGGTGGTCTTGCTCAACCAGATGGGGCCGCCGCGTCCTGGCAATGAGGAACACGGCGAGCAGGCACGCTGGCGCGAGCACCTGCAGCAGTATCCGATCGTGCGCGATGTCCTGGCGCTCGATGCCTTTGCCCGCTGCTGGGTACATGAACGCGTGTTTTACGAAGCCGTGGGTAAATTGTTGCCGCAGTCGCAGCAAGCCGGTTATGCGCGTCTGTTTGCTGCCTGGCAAGAGCAGAATGCGGCGCGTTTCCGGCAGGCCATGCATTTGCTGGCCACGCAACTGGCGGTGGCCGGACAGGATCGCGAAGCCATTGATCCGGCGTCCAGGGGCTTGTTGAAATCGGCTTTGCAGGTGGTGGGTATCGGCAAGAATGCAGAGCAGCAACGCCAGGAAAAAGCCATGGCCAGCCTGGTGGCGCGACTCAATACGCATAGCGGTACCACCACGCGTGAGCTTTTGATATTGCACAAACTCGACCCGACCGATGCGCATAAGATCAATAGCCGGATACGGGAAAATTTCGCCGTGCGCGCGCCTATCGACAAGGCGCAAGCGGGGCTATTGGGCGCCATGATTTCCGGCGCGGCGACGGGCCTGTCGGCCGACCTGATTTCCGGCGGCCTGACCTTGGGCACTGGCGCTTTGCTTGGCGGCGTGGTCGGTGCGCTGACGTTTGCAGGCGCAGCCTGGGGCTTTAATTCCGGTACGGACCGCAATGAGCCCACGATGCAATTTACCGATGCTTTCCTGCGCACCCTGGTGGTAGCGGGCGTGCTGCGTTACCTGGCGGTGGCGCACTTTGGCCGTGGCCGCGGCAATTTCGTTGAAAGCGAAGCGCCGGCCTTCTGGCAAGATGAAGTCGAGCAGGCGGTGGCGCGCCATGAAGGCGCATTGGCCGAGTTGTGGAAAGAGGTGCGCCGCGAGAAATCAACTGAACTGGCAGCCGAGCGTGTACAGCCCATCATCGCGGCGATCACTGCCGATGTGCTGGCGCGTCTGTACCCGGATGTGGCGCAGCAGATGTAAATACGGGCTTCCATCGCCTATTTCCAACAGGGTTTCCCATGAGCACACATAAAATCGCCGTCATTGCCGGCGACGGTATCGGCAATGAAGTCATGCCGGAGGGCTTGCGTGTCATCGAGGCGGCCGCCCGCCGTTTCAATATCGACTTGCAGTTCACGACAATGGCTTGGGCCAATTGCGATTATTACCTGGAGCATGGGCAAATGATGCCCTCGGACTGGTTCGCCCAGCTCAAGGATTTCGACGCCATCTATTTTGGTGCCGTGGGCTGGCCGGACAAGGTGCCCGACCATATCTCGCTGTGGGGTTCGTTATTGAAATTCCGGCGCGAGTTCGACGAATACGTCAACTTGCGGCCTGTGCGCCTGATGCCGGGCGTGCCGTGCCCGCTGGCGCATAAGAAGCCGGGCGATATCGATTTTTATGTGGTGCGTGAAAATACGGAAGGAGAATATTCATCCGTGGGCGGGCGCATGTTCGAGGGGACGGAGCGCGAAACGGTGCTGCAGGAATCCGTGTTTACCCGCAAGGGCGTCGACCGTATCCTGAAGTATGCGTTTGAGCTGGCGCAAAGCCGGCCTAAAAAACACCTGACATCGGCGACCAAGTCGAACGGTATCGCCATCAGCATGCCATATTGGGATGAGCGGGTGGAAGCGATGGGCCCGAGCTTTCCCGATGTCCGTTGGGATAAATACCATATCGACATTCTGGCGGCCCGCTTTGTATTGAGCCCCGAGCGCTTCGATGTGGTGGTCGCTTCAAATCTGTTTGGCGATATCCTGTCGGACCTGGGGCCCGCCTGCACGGGAACGATTGCCATCGCCCCATCGGCCAATATCAATCCGGAGCGGACTTTTCCTTCCGTCTTCGAGCCGGTGCACGGTTCCGCACCCGATATCTATGGCCAGAATATCGCCAACCCGATCGGCATGATCTGGTCGGGCGCCATGATGCTGGACTTCCTCGGTAATGGCGACGCCAATTACACGGCGGCGCATGACGCGATTGTGCGCGCCATCGAGCAGGTTCTCGAGCATGGTCCACGGACGCCGGACATGGGCGGCAGCGCCAGTACAACCGATGTCGGCATGGCGGTTGCCGAATTACTCAAATAAAGCTTGCCGCCCGTGTGGGGCTTTGCTATAGTTCGCCTCCCAAATGAGACGCAGTCACTGCGGCAGTTGAGGATCACCGGAAACGGCGATGAGTATAAAGAAGGAGTTGACGGATTTAGCGAAATGCCTCATACTCTTTCTTCTTCGCAGCTGACAAACACAACGCTTTGTCGATAGCGCGAAAGCAGTAACCGAATACAGTTCTTTAACAATTAACAGTCGATAAGTGTGGGCATTTGATGTAAGTGCAGCGTCAATCTTCGGATTGGCGTCTAACTTAAAATATCAAATGTTCACAAGAAATAATGAAATAGGCGCTACGAAAGTAGTGGCCTGTCAGTTTTTTGAGTGAGCGACCCGTCGCAAGACGGTGCCAATAAAATGGCAAAGTAACAGAGATTAAACTGAAGAGTTTGATCCTGGCTCAGATTGAACGCTGGCGGCATGCCTTACACATGCAAGTCGAACGGCAGCACGGAGCTTGCTCTGGTGGCGAGTGGCGAACGGGTGAGTAATATATCGGAACGTACCCTGGAGTGGGGGATAACGTAGCGAAAGTTACGCTAATACCGCATACGATCTAAGGATGAAAGTGGGGGATCGCAAGACCTCATGCTCGTGGAGCGGCCGATATCTGATTAGCTAGTTGGTAGGGTAAAAGCCTACCAAGGCATCGATCAGTAGCTGGTCTGAGAGGACGACCAGCCACACTGGAACTGAGACACGGTCCAGACTCCTACGGGAGGCAGCAGTGGGGAATTTTGGACAATGGGCGAAAGCCTGATCCAGCAATGCCGCGTGAGTGAAGAAGGCCTTCGGGTTGTAAAGCTCTTTTGTCAGGGAAGAAACGGTGAGAGCTAATATCTCTTGCTAATGACGGTACCTGAAGAATAAGCACCGGCTAACTACGTGCCAGCAGCCGCGGTAATACGTAGGGTGCAAGCGTTAATCGGAATTACTGGGCGTAAAGCGTGCGCAGGCGGTTTTGTAAGTCTGATGTGAAATCCCCGGGCTCAACCTGGGAATTGCATTGGAGACTGCAAGGCTAGAATCTGGCAGAGGGGGGTAGAATTCCACGTGTAGCAGTGAAATGCGTAGATATGTGGAGGAACACCGATGGCGAAGGCAGCCCCCTGGGTCAAGATTGACGCTCATGCACGAAAGCGTGGGGAGCAAACAGGATTAGATACCCTGGTAGTCCACGCCCTAAACGATGTCTACTAGTTGTCGGGTCTTAATTGACTTGGTAACGCAGCTAACGCGTGAAGTAGACCGCCTGGGGAGTACGGTCGCAAGATTAAAACTCAAAGGAATTGACGGGGACCCGCACAAGCGGTGGATGATGTGGATTAATTCGATGCAACGCGAAAAACCTTACCTACCCTTGACATGGCTGGAATCCTCGAGAGATTGAGGAGTGCTCGAAAGAGAACCAGTACACAGGTGCTGCATGGCTGTCGTCAGCTCGTGTCGTGAGATGTTGGGTTAAGTCCCGCAACGAGCGCAACCCTTGTCATTAGTTGCTACGAAAGGGCACTCTAATGAGACTGCCGGTGACAAACCGGAGGAAGGTGGGGATGACGTCAAGTCCTCATGGCCCTTATGGGTAGGGCTTCACACGTCATACAATGGTACATACAGAGCGCCGCCAACCCGCGAGGGGGAGCTAATCGCAGAAAGTGTATCGTAGTCCGGATTGTAGTCTGCAACTCGACTGCATGAAGTTGGAATCGCTAGTAATCGCGGATCAGCATGTCGCGGTGAATACGTTCCCGGGTCTTGTACACACCGCCCGTCACACCATGGGAGCGGGTTTTACCAGAAGTAGGTAGCTTAACCGTAAGGAGGGCGCTTACCACGGTAGGATTCGTGACTGGGGTGAAGTCGTAACAAGGTAGCCGTATCGGAAGGTGCGGCTGGATCACCTCCTTTCTAGAGTTTGCACGAATCAGGTAACTGGTTCACGCATCAAATGTTCACACTTATCGGCTGTTTAATTAAGAAGAAACAGTAGTCGTAGTAGTTCCGCGTTGGGGCTGTAGCTCAGCTGGTTAGAGCACCGTGTTGATAACGCGGGGGTCGTTGGTTCGAGTCCAACCAGCCCTACCAGTAAAAACCGAGTAGTAAATCTCAGGGGGATTAGCTCAGCTGGGAGAGCACCTGCTTTGCAAGCAGGGGGTCGTCGGTTCGATCCCGTCATCCTCCACCAAAGTTTTACTCGAAAGTGCAAACGTAAGCCAGTAGGTTTAGGTTTGATCTTTTAGCGATCAAAGCTGTTTCGTTCTTTAACAATCTGGAAGAAGTAAAGATTATTTATTGATCAAGTCTATGCGTGCAGCAATGCATGAGGCGACTTGATGGGTAATGATTGTATGTATCAACAAACAAGCAACAACGTTGTACTTTCTTATCCCTGTAGCGCTCTTTCATTATGCAAGTGATGAGAGGCTAACGTTATAGGGACAAGCGAATAAGTGCACATGGTGGATGCCTTGGCGATTACAGGCGATGAAGGACGTAGTAGCTTGCGATAAGCTGCGGGGAGTGAGCAAACACACTTTGATCCGCAGATTTCCGAATGGGGCAACCCACCCTTTTAGGGTATTGCATACTGAATACATAGGTATGCAAGGCGAACGCGGCGAACTGAAACATCTAAGTAGCTGCAGGAAAAGAAATCAACCGAGATTCCCAAAGTAGCGGCGAGCGAAATGGGAAGAGCCTGTACGTGATAGTCGGACTGATAGAAGAATCCTCTGGAAATAGGAACCGTAGCGGGTGATAGTCCCGTATTCGAAATCAGACCGGTGATACTAAGCGTACGACAAGTAGGGCGGGACACGTGACATCCTGTCTGAATATGGGGGGACCATCCTCCAAGGCTAAATACTCGTAATCGACCGATAGTGAACCAGTACCGTGAGGGAAAGGCGAAAAGAACCCCGGAAGGGGAGTGAAATAGATCCTGAAACCGTGTGCATACAAACAGTAGGAGCGGACTTGTTCCGTGACTGCGTACCTTTTGTATAATGGGTCAGCGACTTACATTCAGTGGCAAGGTTAACCGCATAGGGAAGCCGTAGAGAAATCGAGTCCGAATAGGGCGATCAGTCGCTGGGTGTAGACCCGAAACCAAGTGATCTACTCATGGCCAGGATGAAGGTGCGGTAACACGCCCTGGAGGTCCGAACCCACTAATGTTGAAAAATTAGGGGATGAGCTGTGGGTAGGGGTGAAAGGCTAAACAAACTTGGAAATAGCTGGTTCTCTCCGAAAACTATTTAGGTAGTGCCTCAAGTATCACCATCGGGGGTAGAGCACTGTTATGGCTAGGGGGTCATTGCGACTTACCAAACCATTGCAAACTCCGAATACCGATGAGTGCGAGCTTGGGAGACAGACGTCGGGTGCTAACGTCCGGCGTCAAGAGGGAAACAACCCAGACCGCCAGCTAAGGTCCCAAAGATTGGCTAAGTGGAAAACGAAGTGGGAAGGCTAAAACAGTCAGGATGTTGGCTTAGAAGCAGCCATCATTTAAAGAAAGCGTAATAGCTCACTGATCGAGTCGTCCTGCGCGGAAGATGTAACGGGGCTAAGCCAGTCACCGAAGCTGCGGATATATAGCAATATATATGGTAGGAGAGCGTTCTGTAAGCCTGCGAAGGTGTCTTGTAAAGGATGCTGGAGGTATCAGAAGTGCGAATGCTGACATGAGTAGCGATAATGGGGGTGAAAAGCCTCCACGCCGTAAGCCCAAGGTTTCCTGTTCAACGTTCATCGGAGCAGGGTGAGTCGGCCCCTAAGGCGAGGCAGAGATGCGTAGCTGATGGGAAGCAGGTTAATATTCCTGCACCGTCGTATGATGCGATGGGGGGACGGATCGCGGAAGGTTGTCTGACTGTTGGAATAGTCAGTTTCTGTCTCATAGAAGGCACTTAGGCAAATCCGGGTGCGCAATTCAAGGGGATGGGACGAGTGAATTTATTCACGAAGCAATCGGAAGTGGTTCCAAGAAAAGCCTCTAAGCTTCAGTCATACGAGACCGTACCGCAAACCGACACAGGTGGGCGAGATGAGTATTCTAAGGCGCTTGAGAGAACTCGGGAGAAGGAACTCGGCAAATTGGTACCGTAACTTCGGGAAAAGGTACGCCCCGGTAGCTTGATTGGTTTACTCCATGAGGGTGAAAGGGTTGCAATAAACTGGTGGCTGCGACTGTTTAATAAAAACACAGCACTCTGCAAACACGAAAGTGGACGTATAGGGTGTGACGCCTGCCCGGTGCTGGAAGATTAAATGATGGGGTGCAAGCTCTTGATTGAAGTCCCAGTAAACGGCGGCCGTAACTATAACGGTCCTAAGGTAGCGAAATTCCTTGTCGGGTAAGTTCCGACCTGCACGAATGGCGTAACGATGGCCACACTGTCTCCTCCCGAGACTCAGCGAAGTTGAAATGTTTGTGATGATGCAATCTACCCGCGGCTAGACGGAAAGACCCCATGAACCTTTACTGTAGCTTTGCATTGGACTTTGAACCAATCTGTGTAGGATAGGTGGGAGGCTTTGAAGCGGGGACGCTAGTTCTCGTGGAGCCAACCTTGAAATACCACCCTGGTTTGTTTGAGGTTCTAACCTTGGTCCGTTATCCGGATCGGGGACAGTGCATGGTAGGCAGTTTGACTGGGGCGGTCTCCTCCTAAAGTGTAACGGAGGAGTTCGAAGGTACGCTAGATACGGTCGGACATCGTGTTGATAGTGCAATGGCATAAGCGTGCTTAACTGCGAGACTGACAAGTCGAGCAGGTACGAAAGTAGGACATAGTGATCCGGTGGTTCTGTATGGAAGGGCCATCGCTCAACGGATAAAAGGTACTCTGGGGATAACAGGCTGATTCCTCCCAAGAGTTCATATCGACGGGGGAGTTTGGCACCTCGATGTCGGCTCATCACATCCTGGGGCTGTAGCCGGTCCCAAGGGTATGGCTGTTCGCCATTTAAAGTGGTACGTGAGCTGGGTTTAAAACGTCGTGAGACAGTTTGGTCCCTATCTGCCGTGGGCGTTGGAAATTTGAAGGGGGCTGCTCCTAGTACGAGAGGACCGGAGTGGACGAACCTCTGGTGTACCGGTTGTCACGCCAGTGGCATTGCCGGGTAGCTAAGTTCGGAAGAGATAACCGCTGAAAGCATCTAAGCGGGAAACTTGCCTTGAGATGAGATTTCCCAGAGCCTTGAGCTCTTTGAAGGGTCGTTCGAGACCAGGACGTTGATAGGCTGGGTGTGGAAGTGCAGTAATGCATTAAGCTAACCAGTACTAATTGCCCGTACGGCTTGTCCCTATAACCTTAGCAGGTACAGAGGATAAGACGGTACAACGTTGCGTGTGTGTTGATACTACCAGTCATTACCCCAATCTTTGCTTCTTCCAGATTCAGGCTTTGTCGCTCCATCGAGGACAAATGCCAGTACAAGTTATGCCTGATGACCATAGCAAGTTGGTCCCACCCCTTCCCATCCCGAACAGGACCGTGAAACAACTTTGCGCCGATGATAGTGCTGCAACCAGTGTGAAAGTAGGTTATCGTCAGGCTTGTTATTCGAAAAAACCCCTTCCGGTGATCCGGTTGGGGTTTTTTTTACGTCTGGTGGTTTTGTTTGACGCTGGTGGTGCTTGTCGGCTTACGCGCTGCGCGCTAAGCCGACCTACAGTCAGACCCTCCATACCGCCAACGTAAAAATAATCGCCAATGCAACAGACGAAAAAAAGGCAGCGCTACGCGCTGCCTTTGTCATGTATCACCTTCATTAAAAGTGATAAGCGACTTTGACGTTCAGGTAATTGACGCCGCTATTCGGTTTCTTGTAGCCGCCATTCGAGAAATGCTGGATCTTCGCAGCGACTTCCCATTTGTTATTGAAGATATAGCCAACGCCGATATGGTCGCCGAACTGGAAGTGGGTCGACAGGCGGTCATCGTCGTTGTTGTACAGTTTCGACAGCATGTGCACGCCGATGCCGGCTTCCGCATAAAAACCCAGCTTGTTCGTGTTTTCAAAACGGAACACGGGAGTAAAGCCCAGGTCCCACAGCTTTTGATGCTGGCCAGAGACATTCTGATAGCTCTTGGCATCCCAGCCGCCTATGCTGGCATCCCAGTAACCGCTCAGCTGCGTGCCATTCGATACAAACCAGGCCTTATCCCAGTTCGAGGTTACGCCGGCGCGTACCATTTGTACCTTCACGCCCTTGGCATACTCGCCATAGACGGAGTCGATCAGTTTGTCGTCGGCGGCAAAGCCGGCATTGGCTGCCATCAGCGCGGCAACGGCGGCGATGGATTTGAGGAGATTCTTCTTGAAGGACATAGAGACTTTCATCGTAAAATTGGCCGTCAGGCTTGTCTTGTTTGCGCAGGCACCCAAGTAACCCCACAATAAATTATTGTGATTTCTGACTTCCATAACCGGCGCTCTGCGGCGTTGCTCACTGCTAGCAGTGCTTGCACTGCGTCGCGGCGAGCGCCTTGCATAGCATCCGGTTCTGTTCGTCATAAATTCACACTAATTTCCCGAGGATTACCTAGTCTTGCACACTACTCCCGCCACCTGTTTGATCTCAGAGGTTGAATTGACATTGTCTACAAAAATCGCATTTCTCGGTATTGGCCTAATGGGAGGGCCGATGGTTCGGTGCCTGCTGCGCGCTGGATATTTTGTCACAATTTGGAATCGCACGCACAGCAAGGCCCAAGTCCTGCGTGCAGCGGGCGCGCAGCCGACCGTTTCCGTGGCTGAGGCTGTCAAGGGCGTGGACGTGGTCATCTCGATGCTGGAGGCCGGTCCCATCGTGGCAACGGTGTTGCAAGAGGCGCTGCCGGCCTTGGCAGCTGGTGCGTTGTGGATCGACATGAGCTCCACCAAACAATCGGAAGCCCAGCAATTTCATGCCAGCTTGCATGCGGCAGGCCATGGTTTCATCGATGCGCCCGTGTCGGGTGGCGTCGGCGGGGCGCAGGCGGGTACCCTGGCCATCATGGCTGGCGCCAGTGCCGGCGATTACGCGCGGGTTGAAACGATTCTGTCGGCAATGGGCCGCCCGACTCTGGTGGGGCCGGCCGGCAGCGGGCAGGTGGCCAAGCTGTGCAATCAGCTGATCGTCGGTGCGACATTGAATATCGTGGCGGAAGCCTTGCTGCTGGCCCAGGCGGCCGGCGCCGATGCGAGCGCCGTGCGGGCAGCCATCCGCGGCGGTTTTGCCGAAAGCAAGATTTTGGAGGTGCATGGCCAGCGTATGCTGGAGCGCAATTTTGTAGCCGGCGGCCAGGTGAAAAGCCAGATCAAGGATATGCACAACATCCTCGCGGCGGCCGAAGCGGCCCACGTGACTTTGCCGGTGACGCAACTGGTGACGCAGCGCTATGAAACCCTGGCCATCAGCCATCCGACGGCCGATCACTCGGCCGCCTTGCTGGCCCTTGAAGCGTTGAATCCGGGCCAGCGCCTGGGCGCCGGTCCGGATCAACTGAGCTGATTCAAGCGATGGGCAGGCTCGCTTCGGCCAGCTTGACCCAGAAACTGGCGCCGATGGGCAACAAATTGTCGTTGAAGTCGTAGCTGCCATTGTGCAAGACGCACGGACCCAGGCCGTGGCCGCCATCGCGGTGCTCGCCATCGCCATTGCCGATGAAGATGTAGCAGCCGGCTTTTTTCTGCAGGAAGAAGGCGAAATCCTCCGCGCCCATGGTCGGCTCGACATTCGCGTTGACCTTGTCCGCACCCACGACGCTTTTCATGACTTCGACGGCAAACGCCGTTTCCTTCGCGTGATTGACCAGCGGCGGATAGTTGCGCTTGAAGTGGAAATCGACTTCCGCGCCAAAGGCGGCGGCCGTGTGCACGGCGATGTCGCGCATGCGCTCTTCGATCAAGTCCAGCACGGGCGTGGTGAAGGTGCGCACGGTGCCGACCAGACTGGCGTCATCGGGAATCACATTGGTGGCGCTGCCCGCGTGGATTTGCGTGATGGACAGCACGGCCGTGTCGAGCGGACTCTTGTTGCGTGTGATCACGGTTTGCCAGCTTTGCGCGATTTGCACGGCCACCATGACGGGGTCGATGCCCTTGTGGGGCTGGGCCGCGTGGGCGCCCTTGCCTTTGACGGTGACGTGGAATTCATTGCTGGACGCCATCATGGGCCCTTCCACCACGCTCAGGGTGCCCGTTTCGGTGCCCGGCCAGTTGTGCATGCCGTAGATGGCATCCATGGGAAAACGCGTAAACAAGCCGTCTGCTATCATTTCGCGCGCGCCGGCACCGCCTTCCTCGGCCGGCTGGAAGACCAGGTACACGGTGCCGTCGAAGTTGCGGTGCTGCGCCAGGTAATGGGCCGCACCGAGCAGCATGGCCGTGTGGCCATCGTGGCCGCAGGCGTGCATCTTGCCCGGGTGGCGCGAGGCGTGCTCGAAGGTATTCATTTCCTGCATCGGCAAGGCATCCATGTCGGCGCGCAAACCGATGGCACGTGTCGACGTGCCATTCTTGATGATGCCGACCACGCCAGTGCGGCCCAGGCCGCGTACCACGGGGATGCCCCATTCCGTCAGTTTGGCGGCGACCACGTCCGAAGTGCGCTGTTCTTCGTAGCACAGCTCGGGATGCGCGTGCAGGTCGCGGCGAATACCTTGCAGCTCGGATTGAAACGCCAAGATCGGATCAACTAGTTTCATGGGACTCTCCTGTGGATGCTGGCACGCAGCAATGTATGGCGCGCCGTACCGTGTTTGTTTGATCGAAAACAGACGCGGCTAATAGTGCATTGTAGCCCTTGTTTGCCGGGTAAATCCAGCGCACGGACGTGCTTGCCACGGCGCCAACAGCAAGCGCGCGGAATGGTTTACAGTATCGCCTTCCCCCAACGTTTTTGGATTGCCCCATGACCACCACCCAAGTGCGCGCCGCCTGCCCGCTCGATTGCCCCGATACCTGCGCCTTGCTGGTCACCGTGACCGATGGCGTGGCCACCGCCGTCAAGGGCGATCCCGACCACCCGACCACGGCTGGCGTGCTGTGCACGAAGGTGTCGCGCTTCACGGAGCGCACCTACCATGCGGACCGCTTGCTGCATCCGCTGCGCCGCGTGGGCAAGAAGGGCGAAGGCAAGTTCGAGCGCATCAGCTGGGAAGAGGCATTGCAGACCATCGCGGCTCGTCTGAAACCGATCGCCGCGCGCGATCCGCAGGCGATCTTGCCGTACAGCTACTGCGGCACCATGGGCCTGGTGCAGGGCGAATCGATGTCCTCGCGCTTTTTCAACCAGCTCGGCGCTTCCCTGCTGGACCGCACCATCTGCGCCTCGGCCGGCGCGACCGGCTACCGCTACACGGTGGGCGCCAGCATCGGCACGGACATGGAGCAGTTCCAGAACGCGAAATTGATCATCATCTGGGGCGGCAACCCGATCGCCTCGAACCTGCACTTCTGGATGCGCGCGCAAGAGGCCAAGCGCAATGGCGCTACCTTGATCGCCATCGACCCGTACCGTTCGCTGACGGCCGAAAAGTGCCACCAGCATATCGCCTTGCTGCCGGGTACCGATGCGGCCCTGGCGCTGGGCTTGATGCATGTGCTGATCACGGAAGATTTGCTCGACCATGACTATATCGCCCAGTACACGGTCGGCTATGCTGAACTGAAACAGCGGGCCCTGGAATGGCCACCCGAACGCGTGGCCGAGGTGTGCGGCATCACGGCCACGGAAGTGGTGGAACTGGCGCGCCTGTACGGCCAGGCTTGCCGCTCCGGTGACGGCGCCGCCATCCGCACCAACTACGGCGTGCAGCGCGTGCATGGCGGTGGCATGGCCGTGCGCAATATTGCCTGCCTGCCCGCGCTGACGGGCGCCTGGCGCCATCCTGCCGGCGGCATGCAGCTGTCGAGCTCGGGTTCCTTCCCCGTCAACCGCAAGGCCCTGCAGCGTCCGGACTTGCTGAAAGGCACGCCGCGCACCATCAACATGAGCACCATCGGCGACGATCTGCTGAAAACCAGCTCGCCCGAGTTCGGCCCGCAAGTCGAAGCCGTGATCGTCTACAACTCGAACCCGCTTGCCGTGGCGCCCGATTCCTCGAAAGTGGCGCAGGGTTTCGCCCGCGAAGACTTGTTTACGGTCGTGCTCGAACACTTCCAGACCGATACCGTCGATTATGCCGACATCGTGTTGCCCGCCACCACGCAGCTCGAACACGTCGATGCGCATTCCACCTACGGCCACCTGTACATGATGGCGAACAACGCGGCCGTGGCGCCGCTGGGCGAAGCGAAGGCGAATACGGAAATTTTTCGTTTGCTGGCGCAGCACATGGGCTTTGATGACCCGTGCTTCCAGGAAAGCGACGATGCGCTGGCGGCCAAAGCCTTCGATACGACGGATGCGCGCGCCGTGCATTTCGACTGGGAATCGCTGAAACGCACGGGCTGGCAAAAGCTGGCCATGGCCGAGGCGCCATTTGCCGAAGGCGGTTTCCCCACGCCATCGGGCAAGTGCGAGTTTTATTCCAGCGCCATGGCGCAGGCGGGACTCGACCCCTTGCCGACGTATATCGCGCCGCACGAATCGCTGGCCAGCAATCCCGCGCTGGCGGCCCGTTTTCCGCTGGCCATGATTTCCCCGCCGGCACGCAATTTCCTCAATTCCACGTTCGTGAACGTGAAAAGCCTGCGCGCGGCCGAAGGCGAACCGCATCTGGACATCCACCCCGACGATTGCGCCACGCGCGGCATCGCCGCCGGCGACATGGTGCGCATTTTTAATGACCGCGGCAGTTTTACCGCCAAGGCCAGGGTGACCGACAAGGCGAGACGCGGCCTGGTGGTGGGCTTGTCCGTATGGTGGAAGAAACTCGCCAGCGACGGCAAGAACGCCAATGAAGTGACGAGCCAGCGCCTGACGGACATGGGCCGCGCGCCGACTTTCTACGATACGCTGGTCGAAGTGGAAAAGGCTGGCTGAGCATGGCCCGCTGGCCGGCCCGCTTGCTTGTCGGCATGCTGTGCCTGCCGCTGAGCGGCTGCACGCAGCTGCGCTACTACACGCAGGCGGCGCAAGGGCAATATGCCTTGTGGTCGGGCGCGCGCCCCATCGGTGACTGGCTCGACGACCCGGCCACCGAGCCGCGCCTGAAAGTGCGCCTGGCCAAGGCGCAGCAGATTCGCCGCTTTGCCGTCAGCGAGCTGGATTTACCGGACAATGGCAGCTACAAGAACTACGCCTCCCTGCGGCGCCCCTTCGTGCTGTGGAACGTGGTGGCCACGCCGGAACTGTCGTTGCAGCCGCTGCAATGGTGTTTCCCCATCGCTGGCTGCGTGAATTACCGTGGTTACTACAGCAAGGAAGAGGCGCTCGCGTATGCCGACGAGTTGCGCGCCCAGCATTACGACGTGCAGGTGGGCGGCGTGCCCGCGTATTCCACCCTGGGCTGGTTCGACGATCCCTTGCTGTCGACCTTTATCAATTACAACGATGCGGAACTGGCGCGCCTGATCTTCCATGAACTGGCGCACCAGGTGGTGTACGTGCCCGGCGATTCGGCCTTCAACGAGTCGTTTGCCAGCGCCGTGGAAGAGGCGGGCGTGCAGCGCTGGCTGGCGCGCGAGGGCAATGACGCGATGCGCGCCGCGTACGCCCAGTACGCGGCGCGGCGCCAGGATTTCCTCGCCTTGCTGCTGACATATCGGGGTGAACTGGAAGCCGTGTATGCGAGCGATGCCAGCGATGCGGAAAAGCGCGCGCGCAAGACGCAGGTGTTTGCGGCATTGCAAGACGCGTATCAGGTACTGAAGAAAAACTGGGGTGGTTTTGCCGGTTACGACCGCTGGTTCGAGCAGCCATTGAGCAATGCGCACCTCGCTTCCGTGTCGACCTACAATGAATTTTTGCCTGCCCTCAAAAAATTGCTGGAAGAAAAAAAGAACTTTCGTGCTTTTTATGCTGCAGTGCACACAATGGCCCAGATCAAGAAGCCTGAGCGCAGGCGTGCGCTGGAACAATTGTCCAGCCCGTGACCCGTAAAGATTGTCCAGTACGCCGAGCCGGACGATCCTGCAACAGTGTATTTATCATGTTGCATTGCAGCATAAAATACCCCTAGAGTTGCCGCTCGAATACTGTTGAAAGCGCTTGCATGGAAGCCCGGCGCCCGATAGCATCGCATTAGTAGCATAGAGCAATTGCTCGTCAGAATGCTCAAACTGACTGCAGGACGACAGAATCCGCAGCAATGATCCGCGTCGGCAAGATGCGCCGGCTCCCCCACGATTATTCGAGACAAGAGGCACAGGATGGAAAAAATTTGGCTGAAGTCGTATCCTCCCGGCGTTCCCGCCGACATCGATCCTGATCAATATCGTTCGCTGGTGCATGTGCTGGAAGAAGCGTTTCAAAAATATGCGGATCGCAATGCCTATGTCTGCATGGACAAATTTCTCACCTATGCCGAACTCGACACCTATTCGCGCCAGCTCGGTGCCTGGCTGCAAAGCCGTGGCCTGAAGAAGGGGGCGCGTGTCGCCCTGATGATGCCGAACGTGCTGCAATATCCGGTGGCCATCGCCGCCGTCCTGCGCGCCGGTTACACGGTGGTCAACGTCAATCCTCTCTATACGCCGCGCGAACTCGAGCATCAACTCAACGATTCGGGCAGCGAAGCCATCATCGTGCTGGAAAACTTTGCCCATACCTTGGAGCAAGTGCTGGGCAAGACGGCCGTCAAGCACATCGTCGTCGCCAGCATGGGCGAGATGCTGGGCGGTTTGAAAGGCATGATCGTCAATTTTGTCGTGCGCAACGTCAAGAAGATGGTGCCCGCGTATTCCTTGCCGAACGCCATGCGTTTCAAGCAGGCGCTGGCGCTGGGCAGCCGCATGAAACTCACGCCTGTCGAGCTGAGCATCAATGACGCCGCTTTTCTGCAATACACGGGCGGCACGACGGGCGTGTCGAAAGGCGCGACCTTGAGCCACCGCAATGTGATCGCCAATGTGCTGCAAAGCGAAGCGTGGTCGGGCGCGGCGCTCGACCAGAACAGCACGGAACAGATGATCGTCGTCTGCGCCTTGCCGCTGTACCATATCTTTGCCCTGACGGCGTGCGCCATGTGGGGCACGCGCGTGGGCGCCCTGAATATCCTGATCCCGAATCCGCGCGATATACCGGGCCTGATCAAGGAGCTGGGTAAGTACAAATTCAATCTGCTGCCAGCGGTCAATACCCTGTATAACGCGCTGGTGAATCACCCCGACTTTGCCAAGCTCGATTTCTCGGGCTTGAAGATCGCCAATGGCGGCGGCATGGCGGTGCAGCAAGCCGTCAACGACAAGTGGCTGCAAGTGACGGGTGTGTCCATCATCGAAGGCTATGGCTTGTCGGAAACGTCACCGGTCGCCACCTGCAACCGCGCCGACAGCACGGCGTTTTCCGGCACCATCGGCTTGCCCGTGCCCTCGACCGATATCGCCATCCTCGACGATGACGGCAAGGAAGTGCCGCTGGGCCAGACGGGCGAGATCGCCATCCGCGGTCCGCAAGTGATGAGCGGCTACTGGAACCGTCCCGATGAAACGGCCAAGGTCATGACGCCCGATGGATACTTCAAATCCGGCGACGTGGGCATCATGGACGAGCGTGGCTACGTGAAGATTGTCGACCGCAAGAAAGACATGATTCTCGTCTCCGGCTTCAATGTGTATCCGAACGAAGTGGAAGCCGTCATCGCGGCCCATCCGGGCGTGCTCGAGTGCGCTTGCGTGGGCGTGCCGGACGAACACTCGGGCGAGGCCGTGAAAGTGTTTGTCGTGCGCAAGGATCCGAACCTGACCCAGGCCGTGCTGGCCGCGTACTGCAAGGAACAATTTACAGGCTACAAGCGGCCGAAATACATCGAGTTCCGCGATGAACTGCCGAAGACCAACGTCGGCAAGATTTTGCGTCGCGCCCTGCGTGACGAAACGAAGACAGCAGCATAAACAGTGTGGGATGCGCCAGGAGGCGCATCCCTTTTACAGATAAAGATGAGGCGAGATGGACAAGATTTGGTTGAAGTCGTACCCGGACAGCGTTCCCGCAGAGATTGATTGCACGCAATACCGTTCCGTCACGCATTTGCTGGAAGAGTCGTTCCAGAAATATGCGGACCGCAACGCGTTCGTGTGCATGGATAAATTCCTGACCTACCGCGAGCTGGACAAGCTGTCGCTGCAGATGGGCGCATGGCTGCAAAGCAAGGGCCTGAAGACGGGCGCGCGCGTGGCGATCATGCTGCCGAACGTGCTGCAGTATCCGGTGGCGATGGCGGCGATTTTGCGCGCCGGCTATACGGTAGTCAACGTCAATCCGCTGTACACGCCGCGAGAATTGCAGCATCAGCTGACCGATTCGGGCAGCGAAGCGATCATCGTGCTGGAAAACTTCGCCACCACGGTGGAGCAGGTATTGCCGCATACCCAGGTCAAGCATGTGATCGTCGCCACCATGGGCGACATGCTCGGCGGACTGAAGGGTACCATCGTCAACTTCGTCGTGCGCAAGATCAAGAAAATGGTGCCCGCGTTTTCCTTGCCGGGCGCCGTCAGTTTCAACAAGATGCTGGCTGAAGGCGCACGCCTGAGCCTGACGCCGGTGCAGCAGGGCCATGATGACATCGTCTTCCTGCAATACACGGGCGGCACGACGGGCGTGTCGAAGGGCGCGATGTTGTTGCACCGTAACGTGATCGCCAACGTGCTGCAAAACGAGGCGTGGATGTCGCCCGTGATGACGCCTGAAATGCGCGCCACCTCGATGGGATTCATGTGTGCCTTGCCCCTGTATCACATCTATTCGCTGACCGTCAGCGCCCTGATGGGCATGCGCCTGGGCGGCATGAGCGTGCTGATTCCCAACCCGCGCGACATCCCCGGTTTCGTCAAGGAATTGTCCAAGCACAAGATCGTCGTTTTCCCGGCCGTCAATACCCTGTACAACGCGCTGCTGAACAATGCCGACTTCGCCAAGCTCGATTTCTCCAGCTATAAAGTGTGCAATGGCGGCGGCATGGCCTTGCAGCGCAACGTGGCCGAACGCTGGCTGAAACTGACCGGCTGCCCGCTGATCGAAGGCTATGGCATGTCGGAAACGTCGCCCGTGGTGACGGGCAACCGCGTCGATATCACGGAATTTACGGGCACCATCGGCTTGCCTTTCCCTTCGACGGAAGTGGCGATTCTCAACGACGATGGCGTGGAAGTGCCGCTGGGCGAGCCGGGCGAGATCGCCGTGCGCGGCCCGCAAGTGATGGCCGGTTACTGGCAGCGTCCGGACGAGACGGCCAAATCGATGACGGCCGACGGTTACTTCAAGACGGGCGACGTGGGCGTCATGGATGAACGCGGCTACGTAAAAATCGTGGACCGCAAGAAAGACATGATCATTGTGTCCGGCTTCAATGTGTATCCGAACGAAGTGGAAGACGTGGTTGCGTCGTGCCCGGGCGTGCTGGAATGCGCCTGCATCGGCGTGCCGGACGCCAACGCGGGCGAAGCCGTGAAAGTGTTTGTCGTGCGCAAGGATCCGAACCTGACGGTGGAACAGATCCGCGAGCATTGCAAGCATGAATTGACGGCCTACAAGAAACCGAAATACATCGAGTTCCGCGATGAATTGCCGAAGACCAACGTTGGCAAGATCTTGCGCCGTCAATTACGCGACGAAAAGAAGGTTGCCTAATTCGCTGCCAGGGCCGTGTCCGCCGCCAGGTTTTGGCCTGGGCGGGCGGGCAAGCCGAAGCAGGGGCGCAACCAGTTCACCTTGCTGATCAGCAGCGACGTCCCCAGCCAGCAAGTCGCCACCGTGCCGGCCAGTATCAGCAGCGGTTCTGCCACTGGCCCAAGCTTCAGCGGCACGAGCCAGTAGGCCAGCACGATGATCGCGCTCTGGTGCAATATGTACCAGGGAAAGACGGCCTGGCGCGCCCATGGCAGCCAGGCAAACGGTGTATTGAGCAAGGTGTGCGACCAGCCCAGGATGGCGCAGATGGCCAGCCACATGTACAGGTTGCGCATGGGCCAGGAGCCGAACGAGGCCCAGGTCAGCAGGTTCTCCGAATACACCAGGTCAAAGCCCAGATACACGGCAAACGCGCAGGGCGCCAGCAGCAGCGCATGCCAGCGCAAGCGCACCAGCTCTTGCCACACTCCCTTGTCATTGCCCAGCCACCAGCCATACAGATACATGGTGAAATAGATGGCGTGCGCGTACCAGTCCTTCACCAGCGCGTGGTTTTCCGGATAGCGCAGTTTCAGGAAGGCCGTTGCCGCCAGCGCCGGCAGGGCTGGCAGGATCAACAGGCGCCAGCCGCGCAACCCCGTAAACAGCGGCCTTGCCTTGGCCAGCAGGGGCTGCAGCGCCACCAGCACGATGGTGTACAGCAACAAATACACGAGATACCACAGATGATTCCAGGTAAAACTGGTCTTCCAGCCCGTAAATGCGCCAGCCGGCCAGGCATGGCCGCCAAAGTAATCCAGCAGAAATTGTCCATAGCCAGGCTCGACCAAGCCGTTCGTGACGCCTTCGCAATACGGCTGCACGGGTATCACCACGAGCACGCCAAACAGCAGGGGCAACAACAGGCGCTTGACCCTGCGCCGCAGGAAGGCCCCTCGGGACGTTTGCGTCATCATGGCGCAGGACACGCCGGAAATGAGGAACACGATTTCCATGCGCCAACGGTTGATAAAGACCATGGGATAGTTCAACGTTTCCGTCAGGTAGCTGCTCTTCATGTGGAAGGCGGCGCCGTCCAGGTACAGCATGGCCGTGTGGTAGAAGATCAGCAGGCTGAAGACAAGAAAGCGCAAGGCGTCGATATCGTAACGGCGAGAATTGGTGGTCATGGTCGCGGGATCCATTGGTAAGGGAAGGCCCCAGCATAGGCAGGCCGCGCAGGGCGAACCAGCGAAAAGTGACCAATTGCGGGCTGTTTGTGACGAGCGGTGATGCCGGGACGGCTTTGGGACCTTACAATCATGCAACTAATTCACCGTCCGACACCATGCGCCTGTCTTCCACCGATTTATTGCAACGATATCAACGCTGGCGCCAGATCGCCGAACCAGTTTTCTGGATCGTCCTGTATCTGCTGCAAACGTCGCTCAACTGCTGGATCAGCTGGATCGACCGTCAGCGCGCGGGGCTCGCTACGCCTTTCTGGGAAGTGGCCGTGTGGGAGTGGAGCAGCAACCTGGTGTTGCTGGCGCTGGTGCCGCTGGTGATCCTGGCCAACCAGCTGCGGCCGCTGCACCTGTTATTCCAGCGCCAGAACCTGCGCTGGCACCTGGCCGCCTCGCTGGTCTACAGCCTCGTGCATGTGCTGGCCATGGTGGCCTTGCGCAAGTTGGCCTACTGGAGCGCCGGCAGCGATTACGATTTCGGTAACTGGTGGCGTGAATTGCCATACGAATACGTCAAGGATGTGCGTACTTACTTCTCCATCTTGTTGTTCACGGGCTTTTACCAGCTGCTGCTGATGCGCTGGCAAGGCGAGGCGACCCTGCTGGGCGAACCCGATGAAGGCCCGGCCGTGGAACCGGTGTTGCAGCCGGAACGCTTCCTGGTGCGCAAGCTGGGCAAGGATTTTCTCTTGCCCGCCGGCGACATCGAATGGATACAGGCCTGGGGCAATTATGTGAATTTGCACGTGCGCGGCCACGATTATCCGCTGCGCTCGACCATGGCCGCCATCGAGCGCCGCCTGGATGGTAAACGCTTTGTGCGCGTGCACCGCAGCTATATCGTCAACCTTGTATTTGTGCGGAGCATCGTGCCGCTGGAATCGGGCGATGCGCGCGCCGTGCTGTCCACGGGCGGTGAAGTGCCCGTCAGCCGGCGCTACCGCGATGGATTGAAAAGCATGTGCTAGATGCGTTGCACGCCAGCCTTGCCGTCGCGCACGACAAAGCTGGCCAGTGTCGCGATGCTCGATGCGCCGTCGCGCACGTTGTCCAGGCCCTGGAACAGGGTCGTGGTTTTTTTTGGCGTGATCTCCATTAACATATAGCCGCGCTTGTCGCTGCGTCCGTAACGGATATGCGGGTTCATCGCCACGTACTGTTCCGTGCGCGCCTGCGGACGGGAACTCGACGTGATGGAGGTGCCGCAAAACTCGGTGGCCAGCACGGGATTGCTCTTGCTGGTGGGCCGCATGGCATTGCGGCTCAGTTCGGTGGCATAGAAAGTATGCACGTCGCCTGACAGTACCAGCGGGTTGCTGGCCTTGCTGCTGCGCAAGGCGTCGAGCAGGTGCTGGCGCGCCATCGGGTAGCCATCCCAGCCATCGGTCCAGATGCGCTCGTCGCCGGGCCGCAAAATCGGCACCTGGCTCGATTGCGCCATCAGGGTTTGCTGGGCCAGAATATTCCAGCGCGCCGGGGAGTCGTCGAGGCCGGCTTGCAGCCATCGCTGCTGTTCCTCCCCCAGCATGGTGCGCTGCGGTTTCAGCAAATCGGGACAGTTGCGCGTGGTGACGGAATTCGAACCGCCGCGGCCCGGTTTGGCGCACGCGTGGTGGGCGCGGTATTGCCGGTCGTCCAGCATGTGGAAGCGCGCCAGCCGGCCCCAGTCATAGCGCTGGTAGATGCGCATGTCGACAAAGCCCCGCCGTCCCAGCGGCAGCAAACGCAGCGGCATGTGTTCATAAAACGCCTGGTAGGCAGCCGCGCGGCGCTGCAAAAAGGTGGACGTGAGCAACTCGTCGCGGTCATTGCCGTAATCGTTGGCCACTTCATGGTCGTCCCAGGTGACGATCCACGGCGCGGCCACGTGGGCGCCCTGCAAATCCTGGTCACTCTTGTATTGCGCGTAGCGGGCGCGGTAGTCGTCCAGGCTGAAACTTTCATGCGTGCGCACGGCCCGGCTCGGATGCTGGAGCTGGTACGGCCCCCATTCATAGATGTAGTCGCCGAGGAAGGCCACCAGGTCGGGCGCGGCCGCGGCGATGTGCCGGTGCGCCGCATACGCGCCGAATTCCCAGTGCTGGCATGAGGCGACGGCCAGTTTCAGCGAGGCAGGCATGGAGCCGGGCTCGGGCGCCGTGCGCGTGCGTCCCACGGGACTGACGGCGTCGCCCAGCATGAAGCGGTACCAGTACCAGCGCCCGGGCGCGAGACCTCCCGCGTCGACGTGCACGCTGTGCGCGAGAGCGGGCATGGCCGTGGCCTGGCCCTTGGCGGCGATGCGGCGAAACGCCTCGTCTTCGGCCACTTCCCAGCGCACAGTCAGGGCGATGGCGGGCGTGGCGGCTGCGTGCAGCGGGTCGTAGCAGATGCGCGTCCACAGCACCACCGCATCAGGTAACGGCGAGCCGGAAGCGACACCTAGCGCAAACGGATAACCCGCGCCATTCATGCGCGTGGCGGCGCTCGCGCTGGAACCGGACAGCACGCTGCCGGCGGCGGCCAGCGCCGTGATGCGCGCAGCGCTCTGCAGGAAGATGCGGCGCTGGCTATCCATGCTGTCTGAAAATAAAACGTGGGATTATTGCGACAATCAAGACGACAGCAAGGTCTCGATCGGCGGCACCTTGCGCGGCTTGCGGTCGGAGTCCGTCGCCACATAGATCAGGGTTGCTTCCGTGACTTTCACGATGCACGCCTGCAGGCGGTTGCGCTCGGCATATACCTCGACATTGACGGTGATCGAGGTATTGCCGACCTTGACGATGTCGGCGTAGAAGGACAGCAGATCGCCGACGAAGACGGGGTTTTTGAAGACGAAGGAATTGACGGCAATGGTGGCGACGCGGCCGTTGGCGCGTCGCGTGGCCGGCAGGGAACCGGCGATATCGACCTGCGCCATGATCCAGCCGCCGAAGACGTCGCCGTACACATTGGCGTCGGACGGCGCGGGCATCATGCGCAATTCCGGCATTTTTCCGGCGGGCAGGCCGGAGGCGAGGCAGTTGTCGGGGCGGTCGGGGGAGGTGCTCATCTTTTATTCTCATGAAAGGCTACAATTGCCCCGATTGAACCATAAAAAGCCGACATTCGCCATGCGCCGTTCCCAGACTCCCCCTCCGCCCCGCTCGCCAGCCTCCGCCAGCCACAGCGATTTCGCCACCATCAAGACCTTGCTGCCGTATCTCTGGGTCTACAAATGGAGAGTATTGCTGGCGCTGCTATGCCTGGTGGGCGCCAAGCTGGCCAACGTGGGTGTGCCCCTGATCCTGAAAAAACTCGTCGACGCCATGACGATCACGGCGGCCCATCCGCAAGCGCTGCTGGTGCTGCCCGTCGGCTTGCTGGTGGCCTACGGCTTGCTGCGCCTGTCGACCACCTTGTTTACGGAATTGCGCGAATTCCTGTTCGCCCGGGTCACGCAGCGGGCCGTGCGCACCATCGCCCTGCAAGTGTTCCGCCACCTGCATGCGCTGTCCCTGCGCTTTCACCTGAACCGACAGACGGGCGGCATGACGCGCGACATCGAACGGGGCACGCGCAGCGTCGGCTCGCTCATTTCCTACACCCTGTTCAACATCTTGCCGACCCTGGTGGAAATCACCCTCGTGCTCGGTTACCTGGTCTTGCATTACGACATCTGGTTCACCGTGATCACGGCCGTGGCGCTGGTGTCCTACATCGCGTTTACCGTGCTGGTGACGAACTGGCGCACGCATTTCCGCCGCACCATGAACGACCTCGATTCCAAAGCGAATACCAAGGCCATCGATTCGCTGATCAACTATGAAACCGTGAAATATTTCGGCAACGAAGATTACGAGGCGAAGCGCTACGATGAAGGCTTGCAGCGCTATGAATCGGCGGCCGTGAAATCGCAGACTTCCCTCTCCCTGCTCAATACGGGCCAGTCCCTGATCATCGCCACGGCCGTCACCTTGATTTTGTGGCGCGCCACGGTGGGCGTGATCGCCGGCACGATGACCCTGGGCGACCTGGTGCTGGTGAACGCCTTCATGATCCAGCTGTATATTCCCCTCAATTTCCTGGGCGTCATTTACCGCGAAATCAAGCAAAGCCTGGCCGACATGGAGCGCCTGTTTTCCTTGCTGAACGAAAACCGTGAAATCGCCGATACGCCGGACGCCAAGCCGCTCGTCACGCGGGGCGCGGCCGTGCGTTTTGACCACGTGAATTTCAGCTACGAAGCCAAGCGGCAAATCCTGTTCGACGTGGATTTCCAGATTCCTGCAGGCACGACGACGGCCGTGGTGGGCCACAGCGGCTCGGGCAAGTCGACCTTGTCGCGCTTGCTGTTCCGCTTCTATGAAGTCGATGGCGGCGGCATCACCATTGATGGCCAGGACTTGCGCGGCATCACGCAGGATTCCCTGCGCGCGGCCATCGGCATCGTGCCGCAAGACACGGTGCTGTTCAACGACACCATCGAATACAACATCGCCTATGGCAAGCCGGGCGCCAGCAAGGAGGCCATCGTGGCGGCCGCCAAAGCGGCATCGATACATGATTTTATTGAAAGCTTGCCAGATGGCTACAACTCCATGGTGGGCGAGCGGGGCTTGAAACTGTCGGGTGGCGAAAAGCAGCGCGTGGCGATTGCCCGCACCTTGCTGAAAGACCCGGCGATATTGATCTTCGACGAAGCCACGTCCGCACTCGACTCAAAGGCCGAGCAGGCGATTCAGTCGCAGCTGAAAGAGATCGCCAAAAACCGCACCACCCTGGTGATTGCGCACCGTTTGTCGACGGTGGCCGACGCCCAGCAAATCCTGGTGCTCGACCATGGCCGCATCGTCGAGCGGGGCACGCATCCGCAATTGCTGGCCGCGAATGGCCTGTACGCGCAGATGTGGCAACGCCAGCAGGCGAATATGGATGATGAGGCGCAAGAGGACGAGTTGGCGGGTCTGGCGCCGGCAAAATAAATCGGGAATGTGAAATCAGTAGGAAAAATGCTACAGCCGCGCTGATTCCGGCGCGGGTATAGCGCCTATTTGCGGGCAATCGCAGAAAATGGCTGGTCCGGTGCTGAAAATGAAATAAAATTAATTCCAATGGTGGCGTCTGCACCACAGTTGTTTCGTTCGGAGTCCATCCGGTTTGTCCGCCCAGGAGAATTTATGAAATTGACCAAAATCATCGCCACGCTGCTCAGCGTCGGTGTCATCAGCAGCATGTCGCCAGTCCAGGCTCAGGAATTGACCGGCACCTTGGCCAAGATCAAGAAAGCCGGTTCCGTCACGCTCGGTGTGCGCGACGGCTCCGTTCCCTTCTCCTATCTCGATGACAAACAGCAATACCAGGGTTACTCGATCGACCTGTGCATGAAAGTCGTCACGGCCCTGCAAAAGCATCTGGGCCTGAGCGAACTGAAAGTGGTGATGAGCCCCGTCACCTCGGCCAACCGCATCCCGCTGATGGCCAACGGCACCATCGACCTCGAATGCGGCTCGACGACGAACAACCTGGAGCGCCAGCAGCAGGTGGCATTCGCCCCCACCATGTTCGTCATCGGCAACCGCGTGCTGTCGAAAAAATCCTCGAACATCAAGACCCTGGAAGACTTGCGCGGCAAGACCCTGGTTGCCACTGCCGGCACCTCGACCATCAAGCAGATGACGATCCTGAACAAGGAAAAAAACCTGGGCATGAATATCGCCGTCGGCAAGGACCATCCTGAATCGTTCCTGATGCTGGAAACGGGCCGCGCGGTGGCCGAAGCCAACGACGACATTTTGCTGGCGTCGCAAGTGGCCAATTCGAAAAACCCGAACGACTACGAAATCACCAAGGAAGCGCTGTCGGTCGAGCCGTACGGCATCATGCTGCGCAAGGGCGATCCCGCTTTCAAGAAAGTGGTCGACGATGCCTTGACCCGCCTGTACAAGAGCGACGACATCAACCGCATTTACGCGAAATGGTTTACCTCGCCGATCCCGCCGAAAAACATCAACCTCAAATTCCCCATGCCGCCGCAATTGAAGGCCGTGTTTGCCAACCCGACCGACTCCGGTGACCCGGCGGCCTATGCGGCCGTACCGGAAGCGCAGAAGACGTCGGACAAGCGGAAAAAGTAAAGATTGCGTAACAAATCGGGGGGCGCAAGCCTCCCGTTTTATTTGCGGGGCGGGTGGCCGGCTGGCCGCTGTCCTCGGGCTGCATGCGAAGGATGATCATGAATTACAACTGGAATTGGCGCATTTTCTGGGAGATTTCTCCCGATGGCGTGGGCACGTATATGGACACCCTGTGGTCCGGCCTGATCTGGACCCTGGCCACGGCCGGTACGGCCTGGATCATGGCGCTGATATTGGGCCTGGTGATCGGCACCATCCGCACCTTGCCGAACAAATGGCTGGTGGGCGTGGCCAATGCCTACGTCGAACTGTTCCGCAACGTGCCGCTGCTGGTGCAGATGTTCCTCTGGTATTTCGTCATGCCGGAACTGCTGCCGCCTGACCTGGGCGCATGGGTCAAGTCGCTGCCAAATGCGCCGTTCGTCACGGCCGTGCTGTGCCTGGGATTCTTTACCTCCTCGCGCGTGGCGGTGCAGGTCACGACGGGCATCGAGGCGCTGCCGCGCGGGCAGAAACTGGCCGGCACGGCGCTGGGCCTGACCCTGCCGCAAACCTACCGCTTCATTTTGCTGCCGATGGCCGCACGCGTCATCATGCCGCCGCTGACCAGCGAATTTTTGAACATCATCAAGAACAGTTCCGTGGCCCTGACCATCGGCCTGATCGAACTGACGGCCAGCGCGCGCGCCATCCAGGAATTCTCGTTCCAGGTATTCGAAGCGTTTTCGGCCGCCACCATCATCTACGTCGTCGTCAATCTGCTGGTGGTGGTGCTGATGTACCTGATCGAGAAAAAGGTCGCCATTCCGGGCTTCATCGTCGCCGGCGCCAAGACGGGAGGACATTGATATGTTCGGTAATTTCGACTTCGATGTCATCTCCCGCTCGTGGGTCTACCTGTTCCAGACCGGTATGATCTTCACCCTGAAACTGACGGCGCTGTCCATGGTGGGCGGCATCGTGCTGGGCACCCTGCTGGCGCTGATGCGCTTGTCCGGCAGCCGCCTCATCTCGGGCGTGGCGTCGAGCTACGTCAACCTGATACGCTCGATCCCGCTGGTGCTGGTGATCTTCTGGTTCTACTTCCTGGTGCCGTACATCGCCGCCTGGATCATCGGCGCGGAAGAACCCGTGAAAGTGGGCGCGTTCTCCTCCGCGCTGATCACCTTCATCATGTTCGAGGCGGCATACTATTGCGAGATCATGCGCAGCGGCATACAGTCGATCCCGCGCGGCCAGGTCTGGGCCGGCCAGGCGCTGGGCATGAACTACTCGCAGACCATGGCCTTCATCGTGCTGCCGCAAGCGTTCCGCAACATGATCCCCGTGCTGCTGACGCAAACCATCGTGCTGTTCCAGGACGTGTCGCTCGTGTACGTGCTGTCGATCCCCGATTTCGTCGGCGCCGCCTCGAAGATCGCCCAGCGCGACGGCCGCCTGGTGGAGATGTACGTGTTTGTCGCCGTCGTGTATTTCGTGCTGTGCTATGCCTTGTCGTTCCTGGTAAAACGCCTGCAGAAACGCGTCGCCATCATTCGCTAACCGTAAAAGAAAGAACAAGATGATTGAACTCAATAACGTCAGCAAATGGTATGGCCAGTTCCAGGTACTGACCGACTGCACCACGGAGGTCGCCAAGGGCGACGTGATGGTCATTTGCGGCCCGTCCGGCTCCGGCAAGTCGACCCTGATCAAGACCGTCAACGGCCTCGAGCCGATCCAGCAGGGGCAGATCTTCGTCGACGGCATCAGCGTCAACGATCCGAAAACGAATTTGTCGAAACTGCGCGCGCGCATCGGCATGGTGTTCCAGAATTTCGAGCTGTTTCCGCACCTGTCGATCCGCGAAAACCTCACCATCGGCCAGATCAAGGTGCTGGGCCGCAGCGCCGACGAAGCCAATGCCAAGGGCTTGAAATACCTGGACCGCGTGGGCCTGCTGTCGCAGCAGGACAAATTCCCGGGCCAGCTGTCGGGCGGCCAGCAGCAGCGCGTGGCGATCGCCCGCGCGCTGTCGATGGATCCGATTGCCATGCTGTTCGACGAGCCGACATCGGCGCTCGACCCTGAAATGATCAACGAAGTGCTCGACGTGATGGTGGGCCTGGCGCAGGAAGGCATGACCATGATGGTCGTCACGCACGAAATGGGCTTTGCCAAGCGCGTGGCCAACCGCATCGTCTTCATGGACCAGGGCAAGATCATCGAAGATTGCAGCAAGGACGACTTCTTCAACACGACGCGCTCGGACCGCGCGCGCGATTTCCTGGCCAAGATCATTCACTGATCCCAAGTTTTCTCGATAAAAGCGGCCGGCCTTCACCGGCTGTTTTTGCGTTCACAGTACGCTTGCGCCCGGTTTTCCTCACGCACCCTGGCCGCTAAGGCTGCCCCGCGACTGGTAAAATGGCGCTATTCGCAATGACCGCCTGAGAGCAGCCGCCATGTCCACACTCGATCACACCCCAGTCGCCGTTCCATCTTCCATCACCATCACCCGGCCGGATGACTGGCATCTGCACCTGCGCGACGGTGCCGTCATGGCCAGCGTGCTGCCGCACAGCGCGCGCCAGTTCGGCCGCGCCATCGTCATGCCGAACCTGAAACCGCCCGTCACCACCACGGCCGATGCCAGCGCCTACCGCGAGCGCATCCTGGCCGCCGTGCCGCAAGGCGTAAACTTCGATCCGCTGATGGTGCTGTACCTGACGAACAACACCTCGCCCGACGAAATTCGCCGCGCGCAAGATAGCGGCATTGTGCAGGCTGTGAAACTGTATCCGGCTGGCGCGACGACGAATTCCGACCTGGGCGTGACGGACTTGAAGAATTGCTACAAGGTGCTCGAAGTGATGCAGGAAGTGGGCATGCCCTTCCTCGTGCACGGTGAAGTGACGGACCCGGAAATCGACATTTTCGACCGCGAAGCCGTCTTCATCGAGCGCGTGATGCGTCCGCTGCGCAGCGCCTTCCCGGCCCTGTCCGTCGTGTTCGAGCACATCACCACCAAGGATGCGGCGCAGTACGTGGCCGAAGCGGAAGGCCCGATCGCCGCCACCATCACGGCGCATCATCTGCTGTACAACCGCAACGAGATTTTCAAGGGCGGCATCCGCCCCCATTACTACTGCCTGCCCATCCTGAAACGCGAAGAGCACCGCCTGGCCCTGATGACGGCCGCCGCCAGCGGCGACGAGCGTTTCTTCCTCGGCACCGATTCTGCGCCGCACGCGCAAGGCGCCAAGGAAATGGCCTGCGGCTGCGCCGGTTGCTACACGGCCCTGCACGCGATGGAAATGTATGCGGAAGCGTTCGAACGGGCCGGCGCGCTCGATAAACTGGAAGCGTTTGCCAGCTTCCACGGTCCGGCTTTCTACGGCGTGCCGCGCAACACGGACACCATCACCTTGAAGCGCGAAAGCTGGACCTTGCCGGCCTCGCTGCCGCTGGGCGACAGCCATGTCATTCCGCTCAACGCGGGCGAGCAGATCAACTGGAAAATGGTCTAAGCGTTCATGCTGCCATCGATAGACTGGACCCGCCCCTGGTTTGCCACGGTGCTGCCGGCGCGACGGCAGCTGGATCTGCAGCGCGACACGGTGATTGCCGCGCTGAACGCACGGGCGCGGGCGCTGGACTTGCGCAATCCCACCGGCTTGCCGCTGGCTTTCGTGCCGCAAGCGGACCTGCCTGAAGGCGTGGCCTACGAAGAGTTCATCGGTGCGACGGGCGGCGTGCCCACGCGCGACAATCTGCACGATTTTTTCAACGCCCTCGTGTGGCTGACCTTCCCCCGCATCAAGCGGCAGCTGAATGCGCTGCAGGCGGCGCAGATCGCCCTGTCCGGCGTCGGAAAATCGCGCGGTCCCGCGCGCGATGGCGCGACGATTTTTGACGAGAATTCCGCCTTGCTGGTGCTGCGCGACAGCGACGCAGGGCGCGCGCTGGACGCGGCCTTGCGCGGGCACGACTGGCGCAGCGCGTTCATCGCGCAGCGCGACAAATTTGGCGCGGGCGGCGACGCCGATGTCTGGTTGTTCGGCCACGCGCTGATGGAAAAACTGGTAGCGCCGCGCAAGGCCATCACGGCGCACACGCGCGTGATCTTCGCCGGCGACGCCTACTTTGCGCTCGACGATGCGGCACGCCGCGCCTGGCTCGACGAGCGGGTGGCGCAAGACCTGGCGCAGCAAGGCCTCACCACGGCGGACTTCACGCCGCTGCCCGTACTGGGTTTGCCCGGCTGGTGTGAAGGCCAGGACGACGATTTTTACAATGACGCGGCGGTGTTCCGCCCGAAGCGCAAGGCGGCTGGCGCAGAAAGAGATCAATAGTATGGAAAATACCGTCCGCTGGGGCATCCTCGGCACCGGCAAGATCGCCCGCGCGATGGCCAATGGCTTGCGTGACGCGCCCGGTGCGCAACTGGTGGCGGTCGCCTCGCGCAGCGAGGCTGGCGCACAGGCTTTCGGCGCCGAATTCGGCATCGGGCGTTGCCACGGTTCCTACGAGGGGCTGGCCATGGACCCTGACGTGGACGTGATCTACATCGCCACGCCGCACACCCTGCATGCGGAAAACGCCTTGCTGTGCCTGGCCGCCGGCAAGCACGTCGTGTGCGAAAAACCGTTCACCATGAATGCGCGCGAAGCGCAGGCCGTGGTTGACATGGCGCGCGAGAAAAAGCTGTTTTTGATGGAAGCCATGTGGAGCCGTTTCCTGCCCGCCGTGCAGGAAGCGCAGCGCATCATCGCCAGCGGCGAGATCGGCGTGCCGCGGCAGGTGCAGGCTGATATCGGCTTCGTCGCCAATTTCCCGCCCGAACACCGCATGTTCAACCCGGAACTGGGCGGCGGTGCGTTGCTCGACGTGGGCATCTATCCGCTGTCGATGGCGGCCTTCTTCCTCGGCCCCGTATCGCAGGTGCAGGCGCTGGCCGAGATGGGCGTCACGGGCGTCGATGAGCAGGTCGTGTTCTCGCTGCTGCACGCGGGCGGCGGCACCTCGTCCTGCGCCTGCAGCCTGCGCGCGCAGACCCCCACGGAAATGACCATTTCCGGCAGCCTGGGACGCATCCGCCTGCCCAGCCGCTTTTACAAGCCCGATCAGCTGATCGTCGAAACGATGGATGGCGCACGCCGCGTCGTCGCCGCGCCGCACCTGGGCAATGGCTACGCGCACGAGGCCATCGAAGCGATGCGCTGCATCCGCGCTGGCCTGCTGGAAAGTCCCCTCATGCCGCACGCCGACAGCGTGGCGCTGATGCGCAACCTTGACACCATGCGCGGCCAGATTGGCCTCGTCTACCAAGCCGACCAGGCGTAAACAGGAACCCCATGACATTGCCCTCATCCCGTCCCAGCCTGAAAACTGTTCTCATCGCCAGCGGCGTCGTCCTGACCCTGGCGATGGGCGTGCGCCACGGCCTGGGCTTCTGGATGCAGCCGATCTCGCAAGCGAATGGCTGGACGCGCGAAACGTATTCGCTGGCGCTGGCCATGCAAAACCTGATGTGGGGCGTCTTCGGTCCGTTCGCCGGCATGGCGGCCGACCGTTTCGGCACCATGCGCGTCGTCATCGTCGGCGCCATCAGCTACATGGCGGGCCTCGTGTGGATGGCGCTCGTGACGCAGCCGACCCTGTTCATCGTCGGTTCCGGCATCTTTATCGGCCTGGCGCTGGCCTGCACGGCGTTCGGCGCCATCAGCGGCATCATCGGCCGCAGCGCGCCGCCCGAGCAGCGCTCGTGGGCCTTCGGCATCTCGTCGGCGGCCGGCTCGTTCGGCCAGTTCCTCATGATGCCGGTGGAGCAGCAACTGATCTCCGCCGTGGGCTGGCAAAACGCTTTTTATGTGCTGGCCGCGCTGGTGCTGCTGGCCATGATCCCGATGGCTTTTTATTTGCGCGAGCCGCCCGTCTCGCACGCCAGCGGCCCGCAGCAAAGCGTGGGCGCCGCCTTCAGCGAAGCCATCGCCAGCCGGTCGTTCTGGCTGCTGCTGGCCGGGTATTTTGTCTGCGGTTTCCAGCTGGTCTTCATCGGCGTGCACTTGCCGGCCTACCTGAAGGACCAGGGCCTGATGAATCCGAATATCGCCGTCACGGCGCTGGCCCTGATTGGCCTGTTCAACATCGTCGGCTCCTACTACGCGGGCAAACTCGGTGGCAAGATCGCCAAGCGCTACCTGCTGTCGGCCATCTACGTGACGCGCGCCGTGGTCATCACCGTGTTCCTGCTGGCGCCATTGTCGGCGTGGTCCGTGTACCTGTTCGCCGCAGGCATGGGCGTGCTGTGGCTGTCGACCGTGCCGCTGACGAACGGCATCATCGCCGGCATCTTCGGCGTGAAGCATTTGTCGATGCTGGCCGGGATGGTGTTCTTCTCGCACCAGGTGGGCAGTTTCCTCGGGGCGTGGCTGGGCGGCTATCTGTACGAGCACCAGGGCAGTTACCACATCGTGTGGATGATCACCATCGGCCTGGGCTTGCTGGCCGCGCTGATCAACCTGCCCATCGACGAGCGCGCCGTCAAGCGCGTGGCGGTGGCCGCGTAATGGCCAGCTGGCGCACATGGCTGTGGCGCCTGGCTGGCGCCGCGCTGCTGGCCCTCGTCTTCCTGGCCTATCTGCGCCCTGACTTCATGCTCGACCTGGCGAACCGCTTCTGGATGTGCATGTAGGCTGCGCGGGCGCAAGGCTGTTTGTGAGAAGTCGGATTACGCTACGCTAATCCGACCTACCCGACCTGCCGCCGCGTATATCGCGTAGGTCGGATTAGGCCGAAGGCCGTAATCCGACACCCACGAAACCATGCGATACCGACGCGCATCCCAGCCAGGCGGCAGCTTTTTCTTCACGGTGGTGACGGCCCACCGCCGGCCTGTTTTTGCCACTGCCACGGCCGTGGCTTTGCTGCGCGACGCTTTCCGCGCCGTGCGCCATAAACGGCCATTCGCTATCGATGCCATCGTCATCCTGCCTGACCATCTGCACTGCATCTGGACCTTGCCGGATAGTGATGCCGATTTCATGACGCGCTGGCGCTTGATCAAGACGTGGTTCAGCAAGCGCTGCGATCTTGAAAATGTCTGGCAGCAGCGGTATTGGGAGCACGTCTTGCGTGACGAGAGCGACTTCGCAAACCACGTCGATTACATCCACTACAACCCCGTCAAGCATGGTCTTGTGAGTAAAGCCATCGATTGGCCGTATTCCAGTTTTCACCGGTATGCAAGGCAGGGATGGTGTGCCGCGGATTGGGGCGGGGATGGTGTGGATGTGGCGGGTGTCGGGCGGGAGTAGGCGGGGTCAACAATGTTGTCGGATTACGCTACGCTAATCCGACCTACCGTTTGCGTCGTGAGTAGGTCGGATTAGCGCAAAGCGCGTAATCCGACATGCAATGTAAGACCTACACCTTCAAAAATTCCTCTTTCCCACCCAGCCAGCGCGCCAGGTGCGCTTCGACGGTGGCCGCTGCGGCGGCCGTGGTGGCATGCAGCAGATCGTGCGCCACGTCGCGGGCCTGGTCTACCAGCCATTGATCCGTTTCCAGGTCGGCGAAGCGCAGCATGGCCTGGCCGGACTGGCGCGCGCCGAGGAATTCGCCGGGGCCGCGGATTTCCAGGTCGCGGCGGGCGATTTCAAAACCGTCCGTCGTTTCGCGCATGGTCATCAAACGCTGGCGCGCCACGCCGCCCAGGGGACCCTGGTACAGCAGCAGGCAGACGCTGGCCGCCGTGCCGCGGCCCACGCGCCCGCGCAGCTGGTGCAGCTGCGACAAGCCAAAACGCTCGGCATGCTCGATCACCATCAGCGAGGCGTTCGGCACGTCGACGCCCACCTCGATGACGGTGGTGGCCACCAGCACGTGGATATGGCCGGCGATGAAGGCATCCATCACTTCCTGCTTTTCCGCCGGTTTCAAACGGCCGTGCACGAGGCCCACCTGCAGCGCGGGCAGGGCTTCGGCCAGCATCATGCAGGTGTCGGTGGCCGTCTGCAGCTGCAGCGCTTCCGACTCCTCGATCAGCGGGCAGACCCAGTACACCTGCCGGCCTTCCAGCGCGGCCGCATACACGCGGGCGATGACTTCGTCGCGCCGGTTCTGGTCGATGGCGCGCGTGACGATGGGGCTGCGTCCGGGCGGCAGCTCGTCGATCACGGACACTTCCAGGTCGGCGTAATACGTCATGGCCAAGGTGCGCGGGATCGGCGTGGCCGACATCATCAGCTGGTGCGGCACGGCCGCGCTGTCGCCCTTGTTGCGCAGGGTCAGGCGCTGACCCACGCCGAAGCGGTGCTGCTCGTCGACGATGACCAGGCCCAGTTTGGCAAACAGCACGTTGTCCTGGATCAGCGCATGCGTGCCGATCACCAGTTGCGCTTCGCCCGATTCGATCAGGGCCAGCGCCGCCGTCTTTTCCTTTTTCTTCAGGCTGCCCGTCAGCCACGCCACCTTGACGCCCAGCGGCTCCATCCAGGCGGCGATCTTGCGGAAGTGCTGCTCCGCCAGGATCTCCGTGGGCGCCATCAGCGCGGCCTGGTAGCCGCTGTCGATCGCCTGCGTGGCGGACAGGGCGGCGACGACCGTCTTGCCGCTGCCGACGTCGCCCTGCAGCAGACGCTGCATCGGATACGGCTGGTGCAGGTCGGCGCGGATTTCTTCGAGCACGCGCGCCTGTGCGCCCGTCAGCTTGAAGGGCAGGGCGGCGCCGAAGGCATTCGATAAATTGCCGACGATGGGCAAGGAGGCCGCGCCTTTCGAGCGTCGCGCGCGCTGGGCGCGTTTCAGCGACAGCTGCTGCGCCAGCAGTTCATCGAACTTCATGCGCACCCAGGCCGGGTGCGAGCGATCCATCAGCGCGCTTTCATCGATGTCCTGCGGCGGATAGTGCAGCAGGTGCACGGCGGCGCGGAACGGCGACAGCTGCATCTGCTGCAACAGCTCGTCCGGCAAGGTGTCTTGCCAGTCGATGCGACGCATGGCGTCGGCGATCTCGCGCCGCAGCACGTGCTGCGACAGGCCTTCGCCTGACGGGTACACGGGCGTCAGGGCCGTCGGCAGCGGCGCGCCTTCGTTGACGACCTTATACGTCGGGTGCACCATCTCGGCGCCGAAAAAACCGTGTTTGAGTTCGGCGCGCGCACGCACGCGCGTGCCTTCGGCCAGCTGCTTGACCTGGCTGCCGTAGAAATTCATGAAGCGCAGCAGCAAATTGCCCGTTTCGTCCGCGATCGTCACCAGCAATTGCTTGCGCGGCTTGAAATTGACTTCGCATTTGGTGACGATGCCCTCGACTTGCCACGACTCGCCGCCGCGCAGACAGGCGTCGCGTATGGTGTAGACCTTGGTCTCGTCCTCGTAGCGCATCGGCAGATGCAGCACCAGGTCCATATCCGTGCGCAAGCCCAGTTTGGCCAGCCGGCTTTCCGTGCTGACCACTTTTTTGACGGCTTTCGGCTTCGCGGCCGGCTTGGCTGCGGGAGGAAGATCGGGCTTTGGATCGGACATATGCAAGGTTTTGGTGCCGCTAGCGTAAAATAGAGGGTTGTCCGGCACACCCTGTGCGTACCGCGGTTGTAAATTGTTGCGGCGGATTATTGTAATGCCTGTATAGGCGCACAGTATAGTGCCAGATGTTCCATTGCGCACTCCTAATCATTTTTGACGTACTTTTGAAGCAAAACGCATGTATTCGCTTTCCGATTTCGATTTTAATTTGCCGCAAGAAAACATTGCGCAAACTCCGTTGGCCGAGCGCAGCGCCTCGCGCCTGTTGCATCTGGACGGCGACGCCCTGGTCGACCGCAGCTTTGCCGACATCGTCGGGCTGTTGCAGGCGGGTGACCTGCTGGTGATGAACGATACGCGCGTACTCAAGGCGCGCTTCTTTGGCGTCAAGGAAAGCGGCGGCAAGATCGAGGCGCTGGTCGAGCGCGTGCTCGATGACCGTACCGTGCTGGCCCAGGTGCGCGCGTCGAAGTCGCCGCCGCCCGGCTGCCGCATCCGCCTGGCCGATGCCTTCGATGTGACGGTCGGCCAGCGCGTCGGCGAATTCTTTACCTTGCACTTCGAGGCCGACGTGTTTGACCTGATCGAGGCGCATGGCCGCTTGCCGCTGCCGCCGTACATCGAACACGATGCGGACGAATTCGACGAAACGCGCTACCAGACCGTCTTCAACAAGGTGCCCGGCGCCGTGGCCGCGCCGACGGCCGGCCTGCATTTCGACCAGGCCCTGCTCGACCAGTTGAAGGCCAAGGGCGTCAACTTTGCCTATGTGACCCTGCACGTGGGCGCCGGCACCTTCCAGCCCGTGCGCACGGAAGTGCTGGCCGAACACAAGATGCATACCGAGTGGTACACCATGCCGCAGGAAACCGTCGACGCCGTGCGCGCCGCCCAACTTGCCGGGCGCGACGTGGTCGCCGTCGGCACGACCAGCTTGCGCGCGCTGGAATCGGCCTCGCAAAGCGGCCAGCTGGTGGCGGGCAGCGCCGATACAGCCCTGTTCATCACGCCCGGCTATGCGTTTAAAACGGTGACGCGTTTGATCACCAACTTCCATTTGCCGAAGTCGACCCTGCTGATGCTGGTGTCGGCCTTTGCCGGCTATGAGCCGATCCGCAGCGCCTACGCGCATGCGATCGCGCAGAATTACCGTTTCTTCAGCTATGGCGACGCGATGCTGCTCACCACGCAATCGCGCGCTCCGTTGAACCTTGATACTCCCGTGAAAGACTGACATGCTGGAATTTACATTACTCAAGACCGACACGAGCGGCCTGACCAAGGCACGCCGCGGCACCTTGAAACTCAACCATGGCGTCGTGCAGACGCCGATCTTCATGCCAGTGGGCACTTACGGCTCCGTGAAAGCCATGTCGCCGCTGGAACTCAACGAGATCCACGCGCAGATCATTTTGGGCAACACCTTTCACCTGTGGTTGCGTCCTGGCAACACCGTCATGGAAAAATTCGGCGGCTTGCACGGCTTCATGGGCTGGAACAAGCCGATTTTGACGGATTCGGGCGGTTTCCAGGTGTTTTCGCTGGGCGCCATGCGCAAGATCACGGAAGAGGGCGTGCATTTCAATTCGCCCATCAATGGCGATAAATTGTTCCTCTCGCCGGAAGTATCGATGCAGGTGCAGCGCGTCTTGAATTCGGACATCGTCATGCAGTTCGACGAATGCACGCCGTACGAAATCCAGGGCCGTCCAGCCACCATCGAGGAAGCGGCCAAGTCCATGCGCATGTCCTTGCGCTGGGCGCAGCGCTCGAAGGACGAGTTCCACCGCGGCGAGAACCCGAATGCGCTGTTCGGCATCGTGCAGGGCGGCATGTTTGAAATGCTGCGCGACGAGTCCTTGGCCAAGCTCGAAGAGATCGATTTTCCCGGCATCGCCATCGGCGGCCTGTCCGTCGGCGAGCCGAAGGAAGACATGATGCGCATGCTGGCCCACGTGGGCCCGCGCCTGCCGGCCAACAAGCCCCATTACCTGATGGGCGTCGGTACGCCGGAAGACCTGGTGGCCGGTGTCTCGAACGGCATCGACATGTTCGACTGCGTCATGCCGACGCGTAACGCCCGCAATGGCTGGCTGTTCACCCGTTTTGGCGACATCAAGATCAAGAACGCCAAGTACAAGGAAGACCAGGCGCCGCTGGACGAGACCTGCAGCTGCTACGCCTGCCGCAATTTCTCGCGCGCCTACCTGCACCATCTGCACCGCTCCAAGGAAATCCTCGGCGCGCGCCTGAACACCATCCACAACCTGCATTACTACCTGGACCTGATGCGCCAGATGCGCGAGGCGCTGGACGAAGACCGTTTCCATGCGTTTACGCTGCAATTCCACGCGGAACGCGCACGCGGAACTTAAGAAAACCTTAGCTTGCGTCCCGGCGGCGGCATGGCCGGAAGTTTTGTGTATTGGTGCTTGGACTGGGGCGATAAAGCATTGCATAATGCCTTTTTAGCCCCATTTAAAGTTGCCATGGCTGCAATTCGGGTTATGACGTATAGCCAATGCTAGAATACAGCGCTATTTTTTCAAACTGATTAGAACTGGAGTCACCGTGTTTTTCATTTCCAACGCTTATGCGCAAGCCCCAACCGAAGCCCTGGGCCTCGGCGGCAACCTGACCAGCTTCCTGCCGCTGGTATTGATGTTCGTGGTCATGTATTTCCTGATGATCCGCCCACAGCAAAAACGCGCCAAAGAACAACGGGCGATGATGGACGCGCTGGCCAAGGGTGACGAAGTCGTCACCGCCGGCGGCATGCTGGGCCGTGTTGTCAAGGTAGTGGACGCTTACGTCACCATCGAAGTGGCGGCCGGCACCGAAATCACGGTGCAAAAGAGCTCCATTACCACCTTGCTGCCTAAAGGCACCCTGAAGGCACTGTAATTCCTCGCTGTCATTGCTTCTGCAATGACAGACCCGGGGCGGCTATCCGCCGCCCCTCGGGACGCCTCCGACGCTCAACACTGAACGCTGAATCACTATGAATCGCTATCCTGCCTGGAAATACATCATCATCGTCGTCGCCTTATTGCTGGGCGCACTTTATACGGCGCCCAATTATTTCGGTGAATCACCGGCGCTGCAAGTAACCAGCGGCAAGTCGACCGTCAAAGTGACGGGCGATCTGATGACGCAAGTCGAGCAAATATTGACGAAAGAAAACGTCAAGTCGGAAGGTGTCACCATGGATGGCGCCGGCAACCTCGCCTCCGTGCGCGTGCGTTTCGCCGATCCCGATACCCAGTTCAAGGCGAAACTGGTGCTGGAAAAGGACCTCAATCCCGATTCCACCGATCCCGCGTACATCGTGACGGTCAACCTGCAAGCCAATACCCCGATGTGGATGCAAAAGCTGCATGCCTTGCCCATGTTCCTGGGCCTGGACTTGCGCGGCGGCGTGCACTTCCTGATGCAGGTCGATGCGAAAGCAGTACTGAACAAGAAAGTGCAGGGCGTCCAGTCCGCCGCGCGTAGCGTGTTGCGCGACAAGAATATCCGCCACGCCGGCATCGAGCGCGTGGGCGACAGCGTGCAGATCAACTTCCGCGACGCGGAAACGCGTGTGAAAGCTAAAAATGTTCTGTCCGACCAGATGACGGAGCTGACGTTTGCCGATGCGGGCGAAGGCAGCGACCTGAAACTGAACATCACCCTGAAGCCTGCCGCCCTGAAGGCGACCATCGACGAAGGCGTGAAACAGAATATTTCCACCCTGTCCAAGCGCGTCAACGAGCTGGGCGTGGCCGAGCCGCTGATCCAGCAGCAAGGTCCTGACCGCATCGTGGTGCAATTGCCTGGCGTGCAGGACGTGGCCCGCGCGAAAGCCATCATCGGCCGCACGGCGACCCTGGAAGTGCGCCTGGTCGATGAAAGCATCGTGCCTGGCACCGAACTGTCGAGCGCCATTCCATTCAACTCGGAACTGTTCACCGTCGGCAAGGGCGTCCCTGTCGTGCTGGCGAAAGACGTGATCCTGACGGGCGACTATATCTCCAGCGCCACGGCCAGCTTCGACCAGAACCAGCAGGCTGCCGTGTCGATCGACCTGAACGGCGACGGCGGCCGCAAGATGCGCGAAGCGACGCGCGAGCGCGTGGGCAAGCGCATGGCCATCGTGCTGTTTGAAAAGGGCAAGCCGGAAGTGCTGTCGGTTGCCACCATCCAGCAGGAACTCGGTTCGCGCTTCCAGATCACCGGCATGGGCGGCGCGGAAAACGCCAACGAACTGGCGCTGCTGCTGCGCTCGGGCGCACTGTCCGCACCGATGACCGTCATCGAAGAACGCACGATCGGACCGCAACTGGGCGCGGAAAACATCGCCAAGGGCTTCCACTCGACCCTGTACGGTTTCATCGCCATCGCCATCTTCATGATCGCCTATTACATGCTGTTCGGCGCCTTCAGCGTGCTGGCCCTGGCCACCAACCTGCTGTTGCTGGTCGGCTTGCTGTCGATGATCCAGGTGACCCTGACACTGCCAGGTATCGCCGCTATCGCGCTGGCGCTGGGTATGGCGATTGACGCCAACGTGCTGATCAATGAACGTATCCGTGAAGAGCTGCGTGCCGGCAATACGCCGCAAGCGGCGATCGCCGCCGGCTTCGACCGCGCCTGGGCCACGATTCTGGACTCGAACGTGACCACCCTGATCGTCGGCCTGGCACTGCTGGCCTTCGGCAGCGGTCCCGTGCGCGGCTTCGCTGTAGTGCATTGCCTGGGCATCCTGACCTCGATGTTCTCCTCCGTCTTCGTCTCGCGCGGCGTGGTCAACCTCTGGTATGGCCGCAAGAAAAAGCTGACGACCTTGTCGATCGGCACGGTGTGGGTGCCGGGCACCAGCAAATAAGCGGCGGCCCGAACTCACTCCATAGCGACAACAGCGATAGCGTCCGGTGGCACAGCCGCCGGACGCACAGAAAAGAACTCAGAGGATTTCATGGAATTTTTCCGGATCAAAAAAGATATTCCCTTCATGCGCCATGCGTTGATTTTCAACGTGATTTCGGCCGTGACCTTCATTGCCGCCGTCTTCTTCCTGTTCCACAAGGGCTTGCACCTGTCCGTGGAATTCAAGGGCGGCACCGTGCTGGAGGTGAAGTACCCGAAAGCGGCCAACCTCGAGGGCATACGCGGCACCCTGATCGGCATGGGCTACGAAGAACCTGGCGTGACCAGCTTCGATACGGCGCGCGACGTCATGATCCGCCTGCCGGTGGAAAAAGGCGTGACTGCCGCGAATACCTCGCAGCGCGTGTTCGAAACCCTGTGCAAGGTCGAGCAAGGCACGACCAAGGGCATCGATACCGTCACCGACAAGGGTGAGCATGTGATCAAGAGCGCCTGTATGGATGCTGCCGGCAATGAAGCGCTGGTGCTGCAGAAAGTCGAATTCGTCGGCCCGCAAGTGGGCGACGAATTGACGCAGAACGGCCTGAATGCGCTGGTGGTGGTGATTCTGGGCGTGATGGCATATCTGGCCGTGCGCTTCGAATGGAAATACGCTGTCTCGGCGATTATCGCCAACTTGCATGACGTGGTGATCATCCTGGGCTTCTTCGCCTTCTTCGAGTGGGAATTCTCGCTGACGGTACTGGCGGCGATCCTGGCGGTGCTCGGCTATTCCGTCAACGAATCGGTGGTGATCTTTGACCGTATCCGCGAAAACTTCCGCAAGCAGCGCAAGGCAACCGTGCATGAAGTGATCGACAACGCGATCACCAGCACCATTTCGCGTACCATCATCACCCACGGCTCGACCCAGATGATGGTGCTGTCGATGCTGGTCTTCGGCGGCCAGACCCTGCACCACTTCGCACTGGCGCTGACCATCGGTATCTGCTTCGGTATTTACTCGTCCGTGTTCGTCGCGGCCTCGATCGCCATGTGGCTGGGCGTCAAGCGCGAAGACTTGATCAAGCCGATCAAGGAAAAAGACGAAACCGACGGCGCCGTGGTGTAAGCGCAGGTTTTTTTGCAGGTCGAATGAAGAACGATCACCGTTAGCGGTGGTCGTTTTTTTTATGGCGGATGACGATGAAGCGTTTTTTATGGGCAGGTGTGATGGCGGGCGTGACGGCGTTGGCCGGCGCCGCCGATTTCAGCCGTACTGGCAGCGGCAGCATTGCCATGCGCGGCCCGGTCGCCGAGGGCGACGTGGACAAGCTGCGGCGGCTGGCCACGCCGGACACCAGGCTGTTGCGCGTCAATAGCGATGCTGGCGATGCGCAGGCGGCGATGCAGCTGGGACGCATGGTGCGCCAGCTGCGGCTCGATATCGCCGTCGACACCGTGTGCGCAGGCAGCTGCGCCCTGTACGTTTTTCCCGCTGCTCGCGGCAAGCGCATTCCGATGGGCGCCGTGCTGGCGCTGCAGGAATCGGCCTTTTTGCGCGCGCAGGCGGACCGGGTGCAGCTGCGGCGCACCCTGGTCGGAGCGGGCGTGGCGGCCGAGGACCTGGACAGTGAAACGCAAGCGCTGGCAGCTCAATTGGCAGAGACGGCGGCGCTGGAAACGGCGTTTGCCGCGCAGCTGGGCATTGCGCCCGCCTTTTACCGCGACTTCCGGCAAGTGGCGGCGCAGGCCGAGAGCGTGCGCCAGCGCTTTCCCGACCAGGAGGCGGCCGTCTACTGGTGGCCGGCCGGCACCCGCCTGCAGCGCTGCTACGGTATCGGCGGCGTGGACGAGGGCACGCGCGCGGCGCGCCTGGCGCCCGATGGCTATCTGTACGTGCCGGCCCTGTCGGCGCTCGTTATGGGTGACCAGGGCTTGTCTGACTGTTTATGAAACGAGTCCACAGGGCCTCGAGCACGCATTTATCTCGGCGATTTTCGGGCCATCACCTTCCAGTTGGCAGCCCAGACGCACTGGAGGCGTCGGAATGCCTCGGCTCTGACCTCCTTCAGAGAAATCAGACGCCGTAGATTGTGGGCGGCGACATTCCAATGGAGCTGTTCGGATCAAGTACGACTTCAAAGTGCAAGGTGTCGTGTTTGCTGACGTGCTCACCTTGATTCTGCACACCAGCTTGTAATGCTTGTCGACGTTGGCCGAGACCTTGTTGCCGAAGCAGGACCGGCCATGCTTCGTGCTCCAGCGCGCATCGACGTTTTTCTGGCGCTGCTTGACTGGAACTCCATCTGCTCGTCGCTCAGGTTAAATAATTGCTCGATCAACAGAGTCCGAATCATCACCCGGTCGGGAATGGTGGGCGGCCGCCTCGCTCACGGCTGTGGCGTGGCACTATTGACCGCGTCCGCCAGCGCGGCGAAGTCACGATGCCGCTCCATCAACCGCAGCGTATAGCCAGGCTTGTTCAGCTTCGCTTCGCGCTCTTGGTTGGCAAACAAACTGGTTTTGATCATAAAAATTGAGGCGGAATCAATGTGCCGGCATCATGTCATGATCCGCCCAGTTTTTTGAGGTTCCCTAGCGACGCATTTTTAGGAGTAATCCTATATCTCACTCCCATGATCTTTTGGACAATCATTTTCAGTTCAGCTCACCAGGAATATTTTTATAAAAACGTATTTCACCCGCCATCTCAAAGATCGTTTTTATATAAAATATTGCAAACCATATAGGTCTTGGTGAAAATTCTGAATATTTAACCGTCCCACAGATCGTGAGTCGATTCATTTAACTTACTACACGGAGCCAAAAATGCAGGTTATGACATCAGCGGAAATTGATGCAGTAAGCGGTGCTGGAGATGCAGGAGCTGCGATAGGCGCCGTAGCCGGAGGTATTGCTGGCCACATGTATGGTGGCGTCGCAGGTGCAGTCATCGGCTCCGCCTTTGGCCCTGCCGGAGCCATGGCAGGCTATGTCATCGGCCGTCAACTAGGCGGTTATATCGGTAGTGGAGGTGGTGGCTGGCTGGGTAGTCGGATGCAAAATCAATTAAGTGGGATGCAAAATCAATTAAAATAATAATTATCTAATGATTATATTTTTATGGCAATGCCGGGTGCTTCTATGGAAAAATCAAGATGACAAGTATCAAACTGAATAAACTGGCATTGTTCATCAATACAGGATGCTGTCTTGCCGGGATCTTGGCCTATTCATTAGTTGCACCAGGTACACCCACATTAAACACAGCATGTTTTGCCGCTTTAGGTATGGCGGCTTCCTTCTTTGGCATAAAAGCCATAACAAAACGATTTCGCGGTACCATTTTTGAAAAAAATGACCAGGCTAAAATTGATCCAAGCTCAGCAGCAGTCAAGTTTTTGCTGTCAGCACCAATTCTGTTGGCAATAGTTGAAATATCGGCGCTTTTATGGTTTGGTTTCGAACCAAGAAGTGTCAGTGCCATTCATATTATTGCTGCCTGCGCTGCAGGACAAAATGCTGAAGCCGCATTCAAAAGCTAGTTTATTGATCTCAAATTATGCCCTTCCATAGAGCTGGCATATCACTTATTCATCCGGCACATTCCATAGTTCTGTCGCGTGATCATTCAATGTAACAGACAGAGTAAGACTTTCCGGCGATGTCGTATTTCCGTCCTTTCCCGGTAGGTATCACGATCGAAACCGAAGTTTGATTGCTATTCAAAAAGAAAACTATTTTGTGTAACCAATCAAACGCTACTGCACCAAGCCCTAGCCCGCCTATGCAAGCGCTGTTCCGCCAGCAAGCCATCGAGCGTCTGGGCAATAAACAATACGGCACGGTGCTGCTTGCGCGCTCCGTCAGCCATGTATTCCTGACCTGGCTGTTCCTTGCCATCACGCTGGCCATCGTCGCTTTCTTCATCTTCTTCAGCACCACGCGCAAGGCGCAGTCGCAGCGCGTGCTGTTGCCGACCGGCGGCGTGATCCGCATCATGCCGGGCCAGGCGGGCGTCATTGCCGGGGTACGCGTCAAGGAGGGGCAGGTGGTGCGCGCGGGCGAGGTACTGTTCGTGCTGTCGGGCGAACGCAGCAGCACCAATGCGGGGGCGCCCCAGCAGGTCGTATCAAGCCTGTTGAAAAGCCGGCGCGATAGCTATGACGCGGAATTGCAGCAGTCGCGCCTGCCGTCCTGCTGCAAACGGAAGCGGCCGAATGCGGCCTGGCCGCCGTGCATGGGGAAATCGCCGCTATGCCGATGGGCTTCAATACCCTGGTGGGCAACATCGGCAGCGGCCTGTCCGGCGGCCAGAAACAGCGCATTCTGCTGGCGCGCGTCCTGTACAAGAAGCCGAAGCTGCTGGTGCTCGACGAAGCGACCAGCCACCTCGATACGCGGAACGAACAGGCCGTGAACGCGGCAATCCAAACAATCGCGCTCACGCGCGTGATCGTTGCGCACCGCCCGGAAACTATCGCCATGGCGCAGCGGGTGGTGGTATTGTGTCAAGGGGCAATTTCCCAGGATGTTATGCAAGAGGTAAAGTGTACGGTGTAACTGTTGTATGCCGTTTCGTTTGATTATTGAGTAATTGTTTTTTTTATGAGATTGCCATGAGCCGCAGCGGCCGTTTGTTCCTGCTGATGGACGCCATGCGCGCCAGGCGCGTGCCCGTCACGGCGGCCCAGCTGGCGCAGCAGCTGGGCGTGTCCGAGCGCACGATTTACCGCGATATCCAGACCCTGGCCGAACTGGGCGCGCCCCTGCAGGGGGAGGCCGGTATCGGCTATGTGCTGCGCCGTGGCGCCTTCCTGCCGCCGCTGATGTTCGGCGCCGATGAACTGGAAGCGCTGGTGCTGGGCGCGCGCTGGGTGCGCCGGCAGGGCGATGCGGGCCTGGCGCAGGCGGCCAGCAATGCCCTGGCCAAGATCGCGGCCGCCTCGCCGCGCGACCTGCGCGACAGCATGGCCGAGACCAGCTTGTGGGTGCCGCTGGGGCGCCCCGCCGAAGGCACGCAGGCGGCCGATCGTTATGTGCAGCCCGTGCGCGAAGCGATCCGCTACGAACAGAAAATCACGCTCGCCTATGAGGATGAGCAGGGCAGCGCCACCTCGCGCACGGTGTGGCCGTTTGCCCTGGCCTTTTTCGAAGGCAAGCGCCTGCTGGCCGCCTGGTGCGAGCTGCGCGGCGATTACCGGCATTTCCGCATCGACCGCATCGCCAGCGTGCGGCAGCACGAGGAACGCTACCCCACGCGGCGCCACGTGCTGCTCGATGCCTGGCGCAAGGCGCACGAGATTGATCCGGAATCCTGATATCCGCTCCTGACAAAAACTGTCAGTGACGGCGACTACGATGGTGGCTTCCTCACTCACCGGAGCCATCTACCATGCGCCTGTACCACCACCCCATGTCCTCGAATGCCCGCCGTGCCCTGATGACGGCGATCCACCTCGGCCTGCCGCTGGAACTGGCCGAAGTCGACTTGATGAATGCGGACGACCGCCGCCGCCTGGGCGAACTGAACCCGAACGGCAAGGTGCCCGTGCTGGCCGATGGCGATTTCCTGCTGTGGGAATCGTGCGCCATCATGCAATACCTGGCCGAGCAGGTGCCGGGTCAGACGCTTTATCCGCAGGCGCCGCAAGCGCGCGCCGACGTCAACCGCTGGCTGTTCTGGGCCGCACAGCACTTCGCGCCCGCCATCAGCGTGCTGGCCTGGGAACGCGCCTGGAAGGGCATGACGGGCAATGGTCTGGCGGATCCGCTGGAAGAGGCGCGCGGCGAGCGCGACCTGCATGAGTGTGCCGTGGTGCTGGACGCGCATCTGGCGGCGCGCAGCTGGGTGAGCGGCGATGATGTGACCCTGGCCGATTTCGCCGTGGCCGCGCCGCTGATGTACAGCGAGGCCGTGCGGCTGCCGCTGGCGCAGTACCAGCATATCCAGGCGTGGTTTGCCCGCGTGCGGCAGCTGCGCGCCTGGCAGGAAACGGATGTGGAACTGTTGCCGGGATAATCTGCGCGCTAAGTGTGCCAGCGCACGGAGCTGGTGCGGCGCAACGCATAAGATAGGGCTGTCTCTTTCAGGACATCCCTAGCTTTGGACTTTACCCGCTTTCGAGCGGGTTTTTTTTTGAATAGCGGCTTGATAAATTGCCAATCGCTGCACAGATGGGACGCACCCCACTTCCCGCAGGTACGCCATGTTCATGCCACGCCATCCGAAACCCTTGTTGAGTACCAGGGCGGTCGCCACGCAAGTCGTCCAGCAAAAGCAGGGAACGCAGGCCATGGACAAGCATGTGCTGATCGTCGATACGCTCAAGCCGGCGGCGCCGCCGGTCATCAAGAAGCCAGCGGATTAGTGCACCAGCACCTTCAGCAGCGACTGCACTTCATCGTCCGATTCTTCCATGATGCTCGACAGGGTCGCATCGTCGCCGATCAGGCAATCGATGCTGCGTGCGGCGCGGGCCGCGCGCACGGCGATGGCGGCCGGGCTTTCGTTGAGGGGCGACGAGACGGGCGCCAGGTCATTCGCCAGCAGCAGGGTGTCGCCCAGCGATTCGGGCGGAATGGCGCGCAAGCCTTCCCACAGCGCACCGATGGCGCCCATCACCGCTTCCGGCACCTTCAGTTTGGCCAGTACGCCGTGGCCGATAGCCTGTTCGCCATGTTCGACCCAGTCTTCCGGTTCGCCGTCGAGGATGCCGGGGAATTCAGCCGCGCGCGACAGCAGATAAAAGCCGCCCACTTCATGCATGATGCCTGCAAACAGGGCCGTATCGGGGTCCACTTTGGTGACGCGGCGGGCCAGTACCTGCGACAGGGCCGCCACGTGGGCCGTATGCTCCCACAGCTGGTTGGCCTTCGCTTGCAGCACGGGATCGGTGATGGTGCTGCCCAGCTGGCGCACGATCAGCGATGCCACCACCGATTGCAGGGTGCGCACGCCGAGCCGCTGCACGGCGTTGCGCACGCTGGTGATTTCATTGCCGGAACGGTTGAACGCCACGGAATTGGCGATGGCCACCGTGCGCGCGGCCAGCAGCGGGTCAGCCTGCACCAGCTTGGCGGCGGCCTCGATATGGCAGTCGGGATCGGCCAGCGCCTCTTGCAGCTTGAGCGAAGCGTCCACATTGGCAGGAAAGGTCAGCTCGCCACGAGCGGCTTGTGCGGCGATGCTTTTAAAGGCGTCGAGTCTGTTCATTGAAAAAATTATACTCGCAATATTTCCGTACGGAACTTTTTAACCATGATCTTTTCGCAAACAGCTTAGCAAAAGGCAAGCAAAGCCCCGTAAACGGAAAAAGGCATGCCCCGTTATCGGCGGCATGCCTCTTTTGATAACGCGAGCGTTATCAGTCTGCTTCGCTAAATATCGCGTCGCAGCCTTCAACGAGCTCATCGCTGTCTTCCAGCTCATCCGTCAAGCCCAGGTCGAACAATTCCTCGACGGCGTTCATGAAGCTGTTGTGCTTGGTGGCGCCGATCAGGCGGTAGATTTCGCCGTCTTCGTTGCGCACGCCGATGATCAGTTTTTCCTGGCGCACCAGTTCCGGCGTGCTGGCGTTGAGCAGCAGGTTGCCGATGATGTGTTTATCGAAATGAGCAGGCTTTTTGCCTTCGAGCAGTGAGGTTTTCAACTTGGTTTCCTTTGTCTTGTTTGAATGTCTGTGCTTGGTGAATGGTCAGCCGTTGGCGATGGCCTGTTTCAAGCCCGCCAGGGTGCTTTCCAGGCGTATGAAATCGTCTTCGGTATAGCCGTCGAACAGGCGCTGGCCCTGTTTTGTCAGCTTGGGGAACACGTCATGGAACACCTGTTCTCCCTCGCAGCTCAGGCGCACGTAATAGGAACGCTTGTCGCGCGGACAACGTTCGCGGATCACCAGCCCCTTTTGTTCCAGTCGGTCCACCACGCCCGTCAAGGTACCCTTGGTAATCAGGGTTTTCTGGCCCAGTTCCTTGTAGGACATGCCGGAGGTGTTGCCGAGCGTGGCGATGATGTCGAATTGCGCATGCGTCAAGCCGTACTGGCGCACGAAGTCGCCAGAAAACCGCTCGAAGCCTTGCATGCATTCGGCCAGCAGCCGGATACTTTTTAAATATCGTTCACCCATGGGGGTGATTATATCCTTCCGCCCCGCTTTTTTCCGCCGCGCCGGGATGCGCCCTTGCACGCGGGTCTCGATGGGGCGGAAGTCCGGTATCATGTGGGCAACTCAGCCCTTGCCCCTGGCCCGCCTCGCCGATGTCCTTCGCTAATCTTTCCCGTATCGGCCTCGACAAACCGCTGCGTTTGCTGCTGGTGCATGCCGGCGATGCCGAGTCGATCACCTGGGCCGGCCTGGTGCAGCCGCTGCGCCTGTGCGCGCGGGCGCTGGGGCCGGACGCCCTGCGACTGGACGTGCGCACGCCGGAACAGGTGGCCGCGCAGGGGGGCAACTGGCATATCGCGCTGCTGGTGGCCGACGAAACGGAAGCGCCGTTGCGCGCCGAGCTGTGCCGGGCCGTGATCGAACGCTGCCGTTCGGCGCCATTCTGGGGCGGCGTGGGCGCGGCCGTGCTGTGGCTGGCCGACGCGGGCGTCATGGATGGCGTGCGCATCGCCTTGCCGTGGGCCCTGTACGCGGATGCGGAAGCGAAGGCCGAACGGGCCATCCTGACGCCGCACCTGTTCGATATCGACGGCCCGCACATCACCTGTTGCGGCGGCGCGGCCAGCATCGACTTTTCGCTGACCCTGATCGAGACCATCTTCGGCGCCGACGTGCAGGCCCTCGTCAAGGAAGCGCTGTGCGTGGACAAGGTGCGCGGCAAGGAAGAGCGCCAGAGGGTGGCCCTGCAGGCGCGTTTCGGCGTGCTGCAGCCGAAATTGTCCGAAGCGGTGACCTTGATGGAAGCCAATATCGAGGAACCGCTGTCGACCGACGACATCGCCAGCCTGGTGGGCCTGTCGCGGCGCCAGCTGGAGCGGTTGTTCAAGCAATACCTGGGCAGTCTGCCGTCGCGCTACTACCTGGAGTTGCGCCTGCAGCGCTCGCGGCAATTGTTGCTTGATACACATTATTCCATCGTGCAAGTCGGCCTGATGTGCGGCTTTTCCTCCGGTTCGCACTTTTCCACGGCCTTTGGCACCCTGTTTGGCAATACGCCGCGGGAAGAGCGGCAGCGCAAGCTCATGCCTCCCGCGTAATTAAGCAAGCCTGGCTGTGATGAATTGTGAAAATCCTTGTCGCAGATTCAAAAGAGTTTTAGCATCCCGCTTTTTATAATGCAGTACACACGTAGCTGTCGTAGCTGCGGAGTACCTAACATATTGATGGGGAAATGCTATGAATGCCAAGCTTGATTCGACCGTAACGGCTCGTCCAGTCACCCGGGAAACCTTTGACCAGGTCCTCGTTCCTACCTACGCCCCTGCAGCCATGGTGCCAGTGCGCGGTTCCGGTCTGGATCTGTGGGACCAGACCGGCAAGCATTACCTCGATTTCACCTCCGGCATCGCCGTCAACAGCCTCGGTCACTGCCATCCTGCGCTGGTCGACGTGCTGACCAAGCAAATCAATAATTTGTGGCATTTGGGCAACGGCTACACCAATGAGCCTGTGCTGCGCCTGGCGCTGGCCCTGACGGAAGCGACCTTCGCCGACCGCGCCTTCTTCTGCAACTCGGGCGCGGAAGCCAACGAAGCGGCCCTGAAACTGGCGCGCAAGTACGCGCACACCAAGTTCGGCGCGCACAAGTCGCGCATCATCTCGTGCTTCAGCTCTTTCCACGGCCGCACCCTGTTTACGGTCTCCGTCGGCGGTCAGGCCAAGTATACGGAAGGCTTCGAGCCGCTGCCGCCGTCGATCGACCACATCGCCTACAACGACATCGAAGCGGCGCGCGCCGCCATCGGCGATGACGTGTGCGCCGTGATCGTCGAGCCGGTACAAGGCGAAGGCGGCGTGGTGCCGGGCAACCCTGAGTTCCTCAAGGAGCTGCGCGCCCTGTGCGACAAGACGGGCGCCCTGTTGATTTTCGACGAAGTCCAGAGCGGCATGGGCCGCACTGGCGCGTTGTTCGCCTACATGGGTTACGGCGTCACGCCGGACATCCTGACGGCCGCCAAGGCGCTGGGCAACGGCTATCCGATCGGCGCTATGCTGACCACGAATGAACTGGCGCAGACCTTGGCCGTCGGCACCCACGGCACCACCTACGGCGGCAACCCGCTGGCCGCCACCGTGGCCCTGACCGTGCTGGAGACGATCAACACGCCGGTGTTCCTGGCGCGCGTGAAAGAAGCGAGCGTCAACACCATCGCCATGCTGCAAGGCTTGATCACGGATTACCCGCAAGTGTTCTCCATCGTGCGCGGCAGCGGTTTGCTGCTGGGTCTGGTAGTCAGCGATGCCTGGAAAGGCCGCGCGAAAGACATCCAGAAAGCGGCCGAAGCGCAAGGCTTGATGGTGCTGATCGCCGGCATGGACGTGGTGCGCCTGGCGCCGGCCCTGATCGTCTCGGACGAGCAGATCGCCGAAGCAGGCCGTCTGCTGCGCGTGGCCATCGACGGCATGCTGAAAGCCTGAAGCTAGCCCCGCTCCCTGTTTGATCACCGGCCCGCCGCTTTGCTGCGGGCCGGCTTGGTTCTACCCGGGTATTCAGCCCAAGTATCGTCAGCATTGAAGGAGTACCCATGTATGTTGTCCGTCCGGTAGAAATTGCGGATATCGCAGCCCTCGAAGCGCTGGCCGCGGTAACCATGCCGGGTGTCCATACCCTGCCGAAGACGCGCGAAAAAATCGCCGCCTCCGTCGAGCGCTCCATCGCCTCGTTTGCCGCCCATGTCGACATCCCCAGCGAAGAGTCGTATCTCTTCGTGCTTGAATCCCTGCTCGACAAGAGCATTGCCGGCACGGCCGCCATCTTTGCCTCGGCCGGCTCGAACGGCACCTATTTTTCCTTTCGCAACGACGTCATCCAGCAAGTCTCGCGCGACCTGAACATCAGCCACAGCGTGCATGCGCTGACCCTGTGCTCGGAGTTGACGGCATACTCGCAGCTGTCCGGTTTCTACGTGCGCAACATGGAGCAGGCGGGCCTGGAAGCGGCCCTGTTGTCGCGCGCGCGGCTGCTGTTCGCCGTGCTGGCGCCGCACCGTTTTGGCGACCGCTTCTTCGTGCCGCTGGCCGGCATCACGGATGCCAACGGCCAGTCGCCATTCTGGGATGCGCTGGGCCGCAAATTCTTCCAGATGGATTTCCTCGATGCCGAGAAAGTCATCGGCGGCGCGCGCAATCGCACCCTGATCGTCGAACTGATGCCGCATTACCCCGTCTACGTGCCGCTGCTGCCCGGCGACGCGCAGGCGGCCATGGGCCAGATCCATCCGAGCGGCGAACTGGCATTCAATTTGCTGACGGAAGAAGGCTTTGAAGCCGACGACTACGTCGACATCTTCGATGGCGGTCCGATCCTGCAAGCGCACAAGCATGCGCTGCGCTCATTTACGGGTTCGCTCACGCGCCGCGTCGTCGCAGGCGTCACACCCAGCCGCACGGGCCTGAAAGTGCACTATGCGGTCGCTTCCGGCGCCGAACGCAATTTCCGCGCCGTGACTTTTACCTGCGATGCGCTCGAAGCGCAGGACAGCGTCGGCTTGCCGGCAGACTTGCTCGAGGCGCTGGCCGTGGCCGAAGGCGACAGCGTCATTTGCGTGCGTATCTAAGGGAGTTAATTTTATGCTAGTAGTACGCGCCATCAACGCCAATGACCTCGATGCCCTGTATGGCCTGGCCAGCCAGGTCGGCACCGGCATGACCACCCTCAAGCCGGACATGAAAATGCTGGGCGACCGCCTGGCCATCGCCTGCGCCTCGTTCGCCGAAACCATCCCGCCCGAAAAGCGCGACTACATGTTCGTCATGGAGGATACGGATACGGGCCGCCTGGCCGGCGTGTGCGCCATCAAGGGCGCCGTGGGCCTGGACGAACCGTTCTATAACTACCGCATCGGCACCCTGGTCCATTCCAGCCGCGAACTCGATGTGTTTACGCGCATGGAAACCCTGTACCTGTCGAACGACCTGACGGGCAGCACGGAACTGTGCTCGCTGTTTCTGCACCCCGATTACCGCAGCGGCAACAACGGCAAGCTGCTGTCGAAAAGCCGTTTTCTCTTCATCGCCCAGTTCCCGCAGCTGTTCACGGAAAAGCTGATCGCGGAAATGCGCGGCTACCAGGCGCCGGACGGCAGTTCGCCGTTTTATGAAGGCCTGGGCCGCCACTTCTTCAAGATGGATTTCCACCACGTCGACGATTTGACGAGCCTGGGAAAAAAATCCTTCATCGCCGAACTGATGCCGCGCCAGCCCATGTACGTGGCCTACCTGCCCGACGAGGCGCAGGAAGTCATTGGCAAGGTGCATCTGAGCACGGCGCCCGCGCGCCGCCTGCTGGAACAGGAAGGCTTGCACTTCGAAGGCTATGTCGATATTTTCGACGCCGGTCCCGTGCTGCAGGCGCGCGTCTCCGAACTGCGCGCCATGCGCGACAGCATGCCGGCCGTGCTCGACGCCGCGACTGTGCCGGAAGTGTGTGGCGACGTTGCCCAGGCCGAGCCTTACCTGGTGTCGAACACCGACCTGAAAGATTTCCGCATGATCGTCACCAGCGCCAATCCGCACAGCGGCAAGATCGCGCTGGACGACGATGAACTGCATCTGCTGCGCTGCCATCACGGCGACACCGTGCGCACCTTGTCACTCAACCCGAGGAAGCATCCCCATGTCTAACGTATTGAATCCATCTACCGCAGCATCGAACTTCATCAACGGCGCCTGGCTGCCAGGCACGGGCCGTGAACTGCTCACCATCGATCCGTCGAACGGCAAGGAGACCTGGGCCAGCCTGGAAGCGACGGAACACGAAGTCGAAGAGGCGTGCCAGGCCGCGCGCGCCGCCTTTGAAGCATGGGCCGAGACGCCCGTCGAAGAGCGCATTGCCATCTGCGTGCGCTTTCGCGAACTGCTCAAGGAACATGCGGAAGCGCTGGCGCTGCTGATCTCGGAAGAAGTGGGTAAACCATTGTGGGAGTCGCGCACGGAAGTGGCCACCATGGCCAACAAGATCGATATCTCGGTGCAGTCGTATCACGCGCGCACGGGCATCACGCAAAGCAAGATCGCCGATGGCGACGCCGTGCTGCGCCACCGCCCGCATGGCGTGTTCGGCGTGTTCGGCCCGTACAATTTCCCCGGCCATCTGCCGAACGGCCACATCGTGCCAGCCCTGATCGCTGGTAACACCATCGTCTTCAAGCCCAGCGAATATGCACCGCGCACGGCCATCAAAACGGTGCAGCTGTGGCAGCAGGCCGGCTTGCCCAATGGCGTCGTCAACCTCGTCAACGGCGGGCGCGATACGGGCGTGGCGCTGGGCGCCAATCCACACCTCGACGGCGTATTGTTTACGGGTTCGTGCCAGACGGGCATCAGCCTGCATCGCCAGTTCGGCGGCCAGCCGGGCAAGATGCTGGCGCTGGAAATGGGCGGCAACAACGCTTTAGTGGTGTGGGACGTGAAGGACGTCGACGCGGCCGTGCACCACGCGATCTTCTCCGCCTTTGTCTCGGCCGGCCAGCGCTGCACCTGCGCGCGCCGCCTGGTGGTGCAGGACAATGCAGCGGGTTCTGCCTTCATCGCGCGCCTGGTGGAAGTGGCCGCGAAACTGGGCATCGGCGCGTCCGATGCGCAGCCGCAGCCATTCATGGGTCCCGTGGTATCGAGCGCCGTGGCCGCGCGCCTGGTGCAGGCGCAATCGGACATGGTCGCCAAGGGCGGCACCACCCTGCTGCAGATGCGCCAGTTGAATCCCGAGGCGGGCTTTGTCACGGCTGGTATCGTCGATGTCACCGCTGCTACCGGCATCCCCGACGAGGAATGGTTCGGCCCACTGTTGCAAGTGATACGCGTGGCCGATTTCAACGCTGCCCTGAAGGTCGCCAACGCCACCGAATTCGGCCTGGCCGCGGCGCTCCTGTCCGACGATCCGGCCCTGTGGCAAACCTTCCAGGTACGCGCGCGCGCTGGCATCATCAACTGGAACCGTCCGACCACGGGCGCGGCCAGCACGGCGCCGTTCGGCGGCATCGGCAAGTCGGGCAACCACCGTCCGAGCGCGTATTACGCGGCAGATTACTGCGCCTACCCGGTCGCCTCGATCGAGAACAGCGCGCTGGAAATGCCGGCCAAGCTGTCGCCCGGCCTGAATTTTTAAGGAAACTCCCCATGCACAGCACGCGTGAATACAATTTTGACGGCCTGGTCGGGCCATCGCATAACTATGCCGGACTCTCGTTCGGCAACGTGGCCTCATTCAGCAATGTGAAAAGCGCTTCCAATCCGAAGCAGGCCGCCTTGCAGGGTCTGGCCAAGATGCGCGAACTGGCCGCGCGCGGCTTTGCGCAAGCCTTGCTGCCGCCGCAGGACCGGCCGAATTTCCGCCTGCTGCGCTCCATCGGCTTCACGGGCACGGATGCCGAGGTGCTGGCGCGCGCCTACAAGGAATCCCCGGTGATTCTGGCTTGCGCGTATTCCGCCTCGCCCATGTGGACGGCGAACGCCGCCACGGTCAGCCCATCGGCCGACACGCAAGATGGCCGCGTGCATTTCACGGCCGCCAACCTGAATAACAAGCTGCACCGCGCCTTCGAGCACGCGCAGTCGGCGCGCAGCCTGCGCGCCATTTTCAGCGACGACAAGCACTTTGCCGTGCACGACGCGCTGCCGTCCACGCCCGCCTTTGGCGACGAGGGCGCGGCCAACCACACGCGTCTGGGCGCCAGCCACGGCGCGCCATCCGTTGAATTGTTCGTGTATGGCCGGGTGGAGTTCGACCCGTCCGCACCGTCGCCGAAGCGCTATCCGGCGCGCCAGACCCTGGAAGCGTCGCAAGCCGTGGCGCGCCTGCATGGCCTGGACGCGAAGCGCACCGTGTACGTGCAGCAGAACCCGGACGTGATCGACCAGGGCGTGTTCCATAACGACGTCATCGCCGTCGGCAATGGCAATGTGCTGTTCTACCATGAACAGGCGTTTGCCGATGAAGAGGCAAGCCTGTCGCAGCTGCATCGCGCCGTCGCCGCCACGGGCGCGCAACTGGACGCGCTGCGCGTGGACACGGGCCAGGTGCCGATCCAGGATGCGGTGACCAGCTATCTGTTCAACAGCCAGTTGCTGACGAAAGAGGGCGGCAAGATGGCGCTGGTGATCCCGCAGGAATGCCAGGAAAACCGCGCCGTGTCGCGCTACCTGGAAGGCCTGGTGGCCAGCGGTGGTCCGATTGACGAACTGATTCATTTCGATCTGCGCCAGAGCATGCGCAACGGCGGCGGGCCCGCCTGCCTGCGTTTGCGCGTGGCCCTGATGGAAACCGAGGCGCGCGCCATGCATCAGGGCGTGATCATGACGGAAACGCTGTACCATCGGCTGGTGCAGTGGGTGGAAAAACATTACCGCGACCATCTGGAGCCGGGCGACCTGGCCGACCCGCAGCTGGCGCTGGAAGTGCATGCGGCGCTTGAAGAATTGACGATCATCCTCAACTTACCGGGATTGTACGACTTGTAGGCGATAGAAAATACACAGAAAAAATCCGAGACAGACTATCCGCAACACAGAATTGGACGGGCGACCCCCGTCTCTTGACACCGCTGCCGCCCAGCCACAAGCCCTAACGACAGCGTTGGACATTCACATTACCGTAATGGAGATGCAAGATGAATCACACGCCACAAGATTTGCGTACACAAACGCTGGAGTTGATTAACGCGGCTGGCAATGCAGGCAAGGCGGCAGCGCCTGTCGTGCAGCTGGTGCAGGCATGGCTCGACTCGCTCGATGCCGAAGACCTGGCCGACATCGCGCCCGACAGCCTAGCGCCCGTGCTGGTGGACGGCTTCACGCAAGCGGCCAAGCGCACCGGCAACGGCTGCCAGATCGCCACCCTGCGTTATGCGGATGGCCGTGGCGGCATGGCGAGCGCCTTGCTGATCCTGAACGAAGACATGCCTTACCTGGTCGACTCCATCGTCATGGCCATGCGCCGCCAGCACCTGGCCGTGCGCGGCGTGATGAACACCGTGCTGCCCGTGCGCCGCGCTCTTGATGGCAGCGTCGAAGCGGTGCGCCAGTCTGGCGACCCGCTCGAATCGTATGTGCTGGTGCTGCTCGACGAAGAGCTGGCGCCGCAAGCCCAGACCGCGCTGGTCGCCGCCCTGGAGACGGTCGCGCGCGACGCCGCCATCGTGCGCCGCGATGCCGCCGCCATGAGCGAGCGCCTGGCCACCGTCGCCACGGCTGCAGCGCAGCATGGCGAAGAAGGCGCGGAAGTGGCGGCCTTCCTGGAGTGGGCCCGCAGCGGCGGCTTTGAAGTCTTCGGCTACGCCTACTACCGCGTCAAGCCGGGCGTGCGCGAACTCGAACGCGACATTCCTAGCCGTGTTGGCGTGCTGCAGGATACGGCGCACCCGGTCTACGGCACCTGCCTGGCGAATATTCCCGGCGACTTCGATACCCTGGCCAAGCGCGACTCGGCGCTGTCCATCGTCAAGGCCGACGTGGCGGGCACTTTGCACCGCGACCAGCAGTTAGATTTCATCGGTGTGCGCGACATGGATGCGCAAGGCGCGATTCTGGGCGAGCATTGCTTCGTCGGCCTGTTCACCCGCGCCGGCAATTCCACTCCGCTGGCGGCGCTGCCGTTCGCGCGCGGCCGCGTGGCCAAGGTTTTGAGCCTGGCCGGCGTGCGCCAGCAAGGCTTCCGCGCCGAGAAATTCCGCGAAATCCTCGAATCCCTGCCGCGCACGGAAGCGCTGGAAGCGGACCTCGACTGGCTGGCGCAAGTGTGCGGCGCCGTCGTTTCGCTGTACAAGCAGCCGCGCACCAAGGTCTTCGCGCGCCGCGACGTGTATGCGCGCCACCTGAACGTGCTGGTCTACCTGCCGCGCGAGCGCTACAGCGCCAGCGTGGCATCGAGCCTGGCGAAAGCCCTGCAAGCCAGTTCCGGCGCCACGCACGTGAGTATGCAAACCCTGGTGGCCGACGGCCCCCTGGCGCGCGTCTACCTGATCGCCCACGCCGCCCGCTACCCGCTGGACCTGGAAACGGATATCGAACAGCCGCTGCTGAGCGTGCTCGATGGCTGGCATAACGGCTTTGCCGCCGTGGCCGACGCCGTGCCTGACGTGGCCCTGCGCACCAGCCTGCGCAAACTGTGCGCTACCTTGCCGCTCGATTACGTGGCCGCCACCGCGCCGGCCGTCGCCTTCCGCGACCTCGACACCATCCTGCGCAACACGGATCCGGCGCACGTGGCCGTGCGCATCGAGACGGGCGCCGTCACCACGATTCGCCTGTACTCGGCCAACAAGGTGCCGCCGCTGTCGACCATCCTGCCGGCCCTGCACAATGCGGGCGTGGCCATCGACCGCGAACAGGCGTATTCCGTTTCGCTGTCCGACGGCACGCGCTATTTCGTCACCAGCCTGACGGTCGATGCGGCCAGCGCGGCGAAACTGGCGCAGCCATCCGTCGTCGCCGTCGCGCAGGAATTGTTTGCCGCCCTGTTCAACGACACGGCCGAAGATGGCCGCCTGAATGGCCTCGTCATCGAAGGCGGTTTGTCGACGCGCGAAGTGCAGCTGGTGCGCGCCTACACCAGCTACTGGCGCCAGACGGGCAGCCGCTTCTCGGTGCGCTACATCGCCGAAAGCCTGCGCAAGCAGCCGGCCCAGGTCAAAGCCCTGGTCGAAGCCTTCCTGCAGCGCTTTGATCCTTCGCTGTCCGACGCGCAGCATGCGACGGCCCTGGAAAGCATCGCCGCCATCAAGGCTGGCCTGCCTTCCGTGAACCACGCGGACACCGAGGAAATCCTCGGCGCGCTGGCCGACCTGATGGCCGCCACCCTGCGCACCAGCTACTTCCAGAACAATCAACAAGGCGACAAGATCATCTTCAAGTTCGACACCAGCAGCCTGGCGCTGGTGCCGGAACCGCGTCCTTACCGCGAGATTTTCGTCTTCTCGCGCCGCTTCGAAGGCGTGCACCTGCGCGGCGGCCCCGTCGCCCGCGGCGGCTTGCGCTGGTCCGACCGGATGGAAGACTACCGCACCGAAGTGCTTGGCCTGGTGAAAGCGCAGATGGTCAAGAACGCCGTCATCGTGCCGGCCGGCGCGAAGGGCGGTTTCGTCTGCAAGATGATGCCGAAAGACGCCGTGCGTGAAACCATCGCGGCCGAAGGCGAAGCCGTCTACCGTCTGTTCATTTCCAGCCTGCTGGAAGTGACGGACAACCGCTCGCTGGGCAATATCGTCCCGCCGGTCGACACCGTCTGCTTCGATGAAGCCGATCCTTACCTGGTGGTCGCCGCCGACAAGGGCACGGCGACGTTCTCGGACATCGCCAACGGCATCGCCGTGCAGCGCGGTTTCTGGCTCGGCGACGCGTTCGCCTCGGGCGGCTCGAACGGCTATGACCACAAGAAGCTGGGCATCACCGCCAAGGGTGCATTCGAAGCCGTCAAGCGCCACTTCTATGAAATGGACCACGACCTCAATACCACCCCGATCACCATGGTCGGCGTGGGCGACATGTCGGGCGACGTGTTCGGCAATGGCGTATTGCTGTCGCGCCAGCTGAAACTGGTGGCCGCATTCGACCATCGCCACATCTTCCTCGATCCGACACCGGACGTCGCCGTCTCGTTCGAGGAACGCGCACGCCTGTTCGCCTTGCCGCGTTCCTCGTGGGATGACTACAACAAGGACTTGATCTCGGCAGGCGGCGGCGTGTATCCGCGCTCCGCCCGCAGCATCGAACTGTCGCCGCAGATCCGCGCCGCGCTCGATATCGCGGAAACTGCGCTGGCGCCGGAAGAACTGATGCATCGCATCCTGAAGTCGCCTGTGGACCTGTTCTACAACGGCGGCATCGGCACCTACATCAAGGCGTCGACGGAGAGCCACGCGCAAGTGAAGGACCGCGCGAATGACCACATCCGCGTCAGCGGCAATGAGCTGCGCGTAAAAGTCGTGGCCGAAGGCGGTAACCTCGGTGCGACGCAGGCGGGCCGTATCGAGTTCGCGCTGGCCGGTGGACGCATCTTCACCGATGCGATCGACAACTCGGCCGGCGTGGATTGCTCGGACCATGAAGTGAACGTGAAAATCTGGCTGGACGTGGAAGTCAATGCGGGCAAGCTGACGGAAGCCGAACGCAATCGCGAGCTGTATGCGATGACGGACGACGTCGAGCGCCTGGTCTTGCGCGACAACACGCAGCAGACGCATTTGCTGGTGCGCGAATTGCAGGCACAAAGCGAAAGCGCCGTGCAGGATGGCTATGCCGCGCTGATCGCCAGCCTGGAAGAAGAAGGTGCCCTGTCGCGCGAGCTGGAGCAGCTGCCGTCGGTGGCCGAACTGGCGCGCCGCAAGAGCGACGGTCGTGGCTTGAGCACGCCGGAACTGGCGGTGGTGATCGCCAACGTGAAGAACCGCTTCAAGCGCATCCTGTCCGCCTTGCCGTTGACGGGCGAAACGTGGGCCGAGCCGGTCCTGAAACCGTACTTCCCGTCCCTGCTGGTGGAAACCCGTTCGGCGCTCGACCACCCGCTGGCCAACGCCATCCTGGCGACCGTGCTGGCCAATGAAGTGATCAACCGCTGCGGCCCGCTGATGATCCGCAACCTGGCGGCGGAACACGGCGTGGACGAATCGACCGTGATCCTGGCCTGGGGCCAGGCATGGGTGGCGCTGAACCTGGCGCCCGTGTTCGACGCGCTCGATGCGGATGCCTTGACGATTCCACGCGAGGTGTCGATCAAGGTCGACGCGCAAACGCGCGTGCTGCAGCAAACCATGATCGCCGGCGTGCTGTCGGTGCCGGCCGAGCAATTGCGCGGCGCCGGTCTGGCCGAACTGACTCGTTTGTTTGGCGCGGAATCGAAGCGCGAGCTGCTCAAAGCCGTTGGCATCAAGTCGGAAGCGGCGCTGGTGCCGGGCCTGAGTCCGGCCTTCGTGCAGGCGTGGGATGCGGTCGACGCGCTGGAAGTCGTTGCCGGCTTCCTGTTCCCGGCCCTGTCCGTGCCGCGTCCTGCTTCGATGGACCTGGCGGCCTTCCTGCAAGTGGGCCTGGCCCTGCGCAGCCAGGCGGGCATCGACACCCTGGAGCGTGGCCTGAAGCTGGCCGCGCAAGGCAAATCGCAGGAACAGTTGCGCAACTACGCGCAGCAGGCCCTGCGCCGCACGCAACAGCGTCTGCTGACGCAAGTGCTGGCGCGCGCCGAGCAAGGCAATGCGGGCCAGGCCGTCGATGCCGTGACGGGCGCGCTGGGCCTGTCGGCCTATGTGGCGGCGACGGAACTGGAGCAAGCCATGCTGGACGTGTGGACCTTGTCGGAAGCCGTGAATAAAATCACGGCGAAAACCCCAGCGGAAGCGGCGGTGTAATGACGCAAGAAGTAACGCAGGGAGTAACAGCGGTAGTGCAGGCGCTGGCGCAGGCCGATTTCAGCGGCGTGGCCCAGTTGTTTGCGGACGCCGGTTTCACGGTGGCCTTGCCGGCGCCCGGCATGCTGCAAGTCGTCAAGCCGGGAGAGGCGCGCGCCAGCGTGGCCGTCTCGGTGGGCGTGCATGGCGACGAAACGGGACCGATCGAAGTGCTGGCGCATCTGCTCGACGCGCTGTCGCGCGATGCGTCCGCACTGGCCGTCGACCTGCTCGTTTGCGTGGGCAATGTCGATGCGATCCGGGCCGGCAAGCGTTTCATCGACGCCGACCTGAATCGCATGTTCCGCCCCGTGCGGGGCAGCCTGGCGCAAGCGGCGGAAAGCGCGCGTGCCGATGAAATGATCGCCGCCACGTCAGCGTTCTTTGCAGCGGCGGGCCCTGTGCGCTGGCACCTGGATTTGCACACGGCCATTCGGCCCTCCGTGTATCCCACGTTTGCCATCGTGCCGGACCTGGTGGCTGACGATGCCAAGGCGCAGCTGATAGCCTGGCTGGGCCAGGCCGCCATCGGCGCCATCATCATGAACCCGCAGTCGGCCGGCACCTACAGCTATTATTCGGCCGAGCATTTCGGTGCGGCCGCCAGTACGGTGGAGCTGGGCCGCGTGGGCACCCTGGGGCAGAACGATTTGTCCCTGTTCGACGACGTGTCGCGGGCGCTGGACGGCTTGCTGCGGGGCTTGCCTGCGCAGCCCGTCAAGGCAGCGCCGCACGTGTTCAAGGTGGCGCAGGAAATCATCAAGCACAGCGATGAATTCCGCATGGCGTTTGATCGCAGCACGCAGAATTTCACGTCCCTGCCGCAGCACGCCGTGATCGCCAGCGATGGCGACCACGTCTACACGGTGCAGCACGCGGAAGAACTGGTGGTGTTTCCCAACCCGGACGTGCGCGTGGGCTTGCGCGCGGGCTTGATGGTGGTGCGTACCTCCTGATCGTCCAGCCGTCACACAGCATCAAGCGCCAGCCGGGGAAACCCGCCTGGCGCTTTTTTCATAAAAAGATGCCGCACAGAAATAATTATCCATTAAGCAATCAACTGGTTTAAAATATTTGCCCTTTTGTAAATTCCTGGACCGATCATGTTGAAACGCCTGCTGACAGCGCTGCTGTGCCTGACCCTCTCCGGCCTGACGGCTGCCGCCCCTGCCGAAGAGAAGGCTGCCGCAACGGAAATGACGGCCGAGCAATTCCTTGCCCAGTTGCACCTGCAGCGCGGCAAGATCACTTTGCCTGGCGGCATCGCCACCCTGGATTTGCCTGCCAACTTCCGTTATTTGTCGCCAACGGACGCCGAGCGCGTGCTGGTCGATGCCTGGGGCAATCCGCCGGGCATGGAATCGCTGGGCATGATCGTGCCCGCCAAGATCAGCGTGCTTGAGCGCGATAGCTGGGGCGTGGTGGTGACGTATGAAAAAGAAGGGCATATCAAGGATGACGATGCGGACAGCATCAAGTACGACGAATTGCTCAAGGATATGCAGGCGTCCGTGCTGGAAAACAATGCGGAGCGCAAGAAGCAGGGCTATCCCGGCATCCATTTGATGGGCTGGGCGGAAAAACCCAGCTATGCCAAGGATACGCACAAGCTGTACTGGGCCAAGGATTTGATGGTCGATGGCGGCGAGCACTCGCTGAACTACAACGTGCGCGTGCTGGGCCGTGAAGGAGTGCTGAACCTGAACGCGATTGCCAGCATGCAGCAGATCGCGACGATCAAGACAGAGATGCAGCAAGTGACGGCGTTCACGGAATTTACCGACGGCAACCGCTACACGGATTTCGACAGCAAGACGGACAAGGTGGCCGAGTATGGCCTGGCGGCGCTGGTGGCTGGCGGCGTGGCCAGCAAGCTGGGCCTGTTTGGCAAACTGCTGGCGCTGCTGCTGGCCTTCAAGAAAGTGCTGCTCCTGGCCGTCGTGGGCGGCGGCGCGGCCATCGTCAAGTTTTTCACTGGCAGGCGCAAGGACAAGCCGGCACCGATACAGCCGCAGGAGTCCGTTGAACAGCCAGCGCATTTACCGGACGGCAAGGTGAATCTGGACAAGTAAGCTTGTGTGCGTACCCGCAGGCGGCGCCTCGGGTACACTGATTCATCGTTCACTATCAGGAGTCCGCCATGTCCGTGTCCATGTATCAGGCAACCATTCCCGTCTTCATCCGCGGCTTGCGGGTCGTCTCGGCCCTGCTGGAAAAAGCGCAAGCCCATGTGGAGGAAGATGGCATCGTGCCCGAGATTTTACTGGGCGCGCAGCTGGCGCCCGACATGCTGGACTTGACGGCGCAGGTACAGCGCGCCAGCGATACGTCGAAGATGTCGGTCGAACGCCTGAGCGGCGTGCCGGCGCCGAAGTTCGAGGATAACGAAGCGTCGTTCGAGCAGTTGCAGGAACGCATCGCCAACACCATCGCCTACATCGACAGCGTGAATGCGGGCCAGATGGCGGGCAGCGCGCAGAAGGAAGTCGTGCTGAACTGGACTGACGAGGGGACAACATTCTCGGGCGACGATTACCTGCTCAGCTTTGCCTTGCCGAACTTCTATTTCCACGTCTCCATGGTCCACGCCATCCTGAGAAACAATGGCGTGGCCGTGGGCAAGCTCGACTATCTGGGACCGTACGATTAACGTTGTGGCTGTTGCACCTGGTTCTGCACCGCATTGCCCAGCATGCCGCCGCCGATCACGCCGGCCACCGTTGCCAGCGCCTTGCCGCGGCCGCCACCGACCTGATTGCCGATCAAGCCGCCGATGACGGCGCCCGTGCCGATGCCCACGTAGTTCGGTTGTGCCGGTGCCGGCGCAGGCACTGGCTGCTGGCGCACGGGTTCGCGGTAGGCCGTGTCGCGGTAGCCGTCGTTGTTGTCATTGTAGGCAGGACGCGCTTGCGCCACTTGCGTGTGGTGCACGACGCGCTTGTGCACGACGGGCGCCGGAGCTGGTGCCGGGGCGGCTTGTGCGACGACAGGCGCGGCTACCGGTGCAGCGGCGGGAGCCGCCAGGGCGGCGGCGCTGGCTGGCGTCATGGCGGCCACGTCGGCAGGGATGGCTGGCGTGGCCGGCACATTCGCCCGCGAATTGGGCAGGATGCCGGCGATGGACGCCGCTCCGACCAGGCACAGGACCGTCACGGAAATGGCGGCGCCGGCCATCAAGGGGTGGATGCGGCTGGCGGTAGTCGTCGTGTTCATGTGTTCTCCTGGGGTGGTGCTACGGGTGTTATTGATGTGTCCAGATTAGCGGCCGCGCCGGCCCAAGGCTAGCCCTTGCGCTGTATCAAACGTAAGCAGGTGTAAGCCGCGCTTTGCAAAGCACAGTAGAATCGGTGCTTCCCTTTTTCCGGAGTCCGCCATGAGCCAGCTATTCACGCCATATGCCCTGGGACCGCTGCACGTGGCCAACCGCATCGCCATCGCGCCCATGTGCCAGTACTCGGCCGACAACGGCAACGCCACCGACTGGCATATGATCCACCTGGGTCACCTGGCCCTGTCCGGCGCGGGCTTGCTGATGACGGAGGCGACGGCCGTCTCGCCCGAGGGACGCATCTCGGCCGAGGACCTGGGCCTGTGGTCGGATGCGAACCAGACGGCGCTGGCCAAGGTGGTGCAGGCGATCCGACGCCATTCTCCGATTCCGCTGGTGGTGCAACTGGGCCACGCGGGACGCAAGGCGTCGAGCCGCGCGCCATGGCAGGGCGGTGCCTGCGTGCACCTGGCCGATGGCGGCTGGCAAACGGTGGCGCCGTCCGCCATCGCTCATGCGCCCGGTGAAACCGTGCCGATCGCCCTCGATGAAATGGGTTTGCTGCAGATCAAGGGCGCCTTTGTCGCGGCCGCGCAGCGCGTGCATGCGCTCGGCATCGAGGGCATCGAACTGCACGCGGCGCACGGTTATCTGCTGCACCAGTTTTTGTCGCCGCTATCCAACCAGCGCACGGATGCGTATGGCGGCAGCCTGGAAAACCGCATGCGCTTTCCGCTGGAAGTGGTTGAAGCCGTGCGCGCCGCCGTGCCGGCCACGGTGGCCGTGGGCGTGCGCATTTCCGCCACCGACTGGGTCGAAGGTGGCTGGGAAATCGAGCAAAGCGTGCGTTTCGCGCAGGAACTCAAGCAGCTGGGCGCCGACTTCATCCACGTTTCCAGTGGCGGAATTTCTCCGCAGCAGCAAATCCCTGTGGGCCCAGGCTACCAGGTGGCGTTTGCCGAACGCATCAAGCGCGACAGCGGCTTACCCACGATTAGCGTGGGCCTGATCACGGAAGCGCAGCAGGCGCAAGACATCATCGCCCATGGACAGTCCGACATGGTGGCGCTGGCGCGCGCCATCCTGTTCGACCCGCGCTGGCCCTGGCATGCGGCGGCCCAGCTTGGCGCGCAAGTGCAGGCGCCGCCGCAGTACTGGCGCTCGCAGCCGCGCAAATTCAAGAACCTGTTCGGCGACACGACCCTGGGGCAGCGTTAAGGCTTACTCTGCTACACTGACGCTTCTTTCCCCATTTCTCCAGGACGCTTCGACATGCGCCATTGATACTGCCGTGCTGTGCACGGCCTCGCCCATCCCGCCACAGCGCCTTGCGCTGCGCGGGTTCGCCAGCCTTGCTCAAGGAGTATCCATGCCCGCATTCCTGCAACTCGACCGTCTTTCCTTTGTGCTGCCCGATGGCCGGGTATTATTTTCCGATTTGCAATTTAGCTTTGCCCCGCAACGTATCGCTCTCGTCGGCGATAACGGCGTGGGCAAGAGCGTGCTGGCGCGCCTGCTGGCGGGCCAGGCGCAGCCGTCCTCTGGCGCCGTGCGCTGTGACGGCAGCGTGCATTATGTGGCGCAGGAACTCGATCCGCAGCGCTATCCCACCGTGGCGGCCCTTGCTGGCGTGAGTAACTTGCTGGCGGCGCTGGCGCGCATCGCCGAAGGCAGCATCGATGAAGCCGATTACGCGCTCGTGGGAGATCGCTGGGATGCCCAGGCCCGTTTGCGCCAGGCGCTCGATGCGCTCGATTTGCGCCATGTCAATGCCGCTACGCCCACGGCCAGCCTGAGCGGCGGCGAGCGCCAGCGCATCGCCCTGCAAGGGGCCTGGCTGTCGCAGGCGGACTGGCTGGTGCTCGATGAACCGAGCAATCATCTCGACGTGCAGCAGCGCGCCCGCCTGGTGGCGCAGATGGCGCGCTGGCCGGGCGGCTTGCTGCTGGTCAGCCATGACCGCGGCTTGCTGGAGCACGTCGATGACATCGCCGAGCTGTCGCCGCAGGGCTTGCGCAGCTATGGCGGCAATTACGCCATGTATGCGCAGCAGCGCGCGCTGGAGCAGGCCGGTTTTGCGGCGGCCCTGCAGGCGGAAAAGGCCAGCGCCAGACGCGAACAGCGCGAAGCGCAGCAGCAGGCCGAACGCCAGCAGAAGCGGGTAGTGCGTGGCGAGCGCGAGGGGCGCGAAGGCAATCAAAGCAAGCTGCTGCTCGACGCGCGCAAGGAGAAAAGCCAGGATAGCCAGGGCAAGCTGCGCCTGCGCGCGCAAGAGGCGCAGCAGGCGCGCCAGCAAAGGGTGATGGATGCCAGCGCCCGCTGCGCGCCCGAGGCCGAACGTCTGCTGCTGGCGCCCGACAGTGCCGTGCCGAACGGCAAGCTGATCCTGGAGCTGCGCGATCTGGTCTTGCCCTATGGCCAGGTGCAGCCTGTGAGTCTGGTCATCAGTGGGCCGCGCCGCCTGGCTGTGACGGGAAATAACGGCAGTGGCAAGTCGACCCTGTTGCGCGTGATCGCCGGCCAGCTGGCGCCCGCCAGCGGCGAGCTACTGTGCCATGCGCGGATGGCGTGGCTGGACCAGCATGCCGGACTGCAAGACGGCGAGTGGAGCGCCGTGCAGCGCTTGCAGGCACGCAACAGCCTGCTGCCGGAAGGCGAGCTGCGCACGCGGCTGGCGCTGCTGGGCATTGCCGGCGCGCGCGCCACCATGCCCAGCCGTTTGCTCAGCGGCGGCGAGCGCATGAAGGTGGCGCTGGCGGCCGAACTGTATGCGCAGGCGCCGCCGCAACTGCTGCTGTTAGACGAACCCGACAATCATCTGGACCTGGCCAGCCTGCAGGCGCTGGAGCAGATGCTGCTGCAATATCGGGGCGCGCTACTTGTGGTTTCGCACGACCAGGCATTTCTGAAGGCGATAAACCTTGACCCCGAGGGCTTGACATTGCACAAGTGACAATTTAATGAAAAAAGTCACGCTCGATGCCTGTAGAGCATGCTTCATGAACCGATGCTGAATTTTGTTTGATTGTCGGTATAATCCACTGAATAACCGGGCCTATTTGTGAACTAAAACTGCTGGTTCACCAATATGATGACGTTTAATCTGGCACTGTTGTCGGTCACTACCGCGCTGCCAGGGCGTCATCCTCCGTGCCCTGCCGTGCATGAATTTTGGTTTCGCTTATATTGTTTTCTTGGAGAAATAGCATGTCGTTTTACGAAAAACTCAAAGCCCTCAACATCGAACTGCCAGTCGTTGCCGCGCCAGCTGCCGCCTACGTGATGCATGCCCGCACGGGCAACACCGTCTTCCTGTCCGGCCACCTGGCCAAGAAGGATGGCAAGGTCTGGGTTGGCCAGCTGGGCAAGGACGTCACCACGGAAGAAGGCAAGATCGCCGCGCGCGGCATTGCCATCGAGCTGATCGCCACCCTGCAAGATGCGTGCGGCGGCGACTTGAACAAGGTCAAGCGCATCGTCAAGGTCATGAGCCTGGTCAATTCCACCTCCGCATTCACGGAACAGCACCTGGTGACCAATGGCGCCTCGGAACTGTTCGTCGAAGTCTTCGGCGACAGCGGCAAGCACGCCCGCTCCGCCTTCGGCGTGGCGCAAATCCCGCTGGGCGCTTGCGTCGAGATCGAGCTGATCGCCGAACTGGCCTGACGCGGTAGCCTGACCACATGAGTATGCCGGCGCTCAGCCGCCGGCCAGCCTTTTCTTCCTTTCCAGCAAGAGCGGAACCGCCATTGGGGTGGAGGGATCGGTGTATTCAAGAAAAAAACGGAGACACGTAATGAAAACGAGTGAACAAGGCTTGCACCGCGGCCTGGGTGAGCGGCAGATCCGCCTGATGGCGCTGGGCGCCGCGATTGGCGTGGGCCTGTTTTTGGGTTCCGGCAACGCGATCAAGATGGCCGGTCCCGGCATCATGCTGTCGTACATCATCGGTGGCGCGGTCATCTTCATGATCATGCGCGCACTGGGCGAAATGGCCGTGCACAACCCGGTCGCCGGCTCTTTCAGCCGCTACGCCCAGGATTACCTGGGCCCCCTGCAAGGCTATCTGACGGGCTGGAACTACTGGTTCCTGTGGCTGGTCACATGCGTGGCGGAAATTACCGCCGTCGCCATCTACATGGGCATCTGGTTCCCCGACACGCCGCGCTGGATCTGGGCCCTGGCGGCCCTCGGTTCCATGGGGGCCATCAACCTGCTGGCCGTGAAAGCCTACGGCGAGTTCGAATTCTGGTTCGCCCTGATCAAGGTGGTCACCATCATCCTGATGATCATTGGCGGCACGGGCATGATCGTCTTCGGTCTCGGCAACGACGGCGTGGCCATCGGCATCTCGAACCTGTGGACGCATGGCGGCTTCTTCCCGAATGGCGCGCAGGGCGTGCTGATGTCGCTGCAGATGGTGATGTTTGCCTACCTGGGCGTGGAAATGATTGGCCTGACGGCTGGTGAAGCGGCGAACCCGAAGAAATCGATTCCCGACGCCATCAATTCCGTGTTCTGGCGCATCCTGATTTTCTATGTCGGCGCACTGTTCGTCATCCTGTCGATCTACCCATGGAATGAAATCGGCACCACCGGCAGCCCCTTCGTCATGACGTTCGAACGCCTGGGCATCAAGACGGCCGCCGGCATCATCAACTTCGTCGTTCTGACGGCGGCCCTGTCGTCGTGTAATGGCGGCATCTTCAGCACGGGCCGCATGCTGTACAACCTGGCGCTGCAAGGCCAGGCGCCGAAAGCGTTCGCGGAAACCACGGCCGCCGGCGTGCCGCGCCGCGCCATCCTCGTGTCCGTCTTCGCGCTGCTGCTGGGCGTGCTGCTGAACTACCTGGTGCCGGAAAAAGTGTTTATCTGGGTCACCTCGATCTCCACCTTCGGCGCCGTCTGGACCTGGGGCGTGATCCTCGTCACGCAGATTCAGTTCCGCAAGACCTTGACGCCGCTGGAAATCAAGAACCTGGCCTTCCGCATGCCGTTCGCGCCGTATGGTTCCTGGATTTCGCTGGCCTTCCTGGCGCTGGTGATCGGCCTGATGGCGTATTTCCCCGATACGCGCATCGCCCTGATGGTGGGACCGGCCTGGCTGATCCTGCTGACGGTGCTGTACTACGCGCTGGGCCTGGCGCCGAAAGCGCGCCGCGACGACGTGCCGCAAGGCTACGAAGCGGGCTGGCCGCCGGCCGATGCGCCACACGGCAAGAAGTAATTCAGCTGAACTGAGCTGAGCCAGAAGCGCGCCCCTGCCCCTGCAGCGGCGCGCTTTTTCTTTCATGGAAGCAATTTTTTCTTCAGCAGCACTCTTGCGGGTTTAGCGGCGCACGCCAGTCGTTGTTTCCTTACATCAAAGTTCTGTTTAGCTGAGCCGATGAAAGCCCTATAATCGCTTAGTTTTGAGAATGGACGCGATCTTTCCGGTTTTTTGCCAGGTAGGGCCGGAGCGCTATTTGTTTTTACCCGTCATGTTCCGAACAACACCTGACAAAACCGTAGCGAGCGGATGTGAGTCGTGGCTAAGAAGCGCAGCTGTGCGAATGCACAGTGAGCATCGCAGGCCGCGAATCGCGACGCGCAGTAGGTTTTTGCAGGTGTTTAAGTGCATGCCTCATAAAGGAATGTCAGTGAGCCAAACCCTGGTCCAGAAAATTTGCCGCACCAAGCCGATCGATACCACGGTCGAATATGGTGAAGGCCTCAGCAGCAGTGGCTTGAGCCGGTCCATCGGCCTGTTTTCCCTCACCATGATCGGCGTCGGCGCCACCATCGGCACGGGCATTTTCTTTACCATGGTCGAAGCCGTCCCCAAGGCGGGCCCTTCAGTCGTCCTGTCTTTCCTGATCGCCGCCATCACGGCCGGCTTGACGGCCTTGTGCTATGCGGAATTGTCGTTCCGCATACCCGCTTCCGGCTCCTCGTATTCGTTTGCCTACGCCACCGTGGGCGAGTTTCTTGCCTTCATCATGGCCGCCTGTCTGCTGCTCGAATACGGCTTGGCGGGCAGTGCCGTGGCCATCGGCTGGTCGTCCTACTTGAACAATTTCCTGGAAAACGCGTTCGGCTGGCACATCCCGGAGATGCTGCGCACGCCGATGATCGTTTCTGGCCCGCATGGCATGGAGTTTCATGCCGGCCACATCAACTTGCCGCCGATCTTTTTGATCTGCATGTGCGGCTTCTTGCTGTTGCGTGGCGCCAAGGAATCGGCCCTGATGAACGCCATCATGGTCATCATCAAGCTGGCGATCCTCGTGTTTTTCATCGTCATCGCGTTTTCCGGTTTTAACGCCGACAATTTCTTCCCCTTCTTCAATACCGACAATAGCAAGGGCTTTGCCGGCATGACGGGCGTCACGGCCGCGGCCGGCACCGTCTTCTTCTCTTTCATCGGCCTCGATACGGTGGCGACGGCGGGCGATGAAGTGAAAAATCCCACGCGCAATGTGCCGCGCGGCATCCTCGGCGCCTTGCTCATCGTCACCGTGTTTTATTTGCTGGTGGCCGTGGCCGCCCTCGGCGCGCAACAGGCGAAATTGTTCGAAGGCCAGGAAGCGGGCCTGGCGGTGATCCTGCAAAACGTCACGGGCAAGACCTGGCCCGCGCTGGTGCTGTCGGCCGGCGCCGTCATTTCCGTCTTCAGCGTGACCCTGGTGACGATCTACGGCCAGACGCGCATCCTGTTTGCCGTCAGCCGTGATGGTTTGATCCCGAAATCGTTCCAGAAAATCCACCCGCGCACTCTGGTGCCGGTCAGCAATACCATCATCGTCTGCCTCGTCGTGGCCGTGGTGGCCGGTTCCGTCGATGCGACTTACCTGTGGGACATGGTCAGCATCGGTACCCTGACGGCCTTCATGGTCGTCTCGATCGCCGTGCCCGTGTTGCGCCACAAGCAGGGCGCGAACCGCATCGAAGGCTTCAGCGTGCCGTTTGGGCCATACGTGATTCCGGGCCTGAGCATCCTGGCTTGCCTGTACATCATGCGCGATTTGCCGCATACGACGTTTGTCGTGTTCAGTGTGTGGATGGCGGTGACGGTGGCCATTTACTTCCTGTACAGCATGCGGCATTCGCATCTGGGCAAGAAGGCCCATTAATGCAGTCTGTTCCATCCGAAACCGCCGCGCTTGCCGGCGGTTTTTTTTATTTCTAACCGGAATTTACATGATGAAAATAACTGATCTGGCCGCCTGCGGCTTGCTGGCAAGCAGCCTTCTGGGCACCCTGGCGCAGGCCGCCCCTGCAAGCGAGCCGGCCTTGCGCGATTACCGCGCCGTCGCCCTGTCGGCCAATGGCCAGCGCATCGCCGCCATCGAGTCGAGCAGGGTGGAACAGCCACAGCCGCAGCGCCCGCATGCGGTGATCGTCGTACGCGACGCCGCCAACGGCGCCATCGTGCAGCAATTCGATCCGTGTGCCGTGTGTTCCTACGACAAGCCCAGCTGGTCGCCGGATGGCAAACAGCTGGCCTTCATCGGCTATGACGCCAAGGCGGGCACGGCGCAGCTATACCTGGCCACCCTGTCGCAGGCGCCGGTGCGGATGTTGACCAGTATCAAGGGCGTGGCCAGCACGGCGCGCTGGTCGCCGGACGGCAAGCAGCTGGCTTTGCTCGCGACGGTGGGCGCGCGCAAGCTGGCCGGCGCCGTCGAGGCGGGCGCGCGCCAGGTGGGCGAAGTGGGCAGTGAAGACGATGCCCAGCGCATCGCCGTTGTGCCGGCCAGCGGCGGCGAGCCGCGTCTGCTGTCACCCGCCGACACCTATGTGTATGAATACAGCTGGACGGCCGATGGCCGCGGCTTTGTTGCCACCAGCGCGCAGGGCAATGGCGACAGCAACTGGTGGGTCGCCAAGCTCAGTCATATCGATGCGGCCACGGGCGCCCTGCGCGTGATCGCGTCGCCGGCCATGCAGCTGAACCTGCCTTCCGTTTCGCCGGACGGCAAGACAGTGGTCTTCATCGGCGGCCTGATGAGCGATTTCGGCTCCATCGGCGGCGATATCTACACGGTGCCCTTGGCCGGCGGCACGCCGCGCAATCTCACATCAGACTACCGCGGCACTTTCAATGGCGTCGTCTGGCGCGGCGCCGGCTTGCTGGCGACGGCCCTGATCGATTCGCAGCTGGCGCTGGTGCCCGTCGATGCGCAGACCGGCCCCAGCCAACCTGTGATGCTCGGTGAACTGAGCAGCAGCGGCAGCGATGGCCGCTTGTCGTTCAGCGCCGATGGCCGTCACGCCGCCGCCGCGCAGGAAGATTTTACGCACGCCAGCTACTTGGTGGCGGGCCCGGTAGGCCAGCTGAAAAAGATTACGCGCGACAATGACGGCTTTGCGCCGCAGCTGACGGTGCAGAACGTGGGCTGGAACAACGAGCAATACAAGGTGCAGGGCTGGCTGCTGGGGCCGTTGAAGACGGACGCCGGCAAGCGCTACCCGATGATCGTCAACGTGCATGGCGGCCCTGGTGCGGCCGCCTCGCCCCGCTACGTGGGAGCAAGCACCCTGATCCACGAATTGACGCAAAAGGGTTATTTCGTCTTCCTGCCCAATCCGCGCGGCAGCTTTGGCCAGGGCCAGGCATTTACGCGTGCCAACATGGCCGACTTCGGTGGCGGCGACTGGCGCGACATCCTGGCCGGCATCGATGCGGTGCAAAAAGTGGCGCCCGTCGATGGCCAGCGCCTGGGCCTGATCGGCCATTCGTATGGCGGCTTCATGACCATGTGGGGCGTCACGCACAGCGACCGCTTCAAGGCGGCCGTGGCGGGCGCGGGCGTGTCGAACTGGATCAGCTATTACGGCCAGAACGGCATCAATCAGTGGATGATCCCGTTCTTTGGCGCCTCCGCGTATGACAAGCCTGAGGTCTACCGCCGTGCTTCACCGATCGAATCGATCAAGGCGGCCAGGACGCCGACCCTGATCTACGTAGGCGAGCGCGACGTGGAAACGCCGGCCGCCCAGTCGCTGGAATTCTGGCACGGCTTGCGTGCCATGGGCGTGCCGTCCAGCCTGTTCATCTACGATGGCGAAGGCCATTCCTTCCGCAAGCCCGAGCACCAGCGCGACTTGCAGAAGCGCACTATCGGCTGGTTTGAACAATACCTGAAGTAAGCTGTGCAGGCTTAGCGCGGTGCCACAATATGCACGATCGCCGCGCTATGTATCACGATCTTGTCAGCATCCGCCTGCAACAGGCGGATACGCCGCTGCACCAGCGGCCATCCCGACCAGGCCACGTCGCTGACGGGCGGCGCGGGCAGGGTAGCCAGCGGGGCGCTGATGGCCGCCTTGTCGTCGAGCTGTTCCAGCGCGCGCGACAGGGTCAGACACACTTGCGTATGGCTGTGGCCAAGCAAGGCATTGACGGGCGCGACGGGCAGCTGGCTGGCATGGCGCCCGAGGATGGAGCGCAGCGCCGCCACGTGGGCGACCAATAAATAATTTTGCACGATGAACAGGTTGATGTCTTCCACGGCCCGCTGCTTGCTGGCCGGTTCATCGAGCATGCGCACCAGCGCCGAGCTGAGCGCGGCCAGGCTGTCCATCAATCGCTTGCGCTCGATGCGGTAGGCGAAATCGTCAAAACATTTGCCTTGCAGCAGCGCAAAGCTGGCCTGCATATAACTCACATTCACATTCAGCACCTGGCGCACGAGGCGGGGCAGGCTCTGGTATTCCCAGTTGGCCAGTACAAAGCTGAACACGGTGGCCACGGCCGCGCCGATCAGGGTGTCGATCAGGCGCTCGCTGACGAGGTTCGGGTTGCTGGGCGCCACCAAATGCATTTGCAGCAAGATCATCAGGCTGACGGCGATGGCCGTGTAGCGGTAGCGCAAATAGATGAAGGTGGGCGTGGCCACGATGGAGAGAAATAAAATGGCCATCAGCACGATATTACTGTGCACGTAGCGGATCACGATGGCCGTGACCACGCAGCCGATGATGGTGCCGATGATGCGGTCGGCGCGGCGCTGGCGCGTCATGCTGAACGTGGGGCGCAGGATGATGACGATAGTCAAGACAATCCAGTAGCTGTGCGCCGCATATGGCAGCCAGTGGCCGATCAGCAATCCCACGGAAATGGCCATCGACACGCGCAGGGCGAAGCGGAACACGGGCGAGTCCAGGCGCAAATTCGACAGCAGGGTTGTCAGCTCATATTTCTGCTGCGACAAGAAGGGCGCCATGTCCGCACCGCTCCAGAACGGCACGTCGGCATAGACTTTTTGCGTGGCCAGGTGCAGCTCGGCGATCATTTTCAGAATCGCGCGGATCTTGTTGCGCTGCGCGCGCAGGGTGGCCAGCGCTTCCTGCGCAGCGTCACCTTTTGCGTGAAGGCGGGCAATTTCCGCTTCGATGTCGGCCCATTCCTTGTCATAGATGATCTGCGCGTACGAAGCGCGCTTGCGCGTGACGGCGTAGGCGACGGCTTCGATGTCGCGCGCCGCCTTGTAGGCCAGGTCGTGCAGGGATTTCAGCACGTCGGAGTCGGCCAGGTGCTGGCGCAGCAGCGCGTAATCCGTGTGCGTGGAAAGGATCAGTTCATACAGATCGAGCATGCATACGTGCACCTGCACGACGATGGCGTCCTTGCTGTTCTTGTGGCTGCGCAGAATCAGGTCGCGCGACGCTTGCTGGCGGTCGGCCAAAATGCTTTGGTGGCGCACCAGCTTGTTGAACTGTTCCGTCAGATTAAAACGCGTGTCGTAGAAGTCGGCCTTGATGTCGATGTAGGCGGCCAGTTCGAACAGGGCTTCGGCCAGCACTTGCTGTTTGATGCGGTGGCGCAAGACCCAGGCAATGGCCATGGCGTAGGCCAGATAGATCAAGCCGCCCAGCATGAACAGGCCCGCATGGTGGAACGATTGCTGCCACGTCATCTGATGCTCCATCGACATGGTCATGATGAACAGGGCGGCCAGCTGCAAGGGCATGGATTTCTTGCCGTACACCACCATCATGCTGGCGAGGAAACTCACGAGGACAAGTACCGTCATCAACAGCCACTGCACGGGGCCGCACAGGCTGATCAATAAGGTCACGGCGCTGCACAGCAGCACGGAAGCGAGCATTTCATTGAACTTGTGGCGCAGCGGGCTGGGCATGTCCATCAGGGTGGTGCACAGGGCGCCGATGCATACCGTCATGGCGGTGGCGCTGTCGCTGATTTCCTGGGTCAGCAAGGCCAGGCCGACCAGGCCGATGGCCACGCGCAAGCCCAGGTAAAAATAATGGCTGTAAATAAAGGTGCGCAGGTTCAGTGCGTAGTGCATGGGATTACCTTGTGGGCAGGGCACAGAAAGAGGCGCCGCACCGGGGTCTCCGATGCGGCGCCAGGATGTTGCAGTCGCTACAGCCCGGAGTTACATCAGGGCGATCACCGGATAGCGCCGCCATTCCGGCTCGGCAAAGCGCTGGCAGTGTGCAAAAATGAAGTCGAGCACGGCTTCCTGATTGCTCAGCAAGGCCGGGTTGGCTGCTTTCCACTCGGCAAACTTGGCGGCCAGCGCCGGCTCGTCGCGCAGCAATTCGGAGGCCATGTCTTCGAACACGTAATCGGAAAACGCTTCTTTCTTTTCCAGCACGCTGTTGAAGAAACCCCAGCGGAAGAAGCTGTCGTGCGCCTGCGGTTCCAGGGTTTCCACGGCGTAGCGGGCGTTGTCCTGCTCCAGGGACACTACATAGTCGCCGGCCTGCACGGTGAACTGGCCCGTGCGCGCTTCGAGTTCCACCGTGTCGTGGAACATGTGGCCTTCGTAGGCCGTGGCGCGCGTGCCGACGGATGCGATGTGGTAGTAGCGTGCCGTTAGCGTCTGTTCGGTGGTGATGCGGCTCATTTCGACGCCGTTCCAGCGCAGGCGTTCGATGACTTCGCGCCACGCCTGCGGCACGATATAGGCTTTCGGGGCAGCCACGGTGACGTCCGCATCGAAGCGGTTGTAATAGGTGATATCGCGTTCCCACGGCTGCGAGCGGTCGTATGACAGGCGCTGGTAATCGCCGAGGATACTTGGCGTGTATTGCGCCGCATAGCCCTTGAAGGGGAAGGTCGACGGTTGTTCTTCGTTCATGCTCCAGTGGATGGGCCACTGGGCTTGCGTGCGTCCCGCCGCCTTGGCTTGCGCGCGCAGTTGCTTGATCTGTTCGCCGTGTTTGACCGTGAACGCCATGGTGATGTCGAGCAGGGCGCGCATGGAGGCGTAGCGGTCGGCAAACGGTTTCAGCATGTGCGTTTCCGGCATGAAACCGATGACGTGGTGCAAGGCCGCAAAGCCGGTCGAGAAACGTGGCACTTCAAGGAATTCGGCGATGCCGTGGTCGGGACTGTCCTTGACGGGGTTCACGTACGGGCAGGTGGGCCAGCCGGCGCTTTCCATCTGCGCAAAGATGTGCGGCAGCATGGTGTTTTGCAGGAAGGGGCCCAGGCCGTTGCCCAGCTTATCCGTCTGCGTGTGGATCAGGGTCATCGTGTACGGGTAGTCGGCGCCGTTCGACGTGTGCGTGTCGACCATCACATCCGGGTCCCAGCTGGCCAGCAGGCGGTTGAACACTTGCGCGTTCAGGCTGTCGCACTTGATGAAGTCGCGGTTCAAGTCCAGGTGGCGGCTATTGCCGCGGAAACCGAATTGCTCCGGGCCATCCTGGTTCACGCGCGACGTATTGGCGCGGTTCAGGCTGCCATCGACGTTGTAGATCGGAATGAACAGCAGCACGGTGCTGCCCAGCGCTGCCAGGCGTTCCGGCTGCGTACACAGGTCGCGCACGATGGCCATGCAGGCGTCGATGCCTTCCGGTTCGCCCGGGTGGATGCCGTTGTTGTTGAAGAACACGGTGCGGCCTGCACGCTTGATTTGCTCGCGGTCGAACACGCCGTCCGCGCTGACGACGCCAGCGTGGATGGGCACGCCCGAGTCGGACAGGCCGATCTGTTCGAAATGCAGCACTTGCGGGTAGCGTGCGGCGAGATCCTTGTAGAAGGTGATGCATTCCAGCCAGGTCGTGGTCTGGTTGTGGTTACCGAGTTCGTAGGTCGTGCGCAAGTCTGGTGGCATAGCGGTCTGAGTCTGGGAGGGGGAAGGCGCGCTGGGTAAGTACGCCCGCTAGGCGCCAATTGTAGCACCGGCGCTGCCGCCTTGAGGCGCCGCAGGGGCTAGTCGCCGTACTTGTGTTATGAATACGTTTCACGCGCAAGGGAGGTGGCATGGTGAAGATGGCGATGGCGATGGCGGTGCTGGTGTGGTGGGCTTGCCTGGCGGCACAGGCGGCGCCCTTGCGCTTGCCGGCGGGCAAGGGACCTGTGGCGCAGGGCGGGTCCGTCACGGCTAGCGCGCAGGGTGCGCTGATACGCTACCGGGGCTGGCTGCTGGCCGTCGATGGGGCAGTCTCGGAAGAACGGCCCGACGTCGTGCTGACGTCGGCGGTGGCGGGCCACGCGCCGCAACTGCAGACCGGGTCCACGCAGCACAGCTTGCCCCTGTGGTCAGCCTTCGAGCTCGTCAAGGGAAGCGCGCGCCTGCGCATCACGGCGCTGCCGGGACCTGAGGCTCCCGCGCTGCTGCTCGATTTTGGCGAGGCCGATTATCGCATCGTGATTCCCGCCGCTACCATCGCGCGGCAAGCGTATCCGCTGCTGGCGCAGCGCTTTCCCGGCGCCGACCTGGCCTTGCTGCTGCAGGACGGACGCAGGGTGATGTTGCCGCTGGGAAGTGGCCGGGCGCAAGTGTTTGGCGAGGAGCAAGCCGTGCCTTACCGCTTCACCAAGGTAAAACGCTAGGCGAAAAAAAGCCACTCCCGCAGGAGTGGCTCAGCTTAAAGCGCCCGTTGCCGGGTTATTGCTTCTTGTTATTCAGCGCCCATTTCTTTCAGCAGGTTGTCTGCGTGGTCGATGTGTTTCATGTTCCACAGCATGTAGCGCAGGTCGACCTGGATCGAACGGGTGTTGGCCTTGTTGTAGTCCCAATCGGAAATGATCGAGTCCAGCGTACCGTCGAAGGCCAGGCCGATGAATTCGCCTTTGGCGTTCAGGGCAGCCGAACCGGAGTTGCCGCCGGTGATGTCCAGGGTGGCCAGGTAGTCGACCGGCACGGTTTTCAGCTTCGGATCGACGAATTTACCGAAGTCCTTGGCTTTGATCGCGGCCAGTTGGTTGGCTGGTGCATTGAACTCGCCCTGGCCCGTGGCTTTGGCGGCGACGCCATTGACGGTGGTGAAGGCGGACCAGGTGGTGCCGTCGGCGCCGTGGTCGCGGCCGGCTACTTTGCCGAACGTGACGCGCAGGGTGCTGTTGGCGTCAGGATAGACGGCTTGGCCCTTGCTCTTCATGAAGGCAATTTTGGCTTTCATGTAGTTGGCGTAGGCTTGCTGGATCTTGCCTGCCAGTTCTTCGTCTTCCGCTTCGTTTTTCAGCGAATCCGGGTACATGGCGACGGCTGCCTGGATGAAGCTGTCCTTGCTGGCCTGGAATTCGGCTGGCGTGCGTTTCAGCCATGCTGCGCGCTCGGCCTTGTCGGCCAGCTTGCTGCCGGCATACAGTTTGTCCAGGGCGGCGGACAGGTCGGCTGGCGACATGCCGTCCTTGATGCCGATGGCGGCGTCGAAGCTGGCGCGGCGCTGTGCTGCCGGTTGCGCGGCGTACTTGGTCAGGCTGTTCAGTACCAGCGCCTTGTCGACTTTTTCATCGTAGGTGCGCTCGACCGAGGTGATGCCCGCTTCCAGGCGTGGCAAGTCGCGCGTCTGGTAGCCGGACTTGCGTTCCGTATCGGACTTGGTGCCTTCGTTCGACAGGCGGTACAGGCTGCGTGCCGTGTTCAGCAGGCGTGGCTGTGCGTAGCCCAGGAAGAAATCGCGCTTGGTGTCGGCATCGCGCTCGGCGATCAGCTTTTCCACTTGCTCGATGTCGCCGGCAAATTCAGCCTTGCGTGCTGGCGTGGCGTTGACCCAGGTCTTCAGGGCTTCGTGTTCCGCCGTCTTGCGTGCCAGGAAATCGCTGCCCGCGTAGGAGTCCAGCATGCCTTGGCGGTTCTTGTAGTAATTGTTGACGCCGGCAACTTGGCCCGCGTACTTCAGGGCAACATCCTTGTTGTCCTTGGTTTCGCGCGCGATGATGGCCAGGGTTTCGCCCGACGCTTTCACGAAGGCCGGGTAGTTCCAGTCAAACGTGTACGCCACTTCCGATGGCAGGCGGTGACGGTTGGTGCGGCCAGGGTAGCCCAGGACCATCACGAAATCGCCTTCTTTCAAGCCATCCTTGGCCAGTTTCAGCACGTGTTTTGGCTGGTAAGGCACGTTGTCCTTGCTGAAGTCGGCAGCTTTGCCGTCTTTGCTGACATAGGCGCGGTAGAAACCGTAGTCGCCCGTGTGGCGCGGCCACATCCAGTTGTCGGTGTCGCCGCCGAACTTGCCCACGCCCGCTGGAGGCGCGTGCACCAGGCGCACGTCGCGGATTTCCAGTTGCTTGATCAGGTAGAACTCCAGGCCGCCGTAGTAGGCCGACACGGTGCAGCGGAAGCCGGCTTCTTTTTCGCATTCGGCGACCAGTTTCTTCTGGTTTTTCTCGATCGCGTCGATGCGTGCCTTGCCTTGCAGCTTGGCCACGTCTGCGGTGATGATCTTGTCGCTGACATTGGTCACGGCCGAGGTGACGAAGATGCGGCTGCCTGGGGAAGCCGGCAGTTCTTCAGCGAACGTCTTGGCCAGGAAACCGTTGGCCAGCAAATCGCGCTCTTTGGTCGAATTGACCGCTACGCTGTTGTAGACGCAATGGTGGTTGGTGGCAACCAGGCCTTGCGGCGAGACGAACGAGGCCGAGCAACCGCCCAGGCTGACGATGGCGCCCATCGGGAACTCGGTCAGTTTGGTCAGATTGGTCGGATCGAGTTTCAGTCCGGCCGCTTTCAGTTCCTTGGCTACTTGTGGCAGCTGTTGGGGCATCCACATGCCTTCGTCGGCGTGTGCGAAGTTGCTCAGGATGGCGAGCGCGATTAAAGATTTTTTCATTCGAGTTCTAGTCTTTTACATGAAGGGAAGTCGGAACCAACGTGTACCCAGTGTTTTTTCTCAGCGGGCGACATAGAGTATCCGTATCGAACTCGCACTAGTCAATCACATTTTCCCGACAGCATGTTTGTAGTGGCTTGTGGAAATTGCACTATTTTCGGCATTGCAGGGGCAGGAGCGGGCTGCGAACGGGCATTTTCTTGTGCCGCGGCTGTGGTATTGTCCATACAATTGTCTTGCCAGCAATAAAAATGGCCGGGCGCTTGCGCGGCCCGGCCACTTGCGGATGTGCTGCGATTGGTCTGCTCAGCGTATTTTGCCGCGGCGCAAAAGATTCACGATGCCCAGCAGGATCACGGCGCCCAGGAACGAGACCAGCAGCGAAGCCAGGCTGAAATTGTCGCTATTGATGGTTCCCGTGCCGAACAGGGGGGCCAGCAGCCAGCCGCCCAGGAAGGCGCCGACGATGCCGACGACGATATTGAGAAAGATGCCCTGTTGTGCATTGGTTTTCATGACCATGCTGGCCAGCCAGCCGATGACACCGCCAATAACGATCCAGATAATGAAATTCATGTAATCCTCCGCGCGATGGATGAGTGGTTGTGCCAGAGCGGTGCGGCCTGCACGTCATGGCAAATTGATACTGATGCCGCACGATAGAAAAGTCCAGCGGATTCGCACGGCGTATGCAAAAGCCCGCCTGGCTGCGGGCAGCGAGGCGGGCTTGTCATGCGGCAAGGTCGTGTTTAGTCGGCCTTGATGGCTTCCACCTGGATGGCCAGCTTGACTTCCGGCGAGAACGCCGGCATGCCGTAGTTCAGGCCAAAGTCGCTGCGCTTGAATTCCGCCGTGGCGTCGGCGCCGCACACTTCACGCTTGTAGCGCGGGTGCATGATGCACTTGAACTTGCTCACGTTCAGCTTGACGGGTTTGGTCACGCCCAGCAGGGTCAGTTCGCCGTCGACTTCCACCAGCTGCTCGCCGTTGAACTTCAGCGATTTGCTCTTGTAGGTGATCTGAGGGAATTTCTCGACGTTGAACATGTCCGCTTTTTTCGCGTGCGTATTCATGGCGTCCAGGCCGAAGTCGATCGAATCGGCATCGATGACGAGGTCCAGGCTGCCCGTCTTGGCGGCGCGGTCCAGGGTGACCGTACCCTTGGTCTTGTTGAACTTGCCGCGCCACACGGACATACCCATGTGATCGGCTTCAAAGCTGGGGAAGGTATGCGTCGGGTCGAGGTTGTAGGTGTCGGTAGCGGCCATGGCCGAACCCGCGCCGGCCGCTGCCAGCACGGCGATCATCAAGTGCGAAAATTTCATTGAGTTCCTAGAGTTAAACAACGAGAAATAAAACGATTATTGGGCTGCGACGTGGAATTTGATGGTGACCTCGTCGGCAACCATGCTCGTGTCTTTCCACTCGCCTTCGCCGATGTTGTAGGTCAGGCGCTTGATCGGCAGGGCGCCGTCGAACGCGTATTTGCCGCCATCGGCCTTCACCGCCAGGGGGAAGGTCACGTCGGTAGTCTTGCCTTTGATGCTCAGCTTGCCGCTGACCGTCAGCTTGCCCGCGCCGGCGGCTTTGATGCTGCTCGAGACGAAGGTGGCTTTCGGGAACTGGGCTGCGTTAAACCATTCTTTCTTGGCCACTTCCTTGTTGTATTCCGGATCGCCGATATCGATGCTGGCCGTCTCGATTTCCACCGATGCTTTTGACGCGTCCGGCGTGGCCGGGTTGTAATCGATGGCGATATTGAATTTCTTGAACTTCGCTTCCACCGGCACGTTCATTTGCTTGAACACGGCCGACACGCTGGTCTTGGCGGGATCGACTTTCAGCAAGGTGGCGGCGGTGGCGGCCACGGACAGGCCCAGCAGGGAAGCGAGGACGAGGCGTTGGGTGGTTTTCATCTTGTTTTTTTCCTGTAGTTTTTCAGTGAGCAAGGGGAAGTCGGTGTTACGGCAGCATGCGCTTGAGGACGCCATCGCGGTCGATGAACTGGTGCTTCAGCGCCGCCAGCACATGGGCGGCCACGGCGGCGGCCATCGTCATGTTCAGAACATAATGAATTTCTTTTAAGAGCGGCTTAAGTTCCGGGTTCGGCGCCATGATGACGGGCAACTGGAACAGGCCCAGGTAGACCACGGGCACGCCGGCGGCCAGGGTGTACAGGTAGCCGGAGACGGGCACGGCGAAGATCAGGATGTACAGCAGCACGTGCATGGCGTCGGCCGCCTTCTTTTGCCAGGCAACCATGCTGGCCGGGTGCGGCGGCGGCACGTTGGCCTTGCGCCACAGCAGCCGGATGGCGGCGATGGCCAGCACGGTCACACCGAGCCATTTATGCCACGAGAAATATTTGAGCTTGGTGGGCGTCAGGCCGGGAATATCGACCATGACCAGGCCCATGATGAAGGCGCTGATGATCAGCAGGGCGGTCAGCCAGTGCAGGATGATGGCGGTGGTGGTGTAGCGTTGCATCGACGGCTTTCTTGAAAGTAGTACGTGTTAGGACTAATTCGGCCTAATATACCAAAGAAAAGCAAATTGCGCTGCGTGCTGCAGATTCTACAAGAAAGATTGCCGGAAAAACCGCGGGGCGGGCAGCATTTGTGTGCTGGCCGCCCCGCAGGAGTGGGATAGCAGGATCCCCATGTGGAAACTGCTTAGATGGCTTTGGCCAATTGCGCGGCGATACCGATGTAGTTCGCTGGCGTCATGGTCAACAGCACGTCCTTGGCATCCTGCGGAATGGCCAGGCCATTGACGAAGGTTTGCAGCGCTTCTTTCGAGATGCCCTTGCCGCGCGTCAGCTCTTTGAGCTGCTCGTACGGGTTTTCGATGCCATAGCGGCGCATCACGGTTTGTACGGGCTCGGCCAGCACTTCCCAGGTCGCGTCCAGGTCTTGCGCCAGGCGCGCGTGGTTCACTTCCAGCTTGTTCAGGCCGCGCAGGCAGCTGTCATACGCCAGCAGGGTGTAGCCGAGGCCCACGCCGATGTTGCGCAGCACGGTCGAATCGGTCAGGTCGCGCTGCATGCGCGAGACGGGCAGTTTTTCCGACAGATGTTTCAGCACGGCGTTGGCCAGGCCCAGGTTGCCTTCCGAGTTTTCGAAGTCGATCGGGTTGACCTTGTGCGGCATGGTCGACGAACCGATTTCGCCCGCTTTCAGCTTTTGCTTGAAGTAGCCCAGCGACACGTAGGTCCAGATGTCGCGGTTCAGGTCCAGCAGGATCGTGTTGGCGCGCGCGAAGGCGTCGAACAGCTCGGCCATGTAGTCGTGCGGCTCGATCTGGATGGTGTACGGATTGAAGACCAGGCCCAGGCGCTGTTCGATGACCGCTTGCGAGAATGCCGGCCAGTCGAAGCCGGGATAGGCGGACAAGTGGGCGTTGTAGTTGCCGACGGCGCCATTCATCTTGCCGAGGATTTCCACCTGCTCGATGCGTTTCACGGCGCGCTGCAAGCGGGCCACGACGTTGGCAAATTCCTTGCCCAGGGTGGTCGGGCTGGCCGTCTGGCCGTGTGTGCGCGACAGCATCGGCACGTCGGCGTTGTCGTGCGCGATCTGCGTCAGCCTGGTCACCAAGCCTTGCAGGGCCGGCAGCATCACGCCATCGCGCGCGGCTTTGAGCATCATGCCGTGCGAGGTGTTGTTGATGTCTTCCGAGGTGCAGGCGAAATGGATGAATTCCGACGCCGCCACCAGTTCTGGCACGTCCGCCACTTGTTCCTTCAGCCAGTACTCGACGGCCTTGACGTCATGGTTGGTGACCGCTTCGATGGCCTTGATGCGGGCCGCGTCGGCTTCCGAGAAATCGGCCGCCATCTTGTCGAGCAGGGCGCTCGCTTCCGCCGAGAACGGCTTGATTTCAGCGAAACCAGCTTGCGACAGCGCTTGCAGCCAGGAGATTTCCACTTTCACGCGGTGGTGCATGAAACCGGCTTCGGACAGGATCGGGCGCAGCAGATCGGTCTTGCTGGCGTAGCGGCCATCGAGCGGAGACAGGGCCGACAGCGTGGAATACGGAGGTGTAGAAGTCATGAGAGCGGACGCAAGTTAAAGAAACGGTTGGCGTGTGGCGCGCGGGGAGGGCAGGGCTATTGCAATACAGCAACACTGACGGCGCCACAGTAAAGGGCGATTTTACCACCGCTGGCCGCTGGCCAGCCGTCCGTTGGCCGCCGGCGCACCGCAATTTGGCCGAATTTGGCCCCGATGCGGCGTGCCTGCCACACCCGAGCGACCGTCGGGCGCGTGCTGCCAAACACCGCTGCCGCCGATGCTATACTGCTTGCTGCTCCCTTACCTTAAAGTACCTATGAAACTGATCGGTTCCCTCGCCAGCCCGTATGTCCGCAAAGCCCGTATCGTGCTGGCGGAAAAAAAGCTCGACTATGTCTTCGAGCTGGAAAACGTGTGGGCGCCGGAAACCCGCATCGCCCAGGCCAATCCCCTCGGCAAGGTGCCCTGCCTGGTGATGGAAGATGGTAGCACGCTCATCGATTCGAAAGTCATCGTCGAATACCTCGACACGCTCACGCCCGTCTGTAAACTGCTGCCCGCCGGCGGCAATGGCCGCGAGCGGGCCGATATCAAGAACTGGGAAGCGCTGGCCGACGGCATCCTCGACGCCGGCGTGCTGGTGCGCCTGGAGCGCACGCAGCGTCCGCCCGAGCAGCAAAGCGCGGCCTGGATCGCGCGCCAGCTGGACAAAGTCACCTTGGGCCTGGCGGCTTTGGCATCGCGCCTGGGCGAGAGCGCGTATTGCGCCGGCAAGAACTACACCCTGGCCGACGTGGCCGTGGGCTGTACCCTGGGCTGGCTCAGCTTCCGCTTCCCGGAAATCGACTGGCGCGCGGATCACCCGGCGCTGGCGCGTTTGTTCGACAAACTGTCCGAGCGGCAGTCGTTCAAGGACACCGTGCCGCAGTGAGCGCACGATGACCGGCAACGATACGAAGGCACAGCAACGCCTGCAGATGGCCGATATCGCGCGTCTGGCCGGCGTGTCCACGTCGACCGTGTCGCGCGCCCTGAGCGGCAGTTCGCTGGTCAATGAAGAGACGCGCGCGCGCGTCATCGCGCTGGCCCGTTCGCTCAAGTATTCCATCAATATCGGCGCGCAAAACCTGCGCCTGAAACAGAACCGCACGGTGGGCGTGGTGGTGCCGTATGACGCGGCCACGCGCCAGCACCTGTCCGATCCTTTTTTTCTGAGCATGCTGGGCAGCTTGGCCGATGCGCTGACGGAGCAGGGTTTCGACATGCTCATTTCGCGCGTGGATGCCGAAACGCTCGATGCGGCCGCCCAGTCCTTCGACAGCGGCCGCGTGATCGGCATCATCCTGATCGGCCAGTGGCGCCACCATGAACAACTGAACCAGCTGGCCGCGCGCCAGGTGCCCATCGTCGTGTGGGGGGCGCAATTGCCGCAGCAGCTGTATTGCACCGTCGGCGGCGACAACATCGCTGGCGGCCGGCTGGCCACGGAACACTTGCTGGCGGCGGGGCGCCGGCGCATCGCCTTCTTTGGCGACGCCAAGCTGCCCGAAGTGGCGCAGCGCCACCAGGGCTATGCGCAGGCGCTGGCCGCGCAGGGACTGGCCCCCGACCCGCAACTGTACGTGGCCGGCTCCTTCCTGCCGCAGGGCGGCGCGACGGACGTGCAGGAACTGCTGGACCGCCAGCTGCCGTTCGACGCCATCTTTGCCTGCAGCGACTTGCTGGCCATGAGCGCCATCAGCGCCCTGCGCGCGCGCGGCGTGGCCGTGCCGGAACAGGTGGCCGTGGTCGGCTACGACGATATTGAACTGGCCGCGTATTTCCATCCGCCGCTGACCACCGTGCGCCAGCCGATCCGCGCCGCCGGACGCGCGCTGGTGGCCTCGCTGCTGGCGCTGGTCGACGGCGCGCCTGCGCCATCGCAGCAATTGCCAACCGAGCTGATCGTACGCGCCTCGGGCCGCTGAAGCGCGTCTTGCCTCTGATTGCAAACGATTGCAATAAATTCCAATTTATCCGTATATTTTCATGCTGCGCCGCAGCATGAAAATTGTCGTATTCGCCTCATATCCCGCATGTTTAGCTCTGTGTCACCCGTAAAATTCTCTTGAAAACAACATAAAATCCATGTTGCAGCGCTCTATTGCAATCGATTGCAATAAATTCTTATTCGTTGAATAATGGCGTACCGGCTCAGCCAGCGCGCCACGGCATGCGGCGGCCAGGACTCATAACAAGCGGATACCTCGATGTATCGGCATACAACACTGGAGACAAGATGAAGACACGTACTGCTCAACGCGGCTGCATGGCCGCCGCCGTCGCCCTGGCCATGCTGCAATGGGGCGCCGCCCAGGCGCAATCGGTCGCCGATACCACCAGCGCCGCCCCCGCCGATGGCCTGAACCTGGAACGCATCGTCGTCACGGGCACCACCGGCGGCACATCCAAAATGAAGTCGAGCAATTCCGTCAGCAGCATGGAGCTCGACACCATCCTGCATAACGCACCGACCAGCGCCGCCGAAGTCCTGCGCTCGGTGCCGGGCTTGCGCGCCGAATCCTCGGGCGGCGAAGGCAATGCCAACATCACCGTGCGCGGCCTGCCCATTTCCGCCGGCGGCGCGCGTTATGTGCAGATCCAGGAAGACGGCTTGCCGGTGCTGCAGTTCGGCGACTTCAACTTCACCACGCCCGACAGCTTCGTCAAAATCGATTCCACGCTCGACCATCTGGAAGTGGTGCGCGGCGGTTCGGCCTCGACCCTGGCCACCAATTCGCCGGGCGGCATCATCAATTTCATCAGCAAGAATGGCAAGGAGAAGGGCGGCAGCGTGGCGCTCAGTCGTGGCCTGGGCTACGACCAGACGCGCGTGGATTTCGATTACGGCGCGCCGGTTTCCGAGCGCACGCGCTTCTTCATCGGCGGCTCCTGGCGCACGGGCGAAGGCATCCGCCACAGTGGCGTCAACAGCGAAAAGGGCGGCCAGATCCGCGGCAATGTCACGCATGAATTCGACAGCGGCTTCGTGCGCCTGTCGTTCAAGCACCTCGACGACCAGTCGCCCACGGCCTTGCCCGTGCCGGTCAGCGTGCGCAATGGCCGCATCACGGAAATCGCCGGCATCGACCCGCGCAAGGCCAGTTTTTATTCGCCCTACTGGGTGCCCGACATGGTGCTGAACAAGGATAACCAGCGCGTGGCCACCCGCGTCAACGACGGCTTGCACGTCAAGAGTGACACCGTGGGCCTGGAAGCGTCGTTCAAGCTGGGGCAGGGCTGGAGCGTGAGCGAAAACTTCCGCTACGCCGACAATTCGGGCCGCTTCACGGGCGTGTTCCCGTCGAATAACGGCAGCGACGGCAGCTACGTGTTTGCCAGCGGCCCGAATCAGGGCCAGCCCTACACGGGCCGCGCGTTTTCCGCCGTGGTGTTCAACACCTCGATCGACGACGCCAGCAATACCCTGAGCGACACCAAGCTGGCCAAGACGTTTGTGCTCGACAGCGGCAAGCTGACCACCACGGCCGGCCTGTATTTGTCGCAGCAAAAGCTGGGCCTGACCTGGAACTTCAATGAATACCTGATGCAGGCCACGGGCGACCAGCCGGCGCTGCTGCAAACGGCCAGCAGCACGCCCGGCTACATCGGACCGGCCTTCGGCGCCTGCTGCTCGCGCGCCGTCGACATGGAGTACCGCACGACCTCGCCGTATCTGAACCTCGCCTGGGAAAGCGGCGCGCTGAATCTCGACGGCGGCCTGCGGCGCGACCGCCAGCACGCGAGCGGCACGGCCAACCAGGCGACTGGTGCGCAAGCCTACCGGCCATCGACGGTACAGCAGGTCGACTACACCCTGGGCCACACCTCGTACTCGCTGGGCGCGAACTACAAGTTGCAAGCGAATCTGGCCGTGTTTGCCCGCGTCAGCGAAGGCGTGGCCTTCAATGCGGACCGCATCCTGTTCGGCACGCCGTTGGATGGCAGCGTGCCCGTGGCGATCAACACCGTGCGCCAGCTTGAAGGCGGCGTGAAATGGCGGCGCGGTCCCCTGAGCACTTTTGTGACCGTGTTCCAGGCCAAGACCAAGGAAAGCAATTACGAAGCGACCACCCAGCTGCGCACGGCCAACAGCTATGAAGCAAAGGGCGTGGAACTGGAAGCGGCCTGGAGCGCCGGCGACTTCCGCATCAATGGCGGCCTGACGTTCACGGATGCCGAGATCACGGGCACGGCGGCGGCCGACGTGGCGCTGATCGGCAATACGCCGCGGCGCCAGGCGCGTGTCGTGTACCAGATCGCACCGACCTATGAGTGGGGGCAGGCTACCCTGGGCGCGAGTCTGGTCGGCACGGGCAAGTCGTGGGGCGACGATGCGCACACGATCACCTTGCCCGCCTACCAGGTACTCAATGCCTTCGTCAATTACCAGCTCACGCCGCAGATGCAGGTGGCGCTGACGGCAAACAATCTGTTCAACAAGATCGGCTACACGGAAGTCGAGGGCGATGGCCATGCGGCCCGCTCGATCACGGGGCGCGCCGTCAAGGTCAGTCTGAAATACGCATTTTAAGCAAGGATAGATTCATGATGTCGATACGCAGCCCCCTGGCGCGCCTGCTGGCGCCGCTCCCCACGCACTTGCGCGACGATGCGGCGCGCCGCTATGCGCGCCAGGAGGCGGTCTTGCTCGACCGCCTGGGCAGCCTGTATGGCCAGCGGCCGGACTTCCTGCCCTGGCTGGGCGACCTGATGGAAAGCGTGGGGCGGCTGTACGCGGCGCGCGCCCCCGAGCTGCTGCGCCAGGATGCGCAGCGCGCAGCGCAGCCGGACTGGTTGGCCAGCCAGTCCATGCTCGGTTACAGCGCCTATGTGCAGCGCTTCGGCGGCAACCTGCAGGGCGTGGCGGCGCGCATTGCCCACCTGCGCGAACTGGGCGTGACGTATCTGCATTTGCTGCCGTTTTTGCGTGCGCGCGCCGGCGAAAGCGATGGCGGCTTTGCCGTCGCCAGCTTCGAGGAAGTCGATCCCGCGCTGGGCAGCAATGCCGACTTGCTGGCATTGACGGCGCAGCTGCGCGCGGCCGGTATCAGCCTGTGCTCGGACCTGATCCTCAACCACGTGGCCGACGACCATGCGTGGGCGCTGGGCGCCAAGGCGGGCGATCCGCTGCTGCGCGATTTTTTCCATACCTATCCCGACCGCGTGCAGCCGGACCGCTACGAGCAAACGGTAGGCCAGGTTTTTCCGCAGGCGGCACCGGGCAATTTCACCTTCGTGCCGGAGCTTGATCGCTGGGTCTGGACCACGTTTTACCCGTACCAGTGGGATTTGAATTACGCCAATCCGGCCGTCTTCGCGGCCATGGCCGGCGCCATGCTGGGCCTGGCCAACAAGGGCATCGAGGTGTTCCGCCTCGATTCGACGGCCTTCCTGTGGAAGCGCGAAGGCACGGATTGCATGAACCAGCCCGAAGCCCACAGCCTGCTGCAAGCGTTGCGCGCGATTGCCGCCATCGTCGCGCCGGGCGTGCTGCTCAAGGCCGAAGCCATCGTGCCCACGCCCAAGCTGCCCGCCTACTTTGGCAGCGATGCGGCGCCCGAATGCCATATCGCCTATCACAGCAGCCTGATGGCCGCCGGCTGGGGTGCGCTGGCCGAGGAAAGTACGGACTTGCTGCAGCAGGTGATCGCCGCCACGCCGCCGTTGCCGCCGGCCGCCAGCTGGCTCAGTTATGTGCGCTGCCACGACGACATCGGCTGGAACGTGCTGCTCAATGAAGCGGGTGAGGACGGGCCGGCGCGCCTGGCGCGTATCGCGCGGTTCTTTGCGGGGGCACCGGGCAGCTATGCGCGCGGCGCCGCCTTCCAGAGCAGCAGCGCCGACAAGGCGCATGGCAGCAACGGCATGGCCGCCTCGCTGGCCGGCCTGCAAAGCGCCGCCACGGTGCAGGAGCAGGAATACGCGTTGCGGCGCCTGCTGCTGCTGCATGGCCTGGCCTTGAGCTTTGGCGCCTTGCCGGTGCTGTACATGGGCGATGAACTGGGCATGACCAACGATGACAGCTACACTCAGCACGCCGACCGGGCCATGGACAGCCGCTGGCTGCAGCGTCCCGTGTTCGACGACAGCCTGCTGGCATGGCGCCACGATGGCGTGAGCGCCAGCGGCCGGCTGTACCTGGCGCTGCGCCAGCTGGTCGATGTGCGCAGGTGCTTGCCGGCCCTGGCCGCCGCCGCGCCGCGCAGCGTGCTGCCCGCCGGCACGCCGGCCGTGCTGGCGCTGCTGCGCGGCGACGCGTTTCTCAACCTGAGCAACTTCAGCGGCGCCAGCCAGCGTTTCACCTTGCCTGCGGGCGAATGGCGCAACAGCCTCGATGGCAGCGTGCTGGCCGGCACGGTGGGCTTGCAGCCATGGCATATGCTGTGGCTGGAAAGGGAACAGTCATGAGCGACGCCACTGCGCAGCGTCCGCATTTGTCGTTCTGGCAGATCGTCAACATGAATGTCGGCTTTTTCGGCATCCAGTTCAGCTTTGGCCTGCAGCAAAGCAGCATGAGCCCCATCTACACATACCTGGGCGCCGACGAGGCGAGCCTGCCGTACCTGTGGCTGGCCGGTCCCATGACGGGGCTGCTCGTGCAACCGCTGATCGGCGCCATGAGCGACCGCACGGTGACGCGCTGGGGCCGCCGCACGCCATATTTTCTGATCGGCGCCATCCTGTGCAGCCTGGGCCTGCTGGCCATGCCGTTCAGTCCGACTTTATGGATGGCGGCCAGCCTGCTGTGGATACTCGACGCGGCCAACAATGTGACGATGGAACCGTACCGCGCCTTTGTCAGCGACAAGCTCGACAAGAAGCAGCATTCGCTGGGTTTTCTCACGCAAAGCGCGTTTACGGGGCTGGGGCAAACGCTGGCCTACCTGACGCCGTCATTGTTGGTCATGCTGGGCATGAACAAGGATGCCGTCAACGGCAGCCATATCCCGCACATCGTCATCGCCGCCTTCCTGATCGGCGCCGTGTTCTCGCTGGCCTCGGTGCTGTGGACCCTGAAGACGACGCCGGAAAACCCGCTCACGGCGGCCGAGCTGGCGGCCATCCGCAGCCGTCCGCCCGGCTGGCGCCACACGCTGGCCGACATCGGCGCGGCCCTGCGCGACATGCCGCCGACGATGAAGCAGCTGGCCCTCGTCAACCTGTTCCAGTGGTATGCCCTGTTCTGCTACTGGCAGTACATCGCGCTGTCGCTGGCGGCCACGCTGTTTCACACGACGGACCCCGCGTCGCAAGGCTTTCGCGACGCGGGCCTCTTGAACGGGCAGGTGGGCGCCTTCTACAATTTCGTCGCCTTTGTCGCCGCCTTCGCGCTGGTGCCGTTCACGCGCCGCTTCGGCCCCAAGCGCATGCACAGTGTGTGCCTGTGCGCGGCAGGTGTCGGCATGCTGAGCATCCCGCTGATCCACAGCCCGGCGCTGCTGTTGCTGCCCATGCTGGGTATCGGCCTGGCCTGGGCCAGCATCATGGGCAATCCCTATATCATGCTGGCCGGCTGCATCCCGCCCGAGCGCACGGGTGTCTACATGGGCATTTTCAACATGTTCATCGTCATCCCGATGATCATCCAGATATTTACTCTGCCGCTGTATTACCGCAGCTGGCTGGGCGGCAATCCGGAGAACGTCATCCGGCTGGCCGGCGCTCTGCTGCTGTGCGCGGCGGTGGCGGTGCTGTTCGTCAAGCTGCGCCCATCGCAGACCGGCAAGGCTTGACGACAGGCGTAAAAAAAACCGGCTCTGCCGGTTTTTTTACGATGCTGCGAAAGATTACTCTTCAATCGCCATCTGGCTTTGCAGGTAGTTCTGGATGCCGACTTTGGCGATCAGGTCGATCTGCGTTTCCAGCCAGTCGATATGCTCTTCCGTGTCTTCCAGGATCATCAGGAACAGGTCGCGCGAGACGTAGTCGCCGGCTTTTTCGCTGATGGCGATGCCTTCCTTGACGGTGGCGTGCGCGGCGCGTTCCAGCTTCAAGTCGCATTCCAGCATTTCCGGCGTGTTCTCGCCGATCAGCAGCTTGTGCAGCGCTTGCAGGTTAGGCAGGCCGTCGAGCATCAGGATGCGGTCGATCAGCTTGTCGGCGTGTTTCATTTCGCCGATCGATTCTTCGTATTCCTTCTTGCCCAGCTTTTCCAGGCCCCAGTGCTTGTACATGCGCGCATGCAGGAAGTACTGGTTGATGGCCGACAGTTCGTTGGTGAGCTGTGCGTTGAGCATGCGGATGACTTCTTTATCGCCCTTCATGGGATTTCCTTTGTTCTGTGTCGCGTTCGATGATGAAACCGCAGGCTGCTGGCGTTCACTGCCGGGTGGCGTTGGCTGCCTGGTGGCGCGCAGGTTGCCGGTTTCGCTATGCCCGCATGATAGCGCAAAATGTCGGCGATTTCCGGTGCTAAACGGCATTTTTCCGTCTTTTTAACGTAAATATCGTGCGAATAAAACCCATTCTCAAGTGGATTGCCCACTTGCGCCGTTTTTTATTTGTTAAGGAAAATGAAGGCCATTCTCATTCGCGTTTCCGCTGCTGTTTGGCCGCCGCTGGCGCGACTGCATGGCCGCGCTGAAAAGGCGGGAAATGTTGGTTCGTTCTTGCTTTTGTGTCTTCTTGGCCGCTGCCGGCGATGCGATAATCAGGCAGCGATATTTACTGAAAAAAGGATAGCAAGATGATGCTGCATATACCCGGTGTGCTGACGCCGGAACAGGTGACGCAGTTTCGCCAGCGCCTGGCGCAGACGGACTGGGTCGACGGACGCGCCAGCGTCGGGGCGCAAGGCGCGCAAGTCAAGCGCAACCGCCAGCTGGCCGAAGGTTCGCCGCTGGCGCTGGAACTGGGCGAGATCGTCAGCCGCGCGCTGATGGCCAATCCGCTGTTCTTTGCCGCCGTGCTGCCGCTGCGCATCCTGCCGCCCTTCTTCAACAGCTATGCGGGCGGCGAACACTATGGCCTGCATATCGACGGCGCCATCCGCACGCCGAAAAACGGCATGCAATCGATGCGCGCCGACGTCTCGTCGACGGTCTTCCTGAGCGAGCCGGATGAATACGAAGGCGGCGAGCTGGTGGTGGTCGATTCTTACGGCACGCATGAAGTGAAACTGCCGGCCGGCGACGTGATCGTGTATCCGTCGAGCAGCGTGCACCAGGTGCTGCCCGTCACCAGCGGCGAGCGTATCTGCTCCTTCCTGTGGACGCAAAGCATGGTGCGCGAAGACTGGAAACGCAGCATGCTGTTCGAGCTCGATCAGAACATCCAGAGCGTGCGCGCGGAGCATGGCGATTCACCGGCGACGGTGGGGCTGACGGGGCATTATCACAACCTGCTGCGGATGTGGGCGGAGATGTAAGGCTGGGGTCAGACCCCCGGCGACGTTGGCGCTGAACTGGGCGTTGGCGGTGTTGAGGGTCTGACCCCATAGCAGGAAAAAAAAAGTCTGCCTGGCCCGGGGATGTAGGCTGGCAGACTGAAACAAGCAAATCGCTTGACGAAAACAGGCGCAAAAAAGCAAGCAGGGCACAGGGTGCGGTGCTTGCGGGCTGGCAGCGGCGCCGTGGCCGCCGGAAGGCTAGCTCAGTTGGAAGGTCAGTGGTACTAAAACGTACACGGGAACAGGCTTGCCGTTTTCGATCATCGGCTTGAACAGCGCGCGCTGGGCGGCCTGGCGGCCCGCTTCATCGAGGTTGTTGTAGCCGGTCGATTTCTGGATCAGGATTTGCTCGGGCAAGCCTTTTTCGTTGATCAGGATGCGCAACACCACGGTGCCGCTTTCGCCCAGGCGGCGCGACAAATTCGGGTAGATCAGTTGCGGCGCCTTGATGTATTCGACGCTGCTGACGGTGCGCGGCATCGATGGTGCCGGCGGCGTCGGCGATGGTGCCGATGGCGCCGTCGGCGCGGCGGTGGCAACAGCCGGTGCCGCTTCGGCGCGCGTCGGTTGCGGCGGCGTGATCGTCGGTTCGCTTGGCGCCACGGCGATCAGCGGCAGCGGCGGGATCACGGCGCGCGGCACGGGGGCGCTCAATTCCACGGTTTTCGGTACGGACGGTGCCGGCGGTTTCGGCGGCGCCGGCGGGGCGATGATGCTGATGGTGGTGATGGTCGGCATGGCCGCCGTGACGACGCGGCTCAGCAGGCCGCTCTGGATGGCGTAAAAGCCGGCGATATGCAGGACAACGATGGCCATTAGCGGCGCGAATTTGTTGCGCTTCTTGTCGAAGTCGGCAAATTGCTGCACGGCCTGCACCGTTACGGGCGGGGGCATCATCGTCATGGCGTTCATCGCTTTCTTTAGTTTGTCAGTACAGCTCGCATCAATACGGTTTCTTGCAGCGCCACGGTGGCGTTCAGGTGATCGTTCAGCACTTCCCGCGCGCAGGTGTGGCATTTGCCGCAGCAGGTGGCCACGCCCAGGTCACGGCGCAGTTCGGCCATGCTGGACAGGCCAAGATCGACGGCTTGACGGATTTCACGATCAGATATGTTGTTGCAGACACATACAATCATTGATACACCTTCTGGCTGGAGGATGAACAGACACTAGTGCTGGAAAGCATTGTTGCTAGTGTTTTAATGAGAATCATTATCATTACGTTTCATTGTCGCGCAAAGTGCGGGACAATGCAAGCGATTTTGATCAAGTGTGCGGCAGTTGGCGGCCTGGCGCGGCGCATCGATATGCCATTTTTTCGGATGGTGCAGCCCTTGGTGGGGGCGGCTCTCCGGGCTAAATAAAAACTATTCGCATTCATGTTTATAATGCTGGTATTGTCTCGGACGGTTGCCGTCTGGACAGATGGAATGGCCGCTTGTCGGTAATGCGCAACAGTTGCGTTTTACCTCACAAACCTGGAACCGGCGCAAGGCGCCCGCGCCGCAGCCGGTATCAGGTGTTCTTAATTTGAACGGAATTTGCTCATGACTCTAGTTCCACCCATGATGACGCTCGATGCGCTGGCAGTCGGCCAGAGCGGCACGGTGTTGCATATCACGCCCCACACGGCAGGACAGACGGAGGACGGCGTCGACCTGGCCCGCCGCCTGATGGAGCTGGGATTCGTTCCCGGTGAACGCATCCGCATGCTCAAGCGCGGCATTCCCGGCGGCGATCCGCTGGCCATCAAGGTGGGCAATGCCACATTCGCACTGCGCCGCTTCGAAGCGGCGCTGATCACGATTCAACCGCTGCTTCAACCGGAATGACCATGGGTGCTGTCGAAACGATCGTCGATGCGGGCGTGCACAAGCCGCCGCATCAGCCACAAATTGCCTTGCTGGGCAATCCCAACTGCGGCAAGACCGCCCTGTTCAACCGTTTGACGGGCGCGCGCCAGAAAGTGGCGAACTACGCCGGCGTGACCATCGAGCGCAAGGAAGGCCATTTCACCTCGCCCGCCGGCAAGCCCGTGCGCCTGCTCGACCTGCCGGGCGCCTACAGCCTGTCGGCCACCACGCCTGATGAAGCCATCACGCGCGACGTGGTGGGCGGGCTGCGCCGCGGCGACCCGCGTCCGGACGCCATCGTCTGCGTCGTCGACGCCACCAATCTGCGCCTGAATCTGCGCCTGGTGCTGGAAGTCAAGCGCCTGGGCCTGCCCATGCTGCTGGCGCTGAACATGACGGACGTGGCGCGCAAGCGCGGCATGCTGATCGACACGGCCAAGCTGTCGGCCGAACTGGGCATGCCCGTGGTGGAAACCGTGGCGGTGCAGCACGACGGCGAAAAAGCCTTGCTGAACGCCATCGACGCCATGCTGCCGCTGCCGGCCGTGGAAGCGAAACCGCTGGCGGCCATCGATGCCGTCAGTGTCGAGGAAACCCAGCGCGAAGTGCGCCGCATCCTGGCCGCCGTCAGCAATGACACGAGCGACAAGGGCAACCTGACGGAAAAGATCGACGACGTGGTGCTGCACCCCGTGTTCGGCCCCATCATCCTGGCCGTGCTGATGTTCCTGATCTTCCAGGCCGTGTTTGCCTGGGCCGCCACGCCGATGGAAATGATCACCGATGGCGTGGGCCACCTGGGTGCCGTGCTGACGGCGAACATGCCCGACGGTCACCTGAAAAGCTTGCTGGTGGAAGGCATCATCGGCGGCGTCGGCAGCGTGCTGGTGTTCCTGCCGCAGATCCTGATTTTGTTCTTCTTCATCCTGAGCCTGGAAGACTGCGGCTACCTGCCGCGCGCGGCCTTTTTGCTGGACCGCCTGATGGGCGGCGTGGGCCTGTCCGGCCGCGCCTTCATTCCGCTGCTGTCGAGCTTTGCCTGCGCCATTCCCGGCGTGATGGCGGCGCGCACGATCCAGAATCCGCGCGACCGCCTGGTCACCATCATGATCGCGCCGCTGATGACGTGTTCGGCGCGCCTGCCCGTGTACGCGCTGATCATCGCCGCCTTCATCCCGGAACGCCAGGTGTGGGGCTATCTGAGCCTGCAAGGCCTGGTGCTGTTCGTGCTGTACTTCGCCGGCATCATCTCGGCCATGGCCGTGGCCTGGGTCATGAAGCGCGGCATGGGCGTGCGCGGCAACCAGCCGCTGATGCTGGAACTGCCGGCGTATCACTGGCCGCACCTGCGCAACCTGGCCGTCAGCCTGTGGGAGCGCGCGAAGATCTTCCTCACGCGCGTCGGTACCATCATCCTGAGCCTGATGATCATCTTGTGGTTCCTCAGCACCTTCCCCGGCCCGCCGGACAACGCGATCCACCCGCCGATCTACTACAGCCTGGCCGGTATCCTGGGCCGCGGCCTGGAAGTGATCTTCGCGCCGATCGGTTTCAACTGGCAGATCTGCATCGCGCTGGTGCCGGGCATGGCGGCGCGCGAAGTGGCCGTCGGCGCCCTGGGCACCGTGTACGCGCTGTCGCAAACGGGCGACGCGCTGGCCACCACGCTGGAGCCGCTGATCGCCCATTCGTGGTCGATGGCCACCGCGCTGTCCCTGCTGGCCTGGTATGTATTCGCGCCGCAGTGCCTGTCGACCCTCTCCGTGGTGAAGCGCGAGACGGGCGGCTGGCGCTATCCGCTGCTGATGGCCGGCTATATGTTCGCCCTGGCCTATGCCGCCTCGTTCATCACGTACCGCATCGCCCTGATGCTGGGCGCTTAGGAGAAAAGCATGTGGCAAACCCTGATCGTCGCCCTGATCGTCGCAGCCGCGCTGCTGCATTTTTCGACCAAGTACCTGCCGGCGGGCGTGCGCCGCGCCATCGTGCGCGGCCTCGTGCGCTGCGGCCTCGATGAGGCGAAGCTGTCGACCTTCTTCAAGGTGGCGCCCGGTTGCGGCAGCGGCTGCGGTTCCTGCGGCTCCTGCGACAGCCCGCCGCCACCGTCCGCCACGCCGCCGGCCGACGGCAGCAGCAAGCGCGTGATCCTGATGCAGGTGCAGCGCCAGGATTGATGTACATGTAGCCACGGGCGCGCCCGTGGGCTACACTGGGTTTTCCGCATGGCAAGGAGTGGCAATGGCGATACTGTTGATCTTCATGTTTTTGTTTGCGGTCGCCACCTGGCTGCTGGCCAGCCGGCGCGGCCGCCACGGGGGACTCTGGTTCGGCATCGGCCTGTTCCTCGGGCCGTTTGCCCTGCTGGCGGTGGCGGCGCTGCCGCCCGTTGCGCCAACCTGAATGAAAAAAACCCGCGCATGCGGGTTTTTTTACGTCTGCAGTACGGCGCTTACGCTTTGCCGGCCAGTTTGTCGACCACCGGCACCAGCGCGGCCGGGCGGCAGCCGAAGGCGGCCAGGCGGCCTTGCGCGTGGGGCGCCAGGTCCAGGTCATACGGCAAGCGGCCCGCCACCAGCCACAGTTTATCCTGCGGCAGCGCCTCGACCAGACGGCGCTGGCCATCGACGAACATGGCGTTATACGTTTGCAGCACGATCTGCTGCGCGCTTTGCGCAAAGGCGATGGCCTCGTTAACTTCGTCGTCCAGCGCCTCGGCCGACAAGGCGTACTCGCGCACGTCCAGGCCCGCTTCGAGCAGCGCCGGCAGCATCGAGCTGCGCGCTTCCTTGTTGCGGCCCAGCGCCACTTCGTCGATTTCGCTGCGCGAGCGCACTTCCACCGTCAGCAGGGTCACGGGCAGGCTGGCGTCGAGCGGGCGGTAGTCGCCCTGCACGCGCAAGGCGGCTTTTTGCAGCAGCTGCGACAGGGCCATGGCGGCCGGTTGCATCAGCGCCGGCGGGGCGACGGGGCGGGCGCGCCAGTCGCGCACGGCGCGCTTGCGTTTGAGTTCAGCCACGCGCGCGCAAGCGGCGTCGATGCGGTCGATGGCGATGTCACCGCGCTCCACGGCCGCGATGACGGCCTCGATGGCGGCCGTCTGCTGCGCTTCGCGGTGCGAGATGAGGACGATGTCGGCGCCCGCCTGCAAGGTGGCGATGGCGCCCTGGGCGATGCCGATGCCGTCGGCAATCGCCGCCATTTCCAGGCAGTCGGTGATGACCACGCCCTGATATTTCAACTCGCCGCGCAGCAGGTCCGTCAGCACGCCTTTCGACAGGGTCGCCGGCACCTTGGTATCGGCCTCGAAAGCGGGGAAGACCACGTGCGCCGTCATGATGGCGTCGACGCCGCCGGCAATGGCCGCGCGGAACGGCGCCAGTTCCACGGCGTGCAGGCGATCCTTGTCGTGCGGGACCAGGGCCATGGCGTAATGCGTGTCGGTGGCCGTGTCGCCGTGGCCGGGGAAATGCTTGGCGGTGACGGCCATGCCGCTGGCGCGCTGGCCGCGCATGGCCGCCATGCCGTAGGCGATGACGGTGGCGGCATCCTCGCCATACGCGCGCACGCCGATGACGGGATTGTTGCGGTTGTTGTTCACATCGAGCACGGGCGCGAGCAGCAGGTTGATGCCCAGCTGGCGCATTTCATCGCCGCTGATCTGGTTCATGCGTTCGCAGTCGTCGATGGAGCCGGCAGCCTGGAAGGCCATCGCGGCGGGAATTGGCGTGACGCCCTGCTCGATGCGCATCACCATGCCGCCTTCCTGGTCGATGGAGATCAGCAGCGGAATGTCGGACACTTCCGCGTTGATCTCCTGCAGTTCGCGGCACAGGGCGGACACTTGCGCGGGCGTGTGCACGTTGCGGCGGAACAGGATCACGCCGCCCACCTTTTTTTCGCGTATCAAGGTCTTGATATGCTCGTCCGCCTGCAGGGCGTCGAAGCCCACCATGAATAGCTGTCCTACTTTCTCGCGCAAACCCTGCTCCATGCTGCAACTCCTCCGGTATGTATTTTGACGACGGCATACGTATTCTGGCACCGTGGTGGCGCATCGTGGCGGTCACCGGAAAGCTGCCTTGGTTTTGTACTCGTTTTGGTATTGTATTGGATTTGGGTTTTTGCGCAAGTGGTTATTAAGTGGTATTGCTCCACTTGCGTAGTGCCGGCATCAATCGAGGCGCTGGAACGAAGCCGCTTGCGCCTTGGGCCAGTACAGGCCGAACACGGGCGGCAGTTGCGGCAGCTGGCTCGGGTCGAGCAGCTGGCCCGCTTCCAGGAAGGGCAGCAGGGCCGACGCCAGTTTCACCTGATTCGGCGAGATGCGGCGCACCAGGTGATGCGGACGCAGTTCCTGCGGGTGCGCCAGGCCGGCGGCGGCGATCAGTTCGGCCAGCGCCTTCATGGTGTTTTGATGGAAGTGCGCCACGCGGGCGATCTTGTCGGATACCACCAGCGCGCGCTGGCGTTGCGGGTCTTGCGTGGCCACGCCCGTCGGGCAGCGGTCCGTGTGGCAGCTTTGCGACTGGATGCAGCCCAGCGCGAACATGAAGCCGCGCGCCGAATTGCACCAGTCGGCGCCCAGCGCCAGCAGGCGGGCGATGTCGAAGGCCGTGATGATCTTGCCCGAGCAGCCGATCTTGATCTTCGCGCGCAGGTTGGCGCCCACCAACGTGTTATGCACGAGCACCAGCGCTTCCTGCAGCGGCGTGCCCACGTGGTCCGTGAATTCCAGGGGCGCGGCGCCCGTGCCCCCTTCGCTGCCGTCGACGACGATGAAGTCGGGCGTGATGCCCGTTTCCAGCATGGCTTTCACGATGGCGAAAAATTCCCACGGGTGGCCGATGGCCAGCTTGAAGCCCGTCGGCTTGCCGCCGGAGAGCGTGCGCAGGCGGTCGATAAAGTGCAGCATTTCCAGTGGCGTGGAAAAGGCGCTGTGCGCGGCCGGCGAGACGCAATCCTCGCCCACCATCACGCCGCGCGTGGTGGCGATCTCGATCGTCACTTTCGGCCCGGGCAGCACGCCGCCGTGGCCCGGCTTGGCGCCCTGTGACATTTTCAGCTCGATCATTTTCACCTGTTCCGAGCTGGCGTTGGCGATGAAGCGCTCTTCCGAAAACGTGCCGTCCTGGTTGCGGCAGCCGAAGTAGCCGGAGCCGATTTCCCATACCAGGTCGCCACCGTTTTCGCGGTGATAAGGACTGATGCTGCCTTCGCCCGTATCGTGCATGAAGCCGCCGCTGCGCGCGCCGCCGTTCAGGGCCAGGATGGCGTTGGCCGACAGGGCGCCAAAGCTCATCGCCGAGATATTGAAGACGCTGGCCGAATACGGTTTGGCGCGCGGGCAGTCCGGGTGGTTGCCGATCTCGATGCGGAAATCGTGCCCGGTGACCTTGGCGGGAGCGATGGAGTGGTTGATCCATTCATAGCCCGCTTCATACACGTCGAGCTGGGTGCCGAACGGGCGCTTGTCCGTCTGCTCCTTGGCGCGCTGGTAGACGATGCTGCGCTGGCTGCGCGAGAACGGCGTCGCCTCGCTGTCGCTTTCCAGGAAATACTGGCGGATTTCGGGGCGGATGCTCTCGAAGAAAAAACGGAAATGCGCGAGGATGGGGTAGTTGCGGCGCAGGGCGCGCTTCGTTTGCAGCAGGTCGCTGATGCCGACCAGGGTCAACCCACCGGCCAGCACGGGCAGCCAGTAATGGTCATAGTAAAACAGGGACAGGACAAAGATGGCGGCCGTCGCAATGAAGGTCAGGTAGCGAAATGGTACTAGGTGCATGGGCACTCCGGTGAAGTCAGACTGGTAACTGTCGAGTCTACCTTCGATTCGCGGAACGTGCTGGAGGGAAAGAACGCGGCGCCCGGTGGACGCCGCGTGAAGACTTAGCGCTGTGCCGCGCGGATGCGGGCCACTCTTTCGGCGCTGGCAGGATGGCTCGACAAGTAGGGTGTGCCATGGTCCAGCTTGCCCAGGGCGACAAACACTTGCGCCAGGTGTTCCAGCGCGATGCCGTTCTGGCGCAGCATGGCGATCGCATAGTCGTCCGCGTCGCGTTCGACATCGCGCGAATACTTCAAGTCCAGCAGCAGCGGCGGCACGGTGGCCACCACGGTCGACACGTCGCCGAACAGCAGCGCCGCGCCGGCGCCCACGGCCGAGGTCTGGATCAGCCGGCGCGTCAGGTGGCGCTGCTGCAGATGCCCCAGCTCATGCGCCAGCACGCCCATGATGGCCTGGTCATCGGGCAGCAGCTCGATCATTTCATCGGTCAGCACGATGTCGCCCGACGGCAGGGCAAACGCGTTCGGACCGATCTTGCTCTTGCGGAAAACGATGCGGTGCTCGGGCGTGCCGTCGCCGGGCGTGGCCAGGCGGGCGAACTGATTGCGCAAGGCTTGCTGGCGCGCATCAGCGAGCTTGCTCGCCTCAAACACGTGCTGGTCGAGGAAATCGAGCACGCCCTGGCCCAGTTGCCGCTCGACGGACTGGGGAATCGCATACGCGACCCCCTTCGCCACCACGGGCAGCAGGTACTGATAGCTGAGCCACAGGACCAGCACGGTGGCGACCGTGGCCAGCAGGGCGCCGCGCCAGCTTTGCTGCAGCCGCACCACCCAGCCGTCGCGGTGGCCCGTGGCGTGCAGCAGGCTGTTGAAGGCCGCCTGGTCGGCGATCTCCAGGTAGGCGCCGTCGGGGAAGCTGACCTTGCGCACGGCGTGGCTGCTGCGTTCGGACACGTGCAGCTCGCCCAGCGGGCAGCTGCGCGCGATGTCGCCCGCCAGCACGGCCACGCCATCGCGCACGGACAGTGTCACGTGGTACAGGCGCGAACTCTGGCCGTCGAAATAGCGGGCGGCCAGCGCGGCGTGGTCTTCTTGCGTGTCGGCGTTCATTGCTTACATCGACAGGTCGAAGTCCAGCAGGTCGGCCATGCCTTCGCCGGTGGCCGACACTTGCTGGCCCGTGGCGGCGACAAACTCATCCAGGCTGCCGTGCACCAGCATCGACGTCGCTTCCAGGCGGTACTTCAGCCAGCGCACATGGGCGAATGGCGCGAACAGGCCCAGTGTGACGACGACGCCCAGCAGGTTGGTCAGCATGATGAAGGTGGTGCGGCCCCAGGTCAGCTGCGACTGGAACTGGTGCTGCTGCAAGCGCGTATGGTTCCAGATCAGGTTCTGGATCATGGTCATGAACAGCGGCAGCACGGTGAACGCCCACAGGTACAAGGCGCCGATGGCAAACAGCAGGCTGCCAACCTTGGCCTTGTCATTCATATTGGCCGCAAACGAGGCGAACACGCTGCCGAAGACGACGAAAATCAGGACCAGCAGGCCGCCCAGCAGCAGCGCGAAGAACAGCAGATAGGTCTTGTAGAAGCTGCCGACCGTGGCGTCAAAGCTGAAATGGGTGGCGCCGAAACGGCTTTGCGTGTGCTGAAAGCGCTTCAGGCGCTGGTGCAGGAATGGCGTCATCAAGCCCAGGGTGAAGGTATTGAGGATGGGCAGCCACAGGAAATACTTGTAGGCTTCCCGGGCGCTGCCGCCGAAACCGAAGCGGATGCCCCGGTAGCTGGTGTTGTACAGCTTGAATTGCAGGCTTTTCCATATCAGCCAGGGCAAAATGGCGGCCAGCAGCACGAACATCAGCAGGCCCACGATGGGCGAAACCTTCAGGGCGATGTTGTAGCCGCCGATCAGCACGACGGCCGCGATGCGGCCCTTCAGGATGGCCACGGCATTGCCATGGTATTCGAAGCTGCTGCCAGCCAGGTGGGTGCTCGAATAGAAATAGCGGTTGCGGCGCACCTTGGCCCAGGCGGAGTAAATGCCCAGGGTGACGATGCTCAGCAGCAGGTTGACGATCCAGATACGGAAGTATTCGCTGCCGGTGGCGCTGAAGGTGATGGCTTCTTGTCTGGGGGTAGTGTTGTTTGCGTCGAAATCCACAGGGGTTTCCTTACTGATGGGAAACAAAACAAGATAAGGGATTATTGAAAAGTTATCAATTGAAAATACTGTTTTTCGCAATTTTTTCGTCGATTCGCTTGCGCCGCCCCGATCCGGCCGTCCCCGGCTATACTGGAACTCAACCATCGTTACCGGGAAAACCATGATCGTCGTCCACCATCTGAACAACTCGCGCTCGCAGCGCGTGCTCTGGCTGCTCGAGGAACTGGGCCTCGACTACGAGGTCAAGCGCTACCAGCGCGACCCGAAAACCATGCTGGCGCCCGCTTCCTTGAAAGCCGTGCATCCGCTGGGCAAGTCGCCCGTGATCACCGATGGCGCCAACACCATCGCCGAATCGGGCGCCATCATCGAGTACTTGGTCGAGCGCTACGGCAATGGCCGTTTGATCCCGGCGGCCGGCACGCCGGACAAGCTGCGCTGGACTTACTGGCTGCATTTCGCGGAAGGCTCGGCCATGCCGCCGCTGCTGATGAAGCTGGTGTTCGACAAGGTCGAATCGTCGCCGATGCCGTTTTTCGTCAAGCCGATCGCGCGCGGCATTGCCAGCAAGGTCAAGAGCAGCTTCATCCTGCCCAATATTAATAGCCAGCTGGCCTACATGGAAGCGGAGCTGGAGAACAGCAAATGGTTTGCCGGCAATGAATTCACGGCGGCCGACATCCAGATGAGTTTTCCGCTGGAAGCGGCGGCCATGCGCGGCGGACTCGACGAACGCCTGCCGAAGCTGACGGCGTTCCTGCAGCGCATCCATGCGCGCCCGGCCTACCAGCGTGCGCTCGAACGTGGCGGACCCTACGATTTCGCCAAATAAGCGGCATTCAGGCCCGATGTGCGGGGAACCATACGGTAAAATGCCCGATTCAACCAGTATCCACTTACCGCATGGCCAGACTCCTCGCTATCGACGGCTTGAATATCGTACGCCGCGTCTACGAAGCCAGTCCTGAACCCGATTCCGACCTGAAGGCGGAAATCGCGCTGCGCCACGCGCTGTCGTCATTCCGCACCCTCATCAACGACCACGAGCCGACGCACATCCTGCCGGCCTTCGACTTTGGTGGCCCGACCTGGCGCCACGCCCTGTATGCCGGTTACCGCGAGGGGCGCCAGCCCATGCCGCAGGTGCTGCGCGACGCCTTGCCCGGCTTTTACGACACCCTGGCCAGCTTCGGCATGCATGTGGTCAGCATTCCCGAGGTCGAGGCCGACGACGTGATCGGCACGGCCGTCATGCGCTGGCTGCACGAGGGGCGCGGCGCGGCCGTCATCGCCACCACCGACAAGGACTTGCATGGCCTGATCGCGCACGGCGCGCTCGTCTGGGATCATTTCAAGGGCATCTGGCACGACCACGCCTGGGTCGAGAAAAAGTTCGGCGTGCCGCCGGAACTGCTGCCCGACCTGCTGGCGCTGATGGGCGACGTCACCGACAGCATCCCCGGCGTGTCGAAAATCGGCCTGAAGACGGGCGCAAAACTGTTGCGCGCCTACGGCAATATCGACGCCGTGATGGCCGGCGCGGGCATTTTGCCCGGTGCACTCGGTGAAAGCCTGCGAAAAGAGCGGGAAATACTGTATCTTTCAAGAAAGTTAGTGGAACTCAAGACCGACGTGACCTTGGGTGTCACCTGGAACAAGCTGGCGTGGGAAAAGTAGAGCGCCAGGCAAGAACAATCAAGCAAGGGAAGTAAATCATGATGTTAAAGACAGTCCTGATCGATAGCAGCGCCGTGGCGCGCGGCCTGCTGAACACGGTCCTGACCGATGGCGGCTACGATGTCTGCGGGCAGACGCATACGAGCGCGCTGGGGCTGGCGCTGCTGGTCAAGCACCACCCGCATTTCGTGTGCATCGCGCGCGAGCAGGTGGAAGATGGGACGAATGTGGTGCAAACCATCCGCGCCCAGTATCCGAAGACGCTCATTTTCATGGTCTCGGGCGGCATCGATGCCGCCTCGCTGCAGGCCGCCCACGCCATGGGCGTGTCGGGCTTCATCGTGAAACCGTTCATGGCAGACACGGTGCTGAAAACCGTGCGCAATACGGTGATTGCCATGGTGCGCAAGCAGCAGCAGGCCTTGGCTGCCGCCGCGCAAGGCAATAGTTAGACGCCTTCCAGGCCGCTCGCGCTGGCGATAATGCCGCCGCCGAGGCACACGTCGCCGTCGTACAGCACGGCCGACTGGCCTGGCGTGACGGCCCATTGCGCCTGGTCGAAGGCCAGGCTGAAGTGTTCATTCCCGTCCGGCAGCAGCTGGCAAGCCACGTCGGCCTGGCGGTAGCGCGTCTTGGCGCTCAATGCACCTGCTTGCGGCGCCACGCCGGCAACCCAGCTGGCCTGGTCGGCCGTCAAGGCCGGCGACAGCAGCCACGGATGGTCATGGCCCTGCACCACCCACAGGGTATTGTTGGCGATATCCTTGCGCGCCACATACCAGGCGTCGCTGCTGCCGTCCGCATTCTGGTACGACTTCACGCCGCCGATGCCGATGCCCTTGCGCTGGCCCAGGGTATAAAAACTCAGCCCCACGTGTTCGCCCACGGTCTTGCCGTCGGCCGTTTTCATTGGGCCCGGCTTGTACGACAGGTAGCGGTTCAAAAATTCGCGGAACGGGCGTTCGCCGATAAAACAGATGCCCGTCGAATCCTTCTTTTGTGCGTTCGGCAGCGCCAGTTTCTCGGCGATCTGGCGCACTTGCGTCTTCGGGATTTCACCGAGCGGGAACAAAGTCTTGGACAACTGCGCCTGGTTCAACCGGTGCAGGAAGTAGCTTTGGTCCTTGCTGGCGTCGACGGCTTTCAGCAGTTCATAGCGGCCCGCATCTAGAGGCGCCTGGCGCACACGCGCGTAGTGGCCGGTGGCGATCAGGTCGGCGCCCAGCGTCATGGCGTGGTCGAGGAAGGCCTTGAACTTGATTTCGGCGTTGCACAGCACGTCCGGGTTCGGCGTGCGGCCGGCCTGGTATTCGCGCAAAAAATCGGCGAACACGCGGTCCTTGTATTCGGAGGCGAAATTGACGGCTTCGATATCGACGCCGATGACGTCGGCCACGCTGGCCGCGTCGATCCAGTCCTGGCGCGTGGAGCAGTATTCCGAATCGTCGTCATCTTCCCAGTTTTTCATGAACAGGCCGATGACTTCATAGCCTTGTTCCTTCAGCATCCATGCCGCGACCGAGGAATCGACCCCGCCCGACATGCCGATAACGACTTTCTTCTTGCTCATCTTGCTTTCCAGTTACTTTAATAATATGGCAATGCGTATTGCTATGCGCTATTGAAAACGGACGCATGCGTGTGCAGCAGGGCCAGCGGCGCGCGCCGGCCAGCCAGGTATTCGTCCACGCACTGCAGCACCAGCGGGCTGCGGTGGCGTTCCTGGCAAGCGGCCAGCTCGTCGCGCGTCATCCACAGGGTGCGGATGATGCCTTCGTCCAGCGGGCGGTCATGCTCGGCGCCGGCCGTGCCGCAAAAAGTGAAGCGCAAATAGGTCACGTCCTCGCCCGTGCGCAGTGACTGATAGCGCGACATGTACATGCCGACCAGTGCCGTGGGGATGAAATCGTAGGCCGCTTCTTCCAGCGTTTCGCGGATCACCGCCTGCTCCAGCGACTCGAACGGGTCGAGGTGACCGGCCGGTTGATTGATCTTGATGCCTTCGCTGGTCTCTTCTTCAATCAGTAAAAACAGGCCGTCGCGCTCGACGATGGCGGCAACGGTGACAGAGGGTTTCCAGATTCTCGGCATGATTCCATCCTTGAAAGAGCCGACATTTTATCTTGTTCTGCGCGCGCGGTTTGAACCCGGCCTTCTGTTGCGCGGACATATTGATAAATGACAACGTTTTAGCAAATAGCGGTGGGAGGTACTTACGTCTTTCCCGGGGAGCGCACTAGCATGGGGGCTTAGGCGGCAAGATGGCAGGAAACGCCCGCTAATATAGGCTTTACCGGTGGTCAAAACAAGCGCGCACACGTGCTCGACTGTGGTGAGATTGACACACCTTTCCCACAATACGGGCGCCATACCGCATGGCGGAACAAGGATTGGTATTACGGGTAAATTAGTGTCGTACGACTAAAAGTTGCTGCTTCACAAACGTTTAACGCGCTGCTTTCCGTGTTAGATTCTAGTCAGTTTATCAATTAGCGGAGGCATCATGAGGATAGGCATACCGGCCGAAACACGGCCTGGTGAAACGCGGGTGGCGGCAACGCCCGAGACAGTCAAGAAGCTGGCAGCCAAGCATCAGATCGTCGTGCAGTCGGGAGCGGGCTTGCAAGCCTCGATTCCCGACGACGCGTATGCCGCCGCCGGCGCGCAGATCGGCACGGCCCAGGAAGCCTATGGCTGCGCCATCGTGCTCAAGGTGCGCGCGCCCGATGCCGAAGAACGGGCCCTGATGGCCAGCGGCACGGTGCTGATCGGCATGCTGAACCCGTTTGACGCGGACAATATCGCCGCCATGGCCACGGCCGGGCTGTCCGCCTTCGCGCTGGAAGCCGTGCCGCGCATCACGCGCGCGCAGTCGATGGACGTGCTGTCGTCGCAGGCGAACATCGCCGGCTACAAGGCCGTGCTGGTGGCTGCGAATACCTATCAGCGCTTCATGCCGATGCTGATGACGGCGGCTGGCACCGTCAAGGCGGCCCGCGTGCTGATCATGGGCGTGGGCGTGGCAGGGCTGCAGGCGATCGCCACGGCCAAGCGCCTGGGCGCCGTCATCGAGGCGTCCGACGTGCGCCCGCCCGTCAAGGAACAGGTGGAGTCCCTGGGCGCCAAGTTCCTCGACGTGCCTTTCCTCACGGATGAAGAAAAGGAAATCGCCAAGGGTTCGGGCGGCTATGCGCGCGCCATGCCGGCCGACTGGATGCGCCGCCAGGCCGAACTCGTGCACGAACGGGCGAAACTGGCCGACATCATCATCACCACCGCGCTGATTCCCGGCCGCGCCGCGCCCGTGCTCATTTCCGAGGAAACGGTGAAAGCCATGAAACCCGGTTCCGTCATCGTCGACCTGGCCGTCGAGCAGGGCGGCAATTGTCCGCTCTCGGAACTGGGCAAGACCGTGGTCAAGCACGGTGTCTATATCGTGGGCGAACCGAACCTGGCGACCCTGGTGGCGGCCGACGCCTCGGCCCTGTATGCGCGCAACGTGCTGGACTTCTTAAAGCTCATCATCGACAAGGACGATCAATTGCTGATCGACCGCGAGGATGAAATCATCAAGGCCAGCCTGGTTTGCGCGGGCAATGACATCCTCAGAAAATAACGCGGCGCCGGAGAGAACAACATCATGGAAATCAGTCACACCATCATTAACCTGATCATCTTCGTGCTGGCCATTTATGTCGGCTACCACGTCGTCTGGACCGTCACGCCGGCGCTGCATACGCCGCTGATGGCCGTCACCAATGCCATTTCCGCCATCATCATCGTCGGCGCCATGCTGGCGGCCGGCCTGACGCAAGGCCCGCTGGCGCAGGCGGCCGGCACCCTGGCCGTGGCGCTGGCCGCCGTCAACGTGTTCGGCGGCTTCCTCGTCACGCAGCGCATGCTCGAGATGTTCCGTAAAAAAGAACCGAAAGCCAAGCAAGGAGCAAAAGAATGAGTCACGCCATGAGCTTCGTCACCATGAACCTGGTGACGATGATGTACCTGATCGCCTCGGTGTGCTTCATCCAGGCCTTGAAAGGCCTGTCGTCGCCCTCGACGGCGCGCCGCGGCAATGCCTTCGGCATGAGCGGCATGGCCATTGCCGCCGTCACCACCGTGGCGCTGATCCTGAAACTGAAGGAACAGCAAACGGGCGGCATGGGCCTGACCCTCGTCATCATCGGCATCGTCACGGGCGGCGCCATCGGCGCCTACCTGGCGAAAACCGTGGAAATGACGAAGATGCCGGAACTGGTGGCGGCCATGCACTCGCTGATAGGCCTGGCGGCCGTGTGCATCGCCGTGGCGGCCGTGTCGGAACCGTGGGCCTTCAATATCGCCAAACACGGCGAGGCGCTGCCCATCGGTAACCGCTTCGAGCTGTTCATTGGCACCTTTGTCGGCGCCATCACGTTCTCCGGTTCCGTGATTGCCTTCGGCAAGCTGTCGGGCAAATACAAGTTCCGCCTGTTCCAGGGCGCGCCCGTCAGCTTCAAGGGCCAGCACATGCTCAACCTGGTGCTGGCGCTGGTGATGATCGCGCTGGGCCTGGTGTTCTGCTTCGCCGACGGGGTGGAGCCGGCCTGGACGCCGTTCATCGTCATGGCCGTCATCGCCTTTGCGCTGGGCGTGCTGATCATCATCCCCATCGGCGGCGCCGACATGCCGGTGGTGGTATCGATGCTCAACAGTTATTCGGGCTGGGCCGCGGCCGGCATCGGTTTTTCGCTGAATAACTCGATGCTGATCATCGCCGGTTCGCTCGTGGGATCCTCGGGCGCGATCCTGTCGTACATCATGTGCAAGGCCATGAACCGTTCGTTCTTCAACGTCATCCTCGGCGGCTTCGGCGGCGATGCGCCGGCCGCTGGCGCGGCGGGCGCGCAGGAACAGCGTCCCGTGAAATCGGGTTCGGCCGACGACGCCGCCTTCATCATGGGCAATGCGGAAACCGTCATCATCGTGCCCGGCTACGGCTTGGCCGTGGCGCGCGCGCAGCACTCGCTGAAGGAACTGGTGGAAAAACTCACGCACAAGGGCATCACCGTCAAGTACGCGATCCACCCCGTGGCGGGGCGCATGCCAGGCCACATGAACGTGCTGCTGGCCGAGGCGGAAGTGCCGTACGACCAGGTCTTCGAGATGGAAGACATCAATGGCGAATTCGGCCAGACGGATGTGGTGCTGGTGCTGGGCGCGAACGACGTCGTCAACCCGGCCGCGAAAGACCCGAAATCGCCGATCGCCGGCATGCCGATCCTGGAAGCCTATAAAGCCAAGAGCATCATCGTCAACAAGCGTTCGATGGCGTCCGGCTATGCGGGCCTGGACAACGATTTGTTCTATCAGCCGAACACGATGATGGTGTTTGGCGACGCCAAGAAGGTGATCGAGGATATGTTGAAAGCCATCGAATAACGCCGCTTGCGGCGACCGGACGGCCCGCCTTGCGCGGGCCGTTTTTATTGGCCGGCCGCTGCCGCGACGACCTGGTTGCGTCCCTGGTGCTTGGCGACATACAGGGCCTTGTCGGCATCCGACATGGCCGCGTCCAGGCTGGCGCCCTGCACCAGCGGCGCCACGCCGATGCTGATGGTGACGTGCAGCGCGCCGCCGTCGGGCAGTTCGGTGACGGCGGCCGCCACGGCCGCGCGGATGCGCTCGGCCACCTGGTGCGCCTGCTGCAGGCTGGCGTCGGGGAAGAGCAGGCCGAATTCCTCGCCACCGAGGCGCGCCGCCACGTCGGTGATGCGTCCCGTGTCGCGCAGCGCCTGCGACACCGTGCGCAGCACGGCGTCGCCCACGGCATGGCCATAGCGGTCGTTGATCTTCTTGAAATGGTCGAGGTCGGCCACGCCCACGCTCAGGGCGGCGCCGCTGCGCGCCGCGCGCGCCATCGCCTGCTCGGCCTGCGCTTCATAGGCGCGCCGGTTGGGCAGCGACGTCAGCGCATCGTGCAGCGCCTGCTGTTCCAGTTGGGCCAGCAGGCTGGCGTTCTTTGCCGCCAGTTCGCGCCGTTCGCGCACGTCGAGCAAAAAGGCGCCGAAATAGCGCATGCCGTCGACCACGCCCAGATCCATCGCCTTCATTTCGATGGGGATCATCTGCGTGTCGCGGTGGCGGATGGCGAATTCGCGTATCTTGCCCAGCACGCTGGAGGTGCGCGAGCTGCGGATGTAGTTGATCACGTGGTTGTCGTGCTGCGCGCCGACGGCGTCGGGCAGCAGGCCGTTCAGGGTCTGGCCCAGCAATTCTCCGCTGGCATAGCCGGACAATGCCTGCATGGCGCCATTGATATAGCGGATGCGGCACTGCTCGTCGATGATGATGACGGCGTCGAGGGCGTCTTCCAGCAGGCGGGAAAACAGCACTTCGGGAAGAGCGGCAGGCGGTGCTGCGGGCAATGCATCTGTCATGGAACGGTCGCCAGAAACCAGGTGACAGCCATTGTCGCATCCGCAGGCCGTTTACTCCATGCCGGATATGTTCCCTGTTTCTTTTTTGCCCCAGCTCTTTCTTTATTGCTAAGCCTTAGCGGCGGCCGTACATCATCAGCCCAGCCAATGCCTTGCGTGCAGGGGGAAATGCGTCCAGCAGGCCCAGCGACAGGCCCAGCAAGCCTTGCGTGGGCGCGCTGCCCGTGAAGATGCGCGCCATGGTGTCGGTCACGCGCACGGTCAGCCCCCGGTCGGCCTGGCGCAGGCTGGCGTAGCGTTCCAGCCCGGCCGGACTGCCGTCCTGCGCCAGCACGCGGGCCAGCACGGCGGCGTCGCGCAAGCCCAGGTTCAAGCCCTGTCCCGCCACCGGGTGCAGGGTTTGCGCCGCATTGCCGATGGCGACCGTGCGCGGCGTGCCGCCCCCCTGGGCGTTCAGGCCCAATGGATAGGCCAGGCGCGCCGTCGTATGCGTAAAGCGTCCCAGGCGGCTGCCGAAGGCGGCGCCCAGGCGCGCCAGGAAGGCCGCGTCGTCCAGGGCCAGCAATTGTTCGGCGCGCGTGGGCGGCACGCACCACACGAGCGCGTAGCCATCGTCCTGAGGCAGCAGGGCCAGCGGGCCTTCGTCGGTGAAGCGTTCATACGCGCGGTGGGCGATGGGGCTACTTGTGCGCACATGGGCGATGATGGCGCTCTGGCCATAATCGCGGCTGACGGCGCGTTCCGGCTGCTGGCCGAACAGGCCGCCCTCGGCTTGCACCAGCAGGCTGGCGCGCAAGCTCGAGGCGGCGCCCGCCTGCTCGATCTGCACGCTGACGCCGTCGGCGTCTTCCACGCTGCCCGTGACCAGGGCCGGGCGCAGGCTGGCCACGCCCAGGCGCTCGCACACGTCGGCCAGCGCGCTGACGACGGCGCCGTAACGGGCGACATAACCGAGCGCTTCGACGCCATGCTCGCCGCGGTCCATCAGGCTGCGCCCGAACTGGCCGCGGCGCGAGACGTGAATCTGGTGGATCTGTGTCGCCTCCACAGGCCAGGCGCCCGCTTCCTCGAGAATCTGGCGGCTGCCGTGCGACAGGGCGATGGTGCGCGGGTCGCGCCTCGCTTGTTCGATGGATTTGGCGTCGAGCAGGGCGATGCCGGCGGCGCGGCCGCCGCGCTGCACCAGCAGGGCGGCCAGCGCCATGCCGACGGGGCCGGCGCCGCAGATGGCGAGATCGAAAGTGGACGGTGTATGCATGCGGCGGCGTTAATCCTGTGACATCAGTTGTTCGATTTCAGCGACGCTCTTGGGCGCCGAACTGAAGACTTCATGGCCTTGCGGCGTGACCAGCACATCGTCTTCGATGCGGATGCCCGTATGCCAGAACTGCTCCGGCACGCCCGCGCCCGGGCGCACATAGATGCCCGGCTCCACCGTCAGCACCATGCCCGGTGCCAAAGCGCGCCACGGCTTGCCGGGGGTATCCGTGTCGCGGTAGGCGCCCACGTCGTGCACGTCCATGCCCAGCCAGTGGCTGGTGCCGTGCATGTAGAAGGGCATATACGCCTTGTCGGCGATGACGTCCTGCACGCCGCCGCTTTTCTGCCGGTCCAGCAAACCGAGGTCCAGCATGCCCTGCGCCAGCACCTGCACGGTCGCCTCGTGGATGGCGCTGTGCGGCAAGCCGGGACGCAGCATGTCCAGCGACGCCTGCTGCGCCGCCAGCACCAGTTCATACAGCGCCCGCTGCGGGCCGCTGAAACGGCCGTTGACGGGCCAGGTGCGCGTGATGTCGGAGGCATAGCCATCGAGTTCGCAGCCGGCGTCGATCAGTACCAGTTCGCCGTCTTGTAAGAGCGCGTTGTTGGCGCTGTAATGCAGGATGCAGGCGTTGCCGCCGCCGGCCACGATGGAGGAGTACGCGGGGAATTGCGCGCCGCTGCGGCGAAATTCGTACAGCAGCTCCGCTTCCAGCGCGTATTCGTGCATGCCGGGCCGCGTGGCGCGCATGGCGCGCACGTGGGCGGCGCTGGAAATGGCGGCCGCGCGGCGCATCAGGCCCTGTTCTTCCGTGTCTTTCAGCAGGCGCATGGCGTCGAGCATGTCATTGACGTCATGCGCGATGGCGGGCGCCGTGACGCCGCTGCGGGCCTTTTGCCGCACGTTGTGCCGCCAGACTTTTACTTGCGCATCGAGGCTGCCGCCCAGCGCATAGTAAATGGCGGGGCAGTCGGCCAGCAGGCGCGTCATTTCCACGTCGAGTTCCTCGATGGGGAAGGCGCTATCGAAACCAAATGTGGCGCGCGCCGCTTCGGGGCCGTGGCGGAAACCGTCCCAGATTTCGCGCTCCGTGTTCTTGGCGCGGCAAAACAGGATGGCGCGTGCGGGCGCCGTGGCGCTGGCGGCCACGAGGGCCACGGCGCTGTCGGGTTCCGTAAAGCCGCTCAGGTAATAGAAATAGCTGTCGTGGCGATACGGATAATCGCAATCGCTGTTGCGCGGCACCTCGGGCGCCGTGGCAATGACAGCCACGCTGCCCGGCAGCATCTGCGACAGCAGCGCCGCGCGCCGGGCCGCGTAGTTGGCCATCATGCGGCGGGCGCCTTGGCTGTCACGCCATTGAGCGCGTCGAGCTGTGCCGGCGTACCCACATTCGTCCACTCGCCGGGATAGACTTCACCGCCCACGCGGCCCTGGTCCGCATACCGGCGCAACAAATCGCCGAGCTTGGCGTGGCTGCCGGGCGCGATGCCGTCGAACATTTCAGGGCGGTACACGCCGATGTTGGCGAAGGTCCACTTGGTGTCGTCCGTATTGTTGATCGCGAACAAGGTCAGACCGAAGTCGCCCTGTGGGTGGAAGTCGGGATTGGGCACCAGGTAAGTCCAGGCGATGTCGCGCTGGTCGGCCGGATACGGCGTGCCCAGCACGTCCTTGTCGGCCAGCACGTCGAGTACCTGCTTGAAGTCGAAATACGGGCAATAGATGTCGCCGGAAATGGCGAGAAAGGGTTCATCGCCCAGCAGGTGGCGCGCCTGGGCGATGCCGCCTGCCGTTTCCAGCGGCGTGGTCTCGGGCGAATACGCGATGCGCGCGCCGTACGCGCTGCCGTCGCCCAGGGTTTCCTCGATCAGATGGCCTAGGTGCGAATGGTTGATGACGATGTCGGTGATGCCGGCGCGCACCAGGTTCAGCACATGCCAGACGATCAGCGGACGGCCGCGCACTTTCAGCAGCGGTTTGGGACAGGTATCGGTAAGCGGACGCATCCGTTCACCGCGGCCTGCGGCAAAGATCATGGCTTTCATGGAATACTCGTTTTCTGATTCATTGTAAATTGCTCTGACGTGATCAGAAGGTGTAACCGACCTGCGGCGTTTTGTTCTCGAGGGCATCGAGCAAACGCACCAGCGGCTTGAGTTCCGTGTAGCGGTTGGCGGTCTTGCGCACGTAGTCGAGCACGGTTGGCAGGTCGCCCATGTACAGATCCTTGCCGTCGCGGTAATTCAGGCGCGCGAACAGGCCGAGAATTTTCAAATGGCGTTGCAGGGCCGTGAATTCGAAATCGCGGTAGAAGGCGTCGATGTCGGGATTGACTGGCAAGCCCAGCTGCTTGGCGCGCTGCCAGTAGCGGATCACCCAGTCGAGTACCAGTTCCTCATCCCACTGGATATACGCGTCGCGCAGCAGCGAGGCGATGTCGTAGGTGACGGGGCCGAAGACGGCGTCCTGGAAGTCGAGGATGCCGGGATTGGGGATGGAACCATCGTTGATGTGCATCAAATTGCGCGAATGGTAGTCGCGGTGCATGAATACTTGTTGCTGCGACAAGATATTCGCCGTGATGGCCTCGAAAACCTTGTCCAGCTGGGTTTGTTGCACATCCGTCAAGGTGGCGCCCAGGTGCTTGCCGATAAACCATTCCGGGAACAGATTCATTTCGCGTAGGATGAAGGCGCGGTCGAATTCAGGCAAGACGTCGGGCTGGCTGGCCAGCTGGATTTTCATCAGCGATTCCAGCGCTTCGGCGTACAGCACGCTGGCATTGTCGTGGTTCAGGGCGTCGAGATAGGTGGTCGTGCCCAGGTCGGACAGCAGCAGGAAGCCCTGTTCCAGGTCTTGCGCGATGATCTCGGGCACGGACACGCCGGCGCCTTTCAGCAAGCCGGCCACCTTGATATAGGCGGGCACGTTTTCGCGCTCGGGCGGCGCATCCATGGCGATGAGTGTACTTCCTGGCAAGGTTGCATTGCCTGGCAGCACGTCGAGACGGTAGTAGCGGCGGAAGCTCGCATCGCTGGAAGCGGGGCGGGCGGATTCGGGCGCGACGAGGTTAAGCGAGGTCAACCAGGCTTTCAACAGGGTCAGGCGAGCGTCGGCGGAGGCCGGTGCGGTGGAGGAATTGGGGGAGAATGACATTAAGCGGCCTGTGGAATCGGGTTGATGGTGCGTATTCCCATATAATAAGGGATTCAAATCAAAAAATCGCCTGTCATGGTGCTTGCCCCTTCCAATTCATGAGCTGGTTTTCGGCCTCCCCCCCTTCGCAGCGCTGGGCTTTCGCCATCAGCGCGCTCGTCGCCGCCACGACGGTGCCTGTCCACGCCCAGAAAGCGCCGCGCCCGGTTCACGTGGAAGATCCCGACGCGCCCACCGTCATGACGGCGAACAGCATGAACGGACGCCCCGAAAGGGAGATCAATCTCGACAAAAATGTCGTGATTGAGCGCGGAAAAACCACAAAAATGACGGCCGATACAGCTTGTTACAAACAAGTTGAAGATCAGTTCGACGCCGAGGGCCATATCAAGATGTGGCGTTTCGGCGATTACTACACGGGTGACGTCCTGAAGCTGAACATGGAGACCGGCAAGGGTTTCCTGCTCAACCCGACGTACCGCTTCGAAGTGGGCGGCGGCCAGGGCAAGGCCGAGCGCGTCGACTTCATCAACCCCGACGAAGCCACTGTCATCGACGGCACCTACAGTACCTGCGAAGGGCCGAATCCGGACTGGTACCTGAAATCGAGCACCTTGAACCTCGATACGGGCCGCGACGTGGGCACCGGCAGCAAGACCATCATCTATTTCAAGGATGTGCCGATCCTGGGCACGCCGGGCATTTCGTTTTCGCTGTCCGGTGCGCGCCGCTCGGGCTGGCTGGCGCCCACGCCGGGCTTTGCCTCGAAGAACGGTTTCGAGCTGCTGATGCCGTATTACGTGAACATCGCGCCGAACCGCGACCTGACCCTGTTCCCGCGCTACATCCAGCGGCGCGGCATCCAGCTCGGCGCGACGGGCCGCTACATGGGCGAGACGGATGCCGGCCTGTACCAGGGCGAGACGTCGTTCGAGTTCTTGCCTAACGACAAGCAAACCAAGACCAACCGCTACATGATCAAGTCCAGGCACGAGCAGGCGCTGGCCAAGGGCTGGAGTTACAGCTGGGATCTGCGCGAGGCGTCCGACAATAATTACCCGAACGATTTTTCGAAAACCGTCGCCACCGCCACCGAGCGCCAGTTGCTGCGCGAATTGCGCACCGATTACCGCACCGAGGACTGGAGCCTGACGGCGCGCGTGCAGAATTACCAGGTGCTGCAGGATCCCGATCCCAACGTGACCGTGCCGCGCCCGTATGACCGCTTGCCGGCGGTGAACTTCCACGCTGGCAAATATGACGTCTGGGGCGGCTTCGACTGGACCTTTGACGCGGAAGCGACGCGCTTCGCCCACCCGACCCTGGTGCAAGGTTCGCGCCTCGTGGCCGTGCCGCAAGTGAGTTTCCCCATCATGCGCCCTGGCTACTTCATCACGCCCAAGCTGATGCTCAATGCCAGCGCGTATCAGCTCGACAATGACGCCAGGACCAAGGCGCTGTTTCCGGATACGTCGTTTACGCGTGCCGTGCCGACTTTCTCGGTCGACAGCGGCCTGGTGTTTGAACGCGACACGAATCTGTTTGGCGCCAAGGGCGGCACGCAAACCCTGGAGCCGCGCCTGTTCTACGTCTACACGCCGTACCGCGACCAGTCGCAGTTTCCGAATTTCGATACGGCCGACGGCACGTTCAACCTGACGCAGATCTTCACGGAAAACCGTTTTGTCGGTAGCGACCGCATCGGCGACGCCAACCAGGTCACGGCCGCCGTCGTCTCGCGCTTCCTGCAGTCGGACGGCACCGAGCGCATGCGCCTGACCTTCGGCCAGCGTTTCTATTTTGCCGACCAGCGCGTGCAGCTCAATTCGACCACGCCCGTCAACCAGTCGCGTTCCGATATCCTGCTGGCAGCAACGGGCCGGGTGTCCGAGACTTGGACCGCCGACAGCCTGGTGCAGTACAATCCCAGCGATCGCCGCCTGATGAGCTACAACTACAGCTTGCAATATCAGCCAGGTCCCAAGAAAGTATTGAATTTCAGCAATCGTTTCCAGCGTGACAGTTTGCGCAATGCGGAAATATCGACGCAATGGCCGTTGACGGACCGCCTGTATGGCGTGGGACGCATCAGTTACTCCATCAAGGATCGCAGCATGCTGGAAAGCCTGGTCGGTCTGGAATACAAGGGCGACTGCTGGGTGTTCCGCATGGGCGCGCAGCGTTTCGTGACGACGGCCAAGACTGTTTCGACGCCGATCTTCTTCCAGCTGGAATTGACGGGCTTGTCGAATGGCCTGGGTCTGGGCGCGAATGGCCTGGAAACTTTTACAAAAACCATCCCTGGTTACCAGACACTGAGCCAGCCACTCCGTTAAGATAGGCACCGTTGCCGCCGCCGGTGTCCCCGGCGCTGGCACAAACCGGTTTTTTTATTCACCTGAACTCATGAGCGCTCTACACATTATGCGTAATGCCAGTATGCACCAACTCAAAATTGCAACGGTTTTGTTGTGCGCCATTTCCGGCGCCGCGACCAGTAGTGTCTGGGCGCAACAGGCTGCGCCAGCGCCTGCGGCCAAGCCCGCTGCCGCTGCCCCAGCGCCGGTCAAGGGCTTCACGCCCCCCGCGTCGAGCAGTGGCCAGACCATCGACTCCATCGCCGTCGTCGTCAATGATGAAGTGATTACGCGCAATGAAGTAGTTGCCCGCATCAAGAGCGTGGAACAGCGCATGAAGGCGCAGAACGTGCCCTTGCCCGATCCTGCCGACCTGCGTCGTCAATTGCTGGAGCGCATGATTGTTGAGCGCGCACAAATGCAGCTGGCCAAGGAAATGGGCGTCCGCGTGGATGACCTGACCCTGGACCGTGCGATTGGCCGTATTGCTGAACAGCAAAAAATGACGGTGCAGGAATTGCGCAACCAGATGGAAAAAGAAGGCACGCCGTTTGCGACCTTCCGCGAAGAAATCCGCGATGAAATCATCATGCAGCGCCTGCGCGAACATGAAGTCGACGCCAAGATCCAGATTTCCGATTCCGAAGTGGATAACTTCCTGGAAGCGGAAAAAGCGGCCGCCAGCGAACAGGTGGAGCTGAACCTGGCGCAGATTCTCGTGCGCATTCCGGAAAACTCCAGCCCCGAACAGATCGCCGCGCGCCGCGCGCGTGCCGAAGAAGTCAGCCGCCAGCTGCGCACGGGCGCCGATTTCGCCAAGATGGCCGCCACCTATTCCGACGCCAGCGATGCGCTGAGCGGCGGCGATATCGGCTGGCGCCATAGCGACCGCGTGCCGCCCCTGTTCACGGAACAACTGCTGAAACTGAAACCGGGCCAGATCACGCCTATCATCAAGAGCAACACCGGTTTCCACATCCTCAAGCTGGTGGACCGCCGCAGCGCGGCCGAAGCGCAAGCCGTCGCTGCCGTGCAGCAGACGCATGCCCGCCATATCCTGCTGAAAGTAACACCGACCCTGTCGGCTGCCGAAGCCAAGCGCAAGCTGGCCGAATTGAAGGAGCGTCTCGACAACAAGGCCGCCAAGTTCGAAGACCTGGCCCGCTTGTTCTCGAATGACGGTTCGGCGGCCAAGGGCGGCGACCTGGGCTGGCTGTATCCAGGCGACACCGTGCCGGAATTCGAAACGGCGATGAATGCGCTGAAACCGGGCGAGGTGAGCGAGCCGATCGAATCGAGCTTCGGCTTCCACCTGATCGAAGTGCTGGAACGCAAGAGCGACGACGTCTCGAAAGAGAAACAGCGCGCCGCCGCACGCAATGCCTTGCGCGAACGCAAGCTGGAAGAAGCGACGGAAAACTGGGCGCGCGAAGTGCGCGACCGTGCCTACGTCGAATTCCGCGCGGACGACCAGTAATGCCGCTGATTCATTGCGCATGAGTAACTTGCCCCCTGCACGCCGCCCGGCCATCGCCATCACTTGTGGCGAACCTGCCGGTGTCGGCCCGGAAATCTCCATACGCGCGGCCTGGGCCATGCGCAATGAGGTCAACTGCATCCTGCTGGGCGACGCCGCCTTCCTGGCGCTGACGGCCAGCCTGATCGATCCGGACATCCGCCTGGCGGCGCTGTCGCTGCAAGCCGTGCGCAACAGCGGCTTGCCTCAGTTCGGACCGGGCCGCCTGGCCGTGATCGATATTCCCACCGTCAACAATGTCATTCCCGGCGTGCTGGACAAGGAAAACGGGCGTTCCGTGCTCGCGACCCTGGACGCGGCCGTGGAAGGCATAGCAGCCGGCTGGTTCGGCGCCATGGTCACGGCGCCCTTGCAAAAAAGCACGATCAACGACGCCGGCGTGGCCTTTTCCGGCCACACGGAATACCTGGCAGAAAAAACCAATACAGCGCAAGTGGTGATGATGCTGGCTGGCGAACCGGGACATGGCGAACCGACCCTGCGCGTGGCGCTGGCCACCACGCACCTGCCATTGAAGGACGTGTCCGCCGCCATCACCATGGACAGCCTGGCCGTCACCTTGGATATTCTCCAGACGGACCTGCAACGGAAATTCGGCATCGCCGCGCCGCGCATCCTCGTTACCGGCCTGAACCCGCACGCGGGCGAGGGCGGGTATCTGGGACGCGAGGAAATCGACGTCATCGCCCCGGCGATTGCCGCGGCGCAAGCGCGCGGCATCGATGCGCGCGGACCGTATCCGGCCGACACCCTGTTCCAGCAAAAATATCTGGCCGATGCCGACTGCGTGCTGGCCATGTACCACGACCAGGGCTTGCCCGTGCTGAAATACGCGACCTTCGGGCGCGGCATCAATATCACCCTGGGCTTGCCGCTGATACGCACCTCGGTCGACCACGGCACGGCGCTGGACCTGGCCGCGCAAGGGCTGGGGCTGGCCGATTGCCACAGCATGGAGCAGGCGCTGCAAACGGCGCTCGACATGCTGCGCGCCAGCACCCCGACCAGAGCGTAGGTCGGGTTAGCCGCAAGGCGTAACCCGACGCTGCCTGCTCAACGATCCCGCCGGCCTGTGCCGGCTTTACCGCATTGATAGAAAAAATTATGAAACACGTTGCCCGCAAACGCTTTGGCCAGAACTTCCTGCATGACCGCTTCGTCCTCGACGACATCACGGCCGCCATCGGGCCGCAGGCGGACGATGCCATGGTCGAGATCGGTCCCGGCCTGGGCGCCATGACGGAGCAGTTGCTGCGTCATTTGAAACAGATGCATGTGGTCGAGCTGGACCGCGACCTGATCGTGCGTCTGGAAAAAACGTTTAATCCGGCCAAGCTGACGATCCATTCGGGCGACGCGCTGAAGTTTGATTTCGCGCAAATCCCCGTGCCGGCCGGCCAGAAGCTGCGCATCGTGGGCAACTTGCCGTACAACATCTCCAGCCCGCTGCTGTTCCACCTGGCGGATTTCGCGCCGCTGGTGCAGGACCAGCATTTCATGCTGCAAAAGGAAGTCGTCGAACGCATGGTGGCCGAACCGGGCAGCAAGGCCTATGGCCGCCTGTCCGTGATGCTGCAATGGCGCTACAAGATGTCGCTGCTGTTCATCGTGCCGCCGACAGCGTTTGACCCGCCGCCGAAGGTGGAATCGGCCATCGTGCGCATGATCCCCGTGGCCGAGCGTCTGGCGTGCGACCAGGCGACGCTGGAAGCGGTGGTCATGAAGGCCTTCTCGCAGCGCCGCAAGGTGATCCGCAACTGCCTGGCCGGCATGTTTACGGAAGAGCAGATCAAGGCGGCCGGCATCGACCCGACCAAGCGTCCGGAGACTGTCGGGCTGGAGCAATACGTGGCGCTGGCGAATCTGCTCAAGGCACCCCAGTAATCGCAAGGACTGGGGTCAGACCCTCTCCACCACCGGCGTCTGAGCAGGCGCCGACGTGAGCGGGGGTCTGACCCCGGCAGTGCTGGCTTAACTTAAAACCACTGGTCGACCTGCTGCAAATCCTGCCGCAGCGCTGAAAAGCAGTCGTCCACATGGTGGTTGCGGCTGATTTCATTGCGCCGCATCAGGGCGATCTTGCGCTTGCAGGTGGGCTGGCGCAGCGGTGCCACGTGCAAGTCCTCGTCGTTGAGGAAGGTCGTGTACAGGCTGGGCATGATGCCCACGGCGATGCCGGCGCGCACCACGCCATACAGCGATTCGCTGTGTATCATCTGGTACAGGCTCGACGGGCTCAAGCCATGCTGGCGCAGCGCGCTCGAGGCGAATTCCCAGATGCTGCCCTTGGTGAACACGACGATTTCCTGGCCCGCCAGTTGCTCCCAGCGCACTTCCTTCAGTGGCGCCAGCGCATGGCGTCCCGCCGTCACCAGCACCAGCTCGTCTTCAAACAGGCCCACGCTTTCCAGCGACACGGAGCCGGGCACCTCGATGCCCACGCAAAAGTCCAGTTGGCCCGAATGCAGCGCGTGCAGCAAGCCGTCGTTGGGCATGTCCGACAGGACGATTTCCACTTCGTCGCCATGCTGCTCGCAGTAGCGTGCCACCACCACAGCCGTCATCGCCATGGCGGACGGTATCGCGCCGATGCGGATGCGGTGCCGGCCGCTGCCGATGGCGCGCTGGATATCGGCAAACGTGTTGCTCGCCGTATTCAATAAATGCGTGGCGTAATCGAGCGCCAGCTTGCCTTCGCGCGTCAGTTCCAGCTGGTGGGTTGTGCGGTTAAACAACTTTTTTCCCAGTTGATTTTCCAGCAGCTTGATCGACGCGCTGAGGGCTGGCTGGGTCACGCACAATTCCTGTGCAGCCTTGCTGAAGCTGTTTACCCGGGCTAGGGTGGCAAACGCTTGCAAATGTCGTAAGGAAATCTTCTTGCTCAACTCATGCATGGGTTTTGCTTATTAGAAAAAGTAATGGATTTATAAAAATAAACAAATTTTCTTATCCCGCAATTTACCATATTCTGGACTGGTCTTTACTTGTCTTGAAGGCAACAATCTTCAGGGAAGCGCTTGCCAGGCGGCGCCGGTACTCGCGGTGGCACGCCATGCAGGGGACGCATCAATACAATAATTCCAAAAAAACTCAGGGTTTATTCTTTTTAGGGTGGCGGCGATGAACAAATGGATGACGGGAACGATGGTAGTGGGTGGCTTGCTGGCGGCGCAGGGTGCGGCGCAGGCGCAAAGCAGCGTGCAAGTGTATGGCTTGCTGTCGGCCGGTATCGGCTATGTGTCGGATGAGGGTAACGGCAGCCGCACGCATGCGCTGAGCGGCACCAATCAGAATCCCCGCATCGGTTTCCGCGGCCAGGAAGACCTGGGCAACGGCACCAAGGCCATCTTCGTGCTGGAAAACGGTTTTAACGTGATGACGGGCGCGGCCTCGCAAAGCGGTCGCCTGTTCGGCCGCCAGTCGTATGTGGGTTTGTCGAGCAACGACAAGGGCACCCTGACTCTGGGGCGCCAGTACGAAGCCGTCAAGGATCTGCTGGGCCCGGTGGTCATCGCCAGTAACGGCGTGCATATCGGCGACAACGACAATGGCTACAACAACTTGCGCGTGCAAAACGCCGTCAAGTACGTCAGCCCGAACATCAGCAACGTGTCGTTCACGGGCTTGTATGGTGTCAGCGAAAATCCCCAGGATTCCAACCGCAACCGCGTCTACAGCATGGGCGCCGGCTACAAGGTCGATGCCTTCAGCTGGGCCGTCGCCTATACCAAGATGGATCATCCGAATGCCCCGGACGCGCCGAATGGCGCCATCGGCAATGATTATGGCAGCCCCTTGTTGATCTTCAACAAGAGCGCCGTCAGCGGCGCCGGCGTGAATGACCAGGCCATCGCCGGCACGGGAGGCTTTTATAATGTGGGCAAGACCAAGTTTGGCGCGCTGTACACCAACGTGCGCTACCACTACCTCGATCAAAGCAATCTGACCTTGCAAAACGTGGACTTGAACGTGAACCACAAGCTGACGGAAGCGCTGAACCTGGGCGCCTCGTATTTCTTTACCACCGGTAAATATGACGTGATCAACAAGACGCCGAAATGGCATCAGGTCAACTTCCAGGCAGATTACTTCCTGTCCAAGCGCACCGATGTGGCCATCACCTGGAGCTACCAGAAAGCGGCGGGCGACGCGACGTTCGCGCGCGTGTTCGGCTTTGGCGCCTCGGGCGGCAAGACGCAAAGCGTTCTGATCGTCGGCATGCGACATTATTTCTGAGTCTGATACATCTTTACAGGCGCTGTCCCGCAGCGCCGTCCCCTGAAAGGAAGCATCTTGAAAAAGCACCTCATGTTGGCGTTGAGCCTAGGCTTGCTGGCTAACGCCGCCCACGCGGAAAAACGCGAGCTGGTCATTTCGGCCTATCCGATTGCCCAGCCCTTGTTCATGAAGTATGTGTACGAGCCGTTCAAGGCCAAATGCGGTTGCGATATCAAGGTGGAAACGGGGAATAACGCGGACCGCATCGCCAAGCTGGTGGTGCACAGCAAAAATCCGGTGATCGACCTGGTGCTGCTGTCCGATTCCGGCATGCTCGAAGCGGCGCAAAAAGGCGTCATCCAGCCCATGGATTATGCCAAGCTGAGCAATTACAAAGCCCTGTACGACGTGGCGAAAAACCCCATCGGCGGCAACTTTGCCGTCGGCTATACCTTGTACTCGGTCGGCCTGGTGTACCGCAGCGACAAGATCGCCCCGCTGACGTCGTGGAAGGATCTGTGGCGCCCTGAACTGAAGGGCCGCGTGGCCTTCCCCGACGTGAGCACCACGCAGGGCCCCTTGATGCTGCGCATGGCTGATGCGGCCTGGGGCGGCAAGACGGACGACTACGCCACCGGCTTTGCGAAGATCGTCGGCATGAAGGGCAACGTCGTCACGTTCTCGAAAAATAGCGCGCAGCTGGCCGCGCTGTTCGCCCAGGATGAAATCTGGGCCGCGCCCGTGGCGCGCTTTACGTGGTCGCAAATGCTCAAGACGGGCCTGCCCCTGAAATGGAGCATCCCGGCCGAAGGCCAGGCGGCCGGCATGAATGTGATGGGCATCGTGGCCGGCTCGAAGAATGCGGACCTGGCGTACCAGCTGATGGATTTCTGGCTGTCCAAGGAAGTGCAGACGCAGCTGGCGACCAACCTGGTCGACTCGCCCGTCAACAAGGACGTGCGCCTGTCCGTGGCTGCCGCGCAATTCAATACCTACGGTGCCGATCAGATCAATTCGCTCAAATTCGTCAAGCCGGAAACCATCATCAAGCAGCGCAGCAACTGGATGACGCAGTGGAACAAGGCCATGAGCAAATAGTGGTGACGAGGAGAAAACACCATGTTTGCTGATCCAAAAAAGCGCCTGGGACTGCTGCTGGTCCTGCCGGCGCTGATCTTTATCGTCGTCTGCTTCCTGCTGCCCGTGCTGGCCTTGCTGGTCGACGCCTTCCGCGTCGGCGACGGCATGCAGTGGGGCGTTGACCGCTTCATTGACTTCTTCTCGCAGGAATTCAACCGCACCATCTTCTGGCGCACCCTGCGCATCGCCGCGCTGGTGACCCTGGCCTCGATCATCCTCGGCTATCCTGCCGCGCAAGCCGTGGCGCGCGTGTCGCCGAAGTGGCGCGGGCTGGTGGTGGGCATGATGATCCTGCCGCTGATGGTCTCGCCGATTGCGCGTACCTACGCCTGGATCGTGTTGCTGGGCCGTAACGGAGCCGTCAACGCGGCACTGGTCAACATGGGCTTGACGGAAGAGCCCCTGCGTTTGCTGTTCAGCGAATTTGCCGTGTTTGTCGGCCTGCTGCAATTGCTGCTGCCGCTGATGCTGATGTCCTTGGCGGGCGCGCTGGAAAACCTGCCGCGCGACGTCGAGCCGGCCGCCGCTACCCTGGGCGCCAATCCATGGCAAGTGTTCTGCAAGGTCACCCTGCCGCTGACGCAGGAAGGCCTGGTGGTCGGCGGCACGCTGGTGTTTACAGGCTGCGTGACGGCCTACGTGACGCCGGCCCTCCTGGGCGGCACCAAGGTGCTGATGCTGGAAACCCTGCTGTACCAGAAGGTCAGCGTGGAGAGTGATTTCGGCGCGGCGAATGTCATCGCCGTCATCCTCGTCTGCATGACCCTGCTGGTGAATGCCGGCCTTAAACGTATTTCCTCGAGCCGGAGCTCCGTATGAAAGAAAGCTTATTCTCGCGCGCCGTCCTGTGGCTGGTGTTTTTGTTCCTGCTGGGGCCTTTCGCCATTGTGGTGCTGGCCGGTTTTTCCGGCGGCGAGACGCTGGCCTTCCCGCCCGAGTCGTATTCGCTGCGCTGGATTCTGGAAGTATGGTCGGCGCCCGAGTTCCGCCGCGCTTTCCAGACCAGCCTGGAGATCGGCCTGATCGCCACCGTCATCGCGCTGCTGCTGGGCATACCCGTCGCGTATGCGTTTTCGCGCATGCCGCCACCCGGTATCGGTGCCATCCGCCAGATCCTGACGTCGCCGCTGATCATTCCCGCCATCCTCGTCGGCCTGGGCTTGCTGCACCACCTGGTGCTGACGATTAACGCGCCCGTCTACGTGGGCCTGCTGATCGGCCACATCGCGCTGCTGATTCCGTATTCGGTGCGCGTCGTGTACGCCAGCCTGGTCAACCTGCGCGTGGATATCGAAGATGCCGCCATCACCCTGGGCGCGTCGCGCCTGCGGGCCTTCTTCATGATCGTGCTGCCGAATATCCGCAACGCCGTGATCGCCGCCTTCTTCCTCGCCTTCGTCACCTCGTTCAACCAGGTGCCCGTGTCGCTGTTCCTCACGGGCCCCGGCATCAGCACCTTGCCGATCGAGATGCTGGGCCATATGGAAAACAGCTTCGACCCGTCGATCGCTGCCCTGTCGACCTTGCTGGTCTTGTTCACCATGGCCTTCGTGATGGTGACCGAGAAGGTGCTGGGCATTTCTAAATACATGTAAGAGGCTACACACCATGAGTTATCTGGAACTGCACAAGCTGAACCTCGGCTACGCGAAGAACACGACGTCCGTGAAAGACCTGGACCTGCACGTCGAGCAGGGCGAACTGATTTCCCTGCTGGGCCCCAGCGGCTGCGGCAAGACCACCACCATGCGCGCCATCGCCGGCCTGATGCCGCTGCAGTCGGGCCGCATCATTTTGGATGGCCGCGAAATCGGCAAGCTGGCGCCGAACAAGCGCAATATCGGCATGGTGTTCCAGTCGTACGCGCTGTTCCCGCACCTGAACGTGTACGACAACATCGCTTTTGGCCTGCGCCTGCGCAAGGTCGCGCCGGCCCTGCTGAAAACCAAGGTGGAAGCCGTGATCGCCGCCGTCGGCCTGACGGGGTTCGAGACGCGTTTACCGGCGCAGATGTCCGGCGGCCAGCAGCAGCGCGTGGCGCTGGCGCGCGCTATCGTCGTCGAACCTGCCTTGCTGCTGCTCGATGAACCGCTGTCGAACCTGGACGCCAAGCTGCGCGTGCAGATGCGCGCCGAACTGCGCCGCATCCAGCGCGAACTGGGCATCACCATGCTGTACGTGACGCACGACCAGGAAGAAGCGCTGGCCCTGTCCGACCGCATCGTCGTCATGAACGGCGGGCGCATCGAGCAGCTGGCCGCGCCGGAAGCCGTCTTCAATACGCCGTCGACGCGCTTTGTCGCCAACTTCATGGGCTTTGAAAACCTGTTCGACTACCGCGACGGCGCGCTGCACCACGCGGGCGCCAGCCTGCCGTACACGTCGCCCGTCGCCGCCGGCACCACGGTGCTGGGCTGGCGTCCGGACAAGGTGCGCGTGTGCGCGGCCGATGACGCGGCGGGCCAGTATCCGGGCACCGTGCTGGCGCGCGGCTTCCTCGGCGACACCGTCGAATACCTGCTGCAAACGCCGCTGGGCCAGGTCAAGGGCATTTGCGCGGCCGGTGGCGCCGCCTGGCGCGAAGGCACGGCCGTGTCGTTCGTGCTGCCTGCGGACAGCGCCCTGTGGCTGGGTGCCTAACTTCGACTGGAAACCATCATGGACAAACCCTTGAAAAAGATCTGGCTCGATACCGATCCCGGTTTCGACGACTGGCTAACGATGCTGCTCCTGGGCAGCAATCCCGCTATCGAGTGGCTGGGCGTGAGCGTGGTGGCGGGCAATGCGCCCGTCGCCATCACCTACGACAACGCCTTGCGCATCAAGGCCCATGACGGCTTGACGGTGCCGATCTACTGCGGCTGCGAAGAGCCGCTGGCGGGCGTCATCGAAACGGCGCAGCGCATCCTCGGCGACAGCGGCATGCCGACGACGGGAGAAATCCTGCCGCCGGGCGCGGCCACGGACGCTCCCGGCCACGCCGTCGACGCGCTGATCGCCGCCGTGCGCAAGTATCCTGGCCAGATCACCATCATGGCGATTGCGCCGATGACCAATATCGCAACCGCGCTGGCCAAGGCGCCCGATATCGCGGACAAAATCGTCGAAATCATTTTGATGGGCGGCTCGACCGACCAGGGCAACCATACGGCGGCGGCCGAATTCAATATCTATGCGGACCCGGAAGCGGCCGCGCAAGTTTTCCAGGCAGGCATCCCACTGCGCATGTTCGGCTTGAACCTGTGCCGCCAGCTCTTGGTGACGAATGCGGAAGTGCGGCAGCTGCGCGCCATCGGCACGCCGCGCGCGCAGTGCCTGGCCGGCTACCTGGAAGCGTATGTGCGCATCCGCAGCAGCGACGGTTCCGTGCCCATGCCCATGTACGACCCGGTGGTGGCCCTGTACCTGGAAGCGCCGCAGCTGTTCCAGTTCCAGAGCGCCCACGTGGCCATCGAGTTGACGGGCGAACTGACGCGCGGCATGACGGTGTGCGAGTTCCGCGTGCCGCGCCGCGCGCCCATCAATACGCAAGTGGCGATGCTGGCCGACGGCCCGGCCGCCATCGAGCGTTTGATGCGTCGCCTTACCGGCATCCTCGCCTGATCCACTCCATTACGAAACGAGCTTCATGTCTAATTCACCCCTGAGCATCGAACAGTTTTTACGCGCCATGCCGAAAGTGGAGCTGCATTGCCATTTGTTTGGCACGGTGCGCCAGGCTACTTTCCGCGCGCTGGCCGCCAAGACGGGCAATGTCGTGACCCCCGAGGAAATCGACTCTTTCTACACGCGCGGCGACAAGCCCGTCGGCGTGCTGCGCGTGCTGCGCGCGCTCGATGCGCACCTTATCGTCTCGCCGACGGACCTGTATTGCCTGGCCTACGAATACCTGGAAGACGTGCATGGCCACGGCGTGCGCTATGCGGAGTTCTTCTGGAACCCGACCGGCACCGTGCGCGTCTCGGGCATCCGCTATGACGCGGCGCAAGACGCCATCGTGGCCGCCATCCGCGACGCGCAGCGCGACTTTGGCGTGATCGGCCGTTTGATCCCCAGCATCGACCGCGAAGCGGCCCCTGCGGAAGCCGTGCAAATGGTGGAATGGATGAAGGCGCACCGCGCGCCGGAAGTCATCGGCATCGGCATCGACTACCGCGAAAACGACCGTCCGCCAGAGTTGTTCATCGAAGCTTACCGCGCCGCGCGCGCAGCCGGATTCAAATGCACGGCGCATGCGGGCGAATTCGGCATGCCGTGGATGAACGTGGCGACGGCCATCGAGCAACTGCAGGTGGACCGGGTCGACCATGGCTACACCATCGTCGACAACCCGGAGCTGGCGCAGCGCTGTGTGGAGCGCGGTCTCGTATTTACGGTCGTGCCGACCAATTCGTATTACTTGCGCACCCTGGCGCCCGAGCGCTGGGCGCTCGACCACCCGATCCGCGCCATGGCCAAGCTGGGCCTGAAACTGCATCCGAACACGGACGATCCGACCCTGCACCACGTGACGCCGACGGGCGCCTGGATGATGATGCGCGAATTCGGTTTCGGCCTCGATGACATGCGCGGCTTCATGTTGAATGGCCTCGACGCGGCCTGGATAGACGACAGCACGCGGCGCGACTGGCGCGCGGAATTTACGCGCGAGTTCGATACGCTGCGCGCAAGAGTCGTCGAATAAATCAGGCCGATGCCGGTGGTGGCGCCAGCAGCGACGGAAACGCCCGCTGCGGGCAGCTTTGGCGCTCGCACACCTTGCAGCCCGTGCCGATCGGCGTGGCGCTGCTCGGATCGTGCAAATCGAGTCCCTTTGAATAGATCAAGCGGTGCGCCTGCGAGATGTCGCAGCCCAGCGCCACGGCAAAGGTCTTGCCCGGCGCGCGGAAACCTGGCGACGCCGTGCTGACCTGGCGCGCGATCCACAGATAGGTGCAGCCGTCCGGCATGCTGGCCACTTGCGTGAGTACCTGGCCCGGATGGCTGAAGGCGTCATAGACGATCCACAGCGGGCACGTGCCACCCACCCTTGAAAAGTGGAAGTCCGTGGCCGACTGGCGCTTCGAGACATTGCCCGCGCGGTCGACGCGCACGAAGAAAAACGGCAGCCCCGCCGCCTCGGGGCGCTGCATGGTGCTCAGGCGGTGGCACACGGCTTCAAAACCCACGCCGAACTGGTGCGCCAGGCGCTCGATATCGTAGGCGCGCGTTTCTGCCGCCTGCAGGAAGCGCTGGTAGGGCATCAGCAGGGCGCCCGCGAAATAATTGGAAAACGCCAGGCGCGCGCCCGTTTGCGCGGCTGCGCCGGACAATCCCGCCGCCAGCACGAGAGCGTCGATCAGCTCGCTGTGTTCGAGCAGGCTGATTTGCGCCGCCATCTGGAAGGCGCGCTGGCCGCCCGTCAGGGTGTCGGGCAGCCACAATATCTGTTGCTGGGCGTCGTAGCGGTGCTTGCGCACCATGCCCGCGTCGCCATCGGACAAGCGCACTGCGATGCCGTGGCGCTCCAGCAAGCGGCCTTGCAGTGCGTCGAGCGCACGCAGCTGCGGATCGAGTTCACCGGCCACCAGTTCCGCCGCCCGGTCCAGCTCATCGATGTAGTTTTGCCGCCGGTTCAGGTATTCGCGCACTTCCTCGTCCGTGGACGGAGCCGCCGAGCTGGCGCCGCGGCTGCCGTCGTCGAGACGCGCGGCCAGCGTGTCGGCCCGTTCCGCCATCACCCGGTAGCGCCGCTGCAAGAGCAAAATCGAGCGCGCCAGTTCCGGCATGTTTTCCACCAGCATTTTCAATTCCGCCATCGAGGTGGGCGGCGCGTCCGGCAATTCGCCGAACACGTCGCGCACGTCGGCCACGAGGCTGGCGCTGTCGTGTTCGGAAAAGATTTGCGGATCGACCCCCAGCACGGTGCCGATGCGCAGCAAAATCGGCACCGTCAGCGGGCGCTGGTTGCGCTCCATCTGGTTCAGGTAGCTGGGTGAAATGCCCAGGGACTTGGCCAGCGCCACCTGCGTCATGCGCCGTTCCTCGCGCAGCCGCTGCAGGCGCACGCCCATGAAAACCTTTGCCATTGCGTTTCCTCTTCCCCGGTTTGTGGAATCTGCAAATTTACAACATTTGCAGATTAACAGATTCAGCTTTGCATTATCTCGCATTTTCACGCCTTGTTCGCGGCGGCGATTGTGCGAATAATGCAAACAGACTGATACCCACACAAGGAGACACCGAGTGACCACGCAAACTGCAATTCCGACCGTTCCACTGTTGATCAACGGCGAGTGGGTTGAATCCCAGACCACCGTTTGGCGCGACGTCGTCAACCCGGCCACGCAGGAAGTATTGGCCAAGGTGCCGTTCGCCACGCCGGACGAAGTCAATGCGGCCATCGCCTCGGCCCAGCGCGCCTTCAAAACCTGGCGCAAGACGCCGATTGGCGCGCGCGCCCGCATTTTCCTCAAATTGCAGCAGCTGATCCGTGAAAACATGGCCGACCTGGCCGCGACGCTCACCATGGAACAGGGCAAGACCCTGCTCGACGCGGAAGGCGACGTCTTCCGTGGCCTGGAAGTGGTCGAGCATGCGGCCAATATCGGCACCCTGCAAATGGGTGAATATGCGCAAAACGTGGCCGGCGGCGTCGATACCTACAGCGTGATGCAACCGCTGGGCGTGTGCGCCGGCATTACCCCGTTCAATTTCCCCGCCATGATCCCCCTGTGGATGTTCCCGATGGCGATTGCCTGCGGCAACACTTTCGTGCTGAAACCATCGGAGCAAGACCCGCTCGTGACGGAAAAACTCGTGCGCCTGGCCTTGCAGGCGGGTATTCCGGCCGGCGTGCTGAACGTGATACACGGCGGCGAAGACGTCGTCAATGCCCTGTGCGACCACCCGGACATCAAGGCGATTTCGTTCGTGGGATCGAGCAAGGTGGGCACGCATGTGTACCAGCGCGCCAGCCTGAACGGCAAACGCGCGCAATGCATGATGGGCGCCAAGAATCACGCCGTCGTCTTGCCGGATGCCAATAAAGAACAGACCCTGAACCAGCTGCTGGGCGCAGGCTTCGGCGCCGCCGGCCAGCGCTGCATGGCCGCATCCGTCGCCGTGCTGGTGGGCGAAGCGCGCGCATGGCTACCGGAACTGTCCGCCAAGGCGCAGACCTTGACGGTGGGCGCGGGCAAGGACAATCCGGACCTGGGTCCCGTGATTTCCTGCGCCGCAAAAGAGCGCGTGTTCAGCCTGGTCGCCAAGGGCATCGAACAGGGCGCCGTACTGACCCTCGATGGCCGCGACGTCAAGGTCGATGGCTACCCGAATGGCAACTTCGTCGGACCGACGATTCTGTCTGGCGTGAAACCTGGCATGGTCGTGTATGACCAGGAAATCTTTGGCCCCGTGCTGATCGTCGTCGAAGTCGACACGCTCGATGAAGCGATTGCCTTGGTCAACGCGAATCCGAACGGCAATGGCACGGCGCTGTTTACGCAAAGCGGCGCGGCCGCGCGTTATTTCCAGGAAGAAATCGACGTGGGACAAGTTGGCATCAACGTGCCCATCCCTGTGCCCGTTCCCCTGTTCAGCTTTACGGGTTCGCGCGGCTCCAAGCTGGGCGATTTGGGTCCGTTCGGCAAGCAAGTCGTGCTGTTCTACACGCAGACGCAAACGATTACCCAGCGCTGGTTCACGGACGCTGCCTCGGTGGGCAAGGTCAACACCACCATCAGCCTGAAATAAGGAGCTGGCATGGACTTTGAACTGAGCGACGAGCAGCGCGAGTTCCAGCAGGCGGCGCGCGCGTTTGCCGAAGGCGAACTGGCGCCGCACGCGGCCCATTGGGACGCGGAATCGATTTTTCCTGTGGAAACGATAGCCAAGGCGGGCGAGATGGGCTTTTGCGGCCTGTACACGCCGCAACGCTGGGGCGGCCTGGGCCTCTCCCGCCAGGATGCAGCCATCGTGTTTGAAGAGCTGGCTGGTGGTTGCACCTCGACCACGGCCTACATCACCATCCACAACATGGCCACCTGGATGCTGTCGCGCTGGGGCCAGGAAGCCCTGTGCGATGAGTGGGTGCCGGCCCTGGCCGCCGGCCAGAAGCTGGCCAGCTATTGCCTGACGGAACCGCAATCGGGTTCCGACGCGGCATCCTTGCGCACGAAAGCCGTCAGGGATGGCGACTTTTATGTACTCGACGGTACGAAAGCCTTCATTTCCGGCGCGGGCCAGACGGACATGCTGATCGTCATGGCACGCACGGGCGGCGAGGGCGCGGCCGGCATTTCCGCGTTTGCCGTGCCGGCGAATTTGCCCGGCATCGTGTATGGCAAGAAAGAAGAAAAGATGGGCTGGAACAGCCAGCCCACGCGCATCATCAGCTTCGACCAGGTGAAAGTTCCTGTCGGTAACTTGCTGGGCGCGGAAGGCGAAGGCTTTGCCATTGCCATGAAGGGCATCGATGGCGGGCGCATCAATATCGCCGTGTGCTCGGTGGGTACGGCGCAGGCGGCCCTCACGCGGGCGCAGGTGTACATGAAGGAGCGCACGCAGTTCGGCCGCGAACTGGCGCAATTCCAGGCTCTGCAATTCAAGCTGGCCGACATGCTGACGGAACTGGTGGCGGCGCGCCAGATGGTGCGCCTGGCGGCCTGGAAACTCGACCAGGAAAGCCCGGACGCGACAGCCTATTGCGCCATGGCAAAACGTTTCGCCACGGATGTCGGTTTTAATGTTGCCAACGATGCGCTGCAATTGCATGGCGGCTACGGCTACATCCGCGAGTATCCGCTCGAGCGCCACGTGCGCGACACGCGGGTGCATCAAATCCTGGAAGGGACGAATGAAATCATGCGCCTGATCGTCGCGCGAGCGATTTTGAAAGACGGCGCCACGGAGACCTTACGATGAGCAAAGTGTATACAAATTTACTGCTGGAACGCCGTGGCCATACGGCCCTGGTGACCCTCGACAACCCGCCAGCCCATACGTGGACCCTGGCCAGCCTGAACGCGCTGACGCAGCTGGTGGCCGACCTGAATGCGGATCCGGACGTGTATGCGCTGGTGATCACGGGTGGCGGCGCCAAGTTCTTCTCGGCCGGTGCGGATCTGAAAGTGTTTGCCGACGGCAATAAGGACACGGCGTTCGCCATGGCCGCCGCCTTTGGCGAGGCCTTCGAGGCGCTGTCCGCGTTTCGCGGCGTCAGCATCGCCGCCATCAATGGCTATGCCATGGGTGGCGGGCTCGAGTGCGCGCTCGCTTGCGACATCCGCATCGCCGAAGAACACGCGCAGATGGCCTTGCCGGAAGCATCGGTCGGTTTGCTGCCGTGCGCGGGCGGCACGCAGCATTTGCCGTGGCTGGTGGGCGAAGGCTGGGCCAAGCGCATGATTTTATGTGGCGAGAGAGTCGATGCGGCCAAGGCCCTGGCCATCGGCCTCGTCGAGGAAGTCGTGCCAACCGGCAAGGCTGCCGCCACGGCGCTGGCCCTGGCCGCCAAGGTGGCGCACCAGAGCCCCAGCAGCGTGACGGCCTGCAAGACCCTGATCCAGGGCGCGCGCAGCCATCCGCTGGTCAATTCCTTGCCCGACGAGCGCACCCTGTTCCTCGGTCTGTTCGATACGCAAGACCAGAAAGAGGGCGTGCAAGCGTTCCTGGAAAAACGTCCGGCGGAGTGGAAGAATGGTTGAGACCGTCAAGATAGAAGAACGCGACTGTCCCGGCGGCATGAAGCTGGGCGTCATCACCCTCGACGCGCCAAAGTCGCTGCACGCCCTGACCCTGGACATGATACGTGCCATCGATGGCGCCCTCGTGCGCTGGGCCAGTGACGCTGCCATTGCCTGCGTGGTGCTGCAATCGTCGACCGACAAGGCCTTCTGTGCCGGCGGCGACGTGCGCAGCCTGCGCACGGCCGTGGTCGAGCAGCCGGATGTCGTGCCGAACCCGCAGGCGCTGGCCTTCTTTGCCGAGGAATACCGGCTCGACCACCGCATCCATACGTACGTGAAACCGCTGCTGGTGTGGGGCGGCGGCATCGTCATGGGCGGCGGGCTGGGCCTGATGGCGGGCGCCAGCCATCGCGTGGTGACGGAAAGCACGCGCATCGCCATGCCGGAAATCACGATCGGCCTGTTCCCCGACGTGGGCGGCAGCTGGTTCCTGGGCCGTATGCCGGGGCGCAGCGGACTGTTCCTGGGGCTGACGGGGGCGCCGATGAACGCGGCCGACGCCCTGTTCACCGGTCTGGGCGACTATTTCCTGCGCCAGGAAGAGCGCGCCATGGTGCTCGACTCGCTGGCGCTGGCGCAATGGCAAGCCAGCCCGCAGGCGAACAGCGAGCAGCTGAACCGCTTGCTGCGCGGCTTCTCGGCGCCGGCGTCCATGCTGCCCGTCTCGGAAGTGCGCGCCAACTTCGACGCCATCGCCGTGCTGACGCAAGCGCCCACCTTGCCTGAAGTGGTGGCCGCCATTGCCGCGTATGACGGCGATTCGGCCTGGCTGCAAAAGGCGGCCCACTCGCTGGACAAGGGCGCGCCCAGTTCCGCCGCTTTGGTCTGGGCCATGCGCGACCGCACACGCCACATGAGTCTGGCGCAAGTGTTCCAGCTGGAACTGACCGTGGCCGTGCAGTGCTGCGCCCATGCGGATTTCCGCGAAGGCGTGCGCGCCTTGCTGATCGACAAGGACAACGCGCCGCAGTGGCAGCCGGCCAGCCTGGCCGAGGTCAGCGAGACGTATCTCAATGAATATTTCGCGGCACCATGGGATAGCCATCCTTTGCGCGACCTGCATTAAAAGAACAACAGGAGATTTTTACCATGCAACATATCGCTTTCATCGGCCTGGGCAACATGGGTGCACCGATGGCCCGCAACCTGGTGGCCGCCGGCTTCCACGTGTCCGTGTTCGACCTGGCGCCGGCGGTAGTGGCGTCCTTGGTCGAGGCGGGCGCCACGGCGGCTGCGTCCGCCAGCGCTGCCGTGCAGACGGCCGACGCCGTCATCACCATGTTGCCAGCCAATAAGCACGTGCAGGAACTGTACCTGGCGGCAGGCGGCGTGCTGGACTCGGCCAAGCCTGGCGCCTTGTTCATCGATTGCAGCACCATCGCCGCCGATGTGGCGCGGCAAGTGGCGCAGGCGGCCAGCGAGCGCGGCTTTGCCATGATCGATGCGCCCGTCTCGGGCGGCACGGCGGGCGCGGCGGCTGGCACCCTGACTTTTATCGTCGGCGGTAGTGTAGCGGCCTTGCAGCAGGCGCGGCCTTTGTTGGAAAAGATGGGCAAGAATATCTTCCATGCGGGCGAGGCGGGCGCGGGCCAGGTGGCGAAGATTTGCAACAACATGCTGCTGGGTATCTTGATGGCGGGGACGGCCGAGGCGCTGAACCTGGGCGTGGCGCATGGCCTGGACCCGAAAGTATTGTCCGATATCATGGCCAAGAGTTCGGGCCGCAACTGGACCCTGGAAGTGTACAACCCGTGGCCCGGTGTCATGGACGGCACGCCCGCGTCGCGCGATTACACGGGCGGCTTCGGCACGGCGCTGATGCTGAAAGACCTGGGCCTGGCGCAGCAGTCGGCCCTGTCGGCGAACGCGCCCACGCCCTTGGGCGGGCTGGTGCGGCAGTTGTACCAGATGCATGCGCAAGCCGGTTATGCGCAGCAGGATTTCTCCAGCATCGTGCAAATGTTGCAGCCGGGCTTGAATAAACCCGTTTGAGGAATTTTGGGCAAAAAAAAGCCCGCTGGTAAAAGCGGGCTAAATCCAATTCTTGGAAGAGTTGGAGGAGACAGATGCATTATGCTGCGTCGCCACATATAACTCCAATTTATCTTTGGAATATCAACTATAGATTTCCGTGATATCTCTTCCCGGTAGCCGCGCAGCGGCTACCGTTGCCGCCACTCAGGCCGGATTGCAAACGACCTGCACCGTCGTCACATTCGCTTCACCCATGGTGCCGCCGCCTGTACCTGGCTGTACCGTGCACTTCAGCCCCTTTGGCTGGGTTTCGGAGACGCTGATGCCATAGGTGTCGCCATAGGCGACCGAGCCGGACATGGTAAAGGTCGTGGCATCCTTGGCCACCGTTGTTGTCGTACTGCCGTTAATCAGCACCAGGCCGTCCACCGTCAGGCCGGAAACCGTGCCGCCCACGGTATATTTGTTTTGCGAGCAAGTAACCGCGGCGCTGATATTGATGTAATGGCCAGCCGAACCGGAACCACCGCTGATGCCGCAAGTCATGTGGGCTGGTTGTTTATTGACGGTGATGTTGTAGTCGGTGCCATAGTCGATGCGCTTGATAAAGGTAAACTCTGTTTTCCCCGCAGGAACCGGCAGGGTGTCGCTGCCATTGGCCAGGATCAGTCCTTCATTGTTCAAGCCTGTGATGGTGCCGCTGACGTCATACGAGGCCTTGCCGCCGCAAGCGGCCAGTCCCAGGGTCAGCAGCAGTGCGGCGAGTGGGCGCAAGCAGGATAACTTCATGTATTTCTCCAAAAAATAGGTGACGGATCGCAAGGATTACTGCGGCGTGCAGTCAAGTGTGGCCGCAGTCGTGGCGGCGGAGCCCATCGTGCCGACCGTATCGCTGCCGTCCGCACTGCTGGAACCCTGGAAGCGGCACTTCAGGCCCGTTGGCTGAGCCAGTATGGAAATACCGTACGCGGCGCCGTCATCAACGCTGAATTCGTAGGCGGTGGCGCCAGCCAGCAGGGTGGTGCCGTTGGAGCCCATCACCAGACGCAAGCCATCGGCGCTCAGGCCCGTGACCGTGCCGCGAAGCAGGTAGGTGTTGGTCTTGCAGTTCACCTGGGCCGTGCTCACGGAGTAGCTCGATGCCTTGCCGACGCCATTGATAATCGTGCAAACGGCGCCCTTGGGCTGTTGCGCGATGGTGATGTCGTAGCGGTCATCGTTCTTGACCAGCTTGGTGAAAACAGCGGTGGACAGGCCAGCAGTAACCGGCAAGCGTTCCCCGTCATTCTGGAGAATCAGGCCATCCTTGGCCAGGCCGAAGACTTGGACTTGCAGATACAGGTTGCCGCCGCTGCCGCCGCAGGCTGCCAGTGTGGCGGCGCAAGCCGCCGCCAGCATCGAGCGCAGGTACAAATTTTTCATACAGTCTCCAAAACGAATTAGGTTGGGTAGCGCAACGCGGACGCTGGCGCCGCATTGGAATGGCGCCTATTTTAGTCTATCTGGCAAGCTGAATGATCTTGCCTTGTATCACCCTGTAACAATTTTTCGCCGGGAAGCGCTGGCCCGGCCCCATTTCACGGGGGCGCAGCCATGCCGGCGGCGGCGATCGGTGCGACAATAGCTATACCCTGCGCACTGTGACGCAGCATCCCATTGTGAGTCCCATGTCCCTTGCTCCTGTAAAACCCGCCGTGCCGCCCAAGGCCATCCTCTTCGACCTCGACGATACCTTGTGGCCCATCGCGCCCGTGATTGCCGCCGCCGAAACCCTGCTGCACGACTGGCTGGCCACGCATGCACCCAAGGTGGCGCAGCAGTTTTCCATCGAGCTGCTGCGCCAGCACCGTCTGGCCATGCTCAATGAACAACCGCATTTCCATGGCAACCTGATCGAGTTGCGCCGCGCGGGCCTGCTGGCCGCCTTCGAGGCGGCCGGCGAGGATCCCGCCCTGGTCGACGGCGCCATCGCGCAGTTCCTTGCGGCCCGTCATCGCGTCCAGCCATATGACGACGTCTTGCCGGGCCTGGCCTGGATGGGTCAACGCATGCTGGTCGGCTCCATCTCGAATGGCAATGCGGACCTTGAAATTATCGGCCTGGCGCAGCATTTCAAGGTATCGATCGCCGCCAGCGACTTTGGCGTGGCCAAGCCCGACGCCAGCATCTTCCTGGCCGCTTGCGCCGCGCTGGACGTGTCGCCCCATGAAGCCGTGTATGTCGGCGACGATCTGTATTTCGATGTGACGGGAGCGCAGGGGGCGGGCATGCGTGCCGTGTGGATGAACCGCAAGGGCAGCGATGCCCACCTGGCCGCCGGCGTGCAGCCCGACGCCATCTGCGCCAACTTTGATGAATTGCTGTTGTGGCTGCAGGGGCAACTGGAAGATTGATCGCCGCGGGACGGGCGAACGTGCATAATAGGCGCTGTTGCTGCACGTTCGGCCGCTTTCGTTGCCGCTTTTCTAAAAAATACTTGCTAAGAAATACTTGCCTAAATAAAACACCATGCAACTCGATACACGTGCCCAAACACTGCTGAAAGCCCTGGTCGAGCGATATATCGCCGACGGCCTGCCGGTTGGTTCGCGCGCCTTGTCGAAAATTTCCGGCCTCGACCTGTCGCCAGCCACGATCCGCAACATCATGGCTGACCTGGAAGAGCTTGGTTATGTGTCCAGTCCGCACACCTCGGCCGGACGCATCCCCACGCCGCGCGGCTACCGCATTTTTGTCGACACCTTGCTGACCGTGCGGCACCTGGACGAGCACATGGTGGAGTCGCGCATGCGCCTGCAGACGCCGCAGCCGCAAAAAACCATCGCCAACGCGGCGCAGATGCTGTCGTCGCTGTCGCAGTTTGCCGGCGTCGTGCTCAGTCCGCGCCGCGAATCCGTGTTCCAGCAAATCGAATTCTTGCGCCTGTCCGAAAAGCGCATCCTGCTCGTCATCGTCGCTCCCGGCGGCGACGTGCAGAACCGTTTATTGCTGACGGAAGCCGACTATACGCCGGCGCAACTGGTGCAATCGGCCAACTATATCAATCAGAATTATGGCGGCCTGTCCTTCGACGCCGTGCGCGTGCGCCTGCAGGGCGAGCTGCGCCAGCTGCGCGACGATATGGGCAGCCTGATGCAGGCGGCCGTGGAAGCGGGCAGCGAAGCGATGGCCGACCATAGCGACGACATGGTGATTTCCGGCGAGCGCAACTTGCTCAGCGTGAGCGATCTGTCCTCGAATATGCATTCGCTGCGCCAGATGTTCGACATGTTCGAGCAAAAAACGGGTTTGATGCAGCTGCTCGACGTGTCGAGCAAGGCGACGGGCGTGCAGATTTTCATCGGCGGCGAATCGAACCTGGTGCCAATGGATGAGATGAGCGTGGTGACGGCGCCGTATGAAGTCAACGGCAAGATCGTGGGAACGCTGGGAGTGATCGGACCGACGCGCATGGCTTACGAGCGCGTCATCCCGATTGTCGATATCACGGCCAAGTTGCTGTCAAGCGCACTCAGCCATCATTGATCGTACTGCCTGACGCTTGCCGCTCCGGTGGGAGCGGCAAGCGTGGATCAGGCGGTTTTGTGCGGGCAAGCTGTCTTGGTGCAGTTGCCGTAGATGGCCAGGGCGTGTTCGGCGATCTTGAAGCCGCGCTCCTCGGCCACTTTTTGCTGGCGGATTTCGATTTCTTCGTCGAAGAATTCTTCGACCCGGCCACAGTCGAGGCACACCAGGTGGTCGTGGTGGGAGCCTTCGTTGAGTTCGAAAATCGCCTTGCCGGTTTCAAAATGGTTGCGGTTGAGCAAGCCAGCCTGTTCGAACTGCGTCAGGACGCGGTAGACAGTTGCCAAACCGACATCCATATTGTCGGCCAGCAGAATTTTATATACGTCTTCCGCGGTCAGGTGGCGTACCGGGCTACTCTGGAAGATATCGAGTATCTTCAGCCGTGGCAGGGTGGCTTTCAGGCCGCTTGCCTTGAGATCACTAGGATTGTTACTCATGTTTGTTGCTCGTATGTGGGTCAGGTGCTTTATCATATAGCGTTTTGTCGGGGAGTGCCAAAATATGCTTTTTTTTGGCGGGCCGGTCACTCCTGGCGTTTTGTTCATCCAATTGAGGTCATTTATGCGCGTAACACCGGCTGTATTGCCATCTCTCTGGCACCGTATTTCATTTCGAGCACCAGTCGTGGCAGGCATGGTCTGTGTCGCGCTGGCCATGTCCGGCTGCGCCAGCCGTGGCATTCTGGGCGAAAAGCCGGCAGCTGCTCAAAAAGAAGGCAAGGAACTGGTCCCCGAACAGGGCGCACAAACGACCACCATCACGCCGCTGCAAAAATTCATGTGGTTTTTCTCGCCCTACCGTCCTGACATTCAACAAGGCAACTTTGTCTCCGAAGAGATGCTGGCCCAGTTGAAAGTGGGCATGACGCGCGACCAGGTGCGTTTCGTCCTCGGCACCTCGTTGCTGACCGATATCTTCCATGCCGACCGCTGGGATTATCCGTTCCGCCTGGCCCGGGGCAGTGGCGAAACCACCAGCAGCCGCGTGGTCGTGTACTTCGGCAAGGATGGCAAAGTGGAACGTTTCGAAGGCGGCAACTTGCCGACAGAGAAAGAATACATCGACCGCATCGCCGGTCCGTCGCCATTCGCCAAGGTTGCCAAGGCCGACGCGCCTGCCGCCGCCGTGCCATCGCCCGTGGCGCCAAGCGCCGTGCCGGTGCCGGCCGACGCCGCCCCTGCCATTCCTGTGAGCAAGCCTGAAGTTGCACCCGCACCCGCACCCGCACCCGCAACGGCGCCTGCCGCCGAGCCTGCACCTGCACCTGCTGCCGAACCCACCAAATAAGTTGCTGTAAGAGAATAAAATGACTGAACTGAAAATTGCCATCGCTGGCGCCAGCGGCCGTATGGGCCATATCCTGATCGAAGCCGTCAGCAACGCGCCTGACGCTGTTCTCGCCGGCGCGCTCGACCGTGCTGGTTCACCATCCGTCGGCCAGGATGCCGCCGCCTTTCTCGGTAAACCTGCCGGCGTGCTGATCGAGTCAAGCCTGGCCACCGGCCTGGCCGGCGCCGATTACCTGATCGACTTCACGCGTCCCGAAGGCACTTTGCAGCACCTGGCGTATTGCGCCGAGCACGGCATCAAGATGATCATCGGCACCACCGGTTTCGATGACGCTGGCAAGGCCGCCATTGCCGCCGCCGCCGAAAAGACGGCCATCATGTTCGCGCCGAACATGAGCGTGGGCGTGAACGTCACCATGAAGCTGCTGGAACTGGCCGCGAAAAGCCTGTCCGAAGGCTACGACATCGAGATCATCGAAGCCCATCACCGCCACAAGGTCGATGCGCCGTCGGGCACGGCCCTGCAAATGGGTGAAGTGGTGGCCGGCGCCCTGGGCCGCGACCTGAAGGAATGCGCCGTGTACGGCCGCGAAGGCGTGACGGGCGAACGCGACCCGTCGACCATCGGCTTTGCCACCATCCGCGGCGGCGATATCGTCGGCGACCATACGGTGCTGTTTGCCGGCATCGGCGAGCGCATCGAGATCAGCCACAAGTCGAGCAGCCGCGTCACCTACGCCCACGGCGCCTTGCGCGCCGCGCGTTTCCTGGCCGACAAGCCGACCGGCCTGTTCGACATGCAGGACGTGCTGTCGCTGAAGAACTGAGGAAGATATGGCCACTGCCATCCTGAATGGAAAAGACATCACCGACGCAGCGAGCTTTCACGCGCAATGCGTGCCAGCCTTCGGTTTCCCCGCGTTCTACGGCAACAGCATGGATGCCTGGGTCGATTGCCTCAGCTATCTGCGCGACGACGAAAACATGACGCAGTTCCGTTTGAAACCAAACGAAGTGCTCGACATCGTTGTGCAGGATGCGGAAGCGATGAAGGCGCAAGTGCCGGACTTGCTGGAAGAAATCACGTTCTGTATCGCTGGCATCAATGAGCGCTATGAAGACTACGGTGAAAAGCCGGCGTTGAAGCTGGTGCTGCGCTAATCCTGTACCGAGCCGCGTTTTTCGCCTTGCTGCCTTGCCGGCAGTGTGATGCCATTACAACGCGTGCAGCGTTTTGCCTGTGACGCCAGGCGCTTTTGCACCCATCCATTTCCCCCTGCGCTCATTCGCGCCGCCGCCCGCCATGGCTGGTTGGCGCGGTGCCATGACGCATTGCCGCATGGCGCCCGCCGCGCAAGCGGCTCCCCGTTTTTCTTGACATCGCTTTCCTGATCGTATTAAATGTCCGGACATATTATATGTCCGGACAAATTTCAGCGTCGATACAAACCAGGGGAAAGAAATGTTTTTGAATAAACGATTTTCACCATTGCTGGTGGCCACACTGGCCATTCAGTCGCAAGTCCATGTGCATGCGCAAGAGCGAGTGGCAAGCACCACCGCCGAAGCGCCGTCAGCGCTGCAGGAAGTGATCGTCACGGCACGCAAGGTGGGCGAACGCCTGCAAGACGTGCCCTTGTCGATCCGCGCCATGACCGACAAGGACCTGACGGAGCGCGGCATCACCTCGCTCAGCGACCTGTCCTTGTTCACCCCTGGTTTGAGCTATTCGGCCGACTACGGCCGCACGTCCGAGCGTCCCGTGATCCGCGGCGTATCCGCCTTGCGCCCGGAAGCGCCGCAGCCAGTGTCCGTGTTCGTCAACGGCGTCTTCGTGCGCGATGCGGCGCTGGGCCTGCTGCTTGACGATGCCCGCCGCATCGAGGTCATCAAGGGTCCGCAGTCGGCCCTGTATGGCCGTTCGACGTATGCCGGCGCCATCAACTACATCACCGAGCAGCCGGGCCAGGAGAAGGCCGGGAAATTGAGCGTGACGATCGCCGGCGACGGCGAACGTTCCGTCTTCGGCGCCGTCACCGTGCCGATTTCCGAGACGCTGTCGGCGCGCATTCGCGCCAAGAGCTATGAATTCGGCGGCCAGTACACGAACCGCCAGACGGGCAACAAGCTGGGCAATGAGCGTACCCGTTCGATTGGTGCCGAAGTGCTGTACAAGCCATCGCCGCGCTTTGACGCGGTGGTCAGCCTGGACTACGCGAAAGACCGCGACGGCATGTTCGCCGCCGTGGCGCGCCCGATACCGAAGCAGGCAGGCGGCATCGTCACCAGCCAGAACGGATCGAGCAATGTCGCCAATGGCAGCACCTGCAATGGCCGCACCATCAACATCGTCGGCAACAATCCCGTGACCGGCTTGCCGGACGCGAACGTCAAGGCCTCGGCCGCGACTATCGCCAACGGCTGGCCATGCGGCCCCTCGACGCATAGCGGCACCACGCTGGTGCGCAACGAAGCGGACCTGCAGCACTACACCGACCCTGTCACCGGCATCAGCTATGGCGATATTGCAGGGCTGAACCGCAAGATGACACGCAGTTCGCTGACCATGAACTGGAACCTGGACAACGGCATGACCGTCACCTCGCAAACGGCCTATACCAGCCAGCATAGCAACCTGGGCGCTGACCAGTCGTATGACGGCACGCAATTTTCGCCTGGCTATGGCTATCCCGGCACCTCGTGGCTGACGTATGACCGCGACAAGCTCAGCTATGGTTCGCAGGAACTGCGCCTGGTTTCCAAGCAAGGCCAGCCTTTGACCTGGCTCGCTGGCGTGTTTTACTACAAGGAAGACACCAGCGGCGCCACCACCGGCGTGATCGCGCAGAATGCCAGGCTGGAAACCGTCGCCGATACGCTGCGTCCAAAAGCCGACAGCAAGGTCGAAGCCAAGGCGATCTTCGGCCGCGTGCAATATGCGTTTGGCGAAGGCTTTAAGGTCTCGGCCGAAGGCCGCTACAATGAAGAAAAAGTCGAAGTGGGCGGCACGCCGCTGGGTACCGCGCTGGTCAGCGCCGGCACCTGTAGCGCCGGCAAGGTTTGCTACGTCAACGGCAGCAAGACCTTCAAGGACTTCGCCCCGCGCCTGACGGCCGACTACAAGCTCAACAAAGACATCCTGTTGTACGGCCAGTGGGCCAAGGGCACCAAGAGCGGCGGCTTCAACAGCACGGCCGGCTTGCCGGTGGATACCTTCACCTTCGACGGCGAAACCATTACCGCGCTGGAGGTGGGCGTGAAGAGCGAATTCATGCAGCGTCGCCTGCGCGTCAACTTTGCCGTCTTCCAGAATGACATTTCGGACTTGCAACTGTCCAATCTGTCGCTGCTGACCAATCCGTTCACGGGCACCAGCACCACCACCACGGTGGTCAACAACGTGGGCGAGGCGCGTTCGCGCGGTTATGAAGTCGACGTGGTGATGCGCGCCACGCCATGGCTCACCTTGAGCGGCAACTACGCCTTCACCGATGCCCGCGCCTTGAAGGGGACGGAAGTGACCAACGGCACGGCCTTCGGCGGCAACATGTCGGTGGCCGGCGCCGAATTGCCGCGCAGCCCGCGTCATTCGGCGGCCGTATCGGCGGCCATCGATGTGCCGACGTCGTACGACGGCGTGAACTTCTTTGCCCGCACCGACGTGATGTACCAGTCGCGCCGCTATGCCGAGATCCAGAACCTGATCTGGGCCGACGCCTTCACCCACGTCAATGCCAGCATGGGCCTGACGAATGGTGACTGGCGCGTGACCTTCTTCGTCAAGAACGCCACGAATAACGACGCTTCATTGAATGGCTTCCGCTACCTTGATCCGCTCACGTTCCGCCGCACCGCCGTCGATTTCCTGCCACGGCTGCGCCAGTATGGCGTGACGGTGAACTACGGTTTCTGACGCATCCCGGCGCCGCTCCATGCGGCGCCCTGTTCAAGCGCACGCCGGACCCTTGTGTCCGGCGTGCGCATTTCCGGCGCCCGCATTGCCATGCGCGCCACCGACCCCGCAAGGAGCGCGAACCATGCCTGCCGATCTGACGGCGTTTGACTGGAGTGACCCCTTATTGCTGGAGCAGCAGTTGAGTCCTGGCGAGCACGCGTTGCGGCACAATGCGCGTGCCTTCGCCGAACATCACCTGGCGCCGCGCGTGGCGCAGCGCTTTCGCAGCGCGCGCGCAGACCCGGCCCTGTTTCGCGAAATGGGCCGGCAAGGCTTGCTGGGCGCCTGGCTGCCCGCCAGCGAGGGCGGCAGCGGGCTGGGCGCGGTAGCCGAGGGCTTGCTGGCACGCGAGATCGAGCGCGTCGATTCCGGCTACCGCTCGATGCTGTGCGTGCAGCCCTCGCTGGTCATGCAGGCGATCTGGCTGTGCGGCAGCGCCGCACAGCGCCAGCAGTATCTGCCGGGCCTCGCCAGCGGCGCCATGGTCGGCTGCTTTGGCCTCGTCGACGGCGAACGGCCGCTGCGCGCCCGCAGCGTGGCGGGTGGCTACCTGCTCGATGGTGTCAAGCGCCGCATCACCAACGGCCCGCTGGCCGATGTGCTGGTGGTGTGGGCCAGCGACGCCGATGGCGTGGCGCGTGGCTTCGTGCTGCGCAAGGGCATGCCGGGCTTGACGGTGCCGGTGCTGCACGGCAGCGCGGGCCTGCGTGCCGCCCTGTATGGCGACATTGTGATGGAACAGGTCTTCTGCCCGCGCGAGGCACTCTTGCCCGATGGCGGCGCGGTCGCCGTGGAAACCTGTCTGACGGCATCGCGCTACGGCGTGGCCTGGGGCGCGCTGGGCGCGGCCGAGGCTTGCTGGCATGCGGCGCGCCGGCATGCGCTCGAACGCAGCCAGTTCGGCCAGCCGCTGGCCTTCAGCGAAATGGTGCAGCAAAAGCTGGCCGACATGCAGGCTGGCATCGCCATGGCCCTGCAGGGCTGTCTGCGCCTGGGACGCCTGCGGGAAGCAGGGCTGGCGACGGCGGAAATGACGGCCATGGTCAAGCGCCACGCCTGCGCCACGGCGCTCGATGCGGCGCGCGGCGCGCGCGACTTGATCGGCGGCAATGGCATCGACGACAGCGCGGGCGTATTGCGCCACCTGTCGAACCTGGAGATGGTGCAGGCTTACGAAGGGCGGCGCCAGGCCGATGCGCTGGCCCTGGGCTGTCCGCGCACGGTGGCGCACATGCTGCGCCAGAAGGCGGGCTGACCGCGCGCGATGAAAAAAAGGGCCGCGCCGGTATCGCTGGCGCGGCCCTTTTCAGCTGGCGCGGTGGCGTCAGGCGTTGCTGCTCAATTCGACCAGTTCATAATAGGTCTGCATGTAGCCGCCCACGCAGCCCTTGAGGAATATGTAATTGCCATCGTCCGTGCACCACACGTCGTACGGCGGATGCTCCTGCGGCAACTCGCCGGCCGTGTCGATATAACGGAAATGCAGTGCCGGGAAGGTGCCGGCGGCCACGGTGACTTCTTCCCGGCCGATGAATTCCAGGCCAAAACCCAGCGCAAACAGCATCGGCCCGGTGGCGCCGCGATGATCGGGTGAGGTCAGCATCAGGTGCGGGAACGCTTGTTTTCCGGGACCCTGTGCCAGGTCGTAGATACGCAGGCACAGGGCGTCGCCGCAGATCGGGTGGGCGCCCAGCCAGCGCACGCGCTCCTGCAGCGCGATGGTTTGCGTGATGCGTCCGTCGCGCCGGTTGCTGGTCTCGCAATCGGCCTGGGTCGGCGAAAAGCGCATCAGGCCCGTGCCTTCATACTTGTCGCCCACCGTCAGCCTGACGGAGCAGTCGATCGGGTACCACTCGGGGTCGAGGCTCATGACGACATCACGGATGACGTTGGGCGCATCGTCGATCTCGCAGTGGGCGTGCATCACGCGCACGCCGTCGGCCTGGTCGGTCAGCATGAAGTACTCGCGCCCCCGTTCCTGGCCCAGGCGCTCGGGCTTGTTGCTGGTGTAGCGGATGGTGCCGCGGATGGTCTTGTGTTTCATGGTGTGTCCTTGCTCAGAATGGCTTGACGGCGGCCAGGAACGCCACGGTGCCGATGCCGATCCAGTACAGATAGGCCAGGCGGCGGCCCGTGCGGATCGAGCGTTCGAGAACCGCTTCGAGTCCGACGGTGTCTTTTTCCACCGCCAGACGGCGGAACATGACGGTCCACTCGCGCATGATGAAGCGCAGTTTCAGGCCGATCACCAGCATCAGCGAGTAAATCAGCACTTTCGCCGCGAACCACTTCTGGCTTTCGCCGGCCAGGAAGGGGCCATAGCCGAGCAGCGAGGCGACGGCGCAGATGAATAGCACGGGAATGACGAGGAAGCGGATTTTTTCATCGATCTGCGTCAGCTTCAAGCCGGTGTCGGACTCGCGGTACAGGAATGCCGCCCAGGCCAGGCCCAGCCAGCCGGCGAACAGCACCCACATCAGCGTCAGCCAGTTGCCGCCGAACGGCTGCACACCCCACAGGTGGCCCATGTGCAGGCCCAGCGGCAGCAGCATGATGATGCCGCTGCGCGCCAGAATGTCGATGCGGTACGCCGTTTCCATGTGGCGCTTGCGTTCTTCCATCGGCAGCTTGCGGTTGATGACGTTGTAGGAGGTCTGGAAGACGCCCCACTCGCCACCCAGCCAGTACACCATGCAGATGATGTGGATCCATCGCAGTATGCCCAGTTCATTGAAATACATTGTGCTTCTCCCTTGCGTTGTTGTGAATGATGTTCAGGCCTGTGCCGCGCCGTCGCCGGCCGCCAGTTCGGCCGCAATGGCTTCCATGCTGCTTTCGTCGGCGTCTTCGAGCGCCTCGCGGTCCTGCTGCAGCATGCGGAAGATGCGCGCCACGTATTCCTTTTGCCACTGCGAGCGCTCGACATGCGCCTGCGGGTCGCGGAAGTTCTCGATGTCGGCACGTACCAGGCTGCCGTTCTTTTCCAGCAGGCGCTCGATGGTGTCGACGCGCTCGCGCAGCACGGCGAGCTCGGTCGCCACTGCCACGGCGATCGACAGCACGCGTTCGACGGCGGGGTCGTCGAGAAATTGCGGGCGCTTGCCCTTGGCGCGCCGGTTGGCCAGCGTGATCGGATCAAATGCATTCATGTCGTGTTTTCCTGTGGCGTTATTTCCAGGCGCCGAAGGCGGTCCAGGCGGCCGTGCGGCCATAATCCTGCGCGCCTTCGCCGGCCTGCGGGAAGATGTTGCGGTCGACCAGCGCGGCCATCGAGGTCTCGAAATAGCGGGCGAGGTCGAAGCCGGCACTGGCGATGATGGTCTCCAGGTCCAGATCGTGCATGACGGTCCAGAATGGCTCGTTGTTGTTGTATGTGTCCCAGTCGCGGATGAACTGTTCGTACAGCGCCATGCCCTTGTACTGCGGCTGTTCCAGGTGCAGGGTCAGCCCGCCCGGCGCAAGCAGGCGGTGGATCTCGCCCAGGATGCGTGGTAGCGCGCGCGTCGATGTCTCGTGCCAGAACATCGAGGTGGTGATCAGGTCGAAGCTGGCATCGGCATAGTCGAGCGCTTCGCCGTTGGCCTGGCGGAACGTCAGCCTGGTCGCGCCCAGCGACTGCGCGCGCGCATGCGCATAACGCAGCATGGGCGCCGCCACGTCCACCGCGACGACTTCCGCGTCAGGGAAGGCCAGCGCCAGCGGCACGATGTTGTGGCCCGTGGTGCAGCCGATGTCGAGGATGCGGCGTGGCTGGAATTGCGGGTGGTTGGTCTTCAGCCATTGCACGATGGCCTGGCCGCCGCCGTCGCTATAGCTGCCCAGCATGCCGGCAGTGGTGCAGAAGATGCCGGCATCGTAATTGGCCGCTGCCGAGACATCGTCCTGCACGATCTCGGTGTGATAGCCGCCCGGCATGCAGTGGATGTCCACGGCCGTCGCATAACGCGGTGACTGCACCGTGGCGTCCAGCTGCAAGGTGGCCTTGCCTTCGTTGAGCGCGCGCGCGGCGTCGATCAGACGTGGCAGCTGGCGGTACACCAGGCTGCGGCCCGCCTGCTGGCGCTGTTCCATCGAGTTGCGCCGCAAGGCGCTCCACATCTGGTAGGCGCTGTCCTGCTGCATCGCGCGGCGCACTTCCTGGCGGCTCGCCGGTTCGCGCCCATGCTCGGCAACGAAGCGCGGTCGCGTGCGTTTTTCGTAGGAGGTTTTCACGCCAGGCAGCAATTGACCGGACAAGAAAGTATTTACTTGCGCCAGCAGATTGAAGCGGGCGATTTCATCGTGGGTCGCCTCGGGGAACACGGCATGCCGGCCCAGTTGCGACCAGCTAGGCAAGCTTGCCCGCTTGGTGGAGTTCGTCATCGCAATCCTTGTACAGAGTGAGAGGTTACTGAAATTGCCATCGCGTTCGCGCCGGTGGCGCTGAAGCGCCGGGCGTCGTCGTCCCCATCGGGCAGCCGTGCAACATTCGATTGCAGACTACCGTTTAATGATGTTAGGATTAACTTGTCCGGACAAATGTACACGACTTTCCGCAAACTTCAAAGGAAATTTTGAGTGCTGCGGCAAGGTGACAGGCACTTGCCGCAGGGGTGGCAAGGCAATGGACAGGTACGACATGCAAGCCGGAATGCCGGCTTGGTTCAGCGCAGGCGCGCCTTCTTTCTTACAACGAGGTATGGCAGATGACTCAGATAATACAACAACAAAAAACCCTCATCGAGCGGATTTATCCGTGGATTATCGCCGTGCTGGCGTTGCTGGTGCTGCTGGTGACGAATGGCCTGGCCACCACCGGCATCACGGCCTTCGACGAGTCCTTGCTCAAGGAGTTCGGCTGGAGCCGCGGCCAGCTCAAATTGCGCGACCTGATTACCCTCTTTACCGCCGGCATGCTGGCGCCGTTCGCCGGCGTGCTGATCGACCGCATCGGCGTGCGCCGCCTGCTGCTGACGGGCAGCGTGCTGTTCGCCGCCCTGTACTACGCGTATGGCCAGATCCACAGCCTGGCGCAGATGTATTTGATACATGCCGGCTTCGGTGTGGTGCTGGTATGCGCCGGCATCAACGTCTCGGTGATCATGGTGTCGCAATGGTTCGTGCGCCTGCGCGGCCGCGCCATCGGTATCGCGCTGGTGGGCAGCAGCCTGGGTGGCGTGGTATTTCCGCCACTTGCGCTGCGTCTGATCGAGGCGTATGGCTGGCGCGGCGGCTTCCAGCTGATGGCCGGCTTTGCCATCGTATTGCTGGTGCTGGTGCTGCTGCTGGCCCGTCGTCCGGAGGAAAAGGGTTTGCAGGCGCTGGGCGCCGGCAGTACCTCGAATGGCGCCACGGGCGCCTCGAAAGATGACGTGCCGTATGCGGTGGCGCTCAGGACTGGCAGTTTCTGGGCTCTGACCTTTGTCGCCATGACCACCTTCTATTCGATCCTGGCCATGGCTTCGCACCTGTTCCTGCATATGCGCGACATGGGTTTCGATCCGAAGACGGCCGGCTCGGCACTGGGCCTGCTGTTCGGCCTGGGCCTGTTCAGCAAATTCCTGTTCGGCTTTCTGGCCGACGTGCTCCGGCCCAAGCTGGTGTTTGTCGCCAACGTCGTCGTCATGCTGACAGGCTTGCTGCTGCTGTCGAGCTTTGATCGCAACCTGGTGTGGTATGGCATTGTCGTCACGGGTTTTGGCTGGGGCGGCCTGTACACCATGATTCAGCTGCAAGCCGTCAACAACTTTGGCGTCACCGATGCGGGCAAGATCCTCGGCACCATCACGGCGCTCGACGCGATCGGTGGCGGCCTGGGCATCTGGCTGACGGGCGTGATGTTCGACCGTTACGGCAACTACCACATGGCCTTCTACATCCTGTGCGGCCTGCTGTTCCTGGCGTTGCTGGCGTCGACCCAGGTGCGTCGTGAAATCGGCGTGGCGCGCGTACGGCGCGCAGCTCAGGCGGCCTGAGTTCCAGGCGCTGGCAAATGAAAAGGGCCGCGCATTTGCGCGGCCCTTTTCATATCCGCCGCGCTTACGGCGTTTCGATCAGCTCGATTAACTCGCCGCCCGCGCCGCGCAGCAGCACCATGCGGCGTGCGCCGTACGCGGGCGCGGCCAGCGTGCTGCCTGCGATGCCCAGTGCGGCCAGGCGGCCCGGTGCGATGGCCAGGCTGATCATGGCGATGCCGGCCGGCAGGCCGCACGCGTGCGGCAGCGCGGGCGTGGCGTCGTCGACCTGGTCGATTTCCAGCAGCGCCTGTCCCGCCAGTTGCAGCACGGCGATTGGATACTGGCGTTCGATCGGATGGCCAAAGGCGCGGTTGAGCACCGTCACGCGCGTATCGAGCACCAGGCCGCTCTTGCCGGCCAGGCGTTCATGCAAGGCCAGGCTGGCGGCCCGCTGCGCCGTCGACAGCACGGGTATGAACAGGCGGTCGACGGGATCGACGGGCGCGAGTGGCAAGTCGAACGGCGGCACCGGCGCGCGTACTTCGGTTAGGTACAGCACCTCGCCGGCCGGACCGGCCACCTGCATGGCGCGGATCTTGTCGCTGATTTCCAGAAAGGCCGGTTCCCCGATGATGGTGAAGGGGCTGCCGGGCTGGCGCAGGCGTTCGGCCAGCGCATCGACATCCTGCACATGGACTTCCAGCGCCATCCAGCCATGGTGGCGCAAGGGTTGTGGCGCGGCGCAGCCGGGCGCCTCGACGATGCGCAGCCATTCTGACGCTCCCGACGCGGTGGCCAGCAGCAGCATGCGTTGGCCAGCCAGGGCCGGCAGCTGCCAGGCGCCAGCGTGTTCGGCGCTGATGCGGCAGTCGGCCAGCAGCCGAAAGCCGAAGCAATCGATGTAGGCAGCGGCGACGGCGTCGGCATCGCCGGCCAGCAGGGTACCGTGCAGCACGGGGCCGCACAGGGGATCAGTGTTTGTCATAGGCGGCGCTCATTTCCAGCAGCTCGGAGGTGCCGAGCAGATTGTTCAAGCCTTGCAGGTCGAGCATGCGTGAACGGTAGCCGCTGGTGCTGCCGTCCTGCTGCAGGCGGGCCAGGAATTCCTGGGCCATGTAGGTGTGGGCGCGCACCAGCGCACCCGGGAAAATGGCGATGGAAAAGCCCAGCTCCTGCAGCTGGCTGGCCGATTGCAGCGGCGTCGAGCCGCCTTCGACCATGTTTGCCAATAGCGGCACGCGGCTGCCGAATTCGGCGACGATGCGTTGCATCTGCCCCAGGTCTTCCGGCGCCTCGATGAAGAGGGCGTCGGCGCCCGCTTCCAGGTAGGCCTCGGCGCGCCGCAGGGCCGCGTCAAAGCCTTCCACGGCGATGGCGTCCGTGCGGATCAGCAGCAGCGTATCGGCGTGCTGGCGCGCATCGCGGGCAGCGCGCACCTTGGCCACCATCTCGGCCTGCGCCACCAGGCTCTTGCCGGGCAGGTGACCGCAGCGCTTGGGCAGCTGCTGGTCTTCCAGCTGGATCGCCGAGGCGCCCATGCGCTCGAATTGGCGCACCGTGCGCCACACATTGAGCGCATTGCCATAGCCATTGTCGGCGTCGACAATCAGCGGCAGGCTGACGCGATCGCGTATCAGGGCGATGGTGTCGGCCACCTCGCTCATGCCGACCAGGCCCACGTCGGGCCGGCCGAAGCGGGTGTAAGCCAAGCTGGCGCCGGACAGGTACATGGCCTTGAAGCCGGCGCGCTCGATCAGCGCGGCCGACAGCGCATCGTAGCCGCCGGGAGCGAGCACGATCTCGCCGCTGGCTAGCAGCTGGCGCAATTGGGTTGCATGGGTCATCGTCGTCTTCCTAGTTGGGGTTCATGGGCAAGCCGGTATTGCAGGTGCGGCAGCAAGCCGCCGGCGTCGAGCATCTGCATCAGGAATGGCGGCAGCGGCTGGCAAGGCAGGATGCCGGCAGGGCCGGCGTCGATGCGTCCCTGGCGCGCGTCGATGCTGATGGCGCTGCCGTCGGCGATCTCGCCGGCCCGTTCGCATACCAGCACGAGCAGGCCCAGATTGAGCGCGTTGCGGTAAAACAGGCCGGCGAACGAGGGGGCGATCACGGCCGCCACCCCCAACTGACGCAGTGCCTGCGGCGCCTGTTCGCGCGAAGAGCCGATGCCGAAATTGCGCCCCGCCACGACGATGTCGCCGGGGCGCACGTCGGCCGCAAAGCGCGGCAGCACGTCTTCCAGACAGTGGCGTGCGATCTCGTCGATGTCGAATTTCATGTATTTGCCGGGTGCCAGCACGTCGGTGTCGACGTTGTCTCCCAGTTTCCAGACTGTGCCGCTCATGCTGCGCGCTCCAGGTAAAGGCGTGGATCGGTGATATGGCCCGTCAGCGCGGAGGCAGCCACCGTGTACGGTGAGGCGAGGAAGACCTGGGCCGAAGCGGCGCCCATGCGGCCCTTGAAATTGCGCGCCGTGCTGGAAATGACACGCACGTTCTCGCCGAAGCGGTGCGCGCCATAGCCGGCGCAGGCGCCACAGGCGTTTGGCAGCAGCTGCGCGCCGGCATCCAGCAAGATGTCCAGCGTGCCTTCTTTTTGCGCCTGCTGCTGGTCGTGCAGCGAGGCCGGCGCCAGCATCAGCGTCACCTGCGGCGCCACGCGGCGGCCCTTGAGGATGCGCGCCGCCATGCGCATGTCTTCCAGCTTGGCGCCGGTACAGGCGCCGATGTAGGCGATGTCGATTGCCTGCGCATGGAACTGCTCCACGTCGGCCGCGTTGGCCGGGCTGAAGGGCGCTGCGACCTGCGGCGCCAGCGCGGCGGCGTCGAACACATGCTCCGCCAGCAGTGGCGCGTCGGCGTCGCTGTGCCAGGGCGCGGCGTCGGCATCGTGCACGCCGGCGGCGGCCAAGTAGGCCAGGGTGGTGGCGTCGGGTGCGATCAATCCGGCCTGGCCGCCGAATTCGGCCGTCATGTTGGCCATCGTCATGCGCTCTTGCATGTTCAGGGCGCGCACCGCGTCGCCCGTGTATTCGACGGCCTGGTACTGGCCGCCGTCCATGCCCAGGCGGCCGCACAGGAACAGCATGGCATCCTTGGCGCTGACGCCGTCGGCGAAGCGGCCGCTCCATTCGATGCGGATGGTGTCGGGCACGCGCAACCAGATTTCACCGCTGACCAGTACGCCCAGCATCTCGGTGGCGCCGACGCCGAACATATACGTGCCGAAGGCGCCGCCGGACGGCGAATGGCTGTCGCCGCCGACCACCAGCATGCCCGGCTTCAAATGCCCTTTTTCCGGCAGCACCACGTGACAGATGCCGACGCCGTCGTGGAAATGGCGGATGCCTTCGCTTTTCACCCAGTCGCGCGTGAGCGTGAGGATGGCGCGGCTGTCGTCGTCGCTGGCGGGCAGGTAGTGGTCCGTGACGATCACGTATTTCTCCGGGTCCCACACCGACACGCCCAGCTTTTCCAGCATCGGCTTGACCCGGCGCGGGCCGGAGGAATCGTGCGACATGGCCAGGTCGACGCGGCAGGTGACGATGTCGCCCGGCGTGACGTGGCTGCGGCCGCTGGCGCGGGCGATCAGTTTCTGCGCCAGCGTCTGGCCTGGCAAGGTGATGCTCATGCGTTCTCCCGGGAGGTCAGATGGCGGCGTCGCCATCGGCGGTGCCGAGCGACATGGTGAGTTGGAAACGGTCAGGGCGGTATAGCGCGCGCAGGTGGTCGGCCAGTTGCCCATGTTGGTCGTAGCTGAGGCGCTCGATTGCCAGCAATGGCTGGCCGACGCTCACTTTCAGCGCTTCGGCCACGGCCGCATCGGCGCCGACGGCCGTGATGGTCTGTTCGAAGCGGCTGATGATGACGCCGCAGGCGCGCAACAGTTCCAGGCGCAGGTCGCGCTGCAGCGCGCGCCGGTTGTAGCGCGGGCCGGGCGGGCGGGTCCAGCTTTCCAGGTAGGCGAATGGCACGTCGCTGTCGTGGCGCACGCGCAGCACACGCACCAGCGCCGCCTTCGGTTCGGTGCCAAACAGCTGCGCCAGCGCCGCCGGCGGTGCGGCACGCTCGAACGACAGCAACTGCACCCGCGTTTCGCGGCCGAAGGCGATCAGGTTGTCCAGCGCCGCGCTAAGCGCACCCTGCAGAGGCCGCTGCGTCATGCGGTGGATCACATATGAGCCGCGGCCGCGACCCCGTTCGATCAAGTCTTCCGCCGCCAGTTCGGCCAGCGCGCGCCGGCTGGTAATGCGCGACACCTGGTGCAGCGCCATCAATTCCTGCTCGCCGGGCAGGCGCTCGCCATGCGCGATTTCGCCGGACAGGATCTGCTGCTTGAGCAGCAGGTAGAGCTGGTGGTACAGCGGCACGGGCGAAGCCGAGGCAAGGCTGCGGGCGCTGGATATTTTCTCTGACATGGCTTTCCGGTTTCATTTCAAATGTTATACTTCTATGACATTTAAGCAGAAGCCGGTAGCGACGTCAAGACAAAGTCCGGCCGCCGCCCGTTGCCTGCGACGGGAAAAACAAGGGAGAAAAGATGAGCGAAGCACAAATACAATTGGCTGTCGAGGGCCAGGTGGCGCACCTGACGATCGCGCGTCCGCACAAGCGCAATGCACTGACGCAGGCCATGTGGCAAGACCTGCTGCAGGCGCTGCAGGGCTTGCGTGCCGTGCCGCAATTGCGCCTGCTGGTGCTGCGCGGCGCCGGCGGCGTGTTCAGCGCCGGCGCCGACATCGACGAACTGACGCAGATCATCGGTGATGCGCAGCGCTTGCGCCACAACAATGAGACGGTGCGTCTGGCGCAACTGGCCCTGCAGGAGCTGCCCTTTGCCAGCATCGCCGTCGTCGAAGGCGCCTGCGTGGGCGGCGGCTGCGGCCTGGCGCTGGCCTGCGATTTCCGCCTGGCCGCGCCGAACGTGCAGATGGCCATCACGCCAGCCCGGCTGGGCCTGCTCTACAGCGTGGAGGACGTGCGTCGCGTGGTGAATCTGGCGGGGCCGGCGCGCGCGCGCCAGTTGCTGCTGACGGGGCAGAAGATCGACGCCGCCACGGCGCTCGACTGGGGCATGCTCAATGAGGTGGTCGCGGCCGATGCGCTGGCCGAGCGCCTGCAGCACTGGAGCGCCATGCTGACATCGGCTTCGCCTTTCTCGGTGCGCGGCATCAAGCGCAGCATCGCCATGCTCGATGGCTCGCTGGCCGCCGATTTTTCCGCCCAGCAGGCGCTGTTTGAGCAAGCCTTCTCGCACGCCGACTTTGCCGAGGGCGCGCGCGCCTTCCTGGAAAAGCGCGCGCCCCGCTTCTAGCTTTCCCTCCCTACCGGCGCGCTGTTGCGCGTGTCGCACACATCGCGATTCCATGTTTGTGCCTGGGCGCTTATCGTGTACACTTATTTGTCCGGACATATTTAAGGTGCCGGGCGCCATCTTCAACTTGCAGCGGAGTGATATCGGATGACTGAATTTATTGATGTGCGCAATCCGCGCAGCGGCGTCAACGACTACCGCATTCCCGTGCATGACGCCGAAGCCAGCGCCGCCGTGGTGGCGGGCTTGCGCCAGGCGCAGCCGGCATGGCGCGCACTCGGCGCGGCAGGCCGGGCCGAGGTGCTCCTGGCCTGGGGCCTCGCCCTCGATGGCGCGCGTGACGCCTTGCTGGCGGCCGTTTGCGCCGACACGGGCCGTTATCGCGAGTCGGCGCTGGAAGTCGATGCGGTGCTGAGTACTTTGCGCCGCTGGTGTGCGCAAGGGCCTGCGCTGTTGGCCGGCACGCCTGACCGCCCGAGTGCGATTCCGTCGATTTCCATCCGCGCCGGGCATACGCCGTTTGCGGTGGCCGGCGTCATCAGCCCCTGGAACTTTCCGCTGCTGCTGTCGCTGATCGACGCCATTCCCGCCCTGCTGGCCGGCTGCGCCGTGGTCATCAAGCCGTCCGAGATCACGCCGCGCTTCGTCGCACCGCTGCGCGCGACGATCGCGCAAGTACCGCAGCTCGAAGCGGTGCTGCAATTGATTACCGGCGCCGGCCACACCGGTGCCACCCTGATTGGTCAGGTCGACGTGGTGTGCTTCACGGGCAGCGTGGCCACTGGCCGCAAGGTGGGCGAGGCGGCCGCGCGCGCCTTCGTACCTGCCTTTCTGGAACTGGGCGGCAAGGACCCGGCCATTGTCCTCGATGACGCCGATATCAAGCGCGCCGCGCGCGCCATCGCCTGGGGCGGCATGGGTTCGGCTGGCCAGTCCTGCATGTCGATCGAGCGCGTCTATGTGGACCGGCGCATCGCCCCGGCCTTCCTCGACGCGCTGGTGCATGAAGTGTCGCGCTTGCGCCACTGCTATCCCGATATCCGCGACGGCGAGATCGGGCCCATCATCTCCGAGGCGCAGGCGGCCATCGCCGCGCGCCACTTGGCTGAGGCGCGGGAGCAGGGCGCCACGGTGCTGTGCGGCGGCCAGGTGCTGGACCTGGGCGGCGGCAAGTGGTGCCAGCCGACGGTGCTGGGTGGCGTGCGCCACGGCATGTCGGTGGTGGATGAGGAGTCGTTTGCCGCCATCTTGCCGGTGATGACCTTCGGTAGCGATGACGAAGCCGTGGCGCTGGCCAATGACACGCGTTTCGGCCTGTCGGCCGCCGTCTTCGGCGGCGACCAGGAACGCGCGCTGGCGCTGGCCTCGCGCCTGGAAGCTGGCGCCATTTCCATTAACGATGCGGCCCTGACGGCCGTCGTGCACGAGGGAGCGAAGCAGTCGTTCAAGCTTTCGGGCATGGGCGGCTCGCGCATGGGCTCGGCCAGCATCGCGCGCTTCTACCGCCAGCAATCCTATTTGATCAGCAATGGCGCCGATGACGCCTGGTGGTTCTGATTCAGGTCTTTCCATTTAGCCTACGAGGAGCAGTGCATGGAATTGTCGGACAAATCGGCGCGCGCCATCTACGAAGAAATCAAGGCCAACCCCACGCGGGCGCGCTTCGGTTTCGGCAAGAAAGCGGTGCTGGTGAATATCGATGTGCAGAACGCGTATACCCGTCCCGAGGAATTCAAGACGGCCTATGAAACCGATCCGCGCCAGATCGAATACATCAACGCCCTGGCGCGCAATTTCCGCGCGCGCGGCTGGCCGGTGGTGTGGACGCATGTGGCCTACATGGAGTCGGCCGAGGACGCGGGCGTGTGGGGCACGCGCACGAATACCCCCGATTCGCTGCAGAACATCAAGCAGGGCTCGCGCCGCGCCGCCTTTGACGAGCGTGCCGAGATCGATCATGTGCGCGACGTGATCTATTGTAAAAAGATGCCGTCGCCATTTTTTGAAACGCCGCTGCAGTCGCTGCTGGTGTGGCACCAGGCCGACACCGTCATCATCACGGGCGGCTCGACCTCGGGCTGCGTGCGGGCGATGGCCGTCGACAGCCTGTCGCGCGGTTACCGCACCATCGTGCCGGAAGAGTGCGTGGCCGACAAGCATGAAAGCTACCACTACGCCAACCTGACCGACATGCTGCTGAAGTACGCCGATGTGCTGCCGGTGGCCGATGTGCTGGCCTGGAGCGGCGCATCGGCGGAGGGCGCGCCATGAAAAGCGACACCGGCTACTACGATTACTGGGCCTACCACGAACGGCCGCGCATCGTCTGGCCGAACGGCGCGCGCCTGGCCTTCTGGGTGGCGCCGAACATCGAGTTCTACGAACTCGATCCACCTGTCAATCCGCAGCGCGCGGCCTGGCCGCATGCCTACCCGGCCGTGGCTGGCTATTCGATCCGCGACTACGGCAACCGTGTTGGCCACCTGCGCCAGATGGCGCTGCTCGACAAGTACGGCATCCGCGGCTCGATTTCGCTGTCCACCGCGCTGTGCGAACACCATCCCGAGATCATCGCCATGTGTCGCGAGCGCGATTGGGAGTTCTTCAGCCATGGCATCTACAACACGCGCTATACCTATGGCATGAGCGAAGAGCAGGAGCGCGGCATGATACGCGAGTCGATGGAGACCATCGCCCGCCATGCAGGGCGCATGCCGGCGGGCTACCTGGCGCCCGCGCTGTCGCATTCGGAAGTGACGCTGGACCTGTTCGCCGAACTGGGTGGCAAGTACACCTGCGACCTGTTCCACGACGACCAGCCCACACCCGTGCGGGTGCGCGGTGGCCAGAAGTTCGTCTCGGTCCCGTATTCGCTGGAGATGAACGACACCATCGCGTATGTCGTCAACAAGGTCACGCCGCGCGGCTACGGCCAGAATATCCGCGACTGCTTCGACCGCCTGTATGCCGAGGGCGCGCGATCAGGCACCGTCATGTGCGTGCCGACGCATAACTACCAGGTCAGCTGCCCGCACCGCCTGAAGGCGTTCGAGGAGGCGCTGGAATACATCACCGGCCACCCGGACGTGTGGCTGGCCACGGGCCGCGAGATCGCCGAGTACTACAACGCTTATTATCACGATGCCGCGCTGGCCGATATCGCCGCCAGGCAGAAAGGAGTCTCGCATGGCACTGGGCGCTGAACACCTGGCCTATCCGCAACGCCGACATGGCATGGATCATGAGCGCTATGACTGGTCGATGCTGGGCCAGCGCGCCCCCGTCGCCTGGCCGAACGGGAAAAAGCTGGCTCTGTGGGTGAACGTGGGGCTGCAGTTTTTTCCCATGAATCCGGGCAGTCCCGTGCGCCTGCCGGGCAGCATGAGCATGCCGTACCCGGATCTGCGCCACTTTACCTTGCGCGACTACGGCAACCGCGTCGGCATCTACCGCTTCCTGGACGCGTTCGACGCGCATGGCGTGAAGCCGACGCTGGCCGTCAACGCGGGCCTGGCCGAGCGCTACCCATACCTGTTCGAGCACCTGCTGGCGCGCGGCGATGAAATCATCGGTCACGGCTGGGACATGGACCATCCGCATGCGGGCACGCTGGCGCGGCAGGACGAGGCCGAGCTGGTGGCGCGTACCTTGCAGCGCTTGCGCACCTTGTCCGGACAGCCGGTGCGCGGCTGGCTCAGCCCGGGCAAGCTGGAAACGGCGCACACGCCAGAACTGCTGGCGGCGAACGGCATCGCGTATTTTTGCGACTGGGTCAATGACGACATGCCGTACGCCTTCCGCACCGGCAATGGTCCGTTGCTGGCCATGCCGCTGTCGACGGAACTGGAAGACCGCTTCATCCTGATGGACAACCTGCATCCGGCCGCGTCCTACCTGGAGCAGGTGAAGGATGCCTGCGATCTGCTGCTGGCCGAGGCGCGCCAGCAGGGCGGACGCATCCTGGCGCTGTCGGTCCACCCGTGGATGCTGGGCCAGCCGCACCGCATCGCCTATCTGGAGCAGGCACTGGCCTACATCATGGCGCAGCCGGACGTCTGGAGCGCCAGCGCCGGCGAGATCGCCGACGCCTTCCAGGCCGCCACGCCCTTTACGCCAGCCTGAACGACGCGCAGTATCAATCGCCGATTGACACTGCCTTCGATTGCTATCTATAATTTGTCCGGACAACATGATAATCCGGACCGCCAAGGAGATGAAGATGCAAACGTTGATCGTTTTATTCAACCTGAAGGACGGCGTCGACGCCGCCGCGTACGAGCGCTGGGCCCACGAGACCGACCTGCCGGTGGCCAGCGCGCTGGCGTCGGTGGACAGTTTCGAGGTGCTGCGTACCCTGGCCGTGATGGGCAGCGACCAGGCTCCGCCTTACCAGTACATCGAGCGCCTGCGCATCAACGACATGGCGCTGCTGGGCCAGGAAGCGGGTGGCGCGGCGATGCAAAAGGTAGCCGCCGAATTCCGTGCCTTTGCCGACAATCCCCTGTTCATCATCACCGAATCGATCTGAAAGATGGCCATGTATCCTGACCTGAAAGGCAAGACCGCCATCATCACCGGTGGCGGCAAGCGTGCCGGCCTGGGCTTCGCCATGGCCGTGCGCCTGGCGCAAGAGGGCGTCAACATCGTGCTGGCCGACCTGGGCGATGCACAAGCATCACCAGCGCCGACGCAGGAAATGCAGGCGCTGGCGGCTGAATTGCAGGGCGCGGGCGTGCAAGCCCTGCCGCTAGTGTGCGACATGCTCGATGCAGCCGCCGTGCAGGCGATGGTCGACACGGCCGTGGCGCACTTCGGCCGCATCGACATCCTGGTCAACAACGCCGGCGTGGGCTACCTGATGAAACCCATCGTCGAAATGACGGTGCAGGAATGGGATACGGTGCTGGGCGTGAACCTGCGTGGCGTGTTCCTGGCCACGCAAGCCGTGGCGCGCCACATGATCGCCCATGGCGGCGGTGGGCGTATCGTCAACATCGCCTCGCAGGCCGCCAAGTCCGGCTTTCCCAACGCCTCGGCCTACACCGCGTCCAAGCATGGCCTGGTGGGCCTGACGCGCGTGGCCGCCATCGAGCTTGGCAAGCACCGCATCAATGTCAACGCCATCTGCCCGAATCACGTGACGACGGGCCTGGGCGCCTGGCAGAACGCGTATTTTGCGGAGCAGGCCGGCGTCAGCCTGGACGACTACCTGGCCGCCATGCGCAGCCGCATCCCGCTGGGCCGTCCCGGCCTGCAGTCCGACACCGCCAACGCCTGCGCCTACCTGTGCTCGGAGCAGTCGCAGTACATGACGGGCGAAGCGATGAATGTCAGCGGCGGCGAAGAATATCACTGAGACGGGCATACCCGTACTCACACAGAGGAGATACCCGATGAATGCAGCACAGTGGCAGTGGCCGGACGGCGCGCGTATCGCCGTGTCGATCGTAGTGAACGTCGAAGAAGGCTCGGAATACACGCTGGCCGACGGCGATGGCATGACGGAACCGGTCGACGAACTGGCGGTGACCCTGAAAAAGCCGATCCGCAACTATGGCAATGAATCGAACTACCAGTACGGCATCAAGGAAGGCGGACCGCGCATCCTGGCGCTGCTGCGCAAGCACAGGATCACCGCCACCTGGACTGCCGCCGCGCTGGCGCTGGAACGCGCGCCCTACCTGGCGCAGGCGATCCGCGACGAGGGGCACGAAGCCTGCTCGCACGGCTGGCGCTGGGTGCACCAGTTCCGCCTGAACGAGACGGAAGAGCGCCAGTTCATCCGCCAGGCGGCCGACAGCATCGAACGCAGCACGGGCCAGCGCCCGGTGGGCTGGCTGTCGCGCTACCTGCACACGCAGCATACGCGCCGCCTGCTGCAGGAAGAAGGCTTCCTGTATCACATGGACGACTACAGTGCCGACACACCGTTCTGGGGCGCCGTCGAAGGCTCGGACAAGCCGATGGTGATCGTGCCGTACGCGCTCGATTCGAACGACATGAAGATGTGGGTGGCGCCGGCGCTGACGCCGGACCAGTGGCTCAAGTACGCGATCGACACCTTCGACGTGCTGTATCAGGAAGGCGCGGAAGGCGCCGCGCCGCGCATGATGTCGCTGGGCCTGCACCTGCGCATCGTCGGGCGTCCGGGCCGTATCTGGGCCGTCGAGCGTTTCTTCGAACATATTCGCAGCAAACCTGGCGTGTGGATCGCCACGCGGCGCGCCATCGCCGAGCATTTCCAGGCGCAGAACCCGGCCGGGACGGCGGCATGACCGCGGCTGCCTTGCGCTGCATGCTGTTCGTGCCGGGTAACCGGCCCGAGCGCTTCGCCAAGGGCATCGCCAGCGGCGTTGACGCCATCATCATCGATCTCGAAGACGCCGTTCCGCTGGCGGAAAAGGACGGTGCGCGCAGCACCGTCATGGCCTACCTGGCGGCGCCGCGCGAAGGCCGCGTCGCGCTCGGCGTGCGCATTAACGCCCTCGGTACGGCGGCTGGCCTGCGCGACTTGCTGGCGCTGGGCGACAGCGGCGCCGTGCCCGATTTCGTCATGCTGGCGAAGGTGGGCGATGCGGCCGAAGTACGCCAGGCCGCCGCGCTGACGGACGCGCGCACCGGCCTGGTGGCGCTGATCGAGTCGCCGGGCGGATTGGCTCGCGTCGAAAGCATCGCCACCGCCCACCCGCGCCTGCGCGCGCTGATGTTCGGCGGCGGTGATTTTGCCGCCGAATCGCGCGCCCAGTTCAGCTGGGAGCCTCTGCTGTATGGGCGCCAGCGCCTGGCGGCGGCGGCCGCCGCCGCTGGCATCGAAGCGATCGATGTGCCTTTCCTTGATTTGCAGGATGTGGCCGGGCTGGAAGCGGAAACGCGGCGCGTGCTGGCGCTGGGCTACACCTGCAAGGCGGCCATCCATCCGTCGCAGGTGGCGCCGGTGCAGCAGTGCTTTGCCGCCGACCAGGCCACGCTGGAGCGCGCACGGCGCATCGTCGCCGCCGCGCTCGAACATGGCGACGGCGCCTTTTCCTTCGAAGGCCGCATGGTCGACCGCCCCATCGTGCAGGCGATGCAGCGCATCGTCGCCTTTGGTGCGCTGGCCGGTGGCAGGCAGTGACAACGGACCACATCACTTTTGATTTAATAACCAAGGAATACAAGATGGTACAGAACGTCAAGCAAATCGGTCCGCAGCGTTTCCGCGAAACTTTCGGCCGCCATTATGAACAGTTTGAAATCGGCGACGTGTATGAACACCGCCCCGGCCGCACCATCACCGAGACCGACAATATCTGGTTTACGCTGCTGACGATGAATACGCACCCCATGCATTTCGACGAGCAGTATGCCAAGGCCAGCGAGTTCGGCAAGTGCATCGTCTGCAGCCCCTTCACGGTGGCCCTGATGGTCGGCATGAGCGTGACCGACGTGAGCCAGAAGGCGATTGCCAACCTGGGTTGGCAAGACATCAAAATGACGTATCCCCTGTTCGCCGGCGACACCCTGACGGCCGAATCGGAAGTGCTGGCCAAGCGCGAGTCGGCCAAGCGCCCAGGCGCCGGCATCGTCACGGTGAAGACCAAGGGCTTTAACCAGGATGGCACGCTGGTGTGCGAATTCACGCGCGTCATGCTGATTGCCAAAGACGGCCACAGCGTCGAAGAACGCGTCGGCTATTGAGACAGGAACCGCCATGACACAACAGAGCAACTGGAATGCCGAAGACGAAGCCGCGATCCTTGATGCGGTATCGACCTGGGTCGAGAAGGAAGTGCGGCCGGTGGCGCGCAAGTACGACCAGGCCGACGTGTATCCACACGAACTGGTCGAGCAGATGAAGGAACTGGGCCTGTTCGGCGCCACCATTGGTCAGGAGTATGGTGGCCTTGGCTTGTCCGCCGCAACCTACGCCAGGATTGTCATCAAGGTGGCGTCAGCCTGGATGGCGCCGTCGGGCATTTTCAATTCGCACCTGATCATGGCGGCAGCCATCGAACGCTGCGGCACGGAAGAGCAAAAACGCAAGTGGCTGCCGAAGATGGCCACGGGCGAATTCCGCGGCGGCATCGGCCTGACCGAGCCGAACGCGGGCACCGACTTGCAGGCCATCCGCACGGTAGCCCGGCGCGACGGCGACGGCTATGTGGTCAATGGCGCCAAGACCTGGATCACCAACAGCCTGCACGGCCACGGCATCCTGCTGCTGGTGAAGACCGATCCGCTGGCCGAGCCGCGCCACAAGGGCATGTCGATGCTGATCGCTGAAAAGGGCGAGGGCTTCGTCGTCGCCAACAAGATGAGCAAGCTCGGTTACCGCGCCATCGACACCTGCGAGCTGGTGTTCGACAACTACCGCGTCCCGGCCGACTGCCTGCTGGGCGGTGAGGAAGGCAAGGGCTTCCTGCAAGCCGTGGGCGGACTGGAACTGGGGCGCATCAATGTTGCCTCGCGCGGCTGCGGCATCGCCCTCGGTTCGCTGGAACTGGCGCTGCGCTATGCGCAGGAGCGCGAAGCGTTCGGCAAGCCCATCGCCCAGCATCAGGCGATCCAGCTCAAGTTGGCCGACATGGCCACCAGCGTCGAAGGAGCGCGCCTGCTGATCGAGCAGGCCGCGCGCAAGTATGATGCGCACGAGCGCTGCGATCTCGAAGCAAGCATGGCCAAGCTGGCCGGCTCGGAAGCGGGCGTGTTCTGTTCGCAGGAAGCCATGCGCATCTTTGGCGGCTACAGCTATTCGACCGAATACGAGATCGAGCGCTACTACCGCGATGCGATGCTGATGTGCATAGGCGAGGGCACGAATGAAGTGCTGCGTACCGTGATCGCCAGGCAGCTGATCGAGAGGAACAAGATATGAACCTGCCCCTGGCCGGTATCCGCATCGTCACGGTGGAACAGTATGGCGCCGGCCCGTTCGGCTCCATGTACCTGGCCGACCTGGGCGCGGAAGTGATCAAGATCGAAAATCCGCACACTGGCGGCGACGTGGCGCGCGGCAGCGGCCCGTTCTTCCTGGGCGAGGGCGACAGCCAGTTCTTCCAGACCTTCAATCGCAACAAGCAAAGCCTGTCGCTGGACCTGAAGCAGGCCGAGGGCCGCGCCGTGTTCGAACGCCTGGTGGGCAGCGCGCACGCGGTGCTGAACAACCTGCGCGGCGACCAGCCGGAAAAGCTGGGCCTGACGTATGCCGCGCTGCGCCATCTGAACCCGGCGCTGGTCTGCGCGCATTTGTCGGCCTATGGGCGCGACAATGAGCGCAGCACCTGGCCCGGCTACGATTACCTGATGCAGGCTGAAGCGGGCTACATGCACCTGACGGGCGAACCGGATGGGCCGCCCACGCGCATGGGACTGTCGATGGTCGATTACATGACGGGCGTGACGACGGCGCTGGCGCTGACGGCAGGCCTGGTGGGCGCGCTGCGCGACGGCCAGGGGCGCGACGTCGATGTCAGCCTGTTCGACGTGGCGCTGCATCAGCTGACCTATCCGGCCACCTGGTACCTGAACGGAGGCCACGAGACGCGGCGCATGCCTGCCTCGGCGCATCCGTCGACGGTGCCGTGCCAGACCTTTGCCAGCAGCGATGGCTGGATCTTCGTCATGTGCATGACGGAGAAATTCTGGCAGCTGCTGCTGGCCGAGATCGATTCACCGGCCTTGTCCGACGATGCGCGCTTTGCCTGCATCGCCGAGCGTTCGCGCCACCGCGAACCTTTGCTGGCGCTGCTGGGCGAGCAGTTCCGGCGCCGCAGCACGGCCGAATGGATGGCTGCGCTGGCCGGCAAGCTGCCGATCGCCCCCGTCTGCGCGCTGGGCGAGGCGCTCGACAATCCCTATCTGGAACGGGTGGGCATGCTGCAGCACACGCCGCATCCGCAAGCGCCGCGGATGCGCGTGCTGAGCAATCCGATCAAGCTCGATGGGCAGCGCCTGGCGGGCAAGGTGTGTCCGCCGCTGGGCGCCGACAGCGATACCCTGCTCGCTGGGCTGGGCTATGACCAGGCGGACATCGCCGGCCTGCGCGCGCGCGGCGTGCTCTAAATTCAGGTGAGGAGAGAGTGATGAAACTCGAAGGCATACGCGTACTGGACCTGTCGCAATTCCTGCCCGGTCCCCATCTGACCATGATGATGGCCGATCATGGGGCGGAAGTGATCAAGATCGAGCCGCCGGGCGGCGAACCGGTGCGCCAGGTGGGCTTGCGCCAGAACGGCCACAGTGTCTGGTTTCGCAATACGCACCGTAACAAGCGCTGCATGGCCCTGAACCTGAAGCGCCAGGAGGCGGTGCAGGTCGTGCTGCGCCTGGCGCGCGACGCCGATGTCTTCGTCGAGGCCTTCCGTCCCGGCGTGATGCAGCGCCTGGGCCTGGGCTACGAGGCGCTGCGCGCCGTCAATCCGCGCATCGTGTACTGCTCCATCTCGGCCTACGGCCAGACGGGGCCGAACAGCCAGAAGCCGGCGCACGACCTGTCGATCCAGGCCGAGAGCGGCCTGGTGAGCGTCAACCTGGGAGCCGATGGCGCGCCAGCCATGCCAGGCTTGCCGGCGGCCGACATGGCCGGCTCGCTGATGGCGCTGTCGGCGATTCTGATGGCGCTGCTGCGCCGCGCCAGCACCGGCAACGGCGACTATATCGATTTATCCATGCAGGACGCCTTGCTGGCCTGGACGCCGAACGTGATGGGTCCCGTCTTTGCCGAACAGCGCGCGCCGGTAGTGAAGGAAGAGCGTTCCTGGGGCGGCGCCGCGTTCTACGGCATTTATGCCACGGCCGACGGGCGCCACCTGACGCTGGGTGGGAGCGAAATCAAGTTTGCGGAAAACCTGCTGGCGGCGCTGGGCCGTTCCGACCTGCTCGACGACTGCCGCCAGCCGCCCGGCCCGGCGCAGGACGCCGTCAGGGAATTCCTGCGCACGGCCTTCGCCAGCCGAACCCTGATGCAGTGGCAAACCTTTTTGACGCCGCTCGACGTGTGCTGGGCACCCGTGAATACCCTGCACGAGGCGCTGCACACGGAACACGTGCGCGCGCGCGGCATGCGCCCTGAACTGCCGGCGGGCCAGCCGCACCTGGGCATTCCGATCCGTTTTGCGGACGAACCTGGACGCCTGGACGCGCGCCTGGAAGAGCTGGGCGAGTCGACCGACGCCGTGCTGGCCGAACTCGGTTATGACTTGCCGGCCATCGCCGCCTTGCGGGCTGCCGGCGCGCTATGACGCCGCCAGCGCGTCAGTCGCGCTGCAGCACCGTGGAGTAGCTGAACAGATTGCCCGGATGCCAGCTGGCGGCGTACAGGATGACGCCGCCTTTTTCATCGAAGTACACGCGGTCTGTGCGGAAGGCGGCCGCCCTGGCTTCGCAGCCGAGCGCCTCGGCGGCCTCGTCGTCCAGTTCGACGGCGGAAAATACCTGCTCGATGTGATGCACGTTCTTCAGGTTGATCAGCTTGAGCATGGTCAGCACGCTCTGTTCGGGATCGAGCAGGGCCTTGCGCACGGCGGCAGTCTTGCCGGCGATGTAAATGCGCGTAAACGAGAACGGCCGGTTGTCGTGGCGCTGGTGCCGTACGCCACACAGCAGGATGGCGGGCGCGCCGGCCGTGGTGCGCAGGAAGTGCGCCGGCTCCGGCGCCAGCCCAATTTCCCTGGAAAACAGGGGGCGCAGGCGGCTGGCATTGCCATACTGTAGCAAGTCCTCGATGTTCTGAATGTTGTGGTTGTAGCGCACGGGCGGCGTGCGCGAGACCACGATGGAACCCGAACCCTGACGCCGTTCGATCAGGCCCGCCATTTCCACCAGGTTCAGCGCCTCGCGCGCCGTGTAGCGGCTGATGCCGTAGTGCTCGCAGAGGATTTTTTCCGTCGGCAGAAAGGTATCGACCGGGTATTTGGCCGAGATGATGCCGGCGATCAGTTCATCGGCGACTTGCCGGTAGCGGTGCGGTGCCGCTTCCGGCGTGGCGGTTTTGCTGCTGGATGCTTTTGTGCTCATGTCCTTGTTCCTATAGTTGGCCGCATTGGTTGCGCCAGGCTGCTGCAAGTTGTTCGCGAAACGCGGGCGCGGCGATATCGATCAGTGCCCGGGCCCGGCCGGCCACTCCCAGGTGGCGCAGGTCGGCGCAGCCGTACTCCGTCACGATGCAATCGACATCGGTGCGTGGAACGCTGACAAGACCATGCAAAATTGGCACAATTCTGGAGAGTGTGCCATTCCTTGCAGTTGCCGGCAAGGCAAGTATTGATAAACCTTGATGCGATTCCCGCGCGCCCCGCACAAAATCGAGCATGCCACCAACGCCGCTGACCTGGCGCCCATTTAACGTCTCCCCATTTACCTGCCCCAGCAAGTCCACGTTCAGCGCGGAATTGATGCTGATGAAGCGCTCGATGCCGGCCAGCGTGGCCGCTGCATGCGTGTGGCTGACCGGCGCAAAGCGCACCAGTTGCGGATCGGCCACGCGCCGGTACAGTGCTTCGCTGCCCAGGGCCACGCCAGCCGTCACGGGCGGGCCTTGCGGGCCGGGCGCCGCCAGTGCGCCGCTGTCGGCCAGGCCGCACAGCGCCGTCGAGACCATGCCGGAATGGATGCGCAAGCCGCGATGGCCGCCCAGCATCTCCAGCACCGCTGCCTGCAGCTTGCCCAGGCCGAACTGCAAGGTGCTGCCGTCGCCGATGCGCGCCACCACCTGGCTGGCCAGCGCCTGCAGCACGGGATCGGGGGCTTCGTCTTCCAGTGTCAGCAGCGGGTGATCCGCTTCGACGGCGTAGGCGATGTCGCGCCAGGCGATATGGGGTCCCCTGGTGCGCGGCATGCGCGGATTGATGTGCGCCACGATGCGGGCGCCGCTGGCAAGTGCGGCTGGCGTGAAGTCGGCGGCGATGCCCAGGCTGCAGTTGCCATCGCTGTCCGGCGGCGCCACCTGCACCAGCGCCAGGTCGAAGTGTCCTGTCTGGCCCAGATAAGCGGGGAGCGCATTATAGTGCATCGGCAGATAATCGAAGCGCCCTGCCTCGTACGAGGCGCGCAGCTGCGGCGACATGAAAAAGCCTTCGGCGCGGCATGCATCGCCCAGTCCCGCGAAGTCGAACGTATTCACGCCAGGTATCCACACGCCGCTGAAGGTGACGCCGGCGGCCTGCGCCGGATGCGCTTGCAGCCAGGCTTGGAACAGCAATGAATGTCCGGCGCAGCCGGGCGCGTAGACGCGGCTGCCGGAACGCAGCAGCTGATGGAACAGGGTGGGTGTCAGAGTTGTAGGCATCGTGTTAATTTGATTGCGCAAGCAGCGCGAAAAATATAATATGTCCGGACAAATGACATTATCACAGAAATGCCAGAAGCGAGCAAAAGGGTAAGCAAGACAGTGAACAAAATATCTGCAACAGCGATTTTCCCCAGTTTGACCGGACAGCTGGCCGCCTTGCTGGCGCGTCCCGTGGCACCGGCTGCGCGCGCCCGGGCGCGTCTGCACCTGCTCGACTGGCTTGGCTGCGCCACACTCGGTGCGCAGCGTCCGGCCGGCCAGGCGATGGCGGGCCTTCTGCGCGAGCACGGCGCCGGCCCCTGCTGGACCCTGGGCCACGGCCCGCGTCCGCTGGACGCCGCGCTGCGCTACAACGCCAGCCTGGGCAACATCCTGGAGATGGACGACGTGCATCGCAGCTCCATCCTGCATCCGGGGCCCGTCATCATTCCGGCGGCGCTGGCCGTGGCGCAGCACCGCGGCATCGACGACGCGGACGCGCTGCTCGACGCCATCGTGCGCGGCTACGAGGCGACCATCCGCATTGGCCGCGCGATCGGCGTGAGCCATTACCGCTATTGGCACAACACGGCCAGTTGCGGCGGATTTGGCGCTGCCGCCGCCTGCGCCTCGCTGTATGGCCTGGACCAGGCGCAGCTGGTATCGGCGCTGGGCAACGCGGGCAGCCGCAGCGGCGGCTTGTGGCGCATGCGCCACGAAGATGTGATGAGCAAGCAGTGGCATACGGCCGATGCGGCTGCCAGTGGCGTGGCCGCAGCCCAGCTGGCGGCGCATGGTGTGAGCGGCCCGCAAGCCATCCTCGAAGGCGAGCAGGGCATGTTCGCCGCGATGTCCACCGACGCCGACCCGGCGCAAGTGACGCGCGCGGAAGCCGACTGGCTGATCTTCGATACCACCTTCAAGCCCTGGCCCGCCTGCCGCCACGCCCATCCGGCCATCGATGCCTTGCTGCAGCTGCTGCAGCGCTATGCGGTGCCTGCGGCGGCCGTGCACAGCGTGCGTGTCGATACCTATGCCGATGCGCTGCTGTTCTGCGACAGGCCGCTGCCGCGCACCGAGGCGCAGGCGCGCTTCAGCATCCAGCATGCGCTGGCGGCCATCCTCGCTTACGGCACGCCGCAATTGCCGCATTACGCGGTGGCCAGCCTGGACGATGCGAACATCACGCGCTGGCGTACATGTATCAGCGTACACGCCGACGACGACTATTCGGCGCGCTTTCCACAAGCCTATGGCGCGCGCGTCAGCGTGACCCTGGAGCAGGGCTGCGTGCTGACCCTGGCGCTGGACGACACGCGCGGTGATCCGGCCTGTCCCATGACGCCGCTCGACATCGAAGCCAAGGCGGCGATGCTGATGGAGGCTGCCGGCCTGGCGCCGACACAGGCGGCGCAGCTGCGCCAGGCCGTGCTGGCGCTTGGCACCGGCACGCAACTTGCGTCGCTGTGGCCTGCCTTGTCCTGTCTTGCTCAACCTTGAACGAAAACTACGAGACCACCTTGACCGCCATCGACTCTCTGCTGGACCACGTGCTCGCCACACGCCATGAAGACTTGCCGCCCGACGTAGTCGAGGCGGCGAAGACCTTCATCCTTGACAGCGTCGGCGTGGGCCTGTCTGGCGCGCGCCATCCGCGCACGGCGCAGGTGCTGCGCGCCGCCCGGCAGTGGGGCGAAGCACGCCAGGCCCGCGTCTGGTGCAGCGGCGAATACCTGCCGGCCGCCTCGGCCGCCATGCTCAATGCCTACCAGGTGCATAATCAGGAATACGATTGCGTGCATGAAGCGGCCGTGGTGCATCCCATGGCTACCGTGTTGCCAGCGCTGATGGCCTACGCGGAACGCGAAGGCGGCATCAGCGGCGAGCAGCTGGTGCTGGCCCTGACCCTGGGCGTCGATGTGGCTACCCTGATCGGCATGGCGCAAGGCGCGCCGATGCGCTTTTTCCGGCCCGCCATGTGTGGCGCGCTGGGCGCCACGGCGGCGCTGGCCAGGCTGGCAGGCTGCGACCGCGTCACCCTGCACAACGCGCTGGGCCTGGTCTACAGCCAGCTGTCGGGCACCATGCAGGCGCACCTGGAAGGATCGCCCGCGCTGGCCTTGCAGGTAGGCTTGAACGCGCGTGCCGCGCTGACCGCCCTGGACCTGGCGCTGCAGGGATTCGAAGGCCCGAAAGATATCCTCGACGGCCCGTTCGGTTACTTCGCCCTGTTCGACGGCCAGGCCGACTGGAGCCGCGCGAGCGCCGAACTGGGGCGGCGCTTCCAGATCGCGCAATTGAGCCATAAACCGTTTCCCACGGGCCGCGCCGCGCATGGCGCGCTCGATGGCTTGCTGACCTTGCGCCGCGAGCATGGCTTCGGCGCGGCCGATATCGCCGCCATCGAACTGGCCGCGCCGCCGCTGGTGCTGCGCCTGGTGGGGCGCCCGGCGCACGCCGGCATGGACGCCAACTACGCCAAGTTATGCCTGCCCTATCTGGTGGCACTGGTCCTGCGCGAAGGCGGCGTGGGCCTTGATGCCTTTACACCCGCGCGCCTGCTTGACACCAGCTGGCATGCGCTGGCGGCCAAGGTCAGCTGGCATCCCAACGAGGTGGCCGACGCGAATGCGCTGGCGCCGCAGAGCCTGGCCGTGACGCTTGCCGACGGGCGCCGCCTGCGGATCGATTTGCCGCACGTGCTGGGCCACCCCGGCCGCAAGTTCGATGTGGCCCGGCAGATGGCCAAGTTCGAGGCTTGCTGCCGTTCCGCCGATCCCCACTTCGATGCCCCGCGCATCGCCGCCCTGGCTGCCGCTCTGTGCAACATCGAGCAACTGGCCGATGTGCGCGAACTGGTCGACCTGATGGTCGTGCCGTCCTGAATTCACACTAGTTCCTTCCCGGAGAAAAAATGTATACCACGTATTTCGAGTCATTCGACATCAAGCAAGTATTGCAGGACTATCCGCTGGGGGAACCTTTCCTGGCCCACTTCCGCGAAATGAGCCGCACCAGCCTGCGCGAACTGCAGAACCGCCGTTTCATGTCCTGCGTGGCGCGCGCCTGGCAGATTCCGTTCTACCAGCGCGTCTGGGGTGCGGCAGGCGTGCAGCCGGGCGATATCCGCAGTCTCGACGACATCACCAGGCTGCCCATCATCTCGAAGACCGAGATCATGGAAAGCGTGCGCCTGCATCCGCCGTTCGGCGACTTCCATGGCCGCGAGATCGCCATCGACGGCCGCAAGCCGCCGATGATCCTGCACACCACGTCGGGCACCACGGGGCGTCCGCAGCCGCTGTTCTTCAGCCCCAAAAGCCGCGAGATCCAGAGCCTGCTGCTGGCGCGCATCTACCGCATGCAGGGTATGGCGCATGACGACATCGTGCATTCCGTGTATGGCCATGGCATGATCAACGGCGGCCACTATGTGCGCGAAGCCGTGCTGCATTACACGCAAAGCACCCTGATCACGCCAGGCACCGGCGTCGAGACGCCCTCGGTGCGCCAGGTCGAGTTGATGCGCGACTTCGGTGTGACGGCGGTGGTCGGCTTTGCCGACTACATCAAACGCCTGGCCGACGTGGCGCGCCAGCAGGGCATCGAGCCGGGCAAGGACATCAAGCTGCGCATGATCTCGGGCCACCTGGGCCGCGAATCGCGTGAAACCCTGGCGCAGGCCTGGGGCGGTGCGGTCGACATGTACGACTGGTATGGCGTGGGCGACACGGGCGCCATCGCCGGCGAAGGCCCTGACCATGATGGCTTGTACCTGATGGAAGACGCGCAGTATGTGGAAGTGACGGACGTCGACAGCGGCCTGCCGGTGCCCGACGGCGAAAATGGCGACATGGTCGTCACCTGCCTGTACAAGGACGACATCTATCCCATCATCCGCTTCAATACCCACGATGTGACGCAGGTCCTGACCACGCCATCGCCGCTGGGTCTGGTGTTCCGCCGCATCGCCGGCTTCCTGGGGCGCAGCGATAATATGGTCAAGCTGCGCGGCATCAATGTGTTTCCGCAGGCGCTGGGACCATTGCTGGAAGAGCGCGCCGACTTTGGCGGCGAATTCATATGCACGGCCGTGCGCGACGCCAGCGGACGCGATGAACTGATCGTCTCGATTGAAACGCGCGGCGCCATCGACGACGCCGAACGCCTCGCCTACGAAACCTTGCTCAAGCAGCGGCTGGGTGTGGAAATGCGCGTCGAGCTGGTGGCGCCGCGCGCGCTGGCGGCATTGACGGGCACCGAGACGCGCCAGAAACCGGTGCGCCTGATCGACCGGCGCTTCCAATGACGGCGGCCATGCTCGACGTGGTTGCTCAGGCGGCGGCGCTGGCCGACGGCGCGCTCACCAGCGTGGCGCTGACGCAGCAGCTACTGGCGCGCATAGAGCGCCATAACCCGCGCCTGAACTGCTATCTGCATGTCGATGCGCAGGGCGCGCTGGCGGCGGCGCGCCAGTCCGATGCGCGCCGTGCCGAGGGCCGCGCATTGGGCCCGCTGGACGGCATCGGCATCGCCGTGAAGGACAATATCGACGTGGCGGGCATGCCCACCACCGCCGGCATGGCGACACGGCGCGGTCGCCTTGCGCTGGCCGACGCCTTCGTGGTGCGCCAGTTGCGCGCGGCGGGCGCCGTCATGTTGGGCAAGCTGAACATGCATGAGGCGGCGCTGGGCGCGACCAACCAGAACCCGCATTTCGGCGACTGCCACAATCCGCACCGTCACGGTTACACGCCGGGCGGCTCCAGCGGCGGCTCGGCCTGCGCCGTGGCGGCCGGCCTGGCCTCGGCCGCGCTGGGCAGTGACACCATGGGTTCGGTGCGCATCCCCGCATCGTACTGCGGCGTGGCGGCGCTCAAGCCCAGTCGTGGCGTGGTCAGCACGGGCGGCAGCGTCGCCTGCGGCTACCGTCTGGACACCCTTGGGCCGATGGCTCGCTCGGCGCGCGACCTGCAACTGCTGCTGGAGGTGCTGGCGCAGTTCGATCCCGCCTGCGCCGAAGCGCGCCGAGTGGTGCTGTCGCCGCTGCCGGCCGGTCCCTTGCGTTTCCTGGCGCCATCGGATCTGCCTGCCCTGGGCGTGGCGCCCGACGTGGCGGCCCTGTTCGAGGCGCAACTGGCGTTGTTTGAAGCGCAGGGCCATGCGCTGCTGCGCGTCAGCTTTGCCGATTACGGCTTCGCCGCCGCGCGCCGCGCCGGCCTGCTGGTGTGCGAAGGCGATCTGCTGATCGAGCATGGCGCCGACCGCCTGGCGCAGCCGCAAAATTTTTCGCCGGCGCTGGCGGGCATGCTCGATTTTGCCGCTGCCAGGGACTTGTCCAGTCTGGCGCGCGCGCACCGCGTGATCGATGCGGCCGCACTGCGCGTGCATGACTGGTTCAGCCACGCCGACTTCGTGCTGCTGCCCAGCGCGCCGCAACGCGCGTTTGCGTTTGGCGGGGCGGTGCCGGCCAACCAGGCCGATTTGACCAGCATCGCCAACATGAGCGGAGTGCCGGCCGTCAGCGTGCCGATGCTCGTGGCGCAGGGCGAGCTGCCGGCTGGCCTGCAGATCATCGGGCCGCATGGCAGCGACAGTGCCTTGCTGGCGCTGGCCTGTGCTTACCAGCAGCAGGCAGGCCATGTGTTCAGCGCCCCGCCGCTGGAATAGCTGCCGTTGGTGGCGCCCGCGGGCGCCGTTTCTTACTGCGCCGCGTAGAATTCCAGCCAGGCGCCGTCCGGCGCGCGCAGGCCGATCAGCTCCACCTCGCCATACGGCGCCAGTTGCGCGAGGCGGCGCGTGAAGGCGGGCGCGACGCCGGCGTGGCGCAGGTGGCGCTCGAAAGCGGCCATGCCATGCACGGGGAAGCGCAGCACGGCCATGCCCGTATTGGGTGGGCGTGCATCGGCCGACAGATCCAGTCCCTGGGCACCTGGCAAGGTCACCAGCTCGATCGAGCCTTCCATTTTTCCTTGTGGATGCACGATGTTGATGTGCAGGCCAGCCTGGGCTGCCGCTTCGGCCGGCAGACCGAAGACATTCGCGCCGGCGGGAAAGGCCGCCGCCTGATACTGGTAGGTATTCTGGAAGCCCAGCACGCCGCAATAAAAGGCCAGCGCGCGTTCCATGTCGCAGACGATCTGGCTCGAATTGAAGACCTGGCTGAAGTCGCGCAGGTGCTCGAAGCCCTGCAACGGCGGCGCCACCCTTTCGATCACCGCCAGGCGCAGGTTGTCCGGCCCCTTGGCCAGCCACTCCTTGACGTTGACCACGCCAAAATCCCACTGAATCGGCGGCGAGGCGCCATGCCAGCCCTGGCGGCGCAGGGCGGCCGCCTTTTCATCGACGGCCAGCACGCGCACGTTCAGGTCGAAGATGCCGCCCGTATCCCAGCACTGGTCGTCGCTGCGTATCTGTGGCCTCTCGCCGGCATCGGCCAGCCTGACCAGGCGCACCAGCCCCGTGTCGCATTGCGGGTGCGCCACCAGCCACTCCTGCGCCTCGACACCGGGGCAGCCCCAGGCAGCGAGGATGGCCGCATCCACGGCGCCATGATGGCGCAGTTCCCATCCTCCCACCTCCAGCCACGCTGCCAGGTGCGGTTCGATCTGCGTGACGATGACCACCGCCTCCCTGAAGCCGCCTATCTCGAAAGTATCCATGCTGTCTCGCTCCTCATAGTCGCCGGCATCGGGCCGGCTGGTAATAATTTGTCCGGACATGTAGTTTCGCACAGTTTGTTGCATGCTTGGTATTTGTGGGCAAAATGCCGCATGTGGCGGACAAATAAGTTGTACTGGCTCTCTATCTGCGGCAGACTGCATGAGCCGCTTTTCCCGGGTTTGGAAAGGCACCGCGAAATGCGCGCAATCTGCTTGCGCCGCGCCGCCTGCGCTGTTATCCTGAATTGTAATTTGTACGGACAACTATCGTGTCGCCTGACCCGCGGTGCAGCTGTCCCGCATGCCCGCTTTCTTCTAACCTGGGAAATTGAATGATCAATCAAGTGCTTTTGACGGAACTGATGCGCCAGTTGGGCGCCGACGGCGTGCAGACGCAGGAACAGCAGCGGCAGCACTTCAACCACGATGTCTTCCAGCAGTCGCCGCACATGCCCGACGCCGTGCTGGTGCCGGCCACGGTGGCGCAACTGGCGGCGGCCGTCGGCAGCGTCACGGCGGCCGGCTGCGCCGTGGTGCCGCGTGGCGGTGGCATGTCGTACACGGGCGGCTACCTGCCTGAGCGGGCGGGCTTTGTCACGGTCGACATGCGGCGCCTGAACCGCGTGCTGGAAGTCAACCTGGAAGACATGTATGTGACGGTCGAAGCGGGCTGTACCTGGGCCGACCTGTACGCCGCGCTCGACGGCACCGGCTATGGCACGCCGTACTGGGGGCCGTTATCGGGCCTGCTGGCCACCGTCGGCGGCGCGCTGTCGCAAAACTCGATCTTCTTCGGCGCCGGCCAGCATGGCTCGGCAGCCGAATCGGTGATCGGCCTGGGCGTGGTGCTGGCTGACGGCAGTTTGCTGGCTACGGGCGCCGGCAGCCGCAAGAACGGCACACCGTTCTCGCGCTGGGGCGGCCCTGACCTTACCGGCATCTTTGTCGGCGATTGCGGCGCCCTGGGCATCAAGGCAACGGCCACTCTGCGCCTGATCCCGCGTGCCACCGACCTGGGTTACGCTTCGTTCGGGTTCGACACCATCGAGCAGATGACCGCCGCGCAAACGGACCTGACGCGGCGTGGCCTGCCGACCGAGTGCTTCGGCGTGGACGACTACAAGATCCGCAATTCTTCGCAGATGGGCAACAAGCTGGTGTCGGGCGCCAAGACCCTGCTCGACGTGGCCTCGTCCGGCAAGTCGCTGTTCGACGGCGTGCGCAATGCGGCCAAGGTGGCGTTGAGCGCCCGTTCGCTGGCCGATTATGCGTATTCGATTCACCTTACCGTCGAAGGCGACAACGCCGCCGTGGTGCAGGAGCGCATGGCGCAGATCACGGCCGTGGCCAAGCAGCACGGCGGCACCTTGATGGAAGGCGCGATACCGAAAGTACTGCGCGCGCGCCCGTTCGTGCCGCTGCGCTCGGTGCTCGGCTTTGACGGCCAGCGCTGGGTGCCCGTGCATGCGGTGCTGCCGCTGTCGAAGGCGATGGCGGCGGTGCAGGCGACGGAGCGCTTCTTTGCCGAGCGGCGCGAACTGATGGAACGCCACCAGATCGTGTATTCGCCGCTGACCTCGAATTTCTACAATGCCTTCCTGCTCGAACCATGTTTCTACTGGTACGACGAAATCCTGCCGCTGCACGTCGAAGTGCTGGGCGAGGAATTGACCCGTCCGTGGCGCGGGCGTCCGGCCAATCCGGAAGGGCGCGCCGCCGTCTACCAGATGCGCCGCGAACTGGCCGAGCTGTATGCGCAGATGGGCGGCATCAATTTCCAGATCGGCCGGACCTACGCCTATGTCGATAGCCTGAGCGCACCGGCTGGCGAGGCGGTGCAAGGACTCAAGCGCCTGTTTGATCCGCGTGGTCTGATGAATCCTGGCAGCCTGGGTCTGTAATCCTGTCTGCGTATAGTGTGCCGCGTCCTGTCGCGGCACTTTTTTTGGCGATGGTGAAGGAGTGAAGATGGGTGGCAAGATGAAAAAAATGTATATGGCGTTGGCCCTGCTGGGCGCTGCTGTGGCGGCGCCGCTGGCGGCCGTGGCCAGTGACCTGAGCACCTCGGAAGGACAGCTGGAAGCCTATGTGCGCATGCGCGGCGACCTGACGGGAAAGGAAGTGGTGGTGGACTGGCAGGCGACCATTTTCGCCGTGCTGCCCGGAGAAAAGGCGCGGCCCATCCTGAAGACCTATGGCTTCAATATCAGTCGCATGGAAAAGCAGCCCGATGGCGGCTATCACTGGATTTCGCGCGAAGTGTCGTACTACCAGGACGTCAAGACTGGCAAACTGATCGACAAGTGGACCAATCCCTACACCGGTGAAGTGGTCGACGTGGTGCAGGTGACGAATGATCCCGTCAACTTCAAGTTCCCTTCGCCGAAGACCTACAAACACCAGTTCCCGTGGTTGCAGCATGGCGCCGTGACGTCGATGCTGATGGACGTGCCGCTGATGTATCCCAACCCGCTGCAGCCGGAGGCCTTTCCGCAGCAGTCGACCGGCGCGACCTACCTGGCGTCCGAGCATTTCGGCTTCTTCGTCAATACGCGCGACCTGATGGACGACAAGCTCACGTCCGTGCCGACGCACTACAACTGGTTCCGCAGCGGCCCGTGGCTGCCTTGGATGAACATGGGCGGCAAGCCCGGTTACCTGATCTACAGCGGCGCGGGCAGCAAGCTCGATAAATGGGAAGACGTGCCGGCCGATGTGCGCGACTACACCATGCAGCACCATCCGCTGTACCGTCACGCTCCGGCCGAGTATGTGACGCCGAACATGACCAGCTGGCTGTTCTACAAGCAGCTCAAGCAGGCCGAGAAGAAGTAACACTGATGATGCGCGCCGCCGCCGGCGCCGCGCATCGATCACGATCATGGAGCAATGCAGATGACACAGTCCGAACCCGCCGCGCCGCGCCTGGAATCGTACCAGGCGCTGGCCCTGCAAACCGCCTGCTACGCCGTGAATGGCTGCCCCGACAAGGCCACGGCGCGCGCCAGCATGATGCGCAATATCGAGCGCGTCGAACGCCAGATCAGGGCCAGCAAGGCCTTCATCGGGCCCGATCTGAAACTGGTGGTGGCGCCCGAATATTTTTTGACCGGCTATCCGCTGGGCGACGCCATTCCCGCCTGGGCCGACAAGGTATGCCTGGCGCCAGATGGCGAGGAATATCAGAGGCTGGGCCAGATGTGCCGCGACACGGGCGTGTACTTTTGTGGCAACGCCTATGAAACGGACGTGCATTTCCCCGGCCTGTACTTCCAGGCCAGTTTCATCCTGAATGACCGGGGCGAGCTGATACTGCGCTACCGGCGCCTGATCTCGCTGTACGCGCCCACGCCGCACGACGTGTGGGACCGCTACCTGGCCTGCTACGGCTACGACGCGGTGTTCCCCGTGGCCGACACGCCGCTGGGGCGCTTGGCCTGCGTCGCCTCGGAAGAGATTCTGTATCCGGAAATCGTCCGCACGCTGGCCCTGCGCGGCGCCGAGGTGATCCTGCATTCGTCGAGCGAAGTGGCCAGCCCGCGCCTGACGCCCAAAGATATCGCCAAGCGCGCGCGCGCCTATGAAAACGCGCTCTACATCGTGTCGGCCAACACCGGACGCATCTTCGATGTCGACATGCCTTCCGGTTCCACCGACGGCCTGTCGAAGGTCGTCAACTACCATGGCGAAGTGCTGGCCGAAGCCGGCTCCGGCGAGTCGATGGCCGCCAATGCAAGCATCGACCTGCATGCCTTGCGGCGCCATCGCAACAAGCCCGGCATGGGCAACATGCTGTCGCGCCAGCGCCTGGAGCTGTTTGCCGCCACCTACAGCGGCTCGGTGTATCCGCCCAACACCATGCTCGACGCGTATGGTGCGCTGTGCATTCCGGAGCGCAGCCATTTCGGCCGCATCCAGGGCCAGACCATCGACGCGCTGCGCGAGCACGGCATCATCGGCGGCTGATTCTCTTCCGCATGGGGCCGCGGTGCGGCACCCATGCTGCCTGCGCGGCCTTCCCGCACTCCTTATTTTCGCGCATGAAAAAACCCGCCACGCGGGCGGGTTCGGCTGGCGCCTGCGCAAGGCCTACTCAGTTTTCGAGCGCGCAAACAGCACCATGAAGATCTTCGGATGCAGCACCAGGCGGATCAGCTGGCGCAATTCCTGCGGCGACAGGCGCGTCTCGCAAGGCATCATGCCGGCAACACCTTTGAGCACCAGTTCGCCGTCGGCCCTGGTGGCTTCATCGATACGCACATGCAGTTTCATGGCGGGGGTAATGACGCGCATGACTTAGCCCTTGCCCGCTTGCCAGTCGCTCAAGGCCACGGCGTTCTTGCCTGCCGCGCGCCCCGAGATCATGGCTTCGGTCAGGTAGGAACCGTTCTGGTACAGGTTCGAGAACATCGAACCCAGTTCGCCCGCTTCATACAGGCGCGGAATCGGCTTGTGCTGGTGGTCGAGTACTTCGGATTCGATGTTGCGGCGCGCGCCACCACCGGTGCAGACGATCGCCGGTACCAGTTCGATGGCGTAGAACGGGCCTTGCGCGATCGGCTGCAGCGTGGCCGCCGAGCGGCCATATTCCGGATCTTCGCCGGCCGCGCAGGCGGCGTTGTAGCCGTTCACGGTGGCGGCCAGTTCCTGCGGATCGCGGCCGATTTTGATGGCCAGCTCCTCGATGCTGTCGGCCTGCACGATCCAGCCCTGGTCGATTTCAGCCTTGTTGTCCTCGCTCCATGGATAAGCCTCGACGACGGCGTTCCAGGTCATGATGGTGGTGGCCAGGCGGTTGTAGGCGCGCGTGACGTCATCGAAAATCATGTGCATGCGGCCGACGCGGTGGTGTGCCGTATCGACCCACTCGCCACGGATCTTTTCCTTGTAGTGCGTCAGTTGCAGTTCCGATGTCTCGTTGACGAAACGGCGGTTGTCTTCGGCCACGTCGATCCAGCTGAAGGACTGGAAGAACAGCTGGCGCAGGAAGACCGTATCGTGGCCGGGGAAGCTGAAGCCTGGCCAGATGCCACCCGACTGGCCCTGGTTGCGCAAATGCCACATGTCGGCGCCGGCCTTTTGCAGGATCCTCAGACCGTCGCCCGTGTTGCCCGGCGTGCCCAGCGGATAGGCGCGCGACAGGCCAAAATAATTCTTTTGCATGTCGAGGTTATTCTCGAAGCCGCCCGTCGACATCACTACGCCGCGGCGCGCCTTGATGTTGCGGCGCTCCCCGTCCTTCTCGATCACCAGGCCGAATACCTCCAGTGTGTCCGGGTCCTGGATCAGGTCCACCACGCGGGCGTTGAAGGCCGAGCGGATGCGGCGCTTGTCGACGTTGGCCTTGAAGGTCAGCCACACGCCGCTGGGCAGCGGCAGGATGGTGGCCGTATGGTGCACCGCTTCGGCGGCGCCGAACTCGGGGAACTCCAGCACCACTGCGCGCGAAGTGAATCCGGTGCCGTGCAGGTAGGTGGCGCCCACTTCGGCGGCGCGCGCTTCGATCCACGGTTCCAGCTTGACCATGCGCTGGGCCCATTCTTGCAGCATGTCCTCGGGGATGGGATTGGAACGGCTCATGGCGCGCTGGTATTCGACCAGCGCTTCCGCATTTTGCGAAATCAGCAGCGACTGGCCTGCCACGCGTGAATTGCCGCCGACGAACTGCTCGGGCATTTTTTCCAGGATCAGGATATCGGCATCCGGATCGAGGTCGCGCGCCTCGATGGCGGCGCAGGAAGCGGCGAGGCCGAAGCCTGCAATAACGATGTCAGCCTCATCGGCCCAGGTGGTAACACTATGCAGACTTGCCATGTCAATTCTCCATTCGGTGGATACGTTTTCTAAAAGTTGACTATGCATGGCGGCGGCCGATCTGGCCAACAACCAAAGCGTGTAGGCAACAAGCGAAGCGCATATTGCCCCCACATATGGTGACGCCGCTGGCTTGCGCGCGGCTTTTGCCGTACCATCAAATTTTTGCCATCGGCAACTATGGAACTACGTCAACTCAGGTCTTTCCTGGCCGTCATCGAATGCGGCAGTTTTTCGCGCGCTGCCGAAAAAATCGGCGTCACCCAGCAAGCCATCAGCCGCAATATCCTCACGCTGGAGAGCGCCGTCGGCGCGCAGTTGGTCGAGCGCGACAAGCGCGTGGCTTGCCCTACGCCGCTGGGCAAGGTGCTGGTGATGTACGCCAACAATATCCTGGCCGAAGCCGATGGCTTCCAGCGCAAGGTGGAAGACATGCTGGCGGCCAGCGGCGGCAGGGTGCGGCTCGGTTCCAGTCCCACGGCGGCCATCGAGCTGGTGTCCGAAGCCGTGCTGTCGCTGAACCGCGACCGCGACGATATCCGCCTCGACGTGATCGCCGGCGCCTTGCCGGCGGCGGCCGACGCCTTGATGCATGGCGAAATGGATTTGTTTGTCGGCATCGACAATGGGGCTGGCGATTACGAGGGTCTGGAGCGCGAAGTGTTTGCCACGGAACTGTATTGCGTGGTAGCCGGCAAGCAGCATCCGCTGGCCCATGCGGCGCATGTCAGCGCGCAAGACCTGTGCGACAGCGAATGGATCATCGGCAAGCACCTGGGCCTGGTCGAAGCGGGCTGGCGCGCCGCCTTCACGTCGCGCGGGCTGGACTGCCCGACGCCGAAGATCACCACCACCTCGCTGGACTTTTGCAAGAATATCTTGATGTCCAGCCCGTTCTTGTCGGTTCTGCCGCGACAGTTGGTGGGCAGCGAGATCGAGAATGGCAACCTGTCGTGCCTGAACCTGGACGGTTTTTCCTGGGAGCGGCCTATCGCCCTGTTTTACCGGCGTAACACGACCTTCAACGATGCGATTTCCAGCACCATCGAGGCCTTGCGGCAGGCCGCCGGCAAGTACCGGCGCCTGCTTGCCTGCCAGCCCATTGGCTGAGCAGGCTAGACGACCTTGCGCTCGCGCAAGCCGTCAATCTCTCCACTGTCCAACCCCAGCCACTGCTGCAGCACTTCCTGCGTATGCTGCCCCAGTAATGGTGGCGGCAGCCGGTATTGCACTGGCGAGCTTGAGAGGTGCACGGGGTTGGCCACCAGCGCCACCGTGCCTGCCGTCGGATGCGGCATTTCCACTTTCAAGCCACGCGCCACCACTTGCGGGTCGGCAAACACCTGGTCGATGCGGTTGACGGGACCGCACGGCACGGCTTGCGCCTCGAAGGCGCTGATCCACTCGGCCGTCGTGCGCATGACCGTGGCCTGGCGCATCAGGGGGATCAGGATTGCCCGGTTTGCCACGCGCTGCGGATTGGTCATGAAACGTTCATCCAGCGCCCATTCCGGATGGCCGGCGACGGCGCAAAAGCGCGAGAATTGCCCGTCATTGCCGATCGCCAGAATCATGTCGCCATCGGCCGTAGGAAAATCCTGGTAGGGCACGATGTTCGGGTGCGCATTGCCCATGCGCTGCGGCACCTTGCCGCCGCACAGGTAATTGGCCGCCTGGTTGCCCAGCGCCGCCACTTGCACGTCGAGCAAGGCCAGGTCGATGTGCTGGCCCAGGCCCGAGCGTTCCCGTTCGGCCAGCGCCGCCTGCACGGCGATGGTGGCGTACAGGCCCGTCAGGATGTCCGTCTGCGCCACGCCCACTTTTTGCGGCCCGGCACCGGGCTGGCCATCGGGTATGCCCGTGATGCTCATCAAGCCGCCCATGCCCTGGATCAAAAAGTCATAGCCGGCGCGCGCCGCGTACGGCCCATCCTGGCCGAAGCCCGTGATGGAGCAGTAGACGAGGCGCGGGTTGAGTGCCAGCAAACTGGCTGCGTCCAAACCATATTGCTTCAAGCCATCGAGCTTGAAATTTTCCAGCAGCACGTCCGATTCGGCCGCCAGCTTGCGCACCAGCGCCTGGCCCTCAGGGGCGGCCAGGTCGATGCACAGCGAGCGCTTGTTGCGGTTGGCGCACTGGAAATAGGCGGCCTCGGCCGTGTCGCGGCCATCCTCGTCTTTCAGGTAGGGCGGACCCCAGGAGCGCGTGTCGTCGCCGCGGCCCGGCTGTTCAACCTTGACGACGTCGGCGCCGAGGTCGGCCAGCATTTGCCCGGCCCAGGGGCCGGCCAGCACGCGCGACAGGTCGAGCACGCGCAAGCCGACCAGCGGCGCGGGCCGCAGGGTGGAAGCCAAGGCGTCCATTAGTTGAAGGCGGCGATGCCGGTGATGGCGCGGCCGATGATCAGCGCGTGCACATCGTGCGTGCCTTCATAGGTGTTGACCACTTCCAGGTTGACCAGGTGGCGGATGACGCCGAACTCGTCGGAAATACCGTTGCCGCCCATCATGTCGCGCGCTACGCGGGCAATATCGAGGGCCTTGCCGCAGCTGTTGCGTTTCATGATCGAGGTGATTTCCACGGCGGGCGAACCTTCATCCTTCATGCGGCCCAGGCGCAAGCAGCCTTGCAAGCCCATGGTGATTTCCGTCAGCATGTCGGCCAGTTTCTTTTGCACCAGCTGGTTCGCGGCCAGCGGACGGCCGAATTGCTGGCGGTCCATCGTGTACTGACGCGCCTTCAGGTAGCAGTCTTCGGCCGCGCCCAGCGCGCCCCAGGCGATGCCGTAGCGGGCGCTGTTCAGGCAGGTGAACGGGCCCTTCAGGCCGCGCACATCGGGGAAAGCGTTTTCTTCCGGGCAAAACACTTCATCCATGACGATTTCACCGGTGATGCTGGTACGCAAGCCGACCTTGCCGTGGATTTCCGGCGCCGACAAACCCTTCCAGCCTTTTTCCAGCACGAAGCCGCGGATCGCGCCTTCATCGTCCTTGGCCCAGACGACGAACACGTCGGCGATGGGGCTGTTGGTGATCCACATCTTGGCGCCGGACAGGCTGTAGCCGCCCGGTACCTTGCGGGCGCGCGTGACCATGCTGCCAGGGTCGGAGCCGTGGTTCGGTTCCGTCAGGCCAAAGCAGCCGATGAATTCGCCCGTCGCCAGTTTCGGCAGGTATTTCTGTTTCGTTTCTTCGTTGCCGAAGGCGTTGATCGGCACCATCACCAACGATGATTGCACGCTCATCATCGAGCGGTAGCCCGAATCGACGCGCTCGACTTCGCGCGCGGCCAGGCCGTAGCAGACGTAGTTCAGGCCGGCGCCGCCGTATTCTTCAGGGATCGTTGTGCCCAGCAAGCCCAGCTCGCCCATTTCGCGGAAGATGGCCGCGTCCGTGCGGCCATGGCGGAACGATTCAAGTACGCGTGGCACCAGGCTGCCCTGGCAATAGTCGCGTGCCGCTTCCAGCACGGCGCGTTCGTCGCCCGTCAGTTGATCTTCCAGCAGCAGGGGGGAATTCCAGTCGAATACGGTTTTGCTCATCACAGGCCTCGCAGGTGAGCGCCGGTGATCGGCGCAAGATTGAATATGGCTCATGGTAGGTTTTTGCCTAGCCTTGCGCAAACGATTTTTTCGCACCCAGACATGCGTTTTGCGCATATCTTGCGGCATACTAGGGGTCTTTCACTGGCCGGATACCCCCCATGTCACGCAAAATCCCCATGCTGCAAGCCTTGAACTGCTTCGAGGCGGCTGCGCGGCACCAGAGCTACACGCATGCGGCGCGCGAACTGTCGCTGACGCAAAGCGCCGTGTCGCGCCAGATTTCATCCTTGGAAACTTTTCTTGGCGTGCAACTGTTCCAGCGCACGCGCCATGGCGTGCTGCTGACCAGCGCCGGCGCCGCGTATGCGCGGCAGATCGCGGCCCGCCTCGATGGCCTGGAGCGCGACACGCTTGACACCATGGCGCGCCAAGGCGGCGGCGGTGCCTTGCAGCTTGCTTCCGTCCCCACGTTTGCCACGCGCTGGCTGATGCCGCGTCTTGGCTCGTTGGCGGGGCTGCACCCGGACATCGTCGTGCATATCGACGCGTATACAAAACCGTTCATGTTTGCCGATACGGAATACGACGGCGCCCTGTATGCCGGCACGCCAGAGCAACTGGCGCGCTGGCCCGGCACGCGCGCCACCTTGCTCATGCATGAAGAAATCGTGCCCGTCGCCAGCCCGCGCCTGCTGGCGGCGCGCAGCGAGTGGCAGCCGCAGGATTTGCTGGAACTGACCTTGTTGCAGCAAAGTACGCGCCCGGGCGCCTGGCGCCAGTGGTTTGACGCGATGCAGGTCGAGGGAGAAGGACGCGATGGGGCGCACTATGGCGCCCGCTATGAACTGTTTTCCATGCTGGCCATGGCGGCCGTGCAAGGGCAGGGCGTGGTCTTGCTGCCGCGCATGCTGGTCGAAGCGGAACTGGCGCGTGGCGAATTGCGCATCGCATGCGAGCACCCACTGCGCGGTCAGCGCGCCTATTACCTGATCACGCCTGAAACGGCGCATGAAAAGACGGCCCTGCAGCAATTTCGCGCATGGCTGCAGGGCGAAGCGGCTTAGAGCCTATCCCAGTAGATGAATACATCCCCTGCTGGCGCCCCTCAGAAGCGGGGACTGCGTTGATCGTCGTCGCGTGGCTCGCCACGCGTCCTCCTCACGCCTTGTCCGCGCTCCTGATGAACTGCCAGCAGAAGACGCTCCCTACTGGGATAGGCTCTTAAACGACTTTGCCGGTGTCGAAATGGGGATTGTCGATCAGGCCGATCTGGTTGCCGTAGGGGTCGAGCAATTCCACCGTGCGGATGCCGTCGCCCACGTCCGTGATCGGATGGTGCAGGCTGCCGCCCAGCGCCACGATGCGCTCGACTTCCTGCTCGATGCCGTCCACGCCCCAGTACGTCACGCTGCCCTGCGCGCCAGGCTGGCCATCTGGCAGCAAGCCCAGCTCGAAGCCGCCGATGGCAAAGCCGACATAGAACGGCTGGTCGAAGTAGGGCGTGGTATTGAATACCTGGCTGTACCAAGCCTTGGCCTGGTCCAGGTCGGGGACGGGATAGGTGACGGTACGTAAACCCTTGATCATGTTCTGCTCCTGGTGAATGAAGAATCACACCATCATGCCACTGGCGCGCGGCGTGTGATTGTAAAAATGGAAGGTGTTCAAGTGCGCCTGCCCGCCAGCCACGCCTCGGGCGAGCTGCGGGCGAAATCCTGGAAGTCGTGGATCAGGTGTGACTGGTCGAAATAACCATACTGCAAGGCCACTTGCGCCCAGTCCTGTTGTCCCGCCAGGTTTTGCATGCCGGCGCTGGCCGCGCGAAAGCGGCAGATGCGGGCAAACAGCTTCGGACTGATGCCCACTTGCTGGCGAAATTGCAGCGCCAGGTGCTGGCGCGACACGCCCAGCTGCTGCGCCAGGCCGTCCACGCGCACTTGCCCCGCTGCCGCCTCGATGGCGGCGATGGCATGCTCGGCCGCGCCCGCCTGACGCCGTGGCGGCGCGGTGCGCAGGCGCAGCAGCAGATACTCTTGCAAAATAGAAACTCTTTGCGCATTCGACAAGGGCTCGCTCCACAGGGCGTCACCGAGGCGCGCGGCCAGCTCGCGGCCCCACAGCTGCTGCAAGCCCGTGCGGCCGTCGCTGAGCTCGCATAAGGGCAGCTGGAAGAAGCGGGCGGCCGCGCCCGGCTTGAACCGGGCCGCCACCGTTTGCACGAGGCCCTGACTGACGACGGCAATCGGCACCGTCATCATGCCGACGGCAAAGCTGGCGTCCTGCTGGTCCTGGCACAGGATGTCGATGCAATTGTCGGGCAAGACCTGGTGCGTGACGGGCGTGGCGCCCGTCTGCACGCGGCAGGTCCAGACGCAATCGAGCCAGGGCCGCAGGGCGGGGAGGGGCGGATATTCCTGGTAGACGATCATGGCCGGCTTTGATGCAAAGAACAAGATTGTGCATATATTACACAGCAGAATTGCGCGCCGGCCAAAATATGCGCGCCCGGGCCGCCAGCGCGCCGCGCTATCAGACGGCGACAACCAGTATAATGCTCGGTTCATATCCACTATTGGCCGGGCCACGCTGGTCGCACATCATCATGCAAGATAAATATAGTCCCGCCGACGTCGAACAAGCCGCCCAATCGCACTGGAAGGCGATCGACGCCTATAAAGCCGTCGAACACGACCCACGTTTCCCTAAAGGCAAGTATTTTGCCTGCTCGATGCTGCCTTACCCTTCGGGCAAGCTGCACATGGGTCACGTACGCAACTATACGATCAATGATGTGATGTACCGCTACCTGCGCATGAACGGCTACAACGTGCTCATGCCGATGGGCTGGGATGCGTTCGGCATGCCGGCGGAAAACGCGGCCATGGCCAACAACGTGCCGCCCGCGCAATGGACGTATTCGAACATCGCCCACATGAAGCAGCAGATGGAATCGATGGGCCTGGCCATCGACTGGTCGCGCGAAATGACCGCCTGCAAGCCCGAATACTACAAATGGAACCAGTGGATGTTCCTCAAGATGCTGGAAAAAGGCATCATCTACAAGAAGACCGGTACCGTGAACTGGGATCCGATCGACCAGACCGTGCTGGCCAACGAACAAGTGGTCGATGGCCGCGGCTGGCGTTCGGGCGCGCTGATCGAGAAGCGCGAAATCCCCATGTACTACGCGCGCATCACCGATTACGCAGAAGAATTGCTGGCGTATGTGGACGACAAGCTGCCGGGCTGGCCCGAGCGCGTGCGCACCATGCAGACCAACTGGATCGGCAAGTCGACCGGCGTGCGCTTCGCCTTCCCGCACCAGATCAAGGATGCCGAAGGCAGCCTGATCGGCGACGGCAAGCTGTATGTGTTTACCACCCGTCCGGACACGGTCATGGGCGTGACCTTCTGCGCCGTGGCCGCCGAGCACCCGCTGGCCATCCACGCCGCGCAAAGCAATCCTGCACTGGCCGCCTTCAACGCCGAATGCAAGCTCGGTTCCGTGATCGAAGCGGACATGGCGACGATGGAGAAGAAGGGCATGCCGACCGGCCTGTTCGTCACCCATCCGTTGACGGGCGCGCAAGTGGAAGTGTGGGTCGGCAACTACGTGCTGATCACCTACGGCGATGGCGCCGTGATGGGCGTGCCGGCGCACGACGAACGCGATTTCGGCTTCGCCAAGAAATACAATCTGCCGATCAAGCAAGTGATCGAAGTCAAGGGCCAGGAATTTTCGACGGACGCCTGGCAGGAATCGTATGGCAGCAAGGATGGCGTCTGCGTCGCCTCCGGCAACTACGACGGCCTGCATTTCGCGTCCGCCGTCGATGCGGTGGCCGCCGACCTGGCAGAACTGGGCCTGGGCGAAAAGAAAACCACGTTCCGCCTGCGCGACTGGGGCATTTCGCGTCAGCGCTACTGGGGCACGCCGATCCCGATGATCCATTGCGCGGACTGCGGCGTGGTGCCGGTGCCGGAAAAAGATTTGCCGGTGGTGCTGCCGGAAGACTGCGTGCCGGACGGCACGGGCAATCCGCTGAACAAATACGAAGCCTTTTTGCAGTGCGACTGCCCGCAGTGCGGCAAGCCGGCGCGCCGCGAGACGGACACCATGGATACCTTCGTCGATTCGTCGTGGTACTACATGCGCTATACCTCGCCAGGCTCGAACGACGCCATGGTCGACGCGCGCAACGATTACTGGATGCCGATGGACCAGTACATCGGCGGCATCGAACACGCCGTCATGCACTTGCTGTACGCGCGCTTCTGGACCAAGATCATGCGCGACTTCGGCCTGGTCAAGTTCGACGAGCCGTTCGTCAACCTGCTGACGCAAGGCATGGTGCTCAACGAAACGTATTTCCGCAAGGACGCGGTGGGCAAGACCACCTGGTTCAATCCGGACGACGTGCGCCTGTCGCTCGATGACAAGGGCCGTCCGCAAAGCGCCGTCCTGGTGGCCGATGGCCAGCCGGTGGAAATCGGCGGCACGGAAAAAATGTCGAAGTCGAAGAACAACGGCATCGACCCGCAAGCGCAGATCGAGCAGTACGGCGCCGACACGGCCCGTTTGTTCACCATGTTCGCCTCGCCACCGGAACAGACGCTGGAATGGTCGGGCAGCGGCGTCGAAGGCGCGAACCGTTTCCTGCGCCGCGTGTGGAACTTCGGCTACGCCCAGTCGGCCACGATCCAGGCCGCGCTGGCTGGCGGCGCCGCTCCTGCCACGGGCGACGCGCAGAAAAACCTGCGCCGCGAATTGCACAAGCTGCTGCAGCAAGCCGATTACGACTTGAAGCGCATCCAGTACAACACCGTCGTGTCGGCCTGCATGAAGATGCTCAACACGCTGGAATCGGCCAAGCTCGATGACAGCGCGCAGTCGAAGGCGCTGATCGCCGAAGGCTTCTCCATCTTCCTGCGCCTGTTGAACCCTGTCGCGCCGCACATCACCCACGTGCTGTGGCAGGAACTCGGCTACGCTGGCGTGCACGGCGACCTGCTCAACGTGGCCTGGCCGCAGGTCGACCCGGCCGCATTGGAACAGTCCGAGATCGAGATGATGATCCAGGTGAACGGCAAGCTGCGCGGCTCGATCACGGTGTCCAAAGATGCGGACAAGGCCAGCATCGAAGCGGCTGCGCTGGCGTGCGAAAGTGTGCAGAAGTACGTCGAGACCACGCCGAAGAAGATCATCGTCGTGCCAGGCAAGTTAATCAGCATCGTGGTGTAATCATGACGACTTCCTCTCAAGTATCGCTGTTGGGCCGCCGCGCCGTGCTGGCATTGGGCCTGACTGTTTTGCTGTCGGCCTGCGGCTTTCATTTGCGCGGTTCGAACGGCAGTTTCATGCTGCCGTTCGCGACGATGTACATCGGCTTGCCCGACACGTCGCCGCTGGCGATCGGCCTGAAGCGCTATATCCGCGCCATTGGCAGCACGGAGGTGGTGAGCACCAAGGATGGCGCCGACGCCGTCCTTGAAGTGCTCAACGACCCGGAGAGGAATCGTACCAAGACCATTTTGTCGCTGAACAAAAATGGCCGCGTGCAAGAGTACCAACTTGGCTATTCGATCAATTTCCGCGTGCTGGACAAGGAAGGCAACCAGTTGCTGGCGCCGACCACCATCAGCCTTGTGCGTCCGATCACCTTCGACGAATCGCAGGTACTGGCCAAGGAAACGGAAGAAGCGGCGCTGTACCGCGACATGCGCAACGACCTGGTGCAGCAGATCATGCGCCGCCTGGCCGCCATCAAGCCGGTGCTGCCGGCCATGTCGGTGGCGCCAGTGGCGCCCGTGACGCCGGTCGCGCCAGCCCCGCAGCAGTAACGGGGACGCCATGCAATTGCGGATAGACGCGCTCGATGGGCATGTGGCCAAGCCGCTGGCGCAGCTGTATGTGATCACCAGCGACGAACACTTGCTGGCGCTGGAAGCGGCCGACAAGATCCGCCGCGCGGCGCGCGCGCAGGGTTACTCCGAGCGCGACGTGCTGACGGTGGAGCGCAGCTTCAAGTGGGGCGAACTGCTGGCGGCGAACCAGGAGCTGTCGCTGTTCGGCGATAAAAAACTGATCGAGCTGCGCATCCCCACCGGCAAGCCGGGCAAGGATGGCGGCGCGGCGCTGCAAAGCTACGCGAAAAACCTCAGCCCCGACAATCTGACCCTGATCACCTTGCCCAAGCTGGACTGGGCCACGCAGAAGGCGGCGTGGGTTGCCAGCCTGCAGCAGGCGGCCGTGTATATCGACATTCCGAACGTGGAACGGGCGCAGTTGCCGGCCTGGATATCGCAGCGCCTGGCCGCGCAGGGACAAAGCGCCGAACGGGCCAGCATCGACTTCATCGCCGAGCGGGTGGAAGGCAATTTGCTGGCGGCGCACCAGGAAATCCAGAAACTGGGCTTGCTGCATGCCGCGGGCAAGCTGACGTACGAGCAAGTGCAGGACGCGGTGCTGAACGTGGCCCGCTATGATGTCTTCAAGCTGTCCGAAGCCATGCTGGCTGGCGACCCGGCGCGCCTGGTGCGCATGCTCGAAGGCTTGAAGGGCGAGGGCGAGGCGCTGCCGCTGGTCTTGTGGGCCGTCTCCGAGGAAATCCGCACGCTGTTAAAATTGAAGGCCGGCATGGCGCAAGGGCGTCCATTGGGCGCACTGCTGAAGGAATGCCGCATCTGGGGTCCGCGCGAGCGGATGATGGAGCCGGCCCTGCGGCGCATTTCGCTGCCGGTGCTGGAAGCGGCGCTGCAGCAGGCGGCGCAGGTGGACAAGATGATCAAGGGCTTGCGCGCCAAGGGCTACGCGGGCGACGCCTGGGACGCCATGCTGCAACTGGGCCTGAAGATCGCCAAGGGTTAACTTTTATGGATACGAGCATGGACATCACAGAATATATGCAGGACGTGGGCACGCGCGCGCGCGCCGCTTCGCGCGCCATGGCGCGTGCCGACAGCGCCACGCGCAACCGCGCCTTGAGCCTGATCGCCGCCGCCATCGTGCGCGATGCCGACCTGCTGCGCGCGGCCAACCAGCGCGATCTGGACGCGGCAGCCGCCGCCGGTCTGGCGCCGGCCATGCTCGATCGCCTGACCCTGTCCGACGCGGCCATCGCCACCATGGTCGAAGGCTTGACGCAGATCGTCTCGCTGGCCGATCCGATCGGCGAAATTTCGAACATGAAATTCCGCCCGACGGGCATCCAGGTGGGCCAGATGCGCGTGCCGCTGGGCGTCATCGGCATCATCTATGAAGCCCGTCCGAACGTGACGGTGGACGCGGCCGGCCTGTGCATCAAGAGCGGCAACGCGACGATTCTGCGCGGCGGCTCGGAAGCGATACACTGCAACCGCGCGCTGGCCAAGCTGGTGGCCGAGGGCTTGCTGGGAGCGGGCTTGCCGGCCGATGCCGTGCAAGTGATCGACACCACGGACCGCGCCGCCGTCGGCGCGCTGATCACCATGCCGCAATTCGTCGACGTCATCGTGCCGCGCGGCGGCAAGGGCTTGATCGCACGCCTGATGGCCGAGGCCACCGTGCCGATGATCAAGCACCTCGATGGCATCTGCCATGTGTATATCGACGCCAAGGCCGATATCAAAAAAGCGATCGATATCGGCTTCAACGCGAAGTGCCACCGCTACGGCACCTGCAACACCATGGAAACTTTGCTGGTGTCGCGCGCCGTCGCCGCCACCGTGCTGCCGCAGCTGGCCGAACTGTATTTGACCAAGCAGGTGGAACTGCGCGCCGATCCGGAAAGCCATGCGATCCTGGCCGCCGCTGCCTATCCGCACCTGGTGCCGGCCACCGAGGAAGACTGGTCCACCGAATACCTGGCGGCCATCCTGTCGGTGAAGGTGGTCGACGGCATCGACGAAGCGATGGATCACATCAACCAGTATTCATCGAAGCACACGGAATCGATCATCACGGAAGACTACAGCGACGCGCTGCGCTTCCTGCGCGAAGTCGATTCCGCCTCGGTGATGGTGAACGCGTCAACGCGTTTCGCCGACGGCTTCGAATATGGCTTGGGCGCCGAAATCGGCATCTCGAACGACAAGCTGCATGCGCGCGGTCCGGTGGGACTGGAAGGCCTGACCTCGCTCAAGTACGTGGTCTTTGGCCACGGCGAAATCCGCAAGTAGTCTCCTCGCGGGCGGCTCACAAGGCGGCCCGTGCTCTCGTTTTTCTCCACCTCCGACACTGGGAACCCCATGCTCTTTCTCTGGACCAAAGCCTTCCACATCATCTTCGTCATGTCCTGGTTCGCCGGCCTGTTTTACTTGCCGCGCATCTTCGTGAACCTGGCGATGGAGACGGAAACGGTCGCCACCGAGCGCCTGCTGCTGATGGCGCGCAAGCTGTACCGCTTCATGTCGCTGCTGGCGCTGCCGGCCATGGTGCTGGGGCTGGCGTTGATGTGGATGCTGTATGGCGGGGGCGAAGGCCGCATGAAGATGCCGGGCTGGATGCACGCCAAGCTGACGTTCGTGGTGCTGCTGCTCGGCTATCACCACGCTTGCGGTTCCATCCTGCGCAAGTTTGAAAAAGGTCTCAACAAGCGCAGCCACACCTGGTTCCGCTGGTTTAATGAAGTGCCGGTGGTGATGCTGCTGGCCGTCGTCGTGCTGGTCGTGGTCAAGCCTTTCTAAGGGAGTCGAGATGAGTGCAAGCCAGAGCAAAGTCGTGCAGTATTTCTTCGCGCCCCACTCGCCATGGACCTATCTGGGTCACGCGCGCCTGATGGCCATCGCCGCCAAGACGGGTGCGCAGATCGACGTGCGTCCCTTCGACCTGGGCAAGGTTTTCAGCGTGTCGGGCGGCCTGCCGCTGGCCAAGCGCGCGCCGCAGCGCCAGGCCTACCGCCTGGCCGAACTGGCGCGCTGGTCGGCCTTTCTGCAAGTGCCATTGACCTTGCAGCCGAAGTTCTTCCCCGTGTCGCCGGAAGCGTCGGCCAAGCTGATCATCGCCACGCGCCTGGCGCACGGCGTGGAAGCCTCGCTGAACCTGGCGCACGCCATCATGCGCGGCCTGTGGGCCGAAGAGCGCAACATCGGCGACGAGGAAACCTTGGTGCAGATCGCCATTGACGCGGGTTTCGATGGCCGCCAGTTGCTGAAAACGTCGGAAACGGCCAGCGTGCAGGCCGAATACGACGCCAACACGGAAGCGGCCACCGCCGCCAGCGTCTTCGGCTCGCCGTGGTACATCGTCGATGGCGAAGGGTACTGGGGCCAGGACCGTCTCGATTTTGTCGAGCGCGCGCTGTTAGTAAAGTAATTAGATGTAGGTCGGATTAGCGCCCCGCGCGTAATCCGACAAGCTCAGTCGGCAGCGCACGTCGGCTTACGCCCTGGCGGGCTAAGCCGACCTACGTAATATGCAGGATTTTTAGTTAATTGTTTTTCAACGGATAAAAGGTATCCTAATTATGGCTTCATATTTTTGCCCATGCCCGCGCGGCATGGAAGCGGCGCTGGCCGAGGAACTGGGCGAGATCGCCCAGGATAGTTCGACCATGAAGGTCCACAACCAGGTACCGGGCGGCGTACACTGCTCGGGCGACCTGCTGGACTCCTATCGCATCAATCTGCATTCGCGCATCGCTTCGCGCGTGCTGATGCGCATGGCCCATTCCGGCTACAAGACGGAAAACGATATTTATGACCTGACCCTGGCGCAATCGTGGGAAGACTGGTTCGGCGTGCACCACACGATCCGCGTCGACGTCACGGCCGTCAAATCGCCGCTGCGCAGCCTGGAATTCACGACCCTGAAAATCAAGGATGCGATCTGCGACCGCTTCCGCGACCAGTTCAACGAGCGTCCCTCGGTCAACACCAAGACGCCGGACATGCGCATCGTCGGCTTCCTCGACGCGCACACGTTCACCGTCTACCTCGATACCTCGGGCGAAGCCCTGTTCAAGCGCGGCTGGCGCGAAGAGACGGGCGACGCGCCGTTGCGCGAAAACCTGGCCGCCGGCCTGCTGCGCGTGTCGGGCTGGAAGCCTGGCATGGTGCTGTTCGACCCGATGTGCGGTTCCGGCACCATCCTGGCCGAAGCGGCGCAGATGCTGCAGGGGATTCCACCGGGCGCCTCGCGCCAGTTCGCGTTTGAAAACTTCCACGATTTCGATCCGGCGCCGTGGAATGCCATGAAAAACGCCATCAAGGTCAATCCGCTGCCGGCCGAACCGACCATTTTCGGCAGCGATATTTCGGGCGACATGGTCGCCATGACGCGCCATAACCTGCGCTGCGCCGGCGTGCGTTTCGACGTACCGCTGAAACAGATCGAGGCGCAGGAAGTCAAGCCGCCAAGCGAGGTGCCGGGCATCATGCTGACCAACCCGCCGTACGGCGAGCGTATCGGCGTGCGCGGCGACAGCACCATCCCGGAAGATGAACTGTCGACGTCCTTCTATTCGGCCATGGGCACGACCCTGAAGCAGCGTTTCGCCGGCTGGACCGTGTTCCTGTTTACGGCCGACCTGGGCTTGCCCAAGCTGCTGCGTTTGAAAGAAGCGCGCAAGACGCCATTTTTCAACGGCGCGCTGGAATGCCGTCTGTTCCGCTTCGATATGGTGGCGGGATACAACCGCCGTGAAGAGGCGAAGCCGAAACCACAGCAGTAAGCGTTCACCGCAAGACCCCCGCAGTAACCCCGCGCGCGGACCAATGTCGGTCCGCGCGCCACTTTGATCCGCCATGTTTCCCACCCCTCCGGCCGATGTGCCGCCCGACCCGGTCACCCCCGTTCCGCCTCCCACGCCGAGCCACATGGCGCCGCTGAGCCGCGGTGCGCTGGCGATGATGCTGGCCGGGCTGTCGATGCTGGGGCCCCTGTCGATCGACACCTATCTTCCCGCGTTTGGCGCGATCCAGGGTTCGCTGCAGGCGTCGCCGCTGGAAGTGCAGCAGTCGCTGACGTTCTACATGCTGGCCTTTGCCGGCATGGTGCTGTGGCATGGCGCCATCTCGGATACCTTCGGCCGGCGCAACGTCATTCTCGTGTCGCTGCTGATGTTTGCCATCGGCTCGCTCGGTTGCGCTTCGGCGCACACGGTGCACTACCTGTGGTTCTTCCGCATCATGCAGGGCGTGTCGGCCGGCGCCGGCGTGGTGATCAGCCGCGCCATCATCCGCGACTTGTATGCCGATGCGGCGGCGGCGCGGCTGCTGTCGCTGGTGACGATGATCTTTTCCATCGCCCCGGCCGTGGCGCCGATTCTCGGCGGCTGGATCGTCATCTGGTTCGACTGGCGCTCGATTTTCCTGTTCCTCGCCTTTTACACGGTGGTGCTGCTGGCGTTCTGCTACTGGCGCCTGCCCGAAACCCTGCCGATGGAAAAGCGCCAGCCGTTCAATCCCCGTTTCCTCGCGTCGAGCTATGGCCAGATCCTGCGCTCGCCCCTGTTCCACATCAAGGCCGGCATCGTCGCCCTCAATTTCGCGGGCCTGTTCCTGTTCATCACGGCCGCGCCGGAAATGCTGCCCAAGCAGCTGGGCCTGGGGCCATCGCAATTCGCCTGGCTGTTCATTCCCTGCGTCAGCGGCATCTTCATGGGCGCCGCGGCGGCCAACCGCATCGCTGGCAAGGTCACGTTCGCGCGCCAGATCGGCATCGGCTTTGCCTTCCTGCTGTGCGCCGCCAGCGTCAACGTCGTGTATCACCTGTTCCTGCCGCCATCGCTGCCCTGGTCGGTGCTGCCCCTGTTCTTCTACACATTCGGCATGTCGCTAGTGGGGCCCGGCGCGACCCTGCTGGCGCTCGACCTGTTCCCGCATATCCGCGGCACGGTCGCTTCGTGCCAGTCGTTTGCCAGCACCTTGCTGGGCGCCGTGGTGGCCGGCGTGATCTCGCCGCTGCTGTCCGGTTCCGTGCTGTGGCTGGCGTCGGGCCAGCTGGCGTTTACGGGCCTGGCGCTGGCCCTGTGGCTGATATCGCGGCGCTTCCGCCACCGTTTGCTGGGTTCCTTCAAGGCATAAGTTTCCACTGTAGAACGCTGGATTTATTTCAACTTAATTTTCTATATTGCAAGTAATATCCGGCGCTTATGATAAGATGACTTCTTTCCCGGCATCCTCTCAGGCAATAGATTTTTTGGTTACAGGAGTGGAGGATTCCTCTGAACGTGGCCGCGCTTCGCTGCTAAGCGCTCATCCTTTTCGAACCGGCAATGCCTGATACGATGCATCAATCTGATCAAGATATTCGCAATCGCCTGCTGATTGCCCGCCTGCCGGCCATGCCGCAGATCCTCCTCAAGCTGATCGCCCACCTGCAGGCCGACGATGCCGGCATGCCGGAGCTGGCCGCCCTGATCGCCAAGGATGCGGGCATGACCAGCAAGATCCTCGGCGTGGCCAACAGCTCGGCCTACCATCGCCAGAGCAAGGTCGTCAGCCTGGAGCAATCGCTCGTGTCGCTGGGCACGGACATGATCAAGACCTTGGTCATCAGCGAATCCGTCTTCCAGACCTTCAACAGCTTCCCCCATTCCGGCAGCACGGATTTGCGCGCCTTCTGGAAAAGTTCGCTGTCGGCCGCCGTCATGGCGCGCGCGCTGGCCAAGGCCATGGCCTATCCGCACGTCGAGGAAGCGTATCTGGCCGGCTTGCTGCACAACGTGGGCCGCCTGGCCTTGCTGGCCACGGCGCCGAAGGAATACGCGTTCAATTTCACGGCGCGCGACGATGCCGCCCTGTGCGCGGTGGAGCAGCGCACCTTGCAGATCACGCATGCGGAAGCGGGCGCCTGGCTGATCGAACGCTGGCATCTCGATTCCTTCCTGGCCGACAGCGTGCTGTATCACCATGAACCGCTGGCGCGCCTGGAAGCGAGCCATCCCCTGATCCGCATCGTGCGGCTGGCGCACCTGCTGTGCTGCCATGCCGACGATGCGGACGAGGCCGAGTCCATCGCGCAGGCGGCCAGCCTGTGCGGGCTGGACGTAGCGGTGCTGGATGACCTGGCCGGCAGCGTCGCGCGCCAGGTGGCGCAGGCGGCGCAGCACTTGGGCATCGACCTGGCGGGCGCGGACGATATCGCCACGCCGCCCGCGTATGCGCCGCCCGCCCCCGATCCGGTGCAGCAGCGCTTGTCCGACGAAGTGCGCAATATGGTGCTGGTGTCCGAAGTGGGCCAGACCTTCGCCCGGCAACAGGGCGAGAGCAGCCTGCTCGAAGCCATCACGCGCTCGGCGCGCATCCTGTTCGATTTCGACACCGCCGTCATCCTGCTGCAAAACCCCACCGGCCATGCGCTGGTGGGCGTGGCGGCGGGCGAACATCAGCATCGCCTGGCCGGCTTCTCGATCCCGCTGGCCAAGGGTGGCCCCCTGGCCGCCTCGGCGCTGGAGTGCCAGCTGGCGTTCCTGAAACGCGACATGCCGGCGCTGGGCATCGTCGAGGAGCAGCTGTTCCGCATTCTCGGCACGGACAGCCTGGTTTGCGTGCCGCTGGTGACAGGCCAGCGCAGTCTGGGCGTGCTGATTGGCGGCGTGGCCGCGTGGCAGATTCCTTCTTGCCAGAAGCGCGAGGGTTTCCTGCGCGCCTATGCCAACCAGGCCGCCACGGCGCTGGAAACGGCCCTCAGCGCGCGCGGCCTGGCACGGCGCCAGCTCGATCACGTGGCCGAGGAGTACCGCGCCGCGTCGCGACGCGTCGTGCATGAGGTGAATAACCCGCTGTCCATCATCAAGAATTACCTGAGCGTGCTCGATCACAAGCTGGAGAAGCAGGAGCCGGTCATCGGCGAGATGGCTATCCTGAACGAGGAAATCGACCGGGTCGGCCAGTTGATCGGCGGCCTGGCCGATCTGCAGCCGGTGCCGGCCAGCGGCGTGACCGATTGCGCGCGCGTGGTCGACGACGTGCTGCGATTGTTCCGCGCCACCGACTTCCTGCCGCCGAAAATCGAAGTGGTCACGCGCATGCAGGATGCGCCATGCGAGGTGGAGGCCGATGCCGGCATGCTCAAGCAAATCCTGCTCAACCTGCTGAAAAACGCCGTCGAAGCCTTGCCCGACGGCGGGCGCATCGAAGTGGCGAACCGTGGCCACGTCAACCGCGACCGCCGCCTGTACCTGGAACTGTGCGTCAGCGACAATGGCGCCGGCCTGGCGCCGGAAGTGCTGGCCAATCTGTTTTCCCCTGTGCGCAGCAGCAAGCAAGGCGCGCATCACGGCCTGGGCTTGTCCATCGTGCATGACCTGGTCACGCGCCTGCATGGCGTGATCGGCTGCCGCAGCAGCAAGTCCGGCACCTCGTTTGAAATTTTACTGCCCATTCCCGTGCCGGCGAGCGCTGCAACCGCGCTGCCCGCGCCCGGCAATACCGCCTTGTCTTCGTAACGTCCATGAACTCCTCCGCCATTCCGTTTGACCTGGAAAACAGCCCGCGCATCCTGCTGGTCGACGACGAGCCCCGTTTGCTCGCCTCCCTCCACGAATTGCTGAAGGACCGCGGTTACCAGCTGTACACGGCGACCTGCGGCAGCGAGGCGCTGGCGCAGTTGTCGAAACTGCGCTTCGACCTGATCCTGCTGGACTTGCGCCTGCCCGACATGAGCGGCCATGAAATCATGGACCACATCAACCGGCGCGGCATCGAGGGCGACGTGATCGTCATGAGCGGCGACGTCGGCATCGAGGCGGCCATCGGCGCCCTGAAGCGTGGCGCCTACGATTATCTGCGCAAGCCGTACAGCCGCGAGGAGCTGCTCAAGACGGTGGAGAACGCGCTGCAAAAGCGCAAGCTGGCGCTGGAAAACGAGCGCATCGCGCTGCAGCTGGAAAACTCGGAAAAGATGTACCGCTATCTGGTCGACAGCTCGCCCGACATCATCTATACCCTGAACCATGAAGGCCGCATCACCTTCATCAACGATCGTGTGCACCAGTTGCTGGGCTTTAGCCGCGAAGAGCTGATCGGCAGCCATTATTCCATCCTCGTGCACGATGAAGACCAGGAGCGGGCGCGCTATGCCTTCAATGAGCGCCGCATCGACGAGCGTGCCTCGCGCAATGTGGAATTACGCCTGAAGTGCCATAGCGGCAGCGGCAGCGACCGTACCTTCAACAACACCTTGATGACGGTTCCGCTCAATTCGATCGGCATGCACGATCACGAAGCCCGGAAGCAGGAATACTTCGGCACCTACGGCGTGGCGCGCGACATCACCGACCGCAAGCGCGCCGAGGAAGTCATCTCGTACCAGGCCTATCACGACATTCTGACGGACCTGCCGAACCGCATGCTGTTCAAGGACCGCCTGGGGCTGGCCGTGATCCAGGCGCGGCGCAAGCTGACGGAACTGGCCGTGATGTTCATCGACCTCGATCGCTTCAAACTGGTCAACGACACCCTGGGCCACGTGAAGGGCGACGAATTGCTGCAGCAGGTGGCGCTGCGCCTGAAGGATTGTTTGCGCCGCGGCGATACCCTGGCGCGCCAGGGCGGCGATGAATTCACCATCGTGCTGCCGGAGCTGCGCGACCGCCAGGATGCGCGCCTGATCGCCGACAAATTCCTCGAATGTCTGCACCAGCCCTTCGACCTCGATGGCAACCAGGTGCATATTTCGGCCTCGATCGGCATCGCCATCTATCCGGGCGACGGCGAGACCATCGACGAGCTGCTGCGCCACGCCGACATCGCCATGTACCAGGTCAAGGCACTGGGCAAGAACGGCCACAGTTTTTATCACGAGTCCATGCTCGACGTGTCGCACCAGAAGATCGCGCTCGAGCAAAGCCTGCGCAAGGCGCTGGAACTGAACCAGCTGGAGATGTATTACCAGCCGCAGGTGGACGTGATGACGGGCCGCATCGTCGGCGCCGAAGGCCTGATGCGCTGGAACCACCCGCAACGGGGTTTGCTGACGGCCGGCGAATTTTTGCCGTTCGCCGAGGAAAACGGCTTGATGCTGCCGATCTCGGACTGGATGCTGGGCGCCCTGTGCCGCGACCTGGTGCAGTGGAACGCCGCCGGCGGAGAAGCCGTGCGCCTGTCGCTCAATCTGTCGCCGCAATACCTGGACCGGGGCGACTTTTTCGAGAAGATGCGCGGCGCGCTGACGCGCTATGGCATCGCGCCGGAAAAGATCGAAGTGGAGATCACGGAAAACATCTGCATCCGTAACCCGCAGTATGCGATCGAGCAGTTGAACAAGCTGTGCCAGCTGGGCGTGTCGGTGGCCATCGACGATTTCGGCACCGGTTATTCGTCGCTGTCGTACCTGCACCGCTTCCCCATCCACACGATCAAGATCGACCAGTCGTTTGTGAAGGAAATCCATGACGAGCACGGACACTATCCCGTCATCCTGGCCATCATCTCGATCGCGCGCGGCCTCGGCCTGCACCTGATCGCCGAGGGCGTGGAAACGGAAGGCCAGGCGCGCTACCTGCAGGACAAGGGCTGCACCACGATGCAGGGCTATCTGTATCACCGGCCCATCTCGCTGGGTAGTTTCATCGGCGTGCTGCAGGAGCAAAATCGCCTGATCGCCGATGCCGCCCCCGCGCTGCCCCATGCGCTGGCCATCGAGGCTTGACCGTGCCGCTTGCCGATCCCCGCTCCACGGCGGCTCATTACACAGCTGCTCATTACACAGCTGACTATTTGCGCCTGAAAGGCCTGGCCGAGAAGGGTAATGCGAACGCCCAGCACAGCCTGGGCTTCATGCATTTCAATGGCCAGGGCATCGAACAAAGCTATGCGCTGGCGCTGCACTGGTACGGCCTGGCCGCCGCGCAGGGGCTCGAACATGCGCAGTACAACCTGGGCGTGATGTGCCAGAAGGGGCAGGGCGTGCCCCAGGATTTTGCGCAGGCGGCGCATTGGTACCAGCAGGCGGCCGAGCAGGGTTACGCGGCGGCGCAGTACAACCTGGGTTGGCTGTATGCCAAGGGCCAGGGACTCGCGCAAGATAGCGGGCTAGCCATGCTGTGGTTCAGTCGTGCGGCGGAACAGGGCGACGCCGGTGCACAAAACAACCTGGGCATGATGTATGACAATGGCAAGGGCGTGCCGCAGGACTTCGTGCAAGCCATCAATTGGTACCGCAAGGCGGCAGAGCAGGGTTATGCGCGGGCGCAGTTCAACCTGGGCCTGCGCTACGACAATGGCCAGGGCGTGCGCCAGGATCGCCAGCAGGCGACGGCCTGGATGCGCAAGGCGGCCGAGCAGGGCTATGCGCCGGCCCAGTTCAACCTGGCGCTGCGCTATGAAAATGGCGACGTGCCGCCGCAGGACAGCAAGCAGGCGATCAGCTGGTACCGGCGCGCGGCCGAGCAGGGCCACGCCAGTTCGCAGTTCAACCTGGGGCTGATCTATGACAATGGTCAGGGCGTGCCCTGCGATAAACAGGCGGCGCTGGAATGGTATGTCAAGGCGGCGGGGCTGGGCCATGCGGCGGCCCAGCACAATCTGGGCCTGCACCATGAACATGGCGCCCACGATTACGCGCAGGCGCAAGCGTTTTACCGCCAGGCCGCCGAGCAGGGCTTTCCCGCCGCGCAGTACCAGCTGGGACTGTTGCATGAGCATGGACAGGGCACGCCTGCCGATGCGCAGGAAGCCATCTTCTGGTACCGCAAGGCGGCAGATCAGGGACATGTGCGGGCGCAGTTCGACCTGGGCCTGCGCTATGAACATGGCCAGGGCGTACCGCAGGATCTGTCGCTGGCGCTGGAATGGTACCGCCGCGCCGCCGAGCAGGACTACGCGCCGGCGCAATACATGCAGGGCGTCTTGCATGACCGCGACGACGGTCCCGCGCCCGATAGCCAGCAGGCCTGCGCCTGTTATTGCCGCGCCGCCGCGCAGGGCCACAGCCTGGCGCAGTTCGCGCTGGGGCTGCGGCATGACAATGGCCAGGACGTGCCGCAGGACTATGCCGCCGCCTGGGACTGGTATGCGCTGGCCGCGCGCCAGGGCCATGCGCGGGCGCAGATGAATCTGGGCTTGATGGCGGCCAGCGGCCAGGGTGGCCCGCTCGATTTGCAGCAGGCGTACATCTGGCTGTCGATGGCGGCGGCGGCCGGCGTGGCCGGCGCTGAAAAATCCCTGCGCCAGACGGCGGCGCGCATGCGCGAGACGGATCTGGCGCGGGTGCGCGAACAGCTGGCGGCGATAGCAGGCTGAGCTGCGATGCCCGCGTTAGCGTGCGCGGATACAACAGCAGGTGCTGTATAGTCCTTTCCCTTCGCCATCTGTGGCTCTCCTTGTTTTCCCCAAGACGCAAAAAATTGCTGCGGTATTTGCGGTTTTGATGTGCTAAGGTTCCAGCAGAAGGTGGTCTGTCTATTCTTTAGAAAAGGAAAACTATGCGCCTGAACCCTTCCACTGGCCGTTCGGCCGCCCTCCTGTGCGCGCTGGTGTTGCTGTCGTCCGGCGCCGGCGCCGGCCCCCTGGATGCCCTCAGCAACCAGGATGCGAGCAATGGCTTGAAAGCGGCGCTGGAAGCTGGATCGGCCGCCGCCGTTGCCAAGTTGGGCATCGAAAATGGTTTTCTGAACAATGATAAGGTCAAGATCAAGTTGCCCGGTATTCTGGAGCAAGCCAAGCCCTTGCTGAAAATGACGGGCCGCGGCCAGCAACTGGACGACCTGGTGGTGTCGATGAACCGTGCCGCGGAGTCGGCCGTGCCGATGGCCAAGCCCTTGCTGCTCGACGCCGTCAAATCGATGAGCGTGAGCGATGCGAAAAATATCCTCTCCGGTGGCGATACCTCCGTCACGGATTTCTTCCGCCAGAAGACCTCGGCGCCCCTGGCCGTCAAATTCCTGCCCATCGTGAAATCCGTGACCGACCGTTCCGGCCTGGCCAGCAAGTACAACAGCACCATGAGCCAGATCGGCAAGACGGGACTGGTGCCGCAGCAGCAATCGACGGTGGAAGGCTATGTCACGGACCGTGCGCTTGACGGCCTGTACCTGATGATCGGCGAGGAAGAAAAAGCCATCCGCAGCAATCCGCTCGCTTATGGCAGCAAGATTATCGGCAAAGTGTTTGGCAGTTTGAAGTGACAGTTCAAGCGTGATGCAGGGCTGCAGGCGGCGTTTGCGCTGCATGGATAGGTGTGGCGCAAGGGAAACAAGTTAAGCATTTGCTACAAGAAAACAATGTTAAAATTCTGCGAGATACATTCCTGAGGCATGGTTAAGCAACGATCAATTGCCCGGGAGTGCCCAGTTTTAGTGGCGAACTGATGCGTGGCATTGCAAGATGCCCGTCGGTTGGCCTTTTTTCGTTTCATTCACGTTTCCCCAAGCTCATTGATTTTCTGAATATATTGTCAGGAATTCCAGGTGCAGGATCTTTTAGGTAGCCGGATTTGTTAAGCGTACTCAGAAAATCAATCAAATATACCTGGTGTGGCTGTCTGGTGCTTGGCGCGCCTTCGGTGATGGCCGCGACCCCGAATCATGGTGGTCAATCCGGCTACATCAATATGCCCAGCGCCGTGGTGGAAACGGACGGCACCTTCAGCGTCGGCTACAGCTACGACAGTCCGTATGGCCAGTTGTGGGCGACGGCGAATATCCTGCCTTTCCTGCAAATGACGGGACGTTATGTGTCGATCACGGGCATTCCTGGTTTTACCAATGTGCCCGGTGAATATGGCAGTGGCTATGGCCGCTACAAGGACAAGGTCGTCGACGGTAAATTGCGCCTGTGGACGGAAACGGAGTGGATGCCGTCCGTTGCCGTCGGCATGACGGATTTGTTCGGTACCGAGTTGTTCAAGGGCCAATATGTAGTTGCCACCAAGACATTTGGCGCCAGCAAGAATATCGAAGCGAGCCTCGGCTATGCCCATAAACGCCCGGACGGCGTGTTTGCCGGCGCGCGCTGGACTCCTGCTGCGCTGCCGCGCTGGTCGGTGGTAGCCGAATACGATACAACGAATTATCTGCGCGACTTCCGCGCCAGCGAAACGAGTGCCGGCAAGCGCCGTAAAGGCGCTTCCCTGGGCCTGGAGTACCGCTGGGGCTGGCTTGCCTTGCAAGCGGCACGCAACCGTGACCAGTTCAGCGTGAACGCCTTTATCAGCATTCCATTTGGTGAGCGCGAGTTTGTCCCCAAGGTGTACGAACCGGCGTATTTCGTCGATGACAAGAATCCGCCACCGCTGCCGAGCAAGGAAGAATGGCACCGCGACCCCGTGTATGGCGCCGACCTGGTCAATGCTCTGGTAAAACAGGACTATAAAAATATCCGTGTCGAGCAAGAGGGCAATGTCCTGAGCCTGAGCCTGACCAACAGCCGGATTTCGAACATGGGCCGCGCCGTTGGCCGTGCCGCGCGCACGGCTGTCGCTTTCACGCCGAAGGGCGTGACGACCTTGCGCATCACGTATACCAAGCTGGACCAGCCAATCGCCACCTACGAATTCTTTGATTTGCCAAAACTGAACGATTATTTGGCAGGCAAGATCGACCGCAAGGCCTTCCTCGACGTCGTGCTGCTGCGTTATCCAGAGAAAAGCGATGTCATCCGGGATGATCAGCAAGGCTGGCTGCAGGAATTCCTCGACAAGCCGGCGCCCGTCGTTGCCGCCGCGCCTGCACCAACACCTGCGCCCGCGCCGGTACTTGCGGCGGCTCCCGCCGTTTCCGCACCGGCTCCCGCCAAGGCCAGCAACGTCCTCAAGGACGACGGCAAGCTGGCCGTCGGCGTTGGCGTCGATGGCGACGTGGTGCAAATCAAATCGCTGGACCGGGAGGCGAACCGTTTCAAGATCGCCCCCAAGGTGGGCTTCTTCTTCAATGACCCGAGTGGCGCCTTCCGTTATTCGATTTCGGCCGTGGCCAACTACGACCGCCGCTTGGGCGACGGCCTGTACCTGAATAGCGCCGCCAGCCTGCAGTTGCTGGAAACGGTATCGGGCGTCAAGCAGCCATCGAACAGCAATCTGCCGCACGTGCGTACCGATGTCGCGGAATATTTGCGCGGCGGGCGTTTCTCGCTGAGCCGCGTCTTGCTGAATAAATACAACAATCCTGCCGAGCGCGTGTATACCCGCATGTCGGCCGGCCTGTATGAAGACATGTTCCGCGGCGTGGGTGGCCAAGTGCTATACCTGCCGAAGGATAGCCGCTGGGCGGCCGACGTGGCCGTCGATGCCTTGCAGCAGCGTGGCTACAAGGGCTTGCTCGACTCGCGCGACTACAAGACGGTGACGGCAATCGGCTCCCTGCATTACCGCTTGCCACACGACATTACCGTGACGGCGCGCGCCGGCCGCTTCCTGGCAAAAGACACGGGCGTGCGCATGGAATTCAAGCGCCGCTTCCAGTCCGGCATCGAAGTCGGCGCCTGGTACACGCATACGAACGGTAACGACATCACCAGCCCCGGCACGCCATCGAAGCCGTACCAGGACCGTGGCATCTTCATGTCCGTGCCGCTGAACAGCATGTTGCCGATGGACACGCAATCGACGGCCGGTTTTGCCATTGCGCCATGGACGCGCGACGTGGGGCAGATGGTGGCCTCGCCGGGCGACCTGTACGACATGATCGAGCGCCCGCGCGCAGACATGCACAGCTACGATGGCCTGGGCAACTTTGCCGAGCGCCCGGACGAACAGCATCTGCCTGCCGTCAATCCGCCTGACCGGCCGTTTGTCAGCCCATGGCCCGCCATGCGCGCGCGCCTGGAGCAATCCGCATCTGCTACGCCTAGCGCCCCTGAATGGCTCAAGGCGACGGCGGTGGTCGGGGGCGTGGTGCTGGCATCAGCCCTCAGCGACAAGCCCATCGACCGTTTCGTCAAGAAGCACGAGGATTCCAAGGTCTACCGCAATTGGGATAAGCTGGGCAAGGCCATGCCGTACGCGGCAGTGGGCGCCGCTGCCGCCGCTTTTGCCCTGGGCGATGAGCGCATGCAAAATACGGGACTCATTTCCCTGCAATCGGTTGCCGCGGCTACGGGTTTGGCGGTGGCCGGCAAATATGCGTTTGGCCGCGCCCGTCCAGAGGAAGACCTCGGAACGTGGAACCGCGTCGGCAGCGGCAATTCCCGCTCGAATTCCTCATTCCCTTCCGCGCATGCCGCGATCGGCTTCGCCGCCGTGACGCCGTTTGCCAAGGAATACGATGCGCCATGGCTGTACAGCGTGGCCGCCGTCGGTTCCGCCGGCCGCGTGTTTGGCCGCAAGCACTGGGTGTCCGACACGGTCGCCGGCGGCATCCTCGGTTACGCCATGGGCAGCTGGCTGTGGCACGCGCAGCGCGACCAGAGCAAATCGGGCCTGTCGATCAACCCCGGACCGAAAGAAATCAGCGTGACCTGGCAGGGCAAATATTAAACGCGCATGGCGTCCCTTTACTTATACAACATCATTTATCCAGAAAAAGACCAGCATGAAAAAGCAACTTCGTATTCCCCCGCCTTTCGTGAAACACGTCATCTTCTCGGCTTTCCTGCTGGGCGCCACTTCCGCCTATGCCGTAGAGCAGGAACTTGGCGCGACGGACATGCCTCGCACGGATATTTCCCGTGCACAGGCAAATGAAATGGGCGGCAGCAGCCTGCCCAGCATTCGCAGTGGCCGCGGTGAGCAACGGCAAGTCAAATCTTTGCCAGGCAACACGACCACCAAACGTGGTGTTGCAGATGCCGACATACCAGTCGGTGCTTTCGAAGAGTATGTCGATGGCGTGACGGGCAAGAAGCTGAGCATCTTTGGCAAGGATCTGTTCAGTGACGTGCCGTCCACCTTTGCGCCGCTCGATGGCGTGCAAGTAAACCAGGAATATGTGATCGGCACGGGTGACGAGTTGCAGGTACGCGGCTGGGGCATGGTTGACATCGACGTCAGCGCCACGGTCGACCGCAGCGGTGCGATTTTCATTCCGCGCGTCGGTTCCATCAAGGTCAGCGGCGTGCAGTACAAGGATCTGCAGGGCTACCTGAAGAAAGCCATTAGCAAGATTTACACCAATTTTGACCTGACGGCGAGCATCGCGCAAACGCGTGCCGTGCAAGTGTACGTGGTTGGCCACGCGGTCCGTCCTGGCACCTATACCCTCAATTCCATGAGCACCTTGCTCAACGCCCTGTTTACGTCGGGCGGTCCGGACGCCACCGGCAGCATGCGCAATATCCAGCTCAAGCGCGGCAAGGACACCATCAGCACCTTTGACCTGTATGACATGCTGGTCAAAGGCGACAAGAGCCGCGACGTCACCTTGCGCGACGGCGACGTGATCTATATTCCTGAAGTCGGCCCGCTGGTGGCTTTGACCGGTAGCGTGAAGCAAGCGGCTATTTTTGAATTGAAGGGCAACGCCAGCCTGGCCGATGTCTTGAGCTGGGCCGGCGGCTTCGATTCTGCTGCGGAAACGAAGCAGGTGATCGTCGAAAAGAACATCGACAATCAATACAAGACCGTGCTGGAACTGGTGGCTGACAAAGGTGTCTCCAGCAGCCAGTTGGCCAGCGTTGCCGTCAAACCGACCGATATTTTGCGCGTATTCGCGCCAGGCGCCGTACCTGTGCAGGCACAAATTCAGAATGAATATGTGCGCGTGGCCGGCGAAGCAAAGCAGAGCGGTATCTTCCTCTTGAAAAAAGGCGAAACCCTACGCGAGCTGATCGCCCGTGTCGGCGGCGCCAATGAAAACGGCTACTTGTACGCGACACAGCTGAATCGTGAATCGGTCCGCCGCGCCCAGCAGGTCAAATTGAACCAGGTGGCCGATCGTTTCGAGCGCGACCTGGAATCGAACGCCACCCAGCGCATGGCCGCCACCGGTGACAAGGAAAGCGCGGCAAAAACCGCAGCGGAAGTCGAGCAGCAGCGCCGTATCGTGCAAAAACTGCGTACCGTCAAGGCGGAGGGCCGCATTGTCCTCGACCTGCCAGGCGTCGATACGCAAGTGAAAAACCTGCCCGACCTGCCGTTGCAGGACGGCGACTCGATCCTGATCCCGCGCCGCCCTGGCACCGTGGATGTGCTGGGTTCGGTATTCCAGCAAAACGCCTTTGTGTATCGTCCACAGCGCACGGTCAACGACTATGTGCAGCAAGCTGGTGGCATCACCGCGAATGCGGATAAATCCGAAATGTACGTGATTCGTGCTGATGGCACGGCGCAAAGCGGCCAAGGCACGGGCTGGTTCGGTGGCCTTGGTGGCACGGCGTTGAATCCCGGTGATACGGTCGTGGTGCCTGAAAAAATTGAGCGTAGTACGTTCATGCAGAGCTTGAAGGATTGGACGGCTATCTTTTATCAGTTCGGTTTGGGCGCGGCTGGTTTGAAAGTCTTGAAAGACTAATTTTCTCGTTGGCGTCGGAATTGGTTGCATTCACCATAAATGGTGTTCCTTGGTAACATTTCAAATATGTTGGATTGTCCTTTGAAAGAGCAAGATGATTGAAGAATTAAAAGATAAAGTGGATAATGTGTCGCCAGCAGTGATAAATGAAAAAGATGATGAAATCAGCTTGTTGGATATACTGATGGCGCTGGCTAGGCAAAAAAAGACAATGTTGATTGTTCCCTTAGTAACGGGGATATTGGCGATTGCCATTGCATTCCTGATAGTGCCAAAATTTTCCGCCACAGCAGTTATTTTGCCACCACAGCAGCAACAGAGTTCTGGCGTTGCAGCTATGCTTGGCCAGTTGGGTGGCTTGGCTGGAGCAGCCGGAAGTATTGCTGGTTTGAAAAACCCCAATGATTTATATGTTGGCATGCTGGAAAGTCGCACAATTGCAGATAAATTGATTGGCCGTTTCGATTTAAAGAAACGCTATGATGTTGAGACGCTTGATGAAGCGCGCAATAAGTTGAAATTATTTTCAACAGTGTCCAGTGATAAAAATGGAACCATTTCTATTTTAGTGGAAGACAGGGAAGCAAAATTTGCGGCAGAACTTGCTAATTCCTTCGTGACTGAATTGTCTTATCTGACCAAGGGTCTTGCAATCTCTGATGCTGCACAGCGCCGTCTGTTTTTCGAGAAACAGTTACTAGCGGTGAAGGATGAGCTGGCGGATGCTGAGATTGCACTGCGTAAAACCCAAGAAAGTACGGGCTTGCTTCAGCCGGATGGTCAAGTTCAAGGAATTATTCGTAGTGTTGCGCAACTGGAAGGAACCATCGCGGCGAAAGAGGTGCAATTGAATTCGATGCGCAGTTTTGCGACAAGCAACAATCCAGACCTGATGCGTCTACAAAGTGAAATTCAAGGATACCGTGCGCAACTTGAAAAATTAAAAGTTGGAAAATTATCTGGCGACGGTGATTTGATGGTGCCAACCGGAAAACTTCCGGAAGTGGGAATTGAATATATACGTAGATTGCGGAATGTAAAATATCAGGAGACGATATTTGAACTGCTTTCGAAGCAATATGAATTGGCTAAAATAGATGAGGCAAAAGAATCATCGATCATCCAGATTCTTGATGTTGCAGTTCCAGCGGAAAAAAAAGCTAAACCAAAAAGAAGCATAATTATACTGTTGGGTTTTGTTGGTGGTGTATTTTTGGGTATGCTGATCGCATTGATGCGTGATGCTTATGTTCATTCCATGAAAGACGAAAAAAACAGATATCGTCGGAGTGAATTACGGATGGCTTGGAAGAATAAAAATAATTAGTTTAAATGCCTAGAGTGGCGTGCGTTAGGACTTTGAAGAGTAAGGAAGAAAATGAAAGCTGTTATTCTGGCGGGTGGGCTGGGAACTCGTATTAGCGAAGAAACATCTACAAAGCCAAAGCCAATGGTGGAAATTGGTGGCAAGCCGATTCTGTGGCATATTATGAAGTCTTATTCTGCACATGGTGTCAATGACTTCATTATTTGCTGCGGCTACAAAGGCTATGTCATCAAGGAGTATTTTGCCAATTATTTCTTGCATACCTCGGACGTGACGTTCGACATGCAGAATAATCAGATGGAAGTGCATACGCGCAACGCTGAACCCTGGAAGGTCACTCTGGTTGACACCGGCGATGAAACCATGACCGGTGGACGACTGAAGCGTGTCAAACAGTACCTGGAAGGGGAAGAGGCGTTCTGCTTTACCTACGGCGATGGCGTCAGTGACGTCAATATCACCGAATCGATCGCCTTCCACAAGGCGCATGGCAAGCTCGGGACCTTGACGGCGACCCAGCCGCCTGGTCGCTTCGGTGCACTGAACTTGGACGGGCAGAAAATCAATAGCTTCCAGGAAAAACCACAGGGCGATGGCGCCTGGATCAATGGAGGTTATTTCGTGCTGTCGCCGAAGGTCATCGACTACATCGCCGAAGACAGCACTACCTGGGAAAAGCAGCCATTGGAGCGCTTGGCTGAAGAGGGGCAACTCGACGCCTTTTTCCATCGTGGCTTCTGGCAACCGATGGATACTTTGCGCGACAAGGTGCATCTGGAAGAATTGTGGCAATCGGGCAAGGCGCCCTGGAAGGCGGCTTGATGAATCCCGCATTCTGGCAAGGGAAGCGCGTCTTCCTCACCGGCCACACTGGTTTCAAGGGTGGCTGGCTGAGCTTGTGGCTGCAGCAGCTTGGCGCCGACGTGACCGGTTACGCACTGGAAGCGCCTACCACGCCCAGCCTGTTTGAAGTGGCCAATGTCGCGCACGGCATGCAATCGGTCATCGGCGACGTGCGCGATGGCGATGCCGTCAAACGCGCCATGGCTGCCGCGCGTCCGGACATTGTCATTCACATGGCCGCCCAGCCATTGGTACGCTACTCGTATGTGAATCCGGTGGAAACGTATTCCACCAACGTCATGGGCGTGGTGAATGTGCTCGAAGCCGTGCGTGCCACGCCTGGCGTGCGCGCAGTGGTCAACGTCACCAGCGACAAGTGCTACGAAAACCGCGAATGGCCGTGGGGCTACCGCGAAAATGAAGCCATGGGCGGTTACGACCCCTACAGCAACAGCAAGGGCTGTGCCGAACTGGTGACGGCCGGCTACCGCAGTTCCTTCTTCCATGCGGATAAATACGCCGAGCACGGCATTGCTCTGGGCAGCGGCCGCGCCGGCAATGTCATCGGCGGTGGCGATTGGGCGCTGGATCGGCTGATTCCAGACATGCTGCGCGCCATTGGCGCCGGTGAATCGGTCATGATCCGCAATCCCCACGCCATCCGCCCGTGGCAACACGTCCTCGAGCCGCTGAGCGGTTATCTGACGCTGGCGGAAAAACTGTACACGGAGGGTCCCGTGCATGCCGAGGGCTGGAACTTCGGTCCACACGATACCGACGCCAAGCCCGTCGAATGGATTATCGAGCGGATGACGCAAGAGTGGGGCGCTGGCGCCTCCTGGTCGCTCGATGGCCAGGATCATCCACACGAAGCGACCTATCTGAAGCTTGATTGCTCCAAGGCGCGCGGCCAGCTGGGCTGGCATCCGCGCTGGGACATCGGCCAGACGATCGCCAAGATCGTCGAGTGGCATAAGGCGTGCGACCAAGGGGCCGACATGCGTGCAATGACGCTGGCGCAAATTGCCACCTATCAAAATACCTAATTAATTACCTAATAAATTGAAGGCTGTATCATGAGCGAACAACTGACCCAACAACAACTCCGCGAACAGATCGCCGCCCTGGTGGCGCAATACGGCGCACTGGCCAGCGTGCCAAAACCATTCGAACCGGGCGTGACGGTGATTCCACCGGCCGGCAAAGTCGTTGGCGCGCCTGAAATGGGTCTGATGGTCGAAGCGTCGCTCGACGCTTGGCTGACCACCGGTCGCTTCAACGATGAATTCGAAAAGCGCCTGGCCAAGTTCATCGGCGTCGAATTCCTGATCACCGTCAACTCCGGCTCGTCGGCCAACCTGGTGGCCTTTTCGGCGCTGACATCGCCAAAACTGGGCGCGCGCGCCATCCAGCCCGGTGACGAAGTCATCGGCGTGGCGGCCGGTTTTCCGACTACCGTCAATCCGATCCTGCAATTTGGCGCCGTACCCGTTTTCGTCGACGTCGAGCTGGGCACCTACAATATCGACGCCAGCAAGATCGAGGCGGCCATCACCGATAAAACCAAGGCCATCATGCTGGCCCATACCCTGGGCAATCCGTTCAATCTGGAAGTCATCGTCGCGTTGTGTAAAAAGTACAATCTGTGGCTGGTGGAAGATTGCTGTGACGCCTTGGGCGCCACCTACAACGGCCAGATGTGCGGCACCTTCGGCGATATCGGCACCATGAGTTTCTACCCTGCACATCACATCACGATGGGCGAAGGCGGCGCGGTGTTTACCAATAATCCGGAACTGAAAGCGATTGCCGAATCGTTCCGTGACTGGGGCCGTGATTGCTATTGTGCGCCGGGCAAGGACAACACTTGCGGCCAGCGTTTCTGCTGCAAGCTGGGAACGCTGCCGGAAGGCTATGACCACAAGTATACGTACAGCCACCTGGGCTACAACCTGAAGATCACCGACATGCAAGCGGCATGTGGCTTGGCGCAGATGGACCGCGCGGCGGGCTTCGTTCAGGCGCGCAAGGACAATTTCGACTACATGAAAAACGGTCTGAAAAGCTGCGAGGAATTCCTGATCCTGCCGGAAGCGACACCGAACTCGGATCCATCGTGGTTCGGTTTCCCGATCACTTTGCGCCCTGAGGCTAATGTGGACCGGGTCAACCTGTTGACGTTCCTTGATCAAAACAAGATTGGCACACGCCTGCTGTTCGCTGGCAATTTGACACGCCAGCCCTACATGATTGGCCGCAACTATCGTGTTTCTGGCGAGCTGACGAATACCGACCGCATCATGCACGATACCTTGTGGATTGGCGTATTCCCTGGCTTGACCAAGGAAATGATGGACTTCTCGATCAGCAAAATTGAAGAGTTCTTCGGAGTAAATTTCTAATTATGAGAGTTCTGATTACAGGAGTGACTGGTTTCTTAGGGAGTCATCTCGCAAAATTTTTGACTGAAAATGGTCATTCCGTAATTGGAATAAAAAGGAGGACATCTTCGCTTGAGCGCTTGAATTCTATCGCGGATAATCTGGATCTCCGTGATATTGAGGATGGATTTGAGGATTTTAATTCTGAAGTAGATGCGATTATTCATACCGCCACCTGTTATGGAAATCAGGGCGAATCCGTTAGCGAGATATTGAATTCTAATGTCATATTTCCTCTTTCATTAATTGAAGCGCTGAAAAATAACGAAAAATTGGTTTTTCTTAATGCCAGCACATTCTTTTGCAAAGCTAAAGAAAACTATAGTTATCTAAAAAGTTATATCAAATCAAAAAATATCTTCCACGATATTGCGAAGGACTATTGTCAGGAGCACGAGATATTTTTTGCAAATATCAACTTGGAGCATATGTATGGTCCCGGAGATGCTGAAAATAAGTTTGTCAGCATGGTACTGCGGAAAATTGTCAGCAATGAAAATTCCGTTGCCATGACGGATGGTAAACAATTACGTGATTTTATCCATGTATTTGACGTGATATCCGCTTTTGAAAATATTCTGGTGTATGCGAAAAGAAATGCAGCTGCCGAAGATAAATATATAAATTTTGAACTCGGCACGGGTGCGGCAATTTCGGTCAGAGATTTTGTCGATACGATGCATAGGTTGGCTAAATCGAAAACAATGCTTAACTATGGTGCCTTGAAACATAGAGAAGGTGAGATTATGCATTCGGAAGCGGATATTCGATGTCTCGTAGAAAAGACAGGTTGGCATCCCAAGGTGAATTTAATTGATGGCCTTGGTAATATGATCGCGGAAATGAAATCCATATCAGGTAGTAATTGTGTTGCGCAAAAATTAAGAAATGGGAATGAGTAAAGATTATTTGAGCAGATGAAAAATTTAATATACGCAACTGGCTCAAGGGTCCTTCAAATTGTTTGTAGCGCACTGATAATAATACTGTCTGCAATTTTTCTTACAAAAAGTCACCAAGGATTATTGCTGACGCTAAATAGTATTGCAGCCGTTCAGATATTTTTTGAACTTGGATTTTCTTCAGTTATTCTACAATATGTAGGTCATGAGCGTAGATATCTGGCTTTTGATAGAGTGTCTGGATTCACCGGTCCTATTGAGAAGCTGGAACGGTTAGCAAATATATATAGGCTTGCTAGCACTTGGTTCAACTGGGGAGCAATTGGATGCAGTATATTTTTACTCATCGGTGGTAGTCTATTTTTCTATGATCATAGCAATAGTCAAGACATGCCATGGATGTTGCCGCTTATTTTCCTGTCAATTTGTGTTCCTCTCAGCTTATATTCCCAGCGCTTCTGGGTCGTCTATGAGGGTTTTGGCCATATAAATGAAGTCTATAAATTAAGACTGTGTGCATCAGTTTCAAGTTGCGTGGCCATCATAATTTTCTTTTTATATGGTTACGGTTTGTTCGCCCCAATTATTAGTCCATTTTTTAATTTTGTTTTTTCTCAAGTTTTAAGAATAAGAGAGTACAGCTTCTGGGGGCGTATTAGCGAGATAAAGTTTGCGGTAGATGCTAAAAAAATTATATTTAAAGAAATTTTGACATTGCAGTCTAAAATATCGGTATCTTGGCTATGTGGATTTTTTATGATCCAATCGATAACCCCGATTGTTTATAAATTTAGTGGTCCGGAAAGTGCTGCGGTAGTTGGAATTGGAATGTCTGCAGTATTAATAACCAGCGGCCTTTTGAGCGTGTTATTGCAAGTGAAAATTCCAGAATTGCTGGAGCTAATAAAAGGCGGAGAATTATTGGAATATTTCAGTTTTGGAAAAAAATTGGCTGTTCAAACTTTTTCTGCATCTCTTGTAGTATCGCTGATTGGTGGGATCTTTATTGCTCTGCTGAATATTTTTAATATTAATTGGTTATCGAGTAGGCTACCTGATCTGCACGCGTATACGTTTTTCATGCTGGCAGCAATTGTTAATCAAATTATAGCGACACAAGCGACCCTTACTAGACTGTTTAAAGTTGAACCATATCTCTATCATTCAATTTTAGTCGCAGTATCAACTGTGCTCGTAATAACATTTGCTGCAAAAAATAGCTCTACAGCTGGAATCGCGATCTGCTATTTTCTCATAACATTACTTGTTTCATTACCTTCATCGACATATATTTATTTGTCTGAAAAGAAAAAGAGGATTCCGAGTGCTCACAATTTGCATTCCAACTTATAATCGACCAGATAAAGTTAGGCAACGGATTATTGAATTGTTGCCGCAATTGAGTGAATTTGTAAAAATTTTAATTATTGACAATGCCTCTGTCGAGCCTGTGGTAGATATAATTGAAGATCTAATCACCGGTATTGATAAAGTGAAAGTGGTGAGAAATAAATACAATATTGGCATGTCTGCCAATATTGCAAGATGTATAGAGTATGCCGATACAGATTGGCTGTGGATATTGGGTGACGACGATTTGGTAACCTCGTCCGCGATTGATCGGATAAAGGCTGATATTGCCGCCGCAGATGAAGATGTATGTTGTCTAAAATATTCATCATATTGCAATGAAAATTCACATGATGAAGTTCTCAACATTAAAGAATTTTTATCGCACAAAGCAATGGGGTTCGATTATGTTTCCAATATTTTTCTAATATCTTCATCAATTATAAAGATAAAAAATATATCAGCATTGGATAAGATGATGGATACCATTAATAGCATGGTTCCACATGTTGTTTTGATTTTTCAATTGTTGATAAATGGTGGAAGGATATCATTTATAAAAAATAAAATTGTTGAAAAAACTGATTCTGATATATCCTGGTCCATCATGCAGCTAGAGTTTAATTTAAAACTTGCGCCTCAATTCGCTACAAATGTTGACAATGAAACGTTCAGGTTGGTTAAGAACTTTTTTTGCAATCACATTACATTTTCACCTGCAAGTATTTTTTTACGTGCACACAAAATGTCAAAAAGTAAAAGTCGGGAATATATTTGTTATTTGTATTCTGGAATCGTCTTGCAAAGTTTTTTTTCAAAATATGGATTTTTAAAATTCGTTTCACATGCTTTTTTATATTTTCTATTTCAACTTCGTGTTGATAAATTTCTTCCTATATGTTTTCGTTTGGCAGGGATGAGATTTCATCTGAAATATAATAAATTCATGACAGAAAATTAAAATCGAAATATTTTTTTGCAATGTATTTTATTCGCAAAAAAATTACAATTTTAAGTGTTTTTTAAACTTATTAAGTTGTATCGATAAATATAGCAAAGGCAGTATAAATTGAATATTTTAATTACGGGTGGATCGGGATTCATCGGGTCAAATCTTGCACTGAGCTTGATTGAGCAGGGTCATGCAGTGACGATTTTAGACAATTTATCACCACAAATTCATGGTGAAAATCCAGAGAAAACATCGCCTTTGTATCGCAGTATTAAGGACAAAACAAATTTCGTACTTGGTTCAGTTACCAGCCGGGCGGCATGGGAGTCTGTGCTGCCTGGCCAGGATGCCATTGTACATTTGGCTGCCGAAACCGGAACCGGTCAATCGATGTATGAAATATATCGGTATGTTGATGTCAATATCAGTGGTACGAGCTTGATGCTTGATTTGTTGGCGAATACAGAATATCAAGTTAAAAAAGTTGTTGTGGCGTCTTCCCGTTCTATTTATGGTGAAGGAAAATATTATTCGTCCGCATTGGGAATTATTTATCCTGGTGCGCGTAAGGATGAAGATATGCAGGTTGGGCGCTTTGAACCGCTATGTCCCAAAACAGGCGAACCATTGGAGTTGCTGGCAACGGATGAAGAGTCAAAAATTCATCCTTCTTCAGTGTATGGGATTACCAAGCAGAACCAAGAGCAGATGGTCATGACTGTATGCAGCTCGCTGGGTATTGGTGCGACTGCACTTCGCTATCAAAATGTTTATGGTCCAGGCCAGTCGTTGAGCAATCCATATACGGGGATCTTGTCAATTTTTTCGACACGTATTAAAAATGGTAATGGCTTGAGTATTTTTGAAGATGGCAAGGAAAGCCGCGATTTCGTGTTTATTGATGATATCGTTGCTGCGACGACCTTGGCGCTGACAAAGGAAGAAGCCGATGGTGAAGTATTCGGTATCGGTGCTGGTGTTGCAACCGATGTTTTGACGGTTGCACAGACACTGGTTCAGCACTATGGCATCGACGTACCGATCAAGGTTACTGGTGCTTACCGCCTCGGCGATATCCGCCACAACTATGCGGACCTGTCCAAATCGAATCGTTTACTGGGCTTCCAGCCTAAAGTGAGTTTCAGCGAAGGTATCGCACGCTTTACCGATTGGGTTAACGCACAGGCAATTCAGGCCGATACCTACGATGTCAGTATCGCCGAAATGAAGCAGCGGGGACTTTACAAATGACGGTCAAGGTTGGCCTGGTAACAGTGTTGTTCAATAGCGCTGATGTGCTGCCCGGTTTCTTCGAAAGTCTGAGCCGTCAGGATCTTAAAAATTATTGTCTGTATATTATTGACAACAGTTTGGATGACCTTTCCTATAATACATCGATTCAATTGATTGAACAATATGGCATGAAAAATGTCACCTTGATAAAAAATTCCGATAATGTTGGTGTGGCCAAAGGAAATAATCAGGGCATAGAATTGTCATTGGAAAATAACTGTGAGTATGTACTGCTATTGAACAATGATATTGAGTTCGATGATAGTTCATTAATCAGCAAGATGCTGGCGTTAGCCAAGAATCACAACGAGAAGCTGATTGTTCCAAAAATATATTTTTTTGATTCCGGCAACATCTGGTGTGCAGGCGGTGATATCAGCAATTGGAAGGGTACTACGACACATCGCGGTGAGGGCGAGCCGGATCGCGGGCAGTATGATACGGATGGGCGTGTCAACTATGCCCCGACCTGCTTCATGCTGATCCATAAATCGGTATTTGAAAAAATCGGCGTCATGGATGAAAAATATTTCGTTTATTACGATGATACCGACTTTGTCTGGCGTGCAAATCATTCGGGCTTTGGTATTTACTATTGGGCAGCGGGGGAAGTGAAGCATAAGGTCAGCAGCAGTACTGGCGGCTCCGGATCTACATTCACAACATATTATGCTCAGCGTAACCGCCTTTATTTTATTCGGAAAAATTTTGGATTTCCAATGAAAATGGTTTCATTGACATACTATTTCTTGACCCGATTGCTTAAATTCGATTTCTTTTCGAAAAAAATGCGAAAACCATTTTTTTCGGCAATAAAAGATGGCTTGAAAATGTAGAGAAAGTCTATATGAGTTCATGTACTGCTACTTTAAGTGCAAAAATATGATTTTCTTCTCATATTTTGGTAAATTCGTTTTATGCAATTATGATTGCAGATGTGAAAAGTTGAGAAATTATCATGAAATTGAGCTATGATCCGCGTTGGTTAGGGCCGACAGGTATTGGCGCTGTTGCTGCCGCTTTGATAAAAAGAAAGCCAGCAAAGGTAGAGTTAGTGCCTTTGAAATATGATGGAAAAATTTCAGATCCGCTTTCTCCCCCTGAAGCTCGGTGCAGAGTTGCGCGGTTTGAAAACAGATGTTTTTTGGTCCCCGGGTTTCATTGCTCCTTTTCATCCGAGAACTCCTGATGTTGTCACCGTACATGATTTGATACATTTGCATTATTATAGTTGGGTGCATAAAGCATATTACAATTATATATTGAAGAATCTTTATAAAAAATGCTCAAAAATAATAACCGTCTCGGAATGTACAAAAAAAGAACTGATTGCCTGGGGGGGGCTTCAATCCTGAGAAAATCGAGGTTATATATAATGCTGTCGAGAAATCGTTCAATGTTGATGTTATCCCGGTATCATTAGGTTATCCGTATATATTCTATGCCGGAAATCGAAGGGGGTATAAAAATATATCCCGGATGATAGAAGCATATGCTCTTTCAAAATTACCGTCGCTGGGTATCAAATTATTGCTTTCTGGTAAATTGGATGATGACCTGAGAAAAATGATGCAGCAGTTCGCTGTAAATGGCTTGGTGGAAACATCTGGCTTTATCCAGGATGAGGATCTACCTCGCTACTACAAGGGCGCGACGGCAATAGTCTACATTTCCCTGTATGAAGGGTTTGGCTTGCCAATTCTTGAAGGGATGGCGACCGGTGTCCCGGTGATCACCTCTGATCTCAGCTGCATGCCTGAAATTGCCGGTGGCGCGGCATTGCTGGTCGACCCGCTGGACGTTCGCGCTATTGCCACCGCAATGAACCGAATCGTCGATGACTCTGATTTGAGGGCTAACTTGATAAATGCTGGCTTAAATCGGGCAAAAGATTTTTCATGGAATCAGTCATCAGAGAAATTCTGGAATATCATTGATGAAGTTGGTAAAAAATGAATAGAATTGGTATCGTTATTCCGACTTATAACCCTGGTCCTTTATGGCAGCAGTGGTTGGAGAAAATGAAGGTACAGTCGTTGTTGCCTGATGTACGTCTTATCATCGACTCGGGCTCAAATGATGGTTCAATGACGCAGGCTACACATGACTTATTCGAATTACAGACTATTGATAAGAGTGAGTTTAATCATGGTGGCACGCGGCAGCTTGCTGTTCAGAAAATTGCGAAGCAAGTTGATATTATAATCTTCATGACGCAAGATGCTTTATTGCATGATGAACATTCTTTGCGAAATTTGGTACGGATATTTTCAGAGAATGAAAATGTTGCTGCTGCCTATGGGCGTCAATTACCACATATAGGCAGTCGTCCAAGTGAGGCGCACGCACGCATATTTAATTATGCAGAGCGAAGCCTATTGAAATCACTGGCTTCAAAAAATGAGCTGGGCTTTAAGTCTATATTCATATCCAATTCATTTTCTGCTTATCGGGTAAAAGATTTGATAAATGTAGGCGGCTTTCCTACCAATGTTATTTTAGGCGAGGATACTATAGTAGCGGCAAAACTTTTACTTTCTGGAAGGGTTGTTGCCTATGAAGCTAGTGCTGCCGTTTATCATTCGCATCATTACACCTATGCCCAGGAATTCAAACGCTATTTTGATATTGGTGTTTTACACGCACGTGAACCATGGCTGTTGAAAGAGTTCGGCCAAGTGGGCGGAGAAGGTATTCGTTATTTGCGTTCCGAGATGCAATATGTGAAAAAAAATGCATGGTATCTGATGCCATCATCCCTGATTCGGACGTTCTTTAAATACATTGGTTATAAAATAGGACGTCACGAGCAATATTTTCCTACCCGGATGAAAAAAATGCTGAGTATGTATAAAGGTTATTGGTTAAAAAATAAATAAAGTATTCGCGATAAATTAATGATAATTAAATTTATATTTAGTTATTAATTTTTATTGGGTTGAATTGTAAAATTTTCAATTTAAATTAAGTTTCAATTTAAAGATCCGCAATATTATGCATTTAATACATCCTCTGCGTTGGAGTATACCTGTGTTACCGATAAGCAGACTTAGTAAAATGGATTTTTTACTGCTGATAGGTGTGATAGGGTCAGTTTCCCTTGATTTCTTGACAAACGTCTTCGCATACGCAGGTATTCAAAGTCCGGTTGTAGCTTTGTTGAAAGGGAGCATACTCTTACTAATAGTCGCCAATTATCGAACACTGTATAGTTGGGCGATCACCTTGGCATTTGCAGGAATTTTTTTTATTCGGGAATTTTTAATTGCGACTAATTCTTTGGAATCGTATCTTATGGATGATGCGGTTTTTTTCTCGAGGATTTTTTTCTTTATTGGTTGGTTATTATTGTTTTATGAGCGACGGAATAGGAAAGAATTTTTAAACTGTGTTTTATATGTGGTTGTTGCAACTTTCATTTTGAGCGTAATTTGCCAGTTTGCAGGATATCTATTGAGCCTAAAATTTTTCAAGGCATATGGTGAGCAGCGAGGTGGATACAAAGGCCTCTTTTTCGCTGAAAATGATACTAGCGTATTTTATCTTTTTATTCTAATTTATGCGATGTATCTATGGGGAGTCGGTCGCAAGATCCTTACCTTTATTGCATTGCTGGGTTTGTTTTTTCTTGGATTGGGATCTAAAACCGCACTATTGGGTGCCTTAATTGTTCCTATAATCTATTTTTACTTTACTCATAATTTTTCTTTTCCTATAAATATAAAAAAATTTTCACTTCGGCTACGTCCGTTGATGTATATCAGTATTTTTTTAATTATTGGAATAGGTGTTGGTTATTTTTTACTATTTTATATTGGTAGTTTTCTTGTGGCCTTTAACTATGATCAACTAATCCGTGTATATGAACAAAGTGGTTTGTTGAGTAGTCTGCTATCTTTCAGGGATCTGAAAGTAGCTCTTTATTTTAATAACCTTAACAATTTAAATGATTTAATTTTTGGGCTTCAAATCAAGGAAAAAATAAAAATATTCGGTCTGGAAAGCCCAGGAACATTCATGTATGAAATCGATATTTTCGATTATTTAGGGCGTGTCGGATTGTTGGGGTTGATGTTGACGATCATGACAATTTGTCGCTGTACAGGGCTTCGCAGATGGGGCTCTGCTACACCGGAGTTGAAGACGCTTATTTTTTCTATTATTATTTTGGGGCTTACGGTCGGGCATACGCTTGTTTCAGCCATGAATGGCGTGTGGCTGGGTTTTTGGCTGATTTTATTTAGCCAATTGCGCTACCGACGTATCGAAAATTGAATTGCTGAGTACTGGCCAGAACCAAGTGCAATACCATCAGCTTGTAACGTGACGCCATGTCAGAAACCTATAAGCATTTATAGCGAACGGGAGCGTGCCATCGTCATGTAAGCGCTTCATAAACCACAGCCTTGTGACTTGATTCTGATATCCGCATGCTTGTCGTTTTAATTTTCTAATCCCTCCACCAAATGATCGCGTTTAAAAGTGGAATTTTTCAAACTCAGATTTTGTGAAATTTCTGCATGAAGAGGTCCCGTTTTACCGATAGCCAAATCATCGCCATCTTCACGAAAGCCGAAGGTGGCTCAACAGTTCCAGATCTGTGCCGCGAGCATCGCATCAGCGACGCCGCGTTTCTACAAATGGCACTCAAAGTTCGGCGGCATGGATGCCTCACTGATGGCCCGCATGAAGGAGCCGGAGGACGAGAACTGGCGCCTGAAGAAGATGTATGTCCGAGATCGGTTGACGGTTGAGATCGTTGTGGAGGCGCTGACAAGAGAATGGTAGCGCCATCTCGGCGGCAGGAGATGGCGCAATGGGCCGTAGTCCAGCGCACAGCTACTATAAGACTGTGGCCTGCCAAGCCTTTAGCATCAGTCAGACTTGCTATACGCTATCGCGCCAGGCTCGATGTGAAAAACACCATTGTGGCCGTCTTGCACCAACCAGTGCAGCTGGGATTTTGGCTTGGCAGTAACATTCGTTTGTTTAACGTGATAGACGATTACAACCGTGAGGGGCTTGGCATTGAAGTCGATTTCTCGCTGACATCCGAACGCGTTATTCGTTCTCTCGACAGGGTCATCGAATGGCATGGCAAGCCTAGGGTCATTCGCTGCGATAATGGCCCGAAGTAAATCAGCGCCGTGACGTTGGCCTGGTCCACTAAGCACGGCATTCGCATCGACTTTATCGAACCCCGGACAGCCACAACAGAATGCCTATGTTGAGTGCTAAAATCGCACTGTGCGTTACGATTGTGGCCGATCATTGTTTGAAACCCTCGATGAATCCTAAATTTTTCAATCCGCTGGCTGTGGACTTACTATCACTATAGGGCCAACATGGCAATTATCGGCATCATCCCGAAACAGAAATTCGCCTTGGCCGTTTAACCTCTATTCTTAGCGCGCTCTAAAAATGGGGGAGGGACCCTCACGTGAAAAAATTAACAGAAACGCTGAAAGCATACAAGCGAATTTTGGGTAGTCGGAAGGGAGGTGGCCGGACGCTTACTTAGAATCAAACTGGTACAAAAGATCGAATACAGCGATATTATTTTCGATCTTTAGTGGTGCCTTGCCGTTCATATTTGCAATGATAAGCGGTACTTGATTTGATATCTGTGACGAGTCAGGTTTGCACTTGAGTGTTACGTAGGTCTTGTCGGCACACCAAATTTCTGGCCGCAAGGGGTGATCGGAAAATACAATAATTCTGAAATTGTCTCCAAATACCGACTTGGCTCTTTGCGCCACCAGTCCAACTATTGAAGCACCCTCTTTAATGTTGTCAGCATATTCTACACTCAAGGTCTTCAAAGGAATCCCCATTAGCGGGTGTGGCACCTGAAGATGTGCAAATAGAATTCCTCCTTTTTGCCAGAAAGGCGCTTCCATCAGCGTTTTGCTCATGCCGTCACGTAAGGCCAGAAATGTTTTTCTGTCTGACTCGGAGGCTTCGCAATTCCAGAAATCCAGTTCGTTGACCCCAGGGAAGCTGCAGGCCAATTCTATGCCAGCTGACTTTATTGGAAAAGGAGAAAAAGAGCAGGAACGAAGACCTTGAATGGAGCAATAGCGGTGATAGAAACCCACGATGTCAATATTCTCCGAGCTAGCCTTTACTTTAGAAAAATCCAATACTTTGCTTGTACTGCAGATTTGCGTGGGCCCACAAGCCACTGATTGGTCAAAATTTGTCCTCATCCAAATTGCGGGAATAACGTTGATCGTGTTCTTTCCCGCTGGATTTATATTTTTTACTGTGACATGTAATCCGGCTGCTTGCAGTTGCTTGACAACAGGCCCGGCTGCGCTGGCACTGAGTTCGTCTAACAGCAAAACAATCGTGTTTTGCGATGGCATATTTGGAGCCGCTACTGTCGGTGGTTGATCGCTTGGGCTTGGCCAGTAGACAGTGGAGGCATTCGTGTGCGCAAGCACCACTGGGAAAAAGATGAAAATCATTCCTCCGACGATTCCAGCCAAGTACAGACGTTTCCAAGTGTCAATACTGATTTTGAGGGTTAATAAACTCGCAATGATAGCCGATGCCACTGCGAGTGTTTTTTGCAAGGCATTGCTTTGCATCGGAATCAATTCCAACTGCTTAAGGTAATTGAACCCGATAAAGGTCAACAACAGGGCTATACCGACGTTTATAAATTTTATTGTTGTGGCTTGCCCCAATCCACGGCGCAGCAGTGCAACACAAACGATAACAAAGACAACCAGCAGCCCGAAAGCGAGGGTGATTTCGCTTGCTGCGTGATGCTGAAAGTACAGGCTGCTCCAGATCCAGTCAGTCTGCCTAAGCAACAGTAGCGTGAGCAACGCCAAGGTCGCTGCATAAAGCGGCTGCCCTGCCTGTATTTCGGTCACAGTTTCTTGAGCAGACATAGCGTGCGCAGTGTATTCGGTACGGAATAGCTTGCAACCGTACTGAAATATTGACTAAAGGCCGCCATTTGTACAGCCACAGAAAACTCCTTGGGCTCGCGCTTGCGCTGGCTGCACAGGTGCAAGACCATCGGATCATTTTCATCGAGTAATTCAACGATCAGGAACTCGCGCGTAATGTGTGCCGCCATCTGCGCAATTTTCTCCATATGAATACCTTCAGATATCGCCAGGTGATGAATGAGCGCCAGCATCAACAGCATGTCGGCGCGCTGATGCAGACGAGTCATGAGCGAAGGAAATTCATCACCGCACCAACCGCGCCCGCCAACCATATCCCCCAAATTGGTGACGAGAGGGTGAATATTCGTGGCGTTGCTTTGCGAAAGCACAAGCTTTTGAATGGCGTCATGGTCCAGGTCGACGGCGATTACATCGGCGCCGGTTCCGGCCGACAGAACCGTAAATTCTCCAGTGTTGCAGCCGAGGTCCACCACCCAAGCAGGTGCGGTGTTTTTCAGCCATTCGCCTACCTTTTGAAATTTTGCAGTGGAAGCTTCGTCGGTATAGTGATGGCGCGTGTCGGTATAGTCAGCCCAATGGCTACGCGCTTGGTTGGGTTTTCCACCATTGAGCATGGATTGGCAGAAACCGTAAAGACTGCCATGTAGATGTTTACCATCTTTTGCCGGTACTTGAGTGCGAGCTTGGGATTTGTTGTTGCTTGCCACCATGAGTGGCCAGTATCGTGTCATGTATCGTTTGAGACCTAGCAAAGTACGAGCAACATCCGGTGGAATGCCATCGCGATAGGTGCTGTAAGTTTGGTGTGGCTTCAAGCCGCGCTGCTGCGACACTGCAAGTGGCAGCAGAAAATGACGAGTGAACTGACCAAACGCCCACCACTGCGGCGTAACAATCGGCTGGAACGAAAGGTGATCACAGAATATGGGTTGATTGCCCTGGAAAATTACGTTCCATGCGGAAGCGTCTTTCAGTTCATGTCCAGCACCGAGAATTTCACGCGAGATATCTAGCGTGAGTTGTGCCGCCAAATAAAGTTGTGCGTCACACCACTCAAAGGGGTAACTGACGAAAGGCAACTTAGGCGACTCGACTGTTTCGGGCGCGGTGAACTCGAACGGAATCAGCCGACCGGCTTCTACGAGCGTCGCAGCAGCTTTCGATAGAAGAAATTGCTTGGCGGTGGCGGTGGGGTGGATGCGACGAATGACTTTTTGTCCCTGAAATTCAATCGTGCCTTCAGGATCACGCATCGTTATTTTTCTTTCGACTAAACAGCTTGGCGATCATTTGCCGAGGCTTCTTGAGAAATGTTAATGCTGCACCAATGATGGCAAAAATACTCTGTAGCAGCAGGAGGGCTGAGCCGGGATCAACATAGGCATAAGCCGGGGAAGAAAAAGCTACACAGATCAGTACCGCACGCAAGACGATCTTTAAATCGATGTAAATAAATTTCATTACTTCTGTACCTTTTCAATGCATGTATCAGGAAAAATACCATTGGTGGCGTTCTCAAAAAACAAGTGCAACACCTTCTGCTGTAAGGTGCCGCCATGGCGAAAATCTAACAGCATGTCGCCATCCAAGAGCGTGCAGCCGTCATGACCATGCGCGATAACCTGTACTCCAATCGAGCCATTGTTAAACATCTTTGCCGTTCGGTCAGCACGATTTGCTACGAAATCACACACACCGCTGTCGCCAGTGACTACCATGCCAAGCGGGTACCATTCCAGTGCCGGGCCCGTCAGATTGCTCCCAGTGGTTGAGCAAACTCCAGGCCCGCAGCATCCTGCCCGAAATCGTTCGGGATCAGCGCAAGCTTCTCTGGTCACCACAGAAAATAACGTGCGAACCGCAGCTCCTATGAGATGCCAGGGTACAAAATCCTCACCGAGCGCACTGTCTTGCGATTGACTTTGCCGATCCGCAGGGCCCTTGGCAACGGGGGGAACGAGAACGCCAAAGGTCTGCGGCACTAGTACATGCCCAAAGGCACTGACTTATCGATTTACTCCCAGGGCGGATTCAACGATATTGCGCTGTCGCCCAATACGCGTGCGTCGAAGATTGGATTTGAATCGACGTTGCCCGTGTATACTCATCACATGGCATTACTGCAACATCTAGCGAATGCTTTTCATTAACCCAGTGTTGTACTTGGAGTATGAAATCGCTGGGCATCAGATATATACCAACCGTTACGTTGTAATAATATAGCGGATCCATGGTTTGAGACAGCAGTTTAAGCTATCTCGTACACATGTCGGGGATCGTTGGCCGCGATGTTGCGCCGGTGCAACCGGCTGTCCACGTGAAGCCCCGATTCGTCGGCATTGATGGAGGTCGTCCTTGTCCGTTTCGGATAGTCTCGAGAGATGGGGGCGCTTCAGTGGCATGCCGTAGCGATACGGTAAAACAGTTTCGTTTACAAGTGCTATTTGCGGCGTTTACTCAGGCTGAACAATGACTATTTTTCACTCCTGTCTATAGGTCATATTTAATTTTGACACAGCCTCAATGCGTCCCGCCAATCAGGAATACGACAAAAAGTATCCATCAAGCGCTGTGATGACAGTACAGAATTGATCGGACGCGTCGCTGGTACAGGATAGTCTTGAGCCAATATCGGTTTTAATCTTGGCTTTTTCGTAATTGAAGGATGGGCCATGATCGCTTCGGTAAAACCGAACCAGCTGGTCCTTCCTTGCGCCGTCAAATGATACAGACCGGAGCGTGGCTGCCACCACTCTTGCTGGTCGCTTGCCGTCAGGCTTTGCGCCACGATATGTGCCGTGGTATCGGCAATGGTACGACTCCACGTCGGTGCGCCGAACTGATCGGATACGATACCTAGTTCTTCTCGCTCCTTTGCCAGGCGCAGCATGGTCAACAGAAAGTTTTTGCCATGCGTGCTATAGACCCAGCTGGTGCGCAAGATCAGGTGCGGGATGCCAGCGGCCTGGATCGCCTGTTCTCCGGCCAGTTTGCTGTTGCCGTAGACATTGATCGGGCAAGTTGGATCAGTTTCGACATATGGGGCATCTTTTGATCCGTCAAACACGTAATCGGTACTGTAATGGATCATCGCGGCCCCCAGCTTTTTTGCCTCTTCCGCCATCACGCCCGGCGCTTCGCCGTTGATGCGCATTGCCAGTTCAGGCTCGCTCTCGGCCTTGTCGACTGCAGTGTAGGCGGCCGGATTAACGATCAGGGTCGGCTTGATGCGACGGATTACCTCGCGTACCTGGTCCAGATCAGCCAGGTCCATCTGGCTGCGGTCTAGCGCGATGATCTCTCCCAAACCTTGCAGGCTGCGTTCCAGTTCGTAGCCGACCTGGCCGGTTTTTCCTGTAATTAAGATACGGCTCATATTTGTTCCCGTGAATGGTGGTGCGGCTGTATTACAGTGCTTCGGCGAAGACGTCGGCATTGGTCAGCAGTGTGCCGACTTTGTCCTTGCCAGACAGTAACGGTTCGCCGTCCAGCGGCCAGTCGATACCGATCGCCGGGTCATTCCACAGGATGCTACGCTCGAACTCCGGTGCCCAATAGTCAGTTGTCTTGTACAGGAACTCGGCGCTGTCGCTGGTGACAACGAAGCCGTGCGCAAAGCCTTCCGGTATCCACAGCTGGCGTTTGTTGGCCGCGGATAAGGTCACACCTACCCAGTGGCCAAACGTCGGCGAGCTCTTGCGCAGGTCGACGGCAACGTCGAAGACTTCGCCCGCCGTCACGCGCACCAGTTTGCCTTGTGGCTGCTGGATCTGGTAGTGCAAGCCGCGCAACACGCCCTTGGCCGACTTGGAGTGATTGTCCTGTACGAAATCGCGCGTGACGCCGGTCAGTTCGGCAAAGCGCTTCTGGTTAAAGCTTTCGTAGAAAAAGCCGCGATCATCGCCAAATACGGTTGGCTCGAGGATCAGGACATCAGGTATGGCGGTGGTTTGAATTTTCATTTTCAGGCTTTAGTATATTTTCTCTTCGAGCAAGCGCATCAGGTATTGGCCGTAAGCGTTCTTTTTCAAGGGTTGTGCCAATGACTCGAGCTTGGCCGCGTCGATGTAGCCGCGACGGTAGGAGATTTCCTCTGGGCAGGCAACCTTCAAGCCCTGGCGGTTCTCGATGGTGGCGATGAATTGGCCCGCTTCAAGTAACGATTCATGCGTGCCGGTATCGAGCCATGCCATACCGCGGCCCATCAGTTCGACGTTCAGTTGGCCCCGCTCCAGATAGGTGCGGTTGACATCCGTAATTTCCAGCTCGCCACGTGGTGACGGGGCGATGCCGGCAGCGATATCGCACACCTGGCTGTCATAGAAATACAGGCCGGTGACGGCATAGTTCGATTTTGGTTTGAGTGGCTTTTCCTCGATGCTGACGGCGCGACGTTGCGCGTCGAAATCGACGACGCCATAGCGTTCCGGATCGTGTACGTGATAGGCGAACACGGTCGAGCCGCTGGTGCGTGCCGAGGCTTCGCGTAACTGCGTTTCAAAGTCATGGCCGTAATAGATGTTGTCGCCCAAGATCAGGGCCGATGGTGCATCGCCGACAAACTCTTTGCCAATGATGAACGCCTGTGCCAGGCCATCCGGGCTGGGCTGCACCGCATAAGTCAGGCTGATACCCCACTGGCTGCCATCGCCCAGCAACTCCTGGAAGCGCGGGGTATCTTGTGGTGTGGAAATGATCAGGATGTCGCGTATGCCGGCCAGCATCAGGGTGGTCAGCGGATAATAGATCATCGGCTTGTCATATACGGGCAGCAGCTGCTTCGATACGGCCATGGTGACGGGATACAGGCGCGTGCCGGAACCGCCAGCGAGGATGATGCCCTTGCGTTCGATGGTGGTTGCCATTATTGCTGCTCCTGGGCCGTGTCGCGCGCCGCGTAGTTTTTCTCTACCCACTTCAGATAGTCGCCCGACTGGACATCGCGTACCCAGGCCTGGTTGTCCAGGTACCACTGGACGGTCTTGCGGATGCCGGTGGCGAAGGTTTCGGCCGGCTTCCAGCCCAGTTCGCGCTCGATCTTGCGTGCATCGATGGCGTAGCGGCGGTCATGGCCTGGACGATCCTGTACATAGGTGATTTGTTCGCGATAGCTGCCGGATGCCTTGGGATCGAGCGTGTCGAGGATATCGCACAGGGTGTGCACGACTTCCAGGTTGGCCATTTCATTCCAGCCGCCCACGTTGTAGACCTCGCCCAGGCGTCCCGCTTCCAGGACGCGGCGAATCGCCGAGCAATGGTCGCCCACGTACAGCCAGTCGCGCACTTGCATGCCATCGCCATAGATAGGCAAGGCTTTGCCGGCACGGGCATTGCTGATGATGAGCGGAATCAGTTTTTCCGGGAAATGGAAGGAGCCATAGTTGTTCGAGCAGTTGGTGGTGAGTACCGGCATGCCGTAGGTATGAAAATAGGCGCGCACCAGATGATCGGACGCCGCTTTCGATGCCGAGTATGGGCTGTTGGGCGCATACGGCGTTGTTTCCGTGAATGGCGGGTCATTCGGTCCCAGTGTGCCATACACCTCGTCGGTCGAGACGTGCAGGAAACGGAAGCCATCCTTGGCCTCGCCTGTCAGGCCGGACCAGTAAGCGCGCGCCGCTTCGAGCAGGCTGAAGGTACCGTTGACGTTGGTCGAAATGAATTCGCCGGGGCTATGAATCGAACGATCGACATGGCTCTCTGCAGCAAAATGCACGATGGCGCGTGGCTGGTGTTCTGCCAGCAGGCGGGAGATGTGCGCGGTGTCGCAAATGTCGCCGCGTACAAAGATATGCCGCTTGTCTTGCTCCAGGCTTGCCAAATTGCTGAGATTGCCAGCATAGGTCAGTTTGTCAAAATTGATCACGGGCTCATCGTTGAGCGCCAGCCAGTCGCGTACAAAATTGGAACCGATGAAGCCGGCGCCGCCAGTCACTAAAATCATGCTGTTATCCTTTTTCTGGAACATTGCCACAATGCCCCCTCGACAAATTGTCTTGAGCGCGAAGGCAATTAAATATTCTTAAATGCAACTATTAACTTAATAACGCTACTAATATGCGCCATCTTTCTTGAAAATGACTTTAACCGTTTTCAGTAGTATGACAATGTCATTGAATAAAGACCAGTTCTTGACATACCAGGCATCCAGATAAACGCGCGTATCATAGCTGACGTCGTTCCTGCCGCTGACTTGCCATAGGCCCGTGACCCCGGGTTTCGCTTCCAGGTAATAGTCTACCTGGGGGCCATAACGTTCCAGTTCCGCATCGACAACCGGGCGCGGCCCGACCAGGCTCATTTCGCCTTTCAGCACATTCCATAGCTGCGGTAATTCATCAAGGCTGGTCCGGCGCAGGAAGTGGCCGATCGAGGTGATGCGCGGGTCGTTCTTCAGTTTGAAATCACGGTCCCATTCGGCACGGGCTTCAGGATCGCGTTCCAGTAATTCCTTGAGCAAAACGTCGGCGTTCACGGCCATGGTGCGGAACTTGTAGCAGAGAAAATGCTTGCCATTCTGGCCCACGCGTTTGTGGCCGTAGAAGATGGGACTGCCCGATGCCATGACCTTGGCCGCGATCCACAGCAAGATGGGGGCGCCGATGATCAGCACGCAGATCGAGGCCGTCAGATCAAAGCAGCGCTTAATCAGTTGTAAGCCTGGCCGCGCCAGGTTGTTGCGCATGGTCAGCAGCAAGACTTCATGTGTAAAGAAATGGTTGACCTCCATACCGTACAGGGGCAAGCCGCGTACGGCTGGCACAACTTGCATATTGGCAACGCAACGGCTGACTTGTTGGATCATGCCCTGATAGGCGTCGATGCCGCCTTGCTCCAGGGCCACAACCGTATGCGGGTTGCCCAGCAGCTTGAGCGTTTGTTCCGGGTGCTCCCCCAGCCAAATGGAGGGCACCACTTGCTTGCTGCGGTTCACATAATGATGTTCCAGGCGGTCTTGGCCTTCCGGTATCAGGAACGCAATCAGGCGATAGCCCATCAAGGCTTCCTCATCGAAGGCGCGTGCTGTTTGCAGGGCATTGTCACCCCATCCGATGATGACCATGGGGCGTATCCAGCCGCCCGCTTTCATCAGCAGGTATTTGACCATGCCGCGCAGCAGCAAGACACAGCATGGCACCAGCAGCCAGGTGGCCAACAGTGCCTCGCGCGAGGAGTCGCGCTTGTCGAGGAAGACCAGGGCCGCATCGATCAGGCCCATGACCATGGCGATCTTCAGCAGTTCCTTGATTTCATTCGAATAAGGACGGCGTTTGGCATGATGCCCCTTTAGCTTGAAGATGGCCACAGTGACCACGGATAGCAGGCTGTAACTGAGCAGGCGCGAACTATCCAGCCCGAAGCTGTTCAAGTCGCTGGCATCGAGCGTCCATTTGCCAGCAAACCAGAATGCCATGAACAGGGCAAGCGCGTCGGCAAAGGCGAGAAAATATTTTTCTGCCCTGCTGCTGCAATACCATTTTACTTCTTGTACAAAGATGCCTTCGATTGGTTTCATGATACTTGCTAAACCTTATAAACTTCAGTGTGAATTCTTGCGGTGCCGCATGCGTGGTGATGACGTATTTGCTTGGTCAAGCGCGGCCGTAGCGGTCTTCAAAGCGGACAATATCGTCTTCCCCAAGGTAGCTACCCGATTGAATTTCAATCAATTCCAGCGGTAGCTTGCCTGGGTTGGCCAGAGAATGGGCCACGCCGAGGGGAATATAAGTGGACTGGTTCTCGGTCAACAAATATTCCTTGTCGCCATTGGTGATCTGCGCCGTGCCGGAGACCACGATCCAGTGCTCGGCGCGGTGGTGATGCATTTGCAATGACAGCTTGGCGCCTGGCTTGACAGTGATCCGCTTGACCTGGAAGCGTTCGCCATTGCCGATGGAATCATAGGAGCCCCACGGACGGAAAACTTCACGGTGCATGGTGGCCTCGGGACGCTCCCTGGCGACCAGTTGCGCAACCAAGGTTTTTGTTTGTTGTGCCTGGTCCGCATCCATGACCAGCACGGCATCGGCCGTTTCCACGATCACGGTATTGCGCATGCCGATGGCGGTGACCAGGCGGCTAGTGCTGTGTACCAGGCAATCGTTGCAATCCTGAATCAGCACATCGCCATGGGCGCTATTGCTATCGGCATCTTTTTCTGCCACGTCGAGTACGGCTTTCCAAGAGCCGATATCATTCCAGCCCGCATCGAGGGCGATGGTCGAGGCATGGCTGGTGCGCTCCATGACGGCGTAGTCGACGGCGATATCGGGGCTGGCGGCGTAGGCATCCTTGTCCAGGCGAATGAAGTCGAGGTCGCTCTTTGCTGCAGTAATGGCAGCGCGGCACGCCGCCAGGACGGCGGGTTGGAAGTGCTCCAGCTCTTCCAGGTAGCGGCTGGCGCGGAACAGGAACATGCCGCTGTTCCAGAAGTAATCACCGTTGGCGATATATTGTTCTGCAAGCGCCAGGGCCGGCTTTTCCACGAATTCAAGTACGCGTTGGACTTGCCCGTTTGCAGCGCCCTCGGCGCGAATATAGCCGTATCCTGTTTCTGGACCCGTTGGCGTGATGCCGAAAGTCAGCAAATTACCTGCCTCTGCAGCAGTACGCGCCAGCGCAATGGTCCGATGGAACGCCGGGGTATCCAGAATGACGTGGTCCGATGGCAGCACCAGCAGGAGCGGATCTTCGCCGTTCTCCATCGCATGCAAGGCGGCCGAGGCGATCGCCGGCGCCGTATTGCGGCGCATGGGTTCGAGTAACAGGCGGCTATGTTCCAGGCCGATCTCACGCACTTGCTCCGCGACAATGAAGCGCGAGGATTCGTTGCATACCAGCAGTGCTGGCGACGCGTTGTCGATGTCTGCCAGGCGCTGCAGCGTTTGTTGCAGCATGCTGCCCTGGGTCGACAAGCGCAGAAACTGCTTTGGGAATGCCTCGCGCGAAAGCGGCCATAAACGTGTGCCGGAACCACCGCAAAGAATCACTGGTACGAGGGGAATAGTCATTTCTGCATCAAGGTATATTGGATGGTATTGAATAATTGCTTAGTTGGCATATTTTGAAACTCGTCCGGCTTGCATACATACATGCTAGTAAAAAATCAATGTTGTAAGCAGGGGCAGTATTTTAATAAATTACAAGAATCTTTGTACTTTCTTTTGACACTATAGAATCTGAGAGACATGCACGTTTTAGCGCGTCCCGTATTGTAGTTTGCTACCCTTGTGTTCTTATTGACGTACAACGTTTTCAAGCAAAAAAGCAACAAACACGCCCACCGCCGTCAAACTGAGGAGCAACACTGCTCCGGCCGCGCAGTCCTTGGCAATCTTGATGCTTGGATGCAGAGAAGGATGGAGGTGATCAATCAGGTGCTCCAGCGCGGTGTTAAACAATTCGGCAGCCAGGACCATTCCGCAATTGAGCAAGAGCAAGGCCCACCATATCAAGGGAGGTCGGGACCAACAAAGTACGATGATCACCGTCAGAGCAGCCAGGCATTGCAGGCGAAAGCTCGATTCCAGGCAGAGGGCAGCGCTTATGCCCTGCAGGGCAAATCCCAAGCGCTTGAAGAAAGGCTGGTTCTTCATGGCAACTGAAGTGACGGCGCGGGATATTTTACTGACATGAAGGCGGATCTCTCATGAATAGATGAGAATCGCAGGCGTTGCCTTACGATATGACATCATTCGTTCATAGCAGAAAGATTGATGCCAATCTTTTTGATGTTTGATAAAAAGTAAAAAAAGCCCATTTTCAAATGAAAAGGGCTTTTATTGCAATAGTTAAAATATTTGAGTACGTCAACTATTGCGGCACCAAGCCTTCACCTTTCGGCTTGACATCAAGCTGCAGGATGGGCTATCTGTCGCTGCTTGGGCAGCCAGATATTAATGGTGGGTTGGGGTCGTGTGCGCGGTGGTCGAATCCGAGCTAGCAGCACCAGCCACAACGGCAACTGCTGCGCCGATTGCGATCAGGGCGCTCGTGCTCAGGCCGGCAACAGTGCCGCCGGCAGCAGCGCCAGCTGCTGGTGCAGCAGCTGCTGGTGCAGGAGCTGGTGCCGATTGAGCCATGGCTTGTGCGGAAGCGAAGCACAGGATTGCCGAAGCGATCAGAATTTTCTTCATGGGATATCCTTTTAGGTTGAACAGCGGGAATGCTAAACTGTCACGCGATTGTAGCAACATTTCTCCAGCTAGTCTGTGCCACACAGTTCACGGTAACAATAATTTATTCTATTTTAGCGGTATACCAAACGATTCATCGTGTCCGGCCGGCCGCATTGTTGTGCTATATCAACAAAAACGACATGGTACCGATATGACTTTATTTGTCTTTTTTGTAAAGTATCGCGAGAATTGGCGGAAAATTCGAAAGCGACCCGCAAGTTTGCCAAGTCCTTGCCATCCCGCGTAAAATGCAGGCTTCGCGGGTGTAGCTCAATGGTAGAGCAGAAGCTTCCCAAGCTTACGACGAGGGTTCGATTCCCTTCACCCGCTCCATTTTTCGCTGGCGCCTGGCTGGATGCGGCGCAGCCACTTATTTCTCCATTCCCATGTCTTCTGATACCCCAGCAAACGGCCCGGCGCGGCCGATGATGTACGATCCGACCGAACACCGCATCCGCAGTTTCGTGACCCGCGCGGGACGGCTTTCCGTGGCGCAGGCGCGCGCGCTAGAGACCCTGGGTCCGCAGTTCCTGCTGCCTTTCGCCAAGGAATCGATGGATTTCGAGCAGGTGTTCGGCCGCAAGGCGCCTGTCATCCTGGAAATCGGCTTCGGCATGGGCGCGACGACCGCGCATATCGCCAAAGCCATGCCGGAGAAGGATTTTATTGGCGTCGAAGTGCATACGCCCGGTGTCGGCAGTCTGTTGAAGCTGATCGGCGAAGAGTCGCTGACGAATCTGCGCCTGCTGCAGCACGATGCGGTGGAAGTGCTCACGCACATGATTCCCGCCAATTCGCTGGCTGGCATCCACGTTTTCTTCCCCGATCCATGGCACAAGGCGCGCCATAACAAGCGCCGCCTGATACAGTCGCCGTTCGTCAAGCAGTTGACCGAGCGCCTGGCGCCGGGCGGCTATCTGCATTGCGCCACCGATTGGGAAGATTATGCGGTGCAAATGCTGGACGTGCTGGGCGCCGAGCCGCAATTGCGCAATAGCGCTGAGGGCTACGCGCCGCAACCGGCGTATCGTCCGCTGACCAAATTTGAAAACCGTGGCTTGAAGCTGGGCCATGGCGTGTGGGATCTGGTGTTCATCAAGAAATAACCTGGCGGTTTGCCCACCTGTGCCGTTTGCACGAGAATAAGCCTGCCGCGGCGACGCCGCAGGCTTTTTTAATACGCGCGCTAGCGTGCGCTGGCTAGGCAAGGCGGGCGAATTACGGTAGTCTTATTTTTTTGCATTGATTGATATTATGTCCAAGAAAATACTCGTGACCGGCGCATCCGGTTTCATCGGTTCGCATACTTGTGTCGAATTGCTGGCTGCCGGCTTTGATGTCGTCGCGGTGGATAATTTGTGCAACAGCGCGCGCGAAGCGATGGCGCGCGTGGAGCGCATTGCCGGTAAAAGCGTGCCCTTCTATGAAGCGGACGTGCGCGACCGCGCGGCCATGGCCGCCATCCTGCGCGAACACGCCATCGATGCCGTGATCCATTTCGCCGGCTTGAAGGCGGTGGGCGAATCCGTGGCGCAGCCGCTGATGTATATGGATAACAATGTGTCGGGCACCGTGGCCCTGCTGGAAGTGCTGGCGGCGGCGAACGTGAAGCGTTTTGTCTTCAGCTCGTCGGCCACCGTGTATGGCGATCCGGAAGCCTTGCCGATCCTGGAATCGTCGCGCCTGTCCGTGACCAACCCGTATGGCCGCTCGAAGCTGATGGTCGAGCAGATCCTGGGGGATCTCGTGCATGCTGATGCTCAATGGCAGGTCGGCGTGCTGCGCTACTTTAATCCGGTCGGCGCGCATGCCAGCGGCTTGATCGGTGAAGATCCGGCCGGCATCCCGAACAACCTGATGCCCTTCATCGCCCAGGTGGCCGTGGGCCGCCGCGAGCGCCTGGCCGTGTTCGGCAACGACTACGCTACGCCGGATGGCACGGGCGTGCGCGACTACATTCACGTGGTCGACCTGGCGCTGGGTCATGTGGCCGCGCTGAACCGCCTGTTCTCCACCGAGGGCGGCTTTACCGTCAACCTGGGTACGGGCCACGGCTACAGCGTGCTCGACACCGTACGTGCCTTCGAAGCGGCCAGCGGCCGCAAGGTGCCGTACGACATCGTGCCGCGCCGCCCCGGCGACATCGCCAGCTGCTACGCCTCGGCCGACAAGGCAAAGCAATTGCTGGGCTGGCAAGCACAGAAAAACATCGACGACATGTGCCGCGACCACTGGCGCTGGCAGCACCAGAATCCGCAAGGCTACGCAGCGTAAAAAAAGTCCGCCAGGCCAGATATAAAAAATCCCGCTCACACGTCAGTGTGGCGGGATTTTTTTTAGAGTGCCAGCAACCCAATGGCGCCTGAAAAATGTCTGGGGCTAGGCGCAAAGCCGAAGACAGTACGCTAGTACGGCGAGGCGAAGCAACAACGCCCCAGGCATTTTCTCAGGCAGCCATTATGGATACAAGCCGCGCACTTCGCGAGCTTGCAGCACGCGCGTGCATGCCAGGATGAAGGTCGCGGTACGCATCGACACTTTCTTCTCTTGCGACACTTGCCATACCGAGTCGAACGCTTCGCGCATGATGCGGGTCAGGCGGCTGTTGATTTCTTCTTCCGTCCAGAAGAAGCTCGAGAAGTTCTGCGCCCACTCGAAGTAGCTGACGGTCACGCCGCCGGCGTTGGCCAGCACGTCCGGCACGATCAAGACACCACGGTCGGTCAGGATATCGTCCGCTGCCGGCAGGGTCGGGCCATTGGCGCCTTCCAGGATGATCTTGGCGCGGATGACTTGTGCGCGTTCAGCCGTGATTTGCTGTTCCAGCGCGGCCGGGATCAGGATGTCGCAATCGATGCCCCAGAAATCTTCGCGTGGCACGAATGCCTCGGCGCCCGGGAAGCCTTCGACGCTGCCCACTTCGGCCACGTGTGCCAGCAATTGCGGGATGTTCAAGCCGCCGGCGTGCACGACGGTGGTCTTGTGGTCTTGTACCGCGACCACTTTCGAGCCGGCTTCAGCGAACATGCGGGCAGCGACGCCGCCCACGTTGCCGAAACCTTGCACGATGACTTTCGCGCCTTCGAGCGACATGCCGACCTTGGCGGCCGCATCGCAACCGACGACGAACACGCCGCGGCCCGTCGCGTCGCGGCGACCCAGGCTGCCGCCCAGCGAAATTGGTTTACCCGTCACCACGCCGGTCGACATATTGCCGCCGATCATGGCGTAGCTGTCCATCATCCACGCCATGACTTGTTCATTCGTGTTGACGTCCGGCGCCGGGATATCCTTGTTCGGTCCGATGATCATGCTGATCTCGCTCGTGTAGCGGCGGGTCAGGCGTTGCAGTTCGTTGCGCGACAGGGTTTTCGGATCGACACGGATACCGCCCTTGGCGCCGCCGTATGGCACGTTGACCGCTGCATTCTTGACCGTCATCCAGGCCGACAGGGCCATCACTTCCGACAGGGTCACGTCCTGGTGGAAGCGCACGCCGCCCTTGCCCGGACCGCGCGACAGATTGTGCTGCACGCGGTAGCCTTCGTAGTGGGCAATGGTGCCGTCATCGCGCTCGATAGGCACGTCGACCGTCAGGATGCGCTTTGGACGCTTCAGCGTTTCCACCCAGCGCGACAGGTTGCCCAGGTACGGCGTAACGCGGTCGATCTGCTCGAGGTAGACGCCCCATGGGCCCAGGTCTTCAGGATTGAGGTAGGAAGGAAGTGCGTGCTTGCTGGTCATGCTTGATAAGCTCCTGACAATACGAATACGTTAGAGGCACAGCCGAGATGCAGCTGCGCGCAGCGGAACCGCATCGTAGGCGATAGCCTCATGCCCCGGCCAATGCTTTGTGCGCATCCGGTTATGCATTTCTTGCATAGTTGTATTGTCAGGATTGCCAGTCAGGACCGAACGGCCTCGGTGGCGCGTTTGCGGCGCTTGCTGGCGCGCGCCTTGCCTTCCTGCGCCTGCACCAGGTACTGCCACAGGCTTTCGACTATCTGCTTGCCAGGGCGCAGGCTGGATGGACGCTCGCGATATAAACGGATTTCCAGCTCGATTTCCCAGCCTGGTGCGCCGCCGTCGGCGCGTGCCAGATGCTTGTATTTGACGTCGCGCATGACGGCCGATTCGGGGAGGAAAGCGATGCCGCGTCCCTCCAGCGCCATCATTTTCAAGCCTTCTGCCATGTCCGTTTCATAGCAGGTTTCCAGGAACAGCGGGGCCTTGGCATCGGCCAGCAGCAGTTCCACCATGCGTCCCAGGTAAGCGTTGCTCGTGTAGGAGAGGAAGGGCAGCGGCTCCTTGGCGCTGCCGGGCAGGACGAAGTCCGGCACCTTGTCCTGGCCGCAGCGCGCATACGCGCGCAGGGTTTCGCGGCCCATCACCAGCATGTCGTAGCGGCCCGGGTCCAGCTGCACCGGCTGGCGCGGATGGTGGTAGCACAGCAGCAAATCGCAGCCGCCGTCGACCAGTTGCAGCACGGCGTCGTGCACGTTCAGGGCCATCAGGCGGCTGTTGATCGGTGCAAAACCTTCTTCCAAGGCCGTCAGCCACTTCGGCATGAAGGTCAGCGACAGGGTATGCGGCACGGCGAAATCGACGCTCGTTTGCGTGGCGGCGCGCTTGCCGCGCAACAGCGCGCGCACGCCATTGATTTGTCCCAGCATTTCCAGCGCCTGCTCGTAGAACACGGCGCCGGCCGGCGTCAAGCGCGTGGGGTAGGACGTGCGGTCGACCAGGTCGATGCCGAGCCAGTTTTCCAGCGACTGGATGCGCCGCGAGAAGGCTGGCTGGGTGACGTGGCGCAGGGCCGCGGAACGGCTGAAATTATGCGTTTCAGCGAGCGAGATGAAGTCTTCCAGCCATTTGGTTTCCATCGCGGCAGCGTTCTCTTATCAAGGGCAGGGGCAAGGTGCAGTGCTCAGGGCGTCTCGGGCGATGCCGCCGGCTGGTACAGCGCGGCGGGCAGGCCGAAGAAGGATGGCGGCCCCAGGGTCGTGCCATCGAGCGAGCCGCCCGCGTTCAGGGCCTTGTTGATGGCCGCCAGCAGGGAGCTGCGGTCGGCCAGGTTTTGTATCAGCGCGCGCGGGCCGTTGTGGAAAGTGTGCTGGGCGATATCTGCGGCGACGACAAAGATCGGCTCGCGGCGCAGGGGAAACTCCACCCATTCGCCGTCGTCGTCCTGCGCGCAGAAGGTATCGGGCAAGGTCATGTTTTCGGCGCCGGGAAGGTGCGACGCCAGCACCAGGCCGAAGGCTTCCGGCACCACGTCGGCCAGGCGGCGCACGGTGAGGTCGTCCTGCACCAGTAAACGTACTTGCGCTTCCACCGCGTCTTCGGCGTCGGGCTGGGCGCCGAGGATTTTCACGGCCTGGTAAATCAGGTCCGGCGAGAGCGCTTCCATCAAATCTTCCATCAAATCATCTCCAGAATCATGGCGACGATTTCGTCGCCGTACGAGGCCAGTTTTTTCTCGCCCACGCCGCTTACGCCACGCATCTGCTCGAGCGAGGTAGGCTTGGCCTTGGCGATTTCGCGCAGGGTGGCGTCGACAAAAATCACGTAGGCGGGCACGTTGTGCGTGCGCGCCGTTTCCACGCGCCACCAGCGCAGCTTGTCGAAGATCGCCTGCTCGCTGGTGGACAGATCCGTCTCGACATAGCCCTTCGCCACGCTGGTGCTGCGCTTGCTGGTTTTCACCGGTTTCTGGTACTGGCGCAGCTGCACTTTCTGGCCGCCCTTGAGCACGGGGCGCGAAGCGTCCGTCAGTTTCAGCGAGCTGTATTGTTCATGGTCGACCGAGACGAGACCCAGCGCGATGGCCTGGCGCAGGATCGACTTCCATTCCGCTTCGCCCAGATCCGAGCCGATGCCAAACACCGACAGCGAATCGTGGTGCCAGGTCTTGATGCGTTCCGATTCCACGCCGCGCAGCACGTCGATCACGTGGCCGCCGGCGAAGCGCTGGTCGACGCGGTAGATGGCCGACAGCAGTTTTTGCACGGGCACGGTGCCGTCGAAGGACACGGGCGGCACTAAACAGGTATCGCAATTGCCGCACGGCGAAGCCGGTTCGCCGAAGTATTCGAGCAGGCGCATGCGGCGGCAGCTGAGCGTTTCGCACAGGCCCAACATGGCGTCGAGTTTGACGCCCAGCACGCGCTTGAAAGTGTCGTCCGCTTCCGATTCATCGATCATGCGCCGCTGCAGCACCACGTCCTGCAAACCGTACGCCATCCAGGCGTTGGCGGCCATGCCGTCGCGGCCCGCGCGCCCCGTTTCCTGGTAATAGCCCTCGATGCTTTTCGGCAGATCGAGGTGGGCGACAAAGCGCACGTCGGGCTTGTCGATGCCCATGCCGAAGGCGATGGTGGCGACCATGACGATGTTTTCTTCGCGCAGGAAGCGCGCCTGGTTGGCGCTGCGCTTGGCGTACTCCATGCCGGCGTGATACGGCAGGGCGCGGATGCCGCTCTGGTTCAGAAATTCCGCCGTCTCTTCGACCTTTTTGCGTGACAGGCAATAGACGATGCCGCAGTCGCCCGTGTGTTCCGTGTTGATGAAGTCGAGCAGCTGCTTGCGGCCATTCGCCTTTTCCACGATCTGGTAGCGGATGTTCGGGCGGTCGAAGGACGAGACGAACTGGCGCGCGTCTTCCAGCTGCAAACGCAGGGCGATTTCGGCACGCGTCTGCGGGTCGGCCGTGGCCGTGAGCGCGATGCGCGGCACGTCCGGGAACTGCTCGTGCAGCACCGACAGCTTGATGTATTCGGGACGGAAGTCGTGACCCCACTGGGCCACGCAGTGCGCCTCGTCGATGGCGAACAGGGAGATTTTCGAGGCCTGGAACAGGTCCAGGCAGCGCTGCGTCATCAGGCGCTCGGGCGCCACGTAGACGACGTCGATGCCGCCCGTGCGCACCAGGCGCTCGATGCGGCTCGCTTCTTCGTAGGTTTGCGTGGAATTGAGGAAGGCGGCGCGCACGCCGACTTCGGCCAAAGCGTCCACCTGGTCCTGCATCAGCGCGATCAATGGCGAGACGACGACGCCAACACCGTCGCGCAGCAGCGCGGGAATCTGATAGCACAGCGACTTGCCGCCGCCCGTGGGCATCAGCACCAGCGCGTCGCCGCCATGGCTGACGTGGTCGACGATGTCGGCTTGCTGGCCGCGGAAGGCCGGGTAGCCGAAAACGGTTTGCAGCAGGTGCAGCGCGCGCTGGTTAAGATCTTGATTCATAGTGCCTTATTCTGCCCAAACAACCCAGCCGTAGTGGGCGCTGGCCAACACCAGCAAGCCGAACACAATGCGGTACCAGGCAAAAAACGTGAAGTCGTGCGAACTGATATAGCGCAGCAGCCAGCGCACGCACAGGAAGGCGGAGATGAAGGCGGACACGGTGCCCAGGCCAAACAGGGGCACGTCGGTGGCCGACAGGATGTCGCGCGCTTTGTACAGTGAGTAGAAGGTGGCCGCCAGCAGGGTCGGGATGGCCAGGAAGAACGAGAATTCGGTGGCCGTCTTGCGTGACAGGCCCAGCAGCATGCCGCCGATGATGGTCGAGCCGGAGCGGCTGGTGCCGGGGATCAGCGCGAACGCCTGCGCGCAGCCCACTTTCAAGGCGTCGAACGGCGTCATTTCATCGACCGAGTTGACGCGCACGGTGACGGGATTGGTGCGCGCGCGGCGCTCCACCAGCAAAATCACGATGCCGCCGATGATGAAGGCCATGGCCACCGGTACTGGCTTGAACAGCGCATGCTTGATCATCTTGCCGATGGCCAGGCCGATGATGGCCAGGGGCAGGAAGGCGATGGCCACGTTCAGCACGAACTTGCGCGATTTGGCTTCGCTGCCGAAGGTGGTCAGCACGCTGCCGATGCGCTGGCGGTATTCCCAGCACACGGCCAGGATGGCGCCGGCCTGGATGGCGATCTCGAAGACATCCATGACCTCTTTCGAGACATCCTTGGTAAAGTCGAGCAGGCTGCCGGCCAGGATCAGGTGACCCGTGGAAGAAATCGGCAAGAATTCGGTAAAACCTTCGACCAGCCCCATGATGATGGCTTTTAACGCAAGAATGAGATCCATAGGTATAAACGGGTATAAGTGGCAGGATGGGGTGAGTGTGCGGCGCCCACAATGTGCGCGGGGTCGAAGCTTACCATGCCGCAGGCCCGCGGACCTTATTTGGGCGCAGTTGGGCGGCGCTTTTTTAGCGCCGTCCGCCAGGCGAGGGGAGGCTCAGGAAGCCTGTTTTGCCGGCGCCACCAGACGCGCGCTGGCCGCCACCAGCAGCAGGGCGGCGCCCAGCATGGCGAAAGCGATATTGAGGCTGGTGGCGTGGGCGATGAAACCGATCACGGCCGGACCGGCCAGGATGCCCGCATAGCCGATGGTGGTGATGGCTGCCACGGCAAGGCTGGCTGGCATGGCATGCTGATTGCCGGCCGCCGTAAACAGGATGGGCACGATGTTCGCCGCGCCCAGGCCGATCAGCACGAAGCCCGCCATGGCCAGGCTGGCGTGCGGCGCCATGACGGCCAGGAAGAAGCCTGCCGCTGCGCACAGGCCGCCAAAAGTAAGCACCCGCTTGCCGCCAAAGCGGCTGACCACCTTGTCGCCCGTAAATCGACCGACCGTCATGGCGATGGCGAAGGCGGCGTAGCCGAGACCGCCCTTGGCTTCTTCGAGGCCGCGCGTGGTGGTGAGGAACAGGGCGCTCCAGTCGAGGATGGCGCCTTCGGCCAGGAAGACGATAAAGCACAGCAAGCCGATGAAAATGACGGCGCCATGCGGCATGACGAACAGTGGCGTCTTTTCGCCCGAGGCGGATGCCGTCGGCAGCAGATGGCCTTGCGCCGCGCCCAGCACGCCGCACAGCAGCAGCATCACCACCACGCAGGACCAGGCCGGCGTCAGGCCCAGCCACAGCAGCAGGGCCATGCAGGCCGCGCCGGCGAAGCCGCCCACGCTGAACAGCGCGTGAAAGCCCGACATCATGGCGCCGCCGTTGGCTTTTTCGATGATCACGGCCTGGATATTGATGGCCACGTCGAAGGTGCCCATGGCCGCGCCAAACACCAGCAGCACCAGGCCCAGTTGCAGCGGCGTGGCGGCCAGCGCCAGGCCGGGCAGGATGGCGGTCAGCAGCAGGCCGGCGCCGGCGATGACCTTGCGGCAGCCGAAGCGTGCCGTGAGCATGCCCGTAAACGGCATCGCGCACAGCGAGCCGGCGCCCAGGCACAGCAGCAAAATACCGAGAGTGGCTTCATCGAGGCCCAGGCGCGACTTGGCGTAGGGGACCAGCGGTGCCCAGGCGGCCATGCCGAGGCCGGCAGCGAAGAAGACCAGGCGCGTGGCGCGTTGTTGCAGGGTGCCGGTGAGATGCATGGGGGAACTTTTCAAGGTCGGGGTGGATAAAGTCAGGCGCGGGCGCGCAACACTTGCACGCCCAGCCGTTCAAAGGCGGCGATGTGGACAGCGTCGGCATCGGCTTCCAGCACCAGGTGCTGCAGCAAGCCCGTGGCCAGCACGCCGAACGGTGCGGCCGTGCCCAGCTTGTCGCTGGTGACGGCCACCACCACCGCCTTGCTGGCGCCGGCGATGCTGCGCTTGAACTCGGCTTCATCGTAGTTGAACGCCGTCACGCCCGCGTCCGCATCGGCGCCGCAAGCGCCGAGGAAGCACAGGTCGGGATGCATGCGTTCGACCGTGCGCAAGGCTTGCGGACCCAAGCTGGCGCCGGCGCGGCGGTCGACCCGTCCGCCAGCCATGATCAGCTCGATTTCCGGGCGCTCCATCAGCGCCATGGCGATCGCGGGGGCATTCGTGATGACAGTGAGCGCCAACTCTGGCAAGGCGCTGGCGATGGCCAGGTTGGTCGAACCCGCATCAAAAAACAGCACCTGGCCGGCGCGTACGAGCGAGACGGCAGCCTGCGCCAGGCGCGCCTTGCGTTCCGGCGCTTCCTGCTTGCGCTGCGTCAAGGTACCGCCGTCGGGCGCCAGCGGCAGGGCGCCGCCGTACACGCGCTGGCACAGACCGGCGGCCGCCATCTCGCGCAGGTCGCGCCGTATCGTATCTTCGGAAACGTCGAGCTGGCGCGCCAGATCGAGTGCCAGCACGCGGCCGTCGGCATGCAGTTGTTGCTGGATCAGCGCGTGGCGTTGTTTAAGGAGCAGGGTGGCGGACATCGGTATTTGTTTGAAACGTGCAGGAATGTGCATGAATATACGCAAACGTGCAGATGGAGTCAAGCGTACGCTATGCTTCCGTCAAATATGGCCGAAAAAATATAAACTCTGTTAGTGTTGTGAAAAATGGAATGAAATAAGGGAAGCCATGTTTTCAGTTACTTCTTTCAAGGCAAGCTTGCCAGGCCGCGCCCTGCGCCGCAGTGGATGGTTGATCCTGGGCATGATGATCGTGTTGAACGCGCTGCATTACTTGCGCAATGGCACGCTGGGCTGGAGCGATGCACGCGATTCCGTGTTCCTGCTGTTAATCTATTTCGGGATTGCCACATTGCTGGAATACAAGCGCCAGCGCGACGCCGAGGAAGCGGAGGACGCGCGCTGAGCACGGGGCAGGCAGGGACGCCGTTCGTCGCGCCGCTCAGGGCGCCGTCAGCCGTTCCAGCTCGGCCAGCCAGTGCACCGCGTGTTCACGGCTGTCGCCGCACATCTCTGCCGATGGCTGCAAGCCGCCGCAAAAGGCGGGCCGCTGCGGCTGGCCAAAGATATTGCAACGGTTGTCGTCGGCCAGCTGTATGCAGCGCACGCCCGCCGGTTTTCCATCCGGCATGCCGGGAATCGGGCTGGTGATGGACGGTGCGGTGCAGCAGGCGCCGCACGAGGGACGGCATGCCAGGGTGGCGGATGGTGACATGGGATTTCAGACGGGCGGGTGAGGAGCCGACAGTATAGCAAGCCGGCTCCCATGCGTCGCCAGGGCGTGCTTAGCGCACGATGCTGACGCGCTTGCCCGACAACGTGCGGCGGGCCGGATCGCCATGCACGGTGATGCGACCGGAACCGCTGGCGCGGGCGTTGACTTCACTCTGGACGGTGACGTCGATGTCGCCGGAACCGTTGCTCGCCAGATAGGCAACGTCGCTGCGCAGGGCCGCCAGGTTGACGTCGCCCGAGCCATTCACGTTGGCGTCGAGGCGCTGCACGGCGCCGCTGGCGCTGATGCTGCCCGAGCCGTTGACGGCTACGTTGATGCGCTCGCCGCGCACGCTGCCCAGCTGGATGCTGCCCGAGCCGTTTTGCGCCGCGTCCGTATTGCCGCTGGCAAGGGCCGCCGCGTTGATGCTGCCCGAGCCACCGTTGGTCACGCCGAAGCGGCCCACCGTGCCCGACAGTTCGCTCTTCATCGAACCGCGCTGCTCCAGGCTGAAATCATCGCCATTGAGGCCACTCACCACCAGGCGGCCCGAGCCGGAAATATTGATCTTCTTCAATTGCGGCGTCGTATAGATGACGTGGATGCCATTGCTGCTGCGAATGTTCGTATCGCTCCAGAGGCGCAGGGTATTGCCGCTCACGTCGCTGTGGATCAGCGGTTGCAGATTGCTGTCCGCTTCGATCACCAGCGATGCCGCCGGGCCGACGCGCACGTCGATCTTGATGTCGATGCGCTTCATGTTGTCGATGTCGAGCGCGCTGATATTGCTGACCTGGCGCACGTCGCGGCTCACTTGCCCGTTGCCCTGGACGGCATTGCCGCTTGAGTCGGTATAGCGCACTTCGCCATCGTTGGGGTTGATGACGATGGCGCAACCGCCAAGGGCAAGGGCACAGCACAGGGCCAGCAAGGTACGCATGGTGTTTCCTTTATGATTGTTTTAGTTCAGGACAAGAAAAAAGCCGGCTGCCGCGCCGCGGCTGCCGTGCTGTCGATGAGAAGATAGCAAGGCGATACCTTGGCTTGCAGGGAAATGCGATGAACTGCGCAAAATGGGGGCTGAAACGCATTCTGCTTCACCCGGCGCCGCAGGTCCGGCGCCAGAGGGCGGTGCCGCCAACGCCGGCACGGAGGGTACAATGCCTGTGTTCTGGATGCCGGGCGATGCCCCGCGCTTGACCTTGACGGTAGACCGGTCTACCATTAATGACTCAAAAGTAAGTTACTTGGAAAGATACATGCAAGCCCCGATTGATACCAAGCCCCGCTGGGAGCGGCGCAAGGATGCCCGCCCGCAGGAATTGCTCGCCGCCGCCCTCGACCTGTTTGTCGAACGGGGCTTCGCATCGACGCGCCTGGAGGATGTGGCCAAACGGGCCGGTGTGTCGAAAGGCACCCTGTACCTGTACTTTGAGAACAAGCAAGAGCTGTTCAAGGCCGTGGTGCGCGACAATATCGTGCATTCCATCGGCGAGGCGGAAAACAGCATGGCCGCCTCGGACAGCAGCAGCGCCGAGTTGTTGCGCAGCATGATGATGCAATGGTGGGAAGAGTTTGGCGCCACCAAGCTGGCCGGTTTGACCAAGCTGATGCTGGCCGAAGCGAACAATTTCCCGGAACTGGCGCAGTTTTACAACGAAGAGGTGGTCGCGCGCGGCAATGCGCTGATCGCCACCCTGCTCGAACGGGGCATGCAGCGCGGCGAATTCCGCCAGGTCGATCCCGTGCTGGTCAGCACCATCCTCAGCGCGCCCGTCACCATGCTGATGATGTGGACGCACTCCTTCCTGCCGTGCGAGGTCAAGAACATCGATCCCGTCGCCTATATGGATGCCTTTATCGACATGAGCTTGCGCAGTCTGCAGGTGGAGGCGCCCGGGAAAAGTTGACATGCGGCGCTTGCCTCTACCGTTCAGTTGCCCCTATCCAAGGTTCGCCCCCTCAAATCTGCAGATCGTCGCAAATTTCCTCCATTCCCCGTCTTTATGGTTAACATGTGCTTTCAGCCAGTTCAACGATAAAATGGCGGATTATTACTTCACTTACCGAGTCCAAAGATGAATATCGAACAAGCCCGCTTCAATATGATCGAACAGCAGATCCGTCCATGGGACGTACTGGATATCGACGTATTGGAGCTGTTGAACGTGGTCAAGCGTGAAGATTTCGTGCCGGCCGCCTATAAAAACCTGGCCTTCGTCGATACCGAAATTCCACTGGGCGGCGGCGAATGCATGTTGACGCCGAAGCTGGAAGCGCGCATTTTGCAAGACGTAGCCGTAAAAAAGCATGAAAATGTGCTGGAAATCGGCACCGGCAGCGGCTACATGGCCGCTTTGCTGGCGCACAAGGCGCGTCATGTGACGAGCGTGGAAATCGTTCCCCAATTGAAAACTCTGGCCGAGCAGACCCTGGCCGCCAACGGCGTGACGAACGTCACCGTGGAACTGGGCGACGGCGCGCAAGGCTGGAGCAAGGGCGCACCGTATGACGTGATCGTCGTGTCCGGCGCCCTGGCCGTGTTGCCGGAAGCACTGTTGCAACAAGTGAAAGTCGGCGGCCGCATCCTGGCCATCATCGGCGAAGCGCCGATCATGTCGGCGCACCTGATTACGCGCAGCTCGGACAAGGCTTACGACACGCGCAAGCTGTTTGAAACCAATGTCACGCCGCTGCAAGCCGTGACACCGTCGCATTTCCAGTTCTGAGGCGACCGATTCGATGGAGCATTTGAGTGCACCGCAGCTGGCCGCCTGGCTGGCTGACCCTTCCCGCCCGCGTCCGCTGTTGCTGGATGTGCGGGAACAGTGGGAGTTCGACCTGTGCCACCTCGACGGGGCCACGCTGATGCAGATGAACTCGATTCCTGCGCGCATCGATGACCTCGATGAAGATGCCGAGATCGTCTGCATCTGCCATCACGGCATGCGCAGCATGCAAGTGGCGGCCTTCCTGGAGCGCAATGGTTTTGGCAAGATCAGTAATTTGACGGGCGGCGTGCATGCCTGGGCGCTGCAAGTCGACAGCGCGATGCCTACATACTAAGTTATTTTGCAGTAGATGCACCCAGGCATGTTTTCCCGCATGCCTGCGGAGGCCTGTACCCCGCTGATCCGGCGGGCGCAAGGCAAGCGGTAGCAGATTTTTGATTCCATCAACTTTTGACGACTCCAACGGAGAAATGCAATGCGGAAACCCCTTATCGCCGTGCTGATGACCAGCGCCTTTGTCTCGATGACATACTCGCTGCAAGCGCAGGCGGCCGATCTCATCCAGGTGTACCAGCAGGCGCTGGCCAATGACGCGCAGTATGCGAGTGCGCGCGCGGCCTTGTCGGCCGGGATGGAGCGGGTTCCGCAGGGGCTGGCAGGCTTGCTGCCGCAAGTTGCAGCGTCGGGCACGAATACGCGTGGCAATACCGAGCAGATCGTCCAGAACAATGGCGGCAACAAGATCACCTCGCCGTCCGTCAACATGCGCACGAATAGCTATAACCTTACCCTGACGCAGCCGCTGTTCCGCTGGGATCGTTGGGAAACCTATCAGCAAAGCAAGCTGGCGCAAGCGATTGCGGAAGCGCAATTTGCGCAAGTGCAGCAAGACCTGATCACCCGCGTGGCGCAGGCATATTTCGACGTGCTGAGCGCGCAGGACAACCTGGGCGCCACGCAGGCGCAAAAGGTCGCCACGACGGAGCAACTGGCATCGGCCAAGCGCAACTTCGAAGTGGGCACGCAAACGATTACCGACACGCACGAAGCGCAAGCGGCGTACGACCTGGTGGTGGCGCAGGAATTTGCCGCCATCAATGACCTGGCCAACAAGCGCAGCGCCTTGCAAACCATCATCGGCGAAGCGCCGACCACTCTGGCGCCGATGCGCACGGGCGTGGTCATCAGTGCGCCGGAACCGGCCGCCGTCGAGCCGTGGGTGTCATCCGCCGAAGAGCAGAACTACGGCGTCGTCACGGCCCAGTTCAACGTGGAATCGGCCAAGCGCGACATCGGCCGCAACCGCGCCGGCCATTACCCGACCCTGGACCTGATCGCCAACATGGGCCATAGCTACAGTTCCGGTGGCGGCAATGGCAATGGCAACAACAACAACGCCATCGGCGTGCAGTGGAGCATCCCGATTTTCAGCGGCTTTGCCGTCACCAGCAAGGTGCGTGAATCGATCGCGCTGGAAAACAAGGCCCGCAACGACCTGGAAACGGCACGCCGCACGGCCTCGCAAGGCGCGCGCCAGGCATTCCTCGGCGTCAACAGCGGCCTGGCGCAAGTCAAGGCGCTGGAAGCGGCGGAAGTATCGAGCAAGTCGGCGCTGGAGTCGAACCAGCTCGGCTATCAAGTGGGCGTGCGCATCAATATCGACGTCTTGAATGCGCAGAAACAATTGTTCTCCACACAAAAAGACCTGTCGAAAGCCCGCTACGACACCATCATGAACGGCTTGCGCCTGAAGGCGGCGGCCGGTACTCTGAAGGAAACGGACTTGATGCCCGTCAACGCCTTGCTCGACAAGTAAGCGCGGTCTTGCTGAATGAAAACCAGCACCGGCAACGGTGCTGGTTTTTTTTCGTCTTGAAGTGGTGTTACACGGCGCGGCTGTTGGCGAATTGGGTCAGCACGACACCGGCCACCACCAGCCCCGCGCCGGCCCAGTGCAGCGGAGAAATATGTTTGACGGCAAAGCCCAGCAAGCCGTAGCGGTCGATGGCCAGCGCGGCCAGCATTTGCCCGCCGATGACGGCCGCCATGAAGGGGCCGGAGCCCATGCGCGGCGCCAGCATCAGCGCGGCCGTAATGTAAAACACGCCGGCCGCGCCGCCCAGCCAGGACCAGCCCGGTCCCCGCATGGCGAGAGCGACATCGGGCGCCGGTACCCGCCAGACGAGCATCACGAGCGAGGCGAGCACGGCGCTGACGGCCAGCGAAGCGAGGGTGGCCCACAACGGGTGGCCCAGGTTGCGGCCCAGCGCGGCATTCGCGCCCGCCTGGAAGGGGACGACGGCGCCGGCCAGCATGGCCAGCGGGGCAAATACGGTGATCCATCCATGCATGTGACACTCCCACAGTTGAGTTGATGGGATCATCGTATTATGCTGTCATGATTAAATCCAATTCGTAATTTGCCATTCAACTATGCATCAAATGAATAATTTGCGCGCCGTCGATTTGAACTTGCTGGTGATCCTGGAAGCGCTGCTCAGCGAGCGCCATTTGTCGCGCGCAGCGGAGCGCTTGCACATGAGCCAGCCTGCCGTCAGCCATGCGCTGGCCCGCTTGCGCCACTTGCTCGGCGACCCGCTGCTGCTGCGCGGCAAGGGCGGCTTCCAGCCAACGGCGCGCGCCCTGGAGCTGGCGCGGCCGCTGGCCGAAGCCTTGCAAAGCGTGCGCTCCGTGCTCGGTGGCGCCGTCTTCGAGGCGGCCACGGCGCAGCGCGTGTTTCGCCTGGCCATGTCGGATTACGGCGCGGCGCTGATCTTGCCCCGTTTGTTGCGGCGCCTGCGCGTGGAAGCGCCCGGCATCGACCTGGCCATCAGCTATGCCAGCCGACCGGCCGTGATCGCTGGCGTGCAAGATGGCGAGATCGATCTGGCGCTGGGCGTGTTCCCGCAATTGCCCGAGCAGTTACACCGTGAAACCTTATTCGAGGAAACGTTCGTGTGCGCGCTCGATCCGGCCAGCCTGGCGGACGGTGAAACGTTGAGCCTGGAAACTTATCTGGCGCGCCCGCACGTGCTGGTGGCGTCCAGCGAAGGCGGCATGGCGGCCGAAGTCGACGCGGCCCTGGCCCAGCTGGGCAAGGCGCGCCGCATCGCCGTGCGTGTGCCTTACTGGACGGTCGCACCGGATGTCGTGCGGGGGACGGACTTGATCCTGACGGTGGCGCAGCGGGCCTTGCAGGGGAGTGTGGCGCAAGGGCTGGCGCTGTATGCTGCGCCGTTTGCCATCGCGCCGTTTGCGTTTGAAACGATACGGCACCGCCGTACGGATGGCGATGCGGGCATTGCCTGGCTGCGCGCGGCCATTGCCCAGGCCGTCGAGCCAGGCTGAGTTATTACAGGCCGCCGCCCTGGCCGTCGAACTTGCGTTCGATCAATTCGATCTTGTAGCCGTCGGGATCGGTGATGAAGGCGATGACCGTATTGCCGCCTTTCACGGGACCCGGTTCGCGCGTGACGTTGCCGCCATTTGCGCGTGCCGCATCGCACGCGGCGACGATGTCGTCGGCCGAGATGGCGATGTGGCCGTACGCCGTGCCCAGCTCGTAGCTGGTGGTGCCATAGTTATACGTCAGTTCCAGTTCCGCGTGGTCGGGGTTCGAACCATAGCCGACGAAGGCCAGCGTGTACTGGTATTCCGGATTGTCGCTGGTGCGCAGCAGCGTCATGCCCAGGACCTTGGTGTAAAAATCGATGGAGCGCTGCAGGTCGCCGACCCGTAACATGGTGTGCAAAATACGCATCGTAAATCCTTGAGGGTGTAGGGGAATGGCAGGATTTTATGCGTTTTACGGCTTTCTTGCCGAGACCGCCCCTGCCGCCCGGTGATGGAACAGCAGCGGACGGCATGCCGGCGTTACTCCAGATGGGCGTCCAGGGTGATTTCCGTCGCCAGCAACTTCGATACTGGGCAGCCGAGCTTGGCGCGCAGGGCCGCGTCCTGGAACGCTTCTTCGGCGGCGCCGGGAATGGTGGCCACCAGTGTCAGGTGGACGGCCGTGATGGCATAGCTGCCATCGATTTTTTCCAGGCTGACGTCGGCCGTGGTTTTCAGGGCCGTGGCGCGCAGGCCCACCTCGCCCAGCTGGCCGGACAGGGCCATGGTGAAGCAGGCCGCATGGGCCGCGCCGATCAGTTCTTCCGGATTGCTGCCGGGACCGTCTTCGAAGCGCGTATTAAAACCATAGGCTACATTGTCGAGCGCACCGCTTTGGGTGGAAATAAACCCTTTGCCATCTTTAAGGCCGCCACTCCAGACGGCTGATCCTGTTTTTTTCATGATGTACTCCTTGCGTGGTTCGAGCATCCATCATGCGCGAGCCTCCTTTGCCCTTCCGTTCGTTGCGCCACACAGGGGGCGCATGCAGGGGAGCACGTGCAGGGCTTAGTCACTCACGGCGCCGGCGTCACGCGCCAGATGACATTGCCCACGTCGTCCGCCACCAGCAGCGCGCCCGCCTTGTCGACGGCTACGCCGACGGGGCGGCCCTGCGCCTTGCCGTTCCCGTCCAGGAAGCCGCTGACGACGTCGTGTGGCGGCCCGCTGGGCACGCCATTGGCGAAGGGAACATAAATGACTTTATAGCCGCTGAAGGGCTTGCGGTTCCATGAGCCGTGCTGGCCGACGAAGGCACCGCCCCGGTAGCGTTCGGGCAGCAAGACGCCGTCATAAAACGCCAGGCCCAGCGAGGCCGTGTGCGCACCGAGCGCGTAGTCCGGCGCGATGGCGGTGGCCACCAGTTCGGGGCGCGGCGGCTGGACCCGCGCATCGACGTGCTGGCCGAAATAACTGTAGGGCCAGCCATAGAAGGCGCCGTCCTTGACGGACGTCATGTAGTCGGGTACCAGGTCGTTGCCCAGCTCGTCGCGTTCATTGACGGCCGTCCAGAGTGCCCCGCTGTGCGGTTGCCAGGCCAGGCCGACAGGGTTGCGCAAACCCGTCGCATACACGCGTGCCTTGCCCGTCGCGCGCGTGACTTGCCAGATGGCGGCGCGGCCATCTTCGGCCGCCATGCCGTTCTCGCCCACGTTGCTGTTCGAGCCGACGGCAACATAGAGAAATTTGCCATCGGCGCTCGCGACGACGTTCTTGGTCCAGTGGTGATTGATGGGCCCGCCCGGCAAATCGATCACCTTGACGCCCTGTGCCGTGATGGCCGTCTGTCCAGTTTTGTATGGGAAACGCAGCAGCGCATCGGCATTCGCGACATACAGATCGTTACCCACCAAGGCCATGCCAAATGGCGAGTGCAAGCCTTGCAGGAACACGCTGCGCGTTTGCGCCATGCCCTTGCTATCGATGCCGCGCAGCAAGGTGATGCGGTTGGCGCTGGGCGTGGCGGCGCCCGCTTTTTTCATCTGCATCTGCATGATGGCGCCCTTGATTCCCTTGTTGTCGTCCGGTTTCGGCGGGGCGTTCGTTTCCGCCACGAGCACGTCGCCATTCGGCAGCACGTACAGCCAGCGCGGATGGTCGAGGTCGCGCGCATACGCGTGGATGGCCAGGCCGGCCGCGGCCACGGGGCGTTGATCTGCCGTCCAGCGCTGCACGGGCGCCACGTTGACGGTGGGAATGAATTGCTTGTCCGGCGCGGGCAGGGCGGGCTGCGGACCAAAGCCCGCGAGCATGGCGAGTGGTGCCTGGGCGTGGGCGGTCGTGGCGCCGCAGGCAGCGGCCAGCAGGAATGAACAGACGTAACGGTGCATGGCGTACTCCATAGCAGCAGTGCGTGACAGTTGGAGTCAGCGCGCCTTCTTTGGTTCCAGCTGCGGGTCGGGACGCGCTTGCTGCGGTGCAGCCGGTTTGACTTTTTCCACGCCGGGCTGGGCGCGCCGGTCCGTGTCGACCAGGCCCTGTTCCAGGTCGCTGGCCGCCTGTTGCATGATCTTGCGCGGTCGCACGTCTTGCGCATCGGGCGATTCATCGCGCTCGTGCGGCAGACGGTCGACGCCGTCATTCTTGACCTTTTCGTCGGTATTGATCTTGCGTTCACTTGGTTGGGTAAGCATATGGCCTCCTGACAGTAAAGTGGAACCAGTGTCCCGCCGCGGCAGGCCGCCTGCAAGCGGATTTGTCCATGCAGGGAGCGCTGGCGCACGCATGGATGATTCTTTTTCTGCGCTACACTGCGTGCAACACCAAGAACGCCCCTTGCGGGCACACGGCAGCCGCACTATACTGTGCATATATACAGTATCATGCGATGCCGGCGTGCGACGCGACAGCCTGGGGCGGTTTGCCACCGAATTCATTACCGAGACTCTTATGCCCGTCGATACACACGCCGAACAGCGCGCCGAACAGCCAGCCGCTACCTTGCCAGCCCCGGGCGAGCGCTTCAACCTGGGCGCCAAGACCATCGCCCTGGTCGTGCGCCAGAATACGGATGGCATTGCCGAGCCCGTGAAAAGCATCGTCGATTTTCTGCAAGTGCTGGGTCACACGGTGGTCTTCGAGGCGGAGACGGCCGCGCACCTGAACCTGGCGTTTCCCGGCGTGCGCGCCATGTCGCCGGCCGAGATCGGCGCCGCCGCCGATTGCGCCATCGTCATGGGCGGCGATGGCACCATGTTGGGCATTGCGCGCCAGCTGGCGCCATTCGACGTCCCCTTGATCGGTATCAATCAAGGACGATTGGGTTTCATGACGGATATTCCGCTCGAGCGCATGCTGCCCGTGCTGGCGCAAATTCTCGGCGGCCGCTTCAAGGCCGAACGCCGCACCTTGCTCGAAGGCAGCGTGCTGCGCGACGGTGTATCGATTCACGTGGGCATGGCCGTCAACGATGTCGTCGTCTCGCGCGGCGCTGGCGCCGGCATGGCCGAATTGCGCGTCGAGGTCGATGGCCACTTCATGTACAACCAGCGGTCCGATGGCTTGATCATTTCCACGCCCACGGGCTCGACCGCGTATTCGCTGTCGGCTGGCGGCCCGCTGCTGCACCCGACCCTGGGCGGCATCGTGCTCGTGCCGATCGCCCCGCACGCGCTGTCGAACCGGCCCATCGTCCTGCCCGATTCCAGCCAGATCGTCGTGGAAATTGTGCGCGGGCGCGATATCAGCGTCAATTTCGACATGCAGACTTTTGCCAGCCTGGTGCAGCAAGACCGCATCCTCATCCGCCGTTCGCCGCATACGATTACCTTCCTGCATCCGGAAGGGTGGAGTTACTACAACACCCTGCGTGAAAAGTTGCACTGGAATGAGTACCCGTCGGGCGAGGGCAAGCTCAGCTAACATTTTTCTCCACTTCAACCCGCGGTGCGCCGCCCAACCACTGAAGCCATGCTCCATACACTGTCCATTCGCGATTTTGTCATTGTCGATACCATTGAACTGGAATTTTCCGCCGGCTTCAGCGTGCTGACGGGCGAGACGGGCGCCGGCAAGTCCATCCTCATCGATGCGCTGACCCTGGCGCTGGGCGGGCGCGGCGACGCCAGCGTGGTGCGCGAAGGCGCGGCCAAGGCCGACATCACGGCTGATTTTTCCGTCAGTGAAGTGGCGCAAGCGTGGCTGGTGGCCAATGAATTCGCCAACGACGATGGCGGCGCCCTGCTGCGCCGCGTGATCGACAATGCGGGCCGCTCGAAAGCGTACATCAACGGCATTCCCGCCACGGCGGCGCAGTTGCGCGAACTCGGTGACATGCTGGTCGACATCCACGGCCAGCACGCGCACCAGTCCTTGCTGAAAAGCGAGGCGCAGCGCGCCTTGCTCGACGGCCAGGCGACGGCGCGCGAAGCGGGCGCGGAACAGGATGCGCGGCAAGTGGCGGCCCTGCACAAGCGCTGGCGCGCCCTCGTGCGCCAGAGAGAAGAATTCGAAACGAATGCCGCCAACGTGCTGTACGAACGTGAGCGCCTGGAATGGCAAGTGGGTGAACTGGAAAAACTGGCCGCCAAGCCCGGCGAGTGGACGGAGATCACGAACGAGCACAGCCGCCTGTCGCACGCGGCCAGCCTGCTGGAAGGGGCGCAGGAAGCGCTGGCGATCATTTCCGAGCAGGAAGACCATCCGATCGTGTCGCAACTGTCGGCCCTGAACCAGAAGCTGGGCAAGCTGGTCTCCGTCGATGCGGAATTGCAGCCCATCGTCGACCTGATCGAATCGTCGCGCATTCAGCTGCAGGAATCCGTGTACGCGCTGAACAATTACCTGGACCGGGTGGAACTGGACCCGGAACGCCTGCACCAGCTCGACGCACGCATGGAAGCCATGCACAGCACGGCCCGCAAATTTCGCGTCACGCCCGAAGATTTGCCGGAGGAACACGCCAAGCTGTCGGAAAAGCTGCAGCACCTGGCCGACGCTTCCGACATCGAAGGCTTGCTGCGCCAGGAAGCGAAGATCGAGGCCGAATACCGCGCCGTGGCCGAACGGTTATCAGACACGCGCCGTGCCGCCGCCCTGGAGCTGGGGCAAGCCGTCACGCGCGCGATGCAGGAACTGAGCATGACGGGCGGCAGTTTTGAAATCGCCCTGCACCCGTGCGAGCCGGCCGCCCACGGCCTCGAGCAAGTGGAATTCCTCGTTGCCGGCCACGCAGGCACGGCGCCACGCTCCCTGGCGAAAGTGGCGTCCGGCGGCGAACTGGCGCGCATCGCGCTGGCCATTTCCGTCATCACCTCGCATGCCACCACCACGCCGACCCTGATCTTCGACGAGGTCGACAGTGGCATCGGCGGCGCCGTCGCCGAAGTCGTCGGGCGCTTGCTGAAACGCCTGGGGCAGGGACGGCAAGTGCTGTGCGTGACCCACTTGCCGCAAGTGGCCAGCCAGGCGAATCAGCATTTCCAGGTGGCAAAAAGCACCCTGGACAATGGCAAGACGGCCTCGCGCATCGACATGCTCGACGCCAAGGCCAGGGTGGAAGAAGTGGCGCGCATGCTGGGCGGCCTGGAAATCACGGCCACCACGCGCAAGCATGCGCGTGAACTGCTGGCAATTTAAACGCAGGCTTAAATCCGGGGTCAGACCCCCGGATGCGTTAGCGCTGAGCTTGACGTTAGCGGCATTGAGGGTCTGACCCCAGCACTTCGCTATTAACTCAATGCAACTATAATAACTGGCTAATCCATCCAACGCCTTCGAAGAGCCTTCATGTCATTTCAAACAGAACCTCCGTACACGCATGGCAGTATCGACCGCAGCGCCGTGGTGCTGGTCAACCTGGGCACGCCCGATGCGCCGACGTCGTCGGCCGTGCGGCGTTACCTGAAGCAATTTTTGTCGGACCCGCGCGTGGTGGAAATTCCCCGCATCGTCTGGTGGTTCATTTTGAACCTGATCATCTTGCCGTTCCGCTCCGGCCAGTCGGCCAAGAAATACGCGTCGATCTGGACGCGCGAAGGCTCGCCGCTGAAAGTGCATACGCAAAAGCAGGCCAAGTTGCTGGCCGGCGCGCTGGCCGAGCGTGGCCACGACGGCGTCACGGTGGCCATGGCCATGCGCTACGGTTCGCCTTCCTTGCCCGACGTGCTGGCCAGGCTGAAAAGCGAAGGCTGCGAGCGCATCGCCATCCTGCCGGCCTATCCGCAATATTCGGGCACGACGACCGGTTCCATCTACGACGCCGTATTTGCCCATTACGCCACCGTGCGCAATGTGCCGGAATTGCGTTTTATTAAGCAATACCACGAGCACGACACGTATATCGACGCCTTGCGCGACTCCGTGCTGAACCATTGGGACGCGCATGGCCGTCCGGAAAAACTGGTGATGAGTTTTCATGGCGTGCCCAAGCGCACCTTGCTGCTGGGCGACCCCTACCACTGCCAATGCCTGAAAACGGCGCGCCTGCTGGCGGAAAAGTTGAAATTAACGAAAGAGCAATACGTGGTGACCTTCCAGTCGCGCTTTGGCAAGGCCGAATGGCTGCAGCCGTACACGGCGCCCACCCTGGTGGCGCTGGCGCAGCAGGGCGTCAAGCGCGTCGACCTGCTGTGTCCGGGCTTTACCAGCGATTGCCTTGAAACGCTGGAGGAGATCGCCATGGAAGCCAAGCATGATTTCGAGACGGCCGGCGGCCAGCAGTTTCACTACATCGCTTGTCTGAACGAAACGCCAGCGTGGATCGCGGGCCTGGCGGAAATTGCGGAGCAGCACATGATTGGCTGGCCAACGATTAAGACGGCGGCGCAGCGCGAGGCGGACAAGAAAGCGGGCGAACAGGCGCGCGCGGCGGCCTTGGCCCTGGGCGCGACGAACTGACATTATTGAATTTTTTGCCATCTTAAAGCCGCGCTTGCGCGGCTTTGTCGCATCTGGCGCGGCCAAGAGGTTTTCCAAATAGCAACACCGCCAGTGGCGATGGTCGTGGCGGGGCTGGTAGAATGCCCGCTTTGCCGTGGGAAGCCAGGAAAATCAAGGGATGCGCGCACGGATCGCTGGCCAAAATGGATAGCGTTTTGTAATACGCTGTAACATGGATCGATGTAATTCTGGTTTTGCCATGCATACCCCTTGAAACAATAGGATATAGCCCCATCTGCCCGTTAGTGTTGTAAAGATAGTTAGACTAACTCATTTAAGTCATTGATTGTAGGAGCTTTTCAGATGCAAGATCAGGAAAACCAAGCTGTACCTAATCCGCAAGCGGACGCCGCGGCGACTGCCCCATCGACTCCCGCAGAGCCTACTTTGGAAGAGCAGCTGGCGAGTACCGAAGCGCGTCTTGCAGAGATGCACGATGCCTTCATGCGCGCCAAGGCTGATGGCGAAAATATCCGCCGCCGCGCGCAGGAAGATGTTGCTAAAGCGCACAAATTCGCAGTCGAGAGCTTTGCCGAAGCCATGGTGCCCGTCAAAGACAGCCTGGAAACGGCGCTGACGGTGGAAGCACCGACCATCGAATCGCTGAAAGAAGGCGTCGAGATGACCTTGAAGCAATTGAACGCCGCGTTCGAGCGCAACCGCCTGGTGGAAGTATTGCCAGTGCAGGGCGAGAAGCTCGATCCGATGAAACACCAGGCCGTTGCCGTGGTGCCGGCGGACCAGGAAGCCAATACCATCGTGTCAGTCCTGCAAAAGGGCTATATGATTGCGGACCGCCTGCTGCGTCCAGCCATTGTAACGACCGCGCAAGCAAAATAATCAGAGTGCGGCATCAAGCAAGCCTTGAAACCATGCCGCTTTGCCACATATAAGAACCATCTGAAATCTAGCAAATAAAAGGAAATAAATCATGGGTAGAATTATCGGTATCGATCTGGGAACCACGAATTCCTGCGTTTCCATCATGGAAAACGGTCAACCAAAGGTAATCGAAAACGCTGAAGGCGCACGCACGACGCCGTCGATTATTGCTTATCAAGAAGATGGCGAAATTCTCGTCGGCGCGCCAGCGAAACGCCAGGCCGTGACCAATCCGAAAAACACGCTGTACGCAGTCAAGCGTCTGATCGGTCGCAAGTTCGACGAAAAAGAAGTCCAAAAAGACATCGCTCTGATGCCGTACCAGATCATGAAAGCCGACAACGGCGATGCATGGATCGGTGTACGCGACAAAAAACTGGCGCCGCCGCAAATTTCGGCTGAAGTCCTGCGCAAGATGAAGAAAACGGCAGAAGACTACCTTGGTGAAGAAGTCACCGAAGCCGTCATCACCGTGCCTGCGTACTTCAACGACTCGCAGCGCCAAGCTACCAAGGATGCCGGCCGTATCGCTGGCCTGGACGTCAAGCGCATCATCAACGAGCCAACCGCGGCAGCGCTGGCGTTCGGCCTGGACAAGACCGAAAAAGGCGACCGTAAAATCGCCGTGTATGACTTGGGTGGCGGTACGTTCGACGTGTCGATCATCGAAATCGCGGATGTTGATGGCGAGAAACAATTTGAAGTGCTGTCGACCAACGGCGACACCTTCCTGGGCGGCGAAGACTTCGACCAGCGCGTCATCGATTACATCATCGACGAGTTCAAGAAGATCAATGGCATCGACCTGAAAAAAGATCCGATCGCCCTGCAGCGCATCAAGGCTTCGGCCGAGCGCGCGAAGATCGAATTGTCGTCGTCGCAGCAAACCGAGATCAACGAGCCGTACATCGCCATGGCGAACGGCGCACCGGTCCACTTGAACCTGAAGATGACCCGCGCCAAGCTGGAATCCCTGGTGGAAGAGCTGATCACGGCCACGATGGAACCATGCCGCATTGCTATCAAAGATGCTGGCGTGAAAGTGTCGGACATCGATGACATCATCCTGGTCGGCGGTATGACGCGTATGCCGAAGGTGCAGGAAAAAGTGAAGGAATTCTTCGGCAAGGATCCACGCAAGGACGTGAACCCGGACGAAGCCGTCGCCGTGGGCGCAGCGATTCAAGGTTCGGTTCTGTCGGGCGAACGCAAGGACTTGCTGTTGCTGGACGTTACTCCTCTGTCCCTGGGTATCGAAACCCTGGGCGGCGTGATGACCAAGATGATCCACAAAAACACGACGATTCCGACCAAGTTCAGCCAAGTGTTCTCGACGGCCGACGACAACCAGCCTGCGGTGACCATCAAGGTCTTCCAGGGTGAGCGCGAAATCGCCGCCGGCAACAAGGGCCTGGGCGAATTCAATCTGGAAGGCATCCCGCCAGCATCGCGCGGCACGCCACAGATCGAAGTGACCTTCGACATCGACGCCAACGGCATCTTGCATGTCGGCGCGAAAGACAAGGCCACCGGCAAGGAAAACAAGATCACGATCAAGGCCAATTCCGGCTTGACCGAGGCTGAAATCCAGAAGATGGTCAAGGATGCCGAGCTGAACGCGGAAGAAGACAAGAAGGTCAAAGAATTGGCCGAGTCGCGCAACCAGGCCGATGCTCTGGTACACTCGACCCGGAAATCCTTGACCGAATACGGCGACAAGCTGGATGCGGGCGAGAAAGAGAAGATCGAAGCGGCGATCACCGACCTGGAAGCGAGCATCAAGGCGGGCGACAAGGCTGAGATCGACGCCAAGGTGGAAGCACTGTCGAGCGCATCGCAGAAACTGGGCGAAAAAATGTATGCCGACATGCAAGCGCAGCAAGCTGCCGGCGGCGCGGAAGGTGCACAGCAAGCTGCTGGCGCATCGGACGCAGGCGCCAAGCAAGACGACGTTGTTGACGCTGACTTCAAAGAAGTCAAAGACAGCAAGTAATGTCTTGCGCTCCCATGAACTGGGGGCAGCCGGGCTGAACGCTACATCGCGGGATTAGCCGCGAAGACCGGCCGAGCCGAGTCGCTGCGCCTAGCGCAGCACTCGACTCGGCTTTTTCGTGTAATTTTTACATCAGTAGATAGACTGCAAGGTGCCGACAACATGGCAAAGCGTGATTTTTACGAGACACTCGGTGTCGCAAAAAATGCTTCGGAAGAAGAGATCAAAAAGTCTTACCGTAAACTGGCGATGAAATACCATCCGGACCGCAATCCGGATAGCAAAGAATCGGAAGAAAAGTTTAAGGAAGTCAAAGAAGCCTACGAGATGCTGACCAATCCGGAAAAGCGCGACGCGTATGACCGTTATGGTCACGCTGGCGTGGATCCGAACATGGGCGGCGGTGGCGGCTTCGGCGGCGGTGCTGGCGGCTTTGCCGACAGCTTCGGCGATATCTTCGGCGACATCTTTGGCGGTGGCGGTGGACGCAGCCGCAATGCGGGGCCACAGGTGTACCGTGGCGCCGACTTGCGCTACAACCTGGAAATTACACTGGAGCAAGCTGCTCACGGCTTCGACACGACCATCCGCGTGCCGAGCTGGGACAAGTGCGACACTTGCCACGGCAGCGGCGCCAAGCCGGGCACGTCGCCCACCACCTGCGGTACCTGCGGTGGCCACGGCCAGGTGCGCATGCAGCAAGGTTTCTTCAGCATCCAGCAAACCTGCCCGAAATGCCATGGCAGCGGCAAGGTCATCACTGACCCGTGCACGCCATGCGGCGGCGCCGGTCGCATCAAGCGCAACAAGACCCTGGAAGTGAAAATTCCAGTCGGTATCGACAACGGCATGCGTATCCGTTCGTCCGGCAACGGCGAACCGGGCACGAATGGCGGTCCGTCGGGCGACCTGTATGTGGAAATCCACATCAAGCCGCACGCCGTATTCCAGCGCGAAGGCGACGACCTGCATTGCGAAATGCCGATCTCGTTCACCAAGGCGGCTTTGGGCGGCGAAATCGAAGTGCCTACCCTGAACGGCAAAGTGTCGTTCACGATCCCGGAAGGCACCCAGTCGGGTAAAACCTTCCGCCTGAAAGGCAAGGGCATCAAGGGCGTGCGCTCCGGTTACGCGGGCGACCTGTTCTGCCACGTGGCCATCGAAACACCCGTGAAACTGACGGAAAAACAGAAAGACCTGCTGCGCGACTTTGAAAAGTCGACGACTGAGGGCGGTGCCAAGCACAGTCCGCAAAGCAAGACCTGGAAAGACAAGGTCAAGGATTTTTTTGAATAAGCACACGTAATACCATGCGCCGGGATGCTTCAACATCCCGGCGTTTTTTTCATCACGACTGAGCAATGTGCGCGCATCGCCGGCCTATGGGCGCGATCTGCCGCCAATGCAGTCGTACGTACACAATGGGAGCGATATGACCGAACAGAAAAATGGCCCGGCCCTGGCGGAACTGCTGCAGCGTAACCGCCGCTGGGCCGACTCGATGGTGGCGAAAGACCCGAACTTCTTCAAGAACCTGGAAGCGCAAACGTCGCCCGAATACCTGTGGATCGGCTGCTCCGACAGCCGCGTGCCAGCGAATGAATTGCTGGGCATGGCGCCTGGCGACGTGTTTGTGCACCGAAATATTGCCAATGTGGTCGTGCATTCCGACCTCAATTGCCTGTCCGTGCTGCAATTTGCCGTGGACGTGCTGAAAGTCAAACACGTCATCATCGTCGGGCATTACGGTTGCAAGGGCGTGCATGCGGCCATGACGGGCACGCGCATCGGCCTGGTCGACAACTGGTTGCGCCACGTGCAAGACGTGGGCCAGAAGCATGAACGCTACCTGGGCGACGTGCTGACCAGCCGCCAGCGCGGCGACCGCCTGTGCGAACTGAACGTCGTCGAACAAGTCTTGAACGTGTGCCAGACCACCGTCGTGCAAGATGCGTGGGAACGGGGCCAGGAACTCAGCGTCCATGGCTGGGTCTATGGCTTGAAGGATGGCTTGCTGAACGACCTGGAAGTGACCGTCACGGCTGGCCACGAACTGGCGCCGCGCATGGCGACGCGCCTGGCCCGCTACGAAGCCATCGCGTAATCGATGCCGGCGCCGTGCCTACGGCGCCGCATTGTCCAGGCGGTTCAGGTAATCGGTCGCCTCCCGCACGCCCTCCTGCGCCGCCTGGCGCAGCCAGGTTTTGGCCTGGGGAATGTCTTGCGGCGTGCCCCGGCCTTCGGCCAGCGCCACGCCATAGTGGTAGCGCGCCAGCCGCGCATAGGCCGCGTCATCATTCGTATGTGCGCCGCGCCGCATCAGCGCCGTCGCCTGTTGCAAGTCCTTAGTCACGCCGATGCCCGTTTCGTACAGCTGGGCCAGCCAAATCATCGAATACACATCGTTCCAGCGCCGGATGCAATCTTCAAAGATGGCGACGGCGGCCGCATGGTCGCCCGTCTTGTCGGCCGCATAGCCGTACAAACACTTGATGCGCTTGCCGCTGTGCACATAGGCTTTGTAGCTGAGATCACTTTCACCCTCGCTATCCTGGGCGTGGACGAAAGCAGGGAACAGCAAGGCGAGCAGCAGGGCGTAGGTGGGCATGGCTTTCCTGATCAACGATTGAAGCTGGTAGATAAGCAAGTTGCGTGCTAGCCTCATTCCCCGGCAAAGCCGGCGCAGCTGCGCCATTGCGTGACAGTGCCTGTTGCAGCGTGGCACAACGCGCCGCGCATATCCATATCAGAAATGCTTCGTTTGCAGGATGGGCGAGCAGGCATACAGTGGACTTCCCCAGACTCTAGGCGAGTTCCCATGTCGGCCGTCCTGAAACCCAAGTACTCCACCAGCCACTTCCGTATCGAGACGTTCGATGCGCCGCTCGGCGCGCAAGTGCTGGGGCTGGACCTGGCGCAGCCGCTGTCACTGGACGACTTCCAGCGCCTGCACCACGCCCACCTCGACCATCACGTGCTGGTGTTCCGCGACCAGCACATCACGCCGCGGCAGCAAGTCGATTTCAGCCGCCGCTTCGGCCCGCTGCAAATCCACGTGCTGCGCCAGTTCCAGTTGCCTACGCAGCCGGAAGTGCTGATCATCTCGAACATTGTCGAGGATGGCCAGCCCATCGGCCTGGGCGACGCGGGCCATTTCTGGCATTCTGACCTGTCGTATAAGGAAGTGCCCAGCCTCGGCTCCATGCTGCACGCGCAAGAGTTGCCGCAGGACGGCGGCGATACCGTGTTCGCGAATATGCACCTGGCGTGGGACAGCTTGCCTGCCGCGCTGCGCCACGCCGTGCGCGGCGCCCGTGCCGAACACAGCTACCTAAGCCAGTATGAAGAATTGCGCCGCCGCAATCCATGGCGGCCGGCCCTGACGCAGGCGCAGATCGATGAAGTCCAACCCGTCACCCATCCCGTCGTGCGCGTGCATCCGGAAACGGGACGCCGCGCCCTGTTCGTCAGCGAACATTTCACCACGCGCATCGTCGGCTTGCCCGACGATGAAAGCCGCGCCCTGCTCGACGAACTGTTTGCCCATAGCGTGCGCCCGGAGCACCTGTATGTGCACCGCTGGCAGCCGTACGACCTGGTGTTCTGGGATAACCGTTCCCTGATGCATTTGGCGACGGGTTGCCCGCCCGAGCAGCGCCGCAAACTGTATCGCACCACGATTGAAGGCGATGCGCCGTACTGATTTTTTTGAACGTAGTTGACCCAAGGAGTGTCCATGTTGCCGATCGTTAGTTTTTCCCGCCGCCTGCTTGCCGCCATCGCCGTGCTGTGTATGGCCATGCCCATGGCCCGGGCAGAAGGTCAGATCCGCATCGCGGGCCAGCATGGCATCACCTTCTTGCTGCTCAATATTGCGCAGGAACAAAAGCTGATTGAAAAGCATGGCAAGCAGCAGGGCGTCGATGTCAAAGTCGAGTGGATCACCCTGTCTGGCGGGCCGGCCATCAATGACGCTTTGTTGTCGGGCAATATCGATATCGCGGGGGCTGGGCTGGGGCCGTTGCTGACCATCTGGGACCGCACCAAAGGCCGGCAGAACGTGCGCGGCGTGGCCTCGCTGGGCAACTTCCCCTACTATTTGGTCAGCAATAATCCCAAGGTGAAAACCCTGGCGGACTTGACGGACAATGATCGCATCGCCTTGCCTGCCGTTTCCGTTTCCGTGCAGGCGCGTATCCTGCAAATGGCGGTGGCGAAGCAGTGGGGCGACAAGGAATTCGCCCGCCTCGATAAAATCACGCAAACCTTGCCACACCCGGACGCGGCGGCCGCCATCATCGCCGGCGGCACGGAGTTGACAGGCCACTTCGGCAATTCGCCGTTCCAGGAACAGGAACTGGCGCAAAACCCGAACGCCCACATCATCCTGAACTCGTACGACGTGCAAGGCGGACCCAGCTCGTCGACTCTGCTGTATGCGACGGAAAAGTACCGCAAGGACAGTCCGAAAACTTACCGCGCCTTCATCGCCGCCCTGGCGGAAGCGGCGCAGTATGCGAGCAGCAATCCGCAAGGCGCGGCCGACATCTACATCAAGGTGAATAAAAGCAAGGTGGACCGCAATCTGCTGTTGAAAATCTTTGCCAACCCGCAAGTGCAATTCAAGATCGCACCGCAAAACACTTATGGCCTGGCGCAATTCCTGCACCGCGTGAGCGCCATCCGCAACCTGCCCGACAGCTGGCGCGATTATTTCTTTGACGACCCTGCCATCACGCAAGGAGGCTGACATGAACGCACCCGCTTTTCACCTGGTACGTCCTCCGGTTGCCTTGCAGCCCTTGCTCAGCGTCAAACATGTCAGCCTGGAATACCGCACCGAGCAGCGTACCGTGCGCGCCACTCACGACGTCAGTTTCGACGTGTTCCGGGGCGACCGCTTCGTGCTGCTGGGGCCATCCGGCTGCGGCAAGTCGTCCTTGCTGAAAGCCGTGGCCGGTTTCATCGCGCCGCGCGCGGGCAGCATCGCCATGCAGGGCCAGCCCATCCATAAACCGGGGCCGGACCGTGTCGTCGTGTTCCAGGAATTCGATCAGTTGCCGCCATGGAAGACTGTGCTGGAAAATGTCATGTTCCCCTTGCTGGCCAGCAAGCGCCTGGACAAGCAGGCGGCCCGCGAGCGCGCCCATCACTGGATCGCCAAGGTGGGCCTGGCCGGCTTTGAAGATGCCCATCCGCATACCTTGTCGGGCGGCATGAAGCAGAGGGTGGCCATCGCCCGCGCGCTGGCCATGCAGCCGGAAGTGCTGCTGATGGACGAGCCGTTCGCCGCCCTCGATGCCTTGACCCGGCGCAAGATGCAGGAAGAGCTGAGCCGTCTGTGGGAAGAGCTGCGCTTTACCCTTGTGTTCGTTACGCATTCGATCGAGGAAGCTTTGGTCGTGGGCAACCGCATCCTGCTGCTGTCGCCCCATCCGGGCCGGGTACGGGCCGAACTCAACAGTCATCAATTCGGCTTGCACAGCGCGGGCAGCGCGGAATTCCAGGCCGCCAGCAGCCGCATCCATGGCTTGCTGTTCGATGAGGAAGTCGCTCCCGTCGCGCAAGCAGAGCCTGTCCACCGGGAGGCCGTATGAGCGCGCTGCTGGAGCCGCCTATCCGCCAGGAATTCGTCTACGCGGCGCCGCCGCCGGCCGGCGTCACCGTCGAGCAGCCGCTGTCGCGTTGGCAGCGTCTGAGCCAGCACGCGCTGTGGCGCAAGGCTTTCATTTTGCTCAGCCTGGCCTTGCTGTGGGAAGGCGCGGCGCGCTGGACGCAGAACGATTTACTCTTGCCCAGTTTTCTGCAGACGGCGCAGGCGTTTATCGGCGGCATCGCCAGCGGGGAATTGCTCACGCGCACGGCTGCATCCCTGGTGGTGTTGCTGCAAGGCTATGCGGTGGGCGTGCTGGCCGCCTTCGTGCTGACCTTGCTGGCCGTGTCCAGCCGCATCGGGCGCGACGTGCTGGAAACCCTGACGGCCATGTTGAATCCCTTGCCGGCGATTGCCTTGCTGCCGCTGGCTCTGCTGTGGTTCGGCCTGGGACGCGCCAGCCTGATCTTCGTCATCGTCCATTCCGTGATGTGGCCGCTGGCCCTGAACACGTATGCGGGCTTTCAGGGTGTGCCCGAAACCCTGCGCATGGCGGGCCGCAATTACGGGTTGAACGGCTTGCGCCTGGTGCTGCACATCCTCGTGCCGGGCGCCTTGCCCTCCATCGTCTCGGGCTTGAAGATAGGCTGGGCATTCGCTTGGCGCACCCTGATCGCGGCCGAGCTGGTGTTCGGCACCACGTCGGGGCAGGGCGGCCTGGGATGGTACATCTTCCAGAACCGCAACGAGCTGTACACGGACAAGGTGTTCGCCGGCCTGGCGGCCGTCATCGTGATTGGTTTGCTGGTGGAAAATATCGGTTTCCGCACTGTGGAACGCGTGACTCTCAAACGCTGGGGCATGCAAAGATAGTTATTTCAGCATGCTGCGCGCCGCCGCGATGATTTGCCGTGACAGCTGCTCCATGCGCGGCGATTGCACCTTCCACGTATGCCAGTACAGGGCCACGTCGGCCGTAGTCTTGGGCGTGAGCATTTCCACCAGTTCGCCATCCGTGTTTGCTTTCAACAGCAGCTCGGGCACCATGCCATAGCCGAGGCCATAGCGGATGGCGTTGAAGTGCGAGGTGGCGCCCGGCACATAATGGCAGGGGTAGGCGCCTTCGGGCAGCCCCAGCGCCTCTTGCAGGAACGACGATTGCAAGGTGTCCTTGCGCGTGTACGCGACGACGGGCGCCGTGCGCGCCGCCTTGCGCGTCAGCCCGTGCGCAAACCACTGCTGGCGGAACGCGGGCGTGGCCACCAGCCAGTAGCGCATCACGCCCAGCGGCTCGGCCGTGCAGCCGCGCATGGGTTTGGCTTCCGTGCTGATGCAGCCGATGGCCATGCCCGTCTCCAGCAAGGTATAGGTGTGGTCCTGGTCTTCCACGGTCAGGTCCAGCAGCACTCTTTCGCGTATCAGCACCTCGGACAGGGCGGGGAAGAACCAGGTGCCCATCGAGTCCGCATTCAGCGCCAGCACCAGGGTCAGCGGGGCATCCTGCTGCACCGCCAGTTCCGCCTGCAAGTCCGCTTCCAGCAGCTTGGCGCGTTTCAGGTACTGCATCAGGCGCTGGCCCATGCGCGTGGCGCGCGCCGGACGGCTGCGCACGATCAGCGCATTGCCCAGCTGGCTTTCCAGCGCCCGCACCCGCTGTGAAATGGCGGGCGACGTCAGGTGCAGCCGCAACGCCGCCTGCTCGAAGCTGCCCGTTTCGACGACGGCGCGAAACGCTTCCGTGTGCTTGGGATTGAGATCCATGGTCGTTCCTACATAAGAAAAATTTATCAATACTAAATAATACTTACTTTTGATAAGGATGGGTGTGTTGCAGTGCACAATGCCTCTTTGATGGAGTGCCGCGCGCCAGCGTGCGGCTTCCTGGCAGCAAGGAATACCACCATGGAAGCACAAGCGAACGACAGCAGCACCCGCAAGCCCCAGTCTAAGCTGGCGCGCAATCTGAAATTCGGCCTGGGATTGACCCTGGGCCTGGGCATGGCCGCCGCGCTGGCGGGCGGCTGGTGGCTGCGCCAGGCGTGGCAGGATTTGCCGGCCGTCGAGCACCTGGCCCAGTACAAGCCCGCACTGCCGCTGCGTATTTTCTCGAGCGAAGGCGAGCTGCTGGCCGAATACGGCGAAGAGCGCCGCGAATTTTTGCCCCTCAAGGAAATCCCCCTGCGCATGCGCCAGGCCTTGCTGGCCATCGAGGATGCGCGTTTCTACGAACACGGCGCCGTCGATTTCTATGGCTTGACGCGCGCCACCCTGGCCAACGTCGTCACGGGCCACCATGCGCAGGGCGCCAGCACCATCACCATGCAGGTGGCGCGCGACTTTTTCCTGTCGCGCGAAAAAACCGTGCAGCGCAAGCTGACGGAGATGCTGCTCGCCTACAAGCTGGAACAGCACTACGGCAAGGACAAGTTGCTGGAACTGTATATGAACCAGATTTACCTGGGCGAGCGCTCCTACGGTTTTTCTGCCGCCTCGAACATTTACTTTGACAAGCCGCTGGCCGACGTCAGCATCGCCGAAGCAGCCATGCTGGCCGGCTTGCCGAAAGCCCCATCGGCCTATAACCCCGTCGCCAACCCACAGCGCGCCACCGTGCGCCAGCATTACATCCTGCAGCGCATGCGCGAACTGGGCTACATCACGCCGGCCGAATACGATGCGGCCGTGGCGGAAAAGCTGGCCCTGAACAAGGACCGCAACAGCTCCGTGCATGCGGCCGCGTATGCGGTCGAGGAAGCGCGTCAACTGATCTTGCAAAGCTATCCCGAAGGCGCTTACAGCATGGGACTGGACGTGACGACCACCATCCGCATGGCGCCGCAGCGGGCGGCCGACAAGTCGCTGCGCGATGGGCTATTGAGCGCACAGGCGCGGCGCGGCTACCGTGGCCCGGAAGCCCGTCTGGCCGCTTCCGAAGACAGCGTGGCGCGCCAACTGGCTGCCTACCCGGACAGCGGAGAACTGCGCGCCGCCCTCGTGCGCAAGGTCGATACCGCCGGTAAGCGCCAGGTGATGGCGCAGCTGCGCAATGGCGACGAGATCGTGCTGACGGCCTCGGAAGCGCGCCTGGGCGGCAAGCTGCAATGGGATGGCAAGCGCGCCATCGTCGCGGGCAGCGTCATTCGCGTGGTGCACGACGCGGCCAAGAAGGGCTGGCTGGTGAGCCAGTTGCCCGAGATGGAAGGCGCGCTTATCTCCGTCGAGGCGCACAGCGGCGAAATCGTCGCCATGGCGGGCGGCTTCGATTTCTACCGCAACCACTACAACCACGCCATGCAAGCCTACCGCCAGCCTGGTTCCAGCTTCAAGCCCTTCGTGTATTCGGCGGCGCTGGAAAAGGGATATTTTCCCGGCACGGCCGTGGACGACACGCAGCGCTTGCTGCTGCCGCAGGAAACGGGTGCGCGTCCATGGCGCCCGCGCAATTACGGCAACAACTATGAAGGCTTCATCAGCGTGCGGCGCGGCCTCGTGCGCTCGAAAAACCTGGTGGCCGTCAGCCTGATGCAGGCGGCCGGTCCCGGCTACGTGCAGCACTACGCCACGCGCTTCGGTTTCGAGGGCGCGCGCAATCCCGTCTCCCTGCCGCTGGCGCTGGGCGCGGGCGCCGTCACGCCGCTGCAGCTGGCGCAATCGTATGCCGTGTTTGCCAATGGCGGCATGCAGATGCCGCCAAAACTGATCAAGGAAGTGCGCAGCCGCAGCGGAGAAGTGCTTTTCAGCGATGCGGCGCCACGCGCCAAGGATGCGCCGGCGCCCGGTACGCAAGTGATCTCCACGCGCAATGCCTACGTCATGGACAGCATGCTGCGCGACGTCGTCAAAAGCGGCACGGGACGCGGCGCGCTGGCGCTGGGGCGCGGCGACGCGGCCGGCAAGACGGGCACGTCGAACAACGCCTATGACGCCTGGTTCGCCGGCTATTCTTCGGGGCTCGTCTCCGTCGTGTGGCTCGGCTACGACCAGCCCAAGAGCCTGGGCAACGCCACCGGGGGAACGTTGGCGCTGCCCGTCTGGCGCGACTACATGCAGGTGGCCGTGCAGGGCCGCCGCGAACAGGTGCTGGCCGAGCCGCCCGGCCTGGCCCTGCTCGATGGCGATTACGTGTATGCCGAATACCTGGCCGGCGACTGCTTGCAGGATAACTTTGCCTTTATCCACAGCAGTGTCGGCTGCGGCAGCGGCGGTGCGGATACGCGCATGGCGCACGGTGAAGCCGGCGATGGCGGCTCCGGCACGGGCACGAACGAAGCGCGCACCTTGAACGAAGCGCGCGAACGCGAACAAATTCTCAAATCATTTTCGGAAGAATAAGAGCATGCTGCTATATACGATTTACCTGGTGGCGATCGTCGCCGAAGCGATGTCCGGCGCCATCATGGGCATGCGGCGCGGCATGGATTTGTTCGGCATTTGCATGATCGGCACCGTCACGGCGCTCGGTGGCGGCACCGTGCGCGACGTGCTGCTGGGGCACTATCCGCTGGGCTGGATCGCGCATCCCGAATACCTGCTGTTTACCATCGGCGCGGCCATCGTGACGGCCTTTGTCGCGCGCTATTTGCACCATTTGCGCGCCATCTTCCTGCTGGTCGATGGACTGGGCCTGGTGGCGTTTTGCGTTATCGGCTGCGACATCGCCATGTCGGCCAAGATGCATCCGGCCATCGTCGTGCTGGCGGGGATGATCACGGGCGTCTTCGGCGGCCTGCTGCGCGATATCCTGTGCAACCAGATCCCGCTGGTGCTGCAGCGCGAAGTGTATGCCACCGTGGCCCTGTTTACGGGCGCCCTGTATGTGGGCCTGCTGCACTTCAAGGTCGACAGCTCGGTGGCGCAGCTGGCGTCCATCGGTGCCGGCTTCCTGTTCCGCTTCCTGGCCCTGCACTTCGAGTGGCGCCTGCCGAATTTTAACGGCGACCGCATACGGGGTTTTGAGTAAGGCAGCAGCCGCGTGAATATTTTTTCTCGCGTTTAACCCCTTTTTCTGCGCTGCCGCGTTTCATGTTGGACACCCCAGCCAACCGGAGAAGAAGCGATGTCCAGCGCCCTCAAAATTACATTGATACTGTCCCTGCTGCTGTCGGCAGGCAGCCACGCCGCCGGCACGGCGCCGCGCAAGACCCTGGCGCCGTTCGCCAGCGAACAGGCCTTGAGCAGCTATCTGCAGCAGTTGCAGGCGCGCCAGGCGGCCCTGCAAAGGGAGCAGCAGAAACTGCAGCGTGCCACGGCGCAGTCCATGTCGGCGCCGCCGGCTCCTCCCGCCTCTCCCGCGCCAATGATGGCGAAATCCGCGCCGGCAGCATCGGCAGAAGCGGCGGAATCCGTCACCAATGTGCAAACGGCGGGCGTGGACGAAGGCGGCATCGTCAAGCTGCATGGCAAGCATCTGGTGATGCTCCGGCGCGGCAAGCTGTTTACCGTGCAGGTGGGGGGCAATGCCCTGCAGCCCGTGTCCTCGCTCGACGCGTTCGCGCCGGGCAGCGACCCGTCGGGCAGCTGGTATGACGAAATGCTGATCGATGGCGACACGGTCGTGGTGATCGGCTACAGCTACAGCCGCGGCGGCACGGAGATCGGGCTGTTCGACGTCAACGCCGATGGCAAGCTGGCCTACCGCTCCACCTATCACTTGCGCTCCAACGATTATTATTCCTCGCGCAATTACGCGAGCCGCCTGGTCGGCGGCAAACTGGTGTTCTACTCGCCCCTGTCGCTGAATTTGCGCCGGGGCGACCCGTTCGGCGGCTTTCCCGCGCTGCGCCGCTGGCGTCCTGACGCCGTGCCGTCCGACTTCAAGCGCATCGCCCCGGCCACGCGCATCTACCGCACCGATGAAGAACCGGAAATGGGCTTCGGCCTGACCCTGCACACGGTCACCGTGTGCGACCTGGCGCAGCGCGACATGCGCTGCGAAGCGACGGCCGTGATGGGGCCCCAAGGCCGCGTGTTTTATGTGTCGGGCGAATCCGTTTTCGTGTGGACGACGCGCCGCGGCAGCGACTCGGGCGTGTTCCGCATTCCCCTCGATGGCAGCGCGCCCAGCGCACTGAAGGTGGCCGGCGCGCCCGTCGACCAGTTCTCGTTCCTCGAAAGCCCTGACGGTCACCTGAACGTGCTGCTGCGCGCCGAAGGCCAAGGCGACGCCATGTGGGACGGCGCGCGGGGGCGCGGCGACATGGCCTTGCTGCGCGTGCCATTGGCCTCGTTTTCCGATGGCCGCGACAGCGCGCCCGCCAGCAGCTACCAGCCGCTGCCCGGTGGTGGCGGCTATGGGCTGCAAAACCGTTATGTGGGATCCTATCTGTTGTACGGCAATCCGGGCAATCCCGGACGTCGTCAGGCGGACCAGGCCTGGCCGCGCCAGCCACTGTATGCCGTGCGCTGGGCCGATGCGGGCAGCGTGCAAGCCTTGTCCCTGCCGCATGGCGTGGAGCGCATCGAGGCGCTGGGCAATGACGCCGTGGTAATCGGCGCGCAGGGCAAGGATCTGCACTTCAGCCCCATCCGCCTGGGGGCGCAGGCGGCGATTGCCACGCGCTACATCCGCGCCGACGCGGCGCAGGGCGAGTCGCGCAGCCACGGCTTTTTCTACAAGCCGCAAACGGCCAGCGAAGGTCTGATCGGCCTGCCCATCCTGGGCGCGGACGAGCGGCCTGGCCTCAACAAGTCAGCCGCCTCCGTCCTGTATCTGCGCAACAGCGGCTTGCAGTTGACGGAACTGGGCGCGCTGGCGGCGCGGCCGGGCCAAGTGCCGGACGACGGCTGCCGCGCATCGTGCGTGGACTGGTATGGCAATGCGCGTCCCTTGTTCCTGCAGGGCCGGGTCTTCGCCTTGCTTGGCTATGAAGTGGTGGAAGGGGCGCTCAAGGATGGACAGATCCGCGAAGTGCGCCGCATCAGCTATGCACCCATTGCGTCCCCTGTTCGCTGAGGGCGCTGGGAAATTGCCGCTGCCGCGTAGTTCGGCTACACTGCTCCGCATGCCCGACACCCTCATTACCGCGACGGATGAAGACCTGATGCTGCGCTACAGCGCCGGCGACCTGCCGTCGTTTCGCGAATTGTACCGGCGCCATGGCCAGGGACTGTACCGCTTCGTGGCCTGGCGTTCGCCGCGCCGCGCCTGGGTGGACGAGATCGTGCAGGATGCGTGGGCCAGCCTGCACGCGGCGCGCGCCGGCTACCAGCCGCAAGCGGCGTTTCGTACCTATCTGTACCAGATCGCGCGCAACCGCCTGATCGACCTCCTGCGCCAGCGCGAAGGACAGGAATACGATGAAGTGGGCGAATTGGCGGACGGGGGCGCATCGCCGCCGCAATCGCTGGAACAGAAACAGCAGCATGCGCTGCTGCATGCGGCCATCGCCGCGCTGCCGGTGGAGCAAAAGGAAGCGCTGGTGCTGCAGCAGTTCAGCGGCATGAGCATTCTGGAGATCGCCGTGGTGACGGGGGCGGAAGCGGAAACCGTCAAGAGCCGGCTGCGCTACGCCATGCAGAAATTGCGCGCGGGCTTGGACAGCGTCGCTGGCACGGGAGGACAGGCATGAAGACGCACGATCAAGATAACGACGATTTGCATGACGAGGAATTGAAGGCGCTGCTGGCCAGTCTGCCGCAGCCCGCGCCTTCCAGCGCGCTTGATGCGGCCATCCTGGCCGACGCGGAAAAAGCCTTGCCGCAACCAGTCGCCGCGAACGACAGCGCCGATGGCGTGCTGCGCACCCTGCCCGTCAAGAAGGCGCCCGACTACCTGCAGCGCTGGCGCGTTCCGCTGGGATTGGCCGCCGCCGTGCTGTTGACGGTGAACCTGATCGGCGTGGACTGGTTCGGTTCGAAGCCGGCGCAATTTCCCGTGGTGGGGGAACCGGTCACGCAAGAGGTGATGCGGGAAGCCGCACCGGTCATTGCACCGGCGGCCGCACCTGCGACTGAGTTTGCGCCACTACCGCCAGCACCGCGCGCCATGGTCAAGGCGGCACCGAGGCCGCCGGCGCAAGCCGAGCCAGTGCCAGCACCCGTGTCAGCACCCGTTTCTCCGCTAGCGCCACCGGCCCCGCCTCCACCTCCGGCAATGCGGGAGGCGATGGAGCAGCAAGCGGCCATGCAGGCCGAAGCCAGCCTGCAGCGCCAGGCGCCGGCACAGCGGGCGCTGGCCATGCCCGCGCCCGTCGTGGCAAAGTCGGCGCCGCTGCCACCACCGGCCAGGCTCGACGCTTCCGTGTGGCTGGTGAAGATCGACGCCCTGCTCAAGGCGGGCGAAGGTGCGCTGGCGCAGGAGGAGTGGACAGCCTTCCGGCAGGCGTATCCCGATTATCCGGTGGCCGAGGAACTGCGGCAGCGGCTGGAGAGTAAGTAAAAAACGCTAGACGATCCCCTTCCTGCGTTCCCACACGGCGCTGCCGACGAAAATGGCGGCGCACACCCACATCACGGCCGGCAGGGCGTTCACGCCCACCGATTGCATCAGGACGCCCGTCAGCAGGGGGCCGCCGCCGCTGGTGATGCCCCAGGTGGCGTTGACGATGGCGCTGGCGCTGGTCAGCGACAGGCCCGTAAACCGTTCGCCGCAAGCCACCAGCGCCAGCATGTAGATGCCGCCCGCCGCAGCGCCCAGCAACAGCAGCAAGGTCCACCACAGCCACGGCGTGCCGACGGCAAATGGCAGCAGCGGCAGCAACAGGCAGACGGCCACGCCGCAGCCCGCGTGGACTTTGGCGCGGCCGTAGCGGTCGGCCATCCATCCCAGCGCGAATTGCAGGCCCGTGTCGCCCACCAGCACCACGGTGGCCGACAGCAGGGCCAGATCCGTGCCGATACCGTGTTCCATCGCGTACAGGGGCAGCAAGCTCAATGCCAGGGTGTCGAACAGGGCGAAGAAGGCGGCGCCGAGCACGATCATCGGCATGCGCGGCAAGATCAATGTCCACTTTACGCCATGCTCTTCCGGTTCCTTTTCCGGGCCGCTGTTCGAGATCAGCATCAATCCCGGCACGGCCAGCAAAAACAGCAGGCCGCAGGCGGCGAAGCTCCAGGAAATCTTGTCATTGAACAGCGCCACGAGGGCAGGGCCGATCAGCTGGAAAAAAGTAAAACTGGTGGTGTACATGGCCACCACTCTTCCCCGCGAATTATCGGGCGCCAGCCGGTTCACCCACGCTTCGCCGATGGTAAACAGCACGCCCATGGCGCCGCCGAACAGGAAGCGCAGCACGCTCCACGCCAGCAGGTGGTCGGTACACTGCATGGCGATCGTCGCCAGCGAAGCCACCCATACGGCGCCCAGCATGGTGGCGCGCGCGCCGAAACGTCCCACCCAGCGCGAGACGAATGGCGAGGCGGCCAGGATGCCCAGGGCGCTGACGGCCGTGATCATGCCGATGATGTCCGTGCCCACGCCGCGCTGGTGCAGGGTCAGCGCCGTCAACGGCATGGTGGCGCCCAGGCCCAGGCCCACCACGCCGATGCTGACGACGAGGGCGAAGAAGTCGCGCCAAGGCATGTGCTTCATGGCTGCCCCCGCAGGGTGAAAATGGTGTTCGGGATGGCTGGAAAACGGTGTGGATGCATGGGAAAGGTAGGGACTTTGCCTGCGGCGCTGGTGTTTGGCGCCGGACGGGCATATGATGATTTTATCAAGAGCAATATTGCAAAGCCGTAGTGTAGGCGATGTGTGCCACCGCTGGCCATTCCCATCCGTGTGGCCGCTGCCTGCGGCTCTGCTGTACAGTGAAGCGAGCGGCAGCGCCGTCATGGCGCTGTCATTGGATCGTCACGCCAGCGAGGAAGCTCCATGCGCCGTCCCATCGTTCTCGTTCCCGCCTGCCAGCGCCAGCTTGGCAGCCACGCCTGGCACATGGCGCAGGACAAATACCTGCACGCCGTGCTGCGCGGCGCCGGCTGCATGCCGCTGCTGTTGCCCGCCCTGGGAGCGGACGCGGACCTGGAGGCGGCGCTGCACGTCGCCGACGGCGTCATGCTGACCGGCTCCGCCTCGAACGTCGACGCTCGCCTGTATGGCGAAGACATCCTCCATCCCGACCTGCCGCAAGACCCCGCGCGCGACGCCACCACCTTGCCCCTGATCCGCGCCGCGCTGGCGCGTCAGTTGCCCCTGCTGGCCATTTGCCGCGGCTTCCAGGAGGTCAACGTGGCCCTGGGCGGCAGCCTGCACCAGGCCGTGCATGCGGTGCCGGGCATGCAGGACCACCGTGAAAACGTGCTCGATCCCCTGGCGCGCCAGTACGCGCCTTCGCATCACATCAAGCTGATGCCCGACGGCCTGCTGTCACGGTTGCTGGGCGGCGAGAGCGAGATGATGGTCAATTCCCTGCATGGCCAGGGCATCGCCAGGCTGGCCGATGGCTTGCTGGTGGAAGCGCTGGCCGACGACGGCCTGGTGGAAGCGTATAGCGTGGCCAGCGCCGCCGGTTTTACCTTGGCCGTGCAGTGGCATCCGGAATGGCAGGTGGAAGACAATCCGCAGTCCATGCGCCTGTTCGGCGCCTTCGGCCAGGCATGCCGCGATTACCAGGAACAGCAGCATAGACAGAAAGGATGACAGGCGCGCCGCACCAGCACCATGCGGCGCTTAATCAGGAAAAGCGCAAGACCAACGAGAGGGAAACATGGCAATACGCGAAAATTTCACTTATACGGACATGGATTTGTGGCTCAATGAAAAGCGCGTCACGGAAATCGAATGCCTGGTCCCCGACTTGACGGGCGTGGCGCGGGGCAAGATCCTGCCGCGCGGGAAATTCACCCAGGAGCGCGGCATGCGCATCCCGGAAGCGGTACTGGGCATGACGGTGACGGGCAATTACCCGGTCGACGATGGCGGCTACGACCGCGCCATTTCCAGCACCGACCGCGACATGATCTTGAAGGCTGATCCCACCACCATCACCATGGTGCCGTGGGCCACGGATCCCACCGCGCAAGTCATCCACGACTGCTATTTTGCCGATGGCGCGCTGGTCGATTTCGCCCCGCGCTCCGTGCTGCGGCGCGTGCTGAAACTGTATGCGGACAAGGGCTGGAAACCCGTGGTGGCGCCGGAACTGGAGTTCTACCTGACGGCGAAGAACACGGACCCGGACTTGCCGCTGAAGCCGCCCATCGGGCGCAGCGGCCGGGCCGAGACGAGCCGCCAGGTCTACAGCATCGACGCCGTCAACGAGTTCGATCCCCTGTTCGAGGATATCTACGATTACTGCGAATTGATGAATCTTGACGTCGATACGCTGATCCACGAAATCGGCGCGGGGCAGATGGAAATCAACTTCCTGCACGGCGACCCCCTGGGCCTGGCCGACAAGGTATTTTTCTTCAAGCGCACCCTGCGCGAAGCGGCCTTGAAACACGATATGTACGCCACCTTCATGGCCAAGCCCATGGCGGGCGAACCAGGTTCCGCCATGCACGTGCACCAGAGCGTCGTCGATGCGAAGACGGGCCTGAACATCTTCAGTAACGAGGACGGTTCGGCCGCGCCCATCTTCAAGCATTACATCGCGGGCTTGCAGCGCTATATGCCATCGGCCATGGCCATCGTCGCGCCCTACGTGAATTCCTATCGCCGCATCGTGCGCCACACGGCCGCGCCGATCAATATTCAATGGGGCCTGGACAACCGCACGGTGGGTTTTCGCGTGCCCGAATCGGGCGTGCAGGACCGCCGCGTGGAAAACCGCATCATCGGCGCCGACGCCAATCCCTACCTGGCCCTGGCCGTCACTTTGGCCTGCGGCTACCTTGGCATGACGGAGCAGCTGGAAGCGACACCGATGATGGTGGGCAGCGCCTACGACATGAAGTTCGAACTGCCGCAAGGCTTGCCCGAGGCCCTGCAGTTGCTGCGCGCGGAAGACAAGCTGCGCACGGTGCTGGGCGAGCGCTTCATCGACGTGTATGCGGCCATCAAGGACCTGGAACACCAGGAGTTCATGACCGTGATCAGCCCGTGGGAGCGCGAACATCTTCTGCTCCATGTTTAAGAAAGGATATCAATGAGCACATCCAACAATCCGCTGGCGCCGAGCGCCGCTTTTGTATCCTCCGTGGCGCAGAAAAACGCGGCGCCGCAGGTGTACGATACAAACGCCATCCAGCAGATGGACTCGGCCCACTACCTGCATCCATTTACCGATTTTAAAGATCTGGCAAGCAAGGGCGCGCGCGTGATGGTGCGCGGCGACGGCGTCTATCTGTGGGATAGCCAGGGCAAGAAAATCGTCGACGGCATGTCGGGCCTGTGGTGCGTCAACGTCGGCTATGGCCGCACGTCGATCTCGCAAGCCGTGTACCGGCAGATGGAGACGCTGCCGTTCTATAACAGCTTCTTTGGCACGACGAACGTGCCGGCCGCGCAGCTGGCCGCCAAGCTGGCGCAGATATCGCCGCCGCAGTTCCAGCACGTGTTCTTCACCAGTTCAGGTTCCGAAGGCAACGACACGAATCTGCGCATGGTGCGCCGCTACTGGGATATCCTCGGCTACAAGGAGAGACATACCATCATCAGCCGCCACAACGCCTATCACGGCAGCACGGTGGCGGGAGCGTCGCTGGGGGGCATGGATGGCATGCATGCGCAGGGCGGCATGCCGATACCGGGCATCGCGCATATCGGCCAGCCCAATTACCTGGAGTCGGGCCATGGATTGACTCCCGAGGCATTCGGCCTGAAGGCGGCTGGCTGGCTGGAAGACAAAATCCTGGAAATCGGCGCCGACAAGGTGGCCGCCTTCATCGGCGAGCCGGTGCAGGGCGCGGGCGGCGTCATCATCCCGCCATCGACCTACTGGCCCGAAATCCAGCGCATCTGCGACAAGTACGGCATCTTGCTGATCGCCGATGAAGTCATCTGCGGCTTCGGCCGCCTGGGGCGCTGGTTCGGTTCCGAACTGTTCGGCATCAAGCCCGACCTGATCACGTTTGCCAAGGGCGTCACCTCGGGCTACGTGCCGCTGGGCGGCGTGCTGGTGGGCGACCGCGTCGCTAAAGTCTTGATTGAACAGGGCGGAGAGTTCACCCACGGCTTCACGTATTCCGGCCACCCCGTCGCCTGCGCGGCCGCGCTGGAAAACATCCGCATCATCGAGGAGGAACAACTGGTGGCCAAGGTGGCCGAGGATACGGGGCCGTACCTGCAGCAGTGCTTCGCCAGCCTGGGCGAACATCCGCTGGTCGGCTATGCGGACAGTTGCGGCCTGGTCGCGGGCCTGAACCTGGTGCGCAAGAAGGGCGCCACCGTGCACGAAAACGAGCTGTTCGACGAAAGCCAGGGCGTGGGCATGATTTGCCGCGGCCACATGTTCGACAACGGCGTCATCATGCGCGCCGTGGGCGAGCGCATGATCGTCGCCCCGCCGCTGGTGATGACGCGCGCGCAGATCGATGAAATGGTGGGCTTGATAAGGGTGTGCCTGGACAAGACGTATGCGGATGTGAAAGCGAAGGGCTGGATGTAGCTATCGTCGAACCCAAACGCAAGGGCCGGGGTCGTACCCTGAGGGTACGACCCCAGTCTCTGCTGTTGGGTTTTTATCGACATCTGTACAATTTTTAGACCAGATAAGCGGCAGTTCCGCTAAACTTCCATCCTGGCCGCTCTTTGTAGCGGCCAGTTTTTCATTTTGACACCCACTTACCCAAAGCACCCACATGACGATAGCAACACCCGCCGCGTCGGCCAGCGACGCCCCAGCGCCTTTCTTGCTGATTGATCAACTGGTCAAGGAATTCGATGGCGTGCGCGCCGTCAATGATATTTCCGTGACGATCAACAAGGGCGAGATCTTCGCCCTGCTGGGCAGTTCAGGTTGCGGCAAGTCGACCTTGCTGCGCATGCTGGCGGGCTTCGAGACGCCGACGTCGGGCAGGATCGCCCTGGCGGGCAACAGCATCGTCGATGTGCCGCCGCACCAGCGTCCCATCAACATGATGTTCCAGTCGTACGCGCTGTTCCCGCATTTGTCCGTGTGGGACAACATCGCCTTCGGCCTGCGCCGCGACGGCTTGCCGAAAGCGGAAGTGGCGGCGCGGGTCGAGCAGATGCTGGCGCTGGTGCAGCTGGGCCAATACGCGAAACGCAAGCCGCATCAGCTGTCGGGCGGGCAGCAGCAGCGCGTGGCGCTGGCGCGCAGCCTGGCCAAGCGGCCGCAATTGCTGCTGCTCGACGAGCCGCTGGGCGCGCTGGATAAAAAACTGCGCGAACGCACGCAGATGGAACTGGTCAACATCATCGAGCAGGTGGGCGTCACCTGCGTGATGGTCACGCACGACCAGGATGAAGCCATGAGCATGGCCACGCGCATCGCCGTCATGAGCGAAGGGCGCATCCTGCAGGTGGGCGCACCCGGCGAAATCTATGAAACGCCGAACTGCCGTTTTGTCGCCGACTTCATCGGCAGCGTCAACCTGTTCGACGGCCACATCACGCAGGACGAACCGGATCACGTGGTGATCGCCACGCCCGATGGCGAGCACTATGTTTCGCACGGTATCACGGGCAACCTGGGCATGGATGTCTCGGTGGCCGTGCGCCCCGAAAAAATCGGCATCCAGATCGCGCCACCCACTTTGGAAGAGCGCGCGTCACCAAAGGAACACGGCTACAACTGCGCCCAGGGCGTGATCGTCGCCATGGCGTATTTTGGCAATGAAACCAGCTATCACGTGCGCCTCGACAGCGGCACGGTGGTGAAAGTCTCGCGCACCAACGCGGCCCGCCACGACGCCGCGCGCCTCGAACGCGAGCAGCGCGTGTGGGTATGGTGGGATGGCGCCGACATCGTCGTGCTGACCAGCTGAGGCCATCATGACGTCCCTCCTGCAATCGCTGCGCAAGCTCGTCACCCTGCGCTGGCTTACCGGCCGCAATGCCGTCATCGCCGTGCCGTCGCTGTTCCTGACGGCCGCTTTTTTGGTACCGTTTCTGATCGTGCTGCGCATCAGCCTGTCCGACATGGACACGGCGGGCAGCCCGTTCGGCGGCTTGCTGTCGTATGTCGACGGCATCGTCGTGCTGAAGGTCAAAATCGCCAATTACCTGTTCATCGCCGCCGATGAACTGTATCTGCTCACCTATCTCAGTTCATTGAAATACGCGGCCATCACCACGGCCATCTGCCTGTTTATCGGCTACCCGTTCGCCTACTTCATGGCGCGCGCGAAACCGTCCATCCGTCCCGTGCTGATGATGCTGGTGATGCTGCCGTTCTGGACCTCGTTCCTGCTGCGCGTGTATGCGTGGAAGGGCATCCTGGCCAACCACGGCTTGCTCAACGACCTGCTGATCGCGCTGGGCGTGGTGAGCGAACCGCTGCACATGATGAACACTTCGTTCTCGCTGGTGGTCGGCATGGTGTACGCCTACCTGCCGTTCATGATTTTGCCCCTATATGCGAACCTGGTGAAAATGGACATGCGTTTCCTGGAAGCGGCGGCCGACCTGGGCGCCACGCCCTTGCAGGCGTTCTGGCGCATCACCGTGCCCCTGTCGAAATCGGGCATCATCGCCGGCGCCATGCTGGTGTTCATTCCTTCCGTGGGCGAATACGTGATTCCCGAGCTGCTGGGCGGCCCGGAAACCCTGATGATCGGCCGCGTGCTGTGGGATGAATACTTCACCAATAACGATTGGGCCATGGCGTCGTCGGTGACGGTGCTGGTGGTCTTGCTGATCCTCGTGCCGATGGCCATTTTTAACAAATACAAGACGGATCAGGACGCGGAGGAGCGCACATGAACGGACGTACTTTCCTGCAGCGCTGGTTCGGCCGCGGCTGGCTTTCGCTCGGCTATCTGTTCCTGTACCTGCCCATCATCGTGCTGATCGTCTTCTCGTTCAACAGCTCGCGCCAGGACATGGTGTGGAGCGGTTTTTCGCTGCGCTGGTACAGCGAGTTGATGAGCGATACGGAGATCATCTCGGGTTTCGGCTTGTCGCTGAAGATCGCCTTCATGTCGGCCACCTCGTCCGTCATCCTCGGCACCTTCGCCGCCTTTGCCTTGACCAGCTACCAGCGCTTCCGCGGCCGCACCGTGTTTTCCGCCATGGTCAGCGCGCCTTTGGTGATGCCGGAAGTGATCATCGGCCTGTCCTTGCTGCTGATGCTGGTGTCCATGCAAAAGGTCTTCGGTTTTCCCGAGCGGGGCGTGCTGACCATCTGGCTCGGCCACACCCTGCTGGGCATGGCGTATGCGGCCGTGGTGGTGCAGTCGCGCCTGCAGGAGATGAGTAAATCGCTGGCCGAAGCGGCCATGGACCTGGGCTGCCGCGCGCACCAGGTGTTCTTCCTCGTGACCCTGCCGAACATCACCCAGGCCCTGGCGTCCGCCTGGCTGCTGACGTTTACCCTGTCGCTGGACGATGTGGTGCTGTCGGCTTTCCTGTCCGGCCCCGGCTCGACGACGATGCCGCTGGTGATCTTCTCGCGTGCGCGCCTGGGGCTGGACCCACGCGTGAATGCCATCGCCGCGCTGACCATCCTCGTCGTGACGCTCGCCGTGATCGCGTATGCCGTGATGCTGGCGCGCGCCGACCGCAGACGCCGCAAGCAACTGTCTGCGGCGTATTTGGAAGACTAGAGTAAGCTGGCGTTTTCACCTTGCAGGAGACGACCATGACGGAAAACACCAGCTGGCATGCACGGGCCGCAGCGCTGACGATCGATGGACGCGCTGTCATCAATGGCAAGCGGACAGGTTCCATATCCGGCCAGACGTTCGATAAGCTGTCGCCCATCGACGGGCGCTTGCTGGGGCAGGTGGCCCGCTGCGACACTGCCGACGTGGATGCGGCCGTGCAGGCCGCCCGCGCCGCCTTTGACGACCGCCGCTGGGCAGGCAAGTCGCCCGCGCAGCGCAAGCGGATATTGATCAAGTTCGCCGACCTGGTGCAGAAATACGGTCCCGAGCTGGCCCTGCTGGAAACCCTGGACATGGGCAAGCCGATCAAATACAGCCAGAGCGTGGACGTGGGCTCCACGGCCAATTGCCTGCGCTGGTATGGCGAGGCGATCGACAAGGTCTACGATGAAATCGCACCGACACCCGCCAACAGCCTGGCCCTGATCACGCGCGAACCGGTGGGCGTTGTCGCCGCCATCGTGCCGTGGAATTACCCGATGATCATGGCCGCCTGGAAGATCGCGCCCGCCCTCGCGGCCGGCAACAGCGTGATATTGAAACCATCCGAAAAATCGCCGCTGACGGCCTTGCGCCTGGCCGACATCGCGCTGGAAGCGGGCGTGCCGGCGGGCGTCTTCAACGTGCTGCCCGGTTACGGCAACGAGGCCGGCGCCGCGCTGGCGCTGCACATGGATGTCGATTGCATCGGCTTTACGGGTTCCACGCGCACGGGCAAATTGATCGTGCAGATGGCGGGCCAGTCGAACCTGAAACTGGCGTGGACGGAATTGGGCGGCAAGTCCGCCAACATCGTTTGCGCCGATTGCCCGGACCTGGACAAGGCCGTGGCGGCCGCCGTCGGCTCCATCTTTTTCAACCAGGGCGAAAGCTGCAACGCACCCTCGCGGCTGTTCGTGGAAGAATCGATCAAGGATGTATTTATCGCCAAGGCGCTGGCCATGCTGCCCCGCTTCCAGCCGGGCGACCCGCTCGACGAAGCCACCGTCATGGGCGCCATCGTCGACGCCACCCAGATGCAGACGGTGATGGGCTACATCGCGGCCGGCAAGAACGAAGGCGCGCAATTGCTCGGTGGCGGCGAAGCCGTACGCCTTGATACGGGTGGCTATTACGTGCAGCCGACCATTTTCGGCGTGGACGCGGGCATGACGATCGCCCGCGAAGAGATTTTCGGGCCTGTGCTTTCCGTGCTGGGTTTTACGGATATCGCCGAGGCGGTACAGCAGGCCAACGCCACGCCGTACGGCTTGCAGGCGGCCGTGTGGACGTCCGACATCAGCAAGGCCATCCAGACGGCGCGCGCCCTGCGCGCGGGCACCGTGCACGTCAACCAGTACGACGGCGACGACATCACCGTGCCGTTTGGCGGCTACAAGCAGTCGGGCAATGGGCGTGACAAGTCATTGCACGCGCTGGACAAGTACACGGAGCTGAAGACGACTTGGATACAGGTGGGGTAGGGTGCGTCGATTATCGCGATAATTAGCTCCTATAAGATCTAATTATTGGCAAAAATATGCTAAATTAGGTGTTATAGGGACTATTTTGGGGGCGGTATGGAGTGTCATTTTCAAATCTTTCATGAGGAAGTATGGAAAGATTGTGCATTGCTTACCCTGCTCGAACCCGCCGGCGGCAACCCCCGTACTGCCACGCTGTTTGAGTACGACCTCGATTATGCCTTCGAGAAAAAAGTCGAACCCGTATCGCTGCGCTTTCCCGTCACGGCAGATATGCAGAGGTTGGCGCAATGGCCAGCCTTTGTGTTTGACCTGATCCCCCAGGGGAGTGGGCGGGCGTATCTGCTGGGGCAGCTGCAACTGGCGGATGGTCCTGCCGCCGATTTTCCGTTGATGTGCGCCGGTGCCTTCAATCCCATCGGGTGTGTCCGCGTTGCCGAGGCAGTGCAATACTATGAACAGCATCTTGCCCGCCACGAGACCGACACACCCATGCACGGGTTGTCATTGGAAGACATCATTGGACGCGGCGAGGCATTTCACGAACGCATGCTGGTACACAGCATGCTGGCAGCAGGTAGCCTCGGTGTCCAGGGCGCGGCGCCGAAATATTTGCTGACGACGGACCATGACGGAATGTGGCATGCGGATGGCGCATTGGCCGACGAGCGCGCGGCAGCGCATTTTATCGTCAAGCGGGCGCGGGGCAAGACCCCGAGCGATGACAAGGTGCTGAGAAATGAAGCGGCCTACATGCGCGTGGCGAGCGCGATGGGCTTGCGCACGGCTGGCGAGCTTCGCTACCAGGAAGATACCCTGTTCATTCCACGCTTTGACCGGATAGTCCGGGATGGCAAGGTACTTCGCCTGCATCAGGAAAGTGCGGCTTCGTTAGCCGGCATCGTTGGATTTGAAGCTTCGCCCAGCCAGTTCGAGCTGTTGCAGGCATTGCGCGCCGTCGTCAGCGACAAGACCACCGAGACCGTTGAATTCCTCAAGCGCGACATATTGAACCTGGCCATGCGCAATACCGACAATCACGCACGCAATACCGCCGTTCAAAAGATCGGTGCCAACGTGCGTCTCACGCCCTTGTTCGATTTTGCGCCCATGTATCTGGACCCGGCAGGCATTGCGCGGGCAGCGCGCTGGTACCATCCGGTCAGCAAAAAAGAGCTGCATGCATGGCCTGCCATTCTGGCCGCCATGGATATTGCCGACGTGGAGCGCAATCACATTCAGGTTGAACTTTACCGCTTCGGCCAACGACTCGTCGAGCTGGAGCGGCGCATGCTGCAGGCAGGCGTGGATGATGATATCGTCGCCTTTCTCAGGCCTCACATCGCCACGCAGATTGAACAATTGAGCGCGCTGGGGGAGCACTGAGATGGCGCGCACCCATATCGACAAGGAACAGCTCAGGCAGCGCAGGGCGGTGCTCTACGACGCCATCGCGCGCGGTGAAGTCACGCTCCAGCATGCGGTGAAGGAGATGCGCGCCATCTCGCGCATGACGCAGGCTCAATTTGCGGAACACCGAGGAGTCAGCCTGAAAACCATCAAGGAAATCGAGAACGGCAAGGGCAATCCGACCATCCAGTCACTGAACCGGATAGGGCAGTTTTTTGGACTGGAGGTGGCGTTTGTACGGACAGAAACGCTACGCGAAAAAAAAATCGCCCCGGCAAGTACCGGGGCGATATCGCCTCAATAGGCTAAGTAATCCTCAGGAAATTATTGTGAAGTTATGACGAACATAGCCGGATGCTATGCAAGGCGTCCGCCGCGACGCAGTGCGAGCACTGCGAGCGGTGGGCAACGCCGCAGAGTGCCGGTTATGGAAGTCAGAAATCACAATAATTTATGGGGGTTACTTGGATCAGAAGCAGTGTTCCAGCGCCGGGAAGCTGCCATCCTTGACGGCTTTGACGTAGCCGGTGACGGCGTCGTCGATGCTGGCCGCGCCTTCCATGAAGTTGCGCACGAAGCGCGCTTTGCGGCCTGGGAAGACGCCCAGCATGTCGTGCATGACGAGCACCTGGCCCGAGCAGTCGGGACCTGCGCCGATGCCGATGGTCGGAATCGTCAGCATGTCGGTCACTTCCTTGCCCAGTTGCGTCGGCATGGCTTCCATCAGCACGATGGCGGCGCCTGCGTTTTGCAGCACCAGCGCGTCGTTCTTCAGTTCCGCCGCGCTTTCCGTGCTCTTGCCCTGGACTTTATAGCCGCCCAGCTGGTGCACGAATTGCGGCGTCAGGCCGATGTGGGCGCAGATGGGAATGCCGCGCTCGGAGAGGAAACGCACGGTCTCGGCCAGCCAGGCGCCGCCCTCGATCTTGATCATGTGTGCGCCAGCCTGCATCAGGATGACGGCGTTGGCATAGGCTGTCTCGGGCGTGCCGTACGCGCCGAACGGCAGGTCGGCAACGATCATGGCCGACTTGCTGCCGCGCGCCACGGAAGCCGTGTGGTAAGCCAGTTCGGCCACGGTGACGGGCAAAGTGGAGCTATGGCCATTGCAGACCATGCCGAGCGAATCGCCGATCAGCAGGATCTCCACGCCGCAGCGGTCCATCAGGGACGCGAAGCTGGCGTCATAGCAGGTCAGCATGGTGATCTTTTCGCCGGCGGCGCGCAGCGTAGCCAGCGTGTGGATGGTCACGGCCTTGTTGGCGACAGGCTTGGATGGCGCCGGCGCCGGTGTGGCGGCCTTGTCTTTTGCGGCCAGATCTGTTCCTTGCAAATAAGCGGACATAGGTATTCTCTAGAGTGAAAGGGGGTGATGCGATTGCGACGCCGCTAGTGTAGTACTTTATGCGGCGTGCTGCAGGGACGGCATTGTAGTGTATGTCTGGCGCAGCGGCTCAGAGCTGGCTGATGGCCTGGTCGGCCACCGTTGCCAGGTAGGCCTGCGCCGGCCCGAGTCCGGGCACGACGATGGCGGGCGCCAGTGCCAGCAGCGGCACCAGCACGAAGGCGCGTTCGGTGAGGCGCGGATGCGGCACCGTCAGTGTGGCGCTGGCGATCTGTTCATCGCCGTACAGCAGCAAGTCCAGGTCCAGGGTGCGCGGGGCGTTGCGGTAGGGCCGTTCGCGCCCGTGCGCCGCCTCGATGGCGTGCAGGGCCTGCAGCAATTCCTCTGCCGGCAGGGTAGTCGTGATGCGCGCCACGGCGTTGATGTAGTCGTCACCGCTGGAAGCTATGGGCGCCGTGCGGTAGCTGGCCGAGGCGTCCAGCAGGCTGGCGCCGGGCAAGCGCGCCAGGCGCGCGATGGCATCTTGCACATTCGCGCGCGCGTCGCCCAGGTTGGCACCGATACCGATGTAAGCAATGACTACCATTATTCGCCGCTGCTGCTGCCGGTGGTCGAGCCGCCGCCCGTGCTGGTCTTGCTGCGCGTGCTGCGGCGTGGCGGACGCTTTTTCTTGACGGCGCCCGGTGCGGCATTGGCGCTGACGAGCAGCGCTTCGCGCGTTTCCTCGTCGCCTTCATAAAAGGCCGTCCACCATTCGCCGATGTCCATGTCGATCTCGCCCGAAGCGCAGCGCAGCAGCAGGAAGTCGTAGCCGGCGCGGAAGCGCAGGTGTTCGAGCAGTTTGTACGGCGCCTTGCCGACACGGCGCTCGAAGCGCGGCTGCATCGACCAGATGTCGCGCATGTCGGAGCCGATCTTGCGCTGCAAGGCCAGTTTTTCCGTTTGCGAATCGAGCACGTCGTCGGCCGCCAGGTGCAGCGCGGGAATGGTCGACTCGCCGGCGGCGCGGTAGGCCGTCCATTTTTCCAGCACCTGATGCCACAGCAGCGAGGCAAACAAAAAGCCCGGCGAGACGGTCTTGCCGGCCGCGATGCGCTGGTCCGTGGCGTCCAGCGCCAGGGTGACGAATTTCGCGCCCAGCGGCTGCTCCAGCACCACGTCGAGCAGCGGCAGCAGGCCGTGATGCAAGCCTTCCTTGCGCAGCTGCTGCAGGCAGGCCAGCGCGTGGCCGCTCATCAGCAGTTTCAGCATCTCGTCGAACACGCGCGGCGCCGGCACGTTGTTGATCAGCGGGGCCATGATGGGAATCGGCGCGGCCGTGTGCGGCTCGATGGTGAATTTCAGCTTGGCGGCGAAGCGCACCACGCGCAGCATGCGCACGGGGTCTTCGCGGTAGCGCTCTTCCGGTTTGCCGATCATGCGCAAGGTCTTGGCGCGGATGTCTTCCACGCCGCCGTGGTAGTCCAGCACTTCCTGCGTGGCCGGGTTGTAGTACATGGCGTTGATGGTGAAGTCGCGGCGCAGCGCGTCTTCGTGCTGCAAGCCGAAGGTGTTGTCGCGCAGGACGCGGCCATGTTCATCCTTGGGCGCGGAGTCGGCGCCGGCGCCGCGGAAGGTCGTCACTTCCAGCAAATCCTGGCCGAACATCACGTGCACGATCTGGAAGCGCTTGCCGATGATGAAGGCGCGGCGGAACAGGCGCTTGACCTGTTCCGGCGTGGCGTTGGTGGCGATGTCGAAGTCTTTCGGTTTCACGCCCAGCAGCAGATCGCGCACGGCGCCACCGACGACAAAAGCCTCGAAGCCCGCTTCCTGCAGGCTGCTGGTGACGCGGATGGCATTCGACGACACCAGTTTCGGGTCGATTCCGTGTTGCGCAGGACCGAGCACGATGGGTGCCGTGGTGTCGCGCGCTGCCTCTTTTTTAACGCCGAGGATCTTGCGGATGAATTTTTTAATCATTGAATAAGTGAAGTGATGGCCAGCCGTGGAGGGATGCGTGTGCGCTCAAAGCGGTGTTGGGGTTGGTCGCGACAGGGTGGGTCACGACCGACAGCAGGGGAATGTCGTTGTGCGAATCGCTGTAAAAATAGCTGCGCTCGAACTGCCCCAGTTCCTTGCCCATCTTTTCCAGCCAGGCGTGGGTGTGGGTCAGCTTGCCCGCGCCCAGGGTCGGCGTGCCGACCAGCTTGCCCGTGACATTGCCTGCGTCGTCATATTCGGGCATGGCGGCCAGCAGGTGCTCGACGCCCAGCACATCGGCGATGGGTTTGGTGATGAAATGGTTGGTGGCCGTGACGATGGCCAGCAGGTCGCCCGCGTCCTGGTGCTGTTTCAGCAGGGCCACGACTTCCGGGCGGATGGCCGGCATGACCACTTCGGCCATGAATTGCCGGTGCAGCGCTTCGAGGCGTTCGCGCGGGAATTGCGCCAGGGTACCGAGCGAGAATTCCAGGTATTCCACCGGATCGAGCGTGCCGGCCTGGTATTGGGCGAAAAATTCGTCGTTGCGGCGGGTGAATTCGGCGGCGTCCACGGCACCGATGCGTACCAGGAATTCGCCCCACTCGTGATCCGAGTCGATGGGCAGCAGGGTGTGGTCGAGGTCAAACAGGGCCAGATTCATCATTCTTTCGCTTCCGCCTGCAGCAACTCGCGCAACAATGGCAAGGTGATCGGGCGTTGGGTTTCAAGGGAGTAGAGGTCGAGAGAGTCCAGCATCGTCGACAGCGAACGCATGTCGCGCCGGAAATGGGACAGCAGATAGGGTAACACGCCGGGCGACAAGGTCAAGCCGCGGGTGGTGGCCGCCTGGGTCAGGGCGGCGATTTTTTCATCGTCGGTCAAGCCGTGGATCTGATAGATCAGGCCCCAGCCCATGCGCGTGCGCAAGTCTTCGCGCACGGGCAGCACGGCGGGCGGCACGGCGCCGCTGCACACCATATAGGCCTTGTTGGCGCGGATTTCATTGAACAGGGCAAAGGCGTCGATCTGCGCCAGCGGCGACAGTTTTTCGCAGTCGTCGAGCAGGTACAGGTCGACGTCGGGCGAATACACGAATTCGGACTCGATCGAGAAGGGCGAAATGTAGCGCGCGCGCTCGGTGCTGGCCAGGGCCTTGAGCAGGTGGCTCTTGCCGGCGGCCAGTTCGCCCCACAGGTAGGCAAAATGTTCGCGCGACGTGCGCGCGGCGAACTGGCGCATCAGCTGCGCCACTTCGGCATTCTGTCCCACCTCGAAGGTATCGAGGCTGTGCGCCTGGTCTGTGCCTAAATCGAGCACCAGTTGTTTCATGGCGTACGCCTTGTCCTGTTTTTCATTACTGCTTGTGCGTCGTCGTCGCTGTTGTTAGTTTAACATTTTTTGTGTCGGGTGCCTGACAGAAGCGTAGCGAGCGGCAGCGATTTGTGGCCGAGAAGCGCAACCGTACTGTAGTACGGTGAGCATCGCCGGCCGCAAAGTGCGACGCGCAGTAGCTTATGTCAGTCACCTTGTCATGCATTATAGAAGGTGCTGGACAGGTAGTGGCGTCTTAGATGCTTAAAAGCGACCATCAGCACGGCAGAAGCGGGTAAAGCGAGCAAAACGCCGACGAAACCGAACAATTGTCCGAAAGCCAATAAGGCGAAGATCACGGCCAGCGGATTTAAACCGATGCGCTCGCCCACCAGGCGCGGCGTGAGGAAAAAGCCTTCGATGACCTGGCCGCAGCCGTAGATGACGGCCACGGCGATGACGCCGCTCCAGTCGGCAAACTGCAGCAGGGCGGCGATCAGCGCCAGCATCAGTCCCAGGCCGAAGCCCAGGTAGGGGATGAACACCAGCAAGCCCGTGATGATGCCCACAGGCAATGCCACTTCAAAACCGGCGATGGCCAGCGCCACCGAGTAATACGTGGCCAGCACCAGCATGACGAGCAACTGGCCGCGCAGGTATTGCGCCAGCAGGGTGTCGACTTCCTGCGCCATGCCCACCGTGCGGCCGACCCAGCGGCGCGGCACGGCGCCGGCGATGCGCGCCAGCATCGGATGCCAGTCCAGCAACAGATAGAACAGCACGACGGGAATGAGCACCACGGTGGCCAGCCAGCCCAGCACGGCCGTGCCGCCGATGCGGGCCGAGGCGAGGACCGTGCTCCAGATTTCATCGCCGCTGGTGGCCATCTGCTGGCTCAGCATGCGTTTGATGCCCGTGCCATCGAGGCGAACGCGGATGCCCAGATCGCGCAGTTTCGGCGCCAGGAACTCGTTCGCCTTGCTGAGAAATTGGGGGATTTGCGCCTGCAGCAAGGGGATTTCCTTCTGCAACACGGGCACGACGATCAGCACGAGCGCCGTAATGGCGAGGAAAAACAACACTACGACGACCAGCACGGCCAGCGGACGGGGCACGTAAAAACGCTTGTAATGGAGGCGCTGCAAGCGGTCCACGCCGGGATTGAGCACGTAGGCGAGGATGGCGGCGGCCAGGAAGGGCGTCAGGATGGGACCGAGGCTGACGAGCAGCAGCAAAAATGCCAGCCAGACCGCGATCCAAAATGCTGTTTGCTTCTGTTCGGCGGTGATGGCGAATGGCATGTAGTTTGTGCTGTTGCGTTAAAAAAAGGCAGTTAATTACGAAATGGCGGGGCAGTTTGATAAAATAGCGACTTGATCGACCGAATTCACCCGCTGGCGTCCTGCCGCACGATGTTGAAAAACATGCTTGCGCGCGCGTGCCGGCGGGTATCCGCCTTCTATTTTACCGCCTCCGCTGCCACCACACCATGAACCAGACTTCTAATGTTTCCCTTTCCTACCGTGACGCTGGCGTCGATATCGACGCAGGCGACGCTTTAGTCGAAGCAATCAAGCCGTTTGCCAAGCGCACCCTGCGCGAAGGCGTGATGGGCGGCCTGGGCGGTTTTGGCGCCATGTTTGAAATCAGCAAGAAGTACAAGGAACCGGTGCTGGTCTCGGGTACCGACGGCGTCGGCACCAAATTGCGCCTGGCGTTCGAACTGAACCGCCATGACACGGTCGGCATCGACCTGGTCGCCATGAGCGTCAACGACATCCTGGTGCAGGGCGCCGAACCGCTGTTCTTCCTCGATTACTTCGCTTGCGGCAAGCTGGACGTGGCCATCGCCACCGACGTCATCAAGGGCATCGCCCAGGGTTGCGAACAAGCCGGCTGCGCGCTGATCGGCGGCGAAACGGCGGAAATGCCGAGCATGTACCCGGCCGGCGAATACGACCTGGCAGGTTTTGCCGTCGGCGCCGTGGAAAAATCGAAAATCATCGACGGCACCAAGATCGCCCCGGGCGACGTGGTGCTGGGCCTGGCCTCGTCGGGCGTGCACTCGAACGGTTACTCGCTGGTGCGCAAGATCATCGAAGTGGCGAAACCTGACCTGGAAGGCGACTTCCACGGCCGTAAACTGGCCGACGTGCTGATGCAGCCGACGCGCATCTACGTCAAGCCGCTGCTGGCGCTGATGGATGCCATGGAAGTCAAGGGCATGGTGCACATCACCGGTGGCGGCCTGGTGGAAAACATCCCGCGCGTGCTGCAGCCTGGCCTGGTGGCCGAGCTGGACTCGAAATCGTGGACCATGCCGCCGCTGTTCACGTGGCTGCAACAGCACGGCGGCGTGGCTGACGCCGAAATGCACCGCGTCTTCAACTGCGGCATCGGCATGACCGTCATCGTCTCGCAGGAAAACGCGGATGCCGCCATCGCCCAGCTGCAAGCGGCTGGCGAAACCGTCTCGCGCATCGGCACCATCCGCGCCCGCGTGGGTGACGAGCACCAGACCATCGTGATCTAAGTTATCACACGCATAGAAAAGGCAGGCACTCGCGAGAGGCCTGCCTTTTTTTATATCCCGATGCCTTACCTTGCGTGCGCCGGCTTCATGCGGCCATCCGGCTGCGAACCGTTCCTGCCGATCATGGCCACGCTGACGGCCGAGACGAGGGAGGCGAACAGGATGTAGCCGACGATGTGCCACGGCTCGCCATTGCCCGTTTTCAGCAGGTAGGTGGCGATGATGGGCGTCAGGCCGCTGGCGAAGATGCCGGAGAACTGGTACACGAAGGAGATGCCCGTGTAGCGTACCTTGGCATCGAACAGGTCGCAGAACAGGGCCGCTTCCGGGCCGTACACGGCCGAATACAGCACGCCCAGCGGGATGATCACGGAACACCACAGCAGCAAGGGATTGTCGGCGTGGTTAAGCATGATCCAGAAGGCGGGAATCGACGACACGCCCGTGATCAGCGAACCCCAGAAAAACACCTTGGTACGGCCGATGCGGTCCGACAGGCGGCCGAAGAAGGGGATGCAGAAGCACATCACAACAGCCGACGCCATCACGCCCATCAGCGCTTCCGTGCGGTCGATCTTGATGGTGTTGGTCAGATAGGTGATGGAAAACACGCCGAAGATATTGAAGAACACGCCGTCGATATAGCGCGCACCCATGCCCTTCAAGACATTGCCCGGATAACGTTTCAGCAGGTCGAAGAACGGGATTTGCGTCTCCGCGTTCTTCTCCTTGACGGCCTGGAATTCCGGCGTTTCCATCACGTTCAAGCGTATCCACATGCCGATGAAGACGAGGGCGGCCGACAGGATGAAGGCGACGCGCCAGCCCCAGGACAGGAACTGCGCATCGCTCAAGCTATAGGACAGGATGGCCACCACGCCGGAAGCGAGGCACAGGCCGATGGCCAGGCCAATCTGCGGCAGGCTGGCGTAGAAACCGCGCTCCTTCGGCGGTGCATATTCATACGCCATCAGCACGGCGCCGCCCCATTCGCCACCGAGGCCGATACCTTGCAGCACGCGCAGGAACAGCAGCAGGCCAGGCGCCCAGTAGCCGATATGGTCGTAGGTCGGCAGCACGCCGATCAGGAAGGTGGAGACGCCCATGATCATCAGGGTCATCACCAGCATGCTCTTGCGGCCGATCTTGTCGCCGAAGTGGCCGAAGATCACGCCGCCGATGGGGCGCGACAGAAAGCCCACGGCGAAGGTACCGTAGGCCAGCATGGTCGAGACGAGCGGATCGCCGCCCGGGAAATACAGCTTGCTGAACACGATGCCGGCCACGACGCCGTATAAAAAGAAGTCATACCATTCGATGGTGGCGCCGATCACGCTGGCCATCACGACTTTCCGTAGCTCTTTGGCCTTTTTCGGATGGTTCGTATTGTTATCCATAATATCTAGTCTCCAATCGATATCGATTATGTGTTTTTTTCTGATGCTTGGCTTGTCGCCGAGTCATTGGAGGCGGGGCCGTCTGCCCGCCGCTGGCATCCTCCTTTGAGAACGAAATGGGGGCGAGTCAGGCTGCCTTGGGCAGGCGCACGGCGTCGGCCAGGATCATGTCGGCCGCTTTTTCGGCGATCATGATGGTGGGTGCGTTCGTATTGCCCGAGACGATTTCCGGCATGATCGACGCGTCGACCACGCGCAGGTGCTGCAGGCCGTGCACACGCAGGCGGTCGTCGACGACGGCCATGGCGTCATGCCCCATCTTGCAGGTGCCGCTGGGGTGGTAGATCGACTGGCTGAAGCGCCGCGCCGCGTCCAGCAGTTCCTCGTCCGTCTCGAATTGCGGGCCGGGCACGAACTCGGAAATGATGTGCGGCGCCAGCGACGGGGCGGCGGCGATTTTTCTCGCCACGCGCAGGGCGGCGATTGCCGTTTGCTGGTCGCGCGGGTCGGACAGGTAGTTCGGGTAGATGCCCGGATACGCAAACGGATCGGCGGACTTGATCGACACGTGGCCGCGGCTGTGCGGGCGCAGCTGGCACACGGACGATGTAAACGCGGAAAACGGATGCGCGCCTTCGCCCGGCTTGTCGGCGCTCAGCGGCTGCATGTGGAACTGGATGTCGGGCCGCTCCACCTCGGGCGACGACTTGGTAAACACCGTCACCTGGCTGGCCGCCAGGGTCAATGGCCCCGAGCGGGAAAACACATATTGCATGCCCACCCACAGCTTGCCCCACAGGCTGTTGACTTCATCGTTCAGGGTTTTCAATCGCGTCTTGAAGACGAGGCGGATTTGCAGATGGTCTTGCAGGTTCTGTCCCACGCCGGGCAAGTCGTGCACCAGCGGCACGCCTACTTCATCGAGCAGGGCGCGCGGTCCGACGCCCGAGCATTGCAGGATTTGCGGCGAGCCGATGGCGCCCGCGCATAAAATCACTTCGCCGCTGGCGCGCGCCTGGCGCAGCTGGCCATCCTGCCGGAATTCGATGCCGACGGCGCGCTTGCCCTCGAATAGCACGCGGGTGATTTGCGCGCGCACTTCCACGCGCAGGTTGACGCGCTTGCGGGCCGGCCGCAGGAAGGCTTTCGCCGTGCTCCAGCGCAGGCCTTTGCTGGCCGTCTGCTGGAAGTAGCCGACGCCCTCCTGCGTGGCGCCGTTGTAATCGGCATTGAAGGGGATGCCGCTTTCCGTGGCGCCGGCAATGAAGTGTTCGGCGATGGGACGGCGCAGGCGCAGGTCCGACACTTTCAATGGACCGCCGACGCCGTGGTAATCGCTGGCGCCGCGTTCCTGGTCTTCCGATTTCTTGAAATAGGGCAGCACTTCGGCATAGCTCCAGCCTGCATTGCCCAGCTCGGCCCAGCGGTCGTAGTCTTCCTTCTGGCCACGTACGTACAGCAAGCCGTTGAGCGAGCTGGAGCCGCCCAGCACCTTGCCGCGTGGCCATTGCAGCTGGCGCCCCGCGATGCCGGCGTCCGCTTCCGTGCGGTAGCACCAGTCCAGCCTGGGGTCGTGCATGGTCTTGAAATAGCCGACCGGCACGTGTATCCAGGGATTGTTGTCCTTGCCGCCCGCTTCCAGCAGCAGCACCTGGTTGTTGCTGTCGTGCGACAGGCGGTTGGCCAGCACGCAGCCGGCGGAACCGGCGCCGACAACGATGTAATCGTAGTGTGTTTGCAACATTGCTCTTGTCTCCTGCGTTGCGGTATCTAGCTGCCTCGACGGGCATTTTTTGCGATACACTGGTCTTTATTGGTTATTTTTGGAACGTCTGGTTCCATTTATAAAAGACGTGCAGCACCGGGACAAGCGGAAACAGCCGCATACGCGAGAGGTGAAACAGAACATGCATGATGCGTTTCAAAAACGGCCGGCCGAGGCCGAAGAAGGAAACCAAGCGGGTGCTGGCACGGCGGCCAGCCATGGCGACGAGGCGCGGGGCTTGCGCGTGCTGCGCCTGATCGAGCACCTGGCCAGCGCCAGCCAGCCCTTGACCCTGTCGCAGCTGGCCGCGCGCATGCAGGTGCCCAAGGCCAGCATGATGCGCTTGCTCGATACCCTGGAACAGCATGGCTATGTGCTGCGCACGCCCGTGGGACGCGGCTATGTGCCCGGCGCGGCATCCACCAACCTGGCGCTGGCGACCCTGCGCAACAATGCCCTGATCCGCGTGAGCCGCAGCATCCTGGGCAGCCTGGTGGCCGTCACGGGCGAGACGTGCAACCTGGCCATTCCCGAAGGCAATGCAATCGTCTACGTGGACCGCGTGGAAACGCAGGAACCGCTGCGCCTGCACCTGGTGCTGGGTTCGCGCGCGCCCATGCATTGCACGGCCAGCGGAAAATTATTTCTGGCGCACATGACCCTGCTGGAGCGGCGCGAATTGCTGGCCATGCTGGGCCTGGAAGCGCGCACGCCGAAAAGCATCACTGACCCCGTGCTGCTGGAGCGCGAGATCGTGCGCATCGCCCGGCTGGGCATCGGCATCGATGACGAGGAATTCGTGCACGGCATGGTGGCCGTGGCCGTGCCCATTTGCGCGGCCGACGGGCGCATCGTGGCGGCCGTGGCCTGCCACGCGCCTGTGGCGCGCAAGTCCGTGGAGCAACTGCTGCAACACGTGCCGCAGTTAAAAGAAGCGGCCGTCAAGCTGCGGCCGCTATTGCTGGCGGAAAACAGCTAAGGTTTCAAGACCTTCGCTACTTTTGCGGCGCGCAGGCGGAACGCATCGGGCATGCCCGAACCCAGCAGCGGGCGCAGATATAACCTGAAAGCATCGGTGACGTCCGTGCCGCTGGCGCTGATGAATTCGTCTTCCATGGTGCGGGTCTTGCCCGCGACCTCGGTGAGCGGCAGCAATTCATAATCGACGGAATAAAAGCCCGTACGCTTGATGGCAACAGAGCCGTCACGGTCGCCCCACATGGCGAACTGCACCGCCTTCTCGCCCACTTCGCGCGCTTCGCGTTGATCGACATCAGAGACGCAGCCGATGAAGGAGCGCTGCAGATAGCCGAAGGTATCGCCGCGCACGCGCTTGATGCCCAGTTTGGCCTTGATTTCGTCGCACAGCAGGTCGGCCAGCGCGCCCGTGCCGGACAATTGCACATTGCCGTGCGCATCGCGTTCGACCTCATTGCCCACCTGTTTGGCCAGCAGGCTGGCGATCGGTTCGCCCGAAGCGTCGTGGATGCCTTCCGAGACGGCGATCACGCAGCGGCCATATTTTTCATAGGTCGCCTTCACGTCGGCAAGGAAGTTGTCCAGCACGAAGACACGCTCGGGCAGGTAGATCAGGTGCGGGCCATCGTCGGGGAACTTCTTGCCCAAGGCCGAGGCGGCCGTCAAGAAGCCCGCGTGGCGGCCCATTACGACGCCCACGTACACGCCGGGCAAGGCCGCGTTGTCGAGGTTGGCGCCAGCGAACGCTTGTGCGACGAAACGCGCGGCCGAGGGAAAGCCGGGCGTGTGGTCGCTGCCCACCAGGTCGTTGTCGATGGTCTTCGGGATGTGGATGCAGCGCAGCGGATAGCCGGCCTTGTGCGCTTCCTCGCTGACGATGCGCACCGTGTCGGACGAGTCATTGCCGCCGATATAAAAGAAATGTTCGATCTCGTGCGCGCGCAGCACTTCGAAGATTTGCTGGCAGTAGGCAATGTCGGGCTTGTCGCGCGTGGAACCGAGGGCCGAGGACGGCGTGGCGGCCACCAGTTCCAGGTTATGGCTGGTTTCCTGCGTCAGATCGACGAATTCTTCATTGACGATGCCGCGCACGCCATGCAGCGCGCCATACACGCGCGTGACATGCTGAAAGCGCCGCGATTCGAGCACCACGCCTACCAGCGACTGGTTGATGACGGCGGTGGGGCCGCCTCCCTGGGCAACAAGAATTTTTCCAGACGGCATGGGATTTCCTCGTAAGTGGAACGGCCCTCCAGCCTACTCCTTTTTTGCCGGGGCGCTGTCTTTTTACCCCAGGTCATGATGCGCTGTTATTCCGGCGCACGGATATGCTCGATCAGTCCCGTGCTGCGGCGTCCCGGCGCCGGCGTCAGCCAGCTGACGAGGATGGCGGCAGCCAGGCCGGCCGGCACGCCGAAGATGCCGGCGGAAATAGGTGCGATATGCATCCATTGACCGCTGGCATTACCGCCCAGCATGGTACTTGTGTGCAGCATGTAATACAGGCACACGCCAAAGCCCGTCAGCATGCCGGCCAGCGCGCCCTGGTAGTTGGCGCGTTGCCAGAACACGCCCAGTACCAGCGGCGGGAACAGGGTCGAGGCGGCCAGGGAAAAGGCCACGCCCACCAGCGATAAAATGTCCGCCGGCTTTTGCGAGGCCGCATAGGCGGCGATGAAGGCCACGGCCAGCAGCAGCAATTTTGAAATCGTCACGCGCTTTTGCGTCGAGGCGGTCGGGTCGACCACCTTGTAATACACGTCGTGCGACAGGGCGTTGGAGATGGCCAGCAGCAAGCCGTCCGCCGTCGACAGGGCGGCGGCCAGGCCGCCAGCCGCCACCAGGCCGGAGATCACGTAGGGCAGGCCGGCGATCTCGGGCGTGGCCAGCACCAGCACGTCGGCATCGATGGAAATTTCCGCCAGTTGCACGATGCCGTCGCGGTTGACGTCGACGATGCTGATCAGGGGACTGAGCTTGTCCACATTGGCCCAATACGACACCCAGGTGGGCAGGTTCGCATATTGCGTGCCCACCAGCGCCGAGTAAATGTCGTATTTGACCAGCACAGCCAGCGCGGGAATCGTGAGGTAGATCAACAAGATGAAGAACAGGGTCCAGAAGACGGAGACGCGCGTCTCGTGCACGGAGGGCGTGGTGTACGATCGCATGAGGATATGCGGCAGGGCGGCCGTGCCCAGCATCATGCAGAATACGAGGGCCAGGAAATTGTTGCGCTTGATGTCGGACTGCTCCCGGTCGGCGGCGGGAAACGGTTGCGCATGCGGAATGATCGGTTCGGCGCGTTTCTGGTTCTGCGCCTGCGCCGCCTGCCACAGCACGCGTGCCTCGTCCGGACTCTTCGGATAGGCAATCAGATAGCGTTCCGCGTTGCGGATGTCGAACAGTGAGGCATTGCGCTGGCGCAAACTATCGAGCTGGCGCTGGGCCGTCAGATGGCCTTGTTCCCAGGAAGCGGGCAAGCCGGCTATGCGCGCCTGGTAGCTGATGGCGCGCTGGTGGAAGATGGCGCGTACCTCGTTTTCTTTCGGATCCGTTTCCAGCACGTGTTCGCGCGCGCTCAGTTGCGGCAACACCTTGCCGTAGGCGATCTGCGGCACGGGATTGTCCGCATGCTTGACCGACAGCCACATGGCGGGAATCAGGAAGGCGACGAGGATGATGATGTACTGCGCCACCTGCGTCCAGGTGATGGCGCGCATGCCGCCCAGAAAGGAGCACACGAGGATGCTGGCCAGGCCCAGGAAGATGCCGACGGAAAAATCCACGCCCGTGAAGCGCGAGGCGATCAGGCCGACGGCGTAGATCTGCGCCACCACATAGGTAAACGACACGATGATGGTGGCGGCCACGGCCACCACGCGCACGCTGGCGCCCCGTTTGTCGGTGCCGCTGCCATAGCGGGCGGCGAGGAAATCGGGAATCGTATACTGGCTGAACTTGCGCAGGTAGGGGGCGATCAATAGCGCCACGAGGCAATAGCCGCCCGTCCAGCCCATGATGAAGGCCAGGCCGTCGAAACCGTTCAGGTACAGGCCGCCGGCCAGGCTGATGAAGCTGGCCGCCGAAATCCAGTCGGCGGCCGTGGCCATGCCGTTGAACATGGCCGGCACCCGGCGCCCCGCCACATAGTATTCGGTGACGTTCGAGGTGCGGCTGATGACGCCGATGGTGGCGTACAGGGTGATGGTGACGAGCATGAACAGGTAGCCGATCCACGCGCGCGGCATGCCTTCCTGTTCCAGCACGGACAAAGCCAGCAGGAAGGCGGCGAAGCCGGCCGTAAACAGCAGGTAGTAGCGGCACAGGCGCGCAAAGAAAGTGGGTTGGCCGCTCATGCTTGCTCCTCGGCATGAAAAGCCCGGTCCAGGCGCCGCATGCGCCAGGCATAGAAGGCGATGATGGCCAGGTAGACCAGCGAGGCGCCCTGGGCCGCCATATAAAAGGGCAGCGGCCAGCCGAACAGATTCAGATGCAACAGTTCGCGCGCATAAAACACGGTCAGGAAGCCCGTCAGCAGCCAGACCAGCAACAGGATGGCCGTCAGGCGCCGCGTCTTGCGCCAGTGCACATCGCGGCGCACCTGCAGTTCGGGGCTGGTCGTGCGCGCCGGCCGCGCCGGGGGAGCGCCTGGGCTTGGCTTATCCATACGTGATGTCATCCTCTTCTGGCGCCTCCGGCAACAGCAGGGCGATGCTCAGGCGCAGCAGGGTGCCCGGCAGTTTCGGCGACTGCGCGCGCGGATTGTTAAAAATATCGACTTCGGCGCCATGCTGCTGGGCAATTTCGCGCACGATGGCCAGGCCCAGGCCGCTACCGTCGACATTGCTGCCGAGAATGCGGTAAAAGCGTTCGAACACGTGGGCCCGCTCGGCCGGCGCAATGCCGGGGCCCGTATCTTCCACTTCCAGGATGGCCAGTTCCAGGGTGCTGCGCACGCGCACCGTGACGCTGCCGCCCGACGGCGTGTAGCGCAGGGCATTGTCGATCAGGTTGCTCAGCAGCTCGCGCAGCATCATGGCATTGCCGGAAATCATGATCGAATACGCGGGCTGCTCGAAGCCCAGGTCGATATGCTGGGCAAACGACGCTTGCACCCAGTCCTGCACCACGCCGCGCGCCAGTTCGCTCAGCTCGATCGGCTCGAACGCCGTGCCCGCCTGCGGCTGGTTTTCCGCGCGCGCCAGGGCCAGCAGCTGGTTGACCAGGCGCGTGGCCGCTTCCGAGCTTTTCGCCAGTTGCAGCAGCGAGCGGTGGATTTCGTCGTGGTCGGTCTGGCGCAGGGCCAGTTCCGATTGCATGCGCATGCCGGCCAGCGGCGTCTTCATCTGGTGCGCGGCATCGGCGATGAAGCGTTTCTGCATGTCGATCGACAGCGACAGCCGCGCCAGCATTTCGTTGAGGGAACCGACCAGCGGCGTGATTTCCTCGGGCACCTGGCCCGATTCGATGGGCGATAAATCGTCGGGCGGCCGGGCGCGTATGCGCTCCTGCAATTGCGCCAGCGGCGACAGGCCGCGCGCCAGGGCAAACCAGACCAGGGCCAGGATCACGGGCAGGATGATGAACTGCGGCAAAATCACGCCCTTGATGATTTCATTGGCCAGCTGGGCGCGCTTTTCCAAGGTTTCCGCCACTTGCACCAGTGCGCGGCTGGGCTCGTCGTCGTTGCTGGAAGGAATGTCGAGATAGCTGAATGCCACGCGCACGGGTGTGCCATGGATGGTGTCGTTGCGAAACAGCACCATGCCGCTGCGGTATTTGTCGGGGTCCTGCGGCGGCGGCAAATCGCGGTCGCCATCGAGGTATTCGCCGCGCGGCCCCACCACCAGGTAATACAGGGTGTCGATATCGTCGCCGCGCAGGAAGTCGCGGCCGCTACTGTTCTTTTCCGGCACGCGGCGCAGCATGGCGCCGTCGGCCTGCTTGACCTGCTGTGTGAGCACGGTCACGCTGTCTTCCAGCGCATGGTCGAACGGCTGATTGGCGATGCCCTTGGCCACCAGATAGGTGATGGCGATGCTCATCGGCCACAGCAGCAGCAAGGGCGCCAGCATCCAGTCGAGGATTTCGCCGAACAGCGAATGCTCGATGGTGTCGTCCTGTTCCGTGGTGGGCGGCTCGAACCAGTCGTCGTCTTCCGGCTCGTCCGCTGGCGCCTCGCGCGCCTTCACTTGCTGGCGGGTCCGCTGGCCGGGCTTGCCGCCTCGCCCGCTTCGGCGTTCAGGCGCGCCGCTTCCGAGTATTTTTCCAGACAATAGCCGAGGCCGCGCACGGTGGCGATGCGCACGCCGCCCACCTCGATTTTCTTGCGCAGGCGGTGCACATACACTTCGATGGCGTTGTTCGACACTTCTTCGCCCCATTCGCACAGGTGGTCGACTAGCTGCTCTTTCGAGACGAGGCGGCCGGTGCGGCCCAGCAAGATTTCCAGCAAGCCCAGTTCGCGCGCCGACAGGTCGAGCATCTGGTCGTTGATGTAGGCGCTGCGCCCCACCTGGTCGTAGCTGAGGGGGCCGTGCTTGATGATGGTGGCGCCGCCGCCGGCGCCGCGGCGCGTCAGGGCGCGCACTCTTGCCTCCAGCTCCGACAGGGCGAACGGCTTGGCCATATAATCATCGGCACCGAGGTCGAGGCCATTCACGCGTTGCTCGATGGAATCGGCGGCCGTCAGGATCAGCACGGGCAACAGCGAGGCGCGAGCGCGCAGGCGGCGCAGCACTTCCAGGCCGGACATCTTGGGCAGGCCCAGGTCGAGGATCAGCAGGTCGAATTCCTGGGTGGACAGGGCCGTATCGGCCTCTTGCCCCGTCTTGACGTAGTCGATCGCATAACCGGACTGGCGCAGCGAGCGGGTCAGGCCATCGGCCAGCACGCTGTCATCTTCGGCAAGTAAAATACGCATGGTGCACTTCCTATGCTTGCGGCGGTAGAAGTTTGTATTGTGTTTCATTTTCCGCAAGGTGGCGAGTTTTTGTGAGAAACCATGCTTGTATTGATCTGTTTCAAAACAAATCCACGTTCCGCTTGCATTGATCACTGTTTTTTTATACAGTACTGTCTGTGTAAAGAATTTAACCCACTGGCGCTATCGCAGGCTGCACGGTTCACGTAGATGCGTCACGTGAATCCGCAACTGTAGAACGGCTGAAAGAACATATGGACGATAAAAAAGCTGTAGTACCCGCATCGGAAAAAGCCAAGGCGCTCGCCGCCGCACTGGCGCAGATCGAGAAGCAGTTTGGCAAAGGTTCGGTCATGCGCATGGATGCCAGCGCACCGATCGAAGAAGTGCAAGTCGTGTCGACCGGTTCGCTCGGCCTCGATATCGCGCTGGGCGTGGGCGGCTTGCCGCGCGGCCGCGTGGTGGAGATCTACGGTCCGGAATCGTCGGGTAAAACCACCCTGACCCTGCAAACCATCGCTGAAATGCAAAAACTGGGCGGCACTTGCGCCTTTATCGATGCCGAGCACGCGCTCGACGTCGGTTACGCGCAAAAGCTGGGCGTGAACCTGCATGAGTTGCTGATCTCGCAACCGGACACGGGCGAACAGGCGCTGGAAATCTGCGACGCCCTCGTGCGTTCGGGCAGCGTCGACCTCGTCGTCATCGACTCCGTGGCCGCACTGACGCCACGCGCCGAGATCGAAGGCGACATGGGCGATTCCCTGCCAGGCCTGCAAGCGCGTCTGATGTCGCAAGCCCTGCGCAAGCTGACCGGTTCCATCAACCGCACGAATACCCTGGTCATCTTCATCAACCAGATCCGCATGAAGATCGGCGTGATGTTCGGTAGCCCGGAAACGACCACCGGCGGTAACGCCCTGAAATTCTATGCCTCCGTGCGCCTCGATATCCGCCGCACCGGCTCGATCAAGTCCGGCGATGAAGTAATCGGTAACGAAACCAAGGTCAAGGTCGTCAAGAACAAGATCGCGCCACCGTTCAAGGAAGCGCACTTCGACATCCTGTACGGCGCCGGCACCTCGCGCGAAGGCGAAATCCTGGACCTGGGTTCGGATGCCAAGATCGTGGAAAAATCCGGTTCGTGGTACAGCTACAACGGCGAACGCATCGGCCAGGGCAAGGACAACGCCCGCGCCTTCCTGCAAGAGCGTCCGGCGCTGGCCCGCGAAATCGAAAACAAGGTCCGCGCGTCGCTGGGCGTGCGCGAACTGCCGCCGCTGGCTGCTGAAAAGCCGGAAAAAGCCGATAAAGCCGCCGACAAGGCTGCCAAGGCTGCGGAAGCCAAGCCAGAGTAGGCCGGATGAGCGCGGCAAAGCCGCGCGTAATCCGACAACACCACAGACGCCAACAATGTTGTCGGATGACGGCCCAATGGGCCTGATCCGAGCTACGCATGGCTTGCTGCAAGGTAGGACCATGATCGCCGTCCCGCGCTGTTGCGCCGGGCGGCGATTGTGTTTGGGTGATGTGATCGTGGAATGAAAGACAAGGTGGGTGTATGGCCGCAGTACAACTGAGCCTGAAGGGCAGGGCGCTACGCTTTTTGTCGATGCGTGAGCACAGCCGCATGGAATTGCGGCGCAAGCTGCAGCGCCATGCGCAAGAGGGCGATGACGTGGAAGCCTTGCTCGACAGCCTGGAGCAAGCGAACTGGCTGTCGCAGGAGCGCTTTTCCGAGTCGCTGATCCACCGCCGCTCGGCCCGTTTCGGCAACAGCCGCATCATGGCGGAGTTGCAAAGCCATGGCATCGGTGGCGAGGCGCTGCAGGAACTCAAGGCGGGCCTGGCCGAAGGCGAGACCGCGCGCGCGTGCGAAGTGTGGCGCCGCAAATTTGGTGAAGTGGCGCAGGATGCCGAGCAGCGCAACAAGCAGATGCGTTTTTTGATGCAGCGCGGCTTTTCGCAGCGCGCCGTGCAGGTGGCCCTGAAGGGGCTGGACCCGGACGAGGAATAAGGCTGGCCATGGCGGTCCCGCCGTGCCGCCATGAACTGCGCTCGCAAACGCCGTCTGTTTCCCATATGGCGACGCCGCGCGATCGGGTATGCTGGCGCTCGAACGCTGTGCGATGCGCGCGGCACCACTGATCGTGACAGGATGCAAGATGAGCAACTGGAATGCCGGCTATATGGCCGAAATCGCTTATACCTATGGCTATTACGAAGAATTGAATCCCTTGCGCTTTCGGCTGCCCCTGCTAGCCGCCGGCCTTGCCTTGCCGGCCAGCGGCACGGCTTGCGAGCTGGGCTTTGGCCAGGGCATCAGCGCCAACATCCATGCGGCGGCGTCCGCCACGCGCTGGCATGGCAATGATTTCAATCCTTCCCAGGCCGCCTTTGCGCAGGAGCTGGCCAGCGCGGCCGGCGCCGGCGCGCAGTTCACGGACGAATCGTTCGCGCAGTTTTGCCGCCGCGACGACTTGCCCGATTTCGACTTCATCTGCCTGCACGGGATCTGGAGCTGGGTCTCGGCGGACAATCGCGCGCTGATCGTCGACTTCCTGCGGCGCAAGCTGAAAGTCGGCGGTGTCGTCTTCATCAGTTACAACACGCAGCCAGGCTGGGCCGCCATGATGCCGATGCGCGACCTGATGGCCGAACATAGCCGCGTCATGAGTGCCCCGGGCCAGGGCGTGCTGGACAGAGTCGCTGGCGCCATCGATTTCGTCGACAGGATGATTGCCGCGCAACCGCGCTTCCTGGAGGCCAACCCGCTCCTGGCGGACCGCATCGACAAGCTCAAGGCGATGGATGGACATTATCTTGCCCATGAGTATTTCAATGCCGACTGGCAGCCGATGGCCTTTTCCAGCGTCGCGGCCATGCTGGGCGAAGCCAAGCTCGAGTTTGCCGCGTCCGCCACCTATACCGCTCTGGTCGACATGCTGAACCTGACGGCCGAGCACCAGCAATTCCTGGCCGAGATACCCGATCCCACCTTCCGCGAGACGACGCGCGCCTTCCTCGTCAACGAGCAGTTCCGCAAGGATTACTGGGTCAAGGGCGCGCGCAGGCTGACGCCGCTCGCCCAGGCCAGCGCCTTGCGGGCCGTGCGCGTGATGCTGGCCGTGCCGCGCGACGAAGTGGTGTTGAGCGTGCATGGCGTGCTGGGCGACGCCGATATGGATGAGCGCGTGTATGCGCCCGTGCTCGATGCCATGGCCGACCATCGCGTCTATACGATAGGCGAGCTGGAGCAGCAACTGGCGGGCAGCGAAGCCAAGCTGGCCGCCTTGCTGCAGATCATGCTGGTGCTGGTCAGCAAGGGCAGCGTGCTGGCTGTCCAGGACGAGGCCGACATCGCCGTGGCGCGGCCGCAGACGGCGCGCCTGAATGCGCACTTGCTGGAACAGGCGCTGGCAAGAACCGATTTGAACATCCTCGCCAGTCCCCTGACGGGCAGCGGCGTGGCTGTACCGCATTTACAACAGCTCTTCCTGTGGGCGAAACTGCAAGGTTGTTCAACGCCGCAAGAATGGGTGCGCGCGACGTGGCCGGTGTTGCTGCGCCTGAACCAGTTGGTGACGAAGGACGGGCAGCCCTTGTTGACGGAAGAGGAAAACCTGGCCGAACTGCTGGCGCACGCACAGCATTTCGCTGCGCGTAACTTGCCCATTTTGCGCATACTGGGCGTGACAGACTGAGGCGCGGCGCGGGCCAGCTTGCCAGTGCCTGCCGACCTGCTTCCGAGTTATTTAAATTGTGAATGTTTGTCATTCATTTTGCGATTTTCATTGATAATTTGCGGCGGGCGGCCAGACCAATAAATAATTATGTTGCGGCGCAACTAGCGCCCTGTGTGCTACACTTTTAGGGTTTTTGCGGCGCCGCAGGTGCGGTTGCTGTTCGTAGAAGCTGCGAACGGCGTGCTTTATGCACATGGCTGCTTACTAATTATGGCCGCGCAAGCGGCATCGGTCTTATGCCCCTGTCAACTCCCGTATCCCGGCGCGCCCTACGGCACTCCCGCGTTATCGACGTCCAAGCGTATGTGCGCGACGACGGCCTGTGGGATATTGACGCCCGTATCACCGATATCAAAAGCTATGACGCGACCCTGGCCTCGGGCCCCCGTCCCGCCGGCGCCCCTCTGCATGACCTCCACTTGCGCATTACCGTCGATCGCGAACTGACTATTGTCGAGGCCGAAGCTGCCTCCGATGCCGTGCCCTATCCCGGTTTTTGCGATACCATCGGCCCCGCTTACCGGGCCTTGATCGGTCTGAATTTATTGAAGAATTTCCGCCGCGACTTGAAACAGCGCCTGGCGGGAATCGCTGGCTGTACCCATTTGACCGAACTGGCGCAAGTCTTGCCGACTGCGACGGTTCAGGCATTTGCCGGCGATGTCTGGTCGACCCGCGACGGTGCGAATGCTGACTTATCGCATGAAAAGCCGTTTCAACTCGACAAATGCCACGCCCTGCGCACCGATGGTGGGGCGGTGGCACAGTATTACCCGCGCTGGGTAGCCAAGCCGTGACCCCGGCGCTTTCCTGTTTTTTTTGCACCACTAACCGTATTTTTACACATCAGTATCAGAAGGGAAGCCAGCATGAAAATCCATGAGTATCAAGCCAAAGAAATCCTCCGGCAGCACGGAGTGACGGTACCACGCGGTATCCCGTGCATGTCCGTCGAAGAGGCAGTCAAGGCTGCGGAAACCCTGGGCGGCCCGGTGTGGGTCGTCAAGGCACAGATCCACGCAGGTGGCCGCGGCAAGGGCGGCGGCGTGAAAGTGGCAAAATCGATCGAGCAAGTCAAGGAATACGCTGACCAGATCATGGGCATGCAGCTGATCACGCATCAGACCAGCGCCGAAGGCCAGAAAGTCAACCGCCTGCTGGTGGAAGAAGGCGCCGACATCAAACAAGAACTGTACGTGTCGCTGGTCACCGACCGCGTTACCCAGAAAATCGTCCTGATGGCGTCGTCCGAAGGCGGCATGGACATCGAAGAAGTGGCCGAGAGCCACCCTGAGAAGATCCACCACGTCACCATCGATCCAGGCACCGGCCTGACCGATGCCCAGGCAGACGACATCGCCGCCAAAATCGGCGTGCCTGCCGGCTCCATCGCCGACGCCCGCGTCAACCTGCAAGGCCTGTACAAAGCGTACTGGGAAACCGATTGCTCGCTGGCCGAGATCAACCCGCTGATCGTTACCGGCAGCGGCAAAGTCATCGCTCTGGACGCCAAGTTCAACTTTGACCCGAACGCCCTGTTCCGTCATCCGGAAATCGTCGCCCTGCGCGATCTGGACGAAGAAGATCCAGCTGAAATCGAAGCGTCGAAATTCGACCTGGCCTACATTTCGCTCGACGGCAACATCGGTTGCCTGGTGAACGGCGCCGGCCTGGCCATGGCCACCATGGACACGATTAAACTGTTCGGCGGCGAGCCAGCCAACTTCCTGGACGTCGGCGGCGGCGCCACGGCGGAAAAAGTCACCGAAGCGTTCAAGATCATGCTGAAAAACCCAGGCCTGAAAGCCATCCTGGTGAACATTTTCGGCGGCATCATGCGTTGCGACGTGATCGCTGAAGGCGTCATCGCCGCAGTGAAAGCCGTCTCGCTGAACGTGCCACTGGTCGTGCGCATGAAGGGCACCAACGAAGACCTGGGCAAAAAGATGCTGGCCGATTCCGGTCTGCCTATCATCGCAGCCGACACCATGGAAGATGCAGCCAAGAGCGTCGTTGCCGCTGCTGCCGGTCAAGCTTAATTAAGGAATCAACATGTCCATTCTGATCAATAAAGATACCAAAGTCGTTACCCAAGGGATCACCGGCAAGACCGGCCAGTTCCACACCCGCGGTTGCCGCGACTACGCGAACGGCAAAGCTGCCTTCGTGGCAGGCGTGAACCCGAAGAAAGCCGGCGAAGATTTCGAAGGCATTCCAATTTTCGCTAACGTGACCGAAGCGAAAAAAGAAACCGGCGCCAACGTGTCCGTGATCTACGTACCGCCAGCAGGCGCGGCAGCGGCGATCTGGGAAGCTGTCGAAGCTGAAATGGATCTGGCCATTTGCATCACCGAAGGCATTCCTGTGCGTGACATGATGGCTCTGAAAGACCGCATGGCCAAAGCCAACAGCAAAACCTTGCTGCTGGGCCCTAACTGCCCAGGCCTGATCACGCCAGACGAAATCAAGATCGGCATCATGCCAGGTCACATCCACAAGAAGGGCCGTATCGGCGTGGTGTCGCGTTCGGGCACCCTGACCTATGAAGCAGTGGGTCAGCTGACCGCACTGGGCCTGGGCCAATCGTCGGCAGTCGGCATCGGCGGCGACCCGATCAACGGTCTGAAGCACATCGACATCATGAAGATGTTCAATGACGATCCAGATACCGACGCGGTCATCATGATCGGCGAAATCGGTGGTCCAGACGAAGCCAACGCGGCTTATTGGATCAAAGACAACATGAAAAAACCGGTCGTTGGCTTCATCGCTGGCGTGACCGCTCCTCCAGGCAAGCGCATGGGCCACGCCGGCGCGCTGATCTCGGGCGGTGCCGATACGGCACAAGCCAAGCTGGAAATCATGGAAGCTTGCGGCATCACCGTGACCAAAAACCCGTCGGAAATGGCGCGTCTGCTGAAAGCCATGCTGTAATTTCAGCCTGGTTACCGCAGTACAAAAAAGGAGCTTCGGCTCCTTTTTTTTGTCCGCAAGACAGGCCGATTCCCGGCCTGGGCGGACGATGCTGGTCCGAACCTGCCCAAATGTGTCGCTTTTCTTTCCATGCGTGCCGCCGCTGCCCGGGCGCGCCGCTGGCATGGCGCTTGCAACGTACCTGGCGTGAGCAATGCACCATGGGAGGATACGATGCGCGCGCAAAGCGGATTTACCCTGATAGAACTGATGATCGTGGTGGCCATCGCCGGCATCCTGGCGGCCGTGGCCATTCCCCAGTACGGCGACTACACGATGCGGGCCAAGGTCAGCAATGTGCTGGCGGCCGCTGCCCCCTTGAAAACGGCCGTGGCCCTGTGCGTGCAGGAAAACGGCGGCGAGGCGGCCGCCTGCAGCACGCCCACCCAGGCCGTGCCCAGCGCCATTCCCGTGTTCAGTGCCACGCGCGAAGTGGCCAGCGCCACGGTGAATAAGGGCGATATCGTGCTGACCCTGGCGGCCGACCTGGGCACCGGTATCGGTGGACAAACCGTGACGATGACCATGAAGCCGGGCACGAGCAGTCTGACCTGGTTCAATAGCACCACCGTGACGAATCCGGCGGCGAAGGAAGCGATTACCAAAAACAACATTCCTGACGTGACGCCGACGCTCTAGGTGACGCTTGTCAGCCCGGTATCAGACGATTTTTTGCCGGTCCGCGATCAGCGCTTCATAGGTGAGGTTTTGCAGCAGGGTGTAGTGGGTCGGTTCCAGGTCGATGAATTGCACGCCATACGTATAGATTTCCGCCACCTCGGCGGCATGGCCGTTCGACGGCTTGCCCACGCTGACGTTCTGGATGCGGGCGCGCGTATTGACGCGCATCTGGTGCTTGTTCGGCTGCACCAGCAGAGTAAAGCTTAGCGCCACGCCCTCATCGTCCGGTGTGAGCATGCCGGGCGCCTCGATCAGCGCGCCCGAGACGCTGAGGTTGACGATGAACACGGGCACGGCCGCCACGTCGCGGTAGCTCAGCTGCGCCGGAATGTCCACTTTGACGCGCATGGCCGTGCGCAGGCTGGTGCCCTGGATGGCGTCCGGAAAGCTCAGGTGCACATAGTTGAGCGGGCGGCCAAAGATGCGCAGCACGCTGCAGGAAAACGAACACACGGTGACGCCGGAAAACACGCGGATGGTCAGCTTGTCGCCCTCGTTGAGCACGATGGAAGCGCCGTTTTCCATGGGAATCTTGACGATCAGGTACTCATCTTTCACATAGCCGATCAGGGTCGAGAAATGCTGGATGGGTTTGATGGTGCGGTGCGTGATGAACTGGATGCGGCCACCCACCTGCAGATTCATGGCCTCGAAGTCGAAGTCCTGGAGCTTGGTTTCCACGGCGGGCTGCTTGCTTGTCATGCGATGCTCATCTGGATATGGACGACTCGCAGTATGCATGATTTCTTGATGAAAAAGCATTTATATCAATGAAATTCATATTGGCATCGAAAAATGCCAGGTGCACGCGCCGCCGCGCGGTGCAGGCTTTACAATTGCTTCAATATTGACGAATGTAAATCCTATGCCGCGCAGCTACTTCTGGACCATGTTGTTCCTCATCCTGCATCAAATCGACGCTGCCTACTGGAAAGAGTGGGAGATGTTCCATCTGCCGGGCGGCGTGCAGGGTTTTCTCGTGTTTAACCTGGCGGCGATTGCCGTGGTGCTGGTGGGCTATAAGCACGTGTTGCTGTCCACCGCGCGGGCACCTTTTTATGCGAGCTGCTGCGCGGCCCTGGGCGTGGCCACCTTCCTGATCCATACCGGCTTTGCGCTGGCAGGACAGGAGCAATTTCACTTGCCGCTGTCCAAGGCCATCATCGCGCTGTGCCTGTCCGGCGGCGCCTGGCTAGTGTACGATTTGCGCCGCTTCCAGGAGCAGCTGGCGCACCAGGCAAAATAACTACAGCTCGGCATGCCAATCACCCGACTTGCCGCCATGCTTTTCCAGCACGCGCACATTCGTCATGACCATGCCCCGATCGACGGCCTTGCACATGTCATAAATTGTCAGCAAGCCGATCTGCACGGAAGTGAGCGCTTCCATTTCCACGCCTGTCTTGCCCGTCGTGTCGACCTGGGCGCGGCAGTCCACGCTGTTGGCCGCTTCATCCACTTCAAAATCGACGGTGACGCGCGTGAGGGCCAGCGGGTGGCACAGGGGAATCAGGTCGCTGGTGCGCTTGGCGCCCATGATGGCGGCAATGCGGGCGATGCCCAGCACGTCGCCTTTTTTTGCATTGCCCGAAATGATCAATGCCAGGGTGGCGGGCTGCATGCGGATGGTGCCGGCGGCCACGGCGCTGCGGCGCGTGTCTTCCTTGCTGCCCACGTCGACCATATGGGCCTGGCCCGTGGCGTCGAAATGGGTCAATTCCCCGGCGGGGGCTTGCTTGTCTGCTGTTGTCATGGCATCAAAAATAGGTGAGGAGTGGGGCGCGGCACGCGTGGGAATGGGTGCCGCTAACAAGGTATGATAGCACCCGTGAATTCAAAAACTCCCCTCCAGACCGTACTTGAAAACGCCGCCGCCGCATGGCTGCGCCAGCCATGGCGTGCATCCCTGCTGGCCGCGCTGTGCTGCGCTGCCCCTTCTGCGCTGGCGCAAACCTATACCTCCGCGCCTGCGGCGCCGGCCGCCAGCGTGGCGGCCAAGCCTGCAAGCAGCTGGACGCCGCTGGCCGTGCCGCCGGCGCCAAACCTGCCGAACCTGGGCGACACCTCGCGCGAAGACCTGTCGCCGGCGATGGAGCGCAAGATCGGCGAGGAAATCATGCGCGGCATCCGCGGCGACCGCGACTACCTTGACGACGCGCCCTTGCTCGAATATCTGAATACCTTCGGCAACGCGCTTGTGGCGGCGCGTCCCAGCGTGCGCGGCGAAACGAATTACGATTATTTCTTCTTTGCCGTGCGCGATCCCCAGTTGAACGCGTTTGCCTTGCCTGGCGGCTTCATCGGCGTGCACTCGGCCCTGGTGCTGGCGGCGCAAACGGAGGCGGAACTGGCGTCCGTGTTGTCGCACGAGATCGGCCACGTGGCGCAGCGCCATATCGCGCGCATGCTGGGCCAGCAGCGCCAGGATGCCCTGATGCCGCTGGCGGCCATGCTGCTGGCGGCGCTCGCTTCGCGCGCCGGCGGCGACGTGGCCATGGGCGTGTTTGCCGCCGGCCAGGGCCTGGCCATCCAGCGCCAGCTCAATTTCGGCCGCGACGCCGAACGCGAGGCGGACCGCATCGGTTTCCAGATCATGGGCGAAGCCGGGTTCGACACCACCGGCATGGTGGCCTTCTTCGGCCGCATGCAGGCGGCCAGCCGCTCGTACAGCGACCTGATGCCCGCCTACCTGCAGACCCACCCGCTGACGACGGAACGCATCGCCGACATCCAGGCGCGCATCCGCGAGCAGCCGTACAAGCAGCGTGCGGACAGCCTGAGTTTCCACCTGGCCCGGGCCCGCGCCCGCGTGCTGCAGGATGAAAGCGTGCAAGGTTTGTTGAATGCCAAGGCCCTCTTCAATACGCAGCTGGAACAGCAAAGCCGCTTCCAGGTGACGGCCGCCCATTACGGCTTGTCCTTTGTCGCCGTCAAGCAGGGCAAGCCGGCGGAGGCGCAAAAGGAACTCGATGCGGCCAATGCGGCACTGCACCAGCCGGCCGCGCCAAATGTGCTGACGTCGGGCGGCACGTACGGTCCCAATTCCCTGCTGGCGGCGATGGCGCTGGAAGTGCTGTTGATGCCGGCGCAAAAGAAGGAAGTGGCGCAACAGGCCCTGAAGGCGGCCGACGCTGCGCGCCAGCAGTTCCCCCTCTCGCGCGGCATTGCCCACCAGTATGCGGAAGCGTTGATGGCTGCCGGCAAGCTGGAGCAATCGACCTTGTATCTGCGCGAGCAGGTGCAGCTGTACAAGGAAGAGCCGGAACTGTACGACTTGCTGGCGAAAGCTTATGCGGACCAGGGCAAGATGACCTTGCAGCACATGGCGCTGGCCGAATCGTACGTCTTGCAGGGCGCCACCATGGCCGCGCTGGACCAGCTGACGATCGCCCGCAAATCAACGGACGCGACCTTTTACGACCAGGCCGTGATCGATGCGCGCGAGCGCGAATTGCAGGAAAAGCGCCGCGAACAGATCAAGGACCAGAAGGGCTAGTCCTGATCGGCTTGCGGCACCGGCTGGAAGTCGAAGGTTTGCGGCACGGCATCGTAGCGCAGCGGCTGCACGGCAATGTGCTTGCCCGCGTGCAATAGGGTCAAGCTGCCCTGGTGCAATTCCAGCCAGTCCAGCAAGTCGTCGTTGCTGGCCACTTGGCCATCGACATGTAGCGCATCGAGCACCTGCGACAGGTCGCGGTCATCCACCTGCGCCACGATATCGCCATGGCGCAAGATCAGCATGCCGTCGTCGCACCAATACACTTGCTCGATCTGTTCCAGCGGCGCGCCCGTCTGCAAGACAAAACCGTGCTGCGGGTCGCTGCGGGCGATATACGGCGTCGCTTCCAGATTCACATACACGCGCTGCGGGCCGTTCTGAAAAAACCAGCAACCGCGTTCGTCCTGGGCGTAATTGCGATTGATGAAATTCAACAGGGCCGCGTGGGCGATCTTGTCGCCGGGCAGTTGTTGCTGTTGCGCCTGCTGGTCGCGCATGCGCCAGTGGCCGCGCGCGTCCAGGCCCAGCCAGCCGTAGCAGTGCGGTACGTTCGGCCATTTGGCCAGGGCTTGCTTAACGAGATCATCCATGTGTAGCGTTTTCCGTGTGAGTGGGCGCACCGCCAGCGTGCCAGCTTTGCGACACAGACGGCGCCATGTTGCCGTTTTCAAAAAAGGAGAGCAGCCGTTGCGGCAGCCAGCGTGTGCTTCCCGGCAACTTGCCGGCGGCAAAGCCGACGTGGCCTCCGTGGCGCGGATACTCGAGCGTAACCGTCGGCGCGGCGCTGCGCGGCAGGAAGCGTCCGGGCAGGAAAGGATCGTTTTGCGCATTCAGTACCAGGGTCGGCACGGTGATATCGTGCAAGACGTGCTTGGCGCTGGCGCGGTGCCAGTAATCGTCGGCGTCGCGGTAGCCGTGCAGGGGGGCCGTGACGACATTGTCGAAGGCGTGCAAGTCACGCGCGGCCAGCATGGCGTCGCGCGCGAACAGGCCGGGGAACTGTTCCAGCTTGGCCAGGCATTTCGGTTTCAAGGTGTTCAGGAACATGCGCGTGTAGAGCCGGTTGGCGCCCGAAGACAGGGCCTTGCCCCCTTGCGCCAGGTCCAGCGGGGCCGATACGGCCGCGGCCGCATCGATGAAATCGGCCTGGTGCTGCGACTGGCCCAGCCAGCACAGCAGGGCGTTGCCGCCCAGCGAGACGCCGGCCGCGTAAAATTTACCGGTGGCACGCGGGCGCAGCGTGCGCACGACCCAGTCCACCTCCTGTGCATCGCCTGAATGGTAGAAACGCGGGGCCAGGTTGGCTTCGCCCGAGCAGCCGCGAAAATGCGGCACGGCGCCCGACCAGCCGCGCGCGGCCACCTCGGCCATCAGGGCGCGCGCGTAATGGCTGTTCGACGAGCCTTCCAGGCCGTGGAACAGCACCACGAAGGGCTGGCCCGGCTGGCCATCGACCAGGTCGACGTCGACGAAGTCGCCATCGGGCGCTTGCCAGCGTTCGCGGCGGAAGACCACGGCCGGCTTGGCGAGGCACACGGCCGGATAAATCGTTTGCGCGTGGCCGCCAGGCAGCCACAGCGGGGCGGTGTAAGAAAGAGATAAAGCCATCAGTGCAGGATCTGTGTCCCCGCGGCATCGGCCGGTGCGCCGCCGGGGGCGATGGAGGCGTGATGCAGGACGATGCGCCAGCCGCGCGGCGTTTTTACGTACACGTTCGTGGCCAGCAGGTGCGCCGGACCGCCTTCCTCCTGGGTCACGCCTTCGATCACCGTGTGCACCGAACTCATCAGATTGTGCGTTTCATGCAGCTGCGCCGGCACGATATTCAGGCCGCCGCCGGCCAGGATGGTTTCCCACGAGGCGCGGATGGCGGCGTGGCCGATCAGGCGCGCGCCGCCCGGGTGGATGCAGACGATCTCTTCATCGTCGGCCCATAGCGCCATCAGCGCTTCGAGGTCGGCGCGGTGCAAGGCATCGTAGAACGCCGCTTCGACTTCGGCGGCGCTGCCATTGAGTTCTTTCAGACGTTTCATGACGACTCCGGCTTGATCGGTACAGCTCAGTGTGCAAATGAAAACGGCGCGCTGGGGGCGCGCCGCTGGGCAGTTTAATGGTGGCCGGCGCTGGCGCCTTCCTTCAGGGTGTAGGCCGTGCCGCAGTAAGGGCACTTGGCGATACCGTCCTTGTTGAATTCCAGGAACACACGCGGATGCGACGACCACAATGGCATGGCCGGGTTAGGGCAGTGGGCTGGCAAGTCTTTACTGTCGAGTTCGACCGCTGGCTGGGTGGTTTTTGTCATCTTGTCATGCTCCGTGAGGCTGTATGGAAGGAAGTCGGCTGCTGCCAAAAGCACGATTTTAACGGATTCAGGCAGACAGCAAAAATCATGGCTAAAATGTCGGCTCGATCATCTTCGGCTGCGGCGCGGGTTTTTGCGGAAATATGGCAGCTGCAGCGCCACACTGACTGGATTTGCCTTGCCGGTATTACCGTTGCGCCATTGCGCCCCGCGCACCATTGTTGTGCAGTTACCACACTACCTCGGCCGGAGCGCCGCGTGAACGCCGTCCCGGCCGCCAAGGACGACGCCCTGCTGAAAGACGCCTGGCGCGCCGGCCTGAACCTGGGTGCGCCCACCCTGCTGGGCATCGCCGCCTGGGGCATGGTGGTGGGCGTGGCCATGGTGAAAAGCGGGTTGACGGTTGCGCAGGCGGGGGCCATGACCCTGTTTGTCTTCGCCGGCTCGGCCCAGCTCGCATCTTTGCCCCTGCTGGCCGCGCAGGCGCCCGTGTGGGTGATCTTCGCCACGGCCCTCGTCGTCAATTTGCGTTTTGTCATCTTTTCCGTGCTGCTGGCGCCGCATTTTTCCCATCTGCCGTGGCGCCAGCGCTTTGCGCTCGGCTATGTGGCGGGCGACATCACGGTGGGCCTGTTCCTGCAGCGCTATCCCCATGAAACGCCGGACCCGGCCAAGCTGCCCTTCCTGAAAGGCTTGATTTACCCCAACTGGCTGGCCTGGCAAATCGGTTCCTTCATCGGCATCGTGCTGGGCGCCGTCGTGCCGGCCGAATGGGGGTTGGGTTTTGCGGGCACCCTGGCGATCCTGTGCGTGACGGTGCCGCTGATTCTCAGCCGCGCCGCCCTGTGCGGCGTGCTGGTGGCGGGCGCGGTGGCCGTGCTGGCCTTCAGCCTGCCGTACAAGCTGGGCTTGCTGGTCGCCGTGGTGGTGGGCATGGTCAGCGCCATGGCCGTGGAAGAATTGACCGAGAAATGGACAAAACGTCATGTTTGACGGCATCGACCTGGGCGGGAGCGACGTGTGGATCGCCATCGCCGTGCTGGTGGTGGCAACGGCCGCCACGCGCAGCACCTTTTGGCTGATCGGCCACCACGTCACCATTCCACGCCGCGTGGGCGAGATGCTGCGCTATGCGCCGGCCTGCGCGCTGGCGGCCATCATCGCGCCCGACCTGCTGATGGAGGGGCAGCAAGTGCACTTGGAATTGTCGAATTTGAAACTCTTGTCGGGGATTGCCGCCACGCTCTTTTTCGTGATCCGCCGCAATATGCTGCAAACCATCGTCTTCGGCATGCTGGTTTTCACGGGCTTGCGACTGTTGCACGTTTTTTAGTAAAGCAGGACAAATCGGGGATTTGCTCTGGTCATTGCGGTAAAATAGCGCACTTCCTTCCACTCGTCATCTGGATCGCCATGTCAGCTGTTCTCAACTTCATCCGTCTGCAAGATTTGATCGCCCAAAATGCACTGCAAGGCAAGCGCGTGTTTATCCGCGCCGACCTGAATGTCCCGCAAGATGACAGTGGCAAGATCACCGAAGATACGCGCATCCGCGCCTCGGTGCCGGCCATCCGCGCCGCCCTCGACGCTGGCGCCGCCGTCATGGTGACGTCGCACCTGGGCCGTCCGACGGAAGGCGAGTTCAAGCCTGCCGACAGCCTGGCGCCCGTGGCCGCCCGCCTGTCCGAGCTGCTGGGCCAGGAAGTTGCATTGAAACAAAATTGGGTCGATGGCGCCGGCCTGGAATCGCTGGCTGCCGGCCAGGTCGTCCTGCTGGAAAACGTGCGCGTCAACAAGGGCGAAAAGAAAAACAGCGATGAGCTGGCGCAAAAAATGGCCAAGCTGTGCGATATCTACGTCAATGACGCGTTCGGCACGGCCCACCGCGCGGAAGCCTCCACGCACGGCATCGCCAAGTTCGCCCCCGTCGCCTGCGCCGGTCCGCTGCTGGCCGCCGAACTCGATGCACTGGGGAAAGCGCTGCACGCGCCAGCCCGCCCATTGCTGGCCATCGTTGCCGGTTCGAAAGTATCGAGCAAGCTGACCATTTTGAAAGCCCTGTCCGACAAGGTCGATAACCTGATCGTCGGCGGCGGCATCGCCAACACCTTCATGAAGGCCGTCGGCTTGAACGTCGGCAAGTCGCTGGTGGAAGCGGAACTCGTCGAGGAAGCCAAGGCGATCGTCGAGATCATGGCCAAGCGCGGCGCGCAAGTGCCGATTCCCGTCGACGTCGTGTGCGCCAAGGAGTTTTCGCCCACGGCCGCCGCCACCGTCAAGGACGTGGCTGACGTGGCGGACGACGACATGATCCTCGATATCGGCCCGAAAACGGCGGCCCTGCTGGCGCAGCAGATCGCCGCGGCCGGCACCATCGTGTGGAACGGTCCGGTTGGCGTGTTCGAATTCGACCAGTTCGGCAACGGCACCAAGACTCTGGCCCTGGCCTTTGCCGAGTCGAAAGCCTTCTCGATTGCTGGCGGTGGCGACACCCTGGCGGCGATTGCCAAATACGACATTACCGATAAAATCAGCTATATCTCGACCGGCGGCGGCGCTTTCCTGGAGTTTCTGGAAGGCAAGACTTTGCCAGCCGTCGAGATCCTCATGCAGCGCGCCGCTTGAGGCGCTGCCGTTAGCCGTTCAGTACCAAGCGCAGCCTGATCGCTGCGCTTTTACCTTGCCGGGCGGCATAGCCGCCAGGTCTTGCTCACCTTCGCTCGCGCACAAGGACTCCTATGCCACGCGGTACAAAAATCGTAGCAACAATCGGCCCCGCTTCCACCGACTTCGATATCCTGGTGAAAATGATACGCGCGGGCGTCGACGTGGTGCGCTTGAATTTTTCCCACGGCAAGGCGCAAGACCATATCGACCGCGCGGCGCTGGTGCGCCTGGCGGCGGCCGAGTGCGGCCGCGAAGTGGCCATCATGGCCGACATGCAAGGGCCGAAGATTCGCGTCGGCAAGTTTGAAAATGCCCGTATCCAGCTCGAAGCGGGAGAGCGCTTCATCCTCGACGCCAAGTGGGGCGAAAACGGCGAACTGGGTAACCAGGAGCGTGTCGGCCTCGACTACAAGGCCTTGCCGCGCGACTTGCACAAGGGCGATGTGCTGCTGCTGAACGACGGCTTGATCGTGCTGATCGTCGAGCGCATCCACGGCAGCGAAATCCACACCACCGTCAAGATTGGCGGCGAGTTGTCGAACAACAAGGGCATCAACCGCCAGGGCGGCGGCCTGTCCGCGCCCGCGCTGACGGCCAAGGATATGGAAGACATCAAGACGGCCATGAGTTTCCAGGCCGACTATCTGGCCATTTCCTTCCCGAAATGCGCGACCGACATGGAAATGGCGCGCCAGCTGGCCAATATCGCCGGCGAACCGTACCACCACAAGCCGATGATGATCGCCAAGATCGAGCGCGCGGAAGCCATTCCTGCCCTGCAGGAAATTCTCGACGCGTCGGACGGCATCATGGTGGCGCGTGGCGATCTGGCCGTCGAGGTGGGCAATGCGGCCGTGCCGGCCTTGCAGAAACGCATGATCAAGATGGCGCGCGCATCGAACAAGCTGGCGATCACGGCCACGCAGATGATGGAATCGATGATCGTCAACGCCGTGCCGACCCGCGCGGAAGTGTCCGACGTGGCCAATGCCGTGCTCGACGGCACGGACGCCGTCATGACGTCGGCCGAAACGGCCTCAGGCAAGTACCCGATCGAGACGGTGGAAATGATGGCCGCCATCTGCGTCGAAGCGGAACAGTCCGAATACAACAAGCTCGACGCCGATTTCCTCAACGTCACGTTTACCCGCATCGACCAGTCGATCGCCTACGGCGCGCTGTTTACGGCCCATCACCTGCGCGTGAAAGCCATCGTGGCGCTGACGGAATCCGGTTCCACCGCCTTGTGGATGAGCCGCCACAGTATCGACACGCCGATCTACGCGCTCACGCCCAGCGTGACGACTTTGCGCAAAGCCGCGCTGTACCGCAATGTTCGGGCGTATCATCTGATGCAGAATGCCCCCAGCGCGCAAGTGCTGAAACAGGCGGAAGAGCTGCTGGTGGCGCAGGGCATCGTCCGCAAGGGCGACATGATCGTCGTTACCTGGGGCGAGCCGATGGGCCAGGTGGGCGGCACGAATGCCTTGAAGATCGTCACGGTCGGCGAATTTGAATAAGGCCCAAGAATTCAGGCGCCGCCGCGGTTATTGACCACCGCGAAGCGCCGCAACGGTTTCTATTGTTATCTGGAGTATTACCATGTCTCTCGTATCCATGCGTCAACTGCTGGACCATGCCGCCGAAAACGGTTATGGCATTCCTGCTTTCAACGTCAACAACCTGGAGCAAGTGCAAGCCATCATGGCCGCCGCCGATGCGCTGAACTCGCCGGTGATCATGCAAGCGTCCGCTGGCGCGCGCAAGTACGCCGGTGAAGCGTTCCTGCGCCACCTGATCGACGCCGCCGTCGAAGCGTATCCGCACATTCCCGTCGTCATGCACCAGGATCACGGCCAGTCGCCGGCCGTCTGCATGGCCGCCATCCGCTCGGGTTTTACTTCCGTGATGATGGACGGTTCGCTGGAAGCGGACGGCAAGTCGGTTGCCTCCTACGACTACAACGTGGAAGTGTCGCGTGAAGTGGTGAAATTCTCGCACGCCATCGGCGTGACGGTGGAAGCGGAACTGGGCGTGCTCGGTTCGCTGGAAACCATGAAGGGCGACAAGGAAGACGGCCACGGCGCGGACGGTACCATGACCCGCGAGCAACTGTTGACGGACGTGGCGCAAGCGGCCGACTTCGTGCAGCGTACCCAGTGCGACGCCCTGGCGATCGCCATCGGCACCTCGCACGGCGCCTACAAATTCACGCGCAAGCCGACGGGCGACATCCTGGCCATCGACCGCATCAAGGAAATCCATGCGCGCATCCCGAACACCCACTTGGTGATGCACGGTTCTTCGTCGGTGCCGCAGGAATTGCTGGCCATCATCCGCGAATTCGGCGGCGACATGAAGGAAACCTACGGCGTGCCAGTCGAGGAAATCCAGGAAGGCATCCGTCACGGCGTGCGCAAGATCAACATCGACACCGACATCCGCCTGGCGATGACGGCTGCCGTGCGCAAGTACCTGTTCGAGAACCCGTCGAAATTCGACCCGCGCGACTTCCTGAAGCCAGCGCGCACCGCCGCCGAGCAAATCGTGCGCGCGCGCATGCAGGCTTTCGGCTGCGAAGGCCAGGCGTCGAAAATCAAGGTCATCACGATGGAAAAAATGGCCGAGCGCTACAAGGCCGGCGAGCTGTCGCAAATTGTGAAGTAAAATTCTGTCTGGAACGGGCCGGAAGCAATGCTCCGTGCCCGATTTTCTCGACCGGCGGGCACCCCCTGCCTGCCGGTTTCGTTTCATCCAACTATTCCCCCGCTATGAACAGCCTCTATCAGACTTCCATCCATTCCCTGCCATTGCTGGGCCACGGCAAGGTCCGCGACAACTACGCCGTTGGCGACGACAAGATTCTGATCGTCACCACGGACCGCCTGTCGGCCTTCGATGTCGTCATGAACGAGCCTATCCCCGGCAAGGGCAAGGTCCTCAACCAGATGAGCGACTTCTGGTTCGAGAAACTGGGCCATATCGTGCCTAACCACCTGACCGGCGTGGCGCCGGAATCCGTGGTGGCAGCTGATGAAGTGGAGCAAGTGCAAGGCCGCGCCGTCGTGGCCAAGCGCTTGAAACCGATCATGGTCGAGGCAGTCGTGCGCGGCTACATCATTGGTTCGGGCTGGAAAGATTACCAGGACACGGGCAGCATCTGCGGCATCAAGCTGCCAGCGGGCCTGCAACAGGCGGAAAAATTGCCGGAACCGATTTTCACGCCGGCCGCCAAGGCCGAGTTGGGCGAGCATGACGAAAACATCAGCTTTGCTGAAATGGAAGAGCGCATCGGTGCCGACCTGGCCGCCAAGATGCGCGACGTGGCTATTCAACTCTACAAGACGGCCGCCGAATACGCGGCCACGCGCGGCATCATCATCGCCGACACCAAGTTCGAATTCGGCCTGGACGACAATGGCGTCATGCATCTGATGGATGAAGTACTGACGGCCGATTCGTCGCGCTTCTGGCCTGCCGATTCGTATCAGCCTGGCATTTCGCCGCCATCGTTCGACAAGCAATTCGTGCGCGACTACCTGGAAACGCTGACCTGGGGCAAGACCGCACCGGCGCCTGCGCTGCCGGCCGACGTCATCGAAAAAACCCAGGCCAAGTATTTTGAAGCCATCGAACGCCTGACGGGCGAGAAGCTGAAGGCCTGAGATGACTGAGCAAAACAAGCCGCTGGTCGGCGTCATCATGGGCTCGTCCTCGGACTGGGACGTGATGCAGAACGCGGTCGCCATCCTGAAACAGTTTGGCGTGCCGTACGAAGCGCAAGTCATTTCCGCGCACCGCATGCCCGACGAGATGTATGCGTACGCGAAAAGCGCGCGCGCGCGCGGCTTGCGCGCCATCATCGCCGGCGCCGGCGGCGCGGCCCACCTGCCTGGCATGGTGGCGGCGATGACCATCGTGCCCGTGCTGGGCGTGCCCGTGCCGTCGAAATACTTGCGCGGCGAAGATTCCATGCTGTCCATCCTGCAAATGCCCAAGGGCGTGCCGGTGGCCACCTTCGCCATCGGCGAAGCGGGCGCGGCGAATGCGGCGCTGACGGCGGTGGCGATGCTGGCCGCCAATGACGACGCCCTGGCCGAGCGCCTGGAAGCCTTCCGTGCCACGCAAACGGCCGCCGCCAAGGCCATGGTCTTGCCTGAATAATGTGTTTGAAAAATAATGAATAGTAAATCGACTTCCCCATTGCTGCCTGCCGCTAATCCATCGGCGTGGCTGGGCGTGATGGGCGGCGGCCAGCTCGGCCGCATGTTTGCCCAGGCCGCCCAGAGCATGGGCTATCAGGTTGCAGTTCTTGAACCTGTGCTGGAACCGGCCGCCACTTGCCCTGCGGGGCAGGTGGCGCAGCGCCTCATCAATGCCGGCTATGACGATGTCGCCGGCCTCGACGCCCTGGCGGCGCAATGCCTGGCCGTCACCACGGAATTCGAGAACGTGCCGGCCGACAGCCTGTCGCGCCTGGCCGAACGCGTGTTCGTGGCGCCGAATGCCCATGGCGTGTCGGTGGCGCAGGACCGCATCGCGGAAAAGCGTTTCTTTGTCGCTTGCGCGGCCAAATCGGGCGTGCTGCCGGCGCCGCACATGGTGATCGCCACGCAGCTTGACATCGACGCCATCAGCGACGACTTGCTGCCGGGTATTTTGAAAACCGTACGCATGGGCTATGACGGCAAGGGCCAGTTCCGCGTGCGCACGCGCGACGATGTGCGCGCCGCGTTCGCGGAAATGGGCGAAGTAACTTGCCTGTTGGAAAAGATGTTGCCGCTGGCGTATGAAGTGTCCGTGCTGACGGCGCGTGGCGTGGATGGCGAATCGGTCGTCTATCCGATCGCCGAGAACGTGCACCGCGACGGCGTCTTGTTTACCACCACCGTGCCGGGCCCGAACGTGTCCGACGACTGCGCCGTCAAGGCGCAGCGGGCGGCGCAAGCCATGGTGGCCGAACTCGGCTATGTCGGCGTGCTGTGCATCGAATTTTTCGTGCTGGAAGATGGCAGCCTGGTGGTCAATGAAATGGCGCCGCGTCCGCACAACAGCGGCCACTACACGATGGATGCCTGCGTCACCAGCCAGTTCGCGCAGCAGGTGCGGGCCATGGCGCGTCTGCCGCTGGGCGACGTGCGCCAGCATTCGCCGGCCGTGATGCTCAACATCCTCGGCGACGCCTGGTTTGCCGGCGACAGCGATGCTGCCTGCGAACCGGCGTGGGACCAGGTGCTGGCGCTGCCGGGCGCCTGCCTGCATCTGTATGGCAAGGATGATCCGCGCCGTGGCCGCAAGATGGGCCACCTGACCTTCATCGCCGCCACCTTGCCGGAAGCGCAGCAGCGCCTGCGCGACGCTTGCCTGATTTTGGGAATCGTGCCGTGAGCGTGTCCGCGCAAGACTTGGCAGCAGCGGCCGCCGTGCTGGAGGCGGGCGGCCTCGTCGCTTTTCCGACGGAAACCGTGTACGGCCTGGGCGCCGATGCGGAAAACCCGGCCGCCGTGGCACGCATCTATGAAGCGAAGGGCCGGCCCTCGGACCACCCCGTGATCGTGCACGTGGCGCCCGGCGCCGATCTGGCGCACTGGTCCGACGACATTCCAGTCGAGGCGCAGCAACTGGTGGCCGCTTTCTGGCCCGGTCCGCTGACTCTGATCGTCAAGCGCGCCGCGCATATTCCCGACGCCGTCTCCGGCGGCCAGGACACGGTGGGCTTGCGCTGCCCGTCGCATCCGGTGGCTATCGCCTTGCTACGCACCTTCAAGGGCGGCAAGGGCGGCCTGGCGGCGCCGTCGGCAAACAAATTCGGCAACGTCAGCCCGACCACGGCGCAGCACGTGCGCGATGAATTCGCGGCGGAACTCGCCAGTGGCTTGCTGGGCCAGGTCCTCGATGGCGGGCAGAGCGACGTGGGCATCGAGTCGACCATCGTCGACCTGTCGCGCCTGGCCACACACGGTCCCGTGCTGTTGCGTCCCGGCCATATCAGCAGCGAACAGATCGCCGCCGTCATCGGCCGCGCACCGGCAGTGGCGGACGCTGCCGCGCCGCGCGCCTCGGGCACCCTGGAATCGCATTACGCGCCGCACACGCCTGTTGCGATGCAGCACAGCGACGACGTGAGCGCCACCCTGAACCGCCTGCTCAATGACGGGCGCCGCGTGGCCCTGATCCATTACTCGGATCTGCCGCCGGCCAGCGCCAGCGTGCGCCTGGCCGCGACACCGGAAAATTACGCACATGCGCTGTATGCCTCGCTGCGCACGATGGACCAGGTCGGCGCCGAGCTGATACTCGTCGAAGCCCCACCGACCGGCCCCGCGTGGCTGGGCGTCAACGACCGTTTGCGGCGTGCCGCGTTCGGCTCAAGTGGTATCTTGCAGCAATTCCTGTCCGTCTGAAAAAAGCCCCGCAAGGGGCTTTTTCTTGATGCAGCGCAATAGCGATGCTTGCCACGAAACATAGTAAATCCGCCATAATCCATCTGATCGCCCGGCCATGACAGGGCGCCGTCAGTGTTGTTATTTCGTTGATTTTTAAAACATATTTTCTATACAAGCCTGAGGAACGATGGCATATTAGTTGGGTAGCGAATAGCACGCCCGTTCGTTTAGAAACCAGAAAAAAGACCGAGGAGACAAAATGCATCAAACCAAATTCGCGCTGGCCGTGCTGGCAGCGGCTGTCCTGGCAGGTTGCGGCGGCGCCAGTGGCGGTGATCAAGCCTTGAAAGTCAAATACACGGCGCAGGTGTCGTTCGGCGACAGCCTGTCCGATGTCGGTTCGTATGCCGTCGCCGGTGTGGCGGCGAGCGGTGGCGGCAAATTCACCATCAATGGCGACAATACCAAGATCAATCCTGAGCTGACGGGCAAGAACTGGACCGAGCACCTGGCCGCGCAATTCGGCTTGCCGGCGCCATGCGCCGCCGAAACGGGCCTGGAAGGCAGCGTACCGAGCCTGCAGGCCCCGCGCGTCAAGCATGCCGGCTGCTTCGGCTACGCCATGGGCGGTTCGCGCGTCACCAACCCCGTTGGTCCGAACAACAAGCTGGCGGGCGGTGCGCTGGGCGCCCTGACCGTGCCCGTGGTGACGCAGATCGCGAACCATCTGGCGGTTTCCGGCGGCAAGTTCAGCGGCACGGAAGTCGTTTTCGTGATGGCCGGCGGTAACGACGTGCTGTTCCTGCTGGGTCAATTGCAAGCGGGCGCGACGGACGCCGGCAAGAAGGCGGGCGCTGCCGCGGGTGCGCAAGCATTCGCCACCAATCTGACCATGGCCCTGGCGGCCGGCGCCACCAATCCCAACACGGCAGCGGCAGCCATCGGTGCGGCGGTAGCGACCGCCAGTGCGGCGCCTGGCGCGACATCGACATCGATTGTGCAGGCCGCCGTCTTCGCTGCAGCCAACCAGCCGGGCAATGCCGCCGTCGGTTCGCCCACCGTGTATGGCCCGCTGGTCGCCAAGGCGCAAGCCGATGCGACGGTGACGGGCAATGCCGCCGGCGCCAAGGCCGGTGCCGAATACGCTGCGGCCCAGGGGCCGTTGCTGGTTGCCGAGATGAAAAAAGCTGGTATCGAACTGGTGGCGCAGGTCAAGGACCAGATCATTGCCAAGGGCGCCAACAATGTGGTGGTCAACAACCTGCCGGACGTGGCCGGTACTCCATCGGGCCTGAGCAAGGATGCCAATACCAAGGCGCTCATCAATGCCATGGTCAGCACCTTCAATGGCGAGCTGAGCGCCGGCTTGAACGGCAATGCGAAAGTCTTGCTGGTCGACGTGTATGCCGTCAGCCATGACCAGGGCGTCAATCCTGGCCCGTATGGCTTGACCAACGTCACGGAAACGGCGTGCGACCTGTCGCCAGCGAAAAATTCACTGGGCAGTTCGCTGGTCTGCAATGGCACCAACCTGAAAGCGGGCGACGTCAGCCACTACTCGTATGCCGACGATGTGCACCCTACGCCGTTCAACAACCTGTTGCTGGCCCGTTACGTGGCCAAGGACATGGTCGTGCGGGGCTGGCTGTAAGGATGGCCGCGCCAGCTACGTCGACGGGACGTGGCTGGCGCTGGCAGCGACAAGTTTGGATAGCCAGGCTATCCGCACATAATGATCAGGAGACAAGATGAAGAATCGTTTGAATACCGCTGTACGCGTGCTGGCCGCGGCTGCCGCGATGGCCATGGCGACGGGCGCTTCGGCGCAAAGCGCAGGCACCTGGATGGTCAAAGCCGGCCTCAACAAGATCACGCCGCACGTGGACAGTGGCGACATTTCCGCGCCGGCACTGCCTGGCACGAAAGCCGACGTCAAGTCGGATACCAAGCCCATCCTGACCTTTGCCTACATGATCACGGACAATGTTTCCGCTGAAATGATCCTCGGCGTGCCGTACAAGCACGACCTGATCGGCGACGGTTCCATCAAGGGTACGGGCAAGCTGGGGACGGCGGAAGCCTTGCCGCCGACGGCCTTCATCCAGTACCGTTTCTTCCAGCCTAATGCGATGATCCGCCCCTACGTGGGCGCGGGCTTGACGTATGCTTATTTCCAGAAGGAAAAAGGTTCGGGCCAGATGACGGCCTTGCTGGATCCGGGTGGAAAACCAGTGACGTACCGCATGGACAACAAGCTGACCGGCAGCCTGGTGGTCGGCGGCACTGTGGCCTTCAACGAGCGCTGGTTTGCCGACGTGGCCGTGGTCAAGACCTACCTGAAAACCAGGGCGAAATTCTCGACGGGGCAGACGCAGGACATCAAGCTCGACCCGGTTGCGGTGAGTGTCAGCATCGGATACAACTTTACGCTGTAAAACAAAAAATCCGCCTCGGCGGATTTTTTTTTGTCCCGTTCCCGCTCAGGCTGGCGGGGTATTGAACTTTCCATTGTGGAAGATCAAGGGCGGCTGCGCGGCAAACGCGCATTGTTCCACTTCGCCCACGAAAATGACGTGGTCGCCTTCGGGATAGCGGCTGCGGTTGTGGCATTCGAACCAGGCCGATGCGCCTTTCAGGATGGGCTGGCCCGTGCGCGACAGTTCGTAGTCGACGTCGTCGAAGGGATTCGGCGTGCGGCGTGAAAAGCGCGTCGCCAGTTCCGCCTGGTCGGCGCCCAGCACATTGATGACGTAATGCGAGTTGCCGCTGAAAATGGGCATGCTGTTCGCCACGGAACCGAGGCTCCACAGCACCAGCGGCGGCGACAGCGAGACGGAATTGAAGGAACTGGCCGTCAAGCCACGGAAACTGCCGTCGGCCAGGCGCGTCGTGATGACCGTCACGCCGGTGGCAAACTGTGACAGTGCCTGGCGGAAATGTGTCGTATCGAATTCTTGCGCTGGCGCGCGGGGAGAGCGTGTGTTCATGGGTGACCTGTCTATTTGCTGACATTATGCCAAAAATCGGCCGCGCCAGCGCAATCGTGGCCAGCATGCCCCTATGTGCGGTGCCTAACGCGCCGTTTCAAGCGGCGCTGCAGGCCGTTGCGCTTTACGTTACAGTGGTGAAATGATACGTCGCAGAGGCGTTGCGGGAGGGCATCATGCATCAACAGACGGAAGTGGCGGTATTCGGCGGTGGCTGTTTCTGGTGCCTGGCCGCCGTGTACGGGGAAGTGCGCGGCGTGACGCGCGTCGAGGCCGGCTACACGGGCGGCAAGGTGCCTGACCCCAGCTATGAACAGGTGTGCACGGGCGAGACGGGCCACGCGGAAGTGGTGCGCCTGGAATTCGATCCCGCCATCATCAGCTACCACGACTTGCTGGAAATCTTTTTTACCTTGCACGATCCCACCACCTTGAATCGCCAGGGAAATGATGTTGGCACGCAATACCGTTCCGTCATCCATTACCAGTCGGCCGCGCAGGAAAGCGTGGCGCGCAAGGTCGTGGCCGAGATGGCCGGCGTGTGGGATGCGCCCATCGTCACGCAGCTGGCGCCTGCCGCCGTCTTTTATCCGGCCGAGGAGTGCCACCAGAATTATGTCGAGCAGCATCCCTTGCAGGGCTATTGCGCCCTGGTTGTCGTGCCGAAGGTGGAGAAATTCCGCGCCATGTATGCGGGGCGCCTGAAGTAAGCGCCCCGCATGCGTGCGTCTGTCAGGGCGTGAGCACGGGCGCCGGCCTTGTTTCCTGCGTATGCTCCTGCGCATACATGTAGTTGCGCGACCAGGGCAGCGTGGAAGAGCGCCGGCCCGCCTTCACGCAGACGATCTGGTACAGGCTGATCAAATCTTGCTCGAAGGCATAGGCGCAGCCGGCCAGGTAGACGTGCCAGATGCGGAAGCGCCGCTCGCCCGCCAGCGGACGGATCTGTTCCGCGTGGGCTTCGAAATTCTCCGTCCACAGGGCGCAGGTGCGCGCATAGTGGCGCCGCAGGTTTTCCACGTCCAGCACTTCCAGACCGCCTTGCTGCATGGTTTTCAGGACATTGCCGATGTGCGCCAGCTCGCCGTGCGGAAACACATATTTTTCGATGAATTCGCCGCCGCCATACGGCGTTTCGCCATTCTCCGGATCGGTCGAGGTGATGCCGTGGTTCATCGCCATGCCGTCCGGCGCCAGCAGCTTGTTGATGATGGAAAAGTAGTCGGGCAAGTGTTTCAGGCCCACGTGCTCGAACATGCCCACGCTGGTGATGCGGTCGAACTGGCCCGTCACATCGCGGTAATCTTGCAGGCGGATGTCGATCAGGTGCGCCAGGCCGGCCGCCGCCACGCGCTCGCGCGCCAGCGCGTACTGGTTTTCCGACAGGGTCACGCCCACGCAGCGGGCGCCATATTGCTGCGCGGCACGGATGACGAGCGCGCCCCAGCCGCAGCCGATGTCGAGCAGGGTCTGGCCCGGCTGCAGCTGGATTTTCTTCAGGATATGGTCGATCTTCTTGACTTGCGCCTGCGCCAGGGTTTCGTCGCCATGTTCGAAATAGGCGCAGGAATACACGAGGGCGCGGTCGAGAAACTGCTCATAGAAAGCGTTCGACACATCGTAGTGGTAGCGGATGGCTTCGGCATCCTTGCTCTTGTCGTGTGTAAAGCTACGCACGATGCGGGCCAGCTTGCCTTCCGGCTTCAAGGTATTGCGCGCCAGGGCATTGCAGATGGAAATCATGTCCATCGCCTTGCCCTTGACCTCGATATTGCCTTCCACATAGGCCGAGCCCAGGTTGGCCAGCGACGGGTTCAGCAGATAGCGGGCCGAGGCGACGGTCGGCAAACGGATGGTGACGCTGGGCGTTTCGCTGGACAGGTCGACGTGCTGGCCGTTCCACAATTCTATGCGTAGCGGCAAGGCGGTCTTGCTGCGGATGCTGGCAATCCAGGACTTGAGTTGGTTTTGTACAAACAAAATGGCCTCCAATGCAGCGGCCGCCGTGGCAGCCGCAAATTGAGAAACAATGTCATTTAGTAACTTCTATCCTCATAGCCTACACCGATATTGACCAGCTTGCTTTGCGCCGCCCCGCCTATCCTGCTCAAGGTTGCAAGCGTTGCATGCTCCATTGCCCGTCAGCACCACGCGTAAACACGATGCGGTCGTGGAAGCGCGAACGGCGTCCCTGCCAGAATTCGATGCGTTCCGGCTGCAAGCGGTAGCCGCCCCAGTGTGCCGGGCGCGGCGGCTGCGCGTCGCCGACGGCGGCCACCACGGCCTCATAATTGCTTTCCAGCGCGGCGCGGTCGGCGATGGGGGCGCTTTGCTGCGAGGCAATCGCAGACAGCCGGCTTTGCAGGGGGCGCACATTGAAATACTCGTCGCTCTCGGCCGCCGTGGTTTTCACCACCGTGCCTTCGATGCGCACTTGCCGCTCCAGCTCGCGCCAGAAGAACAGCAGGGCGGCGTGTGGATTGTGTTCGAGCTGCTGGCCCTTGTCGCTGTGGTAATTTGTGTACCAGGTAAAGCCCCGTTCATCGAACTGCTTGATCAGCACGATGCGCGAGCTGGGCTTGCCTTCAGGACTGACGGTGGACAAGTCCATGGCGTTCGGTTCCATCACTTGCGCGTTGACGGCCTCGGCAAACCATTTCTGGAACTGGGCGATGGGATCGGCCAGCACATCCGTCTCGCTCAGGCTCGATTGCACGTAGTCGGTGCGCATGGCGGCCAGCACGGCGGCCGGGTCCGGCACTGCGGGCACTTCCGGCGCGATGCCGCGGCGGCGCTGCATGGCCGTGCCCAGCCGCTCCATTTGTTGCGCGCTGAACAGGCGCTTTGCCATCGGTGCCAAATGCCCCTCTTCCTTAGTCATGTGGGCCTGGTAGGCGGCGACATAGGCGGCCACGCCCTCGTCGGCCAGCTGCGTGCCCGTGCCGGCCGCGATGGCGTCCAGTTCCGGACGCAGGGTCAGCCAGGCCTGGTCCATGCGCTGGTGGTCGGCGAGGATTTCCGGCACCAGGGTCGCCAGCAGGGCGGCGTCGTCGCCCGTGGCGGTCGCCTGCAGCATGGGCATCAAGTCCTGCTCTTCATCGTCATGGTGCAGATGGGCGGCTTTATTGAAATATTGCAACACCGCCTTGGCCGCCTGCTGCGCGTCCGTCGTGTTGCCGTGCTGCGCCAGATGGCCCAGCAGGTTTTGCAGGGTCGTCAGCTGCTTGCGGATCTTGTCGTGGCAATGCTTGAGCACGGCGATGGGCTGGTCAAAGCCGGGAACGGAGTCGAACAGGGGAGAGGTCATGGCGAGTTCTCGTGGTGGGTGGTGTGGGGGCGTGGCGACGGTTTGGATTGTCGCTGTGTCAATTCGGCTATTTTAGAATATCCGTCAGCGCAGTGTCCGTTAAAATGGCGCCATGCATACCTCCACCAATGAACAAATTTCCATGGACTTGACCGAGATCGATTTTGAGCGGCGTTTCGGCGGCATTGCCCGCCTGTACGGCGCCCCCGCGCTGGAGCGTTTCCGCGCCGCGCATGTGTGTGTGATCGGCGTGGGCGGCGTCGGTTCCTGGATCGTCGAAGCGCTGGCGCGCAGCGCCGTCGGCCGCCTGACCCTGATCGACCTCGATAATGTTGCCGAATCGAATATCAACCGCCAGATCCAGGCCATGAGCGACACCATCGGCCAGGCCAAGATCACGGCCCTGGCCGAACGCATCGAACTGATCAACCCGTTTTGCCAGGTCACGCAGATCGAGGATTTTATTACCCCTGATAATCTGGAGCAGTTGCTGGGCGGACGCGATTTCGACTACCTGGTCGACGCCATCGACAATGCCAAGGCGAAAGCGGCCGTGATCGCGTATTGCCGCGCGCGCAACATACCCATGCTGACCATCGGCAGCGCGGGCGGCCAGACGGACCCGACCCTGATCGCCGTGCGCGACCTGTCGAAAACGGAACAGGAACCGCTGCTCAAGCGAGTACGCAAACTGTTGCGCACTGAATATGGTTTCCCACGTGGCGTGAAAAACAAGTTCAATGTCGACGCCGTGTTTTCCATGGAACCGTTGAGCACGCCAGAAAGCGCCGAAGCGTGCGCCATCGATGGCAGCACGCCCGCCGGCGTCACGGGCCTGAACTGCGCCGGCTTCGGTTCCAGCGTGGTGGTGACGGCCAGCTTCGGCATGGTGGCGGCCGCCCATGCGCTGAAAAGCTTGCGCCAGGACAAATTAGCGGCCTTGCCGGACGCCGCCTAGCTTAGTCGCCTAGCTTAGTTTCCGGCTGGCCAGGATGCGGTAGTCGCCGCTGCTCTTGAGCGATTCCACCAGCACCAGCTCGTCCGCCAGCCAGGTGATGGGCGCGAAGTCCCCGATGGCCGGTGGCGGCGCCTGGCGCGCCAGGGTCACGTGCGGCGTAAAACGGTCGTGTTCGAAGCGGGGCGCCAGTCCCTGTTCCGCCAAGTTACGCATGCAGGCCGCGCGCAAGTCCAGCAAGGCCGGCGAAGGTTGCGCCAGCGCGGCCCAGGCCAGCGCCAGCTGCGCAAAATGGCTGGCGTGATCGAACAGCAAGGGCATGGGACGCGCCGGTGTGTGCGCCAGAATATCGAGCAGGGCCGGCAGCTCGCTGGCCGGGCGCTGGCCCAGGAAGGCCAGGGTCAGGTGCAGCTTGTCCGCGCGCACGGGTTTGCCTTCCAGGCGCGCTTGCCAGGCGGCCAGGGCCGCGCGCGTGGCCGCGTCGGGCCACAGCGCGTAAAACAGACGGGGGCAATGGGTATCGGGCGACAAGTTTTTCCTATCGTTGCGGCGGTTTGCTATTATTGGCGTTGCCTGCCCACTTGCACTGGCAGGGATCTCACCGAAACTCACTGAAAGAATACATCATGACGCGTAGCTCCGTTTTGTTTGCCCTGATCTGCTCCGTCGCCGCGTCGCTGGCGCAGGCACAGGCGCCAGCGCCTGTTCCCGCCTCCGCCGTCTCGCTGAGCCCCGGCCCTGTCGCCGATAAATTGATCATCATCGACAACAAGGTCGGCACGGGCAAGGAAGCGTCCGCTGGCAATGCCGTCACCGTGCACTACACGGGCTGGCTGTACCGTCCGCTGGCGAAAGATTCGCGCGGCAAGAAGTTCGACAGCTCCGTGGGCCGTGGCCCGTTTGACTTCCCGCTCGGCAAGGGCATGGTCATCAAGGGCTGGGACCAGGGCGTGGCTGGCATGAAAGTGGGCGGCAAGCGTACCCTGATCATTCCAGGCGAACTGGCTTACGGTCCGCGCGGCGCCGGCAATGGCGACATTCCACCGAACTCGGCACTGATCTTCGACGTGGAATTGCTGGACGTGAAGTAATTGTTCGGTTTGGCGGCGGCGCATCCCCGCGCCGCCGCCATTTACGTTCTGAAACGCGGTAGACTGGGTTCTTCTGTAATTGCTGTGGAGACCACCCCCATGAATATCGCCAACGACGTCACTGAACTGATCGGCAACACCCCACTGGTGCGCATCAACCGCATCGCCGCCGGCAGTGTGGCCACCATCCTGGCCAAACTCGAATTCTACAATCCCGCGCACAGCGTCAAGGACCGTATCGGCCTGGCCATGATCGTCGCCGCGGAAGCCGCCGGCAAGATCCATCCCGATACCGTCATCGTCGAACCGACGAGCGGTAACACGGGCATCGCGCTGGCCATGGTGTGCGCCGCGCGCGGCTACCGTTGCACCCTCGTCATGCCCGATACCATGAGCCGCGAGCGCCGCATCCTGCTGCGCGCCTACGGCGCCGAACTGGTGCTCACGCCCGGCAGCGAAGGCATGCTGGGCGCCATCCGCAAGGCCGAAGAACTGGTGGCGGCCGACCCGCGCTACCTGATGCTGCAGCAATTCAACAATCCCGCCAATCCCGCCATCCACCGCGCCACGACGGCCGAGGAAATCTGGCGCGACACGGATGGGCAAGTCGATATCGTCATCGCCGGCGTGGGCACGGGTGGCACGATCACGGGCATTGGCGAAGTGCTGAAGGAACGCAAACCCGGCCTGCAAGTGATTGCCGTGGAACCGGAAGCGTCGCCGATGCTGTCGAAAGGCACGAAAGGGCCGCACCCGATCCAGGGAATCGGCGCCGGTTTCGTGCCGCAGATACTCAACACGACCATCTACGACGAAATCATTTGCGTCAAGAACGACGATGCGTTCGCCACGGCGCGCCTGGCCGCCAGCGACGAAGGCTTGTTGGTCGGCATTTCGTCGGGCGCCGCCCTGTGGGCCGCCCTGCAAGTGGCGCGCCGTCCGGAAAACGCGGGCAAGACCATCGTCACCATCATTCCGTCGTTCGGCGAACGCTACCTGAGTACTGCCTTGTACGCGGGCCTCGGTGATTGATTTGTAAACAGTAGGGACAGGTCTATCCCTTCCGCCAGCGCGCGGTTGCCCGCGTCGCCCGGGTGCAGGTGGTCGCCCGAGTCGTAATCGGGCAGCAGGCGCGGCGGGTGCGCCGGGTCGCGCGCCAGCGCGTCGAAGTCGAGGACGGCATCAAACAGGCCGCTGGCGCGTATCCACGCATTCAATTGCTGGCGCAATGCATCTTTATCAAGCTGATAATAGTTGCTCAGGGGCGTGCCGGGCAGGGCGCCTGCGAACGGCGTCAGGGTGGCCGCGATCACGCGCACGCCGCGGCTGCGCGCCTGGGCCACCAGCTGGGCGTAGCCGTTTGTTAATTCCTCCAATGTCGGCCGTTTTTCCCGTGGCGCAAACGCCGTACCGGGCCAGCTGATGTCATTGATGCCCAACAAGACGATCACCGTGCGCACGCCAGGCTGCGCCAGCACGTCGCGCTCGAAACGCGCCAGGGCGTTATCTCCCATGCCGTCGGACAACAGTCGCCCACCGGAAATGCCCGCATTGACCACGGCCACGCCGTGCGGCGCCAGGCGTTCAGCCAGGAAATCGGGCCAGCGCGCATCCATCCCCAGGCTGGCGCTGGCGCCATCGGTGATGGAATCGCCAAGGATGGCCACTGCTTGCCCCGCCGCCGTCGCCTCCACCTGGATGGCCGTCAGTAAAAGGCGCGCCGTGGTGGCTTGCACGCCGGGCCCCTCATTGATGCGCGCCGCCTGCGTCTGGTCATGCGGCGCGATCCACGCCGTCTCGCGGCCATCCCAGTGAAACGTGGAGACGGGACTGGCTTGCGGCAAATGGATGCTCACCGTCAGGCGGGCCAGGTCCGGCACGGACAGCTCGACGGGGTCGCTGACGAGCGGTGCGCCCGGCGCCACGCTGGCCGCCGGCTGGCCGGAAAACGTCAGCGTGCGCAAGCTGCCGGGTTGGATGGAGGAACCGGACGCGGCCAGGGCCACCGTGGCCGCGCCGATGCGCAGCGGCGCCTTGCCATACGCGTTCGACAGCACGATGCGCACGCGCGGGCCGCCCACGCTGAGGCGCGCCACCTGGCGTACGGTGTGCCCGTGCAGCATGGCGGGCACATTGCTGGGAAGCAGGAAGCCGCTGCTCCACACGGCTTGCGGGCTGGCCGTCCAGCTGGCCAGCCAGGTGGGTGCGGCATTGGCGGCCTGGACCGGGCTGGTGCTGAATGCCAGGCTCAGCAAGGCGGCGGGAAAAATGGACAATCGTTGCATGGCGGCTCGCTTCATCAAGGGGAATGTGGGCATGATGAAAGCAAAGCCATTTATGCACTAGACTATCTCATCGAAGAACATTTATGAGTTGAATTCACAATGGCCAGACTGGAAGTGAACCGCTCCGGCGAGCTGGAAGTGTTTGTGCGCGTGGTCGAGCTGGGCGGCTTTTCCGCCGCCGCGCGCACCTGCGGCATGACGCCATCGGCCGTCAGCAAGCTCGTTGCGCGGCTGGAAGAGCGCCTGGGCGCGCGATTGCTGAACCGTTCCACGCGCCAGCTGCAGCTGACGGCCGAAGGCTGCGGCCTGTACGAACGGGGGCGTCACGTGCTGGCGGCGCTGGACGAGGCCGAGCGCTGCGCCGGCGTGCAGGATGTGCCGCGCGGCAAAATACGGGTCAATGCGAACGTGCCGTTCGGCCAGCATTTTTTGTTGCCGCTGGCGCCGTTGTTTCTCGAACGCTGTCCCGAGGTGACGCTCGACATCGTGCTCACGGATGAAGTCGTCGATATCCTCGAGCAGCGCACGGACGTGGCCGTGCGGGCGGGGCCATTGAAAAGTTCCAGCCTGCTGGCGCGCAAGCTGGGCCAGACGCGCATGGTGATCGTGGCCGCGCCCGCCTACCTGGCGCGGCGCGGCACGCCGCAGGCAGCGGCCGAGCTGGCGTCGCACAACTTGCTTGATGCCAATTACGCGCGCGCCCGCTCGGGCTGGCCGCTGCGCCTGCCTGACGGCGACGTCGTCGTGCCTGTCGTCGGCAATGCCCAGGCCAGCGATGGCGAAGCCTTGCGGCAACTGGCGCTGGCGGGACTGGGGCTGGCGCGCCTGGCCGCCTTCCAGGTGCGCGCCGATATCGCGGCCGGCCGTTTGCAGGCCGTGCTGGAAGCATTCAATCCGGGTGACAGCGAGGAAGTGCATGCCGTCTTCGTGGGCCAAGGCGGGCATGTGCCGTTGCGCGTGCGCGTCTTTCTCGATTTCCTGGCGCAGAACGTCAAGTTGAACTGATGCATTAGGCTACAGGCGGACACGGCCGCGCAGTACAATATCGGACGGGCCGCAATGGTTCGGCCCGTATTGTGCCTTTGAATGGAAATATGTTCCTGGTAAAACCTGAACGCCGCCGCCTGCTGCAGGTGGGCGCAACCGTGGCTGTCATCGCGCTGGGCCTGGCCTCGCGCGCCTATCCCCAATTCGTCCCCGCCGCGCTCGGCAAGTATCCGGGCGACGCCCTGTGGGCCATGATGATCGTCTTTGCGCTGGGCATCATCGCCACGCGCATGCGCACGTGGCAGCTGGCCTTGTGGTCCCTGCTGATCTGCTTTGCCGTCGAATTTGGCCAGCTGGTCCAGGCGCCGTGGATCGTCGCGTTGCGCGCGCATCCGCTGGGACACCTGGTGCTGGGTACCGCCTTCGGCTGGGTCGACTTGATCGCCTACACGGCCGGCGTGGCGATCGCGGCGCTGGTGGATAAAGCGGCGCTGTTCAAGCGCCGCTAATCCTGATCACTTCACGTTGCCTTCAGCATCGCGCAATTCCACCGGCGCCAGTTTCAGCTTGCTCAATTGCGGGGCGATCTTCGCCTTGTCGCCCACGCCGATAACGATCAGCTTTTCCGGCTGCAGGTATTTTTTCGCCACCTGCTGCACTTGCTTGTCCGTCACGCTGGCAAAGCGCTGCGGCAAGGTCGTGTAATAGTCGAGGCCCAGGCCATAGATATACGCGTTCGCCATGCTGGCGCTGATGCTGGCGTTTGTGTCGAACTGGCCCGGCAAGGACAGCACTTGCGAGTTGCGCGCATTCGCCAGTTCCTTGCCGCTCAATGGCTTGGCGATCATGGCGCGCAGTTCCCTGACGGTTTCCGACACGGCCGGGCCCGTCACGTCGGTGCGCACGCTGGCGGCAATCGAGAATGGTCCAGGCTGGTTGCGGTACTGGAATTGCGAGCGTACGCCATACGTATACCCCTTTTCTTCACGCAAGTTGGTGTTCAGGCGGCTGGTAAACAAGCCGCCCAGCGCCGCATTCATCACTTGCAGCGGCGCGTAGTCGGGCGTGGCGCGCGGCACGGCGATAGCGGACAGGCGCACGGCCGTTTGCGGCGCGCCCGGCTTGTCGACCAAAATCAACTTTGCCTTCGTCGTTTGCGGCGCGGCGGCCACGGCCGGCGCCACCGTGCCTGGCTTCCAGCTGCCGAACTTCGCTTCAGCCAGCGTCTTCAATTCCGCTTCGCCGATGTCGCCCGAGACGATCAGGGCCGCATTGTTGGGCAGATAATGCTGCTGCCAGAAACCTTGCAGGTCTGCGCGGCTGGCCGCTTTCAACGCCGCTTCCGTGCCCAGCTGGATGTAGCCATACGGGTGCTGCGGGCCATACAGGGCCGCCGCTTCCACCCGGGCCGCGACAAAGCCCGCGTTTTCACGCTGCTGCGCCAGCTGTCCGATGCGGCTGGCGCGCTGGCGCTCGACTTCTTCTTGCGGGAATTGCGGGTGCAGCACCACGTCGGCCAGCACGTCGAGCGCTTGCGGGAAGGTGGCTTTGAGCGACGTCAGCTGGGCGAACGAGGCATCCGTGCCGGAGCCGGTGCTCAGCAGGGCGCCCAGCTGCGCCACATCGTCGGCGATCTGCGGCGCCGTGCGCGTGGCCGTGCCTTCCTGCAGCAATTGCGCCGTAAAGCTCGACAAGCCCGGCTGCGCCAGCGGATTGGCGCCCGAGCCGCTCTTGATCACCAGCTGGCTGGACACGAGCGGCACGGCACCGTTGTAGTGGTGGATCACGGTCAGGCCGTTCGCCAGGGTGAACGATTTTCCTTGCGGTAAAACAATCTTCGGTGCGGGACCGGCCTTCGGCACGGCATTGCGCCATGGCTCGTCCGCATTGATGGCCGTGCCTGGCGCAGGCTTGACCTTGCCCAGCGCCGGTGTCGGCACTTCCGCGCCCAGGTCCGGCGTACCGGGCACGCCGTAGACGACCACGCGCGACTGGTTTTTCAGGTACTGGTCGACGGCGCGCTGCACGCCGGCCGCCGTCACCTGGCGGTAGCGCTCGATATCCTTGGCCAGGTAGCCGGGGTCGCCCAGGTATTGGTTGTATTCGTTGAGCAAGTTGGCCACGCCGCGCCCGCCCATTTTTTCCACCTGGCTCAGCATGTTGGTCTCGATGCTGTTGCGTGCACGCTCCAGTTCCTTCTCGGTGGGACCCTTGGCGCGCAATTGCTCCAGCTCCGCCTGCAGGGCTTGCTCGATTTCCTCGGGCTTGCGGCCCGGGCGCGCCGTCGCGTCGATGGTGAAGATGGAGGTGAGGGCGTTCGAGCCCTGGCTGGCGCCCACGTCCTGGGCGATCTGCTTGTCGTACACCAGGGACTTATATAAACGGCTGGACTTGCCGCCGGCCAGGATGTGCGCGGCCATCGACAGTTCCGCGTCATCCCTGGTGTAGGCGGACGGCGTCAGCCAGGCCATGAAGACGCGCGGCAATTCGACCCGGTCCTGCACCACGATGCGGCGTTCCTGCGTGATGGGCGGCGTCACGACATCGGGTTTCGGCACGGCCGGGCCGCTCTTGAAGCTGCCAAAATACTTGTTGACCAGTTCCTTGGTCTTCGCCTTGTCGATATCGCCGGCGATCACGAGGCTGGCGTTGTTGGGGCCATAGTATTTGCTGAAGAATTCCTTGATGTCGGCCAGTTTCGCGTTCTGGATATCCGCGTGCGAACCGATGACGCTGGCGTAATACGGGTGGGTCTTGGGAAACAGCTGGTGGTATAGCGCTTCCTGCACGATGCCGTAGGGCGCATTTTCCACGCTCTGGCGGCGTTCGTTGCGCACCACGTCCTGCTGGTTCGTCAGCGCCGTCTGGTCGAGCACGTCCAGCAGGTAGCCCATGCGGTCGGAATGCGTCCACAGGGCCAGTTCCAGCTGGTTCGACGGTACCGTGTCGAAATAATTGGTGCGGTCGAAATCCGTGCTGCCGTTCGAATCGGTGGCGCCCGCGCCTTCGAGCAACTGGTCGGCCATGCCGCGCGGCACGTGCTTGGTGGCGGCAAACATCATGTGCTCGAACAAATGCGCAAAGCCCGTCAGGCCCGGCGCTTCATTCGCGGGACCCACGTGGTACCAGATATTGACGGCCGTGACGGGCAATTTATGGTCTTCCACGAGAATCACGTCGAGGCCGTTCGGCAAGGTGTATTTTTCGTAGGCGATATGCGGCACGGACGTCGCGCCCGTCGCGACTGCCGCATCGGCGGCGTGGCTCAGGCTCAAGGGGGCGCCGTACAGCGACAGCAGCAGGGCGGGGAGGGCCAGCAGTTTGATCGGTTTCATGCATGCTTCCAGGGTAGGTGGAGAAGACGCCGCGGCTCGCTCGTGGCTGGCGCAGCGCGACGATACTACGGTCGGTGCTACAGTTTATACAGCAGGGCCGCGCCGCCCAGCACCAGCAGCGCGCAGGCGACAGAGACGATGGCCGCGGCGCCCAGCAAGCGCCATTCGCGCGGAGAAAACCAAGGGGTGGACAGGGGCGCTTCCGGCGCAGGCTGGGGCATGGCCGCAGGCAAGCCGCCCGCCGCGCGCGCCTGGGCCGCCAGCGCCTGCGTGGCAGCATCGAGCACGGCCAGCTGGCGCTCGACGGTTTCCGCCAGCACGGCTTCGTTCAGCGCCACGAGGGCGAATATCGGGTCATCGACATCGATCTTGATGCCCGTCTTGTCGAACACGTGGCTGCGCAGTTTGTGCTGGTCCATCTACCACTGCACCTTGTCGAGCTGTTCGAAGATGTCGCGGTAGACGACCTTGATGCGCTGCTTTTCCATGATGTTGAACTTGTCGTTCTGCAGCACTTCCTGCATCGTCAGGCGCGCCGTGTTCATTTTCTTGACGTCGGCGCCGAAGGTGTCGGGATTGCGCTGGCTCAAGGTGATGCTGCCTTTCACGCGCGCACGGTTGTCGCTGTACGACTGCGATTCGACGAATTGCTTGCCGGACGCCGATTGCAGCAGGCCGAAGTGTTCGTTTTGCCACAGCACCAGCGGCACCTTCGTTGACTGGGCCGTGGCGACAAAGCCCGTGGCCGTGTCGTGCAGGGTGTCGCCGCCGCCGACGATGGTGTGGATGTACACCTTGCGGCCCGATTCTTCCAGCAGCGAGAAACAGTCGTTTTCCAGCAGGTAGCCCATCAGCGGCGAAAAGGTGTTGGCGCCATTGTCGATCACGCAGTTGCCGTCCGTGTCGAGAATGTCGATCATCAGCGCGTCGAAGCGTTTCGGGTCGATGTTGCGCGCATCCGTCATCACGGGCACATGCTTGACGTTCATCGCCTTGTAGCGCGAAAAAGTCGCGTTTTCCTGGTCGGTGTCATAGCAGCGCAAAGGCGTATCGTCCTTGCCGCCTATCCACTGGGCCAGCAGGGTAGAGACGAGGGTCTTGCCGATGCCGCCCTTGCCCTGCAGGATGAAATGTACCGTGTTTTGCATTGCGACTACTCCAAGTTGTTGCGTCAGTGACAATCAAAGATCCGTGACAGCGGCGACTGGCATTTTTACCACAATCCTTTGCAAATATGCCATGCGGAACAGCGAATCTGGTTATGATGTTAATCAGGATACCATTGATACAGAGCAAGTTTTGTGTGAAAAATGCACCCCAGAGTGTGAACGAGGACGCAGTGCCGATCTCCAGTCTCGATAAAGCCGACATTGACCGTCTGAATCAGCAAGCCCTGGCTTGCCTGGTCGGCAACCGCCGCCAGGCGCGCCGGCTGGCGCAGATGGCGCTGGCGGCGGCGCAACGGCAACAGTATGCGCGCGGCGGCGCGTATGCGGAACTCAATCATTGCTGGCTCGCGTACTACGCGGGCGAGGCCGAGCCGTCGTGCGAGCGTCTGGGCGCGTATTTCCAGCACAGCGGCGACCTGGAAGGGGGCATGGAAGTGGCCGCCCTGCAGGGCGCATATGCGAGCCGGCGCGGCGATTTTGCCGATGCCGAGCAGCATTTCCTGCAGGCGCGCAGTCAGGCCGCGCAGATCCCCGATTCCTTGCACAAGTTCATGCTGTACGCGCGCCTGGGCGTCGATGCCCTGAACCGTGGCGATACGCAGGACGGCCCGCGCAATTTCCTGCTGGCGCTCGACATCGCCGAACGCTTCGGCAGCCCCGCGCACCGGGTCAACAGCCTGTCGAACCTGGCGTCGTCGCAGCATGACCTGGGCAACGATGAAGATGCGATCCCCTTGCTGGTCGAGGCGCTCGAGATCATCGGCACGCAAAAGCTCAAATACCAGCAAACCATCGTCTCGGCCAACTTGGCCATGTGTTTATTGGCCACCGGCAAGCCGGCCGAGGCGCTGGCGCTGGTGGAGCCGTTTTACGAGTGGCCGGAAGAAGACCTGGCCGTGCGCGCCTTTCTGTTCTGCATCGCCGCCCATGCGGCCATCCTGCTGCGCCAGCCCGACAGCGCCCTGCAATTGCTGTTGCGGGCCGAAGAATATGCGCGCCGCGGCCAGGACCTGGAAGAGCAGATGCATGCGTGGCTGGTGCGCGGCAAGCTGGACTTGCACGCGGGCCAGACGGCGCAGGCGCTGGCCTCGCTGACGCAGGCGCACAGCCTGCTGAGCTGGACGCGCAATCCGTTTCACCAGCAGCAGATTTTGCGCGGCTTGGCCGACATCAACGCCCAGCTGGGTGAATGGCAGGTCGCGTATGGCTATTTGCAGCAATACCAGGCCGCCTACGAGGCCAGCAGCAAATCGGCGCGCGCCTCGCGCAGCCTGATGCGCAACCTGGAAAAGGAAATGCACAGCCTGAAGGCCGAGCGCGACAAGGCGCTGGAGCTGCAGGCGGCGCGCGAGACGGAAAACGCCAAGCTCGAGCACCTGAACCGCGAACTGGCGCACCAGATCCTGCACGTCAATTCCCTGCAGGACAGCCTGAAGGAACAGGCCATGCGCGACCACCTGACGGGCCTGTACAACCGCCGCCATTTTGAAACGTGCCTCAATGCCATCCTGCACGAGGCCGATGCGGATGCACCCGTGGCCATCGCCATCATCGACCTCGATTTTTTCAAGCGCGTCAACGACACCTATGGACACAACTTCGGCGATGAAGTGCTGATCCAGTTCGCGCGCCTGGTGGAAGGCCAGTTGCGCGGCAGCGACATGGTGTGCCGTTATGGCGGCGAGGAATTCTGCCTGCTGTTGCGCGAAGCCGACAGCCTGATCGCCGCGCACAAGATCGACGATATCGCCGCGCGCTACCGCCAGCTGCTGATCCAGCAGGCGCCGCACAGCTTGACGGGCTGTACCTTTTCGGCCGGCATCGCCGAATATCCGCGCCACGGCGCCGGCCGCCACGAATTGCTGATGCGCGCCGACAGCGCCCTGTACGCGGCCAAGCAGGCGGGCCGCGACCGCGCCTGCATCGCCGACGCTACTGGATAAAGCGCAGCAGTTCGCGCAGCGCGTGCGCCACGGCCTGCTCGCGCACGGCTTGCCTGTCGCCGGCGAATACCAGCCGTTGCGTCAGCACGCGCCCGTCCATGGCCCAGCCGAAACAGACGGTGCCGACGGGTTTGCCCGGCACGCCGCCCGTGGGGCCGGCGATGCCCGTGGTCGAGACGGCCACCTGAGCTTCGCTGTGGGCCAGGGTGCCTTGCGCCATGGCGGCGGCCACTTCCTCGCTGACGGCGCCGTGTGCGGCGATCAGTTCGGCAGGTACGCCCAGCATGCTGGTCTTGGCCCCGTTGGAATAGGTGACGAAGCCCCGTTCGAACCAGGCGCTCGAGCCTGAGACGTCTGTGACGGCCTGCGCCACGCCGCCGCCCGTGCACGATTCGGCCGTGGCCAGCAGCAGTCCCTTCGCCTGCAATGCCAGGCCGACGGCGGTGGAGAGGGGGACGAGTTCCTTGCTCATGGATGACTCCTGCATGCGGTGAAAATGGTGGCAAGACTGTAGCATGGTCAACGGTAAAAGAAACTTTCCCCGGTCACAGCGAAAATGCGTACACTCTTTTATACATTTGCTACCACTTCGGGCCGGCAGGCGGGCCGCCGCTGCGCTACCCGGGTGCGCATCGCTCGAACAGGCAAGCGGCATGGTGCCGCGCCTTCGGATTGCATTATCTTTACTCGGTTGTCATGGTAATTCTGAACTGGACCTGGTGGCGTCATCCTGGCCCCCTGCGCCGCCCCGCGCGCGGCCGCCGCCTCCCTCTTCGCTGGGGCTGGCTTTTGCTGCTTTTGGGCGTGCTGTGCGCCGATGCGCGGGCACAGGTGCCGGGGGAGCTGGAACGCCAGGTCAAGGCCGGGTATCTGTACAAGTTTGCCGGCTTTGTCGAATGGCCCGACGGCAGCTTTGCCCGGCCCGACTCTCCGCTGGTGATCGGCGTGGCGGGCGCCGATGCGCTGGCCGAGCAGCTCGAACAGAGCGTGGCCGGGCATAGCGTCAACGGCCGCGCCGTGCAAGTGAAAAAAGTGCGCCGCGGCGAAACGCTGGCCGGGCTGCACGTGCTGTACCTGGGCGCGCTGGAGAAAACGGCGTTGCAGGAAATGCTGGCCGCCAGCCGTGGCCTGGCGTTGCTGACGGTATCCGATTCGGATGAGGTCTACGCGATGGGCAGCATGATCAATTTTGTGATGGCCGAAGACAAGGTCCGCTTCGACGTGGCCTTGAAACCCGTGGCGCAGGCGCATATCCGCATCAGCGCGCGCATGCTGCTGGCCGCCTACCGCGTGCAGACGGGAGGCGCCTAGATGATCAGACTGCGTTCCATCCGCCACAAGCTGATGTCGGTGGTCTTGCTGACCACCCTGGTGGCGCTCGTCATTTCGCTGGGCACCATCGTCGTCTATGACTTGCGCGCCTACCACCGCAATCTGGTGGCCGACATCAGTACCCAGGCCGAGCTGCTGGGGCACATGAGCTCGGCCGCGCTGGCCTTCGACGACGAGCGCCTGGCGCTGGAAAACCTCAACCTGATGCGCATCCGTCCGCGCGTGACGGCCGGTGCCCTGTACAAGGCCGACGGCAGTCTGTTTGCCAGCTACCGCGCGCATCAGCACGTGGGCGAGCTGCCGTCGATGGCGGGCAAGGAAGGCGTCAGCATCGCGGGCAAATCCGTCGAATTGTTCAAGCCCATCGTCGACAATGGCGAACTGCTGGGCACCGTGTATCTGCGCGCCGATTACGAACTGGCCGGCCGCACGGCCGATTACCTGGCCATCGCGCTGAGCGTGACGGTGCTGGCGCTGCTGGTGGCCTTGCTGCTGCTGCGCCGCCTCGATTTCGTCATCACGCAGCCGATCCTCGACATCGCCGACGTGGCGCGTGAAGTGATCGAGACGGGCGACTATTCGCGCCGCGCGCGCAAGCTCAGCGTCGACGAAGTGGCGCAGCTGGTCGATTCCTTCAACAAGATGCTGGCCGAGATCGAGCTGCGCACGCAGGCGCTGGAGCGCTCGAACGGCGAGCTGGCGAGCGAAGGCGAACAGCGCACCGAGGCGCAGCAGGAAGTCATGCGCCTGAACCAGGAACTGGAAGTGCGCGTGCACGAGCGCACGATGCAGCTGGAAATGACGAATGGCGAACTGGCCATGGCGATGGAAGAGGCGCGCAGCGCCAACTATGCCAAGTCGGCGTTCCTGTCGTCGATGAGCCACGAATTGCGCACGCCGCTCAACGCCATCCTGGGCTTCGCGCAAATCCTCAGTTCCGACCGTCTGCCGTCGACCCTCGAGCAAAAGAAGGAGTTCGCCGGGCATATCCTGAAATCGGGACGCCATTTGCTCACCCTGATCAATGAAATCCTCGATCTGGCGAAGGTGGAATCGGGCACGGTCAGCCTGTCGCTCGAACCCGTGGGCCTGGACGCCATCTTGCAGGAATGCCGCGACATGATCGCGCCGCTGGCCAGCCAGCGCGGCATCGGCATGGCCTTCCCCGACGCCTGCCCCCTGAACGTGCTGGCCGACCGCACGCGCCTCAAGCAAATCCTGCTGAACCTGCTGTCGAATGCGCTCAAGTACAACCGCGAGCGGGGGCAGGTGGCCATCGATTGCGCGCCGCAGGCGGGCGGGCGGGTGCGCATCAGCGTGCGCGACACGGGCGTGGGCCTCGACGGCGAACAGGTGGCGCTGCTGTTCCAGCCTTTCAACCGGCTGGGGCAGGAAGGCGGCACGGAAGAAGGCAGCGGCATCGGCCTGGTGGTCACCAAGCGCCTGGTCGAGCTGATGGATGGCAGCATCGGCGTGACCAGCGTGCCCGGCGAGGGCAGCACCTTCTGGATCGAGCTGCGCGTGGTCGACGCCTTGCCCGCACCCGACACGCTGGCCTTGCCGCGGCCGGACCTGGCCGGCGCGCTGCTCGAGCACAGCGCGCCCGTGACCTTGCTGTACGTGGAAGACAACCCCGCCAACCTGACCCTGGTCGAGGAAATCGTGCGCTACTGCCCGCAATTGCAGCTGCTGACGGCGACCGATGGCCGCCTGGGCGTGGAAATGGCACGCACGCACTTGCCGCAGCTGATCCTGATGGACATCAACCTGCCGAACGTGAACGGCACGGATGCGCTGAAACTGCTGCGCGCCGATCCGCGCACGGCGCATATCCCCGTCATCGCCCTGACGGCCAACGCCATGCCGGGCGACGTCGAGCGCAGCCTGGCGCTGGGCTTTTACCGCTACCTGACCAAGCCGATCAACCTCGATGAATTTACCGAGGCGATCAACAGCACCCTGGCCTATGTGGCGCAGCAGCGCCGGCAGAAGGGAACCGGCGCGCCATGATCAGCCAGGCCGATATCTATGCGGCGAAAATTCTCATCGTCGACGACCAGGAAGTCAATCTGCGCCTGCTCGAGCATTTACTGCACAGCGGCGGCTACACGGCCATCACCAGCACCCTCGACGCGCACGCTGTGGCCGGCCTGCACCAGCGCCACCAGTTCGACCTGATCATCCTCGACCTGGTGATGCCGGGCATGAGCGGCTACGAGGTGATGGATACCTTGCGCCCGCTGGAGCTGGAAGGCTATTTGCCCGTGCTGGTGATCGCCGCCGACCCGGACGCCAAGCTGGCGGCGCTGGAAGCGGGCGCGCGCGACTTCATCAGTAAACCGTTCGATGCGCTCGAGGTGCTCACGCGCATCCGCAACATGCTCGAAGTGCGGCTGCTGCACCGCGCCGCGCGCCACTACAACACCCTGCTCGAACGCACGGTGGGCCAGCGCACGGCGGAACTGCAGCGTTTTCGTGGCGCCATGGACGCCACCACCGACGCCATCTTTCTCGTCGACGTGGTGGGCATGACCCTGGTCGACGTCAACGACGGCGCGTGCCGTTTGCTCGGCTATGCGCGCACCGAACTGCTGGCGCTGGCCCCTGGCACCCTGCTGCCGTCGCCGCCGGCCCCGCCGCTGGCCGCGATGCCCGGCGGCCCGGCCCATCTGGCCACGGAAGTGACGGAATGCGAACTGGTGCGGCGCGACCTGAGCCTGATCCCGGTGGAGCTGGGCTGGCACTGGTATGCGCAGGCGCCCGTGGGGGGAGGCTATCCGGGCGCTGGGGCCACGGGCGGCCTGCTGCTGATCGCCGTGGCGCGCGACATCAGCGAACGGCGCCAGGCGCAGGAGCGCCTCAAGCACCTGGCCCATTACGATGGCTTGACGGGGCTGCCGAACCGCAGCCTGTTTTACCAGACCCTGGCCCAGGCCGTGGAACTGGCGCAAGAGAAAAGCTGGCGCATCGTGGTGCTGTTCATCGCGCTCGACCGTTTTAAAAGCATCAACGACACCCTGGGCGCGGCGCTGGGCGACGAATTGCTGCGCCAGTTCAGCAACCGCCTGGTCGAATGCGTGCGCCTGCGTGACACGGTGGGGCGATTGGGCAATGACGAATTCGCGTTGATACTCACCATGAGCCGCAACCAGCAGGAAGCCGTGGCCGTGGCCAACCAGGTGCGCGAAGCCTTGAGGGCGCCGTTCGATTTGCGCGGCCATGCGGCCACCCTGACGGCCAGCATCGGCATCGCCATGTATCCGGACGACGCCACCGACCCGGAAACCCTGATCAAATACGCGAATACGGCCATGGGTGGCGCCAAGCAGGCGGGACGCGACGGCTACCGCTTTTTCACGGCCGGCATGAACGTGCAGGTGCTGGCGCGCCTGGACCTGGAACTGGCGCTGCGCCATGCGCTCGAACACGAGCAGTTCATCCTCTACTACCAGCCGAAGGCGGATTTGCGCACGGGCCGCATCAGCGGCGTCGAAGCGCTGCTGCGCTGGCGCCGTCCCGGCTACGGCCTGGTGGCGCCGGCCGAATTCGTGCCGGTGCTGGAAGACACGGGGCTGATCGTGCGCGTGGGCGCCTGGGTGATCCAGGCCGCCTGCCGCCAGATCGCCGAGTGGCGCGACAGCGAAGTGGGACCCGTGCACGTGGCCGTGAATGTGTCGAGCCGCCAGTTTGCCGAAGGCGACCTGGAAGGCGAGGTGACGCGCGCGCTGGCGCAGCACAATGTAGCGCCGGAATTGCTGGAGCTGGAACTGACGGAAACGGCGCTGATGTCGAACGCCGAGCGCACCATCGTCGTGCTGGGCAAGCTGAAAAAAATCGGCGTGAAGGTGGCCATCGACGATTTCGGCACCGGTTATTCGAGCCTCGCGTATCTGCAGCGTTTCCCCATCGACAAGCTGAAAATCGACATCGCTTTCGTGCGCAACATCACCAGCAATCCGAATGACGCGGCCATCGCGCTGGCCATCGTCAGCATGGCGCACAGCCTGAAACTGAGCGTCGTGGCCGAGGGCGTGGAATCGCGTCCGCAGCTCGAATACCTGCGGCGCAACCGCTGCGACGAAATCCAGGGTTTCTATTTCAGCCGCGCCCTGCCGGCGCTGGAACTGGGACAGATGATCGTCGCCGGCGCCGGCCTGCCGCCCGGCCACGACCCGGCCGCGCAACCGGCGCAAACGCTGCTCATCGTCGACGACGACGTCAACGTGCTGTCGTCATTGCACCGCCTGTTCCGTCCCGAGGGCTACCAGATCCTCACGGCCAGCACGCCGGCCGAAGGCTTTGAAATGCTGGCCCTGCACCGGGTGCACGTGATCGTCTGCGACCAGCGCATGCCGAGCATGAGCGGCACGGAATTTCTCAGTAAAGTAAAAGAGCTGTACCCGGAAACCATCCGCATCATCCTGTCCGGCTACACGGGTCTCGAAGCCGTGCTCGACTCGATCAACCGCGGCGCCATCTACCGCTTCTATACGAAGCCGTGGGACGACACCCAGCTGCGCGACAACATCCGCCTGGCCTTCCAGCACTACTGGATGGTGAACCAGCCAGGGTTGGCGCGCGTAGCGGTGCGTTAGCTCAATCGCTGAAGTGGTCGAAAGAACTCAAGGCCAGATCCAGCGGTTGCCCCTTTGCATCCACCAGCCGCAGGCCCGCATGCGCCTCGATGCTGCCCACGCGCGTGACTGGCGTGCCGCAGCTGGCCGCCAAGGCGGCGATGGCGTCGCGCGACGTGGCGGGCGCCGTAAAACACAGTTCATAATCGTCGCCGCCGGCGGCCGTGTAGCGGCGGCGCAGGGTGGTGTCTTGCCGCGCCAGCACGGGGCCGGCGGGCAGGGCGTCGACGTCGAGGGTGGCGCCCACCTGCGACGCTTTTAATATGTGGCCCAAATCTCCCACCAGGCCGTCCGAAATGTCGATGGCCGCATGCGCGAGGCCCGCTTCGGCCAGCGCGCAGCCGAGCGCCACGCGCGGCGTCGGCGTGTGCATGCGCGCGCCGGCAGTGGCCAGGTCCTCTGGCGCCAGTTCCTGTTCCATCCGATAGCCGGCCAGCGCCAGGCGCGCGTCGCCCAGGGTGCCGCTGACCCAGATATCGTCGCCCGCCACGGCCGCGCCGCGGCGCAGGGCCTGGCCCGGCGCCAGTTCACCGAACACGGTGATGCAGATATTCAAAGGGCCCTTGGTGGTGTCGCCGCCGATGAGTTCGCAATTAAACGCGTCGGCCAGCGCAAACAGGCCGTCGGCAAAGCCGGCCAGCCAGGTGCGCTCCGCCTGCGGCAGCGCCAGGGCCAACGTGAATGCCACGGGACGCGCGCCCATGGCGGCCAGGTCGGACAAATTCACGGCCAGGCTTTTGTGACCGAGCATGCGGGCGTCGGCGCCGGCAAAGAAGTGCCGGTCCTCGACCAGCATGTCCGACGAGATGGCGATCTGCTTGCCGGCGCCGGGCGTCATCAGCGCGCAATCGTCGCCGATGCCCAGGGTGGCGCGGCCGGGGCGCTGGCGCACGAAATAGTGTTTGATCAGGTCGAATTCGGAAAGCGCGTCGTGTGGGGCCATGGCGTAGTCTGTGCGTTGAGTGAGGGTGTGGCCCGGCTATTATAGGCTGGCCTACAATAGGCGCCTTTGCCACTGCCGATCCGCTTGCCATGCCCATCCTCGATATTCACTTCTTGCTGCAATCCTGGCTCGATCATGGCTGCTTGCGCGACCCGCAAGCCGTCGGCCTGAGCACTTTCGAGGCGCAGGAGCTGGTGGCGTACGGCTTCTATCCCGTCAGCGACGTCGACCAGCTGTGCCTGTACGAGGACGAGCGCCTGTTCCGTCGCGCCGGCCGGCCCGTGCACGCATTGTTCAAGGCGTTTCTGCAGCGCGGCCAGCTGGTCGCGAATGGCCTGGGCCTCGGTGATCAGGTGCACCTGGCCGGCTTCCTGCGCGCGGCGCGGCAGCCTTTGCCGGCGTTTCGCGTGCTGCTGGAACAAGGTGGCCGCAGCGGCGCCCTGCTGTTCGAGAATGGCCTGGTGCTGCAGTTTGCCGCCAACTTGCGCGGCAAGCCACGCCATTACTATCTGACCCTCGTCGAGGGCAACGTGGCCGACGCCCATGTTCCAGACCGCCGCGACAGCGATATCGACTTGCGCGCGGCCAGCGCGCGCCATGTGCAGGCCCTGTACGACAGCCGTGACCCTGCCGAACTGCAGCGCCTGGCCCGGCGCGGCAATGCGGCGCTGCGCGAGCTGGCGCACCTGCTTTCCTAAATTTTCTTCGCCTGCGCCATGCCGTGCAGCAGCTTGGCCAGCAACTGGTCGAGCTGGCGCTGCTCGTCGGCGCTGAGCGCCGACAGCATGGCGCGCTCGTTCTCCACGTGCAGCAGCACCAGCTTTTCAATCAACTCCAACCCCTTTTGCGTCAGGGCCACCAGCACGCCGCGCCGGTCCGTCGGGTGCTTCTGGCGTTCGATCAGGCCGGCCGCTTCCAGGCGGTCGATGCGGTTGGTCATGCCGCCCGAGGACAGCATGGCCGCTTCGTACAGGGCCGTCGGCGTCAGGCTGTAGGGCGTGCCCGAGCGGCGCAAGGTCGCCAGCACGTCGAATTCGCCCGGCTGCAAGCCGTGTTCGGCGAACAGCGGGTTGAGCCAGTCGCGCGCCATCAGCTGCGCCACCGTGCCCAGTTGGCCCACCAGCTGCATGGCGCGCGTATCCATCTGCGGCAGCTCGCGCTGCCATTGTGCGGCGGCAAATTGCGCGCGCGTGTGTTCTTGCGGGGTGTCTGTCATGGGGATCCATTTATCTTGACCTCAAGATAGATTTCTATCTTCGTGTTAAGATACTTTTCATCGAGTCATATTTGATGACGCATTAAACCATGTGCCTCCCAGCGAGGCAAGGACTATCCCATGCCTTCCACACGCCCTGCCGCTTCCCCTTCTTCAACGTCTTCGGCCCTGCTGGTGGCCGCCATCATCTTGCTGGGGCTGAACCTGCGGCCCATCCTGGCCGCCATCGGCCCCTTGCTCGACAGCATCCAGGCCAGCACGGGCCTCAGCAATGCCGACGCGGGCTTGCTGACCACGGTGCCCGTGTTCGCCATGGGCGTGTGCGCGCTGGCGGGCGCGCAGTTGCAGCGCCGGCTCGGCGTGGCGCGCGGCATCGGTATCGGCATCGCCATTATCGCCGCCGCCTGCGCGTTGCGCTGGCCCTTGCATGGCAGTGGCGGCCTGATCGCCACGGCGGCCCTGGGCGGCCTGGGCATCGCGCTGGTGCAGGCGCTGCTGCCGGCCTTCATCAAGCGCCATTTTCCCGAGCGGGCCGGCCAGCTGATGGGCTTTTATACGACGGGCATCATGGGCGGCGCGGCCATTGCCGCCGCGTCCGCTTCGCCCTTGGCCCAATCGCTAGGTTGGCAGGCGCTGCTGGCCCTGTGGGCGCTGCCCGCCGTGGCCGCCGCGCTGCTGTGGCGCCGCGCATCGGCCGCGCGCGTGGAGGTGTCCGGCGGCGCGGGCGCCAGCCTGCCCGTGGGCAGTGGCCGCGCCTGGCTGCTGATGGTATTTTTCGGCATCGGCACGGGCGCCTACACGCTGGTGCTGGCCTGGCTGCCGCCGTTTTATACGGAACTGGGCTGGAGCGCGGCCGACAGCGGCTTGCTGCTCGGCGCCTTGACCCTGGTGGAAGTACTGGCGGGACTGGTGATTTCCAGCGTCATCCACCGCTTCCCCGACCGCCGCATCCTGTTATTGTCCGTATTGTTGTCCGTGCTGGCCGGCCTGGCTTGCCTGATCGTGGCGCCCGCGCAACTGGCGCTGCCCGCCGTGATATTGCTGGGCTGCGGCATCGGTTCGCTGTTCCCCCTGTCGCTGATCGTCAGCATGGACCATGTGCGGGACCCGGTCGGCGCCGGCGCGCTGCTCGGTTTTGTGCAGGGGGGCGGCTACATCATCGCCAGCAGCATGCCGTTCATTGCCGGCCTGATCCGCCAGCATTCGTCCAGCCTGGCCCAGGCGTGGATGGTGATGGCGGGCGGCGTGGTGCTGTTGCTGCTGATCGCCGTGCGCTTCGCGCCCGGTGCGCGGTTGGCGTCACCAGCGGCAAAAATCGCGTAGGCTGTCGGCTTGTCCTTGATAGAAAGATCCGCCATGGCTGACCATCCCGCCACGCCACCATCCCTGCTGCCCGCCAACCGCCGCATCGTGCTGTCCGGCGAGGATGCGCTGCGCATCCTGCGCGAGATCGAATTCCTGTTGCAGTCGCTGCATCACATCGGCCGCCATTATTATCCCGACGGCGACGATGACGGCGCCGATGCAGAGCGGCGCGCGCGGTATTGCGCGGAAACGACGCGCTTCATCGATGCGCAGCAAGCGACGACGCGTCTGGCGCTGATGCGCAGCATTTTGTCCGCGCCCTTCGACGACACCCTGGGCGCGGACGACATGGACGATATCGAGCGCGCCGTCGCCGCGCTGCCGCTGTGGCGTGCTCCCGGTCAGTGATCACAAAAACTAATTGAAATCTAAAATTTGATAGTTTTTCCTGTTCAGGACGTTTGCATCGCCGGACGGCCTTACAATGCTAGGTTATGCGTTTTCGTGATATCAGACTGTGGCTAGCGGAAAATACCTAGCTAATTGAAAGAATCGGTCTGATAAAATCCGGAACACCCGATCGACCAAACAGGAAGGCAGCACAGCATGGATTCGTCATCTGATAAAAAAGAAGAATTGCGTCAACAATTGCGCTTGGCCGCACTCGAGTATCACGAGTGCCCGCGCCCCGGCAAAATCAGCGTGACGCCGACCAAACAACTGACCAACCAGCGCGACCTGGCACTGGCCTACTCGCCAGGCGTGGCGGCACCGTGCGAAGAAATCGTCATCGATCCGGCGAATGCCTATAAATATACGGCGCGCGGCAACCTCGTGGCCGTCATCACCAACGGCACGGCCGTGCTGGGACTGGGCAACATCGGTCCGCTGGCCGCCAAGCCGGTGATGGAAGGCAAGGGCGTGCTGTTCAAGAAATTCGCCGGCATCGACGTCTTCGACATCGAGATCAACGAGATGGATCCCGATAAACTGGTCGACATCATCGCTTCGCTGGAACCGACCTTCGGCGGCGTGAACCTGGAAGACATCAAGGCGCCCGAGTGCTTCTACATCGAGCGCCAGCTGCGCGACCGCATGAAGATTCCCGTCTTCCATGACGACCAGCACGGCACCGCCATCATCGTTGGCGCGGCCATCCTGAACGGCCTGAAAGCCGTCGGCAAGAAAATCGAAGACTGCAAGCTGGTCGTGTCGGGCGCGGGCGCCGCGGCGCTGGCCTGCCTGGACCTGATCGTCGACCTGGGCTTCCCGCTCAAAAACATCTACGTCACCGACCTGGCCGGCGTCGTCTACAAGGGCCGCACGGAACTGATGGACCCGGACAAGGAACGCTTCGCGCAAGACACGCCGCTGCGCACCCTGGCCGAGATCATCCCGGACGCCGACATTTTCCTCGGCGTCTCCGCCGGCGGCGTGCTGAAACAGGACATGGTGCGCAAGATGGCGCCGAACCCCTTGATCCTGGCGCTGGCCAACCCGAATCCGGAAATCCTGCCGGAAGAAGTCAAGGCCGTGCGCAGCGACGCCATCATCGCCACGGGCCGTTCGGACTATCCGAACCAGGTCAACAACGTGCTGTGCTTCCCGTACATCTTCCGCGGCGCCCTCGATTGCGGCGCGACGACGATCACGCGCGAAATGGAAATCGCCGTGGTGCACGCGATCGCCGACCTGGCGCATGCCGAGCAGTCCGATATCGTGGCCACCACGTATGGCATCAGCAACCTGTCGTTCGGTCCTGAATACCTGATCCCGATGCCGTTCGATCCGCGCTTGCTGATCAAGATCGCGCCAGCCGTGGCCAAGGCGGCCGAGGATTCCGGCGTCGCCACGCGTCCGATCAAGGATTTGCAAGCGTACGCGGACAGCCTGCAGCAATTCGTCTACCGCAGCGGCACCTTCATGAAGCCGCTGTTCCTGATGGCCAAATCCACGCCGGCCGAACTCAAACGCATCGTCTACGCCGAAGGCGAAGAAGAGCGCGTGCTGCGCGCGGTGCAAGTGGTGGTCGATGAAAAACTGGCGCGTCCCATCCTGGTCGGCCGTCCGCCGGTGCTCGAAGCGCGCATCCAGAAGTTCGGCCTGCGCCTGAAGCAAGGCGTCGACTTCGACGTCATCAACCCGGACTTCGACGAGCGCTATCGCGATTACTGGAACACGTATTACGCGATGACGAGCCGCAAGGGCGTCACCGAGGAATACGCGAAGCTGGAAATGCGCCGCCGTCACACCCTGATCGGTTCGATGATGATCCACAAGGGCGACGCCGACGGCATGATCTGCGGCACCTTCGGCACCACCCAGCTGCACCTGAAATACATCGACCAGGTGCTGGGCAAGCGCGCCGGCAGCAACGTGTATGCCGCCATGAACGTCCTGATCATGCCGGAGCGTCAATTGGTGATGGTCGACACGCACGTCAATGAAAACCCGGACGCCGAGCAGCTGGCCGAGATCACCATCATGGCAGCCGAAGAGATGACCCGTTTCGGCCTGTCGCCGCGCGCGGCCCTGCTGTCGCACTCGAACTTCGGTTCCAGCGACAGCGCTTCGGCGCAAAAGATGCGCGCCGCCCTGGCCATCGTCAAGGAACGCGCGCCGGACCTGGAAATCGACGGCGAGATGCACGGCGATACGGCCCTCGACAGCAAGCTGCGTCAAAAACTGATGCCCAATTCGGCACTGAAGAACGACGCCAACCTGCTCGTCATGCCGAATATCGAGTCGGCCAACATCGCCTACAACCTGGTGAAAACGGCGGCCGGCAACGGCATCGCCGTGGGCCCGATCCTGCTCGGCTGCGCCAAACCCGTGCACATTCTGACGCCATCGGCCACCGTGCGCCGCATCGTCAACATGACGGCCCTGTGCGTCGTGGATGCCGTCGCCCAGCGTAAAGCCTAAGCCTTAGCAGCACATGAAAAGCCGCCCCGTCCGCAAGGAGGGGCGGCTTTTTTACATGGGTGGCACGGGCAGGGCCGTGGCCGGATGGCGGCGCAGGTAATAGTGGCGGTACAACATGATCTCGCCCCACACCAGCAGCAGCGCCGCCAGCGCGAACAGGCCCAGCGTGATCTTGAGCGAATTGAAATAGGCGCCGGCCTGGCGTTTGACGGCGTCGATGAAAATCATCGGCACTGATTTGTCGAGTTTGCTGAAGTCGGCCTGGCGCGCCACATCGGTGGTCAGGCGCACGGCCAGGTCGGTGCCCAGACTGGCCAGGTCGCCCGTCGCCTGGCCACGGAAACCGGCGCCCTTGAGCGCTTCGCCCAGCACAGTTGCCCTGGCGATCAGCTGTTCCTGCAGCACCTGCGTCAGCAGCACGCTGCCGCGGCGCAGGATGAATTCATTGATCCAGCGCGCCTTGCTGCGTTCCCAGTAACTGTCGGATGTAGGCCGGTAATACATGTCTTGCACGAAGGGTTCGATCAGGCTGCGCATGCTGATAGCCTGGCCCGGGGCGATCAGCCTGACCTGCTGTTCCAGGTAGACGCGCAGCGCCGGCATCTGCGCTTCGACCACCGGCTGCAGGTCGCGCTCAAGGGCCTGATTGACGACGCGGTGCACGCTGTGCACGGCGCCAAACCCGCCACCGAGGAGCGGCAGCGCGACGAGGATCAACACATAGCTGAGCTTGGCGGCCACATGCCAGGCGGGCGGACGGCGCACCAGCAGGCATTTTCTGGCCAGCTGGTAGCAGATGCCGAGCGCCAGCACAAAGCCGATCACGCCATACAGCAGCATCCACGGCAGGACCGTCCACAGCAGGTCGCTGCCGAACGGCGCCAGGGTGCTACTCCAATTGAGCAGTTGTTGCTTCATGTACATTGCCTTGAGGTAAGTAATAAGGCAATTATAGCTATTTAGCAAATAAACATGGCGCGCTTGACGTCAATGCGCCATCAGCACCGGTACCGTCATCTGGCGCAGCACCGTTTCCGTCACGCCGCCCAATAAAATTTCGCGGAAGCGCGCGTGGCCGTAGCCGCCCATCACCAGCAAGTCCGCATGCACTTCGGCGGCCATGGCCAGCAGCGCCGCGCCGATGTCGCCCGTGGTGGTGGCCGAACGCACTTCGACGGGCACGCCATGGCGGCTCAGGTAGGCGGCGATGTCGGCGCCCGGGTGGCGCGCCGGCTGCGCGTGGCCGGCCGGCGGGTGCAGCAGGGCCAGCACCACCAGGCGCGCCGCGCGCAAGAGGGGCAGGGCGTGGCCGATGGCGCGCGTCGCTTCCATGCTGCCATCCCAGGCCACCACGACGGTGTTGTCCACTTGCGCGAACTGGCCGCTGCGCGGCAGGATCAGCACGGGACGGGCCGCATTCAGCATCACGTAGGGCACCAGGTCGCTCATGGCGCCGGGCAGGGCTTCGCTGTCGTCGTGCTGGCTGAGCACCGTCAAGTCGCTGTAGCGGGCGCTGACGGCCATGCCGCCATCTTCATCGTCTTCGATCAGGCGCCGCTCCAGCGAGGCGGCGCCAGCCTGGCGCGCCAGCGTTTCAAACTGGTCGAGCGCCTGATCCGCCTGCCCATGCAAGGCTGAAATCTGCGCCGCCACGGCGCCGCCGCGCATGCCGCGGTTGTTTTCCACGTAAAAGCGCGACAGGCCCGTCATGGCCGCGCCGATCAGGTGCGCCTGGTGCGCGTGCGCCAGCCGCGCCGCGATGGCGATGCGCTGCGGCGCATGGCGCGACAGGTCGGCGTGGACGAGGATGGATTTATAGGCCATGGTGTCATTCGCTAGTCAGGATGGCAACAAGGCTAGAACGGCAACAGGGGCAAGTCCAGCATTGCCGTGCTGGCGGACGTTTTTCTTATGCTGGACTTGATATGGGTCAAAAAAATACGGACCATGGCCATCTGCAAGGCCACAGCCAGGAAATTGCGAGCTGTTTGATGCGCGTCAAAATGCCTGGCCCGCAGCCAGCCATAATGGGATTGAACTCCTTGCTCTTCCAGTGGTCTGCATCGGCGCCGGCGCCATCTGTCCGGCACTTGCTTGTGTGACGCAACAACGCTGGCCGTGGCGGGAGTTCCCTCTTCAAGCCGGCGCGTGGTGTTCCGCTTTCTCCGCCCAGCGCAGCCGGATGGCGTCGATGGCGGGCAATTGCTGCACAAACAGCTCGACCAGGCGCGCATCGAAATGGCTGCCTTGTTGCGCTTGCAGATAGCCCACGGCGTCCGTCACCGACCACGCGCGCTTGTACGGGCGCACCGAGGTCAGCGCGTCGAAGACGTCGGCCACGGCGACGATGCGCCCGGCCAGCGGGATCGCTTCACCCGCCAATCCGTCCGGGTAACCGCTGCCATCCCATTTTTCATGGTGCGACAGGGCGATTGCGCGCGCCAGCGCCAGCATGCCGCCTTCGGCATGTTCGCCGATGATGTCGCCGCCGATGCGCGCATGCGTCTGCATGATGGCCCATTCCTCCGCGTCGAGCTTGCCCGGCTTTTGCAGGATGCGGTCGGGGATGCCGATCTTGCCCACATCGTGCATGGGCGCCGCGTGCAGCAGGTCGTCCGCGGCGGCCTCGTCCATGCCGGCGGCCACGCCCAGCAGGCGCGCGTAATGGCTCATGCGGATCACGTGCAAGCCTGTTTCATTGTCCTTGTATTCGGCCGCCAGACCCAGGCGCTGGACGATCTGCAGCCGCGTTTCCTTCAATTCATCGATGCGCACCAGCGACAGGTGCGTGCGCACGCGGGCGCGCACGATGGCGGGGCTGAGCGGCTTGGTGATGTAATCGACGGCGCCCGCTTCAAAGCCGCTGAGTTCGTCGCGCATGTCGTTCAGGGCCGTGACGAAAATGACGGGGATGGCGGCCGTCCGCGGCGCCGCTTTCAGCTGGCGGCAGGTGTCGTGGCCGCTCATGCCGGGCATCATCACGTCGAGCAGGATCAGGGCCGGGCGTTCCTGCTGCGCCAGTGCCAGCGCCCGCGCGCCATCCTTGGCGAACAGCAGCGCGTAGTCGTTCTGCAAGATCTGGCGCAGCAGCTGCAAATTGGCCGCCTCATCGTCGACGACGAGAATCACGGGTCTGGCTGGTGCATTCATGGGGACTCCGGGGCGTAGGTGTGCAGCAAGTCGTGCAGCAGCGACTGCGCCAGGGGGAAATCAAAGTCGTCGATGGCGTGCAACAGCGGCGCCAGTGCCTCCGCTTGCGCGCCCATGGCGTGCTGCAACTGTGCTTGCGCCGCGTCATCGAGTTCGCCGCGCCGCAAGGCGTTTAATAGTGCACTGGCCGCTTGCCGGGCGGCGGGCGCGTCGATGGCTGCCGCTGCTGTCGTCGCCGGCAAGGCAGGCGGCGCCAGCCGGGCGATGGCGTCCACGGCCGCCGGCCATTGCGTCAGCAGGGCGCCCAGCGTTGCGTCGAGCTGTTGTGCCGTGGCGGGGCCGGGGCTGGCGCAGCATTGCTCCAGCGCCGCCAGGCTGGCGGCCAGTTGCTCCAGGCCGAGGTTGGCCGCCACGCCGCGCAGTTTGTGACTCTGAGGCAAGAGCGTTGCATGCTCGCGCGCCCCGATGGCGGCCAGCAGGGCCGGCGGCAGGCGGGGATGCTCGACTCCGAAACGCGCCAGCGCCGCCCGGTAGGCGCCGTCGTTGCCGGCCCAGCGCTGCAGGGCGCCCGCATGGTGCAGCACCCGTCCGCCAGCGGGCGCCGGCGCGTGGCTGGCGTCGGCCGGGTCCGCCGCCAGGCCCAGCACGCGGGCGATTTCCTGCGACAGCGCCTGCCATTCGACGGGTTTTGTCGCGAAACCGTCCATGCCGGCCGCGCGCGCCGCCTTGCGGTGCGCATCGAGCACGCTGGCCGTCATGGCGATCACGGGCACGCGCGGGCGGCCATCGCGCAGGGCGGCGGCGCGGATGGCTTGCGTGGCGGCCAGGCCATCCATGTGCGGCATTTGCAAGTCCAGCAGCAGCACGTCGAAGTCGTCCTGCTGCGCCAGTTGCAGGGCTTGCGCGCCATCGCCGGCCGTGATCACCGTGTGGCCGCGCTTGCCCAATAGCAAGCTCAGCAGCTCCAGGTTTTGCGGCACGTCGTCGGCGGCCAGCACGCGCAGCGGCGGCAGGCGCACGCTGCGGCGTTCGCTGGCGGGCAGCGCCGCCTGGCGTGCCGGCAACAAGGGCAGCATGACGTGGAACACGCTGCCGTGCGGCAAGGCGGCGTCGGCCCAGATGCGCCCCTGCATCAGGGTCACCAGCTGCCGGCTGATGGTGGTGCCCAGGCCCGTGCCGCCAAAGCGCCGCGTGGTCGAGGCGTCGGCCTGCACGAACGGATCAAAAATGGCGTCGCGCCGTTCCGCGGGGATGCCGATGCCGCTGTCCTGCACCAGCAGGTGCAGCTGGCCATCGTCGCGGCGCGCCGTCAGGCTGACGCCGCCGCCGGGCGTGAACTTGATGGCGTTGTCGAGCAGGTTGCCCAGCACTTGCCGCATGCGCAATTCGTCGCCATGCAGCACGGCCGGCAGTTGCGGGTCGTACTGCACCTCCATGCGCAAGCCTTTGGCGCGCGCGTGGATGCCATACGTGGACGCCAGTTCATCGACCAGCGCCAGCAGGCTGTAGTCGCGCAATTCCAGCGCCACGGCTCCCTTGTCCAGTTTGGCCGTGTCGAGCACTTCGTTGAGCAGGCGCAACAGCGAGCGGCCGGACTGGCGCACCGTGTCGAGGTGACGCCGCTGCTCCGGCGCCAGCGGCGAGTCGAGCAGCACATCCGTGAAACCGAGGATGGAATTCATCGGCGTGCGGATTTCATGGCTCATGTTGGCGACAAAGCTGGCCCGCGTGGCGGCCGCCAGCTCCGCTTTTTCCTTGGCCATGCGCAAGTCTTCCTCCATTTGCCGGCGTTCGCTGATGTCGAGGATGACGCCGTCGACCCAGCGCACGGCGCCGGCCGCATCGTGCACGACGGTGCCCCGCTCCCACAGCCAGCGCGCCGTGCCGTCGGCATGCAGCAAGCGGTATTCGAGCAGGTAGGGCTCGCCGCTGGCGACGCTGCGGTTGAAGACGTCGATGACGTAGGCGCGCTCTTCGCTGGCGATCAGGCCCGTGATGCTGCGGCGCGGCGCGGCGCCGAGAAAGTCGGCGGGCGGATAGCCGGTGACGGCTTCCACGCCATCGCTGATGAACAGCATGGGCTGATTTTCCGCCGTGGTGCAGCGAAAGGCGATGCCGGGAATATTGCCGATCAGCGAGCGCAATTGCTGCTCGCTTTCGCGCAGGGCGGCCAGCATGGCGCGCCGTTCGCTGATGTCCGTAATGAACAGCACATATAAATCCTGGTCGGCCAGGCGCGCGCTGGCCATTGAGCGCTGCACGGCGACCGGGGCGCCATCCTTGCGCAGGTAGACGATTTCCTCGCTGGTGTGGACCGCGTCGCCTTCGCCCGTGCGCAGGTAGTGCAGCAGGCCGTGCTGTTCCGACTGGCGCACGTCGCTGACCAGCACGCTGACATGGCGGCCGACAATTTCCGCCGAGCGCCAGCCGAGGATGCGCTCGGCGGCGCCGTTGAAGTCGACGATGTTGCCGTGGCGGTCGATGGTGATGACGCCGTCAACCGTGCTCGTCAGCAGCGAACGGGTCCAGTGTTCGCTCTGGTTCAAGTGGCGAAACAGCTCGCGGTAGCGCAAGATGCCCACGGCCGAGGCGACCAGGATGGTCAGGGCGATGGTCAGCAGGGTCACGCTGATCACCAGCATGGGCCGGTTGGCATCGGCATCATTGCCTGGGGGAATCGTCCCCACGAAGCGGGCCGCCTGCATGCCCATGTAATGCATGCCGGTAATCGCGCACCCCATGACGCAGGCGCTGATCAGCGTGCGCTGCGACGAGGGCACGCGGCTGCTCCAGCCGCGCAAGCCGAAACGTATCCACAGGGCCAGGGTGGCCAGCGCCACGGCAACGGCGAGCGACAGCGCAAACAGCAGCGGATCGTAGCGCAGCGACAGGCCCATGCGCATGGCCTGCATGCCCGTGTAATGCATGGCGCCGATGCCCAGGCCCACCAGCAGGCCGCTCCCGAGCAGCAGCGGCGCCGTGACGGCGCGCCGGCTGATGGTGGCCAGGGCGACGAATGAGGCCGCCACGCTGGGCACGATGGACAGGAGGGTCAGGCCCGGATCGTAGGCGACGCTGGTGCCCAGCTCGAAGGCCAGCATGCCGATGAAATGCATGGCCCACACGCCGCAGCCCAGCGCCAGGCTGCCGGCCAGCAGGCACAGCAGGTGCAAGCGGCGGCTGATGCTTGCCTGCGCGCGGCTGTACGCCGTCATCTGGAAAGCCATCCACGACGTGAAAATGGCGATCACGAGCGACAGCAGCACGAGTCCCGACGCATGCTGGCCATGGTGCAACTGGGCCGGATCGGCGGGAAGGTGGAACAGGTGCTGGACGCTGGCAGGTATCATCGTGGGCAAACAGGTGGCGCGTGTGGCGCTGGCGTGGGCGCCTGCCGCCACGGCGGGTGATCGATGCGGATTACCTTACCAGATTTCCGGAAACAAATATCTTAATTGTAATTATTTTCCCTGTCGTGCAAGTCATTTCCAGGGGGATGAGTGGGGCGCTCACCTTGTCGTGCCCGTGGAATGGCCGTGCTGACGAGGAAGTTGCCATCAGGAATTGTGTGGTTTTTTTGCAAGGTGCGACGCCTTGCCATGCGTCATGCTACATTCGCGTCCTGTTTTTTCTGAAAGGATGACTATGCCTTTAAGTAACAACTTCTTGCCGCATAATCAGCAAGCCTGGGATGCCCAGGCTGCACAGAACAGCCCATGGTCGCAGCCTGTCGACAGCGCCACCATCGCCGCGGCGCGTGCCGGGCAGTGGCAAATTCATTTGACGCCCGGCTCCTTGCCGGCCGGCTGGCTGGGCGAGGTGCATGGCAAGCGTATCCTGTGCCTGGCCGGCGCCGGCGGGCAGCAGGCGCCCGTGCTGGCGGCCGCCGGCGCGCACGTGACCGTGTTCGATTTGTCCGGGCAGCAACTGGCGCTGGACCGCATGGTGGCTGAACGTGACGGCTTGCAGCTGGCCACCGTGCAGGGCGACATGCGCGACCTGAGCCGCTTTGCCGATGCCAGTTTCGATGTCATCGTCCATCCTGTATCGAACCAGTACGTGCCCGACATCGGCCCCGTATGGCGCGAATGCGCGCGCGTGCTGGCCGACGGCGGCGTGCTGTTGAGCAGTTTTTTCAATCCGGCCGTGTTCATCGGCGACCGCGACCCGCAATGGGCACAGCAGGGCTTGATACGGCCCCGCTTCGTGCTGCCGTATTCGGATCTGGAGGATATGGACGCCGATGCGCTGGCATCGCGCATGGAGAAGGGCGAAGCGCTGATCTTCGGTCACGGGCTGGACAGCCAGATCGGCGGCCAGCTGGCGGCGGGCTTCGTGCTGGCGGGTTATCACGAGGAAATGCATCCCCACCCGCGCTTTGAAATTGAAAAATACTTGCCCAGCTTTATCGCCACGCGCGCCATCAGGCAGGCGCGCGCGGTGTAGTGCTTATTAGTTGTACGGCTGCAGATCGAGCCACACGGCATATGACAGGCGCTTGCCATTCCACAGGCCGCCACCGCGGATGACGGCGCCACACGAAGTCAGCTGGCCCACCAGGTCCATGCGGCCCAGGTTGCGGCGCAGGCGCAGCGCGTCGTTGTGCGACAGGTAGCCGACCAGCAGGCCATCGATGAAGACGGCGATGGCCTTGTCCTGGAACGGGTTGGCGTCGTCGCAGACGAGCAGGGCCAGGCATTTTTCTTCCGCATTGCCGGGACCGTGCTCGCCGGCCAGTTTGGCGATGGCGCTCTGGTACATCGCTTCGTTTTCCACTTCCGACGCAAAGCGTCCCTCGTCGCTCCAGTGATGCGCGGGGGCGCCCGCAGGAATCGCCGGCACGTACTGGCGCACCGAGACGAGCGGCTTGTGCAGCGGTTTGACGGGCGTGCGGCCACTGAAGACGTAGTACAGCAGGGCGATGACGATCACGATGGCAAGCAGGTAAAGCATGGTATCTCTCTGATTTCTAAGGGGGGAGCCGGGATCGCGGGCGCGCCGCGCGGCGTTGCCGCTACTATAGCAAGTTCGCCGCCCGGTTCCGCGTAAATCTGGCCATGATTTGCCGCCGGCGCCGCAGCGCCAGCGGGTCGTTCAGCACGATGGGCGAGGCGTCCGTCAGGCCCGAATAGTACTGGCCATGCTGGCGCAGGACGATGGCATAGTCGCGCGGCGCGTGGCCCTGCGCCAGCATGCGCGCGTCGCAATCGACTTCGATGGCAAAGCGCAGCCGGTGTAACTGCCACCACAGGGGCAGATTCCACGGCATGAGAATAATCAAGGCGTACGCCAGGGCCAGCAGCAGCGGATCGCACGCGGCCAGCCGGCATTGCGCGTGCGCCAGCAGCAACGCCTGTTGCTGGGGCGAAATCAGTTGCAGCCAGACGGGCATCACGATGCGCGGCCGCAGCAGCCCCGCCACGCAGGGACCGATGCCGCCGCTCAAGTACACGGGCGTGCCCAGCAACGATGTTTTCTGCCAGCGCCGCTGGTGCGACAGCAGCCAGACGCTGCGCAGCGCCAACAGCAACAGCATGCCGCTGGATAAGACAAACCAGCCCAGCTTCAGCTGCGCCTGTTCCGCCGGCATGGCCGCCAGCACGCCGGGCAGCCACGCCAGCGGCAAGATGGCGGACGCGGCGATGGCCGCCAGCCACAGCCAGCGCGTCGTGCGCCCGCGCTGCAGCAGCAGGCGCTCGGCGCGCCAGGCGGCGGCGCTCAACAGCAGCGCCAGCGCCATGCTGGCAGCCAGCCAGGCCGGCACTAGCGTACCAGCGCCATGCCGACGGAGGCGGGCGCCGTGTGCTTGAAACCGAATTGCGCATACAGTTCTTGCGCCTGGCCATCGGCGATCAGGCTGACATACGCGCTTTGCGGCACCTCCGTCTCGATGAATTGCATGATCTCGCGCATGATGCGCTTGCCCAGGCCCTTGCCCTGATGGGCCGGCAGCACGGCGATATCGGTGACCTGGAAGAAGCAGCCGCCGTCGCCGATGATGCGTCCGATCCCCACCACCTCGTCGCCATGCAGGATTTGCACGGCAAACAGGGAATTCGGCAAGCCCTTGGCCGCCGCCGCCGTGCTTTTCGCGCTCATGCCGGCGGCCACGCGCAAGTGCTGGTAGGTGGCGATGGAGGGGATGGCCAGGCGGGTGGTGTAGGGCGATGCTGCGGTCAAGGCGGTCTCCTGTGCAATATGGATGGAATGACCATTATAGGGGCACGCTTTATTCGCCGCGCGCTATGTCGTCCGCGCCGCTTTTGCGCTATGGTGGCGTCATCCATCTATTTGTTGAAAGCACGCCATGTCCGCAGGATTTACCGCCACCGAGTTGTCCGTCATTCATGAAGACGACGCCCTGATCACCACCCTGGCCGCGCCAGCCGGCAAAAGCGAGCCCGTCTACCTGATGCTGCAGCGCGCCGACGAGTATGACGAGCAGGACGTGGCCATGGGCATGGACGAACCGTACATCGAATACTGCGGCCAGGAATTTGCGTGGTACGGCCACATGCACGCCGTAATCCTGCATCCGAACCGTTTATCCGTGCAGATGGATGCCGAGGCCGCCATGCAGATGGATGACGATGGCCAGATCGACGTGCGTTTCAACCTGACGCCCGAACGCTACGCCCAGCTGCAGCAGGCGCTGCGCTCCACGTTCGAGGGCTGTGATTATTATCGCGAGGAGCGTTGAGGCATTCATGCTCGCGCTCAAAAGACAATTTTTTTATTGTCGTGCTGTAGGGGGCGGCTGACAATACGTATCAGTTGTCTTTGTGCTGTGCCTTCAGCATCACCCCAATAAAATCATTGATAAGTTGTTGATTCGATGGCGTTAGCTGCATGAATTGCGTGACTACGCATTCAAGGCGACGCGTAATCTGCTGCATTTCATCTTTATTTCCTACTATTTTATTTGAAAGACTGGTTTGTTCTGCAATCAGGTATAGCGAAGAAACCGGCAAGCCTAGCGCTTTCGAGATGCCTTCTAGCATTTCTGGGGTTGGTTGCTGTAAATCACGTTCCACCTTTGATAAATTTCCTGGGTCGGTACCTGCAGCCAATGCGATCCTCTCCAGCGTCGCGCCTTTATCTTTCCTGATTTGTCGGATAACTTGGCCAATTTTCATCAAGCAATTTTCCAGCCTTCACCGTAAGTAAGACAAAGTCCAGCAAGCAAATTTAAACACTATAATTTGCGTATAACGCAAATTATTGGTATAAGTTTGATCCTTCTCCTATTTTTTTACCTAGTCACTCATTCCGAGCGCCTAGCGCGCCAGCAAAAGATGGGATTTGCCGCCCATCATTTATAAATCAGATGTTCACCGCTTACCACGCCAAATATTACGCGCAGGAATTAGTACTAAAGCATGCTGCTGACGGGGTGGATCGATTGTCGCAAGCGCTGTTTGACGCCAATGTCGACCTGAATCCTCACCAGATTGAGGCGGCGCTATTTGCGTTAAAAAGTCCGCTTAGCAAGGGCGTGATACTGGCCGATGAAGTGGGCCTGGGCAAGACCATCGAGGCAGCTCTGGTGCTGGGGCAGTACTGGGCGGAACGTAAACGTCGTTTGCTCATCATTGGTCCAGCCAGCTTGCGCAAGCAGTGGTCGCAGGAGCTGCGTGATAAATTCAATCTTCGCAGCCTGATCCTCGATGCACCGACATTGCGAAAAATCGGCTCAGGCCAGTCTCTCGATGCTTTGTGTTCAAGGCAAATCCTAATCATGTCCTACCAATTTTCGCTGCGGATGGAGGTGGAACTGCGCAGCGTGCCATGGGATCTGGTCGTCATCGATGAGGCGCACAAACTGCGCAATGCACACCGTCGTACCAATCGCATCGGACAGGCACTTAAACGCGCATTGGCCGGTCGGCAAAAGCTGCTATTGACTGCCACGCCGCTGCAGAACTCCTTGTTGGAGTTGTATGGGCTTTCTACACTGATCGACGAGCACCAGTTTGGCGACGAAACCGTATTCCGTCGCCAGTACATGCAAAGCGGCGCCGATCTGCCCGCGTTGCGCGCCCGCCTGCAAACCTTCGTTCAGCGTTCATTGCGCAAGGACGTGCTGGAATACGTCAAATATACCGAGCGCAAGCCGCTGACGCAAAAATTCAACCCGACCGACGAGGAGCAGCAACTCTACGACGCCATCTCCGTTTTCCTGCAAAATGAAGTGTCCTACGCCTTGCCAAAAAAGCAGCGCCATTTAACCGCATTGATCCTGCGCAAGCTACTGGCATCGAGCGCGCACGCCGTCGTTGCCACCTTGCGCACCATACGCACAAGGCTGGTCAGGCTGGAGGAATGCGATGAGACGGCAGGGCAAGACGACTTGGTCGTTCAATTGATAGCAGACGAAGACCTGGAACAAGACTACCTCGACGATGCCGAAGATGATAACGGCGATGGCGATGGCGATGATGAACATAAGCCAGGTGGCGGGACGCCGGACATCATTGATGTCAACCGTGTCCGCGCCGAGATAGCCGAGATCGACAGTTTCATAGCTGCCGTCGGGGCGTTGACAACCGACACCAAGGCCCAGTCGCTGCTGCACGGACTGGCTGCAGGGATGGCAAAAATGGTCGAACTGAAGGGACCGAAGAAAGCCATCATCTTCACTGAATCTCGTCGTACTCAGGAATATCTGGCGCAATTTCTCGCAGTACATGGCTATGGCGGGCGCATCGTCACCTTCAGCGGCAGCAATAATAGCGAACAGGCCACACACATCTATCACGCTTGGCTGGCACGGTATAAAGGCACTGACCGTGTCACCGGCTCGCCGCAAGTGGACCGACGCACCGCACTGATCGATTGCTTCCGCGACGACGCCGACATCATGATCGCGACAGAAGCCGCCGCCGAAGGTGTCAACCTGCAATTTTGCGCACTGGTTATCAACTACGACCTGCCGTGGAATCCGCAGCGCATCGAGCAACGCATAGGGCGCTGCCATCGCTATGGCCAGCGCTTCGATGTCGTGGTCATGAATTTCCTCAACACCCGCAACTACGCCGACCAGCGGGTGCTGGAATTGCTGACCGAAAAATTCAGCCTGTTTTCCGGTGTCTTCGGCGCTTCTGACGAAGTGCTGGGCACCATCGAGAGCGGCATCGATTTTGAAAGGCGCATTCTGCAGATCGTCGAAAGCTGCCGCGAGCCGGAACAGATCGAGGCCGCCTTCAATGCCCTGCAAGCCGAGCTGGAGCAAGATATCAATGTCCGCATTCGTGACACCCAGACGCAACTGCTGGAACGCTTTGACGAAGACGTGCACGACCGCCTGAAATTGCGCTTGAACGAGGCCGAATCCAGGCTCGACAAGGTTGGCCGCTGGTTCTGGGGGGCGAGCCGTTACATCTTGGCCAGCCACGCGCAGTTCGACGATGCGCACTACGCTTTTTCGTTGCTGCGCCCGCCTATCGCCAGCGTCGCTGCCGGCCGCTATCAATTGCTGCGCGGCGCGCTCCAGCCCGACATGCTGGCGCATGCTTATCGTTTGACGCACCCGCTGGGTGAATGGACGCTGGCGCAGGCACTGGCCGGCGCCACGCCCCCAGCGGAAATCATCTTCGAACACAGCCGCCATCCCAGCCGCATCAGCGTGCTGGAACCACTGCGTGGCACCAGCGGCTGGCTGCGTCTGATCCGGCTGCGAGTCACCGCCTTCGATGTTTGCGAGCGCCTGATGTTCATTGCCCGCACCGATAGCGGTAGCGTGCTCGATCAAGAGACTTGCGAAAAAATGTTGATGCTCGAAGCCGCGGCCAAACCAGCGGGCATCACCGCGAGCGCGCCAGCCTGGCTTGATAGCAACGGCCAGCGCCGCGTGGAAGCTGAAGTCGCCGTCATCCTCGACACCAACCAGCGCCTGTTCCATGAGGAGCGCAACAAGTTGGAAAAATGGGCGGATGACAAATTGCTTGCAGCAGAAGAGCACTTGCGCAACACCAAGCAACAAATCGCCCAGACCAAGCGCGACAGCCGTCAGGCGCTATCGATGGAAGAGCAGGCCGGTATCCAGGTTCAGCTGCGGGCGCTGGAACAGCAGCAGCGCAAGCAACGCCAGGAAGTGTTTGAGGTGGAAGACGCCGTCCTTGAAAAGCGAGATGCGCTGATCGCGCAACTCGAACAACGGCTGACGCAAAGCGTCCACGCCGAAACCTTGTTTTCCATTCGGTGGTGGGTGCAATGAGCGAGAGCACCACCCATGCCAGCCGTCATCCCTGCGCAAGCAATACCCCATGCCGCTACCCAATCGGGCAGAACCGAACCACAGCAGAATAACCAACCAAGCTAAAAATGACACAAGCCAGTACTGCCAATAAACAACGCGACCGCTTCATCCAATTGCTGCGCGAGCTATTCCAGCTCAACCAACCCGATCTCGATTTCGGCCTGTACCGCATCATGCATGCCAAATCGGCAGAGATTGAAAAATTTCTGAGCGAAGACTTGCTCGCAGTGATCGCAACCACCTTCGGCGGCAGCGCGCAGGCGGGCATCGACACAGCCCGCGCCAGCTATGAACGGGAGCTTACCACCGCCAAAGAATACGGCGCGGTCGAGCCTGACAATCTGCCGAAAGTGCAACAAGCTCGTGCGGCATATGAAGCCGCACGCGACAGCGCCGGCGATGATGCAGAAATTTATGATCACCTGTATCGATTTTTTGAACGCTATTACGACCAGGGCGACTTTCTGTCGCGCCGTTATTACGCCCGTGAAACCCACGACCGCGCGGCGCCGTACTCGGTACCCTATGATGGCAGCGAGGTCTATCTGCACTGGGCCAACAAGGATCAGTACTACATCAAGACCAGCGAAAGTTTTAACAACTACAGTATCGACATCAGCAAGGCCGCCGGCAGCGACGGGCAAAATCCCCTGTTTGGCGATGCTGAAGCCACCGCGCCGCGCAGGCTGCACTTCAAATTGGTGGAAGCGGAAGAGGGCGAGCACAACAACGTCAAGGCCACCGCCGACAAGGACCGGTTTTTCCTGCTCGACGCCACGCCGATTGCGTGGCAAACAGGCGCGGATGATGCCGCCGAACTGGTCGTGCGCTTCCAGTACCGGGCGGATGACGAAAAGACCGGCAACACCGGCACCTGGCGCGACAAGCGCAATACGCAATCGGTAGTAGATATCCTGACTGCGCTGCAGCAACAAGCGCAGGGTGGCGATGCGCAGGCCGGCGACGCCGCCGCCTATCATCTGGCCCTGGCGCAACTGGTGAGCAAAGGCGCCAAGAAGGCTGGCGGCAAGCAGGATACCCAGCCGCTGCTGACCAAATACCTGCACCAGTACACGGCCAAGAACACGATGGATTATTTCATCCACAAAGACCTCGGTGGTTTCCTGAAACGTGAGCTGGATTTCTACATCAAGAACGAAGTCATGCGGCTTGACGATCTCGGCACCGCCAGCGCGCCACATGTCGCCAATTTTGAAAACTACCTGAGCAAGCTGCACACGCTGCGCGCCATCGCCCACAAGCTGATCGCGTTTCTGGCGCAGATTGAAGACTTCCAGAAAAAACTCTGGCTGAAGAAAAAATTCGTCATCGATACACAGTGGCTGGTCACCCTCGACAGGGTGCCGGCGACGATGTATGCGGAAGTTGCCGCGAATGCAGCACAGTGGGTGGAATGGCGGCAGCTTGGATTCTTGATCGAGCCGTCGCAGGATCTGCTGGCGAATGCGAAACCGGGCACGCTGGAATATTTGCAGGCGAACACCACGCTGGTGCTGGACACGCGGTTTTTTGATGCGGAATTTACCGCGCGCTTATTGGCGAGTATCGACAATCTGGATGACGCGACCGATGGCGTGCTGGTGCATAGCGAGAATTTCCAAGCGTTGAATTTGATGCAGGAGCGATATCGGGAACAGGTGAAGTGCATTTATATTGATCCACCGTATAACACAACTGAAAATGCTATCCCATACAAAAACACATTCAAACATTCATCATGGATTTCATTAATTCAAAATCGTTGCGAAATTGGACGAAAAATGAATTCAAAAGATGGGTCTATATTGTTTGCTATAGATGATACGGAAATGGCTAATGCTCGTCTTCTCTTGAATGGCATTTATGGAATTAATAACTATATATCAACAATTTCGGTTGAGGTAAACCCTGCTGGTCAAAATATACGTGAAAACGAACCGGCAAAAAGTCATGACTATTTTCATGCCTACGCAAAAGATATTAATTGTAGTTCAATTAATCTTCGTGGATTAACTCCAGAAGAAAAACAGAGCTTTAATCTTGTAGATGATATCAGTGCATTTTTATGGGATAATTTAAGAAGGCGCGGTGGAAATTCGCGACCAGATGATCGGCCAAATCAGTGGTATCCATTATATGTAACACTAAATCCACCCAAAGTATCATTAAAAAATTTTAGTGATGCTATAGAAATTTTTCCTCTTGACCCTCATGGTGAACGAAGAATTTGGCGAGTTAGCCCAGATGGTGCACGTAAAGATATTCTATCTGGAGATATTTCTGTATTGGAAAAAGCTGGTCGGGTTGAGGTTGTAAAAAAAACTAGAATTCCGGAGGGGAGAAAACCAAAAACAATGTGGTATGGAGGTGCGTACTCTGGAACGACGTATGGGTCGAAATTACTCAAAGATATATTAAATACGACAGAATTTTCATATCCTAAATCAGTAAATTTGGTGGAAAATGCACTTATTTATTGGGCAGATAAAAATTCACTAATTTTGGATTTTTTTGCAGGTTCAGGTACAACTGGACATGCGGTTATTTCGCAAAACAAAAAAGATAATGGTAGTAGAAAGTATCTGTTAATTGAAATGGGGGGGGTATTTTGATTCGGTATTAAAAAGAAGAGTTTCCAAAATAATTTTTTCAAGCGATTGGAAAAATGGCAAGTGCACGGGCAACGATGGTATCTCTCAACTCGTCAAAGTCATTCGTCTGGAATCCTACGAAGATACGTTGAACAATCTGCAATTGGCTGAGATGGCCCCGCGCCAGCAAGCGATCACCACCAATTCGCAATTGCGCGAGGATTATTTCCTCAACTATATGCTGGCGCTGGAAACCCGGGGTTCTCCTTCGCTGCTCAATGTTGCGGCCTTCACCGATCCGACTGCCTACCAGCTCGACGTCAAGCGGCCCGGTTCGGACGCGCATGCATTGCGCACGGTCGATCTGGTGGAGACCTTCAATTGGCTGATAGGTTTGCGCGTCGATAAGCTGCATGCGCCGCAGACCTTTGCGGCAGAGTTCGAGCAGGAAGCCGATGCTGATTTGCCGGCAGGCAGCCCAACGCGCTTGCTGGTCAAAGGCAAGCTGAAGGAAGTCGCCGTCAATGCGGAGCTGCCATCGTGGTGGTTCCGCAGTGTGGAAGGCCGTGTGCCGGGCGCGGCAGGCTCGCTGATCGATCAGCGGGTGCTTGTCGTGTGGCGCAAACTGAGCGGCAACCTGGAGCAGGATAACGCGGTGCTTGATGCCTATCTGCGCCAAGTATTGCGGCTGGATTTGTCCAATAGCCAAGATAAGAACCAGTTCGATGTGATTTACGTCAACGGCAGCCATACTTTGCCGAAACTGCCGCATTGCGATATCCGCCTGCTGGAGCAGGCTTTCCATCAGCGCATGTGGGAGTCGCAAGATGTCTGACCTTATTACACTTCCGCTGCCGGCCAGTACGACGCTCAAGAAACGTGGTAGGCCCGTCAAGGCCGCCACTGGTGGCGCGCAAGGCGTGAGTGGTACTGTCGGTGCGGAAAAGTCGGCCAAAAGCCGCAGTCTGGCCAAGGAAAACGATCATTTCCGGCACAAGCTGGTCTTGAATGCCTGGCTGATACGCGAATTTGGCGTAAACCCGCTGCTGCAGCTTACGGGTACGCCCATTTTGCCGATCCGGGCGCTGGGCGAGAGCATCCGCCACGTCGCCGAGGGCATCGGCGCGGATGGCTTGCATCATTTTTTCCATGCATTCCAGTTGTCGCCGCAAGCCGTCGTTACACGCGCCGAATTGCTGCGCTATGAAGAAAATATCGTGCGCCATACCGAGGCGATCAATGCCCAGCGCGCGCGCAAGATCAGCTGGAAATACTTTCAATGGATGACGCTATTGTTCGTCGAGCGTTACCTCGACCTGTTTTTTCATCGCAAGCATGACTTGCTGGAAGGCTTGAATCAATTTGTCCCGGCCTTCAACACTTGGCGCGGCGAGCAGGGCTTGAGCAGCCAGATCGACCTGTTCACTCTGGATGAATTGAACAAGGTGTGCCTGCAAAACGCGACCGGTAGCGGCAAGACGCTGCTGATGCACGTCAATCTGCTGCAGTTCCGCCATGCCGCAGCGCAGTCCGGCAAACTCGGCGAGTATGGCAGGGTGATCTTGCTGACGCCGGGAGCGGACTTGACCGAGCAGCATCTGCGCGAATTGGGCGCCAGCGGCATTGTGTCGGCGCGCTTTGTGGCCGGTGATTTGCTGTCGCAGACCGCACCCGAACTGACGCGTGTCGACGCGCTGGAAATGAGCAAGCTTGGCGATGAAGACAAGGAAAACATCGTCGCGGTACGCAATCTGGGCGACAGCAATTTGCTGCTGGTCGACGAGGGCCATGTCGGCCTTGGTAGCCAGAACGAAACGGGCTGGCTGGCGCGGCGCGATGCCTTGTCAGCCAAGGGTTTTGTGTTCGAGTATTCAGCGACGTTTGCGCAGGCGGTCGAGGCGGCAAAAGAAGACGTGGTAACGCAAGCCTATGCAAAGAGCGTGCTGTTCGATTACTCGTATCGCTACTTTTACGAAGATGGCTATGGCAAGGATTACCGGATATTTAACCTGTCGGGCAGCGGCCATGCGCACGATGCGACGCAACGCCTGTATTTGATGGCAAGCCTGCTGTCGTATTACCAGCAGCTGCGCTTGTTTGAAGAGCAGCGAGTGGGCTTTGGCGCTTTTAATCTGGAAAAGCCGCTATGGGTGTTTGTCGGTGCCAGCGTGACGAAGGCGATGGGCGGCACCAAAGACGATGTTGAAACGATGACGGACGTGGCGCGCATCGTGAATTTTTTTGCGGGGTTCCTGCATGAGCGCAGCCTCAGCGTGAGCGAGATCGAGGCCTTGCTGACTGGAAATGGTCAGGCGACCGGCTTGCTTGATGAGACTGGCCACGATATTTTTGCTTCGTCGTTCAAGATGCTGAAAGAAAAACGCCTGGCTGGCGAGGATGCTGCCGCGCTGTACCAGGATATCTTGACGCGGATTTTTCAGCATGCGGCCGGCGGCACCTTGACGCTGACGCGCGTCAAGGGCGAGACCGCCGAAGTGCGCTTGCAGGCGGGTACTTCCGACATTCCCTTTGGCGTGATCAATGTCGGCAACGCGCCTGCGCTGATGAAAGTGCTGGAACTGAGCTGTCCGCAGGCGATTGTGCGTGAAAGCGAATTTGCATCGGGGGCCTTGTTTGGCGATATCAGCGCTTCGACCTCGCCAGTCAATCTCTTGATTGGTTCGCGCAAATTTGTCTCGGGCTGGGATTGCTGGCGCGTTTCTACCCTGGGATTGATGCACGTCGGCAAAAGCGAAGGCGCGCAGATTATTCAATTGTTTGGCCGGGGCGTGCGATTGAAGGGGCATGCTTGGAGCCTCAAACGCAGCAGCGCCACACCATTGGTGCCACGTCCACCGAATATCGAGCTGGTGGAGACGCTGGGCGTATTCGGCGTGAAGGCCGATTATATGCAGGAATTCCGCAAGTTTCTGGAGCAGGAAGGCCTGCCTGGCAATGAAAAGAAGGAGACGCGGACGATACCCATGAACCTGACGTACGACTTCGGCAAGCAATTGATGATGTTGGGGCCGAAGACCAAAAAAACCAACGGACGCGACTACAGTTTTAAGCTCGATGGCCCGGTGCCGTCGGCGGGCGAGGTGCCAGCCAAGCTGAGGCAGAACCCGATAGTGGTCGATTGGTATCCGCGCATTGAAGCCATCGTTGCCCGGCGTGATCTGGCCGCTACCGGACAGGAGTCGGAAAAGCATAGCGGTGTGCTGGGTGCGACGCAGCTGGCCTTCATCCGTTGGGATGCGATCTGGTTTGAACTGGAAACGTACAAGCGCTTGCGCGGCTGGACCAATCTGAATATCGATCAGGGCAAGCTGGCCGCTTTGTTTGATGCCGGTTGCCAAGGCTGGTACACGCTGCTGATTCCGCAGGCGGCTTTAGCTACCAGCCACTGGGGTAATGTCGAGATTTGGCAGCGGGTGGTAACGGAGTTGTTGAAACGCTATGTCGAGGCTTTTTATAACCATTCGAAAAAGGCATTTTACGAGCCGCGTCTGGAATTGAAGCCGCTCGCAGCAGGCGACAAGAATCTTCCCGCGATTGGCGATGAGTATCAATTGATTGCCGATGCCAGCGATGAAGCATTGATTGTCGATATCAAGTTGTTGGAAGAAGAAATCAAGCAATCCGCTGGCGGCTTGATTGGCGAACACAAGGATCTGAAGGCGTACAAGCTGGGTGTGCATTTGTTTTCGCCGTTGCTGCATGTTGCGCGGGGCCGCAAGGTCAGTGTCGCGCCGGTGGCATTGAATGAAAGCGAGTTTGCCTTTGTCCGTGACCTGCACCATTTCATTGATCAACCCGGCAGCAAAACGCTGCTGGAAGGGTGCGACGTGTTTCTATTGCGTAATCGTAGCCGCGGTGGCGGGCTGGGCTTCTTCGAGGCAGGCAGTTTCTATCCCGATTTCATTTTGTGGATCGTGCGCGGTACGCATCAGTATGTTGCCTTCGTCGAGCCGCATGGCTTGATGCACGAAGGGCCAGCCAGCCAAAAAATCCTGTTCCATCGCACCATCAAGGAAATCGAACAACGTGTCCAGCGCGCCGGCAAGAAGGTCGCTCTGGAAAGCTTCATCGTCACGCCGACCCTATTGCGCAACTTGAAATGGGATGTCGGCACATTGGACGCCTTTGCGCAGCAGCATGTGTTGTTCATGGCTGATGACGCGGATGCTTATGTGCGGCGAATTTTCGAGATGACGCTGGCGGTCGATGCGGGAAAAATTCCGGTAGCGGCGTAACACCCGGTTTTGGCTTTTTTAGTGGCTGCCGGGTCAGCCACTTGGACACGACATGAACCAAGGCGCCTGGTTGGAATTTTGGTTGTTATTAATGCAACCTCAACTAATCAACATTGAGTTGGCTCAGATGTCGTCAGCTTGAGTATCGGTGCTCAAGGCTGAGAGCGTGTCGGAATGGCAGACCTGCGTACGATTTTTTAAGCTGAGAGGGCCGCGGCTCGGAATTGCAGGCCAAGAGCATGCGTTACCTTCAGTATTGTGTCGAAGCTTGGATTACCTTCGCCGGACAGGGCTTTGTACAAGCTCTCCCGTCCCAGTCCGGTATCTTTGGCGAGTTGTGTCATGCCGCGCGCCTTGGCAATATTGCCGAGCGCTTTGGCGATGAAGGATCCATCGTCGCCAGCCTCTTCAAGGCAGGCTTCGAAGTAGGCGACCATGTCCTCTTCAGTTTTGAGGTACTGGGCGCTATCCCATTTATTTAGTTTCTCTGCCATAACGACCTCCTAGAGTTCTTGTGCGAGTTGCTGTGCGGTTTTGATGTCTTTCGCCTGGGTTGACTTATCTCCACCAGCGAGCAGGATGATAATTTCCATGCCGCGTTGAGTGAAGTAGATGCGGTAACCCGGGCCGCAGTCAATTCGCATTTCCGAGACGCCGCCACCGACAGGCTTGCAATCTCCAAAGTTGCCGTCTTCGGCGCGGTCAATGCGCGCCTGGATTCGAAAAAAAGCCTTCCTGTCCTTCAGTTTACTGAACCACCCATCAAAAGTGACCGTGGTGTGGATGCTTTTCATACATACGATTGTATTATTTGGGATACATATAATCAAGCGAATTAATCAAATTTGAGCAGTTTAACCATGCCTGATGCGCTTGGTGATCTGAGCTGCAGCGGAAATGACAGCGGTGGCGCGGCGCCATGGATGAACCGTATATCGAATGTTGCTGCCAGTAATTTTCTTGGTATGGCCACATGCATGCCGTGATTTTGCATCCGAATCGCCTGTCTGTGCAGATGGATGCCAAGGCGGCCATGCAGATGGGCGACGAAGTCAGATCGATGTGCGCTTCAATCTGGCGCCGGAGCGCTACGCCCAGCTGCAGCAAGCGCTGCGCACCACTTTCGCGGGCTGCGATTATTATCGTGAAGAGCGTTGATCTGCGATGATGGCGCCGCGGCTGCCGGCGCGACCGTTTGGTTGTTGACAGAACTTAAACGATGCAAGCCGCCTTGCGTGGCCAACTGGCGACAAGGGGAATCCCATGCATCGTGTGCGTAGCGCAAAGGCTGCGCGGTGGGCCTTTGCGTTGAAATGCATGCAGTAAAAAATTCAGGAAAAACAATAGGACGAAAATGAAAAAAGCACCGACCGAAGTCAGTGCTTTTCTACTTTAATTCTGGTGCCCGAGGCCGGACTTGAACCGGCACGCCTTGCGGCGGCGGATTTTGAGTCCGCTACGTCTACCAATTCCATCACTCGGGCAGCGCGAGACGCATTATCACTTATTTGTCACAATTCGGCAAGTTTTTCGCTTGCTGTTGTCAGCCCAAAGTAGAAACGCCGCCCCGAGCGCAAGCCTGGGACGGCGTTTCTCACTGCTGCGTGGCCAGACTTAGTTATGCACGCAGTTCAGCAGACGCGCGATGATGTCGTGGTTGAGCCAGACGACCGGTGCTGGCGGTTCCGACATGGTGTGGAACATCAACGGGCCCGTGCCTTCCAGCACCAAGGAACTCAGGTGGTCGGTGATCAGTTCCTTGCGGTCCTTGTGCAGCTTGGTGATGTCGTCCGAGGTGCCGATCATGACGTCGGCCAGCTCTGGCGTGTTGTCCATCGGCCAGGCGGCGAAGTTGCGGAATTGCACGCTGGTGGCGTCGCCATTGTAGGCGGCGATACGGTCGAGCAAGTCTTGCAGCGCAACGCCGTCTTCCAGCAAGCCCTGGCAGATTTTCCATTGCTCTTCGGCCCAGGCCGCGCCGCCTTCTTTTTTCAGCGCGTCGAGCAGGGGGAACAGGGACAGTTCCACGCCGACGAAAATGTCGGACGAGTTCGTGCGGATTTCCGGGCAGTTGAAGACGGTGGCCTTGATGCCTTTGTCCCACGCGGCCTTGGCCACGTTTTCCAGGCGCATCTTCGCCAGGCCCTGGGTGTAGTTGCTGTAGGTTTGCCACTGGTACTTGCCGTCGATCAAGATCTCGGTGCCGTGGTAGCCGTAGGCGCTGTAGCGCACCTGGCCGCCCGTTTGCTCGATGCGGGCGCGGATGGCGGCGCTGCCGTCGATCAGGTGTTGCAGGGTGTTGGCCGTGACTTCGTCGAAGTTCATCAGGATCAATTTACCCAGGTCGCTGTCGAGCAGGGCGCGCGAGGACATGAAGCGCTCGCCGCGGCCTTTATAGATGCGGTTGGCGATGGCCAGGAAGACTTTGACCTTTGGAATGCCGCCAGCCATGGTGTGGGCGAAATACACATTGCTGCCGTCAGGAATCAGGCTGTCCAGCTCGGCCATGGCTTTGGCCACGGAAGCGCTGAAGCGGGCGATGCCGGCTTCGCGGCAGCGTTCGATCTGCGCCCAGTCCAGCTTGTCTTCCTGCCAGCTTTTCAGGGTCATGTCGGCCAGCAGGGCCGTCGGCGTCGGTTCGCCGGCTGGCGCGTCGAGGTCGAAACCGGCCATCAGCGGCACATTGATGATGCGGCCGCCCAGGTTGGCTTCCGCTTCGGCCAGCTCTTCCGCGTTCAGCGGACGCAGCGCCATGTTTTCATCGCGGCGGCCGACCGTCATGCCGACGATATTCATGCCCGCCTTGCGCGCTTCGTCCAGCAAGCCATTCACATAGCCGCGGCCGAACAGCTCGCCGAACAGCACAAAGGTGTCGCCCTTGCGGAAGATATTTTTTTGCGGGATGTCTCTTAAGGACGTGATCTCGGTCATGGTGTCAATTCATTCAAAAAATAGCAGGGGAGGCGCATACCGCACAGCCTGCTGGTTCAACATAGTGATAAATTATGCGCCCTTTCAGTGGCGACAATCTTCTTGCGAACGATTCTCGTCCGGAGCGGCATCTTCTTCTTTGGAACAGCTCTTATTCTTTCGCCATGGCGTATTTTACGCTGCCACGGCGCACAGCGCCCGTGGACAGGGTCAGATAAGCCCGGCAGGCGCCGATATTACCTCAGCTTGGCCGCGCAGGTAAGCAGAATTGATCTAAAACAAATCCTGCTGGCCGGACACAAGCCGTGAAAAATCGTCGCCCAGGAAGGGCAGGATCGCGTCGGCCACCGGTTGCAGCTGGCGCGTCAGGTAATGGTGGTAGTCGATGGGCGAGCGCTGCGTTTCCAGCGGTTCCGGCCCCGCCACCGTGATGACATAGCTGATCCAGCCGCCGTTCTGGTATTGCAGCGGCCGTCCCTGCGCCAGGTTGTAGGCGTCGGCCGTGCGCGCCGCGCGCACATGGGGCGGTACGTTGCGCTGGTAGTCGTCGAGCGGACGGCGCAGGCGTTTGCGGTAGACCAATAAAGCGTCGAATTCGCCGCGCACGGTGCGCGCCACGTAGTCGCGCACATAGTCCTGGTAGGCGGCGCGCTGGAAGATGCGCCGGTACAAATCCTGCTGGAATTGCTGCGCCAGCGGCGTCCAGTCGCTGCGTACGGTTTCCAGGCCCTTGTAGACCATGTCCTCGCTGCCATCCGGCTTGCCCACCAGGCCCGCGTAGCGCTTCTTGCTGCCTTCTTCCGAGCCGCGGATGGTGGGCATCAGGAAACGCCGGTAATGCGTCTCGAATTCCAGCTCCAGCGCGTTGTCCAGGCCGAATTCATCGCGCAGATAGGTATTCCACCAGGCGTTCACATGCGCCACCAGGGCGCGGCCGATCTTGCCCGCCGCTTCGTCGCTATGCGCCGTTTTCAGCCACACGAAGGTGGAATCCGTGTCGCCATAAATCACCTGATAACCCTGCCCGGTGATCAATTCTCGCGTGCGGTGCATGATGTCGTGGCCGCGCAGGGTGATCGACGAGGCCAGGCGCGGATCGAAAAAGCGGCAGCCGCTGGAACCCAGCACGCCATAAAACGCGTTCATGATGATTTTTAACGCTTGCGACAGCGGTGCATTGCGCTCGCGCTTGGCCGTCTCGCGGCCTTGCCACACCTGTTCCACGATGGCCGGCAGGCAATGCTTGATCCTTGAAAACTGCGCGCCCCGGTAGCCGGGCACGGTATCGGCTTCATCGCCGCTGGTGCCCACCACCAGGCCGACTGGGTCGATCAGGAAAGTGCGGATGATGGACGGGTACAGGCTTTTGTAGTCGAGCACGAGCACGGAGTCGTACAAGCCCGACTGCGAATCCATGACGAAGCCGCCGGGGCTGTTTTCGCCGGACACATCGCCCAGGTTGGGCGCCACGTAGCCTTGCCGGTGCATCAGCGGCAAGTACAAATGTTCGAAGGCGGCCACGGAGCCGCCGCTGCGGTCGACCGCCAGGCCCGTCACGCTGGCCCGTTCCAGCAAGAAGGTCAGCAGCTCGGTCTTGGCGAAGATGCGCGTGACCAGTTCGCAATCCTTGAGGTTGTAGCGGGCCAGCGCGGGTTTGTCTTCGCGAAAACGCCGGTCGATCTCGGCCATGCGCTGGTAGGGATTGTCGATGGACTTGCCTTCGCCCAAGAGCGTTTGCGCCACGTTTTCCAGGCTGAACGAGGAAAAATTCCACGTCGCCGACTTCAAGGCTTCGATGCCGTCGATGATCAGACGGCCCGCTGCGGCCGCAAAATAGTGTTCTTGCTTGCCGCCGTGTTCGCGCCATTCCATCACGGCGCCGCCGCGTCCCAGCTTCAACGGTATTTGGTAGCGCTCGGCGTGCTGGCGCAGCACGCGCAAGTCGAATTGCACCAGGTTCCAGCCGATGATGGCGTCCGGATCGTGGCGTTCCATCCACGTGTTCAGGCGTTCGAGGATCTGTGCGCGGCTGTCGCAGTATTCGAGGTCGAAGTCCAAGGCGTCATCGCCGCCGTTTGGCGGCCCCAGCATGTAGACCTGGCGCTGGCCGCAGCCTTCCAGGGCCAGCGAATACAGCTCGCCATGCGCCGTCGTCTCGATATCGAGCGACACCAGTTGTAATGTGGGGCGATAGCCGGGTGCCGGTTTCAGCTGCACTTCCGTTTCTCCGCTGAAGGTCACCGGCGCCGTGATGAAACGCTCCATCAGGTAGCGTTCGGGCGGGCGGATGTCGGCTTCGTAGACGTCGACGCCGTGGGCGCGCAGCTGCTTTTCCAGTTTCAGCAAATGCCGGTATTGCTTGCAGTACAGCCCCAGCACGGGGCGGTGATGAAAATCGCACAGCGACAGGGGGCGCAGCTCCGCGTGGCGCTCGCCGCGCAGCAACTGTTGCGCCTGTTCCTGTTGCTCCATGGGAAGGAAGGCGACGGCCGTTTGCACGGGCAGGCGCACGTGGCGGGGCCCGGCATCCGTTGCCAACCAGAAATCGACTTCCGTGCCGTCGCGCGTGTCGCGCCAGTGGCGGGTCAGGATGAAGCCCTGTTCGAGCGGGTGCTGCGTGTTGCCTGTCATGGTGCCGTGAGTGTCTGGTGTACTGGCCTGCACATTACAGCAAGCTGCGCAGGGCGGGGGCGGTTGCGGCTATAATTTTCTGCATCGAAGACGAAAACAAGAGCGCGTCGCGCCATACACCCTGGAGACAGCATGCAAGCAATGAGTTATGTACACGGCGCCCACGAGACGCCGTTGATCGGCGAAACGATAGGTGCCTATCTGGACGGCATTGCCGCCCGCTACGGCCAGCACGACGCCCTGATCGTGGCGCACCAGAACGTGCGCTGGACGTATCGTGAGTTTCAGCAGCGCGTGCACCGCCTGGCTGCCGGCTTGCTGAAACTGGGCTTGCAGCCGGGCGACCGGGTTGGCATCTGGTCGCAAAACTGCGCCGAATGGGTGCTGACGCAGTTTGCCACGGCGAAAGCCGGCTTGATCATGGTCAACATCAATCCCGCCTACCGTCGCTCGGAACTCGAATACGTGCTCGACAAGGTGCAATGCAGCGCGCTGATCCTGTCGCCCAGCTTCAAGTCCAGCGATTACCTGGCCATCGTGCAGGACGTGGTGCCTGAAATTGCCCGTTCGCGCGCGGGCGCCCTGCAGTCGCCGCGCCTGCCGCAATTGCGCCACGTCATCCGGCTGGGTACGGACGCCACGCCGGGCATGCACAACTTCGACGCCCTGATGGACGGCATTGCCGATGCCGACCTGGCGCGCCTGGAAGAAGTCAGCGCTGGTTTGCAGTTTGACGACGCCGTCAACATTCAGTTCACGTCCGGCACCACGGGCGCGCCGAAAGGCGCCACCTTGACGCACCACAATATCCTGAATAACGGCTTTTTCATCGGCGAAGCCATGCGCCTCACCGAACAGGACCGCCTGTGCATACCTGTGCCGCTGTACCATTGCTTCGGCATGGTGCTGGGCAACCTGGCTTGCGTCACGCATGGCGCGGCCATGGTGTTTCCTGGCGAGGGCTTCGATCCGAAGGCCGTGCTGGAAACCGTGCAGGCCGAACGCTGCACGGGGCTGCACGGCGTGCCGACGATGTTCATCGCCATCCTCGACCATCCTGACTTCAAGCAATATGATCTGTCCCAGTTGCGCACCGGCATCATGGCCGGTTCGCCCTGCCCGATGGAAGTCATGACGCGGGTTATCGAATTGATGCACATGGCGGAAATCACGATTGCATATGGCATGACGGAAACGTCGCCCGTCAGCTTCCAGACGGCGATCGAGGACCCGCGCGAAATGCGCGTGTCGTCCATCGGCCGTGTCCACCCGCACCTGGAAGTGAAAATCATCGATGCGGAAGGGCGCATCGTGCCGCGCGGCGAGAAGGGCGAATTGCTCACGCGCGGCTATTCCGTGATGCAGGGCTACTGGGGCGATCCGGAAAAAACGGCCGAGGCCATCGACGCGGCGCGCTGGATGCACACGGGCGACCTGGCCGTCATCGACGACTACGGCTTTTGCAGCATCGTCGGCCGTTCGAAGGACATGGTGATACGCGGCGGTGAAAACATCTATCCGCGCGAAGTCGAGGAATTCCTGTACCGCCACCCGAGCGTGCTCGACGTGCAATGCGTGGGCGTGCCCGATGCCAAATATGGCGAAGAGCTGTGCGCCTGCATCATCCTGCGTCCGGGCACGCAGGCCACCAGCGATGACATCCGCGCCTTTTGCGATGGGCAGATCGCGTATTACAAGATTCCCCGCTATGTACGTTTCGTCGAGGAATTCCCCATGACGGTGACGGGCAAGATCCAGAAATACCTGTTGCGCAAGCAAGTGGCGACGGATCTGGGCTTGAGCGTGGAATAGGCGCGGCGCGGCGGGCGCATAAAAAAACACCGGGACGCTCGCGCGGCCCGGTGTTTCGCATTGATTTAGCGTAAAGCTTAAGCCATCGCGGCTTGTGGTGCGCGCGCTGGTGTGCGGCGGCGCACGAAAGCGAGCAGGCCCAGGCCGGCCAGCAGCATGGCGTAGGTGCCTGGTTCCGGCACGGCCGAGACGCTCACCGTGTTGAAGCCGGCGCCGTTCATCGACACGTGGCCATAATTGATCGAGCTGACCGAATTGGCGACCAGGGTGCCGTTCATGCTGCCCGAACCGGAAAACGCGCTGTTCGGTGCGAGGATGCTGCCGTTGATGCCGACGTTGTTCAGGTTGGTGGTGGTGGCGTTGGCGAAGTTCAGCAGCGTACGGTCGGCGAAGCTGCCGAAATTGTCGAAGCCGCCGCTCATGGTGATGTTGGTGGCCGTGCCGTTGATGATGATGCTGGCCGTGCTTTTCAGCGACGATACGTCCAGGGTCAGGTTATGCAGGTCGTTCGCCGCGATGGTGAAGACGTTGACGTCGGCGTTGACATCGCCGACCAGCTTGAAGCCGCCGTATTGCGAGATCACGGTGCCGTTCGATTGCAGCTTGGCCACATCGCCCGACAGGGTCGTCAGTTGCTGCTGGGCAGCCGCAAAGTCCAGGGTGGAGGCATTGCCCTTGCTGAAGGTACCCGATGGGTACCACGATGGCGCCGTCACGCTGCCGCTGGCATTGCTCACGCCATACACGCCCGTACCATTGATGGTGCCGCCGCCGATGTTCAGGCTGTTGCCGGCGACCAGGGTGTTGACGGCGCTGCCCGGCTTCTTGTTCGAGCCGACGCTGTAGCCGTCCAGGTAGATATTGCCGCCAGCGGCCAGGCTGCCGCCGACGCTGGTAAAGCCGCTGGCGTTGCTGCTGCCGATGTTGCCGAAGATAAAGGCCGAGTAGCCGTTGGCGACGCCGAGGTCAATCACGGTCGCCTGGGCCGAAGCGCTAAAGGAGAAGGCGAACAGGGCGGCGCTGATGAGCGGCAAGGTGCGGGTAGTAAATAATTTCATGGACAATCTCATGGTGAATGGGGGGACGAATAGGGCGGGAAAGCAAGACACCGCCATCGCGCAAGCCATCATTATAATCTAAAAAACAATTTTAGTTCAATTTAGGTAATTAACTATATTTAAAAGCAACACTTTTTCTGTCGCTAGTGTTTGTCTGACGGACATGAAAAAACCGGGACTAGCCCGGTTTTTTGCTGTTTATCTGACGCGCTGGTACAGGCGGAAACGTTCCACGTCATCCGTAGGACGGCGTCCTTCCCACAGCTTGATCCAGTCCGCGCCATGGTGCTCGGGCAATTGTTCCTTGCTGTCGGGCACCTTGATGCTGTCTTGCAACAAGAATACATCGCATTGCTGTTGCCCCACCTTGGCGAACGGCAAGTGGCCGAAGTAGGCGAACGAGGCGCGCTGGGCAGCGCCGACGTTGCTGTTGATGCACTTGCTGCCCGGCGGCAGGTGGACGGAAATCTGGTGCGCCACGCTGGCGTAGCTCTTGCTGTAGTTCAGCGGTGGCAGGTACAAGGTCATGATCAGCACCCAGATCAGGATCAGGCCACCGGACGACAGCACCACGGCGCGCCACAGCACGGCCGGCTGGCGCGAGATGCGCCAGTGCACCAGCGCCACCCAGCCCGCGCTGGCGCAGGCGGCCACGAAAAAGGCCAGCAAGTCCAGCTCGGGCTTGAAGCCTGGCATGAGTTTCAGGGCGTTATGCGACGGTTTCGGCGGCCAGCCCGTCAGGATGGCGAACCAGAACACCCACAGCGCGAGGGCGCAGATGGTCAGCACCATCACGGAGAACCAGTCGATGGCGTTGATGGCGCCCCGTTTCATCGTCAGCAGGCCGAACGCGGCCATCACGGCCAGCGGCGGCAACAGCGGCAGCAGCTGGCTCGGATCCGGATCGGGATGGCACAGGCCCAGGATGGCCAGCATGGCGACAAAAGTCAGCGGCACGACGATGTGCAGCACGTGGTGCTGGCGGCGCCAGGCATACACGGCCCAGGCGGCGAACGGCCAGGCGGGCCAGAAGAACCAGATGCCGACACGCAAGAAGTATTGCAGGCTCTTCAGGCTCGGGGCGCTGAACTGGCGGCAATTCCATTCCATCCACGCTTGCAGCGGCGAATGGCCGTACGGCTGCAGCCATTCGCCCGGCAGCAGCCAGACGAGGGTCAGCGCGACGCCGATCAGGATGGCCAGCGCCAGGTGGCGTATGCTGCGCAGCAAGGGCAGGCGCAGGAAGATGGTGCACAGCAGCAGGGCGATGCTCAGCGCCGCCGGCGTGATCCAGCCGCGCGCCAGGGTCAGGCCACCCATCGCCAGGCCCAGCAGGGCCGCATTGCGCACGGACGGGCCTTCCATGTAGCGCACGGCGCGGTACAGCAAATAGGCCATCAGGGACACGTACAGCGCTTCGGCCGTGATGTCATGGCTGTGCTGCAGCAGGCCCAGGCAGCCCAGGTAGATGAGCACGGCGGCATCGGCCAGGGTGCGGCCGAAGTCGTCGGGCTCGGGCTGGCCGCCAAAGGCCAGGCGCAGCGGCTGGGCGTCGTTGCGGCGGCCCAGGTTGAAGGCGGTGTACCAGACGGACAGGGTGCTGACGACGAAGATGCCGATGGTCGACATGCGCGCGCCGAAGACGTCGCCGTCGATCCAGCCGAACAGCTTGATGAAAATGGCGCCCAGCCAGAAGGCCAGCGGGCCTTCGTCGGGCAGCGACAGACCGGCCACGTTGGGCCACAGCCAGTCGTTCAGGCCGCCATGCGCCATGGTCCACATGATGCCGAAACTGGCGGCATCATCGTTCTTCCACGGTTCGCGGCCGATCAGGCCAGGCAGGATGTACAGCAGGCCGAGCGCAAACAAGGCCCATCGTGGCAGCGCGAGTGTGGCAGCGGCGGGAAGGCGGACTGGCTTCATCGATAATCGGTATCAGAATAGTGGCAAGACGCGACGAATGGCGTCGGGTATGCGCGAGTATAAAGTAAAGCGGCCAAAGACAAAAAAGGCAGCCGTGGCTGCCTTTTCTCTGGCAGCCGAAGCTGCCCTTTTTTGCCGCAAAGCGGCAAAAATCAGCCTGCTGCGACTGCGGTTTTCGAACCAACCGAACCGAACTTCTGACGGAACTTCTCGACGCGACCAGCGGTATCGACGATTTTGTGCTTGCCCGTGAAGAATGGGTGCGATTCAGCCGAAACCTCGATCTTCACCAGTGGGTATTCTTTACCGTCGTGGGTGATTTTTTCGCGGGTCTGGATGGTCGAGCGGGTGACGAATTTGAAATCGCACGACAGATCGTGGAAAACAACTTCGCGGTATTCTGGATGGGTATCGACTTTCATGGTCTTCTCTCTAGTTTGGTAGCCAAACAGCACTTCGTCGGTCGTCCAGCTTCTTGACCCGATTGCCGATCACTTGCCAGGGTTTAAAATAATGCAACCGTCGATTATATAGCGCTTTCGGGCCGGCGGCAATAAAAAAGCCGCTCGAAAGCGGCTTTGCATCGATAACCCAAGGCAAAAACTGGGGTCGGACCCTGAGGGTCCGACCCCGGCGGTTCAAGGGTTCACACCAAATCAGCCGCCGCGGCGCATCATGTCGAAGAACTCCGCGTTATTCTTCGTGGCTTTCATCTTGTCCAGAATGAACTCCATCGCCTCGATCTCGTCCATCGAGTACAGCAACTTGCGCAGGATCCAGATTTTTTGCAGTTCGTTCGGCTTGATCAGCAGTTCTTCGCGGCGGGTACCCGATTTGTTCAGGTTGATTGCCGGGTAGACGCGTTTTTCGGCCAGACGGCGTTCCAGATGCACTTCCATATTGCCGGTACCCTTGAATTCTTCAAAGATCACGTCATCCATGCGCGAGCCCGTTTCGATCAGCGCCGTGGCGATGATGGTCAGCGAGCCGCCTTCTTCGATATTGCGCGCGGCGCCGAAGAAGCGTTTTGGACGTTGCAGCGCGTTCGCGTCGACACCACCGGTCAGGACCTTGCCCGAGGCAGGGATGACGGTGTTGTAGGCGCGCGCCAGGCGGGTGATCGAGTCGAGCAGAATCACCACGTCTTTTTTCATTTCGACCAGGCGCTTGGCTTTTTCCAGCACCATCTCGGCCACTTGCACGTGGCGCGTGGCCGGCTCGTCGAAGGTCGAGGCGACGACTTCGCCGCGCACGGAGCGTTGCATTTCCGTCACTTCTTCCGGACGTTCGTCGATCAGCAGCACGATCAGGGTGATGTCCGGGTGATTGGCCGTGATCGCATGGGCGATGTGCTGCAGGATCACGGATTTACCGGATTTCGGCGACGCCACCAGCAAGCCGCGCTGGCCTTTGCCGATCGGGGCGATCAGGTCGATGATGCGGCCGGTGATGTTTTCCTGGCCATTCATTTCACGTTCCAGGCGCAGCGGCTCGTTCGGGTGCAGCGGCGTCAGGTTTTCAAACAGGATGCGGTGTTTCGACATCTCCGGCGATTCGCCGTTGACCTTGTCGACTTTGACCAATGCGAAATAGCGTTCGCCATCTTTCGGGGTCCGTACCTCGCCTTCGATCGAATCGCCGGTGTGCAGATTGAAGCGGCGGATTTGCGAAGGGGAGATGTAAATGTCGTCGGTGGACGCCATGTAGCTGGCGTCGGGCGAGCGCAGGAAGCCGAAGCCGTCAGGCAGCACTTCCAAGGCGCCATCGCCAAAAATCTGTTCGCCGGACTTGGCGCGTTTTTTCAGGATAGCGAACATCAGCTCCTGTTTGCGCAAGCGGGCTGCGTTGTCAATGTCAAGACCGATCGCCATCTCAAGCAGGGCGGATACGTGTAGGGCCTTTAGTTCGGATAAATGCATATGTGTTGAGTGTCCCGAGACGGGATGTAAAGGTAGGGGAGGGGACTGCGTGGCGTTGATTAATTATTGGGGAAGGCTGTGCACGAATGAGGGCAAAGCCGCTTCCCGGTGGTTCCAGTCAGGCGGCGCTGCGGGCGCAGCGCTGCCCATCATACATTAAATGTTGCTGTCGACGAAAGTGGTCAACTGGCCCTTGGCCATGGCGCCCACTTTTTGAGCAGCTGCAACACCATCCTTGAACAGGATCAGGGTCGGGATGCCGCGGATGCCGAACTTGGCAGGCACTGCCTGGTTCGCGTCCACGTCCATCTTGGCGATCTGGATGCGGCCGGCGTATTCCTTGGCTACTTCTTCCAGGATCGGGGCGATGGCCTTGCAGGGACCGCACCATTCCGCCCAGAAGTCGACCAGTACTGGCAACTCGGATTGCAGGACGTCTGCTTCAAAAGATGCATCGCTAATGTGTTTGATATTTTCGCTCATATTTTCCTCAAATGAGGGTGGGATCAATAATGCCTGGAATTAACCATACGCTGGTTCGCCATCCATGCTTCCTGGAATGCAATTAGAAGATGGGGACAATGGGCACGAATTCAATGTTCTTGGAAGGTGCGACCAGAGGTATGCAGGCGGGGATGGCTGAAATAATAACCCATTTTTTCAAAGCGTGGCGATTATTGCAGAAAAACTTGAGGCATATCGTCCCTGCGCCTGCCCGAAGGGCGGCAAAGCCGCATGCCTGCTGGCCCGCAGCGCCATGCCCGCCCTCCCGGCCGGCCTGTGCGATCAGGCTTGTACGCTGGCCAGACGCGCCGTGTGCTGCAGCTGCAAGTTCACCATGAGCTGCAATTCCGCGCTTTCCATCGGCTTGCGGAAGGTGCCCAATATATGCAGGCCATTCGCCACTGCCAGGCGTTCGGCCGCCAGGCGCACGGCCGAATGCAGGCCCGACAGCAGGACCACGCCGCCGCGGAAGCCGTTTTCAGCCGCCATGCGCAAGAATTCGATGCCGTCGATGTCGGGCATGGACAGGTCGCAGATCAGCAGGTCGGGCTGGTGCTGCTTCAGGGTCGACAGCGCCTGATCGCTATGCGACTCGCAGCGGATGTCGAACTGGCCCATCTGCTCGAGCATGTCGCTGAGCACGTCGAGCATGAAAACGTCGTCGTCCAGCAGCAGCACGCGCAATGGCGCCAGACCTGCTTCGTTGTGTTCCCGGCTTGCTTGGTTTGATACAGTGTTCATCGTCATGTCTTTCTGTTGATATGCATCGCTGTCGATGCCGATACCTTGCCGCAACCCAATTTGGCGATAGCTAATCGTCATTGGCAAAGCTGGTGTTATTCATGATTTGTTCGGTAATCTGCTCCAGCAGGGGCCACAGGCGCGTGACGATGCGTCGTGCCCGCTCTGCTTCGTCGGCCGGTTCGCCCGGCGTCAGCGTTTCCAGGTTGTGGCACAGTTCGGCCAGCCCCAGGGCGCCCACGGTGCGCGCCGACGACTTGATGCGGTGCCCCAGTTCGCGCACCTGGTGCACGTCGCCGCGCGCCAGGGCCGCATCGATGTCGCCAAAGCCATCCTGCGTGGTCTGCAGGAACTTGAAGGCGAACTTGCGCACTTTTTCCGGGTTGTAACCCAGCAACTTGGCCAGGATGGACAGGTCGATCACCTGCGGGTCGCCGGCCAGAGTGGTCTTGAAGGCGGGCGCGGCGCGGCTGCGCGGCGGCGGCGGTGTTTCGTGCGCCGGCAGCCAGCTGGCGATGGTCTGGTACATCATGGCCGGCTGGATGGGCTTGGAAATGAAATCGTCCATGCCCGCCTCCAGGCAGCGCACGCGGTCTTCGCTGGTGGCCGTGGCCGTCATGGCCAGCACGCGCAGGTGCGCCAGCTGCGGGTCGGCGCGGATGTGGCGCGTCGCTTGCAAGCCATCCATCAGCGGCATCTGCACGTCCATCAGCACGCAGTCGAACTGTGTCTGGCGCAGCAGGTCGAGCGCCTCTTCGCCATTGTTGGCCAGGCAGACGGAGGCGCCCGCTTCTTCCAGCAATTCCAGTGCCACTTGCTGGTTGAAGGTGTTGTCTTCCACCAGCAGGATGCGCGCATGCTTGAGCGTGCGCATCACCAGGGCCGCGTCGGCGCTGGCGCGCATGGCGGCCGCCGTCTGCACCATGCTGTCGAGCATGGCGGGTGCTGCCTGGTCGGAAATGCCCAGGTTGGCCGTGAACCAGAAGGTGCTGCCGGCGCCGGGACGGCTGTCGACGCCTACGTCGCCGCCCATCAGCTGCGCCAGCTGCTTGCAGATAGCCAGGCCAAGGCCCGTGCCGCCATATTCGCGCGTGGTGGACGTGTCGGCTTGCTGGAAGGACTGGAAGAGCTTGCTCATTTCATCCTGCGACAGGCCGATGCCGTGGTCGCACACTTCAAAGCGCACCAGGCAGTGCTTGGCGTCCGCCACCACTCTGCGCACTTTCACGGTAATGCTGCCCTGTTCGCTGAACTTGATGGCGTTATTGGCGTAGTTGATCAGCACTTGCCCCAGGCGCAGCGGGTCGCCCACCAGCACGGCCGGCAATTGCGGGTCGATCTCGAACAGCAGTTCCAGGTTCTTGCCGGCGGCGCGCGGCGCCACCACCGTCATCAGGGTTTGCACGACGTGGTCGAAACTGAAGTTGACGCGCTCGATTTCCAGCTTGCCCGCCTCGATTTTCGAGATGTCGAGGATATCGTCGATGATGCCCAGCAAGTGCTCTCCGGCAAAGCGGATTTTTTCCAGGTAGTCGCGCTGGCGCGGTTCCAGGTCCGTTTTGAGGGCCAGATACGCCATGCCGATCACGCCATTCATCGGCGTGCGGATTTCATGGCTCATGTTGGCCAGGAACTGTCCCTTCGCCAGGCTCGCCTCTTCGGCCACCTGCTTGGCCTGGTCCAGCTGCTCCGTGCGCTGTGCCACGCGCTCTTCCAGATGTTCATTGAGTTCGCGCAAGGCGCTTTCGCTGCGCTTGTGATACGTAATGTCCGTCAGGCTGGCCACCACCATGCCCACCTTGCCGTACTCATCGCGGATGGCCTCGGTATTCACGGACAGCCATGACAGGCTGCCGTCGGGCTGCAGCACGCCCATCAGCACGTCGCGCATGGCTTCGCCCGTCGACAGGGTGATGTGTACGGGATGGCTGCGCTGGTCGAAGGCGGAGCCGTCTTCGCGGATGGCTTGCCACAGGCTGTTGCCGGCCGGACTGGCCGCCAGCATGCGCTCGGCGGCGGCATTGCTTTCCAGGATGTGACCGTGGCTGTCCTGCACCACCAGGCCATTCGTCACGGCACCGAACACGGACGCCATGCGCTGGCTCGAGTTCGACAGCGCGATCGACGCCTGGCGCCGCTCGGTGATGTCGGTGATCATCGCCAGGGTGCCGCCCGGCTCGCCATTATCCGACTGGATGCTGGTACTCGACAGCAAACCCCACAGGCTGGACTGATCCTTGCGGAAGAAGCGGAAATCGACCTGGTCCGGCTGGCTGGCCTGACTGCCGTGGCTGGCCAGGCGGCGCTGCATCAGCAGCTGGCTGTCGCGGTCCATGAAGTCAAGCAGGGGACGGCCCAGCATTTCCTGCACCGTGTAACCGAGCATGTGCGCCATCTTCGGGTTGACGAAGGTGGTCTTGCCGTTCGCATCCGTCATCCAGATGCCTTCGGCGGCTGTCTGCACGATCAGGCGGTAGCGTTCCGAACTGGCGTGCAGCGCTTCCTCGGCGCGTTGCCGCTGCGTCATGTCGCGCAGCGAGACGATGGAAAACACTTGCCCGGCCATGCGCAGCGGCGACAGGCTGACCTTGGCGGGGAAGTGCGTGCCGTCGCGACGGCGCGCCATCATTACCCGGCCAGGCAGGCTGTGCCGTCCTTGCGGGTCGCCCGCGGAGTGGCTGGTCGTGCTTTCCGGTACCAATTGCTCCAGCGACATGCCAATCAACTCGGCCAGCGGATAGCCGAAGCAGCGCGCGCCGATCTGGTTGGCGTAATGCACCTTGCCCTCGACATCGGCCACCAGCATGGCTTCGGGCGCCGCTTCCAGCATCGAGCGCATGCGCGATTGCTCGTCCTGCTTGCGCTCGCTGATGTCGCAGACGATGCCGCTGGCCTGTGTGGCGCTGCCATCCGAGGCGCGCGACAGGACGGCGCCGCGCGCCAGCAGCCAGCGCCAGTGGCCGTCGCTGTGGCGCAAACGGAATTCACAATTGAAGGTGCCAGGCGCCTGGCCGTCCAGATGCTGGCGAAAGGCCAGGCTCAGGCGCGCGCGGTCATCGCGGTGGACTTCGGCCAGCCAGTCGGCCAGTGCATGTTCGAGCCTGGCATGCTTGTCGCCCAGGACGTCCTGGTACTGGGGCGCGAACTGCAGCCGGTCGGACTGGCGCCGCCAGGTCCAGCCGGCCATGGTGGCGCCGCGCAAGGCTTGCACGGCAGCCTGTTCGGCCTGGGCCTGCGCGGGTTGGGGCTGGTGGCGCAACTGCTGGCGCAGGCGCCAGGCTTGCCAGCAAGCCAGTCCCGCCAGGGCGGTGGCGCTGGCGGCGGCATACGGCCACAGCAATGCCGGCGTCATGCCGTGCGCCGCCGCCTGCACCGGCAGCGAAAGCGTCATGCCTGCCGCCAGCATCGTACGCGCGAGCCGGCGCAGCGCAGGGCGCCGTGGGCGTGGTGCGCCGAAACTCGTGTGGCTGCAATACGACAAATGCATCCCTTTCTGGGGCGTGATTGGACTAGGCTGGCAGTACATGAGGCGCGCTCAAATAAACGCCTGCGGCGCTTTCTGGCGGCAACTATAGCATCGAATATTTACTCGGAGTATTTAAGTTCGGAAACGGCCAAAACGGGATTTTTTTTGCCCCGAAATGGCTGTTTTTTTCGCGATTTGGTGAGAATTCGTGAGAAAGTTTGCGCGAAATCATGCTACTCAATCGCGGCGATAGCCTCAGGTGAAACTGCCGGCAAACTGATAGCGGTGTCCGGGATGCCACATGGTGGCGGTCGAGGCGATCTTGCCGCCCGAGCGCGTCTGGCGGCGCAGCACCAGGCAAGGCTGCTTGGTGTCGATGGCCAGCATTTCGGCGATGTCGCGCGGCGCCGACAGCGCTTCGATGCTGTAGGTGGCGCCTTGCAGGGGCGCGGCTGCCATCAGGTATTCGTTTGGCGTGATGCTGGAAAAATCCTGCGTCATGTAGTCGGGCGCGCATTCGGGATTGACCCAGCGGTCTTCCACCTGGATCGGCACGCCGTTTTCAAAATGCACGATCAGCGAATGAAACAGCGGGTGTTCCGGCGGCAGGCCGAATTGCTTGGCCAGCAAGTCGGACGCCTTGGTGCGTTCCAGCAATTGCAAGCTGCTGCGATGGATATGTCCGCGCGCCCGCACTTCATCGGCGATACTCTTGATTTCCAACAAGGTCGCCTGGTATTTTTGCTGCGCCACATAGGTACCGGAACCCTGGCGCCGCGTCAGTACTTGCTCGCTGGTCAGTTCGCGCACGGCGCGGTTGACCGTCATGCGCGAGACGCCGAATTGTTTTACCAGTGCTTGCTCGGAGGGAATCACGTCGCCTTCCTTCCAGCGTCCGGCGGCGATGCCGGCCAGCAGAAAATCCTTGATGCGCTGGAAAATGGGCGTATTTTCTTGTGTAGTGTGGTCGTCCAATGCGGTTTCTCCGGGGCACGGGCAGGGCGCGCCGCCGGCTGGAGGCGCGATGGCCGATTTTAGCACCGAGCACGCTGCCTGCCGCCAGCCTTTTTTTGAATTCAAAAGCAAGCGCCGGAGTGTGGCGCCGGCCAGCGCTGGCTATGCTGGCTACTTGCCAATGACAAGCACGGAGTCCGACATGGATCACTCTTACACCACCGATGATGAACGCTGGGACGCCCTGCAGCGGCGCGCGCCCGACGCCGACGGCGTCTTTTATTACTCGGTACGCACGACGGGTGTGTATTGCCGCCCTTCCTGCGCCGCGCGTCCCGCCTTGCGCCGCAACGTGGCTTTCCACGCCACGTGCGAGCAGGCGGAGGCGGCCGGCTTTCGCCCCTGCCTGCGCTGCAAACCGAACTTGCCGCCGCTGGCCCAGCGCCAGGCGGCCATCGTGGCCGACATCTGCCGGCTGATCGACGCCAGCGACGAGCTGCCTGACCTGGACTCGTTGGCGCAGGCTGCCGGCATGAGCCGCTTTCACTTCCACCGCGTCTTCAAGGCGCACACGGGCATCACGCCGAAAGCGTACGCGGCGGCGCGGCGCGGCGAACGCCTGAAGGCCGGCTTGCAGGGCGCGGCGAATGTCACGGAAACCTTGTATGCGGCCGGCTTCAATTCCAGCGGCCGCCTGTATGCCGCCACGCCGGGCTTGCTGGGCATGACGCCGGGCGCCTTTCGCGCCGGCGGCAGCGGCGCCGTGATCCGCTTTGCCATCGGCGCCTGCTCGCTGGGCGCCATTCTCGTGGCCAGCACGGACAAGGGCATTTGCGCCATTCTGATCGATGACGATCCGGAAGTGCTGCTGTGCGACTTGCAGGACCGTTTTCCCCAAGCCGAGCTGCGCGGCGCGGAAGCGGACTATGAACAGACGGTGGCGCAAGTCGTCGGCCTCGTCGAGGCGCCCGCTATCGGCCTGGACTTGCCGCTCGACGTGCGCGGCACGGTGTTCCAGCAGCGCGTGTGGCAAGCCTTGCGCGAGATTCCCGCCGGCAGCACGGTCAGCTATGCGGAGCTGGCGCGGCGCATCGGCGCCCCGCAAGGCGCGCGCGCCGTGGCCGGCGCCTGCGCGGCGAACGCGCTGGCCGTCGCCATTCCCTGCCACCGCGTGGTGCGCAACGATGGCGCGCTGTCCGGCTACCGCTGGGGCGTGGAGCGTAAGCAGGCGCTGCTCGAGCGCGAGGGCGAACGGTGAGGGCGCTGGACTGGCGCCAGATCGAGGATGATCTCAATCAATACGGCTGCGCCGTCGTGCCGGGCTTGCTGGATGCGGATGCCTGCGTGGCGCTGGCGGCGCAGTATGACGACGCGTCGCGCTTTCGCAGCAAGGTGGTAATGCAGCGCCATGGTTTTGGCCAGGGTGAGTACCAGTATTGGGCGCATCCGCTGCCGGAGGTGGTGGCCGCCTTGCGCACGGGCTTGTATTCCCCCTTGGCGGCGATTGCCAACCGCTGGCACGCCGCCATGGGCATCGAGACGCGCTTTCCGTCCAGCCACGCCGATTTCCTCGCGCGCTGCCATGCGGCCGGGCAGACCCGGCCCACGCCCTTGCTGCTGCGCTACCGCGAAGGCGATTACAACTGCCTGCACCAGGACCTGTATGGCGAGCACGTGTTTCCGCTGCAACTGGCCGTGCTGCTGTCGCGCCCGCAAGACGATTTCACGGGCGGCGAGTTCGTGCTGACGGAGCAGCGTCCGCGCATGCAGTCGCGCGCCGAAGTGGTGCCGCTGGCGCAGGGCGACGCCGTCCTCTTTCCCGTCGCGCTACGCCCCGTGAATGGCACGCGCGGCACTTACCGCGTGAACATGCGCCACGGCGTGTCGCGCCTGCGTTCGGGCTTGCGTCACACCTTGGGCATCATTTTTCATGATGCGAGCTGAACGCTAGCGGCGGCACTTGAGTTTCCAGGATTACATGGCATGATGGCTACTCCCTGTCACTTTTCATTGCTGCCATGTCCGCGTTGCTCCGCCTGTTATGCCTGTTGACCATGTTTTTGTTGCCCGCAGCCCATGCGGACGAGGGCGTGCCCGCGCTCGTTGCGGAGGCCGCATCCGTCGTGGCGCCATCGCAGCTTGCTGCGGCCAGGACTGCGCCGCTGATGTTTGCCAACCGCAAGGTCTTCGTCTTCCGCGCCGCGCTGGCCGGCTATCCGCCCGATGAGCGGGCCATCGGTGCGCAGCGTCGCCTGGACAGCGTGCTGGCGAAGAATGGTCCCTTGCAGACGGGCACGCGCATGATTCCCGAAGGCACGCAAGTGCTGCTCGATGGCGTGCAACTGTTCGTCGTCGTGCCCGGCGACGTCAACCAGCTGGCCGGCGACACGACTGAAAGCGTGGCGAAAACGGCGGCCGGCGAGCTGAGCAAGGCTGTACTCGACTACCGCGAACAGGGCAGCTGGCGCTACCTGGCGATTGCCGCCGCCGTGTGTGCCGCCGCCACGCTCGTGTTCTGGCTCGTGTGGATGGGCCTGACGCGTTTGCACCATTGGGCCAAGCGCCGCAGCGGTGTGTTGCTGGCTTCGCGCCTGCGCGACGTGCGCCTGAAAAACGTGCGCGTGCTCGACGCCGAACACTACATCGCCTTCGCGTATCAACTGCTGAGCGCCGTGCTGTGGGGCTTGCGTCTGATGGCCACTTATCTGTGGGCCGCCTTCGTGCTGGGCCGTTTGCCGTACACGCGCTCGTGGGGCGAAAGCCTGAGCGGCTATTTGTTCGATGTGGCGGCCGACGTCTTCCACGCCATCATCGGCGCCTTGCCGGGGCTGGTGCTGGTCTGCGTGATTTTCGCCATCGCGCGCCTGATCGCCGCCACGGCCGCCTCGCTGTTCAAACGCGTGGAAAGCGGCGAATTGCAAATCGGCTGGCTCGACAAGGACACGGCCCTGCCGACGCGCCGCATCGCCAGCGTGGTGATCTGGCTGTTCGCGCTGGCCATGGCGTATCCATATCTGCCCGGCTCGCACACGGCCGCCTTCCAGGGCCTGTCCGTGCTGGTGGGCCTGATGGTGTCGATCGGCGCGTCGAGCATCGTGGGCCAGGGCGCCAGCGGCCTGATCCTCATGTACACGCGCGCCCTGCGCAAGGGAGAATATGTGCGCGTGGGCGACAGCGAGGGCACGGTGGTCGACGTGGGCATGTTCGAGACGCGCCTGCGCACGGGCCTGGGCGAAGAGGTCGCCTTGCCGAACGCGTGGGTGATGTCGCAAACGACAAAGAACTATTCGCGCGCCCAGCCCGGCGGCGGCTTCGTGCTCGATTCCACCGTTACCATCGGCTACGCCACGCCGTGGCGGCAAGTGCACGCCATGCTGGAACTGGCCGCCTCGCGCACGCCGGAACTGTCGACCACGCCAAAACCGTACGTGATGCAACTGGCGCTGCAGGATTACTACGTGCAATACCGCCTCGTCGCCTACGCCAGCGCCGAAGTCCCTCGCCAGCGCGCCGAAGTACTGAACCGCTTGCACCAGAACATCATCGACGTCTTCAACGAATTCGACGTGCAGATCACGTCGCCGCACTACATCGATGATCCGAAAGAGTCGCAGGTGGTGCCGCCGGAGGAATGGTTCAGGGCGCCAGCGAAGCGGGGTGAGGAAGAAAAGTAAGCTCGGACTGTTTTTGGCAAACAAGGCCTGGTGTGCCGGATTAGGGGAGTGATCGATGGACTGGGCAGATTTCAGTGCGCCACTCCTGCATATCTTTGGTGATAGCAATGATTTTTTGCCGACCTGCCGCGTCGCTGGTCAGGCAAAATTTTCCTCTATAACCACGGGTCGAATCGGAGGGATCATCCGGACGGCCATTTAAAAAGACGCTGTACATCCTGTCTGTTTTCAGCATCGTCGCGGCAGTCGATTCGGCTCCTGCCGGTACTTGGCCATACAAATAGCAGGTTTTGGCATGCATGGGTAGGGTCGTCGCTCCAGGGAGAATGAAGGACCAGACCGCTACAGGCGGCTTTATGGAGATATCGTAAACCATGAGTGCGCCAAGCATTGGCGTTCCATTGCGGCGTTCTTCTTTTTTTGAGATGGTGAAGCATGGCATACCTTTGAATGAGCTAATTTCGGCTTCGGCCATGCGCGACCACGCCGCGGCATCCATGCTCGTCAAGGTCGTCAGCAGACAAAGAATAAGGTGACGATGATTCAAGGCGTGCCTTGCGCTATGGGACAGTTTTTTTGACTGGACACGTATCATCCATCCAGGCTTGCGTATCGTTGTTGATGACGACAAGGCGTGGCTTGGCAGAGACCTGCTGGACTAGGCAGAATTTCGCCACGTACCCATAGGTTGGATCGGCAGCATCCATAGACCTGCCATTCAAAAATACTTCGTACACCCTGCCGGTCTTCAGTTCAGGAGCCGGCGCAGCTTCCGCACTGGCTGGAATTCTTCCATAAAAAATGCAATTTGCTGATGACAACGTGATTTTCTTGCCACCTGTCATGAGAAACCCCCATATTTCCGTCGTTGGCTTGACCGTCATGTCTGACACGCTCAAGGCGCCGAGGAACGGCTGGCCGTTACGCCTCTCTTCCTTTTTTGAAATGCTAAAGCAGGGCACGCCATTGATCGAGGTGACTTCGGCATCGGCCATGCGTGAGCGCGCGTCGCTGTTCATGCTCGAGAACGCGAGCAGTATGAACAGCGTTTGATGGCGCAAGGGCATGTGGCTAAGGAGGCGTTGGGCAGACTTCATCGATCCATGCCTCCATGTCGCTGTTGATGGGAATGACTTGCTGACCGCCAGCAGCCGTAGCTCTCACGCAGAATTTTCCTTGATAGCCATATGTTGGATCGGATGGATCTTTGGGGCTGCCATTCAGAAACACATGATAAAAATGCCCGGGTATCAGTTTGTCAGCGCGTATACCCGTCGCGCCGGTAGGCACATTTCCATAGCGGATACATATGCTGGCGCGGATGGGTAGCGGCATGTCTGGAGGCATGGAGAATCCCCACACTTCTTTTACTGGTTGCACGGACATGTCTGAAACCATAAGTGCGCCAAGAAATGGCAGGCCATTGCGCGCCTCTTCCTTTTTTGTAATCGAGAAGCAGGGTATGCCCCGCTCCGACTGAATAACTGCTTCTGCCATACGGGAATATGCCCATGTCTCAGGGAATATCGAATATAGGCTCATGGTCAATATCGTTGCCAGGCAAGTTTTTCGGGCTCTTACGGTCGTTAAAAAAATCATTGAGTACCTTTTTAAACAGTTCTCCGGAGTTTTTATAGCGCTGTTGGCGCATGGCGCGAGTGGAAGTTAAAAACCTCAGCACAAAGTAGTCCGCCAATAAATCACCTTGCGCTTCCATGTCATGGCTGGATAATTTCTGATTGGGGAGCAAGGTATATTTGTAGTCCAGCCCCAAGCGAATGGCTCCCCGCAGTTTTACTTGATATCCGAGTTGGTACTGCCAAACATGAACCATTTCGTGCATAAACCAGTGTTTCAGACTATCTTTTTCTTTGGAAAAGTCCTCCATGTAGTCCGACTCATGAAAATAAATCTCCCCATCCGGCGTCATGGCCACATCCTTCGGCTGCAAGCCAAACCATAGATACGGCTCCCCATGCACCTTGACCTTGCTATAGTCGATCGCATCCTGGAACAGCATCCACGCCATGTCGATCTCTCCCCTGGTTAGCGGGCGAACCTTGTTCTTGACTTTGACCTGTTTGAAGGACGAACCGACGTCCTTGTCGGTCGTCTTGATGCCTTCCAGTTGGACGATCTTGACGGCTGGTGCAGCGTGTTTTGGCGCGGCGGCGCAGCATGGCGATTTATCCGCGTGCGGCAGGAATTCGGCCTGGGTGATTTGCGCTTCCTGCTTGCTGGCCACGCGCCCCGTGCGTCCCCTGGCATCCGTCGTCCCCGTCCACGTTTCGCCATTGCTCAAGGTGAGCCGGTAGTCGGCGTGCGCCAGCGGCACCTTGTTTTGCGAGACGAATTCCAGCTGCTCGTCATAGCCGCAGCACCAGCATTCGTCGGGCTGGCCGGCCAGGCGGTGCAGTTCGCAGCCGCTTGTCGCGTTGCGCAGGGTGGCGCCCAGCACGGGCTGGCCGTCGGCGCTGAAGGTGACGATCATGCTGTCGAAGTGCGCGCCCAGGCTTTTCTTCTGGTGGGCCACGAGCTTGAAGAACACGTCGCACGCGGTGGTGCTGATGACATGGTGCCTGGCCATGGGAGCTCCGCGACAAAACGCCAGCGTAGGACAGCGGCGGCGGGAAGGTATTGACTGGGCGCAAGGCATGCGCGCCTGTGTCTGTCTGATTGACCATTTTGCCAATTTCTATACACTCGTCTTTTCATTCATTCACGAAAAGACCTGGAGATGGAAATGCCGACCCTGCCCTTGCGCCGTACCCTGCTCACGCTCGCCTGCCTGGGCGCCCTTGGCCACGTGCATGCCGACACGGTGATCGACAACGCCAACGGCTACACGCTCAACGCAGCCGGCAAGGTGGTGCGCTTCACGGCGCTGGCCTTTGACGACGCTGGCAAACTGCTCGCCGTCGGCAGCGCCGCGCAAGTGAAACGCAAGGCGGCTAAGGGCGCGAGCCACGTCGACGTGCAGGGAAAAACCGTGCTGCCTGGCCTGATCGACGCGCATGGCCACGTGTTCGGCCTGGGGACGATTGCCAGCGGCGTGATGTTGTACGGTTCGTCCTCGCTGCCGGCCGCCGTGCAGGCCGTGGGTGACTTCGCCCGCGCGCATCCGGAACGCAGCTGGATCGTCGGCAATGGCTGGAACCAGGAAATCTGGAAGCTGGGACGCTTTCCCACGGCCCTGGAGCTCGATGCGGCGGAAAGCGCGCGGCCCGTGTGGCTGCGCCGGGTCGACGGCCACGCGGGCTGGGCCAACAGCCGCGCGCTGGCGCTGGCCGGCATCACGCGCGCCACGCCAGATCCGGCCGGCGGCAAGATCGAACGCGACGCGGACGGCAACGCCACCGGCGTGCTGGTCGATAACGCCATGGACTTGATGGACGCCGTGCTGCCCAAGCCGGGCGACGTGGAAAACCGCGCCGCCCTCGATGGCGCGCTGGCGCAGCTGTCGCAAGTGGGCCTGACTAGCGTGCACGATGCGGGCATCGGCCAGATGCAGGACCGGCTGTTCCGCGACTATGCGGACCACGGCAAGCTGACGGTGCGCGTGTACGGCATGATTGCCGACACGACGGACGACTTCGACGCGCTGTCGAAAAACGGCCCTTTAAATAGTTATGCGCGCGACCTGTACGCCTTGCGCGCCGTGAAACTGCTGTCCGACGGCGCCCTGGGCAGCCGCGGCGCGGCCTTGCTGGCGCCGTACAGCGACGATCCAACCACCAGCGGCCTGCTGTTCTTCAAAGATGACGCCATGCGCGCGAAGATGGAAAAAGCCATGCGCGCCGGCTACCAGGTGAACGTGCATGCCATCGGCGACGCGGGCAACCACCAGATCCTCGACGGCTATGCCGCCTTGACCGCGCAATACCGCAGCGTGGGCCTGCGCCACCGCATGGAGCATGCGCAGGTGGTGCAATTGAGCGACATCCCCCGTTTCAAGGCGCTGGGCATCGTGCCATCGATGCAGCCGACGCACGCCACGTCCGACCAGAACATGGCGGAGCAGCGCGTGGGCCACGAGCGCATCAAGGGCGCGTATGCGTGGCGCACCTTCCTTGCGCAAGGCTCGCGCATCGCCTGCGGATCGGACTTTCCCATCGAGTCGCCGAACCCGTTCGAAGGCATCCACGCGGCCGTCACGCGGCAAAACAGCGAAGGATTCCCGGCCGGCGGCTGGTATCCCCAGCAAGCCATGACGGTCACCGAAGCGCTGCGCTGCTTCACCCTGGACGCAGCCTGGGCAGCGCACCAGGAAAAGGTCATCGGCACACTGGAAGCGGGAAAATGGGCGGACTTCATCGTCGTCGACCAGGACCTGTTCACCGTCGCGCCGGCCGCCATCGGCAAGACGCAGGTGCTGCAGACGTGGGTGGCGGGCAAGCGCGTGTACGAGAAAAAATAGGCAGTTTTCGCTTGCAAAAATCTGTTGACTTGGTTGTATAGACAACCTATGCTGGGAGCACCAGAGCGGACCACGCATGTCCGCTCGCACCCTACGAGGAGACAGCATGAACAGCACAATGGACACCGATCCACGCTTTGATGCCAGCCGTACCATCCGCGCCCCGCGCGGCACGGTCATGGCTTGCAAGAGTTGGCAGGCCGAGGCGGCCTACCGCATGTTGCAAAACAATCTGGACCCGGAAGTGGCGGAAAATCCGCAGCACCTGGTCGTCTACGGCGGCATCGGCCGCGCGGCGCGCAACTGGGCCTGCTTCGACCAGATCCTCGCTTCCTTGCGCGAACTGGAAGACGACCAGACCTTGCTGATCCAGTCCGGCAAGCCGGTGGGCGTGTTCCAGACCCACGCGGATGCGCCGCGCGTATTGATCGCGAACTCCAACCTGGTGCCGAAATGGGCCAACTGGGAACACTTCAACGAACTCGATCGGCAAGGCCTGTTCATGTACGGCCAGATGACGGCCGGCAGCTGGATCTATATCGGCACGCAGGGCATCGTGCAGGGCACGTATGAAACCTTCGCCGAGGCGGGCCGCCAGCATTTTGGCGGCGACTGGGGCGGGCGCTGGATTCTGACGGCGGGCCTGGGCGGCATGGGCGGCGCGCAGCCGCTGGCCGCCACCATGGCGGGCGCCGTCTCGCTCAATATCGAATGCCAGCAAAGCAGCATCGATTTCCGACTGCGCACGCGCTATCTGGACAAGCAGGCGGCCAGCCTGGACGAAGCCCTGGAGCTGGTCAAGTACCACACCGAACGCAAGGAAGCGATCTCCATTGGCCTCTTGGGCAACGCGGCCGAAGTGCTGCCGGAACTGGTGCGCCGCGCGAAAGCGGGCGGCCTGCTGCCCGATCTGGTGACGGATCAGACCTCCGCGCATGACCTGGTCAACGGCTATTTGCCGCGCGGCTGGAGCGTGTCGGACTGGAAGGCGGCGCAGCAGGACCCGCAGCGCCATGCGCGCCTGACGGTGGCCGCCGCCGACTCCTGCGCCGCCCACGTGCAGGCCATGCTCGATTTCCACGCCATGGGCGTGCACACCGTCGATTACGGCAACAACATCCGCCAGGTGGCGTTCGACCAGGGCGTGCAGAACGCTTTCGACTTCCCCGGTTTCGTGCCCGCGTATATCCGCCCGCAGTTTTGCGAAGGACGGGGCCCGTTCCGCTGGGTGGCCCTGTCGGGCGATCCGGAAGACATCTATAAAACGGATGCGAAGATCAAGCAGCTGTTCCCGCACCACACGCAGGTGCACCACTGGCTGGACATGGCGCGCGAGCGCATCGCCTTCCAGGGCCTGCCGGCGCGCATCTGCTGGCTGGGACTGGGCGAGCGCCACATCGCCGGCCTGGCTTTCAACGAGATGGTGCGCACGGGCGAACTGAAGGCCCCCATCGTCATCGGCCGCGACCACCTCGATACGGGCTCCGTCGCCAGCCCGAACCGCGAAACGGAAAGCATGAAGGATGGCACGGATGCCGTTTCCGACTGGCCGCTGCTCAACGCCATGCTCAACACGGCCGGCGGCGCCACCTGGGTCTCGCTGCACCATGGCGGCGGCGTGGGAATGGGGTATTCTCAGCATGCGGGCATGGTCATCGTGGCCGACGGCAGTGAAGCGGCGGCGAAACGCCTGGCCAGGGTGCTGGTCAACGACAGCGGTTCGGGCGTGATGCGCCATGCCGATGCCGGCTACGAAACAGCGGCCGCCTGCGCCAAGCGCAACAATCTGAACCTGCCGATGCTTAATACGAAGTGAAAGCAAACATGACACAGCACTCCAAAAGTTGGACCCTGAAACCGGGCGCGATGACCCTGGGCGACCTGCGCGCCGTGTGGGCCGCGCCCGCGAAACTGATCCTCGCCGCCGAGGCCTATCCCGTCATCGAGGCGTCGGCCGCCGCCGTGCAAGCCATCGTCGCCAAGGGCGATGCGGCGTATGGCATCAACACGGGCTTCGGCTTGCTGGCCAAGACGCGCATCCCCGATGAAAAGCTGGAGCAATTGCAGCGCAACCTGATCCTGTCGCACTCCGTCGGCACGGGTGAACTGCTGTCGGACGCCGTCGTGCGCCTGATCATGCTGATGAAGATCGGCAGCCTGGCGCGCGGCTATTCCGGCGTGCGCCCGTTGATCGTCGACACCCTGATCGCCCTGTACAACGCGGGCATCATGCCGGCCATTCCCGCCAAGGGTTCCGTCGGCGCCTCGGGCGACCTGGCGCCGCTGTCGCACATGACCCTGGCCATGCTGGGCGTGGGCGACGTGCGCGTCAACGGTGAATTGATGGCGGCGCCCGAAGCGCTGGCGCAGGCGGGCATCGCGCCCGTGGTGCTGGCGGCGAAAGAGGGCCTGGCGCTGATCAACGGCACGCAAGTGTCGAACGCGCTGGCGCTGCATGGCCTGTTCATGGCCGAGCGCCTGCTGGAAGCGGCCATGGTCACGGGCGCACTGTCGCTCGACGCGGCCAAGGGCAGCGACTCGCCGTTCGACGCGCGCGTGCACGCCGTGCGCGGACAGCCGGGGCAAATCCTGGCTGCGCAGATGTACCGCCAGCTGGTGGCGCACAGCGCGATTCGCGCCTCGCACCTGGAAGGCGACGAGCGCGTGCAGGACCCGTACAGCCTGCGCTGCCAGCCGCAAGTCATGGGCGCCTGCCTGGACCTGATCGGTAACGTCGGCCGCACCTTGCTGATCGAAGCCAATGCCGTCACGGACAATCCGCTGATCTTCCAGGATGGTCCCAACGGGCAGGCGGAAATCGTCTCGGGCGGTAACTTCCACGCCGAGCCGGTGGCTTTTGCCGCCGACACGCTGGCGCTGGCGATTGCTGAAATCGGCGCGCTGGCCGAGCGCCGCATCGCGCTGCTGATCGACGCCACCTTGTCCGGCCTGCCGCCCTTTCTCGTGCGCGACCCGGGCGTCAATTCCGGCTTCATGATCGCCCACGTGACGGCGGCCGCGCTGGCGTCGGAAAACAAGTCGCTCGCGCATCCGGCCAGCGTCGACAGCCTGCCGACGTCCGCCAACCAGGAAGACCATGTGAGCATGGCCACGTTCGCCGGGCGCCGCCTGGACGACATGGCGCACAACACGGCCGTCATCGTCGGCATCGAGCTGCTGGCCGCCGCGCAGGGCATCGACTTCCACCGTCCGCTGAAAACCTCGCCGCACCTCGAGCATGTACACCAGCAGCTGCGCCAGAAAGTGCCGTTCTTCGACGCCGACCGCTTCTTCGCGCCGGACATCGAAGCGGCCAAGCAGATGGTGCTGCAGGGTGAGTTGAGCAGCACGTGCAAGAATTTGTTCGCCCCGCTGTACGCCTGAGCGGGCGCAAGGAGACAAGCATGGATTTCCGCTTCAACGAAGGCAGCATCCCGCTGCTCGTGTCGATGCCCCACGTGGGCACCGACATACCCGACGATATCGCCGCGCGCATGACGCCGCAGGCCCTGATCAAGGCCGACACGGACTGGCATTTGCGCGAGCTGTATGGCTTTTTGCAGGAGATGGACGCGTCCGTGCTGTCGGCGCGTTGGTCGCGCTACACCATCGACTTGAACCGCCCGCAGGAAGACACGAATCTGTATCCGGGCCAGGATACGACGGGCTTGCTGCCCAGCGATACCTTTCACCGCGAGCCGCTGTACCTGGCTGGCAAGGAGCCCGATGCGCAGGACGTGCAGCAGCGCCTGCGGCGCTACTGGGCGCCGTATCATGCGCAGCTGCGCGCGGAACTGGACCGGCTGCTGCGCGTGCATGGTGCCGTGGTGCTGTGGGATGCCCACTCCATTGCCTCGCATGTGCCGCGCTTCTTTGACGGCAAGCTGCCCGACCTGAATTTCGGCACGGCTGATGGTGCCAGCTGCGATGCGGGCCTGACGTCCGCCGTGGTCGATATCGCGCGCGCGCAGGATGCATTTACCGTGGCGCTGAATGGCCGCTTCAAAGGGGGGCACATCACACGCCATTACGGCCAGCCGGCCGGCCGCGTGCATGCGATCCAGCTGGAGATGTGCCAGTGCCTGTACATGAATGAACCTGGCATGGATGACGCGGCGCCATTCGGCTACCGGCCCGACCTGGCGGCACAGGTGCAGCCGCTGCTGCGCCAGATGATGGCAGCGGCCGTGGCATGGGTGGCGCGTTGAGCGGCTGTCTGTTCGCGCGCCATGCGCTGCTGCCGCAAGGCTGGCGCCGCGACGTGCTGCTGGAGTGGGATGCGGCAGGCGATCTGACGGCGGTGACCGACAATGCCGCGCCGCCGCCCGGCGTGGAGGTGGCCGAATATGTATTGCCCGGCATGGTCAACCTGCATTCGCATGCCTTCCAGCGGGCGCTGGGCGGCATGACGGAAGTCGCCGGTGACGGGCCGGATAGTTTCTGGACCTGGCGCGAGCTGATGTACCGTTTCGCGCGCCACATCACGCCGCAGCAGATGGAAACCATCGCCGCCCAGTTGTTTGTGGAATGCCTGCGCCATGGCTACACGGCCGTGTGCGAATTCCACTACCTGCAGCGCGATATGGCCGGCGCGCTGTATGCGCGCCCCGCCGAAACGGCGGAACGGGTGCTGGCCGCGGCGCGCCTCAGCGGCATCGGCGTGACCATGCTGCCCGTGCTGTACGGCCATGCGGGCTTTGGCGAGCAAGCCTTGAAAGAGGAACAGGCGCGCTTTCGCACCAATGCAGATGACGTGCTGCGCATCGTCGAGGCGCTGGCGCCGCAGCGCGGTGGGCAGGTGGAGGTGGGCTTTGCGCCCCACTCGCTGCGCGCGGCCGGCGTGGCGCAGATTCGCGAAGTGGCGCAAGCGCTGCCCGCGGAGCGTCCCATCCACATCCACATCGCCGAGCAGCAGGGTGAGGTGCGCCAGTGTCTGGACTACAGCGGCCGGCGCCCGGTGCAGTATCTGTACGATCAGATCGACGTCGATGCGCGCTGGTGCCTCGTGCATGCGACGCATGTGCAGCCCGATGAAGTGGCGCTGATGGCGGCCAGCGGCGCCGTGGCGGGCCTGTGTCCGACGACGGAAGCGAACCTGGGCGACGGCTTGTTTCCGCTGGCCGAATTCATCGCCGCCGGCGGGCGTTTTGGCGTCGGCAGCGACAGCCACGTGTCGCAGTCGCCGGTGGAAGAATTGCGCTGGCTCGAATATGGCCAGCGCCTGCAACGGCAGCAACGCAATGTGGCCGCCACGGCAGATGAACGCCACGTGGGAGATTACCTGTGGCAAACGGCCCTGCAGGGCGGCGCGCAGGCGTCCGGCCGCAAGCTCGGTGCGCTGGCGCCCGGCTGCCGCGCCGACTTGCTGGTGCTCGACGACGCGCATGTGAACCTGTGCGGCGTGGCCATCTCCGATGTGCTGGGCAGCGTACTTTTCTGCGGCAACGACAAGCTGGTGCGCGACGTGCTGTGCGGCGGCCAATGGCAGGTGCGCGATGGGCGCCACGTGGCGCAGGACGCCATCGCCGCCGCCTACAAGCGCACCCTGGCGCAACTGAGGGCGCTCTGATGGCGACCTTCATCCCGCAGGAATGCCTGCGCGCCGCGCCGTGGAAAAACGGCGGCGGCAGCACGACGGAAATCGCCATTGCTCCCCCCGGCGCCGGCTTCGATGATTTCGACTGGCGTATCAGCCTGGCGACGATCACGGCCAGCGGACCGTTTTCCAGCTTTCCCGGTATCGACCGCAGCCTGATGCTGGTCGATGGCGACAGCGTGCAACTGACGTTCGACGGCACGCGCAAGGTGGTCTTGAACGCTACGCAGCCGATGCTGTGGTTTCCCGGCGAGGCGGCCGTGGAGGCGCAGGTCAAGGGGACGACGACGGATTTCAATGTGATGACGCGGCGCGACCGCTGCCGCCACCAGCTGGAAAAAATCACGGCCCCGTGCAGGCTGGTACGGCGCAGCGCGGCGACCTTGCTGTTTGTCGCCGGCGAAGGCCACGTGCTGGCGCGCGGCGCGGAACAGCAGTTCGCGCTGGCCCGTTATGACGCGCTGCTGCTCGATGCCGACGATGCGTCGGAGTGGCGTCTCGACGCCTTGCAGCGTTCGGCCGTGTTGTGCGTTGACCTGTTCACCTAGGAGAGAAAAGCCATGCAAGACTGGGATATGGTCATCCATAACGTCCACCTGACCACCATGGAACACGGCTATGGCGAATTGCTCGACGCGGCCATCGCCGTCAAGGATGGCCGCATCGCGTGGTTCGGCCCCGGCGACGAGCTGCCGGCCAGCGGCGCGGTGCTGCACGATGGTCAGGGCTGCTGGCTCACGCCCGGCCTGATCGACTGCCACACGCACATCGTCCACGCGGGCAACCGCAGCGACGAATTCGAGGCGCGCCTGAATGGCGCCAGCTATGAAGACATCAGCCGCGCCGGTGGCGGCATCATGTCCACCGTGCGCGCCACGCGCGCGGCCAGCGATGAGGGGTTGCTGCGGCAAAGCCTGCCCCGCGTGCTGGCGCTGCTGGCCGAGGGCGTGACGACCCTGGAGATCAAGTCCGGTTATGGTCTCGACGCGGACAGCGAGGCGAAGATGCTGCGCGTGGCGCGCAGGATAGGGCAACAGCTGCCCGTATCTGTGCGCACCACCTTCCTCGGCGCGCACGCGCTGCCGCCCGAATATGCGGGCCAGGCCGATGCGTATATCGACCTGTTGTGCGCGCAGATGCTGCCGCAGCTGGCGGGCGATGGACTGGTCGACGCCGTCGATGCATTTTGCGAGCGCATCGGCTTTACGCCGGCGCAAACGCAGCGGGTGTTCGAGGCGGCGCGCGCCTTGAATCTGCCCGTGAAACTGCATGCGGAGCAGCTGTCGGACCTGGGCGGCGCGGCGCTGGTGGCCCGTTACGATGGCCTGTCAGCCGATCACCTGGAATTCCTGTCGGAAGAGGGTGTGGCCGCCATGGCGCAACATGGCACGGTGGCTGTGCTGCTGCCGGGCGCGTATTACTTTTTGCGCGAAACGCAGCCGCCGCCGGTGGCGGCGTTGCGCGCGGCCGGCGTGCCGATGGCCGTGTCCACCGATTGCAATCCGGGCACGTCGCCGATGACGTCCCTGCTGCTGGCGATGAACATGGCGTGCACCCTGTGGCGCCTGACGCCGCAGGAAGCGCTGGCCGGCTGCACGCTGCATGCGGCGCGCGCGCTGGGCTTGCAGCATGAAACGGGCAGCCTGGCGGTGGGCAAGCGTGCCGATTTCGCCCTGTGGCGCATCGCGCGCCCGGCCGACCTGGCGTATGCGCTGGGCCTGAACCCGTGCGCGGGCGTGGTGCATGGCGGTGTCTGGCGCGCGCCGGTGGTAAGCTTGCCGGATTGATCATCCGTCCTGGAGCGCCGCGTGCGTGTTGTTTACCTGTTGTTGTTGCTGGTCTTCGCCGCCGCACCCATGTCCTCCCTTGCCATGGATGGCGGCACCCTGAAGGTGGGTTCGAAGCGCTTTACGGAATCGTACATCCTCGGTGAAATCGTCAAGCAGAGCGCCGCGCCGCACGTCAAGGCGCAGCACCGCCAGGGCCTGGGCAACACGGCCATCGTGCTCGCTGCGCTGCAGGCGGGCAGCATCGACGTGTATGCCGAATACATGGGCACCATCGGCAGCGAAATCCTCAAGCACGACAAGGCCATCGACCTGGAACAGATGCGGCGCGAACTGGCGGCGCTGGGCCTGGGCGTGGCCGTGCCGCTGGGCTTTAACAATACCTATGCGCTGGCCATGCGCAGCGATGAAAAAACCATCGCCAGCCTGGCGCAGCTGGCGCAACACCCCGCCCTGACATTCGGCCTGTCGCATGAGTTCATCGGCCGGGTCGATGGCTGGCCGGGCCTGGCCGCCCGCTATGGCTTGCCGCAGCGCCCGCGCGGACTCGATCACGGCATCGCCTATGAGGCGCTGGCGCAGCGCCAGGTGGACGTGATCGACATCTATTCGACGGACGCGAAGATACGCCAGTACGGCTTGCGCGTGCTGGCCGACACGCAGCAGTATTTTCCCCGCTACGACGCCATGCTCTTGTACCGGCTCGACGTGCCGCAGCGTTTTCCCGCCGCCTGGCTGGCGCTGCAAGGCTTGCAGGGGCGTATCAGCGAGAGCGACATGATCGCCATGAATGCGGCCGTGGAAATCGATGGCAAGACTTTTTCCGACGTGGCGCGCCAGTGGCTGGCCTCCGGCACGCAGGCGAACAAACCGGGCGCCACGCGCAGCAAGCTGCTCGATAAAATCATCGGCGACGATTTGTGGACCCTGACGCGCCAGCATCTGACCTTGGTGCTGCTGTCGGTGGCATTGGCGTGCGTGATCGGCATTCCGCTGGGCGTGCTGGCGGCGTTTTCGGCGCCGCTGCGGCAAACGGTGCTGGCCTTCGTCGGCGTGCTGCAGACGGTGCCGTCGCTGGCCCTGCTGGCGATATTGATCCCCTTGCTGGGCATGATCGGCACGGTGCCGGCGCTGGTGGCCCTATTCGTGTATGCCTTGCTGCCCATCGTGCGCAACACGTGCACGGGCATCTTGCAGGTGCCGCAAGGCTTGCGCATGGCGGCGCTGGCGCTGGGCTTGAACAAGCGCGACCGCTTGCTGCACGTGGACTTGCCGCTGGCCTTGCCCGTCATGCTGGCGGGCGTGAAAACGGCAGCCGTGATGAGCGTGGGCACGGCCACCATTGCCGCCTTCATCGGCGCGGGCGGTTATGGCGAACGCATCACCATCGGCCTGGCGTTGAACGACAACGACATGCTGCTGGCCGGCGCGATCCCCGCAGCCGTGCTGGCCCTGCTGACGCAAGGTTTGTTTGAACTGGTGGAGCGCTGGGCCGTGGCCGGCCGGCAGCACTGACGGCATCACGGTTACAGCGAGTGCAGTTTGGAGCGCACCGAGACGACGGCTTGGTGCAGGATGCGTTCAGCCTGGAAGTCGTTCTCGCGCTGTTCGGCGATGGCTTGCAAGTCGCGCGTGTAGCGTTCCAGGCGGGAGCGCAGGTAGGCGCGGTAGATTTTCATGACGAGCGGTTTGGCAGAAACATTCATGATGTGGCTCCCAGGTGCGTAATGATGCGTTCATTTTGTGTGAGCGGAATGCCGCCACTTTGCGCCATATCAAATGCCATGACCCCGTCAAATTGGCGTGTTTGACATTGCACAATGCCCGCCAGGGCGAAGATGCCACACTGAATCTTCCCTGCTCGCCTGGTCATCATCAGCCGCTGCGGGCCCTGATTCCTTCAAGCATATTCAAGGAGCGTCGCATGGTCATTTTTGCCGTGGTTGCTGGCTGCATCGCCTGCCTGACAGTGTACCAAATCTATAAAAATGCGCAGGGTGGCGGTGGGGTTGCGCAACAACATATCGGCTTGCACGGCACATTGATTGAACCACGGAAATAATCAGTGTCATTCAAGCGACACTTGGTGAAACTTGGTTAGCAGATTTAAGTCAAATGTAAGGCCCGGTAAGCAAATGTAAAGGTCTGCGCCATCGCAAGCGACAGCGTTTATATTGATAACCGTTGATTGCATTCTCCCCCTCCCACTTGACAATGGGTTCTACCCCGCGGTGCCGCTAGCCCGCGGGGATTTTTTTGGAACTTACGCTTACAGTTCCCCCATCAGGCCGATATCGGCGTGCCTGCCGACAATTGCGTCAAGGCATCTCCAGCGACCCGGCAGATGCGCCAGTCCGGCATCACGTCCGCGCCCATGCCCTTGTAGAAATTGATCGCGTTTTCATTCCAGTCCAGCACCGACCATTCGAAGCGGCCGCAATCGCGTTCGACGGCCAGTTGCGCCAGCGCTACCAGCATCTGCTTGCCATAACCTTTGCCGCGCACCGATTGCTTCACATACAGGTCTTCCAGGTACAAGCCCTTGCGGCACAGGAAGGTGGAAAAATTGTGGAAGAACAGGGCAAAGGTCACCACTTCGCCATTTTCCTCGCCCACCAGCGCTTCGCATGCGGGATGGGCGCCGAACAGGCTGTCGTGCAGCATGGATTCCCTGGCGATCATCATGTGTTCGAGTTTTTCAAACACGGCCAGTTCGTGGATCATGCCAAAGATGGCGGCCACGTCGGATACGGTCGCGGGACGGATGGCGAGGGAGGAAGAGGTGCTCATGTTGCCTTTGTGGATGGAGTGGTGGAAAGGGAAGCGATGGTACTCGTCTTGCGCGCCCCCGACGTCAGGGCCCAGGCCACGCTGGACAGGCACAGCACCATGCCCACCCATTCGATGGCGGCGGGCCGGTAGTGTTCGAACTGCACCGACAGCAGGACGGAAATGACGGGCGTGACGACGCCGATGTACACGGTCTTTTGCGTGCCGATGCGGGCGATTAACGTGAAATAGGCGCTGAAGGCGATCACCGAACCGAAGATGGCCAGGTACACCAATCCCATCCAGTAACTGGGGCGCGTGGGCAATTGCCAGGACTGTTCCGTGGCGACGGCCCAGACGGCCACCATCAAGGTGCCCCACAGCATGGTCCAGGCCATGGTCAGCATCACGTTGCCCGAATGTTCGCGCACTTTCATGACGAGGGCGTTGCCTGCAGTGCTCGACACGGTTGCCACCAGCGCCAGGATAAAGCCGAGCAGGAAATGACCATTGCCGCCGCCCAGAATATCTTGCAGCGCCGCGCCGATGGACTGGTAAAACAGCAGCACGATGCCGCAGATGGCGACGAATGCGGCGCAGCAGGTGCTCCAGGTGATGGGTGTGCCGAAAGCGATGCGGTTGAGCAACGGCGTCCAGAACACCATCAGCGCAAACAGCACGCTGACAAGGGCCGAGACCAGGTATTGCTCCGAACTGTAGGTGCACACATAGCTGAGGGCGAACGAGGCCAGTCCCTGCAGCAGCATCCATTTTTGCGCGCGCCAGGGCAGGCGCAGGCGGTCGCCGCGCACGGCGCACCAGGCAAACAGGGTGGCGGACGCGAGGCCGAAGCGGTAGACCACGGAAACGGCGGGGGCGACGTCGCCCAGCTGCAAGGTGATGGCCCAGAAGGTGGAGCCCCAGATCAGGCAGGCAATGATGAACAGGAGAGGAGAGGACATCGCGCAAGTATACGGGCATCGCGCGTCCCGGTCGAGTTTGGCAAATGCGCAGGCAGGCATTGAGCCAGCGCAGTGCTTCTGGAAAATGTTGAATTTATGAAAATATTTACTTTATTATCAAGTAAATATTTTCTGAATTGCATTTTTGAAGGGGACCGCCATGCCAGCATCACTGCAGATCAAAGTATGGAGCGTGCTTGTGTATGTGGTCGTGACGGCTGTGATTGCCATCTGGCTGCACCCCTCCGCCTTGCTCGCTGCCGGCGCATTCGGCTGAGCGCATGCGCCGGCAAGCGGATCAATGCGTGACGCGGGTCTTGCGGCCATCGGACAGCAGGCGCACGCGCTCGCCCGGGCGGAACAGCTCGTCGGCGTCTTGCACGATGGCGCGCATGTCGCCATTGTCCAGGCGCACGGTGATTTCCAGGCCCGCTTTGTTCGAGGCATTCGCTTCGATGCTCTTGCCGGCCATGCCGCCGGCGACGGCGCCGAGGATGCTGGCCGCGATGGCGCCCTTGCCGCCGCCGATAGTCGAGCCGGCCACGCCGCCCAGCGCCGCGCCAGCCAGCACGCCCGTGCCCGTTTCACCCTTGTCGATGGTTACCTGGCGCACGGATTCAACCGTACCCATGCGAACCGATTGTTCGTTCTGCGCCTGGCGCGCATTGTAGACATTTGCCGAGTTCGGTTGTACGGCGCAGCCGGCCAGGGTGGCAAGCAATGCCACTGCAATAATTGGTGCTTTCATGTGGGACTCCCTTGGACAAAAGTTGCTTGCCGATTGCGTCGACCGGCAGATGGTGACTTATCATAAAGGACACTTGCCTCAGATAACTAGTTACGAATGGTAAAAATCTGTTACCAACTTCGCGTAAGCGCTTGCCGCTCAATACGCCAGCCGCAGGCGCCGGTATAAAAATCCCAGCACGAACAGCGGCCCCACCAGCAAAAAGCGCAAGTCGTCGAGGAACGACGGTTTCTTGCCTTCGATCTGATGGCCGATGAACTGGCCTATCTAGGCCAGCACGAACAGCGCCAGCGACACGGGCAGGATGGTCAGCGCCGGCATGAGCAGAAGCAGGCCCAGCATGGCGGCCAGCATCGCCAGCATGCCCGCAGCAAACGGGCGCGACAGCTTGTAATAATAGTATAAGGCCAGAATACTGCCGAGCAGCGCCACGCTGGGATGCACGCTCCACAACAGCCCCAGCAGGCTGAAAACGATCAGCGGCACGCACACGATGTGCACCCATTCATTGACGTGATTGCGGTGGCTTTCGCCATACTGGGCCAGCAGGGTATCGATGGTGCGCATGGGCGGTCTCTTGTCTAGGGATGGTTGTGCGGGAATTCTACACCGTTGTGTTAGCGAGAATGTTGGTAGCATGGTTGGTTAAAATGATCCATTTCCTTCCGTAGCCATAAATCTCACTTCGAGCAGAGTTTTACAATGCAGAGGTGATTATAGTTTTTTCGATGCTCCATAAGGTACTCGGTTTAGCGAATATGAAAATCTTCTTCATTTAGTTGAAATGTCTCATCTATTCCTAACTTTTTCATTATTGCTGGTAGAACTTGATGAATTGCTCTCATTCCCACTAAAAGTTCGTTCATATAGATGTCCGGATGTAGCTTGGACGAGTTGAAGCCAAGGCTCTCTGCCTCAGCATCGTGTCCCAGTTCATCCGCTGAGCGATGAATCAAGTCAAGAAGTTCAGCCTTTAATGGGATGCCCGCACGAAAAGCATGATTCTTCACTATTGTGAGCCATTCCTCATAATCTTTTTTTACTTTGTAATGAAATTCTTTAATATTTTGAGTGAATTTCTTATCGCTTTCTATCTTGCAAGCTGCAAGTAATATAAGCGATGGGCAAATATTAATTGCTGGTGTTGAAAATAAATCTAATTCGTCATCGGATAATAAATATTCTACGTATGCAATATAAAAACCATACACATCATTGAATGATTTGTAAATTTTGTAGATTAGAGAAGAATATGGGTTTTCATATATCAATTCCCAGATATCGAGGTCTTCGTCATCGTAGTCCACATCCAAAGCTTGAGGAAAATCATCTGGATCTTCCACTCCCATTTCCTTGAGAGTATAAATTGTTTGTTCACATAAATTATCAATATCCTCCACGAGTGGTGCAGTGTCGTAACCCGTCTCAGCACTGTCATACGCAATTTCTCCTAGGTAACAGATCAGCCGTTCCCATTTGTTTGCAGCTTCGTTAGAGCCTGCCCAGAGTACAAAAGTTGGATTTTTTTTTCCAATGCCCACGATGTCTCGAAATTTTTGCTCCATTTCGTTAGACATGTGTTCACCCTTTTTCCATTTGCTGACTTGGGTTGGAGAAACACGTAGGTGAATTGCCAGATCCTTTTGGTTGCAGGCCATGGTATCCAGAGCAAGTTGTACGAGAGCTTCGCTATACATTTTTGGCGCACCTTTTTAATTTAGTAAATTTTACAAAAAAAACAGTAAATTAAGTGTAGCACAGGTTTAGTAAATATTGATTTTTTTTAGTAAATACTTGATTTGGCGCAGATGATGCCGGAGAGTGGTACGGATTAGTGTGTACTTTTCCAGTATTTCAGCCATGCAGTCCTCTACAAACTGGAACGCTGCAAATTGCTGTGAGTGCAAGTCTCATGGCCGGGTAAAATGACGCGTCCCTTCAGCCTTTCCAGGAAATTCCTTGAGCCGTCTGTGTACTTTTTCCGTCAACATGACCGACCCGCGCAAGCGCTGTTTCGATCCCGTCGTCGACGCCGATACGCGCCTGCTGATACTGGGCAGCCTGCCCGGAGAAAAATCGCTGGCCCACAGCCAGTACTATGCGCATCCGCAAAACAGGTTCTGGATGCTGCTGGGCGAGGTACTGGGCGTTGAATTGAAGAGCCTGCCCTATGAAGAGCGCCTGGCGACCTTATTGGCGCACGGCGTCGGTCTGTGGGACGTGGTGGCGCAGGCCCAACGCACGGGCAGCCTGGACAGCAACATCCGCGAACGCGACGACAACGACCTGGTGGCCCTGGCCGCCAGCCTGCCGCAGCTGCGCACGATCGCTTTCAACGGCGGCACGGCCGCGAAGCTGGGCATCAAGGTGCTGGGTGAACATGCGCAGCGCTACCGCATCGTCAGCTTGCCGTCGAGCAGTCCCGCCTACACCTTGGCGTATGCGCAGAAATTGCAGGCGTGGCTGGCTTTGCGTGGCTGATGTCAGGCGGCAAGCCTGTGCATGAGGCGCTGCGCCCGTTCTTGCCGGTACTGGCGCCGCCAGAACCAAGCGATGCAAATCAAGCCCAGCAGGGATGGCGCCAACTGCGTCCAAGGCTGGCCCATGCGCAGCAGGTTGCCGGCGGCGGCGGAAAGCATGGCGAACAGCGAGGCGAGCAGCTTGTAGATATGTTCATAGCGCCACAATATGCCATGCCAGCGGCGGGGAAAGGCCCAGCGCACGCCGTCGTAGACGAGGATGGTGGCCAGGCCGCCCAGCGATGACAGCACGACGATGGCTTGCTGTCCGGAAGCATCGTGCTGCAGGCGCAACAGGATCAACCCGCCCGCTATCAACGCGGCTGCCGTCATCGCGCCATCGACGGCTTGCGGACCGGCATCGCGCGTGTAGACGGCGCGCCAGCCGCTCAGCAGCTGGTACAGCACCAGCACTGTCAGCACGGCAAAGACGGGACGATAGTCAAACAGCAGATTGCCGATGGCGGCCGTGGCGCAGACCAGCAAGGTCAGCCACGCGAACAGCCGGCCGCGGCGGCGGTGCCGCGGCGTGCCCTTGGCTGTCGCCAGCAGGAAGAGCCCCAGCCCGATGGCGGCGCTGCCGGCCAGCACATGGGTGGCAATATTGATCAGTTGCGGCTGGGGCATGCGCATCTCCGGAAGGTGCGCCAGGCTGGTCGCACGCTAACGGGAGATGGTATCTTGATAACTGCCGCTTGTCGAGATGACGGGCGGCGTGAGGACAGAATTTACGCCGGCGCGTACGGCTGCGCTTCCAGCGGCTGTCCCTTGGCATCGAATTTCAGCGCCACGGACAGTTGCGTCACGCCGATGGTGGCCAGCGCATCGCAGATGTCGTCGACTTCGTCCTGCAGGTCGGCGGCCAGGTCCAGCGGCTTGTCGGCGCTGTGCAGCAGCTGGCCGTTCGCCGTGCTGACATTGACCCGTAGCAGCATTTCGCCATGCTCATCGGCCGGGCCGACAACGACGGATACATCGCCGGCGTCCACTTTGTTTTCCGCCAAGGCATGGTTGATGCCGGACATCATCTGCAGCATCGCGTATTCACTCATGCCTTGTTCCTTGCCGCCATGGAACAGATCCTGATACAGGAAGCTCACTTCCAGCGCGCTGCCGGCCGGCGCCAGGCAGCGTTTCACCAGCTCGCCCACTTCCGTCGTCCATTGCTGGTAGCGGGCCATGCGCGCGTCGAACCAGGCGTCGAGCGCCGCTTCGTCCTTCGGTTCCGCATAGAACGGGTCGTCCACGCGTTTCAAGGCAAAGCCCAGCAGGAAGCGCAGTTCGACGGCCGTGTCCTGCGGGCCGAAAGCCGTTTCGCTCCAGCCGACGATGCTGCTTTCCAGGCCCGGCGTGGCGACGATTTTCTTGTCCGTCATCGAGCTATACGCATCGCGCACCATTTCGTGCAAATGGCTATACGTGATGCGGTCAATTTCATCGAGGTCGTAGGCATGGCTCATCAGGACTACCTTGGCCTTGGCGCTTTCCAGTTCTGCCTGCTGGAAACTTTTCACCAGTGCTTCGAAAGCGTCCTGGTCCTGGAAACCGTCCGCTTCCTTCAGGCCGCCCGTGCTTTGCACCAGCAGGGGCACGACGAAGGCGTTGATTTCCATCGCCGGTGCGTTGTCGCGGCGGATCACGGAAATGGACGCCGCTTCCTCGATGTGGCTGCGCAGGTACTGGTAGGCGCCCACGTCTTCGTATTTCGAACGCTCGATGGCGTCGTACAGGATTTCATCCTTCTTTTGATTCAGGGCCTTGCGGATCAGGCGGCCAAATTCCACGGCTTGCTCGGCCAGTACCGTGCCCTGCGATTCGCTGTCTTCCTGCTCCGCCAGGTTCAGGGCCATCGTGCACAGCATGCGCGTGACGGACTCGTCCTTGTCTTCAGGCGTGTTGGCGGATTTACGGGGGACAGGGCGCTTATTTTTGGGCATGGCGATCAACAGGTTAAGAAAGACGGGTCAGGCAAACGGAAACAGGCGCCAAGGCTTTGCCAGGCGCCGGGACAGATCATACAGGCGGACGCGGCCGCCTGATACATCAATGGTCGGTATCGAACATCTCGTGCAATTCGTCGAGCAGGTCGGCGGCTTCTTCCTGAGACAGGCCGAGATGCTGGCAGGCAAGCTCGCCGCCCTTGTCCCACTCGAGCGAGGTACTGTTGCCATGGTAGCGCTGAATGCCCTTTTCGGCCAGCAGCGACAGGGCGACGAGCGAGCGGATGGCGTCGTCCGTGGACGGGTCCGCCAGCACCGTGTAGTCGTGGTGATGCAAAATGGCCCAGGAGACATCGGAGGACAGGCCCCAATTGCGCGCCAGCAAGCAGCCGATGGCCGCATGGTTGGTCTGGTGGCGCGCGTCTTCCAGTGCCGTAAAACAATTGTTCGCATCGTTGGCCGCCGCCGCATACGTGTTGACGTAGTCGGGAAAGCGGTTCATCAGCAGGGGCACGCCGATATCGCAGAACAGGCCGAAGGTGTGGGCGATGTCGGGCGGGGCGATGCGCAGCTTGCGCGAGGTAAATACCAGGGCGCGCGCGCGTTTGGCCGACACGTCCCAGAAGTTGGTCAGTTCCACGCCTTCCGCTTCCAGCGCCTGGCGTGCCAGCAAGCCCGTCATCATGGCGCTGCACTGGTTGATGCCAAGAAAATTGATGCCTTGCTCGACGGACTTGGCTTTGCGCGCGGCGCCATAGAACGGCGAGTTGGCCAGTTTCAGCAGGGCGCCGGACATGCCGACGTCATCGGCGATGATGCGCGCGATGCGGCGCGGCGACGGGTCCTGTTCCGCCAGTTCGCGCTGCAAGTCGACCAGCAGGCTGGGACGCGGCGGGATGCGGATGGAACGCATCAGGGCGTCAACCGGATCTTCCTGCACTACCTGCTTTTGCGCTGCCGCTCTCATCATCACGCTTTCATCATCATTTTTGTGCCCGGTGCTTATTCTGTCGTGCGCTGCCGCTGCCCGCCTCATGAGCGTCTGGCGCAGTGCCCGACGATTATCGCTGTTTATGCATGGCAATAGTTCATCTCTGCAATATATTCTCGCAAAAATCCCTGTTTTGGCCTGCTCCAGCCCCGATTTTCGTCATTTTACGACGCTGCCCATGAAGATGATCATGATGAAAAGAGCAAGTTTCATTTGTTTTCAAGGCGGGGCAGGGCGTGCGGCGGGATGCGCGGCGGTACAATTGCCGGATGAAAAAAATCCTCGCGGGTATCGATTTTGCGGACGATTCCAGCAGCGTGGCGCGCCAGCTGATCGGCGTGACGGTGCTGGTCGACGGCGTGGGCGGGCGCATCGTGGAAACGGAAGCGTATGACCGGCTGGACCCCGCTTCGCACACGTATGGCGGCATGACGCCACGCAATGCGGCCATGTTCGGCCCGCCCGCGCACGCCTATGTCTACCGCTCGTACGGCATCCACTGGTGCCTGAACTTTGTGTGCCGCGAAGCGGGCCATGGCGCGGGCGTGCTGATCCGCGCCATCGAACCCTTGGAGGGCCTCGACATCATGCGCGAGCGGCGCGGCGTCGACGATGCGCGGCTGCTGTGCTCGGGGCCGGGCAAGGTGTGCCAGGCGCTCGGTGTCACGCACATGCACAACCGGCTGGCGCTTGATGCGCCGCCGTACATGCTGTTGCCCCGCGAACAAGAGGTGACGGTGCAGGCGGGTTTGCGCATCGGCATTTCCAAGGCGATGGACACGCCGTGGCGTTTCGTGCTGGCCGGCTCGCGCTATCTAAGCAAACCGATGCGCGCGCCAGCCGCCTAGCTGCGCCGGCGCTGCGGCGTTGTGTTTGTGCCTGGCAAGGCGGACTTGCCGCGCAATGGGCTGTGCAGTGCGCGCCGGTCCTGCTGCGCACTGGCCGGATGCCGGAACGCTTCTTCTTCGGTGTGGCCGCTCGGCGCGGCGGGGCGCTGGTCCAGGGTGAACACGCTGACTGCCGCCGACAATTTGACGGCCTGGTCCTGCAAACTGGCCGCCGCTGCCGCCGCCTGCTCCACCAGGGCCGCATTTTGCTGGGTGACATCATCCATTTGCGTGACGGCCTGATTTACTTCCGTGATGCCCGACGCCTGCTCCGCGCTGGCTTCTTTCACGCGCTGGATGATTTCATTGACTTGCTGCACCGAAGCCACGATGGCGCCCATGCTGTCGCCCGCTTGCTGCACGGCCACGCTGCCGCCATCGATGGTGGTCACCGAGGTGGCGATCAGGGTCTTGATTTCCTTGGCCGCCTGCGCCGAGCGCTGCGCCAGGGTGCGCACTTCGGACGCCACCACGGCAAAGCCGCGGCCTTGCTCGCCCGCGCGCGCCGCTTCCACCGCCGCGTTCAGCGCGAGGATATTGGTCTGGAAGGAAATACCGTCGATCACACCGATAATATCCACGATCTGGCGCGAATTGGCGCGTATCGTCGCCATCGTCGTCACCGCCTGCTGCATCGACGCTCCCCCTTGCACAGCCAGGGTGGATGCTTGTCCCGCCAGCTCGCAAGCCAGCTGGGCATTGTCGGCGTTGTCATTGACGGCTTGCGTCAGCGCTTCCATGGCGCTTGACGTTTCTTCCAGCGAACTGGCCTGCATTTCCGTGCGCGCCGATAAATCCAGGTTGCCGGTGGCAATTTCGTGCGAGGCCGTGTCGATCGATTGCACGGCATCCATGATGGTGCGCAAGGTCTGGTTCAGGTGGGCAATGGTCTGGTCCAGCACGCGCGAGGTGGCGGCGATTTCGTCATTGCCCTGCTTGGGCGCGCCGGCCGTCAGCTTGCCCGCCGCCAGGTCTTGCACGGCGTCGGCAATGCCGCGGATTTCCACCAGCATGGCGCGCCGCACCAGCATGGTCACGACGATGGAGACGAGGATGGACAGCAGCACCGTCAGCAGCAGGCTCCAGCCCAGGGTGCGAAACTCGGCGCTGGCCGTCGCATGGGCCTGGCTGCTGAGGGTCGTTTCCAGGGCCGATAGTTGCGCCAGCTGCGTATTGAACTGGCCGAATTGGGTTTCCGCCTTGAGCATGGAATTGGTGGCGATCGATTGATCCATCTGCGCCATTTCCATGGTTTCCAGCACGGCCTTGCGATAGCCGGCCAGCGCCGCGATGGCCGCATCGACCAAAGTGCGCTCGGCGCCCGTGGCTGTGGAACGCAGCGTGGTCAGCTGGGTGCCGATGGCCGCGTGGCGCGCCTTGATCTGTTGTTCAAGTGCATCGAGGCGGGCCTTGGCGAAGCTGCCATTCGTCCATGACAGCAACTGGTACATATTGCCATGCACCTGCCTGGCCTCGCCGAGTACATCGGCGGCCGCCTTCAAATGCGTGATGCGCACCCGCACCATGTTTTCCAGTGAGGCATTTTGCCGCACCATGCCATACCATGCGCCGGTCGAGCTGAGTATCAGCAACAGCAAGACCAGTATGGGCGCCAGCAATAATTTTGGTCCGATGCGTAATTGATTGAGCATGCTTGACTCCTGGCTATGGCTGTTCACACCGCAGGCGGCGCGCGGTGTGCATGCGCGCCGCCCCCGCCTTATTTTTTGTAGATCCCCGCTTCCAGCACCACATCGTTGACGCGCAGGATGTATGTGGTCTTCGGTTCGATCTTGCCGCTGGTGGGATTCTTGTACTGGTAATCGACCCAGCCCTTGCCTTGTTTTTGCGCCAGTTCAATGATTTCACGGCGATATTTCTTGCCATTCGCATCGGGCACATCCGTCAAATCCTTGCCCACGATGGAAGGATTGATGGGGTGGGCCAGCACGATGCCCGTCTTGATGTCGCGCATGTCCACGTATAGCGAGCCCTGCACGAAGTCCGGGTCTTTCGCCGTGATTTTCTTCATCATTTCTTCCTTGCCATGCGCCTTCATGAAGGCGGCGCCCCGTTCGGCCATGGCGATGGCGTCTTTTTCCGTTGGTTCGACGGCGGCACTGACGCTGCCGCCGGCAAATGCCAGGCACAGCAGGCTACCCGTGAATAAGCGTTTCATGAAAGCTCCTTGTGATATCGAGGGATATGTTGCCAAGTCGTAATTTACGTCGCCGACGCTTCCCTCAAATTGCGATGGAACAAACTAAGGTGTTGCTTGTAGGCAGCATGCAACGTATCGACGGCTTGTTGATATGTAGCAATTTGGTTCCGAGCGGCAAGAATTATGATGACTTTCACAGCATGCCGGGCGGGTCTGGTATGAGGGGGAAGAGGCTGGAATTGGACGATGTAGGGCTGATTTCATGCAAGTTATCGCTATTTACAGGCAAGGAGCTTATCGTGTCCGCACCCATTACCGAGCCGTTTTCACCCAAGTTCAAGCCGTATACGCGGCAGACCATTCAACAGGCGCGGCAGTGGGAATGGCTGCCGGAAGAGCAGCGTGTAGCCGTGCAAGTGGTGTCGCACGTCTTGCCGTTTCGCACCAATGAATATGTGCTCGATCAGCTGATCGACTGGAACAACATTCCTGACGACCCCATCTATCGCCTCGTCTTTCCGCACCGCGACATGCTGCCGCCCGAGCAGTACGCGCACTTGCGCGACCTGGTGCTGGTCAAGCAGGACAAGGCGGCCATCGATGCGTATGTGCATGGCTTGCGCCTGGGTATGAATCCCCATCCGGCCGGCCAGATGACGCACAACGTGCCCCGCGTCAACGATGCGCCCGTGCGCGGCCTGCAGCATAAATATGCGCAGACGGTGCTGTTCTTCCCCAGCGCGGGCCAGACCTGCCACGCGTATTGCACTTTCTGTTTCCGCTGGCCCCAGTTCGTCGGCATGGACGACATGAAGTTCGATGCGCGCGAATCGCATGAGCTGGCCGCCTACCTGAAACTGCATCCGGAAGTGACGGACGTGCTGATCACGGGCGGCGACCCGATGATCATGAATACGCGGCAACTGGCCGCCTACCTGGAGCCGCTGCTGGCGCCGGGCCTGGAACATATCCAGAACATTCGCATCGGCACCAAGGCGGTGGCGTATTGGCCGCAGCGCTTTGTCTCGGACCGCGATGCGGACGACTTGATGCGCCTGTTCGAGCGCATCGTCAAGGCGGGCAAGAACCTGGCCGTGATGGGCCATTACAGTCATGCCGTCGAGTTACGCCAGGACATCGCCCAGCAAGCCGTGAAACGCATCGTCTCCACGGGCGCCACCTTGCGCATGCAGGGGCCGCTGATCCGCCACATCAATGAAGATCCGGCAAGCTGGGCCGAGTTGTGGCAGACGGGCACGCGCCTGGGGGCGATTCCGTATTACATGTTCGTCGAGCGCGACACGGGGCCGCGCGGCTATTTCGAGCTGCCCTTGGCGAAGGCGCACGAGATTTTCCAGGCCGCCTACCAGATGGTGTCGGGCCTGTCGCGCACGGTGCGTGGGCCGTCCATGAGTGCGTTTCCAGGCAAGATCGTGATCGACGGCATCGTCACCATCAATGGCGAAAAACTGTTTGCCCTGCAGTTTTTGCAGGCGCGCAATCCGGATTGGGTGCGGCGGCCGTTTTATGCGAAATTCGATGCGGAAGCGACGTGGATGGACGATCTGAAGCCGGCCTTTGGCCACGACAAGTTTTTCTTTGAAACGGATGAGCCTGTGCCGCACGTGCCGCATAAAGTCATCCGTCTGGCAAAGGCCGCCTGAGCATGCACGGCGCCGGCGCTTCTTCCCGCTCCGGCGTGGCCGTGTTTTGCCTCGTGTTCCTGCCGTTCGCGCTCGGGCATTACCTGTCGTGCCTGCTACGCGGCGTGAATGCCGTGCTGACGGCCGAGTTGCTGGGCGCCATCGCCCTGACGCCAGCCCAGCTGGGCCTGCTGACCAGCGCTTTTTTTCTCGCCTTTGCGCTGGTGCAATTGCCGGTTGGCATGGCGCTGGACCGCTACGGCCCCCGCACGGTGCAACTGTGGCTGCTGGCGCTGGCGGCCCTGGGCGTGTGGCTGTTCAGCCGGGGCCACAGCTTTGCCGAGCTGATGTGGGCGCGCGCCTTGATGGGGGCGGGCCTGGGCGGCTGTTTCATGGCCGCCGTGAAAGCGATCTCGTGCGCCATCGCGCCAGCGCGCCTGCCTTCCGTGCATGGCTACCTGATCGCCGTGGGCGGGCTGGGCGCGGCCACGGCCACCATGCCCGTCAAGCTGGCCCTGCACTATACGGACTGGCGCGGCGTTTTCCTGGGCCTGGCGCTGGCGGCGCTGGCCATCGGCTTGCTGATCCGCCTGCTGTCGCCGGCCATGTTCGCGCCTGCCGTAACCATGAACAAGGTGAACAAGGTCAGCGTGTGGAGTGTCTATCGTGACCCGGCCTTTCGCCGCACCATCGCGCTGATCCTGCTGCCGCACACGGTGTTCTTTGGCGTGCAGGGTTTATGGATAGGCCGCTGGCTGGCTGACGTGGGCGGCTTGTCCGACGACAATGTGGCGTATCTGCTGTACCTGGGCATGGCGGCCGTCATCTTCGGCGCCATCGGCATGGGCATGCTGACGGAATGGGCCGGGCGGCGCGCGATTGAACCCATGCAAGTGGCGGGCGCCGGCATCGTCCTGTTTGTCGCCGTGCAAGTGGCGATGGCATGCAATGTGGTGCCCAGCCTGCCGTTGCTGTCCGTGCTGTTTACCTTGCTGGGCACGGTGACGGGCCTCGAATATGCGATCGTCGCGCAAAGCATGCCGGCCAGCTTGACGGGCAGGGCGGCCACCTGCCTCAATCTGCTCATTTTCACGGGCGCCTTCCTGGTACAGGCGGGCTTTGGCCTGATCCTCGGCTGCTGGCCCCTGAACAGCCAGCAGCAGTATCCGCCGCAGGCCTACCAGGTGGCGTTTGGCGTGCTGGCGGCCTTGCAACTGCCGGGACTTGCGATGTTTTTCATTCACCGCTGCAGGCGTGCCGGACCATCCGGTAAAATGGCAGCCTGCACAGCGGCAATGATCAACTCCAAGGAAGACTATGAAACTCGTTCGTTATGGACGTCCAGGCAAGGAAAAACCGGGCCTGATCGATGAAGAAGGCAAACTGCGCGACCTGTCCGGCGTGATTGCCGATATTGACGGCGCACAACTGTCCGACAAGGCCCTGCGCAAGCTGGCCAAGCTCGACGAAAAGACCTTGCCTTTGGTGCGCGGCAATCCACGCTTCGGCGTGCCGCTGGCGAAAGTCGGCAAGTTCATCGGCATTGGCCTGAACTACGCGGACCACGCGGCCGAATCCGGCATGCCGATTCCGGCCGAACCCATCGTCTTCATGAAGGCCATTACTTGCCTGAATGGCCCGGACGACAATGTCGTGTTGCCAAAAGGTTCGAAAAAAACGGATTGGGAAGTGGAACTGGGCGTGATCATCGGCACACGCGCGCAATACGTGAGCGAAGAAGACGCCCTGAAATACGTGGCCGGCTATTGCGTCGTCAACGACATCTCCGAACGCTCGTTCCAGCTGGAGCGGGGCGGCCAGTGGGACAAGGGCAAGGGCTGCGACACCTTTGGCCCCATCGGCCCGTGGCTGGTGACGCGCGATGAAATTATCGATGAGCAAGACCTGGACCTGTACCTGGAAGTCAATGGCAAGCGCATGCAGACTGGCAATACGCAAACCATGATCTTCACGGTGGCGCAGATCGTCAGCTATCTGTCGCAATTCATGACACTGGAACCGGGCGACGTCATCGCCACGGGCACGCCGCCGGGTGTGGGCCAGGGCCGCAAGCCGCAGCGTTTCCTCAAAAAAGGCGACAGCATGCGCCTGGGCATCCCTGGTCTGGGCGAACAGCAGCAGGACGTGGTCGCCTGGACTGCCTGATGGCCGGTAGCGATATCGACCGCTTGCCGCCGCTGCCGCTGGACCAACTTGACCAGCAGCAGCGCGCGGCCGCGCAAGCCATCATCGATGGTCCGCGCGGGGCGCTGTACGGCCCCTTCGTGCCGCTGATCCGCAGCCCCGAGCTGATGGAAACGGCGCAGCGCATGGGAGAGTATTTGCGCTACCGCAGCGCCATCGGCACGCGCCTGTCGGAACTGGCGATCCTCGTGACGGCGCGCCAGTGGGACCAGCAAGTCGAGTGGGCCATCCACGCGCCGCTCGCCGTGCAGAACGGCATCGCGCAAGCGGCCGTGGACGCCATCGCTGAACGGCGCGTGCCGCTTGCCCTCAAAGAAGACGAGCAAGCCGTGCACGACTTTTGCATCGAGTTGCAGCAGAACAAAAGGGTCAGCGATGCCACGTATGCGCGGGCGCTGGCGCTGTTCGGCGAACACGGCGTGGTCGACTTGATGGGCATCAACGGCTATTACACCTTCCTGGCCATGGTGATGAATGGCGCGCAGACGGCCGTGCCGGCCTTGGACGTGACGCCCTTGCCCGCATGACGAGAGGAGTTTAGAGGACTTCTTCGGCAAAGATGGACAAAGTGTAATGAAGTTGAAATTATTCAATATATAATTTTACTTCCCTTCCATTGCCAACAAGCTCAATGAAAACTCGTCCGTGTTCCACCCTGATGGGCCGCGCCTTCCTGGCGCTGGCCCTTTCTTTTTGCCCCTTGATGACGGTGCGTGCACTTGCCGCCGAGACGGCCGCCAGCGCCAGTGCTTCCGCCCTGGAAAACTCCGTCGTCAAGGTGTTTTCCACCCTGCGCGGGCCGGACCCCTATAAACCCTGGAGCAAGGCCGCGCCGCAAGAGGTGACGGGTTCCGGCGTCGTCATCGAAGGCCGCCGCATCCTCACCAATGCGCACGTGGTCGGCTATGCCAGCCAGGTGCAGATCCAGGCCAATGGCGCCGGCGACAAGATCCCGGCGACCGTGCTGGCCATCTCGCGCGGCATGGATCTGGCCTTGCTGAAAATCGACGACGACAGTTTTTTCGCCAGCCACAAAGCCGTGCCACGCGCCAATGTGTTGCCCGACGTGCGCGATGCCGTGCTGGCATATGGCTATCCGACGGGCGGCACCTCATTGTCGATCACCAAGGGCATCGTCTCGCGCATCGAATTCGTGCGCTACAACTTCCCCGTCTCCGGCCTGCGCATCCAGATCGATGCGGCCATCAACCCGGGCAATAGCGGCGGCCCCGTGATTGCCGGCGACAAGATGATTGGCCTGGCCTTTGCCGGCATGCTCAATGCGCAAAACATCGGCTACATCATCCCCAACGAGGAAATCGAGCTGTTCCTGCGCGACCAGGACAGTGGCGCGCCCAAGGGCAAGCCGGCCATGCGCGACGTGACGCAAACGCTGGAAAACCCGGCGCTGCGCACCTATCTGAAGCTGGCCAAGGGTGTTGAGGGCGCCGTTGTGATGTCGCCGGCCAGCAAGGATGCGGCCTATCCGCTCAAGGAGTGGGATGTCATCACGCATATCGGCGATTTTCCCATCGACAACCAGGGCATGGTCAAGCTGAATGCCAACAGCCGTGTGCGCTTCCAGTACCGGGTGCAGCAGCTGGCGAAAGACGGCGAACTGCCGCTGACGGTGGTGCGCCAGGGCGCGCCCCTGAAAATCAAGGTGCCCGTCTCGGCCGCGCATCCGATGCTGATCGCCGGCCTGCAGGGCAATTACCCATCCTATTTCATCTTTGGCCCAATGGTGTTTTCGCGCGCCACGACGGAATTCATGGCGGCGCCGAATGGCAACCCGGCGATCCTGGGCGGCATGGCGTTTGCCGGCAATCCGCTGGCCACGCGGCGCGGCGATGCGCCCGATAGCGAGCGCGACGAACTGGTGGTGATCGCCGCACCCTTCTTCCCGCACAAGCTGATGAATGGCTACAGTACCCGTTTCTTCTCGGTCGTCGATTCCGTCAATGGCGTGCACGTGCGCAGCCTGGCGCACCTGGTGGCCTTGCTGCGCGACCAGACGGATGAGCTGCTGACGTTCCGCTTCCAGCAGCGCGATGCGGAAATGGTCGTCGTGCCGCGCAAGGACATGCTGGCGGCGACGGAATCGATACTGACGGACAATGGCATCCGTTCGGAAGCGTCGCCCGACATGCTGAAAATCTGGAACGAAAAAACGCCGGCGAACTGATCGTTCCCGGCGTTTCGCAAGGCAACAGGCGCGGCGCACACCGCGCCTGTTTTATTTTATGCCAGCACTTTTTTCAGCCACGCGCCGATGGCGTCGATCTCTTCCTGGCACAGCGAGTGCTGCATCATGTACTCGTGCCATTCCACCTTGTAACCCATGCCGGTGAGCAAGTCGCGCGACTGCTGTGCGCGGCCGACCGGTACCACGGGGTCGGCCGTGCCGTGCGCCATGAAGATCGGCGTTTCCAGGCTGGCCGGGGTGCGTTCGGCCGCCGTCTTGTCGGCCAGCGGCAGATAGCCGGACAGGCACATCAGGCCAGCCAGCGGTTCCGCGTGGCGCAAGCCCGTTTGCAAGGTCATGGCGCAGCCTTGCGAGAAACCGGCCAGGATGATGCGGCTGGCGAGAATGCCGCGCGCCTTTTCGCGCGCGATCAGCGCTTCAATTTGGGCTTGCGAGGCGCGCAGTCCACCCTCATCTTCGCGTCGCACCAGGTCGTTTTCGCGGATGTCATACCAGGCGCGCATCACGTAGCCGTTGTTGATGGTGACGGGCATGGTGCCCGCGCTGGGGAAAATGAAACGGATGGCGGGACAGCCGCGCAAATCGAGTTCTTTCACCAGGGGCACGAAGTCGTTGCCGTCGGCGCCCAGGCCGTGCATCCAGATGATGGAGACGGTGGGATTCGGTGCGCTGTCAAGTTCTATGGTTTCCAGCAAGGTGCTCATGTGTTTTCCTCAGGTAAAGGTTGCGCCGGACGCAGCGCCGATTTGGGACGGAAGGCCTTGCAGATGGCCGGATCGGTTTCCATGTAGGGACCGCCGATGAGGTCGATGCAATATGGCACGGCGGCAAAGATGCCGTTGACCAGTTGCACGCCGTCGGCATCTTTCAAGCCTTCCAGGGTTTCCTTGATGGCTTTCGGCTGGCCCGGCAAGTTCATGATCAGGGCGGCGCGCTCGGGCGTCTCGCGGATCACGGCCACCTGGCGCGACAGGATCGCCGTCGGCACGAATTGCAGGCTGATCTGGCGCATCTGTTCGCCGAAACCGGGCATTTCCTTGGTTCCCACGGACAAGGTGGCGTCCGGCGTCACATCGCGCCGCGCCGGGCCCGTGCCGCCCGTCGTCAGTATCAAATGGCAGTGGCTCAGGTCGACCATGTCGATCAGGGTGTTTTCAATCTGCGAGCGCTCGTCCGGGATCAAACGCTTTTCCAGGCGGAATGGCGTGCGGATGGCGGCGGACAGCCAGCTTTCCAGGGCCGGGATGCCCAGGTCTTCATACACGCCGCCGCTGGCGCGGTCCGAGATCGACACGAGGCCGATAATCAATTCGTCTTCTATCGTGGTCATGGGGCACCTGTTTATGTCGTAAAAAAACCGGGCTGATCCCGGTTTTTAGCTACTTTCGGGGTCAGACCCGCCGGGTCTGACCCCAGTTTTTTTACTCGTCGTCTTCGCCTTCAACGTCATCTTCGTCGGCATCTTTCTTGCCGCCGTTTTTCTTCTTGGCGATCTCTTTCAAGATCTGGAAGATTTCACGGTAGGCTTTTGGCGGCTTGTTCTCGGCCTGCTCCTTGCGGGCATTGCGAATCAGGGTGCGCAGGTGCTGCACGTCCAGTTCCGGGTTTTCCGACAGCAAGACGGTCAACGCCTTGTCGTCCGTCAAGAGCTTGTCGCGGCGGCGTTCCATCGCGTGCATATTGGCCGTGTCGGCTTTCGACAAGCCTTTCCAGCTATCGATGGTGCGTTGGATGGCGGCAACTTCTTCCTCATCCAGGGTGCGCATCTTCTTGCCCACGTATTGCAACTGGCGGCGGCGGCCTTCGTGATCCTTGATTTGCTGGCATTCGAGAATGGCGTCGCGCACGTCTTCCGGCATCGGGACGCGCTTGACGCGGTCACGTGCCTCATTGACGAGTTCTTCGCCCAGCTTTTGCAGGACGGTCATCTGGCGTTTGAGTTCCGACTTCGAAGGACGTTCATATTCCTGTTCGAATTCGGTCGATTGGAAGCCGCAAGCTCCCCGGTTTGGATTTGGCATGATAAGGCGGGATTGGCCGCGTAGGCCGCACCTGTAAACTGTAAACGACTGCTATGATAACCTTTTTAGCGGCTTTCCGAAGAAAACAGCGCATGAACGACTCCGTATTTACCCATAGTCAAGAGCAATTGCAGCAACTGGCCCGTGATGTGTTGTCTTTTGCGCGGGAAGCGGGCGGCACCGACGCTGCCGTCGAAGTCAGCGAAGGCGGTGGCCTGTCCGTTTCTGTACGAAAAAGCAAGATCGAGACGATCGAGCAAAACAAGGACAAGGGCATGGGCGTGACCGTGTTTGTCGGCAAGAAGCGCGGCAATGCCAGCACCTCCGATTTCTCTCCGGCCGCCCTGCGCGCCACGGTGGACGCCGCCTACAACATCGCCCGCTTCACGGCCGAGGACGATTGCGCCGGCCTGGCCGACGCCGACATGCTGGAAATGTCCCCCCGCGACTTGCAACTGTTCTATCCCTGGCGCATTTTCACCGAGGAAGCCGTCGTGCTGGCCCAGCGGGCCGAAGCGGCCGCGTTTGCCGTCGACCCGCGCATCACGAATAGCGAGGGCGCCAGCGTGCACGTGCAGCAATCGCACTTTGTGTCCGCCAATTCGCGCGGCTTCATCGGCGGCTACCCATTCTCTCGCCACACCCTGTCCGTGGCGCCCATCGCTGGCAAGGGCGCCAAGATGCAGCGCGACGACTGGTATTCATCCGTGCGCGACGCCGCCAAAATGTCGAGCCCGGAAGCCATCGGCCGCTACGCCGCCGAGCGCGCCCTGTCGCGCCTGAACGCGCGCAAGCTGGGCACGCGCACTTGCCCCGTGCTGTTCGAGGCGCCGCTGGCGGCCGGTTTGCTCGGTACTTATGTGCAAGCGACTTCGGGCGGCGCCCTGTACCGCAAGTCCACTTTCCTGAACGATTCCCTGGGCACGCAAGTGTTGCCCTCGCACGTGCAGATATTTGAAGACCCGCACGTGATCGGCGGCGTCGGTTCCGCGCCGTTCGACGAAGAGGGTGTGAAAACCGTCAGCCGTGACGTCGTCAAGGATGGCGTGGTGCAAGGCTATTTCCTGTCGACTTACACGGCCCGCAAGCTGGGTATGCAGACGACGGGCAACGCGGGCGGTTCGCACAATCTGTACCTGACTTCGAAGCTGACGGCCGCCAGCGACGATTTTAGCGCCATGCTGAGAAAGCTGGGCACGGGCTTGCTGGTGACGGAATTGATGGGACAAGGAACGAACTACGTGACGGGCGACTATTCGCGCGGCGCCTCTGGTTTCTGGGTGGAAAATGGCGTCATTCAATACCCGGTGGAAGAAATCACCATCGCCGGCAACATGAAGGACATGCTGCGCAACATCGTGGCCGTGGGCGCCGACGCCTTGCGCCGCGGCACCAAAGAGACGGGTTCCATCCTTATCGAGAGCATGGTGGTGGCGGGCGGCTGAGGCGCAAGCGGTTCGATGCCTGGCGGCAGCTGCTGCCTCGGCACGCTTCCCAAACGCTGGCCGTGCGGGCAAAAAAATGCCCCGGCGAGCGGGGCATGGGATCAAGCGGGCCGGTTCGGCCCTGGCGATCAGGCGCGCAAGGTGGACAGGATAGGCTGCAGCACGGCCGCACCCAGGGCGGCGCTGCGGGCGCCGCTCCAGCCCGTTTGCGGGTCGGGATCGTTGGCGTTGTCCTTGAACGGCAATTCCAGGGTCAGCGACAGGCAGCCGAAGGCGTGCGTGATGTGGGGCGAACCCATGGTCAGCACTTCCGGCGTGAACGGGCCGTCTTCGTAGCCGTGCTCATCCTGGAAGTCGGGGCTGGCTACTTTGAAGTCGGCGATGAAGCGGTCTTGCTCGGCTTTTTGTGCTGGCGTGAAATTCTCCAGCGCATCGCTGCCGGCGACGAACACATATGGCAGACCTTCGTCGCCATGCACGTCGAGGAACAGGTCGCAGCCGATTTCATGCATCTTTTGTTTCACCAGGAATACTTCCGGGCTGCGCTCCATCGTTGGCGTCATCCATTCGCGGTTCAGGTTGGCGCCGGCCGCGTTGGTGCGCAGGTTGCCGTGCACGGAACCGTCCGGGTTCATGTTCGGCACCACGTAGAAGACGGCGTCCTGCAGACACTGGCGGGCAAACGGATTGGCCTGGTCCAGCAAGGCTTCGAGCATGCCTTCGACAAACCATTCGGCCATCGTTTCACCGGGATGCTGGCGCGCGATGACCCAGACTTTTTTCTCGGCATCGGCGTCGCCGACCACCAGCAGGTTCATGTCGCGGCCTTCCACGGTGCTGCCCAGGTCGATCAGGCGTACCAGCGGCGACGCTTGCGCGCTGTCGATCAGGGCCAGGTGACGGTCCCATGGATACGGTTCGAAGTAGGCGTAGTACACGCTTTCTTCTTCCGGCGTATGTTCGATGGTCATCACGGTGCCGTCAAAGCTGGTCGGCACGCGGAACCAGGTTTCGCGGTCGTAGCTGGCGACGGCCTGGTAATCTTTCCAGCCGTCCGGGTAGGCCGACTTGCCTGCGTTCATGAAGCGGATCGTGCACGCCTCGCCTTGCGCGCCTTGCAGGCGGAAGTAAAACCACTGCGTGATGTCGGCGTGGGAATCCTTGCGGATGTTCAGCTCGATGGATTGGGCATCGTCGGCGCGCAGCACCTCGATCGCGCCGGCGTCGAATTGCTGGCTGATTTTAATGGTCATGTGTGTTCCTGATAAAAACGTATGGGTTTTGCATCGTGTGCAATGGCGCGATGATACCCGTTTTAGCGGCGCCTTTGTGCTGGCGCAAACGACGGCGGACGTGCTTTGCTAACGTGGAAGCTCCGACACGGGAGATCATCATGGACGACAACGGCAAACACATACGCGAACTGGAAAAGAAAGTCAGCGCCCTCAGCGACGCCCTGGCGCACCTGGGCAAGGGCACGACCTTGCAGGAATTGCTGCGCATCATACGTTTCCCCGGCTATACGACGCCGGCCGAATACACCTTCAACGTCGCCATCCTCGACACCATGCTGGTGCAGGTCAATGCGCTGGAAAAGCTGGGGCAGGATTTGCTGGCTGGTGCCAAGCAAGTAGTGGTGAAACAGTGAGCAGACAGTAACTTATTCCTGAACGCCTGAAAAATGTTCAGGGCAAGGCGCAGGGTCGCAGGCAGTACGAACGTACGCCCAGGCCCTGCAACGCCGCCATGGACGTTTTGTCAGGTGTTCAGACCGCCAAATCGTTCGTAGAACCACGGCTCGACATCCGCCGCCTGCTCATCCTCGCGCCGCAGGGTGGCCAGGATATGTTCCTCGGCGGCCGCATACGTGATGCGGTACAGGTCGCGCGCCAGCGCATACGCTTGCGTGCCGGGCCACGGTTCGGGCAGCAGTTCGACGGGCAGTTGCGGGTCGTGCAATTGCACGCGGCGGTAGGCGTGCGTCAGCAGCGAGCGGATGACGAACGCCTGCTCCGCATCGAACACGGGTTCTTCCTGCAGCAGGGTCAGCAGGGGCTGGAAGCTGGCGATGAATTTTTCGTAGCCGGCCATCACTTCCGACAAGTCCCAGCAATCGCCCACCATGTCGCGCAGGGGGCGCGTGCTCACGCCCGGCAATTCCGTGGTGTGGCAAACATACAGCTTGCCCTGCACCTCGTTGCGCACGAGGATATCTTCCAGCGCCTCCGCATTGCTGGCCGGGTGGCCAAAGATGCCGGGAGAAATCAAACCATAGCCGGCCCACAATAATTCCTTGCGCAGTGCTCCCCGCTCGGCCGCGCCGATGCTGCCGGCCGGTCCGATCACCAGGGTCCAGCTGCCATCCCAATGCACGACCAGCGGCGCATAGATGCGGCGGTAGGCGCGTTCGAAGCGGGCCAGCGCCTCCGGACGTATCGTATAGGCGCTGCGGCGGCCGTCGCGCTGCGAGCTGAGCCAGCCTTCCTGCGCCAGGCGGAACACGCTGGTGCGCAATAGCCGGTCATTGACGCCGAACGGCGCCAGCAGTTCGATCAGGCTGCCCAGCCAGATGGCGCCGCCGCGCGGCACGATGGCGTCGCCAAAGATGGTCATCACCAGGGACTTCGAGCGCGGTGGGTCGCTTTCCAGGAAATCGGCTATCCATGCCGTGCAGCGGGTGTTCTTCATGTGGTTCCGGTCTGGCCGTGTTGCGGTCGAATCAATAAAAGCAGCAGTTTACTTGGCTGCGCGGGTAGCGCGGCAATAATTTGCCGGAAGCGCGGGTGGCGCTTCGTAGTGTTTTCTCATAAGCAATATCATACGCACAAAAAAGCCGCACAAGATACGAAATTTTAAAATGATTCATATCAAGTGTATGCAAATCGTTTTTTGTATCGTATTATCTGTTCATCGCACCGCGTTGCTGCGCAAAATCAAAGACATGGGAGACAGATCATGTACGCACAAATGGTTGAAACCGGCCTCAAGAACGTCCGTTCCCTCGACGACATGGGCCAGGAAGAGCGCGCTTTCCAGGCACGCATCGACGAAGGCATCAAGATCGAGGCCAAGGACTGGATGCCGGACGCCTACCGCAAGACCCTGATCCGCCAGATTTCGCAGCACGCGCACTCGGAAATCGTCGGCCAATTGCCCGAAGGTAACTGGGTCACGCGCGCGCCGACCCTGAAACGCAAGTCCATCCTGCTGGCGAAGATCCAGGACGAAGCGGGCCATGGCCTGTACCTGTATAGCGCCGCGGAAACCCTGGGCGTGTCGCGCGACGACTTGCTGGCCGCCTTGCACTCGGGCAAAGCCAAGTATTCCAGCATCTTTAACTATCCGACCCTGTCGTGGGCCGACATGGGCGCCATCGGCTGGCTGGTCGACGGTTCCGCCATCATCAACCAGATTCCCCTGTGCCGCTGCTCCTACGGTCCGTATGCGCGCGCCATGATCCGTGTTTGCAAGGAAGAATCATTCCATGCGCGCCAGGGCTACGACATCATGATGTCGCTGTGCAAGGGCACGCCGGCGCAAAAAGCCATGGCACAGGATGCCTTGAACCGCTGGTGGTGGCCTTCGCTGATGATGTTCGGCCCGTCCGACGCCGCTTCCGTCAACAGCGCCCAGTCGGCGCAATGGCGCATCAAGCTGTTCTCGAACGACGAATTGCGCCAGCGCATGGTTGACCAGACCGTGCCGCAAATCGAATACCTGGGCTTGACCGTGCCCGATCCCGACCTGAAGTTCAATGCGGAAACGGGCCACTATGAATTCGGCGAGATCGACTGGTCCGAGTTCAACAACGTCCTGAAGGGCAATGGCCCGTGCAACCGCGAACGCCTGCAAACGCGTGTGAAAGCGTATGAAGACGGCGCATGGTTCCGCGATGCCTTGGTCGCGTATGCAGACAAGCAAGCTGCTAACAAAGCGGCAGCGTAAATACATAAGACAGATAGGGGATAGCAACATGAGCAAAGAATGGCCATTGTGGGAAGTTTTTATCCGCAGCCAGCACGGCCTGGCGCACAAGCATGTGGGCAGCCTGCACGCTTCCGACGCCACCATGGCGGTTAACCATGCGCGCGACGTCTACACGCGCCGCAATGAAGGCGTGAGCATCTGGGTGGTGCGCGCGGCCGATATCGTTGCCAGCAGCCCCGGCGACAAGGGCGCCCTGTTCGAACCGTCGAACAGCAAGGTGTACCGCCATCCCACCTTCTTCCCGATGCCGGAAGAAGTCAAGAACCTGTGATGGGAGCGCCTGCAATGGATGACAAGGTCAATTACCTCTTGCGCCTGGGCGACAACGCCCTGATCCTCAGCCAGCAGTTGTCGCAGCTGTGCGGCAAGGGGCCGGCGCTGGAAGAAGACATGGCGCTGACCAACGTGGCGCTGGACTTGCTGGGCCAGACGCGTTTGTGGTTCAGCTATGCGGCCGAACTGGAAAACGCGGGCCGCGACGAGGACGACATCGCCTTTTTGCGCGACGCCCACGATTTCAAGAACTGCCTGCTGGTCGAACAGCCGAACGGCAATTACGCTGACACCATGATGCGCCAGTTCTTCTTCGACAGCTGGCATTACTTCCAGCTGCTGGAACTGAGTAAATCGACGGATGCGCGCATCGTCGAAGTGGCGCAAAAGTCGATCAAGGAAGTGACCTATCACTTGCGCCGCAGCGGCGACCTGATCGTGCGCCTCGGCGACGGCACGGCCGACAGCCACGCGAAAACGCAGGCCGCCGCCGACCAGCTGTGGATGTACACGGGCGAGATGTTCACGTACGACGCCGTCGACCAGGCCATGGTTGCCGCCGGCATCGCGCCGCCATCGGACGTGCTGCGCCGCGCTTTCCTCGAACACGTGGCCGAGATATTCGCCGAAGCCACCTTGACCATGCCGGCGCCCGACGCCTGGATGCAAAAGGGCGGCAAGCAGGGCACGCACACGGAGCACCTGGGTTTTATTCTGGCCGAGATGCAGTTCCTGCAGCGCGCCTATCCCGGGGCGGAGTGGTAATGAACACGGTCGCTGGCGCCGCGGCGCTGGACGCCGCCCAGGTCTGGGCCTGGCTCGGTGACGTGCCGGACCCGGAAATCCCCGTCATTTCGGTGGTGGACCTGGGCATCGTGCGCGCCGTCGACGTGGTCAGCAGCGAAGAGTGCATCGTGACGATCACGCCCACGTATTCGGGCTGCCCGGCCATGCAGGTGATCGCCGATGCCGTCACGGAAGCCTTGCGCAGCCACGGTGTGGCCAAGGTGACCCTGGTGAATCAGCTGGCGCCCGCGTGGACCACGGACTGGATGAGCGAAGCGGGCAAGGCCAAGCTGAAAGGCTATGGCATCGCCCCGCCGCAGCAGCAGGTGATCGACATCAGCGGCCTTGGTAGAGGAACAGCGGGTGGCGTCAAGCGTCTACCCATGCCGAAGCTGGACGTGATCTGCCCGAACTGCGGCTCGACGCATACGCAGCTGACCAGCCAGTTCGGCTCCACGCCGTGCAAGGCCCTGTACAAATGCATCGATTGCCGCGAACCGTTTGACTACTTCAAGTGCCACTAAAAAAATCAGGCACACGTTCCGAAGAAACTGGAGATGAAGCATGAGTAAATTTTATCCGCTGTGCGTGGCCAACGTGCGCAACGAAACGCGCGACACCATCGCCGTCACGTTCGACGTGCCAGCTGAATTGCAGCAGCAGTTCAGCTTCCAGCAGGGCCAGCACCTGACCCTGCGCGCCAATATCAATGCGGAAGACGTGCGCCGCTCGTATTCCATCTGTTCGGCGGTGCAGGACGGCACCCTGCGCGTGGCCATCAAGCGCACGCCGGGCGGCGCATTTTCCACCTGGGCGAACGACACCCTGAAAGCCGGCGCCACCATCGAAGTGATGCCACCCATGGGCCATTTCAATGTGCCGCTCGACTGCGTCAACCGCAAGCACTACCTGGCGTTCGCGGCCGGCAGCGGCATCACGCCCATCCTCTCCATCATCAAGACGACCCTGCTGACGGAACCCCTGAGCCGCTTCACCCTGTTCTACGGTAACCGCGCCTCGTCGTCCGTCATCTTCAAGGAAGAATTGACGGATCTGAAGGATGTGTACCTGGAGCGTTTGAACCTCGTCTACGTGATGAGCCGCGAGCAGCAGGATATCGAATTGTTCAACGGCCGCATCACGCAGGAAAAATGTGAACAGTTCCTGCAGCACTGGATCAAGGTCGAAGACTACGACAATGCCTTCATCTGCGGCCCGGAAGACATGATGCTGGGCGTCTCCGCCGCCCTGCAGGCAGCCGGCATGCCCAAGCAGAATATCAAGATCGAACTGTTCGCCGCCAGCATCCCGAAAAATGCCCACAAGCCGCGCGCCCAGCTGGCCGCCGACGCCGTGCAGGAAACGGAAGTGACCGTCATCATGGACGGCAACCACACCACCTTCACGATGGACAAGGACAAGGAATCCCTCCTCGACGCGGGCCTGCGCGCCGGGCTGGACATGCGCTATTCGTGCAAGGGCGGCGTATGCTCGACTTGCCGCTGCAAGATCCTCGACGGCAAAGTCGAAATGGACGTCAACTACGCGCTGGAAGACTACGAAGTGGCGCGCGGTTTCGTCCTCAGTTGCCAGAGTTTCCCTCTCACAGACAAGGTCGTGGTCGACTTCGACCAGGCAGAATAAGCCGGCGCAGGGCACGCGCCCTGCCGTACCTATTACCAAAGCGAGACGCCATGACCTACCAAAACATCCTCTTCACCATCGAACAGGGTATCGCCACCCTGACCCTGAACCGTCCCGACAAGCTCAATAGCTTCACGCAAGCCATGCACGAGGAAGTGCGCGACGCGATTGCGAAAGTCAACGCCGATAGTTCCGTGCGCGTGTTCGTGCTGACGGGCGCGGGCCGCGGTTTTTGCGCGGGCCAGGATTTGTCCGACCGCGCCGTGGAGCCAGGTTCGAAGGGCGTGGACCTGGGCGAGTCGGTGGAAAAGAACTATGCGCCGCTGGTGCTGGCCTTGAAGGCCTTGCCCATGCCCGTGATTTGCGCCGTCAACGGCGTGGCCGCCGGCGCGGGCGCCAACCTGGCGCTGGCCTGCGACATCGTCATCGCCGGCAAGTCGGCCAGCTTTGTTGAAGTATTCTGCAAGCTGGGCCTGATCCCGGACACGGGCGGCACCTTCTTCCTGCCACGCCTGATCGGTTCGGCGCGCGCCATGGGTCTGGCCATGCTCGGCGAAAAACTGACGGCGGAAAAAGCGGAAGACTGGGGCCTGATCTGGAAATGCGTCGAGGATGCCCAGCTGGTGGAAGAAACGCGCAAGCTGGCCGTACACTTTTCCACGGCGCCGACCAAGGGTCTGGCCTACACCAAGCAGGCGCTGGCTCTCAGTGGCGCCAATACCCTGCCGCAGCAGCTGGCGCTGGAAGCGCGCATGATGAGCGAACTCGGTCACAGCGACGATTACCGCGAAGGCGTGGCCGCCTTCATGGAAAAGCGCACACCGCAATTCAAGGGACATTGATATGGCAGCTTTGGACAACAACAGTATCGTCGCCGTCATCGGCAGTGGCGCCATGGGGGCCGGTATCGCGCAGGTGGCCGCGGCTGCCGGCTACAGAGTCAAACTGTACGATACGCGGGCCGAAGCCGTCAGCAAGGCCTTGCTCGACATCGGCAAGATGTATGCGAAGCTGGCCGAAAAGGGCCGCATGACGGCCGATGAAGCCACGGCCGCCACGGCGCGCCTTCAGGCGGCTGGCAGCCTGGCCGATGTGAGCGATTGCGCCCTGGTGGTGGAAGCCATCGTGGAAAACCTCGACGTCAAGCGCGGCCTGTTCGCCGAACTGGAATCACTGGTGGCCGACGACTGCATCCTGGCGACGAACACGTCGTCGATTTCCGTCACGGCGATTGCCGCCAAGCTGCGCCGCCCGGAACGCCTGGTCGGCATGCATTTCTTTAATCCCGTGCCCCTGATGGCGCTGGTTGAAGTGATCAGTGGCCTGGCCACCAGCGAACAAGTGGCCGCCACCGTCTACGATACGTCGATCGCCTGGGGCAAGAACCCCGTGCATGCGAAATCGACGCCCGGTTTCATCGTCAACCGTGTCGCCCGTCCGTTTTACGCGGAAGGCTGGCGCTTGCTGAACGAACAGGCGGGCGACGCCGCCACCATCGATTGCGTGCTGCGCGAAGCGGGCGGGTTCCGCATGGGACCATTCGAGCTGATGGACCTGATCGGCCACGACGTGAATTTCTCCGTCACGCAATCCGTGTTCGGCGCCTATTTCAACGACCCGCGCTTCACGCCGTCCGTGCTGCAGCAGGAAATGGTCAACGCCGGTTTCCTCGGCCGCAAATCGGGCCGCGGCTTTTACCGGTACGGCGAAGGCGCCGTTGCCCCCGTGGCGCAGGCGGAAAGCGCGCAAGCGACCCCGGAATTCGTCGCCCTGTCAGCCGCCATCGGCGGCGACGGCCGTGGCCACAGCGGCATCATCCACAGCCTGGTGCAGCGCCTGGAGCAGGCGGGCATCACCGTCAGCCGCCGTGTGACGCAGGAAGGCCAGGCGCACGACGAGGCGCCGGCCCTGCATTGCCATGGCGCCGCGATTTACCTCACCGATGGGCGCAGCGCCACCCAGCGCGCGCACGACAACCAGCATCCGGACACGGTGCTGTTCGACCTGGCGCTCGATTATGCTGGCGCCAAGCGCATCGCCGTGGCCCGTGCGGACCAGTGCAGCGACGCCGCCTACGCGGCCGTCGTTGGCCTGTTCCAGGCGGCCGGTTTCATCGTCACGCGCCTGGACGACGTGCCTGGCCTGGCCGTCATGCGCACCGTCGCGATGCTGGCCAACGAGGCGGCCGACGCCGTCAACCAGGGCGTGTGCACGGTGGCCGCCGTCGATATCGCCATGCAGAAGGGCGTCAATTATCCGCGCGGACCGCTGGCCTGGGCCGATGCCGTCGGCGTCCAGCACATCGTCACCGTATTGCAGCACCTGGCGCTGGGCTATGGCGAAGACCGCTACCGGGTCTCGCCGCTGCTGCGCCGCAAACTTGCCAATGGAGATCGCTTTCATGCCGAATGAAGACCACAACATCACTGCACAAGCCCTGGCCGAAGCGGCCGCCGCCTCCATGCTGTCGCGCGACAACGCCACCGCCGCCATGGGCATCGCCCTGGCCGACGTGGGCCCCGGCCATGCGCGCATGACGATGACGGTGCGCGCCGACATGCTCAACGGCCACCAGACCTGCCACGGCGGCTTCATCTTCGCCCTGGCCGACAGCGCCTTCGCCTTTGCCTGCAACAGCTACAACCTGAACACCGTGGGCGCCGGCTGCACCATCGATTACCTGGCGCCGGGCCGTGAAGGCGACGTGCTGACGGCGCACGCCGTCGAGCAGGCGCTGGCCGGCAAGAGCGGCGTCTACGACGTCAAGGTGAGCAACCAGGAAGGGCGCGCCATCGCGCTCTTCCGCGGCAAGTCGATCCGCGTGGCCGGTGAAGTTATCAGCAATTGAAGTGACAAGAGCAGGCTTGAACTGCCGGTACCGATTGAACAGTTAAAGAATTAAACAGGAGACAATGATGGTCCAACGTACGCCTTCCCCAAATGACCTTGAGCCGATCGAGCGCGCCAGCAAGGATGAACTGCAGGCGCTGCAGCTCGAACGCATGAAGTGGACGCTCAAGCACGCGTATGACAACGTGCCCCATTACCGCGCCGCTTTTGACGAAGCGGGCGTGCATCCGGACGACCTCAAATCCCTGTCGGACCTGGCCAAATTCCCGTTCACCGATAAAAAAGTCTTGCGCGATAATTATCCGTTCGGCCTGTTCGCCGTGCCGCGCGAGCAAGTGGTGCGCATCCACGCGTCGAGCGGCACGACGGGCAAGGCCACGGTGGTCGGCTACACGCAGAACGACATCGACACCTGGGCCAACGTGGTGGCGCGCTCGATCCGCGCCGGCGGTGGCCGCGCGGGCGACATGGTCCATATCTCCTACGGCTACGGCCTGTTCACGGGCGGCCTGGGCGCGCACTACGGCGCCGAGCGTTTGGGTTGCACGGTCATCCCGATGTCGGGCGGGCAGACGGAAAAGCAGGTGCAACTGATCCAGGATTTCAAGCCGTCCATCATCATGGTCACGCCATCGTACATGCTCAACATCATCGAGGAATTCACGCGCCAGGGTCTGGACCCGGCCGAATCGTCGCTGAAGGTGGGCATCTTCGGCGCCGAGCCGTGGACGGACGCCATGCGTTCGGAAATCGAGGCGCGCGCCGGTATCGACGCCGTCGATATCTACGGCCTGTCCGAAGTGATGGGGCCTGGCGTGGCATCCGAATGCATCGAAAGCAAGGATGGTCCCGTCATCTGGGAAGACCATTTTTATCCGGAGATCATCGATCCGGAAACGGGCGAAGTGCTGCCGGACGGTGAAGAGGGCGAACTGGTGTTTACCTCGCTGTCGAAAGAAGCGCTGCCCATCATCCGCTACCGCACGCGCGACCTGACCCGTTTGCTGCCGCCGACCTCGCGCTCGATGCGCCGCATCGGCAAGATCACGGGCCGCTCCGACGACATGCTGATCATCCGCGGCGTGAACGTCTTCCCCACGCAGATCGAAGAGCTGATCCTCAAAATGCCGCGTCTGGCGCCGCAATACCAGCTGGTGGTCACGCGCGACGGCCACCTCGACAAACTGGAAGTGATCGCCGAGCTGCGCATCGACCTGACCGCCACCATCTCGGCCAGCGAAACGGACGCGCTGGCGCGCGAGCTGGAACACCGCATCAAGACGCACGTGGGCGTGAGCACGCGCGTGCGTCTGGTGGCCGCCGCCGGCATCGAACGCACCTTGACGGGCAAGGCCCGCCGCGTGGTCGACCAGCGCCCGAAGATTTTCTCCTGATAGTTTGAACAAAAAAACGAACAAGGAAGCAAACATGAACGAAGCCTTTATCTGTGACGCCGTACGCACACCCTTCGGCCGCTATGGCGGCGCGCTGTCCAGCGTGCGCGCGGACGACCTGGGCGCGCTGCCGATCGCCGCGCTGATCGCCCGCAACCCGTCCGTCGACTGGTCCGCCATCGACGACGTGTTCTACGGCTGCGCCAACCAGGCGGGCGAGGACAACCGCAACGTGGGCCGCATGGCCGCGCTGCTGGCCGGCCTGCCGGCGGCAGTGCCGGCCAATACCATCAACCGCCTGTGCGGATCGAGCCTGGACGCCGTGGGTATGGCCGCCCGCTCCATCAAGGCGGGCGAAGCGGAGCTGATCATCGCCGGCGGCGTGGAAAGCATGACGCGCGCGCCTTTCGTGATGGGCAAGGCTGACAGCGCGTTTTCGCGCGCGGCGAAAATCGAAGACACGACCCTGGGCTGGCGTTTTGTGAACGGCAAGATGAAGGCGCAGTACGGCATCGACACCATGCCGGAAACGGCGGAAAACGTGGCCGTGGAGTTCGGCATCAGCCGCGCCGACCAGGATGCCCTGGCCTTGCGCAGCCAGCAGCGCTGGGCCGCGGCCAACGCGGCTGGCGTCTTTGATCGTGAAATCGTGCCCGTCGCCGTGCCCCAGAAAAAAGGCGAGCCGAAGATGGTGACGATGGATGAACATCCGCGCCCCGACACCTCGATCGAGATGCTGGCGAAATTGAAGGGTGTCGTGAAGGTGGATGGCACCGTCACGGCCGGCAATGCCTCGGGCTTGAACGATGGTGCCTGCGCCATCCTGCTGGCGTCCGCCGCCGCCGTCGACAAATACAAATTGACGCCGCGCGCAAAAGTGCTGGGCATGGCCACGGCCGGCCTGGCGCCGCGCATCATGGGCTTTGGTCCATCGCCCGCGTCGCGCAAGGTGCTGGCGCAAACAGGCCTCACCATCGAACAGATGGACGTCATCGAACTCAATGAGGCATTTGCCGCGCAGGCACTGGCCGTCACACGCGACCTGGGCCTGGCCGACGACGCGGCCCACGTGAATCCTAATGGCGGCGCGATCGCCATCGGCCATCCGCTGGGCGCATCGGGTGCGCGCCTGGTGATGGCGGCCCTGAACCAGCTGGAACGGACTGGCGGGCGCTATGCGCTATGCACCATGTGCATCGGCGTGGGGCAGGGTATTGCCGTCGTAATTGAACGCGTATAACAGAGTAAAAGCAAAGTAAACATAAAAGGCGCAGGCTTGTAAAAAAGCGCCAACCATAATTGACCGTAGTGCCAACCTGGTGGAGACCATAATGATTGCCAATATCTTCAAGAAAACCCTGATCGCCGGCGTGCTGGCCATGTCCGCCGCGGGCGCGTATGCGGCCGATAACATCAAGATCGGCTCCGTGCTGTCCGTCACGGGACCGGCCGCCTTCCTGGGCGACCCTGAACTGAAAACCCTGCAGCTGTACATCGAGAAGATCAACGCGGCCGGCGGCGTGCTGGGACGCAAGCTGGAACTGGTGCATTACGACGATGGCAGCGATGCCGCCAAGGCCAACGGCTTTACCAAGCGCCTGATCGAGTCGGACAAGGTCGACGTGCTGATCGGCGGCACCACCACCGGTGCGACGATGGCGATGGCGCCACTGGTGGACCGCGCCAGCATGCCCTTCATCTCGCTGGCGGGCGCCGTGGTCATCATCGACCCGGTCAAGAAATGGGTCTTCAAGACGCCGCATACGGACCGCATGGCGGCCGAGAAGGTGTTCGAAGACATGAAGAAGCGCGGCATCAGCAAGGTGGGGCTGCTGTCGGAAACGAGCGGCTTTGGCGCCTCGGGCCGCAAGGAATCGCAAATCGTCGCCTCGAAATACGGCATCACCCTGGTGGCTGACGAAACCTACGGCCCGAAAGATACGGACATCACGGCGCAGCTCACGCGCATCAAAAATACGGCTGGCGTGCAAGCCGTCTTCGTCTTCGGCCTGGGCCAGGGTCCTGCCGTGGTCACCAAGAACTATGGCCAGCTGGGCATGGCCGCGCTGCCGCTGTACCAGTCGCATGGCGTGGCGTCGGACGAGTATTTGAAACTGTCGGGCAAGGCCGCCGAAGGGGTGCGCCTGCCAACGCCGGCTCTGCTGATCGGCGCCATGCTGCCGGACAGCGATGCGCAAAAGGCCATCGTCGTCGGCTACGACAAGACGTATAAAGAGCGCTACAAGATCGACCCGTCGACCTTTGGCGGCTATGCGCTCGACGCCCTGAACCTGTCGGTCGACGCCATCAAGCGCGCCGGCGGCACGGACCGCGAGAAAGTGCGCGCGGCGCTGGAATCGACCAAGGGTTTTGTCGGCACTACTGGTGTATTCAACATGTCGACCAAAGACCACATGGGCCTGGACCTGTCGGCGTTCCGCATGGTCGAAGTGAAGAACGGCGAATGGCAATTGTCGAAGTGATGTTCGAAATAAGGTAAGCCAGAAGTACCTGCGCGGGCTGCCCTTGAAGGCGGCCCGCGCATAGTCGAACATAATGGAGACACCATGGAAGTCGCTCAATTTCTACAATTTCTGTATTCCGGGATGACGGTCGGTTCCGCCTATGCGCTGGCGGCGCTGGGCTTTACCATCATCTACAACACCAGCGGCGTGATCAACTTCGCCCAGGGCGAGTTCATCATGCTGGGCGGGATGCTGGCCGCCGTGATGTCGGCCGCCGGCGTGCCGCTGCCGCTGGCCATCATCCTGGCCGTCATCGCCACCGGTCTGGTGGGCCTGCTGATGGAAAAGACCGTGATCGAACCGGCGCAAAATGCGCAGGTCATCACCCTGTTGATCATCACCATCGGCGCCTCGCTCGTGCTGCGCGGCCTGGTGCAAATCTGGCTGGGCAAGGATACGCACTCGCTGCCGGCCTTTTCCGGCGACGCGCCGATTGAATTTTTGGGCGCCAGCCTGCTGCCGCAAAGCCTGTGGGTGCTGGGCGTGACGGTCGTCATCGTGCTGGTGCTGGGCTGGTTCTTTGGCCGCACCCTGATGGGCAAGGCCATGCTGGCCACGTCGCACAACAAGCTGGCTGCGCAACTGGTGGGCATCAACACGCGCAAGGTGCTGCTGTTCTCGTTCGGCTTGTCGGCCCTGCTGGGCGCGGCCGGCGGCATTCTCGTCGCGCCGATCACGTACACCTCGTACGACGCGGGCATCATGCTGGGCCTGAAAGGCTTCGTCGCCGCCGTATTGGGTGGCCTCGGTGGCGGTGCGGGTGCGATTGCCGGTGGCCTGATCCTCGGCATCGCCGAAGCCATGACGGCCGGCTACATCTCGTCGGCGTATAAAGACGCCGTCCCCTTCGTGCTGATTCTGTTGATCCTGTTCTTCCTGCCGCAAGGCTTGTTTGGCGCTAAAAATTCGGAGCGTGTATGACGACCTTCTTCTCCCGCTCGCGCCACGGTGGTTTACTGGTGCTGGCCCTGGTGCTGGCCATCCTGCCCCTGTTCCTCACGAATGCGTTCTACTATGACGTGGCGATCCGTATCGCCCTGAACGCCATCGTCGTCATCGGCCTGAATCTGCTGATGGGCTACACGGGCCAGATCAGCCTGGGGCACGCGGGTTTCTATGGCCTGGGCGCGTATGCGTCGGCCGTGCTGACCACGCACTACAACTGGCCGCCGCTGGCCGCGCTGGCCGCCGGCGCCGTCGCGACTGGCCTGCTGGCGCTGCTGCTGGCCCGTCCCGTGCTGAAACTCAAGGGCCATACCCTGGCCATGGCCACCCTGGGCCTGGGCATCATCATTTCCATCGTCATCAACAACGAGACGCAGTGGACGGGTGGCCCGGACGGCATCGGCGTGTCCGCCTTCAGCGTCGCCGGCCTGGAAATCGCCGGTGAAAAATCGTGGTACCTGGTGTGCGCCGTATTGCTGCTGCTGGTCACGTGGCTGGCCCTGAACCTGATCGATTCGCCTGTCGGGCGCGCGCTGCAGGCGATTCACGGTTCGGAAGTGGCGGCCCGCGTGGTCGGCGTCGATACGACCCGCTTCAAGGTGCGCGTGTTCGTGCTGTCGGCCGTCATTGCCAGCATCGCGGGCAGCATCAGTGCCCACTACATCGGTTTCATCACCCCCAACCTGGCCGGCTTCTTCCACTCGATCGAGCTGGTGACGATGGTGGTGGTGGGCGGCATGGCGTCGATTTTCGGTTCCATCATCGGCGCGGCCCTGCTGACGATCTTGCCGCAGCTGCTGTCCAGTTTTGAAGGCTGGGAGACGGTGGTGTTTGGCGTGATCCTGATGGCCACCATGATCTTTATGCCGAAAGGCCTGGTGCCGAGCCTGGCCAGCCGTTCGCGCAAGCGTTCCGCTACGCCAAAGACGCCGCCTCAATCTGCACAGGAGGTGTGAGATGCTGACGATTAACAATCTGAGCAAGAGCTTTGGCGGCGTGCATGCGGTGCAGGACGTGAGCTTTACCGTCAAGGAAGGCAATATCCATTCCGTGATCGGACCGAACGGCGCCGGCAAGACGACCCTGTTCAACCTGATCACGGGCGTGTACACGCCGAGCAAGGGCGAGATACTGCTCAATGGCGAGAACGTGGCAGCCATGTCACCCGATGCGCTGGCGCGGCGCGGCATGAGCCGCACTTTTCAAAACCTGCAAGTGTGCATGAACATGACGGCCATCGACAATGTGATGGTGGGCGCGCATTTGCGCCTGAACCAGAACCTGTTCGCTTCCATGCTGCGTTTGCCGTCCGTGCGCCGCGCGGATGCGGCCTGCCGCGACGAGGCGGCGGGCCTGATGGAGTTTGTCGGCGTGGGCCGGCATATCGATGACGAGGCGGGACAGATGTCGTATGGCGCCTTGAAACGCCTTGAAATCGCCCGCGCGCTGGCGGCCAAGCCGAAAGTGCTGCTGCTCGATGAGCCGGCGGCCGGTCTGAATCACACGGAGACGGGTGAGATCGAAGCCCTGATCCGCAAGGTGGCGCAATCGGGCGTGACGGTGGTGCTGGTCGAGCATGACATGAAACTGGTGATGAATCTGTCGGACCATATTTTGGTGCTCGACTATGGCAAGAAGCTGGCCGAAGGGACTGCCGCCGAAGTGCGCGCCAATCCCGACGTGGTGGCGGCCTATCTGGGAGTGGCGGCATGATGAAGATGGAAAAACCTCAGACACCGCTGGTGCTCGACATCCAGGGATTGACCAGCCATTACGGCCGTATCCAGGCCCTGCACGGCATCGACTTGCAGGTGCGCCAGGGCCAGCTGGTGGCGCTGGTGGGCGCGAATGGCGCCGGCAAGACCACCCTGCTGCGTGCCATCTCCGGCGTGCAGCCGATTAGCGCCGGCAGCATTGCCTTCGCCGGCCAGGATGTCAGCCGCATGAGCGCCGACAAGCGCGTGCGCAGCGGCATTTGCCAGGTGCCGGAAGGGCGGCAAGTGTTCGGCCCCATGACGGTGGAAGACAATCTGCGCCTGGGCGCGTTTACACGTCCCGCACAGGACGTGGCGGGCGACATGGAGCGCATGTATGGCCTGTTCCCGATCCTGAAGGAAAAGCGCCTGCTGCTGGCCGGGACCTTATCTGGTGGACAGCAGCAAATGCTGGCCATGGCGCGCGCGCTGATGGGCCGTCCGCAACTGCTGCTGCTCGATGAGCCGAGCATGGGCCTGGCGCCGCTCTTGATCGCGGAGATCTTCCGCATCGTGGCCGAACTGCGCGACCAGGGCATCACCATCTTCCTCGTCGAGCAGAACGCGCATGCGGCCCTGTCGATCGCCGATGTCGGTTACGTGATCGAGACGGGTGCCATCACCTTGTCCGGTCCCGGCTCCGAATTGCTGCATAACGAGCAAGTACAGAGCGCGTATTTGGGGATGTAAAGGCGGCAGCGGAGGGCCGGGGTCAGACCCGCCGGGTCTGACCCCAGTTTTCCGCTGCGTCTAGTAATAGCGTGCATGGCGCGCAGATGAATAGGAGTTTTTATGGTCAAAGTCTACGAAATCAACGGCGTCACCCCCGTTGTCCACCCCAGCGCCTACGTGCACCCGTCGGCAGTGCTGATCGGCGACGTGATCGTCGGCCCGCGCTGCTATATCGGTCCGCTGGCCTCGATCCGCGGCGACTTCGGCCGATTGATCCTGGAAGAGGGCGCGAACCTGCAGGATACCTGCGTCATGCACGGCTTCCCCGGCTGCGACACGGTGGTCGAAGTCGACGGCCATATCGGTCATGGCGCCGTGCTGCACGGCTGCCGCATCGGCCGCAATGCGCTCGTCGGCATGAACGCCGTGGTGATGGATAACGCCGTCATCGGCGAGGAGTCCATCGTCGCGGCCATGAGTTTCGTCAAGGCGGGCATGATCGTCGCGCCGCGCAGCATGGTGGTGGGCACGCCCGCCAAGATCATCCGCGCGCTGACCGACGATGAAATCCAATGGAAAAGCTCGGGCACGGGCCAGTACCACGAACTGGCCGTGCGCTCGATGCAGACGATGCGCGAAGTGGAAGCCCTGACGGAAGTCGAGGCGAACCGCCAGCGCCTGAATTTCGAATCGGCCTTGCCGCTGCATTTGCACAAGAACGCTGCGGCGCAGTAAGCAATATGGGCGTAGGTCGGATTAGCGGGGCCAAGCCCCGCGTAATCCGACGCCACCGCCAACATCATTTATGGAGAAAAAAATGGCTCAAATATCCACCCTGCAAAGCCTGATCGCCGGCCGCTGGCTGGGCGAAAGCGCCGCCGTGCCCCTGCACAGCGCCTTGAACAACCGCGTCATCTATCACACGCATGCGGAAAAGATCGACTTCGACGAAGCCGTCACGTATGCCCGCAAGACGGGCGTGCCGGGCCTGATGGCGCTCGATTTCCAGCAGCGCGCCGCGCGCCTGAAGGCACTGGCCTTGTATCTGGTCGAGCGCAAGGAAGAGCTGTATGCGATCTCGCATTTGTCGGGCGCCACGCGCGCCGACAGCTGGGTCGACATCGAAGGCGGCACGGGCACCCTGTTCGCCTACGCCAGCATGGGCAGCAACGAGCTGCCGTCGTCGAACGTGCTGCACGAAGGCCCGGCCATCGCGCTGGGCAAGAAGGGCGGTTTCGCCGGCACGCACATCCTGGTGCCGCGCGGCGGCCTGGCCGTGCACATCAACGCCTTCAACTTCCCCATCTGGGGCTTGCTGGAAAAATTCGCGCCCAGCTTCCTGGCGGCCATGCCCTGCATCGCCAAGCCGGCCACGGCGACGAGCTATCTGACGCAAGCCGTCGTGCGCATGATGCATGAATCGGGCTTGCTGCCGGCTGGCAGCCTGCAGCTGGTGATCGGTTCCACGGGCGACTTGCTGGACCGCCTGAATGGCCAGGATTTTGTCACCTTTACGGGATCGGCCGCCACGGCCGCCAAGTTGCGCACCAATTCCAACCTGATCGCCCAGTCCGTGCCGTTCAACGGCGAAGCCGATTCGCTCAACTGCGCCATCCTGGCGCCGGACGTCACGCTGGACGACGTGGAATTCGACCTGTTCGTCAAGGAAGTCGTGCGCGAGATGACGGGCAAGTCGGGCCAGAAGTGCACGGCGATCCGCCGCATCATCGTGCCCGAGCACCTGATGGACGCCGTCGGCACGCGCTTGCGCGAGCGCCTGGCCAAGGTGGTGGTGGGCGATCCGTCCATCGAAGGCGTGCGCATGGGCGCGCTGGCATCGAAAGAGCAGCAGAACGACGTGGCCGAACGTGTCGCCACCCTGTCGCAGGGTAACGAGGTGGTGTTCGGCGCGGCCGACGGTTTTAGTCCCCTCGGTGATGGCGCCCTGGATGGCAGCTTCTTCTCGCCGACCTTGCTGCTGTGCCGCGACGCCTTCGGCAACGACGCCGTGCATGACGTGGAAGCGTTTGGCCCCGTCAGCACCATGATGGGCTACCACGATATCGATGAAGCGCTGGCCCTGGCCGCGCGCGGCAAGGGCAGCCTGGTGAGCACCCTGGTGACGCGCGATCCGAAGATCGCCGCGCGCGTGGTGCCGCACGTGGCGGCCACGCATGGCCGCGTGCACGTGCTCGAGCGCGTGGCGTCCGTCGATTCGACGGGCCATGGCTCGCCCCTGCCGCAACTGAAGCACGGCGGCCCTGGCCGCGCGGGCGGCGGCGAAGAGCTGGGCGGCGTGCGCGCCGTGCGCCATTACCTGCAACGGGCGGCCGTGCAAGGCTCGCCGACCATGCTGGCGGCCATCACCGGCGAATACGTGCGCGGCGCGGACGTCAATGAAAGCCCGATCCACCCGTTCCGCAAGCACTTCGAGGACTTGAAGACGGGCGACTCGCTGCTGACGCACCGCCGCACCGTCAGCGAGGCGGACATCGTCGCCTTCGGCGGCATCTCGGGCGACTTCTTCTACATGCACTTCGACGAAATCGCGGCCAAGGAATCGCAGTTCGGCAAGCGCATCGCCCACGGCTACTTCGTGCTGTCGGCCGCCGCCGGCCTGTTCGTCTCGCCCGGCGTCGGTCCCGTGCTGGCCAACTATGGCCTGGACAACCTGCGTTTCGTCGCGCCCGTCGCCATCGGCGACACCATCCGCGCGCGCCTGACGTGCAAGCGCAAGGTCGACCGCAACCGCAAGGACGTCTTTGGCGTGGGCCAGGGCGTGGTCGCGTGGGACGTGCAGGTGACGAACCAGAACGAGGAGCTGGTGGCCAGCTACGACATCCTGACCCTGGTGTCGAAGCGCGAGTAAGCATTGCTGTAGCACCGCATCGGCCGGCGCCGCCCGCGATCTTCGCGCGGGCGGCGCTTTTTTTATTCGATTTCTTTTCGTCTTGAATTATCCATAAGTGTATGAAAAATATAGCGAAAGTGTGGTTTTGCACGGCGTGCTATTTAGATAAACCCCTCTAGAACGCGTGCTTTTTTCGTGAAAAGGGGTGAATTCACTCATTGCCTCAAGAAAACTTTCCAACGTAAAACCTTTTCTCTGTAGCATGGTTTTACTCACTGGTCACGCCGCCATGCACGCTCCTCGAGGCGATGGCGGCGCGAAAAAAACGGACCCGGCCTTTTACGGCCGGTGAGCCATCGACCGCGAGTCCCATTCCACGTTCACCGCTACGGGTATTTAATTACTATGAATAAACACGTCCTGATTTTCCTGCTGGCCATGCCCTTGGCCATCAGCCATGCTTATGCCGAAGAGGCTACCGGTCCCGCCATCAAGATCAGCGGTTACGGCACGGCCGCCCTGACCATGGCCGATACCGACAACGCGCAGTTCGCGCGCCCGAACCAGGCGGCTGGCGCAGGCCGCACCGCCCGCACGGGCGTCGATTCCAACCTGGGGCTGCAAGCCAATGTCACCGTCAACCAGTGGTTGTCGGCCACCGTGCAGGGCCTGGCGCGCAAGGATGGCGAGGACGATTTCGGCGCCGAACTGGCGTGGGCCTTCGCCAAGGCCAAGGTATCGGACAGCTTCAGCGTGCGCGTTGGCCGCATGGGCCTGCCCGTCTTCATGATTTCCGATTACCGCAACGTCGGCTATGCCAACACCATGCTGCGCCCGCCCGGCGAAATGTATTCGCAGGTGCCCCTGAACAGCATCGATGGCATCGACGGCACTTACCAGTTCAGCGCGGGCGACACCAGCATCACCACGCAGCTGGCGCTGGGACGCACCAAGGCCACCCTGGCCACGGGGCCCGCGTCGACCGTGCAGGTGGAAGGCAAGTCCATCGTCGCCCTCAACGTGGTGGCCGAGCATGGCCCCGTCACCGTGCGCTTCGGCCGTGCCGAGACCAAGCTGACGATCAACGATTCGCCCAGCCTGAATACCCTGATGGGCAGCTTGCGCGCGGCCGGCAGCGGCTACAGGATCGCCCAGCTGGGCGCCCTGGCCGATGCGCTGGAAGTCAAGGACAAGAAGGCGTCGTTCACCTCCGTGGGCCTGGGCCTGGACTGGAACAATGTGCTGGTGCAGTCGGAATATGCGAAGCGCAAGACGGACAGCTATGTCAGCGACAGCACATCGTGGTACGTGATGGGCGGCTACCGCATCGGCGCCTTTTTGCCGTACTACAGCCACGCCAGCCTGAAGGCCGATGGCCGCGTGAACAACACGGTGCCTGCATCCTGCCCGGCCGGCTATCCGGCCGCCTGCACGCCGACCCTGCGCGCCCTGTCGGCGGGCGTCGACACGCTCGCTTATGCGCGCAACCAGCTCGAGCAATCGACGGACAGCATCGGCGTGCGCTGGGACTTCCACCGTTCGGCCGCGCTGAAAGTGCAGATCGACCGCATCAAGCCGAAGAACGGCCCTGGCCTGTTCGTGCAAGCCAAGCCGGGTTTCCATGGCCCAGTCACGGTGGCTGCCGCCGCCATCGATTTCGTTTTCTAAGGAGCGCCGCATGAAACCATTGATCTTGAATGTGGCTGCCTTGCTGGCCTTGTCGACCGCTGTTCCCGCCATGGCCGAAGTGGTCGTGGTGGTCAATCCGAAGAGCGCCGCCGGCGCCATGACGAATGAACAGGTGGCGCAGTTTTTCCTCGGTAAATCGACGGCCATGACGCCGATTGACCAGCCGGAAAGTGCGCCCGTGCGCGCCGAGTTCTACAAGAAGGTGGCGGACAAGGAGCCGTCGCAGGCGAAGGCCCTGTGGTCCAAACTGGTCTTCACGGGCAAGGCGACCTTGCCGAAGGAAGTGGCCAATAGCGCCGACGTGAAGAAGGCCGTGGCCGCCGATCCGAAAGCCATCGGCTATATCGAAAAGAGTGCCGTCGACGCCAGCGTCAAAGTGGTGCTGACGGCGCCATAAAGCCGGCCCGGGCCGCGCGCCATGCGGCGGCCCGGTACACATACATCAGGAGACAGCAATGAGCATCAAACGCAAGATATGGGCGCTGCCTGTCGTCTCGGCCGTGATTTTCGGGCTGGGGCTGGCCGTCAGCGCCTATCTGTCCACGGCCACGCTCAATTCCATCCATGCGACGGAAAGCGCCGACTATCCCGTGCTCGACATGGCCAAGTCGCTGACCCTGGACGTGGCCGCCGTCGGCGACGCCTTGCGCGACGCCGTCAGCGAAGGCGACAAGGAGCGTATCGGGCAAGTTGGCGGCCAGGCAGTCAAGCTGCGCGAAAAACTGACCGCTTTTGCGGCGATCCCCGGCCAGCGCGAGCAGGGCCAGCGGCTGGCCAGGGAATTCGATGCCTATTACGCGCCGGCCCTGAGCGCGGCGCGCATCATGCTGGAAATGGAAGAAGGCGACCCGCAAGCGACCGTGACCCGCATGCAGGGCGCGCTGGCAGTGCTCAACACGGACCTGGCCAAGACCAACGAACAGGCGCAATTGCAATTCAAGCAGGGCATCGAGCGCAGCGCGGCCAATGTGCGCAATGCGCTCAATACCAGCATCGCCGTGGCGCTGGCCGTCATCGTCTGCCTGGTGGCTGTGTCGCATTTCGTCGTGCGCGCCATCTGGCAGCAGCTCGGTGGCGAACCCGAATACGCGCGCCAGATTGCGCGCGCCGTGGCCGATGGCGACCTCTCGATGGAGATCGCCACCGAGGCGGGCGACCAGGCCAGCCTGCTGGCGGCATTGAAAGAGATGCGCGGCCGGCTGGCCGGCATGGTGTCCGGTATCAAGGCGTCCGCCGAAACCATCCAGGTGGCCAGCGCCGAAATCGCGCAGGGCAATGCGGACCTGGCCGCACGCACGGAATCGCAGGCGGGCAGCCTGGATCAGACGGCGCGCAGCATGGACAGCCTGACCTCCACCGTGCGCGACAACGCCGCCAACGCGGGCCAGGCGCACGAACTGGTGGTGTCGGCATCGTCGGTGGCAGTCAAAGGCGGGCAAGTGGTCAGCCAGGTGGTCACCACCATGGGCGAGATCAACGATTCATCCAAACGCATCGTCGACATCATCGGCGTCATCGACGGCATCGCTTTCCAGACCAATATCCTGGCCTTGAATGCGGCCGTGGAAGCGGCGCGCGCCGGTGAACAGGGACGGGGCTTTGCCGTGGTGGCGTCCGAAGTGCGCAACCTGGCACAGCGCAGCGCGGCTGCGGCGCGCGAAATCAAGCAATTGATCGGCGATTCGGTAGCCAAGGTTAACGTGGGTTCGAAGCTGGTCGACGAGGCGGGGCTGACCATGGGCCAGATCGTCGACTCCGTGAAAAAAGTGGCCGACATCATGGCCGAGATCAGCGCCGCGAGCCAGGCGCAAAGCGCCGGCATCGGCGATATCGGCGTAGCCATCGGCAGCATGGACCAGATGACGCAGCAAAATTCCGCACTGGTGGAAGAAGCGTCGGCGGCCGCCGAATCGTTGCAGGAACAGGCCGTGCAACTGGGCACGGCGCTGGCCGTGTTCAAGCTGGCGCAGGGTGGTTTATCCAGCATGCCCGTGCCACGCCGGTTGGCGTTGACGAAGACGTAGGTTGGATTAGCGCAGCGTAATCCAACACCCGGCTTAAGCCCGCAGCCCGAACGGATCGTCGATGCTGTGCGCCGGCTGCGTGAACCAGCGCGGACCGTCTGCCGTCATGTAAAAATGGTCTTCGTGGCGGATGCCGAATTCGCCGGGGATGCAGATCATCGGCTCGTTCGAGAAGCACATGCCCACGTCGAGCGGCGTCGTGTCATTGCCCACCAGGAAAGGCCACTCGTGGATATCGAGACCGATGCCGTGGCCCGTGCGGTGCGGCAGGCCTGGTAATTTGTAGCCGGGGCCAAAGCCGTCGGCTTCCAGCGAGACGCGCGCGGCACGGTCCACGTCGCCGCAGGGCACGCCCAGCCGGGCGGCGGAAAACGCGGCGGCCTGCGCGGCCTTTTCGCTGTTCCACACGCTGCGCTGACGTTCGCTGATGTCGCCAAACACATAGGTGCGCGTGATGTCGGAGATGTAGTTCATCACCTGGCAACCCGTGTCGATCAGCACCGTGTCGCCTGCCTTCAGGGTTTGCACGTAATTGACGCCATGCGGATAAGCCGTCGCCTCGCCGAACAGCACGATGCAGAAATACGAGCGGGGCGCCCCCACCTTGCGGTGCGCGCGCTGGATGAATTCTTCCACTTCCACCGTCGTGATGCCTTCGACCAGCATGCTGGCCGTGGCCACGTGCACGGCCAGGGTCATGTCCATCACGCGCTGCATCAGGGCGATTTCCGCCGGAGACTTGCGGCTGCGGCAGTACGCGGTGACGGTGCGCGCGTTTTCCAGCGCATAACCAGGGGCCAGCGGCTTGATGCCGTCGTAGATGAAGAAGGCGGCGCTTTCGCAGATGCCCACGCGCGGCGGCGCGGCCGCATCCTGCGCTATCCCCATGCGCGCCAGCACGTCGACGAACAGCTGGTACGGGCTTTCATGCTCTTCCCAGCAATTGACACGGCCTTCGATGAGCATGAAGCCTTGCAAGGTGCTTTCCTCGAACGCGGGAGCGATGTATTCGATGTCGCCGCTGGCCGGCAGGATGGCGCCCACCATGCGTTCGCTGGCATACCATTTGGTGCCCGTGAAATAGGTGAGGTTGGCGCCCGCGTTCAGGTAGATCGCGGCGATGCCCTGCTGGCGCATGAACGCTTGCGCCTTGGCGATGCGTTGCGCATGTTCGTCCTTGCCGATGGCGACCATGCCGCCCGTCATGTCGGACAGCGATGCCAATGCCTGTTCGATGGATGTGCCACCTATGCTCATGCCTGCTCCTTTGCTCGATGCTGAATATGGAATGCGGGCATGATATCAGTTCGCGCCTTTCGGCTTGAGCCCGGGCGCGCCGCCGGCCGCATCGGGCGGGGCCAGCACCAGGTCGTGCGGATACGTGAAGTGCCAGTCCGCGTAGCGCTGCTTGCGGCGCAGGCTGGCGTCTTCATCGAGAAAATTGTCCTGTTTGATGGGCAGCTGCGGCGACAGCGAATGGATGCCGACGATGCGTCCCTCCTGACGCAGCACCCCCCATTCCGCCTTGCCCGTGACGGGGTCCGCATACACGCGGCGCAAGTGCCGCCGGGCGTTGGCAAAGCGCGGGTCGCGCAGCAATTCCTGCAGGGTCAATGGATAGCGGGGCCGCCCGTCGCCCGGCGTGCTGTCGTAGTAGCGGCCCAGCGCATTGCGAAATTCATGGCCGATGAACAGCAGCTCGCGCTCCTTGTCGCGCCGCGCGGCCGTGGCATGCAATTCGCTGGCCAGCACCAGGCCCACGCCCATGAAGGCGACCAGCATCAGGGTCCAGATATACGCGAAGCCCCGTGCACGGCGTTGAAAACTAGAGCTGCTCAAAGGGGATACCCTCGCGCGTCTTGCCCTTGGCGCCGCTGCGCACGTCGGCCACGCCGCCGATCTCGCCATTCGGCGAAGGGATCAGCTGCCAGGTGCTGGCGGACTCCGTGACGGGATCCAGCGGCACGCTGCGGAAGTAATGGTGCGTCACCAGGTCGTCCAGCGCGGCCGGATATTCTCCCTTGTCGGCATAGTATTTATCGAGGCCGCTCCTGAGCACCTGCAGGTTTTCTTTCAGTGCGACTTCCTTCGATTTTTCCACCGAGCCGAAATAGCGGGGGATGGCGATCGTCAGCAGCAGCGAGATGATCGCCAGCACCACCAGCAGTTCGACCAGGGTAAAGCCGCGGCGAGGAGAAGAGGCTGGCATCGGGTTCACCATTGATTGAGCGGCACGCCGTTCAGGCCCACCTTGGTCGAGCGCGAGGCGACGTCGAACACGTCCTCGCCTTCGCTGGGATTGTCGGGCGGCGAGGCATAGGCGCGCTTGCTCCAGCTGTCGGCGGCGCTGCCTTCTTCCCTGGGCTGGAACGGGTCGCGCGGCAGGCGGCGAAGGAAATAGATGTTTTGCTTGGACGGGCTGCGCTGGTCGGGCACGCCCTCGACCAGTTCCTCGAGTTTTTTCGGATAGCCGGATGCGCCCAGCGACAGCTTGATGCGGCCATTGTCCGAAGCGCGCTTGTAGGCGTCGATCGCTTCGCGCATTTCGATCAGGGCGCTGCGCAATTGCTGTTCCTTGGACCGTTGCAAGGCCACCTGCGCCATCGGCACGGCCACCGTGGCCAGGGTCGCCATGATGGCCAGGGTGATCATCAGCTCGATGAAGGTAAATCCCCTTGGTTTCACTGGCCACCTCACTGGCCACCCTTGCCTGATTTTTCGCCGGCGGCGGGTGCTTCGTCGCCGCCCGTCATGGGCGAGCCGCTGCGCGGCGCGGATTGCTCCGGCGCGGCGATGACCTCGGGGGAGCCGCCCACGCTGGCGCGGCCACCCACGGAGGCCTCGGTGCCCGAGTTGAATTCGGCTGTCGTCAGGTCCGGACGGCGGATGCTGCGCAGCAGGCGCGGTGTGATCGACAGCACGATCTCGCTGCGCATGGCGTCGTCCTTCTGGCTGCCGAACAAACGGTTCAGCACGGGCAGTTCGCCCACGCCCGGCACCTTGTTGGCCGTGCCCCGGTCTTCGTCGCTGATCAGGCCAGCCAGCACCTGCGTCTCGCCATCCTTCAGGCGCAGGACCGTCGAGGCGCTGCGCGTGCCGATCTGGTAAGCCTGCGTGCCCGTCTTGCTGATGACTTCCTTGACGACGTTCGACACTTCCAGGTTGATCTTGATGGCCACTTCGTCGTCCAGGTAGACGTTCGGTTCCACGTCGAGTTTCAGGCCCACGTCGATGTAGTTGACGCTGTCGGAACTGACGCCGTTATTCGTCGTGACGGTGATGACGGGCACGCGGTCGCCGATGAGGATCTTGGCTTTTTCCTTGTTGCGCACGCGGATGCGCGGATTGGCCAGGATATTGCTGTCGCTGTCCGTCTTGTTGGCGTTCAGGGTGACGCCGCCGATACCCAGGTTGATATTGTCGCCATTGATGCGGTGCAGGTCCGCCACCTTCAGGCCGCCCAGGCCGCCCGTAATGCCTGCAGCACCGGCCAGTGTCAGGCTGGCCTGGTCCGGCCAGCGCACGCCCAGCTCCATCAGGCGCGTGCGCTTGACTTCCAGCACCTCGACCTCCAGCATCACTTCCGGGTCGGCCAGGTCTTGCACATTGATGATGCGCTCGGCCATGCGCACCATTTCCGGCGTATCGCGCAGCATGATGATGCCCAGGCGTTCATCCGTGACGACGTCCTTGGCCTTGAGCAGGGTCTTGATGGAAAACGCCACCGTCTTGACGTCGGCATTGGCGAGAAAAAAAGTGCGCACGACGAGCTGCTGGTAATCCTTCACCTTTTGCGGCGTGTTCGGGTAGATCGTGATCGACTTGTCGCTGGTGACGCTTTGCTCCAGCTGGTTGGCGCCCAGCAGCATGGCGATCGCTTCTTCGATGCTGGTGTCGCGCACGGAGATCGTGGCGCGCAGCGCGGGATCGACTTCCTTGTCGAAGACGAAGTTCAGGCCAGAGACCTTGCTGATGAAGTCGAACACCGAACGCAGCGGCGCATCGCGAAATTCGAGGGTCACGGGTTTGCGGTAGGCGGCCGCCAGCTTGCCGCCGGCCGGCAGGCTTTTCGACTGCGATTCGCCGATGCGGCTTTTCAGGGCCAGGGCCTCGCGCTGTGCGGGGCGCTCCTGCAGCACCTGGCGCAAGGCTTCCTGCGCCTGCGCGATATTCACCTCGCCGCCGCGCTGGTAGCTGGCCTGCGCTTCCTGCACCAGCTTGCGGTGCCGTTCATCCTGCGCCACGCCGGCCAGGCCCCGCTGCGCCACGTCGTTGCTGGCGTCCAGCGCCAAGGCCTGCTGGTACAGCGCTTGCGCGCCGGCCAAGTTACCCTGCTGGCGCAGCGCTTCCGCAGCGCCATTCAGCTTGTTCAGCGCGCGCATCCTGCCGTTGGTAACGGCGATGCGGTATTTGGCGTTGGTCGGCTCGGCTTGCGCCGCCTGTTCCAGCAGGGCCAGGCCCTGTTCCGTGCGGCCCGCGCCGAGCATGGCCTGGCCATCGTTGTAGGCCTGGTTGCCGGCGCAGGCGGCCAGCAGGGACAGCATCGGCAGCAGGGTGATGAGATTACGAGACATACGTGCGGCGCGTCGTTTCAATTGAGGTCCCCTACGGCGAGTGTCTGTTTCAGGTTGAGCGGCAGATAGGTAAATTGCAGAGAACCCTGCACCACGCCGTCGAAGCGGTAGCGCTCTTCGAGCGTGTCGCCTGGGCGCGCCACGACGTTGCGTTCACCCGCTTGCAGGAAGTAGGTCGCCTTGCCTTCGTCGACAAAGCGGCCCAAGAATTGAAAGGGCAGCGGTGGCGGCGCGTTCGCATCCACGCGGGCTGCGGGCAGCGCGGCCTGCGCCGCCTGCTGGTCGAGCATGATTTTTTTCGGCGTCTCCGGCTGCCAGCTTTGCTTGGCGAACAGGGTGGCCGCTTCCTCGTCTTCCAGCGCCCGGCGCGGTTCGATGGCCAGCGCGCGATGGGTTGGCGGCGCGGCGACTGCAGCGAGCGGCGCGACCGCCATCCGCTCCACCTGGCGCGTGGTGGCCGTGGCAGGTCCCACGATGCTACCTTCATCCTCGGGGGCGAAAAGGGCGGCCAGCAAGGTCGCCACGGCGGCGCCTGCCAATACGGCTTTTTTCATCGGCGCACCTCCGCTTTTTTCACCAGCAGGATGAACTGGATGCGCGCGTCGATCTCGCCCGCCTCGATCTGCTCGCGCTTGAAGAGCACGGAGTCCAGGGTCAGGGTCGGCAGCGCCTGCAGGGCGTCGACGATAAAGGTTTGCAGCTGCGCGTATTCGGCTTTCACGGGCAGGGTGATCTGATAGCGCAGGAAGGCCGTGTTGCCGTCGTCCTGCGGCTTGTAGTCGGCCTTGGCCAGGGTGACGCCGCTCTTTTGCGCCACTTCCAGCAAAGCTTTCAACTGGTCGGGAATGCTGTCATGCGCGGGCAGGTAGGCGTGAAAGGCGGCCAGGCTGTCGGCATCCGCGTCGAGCGTGACGGGTGCCGGCGGCAGCGCCGATTGTCTGGCCGCCGTGGCCAGTTGCGCCGCCAGTTGCTGCTGGCGTTCGGCCAGCGCATCGCCCTGCTGCATGGCGAAAGCGGCCAGCGCCAGGCAGGCCGCACCGAGCGCGCTGGGCCAGCCCAGGGTGCGCCCCAGCCGCTGCGCTTCCCACTCCAGGCGCGGCGGCATGCGTAGCTGCAGGCGTGGACGGGCCGCGGGCGTGCCGGCTTTGAATACGGGTTTTATTGCCGCCATTGCGCCTCCAGCTGAAAACGGTAAGGGTGTTCGGGGGCGTTCGCATTCATCTCATGTTTGAGCAAGTACACGGAACTGAACATGGGCTGCTGGTTCAGGAAGGCCAGGTAGTTGAGCATGTCCTGCGGCGTCTCCGCTTCGGCGGCGATTTTCAGGACGCTGGCGCCATCCTGTCCCTGCTGCGCGTTCAGGTCCAGTCCCAGCAAGGCCACGCGCACGTCGCGCGGCGCCTGCACTGTCTTGACCAGGCGCGTGACGGGCAGATTGAGCTGGCGCACGGCGGCGGCCACCTGTTTCAGTTCGAGGTCGCGTTCGCGTTGCTGGCTCGCCGACAGGGGCGCGCGCACGGGGCGCGCTGGCTGCAGCTGCGCCAGTTGCGTTTCCAGGCGCCGCGTTTCCTGCGCCTGCACCAGCCAATATCCGGCGGCCGGCAGCAGCATCAGGCCGCCCGCCAGGCACAGGGCCAGGCGCCAGCCCTTGAAGGTCTGTGCCACGCCGGGCGGCAGGAATTCCAGGCGGCTCAGGCCCATGCGGCCTCCCGCATCAGGTGGGCGCCGCTGGCCACGGCGATGGGCACGAAGCGCTCCGGCACGTTCGCTTGCGGCACGCCGCTCAGGTCGAGCAGCGCCACCTGTTCGATGGCGTCCAGCTGCGGTGCGCGCAAGTTCCAGCGCCGCCACGCCCGCTCCAGTTCATCGCCCCAGGCGGCGTCGCAAGACTGGCTGTGCAGGGCCGTGATGCGCCCGGCGACCGTCGTTGCCAGCAGCAGTCGTCCCGCTTCCAGCAGGGCGAAGGCGGCCGGTTTGCCGCCGGCGATGCTGCGCCAGGCCGGTCCGACGATGGGTTCGATGGACAGGCAGCGCCGGCCATGCGCGGTCGCCGCCTCCTGCACGCCTTGCAGCAGGGCCGCATCGATGCCGCAGGCCAGGCGCGGCTTGCCATAGGGCGCATCGTCGGCGGTCAGGCGCCAGGCGCGCGCGCCATCGCCGTAGACGGCGGCGAACTGGCTGTGCAGGAAGCGCTGCGCGCTGGCCGCATCGAGCAGGGCGCCGCTCCACGGCACCATCAGCATGGCGCACCAGCGGCTGGCCAGGCTGACGGCCAGCGGCAGTTTTTTGCCGCCATCCTGTTCGAGCCAGCCGCGCAGGGCGGCCAGCGCCACTTCCCAACTGGCGTCGGGGTTCGCAATCGGCAGGTGGAAGGCGCTGTCGGGCACGGGACGGCCGGCGCGGCGCAGCACGCCGTGCAATCCGTGCGGCGCCAGGTGCAGGCAGACGGTGGCGCGGGTAAGGCGTTCAATAAGTGACACGATTGAGCTCCGCTAAAGTGGTTTCGCCGCGCCGCACCAGGTCCAGGCCCGCTTCGCGCGCCAGGCGAAAACCGTTGCGCGCCGCTTCTTCCTTCATCTGGCTCAGGGGCGCGCGCGTGCAGATCATTTCGCGCATCGCGTCGCTGAGCATCAGCACTTCGGCGACGGCCTTGCGGCCCTTGTAGCCGGTGCCGCGGCAATGGCCGCAGCCCTTGCCGGCCATGAATTGCCAGTCCTGCACCTGGTGCAGGGCCAGGCCGCTGTCGCGCAATTGCTGCGCATCGGCCAGCACCTCGGCGCTGGCGTCGATGGCGCAGTGGGCGCAATTGAGGCGCAGCAGGCGCTGCGCCACGATGCCGTTCAGGGCCGCCGCAAAGCTGTAGGCGTCGACGCCCATGTGCAGGAAGCGCCCGACCACGTCGAAGACGTTATTCGCGTGCACGGTGGTAAACACCAGGTGGCCCGTGAGCGCGGCCTGCACGGCGATCTGCGCCGTTTCATCGTCGCGTATTTCGCCGATCATGATTTTGTCGGGATCGTGGCGCAGGATGGAGCGCAGGCCGCGCGCGAACGTCAGCCCCTTTTTTTCGTTGACGGGGATCTGCAGCACGCGCGGCAAGCGGTATTCGACGGGGTCTTCGATGGTGACGATCTTGTCGCGCCCCGTATTGATTTCCGTGATGGCCGCGTACAGGGTGGTGGTCTTGCCGGAACCCGTGGGCCCCGTCACCAGCAGCATGCCGTGCGGCTTGGCGGCCAGGCGGCGTATCTGCTCGATGGCGTCCTCGTTCAGGCCCAGGCTTTCCAGGCGCAGCGCCTGCGCCGCTTCCGTCAGCGCGCGCCGGTCCAGCAGGCGCAGCACGGCATCCTCGCCAAAGATATTGGGCATGATGGAGACACGGAAATCGATCTCCGCCCCTTTCACGCGCACCTTGAAGCGGCCATCCTGCGGGATGCGGCGCTCGGCGATGTCGAGATCGGCCATGACCTTGATGCGCGAGATGATCTGCTCGGCCATCTGTAGCCCCTGCACCTGGCCCGCCTGCACCAGCACGCCGTCGACGCGGTATTTGATGACCAGGCTGGCCACGTCGCATTCGAGGTGGATGTCGCTGGCCTGGAATTTCAGGGCGTCGTAGATGGTGGAGTTCACCAGTTTCACCACCGGGCTGCTGTCTTCGCTGATGCGAATGAGCGAGATGTCCTCGATGCTCTGGTCAAGGCCCGGTACATCATCACCGTGCTGCATTTCCTGCATCGCCTGCTGCACGCTTTCCTGCTGCAGCAGATAGGCGGCCAGGTCGTCCGGGTGCGCCAGCGCCACCGTGAAAGGTGTGGACAGGGCGAAGTCGGCCCACTGCAGCAAATCTTCGGCAAACGGGTTGCCGATGACGAGCACGGGCGGCGCGCCGGGAACGCCAGGTTGCAGCAGCACGCAGTCGCGCTGGGCGCAATCCGTGTAGGGCAGCAGGCCGAAGGCGGGCAAGGCGGCCTGCAGCTCGGCCATCGTCCAGGCCGGGTAGCGGAACAGGGCGGCCAGCTGGCGCAGGAAGACGTCGGGTGGCAGGGCTGCCGTTTCCTGCAGCACGGCCATCTGCGGGCGGCCCTGTGCCAGCGCGCTGGCGTGGGCCTGGCGCAGCATGGCCGCATCGAGCACGGCCCGTTCTTCTTCGCGCGCGTTCATGGCAGGCACCGCATGGTAAAAACCGTCACGATAAGCTCCCCGCCAGTTCAAAGATCGGCATGTACATCAGCACCACCACGCCGCCGATGACGACGCCGATGATGGTCATCAACAGCGGTTCGAGCAGGCGCGAGGCCCAGTCCACCCAGCGGGCGAATTCCTCGTCGTGGAACTTGGCCGAGCGTTCCAGCATGTCGCCCAGGCGGCCCGTGTTTTCGCCCACTTTCAGCAGCGATTGCGCCACCGGCGTGGCCATGCCGGCGTGTTCCAGCGCGGTGGAAAACGGCATGCCCTCCTGTACCGCGCGGCGCGCCTGCGCCAGCTGCTCCTGCTGCGCCGGCAGCAGCATGGGCGCCACCATGGCCAGCGCCTTGTGCAGGGGGATGCCGGCGTGCAGCAGCAGGCTGAGGGCACGGTAGAAGCGCGCCAGGCGAAATTCCGCCGCTTTCCCGGCCAGCACGGGCAGGCGCAAGAGGCGTAGCACCAGCGCCATGCGCATGGCGCGGTTGGCGATGCCGAAGACCACGGCGGCCACCACGGCGGCCAGCGCGCTGGCGCACAGCAGCGGATGCGCGGCCAGGGTCTGGCCAAAGCCGAGCAGCATTTGCGACATCCACGGAATCTCGCGGCCCGAACTTTCGTAGACGACGCTGAATTTTGGCACCACGTAACCGAGCAGGAACAGGGTCACCAGGCCGCCGACGACGAGCAGCATGCACGGGTAGATGGCGGCGGAAATGAGTTTTTTGCGGATGGCGTCGAACTGCAGCTGGTAGCCGACGAAGCGGGCCAGCGCCTCGGGCAGGTTGCCCGAGCGTTCGGCCGCATGCACGGTGGCGATGTAAATGTCGGGGAAGATGTCTGGAAAATCGGCCAGGGTGTCGGAAAAGCTTTGCCCTTGCTGCAGGGTCAGCACGATGGCGGCCAGCGTGGTCCTGGCGCCTGCGCGCGTTTCCTTGTTGTGCAGGGTGGCCATGGCCTCGCCCAGGTTCAGGCCCGCTTCGAGCAGGGCCAGCAGCTCCTGGCTGAATTGCAGCAGGGGCAGGTCCTGTTTGCCGGGACGCGGCGCGGCACCCGCGTCCGGCGCGGCGCCGGCGTCGACGGCCAGCACGCGCCAGCCGCCGCGCACGGCCGCGCGGATCGCCTCGGCCTCGCTGGCGGCATCGATGGCCAGCGCCTGGCTGCCCGCCGGGCCCTGCACCTGGAGGTGGAACTGCATGATCGCGTCAGGCGAGCATGGCGGCGGGCGTAAAAATGGACAGGCTGGAATGGGGGAACGCGCGTGCGGACAAGGTCGAAGTAGGCATCGGTCAGGAACAATCCAAAAAAAGTTCAATTCGTCGCGGGTACCGGCAGCAGGCAAGAGGCAATCACTGCCTCAGGGTAGACTGGAATTGCCAGGAAATCAATCGTGCCGTGCGGGCAAGCCTTGCATCGATGGCTTGCCCGCATTTCAGCCGCTTACTGGGTAACCAGGCTGACCTTGTCGATCACGAACGAGGTTTGCAGCGATGCGTCCTCGGTGGCGGCAAACGAGATCTGCACGGTCTGGCCCTTGTAGGCGATCAGGTCGAAGGTGCGGATCTGGTAGCCGGCCGCCTTGTTCACGTTCGAGTACGAGGCCAGGGTGCCCAGCACCGTGCCGGCGCTGTTCTTCACGGTGACGACCAGCTTGTCGTACACGGTATTGCCTGTTTCAGCCGTGTCGATATGCAGCGCGAAGCTGAAGCTGGCCGAGGTGGCGGCGGCCGGAATGGCCACGCTTTGCGTCAGCGATTCGCTGGCCGTGGCACCATTGCCGCCCAACCAGGCGTACTGCGTGCCTTCGTACGCGGTTTGGCCCGTGAAGGTGCCGATGGCGCCCGTGGTGCCGCTCCAGCCCGTGGCGCCGGACTCGAAGCCGCCGTTCGTCACGCGCTCGGTGGCGCTGCTCGTACCCACCGTCAGCGTGGCGTTGTTCGACGTGGCCGTCACGGCAGGCGAGGACGAATCCGTCACCGTTGCCTTGAACACGGCGCCGCTGTCGGCCGCCACGGTCGTGAAGCTGTAGGCAGGCGACGTGGCGCCGCTGATCACGGCGCCATTGCGGAACCATTTGTAGGTGTACGGTGCCGTACCGCCGCCCGCGCCCACGGCGAACGAGGCGGTGGCGCCCGGTGCGACGGTGATGCTGGCCGGCTGGCTGGTGATGGTCACCGCGCCGCCCGTCGTCGATTCATCGACGTCGGCGCCCACGTTGATGGCCGCATACGCGCGCTTGACGGCGATCGATTCGGCGCTGCCCACGCCATACAGTTCCTCGGCTGCCTGCAGCACCTTGTTGCGCGCGTCGGCGTAGTTGGTCGACGAGGTGAACTTGGTGGTGGCGGCCTTGAACCAGATGCGGTAAGCCTTGTCGCTGCCGATACCGGTCATGGCCAGCGGGCTTTTGTTCAGGTAGGAGCTGTAGTAGTCGCTGCTGGATGTGGAGTTCGAACCTTGCGACAGGAAGTAGAACATGCGGTTGTTCGGGCCGCTGCTGTAGTGGACGTCGAGGTTCTTGATGGTGCTGCTCCACGCATTCGGGCTGCTGCCATCCTTGCTTGGCTTGTACAGCCAACGCAGCGGCTGGCCATTCTTGGCGATTTCCTTGCCCGTCATCCAATCGTTGCCCGTGTTGGGGATGGTCGTGCCCGTGCCGCCGGCGCGCGCATACGCTTCCACCATTTCACCGGCGATGTCCGAGCTCGATTCGTTCAAGCCGCCCGATTCCTGCGAGTAGATCAGGCCCGAGGTGGCGTCCGTGATGCCGTGGCCCATTTCGTGGCCGATCACGTCAATGGAGCCGAGGTTGTTGAACGAGCTGCCGCCGTCGCCGATGTACATGCACTTGCAGCTGCTGTCGTAATAAGCGTTGTCGTAGGCCGTGTTGACGTGGGCGGCGATGTGGGTGGCCGTGTTGTTGCCATCCAGGCTGGACCAGCCCAGCACGTTCTTGTGCGTGTCGTAGGTGTTCATCAGGCCCCACATCGCGTTCACGGCTGCCGTCTGGCCGTTGGCGTTGGTGGTGCTGCCGCCGTTGATGTATTGCTGGCCGTCGCCCCAGGTGTTGCTGGTGCTGCTGTACACGCTGCCCGAGGTGGTGCCGTGGTTGGCGTTCGTGATGGCCATGCCGCCGAAGCTGCCGCCCGTGCCGCGGCTCGGGTCCTTCATGGTGTAGGTGCTGCCCGTGAGCGTGGTGTTGAGCGGTACCTGGCCGTTGTACTGGCTGTTGCCGATGCCGGCCACGGTTTTCAGGGCTTTCCATTGACGCAGGATGCGGCCATCCCTGGCGCTGACGACGGTGTCGTAGTAGACCGGTTTGCTACCGCTGATCATGCGCGTTTGCACCAGGTAGGCCAGCTCGTAGTGGTCGACCACGTCCTGCACGTCGAGGGCGTTCAGCGCGGCTTCCGACTTGTTCTCGGCGCCGGCTACGCGCACGGTTTTCATGACGGGGTAGATCAGCAGCTGCGCATGCGGCGGCACGTGGTCGACGGCCTGCACGCCGATGCTTTTCACTGCGGCGGCGATGGCGGCGGCGGCGCTGACGGCCGGCGTGGTGTCGATATCGGTGGTGGCGCTGCGGGTGACGGAATTGACGCCGCCGCTACCGAGGCCGGACGCGCGGTCCGACACGGATTCGCTGACGATGTCGCCGGCGTTGTTGCTGACCACGACCGTCTCGGAGCCGAAGACGGGCAAGCCCTTGTAGGTGTGCTGTACGCGGCTCACGCGCGTGCCGCTGACGCCCGGATGCTGGGCGCCGACGGCAAAGCCATGCTCGGTATTCAAGCCGCGGCTGCGTGCCTGCGCGGCCAGCTTGTTGACCAGGCCGGCGTTCTCTTGTGGAGAGGCCAGGGTCACCGGGGCAGCCATCAGGGTCTGTGGCAGCGGCGTGGCGGCGTCCGCCGTGGTGGCCATCAGCGGCAGGGCGGCGATGGATGCGGCAACTATCGTCAAACGTAAATTCATTTCTGCTCCATGGTATCGGTTAAGGAAATGGTGAATGAGCTGGCCGCGATGCCTGATGGCCACCCCGGCGTGCCTGACAGGCGGATAGCCTGCCGTTTTGTGGTGGCGTGACGCCGGGTAGGGAGACACTAAACTTGTCGAGATCGCCATGTCAAAAAATTCAAGAAATGGGTCACCAGGCGAATTTTTGTTAAGAATTGAACATTTATCGACGCTGCATCATCGGAAAGTTTGATCTACCACAAGCTGTAACTTTTGTTTTGGACTACTTCCCCTAATGGCGCGCTCTGTTGGAAAAACACTGTTGCATTTTCTAAATGTTGCGATCTACACTAGCTCTTCGCATTGTCCCCAGTGGACCAGGCGACGACAAAAAAAGCGCACGCGGCAATGACCGCGTCCAGATACAGCGCATCGGGAAAAAAATCGGGAGTTTCACATGACGTCAGTTCTGTTTTCTGCTGTTGGTTTCAGCCATTTCCCCTCTGGAGCGGCATTCATGCTGCATCCGCCTTCCTAGCCGCCGCCAGCCGGCTCTTCCCCCGCGAGGGGGACTTTTCAGTGAGTCCGACCGCGCCGCCCGGCGTGGCCGCTGGCGCAGTGCATCCTTTTTTCAGGAAGGGTTGCCGGCTCCTGGTGCGTGCACCGGAATCACCGGCCTGACGAACTATGCTTTCGATAGCGACCAAAGTGGAACAGATCGTGATGGAATCGGCCTTTCTCAGCGAGGGATTGGGCCGGGGCTTGCTGAACCTGTCGGAACTGGCGCGCCAGTTGCAGCCGCAATTGCAGAGCGACTTATGGAAACCGGTGGGGCAGGCCGCCGTGGTGATGGCGCTGCGCCGCCTGGCCGAACGGATGCCGCAGCAGAAAAGCGGCGAGATCGTGCTGGCGCACCGCGCGGGAGAACTGTCCACGCGCAGTGAGTTGATGATTTTTACCTACCGCTATTCCGACCAGACCTATGACTGCCAGCGCCAGTTGCTGGCGCTGGCCGCACCCCAGCGCGGCACTTTCATTACCGTCACGCGCGGCGTCAACGAGGTGATGGTGATCTGCAGCCGTTCGCTGCATGCGCTGGTGGACGAGGTCTTTGGCGGCGAGCAGGAACTGGCGCGCCTGGAACGGGTGACGGCCGTGACCCTGCACCTGGCGCCCGAAACCTGCTATACGCCGGGCGTGTATCACGCCATCCTCAAGCGCCTGGCCTGGGAGCGCATCAACCTGATCAACATCATTTGCACCTATACGGAACTGACCTTGCTGCTGGAGGCGTCGCAGACGGGGGCCGCCTTTTCCGTGCTGTCGAAAATCGTCGCGCAATGAGAAAGGCTCTGTCCCCGCTAAGTAGGGGAAGTCCCAGGAATCTTCCTGTGCCCCTGCTGTCTGACTGTACATCGCAGACAAACGGGAGCCTTCCATGCAGCCAAGCCAGTGGAAAACCTTTATCGCCCAGTTCGCCGCCCTGAACCGCCGCCAGCGACAGGCAGGCATTGCCCTGCTGCGGGGCAGCGCGCTACACGACGCGACCGTCGCGCTGCTGGAAAATGTGGCCCAGCCGCGATTGGCCTGCCCCGCCTGCAACAGCAATCATGCGCACCGGCACGGTCATGCACACGGACTGCAGCGTTATCGTTGTGTGCCATGTGGCCGCACCTTCAATGCGCTCACCGGTACGCCGCTGGCCCGATTGCGGCATAAATCGTTGTGGCTCGACTACGCCGATTGCCTTCTTGCATCCGATTCTGTGCGCAAGGCGGCGTTACAGCTGGGCGTACACCGCAACACCACGTTCCGCTGGCGTCACCGTTTTTTATCGCTGGCAAAGACAGACCGGCCCCATTGCCTGCATGGTATTGCCGAAGCGGACGAATTGTATGTGCTGGAATCGGAAAAGGGATCGCGGCATCTGACGCGTCCGGCCCGCTGCCGGGGCGGCCATGCCCACAAGCGTGGCATTTCCAATGAGCAGGTCTGCATCCTGGTAGCGCGCGACCGCACAGGACAAACCCTCGATTTCGTTACGGGTAAAGGCGCGTTGACGAAAGCGCAGCTGCATCATTGCCTGTTGCCCGTCATCGACAAGGACATCTTGCTGGTCACCGACGGCCATGCCGCCTACCGGGCCTTCGCTCGAGAATCGGGTATCAGTCATCAGGCCGTTAACTTGCGCGCCGGCATCCGCGTGCAGGGTGCCGCCCATGTGCAGAACGTCAACGCCTATCACAGCCGACTGCGGCAATGGCTGGGTCACTTTCACGGTGTCGCGACGCGCTACCTGCCGAACTACCTGGGCTGGCGCTGGATACTAGATGCCGGGCGCATCCGTTCGCCAGAAACATTATTGAAGGCAACGCTGGGAGCGTTTCCACACCTGACGGTGACATAGCCATGAGAAACGCCCCGCCACATTGCTGCGGCGGGGCGTCAGGCAGAGTAGTCCCTGCTTATTTTTCCAGCTGCGTACGCACGCGGGCGATCGCGGCGCGGACCTGGCGTGGCGCCGTGCCGCCCACGTGGTCGCGCGCGGCCACGGAGCCTTCCAGGGTCAGCACGGCAAACACGTCGTCGTCCGTCAACGGGGAAAACGCGCGCAACTGCTCCAGCGACAGGTCGGCCAGGTCGCAGCCGGCGTCGACGCAGGCGCGCACGGCCAGGGCCACCGCTTCATGCGCGTCGCGGAACGGCAAGCCCTTTTTGACCAGGTAGTCGGCCAGGTCGGTCGCCGTGGCATAGCCCTGCAGGGCCGCCGCGCGCATCGCTTCCGGTTTCACCGTGATGCCGCCGGCCATGTCGGCGAAGATGCGCAGTGTGTCGATGACGGTGTCGACGGTGTCGAACAGCGGTTCCTTGTCTTCCTGGTTGTCCTTGTTGTAGGCCAGCGGCTGGCCTTTCATCAGGGTCAAGAGGCCAGTCAGGTGGCCGTAGACGCGGCCCGTCTTGCCACGCGCCAGTTCCGGCACGTCCGGGTTTTTCTTTTGCGGCATGATCGACGAGCCGGTGCAGAAGCGGTCGGCGATGTCGATGAAGCCGATGCGAGGGCTCATCCAGATCACCAGTTCTTCGGCCATGCGCGACACGTGCATCATCAAGACTGCCGAGGCGGCGCAGAACTCGATGGCGAAATCGCGGTCCGACACGGCGTCGAGCGAGTTGTGGCAGACGTCGTCAAAGCCCAGCGTTTTTGCCACGCGCAGGCGGTCGATGGGGAAGGTGGTGCCGGCCAGCGCGGCGGCGCCCAGCGGCAGGCGGTTGACGCGCTTGCGGCAGTCGGCCATGCGCTCGGCGTCGCGGCCGAACATTTCGACATACGCCAGCATGTGGTGGCCGAAGGTGATCGGCTGGGCCACCTGCATGTGGGTAAAGCCCGGCATGATGGTGTCGGCATGCTGCTCGGCCAGGTCCGTCAGCGCGCTGCGGAACGTCGCCAGCAGGGCGGTGATGTCGTCGATGGCGGAGCGCACGTACAGGCGGATATCTGTCGCCACCTGGTCGTTGCGCGAGCGGCCCGTGTGCAGGCGCTTGCCCGCATCACCTACCAGTTCGGTCAGGCGTTTTTCAATATTCAGGTGGACGTCTTCCAGGTCCAGCAGCCATTCGAACTGGCCGGCGGCGATTTCCTGCGAGATTTGCGCCATGCCGCGCTGGATTTCCGCGTAGTCGGCCGGGCTGATGATGGCTTGCGCATGCAGCATTTCCGCATGGGCCAGCGAACCTTCGATGTCGAACAGCGCCAGGCGCTTGTCAAAAAATACAGAAGCTGTGTAGCGCTTGACGAGGTCCGAGACCGGTTCGGAAAACCGGGCCGACCAGGCTTCGCCCTTTTTGGAGAATTGATCAGTCATGAAAGAAGTCCTTTAGTGTAGGGCGATTATAAACAAGGTTGGCCGGCGGTAGGGCTTTTAGGGGCTTGCAGGGCGCTGAAATGGCCAGGAATGGGGCTGGCAAGCGTCAAATGCCACGGCGCGGGTACGTTGTACGTTCCATCCCGGCTGTTTGTATTCTGTCCCGCGAATCGTGCGTTTGGTCGCAATCCGATGGCGGTTCAGGAGGGATCGGCCTACAGTTCAATCATCGCAGCACACAACCAGCCACTCAAAGGACATCATCATGAACATCGCTAAAAACATGGAAGCCATCTTCGTCGCCATCATCGCCATCGCCGCCGCCACCAGCCTGGCCACCGCCGCCGTGCCGAAGTTCCGCGCCGCGCCGGCACCGATCGCCGCCATCGCCGCCAGCGCCGGGCAAGTCACCATGCACACCGTGTACGTCAGCGCCAAGCGCCTGAGCGCGGAAGAAAAAGCCGCCCTGTAAGCGCGGCAGTGCAATCGAGGCAGAATCAGCAGCATCCGTAGTCACCACATCGCACCGGCAGCAAGCAGTACAGCATCAGCGGCAATCGGAACGGGCGGCGCCCCCGTTTCCTTTTCAGCCCAGGCGGAACGCGAGCTTCCCGCCATCCTCAGCATTTTTCAGCCTGCCATCGGCATCGCTCAATGGCGTGTTCCGTTTTACTGCCAGTGCATCAGGCACGGCGGAATCAATAGCAGCAGCGCCAGCACCAGGTAAATCAGCTGCAGCGGAATCATCCACTTGGCCCACGTAATCCAGGGCACGCGCGCCAGTGCCAGCACGCCGACGGTGATGCCGGACGTGGGGATCATCGGCGTGGTGAATTCGCCGAACTGGAAGGCCAGGATGGCGGTCTGAAATCCAGCTACCAGGATGGACTGGACGACCTGTCGGCATTCCAGCAGCAGTTTGGCAAGGAAGCGTGGTTTGGCCTCATCAAGGGAGGCTACACGGGGGTGTTGCTGGGCATGCCGGCCGAGGAGTTGCGAAAGCATGGCATACCGCGGTTCGACAAGCTCGATATCGACTGGTCGCTCGATCCCGTGCAGGTTGTCAGTCAAGTCACGGCGCCGCAGTTATGGGCCCTGGCGGAGGACGACCGCCAGGCACCGCCGGCTGTCACCGTGGAGCGCCTGACGGCGTTACGTGGCCAGGGCCAGGCCATCTCTGTCTACGTTTTCCCGCAGGCCGATCACGGCATGCGCGGCTACGTTCAGGCGCCGGATGGAACGCGCAAGTCCACCGTCATCACGCCCGGGTTTTACGACCTGATGGCCGACTGGGCAAAGGGCTGCATCCATGGCGCCTACGGACAGGCGTACCGCAAATAAGAAAGCCACGGCGATGGTGCCGCCGTGCTTACTGCCACTGCATCAGGCACGGCGGAATCAATAGCAGAAGCGCCAGCACCAGGTAAATCAGCTGCAGCGGAATCATCCACTTGGCCCACGTAATCCAGGGCACGCGCGCCAGTGCCAGCACGCCGACGGTGATGCCGGATGTGGGGATCATCGGCGTGGTGAATTCGCCGAACTGGAAGGCCAGGATGGCGGTCTGGCGCGTCACGCCCACCAGGTCGGCCAGCGGCGCCATGATCGGCATGGTCAGCGCCGCCTGGCCGCTGCCGGAATGGATGAAGAAGTTGATCACTGACTGCATGAAGAACATCTTTTGCGCGGCGAAGACGGGGCTCGACGACGCCACCAGGGGCGTCAATGCATGCAGCATGGTGTCGATGATCTGCGCGTCGCGCGCCAGGATCATGGTGCCGCGCGCCAGCGCGATGACCAGCGCCACGCTGACCATGTCGCGCGCGCCCTGCACGAACGACGCCACCAGGCTGTCCATGTCGAGCCGGCCGACCAGGCCGACGACGATGGCCATCACCAGGAACAGGGCGGCGATTTCATCGATGAACCAGTCGTATTTGACGACGCCGACGACCATCGTCAGCAGGGTCGCCATGAAAATCCACAGCACCGCGCGATGCGTGCGCGTCATGCCGGCAAAGCTGCTCAGGTCCAGTGTGTGCTCGCTGCGCTTTTCGATGTCGAGCAGGTAGGTCGGGCTTTTTTCCGGATGGCGCTTGATGCGCGCCGCGTACCACATCAAGAACACGATGCTGACCGCCGTGGCGATGGCCCACACGATTAGGCGGTAGCCGATGCCGGAAAAGATCGGCACGCCGGCGATACCCTGCGCGATGCCGACGTTGAACGGATTCAAAAAGGCGGCGGAAAATCCCACTTGCGAGCCGATGAAGGGAATCGACACGCCCGTGATGGTGTCATAGCCCAGAGCCAGGGCCAGCGGCACGAAGATCAGGATGAAGGGAATCGCTTCCTCGTTCATGCCGAAGGTGGCGCCGCCCAGCGAAAACATGGTGAAGAACACGGGGATGATGGCGGCGCGCACGAAGCGCGAACTGGTGTGCGCCTTGGCGATGGCCTTGATCAGCGAATCGAAGGCTTCCGTTTTTTGCAGCACGGCGAAGGCGCCGCCGACGATCAGCACGAAGCCGATGATCAGGCTGGCGTCGACAAAGCCCTTGATGGGCGCCATCATCAGCGCGGCGAGTCCCTGCGGCTTGTTGTCGACGTAATGAAACGTGCCGGGGATGATCAGCTGTTTGCCATTGACCAGTTGGGTGTCGAATTTCCCACCTGGCACCAGCCACGTCGCTAGGGCGATCATGGCCAGAATGCCGCACAGCAGGACGAAGGTATTGGGTAGCTTGAATTTTCTCATGGGTGTCACTTATTGGCTCAGCAGGCTGCCGCCGCGGAAGGCGACGGCGCCTGCGACCTTGCCGACGTTCATGCCGCGCAAAACGTGGCGGTGGGCGCTGCGCGCAAAAAAGACGCCGGCGACCGTGCAGCGCAAGGTCGTCGTCTCGCCGCTGACGGGATCGATCAGGTCGGCCACGGCGTCGCCGGCGGCCAGCACCTCGCCCATTTCGCGCAGATAGACCAGCACGCCGTGATGCGGCGCGAGGATCGGTTCCACGCCGGCCAGCGGCGTCGGTTCGCACTGCGGCGCGGGCAGGTCGTCGCCGGCGCCGGCTATCTCCAGCACGCCCTCGATGGCGAGAAAGCGCAGCAGGGCGGCGGCGTCGCGTTCGGCCAGGGCGTAGCTCACTTCCACTTCGCCGCGCAACTCGACGGTGGTCGACAGGCAGGCGGCGGGAATCGGATAGCGTCCGCCGAAGTGCGCGTCGAGATCCCACCACAAGCGGCTGCAGGCTTCGTCGAACGGCTCTTCGCCGGCCGCCAGTTCCAGCAGCACGGCGCGCGCGCCCAGGAGCGCGGACAGGGGCGCGATCTGCGCCGCCAGCGGCGTGCCCGTGTAGATGTGCAGGGCCGCCTCGTTATCGCAATGCAGATCGAGCACGATGTCGGCGTCGATGGCCATGCCCAGCAGGGTTTTCTTCAAGGTCTCCGCATCCGTGCCCGGCCGCCAGGCGGCGACGGCGGCGCGCGCATGCTCGCGTATCAGGGCCACGTTGGCCTGCGCATCCTGTCCCAGCAGGCCAGCCAGCGTGGTTTTCAGTTCATCGGCCACGTGGCGGTAGGCGCGGTTGAAGTTGATGCCGGTGGTCAGGTCGAAGCGGCCGAACGGCGCGCCATGGATGGCTTGCGCCAGGCCGATCGGGTTGGCGGCCGGCACCAGGATGATTTCGCCGTGGATCTTGCCGGCCGCTTCCAGCGCCAGCAGTTCGCGGCGCAGGAATTGCGACACCAGCATGCCCGGCACCTCGTCCGCGTGCAGCGCCGCCTGGATGTACACCTTTTTGCCGCTGCGGCTGGTGGCGGCCGCGGCGCCGAAGTGGAAACTGCTCAATTGGCACGCTACGCTGGCGTGCGCGGTGGAGATGGGATGCTGGTGTACTTGCATGGTGGGTGCCCCGAAAAGGTGCATGGTTGATGGATTCCGGTCGATTATGTAGCAATATTTTCACGAAGTAAATCAATGAAAATCCTTTTACAAATATTTGTTGAGTTTTCTTTTTGATATGAGTACAGTAAGTTCCAGCGACCCGATTTCGCCTTCCGCCAGTGATCCGCAGTGCCCAAGAATACAGGCCGCCAGTGATATGAGAGCATCCGCCAGTCCTGCCAGAAGCAGCGTCCCCAAGCCACTTGCCACCGCGCTGGCGTCGCCCGACGCCGCCTTCGCGCAATCGCCGCTGGGGCAGGCGCTGATGCACGTGCTGGCCGGCGGCTCGGCTTCGCAGCGGCAGATCGCCGACTACCTGCTGCGCAACCAGATGCGGGTGACGGCGCTGGGCATCGAGGAACTGGCCGACAGCTGCCAGGTATCGACCGCTACCATCAGCCGCTTCGCGCGCGACATCGGCCAGAAGAATTATTCGGCCATGCGCGGCGCCATGGCCGAAACCCTGCAATCGCTGTTGCAGCCAGTCGACAAACTGCGCCGCACGATAGAGCGGCGCGCGCGCGCCACCTCGCCTGTCACGCAAAGCCTGGAATATGCGGCCGCGAACATCGCCGCCACGTCCGATGCCCTGTCGCCGCACGCCATGCAGGCCGTGGTGCGCCGCCTGACGCGCGCCAGGGTCGTGTATGTGATGGGTTTTGGCCTGTCGGCCAATCTGGCAGGCATGCTGGTGCAGCATCTGCAGCCGTTTTGCCCGCATGTGGTGGAAGTGGTGGGCATCGGCGGCTCGGAAGTGGCGGCCGGCCATCTGGTCAACCTGACGGCGCACGACGTGCTGGTGGTGATCTCGTTCCCCCGCTACACGCTCGACTGCATCGGCCTGGCCAGCTTCGCGCGCGACCGCGGCGCCTGCATCGTGGCGCTCACCGATTCTCCCGCCTCACCGCTGGCCGAACTGGCCGACCACGCGCTGTATGCGCAAAGCACCCATCCCGTCCTGCCCAGCAGCGCCAGCACGGCGCTGGCCATGATCGAGGCGCTGGCCGTGGCGCTGATGGTATCGAACAAAAAGAACGTGGAAAAAGCGGCCCGCCTGAGCGACGTCATCGCCGCCTATCTGTACGGCGGCGAGCATGGCGTGCAGGGCTCCCGGAAAACAGCTTCAAAGCAACGCAAGGCGGTCGCAAAATCATTATAAAAATCAGGCATCATTATTGGGGAGAGTGGCAATGCAGATGAAAAGACAGGACGGTGGCCTCTTGCCGCGCGAGTCGGTGCTGGCGCAAGGCGTGCGCCTCGCGCTGAGTGCACTGAGCGTGTCGGCGGCGCTGGGCATGCTGGCCGGCGGCGCGCAGGCGCAAGAGCAGAAACAGGAGCCGGTGCGGGATGAAGAGCCTGCACCGAAAAAAATGCAGCGCGTGGAGATCACGGGGTCGGCCATCAAGCGGCTGGAGTCGGAGACGGCGCTGCCGGTGCAGGTCATCACGCGCGCCGAGATCGAGAAGGCGGGGGTGACGACGGCGGCCGAGCTGATGGCGCGCGTGTCGGCCAACGTGGGCGGTCTGACCGATGGCGCCAGCATCAATATCGGCGGCGACCAGCGCGGCTTCAACAGCGCCAACCTGCGCGGCGTGGGCACGTCGTCGACCCTGGTGCTGCTCAATGGACGGCGCATGGCCAACTTTGCCTCGCCCGGCGACGACGCGGGCGTGGACCTGAATAACATTCCCGCCGCCGCCCTGCAGCGCGTGGAAGTGCTGCTCGACGGCGCCTCGGCCCTGTACGGCACGGACGCCATCGGCGGCGTCATCAATTTTATTACGCGCAAGGATTACCAGGGCGTGGAGCTGAACGTCTACGGCAGCCGCACCGATGAAGGGGGCGCGGGCAAGCGCACGGCCAACATCACGGCAGGCACGGGCGACCTGGCCACGGATGGCTACAATATCTTCGCTGTGGTCGACCTGCAAAAAACGGACCGCCTCAGTTCCTCGCAGCGCAAGTTCATTCCGAACCTGCAGGTGCCGCAGCGCCTCGGGCATTTGCTGTCGAGTTTTACCAGCCCGGCGAATATCCGCCTGTCGGGGGAGCAGCGCGACTATTTGCAAGAGAATGGCTTCCTGCTCAATGGCCAGCCGATTACCAATCGCCAGATCAATCCGTCGATCCCGAACTGTTCGCCGCCGGCCAACCTGTACCTGCCGGCGGGAACGGGTGGTGTTGATGCCTGTACCTATGACTACATGGGCGACACGGAGCTGTATCCGAAGACGGACAAGCAGAACCTGCTCACGCGCGGCGTGCTGAAACTGAGTAACGACCACCAGCTGTACGCGGAAGTGGCGCTGAGCCGCTCGCGCAGCTATTACGTGGGCTCGTCGGCGCGCGTGATCGGCTATCTCGATTACAGCAAGGTGCCGCAGCTGGCCAATACCGGCCTCGATAGCATCGTCGACGAAGACGGCAATCCGACTGCGCGCGAACTGGAACTGCGCATGCGGCTGAACGAGGCGGGCATGCGCACCAGCCAGTTGACCAGCGAGAGCCAGCGCTTCGTGGTGGGCGCCAGCGGCACGCTCGGCGGCTGGGATTATGACGTGGGCTTCAATCACAGCGTCAACGTCGTGAAGGACCGCGATACGCATGGCTACGTCCTGTACGACAAGCTGTTGGAAGGCATCGCCTCCGGCGACATCAACCCGTTTGGCCCATCGGGCGCGAAGGGCAAGGCGCTGCTCGACAGCATCCAGGTCAATGACGAAGTGCGGCATGCGCGCGGCACCATGGATGCGCTCGACTTCAAGGCATCGCGCGCGCTGATGGCCTTGGAGGGCGGCGACATGGCGCTGGCCGTGGGTGGCGAAGTGCGGCGCGAACGCACCGAGTTCCGTCCGTCGGCGTTGCTGATGAGCGACAACATCAACAACGACGCGGCGCCTGAAGGCGGCGTGGCCACCAGCGACAGCCGCAAGGTGCAAGCCATCTACAGCGAATTGCTGCTGCCGTTTACCAAGCAGTGGCAGGCGCAGTTGTCGGGCCGTTATGACCATTACCAGCAGGTGGGCGGCGCCCTCAGTCCGAAGATCGGCCTGACCTACATGCCCAGCAAGCAGGTGCTGCTGCGCGCTTCGGCCGGCAAGGGCTTCCGCGCACCATCGATGTCCGACCTGCACCGGCCCACTGCCTACAGCAGCACGGCGACCTTGCCCGATCCCGTGTATTGCGCGAGCGAGAACAATGATTATTCCGTCTGCGCCGATAACTGGGATACGCGCCGCTACAGCAACGACAAGCTGAAACCGGAGCGCAGCCGCCAGTTCACGGCCGGCCTGGTGCTCGAACCGAGCCCGCACTGGACCTTCAGTGCCGACTATTGGAACATCAAGCGCACGGACCTGATCAGCGAAATCGGCGACGACATCATCCTCGGCAATCTGGCCAAGTACGGCGACCTGGTGCACCGCGATGAAGACGGCTTGATCGACTACATCGAACTGCGCAAGGAAAACCGCGGTGCGCAAAAAGCTGCGGGCATCGATATCACGGCTGATCTGCACGGCGTGAAAACGGCCTGGGGACGTTTCGGCGGCCACCTGAGCGGCACGTATGTGCTCGATTCAAAAATCCAGACCAGCCCTGGCGAGGTCTTTATCAGCAACCTCAATAAATTCGTCACGGACGGCGTGGTGCAGCGCTGGCGCCATACGATCACGCTGGACTGGGACAACGGCCCATATTCGGCCAGCCTGTCGAACACGTATTCGAGCGGCTACGATGACCAGAATTCGGCCATCAACACGGACGATGGCAGCGTCGTCAAGCCGAACCGGGTCAAGGCCTACACCTTGTGGGACATGTCGGGCGCGTACGCCGTCAGCAAGCAGTTCAAGCTGCGCGCGGGCATACAGAATCTGTTCAATACCAGCCCGCCATACTCGAACCAGGCGTACTACTTCCTGTCCGGCTATGACCCTACTTATTCGGACCCGCGTGGCCGGCGCTTCTATGCCAGCGCCAATTACAGCTTCAAATAAGGCGGAAAAGCAGGAGATACCGCAACAGCGCTGTCATATGCAGCAAGTAGTATTGCAGTTTGATGCATTTGGGTTGCAAGCAGCAGTATTGGCAGCAAGGGCGCGTGCCTGTATCAACCAGTGCGCGCCACTTTCCTTGTATTCGAAAGGCACCATGAAATCATCCGCAAGCCTGTATCACACCTTCCGCGCCGCGCTGCTGTTCGCGCTGGCATTGTGCAGCGTCCATGCCGTGGCGGCGCCGGGCGGCAGCGCCATCGGCAGCGCGCCGCAGGGCACCCTCGTCATCATCGGCGGCGGCCTGCGCGCCGACAATGCCGAAGTCTGGCAGCGCATCGTCAAGCTGTCGGGCGGGCCAGGCGCGCGCATCGCCGTGCTGGCCTCGGCCGCGATGAACCCGGAAAAATCGGGCGAAAGCATCATCAAAAAGCTGAACCAGTACGGCGCCGACGCCTTTTTCGTGCCGCTGGCCGTCAAGCTGCCGAACAGAGATTACCGCAAGGCCGCCGAAGACCCGGCCATCGTCACGCAGATCAAGTCGGCCAGCGGCATTTATTTTGCCGGCGGCGACCAGGGACGCATCACGCAAGCCTTGCTGCGCCCGGACGGCAGCCGCACGGCCGCGCTGGAAGCCATCTGGTCGGTCTACCGCAACGGCGGCGTGATCGCCGGTTCCAGCGCCGGCGCCGCCATCATGAGCACCACCATGTTTTACGACGCCAAGCCCGTGCTCGACATGCTCAAGATGGGCGTGACGGACGGCCGCGAGATCGCGCCTGGCCTGGGTTTCATCGGCAGCGACGTCTTTGTCGATCAGCATTTGCTGGTGCGCGGGCGCTTTGCGCGCATGATCCCCGTGATGCTGAAAAAAGGCTATCACCTGGGACTGGGCATCGATGAAAACAGCGCCATGGTGGTCGACGCCATGCGCGACGTGGAAGTCATCGGCTACAGCGGCGCCCTGCTGATCGACCTGTCGGGCGCCATCAGCGACCGTGGCGTGAAAAATTTCAATATCAGCAATGCCGCCATCAGCTACCTGGACCGGGGCGATAAATTCAACCTCGTCACGCGCGTGTTTACGCCGTCGCCGGACAAGGCCGACAACAAGCTCGATCCGAACCAGCCCGACATGCGCGAGCCCGTGTTTACCAACGATATCCTCGGCAACAACGCCGTGCTCGACCTAATGGGCAATTTGATCGACAACGCGCAGCAGGAAGCCATCGGCATCGCCTTCGGCAACCCGCGCGACCCGTATCCGGACCTGGGCTTCGAGTTCCGCTTCAGTAAAACGGTCAACAGCGTCGGCTACAGCTCGACCGAGGCGGAAGCGTATTCGGTGCTGAAGCTGCGCCTCGACATCCGCCCGATCCAGCTGCGCCAGCCGCTGTACCGCTACAAGTAAGTGGCGTGCTGGCGCCGCCAGCGCGGCCACGCGGCGACCGTCAAGGCCCGCAGCAGCCACTCGACGGGGCCATACGCATGGCCGCGCAGCCACCAGCGGCTCAATGGCAGCTGCGCGCAAAAGATGATGATGGCCAGCGCCAGCGCACCGAGCGGCGACACACTGCCCATCAGCCGCGCGCCATACGCGAGGAACAGCATGGCGCAGATGGCCGACTGCAGCAGGTAGTTCGACAGGGCCATGCGGCCCGTGTCGGCCAGCAGCGCAAACAGCGTGCCGTCGCGCAGGCGCTCGAACAGCGATAGCGCCAATGCCAGGTAGGCGCCCGCCAGCAACGGCGCGGTGGCAAGGCCCACTGCCAGTCCCGCCACCTGCCATGTCTGGCTGTCACCATACACGGACGTCCACGCATAGAAGGCGGCGCCGGGCAGCCCCGCCAGCGCGCCGGCCCACAGCAGGCGGTGGCGCAGCGGCAGATAATCGCTGGCGTGCAGCAGCATCTCGCGCTTGCCGGCGGCCAGGCCGCACAGGAACATGGCCAGCGCACACGGCGCCTGCACCAGCAGCAGGACGAGCCAGATGTCATTCAGTTCGCGCAGGTGCTGATGGATGACGGCGGCCGGCGTGGCGCGATAGGCGGCCAGCGCGCTTGCCGCCTTTTGCGCCATCGCCACGGCGTTGTCGGCGGTGTCGCCCGCTGGCTGCAGGCTTTGCAGCCAGGCCATGCCCGCCCAGAATGCCACGCAGACGGCGACGAGCACCAGCGCCAGGGACAGTGCCTGGCGTTCGCCGCAACGGTGCAGCGCCAGCAGCACGATGCCCAGCAGGGCGTAGGTCGTGAGTATGTCGCCATGGAACAGGAACACGGCATGCAGGGCGCCGATCAGCCACAGGCCCGCTTGCCGGCGTAGCATGCGCGGCACGAACGGCGCCTCGGCGCGCGCGGCCGCCTGCATCTGCAAGGTGAAGCTGTAGCCGAACAGGAAGGAAAACAGCAGGTAGAACTTGGTCTCGAACAGCAGCGCGACGAGGAAGTGGGTGGCGCGGTCCACGCCGCCGTGAAAGGCGGGATCGGTCAAGCCCAGGCCGAACCAGGGCGTGGCGAAGGCGCCGATATTGACGACCAAAATGCCGAACAGGGCGCAGCCGCGCAGGGCGTCGACGTCGGCGATGCGCGCGGGCGGCGTTGGCACGGCGCCGCTCATGCCAGGGCAGGGCGCAGGAAGCGCGCCAGCAGCAGGTGCAGGCTGGCGCGTTGCGCCAGCGGTGCATAATCGGGATCGACGGCGACCCGGTTGAAGATGCCGTCGATTAGCGCGGCGATCCAGCCGGCCGTTTGCGCGGGGGCGAGCGCGGCGTCGACCTGGCCTCGCGCCGCAGCGCTTTCCAGCAGCGCCTGCACGCCGGCGCGCAGCACGGCATCGTTGCGCGCCACCCTGGCCGCGATGTCCTGGTCGCGCATCGCTTCGGCGGCAATGTCCAGCGCCAGCCCCGCAAAATCGCCGTCGGCCGCCAGCGCCAGCACCAAATCCATGAAGTCGAGCAGTGCGCCGTAGGCATCGGCGCTGCCTTGCACGCCGGCGAAGTAGGCGGCCGTCTCGCTGCCTTCCTGGTCGACGATGGCGGCGATGATGGCTTGTTTGCTGGGGAAGTAATGAAACAGATTGCCGGGACTCATGCCCGCTTGCGCGCAGATGGTGGCGGTGCTGGTCTGGTGAAAGCCCTTGCGCGCAAAGCAGTGGCGCGCGGCGGCGAGAATGGCGTCGCGGCGGGCCGCGTGTTTATCGGGATCGATGGTGCGCATGGACTTGCCTTTAATTAATCGATTGGTCAGTCTAATATAGGCCGATTGGCTCGCGTGGTCAAGCGAACCGTCTGAAAAGGGCGCTTTGCACGCTTGCTTCCTGTCGCTACAATGTGCCGCAGCGGTTTTTCCCGCGCCTGCCGGCAGGCCCGCCGATTGTTTGGAAAACCGTTCCCTTCACCTGTTTTTCTACCGTTTTAGGAATGACATGCAGCAGACTCCGATTCGATCCTTCCTCTGCGCGCTGGCGCTGGCCGCCGGCATCGTCCCTGCCGCGCACGCTGCCAGTGCCGCCCAGCCGGCCACCATGCGTCTCGATTACCAGCACAGCGGCAATGCGCTGGGCGAGCATTACGCGGTCGAGCGCGTGCTGGTCGAACCCCTGCCATGGCCGGGCAACCTGGCGCGTCCCCTCGACGACAGCAACCGCGGCAACAACCTGCTGGAAGTGGTCGACATCAAGTCGGGCAAGGTGCTGTACTCGCGCGGTTTTTCCACCATCTTTGGCGAATGGGCCAGCACCGATGAAGCGAAAACCACGACGCGCGCCTTCCAGGAATCCGTGCGCTTCCCGCAGCCAGAGCACCCGGTGCGCGTGCGCATTCTCAAGCGCGACGAGCGCGGCCTGTTTTCCGTGGTGTGGAGCACTGATGTCGATCCGGCCGCGCCGGACGTGATCCGCAAGCAGCCGCCGGCGCCCGTCAAGCCGATCCCGATCCGCATCAGTGGTCCATCGAGCGACAAGGTCGACCTCTTGATCATGGGCGATGGCTACACGGCGGCCGAAATGGGCAAGTTCGAAGCGACGGCGCGCAAGCTGGCCGACCATCTTTTCACCGTCTCGCCATTTCGCGAGCGGGCCAAGGACTTCAATGTCTGGGCCATGGCCGTGCCGACGCAGGAATCGGGCGTATCGCGTCCCTCGACGGGCGTGCATCACGCGTCACCCTTGGGCACGCGCTACGACATCTTCGGCAGCGAGCGTTATGTGCTGACGACGGACAACCGCGCACTGCGCGACCTGGCGCAGTACGCGCCGTATGAGTTCATTGAAATCCTCGTCAATAACGATACCTATGGCGGCGGCGGCATCTTCGGGCAGTTCAGCACGGCGGCGGCGAACAACGACTGGGCCAATTACCTGTTCGTGCACGAATTCGGCCACCATTTCGCCGGCCTGGCCGACGAGTACTACACCTCGCCCGTGGCCTATCAGTCGAATGGCGAACGCCAGGAACCGTGGGAGCCGAACGCCACGGCGCTGCGCGATCCGGCCAGGCTGAAATGGAAGAACCAAGTCAAGGCGGGCACGCCGCTGCCCACGCCGTGGCCGAAGGAAGCGTACGACAGCCATGCGCGCGAATACCAGAAGCAGCGCGCCGCCCTGCGTGCGGCCAACCGTCCCGAAAGCGAGATGAGCGACCTATTCAAGGCCGATCTGGCGTACACGCAGCAGCTGTTCTCGAAGGCGCCGCAGCGCCATGCGGTGGGCGCCTTTGAAGGCGCGAACTACGAGTCGTCCGGCTACTACCGGCCCGAGATGCAGTGCATCATGTTCGACCGCAGCGAGACGTTCTGCTCCGTGTGCCAGGATGGTATCAGCACCATCATCGACCTGTATTCGCGTCCCGCCCCGACATCGGGAAAATAAGGCCGCTCCTGTCATTCCCATAAGCAGTGAGGCAAGGCGGACCATGTTGCAACGCAATAGCATGGCCCCCACTTTTTACCATTCTCCGCCTGGCGCCTCGCGCCATGGCGCAGCATCGCTTGTTTTCCAGGCAATCTCCCCACCCTTTGCGCGGCCGATTTTACGCACGCCAGCCCCATGTTGTTATTAAATGAGCACTGCGATTCGCTTGCTTGTCAATTAGTTCATTTAAATAATATTGATGTAGAATTTGATGTATATCAATGTTGCATTGCCGCAATCGCACTTATAGTTGACCTAGCTCAAAAGCGTTATGCATGCGGACCGGCCTCATCGCGAATCACGTATCTAAATGCTGTAGAGTAATTTTCGCCCCGCACCAGTTCCCCGAAAATGCACTGGTGCGTGCCTCGAATTTCAGTGACGGAAGCCGATTCATGAAGATGCAGACCCCCGCGCCTGACGCGTGCAGTACCTTACACCCCCACTCTCCGATTGCCTTGCCGTATGCGCGCGTTGGCGGCGTGACCCTGGCCACGTGCGCCGCCGCCATGCGCGCCGGCGCCGTGCGCTGCGTGCAGGCGGCCACGCCGTGGCCCGCCCTGCGTCCAGTCCAGGCATGACGGCCGACTTGCGGCACCTGCCTTTGCAGGGCAAGCGGGGCCTGGTGGTGGGTATCGCCAACACGCAAAGCATCGCCTGGGGCTGTGCCAGCGCCCTGCGCGCGGCCGGTGCCGAACTGGCCGTCACCTGGCTCAATGACAAGGCCAGGCCGCACGTGGAGCCGCTGGCGCAGCAAGTGCAGGCGGCCATCATGGCGCCGCTCGACGTGGCCGTGCCGGGCCAATTGGAAGCGCTGTTCGCGCAGATCGAGCGGCAGTGGGGACGGCTCGATTTCGTTGTCCACTCCATCGCCTACGCGCCGAAGCAGGACCTGCATGGCCGCGTGACGGACAGTTCCGCCGACGGCTTTGCGCAGGCGATGGATGTCTCCTGCCACTCCTTCATGCGCATGGCGAAACTGGCCGAACCGCTGATGCCGGACGGCGGCAGCTTGACCACCATGAGTTACCTGGGCGCCGAGGAAGTCATCGCCGACTATGGCGTGATGGGTCCCGTAAAAGCGGCGCTGGAAGCGTCGGTGCGCTACCTCGCTGCGGAACTGGGCCCGCAAGGCATCCGCGTGAACGCCATTTCGCCCGGTCCCCTGGAGACGCGGGCCGCTTCCGGCATCGCCCATTTCGACCGCCTGATGGCTGACGCCATCGAACGCTCGCCCATGCGGCGCCTGGCCACCATCGAGGACGTGGGCGCGCTGTGCGCCTTCCTCGCCGGTGACGGCGCGCGCGCCATCACGGGCGGCACCCTGTATGTCGATGGCGGCTACAACATTCTGAATTGACTGGAAGATGATGACCAAGGCTGTTTTTACTTTGCCACACCGCGCCAGGATGGCCGCGCTGGCCACCACGCTGGCCCTGGCCGGCTGCGCCTCGATGGCGCCGCCGTATGCGCCACCGCCGCCACCCGTGGCGGCGCAGTACCCGGAAACCGATACGGCCGGCGCAAGCGCGCCCGACGTCGCCTGGCAAGCCTACTTTGCCGACCCGCGCCTGCAGGCGATGATTGCGCAGGCGCTGGCCAGCAACCGCGACATCCGCATCGCCGCCCTGCGCGTGGAAGAGGCGCGCGCCGCGTATGGCATCGTGCGCGCGGAACAGTTTCCCACCATCGCGCTGGGCGCCTCCGGCAGCCGCGCGCGCGTGCCGGCCGACCTGAGTCCGACGGGCCGCGCCATGACGAGCGCGCAGTACCAAACGGGCTTGAACGTGAGCGCCTGGGAACTCGATTTCTGGGGCAGGGTGCGCAGCCTGAAGGACAGCGCGCTGCAAACCCTGCTGGCCAGCGACGAGGCGCGCCGCGCCGTCGGCGTGGCCCTGGTGGCGCAGGTGGCCAATGGCTACCTGGGCTTGCGCGAACTCGATGAACGGGTGGAACTGGCGCGCGCCACGGTCGACAGCCGCGCCGAATCGCTGCGCATCTTCACGCGCCGTTTTGAAGTCGGGTCGATTTCCAAGCTGGACTTGACGCAGGTGGAAACCCTGCTCAGCCAGGCCCTGTCGCTGTCGGCCCAGCTGGAGCAGGCGCGCGCCGTGCAGGCGCATGCGCTGGCCCAGTTGGTGGGCGGCCCCGTCGACCTGACGCCGGTGGCTGGTGAGGTGAGTCGCTTCGACGACGCCAGCGTGCTGCAGCCGCTGCATGCGGGCCTGCCCTCGGCTTTGCTCACGCAGCGCCCCGACCTGATCGCGGCCGAACACCAGTTGCGCGCCGCGCAAGCCAATATCGGCGCCGCGCGCGCCGCCTTCTTCCCGACGATTTCGCTGACGGCTGCCTACGGCACGGCCAGCGCGGAATTGAACGGCCTGTTCGATTCGGGCAGCGGCGCCTGGAATCTCGCGCCGCGCCTGGTGCTGCCGATCTTTGACGCGGGCCGCCTGCGCGCGAATATGGACCTGGCCGAAGTGCGCCGCGACGTGGCCGTGGCCAATTATGAAAAGAGCGTGCAGGGCGCCTTCCGCGAAGTGGCCGATGCGCTGTCGAACCGGCGCTGGCTGGCGCTGCAGGTCGACATCGGCAAGACGACCCTGGCCGCGCAGAGCGAACGGGCGCGCCTGGCCAAGCTGCGCTACGACAATGGCGCCGCGCCCTACCTGGAAGTGCTCGATGCGCAGCGCGACTTGCTGACGGTGGAGCAGCAGCTGGTGCAGACGCGCCGCGCGTTGCTGTCGAGCCAGGTCAGCCTGTATGCCGCCCTGGGCGGCGGCACACCCGTCGCCTCCGCCGCCGCTTCCACCCACTAATTTGATCGCCCCGATACCATGAATGCTCAATTGAAGAAAAAACTCATCCCCGCGGCGCTGGTCGTGGCCGTTCTCGTGCTGGGCTATGTGGCCTGGCAAAAAATGCGTCCCACGGGCCCTGGCGAAGGTTTTGTCAGCGGCAATGGCCGTATCGAAGCGACGGAAGTCGACGTCGCCACCAAGCTGGCGGGCCGGGTCAAGGAGATCCTCGTGCGCGAGGGCGACTTCGTCAAGGCGGGCCAGCCGCTGGCCAGCATGCAGGTCGATTCGCTGACGGCCCAGCGCGACGAGGCGCGCGCGCGCCAGCAGCAGGCGCTGGACGCCGTGGTCGGCGTGCAGGCGCAGGTGGCCGTGCGCGAAAGCGACAAGGCGGCCGCGCTGGCCATGGTGGCGCAGCGCGAAAGCGAACTCGATGCGGCCAAACGCCGCCTGGCCCGCTCCGAAACCTTGTCGAAAGAGGGCGCTTCCTCGGTGCAGGAACTCGACGACGACCGCGCCCGCGTGCGCAGCGTGGCCGCCGCCCTGAATGCGGCCAGAGCGCAAGTGACGGCGGCGCAGGCGGCCATCGACGCGGCAAAAGCGCAGGTGGTCGGTTCCCGCTCCGCCGTCGTGGCGGCCGAGGCGACCACGGCGCGCATCGATGCCGACCTGGCCGATGGCCAGCTGACGGCGCCGCGCGACGGCCGCGTGCAATACCTGGTGGCGCAGCAGGGCGAAGTGCTGGCCGGCGGCGGCAAGGTGCTCAACCTGGTCGACCTGTCGGACGTCTACATGACCTTCTTCCTGCCCGAGACGGCGGCCGGCAAGGTGGCGCTGGGCGGCGAAGTGCGCATCATCCTCGACGCGGCGCCGAACTATGTGATTCCCGCGACGATCTCGTTTGTCGCCGCCAGCGCGCAGTTCACGCCAAAAACCGTGGAAACGGCCAGCGAACGCCAGAAACTGATGTTCCGCGTGAAAGCGCAGATCAGCCGCGAGCTGCTGCAAAAGCATCTGGCGCTGGTGAAAGTGGGCTTGCCCGGCGTGGCCTGGGTGCGTCTCGATGCGAAGCAGCCATGGCCCGCTGAACTGACGGCCAAGGTCCCGCAGTGACCGTGGCTTCCACTTCACCAGTCGTCAGCATCAAGGGCGTCAGCCAGCATTACGGCAAGACGGTGGCGCTGGACGGCATCGACCTCGACGTGCCGGCCGGCCGCATGGTGGGCCTGATCGGGCCCGATGGCGTGGGCAAATCGAGCCTGCTGTCGCTGGTGGCCGGCGCGCGCGCCGTGCAGCAGGGCAGCGTGATGGCGCTGGGCGGCGACATGCGCGATGCGCGTCACCGCGACGATGTCTGCCCCCGCATCGCCTACATGCCGCAAGGGCTGGGCAAGAATCTGTATCCGACCCTGTCGGTCGAGGAAAACCTGCAGTTTTTCGCGCGCCTGTTCGGCCACGACGCGGCCGAACGCCGCCGCCGCATCGACCAGCTGACCCGCAGCACGGGCTTGCAGTCCTTCCTCGCGCGCCCGGCGGGCAAGCTGTCGGGCGGCATGAAGCAGAAGCTGGGCCTGTGCTGCGCCCTGATTCACGATCCCGACCTGCTGATTCTCGATGAACCGACCACCGGCGTCGATCCGCTGGCGCGCGCGCAGTTCTGGGACCTGATCGCCGGCATCCGCGTGCAGCGCCCGCAAATGAGCGTGATGGTGGCCACCGCCTACATGGACGAGGCGCAGCGCTTCGATTGGCTCGTGGCCATGGATGACGGCAAGGTGCTCGATACGGGCACGCCGGCCGAACTGCTGGCGCGCACGCAAAGCGACAACCTGGAGGCGGCCTTCATCAAGCTGCTGCCCGAAGCCAAGCGCGCCGGCCACCAGCCCGTCGTCATCACGCCGCTGGACGCTGCCAGCGCGCAGGACGTCGCCATCGAGGCGCAGGACCTGACCATGCGCTTCGGCGATTTCACGGCCGTCGACCATGTGAATTTCCGCATCGGCCGTGGCGAGATCTTCGGTTTTCTCGGTTCGAACGGCTGCGGCAAGTCGACCACCATGAAGATGCTCACGGGCCTGCTGCCGGCCACGGAAGGCAAGGCCTGGCTGTTCGGCAAGGAGGTCGACTCCAGCGATATCGACACGCGCCGCCGGGTCGGCTACATGTCGCAGGCCTTTTCTCTGTACAGCGAGCTGACGGTGCGCCAGAACCTGGTGCTGCACGCGCGCCTGTTCCACGTGCCAGAGGGCGAAATAGGGGCGCGCATCGACGAGATGGCGCAGCGCTTCGATTTGCGCGCGGTGATGGACGACTTGCCTGACAGCCTGCCGCTGGGCATCCGCCAGCGGCTGTCCTTGGCCGTGGCCATGGTGCACAAGCCGGAAATGCTGATCCTTGACGAACCGACGTCCGGCGTCGACCCCATCGCGCGCGACAATTTCTGGCGCCTGATGATCGAGCTGGCGCGGCGCGACCACGTCACCATTTTCATTTCCACCCACTTCATGAACGAGGCCGAGCGCTGCGACCGCATCTCGCTGATGCACGCGGGTAAAGTGCTGGTCAGCGATGCGCCGGCCGAACTGGTGCGCAAGAAGGGTGCGCCATCGCTGGAAGCGGCCTTCATCGCCTACCTGGAAGAGGCGGGCGGCGGTACGGCAGCCGCCGAAGCGCAGGAAAGCGAGGCGCCCGTGCAGAAGGCTGAAGCGGCCGCACCACAGCAGAAGCAGCAGCGCAGCCGCTTCAGCCTGGGCCGCATGCTCAGCTACATGTGGCGCGAGACGCTGGAGCTGCGCCGCGATCCCGTGCGCCTGACCCTGGCGCTGGGCGGCTCCGTGCTGCTGCTGTTCGTCATCGGCTTCGGCATCAGCCTCGACGTCGAAGACCTCAGTTATGCCGTGCTCGACCACGACCAGACCACCCTGAGCCAGAATTACACGAACAACCTGGCCGGCTCGCGCTACTTCGTCGAACGCCCGCCCCTGCGCGACTATGCCGATATCGACAAGCGCATGCGCAGCGGCGAACTGTCGCTGGCCATCGAGATCCCGCCCGGCTTCGCGCGCGACGTGCAGCGCGGCGCGCCGGCGCAGGTGGGCGCGTGGATCGATGGCGCCATGCCGATGCGCGCGGAAACCGTGCAGGGCTACGTGCAGGGCATGCACCAGCTGTGGCTGGCCGACCAGGCCTTGCACCGCTATGGCATCAAGATGAACAACCCCGTTGCCATCCAGACCCGCTACCGCTACAACCCCGACGTGAAAAGCCTGCCGGCCATGGTGCCGGCCGTGATTCCCCTGCTGCTGCTGATGCTGCCGGCCATGCTGGCGGCGCTGTCCGTGGTGCGCGAAAAGGAACTCGGTTCCATCATCAACCTGTACGTGACGCCCGTCACGCGCCTGGAATTCTTGCTTGGCAAGCAGGTACCGTATGTGGCGCTGGCCATGTTCAACTTCCTCCTCATGGCGCTGCTGGCGGTCACCGCCTTTGGCGTGCCGGTCAAGGGCAGCCTGGCGACCCTGATCGGCGCCACTTTCATCTTCAATATCTGCGCCACCGGTATCGGCCTGTTCGCCTCGACGTTTACGCGCAGCCAGATCGCGGCCCTGTTCGTGACCATGATCGGCACCATGATCCCGGCCATCCAGTTTTCCGGCCTGCTCAATCCCGTCTCGTCGATGGAAGGCGTGGGCAAGGCCATCGGCCTGATGTACCCGGCCACGCACATGCTCAATATCAGCCGGGGCGTGTTCAACAAGGCGCTGGGATTCGGCGACCTGCACGCCTCGTTCTGGCCATTGATCATCGCCATCCCCGTGATCCTCGGCGTGACCGTGGCGCTGCTGAAGAAACAGGAGAGCTGATATGCGCCACCTCGAAAATATCTACCGCCTGGGCGTGAAGGAAATCTGGAGCCTGATCCGCGATCCGATGATGCTGATCCTGATTCTCTACACGTTTACTTTGGCCATCTACGTGGCCGCCACGGCCAAGCCGGAAACCCTGCACATGGCGTCGATCGCCATCGTCGACGAGGATGGCTCGCCGCTGTCCGGGCGCATCGCCTCGGCCTTCTTCCCGCCGCAGTTCACGCCGCCGGCCATGATCAACCAGAGCCAGGTCGATGCGGGCCTGGACGCGGGCCAGTACACCTTCGTGCTGACGATACCGCCCAAGCTGCAGGCGGATGTGCTGGGCGGACGCCAGGCGGAGCTGCAGCTGAACGTGGACGCCACGCGCATGAGCCAGGCCTTCAGCGGCAGCGGCTACATCCAGCAGATCGTCGCCGGCGAAATCTCCGAATTCGCCAAACGTTATCGCGGTGCGACCGTCTCGCCCGTGGAACTGGTGATGCGCGCGCGCTTCAACCCGTCGCTGAGCCAGGCGTGGTTTGGCTCGCTGATGGAGCTCATCAACCAGGTGACGATGCTGTCGATCATCCTCACCGGGGCGGCGCTGATACGCGAGCGCGAACACGGCACCATCGAGCACTTGCTGGTGATGCCCGTGACGCCGGCCGAGATCATGCTGGGCAAGGTCTGGTCGATGGGCCTCGTGGTGCTGCTGGCCGCCGCCCTGTCGCTGAACCTCGTGGTGCGCGGCATGCTGCACGTGCCCATCGAAGGCTCGATCGCGCTGTTCCTGTGCGGCGCGGCGCTGCACCTGTTTGCCACCACGTCGATGGGCATTTTCCTCGCCACCGTGGCGCGCAGCATGCCGCAGTTCGGCATGCTGCTGATCCTCGTGCTGCTGCCGCTGCAGATGCTGTCGGGCGGCAGCACGCCGCGCGAAAGCATGCCCGAGCTGGTGCAGAACATCATGCTGATCGCGCCGACCACGCATTTCGTCGAATTGAGCCAGGCGATTTTGTACCGGGGCGCCGGCATCGACGTGGTGTGGAAGCCGTTCCTGGCCTTGCTGGCCATCGGCACGGCCCTGTTCACGTTTGCCCTTGCCCGTTTTCGCAAGACCATCAGCCAGATGGCATAGCTCCCGCGCCGGAATGGTCCGGCGTTTTTTGCATGAAAAGGATAGCCATGAAGATCGAAGCTGCACCATTTTTCTCCACCGGCGGCTTGCCGTCGCTGGGCGTGCTGGGCGACTATGCGCGCGACTCGTGGCAGCGCATCGTGCTGTATGCGGACGTGATGCGCCGGCGCGGCAACCAGTACCAGGAGCACATGGCCGAGGAAGTGCCGAACGTGCTGGACTTCCCCGCCGAACTGGTGCTGTCGGGCCTGGAGTTGGCGCGCCCCGTCAACTATGGCCTGGCGCGCATCCTGACGCCCGATGCGCCCGAACCCGATCCATCAAAGCGTCCCTTCGTCGTCGTCGACCCGCGCGCCGGGCACGGTCCCGGCATCGGCGGCTTCAAGGCGGAAAGCGAGATCGGCGTGGCCCTGCGCGCCGGCCATCCGTGCTACTTCATCGGCTTCCTGCCCGATCCCGTGCCGGGACAGACGGTGGAAGACGTGATGCACGCCGAGGCGGCCTTCCTGGAAAAAGTCATCGCCCTGCATCCGCTCAGCGAGGGTAAACCCGTCGTCATCGGCAATTGCCAGGCGGGCTGGCAAATCCTCATGACGGCGGCCATGCGCCCGGAATTGTTCGGCCCCATCATCGTGGCCGGCGCGCCCGTGTCGTACTGGGCTGGCTGGCATGGCCGCAATCCGATGCGCTACGCGGGTGGCCTGATGGGCGGCAGCTGGGCCACGGCGCTGGCGGGCGACCTGGGCAAGGGCCGCTTCGACGGCGCCAGCCTGGTGCAGAATTTCGAAAAGCTCAACCCGGCCAATACCCTGTGGGGCAAGCAGTACAATCTGTACGCGAACATCGACACGGAAGCGCCACGCTACCTGGAATTTGAAAAATACTGGGGCGGCCACGTCTTCCTCAACGACGTCGAGATGCAGTATATCGTCGACAATCTGTTCATCGGCAACCGCCTGGCCACGGCCGAATTGATCACCTCCGACGGCGTGCGCCTGGATTTGCGCAACATCCGTTCGCCCATCGTCGTGTTTTGCTCGAACGGCGACAACATCACGCCGCCGCCGCAGGCGCTGGGCTGGATCACGGACCTGTACCGCGACGACAAGGACGTGCTGCTGCACGACCAGACCATCGTCTACGCCGTGCATGACAGCATCGGCCACCTGGGCATTTTTGTGTCGGCCAAGGTGGGGCACAAGGAACACCAGAAATTCGCCAGCAATATCGATCTGATCAACCTGCTGCCGGCCGGTATCTACGAAGCGCGGATTGTCGACAAGACGCCCGATACGCCGAACGCGGACCTGGCCAGCGGCGATTATGTGCTGCAGGTCGAGCACCGCGGCATCGACGACGTGCGCGCCATCGTGCAGCCGAGCGTGGAAAACGACCGCAAGTTCGCCGCCGCCGCGCGCGTGTCGGAAGTGAATCTGGCCCTGTACCGCACGTTTGCGCAGCCGTGGGTGCGCGCCATGGTCACGCCGCAGACGGCGCGCTTCCTGCAGCTCGCGCATCCGCTGCGCGTGTCGTACGAGCGCTGGACGGATCACAATCCGCTGGCCAGGCTGGTGGCCAAGGAGGCCGACGAAGTGCGCGCCCAGCGCCAGCCGGTAGCGCCTGATAATCCGCTGCTGGCCATGCAGGAAGCCATCTCCGGCGCCATCACGGCCGGCTTGAACGGCTGGCGCGACTGGCGCGATACGGTGCAGGAAACCACCTTCGACCTGGTGTATGGCTCGCCCCTGGTGCAGGCGCTGACGGGACAAGCCATCGGCGACACGACGCCGCCGCGCCCACATCCCGGCATCTCGCCCGAGCATGGCGAATACGTGCGCTGCGAAACGCGCAAGATGGACGAGGATATGCAGCGGGGCGGCCTGGTGGAAGCGGCCGTGCGCGCGCTGTTCTACATCTACCGCTTCCGCATGATCGCCGACGAGCGCAGGGTCAACCTGGCCCTCAAACTGATCAAGCCGCAATACCGGCAGGATGTCAACATGGAGGAATTCCGCGGCATCGTGCGCCAGCAGGCGCGCCTGATGCTGCATGATTTCGATACCGCCATCGCCGCCTTGCCGGCCTTGCTGTCGCGCGCCGACCCGGACGACATCGACGCGCTGGCCGAATGGCTGCAGCAAGTGCTGCAAGTGCCCGAGGCGCCGACGCCGGACGAGGAAGCGAGCCTGCAGCAGATGCTCGACGTCTTTGACCGGGCGGTCAAGGAGCAACAGTCGGTTGTGCGCGCATCCAGGACTGAACCGAAAGCCAAACCGGCCAAACACATTACCCCTGCCTAAAAGACCACGATGACTACTACCCAAGACGATGATCTGAATATCGTACGCAACCGCACCTTCGACCAGATCGCCATCGGCGACACTGCCAGCATCACGCGCACCCTGAGCATGGACGACATTGCCCTGTTCGCGGTGATGTCGGGCGACGACAACCCGCAGCACCTCGATACGGAATTTGCCGCCGCCACCCGCTACGAGGGCGTGATCGCCCACGGCATGTGGGGCGCGGCCCTCATTTCCGCCGTGCTGGGCACGCGCCTGCCCGGCGCCGGCACCGTCTACACGGGCCAGACCCTGCGTTTCCTGCAGCCGGTGCGCGTGGGCGATACGCTGGCCATCAGCGTCACCGTCACGGCGCGCGAGCCGCGCAACCGCCATGTGACCCTGGCCTGCCGCTGCGTCAACCAGCATGGCGCCGTGGTGCTCGACGGCGAGGCGCAGGTGATCGCGCCCGCCGAGCAGATCGAACGCAAGCGCGCCACCCTGCCCGAAGTACGCCTGCATAACGGCGACGGCACGCGCCGCCTGCTGGAGCAGGCGCGCACCCTGGGGCCGATCAGGGTGGCCGTGATCCACCCCTGCGATGAACTGAGCCTGGCGGGCGCGCTGGACGCGTATGCGGCCGGCCTGATCACGCCCGTGCTGGTGGCGCCGCGCGCGCGCCTGGAAGCGGTGGCGTTGGAGGCTGGCCTGAGCCTGGAAGGCATCGCCATCGAGGACGTCGAGCATAGCCATGCCGCCGCCGCGCGCGGCGCCGAACTGGCGGGCAAGGGCGAAGTGGAAGCCTTGATGAAGGGCAGCCTGCACACGGATGAACTGATGTCGGCCGTGCTTGCCGCCAGCGCCGGCCTGCGCACCAAGCGCCGCATCAGCCACTGCTTCCTGATGCAGACACCCGCGTATCCGCGCCCCTTCATCATCACGGACGCGGCCATCAATATCTCGCCCAACCTGGCCATGAAGGCCGACATCGTGCGCAACGCCATCGACCTGGCGCACGTGATCGGCGTGGCCTGCCCGCGCGTGGCCATCCTGGCCGCCGTGGAAACGGTGAATGCGGACATGCCGGCCACCCTGGACGCGGCCGCCCTGTGCAAGATGGCCGACCGCGGTCAGATCACGGGCGCGATCCTCGACGGCCCGCTGGCTTTCGACAACGCCGTGTCGATCGCCGCCGCCACCGTCAAGGGCATCGTCTCGGAAGTGGCGGGCCGCGCCGACATCTTGCTGGTGCCCGATCTGGAAAGCGGCAATATGCTGGCCAAGCAGCTTGAATATATGGGCGACGCGGACAGCGCCGGCATCGTGCTGGGCGCGAAAATCCCCGTCATTCTCACCAGCCGTGCCGACTCGCGCGCCAGCCGCATCGCCTCGTGCGCCATCGCCGTGATGCTGGCCAACCATTACCGGAGCACGCCGCCATGAACGCAGCAGTCCAACATGCCGATGGCACCCTGATCCTGGTGCTCAATTGCGGCTCGTCGAGCATCAAGTTCGCCCTGTTCGAGCAAGCGGGCGGCGTGCTGCCGCAGCAGGCGCAATGGAGCGGCAAGGTCGAAGGCATCGGCCGTGAAAACACCACCTACCGCGCCGGCGGTTTGCCGGCAGTCGCCTTGCAGCTCGATCCGGCGCAGCCGCATCACGCGGCGCTCGAATACATCCGCGCGCAAGTGGTGGCGCAGCTGGACGGGCGTTCCTTGCGCGCCGTGGCGCACCGCGTGGTGCATGGCGGCAGCAAGTATTTCGCCCCCGTGCGCATCGATTTCAAGGTGCTGGCCGACCTGAAAAGTTATGTGCCGCTCGCGCCCCTGCACCAGCCGTTTGCGCTCGAAGCGATCGAGGTGTTGCTCGAATCGCGGCCCGACATCGCCCAGGTGGCGTGCTTCGATACGGCCTTCCACCACACGGTGCCGCAGGTCGAGCAGATGCTGGCCCTGCCTTACGATGCGTGGGAGCGGGGCTTGCGCCGCTATGGCTTCCACGGCCTGTCATACGAGTACCAGTCGCTGGTGCTGGAGCAGCGTTTTGGCGCCGTCGCGCGCGGCAAGGTCATCGTGGCCCACCTGGGCAGCGGCGCCAGCCTGTGCGCCATGGAGAACTTGCATAGCGTGGCCACCACCATGGGCTTTTCCGCGCTCGATGGCCTGATGATGGGCACGCGCTGCGGTTCGCTCGATCCGGGCGCCGTCATCTACCTGATGGAAATCGAAAAGCTGTCGCTGGAAAAAGTGGCGCATGTGCTGTACCACGAGTCGGGCTTGCTGGGCGTGTCGGGCGTGTCGGCCGACCCACCCGTCTTGCTGGCGCAGCAGGACCGGCAGGATGCCACGGGCGAGCGTATCCGCGCCGCGCTGGCCTTGTATATCCGCCGCATCGTGCGCGAGATCGGCGCCCTGACGGCCGTGCTGGGGGGACTGGACATGCTGGTGTTTACGGCCGGTATCGGCGAGCACAGCGCCGAGCTGCGCCAGCGCATCTGCGCCGAACTGGGATTCATCGGCCCCGTGCTCGACGGGGAGGCGAATGCGCGCAATGCCAGCCGTATTTCCACCGATGCCAGCCGTATCGTGGTGGGCGTGGAGCCGGCCAACGAGGAGTGGGTGGCTGCCCGCCATGCGGCGCTGGCCGTGGGTGCATGAGGTCCTGACGCTTACGGCAGCGCTCGATGGGAAGTTTGCCGAAATGCATATATTTCCCGTTGAGTGCGCTAACGCACTGTGTGGTTTGCCCGTTATCTTTACTATGAAGTCATGCCATTGCGCTACATCAAGAAACAGCGCGATGCCTGGCAAATTTTGAACATTTTGCCCGCCTTTAGTAAGAATAAAATTAAACCATATTGAAAGGTCTCATCATGAACAAATTACTCGCCACCCTGATCGCTACCCTGTTTGCCACCGCTGCCATCGCGCAAACGCCAGTTAGCCCAGCCGTTGCCAGCGCCCAGGCGTCTGCGCAGCATGACATCAACAAGGCTGCCAACAAGGAAGCCAAAGTCGATGCCAAGGCTGACGCCAACGTCGCCAAGGCCGAAATGAAGGCTGACGAAAAGAAAGCCGACGCCCAGCACAAGGCGAACAAAACCAAGGCCAAGGCCCACGACAAAGTAGTCGATGCCGATCCGGAAGACAAGATGAAGGCACAAGCCAAGGCTGACAAGGCTGCCGCCAAGGCCGATGCGAAAGCGGGCAAAACCGCCGTGAAAGCGGACGCCAAGGTCGCCAAGGAAAAAGTGGAGGCGAACGCCGATAAAGCCATCGCCGCCACCAAGACGGAAGAAGTCAAGGCCAAGGCGGACGCTGAAGTCAAGGCCGCCGCCGCCAAGTAATTCCCTGTTTGCGGGCCACGGCCCGCAAGCCCAAAAGACAGCTTCGGCTGTCTTTTTTTCGTCCAGCACTTTTCCTTGCTTGCGCTTGCCAGTCTTGATCTGGCGCAAATGCTCCGCTTTTCGGCGTGCCATAGTGAACTGGCAAACAGACGAAGGAGACATCATGAGCACCGCTAAAACGAAAAAATCACCGGCCACCGGGTCGGCGGAAGGCGCGCCAGCCATGTCCGCCACGCAGTCCATGCCGGTCGAGGGCGACATGCAGGCTGGCGCAGAAGCGGCGGGCGGCGACGCAATGCCGGGGCTGCGCCTGGGCGTGTCGTACGCCGACCAGGCGGCGCTCACCCAGGGGGCGTCCGCTGCGGATGCCTACGCCATGCCGGGCGGCGGCATGCAGCAGGCGCCGCAGGGCATGGCAGGCGCCAGCTGCATGCAGGTCGGCGGTGGCGGCATGGGCGGCGATGGTGGCGATAGCGGAGGCAATGGCGGTGATGGGGGGCAGGGCGGCGGCACGCCGCAGACGCGCACCTGCGCCACGATGGACGTGCATCGGCGCCTGCTGACCGAAGACCCATCGTATGCGAACGTGCGCGCCGATATCGAAAACTTGGCCGGATTGTACGAGGGCGACGCCAGCATTGCGGGGCGTGCCGGCGTGACGCACATCCCGGTGGTCGTGCACGTGGTGTGGAATACGGCCGCGCAGAATATTTCGGATGCGCAGATCGCCAGCCAGATCGATGTGCTGAACCGTGATTTCCGCCGCGTCAACCCGGATGTGAACAGCACGCCGGCGCCATTCCTGCCGCTGACGGCCGATGCGCGCGTGGAGTTTGCGCTGGCCACGACCGATCCGCATGGCGCGGCCACCAGCGGCATCGAGCGGCGCCAGACGACGGTGGCCTCGTTTGGCGCGGACGATGCCGTCAAGTCGCAAGCGACGGGCGGCATGGATGCCTGGCCGGCCGACAGCTACCTGAATATCTGGGTCTGCCAGCTCGGTGGCGGCTTGCTCGGATATGCGCAGTTTCCCGGCGGCCCGGCCGCGACCGACGGCGTGGTGATACTGCAATCGGCCTTTGGCACGACGGGCACGGCGGCGCCGCCGTTCCACCTGGGGCGCACGGCCACGCATGAAATTGGCCACTGGCTGAACCTGAACCATATCTGGGGCGACGACGGCACCGGGTGCTCGGGCACGGACAACGTGGCCGACACGCCGAACCAGGGCGGGCCGAACACGGGCCAGCCCTCGTTTCCCCAGGTGTCGTGCAATAACGGGCCGAATGGCGACATGTTCATGAATTACATGGATTACGTCGACGATCCCGCCATGTTCATGTTCACGGCCGGCCAGGTGGCGCGCATGCAGGCTTGCCTCGATGGCCCGCGCGCCAGCATCGGCACGGGCGGAACGGGCGCAGGCGCCACGCCGCGCCAGAGCTCTTCTCCCGTCGTCGCCTGGGGCGCGAACCGCCTCAACGTCTTCGTGGTGGGCACGGATCGCGCGCTGTACCACAAGGCCTGGAACGGCACGGCCTGGGCGCCGTCCGTCACCGGCTATGAAGGGCAGGGCGGCATTTGCACCAGTGCGCCGCAAGTGGTGTCGTGGGCGCCGAACCGGCTCGACGTATTCGTCACGGGCACCGACAGCGGCTTGTTCCACAAGTGGTGGAACGGCACGGCCTGGGGACCGTCCCTGACCGGTTACGAAGCGATGGGCGGCTTGTGCGTGGGCGACCCGCGCGCCGTGGCCTGGGGACCGAACCGCCTCGACGTGTTTGTCGTCGGCACGGATCGCGGCCTGTATCACAAGTGGTGGAACGGGTCCGCCTGGGGACCGTCGCTGACGGGGTACGAAGCCATGGGCGGCGTCTGCCTGGGCCAGCCGGAAGCCGTGGCGTGGGGGCCGAACCGCCTCGATGTCTTCGTCGTCGGCACGGACCGGGCCCTGTACCACAAGTGGTGGAACGGCACGGCCTGGGGACCGTCGCTGACGGGCTACGAGCGCCTGGGCGGCATCTGCACCTCGTCGCCGAAAGCCGTGGCGTGGGGACCGAACCGCCTCGACGTTTTCGTCACGGGTACCGACGGCGCCCTGTATCACAAATGGTGGGATGGCGCGCAATGGGGGCCTTCCAACGATGGTTTCGAGCGCCTGGGCGGCGTTTGCGTGGGCGAGGTGGAAGCCGTGTCGTGGGGACCGAACCGGCTCGACCTGTTCGTCATCGGCACGGACAGCGCCCTGTACCACAAGGCCTGGAATGGATCCGCCTGGTCTCCCTCCGTGACGGGTTTTGAAAACCTGGGCGGCGTGTGCACCTCGCGGCCGCGCGCCACGGCCTGGGCGCCGAACCGCCTCGACGTGTTTGTCACGGGCACGAACGGCGCCCTGTTCCACAAGGCGTGGAACGGCGCGGCCTGGTCGCCGTCCGTGAGCGGTTATGAAAGCCTGGGCGGCGTGGTATCGTGTTTCTGAGGGAGGAATCGCCATGCACGGCATGACAACGCCACTGCCCAGCGGCAGCTGGACGCACTCGTTCGAGGAGGATGCGGACGGTATCGAGGTGTACCGGCCCACGGCCACGTTTGCCTTTCCGCCCAGCCGCAAGGGGCGCAAGGTGCTGGAGTTCGGCGCGCCAGCCGGCGCCATGGCGCAAGGGGCGGCAACCTTGACGTCCATGGCGCCCGGCCCCGACGACCGACCCCGCGCCGGCCCCGTGACCCGGCTGGTGCCCCTGGGCATGGGCCGCTATGCGCTCGGTGATGGCGCAGGCGCGCAGGACGTGATCGACATCGTCGAAGCGACACCCGACGTGCTGCGCCTGGCGCGGCGCTAAGGCTGGCCGCGCAGCTTGTGCGCGAGCGCCGTGCGGTTGCCCACGCCCAGTTTCTGGTAAATCGCATGCAGCTGGTTGCGCACGGTGGCCGGCGACTTGCCCAGTTCTCTGGCGATGCTTTTATACGGCAATCCTTCGGCCGCCATGGCCGCCACCAGCCGCTCGGCCGGGGTCAACCGCTGCATGGCAGCCTGCCTGAAACCTTGTTTTTCATCCTTGCTCTCCTGTCAGTTGGCGGCATGCCGGTGGCATGCCTGCAGGGATAACGGGGACGCGGCGCGTATCTGCAAAACTATCTGTAAAACGATGTTGTCCATTGCGCCAGGCGAAAAAAAAGACAGGCGAACCTGTCTTTTCGTGTGGCGCGATGCCGGTCAGCCGATGGCCGCCATCGACACCGGTTTCAGCTTGGCCGCCAGCGCCTTGCCCTTTTTCGCGCGCTTGCCGAAATGCTCGGCCAGGGCCGTGGCGCCCAGCGACGCATCCTGCGGTTTCGAGGCCCGGCCGATGCCCGAGACCACCACGCCGCGCTGCGTGATCGGCTGCACGGCCAGCAGCTTGTCTTTCGCATCGAGGTCGATCAGCTTGACGCCGGTGCCGCCCTTGGACAGGGTTTTCATTTCATCGAGGCCGAACACCAGCAGGCGCGCGCCTTCCGTCAGGCAGGCCAGGGCGCTGGCCGCCTCGGGGATGACTTTCGGTTCGAGCGGCAGGTCGCCGTCGTCCAGGGTGATGAAGGCCTTGCCGCCTTTCAGACGGCTCGTCATGTCGCCCGCCTTGGCGATGAAGCCGTAGCCTGCGCTCGACGCCAGCAGCAAATTGGTGGCGCCATTGCCCGCGAAGTAGTGCAGGATGCGCACGGCGTTGCCGGGCGTGCCGCCGCTCAGGTCGCACAAGGTCGTGATCGGCACACCGTCGCCGCGTGCATTGGGCAGCGCGGAGACGGGAACCGAGTAAATCTTGCCGTTGTTGCCAAAGCCCAGCAGGGTGTCGACCGTGCGGCACTCGAAGGCGCCATGCAGGCTGTCGCCCGCCTTGAACGTGAACTGCGCCGCATCATGGCCGATGCCGGTGCGCGCGCGCACCCAGCCTTTTTCCGAAATGATGACGGTGACCGGTTCATCGACCACCTTTTGTTCCGCCACGGCTTTCTGCGCTTCCTCGATCAGGGTGCGGCGCGCGTCGCCGAACTGCTTGGCGTCCGTTTCGATTTCGCGGATGACGGCGCGCTTCATCGAGCCCGGGTTGTCGAGCAGGTCTTGCAAGGACTTTTCTTCCTTGCGCAGCTCGGCCAGCTCCTGCTGGATCTTGATCGTTTCCAGGCGCGCCAGCTGACGCAAGCGGATTTCCAGGATGTCGTCGGCCTGGCGTTCGGACAGTTTGAACGCTTCGATCAGGGCCGCCTTCGGCTCATCCGAATTGCGGATGATCTGGATCACCTTGTCGATATTGAGCAGGATCGCTTCGCGCCCTTCCAGGATATGGATGCGGTCCTTGACCTTGCCCAGTTTGTAGCCGGTGCGGCGCGTGACGGTTTCGAAGCGGAAATCGATCCACTCGCGCAGGATGTCGCCCAGCCCTTTTTGGCGCGGACGGCCATCGCCACCGATCATCACCAGGTTGATCGAGGTCGACGATTCCAGCGACGTATGCGCCAGCAGCATCAGCATGAATTCCGTCTGGTCCTGGTTCTTCGACTTCGGCTCGAACACGAGGCGCACGGGGGCGGCGCGGCCCGATTCGTCGCGGATGGTGTCGAGCGAATTGAGGATCAGCGCCTTCAGGGCCACCTGGTCCGGCGACAACGCCTTCTTGCCCAGCTTGATCTTCGGATTCGTCAGTTCCTCGATTTCTTCCAGCACTTTTTGCGACGAGGTGCCCGGCGGCAGTTCCGTCACGACGGCTTGCCACTGGCCGCGCGCCAGTTCCTCGATCTTCCAGCGCGCGCGCACCTTCATGCTGCCACGGCCGCTCGCGTACATGTCGGCGATTTGCGAGGGCGGGGTGATGATCTGGCCGCCGCCGGGGAAGTCGGGGCCGGGAATGATGGCCATCAGTTCGGCGTGCGTCATCTTCGGATCGCGGATCATGGCGACGGCCGCTTTCGCCACTTCGGCCAGGTTGTGCGACGGGATTTCCGTCGCCAGGCCCACGGCGATGCCGGAGGCGCCGTTCAGCAGCACCATCGGCAGGCGCGCCGGCAGCAGCTTCGGTTCTTCCGTCGAACCGTCGTAGTTGGGCTGGAAGTCCACCGTGCCCATGCCGATTTCATCCATCAGCAGCTTGGCGATCGGCGTCAGACGCGCTTCCGTGTAACGCATGGCTGCCGCGCCATCGCCGTCGCGCGAGCCGAAGTTGCCCTGGCCGTCGATCAGCGGGTAGCGCAGCGAGAAATCCTGCGCCATGCGCACCAGCGCGTCGTACACGGACTGGTCGCCGTGCGGATGCAATTTACCGAGCACGTCGCCGACCACGGCCGCCGATTTGCGGGGCTTCGCCGTGGAGTTCAGGCCCAGCTCATTCATCGCATACAGAATGCGGCGCTGCACCGGCTTCTGGCCATCGCACACGTCGGGCAGGGCGCGGCCCTTGACGACGGAGATGGCGTAATCGAGATAGGCGCGCTCGGCAAAGGTGGACAGGGTCAGCGCTTCGCCGTCGAATACCGGTTCATCCGGCTCGATCGGCTCAGGCTGGGCATCGTCAAATAAATTGGTTTGTGTGGACATGGCGCTTGTTTCGGTGTTAAGTGGTTGCGGTTGAATTCGTGGGGCTGATTATGACAGCCGTGATTTGGAAAAGGACTTGCCGTACGTCAGATACATATAGCGCAGGGTGAAATACAGCACAGCCAGAGCCAGCTCGACGCTGTGATGCAGCATCGGCATGGCGCGGATGGCCGGGGCGTGGCCGGCCAGCACGACACTGGCGAGTGACGGCACCAGCACCACCGGCCAGATCGTCTTCCATTTGAAATCGGTGGGGGAAAACAGCAAGCCGGCGCACGACCAGGCATACAGCGCGGCGCCGACCAAGGCGGCCGGCAGCTGCTGCACATACAGTAGCGACAGCAAGCCCGCGCAGCCGATCAGCCATGCCGCGCGCAGGCGGGGCAAGAGCGCCTCGGGGAAGCCGCCATCGCCATACAGGCCGGTGGCGCAGCGCAGGGCCAGCGCCGCCAGGCAAAATATCAATGGCATGGCCTCGCCGATGGCCAGCGCCGACGGGCCTTTGCCGCTCATGAACATGGCCGCGAACAGCGACAGGCCCAGACACAGGAGCAGCAGCATGCCATGCAGCAGCTGGCGGTTCATCGCATACGCGAGCAGGGCCGACGCGCACAAGCCGGCCGCGGTGACGAGGCGCATGCTGTCGCTGCGCTCGGGCAGGAACAGCAGCAGTGCCAGCACGAGGTAGGGTGCGATCCAGCCCAGTTGCCGCAAGCCGGGCCGCTGCCACAGCATGGGCAGGCGGTCCTGCAGCGCTTCTTGCAGCGCTTCCAGGCGCGCGAACAGCGGCGTTGGCCAGCGCAAGGCATGCATGGCCAGCAGGGAAAAGGCCAGCGCCTGGAAGCCCAGCAGGCTGGCATATGCGGCCGTGTCAGCGAGCTTGAAGCCGGCAGCATCGAGCACGCCCGCGAGCATGAAGTGCAGCACGAAACCGAGGCCGCCCGAGGCCAGCGCCGTCTGCTTGAAGTAGCGCTTGGCATGGACGGCGTGTTCCCATTGCTCGAACAGGTCCGTATCGAGCTTCCAGGCCAGCATCTCGGCGTGCTGCCAGCGTATCGCGTGCAGCAGCTCGCGCAGCTGCAGCGTGAATTTTTGGTCGAACAGCTGGCGCGCATAGGCGCTTGGCGATTGCTGCGACATGATGCAATCGAGGCCCGGGTAGCTGTCGCGGTTGTCGCTGAAATGGGCGAACGAACGGTCGGCCCGGTAGCGCTGCACGGCAGCGCGCACCAGGTCCCCATGGCTGCGCGCCAGGTAGGAAAAATCGCGGTCCCAGCCCAACTGTTCGAACAGGGCCTCACGTAGCGCCAGGTCATAGCCGGCGCTGGCGCAGTAGCGCAGGGCACACAGGTCGAATTCCTCGCGCACGTCGAGGTTGAGCATGGCGTCGTCCTGCAGGATGCCGGCCAGTACCTCGCTGGCATCGGCGTGCCGCGAATGCTCGAGGAATGCCTGCCACAGGCTGGCCGCTTCCTGCGCCGGATCGATGGCGACCACGCCCCATAGTTCCGGTGGCGGTGCGGGTTCCTGGGCAATGACGCCCCACAGTTCCGCAGGCGGTTCGTGCGGTTCTTGCGGTTCCTGCGCTTCCCGCGCGGGTTCGTCGATGACGCCCCACAGTTCGGCTGCTTCCATGACCGGCGTTTCTACCACTGCCGCTTGCGCTTCCGGGAATTCCTCGGCAAACAGGTGCGCATGGCGCAGCGCGTATTCATACGCTTCGCGCAGCTCCTGGAAGGCGGCCGGATCGTCTTCGGGACGCGTCACCTTCAGGCGCTTCGCGTACGCGCGCTTGAGGGCGCGCTCGTCGCCGGTCGGCTCCGTGCCCAGGATTGCCCACAGGCTGCGCTGTCCGTTGTCCATGCCGCCGTCCATCTACAGGAAGCTCTCGCTCTCGACCTGGCGCAGCACGTCATCCAATGCCTGGCGCGCCTTGCGGATGGTGTTCGGGTCCTGCGTTTCCAGCGCGGCCTGGAAATTGGCCGTGTGCGCCGCCAGGTACTGGCGCACGTCGCCCAGCGACTGTTCGTACAGGCGGTCGGCGCGCGTGACCAGGGTACGGTTTTCCATCTGCTCGCGCGGGTGGATCTTCAGGTCGGCCAGTTCCGCAAAACGCTGCTCGATCTGTTCCGGCGTCATCACGCCCGCGTTGTCGCTGATGATCATCTTGTGGCGTTCCTGCGTGGCCAGCACCGTCACTTCCGCTTCCAGCACGCCGCTGACGTCATAGGTGAAGCGCACGTCGATGCCGATCTCGCCCGCCTTTTTCGCGGGGATCGGGAAGCTGATCTTGCCAAGGAAAACATTGTCGGCCACCAGGCGCGACTCGCCCTGGAAGATCGCCACGTTGATTTCCTTCTGGTTGTCGTGGATGGTGGTGATGTTTTCCGTGCGCGAGACGGGCACCACGGAGTTGCGCTCGATGATGGGCAGGTAATGCCCGCCTTCATACTGGTTCACGCCGACCTGGCGCGAAATCGAAATGCCGAGTGAATACGGCGCCACGTCCGTCATGACCACTTCGTCGAGGGCCGCGTCGCGCATTTTCAGGCCTGCCTGCACGGCGGCGCCCAGCGCCACGGCTTCGTCCGGATCCAGGTGGATGGCAGGGAAGCGGCCGAACATGCGCGAGACGAGTTTGCGCACCAGCGGCATGCGCGTGGCGCCGCCGGCCAGCACCACTTCATTCAATTCCGCGGCGCGGATGGTGGCGTCGCGCAGCGCCCGTTCCACGGGCAGGCGCAAGCGGGCCAGCAGGGGCTCGCACAGCTGCGCCAGTTCGTTTTCGCCGATCTCCCAGCTGTATTCCTTGTCCTGGTAGCGCGTGGCCATGCGCGCGGACGGCTGGTCCGACAGCAGGCGCTTGACGCGCTCGGCTTCATCGCGCAGCAGTTGTTGCTGGCGCGGGTCGAGCAGGCGGCTGCCGACGGCGTCGCGCAAGCCGCTGCCTTCCATGAAAGCGTCGACCAGCACGGTGACGAAGTCTTCGCCGCCCAGAAAATTGTCGCCGGCCGAGGCCCGCACTTCCATCACGCCTTCGAACAGTTCGAGGATCGACACGTCGAACGTGCCGCCGCCCAGGTCGAAGACGAGGAATTTGCTTTCCTGTTCCTTGTCGCGGATGCCGTAGGCCAGCGCGGCGGCCGTCGGCTCGTTCAGCAGGCGCTCGACGCGCAGGCCCGCCAGCTGGCCGGCGATGCGCGTGGCCTTGCGCTGCGCATCGCTGAAATACGCGGGCACGGTGATGATGGCTTCCTCGACCTTGTGGCCGAGGTAGGCTTCGGCATCTTCCTTCAGCGCGCGCAGCACCATCGACGACAGTTCTTCCGGACGGAATTGCTGCGTGCCGAGGGTGATCTTCTTTTCACTGCCCATGTAGCGCTTGAACACGGCCGCCGTCAGCTGCGGGTGCGTCTGCAGGCGCTCGCGCGCGGCGCGGCCCACCAGCACGGTGCCGTCGTCATCGATGCTGACGCACGACGGCGTCAGGTGCTCGCCGAGCGCATTCGGGATGATGGAAGCCTTGCCGTCGCGCCAGATGGCGACCAGGCTGTTGGTGGTGCCCAGATCGATGCCGATGATCATCAGATATCCGCCTCCGCCTCATTGCCGTGTTCTTCGATCCAGGCGCGGCGTCCGGCCGCTTCGCCCTTGCCCATCAACATATTGAAGCGCGAGGCCGAGGCCATGTGGTCGACTTCACCGAGCGTGACGGGCAGCAGGCGGCGCGTGTCCGGGTTCATCGTCGTTTCCCATAGCTGCTCGGCGTTCATTTCGCCCAGGCCCTTGAAGCGCGAGATCGACCAGGCGCCCTGTTTCACGCCTTCCTTGCGCAGCTTGTCTTCGATGGCGACCAGTTCGCCGTCGTCGAGCGCATAGATCTTCTGCATCGGCTTCTTGCCGCGCGCTGGCGCGTCCACGCGGTACAACGGCGGGCGGGCGATGCAGATGTGGCCTTTGTTGATCAGGACCGGGAAGTGCTTGAAGAATAAGGTCAGCAGCAGTACCTGGATGTGCGAGCCGTCCACGTCCGCGTCGGACAGGATGCAGATCTTGCCGTAGCGCAGGCCGGACAGGTCGGGCGAGTCGCCCACGCTGTGCGGATCGACGCCGATGGCGACCGCAATATCGTGGATTTCGTTATTGGCGAACAGGCGGTCGCGGTCCGTTTCCCACGAATTCAAGACCTTGCCGCGCAGGGGCAGAATCGCCTGGAATTCCTTGTCGCGGCCCATCTTGGCCGAACCGCCCGCCGAGTCGCCCTCGACGAGGAACAGTTCATTGCGCGCGATGTCCGACGATTCGCAGTCGGTCAGTTTGCCCGGCAACACGGCGACGCCCGAGGATTTTTTCTTTTCCACTTTTTGCAGCGAGCGTTGGCGCGACTGCGCCTGCTTGATCACGAGATCGGCCAGCTTCTTGCCGTAATCGACGTGCTGGTTCAGCCACAGTTCCAGCGGCGGCTTGGTGAAGGTCGAAACGAGGCGCACGGCGTCGCGCGAATTCAGACGCTCCTTGATCTGGCCCTGGAATTGCGGGTCCAGCACCTTGGCCGACAGCACGAACGAAGCGCGCGCGAACACGTCTTCCGGCAGCAATTTGACGCCTTTCGGCAGCAGCGAATGCATTTCGACGAAGTTTTTCACGGCGCCGAACAGGCCGTCGCGCAAGCCCGATTCGTGCGTGCCGCCATTCGAGGTGGGGATCAGGTTGACGTACGATTCGCGCACGATGGCGCCTTCTTCCGTCCATGCCACCACCCAGGCCGCGCCTTCGCCTTCGGCAAAGCCTTCCGAATCCGGGCCAGCGTATTGCGCGCCTTCGAACAGGGGAATCAGGGTTTCGCCATTCGATACCTGCGCCAGCGTTTCGGTCAGGTAGCCGCGCAAGCCTTCCGCGTACTGCCATGTTTGCGTGTCGCCCGTTTTCGCGTTGGTGAGCGTGACGGTCACGCCCGGCAGCAGCACGGCTTTCGAGCGCAGCAGGCGTTGCAGCTCCGTTTGCGAGATGTTCGGCGAATCAAAGTATTTCGCATCGGGCCAGGCGGTGACGCGCGTACCGGATTTTTTGCCGTCGCGCGGGGCGGGGCGGGAAGTCAAGGGCTCGATCACGTCGCCATTCGCGAACACCATGTGGTGCAAGCCGTTGCCATCGCTTTCCTTGCGCCAGACGGTGATTTCCAGGCGCGTCGACAGCGCATTGGTGACGGACACGCCGACGCCGTGCAGACCGCCCGAGAACGCGTAGGCGCCGCCCGAACCCTTGTCGAACTTGCCGCCCGCGTGCAGCCGTGTAAACACGATTTCCACCGTCGGCACGCCTTCTTCCGGGTGCAGGCCGACGGGAATGCCGCGGCCATTGTCTTCGACGGTGATGCTGCCGTCCGTGTTTTGCGTGACGGCGATATGCGTGCAATGACCGCCCAGCGCCTCGTCGGAGGCATTGTCGATCACTTCCTGAATGATGTGCAGCGGATTTTCAGTGCGGGTGTACATCCCCGGGCGCTGCTTGACGGGTTCCAGTCCTTTCAGGACACGGATGGATGATTCGCTGTAGTCGGATGCTGGTTTTTTAGTGGCCATACGTGTTCAAGCTAAGTAAAGACAGTGGTTGGAACGCCAGGCCAGGGCACTGCGGGCGCAATGACAGCGGCGGCGATAACTGTATGAATATACAGTATATCCCGTCCAGCGTCACTGGGGGAGGGCAGTGCGGCAGGCTTGGCGTCCTTGTGCGGACGCTCGCGCATTCTATCTTGTCCCGCGAGCAATAGCGCTACTCCAAGGCAACAACAGTGCGCCGCGCGCGTGGTTTTGCGCCAATTGTGATGGATTTTATGCGGTAAAGCTCCCGTTTTTACATCTTGTTTACATGCACCTCCCCAGTCTTTACGAATTTTTTAGACCCTTTTGGCTAATCTGCTCACTATCAAAACAAACCTGTGTGAGGGTGGGAATGGATCTCGTGTATCTCGGCTTGATTGCCGTGTTTTTCGTCGTGGCGGCCGGCTTTGCCGTCGCCTGCGACAAATTAGGGAGCGTCAAATGAACGCGTTTTATGTGCTGGGCGCCGTCGTCTCGGCTGGCCTGCTCGTGTACCTGCTGGTAGCGCTGCTGAAGGCGGAGGAACTGTGATGACGACGCAATCGATACTGTTATTGGTGGCCTTCCTGGCCGTGCTGCTGGCCGCCGGCTATCCGCTGGGCCTGTACATGGCCAAAGTGGCCGGCGATGCGCCCGTGCGCGGCCTGGGCTGGCTGCAAAAGCTGGAAAACCTGCTGTACCGCTGGTCCGGCCTGCCCGCCGACAAGGCCATGGGCTGGAAAAGCTATGCCATCGCCCTGATCGTTTTCAATACCGTGGGCGCCGTCTTCGTCTACGGCCTGCAGCGCCTGCAGGGCTTCCTGCCACTCAATCCACAGGGCCTGGGCGCCGTCAGCCCCGACTCCTCGTTCAATACCACCGTCAGCTTCGTCGCCAATACCAACTGGCAGGGCTATGGCGGCGAACAGACCATGAGCTATCTGACCCAGATGCTGGGCATGGCGTGCCAGAACTTCTTCTCGGCGGCCACCGGCATCGCCGTGATCTTCGCGCTGGTGCGCGGCTTCGCCTCGCGCTCGGGCAAATCGATCGGCAATTTCTGGGTCGACCTGGTGCGCTCCACCCTGTACATCCTGCTGCCGCTGTCCCTGGCCCTGTCCGTCGTCTTCATGGGCGAAGGCATGATCCAGAATTTTTCCGCCTACAAGGAAGTGACCCTGCTCGACCAGGTTTCGTATGAAACGCCGAAAGTGACGGCCGACGGCCAGCCCGTGTTCGATACCGCCGGCAAGCCTGTAATGGAAGCGCAAGTGGCGACCACGCAGACGATCGCCATGGGCCCCGTCGCTTCGCAGGAATCGATCAAGCTGCTGGGCACGAATGGCGGCGGCTTCTTTAATGCCAATTCCTCGCACCCGTATGAAAACCCGACCGCGCTGTCGAACTTCCTGCAGATGCTGGCCATCTTCATCATTCCCGCCGGCCTGTGCTTCACCTTCGGCCGCATGGTGGGCGACCTGCGCCAGGGCTGGGCCGTGCTGGCCGCCATGAGCCTGATCTTTGTCGTCATGACGGCCGGCGTGATGAGCGCCGAGCAGCAAGCCAATCCCGCCTTGCAAGCGCTGGGCGTGGATCAGCAGGCCAGCAGCCTGCAATCGGGCGGCAATATGGAAGGCAAGGAAACGCGCTTCGGCATCAGCTCCTCGACCCTGTTCGCGGCGGTGACGACGGCGGCATCGTGTGGCGCCGTCAATTCCATGCACGACTCCTACATGCCTTTGGGCGGCATGGTGCCGCTGCTGCTGATGCAGTTCGGCGAAGTGATTTTCGGCGGCGTGGGCACGGGTCTGTACGGCATGCTGATGTTCGCCATCCTGGCCGTCTTCATCGCCGGCCTGATGATCGGCCGCACACCCGAATACCTGGGCAAGAAAATCCAGGCGTATGAAATGAAGATGGTCTCGCTGGCCATCCTGATCACGCCAGCCCTGGTCTTGACGGGCACGGCGATCGCCGTGATGGTCGAACCGGGCAAGATCGGCGTGGCCAATCCGGGCGCGCACGGTTTCTCGGAAATCCTGTACGCCTTCACGTCGGCCGCCAACAACAACGGCAGCGCGTTTGCCGGCCTGTCCGCCAACACGCCGTTCTACAACGTGATGCTGGCGATCGCCATGTGGTTCGGCCGCTTCGGCGTGATCGTGCCCGTGCTGGCGGTGGCCGGTTCGCTGGCGGCCAAGCAGCGCCTGTCGGCCAATGCCGGCACCATGCCCACGCACGGCCCCATGTTCATCGGCCTGCTGATCGGCGTCGTCGTGCTGGTTGGCGTATTGAATTACGTTCCCGCGCTGGCCCTGGGCCCGATCGTCGAACACCTGCAACTTTTCATCAAATAAGAGGCTACCATGTCACGCACAAGCCTGACTTTGTTCGATTCCGCACTGATCGGCCCCGCCGTCGTCGATGCGTTCAAAAAACTCGACCCCCGCACGCAGTGGCGCAGCCCCGTGATGTTCGTCGTCTACGTCGGCAGCATCATCACGAGCCTGCTGGCGACCCAGGCCGGGATCAGCGGTGGCCAGGGCGAAGCGCCGTTCGGCTTCATCCTCGCCGTCGCCGTGTGGCTGTGGTTTACCGTGTTGTTCGCGAATTTCGCCGAAGCGCTGGCCGAAGGCCGCAGCAAGGCGCAGGCGGCTTCGCTGCGCGCCCTCAAGCAGACGGTGATGGCAAAGAAAATGCAGACGCCGAAATACGGCACTTCCTGGCTGCCCACGCCGGCCACCGACCTGCGCAAGGGCATGACGGTGCTGGTCGAAGCGGGTGACGTGATTCCCGCCGATGGCGAAGTGACGGCCGGCGTGGCCTCCGTCGACGAAAGCGCCATCACGGGCGAATCGGCGCCCGTCATCCGCGAATCGGGCGGTGACTTTTCTGCCGTCACGGGCGGCACCCGCGTGCTGTCGGACTGGCTGCTGGTGCGCGTCTCCGTCAACCCCGGTGAAGCGTTCATCGACCGCATGATCGCCATGGTCGAAGGCGCCAAGCGCCAGAAGACGCCAAATGAAATCGCCCTGACGATTTTACTGGTGGCCCTGTCGATCGTGTTCCTGATCGTCACCGTGACCCTGCTGCCGTATTCGCTGTTTTCCGTGGCGGCGGCCGGCACTGGCACGCCGGTGACGATCACGGTGCTGATCGCGCTGCTCGTGTGCCTGATTCCGACCACCATCGGCGGTCTGTTGTCCGCCATCGGCGTGGCCGGCATGAGCCGCATGATGCAGGCCAATGTGATCGCCACGTCGGGCCGCGCCGTGGAAGCGGCCGGCGACGTCGACGTGCTGCTGCTCGATAAAACGGGCACCATCACCCTGGGCAATCGCCAGGCGTCGAGCTTCGTGCCGGCGCCCGGCGTGACGGAGCAGCAGCTGGCCGATGCGGCGCAGCTGGCCTCGCTGGCCGATGAAACGCCGGAAGGGCGCAGCATCGTCGTGCTGGCCAAGCAGAAGTTCAACATCCGCGAACGCGAGATGGCCAGCCTGCACGCCACCTTCGTGCCCTTCACGGCGCAAACGCGCATGAGCGGCGTGGATATTCCGGGCGAGCAGCAGGTGCGCCAGTTGCGCAAGGGCGCGGCCGATTCCATGAAAAAGTATGTGGAAGCGCTGGGCCAGCCGTATCCGGCCGAGGTGGGGCGCGCCGTCGACGACATCGCGCGCCGCGGCAGCACGCCGCTGGTGGTGGTCGACGATGGCCGCGTGATGGGCGCCGTGGAGCTGAAGGATATCGTCAAGGGCGGCATCAAGGAGCGCTTCGCGGAATTGCGCCGCATGGGCATCAAGACGGTCATGATCACGGGCGACAACAAGCTGACGGCGGCGGCCATTGCGGCCGAGGCGGGCGTGGACGATTTCCTCGCCGAAGCGACGCCGGAAGACAAACTGAAACTGATCCGCAGCTATCAGTCCGAAGGCCGCCTGGTGGCGATGACGGGCGACGGCACCAACGACGCCCCGGCGCTGGCGCAGGCCGACGTGGCCGTGGCCATGAACTCGGGCACGCAGGCGGCAAAGGAGGCGGGCAATATGGTCGACCTCGATTCGAACCCGACCAAGCTGCTGGAAATCGTTGAAATCGGCAAGCAGATGCTGATGACGCGCGGTTCGCTGACGACGTTCTCGATTTCGAACGACATCGCCAAGTACTTTGCCATCATCCCGGCCGCCTTCGTGGGCACGTATCCGCAACTGAAGGCGCTGGACATCATGCATTTGGCCAGCCCCGCGTCGGCCATCATGTCGGCCGTGATCTTCAATGCCCTGATCATCGTCGTGCTCATTCCGCTGGCGCTGAAAGGCGTGCAATACCGGGCCATCGGCGCGGCCAGCCTGTTGCGCCGCAATCTGCTGATCTACGGCCTGGGCGGCATCATCCTGCCCTTCATCGGGATCAAGCTGATCGACATGCTGCTGTCCGCACTCAATTTAGTCTAAAGGAACCATCATGAGCACCATCGTACGTCCCGCCCTGGTCCTGTTTGCCGCGCTGACCGTGATCTGCGGCGTGGTCTATCCGTTTGCCACGGCCGGCATCGGGCAGCTGGCTTTCAGCGATGAAGTCAACGGCAGCATCGTCGAGCGTGGTGGCAAGCCCGTCGGCTCGATGCTGATCGGCCAGTCCTTCACCTCGCCCAAGTATTTCTGGGGCCGTCCATCGGCCACCGCGCCGATGGCCAATAACGGCGCCGGTTCGGGCGGCTCGAACCAGGGACCGACCAATCCGGCCCTGGTGGACGCCGTCAAGGCGCGCATCGCCGCCCTGAAGGAAGCTGATCCCGGCAATACGCGCGCCATTCCCGTCGACCTGGTGACGGCGTCGGGCAGCGGCCTGGATCCGGAAATCAGCCTGGCCGGCGCCCTGTACCAGGCGCCGCGCGTGGCCCGCGTGCGCGCCGTGCCGCTGGCGCAGGTGGAAAACGCCATCGCCAAGGTGCAGAAGACCGTGTATATCGGCTTTTTCGGCGAACCACGCGTCAATGTGCTGGAACTGAATCTGGCGCTCGATGCCATGGCAAAGTAAGCTGGCAACGGCGCGCAGGTCAGCAAACGTCGGCCTGGGTCGGCGTAGGTCGGCTTAGCGCAGCGTAAGCCGACACCACCACTGTCCAGGCCAACGATGTTGTCGGATTACGCGCTTGCGCGCTAATCCGACCTACAAAGCCCAAGAAGATTAAAATACAACATGCTCCCCAACGACAGCCAACGCCCCGACCCTGATGCCCTGCTGGCGCAAGTGCAGGCGCAGGAAAAGAAAGCCGCGCGCGGCCGGCTGCGCATCTATTTTGGCGCTTCGGCCGGCGTCGGCAAGACTTACGCGATGCTGGCGGCCGCCCGCAAATTGCTGGCCGATGGCCAGGACTTGCTGGTGGGCGTGGTGGAGACGCATGGGCGCCAGGATACGGCGGCCCAGCTTGACGGGCTGCCCGTGCTGCCCCTGAAGGCCATCGAGTACCGGGGCAAGACCCTGTACGAGTTCGATCTCGATGAAGCGCTGCGCCGCGCGCCACCGCTGATATTGATGGATGAACTGGCCCATTCGAACGTGGCCGGTTCGCGCCATCCGAAGCGCTGGCAGGATGTCGAGGAATTGCTGGCGGCCGGCATCGACGTGCTGTCGACCGTCAACGTGCAGCACCTGGAAAGCCTCAATGACGTGGTGGGGGGGATCACGGGCGTGCGCGTGGCCGAAACTCTGCCCGATACGGTGTTCGACCGCGCCGATGAAGTGGTGCTGGTCGATATTCCCGCCGATGAACTGCTGCGCCGCCTGAAGCAGGGCAAGGTGTATCAGCCGCTGCAGGCCGAGCGGGCGTCCCAGCATTTTTTCCGCAAGGGTAATTTGATCGCCCTGCGCGAACTGGCCTTGCGCCGCACGGCGGACCGGGTGCAGGATGACGTGCAAGCCTACCGCGTCGAGAAGTCCATCAATCCCGTGTGGAAGACGGGCGCCGCGCTGCTGGCCTGCGTGGGGCCGCATGCGGGTGGCGAGCATGTGATCCGCAGCACGGCGCGCCTGGCCAGCCAGCTGAATGCGGAATGGCATGCGCTGTACGTGGAAACGCCGCGTTTGCAGCGTCTGCCGGCGGGCCAGCGCGAGCGCATCCTGAAAACCTTGAAACTGGCGCAGGACCTGGGTGCGCGCACGGCCATTGTGCCGTCGGCCGACATCGCCGGCGCCGTGGTCGACTATGCGCGCAATGCGAATATTTCGAAAGTGATCGTGGGCCGTGGCCGCGCTAGCGCGCTGGCGCGCCTGTGGCAGGCGCCCCCGGCCGCGCGCATGGCCAGCCTGGCGCCCGATATCGATCTGATCGAAGTGGGCTTGCCGCCAGCCGATGCGGCGCCCCGGCGCCCGGTGGGCGACGATGCGGAAGCGCCGCGCCGGTCCTCGCGCCATTGGCGTTACATATTGGCCGCCGGCGCCAGCCTGGCCACGGCCCTCGCCTTGCTCCCCTTGCAGCCGTATCTTGACCTGGCCAATATCGCCATGCTGTCCTTGCTGACGGTAGTGCTGGTGGCCGTGCGCCTGGGGCGCGGGCCGGCGGCGCTGGCCAGCCTGGTGGGCGTGGCCTGTTTTGATTTCGTCTTCGTGCCACCGCGCTTTTCGTTTGCCGTGGGCGATTTCCAGTACGTGATCACGTTTGGCGTGATGCTGGCCGTGGGCCTGATCACGGGCCACCTGACGGCTGGCCTGCGCTTCCAGGCGCGCGTGGCTTCGCACCGCGAAGCACGCGCCCGCGCCCTGTATGAATTTTCGCGTGAGCTGTCCGGCGTGCTGCAGACGGAACAGATTTTCGACATCACGAAAAGCGCCATCGAACGGGCTTTCCGCGCGCGCGCCACCTTGCTGCTGCCCGATGACGAGGGAAGCTTGCAGGCCCCGAACGGCGGCGAGGCACTCGATATCGGCATCGCGCAGTGGGCCTTCGACCATGCGCAGGCGGCTGGGACGGGCACCGACACCTTGCCGGCGTCGCCCATTTTCTACCTGCCGCTGATCGCGCCGATGCGCACGCGAGGCGTGCTGGCGCTGCTGCCGCTCGAGGGCACGCAGCGTGGACGCTGGCTGCTGGTGCCGGAACAGCGCCAGCACCTCGATACCTTTGCCGCCCTGGCGGCCATCGCCCTCGAACGCGTGCACTACATCGATGTGGCGCAAGGAGCGCTGCTGCAGATGGAGTCCGAGCGCCTGCGCAATTCGCTGCTGGCGGCCCTGTCGCACGACTTGCGCACGCCACTGACGTCGCTGGTGGGCCTGGCTGAATCGCTGGCCTTGTCGCGGCCCGCGCTGTCGCCCGCGCAGCTGGACATGGCGCGCTCGCTGCAGTCCGAAACCGTGCGCATGAGCGCCCTGGTGGCGAACTTGCTGGACATGGCGCGCATCGAGAGCGGCCAGGTGCGCCTGAACCTGCAATGGCAGGCGCTGGAAGAAGTGGTGGGCAGCGCGCTGCGCGCCAGCGGTCCGCAATTGCAGCAGCATGCCGTGCTGACGCAGCTGGCGCCGGACTTGCCGCTGGTGCGCTATGACGCCGTGCTGGTCGAGCGCGTGCTGTGCAACCTGCTGGAAAACGCGGCCAAGTACACGCCGCCCGGCAGCACCATCACGGTCGCGGCCGGGGTGCACGGCCAGTTCCTGCAGGTGACGGTGTCTGACGATGGCCCGGGCCTGCCGCCCGGTCGCGAAGAAGCCATCTTTGAAAAATTCACGCGCGGCGAGCGCGAATCGAACAAGCCGGGCGTCGGACTGGGGCTGGCCATTTGCCGCGCCATCGTCGAAGCCCACGGCGGCACCATCCACGCACAGCCGCACGCGCCGGGACAGGGCGCGGCCATCGTCTTCAGCCTGCCGCTGGGCACGCCCCCGGCGCCGCCGGAGCTCGAGCCCGACGACGCCAATGATCATGAAACAGGAAAACCAACATGAACGAACCTTCCGCCACCGCCTTGCTGGTCGAGGATGAACCGCAAATCCGCCGCTTCGTGCGCGCCGCGCTGGAAGACGAGGGCTGGCAGATTTTCGAGTCGGCCACCATGCAGCGGGGCCTGATCGATGCGGGCACGCGCCGGCCCGACCTGATCGTGCTGGATCTGGGCCTGCCCGACGGCGACGGCATCGACTTCATCGCCGACATCCGCAAATGGTCGGCCGTGCCCATCATCGTGCTGTCGGCGCGGGTCGACGAGCAGGACAAGATCCGTGCGCTCGACGCGGGCGCCGACGACTATCTGACCAAGCCGTTTGGCGTGGGCGAATTGCTGGCCCGCGTGCGCGCCACCCTGCGCCGCCAGCGCCAGCCCGCCGCCAGCGATGATGGCGTGGTGCAGTTCGGCGACGTGCGCGTCGACCTGAAGGACCGGCTGGTGACGCGCAACAAGCAGCTGGTGCACATGACGCCGACGGAATTTCGTTTGTTGTCCGTGCTCGTGAAAAACGCGGGCAGGGTGGTCACCAATCCGCAGCTGCTGCGCGAAGTGTGGGGGCCGTCGAACAGCGAAAACGGCCACTACCTGCGCATCTACATGGGCCATCTGCGCCAGAAGCTGGAAGCCGATCCGGCCCAGCCGCAGTACCTGCTGACGGAAACGGCCGTCGGTTACCGATTGCTGCTGCCGCTCTAAACCGATTCTTTTCCCCCGTTTGAAACAGGCGCCGCGCGCGCCAGGGGGACGCTTTACCTAAAATTTTTGCAGCAATTTTTTTGCAGCGGCGGGCCAGCTGCGCCATGTTGGCAAAGGCCCATACCACCCATGAAGAAGAACAACCATGAACAAAATGCTACTTGCACTTGCCGTCGCCACTGCTTTTACGGGCAACCTGGCCCACGCGGACGAGGCCAAGCCCGACAATGAAGTCAGTTTCAACGTGGCCGGCGTGTCCGACTACCGCTACCGCGGGATATCGCAAACGCGCTTGAAACCGGCGCTGCAGGGCGGTGCCGATTATGTCAACAACCCGACGGGCCTGTATGCGGGCGCCTGGGCTTCCACCATCAAGTGGACCAAGGATGCGGGCGGCAGCGGCGACGTGGAAGTGGACCTGTATGCGGGCAAGCGCGGCCAGTTGACCAGCGACGTTGGCTATGACGTGGGCGTGCTCGCGTATGTGTATGCGGACAACGGCTTGAATCACGTCGCCGGCCTGGCCAACGCGGACACGCAGGAAGTCTACGGCCAGCTGTCGTACGGCCCCGCCTATATCAAGTATTCGCACGCCGTCTCCAACCTGTTCGGCATCGTCAACAGCAAGAACAGCGGCTACCTCGATATCGGCGCGAATATCGACCTGACGAACGGCTGGACCGGCAACCTGCACGCGGGCCACCAGAAGGTCAAAAATAATGATGCGGCTAGCTACACGGACTGGAAAGTGGGCGTCACGCGCGATTTCGGCGTCGTGACAGGCGCGCTGGCCGTGATCGGCACGAACGCGGGCAAGTCGGCCTATGCGTCGCCAGTGAATGGCAAATTCATGGGCAAGACGGCGCTGCAGCTGACGGTCAGCAAAACGTTTTAATTAACGGAGATGAGAGAAGAGGCGGCGCATGCGCCGCCTTTTTAGCGTTTAAGAGCGCAGGTTGAAAACGGCGCAATACAGCTGTCCCAGGCTGACCACGCGGGCGGCCGGAATCTGCGCGGCCAGGGCATGGGCGGGCGCCGCCTGGGTATCCATTGCCAGCAGCACGCGCAGCTCGGGATTGACGCTGCGCGCGTGCGCGATGCGGCGCGCCAGGCCTGATTGCGCGGCGTCGTCGGCGACACCGTCGAGCGGCACCACCAGTACGCGCGCGGCGATCAGGGCCGAACGGCTGCCCATGGAGTCGCGGCCCTCGCTGTCGATGACGATGTCGTGGTAGCAGTGCACCAGGTGTTCGAGCTCCGGTTGCAAGCCCTTGGCGCTGATGGCGCGCGCCATCAGGCGCGGCCGCGTCAGGCTGCCGTGCATGGCGCCGTCGTGCATGTTCCTGGCCTGTGCCATGGCGCCCTGGCGCGGATCGGCATCGAGCAGCAATACTTTGCGTCCGGCCAGCGCGCGCGAAGCGGCCAGCCGCCCGGCCAGGATGGATTTCTCCATCCCCCCGCGTTCATCCGTGATGGCGATGATCATCTTGGCGTACGGCTGGCATGATGTTGGCAGGGGAGACCAGCTGCAGCAGACAGCCTTCGCGCGGCGCATCCCTGTCGCTGGCTGTCCATGCGGGCAGTGCCAGCAGGGGTTCGAGCGCCGCGGCCAGGGCGGCCTGGCCGGCGGCCGACATCGGTGTCATCGGCAGGCGCAAGGCGTTGCGCAGCTTGCCCTGCATGGCCAGCGCCGCCTTGACGGGAGCGGGATTCGGTTCGGCAAACAGCAGGCGGATGACGGGTAGCATGGTCTTGAACAGGGCGCCGGCGGCGCCGTGGCGGCCCTGTTTGACCAGATGATATAGCTGCGCATACAGGTCGGGACGCACCTGGGCGGCGGCCGACATGGCGCCGTGGCCGCCCATGGACAGGCTGGCCAGCAGCAGGGCATCGTCGCCGCACAGGACGTCCAGGCGCGTGTCGAGCAGCAGTTCGCCCAGTTGCTGCAGCTTGCCGCCCGCTTCCTTGATGGCGACGAAGTGCGAGTCGCGCGCCAGCAGCGCGGCCGTCTGCGGTTCGATATTGACGCCCGTGCGGGCCGGCACGTTGTACAGCACGATGGACTGGTCGGTGGCGGCGGCGATGGCCTGGAAGTGGCGCGCGATGCCGTCCTGCGAAGGGCGCACATACGCGGGAGCGGAGACCAGCAGGCCCGCCAGCGGGTGGTCGTTGTAGCGCTGCACGGCGGAGACGACGCTGCGCGTATCGCTGCCGCCTATCCCCATCACGACGGGAAAGCGGGGGCCGACGGCTTCGAGCACGCTATCTAACAGCATGGTGTGTTCGGCGGCGCTCAGCATGGCCGCTTCGCCCGTGGTGCCGCACACCACCAGGCCATCGATGCCGCTGGCGGCCAGCTCGCACGCGAGCTGCTGGGCCGCGTCGAAGTCGATGTCGCCATCGCCATCATGGAAGGGCGTGACCATCGGCACCCAGATACCCTGGAAGTGCGCGGTGATGCGCATCGACGACATCGCGTGGTCGCAGGCATACTGGTTCATAGCGATTTCCCCTGGCTGATGCGGCCAAATTCCGCCGCTGGCAGCAGGCGCATGACGGCGTCCATGGTCAAGCGCAGGGCAGGTTCCGTCACGCACAGCCAGACTTTCATGCGTTCGGCATGGTCGACCGCCTCGACGCGCATGAACGACAGCATGCCGCCGCACGTCCTGACGACCAGCTGGCGCAGCTCGGCCAGACAGGCTTTATCGACCGTGATATGCATGAGGAAGGTGGGCAGGCGGGGATGGCGGTGGGGCAGTGCGTGATGTGCAGGAAGGCGTGAATGGGGTTCCATGGTGGCTTTGCAGCGGTGGTTGAGGTACGTTCAAGATTAGCAGCGGGGGCGTAAAGATTCTCTAAAAAGCGGGGCCGCCAGCGTAAACGGGGCGTATGCGTTTGCCGACGGCGTGTTGCGCGGATGCCCCGCGGGTATGCTTTTGTTACAAAATTGAATCGTGCTTTCGGAAGCAGGGGTTTATATTGAAACCGTTCTCCGCTTTCAGTCAGCCCCGCCATGTCAGACGAAAAAGATCCCCAGCTTCCCCCTTCCACCGATCCCGCAGCGCCAGAGCCAGCGCCATCACGGCCCGACCGCGTGGGTCGCCGGGCACCCGATGACGAGCACCGTGCGCGCGACGCCGCGCCCCGCTACCTGAAGGATAACGACACGCCGCTGGCGCTGGCCTGGCGCGTGATCTCGTCGCGCTACCGCTCCATGCGCGACAAGGCCAGCCGCGATTTCATGCGGCGCACCCTGCGCATCGGCATCTCGGCGCGCATTTTTCACCCCGAGCCGGGCGCCACTGGCCTGCGCAGCAAGAACCTGCAATACCTGGAAGAGTCGATCGCGCAGTGGGTCATGTCGCGCGACGTGCTGGTGTTCATGATCCCGACGGTCAATACCAGCGGCCAGCTACACCCGAGCAACATCACCCTGCGCCACTATGCGCGCCACCTGGACGGCCTGGTGCTGCAGGGCGGCGCCGACGTCTCGCCGCAGACGTATTCCGAGGCTGCCACACGGCCCGAATGGAACGGCGACCGCGCGCGCGACCTGTACGAACTGGAACTGCTGCACGAATTCGTCGATGCGGGCAAACCCGTGCTGGGCATATGCCGCGGCTGCCAACTCATCAACGTGGGCTTTGGCGGCACCCTGTATCAGGACATCGCCTCGGACGTGGAAGGGGCCACCTCGCACGTCAACGACCTGTATGACCGCCACCGCCACACCATCGTCTTCCCGAAAGGCTCGTCCTTGGCGGGCATGTTTCCTAAAACGGGCGAGGCGCTCGTCAACTCCATCCACCACCAGTCGGTCAAGGATCTGGGACGCGACGTCACCGTGGAAGCGTATTCGCAAGGGGACAATATCGTCGAAGCCATCCGCTATCAGCGGGCGCGTTTCGTCATGGGCTTGCAGTGGCATCCGGAATTCCATTCGGCGGGCGGCGTCGAACTGCTCGATTGCACGCCCATCCTTGATAATTTCTTGCGCGCGGCGCGGGAGACGCGGTTTTGAGTACGCATCTGATCCGCCGGCGCACGCTGCTGGCCGGCCTGCTGGCGCTGCCCCTGGCGGGCTTGCGCGCGGCGCCGCGCCCGCATGAGGGGCCGCTGGCGTTTGCGCTGACGTCTGCTGCACGTGCCCGCACGCTCAAGGCGCGGGTGGCGCCGGCCATTGCGGAACAAGTGCTCAAGGCGGCGCGCAAGGATGCGGCGCGGCCCGTGCACTTGATGGCCGAAGTGCGCACGGGCGGCTTGCTGAAGGGAGAGGGCGGGCGCGAGACCAGTCAGCAGGCGCAGGAAGACTGGCGCCAGGCGCGCTTGCAGGCGCTGGCCTGGCGGCTGTCGGGCGAGCTGGCGCATTTCGAGGCGGCGCGCCAGCTGCTGCTGGCCTGGAGCGGCAGCTATGCACCCTCGTTCAGTCCCGTCGACGAGACGGAGCTGGCCAGCCTGCTGATGGGTTTTGACCTGGTACAGGAGCGCTTGAACGGCGTCGAGCGCGAGCAGGTGCAGGCGTTTTGCCGCACCCTGGCGCAAGGGTATCTGAGTGACCCCATCAAGGTCGGCGGCCCGTCCACGGCGCGCAACAATTGGCATAGCCACCGCATCAAGATCGGCACGGCCGCCGCGTATGTGACGGGCGACGCCTTGCTGATCGCGCGCGCGAAAGAGCGCTTCCTGGCGCACGTGCCGCGCAATATCGGTGCCGGCGGCGTGCCCTTCGACTTCGAGCAGCGCGACGCCCTGCATTACACCACCTACAGCCTGGAGCCGCTGCTGGCGACGGCCCTGATGGCGCAGGCGCATGGCGACGACTGGTATGGCGCGCCGGAAGCGCGGCGCCTGGCCGAGGCGCTGGCCTGGCTGGCGCCGTATGCGCAGGGCAGGAAAACGCACGAGGAATTTGCGAAAAGCGCCGTGCCCTTCGACCGCAAGCGCGTGGCGGCCGGCGAAAAGGGTTTTACGGGGAACTGGGAACCGAAGGGCGCCGCCAATGTGTATTTGCTGGCGGCGCGCTTCGATCCCGCTTACCTGTCGCTGGCGCTGGAACTGCGTCCGCCAGCCTGGGCGCTGGCGCTGTACGGAAGCTGATTAAAACTTCGTGCGCACGGTCAGCATGACATTGCGCGGTTCGCCGTAAAAGCCCGTCTGGAACCGACCCAGGCCCGTCATGTATTTTTTATCCCGCGCTCGCAATGTTGTCGGATTACGCGGCTATGCCGCTAATCCGACCTACGGTCCCAGGCTGATCAACATCAGTATCATGCGTTGTCGGGGTAAAAGCGGGTAGGTCGGATTAGGCCCGAAGGACCGTAATCCGACAACATTGTTGGCGGCGCCAGTCGGATTACACTTGTGCATCCTCAGTAATTCATCGGTTCGCCCCGGAAGCATCTGATCGCCGAATCAACCATCCCCTCCGCGCTGCCCTGCACATTGCGCTGCTTGCGCAGGTATTGCGCATCGCTCCACTGCTTGGCCACGTCCGACAGGTGTTTCAGGGCTGGCGTGCTGCCCAGCGCCTCGGCGTGCGGTTCCATCTTGCGCAGGGTGGTCATGATGTCTTCGCGCAGGGACATCGTTTCGTAGGTTTTCGGATGCGTGATGGCGCCATCGAGGCCGAAGCGGCAAGCCTGGAAGCGGTTGTAGTTATACACGAGGTAATCGTCTTCCACCGGCGGGGTTTCGCGTCGTTCGAGCAGGTAGCGGCATAGCGCCTGCAGATAGGCGGCCAGCGCGGCGGCCCGTTCCACCGTCAGCGGCGTGTCGCACACGCGCAGTTCGATGGTGCCGAATTCAGGCTTGGGACGGATATCCCAGTAAAAATCCTTCATGCTCTTGATGATGCCCGTGTTCTCCATCTTGGCGAAATACTCGTTGGAGAACTGGTCCCAGCTGAGGGTGAACGGCGCGCGTCCGCTCATGGGAAACGCGAACACGGAGTTCAGGCGCGCCGAATCGAACAGGGTGTCGCGTCCCTGAACGTAGGGAGAAGACGCCGACAGGGCGATGAAATGGGGGATGTAGCGGTTCAGCGAGTGCAGCAGGAACATGGCGTCGTCGCCCGAAGCGCAGCCGATGTGCACGTGCTGGCCGAAGATGGTGAACTGCTTGGCCAGGTAGCCGTACAGTTCCGAAATCTCCTGGAAGCGGGGCTTGGAAAAGATCTTTTGCGACGACCATTGCTGGAACGGGTGCGTGCCGCCGCCCGCGATGCCGATATTGAGCTTGTCGCCGGCCGTGATCAGGGTGTCGCGGATTTCCTGCAACTGCTCCAGCAGGGGGCCGTGATGCGTGTGCACGCTCGAGTTAATCTCGATCATGCTCTCGGTGATTTCCGGCGTGACGTTGCCGGGGAACGGTTTTTTGTTCAGCAGGTGCAGCAGGTCGGGGCTGGCGGCCGTCAAGTCATAGTCCGACAGGTTCACCAGTTGCAGTTCGAGTTCGACGCCGAAGGTCAGCGCGGCCGATTGGCCAAAGGGTTCCAGCGGCATTTAGCGCTCCTTGATTTCATGGGTTTCTTTGGCCAGCATCAGCACGCGCTGCACCAGTACGGGGCCGACCAGTTCCAGGCCCAGGGTGATGGCGGCCAGGGCGTTCAATTCGTCGCCGAAGTTCACGCCGTGCTGGCGCGCGTGCTCCAGCAGCAGGATGATGAAGACGGAAACGGGCGTCAGTGCCACGCCCGTTAGCACACCCTTGCGCCAGGAAATGCCGCTGACGTGCGAAAACGCGGCCACGCCAACGACCTTCGTCAGCAAGCGTCCGCCGACGACGGCCAGGGCCAGGCCCGCGCCGGCCGTCACGCTGGCCCATTCCAGGGTCGAGGCGGCATATACGAACAGCAGCACCGTCAGCAGCTCGCCCATGGCGCCGAAATTGCGCTGCGCCTGGCTGAAGGCGACACGGCGGTGGCGCGCCACCAGGCCGAAGGTGAGCGTGGCCAAGAGCGGCGACAGGCTGGTGGTGTAGGTCAGGGCGACGAGCAGCATCACCGACAGCGCGAACGCTACGGTGGCGTCCTGCGCCATATTGCCCAGGCGGCGCAGCATGGCCGGCACGACGATACCGAAGACGGTACCGGCGGCCACCGAGGCGGCCAGCACGGCGGCGCTGCTGCTGCTCGCCTCGATCAGGTCGGTGGAGCTCTGGAACATCCAGAAGCCGACGATGATGTTGAACGTGAAGACGGCCAGTACGCAATTCAGGGCCGTGAGGTGGACGATGCGTTCCGTGACCTGGCCCGAGCTGCGTTCCTCGTTGATGACGCGCATGATGGTGGCCGGCGAGGTGGACATGGCGAGCGATGCCAGCAGCAGCGCCGTCATCGAGGTGCTGCCGAATTCGATGCCGATGAAGTAGACGACGGCAAAGGTCAGCAAGGATTCGACCAGGCCCGTGACGGCGATCCACGGGTTGTTCTTCAGCCAGCGCAGGTTGATGCGGTAGCCGACCTCGAACAGGATCAGGCCGAAGGCCACGTCGGCCAGCACCAGCATGGGGCCGGCGTCCGTCTGCGGCAGGATGCCCACCTGCGTCTGGGCGAGGACGAAACCGATCACGCCGTAAAAACTGATGCGCGGCAGGCCAGTCCAGCGGTGGCCGAATTCGCCCACCACCCAGGCCAGGGTGATGGCGAACGGCCAGGACAGGTCGGCGGCGATCGAGATCAGACTTTGCATGCTCATTCCTTTGAAAATGGCGCTGGCACCGGCCGGCAGCACGGGGGCTGGCGCGGCAATGTCGTGGTGCAGCGGTGGTGCATGGTTTGCGCAGAGCGATGCGCCGATTCTACCGGAGCAGAAGGCGCGCACGATGTGCGCAATCGAACAGTGTCGCGGCCATGGCGGCCGCGCACAGGATGCAGCAGGTTGGGCAGGGCTGGTATCAGCGTATGGTACCCGCCCGCAGCGGAGATGCTCCGCACGGTAGTGCCGTGTCGCAGTGTACGGCATGGCGGCCCCCTGCCGCCATGGACTTTTTGTTATGCGTTTTTATTTACTGAGCAGGCGCATGCCCCGCTCCAGCCCGTCGATCGACAGTGGGAACATGCGGTTGTTCATCAACTGCCGCATTACGCCGATCGACTGGCGGTATTGCCACAATCCCTCCGATTCGGGATTGAGCCAGATGAATTTCGGGAACGCCTGGGTAAAGCGCGCCAGCCACGTCGATCCCGCTTCCTCGTTGTTGTATTCGACACTGCCGCCCGGCTGCAGGATTTCATAGGGGCTCATGGTGGCGTCGCCGACGAAAATCAGCTTGGTGTCGGGCGGGTATTTGCGCAGCACGTCCCAGGTGGGAAAACGTTCGGCATTGCGGCGCCGGTTGTTCTTCCACAAATAGTCGTAGACACAGTTATGGAAGTAAAAGAACTCCATGTTCTTGAATTCCGTCTTCGCCGCCGAAAACAGTTCCTCGGTGCGCTCGATATGGTCATCCATGCTGCCGCCCACATCCAACAGCATCAGCACCTTGATGCGGTTCTTGCGCTCGGGCCGCATCCTGATGTCGAGGTAGCCCGCGTTGTTCGCCGTGGCGGCGATGGTGGCGTCCAGCGCCAGTTCGTCCTCCGCGCCTTCGCGCGCGAATTTGCGCAGGCGGCGCAAGGCGACCTTAATGTTGCGCGTGCCCAGTTCGCGCTCGCCGTCGTAATCCTTGTAGCTGCGCGCTTCCCACACTTTCACGGCCGTGCGGTTGCCGCCCTTGCCGCCGATGCGGATGCCTTCCGGGTTCGTGCCGCCATTGCCGAATGGCGACGTGCCGCCCGTGCCGATCCACTTGCTGCCGCCTTCGTGGCGTTCCTTCTGCTCCTTCAGCAGTTCATTGAGGCGGTCCATCAGCTTGTCATAGCCGAATTTTTCCAGCTGCGCCTTCTGTTCTTCGGACAGCTCGCGCTGCATGCGTTTCAGCAGCCAGTCAAGCGGTATCGCCGCGTTCGTGTCGAAGGCCGCATTGACGCCCTTGAAATACTGGGCAAACGCGCGGTCGAACTTGTCGAAATGGGCTTCGTCCTTGACCAGGGTCAGGCGCGCCAGATAGTAAAAATCATCCATCGACGCGTCGATGACGTTCTTTTGCAGCGCCTCAAGCAAGGTCAAAAACTCCTTGATCGAGACGGGAATCTTCGCATCCTTGAGCGTGAAGAAGAAATCGATCAGCATGGCGCGGGTTCCCCCGCGCGGGGCAGCGCGGCGATGGGGCGCTGCGCCAGCTTGTAGCGCAAATGCGCGGCAATTTCCGGCCACTCGCCCCGCGTGATGCTGTACATGACCGTGTCGCGCACGGTGCCGTCGCGGCGCAGCGCATGGTGGCGCAGCACGCCGTCCTTTTTCGCGCCCAGGCGTTCGATGGCCGCCTGCGAGGCATGGTTGAAATTATCGGTGCGCAGGCCCACCAGCGCACAGCCCAGCGTGTCGAAGGCGTGCGTCAGCAGCAGCAATTTGCAGGTGGTGTTGACGTGGCTGCGCTGGCAGCGCTTCGCATACCAGGTGTAGCCGATTTCCAGGCGTTTTACCTCTGGCACCACGTCGTGGTAGCTGGTGGTGCCCAGCACCTCGCCACTGGCCGCATCGATGACGGCAAAGGCGAAGCGCGAAGGGCGCATCTCGATGCCCTTGAAAATGTACTGGTCCACCTGGTCCGGCTCCGGCACGGAGGTGACGCGCAAGTTCCACAGTTCGCCATCCATGGCCGCTGCGCGCAGGCCGGCCGCATGGTGCGGCGCCAGCGCTTCGAGGCGGATGCCGTGCAGTTCCAGGGGGACGAAGACCTTGTCGGGGCTGATGTCGTTCACCGGCGCTCCTTAACGGTTGGTGCGCGACATGAACATCAGGCGCTCGAACAGGTGCACGTCCTGCTCGTTTTTCAGCAGCGCGCCGTGCAGCGGCGGCACGACGGCCTTGTTGTCCTTGCTGCGCAAGGCTTCGGCCGGGATGTCTTCGGCCAGCAGGAGCTTGAGCCAGTCGAGGAATTCCGACGTCGACGGTTTTTTCTTCAGGCCCGGCACGTCGCGCACTTCATAGAATGTTTGCAGCGCCTGCGCCAGCAATTCCTGTTTCAGGTGCGGGTAGTGGACGGCGACGATCTGCTCCATCGTGTCCTTGTCCGGGAATTTGATGTAGTGGAAGAAGCAGCGGCGCAAAAAGGCGTCCGGCAATTCCTTCTCGTTGTTCGAGGTGATGATGACGAGCGGACGGTGGCGCGCCGTGACCATTTCGCGCGTTTCATACACATAGAATTCCATGCGGTCCAGTTCGCGCAGCAGGTCGTTGGGGAATTCGATGTCGGCCTTGTCGATTTCATCGATCAAGAGCACCACCGGTTCAGGCGCCGTAAACGCCTGCCACAGCACGCCCTTGACGATGTAGTTCTGGATGTCGCGCACGCGCTCGTCGCCCAGCTGCGAATCGCGCAGGCGCGAGACGGCGTCGTATTCGTACAGGCCCTGCTGCGCCTTGGTGGTCGATTTGATATGCCATTGCATCAGCGGCATGTTCAGCGCGGCGGCCACTTCCTCGGCCAGCATGGTCTTGCCCGTGCCCGGCTCGCCCTTGATCAGCAGCGGGCGTTGCAGGGTCAGCGCCGCATTCACGGCCAGTTTCAGGTCGGCGGTGGCGACATAGCTGTCGGAACCTTCGAAGCGTTGGCCTTGCTGGGGGTGCTGTGCTTGCATGAGCGGTCTGCCAAAGTGGGGAAATGGTGAGTATAAACAGAACTGTGGCCCAGCGTCACGCAGGCGGCCTGTGCCTGCCTGCCTACAATGCGGGTTTTATAGGTGGACTTGCAAGAATATCTTGGCTAGAATCGGCAAGCAGCAGATTAATTGGCAACCTTAATTGTCAATACATAAAATCAATAAAAACCAGCTCTGGCGTTTCTCCGATTACCTTTGTTCACATTGCCACTATGAAAAAAATATTTGCACTTCTCGTGCTTGCCGGCATAGCAAATGCCGTCACAGCGGCTGACATTGTAGGAAACGCCAAGGCAGCCCCTGCCAAGGTGGAAATGTGTATCGGCTGCCACGGCATTCCCGGTTACAAGGCAACCTTCCCTGAAGTATTCCAGGTGCCGATGATCGGCGGCCAGCCGGCAAAATATATCGAGAATGCGCTGCAGGCCTACAAGAAGGGCGACCGCAAGCACCCCAGCATGAAGGGCATCGCCAGCAGTCTGTCGGACCAGGATATCGCCGATGTCGCCGCGTATTATGCGCAACAAGCCAAGACGAACTGAGGACCAGCCCGATGAAAACACTACTCGCCGCCCTCGTTTGCGCCACCGTCTCGTTTGGCGCCAGCGCCGCCGGCAATATCAATACAGGTAAAGCCCTGGCCGAAAAATACAGCTGCGCCACCTGCCACGGCAAGGATTACGGTTCGCCCATCGATCCGTCGTACCCGAAACTGGCGGGCCAGCACAAGGATTACCTGGAACACGCGCTGACCGCGTATAAACGGGGCGACAAGGCCAACGGCCGCAACAACGCCATCATGACGGGCCAGGTAAAACCGCTGAGCAACCAGGACATCAAGGACCTGGCAGCCTACCTGCACAGCTTGCCGAGCAGCCTGGTCACTCACCGCTGAGTTTGAGCTCGGCTCAGGCTTTCAAGCCGACCCTGCGCGCCAGTTTATGTAAATTGCTGGCGTCGAGTCCCAATTGCCGCGCCGCAGCGGCCCAGTTATCCTGATGCAGGATCAGCGCTTGCCGGATGGCCTGGCGCTGGCTCGCTTCCACGATCTGATGCATGGACAGCGGCGATGCCGCCGGCGTGCCGCACGCTGGCGCCAGCGGCAGCGCGTCCGCGCCGGCCGGCGCTTCCAGCGCATCGAGGTCGAGCATATCCGTTTCCAGCGTTACTATCTCTTTGCGGTTCGCGCCGCGGATCACGGCTTTCAGCGCGGCCCGGCTGATCACATGTTCCAATTCGCGCACGTTGCCCGGCCAGCGGTAATGGCACAAGGCGTTTTCCGCCGCGGCGGACAGGCGCAGGCTGCGCAAGCCCAGGCGCGCGCGGTTCAGTTCCAGGAATCCCCCGGCCAGCAGCAGCACGTCATTGCCCCGCTCGCGCAGCGGCGGAATCGGCACGGGATACACGGATAATCGGTGATACAGGTCGGCGCGGAACGAGCCGTCGCGCACATGTTCGCGCAGGCTGCGGTTGGTGGCGGCGATCACGCGTACGTTGACCCGGCGCGGCCGGTCCGCGCCCAGGCGCTGGATTTCGCCATTTTGCAAGGTGCGCAGCAGCTTGGCCTGTATCGACAATGGCAATTCCCCCACTTCATCGAGAAACAGGGTGCCCCCTTCGGCCGCCTCGAAGCGCCCGGGCCGGTCGCTGACGGCGCCGGAAAACGCGCCGCGCACATGGCCGAACAATTCGCTTTCGGCCAGGGACTCGGGCAAGGCCGCGCAATTGACGTGGATCAAAGGCTTGCCCGCGCGGCGCGACAGCCGGTGCAGGCGGTGCGCGCACAGCTCCTTGCCCACGCCCGTTTCCCCCAGCAGCAGCACGGGCAGTTCGGAATCGGCCACCACCTGCAATTCGTGCAGCAAATGCGTGATGGCGCTGCTCTGGCCGACGAAATCGTGTTCCTCGCGCGGCGCCTGCGCATCGGCCAGCATGGCGCCGCCCGACAGGCGCAGGGCGCGGATTTCCGTCTCCAGGCGGGTCACGCGCACGGCCGCCTCGATGGCGCAGGCCAGCTCACCCAGGTCGCGCTGCGCCTGCGTATCGAAGGTGCCCACCTGCAGCGCGTCGAGCGTGATCACGCCCCAGCGTTCGCCTTCCAGGTCCAGCGCCATGCCCATGCAGTCGTGCACGGGCAGCGGTTCGCCAGCCCGCTCGGCGATCAGGCCATCGTAGGGATCGGGCAGGGAGCTGTCGTGATGGAAGCACAGCACGCCGCGCCGCTGCAGGATGGCGGCCAGGCGCGGATGGTCGGCGACGGCGAAGCGGCGTCCCAGCGCGTCGCTGGCCAGGCCGGCCATCGCCACGGGGCGCAGGTGCTCGCCATCGATTTTCAGCAAGGCCACGGCCTCGCAGCCGAAGTGCGCGCGCAGGCTGCCGACGAGGCGCTGCAGGCGCACGGCCACGGGCAGGTCGGCGACCAGGTCGGTGAGCAGCAGCAGGTGGATGGCGGTGGTGGTCATAAGTACCATGCAGGGTACAACGGACCACGTCCAAAGAGGGTCATACCGACCCTGCATTTTTCAAATCGTTGATTTAAAACAAGTTTTTCCTGGCACACGGATTGCCTAGGTAAGGGTGCCGAACCGGCATACAAGACCAAGGAAAGCTTGATGAAAACGACTCCCTCCCTCCGCGCCATCGCCGCCGCCGCCGCCGCCGCCGTCTGCGTACTGGCCATGCCCCTGTCCGTGCAAGCCCAGGCGAGCCTGCCGGCCAGCGCCGCCGCCACCGCCGCCAAACCCGCTACCGCTGCGGTCAAGCGCTATGAACTGCAAACCAATATCGTCGACGGCAAGATGGTGTTCATCGACGCCAAGGGCCAGGTCAACCCCGTGCTGGCGGCCAAGGTGGGCGACACGGTGGAACTCGTGCTGAAAAGCGGCGAAGGCGCCGAGCACGATCTGCTGATCCCGGAACTGAACGTCGCATCCGCCAAGTTCAGCGCCAATAGCGGCAGCACCACCGTGCGCTTCAAGGTCACGCGCGCCGGCACGTTCACCTATTACTGCTCGATCCCCGGCCACCGCCAGATCGGCATGGAAGGCAAGCTGGAAGTGAGCGGCACGTCGCTGGCCGAGACGGCGGCACCGAAGGCCGCCAGCGAATCGAGCCAGGCCGCCGCGCTGGCCCTGTACACGCCCGCGCCGTCGCCGATGCGCGGCCCTGACCCATCTGCCGTCAACGTGGCGGCCAATCCGGCCTCGGTGCCGACCGCCATCGGCGCGCGCGCGCCGCAAACCCTGAAATACCGGATGGAGACGGTGGAACTGCCGGGCAAGCTCGATGACGGCACCAGTTTTACGTACTGGACCTTCAACCGCCAGGTGCCCGGCCCCATGCTGCGCGCGAAGGTGGGCGACACGGTGGAACTGACCCTGTTCAACGCCAAGGACAGCAAGATGATCCACTCGATCGACCTGCACGCCGTGACGGGCGGCCATGGCGGCGGACAGCACACGCAGGTGGCGCCGGGGCAGGAAAAAACCGTCACCTTCAAGGCGCTCAATCCGGGCCTGTTCGTGTACCACTGCGCCACGCCGCTGGTGCCGCAGCATATCGCGGCCGGCATGTACGGCATGATCCTGGTCGAACCGGAAGGCGGCCTGTCGAAAGTCGACCGCGAGTATTACGTGATGCAGGGCGAGATGTACACGGGCCGTCCGCACGGCGCGCCCGTGCACCAGGAGCCGAACCTGGAAAAAATGGCGAATGAACTGCCCGACTACTACGTCTTCAATGGCGAAGTGGGCGCCCTGAGCAAGACGCACAAACTGCAGGCGAAAGTCGGCGAAACGGTGCGCATCTATTTCGGCGTCGGCGGCCCGAACAAGATTTCATCGTTCCACATCATCGGCGAGATCTTCGACAAGGTGTACAGCGAAGGCTCGATCAGCAGCCCGAAACACGACGTGCAAACGACGCTCGTGGCGCCGGGCGGCGCGACCATCGTCGAACTCAAGGTACAGCATCCGGGCAGCTATCTGCTGGTCGACCATGCGCTGTCGCGCGCCGGCAAGGGCGCCGTGGGCGTGCTGGAAGTGACTGGCGAACCCGTGCCCGGCGTCTACCACGCGGGCGCGGTGCAATAAATCTACCTATTCATCCTCAAGGAACCATTATGGACATGATCGAGCTATCCCTGGGCCAGCTGGCCCGCCGCATCCCCGGCGCCACGCGCCTGTTCGATGCCCACCGCCTGGATTTCTGCTGCGGCGGCAACAAGACCCTGCGCGCGGCGGCCGAAGCGGCCGGCGTGGACACGGCACCCATCGTCAAGGAACTGCAAGTGCTGGCAGGACGGGCTGACGCCAGCGGCGAGCGTGACTGGCAGGAGGCCTCGGCCACCGAACTGGTGGAGCACATCCTGGCGCGCTACCACGCCGTGCACCGCGAGCAGCTGCCCGAGCTGATACGCCTCGCGCGCAAGGTCGAGCAGGTGCATGGCGACCGCGCCGACTGTCCGCACGGGCTGGCCGAACACCTGTCGGCCATGGCGCAGGAGCTGGAAAGCCATATGCGCAAGGAAGAAGACGTGCTGTTCCCCATGATCGTGCGCGGCCAGGGCCCCCGGGCCGGCGCACCGATCAACGTGATGCGCATGGAGCACGACGACCACGGCGTGGCCTTGCGCGCGATGGAGGCGATGACGAACGACATCACCGCACCTGGCGGCGCCTGCACCACCTGGCGCGCGCTGTACACGGGCTTGCGCACCTTCCGCGAAGACCTGATGGCGCATATTCACACTGAAAACAATATCCTGTTCGAGCGCTTTGCGCCGGCCGTGGTGCACTGACAAAGGAAAGACCCATGGGTCCCTACAAAAAACTCTGGTTCACCCTGATCGGTGTGCTGATCGTGACGTTTTCGCTGCTCGGCTACTACGGCACGGAAGTCTACCGGCAGGCGCCGCCCATCCCCGCGCAAGTGCTGGCGCAGGATGGCCGGCAGCTGTTCGACCGCGAGGGCATCCTCGATGGCCAGACGGCCTGGCAATCCGTCGGCGGCATGCAGCTCGGTTCCATCTGGGGCCACGGCGCCTACCAGGCGCCCGACTGGACGGCCGACTGGCTGCACCGCGAACTGACGGCCTGGCTGGAACTGGCCGCACAAGAGCAGCATGGCAAGGCGTACGCGGCGCTCGACGGCCCCGCGCAGGCGGCGCTGCGCGAAGCGCTCAAGCTGGAATACCGCGGCAACCGCACCGATGATGCGCAAGTGCTGCGCCTGTCGCCGCGCCGCGTGCAAGCGATCGCCAACACGGCGCACTACTACGACCAGCTGTTCTCCGACGCGCCGGCGCTGCACGCCAGCCGCGAGCATTTCGCCATGAAGGAAAACACCCTGCCCAGCGCCGAGCGGCGCGCGCAGATGACGCAGTTCTTCTTCTGGACGGCGTGGGCGGCCGCCACCGAACGTCCGGGCCAGAAAGTGACCTATACGAACAACTGGCCGCATGAACCGCTGATCGGCAACCAGCCCAGCGGCGAAAACCTCGTCTGGTCCGTTGCCAGCGTGGTGGTGCTGCTGGCCGGCGTGGGCTTCCTCGTCTGGGGCTGGGCCTTCTTGCGCGACCACGACGAAGCGCTGCCGGCCGCCGGTCCGCGCGATCCGCTCACCACGTTCGCGCTGACGCCTTCGCAGCGGGGACTGGGAAAATATCTGTTCCTGGTGGTGGCGCTGTTTACCTTCCAGGTCTTCATCGGCGGCTTTACGGCGCACTACACGGTGGAAGGGCAGCAGTTCTACGGCGTCGACGTGTCGCGCTGGTTCCCGTATGCGCTCACGCGCACCTGGCATATCCAGGCCGCGCTGTTCTGGATCGCCACGGGCTTCCTGGCCGCCGGCCTGTTCCTCGCGCCCCTGATCAATGGCGGCAAGGACCCCAAGTGGCAGCGCCTCGGCGTCGACGTGCTGTTCTGGGCCCTCGTCGCGGTCGTCGTCGGTTCGTTCATCGGCAACTACCTGGCCATCGCGCAAGTGATGCCGCCCGAGTGGAATTTCTGGCTGGGGCACCAGGGTTATGAATATGTGGACCTGGGACGCTTGTGGCAGATCGGTAAATATATCGGCATCCTGCTGTGGCTCGTGCTGATGCTGCGCGGCGTCGTGCCGGCCCTGCGCAAGCCGGGCGGCGACAAGAACCTGCTGGCGCTGCTGACCGCATCCGTCGGCGCCATCGGCCTGTTTTACGGTGCCGGCCTGTTCTACGGCGAACGCACGCACCTGTCCGTGATGGAATACTGGCGCTGGTGGGTCGTGCACCTGTGGGTGGAAGGCTTCTTTGAAGTGTTCGCCACGACGGCGCTGGCCTTCATCTTCTCGACCCTGGGCCTGGTGTCGGTGCGCATGGCCACGACGGCCAGCCTGGCGTCGGCCTCGCTGTTCATGCTGGGCGGGATACCCGGCACTTTCCACCACCTGTACTTCGCCGGCACCACCACGCCCGTGATGGCCATCGGCGCGAGCTTCAGCGCGCTGGAAGTGGTGCCGCTGATCGTGCTGGGGCATGAAGCGTGGGAAAACTGGCGCTTGAAGGAGCGCGCGCCGTGGATGGAGCAGTTGCGCTGGCCCATGATGTGCTTTGTCGCCGTCGCCTTCTGGAACATGCTGGGCGCGGGCGTGCTGGGTTTCATGATCAACCCGCCCGTGGCCTTGTACTATATCCAGGGCCTGAACACGACCCCCGTGCATGCGCATGCGGCGCTGTTTGGCGTGTACGGTTTCCTGGCGCTGGGCTTTACCTTGCTGGTGCTGCGCTATCTGCGGCCCGACTACCGCTTCAGCCCTGCCTTGATGAAGACGGCGTTCTGGGGCTTGAATGCGGGACTGGTGCTGATGATCTTTACCAGCTTGCTGCCGATAGGCATCATCCAGTTCCACGCCAGCGTGACGGAAGGCCTGTGGTATGCGCGCAGCGAGGCATTCATGCAGCAGCCGCTGTTGCAGAACCTGCGCTGGATACGCACCTTCGGCGACGTGGTCTTCATCGCCGGCGCGGTGGCCATGGCGCTGCAGGTGGTGCTGGGGTTGCTGGGCAAGGCGAAGGCACCCGCGCTGCCACAGGCGGTACGGCCAGCCTGATCGGTTGCTGCGCCGCCGAGTGTTGTTGATCGATCTCCCGAAGCCGTGCTAGCCACGGCTTTTTTCATATAGGGCCAGGAAGACGAGGCCGGCGACCAGCGGGATATTTTTCGTCAGCGGCCCGAAAGGGTGTATCAGGAATTCCGGCAGGAAGACGGCGATCACCAGTGTATAGCCGGCCACCAGCGCGCACTGCGTCCACCATAGCAACGGCCTGGCATGGAACAGCGAGGCAATGCCCATGGCCAGGTCGGCCAGGCAGGAGGCGGCAAACACGTGTTCCGTCTGCAGCGTGATGCCGCTGCGGCGCAGCCATGCGAGCGATTCGGCATGCGGATACAGATACCAGGACACAAACGCCGTCGATAGCCAGATAAAGGCCATGCCGAGGCGCATGGCCCAGTACAGCCCTTGCAGCTTGGCTTGTGTCATGGCGCGGGCTTGGCAACCATCAGCCAGTAGACCAGTATGAGCGCGGCAAATGCGGGCACGCCAAGCCAGAACCAGCAGCGCGCATAGAACCAGTACAGGCGCGGCAGCGGTGTGCCCGTGTCGTCAGCCAGACGGGCCAGGCTGCGCATGCGGATTTGCAGCCATACCACGGGTAGCCAGCAGGCGCCGGCCAGCGCATACAGCAGCATCGAGGCGAGGACCCAGCCGGACAGGATCGGATAGCCGGCCAGGTGCGCCAGGGCCAGTCCGGACAGCGGCTGGACAATGACGGCCGGCGTGGTGAACAGCCAGTCGGCCAGCACGGTCTTTTCGGACGACAGGCGGATCGCACGCACCTCGCCGCCGCGGTCGTTGATCCACTTGAAGAAAGCGATGCCGATGCCGGTGCCAAACAGGATGGTGGCGCTGAGGATATGCAGCCATTTGACGAACAGGTACCAGCTCATGCCGGTACCTCGGTCACATCATGGTCTTGCAGCGCGGCCAGGTAATTTTCCACCGTGAGCAGGCCGACGCAGGGCATCGCGCCGCGCGGTAGCGGCGCGCCACCGCTGCTGGCGCTGGCCAACCGGTTCGCCAGCGCGATCGACGCACCGCACGGGATATGCGGGCCGTGGTTTTGCGCCGCCAGCAATTGCCAGGTCAGCGTCAGCGGCAGGCCATCGAGTCCCGTGCCTAGCAACGTCACAAACATCGCGCCTTTGTCGCTGACCAGCGGTTCCACCCATTGGCTGATGGCGTGCAATGGCCTGACCAGCGGCAGCAGGCTGCGCAACAGGCCTAGGCGCACCAGTTGCGCGGCAGCCCAGACGAACAGATGGCCGGGCGCACCGGCAAAACCGGCGTGAAAAGTGACGGTGCCGAGGCCCGGATAGCGTTGCGGGAACAGGGCCAGGTCGGGCACGTCGCAGCTGCCCAGCAAGCGCCGTCCCACGGGCGCGGCAAAGCGGTGGCGCTTCAGGTCGAGCCAGCCGTGCGTGGTCTGCTGGCTGCCGGCAACCAGGCGCTGGAACGGTTTGCCACAGTACGAGAAGATGCCGGCCATTGTGGCGATGCCCGGCGCGCGGGCGCCGGAGGCGATGCCTTGGCGGATCGATGTGAGCTGGCGAAAGCGCGGCAGGTAGCGGTCCACCACGGCCGAGGACAGCGCTGGCAGCGAGCTGGCACCGCTGGTGACGAACACGCCGCGCTGGCGCGCCAGGTCGTCGAGGCTGGCGATGCCGGCGACAAAATCGCGGCCGTCGGCCAGGTCGATATAGTTGGCGCCGGCCTCGATCGTCGCACGGGCGACGCGGTAATCCTGGCCCTGGAACGGGCCGGCGGTATGGATCAGCGTATCGACGCCCAGTTCGGTCAGGCGCCGCGCCAGATCAGGTGCATCGGCATCGAGCGCCAGTGCTTGCAGCGGCGGCAAGCCCAATTGCGCCACCAGTGCCCTGGCCTTGGCGGCATCGCGCCCGGCCACCAGCAGATGGATATCCTGGTTGCCGGCTAGCGCATGGCAAATGCGCGTGCCGAAAAAACCGTAACCGCCGAGTACGAGAATGGTGTGATGGGCCAAGATATCCTTCAGTGGCTGAGTTTCTTGGCAACATGATACTGCCTGATCAGCGGCGCCGCACGCAGTCGATGTAGGCTTCAGTATCCGGCGGCAATCCCGAGCGCTGCGAAGCCCAGATCATCTGGCCCAGGCATTCCATCACTTCGTGCTGGGCTGCATGGGCCGAATCGAGGCGCTGGGTCAGCTGCTGGACGGCCGGGCGGATGCCGCGCGGCTGGTCCACCTGCACTTGCTCCGTGATCGACAGATGCATGGACAGGTGCAGGAAAGGATTGGCTTGTCCCCCTTCGACGGAGTAATCGCGCGCCAGCGCCGCTTCCACGTCGGAGAGCTCGTTTTCATACTCGGGATGTTCGAGGATCCAGTCGAGTGCGATGGCTTCCATCGGCGTGAGGATGTCATGGGCGCGGTGCTTGCGCAAGGTGTCGCAAAAGAAGCGGCGCACATCGTCGGAAGAAGGATTGAACATCGTTTTGGCACGGGGCTGAAAAGGGCAGGCGATATTGTACCGCGTAGCCGTGATAAGTTCTCAGGCCCGGTCGATCCTGCCCGCATAACAACCACGCTTGGCATTGTGCACGTGGATATAGCTGACAGCCGGGTTCTCAAACAGCCGCGCGATCACGGTTTCGATGGCCGTGCCTTCCACCACATCGGCGTCGACCATCATCCCATCTTCCGTATAGCCGCGCAGCGACAGCAGCCGAATGCGCATCGATTCCGGCACCTGGTCGACGGCGTCATAGGTTTGCGTGGCTCCCTCACGGATAAAGATGGCGTGCGAGGCCCGGTAGGGCGTGTCCGCATCCTGGCAAACATGGTTCAGCAGCAGCACCGTGTCGCCGATCGCCGCGTCGCGCAGTTCGATGCGGTCCGGATAACCGGGCTGGCTGTCGACCACGTGGCGGATCATGCCCAGCGCGGCCAGTTCGGCGTCGGGCAGGCCGAAACAGGCCAGGAAAGGGGTGGGCAACAGGCCGCGGATACGAAAAGACATGGTCAAGCTCCGGTGTGGTCAAAGCGTTATCACACCACGATGGATACGGGCCCGCCATCCGTATCTTGCTCCGTATTGCGCCGTGCATTGCTGCATCAACTGGATTTTAACGCCTGGTTACCGTTAAATTAATACTCCACAGTAAGTGTTATCCACGATCCTGAGGGCCCGGCAAGGGCAAATAACGGTGATAAAATCGCTGTTCTTGATATTTGCTATGGACATTCGCCGTGTTGTGAGCTTGGCCCCGCGCGAGGGCCATCACAGCAGCGGCGCCGTGTTTTCCTTGTCCGCACCATCGCCACCCGATCGCTGCCGCAACTTGCGGCGCGGCGGCAGCATGCTTGCTTCATCACCATCGTTATCCTTTGATCCGGCCGTTTTTTTGCTGGAGGGATAGCCATTTCCGATGATCTGGCACTTGCCGCCCGGTGGCCTGGAAGAGCCACCCCTCAGTATTCATAACGGAGTTACCCATGCGTAAATCGCTATTACTTTTGATGTCGTGCCTGATCCTGGCGGCATGTAACAAGACCCCTCCGGCCTCGTCCGAAAAACCGGTCGACGTGCTGCTGATCGGCGCCGGCACCATGAGCGCCACCCTGGGCAGCATGCTCAAGGAACTCGACCCGTCGCTGACGATGGAAATGGTCGAGCGCCTCGATTCCGTGGCCGCCGAAAGTTCGGACGCGATGAATAACGCGGGCACGGGCCACTCGGCGTTTGCCGAACTGAACTACACGCCGGAAGCGGCCGATGGCAGCATCGAGACCAAGAAAGCCGTTGCCATCAACGAGCAATTCGAAATTTCCAAGCAATTCTGGGCCTATCAGGTCGCCAACAAGCATCTGGGTGCGCCGCAAACCTTCATCAACAATGTGCCGCACATGGCCTTTGTGTGGGGCGACGACAATATTGCCTTTTTGAAGAAGCGCTATGCCGCGCTGCAAAAGGAAAACCTGTTCAAGGGCATGCTGTTCTCGGAAGACCAGGCGCAGATCGAACAATGGGCGCCGCTCGTCATGCAAGGCCGCGACAAGGGCCAGAAAGTGGCCGCGACGCGCATGGAAATCGGTACCGACGTCAATTTCGGCAACCTCACGCGCGGTCTCGTGAAATACCTGACGGACAGCCACGGCATGGTCTTGCACCTGCGCCATCAGGTGGAAGACATCCAGCGCGGCGCCGATGGCGTGTGGAACGTCACGGTGAAAGACCTGGCCGCCGGCAAGGAAAAGACCATGCGCGCCAAGTTCGTCTTCATCGGCGCCGGCGGCGGTTCGCTGCCGCTGCTGGAAAAATCGGGCATTCCTGAAGCCAAGGGCTACGGCGGCGTGCCGGTCGGCGGCCAATGGCTGGTGACCACGAATCCGGAACTGGTGGCGGCGCATGCGGCCAAGGTCTACGGCAAGGCGTCCGTCGGTTCGCCGCCGATGTCCGTGCCGCATCTCGATACGCGCATCATCGACGGCAAGAAAGCCCTGCTGTTTGGCCCGTTTGCCACCTTCTCGACCAAGTTCCTGAAAAACGGTTCGTGGATCGACTTGCCTGCCTCGATCGGCACGGGCAATGTGAAACCGATGCTGCAAGCCGGTTACGACAATATTCCGCTGACGAAATACCTGGTGGAACAGGTCATGAACTCGCCGGAAGACCGTTTGAACACCCTGCGCGAGTACTTGCCGAACGCCAAGATGGAAGACTGGACCTTGCAAAACGCCGGCCAGCGCGTGCAGATCGTCAAGGATGACCCTGTCAAAGGCGGCTTGCTGCAGTTCGGCACGGAAGTCGTCGGCGCCGCCGATGGCAGCATCGTTGCCCTGCTGGGCGCATCGCCAGGCGCCTCGACCGCGCCGCCGATCATGATCAAGGTGCTGCAAACGGCATTCAAGAGCCGTCTGGCCACGCCAGAGTGGCAAGCCAAGATGGTGGAAATGGTGCCGTCGTATGGCCAAAAGCTGAACAACGATCCGGCCCTGGCCAACAAGATCCGCCACTACAGCAGCAATATCCTGGGCTTGAAAGCGATCACCCTGGATGTGGCACCAGCGCCAGCACCGGCGCCTGCGGCAAACTAAGTCAGCCTGACCGGCAGGGAAGTTTCCTGCCGGCATGAAAAAAGGGGCAGCCTGGTCAGGCTGCCCCTTTTGCGTGGGAGAGTGCGTTCATGGTGCGGCGGACTACTCCTTGCCTGGCAGAATCAGCTCCGGCGTACACCCTTCGGCGGCGATGCCGTCGCAAGGCTTGGCCAGTGCCGTACCATCCTGCGCCCGTGGCGCATGGGGCTGGCGCAGGTAGCGCGACGTGTGGCGGTGCGCTTGCTGTGCGTTGCCATGCACGGGCCAGGTCAGGAAGCGGGACAGCTCCTGCAAGGCGCGCTGGTAAACATCGCGCTTAAATTCAATGACGACATCGAGCGGGACCCAATATTCATGCCAGCGCCAGGCGTCGAACTCGGGATGGTCGGTCAGGCGCAGATTGACGTCGTTATCGCGCGCGCACATTCTCAGCAGAAACCAAATCTGCTTCTGGCCACGGTAATGGCCGCGAATCTCGCGCTTGATGAAGTGGTCTGGCACTTCATAGCGCAGCCAGTCGCGGGTGCGGCCGACAATTTTGACGTGTTCCTGTCTGAGTCCGATTTCCTCTTCAAGTTCGCGAAACATGGCTTGTTCCGGTGTTTCGCCATATTTGATACCGCCTTGCGGAAACTGCCATGAGTGCTCGCGCACCCGCTTGCCCCACCACACCTCGTTCTGGGCGTTTAGCAGGATGATGCCGACGTTGGGCCGAAACCCTTCACGGTCGAGCATAATGCACCTCAAACTTTCTGCGACAGTGCGTCTTTTTTTACATAATTACCCACAACTTCGCAAGCCGGTGACCTTTTCGGGGTGCGAAAAGCGCCGGAATCGCACCAATTGAGCGCATTTGTGTAAAGTATGGACGCATCAGCCAGCTAATCCTTTAAAATTAGGTTGATTATAACCCTCTCTTTTTAAAAAGAATTCACCGTTATGCGCGCCTCCCGTTTTTTTATTTCCACACTTAAAGATGCACCTTCTGACGCGGAAATCGTCAGCCACCAATTGATGATGCGTGCAGGCATGATCAAACGCCTCGGTTCCGGCATCTATACCTACATGCCGATGGGCTTGCGCGTGATCCGCAAGGTGGAAGCCATCATCCGTGACGAGATGAACAAAGCCGCCGGTATCGAACTGCTGATGCCGCTCGTGCAGCCAGCCGAACTGTGGCAAGAGACGGGCCGCTGGACCAAGATGGGCGACGAACTGATGCGCGTGAAAGACCGCCACGGCCGCGAATACGCGATCCAGCCGACGTCGGAAGAAGTCATCACTGACGTCGTGCGCACGGAAATCAAGTCCTACCGCCAGCTGCCGTTGAATTTTTATCACATCCAGACCAAGTTCCGCGACGAGCGCCGCCCACGCTTCGGCCTGATGCGCGGCCGCGAATTCACGATGAAGGACGCCTACTCGTTCGACCGCGACCTGGCCGGCATGCAAGCGTCGTACAAGGTCATGTTTGACGCCTACACGCGCATCTTCACGCGCTTCGGCCTGAAATTCCGCGCCGTGGCAGCCGACAACGGCGCCATCGGCGGTTCCGGTTCGCATGAATTCCACGTCATCGCCCACACGGGTGAAGACGCGCTCGTGTACTGCCCGACCTCCGACTACGCCGCCAACATGGAAGCGGCCGAAGCGCTGCCGCCAGCCGGCGAGCGCCCAGCCGCCGCCCAGGCACTGACGAAAACGGCCACGCCGGACACCGTCAAGTGCGAAACCGTGGCCGCCTTGCTGGGCCTGGAACTGTCGCGCACCGTGAAAACCATCGCCCTGACGGTGGAAACGACGGGCAAGGACGAGAAAGTCACGAAACAGCACTTCATGCTGCTGCTGCGCGGCGACCATGAATTGAACGACATCAAGGTGGGCAAGGTTGCCGGCCTGGCCGGTCATCGTTTCTCGACGGAAGCGGAAATCCTGGAAGTTTACGGCACGATTCCTGGCTACCTGGGCCCGATCGGCACGCAAGCCCCCGTCACCGTGGTGGCGGATCGCACGGTCGCCCACATGAGCGACTTCGTCTGCGGCGCGAATGAGGCCGGTTTCCACTACACGGGCGCCAACTGGGGCCGTGACGTGGCCGAGCCTGCCATCGTGGCTGATTTACGCAATGTCGTCGCCGGCGACGCTTCGCCGGACGGCCAGGGCGCACTCGCCATCGAGCGCGGCATCGAAGTGGGCCACGTGTTCCAGCTGGGTACGGCGTACTCGGAAAGCATGAAAGCCACCTTCCTCGACGAAAACGGCAAGCCTGCGCCGCTGCAGATGGGCTGCTACGGCATCGGCGTGACGCGCATCCTGGGCGCCGCCATCGAGCAGAACTTCGACGACAAGGGCATCATCTGGCCCGCGTCGATCGCGCCATTCGAGGTCGTGCTGTGCCCGATGGGCATGGACCGCAGCGAACTGGTCAAGGAAGAGACGGAGAAGCTGTACGCGGCCCTGCAAGGCGCTGGCGTGGACGTCATCGTCGACGACCGCGGCTTGCGCCCTGGCGCCATGTTCGCCGACTGGGAACTGATTGGCGTGCCGCACCGCATCGTCATCGGCGAGCGCGGCCTGAAAGAAGGCAAGCTGGAATACCAGGGCCGCCGCGATACGGAAGCTTCCGGCGTGGCACCGGACGAGATCGTCGCCTTCATCCAGGGCAAAATGGCGCAGTGAAGCGTTTATCTGTAAGCAAGACGGCTGGCGCGCTCGCGCTGGCCGCCGGCCTGGCCTGCGTCTCTCCGGCGCAGGCCGGCAACCAGAAGGAGGAGGCGCTGGCCGACTCCGTCCGTCTGGCCCTGTCGCACGCGATCCGCGACGAACGCCCGCCGCAACCCAAATTTGCCACGCCCGCCGACTTGCAGCGCTACCAGCAATGGCTGGCGCAGATGTCGTCGCGCCTGCAGCGCAAGCTGCCGGACGCCCAGCTGCGCACGGAATTCCTGGAAACCGTCTGGTATGAAGCGCGCCGCGCGGGCCTGGAACCGGCCCTCGTGCTGGGCCTGATCCAGGTGGAGTCCGCCTACCGCAAGTACGCCGTCTCGCTGGCCGGCGCGCGTGGCTACATGCAGGTGATGCCATTCTGGACGGGCGTCATCGGCGACCATGACCGCAGCAAGCTGTTTCACATGCAGACGAATCTGCGCTACGGCTGCGCGATCTTGCGCATGTACCTGGATATGGAAAAAGGCGATTTGTACCTGGCGCTGGGGCGGTATAACGGCAGCCGGGGGCGGGCCGAGTATCCGAATGCGGTCAGGGCGGCTTGGCGGCAGTGGGAATTCAAATGAAGGCTGGGGTCAGACCCAACGGGTCTGACCCCAAAAAAATGCCCCGCTCGCAGTAAAGCGGCGGGGCACTCACACGGCGCGAAACGCCCTGTGCGTATCTGATTATTTCAAATGATCGGAGATCAGTTTCGTCATTTCAAACATGGAGACTTGGGCTTTGCCGCCGAAAACTGCTTTCAGCTTGTCGTCCGCATTGATCATGCGGCGGTTGGCCGGATCTTGCAGATCGAGTTTTTTGATGTAATCCCATACCTTTTTGGTCACTTCCGTGCGCGGCAGTGGTGCTGCGCCAACAACGGCGGCCAGCTCTTTCGATGGCGTCATTGCTTTCATGAATGCTGCGTTTGGCTTGCGTGGTGTTGCCGGTGCTGCCGCTTTCTTCGCCGCTGCTGGTTTAGCTGCTGCTTTGGCTGCGGGTGCTGCTTTCTTGGCGGCTGCAGGCTTGGCTGCTGCTGCTTTGGCTGGCGCTGCTACTGGGGTTTTTTTGGCTGTTGCCATCTTCGAGCCTCCTTAACAAACACATGGGAAATTGCGCAATTAATCGCACGGCTAATATTGGTGTGGATTTACCTTGTATGCAAGTGTTTTTCACGTTTTCACGAGGAAAAAGCAGGGAAATGGCAATGCTGTCGCCCGGGCGCACCGCTTGGGAGCGCAGAACGGCGTTTTTGCCCGTAAATGGCATGGTTGCTGGCTATGCGGGGAGGGGCGCTGCCGGGGGAGGGAAGAGTGATGCCGGACACATGAAAATGCAATCTGGCATTATTTTATAACGGTGTTTCTTGATTCGAGATACGCCTCACGCGGCGTAAAAAAGGCCTTCAAAATCACAGCGAGCGGATGGTAATTGTGGCCGAGAAGCGCAACCGTACTTTAGTACGGTGAGCATCGCCGGCCGCAAAGACCACCGCGCAGCGGATTTTGAAGCCTTCCACTACCTCATGCCGGGCATCATGCCTTTCATACTGCGCATCATCTTCATCATGCCGCCGCCCGACAATTTCTTCATCATCGTCTGCATTTGCTCGAATTGCGTCAGCATGCGGTTCACTTCCTGCACTTGCACGCCGGCGCCGGCGGCGATGCGGCGCTTGCGCGTGGCCTTGATCAGTTCAGGCTTGGCGCGTTCCTGCGGCGTCATCGAATCGATGATGCCGCACATGCGGCGCACCTGTTTGTCAGCTTGATCCATGTTCTTGCCGCCTGCCGCCTGCTGGAACTGGGCCGGCAGCTTGTCCATCAGGTTGGCCATGCCGCCCATTTTCTTCATCTGGCCCAGTTGCGCCTTGAAGTCGTTCATGTCGAACTTGCCGCCGACCTTGATTTTTTGCGCCAGGTCGGCCGCCGCCTTGCTGTCGACGCCCTTGCGCGCCTCTTCGACCAGGGCGAGGATGTCGCCCATGCCCAGGATGCGGTTGGCCATGCGGGTCGGGTCGAACGCTTCCAGGCCGTCGAGTTTTTCCGAGACGCCGGCAAACTTGATCGGTTTGCCCGTGATGTGGCGCACGGACAGGGCCGCACCGCCGCGCGCGTCACCGTCAAGCTTGGTCAGCACGATACCGGTCAGCGGCAGCGCATCATTGAAGGCCTTGGCCGTGTTGATGGCGTCCTGGCCCAGCATGGCGTCGACGACAAACAGGGTTTCGATCGGTTTCACGGCGCCGTGGACGGCGGCGATTTCGCGCATCATCTCTTCGTCGATACCGAGACGGCCCGCCGTATCGATGATCAGCACGTCGTGGTAATGCTTTTTCGCCCAGTCCAGCGCGGCCAGGGCGATATCGACCGGCTTGTCCGTGCTGGTGGACGGGAAGAAGTCGGCGCCTACCTGGGCGGTGACCGATTGCAGCTGGGCGATCGCGGCTGGGCGATACACGTCGGCCGAGACGGTCAGCACTTTCTTCTTCTTTTCTTCCTTCAGATACTTCGCCAGCTTGCCGACGGTGGTGGTTTTACCCACACCCTGCAAACCGGCCATCAGGATGATGGCGGGCGGCTGCTGCGCAAAGCTGATCTGCGACGCTTCCGGTCCCAGGTCGGCGCCCATCAGGGCGGCCAGCTCGCGCTGCACCACGCCCACCAGGGCCTGGCCTGGCGTGAGCGAGGAAATGACATCCTCGCCCATGGCTTTTTCTTTGACTTTGGCGATGAATTCGCGCACGGCGGGCAGGGCGACGTCAGCTTCGAGCAGCGCCAGGCGCACTTCGCGCAGCATGTCGGCGGTGTTCGCTTCGGTCAGGCGCGCCTCGCCGCGCATGGTCTTGACGACTTTGGCAAGCCGTTGGGTGAGATTATCTAGCATGATGAACCTGCAATGAAAAGCTTGGGGGTGGGCGGCGCAAGCCGGACGATGGGCGCCATTTTACCCCATCGCGGGTGGCTGGCGGTCCCGCGCTGCGCCGCCTGGCGGTTGGCCTGCTTTTGAATTACTTGGTATTTCTGGCAATGCCGCGATTGCATGAATGGCAGGAACGCGGTTAGAATGAGAATAATTCTTATTTACATTCTCGGGCGCCGCACGCCCGGGCGGAAAGGGATGCCATGTCGGCCGCCGATTTTGCACAGCAACAAGACCTGCACGCGCTCTACAGCAGCCATCACGGCTGGCTGCAGGGCTGGCTGCGGCATAAGCTGGGCAATGCGGGCGAGGCGGCGGACCTGGCGCAAGATACCTTCGTCAGCGTGCTGACGGCCGATGCCGCGCCGCAGATCCGCGAAGCGCGGCCTTTCCTGGCCACCATCGCGCGCCGCCTGGTGGCGCACCGCTACCGCCGGCAAGTGCTGGAAGATGCGTATCTGGAGGCGCTGGCCTGCCTGCCGCCCGAGGTGGCGCCCGCGCCCGAGGAACGGCTGCTGGCGCTGGAAGCCTTGCAGGAAATCGACCAGGCCCTCGACGGCTTGCCGGCGCCCGTGCGCACGGCGTTCCTGCTGGCGCAGCTCGAAGGCCTCAGCTATGCCGAGATCGCCGCACGCCTGAACGTGTCTGCCAGCTCGGTCAAGCAATACCTGACGCGCGCCAACCGCCAGGTGTTTTTCTCGCTGCCGGCATGAGCAAGGTGGGCAATGCTGCGGCCCCGGCGGCCATCCGCGAGGATGTGCAGCAGCAGGCGGCCGAGTGGCTGACCATGCTGATGTCGGGCGAGATGGACGCGGCGCAGCACGCCGCATGGCAGCGCTGGCGCGAGGCCGGCCCTGAACATGAACGGGCCTGGCGGCATATCGAAGCCGTATCGCAGCGCTTCAACGGCTTGCACCGCGGTGCGGCCGCGCAGGCGCTGGCCGGCACGCAGCAGCAAGCCGTCAACGGCAAGCGGCGCCAGTTGCTGGCGTGGCTGGGCGTGGCGGCCGGCGGCGGCATGCTGGCCGCGCAGACGGATGCCTGGGATGGCGTGCGCGCCCTGCGCGCCGACTACCGCACGGCCACGGGCGAGCGGCGCGAGGTGGTGCTGGACGATGGCAGTGTGCTCAGCCTGAATACGGCTTCGGCCGTGAACGTGCGTTTCGACGCCAGCCGGCGCCTGATCGAGCTGCTGGCTGGCGAGATCCTCGTCACCAGCGGCCATGGCGCCGGCAGCGGCGCGCCTTTGGTGGTGGCCACGCGCGAAGGCCTGGTGCGCGCGCTGGGCACGCGCTTTGCCGTGCGCCAGCAGGATGACTACAGCACCGTGGACGTGTTGGAAAGCGCCGTTGAAATCCTGCCCCGCGATGGCAGCGGCGCGCCCTTGCTGCTGGCGGCCGGCCACGGCGTGGCGTTTTCCCGCCAGGCGCCTGACGCGCCGCACGCCATCGATGCGTATGCGCACGCCTGGTCGCGTGGGCAGCTGATCGTCGACGACGTGACCCTCGGCGATTTCCTTGCCGACCTGGCCCGCTACCGCCCCGGCGTGATCGATTGCGCACCGGCAGTGGCCCAGCTGCGCCTGTCGGGCGTGTTCCCGCTGGCCGATACCCAGCGCATCCTGAGCATGCTGCCCAATTCCTTACCAGTGCAGGTGCGCAGCCACACGCGGTATTGGGTCAGCGTCGAACCGGCGCCGTAGTACCCCACAAAAAATACTTGCAGCCGGACTGCCCGTTTTTCGTTTTCGCGGCACCTACAGAGTAGGGCGCCTGTTTTTCACCGTCTGATGATGCCACTACTATCAGGAACTTGCATGTTTCACGCTTTGAATTTTGTCAGTTTGCCATCTCCTCACTGCGCATTGCGTCCGCTGGCGCAAGCGGCTGCGGCCCTGTGCCTGGCCGCCAGCCTGCCGGCGCTGGCGCAGCAGGCCACGCCTGTCCTCCCTGCTGCCGAACAGACCATGCTCGGCGTGTCCGTCACGGCAGGACGCGATGCGACAACGGAAGGCAGCGGCTCCTACACGACGGGCGTGAGCAATACAGCCACCAAGCTGAACCTGTCGCTGCGCGAGACGCCGCAGTCGGTCAGCGTGCTGACGCGCCAGCAGATCGATGACCTGGGCATCACGACCCTGGACGACGCGGTGCAGTCGATCACGGGATTGGTTATGCAAAAGGGCAACTTTACGGGTGATTCGGGCAGTTTCAGCGCGCGCGGTTTCCCCGTCGAGAACATCCTGTTCGATGGCTTGCCTACCAGCCTGGGCGCGAACGGCACCTTCAATGGCGACAATGACGATCTGGCCATCTACGACCGCATCGAGGTGGTGCGCGGCGCCACGGGCTTGATGACGGGCAGCGGCACGCCCAGCGCGGCCATCAACATGGTGCGCAAGCGCCCGACGGCCACGCCGCAAGCGTCATTCTCGGCCAGCGTGGGCAGCTGGAGCAACTACCGCCTGGAAGCCGATGCGGCCAACGCGCTCAATGAAGCGAAGACCCTGCGCGGGCGCATCGTCGCGACGGTGCAGGACAAGAAGGATTTTGTCGACGTGCTGCATGGCCGCAATCACCAGCTGTACGGCATCATCGAGGCGGATCTGCGCCCGGACACCACCTTGACCGTGGGCGCCCACTACCGCAAGACGGATAACGACGGCGTCGCGACGGGCGTGGTGACGGCCGCCGACGGCAGCTTTTTGAACTTGCCCCGCTCGACTTACCTGGGCACCGACTTCGATGGCTGGCGCCAGACGGATAAAACCATCTTCGCCGAACTGGAACACCGCTTCGGCAATGGCTGGAAGGCCAAGCTGGCCGCCACGCGCAAGACGCCCGAGATCGACACGACGTTTTCCGGCATCAACCGCCGCGGCGACACCCTGCGCTTCAATTCGCAAAGCTACCGCGCCGAACTGGCCAATACCAGCTATGACGCGTATGCCAGCGGCAGCTACAGCCTGTTCGGCCGCGAGCACGAGCTGACGGTCGGCGCCAGCCACCGCCGTTCGTCGAAAAACAGCTATGGCGGCTGGGCGGCGTACACCCGGCAAGCGAGCGCGCCGGTGATCGACCCCTACCACTGGGATGTGGGCAGCGTGGCGCGCCCCGTCATCAATTACGCGCAGTGGGGCACGGCCAGCATCACCGAGCAAAGCGGCGTGTATGCGGGCACGCGCATGCGCCTGGCCGAGCCGCTGTCGCTGGTGCTGGGCGGGCGCGTGAGCTGGTACAAGGACGATGCCGGCTACTCGGTGGCGCGCGAATTCACGCCGTACGCCGGCGTCGTGTATGACCTCGACAAGCAGCATTCCGTGTACGCCAGCTGGACCGAGATCTTCCAGCCGCAAGCGGCCACCGACGCCAATGCGCAGCCATTGAAGCCGATCAGCGGCACCAACTATGAAGCGGGCGTAAAAGGCGAATACTTCGGCGGCGCCCTCAATGCCAGCGCGGCCGTGTTCCAGATCCGCCAGCAAAACCGCGGCGTGGACGACCTGGCCGGCCCGGATCCCTGCCCTGGCAGCACGTGGGGCTATTGCCAGCGCGCGTCGGGCGAAGTGCGCAGCGAAGGCGTGGAGCTGGACGTGGCGGGCGCGCTGACGCCCGACTGGCAGCTGTCGGCCGGTTTTACGTATGTGAAGGCGCAATTTACGCGCGACAGCGATCCGGCCAATATCGGCAAGGATTTCAACAGCCGCTATCCGCGCCAGCAGCTCAAGCTGGCCACCAGCTACCGCCTGTCCGGCGCGGCGCAGGGCTGGCGCATCGGCGCTTCGGTGTACGGGCAGGGCGCGACCGAGTCGAAGGAAGGCACCTACCATCTGCGCCAGGGCCGCTACGCGATCGTGGGTCTGAACGCGGCGTGGCAGATCGACAGCCGCGCCGAGCTGCGCCTGAACGTGAACAATGCGCTCGACAAGCGCTACTACCAGAGCATCTACTCCGATGTGGTGGGCAACCTGGTGGGCACGCCGCGCAACCTGATGCTGACCTTGAACTACACACTGTAAATAACCGCTTTTGAATGATCTATCTTGATGAAGGATGCATGGCTTATGGAAGTGCAGTTGAATCTGGCCCGCGCTGGCGCGCGCCAGCGTATGCCGCAGGGAGCGCCGCGATGATGAAATCGGCCCACATGATGTTGTTCTCGCGCGTGCTGGCCGCCATCTTTGGCGGCTATGCACTGACGTCCGGCGTGGCCGTGCTGCTGGCCGCCGTGCTGCCGCTGTCGCGCGCCGAAGCCGTGCTGACGGCCACCCTGAGCGCCTTCGTCGTCTACACCTGCGCCGTGATCTGGGTCTTTGCCGTGCAGGATCTGCGCCGCGCCTGGCTGGGCATGCTGCTGCCGGCGATTTTATGCGGCGGCCTTGGCCTGCTGCTGTCGCGAGGTGCAGCATGAACGCCGTCAAGGTAGATAAAGTGGTGAAAACGCCGCAGCAGGGCGGCTTGCGCCAGGCCATGGCCTGGCTGCATACGTGGAGCGGCCTGTGGATTTCCTGGCTGCTGTTCGCCATTTTCCTGACCGGCACCCTGGCCGTCTTCGACGACCCGATCGGCCACTGGATGACGCCCGAACACGCGCTCGAAGAGGCGGCGCATGCGAACGATCCGCCGCTGCCGAAGGTCACGGACCGTGGGCACCGCCTGGAACTGGCGCTCGACTTCATGGCCAAGGAACATCCGAAGGCGGACATGTGGGAAATCTGGCCCGTGCAGCGTCCCGGCCACGGCTTGTCCGCCTACTGGTTCCAGCCCGCCGGCGGCTACGGCTCGGCGGACCTCGATCCGCTGACGGGCGCCGTCATCGAACATGCGCGCGAGGCAACGCAGCGCGAGACCATCGGCGGCCACCATTTCGTCGATTTTCACTACGAGCTGCACGCGGGACGCATCGGCGTATGGATCGTCGCCATCACCACCATGATCATGCTGGTGGCGCTGGTGAGCGGCGTCATCACGCACAAGCGCATCTTCAAGGATTTCTTCACCTTCCGCCCGGCCAAGGGCCAGCGTTCGTGGCTCGACGCGCACAACGCGGTGGCCGTGCTGACCTTGCCGTTCCAGTTCATGATCGCCTACACGGGCCTGGCCTTCTTCAGCGATGACTATGTGCCGGCCCCCGTGGTGGCGCAATACGGCATGGACAATGCCAAGAAGGCCTTCCTGGCCGACTGGAACGATGTGGGTAAACCCGCGAAAACGGGCCAGCCGCTGGCCATTCCCGCGCTGGAATCGTACGCGCTGCGCGCCGAACAGGCCATCGGCCAGGAAATTCGCGCCGTGGTGCTGGACAACCCGAACGACGCGTCCATGCGCGTGTGCATGTACGGCTGGAATGAAGAGACGGACACGATGGAACGCCTCAGCGCCAACACGGGGCGGGCCTGCTATGCGCTGGCCACGGGCGAACAGGTCGCCTTGCGCCGGCCCGGCGAGTCGGATACGGGCGGCGCGGGCCTGACGCGCTCCGTCATGTCGAACCTGCACATGGTGGGCTTTGGCGGTACGCCGATGCGCTGGCTGTACTTCTTCTGCGGCCTGGCCGGCACGGCCATGATGGGCACGGGCGCCATCCTGTTCATGGTCAAGCGTCGCCAGAAGTCCGGCGGCGAGTTCGGCGCTTACACGCAGCGCGTGTACCGCGTCATCGCCTGCCTGAACGTGGCGGCGATCGCCGGCCTGTCCATCGCCTGCGTGGGTTTCCTGTGGGCGAACCGTTTGATCCCCGTCGGCATCGAGCACCGCGCCGGCTGGGAATTGCGGGCCTTCTTCGGCGTGTGGTTTGTGATGCTGGTGCACGCCTGCCTGCGTGCGGAAAAGCGCGCGTGGATCGAGCAACTGGGCTTGCTGGCCGCCCTGTGCCTGCTGCTGCCGGTGCTCAATGTACTGAGCACGGGCGATAACCTGGCGGCGCAAATCGCGCGCGGCGACTGGGAAAGCGCCGGCGTGGAGCTGGGCTGCATGGCCTTCGGCCTGCTGGCCGCCTGGGGCGCATGGAAAGTCCACAAGCGCAAGGAAAAACCACTGAAAAAGGCCGCGGCCAGGGAAAACGCTGCGCCCACGGCCAGCCTGCACGTCACTACGGAAGGACAGTCATGATCAATACCATCCTGTGCGCGCTGGGCCTGTCGTATGCGGGCATGGCCAGCCTGTCGCTGGCGATGGACCGCCACCATGGCCAGGTCTGGGGCAGGGACGCGGCGCCGAACGTGCGGCGCGCGCTGCAACTGGCCGGCACCGTCCTGCTGGCGCTGGCCATCTGGCCCTGCGTGGCCGGCTGGAGCGCCACCGTCGGCGTCGTCGCCTGGCTGGGATTCATCGGGGCGGGCGCGCTGCTGGTGGCCCTGCTGTTGCCGTATGCCCCCCGCTTGCTGTTTCGTAGTTCCCTGCTGGCAGCCGTCGCCGCGCTGGCAGGTCTTGTGACGTTCCTGCGGTGATGTTCACCGCCATTTTCAAGGATAGACTGATGCACTTTTCACGCCTGGCGACACCGATTGATGTGTTGAATGTATTGAAAGCGGCTGCCTGATGGCGGCCCGCCTGCCTACCCGCCGCGCCCGCATCCTGGGCGGCGTGGTCTTGCTGGCGCTGTTCGGCGCCGGCGCACTGTGGGCCACGCGCGGCCCGAAAACCGTGTTCGACACGGCGCCCGTCAAGCGGGGCAACATTGAGGCCAGCGTCACGGCCATCGGCACCCTGCAGCCGCAAACCTATGTCGACGTGGGCGCGCAAGTGTCGGGCCAGATCACGCGTTTGCACGTGCAGCCGGGCAGCGCCGTGGAAAAAGGCCAGCTGCTGGCCGAGATCGACCCCAGCGTGCAGCAAGCCACGGTCGACGCGGGCCGCGCCGCGCTGGCGGGCTTGCGCGCGCAGCTGGCCGACCAGCAGGCGCAGCACCGCCTGGCGGGCCAGCAGCATGTGCGCCAGAAACAGATGGCCAAGTTCGATTCCACGCCCTTGGCCGACCTGGAAACGGCCGAAGCCACGCTGGCCTCGGCCGGCGCCAAGATCGATCACCTGAAGGCGCAGATAGCCCAGACCCAGGCCAGCCTGAAGGCGGACGAGGCGCGCCTCGGTTACACGCGCATCTACGCGCCCATGGCCGGCAAGGTGGTGGGCCTGGATGCAAAAGAGGGGCAAACCCTGAACGCCACGTACCAAACGCCGAACATCCTGCGCATCGCCGACCTGTCGGCCATGACGGTATGGACGGAAGTGTCGGAAGCGGACGTGCGCCGCGTGCGCCCGGACATGCCCGTGTATTTCACCACCCTGGGCGGCGACCAGCGGCGCTGGAGCGGCAAGGTGCGGCAAGTGCTGCCGGCCCCGCCGGTTCCCGGTGGTTCCGCGGCCGGCACGGCCCTGGCGCCGTCGACCAGCAAGGTGATTTTATATACCGTGCTGTTCGACGTCGATAACGCCGATGGCGAATTGATGCCGCAGATGACGGCGCAAGTGGTATTCGTCACGGCCGCGGCGAACAATGTGCTGGCCGTGCCCTTGCCGGCCCTGAAACCGTCGACGGAAGAAGGCGCCAAGCCGGGGCAGTTCACGGCCCGCGTGATGGATGCGGACGGCAAGGTCGATACGCGCGCCGTCACCGTCGGCGTGCGCAACCGCCTTAGCGCGGAAGTGCTGCAAGGCTTGCGCGAAGGTGAATTGCTGGTCACGGGCGAACAGCCGGCCGGCAGCGGCAGCAGCAGGTTCCAGCTGTGAGCGCGATGAGCGAGGCCGTGTCGCTGGGGCAACCCGGAGAAGCTGGCCAGCCGGTTCCTTTGATTGAACTTGCCGGCATCCGCAAGCGCTACGGCGGCCATGACGGCGCACCGGCCGTGGAAGTGCTGCGCGGCCTGACCCTGTCGATTGGCGCCGGCGAATTCGTCGCCATCGTCGGCGCCTCCGGTTCCGGCAAGTCGACCCTGATGCATTTGCTGGGATGCCTGGACCGCCCCAGCGACGGCACCTACCGCTTCGCCGGCCAGGACGTGGCCAGCCTGAATCCCGATGAACTGGCGTGGCTGCGGCGCGAAGCGTTCGGCTTCGTCTTTCAGGGCTATCACCTGATCGCCACGGAATCGGCGCGCGAAAACGTGGAAGTGCCGGCCCTGTATGCGGGCATGCCGGCCGCCGCCCGCCATGCGCGTTCCGCAGCGCTGCTCAAGCGCCTGGGACTGGGAGAACGGCTCGATCACCGGCCAAACCAGTTGTCGGGCGGGCAGCAGCAGCGCGTGTCGATCGCGCGCGCGCTGATGAATGGCGGGCGCATCATCCTCGCCGATGAACCGACGGGGGCATTAGATAGCAGCAGCGGCGCCGAAGTCATGGCGCTGCTGGGCGAACTGGCCGACGCGGGCCACACCATCATCCTCATCACGCATGACCGCAAGGTGGCGGCCCAGGCGCGCCGCGTAATCGAGATCAGCGATGGCGAAATCGTCGAAGACTCTGGCGCCATCGCCATTCCCGCCACGTCGACGGCCCTGCCGCCGCTGGACATGTCGCGCGCCGCCCACGATACGGGCGCGTCGCTGGGCACGGAATTGCTCGACGCGGCGCGCGCGGCATGGCGCGTGCTGTGGATCAACCGCTTCCGCACGGGCTTGACCTTGCTCGGCATCGTCATCGGCGTCGCCTCGGTCATCGTCATGCTGGCCATCGGCCTGGGCACGCGCCAGCAGGTGATGGCCCAATTGGGCGCGTTCGGTTCAAACTTGCTGTACATGGCGTCGCGCGGCGAAAGCTCGCGCATTCCGGGGCGCAGCATCACCCTGGCCGACCTCGATGCGCTCAAGGACGTGCCGGGCATCACCCACGTGCTGCCGAATGTCACGGGCAACAAGGTGATACGCCACGGTAACCTCGACGTGCAGACCTATGTGCGCGGCACGGGGCCGGCCCTGCCGCAGATCCAGACCTGGCCCGTGGCCAAGGGCGGCTTCTTTACCGAGGAAGACGAGCGCGAGATGGCCACCGTGGCCGTGCTGGGCGCGCACCTGGCGGAAAAGCTGATGCCCGACGTGGCCAATCCCGTGGGGCAGAATATCCTGATCGGCAACGTGCCGTTCCAGGTGATCGGCGTGATGAGCGCGAAGGGTGCGCTGACGGGCGAGAAGGATGAAGACGACGTGCTGCTGCTGCCGTTTTCCACGGCCGGCATCCGCGTCTTCGGCCAGCGCGAGCCCACGTACACCGTCATGGCGGTGGCCGACGTCAAGCGCGTGACGGAGGTGGAGGCGGCGGTCGACGCCACCATGTTCGAGCGCCACCGCATCCGCGACTACGGCATCAGCAACGCGGCCGCGTCGATTGCCGCCGAAGCCAAGACGCAGGACAACATGACCATGATGCTCAGCCTGATCGCCGCCGTCTCGCTGGTGGTGGGCGGCATCGGCGTCATGAACGTGATGCTGATGACGGTGCGCGAGCGCACGCGCGAAATCGGCATCCGCATGGCGACGGGCGCGCGCCGGCGCGACATCCTGCGCCAGTTCCTCACCGAAGCCGTGCTGGTGTCGGTGGTGGGCGGCGTGGCCGGCATCGTGGTCGGCGTGACGGTGGCCGGCTTGCTGCTGGTATGGGACGTGCCGGTGATTTTTTCCCTGAGCGCCATCGCCGGCGCATTCGCCTGCGCCGTGGTGACGGGGCTGGTGTTTGGCTTCATGCCGGCGCGCAAGGCGTCGGGACTCGACCCCGTCGTGGCGCTGGCTGGCCAGTAAGGCCGGCTGTTGTAAAAACGCCGGCGCAGTGCCTGCCATCGCGGCCAGGCATTGCGCCGCCGTTGTTGTTTCGGCTAAAATGAGAATAATTCTTATTTGCATTGGTGCCAGGCGCCTGACAGGAAAGGATGCCCATGTCGGCCGCCGACTTCGCCCTACAGCAAGACCACTCTTCTCCCACGCATGCCGCCGGGGCGCTGTACCAGCAGCACCACGGCTGGCTGCATGGCTGGTTGCGCTACAAGCTGGGCAATGCCGCCGACGCGGCCGACCTGGCGCACGACACCTTCATCCGCGTCCTGGCGCGGCGCGACCTCGGCGCCATCAGCCAGCCGCGCGCCTACCTGACGACGGTGGCGCGCGGCATCCTGATCAACTGGTATCAGCGCCAGGCGCTCGAACGCGCCTATCTTGACGCCATCGCCCTGCTGCCCGAAGCGCAAGCGCCTTCATGCGAAGAGCAATTGCTGATCCTGGAAACCCTGCACCAGGTCGACGCCATGCTCGATTTCCTGCCGGCCGCCGTGCGGCGCGCCTTTCTGCTGTCGCAGCTGGAAGGGTTGACGTATGACGCCATCGCCGCGCGGCTGGACGTGTCGCTGGCCAGCGTGAAGCGCTATATGAAGCAGGCGTTCCTGGCGTGCCTGCGGCTCGATGGCGACTAGCTTGGGCGCCCGCGTTCCCATCGATCCGCGCGTGCTCGAACAGGCGGCTGACTGGCTGATGCAACTGCACTCGGGCGCGGCCAGCGCGCAGCAGCGGCGCGAATGCGAACGCTGGCGCGCGAGCGACCCGGAACATGCGCGCGCCTGGCAGCGTGCCGAAGCGCTGCTGGGCAAGCTGGGTGGCCTGCCGCCGGAGCTGGCCATGCCGGCGCTGGACCGATCCCGCGCATCGCGAACCTTGGCGCGCCGCGCCGCGCTGCTGAAACTGGCGGCCTTGCTGGCCGTGGTGCCCGGCGCCTGGCTGCTGATGGAGCAGCAGGGCTGGCGCCATGACTACCAGACGGCGACGGGCGAGCGGCGCGACATCGTGCTGGCCGATGGCAGCCGCATCAGCCTCAACACGGCCACCACCCTGGACGTGCAATTCGATGGCGCGCAGCGCCTGCTGACCCTGCGGCGCGGTGAAATCGCCGTGCACACCGCGCCCGATGCGCAGCGCCGCCCCTTCTTCGTCGCTACTGCCGAAGGCCGCCTCGAAGCGCTGGGCACGGTGTTTTCCGTGCGCCAGGAAGATGGCCAGACGGCGCTGGCCGTGCGGGAAAGCCGCGTGCGCGTGCAGGCGCGCAGCGGTGCGCAGCACATCATTGCGGCGGGTTCGCAGGTGGACTTCACGGCGGCGGCCATCGGCGAACCGCGAGCGCTGGACGGCGGCGCGCTGGCGTGGCAGCGCGGCATGCTGCTGGCCGACGCCATGCGCCTGCACGACTTCGCGCTGGAACTGGGCCGCTACCGGCCCGGCATCGTGCACTGCGATCCCTGCGTGGCCAATGTGCGCGTCTCGGGCGCCTTCCCCATCACGGATACGGATGCGGCGCTGGTGATGCTGGTGTCGACCTATCCCGTGGCGGCGCGCACGCGTCTTGGCGGCTACTGGGTCACCCTGGATGCGCCTGAATAAATAGTTGAAGAAACCTGACACTTTTTTCGCGCCGGGCTGGCAAGGGGAGGAAGATCCCATTGCCATGTAAAGGAAACGTCATGCCCGCCGCCCCCCTCCGTTCCATCGTTTTTCTCTCCGTCCACCTTGCCATGCTGGCCATGGCGGCACCGGCCCATGCGGTGTCGCTCGATGCGCCCGCCGCGCGCAGCATTGAACTGCCGGCCGGCCCCCTGGGCCGCAATCTCTCCACCGTGGCTGTCGAAGCGGGCATCGCCCTGTCCTTCGATCCAGCCCTGGCGGCGGGGCTGAGCAGTCCCGCGCTGAGCGGCAGCTATACCCCGCGCGCAGCGCTTGCGCGCCTGCTGGCCGGCAGCGGCCTGGAAATCACCGGCCGCAGCGACGGCAGCTACACCTTGCAAAAAGCGCTGCCCGCCACCGCAGCCACCGCTGCCAGCGCCGCCGGCGCCGCCGGCGAACAAACCCTGGCCGCGATCCGCGTGCGCGCGCGCCGCGCCGCCGATGGCAGCACGGAAGGAACGGCTTCCTACACGAGCCGCGTCACCAGCATCGCGTCGAAGACGGACCAGTCGTTCCGCGAGATTCCCCAGTCGGTGTCGGTGGTGACGCGCCAGCAGCTCGATGACCAGGACGTCAAGGATATCGGCGGCGCCATGGCGCTGACGCCGGGCATCACTTTGCAGCGCGTAAACGGCCACGCCTACAATTTCTACTCACGGGGCTTCCAGATCGACAGCATGCAGATCGATGGCGGCGCGCCCTTCAATATCGGCAGCTACACCGCGACGGCAATCCAGGACATGGCGATGTACGACCGGGTCGAGGTGATGCGCGGCGCGTCCGGCCTGCTGGCCGGTGCCGGCGATCCCGGCGGCATCATCAACCTGGCGCGCAAGAAACCGCTCGAGCACCGGCAGCTGACGGCCGGCTTGTCGGCGGGCAGCTGGAGCAATTATCGCGCCGACATCGACGCCACGGGCCCGCTCACTGACGACGGGCGGCTGCGCGGGCGGGTGGTGGCCATGTATGAAAATGATGGCTCCTTCATGCGCCACTTCCGCACGGAAAAGGCACTCGTGTATGGTGTGCTGGAAGCGGACCTGCCCACGGGATCGCTATTGACCGTGGGCGGTTCGCATGGCAAGCGCGATACGACTGGCAGTGGTTCCGGCTTGCCCCGTTATGCGGACGGCGCAGATGTGCACTTGCCGCGCTCGACCAACCTGAGCCAGCCTTGGGGCTACGTCGACAATGAGGTCACGGAACTGTTTGCCCAGCTTGAACACCGTTTTGCCACTGGCTGGAAGCTGAAATTGAATGCCAGCCATGTCGAGCAGAGCGCCAAGGGGCGCGGCACGTTTACCACTGGCGCCGTGCAGCCCGGCGGCAGCGACGGCGTCGTGTGGGCCGGCACGCGTAACAATGCCTGGAATCACCAGAATGTGCTGGACCTGAACCTGACGGGCAATTTCAAGCTGCTGGGACGCACGCATGAGTTGCTGCTGGGGGCCGACAGGCAGAAGGTCACGAGCTACTGGGATTCGGCCCGGCAGACGGGGGCGGGCATCACGCCGGCCAATCCCTTCGATCCCGATGCCACGCCCTGGGCGGGTGGCGATAATGGCCCTGTCTGGTACCGTTTCCATCCATGGGAGCAGGAACAATATGGCGCTTACGGCACCGTGCGCCTGCATCCCAGCGACCAGCTGCACGTGGTGCTGGGCGCGCGCCTGGCCCGCTACAAGTTCAAGCAATATGTGGCATCCCTGGACGGCGACACGGGTGTGTGGTCGCCCGATTCGGACAGCCGCTTCAGCGAGCCGACCAAGCTGACGCCGTATGGCGGCATCATTTACGACCTCAATCCACAGTGGTCGGCGTATGCCAGCTATTCCGCCATCTTCAAGCCGCAGGCGCTGTACAAGGCGGGGCCAGTGCCGGGCACCTCGCTCAAGCCCATCACGGGCAAGAGCTATGAAGGCGGCCTCAAGGGCGAATTGCTTGAGGGCCGACTGAATGCCACCTTCAGCCTGTTCCATGTCGAACGCAGTGGCGAGGCCGTGCTTGACCCTGGCTATCCGGAAGAAACCGACCTGTATGCTGGCAATTGCTGCTATTTGCCGCAGGGCAAGGTGACCAGCCGCGGCGTGGATATGGAAGTGGGCGGCGAACTCTTGCCCGGCTTGCAGGCCGCCGCCGGCTATACCTTTAACCACAGCAAGAATGACAGCACGGGCTTGCCTTTCAGCAGCATCACGCCCAAGCATCTGTTCAAGCTGTCGACGGCGTACACCTTGCCTGGCGCCTGGTCGGCCTGGAAGGTGGGCGGCAATGTCGCCATCCAGAGCGCCAACTACACGAGCGGCACGGTGGTCACGCGCGATGGCGGCGAGCAGGACTTTCAGTTTACGCAGGGCGGCTATGCCGTCTGGAGCGCTCTGGCGCAGTACCGCATCGATCCCCGCTGGTCGCTGGCCCTGAACGTCAATAACGTCTTCGACAAGCGCTACTATGAAAAGACGGGCTACACGGGGGGCGGCAACTGGTATGGCGCGCCACGCAATGCGAGCCTGACCCTGCGCGCCACGTTTTAAGCAGGATGGGCTGGCCAGGGCAAAAAAATGTTGCCCTGGCTCCAACACGCGGTACTATCTCCTGATAATAAAAGCAGTGTTTCGCGTGCCCTTGCGGGCACACACCAACCACCACAGGAGAACCCGATGCAGAAAAAATCAACCTTGAACAAAGTGAGCTTGAAGAGCGGTATCGCCGCCGCCCTCGTGCTGGCCTTCGGCATGGGCGCCGTGCAGGCGCAGGAGGTCGTGCGCCTGGGTAATTTGAAATTCGCCCATTACGGCGCCGTGTCGTACATCAAGGAAATCGCGCCCAAGTGCGGCATCAAGGTCGAAGAGCATATCTTCGCCAAGGGCCTCGACGTGATGCAGGCGATTATCGCGGGCGAGTTGGACGTGGGGGCGACGGCGTCCGAGGCGGCCATTTCCGGCCGCGCCGGCGGTGCCCCGATTTACGTGGTGGCCGGTTTTGCCAAGGGCGGCGCGCGCCTGGTCGCGGGTGCGGGGCAAAAAATTACCAGTGTCAAGGAACTCAAGGGCAAGCGCGTGGGCGTGACGCGCGGCGGCATCCAGGAAGTGTTGCTGCTGGCCGAGCTGTCGCAAGCGGGCCTGACGTATTCCGAAACCAAGGGCAAGGATGTGCAACTGGTGTTCCTCGCCTACGCCGACTTGAACCAGGCGCTGATGGGCAAGAATATCGACGCCATGATGCAGTCGGAGCCGCAATCGTCGCAGGCCATCAACAAGGGCTTCGGCACCGAAGTCATCAAGCCGTACGACACGCCGATCGGCGAACCCGTGCGGACCATGGTGATGACGGAAAAGTTCTACAAGGAACGCCGTCCCGTGGCGGAAAAATTCATGCGCTGCTTCGTCGAAGCCACCAAGACCTTTATCGACAACAAGGCGACGGCGGAAAAGTATGTGCGTGAAGTGGTGTTCCGCGGCCAGATCACGAAGGATGACTTCGACGACGCGATCAGCAATTCGCCGTATTCATATGACATCTCGCCCGAGCATATCCAGATCACCACCGACGTGATGGTGAAAACGGGCGTGGGCCGCATGACGAAGCCGCCCGTGGCCAAGGACTGGGTCAAGACGGACTTGCTGGAACAGGCGAAAAAGAGCCTGAACGTGAAGTAAATCAGGCAGCCATGAAAAAACCTCCGGACCAGCGATGGCGCGGAGGTTTTTTGATGGAGGAGTGGCCTTAGCGGGCGTTAAAACCCATCCAGCCCTTCTCGGTCTGGCGGAAGCTCAGCGTGTAGATGCGGGTCAGCTCATCGCCTTTCTTCAACTGGCGGTTGATGATGGCGCCGTAATTGTCTTGCACGATCTGGTCAGACCACTGCAGCAGGTTCTCGAAACGCTCGGCCGTCATCGCCGCCTGGCGGGCCCGCAGGGGCGCGGGGATCGCTTTCTTTTCCTGCTGCTGTACCCAGAATTCGCGGAAAACCTTGTTTTCGCCGCCCATGCCGCGCGCCATCAGGCCCAGGCCCATGGTCATGCCCACGGAGCCATCCGTCTTCGCCTCCGCCTCGAGCTTGTTGGCCACGTCGGCCAGCAATTCCAGGTAGCCAACCTTGGCGCGCAGCACGGCCGAGCCCTTGATTTCGTACTGTTCGTTTTCTTTCCAGCCATTCAGCTTTTCCAGCTTCGCGATGTCGAAGTATTCCTTGTACAGGTCATAGCTCTGGATGGACGTACGGAAGTATTCCTCGTACGTGGATTGGGAAGGCGCGTCTTTCATGCAGCCGCTTAATAGAGTGCAGGCAGCCAGCAGGAGGCAGGTCCAGGACAATTTTCGAAAAGACATGGCGAGGGGCGGTGGCGTAAGGGTGGATAAATATTGCTATGTGGACATAATTATAGGACTGGCTCATAGGGATGGCAACGTGGCTGCGGCGCGGCGACCGTGCGCCGCAGGAAAGATTGCCGAAATCTTGAGGGTGCGCCACCCCGTCATGCCTCAGGCGCGATATCATGGCAGGCTTGCGGCATTGGATGGCGGCGTCGTGCCTGTCACCCGGGCTGTCGCCTGAATCGCGCTTGCCGGCTATGGTGTAAACTTAAACTATGCAGATCTATTTCTTTTTCATCGCCGCCCTGTTGTACGCGGCGTGCGCGGTACTTCCTTCTTCCCGTGCCCGGCTCATTGCCGGCCTGACCGGCGTCGCCTGGCTGGCGCACGCCGCCACCCTGTGGTTCGACCTGATGGCGCCGGGCACCTTGCGCTTCGGTTTTTCCGCCATGCTGTCGGCCGCGCTGTGGGTCTCGGTGGGCGCCTACTGGATAGAGAACCGCAATTTCAGCCTGGACGGACTGCGCCGCATGGTCATGCCCAGCGCCGTCCTCGCCATTGGCCTGGCCTGGGCCTTTCCGGGCAGCCAGGTCAGCATGGAAGGCAAGTCGGCCGTCTTCGGCTGGCATATTGCCGTCGCCGTGCTCGCCTACAGCACCCTGACGATTGCCGCCTTTCACGCCGTGCTGATGGCGCTGCAGGAATCGCGTTTGCATACGCGCAGCGAAAGCCGCGGCTTCATCGGCACGGCGCTGGACCAGCTGCCGGCCCTGCTGACGATGGAAAAGCTGCTGTTCCGCATGATCGGCCTGGGTTTTATTTTGCTCAGCCTGACCGTGCTGTCGGGCATCGTATTTTCCGAACAACTGTTTGGCAAGGCCCTGAACTGGGATCATAAATCCGTGTTTACCATGCTGTCGTGGCTGCTGTTTGCCTCGCTGCTGGCAGGCCGGCGCTTTCGCGGCTGGCGCGGCAAGACGGCCCTGAGCTTTACCCTGGCCGGTTTCGCCACCTTGCTGCTGGCCTATGTCGGCAGCCGTTTTGTACTGGAAGTGGTTTTACACCGAGGATTCGCATGACACGTGTTTTATTCTGGCTGGCGCTGGTGTTCCTGGTGCTGTTTGCTATCCGCAGCAAGATCCGTGGCATGCAGCAGCGGGCCCGCGCGCAGCAGCAACAGCAGCCCAATCCGTATGCGTCGCCCGCGCGGCCGCAGGAATTGCCGGATGCCGAGCTGATGCTGTGCTGCGCCCATTGCGGCGTGTATTACCCGGCCTCGGAAAATGTGCAGGCCAAGGGCCACGATTACTGCAGCCACGCGCACGCCACGGTGTAAGGGCAGGCCGGCAGGTTTGCGCGCGTTGCTCAGCCGTATCGTAACGTCGTCCGGCATCCGTCCGGCGTAGCATCTGCATGAGGCGGTTCGTCGCCGCCATTGCGGAAAGGCGCGCTCCCCATGTCAAGTCCAAGCCCCCGTCCCAGTCCCAGCCAGCTTCCTGTCGCCGGCATGCCGCCGGCGCCGCAACTGAGCGGCAACTCGCTGCCCATGCAGGCGCTGCGCGCGCAGATCGGCCGCATCGCCCGCTGCGGCGCGCCGGTGGCCATCCGTGGCGAATCGGGCACGGGCAAGGAACTGGCGGCGCGCGCCATCCATGCCCAAGGCGCGCGTGCCAGCTTCCCGTTTATCGCCGTCAACTGCGGCGCCATTCCCGAAGCGCTGATGGAAGCGGAATTCTTCGGCTGCCGCCCGGGCGCCTATACGGGCGCGCTGCACGAGCGCCAGGGCTTGTTTCAGGCGGCCCACGGCGGCAGCTTGCTGCTTGACGAAGTCGACGACCTGCCGCTGGCCATGCAGGTAAAACTGCTGCGCGTGCTGCAGGAGCGCCGCGTGCGCAAGCTGGGCGGCAGTAGCGACGAAGCCATCGACGTGCGCATCCTGTGCGCCAGCCAGCATGGCCTGGCGCGCGGCGTGGCCGCTGGCACGTTTCGCCAGGACCTGTTTTACCGCCTGCATGTGATCGAGCTGGCGCTGCCGCCGCTGCGCGAGCGGCGCGGCGATCTGCAGGTATTATGTGAGGTGATCCTCGCGCGCCTGTCGCCACGCCGGACCGTGAGTCTGGCGCCGCCGGTGCTGGCGGCCCTGGCCGCGTATGCGTTTCCCGGCAATGTGCGCGAACTGGAAAACGTGCTGGAGCGGGCGCTGGCCTTTGCCGACGGCGGCGTGATCGCGCTTGACGGGCTGGCCTTGCCGACCGAGGCGGGCGGCATGCCCTTGCGGGCGGCGCCGGCACCGCCGGCCTTGCCGGAACGGCAACTGTGCCTGCCCGGCATGGCGGCGCATGGCTTGGCCCCGGCCTTGCCGCTGGACGTGTATTTGCGCCAGGCCGAGCGCGACATGATCGTGCTGGCGCTGGTGCAGGCGCGCTACCACCGGGCGCGGGCGGCGCGCCAGCTGGGCCTGAGCGTGCGCCAGTTGCGTTACCGCATGCAGAAATTGACGATACAGGAAAGCCTACTTGATGCGCGCATGGACGATAGATGAAGACGGCTGGTGCGACGGCGCGCTGCGCTACGACTCGCCATACCACGACGCGCGCCCGGACGGTGCGCAAGTCGATTTGCTGGTGATCCATAACATCAGTTTGCCGGGCGGCCACTTCGGCGGGCCGCATGTGTCGGACTTGTTTACGGGCCGGGTAGATTATAATGCCGATCCTTCTTTCGCCGACCTGCGTGGCTTGCAGGTGTCGGCGCACTTTTTTGTGCGGCGCGATGGTGCGCTGCTGCAATATGTTTCTGCTGATCAACGTGCCTGGCATGCGGGCGCTTCCACCTTCGAAGGACGCCCGCAGTGCAATGGCTATTCCATCGGTATCGAAATGGAAGGCGCGGACGATGTACCCTTCCAGCGGCGGCAATACCATGTGCTGGCGGCGTTGACGGCGGCGCTGGTGGCGCGCTACGGCTTGTCGCAGGTGCGCGGCCACGAGCATATCGCGCCGGGGAGGAAGACGGATCCGGGGCCATTTTTCGACTGGTCTTTTTACCAAGAGTGCTGGCTGGAAACCTTGCGCGGGCAGCCTGCGTTAGCGCTTACTTCGCGGGGATTGGGCTTTCCATCCATACCCTGAAAAGTCAACCGAAATCGTATATGAAAATACAAAAAATTACGCCGACGGATGCCGGAAAACTATTGCATCGCCCTTCGATGGGCACTACAATTAGTGCAGAAGTTGGACGTAAAGACTATATGTAGTGCCATCACAGACGTTTTCAGAATTATTGTCAAAGCTACCCGGATTGCTGATAAAGCACTGGAACTGGCGGTTCACCACCCTTGATCGTGTTTCGCGCCAGCCGGGCAGTGCGGTGTGGCGAGATGGATTCTGACACTGTTTTATGCATTATGAATTTACTATTTAGCAACAAATACCTGAAGAAACCCTGACCATCGGGCGTTCTATTCAACAACACACGCGGCAGCAAAACTGCAGGCTGACTTTAGCTGACAACGGGAGCTTCAATGCAATCACCACAAGATATTTCCATCCATCCAACGCCAGTATCGCCAGCGCCAGGCGCGGCCAACAGCGTGGCGAGCACGGGCGCGGCATTGGGCGACTATCGCATCATCCGCCGCAACGGCGCGGTGGTGGCATTTGAGCCTTCGAAGATCGCCATCGCCATGACCAAGGCGTTTTTGGCCGTTAACGGCGGCCAGGGTGCAGCCTCGGCACGCATCCGCGAACTGGTGGAACAGCTGACCGACGGCGTCGTCGCCGCGCTGGTGCGCCGCCATCCGGGCGGCGGCACCTTCCATATCGAAGACGTGCAAGACCAGGTGGAACTGTCGCTGATGCGTTCGGGCGAGCACGACGTGGCGCGTGCCTACGTGCTGTACCGCGCCAAGCACATGGAAGAGCGCCGCCTGCAGAAGGAAGCGCTGGGCGCTTCCGCGCAAGTGACCGCGCCCCAGCTGAACGTCACCGACAACGGCGTGCGCCGCCTGCTGGACATGCAGGAAGTGCGCGACCTGATCAACGCCGCCTGCGCCGGCCTGGAAAAGCACGTCGATGCCGACGCCATCCTGGCGGAAACGGTGAAAAACCTGTACGACGGCGTGCCCGTCGAAGAGCTGCACAAATCGGCCATCCTGGCGGCGCGCGCGCTGATGGAAAAAGACCCGGCCTACAGTCAGGTCACGGCCCGCATCCTGCTGCACACGGTGCGCAAGGAAGTGTTCGGCAAGGAAGTGCCGCAAGCGGCCGCTGCCGCCGAATACCTGACGTATTTCCCGCAATACATCGCCAAGGGTATCGCCGCCGAGCTGCTGAACCCGGTACTCGCCAGTTTCGACCTGGAGCGCCTGGCCAAAGCCATCGTGGCCGACCGCGACTTGCAGTTCGGCTACATCGGCCTGCAAACCCTGTACGACCGCTACTTCCTGCACATCCAGGACGTGCGCATCGAAATGCCGCAGGCGTTCTACATGCGCGTGGCCATGGGCCTGGCGCTGAACGAAGCGGACCGCGAAGCGCGCGCCATCGAGTTCTACAGCCTGCTGTCCTCGTTCGACTTCATGAGCTCGACCCCGACCCTGTTCAACTCGGGCACCCTGCGCTCGCAGCTGTCGTCGTGCTACCTGAGCACCGTCTCGGATGACCTGGAAGGCATCTACGACGCCATCAAGGACAACGCATTGCTGGCCAAGTTCGCCGGCGGCCTGGGCAACGACTGGACGCCAGTGCGCGCCCTGGGCGCCCACATCAAGGGCACCAACGGCAAGTCGCAAGGCGTGGTGCCGTTCCTGAAAGTGGTCAACGACACGGCCGTGGCAGTCAACCAGGGCGGCAAGCGCAAGGGCGCCGTCTGCGCCTACCTGGAAACCTGGCACATGGACATCGAGGAATTCCTCGACCTGCGCAAGAACACGGGCGACGACCGCCGCCGCACGCATGACATGAACACGGCGAACTGGATTCCCGACATGTTCATGAAGCGCGTCATGGAAAAAGGCGACTGGACCCTGTTCTCGCCATCGGACACGCCAGACCTGCACGACAAGGTCGGCAAGGCCTTTGAGCAGGCTTACCTGGGCTACGAAGCCAAGGCCGCCGCCGGCGAAATCCGCGTCTTCAAAAAGATCGCCGCGCTGGACCTGTGGCGCAAGATGCTGTCGATGCTGTTTGAAACGGGCCACCCATGGATCACGTTCAAGGATCCTTGCAACATCCGCAGCCCGCAGTCGCACGTCGGCGTCGTCCACAGCTCGAACCTGTGCACGGAAATCACGCTGAACACGGGCCCTGACGAAATCGCCGTCTGCAACCTCGGTTCCGTCAACATGCCGGCGCACATGAAGGAAGGCAAGCTCGATCACGTCAAGCTGGCCAAGACCGTGCGCACCGCCATGCGCATGCTCGACAACGTCATCGACATCAATTACTACGCCGTCGAGAAGGCGCGCAATTCGAACATGCGCCACCGTCCGGTCGGCATGGGCGTGATGGGCTTCCAGGACTGCCTGCACATGATGCGCATCCCGTTCGCCTCGGACGCCGCCGTGTCGTTCGCCGACACCTCGATGGAAGCCGTCTGCTACTACGCCTACCTGGCGTCGACGGAACTGGCCGAAGAGCGTGGCCGCTATGAATCGTATGCCGGTTCGCTGTGGGACCGCGGCATCCTGCCGCAAGACTCGGTCAAACTGCTGGCCGAAGAACGCGGCGGCTACCTGGAAGTCGATTCCTCGTCGGCCATGGACTGGACCCCGGTGCGCGAACGCATCGCCAAGTTCGGCATGCGCAACTCGAACTGCGTGGCGATCGCCCCGACGGCGACGATCTCGAACATCATCGGCGTGTCGGCCTGTATCGAGCCGACGTTCCAGAACCTGTACGTGAAATCGAACCTGTCGGGCGAATTCACCGAGATCAACGGCTACCTGGTGCGCGACCTGAAGGCGCGCGACCTGTGGGATGAAGTCATGATCTCCGACCTGAAGTACTTCGACGGCTCGCTGGTGAAGATCGACCGCATCCCGCAAGACCTGCGCGACATCTACGCCACCGCCTTTGAAGTGTCGCCAAGCTGGCTGGTGGAAGCGGCTTCGCGTCGCCAGAAGTGGATCGACCAGGCCCAGTCGCTGAACATCTACATGGCTGGCGCATCGGGCAAGAAACTCGACGAGACCTACAAGCTGGCATGGCTGCGTGGCCTGAAAACCACCTACTACCTGCGTACCATCGCCGCTACCCACATGGAGAAATCGACCTCCAAGACAGGCGCCCTGAACGCCGTGGCAGTCGATGGCGGCATGTCGGCCAGCGCCCAAAGTGCACAAACCAGCGCCCAGGCAGCCGTCGTGGCGGCAGCAGCGGTGGCCGTGGCGCCAGTGACGGCAGCGGCAGCGGACGACGCCGATGGCGAAGCCTGCTACCTGCGTCCGGGTGATGACGGTTTCGAAGAATGCGAAGCCTGCCAGTAAGATTTTAGTTGTCAGCCCAGTACTTCTGGGCTGATTCAATGTTGTCAATGTCCGCATTGTCCGATTCAACGGGCCTGTTGCGGATCGCCGGCTCGCCGGCATGGAAAGGAAGAAGAATATGTCGTTGTCATGGGATGATGAAACCACGTCGGCAGCTGTGCCGCGTTCGGCGCAGCAAGCGCCACTGGGTAATACCGAATTGAACCTGCCGGCAGGTGCCGAGCCGTCCGAAGCGAACGCCGAGCAAGTGGCGCGCCGCGTGAATGCCGACGACAAGCGCATCATCAACGGCAAGACGGACGTCAACCAGCTGGTGCCGTTCAAGTACAAATGGGCGTGGGACAAATACCTGGCCGGTTGCGCCAACCACTGGATGCCGCAGGAAGTGAACATGCAGCGCGATATCGAGCTGTGGAAAAACCCGAACGGCCTGACGGACGACGAGCGCCGCCTGGTCAAGCGCAACCTGGGCTTCTTCGTGACGGCCGACTCGCTGGCCGCCAACAACATCGTGCTGGGCACCTACCGCCACATCACGGCGCCCGAGTGCCGCCAGTACCTGCTGCGCCAGGCGTTCGAGGAAGCGATCCATACGCACGCCTACCAGTACATCGTCGAATCGCTGGGCCTGGACGAAGGCGAGATCTTCAACGCCTATAACGAAGTCAAGTCGATCCGCGACAAGGATGAATTCCTGATCCCGTTCATCAACACGCTGACCGACCCGGCGTTCGTCACCGGCACGGTGGAAAACGACCAGAAGCTGTTGAAATCCCTGATCGTGTTTGCCTGCCTGATGGAAGGCCTGTTCTTCTACGTCGGCTTCACGCAGATCCTGGCGCTGGGCCGCCAGAACAAGATGATGGGCGCGGCCGAGCAGTATCAGTACATCCTGCGCGACGAATCGATGCACTGCAACTTCGGCATCGACTTGATCAACACGATCAAGATGGAAAACCCGCAGCTGTGGACGGCCGAATTCCGCGAAGAGATTAAAGTGTTGTTCATGCAGGCCGTGGAACTGGAATACGCATACGCGGAAGACACCATGCCGCGCGGCGTGCTGGGTCTGAACGCGCCGATGTTCAAGGGCTATTTGCGCTTCATCGCCAACCGCCGCGCGCAGCAGATCGGCATCGAGCCGCTGTTCGCCCAGGAAGAAAATCCATTCCCGTGGATGAGCGAAATGATCGACATGAAGAAGGAACGCAACTTCTTCGAGACGCGCGTGACCGAGTATCAAACGGGTGGTGCGCTGAACTGGGAGTAAACCTTTTTCAGTCAACGACAAGAAGCGCCGTCATCGTGACGGCGCTTTTTTTTCGCGTGCATGGCGGCAGAAAAATGCGTCCATCATCGGGTCATGCGACGACGCTTGCGCCACGATTTTCGGCTGCCGCGAATGGCCGCATCACGAACCCAAAAAATCATTTCCGGAGACGCTGGCGGCGGCATTTGCCGCGCGATTGTGCGATAGCACGCGTATCGTGCAAAAAAGCGGGCGAAAACGTGTCGTGCCGGTTGCGCATTGACAAGGTTTTCGTGTACTTTATGAGATTGCAAATGCGAGCGTTAGAATGCGGGGTTTTTTAACCAGCGCGGTAGCGAAAAAACCTCGCAAAACAGGGATACAGATTTACACGGATATGCACAAAACCACACCGTTTTCGTCTGCCGCCGTGCCCGAATTTTTTCAGGCATGGCGGTTTTTTATTTGACGCATCGGTGTTGTGGCGAGCGCGATGCGAGGAGCGAAAAAACGCACGGCATCGAAAACGAATGACCGAATTCAGACTTTGCCACCAGCTGCGAGATAAAGCAGGGTGGCACCGACGATGGCTGAAGTGCTGCAAACGTGAGGAGTTGCAGCAGTTCAGCTGGTGCCGAATTCATTAGCGCAAACGACCGTTTGTGCCGATGAATAATTCGCCTGGCCTATCCCTGTGGTGGGTCGGACGGGTTTAAATCTTGTAGCTTAAATTTCTCATCTCAGATGAAGGAGAGACAAATGGCAACAGCCGCTAAGAAATCAGAAGTAAAGAAACCAGCCGCCAAGGCTGCTCCTGCCGCGAAGAAGCCGGCAGCCGCAGCGAAGACGGTTGCCGCTAAACCAGTCGCTAAACCAGCTGCCAAGGCCGCAGCGAAACCAGCAGCAAAACCAGCAGCAAAACCAGCCGCCAAAGCAGCAGCCAAGCCTGCGGCAAAAGTGGCTGCCAAGCCAGTAGCGAAAGCCGCAGCGAAACCAGCGGCCAAGGCAGCAGCGAAACCGGCAGCCAAGCCAGCAGCGAAAGCCGCAGCGAAACCTGCCGCCAAGGCAGCAGCCAAGCCTGCCGCGAAAAAAGCCGCAGCCAAACCGGCCGCCAAGCCAGCAGCAAAAGCCGCAGCAAAACCAGCGGCCAAAGCAGCAGCGAAGCCAGCAGCAAAAGCTGCAGCCAAGCCAGCAGTGAAAAAAGCCGCAGCGAAACCTGCAGCCAAGGCAGCAGCGAAACCGGCCGCCAAGGCAGCAGTCAAGCCAGCAGCGAAAAAAGCCGCAGCAAAACCAGCAGCCAAGCCGGCCGCCAAAGCAGCAGCCAAGCCAGCAGCTAAGCCAGCAGCAAAAGCTGCAGCCAAGCCAGCAGTGAAAAAAGCCGCAGCGAAACCTGCAGCCAAGGCAGCAGCGAAACCGGCCGCCAAAGCAGCTGCCAAGCCAGCAGCGAAAAAAGTCGTCGCCAAGCCAGCAGCAAAAGCTGCAGCGAAGCCAGCCGCAAAAGCGGCAGCCAAGCCAGCCACCAAGGTAGCAGCGAAGCCAGCCGCAAAAGCAGCAGCCAAGCCAGCCGCCAAGGTAGCAGCGAAGCCGGCAGCAAAGGCAGCAGCCAAGCCGGCAGCCAAGGCAGCAGCGAAGCCAGCAGCCAAGCCGGCAGCCAAAGCAGCAGCGAAACCTGCCGCCAAGGTTGCAGCAAAACCTGCAGCCAAGCCAGCGGCCAAGGTAGTAGCGAAGCCAGCAGCAAAAGCTGCAGCCAAGCCAGCCGCCAAGCCAGCAGCGAAAGCAGCAGCGAAACCTGCCGCCAAGCCAGCCGCAGCGCCAGTCGTGGCAGCCGCACCAGCAGCAGCGCCGGCAGCAGCTCCAGCGGCACCAGCCGCCGTGGCAGCCAAGCCAGCCGCCAAGAAGGCCGCGCCTAAAAAGGCCGCACCGAAGAAGGCAGCTCCTGTCGCCAAGCCATCGGCGCCTATCGCACCTGTAGCAAAAACCGTGTTGGCACCGGCTGCAGCCTGGCCATTCCCAACCAGCACCCGCCCATCGTAATTCCTGCGATACGGGTGCCTGGATGAGGCAACACGCCGCTGTGTGACTCAATCACACAGCGGTTTTTTTTTGGAGAATTAGTCGTGCTGATCGTTATCCTTACATTGATCGTTGATACCATCGCTACCTTGCTGGGCGGCGTGTTGCTGCTGCGCTTCTGGATGCAGGCGGTGCGCGTGCGGCCGCCCTCGTCGGTGGCGCAATTCACGTTTCAATTGTCCGACTGGCTGGTGCGCCCCCTGCGCCGCGTGGTGCCGGGCGTGGGCGGGTACGACTGGGCCAGCCTGATCGGCGCCTTCCTGATCGTTCTGCTGGCCAGCTCGGTGCTGTTTATTACCGGCGCTCCCGTCGAAGTGGTGCTGCTCAAGTCGCTGCAACGCTTCCTGCAATGGATACTGTACGGTTTCATGGCCTTGCTGATCATCGAAGCCATCTTCAGCTGGGTTAACCCGCATGCGCCGCTGGCGCCGTTTGTACGGGCCCTGAACGAGCCGCTGCTGCGTCCGATCCGCAAGGTGGTGCCGCTGGTCGGCAGCCTGGATTTATCTTTGCTGGTGGCTTTGATCCTGCTGCAGATTGCGCAAGTGCTGGTGGGGATGATTATTGTGCTGCGATGATGGTGATGTGGTGGCGTAGGTCGGGTTAGCGTAGCGTAACCCGACGTTACCCGCCATGCCAATGATGTTGTCGGATTACGCGTGGCTGCGCCCCGCTAATCCGACCTACGAGCTACATATTAATAGCGGTAAGCAAACGCCGCTTCGAACTGATCGGCGATGCTTTCAGGCGTAAACACATGGTTTTGCGCGCCCTGGGTGGCGATCTTGATGGCGCCCAGCAGGCTGGCCAGGCGGCCGCTGGTTTCCCAGCCCAGGTCGTTGGTGATGCCGAACAGCAAGCCGGCACGGTAGGCGTCGCCGCAACCGGTCGGGTCCAGCACTTCCTTGGCGGTCACGACAGGAATGTCGATGCGCTTGCCGTCCGTATAGATTTCCGATCCTTTTTCGCCACGCGTGACGATCAGCGCTTCCAGGCGGCTGGCGATGTCCGCCAGGGTCAGGCCCGTGCGTTCCATCAACATTTCCATTTCATAATCGTTGGCCGACACATACGTGGCTTTGTTGATGAAGTCGATCAGCTGTTCGCCATTGAAACGTGGCAACTGCTGGCCCGGATCGAACATGAAGGGGATGCCCAGTTCGGCCAGGTCGGCGGCGTGCTTGAGCATGCCCTGGTCGCCGTCCGGCGAAATGATGGCGACCTTGGCCGGGCCCGCATTGGCGATCGGGTTTTCATGCGCAAACGACATGGCGCCCGGGTGGAAGGCATTGATCTGGTTGTTGTCCGCGTCGGCCGTGACGAAGCACTGCGCGTTGTAGCTGTCGGCCTTGATCAGGATGTTGGCGGTGGAAATGCCCAGCTTTTGCAGGCGCTCCAGGTAGGCGGCGCTGTCTTGCCCCATGACGCCGACGATGCGCGGGTCGCCGCCCAGCATTTTCAGGCTGTAGGCGATGTTGCCCGAGCAGCCGCCGAACTCGGTGCGCATGGTAGGTACGAGGAAGGAGACGTTCACCTTGTGCAACTGGTCGGCCAGCAGGGATTCGCCGAAGCGGCCAGGGAATTGCATGATGGTGTCGGTGGCAAGCGAGCCGCAGATCAGCGATGTTTTGGTCATGATAGTGTCGGTTAAGGGTAAAAGATGGCGATATGGTAGCCAGACGCCGTGAGCTGGTCTAATGCAAAGTACAGTTTGATGGTTTGTTCCGAGCGCGGCGCAAAGCCCTTGCTCACGTCGATCGTGGCCGGCAGGTAGTCGCGCGGCGCGATCACGCGGCGCAAGACGGGCTTGTCGTTGGCGTCGTTGAGGATCAGTTCAATGCTGGGCCAGGCTTGCACGCTGCGGCTCTGGTTGCGCAGCAGCGAGACATAGGAAAAGGTGTGCTCCTTGATGGTCTGCAACTCGCCTTGCTCGATGGCCAGCGCCTCGATCTGCGCCGGCAAGTCGACCTGGCAGCCACTGAGCTTGCACAGCGTGACCAGGGTCGGCTTCCACTGCGGAAATTGCGCCGCCAGCGGATTGCGGAAGGTGGTCATTACTTGCAGGAACAACAAAAGCAGCAGCACCACGGAGCCTGCGGCCATGGCGACGCGCAGGGCCTTGCCGCTCTGTTCGCGGCGCCGGCCCAGGGTCACAAAGGCAGGCTCGTCGTCGGCTGGCGGCTGGACGGGGACTTGCTGCTCTTCGGCTGCTTCCGGCGCGATGGGGGCGGCGGGCAGCGGCGTAAAGGAATGGTCGGCCAGCGTCGGTTCCCGGCGTGCGGGCGCAGGCTTGTCCAGGCTGACTTTTTCGGCCGCGGGCAGCGCCGGTGCGGCGCCAGTTTCCAGATTCGGTTCGCGGCGGCTATCGCGCAAATACGTGGCGAAGGCGGGCGCGTCATCGACCTGGCGGCGCTTGAAGGGCGCCATCGGCTGGGGCAACGGTGGTTCGGGCAGTGCTTCCGGTGCTTCTACCGGTGTTGCTTCAGGTTCAGGTCTATCGAGCGGTATGTCGAGCGGTGCGGCGGCCGGTACCTCTTCGGGCAGGGCCACGTCGAGGTCCAGTTCGATGTGCTCGCCATCGTCTTCATCGTCCTTGAGCTGCGCCGTTTCCGGCAGGATGCCGAACGGGTCGAACGAGGTGTCGAAGTCGAGGGAATAAATGGGTTCGTCGTCCGTGGCGGACGGCAGGCTGGCGTCAAGCGGATAATCGGTCGGCAGCGGGGCGGCAGTGCCGGGAGCGGAGGTTAAAAACGGCGATGCCGCGGCTGGATCGACCAGCGCGGCATTGCCGTCAAACACTTCCCTGCACGTGCCACAGCGCACGATGCCCCCACGTAACTTCAACTGGTCAGCAGCGACCCGAAATATCGTGTTGCAATGGGGGCATTTGGTGGCGAGGGCCATTGCTGTGCTTATGCACCTTCCGCGCGGGGCGCAGGCGCTTGCGTGCTGCCCAGGCGGCCATGCAGGGCCACCCAGCCGTCTTGCTCGGCCCACACACCCAGTTGGATGAACGGAGCGTAGGCAGCGGCCACTTCTTCCGCCTGGCGTGCCAGCACGCCGGACAGGATCAGCGCGCCGCCGTCGGCGACACGGCCCGACAGCATCGGCGCCATCAGCTTCAATGGGCTCGACAGGATGTTGGCGACGACGATGTCAAACTTGGCCGTGGCGTGTGCCGAGGTGGCAAACGTGTCTGGCAAGAAATATTCGATGTCGCACTGGTTGCGTTCGGCATTGTCGCGCGCCGATTCGATCGCCTGCGGGTCGATGTCGACGCCGGCCACCGTTTGCGCGCCGAGCTTCTTGGCCACCATGGCCAGGATGCCGGAACCGCAACCGTAGTCGAGTACGGTCTTGCCTGGAGCGGGGTTCGCTTCCAGCCATTCCATGCACAAACGCGTGGTCGGATGGCTGCCCGTGCCGAAGGCCAGGCCCGGGTCCAGTTCCAGGATCAGGCCGTCAGGGTCCGGTGCCTCGTGCCAGCTGGGCACAACCCAGATATTCTTGCCGATGTGAATCGGGGCGAATTGCGACTGCGTCAGGCGCACCCAGTCCTGCTCTTCCACAGGACGCATGGTAAAGGCAGGCACTTCCGTCATGCCGACCGCCTGGGCGGCGGCGGCCACGATGGCGGCCTGGTCGGCGTCGACGTCGGTCAGCGCCACCACGCGGCTGCGTTCCCACGCCGCTTCCTTCGGTTCCATGCCGGGCTCGCCAAACAGGGGCTGCTCGGCATCCGTGCCTTCATCGGCGTCTTCCACCGACACCGACAGGGCGCCCGCTTCCATCAACGCGTCGGACATGGCCTCGGCGTTGTCACGGGCGATTTCGATGACGATTTCCGTCCAGCTCATGCGCCCGCCTTGATTTCGGACTTCTTGGCGATGCTGGGGCTGCCGCCATTCAGGTTCTTGCCCAGATCCGGCATGTCGGCCAGTTTCTGTTCCAGATAGTGAATGTTGGTGCCGCCTTCGATGAAGCGCGCGTCGATCATCAGTTCGCGGTGCAGGGCGATGTTCGTGTTGATGCCTTCGACCACCATTTCGGACAGGGCGATCTGCATGCGGCGGATCGCTTGCTCGCGCGTGGCGCCGTAAGCGATCACTTTGCCGATCATCGAGTCGTAGTGCGGCGGCACGTAGTAGCCGGCGTAGGCGTGCGAATCGACGCGGATGCCAGGGCCACCCGGTGCATGCCACGACACGATCTTGCCTGGCGATGGCGTGAACTTGAATGGATCTTCAGCGTTGATGCGGCACTCGATGGCGTGGCCAGACAGCAAGACGTCGCGCTGGCGGAAACGCAGTTTTTCGCCGGCGGCGATGCGGATCTGCTCTTGCACGATGTCGATGCCGGTGATCATCTCGGTGACGGGATGCTCCACTTGCACGCGGGTATTCATTTCAATGAAATAGAACTCGCCGTTTTCGTACAGGAATTCAAACGTGCCGGCGCCGCGGTAGCCGATCTTGCGGCAAGCTTCGGCGCAACGGTCGCCAATTTTCTCGATCAGTTTGCGCGGGATGCCCGGCGCTGGTGCTTCTTCGATCACTTTCTGGTGGCGGCGCTGCATGGAGCAGTCGCGCTCGCCCAGCCAGACGGCGTTCTTGTGTTCGTCGGCGAGGATCTGGATTTCCACGTGGCGTGGATTTTCCAGGTACTTCTCCATATACACTTCAGGGTTGCCGAAAGCCGTGCCGGCTTCCGTCTTGGTCATCGCCACGGCGTTGATCAGGGCTGCTTCCGTGTGCACCACGCGCATGCCGCGTCCGCCACCGCCACCGGCGGCCTTGATGATGACCGGGTAGCCGATCTTGCGGGCAATTTGCACGATCGCTTTCGGATCGTCCGGCAACGCGCCTTCCGAGCCGGGTACGCACGGTACGCCAGCCTTGATCATGGTTTGCTTGGCCGACACTTTGTCGCCCATCAAACGGATCGATTCGGAGCGGGGGCCGATGAAGACGAAGCCCGATTTCTCGACGCGTTCGGCAAAGTCGGCATTTTCCGACAGGAAGCCATAGCCTGGGTGAATCGCTTGCGCATCCGTCACTTCAGCGGCGCTGATGATGGCGGGCATGTTCAGGTAGCTCAGGGACGACTGTGCCGGGCCGATACAAACGGATTCGTCGGCCAGCTTGACGTATTTCGCGTCCTTGTCGGCTTCGGAGTGGACTACAACCGTTTTAATGCCCATTTCGCGGCAGGCGCGCTGAATACGGAGGGCAATTTCACCACGGTTGGCAATCAGGATTTTTTCAAACATGGTAGGTTCGCGTATGTCTGTGAGAGCCGGCGAGCCGGCGAAACAACAAGTGTGAGGGGCTAAAACTGCAAACGGCCGTTGCCGGCCGTGTGGACTGGGTTTTAGCCGATCACAAACAAGGGTTGACCGAATTCGACCGGTTGGCCGTTTTCGACCAGGATCTGGGTCACGACACCGGCTTTATCGGAGTCGATTTCATTCAGGAGCTTCATCGCTTCGATGATGCACAGGGTATCACCTTCCTTGACAGTCGAGCCCACTTCAACATAGGCGGCGGTGCCAGGAGCGGAGGAGCGGTAGAAGGTACCGACCATCGGCGACTTGACCACATAGCCCGTTGGTTCGGCGGCGACCACGACGGCGGCTGCCGCAGCGGGGGCGGCGGCTGGCGCGGCTGGCTGGTATTGGGCTTGCATGCCTTGCGGCTGCATCATGACCATCTGGTTTTGCGGCATGGCCGACGATTTGACGATGCGAACCTTGCTTTCGCCTTCGGTAACTTCCAGCTCTGCGATATCCGATTCGGCGACCAGGTCGATCAAGGTCTTGAGTTTTCGTAGATCCATGTAAAACCCCTAGGAATGTAGTTTGTTTTATGAGTGATGCGGTGATGTCCAGAACCTATCGCCGCGCTAAATGCGTGCAGATCGCGTAGATTAACGTTTTTTAAGCGCAAAGTCGATGGCAAACCGATATCCATCGATACCCAGGCCGCAGATCGTCCCCTGCGCGATCGCGCTGAGAAATGAGTGATGTCGAAACGTTTCGCGTTGATAAATATTCGAGATATGGACTTCCACGAACGGGATGGCGACCCCGGCCAGCGCATCGCGCAAGGCAACGCTGGTATGGGTCAGGCCGCCCGGATTGATGACGATGGCATCGATCCCTTCCGCTCGCGCGGCATGGATGCGGTCGATCAGCGCGCCTTCATGGTTGCTTTGAAAGCAGACCAGGTCGGCACCGGCCGCCATGGCTTGCGCCATTGCTGCCTGCTCGATATCGGCCAAGGTGCTGGCGCCGTAGACCTCAGGCTCGCGCGTTCCCAGCAAATTCAGGTTGGGACCGTTGAGCAGAAGGAGGTTTTTTGCCATGTATGGAAGACCGTTTTAGCGAAAGTTCCGCATTTTGCCGCCAAAGATACGCATTGGCAAGAGAAAAAAGCACGCTCCGAATTTACAATTTATCCAGATCGGCGCGCAACTGATCAAATTTCAAGCGGCCCAGATAGGTCTTTTTGACTTCGCCATCGGCGCCGATCAGCACCGTAAAGGGCAAACCGCCCGTGGCATTGCCAAAATGGCGCGACAGGTCGGTACCGCTCATGCCGGACACATACACGGGATAAGCAATCTTGACCTTGCTGGCAAAAGTAGCAATATTGCTGGCCGAATCGATGCCGATACCGATCACCTGCAGGTTTTTCCCCGCATAGTGGCCTTGTACTTCGGATAACTCCGGCATTTCTTCAACACACGGCGGGCACCACGGCGCCCAGAAATTCACCAGCAAGTTCTTGCCTTTCCATTGCGACAAGGCTTGCGTGGCGCCCGCCGCGTCCGGCAGGGACAGCGCATACAGTTCGTTGACGGGGCCCGTCGCGCCTGGTGCGATGGCGGTCGTCTGCGGTCCCGCTTCCTTCGCTTTTTCCTTGCTCAAACCGACGTAAGCGCCCATGCCGGCAAACATCAGCGCCACGATGGCGCAGGCGATCCAATTCTTTTTTGTCATAACTTTATCTATATCAATGTTAGTCGGCAGCCGGCACGCCATCGGCGAGGCTGGCGGCCAGCAGGCTGCGCAGCCCGGCGATGTCGGTGCGCAGCACCTTGCCGTCCGCCTTGGCTTTCAACGCGCCGCGCATATCGTCGAGCTCATACATGGCCGCGTGCACGCCTTCGTTTTTCCACAAGAAACTGGCTGTCTCGACCGCATCATAACGCGCTCCCTTGAAATGCGGGCTTTCCGACATATCGAGCACGATATTTTTATTCAGCAGGAAGATGTGGATTTCCTTGGCGCTCTCGGCAAACAGCTGCAGATAGATCTCGTCGTGGGGGCCGGCCGTGCCATTGAGCACGGGGCCGCTGAGCAGAGGATGAAATTGTTGCAACGCTTCCATCACCTGCAGCGCAATCGTGCGCAGCTGGAACAATCGTGCCGGCTGGCTGTCGGCCAGGAACAGGGCATTGTATTGCCGCACCTGCTCTTCGATCATGTCGTTGTCAGGCAGTGTATTGGGCCGATTCGTGGGCCGGTTCGGCGCGTCGCCGAGGACTTGCCGCGCCGCCTTGCGCTTGGCGCTGCCATAATCGGCGCCATCCTGCGCCACGAGGCGCGCGGCAGCGGCGGCGATTTCCAGGCGCAACTGCGCGCTATCGTCAAATGCATCGTTCGTCATGAGCGAGATGATACTCCGAAGCGGAAAAAGTCATGGCGTCAGGTAAAATCCTGCACTTGCTGTTTTTTATCTCACCGTCTTCTTACTTAAGCGTGCACCTTTCGCACTGATCACATGCATATTCATATTCTCGGCATTTGCGGTACCTTCATGGGCGGCCTGGCTGTCCTGGCCAAGGAAGCCGGCCATAAAGTCACCGGTTGCGATGCCAACGTGTATCCGCCGATGAGCACCCAGCTGGAATCGCAGGGAATCGAACTGATCCAGGGTTTCGATCCGGAACAAACCAAGCTGAACCCGGATTTGTATGTGATTGGCAATGTGGTTTCGCGCGGCAACCCGCTGGTGGAAGAAATCCTCAACCGCAGCTTGCCATACGTGTCCGGCCCGCAGTGGATCGGCGAACACATCTTGCGCAATCGGTGGGTACTGGCCGTGGCCGGCACGCATGGCAAGACGACAACATCAGCCATGCTGGCCTGGATACTCGAAGACGCGGGCTACGCGCCGGGCTTCCTGATCGGCGGCGTGCCGATGAACTTTGGCATTTCCGCCCGCCTCAGCGGCAAGATCGACGGCAAGAGCGCCGATTCGGACTTCTTCGTCATCGAAGCCGATGAATACGATACGGCCTTCTTCGACAAGCGCAGCAAGTTCGTGCATTACCACGCGAAGACGGCCATCATGAATAACCTGGAATATGATCACGCCGACATCTTCCCCGATCTGCACGCGATCGAGACGCAATTCCACCATCTGGTGCGCACGGTGCCCGGCATCGGCCGCCTCGTCTTCAACGGCGACGAAGCGTCGCTGCAGCGCGTGCTGGCGCGCGGTTGCTGGAGCGAAAAAGAAAGTTTTGGTCAAGATGCTAATTGGCAACTGCAAGAGCAGGCCGATGGCAGCTTCGACGTGTATTTCAATGGCCAGCAGGAAGGCCATGTGGCGTGGGCGCTCACGGGCAAGCACAACCGCAGCAATGCGCTGGCGGCCATCGCCGCCGCGCGCCACGTAGGCGTGCCGATTGCCCAGGCGTGCGCTTCCCTGGCCAGCTTCGAGAGCGTCAAGCGCCGCATGGAAGTGCGTGGCGTCGTCAACGGCATGACCGTGTACGACGATTTCGCGCATCACCCGACGGCCATTGCCACCACCGTGGGCGGCCTGCGCCAGAAGATAGGCAACACCGGCCGCATCCTGGCCGTGCTGGAACCGCGTTCAAACACCATGAAGCTGGGCGCCATGAAAGATGCGCTGCCGGGCAGCCTCAAGGATGCGGACCTCGTTTTCGGTTTCGGCAGCCATGCCGCGCTGGGCTGGAGCCTGGGCGACGCGCTGGCGCCGCTGGGCAAGATTGCCAGCGCCTATGAAGACATCGACACCCTGGTGGCGGCCGTGGCGGCCAGTGCCCGTCCCGGCGATCAGATCGTGGTGATGAGCAACGGCGGCTTTGGCGGCGTGCACCAGAAGTTGCTGGAGGCCCTGGGCCGATGATTCTGTACCTGCATGGATTCCGCTCGTCGCCCCTGTCGATGAAGTCGCGCCTGCTGGCCGCGCAGATGCAGGCGCTGGGCCGCGAGGCACAGTGGCTGTGCCCGCAATTGCCGGCTTCGCCCAAGCTGGCCATAGCACTGGCCTTGTCGCTGGTCAAGGACGTGGCGCCGGCTGAGCTGACGATAATCGGCTCGTCCCTGGGCGGCTATTACGCCACCTGGCTGGCCGAGCAGCTCGGTTGCCGCGCCGTCTTGCTCAACCCCGCCATCGTGCCCTTGATCGACCTGGAACAGCATGTGGGCGTGACGACGGAGTTCCATTCGGACAAGCCATTCGAGTTCAAGCGCGAGTACATCGATGAGCTGCGCACATTTTCCGTAGAGAAAATTACGCAGCCGCAACGCTATTTCCTGATTGCCGCCACGGGCGATGAAGTGCTCGACTACCGCGACATGGTGGCGCATTATCAGGGGGCGCGGCAGTTGGTCATCGATGGCAGCGACCATGGCATCAGCGAATTTGCCGATTATCTGGCGCCCGTGCTGGCCTTTTGCGGCATCGATGCGGACGCCGCCAAGTGAGGCCGGGTTCGCTGCGGCAGGCGCAATGGCATGCGCACGTGAATGCCGTCAATGCGCCGCCGGCCTTGCGTCACTGGCTCACGGGCGGCGGTTCGCTGACGGCCAAGCTGAAAGCGCATAGCAGCGCGTTTCGCGTGCAATGTTTGCATCAGGAAACAGCACGTTGCTTGAGCGACGAGGCTGCCATCATTGGTTTGCACCGCGCGGGCCGGGTGTGGGAACGCGAGGTGCTGTTGCGTTGTGATGACAAGCCGGCCGTGTTTGGCCATACCGTCGTGCCCATGCAGGCGACGGCCACGGACTGGCCCTTGTTTTCCGCGCTGGGCGAACGTTCGCTGGGCACGACCCTGTTTGGCGACCGCATGGTACGCCGCGGGGAACTGGAATTTGCCCGCTTGCGTGCCGGGCACCCGCTGGTGCAGCGGGCGCAGGCGGCGCTGGCAGGGGATGGGCGGCGCGCCGACGAGCAGGCGCTGTTTTTTGCCCGCCGCTGCCTGTATCAGCGTCACCAGGGATTGCTGCTGGTAACCGAAGTATTTTTGCCGGCGGTGCTGGAGTTGACGTCCGTCACTCGCACCGTTGCAACCGACACATTAATAAACAAAGCATAACAATGAATCTATTTTTTGAAGAATCCGGCGATTTCAAGGTCGGCACGGTCCTGTCGCAAGCGGGTGAAGCCTACCAGGTCGAAATGGCCAGCGGCAAGCGCACCAAGGTCAAGGTCAAGGATGTGCTGCTGCAGTATGAAAAGCCGGCCCCGGCCGAGTTGCTCGAGCAAGCCAAGGCGGTTGCCGCCGAGATCGATCTCGATTTCCTGTGGGAAGTGGCGGGCGAAGACGAGTTCGGCTTTGCCGAGCTGGGCGCCGAGTACTTCGGCCATGCACCGTTGCCGCCGGAAGCGGCCGGCCTGATCCTGGCCCTGCATTCGGCGCCCGTATATTTTTACAAGAAGGGCCGTGGCCGCTACAAGGCGGCGCCGGAAGCCTCGCTGAAGGCGGCTCTGGCCGGAATTGAAAAGAAAAAGCAGCAGGCGCTGGTGCAGGCAGGCTATGTGGAAGAGCTGAAGCAGAACCGCTTGCCCGCCTCGATGCAGCCCATGGTGCTGCAACTGCTGTTCAAGCCGGACAAGAACACGATTGAATACAAGGCGCTGGAAGCGGCGTGCACGGAATTGCACACGACGCCGCCGCGGCTGTTGCTGGCCGTCGGTGGTATTGCTTCGCCAAAAGACTTGCACCTGTCGAAATTCCTTTTCGAAAATTTCCCGAAAGGCGCCGGTTTCCCGAACGTGCCCGTGCCGTCCGTGACGGCCAAGCTGCCGCTGGCCGACGTGGCCGCCTTCTCGATCGACGACGTGACGACGACCGAGATCGACGATGCCTTCTCCGTGCAGCCCTTGCCCGATGGCACCGTGAAAGTGGGCATCCACATCGCCGCGCCGGGCCTGGGCATCCGCCCGGAAGACGTGATCGACAAGATGGCGCGCCAGCGCATGTCGACCGTCTACATGCCAGGCGACAAGATCACCATGCTGCCGGATGAAATCGTCAACGCGTTTACGCTGGCGGAAGGCACGACGTGCCCGGCCCTGTCGCTGTACGCGACCTTGGACCCGAAAGCCGACTGGGCCGTGGTCAGCACGCAGACGCGCGCCGAGCTGGTGCCGATTGCCAGCAATTTGCGGCATAACCAGCTCGACGACCTGGTCAACGAGGAAACCCTGGCCAGCGGTGAGGGCGAGTATCCGCACAAGGCCGATTTTGCCGTGCTGTGGCAATGGGCGCAGCAGCTGGAGCAGGGCCGCATGAAGAAACGCGAAGCGTTTGGCTTGAAGCCGGAACAGAACAACCGTGTCGATTTCAACTTCTATGTGGAAAACGACATCGTCACCGTGGCGCGCCGCAAGCGTGGCGCGCCGCTCGACAAGATCGTCGCCGAACTGATGATTTTTGCCAACAGCACGTGGGGCAAGATGCTGCACGACCATGGCGTGCCAGGCATCTACCGCAGCCAGGGCGGCGGCAGCGGCAATAGCTGGGCGGCAAAGATGCAGGTGCGCATGGTTACCCATGCGGCGCCGCACCAGGGCCTGGGCGTGGATCAATACGCGTGGAGCACTTCGCCTTTGCGCCGCTACACGGACCTGGTCAACCAGTGGCAAATCATCGCCTGCGCCGAACACGGCGTGACGGCGCCGCTGGTGGCCCCGTTCAAGCCGCGCGACGCGAATCTGTTCGCCATCGTCTCGGCCTTCGACGCCGCGTATGCCGCGTATGGCGATTTCCAGTCGAACATGGAACGCTATTGGTGCTTGCGCTGGCTGCACCAGGAAAACGCGCGCCAGGTCGACGCCGTCGTGTTGAAAGACGAGATCTTGCGCCTGGTCGACATTCCGCTGGTCATCAAGCTGCCGGGCATGCCATCGGTGGCGCGCGGCGCCCAGGTGAAACTGGACTTGCTGCGCTGGGATGAAGTCGACCTGAGCATCGAAGCGCGCCTGCTGGAAATTGCCGCCGTGCCCGATGCGGCGGCCGACGCCGAGCTGGACTATGAGGAAGAGTCTGGCGACGAAGGCGCCGATGAAGGCGACGTGGCAGCGGAAGCCGCGCCGGAAGCGGCCAACCAGGTCGGCGACGCCGAGGCGGAAGTGGCGGAACTGGCCAGCGAAGACGTGGTCAGCGAGCCCGAGGTCAAGTAAGGCATTCCTCACGCCATCAAGGCGGTGCTGAAAACTGTTGCCGGCACCGCCCTTTGACGTAGAATTCAGCCATCTTGTATGGTGTGCTTGTTGCGAACTGGGTTGCGCGTGAAGTCTTTCCGAGAGAATCGTTTCCTGATGATAGCCGTGGCGGTATCGCTGCTGGCGCACGGCGCCTTGCTGGCGATGCATTTTGTCGCCCCGGCGCCGCAGCGGGCCGTCGCCACCGATCCTGGCCTGGAAGTGATCCTGGTCAACGCCAAGCATGCGAACAAGCCGTTGAAGGCCGATGCCCTGGCGCAAGCCAACCTCGATGGTGGCGGACAGGCCGACAAGGGCCGCGCCAAGTCGCCCTTGCCCGACATGCGCAAGGTGGAAGAGGGCGACAGCGTCAAGGCCAGCGCCCGGCGTATTGCCGAGCTGGAGCAGAAGCAGCAGGAACTGCTGACGCAGGCGGCCAGGCCGACGCCTTACAGCGCCGCGCCCGTCACGGAAAAGGACAAGCCCAATCCCCTGGCCACCGGCTCGGACTTGATGGAAAGCAGCAAGGCCATCGCGCGCATGGCGGCCGAGATCAGCCAGACCGTGGAAGACCAGAACAAGCGACCGCGCAAGACGTTCATTACGCCCAGCACGCAGGAGGTCGGCTATGCCATGTATTACAAGACCCTGCAAAAGCGCATCGAGGAAATCGGCACCCTGAATTTCCCGCAAAAGAATGGCCGCAAGATGTATGGCGAACTGGTCGTCTATATTCCCATCTTCCAGGACGGCACGATTTACCAGAAAGAGGGCGGCGCCCGCGTGGAAAAAAGCTCGGGCAACCCGGCACTCGATGCGGCGGCCCTGGCCATCGTGCGCCGCGCGGCGCCGTTTGGCCGTTTCCCACCGAACATGTTGTCGAGTGACAAGGATGACCTGTGGGTCGTCATCACCCGCTTCAAATTTACGCGCGAAGAAAAAATGGAAGCTAACCTGACTGGCGGCAGCAATTGAACAAGCAAGCAATGAATCACGATCAATATTGTGTCTTCGGCAATCCCATCGCCCACAGCAAGTCCCCATTGATCCACGCCGCGTTTGCCCTGCAGACAGGGCAAGCGTTGGTCTATGAGCGCCGGCTGGCGCCGCTCGACGGCTTTGCCCTGGCGGCCCGCACGTTCGCCGCCGAGGGTGGCAAGGGCGCGAACGTGACGGTGCCCTTCAAACTGGACGCGTGCGCGCTGGCCAGCGAGCTGACGCCGCGGGCTAGGGCCGCCGGCGCCGTCAATACCCTGCGTTTCGATGGCGACACCATTCTTGGCGACAATACCGATGGCGCGGGCCTGGTGGCCGACATCGTGCGCAACGCCGGCGTGAAGGTCGCCGGCAAGCGCGTCCTGCTGCTGGGCGCGGGCGGCGCCGCGCGCGGCGTCGTGCTGCCCTTGCTGGAACAGGGACCGCAGGAAATCTTCATTGCCAACCGCACCGTGGCCACTGGCGAGGCGCTGGTGGCGCAGTTTGCCGACGCGCTGGCCCACCCCGGCCAGCTGCGCGCCGGCGGTTTCGCGCAGCCCGATGGCGTCTTCGATATCGTCATCAACGCCACCTCGGCCAGCCTGGCGGGTGACTTGCCGCCCGTGCCGCCCGGTATCTTCGGCAGCCACACCTTGGCGCTGGACATGATGTATGGTGCCCAGCCCACCGTCTTCATGGACTTTGCCGCACAGCATGGCGCGCAGGTGCGCGACGGCCTGGGCATGCTGGTGGAGCAGGCGGCCGAAGCATTTTACGTGTGGCGCGGCGTGCGGCCGCAGACGCAGGACTTGCTGGCGCAATTGCGCAGTGCCCTGTGAGCGCCGGCAAGAAGGGCCAGCGCAAGGGGGGCAGCGGCAGCCGCTACGGCTGGATCAAGTGGCTGTTCATCGTCCCCATATTGGCGTTTATCGTCGTGCAACTGTACTTCTTCCTGCAAATCTGGTGGTGGGTCGACCATAACCCGTCCAGCACGGCCTTCATGCGGGAACAGTTGTCCGTCTTGCAGGACAAGAATCCCAATGCCACCATCAAGCAGACGTGGGTGCCGTACAACCGCATCTCGAACAATCTGAAACGGGCCATCATCGCCTCGGAAGACGCAAATTTCTCCGAGCACGAAGGCGTGGACTGGGACGCCTTGCAAAAGGCGTATGAAAAAAACAGCAAGAAGCAGAAGGTCGTGGCGGGCGGCTCCACCATCACGCAGCAGTTGGCGAAGAATCTGTTCCTGTCCGGTTCGCGCAGCTATGTGCGCAAGGGTCAGGAACTGATCATCACGTACATGCTGGAAAACCTGATGGAAAAGCAGCGCATTTTCGAGATTTATCTGAATGTGGTGGAGTTTGGCACGGGCACCTTTGGCGCCGAAGCGGCCGCGCGCCACTATTACAAGGTCAGCGCGGCGGGCCTGAGCGCGGGACAGGCGGCGAAACTGGCCGTGATGCTGCCGAATCCCCGTTTTTATGACCGTCACCGCGATACGGGCTACCTGAACCGGCGCACGGGCGTGATCCTGCGCCGCATGGGGGCGGCGGAATTGCCTTGAGTGCAGCGGGCTTTCTTTGCATAAAATTAAAGCTGTTTGATTGGCACTATTGCGACGCAGCATCTTAATCGGCCCCGCTTGGTGCAACGCCGCACTTTTTCCGTGAAAAAGCGGTGCCGGGGGTGGTCGTGAAAAGGCCTTTGCGGGTACACTTGCGCTGTTTTCATTTTTGGCGCCAGCGCCAGCACATCACGATAACCCCACATCCGGCTGAGAGCGCGCATGATCAATGTCTTTGTATTACAGAATGGCCGGCTCAACCAGGTGCCGATCGACAGCCGCGCAGACCTCGAAAATGCCGAACCGGTGTGGGTCGACCTGACCGATCCCACCGATGATGAACGGGCCTGGGTCAAGGCCATCTACAACGTCACCCTGCCGGGCGAAGACGAAGTCAAGGATATTGAAGCGTCGGCCCGCTATTACGAAGCGGAAAACGGCGACTTGCACCTGCGCACGGACTTCCTGCGTGAAGAGGACGATGGCCCGTCGCGCGTCATCACGGTGGCCTTCATTCTTGCCCGCAAGATTTTGTTTTCCATGCATACGGACGACTTGCCCGTGTTCCGCCTGGTGCGCATGCGCGCCCGTTCGCGGCCAGGCTCGATTGCCGACTACATGGACGTGCTGCTGGACCTGTACGCCACCGATGCCGAATATTCGGCCGACGTGCTCGAAGGCATCTACCAGAACCTGGAAGAAGTCAGCACGCGCGTGCTGCAAAAGGAATTTACCGACGCGCACGCGGCCGAAGCGCTGAATGCCATTGCCCATGAGGAAGATTTGAATGGCCGTATCCGCCGCAACATGATGGATACGCGCCGCGCCGTGAGCTTTCTGATGCGCGGCCGCTTGCTCAATTCCGAGCAGTTCGAGGAAGCGCGGCAGATTTTGCGCGACATCGAATCGCTGGACGGCCACACCTCTTTCCTGTTCGACAAGATCAACTTCCTGATGGATGCCACCGTCGGTTTCATCAACATCAACCAGAACAAGATCATCAAGATATTCTCGGTGGCCAGCGTGGCCTTCCTGCCGCCGACCCTGATCGCCAGTGTGTACGGCATGAACTTCAAGCTGATGCCGGAACTGGAATGGTCGTTCGGCTATCCATGGGCCTGGGGCTTGATGATCACCAGCGCCATCGCGCCCTTCCTGTACTTCCGCCACCGCGGCTGGCTGAAATAAGCCGCATCGCCGGGGCGCTTCCGCGTCCCGGTGTCAAGATGAACGCAGCGAATTCAAAAATCGGCGATAATCACTGGTATTGTGTGGTATTGAATTGGTATTGCGTGATTGCTCATTGCTCATTGCTCATTGCCGATTGATGCCTGCCGCCTGCTGCGCAGAAAAGTATCGTCATCGAGACGTTTTCTGCGTGGTGGCGTCCGCCTGTTCCACCTATGATCGTTACGATGCCGGCCTTGGCCGGCTGGCCGCCGCATTTCCCGTCACCGTTGTCTTCTGGAGAGTCCATGCCTGATACCGCCATCACCCCACCGCGCTTTACCCATCTGATCAGCGACTGCGATGGCGTGCTGATCGACAGTGAAGCCGTGGCCCTGCAAGCGCTGCTGGAATTGCTGGGGCCGCGCCTGCAAAACCTGCCCGAGGGTGTCACCCTGCAAGGCTTGATCGAGCCGCGCCTGGGCCAGCGCCTGGTGCCGCTGATGCAGGATATCTACAAGGAACTGGGCCTGCCGCAATTGCCGGCCGATGACATCATGGCCATCGGCAACGCCGTCGACGCGGCCTGCGATGCGCAGCTGCGCGCCGTGCCCGGCGTGGCGCAGGCGCTGGCCGCCATTCCCCTGCCCAAGGCCGTCGCCTCGAACAGCGTCAGCGCGCGCGTGCTGTCGGCGCTTGAGCGTACTGGCATGGCGCCGCTGTTCGACAAGCGCGTATTTACGCCCGACCTGGTGGGCCATGCCAAGCCCCATCCGGGCCTGTACCTGGCGGCAGCGGCCGCCTTTGGCGTGCCGCCAGGCCAGTGCCTGGTGCTGGAAGACAGCGTCACGGGTGTGACGGCCGCCGTGGCGGCGGGCATGACGGTATTGGGCTTCATCGGCGGCGGGCATATTGCGCCCGGCCAGGAAGCGCGCCTGAAGGCGGCCGGCGCGCATGTCGTGTTCAGCGACATGGCCAGTTTGCCGGCGCTGGTGGCGGCCCTGCTGCAGCCGGCCGCCGAGCCGCAAGTCGCTTAATTGCAAGTGATTTAGCGGCAGGTATAGCCGCCATCGATCGGCAGGCTGACGCCGCTGATCATGGCGGCGGCGTCGCTGAGCAGGAACAAAATGGGGCTGGCTACCTCTTCCGGGGTGGCAAAACGGCGCAGCGGGATGGCGGCCAGCATGGGGCCGCTTTTTACCGGATCGCTCCAGTCCCGTTCCGCCATCGGCGTCAGGGTCACGGTGGGGTTGACGCTGTTGACGCGGATGCCGTGCGGCCCCAGTTCCAGGCACAGGCTGCGGGTGATCGCATCCATGGCCGCCTTCGAGGCGCAATACGCCAAGTGATGCTCAAGCGCTACCAGCGCCGCCTGGCTCGAGACATTCACGATGCTGCCCGGCCGTCCTTCGCGCAGCATGCCCTGCGCCACATGGCGCGCCATCATGGCCGCGCCGCGCGCATTGACCACCATCACGCGGTCAAAGCTGGCCGCATCGACTTCCAGGCTCGGGCCCAGCTGCGAGATGCCGGAGCAATTGACGAGGCCATCGATGTTGCGCAGCGGCGCCAGCGCAGCCGCCATGGCGTCGCTGTCGCTGATGTCGAGCTGCAGCGGCTCGCAACCGGTTTCGTCGGCCAGCGCGGCCAGCCGTTCGGCGTTTTGTCCGATGGCAATGACGCGCGCGCCGGCCGCGCTCAGCATGCGCGCCGTGACGAGGCCGATGCCGCTGGAAGCGCCCGTGACGATGAATTTTTTGTGGCGGAAATCGAATAGCATGGTCATCCTCAGTTTGGGTTGGCGTGGTTGATACGGTGCATCAGGGGCCGCAAGGCGGGATAGGCATCGCGGTACAGGGAAAAGGTGCGGCGGTACACCTCGCTGGCGTCCGCTTGTGGCTTGCTGCGCGGCACCAGGGTGACCCAGCCCCGCTGGGCCGCGTCCTTGCTGACCAGGCCGGCACCGAGCGCCGCCAGCAAGGCCGCGCCCAGCGCCGCCTCGACGTTTTCCGCGATGGTGTAGACGGGATAGCCCGTGATGTCGGCAATGATCTGCATCCACAGGGGCGAGTGCGCGGCGCCGCCGACGACGATCAGCTTGTCGTCGAGCGCCACCGTGCCGGTACCCCTGGCGCCCGCCTCGATATTGTGTTGCAGGGCAAAGCTCACGCCTTCGAGCACGGCGCGGTACAGATGGGCGCGGCTGTGGTACAGGCTCAGGCCCAGGAAGGCGCCGCTGGCCCTGGCGTCCCAGATGGGGCTGCGCTCTCCCATCAGATAGGGCAGGAACAGCACGCCATCGGCGCCGGGCGGCACGGCCTGCGCCTGCTCTTCCATCAGCTGGTGCGCATCGGCATGGCCCAGCCGTCTGGCCGCCTCCACGTCGGCCTGGCAAAACTCGTCGCGGAACCAGCTGACGGAGGCGCCGGCCGTGATGGCGCCGCCAAACACATACAGGTCGGACTGGCTGTTGAACACGTGCGGCATGCTGATCAGGCCGTGGCGCGCATCGACCTGCTGGTGGATATAACCCCAGCACATGCTCGTGCCGATCATCGCCACATGCTGGCCCGCGCGGCTGGCGCCGGCGGCGAAGGTGGCCACGGCCGCGTCGACCCCGCCGGCGATGACGGGCGTGCCTGCCAGCAAGCCCAGCTGTTGGGCCGCCAGCGGCAGCAGGGAGCCTACCACCTCGGACGAGTCGACCAGGCGCTGCGGCATCATGCGCGCGGGAATGCCGAGTTCCTCCAGCATGGGGGCCGACCAGCCGCGCGCGGCCAGATCGTACACGCCGCCGATATTGCCGGCCGAACTATGGTCGACGGCCACTTCCCCCGTCAGCAGATAGTTGATGTAGCTGTTCGGCGGCAGAAAGTAGTGCGTGCGGTCCCACACCTCGGCGCGGTGGCGCTTGAGCCACAGCATCTTGGTATAGCCGTAATAGCTGTCGACGCCGTTGCCTGTCGTCGCGTACAGCCGCTCCAGGTCGACGTGCTGCTTGACCCATTCCACCTCGTCGGTGGCGCGCCGGTCCATCCAGATCAGGCACGGGTGCAGCGGCTGCATGGCGGCATCGACGGGAATGCCGGAGCCGCCATACAGGCTGCTCACGCAGATGGCTCTGACGTTCTGCGCCGGCACGCCGCTGGCGTGCAGTACCTGCCGCACGCAGCTCACGACGGCGTCGTACCATACGGCCGGCCACTGTTCAGCCCACAGGGGACGCGGCGTGTCGACCTGGTAGCCCTGTGCATGCTGGGCCACGATGGCGCCGCCGCTGGTGACGAGCAGGGCCTTGGTGCTTTGCGTGCCGATATCGACACCGATGACGTAATCCATGCCGGTTTCCCCATTAATGTTGCGCTGGCTTCAGCAATACCTTGATGGAATCGAGCGAGTTGGCCAGCGCGAACGCCTGCTCCCAGTCTTCCAGCGGAAAGTCGTGCGTGACGATGCCTTTCGACGTGACCAGTCCGCGTTCGAGCAGGTCGATGGCGACCGGGTAGCAATACGGTCCCAGGTGGGCGCCGCGCACGTCGAGTTCCTTGCGGTCGCCGATGATGGACCAGTCGGCGCTGGTTTCCTTGCCGAAGACGCTGAATTCGACGAAGCGGCCCAGCTTGCGAATCACATTCAAGCCCTGCGTCACGCCGGCCGGCACGCCCGTCGTCTCGATATACACATCGCAGCCGTAGCCGTCCGTCAAGCCGTGGATGATGGCCAGCGCATCGTCGGTGGCGGGATTGATGGTGACGTGGGCGCCATACTCGCGCGCCAGCGCCAGGCGCTCCGGCACCATGTCGATCACCACCAGTTTTTTCGGCGTCTTCAGGGCGGCGATCTGCGTCATCATCAGGCCCAGCGGCCCGGCGCCGGCGATTACCACCACGTCGTCGAGCTGCACTTCGGCGCGGTTGACCGTGTGGATGGCGCACGCCATCGGCTCGATGATGGCCGCGTCTTCCAGCGAAATGCTCTCGGGAATTTTATGCACGAGGGCGGTGGGCGGGATGCGCATGTATTCAGCCATGCCGCCATCGGCCACTTCGCGCTGGAAGCCGAAGATATTGTGCACTTCGCACATCCAATATTTGCCCGATTTGCAAAAGCGGCACTTGCCGCAAGGCACGATCTGCTCGGCAATGATGCGGTCGCCCACCTTCACGCCAAAGTGTTCCTCGCCGTGCTCTCCCGCCTCGACCACGTAGCCGAAGAATTCGTGGCCGGGGATCACCGGCGGCTTGACCCACGACGGCTGGCCGTCGCCGCCCCAGAACATGGCGGCGCCCGAGTGGCATTTGCAGTCGCTGGCGCAGATGCCGCAGGCGGCGATGCGGATCAGCAACTCGTTCAGGCGTGGCTTCGGGCGGCTGATCTTTTGCAGGCGGTAATCTTTCGGACCGTGGCAAACGACGGCTTGCATCTCGACTTCGGTGTACTTCATGGCAGGCTCCAGGTGATAAAGGTGGTGGTCAGGCGCGCTTGCTGCTGTTGCGGCTGATGTAAATGGCGAGCAGGATAATCACGCCCTTGATGATGTTTTGCAGGTAGGGCGAGACGCCCATCATGTTCAGGCCATTGTTGAGTACGCCGAGCATGACGGCGCCGATCAGGGTGCCGACGATGGAGCCGCGTCCGCCCGTGATGGCCGTGCCGCCCATGACGACGGCGGCAATCGCGTCCAGTTCGAAGCCGATGCCGGCGTTCGGCTGGCCGCTCATCAGGCGCGAGGTCAGCACCAGGCCCGCGATGGCGGCCGTGCCGCCGCTGATGGCATACACCAGCAGCTTGTAGCGCGCCACGCGCACGCCGCTCAGGCGCGTCGCTTCCTCGTTGCCGCCGATGGCGTAGATATAGCGGCCCAGCGGCGTATGGTCGAGCAGCACATAGGCGACGAGGAAGACCAGCAGCATGGCCAGGATCGGCGTCTGCACCCCCAGCACCGTGCCGCGGCCAAAGAATTCGAACCAGTCCGGCAAGTCGTTGATCGGGTAGCCGCCCGTGTACAGCAGGGCCAGTCCGCGCGCGATGCCCATGGTGGCCAGGGTGACGATAATCGGCGGCATCCTGGCGTAGGCGACAAAGAAGCCATTGCCCACGCCAAAGGCGATGCCCACGGCCAGGCCGGCCGCGATGGCCAGCCCGGGCGGCAGGCCGGCCACCATCAGTCCCGCCGTCAAGGTGCCCGTCAGCGCCATCACGGAGCCGACGGACAGGTCGATGCCGCCGCTGAGGATGGCGCACGTCATGCCGACGGCGATGATGGCGTTGATCGACACTTGCCGCGCGATATTGACCAGGTTATCGCTGGAAAAGAAATGGTCGGTGGTGGCCGCCATCGCGGCCGACACCAGCAGCAGGCCCAGCAGCGGCAGGAAGGCGGGCGACTGCTTCAGCATGGCCCACAGGCGCCTGGCTGGCAGGGGAGGGACGGCGCGGCGCGGCGCCGCGAGGGATTCAGTGTTGACCGGCTGTTGCATGGCGCATTACCTCGCTGGAGTGAATGGACGTGCCTTCCAGCATGGCCACGATGGCGCCCTGCTTGAACACGGCGACCCGGTCGCACATGCCGGTGATTTCCGGCAGCTCCGATGAAATCAGAATGATGGAATAGCCATCGCTGGTGAGGGCGCGCATCAGGCGGTAGATTTCCGCCTTGGCGCCCACGTCGATGCCGCGCGTGGGCTCGTCGAAGATGAGGATCTTGCAGTGATGGTTGAGCCAGCGGGCGATCACCACTTTCTGCTGGTTGCCGCCGCTCAGGGTGCCCACCCGCGTGCCCGGGCCGGGTGCCTTGACGCCCACCTTGGCCATCATGGCCCGCGTGGCGGCCAGCTCGGCGGGGCGGCGTATCAGTCCCGCACCCGTGTATTTCCCCAGGTTATTGATGGACATGTTTTCCGTGATGCTGAAATCGAGGATCAGCCCTTCGGTCTTGCGGCTTTCCGGCAACAGGCCTATGCCGTGCCGCAAGGCATCGGCCGGATCGCGCAGGCTGGCGCGCTTGCCGTGGATGCGGATATCCTTGTGCCAGGCCGGGTGGGCGCCCATCACGGCCAGCGCCAGTTCCGTGCGGCCGGAACCGACCAGGCCGGCAAAGCCGAGGATTTCGCCCTGCTGCAATTGGAAGCTGTTGGCGGGGCCATCCTTGCTCAGGCGCACGTCGCGGGCGTCGAGCACGATGGCGGGCGAGGCGGGGCGCGCCGGCTTGGCGGGGAAGTTCGCTTCCAGCTTGCGCCCGACCATCATTTCCACCAGCTGGCCGATATCGGTGGCGGCCACGTCCGTCATGCCCACGTACTGGCCATCGCGCAGGACAGTGATGCGGTCGCATACGTCGAAGATCTCTTCCATGTGATGCGAAATGAAGATCATCGCCACGCCTTGCTGGCGCAGTTCGCGCATGATGGCGAACAGATGTCCGGCTTCGCTGGGTGTCAGCGTGGCCGTCGGTTCGTCGAGGATCAGGATGCGGGCATTGAGCGAAAGGGCCTTGCCGATTTCCACGAACTGCTGCTGGGCAATGCTGAGCTGGCTGACTTCGGCCGACAGGTCGATGGCGATGTTCAGGCGCGCGAAGATGGCCGCAGCTTCTTGCCGCATGGCTTTTTTCGACAGCAGGCCCAGGGCATTCGTCCGCTCGCGTCCCAGGAAGATGTTTTCCACCGCATTCAGGTAGGGCACCAGGGAAAACTCCTGGAAGATGATGGCGATGCCGGCGGCGATGGCGTCGTTGTAGCTGTGAAAATCGCAGGGCTGGCCATCGACCACGATGTTGCCCGCGTCGGGCCGGTAGATGCCGCTGAGAATTTTCATCAGGGTTGACTTGCCGGCGCCATTTTCACCGAGCAAGGCGTGGATTTCGCCCTGGCGAATGTCCAGGTTAATGTCGTTCAAGGCTTTCACGCCGGGGAAACCCTTGGTGATGTTTTGTAGCTGCAAGATCGTCTGCATGATGGGATCCGGAGTAACGGTGAAGCTCCCGCAGCCAGGCCGCGGGAGTGGGCAGGCACGGTGGCCGCTGCCCTTACCAGCTGAAGGACTTGGCGCCTGCCTTGTCCACCAGCTTGACGTCGACCGGCACTTGGGCCGGCACGTTGGCGCCCCATTTTTTTGCCATGGCGATGGCCAGCGCCAGGCGCACCTGGTCGCGCGGGTACTGGGCGGCCGTGGCGATGAACCTGGAATTGGGCTTGAGCATCGCCTTGATGGCTTCCGGCGCGCCGTCCACGCTGGTCAGTTTCACGTCCTTGCCGCTCGCTTCGATGGCCGACAGCGCGCCCATGGCGCCGCCATCGTTGACGCTGAAGATGCCTTTCAGCTTGGGCTGCGCCTGCAGGATGTTTTCCGTGACCGTCAAGGCCTGGTCGCGTTCCTGCTTGCCGTTCTGGGTGCTGACGATCTTGATGCCAGGAAAGGCTGCCAGCGCATCCTTGCAGCCGCGCACCCGCTCCAGGATGGGCACGACGGGGATGCCGTCGAGGATCGCCACGTCGCCCTTGCCGTCCAGGCTCTTGGCCAGGTAGGTGCAGGCCAGCTGGCCCGCATTGAAATTTTTCGAGCCGACGAAGGAATCGACGGGGCCGTTGGCATTCGCATCGACGGCGACGACGATCACGCCGGCCGCCTTGGCCGCCTTGACGGCCGACTGGATGCCGACCGAATCGGTGGGGTTGAGCAGCAGGATGTCGATCTTTTTCTGGATCATGTCTTCCACGTCGCTCGTCTGCTTGGCCACGTCGTGGCGCGCATCGGTGATCACCACCGTGGCGCCGATGCTGGCGGCCGCCTCTTCCAGCGCCTTTTTCATGGTGATGAAATACGGATTGTTGAGTTCCTGGAAGGACATGCCGATCTTCAGCGGCGCGGCGCTGGCGCTCACGGACAGGCTGGCGGCGCACAGGACGGTCGTGGACAGGGCCAGCAATTTTCTTTTCAACATCATCGTCTCCTGATTTTTAGTATGGATTTTGGGTGTCGTGGCAGCCTTGCCTTGCCTGCTGCCGGGGCATGAAGCGTGAAACAGGAAGTCAGGTGCCTGGGGCCGCCGTTTTCAAACCGTCGTAGCGGCGGAATTTCGACGGTGAAATGCCCTTGTGCGCGAGGAACTGGCGGTTGAAATTGGACAGATTGTTAAAGCCCACCTGGTAGCAGATGTCCGTGATGCTCAAGGCGCTGTTGCTGAGCATTTCGCAGGACAGCTTGATGCGTAGCAAGTTCACGTATTGCACAAAGGAAATTCCTGTGTGCTTGCTGAACGAGCGCGAGAAGGAGCTGACGTTTTGTCCGATCAGTTCGGCCAGTTCCGATTCGCGCAAGTCGGTCGACAGGTTCTTGCCGATGTAGGCCAGCGCCAGGTTGATCTTCGAGGCCATATAGCTGTGCGGATCGGGCAGGTAGCTGGGGCTGGACAGCTTGCGGCGCTCGCTGTCGTGCAGCAGCAGGTCCAGCAGCGACAGGAACAGCATGACCCGGCGGCAGCCGCGCGCTTCCAGCAAGGCCTGCATCAGGGGCCGGGCGGCGGCGCCGGCCTCCGGCGTAAACAGCAGGCCGCTGCGCGATTCGTCCAGCAGGGTCACGACCGGCTGCAATTCCGGGAAGGCGGCGATGGCCTTGGCCATGAATTCGGCCGTGAATTGCAGGATCAGACAACGCTGCGGCACGGGCTGGTTATCGGGCAGCTCGCTGACCCAGTTATGCGGCAGGTTGGGGCCGGACATGACCAGGTTGCCCGGCTCGAAATCGCCGATATAGTCGCCGACGAAGTACTTGCCGCTGGTGTCGGTGATCAGCTGGATTTCATATTCGGGATGAAAGTGCCAGCGCACGGTGCGGTAAGGGTAGCCGTGCGACCAGGCTGTAAACGATTCATCGGCGGGCACGCGGACGACTTCGAGATCGGGTTTCATGATGTGCTCCCTCGCGCCGCTTAGCCGGTGACGGCGGGAAAAAGAGAACAAGCGTGGTGGCGGCAAAGCGTAAACGGGGCGAGGCGGATGCGTGGCATGACGTGTCTCCTGCTGGGTTACCGTGCGCTTCGACCCTGTTGCCGGCCGGGCGTGTTTTTGATTTATGGTTCCATTCTATGCAGGCGAACCCGGCGGAGCCACTCATTCCATGTGGGTATACCGATACTTTTTTTGTATTTTCCTTGTATCAGAGGAGACGTAGTCAAATTTTGTGCATCGCGTCAAATGTTGCTGAGCAATACGCCGGCGGAAAAAGATGGCAATTGCCCAAAATAGTATCGATAAAACAGGGTCTTTGACGTAGCGCCGGCCCCCGCGCCGCTTGTATGCTGGACAGGCTGGCCGCGACCGGGCCGGCGTCCCTTCAAGAATACCCATGCCGGAGAGCACCATGCGAGTACCGTATGTCTGATGTCTATTTGACGCACCTGATCAGCGATTGTGATGGCGTCCTGGTCGACAGCGAAAGCGTGACCTTGTTTTCTCTGCTCAAGCAGCTGCGCCCGTACGTGCCCGCCGATACGCCGCTGGTCGCCCTGATCCAGCCGCGGCAAGGACAGAACTTCGAGACGCTGCTGACCGGCGTGTTCCTCGAACTGGGTCTCGCGCCGCCGGCGCCGGAGGTCTGCGCAGCGATCCGCCAGGGCGTCGAAACCGATTGCGACCGGCTGCAGCGGGCCGTGCCCGGCGTGCTGCGGGCGCTGGCGGCCATCAATATGCCGAAAGCGGTGGCGTCGAATAATACTGGCGCGCGCGTGCGGTCGGCACTGGAGCGGACCGGCATGGCACCGTTATTTGGCGGACGGGTGTTTACGCCGGACCTGGTGGGCCATGCCAAGCCGCATCCGGGCGTCTACCTGGCGGCAGCCGCCTCGTTTGGCGTGCCGCCGGGCCAGTGCCTGGTGCTGGAAGACAGCGTCACGGGCGTGATGGCCGCCGTGGCGGCGGGCATGACGGTATTGGGATTCATCGGCGGCGGACATGTCGCCGCCGGCCAGGAAGCGCGCCTGAAGGCGGCCGGCGCGCTTCTTGTGTTCAATGACATGGCCAGGCTGCCGGCGCTGGTGGCCGCGGTGATGGACACCGCGGCCGTGTAAAACGCTTAGGCCAGTTTGGCAAACACCTTGCGCGCGGCGGCGATGGTGGCGTCGATGACGGCATCATCGTGCTGCGCCGAGACGAAGCCCGCTTCGAAGGCGGCGGGCGCGAAGTACACGCCTTCGTCCAGCATGGCGTGGAAGAAGGCGTTGAACTTGCTGCGGTCGCCCGCCATCATTTCCGCGTAGCTGGTTGGTGGCGTTGCGCTGAAATAAATGCCGAACATGCCGCCGATGTAGTCGGCGCAGAAGACCACGCCGGCCTCTTTGGCGGCGGCGGTCAGGCCTTCGGCCAGGCGCTTGGCCGTGGCGCCCAGCTGCTCGTAGAAGCCTGGCTGCTGGATCAGTTTCAAGGTGGCCATGCCGGCCGCCACGGCGACCGGGTTGCCCGACAAGGTGCCGGCCTGGTAGACGGCGCCCAGCGGCGCCATGTTGTGCATCAGCGCCGCGCTGCCACCGAAGGCTGCCACCGGCATGCCGCCGCCGATCACCTTGCCCAGCGCCGTCAGGTCCGGCTTGATGCCGTACAGCGCCTGCGCGCCGCCCAGGGCCACGCGCAAGCCGCACATGACTTCATCGAAAATGAGCAGGGCGCCGTGCTGCGTGCACAGTTCGCGCATCGCCTGCAGGAACTCCGGCGTGGCTTTCACCAGGTTCATGTTGCCGGCCACCGGTTCGACGATGACGCAGGCGATGTCCGCGCCGAAGCTGTCGAAGGCGTCTTTCAGCTGTTCCACGTTGTTATAGTCGAGCACCAGGGTGTGTTTCACGAAGTCTTCCGGCACGCCGGCCGACGTCGGGTTGCCGAAGGTGAGCAAGCCACTGCCCGCTTTCACCAGCAGCGAATCGGCATGGCCGTGGTAGCAGCCTTCGAACTTGACGATCTTGTCGCGTCCCGTGGCGCCGCGCGCCAGGCGCAGGGCGCTCATGGTCGCTTCCGTGCCCGACGACACCAGGCGCACCTGCTCGATCGACGGCACCAGGCGCGTGATTTCCTCGGCCATCAGCACTTCGCCTTCCGTCGGCGCGCCGAACGACAGGCCAAGCGCGGCCGCATCCTGCACCGCTTTCACCACGTCCGGGTGGGCGTGGCCGACGATGGCCGGGCCCCAGGAACCGATGTAGTCGATATAGCGCTTGCCATCCGCATCCCAGAAGTAGGGGCCTTCGGCGCGCGTGATGAAGCGCGGCGTGCCACCGACGGAGCGGAAGGCGCGCACGGGCGAATTGACGCCGCCTGGCGTGGTTTTTTGTGCGCGGGCAAACAGGATGTCGTTCTGTGAAGTCGTCGTCATGATAATCGTGCCTTGAAAGTGGATCGTTGTCTGTGTCGTCTGGTCTGTCTGGTCTACAGAATTATTGGGCGCCGCGCTGGCGCTGCTGCCGGAACAGCCGGTTCGGCACCAGCTTGCCCATGCCGTGGCGCTGCGCGTGGGCCAGCGCGCCGGCCGTGAATTCCTGCGCCGCCACGACCACCTGCGGCACGTCGTCTTCGTTTTCCGCCAGGGCCAGCAGGGCGGTGGCCGCCGCCGACAGGGTGCTGCCGGCGCCGTTGAAGATGCCGGGCAGGTGCTGCCATTCGTCGTGGCGCACCACGCCGTCTTCGCCAAACAGGGTATTGGCGCGCAGCTTGCCTTCGCCCGTGCCGGACTTGCTGGCGTCGGCCGGCATGCCGGTGACGAGCACGTATTCGCAGCCCAGCGCGACCAGGTAGTCGACGTCGTTTTGCAGGGTGTCGTCCGGATCGGCGTCGCGCCAGGTCTCGGCCAGGCGCTCCAGTTCCACCGGCGAGAGCACCAGCAGGGTCGTTTGCGGGATCAGCAGCTGGCGCACGGCCGTGAGAATATCTTCATCGTCCATGCCCTGTTCCGGCAGCGCCGAAATGAAGGGATCGAGGATCAGCGGCACGTTCGGATAGTCGGAGACGATTTCGGCGATGGCCGTGACGTTTTCCACGCTGCCCAGCGCGCCGATCTTGATGGCGGCCACGGACATGTCTTCCAGCAGCACGCGCGCCTGGTCGGAAACCCAGTCCGGGTCGACGGCCTGCACGTCTTCCACGCGCGCCGTATCGCTGATCAACAGGCCCGTGGTGACGGACAGGCCATGGCAGCCGAAGGCTGAAAAGGTGGCCAGATCGGCCTGGATGCCGATCGCGCCGACCGGATCGGACACGCCGAAGCTTAATATGAGGGGAGAAGTTTGGTTTTGCACGGCGGGTAGATTAAGATACCTAATTCAGCATTTTACTTGATTGAAGGGTGGCAGAACGTGAGTAGCAACGAAACAACGCAGCAATTCCAAACGTGGATGTGTCTTATTTGCGGCTGGGTTTATGATGAAGCGGCCGGTCTGCCCGACGAAGACATCGCTCCCGGCACGCGTTGGGCCGATGTTCCGATGAACTGGACCTGCCCTGAATGCGGTGCGCGCAAGGATGATTTCGAGATGGTGGCGCTGTAATCAATCAGTTCCACGGGATGCCGCTGCCGCACGCAGGTATCGCGGCTGCCTGTGCTATCGTATGAAAGATTGTCGAATAATCACATGACGCGTCCTTTTTTGCCCGCGGCGCCGTCCGATGCCGTGGGTGCCAGCGCCACGATCCTCGTCATCGACGACAGCGCGACGATACGCAGCGCGGCCGCGAAGATACTCGGCGAGGCCGGTTATCGCGTGGTGGTGGCGGAAAACGGCTTCGCGGCCCTGGCCAAGATCGCCGACTGCCAGCCGGCGCTGATCGTGTGCGACATCGTGATGCCGCGCCTGGACGGCTACCGCACCTGTGCGCTGATCAAGGCCAGCGCGGCTTTCCACGCCACGCCGGTGCTGATGCTGTCGTCGAAGGAAGGCTTGTTCGACCGCGCGCGTGGCACCATGGCGGGCGCCAGCGCCTGCCTGGCCAAGCCGCTGGCGCGCGAGGCGCTGCTGGAGGCCGTGCGGCAGCACCTGGCCGGGCATTTTGAGTAGTGATTTATTGATTGACAACGCAGCAAGGAAGCAGATGGCCATACACACAATTCTGATCGTCGATGACTCGCCGACAGAGCGCTACTACCTGAGCGAGATGCTGGTGCGTGCCGGTTATGCCGTGTTGACGGCGCAGGACGGCGCCGACGCGCTGGCGCAACTGAAGCAGGCCAGGCCCGACCTCATTCTGATGGACGTGGTGATGCCCGGTGCGAATGGCTTCCAGATCACGCGCGCCATCGCCCGCGATCCCGAACTGCAGGACGTGCCGGTGATTATCTGCTCCAGCAAGAGCCAGGAAACGGACCGCATCTGGGGCTTGCGCCAGGGCGCGCGTGATTACCTGGTCAAGCCGGTGGTCGAAGCCGATCTTCTGGCCAAGATCGCCGCGATTTCCTGAGCATGCACACGATGCCAGGTCACGGCGTGTCCACCGCGGCTTTTCCGCCTGCCGCTGCCGCCATGCCCGTCTTCGAGGCGGGCGCGCGGCAGGGGCGCTTGCGCCAGTATCAGCTGCAATTGATCGAGCGGATACAGGCCGCGCGCAGCGGCGCGCTGGCGGCGCGCAAGGAACTGGGCGTGATGCTCGGTGGCCGGCCCTGCCTGCTCGACCTGACGCAGCTCGGTGAAATCGTCATCGCCACCGGCGTGCAGATCCAGGGCGTGCCGCTGGCGCAGGACTGGTACCTGGGCCTGGCGGCCATGCGCGGCCGCCTGACGGGTGTCGTCGACCTGGCCCGCTACATGGGCGAACCGGCCTGCGTGCCGGGCAATCACTGCCGCATCATCACCTTTTCTCCCCGCCTGGGCCTCAATTGCGCATTGCTGGTCGAACGCGTGCTCGGTTTGCGCCAGTTGCGCGCCATGCAATCGGTGCCCGTTCACGATGCGCCGCACGGTGTGCTGCCATCGTGGGCGGCGCAGGCGCTGCGCGACAGCGAAGGGCAAGAGTGGCTGCGCCTGGACCTGGCGCAGCTGGCGCAATCGGCACGCTTCCTCGATGCCGGCTTTGGCGGCTTCCCCGAACACAAGGATCTTTGCTGATGGGCGCCCATTCCCCCATTCTGGCGGCCGGCATGCCCGAAGCGCAGCATGCGCCGGACGCGCCGGCATCGGCGGCCGACCTGCCGCTGCGCCTGCGCGACGCGCTGGGACGGCGCAAGTCGCTGGCCAGCGCGCCGGCCGGGGACTGGAAGCTGCCGCTGATCGGCCATTTTCCACTGCAAAAGCAGCTGAGCATCCTGTCGACGCTGATGGCCCTGAGCCTGGCCGCCAGCCTGCTGTTCGTCGGACTGAACACGCGCAGCAGCAATATCGCCTCGGCGCAGACGCAACTGGCCAGCGATGCGCTGATGCATTCGCAGCGCATCGGCAAGGCCGCGCCGAACGCCGTGCAAGGCAATCCGGAAGCCTTCCGCCAGCTCGAGGAAAGCCGCAATGAACTGAGCCAGGATTTCCGCCTGATGCTGCGCGGCGGGACGTATCACGGCCGCGATATCGGCGAGTCGCGTTCCGCCCTGCTGGCGGCGGTGGCCGACGCGCGCAAGAAGTGGGCCAGCAGCGACCGCGCGGCCAGCACCATCCTGCGTCTGAAGCCGGAGTTGGGCGAATTCGACAAGACCTTGCAGCAATTGAATGGGCTGTCGCCGGCGCTGCTGGCGCAGACCGAGGAAATCGCGGCCTTGAAGGTGCAGCGCGGCGGCAATGCGCGCGACCTGGCCGTCATCGGCCGGCTGATGATGCTGAGCCAGCGCATGAGCCGCAGCGCCAGCGAGTTCCTGTCGTCCGGCAGCATCAGCTCGGAAACGGCGTTTTCGCTGGGGCGCGACACGACGTATTTCCGCGCCGCCGTCGAAGGCCTGCTCAATGGCAGCGTGACGCTGCAACTGGCGCCCACGCGCGACGCCGAACTGCGCGACCGGCTGGTGGCGCTGAAAGCCAGTTTTGACAATTACCAGAAGCTGGTGTCGTCGATACTCGACCGGCTCGATAAATTCAGTGCGGCGAAAAGCGCCGAACAGCTGATCTTCAACGAGAACGAAGACCTGCGCCAGCGCTTGACCCTGCTGCAGCAGATGTATCACGTGAACCAGGAAACCCTGGGCATCGCCTTCTGGATGATGGTCGGCGGCGTGTTGCTGACCCTGATCGCGGCGGCCGGCATCGGCAGGGTGCTGCTGCAGGACTCCGTCAACCGCACGCGCGACGCCGAGCGGCGGCGCCAGGAAGCGGAAATCCGGCGCCTGCAGTCGCAGGAAAAAGAGGAAGAGGCGAAGGCCAGGAATGAGCAGAACCAGGCGGCCATCCTGCGCCTGATGAACGAATTGCAGAAGGTCGCCGACGGCGACCTGACGGTGCAGGCCACCGTATCGGAAGACATCACGGGCGCCATCGCCGATTCCGTCAACTACACGGTCGAGGAATTGCGCGGCCTGGTGGGGAGGGTGACGGCGACGGCGGAACAGGTGAACCGCGCTTCGACGCAGGCGCAAAGCATTTCCAGCAAACTGTTGATCGCGTCGCAGCAGCAGTCGCGCGAAATCCAGGGCGTCAGCGCCACCGTGGTCAAGATGGCCAATGCGATTACCGACGTGTCGAAGTCGGCCAGCGTTTCGGCCGACGTGGCGCGCCAGTCGGTGGCGGCGGCGCAGCAGGGTTCGACGGCGGTGGAAAACGCCATCAAGGGCATGCATGAAATCCGCGAGCAGATCCAGGATACCTCCAAGCGCATCAAGCGCCTGGGTGAATCGTCGCAGGAAATCGGCGAAATCACCGAGCTCATTTCCGACATCACCGAGCAGACCAATGTGCTGGCGCTGAACGCCGCCATCCAGGCCGCATCGGCCGGCGAGGCGGGACGCGGCTTTTCCGTCGTGGCCGAGGAAGTGCAGCGCCTGGCCGAACGCTCGGCCGCCGCCGCCAAGCAGATCGGCGCGCTGGTACGCACCATCCAGGCCGATACCCAGGATGCGACGCGGGCGATGGAAACGTCCACGCAGGGCGTGGTCGAGGGCGCGCGCCTGTCCGACGCGGCCGGCGCGGCCTTGAACGACATCAGCCAGGTATCGAAACACCTGGCGGAACTGATCCAGGGCATCTCGTTCGCCACCGGCACGCAGGCCGGTTCGGCCAGCGGCGTGGCTTTGAATATCCAGCATATCCTGAGCGTGACGGAGCAGACCCAGGATGGCACGCAGCAAACGGCGCAATCGATCCATAAACTGTCGATGCTGGCGCAGGAACTGAAAAATTCGGTGTCGCGCTTCCGCGTCGCCGCCTGAACGCCGCGCCAGTCCAGGCGATTTCCTTACCGAGGCATGCATGAGCACACCAGATAGTCCACAGCAGTCCAAGCCGTTCGACAGCGAGCCTTTGTCGTGGGTGATGGTGGAAATCCGCGAAGCGCTGGGCCGCTCGAAAACGGCCCTGTTCGAAGCGGGTGGCCGCGAGCGCGAGGAACGCGCCACGGCCCTGCAGCATGCGCGTTCGCATCTGCACCAGGCCCATGGCGCGCTGGTGATGGTGGACGTGGCCGGCGCCAGCCTGCTGACGGACGGCGCGGAACAGGCGCTGGCGCGCTTTCGCGACGGCAGCCTCGAATACACGCTGGACCATGCGCAAGTCGTCGCCGAACTGTATCAGGCCTTGAGCGAATACCTGGAAGACCTGGTGGCCGGCACGCCGCCGCAGCCGGCGCGTTTGTTCCCCTATTACCGCGACCTGCAAAGCATGCTGGGTGCCGAGCGCATCCACCCGGCCGACCTGTTTTTCCCGCCAGCGTCGACGCTGGAAGGGCATGCCATCGCCTTGGCGGAGGCACCCCCTGCAGCCGATTATCCGGCCTGGCGCGGACGCTTTGAAAAGTCTTTGCTGCCCTTCCTGAAGGCGCAGGATGATGCAACGCGACGCCAGCATGCGGGCGATTTGCACGCCACCTTGACCCTGGTGGCGGACGCGCAGCAGGAAGCGCCGGCGCGCACCTTCTGGTTCGCCATGCAGGCGTTTGCCGGGCTGGCGGCCAGCGGCGAGGGCATGGGCACGCGCAACGTCAAACAGTTGTTTGGCCTGATCAATCTGCAGTTGCGCCGCCTGGCGCAGGGCACGGCCAGCCTGCCCGAAGCCATGCTGCGCGACGCCCTGTTCTTCATCGCGGCGGCACCCGAGCCGACACCGGAGGCACGCCAGCTGCGTGCCGCCTTCGCGCTGGAAGGCATGCTGCCCGCCGACGTGGAAACGCGGCGCTACGGCCAGGTCGACCAGGCTGCCTTGCAAGGCGCCCGCACGGCGCTGGCGCAGGCGCGCGCCAGCTGGAGCCGCCTGGCGCAAGCCGACCTCGATCCAGCCTTGGGCGCCGAGTTTGAAGCGTCGCTGCAAGAAGTGGCGGCACATGCGGAGTCCCTGAAGCAGCCGGCCCTGGCCAGCCTGCTGCGCGAATGCGCGGCCGTGGCGCGGCAAGCCGTGGCCAGCGGACGCAGCGCGGCCCTGGAAAATGAAATCGGCATGGCGCTGCTGTTTGCCGACACGGGACTGGAGCAGTTGCGCCGTCTGCCCGACGATTTCGCCGGCAATGCGGAAACCATCGCCGCGCGCCTGCAGGCGCTGCTGGCTGGCGAAGCGCCGCCGCCCGTCACGGCGGGCGAGCTGTCGCGCCAGATCGAACAGGGTCAGACGGTGGCCGCGCTGGCTGAGGACATGAAGACGGGCCTGCGCCAGGTGGAAAAGGTGCTCAATGCGTATTACGCGGATGCGGCGGGCGCGGGGACGGCAACCCTCGACGGCGTCGCGCCCTTGCTGGAGCAGTTGCAGCAGCAGCTGGCCGGGCTGGGACAGGAAGACGCGCGCGCCGCCGTGCTGCAGGTCGATGCGGCCGTGCGGCAGCTGCCCGGCGGCGACGCCAAGGCGGAAGCCCATGCCGAGGCGCTCGACGAGATCGCGCAAAATGTCAGCGCGCTGGGCTTTTTTGTCGATATGCTGGGCCGCAACGCGCAGGCGGCCAGCGGGCGTTTCCATTTCGACGCGGCCGCCGGCACTTTCCGCGCCCTGCCATTTGAAAAAGTCGCCGCCGCCGGCGCCGTACCGGTGCCCTTGCTCGACCAGGCCCTGGCGCCCGCCGCGCCTGTCGGCATGGATGCCGCGCCGGCCGTGATCGATGTTGATGCGGAGATGCTCGACATTTTCATCGCCGAAGCGCGCGAAGTGCTGGCCTTTATCGACACCACCCTGGCCCTGCCGCGCGAGCAGGCCGCCAGCGGCGATCACCTGGCCATGTTGCGCCGCTCGTTCCACACCCTGAAAGGCAGCAGCCGCATGATCGGCCTGGCGCAGTTTGCCGAAGCGGCCGGCGCCATCGAACGCGTCATGAATACCTGGCTGGCCGAATCGCGCCCCGTCAGCGACGACTTGTTTACCTTGCTCAATTACGGCTGGTACCAGCTCAGCGAATGGGTGGCCGAACTGGAAGGCGGCGCGGGGCGCCAGCGCGAGGCCGGCATGCTGCTGATGGCGGCCGAGCGCGTGCGCGAAGGCGGGCCGTTCGAACTGCGCAAGCCTCGCTCGGCATCGGCATCGGCTACGCCCGTGGCCAGCAATGGCAATGTGATCGGACTGCCCCTGGCCACGGCGCCCACGCTGCACGAAGCGCCGGACGACCACCTCAAGCACGTGGGCGAACTGCGCATCAGCCTTCCCTTGTACAACATTTACCTGGCCGAGACGGATGAATTGTTGCGCGTGCTCACGCGCGACTTCGGCGAATGGCGCCATGAGGAGCGCGCCGTCAGCGCGGAGGCGCTGCAAGCCGTGCATACCCTGGCGGGGACGTCGGGCACGGTCGGTTTTCAGTCGCTGCGCGACCTGGCGCATGCGCTCGAAACGGTGATTGAAACGGTGGTGCCGCCGCTGGCCGGCCTGCGCGCCGAGCAGCATGACGTGCTGGAGCAAGCCACGCAGCGCATCGGGCAAATGCTGCAGGCGTTCGCGCTGGGCGACCTGGCGCCCACGCAGCCGGACATGATCGAAGCGCTCAATACTCTGTGGCGCGCCTTGACGGCGCCGCCCGGCGAGAGCCAGGAAGAGCGGCTCGACGCCCTGTTTGCGGAAGCTTACGCCAGCATCGTCGGCGCGCCGGCGCAGCCGGCCGAGCCAGTCGCCGAAGTCCCGCTGCCGCAGCTCGAGACCCTGTTCGAAGCGACGTACGCGAGCATCGTCGCCGACGCGCTGCAGCCGGAGGCTGCCGCGGCGCCGGCACCGGACACCGGCATTGGCGACGATCTGTTCGACGCCGGTTTTGAACACGCGCCGCCGTTGGAGCATGCGGCGCCGGAAGCGCCGACGCCCGCCATCATGCCGGCCGATGCGGCCGCGCTGCTGGCGGCCAGCGCCGGCATCAGCGATGAACTCGATCTCGATTTATTGTCCGTCTTTCTGGAAGAGGGGGCCGATCTGCTGCCGCGGATCGGCGAGGCGCTGCGCAGCTGGCAGCAGCAGCCGCACGACAGCGGCCAGGCGCAGATGCTGCTGCGCACCCTGCATACGGTCAAGGGCAGCGCGCGCATGGCCGGCGCCATGCGCCTGGGCCAGCATGCGCATGAAATCGAGACGCATATCGAAAACATGCTGCACGCGGGCACCGCCACGCCGCAGGCCTTCGAGGAATTGCTGGCCCATTACGATCATGCGCTGCACCTGTTCGAGCAGCTGCAGCAACCGTTGCTGCCCTTGCCGGGCATGGAAGACACGCCGGCCGCCGAACCGAAGGCGGCCCTGGTGCGCGTACGCGCCGATATCCTCGACCGCCTGGTGAACCAGGCCGGCGAAGTGTCGATCACGCGCTCCAAAATGGAAAATGAAGTCGGCGTGCTCGGTGCTTCGCTATCCGAATTTTCCGACAACCTGGCCCGCTTGCGGCGCCAGCTGCGCGAAGTGGAAATGCAGGCCGAATCGCAGATCGCCTCGCGTATGGCCGTCGGCAGCGAGCGCGATTTCGATCCGCTCGAATTCGACCGTTTTACGCGCCTGCAGGAACTCACGCGCATGATGGCCGAAAGCGTCAACGACGTGGCCTCGTTCCACGAAAACCTCAGTCACAGCGTCGATGCGGTAACGGACGACCTGGTGCTGCAGGCGCGCCTGACGCGCGAGCTGCAGCGCGACCTGATGCAGATTCGCATGGTGCCGTTTGCCAGCATCGCCGAACGCCTGTTCCGCGTGGCGCGGCAAAGCGCCAAGGAAGTCGACAAGCGCGTCAACCTCGACATCCGCGGCGGCGGTGTGGAAATCGACCGCAGCGTGCTCGAACGCATGGCCGCGCCGTTCGAGCACCTGCTGCGCAACGCCATCGTGCACGGCGTGGAGCCGCGCGACGCGCGCCTGTCTGCGGGCAAGAGCGAGACGGGCGAGCTGCTGGTGCAGGTCAGCCAGCAGGGCAATGAAGTGGCGATCGCCTTTTCCGACGATGGCGCAGGGCTGGACCTGGAACGCATCCGCGCCAAGGCGCACGGCGCCGGCCTGGTGGCGACGGATGCGCCATTGACGGACGCGCAGGCGGCCGAGCTGATTTTCACGCCCGGTTTTTCCACCGCCGACAGCCTGACGGAACTGGCCGGGCGCGGTTTCGGCATGGACATCGTGCGCTCCGAAGCGCTGGCCTTGGGCGGAAGAGTGGAAACGCAGACGCAGGCGGGCCTGGGCATGCGCTTCACCATCCACTTGCCGCTGACCCTGGCCGTCACGCAGGTGGTGCTGCTGGCGGCCAGCGGCAAGACGTATGCCTTGCCCTCGGTGCTGGTGGAGCAGGTGCTGCACCTGAAAGGCGAGCAGCTGGAGCAGGTGCGGGCGGCCGGGCGCATCGAGTCGCACGGACAGTTGCTGGTGCTGCACCACCTGTCGGCCATGCTGGGCGAGACACCGGCGGCGCAGGCCACGCAGCGCTATGCGCCCGTGCTATTGCTACGCAATGGCAATGACAGGCTGGCCTTGCAGGTCGATGACGTGGTGGGCAACCGCGAAGTCGTGGTCAAGCACGTGGGGCCGCAGCTGGCGCGCATGCCGGGCATCGCCGGCGCCACGGTGCTGGGCACGGGCGACATCGTGCTGATCCTGAACCCGGTGGCGCTGGCGCAGCACCTGGAGCATCATCCGGAACTGCTGTCGCAGTATGCGCTGGCCAGCAGCGCGCAGCATGCCGCTTCCAGCGCGCTGGAAGCGCCTGCCGTGCGCGTGATGGTGGTCGACGATTCGCTGACGGTGCGCCGCGTGATGCAGCGCCTGTTCGAGCGCGAAGGCTACCAGGTGCTGCTGGCCAAGGATGGCGTCGATGCGTTGGAGCAGTTGCATGCGCTGGAGCCGGCTGGCATGCCGGCCCTGCTGCTGGTGGACGTGGAAATGCCGCGCATGGATGGTTTTGATTTGACGCGCAATGTGCGCAGCGATGACAAGACGCGCGCCATCCCCGTCATCATGATCACCTCGCGCAGCGCCGACAAGCACCGCGCGCATGCCTTCGAGCTGGGCGTGAATGCGTATTTCGGCAAGCCGTTCCAGGAGGACGAATTGCTGGCGGAGGTGCGGCGCTTGCAAACGCGTGACGGTTCCGAAACATCTCGGCTACCATAACAGGCCGACATCGCCAAACCAGGAAAATAATGAGCCTTCACGTCAAACTGAAAAAACTCGAAGACAAAGCCATCGTCAATGGTGAGCATGCGGTCGCCGCGGCCGCAGCCCATCTGTTGCAGGATGTCGACGCCATCGACAGGCAAATCAACCTTGTCGGGGCGCTGCACGAAGTGGGCTATCTCCAGAACTCGCTGAAGCCCTACTGGAATGCGTTCAGGGCCGATGAGCCGGCATGGATAGAACGCTGCCTGGCCAGGCTGCTCATTGTTGACCATGACTATTGGGCACTCGCCGCGCTGCTGGGATGCGATGGCCCGGCCACCATTGCCATCGCCACGGGCAAGGGTTTCAAATCCGCCGCGACAAGGCAGTACGAACGTTTCGACAAGCCCGATGTCCATGTCGATACCTTGTATCTGACCGGTATGGGCAAGGTGCTGCACCCGATATTGGAAATCGGCTATGACACCAAGGAAATGATCAATGTCGACGTGGGAAGGGCGCGGGCACTGAGTTTGGAAAACCAGCAATGGCAGCCGGGTGAGCCACTAGGAACGGGAGGACTCTCCCTTTCCATGCAGGCGAAACTGCCGCACGGCGCCTGGCGGTCGGTCTGGACGCCGTTCACCACAGCGGCAGCTGGCGGCCCTACTTGAGCACTTTGACCACTGCATAACGCTCCAGCGTCTCCTTGCGCGCCTCGTCGTGCTGCACCAGCGGTTCCGGATAATCGCGTCCCAGCACGATGTTTTTTTGTTCGAGCAGCATGCGCGGCACCAGCCAGGGCGCGTGGATTTCCTTGTCGCCCAGCGCCTTCAGCTGCGGCAGATAGCGGCGGATGAAGCGCCCGCTGGCATCGAATTTTTCCGACTGCGTGATGGGGTTGAAGATACGGAAGTAGGGTTGCGCGTCGCAGCCGGAGGACGATGCCCATTGCCAGCCGCCGTTGTTCGACGCCAGGTCGAAGTCATTGAGGTGCAGCGCGAAATACGCTTCGCCGCGGCGCCAGTCGATGCCCAGATCCTTGATCAAAAAGCAGGCCGTGACCATGCGCAGGCGGTTGTGCATATAGCCCGTCTGGTTCAGCTGCGCCATGGCCGCGTCCACCAGCGGATAGCCGGTGCGCCCTTCGCACCAGGCTGCAAACGCGGCATCGGCGTCAGGTCCCGTTTCCCAGGCGATGGCGTCGTAGGCCGGTTTGAAGGCACCGCCTTCCACGTGCGGGTTCTGGTACAAAATCATGGCGTAGAAATCGCGCCAGATCAGCTCCGCCAGCCACACGGGCGCGCCATCGCCGCCACCGCCCCGGTCCATCAGGTCGACGATGGTGCGCACCAGGTAGCGCAGCGAGACGGTGCCGAAGCGCAGATGCATGGACAGGTACGACGGTCCCTTCAGGGCGGGGAAATCGCGCGCCACGTCATAGCGGGCCACGCGCGGCAAAAAATCCTCGAACAGCTTGCTGGCGCCCGACATGCCGGTGGGGATGGCCAGTTCGGCCAGGTTGCTGGCCTCGAAACCCAGCTCACCCAGAGTGGGCAGGGGCGCCGGCGTGCCAGTGCGCGGCGGCGCCAGGCTGGCCGCATGCGGTTCGATGTCGAACGGCGCCAGGCAGCCGGGTTCGGCGCGCATTTTCTTCAGCCAGGCATTCTTGTACGGCGTGTAGACGGTATACGGCTTGGCTGATAAGGTCAGCACCTCGTCCTTTTCAAAGATCACCTGGTCCTTGAAGCTGAACCACAGGCGCGCGTCGCGCGTGAGCGCGGCGGCCACCGTGGCGTCGCGCGTGATCGCTTGCGGCTCGTAGTCGTGGTTGGCAAAGACGGCGTCGGCATTCAATTCGGCGGCCAGGCGCGGGATGGCCTCGGCCGCGTCCGCGTGCAGCACGATCAGGTCGCCGCCCAGCTGGCGCAGCTCACTGGCCAGCTCGGCCACGCTGGCATGGATGAAGTCGACGCGCCGGTCGCGGCGCGGCAGGGTTGCCAGGATGGCCGTGTCGTAGACGAAGACGCAATGCACGGCCTGGCTCTGGCGCAGGGCGTGATGCAGTGCAGCATGATCAAACGCGCGCAGATCGCGCCGGAACCACACCAGGGAAGTCTTGATTGTCATTATTTCGCGTGTTCAGGGTCAAAGATAGGCGATTTTTTGCCGCCAACAGGGATTTATGGCCGCTCGCGTCGCGCCTTTGGCGTCGCTGCGGCGGCAATTCAGTGTAAACTACCGGGTATGTTCATGGTGCTTTATGTGCGACAGCGATTTTGCAATCAATTTTACAATTGGCATTGAAATGCGCCGGCAAGCATGGCAAATGGATCATTAATTTATAACATAACAAGAATAACGCCTGGCACCACGGTGCGCGCCGCCCAAGATTTGCGGCAGCTTGTGCCAGGCGTACGATAGCGGGGTAAGCGAGACTTGCCAGCAAGCCCACAGAGAGAGCATCGCGTATGAAAAAGAGTAAAATCGACCAGACTCTACCAGGACATCGTTTGATGCAGGGTGTGGGAGAACCGGCCGCGACCGGTTCCTCCACCCTGAATCTGGCCAACCATTTCCTCATTGCGATGCCGGCCATGCAAGACCCGATCTTCGGCGGCACGGTCGTCTACGTGTGCGAACACAATGAAAACGGCGTGCTCGGCGTCGTCATCAACAAGCCCACCGACATGACCATGGAAGTGCTGTTCGACCGCATCGACCTGAAACTGGCGGCCGGCAGCGACACGCCCATCATCAATGAACCGATCATGTTCGGCGGCCCGGTGCAGGACGACCGCGGCTTCGTGCTGCATACGCCGGGCGCGCGCTATTCCTCGTCGCTGACGGTGACCGATGAAATCGCGTTTACCACGTCGATCGACGTGCTCGAAGCCGTCGCCAAGGGCGATGGCCCCGAGCGCATGCTCGTTTCGATCGGCTATTCGGGCTGGAGTCCGGGCCAGCTGGAAGACGAAATCGGCCGCAATGGCTGGCTGACGGTAGGCGCCTCGGCCGACATCCTGTTCGATTTTCCCATCGAGCAGCGCTATGTGGCGGCCATCAAGCTGCTCGGTATCGACCCCCTCATGCTCGCCAGCGAGGCTGGCCACGCATGAGCGGTGACGCCATCGACACCATCCTCGCCTTCGATTTCGGCTTGAAACGCATCGGTGTGGCCATCGGCAATACCATGATTTGCCAGGCCAAGCCGCTCAGCGTGATCACGGCCACGGCGAACGAGCCGAAGTTTGCCGCCATCGATAGCCTGATCAAGGAGTGGGGCGCGAGCCGCATCGTGGTGGGCTTGCCCAGCCATCCCGATGGCACGGAACACGAGATGAGCGCGCGCTGCCGCCGTTTCGCCAACCAGGTGCATGGCCGCTTCAACCTGCCGGTGGAACTGGTCGACGAGCGCTATTCCTCGGCCGTCATCGCCGCCAGGCGCGGTGAAGTCATCGACGACCGCGCCGCCGCCATCATCCTGCAACAGTATTTTGACGCGAATTATTAATCTGACCTTTTGGCCCATTCCTGAATGATCAAGAACTCCATGCCGCATCCTACGAATCCATCCCAACTCGACGCCGAGGCCCTGTACGCGGTCTTGCTGCAGCAAGTGCAGAGCGGCCTGGCGGGCATCCCCAACGTGGCCATCGTCGGCATCCATTCGGGCGGCGCCTGGCTGGCCGAACGCCTGGCGCGCGACCTGAACCTGCCGGGCCGCCTGGGTGTGCTCGACGTCTCGTTCTACCGCGACGACTTCGCCCAGAAGGGTCTGCATGCCGACGTCAAGCCGACGCAAATCAGCTTTGACGTAGCCGGCGCCACCATCCTGCTGGTCGACGACGTGCTGTACACGGGCCGCACCACGCGCGCGGCCATCAACGAATTGTTCGACTATGGCCGTCCGGCGAAGATCATGCTGGCCGCCCTGGTCGACCGTGGCGAACGCCAACTGCCGGTGGCCGCCGATTTCGTGGCCGCCTTCACAGCCGTGCCGCCGGGCCAGGCCCTGGTCCTGAAGCAAGCCGACGATGGAAAATTCACGCTCACCATAGATACCCACCATGCTTAATCCGCAACTGAATAAACACGGCGAACTGCAACACCTGCTGACGATTGAAGGCTTGCCGAAGTCTATCGTCAACCACATTCTCGACACGGCTTCCTCGTTCGTAGGCATTTCCGACCGCGACGTGAAAAAGGTCCCGCTGATGCGCGGCAAGAGCGTTTTCAACCTGTTCTTTGAAAACTCCACGCGCACCCGCACCACCTTCGAGATCGCGTCAAAAAGGCTGTCGGCCGACGTCATCAACCTGAACATCCAGGCCTCGTCGGCCAGCAAGGGTGAGTCCCTGCTCGACACCATCGACAATCTGTCGGCCATGCACGCCGACATGTTCGTCGTGCGCCATGCGCAGTCGGGCGCGCCCTACCTGATCGCCAAGCACCTGATCGACACCAAGCAGCCGCACGTCCACGTCGTCAACGCGGGCGACGGACGCCACGCGCACCCGACCCAGGGCTTGCTCGACATGTACACGATCCGTCACTACAAGAAGGATTTCACCAATCTGACGGTGGCCATCGTGGGCGACATCCTGCACAGCCGCGTGGCCCGTTCCGACATCCATGCGCTGACCACCCTGGGCGTGCCGGAAGTGCGCGCCATCGGCCCGCACACCCTGCTGCCAGGCGGCCTGGAGCAGATGGGCGTGCGCACCTTCACCAACATGGATGAAGGCTTGAAAGGCGTGGACGTGATCATCATGCTGCGCCTGCAAAATGAACGCATGAGCGGCGCGCTGCTGCCGTCGGCGCAGGAGTATTTCAAGAGCTATGGCCTGACGCCCGAGCGCCTGGCGCTGGCGAAACCGGACGCCATCGTCATGCATCCGGGCCCGATGAACCGCGGCGTGGAAATCGATTCGGCCGTGGCCGACGGTCCGCAGGCGGTGATCCTGCCGCAGGTGACCTTCGGTATCGCCGTGCGCATGGCGGTGATGAGTATTTTGGCTGGTAATCAGGGCTGATAGCCCAAGGACGAGTAAGCGAGCATGACGACACTACATATCAAGAACGGCCACCTGATCGACCCTGCCAACGGCATCGATGGCTTGCAAGACCTGTTTATCGCCGACGGCAAGGTGCTGGCCGTGGGCAGCGCCCCGGCGGGCTTTACCGCCGACACCACGTTTGACGCGGCCGGCCTGGTGGTTTCCCCCGGCCTGGTCGACCTGTCCGCGCGCCTGCGCGAGCCGGGCTACGAATACAAGGCGACCCTGGAATCGGAATTGCAGGCGGCGCTGCAAGGCGGCGTGACAAGCCTGGTGTGCCCGCCCGACACTGACCCCGTGCTGGACGAGCCGGGCCTGGTGGAAATGCTGAAATACCGCGCCAAGACGCAGAACAAGGCCCACGTGCACCCGCTGGGCGCACTGACCATGGGCTTGAAAGGCAAGTCGCTGACGGAAATGGCGGAACTGACGGAAGCGGGCTGCATCGGCTTCGCGCAGGCGGAAGAGCCGATCGAAGACACGACCGTGCTGCTGCGCGCCATGCAGTACGCGAACACCTTCGGCTACACCGTCTGGCTGCGCCCGCAAGACCCGCACATCGGCCGTGGCGGCATCGCCCACAGCGGCCCGCTGGCCTCGCGCCTGGGCTTGTCCGGCGTGCCCGTGATGTCCGAAACCATCGCCCTGCACACGATTTTCGAATTGATGCGCGCCAGCCGCGCGCGCGTGCACCTGTGCCGCATTTCGTCGGCGGCGGGCCTGGAACTGATCCGCGCGGCGAAAGCCGAAGGCTTGCCGGTCACCTGCGACGTGGGCGTGCACCATGTGCACCTGACGGACGCCGACATCGGTTTCTTCGATCCGAACGCACGCGTGACGCCGCCATTCCGCAGCCAGCGCGACCGCGATGCGATCCGCGCCGGCCTGCTTGACGGCACGGTCGACGCCATGTGCTCGGACCATACGCCGGTCGACGACGATGAAAAACTGCTGCCGTTCGGCGAAGCGTCGCCCGGCGCCACTGGCCTGGAACTGCTGCTGTCGCTGGCCCTGAAATGGGCCGACGACTATGCGCTGGCGCAGCCGCAGGCGGGCGCACGTCCGCTGGCGCGCGCCGTGGCCAAGGTCACGTCCGACGCGGCCCGTGTCGCCGGCATCCCGGCTGGCAGCCTGGCCGTGGGCGAAGCGGCCGATATCTGCGTCTTCGATCCCGCCGCGCGCTGGACCGTGTCGTCGGCCTCGCTGGCCAGCCAGGGCAAGCACACGCCTTTCCTCGGCTATGAGCTGAGCGGCATCGTCAAGGCGACCATCGTTGCCGGACGGGTGGCGTTTCAGCGTTAATTTTTTGTATCGGAGCCGTAGGTCGGATTAGCGGTACGCGTAATCCGACAAGTCCATGGCGGCTCCTGTCGGCTTACGCCGCGCCTCGCTGGCGCGGCTAAGCCGACCTACGCGGCTGTATGGATCTGCTTCCAACCTTGGTGTCATTTGAAACTTCTGCTTACCTACCGCCTCGCGCGCATCGCCATTCACCTGGGCTGCGGCATGGCCAAGAGCGCCGTGCTCTTTCCCTGGCTGGACCTGGAGGGGCGCAACCGGCGCATCCGCCGCTGGTCGACGCAGCTGCTCGACATCTGCGGCGTGCACGTGGCGCAGCCGGCAGACAGCGTGCCGGCGCTCGCCCATGCGATGGTGGTGGCGAACCACGTTTCGTGGCTCGATATTTTCGTCATCAACGCCGTCCACCCCTGCCGTTTCGTCGCCAAGGCGGAAATCCGTGCCTGGCCGATCCTGGGCTGGCTGGCGGGACGCGCCGGCACCATCTTCATTTCGCGCGGCAGCAAGCGCGATTTGCGCCTGATTTTCCAGGGCCTGGTGGATAAGTTGACGGCGGGCGAACGCATCGCGTTCTTCCCCGAAGGCACGACCACCGCGCAAGGACAGATCCTGCCGTTTCACGCGAATCTGTTCGAGGCGGCCATCGACGCGCAAGTGCCGGTGCAGCCGTTCGCGCTCGTGTATGTGGATGACAAGGGGGCCTTGCATCACGCTGTCGATTTCATCGGCGACATGAGTTTTGCGCAAAGCATGGTGGCGATCTTGAGCGGTCCGCCCATCACCGCGCGCCTGACCTGTCTGGCGCCGGTGGCGACGCTCGACGCGCACCGCCGCGAACTGGCGGCGGTAACGCAGGCGGCGGTGGCCGCTACGCTGCCGCTGGAGAAGGCGGCTTAATTCTTCACGTGCAGCCAGCGCGCATGCGCGGCACGGGCCAGGTAGTCGAGGATGAAACCGAGTATGCCGATCAGCACGATGGCGGCCATCAGTTCCGAATACGCGAGCCGGTCGCGCGTGTCGAGGATGAAGTAGCCGAGGCCCGCTGACACGCCCAGCATTTCCGCCGGCACCAGCACGATCCAGATGATGCCGATGGCCAGGCGCACGCCCGTCAGGATATCGGCCGTGATGCCCGGCAAAATCACCTTGAAGACGATCTCGCTGCGCGTGGCCGACAGGCTGCGTGCCAGCAGCAGCCAGTTCGGATCGAGCCGCGCCACGCCGGCCGCCGTATTGAGCAAAATCGGCCAGACGGCCGCAAACGCCAGCAGGAAGTACACGGGCGCGTCACCGACACCGAGCACCATCACGGCGATCGGCATCCACGACAGCGGCGAAATCATGCGCAGCAGCTGGAATAGCGGCATGGCGGCGCCGGAAAAGCTTTTCGACATGGCCACCAGCACGCCCAGCGGTACGCCGATGACGATCGCCAGTCCCAGGCCGACCGCCACCCGTTGCAGGCTCAATACCACGTGCAGCCAGATATCCGAGCCGCCGACCATCTCCTGGAACGCCAGCGCCGTAGGCAGCGGCGCAAAAGCGGTGGCGATGGGCGTGGATTTCTCCAGCGCCGTCACGCCCATGGACCACAATAGCAAGGCACAGGCCAGCCCCACCAGGGGCAGGCCGAACTTCGTGAACAACTTGCTTGCCATCGTCAGACCGCCACGGTTTCGCTGCGCAGCAGGTTGGCCGGCAAGCCGAAGGCGGCCGGGCCGCCGACTGCCGTGATGGCCTTGCGCACGAAGCGGTCATCGACCAGGTCGCGCGCAGCGAACTTCGGATCGAGGTTGGCCAGGAAGCGCGTATCACCCTCCACCTTGGTGCGGCCGATGGCGCGCACCAGTTCTTCCGTGTACGAAGCAAATGGATACGGCTGGAAGTCGATGCGGCGCTGCTGCCAGTTCTTGTGCACGATCAGGCCCTGCTTTTCATAGCCGGCGTAATCGGTGGTGGCCAGCACCTTGGTCAGCACCTGCAGTGGATGCGGCGTGTAGCGGTGCTCGCCCACGTTCGACAGCAACTTGGCCGTATCGACCTGGTTCGAGCGCGTCCACAGCTGCGCCTTGACGATGGCATTGGTGACTTTCTGTGCCCATTCCGGACGCGTGTTGATGTCGCGCTCGGACAGGAACGTGACGCAGCACGCATGGTTTTTCCACACGTCGCCCGAGAAGCGCAGGATCTTGCCGATGCCGGCGTTTTCCGCCGCCGCATTGAACGGCTCGGCCACGATGTAGCCGGCAATCGACTTGCTGGCCAGGGCCGAGACCATTTCGGCCGGCGCCAGCACGATCAGGTTGACTTCATTCGGCTTGATGGCCGCGTTGCGCGCGCGCGTGACCGGCGTCAAGCCGTTCGAGGACAGGATTTGCTGCAGCAGGATATTGTGGATTGAGTACCAGAAGGGAATCGCGACCGTGCGTCCGCCCAGGTCGGAGACCTTGTTGATCTCGTTGGCCACCGTCAGCGCGGAGCCGTTGACGTGGTTCCAGGCGACGACTTTCGCGGGGAACTTGGCGCCGTAGCGCACCCACAAGGTGGCCGGCGACAGCAGGTGGATGACGTTGACCTGGCCGGCGACGAACGCTTCGATGATCTGTGCCCAGCTGCGGAACAGCCGTGGCGTTTCCGCCTGCAAGCCTTCCGCTTCGAACATTTTACGGGCGTGGGCGACCAGCAGCGGGGTGGCGTCGGTGATCGGCAGGTAGCCGATTTTCACGGGCTGGTCGTCGCCTTTCGGGCCTTGCTGTGCCATGGCGTCGCCGGCGAACAGCAGGGGCGAGGCGACGCTGGCCGTGGCCAGGGCCGACATGCGCAGGAAGTCGCGCCGCGTCAGGCCGCAGTCGCAATCGGACGAGGCGCAGATGTGCAGGGGTTTGTTTTTATCTTCGAATGTCATGGGAAAGTTCCGGTCGATTAATGGGGAGCAAAGGCAGGCGCTTGATCCTGCTTTTGCAGCGCCTGCAGGGCGTCGAGGATGTCCATTTTCAGGGCGATGACGTCGGCGCTGTGGCCGATGCGTGGCTGGTCGATGGCGACGGGCCATTCGCGCACGATGTTGCCCGGCTTGCCGCCCATCAGCAAGATGCGGTCGGCCACGAGAATCGCTTCGTCGATATCGTGCGTGACGAGCAGCACGGCCGTGTGCCAGCGGTGCACCACGTCGACCAGCAAGGATTGCATCTCGGCGCGGGTGATGGCGTCGAGGGCGGAAAACGGTTCGTCGGCGAACAGCAGTTCCGGTTCGCGGGCCAGCGCGCGGGCCAGGGCCACGCGCTGCGCCATGCCGCCCGACAGCGCGGATGGGTACAGCTTTTCGCGGCCCTTCAAGCCAACCGCTTCGATGGCTTGCGCCACGCGCGCCTCATGCGCTGCGCGCGTCAGCTGCGGCTGGTGCTTGAAGTCCAGGCCGAAGCCTGCGTTGCCCGTGACGTTCAGCCAGGGCAGGAGGCTCGCTTGCTGGAACACGAGGGCGCTGCGCGGGTCCGGTTCGCGCATGGGCGCGTCGAGGAACTGGATCTCGCCCGTGGACGGCGGCTGCAAGCCGGCCAGCACGCGCAGCAGGCTCGATTTGCCGCAGCCGCTGCCGCCCAGCAGACAGACGATTTCGCGCTTGCGCACGCCCAGCGAGACGTGCTGGAACACGGGCGCCGTGCCAGGATAGGCGTAGCTCAGGTCCTGTGCCTGCAGCGCCCAATCAGCCACGCTCATGCCGACGCTCCCGCCTTGGCCGCCTGCTGGCTGTCGAACAGCTGCAAGGCCGCCTGCAATTGCGTCAGGCTGGGGGTGACGATGGGGATGAACGACGATTCGCGCCAGCGGCGGGCAAAGCCCTGCTGCTCGGCGTTCAAATAGGCGCGCCCGCCCATGGCTTGCAGTTCCAGCATCAGCGCCTGCTGCAGCACGTCGGCCAGCTGTATGCGCAGGCGGAACATGGCCGGCGCCTGCGTCCTGAAGCGGCCATCGTGCACGCCGGCCAGCAGGGTCGCGACGGCGCTTTCCAGGGTCGCCTGCAGCGCTTCGATGCGCGGCGTGAGCGCGTTGCGCGAGCCGGCGGAAATTTGCGCCGCTTTGGCCAGGCTGGCGCGCGCCAGGCCGATCGACAGACCGCACTGCATGCCGAGGAACGAGGGGCGTACCTGCGGCAGCCAGGCTGGCGCGTTGTCGCTGATGATGTCCGCGGCGGGGATGTGCACCTGCGCCAGCTTGACGGAGGCCGTATTGCTGCCGCGCAGAGCGATCAGGTCCAGGTCGTCGCTGCGTTTGACGCCAGCCGTGCCGCTGTCGAAGGCGACGATGACGGGTGGCGCGCCGTCGTCCGGCGCCACGGCGGCGGCCGCGACGAAGCCCGCCTTGCGCAAGTTCGTCACCCAGGCCAGGCCGCCGTCGACGAGCAGGCCGTCATCGTGTCGCGCGCCCGTGATTTGCAGCTGCTCGATGCCGGACAAGAATTTCATGGCGTTCGACAAACCGCTGGCGCCTGCCTGCGTGCCTGCCAGCAGGCCGGGCAAACGGCGCTCGGCCAGCGCGCGGTTCTCGCTTTGCAGCAGGAATTCGATGAAGCAGCGCTGGCCCCAGAAGACAAAGGCGGCCGTCACCGATTGCTCGGCCACTTTGGCGATGGCGCCGATGGCGTCGCGCACGTCGCCGCCCGCGCCGCCGTGTTCCCGCGGCACGCCGATGGCCAGCAACTGGTCGCCAGCGAGTGCCGGCAAAACGGCTTCAGCCAGTTCCGACGATTGGTCGAGCTGGTCGGCATGCATGTGCAGCCAGTGATTAAGCTGGCCCATGTCAGACAGCGCCAGGCAGGTAGGGTGTCAATTGCGGATTGACGGGCGTGCCGGCCAGGCTGTTGGAGAAATTGCACAAGGTGGCCAGGCTGATGCCCAGCACCACTTCCAGCGCCTGCTGTTCGTTGTAGCCGGCGGCCAGGAAGGCTTGATATTCGGCGTCGCTGACGGCGCCGCGCGTGGCGATGACGGCCGTGGCGAAGGCGGCGACGGCGTCGAGTTTTGCGTCGTTCGTCGGCTGGCCGTGCTGCAGGGCGCGCACCGTGTCCGGCGTCTGGCCCGCTTTTTTCAGCGAGATGGCGCTATGGCCGGCGATGCAGAAATCGCAGCCGTGGATGCGCGCGGCCGTGATCTGCACCACTTCGCGTTCCATCAGGCTCAAGCTGGCGCGCCCGTTGATGCCGGAGACGGTCAGATAGGTTTCCAGGGCCAGCGGGGCATTGGCCAGCACGCCGATCAGGTTGGGCAGGAAGCCATTGTTGGCGATGGCCTTTTCCACGAAGGGGCGGCTATCGGCCGGGGCGGTATCGAGAGTGTGCAGCGTCAGACGGGACATGGGGTACCTTGCTAAGTTGGTAAGTCACCCGGCCATTATATCGGCCATGCCGTGCACGCAACAGACGTCAGCGTCGTCGTTTTGTGTTCGTTCGTCTGCGATTTCGCGTTCCTTGACTTCAGCTGGCCAGCTGGCGCAATCGCTGGTCGCGCCGGTAGGCGCCCGGCTGCTCGCCCGTGACCCGTTTGAAGGCGCGCGTGAAGGCGGCGTGCGAGCGGTAGCCCACCAGTTCGGCCGCGCGTTCGACGGAGACGCCGTCGTGCAGGCGGCGCGCGGCGATCTTCATGCGCAGCAGGAGCAGGAACTGGGCCGGCGAGTGGCCGCTGGCGCTGGCGAAATGCTTGCAGAAGCTGGCGCGCGACATGCACGCCGCCTTGGCCATGTTCTCGATCGACCAGTCGGCGGCGGGCGCGTCGAGCATGCGTTCGAGCAGCGGCGAAAACGCGGGCTGGTGCAGCAGCGACAGCAGGCCGGCCGCCACCTGCTCGCCCTGCGCCACATGGCGGATCAGGTAAAAGAACAGCAGTTCGACCAGGCGCGCAATCAGCGGCGACGGCTGTTCCGGATCGCCGCCCGCTTCCGCCAGGATCAGGTCGAACAGCGCGGCGGCGGCGCTGAAGGCGGGCGCATCGCCGCGTATCAGCAGGTACGGCGGAAACGAGTCGACGATCAGCGCGGAGAGGGCGCCGCGAAATTGAAAGAAGCCGCAGGCCAGCGCCGTCGCCGGCTGCTCCGTGGACGCTTGCAGCGGCAGCATCGCTTGCGCGCTGACCGCCTGCAGCGGGTCGCTGTGGGGGCTGAGGAAGTGCGGCAAGTCGCGCAGCAGGAAGACGCCGTCGCGCGGGCCGAGCGCAATCGGCGCCGCCCCGTCGAGGTGCAGATAGCAGTGGCCGTCGAGCACCAGGTGAAAGCTGCCCAGTTCCCGCCCCGCCGTGGAAGCGCGCCAGCGGCCGCAGTACTGGCCCACATGCAGGACGGCGGTGTCGAGTTCCAGGCTGCCGAGCAGCCAGCGCGCCAGTCTGTCGGTATCAGGATGCATGGGATCGCACAGGCAAAAGCGCCATCATACGGGCTGCACGCGGCAAGGCCAACGACCGATTTCGACTAAGCATATGCGCGCCATGCTTGCCATTTAGCGCTTGCCGCTGTGCTGCTGGAAGGCGGGGCAATCGACCTGCAGCAAGGAGCGGTCTTCCAGGCACACGGCTGACAGTTTTCCACCCCACACGCAGCCGCTATCGAGGCCGATCAGGTGCTCCCGCAACTGCAGTCCCAGCGCCGACCAGTGGCCGAAGACGATGGTGTCGCCGGCGCTGCGCCGTCCCGGCACGTCGAACCACGGCAGCAGGCCGGAGCCCGGTGGCGGGCTGCCGCTCTCCTTCATCTTGAAGTCCATCACGCCGTCCGGCGTGCAAAAGCGCAGCCGCGTCATCGCGTTGACGATGCAGCGCAGCCGGTCGGCGCCCTGCAGGTCGTCGCGCCAGGCGGCCGGCTCGTTGCCGTACATGGTGCGCAGGAAGGCCACCCAGCCGTCGCTGCGCAGCATGGCGGACACTTCCCCGCTCAGGGACAGGGCCTGGGCCGCGCTCCATTGCGGCAGCAAGCCCGCATGCACGAGCACATGGCCGTCGTGTTCCAGCGCCAATGGCCGCTGGCGCAGCCAGGCGAGCAACTCCTCGCGGTCGGGCGCGTCGAGGATCTCGGCCAGCGTATCGGACGCATGCTCGGGGCGGATGCCGTTGGCCACGGCCAGCAGGTGCAAGTCATGGTTGCCCAGGACGCTGTCGGCCAGGCCCTGCCGCGCCAGCGCGTAAACGTGGCGCAGGGTGGCCAGCGAGGCTGGGCCGCGATTGATCAAGTCGCCCGCGAACAGCAGGCGGTAGGGGCCATCGGCTGCCGCCTGGATCCGTTCGATCAGTTCGACGGTTTGTGCATGGCAGCCTTGCAGATCGCCGATAAAGTAAGTTTTCATATGTGCCGGGTGAAGTGAACTACGCGCCTGCATTATAAGCATGCCGGCCCATGGGCGTCGGCTGTATTGCTGGCGGTTTCCCGATTGCTAGTCTGGCCGGCGGAAGAAAATAAGGGCGCCGATTATGGCCGCAGGGGGATTTAATTGGGTGGAACTTTCCGCTGTCATATATCGGTCATTATCTTGCGGCACGCCGCTCAGGCATGCCGGAATGCCATTTCATCCATGTTTATTTACCTCCACGCACGCTTCCTGCATATTCTTCATTTAATCTTAATGTTGGGCCGCCAAATAAATCGGGAGTCGTGATTCAATTGGCGATGGATTATGCAATGGTGCGCAGGTATTTATGCAATGTAGTATATTCCACGTGATTTTATTATTTAAATTAATATAAAGGATGTACCAATGGATCTGTCGACGCTGACGATGCTGGAATTGCGCAAACTGGAAGATAATGTGAAGCAGGAATTGAATGGCCGCGAGCGCGAAGACTTGAACAAGGCGCGCGAACAGATCATGGCCATCGCGCAGCAGGCGGGCATTCCGTTGAAACAGCTGATACTCGATGGCTTGCACCCGCGCACGGGCAAAGTCGCCGTGCGTTACCGTCATCCTGACAATGCGGCCGAGCAATGGACTGGCCGTGGCCGCCAGCCGCTGTGGGTCAGGCAGTGGGTGGAATCGGGCAAGTCGATCGATCTGCTGCGCGTATAATTCGGTATACTCCTGGCGCAGTGGCACGGCTGTCAGCCGCGCGCCGCGCCTTGCCAGGCTTCCCTATTTGACCCTACTTATACCGCCCACACCATGCTTCCATTGTCCAGAACGATCTTCAAGGCCTACGATATTCGCGGCATCATCGCTAAAACCCTCGATGCCAGCGTGGCGCACAAGATCGGTCAGGCATTTGGCCAGGCCGCCCTGGCCAAGGGCGAGCAGCGGGTCGTGATCGGCCGCGATGGCCGCCTGTCGGGACCGGAATTGACGGCGGCGCTGGCGCAGGGCCTGCAGGCGGCAGGCGTCGACGTGATCGACCTGGGCGTGGTGGCTACGCCGATGGTTTACTTCGGCACGAATGTGCTCGATACGCGCTCCGGCATCATGGTCACGGGCAGCCACAATCCGCCCGATTACAACGGCTTCAAGATGGTGCTGGCTGGTGAAGCGATCCACGGCGAAGCGATCCAGGCCCTGTACCACAGCATCGTCGCGCACGACGGCAGCGCCAGCGCCAAGGACGTTGCCAACCCGGGAACCTATGCCACGCACGATATCCGCGCCGCCTACCTGGAGCGCATCCTGGGCGACGTCAAGCTGGCGCGCCCGATCAAGATCGCCGTCGACTGCGGCAATGGCGTGGCCGGCGCGTTCGCGGGCGACCTGTTCCGCGGCATGGGTTGCGACGTCATCGAACTGTTCTGCGAAGTCGATGGCAATTTCCCGAACCACCACCCGGACCCGGCGCATCCGGAAAACCTGCAAGACCTGATCCGCTGCCTGGCCGAGACGGATGCGGAAATCGGCATCGCCTTCGATGGCGACGGCGACCGCCTGGGCGTGGTCACCAAGGATGGCCAGATCATCTACCCTGACCGCCAGATGATGCTGTTCGCCGCCGACGTGCTGACCCGCCATCCGGGCGCGCAAATCCTGTACGACGTGAAATGCACGCGCCACCTGGCGCCGTGGATCAGCAAGCATGGCGGCGTGCCGCTGATGTACAAGACGGGCCACTCGCTGGTGAAAGCCAAGTTGCGCGAAACGGGTGCGCCGCTGGGCGGTGAAATGAGCGGCCATATCTTCTTCAAGGACCGCTGGTACGGTTTCGACGACGGCATGTATTCGGCCGCGCGCCTGCTGGAAATCCTCACGCGCGAAGCCGACCCTTCGGCCCTGCTGAACTCCCTGCCGCAGTCCGACAGCACGCCGGAACTGCACCTGGAACTGAAGGAAGGCGAGAACGTCGCGCTGATGGACATGCTGCGCCGCGACGCCGTCTTCCCCGGCAATGAACAGATCATCACCATCGACGGCTTGCGCGTGGAATACGCGGACGGCTTCGGCCTGGCCCGTTCGTCGAACACCACGCCGGTGATCGTCATGCGCTTCGAAGCGGAAACGCCGGCAGCCCTGGCGCGCATCCAGGGACAGTTCAAGAGCGTGATCCTGGCCGCCAAGCCAGACGCCGAACTGCCGTTCTGACAGCATGGCGGCTCAACCTGGCGCACAGGCGCCCTTGAAAATCCTGCTGGTGCGGGTGTCCTCGCTGGGCGACGTGCTGCATAACCTGCCGATGGTGGCGGACATCGCCCGCCATTTCCCGCATGCGACCATCGACTGGGTGGTCGAAGAGGGCTACACGAGCCTGGTGCGCCTGAACCCGCGCGTGAATGCCATCTTCCCGTTCGCGCTGCGGCGCTGGCGCAAGAGCCTGGGCAAGAAGGAGACGCGCGCGGAAATCGCCGCCTTCTTCCGCAGCCTGCGCCAGACGCATTACGATTATGTGTTCGATACCCAGGGCTTGCTCAAGACGGGCATCATCATGGGTGCCGCGCGCCTGGCGCCTGGCGGACAGAAGGTCGGCCTGGCCAATGGCAGCGAAGGCTCCGGCTATGAAGGCATCTCGCGCCTGTTCCATACCAAAAGCATTCCGCTCGACCCGCGCACGCATGCGGTAGCGCGCGGCCGACTGGTGGCCGGCGCGGCACTCGGCTACGCGGTCGACACCCCGGCCGATTTCGGCTTGCCGGAAGTATCGAACAGCGAACCGCGCCCGGACTGGATGGGCGACGCACCTTACTGCGTGTATTTCCACGGCACGGCGCGCGACGCCAAGAAATGGGCGCCGGAACACTGGATATCTCTAGGCCAGGCGCTGGCGCCCATGCCGATTTTGCTGCCCTGGGGTTCGCCCAAGGAAAAGGCGGAAGCGGAAGTGCTGGCGGCCGGCCTGCCCAACGCGCGCCTGCTGCCGAAACTGTCGATGGGCGACGCCACCCTGCTGGCGCGCCACGCGGCGCTGGTGGTCGGCGTCGACACGGGCCTGACGCATATCGCCGCTGCCTTCGTGCGTCCGACGGTGGAAATCTATGCCGATTCGCCGCTGTGGAAAACGGAAGGCAACTGGTCGCCGAAAATCATCAACCTGGGCGACAAAGGCGCGCCGCCCGGCGTGCCGGAAGTGCTGGCCGCAGCGCGGCGCCTGCTGGCCGACTATCCTCCTGCCTGACTTTAACATTCAATAAACATGCGACTTCTTTATACCCTTGCCTGGTGGCTGGCCTTGCCCCTGGTGCTGGCGCGGCTGTGGCTGCGCGGACGCCAGGAACCCGGCTACCGCCAGCACTGGGGCGAGCGCCTGGGCTGTTACGGCCGCCAGCCGGCATCTGCCACGGACACCATCTGGCTGCACGCCGTCTCCGTCGGCGAGACGCGTGCGGCCGAGCCGCTGATCGATGCGCTGCTGGCCGCCTGGCCCGCGTGCCGCATCGTCCTCACGCACATGACGCCGACGGGGCGCGCCACGGGCAAATCCCTGTTCGCCAAACACGGCGCGCGCCTCGTGCAAAGCTACCTGCCGTATGACACGGGCGCCATGCCGGCCCGTTTCATCCGCCATTTCGCGCCGCGCATCTGCATCCTGATGGAGACGGAAGTGTGGCCGAATCTGATCCACCAATGCAATCGCTACAAAGTGCCCGTGGTGCTGGCCAATGCGCGCCTGTCGCAGCGCTCGCTGGGCAAGGCGCAGAGACTGGGCAAACTCATTGCCGATGCGGCGCGCGGCATCACCCTGGTGGCGGCGCAGACGCAGGACGACGCCGATCGCGTGCGCCAGCTGGGCGTGCGGGAAGTCGTCGTCACGGGCAGCATCAAGTTCGACGTCGTCGTGCCCGAGGCGGCGCTGGCGACGGGGGCGGCGCTGCGCAGCGCCATCGGCCAGCGTCCCGTGCTGCTATGCGCCAGCACGCGCGAAGGGGAAGAACAGCTGATCCTCGATGCCTATACCCGCGCCAGTCTGCCGGCGAATGCGCTGCTGCTGATCGTGCCGCGCCATCCGCAGCGTTTCGACGAGGTGGAAAAATTGATCGCGGCGCAGGGCCTGGCCGTGCAGCGCAGATCCAGCCTGGCGCAGGACGATACTGTTTCTGCGGGCACGCAGGTGCTGCTGGGCGATTCAATGGGCGAGATGTTTGCGTATTACGCGGCCTGCGATTGCGCTTTTGTGGGCGGCAGCCTGCTACCGCTGGGCGGACAAAACCTGATCGAGCCGGCGGCCCTGGGCAAGCCTGTGCTGATCGGCCCGCACACCTTCAATTTCGCGCTGGTCACCGAGCAGGCGATCGCCGCCGGCGGCGCCGCGCTGGTGGCGGACGCCGATGCGCTGATGGCGCAGGGGGCGATATTGCTGCAGGATCCGGCGCGTTTATCTTCCATGGGACAGCGGGCGCTGGCGTTTGCCAACCAGCACCGGGGTGCCACGCCGCGTACTATCGCTGCCATCCAACCTCTGCTGCGATAGTTTAGTGCTGCGGGGTCTTGGCAGGAGTCAACTGATGCAGTGCCAGTTCATGCGTGAGCAACGTGCTGTATTGCTCGTCGTGCACTGTCAACAGCGCGCGCAGCGCTGCTTGTGCGCGCTCTTGTGACAGAAGGTCATGCTGTTGACCATTCGGCTCACCGGTAATGCGGTGAGCATCCCTGATCCAACGCAGCAGTTCATGGTCCAGGTACGTCTGGGGTGGCCCGTGTGGTGCGTGCGCCAGGGCCAGGTGCGCGATGGTCGCGAGCCATTGCCACTTGCTGCCGGAAGCGTAGCGTAGTAGCAGATAATGCTCCCCCCTCGCTTCCAGCAAGGGGCGCAGTGTGGCGAAGGGAATGAACGCACCCTGACGCGATACCATTTGGCAGGCAAATTTCTGCATGCCTGGCGCTACGTCGCCTGCAGCTTGCAGGGCGATCGCGTCTTTATCGGATGGCGCCGCCTTGAGCCAGGCGTTGTAGGCAGCCAGGCGCACGGATGGCAGCTTTGACTGCGTAAAGGCACGAATCAGCTCAAGATCTTCTGGCGCGCGCAGGCTGCCCAGCGACAGCAGGCTGACACGAATGGCCTGCGTGTTCGATGCCGGATTGGCCAGAATGGCGCGGTAGCTGATGCGTACATCCTCTCCCATTGTTTGAAGGCAGGCGACGGCCAGGTAGCGTACCGACGCTTGGGCATCCAACAGGCTTGCCAACGCCAGCGCGCGCATGTCCTGGCCGCCAGGCGCTTGCGTCAGCGACAATAACGCACTGGTACGTATCCGGCCGAAAGGCGACAACATCGCCTTGAGGTATAGCGCCGTTTGTACGTCGGGTGCGGTGCTGGCGCACAGCCTTAGTGCTTGCGTTGCCAGCACCGTATCTCCGCGCGTGGCAAGCGCCATACCGATGTATTGTGCTCGGTCGCCCAGGCCGTACTGGTGCAGCATGTAGAAGCAGCTCCTGGCGACGTGGACGTTCTTGCCACAGACGCCATCGAGCAAGTCTTGCACGCTCAGCAGTTCAAGTACGGTGCGTTCAAAGTGCTGCAGCCAGTCCGCATGGTCGCTCCTGCTCATTTCACGCAGGCGCAGAACGTTCGGTAGTATCTGCAATAACTGGGGGACTGGCGCCAGTGGCAATAGGCGCTGCATGGTGACACGCGCTGCATGGCGCACGGCAGGCACCCAGTCATTGAGGCGCACGATGACCAAGGGCAGCATGTCTGTCCTGTCCAGAGCGGCACAGCGTTCCAGCGCGGCCTGTCGTTCATAGCCGGAATAATGGTTCAGTTCATCTTCCAGCGAGGGCTGGTCACTGGGCGCTGCAGGCAATGACTGGCTTGCTGGCGCGGTGGCCGCCCTGGCGCCAAACAGCATCTTGAAAATATTCATGGACGAAATGGGCAGGATGGAGCATCCAGTATCCCATGCCTACGGCGCAGGCGGTCGTGCCGTCTTATTGGAACAAGACGGGCAACTCCTGCGAACGCTTTCTGAGCGCCTGCTTGGCGCCATCGTAATCGGGATAAATCGATTCCACGGTGGCCCAGAAGCGGGGGCTGTGGTTCATTTCCAGCAGGTGCGACAGTTCGTGCGCCACCACGTAGTCGATCAGCGGCAGGGCGAAGTGGATCAAACGCCAGTTCAGGCGGATCTTGCGCTCGATGGTGCAGCTGCCCCAGCGCGTGCCGGCTGACGACAGCGACAGCGAGTCGTACTGCACGCCCAGCTTGTCCGCGTACAGGTCCAGGCGCGCTTCGAACAGCTGGCGCGCTTCGTGCTGGAACCAGCCCTTCACTTTTTCCTTCAATTGCTGCTCGCTACCCGTGGGCGTGACCCACACGTGCAGTTCATTCGTCTCGCGCTGGAAGCTGGCGCGGTGGCGCGGCGCCTGGTGTAATCGCAAGGTGATGTCGCCACCGAGGTAGGGCAGCACGGCGCCATCGACCCAGGCCACGGGCGGGCGCTGCTGGCGCTGTACCTTGCGCTCGCCCCGTTCCAGCAGTTTCGAGACGATCCAGCTTTGCTTGGCGCGGATGGCGTTGTCGATCTCGGCCAGGGTGACGCGTTTGGGCGCCGTGACGCGCAAGCCGTTATCGTCGATCATGAAGCCGATGGAACGGCGCGTGGAGCGGCGCAGCGCGAATTCGACGAGGTGGCTGCCCAGCTGCAGCTGGCGCAGTGGCGGGCCATCGGCGGTGCGTGGCGGGGAAGGCAGGGGAGGCGGGGCAGGGCGAACGATGGGCGGCGCGGGCGCCACTACCGGTGGCGCCACGGGCGGCGCTGGCGGTGCCGTGGGGCGCACCGCCGGGGGCGTGCTGGTCGAGACGTCATGCGCGAACAAATCCAGTTGCTGGTCGCCGACCTTGATGGTCTTCATCTGCTGGCGCAGTGTCGGCTCCTGGATGACCGCGCTGATGCCGTCTAGCCAGCGTTGTAGGCGTGAGGCGAAATGACGCGCATTTCTGATTCTATCCAATTTTCCACCTGTTGCATCATGCTGTCCGGGGTTTGCCCTTCCGGCGAAATCGGTTTGCCTATCGAGACGGTGATCAGCCCCGGGCGTTTGAGGAATGACTGCTTGGGCCAGCACTCGCCTGAATTGTGCGCAATCGGCACCACCACGGCGCCCGTGGCAATCGCCAGACGCGTGCCGCCGCTCTTGTACTTGCCCGCCTGGCCCACGGGAATGCGGGTCCCTTCAGGGAACATGATAATCCATTGGCCATCAGCCAGGCGGCGCTTGCCATGTGCGACGACGCTCTTGAACGCATGCTTGCCCTGCTTGCGGTCGATGGGGATCATGCGCAGCAGCGCCATGGCCCAGCCGAAGAAGGGGATGTACAAAATCTCCTTCTTGAATACATACACGAGCGGACGTGGCAGGCTGGGAAGCAAGAAGATGGTTTCCCATGCCGACTGGTGCTTCGACAGCACGATGGCCGGCGCGTCGGGGAAATTCTCGGCGCCCTTGACTTCATAGCGGATGCCGCAAATGACCTTGGCGCACCACAGGATAAACACGTTCCAGCGCGAGGTGACCCAATAGCGCTTGTTGTAGCTCAATGGCGCGGCAAAAAAGCACACGCAGGCCCAGACGATGGTGGCCACGATCATGATGATCATGAACAGCAGGGATCGCAGGAACAGGGAAATATTACGCAATGCGGTTCTCCGAAGATTAGATGCTCAATGCCACGGCGGGCGCCGATGCCGCGGGCGCCTTGAGCAGGTGGCTGACGACGGCGGCCAGGTCGGCGAAGACCTGGGTGCCAGGCGGCAGGCCACCCGTTTCGTTGGTTTTTTCGCCCTTGCCCGTCAATACCAGGTAGGGCACGCAGCCGCTGATGAAACCGGCCTGCAGGTCGCGCAGCGAATCGCCAACAGTCGGCACGCCTTTCAGGCTGGTGTTGTAGCGCTGCGAAATTTCATGGAACATGCCCGGTTTCGGCTTGCGGCAGTCGCAATTGTCCGCGCCCGCGTGCGGGCAAAAGAAGATGGCGTCGATATCGGCGCCCACCTGCTGCGCCAGGGTGTGCATCTTCTGGTGGATCGCGTTGAGCACCGTCATGTCGAAATATTCGCGCGCGATGCCCGACTGGTTCGAGGCGATGACCACGCGATAGCCAGCCTGGTTCAGGCGGGCGATCGCTTCGAGCGAACCGGGTATCGGCAGCCATTCGGCAGGCGACTTGATGAAGTCCGGCGAGTCATGATTAATGACACCATCGCGGTCGAGAATAATCAGTTTCAGCGCCGGCGTGCCCATTATGCCGCCAGCTTCGAAATGTCGGCCACGCGGTTCATCATGCCGTGCAAGGACGACAGCAAGGCCAGGCGGTTGTTGCGCAGGGCGACATCCTCGGCCATCACCATCACGTCATTGAAGAAGCCATCGACGTCGTCGCGCAGCTGCGCCAGGGTTTGCAGGGTGCTGGTGAAGTCGCCCTTGGCGAAGGCCGCATCGACTTCAGGCTGCACGCGCGAGACGGCGGCGGCGAGTTTTTTCTCCGCTTCGTCCTGCAGCAGCGCCACGTTGACGCCACCGGCGGCGACCTGGCTCACTGCTTCCTCGTTCTTTTTCAGGATGTTCGTGATGCGCTTGTTGGCCGCTGCCAGCGAGGCGCTTTCCGGCAGGGCAGCAAACGCCTGCACGGCCTCCAGGCGCTGCACGATGTCGTCCAGGCGGTCCGGGTTTTGTGCCACGACGGCTTCGATTTCATTTGGCGAGAAACCGCGCTCGCGCAGGATGCCGCGCAGGCGATCCAGCATGAAGGTGGTGACATCCGCGACCGGGTCCTTGAAGCCGGGAACGGCGGCGAACTGCGCGGCGGCATCCGCCAGCAAGCCCTGAATCGACAAAGGCAAGCGTTTTTCCAGCAGCATGCGCAGCACGCCCAGCGCGTGGCGGCGCAGCGCGAACGGGTCCTTGTCGCCCGTCGGCGCCAGGCCGATGGACCAGATGCCGACCAGGGTTTCGAGCTTGTCGGCCAGGGCCACGGCGGTGCCGGTGCCGGTGGTTGGCAGGCTGTCGCCGGCAAAGCGCGGCTGGTAATGCTCGGAGGCGGCCAGCGCCACTTCTTCCGGTTCGCCGTCATGGCGCGCATAGTAGGTGCCCATGATGCCTTGCAGCTCTGGGAATTCGCCCACCATGTCGGTCAGCAGATCGGCCTTGGCCAGCAGGGCGCCGCGTTCGGCCAGGGCCACGTCGTAGTCCAACTTGGCGGCGATGGCACCAGCCAGCGACTTGACGCGCTCTGTGCGGGCCGCTTGCGTGCCCAGCTTGTTGTGATAGACGACGTTGGCCAGCAGCGGCAGACGCGATGCCAGGGTCTTCTTCTTGTCTTGCTCGAAGAAGAACTTGGCATCGGACAGGCGCGGGCGCACGACGCGCTCGTTGCCGCCGATGATGTGCTCGGGCGTGTCCGTCTCGATGTTCGAGACGATCAGGAAGCGCGAGCGCAGCTTGCCTTCGCTGTCCGTCAGGGCGAAATATTTTTGGTTGGTTTGCATGGTGAGGATCAGGCATTCCTGCGGCACGGCCAGGAATTCTTCTTCGAAGTGGCACTCATACACGACCGGCCATTCGACCAGGGCCGTCACTTCATCGAGCAGCGCTTCGGGCATCAAGACCTGGTCGGCGCCGGCCTTGTCCAGCAGCTGGGCGCGGATGCGTTCCTTGCGTTCCTCGTTGCTGGCGATGACGCTGGCGTTGAGGATCAGCGACGGCGCATAGTTTTCCGCGTGCGCGATGGTGATGGCCTTGCCGTCGGTGAGGAAGCGGTGGCCCAGGGTGGTGCGGCCGGCCGTGAGGCCCAGCAGTGTCAGCGGCAGGATATTGATGCCGTGCAGGGCGATCAGGCTGTGGGCTGGGCGCACGAATTGCACGGTGCTGCCGTCCGGGCGCTGATAGCTCATCAGTTTTGGGATCGGCAGCTTGGCGCAAGATTCCGTCAATGCCGCCTGCGCGCCGGTGGCGAGCTGGCTGCCTGGCGCCGTGTAGGTGTAGAAGAAGCTTTCAGCCTTGCCGTCGGCGGCGCGTTCCAGCTCGGCCACCGTCAGGTCGGGGAAGCCCAGCGCGGCCAGTTTCTTGGCCAGCGGCGGCGTGCCGTTGCCGTTCGCGTCCAGCGCCACGGAGACGGGCAGGACTTTTTCGCGGATCGATTTGTCGGGCGAGACTTCGCGCACGTTGGTGATGGAGACGGCCAGGCGGCGCGGCGAGGCATAGCTGGTGGCGACGCTGTCGGCTTCGAGGAAGTCGCGCGCTTTCAGGCCGTTGACGATGCCGGCCGTGAAGGCGGCGCCCAGTTTGGCCAGCGCTTTCGGCGGCAGTTCTTCGGTCAGCAGTTCGATGAGCAGTGTTTGGTTCATGGTGTTCTTGTCTGGTACGGCGGTGTATGAGCTAGGCGATCAAGCGGCGGCGGGTTGGTCTGCGGCGGGCAGCATCGGGAAACCGAGGCGTTCGCGCGAGTCGTAATACGCTTGTGCCACCAGGCGTGACAGGGTGCGCACGCGGCCGATGTAGGCGGCGCGTTCCGTCACCGAGATGGCGCCACGCGCATCTAACATATTGAAGCTGTGCGAGGCCTTCATGATTTTCTCGTAGGCGGGCAGGGTCAGTTGCAGCTCGATCAAACGCTTCGCTTCCGCTTCGTAGTTGCCGAACTGTTCGAACAGCAGGTCCGTATTCGCGTGCTCGAAGTTGTAGGTCGATTGCTCCACCTCGTTCTGGTGGAAGACGTCGCCGTAGGTCAGTTTTTTCGTGGTGCCGTTTTCTTCCCACTCGGTCCACACCAGGTCGTACACGTTTTCCACGCCTTGCAGATACATGGCCAGGCGTTCGATGCCGTAGGTGATTTCGCCCAGCACGGGCTTGCAATCGAGGCCGCCCACTTGCTGAAAGTAGGTAAATTGGGTTACTTCCATGCCGTTCAGCCAGACTTCCCAGCCCAGGCCCCAGGCGCCCAAAGTCGGGCTTTCCCAGTCGTCTTCGACGAAGCGCACGTCATTCTGCTGCAAGTCCAGGCCCAGGGCGGCCAAGGAACCCAGATACAGGTCGAGGATGTTTTCCGGCGCGGGCTTGAGCACCACCTGGTACTGGTAGTAGTGCTGCATGCGGTTCGGGTTTTCGCCATAGCGGCCATCTTTCGGGCGGCGCGACGGCTGCACATACGCGGCGCGCCACGGTTCCGGGCCGATCGCGCGCAGGAAGGTGCCGGTGTGGAAGGTGCCGGCGCCGACTTCCATGTCGTAAGGCTGGAGCAGGGCGCAACCTTGCTTGTCCCAATAGGTTTGCAAGGTCAGAATAATTTGTTGAAATGTGAGCATCGTATGAGTTCGCCGCGCGGGAGGCTGCGCTTTGTTAAGGTTTGCTTGAAGCCCGGACGCATGCTTGGCAGCGCGTCCGGGCCGGGGTTTTGCTAATTTTAGCGGTTTTTACGGGCCCACTGTGACTCTTCGGGCAATATCGGCCGCTTATTGCTGCGCGGCGCGGCCACGGCGGGCGGCGCGCGACAGCAGGAAGGCCGTCAGCAGGGCCAGCGCGGCCAGGGCCAGCACCAGTTTGTTGCCGTACAGAATGTATGGCGTCATGCCGCCCATGCCTTGCACCTTGGCCGCCAGGGTCGCTTGCTGCTCCGGCGGCAGCAGGCTTTGCACCACGCCCTTGCCGTCGATGACGGCGGTGGCGCCCGTGTTCGTCGAGCGCAGCATCGGGCGGCCCGTTTCCAGGCTGCGCATCTGCGAAATCTGCAGATGCTGCGGGATAGCGATCGAATCGCCAAACCAGGCCAGGTTCGAGATATTGAGCAGCACGGACGCCGACTGCTTGCCATGGCGGTGGGCGCTGGCCAGCTGTCCCGCGATTTCCTCGCCAAACAAGTCTTCGTAGCAGATATTCGGCAGCACCAGCTGATCGCGCACGGGCAAAGGCGCCTGGACTTCCGCGCCGCGGCCCATGTCGCCCAGCGGGATGGCCATCATGGCGACAAACCAGTGCAGGCCGGGCGGCACGAATTCGCCGAACGGCACCAGGTGGTGCTTGCGGTACTGGTAGTAGGGGCCTTCTGTGCCGTTGGGCGTGATCCCGACGGCCGCATTGTAGAAGCGCTGCTGCTCGTCGAGCACGGGCATGCCGACCAAGATCGTGCTGCCCGTCTGCTGCGAATACGCCGCCAGGCTATCCAGATAGCCGGGCGGCAGCTGGTGCGGCAGCACGGTGACGGCCGTTTCCGGCGTGGCGATCAGGTCGGCTGGCGCGCTGGTGATGGTGCTCTGGTACATCTGCAGGGCGCCCAGCACGAAGCCGGGGTCGAATTTCTGCTGCTGCGGCACGTTGCCCTGCAACAGGCGCACCGTGATCGGGCGTCCGACCGGGTGCGTCCAGGCCACGTACTGCAAGCCGATACCGGCCGCGTACAGGGCGATGACGCCGCCCAGCGCAAACCAGCGCGTGCGATGTGTCAGCAGCAGCAGAGCGCCGGCCGACAGCGCCGCCAGCCAGCCCAGGCCATACGCGCCGACGATGGGGGCAAAGCCGGCCAGCGGGCTGGCATTGTGGGCGTAACCGGTGGCCAGCCACGGGAAACCCGTAAACAGCCAGCCGCGCGTCCATTCGAACAGGGTCCAGGTGGCGGGCAATACCAGCAGGGTCATGGCGGGCAGGGACAGCACCCAGCGCTGGCGCAGCCAGGCGGCCGCGCCCATGGCCAGGGCCACGTAAATGGCCATCAGGAGGGCCAGCAGGGCCACGGCGATGGCGGCGATCGGCGCGGCCATGTCGCCATAGCGGTGCATGGAAATATACAGCCAGTGTGTGCCGGCCGCGCACCAGCCGAAGCCGTAGGCCCAGCCGATCAGCGCGCCGGCCTTGACGTTCGATGCGCGCAGCACCTGGTAGAACAGCACGCCCAGGCTGAGGATTTGCAGGGGCCAGTAGCCGAAAGGGGCGAACGCCAGCACGGCGACGGCGCCAGCGACGGCGGCAGTCAGCATGCGCGCCCACGTGCTGCGGGGCGGTTTGGCGGGGGCGTTGGGATCGACGCGTCTGAAACGCATTTACAGCACGCGCATGTCAGAGTTCCAGTTCCGGCACGTTGGGCAGGCGCTCGACGAGCAGCACGTGCACCTGGCGCGCATCGGCGCGCAGCACCTCAAAGCGCAGATTGCCCAGGTCGAAAATATCGCCCTTGTGCGCCATGCGGCCCAGGTACTTCGAGACGAGGCCGCCGATGGTGTCGACGTCGTCGTCGACCAGGTGGCTGCCCACTTCTTCGTTGAACTGTTCGATCTCGGTCAGCGCCTTGACACGCCAGCGAGGGCCGAACTGGCCTTCCTTGAGCGAGAGGATATTGTCCTCGGCTTCGTCGAAGTCGTATTCGTCCTCGATGTCGCCGACGATCTGTTCCAGCACGTCTTCGATGGTGATCAGGCCGGCGACGCCGCTGTATTCATCGACGACGATGGCCATGTGATTGTGGTTGGCGCGGAAATCGCGCAGCAGCACATTCAGGCGTTTCGATTCGGGGATGAAGATGGCGGGGCGCAGCATGTCGCGTACGTCGAAAGTTTCTTCTGCGTAATAACGCAGCAAGTCTTTCGCCAGCAGGATGCCGATGACCTTGTCGCGCTCGCCTTCGATCGCGGGGAAGCGCGAGTGGGCGGTCGACAGGACTTCCGGCATCCATTCCTCGATCGGCTTGCTGATGTCGATGACATCCATTTGCGAACGGGGAATCATGATGTCGCGCGCGCAGAGATCCGATACCTGGAACACGCCTTCGATCATCGACAGGGCGTCGGCGTCGATCAGCTTGCGTTCATGCGCATCGTGTAGAACTTCGAGCAATTCTGCACGGTTCTCTGGCTCGGGGGAAATGAGTGCGGTCAGGCGTTCAAACAGTGACCGGTGGGGCTTGACGTCAGTTCTGACGCCACTAGGGTGCTCGGGCATAGGAGGCGTGAGCCGTTGTTGCGAAGGGATATAGGATACACCAAAAGTGGGGCCATACCGGATTTCCCCGCTTTTGATGCAAATTTAATACGTTGAAGTGCGCCGTTGCGCGATCTTTCAGGCCGCTTCCTGGCCCAGCACGCGTGCGCGCAAGGCTGCCACGTCGGCCTGCCAGTCGGCGAAATGCTCGCTGTCCTGCCACAGCTGGCGCAGCTCCGACGATTCGGCCGTGATGCGCTCGAAGGCCAGGCGCGCTTTTTCCAGCAGCGGCGGCGTGACCTTCTTCTTGCAGGCGGCCACCCACTCATCCACCTCGGCGGTGGCCGGGTCGTCCTCGCCTGGCTTGCCCAGGAGGCGCGCGATCACGTCCAGCGCGGCCAGCGCTTCGGCGGCGAATGGCGCCTCGAGTGCCGCTTCCTGGCTGTCGATGACGTTGTCGAGCGTCGTCTCGACCAGTTCCAGGGTTTTATATTCGTGCAAGTCCTGCGCCCAATCCATGGCGTAGTCGTTGCCGAAGGCGTCTGTGGCCCAGGTTCCCATGCGCTTACTCCTTGTACGGGTCGGTAATGCCGAGTTTCGCGAGGATGTCCGTTTCCAGGCCCTCCATCTCGGCCGCTTCCTCGTCATCCATGTGGTCGTAGCCCTGCGCATGCAGCACGCCGTGCACGATCAAATGGGCCGTGTGCTCTTCCACGCTTTTCTTTTGTTCTTGCGCCTCCTTTTCCAGCACGTCCGTGCACAGGATGATGTCGGCGCGCGTCGGCTCGTCCTCGGCCAGTTCCTCGCCTTCGTTGTAGGCGAAGGTCAGCACGTTGGTGGCGTAGTCCTTTTCGCGGTAGTCGCGGTTCAGGGTGCGGCCTTCTTCCGCGTCGACGAAGCGAATCGTGAATTCGGCCGGCGCGAACAGGGCCGCCTTGACCCAGCGGCGCACTTTCGGGCGCGTGATCAGGGTTTCCAGGCGGGCGTCCGGGTATTGCACGGACAAGGACAGTTTATTTTTTTCGGACATTTTTGGCGGCGGCTGGTTTCAATAAGGAGGGCAAGTGGGCGGCGTCGGCGTTGGCCGCCTGCGCCGTTTCATACGCGTCGACGATGCGCGCGACGAGCGGGTGGCGCACCACGTCGGTGCTGTTAAATTGCGTGAAGCCGATGCCGCGCACATCTTTCAGCACGTGCACGGCGTCGATCAGGCCACTCGTCTGGCTCTTGTGCAGGTCGACTTGCGTCACGTCGCCCGTCACCACGGCCTTGCTGCCAAAGCCGATGCGCGTCAAGAACATCTTCATCTGTTCGACGGTGGTGTTTTGCGCTTCATCGAGGATGACGAAGGCGTGGTTCAGGGTGCGTCCGCGCATGTAGGCCAGCGGGGCGATCTCGATCACCTGTTTTTCAAACAGCTTTTGCGTGCGGTCAAAGCCCAGCAAATCGTACAGCGCGTCGTACAGGGGACGCAGATACGGGTCGACCTTTTGCGCCAGGTCGCCCGGCAGGAAGCCCAGGCGCTCGCCCGCTTCGACGGCGGGGCGCGTCAAAATGATGCGCTTGACGGCGTCGCGCTCGAGCGCGTCGACGGCGCAGGCGACGGCCAGGTAGGTTTTACCCGTGCCGGCCGGACCCACGCCGAAGCTGATGTCGTGTTCGAGGATGTCGCGCAAATACGCGATCTGGTGCGGCGTACGGCCGCGCAGGTCGGAGCGCCGCGTTTTCAGCACGGGGCTGGCGATGTCCGGCTCGACGAAGGTGCTGGCGGGCGCGTTGGCGTGGTGTTCCGAGGCGGCGGACAGGCCCGCGCGCTGCTCCACCAGGGCCAGTTGCACTTCTTCCAGCGGCACGACCTTGTTGGCGATGGCGTAGAACTGTTCGAGGATTTCCACGGCGCGTACGGCATTGCTGCCGCCGACGATGAATTTCTCGCCGCGGCGGAAGATCGTCACGTCGAGGGCGGCGGAAATCTGGCGCAGGTTTTCATCGAGGGGGCCGCACAGGTGCGCCAGGCGCGTGTTGTCGAGCGGCTCGGGGATGAAGTAATGCGGCTGTATCGGGGCTTTGGTTTTCAACTGGCTCTTTTCAATGCGGGTGCGCTGGCGACGAGTTCGCCGCGCAGGGTGTAGGAATGGCTTTCGGTGATGCGCACGTCGACCAGCTGGCCGATCAATTGCAAACCGTCGGGGCCGGCGTCGAAGTTGACCACGCGGTTGTTTTCTGTGCGGCCTTGCAGTTCACTGTCATCGGTGTCCTTCTTCGAACGGCCTTCGACGAGGATGGTTTGTACCGTGCCCACCATGGCCAGGCTGTACTTGCGCGTGTTGGCGTCGATGGCCGCCTGCAACTGCTGCAAACGGGCCAGCTTGACTTCATGCGGCGTATCGTCTTCCAGGCTGGCGGCCGGCGTGCCGGGGCGTTTGCTGAAGATGAAGCTGTAGCTGTTGTCAAAGCCGACGTCCGCGATCAGCTTCATCATGGCGTCGAAGTCGGCCTGCGTCTCGCCGGGGAAGCCCACGATGAAGTCCGACGAAATGGCCATGTTCGGGCGCACGGCGCGGATGCGGCGGATGATGGACTTGTATTCGAGGCCCGTGTAGCCGCGCTTCATGGCGCCGAGGATCTTGTCGGAACCGTGCTGCGCCGGCAGATATAAATGGTCGACCAGTTGCGGGATCTTCGCGTAGGCGTCGATCAGGCGCTGCGTGAATTCCTTCGGGTGGCTGGTGACGAAGCGCATGCGCTCGATGCCGGGAATGTCGGCCACGTATTCGAGCAGCAGGGCGAAGTCGGCGATGTCTCCGCCTTCCATCGCGCCCCGGTAGGCGTTCACGTTCTGGCCCAGCAGCGTGATTTCCTTGACGCCCTGGGCGGCCAGGCCCGCCACTTCCGTCAGCACGTCCTCGAAGCGGCGCGACACTTCCTCGCCGCGCGTGTAGGGCACGACGCAGTAGCTGCAATATTTGCTGCAGCCTTCCATGATGGAGACGAACGCCGAAGCGCCTTCCACCTTGGCCGGCGGCATGTGGTCGAACTTTTCAATTTCCGGGAAGCTGATGTCCACTTGCGCATCGCCGCTGGCGCGGCGCAACTCGATCATCTGCGGCAGGCGGTGCAGGGTTTGCGGGCCGAAGACCATGTCGACATACGGCGCGCGCTTGACGATGGCGTCGCCTTCTTGCGACGCCACGCAGCCACCCACGCCGATCAGCAGGTGCGGCTTGGCCAGTTTCAGCTCGCGCAGACGGCCCAGGTCGGAAAACACTTTTTCCTGCGCCTTTTCGCGCACGGAGCAGGTATTGAGCAGGATCACATCGGCATCTTCCGGCGTGTCGGTGCGCACCAGGCCATCGGAGGCGCCCAGCACGTCGGCCATCTTGTCCGAGTCGTACTCGTTCATCTGGCAGCCGAAGGTTTTAATGAATACTTTTTTCTGCATGGCGTCGGGCGCTTATCGGTAAGTGTGGCGGCAAACAAGAGGGTTGGGCAGGATGCTGCAGCGCAGGGGACCGCTCAGGGGAGGGCGCGGTGGATGACCGGCCGGGCGCCTCTGGCTGCCCGGTGGCAGGCTCGCTGCAAGTTCAGGCCATAGTTTAGCGTAAATCGCCGGGGCGGGCCATGTTGTACTTACCTTGCCGACAAGGTTGCCGCCTGCATATGCGCCCATTTTCAGTAATCCCTAAAAGCATTTATTGCCGTACGACACCATTGATTTGTAACAAGTTGCTGCAAAGCCTTGTGTGCGCCCGCTGGCATCCTAATGTGTTGAAATAGCATCGTTGCCAAGCCAACCAGCAGCTTGATTGATATTTAACAATCAGGAAGTTTGCGCGAGGCGCAGATGCTGCGTGATTGGGCTAGTATATTGTCTTATATGCAATTCATTTCAGTGAATTGCACGTGCTTTTACCCACGCGGGCTGCGTACCCTGGCTGGGCGTGGCTGTGCAGGTCCTGTGCAGGCAGTGCGATAAGGAGGGGAGGCTGAATCCGATGGAAAGACGTTTATTTAATTAAACACTCTAAGCCAGCCTTAAGTTCGAATCGGCATTATTTTCTACATTCACCAGACGAGGAAAAATCATGGCACATCATGCATTAGCATCGCAAGAGAGTTACAACCCGAACCACCTGCTGGATATTCTGCTGAGCAAGATGCAGCTGAAAAACGATGCAGCCCTGTCGCGTCTGCTGGAAGTGGCGCCACCCGTCATCAGCAAGATCCGCCACCACCGCTTGCCGGTCGGCGCCTCGCTGCTGATCCGCATGCACGAAGTGACGGGCATGAGCATCCGCGACCTGCGCGACCTGATGGGCGACCGCCGCACCAAGTATCGTTTGTCCGACGCCCAGGGCCGTCCAAAAGCGGAAGACCGCGGCGATGCGCAAGAATCGAATTACGCGCACTGATGTGGCGGTTGTACGCTGACTGTGCCGCTTGCGTAGCTGCTGGCGGCAACAGGCTGGCGTGGACCGGGCAGCATGGACGTACCGTACTACCCATAACGGCTTTCGCCTCGCAGCGAGAGCCGTTTGCGTTTGCGCCAGTGTTTAGCTCAACAGCGCCGAGGTGATTTCATCGTAGCGCAGCTCCGTTTCGCGGAACAGCTGCAGATACGTGTCTTCGCCCAGGCCCAGCGCATCCCAGGCCACCGGCGAGACGCGCGGCACCATGTCGTCGCCCGCCTGCGCCAGGTCGAGCGCGCACACAATCGCATTGGCCACGTGGATCAGCGATGCGAGGAAGCCTGCCCCCGGCGTTTCCGGCTGCAGGTAGTTGCCCAGCGCCAGGCGCATGGTGTCGGAAAAATTCCAGTGCTCGGCCAGCGCCACGCCCGCCTGCACGTGGTCCACGCCCAGCACGGTCTGCTCCGCTTCGAGCAGGCTGCAATCGTGCGTCGCCTGGTGCGCGATGACTTGCGCGTAGTGCGCGGGAAAGCTGCTGACCAGCACCAGGCGGCCGATGTTGTGCAGCAGGCCGGCCGTGAAGGCGTAGTCCTGGTTGAAGCGGATCTGCCGCGCCAGCACCTTGGCGCAAGCGGCCGTCGCCACCGAGTGGCGCCAGAAAGCCTTGTCGTCGAAGCCGGGGCAGCGTCCTTCCGGGAAGCAGCCCGTGATGGCGGCCGACGTGATCAGGCTGCGCGTCGTCTGGAAGCCCAGGTAAGTGATCGCCTGCTGGATGGTGGTGGCTTTGACTTGCAAGCCATATTGCGAGGAGTTGGCCAGGCGCAGGGTTTTTGCCGTCAGCGCCTGGTCGTACGATACTTTTTTGGCCAGCACGGAAATATCGACGTCTTCCTGGTCGATGCTGTTGAGCAGTTCCATCACGACGGCGGGCAGCGAGGGCAGATCGTCGAGGTGGGCGACGATGTCGTCGAGCGTCAGCTGGGTGCTCATGCGGCCTCTCCCGTGCCCAGGCGGTAAGCCGTGACATAGCCGCGCAACAAGGTGGTGGCCGCGTCCAGGGGATCCTCGGGGTCATGCTTGCGGAACAGGTAGGCCAGCCGTTCGCTGTCGGCCGCCTGTTGCGCGGCGATTTCTTCGGGGGACGGTGGCGGCGCCTGGATCGGCAGCATGTCGATGTTGTGGCGCGGCATCAGGGCCAGCATGTTTTCCGTGAGTACCGCGCCTTGCGGCAACAGCACTTGTCCATGCGCATCGAGCAAGACATCCGACAAGACCATGCCAGGACGAACTTGTTCCAGGGGTAGATGTTGATGCATGACCGCCATGACGACTCCTTAGATGATTGCGGGATATTACCATTGCCATGACGCAATGTCTCAACCTGTATCAAGGCCCTGAGGAAAACGGCATTGCTGTAAATCTTGCCAATAAGCATGTCATACCGTACATTTGATTCAGGCTGTTGTCCGCTGACGTCTGTGCGCCCGCGCCGCGGGCTGGCGGCCTGGCACGGGGAGTATTGATCGATGGTGAGTATCCAAGTCCGGCTGACCCTGCTTTTTGTCGTGATCGTCACCCTGGTGCTGGGCATTTCGGGTACCTATACCCAATATACACTGAGCCAGGAACTTGAATCGGGCAGCGCGCGCTTGCGCAGCGGCGTGCTGACGCGCTTGCAGACCAGCTTGCCCTCGGCCCTGTGGGACCTCGACAAATCCAAGGTTGACAGCATCGTCGCAGCCGAAATGCTGCCGCCGGAACTGGTTGGCATCCGCGTCTACGACGCTTCCGTCGGCCTGTTCGCGGGCGAAGTGCGCGACGCGGCCGGCACCCTGGTGCCCTTGAGCGCCGACGTGGCCATGGGCGGCACGCCCGTCGAGGCACCGCTGGTGTTCCGCGACGCCGTGGCCGCGGCCACGGGCGGCAAGCCGGTGATCGTCGGCAAGGTCATCGTCAATTTCAGCCGCGCCCAGATCGATGCGGCCCTGCGCGGCGAAGTGCGGCGCAAGGTGCTGGAAGTGTTGCTGCTTGACATCATTTTGGTGGGCGCCCTGGCGCTGAGCCTGCGCATCGTCTTTGGTCCCTTGAAACAGTTGCGCGACGGCTTGTTCGACCTGGCCACGCGCGGCAGCGACGAGGTTGAAGAGCTGCCGGAAAACCGGCGCGACGAACTGGGCGACGTGATCCGCGGCTTCAATGCCGTGCAGCGCAAGCTCAAGTCCATCATCGAGGGCAGCCGCGAGGCGGAAGACATGGCGCGCCGCTCGCAGCAGGCAACGGCGCAGGCCATGGACGAGCTGCGCCGCGCGCAGGAATCGTTGCTGCAGTCGGAACGCCTGGCCTCGCTGGGCAGCCTGGTGGCCGGCGTGGCGCATGAAATCAACACCCCGGTCGGCATCGCGCTGACCAGTGCCTCGGTGCTGAAGGAAGCGACCGATGAGATCAGCGCGGCGGTGGCCGGCGGCAGCGTGAAGAAGACCGATATCGTGCGCTACCTGGAAACGGCCGGCGAGAGCGCGCGCCTGATCATGAACAATGCCTACCGCGCCGCGCACCTGATCCACAGTTTCAAGCAGATCGCCGTCGACCAGGTCAGCGAGGCGCGCCGTTTGTTTGAATTGCGCGACTATATTGGCGAGGTGATCTCGAGCCTGCAGCCGACCCTGAAAAAGACGCGCATCCGCATCGATATCGATTGCCCGCCCGGCATCATGCTCGACAGTTATCCGGGCGCGCTGGCGCAGGTGCTGACCAACCTGGTACTGAACTGCGTCGAGCACGCCTTTGATGCGGACACGGACGGCCATATCCATATCGGCGTGCATGGCGACAACGACTGGATCGCCATGCAGGTGCGCGACAACGGCCGCGGCATCGCGCCCGACATGCTCGACCGCGTGTTTGATCCGTTTGTCACCACGCGGCGCGGACAGGGCGGCACGGGCCTGGGCTTGAATATCGTATTCAACTTGATTGCCAAGCAGTTTGGCGGCACCATCACAGTCAGCAGCACCTTGGGGCAGGGCGCGACGTTCCTGCTGCGCTTGCCCAAGGTGACGCCATTGCCGGAAGGCGCCGCCAGCGTGCCTGCCGGCCAGGCATAGGCAAGGAGACAAGACATGGCACAGATGGAAAACAGTCAGCAAGTGGCGTTTTTGCGCGGCATCAATGTGGGCCGCGCCAAGCGCGTGGCCATGGCCGACCTGCGCAAACTGCTGGGCGACCTGGGTTTTGCGCAGGCGCGCACCGTGCTCAACAGCGGTAACGTCGTGTATGACGGCGGCAAGGTCGCGCCGGCCGATGCCGCTGCCCGCATCGAGGAAGCGCTGGTGCTGAAACTGGGCGTGGCGGCCAGGGTGACGGTGCTGTCGGCCAGCCAGTTTGCCGAGCTGATCGACCAGAACACCCTGGCGCCGGCGGCCGATGCGGCCCGCTTGCTGGCGCTGGTGCTGAACAATCCGGCCGACATGCAGCGCCTGGCGCCCTTGCTGCAGCGGCCGTGGCAGCCGGAAGCGCTGGCGCTGGGCCAATGGGCCGCGTATGCCTGGTGTCCCGATGGCGTGTTGGCCAGCAAGGTGGTGGCGGCGCTCGGCGTGCTGCTGGGCGATGGTGTCACTTCGCGCAACTGGGCCACCATGCAAAAATTACAGGCGCTGCTGAACGGGCCGGAGGCGGCAGCCACATCTGGCAAGGAGCACTGATGTCTACCATCGAGACGCCATGAACTGGGATATCGTCAAAGGTGTGCTGATCTTGCTGCTTGCCGTCAGCGCCCTGGGCACGGCCTTCGTGCTCATTTCCGCCTCAGGCACGGACAAGGCGGCCTGCATCGCGCGCGCCCTGAAGTCAGGCATTCCTGTGGGGAATATCGAAAGAGTCTGCCGCTTGCTGGACAAGTGAGACCGGACGATTGACGTGGCCAGAAAAATTCCGCGCAAGGCGGAATTTTTTTTAAGGCAGCGGCATCGGCCGCCAAAATAAGCTCAGCTATCGAATTTTTCCTGTTTTTCACCGTGCATGCTAAAGGCCAGCAAGCCCAGTCCCACCAGCAACATCGAGACCATGCTCGCTTCGGGCACCGGCGGCGGCACGTTCGCCTGCTGTACCGCCGGGATGGTGGCCGCGGGCGGCGGCAATGCGCCCTGGCGCGCACCGGCGCTGCGCCAGCGCGGGGTGGCATTGAGCGTCGTGCCCTGCGTCAGCAGGCGCGCATACGGCAAGTCCGGTGTTTCCCAGCCGGGATTGTCGGCCGTGCTGGTGAAACCGAGACTGTCGTCGCTCACGGCAGGCGCGCGTGCCGTGGGCGGGGAACTATCGCTGGCCGCCACATTGCCGGCACACGCCGACAGCGCCAGCATGGCCATGCATAGCGGCTCAAGTATCTTCATCTTTGACTCCCTGGTTCACCGTGCGGCGCGGCCGAAACCGGCCTGCGCCTGGACGGACAATTCGCCTGTACGGGGGCGTATCACGATTTTTCTGATGAGGCCTTATTACAGCACAAATCGTGTCAATTTTGCTACGTATATTTGCTTTAAATTACGAATATTTATCATTTTGATAGCGCGCAGGCTATCGCTGCCTCACACTTGGCATGAGCACGCTATCGCTGAAAAACACTGTTGTTTTTTTGTGCGAATCACCAGCACGAAAACAATATATTGATTAGTATATTGTTTATCGCACGATGTTCAATATGACCGCCTGTGGGAGGGCAAGATGGAGACAGTTGCAACACAACATGCCGAATACAACCTCGACGCCATGCGTGGCTCGGCCTATAAGGCCAGCTCGCTGCTCAAGGCCATGGGCAATGCCGATCGTTTGATGCTGCTGTGCCAGCTATCGCAGGGCGAGCATTGCGTCAGCGACCTCGAACAAAAAGTGGGCATCGGCCAGCCGACCCTGTCGCAGCAGCTGGGCGTGCTGCGCGAAGAGATGCTGGTGGCCACGCGGCGCGACGGCAAGCAGATCTATTACCGCGTCGCCAGCGCGCCCGTGCTGGCCGTGCTGCAAGTGCTGTACGCACAATTTTGCGCGCCGCGCTCCAGCTTCAACGACGAAGCGGACTGATACTGCCATGAACATAGCCTGGCAGCACTTCACGCCATGGGCCTCGCTGGCCGGCGGCATGCTGATCGGCCTGGCCGCGGCCCTGCTGATTCTGTTCAATGGCCGCATCGCCGGCATCAGCGGCATTGTCGGCGGCTTGCTGCGCCCGCGCAGCGTCGACCTGGGCTGGCGCATCGCCTTTCTTGCCGGCCTGATCGGCACGCCCCTGCTGTACCGCTTGTGGCAAGCCTTGCCGCCCGTACAGATCGACGCGGGCACGCCGGCCCTGATCGTCGCGGGCCTGCTGGTGGGCGTGGGTGTGCGCTATGGCGCCGGCTGCACCAGCGGCCACGGCGTGTGCGGCCTGTCGCGCCTGTCGCCCCGTTCGCTGGCGGCCACTTGCGCCTTCATGGCGGCCGGTTTCCTCACCGTGTATCTGTTGCGCCATCTGTGAGCAAGCTTATGAGCAAGCTGATCCTTTCCCTGTTGAGCGGCCTCGTCTTTGGTGTGGGCCTGATCGTCTCAGGCATGAGCAACCCGGCCAAGGTGCTCGCTTTCCTTGACCTGGCCGGCGCCTGGGACCCGTCGCTGGCGCTGGTGATGGGCGGCGCCATCGGCGTGGCCTTGCCCGCCTTCTGGCTGGCGCGGCGGCGCACCAGGTCGCTGTTGGGTGTACCCATGCAATTGCCGGCATCGCGGCACATCGACCGGCGCTTGCTGCTGGGCAGCCTGGCCTTTGGCGCGGGCTGGGGCATCGCCGGTTTTTGTCCTGGCCCCGCCCTCGTGTCCCTGCTGGCGGGTCAGCCGAAGGCGTGGCTGTTTGTGGGCGCCATGCTGGCAGGTATGGCCGTGTTTGAAGTGCTGGAGCGCCGCAAGCTGCCCGCGCCGGCCTGAGACGGTACAATCTGGCGCATCGCCACTTTGGATACCGCTTACATGACAACCGTGATTTTCCGCGCCGGCGCGCGCGCCGCCCTGCTGTGCAGCGTGCTGGCCCTGGCCGCCTGCGGCAGCTTGCTGAAGAAGTCAGCGCCGCCCGCTCCCGCGCCCGTGGCCGACACCTTGCCCAATCCGCAAGTGCTGCTGCTCGGTGAAGTCCATGACAATGCGCAAGGCCAGCGCCTGCGCGTGGAAGAATTGCGCCGCCGCCTGGCGGCCGGCTGGCGTCCCGTGATTGTCATGGAACAGTTCGACCGCGACAACCAGGACTTGCTGACGCGTGCCGCGCGCGATTGCGCCGACCCCGATTGCATCATCCGCGTGATGGAACAGCCGCGCTGGGACTGGAGCTTGTACCGGCCCGTGCTGGACCTCGTCATCAGCTACCAGCTGACCCTGGTCGCCGGCAATCTGTCGCCCGCCGATGCCTCGCGCATCGTGCGCGACGGCATCCAGTGGTCGATGCCGCCCGCCATGGTGGCCACCTACCTGGCTACGCCCGTGCCGGCAGACATTTTGGATGGGCAACAGAAGGAAGTCCAGGCGGCCCGCTGCAATATGCTGCCCGACATGATGATCAAAGGCGTCGTCAACGCGCAAGTGGCGCGCGATATCTGGATGGCCAAGCTGATCCGCGACCAGGCGCCGCGCGACGTGGTGCTGATCGCCGGCAACGAGCATGTGCGCAAGGATATCGGCGTGCCGCGCTGGCTGAAGCTGGCCGACCCGCAACTGAACGTGCGCAGCATCGGCTACCTGGAGCAGGGTGGCAGCGGTTTCAAGGGCACGTTTGACCTGACGCAAACGATGCCGGCGCAGCCGCGCCCAGACCCATGCTTGAAGTTTAAAAAATAAGATTTAAAAAGTAAACGCTACTGCTGCACCCGCACCAGGGCGCTGACCCGGCTTGCCGTATCGAGCAGTTTCGGCAAGCTGTGTTCCAGCAGATGCGCCACGGATGGCCCCGCCGTCTGGCCGCTGACGTTGATCGCCGCCACCACCTTGCCGGCCCGGTCGAACACGGGTGCGGCCAGGGCGATCAAGCCTTGCTCCAGCTCTTCCTGCACCAGGCACCAGCCCTGGCGCCGCACTTGCGCAATCTCTTCCATCAAGACGTCGATATCGACCTTGGTTGCCGGCGTGATTTTCAGCAGCGCCATCTTCGACAGCCGTTCACGCAGCACCTCGGGCGCCAGGCCCGACAGCAAAACCCGTCCCATCGAGGTGCAGTAGGCGGGCAGGCGGCTGCCGATGCCCAGGTTGATCGACATGGTGCGGTGCGCGGACAGGCGCACGACATACACGATGTCGTCGCCGTCGAGCACGGTGGCCGAGCACGACTGGCGCAAGGTCTGCATCAATTCTTCCAGCAGCGGCTGCGCCTGCGTCCACACGGGCAGGGACGATAGATACGCATAACCGAGGTCGAGCACCTTGGGCGTCAAACGGAACAGCCGCCCGTCCGCTTCCACATAACCGAGATGCAGCAAGGTGAGCAGGATGCGCCGCGCGCCCGCGCGCGTCAGCTGCGCCCGTTCCGCCACTTCGCTCAAGGTCTGTTGCGGCGCGTCCGCGCCAAAGCTGCGCAGCACGGCCAGGCCCCGTGCAAACGATTGCACATAGCTGTCGCCAGGGCGGGGCGCGCCATCGGCATCGTGGGTTTCTTCGGTAGCAAGGGAGGTGCTGCTGCGTGCGGTCATGGCAATTCCAATGGATCAAGGTGGCAATTATAGCCATGGCGCTGGCGAAAACGGCAAATTGACAAGCGCCCCGATCAGGCATATTCTCACGAATAAGTTCTAAATACGAATATTTGTTCGATATGCGAACAAATGACCGATGGGTTTGATGTGAAGGAGACAGCAATGATCGACAAACTGCGGTCCAGCGTGCTTGATGCGCTGGCCGATATCCACGATGGCGCCACCGTCATGATTGGCGGCTTTGGCGGCGCGGGCCAGCCGGCCGAGCTGATCGACGGCTTGATCGCCCAGGGCGCGCGCGACCTCGTCATCGTCAACAACAATGCGGGCAATGGCGACACGGGCCTGGCCGCCCTGCTGAAAAACGGGCAGGTGCGCAAGATCATCTGCTCGTTCCCGCGCCAGGCCGATTCCCACGTCTTCGACGGCCTGTACCGCGCGGGCAAGCTGGAGCTGGAACTGGTGCCGCAGGGCAATTTGGCCGAGCGCATCCGCGCCGCCGGCGCCGGCATCGGCGGCTTTTTCACGCCCACGGGCTATGGCACCGACCTGGCCAAGGGCAAGGAAACGCGCGAGATCGACGGCCGCATGTATGTGTTCGAGTCGCCGATCCACGCCGATTTCGCGCTGATCAAGGCAGAGCAGGGCGACCGCTGGGGCAACCTGACTTACCGCAAGACGGCGCGCAACTTCGGTCCCATCATGGCCATGGCCGCGAAAGTCAGCATTGCTTCCGTGCACGAGGTGCTTGACTTGGGCAGCATCGACCCCGAGCACGTCATCACGCCGGGGCTGTTCGTGCAGCGCCTCGTGCAAGTGCCGCGCACGGCCACCGGCCCCGCCGGCTTCAAAGCTGCCTGAGGAGTAACAAATGAATAAATGGAATCGAGATCAAATGGCGGCCCGTGTGGCGGCCGACATCCATGAGGGCAGTGTCGTCAACCTCGGTATCGGCTTGCCGACCTTGGTGGCGAACCACTTGCCGGCTGGCGCGGAGATCATCCTGCACAGCGAAAACGGCGTCATCGGCATGGGCCCCGCGCCAGCGCCCGGTGAGGAAGACTACGACCTGATCAATGCAGGCAAGCAGCCCGTCACATTGCTGCCAGGCGGCAGCTATTTCCACCATGCCGACAGCTTCGCCATGATGCGCGGCGGCCACCTGGACATTTGCGTGCTGGGCGCGTTTCAAGTGTCCGCCACGGGCGACCTGGCCAACTGGCACACGGGCGCGCCGGACGCCATTCCTGCCGTGGGCGGGGCCATGGACCTGGCCATCGGCGCGAAAAAAACCTGGGTCATGATGGAATTGCTGACCAAGACGGGTGAAAGCAAGCTGGTGCAGGCCTGCACTTATCCGCTGACGGGCATCGGCTGCGTCAGCCGCATCTACAGCGACCTGGCCGTGCTCGACCTGGGGCCAAATGGCGCCAAGGTGGTCGAACTGGCCGATGGCTTGAGTTTTGAACAGCTGCAAGCGTTGACGGCCGTGCCGCTGACGGACGGACGTTAATTCAACAATTTCTTGGAGGAAAGAACATGACCCACGCATACATTTGCGACGCGCAGCGTACGCCGTTCGGCCGCTACGGCGGTGGACTCGCTGGCGTGCGCGCCGACGACCTGGGCGCCGTGCCCATCCGTGCCTTGATGGCGCGCAATCCCGAGGTGGACTGGACTTTTGTTACCGACGTGCTGTACGGCTGCGCCAACCAGGCCGGCGAGGACAACCGCAACGTGGCGCGCATGGCCGCCTTGCTGGCCGGCTTGCCCGACAGCGTGCCGGGCGCCACCTTGAACCGCCTGTGCGGCTCGGGCCTGGACGCCATCGGCAGCGCCGCCCGCTTCATCAAGAGCGGCGAGGCGGGATTGATGATCGCCGGCGGCGTGGAAAGCATGAGCCGCGCGCCATTCGTCATGGGCAAGGCCGACAGCGCCTTTTCGCGCGGCATGAAAATGGAAGACACGACCATCGGCTGGCGTTTCATCAATCCCTTGATGAAGGCGCAGTACGGCGTCGATTCGATGCCGGAAACGGCGGAAAACGTGGCGTCCGACTTTGGTATCAGCCGCGCGGACCAGGACGCGTTCGCCCTGGCCAGCCAGGTCAAGGCCCTGGCGGCGCAGCAGGCGGGCGTGTTCGACAGTGAAATCTGTCCTGTCAGCATCGCGCAAAAGAAGGGCGACCCTGTCGTTGTCAGCCGCGACGAGCATCCGCGCGCCACCACCCTGGAGATCCTGGCCAAATTGAAACCCGTCGTGCGCGCGGACGGCACGATTACCGCCGGCAACGCTTCCGGCGTCAACGATGGTGCGGCGGCGCTGCTGCTGGCCGACGAGGCGAACGCGGCCCGCTTTGGCCTGACGCCCCGCGCGCGTGTCGTGGCCATGGCGACTGCCGGCGTGGCGCCCCGCATCATGGGCATCGGCCCCGCGCCCGCCACCCTGAAAGTGCTGGCCATGACGGGCTTGAGCCTGGCCGACTTCGACGTCATCGAACTGAACGAAGCGTTTGCCGCGCAAGGCCTGGCCGTGCTGCGCCAGCTGGGCTTGCCCGACGACGATCCGCGCGTCAACCCGAACGGCGGCGCGATCGCCCTGGGCCACCCGCTGGGCGCCTCGGGCGCGCGCCTGGCCATGACGGCCGTCAACCAGCTGCACCGCACGGGCGGGCGTTATGCGCTCTGCACCATGTGCATCGGCGTGGGGCAGGGCATTGCATTGGTGCTGGAGCGGGTCTGATTCCACGCGCCCGCAGGCGAAAAAAGTTGCCCGTCATACGTATTAACGCGTATGCCGGGCGGCTTTTTGACCCGGATCAAGGGCGTATGATGCAAAACCAGCCTGGGCAATCCGGCTGGCGTTGGCTTTTTCACACGAACAAGAAGACTGATATGACATCCCACGATACTCCGCATGACGTTGCGCAGCTGACTTCCCAGCAGCGCATCAAGGCCATCATTGGCGCTTCCTCCGGTAACCTGGTCGAATGGTTCGACTTCTACATTTACTCGTTCTGCGCGCTGTATTTCTCGCACGCTTTCTTCCCTTCCGGTAACCCGACGACGCAGTTGCTGCAGACGGCCGGCATCTTTGCCGCCGGCTTCCTCATGCGTCCCGTGGGCGGCTGGCTGTTCGGCCGCATCGCCGACAAATACGGCCGCCGCCAGTCGATGATGATTTCCGTGCTGATGATGTGCGGCGGTTCCCTGATGATCGCCGTGCTGCCCACGTATGAAACCATCGGCGCCTTCGCCCCGTTCCTGCTGCTCGTGGCGCGTCTGTTCCAGGGCCTGTCCGTGGGCGGCGAATACGGCACCAGCGCCACCTACATGAGTGAAGTGTCGGAATCGGGCAAGCGCGGCTTCTTCGCCTCGTTCCAGTACGTGACCCTGATCGGCGGCCAGTTGCTGGCCTTGCTGGTGCTGGTGGTCTTGCAGCAACTCTTGACCCTGGAAGAATTGCGTGCCTGGGGCTGGCGCATCCCGTTCGTGTTTGGCGCCCTGGCGGCCCTCGTGTCGCTGAACCTGCGTAAATCCCTGACGGAAACGACCACCGCCAGCGAGCGCAAGGACAAGGATGCGGGCAGCCTGCGCGGCTTGCTCAAACACAAGCGCGCCTTCATCACGGTACTGGGCTTTACTGCCGGCGGCTCACTCGTGTTCTACACGTTTACCACCTACATGCAGAAATACCTGGTCAATACGGCCGGCATGGATACCAAGACGGCCAGCGCCGTCATGACTTGCGCCTTGCTGGTGTACATGATTTTGCAACCGGTGTTCGGCGCCCTGTCCGACCGCATCGGCCGCCGCACGTCGATGCTGTTCTTTGGCGGCCTGGCTACCCTGTGCGTGTTGCCAATCATGCATGCCTTGAAGGACATCACCAGCCCGTACGCGGCGTTTGGCCTGATCATCATCGCCCTGGCCGTGATCAGTTTCTACACGTCGATCAGCGGCTTGATCAAGGCCGAAATGTTCCCCGTCGAAGTGCGCGCGCTGGGCGTGGGCCTGTCGTATGCGGTCGCCAACGCCATGTTCGGCGGTTCGGCCGAATACGTGGCGCTGCAGTTCAAGGCTTGGCACGTGGAAGAATATTTCTATTGGTACGTGACCGTCATGTGCCTGATTTCCTTCATCGTCGCCATCCGCATGCCGGACCCGAGCCGCTCGGGACTGTTGAAGTAACGTTGTCGTAAAATGGGGGACACTGCGGTGTCCCTTTTTCATCACCGTCTTTTTATCGTGCCGATCAGGAGTCTTCATGTCGTATGTCATTCCCGCAGCCATCCAGCCCAGCGTTCCCGTCACGGGCAGCGCCGACAGCTTTCCCGTCCACCGCATCTATTGCGTGGGCCGCAACTATGTCGACCACGCCAAGGAAATGGGCCACACGGGCCGCGAGGCGCCGTTTTTCTTCATGAAACCAAACGACGCCGTGCTGCCCGTGCCTGCCGGCACGACGGGTGAACTGCCATACCCGGCGCAGACGCAGGATTTCCAGCACGAGATGGAACTGGTGGTGGCCATCGGCAAGGGCGGCAGCGACATCGGCGTGGCCGATGCCATGGACCACGTGTGGGGCTATGCGGTCGGCCTGGACATGACGCGACGCGACGTGCAGGGTGCGGCGAAAAAACTGGGCCGTCCGTGGGACACGGGCAAGGCTTTCGAGCACTCGGCGCCCATCGGCCCCATCACCCCGGCCGCGCAGGCGGGCGACGTCAGCCATGCCGCCATCACCCTGCACGTGAACGGCGAGCTGCGCCAGGCCAGCAGCATCGACATGCTGATCTGGAACGTGGCGGAAACCATCGCCGACCTGTCGACCTATTTCACCTTGCAGCCGGGCGACCTGATCTACACGGGCACGCCGGCCGGCGTGGCGGCCGTGCAGCGCGGCGACGAGCTGGTGGGCGCCATCGATGGCCTGGGCACCTTGCGCGTGAAAGTGGTCTAAGTTCTCAAGGAGACTGAGATGATGAACGACACATATTCCGTAGCACAACCGGCGCGCGCCGAGATCGACGCCTTGATGGGGCCGGCCCTGCTGGAATTTGGCACGGGCTGGTGCGGCCACTGCCGCGCCACCCAGGCGCCGCTGGCCGCCGCGTTTGCGCAGCATCCCGGCGTGCCGCACCTGCGCGTCGAAGACGGCCCCGGCCGCGCCCTGGGGCGTTCGTTCAAGGTGAAACTGTGGCCGACCCTGGTTTTTTTAAAAGATGGCCAGGAAGTGGCGCGCCTCGTGCGCCCGCTTGACAGCAGCGAGATTGAACGGGCTTTTGCATTGATTGATGCGTAGGTCGGTTTTAAACCCAACGGCAGATGCCGGGGTCGGACCCTCAGGGTCCGACCCCAGTCCTTGCTGTTGGGGTTTGCACTGCATCATTTCTTGCCGCACCGCACCACTGCGCGTATCATAAGCCGCTTACAGCAAGATCAACCGCATCCTTCGTGATGCAGCGCGATGATCGCCGGCCCGCTCCACCCGGAGGGGCCGCAGGCAAGGATTCACCACAAATGACCGATGCCGCGATGCCGACGCGCGGGTCTGGTACGGAATGCCTGGCGATACGCCGGGCCTGATACACGTCGCCCATCCCCTGACGCCTTTCCTGCCGTGCCCCGGGTAACCGGATGGCGCACGACCGTTGTTTCTCTAAATCAGCACTGATCACGGCGCGATAGCGCGCGTTGGTACACCGTTGTCTGCCGTTAACAACGGCGTGTTGCGGCATGGAATTTGTTTGCGAATTTAATAGCAAATTCGCAGCAATTACGCCCGCGCACAGCTATGATATGTGAACCGCGCGCCTAGACACCGTGCTGTGCTGCTGCCTGAAAAAACATCCAGAGAATGGCCTTTAGACACCCTCCCCAAGGAGCGCAGTAAATGAGCACCCCCCCCAAGAAAAATTCCCCCGGCACGGTGCTGTTCGCCAGCCTGATCGGCACCACCATCGAGTTCTTTGACTTTTATATCTACGCCACCGCCGCCGTGCTGGTGTTCCCGAAACTGTTCTTCCCCGCCGGCGACCCGTCGGCCGCCGTGCTGCAGTCGCTGGCCACGTTCGCCATCGCCTTCTTCGCCCGCCCCATCGGTTCGGCCGTGTTCGGCCACTTCGGCGACCGCATCGGCCGCAAGGCGACTCTCGTGGCAGCCTTGCTGACCATGGGTATCTCGACCGTCATCATCGGCTTGCTGCCGACGTATGCCGCCATCGGCACCCTGGCGCCGCTGCTGCTGGCGCTGTGCCGTTTCGGCCAGGGTCTGGGCCTGGGCGGCGAGTGGGGCGGCGCGGTGCTGCTGGCCACGGAAAACGCGCCACCGGGCAAACGCGCCTGGTACGGCATGTTCCCGCAGCTGGGCGCGCCGATCGGCTTTTTCCTGTCGGGCGGCATCTTCCTGCTGCTGAGCGAAACCATGACCGATGAGCAGTTCTTCAGCTACGGCTGGCGCATCCCGTTCCTGGCCAGCGCGCTGCTGGTCATCGTCGGCCTGTACGTGCGTCTGAAGATCACGGAAACGCCGGACTTCCAGAAAGTCATCGACAAGAACGAAGTCGTCAAACTGCCGGTGGCCACCGTGTTCCGCCAGCACGGCCGCATGCTGTTCCTGGGCACCATCATCGCCCTGGCCACCTTTGTGCTGTTCTATCTGATGACGGTGTTCGCGCTGAGCTGGGGCACGACCAAACTGGGCTTCACGCGCAAGGAATTCCTTATCGTGCAGCTGTTTGCCGTGCTGTTCTTCGCCCTGACGATTCCATTCTCGGCCGTGCTGGCCGACCGCCGCGGCCGCCGCGCCACCCTGATCTGGGTCTCTGTTGCCATCGCCATCTTCGGCCTGGTGCTCGCGCCGATGTTCGGCTCCGGTGTGACGTGGGAAGTGACCGTCTTCATGGCCGTCGGCCTGGGCCTGATGGGCATGACCTACGGACCGCTGGGCACGATGTTGTCCGAGCTGTTCCCGCCCGAAGTGCGCTACACGGGCGCTTCGCTGACGTTCAACCTGGCCGGTATCCTTGGCGCCTCGCTGGCGCCGTACATCGCCACCTGGCTGGCGACGAATTACGGCTTGCAATACGTGGGCTATTATTTGTCGCTGGCCGCCGTGCTGACCCTGGGCGCCTTGCTGATGGTGGGCAAGCCACGCGAGGGCAAGGAAGCCTGGCAGTAACTGCTTTCTGCTCGAAGTTCGAAAGCCGCCAGTTGCCCAGCTGGCGGCTTTTTTATTGCGCCGCCACGTGGCCGTAGCAGGCTTTCAGTCCCGCGTAATCATAGAAGACGCTGCCCGGCGCGATGCGGGCACTGTCGCACGATGGCTGGAACGGCGTTTCCTTTTCGTTGTACAGCAGGCGCACGATGAGCTGACCCTCGCCGTTGCGGTACACGTCCCACTGCATGTTGGCCGCCAGCGGCGCGACGGTCTGGCCGCGCCAGGGATTCGCGTCATAACTGTAACTGTCCGAAGCCGGCAGCGGCTGCTGCAAGCCCATGGCCGATGCCAGCGGAATGATCATCTCGGCATGCGTGAAGCGCAGCTTGGCCGCGTGGCGCAAATCTCCTTTGGCCAGCGCATCGACTTCGCTGAAAAAATCCTCGCGCAAGGCCAGCGCGAAGCGCCAGGTCACGCCGGCGCTTTCCGTGGTGGCCGGTCCCTTTTCGTAGAAATCCTCGTGGTCGGCGACAGCGGCGTAGTAGCGCGCATCCTCGGCGGGCATATAGCGGCTGAAATCGGCCGGCGCTTCATGCCGCATGCCGGCGGCGATCGCGTACAGCGCATACAGCTGCGTGGCGGCCGCATTCAGGCTGCGGATGAAGGTCTTGCCGCTGCCCTTCATGCTGCGCGTGAGTTTGCCGTCGTCGCTGGTGAAGGTGTAGTTGCCCGTGTCGGCATAGCTGGCGCCGCCGCGCTCAAGCTGGTCGAGGAAGGCGGGCGCAAACAGCCGTTCGAGCACATGGCGCGCGTGCATCGCCGCTGCTGGCAGCCGGGCGGGCGAGTCCATCAGCGCGTGCAGGCCCTTGGTGCGGATATAGCGCTGGTACGCCTGGCTGGCATGGTAGGTGGCGTAATAAGGATGGGCCGGATCGGTGACCCGGTCCGTCTGCGGCGCCAGCTTGTGTGCGTACAGCAGGAAGCGGTTGACGCCATCTGCTTGTAATATCGGCTGTACCGCGGGCGCGTGCTCGAGCAGCGATTGCGTGAAGAAGCGGGCGCTGTCGCGTGCGCGGTCCACGCCGGAATGGATGGTGACGAGCTGGCGCGGCGCCGTCACGGCATCTTGCCCCACTTGCGCAAACAGGGCGGGCAGGCGCGCCAGCAGGCGCGCGGCCAGTTGCCGGTGCTCTTCGATACCCGTTTGCGACAGGTTGCCGTAGCCGGGTGATTCGATGCCGGCCACGCCATAACCGAGCAAGGCGTTCGCCCGCATCAGGGCCAGGATGTCGGGACCCAGTGCGCGTCCCAGCGGCGTCAGGCCATCCTGCGCGGCCGCCTGCTGCCACATCGTATACAGGGCCGCGTCGCCCTTCATGCGCGTCAATCCGCGCGCACCGTGGCGCGCCACCAGCTGCGTGAAAATTGGCTGGAAGCCGGCCGGCGGCGCGGCATACGTGGCCGGGTCCTGCTGCGGTGAATATGGGGTCTTGGTCTGGTAATGGCCGTCGACGGCCAGGGCGGAACTGGCGTACAGGGTCAGGGCCAGCGCAATGCTGGACAGGGGGAGCGGTTGGGGCATGGTTTTTTTGGCGGATGGTTTCTTGAATGCAAGCCTAGCACTGAACGAAAAAAAGGCGGGCACGGCTCAATACCGTGCCCAGCCTGTGCTGTCAGCGCAGTGCGTCAGCCTACCACTTCGGCGTGTACTTCAAGGTGAACTGCACGTTGCGCGGGTCGCCATAGTAGTTGTTCGAACCGGTGTTGTTGTAGGCCGGGATGATGTAGCGCTTGTCGAGCACATTGTTGACGTTGAGCGACAGGGCTACTTGCGGCGTGGCTTGCCAGGCCAGACGCGCGTTCCAGATCGAGAAGCCGGCAACCTTGAACGTGTACGCGCTATCGAGCGTATGGCTTTGCGTGTTGACGCCGGCGCCCACGCTGAATTTGTCCCAGGCGCCGGGCAGGGTGTAGCTGGACCACACGCGCAGCATGTGCTTCGGCGTCCAGGTGGAAAAGACCTTGCCCTGATTGTCCGGGTCGTTCAGATACGTCGTCGTCGTGTAGGCGTAACCTGCAGACAGCTGCAAGCCGCGCGCCACTTCGCCCGACATTTCCGCTTCCATGCCCTGGCTGCGCACCTTGCCCGAGGCGCGCGAGCAGTACTGCCCGTCGCACGCGAGGTCGGCGGCATAGTCGGTGACGGCGCGGTTCTTGTGGTTGTAGCGGAATACGGCCAGCGAGGTGTTGACCTTGCCATCCATCAGTTCCCCCTTGATGCCCGCCTCGTAGTTGCTGCCCGTGATGGGCTTGAGGACCTTGCCTTGCACGTCGCGGATGCTTTGCGGCGTGAAGATGTCGGCATAGCTGGCGTAAGCCGACCATTGCGGATCGAGCGCGTAGATCAGTCCCACCGACGGCGTGAACTTGGCGGTGGCGTTGAGTTGTTCGCCAGGACCTGCGGGCGTCGCATACAGGAAGTCATACCAGCTGAAGCGTCCGCCCAGCACGGCTTTCAGCTTGCCGGTCAGCTGGCCGTTCCAGCTGCCGTACAGGCCTTTCTGGCGTATTTCGTAGGTGCTGTTGCTGGTCACGCCCATTGGGCGCGCGGCGATGCTGTCGATATCTTGCCAAGGGCGATGGTGCTTGATGTTGAAGACGTTCGCCCCGGATTCCCAGACGCGCGCGTAGCGGTCGTCCGACGCCAGTGTGACATAGCTGGCGCCCACGAGCACTTCCTGCGCCATGCCCAGGCCGTCGAATTTGCCGCGTACGTAGGTATCGATGCCGCGCTTGCGGTTGTCGAAATCCATGCCAAAGTCGCCATAGCTCGCGCCGCTGCCGTCGGGCTGGATGGCGGAAGCCAGGCGCTGGTGCACGGAGCCGGTGTTTTCCCTCATGTTCACGGCCGAGGCCTTCAGGCTCCACTGGCTATTGAAATGGTGCTCCAGGTCGAGATACACGTTGGTTTGCTTGGCCTCGCTGCGGTTCCAGTCGGCACCCGTGAAGGTGGAGCGGGGCAGGTTCAGTGCGCTGCCGTCCTCGTAGCGGGGCAGGCCGATGAAGGTGGGGCGGCCGTGGACATTAACGTTGCTGATGGCCAGACCCAGGGTGGTGGCCGGACCCAGGTCATAGTCGAGCGCCGCGTACAGGGTGCGGTTCTTGCTCCACACCTGGTCGATGAAGGAGTGGGTATCGTCTTCATCGACAATGACGCGTCCGCGCAGGCTGCCGTCCGCAGCCAGGGGGCTGCTGACGTCGAGCTGCGCGCCATAATGGTCCCAGGATCCCGCGCGCGCCGTCAGGCTGACACTGCGCGTGGCGCCCGGACGCTTGCGCACCAGGCTCACGGAGCCGCCGGGGCTGCCCGTGCCAACGAGCATGCCCGCAGCGCCGCGCAGCACTTCCAGGCGGTCGTAGATGACCATGTTTTCCTGGCCCCAGTTACCCAGCGCATAGGTATTGCGGTCGATCGGCACGCCATCGTACTGCCATTGATCGATCTGGAAGCCGCGCGCCGTGATCACCACGCCCGGCCCCACGCCATGCACGCCCACCACGCCGGTGACGTTGTTGACGGCTACACTCAAATCCGTGATGCCCTGGTCGTCCAGGCGCTGGCGCGTCAGCACGCTGACCGATTGGGGGATATCCTTCATCGCTTGCTCGCCCTTGCCGATGGTGATCTTGCGCGCCGTGTAGGAGCCGCTGCCTTCCGTGGTGGCGCCTTGCTCGGCCTGGCCAACGATGGTAATCGAGGGCATGGTGCGTTCGGCCGCCGAGGCGCTACTGGCCGCCGCCGTGGGAGCGGCGACCGCAGGCGCGGCCACCAGCACATAGCCGGTGGACGTCTTGCCGATCGCATAGCCGCTGCCGCGCAGCAGCATGGCGAAACCGTCATCGATGGCGTAGCTGCCTTGCAGGCCGGCGCTGGTCAAGCCTTGGACCTTGGATGCATCGATGACGATGGACACGCCCGCCTGCTGCGCATAGCGGTTCAGGGCGCCGGCCAGCGGTCCGGCGGGAATGCTGTAGCTGGCGGTGGCAGGCGCCGTTTGCGCAACTGCCTGGGCGTGCAGGCCGGCGCCAGCGAGCAGCATGGCCGCCAGGGCCAACGGACGCAAACGCGTGCGCAAGGGATTCGGGGACGAAACGGGAACGACTTGAGCGTACATGGTGACAGCCTTTTTTGATTGATCTCAGCTGCCTTGACGCACGAGATGCGCAAAGTGGAACCGCGAACGCAAAAAACATTTATTTTTTTGCGGTGCCAGTGTCTGGCGCGTCCACCATCACCAGATAGCGCGTCAGCATGCGGATGCGCAGCTGGGGGAAATTGTCGATGAGCAGTTGCAGCGCCTTGTCCGTATCGTCCAGCGGCAGCACGGCGGCCACGCGGATGCCAGCGATCTGCGCGCGGTCGTAATGCAGCTGGCCGGGGCGGTGGCGCGCCAGCTCGTCGAGCACCTGGGCCAGCGGCAAGTCGTCGACCACCAGCTGGCGTGCGCGCCAGGCATCCTGCACGCTGGCCGCATCGATGCTTGTCAGTGGCCCGACGCCATCGTCCGTGATGTGCGTGCGCTGGCCCGCCTGCACCACGACGGCCGGATGTTGCGGCACCTGCGCCGAGACCTTCGACTCCAGCATGCTGAGGATGGTGACGCCGCCGTCCCTGCGCACCGTGAACCGCGTGCCCAGCGCGCGGATCGCCGCCTGCTTGCTGTCAACGATGAAGGGGCGCTGCGCATCCTTGGCCACGTCGACAAGGATGTCGCCGCGCACCAGTTCCACATGCCGCTCGCCCCCATTGAAACGCACGTTGACGGCGCTGTTGCCGGCCAGCGTGATCTGGCTGCCGTCGGCCAGGGTGTGCGTCTGCCATTGTCCTGTGGGGCTGCGCAGGTCGGCAAGCAGGTATGCTGGGCGCTCGCCGAGGGCCAGTGTACTGGTCAGCGCGAGCACGGCCACGGCGCTGGCGGCAGCCAGCTGGCGCAGGCGCCGGCGCTTGGGTGCGATGGCGGCCAGGGCGGCGCGCGCGGGGCGATGGTCGCCGCCGGCAGGCTCGCGCACGGCGCTCAGTTGAAGCAGCAGGTTTTCCATGCCGGCGGCGACCGTCGCGTGCAGCGGGTCGGCTGCCTTCCACGCGGCAAAGCCGGCCCGCGCTGTGTCGCGTTCGGCCGGATCGTCGGCGCTGAGCTGCACGATCCAGCGCGCGGCCTGTTCGGCCGCGATATCCGTGCGCGTGCCGCTCATGCCGCCATGGCCGGGCAGGCGTGGCGGCAGGCCAGCAAGGCTTGCACCAGATATTTTTGCACCATGCGCGTGGAGACGTTCAGCTGCGCGGCGACGGCGGCCTGCGATTGCTCTTCCAGGTAGTGCAACAGAAAGGCGTCGCGCGCCTTGGCCGGCAAGCCGTCCAGCGCCGTGGCGATCTGCCCGAGCGCCTGCACGGCCATCAGGATCTCGTCCGGTGAGGGCGCGCCTGGCAGGCTGTCGGCCAGCAGGGCCAGTTCCGCCAGGTAGCTGCGCTCGAGTACTTGCCGGCGCGCGCGGTCGAACAGCAATCGCTTCGCCGTCGTCGACAGGTAGGCGCGCGGCTCGCGCATGCCGAACAGCGCGTCGCGCGAGGCGATGATGCGTAAAAAAGTATCTTGCGCCACGTCGGCCGCGCCATGCGGGCAGCTGAGTTTTTTGCGCAGCCAGCCGACCAGCCAGCCGTGATGCTCGCTGTAGAGCGACTGCACTTGCTGTTGCAGGCTGGACTGGATGGCGGACATGGGCGATGAATAATATAAATGAGAATTATTCTCATTGTAAGCGGCAGAGGCGGGTCGCCACAATCCCCAATGCGTGGGGATGGGGCAGGTGTTGCGTACAGGCCGCATGTACGGCGGCGCTGGAAATGAAAAAACCCGCCGCTGCGCAGGGCAGGGGCGGGTTCTTCATGCTGCTAATTCTTGGTGGTGATAGGTGGACTTGAACCACCGACCCCAGCATTATGAATGCTGTGCTCTAACCAACTGAGCTATATCACCAAACAGACCGGTCAGACCGGATGCTGGTTTTGACCAGTAAAAAAACCTGATCGATGTTCTTTGGTGGTGATAGGTGGACTTGAACCACCGACCCCAGCATTATGAATGCTGTGCTCTAACCAACTGAGCTATATCACCCAACAGCCGAGCATTATCCAGTCTTCCCATTTCCTTGTCAATGCCGGCGCAAAAAAATGTGCGGTTTTTTCTGCGTGCGCATCGGTGGTGGTTACTTTCGCAATGGCTGGATTTGTGCCAGCATGGACGAGGCCGGATCAGGGCCCAGGCAATCGATGACGATGCGTTCCGGCATGGAGCGCAGCCAGGTCAGCTGCCGTTTGGCCAGCTGGCGCGTGGCGATGATGCCCGTCTCGCGCAGGGCGGCGCGGTCGATGCGGCCATCGAGATAGTCCCAGGCCTGGCGGTAACCGACGCAGCGCATCGAGGGCAAACCCGGGTGCAGGTCGCCGCGCCGGCGCAACCCATCCACTTCATCGAGCAGGGCGTCGTTTTTCAGCATGATGTCGAAGCGCGTGGCGATGCGCGCGTGCAGCACGGCGCGGTCCGACGGCTCCAGCGCGAACGATTGGAGCTGGAACGGCAGCACGGTCTTTTCGCGCCGCGCCAGCAGGGCCGACATGGGCTGGCCGGACAGGGCGATGATTTCCAGCGCGCGGCCGATACGCTGCGCATCCTGTGGCGCCAGGCGCGCGGCCGTGACGGGATCCTGCTCGGCCAGGCGCGCATGCATGGCGGGCCAGCCGATGGCGGCCGCGTCTTCTTCCAGCTGGGCGCGCAGGACGGGATCGGCGCCGGGCAAGTCGTCGAGGCCATCGGCCAGGCCTTTGAAGTACAGCATGGTGCCGCCGACCAGCAGCGGCAGCTTGCCGCGCGCCGAGATTTCGCTCACCAGGCGCAGGGTGTCGTTGCGGAACTGCGCCACGGAATAGGCGTCCAGCGGGTCGATGATGTCGATCAGATGATGCGGTACCTGGGCCAGCTCTTCCTTCGACGGCTTGGCCGTGCCGATATCCATGCCCCGGTAGACGAGGGCGGAATCGACGGAAATGATCTCGGACGGGATGGCTTGCGCGATGGCCAGCGCACTGGCCGTCTTGCCGCTGGCCGTGGGGCCCATGATGGCGACGGCCAGGGGGAGGTGTGGGGTGTTTGTCATGGTGCTTTTTTGATGTGCTTGCGATGGGGACCCCAAGGCAAAGGCCGGGGTCAGACCCGGCGGGTCTGACCCCGGAATTTTATTGGCCGCGCAGGAATAATTTGTCGAGCGCGTTGATCTCGACCTGCACCCACGTGGGCCGGCCATGGTTGCACTGGTCGGCGCGTTCCGTGCTCTCCATCTGGCGCAGCAGGGCGTTCATTTCCTGCACCGATAAAATCCGGTTAGCGCGCACGGCCGTGTGGCAGGCGAGGGTGCCCAGCAATTCGTTCTGGCGCTCGATCAGGACGCGCGAGCCGCCGTATTCGCGCACGTCGCGCAGCACGTCGCGCGCCAGGGTTTGCGCGTCCGCGTTTTTCAGCAGGGTCGGCACGGAGCGCACGGCCAGCGTCGTGGGCGACAGGGCGGCGATATCAAAACCCAGCGCTTTCAAGGTGTCCTGGTTTTCATTCGCCGTCGACACTTCAATGGCGTCCGCGTAGAACGTCACGGGGATCAAGAGCGACTGCACCTGCATGTCCTGGCCCGAGACCTGCGCCTGTAGTGCGTTTTTCAGCTGCTCGTACAGGATGCGCTCGTGCGCCGCGTGCATGTCGACCAGCACCAGGCCCTTGGTATTTTGCGCCAGGATGTAGATGCCGTGCAGCTGGGCCAGGGCAAAGCCCAGCGGATATTCTTCGCGCGCCATCGCTTCGGGCGAGGCGATGTACGGTTCCACCTGCGTGATCGGCGAGGATGCAGCAGCGCCGCCAAACAGGGCGCCATACGCCGCCGTGTCCTGGGCCACGCCTGGCGCGTCAGCAAAGAAGGGAAGGTTCGCGCCGGGCGAGGCGGGCGCGAAGGTATTCGTGAATTGCGTGCCGAACGACGTTTGCGTCTGCTCGCGGCGCCAGATGCCGGGGCCTCCCAAACCGGCGCCCGCGGTATCGCCGCCCAGGGTGGACGCGGCCGGCAAAGGTGCCGGCACGCTGCCAAAGGCCGTGGCCGACGTCTGCGCCAGCGCGCGCTGCACCGCGTGGAAGACGAATTGGTGCACGGAGCGGCTGTCGCGGAAGCGTACTTCGATCTTCGACGGATGCACGTTGACGTCGACCAGGGCCGGGTCGAGGTCGAGCGCCAGCACGTACGACGGGAAACGGTCGCCATGCAGCACGTCCTGGTAGGCCATGCGCACGGCGTGTACCAGCAGCTTGTCGCGCACGAAGCGCCCGTTGACATAAAAGAACTGGCCGTCGGCGCGCGCCTTCGATGCCGTCGGCAAGCCGGCAAAGCCGTGGATGCGCAAGGTGCCGGCCGATTCGTCCAGCGCCAGGCGCGCTTCGGCAAAGTCGTTGCCGAGGATGTGGGCGCTGCGCTTGGCCAGTTCGCTGATATTCCACTGGTCGATGGTGCGGCCGTTGTGCGACAGCGAGAACGATACGTCCGGCCGCGCCAGCGCGATGCGGCGCACGACTTCGGCGCAATGGCCGTATTCCGTCTGTTCCGATTTGAGGAATTTGCGCCGCGCGGGCGTGTTGAAATACAGGTCTTGCACGTCGACCGTGGTGCCGTGCGCGCCCGACGATGGCGAGACGCTGCCATTGTGCGAGCCGACGATTTCCCACGCATGCGCCGCGTCCGCCGTGCGCGAGGTCACGGTGACGGCGGACACCGAAGCGATCGAGGCCAGCGCCTCGCCGCGAAAGCCCAGGGTGCCCACGTTTTCCAGGTCGTGCAGGGACGCTATTTTCGAGGTGGCGTGGCGCGCCAGGGCCAGCGGCAGCTGGTCCTTGTCGATGCCGCGGCCGTTATCGGTAATCGCGATGCGTTTCACGCCCCCTTCTTCCAGCCGCACGGTGATCTGCGTGGCGCCCGAGTCGAGCGCGTTTTCCAGCAATTCCTTGACGACGGCCGATGGCCGCTCGACCACCTCGCCGGCGGCGATTTGCGAAATCAACTGGTCAGGCAGGGCCTGGATCGGGCGGTGGGGCGTGATGGGAGCGTTCATGCGCCAATTATACCGGGGTCAGACCCGTCGGGTCTGACCCCAGCCCTTGCTCTTGGGCTAAAAGTTGGCCTATTTCCCCACCTCCCGCACCGGTATCGGCGCATTGCACAGGTCAATATGGCCGGCCGTGACCTTGCTCCACGGGCCGCCGCGGTGGCGCTGGGCTTCCAGCACGGCCTGGTAGGCGGCGCTGTCGGTGCGCATCACTTCCAGGTTCGCGCGCTGCTCCGCCGGCACGCTGGCGGCCAGGCGGATGGACTTGATCGGCACGTTTTTTTCGGGGCTGTCATAAAAACCCATGGGGCCCGTGCCGCGTGGCAGGGTGGACAGCAATGGCATGCCGGAGACGACTCTGCCGACGACCGTGATGTCGCGGTCCAGGTGGCGCGGCGACTGGCCGATGACGGCGTACAGTTCCGTGCCGCCGCCGCTGTCGCTGGCGCTGTCGCGGCCCACGCCCACGGTGGCGTAGCAATGCGTGAGCCAGGCCGTGCCGGTTTTCGGATCGCGCGCGGACGGGAAACCGTTCGAATGGCCCACTTGCGGTGCGTAGCCGTCCACGTCCGGCAGGCGCGTGAAGCTCTTGATATTTTTCAGCGGCACCGTGAATTCGCCGGGCAGGGTGCGCTGCGCATGCTGGATCGGCTTGGGATTTTTCTCGTTCGGATCGCCCCACTGCGCCACCCAGTTGTCCTGCGCGCGCGTGATGGCCAGGCCGTCGTAATACTGTTCGGCTACCAGGGCCTTGATGTTGGCCACGTGTTTCGGCGCGAAGTCCGGCGCCAGCTCGATCACCACGCGGCCAGCGGGAATGTCCAGGTACAGGGTGTTGTTCGGGTCCAGCGCACGCCAGTCGGACGGTTTCGAAGCCTTGATCACGTCGGCCAAGGTCGCCTTGGCGGGCAGTTCGGCGGGCGCCTTGATCTGCACAGGTGCCGCGTGGGCAGTCAGCTGTGCAAGGCCCAGTACGGTGGCCATGGTCAGGCCGCTCAGTGGGTGTCGATACATGTTTTCTCCTGGTCGGCGCGGGTTGCGCCGTGCAGAAAGTGTATACCGGAATGCCAATATTTCGTTGGAAAAACATTGCAGACAGCAATGCTGACAGTTGTCTGCCGATAAGGCGATTCCTTAACCTTTACTTAAATTGCCACGCCGCCAAGGGCGCCGCATAATTAATCCAGAAATATCGGCCCGGGGACTGCCGTTGCGCCGGTCGGGTGGTGTATGATTCCGCCGCTACCTTTAGGGAAAAATATATGGATTTTGTGCAATTCCTCGACATGATCGTGCATGTCGACAAGACGCTGGGTCTCTTGATCGAGCAGTACGGCACCCTCGTGTATGCGGTGCTGTTCGCCATTATTTTTTGCGAGACAGGCCTCGTGGTGCTGTTTTTCTTCCCTGGAGATACCTTGCTGTTTATCGCCGGCGCGTTTTGCGCGACGGGACAGATGCACCTGGGCTTGCTGATCTTCCTGCTCGTCACGGCGGCCGTCACGGGCAACACGCTCAATTACTGGATAGGCGAGGCCATCGGGCAAAGGGTGTTTACCCACGATTACCGCTGGATCAACAAGGACGCCATGCGCCGCACGCATGAGTTCTTTGAAAAGCACGGCGGCAAGACCATCATCCTGGCCCGTTTCGTGCCGGTGGTGCGTACCTTCGCCCCGTTCGTGGCCGGCATTTCCGACATGACGCATACGCGCTTCCAGATGTACAACATCACGGGCGCCCTGTTGTGGGTGGTCGGTCTGGTGACGGCGGGCTACTTCTTCGGCAATATCCCGTGGATCCGCGACCACCTGACCCTGATCGTGCTGATCGGCGTCGGCGCCGCCGTCGTACCGGTGGTGCTGGGCGGCATGTGGAAGCTCTACAAGCGCATGGTCGGCAAGTCGGCGTAAGGCCGCATGGATACGGGGCAAGCGCGCTGCGGCACAGTCCGCAGCCGGCCCCGGATCCCGTTTTTCCCTGTCTTGTTTCTGTTTTACTCCCGCCTTGATTCAAGTTTTGTTGCTTTACAGCCGTAAACCAGAGGGTATTCTCACTTTCTGGATTTCCATGCGACATTTGAGCGCCCTGTTAGCTTGCAGCCTTGCCGCGATGGCGGCCATGGCAAGCGCCAAAGATGCCCCCGTCCCGGCGAGCGCCACCGCATCCGCGCCCATGTCGGCGTCGGCGCGCGCGGCCGCCATGAAAACCCTGACCGAATCGGTGAAGGGCAAGGAGGCCAAGGCGCCTGTCGTCGTCGCGCCCACGGCGCGCGAAAAGGAAGAAGCGGCCGAAGTCGACCTGTCCGAACGCATTGCCGCGCGCCTGGCGGAAATGCGCGCCACCCAGGCGGCCCGCGCCGCCGCCCGCGCCAAGCGCGCGGCCGTGGTGAAGGCCGCGCCGCCGCCACCACCGCCCGTGCCGCGCGGCACGCACTGGTCGTACGAGGGCGACAGCGGCCCGGCCCACTGGAGCAAGATCAATGTCGACTGGGCCAAGTGCGGCAATGGCAGCCGCCAGTCGCCGATCGATATCCGCGACGGCATGAAGGTGGAACTCGAGCAGATCAGCTTTGACTACCACCCATCCTCGTTCAACGTGGTCGACAATGGTCATACGGTGCAGGTGGGCGTGAGCGGCGGCAATTACATCACGGTGCAGAACCGCATGTTCGAGCTGCAGCAATTCCATTTCCACCGTCCGTCCGAAGAGCGCATCAATGGCAAGGCGTTCGAGATGGTGGTGCACCTGGTGCACCGCGACGCGGAAGGCCGGCAGGCCGTACTGGCGCTGCTGCTGGAACGCGGTGCGCCGCAAGCGACCATCCAGACCGTGTGGAACAACCTGCCGCTGGAAAAATTCGAGACCATGCAGCCGACCATCCTGCTCGACCCGGCCGAGATGCTGCCGACGCGGCGCGATTACTACACGTATATGGGATCGATGACGGAGCCGCCTTGCAGCGAAGGCGTGCTGTGGATGGTGATGAAGCAGCCGGTGCAGGCGTCGCCGGCGCAGATGGCGCTGTTCAGCCGTTTGTATCCCCTGAATGCGCGCCCGATTCAGCCGACGAATGGCCGCATCATCAAAGAGTCCAATTAAACGAATGCGAGGCGCTGGCGGCCGGTCCATTCGGCGCCGGCGGCCAGCAGGTCGGGCTGGATCAGGGCCGGCTCGATGCAGATGAAGCGCGGCTGCTCGTCGTCGGCCAGGTCGGGCAGGGCGGCCGCATCTTGCGCGCCCGGGTTCCACACGACGGCGTCCGTAAAGCCCTGCTGCTCCAGGCGCAGGGTATGGCTGCCAGACTGCAGGCTCAAGGCGCCCGGCAGCTGGTAGTAGATGCGGTCCAGCTTGTCGGTGAACTGCAGCACGTCTTCCGCCTGCAAGGCGTCTTGCGGCGTCTCGTCCGAATAGCGCACGCGCTGCAAGCCGCCAATGCGCGCTTCGCTCAAATCATCAATCGCAAAATACGTATGCAGGGCGGCCGAGAATGGAAACGCCTGCTCGCCCGTGTTGTGCACGGACAGATGCAGCTCCAGCGATTGGGCCGTGACGGCCACGCGCAGGCGCAAGGTGAACGCGTAAGCCCAGCTGGCGGCGATCGCTGCCGGCAAGTCAGCCTGGGTCAGGATAAATTGCGCCCATGCGGCGCCATCGGCCTCGCCGCTCGATTCCTGCTGCCACGTCGCCACGCGCGCAAAGCCGTGGCGCATGCCGGTGCCGCGCGCGCCGAACTGGGGAAAGATCACGGGCACGCCGCCACGGATGGCGCGGCTGCCGTCGAGGGCGGAATCGCGGCTGCAGAACAGGCGTTCTTGGCCATCGCTGGTCCGCCATGACACCAGGTGGCCGCCGTACAGGGTGACGGTCGCTTGCGCGCCGTCGGCGGCACGGATGGTCACGGCCGGCAGCTGGCCAAAGATACTCTCGCTCATGCTAGGCTTTCATGTCAGGTCAGGCGGCTTTTCGCCAGCGGCGGATTCTTGGCAAAGTAATTCTTGATGCCCGTGACGATGGCGTCGGCCATCTGGTCCTGGTAGCCGTTGTCGGTCAGCTTGGCTTCTTCTTCCGGATTCGAGATGAAGGCTGTCTCGATCAGGATGGATGGGATGTCCGGCGCTTTGAGCACGGCGAAGCCGGCCTGTTCGACGGAACCCTTGTGCAGGCGGTTGATGCCGCCGATTTCGCGCAGCACGGCCTTGCCCAGCTTCATGCTGTCATTGATCTGCGCCGTCGTCGATAAATCGAGCAGCACGCTGGCCAGCTGCTTGTCGTGGTTTTTCACGTTCACGCCGCCGATCAGGTCGGCCTGGTTTTCCTTGTTGGCCAGCCAGCGGGCGGCCGTCGAAGTGGCGCCCTTTTCGGACAGCACGAAGACGGACGAACCGCGCGCCGTCGGCTGGATGAAGGCGTCGGCGTGGATCGAGACGAACAGGTCGGCCTGCACCTTGCGCGCCTTTTCCACGCGCATGCCCAGCGGGACAAAGAAATCGGCGTCGCGCGTGAGCATGACGCGCATGTTCGGCTGCATTTCCAGCTTGGTCTTGAGGCGCTTGGCGATGGCCAGCACCACGTCTTTTTCGCGGCTGCCCCGGCTGCCCATGGCGCCCGGATCTTCGCCGCCGTGGCCGGGATCGAGCGCGATGGTAATCATGCGCACCACTTTCTGGCCCGGCAGGGGACGCGCTTCGGGGCGCTGTTCCGGACGTACGTCGGGCACGGGCGGCACGATGGGCGTTACCGGCGCGATGGCGGCCACGGGCGGCTTGCCGCTCTCGGGCAGGGGCAGCGCGGGCGGCGGCGTATGCGTGTCGGCCATGGGCGGCTTGGCCGGGTCGCTCGACCAGTCGCCTTTTTCGATCATCTGTGCGATCAGGTCCGGCTCGCGCACGGGATACAGGTCGAAGATCAAACGGTGGTTGTAGGAGCCGGCCGGCGGCAGGGTAAACAGCTGCGGCGTGACTTCTTCCTTCAGGTCGAACACCAGGCGCACGACGTTGGGCCGGTTCTGGCCCACGCGCACCTGCTTGATGTACGGGTCGTTCGACTGGATCTTCGCCACCAGGCCCTTCAGGGTGGGATTGAGTTCCAGCCCTTCGATGTCGACCACCAGGCGTTCCGGGTCCTTGACGATGAAGTGGGTCGCCTTGAGGATGCTGTCGTTTTCCAGTGTGACGCGGGTGTAGTCCTCGGCCGGCCAGACGCGCACGGCGAGAATTTGCGCCGCCATCGCCGACATGGGCGCGAACACGGACAACAGCAGGGTGCCGCCGGCCTTGAGTACCGTGCGCCGGGTGATGGGCGAGGAGATCAAAGGTTCGGGGCGAATTTGAGACGGTGAAGGCATGACAGACCCAATTCAGAAGACGCTTGCAATTCTACATCACGTCCTGTACCCGCAACGTTCAAATAAATATTCAGGTCGGCCGGCGGCAGCACCGGTTCGGCTTTCTCCGGCCATTCGACGATGCAGATATTGCGGCCGTCGAAGTCTTCGCGAAAGCCCGCGTCGAGGAATTCCTCGGCGCTGCCCATGCGGTACAGGTCGAAGTGGATGACGTTGACGCGCTGGCCATCGAGTTGCACCGTGTACGGTTCGGACAAGGTGTAGGTGGGACTTTTCACGTGGCCCGCATGGCCGGCCGCGTGCAACAGGGCGCGCGTGAGGGCCGTCTTGCCGGCACCGAGGTCGCCGTGCAGGTAGATCGCCAGGCCCGGCGCCAGCGCGCGCGCCAGCGCGGCGCCCAGCGCGGCGGTGCCGGCTTCGTCGTGGAGGTGGACTTTGAAGTGTTCGGTCATGATCTTCGGTATCGCATAAAATGGAGGCTGCTGTCATTGTAACCGCCCGCGCGCCTGCCGTTTTCCGTAAAGTCCCCTATGTCCGCCACCATCACCGATCTCGCCGTCCTGGCGCGCACCATCAAAGAATGGGGGCGCGAGCTGGGTTTTGCCGAGGTGCGCATCGCCGACGTGGATCTGTCGCACATGGAAGCGCCCCTGCAAGCCTGGCTCGATGCAGGGTATCACGGCGAAATGGATTACATGGCCAGCCACGGCATGAAGCGCGCGCGCCCGGCCGAACTGGTGCCGGGCACGGTGCGCGCCATCAGCGCGCGCATGAATTATCTGCCGCCGGCGCTGGGTCCCGACTGGCGTGAGCACGAGGCGGCGCGCGACGCCGACCCGTCGGCGGCCGTCATTTCCGTGTATGCGCGGGGCCGCGACTATCACAAGGTGATGCGTTCGCGCCTGCAGCAGCTGGCCGAGCGCATCAAGGGCGAGATCGGCGACTTCGGCTACCGCGTCTTCAGCGATTCGGCGCCCGTGATGGAAGTCGAGCTGGCGCAAAAGGGGGGCCTGGGCTGGCGCGGCAAGCACACCTTGCTGATCAACCGCCAGGGCGGCTCCTTCTTTTTCCTTGGCGAGATCCTCATCGACGTGCCGTTGCCCGTCGACCCGCCGGAGCCCCCGCGCTGCGGCCAGTGCTCGGCGTGCATCACGGTGTGTCCGACGCAAGCCATCCTGGGACCGTACCAGCTTGACGCGCGCCGCTGCATCTCCTACCTGACCATCGAATTGAAGGGCGCCATTCCCATCGAGATGCGCCCCCTGATCGGCAACAAGGTGTATGGCTGCGACGATTGCCAGACCGTCTGCCCGTGGAACAAGTTCGCCCAGCGCGCCGTCGTGCCCGACTTCGACGAGCGCCACAGCCTGGGCAGCGCCGGCATGGTGGAGCTGTTCGCCTGGACGGAAGAGGAATTCAACCGCCGCATGGAAGGCAGCGCCATTCGCCGCATCGGCCACGAGCGCTGGCTGCGCAACCTGGCCGTCGGCATGGGCAATGCGGCCGCCAAGGCCAAGGGCCAGGCCGACATCGTCGCGGCCCTGCTGTTGCGCCGCGAGCACCCGTCGGCCATCGTGCGCGAACACGTCGAGTGGGCGCTCGCCTTGCACGGCGTCGCTTGACCTGCGTTTAAGCTTGCTTCAGCCGCAGCGCCGACCATTCGTTATCGATGGCGACCATCGCCACGCTGTCGAGTCCTGATTCCTGCGCATACAGGCGGATATCGTCGCGGTGGATGTCGCTGCCCGCTTTGATTCCACCCTTGCGGTACGCCACCCAGACGGCGCCGCCGGGTGCCAGCCGCGCCTGCGCCACCGGCAGGAATTGCTCCAGCTCCGCGCGGCTGCGGGCGAACAGCAAGATCCAGTCGGCATTGTCACCTTCCCGTACCAGCCGCTCCGCCGGCAACTGCGCCAGCAATTCTCCATGTTCGCCGCCGTCATTGAGCACGGCCAGGGAGCTGGCATTTTTCACATACATTTTCTCAAAGGCAGATTTGTCAGGCATGGCATCGGCGTGTGGATGGTGAAAAGACGAGCATAACAAATTTCTCCTTGACTTATCGATATATCGTTATAAAATGGCGATACCTACTAACGATATATCTTTAAAGAGAAAACATGAGAAACTCACACCATACAGAACACGGCCATTGCGGTCAGCATCACCATCACCATCACCATCACGGCGAGCATCGCCACGACCACCGCCATGAGCACCGCGGTGACTACTTTATGCATGGCCGCGGCCCGCGCGGCTTCGACGAGCGCGGTGATGGCATGGGCGGTGGTCCTGGCGGGCGCGGTGGGCGCGGCGAACGGGCCGAGCGCGTCTTCGGCCGCGGCGACTTGCCGCTGATCGTGCTGGCGCTGATCGAAATCAGCCCCCGCCACGGCTATGAAATCATCAAGGCCATCGAAGAGCGTTGCGGCGGCGCGTACGCCCCCAGCCCGGGCGCCGTGTATCCGACCCTGACCTTGCTGGAAGAGCAGGACCATGTGACGTCCTCCGAAAGCGCCAGCGGCAAGAAGCTCTACACGATCACGGACCTGGGCCGCGCCTATCTCGACGAGAACCGCGCCCAGGTCGATGGCATCCTGGCCCGGCTCGACATGTTTGCCCGCGTCCAGGCGCGCAACGCCTTGCCCGAGCGCGTGCGCCAGGCCATGCACACGCTCAAGCATGCACTGTTGCTGAACAAGACCAGCTGGAGCGAGGCGGAAGCCGAGCGCGTCTCCGCCGTGCTGGAACAGGCGGCGAACGCCATCGTCGACGGCCACTGAGCCCACTTTACAAGGACAAGCAATGACTAACGCATCACCTGCAATGCCACGCCCGCACGCCATCGAGCGCGTGCGGCATGACTTGACACTGCGCGTGCTCACCGTCGTGCGCACCGAGCAGATCACGCCGCACATGCGCCGCATCACCCTGGCTGGCGACGACCTGGACGGCTTTGTCTCGCCGGCGCACGACGACCATGTGAAACTGTTCTTCCCCGCCCCGGGGCAGACCACCCCCGTGTTTCCCGTGCTGGGCAATGGACCGAATCCCATCCAGTACGCGCAAGGCGCGCGCCCCATCGCCCGCAACTACACGCCGCGCCGCTACGACGCCGCGCGGCGCGAGCTGGAAATCGACTTCGTGCTGCATGGCGACGGCCCCGCGGCCAGCTGGGCGGCGCAAGCCGCGCCCGGCCAGACCCTGGGCGTGGGCGGCCCGCGCGGCTCGATGCTGGTGCCGCTCGATTTCGACTGGTATGTGCTGGTGGGAGACCAGACGGCCTTGCCGGCCATCGCCCGCCGCCTGGAGCAACTGCCGGCCATGGCGCGCGCCATTGCCGTGATCGAGGTCGTCGAAGACGGCGAACGGATCGCGCTCGAGTGCGCGGCGCAGCTGGACCTGCGCTGGGTGGCGCGCAATGCCCGCAAGGGACCGCTGCTACTGGAAGCGCTGGCGCAAGTGGCCTTGCCGCAGGATGGCGACGGTTACGTGTGGGTGGCGTGCGAGCATGCGCAGGTGCAGGGCTTGCGCGGACATTTTATCGATGCCGGGGTGCCGAAGCAGCATCTGCATGTGGCCAGTTACTGGAAGCATGGGGCGGCCGAGCATCATGAGCATCATGATGAGTGATGGTGGTGGTGTCGGCTTACGCGCGGAGCGCTAAGCCGACCTACGCCTGATGTGCCGCGCCAGCCAGCGGCACGCTTCGCGCATGAAACGATTGCCTGGTTTTTAACTTTCCAATTGCATATAATATTTTTTTATAGAAATAATATTCAAGGGGAAAATGTTGAAATTACTGTCTTTGAGCGTGCTGGCCGCAGTGCTGATGGGATGCTCGACGCCGCGTCCACCCGTTGTCATGCCGGAATTCCAGCAGGCGGAATATGACGCCTTGCAAAAAACCGGTACTGGCGGTGTCAAAGGCCAGGCCTTCATGAAGACCAAGGGCGGCGAATTCAAGAAGGCCGGTGGCGAGAAGGTCACTTTGCGTCCGAAGACGGAGTATGCCCGCAAGCTGGCCATGCTGCCTGCCTCGCTGTACAAGCGTCAGGTGGTCGGCACCGTCAGCCCGAAGATCCGCGACTATGACCGCACGACCATGGCCGACAGCGACGGCCGGTTCGAATTTACGGAAGTCCCCGATGGCACCTATTACGTCACCACCAACGTGACGTGGTCGGTGTTCTATCCGGGCGCCTTCACGCCCGTCGAAAGCAAGCAGGGCGGCACGCTGACCTCCGAAGTGACGGTGGCGGATGGCAAGGTCTCGACGGTCATGCTGACGCGGTAAGCCCCGTTTCCGTTGTCGCCAACAACCGCGCCCGCTTTACCTTCGTCTTGAGTGGTGGTGTCGGCTTACGCACTGCGCGCTAAGCCGACCTACAGTGGAATGTAGGTTGGATTAGCGGCGCGCAAGCGCCGCGTAATCCAACATGACGGTCATTATTTCAACAACCCCGCCAGCTCCACCGCCGTCTTGACCTGCATCTTGTCGAAGATATGCGCGCGGTGGACTTCCACGGTGCGCATGCTGATGCCCAGCTTGTCGGCCACCACCTTGTTCATCTTGCCCGCCAAAATCAGGTCCAGCACTTCGCGTTCGCGCGTCGACAGGGTGGCCAGGCGCGCGTGCACGGCGGCCAGTTCGCCCGCTTGGCGCGAGTTGGCCAGGCCCTGCTGCACTCTGTCCATCAGGTCGTTGTCGTTGAACGGCTTTTCAAAGAAATCGAAGGCGCCCCGTTTCAGGCTGTCGACGGCCATCGGCACGTCGCCGTGGCCGGTGAGGAAGATCACGGGCAGGCGCGCCGTCAGGTCGCGCTTGACCAGCTGGTCGAACATGGCGATGCCGTTCATGTCGGGCATGCGCACGTCGAGCAGCACGCAGTCGCCGGCGGCGTCGAAGTTGCCATCGAGGCTATCGAGAAATTGCTGGGCGCTGGCGTAGTTGCGCGATTCGATGCTGCGCGAGGCGGCCAGCCAGGACAGGGAGTCGCGTACGACCTCTTCGTCGTCGATGATGTGTAGCATGGGGTCTCCGGCTTGTCGTTATGCGTTATTAGTTATTCGTTAGTGCGGCGCGCTTGGCGCGGCCGGCACGCTGAAGGTAAAGATCGTTCCGCCAGCGGGGTTGGCGCCGAAGGTCAGCGCGCCGCCGTGAAATTCGATGGCGGTGCGGCAGATGTTCAGGCCCATGCCCATGCCTTCGGACTTGGTCGAGAAAAACGGCGAAAACAGCCGCTCGGCCACGTCCTGTGGAATGCCATGGCCATGGTCGATCACGTCGACCGTCACCATGTCCTGCTGCGCGTCGTGGCTGGCCCGCAGGCGCATGATACGCCGTCCCGGCGCCGCGTCCTGCATGGCCTCGATGGCGTTGCGCGTCAGGTTCAGCAGCACTTGCTCGATCATCACGGGATCGGCGCGCAGCAGCGGCAGGTCCGGCGGCAGCTCTTCCTGGATGGTGACATAGTATTTGCGCGCCTGCAGGTCGATCAACGCACGGATGCCGTCGATCAAGGTGCGGATGGCGATATCCTGGCGCTGCGGCTCGCTCTTGCGCACGAAATCGTGCACGCTGCGGATGATCTGGCCGGCCCGCTGCGCCTGCGCGCTGGCCTGTTCCAGCGCCGGCTTCAATGTATTCGGCTCGACGGGGGCACCGCTGTCGATGGCGCGGCGGATCAAATTCAAGGCGCCCGTCGTGTAGCTGGAAATGGCCGCCAGCGGCTGGTTCAATTCATGCGCCAGCATCGACGCCAGTTCGCCCATGGTGGCCAGGCGCGAGCTCGTTTGCAGCTTTTCCTGCTGCTGGCGATTCAGTTCCTCGACCCGTTTGCGGTCCGAAATATCGAGCACGGAACCCATCCAGCCCGTCTGCTGGCCGTTCTTGTCCACCAAGGGCGCCTCGAAGATCAGCACGGCCACGCGCGTGCCGTCCGGACGCTGGAAATAGGTTTCGAACTGCGGCGTGGGATTGCCGGCCAGGGCCTTGACGAAGCGCTGCTGGTATTCCTCCAGCGCCTCGGGCACCCAGTAAGGCATGGGCGGCAAACGGCCCAGGATTTCCTCGGGCGGATAGCCGACGATCTGGCAAAACGCGGGATTGACGTAGGTGACTCTGCCTTCCAGGTCGCGCGCGCGCATGCCCGTCACCAGCGAATTTTCCATCGCCGTGCGAAACAGCATCTGCTGGCGCAGCGCGCCTTCGGCCACCAGGCGTCGCGAAATGTGGCGCCACAAGGCCAGCAAGCTCCACAGCAAGCCCAGCGACAGGGCGATGACGGAGCCGACCAGCAAATTTGGCAGCAATTTCGGCTGGCTTTTCACGCTGTCGGTAAACAGGGTGATGCTGGCGCCGGGCACGTCGAGCGCGCGCTTGTGCGTGTACACGCCGTGGCCGGGACCGGCGGCGGCGCGCCGCGCCAGCACCTTGTCGTCGCGGTCGATCAGCGAAATCTGGTTATCCTGGGCGAACCACCACGGCACCATTTCATCGAGCAGGCTGCTGATCTGGTAGGTGGCCACCAGGCTGCCGACGTAGCGCTGGCCGTCGAACAGGGGCTGGTGGTAATCCATCAGCATGGCGCCCGGCGGCGCGTCGGGAAAGCCCGTCTGCTGCGAAGGCTGGGCGTACTGGCCCCGGTGCAAACGGCGCGCATTGTCGGCCGCCGTCAGCGAGGCCGGCGAAAACGACAGCGCATGCGGCAGGCTGTTGTCGCTGGTAGCCAGCACCTTGCCGCTGGTGTCGAGCCACAGCACGCGCTGCAATTCGCGGCCATTGCGCAACATCTGCTGCAGCCGTTCGTGCACTTTTTCCGCGCCCAGCGAGCCGCTGGCGATGTCCACGCCCAGGTTGAACAGGCTTTCCTCGTTGCGCGCCAGCTGGAAGCGGATGGTCTGCTCCACCCACAGCGTGTCGGCGATCAGCTGCTCCTGGCGTTCGTTGCTCTCCATCTGGCGCGCCTGCCAGGGCAGCCAGAATAGGATGGACAGGAACAGCAGCAGCAGGATGACGGGCAGCAGCCAGCGCATCGGGCTCGATAGCTTGAAGCGGCGTGCAAGGGTGGGGGGAGTCGGCATGGCTGGCAGGGTAGCGGCTTATCGGGAGCCGGCTATTGTGGTTAACCACAATAGCCGAAGCAGTTTCTTTGGCACAATATCCAAGTAGACAAATAATAAAGTTTTTTCAAAAACCACTCAGGAGACAAAAATGCAGATGAAAACCATGTTCGTCGCGCTGTGCGCGGCTATCGGCGCCACCGCCGGCGTGCACGCTTACGCGCAAGCCCCCATCGTCATCAAGTTCAGCCACGTCGTGGCCACCGACACGCCGAAAGGCCAGGCCGCCGAACGCTTCAAGCAGCTGGCCGAGAAAGCCACGAATGGCAAGGTCAAGGTCGAACTGTACCCGAACAGCCAGCTGTACAAGGACAAGGAAGAACTCGAAGCCCTGCAGCTGGGCGCCGTGCAGATGCTGGCGCCGTCGCTGGCCAAGTTCGGCCCGCTGGGCGTGAAGGAATTCGAAGCCTTCGACCTGCCCTACATTTTCCCCACCAAGACGGCGCTGTACAACGTCACCGAAGGCGAAATCGGCAAGAGCCTGCTGAAAAAACTGGAACCCAAGGGTATCACGGGCCTGGCCTACTGGGACAACGGCTTCAAGGTGATGTCGGCCAACAAGCCGCTGCACATGCCGGCCGACTTCAAGGGCCTGAAAATGCGCATCCAGTCGTCGAAGGTACTCGACGCGCAAATGCGCGCGCTGGGCGCCAATCCGCAAGTGCTGGCCTTCTCGGAAGTGTATCAGGCGCTGCAGACGGGCGTGGTCGACGGCACGGAAAATCCGCCATCGAATATGTACACGCAAAAGATGCATGAAGTGCAAAAACACGTGACCGTGTCGAACCACGGCTACCTGGGCTATGCCGTCATCGTCAACAAGAAGTTCTGGGATGGCTTGCCGCCCGATATACGCGGCCAGCTGGAAAAAGCCATGCGCGAGGCGACCACGTTTGAAAAAGCCATCGCCCAGCGCGACAACGACCAGGCCCTCGACGCCATCAAGAAAGCGGGCAAGACGCAGATCTACACCTTGACGGTGCAGGAACAGGCCGAATGGCGCAAGGCGCTGGCGCCCGTGCAGAAGGCCATGGAAGGGCGCATCGGCAAGGACCTGATCTCGGCCATCAACAAGGAAAGCGCGAAGTAATCGCGCTGGCCGCGCCACCCGGCGCGGCTGTCAGGGACCTCCCTGTCTTTCTGCAGCAACGGCACCTGCGCGTCCTGCGCGGGTGCCAGCGTACCCGCATTCTTTGAAAGTCCACCATGAAATTTCTGGATCACCTGGAAGAGTGGCTGATCGCGACCCTGATGGGCGCGGCCACCTTCATCATCTTCGTCGCGGTCGTGCACCGCTACCTGGCAGGCTTGCCTATCCCCGGCCTGCAAGACTTCTTGATTCAAATCAATACCAGCTGGGCCCAGGAACTGTGTATCTACATGTTCGTCTGGATGGCCAAGTTTGGCGCCGCGTATGGCGTGCGCACGGGTATCCACGTGGGCGTCGACGTCTTGATCAACCGCATGAACCCGCGCTGGCGCGACCGTTTCATCGTCTTCGGCCTCGGCGCCGGCGCCCTGTTTACGGGCATCGTGGGTACTTTGGGCGCCAGCTTCGTGTGGTCGATTGGCCACACGGACCAGACCTCGGCCGACATGGAAGTGCCGATGTGGCTGGTCTACCTGGCCGTGCCGCTCGGTTCCTACCTGATGTGCTTCCGCTTCCTGCAAGTGATGGTGCATTTCATCAAGACGGGCGCCTTGCCGAAACACGACCACTCGCACGTCGAGGGCCTGGAAGACGAACTGACGGCTGAAGAAAAAGGAGCCAAGGCATGAACGCGCTGATCATTTTTGTGTTGCTGCTGGCGCTGATGCTGACCGGCATGCCGATTTCCATTTCGCTGGGCCTGACGGTACTGACGTTCCTGTTTACCATGACCAGCGTGCCCATCGAATCGGTGGCCCTGAAGATTTTCACGGGCATCGAGAAATTCGAGATCATGGCCATCCCGTTCTTCATTTTGGCGGGCAACTTCCTCACGCATGGCGGGGTGGCGCGGCGCATGATCAACTTCGCCAGCTCCATGGTCGGCCACTGGCATGGCGGCCTGGCGCTGGCCGGCGTGATGGCCTGCGCGCTGTTTGCCGCCGTCTCCGGCTCCAGCCCCGCCACCGTGGTGGCGATCGGCTCCATCATCCTGCCGGCCATGGTCAAGCAGGGCTATCCGCGCGGTTTCGGCGCTGGCGTCATCACCACTTCGGGCGCGCTGGGCATTTTGATACCGCCATCGATCGTGATGGTGATGTATTCCGTCAGCACGAACACGTCCGTTGGTAAATTGTTCATGGCGGGCGTGATTCCCGGCATGATGCTGGCCATGCTGTTGGGCCTGACCACGTGGTTTTTGGCGCGCAAGCACAACTATCCGCGCATGAAAAAGGCCAGCTGGGGCGAGCGTTTCGTTACGTTCAAGAAGAGCGCCTGGGGCCTGCTCCTGATCGTCATCGTCATGGGCGGCATTTATTCCGGCGCCTTCACGCCGACGGAAGCGGCCGCCATGGCTGCCGTGTACGCCTTCATCATCGCCGTCTTCGTCTACAAGGACTTGAAGATCAAGCAAGTGGGCAAGGTCTTGCTCGATTCGGCCGCCATGTCGGCGATGCTGTTGTACATCATCACGAATGCCGTGCTGTTCTCGTTCCTGATGACCAGTGAAAACATTCCGCAAGCGATGGCCGAGTGGATCACGGGCAAGGGCCTGGGCGTGATCAGTTTCTTGCTGGTGGTCAACGTGCTGCTGTTGGTGGCGGGTAACGTCATGGAGCCATCGTCCATCGTGCTGATCATGGCGCCGATTTTGTTCCCCGTCGCCATGAAGCTGGGCATCGATCCCGTGCACTTCGGCATCCTGATCGTGGTCAATATGGAAGTGGGCATGTGCCATCCACCCGTGGGCCTGAACCTGTACGTGGCGTCCGGCATCACGAAGATGGGCATTTCGGAGCTGACCGTGGCCGTGATGCCATGGCTGCTGACGATGCTGGCCTTTCTGGGCTTGATTACCTACGTACCACAAATCTCGCTGTGGCTGCCAAATTTAATTTACAACTAAAACAGTTGTCCCCGTCATGGTGCAAAAAAAGTCGATACGGCCGAATAAATGCGCTATGATGGGCAGCCTTAAGGGGAAACACGTATATGCATATGCGCCCCGGTAGCAAGGCTGAAATACAGAATTGGCAACAAGGTTAGTGGGGGAGTGGTCTATAAAAACGGTATTGATACCGGGGATATATTGAGGAGACACACGTTTCACAGAAGTTGTTGAGTCATAGCTGTCTGCGGCCACAAGCCGGCACCGGCGGACCCAAACGACCGGGAACGTGAAGCAATATTTGAAGCGCACCGACTGGTGCGCTTTTTTTTCGTGCGCAGGAAACGTCCGCCGGCACGCCCAAAGACGGTGCATAATTCCCGTGGCGCCGTTTCCCGCGCCGGCAGGTTGCATATTTGCCACACTTGAACAATGATCAGCAGATGAAAAAACAACAGGGCAGTGAACTGTTCAGCGCCATCGTGGCCGCGCCATTCGGCGCCATGGGCGTGCGCGCGCAGGATGGCCAGGTATGCGAACTGGTGTATCTGCCGCCGCACTTTGCCGAAAAAGACGCGCAGGATGCCGTCTCCGAGCGGGCCTGCCAGCAACTGGCCCGGTATTTCCGCGATCCCGATTATGTCTTCGACTTGCCGCTGGCCGCCTCGGGCAGCGCCTATCAGCAACGGGTGTGGACGGCGATTCGCGGCATTGCGCGCGGCCAGGTGCGCACCTATGGCGACGTGGCGCGCCTGATCGGCTCGGCCCCGCGCGCCGTGGGCCAGGCTTGCGGCGCCAACTGGTTTCCCGTGGTGATCCCCTGCCACCGGGTCACGGCCGCTGGCGGCCTGGGCGGCTTTGCCCATCACGACGACGCGACGGGATTTCATTTGGGCGTGAAGCGCTGGCTGCTGGCGCATGAAGGCGTGGCGGGCATGGGGTGGTCAACACGATGATGAACAGCCTGCTGGCGCCCGACAACGCCACCCTGATCGACGAATTCTGCGACAGCCTGTGGCTGGAAGACGGCCTGTCGAAAAATTCGCTCGATGCCTACCGGCGCGACATGCGGCTGTTTGCGCGCTGGCTGGAAGTGGCGCGGCCCGGGCGCGAGGGCCTGTACGAAGTCTCCACGGCCGACATCGAAGCGTATTTTGCCGCCCGCCACGACGAGAGCAAGGCCACGTCGTCGAACCGGCGCCTGTCCGTGCTCAAGCGTTTTTACCAGCTGGCCTTGCGGCACAAGCATATCGCGGCCGACCCGTGCCTGAAGATGGTCTCGGCCAAGCAGCCGGCGCGCTTCGTGCATACCCTGAGCGAAGCGCAGGTGGAAGCCTTGCTGGCGGCGCCCGATGTGAGCACGCCGCTGGGCCTGCGCGAACGCACGATGTTGGAACTCATGTATGCGAGCGGCTTGCGCGTGTCGGAACTGGTGGACTTGAAATCCGTCGAGCTGAGCCTCAACGATGGCGTGCTGCGCATCACGGGCAAAGGCAGCAAGACGCGGCTGGTACCGTTCGGCGAGCAGGCGCGGCTGTGGATAGAGCGCTACCTGAAGGAAGCGCGCGGCGTCATCCTCGACGGGCAAATGGACGACGCGCTGTTCGTCACGCGGCGCGGCGGCGCCATGACGCGGCAAATGTTCTGGGTCATCATCAAGAAACACGCGCTGAGCGCCGGCATCACGGCGCCGCTGTCGCCGCACACCTTGCGCCATGCGTTCGCCACGCATTTGCTCAACCATGGCGCGGACTTGCGTGTTGTGCAATTGTTACTGGGGCACTCCGATATTTCCACCACGCAGATTTACACGCACGTGGCCCGCGAACGGCTGAAACTGCTGCATGCGCAGCATCATCCGCGCGGCTAAAAATTTTGTATTTGCTCCAACTGCGTCATAATGTGTCCTATGTGCTTATCTGTAACAATAAAAAACTAAAGAGGTAGTAAATGGCCAAGACAAATTTCCAATACGAAAAACGGCAAAAAGAGCTGGAAAAGAAGAAGAAAGCCGAGGAAAAAGCCAGACGCAAGCTGGAAGCGAAGAACAATCCGAAGCCGGCCGATGGCAGCGAAGGCGATGAGCCGGAAGCGGACGACGCCGCCGACGCCGATGACGCCGATCCGGCCGCCGAAGGCGACGCACCCGTCCAGCCGCAGTAATTCCCCGTTCCTGACGACCGGCGCGGCACCATCGCCGCGCCGGTATCCCCTCGTTCTACTTTCTCCCCGCTACAAACTCGGCCGCTGGCCGATTGCCAGTTGCAGCTGCGTGCTGGCGATGGCCGCATCGGCGCGCGCCTGCACATAGCCCTGGTAGGCCTCATCGGCCGAACGCTGCGCCGCCAGCCATTCCAGCAGCGAGGCATTGCCTTTGACGTAAGACAGGCGCATGCCATCGACCACCTTTTGCGCATCGACCAGCACGCCGTCACGGTAGCGCGCCAGCCTGTCCTGCGCCGCACGCAGTTGCCGCTGCGCCGTGCGCACCTGCGTCTCCGCCGTCAGTTCCGCCTGGCGCAGGGCCAGCATCGCCTGCGTCACACTTGATTCCGCCTGCACGATGTCACCCTTGTCGCGCCGCGACAGGGGAATGGGGATGGCCAGCGAGATGGACAGGGCGCGCGAGCGGGCCGCGCCTTCGACGGGATTGCCGCTACCATCGATGCCGTCATGGTAGCCGCGCGCGGCGGCCAGGCCCACGGTGACGGTCGGGTCGACGGCGCGATTGGCGCGCACCAGCGCCGCGCCATCGCGCAGATTGTCCAGGGTGGCGCGAGCGATGCGCACGTCGCTGCGGGCGTTGAGCGCCTGCGGCACCAGCATGCTGGCATCCTGGTCGGCATACGCGGCGAGGTCGCACGCCAGTTGCGCGTCCGAAAACAGAATATCGAACTGGCGCCCCAAGGGCGGCGACAAATTCAACATGGCGCTGTCCGCCTCGCTGCGCGCCTGCGCCAGCTCGGCCTGGAACTGGTCGCGCTCCACGCGCGACTGCAGCAGCTCGATGCCGCCCACGTCGCCCGCCTTGCGCCGCACGGTGTTCGCCTCCACCACTGTCGACAGGGCCGCCATGGTCTGCTCCTTGCGCGCGACGACGTCGCGCGTGCGGCACGCTTCCGTGAACGCGGCGGCGGCCGTGCCATACAGTTCGCTCTTGAAGCCGGCCACCGTTTCCTCTGCCAGCGTGACATTGCTGTGCGCCGCCTTGATGCGCGCGGCGCGCTTGCCGCCCGTCTCGATGGCCATGCTGATGGCCGGGTTCCACGTGACGGGACGGTGTTCGACGCTGCGCACGGTGTCGCGCGTGGCGCCCAAGGTGAATTCGGGATCGGGACGCAAGCCGGCGATGCCGACGCCGGCCTTGGCCGCAACGATGCTTTCCTGCTGCGATTGCAGTTCCAGGCTGTGGCTTTCCACGGCGGACAGGTAGGTGTCAAAGCTCAAGGGCGTAGCAAGGGCGCCGGGCGCGATCAGCCAGGCCGCCAGCAATACATTAAAACGTGTCATGGGTCTCTCCTTCGGTATGCGTCTGGCGTTTTTGCAGGTGCGCCTCGATCAGGTAATACAGGGCCGGCAACAGCAGCAGGGTCAGTGCCGTCGCCGTCACCAGGCCGCCCACCACGACGGTGGCCAGCGGGCGCTGCACGTCGCTGCCCAGGCCTGTTGCCAGCATGGCCGGCGTCAGGCCCAAGGCGGCGACGGTGGCCGTCATCAGCACGGGGCGCATGCGGTCGCGCGCGCCTTCCAGCACGGCCTCGCGCAGGCTCTTGCCCTCTTCGCTGCGCAAGCGGTTGATCTGCGCCAGCATCAGCACGGCGTTCAGCACGGCCACGCCGAACAGGGCGATGAAGCCGACGGCGCTCGACACGTTCAAGGTCATGCCGCGCAGGTGCAGCGCGGCCAGGCCGCCCAGCATGGCCAGCGGCACGGCCAGCAAGACCAGCGCGGGCTGGCGCAGGTTGCGGAACTGGCCAAACAGCAGCAAAAACATGGCGCCCAGGGTCATCGGCAGGATCAGGGCCAAGCGGCTTTGCGCGCGCTGCAGGTTTTCGAACTGGCCGCCCCACTCGACGCTGATGCGCTGATGCTCGCCTGCCACGGCTTGCGCCACCAGCGGGCGCGCCTCTGCCAGGAAGCTGGCCAGGTCGCGTCCGCGGGCGTTCAGGCGCACGATGATGTGGCGCCGTCCCATTTCGCGCACGATCACGCTTTCGCCCGAGGTGGTGCTGATGGTGGCCACCTGCGCCAGCGGGATCCTCGCGCCATTGGCGGCCGTCAGCTTCAGGCTGGCGATGGCGTCCGGGCTGGAACGCGTGGCGGGCGGGAAGCGCACGGCGATGTCGTAGCTTTTCTCGCCGACATACACTTGGCCGATGGGCGCGCCGCCGATGCCGGTGGCAATCAGGTCAGCCACGTCGGCCGCATTGATGCCATAGCGGGCTGCCTTGGCGCGGTCCAGTTCCACCTTCAGGTTGGGCAGGGGCGGCTCAACGTCCACGGCCACGTCGGAGGCGCCATCGACGGTCTTGAGCACATTGGCCACCTTGCCGGCGATGGCGCGCACTTCATCGAGGTCGTTGCCGAAGATTTTCACTGTCAGGTCGCTGTGCGCGCCCGACAATTTATCCTGCACGCCATCGATCATCGGCTGCATGAAGGCCACAGTAAAGCCGGGCATGCGGGAGAAGCGTTCATTCATCTTGGCGATCAGCTGCTGCTTGCTCATGCCGGACTTCCAGCTTTTGTACGGATGCAGCCCCACGCTCGCCTCGATGTGCGACGGCGTCCAGTAATCGGTGCCGTCGTCGTTGCGTCCCGTCTGTGTGACGATGGTCGACACTTCCGGGAATTCCAGCGTGGCGCGGCGCAATTCGCTGGCCATCCCGGACGCCTTGTCCAGGGTGATCCCGGGCGGCATCTGCACCTGCAGCCACAAGGAGCCCTCATCGAGGTAGGGCAGGAAATCGCGCCCGATGCTGGCGCCCAGGATGGCAAGCGCCGCGAGCGATCCTGCGCACACCATCGCCACCCAGCGCTTCTTGCCCACCATGCGTTCGAGGAAGCGGCCATACGCGCCCGCCAGCTTGTCCAGCGCGCGGTTGTGGAAGGTGCGGCGCGGCTTGCGCAAGGCCAGCCAGGCCAGGCCGGGAATCAGCACCAAGGCCACCACCAGCGCGCCCACGAGCGCCGCGCCCACCGCATACGCCATCGGCGAGAACAGTTTGTATTCGATGCGCTGGAAGGCGAACAGGGGCAGGTAGGCGGCGATGATGACGGCCATGCCGAACATGATGGGGCGGGCCACCTGCAAAGTGGCGTCGATGGCGTCCTGCAGGGTCAGGGGACGTTCCTGATCCCGTTCGCGGCGGCGCAGCATGTTTTCCAGCACCACCACGGAACCGTCGACGAGGATGCCGAAGTCGATCGCCCCCAGCGACAGCAGGTTGGCGGGAATCTTAAAATGGTGCATGAAGATGAAGGCGATCAGCAGGGCCAGCGGGATCGTCAGCGCGACGATGGCGGCCGCGCGCGGGCTGCCCAGATACAGCAGCAGCACCAGTGCGACGAGCAGCATGCCTTCACCGAGGGTAAATCCGACCGTGTGCAGGGTGGCGTCGATCAGCGAGCTGCGGTCTAGGTAGGGCACGACTTTCACATCCTTCGGCAGCAGCTTGGCATTCAAGTCATCCACGGCCGCATGGATGCCCGCCAGCGCTTCTGATGGGTTGAAATCCTTCAGCAGCAGCGTGATGCCTTCGATGGTGTCGGGATTGTCATCCTTGCCGAGGATGCCGCGCCGCTCCACGTTGCCGTAGGCGAGCTTGCCCAGGTCTTTTACCAGCACGGGCACGCCGTCCTTGCTGCTGACGACGACATTGCCCATGTCGTCGAGGGTATGCAGCAAGCCCACGCCGCGCACTACGTACGATTGCTGGCCGCGGTCGATCACGCTGCCGTCGCCGCTGATGTTGTTGGTGTTGATGGCGTCCTTGACCTGCGCCAGCGAGAAGCCGTAGCTGTCCAGTTTTGCGGGATCGAGTTCCAGCATGAACTGCGTCGTCAGGCCGCCGAAATTGCTCACGTCGGCCACGCCGCGCACTTGCTGCAGGCGCGGGATCACCGTCCAGAACTGCAGCTCGGACAGTTCGCGCAGGGTGCGTGTTTTCGATTCCAGCGTGTAGCGGTATATCTCGCCCGTGGGCGAGGTATAGGGATCGAGGCCCGGCTTGGCGTCGTACGGCAGGTTCACGCTGGCCAGGCGTTCCTGCAGCCGTTCGCGCGTGAAGTAGCCGTCGCTGCCATCCTCGAACACCACCGTGATCAAGGACAGCGCGAACAGGCTGCGCGTGCGCAGCACGTGCATGCCCGGAGTACCGAGCAGGGCGCGCTCCAGGGGAATCGTGATCTGCTGCTCGATTTCCTCTGCGCCCAGGCCCGGCACCTGCGTGACGATCTGCGAGGTGACGTCGGCGATGTCGGGATAGGCTTCGATGGGCAGCTGCTTCCAGCAATAGACGCCGTAGGCGGCGACGAACAGCAGCACGAGCCAGACGATGCCGCGCCGCTGGCAGCAGGTGGCGATGACACGGTCAATCATTGAGCAGCACTCCTTCCTTGACGACGATGCGTTCGCCGGCCTTCAGGCCCGAGACGATTTCGACCTGGTCTCCATGGCTGGCACCCACTTCCACCGTGCGCGGCGTGAATACCAGCGGGCTGCGCTCGACCATCACGCGCGTCGATGGCCCGCTTTGCAGCACGGCGGCCGCCGGCACGAGGAGGGCGCGGCGGGAAGCGCCGGCGAATCCCGCGTGGGCGAACATGCCCGGCTTGAACGCGCCGGCGCGGTTGTCGATGGCAACGCGCACCTTCACCGTGCGCGTTTCGGGATCGAGCACGGCGCCCACATACGCGACCTTGCCTTCGAAAGCCTTGCCGGGCCAGGCGTCAACGGTGATGCGGGTCGCTTGGCCCACGGCCACCTGCGCCAGATCCCGCTCGGCCACGTTGGCCGACAGCCACACGGTGGAGAGATCGGCCACCGTCATGACGGGCGCGTTGATGTCGTTCCAGTAGCCGCCCTGGGCGCCTTCCATGGCGATCACGGTGCCGGCGATGGGCGAACGCAAGACATAGTCGCGGCGTGTGCCGCGCGCGCCGGCGCCGTACTGGGCCAGCTTGTCGGCGCTGGCCTGGGCATCGCTGCCGGCCTGCGCAAAGGCGGCCTGCGCCGCTTCGTACTCCTTGCGCGCGGCGATTTCCGCCTCGAACAGCGTCTTCTGGCGCTCGAGTTCCTGGCGCGCCTGCAGCAGGGCGGATTTCGCCTTGCTGTCGTCCGCGTAGGCGGCGCTCAGTTCCGCAGAATCGAGCGTGAACAGCGGGTCGCCCGCCTTCACGCTGTCGCCCAGTGAACGCTGCAAGCGCGTGATGCGCCCGGCCAGCGGCGGCGTGATTTTTACCAGTTTTTCCGGCATCGCTTCGAAGCTGCCCGGCGCCTGCGTCTGCGTGGCGATGTCCTGTTCCTGCACGGCGGCGATCTGCAGGCGCTGGCGCAGCGGCGACATCTTGTCGACGGCGATGCTGCCATCGTCCAGGTGCGTCGATTGGGCGGGCGGCGTGGCCGCCGGCGTCGGCTTGGCGCAGCCGGCCAGGGCCGAGCAGGCGAGAGCGAGGGCGCAGCTGGCGCCCAGGGCGTTGCGGGTGGTCGTGTTCATCCCGTGTTTCCTTGTTATTGATGGTGAGGGGGCATGCGTGGATGCCGTGCCCAGGCGGGCAATGAGAGGGGCGCAGGTGGCGCAGGCAACGTCACTACAGCGCCGGGAAAGCATAGCAATGTGCTCCTGAAGAAGCGCCCAAGAACGCCTGAATCATTCTTCAGGTTCGGTGCGCGCGCGGTGGAGCGCGGTAAAATGACAGCATGAAAAACACGGTGCGACGCGAAAGGCAGGCATGAGAATCCTCCTGGTGGAAGACGACCGCAAGGCGGCGCGCCTGCTGGCGCGGGGCTTGCAGGAAGAAGGCTTTGTCGTCGACGTGGCGCACAGCGCGGAAGAGGGCGAGGATGAAAGCTACGCCGTCGACTATGACGCGATCGTGCTGGACTGGATGTTGCCGGGCAAGCAGGGCATCGATTTCTGCCGCGACTTGCGCGCGCGCGGCATCCAGACGCCCGTGCTGATGCTGACGGCGCGCGACGCCACGGCCGACAGGGTGGCGGGCCTGAACACGGGCGCCGACGATTACCTCACAAAGCCGTTTGAGTTCGAGGAACTGCTGGCGCGCATCCGCGCCTTGCTGCGCCGCTCCGACATCAGCCGCCCGCTGGTGCTGGCGCTGGCCGACTTGACGCTCGATCCCGTCAGCCACCAGGCCACGCGGGCCGGCGCGCCGCTGGTGCTGACACCCAAGGAATATGCGATTCTGTTGATCCTGCTGCGCCAGGCGGGCGAAGTGGTCAGCCGCGCGCGTCTGGCCGAGCAGATCTGGCAGGCGGACCTGATCGGCATCGATAACCTGATCGACGTCCACGTACGCAATTTGCGAGGCAAGGTCGATGCTCCGGGTTTGCCGCCCTTGATCCACACGGTGCGCGGACGCGGTTTCCGTCTGGCGGAAAACAACGGTGGCTAGCTTTCGCAAACGCTTGCTGCTGGTGCACCTGGCCGTCATCCTCGCCATCGTCGCCTGCACGGCGCTGGCCGGCTACTGGGGCCTGTCGCGCGCCGTGCATGGCCAGCTTGATGCGGCCCTGATGGCGCTGGCCGAGACGGAAATGGCCATGCTGCCGGCCGCGCCGCGCCAGCCCGTGCAGGTGCACGAGGTGGCGCCGGGCCTGGCGCAGCCCTCATTGACGCGCCTGGACCGCCTGGTGCAGATCATCGATGGCGAAGGCCGCGTGCTGGCGCGCAGCCGCAATCTGGAGGCGGCGCAGCTGCCGGCGCCGCCGGCCTTGCTGGCGCGCCTGGCGGCCGGCGAGACCGTCTTCGAGACCCTGCCCAAGTTCGGCGAAGAGCCGTTGCGCATGATTTCCATTCCCGTGCCCTCGTCCGGCGCGCGCCTGGCGGTGCAGGTGGCCGGTTCGCTCGACGACACCAACCACGTGCTGGCCGCGGCCACGGTGCTGTTTGGCGCCATGGCGCTGGCCTTGCTGGCGGCCGTGGGGCTGGCCGGCGAAATGCTCACGCGCCGCGTGCTGGGCGCCATCGACGACGTGGTGGACCAGGCGCATTCGATCGGCGAAGCCAGCCTGCACCAGCGCCTTCCCCATCCCGGCACGCGGGACGAAATCGGCCGCCTGGTCGATACCCTGAACGCCATGCTGGACCGCCTGGAACACGGCTACGATGCGCAGCGCCGCTTCACGGCCGACGCCTCGCACGAATTGCGCTCGCCCCTGTCGCGCCTGCGCACGGAAATCGAAATCACCCTGCGCCGCCCCCGCGAGTCGCCCGAGTATGTCGATGCGCTGGCATCCTGCCTCGATGAAGTGCAGCGCCTGACGACCCTGGTGGAAGAGTTGCTGATGCTCACGCGCCTGGACGTGGGCCAGGAGCGCAATGCCGTGGAAACCATAGCACTTAATCCTCTCGTGCGGGCGGCCGCGCAGCGGCTGGAAAAGGCGGCGGCGCAGCGCGGCATCCGCATCGTTGTTGATGACAGTGTGGCCGTGCACGCGCGGGTGGCGGCCGGCCCGGTGGATCTGGTGCTGGCCAATCTGCTCGATAACGCCGTGAAGTTTTCGCCGCCCGACAGCGTGATCACGGTGCAGGTGTCGCGCGAGGGCGACCATGCGTTTGTGGGCGTGGCGGATGCGGGACCGGGCATCGGCGTGGAAGACTTGCCGCATCTGTTCGAGCGTTTTTACCGGGGCGCCCAGGCGCGCGCGGGCGAGGCGCCGGGCTTTGGCCTGGGACTGGCCCTGTCGCAAGCCATCGTCCATGCGTATGGCGGCAGCATCGAGGCGCAGAACCGTCCGCAAGGCGGCGCCCTGTTCCTCATGCGCCTGCCTGCCTCAGATTGAGGGCGCCACGCCTTCCCAGCGCACTTGCCGCACTTGCGGCCAGGCGCCCGCGCGGTTGACGAAGCGCACCAGCACGGCGCGCTGCACGGCCTGGCACAGCACCGTGGCGATCAGGCGCACCACTTGCCTGGCCTCGTCCCAGCTGCGCAGCATCTGCGACGGCGCCAGGCCCGCGCCCTGCAATTCGGCCAGCAGCAGGCGCACCACGTGGTCGGCCTGCGCGGCGGGACAGGTGACGGTCAGGCGGTAGGTGGCCACGACAGGCGCTTGCCTGGCAAACCAGTGAAAGAATTTTTTCATCATCACACTCCCCGTTCGGCGACAAATTCCGCGTTGTTGACCAGCGCCCAGCGCACGGCCGAGACGCTGCCTTCCAGGCTGACCTGGCTGACGATCTGCTCCAGCAATCCCAGGCTGGACAAGGGCGTGAGCAGGTCGGCGCGCACTTCGATGCGCCCCGCGTGCGCCGCGTCTTCGCTGTGCAAGGATTGCAGCATCAGGGCCGGCATGCCGCTGATCATGCGCAGCATCAGGTTGCGCACCTGGACTTCCTGCTCCGCCTCGCACACGGCCGTGACGCGGTAGATGCTTTCCGTCTCGATGCCCGCTTCGCTGCCGTGCGCGTTGATGCGTTGCGCCAGGTGGCGCAGCACGAGGTTGGCGATCAGCACGAAGCCCGTGCCGATGGCTGCTTCCAGGGCGAAGCCCAGGCCGCACAGGATGCCGATGGCGGCCGAGCACCACAAGGTGGCGGCCGTGTTCAAGCCGCGCACCGTCATGCCTTCGCGCATGATGACGCCGGCGCCAAGGAATCCAATGCCCGACACCACCTGCGCGGCGATGCGCATGTGGCCAGCGCTATCGCCTTCGAGCACGGATACCATCACGAACAGCGAGGCGCCGACGGACACGAGCGCGTTGGTGCGCAGGCCCGCCATGCGCTGGCGCAGCTGGCGTTCGGCGCCGATCATGGCGCCCAGGGTCAATGCCGCGGCAACGCGCAGCGCAAAGTCAAATACCACCATCAGTTTCTCCCGGCTGGGGAGGAACAGGCGAGTGCACAAGGCGAAGACAATTCGCCCCGAAAGGGGGCAGCAGACGACAACGGTGGAACGATGAGGGGGAAGTGGCGGCGAATGGACATCGCCGCTGGTAAAACCGCACCTTGCCGAGGGCCAGGCGGGCGGAATGCGCGCGTCTTGCCTAAGGCCGATCGCCGATGGTCAATCGACTACTGTCACTGAAACAAGCACCCACGAGTCACTCCATATCATTGATAACGGGGACAGTCTAGCCAGTGGGGCCGCTTTGGTCAACTGAAGCTCTCTTCAGGAAGCCGCCGCGTCGTCCCCGCCAATGCGGGGACGGTGAAGGCGACCGGTGGATCAATGGGCGTGTGCCTTGCCGTCGTCGGCATCGGTGTGCGCATGCTCGCCGCCGCCAAAGAAGCGCGCGGCGCGCTTGCCCAGGCTATCTAAATAGGTGTAGGCGACGGGTACCACCACCAGTGTCAGCAAGGTCGAGGTGATCACGCCGCCGATGACGGCGCGGCCCATCGGCGCCTGCGATTCGCCGCCGTCGCCCATGCCGATGGCCATCGGCAGCATGCCGAAGACCATCGCCAGGGTCGTCATGAGGATGGGGCGCAGCCGCACTTGCCCCGCTTCCATCAGCGCCTCGAACTGCCCCAGGCCTTCGCGCTGGCGCTGGTTGGTGAAGTCGACCAGCAAGATCGCGTTCTTGGTCACTAAGCCCATGAGCATGATGAAGCCGATCACGGAGAAGATGTTCAGGGTGCTGCCCGTGATCAGGAGTGCGGCCAGCACGCCGATCAAGGAGAGCGGCAAGGACACCATGATGGCGATCGGCTGCAGGAAGCTGCCGAATTGCGACGCCAGCACCAGGTAGATGAAGATCACGGCAATCCCCAGCGCCATCATCGCGCCGCCCATGGTTTCGGCCATCTGCTGCGCATTGCCGGCCACGTCGAAGCGCACGCCGGGCGGCAGGTCGATGGACTTGATGGCTTTCTGCACGTCGGCGTCGACGTCGCCGGCGGGGCGGCCCTGCGTGCCCGCATAGATGGCGACCCGGCGCTGCAAGGCCTGGCGTTTCAGCACCTGCGGGCTCGATGACGGCACGAAGTCGACCACCTGGCGCAGCGGAATCATGACGGGCTTGCCGTTGGCGTCAAGCTTGCTCGACGCCAGCGACAGGTCGGCCAGGTCGGCCACTTTCTGGCGGCCCGACTTGGGCAGCTGCACGTTGACGTCATAGTTTTGCCCGTCGCTGGCTAACCAGTGGCTGACCGTGTCGCCCGCCACGAAAGGACGCAAGGCATTGCCGATCTGCTGCACCGACAATCCCAGGTCGCTGGCCAGTTCGTTATTGATCTTCACGGTGGTCGATGGATTGGCGCCTTCCTGGCTGTACTCCATGTCGGCCAGGCCCTTGATGGTGCGCATCTTGTCCATCAGGCGGTGCGCCACCGCATCGAGCTTGCCTTCATCCGTACCGAGGATGGCGATGAAGATGGGGCGGTTACCGACGGACAGGGTGATGCCGGCGATCGGCGCCAGGCGTTCGCGGATCAGTTTTTCCAGTTCCTGCTGCGAGCGGCGCTTGTGCGTCTTGATGTCCGTCAGCTTCAGGTTCACCTCGGCCGCGTTGCGCCCATCGGGCGTGCCGATATTGGCCACCAGGCTGTCGATTTCGGGGAATTCCTTCAGGGCCGTTTCGATCTGGCGCACTTTGCTATCCGTGTATTCGAGGCTGGAGCCGACGGGCGTCTTGAAGCGCAGGTTGACCCAGCCCTGGTCCGTCTCGGGGAACATCTCGCCGCCGATCATGGGCACGAGCATCAGGCTGCCCGCGAACAGCGCCACGGCCGTGGCCAGGGTGGTCTTGCGCCAGCGCAGGGCCACTTTCAGCACCTTGCCGTACCAGACGTGCAGGCGGTCGATGCCCGTCTCGATCCAGGCCATGAAGCGGCCCAGCCACGGCACGTACTTGAAGCGGTCCTTGACGGGGTCGCGCCAGACGGACGACAGCATGGGGTCAAGGGTAAAACTGACGAACAGCGAGACAAGAACGGCGACGGCTACGGTGATGCCGAACTGCAGGAAGAAGCGGCCGATGATGCCGTCCATGAAGGCGACGGGGACGAACACGGCGACGATGGCGAACGTGGTGGCCATCACGGCCAGGCCGATTTCATTGGTGCCGTCGTTGGCCGCCTTGTAGTGGCTCTTGCCCATGCCCAGGTGGCGCACGATGTTTTCGCGCACGACGATGGCGTCATCGATCAACAGGCCGATGCACAGGGACAGCGCCATCAGGGTCAAAAAGTTCAGCGTAAAACCAAACGCCTTCATGGCGATGAAGCTGGCCAGCACGGAGATCGGCAGTGTCAGTCCCGTGATGATGGTCGAGCGCCACGAATGCAGGAACAGGAAGACGATCACCATGGTCAGCACGGCGCCTTCGATGATGGTACGCTTGACGTTATTGAGCTGGCTTTGCACGCGCTCCGATTCGTCGTCGAGCACGCGCAGCTTGATATCGGGCGGCAGGGTCTTTTGCAGGTCGGCCGCCACTTTCAGGATGCCGGTGCCCACTTCGACCACGTTGGCGTCCTGCACCTTGGTGATTTCCATCGTCACGGCTTGCTGGCCGTTCATGCGCGAGATCGACAGTTCCTCCTGCTCGCCGTCGACCACGGTGGCCACCTGGTCCAGGTAGACGGGGCCGACGGCGCGGCGCGCGACGATGATCTTGCCGAACTCGCGCGCATCCTTGATCTTGCCTTCCACGCGCACCAGTTGTTCGGCCGCGCCATGGCTGATCGAGCCGGCCGGCAAATTGGTATTCGTGGCCTGGATGGCGCGGATCACTTCATCGACGCCGATGCCCTGGGCATTGAGTTCGATCGGCTTCATGCTGATGAGGATCTGGCGCGCGCGCAGGCCGCGCAGCTTGACTTGTCCCACGCCGGCCACGCTCTGGAAGCGCTTGCTGATGATTTGCTCCGTCATGGTCGACAGCGAGCGCAGGTCATGCCCGGTCGACGTCAATACGATGGTGGCGATGGGGCGTTCGTTGTCGCCTTCGGCGCGGGCGATGAACGGGTCCTTGGCTTCTTTCGGGAAGCGCGGACGCACCAGGGCCACCTTGTCGCGCAAGTCTTGCATGGCCTTGTCCATGTTCGTCGACAGCTCGAATTCCAGGTAGACGCCGGCGCGTCCTTCCCACGAGTTGGCGCGGATGGTCTTGATGCCGCTGACGGTGTTGACGGCGTCCTCGATGGGGCGCGTGATGTCGTTTTCCACGGCTTCGGGCGAGGCGCCCGGATAGTTCACTTCAATGGCGGCGAACGGGAACTGCACGCTGGGCATGCTTTCCACGCCCAGGCCACGGTAGGAGAAAATGCCCAGCACCACCAGCGCCACCATGACCATGGTGGCGAAGACGGGGTTTTGAATACTGACTTTGGTCATCCACATGGCTTAATCCTTCCGCGCCAGCACGGCTGCCGGCGCGGCGGGCGCGCCTGGCTGTGCGGCGAAGGTCACGCTGTGGCCCGGCTTGACGCCATCGAGTTTGGCGACGATGACTTTCGCGCCCGGCACCAGGCCGGAGGTGACTTCCGCATAGCCTTCATCCTCGTTGCGCAGTCCCAGGGTGACGGGCTGGGCGACGACCTTGTTGTTCACCAGCGCATACACGACGGGGCCCTGCTTTTCATTGCGCACGGCCGTCAGGGGCACCAGCGGCGCCACGACTGATCGCTCGGTGACGATGCTGCCCTTGGCGAACATGCCGCCGCGCAGCGCGCCATCGCCATTGTCGACGGCGATGTAGACGAGCATGGCGCGTGAGCCGCTTTCGGTGGTGGGGTTGATGCGCGTGACCTTGCCGGCGAAGTCGCGCGCGCCGAAGCCGTCGACCTTGAAGTGTACATCCTGGCCCAGCTTGATGCGGGGGATTTCCGCGCTGGGCACGGGCGCTTCCAGGGTCAGCTGCGCCAGGTTGACGATGGTGTAGACGGGCATGTCGGGCGAGACTTTTTCACCGGCCTGCAGGTGGCGCTTGCTGACGATGCCGGCCATCGGCGCGCGGATTACCGTGTCGGCCAGCGCGATGCGGGCGATGTCGACCATCGCGGCGGCGGACTTCACATTGGCGCGCGCCAGGTCGACCGAGTTTTGCGTCGTGTCGTAGGCCGTCTGCGAAATGTATTTTTGCTTGAGCAGGGCCTGGCTGTTCGCCTCGTTTTTACTTGCCATGGACAGGCGCGCCTGCGCTTCGTCGAGCATGGCTTGCTGCTGCGTCAGGCGGGCGCGCAGGTCGGCCGCGTCCAGACGCACGAGGATTTGCCCATTCGCCACTTGCTGGCCTTCCTGCAAGGTGGTTGCCTCGATCACGCCGGAAACCTTGGCCTTGATGGTGGCCTGGGTCAAGGGCGCCAGCGAACCGGACAGGGGCAGGCTGATGGCCAGCGCGCGCGCATCGATGGCGGCCACATCGCCCTGCGCCAGTTCATGCACGGGCGTCTTTTCCTGCTCCTTCTTCTTGCTCGCCTGCAGTTCGGCCGCCTTGGCGGCTTGCTGCTTCGATTGCATCACCGTCCAGCCGCCGCCGGCCAGGCCCAGCACGACGAGGATCAGCACGGGGGTGCGCCAGCGCCGGCGGCGCGTGGCGGCAAGGGGGGAGGCGGGGGGCAGGGTCTCGTTTTTCATAGGTTGTTTTCAGGAGCGGCGCAGGGCTTCGGCGCCAGGTCTCGGTACGGCCGGCCTGTCGCTGGCCGGGAGAATTCGGGTAGCGCATCACCGTGGTGGCCGCAGACAGCACGCCTGCCGCTGCGGCCGTTCACGGCGATGCGCATGTTGCCACTTTAGGAAGATTCAAGTCCGGCCGCCATCGCCGTGCGACAGATTGCACAAAATCGGGGCTGGAATGCAAAAAACGGCGACCGGAACCAACTTGCCCGCGTCGACGCCGCGCACGTCACGATGCTTGCGCATCCTCAAGAAGCCGATTCGCCGGCGCGCAAGAATGGTCAGGATGGTTGCGCCACCGGACAGGCCATACGCCCGCCGGTCGCCGCGCGGCCGCGCCACGGGGGGCTGATGTCTGATCGGATTGCCGGAGCCGCCCCGTCGCCGGGCCGTTTGCTGGCCGCTGCCGAACCGCAGGCTGGGGCGGCCGGCAAGGCGCTCGATTTGCTGTCCATCATCGTTGCCGCCGTCGAACAGGCACCGGGCCTGGCCGTGCGCGGCATCGACCGCGATGGCATCGTGCGCTACTGGAGTGTCGGCGCGGCGCGCCTGTATGGCGTGACGGCCGAGCTGGCGCTGGGCCAGCCGTGGGCCAGGGTGGCCGCCGCGCTGCCGGATGCCGCCACCGTCGCCGGGGAGCTTGCCGGCGAACTGGCGGCCGTGTGGGAGAGCGGCAAGGCGCGCAGCACGCGCCTGTGGAAGCTGGGCGCCGACGGGGCCGCGCCGCGCTGCATCTGTTCCACCGTATTTCCTGTCATGCAGTCCGGACACGTGCGGCAAGTGGTCTGCATCGATGTCGACATCACGGCCAGCGGCCAGGATGGCGCCGCGCAGGGCGCCTTGCTGCTGATGGGCGACAATTTCCGCCAGCTGTACCAGAAATCCGCCGACGCCATCCTGCTGCTGCGCGACGAACATATCGCCGAGGCGAATCCGGCCGCCATTGCCCTGTTTCAATGTGAAGACCGGCAGCGGCTGCTGGGGCGCCGTCTCAGCGATTTTTCCCCCTTGCGCCAGCCTGATGGCGCATTGTCCTCGTTGCGCGGCACGCAGCTGGCGGCGCAGGCCCACGCGGACGGCAATTGCCGCTACGACTGGCGCTATCAGACGTGCACGGGCCAGCTGTTCTGGGGCGAAGTGCTGCTCACGTCCGTCACGCTCGACCACACCTATCTGTTTTACGCCGTGATCCGCGATATTTCCTCGCGCAAACTGGCCGAGCGGGCTCTGTACCTGTCGGCACAGGTGGTCGAGCATGCGCGCGAGGCCATCGTCGTGCTGGACCCGCAGCAGCGCGTCGTCAGCATGAATCCCGCGTACAGCGAGATCAGCGGCTACAGCCTGGACGACATGCTGGGCAAACCCTTCGTCCTGCAGGGCGTGGAGCCGGACGCGCCCGCGTTTTTCGACCATGTGTGGGATGAGGTCGAGGCGAACGGCTATTGGCAAGGCGACATCATGGGCCAGCGCAAGGCGGGCGGGCGCTACCCGGCCTGGCTGTCGCTGACGGCCATCCGCGACCCGCAGGGGCAATTGAGCAATTACCTGGCCATCCTCAGCGACATCAGCGAGCGCAAGAAAAACGAGGAACACACGCGCCACCTGGCCGAGCACGATTTCCTGACCGACCTGCCGAACCGCGTGCTGCTGCTGGACCGGCTGTCGCTGGCGCTGGCGGCCGCGCGGCGCAAGCTGAGCATGCTGGCCATCCTGTACCTGGACCTCGACCACTTCAAGCACATCAACGACAGCATGGGCCACCACGTGGGCGACCTGCTGCTCAAGGAAGTGGCGCGGCGCCTCGTGCGCTGCGTGCGCGGCGTCGATACGGTCAGCCGGCATGGCGGCGACGAGTTCGTCATCATCCTGGCCGAGGTGGGCGGCATCGACCAGGTGGCCCACGTGGCGGCCAGCCTGCTGCATGCCGTGACGCAGGTGTACCAGCTGGGCGACTACGAACTGCATGTGTCGACCTCGATCGGCGTGGCCATCTTTCCCAGCGATGGCGACGGCATCGAGACCCTCGTGCACAACGCCGACATCGCCATGTACCACGCCAAGGAAAGCGGGCGCAATAATTTCCAGTTTTTCAATGCCGAGATGAATGCGCAAATCGTCGAGCGGGCCAGCCTGGAGCAGGGCTTGCGCGAAGCGCTGGGACGCGATGAATTCGTGCTGGAGTTCCAGCCCGCGCTCGACGTCGCCAGCGGGCAGATCCTCGGCGCCGAAGCGCTGCTGCGCTGGCGCCACCCGCAACTGGGCGTGCTGCCGCCCGAGCGCTTTATCGCCGTGGCCGAGGAATGCGGCTTGATGGTGTCGATCGGCAACTGGGTGCTGCGCCACGCCTGCCTGCGCGCGCGCGCGTGGCACGATGCGGGCCATGCCTGGCGCGTAGCCGTGAATCTGTCGCCGGCGCAATGCCTGCACAATAATTTATTGCTCAGCGTGCAAGAGGCGCTGGCCGTGTCGGGTTTGCCTGCCGCCTGCCTGGAACTGGAAGTGACGGAGTCCTTGCTGATGAAGGGCGGCGCGCGCCTGGCCGGCGTGCTGGCGCAACTGCGCGCGCTGGGCGCCAGGCTGGCCATCGACGACTTCGGCACCGGCTATTCGCGCCTGGCCAATCTGCGCCATTACCCGGTGGATAAACTCAAGATCGACCCCTCGTTCCTGCCCGCCGCCGATGGCGCGGCAGGCGAATCCGACACGGCTGTCGCCGCCACCATCATCGCCATGGCGCGCGAGCTGCAATTGACGGTGATCGCCGAAGGCGTGGAAACGGCGCAGCAGCTGGCGTATCTGCGGGGGCAGGGTTGCCAGCAATACCAGGGGCGCTATGCGAGCGCGCAAGTGGAGGGCAGCGTGCTGGCGAAGTTGCTGCATTAGTTATTGCATTAGTGACTGAGTTAATCAATGTTTCCCAGCAGCTTGATGCGCGCCAGCACCTGGCCATGGTCGGATGCGTACGGCAAGCCCAGCAGCAAGTGATCGTTGAGATAAGTCACCTCCTGCAGCACGCCGATGGCGCGCGGCGAGGCAGGATGAAAATGTTCGGACACGAGAATGTGGTCGATCGTCATGTAGGCGCTGTCGTGGATATTCGTGTAGCCCACGTGGCGCAGGGCATCCTGGCGCAGCTGGATGGCGTTGGCGTCGTACAGGCGCGCGCGCATTTCCGGCATGTCACCATGCGGTTCGCACGGCGCGCCCGCGCCCATGACGATGGCCGTGGTGACGGCATTGGCGATGTCGTTGAAGTCGCCCAGCACGATCCGGGGACGGCCGCTATTGCCCAGTTCGCTTGCCAGCACGCGCAGGGCCACGGCTTCCGCGCCGCGCCGCTGCAGCGAGCGCAGGTTGGCCAGCGCGTAGCTGGCCGCATCGTAGCCGTCGCCATGGCGGTAATCGGGCCGGCGCGATTTCAAATGCACGACGACCACGTCCGTGAGCTGTCCGCCAGGCAAGATGACCTGGACGTGCAGCGGTGCGCGGGCAAAGCGGCAGGCGTTGTCCTCGGCGGAGACGCTCACGCCGGTAGGGAAATCCGCCCAGGCAACACCAGCGCCGGCCAGCGGCAGGCGAGACACGAGCGCCACCGTGGGCAGCATGCGCCCGCTAGCGTCCATCGCGTCGTAGCCGGCCAGGGTGGCTTCGCGGTAATGGCGCGTGCGCGACAGCACGTCGCGCAGGGCCGCTTGCGAGAAAATTTCCTGGAAACCGATCACGTCGGCGTCGAGCAGGTCGATTTGCCGCGCCGTCCATTCCGCCTTGGCTGCGTATTGCGCCGGGCTCAACGGTTCCAGGTTGTCATACAATTTCGCCCCGGCGGGGGCCAGATTGCAGACATTGAATGTGGCAAAGCGGATTTCTTCCTGCATAATTAGCACTCCTCACTGAACGATCAGCGTATCACGCATGGCTAAAAAAGAGCATATTTCCGAAACCCGGGCGACGCAGCTGCTGCGCAAGCATCAAGTTTCCTTTGAAGAACACCCGTATCCGTACGAAGAGCACGGCGGTACCAGCGTCTCGGCGCGCGAACTTGGCGTGCCCGAACACGACGTGATCAAGACCCTGGTGATGCAGGACGAGGCGGCCAAGCCGATGATCGTGCTCATGCATGGCGATTGCAAGGTGTCGACCAAGAACCTGGCGCGCGCCATCGGCTGCAAGTCCGTCGAGCCGTGCAAGCCGGAAGTGGCGCAGCGCCATTCCGGCTACATGATAGGCGGCACCTCGCCGTTCGGCACGAAGAAGGCCATGCCCGTGTACGTGGAGCAATCGATCCTGGCGCTCGAACGCATCTACATCAATGGCGGGCGGCGCGGTTTTCTCGTCTCGCTGGCGCCGCAGGTGCTGCTCGATTTGCTCAAGGCCAAGCCGGTGCAGTGCGCCTTGCAGGATTAAGAAAACTGGATACCGCCCTGTCCGCGGACCGGGCGCTGGTGTATATTCTGCTGCGCCAGCCTCGATGCTGGTGTAATAAACACAATAAAGGGAAGAAATGAATCCAGTAATCACAACCGTGGCAATGACAGTGGCCGCTTACTTGCTCGGCTCGATATCGTTTGCCGTGGTGATGAGCAAGGTCTACGGCATTGCCGATCCGCGCACCTATGGCTCGAAAAATCCGGGCGCCACCAACGTGCTGCGCAGCGGCAACAAGGGCGCCGCCATCATGACCCTGCTGGGCGATGGCGCCAAGGGCTGGCTGGCCGTGTTCCTGGCCGACCATTTTGCCAGTGCGCTGGGCGTGGGCGACATGGCCGTGGCCCTGGTGGCCATCGCCGTCTTCCTCGGCCATTTGTGGCCCGTGTTCTTCCGCTTCGTCGGCGGCAAGGGCGTGGCCACGGCCCTCGGTGTGCTGCTGGGCATCAATCCATGGCTGGGCCTGGCTACCCTGGCCACCTGGCTGATCATTGCCTATGCGTTCCGCTATTCTTCGCTGGCAGCCCTGGTGGCGGCCCTGTTCGCGCCCTTTTACTATGGCTTGCTGTTCGGCGTCGATCCCATCTTGCTGTCCGTCATCGTCATGAGCGTGCTGCTGGCTTACCGCCACAGCCAGAACATCGCGAACTTGCTATCCGGCAAGGAAAGCAAGATCGGCGGCAAGAAAGATGCGGCCAAGGCGCCCGTCAAGAAAAAGTAAGCGCTTGATTTCCCGCGGCCCGCACGCATATGCTGTGCTTGCGGCGCCGCGCGGTGCGGCCGCCACCGACTCGCGCAAAGGCTGCCCACCATGACTGTTTCCACCACCTCCGCCACACCCGTCCCCGTCCGTATCGATTTCGTCTCCGACGTTTCCTGCCCCTGGTGCGTGGTCGGCCTGAAATCGCTGGAGCAGGCACTGGACAAGCTGCAAGACACCGTCCAGGCCGACATCCACTTCCAGCCCTTCGAGCTGAACGCCAACATGCCGCCCGAAGGCGAGGATATCGGCGAACACATCGCCCGCAAATACGGTTCCACCCCGGAACAGATGGCGCAGTCGCGCGAAGCCATCCGTGCGCGCGGCGAGCAGCTGGGCTTTACCTTCGCCATGGACAAGCGCGGCCGCATCTACAACACGTTTGATGCGCACCGTCTGCTGCACTGGGCCGCTCTGGAAGGGCGCCAGAAAGAACTCAAGATGGCGCTGTTCGATGCCTACTTTACGCAGGGACAAAATCCCTCGTCGCACGAAGTACTGCTGAAAGTGGCGGGCAAGGTGGGGCTAGACACCGTGAAAGCGGCCGACGTGCTGGCCTCCGGCGCCTATGCGGACGAGGTGCGCGCGCAGGAACAGTTCTATCAGCAAAATGGCATCAACTCGGTACCGGCCGTCATCATCAACGAGCGCCACCTGATTTCCGGCGGCCAGCCGCCCGAAGTGTTCGAGCAAGCCTTGCGCCAGATCATCGCCGGCGCCTGAACCAGGCGCCAATGGCGCGCGCCATGGCGGACTTTTTGCGCTACACTCGGCGCAGAAGGAGGATAGTCAAATGCCAACAGCCCGCTGGAATGGCGCCGTCATCGCGCAAGCCACCGATGCGCAGGTGCAAGTCGTTGAAAACAATGTATATTTTCCTTTGTCGGCAGTGACGCAGGACTACCTGCGTCCCAGCAGCCACACGAGCGTCTGCCCGTGGAAGGGCACGGCCAGCTATTACGACGTCGTCGTCGATGGCCAGACGAATGCCAACGCGGCCTGGGTTTACCCCGAGCCCAAGGATGCCGCCAAGCAAATTGCCGGTCACGTCGCCTTCTGGCGTGGCGTCAGCGTCGAGCGCTGACCTGGCTCCCCCAATTTCCCGATAAAGAAAGCAGACGATGGATTTACGCCTCGCCGTGTACCAACTCGCCTCGGCCCATGCGCTCGATGCCCAACAAACCCGGCAGTTGCAGGAAGTGGCCGGCTTCCAGCGCGAACCGGCGCGCCTGGCCTACTGGCTGCCGCGCGGCGTGGCCGTGCTGGGCGCCGTGCTGCTGGGCATGGGGCTGATCTGCTGGGTCGCCGCCAACTGGGAAGACTTCGGCCGCATGGGCCGCTTCGCGCTGCTGCAAGCGGTGCTGGCCGCCGCTTGCGTGGGCGCGTTTGCCGTGCCCAGGGCGAGAGTCCCCTTGCTGCTGCTGGCCTTGCTGGCCATCGGCGGCCTGTTCGCTTACTTCGGCCAGACGTACCAGACGGGCGCTGATCCGTGGCAGCTGTTCGCCCTGTGGGCCGTGCTGGCCTTGCCCCTGTGTTTTGTCGCGCGCAGCGACGTGCTGTGGACGCCGTGGATGCTGATACTGGCGACGGCCGCCACCCTGTGGATGCAGGCGCAGGCGCGCCATAGCTGGCGCATCGATTCGGCCGACCTGGGCATTTTCGTCAGCGGCTGGCTGGCCGTGCTGCTTGCCTGTGCGTTTGTCTCGCCTCTGCTGGCGCGCTGGACGGGCGCGGGCAGCTGGGCCTTGCGCCTGGGCCTGGTGCTTGCCACCATCCTCATCACGGGCACGGCCGTCAGCGCCCTGTTCGGCCACGATATCGAATCACCGTACTGGGCCGGACTGGGCTTGCTGCTCGTGGCCGGCGTCCTGCTGGCCACCGGCCGGTTCTTTGACGTGTTCGGCCTGAGCGCCGTCGCGCTCGGTATCAATACCTTGCTGGTGGGCGGCCTGACGCACGTGCTGTTCAACGGCCAGGGCGATGGCGTGGGCGCGCTGGCCATGCTGGGCTTGCTGGCCGCCGTGCTGCTGGCCTTGACCGTGCAGGGCATTTTGTGGCGCACGCGCCGGGAGGCGGCATGAACAATGTGAATAGTCAGCGAGCCGACGCGCTCGCCACCCTGATCGACGACGCCACGCGCGCCGGCCTGTTGCCGCCCAACGCTACCCGTCCCGTGCAGGATGTTCGGCCGTGGCCGCTGGTGCTGATGACGGCGTTCGGCGCCTGGCTGGCTGCCATTCCCCTGATGATCGCGCTGGGCGTGGGCCTGGAAAGCGTCGTGCGCCACGGTCCCGGCGCGTACGTCGTGGCCGCCATCGTGCTGGTGGTGGCCGTGCTGCTGATCCGCGCGCGCGGCGTGGCGCTGTTCGTCGAGCAGCTGGCCGTGCCCTGCCTGCTGGTGGGCGGCGGCTTGCTCGGCTATGCCCTGTACCGCGACTATTCCACGCAGACGGCGTCGCTGCTGTTGTGTCTGGCATGTCTGATGGTGGCCGCCGCCTTGCCGCGCGACTGGCTGCGCGTGTTGCTGGGCCTGGTCGCCTGCGGCTTGCTGGGACTGGGCATCGTCGATAGCACGCGCGACTGGATTTTTGAGAACGATCCCACGGAGCTGTATTTTGCCTGGATGCTGGCGCTGGCCTTCTGGCTGGCCGCCCACTGGCTGCAGAAGCAAGCGTTCAACGATGGCCGCGGCGCGCCCGTCGCCGCTTACCTGGAATCGCTGTCGACGGGGTGGGTCCTGGCAATCTTGCTGGGGCTGGTCTTCTGGTCCGGCATGACCTTCATGCTGGGTGGCGCCTTGGGCGGTGGCTTTGCCGGCGAAGTGGCGCGCGAAGTGACGCGGCACCAGGGTATTGCCTGGTATGCGCAAGCCTTGAATGGCGTGTCGCTCGTGCTGGCTGCGGCCGCGGCCGCCTGGACGGGATGGCGCTGGCCCGCATTGCGCCAGTTGCCGGCCATCGGCGTGGCGTTGGTGCTGATCGTGCTGTCCTGGTTCATGCCGGCGCTGGGACCCGTGCTGCTGATCCTCGCGTATTGCGTGACGAGCGGGCGCTCGCGCGTGGCCGTGGCGGCCGCGCTGGCGGCGGCGTGGATCATCGGCAGCTTTTATTATCAGCTGGCCTGGCCGCTGGCCAGCAAGGCGGCGCTGCTGGCCGTGGCTGGCGCCGTGCTGTGCGCGCTGTCGTGGCTGGCCACGCGCGGCGCCGTGCTGCACTTGGTGGAAAGCAAACCGGCGGACGTGGTTCTGGAGCGCCGCGCCGCGCGCCTGGGCGTGCTGGGCGGCTTGCTGCTGGTGCTGCTGGTGGCCAATGGCGGCATCTGGCAAAAAGAGCAGCTGATTGCCAAAGGACAAGCGATCTTCGTGGAACTGGCGCCCGTCGATCCCCGCTCGCTGATGCAGGGAGACTATATGCGCCTCAATTTCCAGGGCCTCGGCGTGCTGTCCACCCTGGCCAGCGTGGAGCGGGCACCTGGCCGGCCCCTCGTGGTGGCCACGCGCGACGCACGCGGCGTGGCGGAACTGCTGCGTCCGTACACCAGCGAGGCGCTGGCGCCCGGCGAATTCCTGCTCGAACTGACGCCGAAGGATGGGAACTGGGTGCTGGTCAGCGATGCCTGGTTCTTCAAGGAAGGCGAGGCGGCGCGCTGGGAAAAGGCCCGCTATGGCGAGTTCCGCGTGCTGCCCGACGGCCGCGCCTTGCTGGTGGGCATGCGTGGCCCGGAGCTGGAGAAGCTGTAGCGCGGGACCACTATGGGGCGGGCATCCTGTAAAATTGCCCGATGGATAATATTACGCATTCGGTCATCGGCCTCGGGGTCGGCGAACTGGTACACCGCAGCCTGCCGCCCGAGCAGCAGCTACCCGCACAGCGCACCCGGCGTGCGCTGTTTCTGTTTTCGGCCTGGTTTGCCAGCAACGCGCCCGACCTGGACCTGGTGCTGACAAAACTGTTGCCGCGCCCCTTCGGCTACATGTTGCACCACCGTGGCCACACGCACACCTTGCTGCTGGCCTTGCCGCAGGCGCTGCTGTTGCTGGCCCTGCTGTGGCTGCTATGGCCCGGCGCGCGCCGTCTACTCAAGGAAAGCGTGCCCGCCCGCATCGGCCTGGCGGCCTGTCTGTTGCTGGGATTCTGCTTGCACATGAGCATGGATTTCCTCAATTCCTATGGCTTGCACCCGTTTTATCCATTTGACAGCCGCTGGCTGTATGGCGACATGGTCTTCATTGTCGAACCCATGTTCTGGGTACTGCTGGGCGTGCCCGTGATCATGTCCTTGCGCTACGGCATCGTCAAAAGCGTGCTGCTGGCGGGGCTGGCGGCGGCACTGTGTTTCTTCACCTATAAAACCTATCTGGCGCCCGCCTCGCTGGCCGTGCTGCTGGGGCTGGGCGCGATCCTGGCCGTGCTGCAAGGTCGGGCCGGCGAGCGGGGGCGCGGTCCGCTGCTGCTGGCTTTCGCGCTGGCCGCCACGTTTATCGGCACGCAGGGCGTGGCGTCGGCCCTCGGCCGTACGCGCATCGAGGCGGCCGTGCAGCGGCTCGATCCCGGCACGCGCGTGTGGGACGTGTCGATGACGGCGTTTCCCAGCAACCCGCTGTGCTGGATCTACGTCTCGCTCGACAGCAAGACGGACGTGTACACCTTGCGGCGCGGCACCCTGAGCTTGCTGCCCGCATCGCTGGCGCCCGCCGCCTGCCCGGCCGGCCTGGCCGAAACCAGCAAGCAGGGCCGGCAACTGGCGCCCGGCATTGCCGTGTCGGCCCAGGCGGCGGGTAGCCTGGCCGCCTTGCGTGCCTTGCAGGAAGACAATTGCTATGTCGACGCCTGGTTCCGCTTTGCCCGCATGCCCAGACTGAATGCGGACAAGCTGACGGACGTGCGTTTCAACCCCGGCATGCTGCCCAATTTCACCACCGTGGAACTGCAGCAGTTCCGCAACCGGCCGTGTCCCGCCTATGTGCCGGGCTGGGACCGCCCCCGCGCCGACATGCTGGCGCCGCCGAAATAGAGAGAGAGCGCGGAGATGTTGCTCTTGGGAAAAAATATCGCGTGTGCGCCTGTTTTGCCAAGGCCCAGCATGTAATAATTGCCAATTCGGCATGAATATCATTGAGTTAGGATTATTTTGGAAGAGCAACACGCCTTACCGTATTTGCGGGAAACCCTGCTGTTTCTCGCCCTGGCCGGGATTTTTATTCCGCTATTGCAACGCCTGAGAGTCAATCAGGTGCTCGGCTTCCTGGCCGTAGGCGCCCTGTTCGGCCCCTTCGGCTTCGGCCTGTGGGCCGGCGACTTCACGTGGCTGACGTATTTCTCGTTCGTACGTGCCGAGCAGGTAAGCGGCCTGGCCGAGCTGGGCGTGATGTTTTTGATGTTCATGATCGGCCTGGAACTGTCGACGGAACGGCTGTGGGCGCTGCGGCGCTGGGTATTCGGCGCGGGCGTGGGACAGGTGGCCGTCAGCGCCTGCCTGATCGGCGGCGTGGCGTATTACTTTGGCCTGTCGCTGGAAGCGTCCATCGTGCTGGGCCTGGTGCTGTCGCTGTCGTCCACGGCCGTGGTGATGCAGTTGCTGACCGACCAGCGCTCGCTGCAAACGCCGGCCGGCCAGGCGGGCTTTTCCATTTTGATGTTCCAGGATCTGATGGTGGTGCCGCTGTTCATCCTGATCGACGTCTTCGCCAGCGGGCGCAGCGACGACCTGGCGTATCTGCTCAGTTTTGCGGCCGTGAAGTCGGCCGGCGCCATCCTGCTCATCTATCTGCTGGGGCGCCGCGTGATACGCCCCCTGTTCCAGTTTTTCGTCAAGAAACGCCAGCCCGACGTGTTCATGGCGCTGACCCTGCTCAGCACCTTGGGCATCGCGGGCCTGACGTATCTGGCGGGCTTGTCGATGGCGCTGGGCGCCTTGCTGGCCGGCCTGCTGCTGGCGGAAACGGAATTTCGCCATGAAGTGGAAGTGACGATCGAACCGTTCAAGGGCTTGTTGATGGGCCTGTTCTTCATGTCCGTGGGCATGCAGATCGACGTGCGCGAAATCCTCAAGTCGCCCGTGTTGATTCCGTTGGCAGTGCTGAGCCTGTTTGCGGTGAAAACCCTGGTCATCAGCGTGATTTTCCGCATTGGCGGCTTTCACTGGGGACGCGCCGTGGAAACGGGCGTGCTGCTGGGGCAGGGCGGCGAGTTCGCCTTCATCGTTGTCGCGTATGCGCTCGGTACCAAGCTGATCGGCCCACAGGTGGCGCAGTTCGTCATGCTGGTGGTGGGCCTGAGCCTGTTCGCCACGCCGGCGCTGGCCAAGGCGGCGCGCGCGTTCGGCAACTGGTGGGAAAAGCGCCACCACCATCAGCTGGCCGACCTGGCGCACGGCGCGCCGCCGCCGCAGGGCAGCACCGTCATCATCGCCGGTTTTGGCCGGGTGGGGCAATTGCTGGCCAAGGTGCTGACGGAGCAGGATATCGCCTACGTGGCGATTGAAAATGATGCGCGCCTGGTGACGACCCTGCATCCGCGCGGGTTCCCCGTGTATTTCGGCGATGCGTCGCGCGCGGAACTGTTGCAAAAAGTGAATGCGGACCGGGCCGCCGCCGTCGTGCTGACGATGGATCATGCGGCCTCCGTGCTGCACGCCGTGAAATCGATCCGCCGCGAATATCCGCAGCTGCCCGTGTATGCGCGGGCCCGTGACGAGGCGCATGCCGTGGCCCTGATACAGGCGGGCGCCACCCTGGTCGTGCCCGAGGCGCTGGAGTCCGCGCTGCAGCTGACGGCCACCGTGCTGCACACGGTGGGCCTGTCGGAAGCGCGCACGACGGACATCGTGCAGGCCGAGCGCGAGCGGCGCAATGCCGTGTTGCTGGCGAAGAAGCTGTCGTAGTGTTGTTGTCAGGCAATCGTGCGTGTCGCCGTGCTTTGTAAATTATCTATACAATAATAGTATATGAGCACACCAACCACATGAAAGCCGCGACGAAGAGCGGAGCGGCGCCCCTGACGCCGCAGCAGCTGGCGGCGCAGGAAACGCAGCAAAAATATGGCAAGCCCGAGCGGGGCTGGCGCGAGCAGGTGTACACCGTCATTTTCGAGGCGGAAACGCGCACGGGCCGCGCCTTCGATTTGCTGCTGATCGCCGCCATCCTGATCAGCGTGACGGTGGTCGTGCTCAGCAGTGTCGCTTCCGTGGCCAATCGCTATGGCACCTGGCTGACGGCGCTGGAATGGTTTTTCACCATTTTATTTACCATCGAATACTTCGCCCGTCTGGCGTGTCTGCAACATCCGGTGCGCTATGCCAAGAGTTTCTTCGGCGTTATCGACTTGCTGGCCATCGTGCCGACCTACATCGGCTTGCTGCTGCCGGGCGCGCACGTGCTGATCGACGTGCGTATTTTGCGCCTGCTGCGCATGTTCCGTATCCTCAAGCTCACGTCGTATGTGCATGAATACACGGTGCTGGGGCGTGCCTTGCTGGCCAGCCGGCGCAAGATCCTCATTTTCTTGTCTTTTGTCATGATGGTGGTCTTTCTGTTGGGTACTGTGATGTACGTCGTGGAAGGGCCGGAGAACGGTTACAGCAGTATCCCCACGTCGATTTACTGGGCCATCAGCACCATGACCACGGTGGGTTTCGGCGATATCACGCCGAAGACCGACATCGGGCGCACCATCGCTTCGCTGATGATGTTGCTCGGCTGGGGTATCCTGGCAGTGCCTACCGGCATTATCAGCGCGGAAATGACGGTACAGCGCAGTTCCAAGCTGGTCACCACGCGTACCTGCCCCACGTGCCTGAAAGAAGGGCTCGATGACGATGCCAATTTCTGCAAGAACTGCGGTGTGGATTTGCCGCCGCTGGCACGCGACTAACGCATCAACCGTTCATCAACCGTATTTACTTTACTTTTTTAAGGCCAACATGATTCCAGTTCGCCTGATCGCGACGGGCAAAGCCGTGCCGTCGCACAGCGTTACCTCCGCCAGCCTGGACCTGACACTGGGCCATCCGGCTGGCTATACCTTGCGCAAGAGCGGGGTGCTGTCGCGCTTTGTCGCCGCGCCCGATGAATCGCAAAGCCAGCTGGGCGCCGCCGCCCTGCTCGACGCGCTGAAGAATGCCAGCCTGCGTCCGGCCGACATCGACTTGCTGATCTGCGCCAACGGCGTGCCCGAGCAGGCGTTGCCGAACACGGCCTGCTTCGTGGCCGAACATGCGGGCTTGCCGCCAGGCACGCAAAGCTTCGACGTCAATGCCAGCTGCCTCAGCTTCATGGCTGCCTTCCGCGTGGCCGCGTCCATGCTGGCCGGCGGCGCCTACCGGCGCATCGCCATCGTCTCGTCCGACCTCGCCTCGCGCGGGGTTGACTGGAGCGAGCCGGAAGCGTCGATGATCTTCGGCGACGGCGCCGCCGCCGTCATCGTCGAGCGGGGCGACGGCAGCGCCGGCATCCGCGCCTACAAGATGGGCACGTATCCGGAAGGGCGGCGCTACTGCGAAATTCGCGGCGGCGGCACCGAGCGCAACCCGCGCAACGGCTGCGAACCGGGCGACTATCTGTTCCGCATGGATGGCAAGGCCGTGTTCCGCCTGGCCGTCAAGGTGATGCCGGATTTCCTCGCGGAACTAATGAAGGAATCGGGCGCGGGACTGGAAAAGATCGACGTGGTCGTGCCGCACCAGGCCAGCCCGCTGGGCCTCGCGCATGCGGCGCGCATCCTCGACGTCCCCGATGCTAAAATCATCAAGATCTTTGAAACGCATGGCAACCAGGTGGCCGCGTCCCTGCCCACCGCCCTGCACGAGGCGGTGATGACGGGGCGGGCCGTGGCCGGCCAGCGTTTGCTGATGATGGGCACGGCCGCGGGCCTGACCATCGGCGGCATGATACTTGACCTGTGAAGGTGGTGTGATGAGGCGGATACTGGTCACGGGAGCGACGGGGGGCTTGGGGCGCAATGCCGTGCGCACCCTGCTGGCGCAGGGCGTGGAAGTGCGCGCCACGGGCCGCAACGCCGCCGTGGGCCGCGAACTCGAGCGCATGGGCGCGCAATTCGTCGCGCTCGACCTGGCGCAGGCATCGCCGCGCCAGGTCGACGAGCTGGTGCGCGGCATGGACACCGTCTGGCACTGCGCCGCGCTGTCCTCGCCCTGGGGCGCCGAGCGCGACTTCATCGCCGCCAATGTCACGGCCACGGCGCAGCTGCTGCGCGCGGCCGCCAGCCTGCACGTGGCGCGCTTCGTGCACATCTCCACGCCGGCCATCTATTTCGATTACCGCAACCGTTACGAGGTGCCGGAAACCTTCCGTCCCGACGCCTTCGTCAACGCGTATGCGCGCAGCAAGGCGATGGCGGAAAAGCTGGTGCAGGATTGCGTCGACCGCCAGCGCGGCATGACGTGCGTGATCCTGCGCCCGCGCGCCATCTTCGGCCCGCACGACCAGGTGCTGATCCCGCGCCTGGCGCGGGTGCTGGAACAGCGCGGCGGCAAACTGCCCCTGCCCAACGGCGGCGCGGCCACCATCGACATCACTTATGTCGACAATGTCGTGCATGCGATGTGGCTGGCCACCGTGCACAAGACCATCGCGTCTGGCGCCGCCTTCAACATCACGAATGGCGAACCGGCGCGCCTGTGCGATATTTTGCGCACCCTGTTCTGCGACCATCTGCAGCAGCCGTTCGAAATCGTCAGCGTGCCTTACCGCGTGCTGGCGGTAGTCGCCCGCCTGATGCAGTTCGCCTCGCGCTTTACCCGCCGCGAACCATCGCTCACGCCCTACAGCATCGGCGCGCTCAGTTTCGACATGACGCTCGATAACGCCAAGGCGCGCAAGGTGCTCGGCTACCGTCCCATCGTCAGCCTGCAGGAAGGCATCGCCCGCACGGCGCAGTGGATGCGCCAGGAAGCGGCGGCGCACAAGGTGGGCAAGGAGCGCAATGGCTAGGATCACCGCGTTTCGCGTCGGCCACTGCACCCATCCGTCCTGCATGGTCTTGAAAGGCAGCGGGCTGGCCAGCCGCTGCTTCCCCTCGCGCGCCTACCTGATCGAAACGCGCGCGGGCCTGTATCTGTGGGACACCGGTTACGCCGAACACTTCCGCGCCGCCACGTCGAAGGGCGTGTACCGCCTGTACGCGTGGGTGACGCCGATTTTCTTCGACGAGAACGAGTCGCTGCAGGGCCAGCTGCGCGCGCATGGCGTCTCGCCCGGCGACATTCACACCCTGCTGCTGTCGCACTTCCACGCCGACCATATCGCGGGCATGCGCGATTTTCCCGGCGCGCGGCTGATGGCGTCACAAGTGGGCTGGGATGCGGTGCGGGGACTGTCCGGCGTGGCCGCCGTGCGCCAGGCCTTCGTGCCTGAACTGCTGCCGAACGATATTGCGGACCGCCTCGATTTCGTGGAAAGCGTGCCCGAAACGGCCCTGCCGTCGGCCCTGCTGCCATTCACGCACGGGCGCGACGTCAGCGGCACGGGCGAGATTTACATCGTCGATTTGCCCGGCCACGCCATCGGCCATCTGGGTGCCTTCGTGCTGCAGGATGGCGGCTGGACCTTGCTGGCGTCGGACGCGGCCTGGGTGCCGGAAAGCTTCCAGCAGCTGCGCGGACCGTCGGAACTGTCTTTCATCATCCAGCACAAGCGCGCGCCGTACTATGAAACCCTGAATCGCCTGCACCAGTTGCACCAGTCGGGCAATGCGCAGATTCGCATCACGCATGAAGACACGCTCGACTATATCGCCGTGGCGGGCCGCCCGTGAAGCGTATTGTCTGGCTGTTGCTATCGTACTGGCGCACGCGCCGCCTGCGTTTTACGGACCGCGCGCAGCTGGAAAGTTACCAGCAGCGGCAGCTGGCCCGTTTCATCGATGTGCTGTGCGCGCGCAGCCGCTACTTTGCCCCATACCGCAACTTGCCGCTGGCGCAGTGGCCGACGATGAACAAGGCGCTGATGCTCGAGCATTTCGATGCCATGAACACGCAAGGGGTGACTTTGGCGCAGGCGATGGACGCGGCCATGGCGGCCGAGCATAGCCGAGACTTCACGCCGGCCGTCGGCGACATCACGGTGGGGCTGTCGTCGGGCACGTCGTCGAAGCGCGCCGTGTTTACCATCAGCCCGCGCGAAAAGGCCCAGTGGGCAGGCGTGATGCTGGCCAAGGCGCTGCCCGACGGCCTGTTTTCCGGCGAGCGGGTCGCGCTGTTCCTGCGCGCAAACAGCAATCTGTACACGGCCGTGCGCTCGCCGTGGCTGACCTTTGCCTTTTACGATTTGTTCGAACCGTTCGACAGCCTGTGCGCGCAGCTGGCGCAATATCAGCCAACTGTGATCGTCGCGCCGGCCCAGGTGCTGCGCCAGCTGGCCTTGCGCATCATCGACGGCAGCCTGGCGCTGGCGCCGAAAAAAGTCATCTCCGTGGCCGAAGTGCTGGAAGCGCAGGATCGCGCGCTGATCGTGCAGGCGTTTGGCGCCGTGCATGAAATCTACCAGGCCACCGAGGGTTTCCTTGCCAGCAGCTGCGAGCACGGCGTGCTGCACCTGAACGAAGAATACGTGCACATCGAGCCGCAGTGGCTCGACGCTGAAGAACGTCGCTTCGTGCCCGTGATTACCGACTTTACGCGCATCACGCAACCCATCGTGCGCTACCGCCTGGACGACATCCTGATCGCGCGCGCCGCGCCATGCCCGTGCGGCCGCGCCACGCGCGCCATCGACGGCATCGAAGGGCGCTGCGACGACATGCTGCTGCTTCCCTCTGCACGCGGCGGTGCGCCCGTCGCCGTGTTTGCCGACGTGCTGACGCGCGCGTTTGCGCAAGCCTTGCCGCCGGACGCCGATTACCGCCTGGCGCAAACGGGCGAAGCGGCCTTGCAACTGCATGCGGCGCTGGACGATGCCGGCCTGGCCGCCCTGCGCGCGCACCTGGCAACGGTGCTGGAGGGCCTGGGCGTGGCCACCGACGGCCTGGCCTGGACGGTCAGCCGCGAACTGCCTCCCTTTGATCCCACCATGAAACGGCGCCGCATCCGGCGTCTTGCGACCGCATGAACCCTTCTTCCATGACCGTACGCAGCCGCCTGCTGCATTTGCTGGCCGGCTGGGGCAGCGTCGGCCTCGTGTATTTTTCCAGCGACTTGCTGCAAGGGCAGGGCGTGCTGCTGCCGGAAACGGCGCTGGATCGCGCCATCCCCTATACGGACGCCGCCATCTGGCTATACCTGTCCTTCTTTATCCTGATCCCCTACGCCTACCTGGCGGCCGATGCGGCGCGCGTGCGCTGGCTGGCGCGCGCCATGGCGCTTTCCGCCGTCATGTGCGGCGTGGTCTTCCTGCTGTATCCGACCACGCTCGCCTACCCGCCCGTGGGTGCAGGCAGCGCGTGGAGCACGCAGGCGCTGCGCATGCTGCAGGCGGCGGACTCCACGCAAAACTGCCTGCCGTCGCTGCATGGCGCCCTGACCTTGCTGTGCGTGTGGGCCTTGTGCGATAAACGCCAGCTGCTGCGTTCCGCGCTGTGCGTGGTGCTGGGCGTGGCCATCTGCTACGCCATCATCGCGCTGCGCCGGCATGTGAGCATCGACCTGGCCGCCGGCTTGGCTGTCGGCATCGCTGGCGGCATGCTGGCGAAAATGCAGGTATCCTTGGCTGCCCGCCGCGCCGTTTCCATCAAAACCGCACCATGATGAATCCATTTGCCCTGTCGTTCCTGATCATGCTGGCCTTCGTGCTGGCCGAACTGCTGATACTCAAATGGGTACGCAAGACGCCCGTGCCGTGGAAGGACGTGATCTTCAACCTCAATTCCGGCCATATCCTGATGTGGGTATTTCGCGGCGTGGAAGTGGCGGCCTTCGCCCTGCTGCTGCGCCATGTGAACCTGCACATCGTCGACCAGTGGCCCGTGGCGGCGCAATGGATCTTCGCGTTTTTTGCCTGGGATCTGTGCTTTTACTGGATGCACCGGCTGCACCACAAGATTCCCTTGCTGTGGGCCGTGCACGTGGTGCACCACCAGGGCGAGCATTTCAACCTGTCGCTGGGCGTGCGCAATTCCTGGTATTCGTCGCTGACGAATTTCCCCTTCATCGCCATCCTGGCCGTGCTGGGCGTGCCGCTGGAAATCTTCCTCGTCGTCTCGTCCTTGCATTACACGGTGCAGCTCTATAACCACAATGCGCTGGTGAACAAGTCCGGCATCCTCGATCGTTTCATGATCACGCCGTCGCACCACCGCGTGCACCACGGCACCGACAAGCGCTACATCAACCGCAATTTCGGCGGCACCCTGCTGCTGTGGGACCGGCTGTTCGGCAGCTTCCAGCCCGAACTCGAGGGCGTGGAAATGCGCTATGGAGTGAAGGGCATGACACCCACGCACAACCCGCTGTTGGCCAGCAACGGCAAATTATTTACCTGGCTGCGCGCGCGCTTTCCGCACTGGCAGTCGCGCGGCACTTTCGAGGTGCCCGAGCTGTTCATCGGCATCGGCGGCGTGATCCTGTTTGGCCTCGTGATTTATTACGTCAACCACGAAGCGGTGCTGGCCGGCGCGCAGCAGGCCATCCTGTTTGCCTTGATTTTCAGCGGTACGCTGGCGCTGGGCGGCTTGTCCGATGCGCGGCGCTGGGGCGCCATCGCCTGGGTGGCCATCGCCCTGGCCATGCCGGCCCTGTACCTGGGCTGGTATGGCGCGCGCGATGTGTGGGGCATGGTATTTTTGGCCGCGCTGCTGGCGCATGGCCTCGATGGCGCGCGTCGCCTGTGGTGGCCGGCTACGGCGGGGACGCGCGCGTGAAGCCTGTGTCTTCCTTGCCGCCGCTGCGCTTCCAGCCCGCCCGCGATTCCGCCTTCCGCCGCGAACTGCGCGCGCGCGCCGACGCTTACCTGGCGGATGAAGGAAAACACCGCTTTGGCGACGCGCGCCTGCATGCGAAAACCTTGTTCCTGGCCGCGTTGGCGGTGGGCCTGTATGCGCTGGCGCTGAATGCTGGCAGCACCTGGCCGTTTGTCGCCAGCTATGTCGCTTGCCTGGTCGCGGCCATGGCGCTGGCCATGAATACCCTGCACGATGCGGCCCACAGCGCCGTCTTCCGCCAGGGACGCTGGAACCGCATCCTGATCCGCCTGGTGGGCTTGCCCGTGGGTGTGGACACGGATTTCTGGACCATCCGCCACGTGCACTTCCATCATACGTATGCCAACGTGGAAGGCTATGACCTGGACACGGAACCGAACCCCTTCCTGCGCCAGACGCCGTTCCAACGCTGGTCGCCGCAATACCGCTACCAGTATCTGTATTGGCCCGTGGTGGCGGCCCTGTCGCTGCCGTATCTGAACTGGTATGGCGACTGGCTGGACCGCTTCGGCAAGACGCCCGTGGCCGCGCACAGCCGGCTGCAGGGCTGGCGCGGCTGGCTGTCGTTCCTCGGCTGGAAGTTGGGTCACGTGGCGCTGGTGCTGGCGCTGCCCATGTGGGTGCTGCAGCAGCACGGCATCGCCTGGAACGTGGTGCTGGGCGCGTATTTCGTGGGCCAGATGATCGCTTCGTGCGCGCTGGTGGCGCTGATCCTCGGCACGCACTGGGCCGAAGTGGAGTTTTTCCAGCCGGGGCCAGACGGCACCTTGCCGCATGACTGGTACCAGCACACCTTTTATACGGCCTGCGACTGGACGCCAAAACCGCGCGCCCTGCGCTGGCTCGGTTACTGGCTGGGCGGCCTGAATCTGCACCTGACGCATCACCTGTTCCCCACCTGGAACCACCGCCACTACCCGGCGCTGGCGCGCATCCTGGCCGAACTGGCGCCGCGCCACGGTCTCGTGTACCGCGAACTTGGTTACGGCCAGCTGCACGCCTCGCAGCAGCAATTCCTGCGCGCCATGGGCCAGCCGCCCGCACAGTCCTGACGAATCGCGCTTGACTCGGTTTCTGTTCTGTCTTACATTTCTGTAACGACAGAAATAAGAGAAAATCATGGAGCTGAGTCCGACCACGCAGAAATATATTTTGCACTGGGGCGAGATGGGCACCCGCTGGGGCGTCAACCGCACAGTGGCGCAAATCCACGCGCTGCTGTTCCTGGCGAATGAACCGCTGACGGCGGAAGACATCGCGGCCAGCCTGAACGTGGCCCGCTCGAACGTCAGCAACAGCCTGAAGGAATTGCAAAGCTGGGGCCTGGCGCGCAGTACGCACGTGATGGGGGACCGGCGCGACCACTTCGTCGCCCTGCAGGATGTGTGGGAAATATTCAGGGTCATCATGGAGGAGCGCAAGCGGCGCGAGATCGATCCCACCCTGACGGTGCTGCGCGAATGCGCGATCGAGGGCGAGCACGATGCGGCGCTACCACCGGCCACCCTGGAGCGCATGGGCGAAGTGCTGGCGTTTTTGGAAATGCTCAGCAGCACCTACAGCGACTACAAGAATTTGCCGCCGGTGACCTTGCAGCGCATGCTGTCGATGGGTGGCAAGGTGGCCAAGTTTCTCAGCCCGGAAGACAAGCCTGGCAAGCGCGCAAAATCATGAGCGGCCCCTCGGAAGGAGAACTGTTCAAAAAGGTCATGGGTGTCGACTGGGAAACCCTGCACCCGGACATCCGCCGCCGCTTCGAGAAAAATCCCGCGCCGGGCCAGCCCCTGTATTACCGGGGTGAGCTCAGTGAACTCAGCAGCTCGCGCCTGGGAAAATTCCTCGGCTGGCTGACGCGCCCCTTCATCGATGGCGCCCTGATCCCGCATGACGATCACGATTTCCCCGTCGATATCGAAGTCTATTCGCGCCCCGGCTGCCCCTTCATCTTCAAGCAGCGCACCTACCGCCTGCATGGCCGCGCGCCGATCAGCTTCACCTCCTACATGGCCGAAAGCGCAAAGGGCGAAGTGCTCGAATACGTGGGCATGGGCCTGGGCATGAAGCTGCTGCTGCACGTGGAAGACGGCAATCTGCACTTCACCAGCGACGGCTATTTCCTCGACATTTTCGGCTGGCGCCTGCCGCTGCCCGGCGTGCTCACGCCCGGCAAGACCTACCTGTGCCACCGCAACGAGACGCCGCAGCAATTCAACATCCGCATCGAGATTCGCCACGCCCTGTTCGGCACCACGTTTACCCAGGCCGGCGTGTTCCGCGAATCCGCCGCACCGGAAAAGGAGACACCATGAATACGCATTTGCTGGCCCTGCAACTGATGGCGGCGCAAGGCTGCCTGGGCGCCTTCGACACCATCTACCACCATGAAATCACGGAAGCGCTGCCGCAAAAGGCGTCGGCGCGCCTCGAATTGACGATCCATGCCACGCGCGCCCTGATCTACAGCCTGCTGTTCGTCGGCCTGGCGGCCTGGGAATGGCATGGCGCCTGGGCCTGGGTGCTGGTCATCGTCTTTGGCGTGGAAATCGTATTGACCCTGTGGGACTTCGTCGTCGAAGACCAGACCCGCCTCTTGCCCGCCACGGAGCGGGTCACGCACACGGTGCTGGCGATTAATGCGGGCGCCTTCATCGCCCTGCTGGCCCTGAACAGCAGCGAATGGGCCAGCTTGCCGACGGCCCTCGTGTGGCAGCCGTATGGCTGGCTCAGCGTCTTCCTCGCTCTGTGCGGCGTGGGCGTGGGCTTGTCCGGCCTGCGCGACGCGTATGCCGTGTGGCAGCTGGGAAGGCGCCAAGTGCAGGAGACGGCAGAGCAAGAGGAGAACCTGCGCTTTGCCAGCACGCCGCAGTCCGTGCTGGTGACGGGCGCCACGGGTTTTATCGGCCAGCAGTTGGTTGCCGCCTTGCTGGCCGACGGCCATGCGGTGACGGTGCTGACGCGCCAGCCGAAACAGGCCGCGTGGATGTTCGATGGCCAGGTGCGCTGCATCCAGTCGCTGGACGCCTTATCGGATGCGCAGCGCATCGACATGGTGATCAACCTGGCCGGCGCGCGCATCGTCGGGCATCGATGGACGGACGCACGCAAGGCCGCCTTGCGCCGCAGCCGCGTCGCGCTGACGCAGGACCTGGTGGCGTGGATCGCCCGCGCGCAGCACAAGCCAAGAGTGCTGCTGTCGGCATCGGCCATCGGTTACTACGGCGTGCAGCCGCAGGGCGATCCGACGGAATTGACGGAGGAGAGCGCGCCGCAAGCCATCTTCATGTCGCAGCTGTGCCAGGAATGGGAAGCGGCCGCGCGCCAGGCCGAAGCCCATGGCGTGCAGGTGGGCTGCATGCGTTTTGGCCTCGTCTTCGGCCACCAGGGTTCGCTGCCGCAGATGCTGCTGCCGATACGCTTCGGCGTGGGCGGCCCGCTCGGCAGCGGCAAGCAGTGGGTCACGTGGGTGCATGTGCGCGACGTCATCCGCGGCATCGCCCATCTGGCGCGCCGCAGCGAAGAGCAGGCAGTGAGCGGCGCGTATAACTTCTGCGCGCCGCAAGCCATCGCGCAGCGTCGCTTCGCCCAGGTGGCGGGTGCCGTGCTGCACCGCCCCAGCGTCATGCCCACGCCGGCCTTCCTCATGCGCGCCTTGCTGGGCGAGCAGGCCGATTTGCTGGTGGAAGGCCAAAGGGTCGCACCGCGCCGCTTGCTGACCGACGGCTTTGTCTTCCGCTATCCGCAGCTGGAAGGGGCGCTGCGCAGCCTGTAGCCTGGCGTAGAATGGGCCATTGGGATGCCTTGGAGCACAATCTATGCCCCGCTTCAGCCATACGATAGACAGCCATGTTTACCAGTTCGCCAGCCTGAAGGAGCTGCTGGCGAAGGCCACGCCGCTGCGTTCGGGCGACGTGCTGGCCGGTGTGGCGGCCGCCAGCGCGCGCGAACGGGTGGCGGCGCAGCTGGCGCTGGCCGACGTGCCGCTATCGCTGTTTCTCAGCGAGGCGCTGGTACCGTACGAAGAGGACGAGGTCACGCGCCTGATCATCGATAGCCATGAGCGTACCGCGTTTGCACCGATTTCCCACCTGTGCGTGGGCGACTTTCGCGACTGGCTGCTCGATGACGCGACGGATACGCCAACGCTGGCGCGCATCGCCGCCGGCATTACGCCGGAAATGGCGGCCGCCGTCTCGAAAATCATGCGCCTGCAGGACCTGGTGCTGGTGGCCCGCAAGTGCAGGGTCGTCACGGCCTTTCGCAATACCCTGGGCCTGGAAAACCGTTTATCCACGCGCTTGCAGCCGAACCACCCGACGGACGACGCCACGGGCATTGCCGCCTCCATCCTCGATGGCCTGCTGCTGGGCAGCGGCGACGCCGTGATCGGCATCAATCCCGCCACCGACAACGTGGCGCAGGTCGTGTCGCTGCTGCACCTGCTCGACGCCGTCATCGATCAATACCAAATTCCCACCCAGTCGTGCGTGCTCACCCACATCACCAATACCATCGAGGCGATACGCCGTGGCGCGCCCGTCGACCTCGTGTTTCAGTCGGTGGCGGGCACGCAGGCGGCCAACCGCAGCTTCGGCATCGACTTGTCCCTGTTGGCCGAGGGTCAGGCGGCGGCCCTGTCGCTGGGGCGCGGCACGGTGGGCAACAATGTCATGTATTTCGAGACGGGCCAGGGCAGCGCCCTGTCGGCCGGCGCCCACCACGGCATGGACCAGCAAACGTGCGAGGCGCGCGCATATGCGGTGGCGCGCGCGTATCAGCCGCTGCTGGTCAATTCCGTCGTCGGTTTCATCGGCCCCGAGTATCTGTACGACGGCAAGCAGATCATGCGCGCGGGGCTGGAAGACCATTTCTGCGCCAAGCTGCTTGGGCTGCCCATGGGCTGCGACGTGTGCTACACCAACCATGCGGAAGCGGACCAGGACGACATGGACGCCTTGCTGACCATGCTGGGCGTGGCCGGCTGCAATTTCATCATGGGCGTGCCAGGCGCGGACGACATCATGCTCGGCTACCAGAGCACTTCGTTCCACGACGCCCTGTATGCGCGCCGGGTGCTGGGCTTGCGCCCTGCGCCGGAATTCGCAGCCTGGCTGGAGCGCATGCGGATCACGGATGCGCAGGGCCGCTTGAGCGAAGCGCTGGCGCCGGCTTTCCAGGCTGCCCTGCTGCGCCTGGGCGACTAGGAGGACGCATGGACGAAACCAACCCTTGGCAGGCCCTGCGCGCGCGTACGGCGGCGCGCATCGCGTTGGGACGGCGCGGCGTGAGCGTGCCGACCAAGGCGCAACTGGCGTTCCAGCTGGCCCACGCGCAGGCGCGCGACGCCGTGCACCTGGCGCTCGATGGCGAAGCCCTGGCGCGCGACTTGGCCGCGCAAGGGCAAGACTGCGTGCAGCTGCACAGCGCGGCCACCACGCGCGCCGACTATCTGCAACGGCCCGACCTGGGGCGCCGCCTCGACGACGCTTCGCGGGCGCGGCTGGCCGCTGCTGCCACGGGAGTCGACCTGGCACTGGTGGCGGCCGATGGCCTGTCGGCGCTGGCCGTGCAGCGCCACGCGGCGCCGTTCCTGGCCGCCTTGCGCGCACGGCTGGCGCGGGAAGCGTGGACGCTGTCGCCGCTGCACATCGTGGCGCAGGGACGGGTCGCCGTCGGTGACGAGGTGGGTGAGTTATTGCAGGCGCGCGCCGTGCTGGTGCTGATCGGCGAGCGGCCGGGCCTGAGTTCTCCGGACAGCCTGGGCCTGTACCTGACGTGGGCGCCTAAGGTGGGCTTGCTGGACGAGCGCCGCAACTGCATTTCGAACGTGCGCCCCGAGGGCCTGGCGTATGCACCGGCCGCGTACCGGCTGCACTACCTGCTGTCGCAGGCGTTCAGCCGGCAGCTGTCGGGCGTGGACTTGAAGGATGAAACGGTGGGAGAGGGCGCGGCCCTGGCGGGCGCGCGCAACTTCCTGCTGGAGTGATCGGTGGTGATCAGATTTCGCGGATCTCGTCCAGCGGCCAGCGCGGGCGCACATTGAACGAATAATCGTGCTTGGCGGCGTCGGGATTGATTTGCAGGCGCATGGCGCCGGCAAAGGCGATCATGGCGCCGTTATCGGTACAGAATTCCAGCTCCGGGTAATACACCTTGAAACGCTTCTTGGCGGCGGCCGCGTTGAGCGAGGCGCGCAATTGCGCGTTGGCGCCCACGCCGCCGGCGATCACCAGGCGTTTCAAGCCCGTGTGCTTGAGGGCCGCCACGCATTTGGCCGTCAGCACGTCGACGATGGCGTCGACGAAGCCGCGCGCGATGTTCGCCTTGTCCTGTTCGCAGATGTTGGCGATGACTTTTTCTTCATGGTTTTTCACCACCGTCAGCACGGCCGTCTTCAAGCCGGAAAAGCTGAAGTTGAAATCCTTCGAGTGCAGCATCGGGCGTGGCAGTTTATACGCCAGCGGGTCGCCGAATTCGGCCAGGCGCGAAATGGCGGGGCCGCCCGGATAACCGAGGCCCAGCAGCTTGGCCGATTTGTCGAACGCTTCACCGGCCGCATCATCGAGTGTTTCGCCCAGCATCGTGTACTGGCCCACGCCATCGACGCGCATCAGCTGCGTGTGGCCGCCCGACACCAGCAGGGCGATGAAGGGGAATTCCGGCGGCTCCGACGCCAGCAATGGCGACAGCAGATGGCCTTCCAGGTGGTGGATGCCCAGCACCGGCTTGTTGATGGCCAGGCCCAGGCTGCAGGCAACGGAGGAGCCCACCAGCAGCGCGCCTGCCAGACCGGGACCCTGCGTGTAGGCGATGGCGTCGATTTCGGGCAGGGTGATGCCGGCCTTGGCCAGGGTTTCTTCCAGCAGCGGGATGGCGCGGCGGATATGGTCGCGCGACGCCAGTTCCGGCACCACGCCGCCATATTGCTCGTGCATGGCGACTTGCGAATAGAGGGCGTGCGACAGCAGGCCGCGTTGCGTGTCGTACAAGGCCAGGCCGGTTTCGTCACAGGAGGATTCGACGCCAAGAACAATCATGAAGGTGCTAAATAGGGAGGAGTAATCCGCCATTGTAAAGGAAAGCCGGCCAGTCCACCGTGCGGCCGGCGCACCATTTCGGCGGCAGTGTGCACTTGCGCAGTGCGGCGCGGGCCGGTTTTGCCCGGGATTCTGGCTGCTTTGCGCCTGTGCGGCACTGGCATCGCTCTTGCTTAGGCAAGCGTGTGCCTTTTTCAAGGAGCTAGCGATGTCGGAACAATGGAAAATGATTTGCCGCCTGAAGGACATGCCGCTGGTGGGCGCGCGCATGGTGCAGCGGGGACTGGCGTGGCAGGATTTACCCGGCGTGGCGCTGTTTCGCGCGGCGGACGATACGGTGTACGCGCTGCTCGACACGGTGCCTTGTCTGGGCGGCCCGCTGGCGCATGGGGTGCTGATGGAGAAAAACCTGATGGGGCCGAAGAACAGCTGGATCATCGAGCTCGATTCGGGCCGCCTGGTGGCGCCCGTGCAGGGCATGGCGCGCCTGTACGCCGTGCGCATCCTGGACGGGCGCATCTACCTGGACGTCAATGAACTCAATATCCCGGCCAGCAAGGCCGAACAGGCGCTGGCGGGATCGTTCGCCGTGCTGCCGCATGTGCAGATGGCGTGATATGCCTCGAGGTGTTTGGGGTCAGACCCTCAATGCCGCTAACGCCAGGTTCAGCGCCAACGCAAGAGGGGGTCTGACCCCAGCTGTTTACTTCGGGCGGTTCAGCAGGTGCGCATGCGCATCGCGCAGCATGGTGGCCGTCGTGTCCCAGTCGATGCAGCCGTCGGTGACGGAGCAGCCGTAGGTCAGTTGCGACAGGTCTTGCGGGATCTTCTGGTTGCCGCCGACGATGTTCGATTCGATCATCACGCCCACCAGCGAGCGGTTGCCCTGGCGGATCTGGTTGACCACGTCGGCCATCACCAGCGGTTGCAGTTCCGGCTTTTTATAGCTGTTCGCGTGCGAGCAGTCGACCACCAGGTTGGCCGGCAGCTTGGCCTTGGCCAGCGCCTGTTCGGCGATGGCGATCGACACCGAATCGTAGTTCGGACGGCCATCGCCGCCGCGCAGCACCACGTGGCCATACGCGTTGCCGCGCGTGCGCACGATGGCGACGTTGCCTTCGCCGTTAATGCCCAGGAAGGAGTGCGGGTGCGCCGACGACAGGATCGCGTTCACCGCAATGCTGATGTCGCCATCGGTGCCGTTCTTGAAGCCGACAGGGGTCGACAGCCCGGACGACATTTCGCGGTGCGTCTGCGATTCCGTCGTGCGCGCGCCGATGGCGGTCCAGGCGATCAGGTCGCCCAGGTATTGCGGCGAGATCGGGTCCAGCGCTTCGGTGGCCGTGGGCAGGCCCAGTTCGCACACGTCGAGCAGGAATTGGCGCGCCTTTTCCATGCCTTCGTTGACCTTGAACGAATCATCCATGTAAGGGTCGTTGATGTAGCCTTTCCAGCCCGTGGTGGTACGCGGTTTTTCGAAATACACGCGCATCACCAGCAGCATCGTATCCTTGACTTCCTCTTGCAGCGCTTTCAGGCGGCGCGCGTAATCGAGGCCGGCGACGGGGTCGTGGATCGAGCACGGACCGACGACGACGAACAGGCGCTGGTCCTTGCGGTCGATGATGTTGCGCAGCGCTTCGCGGCCGCGGCTGACGGTGTCGAAGGCGCTCTCCGACAGGGGCAGCCTGGCGTGCAGTTCGGCCGGTGTCGGCATGGGCGCGAAGGAGGTGACGTTGATATTTTCGATGTCTGGCGTATTCATGATTCTGGCTCGGCTTTCGCTATTGCGTTCTTTAAGAGGCAATAGTGTAGCGGAAATGCGGCCTGGCGGCGGGGATGGGGCAAAAACGGGAACGCATCAGTTGTTTTTATGGCAGGGCCGGCACGCGGCCGGCCCCCTGTGCGCTCATTGGCCGCCGGCCAGGCTGGCGCCAGCGCTGTAGCGGGCGATGCGCTGGTAGTTGCCGGCCAGCTCGGGCGGCCGGGGCAGGCCTGGATGGCGCCGCACATGTTCGAGGATGGCGCTTTCGTGCTGGCGTATCTGCGCGTCCAGGCAGGCGATTTGCTGGCGCAGCAGGGCGTGCAGCGCATGCTGGCCGGCCTGCAGATGCGCATCGAGGCGCGCCGATTCCTGCTGGCGCACGCCCTCGATGGCGTGCAGGCGGCGCAGCCATAGCCGCAGTTCCACGTAGGCGGGCGAGGGCGGCGTCCAGCGCGCGGGGCGCCGGTGCGCACAGTAGTTGGCCAGCACCACGGCGCTGTGCGCCGCGTCATCGGGCAAGCCCTGGCAGCGCAGATAGTCGCCCAGCTGCGCGGGCTGGGCATCGCACACCAGCATGCCCATCTCGGCCAGCATGCGGGCGGGCGCCTCGCTGTGCGGCATATCGAGGCGCATGCAGACGCGCAAGCCCATGACGGGCACGTCGTTCCTTTGCAGCCAGCTGCGCAGCCAGCGGTAGCCGGCCACGTCGTTTTCCAGCACCTTGCACAGCACTTCGTTGCCCGTGAGCAGCACGGCTTTCAGCAGCAACTTGCTCGTTTCGATGCCGACGAAGGCAGTTTCCCGTTTGATCGCGTGTTCCATGATGAGTCCCCCTGTGCAGTCTTATACGCAGCGGCGGCGCGTCTGGATGCAGGCGCGCAGCAAATTCGTAAAAAATAGCTGGAAAGACTGTTGCATCGGCGCCTATGGCACCCTCCAGCCCCTCTGCAAGGGAAAAAATCCGTGTAAGCTGGCGCCATGACGACTGTTTCCATACCCCATACCGATGTGGCCGGAGAGCCATTCCCCGCAGCACGTTTCATTAAAGAAATAGGACGCGGCAAGAACGGCGCGCGCAGCATGACGCGCGACGACGCCCATGCTCTGTACCGCGCCATGCTCGAGGGCCGCGTGTCGGACCTGGAACTGGGCGGCATTTTGTTATCGATGCGCATCAAGGGCGAATCGGTAGACGAGATCGCCGGTTTCCTCGACGCTGCCGAAGCGTCGTTCGCTCCGCTGGCTGCGCCGGCCGGCGAATTCGCACCGGTCATCATTCCCAGCTACAACGGCGCACGCAAGATGGCGAATTTGACAGCCTTGCTGGCGCTGCTGCTGGCGCGCGCGGGTGCACCCGTGCTCGTGCATGGCGTGACCAGCGATCCGGGCCGCATCACGACGGCCGAAGTGCTGGCCGCGCTGGGCGTGCCGGCCTCGCTCGACCATGCGCAAGCCGAGGCCGCCATGGCGCGCGGGGAGGCCGCCTTCCTGTCCATCGAGGCCCTGGCGCCGCGCCTGGCCTGGATGCTGTCGCTGCGGCGCGTGCTGGGCGTGCGCAATTCCACGCATACCCTGGTGAAAATCATGCAGCCGTTCGCCGGCCCCGCCCTGCGTCTGGTGTCGTACACGCACCCGGAATATCTGGAAATGCTCGGTGAATATTTCCTGACCGCCTCGGATCCCGCGCGCGGCGACGCTTTCCTGATGCGCGGCACGGAGGGCGAGACGGTGGCCAACGCCAACAAGGCGCAGCAGATCGACTGGTTCCATGGCGTGGAACGCACGGTGCTGGTGGAAAAGCAGTTGCTGGTGGAAGAGTTGCCGCATTTGCCCGCCGAGCGCGATGCAGCCACCACGGCGGACTGGATCGCGGCCGTGCTGCGCGGCGAGGTGCCAGTGCCGCCATCGATCGCCGAACAGGTGGAGCAATGCTTGACGACATCACGACAGATTGCAGCACGGCCGCGCTAGCCGCGTCGCCGCAGTTTACAATGGCGTCTTTGTAATCAGCGGTGACCGGAATTCTTATGGCAAAACAATTTGATGTGGCAGTGATCGGTGCGGGCGCGGCCGGCATGATGTGTGCGGCTGTTGCCGCCCAGCAAGGCAAGCGCGTGGTATTGATCGATCACGCGGCCAAGCTGGCCGAAAAGATCCGCATCTCGGGTGGTGGACGGTGTAATTTCACCAATATTAACGCCACCCCGCAAAATTTCCTCTCGGAAAACCCGCATTTCTGCAAGAGCGCACTGTCGCGCTACACGCCGCAGGATTTCCTCGCGCTGGTGAAAAAATACCGGATCGGCTACCACGAGAAGCACAAGGGCCAGCTGTTTTGCAATGAATCGGCCGAGCTGATCATCGACATGCTCAAGGATGAGTGCGCCGCTGGCGGCGTGCACTGGCGCATGCCGTGCAAGATCGACAATGTTGTCCAGCAAGATGACGGCGGCTTCGTGCTGCAGACCGATAGCGGCGACATCGAGACGGCCAGCATCGTCATCGCCACGGGCGGCCTGTCGATCCCGAAGATCGGCGCCACGGATTTTGCCTACCGCATCGCCAAGCAATTCGATCTGGCGATGGTCGAACCGCGTCCGGCCCTGGTGCCGCTGACGTTCGATGCGGCCAGCTGGGCGCCGTTCGCGGAACTGTCCGGCATCGCCCTGGAAGTCGATGTGGAAACGGGCAGCCTGAAAGGCCGCAAGGCAACGGGCGCGCGTTTCCGCGAAGATTTGCTGTTCACGCATCGCGGCCTGTCGGGTCCGGCGATTTTGCAGATTTCCAGCTACTGGCTGCCGGGCGAGCCCATCGTCATCAACCTGCTGCCGGAAGTGGACGTGGCGCAAACCTTGATCGAAGGCAAGGGCACCCTGAAGAAGCAACTGGGCAATATCGTTGCCCAATGGCTGCCGCAGCGCCTGGCGGACTGCTTGCTGGCCGTCAACGGCCTGGCGCCGGACGCGCGCATCGCCGACATGCCCGACGCGCAGCTGCGCAAGCTGGGGCAAGCCATCAATGCCTGGTCCATCGTGCCGAACGGTTCCGAAGGTTACCGCAAGGCGGAGGTGACGCGCGGCGGCATCGATACGCGCGAGCTGTCGCAGCAGACCATGATGGCCAATAAGGTGCCGGGCCTGTACTTCATCGGCGAATCGGTCGACGTGACGGGCTGGCTGGGCGGCTACAACTTCCAGTGGGCCTGGGCTTCCGGCGTGGCGGCAGGTATTGCCTTGCAGTAAGCAAGTCTGTAGGATGGGGTTCTGGCGCCCGGTGCGCTGGTCCCGGTGCGTGGTTTACGCCACATTCCGGCAGCGACCGCAGGCTGCATGCCGCACGCAAGTGGGGGAGGGGCTTCCCTTTCCGAATAAAAGCTGCTACTATCTATCTCTTCCTATACACCACCTCAACGGTTTGAATTTTACATGACCACTATTCGCCTTAAAGAAAACGAGCCGTTCGAAGTCGCAATGCGTCGCTTCAAACGCACCATCGAAAAAACGGGTCTGCTGACCGAATTGCGCGCACGCGAATTCTACGAAAAGCCAACAGCTGAGCGCAAGCGCAAGCTGGCAGCTGCTGTAAAGCGTCATTACAAACGCATCCGCAGCCAACAACTGCCGAAAAAATTATTCTAAGACTGTTCAGTCAGAACCAACCCGGGTAGTTCGGCGCATTGTTCGCCACGGGTTTTGTTTTGATTCGCCTGGAGTGATACTTCAGATGAGTCGCATACCCGCTCCGGTTCGCCGCAGCGGGTTTTCGCTTTTGTGGCCCGCTGATGGTAGCCGCGCACGAGCACCCACCTACTGACCAACGAGGATTGCCATGAGCTTGAAAGAACAAATTACCGAAGACATGAAAAACGCCATGCGCGCCAAGGAAGCGGGCAAGCTGGGCACGATTCGCCTGTTGCTGGCGGAAATCAAGCGCAAGGAAGTTGACGAGCGCATCGAATTGACGGATGCCCACGTGACGGCCATCGTGGAAAAGATGATCAAGCAGCGCAAGGATTCGATCACCCAGTTCGAAGCCGGCGGCCGCGCCGACCTGGCCGACATTGAAAAAGCCGAGCTGGTGCACCTGACGGGTTACATGCCTGCCGGCCTGTCGGACGAAGAAGTGGCGGCCGAAGTGGCTGCCGCCGTGGCCGCCTCGGGCGCCGCCGGTCCGCAAGACATGGGCAAGGTCATGGCCATCGTCAAGCCGAAGCTGGCTGGCCGCGCCGACATGACGGTGGTGTCCGCCTTGGTCAAGAAAGCCTTGACGCCGGCAGCGTAAGCAACAATAGTAGCAAGGGCTGCCCGCCGTCGCGCTGGCAGCCTGTTAACAGCCCACACGTTGACCTGGCTCAACCTCAGGCCACGTGCGGTAGTATAGTCTGACCTATAACAAGACCCGCCCTAGCCAGTGATACCTCAATCCTTCATTTCCGATTTGCTCAACCGCGTCGATATCGTCGATGTCGTGGGGCGCTATGTGCAACTGAAAAAAGGTGGCGCCAATTTCATGGGCTTGTGCCCGTTCCACAGTGAAAAATCGCCCAGCTTTACCGTCAGCCCCACCAAGCAGTTCTATCACTGCTTCGGCTGTGGCGCGCATGGCACCTCGATCGGCTTCCTGATCGAGTACTCGGGCATGGGCTTTGTCGACGCCGTCAAGGACCTGGCGCAGAACGTGGGCATGGTCGTACCGGAAGCGGACGACAAGATTCCGCCGGCCCAGCGCGCGCAGATCCAGGCGCAAAGCATGGCCTTGTCCGACGCCATGACGCAGGCCTGCGATTACTACCGCGGCCAATTGCGCCACGCGCCGGAAGCCATCGCCTACCTCAAAAACCGGGGCTTGACGGGCGAAGTGGCCGCTCGCTTCGGCATGGGCTTCGCGCCTGGCGGCTGGGACAATCTGCGTTCCGTCTTCCCCGATTACGACGTGGTGGCCCTGGCCGAAGCTGGTCTCGTGATCGACAAGGTCGATGAAGAGGGCAATAACCGCAAGCGCTACGACCGTTTCCGCGAACGCATCATGTTCCCGATTCGCAATACCAAGGGGCAGGTCATCGCCTTTGGCGGCCGCGTGCTCGACCATGGCGAACCGAAATACCTGAACTCGCCGGAAACCCCCTTGTTTTCCAAGGGTTTTGAACTATATGGGCTGTTCGAGGCGCGCCAGGCCATCCGCGACGCCGGCTACGTGCTGGTGACGGAGGGTTATATGGATGTGGTTGCCTTGGCGCAAATGGGTTTCCCGCAAGCAGTAGCCACCTTGGGCACGGCGTGCACGCCCACCCACGTGCAAAAACTGCTGCGCCAGACCGATAACGTGATTTTCAGCTTCGACGGCGACAAGGCCGGCCGCCGCGCCGCCCGCCGCGCGCTGGAAGCGAGCCTGGCCCACGTGTCGGACAATAAAACCATCAAATTCCTGTTCCTGCCGTCGGAACACGATCCGGACAGCTATATCCGCGAATTCGGCGCCGAAGGGTTTGAGCAGCAAGTGCATGAAGCCATGCCGCTGTCGCAATTCTTGCTGAAAGAAGTGTCGGGCGAGCATGATCTGTCGGAACCGGAAGGGCGCGCCCGCGTGCAGTTCGACGCCAAGCCGCTGCTGCAACTGATGGCGCCATCGTCTTTGCGCCTGCAGATCGTGCGCGGCCTGGCCCAGCTGACGCAGTCCACGCCGGCCGAGATCGAAGCCCTGTTCGAGCTGGCGAAACCCGTTGCCGTGGCGCGCCGCGCGCCGCCGAAGTCGGGCCGCCCCGTGCCTGTCGGCCTGGAGTTGAAGATCATGCGCATGCTGGTGGCGCATCCGCCGCTGACGATGCGCATCGACGAGGCCGCCTTGGCCGCCTTCCAGCACCTGGGGCCGGATGCCGCGCACAGCCTGGGGCAGCTGGTGGCCGTGGGCCAGGCCTTGGGCGAGCACGGCAGTTTTGCCGCGCTGGCGCAGCAGTTGAAGGAGCTGGGCAGCGAATACGACGAGATCATCGGCGAGATAGCGGCTGGCACGGAATCCGATTACGACAGCGAATTGTCGTGGCTGGTGAGCACCATCCGCGAGATCAAATTGAATGCCTTGAAGGCGGAATTGCAGCAATTGTTTGCGTCGGGTTTGCCATCCGAGAAAATTGGTGTACGCTACCGCGAAATCATGCAGGAGCAGGGGGCGTTGGAACGCGAGCGCGATGCCGAGTTGGTGAATCGCTAACCTTGTCTTGAGGGTATGGCGCGCACTGGAAAAACATTTTTCGCGTGCTATAATTAAATGCTAAGTATTGTGTGCTTTGGCAAGCTAGTTCTGTTTCGTAAATAGTATTTGTTTTCAGTAAGTTAGGCTCTTGATCGGCGCGGTGGATCGTGTCGGCAGCCAGGGCCAGCTGGCGTTTTCGGCGTTGCGGGCAAGGCTCGCAGACGCTGGCAAGCCGCGCCAGGCTCTCGCTCCCAACGCGGTCGATGCAGGAATTTTTGCCGAGACGGCTGGCAACAGCCGGTGGACAGGAATTGCTGCGCTTCCCGCGGATCGTGGCCGATGAGGTGTAAGTAACGTAACAGTGTCGAATTTGCGTAGTCGGCAGGTTCGAAGATGGTGGTTCCCGCAGGTAGACAGGGAACTGGCAGCAAACTTTATCCTAATCCACCGTAAAGCAAGTCGTTGTGTAATCGAAAGCGCCTGTGCCAATCAAGAAACCCGAATCCAAAGCGGCTGTAAAGCCCACTAAAGTTACCACGAAAGCCGAAAAGGCGCTCGACCGGCCAGAAGCGCGCGTCACCAGCGCGCCCGTGGTCAGCCAGACCACCGACGCTGCCACCCTGGCGGCGATCGATACGTCCGGTTATGTCTTGCCGTCGGTAAAAGTGCCAGGCCGCCGCGGCCGCAAGCCAAAAGAATTCCAGCCAGAAAATGATGAAGTCGCCGCCCTGAACGCCGTCGAGCGGGCCGAACTGAAGGCCGTCGACAAGGCCAAGGCCAAGGACCGCAAGGCGAAGGAGCGCGCGCTGCTGAAGGACGCGTTCTCGTCCGACACGGAAGCGAGCGAGGAAGAACTCGAGCGCCGGCGCCAGAAACTCAAGACCCTGATCAAGTTCGGCAAGGAACGCGGTTTCCTGACCTACGCGGAAATCAACGATCACTTGCCTGAAAACATAGTCGATCCGGAAGCCATCGAAGGCATCATCGGTACCTTCAATGACATGGGCATCGCCGTCTACGAGCACGCGCCCGATGCGGAAACGTTGTTATTGTCCGATAACGTCGCCGTCGTCACCAGCGACGACGAGGCGGAAGCGGCAGCCGAGGCCGCATTATCGACCGTTGATTCCGATTTCGGCCGCACCACCGACCCCGTGCGCATGTACATGCGCGAAATGGGCTCGGTCGAGCTGCTGACGCGCGAAGGTGAGATCGAGATTGCCAAGCGCATCGAAGATGGCTTGAAAGACATGATCCAGGCCATTTCCGCCTGTCCCGTGACGATCGCCGAGATCATCGCCGCCGCCGACCGTATCGCCAACGAAGAGATCAAGATCGACGAAATCGTCGACGGCCTCGTCGATGAAAACGAACCGGTCGCCGCCGCCCCTGTCGTGGCCGCACCCGTCGAGGAAGACGAGGAAGAAGGCGAAGCGGAAGAAGAGGAAGTCGAAGAAGAGGAAGAGGCGAGCGCTTCGGGCGCGGCCGGCTTCTCCGCCGAGCAGCTGGAAACCCTGAAACGCACGGCGCTGGAAAAATTCGCCATCATTTCGCAGCAATTTGACAAGATGCGCCGCGCCTTCGAGAAAGAAGGCTACAACTCGAAACCTTACGCCAAGGCGCAGGAAGCCATTTCGCAAGAGTTGCTGGGCATCCGCTTCACGGCCAAGGTCGTGGAAAAGCTGTGCGACACCCTGCGTGGCCAGGTCGACGAAGTGCGCCATATCGAGAAGCAGATCCTCGACGTGGCCGTGAACCGCTGCGGCATGCCGCGCGCCCACTTCATCAAGGTCTTCCCGGGCAATGAAACCAACCTCGACTGGGTCGATGGTGAAGTCAACGCAGGACACGCGTACAGCGCCATCCTGGGCCGCAACATTCCGACCGTCAAGGAACTGCAGCAGCGTCTGATCGACCTGCAGGCGCGGGTCGTCTTGCCGCTGCCAGACTTGCGCAACATCAACCGCCAGATGGCGGCCGGTGAAATGAAGGCGCGCAAGGCCAAGCGTGAAATGACGGAGGCCAACTTGCGCCTGGTGATTTCGATCGCTAAGAAATACACAAACCGCGGCCTGCAATTCCTCGACCTGATCCAGGAAGGTAATATCGGCCTGATGAAGGCCGTCGACAAGTTCGAGTACCGCCGCGGCTACAAGTTCTCGACGTATGCGACCTGGTGGATCCGCCAGGCCATCACGCGCTCGATCGCCGACCAGGCGCGCACGATCCGTATTCCCGTGCACATGATCGAGACGATCAACAAGATGAACCGCATCTCGCGCCAGATCCTGCAGGAAACAGGCGCGGAACCCGATCCGGCCACCCTGGCGATCAAGATGGAGATGCCCGAGGACAAGATCCGCAAGATCATGAAAATCGCCAAGGAACCGATCTCGATGGAAACGCCGATCGGCGACGACGACGATTCGCACCTGGGCGACTTCATCGAGGACAACAACACTCTGGCGCCGGCCGACGCGGCCCTGCACGCGTCCATGCGCGGCGTGGTCAAGGACGTGCTCGATTCCCTGACGCCACGCGAAGCGAAAGTGCTGCGCATGCGTTTCGGCATCGAGATGTCCACCGACCACACGCTGGAAGAAGTGGGCAAGCAATTTGACGTGACGCGCGAGCGCATCCGCCAGATCGAAGCCAAGGCGCTGCGCAAGCTGCGCCACCCATCGCGCTCCGACAAGCTGAAAAGCTTCTTGGAAGGCAACTAGAAGCCAATAGGGCTTGACGTACGCCCCTGATACCCCTATCCTCGCGTGTCCGTTTCCAAAACGGCCGCGCGAGGCGGGCATCAACAGCGCCGCCACGCCGCAGTCCCCCGGGCCTCTAGCTCATGCTTGGTTAGAGCAGCGGACTCATAATCCGTTGGTGCCGTGTTCGACTCACGGGAGGCCCACCAGAATTTAGCAATATTAGAACAAGCCCCGGCGGGTAACTGCTGGGGCTTTTTTTATTACAACTTAGAACGCCTAACAAAACATCGCCAGAGAAACAAACGGCCCCGAAATTGGTCAAACCCACCTGACATCGTTTTTCGGGAACCGATCACATGGCCAAAGCACTTCTTCCTGATGACCTGTGGGCGCTGATCCAGCCTTTACTGCCAGTACATCATCCTTCCCCCAAGGGAGGACGCCCTCGCATTGACGACCGCGCCGCCTTGACGGGTATCCTGTTTGTCCTTAAGACAGGCTTGCCTTGGGAATATCTTCCTCGTGAATTGGGCTGTGGCAGCGGCATGAGTTGCTGGCGGCGCCTGCATGCATGGCAACAGGCTGGCGTGTGGCAACGCATCCATGAAGCCATGCTGCAGCACTTGCGGGAATACGACCAGATTCAATGGGAACGCGCCAGTGTCGACTCGGCCAGCGTGCCATCCCCCCCCTGGGCGGACAGCATACCGGCCCCAATCCCACCGACCGCGGCAAGCTCGGTTGCAAGCACCATCTGCTCGTCGACCAACGCGGACTGCCTCTGGTGGCGAGCATATCGGGGGCTCAGGTACATGATTCCCGGATGCTGATCCCGCTGCTCGAAGCCATCCCATCCGTATCCGGGCTAGCGGGCCGGCCACGCAAACGTCTGGCCAAACTACACGCCGACAAGGCATATGCTTCGCGTGCCCATCGGGCCTGGTTGCGCAGCCGTGGCATCGCTCCACGCATAGCCCGCTATGGCGTCGAGTCGCGCGAACGCCTGGGTAAATGGCGCTGGGTGGTCGAACGCACACTCGGTTGGCTCCACCGTTTCCGCCGGTTGCGTATCCGCTACGAGCCGAGCCGATATCCACCAAGCATTCCTCTCGCTTGCCTGCATACTCATCTGCTGGCGATATATTCAGAGGTTCTGTTAGGCGCTCTTAACTTACGAACGGACAATCATAGGAATCAAATTATTTTACTGTATTGATCAAACCTCAGATACAATAAAACGATATAAAAATAAGCATTAATGATCCCCTATCGGAGTTGACATTGGCAAATTTTACTATTATTTCTGAGCTTGGACGTGGAGGCTTTGGACTTGTACATCAGGTTCGCGATGCTTCCGGTGCGATGTTTGCAAGAAAAACATTTCAAATAAATCAAAACTTCACTCCTACTCCAGATTTTCTTCAGCAATTGAAGAAAAGATTTGAACGTGAAGCCAGGCTCCAAAGTGGAGTAATGCATAAAAATATAGTTCCAATTTTGGAAAAATATTTAGATGTCGATCCACCGAATTTTATTATGCCGCTGGCATCCTCATCACTTGATCGTGATATACAAGTGGATAGATACTTAGGGGGAAATTATTTAGGCGCAATTAGTGACATTATTGCAGGACTTGAGGAATTGCACTCTATGAAAATATATCATAGAGATCTTAAGCCGGCAAATGTACTACGTTTTGGCCTCCCTCAAGATGGTAGCGGATTTTATGCAATTAGCGATTTTGGTTTAATAGCACTGAAGCAAACCCAGGTTTCCCAGTTGACCACCGTGGGAATGCGTATGTCTTCAGATTTTTACACTGCCCCAGAAATTACTCAAGATTTCAGTTTGGCTTCTCACGCCTCTGATATATATTCACTAGGCTGTATCCTTCACGATTTTGTTGGTACGGAATCTAGGGTTCCTTGTAGTGAAATTCGTGAGCCTGGTCCTTATTCGGCCATTCTTTTGAGTTGTACGCGAAAAGACCCATTGCGTCGATTTAAGTCTGTAAGTGAAGTTCGAGAGGCAATTTTAGGTGTTGGGGTTGGTGTAAACTTGCCAGCTGCTCTAGGCGGGGCTGCAGGGATACTTACTTTGTTGAACTCTTCGACTCCGCTTACTTCAGGTGATGCATTACATCTGGCAGATTATATTGAAGATAATCAAGGTACTCAAGATGTATATGCTATTTTTAAGTCATTAAGTCAAAATAGAATTGATGAGATTTTATTGTTTTCACTTCCAATAAGTAGAAGGATTGCAATTTCTTATGCCGATTGGATAAGAAAAAATAGTTTCATTTTTGCTGAATGTGATGGTTTGGCATTTCGTCTTCAAGAGTTTTTGAAGCTGCCTGATATCGAAGTTCAATCTGAGTGTTTGCTGGCACTTTTACTGATGGGTACGTCGCATAATAGATGGTACGTTGAAAGAATGTTTTTCTCGTACGTTGGCTCTCAATTGCATAATGATTTAGCTAGGCGTTTAGCTGTTGAGTTTAGGGCTGATAAGGAGAGGGTACTGTATGCAATAGCGCATATGGAAAATTCCATTTCAGTAACAAGACATAATCTACATCAAATGTTGCGGGATGCACTTTTGTAACGAAAAAAATGATATTTGAAATTTCAAAATACTCCAATTCAGGCCCGTATGCCAAGAACGAAGATTCTTATGTTGCTAAGATTCTTTCTTCTGGAGGGGTAGTTGGAGTCGTTGCTGATGGTGTTGGCGGCGAGTCGGCTGGTGAAGTCGCGTCCGCTTTTGTTTCGAATAAATTTTTTGAATTGGTGGCTCCTAATTTCGAAATCTCTTTAGGTGATGTGGTGCGGGAAATAAATTTAGATTTAATTGAATATGTTAAATTTAAAGGCTTGCCTGCAAGGGTTTATACGACATTGACAGGGATATTAATTTCGGACGATGGAGTTCTTGTCGGGGTACATACAGGTGATTCGCGTGCTTTGGTATTGCGGGATCAAGGAATACTTCAGTTAACGGATGATCACACAGAGGCTCATCGATTATTGAGGGAAGGGAAGTTAAGAAAAGATGAATATAAGAATTATCCGAGGAAGCATGTTTTGGAAAGTGCGATGGGAATGAGTTCAATTCCATTTATTCAAGATTTTCATTTTAAGTTAAAATCCAATGATAGAGTATTGTTGATTTCTGATGGAATCTACAATAAGGTTTCAAAGGCAGAAATTCGTGATGCGTCAATTTTCTCTAAGACGGTTGATGAATTTGTTAATTTAGTTGTTGAGAAAGTTATTGGTAGGGTGCCAGATGATAACTTTACAATTGTTGCTTTTCAAGCTTTGTGAGTTGTTTGATGGGTTGAATGGTTTATATTTTTTTGCGTAGTTATTTAAGTTTGTAATTATAAAAATATGTAAATATAAATTTAAAAATTTATTGCGTAGAGATTCCATTTAAATTCACACATAGCTGCAGATTTTTCATGCTGTCGTACAATCGCGGCTTGGCGATTGATGAGGGATGGAATGAGATGACGGCTGAAGTGAAGATTGACGATATCGTGGTCGGTGATGGCAAGGCGGCGGTGCGTGGCGCGCTGATCACGGCGCATTACCGGGGTTGGCTGGAAGATGGGGCGGAGTTTGACTCATCGCATAAACGTGGTGAGCCTTTCCGCAGTGTGTTGAGCAATAACAAGGTCATCCAGGGCTGGATTCTGGGTTTGCAGGGCATGCAGGTCGGCGGCACGCGCAAGCTGTGGGTGCCGGCGGCGTTGGCGTATGGCGAGCGGCAGGTGGGGTTGATTCCGCCGCATTCGAATTTGATCTTCGAGATCGAATTGCTGGAAGTGCTGACGCGCGATTGATGTCTGGATGGTGTCATCAGGCCGATACGACGCCGGCTTTTTTCAGCAGCAGCTGCTCGACATCGGTGCGCAGCGTCTGCTGCGTGGGGAAGTTGGCATAGCGCAAGGTTACGTAGCCGGCCAGCCTGAGCATGGCGTCGCGTTCCCTGTCCTGGCGTTCGCGGCCGGCGTGGCTGCTGTCGTCGAGCTCGATGACGGCGAGGACATTCAGTTGCTTGCTGCACAGAACAAAATCGGCCACCTTGCGGTCGAAACGGTTTCTGTTGGCCCATCCTTTCGCCGTCACCAGCGCGGAAAACGCCACTTGCGCCAGCACCGTGCATTCCGGCAATGCCGTCTGCAGCAGGTGGTACATCCGCTGCTCGCGCGCCGTCATCACAGGTTTTCTGTGCAGCCTCAGCGGCTTGCGCGACTTGGCCGCCTGGCGCGTGGCCAGCATGGCAAAGAACAGGATCAAGGCCGCGATGGTGAGCAGGACGGTGTAGGACGGCATGGATTGGCACCAGAATGGACGAATCCTGATGGTACGCGAACAGCGGCATGTTTCGTGCCGCTGCCAGCGTATTTCAGGTGGTGCGCTTGTTGGCGATCAAGCCTGTTTCAAGTTGACCGGTATCACATCCAGCGCTGGCACGATGTCATGCAAGCTGGCCACTTCACAGGTGGGGATGGCCGCCGAGGTATTGGTCATGCTGTCCGGGTTGAACCAGCAGCTGGCTATGCCGTAGCGGTTGGCGCCGAGGATGTCGGCGTCCAGGCGGTCGCCGATGATGATGGTTGTATCCTTGCTGAATGCGCGCGCCATGTTGGCGGCGTATTCGAAGAAGCGCACGTCCGGCTTGGCGTGACCGCACGCTTCGGAAGTGGCGACGAAGGAGATGTAGTCGCTCAGGCCGGAGGCGGCGATGCGGCGGTTCTGGATGGACTCGACGCCGTTGGTGATGATGCCCACTTCGCCGATGCGCGACAGCGTTTCGCACACTTTTCTGGCGCCATCGATGAGCACGACCGTGTCCGGCAGCGAGTCCAGATACAGACGGCTGGCCAGTTCCGGGTCGATGGCGATGCCGTTCAGCGCAAACGTCTTGCGGAAGCGTTCCACCTTCAGGAAATCCTTGGTGACGTCACCCGTTTCGAAACGTCTCCACAGGTCGACGTTGATCGCCTGATATTGGGTGAACAGCGCGTCGATGCTGTCGCGCAAGCCCAGTTCGTGCATGGTGTGCAGGAACGAGCGTTTTTCGGAGGCCCGGAAGTCGAGCAGGGTATCGTCGAGGTCAAACAGGAAGAGCTGGTAGGTCATGGTATGTATTGAAAGGAACTTGTCTTGCATCGTAGCACGTAGCGTTGAGTTCGGTTGGCCGTGCCTTGCGTGGGCGATCCGCTACAATTGCTGACACACCAGTTACCCTCACTCCATTCCCTTTCATGACCCAGCTCTCCGTCAACGTCAATAAAATCGCCCTGCTGCGCAATTCGCGCGGCCGCAACTTCCCCGATCTGCTCGCGTTTTCCGCGCGCTTTCTCGACCTGGGCGCCGCCGGCATCACCTTGCACCCGCGTCCGGATCAGCGCCATGCGCGCTACGATGATGTTGCCCCGTTGCAGCGCCTGTGCGCGGAGCGGGGACGCGAGCTGAATGTGGAGGGCTACCCGGCGGCAGAATTTCTGCAAGTCGTAAAAAGCGCGCGCCCGGCGCAATGCACCCTGGTGCCCGACATGCCGGGGCAATTGACGTCCGATCACGGCTGGGATATTGAACAGCACGCAACGCTGTTGCGTCCCGCCATTGCGCAATTAAATGACCTGGGCATTCGTGTCAGCCTGTTTGTCGATGCCGATTACCCGGCGCTGGAATGGGCGCGCGAGGTGGGGGCGGCGCGGGTCGAGCTGTACACGGAACGGTTTGCCGAGAGTTATGGCGGCGCGCAGGCCGATGCCGTGTTTGATACGTATCTGCAGGCGGCGCGGCGGGCGCAGGCGCTGGGGCTGGGCGTGAATGCAGGGCATGACCTCGATTTGCACAACCTGGCGCGCTTCCTGGACATACCCGACATCCTGGAAGTGTCGATCGGCCATGCGCTGGTGGTTGAATGTCTTGAGCTGGGCATGGACAAGGTGCTGGGCCGCTACCTTGAGATATGTCAATCGTAGAGAGTTTGGACGGCGCCGCTGGCCGGCCGCTGCAGCCTGAGCCGGACTGGCCCTTCTTCGATGCCGACTTCGCCGTCACGGCACAGACGCTGGCGCAGGTGCAAGCGCTGACGTCCGATGCGGCGGCGCAACTGTGGACGCGCCATGTGTCGGCCCATTCCGACGAGACGCATCCCATGCAACTGCGCGCCGGACATCGCTTGCAGACTACAGTGTCGGGGCCGGATTGGCTGGCCGAGTTCGATGCCGTTTCAAGCGAACACCTGGCGCAGGATGGCTGCGTGGCAAAGTTTCTCTCTTCGTACTTTCCCGCTGCCGGGGCGGCGCCCGTCTTTTTCATGGCCAGCCGGACGCGCGCCTATGCGCTGACACCGGCCGCGCTTGCCGCATGCTGGCCTTGCTTGCTAGCCATTTCTGACGAGGGGCCCTTGCTGTACCAGCCTGCCACGGGCAAATTCGCTTATTTCTCGCCACAGGGGGCGCTGGCGGGTGGTGAGGAAGGTTTGCAGCCCGTTTAACGGGATGCGTGCATGCGATGGCGATAAGCGGTACGGCTGAATGCCAGCCGCGTTGCCTATTTGCACTTAAACCTGACTATTTTCGTTCGCTGTTTAACGGTTGCGACGCACTGTTTGACTCTTGGCAAATCCATGCGCAGGTAGCGCTCGGTAGCGGTATACAGGCAATCCACCTGAAACAGATAGCGGGGGGCATCGAAATTGATATCCCAGCGTTGATACAAGGTACCGGCACTTGTCCACTCCCTGATCGGGGCCAGGATGGGCAAGGCCTCGCCGTCCACCGGCGGCCGATCCGCCGGATAGGACAGCACGCGTACGCTGTCGAGCCTGGCGGCTGGCAGGTTCCAGGTGGAGGGGGCCGCTTGTGGGCAAGAAACGGAGACAACGGGGGCTGCGGCAGCGTACTGCATCGCCATGCCCGCGATGGAAAATGCCAGCAGTGCGAGCGGCTTCATTCGAAAGAGTTCGGAGCGATCAACGCGAAGAGTCAGTGGCGCCGGTAAGGTGCCTGACCAGGGTGACGCACTCGCCATTTCCTACGATTTCTTTTTGCTTTGCATAGTCGGCATTCGCGATGTAGGGCATGGCGTTTCTCTCTGTGGCTGACGGTAGAGAGAGCGTACGCAAGATGGGGGACAGGTATCTTGATGTGCGCCAGGGCAATACGACGCATTGACGCGTGTCATGGTCTTGCCTGGCGCACGAGGAACTTTACATATCCACCCACCAGTTGAGCAAGGTTTCGTCATCGTCGTCATCGAGGTTGACGTAGATGTTGGCGAAGTACCATTCCACGCCCGTCGCTTCGCGGAAGGCGTCGAAAGGGCCATTCACGCTGTAGATGCCGTGGTGACCCGGCACGCTGAAGGTGAGGTTGCCCTTGTACTGGCCATCCATGGTGCCGCCCAGCTGATCTTGCACGTCGCGTTCGAGCTGGTCCACTGCTGCTTGCGGCACATCGTCGGCATAGATCTGGATGCAGAAGTTGCCGCCGCGCTTTAAGACTTCGGCGGGAGCCAGCGGGTCGGCGATGCTGACGATGTCGCCGCGCGCCAGGTTCAGCGTCAGGCCGGGCGAAGCCAGCAGTTCGTAGACGTGCTCGTCAATCTGGCGCGCCGGCAGGGTTTCATACACGGGGCCGCTGGTGTTTTCGCCTGCCAGTACGCGGATGTGCGGCAAGCCTTCGCAATTGATGTCTTCCATTCATTCTTTCATAGTGCCGGCGCGACGCGCTGCGGGGCGTGCCGGCTTGTGGTTTATTGCAATATTGTACCGGGTGCGTGCCTGTTGGCAGGATACGCAACGGTGCAAACGAGGAAAGGCAATGAAGAATGGGGCGCGGACATTGGCTGTTCATGTGGCGCCCTGCGCGTCGAAGTGACGGGCGGTCAAGTGTGCTCGACGGGGACTCAATACCCTGGAATGAAAAAAGCACGCCGAAGCGTGCTTGCGCGGATGACTTGGCGCTGAGTATTAGTTGTGTGCGCTGATGCCGCTGCGGAACTGTTCGAAACCGGCGCGGGCTGCCTTGTAGCAATTGCCGGCGGCCGCTTCCAGGCCTTCGCGGTCGAGCACTTCGACGGTGCCGCGGCGGTACTGGATCAAGCCTTCGTCCTGCAGCTTGCGGGCCGTGACGGTGACGCTTTCGCGGCGCACGCCCAGCATGTTGGCCATGGTGTCTTGCGTCACCTTCAGCTCGTTCGACAGCGAACGGTCGAGGCGGTCCAGCAGCCAGCGGCACAGTTTTTGTTCGATGCTGCAATGACGGCCGCCCACCACGTTCTGTGCCATTTGCGCAAACATGGCGCTGGTGTAGCGCATCAGCAATTGTGCCAGTGCGCCGCCTTCATTGAACACTTCGCGCAGGAAGGCTGTTTTCAGGCGATAGCCGTAGCCGGCCGTTTGCACGATGGCCGTGCAGGTGGCGCGTTCGGCTTCGTACAGCACCACGCCGGCCACACCTTCGCGGCCGATGACGGCGATCTCGGTGGTGGCGCCGTCTTCCATCACATACAGCAGGGAAACGATGGCGTTGGTGGGGAAGTACGTGTATTCAATCTTGCCGCCACAATCGAACAGGTGCTTGCCGGCAGGCAAGGCGACCAGTTCCAGTTGGCAGAACAGGCGCTCCAGATCGGCGCGCGACAAGGCGCGCAGCAATTCGTTCTGTTGTGCGCCCGTGATGCTGATCATCGGTGTGGCGGGAGCGGCTTGCCAGTTGTGCTGGGCGGCGGCGTGGGTATTCGTGGCTGGTGTCAGGTTGCTATAAGCTTTGTACATGGTAGGGCCTCGTCTTCTGATTTTGTTGGATGGCGCTGCTTTTATGGCTTGCTAGCGTTGTGCTGAATCTTGTATCCACTATAGAACCAGGGGCAGCGGACGTGCATCGGATGAGCCGACGCGCTTATGTAGGCTAGGAACATTGCCTCGTGTCATCCAACTCCTACGCCTGATCTGCATTTTTTTCTCTCTGGAAACAAACGGCAAAAAACAGGCTCCCCTGCCAGCTCCCCGTGAACTTTGGCTGCATGCCTTGATCAAACCACTCTGCGCTGCCGTACGACGGTGATAAAATGTTGCATTGCGGAAATTTGATTTGTGTGTCGGGATGAGCCGCTACTCTTGCTCTCCATCACTGCTCACTTCCGCTGCAACCTGCGATGCCTTCCTTGGTCGCTTCACTGCCCGCGCCGTGCATTTGCCGGCGCGCGGCTGTCTTGTCCCGTTTACCCGTTTAATGAAGGAACGCAACGCATGAAATGGTTTTTTGATTTGAAAATTGCCACCAAGCTGATCTTGTCGTTTGGCGCCGTGCTGCTGTTGACGGCCGCGCTGGGCGTGTCGGCGATCTTTTCCATGGCGCGCATCAATACCGCATCGACCGACCTGTCCGAGAACTGGATGCCCAGCGTGCTGGCGGCCATGAATATGCGCAGTGATGTCAGCGATTTCCGCCGCTGGGAACTGGCGCACATGCTGGCCGCACAGGATGCCGACATGGCGCAGAACGAAACGCGCATGACGGAAACCCAGGCCAAGCTGAAGGTGGACGGCGACAAGTACCGCAGCCTGATTTCCGAGCCGGGCGAGCAGGAAGCGTTCGAACGCTTCCTGGCGCTCAACGATGAATTCATGCGCTTGCATGCAACCATGCTGAGCCTGTCGCGCGAGATGAAAAAGGAAGAGGCGCGCGCGCTGGCTGTGGGGCCGTCGGCCAAGGTCATGGCGGACATGATGGTGCTCCTCGATAAACTGGTGTCGATTAACACGGATGGCGGCGTGCGTTCGAGCGCCAGCGCCGACGCAACGTATGCGGCCTCGCGCGCCAGCCTGATCGGCCTGGTGGTGGGCATCGTCGTCATCGGCATGCTGCTGGCGCTGTGGGTGGCGCGCCGCGTGGCGCGTCCGCTGATCGCGGCCGTCGGCGTGGCGCGCCAGGTGGCGGCTGGCGATTTGACGGCGCATATCGTTGTGCAATCGCAAGACGAAACGGGGCAATTGATGCAGGCCCTGAAAGACATGAACGCCAGCCTGCAGACGCTGGTGGGGCAGGTGCGCAGCGGCACCGATACCATTGCCACGGCGTCGAGCCAGATTGCCGCCGGCAACCAGGATTTGTCGTCGCGCACGGAAGAGCAGGCCAGTTCGCTGGAAGAAACGGCCTCGTCAATGGAGGAGCTGACGTCGACCGTGAAGCAGAATGCGGACAATGCGCGCCAGGCCAACACCATGGCGCTGACCTCGTCGAGCATCGCCATCGAGGGCGGCAAGGTGGTCGGCGAAGTGGTGGGCACGATGGCGTCGATCAATGCCTCGTCGCGCAAGATCGTCGACATCATCGCCGTCATCGACGGCATTGCCTTCCAGACCAATATCCTGGCCCTGAATGCGGCCGTCGAGGCGGCGCGTGCAGGCGAACAGGGACGCGGCTTTGCCGTCGTGGCCACGGAAGTGCGCAACCTGGCGCAACGCTCGGCCGCGGCGGCCAAGGATATCAAGGTACTGATCGGCGACTCGGTCGAGAAAGTCGAGGCGGGTTCGAAACTGGTGGATCAGGCGGGCCGCACGATGGATGACATCGTTGCCAGCATCACCCGCGTGACGGACATCATGAGCGAGATCACGGCCGCCAGCAGCGAGCAGAGCGCCGGTATCGAGCAAGTTAACCAGGCCATCGCCCAGATGGACCAGGTGACGCAGCAAAATGCGGCCCTGGTGGAAGAGGCGGCCGCGGCGGCCGAATCGATGCAGGAGCAGGCAGCCAGCCTGAGCGAAGTGGTCAGCATCTTCAAGCTCGATGTGGCGAGCGCCGCCGTATCCCGGCCGCGCGCCCCCGCCACCGTCAAGGCGCCGGCAGCCGTGACGCCGGCAGCTGCGCCACGTCAACTGGCCAGCACGGCGCGTCACGCGGCGCCAGTGGATGAGTGGGAAAGCTTCTGATCAGGCGCGCTTGCGCGGTTTCTTGACACCCTGGGTGGCGGGTGCGGCAGCGGCTTGCTGGCGCTGCTGCCACGCCCTCAGGGCCTCTTCGTAGGCGGCCAGGTCTTCCTGGTACATTTCCAGTACGCAAAAAGTGCAACCGCTGTGGCAGCACTCGTCATTGCCCGGTTTGCTGGGCGGTTGCGGTTGCGGATCGTGCGGTAAAGGCGGGGTGGGCATGGTGAGGGCAGGGGACGGTGGAGCTGGCATCGAAGCGGGCATAGGAGCGGGCATAGGAGCAGGCATCATACGGCATCCCGGCGTGCCGTTGCTGGAACGCTTTTTGCTCAAAAATCACGGTTTCCGTGTACAGTTGCGGTGAATTAGGGTATCGTTTACAGCACTGATATTGTATCTTCTGCGCGCGATGTTCCGCCGGCGCGATCTCCGCCGCCATCGCAGCACATCTCTTCGACGCTCCCGCATACGCCCTACAGCATGTCCCGGAGCACGGAGGTGCCGCAAGAACAATGATCCATGGCTTGCAAGACGGAGCTGCCTGTGCCCCGAAATGTTGTTTATTGAGAAAGCATGGCTTCCGCAGTGCGGAGGCACACCAGAAAATTTATGTCTGAAACCGAATCGACTCCTACGCCCAGCCCGGCGATTGCCCCTGAAGCGGCGCCCGTCGCCGCAGCGCCTGCACCAGCACCTGCCGCCCCCGCTGCTCCCAGCCTGACTTTTGCCGACTTTGGCCTCGCGCCTGAAATCCAGCGCGCACTGACCGACCAGGGTTACACCCATCCGACACCGATCCAGGAGCAAGCGATCCCCGTGGTGCTGCAAGGCCGCGATGTGATGGGTGCCGCGCAAACGGGTACCGGCAAGACGGCCGGTTTTTCCTTGCCGATCATCCAGTTGCTGATGGCGCACGCCAGCAGCAGCATGTCGCCGGCACGCCACCCGGTGCGCGCGCTGATCCTGACGCCGACGCGTGAACTGGCGGTGCAGGTAGCCGAAAACGTCAAGGCCTACGCCAAGCACACGCCGCTGCGCTCCACCGTCGTCTTTGGCGGCATGGACATGAAGCCGCAAACCGTCATCCTGCGCGGCGGCGTGGAAATCGTCATCGCCACGCCGGGCCGCTTGCTCGACCATATCGAGCAAAAGAACATCAGCCTGAGTCAGGTGCAAATGCTGGTCATGGATGAAGCCGACCGCATGCTGGACATGGGCTTCCTGCCGGACTTGCAGCGCATCATCAACTTGCTGCCGAAGCAACGCCAGAACCTGATGTTCTCGGCCACGTTCTCGCCAGAAATCAAGAAGCTGGCCGCCACCTTCCTCAACGATCCGCTGACGATCGAAGTGGCGCGCAGCAACCAGACGGCCGACAAGGTCACGCAAGTGGTCTACAAGGTGACGGAAGATCAGAAGCATGCCCTGGTCGCCCATCTGCTGCGCCAGCGCGACCTGAAGCAGGTTATCGTTTTCTCGAACACCAAGATCGGCGCCTCGCGCCTGGCCCGCGTGCTGGAACAGGAAGGCATGAGCGCCACGGCGATTCACGGCGACAAGAGCCAGCAGGAACGCATGGCGGCGCTGGAATCGTTCAAGAAGGGCGAGATCGACGTGCTGGTGGCCACCGACGTGGCGGCGCGCGGCCTGGATATTTCTGACTTGCCTTGCGTCATCAACTTCGACTTGCCGTACAACGCGGAAGACTATGTGCACCGCATCGGCCGCACGGGCCGCGCCGGCGCCTCGGGCGACGCTATTTCGATCTATTCGGATAAAGACGAGCGCTTGCTGGCCGATATCGAAAAACTCATCAAGCAAAGCATCAAGCGCGGAGAATTGACGGGCTTCAACCCGGCTCCCGCCCGCAGCAGCGACAGCGAGCGCCGTCCGCCACGTCGCAGCGAAGGCGGCGAGGCGCGTCCTGCGCGCGCGCCGGAGAGCCGCCATGCCGGCGAGAGCCGTGACAGCCGCTCCGCCGAGCGCGGTGCGCGTCCCGCCTTTGGTCCCGGCGCCCGCCGCGAAAAGGCCGATCCCTGGTTCCTCAAGCCATATGAGCCGGCCAAGGCAGCGGCCCCGGCTGCCGCCAGCATGGCGCCTGCCGCCGCCAAGCCAAAGCAAAAGGTGGCCGCGTTGCTGGGTGGCTTGTTGAAGCAATAACGTTTATCAGTCTGTATTCTGGATGGCGCAGGCGCTGGGGCATTGTCCCCAGCGTTTTTTTTTGATAGGGTGCTGTTGCCTCAGGGTGTGCCCTTCAAATGAGTGTACGCGTAGCGATGGCTGGGCGTTCTTCAGGTGTTGGTCAGGCGCCAATGCCGCATGTGGCGTGACTGTCTTGTTGCCTGCTGTGGTTATTTATTATGTAACTTTTTCGCGTGAAACCTGCAGACTGTCTTGAAGATTGATAGCGTGGTATTTCTCTTCGACGGGTATGGGGTATAGAAGGCCCGGCTTCCTGTCATGGTCGCAGGAGGTGGGAGTTGTTCAGTATCGGCTTGCTTTAAAGCATATGCGGCAGAATCTGGCATGCAGGGCAGTATTATAGGTGGTGGCGGTGGCTATGTTGGCACGTAATTGTGACAAGGTGTAAAACCGCACAAGATGGTTAGAAAATAGGGGGCTGTGCATATATCATGCAGGCTTGGAAGGCAGCATCTGGAAATGTCGAAACAGTGTTGCTAGTTGGCGACGTGCCGTCGGTGGCATGCCCGGAGGGGTGGACTGTATCGCTACTTGCTTAATTGAAAATATTTTCCTCGTGTAGCGCTGCATATTCATGCAGGCGATTTGCTTTATATTTGTCGTTGTTGCGAAGAAATGGAACTATGGCTGCATGGCTGGATGTGGTTTTTTGGTCGAGAATTTCGTATTTTTAGCAAGACAATAATGTTAAAATGGTGCGACTGTATTTTTAAAAAGCAATTAGAAATATCTTGCGTCTACATCATTCAGCGCATTCTGATCGCCTTGAATTCATGTCATCTTTCATATGGGATGATTTATAGATTTATAGATTAGTCGGTTGTCAAAGTGCAAAGTGGCTGACTGTGTTGCTCGGGCTCTCGATTTCTTTGAGCTTGTTACGGTTCCCGTTTTGAGGCACGTCAATTTTTTGCTCTGACCAGGCTAGGGTAAATGTATGTTCGGCTGAGTCTCGGGCAAATCTACCCTCTCCTTCTCTTGGTTGGTGTAATGTGCTATCGAGTCGCCCCTGACGGATGTGGTGCCGATTTGTTAACGATATCGGTACCTGCTGAGCATGTTGCGTTTATTTAATTCGTTATTCTCATTTAATTAATAATATAAAAATGTTATCAGATAAGTCTATCCTTATTACCGGCGGAACGGGTTCGTTCGGCAAAGCCTTTGTCAAAACCGTGCTGGAACGTTATCCGACCATCAAGCGCCTCGTGGTATTTTCGCGCGATGAATTGAAACAGTTTGAAATGGCGCATGAGTTTTCGGATGAAAAGTATGCCGGTATCCGTTATTTCATTGGCGATATCCGCGATGAATCCCGTCTGCGCCGCGCGCTGGAAGGAATTGATATCGTGATTCATGCTGCGGCGTTGAAACAAGTGCCAGCAGCGGAATATAATCCGTTCGAATGTATCAAAACCAACGTATTGGGTGCGCAAAACCTGATCGAGGCTTGTCTGGATACCAAAGTGCAGCGTGTGGTTGCCTTGTCAACCGACAAGGCTGCCGCGCCGATCAATCTGTACGGCGCGACCAAGCTGTGCTCGGACAAACTGTTCGTTGCAGCCAATAATATCGTTGGTCATCGTGATCTGCGTTTCAGCGTTGTTCGTTACGGTAACGTAATGGGCAGCCGCGGATCGGTGATTCCATTCTTCCTCGAGCGCCGCGCGACGGGTGTCTTGCCGATCACCGATACGGCCATGACTCGCTTCAACATCAGTCTGCAAGAAGGCGTGGACATGGTGCTGTGGTCGCTCGAGAACGCCTGGGGCGGCGAAGTGCTGGTGCCGAAGATTCCTTCCTACCGCATCACCGATGTGGCTGAAGCCATTGGTCCTGAATGCAGCTTCCCTGTTGTCGGCGTGCGCCCAGGCGAAAAGATCCATGAGGAAATGATCACCTCCAGCGACAGTTTCAATACCGTTGATATGGGCAAGTATTACGCCATCCTGCCGATGAGCGCCAAGTATTCGACGCAAGAGTATTGCGACAAGATGGGCGCCAAATTGGTGCCGCCGGGTTTTTGCTATGACAGCGGCAGCAATACCGATTTCCTGAGCAAAGAACAATTGCGCGAGTTGATCCAGGCTCACGTTGACCCTACTCATACCGCGTAAAACATGACGATGATTCCCTATGGCCGACAGGATATTTCCGAGGCCGATATTCAGGCTGTCGTCGATGTCTTGCGCTCCGACTTTCTGACGCAGGGGCCAGCGGTGCCGTCGTTTGAGCAAGCGCTGGCAGCATATTGCGGTGTATCCCACGCGATCGCAGTCAATAGCGCCACGAGTGCCTTGCATATCGCATGCCTGGCATTGGGCGTCGGCTCCGGGGATCTGGTCTGGACCAGTCCAAATACCTTCGTTGCCAGTGCTAATTGCGCCTTATATTGCGGCGCCGATGTTGACTTTGTCGATATCGATGCGCGCACCTACAACCTGAGCGTGGAGGCGTTGGCGCACAAGCTGGCGCAGGCGAAGCTGACAGGGCGTCTGCCGAAGGTGGTCATCCCCGTGCATTTGACGGGCCAGCCTTGCGATATGCTCGCTATCCATGCATTGGGCCAGGAGTACGGCTTCAAGATCATCGAAGATGCTTCGCACGCCATCGGCGGCAAGTATCGTGGCGAACCCATAGGCAACTGCCGCTACAGCGACATTACGGTCTTCAGCTTTCACCCTGTGAAGATTATTACCAGTGCCGAAGGCGGTATGGCTACCACGCAAGATGCACAGCTGGCGACCAGCCTGCAGCAACTGCGCAGCCATGGCATTACGCGCGACCCTGAGCTGATGACGCATGCGCCTGATGGAGCATGGTATTACCAGCAGGTCACGCTCGGCTACAACTACCGCATGACCGACATGCAGGCCGCGCTTGGCCTGAGCCAGATGGCGCGGCTCGATGACTTCGTGGCGCATCGCCATGTGATGGCGCGCCGCTATGATGCCTTGCTGGCAGACTTTCCTGTCATCACGCCATGGCAGCATCCCGACGGTTATTCGGGCTTGCATCTGTATGTGATTCGCCTGCGGACCGAGCGCCTGACGCAAACGCACCGCGACGTCTTCGACGCCCTGCGCGCGCAATCGATCGGCGTCAATCTGCACTATATTCCCGTGCATATCCAGCCTTACTATGAAGCAAAAGGCTTCAAGCGCGGCGATTTCCCGGAAGCGGAACATTATTATTCGCAAGCCATTAGCCTGCCCATGTATGCCACCTTCACGGAAGAGCAGCAAGACCGCGTTATCGAGGCCTTGCGGAAAGCGCTGAAATGAAAATAGGCTTGGGCGCAGTTCAGTTCGGCCTCGATTATGGTATCGCCAATACGGCAGGCAAGGTTAGCGAAGGGGAAGTGGCGGCAATTCTGGCTGCTGCGGCCCAGTTGCAATTGACATTGATAGATACGGCGGCATTGTATGGCGACAGCGAGGCGGTGCTAGGCCGCGCGATGTCGCCTGCCGCGCCTTTCGATATCGTGACCAAGACGCCGCAGTTTGCCGGTTCGGCAGTGGGCGAGGCGGAGGCGCAGCAACTGGAAGACAGCCTGCACGCCTCGCTGCGCAAGTTGCGGCGTCCCAGCGTCTATGGCTTGCTGGTCCACCGCGTCGACGATTTGCTGTTGCCCGGCGGAGAAGCGCTGATGGCGCGCATGGCGCTGCTGAAGCAGCAGGGCCTGGTCAGCAAGATTGGCGTGTCCGTATATACCGGGCAGCAGATTGATGCCGTACTGGCGCGCTTCCCGATCGACCTGATTCAGTTGCCGATCAACGTGCTGGACCAGCGCTTGCTGCATAGCGGGCATTTGCGCAAATTGAAACAGGCAGGCGTCGAGATACATGCCCGTTCCGCTTTCCTGCAGGGCTTGCTGTTGATGGCTCCCCATGAATTGCCGGCCCATTTTGACGGTGTACGCGAGCATTTGGCCGCGTATCACCGCTTTATTGCCGGACAAGGCTTGACGCCGCTGCAAGCCGCGCTGGGCTTTGTGACCGGACTGGATGAGATCGATCACGTGGTATGTGGCGTCAATTCCAGTGTGCAATTGCAAGAAATATGCACGGCGGCCGGACAACCGGGTGCAGGCGCCGCGCGCGCAGGCTATGACGCGTTTGCGATCAGCGACGAAGCGATCGTCAATCCTGCCTTGTGGCAGCAGGCAAAGGAAAAATCATGATATTGGCCATATTGCAAGCTCGAGTTTCGTCATCGCGCCTGCCAGGCAAGGTGCTCAAGCCCTTGCTGGGCGAGCCAATGCTGCTGCGCCAGATCGAGCGTTTGCGCGAGGTGCGTCAGATCGATCAATTATTGGTGGCAACGAGCCGCGAAGCGTCGGACGACGCCATTGAAGCATTGTGCGTGGCTAATGGCATCGCTTGCTTCCGGGGTGACCTGAACGACGTGCTGGAACGTTTTCACCAGGCGGCGCAAACGTTTGCGCCCGAGCATATCGTGCGCCTGACGGCCGATTGTCCGCTGACCGACGCGGCGCTGATCGACGAGGTCATCGCGTTTTATCTGGCCGGCGGCTACGACTACGTCAGCAATAGCGTCGAGGCCACCTATCCGGATGGCCTTGATGTGGAGATTTTCCGTGCCTCTTGCCTGGACGAGGCGTGGCGCGAAGCGCGTCTGCCATCGCAGCGCGAGCATGTCACGCCATTCATCCATCAGCAGGCCGAGCGCTACAAGGTGGGCGTGTACCGTAACGCCACGGATTTGTCGCACTTGCGCTGGACGGTGGATGAACCGAAGGATTTCGAGCTCGTCTCCATGATTTATGACGCGCTGTATCGGAAAAACACGCAGTTTTCCATGCAGGATGTCCTGTCCCTGCTGGAGCAGCGCCCCGAATTAGTAAATTGGAACACCATGCATGGACGTAACGAGGGATATCAAAAATCGCTCGACGCCGATGCCGTACCGACTATCCCCTCCACCATAGAGAACTAATATGTCTACACGCTATCAACGCTCTGAAGAGTTATTGGAACGCGCCCTTAAAACGATCCCGCTCGGCTCGCAGACTTTCAGCAAGAGCAAAACCCAGTTTCCATTGGGTGTTTCGCCGTACTTTATTCAACGCGGCAAGGGTAGCCATGTATGGGATGTGGATGGCAATGAATACATCGACTTCATCAGCAGTTTGGCGTCGATCACGCTCGGCTACAACGACGAGGACGTGACCAATGCGGTCAAGGCGCAATTGGACGAAGGCGTGATCTTCAGCCTGCCGCATCAGATTGAAATGCAGGTCGCGGAAAAAATCTGTGAAATCGTGCCGTGTGCCGAGATGGTGCGTTTCGGCAAGAATGGTTCCGATGCCACTTCCGGCGCCATCCGCGTGGCGCGTGCTTACACCAACCGCGAACATGTGGCCGTGTGCGGCTACCACGGCTGGCAGGATTGGTACATCGGTTCGACCGCGCGCAACCGCGGCGTTCCCGTTGCCACGCGCGAACTCACGCATACCTTTGCGTACAACGACCTGGCATCGCTGGAAAAGCTGTTTGCCGACTTCCCCGAGCAGATATCGGCCGTCATCCTCGAGCCGATGAATGTGTACGTGCCGGTGGAAGGTTTCCTCGAGGGCGTCAAGGAACTGGCTCACAAGCACGGCGCACTGCTGATCTTCGATGAAACCATCACCGGTTTCCGCTACGCCAATGGCGGTGCGCAAGAGTTGTTTGGCGTCACGCCCGATCTCGCCACGTTCGGCAAGGGCTTGGCGAATGGCTATCCGGTATCGGCCATCGCCGGCCGTGCCGACGTCATGAAGCTGATGGAAGAAATCTTCTTCTCTTTCACCTTCGGTGGCGAAACGCTGTCGCTGGCGGCGGCCCTGGCAACGATGGAAAAGTTGCAGCGCGAACCTGTCGTGGCGACGATCAAGAAGCAGGGGCAGAAAATTATCGACCGCCTCAATGCCATCATCGAGGCGAATGCTGCGCAGCACATCATGGGCGTTGCCGGCCATCCGAGCTGGAGTTTCGTGCTGATCAAGGATGCTGCTCCGTACACGCAATGGTATATCAAGACCTTGTTCATGCAAGAAATGTTGGCGCGCGGAATTCTGACTTTCGGTACCCATAACGTCAATTACAGCCATAGCGACAGCGATCTCGAGAAGCTGTTCGCGGCTTATGAAGAAGTCGTGCCGATGCTGGTCGCCGCCGTCAAGGATGGCACGCTGGAAAGTTTGCTGCGCTGCAAACCCTTGGAACCATTGTTCAAGGTACGATGAGCAGCTCCGTCGTTATCCGCGTGGATGCTTCCTTGCAAATGGGAAGCGGACATGTCATGCGTTGTGCAACCCTGGCGGAAGAACTCAGGTCGCGCGGGGCGGCGGTTACCTTCGTTTGCCGCGAATTGACGGGAAACTATATCGACTGGCTGGTGTCCAAGAAGTTCGAAGTGATTGCATTGCCCGCGCCTGTTGATGGCGCGGCGGTCGCTGCCAGTCAGCTTGCGCATTTTTCCTGGCTGGGTGTCTCCCTGGAGCAGGAAATTGCGGATCTGCGCGAGGCCTTGTCACTGAGGCCTATGTATGACTGCCTGATTGTCGATCATTACGCGCTTGATGAGCAGTGGGAACGTGCGGCGAGGTCATTCGCTGACACGGTGATGGTCGTCGACGACCTTGCTGATCGCCGGCATGACTGCGATATTTTGCTGGACCAGAATTTTTATCTGGACATGCAGCAGCGCTACGATCATTTGTTGCCGTCGTCGTGCAAAAAACTCCTGGGCCCAGCCTACGCCTTGCTGCGCCAGGAGTTTGTGGCGCAGCAATCCAAGCCGCGCGATGCCGCTGTGCGGCGCGTCCTGGTGTTCTTTGGCGGGATAGACACCGACAACTACACGACGCCTGCTATTGCCGCCCTGGCGCGCGCTGCCAGGCCCGAGGTGCAGGTCGATGTCGTGATTGGTGCGCAACACCCGGCGCGTGCTGCGATCGAAGCCAGCTGTACGCAGCATGGCTTTCATTGCCACGTTCAAACCTCGCGCATGGCCGAATTGATGGCGCAGGCCGATCTGGCGATGGGGGCAGGCGGTACTGCCACGTGGGAACGTTGCTGCCTTGGCCTGCCGGCGTTAACGGTTTGTGTCGCGGAAAATCAGCGGCAGTTGGTCAACGATGCGGCGCGTGCCGGCTTCATTTATGCGCCGCGGATCGCGCCTGCTGACAGCTTGGAAGAGGCCTTCTTACGCCATTATCTGGCATTGCTGGATAATCCGGATTTGCGCAATTTCCTGTCACGCCGCAGTCTCGAGATTGTCGATGGCCGCGGTGCTGCGCGCGTGGCTCGCCTGATGGGGAGCAATGCCATCGCATTGCGCCTTGCCACTGCAGGGGACTCGGCGGACTTGATGGCCTGGCGTAACAATGATGCAATCCGTGCTGTGTCGCGCAATACGGCGCCGATCACGGCAGAGAATCATCAACGTTGGTTCGATGCCGTGTTAAACGATGCGCAGCGTATTTTGCTGATTGGTCATCACGCCGATGGCTATGCTGCAGGCGTGGTGCGGTTTGATGTGCATGACGATAGCGCCGAAGTCTCGATTTACCTGGTTCCCGGGCTGCAGCAACGGGGCCTGGGGGCTGAATTGCTGGCAAGTGCCGAGCAATGGCTGCGTACGGCGCGTTCTGATATCAAGATAATACGGGCCGAAGTGCTGGGCGATAACCAGCCTTCGCACCGCCTGTTCCTGGCTGCATCGTATGTCAGGGATTCCACATGCTATTTTAAGAAGGTGAACTAAAAATATGACTGATTCGATAAAAATCGGCAATCGCCTGATCGGCAAAAACCATCCTCCATTCGTGATCGCGGAAATGTCCGGCAATCACAATCAATCGCTGGAACGCGCGCTTGAGATTGTTGAGGCTGCGGCCAGAACAGGCGCGCATGCCCTGAAAATTCAGACGTACACGCCAGATACCATGACGCTGGATCTGAATGAGCGGGAATTTCACATCAGCGATCCCAAGAGCCTGTGGGCCGGCACGTCGCTGTACAAGCTGTACGGTGAAGCGTACACGCCCTGGGAATGGCACGCGCCTATCTTCAAGCGCGCGCGTGAACTTGGCATGATTCCGTTCAGCACGCCGTTTGACGACACGGCAGTCGATTTCCTGGAAACGCTGGACATGGACTGCTACAAGATTGCCTCGTTTGAAAACACCGACTTGCCGTTGATACGTCGCGTGGCAGCCACTGGCAAGCCAGTGATTATTTCCACAGGCATGGCAACCGTTGCCGAGCTCGATGAAACTGTGCGCGCGGCGCGCGAGGCCGGTTGCCGTGATTTGATCCTGCTCAAATGCACCAGCACTTATCCAGCCACCGCCGCGAATACGAATATTCTGACGATTCCGCATTTGCGTGAATTATTCGGCTGCGAGGTCGGCCTGTCCGATCACACCATGGGTGTGGGCGTATCGGTGGCCAGCGTGGCGCTGGGCGCCAGCGTGGTGGAAAAACACTTCACCTTAAGTCGTGCCGATGGCGGCGTCGATAGCACGTTCTCGATGGAACCGGCTGAAATGGCGCAATTGGTGGTGGAAACCGAGCGTGCCTGGCAAGCGCTGGGACATGTCGCTTACGGTCCCACCGCAGCCGAGATGAAATCGCTGCAATTCCGTCGTTCGCTGTATGTTTCGCAAGATATCAAGGCCGGCGAGATGTTGACGCGGGAAAATCTGCGTGCAATCCGTCCAGGCCTGGGCCTGCCGACCAAATTCATGGATGTTTTCCTGGGCAAGTGCGTGACCAGCGATGTACCGCGCGGCACGCCCCTGTCCTGGGACCTGATCGGTTAAGCATCGCTTTCGCATGGTCGTATGGGCATGATGCCGGCTTCCGTTACCGGGCCTGCATCAGGCGGGATAGCCACTATCCATTAACAAAGTATAAGATTTTTAAAAGAGTAATATTATGAATGTGACTGTCATTGGCACGGGTTATGTTGGCTTGGTCAGCGGTACCTGTTTTGCGGAAGTCGGCAACAATGTGCTGTGCCTGGACCTGGATGCGGAAAAGATTCGTATCCTGAATGAAGGCGGCATTCCTATTTTTGAGCCGCATCTGCTGGAAATGGTACAGCGTAATATCGCCGCCGGCCGCTTGCAGTTCACCACCGATGTCAAGAAAGCAGTTGATCATGCTGCGCTGCAATTTATTGCTGTCGGTACGCCTCCAGATGAGGATGGCTCGGCCGATCTGAAGTATGTGCTTGCGGCAGCGCGCAGCATCGGTCAGCACATGCAGGGCTACAAGGTGATTGTCGACAAGTCGACGGTACCGGTCGGCACGGCCAGCAAGGTAGCTGCTGTTGTTGCAGAAGAATTGGCCTTGCGTTCTGCCGATCTGGCCTACAGCGTCGTGTCCAATCCCGAATTCTTGAAGGAAGGCGCTGCCATCGACGATTTCATGCGCCCTGACCGCATTGTCGTCGGCGCCGATGATGAGCAGGCTATTCATCTGATGCGTGAATTGTATGCGCCGTTCCAGCGTAATCATGAGCGCCTGATCATCATGGATGTGAAGTCGGCCGAGCTGACCAAGTATGCAGCGAACGCGATGCTGGCAACGCGTATTTCCTTTATGAATGAACTGGCCGATTTGTCCGAGCGCCTCGGCGCCGATATCGAGTCGGTGCGCTTGGGCATGGGATCCGATCCCCGCATCGGTTATCACTTCCTGTATCCGGGCTGCGGCTATGGCGGTTCCTGTTTCCCCAAGGATGTCAAGGCGCTCATCGGCACCGCCAAGGAACACCAGCAGGATTTGCAGATATTGAATGCTGTGGAATCAGTCAACAATGCCCAAAAGCATGTGCTGACAAAAAAAATCAAGGCCCGTTTTGGCGCTACCCTGAAAGGCATGCATTTCGCCATATGGGGCCTGGCCTTCAAGCCGAATACGGATGACATGCGTGAAGCGCCAAGCCGGGAGCTGATCGCCGATTTGCTGGCGGCCGGTGCCGTGGTGAGCGCTTACGATCCTGTATCCCTGCATGAGGCCAAGCGAATTTATGCTGGGCAAGATGGAATCACCTTTGCGGAATCGCATTTGGGTGCCTTGGATGATGCCGATGCCTTGGTGATCGTGACTGAGTGGAAAGAATTCCGTAGCCCTGATTTTGCCGTGATTAAAGACAAATTGAAAACGCCGGTGATTTTCGATGGACGGAATATTTACGACCCGGCGATGGTGCTGGCACATGGTTTTGAATATTTCCCGATTGGCCGCCGGGCATAGCCGCATCGCCACAGATTGAGATGGGCGCTTGTCCGCCAAACCTGCCGAATAGGCAAACTTTTAAAAGTATATTGCGATGAAAAAAATTCTAGTAAGCGGCGGTGCCGGTTTCCTTGGCTCACATTTGTGCGAGGAGTTGATACGGACTGGCAATGATGTGTTGTGTGTCGATAATTTCTTTACCGGCAGCAAACGCAACATCGCGCATTTGATGACCAATCCGTATTTCGAAGTAATGCGCCACGACGTCACCTTTCCTTTGTATGTGGAAGTTGAGCAAATCTACAATCTGGCATGCCCGGCCTCGCCTGTGCACTACCAGTTCGATCCCGTGCAAACGACGAAGACCAGCGTGCATGGCGCCATTAATATGCTGGGACTGGCAAAGCGCTTGCAAGCGCGCATCCTGCAAGCATCGACGTCGGAAGTGTATGGCGACCCGGAAGTGCATCCGCAACCGGAAGAGTACTGGGGCCGGGTGAATCCGGTGGGCATCCGTAGTTGCTATGACGAAGGCAAGCGCTGTGCTGAAACCTTGTTCTTCGACTACTGGCGCCAGCACGCTTTGCTGATCAAAGTGGTGCGCATCTTTAATACCTATGGTCCGCGCATGCATCCGAACGATGGCCGCGTCGTCAGCAATTTTATTGTGCAGGCAATTCGCGGCGAAGACATCACTATCTACGGCGAAGGCCAGCAGACTCGCAGCTTCTGCTATGTCGATGATTTGATCAATGTAATGGTTCGCATGATGAATTCGCCGGACGATTTCACCGGTCCTGTGAATATCGGTAATCCCTGTGAATACACGATGCTGGAACTGGCCGAAATGGTGTTGAAACTGACGGGTTCGACCAGCAAACTGGTCTTCAAACCCTTGCCATCGGACGATCCGAAACAGCGTCAGCCAAACATTGCGCTGGCCAAGGAAAAGCTGGGTTGGGAGCCGAAGGTCAACCTGGAAGATGGCTTGACGCGCACCATCGAGTATTTCAAGAAGGAATTAAGTCTGTAAATAGGGATTCCAGAGGGCGGCGTGGTGGCCAGTCTCTCTGGCGACCTTGGTAGTTTTTTTCTGATGCATGCCTTTAGGAGCATAAATGGCGGTAGCAAAATTGATGCAATTGGCTGGTTCATTCAAGAAAAATCCAGGATATGTTGCGATGCGTAGTATTGCGCGTTTCAAACTGGTACGGCATGCGGTGAAGGCCGGACGGCATTATGCGCAAAAAAGTGCTTGGGTGAAATACAAGCAACAGTTGCGCGCCGCTCTGCCCCAAAGCGTTTTTGCCGATTGTGATCCGGATGCTTTTGTAGCAGAGTTGCGGCGCGATGGTGTCGCTTTTGGTCTGGCCTTGCCGCCGGCCTTGCTGGCGGAGATTTGCGCCTATACCGATCAAGCGTCATGCTATGCGGATCGTGAGCCTGAAAAAGGCTTTGTGGTGCAGCAGCGGCTTGATGCGGAAGCACATCTCGGCAAGCCGGTATTGGTGGCGCAATACCTGAACACGGAAAAAAACTGCCCGGCAATCGAACGGTTGCGCAATGATCCATTTCTGTTGTTAGTTGCAGCCGAGTATTTAGGGAGCATTCCTACGCACGTCGGGACGAATTGCTGGTGGACCTTTCCTGTGGATGCCTCTGCGGAAGACAGGATGCGCCATGCGCATGTATTTCATAGCGACCTGGATGACTTCAGTTTCTTCAAGTTCTTTTTCTATTTGAGCGATGTTGAAAATGATGGGGCGCATGTCTGCGTGCCAGGATCCCACGCCCGCCCGCCACGTTTGCACCTGCGTGACCATTTCCTGGTTCGACGCTGGCGCGATCAGGAAATTGAACAGTTTTATGGTGAGGAAAATATCCTGAGCATTAACGGCAGGGCTGGCACAGGTTTTGCCGAAGATACGTATTGCATGCATAAAGGCAGTACGCCCATACATCAGCCTCGATTGCTGCTGCAGATGCAGTTCGCCTTGTTCGATTATGGCGTTCAGCACGATAATGTCGCGCCGGACAGGCTGAAACAGATTACGGATGTGATTTGTTGAATATAGTTGCTCGCGCCAGAACAATGACGGTGCGCATTATTGCGCACCTAAAATATACGCCCATACTAGGTTTTGCAGCTTTGCTCGGTTTGGTGCGCATCGGTATTTATGCCAAGTTGCTGGACGTCGCCGAGTTTGGATTGTTGTCCAAAGCACTGCTGATATCCGGCTTTTTCTGTGTGGCCGGCAGTTTTGGTTTCCAAATACTGGCGCAGCGCGATTTACCGACTGTATTTGCGCATCACCGCTATCGCTTTGGCCTGGTGATATTGGGCAAGGCCGGCATGATTACATCGGTGGCGGCATTGTTGCTGTTTTTTTTGCCACTATTGAGTTTTGTCCCGCTACAGGTCAGTGCACTGGTTTTTTTGATTGCAGTCTTGCATGGTTGGGCCCTGCAGAGTTTCATGTTGCTGGTGTTGGATAGCCGTAGCCGGTTGGAAATGATCCCGTACTCCATGCATATTCTGTCGAGAACTGTTTTCTCTTTGGCACTGGCTAGCGTGGTGGCATTGCTGGGGGGCGGGGGGATCGGCATCCTGCTGGCCGAGTTATTGGTGACCGTTGTCCTGGCCGGCCGGATCATGCAGAAATTATTGGTTGCCGCCCATTTTTCATGGGGTATTTTCTTGCGTTTGTGCAAGAAGGGCTTTACTCGCAAAGAATGGTCTGTCGCGGGAATATTGTTGCTGGGAACGACATTGGCGTTCCTGAGCAGCAGTGCCGACCGGTGGATTGCCGCCGATGCTCTGACTGCCAAACAATTCGGCCTGTATTCATTTTCCTGGATACCCTTGGTGGCTGCCATGTCGATACAGAGCTTGTTGAACGCTGGCTTGTTTCCACTTATTGCGCAGCGGCGGGTTGCGGGATCGGACAGAAAAGCGCTGCGTGTCACCGCCATGGTTTCAATCGGTCTATTGTTGTTTTCATTTGCGGCGGCATTTTTGGCGAACTACCTGATTGCTTGGATTATTCCGAAATGGTATGGGCAATATACCGATGCCTTGCCTTTGTTCCTGCCTTTGCTGTTGGCAGCTGCCTTCAGGGTATCGGATTTTTGGTCCAGCTATTTGATTATCGTGCATCGGCACATTAGTTTGCTGGTCACACAATCTTTCTTGATTTTGACGGCATTCCTGTATTGCCGTTATGGTTTGCAGGGTATTGATTGGACGGGCGACCCGTATAACTTCACCTTGCTGGCCTTATTTTTAGCCGTGGGGAATTATATTGTGAATGCTGTCGTTGCATTTTTTGCAGGGTATAAGGTTGGTTCGTGAAAAAAATAAAAAGAATTTTTGAGCTTTCACCATTTTGGCGTTGGTGGAGCTGTTTTTTCTGGGCGCGTCAGCGTGTCCGGCTGCATCCGTCTGTCCGTATTGAAGGTAGCGTTGCCCGTTTACAGATTGGCCGCTCCACAAAAATTGGCGCTGCTTCTGTGCTGGAGATCGGCCCTGCATCGCAAGTCGTGATCGGTTCACATTGCTGGTTTTATCGTGATATTGAAATGCGCAGCAATGGTGTGTTATCGATCGGCAACAGAACTACGCTGCAAAAAGGCGTGACCTTGAATGGCAATGTCAGGATCGGTGCGAACTGCATATTGGCAGCGAATATCTTCATTTCGTCGGGCACGCATATTTTTGACCGCTGGCCAGGCTTGCCGATTCAATGGCAGGAACAGTTTTTTCTGAATGGTGTTGCTGCCCCTGTGGGCGCCAGGCCGGCTAGCGATTATGACCGTCCGGTGGTGATTGGCGAGGACTGCTGGCTTGGTGTCAACACGATAATTCTTCCCGGCGTGACGATAGGGCGGGGCTGCGTGGTGGGTGCCGGCTCGGTGGTGAGCAAATCTGTTGCGCCCTACAGTATCGTGGCCGGGGTACCGGCCAAGCCGATAGGCAAGCGCCTGACGTGGCTGCCGCCGGTCAGCCTGGATGCGTCACAGTGTGACGCGATTCCCTATTTGTATGAAGGCTTCGATTGCCAGTTGCAGGCGCAGATACTGGTCGCGCGCATGGGCGAACGTACCCGGATTGCATTATCGCCAGAAGTTGCGGCCTGCCTTACGATGAAACTGCATGCCGCCGCCGGAGGGCGTTTGCGTCTGGGCGAACATGAGCGGGATCTGGTCGCTGGTGACAACCTGCTGTCTTTTCCTGTTACACAGGCGACGGGGCGGCGTTACGCCGGTGCGGCCCTGTATGAGTTCGTTCTGTCTGGCTTAGCCTTGAGCAATGGCCTGACATTATTGTCTTGCGAATTGTCAAATTGATATTTTATTGAGCAGGATTTATGTCTTATAGCTTGCGTGTATTTGTAGGGGTCTGGATATTATATTTTTTGCTGGTATTGCTTGCACCGGCATATTCAATGACGTCGGAAATGAATCAAGTGGTATTGTTGGATGCTGGATTTGTGACACTGACGTCACTGGTGGCGGTATTGACCAATTATTTTCTTGAAAAAAAACTTCGGGTGGATAGTGGGTATTATCTGCAGCAAGTACAAGGTATATCGGACAAGTTGATTCGTCTGACGCTGTTATTGGCATTGGTCGGCTTGCTGGCGTTGATGTTCGATAAGATCCAGGTGCAGCATATTGACTATAGCGGTGAGCTGGCGCGTGCGCGGGAAGAATGGCGTGAATTGGGCGAGGGGCGCGAAGGCGTGTCATCGCCGTACAGCATGATTGGGTATGCACTGTCGACCTGTTTTATCCTGACGCTGGTTCCTCTCATGCTGAACCCGATGCACCTGCGTCCGGTAAAGATCGGCTTTGCCTTGCTTGGTCTGTTTTTCTTTTTAATGTTGAATTCGATTTTGATCGGCGGCCGGTCGATTATCTTGCTGACACTATGTTTTGCCGTGGCATTTTATGTTATCCGTCGGGAGCGCGGCGGCAAGGCGTATACATTTTCAAAAAAAACAAAGATGGGGCTGCTGATCTTAGGTGGGGTTGCCACGATTTATATTTTCTATGTATTCATGTCACGCGCCAGCGCTACCCATGACGGTGTTTCTGGCGCCGAATATCTTGAGGCGATGCAGGAATATATGGAATTGAAAACGGCGGCCTGGCCGGCACAACTGGAAAGGACATTCCCGGCGCTCGGTTCCCTGGTTGCATTTGGCATGTTGATCATCACGTATTTATGCCATAGCGCTTTCATCTTTGCCGAATATCTGCAGCATCAAACCGATTATGCAGGCGATCCTTTTATCCTGTTCAATCATATGCGCGGAATTTTTGCCAAACTGGGCCTGATCGGCCCTCAAAGCACGGACTGGTTCTTGGCTGGACGGTTTCCATCGTTGCCTGGGGCATTATTTCATGATGGCGGGTATGTTTTATTGTTTGTGGGAATTTTGCTATTGGGAGGATTGGTCGGTGTCGCGAATTTTTTCATCAAGGCAAAGCAAATGTCGCTCATGCGTATCGGTTTCGTGTCGTCCGTCTATACGATTCTTTTCTTGTCGCCATTGCTTTTTGCCGCTGACATCATGAGCTTCCCGTTCATCGTGTTCGAATTTATCATGTTCGGCGTATTGTTTTCAAAATTCAGAATTACAAAATAAAGTAGGTGTAAAAATGCGTTTAGGTTTAGTTTCTCTGTATTCGTTTCGGCCCCATGTCGAACATTTGTACTATGTGTCGACACTGCTGAAAGAGGCCGGCCACGAATTGTTCTTCCTGACGTGCGACGGCGCGCTTGATAATTGCTATGGACGTGCCTTGAAGGGAACCTCCAAACTGGCGGAGTGTCCAACTTGCATGGCTGGCGGCATCCGTTCGTTCCCGGTTTCGCAAATCACCTCGGTACGCGCCAAACATCGCGTCGACTTGTCCGAAGACGAGCGTAATTTATTGGCTTCATCGAGCGCATGTACCTTGCTGCGTACGGAAACGGAAGCAGATACGCATTTGCCCGACTATCTGGCGTTGAGAGCCACATTCCACAAGCCCGTCGAAACGATGTTTGGCAATGCCGCGCAATGGATCAAAAACAATCAGTTGGATGGTGTGATTTGTTTTAACGGCAGGATGGATGGCACGCGTGCCATCACCTATGCGTGCGAACAGCTGGATATTCCTTACCTGACGATGGAGCGGCCATGGTTTAGCGATGGCTTGCAATTCATCCCCCAGGCCAATTGCTTGTCCTTGAAAGACGTCGACCGTCTGAATATCCAGTACCGCGACGTGCCGTTGACGGCGCGCCAGGCTGGCGTGGCGGCCCAGTTAATTGCTTCGCGCTTTGTGCGCACGAATCTGAAGGAGTGGCGTGCCTATAACTTGAATGCCACCCAGGCCGACTGGCCGACCGATGCCGTTGCCGGTCCCAAGATATTGATACTGCCAAGCAGCCGTAATGAATTCCAGGGCCATCCCGAACAGGAAAGCGGCTGGGAAAGCTATGTGGAAGGCTTTGAACTGGTGCTTGCTTCGCTTGGCATTCCCGCAGCGAACGTGGTGTTGCGTTGCCACCCCAATTGGAGTGAAAAGATTGGCGTCGCCGATGGCACCAGTTCCGAACGCTATTACGCCGACTGGGCAAAAGGCCAGGGCATACGCTGTATCGGCGCACGCGAAACGGCCAGTACTTTTGACCTGATCCAGCAATGTGACATCTTGCTGGTCAATGGCAGCAGCGCTGCGTTTGAGGCGGGTGCCTGCGGCAAGAAGATCATCTGCCTGGGCCATTCCACGTATCAGGAAGCGGGCATCGCCGTGCATCTGGATAAACGTAGCGAATTGCACAAGCTGCAGGCATTGGAGCAGCATGAACCGCTGGATGTGATTCGCCGTACCTTGCGTTATGGCTATACGATGGCGCGGCGCTTTGCCCAGTTCACCGATTATGTCGAAGCGCTGACGCCTACGCGCTACCGCTATTTTGCGGGTGCCGACGCCGACAGGATCGTGCGTGCGTTGTGTTCCGGCAAGCTCGAAGCCGATGACCCGGAAGTGGCTGCCGACGACCGCAGCGAAATGGAAGTGGTTGCCAAGATGCTGGACAAGAAATGGGATCAGCTGGCTGTATTCGATGAGGCAAGGCCTATACGCCCGGAAATTGACATCGGCCGTCGCGTTGGTTTGCGTTGGCTGGACCGCGCGCGTGAAAAGTTACCTACTGGGGATTTGTGGCATGGAAAATAATAAACTGGTATCGATCATCACACCGGCCTATAACGCGGCCAGGTTTGTGGAGGAGACGATACGTTCGGCGCAAAGCCAGTCTTACCCGCACTGGGAAATGCTGATCGTCGATGATTGTTCGAAAGATGATACGTGCGCCGTCATTGAGCGCCTGGCTGCCGATGATGTGCGCATTCGCCTGATTCGCCATGAAACTAACGGTGGTGCGGCGGTGGCGCGCGAAACTGCATTGAAGGTTGCCAGCGGCCGCTATATTGCGTTTCTCGATAGCGATGATGTGTGGCTACCGGAAAAGCTCACGCGCCAGCTGGCTTTCATGGAAAGCACGGCGGCCCCCTTGTCCTACACCAGTTTCCGGCGTATTTCCGAGAATGGCGAGAGCTGTGGCGAACCGATTACGATTCCCTTGAGCCTCACTTATCGGCAGTTGCTTGGCAATACGGCCATTGCCACCTCCACCGCCATCATCGATCGCGAGAAGACCGGGCCATTTGCCATCACGCGTACGTATTATGATGATTTTGCCCTGTGGCTGACCGTGCTCAAGCGCGGGCTGGTTGCGCATGGCTTGCGCGAAGACTTGATGCGTTACCGAGTGGTGAACCAGTCCCTCTCTCGCAATAAGAGCAAATCGGCCATGAAAGTGTGGCGCGCCTATCGCGACCTGGAAAAACTGGGCGTCCTGGCTTCGTCCTGGTATTTCGTGAACTATGCCTGGAACGCGTCCAGAAAGTATCGCAACTTATAAACGGCCGTTCACCCTTGCCAGCGGGAGCTGGCATCGTAGTTTCTTTTCAGGTAATTATATTGTGCAAATTAATGAAGGTGCATCCCGACACATCGCTGTGACCGGTGCAAATGGTTTTATCGGCAGGCAGTTATGCGTGCATTTGAGCGAGCAGCGGCATCAGGTGCGGGCGATCGTGCGTGCGCAGGGCACGCAGCCCGCCAAGGTAGAGCAAGTCGTCCAGGATCTGGCTGCGCTGGCACCGGACAGCCGGGTGTTCGAGGGCTGCGATGTCGTCGTTCACCTTGCCGGACGCGCCCATGTCCTGCACGATGAGGTGGCCGATCCGTTGGCGGAGTTTCGCAAGGTAAATGTGGAGCTGACGCGGCACTTGATCGCGGATGCGGCGCGCTGCGGCGTCAAGCGCTTCGTCTTTGTCAGCTCGATCGGTGTGAATGGCAATGCCAGTGCTGCCCAGCCGTTTACGGAAACGGATGCGGCAGCCCCGCATGACTTGTATGCGATCAGCAAGTATGAAGCGGAACAAATGATACGAGAGCTGATTCCTGCATCCGAAATGCAATTTGTCATTGTGCGGCCGACGCTGGTTTTCGGCCCCGATGCACCCGGTAATTTTTCCTTGTTGCTCAAGCTGGCAGCCAAATCGCTGCCATTGCCCTTTGGTAGAATATCCGCCCGGCGCAGTTTGTTGAGCATCTGGAATCTGGTGGATTTTCTCCAAGTGTGCGCCACGCATCCTGCCGCTGCCGGAGAAACATTTCTTGTGTCGGATGAGCAAAGTGTGATGTTGGAAGACATTTTCCGGCACATAGGTACGGGCATGGGCAAGAAGCAGCGCATATGGCCCATCCCTGCCGCCGTGGTGCGCGCTACGGCGACGCTATGCGGGAAGCAGCAGATGTTTGCGAAATTGAGCGCGCAATTGCTGGTAGATACAAGCAAAGCGAGGTCCATTCTGGGGTGGCGCGCGCCATTCCATAGTAGCGCGGCACTCGAGCGCGCGGGACGGGAATACATATCAGGGAAAATGAATGAAACGAGTATTTGATTTGGTACTGGCGTTGATCGCGTCGTTATTGCTGCTTATTCCGGTTAGCCTGGTCGCCCTGGTGGTGCGGCTGACGTCCGCGGGCCCCATCGTTTATTGGTCCGATCGTGTCGGGCGGCACAACAAGATCTTCAAGATGCCGAAATTTCGCACCATGCGTGTCGATACCCCCGCTGTTGCGACACATTTGCTGCCGGACCCCAAGCAATTCCTCACCCCGGTGGGCTCCTTTTTACGCAAGTCCAGCCTCGATGAATTGCCGCAACTGTGGAGTATATTGAAGGGCGACATGAGCTTTGTCGGTCCACGTCCTGCCTTGTTCAACCAGTACGATCTGATCGAACTGCGCAGCCGTCATGGTATCGACGGCATCTTGCCTGGCTTGACAGGATGGGCGCAAATAAATGGGCGCGATGAGTTGCCTATCGTGGACAAGGTCAAGCTGGATGCCGATTACTTGCAGCGCCGTTCGCTGGCACTGGATCTTCGCATTCTGTTCCTGACATTCCTGAAGGTGGTGCGCCGGGATGGAGTAACCCATTGATGAATATCTCGTCCGGTCTGTCAGGTATGGTGTCTGGCCATGGCGTATCGATCAAGCAGCAGGCCGCGTGCTGCCTGGCCTTGCCGCCAGCCGCTGTAGACAAAGGAAGCTTTGAATGAATCCAATATTCAATTTTTCGCGTTTTCACAAGCAAATTGTGGCGGCGTTTGCTGATCTGTTTTTCTTGCCACTGACTTTTTGTATCGCGATTGCATTGCGTTTCGATGGGTTGGCCAATGCACAGTTTTATTCCTACATTTGGCTGATCCTCGCGGCACCGCTCGTTTCACTGCCTATTTTTATCAAATTGGGTCTGTACCGTGCCGTGATTCGCTTCATCGATTACAAGATTGTGTATGTCGTTTTCCTTGGCGTCAGTTTGTCCGTGGCCGTATTGCTGGCCATGGCGGTGTTTTTGAATGGCATGAATGGTTTGTCACGCGGCGTTTTCGGCATCTTCTGGGTGTGCGCCATCATGTATGTTGCGGCCAGCCGTTTTCTGGCGCGCGGGTACTTTTTGTACACCAACCGGCGTACGGATGGCATTCGCGTGGTCGTGTATGGCGCCGGCGCTTCCGGCAATCAGTTGGCGCAGGCCCTGAACCATGCTGGCGAGTACAAGGTAGTGGCCCTGATCGACGACAAGAAAGAACTGCATGGCGCCAGTATCGGGGGCATACGCGTATATGCGCCCGATGCGTTGCCGGATTTAGTGGCAAGCAAGGCCATCAGCAAGGTGCTGCTTGCCATGCCGTCCCTGAGCAAGGCGCAGCAGCGCCGTATCCTGGAAAAGCTGGAGCCGCTGAAAATCAAGACGCTGGTCACTTCGCCGATCAAGAGCCTGATACGCGCCAGTACCCAGGTGCAGGACTTGCGCGAGATCGAAATCGAAGATTTGCTGGGGCGTGATGCTGTGGAGCCTGACCAGGACTTGATGGCCATGTGTATTTCTGGCAAGACGGTGATGGTGACCGGTGCCGGCGGTTCGATCGGTTCGGAATTGTGCCGCCAGATATTGCGTCAACGGCCGGCTTGCCTGATTCTGTATGAAATGTCGGAATTTGCCTTATATTCGATCGAACAGGAATTGCAGGCACTGAAAAAAGTCTTGCGGGTCGAAGTGGAACTGCTGCCATTCCTGGGATCCGTGCTGGAAACCGCCAAGTGCGAAAGAATTCTGCGAACTTTCCGTGTTGAGACTTTGTATCATGCCGCCGCATATAAACATGTGCCCCTGGTGGAGCATAATCCAATCGAAGGCATACGTAACAATGCCTTGGGAACATTAAGCATGGCGCGTGCCGCAATCGATGCGCAGGTGAAGCGTTTTGTCCTCATTTCTACAGACAAGGCCGTTCGTCCAACCAATGTCATGGGTTCCACCAAACGGCTGGCAGAGTTGATTTTGCAGGCCTTTGCCCGCAAACAGGACAAGACGCGGTTTTGTATGGTTCGTTTCGGCAATGTACTGGGCTCCTCGGGGTCGGTGGTACCACTGTTTCGCAAACAGATCATGGCGGGCGGGCCAATTACGATCACGCATCCGGAAATCACCCGTTATTTCATGACGATTCCCGAAGCCGCGCAGCTGGTACTGCAGGCGGGCGCCATGGGGCAGGGGGGGGACGTGTTTGTTCTGGATATGGGTGACCCCGTCAAGATCGTCGACCTGGCCAAGCGCATGGTGCATTTGAGTGGCTTGGAAGTCAAAAGTGAACAGGCACCGGACGGCACCATCGAAATCCATCACGTTGGCTTGCGCCCCGGCGAGAAGCTGTACGAAGAATTGTTGATTGGAGACAATGTTGAAGGCACGGATCATCCTTTGATCATGCGCGCGCGTGAGGTTGAAATCCCATGGACGAAGCTGGAGGGCATGCTCGGCGAATTGACGAGGGCATGCGATCAGTTCGACCAGGCCGCCGTACGAACATTGTTGCTGGAGATCGTTACCGAATATGAGCCGCAGTGCGGCATCGAGGATTGGGTCTGGAATGCACAGCGGGCTGCGCAAAGCAATAGCCCGGTCGTGGTGATGGCGCGCCAGGCCAATACAGACTGACGCTCGGACTATCGTTTTTATTTTTGATGTACTTATTAACTAAAGAAGAATCATGGACAAATTGGTAGAAATGAAGCAAGCGCCGGAGCAGCAAGGTGCGCCTGAATTTTCCTTGACGGAGATACTGATCGTTTTATGGAAAGGCCGCAAGTTGATCGTCGGCGGTACCGTGGTCGCGATGATATTGTGCGTGTTGTTTACCTTGTATACGGCGATGTACAAGAGCGAAGGCTTCTACCAGTTTGGCGGCGCAATACCCGTGCCGAAAGAACAAGTCAGCAATGACAAGGAGAAGGACAAGGAAAAAGAAAAGGAGCCGCCTCCGGGTATCGCGCTGGGTGACTATAAACGCTATGTGGCGGCATTAAGCAGCAGTGGCCGCTTTGACGACTATATGCAACAAGTCAAGCTGAACAATGATCCTACGGTGCAAGAGTTGCGCCATACGCTGATCGTGCGCGACAACTTTTCCAAATTGCTGGAGCCGATTTACCCGATGACCAAGCTCGATGCCAAGGAGTTGATGGATACGGCCAAGGATATCAGCAACAATGTCATCGGTTTGCGTATCAGCTACCAGGCGACGACGCCCCAGGATGCACAGCGCATGGTTGCCCTGCTGGGCCGCTATACGATGGATAGCGTGATTTACCTGGTGTATTCGGATTTCCTGCGTTCCAAGCACCTGGATCTGACCAGTAAGATCACCAAGCTCGATAACGAAATTATCAGCAACAAAGAGAAGCTGGAAAGTTTTGCCCGTAAAGGCGATACCTTGCGGAAAATTGTTTCGCGCTATCCTGACGCTGCGGCGCAGGGAAGCCGCCAGGTGGTCAGCGTGACCGAGGATAATGCCCGTTATCTGTCGCCATCGACGCAGTTGATGTCCACCGAGGTCGATGCCCTGATGGCAAACGAAGCGATTCTCAAGGCGCAGCGCGAGCAAAAGCAAAATATCATCTTGCGCGAATACTATGATGGCGCCAAGGCTGCACTCGATGGCAACAAGTCTGGCGAAGCAGTCCTGCTTGCACTGGAATCGATCAAGGAAAACGTGTTCAAGAAGCGCGATTTGAATGATGAATCCGTCAAGGAAGTCTTCAACGCGATTACTGTCGACAATCAGAAGGCCACGGCCGTCTACCTGGAAAAGAGCCGCTTTATTGCGGGACCGACCTTGCCGGAAAGCCGCACCAGCCGATTGTCGAATAGCTTGCTGGCGGGTTTCCTGGCTGGCCTGGTATTCTTCTCGCTGTTGGTGTTTGGCCGCAGCTGGTGGCAGGCAAACCGTTTGAAGATGGCCGACTAAATATCGTGACAATGACCGCCACGTACAAGCAATGTGCTGGCGGAATTGAAAATGCCCATCCTGGCCAGTAATGGCCAGGATGGGCATGTCAGTTTACACGCGGCCCGGGGAGCGGGTGCTTATTCTTCGGTATTTTTGTAGCAATGCGGGCATGACACTTCATACACATATTCCGGCGCCAGTTGCTGGCGCGGCGTGACGACGGCGCGGCAGACGAAGCATTGCACCGTTTCCGTCGGTTCCAGTTTCGGGTTCAGCGCCGTGCGGTAGTCGAACACGAAGCAGTCGCCCGTATAGTGCTCGCCGCCGACTTCCTCGAAATACTTCAGGATGCCGCCGTCGAGCTGGTACACGCTGTCGTAGCCGATTTCCTTCATGTGGATGGCCGCCTTTTCGCAGCGGATGCCGCCCGTGCAGAAGGTGACGACGGTCTTGCCTTCCAGTTCATCCTTGTGCGCGGCAGCCACGGCTGGGAATTCCGTAAACTTGTCGATGCGGTAATCGAGCGTGTTGTTGAACGTGCCCACATCCACTTCAAAGGCGTTGCGCGTTTCCATCATGACCACGGGCTTGCCTGCATCGTCGACGCCGGCGTCGAGCCAGCGCTTGAGCGTGTGCGCGTCGACGGACGGGGCGCGGCCCAGTTCCGGCTTGATCAGCGGCATGCGCATGGTGATGATTTCTTTTTTCAGCTTGACCAGCATGCGCTTGTGCGATTGCTCGTTCGACAAGCTTTCCTTCCATTCCAGATCGGCCAGACGTTCGTCGCTGCGCACCCAGGCGAGGAAGGCATCGATATGCTCGCGCGTGCCCGACAGGAACATATTGATGCCTTCCGGCGTCAGCAGGATCGTGCCCTTCAGTTCAAGCGCCAGGCATTGCTCCTGATACAAGGGGCGCATGGCTTCCGTATCGGCTAGCGTGATGAATTTATACGCGGCGATATTGACAAACGAGGCGGCCAGCGGGCTGGCGGCGGCGGAAACGGCGGGTGTTGCTGGGGTGATGGCTTGCATGATGGCGATCGGCTTAGACTGAACAGCCGATATTATAAGCCCGACAGGCCAGGCAGGATACCCGGTCCGCACCCGCGACGCGGTAGAATAGACCCCATTGAATTTTGCACGAAACGGTACACAGGATGGAAATGGTAATGCAAGAGGCCGGCGCTCCGGCAGGTTCACAGCAAGCGATGCAGCCCGGTCCTGCCTTCGTCCACTTGCGCGTGCACTCGGAGTACTCGATCGTCGATGGCCTGGTGCGCATCGACGACGTGGTCAAGGCGGCGGCGAAGGACAAGCAGGTGGCGCTGGCCGTCACCGACCTGTCGAACCTGTTTGGCATGGTCAAGTTCTACAAGGAAGCACGCGGCAAGGGCATCAAGCCCATCGTTGGCGTCGACGTGTGGATCACGAATGACGACAACCGCGAAAAACCGTCGCGCTTGCTGCTGCTGGCGAAGAACCGCATGGGCTATCTGCAACTGTGCGAACTGCTGTCGACGGCCTGGCTGACGAACCAGTACAAGGGCCGTGCCGAGCTGCGCATCGAGTGGCTGCAGGCGCTGGCGACGAATACCTATGACTTGTACCCGGGCGAAAGTGCGGCGAATGGCTTGATTGCGCTGTCGGGCGCGCACTTTGGCGATGTCGGCATTGCCATCGAGAATGGCAACCTGGCCCTGGCCGAACGCAACGCGCAGCGCTGGGCCGAGATTTTCCCTGGCCATTTTTATGTCGAAATCCAGCGCGGCGGCCAGGCCAACCAGGAAGCGCAGGTGCGCCATGCGGTGGCCCTGGCGGCCAAGCTGGGCTTGCCTGTTGTTGCCACGCATCCCGTGCAATTTATTTCCCCAGAAGAATTTATTGCCCACGAAGCCCGTACCTGTATCGCCGAAGGCGAAATGCTGGCCAACGCCAAGCGGGTCAAGCGCTTCAACGACAGCCAGCGTTTCCTGTCGCAGGCTGACATGGCCGAATTGTTCGCCGACTTGCCGGCCGCGCTGGCCAATTCCGTGGAAATCGCCAAGCGCTGCAATTTGACCTTGACCCTGGGCAAGCCGCAGTTGCCGAATTTCCCCACCCCGCCCGGCATGACGATCGACCAGTTCCTCGTTGCCGAGTCGCAGGCGGGCCTGGAAAAGCGTTTGTTGCAGCTGTATCCCGATGCCGAACGCCGCGAGAAAGAGCGTCCGCGCTACGAGTCGCGGTTGAAGTTCGAGACGGACACGATTTGCAACATGAAATTCCCCGGCTACTTCCTGATCGTGGCCGAGTTTATCCAGTGGGCCAAGGAAAACGGCGTGCCCGTCGGTCCGGGCCGCGGTTCGGGTGCCGGTTCGCTGGTGGCGTATTCGCTGCTCATTACCGACCTCGACCCACTGCAGTACAACCTGCTGTTCGAGCGCTTTTTGAATCCCGAACGCGTCTCGATGCCCGACTTCGATATTGACTTTTGCCAGGAAGGGCGCGACCGGGTCATTCAGCACGTCAAGGATTTGTATGGCAAGGAGGCGGTCTCGCAGATCGCCACCTTCGGTACCATGGCGGCCAAGGGCGCGATCCGCGACGTGGGCCGCGTGATGGACTTCGGCTACAACTTCTGCGACGGCATCTCGAAGCTGATCCCGTTCAAGCCGGGCAAACCCGTGTCGATCGCCGACGCCATCGAGGAAGAACCGCTGCTCAAGGAGCGCCAGGAAAACGAGGAAGAGGTCAAGCAGTTGCTGGACCTGGCGCAGCAAGTCGAAGGCATCACGCGCAATATCGGCATGCACGCGGGTGGCGTGCTGATCGCTCCGGGCAAGCTGACGGATTTCTGCCCGCTGTACACGCAGGGCGGCGACTCGGGCGTCGTGTCGCAGTACGACAAGGATGACGTGGAGGCCGTCGGCCTCGTGAAGTTCGACTTCTTGGGTCTGACCACGCTCACCATCCTCGACCGCGCCGTGCGCTACATCAAGCAGCTCGATCCGGCGCAGGCCAATTTTGATCTGGCCACCTTGCCGCTGAATGACAAGCCGTCGTATGACTTGCTGACCAAGGCCAAGACCGTGGCCGTGTTCCAGCTTGAGTCGCGCGGCATGCAGGGCATGCTGAAAGATGCGCGTCCCGACCGTTTCGAAGACATTATCGCGCTGGTGGCGTTGTACCGTCCGGGCCCGATGGACCTGATTCCCGACTTCTGCAAGCGCAAGCACGGTGAGCGTTTCGATTATCCCGATCCGCGCACGGAATCGATTCTGTCCGAAACCTACGGCATCATGGTGTATCAGGAGCAGGTGATGCAGATGGCGCAGATCGTCGGCGGCTACTCGCTGGGCGGCGCCGACATGCTGCGCCGCGCCATGGGTAAGAAGAAGGCCGAAGAGATGGCCGAGCACCGCGAGATCTTCCGCGCCGGTGCGGCAAAAGACGGCTTGACGGCGGAAAAGGCCGACGAGATCTTCGACTTGATGGAAAAGTTCGCCGGCTACGGTTTCAATAAATCGCACGCCGCCGCCTATGCTCTGCTGTCGTATCACACGGCCTATTTGAAAGCGCACCACACGGCCGCCTTCATGGCCGCCAACTTGTCGCTGGCCATGGACGACACGGACAAGATCAAGATCCTGGTGGAAGACTCGCTGGAAATCTGCAAGCTGACCTTGTTGCCGCCGGATATCAACGAATCGGACTACCGCTTCACGCCGAGCGGCGCCGCGCCGTCAGTGAGCGGCAAGAAAGTCACGCAGATCCGCTACGGCCTGGGCGCTGTAAAAGGCTCGGGCCAGAACGCCATCGAAGCCATCATCGCCGCGCGCGAGGCCGGCGGGCCATTTACGAGCCTGTTCGATTTCTGCAAGCGCGTGGACAAGAAGCAGATCAACCGCCGCACCATCGAGTCGCTGATCCGTAGCGGCGCCTTCGATTGCCTGAAGGTCGACCGCGCCATTCTGCTCGCGTCCGTGGCCTTCGCCATGGAATGCGCCGACCAGGCCGCCAAGGCGGCCAACCAGGTGAGCCTGTTCGGCGGCGACGACAGCGACATGGTGGCGCCGCCCGAGTACGTCAAGGTGCCCGTCTGGAGCGACAAGCAGCGATTGACGGAAGAAAAGATCGCGCTGGGCTTTTACCTGTCCGGCCACCTGTTCGATTCGTATGCGCCCGAGGCGCGCCGTTTTGCGCGCACGAAATTGTCGGAACTGTCGCCATCGCGCGAACCGCGCATGATGGCCGGCGTCATCACGGGTTTGCGCACGCAGATGACGCAGCGCGGCAAGATCCTCATCGTCACCCTGGACGACAAGAGCGGCACGGTGGAAGTGACGGTGTATGGCGAATTGTTCGATTCCAACCGGAAAATCTTCAAGGAAGATGAATTCCTGGCCGTCGTGGGCAAGGTGTCGGAAGACCGTTTTTCGGGCGGCTTGCGTATCACGGCCGAGAGCGCCTTTGACATCATCGCCGCGCGGGTGCAGTATGGTCGCCAGCTGGGCTTGACCTTGCCCACGACGCTGGACATGAAACGCATCAGCGACGTGATCACGCCGCACCGGGCTGTGGACGGACTGCCGATCGCTGCCAAGGTCAGCCCGCAAGGCGTCAGCTGCGTGCTGCAGTTTGGCGACGAGTGGAAAGTGGCGCCATCGGATGAATTGCAGATGGCGCTGGAGCAGATGCTGGGCGCGCAAGAGGTTGCGGTCGAATACTGACCGGCACCACCGGGCGCATATGACAACGCCAAAAACAAAGCCAAACCGCGGACATGCTGGTTTGGCTTTTTTCGTTTACATGTCTTTCAGGCCCGTGATCGCATAGCCTTTGGCGGCGATCTGCTGGTGCGGCTGTTCGATATGGTAGTTGGGCAAGATCTCGGCATCGTCGGCCACTTCGCTGGCGCGCGCTTCGATTTGCCAGTCGGTATTGGTCACTTCTTCCGGAATGAGCTTTCCTTCCGGCACGGCGAGGTAGGAAAAAATGCCGTCGTGCTCGGCCCGGCGGTAGATGTCTACGCGCATGAATGCCTCCTAGTAAGCGTTGGGGGAACCGGCGCACCGCGGTGCATGCCGATAGCGCTAGCGTAACAGGATTGGGCCGCGCATGGGTTGAAGCGTGTGCCGCCAGCGGGTGCTCAGGCGGCGGCGGAGGCGTAGTCTTCGTCGTCCAGATCGGCCGCTTGCCGTACTTCCTTGGCCGCCGCCGCAGTGGTCGCGGTGAGCTGCACCGGGCTGCGATGGGTGTCGAGACCGCTACGCAGGCTGCTGATCATGGCCAGCGTCAGTTCGTGGCGTTTGCGTGCTTCCGAGCGTTTTTTTGATGGAATCTCTTCCAGGGCAGGCAGGGGCAAGTTTTCGCACGGTAACTCAAAATCGCCATCTTTGCGTTCCTGGGCGCCAAGTTCTTGCCAAAGGGAATTGTAGTCGGCGAACAAACGGCCCTTTTTGGCGGAATGGTGGACGGCGCGGTTGGCGTTGCCTACAAGCACCATATTGCGGCAGCCATGATCATGTCCCAGCTGGCGCACCAGGCGTACCATCAGGGCCTTGGGGCGCATGCCGTGCAGGTCGCGGGTAGCCTCGCGCACGCGGCGCAAGCCTTCCGCGCCGCGCGGACCCTGGATGCAGCCGATGCCCACGCCCATGCTGGCGGGCGCGCAGGAACCGAAAAAGCTAAACGCGACCGAGTAGATCACGTCATCGCCATGCGCCAGTTGCAAGACCATTTCGCCTTCACGGTCCATCGGTTGTAGCGAACACAGCTGCAGATGGTAGGGCGCGCCCGATTTTCCCGGCACGGAACCCAGCCGCACGGGGGCGCGCGCCGCCTGCGTCATCAACTTGCCCCAGCCCTGTTGCAGGATGAAATGATAGTGCTCGACCAGCAAGGCGACGCGCTGGCGGCACGACAGGTTCGTGCTCAGGTAAGGGCGGTACACCTTGTGCATCAGGCGCGGATAGGCTTGCAGCAAGTCCCGGAACACGGGGTGTGAATTGAGCAGTTGCAGCCAGATGCGCGTCTGCCGGCGCTGCAGCTGTGCCCGCAATTGCAGCTTGAGCAGCTCGCGCACGCGTGACATGCCTGGCGGCATATTGCTCAGGCCTGCGTGCAGGGTAATGGCTTGTGTCATCAAAGGGTGTCCATGTGAATGTGGATGGGGGAGCGCCGGTGGCGCTTCAGGCCGGCGGCGGCCCGCTCATGCCGTCGCTATCGGCCAGCAAGACCGTGGCGCTGCGCGTGGCGCGCGCCAGCTTGCGTGCCAGCGCTCCGGCAAAGCGGCGCTGCCAGGGACTGTGCCGCAGGGCCGGCAGGACGATTTCGTGGCAGCCGAGCAGTTCAGCCGTATCGAGGATCGTAAACAGCAGCTCGCCGGCGAAAATATGCGTGCTGAAGGCGAGCTGCGAACGGCTCAGGTACAGTCCCGCCTCGTGCAGCATCTGCTGCGTGGCCGGGTCCAGCGCATGGCATGCGCCGGCAATGTGCCGGGGCAAATCATCGGCCTGGCGCGCTGGCGCCGGTGTCACGTGCAGCAGGCGGATGCTGACCTGGATACCCCATTCCTGCAGGCGCCTGGCGTAGCGCGCGCCGTAGATGATGTCGCTGGCGCGCTTGACGGGCAAGAGCAGCAGCAAGGTATCCTGGTCCGGCTTGCCGCCTGCGCCCGCAGCGTTGCCCGGGGCGCGGTGGCGTTGCGGGGCAAGGCGCGTTGCATGCATGGAAGGGATGGCCATAGTCGGAAAACTAGGTCATGGTATCCATGCCATTCCCCTCTGTAAATTGGCGAAACAGCGTACGGGTTCCCCTTATGCCGCGCTTGTTTTAATAGCGGTAGGTGACGTACACGGCGCCGATCGGCGAAGTCTTGCGCTGCACGATGGGGCTTTTTGCCGCGTCGCCCAGGCGGCTCTCGACGCCGATCAGCGTATTGACGCCCCAGCGCGCATCGATGCGGTGCTCCCAGTTGACGGTGGCCTGCGCTTCATAGAAACCGCCTTTGGGCGTGTATTGCTTGAACGAGGTATTCGCCGCCTGGGTGGCCGTCACGCCATACATGGTTTGTACGTACTTGCGCTCGCCCCAGCCCAGCTGGCCGCCGATGGTCACGCTGTCCTTTTGCATGCCCTTGGCATCGGACCTGCCGTAGACCTGGCCCGTCGCACCGAAATGCACATTCGCGCCGTTTTCCCGGTTCGACAGGGGAATGTCGCTCGACACGCTCAGCGACAGGCCCGGCAGGGGCGAATAGCCCGCGCTGAGCAGGGCGCTGGCATTGCCCTTGACTTCGCCCATGCCCTTCAGGTAATCGCTGCCGCCGAAGCCGTTAACGCCCGTGCGCTTGTGGTCTTCGCGCTTGCCGCGGTAGCCCAGTGCGGCGCTGTAGCTGAAGGGCCCGGCCTGGCCGCCATAACCGAGGCCGCGCGAGGTGCTGATGAACAGGCCATTGGCCATGGCGTAGTCGAGGATGATCAGGGGCGAGGCCGACAGCTTGTCGGCGCCGGAATAGCTGGATACGGCAGCGACGCCGCCGCCGATGGTGAAAACATTTTCCGCGGCGGGTTCGGCCGCCGCGGCGGCCAGCGGGTTGAGGATCATGCCGCTGGCGAGTGCCAGCGCGGTCAGCAGGGTTGTGGGTGCGTGCATGGTGTTTTCCGTCAGGTGGAGAACCGAGTCCGGAGTGGCTCGATTGACTGCTGACAGTATTCATCCTTGCCATGAAGGAAAACTGAGCCTTTTATTAAGATTGCATGAAGAGCGCTTCTTTACCCATTCTTCAGCTTGCGGTGGTTTAATACTCACCATGAAGATACTGCTGATTGAAGACGATATGGACCTGGGCAATGGCGTGCGGATCGCCCTGCGCGACCAGGGCATGCAAGTGGTCTGGGTGCGCAGCCTGGAGGATGCGGCGCGCAGCATCGAGCACGACAGTTGTGAACTGGTGTTGCTGGACCTGGGTTTGCCCGACGGCGATGGCCTCGATTTGCTGGCCCGCCTGCGCGCGGCCCGCCTGCCGGTGCTGATCCTCAGCGCCCGCGATACGCTGGAACAGCGCTTGCGGGGCCTCGATGGCGGCGCCGACGATTATCTGGTGAAACCGTTCGTGCTGGCCGAGCTGCTGTCGCGCGTGCGCGCCCTGGCGCGCCGCAGCTATGGCTTTGACGGCGACACCATCGAATTGCGCGGCCTGCTGCTGCAGGTGCCCACGCGCCGTGTCAGCGTGCATGGGCGGCCCGTGGAGTTGACGGCCAGTGAATATGCGCTGCTGAAGACCTTGCTGATGCGCGCCAACCGGGTCATCACGCGCCGCGTGCTGGAAGAACACATCTTGCCCGGCGGGCTGGCCAATGCCAGCAATACCCTGGACGTGCATATGGGCAACCTGCGCCGCAAGATCGGCGAAGGGTATATCCGTACCGTGCGCGGCGTCGGCTATGTCATCGACCAGCAGGGCGAACCGTCCACCCCGCCCGGTGCCGGCGCATGATGGGGCGTTTCTGGGTCATGCTGCGCCGGCCCACACTGGTGCGCCGCCTGATGGTCGCGCAAATGCTGATGCTCACCGTGCTGTGGAGCCTGGCCGTGGCGTATGTGCTAGTCGAGGGCGCGGGTGAAGCGAGCAATGTGACCCGTGGCGTGCTGCACGCCATTGTCAGCGTGGCCGATAACCTGGCCGAACAGCCGCAGCGCCAGGAACAAAGCTTGCGCGCCATCGACGAGGCCTTGCGCGAGGAGTTTGAGATGGGGCAGGTGCCGGAGCTGGCGCCGCGCATCCTCGTCTGGCGCGAAGGCAAGCTGGTCTACAAGTCCCCCGATGCACCCAGCGGCATCCGCAGCGCCGGCCCGGAGCAGATGGAGGTGGTGTATATCAAGGGCCAGGCCTGGCGCAGCCGCAGCCTGGCCGAAGGGACCACCCGCGTGACGGTGCTGGAGGTGGGCGGCGCCTGGCAATTTTTCATCACGATCAATTCACGCGGCTACTACCTGTTGCCGCTGCTGATCAGCCTGCCGTTCCTGCTGGTGCCGGCCTGGCTGTCGATTCGCCTGGCCATGCGCCCATGGCGCAAGGTGGCGCAGGAGGTGGCGGCGCGCGGACCGCAGGATTTGCGGCCGCTGGCCTTCAAGCCGCCGCATGGCGAACTGGCGGCGCTGGTCGACAATATCAATGCCCTGCTGCAGCGGGTCGATGCCAGTGCCGCGCGCGAACGCAGCTTCATCGCCGATGCCACGCATGAGCTGCGCACGCCGCTGGCGGCCATGCGCGTGAATGTCGAGGCTCTGCAGGGGCAGGCGCATGATGTACGCCAGCAAGAGCTGCTGGACGGTATTGTGAACAGCGGCAACCGCGCCGCGCGCCTGGTGGGCCAGCTGCTGCAGCTGACGCGCAGCGAAGTGCAGGCGGGCGGGGGCGAGTTGCCGCGGCGGCAGGCGCTCGACACCTTGCTGCAAGACCGCCTGGCGGCCCTGTCCGGGCTGGCCCAGGCGGGCGATATCGAACTCGAATTGCAAGCCAGCGTCTCGCTCAGCGTAGCCGGACAGCGCGAAAGCCTGGTCTCGCTGATCGACAACCTGGTGGAGAACGCCATCAAGTACAGTCCGCGCGGCAGCAGCGTGACGGTGTCGCTGCATGCGGAACGGGGCCAGGCCGTGTTGCATGTGGCCGATCAGGGGCCGGGCATCGCGCCGGCCCTGTATGACCGCGTGTTCGACCGCTTTTTCCGCGCGCCGCAGCAGGCGCAGCCGGGCAGCGGCCTGGGCTTGTCCATCGTCGCGTCCGTCGTGCGCCAGCATGGCGGCACGATTCAGTTGCATAGAGGTAATGGCGGCCTGGGCTTGCTGGTAGAGGTGCGCTTGCCGCTGGCCGAGGCCTGACTGCGCCGGCGCCCCTTGCGGCATTGCATGAAGATTATTGCATGTGCAAATAACGCAAGATGGCATGGCGTGGCGCACGCTTGCAATGCATAATGCGGGACAGTTAAAAAAACACCGTTATGCGCCCCTTCCTGTCCCGCTACCTGCCGTATCCCGCCTTTGTCGGCCTGTATCTGCTGTTTGACTGGGCCACGTATATCGATCCGATGTACGGTTTGAACATCACGCCCTGGAATCCCGATCCCGCGCTGGGCCTCGTGTTTTGGCTGATTCACGGCCGCAAGGCGGCGCTGCCGTGGTTTATCGCCCTGGTGGCCGGCGAGGTGCTGGTGCGCGGCATGCCCGCAGGCCTGCCCCTGACCCTGCTCTGTTCGGCGTGGCTTGTGCTCGGCTATGGCGGTATCGGCGCAGTCCTGCGCCGCAGTTTCAGCAGCAGCGACATCTTCGACAACCGGCGCCGCCTGAGCGCCTGGGTTGCCATCGTGCTGTGTGGCACCGTGCTCAATGCGCTCGGCTATATTTCCCTGCTGTCGCTGACGGGACGCATCCCGGCCGGCGAATGGGGTACGGCCGTGTGGCGCTTCGGCATCGGCGACATGGTCGGCATGCTGGTGTCGATGCCGCTGATCTGGGTGCTGTTCAGCGAACGGGGGCGCGAGCGCCTGCATGCCGCCGTCTGGCGCTGGGAAACCCTGGCGTATCTGGCCCTGGCCAGCTTCGTGCTGTGGAGCCTCTTCGGTTCCATCGTGCGTTGCGAATACAAGCATTTCTACTTCCTGTTTCTCCCCGTGATCTGGGCCGCCTCGCGCCAGGGCTTGCATGGCGCCGTGCTGGCCGTGTTTGTATTGCAACTGTGCATCATCACTCTCGTGAAATGGACGCATGCGGTCGATATCCAGTTTTATGAATTGCAATTGCTCGATGCCGTGCTGGCGCTGGTGGGATTTTTTATCGGCATCGTCGTCGATGAAATGCGGCAGGTGTCCAACGAACTGAAACACACGATGCGCCTGGCCGCCGCCGGCGAGATGGCGGCCGCTCTCGCGCATGAGCTGAACCAGCCGCTGACGGCCTTGTCGACCTATGGCAAGGCGTGCGAGTACTTGCTGGAGCGGGGCGAGACGGGCGCCTTGCTGCAGGGGGCCGTGGGCCATATGATCGTCGAATCGGGACGCGCCGCGGACGTGGTGCGCCGCCTGCGCGACTTTTTCCGCACGGGCGCGATGCAGCTCGAAGCGGTGGAGGCGGGCGCCTTGATCGAGGGCATGGCGCGCCAGTTCACGCCGCTGTTCCATGAGCATGGCATCGAGCTGGTGCTGGCGCCGCCGTCGCCGCTGGCCGTCAATGCCGACCGGCTGCAAATCGAACTGGTGCTGCGTAATTTACTGGCCAATGCGCAGGATGCGGTGATGGGCCAGCCGCGCGGCCGGCGCCGCATCACGGTCTCGGCCGAGCGGCTCGACGGCGGGCGGCTGTGCCTGTCCGTGGAAGATAGCGGCCCCGGCATTTCCAACAGCCTGGCGGCACGCCTGTTCGAACCGTTTGTCTCGACCAAGGCCAGCGGTCTGGGTCTGGGGCTGGTGCTCAGCCGCAGCATCGTCGAAGCGCATGGCGGCCAGCTATGGGCCGAAGTGGGCAAGTATGGCATTTTTCGTTTTGTCCTGCCCCTGGCGCGCGCCAGTGGCGGCGCGACAGGAGAGTATGGTGACAAGTAATTTGACGGTATTTATCGTCGACGACGATCCCGCCGTGCGCGATGCGCTGGGTTTGCTGCTGGGCATACGCGGCTACCGCACGGCCCTGTTTTCCTGCGGCGAGGATTTCCTGCGCAGCTGGCGGCCCGAGTGGGCCGGCTGTCTGCTGATCGATATCCGCATGTCGGGCATGGATGGCCTGAGCCTGCAGCGCCGCTTGCTGGAGCTCAAATGCATGCTGCCCGTCATTATTATCACGGGACATGGCGACGTGGCCCTGGCACGCCAGGCCTTCAAGGCGCAGGCCAGCGATTTCCTGGAAAAACCGTTTGATCACGACAAGCTGCTGGCAGCCATCGAGGAAGCGTTTTCGCGCGAGGCGCATGCGCGCGGTCAGTTGCTGCGTCAGGTGGAGGGGTTAGCCTTGCTGCGCGCCCTGACGCCACGCGAGCGGGAAGTGATGCAACTGGTGGTGACGGGCCAGCACAACCGCGATATCGCCCCTGTGCTGGGCATTTCCGTGCGCACGGTGGAAGTGCACAAGGCGCGCCTGATGGACAAGCTCGGTGTCGATAATGTGGCCGACCTGGTGCGCATCAGCATGCTGGGCGCTGGCTAGCCGTTAAAGCGTTCTCTAGGCGATGGTCTGCAATACCTGATCGCTTGAAATCGCCTTGACCCAGTCGCTGCGCCGCGCCACCGTGATGACGGTGCTGTTGGCGCTGTCGAACGGCGCCCATTCCGGATTTTTCTTGCGCATCAACGCCACCACTGGCACATGCACGGCGTTCGCCAGGTGCATGATCGATGTTTCCACCGAAATGATCAGGTCGCATTGCGCCAGCATGGCCGGCAGCTGGAAAAAGTTGTCGACGGCGCTGAAGGCTTGCGTGCGCGGCAGCTTGTGCGCCTGCACGACGGCATTCACCTTGGCCAGTTCCTGCGGCATGGCATTGATCAGGAAGCAGGCATCTTTCCATTTCGGCATCGCCTGCATGCGCGCGATCAGCTCGGCGATGCGTTCCAGCGGCCAGCCGCGCTTGTGCGACTTGGCAAACGGGTTCAGGAGTACGAGCGGACCCTGGCGCGGGGCAAAGCCCCAGTCCGTCAGCTGCTCTTGCGCCTGCTGCAGCGCGTGTTCGGGAATGTGGACGAAGGGATAGCGTTCGGCCACGGGAATGTCGAGTCCCGTCAACTGGTGGAACCAGTCCGCATACACGCTGCTGATATGGTGTTCGCCGGCATCCTGTCCCGCATACGAGGCCAGCACGGCGTCGATCTTGCGGTAAGCCAGGTAATGCCAGGGGCGCAGCGGGCTGAACGGCTTGCGCGTGCCGATCACCAGCCCGTGCGGGCTGATCGCGCGGGCCAGGTCAGCGTACTGCTGTGGCCGCACGTGGGCCAGCGATACGACGACGGGATAGTGTTCTGCCTTGGCTTCGCGCAGTGATTCTTCGTACAGCGCCGGGCTGTAGGTCTTGCGGTACACCTTGGCGAACAGGCCCGACTGCTCCACCCAGTCGTACAGCGAATAGGTGCGCAAGCCTTCCCATTGTTTGGCGTCGGACGTGCGGCGCACTTCGTCGACCCACAGGTGGATCTGGATATGCGGATAGGCCGCGGCAAAGGCGCGGAAACCGTTTTGCAGGTAGGTAAAGTCTCCCAGCGCCAGATGGGCGATGAATAGAATTTTGTCCGACTTTTGTAGAAGTTCGGCGGGAATCAAAGGCGTCATGTATCAGTACGATTTCAGGTATTCATTCGATGGTGTCAAGCCACTTGCTGGGAAAATTGCAGGCGATGCAGATTGGCATACGCGCCGTTGGCATCCAATAATTGCTGGTGACTGCCGGTTTCCATTATTTTCCCGTGTGACAATACCACGATACGGTCCGCACGTTCAATTGTTGATAGTCGATGAGCAATAACCAAGGTGGTTTTACCTTGCATCAGATGCTCGAGTGCCGCTTGCACGGCCCGTTCCGCCTCCGTATCCAGTGCCGAGGTGGCTTCATCGAGGATCAGGATGGGCGCATCCTTGTAGATCGCGCGGGCGATGGCCACGCGCTGGCGCTGGCCGCCGGACAGGCGCGAGCCGTTGTCGCCCAGGCGCGTTTCCAGGCCATCGGGCAAGCCGTCGATGACGTCCGACAGGAAGGCGGCCGCGGCGGCCGCTTCGACGCGCTGCCGGTCCGGCGCCGCGTCGCCATACGCGATATTGGCGGCCAGGGTATCGTCGAACAGCACCACCTGCTGGCTGACCATGGCGATCTGGCTGCGCAGGCTGGTCAGGGCAATGGCATCGATATTCTGCCCATCGAGCAGAATCTCGCCACTGCTGGCCGAGTAAAAGCCGGGCAGCAGGCTGACCAAGGTCGATTTGCCGCCGCCGGACATGCCGACAAAGGCGACCGTTTGTCCTGGCGCAATGCTCAGATCGATGTGTCGCAGGGCCGGTTCCTGATGTCCTGGGTAGGCAAAGCTCACGTCCTTGAACTCGATGCGGCCGCCGCTGCGGCCAGCGAGCGGCTTGCCGCCCGTGCGTTCCGGCGTCTTGTCGATCAGTTGGAAGACTTCCTCGGCGGCGGCCATGCCGCGCTGCAGGGGGCCATTGACTTCGGCCAGTTGCTTCAAGGGTGTCAGCAGCATCAGCATGGCCGTGATGAAGGATACAAAGCCGCCGACCGTGATTTGCCCCTGCTCCGACTGGAACAGGGCCATCACGATGACCAGGGAGACAGCGGCGGCCGTGATCACCTGGGTGATGGGCACGGTGGCGGAAAAGGTGGTGGTCATGCGCATGCTGTAGCGGCGCAATTGCTCGGCACGCTCTGCGAAGCGCGATTTTTCATAGTCCTGGCCGCCGAAGATCTTGATCACTTGCTGCGCGCGGGTGGTTTCCTCGATGACCTGGGTCAGCTCGGCATTGACGGCCAGCGAGTCGCGGTTGAGTTTTTTCAGGCGCTTGCCCGTGGTGCGCACGACGATGGTCAGCACGGGCAGCAGCACCAGGGTGACCAGGGTCAGCGCCCAGTTCAGGTACAACAGCCACGCCAGCAGGCCCAGCACGGTGAGCGAGGAGCGCACGATCGAGGTGAACACCTTGGTCACCATCTCGATGATCTGCTGCACCTCGAACATGATGGAGTTGATGACTTTGCCCACCGTGTGCGTGTTGTAGAAGTCGATGGGCAGGTTCAGCATGCTGGCGAACATCCGGCGCCGCAACTCGTTGAGGATGCGCGTGGAGACATAGCTCATCAGGTAGCTGCTGGCAAACGTCGACGCGCCGCGCATGGCAAAGATGCCGATGACGATCAGCGGCACCAGCCAGAAGGAAAAAGTCACCTTGCCGCCAAAACCATTGTCGAGCAGTAGCTTGAGTGCATACGGCAGCAGCGGTTCCGTGGCCGCCGTGACGACCATCGCCAGCAAGGCCAGGGCCAGGTGTTTCTTATAGGGCGCGTGCAGTGCGGTGAGGCGCTTCAGGTCGGGCGTGAGCATCGGTATGGTTCCTTGCAGGGACAGCAAAAACGGTCAGGCGAAAGCTCAGGCAATGCGTTCTTGCTGACGCAACATGGCCCACAGTATCACCATCGGGAAGACCAGCATGATGATGCCGATATTCAGGGTGAGCGAGCTCGTCGTCAGGCCAAAAATCATATAGCAGGTGCATAGCACCACGCCGGACAGCGCATAGGGTTGGGTTGCGGGGGCACTGCGGCGCAGGGCGCGGGCAAACATGGCCAATGGAACGAGGAAGAGTGCCAGCAAGGCCAAGACACCGATAATGCCGCGTTTAACCAGGGCATCGAGGTAGTCGTTGTGGGCGTTGGTATAGTGTTTGATGATTTTATCCATTTTGCCTTCATCTGCCATCTGTTGCTTTGCGGCCAAATAACCATCGCGGCCCATGCCGAGCCAGATATGGTTACTTGATAAGGTCCATGCTGTGCGCCACATTTCCATGCGCTGGCCAACGGACGTGGTCACATTATCGCTGTCCTGGAACTGTTTGATGTCATTGACAGCCACCGCCACGCGCTGGGGCACGCGGGAGTTGGGAAGTGTGTAGGCAAGTATGCACGCCGCCAGCAGTGCGCCGAGCAGAGTGGCCAGATGGCGTGTGCCGCGGCCCTTCGAATAATGGTATGCAAAAAGGCAGCCACAGACGGGTAACACCAGCCAACCGCTGCGGCTACCGCTGATGAAGGACCCCAGAATGCCGGACAGGCCGCCTGCCAGCAGGAGCAGGCTCCATGCCAGGCGGAAGCTCTGCTCTCGTGCCCACCCCAGGCCACATAGGGCTAGCATGCCAAGCAGCATGCTGACATTGCCATAGTGGATGGCATTGCTGGTTGCCGCTTGCGGGCGGTAAATATCGAGTACAAGAAATTGCCAGAAAGCCAGAGCCGCACCACTGATGGCACCGATGGCCAGGCCGCTCCACCAAGCCTCTGGCCGGGGTGGATATGCCAGCAGCAACAGCAGGACGGGTACGGCCAGCAGCGCGCGCAATGGCATGTCGAGTTCGCGTGTTGGATCCGCGTGGTACAGCATATTTGCGGTGTAAACGAAAAAGTACAGCAGCAACGTGCTCAATAGCAGGTAATCTCGCCGTTGCAGGTTCAGGCGGGGGCGTTTCCATAGCAGCCAGCTGCTGGCCAGCAGCAGCACCAGCGCGCCAAGGGAATACCCGCTGTTGATAGCCAGCGCCAATGCTGAAAAGAGAAAAACACAAACAGAAGTCAAGCCGAGCATGAATATCCTTGGTAACGCACGTCGTCGCCATTATGGCAACTGTAGCAACATAAAGTAGGCGTCATTGTAATCGAAGGTGGCAACAAAAATGTCCGTGGGGATTTGCCCTTCGGCAACTATATTGGCGATATCAAGGGGGAAATAGAAAAAACCATGGTTTTTAGCCATGGTTTTTTTGTAAGCAATGGTAACTTGCTGTTATTTTGCCAAGGCCGCAAGGCCTGTCATGCGTCTCAGGCGCTGGCCGGCACGCGGGTGGCGACGCCAGTGGCGATGGCCGCTTGCGACACGGCAGGCGCGACCCAGCTGCGCAGACGCTCGTCGAACGGCGACGGGATCAGTTGCAGCGGGCTCAAGGCGCTGCTTTCGTGCCCCGGCAACGGCTCCTTGGCCAGCGCGGCGATGGCGCGCACGCAGGCCAGTTTCATCTCTTCATTGATGGTGGTGGCGCCCACGTCGAGCGCGCCACGGAAGATGTACGGGAAGCACAGCACGTTGTTGATCTGGTTCGGGTAGTCCGAGCGGCCCGTGGCCACGATGGCGTCGTCGCGCACGGCGTGCACTTTTTCCGGGGCGATTTCCGGATGCGGATTGGCCAGGGCGAAGATCAATGGCTTGGCGGCCATCGATTCGACCATCTGCGCGCTGACCACGCCGCCCTTCGAGACGCCGATGAAGATGTCGGCGCCGACCATGGCATCGGCCAGGTCGCGGTCGCTCGTGTCGTTCGCGTAGCGCGCCTTGTTCTCTTCCATGCTGGCATCGCGGCCCGGGTAGATCACGCCCTGGCTGTCGCATACCTTCAGCAAGGATTTGTTCAGGCCCAGCGAAACGAGCAGGTCCAGGCAGGCGATCGACGCCGCGCCCGCGCCCGAGACGGCCACCTTGACGTTGCCGATATCCTTGCCCACCAGTTCCAGGCCGTTCAGGATGCCGGCCGCGACGATGATGGCCGTGCCATGCTGGTCGTCGTGGAAGACGGGAATGTTCATGCGCTTGCGCAATTGCTGCTCGATGTAGAAGCAGTCGGGCGCCTTGATGTCTTCCAGGTTGATGCCGCCGAAGGTCGGCTCCATGCGCACCACGGTGTCGATGAACAGGTCGGGATCGTTCTCGGCCAGTTCGATGTCGAATACATCGACGTCGGCGAACTGCTTGAACAGGCAAGCCTTGCCTTCCATCACCGGTTTGCTGGCCAGCGGACCGATATCGCCCAGGCCCAGCACGGCCGTGCCATTGGTGATCACGGCCACCAGGTTGCTGCGCGACGTGTAGATGCCGGCCGTGCGCGGATCTTCGACGATGGCTTCGCAGGCGAAGGCCACGCCCGGCGAGTACGCCAGGGTCAGCGCGCGGGCGTCGCCCAGCGGTTTGGTTGGCGTGACGGAAATCTTGCCTGCCCGAGGTTCGGCGTGATAGGCGAGGGCGGCTTCTTTCAGGTTGAAGGTTTCGCCGTTCTGTTCGGCGTGCTTGCTGTGGGAAGTAGACATAGGAATTCTGGGAAGGGCATGCATGGCCCGAGTGGTAAGTCCGAGCCATGGTATGCAAGCGTTTGCACGCTGTCAAGGCTGGATTGTGCTTAAGAGTACCAAAACCGCTTTGGGTAGCCCCTTTATTCTAATGCAAGCGTTTGCTCGGTTTTTGACGGGAAGCGGAATTTTTACGATAAAATCACGCTATTGCGATCCGGGAAGCCCATGACAAACAAGAACCCCACCTTAAGCGACGTCGCGCGGGCCAGCGGCGTGCACTTTTCCACCGTCTCGCGCGTGATGAACCCGGCAACGCGGCAAATGGTCAGCGCCGAGGTGGCCGCGCGCGTGCTGGCCGAAGCGGGCCGCCTCGGCTACCGGCCCAACCGTGCCGCCTCCACCCTCGTCACGCGCAAGTCGCGCATCATCGGCGTGGTTCTGCCCGACATTACCAACGCGGTGTTCCCGCCGATTCTGCTGGGCATCGAGGAAGGCTTGCGCAAGCATGGCTACCTGGCCATCGTCGCCAATGTGGGCGCCGACGAGCAAGAGCAGCTGTTCGTCATCAACCGCCTGCTGGGGCAGCAGGTTGACGGCCTGATCCTGGCCACGGCGCGCCGCGACGATCCCGTCATCAAGATGTGCATCGACCAGAACGTGCCCGTGGTTACCGTCAACCGCAGCGACGAGACGGGCGTCGCTTCCTGCGTCGTCAGCGACGACGTGGTGGGCATGCGCCTGGCCGTGGAGCACTTGCTGGCGCTGGGCCACCGCCATATCGCGCACATCGCCGGCCCGGAAAACCTGTCCACCGGCCACGTGCGCCGCCTCGGTTTCCTGGCCGCCATCCAGGCCAGCGAACTCGATCCCTCGCAAGCGTTTGTCTTTGAAAGCAGCGGCTATTCGCGCGAATGCGGCAAGGCGGCCCTGCTGGAACTGCTGCGTCAGTCGCCGCGGACGACGGCCGTGGTGACGGGCAGCGACCTGGTGGCCCTCGGCTGCTACGACGCCATCCGTGAACTGGGATTGAGTTGTCCCGAAGATATTTCCGTGGTGGGCCACAACGACATGCCCTACATGGACATGATCCGTCCGCCGCTGACCACCATCCGCATCCGCCACCACGGCATCGGCACGGAAGCGGCCCGGTTGATCCTGCAAACCATCGACTCGCCCGATTCCCCCGTGCTGGACGTGCGCCTGAAACCTGAACTGGTGGTGCGCGAATCGACGGCCGCCCCCCGGGGCTGAGGCCGCGCCTGGGGCCGCGTCGCTGCAAGGTGGTACACTGGCGCCCCTCAACGTATTTTGCCCCTCTATCGCCATGACCAAAACCAACACGCCTTCCCCGAAACGCCGCGAAGAGGGCGTCGCCAAGCTGACCGTCAATCCCTTCCTCGACGCCGAGTTTTACGCGCGCATGCGCGACTACACGGAGCGCGATGCGGCCATCATCAAGGAACTGAAGGCGATCGCCGAGATCCGCGCCGGCAACAAGCAGCCCGATCCGCGCCTGGCGCCGTCGCTGGAGGCCCTGCGCAGCACCGTCAAGAAAGGCCTGACGTTTGGCGAGATGCTCGAGCGCATGGCGGCCGGCAAGGAAAAGGGATTGTGGGAACCGTGGATGACGACCTTCGGCATCGAGATCCGCGCCGTCAACTATGGCGCCGGCCCGCGCAACGCCTGCCTGGTGCTGGACCTGGCCGCGAATGCTCCCGCGCACGCCATGTTCGCCAAGGCGGGCATCCAGAACTGGCGCAGCCTGGCCGCCGACGACTGCTCCGTCGTGCGCTCGGAAAAAGCGACGGAAACGACGCCCTTGAAAGTGTATGCCGTGTTTTACCTGGATCCATTGCCAGCTTGAATCAGTAACACGACCGCCAGCACGATCAGCATCACGCCCGACAGCCGTTCCAGCGACGGCAGCGCGCGGGCAAAGCGTTGCCGCAGGGCGCTGCTGCCGATGGCCAGCGCCACGGCCATATCCCACGCCAGCACGGCAAAGACCATCCACGCGCCATACGCCGCCATCGCGGCGGGGCTCGTCTGCCTGGCAGCCAGCACGGTGGCCAGGCTGACATAGAACAGCGCATTCTTCGGATTCAGGATGGCGGAGACAAACCCCATCGCGACACCGCCGCGCCAGCGCGCCTTGCCGCTGGCGGGCGCGGCTTCCAGGCTGCTCTTGCCCGCATGGCGCAGGAATAGCCAGCCCAGGTACAGCAGATAGGCGCATCCCGCCAGCCGCACCACCATGAATGCCATACTGTCCGCCTTTAGCACCGACAGTCCGCCAAACGCCGCCACGATAAACACGGCATTGGCCACGGTAATGCCCACGCATGTGCCGGCGGCGCCGCGCCAGCCGTGGGCCAGCGAAGTGCGCGCGATCAGGAAAAAATCGGGGCCGGGCGACAGCAGGGACAGAAAGTGGGCAGCGGCGATGAAGAGGAAATCCTGCATGGGGTTCGGCTCCGGCAATGGCGAAGCGCGAGTATGCAGGGGCAGGCGGCGGCCTGTATTGAAGAAAATTGCAGCTTAGCGGTAGCGTCCCGGCGTGATGCCTGTATGGGCTTTGAACACGCGCTGAAAATGGCTCTGGTCCGCAAAGCCCAGTTCATGCGCCAGCTGCGCCAAAGCCGTCCCAGCCTGCAAGCGGCTGCGCGCGCGGTTCACGTGCGCGTTCAACTGGTAGGCATGCGGCGTCAGGCCTGTGGCGGCGCGAAAGGCGCGGATCAATTGGAAAGGACTCAGGCCTGCCGCTTGCGCCAGTTGCCGCAGGCTGGCCGAGGGCTGCGCCTGCAGCGTTTCGAGCACGGGCGCCAGCTGCCGCGGTAGCGGCTTGCGTTCAGACGGCAGCGGATCCGCACCGGCGCTGGCGCAGGCGCCGAGGAACACCAGCAGTGCCGCATTTTTCTCCGCCGCGCTGGCCCTTGAAAACAGCAGCGCATTCATGGCGCAAAACTGCGCGTACAGCACAGGGCAATGCAGCACGCGCGCCGTGTCGCCATCGAGCGCCGGCGCGTGCGCTTGCAGCCAGTGCGCATCAAGATGCAGCATCTGGTAGCTCCACAGGGCGCCAGGCAGGGGATTGCAGGCGTGCACGCAGCTGGCCGGCACCAGCACCAGGCTGCCATTGCCGAGCACGGCCTGGCCATCCTGGCTGCCCGTAAAGATGCTGCCACCCGCATCGACGGCGCCGATGGAAAACGTGGGATGGCTGTGCGGTTTGTAGCACGCCCGGCTGTGGCAGGCGCGCCGGCTTTCCACGTGGGGCAGAGCCGGGTCGCGCCAGAAGGCGGTGGTGCCCGGCATGACTACATCAAAATCACGTCGTACTGCTCCTGATGGTAGGCGTTCTCCACCTGCAGCGAGATTTTCTTGCCGATGAAGTCACCGAGCATGGCCAGGTGCTGCGATTCCTCTTCCAGGAACAGATCCACGACTTCCTGCGAGGCGAGGATGCGGAATTCGCGCGGATTGAACTGTTTTGCTTCGCGCAGCAGTTCGCGCAGGATTTCATAGCAGATGGTGCGCGAGGTTTTCACCTGGCCCTTGCCGGCGCAGGCGGGGCATGGTTCGCACAGGATGTGGGCCAGCGATTCGCGCGTGCGCTTGCGCGTCATTTCCACCAGGCCCAGCGGCGAGAAATTGCTCACCGAAACCTTGGTGCGGTCGCGTGACAAGGTGCGTTTGAGTTCGGCCAGCACGGCGTTGCGGTGCTCGGCGTTGTCCATGTCGATGAAGTCGAGGATGATGATGCCGCCCAGGTTGCGCAGGCGCAGCTGGCGGGCGATGGCGTGCGCCGCTTCCAGGTTGGTCTTGAAGATCGTGTCGGCGAAATTGCGCCCGCCCACAAAGCCGCCCGTGTTGACGTCGATGGTGGTCATCGCTTCCGTCTGGTCGACGATCAGGTAGCCGCCCGATTTCAGGTCGACCCGGCGGCCCAGCGCGCGCAAGATTTCCTCTTCCACGCCATACAGGTCGAACAATGGGCGCTCGCCCGTGTAGTGCTGCAGGCGCGTCAGTTCGCTGGGCGTGTAGATTTCAGCAAATTCGCGCAATTTCACGTAGTTTTCGCGCGAGTCGACCTGGATGGTGGCCGTTTCATCGCCGACGAAGTCGCGCAGCACGCGCTGCGCCAGGCTCAAATCCTGGTGCAGCAGGCTGGTGGCGGGACGCGTGCGCGCGCCGTGCGTGATGGTGCTCCAGGTTTTGCGCAGGTAGTCGACGTCCGCCTTCAGGTCCGCGTCGGAAGCGTCCTCGGCCATGGTGCGCACGATGTAGCCGCCCTTTTCGTCGGGCGGCAGCAGGCTTTGCAGGCGCACGCGCAACTGCTCGCGTTCCGCTTCCTTTTCGATTTTCTGCGAAATGCCGATGTGCTTGTCTTGCGGCAGGTACACCAGCATGCGCCCGGCGATGGAAATCTGCGTCGACAGGCGCGCGCCTTTCGTGCCGATCGGGTCCTTGATCACCTGCACCGTCAGCACCTGGCCGTCGAAGAGGATTTTTTCTATGGGAGCGGGCGTGGCATTCTGGCCGTCGTGGCCGCGCGCTTCCCAGATGTCGGCCACGTGCAGGAAGGCGGCGCGTTCCAGGCCGATGTCGATGAAGGCCGATTGCATGCCCGGCAATACCCGCACCACCTTGCCGGAATACACATTGCCGGCCAGGCCGCGCGTGAGCGTGCGCTCGATGTGCAATTCCTGCACGGCGCCCTGCAGGATGAGGGCGACGCGCGTTTCTTGCGGCGTGATATTGATCAGGATGTCTTCGTTCATGGGGGCGCGGGAGTGGAGGCAACGAATGACATCATACTCGGGATCAGGGCAGGGGCAAACCTGCTTCACGCAGCAATTGCGCCGTCTCGTACAGGGGCAGGCCCATGATGCCGGAGTGGCTGCCTTCGATGTGCTCGACGAACAGCGCGGCGCTGCCCTGGATGCCGTAGGCGCCGGCCTTGTCGTACGGCTCGGGCGTGGCGCAGTAGGCGGCGATTGAGGCGGGCGAGAGCACGCCGAAGCGCACTTGCGACACCTGCGTGCGCTGTTCGGCGAAATCCTTGTAGTGCACGGCGATCGAGGTGAGCACCTCGTGCGTGCGGCCAGACAGCTGCTGCAGCATGGCCACCGCTTCCGCCCGGTCGACCGGTTTGCCGAGGATGATGCCGTCGATGGTGACGGTGGTGTCGGCTGCCAGCACGGGGCGCGGGGTCAGGTGGCGGCGGCGCACCAGATCCCAGGCGAAGGCGGCCTTTTCATTCGATACGCGGGCGACATAGTCGAGCGCCGATTCGCCGGGGAGGACTTCCTCGGTGACGTCGGCGCCGCGCGGGCCGTCGCTGCGCAGCAGCAGCAATTCGAAATCGATGCCGATCTGGCGCAGCAGTTCGCGCCGGCGCGGGCTTTTGGAGGCGAGGTAGATCTTGTGATCAGCCGTTTTCATGGGGGAGTTCAGACGCGGTGATAGGGGTGGTTTTGCGTGATCGACCAGGCCCGATAGAGCTGCTCGGCGAGGATCACGCGCACCACGCCGTGCGGCAGGGTCATGCTGGAAATGCGCAGCATGCCTTCGGCACGTGCCTTGAGTTGCGGATCGAGGCCGTCGGCGCCGCCGATCAGAAAGGCGGTGTCGCGGCCATCCTGCTGCCACGTCATCAACTGCTGCGACAGACCGACACTGGTCAGATCCTTGCCGCGTTCGTCGAGGGCGATGATGCGCACGCCCTTGGGCAGGACGGCTTCGATGCGTTCGCGTTCCAGCGCCATCGCCGTGGCGGCGGTCTTGCTGCCGGAACGCTCCACCGGCTTGATTTCTTTCAGCACGATGCGCAATTCCGGCGGCATGCGCTTCGCGTATTCCGCGAAGCCCGTCTCTATCCAGGCCGGCATTTTATGGCCGACCGCAGCGATGATGAGCTGCATCGAGGCTTACGCTTCGACTTTTTTGATACGCTTGATCACGGTTTTTGCCGGTGCAGCATCGGCTGCCGGCTTGGCCGCGCGTGGGGCGCGCACTTTTTTCTCTGGCAGCGCTTTCAGTGCTTTGACGGCAGCCGCTTCGGTCTTGGTTGGCGCGACTTTCACGGTCTTGCCGACGGCTTTGGAGGCGGTGGCTTTCTTTGCCGGGGCTTTCTTGGCGGCGGTGGCTGCCGTGGCTTTCTTGGCCGGTGTCTTTTTCTCGATCACGGGCGAAGCTTCCACATTGGCCTTGCTCGCTGCCAGATGGCCGCTGACCTTTTTCGGCTCGTCGCCGGCCGCTTTTTTCGGCGCGCGCTTGGCGGCGCCCAGTTTGATCGGGGTGTCGCCCCAGATTTCTTCCAGGCGGTAGTAGGCGCGGATAGGTGCTTGCATGATGTGGACGATCATGTCGCCCAGATCGACCAGCACCCATTCACCGGTGTCCTCGCCTTCCATGCCGATGATGTCGCCGCCGGCGTCCTTGACCTTGTTGCGTACCGAGGCGGCCAGCGCCTTGGTTTGACGGTTCGAGGTACCGGAAACGATCGCGATGCGGTCGAACAGGCTGGTCAGGTGACTCGTTTCGAAGACGGCGATGTCTTGGCCTTTGACGTCTTCAAGGGCGTCAACGACGAGGGTTTGCAGTTTTTTGATGTCCATTTAGCTTTTGTATAAATTATGTTGTTCAATATAGTCTAGCACTAGCGGGGAAACAAGCGAGTTTGCCCGATTCCCCCGTTGTAATGCCGCACGTATTTCGGTGGCGGAGATATCCACCGCGAAGTCCTGTGCCAGATAAGTCAGACCGTGCGGCGTGTTGCGGATGCTGTCCAGTGACCCCAGGCGGCGCGAAAACTCGTCGGCGACCACTTGCGGCACTGCTGTGTCATTCAGCGCGAAGCCGGGGCGGGCCGCGACGCAGATATGCGCGTATTCAAATAATTGCTGCCATTCGCGCCATGTCGCGAGCCGCTGCAGCTGGTCGGCGCCCATCAAAAAAACGATGGAAGCGCGCGCACCCAGCTCGGCGCGTACCTGGCGCAAGGTATCGATGGTGTAGCTGGCCTGGCCAAGTTCGCTGCGCTCGATTTCCTGGCGGTCGATCACCACCAGCAGCGGCAGGCCGGCAAACGCCAGGCCGGCCATCTCGGCGCGCTGCTGGCCGCTGGCGCCCAGCTTGCTTTTTTGCCAGGGCGCGCCGGCCGGGATCACGCGCAGTTCATCGGCGTGCAGCAGGCTGGAAAAATGCGTGCCCAGCGCGACATGGCCCATATGCACCGGATCGTAGCTGCCGCCCAGCAGCGCCACGCACGCCATACTACTTTCGTTCACGCCTGCAGCCAGTCGCGATGCACGAGGAAGTCAGTATACAACGCCGCTTCGGGACTGCCCGCTTCCGGGTGCCAGTCGTAGCGCCACTTGACCACGGGCGGCATCGACATCAGGATCGCCTCGGTGCGGCCGCCCGACTGCAGGCCGAACAGGGTGCCGCGGTCGAACACCAGGTTGAACTCGACATAGCGTCCACGCCGGTAGCACTGGAAATCGCGTTCGCGTTCGCCGTAGGGCGTATCCTTGCGGCGCGCCAGGATCGGTACATACGCGTCGATGAAGGCGTCGCCGGCGCTGCGCATCATGGCAAAGCTGTCGTCAAAGCCCAGGGCGTTGAAGTCGTCGAAGAATATGCCACCGGCGCCGCGCGCTTCGCGCCGGTGCTTCAGGTAGAAATAATCGTCGCACCACTGCTTGAACTTCGGATGCAGCTCGTCGCCAAACGGCGCCAGCGCATCATGGCACACCTGGTGAAAGTGCTTCACGTCGTCCGCGTCGCCATAATACGGCGTCAGGTCCATGCCGCCGCCGAACCACCATACGGGTGCGCCATCGGCATTCACGGTGGTGAAGAACCGTACATTCATGTGCACCGTGGGCGCATACGGATTACGCGGATGCAGCACCAGCGACACGCCCATCGCTTCCCACGCCTTGCCACCGAGTTCAGGGCGCGCGGCCGCGGCCGATGGCGGCAATGCGGCGCCGGTGACGTGTGAAAAATTCACGCCGCCACGCTCGAACACATTGCCTTCCTCGATCAGCCGCGAAATGCCGCCGCCGCCCTCAGGGCGCTGCCAGGCATCGGTCAGGAAGGGTTTGCCGTCCTGCGCTTCGAGCGCCTGCACGATACGGTTTTGCAAATCGAGCAAATAGGCCTTGACGGCCGAAGGAGAGGGAGTTGACGACATCGCGTGGGCCGACGAGGCCGAAATAAAAAAGTAAGGACGGATTGTACCCTGTAACGGATTTTTGTGATAGCAAAACCGGCGATGCTGTCGCCGGCCCTGCTTTACCGAGGCGGCTTGTCCTGCACCACCTGGACATCATATTGCACGCTGTCGTGGCCCGGTTGGCGGGCGGCGTCGAGTGCTTGCGCCGCGCGCTGCCGCAGGTCGTCGCGTTCCACCGTGTCGACCGGCTGCGCCAGCGGTGCCACAGGCGTCGGCTGTTCGCGCTTGAACCACGACGGTCCCACAATCGCCACGAGCATCAGCAGCACCAGCATCAGCACGATCATCAGGACGTTGAGCGGGCGCGCGGCGCGCCGGCCATACCGGGCCGGCGGTTTGCCGGCGGCATCGACGATCACGCGCGCCAGTGGCGAGCCGTTCGCGCGTGTGCGCGCTTGCAGCTCCTTGTATTGCAGCGGCGATAGCGTGCCCTGTCTCAGCATGTGGCGCAGGGCCGCGACGGGCGTGGCGGCCAGATGCTCGGCTGGCAGGCTGTCGTGGGCGGCGTCGCGCTGCCACGCGTTGATCAGGTTTTGCTGGTACAGCGCGTCAACCGCCTGCCGGTTCACCTGCTGCAGCGCGGCGCTGGCCAGTTGCCGGCGTGGTTCATCGGCGGGCAGCTTGCGCAGCATCCTGAAAAAACGCTCCTCGGGCACCAGTTCGGCGCGCAGCAGCCAGGCCAGCGTCGCGATCTGGTCGGCATTCATTGCCAGTTCCGGCACATCAATGTCTTCGGCGGCATTGTGCGCGCGCTGCAGCTCGATGATTTCCAGCTCGGCCAGCGTATCGTCGTATTCGTCGCTGGTGATCAGGCCGAGGCGCAGCAGTTCTGCCAGCGGCAGCAGGCGCGGATCGGTGCTCATGGCTGCAGGCCTCCGCTAAACCAGCCGTACACGACGGACATTACCAGGATCAGCCCCAGCACGATCAGCGCGCCTTTCCAGGCCGGTGGGCGCTGGTACGGGATGCGGTCGTGACCATGGCGCAGCCTGGATGCTTCCATGATGTCGCGCGCCAGTTCGCTGCCATGCTCACGCACGCGCACTTCGAGCGCGGCATCGCGCTGGACCTGGTTCAGCAAATCGAGCTGGTACAAGGCGTCGGCCTCGCGTTCCGAGTTGGCCTCGTCCAGTTCAAGCTGGTGTGGCTGGCCCAGCGATGCGTGGGGCGGTTCGATATGCATGGACTTAGATTTTTACTTTGGCTTGGCGCAGTTCGCCGGCAAATTGCGGCGTCACCGACCAGCCATTGCCGGCGCTTTCTGCGCTGCTGCGCTGGAAGGTGAAGTCGCCTTCCAGCATGACCGCCGATCCGCCGTTGAGCATGCTCAGCACGGGGTCATTGCGTTCGATCAGCAGGCGGCAGGAATAGACGCCCGGCGAGATTTCCTTGCATGGCGCCAGCGGTTCGATTTCGGCGATTTCGCGCGTGCGCTCCATCGATTGCGTCAACGAAAACGCTTGCCGTGGCTGGGGCGTGATGCGCGCACCAGCCATGCCGTCGCGGAAAGCCTTTTCCAGCACCTCGCGTCCCAGGGGCTTGGCTTGCTGGGCAAAGTCGCCATCCTCGATGGTGCCAAAGCGCGCCTGGACCAGCATTGGCTGCGCGCCAACATAGCTGATGCGGCTCTTGCTGCCGCTGTCGTCGCGCGCGACGGTATAGGCATAGTCCATCTTCTCGCCATCGAGCTCGATCGTGGCCAGGCAGCCCCGGATATTATGTGACGAGGCGTAACCGGCTTCTTTCACGTCGTGCAGGCTTGCCTTGCCCACGCCTTCCGGCGCTGCCTTGTTGAGCATGCGTGTCACGGTGGCGATCGTGTTGCTGGAGTCGCACTCGGGCACGGAATTGCCACCAACCAGGTACCAGACCATGCCGGCCAGCGCCAGCGGCGCGACGATTACCCAGGTCAGGCGCGAACCGGGAAACAGGCTGCCGAGGATCACGCCGCGTACCGCCTTCTTATGTTCCTCCTGGCGTCCTTGCGCATGCTGGACCGCGCGCTTTGCGTCATCGCTGCCGGCGGACGCGATGCGCTGGGCCATGGACTTGAACTCTGCGCGCTGCAGCAGTTCCACATGCAGCATCCAGTTCAGCACCTCGCCCGGCGTGGGCAGCAAGACGTCGCCGGGCAGGTGTGCCAGCGCCCGCTGGTACTGCTCCTGCGTGAGCAGCGTTTCGTCACGCAGGTGATCGAGCGATTCGCGATTGAGCACCTCCACCAGCTGCTGCAATATCGACAAACGCAGTGCCAGCTCGTCGCCGGTGAAGTGGCGCTCCAAGCTCAACAACAGGCTGCTCACATCCTCGGACGTAACGATCTGGCGCCGGTACAACCACATCAAGGTGTCGGGCAGCGGCGTTCCGACGGCGAGCTGCGGCAAGTCGGGATGCGCAAGCGCCTGCTCGCGCTGGCGGCGCGTGAGCAGCTTCAGCACATGCAGCGCCTCGACGGAAGTATGCGTGGACACAGGTGGATTGCTTGTCATTGGGAGTGGGTTTATCAAGAATAAAGATGATAAATTTTACAATGCAATCTCGTTTCCCCAGCGCACTATTGAAGTTGCGCCTGATCCAGCTCCATTCTGAACTGCGGTGTTACCGACCAGTTCTTGCCATCCTTGCTGCGCTGGAAGGTAAAGTCGCCTTGCTGCAGCACGGAGAGGCTCCACACGGTGGTTGGCGCCATGCGCGCGATATCGTTACGCTCGACCAGCAGCCGGCAGGACTGGATGCCGGGTCTTAGCTCGCGGCATGGCGCGACCGCTTCGACATCGGCAATTTCGCGGTAATGCTGCGGCGACAGCAGCATGCCCAGGTCCGGGAACAGCAGCGGTTTGCCGCGAAAGCCATCCATGCCTGCCAGCATCGCCTGCAACAGTACTTCGCGTCCGATCGGCTCCGCCTGCTGCACGAAGTCGCCGTTCCACGCGATCTTGCCGAAGCGCGCCTGTATCAGCTCCGGCCGCGCATCGTCATAGACGATACGGCTCTTGCGGCGACCTTCGACGCGAGACACGGTATACGCGTATTGCATCGATTTGCCATGCGAGTTGACGGTGGCCAGGCAGCCACGGGTTTTTTGCGACCAGGCATAGCCGGCCTGTTTGATATCGTGCAGGCCGATCCTGGCCGCCGTCACGGCGGCCAGCGTTTCGCGGTCGTCGCATTGCGGTACCGCGTAGCTGCTGAACCAGTGCCAGGCCAGGCCGGCAACGAGCAGCGAGGCAAGCGTCAGCCAGGCCAGGGGGCTCACCGGGGCATCGTTGTCTGGTGCGGCAAGGCCGCTTGGCATGGTCATGGCGAGGAATGGGGGGCAGTCAGAATGAAAACGGGGCCGGGGCGGATGCTGTCCGCGCCGGCCCCGCCATGGGATCGTTATGGGACGATCAATGCTTCAGGCCGCGCCAGCCGATGTCGCGGCGGTACTGGGCGCCGTCGAAATGGATTTTTTCCACGGTTTCATATGCCTGCTTCTGCGCCATCTTGATGCTGTCGCCCAGGCCCACCACGCACAGCACGCGGCCACCGTTGGTGACCAGGCGTTCGCCCTCGATGCGGGTGCCCGCATGGAAGGTGACGGAGTCAGGTGTTTCGGCCGGGATGTCGCCGATGGACGTGCCCTTGACGGGATCGTCCGGGTAGCCGGCGGCGGCCATGACGACGCCAACGGCCGTGCGGCGGTCCCATTCCAGTTCCACGGCGTCGAGCGTGCCGTTGACGGCGTGCTCCATGACGGTCACCAGGTCGGTCTTCAGGCGCGCCATGATGGGCTGCGTTTCCGGGTCGCCCATGCGGCAGTTGAATTCCAAGGTCTTCGGCGTGCCCTTGTCGTCGATCATCAGGCCCGCGTACAGGAAGCCCGTGAACGTGATGCCGTCCTTGGCCATGCCCTGGATGGTCGGCACGATGATCTCGCGCATGACGCGCGCATGCATGGCCGGCGTGACGATGGGCGCCGGCGAATACGCGCCCATGCCGCCCGTGTTCGGGCCCTGGTCGTGATCCTTCAGGCGCTTGTGATCCTGGCTGGTGGCCAGCGGCAGGATGTTCTTGCCGTCGCACATGACGATGAAGCTCGCTTCTTCGCCGGCGAGGAATTCCTCGATGACGATGCGCGCGCCGGCGTCGCCGAACTGGTTATCGGCCAGCATATTGTCGACTGCCTGATGCGCTTCTTCCAGGGTCATGGCAACGACCACGCCCTTGCCGGCGGCCAGGCCGTCAGCCTTGATGACGATGGGCGCGCCGATGGCGTCGACGTAGGCGTGCGCGGGAGCGACGTCGGAGAACGTCTGGTAGGCGGCCGTCGGGATGCCGTGGCGCTGCATGAAGGCCTTGGCGAAGTCTTTCGACGATTCCAGCTGCGCCGCTTCTTTCGTCGGGCCGAAGATTTTCAGGCCGCGCGAGCGGAACAGGTTGACGATGCCCGCTGCCAGCGGCACTTCCGGGCCGACGACGGTCAGGCTGATGTGTTCCTGTTGAACGAAATCGGCCAGCAATTGCGGGTCGCTGATGTCGAGGTTGACCAGGCGCGCATCGCGCGCGGTGCCGCCATTGCCCGGCGCGACATACACCATCTGTATGCGTTCGGACTGGGCCAGTTTCCAGGCCAGGGCGTGTTCGCGGCCGCCAGAGCCGACTACCAGAATTTTCATAGGTACCGTTCGTTCAATGTGGGTTGCAGGGCGGCGGTGCCGCCCTTGAGTGCAGAGTAATTAATTCTCTATCAGCGCGTTGGTAAACACTTCCTGGACATCGTCCAGCAGTTCCAGCGCATCGATCAGCTTTTGCATCTTGATGGCGTCGTCGCCCGAGTACACGGTTTCCGTCGCCGGCTTCATGATGACTTCGGCCACTTCGGCCTTGAAGCCGGCCGCTTCCAGCGCTTCCTTGACGGTGGCGAAATCGTGCACGGGAGTGACGACTTCGAAGCCGCCTTCTTCATCGGCGATGACGTCGTCGGCGCCCGCTTCCAGGGCCGCTTCCATCAGCTTGTCTTCGTCGGTGCCCGGCGCGAACAACAACTGGCCGCAGTGCTGGAACATGAAGGCGACGGAGCCTTCGTTGCCCATGTTGCCGCCGTTCTTGTTGAAGGCGTTGCGCACCTCGGCCACCGTGCGTACCTTGTTGTCGGTCATGCATTCGACGATGACGGCCGCGCCGCCCACGCCGTAGCCTTCGTAGCGCACTTCTTCGTAGTTGGCGCCATCGACGCCGCCGCTGCCGCGGTTGATCGCGCGCTGGACGTTGTCTTTTGGCATATTGGCGTCAGCCGCCTTGTCGACCGCCAGGCGCAGGCGCGGATTGGTGATGGCGTCGGCGCCGCCCATGCGGGCCGCGACCGTGATTTCCTTGATCAGGCGCGTCCAGATTTTGCCGCGCTTGGCATCGGTGGCAGCCTTTTTATGCTTGATATTGGCCCATTTGCTATGTCCTGCCATGTCGAATCTTCCTTAGACGGGTGTTCAATTGTGGCCGACATTTTAGCATATCGGCCCCTTGCGAAGCGGCATGGCCCCGTCATCAGGATGACACAATCTGTTGCTAAAGTGACGCGCTTTCACCATATCGAGGGCGCGACATCATGGCAAGTCAAATGGACAGGCGGCAATTTCTGAAATTGGGCGGCTTTATTACCGTCTCCGTGGCCACCGTCGGCCTGGCCGCCTGCGGCAGCACCGATTACAGCGATCCTGGCGTGCCGCTGGCCTCGGGCAGCGACTGGAAATTCCCGCAAAGCGTGGCTTCGGGCGATCCGCGCGCCGACAGCGCCATGCTGTGGACGCGCGTCGTGCCCGCAAGTTTCGACGCCGTCGCGCCCGCCGTGGCCGGCAAGTCCGACGTGGCCGTGCGCCTGATCGTCAGCGCCAGCGACAATACGGCCGCTCTGGGCGGCAATACGGCCCTGACGGGAACGCCCATCGTCGACGCCAAGCTGCCCCTGAAAGCCGATTTCGACAATACCCTGCGCCACAAGGTGACGGGCTTGCAGCCGGGCCAGGTGTATTTTTACCAGTTCATCGCCGGCGACGTGCGCTCGAACGTGGGCCGCTTCAAGACGGCGCCCGCCGCCACCGCCGACGTGTCCCAGCTGCAGTTCGCCTACCTGACGTGCCAGGACTGGAGCATCAACCACTGGGGCGCGCTGTCGTACATCACCGCCAATGAAAGCCTGGACTTCATCGTCCACCTGGGCGATTACATCTATGAAACGGTGGGCGAGGCCTTCCAGAGCGGCGCCGTGGAAAGCCGCCACGACCAGCTGAAATTGCCCGACGGCACGTATAAAAGCGGCACGTCCGGCGCCAAATACGCGACCACCGTGGCCGATTACCGCTACCTGTACAAGAAATACCGCACCGATGCGCGCCTGCAAGCCGTGCACGAGCGCTTCGCCTTCATCGCCGTCTGGGATGACCACGAGTTCACGGACGATGCCTGGCAGGACGCTTCCACCTATGAAGGCATCGTGGCGACGGACGGCAGCGATTTGCACCAGCCGGCGCGCCGCCGCAGCGCCAACCAGGCGTGGTTCGAATACATGCCGGCCGACGTCACGTTCGATGCCGCCGCGACAACATTCCAGAACATCCAGATTTACCGCGATTTCCAGTTCGGCAAACTGATGCAGCTGGTGATGACGGATGAGCGCCTGTACCGCGCCGATCATGCGATCGCCGAGTCGACCGTCAACCCGGCCACGGGCAAGCCGCTGGGCAGCGTCGGCAGCCGCTACCTGGTGCCGCAAGCGCTGTTCGACAGCGTGGAAGGACAGAAAATGGCGGCAGCCACCAAGGCCGGCGCCGACCCGCTGGCCGCCGTCGGCATGTTGGGCACGACCCAGCGCGACTGGTGGAAAAGCAAGATGAAGGCGGCGACCTCCACCTGGAAGCTGTGGGGCAATGAAGTGTCGCTGCTGCGCATGGGTCTCAATGGCACGGATGCGATTGCCACCTTGCTGGCCCTGAGCGCGATGACCAACGTGGGGCAGGCCATCGCCAGCACCTTGCCGCTGGTGGGCGGCAGCGTGCCATTGGCGTCGGCCATCGTGGCAGCTTCCACAGCGGGAGCGGCGCAAAACGTGGCGCAAGCGGCGGCCATGGCGATTGCCGGCGCGGCAGCGAACGCCAGCGCCCAGGGCGCCGCCGCCATAGGCGCTGGCTTGAGCGCGGCCCAGGCCGGCATCACTGTAGCGGCCTACAACAGTGCTTCGCCGGCCGCCGCCGCGCAAGTGATCGCCTTCGGCTGGATCAAGCCCGACGTGCAGGCCAAGGGCGCCGCATCGAGCTTTGTGGCCGCATCGGGCCAGCAAGCGGCGCTGGCGCCATTCTTCACGCGCTTCCTGCTCAATTGCGACCAGTGGGACGGCTACAACAGCGAGCGCAAGAATCTGATGGCGCACCTGAAAAACAATGCCATCGGCAACGTGGTGGCGCTGACCGGCGATATCCACTCGTTCTTTGCCGGCACCGTCAGCGACGACTTCGACGCAGCCGGTGGCGGCACGCCCGTCATGGTCGACCTGGTGTCGGCCGGCGTCAGCTCCGATTCCTTCTTCAGCTACCTGAAGTCGGCGGCCGGCAGCATGGGCAATATCGGCACCCTCGTCAGCTATCCGCTGGCCATCCCCGTCACGGGCCTGGGCACGGTCAATCTCGACATCAACCTGCTCGACTACACCATGGGCAAGGCCGCGCCCACCGTCGACAGCCTGCTGGAGCAATTGCGCGTGCAACTGCGCGGCGCCCTGGCCGCCAAGGGCGTGCCGGAAGCGCAACTGGACGCCACGGTCGCTGCCGTGCAGGCTGGCTTGAAAGCGAGCACTGACTTCAGTGGGACCTTGCTGGGCCTGGCGCAGCAATTGTCCGGCCTGGGCAACAACCCGTGGATCAAGCATTTGAACACGGATGCGCAGGGCTACACGGTGGTGACCTTGACGCCGGGCAAGCTGGTGGCGCAGTTCAAGCAAGTGAATAAACTGATCGGCACGGCGGCCCCCGCGAACGTGATTGCACGCGTGACGACGGCGACGGTCAATGCTGGGACGGTGGCGGTGGTGGTGGCGTAAATGTAAGCCCAAAGCAAGGGCCGGGGTCAGACCCGTCGGGTCTGACCCCAACTTTTGCCTTACAATCTGGACATGAGCTCCAGTTCCCCGCAAGCAACCCCATCTTCGCTTCCCCGTTCCGTCTACCTCGGTGGCCTGGCCATCGCCGTGGGCGGGGCGGTGCTGTTTTCCACCAAGGCCATCGTCGCCAAGCTGCTGTACCGCTACCAGATCGACGCCGTCACCCTGATCGCTTTCAGGATGATCTTTTCGCTGCCCGTGTTCGCCGTCATCGCCTGGTGGAAGATGCGCACGGAGCCGCCGCTGTCAAACCGCGACCGCTGGCGCCTGGTCGGGCTGGGGCTCGTCGGCTACTACCTGTCCAGCTACCTGGATTTCCTGGGCCTGCAATACATTTCCGTGGGGCTGGAGCGCCTGATCCTGTTCCTCACGCCCACCTTCGTGCTGCTGATTACCACCGTGTACTTCAAGCAGAGCATCAGCCGTTTGCAGTGGCTGGCCTTGCTCACGTCCTACTGCGGCATTGTGCTGGTGTTCGTGCATGACTTGCAGGGCGGCGCCAGCAATGTGGCGCTGGGGTCGACGCTCGTGCTGGGCTCGGCCTGTGCGTATGCCGTGTATCTGCTCGGTTCGGGCGAGCTGGTGAAACGCATCGGTTCGATGCGGCTCGTTTCCTACGCGATGTGCGTGGCCAGCTTTGCCTGTATCGCCCAATTCTTCATCCTGCGCCCCGTCGAGCTGCTGATCCAGCCCATGCCCGTGTATGGCTTGTCCTTGCTCAATGGTATCTTTTGCACGGTGATGCCCGTCTTCATGACGATGATCGCCGTCGAGCGCATCGGCGCGCCCGTCGCGTCGCAGGCGGGCATGATTGGCCCCGTGTCAACCCTGTTCCTGGGCGCCATGATTCTCGATGAACCGATCACCAACTGGCAACTGGCTGGCACCAGCCTTGTGCTCGCCGGGATTTACTTGCTGTCGAAAAAGAAATAATTCCTCCACCCACTGAAAAGTTCTCACCATGAAAACACGCATCGCCCTGATTGCCCACGACAAGAAAAAAGATGACATGATTACCCTGGCGGGCGAATACCTGGACTTTTTGAAGGGTTGCGAACTGTCGGCCACGGGCACCACGGGTGGCCGTCTGATCAATGAGCTGGGCCTGTCCGTCGAGCGCAAGCATTCCGGTCCGTTCGGCGGCGACTTGCAGATCGGCTCGCTGCTGGTGGAAGGCTTGATCGATTGCGTGATCTTCCTGCGCGACCCGATGACGCCGCAGCCGCATGAGCCGGACATCAATGCCCTGGTGCGCGCCTGCGACGTGCACAACGTGGCGTGCGCAACGAATCTGTCGTCGGCGCACCTGGTGCTGTCGCAATTGCAGGCGCAGGCCGTTGCTGCCGCCTGATCAACCTACACGAGGAGATGAGCATGAGCGCAACGATTACCACCAAGGCCATCCGCGTACAGCGCACGGGCGGCCCGGAAGTGATGGAGTATGTGGACGTGGAACTGCCGCCGCCCGGCCCTGGCGAGGCGCGCGTGAAACACGAGGCCATCGGCCTCAATTTCATCGACGTGTATTTCCGCACGGGCTTGTACCCGCAGCCGCTGCCCAATGGCCTCGGTGTCGAGGGCGCGGGCATCGTCGAGGCGGTGGGCGAGGGCGTCACGGAAGTGAAGGTGGGTGACCGGGTGGCGTATGCGGCGCGCATCAATGGCGCGTATGCGCAGCAGCGCAACTTGCCGGCGGCCCTGCTGCTGGTGTTGCCTGAGCGCATAGCTTTCGATACGGCCGCCGCCATGATGCTGCAAGGATTGACGGTGCAATACCTGTTCCACCGCACGGTGGCCCTGAAGGCGGGCGACACCATCCTGTTCCACGCGGCCGCGGGCGGTGTGGGCCTGATCGCCTGCCAGTGGGCGAAAGTGCTGGGCGTGAATCTGATCGGCACGGCCGGCTCCGATGAAAAGGTGGCGCTGGCCAAGGCGCACGGCGCGGCCCACGTCATCAACTACAACACGGAAAACTTTGTCGAGCGCGTGCGCGAAATCACGGGCGGCAAGGGCGTCTCGGTGGTTTACGATTCCATCGGCAAGGACACGTTTACGGGCTCGCTCGACTGCCTGGCGCCGCTGGGCATGATGGTCAGCTTCGGTAACGCCTCCGGTCCCGTGCCGGCGTTTACGCTCAGCGAACTGGCTTCGCGCGGCTCGCTGTTCATTACGCGTCCGGCCCTGTTCAGCTATGCCTCGAACCGCGCCAACCTGGAAGAGATGGCCACCTCGCTGTTCGGCGTCGTCAGCAGCGGCGAAGTGCAGATCGAAATCAATCAGCGCTACAGCCTGGCCAATATCGCCCAGGCGCACACGGATCTGGAAGGGCGCAAGACGACCGGCTCGACCATCATCGTGCCATGAGCGGCGGCAGTGACGGCACGCCGAAGTTCGGCCGCCTGCTGATCGTGCTGTTATTGGCCGTGGCCCTGATCGGCGCGCTGACCTTTGCGGCCGAGGCGTATTATTCTTAGATGAAAAAAACCGGCTGGCGCATTGCTGCACCAGCCGGTTCTTTTTTTTAAAGCGTCAGTGACTTATTCCACTTTTACTTCCACTTTGCGCGGTACGCCGCTCTGGCCGGGGAAGTCGGCAAAGGCGCTGGCCACCATGGCGGGCATCACTTGCGACGTGGCGCGCTTGTTGCTGGTCGATTGTACGGTCACGTCGTACAGTTTCTTGCCGTTGCGGTCATTGATCGTCACGCGCAGTTCGCGTTCATATTTATGGCGCACGGTTTCTTCCATGTCCAGCGGACCAAACCAGTAGGGGTTGTAGCCAAAGCGGCCATAGCCTGGCCATGCGCCATAGCGGTAGCCGTAGCGGCCAGGCCAGTAGCCGGGGCCATTCCAGAATGGATCGGACGCCTGCAGCACACGCTCGGGATAGTCGACGGTGGAAAACTGCATCGCCACGCGCAAATTGGCTGCGGCAGGGCCGGAAGCTTCACCGAAGCCGTGCTTGGCCAGTTCCGCGCGCACCAGGTTCTGGTAGCTGCGGTATTCCAGCGTGTCGTGTTCGGCCGCTGGCGCTTCAAATGCATAGGATTTGTCCTGCAATTGCGCAGGCCACTCGTGGAAGACGGTCACATCGCTGCGTATGGTGGTGGCGCATCCGGTCAGCAACACGGTCAATGCGGCCATCATGATGGTGAGATAACGTTTCATTGCATGACCTCCTGATAGTAGACACAATTCATCGCTTAGTATTATAAGAATAGTTCTATTTGTTTCTATTCATTATTACAGAATGTTACCGAGCATGTCGGCGTGTAAGGGAATCCAACATTCCTGGCCTGAATCGCGACGATCGGGGGCTGGTGTTGGTAAAATAGGCTTTTGCCTCCGCTCCCACCCAAATCCCTATGCGCACAGACAGCCCTCAGACGATTTACCGCAAAGATTACACGCCGCCCAGCTTCCTGGTCGACAGCGTCGAACTTGGTTTCGATCTCGATCCCGCCCGCACAGTGGTGGCGAGCCGGATTCACATGCGCCATAACCCGGCCAGCACCAGCCGCAGCATCGAATTGCACGGCGAACACATCGAACTGGTGATGGTGCGCCTGAATGGCAAAGTGTTGAAGCCGTCGCAGTACAAGCTGACGGCCAGCATGCTGACCATCCCCAAGGCTCCGGACGATGTTACGCTCGATATCGAAACCGTGCTGGCGCCGCAGGACAATACCTCGCTGTCCGGCCTGTACGTGTCGAACCATAATTTCTTCACGCAGTGCGAAGCGGAAGGCTTCCGCCGCATCACCTTCTTTCCGGACCGCCCTGACGTGATGGCCAAATACACGGTCATGCTGCGCGCCGACAAGGAACACTATCCGGTGCTGCTGTCGAACGGTAACCTGATCGAAGAGGGCGACCTCGGCGACGGCCGCCATTACGCCAAGTGGGAAGATCCGTTCAAGAAGCCGTCCTACCTGTTCGCGCTGGTCGCCGCGCGCCTGGTCTGCCAGGAAGAACGCTACACCCTGAAGTCGGGCCGCGAAGTGCTGCTGCAGGTGTGGGTGGAAGACGGCAACCTCGATAAAACCGACTATGCCATGCAGTCGCTGAAAAATTCCATTCGCTGGGACGAGGAACGCTTCGGCCTGGAGCTGGACCTGGACCGCTTCATGATTGTCGCCGTGGGCGACTTCAACATGGGCGCCATGGAAAACAAGGGTTTGAACATCTTCAATACCAAGTATGTGCTGGCCAATTCGCGCGTGGCGACCGACGTCGATTACGCGGGCATCGAAGCGGTGGTCGGCCACGAATACTTCCACAACTGGACCGGCAACAGGGTCACGTGCCGCGACTGGTTCCAGCTGTCGCTGAAGGAAGGCTTGACGGTGTTCCGCGATCAGGAATTCTCGGCCGACATGATCGGCACGGACACGGGCCGCGCCGTTACGCGCATCGACCAGGTGCGCACCCTGCGCCAGGCGCAGTTCCCCGAAGACGCGGGTCCGATGGCGCATCCCGTACGTCCCGACTCCTTTGTCGAGATCAATAACTTTTACACGGTCACGATCTACGAAAAGGGCGCCGAAGTGGTGCGCATGTATCAGACCCTGGTGGGGCGCGACGGTTTCCGCAAGGGCATGGACCTGTATTTTGAACGCCACGATGGCCAGGCCGTCCAGTGTGACGACTTCCGCGCCGCCATGGCCGATGCGAATGGCCGCGATTTTAGCCAGTTCGAGCGCTGGTACAGCCAGGCCGGCACGCCCATCGTGCAAGCCTCCACGCGCTACGATGCTGACAGCCGGACGTTCGAGCTGACCCTGGCGCAAAGCTGCCCCGCCACGCCGGGCCAGCCGAAAAAACTGCCGTTCCACATCCCCGTCACCGTCGGCTTGCTGGCAGCGGACGGCGGCGACCTGCCGCTGTACGTCGATGGCGTGGCCTCGAACGGCGCCACCAGCGTCGTGCTGGAATTGACGCAAGCGTCACAAACTTTCCGTTTTACGAATGTGATGGAAGCGCCCGTGCCGTCGCTGCTGCGCGACTTTTCCGCGCCCGTGGTGCTGGAATACGACTACACGGATGCCGAACTGCTGCACCTGTTCCGCCACGACAGCGACCCCGTGAACCGCTGGGAAGCGGGCCAGCGCCTGGCCATGGAACGTCTGCTGAAACTGACCGGTGCCGTCGCCGCCGGCGAGACCCTGGCGCTGGACGACACCTTCATCGCAGCGCAGCGCGCCTTGCTGGCCGACGACACGCTCGATCCCGCCTTCCGCGAGCTGGCCCTGATCCTGCCGTCGGAAACCATCATCGCCGAGCGCATGGCGCAAGTCGACCCGCAGGCGATCCACGCGGCGCGCCAGTTCATGCGCCGCACGATTGCCGCAGCCCTGAAGCCCGAACTGCTGGCGCAATACCACGCCAATCAGACGCCGGGCGATTACAGTCCCGACGCCCTGTCGGCCGGCAAGCGCGCGTTGAAAAACCTGGCGCTGTCGTATCTGTTGATCGCGCCCGAAGCGGCGGAGCTGGACCTGGCGCGGCTGCAGTTCGACAATGCGGGCAACATGACCGACCGCGCCGCGGCCCTGGGCGCCTTGATCCATTCGGGTTCGCAGCCGCACGCGCAGGCGGCGCTGACCAGCTTCTATAGCGATTTCGAGAACGAGGCGCTGGTGGTCGACAAGTGGTTCGCCATGCAGGCTGCCGCGCCAACGACCGACGTGCAAGCCGTGCGCCAGCTGATGACGCATCCGGCCTTCACCTTGAAAAATCCGAACCGCGCGCGCAGCCTGATCTTCAATTTCACCAACGGCAATCCGTCGCAATTCCATGCGGCAGATGGCAGTGGCTACGCCTTCTGGGCCGAACAAGTGATCGCGCTCGACGCCCTGAACCCGCAAGTGGCGGCCCGCCTGGCGCGCTCCATGGACCGCTGGCGCCGTTACGTGCCGGCGCTGCAAAGCCACATGCGCGACGCGCTGGAAAAAGTCGCCGGCCAGGCCAGTCTGTCGAATGACGTGATGGAAGTCGTCAGCAAGGCGCTGGCCAATTGATGGCACGTCGGATGACGCCCTGCGGGCTAATCCGACCTACGCGTATGCAACGGGATTCATTATTTGTAGGTCGGCTTAGCGCCATAGGCGCGTAAGCCGACAGGCACCGAACGAGACGTATTTAAAACACTAACTAAGGGGTTTCATGAAACGCATCAGTCTTACGCAATACCTGGTCGAAGAGCAGCGCTCGAACAACAGCATTCCGGCCGAACTGCGCCTGCTGATCGAAGTCGTCGCGCGCGCCTGCAAAACCATCAGCCACGCCGTCGGCAAGGGTGCCCTCGGTGAAGTGCTGGGCACGGCGGACACGGAAAACGTGCAGGGCGAAGTACAGAAAAAACTCGACATCATCTCCAACGAGATCCTGCTGGAAGCGAACGAATGGGGCGGCCACCTGGCGGCCATGGCGTCGGAAGAGATGGAATCGATCCACCCGATCCCGAACCGCTATCCGAAGGGCGAATACATGCTGTTGTTCGACCCACTCGATGGCTCGTCGAACATCGACGTCAACGTCTCGATCGGCACCATCTTCTCTGTGCTGAAGGCGCCGGACGGCATGGGGCAGCCGACGGAGCAGGACTTCATGCAGGCAGGCAGCAAGCAAGTGGCGGCCGGCTACGCCGTGTACGGCCCGCAAACCATGCTGGTGCTGACCTTCGGCAATGGCGTGAACTGCTTCACCCTGGACCGCGAAATGGGTTCGTGGGTGCTCACGCAAAGCAATATGCAGATTCCGCCGACGACGAAGGAATTTGCCATCAACATGTCGAACGCGCGCCACTGGCACCCGCCTGTGAAACGCTATGTCGATGAACTGCTGGCCGGCGACACGGGCCCGCGCGGCACCAATTTCAACATGCGCTGGATCGCCTCGATGGTGGCTGACGTGCACCGCATCCTGAACCGCGGCGGCATCTTCATGTACCCGGCCGACCTGCGCGACACCTCGATGCCGGGCAAGCTGCGCCTGATGTACGAAGCGAACCCGATGGCCTTCATCGTCGAGCAAGCGGGCGGCGCCGCCACCGACGGCCAGCAGCGCATCATGGACATCGCCCCGCACAAGCTGCACCAGCGCGTGCCCGTCTTCCTCGGTTCGAAAGACGAAGTGGCCCGCGTCACGGCCTACCACGCGGAATAAAAGCCGCACTTTTCCACGATTTTCAGCGGCCCGCAGCCGGGCCGCTAAAAAAATGCAAAAAAGTTCGCGTTGACACTAGCAAATTTTGTGCATTGTTTGTAGAATGTGGGTCTTCGCCGTTGTAGCTCAGTTGGTAGAGCAGCACATTCGTAATGTGAAGGTCGCCAGTTCGATTCCGGCCAACGGCACCAAGTTTCATCAGAAAACCCGCTTGACTTGCAAAAGTCGGCGGGTTTTTTGTTTTTGTCATCCTTCCGGCGTCATATCCACTGATCGTTCTGCACAGTGCGCTCATCCCCGTCGCCGTCGCCCGTGTTGACCACGCCGCGCGGCTCGATCAGCAGCAGCCTGGTTTCGGCAAGGGCGCACGGTTTGTGTTCGACGCCACGAGGCACCACCGCCATCTGGCCGGCGCGCAGCACGATGGCGTGTCCTTCCGCGTAGCCGGGGCCGCGCAGGGCGATGCTTAATTCGCCTTCCAGCACGATGAAGGTTTCGTCCGTGTCGGCGTGCCGGTGCCACTGGAATTCACCCAGTACCTTGACCACCTTGAGCCAGGTCGATGGATTGGCCCTGGCCGCGCGTGGTGGTGGTGATTGGCATGCTGTGCTCCGTTCAAGTGGCGATGCAGCCAGAATACGCGGCTGCTTGCCGGCCGTATTGAACGATCGGGAGTGTTTTCAGCGCGTGCTGGCGCCGCCGGCGTAACGCAGCCAGCGGCCAGGCGTCAGCCCATGGGTTTTCAGGAAATGCCGCGTCATGTGGCTCTGGTCGGCGAAGCCCGCGGCCATGGCGGCCGAGGCGAGCGTGGCGCCACCCAAGAGCAGGCGCCGCACCATCTCCAGGCGCCGCATCGTCAGATAGCGGTACGGGCTGGTGCCATAAAACACGCGAAAGTCGTGCGACAGGCTCCAGCGATCGCGTCCCGTCGCCGCTTCGAGTTCCGCCAGGGTGACGGCGCGCGTGCAGTGCGCCTGCAGGTAGTCGCGCGCGCGTCGCGCCGCCAGGAAGTCGCCTTTTGGACGCTGCGCCGGCGTGCCGGCCGCCGCCGCCAGCGCATGCGCCAGTTCGGCCAGCGCCTCGCTCTGCTCCAGCGCCTCGAGCGGGTGGCCGTCGTGCGGCAGCAGGGCGCAGGTGGCCGCCGCCAGGCGGGGATCGGTCGACACGCCGCCTTCGATGAAGGGCAGCGCGCGTCCGCCCAGCACGTCCTGGAACAGCGCCGGTTCGATATACAGCATGCGGTAACGGAAGCCGGCGTCGGTACCCGCCTGGCCATCGTGGGCCTCGTCGGGATGCAGGATCATGGTATTGCCGGGCAGGCTGTCGCGCTGGCCGCGGCGGTAGCTGAAACGCTGCACGCCCGCCAGCGTGCGGCCGATGGCGTAGGTGTCATGGCGGTGCATGGCGTAGGCCTTGCCCTGGAACCACGCTTCGATGCGTTCGATTCCCTGTACCGGTTCGGCGCACCTGACCCAGTCGCTGGGTGCTGGCGCTGATGCTCGCTTCATGGTGCTTGTTCGCAGATGCCTGCCCTGGTTGCGGAACGCAGACTGTACGCTCCGCGCGCAGGGCTGTCCACGAAAACCGTGCCTCAGAAGTTGTGCTTCAGAAGTTGTGTTTGATACCCAGCGCCACGCCCGACAAGGTGGCGCCCTTTGTTTCCCCATCGCGTCCCAGGCTGTTGATGGCAAAGCCGGCGATGCCGTTGCGGCCGTTGGCCAGGCGCGTGTAGTAGGCATACAGGCTGCTGCGTTTCGACAGCTGGTAGTCGTAGCCGGCGGTGGCGTGGGTGGCGCCCGTACCGGCTCCCGCGCGCACGGTGCCGATGGTTTCCAGCGCGCTGCCGGTGGCGCTTTTCGCGTGGGCCAGGCCGAAGCGCAGGCCGTGGCGGCCGAACTGGCGCGTGGCGGAGACATACACCGTGCGTCGGCGCAGATCGCCCGTGGCCGTGGCGTAGCGCAGGCTTTCCAGCGCCACCGCCAGCTGCGAGGCGCTGTCTATCCTCCATGCCAGGGCCAGCTTGCTCCCACGGTCGGAGAGCCCGCGCCCCTGGTAGTCGTGATGCTCTTCCTGCGCCAGGCTGGCGTACAGGGCGCCGCCGTCGTAGAGCAGGGCGGCCGACGTCAGCGCCGGATGCGCACCGCTGGCCGGCCGTTCTTCCGCCATGCCGCGCGCCACGCGCAGCGACCAGCCCTGCCACTGCGGTGTCCAGTAATGCACGCTGTTTTGTTGGCGCCGGTCGAACGAGTACACGTTGCTGATATTGCTTTCGGTGGCGCCCGCGCCGTTGCCCATCAGGCTCATGTAGCCGGCCGTGGTGGGGTAGAACGGGTCGAGCGCGGAGGTGGCGCTGTTGTAGGGCAGGGTCCAGTTACCGGCAAACAGCGTGCCCCACGGCCCGGCAATGCCGACACGCGTGTCGCGCGCGGCGATGGATCCCGCTCCCGTGTCGGGCGCCAAGGTGCCCTCGACCTGGAACAGCGCCTGCCAGCCGCCGCCCAGGTCTTCGCTGCCGCGAAAACCGAGTACCGAGCGGTTGTTGGAGACCCGCTGCACCTTGTCGCCGCTACCGCCACCATGCAGCGCTTCGAGCGCCACGTTCAGGCGGCCATACAGCTGCACATTGTCCTGTGCCGCGGCGGGCATGGCTGCCGCCAGTGCCAGGGCACCGGCGGCGCATGAAAACACGCGCGCCATACGCACCTCAGAACGCAAAGCAGCTGCATCCCAGCGCGCCCCAGAAGCCGGAATGGCTGGAAACGGGCACGGAACTCTTGCGCGCCACGTCGTGGGCGTGGGCGTGCACGCCGCAGGCGCCCTGGCACTGGTGCTGCTGCATGACGCTGGTCTTTTGCGGCGGCGCAGAGCGGTAGTGGCCGGCCACGTTTTTCACGGGCGACCAATCGGGCAGCACGGGAATTGGAGGCGGCGCCAGCTTGGTAAATTCCGCCTGTCCATAGACGATCTTGCCGCCGACGATGGTAAGCACGGACTCGATCGACTTGATCGCTTCTTCATCGATGCTGAAAAAGTCCGCGCTCAGCACGGCCAGGTCGGCCAGCATGCCTTCCTGGATGCGGCCCTTCTTGCCTTGCTCGCTGGAGAACCAGGCGCTGCCCGCCGTCCACAGTTCCAGCGCCGTGTCGCGCGACAGACGGCTGCCCGCGTCGTACAGGCGCAAGCCGCCCACAGTGCGGCCTGATACCAGCCAGTATAGCGCCGTCCACGGATTGTAGCTGGCGACCCTGGTGGCATCGGTGCCGCCGCCCACTGGCACGCCCGAAGCAAGCATGCGCGCGATCGGTGGCGTGGCCTTGGCCGCTTCCGCGCCGTAGCGGTCGACGAAGTATTCGCCCTGGAAGGCCATGCGGTGCTGGATGGCGATGCCGCCGCCCAGCGCCTTGACTCGGTCGATGTTTTTCGGCGTGATGGTTTCGCAGTGGTCGAACATCCAGTGCAGGCCGTCGAACGGGATATCGCGGTTGACCTTTTCAAATACCGTCAGCATGCGCTCTATCGATTCGTCATAGGTGGCGTGCAGGCGGAAGGGCCAGCGTTTCGACACCAGGTGGCGCACGACTTTTTCCAGTTCGTCGTCCATGCCAGGCGCCAGGTCCGGGCGCGGCTCGAGGAAATCCTCGAAGTCGGCGGCGGAAAACACCAGCATTTCGCCGGCGCCGTTATGACGGTAGTAATCGTCGCCCTGGCCCGGCGTGACCATCTCCGTCCATTTTTCAAAGTCTTCCAGCTCGCGGCCCTTGTTTTGCGTGAACAGGTTGTAGGCGATGCGTATCGTCAGCTGCCCTTCGCTTGCCAGTTGATCGACCACCGCGTAGTCTTCCGGATAATTCTGGAAGCCGCCGCCCGCGTCGATGGCGCTGGTCAGGCCCAGGCGATTGAGTTCGCGCATGAACTGGCGCGTGGAATTGACTTGCAATTCGCGCGGCAGGGTTGGACCCTTGGCCAGGGTCGCATATAAAATCATGGCGTTCGGACGGGCGATCAGCATGCCCGTGGGGTTGCCGGCAGCGTCGCGCACGATTTCGCCGCCGGGCGGGTTCGGCGTGTTCTTGTCGTAGCCGACCACGCGCAGGGCGGCGCGGTTCAGCAGGGCGCGGTCGTACAGGTGCAGGATGAAGACGGGCGTGTCGGGCGCGGCCGCGTTGATTTCATCGAGGGTAGGCATGCGCTTTTCCGCGAACTGGAATTCGTTCCAGCCGCCGACGACGCGCACCCATTGCGGATTCGGCGTGCGCAGCGCCTGTTCTTTCAGCATGCGCAGGGCGTCGGCCAGCGACGGCACGCCTTCCCAGCGCAATTCCAGGTTGTAGTTCAAGCCGCCGCGGATCAGGTGCAGGTGCGAGTCGTTCAGGCCGGGAATCACCGTGCGGCCACCGAGGTCGATCACGCGGCTGTCGGGCGCGCGGTGGCGCATGACGTCTTCAAGATCGCCGACGGCGAGGAATTTGCCGTCGGCGATGGCCACCGCGCTCGCTTGCGGGCAGCTTTTATCGACGGTATGGAAGCAGCCGTTGAGCAGTATCAAGGGGGCGGCGGCGGGGAGGGTGTGTTCTGGCATGGTGCAGCTCCATGGTTGCGGTGCGGGGAGGGCCGCGTGCGCGGCGCGAAAGTCACGTCGGCCAGTGTAGCGGACGTCCCGCGCTTGAACACGGGCCAAAAGATCAGGTGGAGCGTGGCGCACTGGCCGAAGGACGGGGGCGCAGGCCTGCCGCATGGCTTACCATGCAGGCAGCGGCGCCGGGGAGCTGGCGCGTTTTTTGTTTTTTTAGTGCATTGCACGGTATCAGGAGTCATTCGATGGATCAGCCACCACACAGCCGCTTGTTCGGCACCAGCCTGGGATTTTTAGCCGGGTATGTCGATACCCTGGGTTTTATTGCCCTGTTTGGCCTGTTTACAGCCCATGTCACGGGCAACTTCGTGCTGATCGGCGCCGCCCTGGCGGATGCCTCGCGCGTGTCCATCCTGCTGAAGTTTCTCGCTTTTCCCGCCTTTATCGCCGGCGTCGCCATCACGCGCCTGATGGTGCTGGCCGTCGAGCGCCGCGCCGGCCCGTCGCTGACCCTGGCGATGCTGCTGCAGTGGGCCTTGCTGGCCGGCTTCATGGTGTTTGGCATCCTGGCCGAGCCGATCGGCAAGGACGTCAGTTCCATGGCCATGGCGGCCGGTTTGCTGGGCACGGCCGCCATGGGCGTGCACAGCGCCACCAGCCGGCTGCTGCTGGCGCACCTGGCGCCCACCTCCATGATGACGGGGAACGTGACGCAGATCGTCATCGATACCGTCGACGTGCTGCGCGGCGCGGCCGATGCCGCCACCCATGCGCGCTGCGGCAAGTTTTTCTGGCCGCTGGCTGCCTTCGCGCTGGGCGCCATCGCCGCCGCCTTTGCCTACCTGGCCTTCGGCTTCGTGGCGCTGGCCGTGCCCTTGCTGCTGCTCGCCGGCCTGATCATCGTGCAGCATCGCAGCGGCCGCGCGGCGGTGCCTGCCGCCTGAGCCGCCATGCGCCTGCCCGTCCTGGCCGCGCTGTGCTGGCTGCTGCTGTTGTTCAGCCCTCCGGCGCTGGCCATCGACGCGGCGCGCGCCATCCACCAGCTGCAGCACACCAGCTGGACGTCCAGAGATGGCGCGCCGGACGACATCAGCGTCATCGCCCAGGGCGGTGACGGCTTCCTGTGGCTGGGCACCTATGCGGGCCTGGTGCGCTTTGACGGCCTGCGTTTCGAGCCCGTGCGTGCGCGCCAGGGTGTGTTTCCCGATACGGTGATTCTGGCCCTCAAGCGCGCTGCCGACGGCGGCATGTGGGTGGGCTGGCAAGTGGGCGGCATCAGCCATGTCAAGGATGGCGTGGTGCGCAATTACGGCGAGGCGCAGGGCGTGCGGCCCGGTTCCGTCTGGGGTTTCGCCATCGACGCCACGGGCGCCGTGTGGGCCGCCGGCGTGGCCGGGGTGTCGCGCTTCGACGGCCGGCGCTGGCAGGCGATGGGGCCGGCGCAAGGCTACACGGCGCAAAAGGCCTCGGCCGTGTTCGCGGACCGCGACGGCAGGCTGGGTGTGTTCAGCGAACAGGGTTTATTTATCTGGCAGCCGGGCCAGGCGCGCTTCGCGCCGCCCGTGGGCCGCCTCGACTTGCGCGCTCCGCCGCAGCAGGGACCGGATGGCCGCCTGTATCTGCTGGAGCTGCGCGGCATCCGCATCATCGACTCGCTTGAGCGCTACGACCAGCTCGACCACCGCTGGATCTACCGCGATACGAGCGGCACCAGCGGCAGCATGCTGGTCGACCGCCAGGGCACCCTGTGGTTCGACAGCCAGTTCGGCCTGCACCGCACGCGCAGCGCCGGCGCGCTGGGGCCGCAGCAGCTGGGCATCAGCGGCGACACGGAATCGTTCCTGCCCAAGGATGGCTTGAGCAATGTGCTGATCGCTTCCCTGTGCGACGACAACGAAGGCAATGTCTGGGTCGCCACGTATGCGGGCCTGGACCGTTTTCGCCAGGCCGCGCCCGTGATCCTCAGCGCGCGCGCGGGGCCCGAGGCGCCCGAAGCCTTCCGCGCGCAGCAGCTGTCGCCCGGCACCGGCGGGCGCATGTGGCTGTCGAAGGAGGGCGATACGCCGCTGATGCTGGCGGCGCCCGACGGCAAGGTGCTGCGCGCGCCTGCGCTGGGTCCCGTCACGGCCATCATGGCGGCGCCGGGCGGCATCCGCGTCGGCACCCGCGCCGGCTTGCTGCGGCTCGATGGCGACGATGGCAGGGTGCTCGAGACGATTGCCTATCCGCCGGAAGCGGCCGCGTTGAAGCGGGTGCGCATGGCCGTGAACGCGCCTGACGGCAGCCTGTGGGCGATTTTCAGCGGCGCCGGCGTGTTCCAGTACGCGGACGGCGCATGGCGGCGCGAACCGGCCTTGCCCGAGGGCGGGCGCAAGGTGCCGCTGGCGCTGCTGGCCGATGCGGCCGGGCGCCTGTGGCTGTCCTATCCGGACGGCAGCGTGGCGGTGCTGGACGGCGGGCGCCTGGCCAGCTACGGTCCCGCACAAGGGCTGGACCTGGGCAAGGTGCCGGCGCTGCTGGAAACGGGCGGCCAGCTGCTGGCGGGCGGCCAGCAGGGCCTGGCCCTGTGGCGCGGCGGGCGCTTCGTGCCGCTGCGCGCCGCGGCGCCCGGCGTTTTCGACGGCGTGGTCGGCATGCTGCGCGCGCGTGACGGCACCTTGTGGCTCAATACGGGCAATGGCGCCGTGCGCGTGGCCGCGGCCGAAGTGGCGCAGGCCCTGCGCGATCCGTCCTACGCCATGCAGGCGCGCTGGTACGATGGCGCCGATGGCTTGAACGGCAAAATGAGCTTGCTGCATAATGGCTCGATAGCCGAAGCGGATGATGGCAAAATCTGGTTTTCACGCGAGAGCGCGACCTTCTGGATCGACCCGCGCGAACCTGCGCCGCCGCTGCCGGCACCGCAGGCCGGGATCGGCGTATTGATGGTCGACGGCCAGCGCGTCGCCGCCGCCGATTATGAGCGCCTGCCGGCCGGCACGCGCGGCGTGCAGTTCGCCTACAACGCCAGCAGCCTGGGCGCGCCGGCCCGCCTGCGTTTCCGCTACCGGCTGGAAGGCTATGACAGGGACTGGCAGAACGCGGACGAGCGCCGTCAGGCGCAATATACGGGCCTGGGACCTGGCGCCTACCGCTTCCAGGTGATGGCCATCAATGGCGACGGCGTGGCCAGCGCGGTGGCGCAACTGCCGTTCCGCGTGTTACCCGCCTTTTACCAGACCTGGTGGTTCCGCAGCCTGTGCGCGGTGGCGCTGCTGGCGGCCGCGTATGGCGTCTGCCGCTGGCGGATGCGCGAGCACGCCGCGCGCCTGCAGGCGCGGATGGAGGCGCAGCAGGCCGAGCGCGAACGCATCGCGCGCGAGCTGCACGATACCCTGCTGCAGGGCACGCAGGCGATGATCCTGCACTTTCACAATGCCAGCATGGCCATCGCCGAGGATGATCCCGCACGCGCCGCCATGCTGCGCGCGCTCGACGACGCGGATCGCATGCTGGGCGAAGGACGCGACCATGTGCACGACCTGCGCGCGGGCGACGATGCCGGCGCGCGCTGGAGCGTCATCCTGCAGCGCGAAGGCGAACGGCTGGCGGCGCAGCACGGCATCGTGTTCCGCTATGCGCAGGAAGGCGAGGCGCGCCTGCTGCATGCGCGCGCCGCGCACGAGATATACCGCATCGCCAGCGAAGCGCTGCGCAATGCCTTCCGGCATGCGCGCGCGCAGGTGGTCGAGGTGACGGTGCGCTATGCGTGCGGCGGCATCGAACTGCTCGTGCGCGACGATGGCCAGGGCTTGCCGCCGGTGGTCGCGGCCAATGGTCAGATTCCCGGACACTGGGGCATGCCCGGCATGCGCGAGCGCGCCGCGAAACTCGGTGCGCGCCTGTCCGTGGGCGGGCGCGACGGAGGCGGTACGCAGTGGCACCTGCGGGTGCCGGCGCGCCGCGCCTGGCCGCTGGCGCACGGCCCGTTGCGCCGCTGGTGGCAGCGCTGGCGCCGCTCAGGCGTCGAGGATGCCGCGCCGTAGCGCGATGGTGACGGCGTGGGTGCGGTCCCGGGCGCCCAGCTTGGCCAGGATGGTGCTCATGTGCGCCTTGACGGTTTCTTCCTTGATCTGCAGCAGGGCGCCTGTTTCGCGGTTGGAATTGCCCTGCGCGACTTGCTTGAGCACGTCCAGTTCGCGGTTCGACAGCACGTCGCTGCACGCATACAGGGCCAGTTCCGCCTCGATCTCGGGCGTGATGTGGCGCCGCCCCGCGTGCACGTTCTGTATCGCCGCCAGCAATTCGTGGCGTAGCGCGCTTTTCAGCACATAGCCGCACGCGCCCGCGCGGATGGCGCGCAGCACCTGCGTGTCGCCCTTGTAGGTGGTCAGCACGATGATGCGCGCCTGCGGATGGCGCGCGCGGATGGCGCCGATGGCGTCAAGGCCGCTCATGACCGGCATCTGCAAATCCATCAGCGTGACATCGGGCAGCAGCGCGTCGAACTGCTGCACCGCCTGCTGGCCATCGGTAGCCTGGCCCGCCAGTTGCACGCCCGGAAATGACTGCAGCAAGGTGGCGATGCCGTCGAGCAGCAACTGGTGGTCGTCGGCAATGAGGATGCGTATCGGTGCCGTATCGCTGCGCATGGTGTTGTCTGGCAAAGAGGAGTTAGCGATCAAGAGTCGTCGGAGCATGGTGAGCAAAAGGTATTTTACCGCAGCGCCTGCCCTCGTGCAGGAGGTATTTCCCATAGGCAATCAACATGCCAGCCTATATTTAGATAGTGGTGCGGGCACGCCGCCGGGCATACGATGCACGGCAGTACCCACTCAACCCTGTCTTCATGGATGACATCATGACCAATCCGAAACTGGAAGTCCTTACCCCCGACAATTGCCAGATCATTTTCATCGACCAGCAGCCGCAAATGGCGTTCGGCGTGCAGTCGATGGACCGGCAAGCGCTGAAAAACAATACCGTGGGCCTGGCCAAGGCCGCCAAGGTGTTCAACATCCCCACCATCATCACCACGGTGGAGACGGAAAGCTTCTCCGGCCATACCTATCCGGAATTGCTGGACGTCTTCCCCGGCAAGGATATCCTCGAGCGCAGCTCGATGAATTCCTGGGATGACCAGAAGGTGCGCGATGCGCTGGCCGCCAACGGCAAGAAGAAAGTCGTCGTGTCGGGCCTGTGGACGGAAGTGTGCAACAACAGCTTCGCCCTGTGCGCGATGCTCGAAGGCGACTACGAAATCTACATGGTGGCCGACGCTTCCGGCGGCACGTCGAAGGAAGCGCACGACTATGCCATGCAGCGCATGATCCAGGCCGGCGTGGTGCCGGTCACCTGGCAGCAGGTGCTGCTGGAATGGCAGCGCGACTGGGCGCACAAGGCAACTTACGACGCCGTGATGGCCATCGTGCGCGAACACTCGGGCGCCTACGGCATGGGCGTTGACTACGCCTACACGATGGTGCACAAGGCGCCGCAGCGCATTCACGGCGAACACGCCACCCTGGCGCCGGTGCCGGCCAAGTAATCGCCGCGCGGCTATGCCATGCGCCGCGCGCCTGACCGCGCGCGGCGTTTTTTTTATCGAAAGGAATGCGCCATGAAGTTATATGTGATTTCGCTGGCCGTGGGCTTGCTCGTTGGCATCATCTACGCCGTCCTGCAGGTGCGCTCGCCGGCGCCGCCCGCGATTGCCCTGATCGGTCTGCTGGGCATGCTGATCGGCGAACAGATCGTCCCCGGCGTCAAGCGCCTGATGGCGGGCGAAGCCATCACGGTGTCGTGGCTGCGCAGCGAATGCGTGCCGAAGATCAGCGGCGTGGAAACCAAGCCGACATTGGCCAAGGCCGCGGCAAAGTTGGATGATGATGCAGCGTAAATGCTGGGGTCAGACCCGGCGGGTCTGACCCCGGTTCCCTGCAGCTAGAACGCGCCCAGCAAGCCGCGCCGGGCGGCCACCGTGGCCGCTTCGGTGCGGCTTGATACGTTGAGCTTGGTCAAAATATTATTCACGTGAAATTTCACGGTGCCCACCTCGATGCCGGCGCTGCGCGCGATCATCTTGTTGCTCTTGCCCGCGGACAGGTGTAGCAGGATGTCGTGCTCGCGTTTCGACAGGCGGTTCGCGTCGATGCGGCCGGCCTGCTGCGCCGCCAGTTCCGGCGGCAGATAGTGCCTGCCGGCGGCCACCTGGCGGATGCACTGCGTCAGTTGCAGGAAACCGGAATCCTTCAGCAGGTAGCCGCGCGCGCCGGCGCGCAAGGCACGGTGCACGCTGTCCTCGCCCTGGTAGGTGGTGAGGATGACGATCTTCGCTTGCACGTCGTCCGCGCAGATGCGCTCGATCGCCTCGATGCCATGCATTTCCGGCATGTTCAAATCCATCAGCACCACGTCGGGCCGCAGCTCCCGGTACAGCTCCACGGCGGCGCGGCCCGTGCCGGCCTGGCCCAGCAGGAGGAAACCTGGCAGGGATGCGATCAGCGAGGCCAGGCCGGCCAGGATCAGCGGGTGGTCGTCGGCGATCAAGAGGGTAATCGGCGCATCGGCCGGGGGCAAGCTTGTGTGCATGGCTGTGCTCATGGTGATGGCAGGGTGAAGTGGAAGACGCTGCCGTGGGGCGCGCCGGTCGCATGCCACAGGCGGCCGCCATGCGCGTCGACGATGCGGCGGCAGATGGCCAGGCCCATGCCCATGCCGTCCGGCTTGCTGGAATACAGGGCCTGGTACAGGCGGCCGGCCGCCTGCGGCGCGATGCCGGCGCCATTGTCGGCGATGCTGAAATGCTGCACGCCCCCATCCAGTTGCGAAGACAGCAGCACCGTGCGCGGCCGGCCGCTCGTGCCCTGCAAGGCTTCGATGGCGTTCATCAGCAGATTCAGGATGACTTGCCGGAATTGCACCGGGTCGGCGTGCAGCAGCGGGCGGCCCGGTGCCAGCTGCGTTTCCAGGTGGATGGCGTGGCGTTGCAGTGGCGCGCGCAGCAGCGGCAGCAGGTCCTGCACGGCGTCGTCGGCGACAAAATGATCGTGGCTGCCCGGCGCCTTGCAGGCCAGGCCGTGCACGCTGCGCAGCACGGCGCTGGCATGGCTGCCGGCGCTGGCGACCAGGGCCAGCGCCGCGCGCGCCTCGTCGATGCGGGGCGGATCGTGGTCGAGCCAGCGCAAGGCGGCGTCGGTATTGAGCGCGATGGCCGCCAGCGGCTGGCGCACCTCGTGCGCGACCGATGCGGCAAATTCGTCCATGCTGCCCATGCGCTGCGCGTGCGCCAGGCTGGCGTCTTGCGTCTGAGGGAAATAATGCATGCTGGCCATCGCCGTGCTCCTGTCGCTGTCGCGGCGGATGCCGCACTGCAACAAGTATGCACGCGCCGTCAGGCAAGGCAGTTATACGAATGGGGGAGGCGGGCGGGTTTTTTATGCGGCGGAGGCGATAAACACCGCCGGGCGGGCCGGCAGTGCGGGGAGCGCAGAACGGATCAGGACTTGATAAAGGCCAGCAAGTCTTCGTTCAGGCGGTCCTTGTGGGTGGCCGGCAAGCCGTGCGGCGCGCCTTCATAGATGACCAGTTTGGCATTCTTGATGAGCTTTGCCGCAGCCTTGCCGGACGCGTCGATCGGCACGATCTGGTCGTCACCGCCGTGCACCACCAGGGTCGGCACGGAGATTTTCTTCAGGTCGGCCGTGAAGTCCGTCTCGGAAAACTGCTTGATGCAATCGTAGGCGTTCTTGATGCCGCACTGCATGCCCTGCAGCCAGAAGGTGTCGCGCATGCCTTGCGATACCTTGTTGCCGGGACGGTTGGCGCCGAAGAAGGGCACCGTCAGGTCCTTGAAAAATTGCGAGCGGTCGGCCAGCACGCCGGCGCGGATGCCGTCAAACACCGACATCGGCAAGCCGCCCGGATTCGTCTCCGACTTGACCATCTGCGGCGGCACGGCGCCCACCAGCACGGCCTTGGCCACGCGCTTTTCGCCATGGCGGCCAATATAGCGCGCCACTTCGCCGCCGCCCGTCGAATGGCCGACCAGGGTCGCGCCCTTGATGTCGAGCGCGTCGAGCAGGGTGGCCAGGTCGTCGGCGTAGGTATCCATGTCATTGCCCTGCCATGGCTGGCTGGACAGGCCGTGGCCGCGGCGGTCGTGCGCGATCACGCGGTAGCCGTGGCTGGCCAGGAACATCATCTGGTCTTCCCAGGCGTCGCCCTGCAATGGCCAGCCGTGGCTGAAGACGACGGGCGTGCCCGTGCCCCAGTCCTTGAAGTGGATGACGGTGCCGTCCTTGACGGTAACGCTATTGACGCTGAGCTTGCCCGGTGCGCTGGCGGCAGCGGCAGGCTTGGCGGCGGCGCTGGCGCCACCGGCGGCCAGCAGGCCCGCACCGGCGGCGACACCGGCGACGCTGACGAGCAGCTTGCGGCGGGAAGTGACTTCTTCGGCTTCGATTTTCTTCGACATGATGCATTTCCTTCGGGGATGGGGGAGGGCGGCCGGTTACGGCCTGGGCCAGTGATGGCATCGGCCAGTCTAGGCCTTCGCGCGCGCCGGCGCCTCTGCCAAAAGACCAGTCGCGCCCAAGTGTCCGCCTGCCTATGATGGCTGGCAGCGGCGCGCCGCGCCGACTGGCTTTCCCACTGGAGTAATCATGAAGAAAAACTCGATGGCGGCGCTGGCCGGCCCCTTTTTACCCGATGCCGGCTTGCTGTTTGCGCGCGTGGCGGGCGCGCTGCTGGTGCTGCACGTGCACGGCTTGCCCAAGCTGCTGCATTTTTCCGAGGAACTGGCGCACATCGACGACCCGCTGCACCTGGGCCGCGCCGTCACCCTGTATTGCGCCCTGTTCGCGGAAATCGTCTGCCCGCTGCTGGTCGCCGCCGGCTTGCTGACGCGCCTGGCCTGCCTGCCTTTGCTGTTCCTGCTGGGCGTGTCGATGCTGCTCGTGCACCCTGACTGGAGCATCGCCGACGGCCAGTTCGGCTGGCTGCTGATCATCGTCTTCGGCACGATTGCCATCAGCGGCGCGGGCAGGTATTCGGTCGATGCGCGTTTGCGCCGTTAAATGACGAATTCCCCGTGTACGGCCGGCTTGTGCGCCAGCAGCAGCGATAATTTCTTCAATGCGCTGGCCAGGCGCGCGCGATCGCGGAGGCTGCCCAGCGAGATGCGGATGGCGTTCGGCGGGCGGCTGTCGTAGAAGGCGTCCGAGGCCGTGACGGCCACGCCCTGGGCGCGGGCCGTGGCGGCCAGTTCGCGCGAGGTCCAGTAGCTGGGCAGTGAAAACCAGACATGGATACCGTCGCTGCGCGGGTGGCTGGCGCCGGTGAGGATGGTGCGGATGATGTCCTGGCGCGCATCCGCTTCGCTGCGGATGCCGGCCAGCAGCGCATGCGCGGAGCCGTCGTGTATCCATTGCGTCGCCAGCGCCGTCGTCAGCGGCGTGGCCATCAGGGAGAAGGACCGCAGCGCCTGCAGCAAGCGCTCGCGCAACTGCGCGTCGGGCACCAGTGCATAGGCCATGCGCAAGCCGGGCGCCAGGCATTTCGACAGGGTGGCGATATACGACACGTGGCCAGGGGCGAAATGGGCCAGCGGGGGCGGCGCGTCGGAGGCCAGCAGCCAGTACGGATCGTCCTCGATGATGTGCATGCCGCAGCGGATGGCCACTTCCGTGATGGCCAGGCGGCGCGCGGCCGGCATGGTGTGCGCCGTTGGATTTTGCAGGGTGGGATTCAGGTAGACGAGGCGCGCATGGTGCTTGCGGCTGGCTTTTTCCAGCGCCTCGGGCAGCATGCCGTCCGCATCCTTTTCCACGACGATGACCTTGCGGTTCAACTGCCCCGCCGCCGAGCGCAAGCCCGGGTACACGGCGCTTTCCGTGAGAATGGCGTCGCCGGGCCGGCTCAGGGTCAGGATCAGCGCCGCCAGCGCCGCCTGCGCGCCAGGGCAGGCCACCACGTGTTCCGCATCGACGTCGCCGAACATGGGCGCCAGCCAGACGGCGCCTGCCGCCCGGTCGGCCTTGCCGCCGCCGCCCAGGTGATAGCTCATCAACAGATCGCTGTCCGTGCGCATCAGCACCTGCGCCACGCCCTGTTTCAGCAAGTCGTCAAAATCCACGCCCACCGGCGGCGGCGGGATATTCATGCTCAGGTCCAGCATCTGCGTCAATTCCACTTTCGGCGCCGCCACATAGGTGCCGCGGGCGCCATGCCCTTCCAGCAGATTGCGGCGCTTGGCTTCGTCATAGGCGCGCGTCACCGTCGTCAGGTCGATCTGGAACAGCGCGGCCAGACTGCGCTGCGGCGGCAAGCGGTCGCCCGGGCGCAGGCTGCCATCGGACAGCGCGCGCTCGAGCATGTCGGCGATCTGCAGGTAGCGCGGACCGCCGTGCTGCACGAACGGCGTGATCCACGCATGGACTCGGCTTTCTTCTTGTATGGCTTTTGATTTGGACATTTGTTTATATGTATGGATATTGCATCTCGCAATTATGCGGAAAATTCGCTTAAAAATCCATACATATTTGACTTCCCCGCCCGCCCCAACAGGCCGGTGGGGATTGTTATTTCCAACAGGAATTTAAGTCTGCGCCTCAAGGTGTGGCAGCGCACGGTGGCGCGTGGCTTGGGCAGTTAAGGTAGTGCCAACAGCTTGCTGCTGATCCACTGTTTGATATGGCTCAGCCCGGCAGCGTTTAGCCGCTTCTTTTTCCCCGAAGCGAGGAGAATCATGATTCGGTCACGGCATCGAGCATGGTTGAAATTATTCACTGTTAAAGGAAACCATCATGAACGCGATTGAAAAAACCAGCTCCGATATGAACGGCACCGCCCAGGATACCCGCCAGGATTTGCACCGCACCATCGACAAGGTGGCAAGCCAGGCCCAGCCCCTGGCCGACAAGGTGGCCACGCGCGCCCATGACGGCGTGGACCAAGTGGGCGACCGCATCGGCCAGGTTAGCGACAGCGTCAACAAGGCTTCCGAACGCCTGATGGCGCGTGGCAAGCAATTGGGCGCCGCCTGCCAGCGCGCCGGCGAAACGGGCCGCGATTATGTGCGCGAGCGCCCGGCCGTGTCCCTGCTGATCGCGGCTGCCGCCGGTTATGGCCTGTCGAAACTGCTGGGTTCGCGCAAATAAGTTCTGCGCCTTCCTGGAAGGTTTTGTCGTGGGCGCCGTTCCCTTCGCCGTCATGGCGGGGCGAGCCGGCGCCCACGCGCATAAGGTACAAGGTAGTAGCAGGCAGTAAAGGAGAGTGATGATGCGCTCCATTTTGTTGTGGTTGATCGGCATACCTATTCCCATCATTATTTTGATTGCCCTGTTCGTGCGCTGAATGAGGGAGTTGTAGCGTTCTCCCGGGGCAAACTACTCACAGGAGACGTAATGGCTACCAACAAGAAAACGCCGTCCACGGACGGTGCTGGCTCCGTCATGAGCAGCATGTCCGGCCCATCCGACAGCAATGCGCCGCACAGCCTGGGCGCGGACAACGACGTGACCCGCGCGCTGCTGCAAAAGACGGCCGCCGGCCAGCAACTGGCCGCCGCCATGGCCGTCAATCCCAAGGAGGATGGCCAGTATGGCGAGGCGGCGCGCACGCCGCCCGAAGGCGTGCATGTGGCGACGGGCGAGCCGCTGGCCACGGCCAGCACCACGGGCGAAACGCTACCTTCTCCGAAGACGGGCGCTGGCCAGCCGGCGCCGGGCGAGAATGCGCGTAATGCCTCGCTCGATGGCGCCCGTAGCGACGACAGCGGCTGCGTGCTGACGACCAATCAGGGCGTGCCCGTGGGTGACAACCAGAACTCGCTGAAGGCGGGCTTGCGCGGCCCCACGCTGATGGAAGATTTTATTTTGCGTGAAAAGCTCACGCATTTCGACCATGAGCGCATCCCCGAGAGAGTCGTGCATGCGCGCGGTTCGGCCGCCCACGGCTACTTCGAATGCTACAAGGAGCAAAGCAAGCTGACACGCGCCGCGCCGTTCGCCAGGGCGGGCAAGCGCACGCCCGTCTTCGTGCGCTTTTCCACGGTGGCCGGCGAACGCGGTTCCACCGATACGGCGCGCGACGTGCGCGGCTTTGCCGTGAAGTTTTATACGGACGAGGGCAACTGGGATTTGGTCGGCAATAACATCCCCGTCTTCTTCATCCAGGATGCGATGAAGTTCCCGGACGTGGTCCACGCCGTCAAGCCCGAGCCGCACCATGGCATGCCGCAGGCGGCCAGCGCGCACGACACCTTCTGGGATTTCGCCTCGCTGTCGCCGGAAATCACGCACATGCTGATGTGGGTCATGTCGGACCGCGCCATCCCGCGCAGTTATCGGATGATGCAGGGCTTCGGCGTGCACACCTTCCGCCTCGTCAATGCCAAGGGCCAGTCCGTGTTCTGCAAATTCCACTGGTCGCCGATGGCCGGCACGCATTCGCTCGTGTGGGACGAAGCCGTCAAGATCAGCGGCGCCGATTCCGACTTCCACCGGCGCGACCTGTGGGAATCCATCGAGTGCGGAGAATACCCGGAATACGAGCTGTCCTTCCAGGTCTTCACGGAAGCGCAGGCGGAAGCGTTTCCCTTCGACGTGCTCGACCCGACCAAGCTGATTCCCGAAGAAGTCGTCCCGCTCATCCCCGTCGGGAAAATGGTCTTGAACCGCAATCCCGACAATTTTTTCGCCGAGACGGAACAGGTGGCCTTTTGCACGGCGCACATCGTGCCCGGCATCGATTTCTCCAACGATCCGCTGCTGCAGGGACGCATCCATTCCTATGTCGATACCCAGCTGACACGCCTGGGCGGCCCCAATTTCCACGAAATTCCCATCAATGCGCCGCTGGCGTCCGTGCACAACAACCAGCGCGACGGCATGCACCGCCAGGCCATCAACCGGGGCCGGGTCGCGTATGAACCGAACTCGCTGGCGGGCGGCTGTCCGTTCCAGGCGGGCGCGAAGGGTTTCAACAGTTTTCCCGCTTCCGCCGAGGGCGACAAGGTGCGCGGCAAGCCCGAGAAATTCGCCGAGCACTACGCCCAGGCGCGCCTGTTCTGGATCAGCCAGACGCCCGTCGAACAAGACCATATCGTGCATGCCTTCCGCTTTGAGTTGAGCAAGGTGCAAACGGTGGCCATCCGCCAGCGCATCGTCGCCATGCTGCGCAACGTCGATGAGACCCTGGCGCAGCGCCTGGCCGATGGCCTGGGCCTGGCGCTGCCGCCCGCCATGCCGCGTGCCTCGCTGCAGCCGCTGCCCGCGTATCCGCCATCGCCGGCGCTGTCGCTCTTTTTCCGCCCCGGCAAGACGGGCATCCATACCCTGCGCGTGGCCATCCTGGTGGGGCCGGGCAGCGATGGCGCGCAGGTGCGCAATATCTATGCCGCGCTGCTGGCCGATGGCGCCGTGCCGCGCCTGGCGGGCAGCCACCTGGGGAAAGTCGACACCAGCGGCGGCGCGCCGCTCGAGGTGGAAATTTCGCTTGAAGCGGGACCGTCCGTGTTGTTCGATGCCGTCGTGGTGCCGGACGGCCAGGGCGCCGTGCAGCAGCTGGGTAGCGACGCCAACGCGCTCGACTTCCTGCGCCTGCAATACCGCCACTGCAAGCCGATGCTGGCCATCGGCGCGGGCAAGGACTTGCTGGACAAGGCGGGCGTGCCGCTGACCCTGCCCGATGGCAAGCCCGATCCCGCCATCATCGTCGCGCCGTCCGGCGACCTGGTGAAAGCCGTGGCGGCCTTTAAAAAGGCGCTGGCCGCGCACCGGGCGTTTGCGCGCGAGACGGACCCGCCGCGGGTGTGAGAGGCTGCATCGGCACAGGGGCCGCAACCGCCGGCCCCGTTGCATACGCTGTTTGCGCCGCAGGCGCAACGCCATGCAACAATGTAAACAATAAAAACGTCCTGCGGTGATATGCTGCTGACTAGAACTGTTCATTTGCAACTATTTGCTTGAAGGAAGCAGAACGGCAGCAAGGAACGGCTTCAGCAAACCGGATCGCGATTACTGCATGGACAAGTACACACCTCGCACCTGGGGACCGGGCGAACGCCCGACCTTGCCCGGGTCGCCATCGATGCCCGAACATTCGACGCCCAAGCGTGTCGCGTATTTCATCGTCGGCCTGATCGTCGCGCTGACGGGGGGACTGGGCAACGGCCTGGTGACGGCCAATTTGCTGAACCTGCAAGGATCGCTGGCCGCCTACGCCTATCAGATGCAGTGGCTGCCGGCCGCCTACGTGATGACCATTGTTTCCATGAATCTGCTGCTGGTGAAGTTCCGCCAGCAGTTCGGCCTGCGCCTGTTTACGGAAGCGTTCCTGGTGCTGTATGCGCTCGTCACCTTCGCCCACTTGTATGCGAATACCTTGCCGTCGGCGATCGCCGTGCGCGCCGCACATGGCATGGTGGGTGGCGCGCTCGGCGTGCTGGGGCTGTACTACACCCTGCAGGCGTTTCCCGCGCGCCACCGCCTGAAAGGCGTGGTGCTGGGCCTGGGTTTTGCCCAGCTGGCCTTGCCGCTGGCGCGCATCTTCACGTCCGAACTGCTGCAGATCGGCGAGTGGCACGGCCTGTACCTGTTCGAACTGGGACTGGCCCTGCTGGCGCTGGGTTGCGTGCTGGCCCTGAAACTGCCGCCCGGTGACCGCGTGCAGACGTTCGAGCCGCTCGATTTCCTCACCTTCATCCTGTTCGCGCCCGGCGTGGCGCTGCTGTGCGCCGTGCTGGCGCAGGGGCGCACGGCGTGGTGGATGGAGTCCGAGTGGGTGGGCGTGTGCCTGGCATGCTCCATCGTGCTGATCGCCGCCTCGCTGGCCATCGAGCATAACCGCGCGCGCCCGCTGCTCAACACGCGCTGGCTCACCACGGGCAAGATCGCCAAACTGTTTTTATCCGTGCTGCTGTTTCGCATCGTGCTGTCCGAATCGACGGGCGCCGTGGGCTTTTTGCAGGCGCTGGGCCTGAACACGGACCAGATGCAGAACCTGTTCATCGTGGTGCTGCTGGGCAGCGTGGCGGGCCTGGTGGTCAGCGCGCTGACGATCAATCCGGCCACCCTGAACCGTTCGCTGATGTTCGCGCTGCTGCTGATCGCCTTTGGTGCCCTGATCGACGCGCACGCCACCAGCCAGACGCGCCCCGTCAACATGTATGTCAGCCAGTTTCTGCTGGCCTTTGGCGGCACGTATTTCCTCGGTCCCACCATGGTGGCCGGCATGGGCGCCGTGATCGCCGAACCGCGCAATCTGGTGAGTTTTTCCGTGATGTTTACCATGACGCAGAACCTGGGCGGCTTGCTCGGTGCGGCCATCGTCGGCACCATCCAGACGGCGCGTGAAAAATACCATTCCAGCTACCTGGTCGAGCATCTCACCATGCTCGATCCGCAGGTGGCCGCGCGCGTGCAGTCGGGCGCCGCAAGCTATGGCGGCGTGCTGACGGATCCCGCCTTGCGCAGCGCCCAGGGCGTGGCGCGCCTGGGCGCCATCGCCACGCGCGAAGCCAACGTGCTGGCCTACAACGACGTTTTTTTGATGATCGCAGGCGTCGCCATCGCCACCCTGATCTGGATGCTGGTCAGCCAGTCCTGGACCCGCATCACCACCGGCGCGCGCCGCCTGGTCGGCCCCGTGCGCGATGCACAGACGGCCATGGCCATCGTCCCCATTACCAATTCGGAACCGAGCAATGACAGAAAATAACACCACGCCGCCAGTACAGCCCACCGCACCCGCACCCGCACCCGCCGCCCCTTCCACGGCGCAGCCGGACCGGCGCCACCAATGGCTGTCCGCGCTGGCCTTTGCCGCCGTGGCCCTGGTGGGCGTGCTGATCGTGCTGTACGCGTGGCGGCTGCCGCCGTTCACCAGTCCCATCGTGACGACGGAAAACGCCACCGTGCGCGGGCAGGTGACCATCATCGGCACGCAGTTGTCCGGTTATGTGGTGGAGGTGACGGTGCAGGATTTCATGGACGTCAAGGAGGGCCAACTGCTGGTGCGCATCGACGACCGCATCTACCAGCAGCGCTACGAGCAGGCGCAGGCCCAGCTGGCCGCGCAGCAGGCGGCGCTGTCGAACTGGGCGCAGCAAAAGGCCAGCGCGCAGGCGGGCATTTCCGTCAGCGAGGCCGTGATGGCCAACGCGGAAGCGCAGGCGCGCAAGGCCAGCGCCGACCTCAATCGGGTGGAGCAGCTGGTGGCCGATGGTTCATTGTCGCAGCGCGAACACGACCAGTCGCGCGCCGCGCAGGCGCAGATGGCGGCGGCGCTGGCGCAGGCGCGCGCCAACCTCGACATCGCCCAGCAAAGCGTGCATAGCGTGGTGGTCAACAAGCAGGCGCTGGAAGCGGCCGTGGCCAACGCGCAGGCGGCCGTCAAGGCAGCGAAGATCGACCTCGATAACACGCGCATCGTGGCGCCGTCCGATGGCCAGCTGGGCCAGGTGACGGTGCGCCAGGGCGCTTACGTGAATTCGGGCGCGCAGCTGATGGCGCTGGTGCCGCGCCAGATGTGGGTGATCGCCAATTTCAAGGAAACGCAAATGAATGGCGTGCAGGAGGGGCAGAGCGCCACCTTCCACGTCGATGCGCTCGACGGCGCCGTGCTGACCGGGCAGGTCGAGCGCATCTCGCCAGCTACGGGTTCCGAATTTTCCGTGCTGCCGGCCGATAACGCGACGGGCAACTACCTCAAAATCGCCCAGCGCATTCCCGTGCGCATCCGCATCGATGCGGGCCAGGCGAATGCGCGCCGCCTCGTGCCGGGCATGTCGGTAGTGGTCAGCGTCGACACGTCCGCCGTGTTGAACGACTCGGCGGAGAATCCCGCGCCGCCACCGCCACCGAAGAAGGCCAAGCCATGAAGCGCCGTTTCCTGCTGATGGCTGGCGCGCTGGCGCTAGCCGGCTGCGCCGCCAACGCGCCGCCGCAGCCCGCATCGGCACTGCAGCTGCCGTCCGGCTGGCGCGCGCAGGCCATCGGTGCACCGGCGGCGACCGAGGCCCATGTCGAGCAGCTGTGGTGGCAGGCTTTTGGCGATCCGGTCTTGAGCGACCTGGTGGGCGAGGCGCTGGCGCGCAATGGCGACTTGCGCGTGGCGCGCGCCCGCGTGCAGGAGTACCGCGCGCGCCTGGCGCAGGCCGACGCGAACCGCGCGCCCAACCTGGCCTTCGACGGCTCGCCCACGCGCACGCGCACCCTGGCGTCCAGCGGCAAGCCGTATGTGACGAATGTCTTCCAGGCGGAACTGCAGGCCAGTTATGAAATCGACGTGTGGGGCCGGCTGGCCAGTCTGAGTGATGCGGCAGGCGAGAGCTACCGCGCCGAGCAGGCCAGCCTCGATGCGGCGGCCCTGTCGATCGCCGCCAGCGTGGCGACGAGTTACCTGAATCTGCGGGGGCTCGACGCGCAGCTGGCGCTGACGCAATCGACCCTGCAGCTGCGGGAACAGTCGCGCGAGCTGGCGCGCAAGCAGTTCGAGGTGGGCTACAGCTCGCGCCTGGAATGGCTGCAGGCGCAATCGGAATACCATGCGGCGGCCGAGCAGGTGCCGCAGTTGCAGCGGCAGATATTCGAACAGGAAAACGCGCTGGCCGTGCTTGTCGGCGGCAATCCCGGCCCCATCGCGCGCGGCTTGCCGCTGGCCGAGCTGGCGGCGCCCGGCGTGCCGGCCGGCCTGCCGTCCGAATTGCTGCGCCGGCGGCCCGACATCGCGCGCGCGGAACACAACCTGGCGGCCGCCAACGCCAGCCTGGCCGCCACGCGCGACCAGCTGCTGCCCTCGTTCAAGCTGACGGCCGTCGGCGGCGGGCAAGCGACGACATTGACCGATTTCCTGCATGCGCCGACGGCCCTGTGGCGCCTGACGGCGCTGGCGGCCGGCCCCCTGTTCGACGGCGGACGGGTGCAGGCGCAGACGGATGCGGCTGGCGCGCAGCGCGACCAGCTCGTGTACGCGTATGAAAACGTGGTGCGCAATGCTTTCGCCGAAACGGAGAACAGCCTGGGCGCCATCTACCGGCTGCGGCAGCAAGCCGTGGAAAACGATGCGCGCCGCGCCACGGCGGCCGATACCCTGCGCATCGCGCACAACCGCTACCGCAATGGCTATGCCTCGTACCTGGAAGAACTCGACGCCCAGCGCACCCTGTACAGCGCCGATGTAGGCCTGCTGCAGCTGAAGACGCGCATTCTCGTCGCTTCCGTCGACCTGTACCGCGCCATGGGCGGCGGCTGGTCCGCCAAGACGCAATAGGCGCGCGTGCACGGCGCGGCCATGTGCCGCGGCCAGTGTAATATTCTGATCAGGGAAAGCGGCGGCATGGTGCCAGCCGCTCCCGTCACGAACGAGGTCGCAGCATGACGATTTTTGGCATAGGCATCCACATCCTGATCGCATTGTTTTTTGCGGTCCATGTGGTGCGCAACGGGCAGCAGCTGTACTGGCTGCTCATTTTATTCATGTTCCCGCTGCTGGGCAGCGTGGTGTATTTCTTCGCCATCTATCTGCCCAATTCGCGCCTGCCGCAAGGCGCGCGCAAGGTCGCGTCGGTCGCCGTGCAGGTGCTCGATCCGAACCGCGAATTGCGCGAGGCAAAAGCGGCCTTCGAGTACACGCCGACGGCGCAAAACCAGATGCGCCTGGCCAGCGCGCTGCTCGAAGCGGGCGACGCGCAGGAGGCGGCATCGACCTACGAAGCCTGCCTGCAAGGAGCGTTTTCATCTGACCTGGAAATTCGCCTGGGCGCGGCGCGTGCCTATCTGGAGTGCGAACGGGGCGCCGAGGCATTGACGCACCTGGAATTCATCCGCCGCACGGATATCCAATTCCGTCCCGAGATGGTGTCCCTGCTGACGGCGCGTGCGCTGGCGCAAAGCGGGCGCCAGGTGGAAGCGAAGGCGGAATTCGACGACGCGCTGACGCGCTACAACAGCTTCGAATGCCGCGCCGAGTGCGCGATATGGGCGCTGCAGCAGGGTGACAAGGTATTGTCGGACCGCCTGCTGCTCGATATCGACAGCGCCATGGACCGCTGGAGCAGCCATACGCGTGCCATGTATGCGCCGCTGCTGGTGCGCCTGGAGGCGGCGCGCAGGTAGCGGCGTGACGGTGCCTGGCGGGTATAAGCTAGACGCCAGGCACCGTGTTCTTCCCTTCAATCAGTTTGTACCCTTTGCCATCGAAGCCATAGCGCGCGTGGCCGTTCAGGGGCGTGGCGATGCGCGGCGGGTCTTCGTCGGGCTTGACCGTGACGCCGGGCTTGATCTTCTCGGAGGCGCCCCTGAAATCGATCAGCAAGTCGTCGTAGGCGCCGCCATTGCGCGCCGGCGCGAAGCGCCATTTACCGTCGACCATCCAGCATTCATCCATGTCCGGCGTGCAGGCGCCCATATTGTCCGAGTACAGGTCCATGCCGCCATCGAGCGCGGTGACCTTGCCGTCGCCGATTTCAAACAGGGCCAGTTGTGTGATGGTGTAGCCCTGGCCCGTATAGCCATGGCGGATCGCCAGTCCCGGCTTGTCCGCGCCCAGCATGACCCAGTGGACTTCGCCGAGCTGCCCTGAAGAACCGAGGGCGGCGATGTTTTCCAGGCGTTTCACGACTTGCCACTGACCGTCTTCCGGCTGGCCCTTGGGCGCCAGGAAAAACACATTCAGCAGCCCTGACGAGGCATGCGCCGATTCGGCCGTGCCTTCCGTGTTGGCCGTTTCCGCATTCGCCACCAGGATGGCGCGGCCATCGGGCAGCAGCTTGTGGCTGACGGCACTGACCACGTAACTGAGTTTGTCGACGTGGTTATCGGGATCGGACAGGTCGGCCAGCGCATCTTCGCTGTCGCTGCGATAGTCCTTGCCGAAGATGGCGCGCATCATGCCCACTTCGCGCTCGCGCGCCTGCGGTGTGTTCATCGCTTCCGTCCTGGGGGCGGTGGCGGCCGGTGGCGGCACGTGTTCGGCCGATGCGGCATCGTCAGCGGCGGCGGCTGCGCGGACATCGGTGACCACGTCAGCTGCCAGGTCGGCGCTGGCGGGGGTGGTCTTGTCCGAGCAGGCGCCGAGCAGTGCGGATACCAGTAGCAGGACGAGCGGGGTACGGTAATTCATAGGCAGGGCAGATTGCGTTCATGGAGAATGGGCGCAGTATGCCAGATAGATGGAAGCGAGGGAGCGCGGCCTGGCGGCCGGTCCTTCGCTTCCTTGCCCGCGGGGGGCGATTTTGCAATTAGACGTAGCGCTTATTTTTCCAGCGCCACCTTGTCATCGCGCCGCAGCGGCGCCTTCTGGCGGCGCAGTCTGGCCATGCCGCGCTTGAGCAGGTGCTCGAGGTCGTCGATGTAGGTGAACACGGCCGGCACCACCAGCAGGCTCAATAGGGTCGAGGTGATCAGGCCGCCGATGACGGTGATGGCCATCGGCGAACGGAAGCTGGGGTCGGCGCCCCAGCCCAGTGCCAGCGGCATCATGCCGGCGCCCATGGCGATCGTCGTCATCAGGATGGGACGGCTGCGCTTGTGGCAGGCGTCGACCAGCGCGTCGAAGCGGTTCATGCCGGCCTGGCGCGCCAGGATCGCATAGTCGACCAGCAGGATCGAGTTCTTGGTGACGATCCCCATCAGCATGATCAGGCCGATCATCGACGGCATCGACAGGGCGCTGCCCGTGATCAGCAGCGCCACGAAGGCGCCGCCGATCGACAGCGGCAGCGCCGCCAGGATGGTCACCGGCTGCATGAAGTCCTTGAACAGCAGCACCAGCACGCAGTAGATGCACAGCACGCCGATCAGCATGGCCAGGCCGAAGCTGGCGAACAGCGAGGCCATCTCCTGCGCGTCGCCCAGTTCTGCGATCTTCACGGACGGCGGCAAATTCTTCATCGACGGCAGCGCGCGCGCTTCCACGTTCAATTCACCGAGGGTGCGCGAACCGAGTTCCACGTCGAGGGTCACGTTGCGGCTGCGGTTCAAGCGGTCGATCTGCGCCGGGCCGCTTTCCATCGTCACCGTGGCCACGTTCGCCAGGCGCACCGGGCCATTCTTGCCGGGCACGGTCAGGCGCTCGATGGCGGCCAGGTCGGCGCGCACGCTGTTGGGCAGTTTGACGCGGATCGGCACTTGCCGCTCGGGCAGGTTCATTTTCGTCAGGTCCGTGTCGTAGTCGCCGGCCGTGGCCACGCGCACGGTTTCGCCGATGGCTGCCGCCGTCACGCCCAGGTCGGCCGCCTTGGCGAAATCAGGACGCACGATGATTTCCGGGCGCACCAGCGAGGCGCTGGAATTGACGTTGCCGATGCCTTTCAGGCCGCGCAGCTCGCGCTCGACCTTTTGCGCCGCCGCCATCAAAGCCACCGGGTCTTCCGAACGCAGCACCAGCTGCATCTTGACCCCCGTGTCGGGCGGGCCCACCGTGAAGCGGGCGCCGGGGATGGTATCGAGCTTGTTGCGCAGCTGGGTTTCCAGGTCCGCCATCGATTCCTTGCGCTCCGTGCGGTGCACGGTGGTCAGGGTCAGCACGGCGCGGCGCGCCTCGGCCGCCGCGCCGGGGGCGAAGGCGTCGCCGCTGGAGCCGCCGCCAATTGAACTGAAGACGCCCTGGACACCCGGCGTACGCATGGCCGCATCGCGCGCCAGGGCCGCCACGGCCTGCGTTTCGCCCAGGGTGGAGCCGGGCGGCAGTTCCAGGTTGATCTGTGTCTGCGCGCGGTCGGCGGCCGGCACGAAGCCGGTCGGCAGCAGCGGCACGAGCGCGATGGCGCCGACAAAGAACAGGGCAGCGGCGATGGCCGTGATGCCGCGGTGGTTCAGGCACCAGCGCATGACCGTCAGGTAGCGCGTCATCAGCCAGCCATCCTGCTCTTCCTTGTGCGGCAGCGGTTTCAAGATGTAGGCCGCCATCATCGGTGTCAGCAGGCGCGCCACCACCAGGGACGCCAGCACGGCCAGCACGGCCGTCCAGCCGAACTGCTTGAAGAACAGGCCGGGAATGCCGCTCATGAAGGCCGTCGGCAAGAACACGGCCACCAGCGCGAACGTGGTGGCGATGACCGCCATGCCGATTTCGTCGGCCGCTTCCATGGCCGCTTCCATCGGTGACTTGCCCATGCGCAGATGGCGCTCGATGTTTTCGATTTCCACGATGGCGTCGTCGACCAGCACGCCGACGACCAGCGCCAGCGACAGCAGGGTGACGGTATTGAGCGTGTAGCCGAACCAGTAGATGCCGAGGAAAGCGGGCATCACGGACAGGGGCAGAGCGGCGGCGGCCACCAAAGTGGCGCGCCAGTCGCGCAGGAACCACCACACCACCAGCACGGCCAGCAGCGCGCCTTCGTACAGCAGCTCCATCGAGCCGTCGAAGTTTTCCTCGACGGGGAAGGCATTGTCGATCGACTGCTGCAGCACCACGTTCGGGTTTTCTTTCTGCAGGTCGGCGATGGCGTCGCGCGCGCCCTTGGCGACGGCCACTTCGCTGGCGCCCTTGGTGCGGAACACTTCAAAGGCGACGACGGTTTTACCGTCCTGCTCGGCCAGCGCGCGCGGTTCAGCGATGGTGTCGCGCACGGTGGCGACCTGGTCCAGGCGCACATGGCGCCCGTCCGGCAGCGGCACTTCGACGCGCGACAGTTCATCGGCCGTTTTCACGGTGGCGATGGTGCGCACGGACTGCTCGGCGCCGCTGATGTCGCCCCTGCCGCCAGGCGCTTCACGCTGCACCAGGCGCAGTTGGCGCGACACGTCGAGGGCCGACACTTTCAATGCGGCCATGCGCGCCTCGTCGAGTTCCACCTGGATCTCGCGGTACACGCCGCCGACACGGGTGACGGCGCCCACGCCGGGCACGGTCAGGAGGCGCTTGGCCACCGTGTTGTCGACGAACCAGGACAGGTCGGGCGCATCGAGCGGATTATCGACACCGGACTTCGCCGTGGCGATGAAAGTCAGCACGACCCGTCCGGCCGTGGAAGCCTTGGTGACGGTGGGGTCGCGCAGCTCGGCCGGCATGTCCGCTTTCACGCGGGCGACGGCGTCGCGCACATCGTTGACGGCTTCGGCGATCTGCTTTTCCAGGATGAATTCCACGGTCACCGTGACGACGCCATCGAGCACCTTGGTGTAGATGTTTTTCACGCCTTGCAGGGTGGCGACGGAGTCTTCGATCTTGCGCGCCACTTCCGTTTCCAGCTGGGCCGGCGCGGCGCCGGGCAGCACCGCGCTGACGGTGACGATGGGCAGTTCGATGTCGGGGAAATCCTGCACCGGATTGGCCTTGTAGGCCAGCAGACCGGCCAGGGTCAGCAGCACGAACAGCATGATGGCCGGGATCGGATTCTTGATCGAGAGGGAGGAAAAATTCATGGCCTCTCCTTATTTTTTCGCTGCGGCCGGCTTGGCTGCTGCCGGTGCCTGTACATTCCGTACCAGATCGCCGTCATTGAGGAAGCCGGCGCCGCTGACGACAATCGTCGTGTCGGCCGTGATGCCGCCCAGGATTTCGATGCGGTCGCTCAGGCGCCGTCCGGCCTGCACCTTGATCTGGCTGACCCGCTGGTCGGCATTCAGGCGGAAGACATAACTGAAGCCGTCGCGCACGGCAATCGCCTGCTGCGGCACCGTCAGCGCGCCCGAGGTACCGAGTTCAAACTCGCCGCTGGCGTACATGCCGGCCTTGAACGGCGCATTCGTGCCCGTGCTGGCCGGCAGGTCGACATACACGAGGGCGGAGCGCGTCTGTGGATCGACGGTGGGGGCGATCATGCGCACCTTGCCTGTCAAGACGCTGCCATTGGCCGCCTTCACTTGCGCCAGGGTGCCCGGTTTCAGATTCAGCAGCTCGGTGGCCGTCACTTCGGCGCGCCATTCGAGGCGGCCCTGGCGGATCATGCGGAACAGCTCCGTGCCGGCGCCCACCACCGAACCGACCGTGGCCGAGCGCGAAGAGATGATGCCGCTGTCTGGCGCCACCACCTGCGTGTATTTCAGGCGCAGCTGCTGCGACGCCAGCTGCGCCTTGGCCGACGCGATGCGTGCATTGGCCGTCTGTTCGGCCGTCAGGTACTGGCTGATCTGCTGCGCGCTGATGGCGCCCGTGCTTTGCAGCGAGCGGGCGCGCTGCGCGTTGGCGGCGGCCTCAAGCGCATTCGCTTCCGCTTCCAGCACGGCGGCTTTTGCCTGCGCCACATCGGCGTTCACCGTGTCGTTCGAGAACACGGCCAGCACCTGGCCGGCGCGCACGACGTCGCCCACGTTCACGCGCACGTCGGTCATGCGCAAACCGTTCGATTCGCTGCCGATGACGGCTTCCTGCCAGGCAGCCACGTTGCCGTTGGCCTGCAGCTTGATGGGCAGGCTGGCTGTTTGCGGCTTGGCCGTGGTGACGGTGAGGGCCGGTTTTTGCGCTGCGTTTTTATCCTTGGCGTCGTCCGCCGCGGTGGAGGAAGGGGAGTACAGGGCCACGCCGGCGCCCAGCATCACGCAAAGGGCGGCAAGGGCGAGCGCCATCGGTTTCAAGGTCAGTTTTTTCATGTTGTGTATCCGTCAGGGGGCGTTGTTGGCGATGGCGCTGCTGCTCCAGCCGCCGCCGGCGGCGCGGTACAGCGCCACCCAGGCGGCGCTGCGTTCGCGCTCGAGATTGACCACCGTGTTTTCGGCGGCCAGGCGCGTGCGGCGCGCGTCTTCCAGTTCGATCAGGCTGGCCAGGCCATTCTTGTAGCGGTCCTCGGTGGCGACAAACGACACGCGGTAGCCTTCCAGCGCTGTTTTCGCATGGCCGCTGCGCTCGTCCGTGCTGGCCAGGTTGACCAGCGCCTCTTCCACTTCGCGCACGGCCTGGCGCACGCCGGCGCGGTATTTCACCACGGCTTCGTCGTAGCGCGCCGTGGCCGCGTCGATCTGCGCGCGGCGGGTGCCGCCGTCGAAGATGGGCAGGCTGACGGCCAGCGGGCCGATGCTCCAGGTGCTGGCCGTGATGCTGGTGCCGCCGGCGCGGATATTGCCCTTGCCGATGGAACCGGCCAGGCTCAGGCGCGGGTAGCGCTGCGCCTGCGCGCCGCGCACTTCGAAGCTGGCGGCCGCCACTTCGCGTTCGGCGCTGTAGATGTCGGGCCGCTGGCCTAGGGTTTGCGCCGGCAGTTCCGCAATCGCCACGGGCGAAGGCAGGATGGCGGGGCTGGCCGCCAGCTTCTGGCGCAGCGACGCTTCCGGCATGGCCGACAGGGCCACCAGCGCCTTGATATTCACGTCGCAGGCTGCCCGTTGTTCGATGGCGCGGCTGGCGCCTTCGGCGGCGCTGGCGCGGGCCAAGGCGGCGTTGGCGGGCGGCTGGAAGCCGGCGCCGGCGCTCAGCTCCGTCAGGCGCGCCGAGTCGCGGCGCGAGACGGCGTCCTGTTCGGACACGGCCTGCAATTGCTGGCAGGTGCGCAAGGCGTAGTACTGGTTCGCCACTTCGGCGGCCACCGAGACGCGCGCTTCATGCCAGAGCGCGCGGGCGCTGTCGTAGCGCTCCTGCGCCGCATCGCGCGTGGCACGGTTGGCGCCGAAGACGTCGATTTCCCACGATGCCTGCAAGGCTGCCTGCGAGGTGGTGCCGCCCGGTTGCGCCGATTGCTGGCTGGTGCGCACCACGCTGCCCGTCGCATCGAGCTTGGGCGCCAGCGCGGCGCCGCTGGCGATGCGGTCCGCGCGCGCCTGCGCGATGCGCGTGCCGGCGGCGGCGATGGTCGGGCTGACCTGTTGCGCGTCGGTGATCAGTTCCACCAGCAGGCTGTCGCCCTGGCCCTGCCACCAACTGGCCAGGTCCGTCAGTTTGCCGTTGTGCGGCAGCGGCGCCTGCCACTGCGCGGGCGCGCTGGCGGCCACCGCTGCGGGCGGCCCCTGCAGGGCGCAGCCGCCCAGCGCCAGCACGACGCTGGCGGCGAGGACGCGTTGAACGGTGCATCGAATAGTCGTCATGCTGGTCCTTCTGCTTGTCGTTGAGGTGTAGAGAGTGAGGGAGGCATGGCCAGGTGCAGGCGCTCCACGTCGGCCATGGCCAGCGCGTAGTCGGTCAGGCGCGCCAGCCAGGTGTCGATGGCCTGCGGCGATTCCAGCAATTGCGGGCGCAAGGTTTGCAGCACCTCGGCGCCGACCATGTGCTGCAGGGCCAGCGAGGCGATGGAAAACGCCAGCCGGTGCATGTCGTCGCTGTTGTCGGGCGCACCCAGGTGGCGCGCCAGCACGCGCGTGAGCGCCTCGTGCTCGGGGCGGATGTTCTGGTCGATCTCGCGCGCCCACAGGCCGGTCGGTTCGAGCATTTCGCGGCACCACAGGCGCATGCAGTCACGCGCGATGTCGCCCTGCTGCATGGGAGCGAGCAGTTGCGCATAGAAGCCTTCCAGGCTTTGGCGCAGGGTGAAATGGGGCTGGTCGAACAGGGCGATATTGTCTTGCGGGTCGGCTGACTGCTGCGCAAAGGCGGCGCGGTACAGGCCCGCCTTGTCGCCAAAATAATAGCTGATGGCCGCTGCGTTGGTGCCGGCCGCCTGCGCCAGCTCGCGCGTGGAGGTCTTGGCGTAGCCCTGTTCGGCGAACAGGCGGATGGCGCTATGCAGCAGCCGCTCGCGCGACTGTTCGCCGTCGGAACGGGGCTTGCGCCCATCGTCGGCGTGGGAAGTGGGGATGGCGGTTTTTTCAATCATGCCGGAGATTTAATCATATATCTCAAACGATTGATATAACTAAGCCGCTTGATTTAGTTAAGAAAGGATGAAGATAATGAAAAATGCAGGCAAAAAAAAAGCCCGCGGTTGTATTCGCGGGCTGAATCCAATGTTCGGAGAACGAATTGGAGGAGACAGTTCTACTATAGCGCTGAAAATGGTGCAGTGCAATACCGTAGAACTACTGTATCGATCTCTTTTCGATGGCAAAAAGCCGGTATTCCATGTTGCGGCGCACAGAAGCTCAGGCCTTGCTGCGCAGGGCCAGTGTAAACGTGCTGCCGGAGCCGTAGTCGCTGTTGAAGAACAGGGCGCCGCCGATGGCGTTGGCCAGGTTCTGGCACAGGTACAGGCCCAGTCCCGCGCCTTCCACGTGGCGCGTGGAGGTGGAATCGAGCTGCGAGAAGGCCTGGAACAGCTTGGCCTGGTCTTCTTCCTTGATGCCGGCGCCGCTGTCGGCGATGCTCATTTCCGTCACCTGCACGCCGTCCTCGTCGCGCTGGGACAGGCTGATGCGCACCGTGCCCTGTTCCGTGAACTTGATGGCGTTGTTGAGCAGGTTGATGAGGATTTGCGTCAGCGCGCGGCGGTCCGTGTCGATGATGGCGGGAGATTGGCCCGGCTCGCCCAGTTCGAGTTCCAGCGCCAGGCCCTTTTGCTGGGCCAGAGGGCGCAGGGTGTCGGCCACGTCGGCCATCAGCTCCTGGCAGTGCACGGGTTCGATCGACAGGGTCAGCTTGCCCGCTTCGATCTTGGCCACGTCGAGGATGTCGTTGATCAGCGAGAGCAGATGGCGCGCGCTGGCGCGGATGGTATTGAGCTGCTTGTCCTGGTCGGACGTCAGGGGGCCGGGCAGTTTCATCAGCAGCGCGCCCGTAAACCCGATGATGGCGTTGAGCGGCGTGCGCAGTTCATGCGACATGTTGGCGATGAAGGCCGACTTCATGCGGCTCGCCTCGGCCAGTTCCAGGTTTTTCAGGGCGATTTCGCGGTTGATGGTTTCCAGTTCGGCCGCATGGTGCGCCAGGCGCATGTTCAGCTCGATCACCTGGCGTTCGCGCGCCTGCAGTTCGCCGTTGACCTGCACCGCCTGTTCATAGGTCGAGATCAGCAGGTCGAGGATTTGCTGGCGTTCCGCATTGATGAAATGCTTCTGGTCGCCCAGGTACAGGGCGATGCCGATTTCCACATTCTGGTTCTTGCGCAGCTTCTGATTCATCAGCATGTGGCTGATGCGGTTGAGCAGGTAGTCTTCCGCATAGGGCTTGCGGATGAAATTGTCGGCGCCGCACTCGATGCCGCGGATGATGTCCTTCGGATCGTTGAGCGAGGTGACGAGGATCACGGGAATGTCGCGCAGGGTCGGATCGGACTTGATGGCGCGGCACAGGTCGTAGCCATTCATTTCAGGCATGACGATATCGGACAGCACCAGGTGCGGCTTGCGCTCGCGGATGGCGGCCAGGGCCAACTGGCCGTTCGCCGCCACGCGCGCGTTATAGTGCAGTGACTGGATCAGGCGGCGCAAGCGCTCCGCCTGGGTCGGGCTATCCTCGACGATCAGGATCTCGATTTCGTCAGGCTTGATTTGGTTGTTGGAGTCCACAGACCTCTCCTAGGATTTCAGTGTGGTGATGCTGGGCGCCGTGAGCGCGCAATATCGACATCGTATGACTATATCGGATTTAGGTCTGCAAAAGTAACTTCCAAGTAACTATTTTGGCCACAGGGAATGCTGTGGCCGCTTGTCAGTTTTCGCCCTGGAACTGGCCTGCGCGATAGGTCAGCACGAGCGTATCGCGGTGTCCGTGGTCGCCGACGGGCTGGATCGGCGTCGATTCATGGATCACGGCAGCGTCATCGAGCAGCAGCAGCGACCACGGTTCGGTCAGGGTAAAGCGCTTGCCGTTGGGGCCGTCCGCTTCGAAGATGCGCGTCTCGCCACCCTTGACCTGTTCGCGCCCGATCAGCAGCACGGCGACGAAATCGACGCCGTCGCGGTGCGCGCCTTCCGGCGTGGGCCGGCCGATGCCATCGGTCGTATCGATGCGGAACTGGTGCGCCTCGATGAACCAGGGCTGGCTGCCCTTCACTTGCGAGCAGGCGGCGCCCAGCGCGCGGATCAGCTGCTGCCAGGCCGCTTGCGCGACGATAGCCGCTTCGACGGGTTCGAACAGGCGGTGCATGCCGCCGTGCAGGGCGTTGTATTCCACCGGTTGCCAGTGCGGACGGTGCGCCGTCTGCGTCAGACGCTCGCCGTCCTGCACGAAGCACGAGTGGCGCCGGCGGCGATAGCGGCCGCCATCCTTCAGGTAATTGTCCAGCGCCAGGGTATCCCAGCTTGGTTCCAGCGCGCGCAGCGCGGCCAGCGGACAGCCTGCCAGCGCGGCCACGTCCTGCGGGCGCAGGACGGCATAGCCGTCATCGCGCAAGGCTTCCTTGACGTGGGACGGGTCGGTAAAGATCGGTGCGGAAGTGCTCATGGCGGTGCGGCCGCAACGCGGCCTGTCTCAGTTTATCCAGCCTGGCATTCTACGACTTCGCGGCGTTTCCTGTGCAGTGCGACAGGAATTATTCTTGTTGAGTTAAAAATTCTTTACCAGGGTCAGGCGCAGCGAGCGCGATTCCACCGGATGGAAGTGGATATCGTCGACGGGCTGCGCCTCGCCGGGCAGGCGCGAGGCATAGTAATAGTCGATGGCCGAGTCGCGCCGGTTGGCCAGGTTGTAGCCTTCCAGTTCCACGCGCAAGGTCTTGTCGATCCGGTAGGCGATGCGCCCGTTCAAGCCCACGCTGGCCGACGAGCGCACGCTGTTGTCCTCCACCAGCGGGCGCGGGCCGAAGTAGCGCAGGCGCAAGGAACCCGACCACGGCCCCGATGGCGTCACCGTCATGGCCAGCTGGGCCACGCCTTCGATGGCGCCGGGGATGAAGTCGCCCGCCGGATCGCTGCCGCGCGAACGCGCGCGCGCATACGCGAGGTCCAGGTCCAGCGACAGCCAGTTGGCCGCCTTGTAATAGCTGGAAAACTCGATGCCGTAGCGGCGGCTGGGGCGGCCCGCTTCGGTGGCGCCCGCGTCGCCGATGAACAGCAGTTCGGAATCGAAGTCCAGACGGTACAGCGACAGCGACGTTTGCAGGCCGGCGATGGCGGCGCTGCGCAAGCCCATTTCCAGTCCGCGCGAGCGCGCCAGGGGCGTGACCTTGGCGGCCGCTTCGCCCGATTTCGGATCGACCGTGATCGTCGTGCCGCGCGCGTCGTTGCTGTGAAAGCCATTGCCGATGTTGAAATACGCTTCCGTATCGCGCCACGGTCCGGCGATCACGCTCAGGCTGGGGCTGAACAAATGGTCGCTGGCCGTGCCCGAATTGGCGGCGCGGTCGCTGCGTACATCGAAGCGGTAGGCGTCCGCGCGCAGGCCGGCCACGGTGCGCAGCCAGCGCGACCAGCGCGTGCTGTTTTCGCCATACACGCCGAGGCTCGATTCGACGATATGGTCTTGCCGCGTGGTCGACAGGATCTGCCGCTGCCGCGTGTTGTACAGGCCATTGTGGATATTGTCGTTCTGTAGCTGCAGGCCGATGGTGGTGTCGCTGCTGCCCCTGTCCGTGTGGCGGTGCCAGGTGTGGCTGGCGTTGACGCCGGACGTCACGCGCCGGTCGGGCTGGGCGAACTGGTCGCCGTTATCGGGGTCGTCCATCGCATACGTAAAATTCGAGAACAGGGCCAGGCGGTTGGCGATCACATACGCGCTGACCCTGGACGACATGTCGTCCGTTGTCTGGCGCCAGGCGCCCGACAGGCTGTAGCGCTGCGCCTTGCCGCCATCGCTGGCATCGATGGCGTCGAAGCGGCCCAGGGTGCCGTCCTGCACGGCGCGCAGCGCAATCTGGTCAGTCGCATTCCAGCTGGCGTCATACGCCATGGCCGTGACATTGAAGCCGTTGTTGGCATAGCCTTCGCTGTAGCGCAGCACGCCATTGAGCTTGCGGTAGCGGTCCGGCTGCGTGAACGGGCCATCGTTATGCTGCGCTTCGAGCGCGTACAGCAGGCTGCCGTCGCCCGCATCGAGTGAGTCGGCCAGCAGGGCGCGGCGAAAGCCGTTTTGCCCGATGCCCGCGCTGGCGACGCCCTGCGTCAGGCGGTTCGCATAGACGACGGACGCCGCGCCCGCCGAGGAAAAATCGCCTTGCGCCGCCGAATACGGCCCCTTCCTGTAATCGAGGCGCATGGCCAGTTCGGGGATCAAAAAGTTCAGGTCCGTCCAGCCCTGTCCGTGGCCATGGCTGCGCTGGTTGACGGGCATCTCGTCGACGGAGGTGCGCAAGTCCGTGCCGTGATCGAGGTTGAAGCCGCGCAGGTAGAACTGGTTGGCCTTGCCCTCGCCGCTATGCTGGCTGGCGATCAGCCCCGGCACGGCTTCGAGCAATTCGCCAGGCCGGTAGCTGGTGCGCGCGTCGAGCTGCTGTTGCGTGACGCTGCCCGCGTTGGCCGAATCGGCCACGCCCAGCTGGTTCAGGCGCGAACCGTCGACCAGCACGCGCTGAAAGATGTCGTCGGCATGGGCGGCGGTGGCGGAAAACAGGGCGGCGAGGAGGAGGGAAAGAGTGCGTGGCGTCATGGGTGTAGTGGGACTTGGCGGATCGGCAGTTCCGTGTTCTGGCGGTCGAAAATCAGCGTCTGGATCGTGCCGCTGTCCTGCACGTTGAGGGTATTGCGCTGGCTGGGCAGGAAGTCGATTAGCAACTGATTGTGGATGCGCGTGGCGGGGGCCAGGCGCGTGCGTTCGATCTCCTGGAAGATCACCACATTGTCGGCATTGACCTTCATGCCGACCCAGTTCAGGCGCAATCGCTTGCCATCCGGTCCCACCAGGTAAAACTGTTTTTCGACATAGCGGCGCAGGGCCGCTTCGCTGTCTTCCTGGCCCAGGTCGAACTGGCGCTGGTACAGGTTCGTCAGCAGCGCCTCGACGTCGTGGCCCGTGTAGGTGTGCACCACTTCCGTGCTGCCGCTGGCCGCGTTATAACTGATGTCGGCGATGCCCATGTGGAAATTGTGGGCGCCGGCCGCCATGCTGGCGCAGGCCAGCGTGGCGCAAGCCAGCGCGCGCCAGCGCTTCATGCCTCGTCGCCCTTGGCCGAGCCGCCGTTCTGGCCTTTCAGCGGCGTATTAAAATCGCGCATCAGATTATCCTTGGGCGACTTCTCGCTCTTGAACAGCTCCAGGCGCGATGGCGTGATCTTGCGCGGCCAGCTGTTGTTGCTCGTGTCGATGTCGGCCGTTTCCCAGTACGGGTCCTGCACCAGCCCCACCATCGGCTCATCCGTGATGACGACCTTGGTGATTTTCTTCGGCGAGTAGCGCCACACTTCGGCCGGCACGTGCTCGACGTACTTCTTGCCGCTTTTCAGTTCGATCTCGAGGATCAAGGGCATGACCATGCCGCCCACATTCGACAGGTCGACCAGGTACAAATGCTTGCCCTGTTTCAGCAAGTCCTTTTCCCACGGCTCCAGGTTGGCCAGCGCTTCGGCATAGGCGTTGCGGTCCTTGTTGGTCACCGTGAAATCGTCGTGCTGGTTGTAGAAATCCTTCAGTTCCGGATGCGCATCGACCCGGCGCGGCATGCCCTTGTTGGCGCGGCTCGTGACGGATTCCGGCTGGGTCTCCTTCTGCGCTTTTTTCCAGGCCTTTTCCGTTTCGGGATTCTTCGAACTCACGCCGTACTCGCTGATGCCGTCGATGCTGATGTCGACCGGGTCGGTCGTATAAAACCAGCCGCGCCAGAACCAGTCGAGGTCCGTTCCGGAAGCGTCTTCCATGGTGCGGAAAAAGTCGGCGGGCGTGGGGCGCTTGAACTTCCAGCGCTGCGCATATTCCTTGAAGGCGTAGTCGAACAGTTCGCGCCCGAGGATGGTCTCGCGCAGGATGTTCAGTCCCGCCGCCGGCTTGGCGTAGGCGTTGTTACCGAACTGCAGCAGGGACTCCGAATTGGTCATGATCGGCACCTGGTCGCGGCTACGCATGTAGTCGACGATCTCGCGTGGCTCGCCGCGCGAGGCCGGGTAGTTTTCTTCCCACGCCTGCTGCGCCAGGTATTGCACGAAGGTGTTGAGGCCTTCGTCCATCCACGTCCACTGGCGCTCGTCCGAGTTGATGATCATCGGGTAGTAGTTATGGCCCACTTCGTGGATGATCACGCCGATCAGGCCATATTTGGTGCGTTTCGAGTAGGTCAGCTCGCCCGTCTTCTTGTCTTTCACGGGACGGGGGCCGTTGAACGAGATCATCGGATACTCCATGCCGCCCACGGGGCCGTTGACGGAAATGGCCGTCGGATACGGGTAGGCTATGCTGTACTTGTTGTACTGTTCAATCGTGTGCACGATGGCTTGCGTGCTGTATTTTTCCCACAGCGGATTGCCTTCTTTCGGATAGTAGGACATGGCCATCACGTCGCTGCCGCCCTGCTTGTAGCCCTGCGCATCCCAGATGAACTTGCGGCTCGAGGCCCAGGCGAAGTCGCGCACGTTGGCTGCCTTGAAGTGCCACGTCTTTTGCGCGCGGCTCACTGTCTTCTCGGCCGCTTCCGCTTCCTTTTGCGTGACGATGACGACCGGCTTGTCGCTGCTGCGCGCTTTTTCCAGGCGCTCGCGCTGTGCGGACGACAGCACGTCCTGCGGGTTTTGCAGCTGGCCCGTGGAGGCGACGATATGGTCGGCGGGCACCGTCAGCTGCACGTCGTAGTCGCCGAACTCCAGGGTGAATTCGCCCGAGCCGAGGAACTGCTTGTGCTGCCAGCCGGCCGCGTCGTAATAGGCTGCCATGCGCGGGAACCACTGCGCCACTTCGAACAGGGCGTTCTTGTCGTCGAAGACTTCATAGCCGGCGCGCCCGCCCAGCACCTTCTGTTCGTTGATGCGGTAATCCCAGTCGATCTGGAAAACGAAATCCTGGCCCGGTTTCAAGGGCTGCGGCAAGTCGATGCGCATCATGGTGCGGTTCACAACATATTTCAATGGCTGGCCATCGGCGCCTTTCAAGGCGCGGATATTGAAGCCGCCCTGGAAGTCGCCGCGCGCCAGGATGCCGCGCAAGCCTTCGAATTTCATGGTGTCTTCGCCCGCCGTCCTGGCCCAGGCCTGGCGCGACGGTGCCGTGGCCATGCGGCGCGCGTCGGAATCGGGCTTGTAGATATTCTGGTCCAGCTGCACCCACAGGTAGCCGAGGGTGTCGGGCGACTGGTTATGGTAGGTGATGGTGCCGCTGCCGGCGATTTCGCGCTTGGCTTCATCGAGGGTGGCGCGGATCGTGTAGTCGGCGCGCTGCTGCCAGTAGGCGTGGCCAGGCGCGCCGGAGGCGGTGCGGTAGGTATTCGGGGTGGGCAACACCTCTTCGAGCTGGCGGAACTTGTCGTCGAATGGCTCGGCAGCAAAGGCCGACACGGTAAAGCAGAGAGCCAGCGAGGCTACGGAGCCGAAAGGTATGCGCATATTCACCCTGATGTTGTTGTAAGGAAATAGTGGCAACTATTCTATACGCAGGGTGGGGCCATCCATGTATCGATTTGTAATAAAGAAAGGCGGATTTCGCGCCAGCTTTTGCCTGGCGCCGTCGAGGCAATGCTTTACCTGATTTTGCTCGGGAAAGCGGGGCTTTTACTCACTTTTCATCAGGCTGTCGCGCAACTGGTTCAGCTGTTGTTTCATGTCCACAACCTGCTCCACGCTGCAGTGGCTGGCCGTCAGGATCGCTTCGGGCAGCAGGGCCGCTTCGTGGCGTAGTTGGTCGCCCTGCTGCGTGAGGGAAATGATGACCTGGCGCTCGTCGCTGGCGGCGCGCGTGCGCGTCAGCAAACCCGATTGCTCCATGCGCTTGAGCAAGGGCGTCAGGGTGGCCGAGTCGAGGAACAGGCGCTCGCCCACTTCCGACACCGTCAAGCCGTCGCGCTCCCACAGCACCATCATTACCAGGTATTGCGAATAGGTGAGGCCGAGCTTGCGCAGCAGCTTGCGGTACAGCTTGTTCATGGCAAGCGAGGTCGAGTACAGCGCAAAGCACAGCTGGCCATCCAGGCGCGGCACCTGGTGCAAGGGGTTGGGAGCGGTAGTGGTATCCATGGGCACAGTATATATAGTGCGCTACTTAGTTGCAAGCGACCTCAATGCTTCCAGCGCCTGTGCATCGAGAGTGAGCGCGCCGGCCGCGACGTTTTCGCGCAGATGCGCCACCGACGAGGTGCCGGGAATGACCAGCATGTTCGGCGCGCGCTGCAGCAGCCAGGCCAGCGCCACCTGCAACGGCGTCGCTTGCATGGCGGCCGCCACCTGGTTCAGGGTGTCGGACTGCAGCGGCGAGAAGCCACCGAGGGGAAAGAAGGGCACATAGGCGATGCCTTGCGCGGCCAGGGTATCGATCAGCGCATCGTCCGCGCGGTGCGCCAGGTTGTAGTGGTTCTGCACGCAGACGATGGGGCTGATACGCTGTGCCTCGGCCACCTGGCCGGCATCGACATTGGACAGGCCGATATGGCGCACCAGGCCTTCGCGCTGCAGCTGCACCAATGTGTCCAGCGGTTCGGCAAGCGACGAGCCGTCCGGGCCGGCCATGCCCGGTGCGCGCAGGTTGACCACATCGAGCACGTCCAGGCCCAGGTTGCGCAGGTTGTCGTGCACGGCGTCGCGCAATTGCTGTGGCGACGCGGCCGGCAGCCATGACTGGTCGGCGCCGCGCACGAAGCCGATCTTGGTGACGATGGTCAAACCGTCGCGATAGGGATGCAGCGCCTCGCGGATGATCTGGTTGGTGATGTGCGGGCCGTAAAAGTCCGACGTGTCGATATGGTTGACGCCCAGTTCGATCGCTTCGCGCAGCATGGCGACGGCGGCGGCGCGGTCTTTCGGCGGCCCCCAGACGTGCGGGCCGGCCAGTTGCATGGCGCCGTAGCCGAGGCGGTTGAATGCTATGTCGCAATGGGCGGGCGTGAATTGGTCGCGGGCGGGGGAATACGTGTGCATGGCAGCTCCTGTGTGGTGGTCGAGTAAGGGAGCCACCATCGTAAGGCCGATTGCGCTGTATGATAATCGGGTCAATCCGGCACAGGCTGTACTTATTTACGCACAATGAAAGCTATCTCCCATGCATGCAGACAACCCTTCCATGGCCGACCTGGCCGCCTTTGCCCTGGTGGCTCGGCACCAGGGTTTTCGCCAGGCCGCGCGCGCCAGCGGCCAGTCCGCGTCCGCCATGAGCGAGGCGCTGCGCCGGCTGGAGCAGCAACTGGGCATCCGCCTGCTGGAACGCACGACGCGCAGCGTCACGCCGACGGCGGCTGGTGCGCTGCTGCTGACGCGCTTGCGCCCGGCGCTTGAGGAAGTGAGCAGCGCGCTCGATGTGCTGAACGACTTGCGCGACAGCCCGCGCGGCACCTTGCGCCTGAACGTGCCGGTCAACGCGGCGCGCTTCTTCCTGCAGCCCATGGTCGACCAGTTCCTGCGCGCCTATCCGCAGATCAGGGTCGAGCTGGTGGTCGATAATAATTTTGTCGATGTCGTCGCCAGCGGTTGCGACGCGGGCATCCGTTATGGCGAAAGGCTGGAGCAGGACATGATCGCCATCCCCATCGGCCCGCGCACGCAGCGCTTCGCGGTGGCGGGCGCGCCGTCCTACCTGGCGCAGCGCGGCGTGCCCGCGCATCCGCGCGACCTGCTGCAGCACGCCTGCCTGCTGGGAAAATTCCTCAGCGGTGCGGTGCCACCATGGGAGTTCGAACGGGACGGGCAAAAAGTGAGCGTGGAGCCGGACGGCCCCGTGATCGTCACGCCGACGGCGGCTGATTTTGCGGTCAGCATGGCCATCGCCGGCCATGGCCTCGTGTATCTGTTTGAAGAGTGGCTGCAGCCGTATATCGATGCGGGCCAGCTGCAGCCCGTGCTGGAAGACTGGGCGATGCCCTTTCCCGGCCCGTTTTTATACTATGCGGGCCGGCGCCATCTGCCCGCGCCGCTGCGCACCTTCATCGATTTTGTGCAGGTCAATTTTGCGCAGCTTCCGTAGTTTCCTTACTCCGCAGGATAGCGCTGGCGTAAAAGCTGCAGCATCGCCACGTTCTGTTCCCACGCGTCGCTCACGGGCTGCTGCGTGTAAGGCAGGGTTTGCGTGTAGGGCGCGGGGCCGAATTCCGGCGTGAACGTCATGCGCTCGGCGCCGGCTGCGCGACGCAGGGCGACGATGGCGTCCCACCAGGCCAGGTGGACATCGAGCGCCTGTTTCGCTTCCGGCGCGCGGAAGTCGGCTACTTGTGGCCCCTGCGCATGGCCCACGCGCGCATGCACGTGACGCACCAGCGGCAGCACTTGCGCCAAGGTCTGCGGCTGGTCTTCCAGCAAGGACTCGCAGGCGCAGCACCAGTGCGACAGGTCGGCCGTCAATGGCAGCTCGGGATACTGCTGCAGATACGGCAGCAGCAGCATCGGGTGGCCGGAAAAACGGCTGCGGTGGATTTCATGCACGATGGGCACGCCGTGTTTTGCCGAGATGGCGGCGGCCAGGTCGATCAGCTGCGCGTTCTGCGCCTGGCTGTAGTAATCCTTGCCCGTGTGCGTGTTGACCAGCACGGGGCGCGCCAGGCAGGCGTTGTCCAACAGTTCCGCCAGGGCGGCGCGGTGCAGCTCGAAGTCGCTGTGGAAGACGGTTTCCCACTGCGCGGCGATCAGCTGCAGCCCTGCCTTGGCGATGCGGTCCGTCCATTCCTCGCGCAGGGCGGCGTCCAGCGGCAGCGACATCTCGATGCCGTCGAAACCGGCCGCCGCTACCCTGTCGATGAAGACGTCGGGCGGCAGCGCGTTATTGCCCCAGTGGGCGGCAAAAACCTCGATGCGCATCAGACGAAGCCCCGCACGGGGAAGGAGTCGTCGCGCTGGATCCAGTTGTGGGCCGCGTATTGCGTCCGGCCGTCGGTGGCGTGCAAGGTGTAGGCGTGGCGCGAGACGGGCGAGCGGTTCGGCGCGCTGTAGTGGGGCAGCAAGCCGTGGAAGCAGACGAGGGCGCCCGCCTTGACTTCGAGCGGCACGGCCGTGCTGTCGTCGGGCCATGGCGTGGCGTCGAGTTTTTCCACGCGCACGGCGTCGCCGTTGCGGATGAAGCGTTCGCGCAGGGGGCCGCGGTGGCCGCCCGGTTCGGCCCACAGGCAGCCGTTGTCCAGGGTCGCGTCTTCCAGCGCGAACCAGAAGGTGGTCACGCTGATGGGCGTGGTCTCGAAATACGTGGCGTCCTGGTGCCAGCGCACTTCGCCGCCGATGCCGGGCTGCTTGAAGATGTACATCGATTGCCACACCTGCGCATCCGCCAGACCCAGGTCGCGCGCCACTTCGGCCAGTTTCGGATCGGCCGAAAAAGCGCGGAAGACGGGGTCCAGGTCATGCATGGCGTGGCCGATCTTGTTGATCGACAGCGATTTCGCCTGCTTCAATTGACCGTCCGGACCGAACGCTTCTTCCTCGAAGAAGCAGCGGATGGTGTTGTCGGAAGCGAGAAAATAATCGTTGGTGTTTTTTGCCTGGTCGCGCGTGGTGAAGATCGACTGGCTGACGCTGGGATCGAATTCGTTGACAATCTGCTCGGCACGCGCGCGCAAGGCGGCGATGTCGTCCGCCCCTTTGAAATCGGGCAGGATCAGGTAGCCGTCACGTTGATACTGTTCTTGTTGTTCGATTGTTAGCATGGCGGCGGCTCCGGAGGTCAATGGAAAGCGCCATTGTAGGATGGGCGAGGGCGGCAAACAATCGCCCTACGGTTGACAGATTGTCGCCAAAGCGCAGACAATCTTTGACATGGATCAACTAAAAGCGATGGAAATCTTTGTCGAAGTGGCGCGCCAGCGCAGCTTTACGGTGGCCGGCCAGCGCCTGGGCCTGACGCGCGCCATGGTCAGCAAGACCATCATGCAGCTGGAAGAACGCCTGCATGCACGTCTGCTGCACCGCTCCACGCGCGAAGTAAGCTTGACGGACGCGGGCCGCGCCTACCTGGCGCCGTGCATGGCCACCGTCAGCCAGGCGCAGGAAGCGGCGCGCATGGTGGCGCACGTGGCGCAGGCGGGAGCGGGGGCGGAGCTGGCCGGGCCGCTGCGCATCCAGGCGCCGTCGAGTTTCGGCAGCGCGTGGTTGGCCGACGCCGTTGCCCGTTTCAGCCTGCTGCACCCGCAGGTGCAAGCCGAGTTGTTTGTCGACGACGCGCTGCTCGACCCGATACGCCACGGTTTTGATTTGACGATACGCGTGGGTGGTATCCCGGACAGCAGCGCGCTGGCCATGCGGCCTTTGGCGCCGTGCCGTGCTGTGCTGTGCGCCAGCCCCGCCTACCTGGCGCAATGGGGTGTGCCGCGCACGCCGCAAGAGCTGTTGCAGCACCAGTGTCTGCATTTCAGCCACCTGACCGATGGCACGAACTGGCATTTCCAGCGTGGAGAAGGCGAGTCGCGCGAGGAAATGAGCGTGCGCGTGCAGGCAGGGTTTACGGCGAATAATGGCCTGGTGCTGCACCAGGCGGCGCAGCGGGGGCTCGGCATCGTCTACAGCACCACGTTCCTCGCCTGGCGCAACCTGCTCGATGGCAGTCTGGTGCCCGTGCTGACGGACTGGGAACTGCCCTTGAATCACCTGAGCGCTCTGTATCCGGCCAGCCGCCAGCCATCGCCCAAGGTGCGCGCGCTGATCGATTTCCTCGTGGCCGAATACCAGCCCGTGCCGCCATGGGACCGCGAGCTGGAAGCGGCAGGTTTTTTCAGCTGAGGTTCAATTGAAAGCGACCGGCTCCACCGTCCACGCGCCATCTGCGTACACGCGCTCGTCGTCCAGATAGACGGCTTCGGTAACGGCGAAGATGTCGACGTGGTAGCGCGCATCCTTGCGCTTGAATTGGGGCTTGGTGTAGACGCCGTGTTTGGCGCCCAGCGACAGATGGATGCCGCACATGCGCTCATACGTGCCGATGTCGTTGACCAGCTGTTCGCGCGAAAAGGCGCGGTTCATGCCGAAGCCCAGTTCGCGCACCCATACTTCGCCTTCGTGCGCACGGATGATCTCCAGCATGGCGGTAAATTCCGGCGTGGCGTTTTCCGTGCCCGTGACTCGGCCCTTGTCGATGATCAGGGTGATCGGCGTGTCGGGGCGGTTGACCATGAAGTGGGTGTCGCCAAAGACGAAAATGCGCACGCGGCCGTTCACCGCTTCCAGGTCCTGCGCTTCCGTAAACACTTCGCCCAGCGGGAACTGGCCGCCGATATTGTTCATGCCGCTGTAATCGCCGATATTGAGCTTGGCCGATTCGAACGGCGAAGCAAAGACCAGCTGCTCGCCGCCGCTGTCGACCATGCCGTGGCGGGCTTTGTCGATGCGCGCCTTCAGCGCATGGCCGACGCCGCGATAGTAGGCGGGGTCGTAGGCCAGCGAGGCGATGTAATGCAGCCCCTGCACGCCGGGCATGCGCGACAGGTGCACGTGTTCAATGACCTTCAGGCCCCGCTTGAACAGCTCGATGCGGATGCGGAACGCTTCCAGACGGAAGCTGGTCGACTGAATCAGCACGACGAGGCTGCCGGCCGGCAGGTCGGCAAATGCGGCCAGCACGGCCTCGGGCGTGACCTCGTCGAAATCGATGAAGGTCGCGTCCGGCAAGGCCTGGCGATACGCTTCCGTCAGGACGACGTTGAGCCAGCTGCGCTTGTCGCAGACGATCAGGGCCGGTTCGTCCGGGCGGTGGCAGATGGCCATGGCCAGCAAGTCGGCCACGTTTTGCGCGGCCACTTCGGTGGCGGCGGCGCTGATGGCGTCGAGCCGGCTGGTGTCATTCTCGGGAAGCGTCATGGTGCGAAGGTGGGGGACGGGAAGTAATCGCAGCATTATAAGGCGATTGCCCCGGACGCCACCATTCCTCATCCGGCGCAGGACGGGCGGCCGCCATGCCGCTGATTATCTTGTGTAGTGCTTTACGGCAATGTATTATTTGATAAACACAGTCTGGTAGCGGCCCGGCGCAGCGGCAAACGCACGCATGCGCAGGGAGTCCGCTTTCAGTGATGCAGGGACAACAAGCCAGCAGGCAATGATTAAGAGTGTGATGTGATGAGCATAATCGGACAAGATATTCCCATGGAGCGGCCGGATACGGATGGGCGCGCCGCCGTCTTCGTTCCCGTCACGGGCGTCAAGGAAGATGTCCTGTTGACCATACGCAAGGGTGCGGCCATCGTCGGCTTTGCCAACCACGACCGCACCATCACCGTGTATTTTGAAAGCAACCGCTTTGACGACCCCGTGCTGGCCAAGTGGGAGCACAAGGCGCGCAAGGCCTACGACCGCCTGGTCGACAATGCGCCCACCGTGTCAAAACTGACCACCAGTCCCGCCAATTTCGAGCAGATCGGCTATATCAATGGCAAGGGCATCACCATCCGTCGCATGGAAAGCCTGCAACGCTGGCTTGCGTATTCGGAGGCGATGGATACTTGTCCGGCAACGGATATCATTCCGCGCACGCTTATTGCCAAGCCTGAAAGCGTCAAGGTGTAGGAGCGGTTGATAAAACGCCCATGGCGTTGTTGCCTGCCCCTCGCCGTACTGAAGTACTGTCTTCGGGGCGGCGCCTAGCCCTGAGCATTTTCTCAGTCGCTCGTGGTGTGCGTACGGGAGCCAACAATGTTGTCGGATTACGCGGGGCTTTGCCCCGCTAATCCGACCTACGCCTGACCTCGCTTCTTACTACACCACGACGATATTTGCCTGCGCCTTGAGCGGGCAGGGTAATGTATCGTCGAAGGTGATTTCGATGGCGCTGGCGACGAACATGCCGCCGATGTGCTGGGCGGCGATTTCCGGCGGCGTGCCGGGCTTGGTCAGGTTGACGTCCTGGGCGAAGACGAAGACTCTCCAGGTGCCGTAGACTTTCTGGTCGTATTGCAGCAGGGTGCGGTAAGCCCGTTTCAAGTCCAGGCTGCCTGCGTACACGCCATCGTTGGCGCCCGGGTCGAAGCCCAGGCCGTCGTCGGTCAGCGATTCCACGAAATACAGTCCTTGCGGCGCCTGGAACAGCACGAAGGCGTACAGCTCCGTGCCGCGGAAGACATTGCCATTGTCGCGCTTGAAGCTGGCGCGTATCCACAGCGGTTCATAGGCCTGCACGACGGCGGGCGTATCCGTTTCCACGGGCCCCGCCACGTGGATGTTGACTTGCGTTTCGGTGACGGCATGCTGGTAGGTGGCGCCCGTGGTGAAGCGTTGATATTCCCAGCTGATGTCGGCCGTGTAGGGCAGGCCCGCGTTCGGCGCTTCCGGCAGCACCCATTTCGCCACCACGCGCTCGGCCAGGGTCAGTTCGCCGGCGGCCGGTGGTGTTGCTTCCTGGCCACGCCAGAACGGGTCCGCGATGTCTGAGCAGGCGACGGCGATGGCGCCCGAGGCGATGGCCGAGGCCACACCGGCCACCGTGAATTCGGGCTGGCCCGAGCCGGCCCCTTCGAGCGAGCAGCAATCGACGCTGGGATCGGTTTCCTCGAAACTGCCGCCCACGCTGAAGCTGGCCTTGCCTGAACCGAGCGCGGCAGCAATGATGGCCACTAGCGCGGCGATAATGGCGATGATGATGGCGAGCACCTTCCACCACGGGTCGGAAAACGGCAGCTCGCCATGCGTGCCTGCGTAGGCGGGATTCGGCGTCCAGACGAGGGTCATGCCGGTCGGCACGATGGGCCCCAGGCCGGGCGGACAGCGGCACTCTTTTCCATCATTGCCCGTGCTGCCCCAGCGCTTGCCCGGCAGGTGGCCTTGCGGCTTGGACAGTTCCAGGGTGCCTTCCTCAACCGTGCACGTGTAGGTATTGGTGGCGCTGTCGAAGCGCGTTTGCGACACAAAAATCTGCTGGATCGAGCGGTGCGGCGTGTAGCCGTCCGCCTTGGCGACAAAGCTGACGAGGCGCTTGCCGGGCGCCGCATGCTGGAAGTCGGCATCCCACATCACCAGCATGGCCGCGCCGGCAGGAATGCTGGCAAAGAAAAAGGTGCGCGCCACGGGCACGATGCCGGGGTCGCCCACGCTTTCCAGGTACACGGTGACATTCGTCAGGGCGCTGCCCGACGTGTTGGTGACGTGGGCGGCGATGCGCAAGCCATAGATGGCATTGTCGAAGATGCCATCGGGCAGCATGATATTGGTGACGGGTTCGATTGCGAACGGCCGCGTTAGCACCTGCAGGGGGGTATCGCTCATGATGCTTGCTCCTCGGGGCTGTGCTGCTCTTGCGCTTGCTCTTTCTCCAGGTCGGTGACGACATACGTGACGCCGCCCATGAGCTTGCCATCCTGGCTCTCCAGCACGCGCAGCAGCGCATACTGGCGTGGCGGCAAGGCTTCGGCGCGCAGGCTCAGGTACACGGCTTGCGCCTGGCCGCGCGGCACTTCCAGCGCCAGCGTTTGCTCGCCAGGCGCATCGCCATTGCAATGGGGCGTGCGCGCCAGGCCCGCTACCAGGCGCGCCTCCTTGGCTGGTTGCCATCGCTCCAGCCCCAGGGTGGCCAGCAGGCGCTCGGGCAGCTCGCCGCCCTGCTCAATGTGCAGTTCCACTTTTTTTGTTGCGCGGGGCAGGGCCGCCACCGCGATGGACAGCAATTGCGCGCGCCGCGCTGCCAGCACCACGGTAACGTTGCGCTGGGCGATCTGCTCGTGCTGTTTGGGCTGAAAGGGAAAACCGTTGGGCAGGGGATCGGGCAGCGGATTGATGTCGCCCGGGCCGTGGGCCACGGCCAGCAGGCATTCGTGCCCGCCATTGACGATGACGGGGATCCAGGGCACCAGGCACAGCACTTCCTGCGTGGCGCCCGGTGGCAAGTCGGCAAACGCGGAGCCGATCTGCGTGGCGGCGCCGACGGCGATCTGGCCGGACGGGTCGGCCCAGTAAAAATCCACGCGCACGCCGTTCGAGGCGCTGTCGCCCGTGTTGTGCACGCGGCCCCACAGGTAGTTGCTGGTGCCGGCGATGGGCGCGCCGGGTGGGCCATTCGGATCATTGCCCGGCACGACCCAGATATCGGCGCTGTCCCACCAGGGCTGGCCGTCTTCGATGATCAGGTGGGCTGACATGGCGTTCTCCTTGTCCTTGACCGGTGCTTCCAGCTTAGGCCGCGGCGGCGGATGCTTTTTGATCGGTATCAAGGCGATGGAACACGGCGCCGGTGCGCCGTTGCCGTGCTTGCGTAAGGTAATATTGCGGCAGAACGCAGTGGAATGACTCCAGGAAAAGGTTGGAATGTGCTTGAAACAGTGAATGACGTTTGCATCAATGCCGCTTGCGGCCGGACCTTGCCGCTGCGCGCGGTGCATTGCCCGTTTTGCGGCGCGCGCCAGGTGGCGCAAGCGCCTGTTCTGGAGAAAGCCGTGGCGCCGCCCCCTGTGCCGCGCATGCCGCCGCCGATGCCCATGGCTCAGCCCGCTCCTGCGCCGCAGCCTGTGCCGACAGTCTCCGCTCCCCAGCCTGCCCCGCCACCGCCAGCGCCAGCCGCGCCGGCCAAGGCGCCGCCGGCCAAGCCTGCCGCCAGGGGTTCGGTGCCGCCGCCGCGCCCGCCCGTACGCTTGCGCACGTGGATCGCGGCGGCAGTGGTGCTGACCGGTATCTGGTTCTTCAACAAGCCGGCCGACAGGCCTGCCAGCGTGGCGGAACAGGTCGAGGCCGCCACTGCGCTGGCGGCGCAGTGCGACCTGGACGGGGCGCGCAGCGCGCTGGCCGTGCTGAAAAGCGCCAAGGCGCCCGCCGCGCAGATCAAGCGCTTGCAGGCGAGCATCACCAAGTCCGCGGCGACCTGCGACAAGCAACAGCAGCGGGCGCAGGCGTGGCTGGCGCTGCAGGGCAGCGTCAACCAGGCGCTGGACGCAGGCAAGCCGGACGTTGCCGCCACGCGCCTGGCCGTCTATGTAAAACGCTGGGGCGACGATCCCGACACCCTGGAACTCGACGCCAGGGTGAAGGTGGCGCAGGCGAGCGCCCAGCTCGACCTGGCCGACGCCTGCCTGGCCAGGAGCGACCGGGTCTGCCTGGAAAACAGCCTGATCGCCGCCGAGCGCTACAAGCGGCCGGAACTGGCGGCGCGCACGCAGACGCTGCGTACGGCGCTGTCGCAATTGCTCGAACGTTCGTTGCTGGATGCGGCCCCGGTCCAGGGCCAGTAGCGCAAAGCAGTGTCCCTGTCATGCCCGCTTGGCGGGAAAGACGCCGTGAAAAATATCAAGATACCATTGCTTACAACTACGCCACAAAAGCGTGTTTTTATGTGCGTTAGCGAACGCTAGAAAATTTTAGGCCGGTGTATATTGCAAACTGATCTGTGTCTTTTGATAACAATGAAAGGGAATATCATGAAAGTAAGCAAAAATTGGATGACCGTGTGCGCCGCCGGGATGATGGTTGTGGCACTGGCTGCCTGCCAGAAGAAGGATGATGTCGCTGCTGGTCCTGCTGAACAAGCTGGCCAGAAGATCGATGCGGCCGCCGCCAAGGCTGAAGCCGACATCAAGGCCGCCGCTACCAAAGCCGATGCTGCCGTGAGCCAGGCCGCTGCCGATACGGGCGCCAAGATGGACCAGGTCGCCGCTGACGCCGACAAGAAAATGAGCGAAGCGGCCGATGCCGTCGGCAAGAAAGTGGAAAAAGCCGGCGAAAAGATGCAGGACGCCGCGCACAAGTAATCTTGCCAGGGCCGGCCAGCGCCGGCCCGGTTCCCGCAGCTGCCGTCAGGTGATGGCAGCTGCGGCGACGCCATCGCTGGCCTGGTTTGCTTGCGTCACCGTCTTTTCCATCCCGTCCGTTCCCCCCAGCACCACGCTCAAATCGACAAAGCCATCGCGCCACGCGCGTTCCAGGTCTTGCTCCACCGCTTCCAGTGTCGTTTTTTCCACCTGCCGAAAACCGCGCAAGCCATACGCCCGGTTGCGCCCGTGCGCCTTGGCCAGGTACAGCGCCATGTCGATCAGGTTGACGCTGCGTTCCCACGTGAGCGGGCGTCCCAGCGGCGCCAGCGGATAGGGCGCAAAACCGACGGATACGTGCACCTGGATGGCCTGTCCCTGGTAGTGGATGCTTTGCGCCGCCATGCCGTTGAGGATGCGCCGCGCGATATCGTCGAGTCCGTCGCGCGCGACGGCCGGCAGGAAGGCGAGGAATTCCTCGCCGCCCCAGCGCACGATCATGTCCGTTTCGCGCAACACCTCGTGCAAGGTTTCGGCGATCGTCGTCAGCACCAGGTCGCCCGCCGCATGGCCGTAACGGTCGTTGATATGCTTGAAATGGTCGACGTCGAGCAGGAACAGCGCACCGACGACATCGGTACCGCCATAGGACGCCTGCGGCTTGCCCGCATGGCTGCGCATGAATTCCTGGAAATGGCGGCGGTTGTACAGGGACGTCAGCGGGTCGCGCGAACTCTGGCGCTTGAGTTCCTGGTTTTTCACCTTCAGCTGCACGTTCGCGTGGCGCACCTTGCGGTAGAGCAAGCCGACGATGACGGACGCCATGGCCAGTACCAGCGCCAGCAGCCACCACACGCGCTGCTGCAGGCGGCGGTTGTCGATTTCCGTGCTCTTGAGCTGATTCTCGCGGCTCAGCAGTTCGATCTGGCGCTGCTTCTTTTCCGCCTCATACTTTTCTTGCAGCTCATACACGGCCTTTTGCCGCTGCTTTTCGAACAGCTGGTTCGAGATGCCCCGTTCGCGGTGGTAGGCCGTCACGGCGCCGCGCATGTCGCCCGCCTTTTCCAGCGCCATGCCGTATTCCAGCAGCACGGCCTGCATGTCCGGCTGGTTGGCCGTGCGTTCGTAGTAGGCCAGGCCCGTGGCCACGCTTTGCTTGCCTTCCTGCAAGCGTCCTTGGCCGATCAGCGCCTGGCCGATGTTCAGGCGCGCGGTCGCTTCCACCTGTTCATTGTTGACCAGGCGCGCCGCCGTGATGGCTTCATTCGCATAGCGCAGGGCGCGCGCGTAATCGCCTTCCTTCAGGTAGCTGTCCGACAGATTGACGAGGGTCACGGCCACCATGCCGCGCGCGCCCAGCTGGCGTTCCAGCGCCAGGGCCGCCAGCAGGGCGCGCTGGCCCCGCTGCGGCTGCTGCGCGTCGAGCGCCAGCCCGTATTCCGTATTCTTTGCCTGCGCCATGCGGCCTGGCGATGCCAGCGTGCCTGACACGGCCAGCAATTCGTCGAGCACCTCGAAGCCCTTGTCGTATTCGCGCATCTGCGTGTACAGCAGGGTGAGGGCATTCAGGGCGGCGGCCAGGCTGGAGGGGGAATTGCTCTGGCGCGCCAGGTCGACGGCCGCCTGCAGCTTGGCCAGCGCAAACGGGAAATTGCCTTCCTCGGCCCAGGACTGGCCCGCGCTGATGGTGGCCTGCACGCGCACGGGCAAGTCGTCCGTGCGGTTGGCGATGCGTTCGGCCTCGAAGGCCAGCAAGTGCGAGGCGCGGCGCTCGTTCATGGCGAACGTGACGTAAGCTTTGCAGAGCATGCCTTTCGCCAGCGCCACGTCGCTCTTGTTCAGGCGGGCGTAGGCGATCAGCTCCTCGGCCAGCTGCATGGCGAGGTCGTTCTGCCCCAGGCGCATGCGGACGGTACTTAACTGTGTCAGGAATTCCGCGCGCACGGGCAGGGGCGCGCTGCGCGCCTGCGCTTCCACCTCTTGCAGGCGCTGCAGGGCGCGCGCGGGCACGAAGCGGCCATCTTCGCGCACGGCGGCGATGTGCTGCTCCAGCTTGCTGACCTGGGCATGGACGGCGGGCGGCAGCATACAGGCCAGTACCAGCAGCCAATGCGCCTTTCGCCATGATGCCCGTCTCTGTCTGCCTGCCAACGTCCCGCTCCCGCAATGACCACCTGTCTGTAACAGATTATATTCTGTTGCAATCAAGAAATATCATGCGGTGCGCAGAAATTTGCGAAAGTGCACACGGCAGGCATTGACAAGGCCCTCTTACTGCGCCAGCTGCTGCAGCAGGTACAAGCGTTGGTACAGGCCGCCTTCGATCTGCATCAGGGCGTCGTGCGGCCCCGCTTCCGTGATGCGGCCATGGTTCAGCACGATGATACGGTCGGCTTCGCGGATGGTCGACAGGCGGTGGGCGATGGCGATGATGGTCACCTTGCCGCGCAATTCATTGAGAGCCAGTTGCACGATCTGCTCCGTCTGGCTATCGATGCGCGACGTCGCTTCGTCCAGCAGCAAAATGCGCGGCTGGCCAGCCAGCGCGCGGGCAATGGCGATCAGCTGCTTTTGCCCAGACGACAGGCGCGAGCCGCCTTCGCCCAGCGGCGTGTCGTAACCGTGTTCCAGTGCGGCGATGAAGTCGTGCGCATGCGCGGCGCGCGCGGCCGTCTCGATCTGCGCCTGCGTGTAGCCGCGGCCCATGTCGATGTTTTCGCGCGCCGAGGCGGCCAGCAGGAAGGGGTCTTGCGGCACCAGGCCCACGTCGGCGCGGAAGTGCTCATTGTCGATGCTGTCGAGGGCCACGCCATTGATGGCGATGCTGCCCTGCGTGACGGGGTAAAAGCGCAGCAGCAAGGAGAGCAAGGTCGACTTGCCGCTGCCCGTGTGGCCGACGATGCCGAAGAACGCTCCTTGCGGGATCGACAGCGACAGGTCGTGCAGCACGGGCTGGTTTTCCACGTAGGCGAACGTCAGGTTCTGGATGTCCACGGCGGGCAGGCCGCTGTCCGCTTTCGCCTGCCGCAGGGCCGGTGTTTCCCTGCCCTGTGCATGTTCGAGCGCCTGTGCTTCGTCCAGCAGGGCCGAGACGCGCGCCGTCGCCACCACCGATTGCTGCAGCTGGCTGAATTGCATGGTGATCTGGATCAGCGGCTCAATCACGCGTGCGATGTAGCTGATGAACGCGTACAGCACGCCCACTTCCACGGCGCCCATCTCGCGCCGGCCGAAGCTGAAGATGACGACGGCCAGCAGCACGATATTGAGCATGTCGAGTGCGGGGCGCAGCAGCCAGGCGTTGGCGCGCAATTCCTGCATGCGCGCCGTGTAGTGGTCCTGGTTGATGCCCGTGAAGCGCGCGCCGAAGCGCTTTTCCGCGTTATTCGCCTGCAGCACGCTCATGCCGCCGATCGATTCGGCGATCTGCCCATTGATCTCGCTGCGCAGGGCGCGCGCGCGCGTGACGGCCGGCGCGCTCCAGCGCTGGTACAGGAAGACGATGACCAGCACGGCCGGCAGCAGGGCCAGCACGATCAGCATCAAGCGCCAGTCGAGGAAAGCCATGGCGGCCATGGTGCCGACCAAAACGATGGAGCTGTCGAGGATGACGAACAGCACCTGCACGTACAGCGATTTCACCGCCTCCGTGTCGTTGGTGACCCGGCTGACCAGCTGGCCCGTGATGGCGCGGTCGAAAAAACTCATCGGCAGGCGCAGCACGTGCTGGTAAACGGTTTCGCGCAGGCGCTGCACCGAGCGCATGGCCAGGCCGGACAGGCGCACCAGCTGCAAATAGCGCAGGCCGGAAGCGACCCAGCCCGTCAGCAGGCAGCCGCCCAGCAGCAAGGACATGCGCGTCCAGTCCAGGTTGCGCGGCAGCAGATGCTGGTCGATCAGGGCCTTGCCCAGGATGGGTCCCGTCACTTCCAGCGCGGCGGCGAGGATCAGCCAGAATGTGGCCCAGTATAAATGGCGCAGGTCGGGCGCGGCGGCGCGGCGCAGCAGGCCGATGGCTTGCGCGGCCTGGCGGCGCACGGATTGCGTGGCGTTGGCTTGGTCGGTCTTAGATGGCATCGAGGCTGGCTTCCAGTTGTTGATAGCGCCACTGGCTGGCATACCAGCCGTCGCGCTGCATCAGCGCGTCGTGGTTGCCCGTTTCCGTGACGTGGCCGTCGCGCAGCACCAAAATCAGGTCCGCGTTGACGACGGCGCTCAGGCGGTGGCTGGCGATGATGGCGCTGCGCTCGGGGCGGCGCGCGCGCAGTTCTTCCAGGTGCTGCAGGATGCGCGTTTCCGTGCCCGTGTCGACGGCGGACAGCGCATCATCGAGCAGCAGCAAGCCGTTGTCGGCCAGCAGCGCGCGCGCGATGGCCACGCGCTGGCGCTGGCCGCCGGACAAGGTGATGCCCTTTTCGCCCACGTGGGTGGCATAGCCTTCGGGGAATTGCAGGATATCGTCGTGGATGTCGGCCAGCTGCGCCGCCCGTTCCACTTCCTCGCGCGTGGCGCCGGGACGGGCCAGGGCGATATTGTCGGCGATGGTGGCGGAGAACAAAAACGACTCCTGCGGCACCCAGCTGATGGCAGCGCGCAGCGCGTGCAAGGTATAAGCATCGAGCGCCTCGCCATTCCACGTGGCCGTGCCCGATTGTGGCGTGACCTGACGCAGCAGCACGCGCAGCAGGGTCGACTTGCCGCTGCCCGTCGGGCCCACCAAACCCAGGGTCTGGCCCGGCTGCAAACGCAGCGAGATGCCGGACAGCGCGGGCGCCGTCTGGCCCGCGTAGGCGAAGCCGACGTCCTGCAATTGCAGGGGGCCGGGCGTCAGCGTATCAATCGTGCCATGGTCGTCGATGGCCAGCGGCGCGTCTAACATGGGTTGCAAGCGCTGCCAGGCGGCGCGGCCCCGTTCGATCAAGGAGAGTACCCAGCCGGCGGCGAACATGGGCCAGATCAGCTGGCCCAGGTACATGGAAAAGCTCGTCAACGCGCCGATGGTCAGCTGGTCTTGCCACACGAGGTAGCCGCCCAGGCCCAGGGTCAGCGCCGTGGCGGCCGTCAGGGTCAGGCCGACGGCCGGTTCATACGCCGCTTCCCAGCGCTGCGCCGTCAGGCTGGCGTTGGCCGCGTGGCCGGCCAGGGTGGAGAACTGCTTGCTGCTGCGCTCTTCCAGGCCCAGCGCGCGCAAGGTGCGCACGCCCGACAAGGACTCTTGCACATGGTCGTTCAGCGCGGAAAAGCGCTTTAAGGAATCCGTCGACGCCGTGTGGATATGGCTCGAGATGCGCCAGAAGGCCAGTCCCATCAACGGGAAGGGCAGGAGGGCGATGCAGGCCAGGCGCCAGTCCACGCCCAGCAGCATGATGCCCAGCACCATCAGCAGGGTCAGTGTGCCGTCGAAGCCGGCCAGCATGGCTTCGCCGGCGGCCATTTCGATGGCGTCGATGTCATTGGTCGCCAGCGCCATCAGGTCGCCCGTGCGCTGGTTCTGGTAAAACGACGCGCCCTGCTGCGACATGCGCGTGTAGAAGCGCGTGCGCAGCATCACGCCCAGTTGGTAGGCGGCCTTGAACAGGGTGATGCGCCAGCCCACGCGCAGGAAATAGATGACGACGCCGACGGCGAGCAGGGTCAGCAGCTCAAGCCACAGTTCGGCCGCCGTCATGCGGTGCGCGGCCAGTGCGTCGATGATGGCGCCCACGCGGCGCGGGATCCAGACGGTCAGTGTTGCCACGCCTGTCAGCATGACGGCAGCGGCGGCATACGCCGGCCAATGCTGACGCACGAAGCCGGCGATGAGCCTCGATAAACTCATGGTTACCTTTTGTTTTTAGTAATGGGGTGTCGCGGGGCGGAAGGACGGGCACGCGGACGGAAAGTACGCGTAGGATACAACAAGGCGCAAAAGCGCGCTGTGGACGGGCACGCAAAAAACGGGCCGTAGCCCGTTGTTTTGCTGTGTCAGTGGCGTGCGCGAGGCTTACTTGCGGCTGCTGCCGCTGCCTTTGCCACCGCCCAGCATGTCGAGCTGTTTCGATGGCGTGCCCTTGGGCGCAACCTTGGCGGCTGGCGCTGGCGCGTGCTTGACGGCGGCCTTGGCCACGGTCTTGCCAGTGGCGCTGGCCGGCTTGGCGGCCGGTTTGCTCGAAGGAACTGGTTTGGCGGCCGGTTTGGCCGGTGCTGGCGCGGCGGCTTTCGCTGGCGCAGGTGCAGGTGCGGGCTTGGCCGCTTCCGGCTTGGCTGCCGGTTTGGCCGCCGGCTTGACTTCCACGGCTTTCACTGCTGGCTTGTCGGCAACCTTCTCGGCAACCTTGGCAGGCGCTGCCGCTGGCTTGGCTGCCGGTGCGGCGACAGGGGCAGGCGCGGGCGCCGCCTTGGCGACGGGCTTGGCCACTTCGGCAGGCTTGGCGGCAACGGGCGCTGGCGCCGCTGCTGGCGCTGGCGCAGCAAGGGGAGCGGCAGGTGCCGGTGCGGCAGCGACAGGAGCTGGGGCGGGTGCGGCAACAGGGGCGGCCGCATCGAGGCGATCCTTGGCCGAAGCCAGCAATTCAGCCTGGGTGCTCGAAGCGATGCCGAACAGCTGGCGGCTGTAGGCCAGCACGCTCTCGATGTTCGGTTGTGCCTGGCTGCTGCTGTAGCTGAAGAAGTCGCGCGGGTCCTGCGTTTCCAGCAGGTGCTGCGCCGTTTCCGCCGTCTGCGAGATGGCGGCCTTGCCGGCGTTCAGGTTCAGCGCGATGATTTTCTCGGCGCTTTCAAAGACTTTGCTGGTCAGGGTGCTGAAGATTTGCAGCTGGCTTTCCAGTTGCGACTTGGCGGCGCTGGAAAATTGTTCAGGAAGCGGAAACATATTTACTCCTTTGTACGGATTAAAATGCTGGCAAAACGCTCTGCAAAATCCCGAAAACCAGAGTTGGCCGCGTTTTGTAAAGTAGGTAGCGCGCGAATAGACTGTTTATGATGCAACGCAATATGAATATTCTAGCGGTGATTCGAGTTAGTTGAAAGCTATTTTCTCAAGGGCGTGCGCCGCAGGCTTGCCGCATTTAGGCGCCCGGCAGCATTTGCCGGAAGTTTGCGCGCGCGCAAAGCGTTGTCAGGGAATCTATGGCTACGCTTTTGCCAGTGACTATATTCTTGCACTGCAGCATCCTTGAAGCGATAAGCTGACAATGCACTGGAAGCGCCAGATACCGTAGTCAACCGAAGGAGTGTCCGCATGGACCTAGTCATCCGCAATGCCAGCCTGCCCGACGGGCGCCGCGCCATCGATATCGCCATCGAGGGCGGCCGCATCGCCGCCGTCGGCACCGCCTTGCCCGTGACGGGCGCGCAAGAGATCGACGCCGCCGGCGACCTCGTCACGCCGCCGTTCGTCGACGCCCACTTCCACATGGACGCCACGCTCAGCTACGGCTTGCCGCGCGTGAACGCTTCCGGCACCCTGCTCGAAGGCATCGCCCTGTGGGGAGAATTGAAACCGCAACTGACGCAGGACGCGCTGGTGGCGCGCGCCCTGCAGTATTGCGACTGGGCCGTGGCGCGCGGCTTGCTGGCCATCCGCTCGCACGTCGATATTTGCGACCCGCGCCTGCTGGCCGTCGAAGCGCTGCTCGACGTCAAGCGGCAGGTGGCGCCGTATCTTGATTTGCAACTGGTGGCCTTCCCGCAGGACGGCATCCTGCGCAGTCCCGGCGCCTTCGATAATTTAAAACGCGCGATTGCCATGGGCGTCGACGTGGTGGGCGGCATCCCGCATTTCGAGCGCACCATGGCCGACGGCGCGGAATCCGTGCGCCTGCTGTGCGAATTCGCCTGCGAACGGGGCCTGATGGTCGACATGCATTGCGACGAGTCGGACGACCCGCTGTCGCGCCACATCGAAACCCTGGCCTTCCACAGCCAGCGCCTTGGCATGCAGGGCAGGGTGACGGGATCGCACCTGACGTCCATGCATTCGATGGACAATTATTATGTGAGCAAACTGCTGCCGCTGATCCGCGAGGCGGGCGTGGCGGCCATTGCCAACCCCCTCATCAACATCACCTTGCAGGCGCGCCACGATACGTATCCGAAGCGGCGCGGCATGACGCGCGTGCCCGAGATGCTGGCCGCCGGCATCCCCGTCGCCTTTGGCCACGACTGCGTGATGGACCCGTGGTACAGCCTCGGTTCGGGCGACATGCTGGAAGTGGCGCACATGGGGCTGCACGTGGCGCAGATGACGGGCCAGCAAGCGATGCACGACTGCTTCCTGGCCGTGACGGAAACGCCGGCGCGCATCCTGGGCCTCGATGGCTACGGCATCGCGCCCGGCTGCCATGCGGACTTGCTGATCCTCGATTGCGGCAGCACCGTGGAAGCGCTGCGTCTGCGCGCGGCGCGGCGCCTGGTGCTACGTCGCGGGAAAGTCGTCAGCGAGGCGCCCCGCGCGCAATCGCGCCTGCACCTGCCGGGGCGTCCGGACAGTGTGAACTTCCGCCTGGGCCGCTGATACAATCAGCCATCACTTGTTATCGGAGCACCGCCTTGAAAGAAATTGATATCCGCCCGGCCAGCGAAGCCGACTTCGACGCCATGTGGGAAATCTTCCACACCCTGGTGGCCGCCGGCGACACCTATTCCTTCCCCGCCGACACGACGCGCGAAGCATGCCACGCCTACTGGTTCGGCCCCGGCGTGCAAAGCTTCGTCGCCATGATGGGCAGCGAGCGCCTGCTGGGCATGTACAAGCTGGTGGCGAACCAGCCGGGCCATGGATCGCACGTGGCCAATGCCTCGTTCATGGTCGATCCGGCCGCGCAGGGCGTGGGCGTGGGCCGCATGCTGGGTGTGCACTGCATGGAAGAAGCGCGCCGCGCGGGCTACCTGGCGATGCAGTTCAATTTCGTCGTCAGCACCAACCTGGCCGCCGTCACCCTGTGGAAAAAACTGGGCTTCACGGTCGTCGCCACCCTGCCGCTGGCCTACCGCCACGCGCAGCTCGGCTATGTCGATGCCTACGTGATGTACCAGCTGCTGACCGACCCGATGCAGTGGCCGGCATGAGCGGCGCCGCGACAGAGCCGATGACCGTGATCGAGACGCCCCGTCTGCGCCTGCGCACCGCCACCCTGGACGATGCGGCCTTCTACATGGAGCTGGTGAACGACCCGTCGTGGATCGCCAACATCGGCCAGCGCAACATCCACACACTGGAGGCGGCCCGCGCCGCGCTGGAAACGGGACCCATGGCGCAGTTCCGCGCGCATGGTTATTCGCTGTACATCGTCGAGCGCCGCAGCGACGGCGCGCCCGTGGGCATGGCCGGCCTGGTGCGCCGCGACAGCCTGCCCGGCCCCGATATTGGCTATGCCGTGCGTCCCGCCTACTGGGGCCAGGGCTATGCCTGGGAGGCGACGGCGGCCATCGTGCAGCATGCGCAGCAGGTGCTGCGCCTGCGCACCCTGTACGGCATCACCTCGCAGCAAAACCAGGCATCGATCAATCTGCTCAACAAGCTGGGGCTGCGCTTCGAACGTTTCTCGCGCCTGCCGCCCGAGGGCCGGGAGACGAATATCTACCGCAAGGATTTTCGCCTGGATTGACGCGGCAAATACGTACCGGAAAAGTGAAAAATAGTATTTAAAATCTGGCCGTTTTTGTAGTGGTGGCGCGCGGTCTTTGTTTTTATAGTTGGCATACCGGTGGAAAACCACCGGACTATAAAAATGGAGACGTGTTATGAAAATCATGACTGCTGTTGCATGGGGCGCCCTCATGTCCGCCGGGTTCGCAGACGCTTCGGCGCAAAGCTGCTCGGTGCCCGTGCTCAAGGTGCTGGCGCAAAAAAGCCTGGGCTTGACGGTGATGGAAAAGACCCTCGCCGAGTATGAAAAGAAAAGCGGCACCAAGGTACAAATCAGCTATTTTGGCGAAAACGACCGCCGCTCGAAAGCCCGCCTCGATGCCTCCACCAAGGCCGGCTCCTATCAGATCTATTACATCGACGAAGCCAACGTGGCCGAATTCGCCACGGCCGGCTGGGTCGTCCCCCTGCTCAAATACCTGCCCAAGGAAGCCGACTACGAGGACTTCCTGCCGGGCCGCCGCGCCGTCGCCTCGTACAAGGGCGTGGCGTATTTCGCGCCCCTGATCGGCGGCAGCGACTTCCTGTTCTACCGCCGTGACCTGCTGGAAAAGGCCGGCATCGCCGTGCCGAAGACGCTCGACGAACTGGTTGCCGCCGTCAAGAAAATGAACAGCCCGCCGAATGTGTATGGCTGGGCGGCGCGGGGGCAGCGTGGCTCGGGCATGAATGTGTGGCGCTGGTCGCCGTTCATGCTGGCCGCCGGCGGCAAGTGGGAAAAGGACGGCGTACCCACCTTCAATTCGCCGCAGGCCGTGAAGGCCACGACCCTGTACCGCGACCTGTTCAAGTATTCGCCGCCGGGCGGCGCCACCTACGACTGGAGCAACGCGCTCGAAGCGTTCAGGTCGGGCAAGGTGGCCTTCATGATTGAGTCGACGCCGTTTGCCGACTGGATGGAAGACCCTAAGAAATCCTCGGTGGTCGACAAGGTCGGCTACGTGCGCCCGCCCGCGCCGCTGGCGTCTGCCGCCTACGGCCATGGCCTGGCCATCTCCGCCACGGGCGCCAGGGATGAATGCACGCGCCAGGCGGCTGGCAAGTTCATCGCTTTCGCCACGGGCAAGGAGCAGGAGCAGGCGCGCCTGAAGGACAACGTCTTCAGCGACTACAACCGCACGAGCACCATCAACAGCGACTACTTCCGCAAGCACGTCAAGCCGCAGATCCAGGCGGGCCTGACGGACACCACGCCCGTCTCGCGCGTCACCATCTGGCCTAGTCCCGAGTGGCCGGATATCGGCGACAACCTGGGCGTCGTGCTCGAAGAAGTCTTTACGGGCACACGCGGCGACGTGCAAAGCGCGCTCGATGAGGCGAATGAGTATGCGACCGAGGTGATGCAGCGGGCTAGCAAACGCAAATAAGGCGTATCGCCGTTTCACCCAACGGCGGAAGTGCTGGGGTCAGACCCGTCGGGTCTGACCCCGGATTTACGCTAACGAGCCTGAAAGCCTATTTTATGCCGCACTCCATCCATAAAAAACGCCACACCTGGCTGCCAGCCGTCTTTCTGACCTTGCCGCTGCTGGTCCTGCTGGTACTGGGCCTGGTGCCCAGTATCGCCGCCATCAACCTGGCCCTGCAAAACCGCGTGCTGCGCTACAGCGACAGCGAGTACGTCGGCTTTGCCAATTTTCTCCGCCTGTTCGGCGACCGCCGCTTCGTCAATGCCGTGCAAGTGTCGGCCATCTGGGAAGTGGTCACCGTGGCCGGTTCGCTGATCGTCGGCGTGCTGCTGGCCGTGTTCCTGTTCGAGAAAGTCAAGGGACGCACGCGTGACATCATCGCGCTGCTCTTGATCGTGCCCGTGCTGCTGCCGCGCGTGTCGGCCGCCTTCATCTGGAAGTTCATGTATTCGCCGCTGATGGGCATCCTCAACTGGCTGCTCGAATGCGTGGGCCTGGGCGGCACGGCCTTGCTGTCCGATCCCGCCACGGCCCTGTATGCGGTGGCGCTGGTCGATATCTGGCAGTGGGGCCTGTTCTTCGGCGCCGTCATCCTGAAGCTGCTGGAAACCCTGCCCGGCGAACCGCTGGAAGCGGCGCGCCTCGATTACGCCAGCACCTTGCAGGTGTATGCGTATATCGCGCTGCCGATGCTGAAGGTACCCATCATGAGCCTCGTCTTCATCAAGATGGTCGAGTCGCTGCGCTCGTTCGACCTGATCTACGTGATGACCAAAGGCGGCCCCGGCATCTCCACCGAAACGCTGGATATGTACGCGTATGCGCAAGGCATCGGCCTGATGGGCAAGGTGTCGTACGCGTCCAGCATGGCCGTACTGATGATGCTGGCCACGACAGTAATATTCACCCTGCTCTGGAAGCGAGTCGCCAAATGGGAAAACTGACTTTGACGCGCGGCGTTGGCACCGTCACCACCACCGCCATTACCACGCTGATTGTGCTGGTGGCGCTGTTCCCCATCCTGTGGGCCGTACTCAATTCCTTCAAGGAGCTGATGGATATCGTCACGCCCGTGCCGCGCTTTTTCTTCAGCCCGACCCTGGCCAACTACAAGCAGGTGCTGGCCAGCCCGGAAGTGCTGACGGGCCTCGGCAACAGCGTGGCCATCGTCGGCGTGGCCGTGTTGCTGGGCGCCGTGCTGGGCGTGCCGGCCGCGTATGCGATCGCCCGCTATCCGGTCCCGGCCAAGAAGGATATCCAGTTCTTCCTGCTGTCGCTGCGCTTTTTGCCGCCCGTCGCCGTCGCCATTCCCTTGATCTCGATCTGGATCGACCTGGGCCTGTACGACTCGCGCCTGTCGATGGTGGTGACGTATCTGCTGGTGACCCTGTCGACCATCATCTGGCTGTCGATTCCCGCCTTTGCGCGCATTCCGAAAGAGATCGAGGAAGCGGCGGCGCTCGACGGCTACGGCCCCTATCAGGTGTTCTGGTACGTGGCCCTGCCGGTGGCGTCGAAAACCCTGATGGGCGGCATCGTCTTCAGCTTCGTGCTGGTCTGGAATGAACTGATGATCGCGCTGGCGCTCACCTCCTCGAAAAGCATGACATTACCCGTGGTGGCGTCGGCCTTCACGTCGATGGGCCAGGAAGTGCCGTGGGGCGTGGTGAACGCTTCCACCGTGCTGCTGGCGCTGCCGTCGCTGCTGTTCGTCGGCATCCTGGGACGGCTGCTCAACTCCATGCTCAAACACAAATAAAAGGAATTCATCATGCAAGCACTCGTACTGGAACAGGCGGAAAAAATCACCTTGCGCGACATCGACCTGCCGCTGGCCGTCGGCCCGCGCGACGTGAAAATCAAGATTCATACCGTGGGCATCTGCGGCAGCGACGTGCATTACTTCAAGCATGGCAAGATCGGTCCCTTCGCCGTCGAAGCACCGATGGTGCTCGGCCACGAGGCGTCCGGCGTGGTGGCGGAAGTGGGCAATGAGGTGACGCACCTGAAGGTGGGCGACCGGGTCTGCATGGAGCCGGGTGTGCCGCAGTTCGATTCGCCGGCCACCATGCGCGGCCTGTACAACCTCGATCCTGCCGTGCGCTTTTGGGCCACGCCGCCCATCCACGGTTGCCTCACGCCGTACGTCGTGCATCCGGCCGCCTTTACCTTCAAGCTGCCCGACAACGTCAGCTTCGGTGAAGGCGCCATCGTCGAACCGCTGGCCATCGGCCTGCAGGCGGCGAAAAAGGCGGCCATCAAGCCGGGTGACGTGGCCGTGGTGATCGGTGCCGGCACCATCGGCGCTATGAATGCACTGGCGGCGCTGGCGGGCGGCTGCTCGCGCGTGATCCTGGCCGACCTGGTGCCGGAAAAGCTGGCCCTGTTCGCCGATAACCGCGCCGTGACCACGGTCGACGTGCGCCAGTCCAGCCTGGCGGACACGGTGCGCGAACTGACGGACGGCTGGGGCGCCGACATCGTTTTCGAGGCCAGCGGCAGCATGCGCGCCTACGACAACATCGTCGACTTGCTGTGCCCGAACGGCTGCCTGGTGCTGGTCGGCATGCCGCCGGATAAGGTACCTTTGGATATCGTCGCCATCCAGGCCAAAGAAGTGCGCATCGAATCGGTGTTCCGCTACGCGAACATCTTCCCGCGCGCCATCGCCTTGCTCGCTTCCGGCAAGATCGACGTCAAGCCCTTCATTTCGCGCACCTTCGGTTTTGCCGATGGCGTGCAGGCGTTCGAGGAAGCGGCCAAGGGCCACCCGCGCGACGTCAAGATTCAAATTGAACTGGCAGGAGACTGATCATGGCAAATATCACCTGCAGGCAGCTGCACAAGACGTATGACGAGAAGACGGCCGTGCTGCAGCCGTTCGACCTGGAAATCGATGACGGCGAATTCATCGTCCTGCTGGGGCCATCGGGCTGCGGCAAGTCGACCCTGCTGCGCATGATCGCGGGCCTGGAAGACATCAGCGGCGGCGAGCTGTTGATCGGCGGCGCCGTCGTCAACGATTTGCCGCCCCGCGCGCGCAACGTGGCGATGGTGTTCCAGAACTACGCGCTGTATCCGCACATGACGGTGTATGACAATATCGCCTTTGGCCTGCGCCGCCTGAAGGTGCCGAACGACGAGATCGAGCGCCGCGTGCGCGAGGTGGCGGCCATCCTCAGCCTGGACAGCCTGCTCGAGCGCAAGCCGCGCGCCATGTCGGGCGGCCAGCAGCAGCGCACGGCCATTGCGCGCGCCATGATCAAGACGCCGCAAGTGTTCCTGTTCGATGAACCGCTGTCGAACCTCGACGCCAAGCTGCGCGCGCAGCTGCGCGCCGACATCAAGCGCTTGCACCGGCGCCTGCGCACCACCACCCTGTACGTCACGCACGACCAGCTCGAAGCGATGACCCTGGCCGACCGGGTGGTGCTGATGAAGGGCGGGCATATCGAGCAGATCGGCACGCCGGCGGAACTGTACAACCATCCGCGTACCCTGTTCGCGGCCGGGTTCATCGGCACGCCGGCCATGAACTTCATCGATGGCGTCGTCGAAAAAGACGGCGGCCAGACGGTGCTCGTGTGCGCCGGCTACCGCTGGCCACTGGTCTCGTCCCGCTTCGCGGCGCTGACGGCAGGCAGCCGCGTGGTCTTCGGCCTGCGCCCGAACCACTTGCGCGCGGCGCGGCCGGACGAGCCGGCGGGTACGCATGGCCTGGCGTGCGCCATCGACCTGGTCGAGCTGCTGGGCGCCGAAGCGCTGATCAGCTTCCAGTGCGGCTCCTTGAGCCTGTCCGCGCTGCTGCCGGCGAACGCGGCCAACAGCGCGGCGCAGGTGGGGCAGAGTCTGGCGCTGGCCTTCGATGAAGAGCACATGCACCTGTTCGACGCCGACAGCGGGCTGGCTTTGGCGCTCAGTGCTCAGCTAAGTGGTTAGAATAGCTGGCAACGAGACCGCGCAAGGGAACTGCCGTGACGCCTGACCTGGAACTGATCCACAAACCGATCCACGAATCGTTTCGCGCGTGGGCGCACGGCTTTCCGCACACCGTGGCGAAATGGCATTTCCATCCCGAGTACGAACTTCACTTCATCATCACATCGAATGGCAAATTTTTTATCGGCGACCATATCGGCAGTTACGGGGCGGGCAATCTGATCCTGACGGGGCCGAACCTGCCGCACAACTGGGTCAGCGAACTGCCGGAAGGCGTGATCCTGCCCGAGCGCGACCTGGTGCTGCAGTTTTCCGGCGACTTCATCGAACGCTGCGCGCTGCTGTTCCCGGAAATGGCGCCCCTGAAAGCCCTGCTGGGCGAGGCAGGCAGGGGTTTGCAATTTCCCGATGCGCTGGGCCTGCGCCTGGTGCCGCTGATGAAGGAATTGACGACGGCGCAGGGCTTGCGCCGGGTCGAACTGTTTACGCGCCTGTTCGGCGAGCTGTGCGAGTGCCGCGAGCGGCGGCCCCTGGCCAGCGTCACTTACCTGGCGCAGGCGGGCCGCTACATGTCGTCGACCATCAACCTGGTGCTGGCGTATATCAAGCAGAACATCACGCTCGATTTTTGTGAGCAGGACGTGGCCGACGTGGCGGAAATGAACACCTTGAAATTCACGCGTTTCTTCCGCAAGCATACGGGCACGTCGTTCATTCAATACGTCAACCAGGAGCGCATCGCGCTCGCTTGCGAACTGCTGATGAACACGGATATGAAGGTCACCGATATCTGCTATCGCACGGGCTTCAACAACCTTTCCAATTTCAACCGCCAGTTTTTGGCGCACAAGCAGATGTCGCCGTCGAAGTTCCGCTCCTGCCTGCTGATGAACATGCCCGAGCCGTCCGGCGACGGCCATTCTTAACTTTCTTCTGGAATCAAATGACATATCTCGGTATCGATATCGGCACCTCCGAAATCAAGGCCATCCTCACCGATGACGCCCAGGCCATCCTTGCCAGCGCCGGCGTGGCCTTGCGCGTGTCTAGTCCCCATCCCGGCTGGTCGGAACAGAATCCCGAAGACTGGTGGCACGCCACCCTGGACGTCATCGCGGCCATCCGCGCCGCCCAGCCGGTGGCGTTTTCCGGCTTGCGCGGCATCGCGCTGTCGGGCCAGATGCATGGCGCCACCCTGCTCGACAAGCAGCAGCACGTGCTGCGCGCCGCCATCCTGTGGAACGATACGCGCGCCTTTGCCGAATGCGTGGAACTCGAGGCCTTGGTGCCCGAGTCGCGCGCCATCACGGGCAACCAGGCCATGCCCGGCTTCACGGCGCCCAAGCTGCTGTGGCTGCAAAAGTACGAACCGTCGCTGTTCCGCGCCACGGCCAAGGTCTTGCTGCCCAAGGATTACGTGGCGCTGCGCCTGACGGGCGAGTATGTGTCCGACATGTCCGACGCTTCCGGCACCCTGTGGCTGGACGTGGCCAAACGCGACTGGTCCGAGCGCATGCTGGCGGCCACTGGCCTGTCGCGCGAGCACATGCCGCGCCTGGTCGAAGGCAGCGCCGCCGCTGCGCAGGTGCGCCCGTCGCTGTGCCAGGAGTGGGGCATCGCGCACCCGGTGCTGCTGGCCGGCGGCGCGGGCGACAACGCGGCGGCGGCTGTCGGCCTGGGCGTGGTGGAGCCGGGCGCCGGTCTGCTGTCGCTGGGCACCTCGGGCGTGCTGTTCGCCGGCAGCGATGGCTTTGCGCCCAATCCGGGCCAGGGCGTGCACGCGTTTTGCCACTGCCTGCCCGAGCGCTGGCACCAGATGAGCGTGATCCTCAGCGCCGCGTCCAGCCTCAGCTGGGTGGCGCGGCTGACCCAGTCGAGCGACATCGGCGAATTGGTCAACCTGGCGGAAAGCGTCGAGGCGCGCACGGCGCCCATCTTCCTGCCGTATTTGAGCGGCGAACGCACGCCGCACAACGACGCCTCCGCGCGCGGGGTGTTTTTCGGTTTGTCGACGGAACACGGGCGCGCCGAACTGGCCTACAGCGTGATGGAAGGCGTGGCCTTTGCCATGGCCGACGGCAATGCGGCCCTGCGCAGCGCCGGCACGCACCTGGAAGAAGCGTCGTTCGTGGGCGGCGGTTCGCGCAGCCGTTTCTGGGCGCAGCTGTGCGCGAATGCCTCGGGCTTGAACGTGCTGCGTCACGACCACGGCGCGGCTGGCGGCACCATGGGCGCGGCGCGCCTGGCGCAGATGGCGGTGACGGGCTTGCCGCCCGCGCAGGTGTGCACGCGCCCAGCTGCGCAGGAGACAATCGCGCCGCAAGCGTCCGCCATGCTGGACGAGCGCCTGGCGCGCTACCGGCGGCTGTACCCGCTGCTGCGCGCGGAGTTCGCCGGCGCGCCAGGCGAAGGCGTGGCCGGATAGTCAACTTTCCATTGTAATTTGTTGTTTCTATGTTGAAAGTGTTTCTCTAGCGAAAGCGCTGCTTGGTTTTTCGCGGGGCGCGCCCCATGATTTCCCCATTTGGTGAGAATTGGATAGTTTTGGTGGCGCCTTTGTTGCCATCCTGTTCTTGCCGCCGGGAGAAACACATGCAACTTGCGAATCTGAAAATCTCCGTCCGCCTGGGTCTGTTGGGCGCCTTTTTCTTTCTTGCGCTGGTGTTCGTTGGCGCGCGTGGCTGGAGCGCGCTCGACGCGGCCAGTGTGCGCAGCGCGGACGCCATGCAGCGTTCCGTCGCCCTGACGGAAGCGGTCGACGCGGCGCGCAGCGCGCAAGTGGAATTCAAGATCCAGGTGCAGGAATGGAAAAACATCCTGCTGCGCGGCGGCGATGCGGCCGCTTTCCAGCGCTACCGCGAAGCGTTTGTCGCCAGCGGTGCGCAGACGCGCAAGGAATTGAAAAGCCTGCAGACGATGATGGCCGCGCTGGGGCTCGACACGGCGCCCGTGGAGCAGGCGCTGCAGGCGCATGACGCGCTGGGCGTGAGCTACCTGGCGGCGCTGCAAAAGTTTGATGGCGCGCGCGCCGACAGCGCCCACACTGTCGATGCGCTGGTCAAGGGCATGGACCGCGAACCGACGCGCCAGATCGACGCCATCGTCGCCGCCATCGGCAAGCAGTCGCACGCCCTTATGGCGCAGATGAAGGAGCGCGATGCGGTCGCGCACCGCAGTGCCAGCATCGCCATGCTGGCCACCGTGCTGCTGACCCTGGTCGTCGGTACCGTCACCGTGTGGTGGCTGATCCGCAGCATCACGGTGCCGCTGGGTGCTGCCGTCGGCATCGCCCAGCAAGTGGCGGCCGGCGACTTGCGCGCCGTGGTGGCCGACGGCAGCCGCGATGAAATCGGCGACCTGCTGCGCGCCTTGAAAGCGATGAGCGGCAACCTGGCCGCCATCGTGGGACGGGTGCGCGCCGGCACGGACGCCATCGCCACGGCGTCCGCTGAAATCGCCAGCGGCAATATGGACCTGTCGTCGCGTACGGAAGAGCAAGCCAGCTCGCTGGAAGAAACGGCTGCCTCGATGATCGAGCTGACGTCCACCGTGCGGCAGAATAACGACAACGCGGATCAGGCGCGCCAGCTGGCTGGCGGCGCGGCCGACGTGGCGCAGCGCGGTGGCGAGGCCGTGGCGCAGGTGGTGCAGACCATGAGCCATATCAACGCCTCGTCGAAGCGCATCGTCGACATCATCGCCGTCATCGACGGCATCGCCTTCCAGACGAATATCCTGGCCCTGAATGCGGCCGTGGAAGCGGCGCGCGCGGGCGAGCAGGGACGCGGCTTTGCCGTCGTGGCGACGGAAGTGCGCAACCTGGCGCACAGGTCAAGCGCGGCGGCCATGGAAATCAAGCAGTTGATCGGCGCATCCGTGCGCACGGTGGAAGAGGGCAGTGTGCTGGCTGGCCAGGCGGGGCGCACGATGGACGACGTGGTAAGCAGCGTGCAGCGCGTCAACGCCATCATCGGCGAGATCGCCGTGGCCAGCGTGGAGCAGCGCGACGGCATCGAGCAGATCAGCATCGCCATCAGCCAGATGGATGGCGTGACGCAGCAGAACGCGGCCCTCGTGGAGCAGGCCGCCGCCGCCGCGGACGCGCTGCAGCAGCAGGCGGCCAGCCTGGCCGACGCCGTCAGCATCTTCAAGCTGCATGCGGCGCCGGCACTGGCGCCGCATGCGGAACTGAAACCGGGCCGGCTGGCGCTGGCTTAGAACGTGTACTTCGCCGTCAGCACGGCGCTGCGCGGATCGCCGAATGCATTGCCGCTGTCGATGCTGCTGATGGCCTGGTAGTAGCTGCGGTCGAAGACGTTGGTCACGCTCAGGCGCACGTCGAGCTGGCCGTTCACTTGCCAGCCCGCGTTCAGGTCGGCCACCGCGTAGCCGCCCTGGCGGATGGCGCTGTTGGTCTTGTAGATCTGGTTCTGCGCCCGCAGCGCGCCGCCGACGCGCCACGCATCGGACAGGCGATAGCTGGTGGACAGGCGCAACAGGCGGCTGGGGCGCTCGGCTGCATAACGCGCGCCTGCGGCATTGCTGCCCTGTGCCTTGGCGTACTCGGCCGTGTTGTAGGTAAAGCCCGCGCTCATCTGCCAGCGCGGCGTCAACGCGCCGGACACGCTCAGCTCGAACCCATCGCTGCGTACTTCACCGGCCGCCTCGGAACATGACAGCAGGCCGGGGCCGCACTGCGTCAGCGGCAGCGCTGTCGCCAGGTTCTTTTGCACGATGCGGAACACGGCCGCCGAGGCATTCAGCGCGCCGCCGAAGTATTCGCCCTTCACGCCCGCTTCCATGTTGATGCCCGTGACGGGATCGAGCAGCACGCCATGCCTGTCGACGGCGCTTTGCGGATTGAAGATGCTGGTCCAGCTGCCGTACAGCGAGTGCTGGGCGTCGATGTCGTACACCAGGCCTGCATATGGCGTGACTTCCCGGCTCACCTTGTAGCCAGAGCGTGCACCCGTAAACGTATTGATGGCGCGGTAGTCGTACCAGTCGACGCGGCCGCCCACCAGCAGGGCCAGCGGATCGGCCAAGCTGAAGCGGGCCGTCGTGTAGACGCCCGTCTGCTTCGTCTTGCTGTCCTGGCCATAGTAGAAGGTGCCGATCGCCGGTTTCACGGGCGCGCCCGTATCCCAGTTCACGGGGCTGAAGGTATAGCTGTAGTCGGGCACCGACTTGTAGCCCTTGTCTTCGGTATCGCGCGTGCGGTAGCTGGCGCCGAAGACGATTTCATGGCGGCGGCCCAGCAGGCTGAAAGGACCTGCTGCCTGCGCATCGACAATGCGTTGCTGGCGGTCGTAGACAAAGGCGTTGGCCGCGCTGAGGCGGAACAGATTCGTCTTCGGCACGCGGGCGATGCCCGTGACGACGGAGTCGAGTTCGTCCTGCAGCGCCTGCGCCGCCAGTTTGACCTTCCAGCCGTTGCCCAACCGGTGTTCGAGTTCGGCGAACAGGCGCGTGTTTTTCTTGTTCCAGAAGGTCCAGTCGGGCGCGTTGTTGGCCGAGCGGTCGAGCGGCAGGAAACTGCCATCGAGCGCCGTCGGCAAGCCGTACCACGTGGAGCCGGGATTACGCTCGTCGTTGACGTGAAAGCCCACGCTCAGGGTCGTGTCGCGCGACAGGTCGGCGTCGGCGGTGGCGTAGAGCAGGGCGCGCTTGTGGCGGTAGTTCGAGATGAACGTGTCGGTATCCTGGTAGGCGGCCACGGCGCGTCCGCGCAGGCTGCCCGCCTGGTTCAGCGCGCCGCGCGCATCGACTTCGCCGCGGTAGTCGTGGTAGCGGCCGACGCTGCCCGTGAGCGACACCTCGTTCTGCGCCGTAGGGCGCTTGCGCACGAAATTCATCGTGCCCGACGGGTTGCCCACACCATTCATCATGCCGGCCGCGCCGCGCAGGATTTCGACCCGGTCGTACATGGCCAGGGTGGCGAAACCCAGGGTGTCGCCGTCGGCCGACATGGTCAGGCCGTCTTCCGTGAAATTGCTGATCGAGAAACCGCGCGAATAAAAGCTGGCGCGCTCGGTGGCGCCCTTGTTCAGGCTCAGACCCGGCGTGATGTTGGCGATGTCCTCGACCGAGCGGATATTCATGTCGTCCATTTGCTGGCGCGTGACGACGCTGACCGATTGCGGCGTCTCGCGCATGGACAGGTTCAGGCGTGTGGCCGCGGTCATGCTGCCGTTGGTGTAGGAACCGCTGCCTTCGGTGGTGGCGGAGGCGGCCTGCGCGTTGACGCGCACCTCGGGCAGATTCTGTTCCTGCTGCTGCGCCTGGCCATGGGCCGGTGCACCCAAGGTGCCGAGAATGGCCGCGGCCATGAGGGTCGGCGCCAATGCGGCGGCCTTTCGCTGTGCGCTGTGGTTTGTCATTGACTGCTCCCGGTGTCGCGATGATGTGGTGGATGAAGCAGGCGGATGCCTGTTTCACAATATGCGTCGCTGGGGAGAGTGTTGCGCCTGGCTTGCCTGGCCATGCCGCTGCTGTCCTGGCCTGGGCGCAGGAACTCAGATGAATGGAGTTGAATCTCAATAATGAGAATCATTCTCATTTTAGTGCGGCGCAGCAATTGTTGCAATAATTGGTGAGATTGCCTGTGGGAGGATTGCAACAGTGATGACGCCTCGCCGTGATTGACACCAGTCAAGCGGCGCCCGATCAGGCAAATATCGCGCCAAAATTCTTATACTATTTCCTTTCCGCATGGTTCTGCGCCCGGCCGCATGGCGCGCGTTGCAAAGGAAAAGCATGTCTTCCATCTCTTGCCTGACGGGTGACGCATGACGGCGCTGCTGCTGGCGCTGTGCCTGACCCTCGCCGTGGTGCTGAGCGTGCTGCTGGCCTGCCAGTGGCAGGCGGCGCGCACGTGGCGCCTGCGCCATGCGACCGGCGTGGTGCTGCAGGCGGCGCAGGCGCAACGCATGGCAGAGGCGCTGGCGCTGCTGCACGCATTGCCGGCGGCCGTCGTCGGCACCGACCACGCTGGCGTGGTGCGCTACCTGAATCCCCGCGCCAGCGCCATGGGCGGCCGGCTGGGCGACGATGGCCTGGGCCAGCCCGTGACGCAGCTGCTGCCCCTGTTCCATGACGGCACGCCCGTCGATGCGGCGCGCCAGGTGCGCGATTGCGTGGCGCGGCAGGAAGTGCTGGAAGTGGCGCGCGGCGCCGTGCTGCTGCGCCACCTAGACGGCAAGCGCATCGACGTGCAATACAGCTGCGCGCCGCTGGCGCAAGGCGGCGCGGTGCTGCTGCTGCACGATGTGTCGGCGCGCCGGCGCGCCGAGCAGCAGCTGGAATTCATCGCCCACCACGATGGCTTGACGGGCTTGCCGAACCGGCTGCATTTCCAGATCCGCTTCGAGCACGGCATCGCCTACGCGCGCCGCCACCAGGGCTTGCTGGCCGTGCTGTTCGTCGACATCGACCGCTTCAAATCCATCAACGACAGCCTGGGGCACGATGTGGGCGACCAGGTGCTGACGGAGTTCGCGCGCCGGGTGCAGCAGTGCGTGCGCAAGGTCGACACGGTGGCGCGCCAGGGCGGCGACGAATTCATCATCCTGCTGACGGAACTGCGCACGGCGCACGATGCCGAGCGGGTGGCCGAGAAAATCGTCGGCGCCATCGCCGCGCCCTTCGTCATCGGCGAATACAGCCTGTCGGTGGCGGCCAGCGTGGGCGTGGCCCTGTATCCGGACGACGACGACGACGTCAATGCGCTGATCGAAAAGGCCGACCTGGCCATGTATGCGGCCAAGCGCCACGCGCCCGGTACCTGCCTGCGCTACGCGCCGCGCATGCAGACGCAGTCGTATTCGCGCACCATCCTCGAGACGGCCCTGCGCCACGCGCTCGAACGCAACGAGTTCGCGTTGTATTACCAGCCGCGCATGGACTTGAAGACGCGCACGATCACGGGCGTGAAAGCGCTGCTGCGCTGGAAGCACCCGGAGCTGGGCCTGATGATGCCGCTCGACTTTTTGCCGGTGCTGGAAGAAAGCGCCCTGATCCTGCCGGTGGGAGCGTGGGTGATGGCCACGGCGGTGGAACAGGCACGCAGCTGGATCACGCAGGGGCAGAGGCTGACGGTGTCCGTCAGCCTGTCGGCGCGCCAGTTCTACCAGCGCGATATCGCGCGCAATTTCGCCGCCGCGCTGGAGGCGGCCGGCGTGCCGGGGCATTGCATCGAACTGGAAATCGCCGCCGGCATTCTGATCGACCGCAACCAGAACTGCGAACTGATACTGCGCCAGTTCCGCCAGCTGGGCATGGCGATTTCCATCAGCGATTTCGGCACGGGCGACGCTTCGCTCAACTACCTGAAACGCTTTCCCACGGATGCCGTGAAGATCGAAAAGTGTTTTGTCGACGACGTGGGCAAGCCCGGTGGCGACGGCGCCATGGTGCGCGCCATCGTGGCGATGGCGCGCACCATGGGGCTGCGCACCATCGCCGGCGGCGTGGAAAGCGGCGAGCAGCTGGAACTGCTGGCCGAGATGGGCTGCGACGAGGCGTTTGGCTACTATCTGGGCCGCGCCATGGCGCCCGAGGGCATCGAGGTGCTGCTCAAAACGAGTGAAGCCATTCAGAACTGATAGCGCAGCGACAGCATGGCGTTGCGCGGATCGCCGTAGTAGCCGCCCATGCCCGTCGAATAGTACTTTTTGTCGAAGACATTGTTGACGTTCAGGGTCGCCAGCAGTTGCTTGCTGACCTGGTACTGCGCCATTAGTCCCGCCACCGCATACGCCTTCTGCGTGAAGCGTTCGCCGTTCGGCCCGCGGTCGTCCGTGTAGATATCGCTCTGCCAGTTCACGCCGCCGCCCAGCACCAGGCCCGGCACGCCTTGCGCCAGGCGCCAGGTGGTCCACAGCTTGGCCATGCTTTGCGGCTGGTTGGTCTGGATGCGTGCGCCGGCGGCATTGCGGATGCGGCTATGGGCATAGCTGGCCGTCAGTTGCCAGTCGGGGCGCAGCTGGCCCGACACTTCCGCCTCGAAGCCACGCGTGGTGGCGCCTTTCACCGTGTGGTAGGCGTAGGAACCGCCGCCCGTGCCGATGATCCAGACATTGCCCGGATCGGCTTCGGCCAGGTTTTCCTGCTTCAGCTGGAAGAGGGCGGCGCTGGTGGTGAGCTTGCCGCCGAAAAATTCGCCCTTGGCGCCCACTTCGTAGTTCTTGCCCTCCAGCGGCGCCAGGAAGCGGCTGTTGACGTCGCGCTGGCTTTGCGGCGTGAAGATACTGGTGTAGCTGGCATACGCCGACCAGTGCCGGCCCAGGTCGTAGACGAGGCCCGCATACGGCGTGATCTTGCCGTTTTCGCGCATGGCGTCATGCAGGTCCGTGCCGTTGAAAAAATCGCTGCGGATGTCGCGCTTCCAGTACGACAGGCGCGCGCCCAAAATCACCGACAGCGCGTCCGTCGGGCGCAGGCGCAAGGTCGAATACAGGCCGCTTTCCTGTTCCTTGTCGTATGAGCTGCCCCGGCGCGTGCCGCTGTAGTCGGGCACCGGCATGGCGCCGTTCCAGGCGTGAATATCCGGCACCGTATGGTCATAGCCATCGAGGCGCCAGTTCGGATAGAGGGGGCTATTCGTCTTGAGTTCCGAAGCGCTCACGCCCAGCACCAGTTCGTGCTGGCGGCCGAAGGCCTGGAACGGGCCGCTGACATAGGCGTCGAGCGAGGTCTGTTGCGGCTTGCTGTGCCAGTTGGCCAGCCACAGCTTCATGCCACCGCCCGTCACGCGGTCCGGGTAGCCGTCGCCGGAAAAACCCTGCAAGGCGTCGTACTGGTTGCTGCTGCGGCTCACGGCCACCCTGGCGATCCAGTCGTTGTCGAAATAATGGTCGAGCGTGGCGAACAGCATGCTCTGTTCGCGGTCATACGTGCTCCACGCCGCCGTGCCGTTCATCGAGCGGGGGAAATGCGTCTGCGAGCCGTCGGCGTAGAACATGGGGAATTCACGCCCCGCGCCTTTCAGCTTTTCCTTCTGGTAGTTGATGCCGGCGCCGAGCACCGTCGATGGCGTCAGGTCCGCTTCGACGATGGCGTACAGCACATCCTTTTTCTGCTGGTAGCGGTCGATGAACGAGCGCTGGTCTTCATGCGCGGCGACGATGCGCGCGCGCACCTTGCCGTCCGCCGTCAAGGGCGTCGAGACATCGCCTTCGATACGGTAGCGGTCCCACGAACCGAGCTGCGCGCCGGCCGTGGCGGCAAAGCTGCGGTCAGGACGTTTGCGCACCAGGTTGACGGCGGCCGACGGACTGCCCGTGCCGCTGATCAGGCCAGTGGCGCCGCGGATGATTTCGACCCTGTCGTAGATGGCCATGTCGTAGGTGCGCGCTTCCAGGCTCTTGCTGGTCGGGATGCCGTCGAACATATACGACGTCACTTCGAAGCCGCGGGAAAACACCTGGTCGTATTCGCGCGTGCTCGAGGAATGGTCGACCGTGATGCCGGGCGACTGCACCAGCACGTCCTGCAAGGTGCGCAAGCCCTGGTCTTCGATTTGCTGGCGCGTGATGACGCTGACCGCTTGCGGCGTTTCGCGCAGCGACAGGTTCAGGCGCGTGGCGCTGGTCAGGCCCGCATACCCGCGCTTGCCTTCCGTGGTGCCGTCGCGCAGGGCGCTGGAGCTGACGGCCACTTCGCCCAGGGTGGCGGCGATCGGCGCGGCGGGCAATGCCGCACCCGCCTTGCGCAGCACGTAGCTGCGTTCCCCGCTGGGCAGCGCTTCCAGGCCCGTGCCGGCCAGCAGGCGGGCCAGCGCCTGCGGCACCGTGTAGCTGCCGCTCAGGCCAGGCGTGCGCACGCCTTGCAGCAGTTCGGCCGCGGCGCCCACGCTCACTTTTGCTTCGATGGCAAAGCTGGCGATGGCGGCGGACAGCTCGCCCGCCGGCACGTGGAACGCCGTTTGCGCGGCGGCTGGCGCGGTGGCATCGGCGGCCATGGCCGGCGCCTGCGCCAGCGACAGCAGGATCACGGCGCTGCCGATGGCGCGCGCGAGGGGAGTCAAACGGGGTGGGTGCATGGTGTGGCCTTTCCGGTGAGTGTCGTTGTCGTACTTACAGGACAGGCCATGCCGAAAAAAGGGGCCAAATTTCACGATTATTTTTTGCGGGCCACGAGAGTGACCCAGTACGGGGTGCGGTACAGCACGTCGACGGGCAGCATGTGCGCCAGACTGTCCAGCACGGCGTCCGTGTCGTCGAGCTGGAAGGCGCCCGTCAGGCGCAAGCCCGCCACTTGCGGTTCCACGCGCAGTAGGCCGGGACGGTAGCGTGACAGCTCAAAAGCGAAGGCGTCGAGGCGCATGTCCTGCGCCGCCAGCATGCCGTGCGCCCATGCATCGGCTTGCAGCGGGGCCGGCGTGGGCAGGCCGGCGTGGCTGGCGTCGAAGCGGCTGTGCTGTCCCGCCACGAGCGTGCGCACGGTGGCCGAGGGCGCGCGCGGCGTGATTTCCACCGCGTGTTCAAGCACCGTCACGCGGCTGGCGTCGTCGTCGACGCGCACGGTGAAGCGCGTGCCCAGCGCGCGGATGCGGCCATGGCAGGTGGCGACGATGAAAGGGCGGCTGCCCGCATGGTCGGAGCGCGTCTGCACCAGCACTTCGCCGCGGCGCAGGGTCAGCAGGCGTTCACCGGCGCCATACGCCACGTCGACGGCGCTGTCCGTATTGAGCACCAGGGTGCCGCCATCGGGCAAGGACACCTCGCGCCGTTCGCCCATGCCGCTGCGGTAATCGGCCAGCATCTCGTGACGCACCAGCAGCCAGGCGGCGGGCGCCGCCATCAGCGCCAGCAGCACTTGCACGGCCACGCGGCGTTGCGGCCTGCGCAGCACGGGCACGGCCAGCTCCGGCGGCAGCAAATTCGCCGTCTGGCTCACCTGCCGCACCCGGTTCCAGGCGCGCGCATGTTCCGGGTCGCGTGCGCGCCACTGGGCGCTGGCGGCCAGGTCGTCCGGCGTGGCCTGACCCGACTGCTCCAATAAATACCATTCGACGGCCTGGCGCGCCACCTTGCGCGACAGCGGCGGAGATGGCGAAGCGGCCGCGCTCATGCCGGCAAGTCCTGCGCCAGCAGCACGCATTCGGTCAGCGCCTCGGCCATGTAGCGCTTCACGGAGCGTTCGCCGATGCCCAGCTGCGCGGCGATGTCCGCATAGGCATGGCCTTCGATCTGCGCCAGAATGAAGACGGCGCGCACCTTCGGTTTCAGGCCATCGAGCATGGCATCGACGGCTTGCAGCGCCTGCAGGATTTCCACGCGCCGCTCGGTCGATGGCACATGCTGTTCGGGTAGGGCGGCCAGCGCATCGGCCCACGCGCGTTCCAGCGACTGGCGGCGCAGGTGGTTGATCAGCAGGTGCTTGGCGACGGTCGCCAGGTAAGCCTTGGGTGCGCGCAGGGCCGGCGTTTGCGGCTGCATGGGCGCGCCGGCCAGCAGGCGCGTGTAGGTGTCCTGCATCAGGTCGGCCGCCTCGGCGGCATTGCCCAGGCGCCGTTGCAGCCAGTGCGCCAGCCAACCGTGGTGTGCGCGGTAATGGCTTTCCAGTTGCGTGGACAGCAGGGGTGGCATGGCCATCATCGTTACCGTACTGCCAGCACGACGGCGGCCAGCAAGGCCGCCACGCCGATCATGCGCGCCAGGCGCATGGCCTGGTGCGGCGCATACGGCAGCAGCCAGATCAGCAGCAAGCCGCAGCCCGTCAGGCTGCCGACCCAGTAGACGAGGCCATAGCCGCCGCCGGCGATGTGCATGGCCCAGGCCAGGCCGGCCGCCAGCGCCAGCCAGCCGGCCCACTGCAGGCGGCGGCGCAGCGGCGCGGGCGGTTCGGCGCCGCGTCCGTGCAAGTCGGCGTAGTGGCGATCCATCGCCAGGCACAGCGAAGACAGGCCCGCGTAGCACAGCGCGAAGACGAGAAAATTGGCTAACAGTTCCATCACGCGGCCTCCATCGTTTGCGCCGGTTTCACCGGTGCCGCCTTGGCCGCCTTCACGGGCAGCGGTTTCAGTTTGTACGCCGCATACGCGAGACCGAGGCCCAGTACCAGCACCACCAGGTCGAAGGCGGCCACCGCCACGGGGCCGCGGCCCAGGAACAGGGTCACGCCCAGGTGCGAATCGGTCGTGAAGACGTTCAGCACGGGCAGCGACGCCAGCAGGAAAGCGCCGGCGGCCAGCTGCATGCGCCACATGGCGCGCGAGGGGCGCAGCTGGGCGATGATGGCGGCCAGGGCCCAGGCGCCGAAGAAGCAGGCGATTTCCTCTTTTGGCCGGTCTTCCATCGTCACCGACAGCAGGCGGTTGGCCCAGAAGTAGGCGCCAAAGGCGATCGGGAGGCCGGCTATGGCGCCGATGTTGAGCGCCTCGACCAGGCGCAGGCCGAAGCTGGCGCGCTTGCCGGCGGCCAGCGCCTTGGCCTGCTTCTGGCGCGTCTTGACGGCCCACAGCAGGGCGCCCGTGGCGACCATGGCGCAGCCGGCCAGGCCGGACAGGAAGAACAGGGCGCGCAGCAGCGGGCCGCCGAAATGCGCGACGTGCAGTCCCACCATCACGCCTTGTGTGGCGGCCGCGCCGGGCTGCGCCTCGCCGTCGCTCGACAGCAGTTTACCGGACACGCCATCGAATTCCATCGACGGCTGCTTCGACGACATGTCGCGTCCACCGGCGCGCGTCAGTGAAATGGTGGCGTTGGCGTCGCCCGGGTGATTGACGGAGATGCGCTCGACCTTGCCGCCGCCCCAGTGCTGTTCCGCCTGGCGCACGAGGGGCGCCAGCGGCGTCAGCGGCGCGGCCACGCCGGCCGGCTTGCTGTCGCCCGAGCGGCCGGGGAAGGCTTCGGCGAAGAAGGTATCCTGGTCGCCCTTGTAGGCGGCCGTGACGCCGGAAGGCATGTACAGGAACATCAGCGTGACCAGGCCCGTGTAGGTGATCATGATGTGATAGGGCAGGGCCAGCACGGCCGTCACGTTGTGCGCGTCCAGCCACGAGCGCTGGCCCTTTTTCGGCCGGAAGGTAAACAGATCCTTGAAGATGCGCTTGTGCGTGACGATGCCGCTGATGATGGAGACGAACATGAACATGGCGCAGAACCCCACGATCCAGCGGCCCCAGATGGCCGACATGTAGTGCAGGTCGAAATGCAGGCGGTAGAGGAATTCGCCGCCCCGCGTCTCGCGCGGCTTCGATAGCACTTCGCCCGTGGCCGGGTCGGCTTTTTCGCTATGAAAATTGCCGCGCCGGCCGCGTTTCTTTTCGCCCGGTTTCGAGGGTTTGCTCCAGCCCAGTTGCGTGGACGGGCTGCGCTCGCCGGGCAGGCTGATGAACCAGCGCGTGGCGCCGTCTGCCCGTTCTTGCATCGCTTGTTGCGCGACCTTGGCCGCTTCCTCGGTGCTTACCTGGCTGGCGGCGGCGCCGTGCAGTTCGGGCTGCATCCACAGCGTGATTTCATTGCGGTAGTAGCTGGCCGTGCCGGCGCAAAACACCAGCAGCAAGATCCAGCAGACGAGCAGGCCGGACCAGGTGTGCAGCCATGCCATCGACTGGCGGAAACCTTCTTTCATGCGAGACTCCAGGATAGTGCGTCCATCGACTGCAGGATGGCGGCGATGATGGCGGCCGGGATCAGCAGGCCCAGCCAGGCGCGCAGGGCGCTGCGCGTGGCGAAGACCCACAGCACGGCGCAGGTGTAGATGGCAAACGACAGCAGGGTGGCCGTCATGACGGCTTCGGAGCGGGCCATGGGCAGGCTCACCGACAGCAGCATGGTGACCAGCGCGGCCAGCACGTAGCCGCCGACGATGGCCGCCACGCTGCGCGAGGCCACGCCGAGGCGGTAGATCGCCCCGGCGGACAGGCGCAGGCGCGCGATTTTAATGATGGCTGGCGCTGGCATGCTCAGTCGTGTTCCTTGCTCGGTGGTACGGCCGGGCCGGCCGGCAGCGGCGTTACGCCTTGCGGCTGCACCAGGCTCAGGGTCGTAACGAACATGGCCTTGTCATAGGCTTGCGCGCCGCGCTGGCCGGCCGTCTTGTCCGTGTGCTGCACTTCCAGCACATAGGTGCCCTTCCATGGCAGCGGGAAGCTGACCAGGCCTTGCGCATCGCTCCACGCTTCCTTGCCCCAGCCCGACTGCACCACGGCGTTGACCTTGGCCTGCGCCAGCGGCTTGCCCTGGTAGCTGACCTGGAACTGGCCTGCTTTGCCGGTCGGCACGAGATCCAGGGTCAGGGCCGGTGCTTGCGCCTTGCCGTCGGCGATCAGGCGCGCGGCCGGGACCCACACGGTGCGCGTGCTCTTGCCATCCTTCTTCTCTTCCCACGACGGGTAGTTGTCTTCCTCGACGATGATGCTTTCGCCGGCGCCCGCCTTGCCATTGAGGATGAAGGCGCCGGCCGTCTTGCTCGCCTGCAGCGGCTGCGCGCCCTTGGCCGACACCCACGTCACGTTCCTGATGCTGAACTTGTCGAGCAGGCCGGGCGACGCTTCGCGCAGGTTGTCGCCGAATTCGCCGAAGTACACGCTGGCCGCCTTGCCGTCCTGCTGCAGCCAGATCTGGTGCGCGCTGGCCGTGCCGGAAACGAGGGCCGCGCCCAGCAGGGCGGTGGCGAGGGCGCCGAGGCGCGCGATGGAAGTGAGGTGCATGGTGTATCCCTTATCTTTTTATGTGGATGGAAAATCGGCTCGCATGGTGCATCAGTACTGGTAACGCAGGTTCAGCGCCACGCTGCGCGGTTCGCCGTAATAGCCGCCGCTGTAGAAACCCACGCGGCGGAAATAGCTCTTGTCGAGCGCATTGTTGACGTTCAGGGTAGCCGCCAGCTTGGGACTGATCTGGTAGTGCGCCATCAGGTTGAACAAGGTGTAGCCGCCCTGGCTGACGATGCCGCGCTTGCCGCCCGGCAGGGCGACGTTGGTGGCCCAGATCTTGTTCTGCATGTTCAGGCCGCCACCGATGCTCAGGTTTTGCCATTCGCCGGGCAGGCGGTAGGTAGTCGACAGGCGCAGCAGATTGGTGGGCTGGATGGTATTGACGAGTACACCCTTGGCATTTTTCGACTTGCCGTGCGTATAGCCAGCGAACAATTGCCAGCCGCTCAAAGGCGTGCCCGACACTTCTACTTCATAGCCCTTGTTGGTGTTGCCCTTGCCGGTCGAGGCATACGGACGGCCGCCATCGGGAAGCTGGAAAGCGGGCGGCACGGACATGTCTTCATCGCCCAGGTTGTCCTGCTTGGCTTCGTACACGGCAAACGAGGCGTTCAGGGCGCCGTCGAAGAATTCGCTCTTCACGCCCGCTTCCACGTTGCTGCCGGTGATCGGGTCGAGGAAGGCGTTGTTCTTGTCCTTCAGGTTTTGCGGCTTGAACAGGTCCGTGTAGCTGGCGTACAGCGACGTGCTCTTGCTCACGTCGAGCACCAGGCCCGCATATGGCGTGACGACATCGTCCGTCTTGTAGGCCGAGCTGCGCTTCACAAAATTGCCTTTGCTGTCGTAGCCGTCGTTATACGTTTCCCACTTGGAGATGCGCGCGCCGGCCAGCACCTTGAAGTTGTCGGTGACATTGACGCGCGTGGCGATGAAGGCGCCCGACTGCTTGGTGGTGGCGACGTCGCGCGCGCCCGTGCGCAGCAGGGCCGGCTCCGGAACGTCGCCATTCCAGTTGCGGAAGTCGGGAATGATTTCCGAGAATGGCAGCGGCTTTTCGAACGATGCCTCGTTCGTCGTGCCCTTGCGCTTCCAGCCGTTCACGCCCAGCATCAGGTCATGCCGGCGGCCGAACAGGGGAAAGGTGCCGTTGGCCGACAGGTCGAAGTTGTCCTGCTTTTCATCGTAGGGGAAGGTGCCGCTCCAGACCGCCAAGCCGCTGCCGTCCTGCTTGGGAAAACCGCTGCCGCCGAAGAACAGCTTGCCGTTCGAGGAACTGTCCAGACGGCCATAGGCGGCCTTGACCTTCCAGTCGTTGGCGAAGCGGTGCTCGAGGTAGACGTATTTGTTTTCGAATGCCCGTTCCCAGCTGCTCCACTTGGCCGCCATGTTGAATGAACGGGGCATGTTGGCCGGCGTGCCGTCCGCGAAGAACAGGGGCGTGGTGCCCCAGCTCGTGCCTTTCGGCGTGTTCTTTTGATAGTCGATGCCGGCCGTCAGCAGGGTATCCGGCGTCAGATCCGCCTCGACGATGACGGCGCCCACCAGCTTGCGTTCCTGGTACAGGTCCATGTAGGAATGGCGGTTCTGGCCTGCCACCACGACTCTCCCGCGGATGCTGCCATCGGCATTCAACGGCGCGCTGATGTCGCCTTCGAGGCGGACTTTGCTCCACGAGCCCACCGTCAGGCCGGCCGAGGCGGCGAATTCCTTGCCGGGGCGCTTGTGCAGCATATTGATGGTGGCCGACGGATCGCCATTGCCGCTGACCAGGCCCGTGGCGCCGCGCACGATTTCGATGCGGTCATAGATGGCCGTGTCGAACAGCGCATTGCTGCCGGAATTGACGGCCACGCCGTCGATCTGGTAATTGCCGATGGAAAAGCCGCGCGCGTAGAAATTGGTGCGTTCGCTATCGTTTTCCTGCACCGTCACGCCCGTCGACTGCACCAGCACATCGGCCAGGCTGTTCAGGCCCATGTCGTCCATGCGCTGGCGCGTTACCACGGAGACCGATTGCGGTGTTTCGCGGATCGACAGGCCCATGCGCGTGGCCGTGCCCATCTGTTTGGTCGTGTAGGAGCCCGTGTTTTCGGTCGATGCCTTGTCTTGCTGGCCCAGCACCTTGATTTCGCTCAAGGTGGCTTCCTCGGGCTTGGCCGGGACTTCAGCGGCCAGGGCCGCGCCCGCACCCAGCGACGCCATCAGTAATGCCGAATGCACGGCGGTGACCAGGGGACGCAGGGCAATCTTGTCAACGGGTAGGGAAAACGGGCCGGCAACCATGCCGGCCAGCGAACGTGCTCGCGCCATGAAACATCCTTCTTCTCGACTGCCGCCGTCGTGCGGCTGGCTTTTTTTGGGTATGGAAGGCTTGCTTGGCAGGGATGCCTGGCTGGCGCAGCGTGTCATCCAGCTGCGCATCAGCCGGTGGCTGCGTGCTGGCTCTGGCGAGAGCCTAAATGTGAATGAGAACTATTCTTATTATAGTGTGGGGTTGCGAGACATGCAAGGGAGAGGTGCGGCATTGCTGCAGCCAGCTTAAGCGGTTTACCGCACCGTGGCAGACGTACAACGCTTTGCCCTGCAGCCAGCATCGGTTAACATGGGAAGTTAATAAGGAGGCAAGATGGCTATACAAATCATCAATACGGCGCCGGTGGCCGGCCAGCGGCCTGGCACCTCGGGCCTGCGCAAGAAGGTGGGCGTATTCAGCCAGCCGCAGTATCTGGAAAACTTCGTGCAGAGCGTGTTTGACACGCTGGGCGACTGCCGCGGCCAGACCCTGGTGCTGGGCGGCGACGGGCGTTACTACAACCGCGCGGCCATCCAGACGGTGCTGCGCATGGCGGCCGCGCATGGCTACGCGCGCGTGCTGCTGGGGCAGGGCGGCATTTTGTCGACGCCGGCCGTCAGCTGTGTGATTCGCAAGCATGGCGCCAGCGGCGGCCTCATCCTGTCGGCCAGCCATAATCCGGGCGGCCCCGATGGCGATTTCGGCATCAAGTACAACATCGCCAATGGCGGCCCGGCGCCCGAAAAGGTCACCGAGGCCATCTACGCCTGCACGCAAGGCATCGCCGAATACCGCATCAGCGACGCGGCCGACATCGACCTCGATGCGCTGGGAGTGGCGCGCATCGAGCAGATGACGGTCGAAGTGATCGATCCGGTGCTTGATTACGCGGAACTGATGCAGCAGCTGTTCGACTTCGACGCCATCCGCGCCCTGTTCGCGGGCGGCCTGCGCCTCTGCTTTGACGGCATGCACGCCGTTTCCGGCCCGTATGCGACGGCCATCCTGGAAGGCATGCTGGGCGCGGCTAAGGGCAGCGTCATCAACGGCGTGCCCCTGGAAGACTTCGGCGGCGGCCATCCCGACCCGAATCCCGTCAACGCGCACGAGCTGATCGCCATCATGGCTGCCGACGATGCCCCGGACTTCGGCGCCGCCTCGGACGGCGACGGCGACCGCAACATGATCGTCGGCCGGCGCTTCGACGTGACGCCCTCGGACAGCCTGGCGATCCTGGCCGCCAACGCCACGCTGGCGCCCGGCTACCGCGACGGTTTGAAAGGCATCGCCCGCTCCATGCCGACGTCGGGCGCGGCCGACCGGGTCGCTGGCGCGCTGGGCATCCCGTGCCACGAGACGCCGACAGGCTGGAAATTCTTCGGCACCTTGCTCGACGCGGGCATGGCCACCCTGTGCGGCGAAGAAAGCTACGGCACGGGCTCGAACCACGTGCGCGAAAAAGATGGCCTATGGGCCGTGCTGTTCTGGCTCAACCTGCTGGCAGAGAAAAAACAATCGGTGGAAGAGATCGTGCGCGCGCACTGGGCGGAATATGGCCGCAATTACTATTCGCGCCACGACTACGAAGACATCGACAGCGCCAGCGCGCAGCAGCTGATGGAGGCCGTGCGCGGCCAGCTGGCCGCCTTGCCGGGCCAGGTGTTCGATGGCTACACGGTGGCGCTGGCCGACGACTTCAGCTACACGGATCCGGTCGACGGCTCCGTGGCGACGCAGCAGGGCATCCGCATCATCATGACGGACGGCGCGCGCATTGTGCTGCGCCTGTCCGGCACGGGCACCGAGGGCGCCACCCTGCGCCTGTACCTGGAGCGCTACGAAGCCGATCCGGCCCGGCACGATATTCCCACCCAGGAAGCGCTGGCGGGGCTGATCGCCGTGGCGCAGCAGCTGGCGCAGATCCGCGAGCGCACGGGGCGCGATGCGCCGACGGTGACGACGTAAAAAAAGGGCGCCCGAGGGCGCCCTTCTTGATTGCGGCAAATCAAACCGGCATCATGCTTTCGTCGGCACCACCGCCTGGCGGTAGTTATCGACCATCTTGTAGCGCTTCGCATACAGGCCGAAAGCCAGCATGGCGACAGCGGCAAAGGCGGCGAAGAAGAACATCTGGAAGGCCGTCACGCTGATGCCGCTTTCGGCGATCTTGCCGATCACGCCTTCGTTCATGACGCTACGGTTGACGATCAGCACCCACAGGTTGCCCACCGTGGTCGACAGATTCCAGAAGCTCATGATGGCGCCCTTCATCGAGACGGGCGCCTGGCTGTAGGCAAACTCCAGTCCCGTCGCCGAGACCAGCACTTCGCCGAACGTCAGCAAGGCGTACGGCAGGATCTGCCACATGATGGAGACGGCGTTGCCGCTGTCGAGGGCCAGCTGCAGCAGGCCGATGACGATCCACGCCAGCGAGGAAAAGCCGATACCGGCCGTCATGCGGCGCAGGGCCGTCGCTTCCAGGCCGAAGCGGTTCAGCATCGGGTACAGCACCAGGTTGTTGAACGGGATCAGCAGCATCACCAGCATCGGGTTCAGCGCCTGCATCTGCGCCGGCAGGAACCAGCTTGGTTTTTCCATGGTGTTCGCCTGCACGATCCACGTCGAGGCCTTCTGGTCGAACAGCGAGAAGAACGGCGTGACGAGGGCGAAGATGACGAGGATGCGCAGCACGGCGCGCACGCCTTCGACGGCTTCGTCAGGGTGGATGCCGCGTGCGCGTTCCAGCTGCATGGCCGTGCCGATGCTGCCGAAGGCCAGCAGCAATACCAGCGCGGTACATGCGGAAATCACGAAGCCCCATTCGGGAATGCTGTAGAACGCATACAGGGCGCCGACGACGCCGACATAGGCCACATACAGGCCTGGGCGCGAACCGCCGTCGACGCGGGCCAGCAGGGCCGTGCGGGCCACGCGGGTGAACGAATCGGGGTTTGGCGGCGCCGGCGGCACGTGCACGTATTTCTTGGCGCCCATCCAGAAGACGATGGTGGCGGCCAGCATCATGATGCCGGGGATGCCGAAGGCGATCGACGGACCGTAGTCGCGCAGGAACATCGGCATCAGCAGCGACGCGAAGAAGGAGCCGAAGTTGATGATCCAGTAGAACAGGTCGAAGACCAGCTTGGCCTTGTGCTTGTTGGTCTGGTCGAACTGGTCGCCGACGAACGAAGCGACCAGCGGCTTGATGCCGCCGGAACCGAAGGCGATCAGGAACAGGCCGAAATAGAAGCCGTTGACGCTGTTTTCAAACAGGGCCAGACAGGCATGGCCGGCGCAATACACGAGGCTGAGCCAGAAGATGGTGTTGTACTTGCCAAAGAAGCGGTCGGCCAGCCAGCCGCCCAGCAGCGGGAAGAAATACACGCCGATGACGAAGGTGTGGAAGACGTGCTTGGCTTCGCCCGTGCGCTGGTCAATCGGGATCATCAGCAGCAAGGTGCTGATGAGGAATGGCGTCAGGATGTTGCGCATGCCATAAAAGCTGAAGCGTTCGCAGCCTTCGTTGGCGATGATGTACGGTATTTGCCGCGGCATTTTGCCCGTGGCGGTTTGTGTCTCGGCCGATGACATTGGCTCTCCCCCAAGTTTTTTTTGTAAGCCGCGATGCTAAGGCCTGCCGCGTTTGCTTGCAACAGAAAAAACGGCCTGTCCGCTATTTCGCAGGGATTTGTAAGGTATTGATTTTCATAAAGACATTACTTTCGGCACTTGCAATGGCACTTGCACGAACCGGGCGGGGCAGCAACAGCTGCATATGCAGCATGCCATCCGCTGCGGGGCAGTCCTCCAGGGTAAAACCGCAGCCCAGGTACAAGGTCAATGCCGCTTGGTTGTCCTGCGCCACGGCCAGGCGCACGCGGGCCAGTTCGGGCACGCTGCAGGCGTGTGCAATGGCCGCCTGTACCAGTTGCCGTCCCGCGCCGCACCCGCGCGCCTGCGGCGCCACGTACACGCACCACAGACTGGCCTTGTCATGCACGACGGCAATCGGTTCGCGGCGCAGGCCGGCCATGGCGATCAATTGTTCCTCATTGAAAGCGCCAAATATTATTTGGTGGGAAGTGGCGCGCAAGCGCTCGGCTATCTGTGCCAGCGGCAAGCCGCTTTCCGCCGCCTGCGTGGTGCAGAAGGCGGCGGGCAGTTCGGCGATGCCGGCCAGGCGCAGCGCGCGGTAGGCGCTGGCGTCGTCTGGCGTGAGGGGGCGGACAGTGATGGCGGGCATGTGGGCGAGTATCGGGCTTTGATGCCAGAAAGTAAAGCTTGCGCTACAACACCGGCGTAGTTACTGCGTGGCGACGCGTTGCATGGGCGCATTGTCCTTGCGCCATTGTTCCAGGCTGATCAGATCGCCGCTGACGATGTCGTCGACAAGGATGCGCTTGCCATCGGGCGTCACGACGAAACTTTCCCAGCGGTGCGCCGCATCGGGCGTGCTTTCGAAAAAGCTCAGCTGGTAGCTGGCGACGCCATCGACGAGGCGCGTCTCGGGCGACGTTTCCATCACGGCGCCGTGCGCGCGGCCGCCCGAAGCTTTTTCGATATGCGCCGACCAGGCTTTGATTTCCGGCAAAGCCAGCAAGGCATCGACGGCGCGCGCGTTCTGCTCTGGCGCCGCCGCGTTGCTGCTCGCGGCCGGGGCATTGCCCTCGTGCGGCGCGGACTGCTGGTGCATGTAAAAAGCGACTAGCCCGGCGGCCAGCAAGCCGGCCAGGATGCCGGCGATGATGGTGGTTCTGGAAGAGGAGGCGCGTGGCGGCATGATGGTGGGCGTGAGAAAGAGGGACGATGGCGGCCATGCTAAAGCAAAACGCACAGGCCGGCAATCGCCGGGCTTGCCAAATCAACAGGCCAACAGGCGAAAAAAAAGCTACCTTCCGTAGAAGATAGCTTTTCGGGGCTGCCGGGGAAGGACAGGCAGCTTTTGGTCTGCTGTGTCTCCCCGGCGTATGCATCCCTGCGCGCCGTCGCCTGCGCGCGGGGATGCCGGACATTACATCATGCCGTCCATGCCGCCCATGCCGCCCATACCACCCATGCCGCCGCCCATGCCGCCGCCTGCTTTGTCGTCAGCGATTTCGCAGACCATGCAGTCGGTTGTCAGCATCAGCGAAGCGATCGAAGCGGCGTTTTGCAGCGCCGAACGGGTCACTTTGGCTGGGTCCAGAACGCCCATTTCAACCATGTCGCCATACGTGCCGTTGGCAGCGTTGTAGCCGTAGTTGCCCGAACCAGCCAGTACGGCTGCCACGACGACCGAAGCTTCTTCGCCAGCGTTTTGCACGATCATGCGCAGTGGCTCTTCCATTGCGCGCAGAACGATCTTGATACCAGCATCTTGATCAGGATTGTCGCCCTTGACCGTGATGTTGGCGCGTGCGCGCAGCAGGGCTACGCCGCCGCCTGGCACGATGCCTTCTTCCACGGCAGCGCGGGTAGCGTGCAGTGCATCTTCAACGCGGGCTTTTTTCTCTTTCATTTCGACTTCGGTGGCTGCGCCAACCTTGATCACGGCAACGCCGCCAGCCAGTTTGGCCACGCGCTCTTGCAGTTTTTCACGGTCGTAGTCCGAGGTCGCTTCTTCGATCTGTACACGTACTTGTTTGACGCGTGCTTCGATCGAGGCAGCTTCGCCGGCGCCATCGATGACGATGGTGTTTTCTTTGCCCACTTCGATGCGTTTCGCTTGGCCCAGTTCGGCCAGGGTCACTTTTTCCAGGGTCAGGCCGACTTCTTCAGCGATCACTTGGCCGCCGGTCAGGACAGCGATGTCTTCCAGCATGGCTTTGCGGCGGTCGCCGAAGCCAGGGGCTTTCACTGCGCACGTTTTCAGGATGCCGCGGATGTTGTTCACAACCAGGGTGGCCAGCGCTTCGCCTTCGATGTCTTCTGCGATGATCAGCAGTGGACGGCCAGCTTTGGCGACTTGTTCCAGTACCGGCAGCAGGTCACGGATGTTCGAGATTTTCTTGTCGCACAGCAGGACGAATGGGCTGTCCAGTACGGCAACTTGTTTCTCTGGGTTGTTGATGAAGTATGGCGACAGGTAGCCGCGGTCGAACTGCATGCCTTCAACGATGTCCAGCTCGTCGTTCAGCGACTTGCCGTCTTCCACGGTGATCACGCCTTCTTTGCCGACTTTTTCCATCGCTTCAGCGATACGCTCGCCGATCGAGTAGTCCGAGTTCGCCGAGATCGCGCCAACCTGGGCGATTTCTTTGGTCGTGGTGCAAGGACGGGCGATTTTCGCCAGTTCTTCGACGGTCGCTGCAACAGCTTTGTCGATACCGCGCTTCAGGTCCATCGGGTTCATGCCGGCGGCAACGAACTTCATGCCTTCGCGCACGATGGCTTGTGCCAGCACGGTTGCGGTGGTGGTGCCGTCGCCGGCGTTGTCGCTGGTGCGGGAAGCAACTTCCTTGACCATTTGCGCGCCCATGTTCATGAGCTTGTCTTTGAGTTCAACTTCTTTCGCTACCGACACACCATCCTTGGTGACGGTAGGGGCGCCGAACGAGCGCTCCAGAACCACGTTGCGGCCTTTCGGGCCCAAGGTGACTTTGACTGCGTTGGCGAGGATATTGACGCCTTCGACCATCTTGGCGCGCGCTGCGTCGCCGAATACTACTTCTTTAGCTGCCATGTTCAATTCTCCTGAGTTTCGGGATGTATCTGTCTACAACGTGGAAACAATTACTTGACGACGATCGCCATGATGTCTTCTTCGCGCATGACCAGCAGCTCATCGCCGTCAACTTTGACGGTTTGGCCGGCGTACTTGCCGAACAGGACGCGGTCGCCCACTTTGACATCCAGAGGACGGACTTTGCCGTCGTCGAGAATCTTGCCATTGCCTACGGCAAGGACTTCGCCTTGATCCGGTTTTTCAGCAGCTGCATCAGGAATGATGAGGCCGGACGCAGTTTTGGTTTCCTGGTCGAGGCGTTTGACGATGACGCGATCGTTCAATGGGCGCAGATTCATACAAAACTCCTTAAAGTTCAATGGATAGGTGTTGCTAAATGAATACATGCCTGGCGCAGCGCCAGGCCTGCTTTCAGTGACCGCCGTTGAAAGCAGCCCGCAACGGTCAAGCAAACCCCATGTCATCCTGTCCTTGCCTGTATCCGGCAGTGGTGCATCGCGGCGTCGCCCGCCGCGTAGCGTTCCCTGCAGTGGCCTGGCAAGCACCATCAGTCCTGAGGATTACTACGAAAGAGTTTGTTAGCACTCTCTACTAACGAGTGCTAATTATAGGGACGGTAGGGGGCTTATTCAAGGGCTTATTCTCCGGGAAGATATACATAGACGTTCTGCGCAGCCTGCATTTACGCAGGGTTTGCGCTGGCGCAAGCCAACTTCCCGGGCGTCAGCAACAGGCGCGACTCTAGCATGCCGTCCGGAGAGGGGCCGTTCCTGTACGCACAGGAAACAGAGTTTCACTATGGAATTTGATAAGATGATTGTAATTGCATATCAATATCGCCACATATGACTACTTGCACGAGAAAGAACGCCATGCCATTTCCGCCTTCCCGCCCCGCGCTGCGCCTGCTGGGCGCTACCCTCATCGGCCTCGCCTGCCTGGGCAATGCCGCCGCGCAAACGCCCACCATCGCCGACGAGATCACCGTGGCGACCCTGACGCCGCAGGAAAAAGACAGGCTGCTGGGCGAGCTGTTCAACGATTTGAACAAGGACGACGACGACCAGGAAGCGCACGTGTGGGACAACGGCGGCGACCGCGGCGCGATGGTCAAAGTCACGTATAACTTCAGCAACTCCGGCATGACGGAGCACAGTTTGAAGGCGCATGTGTGCCGCGACTTGAAATTCGTCGTTACGGCGGGCGGCAAGTCGCAGGACCTGAGCCGCCGCACCTGTTCGCAGAACAGCGGGAAATGGGATGTGCAGGGCAAGGACCCGGCGCCCGTCGTGTATCCGCCTTTCCTGTCCGACGTCACCATCGCCAGGCTGAATGCACAAGAACAAGCATCGTTGCTGAAGGCCGCCGTGCGCACCTTGAAAGATGAAGAGGATGGCAAGACGCGCCAGTGGAGCAACAAGGGACTGGGCAATGTGGTGCCGCTGGCAGTGCGCCTGACGCCTTCGGGCACGGACGCCAAACCTGGCAGCTACAGCCGCACTTGCCGCGACTTGACGATGGTGCTTGACGGCAAGAGCGGCAAGCAGGAGTTGACGCGCCGCTCTTGCGAAAACCGCTATGGCGGCCTCGATATCGAACCCGATTACGTCGACGAGTAAAACGCTGCCATCGCGGCGCCGGCGGATGCGCGCACTTGGTGAAAAGCGCCGGAAAAAGCGTGTATTGTCCGCCAACTGCCCTGCATTGATGTAAATATGTGTGACAGCGGCGTGATTCGATTGACGCCCATGGAGCGTCCGCCCTATAGTGGCGGCATGATTTCCGAATTCAACGAATTATCCGACAAAATAGGCCTGCTGGCCGAAATGACCCATGCGCTGCGCCGTGAAAACGCGCAACTGCGCAAGGACAATGCCGCGCTGGCCGCCGACAACGCCCTGTATGTGCAACGCATGCGCGAGGCGCAGGAGCGGGTGGAAGCGTTGCTGGAAAAAATTCCCGAACTGGTGCAAGCTGGCCTGGAGCAAGCCGCTTCGGAAGCGGGCGCCTATATTGCCGAGAACGAGAAGGAAGCGTAATGCCGCGTGTCGATGTCAATATCATGGGCCAGTCCTACAGCATGGTGTGCCGCGACGGCGAAGAGCGCGCGCTGCGCGAAGCGGCGATCTATCTCGATAGCAAAATGAAAGCCATCCGCGACGCGGGCAAGGTCAAGGGCAACGACCGCATCGCCGTGCTGGCCGCCCTGGGCGTGGCCGCCGAATTCCTCTCCGTGAAGTCGCCGCAAGGTCCGCTGTCGGAATTGACGATCCTGGAAGTGAAGCAGAAAATCTCGGCCATGCACACGGTATTGGATAGCGCTCTGACGCCCCAGGAAAACCTTTTTTAAGCGTGCACGCGACGATTTGTCTTTGCGATGCGCGAGCAAAGGAGTAAACTTGGGTCTACCCTGCGGTGTTCGCGATTGCCATATATTCCTTGAACCATTTATGCGCATCGGTTGCGAATTTTGTTTGATGGGAGTGAGCGTCGCTCGTTCGACGAACCCGAAATTGAACTAACGTGACCACCTTGAACCGTTTGGTTCGGGATGCCGGCATAGCGGCACAGGCGGGGCCCAATTTGAAAGAAAACGAAAAACGGTTGCAGCATCGATGCGCAACCGTTTTTTTACGCCTGTCGCTTTGATACGGAGTCTGCATGAAACAATACTGGCTGATGAAATCCGAACCCGATGAAGTGAGCATCGACGACCTGATGGCCGCTCCGCAGCACACCATGCCGTGGTTTGGTGTGCGCAATTACCAGGCGCGCAACTTCATGCGCGATGGCATGCAGCCGGGCGATGGCGTGCTGTTCTATCACTCGAGCTGCCCGCAGCCGGGCGTGGCGGGCGTGGCCGAAGTGGCCAGCGGCGCCTATCCCGATCACAGCCAGTTTGAAGAGGGTGGCAAATACTTCGACCCGAAGGCCACACAGGAACAGCCGCGCTGGATCAGCGTCGACGTGCGCGGCGTGAAGAAGACGGCGCTGCTGCCCCTGTCCGAGATGCGCCAGATGCCGGAACTGGAAGACATGCTGCTGCTCAAGAAGGGCAGCCGGCTGTCGATCACGCCCGTGACGCCGGCGCAATGGAAAGTGATTACAAATAAGCTGAAGGGTTAGCCCTCGACCCGGTTGCGGCCATTCTGCTTGGCCCGGTACAGGGCCTGGTCGGCGGCGGCCAGCAATTGTTCCGGCGTCTGTCCTGCGTCATGCAAGGCCAGGCCGATGCTGGCCGTCACCAGGCCGCCGCGCGACGGCGCGTGGACGATGGCGGCCGCGGCGATCGCTTCCTGCATCTTGTGCGCCACCGCCAGCGCGCCGTCGCCATCGGTGGCGGGCAGGATGGCGGCAAACTCCTCGCCGCCGAAGCGCGCCGCCAGGTCGCTGGCGCGCGGCAGCGCCGAGCTCAGGGCGGCCGCGATCCGCACCAGGCAGGCGTCGCCATACGGGTGGCCGAAGGTATCGTTGAGGCTTTTGAAGAAATCGATATCGATGATCAGCAGCGCCAGCCCCTGATGGTTGCGCGCGGCGCGCTGCCACTCCAGCTGCAATGTTTGGTCGAAGCAGCGCCGGTTGGCGATGCCCGTCAAACCATCCGTCAGCGACAGCTTTTCCAGTTTGTCATGCGCCGCGCGCAAGGCCAGTTCGCTTTGCATGTAGCGGCTTTGCAGGGTGGCCGAGCGCAGCGCGTGGACCAGCAGCGCGACGAACAGTGACGCCGCCGCCAGGTAAAAATGCGCGCGCATGACGGCAAAGCCCAGGCCCAGCAAGGCGGCCGTAAAGAAGATGGGACTGAAATTGTCGATCAGCAGGGTCAGCTTTTGCGGGGTCTGCTGCGTCTGTGCGCTTTCCGCACCGGACCGCGCCGCCGTGACGCGCATGGACAGCAGCACCAGCATCAGGAAGGGCAAGCTCGGCAGCACCTCGCTCCAGGCTTCGGTTGCGCCATGCAAGGTCAGATAGTTATACGCGGCCGCGCAGCCCGCATAGCACCATAAGAACACCGCCAGCAGCAGGTAAAAGCGGCCTTGCCCGCCATCGCGGCGGTGCGCCAGCAGGCGCAGCGAGGCGGAACAGGCCAGGGCCAGGTTTTCCACGTTGTAGGTCAGCACCAGCAGGCTGGCGGGAATCGGCGCGATCGAGCGCTGGTCGAAGGGCGACACGGAAAAGATGGCCGTATAGGCCAGGTAGGCCGCCAGCAGCACCTGTACGGCATCGAGCCATTGCAGGGTGCGTGAAGGATGGTTGTGCGTCACGGACGACATGGCCAGCAGCAACGGCGCGCCGTACATGAAATAGGCGAAATCGGAAAAATACGTGGCGTCGGAAGCCACTTGTCCGCTCAGGTCCTGCCAGGCCGACAATATCATGCCGGTGCTCCAGAACAGCATGGCCACGGCGAACAGGGCCCAGCCTGTCCTGGCCGCGCCTGCCGCGCTGACATAGGCGCAGCGGCAACAGGCGGCCAGCGCCAGCAGGGGCGCGACAATGCTGAACGTATAGCTGACCCAGGGGGCACGCGTGCCGGCCCACGCCGTCAAGGCCAGCTGGGCCAGCACATAGCCGGCGCCCAGCGCAATCGAGTACGTCAGTTTTTGTCCGGCAGGCAGCATGGCAAGGCATCCCCGGTGGCGGCACGTTGAAACGATGATACCGATATGTCAACAGCAAGTCTATTCCACTAGGAAATTTTATTGTGTCGAGGGAAATGTTGCGGAAGGAGATAGTGGCGCACCTGCCTGGCGCGCCACCGGGGAAGCAGCGGTGTTACGTGTTTGCCGGGCGCGCCTTGGTGGGCGGCGTGCCCATTACCTGGCTTTTATACGCCCACACCAGCAGCGCGATGGCGCCGACGATCATCGGCAGGGACAGCATCTGGCCCGAGGTGATCGGCACGCCCAGCCAGACGACTTCCCAGTCCGGCGTGCGGAAGTATTCCGTGAAGAAGCGCGCGCAGCCGTACAGCAGGGTGAACATGGCGCCCACGGCCATGCGCGGGCGCTGCTTGCGCGCAAACAGCCACAGGATGATGAACACCAGGATGCCATCGACCAGCATCTGGTAGAGCGGCGACGGGTGTACGGGATACGGAATGCCCGGCCACTGCATGGCCCACGGCAGGGTGTCCGGCGCGATGCGGCCCGGCAGTTCGGCATTGATGAAGTTGCCCAGGCGGCCGGCCGCGTAGCCGAGCGGCACCAGCGGCGCGATGAAGTCGAGCACGTCGAACAGATTGCGGCCCGCCTTGCGGCTCCACAGATACATGGCCAGGATGACGCCGAGGAAGCCGCCATGGAAGGACATGCCGCCATGCCAGACCATGAAGATTTCGAGCGGATTGTGCATGAAGTATTCGGGACGGTAGAACAGCACTTCGCCCAGGCGCCCGCCGATCACCACGCCCAGCATGCCGTAGAACAGCATGTCATCGAGGTCTTCCTTCTTCCAGCCCAGTACGGCGATATGCGGCTGCTTGATGCGCACTCTGCCCAGGATAATGAACAGGGCGAAGGCCAGCACATACATCAGGCCGTACCAGTGCACGGCGAGCGGGCCGATCTGGATGGCTATCGGGTCGGGCATCGGGTGTATCAGCATGGGGTTTCTTTCTTTGTTTAAAGCCAAGGTTGCGTAGTATGGGGGCGCTGGCGGTTTTTTGCCTTAGCGGCCACTTAATTTAATCGGTGGTCGCGCTGAACTGCTTGCGCAGCAGCGCCAGGAAACCTTGCAGCACGGCGGACGGATTGTCGCGGCGCCAGGCCAGGCCCGTTTCCACCAGCGGCGTGGCGTCCTGCAGCGGCCTGTATTCTACGCCCGGGCGCATCAGATTCGATACCGATTGTGGCACAAGCGCGATGCCCATGCCAGCCGAGACGAGGCTGACGATGGTTTGCATCTGTATCGCTTCCTGGCCGATCTGCGGCGTGATGCCGGCCGCGCGGAACACGCCGAGGATGGCGTCGTGCAGGGCGGGAGAAATGGCGCGCGGGAAAATGATCAGGGGCAGGGGCGGCACGTCGCGCAGGCGCACGGGGCCCGGCGCATTGAATATGTCGAGGCCGGACGGCGCGGCCAGCACCAGCGGTTCGGCCAGCACGGGCAGGTAGTCGAGTTCCCCTTTCGCCTTTTCGGGCAGCGGCGGGATCAGCAGGCCCGCATCCGTGCGCCCGGCCAGCAATTCATCGAGCTGCAGGTCGGAGGTGGCTTCCTGCAGCGCGATCTGCACTTGCGGGTAAGCCGTCTGATAAGCGCGCAGCAGCGGCGGCAGCACGCTGTAGTCGGCCGAGGAAACGAAGGCCAGGCTCAGACGCCCCGCCTCGCCCTGCGCGGCCCGCCGCACCAGCGCGGGTAAATCCAGTGCCTGCGCCAGCAGGCGGCGCGCCTCGGGCAGCAGGGCCGTGCCGGCCGGCGTCAGTTGCACCTCGCGCCGCGTGCGCACGAACAGCGGGGCGCCCAGCAGTTCTTCCAGGGCCATGATGGTTTGCGACAGGGGCGGCTGCGTCATGTGCAGGCGCGCGGCGGCGTGGCCGAAGTGCAATTCCTCGGCGACGGTGACGAAGTAGCGCAGCTGGCGCAACTCAAGGTTCATATGCGTTTCCATGTGGAATAAGTCCTGTGATATATAAAACGACTCACAGACACGTGCATCATATATTTGACAGTGGCGCGCGCGCAAGGCAATCTGGCGTACCCCCACTGCATGCAGGGTTTTGTTGAAAATCCGGGCAGTCAGGCATTATTCATTTCTCGGAAGGTCCCCATCATGCCGCAATACCGCTCCCGCACCACCACCCACGGCCGCAACATGGCTGGCGCCCGCGCCCTGTGGCGCGCCACCGGCATGAAGGACGGCGACTTCGACAAGCCGATCATCGCCGTCGTCAACTCGTTCACCCAGTTCGTGCCCGGTCACGTGCATCTGAAGGACCTGGGACAGATGGTGGCGCGCGAAATCGAAGCGGCCGGCGGCGTGGCCAAGGAATTCAACACCATCGCCGTCGATGACGGCATCGCCATGGGCCACGGCGGCATGCTGTATTCGCTGCCGTCGCGCGACCTGATCGCCGACTCCGTCGAATACATGGTCAACGCCCATTGCGCCGACGCCATGGTCTGCATCTCGAACTGCGACAAGATCACGCCGGGCATGCTGATGGCCGCGATGCGCATCAACATCCCCGTCGTCTTCATCTCGGGCGGCCCGATGGAAGCGGGCAAGGTCGTCAAGGTGGTCAACGGCACGCAGAAGATCATCAAGCTCGATCTGGTCGACGCCATGATCAAGGCGGGCGACAGCAGCGTGTCCGACGCCGACGTGGCGGAAATCGAACGCTCGGCCTGTCCGACCTGCGGTTCCTGCTCCGGCATGTTTACGGCCAACTCGATGAATTGTCTGACCGAGGCGCTGGGCCTGGCCCTGCCCGGCAACGGCACCATCCTGGCCACGCACTCGGACCGCCAGCAGCTGTTCCTGCGCGCGGGCCGCCTGATCGTCGAACTGGCCAAGCGCCACTACGAGCAGGACGATTATTCCGTGCTGCCACGCTCGATCGCCACCAAGGCCGCGTTTGAAAACGCCATGGCGCTCGACGTCTCCATGGGCGGCTCGACCAACACCGTGCTGCACTTGCTGGCCGCCGCGCACGAGGCGGAAGTGGAATTCACGATGGCCGACATCGACCGCATCTCGCGCAAGGTGCCGTGCCTGTGCAAGGTCGCGCCGATGACGGACAAATACCATATCGAAGACGTGCACCGCGCGGGCGGCATCGTGGGGATTTTGGGCGAACTGGCGCGCGCCGGCCTGCTCAACACCACCCTGCCGACCATCCACGCGCCGACCCTGGCCGACGCCATCGCGCAAAACGACATCAAGTGCACGGACGATCCTGCCGTGCATGAACTGTTCCGCGCCGCCCCGGGCGGGGTGCCGACGCAGACGGCGTTCTCGCAGTCGGAGCGTTTCGCGGCAGTCGACACGGACCGCAGCACGGGCTGCATCCGCGACAAAGCCCACGCGTATTCGCAGGATGGCGGCCTGGCCGTCTTGTACGGCAACCTGGCCGAAAAGGGCTGCATCGTCAAGACGGCAGGCGTCGATGAAAGCATCTTGAAATTCTCGGGCAAGGCGCGCGTGTTCGAAAGCCAGGACGCGGCCGTCGCTGCCATCCTGGAAGACACTGTGCATGAAGGCGACGTCGTCATCATCCGCTACGAAGGCCCGAAAGGCGGTCCCGGCATGCAGGAAATGCTGTACCCGACGTCGTACATCAAGTCCAAGGGCCTGGGCAAGGCGTGCGCGCTGTTCACGGACGGGCGCTTCTCGGGCGGCTCCTCGGGCCTGGTGATCGGCCACGCCTCGCCGGAAGCGGCCGAAGGCGGCGCCATCGGCCTGGTGGAAGAGGGCGACTTCATCGACATCGACATCCCCGAGCGCACGATCAACCTGCGCGTGACGGATGCGCAGCTGGCCGCGCGCCGCGCCGCCATGGAAGCGAAGGGCGACGCTGCCTGGCTGCCCGTCAACCGCGAGCGCTATGTCTCGCAGGCGCTGCAGGCGTATGCGGCGCTGACGACGTCGGCCGACCGCGGCGCCGTGCGCGATCTGTCCCAACTGAAGAAGCGCTGATCTGTTGCGCAAGTAAGACAGCCGGCCCCGTTTGACTATGCGGGGCCGGCTGTCGTTACATCGCCTTACAAACAACATGGTCATGGGCGTGCAGTTGGGGCAGAATGTGAGTGCCTGATACAAGGACATTGCGTTACTACATTGAAACGCTTGATCTGGGCTCGTGGTGCATCTGCGGAAACACAGTAAAATGCCGCAGGAAGTAACTTTGGAGAAAAGACAATGAAACGTTTTATGTTGGTGAGTGTATTGACCGTATCGGCTCTGGCATCGCAAGCAGCGTTGGCCAATCCGGATCTGGCGAAAGCAAAGAACTGCATGGCTTGCCACGCGGTGAGCACGAAACTGGTGGGCCCTGCGTTCAAGGACGTGGCTGCCAAGTACGCTGGCCAGAAAGACGCTGAAAACAAGCTCGTGGCGAAAGTCATGAAGGGCGGTTCCGGCACCTGGGGCGCGATCCCGATGCCAGCCAATCCGCAAGTGAGCGATGCGGAAGCCCACACCCTGGTCAAATGGGTACTGGCACAGAAATAATCTGTGCCGCAGTACCTGCAATTAGCGCGCCGGCAATCCCGGCGCGTTTTTTTTGCCTGCTTCCTTCAGATTCCCCATGCCCTGCAATGTCGCCCGCACCGCCTCGTCGAGCGGCGTATGCGGCTCCTGGCCCAGCACGGCCAGCAGCCGCGCATTCTCCATGGATAGAGGCGTTTGCCACAGATAGCGCATCTCGCGCATTTCGCGCAGGGTCGCCACGAACGGCGACGCCAGCGCCACCAGCCACCATGGAAAGCGACGGATGGCGGGCGCAGCTCCCGTTGCCTGTTCCACCACGCGGGCAATCGCCCCCGTCATTTGCCTGCCGTCGTGGTCCCAGTGGCCGGCCATGTGAAAGCGGGCAAAGGCGGGCAAGGTGGCGCGCACGGCCAGCAATTGCACCATCGTGCGCGCCACGTCGGGCAGGTAGGACCACTGGTGGCCCACGCCGGGCGCACCCGGATACAGCACGCTGCGCACGCCCTGGCCAGGTTTCACGAGACCTTGCGAAAACCAGTTGTTGCCGGCACGGGGACCGAAGAAGTCACCCGCGCGCACGATGATGACCCTGGCGCCCTGCGTGCTGGCCCGTTCCAGCCGCGCTTCCAGTTCCACGCGGATGGCGCCCTTGCGCGTGAGCGGATGCTGCGGCGCGTCTTCCGCCAAGACTGGAAAGGCGTCGGGGCCGAAGTTGTACACGGTGCCCGGCAGCACGATGGTGGCGTTTTCGGTCATCGCCGCGGCAATCGTATTGTCGAGCATGGGCAGCACCAGCTGACCCCAGTGGCGGTAGCCGGGCGGGTTGACGGCATGCACGATGACGGCGCAGCCCTTGGCGGCCGCCAGCACGTCCGTGCGCGACAATGCGTCGCCGCGCAGCCACTCGATGTTATCGCCGCGTGGCGATGGCGTTTCTCCCCGCATCAGGGCGCGCACCTGCCAGCCCGCCGCCAATAGCTGGCGCACCATCTCGCCGCCGATGCCGCCTGTGGCGCCCAGTACCAATGCTGTTTTGTCCATCATGACCTCCGTGTGGTTGATGACGCCAGTATCTGCCGCGCAAGGCTAATTGAGAATTGACGAACATCGACCAGAGGCTATACATTTATGCATGACTACCTCGATTGCCTGGGAATACTACCGCTCGCTGCTGGCCGTGCTCAAGCACGGCTCGCTGTCCGGCGCGGCCCGCGCGCTGGCCATCACGCAGCCCACCGTCGGCCGGCACATCGCCGCTCTGGAACAGGCGCTGGGCGCGACCCTGTTTACGCGCTCCCAGCAGGGCTTGCTACCGACGGAAGTGGCGCTGGTGCTGCGGCCCCATGCGGAAACCATGGAACATACTGCCGCGCTGATGGCGCGCGCCGCCAGCAGCCAGGGGCAGGGCGTGGCCGGCGTCGTGCGCATCGCCGCCAGCGAGGTGGTGGGCGTGGAAGTGCTGCCGCCCATCCTGGCCCGCCTGCGCGAACGCCATCCGGGCCTGGTCCTTGAATTGGTGTTGAGCAACAAGGTGCAGGATTTGCTGCGCCGCGAAGCGGATATCGCCGTGCGCATGCTGCGGCCGCGCCAGGAGCAGCTGGTGGCGCGCAAGGTGGGCGAAATCGAACTGGGCTTGCATGCCCATGTGGATTACCTGGCGCAACACGGCACGCCGCTGGCACTGGCCGACCTGGCGCAGCATGCCGTCATCGGCTACGACGAAGCGAGCCCCTTCGTGCGCAACGCGGGCGCCGCCTTTGGGGGTTTTGCGCGGGAAAATTTTGCCTGGCGCAGCGACAGCGACCTGGCGCAACTGGCCCTGATACGGGCGGGCGCCGGCATCGGCGTGTGCCAGGCGGGGCTGGCGGCGCGCGATCCGGCCCTGCGGCGCGTGTTGCCGCAAGCGTTTGCTCTACCGATGGAAACCTGGATCACCATGCATGAAGACTTGCGCGGCAGCCTGCGCTGCCGCGCCACCTTCGACGCGCTGGCCGAAGGCTTGCAGGCTTACGTGGCGACGCAGCCGCTTACTTGACGACTTCCATCTTGGTTTTCTTGCCATCCCGGTACGTGAAGAGCGTCAGCGCGCCATCCTTGATGTCGCCGTTGGCATCGAACGAGATCGGACCCGTCACGCCCTGATAGTGCACCTTGGCCAGGAATGGCAGGTAGACGGACGGCTTCGACGACTTGGCGTCGGCCATGGCGGTGGCCATGGTCATCACGGCATCGTAGACGTAGGGCGCGTACAGCTGCACTTCCATATTGTATTTTTGCTTGTAGCGGGCGCGGAAATCGTCCATGCCTTTTTGCTGCGTGCCCGTCACGCCGCCCGCTTCCGCGCAGGTGACCATGTCTTCGCCCACGGCGTCGCCGGCCAGCTTGCCCAGCGGTTCCGTGCACAAGCCATCGCCACCCATGAACTTGGCCTTGATGCCCAGCGCCTTCATCTGGCGCAGCATGGGGCCACCCACGGAATCCATGCCGCCAAAGAAGATCAGGTCGGGATTTTTCGACTTGATGCTGGTCAGGATGGCATTGAAGTCCGTCGCGTTGGCATTCGTAAATTCCTTGCCGACGATTTGCACGCCAGGCGCCGCCTTCTTGGCGCCCTTGACGAACTGTTCCGCCACGCCCTGGCCGTAGGCCGTGCGGTCATCGATGACGGCGATTTTCTTCGCCTGCAGCTTGCCCACGGCATATGCGCCCAGGGTGCCGCCCAATTTATTGTCATTGGCCACCACGCGGAAGGCCGTGTTGAATTTCTGCTGGGTGTACGTCGGGTTGGTGGCGGCCGGCGAAATCTGCGGAATGCCGGCATTGAAGTAAATGCGCGAGGCGGGAATCGTCGTGCCCGAGTTCAGGTGGCCGACGACGCCGTTGACCTTGGCATCGACCAGCTTTTGCGCCACGGCCGTGCCCTGCTTGGGATCGGCTGCGTCGTCTTCAGGCACCAGCACGAATTTCACGGCTTTGCCGTCGATCTTGAAGCCTTTGGCGTTCAAGTCCTCGATGGCCATCTTGGCCGCGTTCTCGTTATCCTTGCCCAGGTGGGAGCTGGCGCCAGAGACCGGGGCGACGTGGCCGATCTTGATGATTTCCTGCGCGCCCGCATGGCCGGCAAAAGCGAGGGCGAGGGCGAGAGGAAGGACTTTGGTCTTGAGCAGCATAAACATTCTCCAATGGATAAAGATACGGCGGCGTCTCGTGAAAACCGCTTCGAGGGGCGGTACGTGTGAAGAAAGGTACAACAAAAAACAGGCGGCGCAAAGCCGCATTTCGGGCTTTTTACATTTTGTCGCAACAATCACCAAAGTGAGGCGCGATGCACCGATTTCGCAGGCGCGAGCGCACCAAAGAATGGCGTTGGGAGGGAGAATAGGGTAGGTCGGGTTAGCGCGCAGCGCGTAACCCGACATTGCGCAGCATGCTCAGGCTTGCGCGGGTGGGTGTAGGTGACCGAGTTCGTGACTGACCGCATGCGCCACGATCTGTTCCAGCGACTGCTGCAAGTCTTCGCGCAAGGCTCCCCGCATGCCGATCAGAGCGTTTTGCAGGGCCGTCTGCAGCACGTGGGCGATGCGCTCTTCCAGCAGGTGGTCGATCTTGCCCTGCACCTGGTGCAGGATGCGCTGCGTCAGCCGCTGTTCGATGGCGTCCCAGTCGGGCTGCGCCACCGTGGGTGGCAACGCCGGCGCTGTCTCGATAACAGGCTCTGCTGGCATGGAAGGAGATACCTCCGGCCCCAGCAGCACCTCCGTCAGCAGGGGGATGCCCTGGTCGAATGGCTGCTGGCTCATGCTTTACCCGCCACGAAGTGGGTCGGCTGTACGTTTTGCTGGCGGTAGTGCAGGAAGCGCTGGCGGCCCGCCTGCGCATCTTGCTCCTCCATGGAAACGATCTCGAAGACGCGCTGGAACTGCGCGTAATTGGCCGGCGGCAACTGCGACAGGTTGACGAGGATGTCGTGGTGCGGCAGCTCGGCCGCTTCGTCATCGGTCAGGATGATCGGCGTTTGCGCCGCCAGCGGGTCGCCGGCCAGCACGTGCGGCAGGAAATCCGTGGCGGAGATGGTCCACATGGCGCTGTTCAAGGCATCGAGCTGGGCGCTGTCGGCCACCAGCACGACGACCTTGTTGCCAGCCATATAGGCCTTGCGCGCCAGGCGGCAGGCGTAGGCCAGCTTGTCCGGCACGTTGCTGTGAAAATCGACGCGGCTCATGGCGATCAGGCGGCCATGCCGCTGTGGCGCAGCAGGGCGTCGATGCTCGGTTCTCGGCCGCGGAAGGCCGTGAACGATTCCAGCGCAGGGCGCGAGCCGCCGACGGACAGGATTTCCTGCAGGTAACGCTTGCCTGCTTGCGCGGTGGCGGCCGGCCCCAGCGCCTTGGCTTCCTCGAAAGCTGCATAGGCGTCGGCGGACAGCACCTCGGCCCACTTGTAGCTATAGTAGCCGGCCGCGTAGCCGCCGGCGAAGATGTGCCCGAAGGCATTCTGGAAGCGGTTGAACGGGGGCGGGATGAGCAGCGAAAACTGGGCGCGCACGCCGTCGATCAGCTGCTGCACGCTTTGGCCCGTGCTGGCGTCGTAGTCATAGTGCAAATGCATGTCCAACAAGGAAAATTCCACCTGGCGCAGGGTTTGCAGGCCGGACTGGAAATTCTTGGCCGCCAGCATCTTGTCGTACAGCGCGCGCGGCAGCGGTTCGCCCGTGACGGCATGCGCCGTCATGTGTTCGAGCACTTCCCATTCCCAGCAGAAGTTTTCCATGAATTGCGATGGCAGTTCCACGGCATCCCATTCGACGCCGGAAATGCCCGACACGCCCAGCTCGTCGACGACGGTGAGCATATGGTGCAGGCCGTGGCCGAATTCGTGGAATAGGGTGATGACTTCATCATGCGTGAACAGGGCAGGCTGGGCTTGGCCAGCTACCACGGCCGGTTCCGTGAAATTGCAGGTCAGGTAGGCGATCGGCGTTTGCACGTGCTGTGCGTCGGCACGGCGGCCGCGCGCGTCGTCCATCCAGGCGCCGCCGCTCTTGCCGGCGCGCGCATACAGATCCAGGTAGAACTGGCCCACCAGCTTGCCGTCGCGTTCGATGCGGTAAAAACGCACGTCCTTGTGCCAGACGGGCGCCGTATCGGGCTTGATCTCGACGTTGAACAGGTTCTGGATCTGGCGGAACAGGCCGTCGATCACCTTGTGTTCAGGGAAATATTGTTTGACTTCCTGGGCTGAGAACGCATAGCGGCGTTCCTGCAGCTTTTCGGAAGCATAGGGCACGTCCCACGCCTGCAGCTCGGCGATGCCCAGTTCTTCCTTGGCGAATTGTTTCAGTTCTGCCAGATCTTTCTCGGCGAACGGACGCGCGCGTTGGGCCAGGTCTTCCAGGAAAGCGATGACTTGCGCGGGCGAGGTGGCCATTTTGGAGACGAGTGACACTTCGGCGAAATTGCCGTAACCGAGCAGTTGTGCCTTTTCGTTGCGCAGCCGCAACAAGGTGACGATGTTGTGCGTGTTGTCCCAGTCTTCTTTCTTGCTGAAGACCTCGCCCTGGTCCGACGCCTTGGTGGCGTTGGCGCGGTAGATGGTTTCGCGCAGCGCGCGATTGTCGGCAAATTGCAGGATCGGGTAGTAGGATGGGAAGTGCAGCGAGAATTCGTACCCTTGCTTGCCTGCCTTTTCGGCGGCGGCGCGCGCGGCGGCCTTCACGTCGTCAGGCAGGCCGGCCAGGTCAGCTTCGCTATCGACCAGCAATTTATAGTCATTGGTGGCGTCAAGCACGTTTTCGGAAAAACGCGTCGAGACGGCCGCGTGTTCTTCCTGGATGGCGCCAAAGCGCTCTTTCTTGTCCTCGGGCAACTCGGCGCCACCGAGGCGGAAGTCGCGCACGGCATTGTCGACGATGCGACGGCGCGCCGGCGACAGGCTGGCGAAATCGGCGCGGGCCTGCAATTGCTTGTATTTGCCGAACAGGATTTCGTTCTGGCCCAGCTCGGTCCAGAATTCCGTCACCTTGGGCTGGTTCGCATTGTAGGCGGCGCGCAGCTCGGGCGTATCGACCACGCTGTTCAAATGGTTGACGATGCTCCAGGCGCGGCCCAGGGTTTCGGCGATCTGGTCCTGGGGCGCGACGAAGTTGTCCCAGCTCACTTCTTCCATGGGCGCTTCCAGCTGCGCCACCGTGGCGCGCGCCTGGGCCAAGAGGGTATCGATGGCAGGAGTGACATGCTCGTGCGTGATCGCGTCGAAGCGTGGCAGGCCGGAAAAATCAAGCAGGGGATTGGTAGTCATCGTCGGTTCGTCCATTCTGTCTTCATATATGGAGCGCCTGAAAAACGTTCAGGGCAAGGCGCGGTGCCGAAGGCAGTACGAATAGTACGGCGAGGCACTGCAACGCAGCCATGGACGTTTTTTCAGGTGCTCCTCTTAAATGCGCTCGGCGGCTTCGACCGTGTTCATCAGCAGCATGGTAATCGTCATCGGACCCACGCCACCCGGTACCGGGGTGATGTGGGAGGCGACTTCTTTCACGCCGGCAAAATCCACGTCACCGCACAGCTTGCCTTCATCGTCGCGGTTCATGCCCACGTCGATGACGATGGCGCCCGGCTTGACCATGTCGGCCGTCAGGGTGTTGCGGCGGCCGACGGCGGCCACGACCACATCCGCCTGGCGCGTGTACAGGCCCAGGTCCGGCGTCGCACTATGGCAGATGGTGACGGTAGCGTTCGCTTGCAAGAGCAGCAGGGCCATCGGCTTGCCGACCGTGTTGCTGCGGCCGATGACGACGGCGTGCTTGCCGCGCAAGTCGACGCCCGTGCTTTCGATCAGTTTCATGCAGCCATACGGTGTGCACGGGCGGAAGCCGGGCAAGCCCGTCATCAGTTCGCCGGCGCTCAGGACGGAATAGCCGTCCACGTCTTTCGTCGTGGCGATCGCTTCGATGACCTTGTGCGGGTTGATGTGTTTAGGCAAGGGCATTTGCACGAGGATGCCGTGGATGGCAGGGTCGGTATTCAGGCTGGCGATACGCGCCAGCAAGTCCGCTTCGGACAGATCCGCTTCATATTTCTCCAGCACCGAGTGGAAACCCACGTCGCCGCACGCCTTGACCTTGTTGCGGACGTACACCTGGCTGGCCGGGTCTTCGCCGACGAGAATCACGGCCAGGCCGGGCTGGGTGCCCTTGGCCGTGAGGGCGGCGGCGCGCGTGGCGATCTCGCTGCGCAGTTTTTGGGAGAGGGCGATTCCGTCGATCAGTTGTGCTGGCATGGTAGGAGGCTGTGTGGGAGGGAAAAGACAGATTATAAAGCCGGCCGGTGCAAAGGGGCGGTTTTGGCGCCAAGCCCTTATGTTAAAAAGCGGGCCAGAGACGCGGGCCTGAGAAAATGCCGATGGCGGCGTTGCAGCTCCTTGCCGTACTGGCGTACTGTCTGTGTCGCCGCGCCTTGCCCTCGACATTTTTCAGGCCCGCTTGGCCCGGCATAAAAGCGGGCCAGAGACGCGGGCCTGAGAAAATGCCGATGGCGGCGTTGCAGCTCCTTGCCGTACTGGCGTACTGTCTGCGTCGCCGCGCCTTGCCCTCGACATTTTTCAGGCCCGCTTGGCCCGAGGCGCCTGGGCGGGCGACTGGGGCGTCAATGCGTTTTGCTGGTGTGCTGGTGGCGTAGGGAGCGCAAGGGCCTGTGGGTTTTTGGCGCCGTTTTTGGCACTTTGATCACGCTAATTTCCGGGCAGAATTTGCGGCAGTGCAGCATAAATTTCATAGGGTAATTTCATAATATGAAATGCTATATCGTAATTTGAAAAATAGTAAATACGCTGTTAGAATCCCCACACTAAACCGACTTAATAGTAAATAATCAGCGAAATACCGTCCGACAGCGATCCGGAAAATCGGGGTGGGGCGTTCACAAAGGAGACTCAACAGATGTCAGCTCAACTGAACCAGGTAACGACACAGATCGGCACCGACCCGGATATGCAGGAAACCAAGGAGTGGCTGGACGCGCTCGAAGCCGTTCTGGAAAATGAAGGTCCGGAACGCGCGCATTACCTGATGGAGCGCATGGTTGACCTGGCCCGCCGCCGCGGCGCCCAGATCCCGTTCTCCAGCACCACCGCCTACGTCAATACTATCCCCACCAAGCAAGAAGCACACTGTCCCGGCAACCTGGAATATGAAGAGCGCCTGCGCTCGTGGATGCGCTGGAATGCCATGGCCATGGTCGTCAAGGCCAACCGCGCCGACGGCGATCTGGGCGGCCACTTGTCCTCGTTCGCTTCGCTGGCGAACATGCTGGGCATCGGTTTCAACCATTTCTGGCACGCGCCTACGGCCGACCACGGCGGCGACCTGCTGTACATCCAGGGCCACTCCTCGCCCGGCGTCTACGCGCGCGCCTTCCTCGAAGGCCGTTTGAGCGAAGAGCAAATGCTGAACTTCCGCAAGGAAGTCGACGGCAAGGGCCTGTCCTCGTACCCGCATCCTAAATTGATGCCTGACTTCTGGCAGTTCCCGACCGTGTCGATGGGCCTGGGCCCGCACATGGCGATCTACCAGGCGCGCTTCCTGAAGTACCTGCACGCACGCGGCATCGCGAAAACCGACAACCGCAAGATCTGGGCTTTCTGCGGCGATGGCGAGATGGACGAGCCGGAATCGCTGGGCGCGATCGGTCTGGCCGCACGCGACATGCTCGACAACCTGGTCATCGTGGTCAACTGCAACCTGCAGCGTCTGGACGGCCCGGTACGCGGCAACACCAAGATCATCCAGGAACTGGAAGGCGAATTCCGTGGCGCCGGCTGGAACGTCGTCAAGGTCATCTGGGGTCCGGGCTGGGACGCCCTGCTGGCGCAAGACAAGGAAGGCATCCTGCAGCGCGTGATGATGGAAACCGTCGACGGCGAATACCAGAACTACAAGGCCAAGGATGGCGCCTACGTGCGCAAGCACTTCTTCGGCAAGCATCCGAAGCTGCTGGAAATGGTTGCCAACATGACGGACGACGACATCTGGCGCCTGACCCGTGGCGGTCACGATCCGCACAAGATTTACGCGGCATTCAAGATCGCCCAGGAACACAAGGGCCAGCCGACCGTCCTGCTGGTGAAAACCATCAAGGGTTACGGCATGGGCAAGTCGGGCGAAGCGCGCAACACGGCGCACCAGACGAAAAAACTGGACGACGAAGCCATCCGCGAAATGCGCGACCGCTTCTCGCTGCCTATCCCTGACGACAAGCTGGCCGACATCCCGTTCTTCAAGCCAGCCGACGACGCGCCGGAAATGGTCTACCTGCACGAGCGCCGCAAGGCCCTCGGTGGCTACCTGCCGCAGCGCCGCCAGAAGTCGGAAGAAACCCTGCCGGTGCCTGGCCTGGAGGCCTTTAAAAACGTGCTGGAAGCGACGCCTGAAGGCCGTGAAATCTCGACCACGCAAGCGTTCGTGCGTGTGATCTCGACCCTGCTGAAAGACCCGAACCTGGGCCAGCGCGTCGTGCCTATCCTGGTCGATGAATCGCGTACCTTCGGCATGGAAGGCCTGTTCCGCCAGATCGGCATCTACAACCCGAAAGGCCAGTTGTACGAGCCGGTCGACAAAGACCAGGTCATGTACTACCGCGAAGACAAGGCTGGCCAGATCCTGCAAGAGGGCATCAACGAAGCGGGCGGCATGAGCTCGTGGATCGCCGCGGCGACGTCGTATTCGACCAACGACCGCATCATGATCCCGTTCTACACCTTCTACTCGATGTTCGGCTTCCAGCGCATCGGCGACCAGGTATGGGCTTCGGCCGACATGCGCGCCCGCGGCTTCCTGATGGGCGGCACGGCTGGCCGTACGACCCTGAACGGCGAAGGCTTGCAGCACGAAGATGGCCACAGCCATATCTTCGCCGCGACCATCCCGACCTGCATGCCGTACGATCCGACCTTCAGCCATGAAGTCGCCGTCATCATCCAGGACGGCCTGCGCCGCATGATCGCCAATCAGGAAGATGTGTTCTACTACATCACGATCATGAACGAGAACTACGCCCAGCCAGGCATCAAGCCAGGCCAGGAAGAAGGCATCCTGAAAGGCATGTACAAACTGCAGGAAGGCCAGGCTGACGCCAAGCTGCGCGTACAACTGATCGGTTGCGGCACCATCCTGCGCGAATCGATCTTCGCCGCCGAGCTGTTGCAGAACGACTGGGGTGTGGCTGCGGACGTGTGGTCGGCGCCATCGCTGACGCTGGTGGCCCGCGATGGCCAGGATGCGGAACGCTGGAACATGGTCAACCCGTCGAAAGAGCAGCGCGTGCCATACGTGACGTCGCTGATGCAGGACACGGACGGCCCGATCGTCGCCACGACCGACTACATGCGCGCGTTTGCAGAACAGATCCGCGCCTTCATGCCGAAGGGCCGCACTTATAAAGTGCTCGGTACCGATGGCTTTGGCCGCTCGGACAGCCGCGCCAAGCTGCGCGAGTTCTTCGAAGTGAACCGTTATTATGTCACCGTGGCCGCGCTCAAATCGCTGGCTGACGAAGGCAAGATCGACGTGTCGGTGGTGGAGCAGGCGATCGCCAAGTATGGCATCGACGCGAACAAACCGAATCCGGTGACCCAGTAATCGTTGTGCGGACCCGATGATGCCAGGGCGGTGCGAAAGTGCCGCCCTGGCGTGTGTGCGGGTCCATCTGACAAATAAAATAACGGAGCAAGCTATGAGCATTGTGGAAGTCAAAGTCCCGGATATCGGCGATTTCAAGGAAGTCGAGATCATTGAACTGATGGTCAAGCCAGGCGATACGGTCAAGGTTGACCAGTCCCTGATCACGGTCGAATCGGACAAGGCCAGCATGGAAATTCCATCGAGCCACGCCGGTGTCGTCAAGGAATTGAAAGTCAACGTGGGCGACAAGATCGCCGAAGGTTCGCTGGTCCTGCTGCTGGAAGTGGCGGATGATGCGTCGGTCCCGGTATCGGCGCCTGCGCCTGCCGCTGCTGCGCCTGCACCGGCCGCCGCGCCAGTAGCTGAAGCTGCCCCTGCCGCTGCAGCCCCTTCCGGCGCGCCGGCCCTGGTCGAAGTGACCGTGCCCGATATCGGCGACTTCAAGGAAGTCGAAGTCATCGAACTGATGGTCAAGGTCGGCGACAGCATCAAGGTCGACCAGTCGCTGCTGACGGTCGAATCGGACAAGGCGAGCATGGAAATCCCATCGAGCCACGCCGGTATCGTCAAGGAATTGAAAGTCAAGGTCGGTGACAAGGTTGCCAAGGGTTCGCTGGTGCTGGTCGTCGAAACGACGGGTGGCGCTGCTGCACCTGCAGCCGCTGCTGCGCCAGCGCAAGCCGCCGCCGCACCAGCCGCCGCCATCGCTTCGGCGCCCGTGCTTGCCGCAGCACCTGCTGCAGCCCCGGCACCTGCCGCCGCACCTGCCGCCAACGGCAAACTGGCGCACGCGTCGCCATCGATCCGCAAGTTCGCGCGCGAACTGGGCGTGGACCTGAGCCGCGTGGGCGGTTCCGGTCCGAAAGGCCGCATCACCCAGGAAGACGTGCAGAACTTCGTCAAGGGCGTGATGTCGGGCGCAGTCGCCGCACCGAACGCGCCAGCCGCCGCCAAAGGCGGTTCGGGCGTAGGCCTGGATCTGCTGCCATGGCCGTCGCTGGACTTCAGCAAATTCGGTACGACCGAATTGCTGCCGCTGTCGCGCATCAAGAAAATTTCGGGTCCTAATTTGCATCGCAACTGGGTCATGATCCCGCACGTCACGCAGTTCGACGAAGCGGATGTGACGGACTTGGAAGCGTTCCGCGTCGACACCAACGCGGCCAATGCGAAGAACAAGGATGCGGCCAAGCTGACCATGCTCGCTTTCGTCATCAAGGCATCCGTTGCCGCGCTGAAGAAATTCCCCGCGTTTAACGCGTCGCTCGACGCCAAGGGCGAGAACCTGATCCTCAAGCAGTACTACAACATCGGCTTCGCTGCCGACACGCCGAATGGCCTGGTGGTCCCGGTGATCAAGGGCGCGGACCAGAAGTCGGTGTCGCAGATCGCCCGCGAAATGACGGAATTGTCGCTGCAGGCGCGCGAAGGCAAGCTGAAACCGGCCGACATGCAGGGCGCCAGCTTCACGATTTCGTCCCTGGGCGGCATCGGTGGCACGCACTTCACGCCTATCGTCAATGCGCCGGAAGTCGCGATCCTGGGCCTGTCGAAAGCCTCGATCAAGCCGGTATGGGATGGCAAGGCCTTCCAGCCACGTTTGATGATGGGCACCTCGCTGTCCTACGACCACCGCGTGGTCGATGGCGCGATGGGCGCGCGATTCTCCGTGTACCTCGGCGAAGTCCTGGCCGACATGCGCAAAATTCTGCTGTAAGGAGCGATTGATGAGCACAGTAGAGGTAAAAGTACCGAATATCGGCGACTTCAAGGAAGTCGAAGTGATCGAACTGATGGTCAAGGTCGGCGACACCATCAAGGTGGACCAGTCCCTGATCACGGTCGAATCGGACAAGGCCAGCATGGAGATTCCGTCGACCCACGCGGGTGTCGTCAAGGAAGTCAAAGTCAAGGTCGGCGACAAGATCGCTGAAGGCAGCGCGCTGCTGGTGGTGGAAGCGTCGGAAGGAGCTGCAGCTCCCGCAGCCGCACCGGCGGCTGCGCCTGCGGTGGCACCGGCTCCTGCAGCGGCGGCACCAGCTGCTGCCGTTGCCGCCATCCCGGCCGGCAATTACAGCGGCCAGGTCGACATCGACGTCGACATGATGGTGCTGGGCGGCGGTCCTGGCGGCTATTCGGCGGCGTTCCGCGCGGCCGACCTGGGCATGTCGACGGTCATCGTCGAGCGCTACGCCACCCTGGGCGGCGTGTGCCTGAACGTGGGCTGCATCCCGTCGAAGGCGTTGTTGCACGTCGCTTCCGTCATCGATGAAACGGCGCACATGTCCAACACGGGCGTGACGTTCGCCAAGCCGACCATCGACATCGACCAGGTACGCAAGTATAAGGAAGGCGTCATCTCGAACATGACGGGCGGTCTGGCCGGCATGGCCAAGGCGCGCAAGACGCAAGTCGTCACGGGCGTGGGCCAGTTCCTCTCCGCGAACCACATCGAAGTGACGGCAGGCGACGGCTCGAAAAAAGTCGTGCAGTTCAAGCAAGCGATCATCGCGGCCGGTTCGTCCGTGGTAAAACTGCCCTTCGTGCCGGAAGACCCGCGCATCGTCGATTCGACGGGCGCGCTGGAATTGCGCCAGATCCCGAAACGCATGCTGGTCATCGGCGGCGGCATCATCGGCCTGGAAATGGCGACTGTTTATTCGACCTTCTGTGCGCGCATCGACGTGGTCGAAATGATGGATGGCCTGATGCAGGGCGCGGACCGCGACGCCGTCAAGGTGTGGCAGAAGTTCAACGAGAAGCGCTTCGACAACATCATGACCAAGACCAAGACGGTCGCGGTGGAAGCGCTGCCGGAAGGCATCAAGGTCACGTTCGAAGCTGCCGAAGCAGGTGCCACGGCACCGGCGCCACAGATCTATGATCTGGTATTGGTGGCCGTGGGCCGCAGCCCGAACGGCAAGAAGCTCGCCGCCGACAAGGCTGGCGTGCAAGTGACGGACCGCGGTTTCATCAACGTCGACAGCCAGATGCGCACCAACGTGCCGAACATCTTCGCCATCGGCGATCTGGTGGGCCAGCCGATGCTGGCGCACAAGGCCGTGCATGAAGCCCACGTGGCTGCCGAAGCGGCATCCGGCCAGAAGTCGCACTTCGACGTCAAGGTGATCCCGTCGGTCGCCTACACGGATCCGGAAGTGGCATGGGCCGGCATCACGGAAGACGAAGCAAAAGCCAAGGGCATCAAGGTCGAGAAGGGCCACTTCCCTTGGGCCGCTTCGGGCCGCGCCGTGGCCAATGGCCGCGCCGAAGGCTTCACCAAGCTGCTGTTCGACGCTGAAACGCACCGCATCATCGGCGGCACCATCGTCGGCACGCATGCGGGCGACATGATTGGTGAAATCGCGCTGGCCATCGAAATGGGCTGCGACGGCACCGACATCGGCAAGACCATCCATCCGCATCCAACCCTGGGCGAATCGATCGGTATGGCCGCCGAAGTGTACGAAGGCGTGTGCACGGACTTGCCTCCACCGCGCAAGCGCTGATGTTGTAGCGCTGTGTCGTAACACTAAAAACCCCGCAAGCGATTGTGGGGTTTTTTACTATCCAACGATTGCCGGCACGCACGCGGGCGACAGGTGAACGATGAAGCGGCGAAATCGCGCTGGCCATCGAAATGGGCTGCGACGGCACCGACATCGGCAAGACCATCCACCCGCACCCGACCCTGGGCGAGTCGATCGGCAGGTTTGCAAAAGCGCGCCGAATTAGGCGTGTGCACGGACTTGCCGCCGCCGCGCAAACGTTGATGGTTTAGCCGCCAGTAGGCACACTCAAAAACCCGCAAGCGATATTGCGGGTTTTTTTTTATCCCTTGATCTGGGCAGCGTAAACCGCAGATGGCTTGTGGCAGATCCATCCCATGTGAACATTGGTGAGTATTGCCGTGTGGAAAAAGTGGCAGAATGGAGGTCTGTCACCATGTTCTGCTTCAATAGAAGCGTGTGATTTTTCCAGGAATGTTGCCAGCGTGGGGTTCGGTCAAATTCCGCTGTACTGAAAGAGTTTTGCAACGATGAAAAAATTTACCGCCCTTCATATTGCCGATGTCCGTTTGCGCCGGGCCGATGAGCAAGAGCAAGCCGTGATGCTGCATGCCTTGTACCAGGACGTGGCCGCTATCCTGGCGGCGGGCAAGAAGATCGATGCGATTTTCTTTACGGGCCAGCTGGTGGCGCTCGACGCCTGTGCCGGCACGACGCCCGTGTATGTCTACGAATACTTCCTGCGCCCCCTGCTGCAGGCGGCCAGCTTGCCTGGCGCGCGCTTCTACCTGGTGCCGGGCAGCCGCGCGCAGGGTGTCGCGGCTGCGGCGCTGGGCAATGCCGGTTTCAGCTTTTTCTCCGCCGACGAGCACGCCAGTGCCGAGCAGCGCGCGCACTACAAGAATATCCACGCCGTGTTTCATGGCCACCAGCATACGGGCGACGCCAGTTCGCTGATGAAGTCGCTGGGCATCCTGTTCAAGAGCAATCCGGGCAGCCTGTACAGTGCGCAAGGCCAGATGGCGGCGTTTGCCGTGCTCGAGTTCGGTACAGGCGAGGCCGCGGCCGATGGCGGCGCGGCAGGCACGCAGTGGACGGTGTCCCTGCGCGAGTTCGATGACGTGAGCAAGCACTTCGCCCTGTCGGTGCTGTACACGCCGAATGGTCAGGAAACGGGGCAGGTGGATGCCGAGTATGTATTTGCCACCTTGCTGCCGCAGCTGGCAGTCGAGCGCGATTATCTCGACGGCTTGCTGGGCAAGGCGGGCGCGCAGCAGCGCGAAAACGCAGGCGTGGCTGCCGATGCGCGCGAATTCCTGATCGAGCTGGCGTTCGTGATGTTCGAAGCCAAGACCGTCTTCCTCAGCGAGGCGGAACTGGAGCGCTTTGCCAGCGACTATTGTGGCGTGAAGGGCTGGAGCATGGCGGCCGGCGACTGGCTGGCGCCCTTGTATGCGCAGGGCTTGCTGCTGCGCGATGATGGCCAGGTGGCGTTTTCCTTCGATTACTTCCGCACGTATTTCCTGGCGCAGCGCTTTGAAACCTCGTTCGACCTGATGCGCTATGGCCCGGACCGCTACGATGGAAGTGAGTCTTCACTCAGTGTTGATGGCGCGTCAGCGGCCCAGCCTTTCCTGCGCGCGCTGGGCTTGAGCGAGGAGCACGCCGCAGCGGCGGTGCCGGAGGGTTGCAGCCGTCCTGGCTGATTTCCCCGCCCAGCCGTTCCGCGTCAGGCCGCCAGCGGCTGGCGCAGGGTGCCGTGCAGGAACAGGTCGAGACTGACCGCCACCTTGGCGCGCAATTGCGCCACATCCGGTTGCGCCTGTGGCGGAAACAGCAGGCGCGACATCTGGTCGCCCAGCAGGCAATTGAGCAGGTGCAGCGCCAGCATGGACGGTGTCAATTCCGCGCGAAACAGGGGCGCGATGTCGGGGCGGCTGAAAAACCTCGTCAGCATCTCGCGCGTCTGTCCCGGTCCCACCTTGTAAAACGTTTCCGCCAGTTCCGGGTGCGTGGCCGCTTCGGCCACCACCATGCGATTGAGGCGAATCGCCGCCGGCATGGTGACGAGCTGCACGAACAGCAAGCCGAACTCGCCCAGGATGGTGGGCAGGGGCCGCATATCCGTTTCCAGCGCCGGCATGGTCGAGAAGTAAGAGGCGCGGCGCAATTCCACCACGGCATTGAACAAGCCGGACTTGCCGCCAAACTTCACATAAATCGTGCGCACGGCCACATGGGCTTCGCGGGCGATCATTTCCAGGCTCACCTTTCCATACCCCTTTTCCAGAAACAGGCAGCCGGCCGTGTGCAGCAGGTTTTCCATGCGCGCTTCCATGTCGGCCGCGCGCGGCCGGCCGGCTGGCTTGCCGCAGCAGGAAAGTTCCTGGACGGCGTCGCCGGATTCTGTATCGGTAGGCAAGGTATCGCTGAGGCCGGGATCGGACATGGTCTGGGTCTCTTTATAAGGTGGAAGGTAAGTGATGGCTCACACTGTAGTGCAAATTAAAATGAAATGCAATCGTTTCATTTCTTGACTTTGGCTTTTCTTTGCCCAATAATGAACATATATCATTTCATTTCCGGAGCAAGTATGTCCAACCAGCCAGGCCAAGTAGAGCACAAGGTGCTGAGTGCCGTCCCACCCGCGGCCCCTGCCGCACCTTCCGCGCCCGCCGCTTCGGCCAGCTCCGCACCACCTAACAATCGCGTGAAAATCATCGCCGGCCTGATCGTCCTGGTTGCCCTGGGCGCCGGCGCCCGCATGTGGTACCGCAGCCACTATTTCGTGGAAACAGAAAACGCCTATGTGGCCGGCCACGTGCATCCCGTTTCGGCACGCATTTCCGGCGTCGTCACCAAGGTCTTCATTGACGACAATCAAATGGTGAAAGAGGGCGACGTGATCGCCGAACTCGACCCGTTCGACCAGCGCGTGAAAACCGAGCAAATTGCCGCGCAGATCGCCAGCGCCGAGCAGCAAGTGCTGCAAGCGGACGCGCAGATCGCGCAAGTGCAGGCGCAAGCGAGCGGCGCCCAGGCGCAAGTGGCGCAAGCCGATGCACAACTGCTGCGCGCAAAACAGGATGCGGACCGTTATGGCCAGCTCTACACGAGCCAGATGAAAGCCGTCTCGAAAGCGGAACTCGACGCGGCCAATGCGGCCCGCTCGAGCGCCGTGGCCGACCTGGCCGCCCGCCGCGACAGCGCTTCGGCCGCCAAGGCGCAGATCGGCGCGGCGCAAGCTGCGCGCGACGTGGCCAAGGCACAAGTGGCTGTATTGCGCGTGCAATTGAAGGACGCGGAACAGCAGCTGCAATACAACCGCATCCTGGCGCCCGTCGCCGGCCGCATCGGCAAGCGCAACGTGGAAACTGGCATGCGCGTGCAGCCTGGCCAGCAATTGACGGCCATCGTGCAAGACAACGTCTGGGTCACCGCCAACTTCAAGGAAACCCAATTGGCCGACCTGCACCGCGGCCAGAGCGTGCACGTGACCATCGACGCCATGCCGGGCAAGAAACTGGTGGGTACCGTGGACAGCTTCGCGCCTGCCTCGGGCGCGCAATTCGCCCTGCTGCCGGCCGATAACGCCACCGGCAACTTCACCAAGATCGTCCAGCGCGTGCCCGTAAAAATCGTCTTCCAGCCGGAAGACGTCAAGGCCATGAATGGCCGCCTGGTGCCGGGCATGTCGGTGATCGCCGAAGTGGAAGTGAATCAGCCTGAAACGCAGCCGGCCGCGCGCCACGCCGCTGTTTCCGCTCCCGCTCCAGCCGCCCAGACCACCACGCGCTAAGCTTCCATGAGCAGCCCTTCCACCACGCTGGCGAAGCCGCCAGCGTTTCCCGTGCTCGACGAGAAAGTCTCCGGGCGCACCTGGCTGGCGGTCGCCGCCGGCATGCTGGGCGCCTTCATGGCGGTGCTCGACATCCAGATCACGAATTCCTCGCTCAAGGATATCCTTGGCTCGCTGTCGGCCACCCAGGAAGAGGGCTCGTGGATTTCCACGGCCTACCTGGTGGCGGAAATCATCGTCATTCCCCTCACCGCGCTGCTGGCGCGCGTGTTTGGACTGCGCACCTACATGATCGGCACCACCGCTTTCTTCCTGCTGTTCTCCACCCTGTGCGGGGCGGCCTGGAACCTGGAAAGCATGATCGTCTTCCGCATGCTGCAGGGCTTCACGGGCGGCGCCCTGATCCCGATGGCGTTTACCCTGGTGATGCTCAAGCTGCCGCCATCGAAGCGCGCCGTCGGCATGGCCATCTTCGGCTTGACGGCCACCCTGGCGCCGGCCATGGGCCCGACCCTGGGCGGCTATCTCTCCGAGCTGTATGGCTGGCCATCGATCTTCTACATCAACTGGGTGCCGGGCGTGCTGCTGATCGTCGGCATGATCTATGGCCTGGACAAGGAGCCGCTGCAGCTCAAATTGTTCTGGAAAGCCGACTGGCTGGGCATCTTCTTCATGGCCCTGGGCCTGGGCTGCCTGACCATCTTCCTGGAAGAGGGCAATTCGAAGGACTGGTTCGACTCGGGCTTCATCATCGCCTTTGCCGCGCTGGCCCTGACGGGCATCCTGGGCTGGGTCGTCACCAGCGCCACGCGCGCCGAACCGTTCGTCAACCTGGGCCTGTACGGCCAGCGCAATTTTTTAGTGGCCACCGTGCTGTCGGCCGTGACGGGCATGGGCCTGTATGGCTCGGCCTTCTTGCTGCCCCTGTTCCTGGGCCAGATCGCCGGCTACTCGCCGATGCAGATCGGTGAAGTCATCATGTGGGTGGGCCTGCCGCAGCTGTTCATCATGCCCTTCGTCGCCAAGCTGTCGTCGACGGTGGACAACCGCATCCTGTGTTCGATCGGCCTGCTGCTGTTTGGCGGCTCGTGCATGATGAATGCCTATATGGACGCTTCCACCGGCTACGACCAGCTGCTGTGGTCGCAGGTGGTGCGCGCACTGGGCCAGCCCTTCGTCATGCTGACCCTGTCGAACTTCGCCATGAAGGGCATCGCACCGAAAGACATGGCATCGGCTTCGAGCCTGTTCAACATGACGCGCAACCTCGGTGGCTCGATTGGCATCGCCTTGCTGGCCACGGCCCTGAGCACCCGCGAGCACTTCCATTCGCAGCGCCTGGGCGAAGCGATCAATGCCTATTCCAGTGCCACGCAGCTGCGCATCGACCAGCTGACGTCGTCGTTCATGGCCAAGGGCTATGACGCCGTCACGGCCGGCAACCAGGCCTTGCAGGCGATCGACGGCATCGTGCGCCGCGAAGCGTATGTGATGGCTTACAACGATGGCTTCTTCCTGATCGGCGCCATCCTGCTGGCCTGCATCGTGCCCCTGTGGCTGGCCGACAAACTCAAAGCCCCCGGTGGCGGTGGCGGCGGTCATTGACCGCGCACAGTCCGCACGTGCAGCACCTCAAGAACAAGAAGGTATACATCATGCAAACAGTATTGACGAAAATCGCGCTGGCCGCTTCCCTTGCCGTGGCGCTCTCCGCCTGCGGCACCGTGGGCCAGGATTTCACGGCTCCGGGCAATGTGGCCGGCGCCGACACCTTCCGCCACGGCGCATCCGCGGCGGACGCCGCACAGCTGCCGAAGGAATGGTGGAGCATCTACGGCGACGCCACCCTGAATCGCCTGGAACAGAGCGCGCTGCAGGACAACCCCGGCGTGAAGGCGGCCGGCGAACGCCTGCTGCAGGCGCTGGCGCAAAGCGGCACGGCGCGCGCCAACCAGGGCCCGAGCGTCAACGTCAGCACGGGCATCTCGAACTCGCGCACCTCGGCCAACACCTCGCAGGGCCTGGCCCTGGGCAACCGCTCCATCAGCGGCAATAACTTCTCCGTGGGTGGCACGCTGTCGTATGAAGTCGACTTGCTGGGCCGCGTCAAACGCATGGTCGAAGCGGCCGACTCGCAAGCCTTGGCGGCGCAGGCCGACCGCGACGGCGTGCTGTTGATGCTGTCATCGCAAGTGGCCAGCAATTACTGGCAGCTGCGCGGACTCGATGCGGAAATGGCGATCCTGAATGGCGCTTTGGACACACGCCGCGAGTCGGCCCAGCTGGTCGAGGCGCGCTTCAACGCGGGCTTGACGAATGAGCTGGACCTGGCGCGCGCGAAAGTCGAACTGTCGAACGCGCAGGCCGACCTGCATGAAGTCAAACGCCAGCGCAACCAGCTGGAAAACAGCCTGGCCACCCTGACGGGCAAGCCGCCGTCGGCGTTGCAATTGCCGGTAGCCGCCGAGCCGTCGGCATTACCGCTGCCGCCCGCCATCCCCGTCGGCCTGCCGGTCAGCCTGCTGGCGCACCGCCCGGACCTGGTCTCCAGCGTGGCCGGCCTGCGCGCGGCGAATGCGCAAGTGGGCGTGGCCGAAGGCGCGTTTTATCCGACGCTGCAATTGACGGGCAATTTCGGCTACGCCTCGGAAAAGCTGCGCGACCTGGCGCAGGGCGGTTCGCGCCAGTTCAGCTTTGGTCCGCTGGCCCTGTCCTTGCCGATCTTCGACGGCGGCCGCAACCAGGCCAATCTTGACCTGTCCAAGGCGCGCTATGCGGAAGCCGTGGCGAACCATGAAACGAAGCTCTTGACGGCCTTGCGCGAAGTGGAAGATGCGCTGTCCGACGTGGAGCAGCGCCAGTTGCAGGGCGACGCGCAAGCCTTGTCGCAGGCAGCGGCGGCGCGTGCCTACCTGGTGGCGCGCACGCGCTACGAGCGCGGCATCTCGACCTACCTCGATGTGACGGATGCGCAGCGCAGTTCCCTGGCCGCGGACCGCGCCGCCGCGCAGATCAAGACCCAGCGCTTGCTGGCGACGGTCGCCGTGGCGCGCTCTTTGGGGGCGGGTTGGCAGCCGGACGGCGAGCTGGCCAAGCTGGCATCCGCGCCAGCCGCGAAGCTGAACTAGGCACGACGATTACGTGAGCGTGGCCGGTGGCGGTGTCGCCGCCGGCCCGTAGCGTTCCAGCAGAAAATCGATGAAGGTCGTCAGCTTCGGCGTGGGCTGGCGGTCGCGCGGATACAGCACATGCATCAGGCGCGGCGCCGGCACGTGGTCGGCCAGCAGCGGTACCAGCCGTCCCGCCGCGATATCGTCGGCCAGTAAAATCTCCGCCTGCATGACGATGCCGAAGCCATGCAGGGCTGCCATGCGCAGCGCCTGCCCATTGTTCGAGCGGAAGCGGCTTTCTGCCGCAGCGCCATCGTGACGCGCTTCCTTGCCGCTCAAACGCCAGCGCATGTGGCGCGACCACTGCATGAAATCCACGCATTCGTGCCGCGCCAGGTCGTCCGGCGTGCGCGGCGTGCCGTGCTTTGCCAGGTAGGCGGGCGAGGCGCAGATCACCATCGCATACGGTCGCAAGGGCCGCGCCACCAAGCCGGAATCTTCCAGCTTGCCGATGCGGATGGCCGCATCGAATCCTTCCTCCATCAGATCCACCATCCTGTCATTCAAATTGAGTTCCAGGCTCACGTCCGGATAGGCCGTCAGATAGTCGGCCATCAGCGGCGCGATGCATTCGCTGCCGAAGGACACGGGCGCCGTGATCTTCAGCTTGCCGCGCGGTGCCGTGCGCATGGCTTCCGCGCCCCGCTCGGCCGCATGGATGCTGGCCAGGATCTGGCGGCACTGTTCCACATACTGCTGGCCGATTTCCGTCAGGCTTTGCCGGCGCGTCGTGCGCGCCAGCAGCCGCGCACCCAGCCGCTCTTCCAGCTGTTTGATGTGCTTGCCCACCATCACGGGCGAGATGCGGAAGGTGTCGGCGGCCGCCGTGAAACTGCCCTGGTCGACGACGGACACAAAGATTTCCATGCTGCGCAATTTATCCATGGCGCCTTGATTGCAAACTCTGAGTTGGTAATCTTGTAAATTCTAGCGTATTTATTCCTTTTTGTAAGCGGCGCATACTGGCTGCATCGTTCAACCCATACAAGGAAGCAGCATGAAAATCGTCATCATTGGCGCCAGCGGCACCATCGGCAAGGCCGTCACCGCACAACTGGCGCAACGCCATGAAATCATCGAAGTGGGCAGCCGCAGCGGCACGCACCAGGCCGACATGGGCGACATCGCGCAAGTGCGCGCCCTGTTCCAGCGCATCGGCAAGGTCGACGCCGTCGTCGTCACGGCCGGCAAGCTGCATTTCGGCCCCCTGGCCGATTTCACGCCCGAGCAATTCCAGCTGGGCCTGGACAGCAAACTGATGGGCCAGGTCAACGTGGCGCTGGTGGCGCAGGAATACCTGAATGACGGCGGTTCGATTACCTTGACCAGCGGCATCGTGGCCGAGCAGCCTATCCGCTTCGGCGCGGCCGCCAGCATGACCAACGCGGCCGTGGAAGGTTTTGTCAGGGGCGCCGCCATCGAACTGGCGCGCGGCGTGCGCATCAATGTCGTCAGCCCGACGGTGCTGGCCGAATCGCTGGAAGCATATGGTCCGTTCTTCTATGGCTTCGAGCCGGCCGCCGCCAGCCGTGTGGCGCTGGCCTACAGCCGCAGCGTGGAAGGGGCGCAGACGGGGCAGGTGTACAAGGTCTGGTAAGCCGCTTGCCATGCCATGGGGGCAGGTGGGACAATCGCAGGCTGAACAAGGAAGCGGACGCGCAGTAACAGCGCGGGGCGCTTTCTTGCTGTGAACCATACACCGAGGCCCCATGAAAAACATCCTGATTCCCCTGCTGATGGCCGCCGCCGTCGGCAGCGCTTGCGCCGCAACGCCAGCCGCCCCCGCTACGGCGCAACAATTGACCAGCATGAGCGCCCGCTATGCGCCCGTCGCGCTGACTGCCGATGTCACGCACCTGTCCGCGGGCGACCGCCAGGCCATCGCCAAGCTGGTCGAAGCGGCCAAGCTGGTCGACGTGCTGCAATTGCGCCAGCGCTGGTCCGGCAACGAAGCGCTGTGGGCCGCATTGAAGAAGGACAAATCAAAGCTGGGCCAGGCCCGTTTAAATTATTTCTGGATCAACAAGGGACCATGGTCGGTGCTCGACGCCCACACCTCGTTCATGCCGGCCAGCTATGCCGGCATCGCCATTCCCGCGCACAAGCCGGAAGCGGGCAATTTCTATCCGCAGGGCGCTACCAAGGCCAGCCTGGAAACGTGGATGAATGGCTTGCCGGCGGACGACAAGCAGCAGGCGCAATGGTTCTTTACGACGATTCGCGCGGGCAAGGATGGCAAGTACCAGACCGTCAAGTATTCGGATGAATACAAGGTGGAGCTGAAGCAACTGGCCAGGCTGCTCGACGAAGCGGCGGCCGCCACAGACAACGCGTCGTTGAAGAAATTTCTGACCCTGCGCGCCAAGGCTTTCCTCGACAATGATTACCTGCCGTCCGACTTCGCCTGGATGGATCTCGATTCGCCCGTCGACATCACCATCGGCCCGTATGAAACGTATAACGACGAGCTGTTCGGCTACAAGGCCGCGTTCGAGGCCTACGTGAACATCCGCGACCAGGCGGAAACGCAAAAGCTGAACTTCTTTGCCAAGCACATGCAGGAACTGGAAGACAACCTGCCGCTCGACGCCCAGTACCGCAACCCGAAAGTGGGCGCGCTGGCGCCGATGGTGGTGGTCAACCAGGTGTATGGCGCCGGGGACGGCAACATGGCCGTACAGACGGCTGCCTACAACTTGCCGAACGACGAGCGCATCATCAGCGCGCGCGGCTCCAAGCGCGTCATGTTGAAAAACGTGCAGGAAGCCAAGTTCAAGGCCACCCTGACGCCGATCTCGAAACTGGTGCTCACGCCCGAGGCGCAGCAGGACGTGGACTTCAATTCCTTCTTCACGCACATCCTCGCGCATGAAATCATGCACGGCCTGGGCCCGCATGCGACTGTTGTCGACGGCAAGCCTTCGACGCCGCGCCAGGACTTGAAGGAAGCCTATTCGACCATCGAGGAAGCCAAGGCCGACATCACGGGTCTGTTCGCGCTGCGCTACATGATGGACAAGGGGCAACTGAACGATACCCTGGGCCAGGGCGACGTGGCCGAGCGCAAGCTGTACAACACTTTCCTCGCCTCCGGTTTCCGCACCCTGCATTTCGGCTTGACGGATTCGCACGCGCGCGGCATGGCCATCCAGATGAATTACATCCTCGACAAGGGCGGCTTTGTGTCCTTGGGCGATGGCAAGTTCGGCGTCGATTTTGGCAAGATCAAGCAGGCCGTGATCGACCTGGACCGTGAATTTCTGACTATTGAGGCGACGGGCGACTATGCGCGCGCGAAAGACCTGATGACCAAATACGTGGTGATCCGCCCTGAAGTGCAAGTGGCGCTCGACAAGATGAAGGCCGTACCGAACGATATCCGCCCGGAATTCGTCACGGCCCGCGCGCTGGACCAGGCGGCGAATAAATAGACCCGAGCCTGACTATTATCAGTCTGAAAAGCCGGCGCATTCTGCGTCGGTTTTTTTTTCGTCTTTATTTATGAAAAGTTGCCAGTTTTTCCTTGTGGAAATATTTTCACCGCTTACTCTGCAGTGGTAAATCTTCCTTTCTTCCCGTCGATCCCATGTTGAAACTGTTTTCGCTGTTGAGTGTGTCCCTTGCCTTGCCCGCCGTGGCCGCTGCCCAGCTTACCGATCTGGAAATCCGCTGGCTGCAGGCGGGAAAACCCGTCATCGATTACGCGCGCACGCAGGGCTTGCCCATCGATATCATCGTGCAGCCGCAGGATGCGCCCGGCGCCGTGCCGCTGGCGCTGGGCTACGAAGCTGGGCGCTGCAAGCTGGTGCTGTCCTTGCGCGGCAATGCGCAGGCGGACGGTATCTTGCAGGGCGTGTCACCCACGCGCCACGGCCTGATGATGGAAGCGATGACGGCGCATGAGATCGGCCACTGCCGGCGCTATGCGCAGGGCGACTGGCATGCCTTGCCACGCGGCTTTGTCGAGCCGCGCAGCATGCAGCAGGGCAAGTTGACCCTGCTGGCGCAGGAGCTGCGCGAGACGCGCCGTGAAGAGGGCTATGCGGACCTGGTGGCCCTGGCCTGGATGCATGGACGCCACCCCGGGCAGTACCAGGATGTGCTGGCCTGGATGCGCGGCGTGCGCGCGGCTGGTGAAGTCGCAAGCGACGGCGCAGGCGGTTCGCACGCCACGCAGGCATGGCTGGCGCTGGCCGATGGCGCCGGTGTATTTGATGAGTCCGCTTCAATATTTGAACAGGCGCAAGTATTGTGGCGGAAGGGCTTGAGCGGCGACAAATAAACGCTGATTTTTATGTGAATGGACTGTCAGCGTGTGCTGTCGCACGGAGCTTTGTGCGCGGCAGGGGTCTAATCTGGGCATCAACTAACCAGAGAGGAACCATCATGAACAAAATGATCGCACTCATGCTGGCCGCCAGTGCCAGTGCCCTGCTTGCCGCCACGCCCGCGTATGCGCAGGATGCCTCGTACAAGAGTTTGACGGACAAGGCATCGGCCGACTACAAGCAGGCCAAGGCCGCCTGCGACAGCCAGAGTGGCAACGCGAAAAAAGTCTGCGTGGAAGAAGCCAAGGTGGCGCGCGCCAAGGCCGATTCGGACGCCGTGGCGCAATACCGCAACACGCCGCGCGAACTGGGCAAGGCCCGCAAGGACGTCGCCAATGCCGAGTATGACCTGGCCAAGGCCAAGTGCGGCGACCGTACGGGCGCCGACAAAACCACGTGCAAGAATGATGCCAAGGCGGCGAAAACGGCCGCGCTGGCTGACGCCAACACGGGCGCGAGGGCCGGCACCAACGTGGCGCAAAATCCGCCCGCCACGACGAAGGAAAACTGCGATGCCATGGATGCGACCGCCAAGGCCGCCTGTGTGACGCGCAACGCGGCCGGCAGCACCAAGGTGGCAGTGGAAGACTCCGTCATCACCACGAAAATCAAGGCTGACCTCGTCAAGGACAACGACTTGAAAGCGCTCGATGTGCACGTGGAAACGGTGAACGGCGTCGTCATGCTCAGCGGCTTCGTACCTTCCCAGGCGCAAGTGAAAAAAGCCGCCGACCTGGCCCGTGGCGTGGAAGGCGTGACGGATGTGAAGAATGGCTTGAAAGTGAAATAAGCGCATTCTGCACCGGCGCTCAAGCCAGGACTGGAGCCGTACGCAGCAATGCGGCTCCAGTTTTTTTTGATTGTATAAATTACGATCATAATATAACATGAGGAAAATGCCATCGGCGGATGCTGACCGGTATCCATTTTTTCTCATGAGGACTGCATGCTTTCCTATCCCTTTTCGCAATGGCTGGCGCGGCGCGGCGTGCACTTTGCCTGGGTCATCGTCGCCATCACCTTCCTCACGGCATTGACCTCGTCCGCCGCGCTGGGCTTGCCAGGCGCACTGATGCAGCCCCTGAGCCGCGAATTCGGCTGGGATGCCGAGCAGATTTCCTCGGCCCTGGCCGTGCGCTTCGTGCTGTTTGGCCTGATGGGGCCGTTCGCCGCCATCCTGATGGAACGCTTCGGCTTGCGCAATGTCATCTGCGTGGCCCTGGGCCTGATCGCCGCCGGCATGCTGCTGGCCACGCGCATGACGCAGTTCTGGCACCTGGTGGCCCTGTGGGGCATCCTGCTGGGGCTGGGCTCTGGCATGACCGCGCTGGTCTTGAGCGCCGTGGTGGCGAACCGCTGGTTCGAGACGCACCGGGGCCTGGTGGTAGGCGTGCTGACGGCCAGCTCTGCCACGGGCCAGCTGCTGTTCCTGCCCGTGGGCGCCTGGCTGATCGAGCACTACGGCTGGCGCACGGCCATCATGCCCGTGTTTGCCGCCTGCGCCATCGTCGCCGTGCTGGCTTTCCTGTGCATGCGCAACCGTCCGCAGGACGTGGCCTTGCGTCCGTACGGCGCCGACCCGGCCACGCCGCTGATGGTGGCGCCGGCCGCGAAGATGACGTTTACCACGCCGTTCCTGATTCTGCGCAGCGTGGCTTCCAATCGCACCTTCTGGATACTGTTCGGCACCTTCTTCATCTGCGGCCTCAGCACCAACGGCCTGATCCAGACACACTTCATTTCCCTGTGCGGCGACTCGGGCCTGTCCGCCGTGCCGGCCGCGTCCGTGCTGGCCATGATGGGCGCGTTCGACCTGTTCGGCACAATTCTGTCCGGCTGGTTGTCGGACCGCTATGACAACCGCAAACTGCTGTTCTGGTATTACGGCTTGCGCGGCTTGTCCCTGTTCTGGCTGCCGTATTCGGAATTCACCCTGTACGGCCTGTCCCTGTTCGCCATGTTCTACGGCCTGGACTGGATCGCCACCGTGCCGCCGACCGTGAAACTGGTGGGGGCCACGTTCGGGCGGGAGCGGGCGGGCATGGTCTTCGGCTGGATATTCGCCGGCCACCAGCTGGGTGCCGCCGTGGCCGCGTACGGCGCGGGCCGCATCCGCACCCTGATGCTGACCTACAACCCGGCCCTGTTCGCGGCCGGCGCCGCCTGCCTCGTCGCCGCGCTGATGGTGCTGGCGATCCAGCGCCAGAAGGCGGCCGCACCCGCCGCCCAGCCTGCATGAAAAAAGCCAGGCCCGCATGAGCGGAGCCTGGCTTTCAAGTAGCGTGCGGCGCGATTATTTCAAATACTTTGCCAGCCATCCTTCCACTTCGCTATAGAAGAAGCGGCTGTTCTCGCCCTTCAAGATCCAGTGGTTTTCGTCCGGGAAGACCAGCAGTTTCGCCGGCACGTTCAGGCGCTGTTGCACGGCAAAGTTCATCAGCGCATTGTTGGCCGGCACGCGGTAGTCGAGTTCGCCCACGGTGATCAGGATCGGTGTCGTGAAACCCGTGCCTTTTTCATGATTGCCCGCTTGCATGATGGGGCTTTGGTCGCGCCACACGGGCAGGTTCGACCAGACGGGGCCGCCTGCATTCGTTTCACGGCCGAAGCCGCCATCGCTGGTGCCCCATTGCATGATCAAGTCCATTTCGCCCGCGTGCGAGACGATGGCCTTGTAGCGCGTCGTGGTCGCTTGCAGCCAGTTGGCCAGGTGGCCGCCATAACTGGCGCCGCCGGCGGCCAGTTTCGTGCTATCGATAAATGGATATTTCTTGATGGCTTCATCGACGCCCTGGTTGACCTCGTCGCCCGGACCTTTCAAGGGGTCGAACTGAATCGAGCGCGAGAATTCCTCGCCATAGCCGGTGGAACCCTTGTAGTCGGTCAGCAGCACGACATAGCCGGGCTTGGCCAGCAAATGATAGTTCCAGCGCAGCACGAACTGGTCGCGCCACATGCTGGCCGCGCCGCCGTGGATGACGGTAAACAACGGGTATTTCTTGTTCGGATCGAAGTTGGCCGGCTTGACAAGCATATTGTGGATCTGGCGGCCATCGGCCGTCGTGAACCAGAAGTGCTCGGGCGCCTGCCAGTCGATCTTGCTGGCCTTGTCCGTGTTGAAGGCCGTCAGGCGTTTTGGCTGCTTGCCGTTGAAGGCATAGATTTCCGGCGGATTGATGGCGGACTCCCACACGCCCACGAGGGCCCTGCCGCCGCTGCTCAGCGAATTGATGGTACCCGTCGGCAAAGATGGCTCCTCGCGCAGGTCGCCGCCTTTGGTATCAATCGAGTACAGCTTTTCCAGACCCGCATGTTCATAGCTGAAGAGGACGCGCTTGCCGCCTTCGGGCAGCACGAAGCGGGAAATTGAACGGTCCAGCTTGGCTGTCAAAATCGTTGGCGCCGGGTTGCTCATCGGCCAAGCAAAGCTGGCCAGGCGTTTCACGTCATACACTTTGCCTGGCGTTTCCGCGTCGCTCAAGGCGAACAGGGTCTTGCCATCGGCGGCGAATTTCAGGCTGCCATAGCTGTGCTTATCCTGCGTCAAACGCTGCGCTTCGCCGCCCGCCACGGGCAGCAGATACAGTTGCGAGACGACGGCTTCGCGCTGGGCCGCGTCGCGGTTGGTGGCCGCGTTGAAGACGACAGCCTTGCCGTCCGGCGTCCAGACGGCGTCCAGCGATTGCCCCTCGTCGCCCTGGCCGCCGCCAAAGCCCGGCAGGGTGACCAGTTGCGTGCCCGACAGGATGTCGCGCGCTGTGTTCTCACCCTTGGCGTCAGGCTGCGCATCGACGACGAACAGGCGCACTTGCTTGTCGGTCAGCCATTTGTCGAAATAGCGGGGCGCCGTCGTTTCATACGAGCGGGCGCTGTGTTTGCGGTCCTTGCGCTCTTTCGCGCTTTGCTTGACGTCGGCTTCCGTCTTGTTGCCTGGATAGATATCGCTGATGAACAGCAATTGCTTGCCGTCCGGGCTCCATTTCGGCATGCGCGCGCCCATGGTCAAGCTCGTCAACCGTTGGGCTTCGCCGCCGGCGGCCACGTCGAGGCGGTAAATCTGGCCCGCTTCATCGCCGTCGCGCTTGGCGACGAAGACGAGCTGGCGGCTGTCCGGCGACCAGGCCACGGCGCTTTCGCCGCTTTTGGAATAGCTCAGGCGGCGCGCGGGGCTGTCGTCAAGCAGTGACTTGATCCACAGATCCGACCATTGCTCCTTGCTATCGTAGGCGCTGTCGACCACGGAAAACACGGCCCACTTTCCATCCGGGCTGGCGACGGGCGCGCCCACACGTTTCATCAGCCACACATCTTCATGCGTGATGGCGTGTCTGGCTTGCATTTGCGTGGCGGCAACTGGGGTGGTGGTGTTGGTATCGGAGGCATGGGCAAGCGAGGCGCAGGCCGCTGCGATCAGCAGCGAGCCGAGGGAACGGCGAAGACGGGGTGAGGTCATGGGCGTGGTCCGGAGTAGTGAAAAAAGTACAGCGGGCAACATTATTGCCCATGCTTTCCCGCACTGCCAAGGGTGGGTACCGTTACTTACCAAGTGGGACGGTCACGTATCGGGCGGGCGCGCCATGGCTGATCAGTTAAACTTGTTCTTTTACTGACGCTACCTTTGGCCGGCCATGAAAATTAGTCTACCCTTATTGAAAACGATATTGCTGGGCGCGAGCTGCCTGCTGGCGGCCCCGGTTTTTGCCGCCGCGCCCGCTCCCTACCCGAACACGAGCGCCATGGGCGTCGGTCACGCGGAAAGCACGGCCTGGTATGCGGGCTGCCTGAAGGTCAAGGATGCGGCGCCGCCGCCCGCCGACCTGCCGGCGCCATCGGCCGTGGCGTCCCTGCAGCAATGCCAGGCTACCGACCTGTACTACGATACCAAGAGTATGTCCGCGCCCAAGCCGGCAGACTGGCGTCCCGCGCGCCATTGCGCCATGGCTACGCAGAACAGCGCCGTCCTGATGATGCTGTACCAGAATGGACAGGGCGTGCAGAAAGACCCGTTGCTGGCGCTCAAGTATGCGTGCAGCATCGATGCGGCGCCGGCCGAGATGCGGGGCCGTATCGAGCACTTGCAGAAGATCAATGCCAGCGGTCGCGGCATGATCGATCTGTGCGACGACATCACCAGCGGCTACATGATGGGCGTGTGCAGCGCCATCGATGCTCGCCAGAAACAAAGAGTGCGCACGCAGGCGACAGGTAAAGTCAGCGACAGCATGCCTGCCGTGGCGCAAGCGTCGCTGCAAAAACTGCAGGCGGCGGCCAGCAAGTTTGCCGATGCGCGTGCGGCCAATGAAACGGACTTGAGCGGTACGGCGCGCGCCGCCCTGAGCATCGCCGCCCGCACGGCCGAGCTTGATCTGCTGGCGCACGATCTGCGTGACTACGAAGCGGGCAAGCTGCCGGCCAGCATGACGAAGGATCAGGCGGCGGCGCTCGACAAGGAGCTCAACGCCATCTACGGCAAGCTCATGAAAAAGCCGGCGCAAACCCATGCGGGCGCCGTGGGCAAGGATGGCATCCGCGCCACCCAGCGCCTGTGGCTGGCGTATCGCGATGCCTGGATGAACTTTGGCGCCGTGCGCTATCCATCCGTGACGAGCGAAACCTGGGCGGCCATGCTGACGTCGCGGCGCAATGTGCAACTGCAAGACTTGCTGGAGAACTAAAACATGCGGGAAGCGTACTACCACGAAGACGATTTTTGCCGGATCGAACTGCTGCCGCTCGATAATTTGCAGCACTGTCTGACGCAGATGGGTGAGCAAGAGGCGTTCGCCGACGCGCACCGCAGCGGCGCCGGCTGGACGGACATGTATGTGATCAAGGCGGCCCCGTCCCTACTATCCACCCTGGGCATGACGGCGGAACAGCTGCGCCTGGCGCTAGGGGGTGCCTTGCCGCCGTACGACGCCGTGTACACGGGGTACAGCACTTACCGCGTCGAGTGCAAGAACGAGCTGGCCTTTGGCGGCGACAAGACGGAAACCCTGTTTGCCAGCCTGAACGATAACGGCATCGTCAGCCACCTGTGGTGCAGCGATAGCATGTCGCAATTGCTGCTGTTGCCCTTGAAAGAGCAGTTGTTGCTGGCCGACTGGGGCGCGGGGTTTACGTGCCCGCTGGCCGATGGGGACTTGTTTGCCCGTTATTTAGAGGAATACGAACTCGGTTGATTTATTCGCAGGCGATGGCGTTCGGCTGCGCCACTTTCACCACCGATTGCAAACGCGCCATGTCGTTGCCGTCGCCTTGCTCGACATACGGTTGATACGTGTCAATGACGATGCGCGCGCGGGCTTGCCAGCCGCAATTGTCGGCCTGGCGCGCGGGCACGTGCAGCAGCCGGCGCGCCTCGCCATCGTTGCTGAAACAAAACCACGCATCGTGCGTGGCGGCAGGCCGGGGCAGGCGGCCCCACTGCGCCTTGTCGGGCGCGAAGCAGACGCGCTTGCCGATGATCTGCAAGCTCATCTCGTCCGTGCGCGCGCTGTACTGGCCATCAAGCACGATAGGTGTTTGCATTTGCGCGTGGGCGGACAGGCAGGCGGTGGCAAGCAACAGGATGGCGGCAAGTTTCATGTGTTTCTTTCAGGGCTGGCAAGACGATGAGCCAGTATAACCGCGAGGGCCGGAAACGAAAAAAGCCCATCCGTGAGGATGGGCTTTTTAGTACTGCGCATTCGTGGTAGGCCGTGCGGGATTCGAACCTGCGACCAACGGATTAAAAGTCCGCTGCTCTACCAGCTGAGCTAACGACCCGAAAGAGGCCGCATTATATATCAGTTGAAAAAGAATGCAAAGCATTCCTGCGAGAAAGTGCTGAAGCTCACGGCAGGGCTGCCGTGAGCTTCAGCACTTCGTCGATACTGCTCGTGCCATCGATGATCTTGCGCGCGCCGGCGATGCGCAGCGGTGTCATGCCGTCTAGCAGGCTCTGGCGGCGCAGCGCATGCAGGTCCGCGCCCGCCTTGACCAGTTGGCCGAACGCTTCCGTCACGCCCAGCAGTTCATAAATGCCCGCGCGCCCCAGGTAGCCGCTGTGCCGGCACACGGCGCAGCCGACGGGGCGGTATGCTGCCGCTGGCCGCTCCAGCTGGCCGCCCGTCAGGCGCTGCCAGACAGCGACGCCGGGGGCGTCGTCCAGCTGTTTGCAGGCCGCGCACAGGCATCGCAGCAAGCGCTGCGCCAGCACGCCGGCCAGGCACGCTTCCAGCAGATAGGCGGGCACGCCCAGTTCCAGCAGGCGCGTGACGGCCGAGGGCGCGTCGTTGGTGTGCAGGGTCGACAGCACCAAATGGCCCGTCAGCGCCGCCTGGATGGCCATCTCGGCCGTGGCCAGGTCGCGGATTTCTCCCACCATGATGATGTCGGGGTCTTGCCGCATCAGCGCCCGCACGCCATCGGCAAACGACAGTTCGATGCCGCCCTGGGATTGCACCTGCATCTGGTTGAAGGCCGGTTCGACCATTTCGATGGGGTCTTCCACCGTGCACACATTGACTTCGCTGCTGGCCAGCGCCTTCAGGGTGCTGTACAGGGTGCTGGTCTTGCCCGAGCCGGTGGGACCCGTCACGAGCACGATGCCGTGCGTGCGCGCCGTCAGCTGGCGCCAGCGTTCGGCGTCCGCGGGCGGAAAGCCCAGGTCAAACAGGCTCTTGACGGCCACTTCCGGGTCGAAGATGCGCATGACGAGCTTTTCGCCGAAAGCCGTGGGCAAGGTCGACAGGCGCAGCTCGATTTCCTGGCCCTGCGCATTGCGCGTCTTGATGCGGCCATCCTGGGGACGGCGTTTTTCCACCACGTCCATGCGCCCGAGCAACTTGATGCGCGCCGTCATGGCCAGCAGCACCACGGGCGGCAGCTGGTAGGCCTGGTGCAGGCGGCCGTCGATGCGCAGGCGCACGAGGCCCGCGTCGCGCTTCGGTTCCAGATGGATGTCGGACGCGCGCTGGGCAAACGCGTATTGCCACAGCCAGTCGACGATGCGCACGACGTGCTGGTCGTTGGCGTCCAGGCTGGTCTTGTTACGCCCGAGTTCCACCAGTTGCTCGACATTCTGGCGCAGCGCCAGGTCTTGCGTGGACGTTTGCCGGGCCACTTTGACGGAACTGGCCAGGCTGAAAAATTGCGCAATGGCGTCGGCGATGTGCAGCGGATTGGCGATGACCAGGCTGAGTTTGCGTGGCCCCAGGTTGCCCAGCTGCGTCTGCCAGGCGAGCGCGTATGGCTGGGCCGTGGCGATGACGATGCGATCAAGCGTGCTTTCCACGGGCAGGATGTTGAAGCGGGCCGCATAGCCGGCCGTCATGACGTCGGCCACCTGGCTGAAATCGATGTGCAGGGGATCGATGCGCACATACGGCAGGCTGGAACGTTGCGCCAGCCAGGCGCACAGGGTGTCGAGCGTGAGTGCGCCGTGCGCGATGCTGCACAGCGGATGCAAGGCAGGTGCCGGCAGCAGGGCGGCCTGGGCGTCGATGGCGGTCGCTTGCGCCGCATCGAGCAAGCCGTCTTCCTGCAGCCAGGCCAGCAGTTGCGGCAGTTGCAGCGGCGTGTCGGGAGCGGTGAGAGAGGGAGGAGGGGATGCGGGCATGGCCGGCGCCTTTTTGGGCTGCCGGCCTTGCCTGGATAGACCGGCGGTTACAGGGTGCTGACGATGCCCTTGACCCAGGACTTGGCGGGCAGCTTGGTTTCGGCGACGATCTGCTTGGCGCGCTCGAGCAAGGCGGCTTGCGCCTCGGCATCGAGTGCCACTTTCGTCTTGAAAGCGATCGCCACCACGTTCCCATCATGCACTTCCGGCAGGCAGATCACCTGTTCGAACGCAAACTTCATCGCCTTGATGTTCTTTGCGTAGCTCGGGTGGTCGCCAAACAGGTTGACCGTCATGATGCCGTGCGGCGCCAGGCAGGCGCAGCAGGCGGTATAGAAATCGGCGCTGTCGAGCACGGGACCGCGCGCCGTGGCGTCATACAGGTCCACCTGCAGGGCGTCCAGGGTGCCATGGTTGGCGTCGTCGTTGACGTAGTCGAGCGCATCCATCTCGCGCACGTGCAGGCGCTCGTCGTTGGGCGGCAGCTTGAACATCGATTCGCAGATGGTGATGACGGACGGGTTCAGTTCGATGGCCTCGACCTGCGCCTGCGGAAACTGGCGGTAGCAGAACTTGGTCAGCGCGGCCGTGCCCAGGCCCAGCTGGGCGAGGCGCTGCGGCTGCTCGATCCACAGCATCCACGCCATCATCTGCTGCGCGTATTCAAGCTCCGGCCAGTCCGGCTTGCGGATGCGCATGACGCCTTGCACCCATTCCGTGCCGAAATGCAGATAGCGCACGCCATCCATTTCCGACAGGGTGACAGGGGCGTAGCGGGGCTTGCGCGCAGGGCGCGAGGATTCGACTTGTTCGATGGATTTTCGTTTGATAAGCATAAGGCGGCCTGAAAGTGTGCCGCATTATAGCCCGTGCCGGGGCGCCATAAAAAATGCCAGCCACTGGGGCTGGCATGGTACGGGCCGGTTGCTGCGCTTATTGCTGAGCGGGTTCAATAGAGACGCGCAGACGGATGCGTTCGCCCGGATCGTAGGACATGATGCTTGTGTAGTTGCGGCCGCGGTAGTCGTACGTGACCTGGTAGCCATTGTTGCGCGATTCCCAGTGGTCGACCTGACGGCATTGCTTGACGGCTTGTTCCTGCATGCCGCCCTGGTAATTGTTCTGGTTGTCGACACGGTCGCCGACGACAGCGCCGGCAATCGCGCCAGCGGCTGCCGCGGCCGTACGGCCATTGCCGCCACCGACCTGGCTGCCGAGCAGGGCGCCGGCGATACCGCCGACGATGGAGCCGCCAGCGCTGCGCTGTTGCGGCGGTGCCTGGACTTGCACGTATTCCGTACGGCATTCCTGACGTGGACGATTGATCTGTTCCACTTGCGGCACGACGCGCACGACCTTGCCGAAATCTTCAAAGTCGGCGGCCTGGGCGAGTGGCAATGCACCGATACAAAGGGCTGACATCATCAATTTGGCTTGCAAGTTCATTTGTAACCTCGTTATCTAGAGAATCTTTCAGGGTATTTTTTACAACTTGGGACTATAGTAATCCCGTCAGACCAAGGCAAGTGTTTCGCATGGCAACAAAATGTAACAGCCCAAGCCCCTTGCCCCACAGTCTGTAACATGCACTTTCAATCGATACAAGATGTTGAAGTGACTTGAAACCAGCGGTTTGTAACAAATCTTGCGTTTGACATCATATTCGGGTTGATTCATGCAGGACAACACGTTACCCTAATACGCGTATGGCTTATATAAAATCGCACTGAATCGCATAAAAGTTGATACAGATCGAATCACCGCGTGCGCATTGACCCGCGTGCGGGGATGCAATAAGAAGAGCAGCTAGAACAATCCATACATAACAGGTCGATTTGAGGGAAAAATGAGTTTGTTACTAACCGTGCCGCCCAACCTTGTCCAGTCCATCCGTGCCTTTCGCGTGACCGAATTACAAGACGAGGCGATTCGTCTCGGGCAGCACTTTTTATATGCGCATTGCAACGCTGGACAGACCAAACAACAAGTCATCGGCATTATTGCAGAAGCATTCCTGTTTCCGAAAAACCTGGCGAAGAATTTCGATGCCCTGCGCCTGTGTCTGACGGACACCATGTTCAAGGCCGGCACGCAGACGGGTTTCCTGGTGGTGCTCGAGCAATTGCCAAATACGCAAAAATTCGACAAGGAAGCGCGCGAGATCCTGCTCGACGTGTTCCGCGACGCGGCCGACTACTGGGCCGAGAAGAAAGTCCCGTTCCGCGTCTTCTATTCGTTCGAGTAAACACTTACTCACATTGTGATAGCGTAAAATCAGCCTTTTTCCGGCTTGGCAGACAGCATCGTCCGACGAAAGCCGCCTTTTGTGCGATCATGTTGCGGCGCAACAATATCGTGGGCCTTTCTTGGTTCGCATCGCCATAGCGGGTACAATGCGCGCTATGAAAAATATCGTTATCCTCATTTCCGGACGCGGCAGCAACATGGAAGCGGTCGTCCGCGCGGCGCAAGCCGAGCAGTGGCCAGCCCGTATTGCCGCTGTCATCAGTAACCGGGCCGATGCCCAGGGATTGATTTTTGCCGCGGAACACGGGATAGCGACGGCAGTCGTTGCCAACAAGGATTATGCCAGCCGCGAACAGTTCGATGCGGCGCTGCAAGCCGTAATCGACGGCTTTGCCCCCGACCTGGTCGTGCTGGCCGGTTTCATGCGCATCCTGACGCCGCCCTTCGTCGAGCATTACGCGGGGCGCATGCTCAATATCCACCCGTCGCTGCTGCCGCTGTTCCCGGGCATGGCGACACACCGCCAGGCGCTCGAGGCGGGCGTAACGGAACACGGCGCGACCGTGCATTTCGTGACTGCCGAGCTTGACCATGGTCCGGCCGTGGCGAGCGCGACAGTCCCCGTCTTGCCAGGCGATACAGAAGACAGCTTATCGGCGCGCGTGCTGGTACAGGAACATCTGCTTTACCCGCGCGCCATCCGCCTGTTCATTGACGATAAACTGTCAGTCGAGCATGGCCAGGTCCGCGTGGACCCTCAATAAAATATTACAGGAAGAATAACAATGAGATTGCCACCAGCGATACTTGCCAATGCTGAAGAAGTATTGCGCGAAATTTTACGTTTCACGGCCCCGGCCGACACCACCCTGTCGCGCTATTTCCGCGACCATCCGCGCCTCGGTTCGCGCGAACGCGGCGCCATCGCCGAAGGCATTTATGCCGTGCTGCGCAACAAATCGTTCTTCACGGACTTCGCCGAAGCGGGCAGTGGCCCGACCATGCGCCGCCTGACCATCCTCGGCCTGGCCGAAGCCGTCGGTGCGGACTCCCTGGGCGGCCTGACGGAAGAAGAAGTGGAATGGCTGGAACGCATCACGCAGATCGACCGCAGCCTGATGCCGTCGAACATGCGCGCCAACATGCCGACCTGGCTGTTCGACAAGTTGATCGCCCAGTTCGGCGAAGCGGAAACCATGAAGCTGGCCGATGCGCTGAACGCGCCGGCGCCGCTGGACTTGCGCGTGAACTCGCTCAAGGCCACGCGTGACGACGTGATGCTGGCCCTGGCCGAAGCGCCTATCCTCAGCACGCCAACGCCGTTCGCGCCGCTGGGTTTGCGCGTGATCAAGAAGCCATCGTTGCAAAACCTGCCATTGTTCCAGAGCGGCGCCATCGAAGTGCAAGATGAAGGCAGCCAGATCCTGTCGCAAATCGTCGGCGCCAAGCGCGGCGAAATGGTCGTCGATTTCTGTGCCGGCGCCGGCGGCAAGACGCTCGCATTGGGCGCGCTGATGCGCAACACGGGCCGTTTGTACGCGTTCGACGTGTCGGAAAAGCGTCTGGCCAAGCTGAAGCCGCGCATGGCCCGCAGCGGCCTGTCGAACGTGCATCCGGTGCAGATCGCGCATGAGCGCGATGCCAAGATCAAGCGCCTGGCCGGCAAGATCGACCGCGTGCTGGTCGATGCGCCATGTAGCGGCCTGGGCACCTTGCGCCGCAATCCGGACGTGAAATGGCGCCAGCAGCCGAACTCGATCGTGGAACTGCAAGCCAAGCAGGCAGCCATCCTGGCCGGCGCGGCGCGCCTCGTCAAGGGCGGCGGCCGCCTGGTGTACGCCACCTGCAGCTTCCTGAACGAAGAAAACGATTTTATCGCCGAGCAATTCCTGGCGGCGAACCCTGACTTCACCCTGGTGCCGATGAGCAAAGTGCTGGCCGAACAGAAGATCGAGCTGGAAATGGGCGACTACCTGAAATTGTTGCCGCACCTGCACCAGACCGACGGCTTCTTCGCCGCCGTGTTCGAGCGCAAGGTCATGCCGAAAAAAGTCTACGCCGATGAAAAGCCGGCCGACGACGTTGACGCTGAGCAAGCCGAATAAGTTGGTCACGGGCCGCCGCTGCAGCATCGCAGCGGTGGCCAAGCACTTGCGCCAGCCAGTCTGGCGCACGCTGTGGGCACCCCGCCCGGTTATTCCCCCGCACCATCTTCCAGACTCCATCCGCCATGAATGAAACCCCGCTGCTCAACCTGATCACTGATTTTGTCAATGATTTCCGCCAACCGGCCATCCTGTGGCAGGCGCTGGTCATCGTCGGCTGCCTGGCGCTGAGCTGGCTGCTGGTGCGGCAGTTGCGCGTGTTCCTGCACCAGCGGGCGGAAGCGGCCGCCACGCCGGCCACGCCGGAAACCTTGCAGCGCACCGATAGTTTCATCCGCATCCTGACGCCCGTGCTGGCGGCCATGCTGCTGGGCATTGCGCAGCATTTCCTGGTCAAGTTCCAGTCGGTCAATCTGCTGAACATCGCCATTCCCCTGTGCACCTCGATGGCGCTGGTGCGCTTCGGTTTTTATGTGCTTCGCCGCATTTTTGCCCGCCACGGCGACATCAGCCCGACCATGTTGTTGCTGGAAAAGATCTTCACGGTGGTGGTGTGGGCCGGCATGGCGCTGTACATCACTGGTTTGTGGCCGGAACTGCATACCTTCCTGGAAAGCATCGTCGTTCCGCTGGGACGCAATAAAGTATCGGTGGCTGCCATCTTGCAAGCCGCTATTTCCGTGGCCGTGCTGCTGGTGCTGGCCATGTGGGCCGGCACCTCGCTCGACGAGCGCCTGATGAAAATGCAGGGCCTGCACACTTCCTTGCGCGTGGTGATGTCGCGCATGGGCCGCGCCGTGCTGATCCTTGTTTCCGTGCTGGTCAGCCTGTCGCTGGTGGGCATCGACCTGACGGTGCTGTCCGTGTTTGGCGGCGCCTTCGGCGTGGCGCTCGGTTTTGGCTTGCAAAAGATCGCCGCGAACTTCGTCTCCGGTTTCATTATCCTGCTCGACCGCAGCCTCACCATCGGCGACATGATTACGGTGGGTCAATTTACGGGCAAGGTCACGCAAATCAATACGCGCTATACTGTGTTACTGGGTGGCGATGGCGTTGAATCCATTGTGCCCAATGAAATGCTGATTTCCGGCGGCGTGCAGAACATGTCGCTGAGCAACCGCATGGTCTGGCTGTCGACGGCCGTGTCGGTGGGCTATGAAACGGATCTCGATGTCATCTTCCCCTTGCTGGAAGCGGCGACGGCCAAGGTGCCGCGTGTGTCGCAAAGCAATCCGCCATCGGCCACCCTCGTGCGTTTCGGCGCCGATGGCCTCGATGTGCAGATCGGCTTCTGGATCGCGGATCCGGAAAACGGCACCGGCGGCGTGAAGTCGAATGTGAACCGCGCCATCTGGCGCACCTTGCAGGAACATAAGGTCACTGTACCGTTTCCGCAACGCGAATTGCGTATTGTTGGTACGCCTCCTGCCCCGCTCGCGGGCGCGGCAGAGGGTGAGTCCGCCCCATCCGGCACCCAGCCTTAACCTCGCTGCCTGCCTCCGATTTTGCCTGAGAATACCCATTAGGGCGTACAATCACGCCTAAAATTAACTCTGCCGGACCTCCAGAGTCACTGGAGCGACCGTGCGCACGCCCTGTCCACTTGGAGTAGTAGTAATGACATTGAGTTCCGTTTTACACGACGTTTTGCAGTTCATGGCAACTGGCATTACCGATCTGTCCGCATGGCAAGTTTTCCTGTACACCATGGTGGTCACGCACATCACGATCGCCAGCGTCACGATTTATCTGCACCGCCACCAGGCCCATCGGGCGCTGGAATTGCACGCCATCCCTAGTCATTTCTTCCGTTTCTGGCTGTGGCTGACGACGGGCCAGGTCACCAAAGAATGGGCCGCCATTCACCGCAAGCACCATGCCAAGTGCGATACGGAAGAAGATCCGCACAGCCCCGTGACGCGCGGCATCAAGAAAGTGTTCTGGGAAGGCGCCGAGCTGTACCGCGCTGAATCGAAGAACATGGAAACCATGGCCAAGTACGGCCACGGCACGCCGACGGACTGGATCGAGCGCAACCTGTACACGAAGTACAGCTGGCTGGGCGTGGTGTCCTTGTTCGTCATCAATTTCATCCTGTTCGGCGTGATCGGCATTTCCGTGTGGGCCGTGCAAATGATGTGGATCCCGATCACGGCGGCCGGCATCATCAACGGTATCGGCCACTACTGGGGCTACCGCAACTACGACTGCGCCGATGCGGCCACCAACATCATTCCCTTCGGCATCCTGATTGGCGGCGAAGAGTTGCACAACAATCACCATACGTATGCGACGTCGGCCAAGCTGTCGTCGAAATGGTATGAAATCGATATCGGCTGGGCATATATCCGCGCGCTGGAAATGCTGGGCCTGGCCAAGGTGAAAAAGCTGGCGCCGGAACCGAAGTTCTCGCACGGTAAGCTGGAAGCGGACTTCGAGACCTTGCAGTCGGTCATCGCCAACCGTTACGACGTGATGGCCAAGTATGCGAAATCGATCAAGCATGCCTGGAAAGAAGAGCTGGAACACCTGAAGCACAAGGCTGAGCTGGAAAAACGTTTTCTGAAATCTTCGCGCAAGCTGATGCAGCGCGAACCGGGCAAGCTGGCCGATGCGCATCACGAACAGCTGTCGGAACTGTTCCAGCACAGCAAAGCACTGGAAACCATGCACCACATGCGCGTGGAGCTGGGCGCCATCTGGGAGCGTTCGCACTTTACGCGTGAACAGTTGCTGCAAAAGCTGCAAGACTGGTGCACGCGCGCCGAAGCGTCGGGCATCCAGTCGCTGCAGGATTTCTCCTTGCGCCTGCGCAGCTATGCCTAACTAGACTGTTGTGCTATATCAAGGCCCTGGATTCCAGGGCCTTTTTTTCGTCCCTGCAAAAGGGGAGGGGGCCGGCTGAAAATCGGGGCGAAAAAAAACCGCTCATCGGAGCGGCTCTTTTTACAGAACACAAGATCAATTACTTGATTTTGGTTTCTTTGTACGTGACGTGCTTGCGTGCTTTAGGATCAAATTTCATGATCTCCATTTTCGCAGGCGTCGTACGCTTGTTTTTGGTAGTCGTGTAGAAGTGACCCGTACCGGCGGTCGATTCTAACTTGATTTTGTCGCGGCCTGATTTTGCCATGATAGCTCCCTTATTCTGCTAATTAGACTTTTTCGCCACGAGCGCGCATATCGACCAATACGGCGTCGATGCCGACTTTATCGATGACGCGCAGACCGGCGTTGGACAAACGCAGGGAGACCCAGCGGTTTTCAGATTCAACAAAAATACGACGATTCTGCAAGTTAGGCAAAAAACGACGTTTGGTTTTGTTGTTTGCATGGGAAACATTGTTGCCGACCATCGGCTTCTTCCCAGTGACTTGGCAAACACGTGCCATGGCGCACTCCTTAAAGATATTCCAAATTGGAAAAACGAGAGTATATCCAAAATAAGCCGATTTATCAATGACTTGCGAAAAACAATTGTGTCATGTTGTATTGAAATAATTTAACAATTTGACTTTTACCCTTCGCCATAGGGGAAAGCACTGGTAAACAGCGCTGTTTACTGTTAGATAAGCGTCTTGGGGCTGTCACGTATGTCCTTGTTTACACATGGTTAACTGCTAATTGAGCAGCGCCGGGAGAGATCCGCTAGATCTGGCCATGTTCCGCGAACGAATGCACTTGCCGCCCGGCCACGACGAAATGGTCGAGGATGCGCACGTCCACCAGCGACAACGCTTGCACCAGCGCGCGCGTGAGCAGCAGATCCGATTCGCTCGGTTCCGGCGTGCCGGACGGGTGGTTGTGCGCCAGCATGACGCTGGCCGCATTGTGCAGCAGAGCCTGCTTGACGACTTCGCGCGGATACACGCTGGTGTGGGTGAGGGTGCCGCGAAACATTTCCTGGCTGGTGATCAGGCGGTTCTTGACGTCCAAAAACAATACGTGGAATGCTTCATGCGCCAGGTGGCCCAAGGTCAGGCGCAAATAGTCTTTGACGGCGTGCGGTGAATTGAGGGCTTGCCCCGCTTGCAAGTCTTCAATGATGGCGCGCCGCGCCAGTTCCAGCACCGCTTGCAGCTGGGCAAACTTGGCGCTGCCCATGCCGTGCACGGCGGAAAAACTCACGAGGCTGGCGCCAAACAGGCCGCGCAGCGAACCGAAGTGCTCGACCGTGTCGCGCGCCAGTTCCACGGCGCTCTTGCCGCGCACGCCCGTGCGCAGGAAGACCGCCAGCAATTCCGCGTCCGACAGCGACTGCGCGCCGTCCTCGATCAGGCGTTCGCGCGGCCGTTCGCCGGCCGGCCAATCCTTGATGCCCATGCTGCCTCCCGTCGCGCCCAGCTGGTCGTGGCGCCTGCCGACGATTGTCGCGCCTTCCCCGGGCGGCGATGCTGCGCTAGCTCGTCTTTATGTCGGTTCATGGTAAAAAAACAAAAACCAAGATGCCCGGCCCGGCCATTTTCAGGCGCTATCATTTGCCTGTCGTTGCATTCCATGCAAGTTGCAGCGACGGGGAGTCAGGGCCCTGAACTCAATGTCTTCCACTTGTTTTACAGGAGTCGTCATGCCGTACATCAAAGTTATCAATGGAGTCATGCAAGAGTTCAACGCCGCCGGCGTCAATACGGGCAAGGTCAGCGGCATCGGCCTCAATGCGCATGCATATCTGGAACACCGTCAATGGAGCGTTAACGCACCGCTCGCTCCGGACCCGAAGACTCCCGATTACAGCACCGATTTGCCGTATCTTGCCGCCAACGGCTTCAAGTACCTCCAGGTGATGCTGGCGCCTTTCAAGGGCAAGGATGGCTATTGGAACTGGGGCGAAGTTGTTGGCGAGCCAAAGTTCGCAACCGACAACACGCTAACCGATGTGAATATCAAAGATTCGTACTGGCTTGCCATAACGGCGCTGCTCGATTGCGCGCTGGCCAATGGCATCGGCATCATCGCCTGCCCATTCTGGAATCCCTACGCCGTGCCGCAATTGGTGGGCGAGGCGGGCCCTGCGGGCGCTACAAAAGACGAGCAGGCCGCAGTTGCGCGGGTCGCACTGGTCAATCCACAGTCGAAAACACGCCGCTATATGCGTGCCTTTGCGCGGGCTTTTGCGCAGCACTACAGCAACCACGCGGGCATCGCCGCCTGGATGGCTGCGCAGGAGCTGATGGGCGTGACCGGGATCAGCTTGACCGCTACCCGGGAAATCATCCAGGAGACGGCGCAATTGCTGCGTGACAACGATGGCCTGGCGCGCATGATTTCTTCCGGTAATGCCGGCATCGCTCATACTTCGCCCCGTCAAGGATCCTTGCAGCAATACGTCACGGAAACCTTGCCATTCGTAAATCCGGATCCGGTCGACTGTCTTTGTGAAAACCTGTTCCCGGGTAATGAATATGTCAGCAGCGCCCTGGGCAGCAGCGCGGATTTGCCGGCCGACTTCGTCTCGTCCTCGCTCGCTTACCTGCAAGTGATGCAGCGTGCCGCACATGCCTTGGGCAAGCCGTATTACCTTGGCAGCTTTTGCCTGTCGCAAAAGCAGGAGCTGGCGTTGCAAGATACGGAAAGGCAAGACAACTTGCATGCCTTGCTGAGCGCCATACGCCGTACGGGCGTGCAACTGGCGTGCTATTGGGACTGGAATGGGGGGAAGCCCATGGAGGTCGACGGTCTGAACCTGGTGGAGACGCCGGCCTACAGCAACGGACGCAAGGCTGTCTGGGACGCCTTGCGCGGCGAAGATGCCATGCGTCCGGCGCCGCCCACGCCTTGCTTCGGCGTAAAGAAAACCTTGCAATTCCAGCCGGGCCTGATGCTCACCGTGCCGTCGTCCGTGCGCTATGAGAGCGCCGATTTCTCGCTGTCGTATTGTATCCGGCAGCAGGCATTTTCCACGATGGTGGGCCGGGGTGGGGCTTTTGTCGCGCGTCAGGCGAACCTGAAAGGATGGACGCTGCTGACGCAGGATATCCAGACGTTCCTGTTCCTGCTCAACAGTGCTGGTGCGGGCTTCAATAACAATGGTCACGGCGTGAACGTGGATAGCGCCAACCGCTGGTTTCGCTGCACCTACACCGTCAAGCATGATGGTTCCATCAGCCTGTACGTCGACGATTTCCTGATGTCGCAGGGCAGCAAGATGGTGACGCCGTTCGTGCAGGCCATCGGCGCGCCCCTGGTGATCGGCCGCACCGTGGATGCGCTGGAGCAGGGCGCACCCGCCTGGCAGTTGTCCGATGTCATCCTGTACGACCGCGTGCTGACGCCCAAGGAAGTGTATGACTATGGCCAGTATGGCATCGTGCACCGGCCCGTGGGACGCTGGAAGCTCGATGGCGATCTGGAAGACAGCTCGGGCTTCGGCAATCACGCCAGCACGCCTGGCGGGTTGACGTACGTCAACGTCGGATAAGTGACAGGGCGCGCGGCCATGTTTTTTGACAAAAGCACGGCCGCGCCGAGATGGCATGGCGCGCGCTGGCTCAGGGTGGCTTACAATATCGTTTTGCACCAGTTACTTGAAAACTACTATGTCCAACGAGCAACCAGCAGTCGTCACCGAAGCGGCTTACCTCACCCTGCATTATCGTCTTGCCACTGTTGACGGTACTGACATTGTCACGACCTTCAGCGGCAATCCCGCGACCTTGATGCTGGGACAGGGCCAGCTGGCGCCATTCCTTGAGCAGCGTCTGCTGGGCTTGCCTGAAGGCACGCACCAGACCTTCGAACTGGCGGCCGGCGAAGGCTTTGGCGAGCGCAATCCCGAGCTGGTGCAGTCCGTTTCGCGCGCAACCTTGGACGAAAACTCCGTGCCCGGTGCCGACTACAAGATCGGCGACCTGGTCGACTTCGCCGCGCCGGGCGGCGGCCGCTTTGCCGGCGTGCTGCGCGAAATGCGCGACGATTCGGCCCTGTTCGACTTCAACCATCCGCTGGCTGGCCAGCCGCTGCGTTTTGAAGTCAAGCTCATTTCGGTGCTGTAAAAAGGAGTAGCGATGGATAAAGAACTGTTACTGGCCCAGCCCCGCGGTTTCTGCGCTGGCGTCGACCGGGCGATTGAAATCGTCGAACGTGCCTTGCAGCAATTTGGCGCACCGATCTATGTGCGCCATGAAATCGTCCACAACGCCTATGTGGTGGCCGACTTGCGCAACAAGGGCGCCATCTTCATCGACGACCTCGATGACGTGCCCGCTGGCAATACGCTCGTGTTTTCCGCGCATGGCGTGTCGAAAGCCGTGCGCGCCGAGGCGGAGTCGCGCGGCCTGAGCATATTTGATGCGACTTGCCCGCTGGTCACCAAGGTGCACATGGAAGTGGGCAAGATGCGCCGCGAAGGCCGCGAGATCATCATGATCGGCCACGATGGCCATCCCGAGGTGGAAGGCACGATGGGCCAGGCCGATATGGGCATGCATCTGGTGGAAACGCTCGACGATGTGGCGAAATTGCAGGTTGCCAATCCGGAAAGCCTGGCCTATGTTTCGCAAACAACGTTGTCAGTTGACGACACTAGCGACATTATTGCGGCCTTGAAAGCGAAATATCCGAATATCGCCGAGCCGAAAAAAGGCGACATTTGCTACGCCACCACGAACCGCCAGGAAGCCGTGAAATTCATGGCCCCGCAAGTGGAAGTGGTGATCGTCGTCGGCAGCCCGAACAGCTCGAATTCGAACCGCTTGCGCGAAGTGGCCGAGAAGATGGGCACGCCTGCCTACATGGTCGACAATGCCTCGCAAATCGACCCTGCCTGGCTGGAAGGCAAGCTGCGCGTGGGTGTGACGGCTGGCGCCTCGGCGCCCGAGGTGCTGGTGCAAGCCGTCATCGACCGTTTGAAAGAGTGCGGCGTGAAGAGCGTGCGCCCGCTCGACGGGGTGCAGGAAGCCGTCACGTTCCCGATGCCGAAAGGCCTCGACGGCATCAAGCGCGACGTCGCCTGAGTCTGCGGGACGATTGAGTATCGGTGAAATAGTTACCTCAAAACCGAATTTAATTCGGAAATGATCGATTTATTCCAAGCTTAGTTTTTGCAAAAGATCGTTATGATTGCCTCAAGCTTGAATATGTTGTCGTTATGACTAAGCAAGGTCACGCCCGTTTTGAGTGCGTGCACCATGCTGGTGAGAACGGTCCAGGGATGGCACTGCAGGAATTCTTCCTCCGGTGCCGTTTTTGTATCAGCGGCCCATGTTCTGGCGGAAGTTGTTCCCGAAAAATGCATATTTGATAGGGCAATCATGGATACATTCATCCAGCAGATCATTAACGGCTTGGTGTTGGGCAGCATGTATGCCTTAGTCGCCCTCGGTTACACCATGGTGTACGGCGTTCTGAACCTGATCAACTTCGCCCACGGCGACGTGCTCATGATCGGCGCCATGGTGGGCCTGACCATCCTCAAACTGCTGGGCATTTATGTGCCGGACTGGCCCGGCTATTTGAAACTGGCCACCGCCATTCTCGGCGCCATTCCCATCTGTATTCTGGTCAACATCATCATCGAGCGGGTCGCCTACCGCCGCCTGCGCAACGCCCCCCGCCTCGCCCCCCTGATTACCGCCATCGGCGTCTCCATCCTGTTGCAAACCTTCGCCATGATGATCTGGACGCGCAATCCCTTGCCCTTCCCGCAATTGCTGTCGACCGACCCCATCAACATAGGCGGCGCCGTGATTTCGCAAACGCAAGTGCTGCTGCTGGCCCTGGCCGCGCTGTCGATGGGCGGACTGGTGTTGCTGGTGGAAAAAACACGGATGGGCCGCGCCATGCGCGCCACGGCGGAAAACCCCCGCGTGGCAGGACTCATGGGCGTCGATTCCGACAAGGTCATCGTTGCCACCTTCGCCATCGGCGCCGCGCTGGCGGCCGTGGCCGGTGTGATGTGGGGCGCCAACTATGCCTCCATTCAATTTTCCATGGGCGCCATCCCCGGCTTGAAAGCGTTTTGCGCGGCCGTGCTGGGCGGCATCGGCAATATCTATGGCGCCATGCTGGGCGGTATCTTGCTGGGCATTATCGAAAGCCTGGGCGCCGGCTATATCGGTGACATCACGGGCGGCTTCCTGGGCAGCCACTACCAGGATATCTTTGCCTTCGTCGTGCTGATCATCGTGCTGACCTTGCGCCCGTCCGGCATCATGGGCGAACGAGTGGCCGACCGTGCCTGATGTGAAACTGGGAGATTAAATCATGGCACTACTCGATTTTGACGCTAAGAAAAATCCGACCAAAGCCTATGCCGGCATGCTGGGCCTGGCCGCGCTGCTGATGGTGTTCCCGTTTTTTGCCGCCCAGTTCGGCAACTCGTGGGTGCGCATCATCGACATGGCCTTGCTGTACATCATGTTGGCCCTGGGCTTGAACATCGTCGTCGGCTTCGCCGGCCTGCTCGACCTCGGCTACATCGCCTTCTATGCCGTGGGCGCCTACCTGACGGCCTTGCTGGCGTCGCCCCAGTTCGCCATCCTGCTCGAATCGGTGGTGAATCAGTATCCGGTGCTGGGAGAAACCCTGGTGCAACTGATGGGACCGGAAATCCGGGAGAATGGCATCCATTTGTCGATCTGGATCATCGTGCCGCTGGCCGCTGCCGTGGCCGGCCTGTTCGGCGCCCTGCTCGGTGCGCCCACCTTGAAGCTGCGCGGCGACTACCTTGCCATCGTGACCCTGGGCTTTGGCGAGATCATCCGCATCTTCATGAACAATCTGAATGACCCGATCAATTTCACGAATGGGCCGCAGGGCATCAATCTGATCGATCCGATCCGCATCTTCGGCGTCAACCTGGCGGGCGAGGCAGGCACCAACAGCACCGTCACGGTGGCCGGTTTTTCCATGCCGTCCGTGAACGCCTATTACTTTTTGTTCCTGTTCCTGTGCATCGCCGTTGTGTTCGTCACCAAGCGCCTGCAGCATTCGCGCCTGGGCCGCGCCTGGGTGGCCATCCGCGAAGACGAGATCGCCGCCAAGGCCATGGGCATCAACACGCGCAACGTGAAATTGCTGGCCTTTTCCATGGGCGCCTCGTTCGGCGGCGTGGCCGGCGCCATGTTTGCGTCGTTCCAGGGCTTTGTTTCGCCGGAATCGTTTTCCTTGACGGAATCGATCGCCGTGCTGGCCATGGTGGTGCTGGGCGGCATCGGCCACATCCCCGGCGTGATCCTCGGCGGCGTGATCCTCGCTTCGATCCCGGAAGTGCTGCGCCACGTGGTGGAGCCGGCCCAGCAGGCGCTGTTCGGCCACGTGGTGATCGAGGCGGAAGTGCTGCGCCAGTTGCTGTACGGCCTGGCCATGGTCTTGATCATGCTCAACCGTCCTGCCGGCCTGTGGCCATCGCCGAAGCATGAAGACCGGCCCGACCACGACGTCGACCAGCCGAACAAATCCACCGGCGTCGTGTCCGCTTAAGGGAGGGATAGCATGAGCGAACAGATCATTCTCAATATTGCCGGCGTGAATAAACGTTTTGGCGGCTTGCAGGCGCTGACCGACGTGGGCATCACCATCCGGCAAGGGCAAATCTATGGCTTGATCGGCCCGAACGGCGCCGGCAAGACAACGTTTTTCAACGTCATCACCGGCCTGTACCAGCCTGATACGGGTACCTTCGAGCTGGCCGGCAAGCCGTATTCGCCGTCCGCGCCACACAAGGTGGCCAAGGCGGGCATTGCGCGCACCTTCCAGAACATCCGTTTGTTTGGCGACATGACGGCGCTGGAAAACGTCATGGTGGGGCGCCATGTGCGCTCGCACCAGGGCGTGTTCGGCGCCATCTTCCGCCACAAGGCGGCGCGCGAGGAAGAGGCGTCCATCCGCCAGCGGGCCATGGAATTGCTCGATTTCGTCGGCATCGCCCAGTTCGCCAGCCGCACGGCGCGCTTTTTGTCGTATGGCGACCAGCGGCGCCTGGAAATCGCCCGCGCGCTGGCCACCGATCCGCAACTGCTGGCCCTCGACGAACCGGCGGCCGGCATGAACGCGACGGAAAAGCTGGCCCTGCGCGAGTTGCTGGTAAAAATCAAGGCCGAAGGCAAGACCGTGCTGTTGATCGAGCACGACGTGAAACTGATGATGGGACTGTGCGACCGCATCACGGTGCTCGAGTATGGCAAGCGCATCGCGGAAGGCTTGCCGGCCGAAATACAACAAAACCCGGCCGTCATCGAGGCTTATCTGGGAGGGTCGCACGCATGAGTAACGATGGCTTGAACAAGAATGTATTGAAGGTATCGGGCCTGCACGTGGCCTACGGCGGCATCAAGGCCGTGAAAGGCATCGACCTGGAAGTCAACCAGGGCGAGCTGATCGCCCTGATCGGCGCGAATGGCGCCGGCAAGACGACGACCTTGAAAGCCATCACGGGGACTTTGCCTGAATGCAAGATCGAGGGCACGATCAGCTACCTGGGCGAATCGCTCAAGGGCACGAAATCATTTCACTTGGTGGAAAGAAAGCTGGCCATGGTGCCGGAAGGGCGGGGGGTGTTTACCCGCATGTCGATCCGCGAAAACCTCATGATGGGCGCCTACACGCGCACGGACAAGGCCGGTGTCGAGGATGACATCGCCCGCTGGTTCGACGTGTTTCCCCGCCTCAAGGAACGGGCGGCGCAGATGGCCGGCACCCTGTCCGGCGGCGAGCAGCAGATGCTGGCCATGGCGCGCGCCCTGATGAGTCATCCGAAGCTGTTGCTGCTCGACGAGCCGTCGATGGGCCTGTCGCCCATCATGGTCGAGAAAATCTTCGAGGTGATCCGCAAGGTGTCGTCCGAAGGCATCACGATCTTGCTGGTCGAACAGAATGCCCGTTTGGCCCTGCAGGCGGCGCACCGCGGCTATGTGATGGATTCCGGCCTGGTCACCATGGGCGGCAACGCGGCCGCCATGCTCGACGACCCGCGCGTGAAGGCGGCGTATCTGGGGGAGTAGAAGGGATCAGGCATAAAAAATGCCCCAGCTAGGCTGGGGCATAATGGCATCCGTCGGGGAAGTACGGGATGGATGCCTGGAGGAGCTGGTATTAAAGTAACCCCCAATAAATTATTGTGATTTCTGACTTCCATAACCGGCGCTCTGCGGCGTTACTCACTGCTAGCAGTGCTCGCACTGCGTCGCAGCGAGCGCCTTGCATAGCATCCGGTTCTGTTTGTCATAAATTCACACTAATTTCCCGAGGATTACTTAGCGGACCGCCGTAGCGGTCGCTTAATAATTACTTGGCGGCAGCGCGCGGCACGACTTTTTCAGCCGCTTGCGTGAACTGGTTCACGGCCGATGCCAGGTTGGCTTCGATGGCTTCGACGGCTTGCTTGCTGGTTTTCGAGAATTGCTCGTAGCCTGCATTGGCGTTGCCGATGGCGCTTTTCAGGATGGCGACGGCGTTTTCCGAACCGGCTGGCGCGTTCTTGGTGACTTCTTCCACCAGGGACAGGACTTTGCGGTTGGTTTCAGCGATTTGCGATTCAGCAGCTTTGCTGAACTCGGCTTGCGTGCCGGACGTGATGGCAGCCAGGTGACGGCCGTAAGCGATGGCTTTTTCGGCGCCAGGCTGGGCTTGAGCAGCGCTCAGCGAGAAGAATTCTTGTGGATCTTTTGCCGACAGCAATTGCTTGGCGGCGGCGGTCGATTCTTCCAGCGTTGCCTTGGCAGCGGTCAGATTCAGTTCGACGATCTTTTCGATGCCTTCGAAGGCCTTGCCCGTCAGCGACGAGAACAGGGCGAATTGGGCTTCCAGATTGGCTTTGGTAGCGGACGAGAATTGCTCAGGAATTGAAAACATATAAATCTCCAAAAAATCGAAATCTGGTTAATTTGATGCTGCGTGTACCGTTTGGGAAAGCAGGTGAATCTAAATTTTTCAAGCTGAACAAGAATTGTGCAACGCAACAAACCCTATTCTACGGCGAAAAAAACGTAAGTCAAGCGATTCTTGTGCGATGCAACAATTGAATAGATTTGCGTCAAAAACCATTGTTTCTAAAGAGAAATATTTGATTTCTGTGTGCTAATGGTTTAACCCTAAACTGTTATTTCCCCGCCTTTCAGGACGGGTGCGGCGCAGCATGCTAGACTTTGCCTCCCGCACTGGCGCAGGCCCCGGTGCCGATCCCGTTTCCCGAGTTGATACCATGTCCAATCTTCCCGCCGCGGCTGGCGCCAGCGGCAAAGCCCCCAAAACCCCTTTCCTGACGACCCTGGCGCCGATGGCCTTGCCCGGCTTCTTTGTGTTGTTATGGAGCACAGGTTTTATCGTGGCCAAGTTCGGCTTGCCCTACGCGCCGCCGCTGACCTTTCTGCTGTTGCGCTTCCTGGGCGTGCTGGTGATCCTGCTGCCGCTGGTGCTGCTGTTGCGCGCGCCTTGGCCGGTAGGACAGTTTCGCCAGATCGCCGTGGCCGGCATTTTGATGCAGGCCGGCTACCTGGCCGGCGTCTGGTGCGCCATCAAGCTGGGCATGCCGGCCGGCCTGTCTGCGTTAATTGTCGGCATGCAGCCCGTGCTGACGGCCTGCGCCGCACCGCTGATCGGCGAATCCGTGCGTCCGCGCCAGTGGCTGGGCCTGTTCTTCGGCTTGCTGGGCGTGGCCCTCGTCGTGTATGCGAAGATCAACCTCGTGGGCCTGACGGTGGAAAGCGTGCTGCTGTGCGTGTTCGCGCTGCTGTCGATGACGGCCGGCACCATGTACCAAAAACGCCACTGCCCGCAATTCGACTTGCGCACGGGCACGGTGGTGCAGTTTGCCGCCTCCATCGTCGTGGTCTTGCCATTCGCCCTGTATTACGAAGGGCTGGACCTGCACTTCAGCAACGTGCAATGGACAGCGAATTTCATCGGCGCCTTGCTGTGGTCGGTACTCGTGCTGTCCATCGGCGCCATCTTCCTGCTGTTCGCCCTGATACGCCGCAGCGACGCGACGAAAGTGACGGGCTTGCTGTACCTGACGCCGCCCACGACGGCCGTGATGGCCTGGCTGATGTTTGGCGAAGCCTTCAATATGCTGGGCATCGCCGGCATGCTGGTGGCCGTGGTCGGTGTGGTATTTGTCGTCAAGAAGTAGAGATAGCGGGAGAGCAGGGCAGTGAGCAAACAAGCATCCACCATACAGTCGGCGCAGCAAGCCGTCGACGCGGTCATTCTGTCGCGCCGTTCGATCCGCGCCTTTTTACCCACGCCGGTGGCGCAGGACGAGATCGCGCGCATCCTGGAAGTGGCGGCGCGCGCGCCCTCGGGCGCCAACATGCAGCCGTGGAAAGTGTATGTGCTGTCGGGCGAGGCGCGCCTGCGCTTGTCGCAGCGCATCCTGGCCGCCTACGACGCGCCGAAGGCACCCGACGCGCCCGCGCGCACGGCCTCGTATATCTATTACCCGCGCCAGTGGACGGCGCCGTTCATCGAGCGCCGCCGCAAGATCGGTCTGGACCTGTACCAGTTGCTGGGCCTGGAGCGGGGCGACACGGCCGGCATGGCGGCCCAGCACGGGCGCAATTTCCAGTTTTTCGATGCGCCCGTCGGGCTGATCTTTACCATCGAACGGGTGTTGGAGCAGGGTTCCTGGCTTGACTACGGCATGTTCTTGCAAAACATCATGCTGGCGGCGCGCGCGCGCGGGCTCGACACCTGCCCGCAGGCGGCTTTCATTCATTACCATGACATCATCCGCGACGAGCTGGGCGTGCCGGCCAGCGAAATGGTGGTGTGCGGCATGGCTCTCGGCCATGCGGATCCGGACAAGGTCGAGAATCGGCTGAACACGGAACGCGAGCCGCTGGCCGGCTTTGTTAAATTCATGGACAAATAGACATGACTGGCGATGGGCACAGACAAACAGCCGGTTAAGGATGAGCCCGTTTGCGGATCGCCAACGATTTGTATTCCATTACTGCAATAAATACTGTCCTAACTGTTAAATAGGCTTGCGATTACTCTGCATTTCGCTACACTGCAATAATGCAACAGCTTCACGGGGAATTAACGAATGGCTAAGTTTAAACTTGCGCTGGGTATCCTGGCTTCCCTGCTGTTTGCGCTGGCGCCGGCTGCGGCCGTGCACGCCAAGGAAGCGAACGGCAAATCCTCAGCCTCCAAGAAACACAACACCAAGAAAGTCAAAGTCGTGCTGCGCAAGGGCGCGACGGCCGCGCCGCGCGACAAGACCGTGCGCCGGGTCGTCATGGTGCGCGGCAAACGCAAAGTCATCTATCAAAAAATCAGCAGCGTGGCCGTGCCCATGGCCGCACCGATGCCGACTATGGGCGACCTGGCCGGCCTGAACCTCACGCGCGATCCGCTCGACCTCAAGTCCAGCGTGGCGCTGGTGCTGGACCAGGCCAATGCGGAAGTGCTGTTTGAAAAGAATTCCAATGTGGCCCTGCCCATCGCCTCCATCACCAAGATGATGACGGGCCTGGTGGTGGTCGAAGCGCGCCAGGATATGGATGAAGTACTGACGATCACGGACGAGGATGTCGACCGCGCCAAGTTCAGCAGCTCGCGCCTGAAAGTAGGTTCGCAATTGACGCGCGCGAATATGCTGCACATTGCCCTGATGAGTTCGGAAAATCGCGCCGCCTCGGCGCTGGGCCGCAATTATCCGGGCGGCTTGCCTTCGTTTGTCGACGCCATGAACAGCAAGGCGCGCCAGCTGGGTATGATGGATACGCATTACGTCGATTCCAGCGGCTTGTCAAAAATGAACGTGGCCAGCGCGCGCGACCTGGGCAAGCTGGCCATGGCCGCTTTCCGCCATCCGCTGCTGCGCGAGTACTCGACGGACCCGAAAGCCATCGTCGAAGCCAGCGGCCAGCCCATGCAATTTGGCAATACGAATCACCTGGTGGCCAATCCGGGCTGGGAAATCGGCCTGCAAAAGACGGGCTTCATCAATGAGGCGGGACGTTGCTTGATGATGCAGGCTGTCATCGAAGGACGGGCCGTGATCATGGTCTTCCTCGATTCCAAGGGAAAACAGTCGCGTACGGCCGATGCGGGACGCATGCGCAAGTGGCTGGAAGCCTTGAAACCAGCCAACATGAGCTTGCCTGGTGGATAAAAGAAACGGGGCAGCGTTGCTGCCCTGTTTCTTTAGTCTTGGGGTATAAAACCCAACGTCACTGAAATCTGGTTCGCCGTCTCCACCAAGTCCACCAGCCACTCATCCTGCAAGCGGTCGGCCGGCGCCGAGATCGACAGGCCGGCGATCAGCTTGCCTGTATCGTCGCGGATGCCGGCGGCCATGCAGCGCACGCCCAGTTCCAGCTCTTCATTGTCGCGCGCATAGCCGCGCTCGCGCACCAGGCTCAGCTCGCGTTCGAGCTTTTGCAGATCCGTGATGGAATTCTTGTTGTGTCCGGCCAAGCCCGTGCGCGTGGCGTAGGCGCGGATGGCTTTCGGCTCGTCGACGGAAAGGAATAATTTACCGGTCGAGGTCAGGTGCAGCGGACCGCGCCCGCCGATGGCGCGCACCACCTGCATGCCCGAGCGCTCGGAAAAGGCGCGGTCGATGTAGACGATCTCGTCGCCCTGGCGCACTGACAGGTTGATCGTTTGCTGGGTTTTCTTGTGCAGCTGGCGCATGAAGTCCAGCGCCGCTTCGCGCACGCTGAGGCGGCTTTTCACCACATTGCCCAGTTCCAGCAGGCGCATGCCCAGCCGGTAGGTACCTGGTTCGATGCGGTCGACAAAGCGCGTAAGTACCATGTCGTTGAGGATGCGGTGCGCCGTCGAGGGGTGTAAGCCGGAAACTTTCGACAATTCCTTCAGGCTGACCGGGTCGGAATATTTGGCCAGGGCATCGAGCAGGGCGACCATGCGTTCGATCACCTGTATCGTTGTCTTCGGGGCAGCGACCGGTTCAATTTTCATGATGGATTTGGTGCAATGCAGTATTCATGCTTCTTTATACCATGATGTGAAAAAATAGTGAAATGTTCCGAGATATTCAGCGAATAAATGGTCACACTGCCATGTCACCCCCATAATGTGCCCACTGCACCTGCTTTACATATGGAAAACTATGCAACCTGTAAATGAATTCAAAAGTAAAAGTGGCTTGAAGCGGATCTTTTCCGCCTTTTTCTACTCGCTCGATGGCTTGAAAGCGGCCTGGCGTCATGAGCATGCGTTCCGCCAGGAACTGGGCCTGTTCGTCGTCGGCACGATGATCGCCTTGCTGCTGCGCATCTCCGCGTTTGAAAAACTGGTGCTGATCGGCGTGCTGTTGCTGGTCTTGATCGTGGAACTGATCAATTCGGCAATCGAAGCCGTGGTTGACCGCATTTCGCTGGAACGCCATCCGCTGTCGAAAAACGCCAAGGATTTCGGCAGCGCCGCCGTGCTGCTGACCTGCATCCTCGCCTTCGCCACCTGGGCCGTGGTCCTGTTCAACCGCTTCTATTAACTGCTAAATCCCCGTTGCGCGCCGTCCATATGCGAAAAACGCATATCAAACGGCGAAACGCTTCGTTCTCTTTGCGGCCACGGGGCCGTAATCTGGTGGCTCTGAAAGTTCAACCACTCGGGGATCTTAGATGCTGTCGAAAAAAATCATCATTGCCGCCGCCATCAGCGCGTTTGCCCTTTTGCAAACGGCGCAGGCTGCCGATATCACCCTGCTCAACGTGTCGTATGACCCGACGCGCGAGCTGTACCAGGATGTGAACACGGCGTTTGCCAAGGAGTGGAAAGGCAAGACGGGCGACAACGTCAAGATCAAGCAATCGCACGGCGGTTCCGGCAAGCAGGCGCGCGCCGTCATCGATGGCCTGGAAGCGGACGTGGTCACGTTGGCCCTGGCCTACGACATCGACGCGCTGGCCGAGCACAAGCTGCTGGCCGCCGACTGGCAAAAGCGTTTGGCGCACAACAGCTCGCCTTACACCTCGACCATCGTGTTCCTGGTGCGCAAGGGCAACCCGAAAGGCATCAAGGACTGGAATGACCTGATCAAGCCGGGCGTGTCCGTCATCACGCCGAACCCGAAAACTTCGGGCGGCGCCCGCTGGAACCATCTGGCCGCGTGGGGCTACGCGCTGCGCCAGCCGGGCGGCAACGAAGCGAAAGCCAAGGATTTCCTCGGCAAGCTGTATAAAAACGTGCCCGTGCTCGATTCCGGCGCGCGCGGCGCCACCACCACCTTCGTTGAACGCGGTATCGGCGACGTGCTGATCGCCTGGGAAAACGAGGCGTATCTCGCCGTCAAGGAACTGGGCCCGACCAAGTTCGACATCATCACGCCGTCCGTCAGCATCCTGGCCGAACCGCCCGTCGCCGTCGTCGACAAGTTTGCCGACAAGCATGGCACACGCAAGGTGGCCGAGGCTTACCTGAATTACCTGTACACGGACGAAGCGCAAGACATCATCGCCAAGAATTACTACCGTCCGGCAACGGACAAGGCGGCGAAGAAATATGCATCGCAGTTCGCCAAGGTCAACCTGTTCACCATCGAGCAAGTGGCGGGCGGCTGGACGACCGCGCAAAAGGCGCACTTTGCCGACGGCGGCATCTTCGACCAGATCTACCAGCCTAAGTAATACCGGATGGCACGATTGCCAGACCGTTACTAAAAGGACACATCATGGCGCTGCGCAGCTTTTCCGATTACCGGGTACTGATCGTGCCGGGCTTGCATAACAGCGGTCCCGAGCATTGGCAGAGCCGCTGGCAGCGCCTGTATCCGCAATTCGAGCGGGTCGAGCAGGACGACTGGAACGCGCCCGACCTGGCCACCTGGTCGGCGCGCCTGGATCAGGTGCGGCGGCAAGATGCAAGACCAACCCTGATCGTCGCCCACAGCTTCGGCTGCCTGACGACGGCGCACAGCCTGGCCCGCGATCCGCAGGGCGTGGCCGGCGTGCTGCTGGTGGGGCCGGCTGATCCCGACAGGTTTGGCGTGGCGAAGGCATTGCCGCAAAAGCGGCTGCCTTGCCCCGGCATCCTGATCGCCAGCCAGACCGATCCATGGATGACGGCCGAACACGCGGCGCAGTGGGCACGGCGCTGGAATTGCAAGTATATTGATGGCGGTGCGTTGGGCCATATCAACGCCGAGTCGCGCCTTGGCGACTGGGTCTACGGCCAGGCGCAGCTGCAAACGCTGTTTGATCTGGCGCAAAGCGACAAGCGCCACCGTCAGGCAGCCTGATTCGACGAATTCGATTGCCACATAACCTCACAGGAGATCACGATGACTTTACGCCTGGGCGATGTCGCCCCTGATTTTGAACAAGACAGCTCGATCGGCCCGCTCAAGTTCCACGAGTGGGCTGGCAATTCCTGGGTGGTGCTGTTTTCCCACCCGGCCGACTTTACCCCCGTCTGCACGACGGAGCTGGGCCTGACAGCCAAGCTCAAGCCTGAATTCGACAAGCGCAATGTGAAGGCCATCGCCCTGTCCGTGGACGCGGCCGAGTCGCACAAGAGCTGGATCAAGGATATCGAAGAGACGCAAAACACGGTGGTGGGCTTCCCCATCATCGCCGACGTCGACAAGAAAGTGTCGGTGCTGTACGACATGATCCACCCGGAACAGTCCGTCACAGCCACCGTGCGCTCCGTCTTCATCGTCGACCCGAACAAGAAAGTGCGACTGATCCTCACGTATCCGCTCAGTACGGGCCGCAACTTCAATGAAATCCTGCGCGTCATCGACGCCCTGCAATTGACGGACGGCTATACGGTTGCCACGCCAGGCAACTGGCAGGATGGCGACGACGTCATCATTCCATTGACCGTGCAGGATCCGGACGTGATCAAGCAGAAGTATCCGAAGGGGTTTACGGCTGCCAAGCCATACCTCCGTCTGACGCCGCAGCCAAATAAATAAACGTTTCAGCTTTCATGAAACGCACCTGTTCGGTGCGTTTTTTTTCGCCCGCAGCTTTCATGGCAAGTATGCAAAATCCATCTAAGCAAATGAGAAATGGTTAGTTCTTTTTATAACGATTGCATGTGATTATTGCGCCCTATAACTCAAAAATGTAATAAGAAGGGGTTTCTATGTCTGCAGCATCAGCAGCACCGCTCAAGGCGCGTGGAGCGCCGTTTCGGGTCATGCCGGGGTTTAAGCTGTCACTGGGCTTCACGCTCTTTTACCTGGCCTTGATCGTTCTCATTCCGCTGTCGTCGGTGTTCCTGAAAACGTTCACCATGACATGGGACGCCTTCTTCAGCGCCGTCACGTCTGATCGCGTGATGGCGTCGTACCGGCTGACATTTGGCGCCTCGCTGATCGCGGCCCTGTTGAACGTGGTGTTTGGCGGCATCCTGGCCTGGGTGCTGGTGCGCTATAAATTCCCCGGCAAGCGCATCATCGATGCGCTGGTCGACTTGCCGTTCGCCTTGCCGACGGCCGTGGCCGGCATCACCCTGACGGCCTTGTATTCGTCGAACGGCTGGTTCGGCCAGTTCATCGAAGGCGTGCTGGGCATCAAGGTGGCGTTCACGCCGCTGGGCGTGGTGGTGGCGCTGACCTTCATCGGCTTGCCCTTCGTTGTGCGCACCGTGCAGCCAGTGCTGGAAGACGCGGAAAAGGAACTGGAAGAAGCGGCCGCCAGCCTGGGCGCCAATTCCCTGCAAACGTTTATCCGCGTCATCTTCCCCACGATCTTGCCGTCCTTGCTGACAGGCTTTGCGCTGGCCTTTGCCCGCGCCACGGGCGAGTACGGTTCCGTGATCTTTATCGCCGGCAATATGCCGATGGTGTCGGAAATCACGCCGCTGTTCATTATTACCAAGCTGGAACAATACGATTACGCAGGCGCCACGGCCATCGCCGTGGTGATGCTGGTGGTCTCCTTTTTGCTGTTGTTGACGATTAACCTGCTGCAAGCATGGACGCGCGGAAAGGCGAAGAAATCATGAGTACGAATACGACTGCCGCCGCTGGCGTGGACAAGGCGCGCCCGACGGCGCGCCGCTTCGAGCCGAATGTCGGCCCCGTCGTGCTGGAACCGTTGTGGGTGCGCACGGTACTGATCACCATCGCCTTGCTGTTTCTGACGACCTTTTTGATCGTGCCCCTGGTGGCCGTGTTTGCGGAAGCGTTCAAGAAGGGCTGGGAAGCGTATATCGCCGCCATCATCGATCCGGATGCGATTTCCGCCATTAAATTGACTCTGATCACGGCCGCCATCGCCGTGCCGCTGAACCTGGTGTTCGGCGTGGCGGCATCGTGGTGCATCGCCAAGTTCGAATTCCGCGGCAAGAGCATTTTATTGACCCTGATCGACTTGCCGTTTTCCGTTTCCCCGGTGATTTCCGGCCTGATCTATGTGCTGATGTTTGGCGCACAGGGCTGGTTCGGCCCATGGCTGCAGGCGCACGACATCAAGATTTTGTTTGCCGTGCCCGGCATCGTGCTGGCCACCATCTTCATCACCTTCCCGTTCGTCGCGCGGGAACTGATTCCGTTGATGCAGTCGCAGGGCAGCGAAGAGGAAGAGGCCGCCATCGTGCTGGGCGCCTCGGGCTGGAACACGTTCCGCCGAGTCACCTTGCCAAATATCAAGTGGGGTCTGCTGTATGGCGTGATCCTGTGTAATGCCCGCGCCATGGGCGAGTTCGGCGCCGTGTCCGTCGTCTCAGGCCATATCCGCGGCGAAACCAACACCATGCCGCTGCAGGTGGAGATTCTGTACAACGAGTACAACTTCGCCGCCGCGTTTGCCGTCGCCTCCCTGCTGGCCTTGCTGGCCTTGGTGACCCTGGCCTTGAAAGCTTTTATTGAGTGGCGTTTGAACGAGAGCGACGCCGACGATTCCGCCTTACGTTCTACGGAGCACTGATATGACCATCGCAGTTAAAAACATCAATAAACGTTTCGGTGATTTCGTCGCCCTCGACAATATCTCGCTGGACTTTCCCGCCGGCGAATTGACGGCCCTGCTGGGCCCGTCCGGCTGCGGCAAGACCACCTTGCTGCGCATTATTGCCGGTCTGGAACACCCTGATAGCGGCCAGGTGCTGCTCGATGCGGAAGACGCGTCGAACCGTCACGTGCGCGAGCGGCAAGTCGGTTTCGTCTTCCAACACTATGCGCTGTTCAAGCACATGACCGTGTTTGAAAACGTGGCCTTTGGCTTGCGCGTGAAGTCGCGCAGCGAGCGCCCGTCGGAAGACCAGATCCGCCGCAAGGTGAAAGATTTGCTGGAACTGGTGCAGCTGGACTGGCTGGCCGACCGCTATCCGCCGCAGCTGTCGGGCGGGCAACGCCAGCGCATCGCCCTGGCGCGCGCGCTGGCCGTCGAACCGCGCGTGCTGCTGCTCGACGAACCGTTCGGCGCGCTGGACGCCAAGGTGCGCAAGGAATTGCGCCGCTGGCTGCGCCGCCTGCATGACGACTTGCACGTCACCAGCATTTTCGTCACGCATGACCAGGAAGAAGCGCTGGAAGTGGCGGACCAGGTCGTGCTGATGAACAAGGGCACCGTCGAGCAACTCGGTTCCCCGGAGCAAGTCTACAACCACCCGGCATCGCCCTTCGTCTACGGCTTCCTCGGCAACGTCAACCTGTTCCACGGCCGCGTGCATGACGGTGTGATGGCCACCGGTGACGCCAGCTTCGAGGTGCCCGATTACGCGGGCGTGAGCGACAGCAAGGGCACGGCCTATGTGCGTCCGCACGACCTGGAAATCGACCGCTACACACAGGGCGCGGAAGGCATCGTCGTAAAACTGAGCCGCGCCCATGCGATCGGTCCGCTGGCCCAGCTGGACTTGCAGCGCGTCGATAACAGCGAGCTGATTGAAGCTGTGATGTCGAACGAGCGTTTTACCCATCTGCAACTGAAAGAAGGCGAAACCCTGGTCGTTCGCCCGAAACGCCTGCACGTGTTCGTTGAACCGACAAGAACCTAAAAGGTAGGAACACTATGAATTTTCAACAACTGCGCTCGATCCGCGAAGCGGCCCGCCGCGGCTATAACCTGACGGAAGTGGCCAACGCCCTGTTCACGTCGCAGCCGGGCGTGAGCCGGCAAATCCGCGAACTCGAGGACGAGCTGGGCGTGGTGATTTTCGAGCGCAACGGCAAGCGCTTGACGGGTTTGACGGAGCCGGGCAAGGGCATTTTGAAGATCGTCGACCGCCTCTTGATCGAGGCGGAAAACTTGCAACAGGCCAGCCTCGAATACAGCGGCCAGACCAGCGGAACCTTGTCCGTGGCGGCCACGCACACGCAGGCCCGTTATGCGTTGCCGAAAGTGGTGCAAAGCTTCCGCGCCGCCTTCCCCGACGTGCGTATTGCGCTACAGCAAAGCGCGCCCGAGCACATCGCGGAATGGGTGCTGTCTGGCAAGACCGATATCGGCATCGCCACGGAAGGCTTGAGCCAGTTCCCCGACCTCGTGTCGTTCCCGTGCTACCGCTGGAGCCATCTGATCGTCGTGCCGGACGGCCATCCGCTGCTCGAACATTCGCCGATCCGCCTGGAAGACCTGGCGAAATATCCGTTGATTACCTACGACAAGGGTTTTACGGGGCGCGGCCATATCGACGACGCTTTCGCCAAGGCGGGCGTGGCGACCGACATCATCCTTACTGCCATGGATTCGGACGTCATCAAGCAATACGTGGCGCTGGGACTGGGCGTGGGTATTGTTGCCTCGATGGCCTTCGACCATGGCCGCGACAAGGGGCTAAGGGCCGTGGAAGCGTCGCATCTGTTCGCCACCAACACGACGCGCCTGGCCGTGCGCCGCGGCGCCTACCTGCGCGCCTACGCCTATGAGTTCATCCTGCAGCTGGCGCCGGACCTGACGCGCGAAGACATCGACCGCGCCATGGCGGGAGAGGACGCCCTCTAGGCGATGGCGGCCTTTTGCGCGCGCGTCAGGCTGGCCACGGCGCGCGCGTAGCTGTCGCGCACCAGTTCTGCCAGGTAATCGGCGGGGAAGCGCGCCACGTCAACGATGGTCACCCAGTGAAAGCGGCCCATGTAGCGGGCCGGTTTCACGCCAGGCATGTCCGTCAATTCGATAAAGCGCTCCGCGCTGACACGCAGGCTGAAGCGCCACTGCTCGGGCGCGCTGGTCTTGAAATAGGCAAATTTCTTGCCGCTCACTTCAAATACGAGGATATTCGACGGCGGGCCGTACAGCACGGCTTGCGCGCCGGGCAGGGCCGCGCAAAAATCCTTCAATTCATCAGTTGTCATTCGTCCACCGCCACGAATTGTTGCGTGTTGTGGTCGAAGGCATAGGCCGCGCCGGCAGGCGCATCGAGCAGCGCGATAAAACGGTCATCCACGCTGAGCACGGCGCCCAGCGACACGAGGGCCACGTTGGCGCTGTCGTTCATGTAGTCGTCGCTCTCGTCGTTGGCCGTGAAGCGCCAGCCGCTGTCGTCGCCGTTGTCCGGCTCCTCGCGATACAGATAACCGACGGGCGCACCGTCTTCCAGCACTCTTTTCGTCACGAAGCACAGGCCGGCGTAGCGGTTGACGAGGTTGTCGTCATCGTCGTGCTGCGTATTGATGATGTGGCGCGCATCGAAGGCGATGGGGTCTTTGGCCTGTAAATCGGCGATGTAGCCGGGCATGTTGTCGAGCTTGCCGGTGAAGTGGCCATGCGGCTCGACCGTGTCGACCAGCACCCACATGCGCTCGGCGCCCGGCGCTTGCGGATCGTCGCTGTGGAAAGCGAAGATCAGCTTGACCACCTCGCCGGGGCGCACCTGGGCAATGGCCTCGGGCGGCGATTTATAGAAAGTGTAGGGATGGCGCGCAGCCAGTTCGGCAGCGTCGGCCAGGTGCCAGCTGGGCATGGTGATCCGTCATCAAGAAGAGTAAAACCCATGGTAGCCGATTGCGTGCCAGGATGACCACGCATACCTGCAGGCTTGTCATTGCCGCAGGGTTACTCTGCCGCTTGGCACATGCCGATATACAACAATCCTGTTTCCCGGAGCGGCGTCCGGTTATGGCAAGGACAGCAGCAAGCCCCTTGATAGCCGGACTCGGCAAGAAATTGATGAGGCCGATTGAAAATGCCAATCGTAAAATTTGTTTCTTTTATTGCATTTTGATTTCCTGAATGATATCTTTTGTCCAATCGCAAGGAAATATAATAAAAATACAAGCAACATTGCAATTTTGAAATTTATCAATAGGGGAAATTATGAACATGACTAAACGTGCTGTGCTGGGTCTCTGCCTTGCTGTCTCGGTTTGCCTGGCGCCATTGGCCCAGGCGGCGAGCTGGGTGGAAATCACCGATCCTGCCATGAGCGGTTTCGCGGTGGGCAGCAATACCGTCACCTACGGCAGCGTGGCAGCGGACTCGGTCTGGGTCTATGACGGCGCCAACCCGTCCGGCGCGCAAAGCGCGGCCGCCATCCAGAGCTTGGTCAGCAGCAAGTTTGGTCTGCCATCGAGCGGCACCGGTTCGCTGGTTTTGGCCGCCCAGGGCGACATAGCCAGCAGCAAGTCCGGTTCGTTCACCGTCAACTCCAGCTTTGACTACCTGGCCGTGCATTATGGCCGTGGCGAACTGTTGTTCCACTGGGACACGCCGTTGGCCGCCAATACGGTTTTCAGCATTGCCAACCTGCCGCGTGGCCTGAGCAATTTCCGCGCGTTCAACTCGGTCTCGGCAGTGCCTGAGCCAGCGACCTACGGCATGCTGCTGCTGGGTCTGGGCCTGGTTGGCTTTGCGGCGCGTCGCCGCCGCGCCTGAGCCTGATGCGCCTGCGGGCGCAAGACATGAAAAAGCCCGGAAACACATCTTGCGTTCCGGGCTTTTTGCATGGCAGAGCGTTATTTACCAGCTATAGCCAGCCTTGGCGTAGTAGTAACGGCCGTTGAAGCCGTTCGGTGCGAAGCCGCTGTACGGCTGGGTGCCGCCATTGTTGAGGTTACCCGCGCTGGTGATCTGGTCCGGATAGCGGTTGGTGACGTTGTCGATACCAGCCACCAGGCGCCAGTTCTTGCCCAGTTTCACGGAACCGGACACGTCCAGCACCCATTGCGGATCGTAGTGCTGGTCTTGCAGGGCATTGTTTTGCGGCACGATGAAGCTGCCGTAGCGCGTCACGACGCCGTGCGCATTCCAGATGCCGAAGCTGTAGTCGGCGGCCAGGCTGAACTTGTCTTTCGGCGAACCAACTGTAGCGCGCTGGATGGTCTGGCGGTCGATCAGTTTCAGGTTGTTGGCCGTCAGGATGGCCGGATTGTCCGCCACTTTCTGTACCGAGGTCTTGTTGTGGTTGTAGGCCACGGTCAGGTCCAGGCGATCCTTGTCCTGCAAGTCGATGCGGTAGGTGCTGACGATGTCCACGCCTTCCGTGCGCGTATCGACGGCGTTGGTGAAATAGCGTCCCGCGCCCACTGGCGTCCCCTGCGCGGCCAGGATGTTTTTCAAAGTAGTGCTGAGTATCAGATTGGAGGAAAACAGGATGCGGTCATCGATGTCGATGCGGTAGGCGTCGACCGTCGTCGTGAAGTTGCGGGTGGGCTGGAACTGCAGGCCCAGGCTGTAGTTGCGCGCTTTCTCCGCCTTCAGGTCTTGTGCGCCCAGGGCGCGTGCCTGCGGCGTGTTGACGGCAAAGGTACCCGTTTCGATGGCCGTATTCGTGCCATTGATGACCTGGAAGTTGGTGGTGGTGATGGTGTAGTACTGCTGCGCCAGCGATGGCGCGCGGAAGCCGCTCGATACGGTGCCGCGCAGGGACAGGGCGTCCGTGAAGGCATAGCGGGCCGAACCCTTGGCCGAGGTGGTGCTGCCGAAATCACTGTAGCGCTCATGCCGCAGGGCCACGCCACCGGACAGTTTTTTCGTCGCTTCCGCTTCCAGGTTGACGTAGATCGATTCATTGTGGCGGCTGTGGCTACCCGCGTTTTCGGGACGGAAGCCGGCAAAGCCCTGTGAACCGGTACCGGTATACGATGCTTGCTCGCCAGCGCCGATCGTGTATTTTTCATGGCGCGCTTCGGCGCCCACGGCCACAGTCAGCGGCCCCGTAAAGTAAGCGACGGGGAATTCGCGCGCCGCGTCGAGATTCAGGACGGTCTGTTCATTTTTCAGCGAGCCCACATAGAAGTGCGTGGGGCTGGCGGCGGCCAGGTCGAAATTGACGGTATTGTCGAGATCCAGCTTGAACTTGTTGCTGCCGTAATTCAGGCTGGCATCCCAGCGCCAGCCGGCCGCCTCGCCGCGCAAGCCGGTTACCAGCGACTGGTCGGTCAGGGTACTGTTCTGGATCGGCAAGAAGCCTTCTGGGAAGATCGACGAGCGCGTGACGTATTGTCCATTTTTGTCCTTCACCAGGCCTGCGCGCCAGGTGGCGCCAGCCGAGGTGTCGCGCTGGCCGTAGCCGCCGAAGGCATACCAGTCCAGGTTGTCGCCGAGATGGTATTCGCTGTTGATGAAGACGGTGGCCGGTTTGCTCTCGGCATCGCCGTAGCGCAGGTTGACCTGGCCATAGCGTGGTTCCAGCGGGTTGCTGAAATCGCGGCCGGCACGGTTGGTCGGACCGCGATCGGCCACTTCTGCCGAGACGCGCACCCAGCCATCGTCGCCCAGGGCGAAGCCGGCCGAGCCTTTGATGGATTTTTGCTTGCCGTCGCGTTCCTGCGTCTGGCCATAGCCCACTTCGATGTCGCCGCCGGCCGCGCCTTTTTTCAGGATGATGTTGATCACGCCGGCAATCGCATCGGAACCGTACTGGGCCGCCGCGCCATCGCGCAGCACTTCCACGTGGTCGATGGCGGCCAGGGGAATAGCGTTCAGGTCGACCGGCGCCGAACCGCGGCCCAGAGTACCGTTGACGTTGACGACGGCCGAGGTGTAGCGGCGCTTGCCGTTCACCAGCACCAGCGTCTGGTCGGGCGACAGGCCGCGCAGCTGGGCAGGGCGCACGGCATCGCTGCCATCGGCGCCCGTCGGACGGGGGAAGTTCATCGATGGCAGCAGGCGTGCCAGCACGGTGGCCAGTTCGGCCGAACCCGTGCTTTGCAGGTCGCGCGAAGTGAGGATGTCGATCGGCGATTCGGAATCGATGGTGCGGCGGTTCTTGGCGAAGGTGCCGGTGACGACCACCGATTGCAATTCACCTTCGGCCGGCAGCTCTTGCTGCGCTTGCGCGTGCATGGGCAGGCTGAAGCAGGCGATCAGGCTGGCGGCAATAACGGTTTTCACGGGCAGGGCGGGAATCTGGGAGCGGGCGGTGCTTGAACTCATCGACGATATCTCTTCGGTTGGTGGATGCGCGAACCAGGGCGGTCCGGTGATGACATCAGAGTAACAGTGGGTCTGTGGCGTGCTTACGAATCGTTCTGTCTATCGATATGCAATAAATGTCTGATACACGTCCAAATGGCGCGGGTAGCGCATATGGCCTCGTTTCCAGCATACGACCGGGTATGGCAAGGCTGCAATGCTGCACAGTAGTAAATTGCCAGCTGTTGTATAAAAACGACTATATAGCTGTCAGCTGGGCGCCTGCTGCCCCTCGATTCAGTGCATCGGCATAGGTGGCGTTTACGGTCGCCGCCAGTTCCGGCGACAGCGTGACTTGATGCGCGTTTTTTCCAGTAGCGATTCGGTTTGGCCAGTGCGTTCATCGTGACGCTCTGCCTGAGCGTCGACTCAGGCACCGCCGCGTGGCCTTTGTGCAACAAAATCTCGCCAGAGATCAGCAAATAGGACTACTCCTATTTTTTGCAACGTTCATTTCATATTAGTCTGAAAACATTCAGATGCGCAATTAATAGTATCGATTGGCGTACACCAGCCGGATTTCGATAATTCAATGCGCCAACTAATAATTTCAAAATTCGGCGTAATCAAATAATTCACTGAGCGTGATTTTAAAAAAATAATTATGTGTGGCGTTCAAAAGAAAGCCGGAATTAATCAGGAATTTGGCAGTTCGAAAAATTAATAGGGCGTGCAATAACCTCGGCATATTTATTTTTGTTAAAAATATATGCTGCGTTCAGAATGTTCGCGGTAACCCATAAACAATATTCGAAAAAAAGGTCGGATCTATGAAATTTTTTATATTTTTCGGGTCTGCATGCATGTCGCTGTTTTTGCAGTCGACGCCAGCATTTGCGGCGCTCGGCGCTCCCGTGGTTTCGCTGGCCAGTAGCGCTAAAGCAGCAAATGGTGCGCAGTCCGCAGTTAGCGGTCGCATGATTAATTATCGCGGATATGTGATTGACGAAAAAATAGACCAGTCAGGCACCGCTGTGCGGGAATACATCAATGCCGATAACGTTGTATTTGCTGTCAGCTGGCAAGGGCCAAACATGCCAGACCTGCGACAATTGCTGGGCAGCTACGCCGATCAATACGCGTTTGCCGCCAGCCAGCGGAAAGCAGGTCAGCGTGGTGTTGCAATTCAGTCAGACCAATTAGTACTCCGTTCCGGAGGCCATATACGTTCGTTCGCTGGAAGTGCATATGTGCCGGGCCTGCTGCCGCAGGGCGTGACTTCAGACGATATTCGCTAAGAGGAAGAAAACAATGCGCTTCCTGATATTCGCGTTGTTCCTGCTGTTGCAGGCTTGCGGTAACGAAAATCGTCTCGGGAACACGGCGCCACCATCGGCGCCGCCATCCACAAATACCGTCGAACTTCCCGCAAACACCGTTGCGGTGGTGGTGGACGGTGGCCCCTTGATCTCTGGAAAATCGATTAATGCAATCAACACGCCCTACGTTTCAATCACTGTGTGCATGCCTGGCAGTAGCACGCAATGTCAAACGATTGATCATATCTTGCTTGATACAGGCTCGACCGGTCTACGAATAATTTCCTCGGCATTCGCTGTAAATATGCCGCTGCCAGCGCTGCTGAATACAGAAGGCAGACCTATCGCTGAGTGCGCCAAATTTGCCGATGGTTACAGTTGGGGCTCCGTGAAACGGGCAGATTTTCGTATTGGTGGCGAGGTCGCCCGCAACATTTCAATGCAGATCATTGGCGATAATACCTTTCCCTCTGTACCTAGTGGCTGCTCCAGTGCCCTAAACCCACAAAACACCGTGGAAACTTTTCACGCCAATGGGGTGCTTGGCGTCGCGTCATTCGTGCAGGATTGCGGAGCGCATTGCGCCGATTACAATTTCGAGGGATGGTATTACGCCTGCTCGGATCAAGATTGCAGATCCACGGCAATGCCGTTAATCAAGCAGGTAAGCAATCCAGTCGCATCATTTCAAAAAAATAACAATGGCATCGTGTTGCAATTGCCAGAAATTGATGCCAAGGGTGTTGCCAGTGTTACCGGCCTTTTGACTTTTGGTGTCGGTACACAATCAAATAATTCTCTGGGTAGCGCCAACATCTATACCTTAAACAGTGCGGGAAATCTTGAAACGGCATATCAGGGGCGAGTATTGCTTGGATTTTTTGATACCGGTTCGAATGCTTTATTTTTCGACGACCCAACCATACCTACTTGCAACAATGCCGCCAGAATGTTGGTGTTTTACTGCCCGAGTTCCAGCTTGAGCCGTAGTGCGGTGAATACCGGAACCAATGGGCGCAGCGGCGCTATTAATTTTAATGTGGCTACGGGAAACAGTACTGTGTTTAGTAAACGAGCCGGAATAGGCGTAGGAGACAGGGATTTTATCTGGGGACTTTCATTTTTCTTTGGCCGTACAGTCTTCACTGCGATTGAAGGAATGGACGCTGCGGGTACGAGAGGCCCCTACGTCGCATATTGAAATGTTGACCTGGAAATTTCACCTGCAATACTAAATATATTAAATGGGAGGAGGAATGGCGCCAGCCTGAGGCGATAGTTTTAAATTTAATTTCATATAAGTAAAAAAGGAAAATGAAATGAATAAAATGAGTAAATTTATCATAAGCTGTACGATACTTGCCCTCGCCGGAATTTTAACCGGGTGCGGAGGTGGTAATGATAGCGGAACGGAATCGGGAGCGAAAGTTAAATCGAAACTAGCTGTCCGGGCTACGCCGATTGTAGCAAAAGAAGGATTGTTAATCAGCGAAGTTGCCGCAAACTATAGGCGCGACAAGGGGGGAGCATGGTTTGAAGTATTTAATAACTCGGCCACGCCAATTGATTTAAGTTCCTACAAGTTGCGATCGGGGGGGCTGGATGTTTCTAGCTACCACCAAAGGTACCAAAATCCATCGCTCCCCATAAATGTAAGTCCAGCGCCTGTGACATTTAACCTGCCGAAAATAATGATTCCTGCCGGCGGGTATTTTGTTTTGGCGGGAAGAGATTTCGATGGCTTGATAGATGCTAATCAGAAAGACATTACAGCCAATAAGACAGGCCACGCCTATATTGTTGACGCAACAAAAAAGTATGTTCCTTATTGGACCGACGCGGCTGGCTTTGTGGAACTACTTGATGCAACAGATGCCAATAATGTGAAAACGGCCGATTTTGTCCGATTCGGAGCGGAAATGACTAATCCAATCACCGCCAATTTCTGGAGTAATGGTAGCGTTAAGAGTGTAGAAAATGTCGCTGCGTTCCCGGAACGACTGACCCATGAAGTAAGCTTCTCCTTCGATCCCCTTGATCATAACAGTGCGTCAATAGTGCGGCTGAGCAATAATCTCAGGACAACCGGCACAAACAATGACTGGACCTTGGTGGGGTTTCCCACCCCTGGCGGCAAAAACGACGTGGCCGGAACTGCAACGGATAGTGATAAAGATGGGATTCCAGATTCCGCGAAGGTCAATGGTGGAACTTTTGCAGGCCTGGATTTGTATGGTATGGGCGCGCGTCCGGGGCAAAGAGATATGTTTATTCACGTTGACTATATGCTGGATCCGAACAACCCAATTATCGACTTGCAAAGTGCCGCATTAAAAAATATTGTGGATGCTTTTCAGGCGAATCAGCATAATATTGTTGTGCATTTTGATGCTGGAAATAAGTTCAGCCCGACGTTTGATGCGGTAAATTATAATTTGTCTGGTAATGTATCGCATGAGCAGTCCCTTGAACCCTGTACCCAGATTACATCACCAATTGGTGATCGTATTTTTGGGCTTAAAGCACTTCAAACAGGCTGCAAAAATTTATATACCTATTCCAGTGCTGTCGATGTACGTCGCAGACCGATCTTTCGATATGCTTTAATGGCCAGCAAGAATGAACTTACAGGCGCAACTAGTTCTGGCCTTGCAGAACTTCCTGGAAATAAATTTCAGGTAACAATGACAGCCGTGTTTGCTGGCGCCCTTCCTGCAGATCAGAATCATACTAATTTTCGAATCAATACCCAGGCTAGCACGATCATGCATGAATTGGGTCATACGCTTGGATTACGTCATGGTGGCGACGTTCATGATCACCGTAAGCCAAATTATTTTAGTGTCATGAATTATTTGTATCAGCTTAATGGATTGCCATCTTCGGTCACAGGGGATGGTGCACTGTTCCGTTACTATCATTCGCTGAATAATTATCCTACAGCTGTCAATGCAATCCGAGGAGTAAATGGTAATATAACAGGCTACCATTATACTGCGTTTGGTTATCCCCAAGGTACATTTACGCTTTGTCATATGCCTGAGGGCCCTTGCACTACCCCGAATATGAAGATTGATTATTCGGATGGCAGCGGAGGCAGTTTAGATGAATATTCTGTCGATGAAAATTCCCTTATCGGACGTGGTGCGGATCCGGGCATCTTTGGTGATTGGAATATAAATAATAAAAAAGATGCAGCTGTTTACCCACAATATATTTCTGATCATGCGGTACCAGGTGTCATTAAAGATCATAATGACTGGGCGGCAATTAAACTTGTAATAGGGAGAAATTATAAAGACTCTAACACCAGTGGCTACGCAAAACGTCTTGCCAGGCCTAACGTAAAGCCTCAACTCATCATAGGTACCGTTGCAACGGAAGAATCGCTGGCGGCTCCCCTTCATTAATGATGATTTTTTGAACGTGGAATGTGTTTTTAATGTGGCGGTGATGCCTGGAAAAGAATATGCCTGGCTTGGCGGCAAAGAGACCGTGGTATTCCCTCTTGCCACCGCACCGCCCATCGCAACAGGCACGGGAACGCTGAGTGAGCTGCTGATTTATTCGGATTTTCGCTTGAAATTCACGTAGGGGCTTTTGATTTCTAAAGCGGAAAATTTCCAGAAATTGAATGAATCAGTGCTGCCCTGGCGCTTTCCAGGCACCTTGCATTACCGCTTCCGCCATATCGATACAGTTGACGCCGCGCGTGCCCAGTCGGGTTGGCTGTGCGCTTCAGCTTCGTTATTCTGCTCGCCGAAGGTCATCGTGCCCAGGCAGATCCGGCTCACTTCCAGGCTGCTGGCACCCAGTTTGATCTTGTTGATCATTTTGCCTGTTTGCCGCGCAGCGCGCGCGCGCAATCCTTGATCAGCGCCGGACCGGCGTAAATCAGGCCGCTGTACAGCTGCACCAGCTGCGCGCCCGCCTCGAACTTGGCCAAAGCATCCTTGCCCTGCATGATGCCGCCCACGCCGATGATGGGCAGCGCGTCGCCCAGTTCCGCCTTCAGCAAGCGGATGACATTATTCGACAGCTCGAACACGGGTGCGCCCGACAATCCACCCGCTTCGGCGCCGTGCGGCATGCCTTCGACGGCGCTGCGCGACAGGGTCGTGTTGGTGGCGATGACGCCGTCGATCCGGTGGCGCGTGAGCGACTCGGCGATGCTTTTCACTTGTTCGCCATCCATGTCCGGCGCGATTTTCAGGGCCAGCGGCACGTAGCGCTTGTGCTTGTCCGCCAGGCGCGCCTGGGCATCCTTGAGTTGCGACAGCAGGGCGTCGAGTTCCGACGCACCCTGCAGCTGGCGCAAATTCTTCGTGTTCGGCGACGAGATGTTCACCGTCACATAGCTGGCGTACGGGTAGACTTTTTCCAGGCACAGCAGGTAGTCGTCAGCCGCCCGTTCGATGGGCGTGTCGGCATTCTTGCCGATGTTCAGGCCCAGCACGCCGGCGCGGTTCTGGTAAAACTTCGACGCCTGCACGTTGGCGACAAAGGCGTCCACGCCGCCATTATTGAAACCCATGCGGTTGATGATGCCCTGCGCCTGCGGCAGGCGGAACATGCGCGGTTTCGGATTGCCCGCCTGCGCGCGCGGCGTGACGGTACCCACTTCGATGGAGCCAAAACCCAGGTCGGCCAGCGCGTCGATGTAGGCGCCGTCCTTGTCCAGGCCCGCGGCCAGACCGACCGGGTTCGGGAAGGTGATGCCCATCACCGTGCGTGGGTCGGCGGCCGGTTTGCCGGCCAGCTTCGTCAGGCCCAGCGCGCTGGCGCGTTTCAGGGCGGGCAGGGTGAGATGGTGGGCCGCTTCGGCATCCATCGAAAAGAGCAGCGGACGGGCGAGGGAGTACAGGAATTTTTCAGACATGGGGCGCTTTGAGTAGGTGTGCGTGGCGCCGGGAAGGGCTGGCGGCGCGCGAAATAAGTGCCGTATTTTACCGTGTTCCACGCGCCTGCCGGGTGTATAGTTCTTGTTGGTCTAGTGCAATATTAATCCCTTGATAATCAGCATGGGGCCTTGGACTTTCCTGTTTCTTCCCTGTTCTCTTTACCTTATAAGCGAGACATCGATTGAAAAAGACACGCATTTTGACGGCCATCGCGGCCGCCAGCGCACTGCTGCTAAGCCACCCGGCCCTGGCACTGCCGAACACCCAAGACACCCGCATGTTGAGCGAGCCTGCCGTCTCCAGCCGCCACATCGCCTTCATCTATGCGGGCGACCTGTGGCTGTCCAACCTCGATGGCGGCGGCGCGCGGCGCCTGACGTCCGATCTGGGCGACAAGTCGCATCCCGTATTTTCGCCCGACGGCAGCCTGATCGCGTATAGCGCGAACATCGACGGCAATGTCGACGTGTATGTGATCGCCGCGGCCGGCGGCGTGCCGCGCCGCCTGACCTTCCACCCCGGAGCGGACCTGGCGCAGGCGTTCACGCCCGATGGCCAGGCCGTGATGTTCACCTCACCGCGCGCCGCCTTCAACAACCGCTTCCAGAAGCTGTTTACGGTGCCCGTGGCGGGCGGCGTGGAAACGCAGCTGGAAATTCCGAACGCCTCGCGCGCCACGTATTCGCCCGATGGCAAGCGCATCGCCTACAATCCGCTGGCGCCCGCCTTCAAGCAGTGGAAGCGCTACCGTGGCGGCACCAATTCCTGGCTGTGGCTGTTTTCATCCAGCGACAAGTCGATTGAAAAAATCCCCCAACCGACGACGCGCTCGAATGACGTCGACCCGATGTGGATAGGCGACACCGTGTACTTCCGCTCCGACCGCAACGGCGAATTCAACCTGTTTGCCTATGACGTGAAAACGAAGGCCGTGCGCCAGTTGACGCGGCATGCGGATTTCCCCGTGCTGAACGCGTCGGCCGCGAACGGTAAGATAGTCTACGAGCAGGCCGGCTATCTGCACGCGTTCGACATCGCCAGCGGCCAGGCGCACAAGCTGGCCATCGCCGTGGCCAGCGACCTGGGGCAGACACGCCCCCGCTGGGTCAAGAACGCGAAATACATCCGCGACGCGTCGATTTCGCCCTCGGGCGCGCGCATCGCCTTCGAGTACCGGGGCGAGATCGTCACCATCCCCGCCGACAAGGGCGACGTGCGCAATCTGACGCAGACGGCCGGCGCCCACGAGCGCACGCCCATCTGGTCGCCCGATGGCCGTTCGGTCGCGTATTTTTCGGACGAGTCGGGAGAATACGAACTGCATGTGCGGGCGCAGGATGGCAAGGGCGCGGTGCGCAAATTCAAGCTCAATGGCAGCGGCTTCTATGACAACGCCGTCTGGTCGCCCGACAGCAGGAAGATCGCGTTTGCCGACAATGGCTGGAGCATGTACGTGATCGACGTCGGCACTGGCAAGGTGCAGAAGGTCGCCACGGAGCCGATGTATGGCGTCGACAAGAGCATGCGCGCCTCGTGGGCGCCCGATTCGCGCTGGCTGGCCTACACGCTCAATTCGCCCACCTACACGCGCAGCGCGTATATCTATTCCGTCGAGCAGAACAAGTCGATGCCCGTGACCGATGGTCTGTCCGACGTGGCCCAGCCCGTGTTCGACAAGAGCGGCAAATACCTGTACTTCTTTGCGTCCACCAATGCAGGCCCCAGCAACAACTGGTTCTCGCAGCAGAATGAAGACAACCTGGTGACGCGCACCGTGTGGATGGCCGTGCTGCGGCGCGACCTGCCATCGCCGCTGATCAAGGAAAGCGACGAGGAAAAGGCCGCCAGCACGGAGAACAAGAAGGACACGGCGAAGGCGGAAGCGGAGCCAAAGAGCGAAGCGAAGATCGATCCGAAGACGGGCCGCGACGACCCGAAAGTGGTCGTGGCGCCCGTGGCGCCGATCCACATCGATTTCGACGGCATCGCAACGCGCATCGTCGACCTGCCGCTACCGGCCGCGCAGTTTTCCAGCCTGACCGCCGGCGCTGCGGGGCAGATCTTTTTGCTGCGCGAAAGCGACGGCAAGAAGGCCGTGCAGCGCTTCGACCTGAAGGGGCGCAAGGCGGAAACCGTGGTGGCCGAAGCGGACGACTTCGAAGTGTCGGCCGATGGCAAGAAGCTGCTGTATCGCCAGAAGGACAACTGGGCCATGGGTTCCGCCATGGGCAAGCTGCTGGCGCCCGGCGAAGGCAAGATCAAGGTCGACGCCATCGAAGTAAAAGCCGATCCGCGCGCCGAGTGGACGCAGATTTTCAATGAGGTGTGGCGCATCAATCGCGATTATTTTTATGATCCGGGCATGCATGGCGTGGACTGGAAAGCCATGCGCGACAAGTACGCCGTGTTCTTGCCCGAGCTGTCCAGCCGCGCCGACTTGAATCGCCTGATCCAGTGGATGTGCAGCGAACTGGCAGTGGGCCATCACCGCGGCGGTGGCGGCGATGATTTTATCGAGGCGAAGAAAGTGCCGGGGGGACTCTTGGGCGCCGACTATGAAGTGAGCGACGGCCATTACCGCTTCAAGAAAGTGTATGGCGGCTTGAACTGGAATCCGGCCCTGCGCGCGCCGCTGACGGAGCCTGGCCTGAACGTCAAGGCGGGCGAATACCTGCTGGCCGTCGACAGCCGTCCCTTGCTGCCGCCGACGAATATCTACAGCGCCTTCGAGAACACGGCCGGCAAGGCCATCGACCTGACCGTGGGGCCATCGGCCGACGGCAAGGGGGCGCGCACGATCACCGTCGTGCCGGTGCCGACCGAGGATGCCTTGCGCAACCGCGACTGGATCGAAGGCAATATGCGCAAGGTCAATGCGGCGACCGGCGGCAAGGTGGCGTACGTGTACGTGCCCAATACGGCGGGCCTGGGCCACACCTACTTCAAGCGCTATTTCTTCCCGCAGGCGGACAAGCAGGCCATCATCGTCGACGAGCGTTTCAATGGCGGCGGCAGCGTGGCCGATTACTACATCGAGATCCTGCAGAAGAAGGAAATCGCCTGGTGGACCATGCGCTATGGCGCCGACATGAAGACGCCGTCCGCGTCGATCCAGGGTCCGCGCGCCATGCTGATCGACGAGACGGCCGGTTCGGGCGGCGACCTGTTGCCGTGGATGTTCCGCAAAAATAACATGGGTCCGCTGATCGGCAAGGCGACGTGGGGCGGCCTGGTGGGCGTCCTCGGCTTCCCCGTGCTGATGGATGGCGGCTTCATCACGGCGCCGAACCTGGCTTTCTGGACGCGAGAGAATGGCTGGGGCGTGGAAAACGAAGGCGTGCCGCCCGATATCGAAGTCGAGCAAACGCCGGCCGACGTCATCGCCGGCCGCGATCCGCAGCTGGAAAAAGCGATCGAGGTGATACAGGCCGAACTGGCGCAGAACCCGCCCGCGCGGCCTGCCCGTCCGGCGTTTCCGGATAAAAGTAAATAAAAGGCGTAGGTCGGATTAGGCGCGCAGCGCCGTAATCCGACAACATTGTTGGCGCCGCCGGTGGTGTCGGATTACGCGCTTGCGCGCTAATCCGACCTACCAACTGCCCCCACCGACATGCGCTTGGTTTTACATCACCACCCACTGTCCTTTGATCCTCGCTTCCAGCGGCTTGAAATTGATTTTATAAGCCATCTTCGGGCTCTGTTCGATCCAGTAGCCGAGATACACATACGGCAGGCCCAGTTCGCGCGCCTGGGCGATTTGCCACAGCACGTTGTAGGTGCCGTACGAGGCGCCCGGCACGTCGGGGTCAAAAAAAGTGTAGACGGACGACAGGCCATCGGCCAGCACGTCGATGATGCTGACCATGCGCAGGATGCCTTCGGCATCGCGGAACTCCACCAGGCGCGTGTTGACCCGGCTTTGCAGCAGGAATTGCGCATACTGGTCGCGGCTGTCCTGGTCCATGCCGCCGCCCGCGTGGCGCGTGCTCTGGTAGCGCAGGTACAGTTCGTAGTGCTCGTCGAGGAAGGACAGGGTGGCCACGCCCGCCTGCAGGCCGGCGTGCCGGCTCCAGGCGCGGCGCTGGTTGCGGTTCGGGGTGAACTCGCCCGTCACGACGCGCACGGGGATGCAGGCCTGGCAGCCATCGCAATACGGCCGGTAGGTGAAAATGCCGCTGCGGCGAAAGCCGTTGCGCACCAGTTCCGAATACACGTCGCTGTTGATCAGGTGCGAAGGCGTGGCGACCTGCGAGCGGGCCTGGCGGTCGTCCAGGTAGCTGCACGGATACGGCGCCGTCGTGTAGAACTGCAGGGTGGCAAACGGTAGTTCGTTCAGGTGCGTCATGCTGATCCTGTCTGGTCTGTCCGCGGCAATGGAAGTCTGCGTGGAGATATCATAGCTTTTTTATGCCGGTGGCGCAGCTTGCCAATCCGTGATTTGCGCTGCTTCAATGGCGATCCTTACATGGGCGAGGAAGCGCGCGCGCGAAATGGGCGCCGCGCCCAGCGAAGCCAGGTGCTTCGTTTCTTGCTGGCAGTCAATCATGGCCACGCCGCGCGCGCGCAAAAAGCGCACCAGCTGTGCCAGCGCGATCTTCGAGCCATCCGTCACGCGCGCGAACATCGATTCGCCATAGAACATGCGCCCGATCGACACGCCATATGCGCCGCCCACCAGTTCACCGTCAAACCACAGTTCCGACGAGTGCGCGTAGCCCAGCTTGTGCAAGCCCGTGTAGCCGGCGATGATTTCGTCGGAAATCCACGTGCCCGGGCCATCCTTTCGCGGCGCCGCGCAGGCGCGCATGACGGCGTCGAAATCACCGTCGAAGCGCAGCTGCCAGCGCCCGTCCGTGGCGGCGCTGCGCTCGACCTTGCGGATCGTCTTGGCCAGGCTGTCGGACACCTTGAAGTCGTCCGTCATCAGCACCATGCGCGGATCGGTGCTCCACCACAGGATGGGCTGGCCTTCGGAAAACCATGGGAAGATGCCGCGCCGGTAAGCGTCAAGCAGGCGCGCGGGCGACAGGTCGGCGCCGGCCGCCAGCAGGCCGGGCGCCTCGTCGGTCAGGGCGCGCGAGACGTCGGGAAACGGGGTGTGGATGTCGAGCCAGGGAATCATGCGGCGTCAAAGGTGGCGGGTGATGGGGGCTTACTCGGGCGCTTGCTCTGCATCCACGCGCGCCATCGGGCGCGTGATGTCGCCCGTATGGAAGCCATAGCTGCCGCCTTCGCGGATTTTCACGCGGTCGGCAAAGAACAGTTCCAGGGTGGCGCGGATGGTGGGAAAGGCCAGGTCATCCCAGGGAATCTGCGCTTCCGTAAACATCTGCACGTCCAGGCTTTCGATGCCCGGCGCGAAATCGAGGTCGCGCAGGCGCGCCAGGTAGAACAGGTGCACCTGGTGCACGCGCTGCACGTTCAGCAGCGAAAACAGGGGACCGAGTTCGATATTCGCGCCCGCTTCCTCCACCGTTTCGCGCTCGGCCGCGTCGGAGGTCGTTTCATCGTTTTCCATGAAGCCGGCCGGCAGGGTCCAGTAGCCCAAGCGCGGCTCGATGGCGCGCTTGCACAGCAAGACCTGCAGCTGGCCGTCCTCTTCCCACACGGGGATGGAGCCGACCACCATTTTCGGGTTCTGGTAATGGATGGCGTCGCAGTTGGCGCAGACATAGCGCGGACGGTTGTCGCCTTCCGGAATGGAGAGGCTGACAGGATGGGCGCATTCGGAGCAGAATTTCATGGGCAGGCTTCGGAAAATGGGTGTCTAGTGTAACGCTTACTGTACACCGATTGCGCGCGGCGTGGCGTGACGGGCGGACACAATACCAAGCGGCAATTGGCCGAGTTTTTTCATTAAATGGCTCTATTGCAGCCGAAGTTGAGATAGCTATTGCCTAAGTCACCCGTTTGCGCTTATAATTCTTGTGCGGGGTGGAGCAGTCTGGCAGCTCGTCGGGCTCATAACCCGAAGGTCACAGGTTCAAATCCTGTCCCCGCAACCAATACCGGAAAGCCGCTGATTCTTGCAAAAGATCGGCGGCTTTTTTCATTGCTGGCCAACGGCGAACTCCGGCAGACGGGGCGTGCATGCAATTGTCAAATCAAGCCCTTTACGCCCCGCAACAATCTGGTATATAATTATTGTGCGGGGTGGAGCAGTCTGGCAGCTCGTCGGGCTCATAACCCGAAGGTCACAGGTTCAAATCCTGTCCCCGCAACCAATTCGAAGCCGCTGGTTCCTCGCAAGAGGGCCAGCGGTTTTTTCGTTATGCGGGGAGATTTCCTATTCCAGCTGGCGTGCGTACACGACCAGCCGCAGATGGCGGTCCGCATCGATGGTCAGCGAGGTGTGTTCATACGCGACCTGCTCGCCGCCGATGTCCAGGCGGCGCACGCCTGCACACGGCGCATGTACGTCGTGGCGGCGCCACCACAGCTTGAATTCGGGCGAGACTTTTTCCAGTTCCTGCACCAGCGCGTGAATGTCCGCTTCCTGCGTGGCGCGCGCGTAGTCGCGGCGAAAGCTCGACAGCATCAGCGGCGCCTGCTCTTCCCAGGCCGTGAAGCGTGAGCGCAGCAGCGGATCGGTAAACAAGAGCCACAGCAGATTGCGCCGCGATGGCACATGTGCGCCGAAGCCAAACAGGGTGTCCGCGCCCGCATTGAACGCCAGCACGTCCCAGCGCAGGTTGAGCACATACGCCGGATGCGCCAGCTCGTGCATCAACCGGCGCACCGGCGGGGGCACCACGCAAAACGTCTTGCCTTCTTCGGCTGGCGGACGCGCATGTGCGAGCAGGAACAGGTGGCGGCGTTCGCCCCCGTCCAGTTTCAGCACTTCGGCCAGCTTGTCGAGAAAGGCGCTCGAGACGCCGATGTCGCGCCCCTGCTCCAGCCAGGTGTACCAGGTCAGCCCCACGCCAGCCAGCGCCGCCACTTCTTCGCGGCGCAAGCCGGGCGTCCTGCGCCGTCCGCCGCCGGGCAAGCCCACGTCCTCGGGCGACAGGCGTGCGCGGCGCGCCTGCAGGTAGGCGGCCAGTTCGTGGCGGGTGCGGGCCAAAGTGCGCATGGTGCTGTCTTTCCGGTGAGTCTGTTGCTATCAGTAATAGCATAAACAGTTAAATTGTAATTGTTTATATTGTATTCCAGAATGCCTGCTTTCTTTCTGAAAGCTGGCCCATGTCTGACTATTCTTCCTCCCGTACCGGTCTTCCCGCCACCGTCTACCTGATCGCCATTGGCGCGTTCGCGCTGGGCATGGCGTCGTATGTGACGGCGGGCCTGATGCCGATGATCGCCGGCGCGTTTTCCATCTCCCTGGCGATGGCCGCGCAACTGGTGACGGCGTTTACCCTGGCCTATGGCCTCGGCTCGCCGCTTGCCGTGGCCTTGCTGCCGGCGCGCGCGCAGCGCTCCGGCCTCCTGATCGCGCTGGCCGTGTTCGTGCTGGCGAACGGGGCCAGCGCGCTGGCGCCCGGATTTGCCAGTCTGCTGGCATGGCGGGCCATTGCCGGCATCGGTGCCGGTGTCTATCTGGCGCTCGGTATCGCTGCGGCGGCCGGCGTGTCGGCGCCGCGGCAGCGGGGCAAGGCCATCGGCGTGATCATGGGCGGCATGGCCGGCGGCACGGTGCTGGGCGTGCCTTTGAGTTTGCTGCTGGCGCAGCAGCTGGGCTGGACGGCGGCCTTGTGGCTGGTGACTCTTCTGGGCGGGCTGGCGCTGGCGGGTTTGCTGTGGAAGCTGCCAGCGCTGCCGGCGGCGCCGGCCATTTCACTGCGCCGCAAGCTGGCCTTGCTGGCCGATGGGCAGGTGCTGTCAATCCTGCTGGTGTCGCTGCTGGCGGCCATCGCCAGCCTGGGCATGTACACGTTTATCGCGCCGCTGCTGGCATGGTCGGCGCAGGGCGCGGCGATGTCCGTCACGCCCTTCCTGTGGGCATGGGGCGTGGGGGGGATCGTGGGCAGCGTGCTGGTTGGGCCATGGGCGGACAAGGTGGCGGCGCCGAAACTAACCGGCTTCATCTTGCTGCTGCTGGCGCTGGCCTTGTGCGCGCTGCCGCTGGCGGCCGGCTGGTCGGCCTGGCTGATGCTGGCGCCGATCGCGCTGTGGGGCGCGGCTGGCTGGGCCCTGCAAGTGCCGCAAAACCAGCAGTTGCTGGCCGTGCGCGCGCGGCAGGGCGACGGCAACCTGGCCATCGCCCTCAACGAATCGGCGCTCTACCTGGGCAGCGCCATCGGCGCCGCCATGGGCGGCCTGCTGCTTCTGCTCAACTGGCCCATGTGGCTGCTGTCGGCCGGCGCCGCTTTGGTCGCCGCCGCCGCGCTGCTGTTGCAGTTGCCGGCCGCGCGGCGGACTTAAGCCTTTTTCGCCAGCTGCATGCCCACGGGCAGGGCGCGGATGCGCTTGCCCGTGGCGGCGAAGATGGCGTTGCACAGGGCTGGCGCGATCGGTGGCGTGGCCGGTTCGCCCACGCCACCGAGCTCCATGTCCAAGGTGCCCGGCACCAGGTGCGTGTGGATCACGCGCGGCGCGTCAGCGGCGCGCAGCACGCTATAGTCGTGGAAATTGCTTTGCTCGACCCGGCCATTTTTAAAACTGATCTCGCCGCTCATGGCCAAGGACAGGCCCATGATGCAGGCGCCCTCGATTTGCGAGCGCACGCGGTCCGGGTTGATTTGCGGGCCGCAATCCATGGCGATATCGACTCTCGGCACGATGACTTCGCCGGCCGCATTGATTTCTACCTCGATCACGGCCGCCACATAGGTGACGAAACTGTAGGACACGGCCAGGCCCAGTCCCCGTCCCTTGGGCAGTTTGCGGCCCCAGCCCGCCTTGGCCGTCGCCAGCTCGATCACGTGGCGCATGCGGCCGATATCGACCGGATACTTCGCAGGGTCCTCGCCATAGTTCCAGCCGTCGGACAGGTCGGCCGGATTGATCTTGCGCGCGGGGCCCAAGAGCGCCAGCAGGTAGTCGCGGTGGTCTTTCTTTGCCGCGTGGGCCAGTTCGGCCGTGAACGACTGGATGGCGAAGGCGTGCGGGATATTCGACACGGAACGGAACCAGCCGATGCGCGTGTGGGCCGGCACTTCGGGCACTTCGACGCGGATGTTCGCAATAGCGAACGGCACGTTGATGGCCGACATGCCCAGCTCGAACGGCGCCTGCTTGTTCGCGCCGGCGGCAAAGGTCGAGGTGATGGTGGGCGCGGCCGTGCGGTGCAGCCAGGCCGTCGGCATGCCTTTCGCGTCCAGCGACGCTTCCAGCCGTTCGACGGACACCGTGTGCAGGTAGTCGTGCTGCAGGTCGTCGTCGCGCGTCCACGTCAGCTTGACGGGCGCGCCATCCATGGCTTTCGACAGCAGCGCCGCCTCGACGGCGAAATCGGGTTTTGATTTGCGCCCGAAGCCGCCGCCGAGCAGGGTCACGTGGACGGTCACGTCGTCATACGTCAGGCCCAGGGCCTTGGCCACGTTGCTGCGCGTCGCTTGCGGCGCCTGCACGCAGGCCCACACTTCGGCCTTGCCGTTGGCGATGCGCACGGTGGCGGCGGGCGGCTCCATGGTGGCGTGGGCCAGGTGGGGCAGATAGTATTCGGCGCTGAGTTTGCGCGCGGCGGGAGCGGCGGCCAGGGTGGCCACTGTCTTGCCCTGGTCGCGCGCCGGGCTGGCCGGCTGGCGCACGGCCGCTTCCAGCGTCTTGCGGAAGGCTTTCGAATCATAGCTGCCGTTCGGGCCGTCGTCCCATTCCAGCACCAGCGCTTCGCGGCCCTTGATGGCGGCCCAGGTGTTCTTCGCGATGACGGCCACGCCGCCCAGCGGATTGAACATGGCCGGCGGCGGGCTGCCCGCCAGTTCGACGATGCGCAGCACGCCCGGCACCTTCAGGGCTGCCGTCTTGTCCACGCTTTTCAGCTTGCCACCGAATACGGGAGGGCGGGCGATGACGGCATACGCCATGCCATCGAGGCGCGTGTCGATGCCGAAGTGGGTATTGCCCGTGACGATGTCGTGCAGGTCGATGCCGCGCGTGCTGGTCTGGCCGATGTAGCGCAGCTCGCCCGCTGTTTTCAGGCTGATGCGCGCGCGTGGCGGCACCGGCAATTTGGCCGCTTCTTCTGCCAGGGCGCCGAAGGACAGCGAGCGTCCGCTGGCCGCATGCACGACCGCATGGTTGACGGCTTTGACTTCCGTGACGGGCACGTCCCAGCGCACGGCGGCCGCCGTTTCCAGCATCAGGCGCGCCGTGGCGCCCACGTGGCGCATGGCGCGGAACGAGTGGCGCATGCTGCGCGAGCCGTCCGTATCCTGGCTGCCGTAGCGCGCCTCGTCGGCGGGCGCCTGCTGCACGCGCACCTGCGCCCAGTCGGCGCCCAGTTCATCGGCCGCCACCATGGGCAGGCTGGTGCGGATGCCCTGGCCCATTTCGGAACGGTGCACAACAATGGTGACGATGCCGTCGGCTGCCACCGACAGGAAGACCAGGGTGTCGTCGACCACGCCGCCAGCCATCTTGTCGCCGCCATATTTGACGGCGTCGGCCGCCATCACGAGGCCGGAAGGGCCGGCCACCAGGGTCAGGCTGGCCAGCGCGCCGGCGGCTTTGAGCCAGTTGCGCCGCGCGGGCGAATGAACAGTCGGAGTGTCATGGATGCTCATTTGGCCGCTCCTTTTGCGTTGATGCTGGCCGAGGCCTGCTTGATGGCCGCGTGGATGCGCGTATAGGTGCCGCAGCGGCAGATATTGCCGCTCATCGCTTCGCGGATTTGCTGGTCGTTCGGTTTTGGCGTCTTGTGCAGCAGGGCCGTGGCCGACATGATCTGTCCGGCCTGACAGTAGCCGCATTGGGGCACGCCGTGCTCTTGCCACGCTTGCTGCAGCGCCAGACCGACCTTGTCTTCGCCCACGGCCTCGATGGTGGTGATCTTCTTGCCGGCGGCGGCCGACACCGGCGTCACGCAGGAGCGGATGGCTACACCATCGAGGTGCACGGTGCAGGCGCCGCACAGGGCCATGCCGCAGCCGAATTTGGTGCCGGTCATGCCCAGTTCGTCGCGCAAGGCCCACAGCAGGGGCGTGTCTTCAGGCAGTGCAAGGTCGTGCTGCTTGCCATTGATGGTCAGGGTCGTCATGTGTATTCCTCTGTGGGGGACGGTGCGGAAAGCGCGACGGCCATCCGCCAAACGGATGAGCGCATCAGTAGGGGATGGTAGCACCAGCGGCCATGCGCTGCAGGGAGTGGGGCCCGGTGGCATACTGCGGCTTCTGATATCGGAGTTCTCCATGACATGCCTCACAACGGCGCCGGGCTTGCCGGACATTCTCGCTCCCGGCTTGCGGGTGGTTTTTTGCGGCCTCAATCCCGGCGTGGACGCGGCGGCGGCCGGCCACCATTTTCTCGGCCGCGGCAACCGCTTCTGGCCCGTGCTGCACCTGGCCGGCTTCACGCCGCATCTGGTGGCGCCGCAGGACGATGCCAGCGTGCTCGGTTTCGGGCTGGGGTTGACGGCGGCCGTCGGACGTCCGACCCGCCGCGCGGATCAGGTGGACACGGACGAATTCGCGCAAGCGGCGGCGGGCCTGCGGCATAAACTGGCCTTGCTGCAGCCGCAGTGGATCGCCTTCCTGGGCAAGGCCGCCTACGCGGCGATGACGGGCAAGCGCCAACTGGAGTGGGGCGAACAGCCGGAGCGCTTCGGCGGCGCGCGCGTGTGGATCTTGCCCAATCCCAGTGGGCTCAATCGCGGCTATTCGAAGCAGCAGCTGGTCGACGCGTATGCGGAACTCCAACGCGCGCTGGGCTGACGTCCAGCTCCACCGCGCGCAACAGCGGCGTGACGAAATCGAGGAAGGCGCGCAATTTCAAGGGCAGCGGCGCTTGTCCCTTGTGCAGCAGGCTGACGGGCAAGGGCGCCGCTTCGAACGGTGCGAGCACGATGCGCAGCCGGTCTTCGCGCAGGGCGTCCATCACCTGATACGACAGCACGCGGATCACGCCCGCGTCCAGGGTGGCGGCGGCGATTGCCGCGTCCACCGTATTGACGGCCAGGCGCGAGTGCACGGGCACGGACTGCGCAGCTTTGCCCGTGCCGAAGACCCAGGCGCGCCGCGATTCCAGCACTTCGAAACTGATGCAGGCATGCGCGGCGAGGTCACCCGGTGCCGCCGGCGTGCCATGCGCGGCCAGGTAGCCGGGACTGGCGCAGACGACCCGGCGCACCGTGCCGACCCGCGTCGCCATGAAGCTGCTGTCGGGCAGGTCGCCGATGCGCACGGCCACGTCGACCTGCTCGTCCATCAGGTGCAGCACGCGATCCGTCAGTACCAGCTTGATCTCGATGTCTGGATAGCGGGCTAGGAACGCCGCCACCACGGGCACGATGTGCAGGCGTCCGAACATGACGGGCGCCGTGATCGTCAGTTCGCCTTTCGGCACCGCATATTCGCCCGTCGCAATACGCTCCGCTTCGCCGATCTCTTCGAGGATGCGGCGGCACGCGGCCACGTAGGAGTGGCCGGCCTCCGTCAGCGACAACTGGCGCGTCGTGCGGTGCAGCAGGCGCGTGTTGAGGTGCGCTTCCAGCGCCGCCACCTTGCGGCTGACGGTAGCCAGCGGCATGCCGAGATGGCGCGCGGCGGCCGTCAGGCTCCCCGCGTCCACCACGGCCAGCAAGATGGTCATGGATTCCAGTCTATCCATGGCGTGTTCTCATGTGAGCCTATCGAATTTTGGAAGAATGATTCTCAATATTATGGGATTCTCTTTGTCGGTGCAAGTACGTAAGCTGGTCTCCTTCGCTGCGGCACGTCGCTGCGGCAACTTGAAAGGAGAGCGCCATGCGCCCCACGCCCATTCCCCCGCCCGATGCACACACCGTGGCGTCCGCGCCGCGCGGCAAGATACTCATGATGGCGGTGATCGCCGGTGCGGTCATCACCAACATCTATTGCACCCAGCCTATCCTGCCCCTGATCCAGTCCGGCCTCGGCGTCGACCTGGCGGCCGTCAACCTGGTCGCTGGCGCGGCGCTGCTGGGCTTTGCCACGGGGCTGGCGCTGCTGCTGCCGCTGGGCGACCGCGTCGACCGGCGCACGCTGGTGCTGGGGCAGATCGCGCTGGCCTTCGTTTGCGCCTTGGCGGCCGCGCTGGCGCCCGGCATCTGGCCGCTGATCGGGGCATCGTTTGGCCTGGGCATCGTCAGCTGCGTGCCGCAGCAACTGGTGCCGCTCGCCGCGAGCATGTCGCCGCCCGCTGAGCGCGGCCGTTCCGTCGGCACGGTGGTCAGCGGCATCATGGTGGGCATCCTGCTCGGGCGTACGGTCGCCGGCGTGGTGGGCGAGGCCTGGGGCTGGCGCGCCGTGTACGCCATGGAAGCGGCGTTCATGGTGCCCGTGTGGATCGCGGCGGCGGCCTTGCTGCCACGCGGGAAACCGGGTAGCCAGCTCTCCTACCTTGGCTTGCTGGCGTCGTTGTGGCCACTGGCGCGCGACCATCGTCCCCTGCGCGAATCGATGCTGATCCAGGCGCTGTTGTGGGCCTGCTTCAATGCGTTCTGGGTCAACCTGGCGTCGCTGCTGGCGAACGGCCCATGGCATTTGGGCAGCGCCTGGGCCGGCGCCTTCGGCATCATCGGCGCGGCCGGCGCACTGGCCGCCACCGTGGGCGGCAGGGCCACCGACAGACTCGGTTCGCGCACGGTCATTGGCCTGAGCATCGCCATCGTGACGCTGTCCTACCTGCTGCTGGCGGGCGCCGCCTCGTCGTTGCTCTTGCTGGTGATCGGCGTCATCGTGCTCGATATCGGCGTGCAGGCCGCCCTGGTAGCCAACCAGACACGCGCCTTTGCCGTCGATCCGGCTGCCCAAGGCCGCATCAACAGCCTGTACATGACGGCGACCTTCATCGGCGGCGCCGCCGGTGTGGCGGTGAGCGGCTGGCTGATGCAGCGTTTTGGCTGGACGGGCGTGGCGGTGTTTGGTGTCGCATTGGGCTTGCTGGCTGGCGTCATCCACGTGGCCGGATCACGCGCACGGCAGCGGACTGCAAGCGCCACTTAACGCGGCTGCTCCAGCTGCGCGTACACGGTGTCGGCGATCTTGCCCAGCGCCTGCTTGGGCAGGTTCGCCGAGAGGGCATAACCGAGCTGGCCGTCGATCCAGTAAAACACGCTCAACTCCTTTTCCTGCGTATAGCGGAAGGCCGTTTCCTGCTTGCCGGCCCGCTCTTTCGCCACGTACAGGGTCAGGCGCTTGCCGCCGCCATCTTCATACATGAATTGCGCCACGGGGCCGTCGCCATCGCCGGGCAGCAGGCGTCCGCCGATCAGGTGATAACCGAGCGGCGACAGCGCTGGCGGCTGCAATTTCGTGCCCAGGCGTTTCGACAGCCACTGCACCAGGTGCGCCTCCTGTTCCGCGCCCACCTCGACGGGGTGGCGCACTTCGGGTGTGTAGACGGCATGGGCGATGGCGGCGCTGCGCGCCAGGGCAAGGGGGCTGGCGCTGGCGGTGAGGCTGCCGCCGGCATCGCCGCGCAGCAGCCAGCCGCCCGCGCCGCCAGCGATCACCAGCACGACGGCCGCTGCCGCCTGCATGGCGGGGCGCCGCCAGGCGCCGTTCGCGGCCGGTGGCGATGCCGATTGCAGCAGGGCCGGTGGCACGGTTTCGTCCAGCACGGGGTCGAACAGGGCGCGCAATTGCCGGTTCTGTGCACGCCAAGCGTCGACTCGGGCGGCGTCTTCTGGATGCGCGCGCAGGTGGTCGTCGATGGCCGCGCGCTGTGCCTCGGGCAGGACGCCGTCGGCCAGGGCGTGCAATTGCGCTTCGCTGATGGCTTGCGTTGTCATTTCACGACTTTCAGAGTAGGGGCACCATGGCTGCCGGCGGGGCGGCCGTCGAGCAGTTCGCGCAGCCGCTCGCGCCCGCGCGACAGCCGCGACATGACGGTGCCGACGGGGATGCCCAAGGTGGACGCCACCTGCTCATACGGCATCTGCTCCAGCGCGACCAGCAGGATCACTTCGCGCTGCCCCAGCGGCAAACGGGCCAGCGCCGCATCCATTTCGCCGATGGCGATGGCTTGCCCGGGCGCGCGCTCGGGCGCGGGCAGCAGGGCTTCGTCATCGAGTTCCTGCAGCGCCAGGCCGGGACGGCGCAACTGATCCACGTGCAGGTTGTGCATGATGGAGAACAGCCACGGCCGCATCTCGCCGCCGCGCTGCCGCTGATCGAGCTTGCGCCAGGCCCGCTCCACGGTGTCCTGCACCAGGTCGTCCGCGTGCAGGGCGCCCGCCAGCGCGCGCGCATAGCGGCGCAGGCCGGGCAGGCACGCTTGCAGCTGGCGGCTATCGTCTTGCGTGGCCATCGTGGCGGCGGGAAGGGCTGCTTACGGCTTGACGATGTGCCACACGTTCTTGAAATTGTCGCCGGCCACGTCGCCCGGCTTCTTGTCTTCCTTGTACAGGTACAGGGGCTTGCCCTTGTAGGTCAGCTGCATGGCGCCGTTGTCTTCGCGCTTGATGCTGCCATACGGGGCGGCGGGCGCCGCTTCGGTGGCGATGACGGCGGGCCAGGCCGCCAGGCAGCCGCCGCTGCAGGCGCTCTTGCCGCTGTCGGCGACATCCTTGTCGAACACGTACACGGTCATGCCGCTGGCGTTGACCAGCATGCCGTTGGCGGGCATGACGTCGGCGGCGAAGGCCAGCGGGGCGGACAAGGCGGTGAACAGGGCGGTGGCGGCAAAAGTGGTAAAGCGCATGATGGTCTCCTTGAGGTTTTGGGGGCTTGCAAGGGATAGACGCGTGCCGCCCGCCGTTTATTCCCGCGTTGGCGAATTATTTTTTGCTGGCGCGTGCAGGCTGGCCCACAGGTGGGCCGCCGCCATGGTGCGGTGCGGCGCGTACTGGCGCAGCCACTGTTCCGTGCGCGCCATGTCCGGCTTCGCTTCTTCGCCGAGCAGCTTTTGCAGCGCGGCGCGGATGGCCACGTCGCCGTGCAGCGAGCAGTCGGCATAGCCGTAGCCGCGTAGCAGCGCGTAGTTGACGGTCCACGGGCCGATGCCTTTCACGGCCAGCAGCGCTTGCGACATCGCCGCCACGTCGCCGGAGGGCGGCAGCTCCAGCGACAGTTCTCCCTCATCGACGAGGCGTGCCAGACGCAGCACGGTTTCCGCCTTGGCGCGCGAGAATTTGCGGCTGGTCAGCTCTTCCACCGATAGCCGCGCCACGTCGCGCGCCTCGGGATAGCACCACAAGCCGCAACTGTGCCGGCATCCCGCCTGCAAGATGAAGGTGCGGCGCAGGGCGATGGCGAACGGCAGGTTGATCTGCTGGCCGATGATGGCCCAGGTCAGCGCCTCGAAGGGGCTGGCCGATTGCACGATGCGCAGACCTGGATTGACGCTGACCAGAGGCGCCAGCAGCGGGTCATTGGCCGCCAGTTGCGCGAATGGCTGCGGATCGATGCGCAGGCCGAGGATGTTGAGCAGGGCGCCGTGCAGCGGCGTTTCAAGGTCGCCAACTCCATCGCCGTCGATCTCGGCGCGGCAGACGGCGGCAGCGTCAGTGAAGGCGACATCCAGCACGACCGGCACGCCTTGCACCAGGATGCCCTTGCGCAGTCCTGCCGGCGTGACTTGCTCCGCCACGGCTTCGCCATCGCGGCTGTGGAAGGTGATGACGTCGTCGCGGCGGTAGCCGGCGGGCAGGGGGAGGGTCCAGTGCAGCAGGGTCATGGTGGGGGGCCAAAGTCAGGGACGGTATCAGGGAGGCGATGCGGGCGCACCGCGTTTCTTGCTTTGTGCCTTAGCGCGCGCAGATGTCGGTGGTGGGCGGGCTCAGGGCCGCCGCGTGCTGGATCTGCAGCGCGTCGGGTACGCCATTTTTCACGGCCGTCAGTTCGGCCAGGATGGAAATGGCGATTTCGGCCGGCGTCTTGCTGCCGATGTACAGGCCGATGGGGCCATGCAGCCGCGCCAGTTGTTCCGCGCTGACGTCGAACTGCAGCAGCCGTTCGCGGCGCTTGGCGTTGTTCGCGCGCGAGCCGATGGCGCCCACGTAAAACGCGGGCGATTTCAGCGCTTCCATCAGGGCCAGGTCATCGAGCTTGGGGTCGTGCGTGAGGGCGACGACGGCGCTGCGGCTGTCGAGTTTGAGTTCCAGCACAAGGTCGTCCGGCATGGCGTGCAGCAGGGGCACGCCGGGCACGTTCCAGCCGCCCCGGTATTCCTCGCGCGGGTCGCAGACGATGACGTGGTAATCCATGGCCGTGGCGATCTGCGCCACGAAGCGCGACAGCTGGCTGGCACCGATGATCAGCAAGCGCCAGCGCGGACCGTGCTGCGTGGTGAGTATGCCGTCTTCCAGGGCCAGCACGGCGCCCGGCGTGGCGCGCCGCAGGGTGACGGTGCCGGTATCCAGATCGAGGCGGCGCTCGACCAGTTCATGCGCTTCCAGACGCGCCAGCAGTTCTGCCACGCGGCTGCCAGCATGCAGCGGTTCGATGGCCAGTTCGATGGTGCCGCCGCAGGGCAGGCCGAAGCGGTGCGCCTCGTCGGCGCTGATGCCGTAGCTGACGATGTCCGGCTGCGTGCGCACGATGCCGTGCACGCGCACGGTGTCGATCAAGTCATCTTCGATGCAGCCGCCGGAAACGGAACCGACCACCGTGCCATCGTCACAGATGGCCAGGGTGGCGCCCACGGGGCGGGGGCTGGAACCCCAGGTCTTGATGACGGTGACGAGTTCGCAGCGGTGGCCGGCGGCGAGCCAGGCGGCGCTGGTTTTCAGAACTTCAAGGTCGATGCTGTCCATGGGCCGCGAAAGGAAAGCCGCAGGTAGGCGGCAAAGTATGGAATATTTTTCAATATTGTGGCTATACTACGCTCTCCAACAGCCTGCGGAGAGTTTTCATGTCGAACGACCAAAAAACGCAAGACGACGGCATTCCCAAGTTTGGCAAACTGCTCATCGCCCTGTTCCTGGCGGTGGTATTTTGCGGCGCCCTGACCTGGATCATGGGCACCTATTTCCCGAACTTCCCCGGCGCCTGACCAAACTTGGTTTTGTCAGGCGCCTCCTTTGTTGATCAGGCCTAGGGCTTGATCGGCTTCTTCGCCGCCTGCTTGGCGCGCACGTCGATGACGGCGCGGTTGACGGCGGCCATGCGCGAGTTGGTGCCCGGGTGCAGGGCCGTGTAGCCATTGGCGACCGTGGCCGGCACTTGCGTGGCCAGGCGCTGCCAGAAGCGGGCGGCGTTGTCGACGTTGTAGCCGGCGCGCGCCAGCAGGTAGATGGCCAGGGTGTCGGCTTGCACGTCGAGTTCCTGCGGCATGGCCTTGATGCCGGCGGCGCCCGTCAGCATCGACACGTCGGGCTGCACGGCGCCCAGGCTGTCGATGATGCTGCCGGCCGTCCCGGCCGAGCGCTGGCTGCGCGCGTGGTCGAGGATGTTGTGCGCCATTTCGCGGGCGATCACGAAGGCGATGCCTTCGTCGTTTTGCGCCGCATTGACCATGCCGCGCGTGAGCATGATGCGTCCGCCGTCCGAGTAGGCATTGATATTGTCCGCATTGCCCAGGGCGACGCGGAAGGCACAGGCGCGCGTGACGGGAATTTTGAGGTCCTGCTGCTGGCCGTCGCGGGCGATGGTCATGTTCAGGCTTGCGCTTTTCGAGGCCAGCGGGCCGACGATGGCGCCGAACGGGCCTTCCGCTTTCGGGCCGGCCGGCAGCGGCTTGCCTTCGGCGGCCAGCAAGCCGTCGCCCTTGCGCAAGCCGGCGCGGGCGGCGCCGCTGCCCGGCAAGACGCCGGAGACCTGCATCTGTTCGCCGTAGCCGAGGGCTGCCTGCGCCGCGTCGGCATAGATGCCAGGGTAGGAATACTTGTTCTGCGCCGTGAAGCCCAGCAGGTTGCGCGCATACGTCTTGCACAGGTCCGCATTGTTGATCAGCAGGGGCGCCGAGACTTTCGACAGGCGGTCCTGCAGCGCCACCATCTTCACCAGTTCTTCCTGCGCCGCCTTTTGCTGCGCCGTCGGCGCGGGCGCATCGGGCGCCGGCACGACGTTGAACGGACCGCTGACATTCGTGGCCGGCGTGGTGCAGCCGGCGAGGATGGCCGCACTGGCCAGCAGGAGGGGAGTAGCCAATCGGCGCAGCGAAGTTGGGGCTGAGATCAGATGGCGGAAACCTGGCATAAGAAATTCCTTAATGTTTTCCGGTGCTGCCGAAACCGCCAACACCGCGTTCGCTGTCGCCGAATTCCTCGACGACGTTAAAGCCCACTTGCAGCACCGGCACGATAATCAGTTGCGCCAGGCGTTCCATGGGATTGAGCGTGAAAGCGCTCTGGCCCCGGTTCCAGGTCGATACCATCAGCTGGCCCTGGTAATCGGAGTCGATCAAGCCTACCAGATTCCCCAATACGATGCCGTTTTTGTGGCCCATGCCGCTACGCGGCAAAATCATGGCCGCATACGACGGGTCGCCGATGTGGATGGCCAGGCCGGTGGGAATGAGCACGGTCTGTCCGGCTTCGATGGTGATCGCCTCGTCGATGCAGGCGCGCAAATCGAGGCCGGCGCTGCCCGGTGTGGCGTAGGCCGGCAGCAGTTCTTTCATGCGGGCGTCGAGGATCTTGATGTCGATATTTTTCATGAATCTAACTAACTAAGCTAAGTCGTTTAAAGGGATTATTTGAGCAGCGAATTCTTGGCAATGCGCTTCGAGATTTCCGAAATCAGCTGGCGCGCCAGGTTCAGTTTCGAGGCGCGCGGCAGCACGGTATGGCCTTCCTCGTCGAAGAGGATGATGGTGTTGTCGTCCTGGCCAAAGGTGTTCTGACCGATATTGCCGACCAGGAGGGGGATGCCCTTTTTCTCGCGCTTGGTCGAGCCGAATTCCACCAGGTTTTCCGATTCGGCGGCAAAACCGACGCAGTAGGGATAGCCGGCCAGGTTGGTGCGTGCCGCCACGGTGGCGAGGATGTCGGGGTTTTGCACGAACTGCAGTTCGGGCACGGAGCCATCGGCCTGCTTTTTCATCTTTTGTTCGCTGGCGTTGGCGACTCTCCAGTCGGCCACGGCGGCCACGGCGACGAAGACATGCTGGCCATCGACGTGGGCCAGCACCGCATCGTGCATCTGCTGCGCGCTTTGCACGTCGATGCGACGCACGCCGAACGGCGCGTCCAGGGCCGTGGGGCCGGAAATGAGCAGCACTTCGGCGCCCGCTTCGCGCGCCGCGCGCGCCACCGCATAGCCCATCTTGCCCGAGGACAGATTGGTGATGCCACGCACGGGGTCAATGGCCTCGAAGGTGGGGCCGGCCGTGACCAGTACGCGCTTGCCTGCCAATACCTTCGGCTGGAAGGCGGCGATCAGCTCCGTCAGCAATTGCTCCGGTTCCAGCATGCGACCCAGGCCCGTTTCGCCGCACGCCTGTTCGCCGGCGGCCGGGCCGAACAGCTTGATGCCGTCGTCGCGCAGCTGCTGCACATTGCGTTGCGTGGCGGGGTTCTGCCACATTTCCACGTTCATGGCCGGCGCCACGAGCAGGGGCAGGTGGGAGGGACGGGCCAGGCACAGGGTCGACAGCAGGTCGTCGCACACGCCGTGCGCCAGCTTGCGCAGAAAATCGGCCGAACATGGCGCGATCAGGATGGCGTCCGCATGGCGCGTCAAATCGATATGCGCCATGTTGTTGGCGATGCGCGCATCCCACTGGCTGGTGTGCACGGGGTGGCCGGACAAGGCCTGCATCGTGACGGCCGTGATGAAGTGGCTGGCCGCATCCGTCATGACCACTTGCACCGATGCGCCGGCCTTTGTCAGCGCGCGGCACAGTTCCGCCGCCTTGTAGCAGGCGACGCCGCCTGACAGTCCCAGGACGATTTTTTTGCCGGACAATTCCATGCCGTTCTCCTGCGTGTTTATTTGTTTACCCGGCGCAGTTCATCGATGATGAACAGGGCCGCGCCGATGCAGATGGCGCTGTCGGCGATATTGAAAGCGGGGAAATGGCCCCAGCTTTTCCAGTGGAAGTCGAGGAAATCGACCACGTGGCCGTAGACCAGACGGTCGATGGCGTTGCCCAGCGCGCCGCCCAGGATCAGCGCCAGGGCCCAGCAGAACATGCGCTGGCCGGCGTGCTTTTTCAGCAGATAGATGATGTAGACGGCGGCCGCCAGGGCGATGCCGGTGAAGAAATAGCGCTGCCAGCCGCCCTGGTCGGACAGGAAGCTGAACGCGGCGCCCTTGTTATACGCGAGCACCAGGTTGAAATACGAGGTGATGACCATCTCTTGCGCATAGCGGAAGGTCTTCAGGATCGTGATCTTGGTGATCTGGTCGAACAGGATGACGATGGCGGCAATGCCCAGCCAGGGCACGAGCGACGCCGAGGATGACGATTTCGATGAAAAACGGTTTTTAGTGGCCATATTTTTCCAGGGAAGATAATGCCACCGCCTGGTAGCAGGCGGCGGTTGGATTCATAGCATACAACGACGGGCAAAATCGTAGCGAGCGGCAGCGAGGCTCGGCGCCCCCGTTGGCCCGAGACGCGCAGCTGTACTTTAGTACAGCGAGCATCGCAGGCCGCAAATCGCGACGCGCAGTAGATTTTGACGACGTTGTTTATGCGAAGCGGCGTTTCTCGCCCGCGCCAAACAGATTGCTGACGCAGCGGCCGCACAGGGTAGCATGCGCGGCGTCCGTGCCCACGTCCGCACGGTAGTGCCAGCAGCGCTCGCACTTCGGCGCCGTCGACGCGGCCACGACCACTTCCTCGGCCGCTTCGTCAGCCACTTCGGCCACCGTTGCCTGCGAGGTGATGAAGACGAACTTCAAGTCGTCGCCGAGGGTGGTCAACAGCTTGTACTTCATCGGCGCGGCCTTGATCGTCAGTTCCGCCTGCAGCGACGAACCGATGGCGCCCGAGGTGCGCAAGTCTTCCAGCTGTTTCGTCACGTCCGTGCGCACGGCGCGCAGGGCCGTGTATTTCTCCAGCAGATCGGCCGCATCCGCTACTGCCGGCAGCTGCCACCAGGTTTGCGTGAAGATGGTTTCATCGCTGGCGGCATACGCTTCCGGTCCGGCGAAGACGGCCCATGCTTCTTCGGCCGTGAACGACAGGGCCGGGGCCATCAGGCGCAGCAGGCTTTGCGTGATGTGCCACAGGGCCGTTTGCGCGGAACGGCGCGCGTGCGACGTCAGGCCGGAGGTGTACAAACGGTCCTTCAGGATGTCCAGGTAGAAGCCGCCCAGGTCTTCCGAGCAGTACGTCTGCAGCTTCGAGACGACCGGGTGGAATTCGTAGCGCGCGTAGTTGTTCTCGATCTGCGTTTGCAGCGATGCCATGTTGGCCAGCGCATAACGGTCGATTTCGAACATCTCCGCCACCGGCACGGCATCCGTGGCCGGATTGAAGTCCGACGTATTGGCCAGCAGGAAGCGCAGGGTATTGCGGATGCGGCGATACGATTCCGTCACGCGTTTGAGGATTTCGTCGGAGATCGACAGCTCGCCCGTGTAGTCGGTCGAGGCGATCCACAGGCGCAGGATGTCGGCGCCCAGGGTGTCCGAGATCTTTTGCGGCGCCAGGGTGTTGCCCAGCGACTTGGACATCTTCTTGCCTTCGCCATCGACCGTGAAGCCGTGCGTCAGCAGGGCTTTATATGGCGGACGGCCATTCAGCATCGACGACACGAGCAAGGAGGAATGGAACCAGCCGCGATGCTGGTCCGAGCCTTCCAGGTACAGGTCGGCCGGGAATTGCAGCTGCGTCGAGTGCGAACCGTGGCCTTGCGGACCGCCCAGCACCGTCTGGTGCGTGGCGCCGGAATCGAACCACACGTCCAGCGTGTCCTTGTTCTTGGCGTAGATGGCCGCTTCGTCGCCGATCAGGTCCTTCAGATCCAGCGCCTGCCATGCCTCGATGCCGTCCTTTTCGATCAGCTTGGCCACTTGCTCCAGCAGCTCCGGCGTGCGCGGATGCAGGTCGCCCGTTTCCTTGTGCACGATGAAGGCCATCGGCACGCCCCACTGGCGCTGGCGCGACAGGGTCCAGTCAGGGCGGTTGGCGATCATGCCATGCAGGCGCGCCTGGCCCCAGTCCGGGAAGAACTCGGTGTCGGCGATGCCTTTCAATGCCGTCTCGCGCAGGGTCGCGCCGCCGTCTTTCGGCGTCACGTCCATGCCGGCGAACCACTGCGAGGTGGCGCGGTAGATGATCGGCGTCTTGTGACGCCAGCAGTGCATGTAGCTGTGGTCGAACATCTTGACTTCGAACAGCGCACCCGCGTCCGTCAGGGCGTTGCAGATCGGTTTCGACGCTTCCCAGATGGTCATGCCGCCGAACAGGGGCAGGGTCGAGGCGAATTTGCCGTCGCCCATGACGGGCTTGATGATGTCGTCATCCTTCATGCCGTGCGCCTTGCACGAGATGAAGTCGTCCAGGCCGTAGGCTGGCGCCGAGTGCACCACGCCGGTGCCGCTTTCCGTGGTCACGTATTCGGCCAGGTACAACGGCGACAGGCGGTCGTAGAAAGCGTCGGAAGCATGCAGCGGGTGGCGGAAGCTGATGCCGGCCAGGGCCGCGCCGTCGCAAGTGGCGATCGTCGTGCCCTCTAACTTGAAGCGCGCCAGGCTGGCCACGACCAGGTCTTGCGCCAGGATCAGCAGCAATGGCTGGCCATCGCGCTCGGTCTTCACCAGCGCATATTTGACTTCCGGGTGCACGTTCAGCGCCTGGTTCGATGGGATGGTCCACGGCGTCGTGGTCCAGATGACGATGAAACCGTTATCGGTCGGCAGCGATGGCAGGCCGAAGGCGGCTGCCAGTTTTTCCGGCTCGGCGAACTTGAACCCGACGTCGATGGCGGGATCGCGTTTTTCCGCGTATTCCACTTCCGCCTCGGCCAGCGCCGACTGGCAGTCGAAGCACCAGTTGACGGGCTTCAGGCCGCGGTACACATAGCCTTTTTCCAGCAGCTTGCCCAGCGCGCGCAATTCGTCGGCTTCATTGCCGTGCGCCATGGTCAAATACGGGTTGTCCCACTCGCCCAGCACGCCGAGGCGGATGAAGTCTTTTTTCTGGCGCTCGACCTGCACATTGGCGTAGGCGCGCGCCTTTTCCAGCACTTCGGCAGTCGGCAGGTTCTTGCCGTGCAGTTTTTCGATCTGGATCTCGATCGGCATGCCGTGGCAATCCCAGCCCGGTACATACGGCGCGTCGAAACCGGACAGCGAGCGCGACTTGACGACCATATCCTTGAGGATCTTGTTGACGGCGTGGCCCAGGTGGATGTCGCCATTCGCGTACGGCGGACCGTCATGCAGGATGAATTTCGGGCGGCCGGCGGCGGCCTTGCGCACGCGCTCGTAGATTTTCTTGTCTTGCCATTGCTGTACCCATTGCGGCTCGCGCTTGGCCATGTCGCCGCGCATCGGGAATGGGGTTTCCGTCATGTTGACCGGGTATTTGCTTTCAGGCTTCTTGTTTTGCTTGGGCGTGGCTGGCTTGTTTTGATCGGACATAGTCTTCTTTACTTGTATGGTGTAGATGTTTTGCAGCAGGTGTGTGGCGGCGGCGGGCGCCGCCAGGCGGCGGAGTTGGCCGGGGTCAAATTCGGTCGGTGGCGGTAATGGCGCTGCGGCGCTGCGCAAAATAGGCGCGTGCCTGGTTCGAGTCGCGCTCGATGGCGGCCGTCAAAGTGGGCAAATCGTCGTATTTCTCTTCGTCGCGCAGTTTTTCCAAAAATTCCACGCGCACCAGCTTGCCGTAGCAGGACTGATTGAAATCGAACAGATGCACTTCCAGCAGCACGCGGCCGCTGTCATCGACGGTGGGGCGCACGCCAAGGCTGGCCACGGCCGGCAGCGGTGCCGGTCCCAGGCCATGCACTTGCACAATGAAGATGCCGGACAGGGCGGTGCGGTGCGCCACGCGCAGGTTCAGGGTGGGAAAACCTAGGGTGCGGCCCAGCTTCTGGCCGTGGATCACGTGGCCGGAAATGGCGTACGGATGACCGAGCAGCTGCGTGGCCAGCGGGAAATCGCCGGCGGCCAGGGCCAGGCGCACGGCCGACGAGGAGATGCGCGTGCTGCCGTTCATCACGGTAGGCAATGTTTCTACGTGGAAACCATATTGGCGGCCCGCTTCCTGCAGCATGGCGACGTCGCCGGCGCGCCGGGCGCCATAGCAGAAGTCGTCGCCGACCATCAGCCATTTCACGTGCAAGCCGTCGACGAGGACTTTTTCCGTGAATTCCTGCGGCGTCAAGGCGGCGAACTGGGCGCTGAAGTGCTCGACGACGACACGGTCGATGCCGGCGTCGTCCAGCGATTGCAGCTTGTCGCGCAGGTTGGCGATGCGCTGCGGGGCTTTGGACAGGTCGCCCGCGCGCTGCGCGAAGAATTCGCGCGGGTGCGGTTCGAACGTCATCACGGCCGCTTCGATGCCGAGCTCGGTGGCAGCTTCGCGCACGCGCGCCAGCAAGGCCTGATGGCCGATGTGGACACCGTCAAAATTGCCGATGGTCAGAGCGCAAGGCGCTCGTGCCTGGGCATTGGGAAGTCCGCGGAATACCTTCATAGGAATCTGATGAAAAACTGTGCCAAAAGGGGGATTATACGGACTGTTTCAGGGATGCACACCCGGCAGGGCGGCCTCAGGGGTAATTTCCCTGCTGAAATGATAAAAAGCGTTGCCGGCGGGTGTGCTGGCAACGCTTTTCGGGAACTAACAGCTTGACAACATGTTCAGGGCTAGGCGCCGCGTCGAAGACAGTACGAATGTACGGCGAGACGCGGCAACAACGCCCTGGACGTGTTGTCTTATTTATTCATTAACGTCCAGTAACGGGCCAGGTCAGCCGCGCCATCCGTGCCCTTGACGGCTTTGAGTGCCGTCGTGGCGTTGGACTTCTTGCCAGCGTGGATGTAAGCGATGCCCAGATGCAGCTTGGCTTCTTCCGCATACTTGGCGGTGCCCAGTTTCACGGCGTCGTTCATCAAGCCCAGGCCCTTCTCCGCCTGGCCGTCGTAGACGAGGGCGAAGCCCAGCTTGCTCAAGCTGTCGGCGTCCTTGTTCTTGACGTATTCCGCTTCCGACTTGGCCGCGCTGGCTTTCAGGTCGGCCTGGGTTTTCAGGGCCAGGTCTTTCAGGCGCTGGTGACGGGCTGCATCGGCGCCGGTACCCAGCACGCCTTTTTTGTAGCCTTGCTCGATGATGCTCAACGCTTCGCCAGGATTGCCTGCTTGCAGGGCCAGCTGGCTGATTTCCATGTATTCGGAAGGCTTGCTGAACAGGCCGTTAGCCAGGCGCAGGCGCTGGACGTCCAGGCCCAGGCGTTGCGAGAAGCCAGGTTTGCCCGAAACGCGGTTCAGCAGGTCGGCCCAGTAGCTGGTTTTCGGATAGCTCGATGCCAGTTTTTCCAGGGTGGCGACGTAGCCGCCCTTGTCGTTTTGCTTCATCTGGATGTTGGCCAGCATTTGCAGGCTTGCTTCCGAGTTGCCGCCGCGCGCTTGCAGCTCTTTTGCCGCTTCGGCGTAGTTGCCGCTGACGTAGTAGGTCTGGATCAGCAGTTCGCGCATCTGTGGATCTTCGCGGTCTTTCAGCGAGCGTTTGATCCAGGTGATGGTGTTCGGCCAGTCCTTGGCGCGGTAGTACATGCCTGCCAGCGCTTGCGTGAATTTCGGGGCTTCGGCGGCGCTCAGGCGGCCGGAATTGATGACGGCTTCAAACGCCTTGATGGCGGTGCCGTTGTCGCCAGCGGCGGCGGCGGCCGAAGCGCGTACGCGTTCGATCTGGTAGCTTTCAAAGGCGGTCTTGCCGCCAACGCTGTCTGCTTCACGCAGTTTGGCCAGCGCTTCCTTGTTTTTGCCGCTGCTAGCGAGTTTTTGTGCTTCTTGCAGTGGCTTGCCGACTTCGGCGCGCACGGTGTCCGCGGCATATGCCAGCGAGCCCAGGCCGATTACAGGAGTTGCTGCGGTAAAACCGATAGCGGCCATGACGAGGCCGAGATGAGCGAGACGAAACTTGGACATGAGAAAGTCTTTCAGTAAAAAGCGAATAGGCAGGAAGTCCTGCCTATTCGGATGTAAAGATAACCTGATTGCTACAGCTTACTGGAATTGCTCGTTGCCGACCAGACCGATTTTGGTCACGCCCAGACGCTGCGCCGACGCCATCACACCGGCGACGACTTTGTATTCCACCAGCTTGTTAGGACGCAGATGCACTTCTGGCTGGTCTGCTTGCGCAGCAACGTTGCTCAGCTTGGCTTCCAGCGTATTACGATCAGGTACGACCTGATTGTCCCACAAGATAGTGCCATCAAAATCGACATCGATCGTGACGACCACTGGTTCGGTTGTCGGTGGCGGCGGGGTGCCGACCGGCATGTTCAGGTTCACCGAGTGGTTTTGCTTAGGAATCGTGATAATCAACATGATAATCAGCACCAGCATCACGTCGATGAGGGGCGTCATGTTCAGTTCCATCATTGGTTCCGGATCCGCGCCTGCTGCGCTTCCCGAACCGACATTCATACTCATAGTGTTTCCTTTAAGAAGTCCAACGAAGCACCGGGCAAAACTGCCGCCCGGCAAGCTTCCTTCAGCGGCGCCCCCGTGTTGCCGGGGCACCGCTGTCAGTCGCTATCAGCTCTTGTCAGGTGGTTCGGTGATGAAGCCGACCTTCTGGATCCCGGCACGTTGGGTCGTGTAAATAACCCGGCCGATCGATTCGTAGCGTGTTTCTTGGTCGCCACGAACGTGTACTTCCGGCTGCGGTACTTTCACTGCTTCAACTTTAAGATAATCGAACAGCTCGTTCGTGTCTTTCAGTCTGGTCTGGCCCAGGTAAATCTCGCCATCCTTGTTAACAACGATGTTAACGTTTTGCGGCTTGGTTTGCAGGGCTTGGTTCGTCTCAATCGGCAGATCGATTTTCTGCAGCTTGAGGACAACCGGACTCGTAATCAAGAAAATGATCAGCAAAACCAACATGATGTCGACAAGCGGCGTCGTGTTGATTTCTGACATTACCTGATCTTGTTCTCCGCTGTCGGAGCCGACGGACATCGACATGACTTATCCGATCTTTTTAGCGCCGGCAGCACGGCCAGCTTCGCTGGTGGACATGACGCCGGAAACCAGAACCGAGTGAACGTCGGCGCTGAACGAGCGGATGTCTTCCATTGCGGTTTTGTTACGACGAACCAACCAGTTGTAACCCAGAACGGCAGGAACAGCGACCAGCAGACCGAAAGCGGTCATGATCAGTGCTTCACCAACTGGACCTGCAACTTTGTCGATCGATGCGTTACCGGTCATGCCGATAGCGGTCAGTGCGTTGTAGATACCCCAAACGGTACCGAACAGACCGATAAACGGTGCGGTCGAACCAACGGTTGCCAGGAACGACAGGCCATCTTGCAGACGCGATTGCACTTTGTCCGAAGCGCGCTGGATCGACATCGTCACCCAGGTCGACAGATCGATTTGTTCCAGCAGGGCGCCGTCATGGTGAGCCGTTGCCTTGGTGCCCGATTCAGCGATGAAGCGGAATGGCGAACCTTCTTCCAGGGTTGCCGAACCAGCAGCGATCGAAGGAGCTTTCCAGAATTTGGCAGCGGCTTCTTTAGCTTGCTTGAAGATCTTCATTTGATCGATCAGCTTGGTGATGATGATGTACCAGGTACCGATCGACATGATGACCATGATGATCAGGGTGGCGCGTGGCACGAAGCCGCCGTCCCACACTGCTTGCAGGCCGAACGGGTTGTGCACTTCTTCGGTTTTGGCTGGAGCTGCTGCATCAGCGGCTGGAGTTGCTGCTGCGTCTGCTGCTGGAGCGGCTGCATCTGCAGCAACTGGTGCTGGTGCAGCGTCTGCCGCAGGAGCCGAAGCGGCAGCCGATGCTGGCGCGTCAGCGAATGCCGGAGCTGCTACCAGAGCGGTAGTGGCGGTAACGGACAACAGAACCGCGGCAAAAAATGCGGACAAACGGGTATTCTTAAACATGCTTCCTCCAAAATTAAAAATAACAGATCGCTGAACGTAATGACAACGAAATCATAGTGTGAGACAGGGGATAACTGTCTCGGGTTTTAATCCAGCGACCAAACGTATTGCATTTGCTGCCAGCCTTGTTCCGGCTTGCCGTCAACTGTTGCCGGCTTAAATGTACAGCGGCTGATACCTTGCACCGCGGCTTTGTCCAGGTCTCTGAAGCCGCTGGACTTCACGATCTTCGAATCAGCGACCTTGCCGTCTACACCGATCAGGAACGACAGTGTCACCACACCGGTTTCCTCGTTGCGCTGCGACGACTTTGGATAAGCCGGTTTTTCGCAGACACTGAAGTCAACCACGGCCGGTGTACGCACCGATTTGGCTGGTCCAGGAGTTGGCGCAGGCTGTGCAGGCGGCGATGGCGGCGTCAATACATTCGTGGCTGGTTTCACGGTCGTCGCATTTGCAATCACGTTCTGCTGTGGCGGCGGCTGCTGCACGTTCACCTCGACTGGCGGAATGAATGGCGGCGGTGGCGCTTTCATTTCTGGCGGCGGTGGTGGCGGTGGAAGATCCTTCGGTGGAGGCGGTTTGACTTCCTCGATAATCTTGGTTTCAACCGGTTCCATCATTTTGGTGACTAACCGCTTGCCCAAGCCCGTCACGATCCCGTAAGCCGCGAGAACGTGCAGCAGGACAACGATAGTGATGCCTGTGTAGTTCTTGGGACTTTTCTCGTTCGAAAAATTCATGCCTGCTTTCTCCAAATACCATCTCTTGTCTTGCAACTGAACCCCAAAATGACGACACAAAGCTCCAGCCGTATCCGGGACGTCGCCGAATTATACATACGAATTCTTTATTTTACACAGATTTTTAACGCCTAAAACCGGTTAAATTTTTGGCGCTTTTGCGCCCTGAAAACGTACTTGCTTATGTCATCTTTGCACGCTTTCGGACAGAAAAAAAGGCGGTCTTATCGGTTTTTTACAGCCGTTTTGGGCGACCGCTGCTAAGTTCTCCGATGTGCCTATCTGGCGGAATTATATTTCGTGATATTCAATATGGAAACTGCTAAATTTGGAGAAAAATCTTTCTTTTGGGAAATGTTTTAGCTCGGAACCAGACCACTTAGCGACACGCGCGCACCAAACGGGTGCGGAACGGACTTTATCCAGGTCAAAAAAGGCGCTCCCGGTGGCTGTTTCGACGCCGCCAGGCCATACGGAATTCCTATACAGGCATAGGAAGCGCTTATATTCTTGCCATTGATTATTATCAACAAATCATTTCATGGCCGGACAACCGGATCATCGCGCCGGTTACGTTTTTCCCGTCGGCAATTCAATGTGCCCAGGACAACCCCTTGCGGATCGACCGTATCGAGGTGCACATCGAAGCCCCACAGCCGCGCCACGTGCTTGAGCACCTCGGCTGCCTGCTGGTTCAGGGGACGGCGCTGGAACTGCGTGTGGCGCAGGGTCAGGGCGCGGTCGTCGCGCGTATTGACGGACCAGACCTGGATGTTCGGCTCGCGGTTGCCCAGGTTGTACTGCTCCGCCAGCTGCTGGCGCACGTAGCGGTAGCCGGCATCGTCGTGGATGGCGGAAATGGCCAGCTTTTCATTCTTGTCGTCGTCGAGCACGGCAAAGAAGTGGAATTCGCGGATCAGCCGCGGCGACAGATACTGGGCGATGAAGCTTTCGTCCTTGAAATTGCGCATGGCAAAGTCCAGGCTCTTGCGCCAGTCGCTGCCGGCCATGTCGGGGAACCAGGCGCGGTCCTCGTCCGTCGGGTGCTCGCAGATGCGGCGGATGTCGCTCATCATGGCAAAACCCAGCGCATATGGATTGATGCCGCTGTAATAGGGACTGTCGATGGGCGGCTGGTAGACGACGTTGGTATGGCTTTTCAGAAATTCCATCATGAAGCCGTCGCCCACCACGCCTTCGTCATACAGCTGGTTCAATATCGTGTAGTGCCAGAAGGTGGCCCAGCCCTCGTTCATGACCTGGGTTTGCCGCTGCGGGTAGAAATACTGGGAAATCTTGCGCACGATGCGCACCATCTCGCGCTGCCACGGTTCCAGCAGCGGCGCGTACTTCTCTATGAAGTACAGCAGGTTTTCCTCGGGTTCGGGCGGAAAGCGGGGCGCGGCCTTGCGCTGCTCGTCCTCTTCCTCGTCTTCGTCGCGCCGGGGCAGGGTGCGCCACAGCTGGTTGATCTGCGACTGTACATAGGCTTCGCGCTCTTTCTGGCGCGCATATTCCTTCGCCATCGACAGTTTCGCCGGGCGCTTGTAGCGGTCCACGCCATAGTTCTGGATGGCGTGGCACGAGTCGAGCAGCAATTCGACGGCATCGACGCCATGGCGCTGTTCGCACTCGGCAATGTAATTCTTGGCAAACACCATATAGTCGATGATGGCGTCCGCATCCGTCCAGGCGCGGAACAGGTAATTGCCCTTGAAGAAGGAGTTATGGCCGTAGGCCGCATGCGCGATCACCAGCGATTGCATGGTCAGGCTGTTTTCCTCCATTAAATAGGCGATGCACGGGTTCGAGTTGATGACGATCTCGTAGGCCAGGCCCATCTGGCCCCGCTTGTAGCTTTTCTCGGTAGACAGAAAGTGCTTGCCGAACGACCAGTGGTTGTAGGACACGGGCATGCCCACCGAGGTGTAGGCATCCATCATCTGCTCGGCCGTGATGATTTCCAGCTGGTTCGGATAGGTGTCGAGGCCAAACTGTTTCGCCACTCTGCGGATTTCCTCGTGGATTTGCTCGATCAGTTCGAACGTCCACTCCGACTGCTCGGGCAGGGCGTTCGGGTGGCGCAGGCGCTCGAACGGCTCGCCCGGGGTGTTGCTGGCGCGGTCAAAGGCTGCACTCATCATTTCACCTGTTTCTTGAACAGTTCGCGGAAGACCGGATAGATATCGGCCGGCGTGACGATCTTTTGCATGGCGAAATGGGCGTGATGGTCGAGCACGCCCGCGTATTGCTCCCACAGGTTTTGCTGCGGGCCGTCCGTGATCTCGACGTAGGTGTAGTACTGCACCTTGGGCATGATGGTGTTGATCAGCAACTGGCGGCACAGCACGGAATCGTTGTCCCAGTTGTCGCCGTCGGAGGCCTGCGCCACATAGCTGTTCCATTGCCCGGCGCCATAGCGTTCGTCGATGATGGTGTTGAGCAAGTGCAGCGCCGAGGACACGACGGTGCCGCCCGACTCGCGCGAATTGAAGAATTCATGCTCGTCCACTTCGGCCGCCGCCGTATGGTGGCGGATGAAGACGACCTCGATCTTGTCGTAGGCGCGCTTGAGGAACAGATACAAGAGGATGAAGAAGCGCTTGGCCGTGTCCTTGCGCGATTCGTCCATGGAACCGGAGACGTCCATGATGCAGAACATGACGGCCTGCGTCATCGGCTTGGGCACCTTGATGCGGTTGCTGTAGCGCAAGTCGAACGGGTCGATGAAGGGAATGGCCAGCAGGCGCGTGTGCAGGTGGTGGATCAGGCGGCGCAGTTCCGTGACGAGCGGGTCGCTGTCGGGCGCGCCTTCGTGCAGCAGGGCCGCCAGGTCTTCCTCGGCTTGCGCCAGCTGCTTGCGGGCGCCGCCGCCGACGGCGATGCGCCGCCCCAGTGCGCCGCGCAGGGAGCGCAGCACGTGGATGTTCGATGGCGTGCCCGACATATTGTAGCCGGCGCGCTGGTTCTTGAATTCCGTGGTGGCCGTCAGCTGGGTTTTTACCATGTGCGGCAATTCGAGGTCTTCGAAGAAATAATTCATGAATTCTTCGCGCGACAATTCAAAGATGAAATCGTCTTCCGTCGTCTCGTCGCTATTGCCCGCCTTGCCACGCCCGCCGCCACCGCCGCCTTTCGGCCGCGCGATCTGGTCGCCTTTCAGGTATTCCTTGTTGCCGGGATTGACCACTTCCCACACGCCGCCATGCGCGTGGCCGAACGACGGTTCGCCCACGTCCTTGACGGGGATGCTGACCTTCTCGCCATTCTCGACGTCCGTGATCGAGCGCCCCTTGATGGCGCGCCCCACGGCATCCTTGATCTGGCCCTTGTAACGCCGCAGGAAACGCTCGCGGTTGACGGCGGATTTATTCTTGCTTTGCAAGCGCCTGTCGATGAGGTATGTCAAAGGGTGCCTCCTTGCCTCTCGTCTTGCGCGCCCCGCCAGTTGCCGGGCGGGAGCGCGCCTCCGCTGTCCGCGCTAGGATGACTTGCGTACGCGCAAGTACCATTCGCATAACAGGCGTACCTGCTTGGCCGTATAGCCTTTTTCCACCATGCGGGCCACGAAGTCGGCGTGCTTGTTGGCATCGTCGGCGCTGGCCTTGGCATTGAAGGAAATCACGGGCAGCAATTCCTCCGTATTCGAGAACATTTTCTTTTCAATTACGGTGCGGAACTTTTCATAACTGGTCCAGGCGGGATTCTTGCCACCGTTCGAGGCCCGTGCGCGCAAGCCGAAGTTCACGATTTCGTTGCGGAAATCCTTCGGATTGGAAATGCCCGCCGGTTTCTCGATCTTTTCCAGTTCATTGTTCAGCGATTCGCGGTCAAAACTTTCGCCCGTGTCCGGATCGCGGTATTCCTGGTCCTGTATCCAGAAATCGGCAAACGTCACATAGCGGTCGAAAATGTTTTGCCCGTATTCCGAATAGCTTTCCAGGTAAGCCGTCTGGATCTCCTTGCCGATGAATTCCACATAGCGCTGCGCCAGGTGCTCCTTGATATACGAGAAGTAGCGCTGCTCGAGTTCCGGCGCGAACTGCTCGCGCTCGACCTGCTGCTCCAGTACATATAATAGATGCACGGGATTGGCGGCCACTTCGGAATTGTCAAAGTTGAACACTTTCGACAGGATCTTGAAGGCAAAGCGCGTCGACAGCCCGTTCATGCCTTCGTCCACGCCCGCGTAATCGACGTATTCGTGCATGGACTTGGCTTTCGGATCCGTATCCTTGAGGTTTTCGCCATCGTAGACGAGCATCTTCGAAAAGATGCTGGAGTTTTCCGGGTCTTTCAGGCGCGACAGGATGGCGAACTGCGCCATCATGCGCAGGGTGCCGGGTGCGCACGGGGCCTTGACCAGCGAGGAATTGGCCACCAGCTTGTCGTAGATCTTGATTTCATCGGACACGCGCAGGCAATACGGCACCTTGACTATATAGATACGGTCAAGGAAGGCCTCGTTGTTGCGGTTGTTTTTAAACGTCTTCCATTCCGACTCGTTCGAGTGCGCCAGGATGATGCCGTCAAACGGAATCGCGCCGAAACCTTCCGTGCCCTTGTAGTTGCCTTCCTGCGTGGCCGTCAGCAGCGGGTGCAAGACCTTGATGGGCGCCTTGAACATTTCCACGAATTCCATCAAGCCCTGGTTGGCCAGGCACAGGCCGCCCGAATAGCTGTAGGCGTCCGGGTCGTCCTGCGCATAGTCTTCCAGCTTGCGGATGTCGACCTTGCCCACCAGCGAGGAAATATCCTGGTTGTTCTCGTCGCCCGGCTCCGTTTTCGAGATGGCGATCTGTTTCAGCACGGACGGATAGCGCTTGACGACGCGGAACTGGTTGATGTCGCCATTGAATTCATGCAGGCGTTTCACGGCCCACGGGCTGGGGATGTTGCGCAGGTAGCGGCGCGGGATGCCGTAATCCTCTTCCAGGATGGTGCCATCCTCTTCCTCGTTGAACAGGCCCAGTGGCGATTCGTTGACGGGCGAGCCTTTCAGGCAATAGAAAGGCACGTGTTCCATCAGCGACTTGAGTTTTTCCGCGATGGACGACTTGCCGCCGCCGACAGGCCCCAGCAGATACAGGATCTGCTTGCGTTCTTCCAGGCCTTGCGCCGCATGGCGGAAATACGAGACGACTTGCTCGATCACTTCCTCGGTGCCGTAGAACTCGCGGAAGGCGGGATAGATCTTGATCACCTTGTTGGCGAAGATGCGCGACAAGCGCGTGTCGTTGCGCGTGTCGACCAGTTGCGGCTCGCCGATGGCGGCCAGCATGCGTTCGGGCGCGCTGGCATACGTCAGCTTGTCCTTCTTGCACAGGGCCAGGTATTCGGTGAGCGACATTTCCTCTTCGCGGGTGCGCTCGTAGCGTGCTGCATAGTTATCAAAAATGGTCATGTCAATGTCCTTTAATGTAAACCTGAACTGCCAGTCACCATGGCCGCCCGCCTGGCACTCGCCTGGGCTTGCCGTCTGAATTTTTTCTGTACCCCGTACCGATTTTTATTGTTGTTTCAAGCCCGGCTGTCTTTGCGAGTCCGGATTGCCCGGACCAAAAAACTGGCGCTTGATGCCGTGTGCTGACGTGGCCAGCCGGCTTTTTTTCACTGTTGATAGCGCTTGTTGCACCTACCATTACCCCATGAAATTAATTATTGCTCTAAAGGATCAGGAAGTCAAAAGATATGTCAGCATATCCTTAATACTTGTTTGTAAATTGTTGATTTAATTGGATAAATCATCAAATTTTTCCTCGATTTCAATGAACCTTTGTATCCCTTTTAAACCATCATACGACAATTCGCCAGCGCGTGCCGATGCCGGCCACGGCGGCCGGGCGCCGGTGAGGCTGGCCATCTTGCGCTAAGATGCCTGCATGTCTGATGGCCCTGCGCGCCGCGCGTGCGCGTGCGCGAGCCAGCATTTTTATCGTCACCCTATAAGGAACACCCATGATGAACCCCCAATTGCGCGCGATCGTCCGCGGCATGCCGAAGGCCGAACTGCATATCCATATCGAAGGCTCGCTGGAGCCAGAACTGATTTTCGCACTGGCAGCGCGCAATGGCGTGCCGCTTGGCTATGAATCGGTGGAACACTTGCGCAGCGCCTATGCTTTTACGGATTTACAATCTTTTCTCGACATTTATTACGCTGGCGCAAGCGTGCTCTTGAAAGAGCAGGATTTCTACGACATGACGCAAGCCTACCTGCGCCGCGCCGAAGCCGATAACGTCTTGCACACGGAAATCTTCTTCGACCCGCAAACCCACACGGCGCGCGGCGTGGCCATGGCCGACGTGATCAACGGCATCCACCGCGCCTGCCAGGACAGCCCCGTCAGCGCGGCCCTGATCCTGTGCTTCCTGCGCCACCTGAGCGAGGAAGAAGCGTTCGAGACCCTGGAAGACGCTTTGCCGCACCGCGACAAATTCATCGGCATCGGCCTCGACTCGTCGGAAGTGGGCAACCCGCCCGAGAAATTTTCGCGCGTGTTTGCCCGTTGCCGCGAGCTGGGCCTGCACCTGGTGGCCCACGCGGGCGAGGAAGGTCCGCCAGCCTACATCCGCACGGCGCTCGACGACCTGCAGGTCGAACGCATCGACCATGGTGTGCGCTGCCTGGAAGACGCGGAACTGACGGCCCGTCTGGCGCGCGAACAGATCGCGCTGACCGTGTGCCCGCTGTCGAACACCAAGCTGCGCGTGTTCGACCAGATGCATGACCATAACCTGGTGCAATTGCTCGACGCCGGTCTGCTGGTGACGGTGAACTCGGACGATCCCGCGTATTTCGGTGGCTACATGAACGACAATTTCGACGCCATCTTCGACGCCTTGCCGCTGGGCCTGTCCCACGCGCAACGCCTGGCGCGCAACGGTTTCATCGCCGCCTTCCTGCCGCAGGCGCAGAAAGACGCGTTTCTCGCTACCGTCGATGCGTATTTCGCGCAGCACGCCGCCGCCCACGGCATCGCGCAATAAATCTACCGGAAGACCCGCCGCCCATGTTCCGCCTCTCCCTGAAAATGACCGGCCGCGACTGGCGCGCCGGGCAACTGCGTTTCCTGCTCGTCGCGCTGATCGTCGCCGTGGCGGCCCTGTCGGCCGTGGGCTTCTTCGTCGACCGCCTGCGCGCGGGCCTGAACCGCGACGCGCACCAGCTGCTGGGGGCCGACCTGGTCATCAGCGCCGACCAGCCCGTCAATGCGGCCTGGCGCGCTGAAGCGCAGAAGCGCGGTTTTATTTTGGCCGACACGGTGACGTTTCCCAGCATGGCGCAGGCGGGCGAGGGCGAGCAATCGCTGTCGCAGCTGGCGTCCATCAAGGCCGTCTCGCCCGGCTACCCGCAGCGGGGCAAGCTGAAAATCACGACCAAACTGAGCGAAGCGCAGGATGCCGTCGGACGGCCGACGGACCAGGTGCCGGCGCCCGGCACCCTGTGGGTCGATGCGGCGATTCTGTCCAGCCTGAACGCCAAGCTGGGCGACACACTCACCTTGGGCGACAAGGCATTTACGGTCACGCAACTGATCGCCAGCGAGCCGGACCGCGGCGCGTCCTTTCTGAATTTCGCCCCGAGAGTGATGCTGCCCCTGAGCGACCTGGCCGCCACGGCGCTGGTGCAGAACGGCTCGCGCGTATCGTACCGCTTGCTGCTGTCGGCGCCGCCCGCCAAGGCGGCCGAGCTTGCGCAATATCAAGCCTGGCTGGAAAGCCAGATCAAGACGCAGGCGATCAAGGGCGTGCGCATCGAATCGCTGGAATCGGGCAGCCCGCAAATGCAATCGACCCTGGACCGCGCCGACCGTTTTCTTTCCCTCGTCGGCTTGCTGTCGGCCATGCTGGCGGCCGTCGCCGTAGCCATGGCGGCGCGCCGCTTCATGCTGCGCCACCTGGACGCTTGCGCCATGCTGCGCTGCCTGGGCTTGACGCAAAACCAGGTCACGGCCATGTACGTGATCGAATTCCTGCTCGTCGGCCTGGCCGGCAGCGTCGTTGGCGTAGCTGTCGGCTTCGGCGGCCACCTGGTGCTGCTGGAGTTGCTGGGCAAACTGGTGCAAAGCGACTTGCCGCCCGTGTCCATGCTGCCCGCCCTGCAAGGCGTGGCCACCGGCATGCTCTTGTTGCTGGGCTTTGCCCTGCCGCCGATTTTGCAGTTGCGCAATGTGCCGCACAACCGCGTGATCCGCCGCGAACAGGAGCCGCCGCAGGCGCTGGCGCTGGCCACGTATGGCCTGGGCATCGCCGCCTTCGTCGTGCTGCTCTTGTGGCAGGCGGGCGACGTGAAACTGGCGCTGCTGACGGCGGCCGGTTTCCTCGGCGGCTTTGCCCTGTTCGGCCTGGCCGGCTGGCTGGGCATCAAGTCGCTGAAAACCCTGCGCGGCGCCTTCAATCACCAGGGCTGGCGTTTTGCCGTCACGTCCTTGCAGCGCCGGCCGGGCGCCACCGTCATCCAGGTGGTGTCCCTGGCCTTGGGCCTGATGGCCTTGTTGCTGCTGACGGTGGTGCGCGGCGACTTGATGGTGGCCTGGCGCAACGCCACGCCGCCCGATGCGCCGAACCGTTTCATGATCAATATCTTGCCGGAACAGAAAGAGCCGATCGCCGCGCGCCTGGCGCAAGCCGGCGTGGCCAACGCGCCCCTGTATCCGATGATACGCGGGCGCCTGGTGGCCGTGAATGGCAACACCATCACGGAAAGCACCTACGAGGATGACCGCGCCAAGGGCCTGGCCGACCGCGAATTCAATCTGTCGACGATGGCCACGATGCAGGAAGAAAACAAGCTGGTCGCCGGCAAATGGTTCGGCAATGCGCCCGGCGCGCCGGCTGAAGCGTCCGTGGAAGAGGGCATCGCCAAGACCTTGAAGCTGAAACTGGGCGACAAGCTGCGCTTCGACATCGCCGGCCAGCCCGTCGAAGCGGCGATCACGAGTTTGCGCAAGCTGGAATGGGGCTCGATGCGCGTCAATTTCTTTGTCATCATCAATCCGGCCGCCATGGCGGACACGCCGCAGACGTGGATCACGGCGTTTCACTTGCCGCCGGCGCAGGCGGACCTGGGCAATGCCTTGTTGCGCGACTACCCGAATCTGACGGTGGTCGACGTGGGCGGCGTGCTCAAGCAAATCCAGGGCGTGCTGGACCAGGTGGTGACGGCCGTCGAATTCCTGTTTGCCTTCACTTTGGCCTCGGGCTTGCTAGTGCTGTATGCGGCCCTGATGGGCTCGCAGGACGAGCGCACGCGCGAAGCGGGACTGCTGCGCGCCCTGGGCGCCACGCGGCGCCAGCTGGCGCAAGCGCAGCTGATCGAGTTCTCGCTCGTCGGCGCGCTGGCCGGCTTGCTGGCGGCGTCGGGCGCGGCCGCCATGGGCTGGGCCCTGGCCACGTACCAGTTCAAGTTCGCCTGGAGTTTTGCGCCCGGCGTGTGGGCCTTCGGCCTCTTGGCCGGCGCCCTGTGCGCGATCGCCGGCGGCTGGCTGGGCTTGCGCAATGTGCTGAAACATCCGCCGCTGCAGACCTTGCGCGAAGGCTAAACCTGAACGCTGTCGTCCGCCTGCGCGCGTAAAAATTGCGCGTAGGACATGACCGGTTGGCCCAGCTGGTGTGGCGGCACGTCGAACAGGGCCCAGAAATACGTCACGCGGCCCAGGCAGATGGTGGGCGCGGCGCAGTAGCGGAACCAGTTCTCGCCGATGTGCGCCGCATACATGCCGTCGCTGTCGGCGTCGGAAAAGTAGGGAATCACGCGCATTTCCAGCAGGGCCAGCAGCAGGGATTCGGGCGCATCGCTGTCGCGCGCCATTTCGTACTGCGTGTGCAGGCTGCGTTCCGTCTCGATGATCATCAGCCTGGCCTGGCCGTCGCGCGTGAAAAACAGGATGCCGCTGGGATTGGGAAAAATATAGTATTCGACAAAACCATGGCGCCGGCACAGCTCGTGCACGACGGCGGCCAGCGCTTCGTCTTTCAGGAAACTGTAGTCGTGCAGCATCAGCAGGTCGCGCACGGTGTCCGACTGCTGCAGGAAAAATTCGCGCTGCAGGGCATGGACTTCCTGTTCCAGGATGTCGAGCGCATCGTCGTCGCTCTTCTTGATGTAGCGGTCGATCAAACCCCGGTTGAAGGCCGTCACGGCCACCTTTTCATCGGCCGCGCCCGTAAATAAAATCTTCTTGCACGGCAAGTCACGCACGGCCTGGCAAAATTCCAGGCCATTCATCTGCGGCATCGAATAATCGACCACCAGCACGGAGGGCACAGCAAAGCGCTGCGCCTGGCCGCTGATGCGCCAGATGCGCTCGATGTCGAGCGCCACGTTGCACTGGTCGGGCGGCAGGTTCTGCGTGTCGAAATTGACGTGCAGCGGCGTTTCGCCCGGTTGCGCGCTCTGGCGCAGCCAGTGCAAGGCGCTGCTGGTGTCGTGGAAGGTCTTGCGCGCCAGGCCGGGATCGAGCTGGAACGCCAGGCTTTTCAGGAAGGAATCGCTGTCGTCGATCAGGACGGTCAGGGTCGGATGGGTGTAGACGGGCAGTTGCATGCGTCACCTTGCGGGAAAAGAGGATTGGAAGCGGGCCGGCATGGGCTGGGGAAACTCCAGGATGAAAATCGCATACGCATGCTCGCGCGACACGCAGCGGATGCGCGCCTGCCAGGCCGTGACGATCTGCTGGCACAGGGCCAGGCCGATGCCGCTGCCGTTATGTACGGGATAGGAGTAAAAACGCTCGAAGATCAGCGGCAGGCGGTTCTTCGCGATGCCGCAGCCCGTGTCGATGAACAGCAGCCTGGGCACGGGACGGGCGCCGTCGATGATGATGCGCACTCTTCCCTTGCCGGCCCGCTGGATGGCTTTCAGCGCGTTTCTCAGCAGGTTCAGCAGGATCACCACGCACAGTTCGTCCTGGCCCGCGAACTGGAAGTCGGCGCGCACGTCCACCTTGACGCTGCTGCGCTGGCTGTTGCCGGTAAATGGGTAGCGCTTGAGCACGGAGCTGACCATGGCCAGCATCGATAGTGCCTGGCTGGGCTGGAGGTTGCGGTTCACGGCACTGGCGCTCATCAGGAACAAATCGATCATGTGCTGCATGTGGCGCACTTCGAACTGGATGCGCGTCAGGGCTTCCTGCAGCGGGGGCATGTCGTCCACCTGGCCGGCCAGCTGCGGCAGCAGCCGGCGCATGCCCCGCACATTGGCTTCCACGCTGGTCAGCGGCGTGCGCAGCTCGTGCGCCACGGAACCGAGTCCGGCCGCCAGGCCTGCCAGCCGTTCCCGTTCCAGCACCTTGCTGCCCACTTTCACCACGGACAGCGCGGCAATGGTGAACCAGTGCACGGGCAGTTGCTGCAGCACTTCACGCTGCAGCAGGAAGCCGCCTTCCCCTTGCAGGATCACGGCGAGGCAGGCGGCGCTGGTGCCGATCAGGTAGGCGCGGCAAGCCAGTTTCGTTTCGAAATGAAACAGCACGACCAGGCCGATCAGCAGCGATTCGCTCCAGATGGACGAAGCATGGTTCATCACAAACATGAAGGTAAAGAAGAAGGGCAGGATGTAGCTGAGCGCGAACAGCAGGTAGCGCGACAGCCAGCGGGCCGAGAAGCGGCGGGCAAACAGGCCGGCCACGCAGATGCCCACGCCCGTCAGGCGCAAGGTCAGGTTTTCATAGGCTTGCGGAAAAAAGTAATGCCACAGCAAATAGTACAGCGGCATCGCCACCGTGCCCACGGCGGCCAGCATGGCGACCCTGCCGGCCAGGTTTTCATGCGGTATGCGCTCATGCAGCAGCGAATGGAGCAGGCGCCTGCGCCAGTATGTCCATCGTGCTTGCAATTGCTGCGTCATGACTCTGCCTTGATTCTCTTCAGAACATTATCATCGCGTAAATTTTCCTGGTTGAACGGTTATCTCGCCGGACATTGATATACGTCAATGGATGGGTCGGCTAGACGGTCAAGGCTTTAATCCGCAGCAAACATTTCCCTAGGAGAAAACTCATGACCATCGCTACCAGCTTGCCCATCCCATCGTTCGCCCGTGCCGAACACTGCCTGCCAGACTACATCGTGCGGCGCATGGATGCGCATCACATCACGCGCATCGAAAAATTGCTGGGCGGCCAGCATCCCCACGCCTGGCAACCGACACCGGCCCATGCCATTTTCCTGGCCGGCAACGACTACCTGTCCATCGCCGCGGAGCCGGCGCTGGTGGCGGCCCAGGTGGCGTCGCTGCAGGCGCATGCGGGCGGCATGCTGATGTCGGCCGTGTACTTGCAGGAAGGCAGCGAACAGCACCGGCTGGAAAGCCGGCTGGCCCGTTTCATGGGCTGCGAGGACGGTATCCTGGCGCAGTCCGGCATGGCGGCCAACGTCGGATTGATCCAGTGTATCGCCAGCCCCGGCATTCCTGTTTATCTCGACATGCAGGCCCACGCCTCGCTGTGGGAAGGCGTGCTGTCGGCGCAGGCCCTGGCCGTGCCTTTCTTGCACAACGACATGACTCACCTGCGGCGGCAGGTGGAAAAGCATGGCCGCGGCGTGATCGTCGTCGACGCCCTGTACAGCACCAACGGCAGTCTGGCGCCGCTGCTGGAATTGCTCGAAATCGCCGAGCGCAGCGACTGCGTGGTGGTGGTCGACGAGTCGCACTCGCTGGGCACGCATGGTCCGCAGGGCGCGGGCCTGGTGGAAGCGTGGGGCCTGGGCCACCGCGTGCATTTCCGCACGGCGTCGCTGGCCAAGGCCTTCGCGGGCCGGGCCGGCTTCATCAGCTGTTCCAGCCGCTTCAAGGGCTATTTTTTGTCCGAATCACGGCCCGCCATCTTCAGTTCCTGCCTGCTGGCGCATGAGCTGGCGTGGCTGGGCGCGGCGCTCGATTTCATCATGGCTGCCGACGGACGGCGCGCCACCTTGCGGCGCCATACGCTGCAGGTGCGCGAAGGCTTGCGCGAACTGGGCTACAACGTCAGCGATGGCACGGAGCAGATCGTGGCGCTGGAGGCGGGCGGCGAACCTGCCACCCTGGCCCTGCGCCAGGCGCTGGAACGGCAAGGTATTTTCGGCGCCATGTTTTGCGCCCCGGCAACGGCGAAGAACCGCGCCCTCGTGCGCCTGACCCTGAACGCGGGACTCGACGAGGCGGCCATCGACCGGGTGCTGGTGGGCTGCGCCGCCATTCGCGCCGAAGCGGGCGTGGAACAGTGGCAGTCGACGCGGCGCCTGCGCAAGCTGGCGCTCGTGTAAGCGGCAGGCAGGCTGGCAGCGTCAGCCGGCCAGCTTGCCGAGGATGGCCGACAGCGCCGCCAGTTGTTCCGCCGGCGCGTCGTGCAGCAATTCGCGTCCCACCGCCTGCGCCGTGGCGCTGGCATGTTCCAGCAATGCCAGGCCGGCGGCCGTCAGCACGGCATAGCCGACGCGCGCGTCGCGCGCATCGGCCTGGCGCGCCACCAGGCCAATCTTTTCCAGCGGCATCAGGGAGCGTGTGACGCCAGAGGCCGTCAATGCCAGGCGCTCGGCCAGGTCGATGCGGCGCAGCCGCGCACCGGGGGCGCGCTGCAGCTGGTACAGCAATTGATAGTCGCTGAAGCTCAGGCCATGCAAATTGCCCAGGGTGCTGTCGAAGCGGCGCACGATGAGCGCCTGGGCGCGCGCCAGGCGCAGGCAAAAGTCCAGCGCGCCATCGCCGTCCGGCGAGAGGGGAGTGTGATCGTTCATGCCATCCTTTGTTTTACTGCGAAGTGCTTGAGTATGCAAGTGTAATGCACCGCAGCTCAATACAGTGGCAGACCCTGTTCCAGCCAGTGCGCGCGGTGCAGATCCAGCAGGGCGCCCAGTTCGGCGTCCGCATCGAAGGCGGGATCGTCGGGAAGCTTGAGCGTATCGATGACCGTGCAGGAAAAGGCCGCCGCGCCGTCGCGCCGCCAGTCCGCCTGCAGCGCCGCATTGCGGTGCTTGCCCAGGTTCAGTTCGAAGCGGTGCCGGTTCAGCATGCCGGGCGCGTTGCGGCTGCTTTCAAGCAAGGTGCGCCCGCTGGGCAAGTGGCGCAGGGCGATGATGCCCAGCGGCGGTGGCTGTTGCCGGTAAGCCGCTTTCAGGGCTGCTTGCTGTGTTTTATCCATAGTGAAACTTTCTCAAGGTTGAATGACGCAATCGGCTTCCCCGATGCGGGGGATGCCGGTCAGCAGGGCGGCGGCCACGGCTACGGCCAGCAGCAGGGCGCCGCCGCCGCAGAATAGTTCGCCCACGGTGACGTGGCGCAGCAGCGCGCCCGTGGCGGCCGCCGACAGCGGCGCCAGGCCCAGGAAGATGCCCATGAACAGCGCCATCGCCCGGCCCAGCATGGCGGGCGCCACGCGCCGCTGTATCCACGTAAAGATGGCTACCTGCAAGTAACCGCCCAGCAGCCCCGTCACGGCCAGCAGGGCCGCGCCTTGCCAGGCCGTGTCGACTTGTCCCAGCCCCATCAGCAGCAGGCCGACGACCGCATCGACCAGCAGCAGGGTGGCACCGAAGCGGGGCCGCAGCCAGGCGCCGCCCAGGCTGGACGCCAGCATGCCGGCCAGGGTGCCGGCGCCATGCGCGCCCATCAGCAAACCGAGCGCCGCGGCGCCGTGCAGGCGCTCGCTGGCCAGCACGGGCAAGGCCACTTGCAGCGGCCCCATGACGAAGAACGCCACCACGGCCCAGTAGGCATAGCAGCTGCGCAAAGGAAGGTCGCGCCAGACCATGGCCAGGCCCGCCGCCATGTCGCGCCACATGCCCTGCGCCGTGGCCGCTGCCAGTGGCCGCAGCTTGACTTGCCGCAAGGTCCAGGCGGAAAACAGAAACGTCAGCGCATCCATGGCAAAGGCGGCGGCCAGCGCCGCCATAGCGGTTTGTTGCCCGCCCCCGTGGGCGCCGAGCACGAGCGCCGCCAGCAGGGGGCCGGCCAGCAAGGACAACTGGCGCGCACCCATCTGCAAGCCATTGGCGCTCTGCAACGATGGCGACGGCACGGCTTGCGGCAGGATGGCCGTGCCGGCGGGAATGGCGAAGGCGGATGCGACGCCCAGCGCCAGCGCGGCCGCATACGCGAGCGCCAGGCTGGCCTGGTCCAGCACCAGCAGGCCGGCCAGCGCCAGCAGGATGGCGGCGTTCGCATATTTACTCAGCTGCAGCACGCGCCGGGGCGAGTAGCGGTCGGCGATGGCGCCACCGAACAAGATGAGCACGGCGCGCGGCGCGCCCATCAGGGCCACGGCGATGCCCAGGCTGAAGCTATCGTTTGTCAGGCTCAGCACCAGCCAGGGCAGGGCCAGCATGCTGAACTGGTCGCCCAGCATGGACACGAGGCCGCCGCCCAGCAGCCAGCGGAAATTGGTATTGCGTAGCAAATGCGGTTCTGCGGTGGTCGACATGGTGGTTGTATTTGTATTTAAAGATTGCATGGTAGTTGATATAAGCTTGAGTAGTCAAGTATATTGCTTTTTATTGTGGCAGAGGCGCCGGCGCCGCATGGGCCGCCAGCGCTTGCGCTATCATGGCGGCCATGACTGATACCACTGCCCCCACCCTGTACGAGACCATCGGCGGCGCCCCCGTGCTGCGCGAAATGGTCGACCGTTTTTATGACTTGATGGAGCTCGAAATCGAGTTCGCCGGCATCCGCGTCATGCATCCGCCATCGACGGACGGCTCGCGCGACAAGCTGTATTTCTTCCTGACGGGCTGGATGGGCGGGCCGGATTTGTATATCGAGAAATTCGGCCACCCGCGCCTGCGCGCCCGTCACTTGCCCTACGCCATCGGCACCAGCGAGCGCGACCAGTGGTTGCGCGCCATGGCGTGGGCCATGGAAGACACGGGCATCGAAGAGTCCTTGCGCGTGCGCCTGATGGAATCGTTCTATCAGACGGCCGACTGGATGCGCAACAAACCTGACTGACAGCCATGAGCCCTATCGAGTTTTACAGCCTGCTGGGCGCCGCCATCGTCGCCATCGTTTTATTGCTATTGATCTTGCTGCGCCCCCGTGGCGCGACAGGCGATGGCGCCACCACCCTGGCCCTGGTGCAGCAGCACCAGCAGCAAAGCCTGGAACGCATCGACCGGGTCGAGCGCGAAGTGCGGCTGCAACTGCAGGCGTCGGCGCAAGCCACGCGGCAAGACCTGGCCGCCAGCCTGGCGCAATTCCAGGCGGCGACCTTGCAACAGCTCGACAGCCTGCGCACGCAGATGCAGGCGCAGGGGAAAGTCGGGCGCGAGGAGCAGGCGCAAAGCCTGGCGCGCTTTGCCGACAGCACCAACCAGACGCTGGCGCAGCTGACGGAATCGAATGCGCAGCGCATGCTGGAAGTGCGCGCCACCCTGGAAAACAAGATCCGCGACTTGCAGGCCGATAATGGCGCGCGCCTGGAAGAGATGCGCAAGACGGTCGACGAGAAACTGCACGCGACGCTGGAGACGCGTTTGACGGCCTCGTTCCAGCAAGTGTCGGAGCGGCTGGAAAAAGTCCACCAGGGGCTTGGCGAAATGCAGCAGCTGGCGCTGGGCGTGGGCGATTTGAAGCGGGTGCTCACCAATGTGAAGACGCGCGGCACGTGGGGCGAGGTGCAGCTGGAAATGCTGCTGGAGCAGGTACTCACTGTCGACCAGTACGCGAAGAACGTGGAAACGGTGCCGGGCAGCGGCGCGCGGGTGGAATTCGCCCTGAAGCTGCCGGGCATGCTTGATGGCGGGCCGCCCGTGTGGATGCCGATCGATGCGAAGTTCCCCAAGGAACAGTACGAGCGCCTGGTCGAAGCGGCCGAGCGCGCCGATGCCGACGGGGTGGCCCTGGCCGGACGCGAGCTGGAACGGGCCGTGCGGGGCGAGGCGAAAACCATTGCCGAGAAATACCTGGCGCCGCCGCAAACGACGGATTTCGCCATCCTGTTCCTGCCCACGGAAGGCTTGTATGCGGAAGTGCTGCGCCGTCCGGGCCTGGCCGACGAATTGCAGCGCGTGCACCGGGTCAGCATCGCCGGGCCTTCCACCCTGACTGCCTTGCTCAACAGCCTGCAGATGGGTTTCCGCACCCTGGCGCTGGAAAAACGCTCGTCGGAAGTGTGGCAAGTGCTGGGCGCCGTCAAGACGGAATTTGGCAAGTTCGGCGACGTGCTGTCGCAAACGCGCCTGACCCTGGAAAAGGCGGCGAAGAATATCGAAAGCGCGGAAGTGCGCAGCCGGCAGATGGCGCGCAAATTGAAATCCGTGGAAGCCTTGCCGGGCGAGGCGGCCGCCTTGCTGCTGGGTAAGGCGGACGCTGGGCTGTCCGCCGAGGCGGACGGCGAATAGCGCCGCCCGCGTTCAGGCCGCTGCCGCCGGTCGGCGGCGCAGCGTGGCGCTGACCAGCAGCGCCAGTCCCGCCAGCAGCATGGCCCAGGTGTGCGGTTCCGGCACGGCCGGCAGGACGGACAGGTCGGTGGGCGGCAGCGAGGGCAGGATGACGGTGGGGACGAATGGCTCGGCGATGATGCTGCCGCCGCGTGGTGGCTGGCCACCGCCTATGCTCGACGGCAGCATCGTGTCGTTGCCGGTGCGCACGACATCGAAGACCAGCAGGGGCAGGCTGGCCACCACGGCCGGCGGCACGCCCGTGAACGAACCGCCATGCGCGCCGGCGGGATGCTCGATGACGGGCACGCCCGCTGTGGCAGGCGTTGCCGCAGGTGTGGCGGCCACCGGCGTTGCGCCGCCTGGCGCAGCTCCGCCAGGGGCAGCACCGGCGCCGCGCGGCCCGGCCGCCGCCTGCGTGATGCGGCTGACATTGCGGCACACGGTGGGCACGAGGATGCAGGCGCCCTGCACGCAGTACACGAGTCCCCGTTCCTGCATCTGCTCGCTCCAGCCTGCACGCGTGACATTGCGGCAAACGCGGCCCGGCCCGAAATGCATGTCGCTGATGCGTGCATCGTAATTGCCCTTGCCGCGGATGGCGTCGCGGCTGATCACGACGATTTCATCATACTGGCGCGCGCGCATGCGCGCCTTCAATTGCTCGCGCACCTGCGGCGCGATGTCCGGGTAGCGGTCCACGGCGGCAACGACATCCCCCATGAACGGGTCGACGCCCGGGCGATTCCAGCTGCAGTGTTCCAGCACATCGGCCCGTGGGGCCCCTTTGGCATCAGCGGGCAGCGGCGCCAGCGACAGCATGCCGAGCAGGCAAACCGCTCCCAGCATGCCGGCGCCCGCGATCCATGAACAGTGTCTCATTATTAGTTTCCTCGTGAAAACAATATCAAAATTGAATTTTTATGCGAGATCGGATGTTATCACCGAAGAAACTCTCATATCAACAAATAAATAAAATTATTGCAATTTGTGTTGTGTTTATTGATATGTTATTTAAAGAAATAATTATTATTTTTATCTCGATAGGCGAGCAGTTGCCGCATGGGGAAATTGATTGCGCAGGGGCAATGCAAACGGCCCGCGCAAGGCGGGCCGTTTGGAGGGCGGAGGGTTTTGAGGGATGCGCCGCCGGCAGGCGGCGGTGCAATGATCTAGATGCGGCCCGGGCAGGCTTGCGTATCGAAGGCGGGATAGCCGATGGCGGGCAGTTTGTGCAGCCACGTGCGCATCAAGGTGCGCGCGCCCTGCGCATCGTACTGCCGTCCTTGCTGCAAGTCGGCGGCGAGCGTGTCGAGCTCCGCGCAGATCGATTGCTTGCCGGCCTGGGCCGCCAGCAGGGAGGCCAGCAGTTCCGGCAGCACGGCCGCCGCCGGCGCCGCCTGGCGCGTGGCGCGGTAGTGCTGCCAGTAGCGCTCGGCGGCATCGCCGTCAAAGCTGGGGACGAAGCCGAACGTGGCGTCATCGTGGTGCAAACGGTACACGGTGGGAAAGTAATGCGGCCCCGTCAGTTCGCCAGGAAAGCGGTCGCGCCGCTGGACGTCGATGGCCAGCGATCCGTTGCGCTCCACGCGCACGGGACTGGGCGAGTCGTACTGGTCCACGCTGACCATGGAGAGTGCGTTGCCCTGCATGAAGATAATCTTTTGCGTGTAGTGGCGCCCGCCCAAGTGGCCGCACACGGCCACGAAGCGGTCGTTGATGGCGGTGACGGCCGCAACGACGCCGCAATCGGGGCGCAAGGGCGTGTTTTCCTGCCACACGAGCGCCTGGTCGCTGGTGCGCACGATGCTGACGCGGCCCGCGGTTGCGCCGTGCAAGTCACCGCTTGCTTCCTCGATGCGCTCGTCGAAGCGCACCGTGTAGCCATTGCTGTGGACTTCGCCGGCGTACGCCGTCATGCCCTGCAGCAGGGCCAGTGTCAGTATCAGTTTCATATCAGTCCATGGAATAGTACGATATCGACCAGGTCGCCGGCGGCCACATGGCCTTGCGCTTCGTGCAGCACGATAATGCAATTGGCTTGCGTCATGGAGTGCAGGATGCCCGAGCCTTGCGCCCCCGTCAAGCGCACGTGCTGGCGTCCGTCCGGGCCCCGTTCGACGATGCCGCGCTGATATTCCGTGCGGCCCCGTTTTTTGCGGATCGCCGCTTGCGCCGCCACCTGCAGCAGCGGCAGGGCGGCCGTGTCCGCATCGGCGCCCATCAGGCGTAGCAGGGTGGGGCGGGCGAGGAAATAAAACGCCGCCATCACGGCCACGGGGTTGCCGGGCAGGCCCAGCAGCAAAGCCGTGTCGCCCTCGCTGGCAATCCGGCCAAAGGCCATGGGGCGGCCCGGACGCATGTTGATTTGCCAGAAGGCCACTTCACCGAGGCGCTCCAGGATATCGCGCGTAAAATCGGCCGCGCCGCTGGACACGCCGCCCGAGGTGACGATGACGTCGGCCGAGGCACAGGCGCCGCGCAGGGCTACTTCCAGCGCCTGCGGATTGTCCTTGACGATGCCCATGTCGAGCACCTCGCAGCCGAGGCGGGTCAGCATGCCCAGCAGGGTGTAGCGGTTGCTGTCGTAGATGCAGCCCGCGTCCAGCGGCTCGCCGATCGAGCGCAATTCGTCGCCGGTGGAAAAGAAGGCCACGCGCAGGCGGCGGCGCACGGGTACCGTGGCGATGCCCAGCGAGGCGAGCAAACCCAGTTCGGCCGGCCCGAGTGTCTTGCCTTGCAGCAGCGCAGGTTGGCCCTGCATCAAGTCTTCGCCCTTGAAACGGCGGTTGTCGCCGGGGCGGATGCAGTCGGGCGCCACGGTAATGCTGCTTGCGCTGGCTTGCTGTACCAGTTCCTGCGGCACCACGCTGTCGCAGCCGTCCGGCATGACGGCGCCCGTCATGATGCGCGCGCATTGTCCGCGCTGTACGGTGACCGTACCCGGGCGGCCGGCCAGGATGGTATCGACCACGGCCAGGGTCACGGGCGTGTCGCCACCGAGGTCGTCGCCATGCAGCGCATAGCCATCCATGGCGGAATTGTCGTGCGCGGGCACGCTGATGGGCGAGACGATGTCGGCCGCCAGGATGCGCTCGAACGCTTGCGGCAGCGGCAGTTCCTCGATCTCGGCGACGGGCGCGACCGTGTCGGCCAGGATGGCTTGCGCCATCGGCACGGACAAGCCCTGCGCCTGCAGGGCGGCCAGCTCGTCCGGGGTATTGATGTTGCCGAACGCGCTATTGTTCTCGAACAGTACTTCGGCCAGCTTCAGGGGGCCGTGCCAGGTGCGCATGCGGCGTTCCCCACCGCGCAGATAAGCGTCTAACTGGGGCAGGGCGGCAGTCTTGACGAGACAGAAGACGGGGTGCGGGCGGCGCACAGTCTGACCCGTCGCCGCATCGATTTCCTCGGTGACGGCGATGGCCAGGTCGGCATTGTTTTGCATCAAGCCAGCGGCCAGGCGCGCCGCCAGGTCGGGCGGCAGCAAGGGAGAGTCGCAGGGCACGGTCAGCAGGTAGGGCGTGCCGGCGTGCCGCATGCCGCTGTGCAAACCTGCCAGCGGACCGAGCTGGCCCGGCAGCACGTCCGGCCACACGGGCAGGCCGAAGCTTGCGTAATCGCCCGCATCCGCGTGGACACTGATGGCCAGCTGGCCCACTTGCGGCGCCAGGCGCTGCAGCACGTGGCGCGCCAGGGGCTGTCCATGCAGGGGCAGCATGCCCTTGTCGCGCTGGCCCATGCGCGTGCCGAGGCCGCCGGCCAGGACCAGGCCGGTAATGTCGTGTTTGTTGATCATGTCAGGTAGGGAAATTGGTGCATGCGCCATGGTAGCAGTGGCGGGCCCGCGCCGCGCCCGATTCAGCCACCGATGTACGACATTTCCACTTTCTTTTTACCGTGCTCAAGCGCGCCGCCCGTCAAATCCGTCTGGCTGGTGCGCAATTGCGAATAGCGGTCGCCGCGGCCGCGCCACAGCTGCGCCACGGCCGAGGAAATTTCCGCGTCGCTGCGGCCGCCGCGCAGCAGGCTGCGCAAGTCGTGGCCGCTGCTGGCGAACAAACACGTGTACAGTTTGCCCTCGGTCGAGAGGCGGGCGCGGCTGCAGTCGGCGCAGAACGCTTGCGTGACGCTGGAAATGAGGCCGATTTCGCCGCCGCCATCCGCATAGCGCCAGCGCGCCGCCGTCTCGCCCGTGTAGTTCGGGTCGATGGGCAGCAAGGGCATGTGCGCGGCGATGCGCCGCACGACTTCGGCGGACGGGATGACTTCCTGCAAGTTCCAGCCGTTCGAGGCGCCCACGTCCATGTATTCGATGAAGCGCAGGATGTAGGGCGTATCCTTGAAGTGGCGCGCCATGGGCACGATTTCCTGCTCGTTCATGCCGGCCTTGACGACCATGTTGATCTTGATGGGGCCCAGGCCGGCGGCGTGCGCCGCATCGATGCCGTGCAGCACGTCGGCGACGGCGAAATCCACATCGTTCATGCGCTTGAAGGTGGCGTCGTCGAGCGAGTCGAGCGACACGGTGACCCGGTTCAGGCCCGCATCCTTGAGCGCCTGCGCTTTCCTTGTCAGCAAGGAGCCGTTGGTCGTCAGGGTCAGGTCCAGCGGCTGGCCCGACGGCGTGCGCAGGGCGGCCAGCATGGCGATGAGCTTTTCGATATTCTTGCGTAGCAGCGGTTCGCCGCCCGTCAGGCGGATCTTTTCCACGCCGTGCGCGACGAACAGGCGCGCGACGCGCGTGATTTCCTCGAACGACAGCAAATCCGTGTGCGGCAGGTACACGTGGTTCTTGTCGAACACGTCCTTCGGCATGCAATACACGCAACGGAAATTGCAGCGGTCGGTAATCGAGATGCGCAAGTCGTGCAGGGGCCGGCCCAGGCTGTCGGCCACGTTGCCGCTCGGGCTTTCCAGCTGCGCGGGGATCACCAAAGCCCCATTGCGGGCCTCGGCGAGGTAGATAATCTTGTCAGCCATGAAAGGTGATACCACTTACGTTAAATCGGTCAAGGCAGATACGATAGCACGAGGCCGAAGATGGCACAGGCGAGCAGCAATTTGATGGTGCCAACTTGAAACCGGATCAGCGCCACGCCGGCCGCCAGCGCGATGAATATCGCCAGCCAGTCCCAGTGCGGCAGCGGGTTTGCTTGCCAGAAGACGTGGCGGCCAAAGAACAGAGCCAGGCTGGCGATGACGCCGACCACGGCCGCCGAAATGGCCGTCAGGGGCGCGCTCAGGCGCAGATTGCCGCGCGACGCTTCCACCAGCGGCGCGCCGGCCAGGATGAAGATGAACGAGGGCAAAAAAAGTAAACCAGCTGGCGACGAGCGCGCCGCATACGCCCGCCAGCCACAGCTGCTCACCCGTGATGCCTGCGGCATGGCTCCAGCCGCCGACAAAGCCGATGAAGGCGACGATCATGATCAGGGGGCCGGGCGTCGTTTCGCCCAGCGCCAGGCCATCCATCATTTGCGCGCTGGTGATCCAGTGGTAGTGGTCGGTGGCGCCCTGCACCAGGTAGGGCAGCACGGCATACGCGCCGCCGAACGTCAGCAGGGCGGCCTTGCTGAAAAACACGCCCATCTGCGCCAGCGGCTGGTCCGCGCCGCCCGCCAGCGCCAGGCCCAGCCAGACGAAGAAGGCCAGCGCCAGACCCAGCGCGCAGGTGATCAGCAGACGCGGCCAGCGGAAGCGCGCATGCTCCGGCGTGGGCGTGTCGTCATCGATCAGGGCGGCGCCGTAGCGGGCCGCGCCGCCATGCGAGGCGCCGTTGGCATGAAAGTGGCCCGGCAGCCAGCGCCCGCCCGCCATGCCCAGCAGCGCGGCGGCGAGCACGATCAGCGGAAATGGCAGCCGTAGCGCGGCGATGGCGATAAATGCTGTCGCTGCGATGGCGATCAGGCCTGGGCTGCGCAAGGTGCGCCGGCCCAGGCGCCAGGCGGCCGCCAGCACGATGGCGACGACGGCCGGCTTGATGCCGTACAGGACGCCGGCGATGGCGGCCACGTGGCCATACGCCATGTACAGCCAGGACAGGACGATCAGCACCCCCAGCGAGGGCAGCAAAAACAGCAGGCCCGCCACCAGCGCGCCGCGCGTGCGGTGCATCAGCCAGCCGATGTAGATGGCCAGCTGGGTCGCTTCCGGCCCCGGCAGCAACATGCAGTAGTTCAGGGCGTGGAGGAAACGCTGCTCGGAAATCCAGCGCCGCTTTTCCACCAGTTCCGCATGCATCATGGCGATTTGCCCGGCCGGGCCGCCAAAGCTGACGCAGCCCAGCTTGAGCCAGTACCAGAAGGCGCTGCGCAGGCTGACGGGGGAAGGAGTGGCGTGCTCGTGCATGGCGGCTGGCTGGCAAAAAAGTGGACGTAAAAAAGGGGGAAGCCTGAGCTTCCCCTTCATCATTGGCGGCTGGGCGAACCCGGCCCGCTTATGGACGTTGCGTGTTGACTTGGATCAACGGCTCATCCGATTGCGGCGGCAATGGCTTGCGTTCGCGCGGCTTGCGTACGGGAGCAACTGCCTTGGCAGCCGCTTCCTGCGCCAGGCGCAGTTTTTCCGGATCGGTGGCAGCCAGGGTCAGGCCGGCCGAACCGAGCACAGCGCTCAAGTCCAGTGGCGCGGCGGCAGGTGCTGCAGGAGCAGGAGCAACGACGGGAGCTGGTGCTGGTGCTGGTGCAGGAGCAGCGACGGGAGCCACTTCGGCAACCACCGGGGCCGCTTCCACCACGGCAGGTGCCGCTTCGGCGACTGGCGCTGCGGCTGGAACTTCTTCCGCCACGACGACGGTTTCCACGACAGCAAGCGTTTCCACGACTGGCGCCGCTTCGACGATGACTTCCGCTGGCGCAGGCGCTGGCGCCGGTGCGGCTTCCGCTTTCTCGGCGAAGCTGTACTCGGCAGCTGGTGCTGGTTCGGCAGCGGCTGGTTCAGCTTGCGCTGCAGCAACGACGGCTTCCACAGGGGCTGGCGGCACGATCACTTCAGCCGCTGGTGCGGCTTCAGCTACAGCTTCCACTGGCGCGGCAGCGACGTCAGCGGCGGCTTCCGGCGCCGGAGCGACCGTAAAGCTGATCACTGGCGCGTCCTGGCCGTCGTTGTCACCGTTTGCCGATTCGATCAGCTCGCCCGTTTCGCGGTCGCGGCGGTTGCGGTTGCGGCCACCACGACGACGGCGGCGGCGCGGCTCTTCGCCTTCCACGTCGTTTTCCGTCTCATCGCCTTCAGGACCGGCATTCGCCGGTGCTTTCAGCAGGTTGGCCGGTGCGGCGTCGGATTCAGGACCGCTTGACGCCACGACCACATTCACCGCGCTGGCGGTGGCGCCAACCAGGGCCAGTTCTTCAGCTTTTACCTCAGCAACAACAGCCTTGTCGGCGCGTGGTTCGCGGCCTTCGCGTGGCTGGCGTGGCGGACGCTCGGCGCGTTCCGGGCGCTCTGCGCGCTCAGGACGTTCCGCGCGTTCCGGACGCTCACCGCGTTCGCGTGGCACGGCCGTTGCATCGCCACCTTCGCGCGCTTCACGCGGTTCGCGTGGCGGACGCGGTGGACGTGGCGGACGGGCCGCTTTTTCCAGTGCTTCCGCTTCTTTCGCGGCATCGTCCTGGGCTGGACGGCCCTGGCCCGGTTCGCGTTCTTCGCGGCCAGGCTTGCCGTTGCGGCCACGGCCACGCGGGCCACGGCTGTTGCGGTCGCCACGGTCGGCGCCGGCCGGCTTGGCTGGAGCGACAGGAGCGGGTGCCGGTGCCACCGGTGCGGGAGCGCCGGTGAAGAAGCTGATGATCTTGGCGATCAGGCCTTGTGGTGCGGCAGGCGCGGCCACTGGAGCCGGTTTCGCTTCGACGGGCTTGCGCTCGACCAGCGGTGCCGGCTGGTCAGGGGTGATCGTCTTGACGACGGCTTCCTGGCGCGGCTTGGCTTCTTCCTTCTGGCGCTTGCTGTAAGCCATGTCGGTTTCAGCGCTTTCAGCCAGGTTGTAGCTGGCCTGGCTGTCTTCCAGACGCGGATCGTCGTGCTTGATGCGTTCCAGCTTGTAGTGCGGCGTTTCCAGATGCTTGTTCGGGATCAGGATCACGGCGATGCGGTGGCGGTTTTCGATCTTCAGCACTTCGCCGCGCTTTTCGTTGAGCAGGAAGGCGCCCACGTCCACGGGCACTTGCACGTGGATGGTGGCCGAGTTTTCCTTCATCGCCTCTTCCTGGATGATGCGCAGCACCTGCAGGGCGGACGATTCCGTATCGCGGATGTGGCCGGTGCCGGAGCAGCGCGGGCACGTCACGTGCGAACCTTCGGACAGCGAAGGGCGCAGGCGCTGGCGCGACAGTTCCATCAGGCCGAAGCGGGAAATCTTGCCCATTTGTACGCGGGCACGGTCATGGTGCAGCGCGTCTTTCAGGCGCTGTTCCACTTCGCGCTGGTTCTTCGCCACTTCCATGTCGATGAAGTCGATGACGATCAAGCCGCCCAAGTCGCGCAAGCGCAGCTGGCGGGCCACTTCTTCGGCCGCTTCGCAGTTGGTGTTGAAGGCCGTCGTCTCGATGTCCGAGCCGCGCGTGGCGCGGGCCGAGTTGACGTCGACGGAGACCAGCGCTTCGGTATGGTCGATCACGATGGCGCCGCCCGATGGCAACGGCACGGTGCGGCTGTACGCCGTTTCGATCTGGTGTTCGATCTGGAAGCGCGAGAACAGCGGCACGTCGTCGCTGTAGCGCTTTACGCGGTGCACCATGTCGGGCATCACGTGGCTCATGAACTGGTGCGCCTGGTCGTAGATCTCGTCGGTGTCGATCAGGATCTCGCCGATGTCGGGCTGGAAGTAGTCGCGGATAGCGCGGATCACCAGGGACGATTCCTGGTAGATCAGGAAAGCGCCGTTGGCCGACTTGCCGGCGCCTTCGATGGCGCGCCACAGTTGCATCAGGTAATTCAAGTCCCACTGCAGTTCATCGACGTTGCGGCCGATGCCTGCCGTGCGGGCAATCACGGACATGCCAGCTGGCAAGTCCAGTTTATCCATGGTTTCGCGCAATTCCTGGCGCTCTTCACCTTCCACGCGGCGCGATACGCCACCGCCACGCGGGTTGTTCGGCATCAAGACCAGGTAACGGCCGGCCAGGGAAACAAACGAGGTCAGGGCGGCGCCCTTGTTGCCGCGCTCTTCCTTTTCAACCTGGACCATGATTTCCTGGCCTTCGCGCAGCGCTTCCTTGACGGAAGCGTTACGTACGTCGACGCCTTCGCGGAAATACGTGCGGGCAACTTCCTTGAAAGGCAGGAAGCCGTGGCGGTCTTCGCCATAGCTGACGAAGCACGCTTCGAGCGATGGCTCGATGCGCGTGATCACGCCCTTGTAGATGTTGGATTTGCGCTGTTCGCGCCCGGCTGTCTCGATATCGATGTCGATCAGTTTTTGTCCGTCGACAATCGCTACGCGCAGTTCTTCTTGCTGCGTGGCATTAAACAACATGCGTTTCATTTTTATAACTCCGCGACCCGTAGGCCATCTCAAAGCCGCTTCCGGGGAAGCGGCGAAGTACAGGGATATATGCGAGAACGGGAGTGCTGGCGGGGGAAATGCCCAGGCGTGCGGAGCAACAACGCGTACGAGGTATACGTTACGGCCGCAACAGGCGCGGTGAGGTCGATCGTCATGCCGAGTGCACAGGACACTTGCAACTCATCTGAAACAGCCCGGATGAGAATGAACTGCATCGGGGGCAGAGAGTGCAAGTGGTCAGCAAATTCAGAGCCAAAATCGTTAGCCGGCTCATTACAGGGATCGCGATGGCGAGGCTTGGCCTCAGCCTATCATCGACAACCCTCAGTATTTGGCCACATACGGGGTTTGGCGAAAACGGCAAGCGTTATCAACTTCATCAACCCGCGAGCCCGACTCGATAAGTCGCGCTAACGGGTACTTATCCTTATAATCCCACACTCACTTCAGCATCTCCACGCGTTATCCGATTACAACTACGGTGCAACCTTGATTCGCGCAGGGATGGTGCATATACATTTTTTTCCACCGAATTTGCAATTTGGCGAGGCCGGTGGAGACGCCCCTGTGTAAAATGTGCTTTTATTCTTACACTCGCAGCAGCCAGGGCCGCAGCAAAAACAATTATATATTCAAAATGAAGGACTTAGAGAGATTTCTGGGAAGACATAGTAAATGAAGAGTCAAAATGATGTTGTTCCCCCTTCAACACCCCCGGTTCAGCCGCAAGCCCAATTCGTAACGATCGCCGAGGAAGAAGCAGGCCAGCGCATCGACAACTACTTATTAAGAGTGTGCAAGGGAGTGCCTAAAAGCCACATCTACCGGATATTGCGTTCGGGAGAAGTGCGGGTTAATAAAGGCCGTATCGATCAGCTGTACCGTCTCGCCGCTGGCGACGTGGTGCGCATTCCACCCGTGCGCGTGGCCGAAAAGGCCCCCACGGGCGCGCCGGCCGCCGAATTCAAGATCATCTTCGAAGATGCGCAGCTGCTCGTCATCGACAAGCCGGCCGGCGTGGCCGTGCATGGCGGCTCGGGCGTCTCGTTCGGCGTGATCGAGCAATTGCGCGCTTCGCGTCCCGACGCCAAATTCCTGGAACTGGTGCACCGCCTGGACCGCGACACGTCCGGCTTGCTGTTGCTGGCAAAGAAACGCACGGCATTGACGAACTTGCATGAGCAGATGCGCGACGGCGTCACCGACAAGCGCTACCTGGTGCTGGTGGCAGGCGACTGGAAGAATGCACGCCAGCATATCAAGTTGCCATTGCATAAATATACGACGGCCGAGGGCGAGCGCCGGGTGGCCGTGCAGGCCGATGGCCTGGCATCGCACACGGTGTTTTCACTGTTGCATAAATATCACAACTTCGCCTTGCTGGAAGCGGAATTGAAAACGGGACGCACGCACCAGATCCGCGTGCACCTGTCTTCGTCCGGCTTCCCCATCGCCGGCGACGATAAATATGGCGACTTTGCCCTCAACCGTGCCCTGTTGAAAGCCGACAGCACGCGCGGCGCCCTGAAACGCATGTTCCTGCACGCGCACCAGATCACGTTTACGCATCCGGAAACGGGCAAGACGATGACTCTGAACGCGCCGCTGGCTGCCGAATGCGAGCGTTTCTTGGTAAGCTTGGGCAAACCATTGGCCGTTGCTGCACGATAAAATTCGACGCGTGCGCGCGACACTACTCACAAGGTAGTCAGTCGCCATCATTCATTCTCAAGGAGCCGGCGGCTATGTCGTCGGGAAACATGGCAAGAAAGCAATTTGATCTGATCGTCTTCGATTGGGACGGTACCCTGATAGACAGTACCTCGACCATCGTCAAGTGCATCCAGGCATCGGCCAAAGACCTGGGCTTGCCTATCCCCACCGAGTTGCTCGCTTCGCATGTGATCGGCCTGGGCTTGCAAGAAGCCATGCAGCTGGTGATGCCCGACGTGGAGCCGAAATACCATGCGCGCATGGCGGAACGCTACCGTTATCACTACCTGTCGCGCGACCATGAACTGGCGCTGTTTCCTGGCGTCTACGAAATGTTGCAGGAACTGTCGCAGCAAGCGTATTTCCTGGCCGTTGCCACGGGCAAGAGCCGTGTCGGCCTGAACCGCTCCCTGAATGCCGTCAAGCTGCTGTCCCTGTTCGATGCGACGCGTTGTGCTGACGAAACGTTTTCCAAGCCCCATCCGGCCATGCTGCAGGAGCTGACGCGCGAACTGGGGCAGGATATGCGCCGTACCGTGATGATCGGCGACACCAGTCATGATTTATTGATGGCAAGCAATGCAGGCGCGGCCAGTATTGCCGTAGAGTATGGGGCGCATCCCGTGGCGCAGTTGCAAGCTTGCAATCCCCTGTATTCGGCCGCCACGGTGGCCGAGCTGCATCAATGGCTGAGCGAGCACGCATGATGAATGATGTTGTCGATATTTACATTTGCGCCGCCGACGCCGTGGCTGATGGCGGCAAGGGCGTGCGCTTTCCCGTCTCGGCCGGTGGCGAAGCGACCACGGGCTTTGTCGTGCGCCACGGCGGCAAGGCGTATGGCTACCTGAACCGTTGCGCCCACGTGCCGATCGAACTGGACTGGGCGGAAGGCGAGTTTTTCGAGTCCAGCGGTTTGTATCTGATGTGTTCGACGCATGGCGCCATCTATGTGCCGGAAAGCGGCCTGTGCGCGGGCGGCCCCTGCAAGGGAGGGCGCTTGCGTCCGATCGCCGTGACCGAGCGCGATGGCCAGCTGTACTGGCAGCCCGACGAATATGTTCAGCCATTGCCGGCCTGAGGCCGGGGCAGGCCTTCTGTAATTTAAGCAAAGTGAACCATGAGCGATAACACGAATGACAAGCTGGACAGCAGCGCGCCAGCCGCCGGCCACGGCGCCCCTGCGGGACACTGGGAGCGCGACGTGCTGGAAAAGCTGGTATTTGCCACTTTGCAAGAGCAACGCGCGCACCGCCGCTGGAGCATCTTTTTCAAGGTTTTCGGCCTGCTGATCGTGCTGTTCGCCCTGTGGGTGTTTTATGACTACAACACGGCCGACGACAGTGAAACCCTGGGCCGCCATACGGCCTTGATCGACATCAGCGGCGCCATCGAGTCCGAAGGCAGCGGCTCGGCCGCCGTCGTCATCCCCGCGCTGGACAAGGCGTTTTCCGATGCCGGCTCCGTGGCCGTGGTGCTGCATATTAATAGTCCCGGCGGCAGTCCCGTGCAGGCCGGCATGATCGTCGACGAGATGCAGCGCCTGCGCAAGGGCTATCCGGACAAGCCTTTGTATGTGGTGGTCGATGAAATGTGCGCCTCGGGCGGCTATTACATCGCGGCCGCGGCCGACCGCATCTACGTCAACAAGGCCAGCGTGGTCGGCTCCATCGGCGTGCTGATGGATGGCTTCGGCTTTACGGGCGTGATGGAAAAGGTCGGCGTCGAGCGCCGTTTGCTGACGGCCGGCGAGAACAAGGGTTTCATGGATCCATTCAGCCCCCTGACGGAAAAGCACAAGGCGTATGCGCAGAGCATGCTCAATGAAATCCACCAGCAATTCATCGACGTCGTGCGCGCGGGACGGGGCAAGCGCCTGAAGGAAACCCCTGACACCTTCTCGGGCTTGTACTGGACGGGCGCGAAAGCCGTGGAAATGGGCCTGGCCGACGACTTCGGCACGGTCGACAGCGTGGCGCGCGACGTCGTCAAGGCGGAAGACATCGTCGACTACACGCAGCATGAAGGCTTGCCGGAACGGGTACTCAAGAAGTTTGGCGCCGCCATGGGCGCGGGCGCCATGAAGGCAGCCGTGCAGCAGTCACAACCGGCGTTGCGCTGAGAACATCACTGTTAGCTGGCAGGCAAGCCAGTCGAGAATGATTTTCAATAAGGTGGTAAATAGGCTTGAAAAAGGGGCTGCTTGGGCTATAGTGAAAGCGTAGTTCTTTTCAAGGAGGGGCGATATATCAACTATGTTGTCAGTACTAACTTGATTGGCAGGTCCTGGAACTACTCGCCGCATCGCAGATGTGGTTTTGAGTGAATTTACATTCCTCACTAAAGTCCCGATGGGGCTTGGGAACGGCGGCGCAATGCCGCCGTTTCCTTTTGTGTGTGCAAGATGGGGCGGTGTGGCTGGATGTTGTTGTCTGGGCTGGGCGTGCGGGCAAGGCAGGCATGCGAGGGCGGGGCATGGCTGGTCGCATGGGCCGCGTTCAGGCGGCGCAGCCGTTGCAGTGCGCGGGCAGGAGCGCGGTGCTTGCCTGCCGGGCCGCCGCTGCACTGGCGTTGCTGTTGGCGCTGCTGTTTGCGCTGGTGTCGGGCGGCATGTCCGCCATGGCAGGCGCGGTGACGCTGTCGCTCTCCGCGTTCGCGTCCGCATGCGCAAAACCGCCCAGTTCCAGCCAGCACATGAAATGGCATTGCGCCTCGGCATGCCAGTGCGTCTGGCCTGCAGGCGCTGGCGGCGCGTCCGCATCGTGCGGCGCCGGGGCGCTGCTCCAGCGGGCCACGCCGAGCCTGACTTTGTGCATGGCCGCCTGTTCCGCGGCGATGCGTTGGCGCATGTCGGCGATGCTACCTTGTAAGGCGATGGTATCGGTATGCTTCATACAATGTCCTTGTGGGTCGTTGCTTGGTTATTATTCCTAAAGCTCGTTAGGCGGATTCCTAACGAAGTTTCAGTCTATCAACGCGATATTCCGAGCGCTTGATATTTCTCAAAAGAATCAACCATTTCTCGCCAAATCTCACCTTGTTCTTTTTGGTATTTCTGCATGCGCCATGGTTTCGTGCAGCCTGGACCGCTGCGCAGGCGCCAGCTGCCGCCGCTTCACGCTGCCAGCCGCTTCTGGTAAAGTCACGCCCATGAGTAAATTATCCCTAGACCGCATCCTGCAATCGCAGGGTTTTGGCACCCGTAAATATTGTCGCTCCCTCATCGAGGATGGCGATGTCATCATCGATGGCGTCACCCAGACCAATTACCGCACCACCGTCGAGACCGACGGCCTGGTGCTGCACGTGTTCGAAGAAGAGTGGGTCTACCGCGCGCACCTCTACCTGGCGCTGAACAAGCCCGCCAACTTCGAATGCTCGCGCAAACCCAGCCATCATCCTGGCGTGCTGACCTTGCTGCCGGAACAATTCACCTGGCGCGAAGTCCAGCCCGTCGGCCGGCTCGACCACGATACGACCGGCATGCTGCTGATGTCCGACGATGGCCCGTTTATCCATGCACAATCGTCGCCGAAGCGCCACGTTCCCAAGATTTACCAGGCCACTACGCAAGAGCCGGTGACCGATGAGCTGGTAGCCCTGCTGTTGGCTGGCGTGCAATTGCATGACGAGCCGGCCCCGCTGGCCGCCCTCGTCTGTGTCAAGCGCGGCGAGCACCAGCTGGAAATCGTGCTTGAGCAAGGCAAATACCACCAGGTCAAGCGCATGCTGGCCGCCGCCGGCAACCATTGCAGCGCGCTGCACCGTTCCGCCATCGGCAGCCTGACCCTGGAATCGCTGGGCATCGCCGAAGGCGACTGGTGCTATCTGACTCCCGAGCAGATCGCGCTGCTGGCCTAAATTCCTCCAGACCGCCAAAGCCGGGGATGTCCCGGCTTTTTGGCGTCTTTAGCCTCCTATTGCCTGCATTTGACGAAGTTTCCCGCCCATGAAATTAGCAACCCTGAAGGATGGCACGCGCGACGGCCAGCTGGCTGTCGTCTCGCGCGACCTGAAAACGGCCCACCTGGCCGACGGCATCGCCCCGACCCTGCAAAAGGCGCTCGACGACTGGAGTTTCATCGCGCCCCAGCTCGATTTGCTGTACCAGACCATCAACAGCGGCCGCGGTCATCGCGCTTTCGAGTTCGATCCGGCCAACTGCATGGCGCCCTTGCCGCGCAGCAGCCTGCGTGTGGCCGGCGCATCCTACCTGCAGCAGATCGAGCGGGCCTGCAAGGCGGCTGGCGTTGATGTGCCCGCCAACTTGCGCGAGGCGCCGCGCCTGTACCAGGGCGCCAGCGATGATTTCCTCGGCGCCCACGACGACATCACCCTGGCGCACGAGCAGTGGGGCATCGATTACGAGGCAGGCATCGCCGCCATCACGGATGACGTGGCCATGGGCTCGACGCCCGACCAGGCGCACCTGAACATCAAGCTGCTGATGCTGGTCAACGACGTGACCTTGCGCAACCTGGAGGCCGACGAGCAAGCCAGTGGCTATGGTTTCCTGCAAGCGAAACCGGCCATGGCCTGCTCGCCCGTGGCGATTACGCCCGATGAGCTGGGCGACGCCTGGCGCGGCGGCAAGGTGCATTACGCGCTGCGCTGCAGCCTGAACGGCAAATTGACGGGCCAGCCCCACGCGGGCGCCGACATGGCCTTCAATTACCCGCAATTGCTCGCCCATCTGTGCCAGACGCGCAATGCGCGCGCCGGCAGCGTGGTCAGCGCGGGCGGCGTCGCCAACAAGGAAGTCAAGAAGGGGTTTTCCAGTATCGTTGAGCGACGTAACCAGGAGATGATCGCCGATAGTGTCGCCAGCACGCCATTTTTGTTGTTTGGCGATGTGGTCCGGCTGGAAATGCTCGGTGATGACGGTAAATCCTTGTTTGGCGCCATCGAGCAGACCGTGAAGCAGGCGGAAGCGAGGAAGTCCCGCTAAGGTTACTGGAGAGTAAAGGAAATGCAGGGGATTTGCCCCCCTGTTCCGCCGATGGCGCGCGCCCGTCTGAACCGATAATGCAACATGCCCAGTCCGTATTGCGCCTAGCCAGGCTGCAGGACTTCACCGGAGTTGATTGATGTCGGAAGACAGCGACGCAGAAAAGACCGAAGCCGCGTCACCGAAGCGCCTCGAGCAGGCGCGTGAGGAAGGCGACGTTCCGCGATCGCGTGAAGTGGCAACGTTTACTGTGTTGATGGCGTCCGGCTGCTGCCTGTGGTTTGCCGGCGATGCCATCGTGCGGCGGCTGACGGCCGTGATGGTGTCCGGCCTGACCCTGGACCGCGAGCAGATCCTCAATCCCGACGCGATGATGTTGCGCATCGGCTACGACGTGGGCTCCGTCTTGCTCACTTGCCTGCCGTACGCGCTGGCCATCATGCTCGTCGCCCTGGCCTCGCCCGTGCTGGTGGGCGGCTGGCTGTTCAGTTCCAAGGCGTTCACCCCCAATTTTGGCAAGCTCAACCCGATTCGCGGCCTGGGCAATATGTTTTCGAAGAATGCGCTGGTGGAATTGCTCAAGGCCATCGCCAAGACCCTCGTCGTCGGCGTCGTGGCCTGGATGGTGATGCAGCATCAAAAGGACGCCGTGCTGGGCTTGTCGGTGGAATCGCTGCGCGCCGGCTCGGCCCATCTGATCAGCCTGCTGATCACGGCCTTCCTGTTGATCGTCGGCGCGCTGGGCCTGATCGCCGCCATCGACGGTCCATACCAGATGTGGCACTACGCCAACAAGATGAAAATGTCCTTGCAGGAAGTCAAGCAAGAGTCGAAAGAGTCGGACGGCAATCCGCAGATCAAGGCGAAGATCCGCCAGATGCAGCATGAAATGTCGCGCCGCCGCATGATGGCCGACGTACCGAAGGCCGACGTGGTGGTGACCAATCCTACCCACTACGCGGTGGCCTTGAAGTATGGCGAGAATTCGCGCGGCGCGCCGCAGGTGGTGGCCAAGGGCATCGACGAGGTGGCCGCGAAGATCCGCGAACTGGCGGGCGAGCACAAGGTCGCCATCCTGGAAGCGCCGGCCCTGGCGCGCGCGCTGTACCAGCATACGGACATCGGCGACGAGATTCCCGAGGCGCTGTATGGCGCCGTGGCCGAAGTGCTGGCCTATGTGTTCCAGCTGCGCAGCTATGGCAAGGGCCAGGGCGAGCGCCCCGACAAGCCGAAGAAACTCGACGTGCCACCCGAGCTCGACCCGCAGAACCCCGCATCGCAGACATCGCCCGCAGCAGACAAGAATAAAGGAAGTACACCATGAACGGCCTGAGAATGCCAGCCTGGCTCAGTGGAATGGGTGGCAACGCCAGCAAGGGCATCGCCGCGCCTATCATCATCATCATGCTGCTGGCGATGATGGTGCTGCCGCTGCCGGCCTTCATCCTCGACATCTTCTTCAGTTTTAATATCGCGCTGTCCATCATCGTGCTGCTGACGGCGCTGTACACGGTCAAGCCGCTCGACTTCATGGCCTTCCCGACCATCTTGCTCGTGTCGACCATGCTGCGCCTGTCGCTGAACGTGGCGTCCACGCGCGTGGTGCTGACGGAAGGCCATACGGGCGCCGACGCGGCCGGTAAAGTGATTGAAGCGTTCGGTCACTTCTTGATTGGCGGCAACTACACGGTCGGTATCGTCGTCTTCATTATTTTGACGATCATCAACTTTACCGTGGTGACCAAGGGTGCGGGCCGTATCGCCGAGGTGGGCGCCCGCTTCGCGCTGGACGCGATGCCCGGCAAACAGATGGCCATCGACGCCGACCTGAACGCCGGCCTGATCGGCGAAGACGAAGCGCGCCGCCGCCGCACGGAAGTGGCGCAGGAAGCGGAATTCTATGGCGCCATGGACGGTGCCAGCAAATACGTGCGCGGCGACGCCATCGCCGGCATCATGGTGACCGTCATCAACATCGTCGGCGGCTTGCTGGTGGGCCTGCTGCAGCACGACATGGGCTTTGCCGACGCACTGAAGAACTACACCCTGCTGGCCATCGGTGACGGGCTGGTGGCGCAGATTCCTTCGCTGATCATTTCCACGGCGGCCGGTATCGTCGTCTCGCGCGTGGCCAGCGAACAGGACATCGGCACCCAGCTGGTGGGACAATTGTTTGCGAAACCGCAAGTGCTCTATATTACCGCCGGCATCATCGGCGGCATGGGATTGATTCCCGGCATGCCGAACATGGTCTTCATCCTGCTGGCGTCGTTGCTGGCCGGTTCCGCCTATCTGATCAGCAAAAAACGCACGCAGGAAAAAGAGGCGGCCGAAAAGCCGGCCGAAGCGCCGCAAGCGACCGTGGCGCCGGAGCAGGAAGAAGCCAGCTGGCAAGACATCATGCCCGTCGATACCCTGGGCCTGGAAGTGGGCTACCGTTTGATTCCCCTGGTCGACAAGACGCAGGGTGGCGAATTGCTCAAGCGCATCAAGGGTATCCGCAAGAAATTTGCCCAGGAAGTGGGCTTCCTGGCGCCGCCCGTGCACATCCGCGACAACCTGGAATTGAAACCGTCCGCCTACCGCATCACCTTGAAGGGCGTGGAAGTGGGCGTGGGCGAAGCGTTCAACGGCCAGTTCCTGGCGATCAACCCCGGCATGGCCAGCGGCACTTTGCCGGGCCTGGCCACGAACGATCCCGCCTTCGGCTTGCCCGCCACGTGGATCGACGCCAGCCTGCGTGACCAGGCCCAATCGATGGGCTACACGGTGGTCGACGCGGGCACCGTGGTGGCCACGCACCTGAATCATCTGATCACTTCGCACGCTTCCGAGCTGCTGGGCCGCGCGGAAGTCCAATCCTTGCTCGACCATCTGGGCAAGGATGCGCCGCGCCTGGTGGAAGACCTGGTGCCGAAGATGCTGTCGCTGTCGACCCTGCAAAAGGTGCTGCAGAACCTGCTGGCCGAGGGCGTGCACATCCGCGACATGCGCAGCATCATCGAAACCCTGGCCGAGCATACGGTCAGCACGCAAGACCCGAACGAGCTGACGGCGCTGGTGCGCGTGGCCCTGGGCCGCGCCATCGTGCAGCAACTGTTCCCCGGCGCGGCCGAACTGTCCGTGATGACCCTCGACAGCCGCCTCGAGCGGCTGCTGATGCAAGCGATGGGCAATGGCGGCGACGGCGCCGGCATCGAGCCGGGCCTGGCCGACACCATCGCCCACCAGGCGGGCCTGGCTGCGCAGCAGCAGGAAGCGCTGGGCCTGACGCCGGTGCTGCTGGTGCCGGCGCCGCTGCGCGCCTTGCTGTCGCGCTTCCTGCGCCGCGCCTTGCCGCAGCTTAAAGTGCTGTCGCATGCGGAAGTGCCGGAAACCAAGACCATCCGCGTCACGGCGCTGGTGGGCGCGCAATAAAGCAAACCCAAGCGAAGGGCCGGGGTCGAACCCTCAGGGTTCGACCCCAGTTGTTGCTTTGGGTTAAAAAAACCGTAATTTCCTCCCGGCAAACTGAATAACGGGTACTTTCCCGTCCTGTTCCTTCGATCATTTCCTGCAAGCATCGCTAATAATGGAAACTGTCCGGGTGATCTGTGTCCATGTGGAAGACAGCACTCAAGCAACAGGAGTCGACGATGGTCACACAGTTCAGCCAATATTGCGCCACCCCCGCCCTGGGAGGCCGGTCATGAATGTGAAGAAATTTACGGGCGCCTCGTCGCGCGATGCGCTGCGCAAGGTGCGTGAAGCGCTGGGCCCCGACGCCGTGATCCTGTCGAACCGCCAGGCCGACGGCGTGGTGGAAATCCTCGCGCTGGCCAATGACGATGCCGCTTCGCTGGCGTCGCCGCCGGCCGCGTCCGAAATGTCCCAGCCCCGTCCCCAGTTGCAGACCCAGTTCGCCACGCCGCAGCGTCCGGCCGCCCCGGCCCAGCGCCCGGCTGCGCCACGTCCTGCCGCGCCGCGCCAGGCAGCCGGCGAGCCAGTGGACATGGCCCGCATGCAGCAGATGATGGCCAGCGCGCTGGCGCACGTCAAGGAAAACGCCGCCGCCGAGATGAGCGGCATGATGAATGAAATCCGCGCCATGCGCGGCATGATGGAAACCCAGCTGGCGGAAATCTCGTGGGGCTCGACGCAGCAGCGCGAGCCGCAAAAAGCCGTCGTGCTGCGCGAAATGCTGGCCGCCGGTTTCTCGGCCAGCCTGGCGCGCTACCTGATCGACAAGCTGCCGGCCGGCCTCGATGGCGCGCAAAGCATGCGCTGGATCAAGACCGTCCTGAGCCGTAACCTGAATACCGTCGCCAATGAAGACGCCATGCTGGAGCAGGGCGGCGTGTTTGCGCTGGTCGGCCCGACCGGCGTTGGCAAGACCACCAGCACGGCCAAGCTGGCCGCCCGCTGCGTGATGCGCCACGGCCCGGAAAAGCTGGCTCTGATCACCACGGATGCCTACCGTATCGGCGCGCATGAACAGTTGCGCATCTACGGCAAGATCCTCGGCGTGATGGTGCATTCGGTGAAGGACGAGGCGGACCTGCGCATCGCCCTGAAGGAATTGAAGAACAAGCACACGGTGCTGATCGATACGGTCGGCGTGAGCCAGCGCGACCAGATGGTGACGGAGCAGGTGGCCATGCTGTCGGGCGCCGGCGCCGATGTAAAACGCCTGCTGTGCCTGAACTCGACGGCGACGCAGGAAACCCTCAACGAAGTGGTGCGCGCATATCAAGGCAGCGGCCTGGCCGGCTGCATCATGACCAAGCTCGATGAAGCGGCCTCGATCGGCAATGTGCTCGACGTGGTGATCCGCCAGAAGCTGAACCTGTTTTATGTGTCGAACGGCCAGCGCGTGCCGGAAGACCTGTACCTGGCCGACCGCGGCTACCTGATCGACCGCGCCTTCAAGCTCAAGCGCGACTCGGCGGCGACGCAGTTTTCCGATGCCGAACTGCCGCTGCTGATGGCGCAGGCGGCCGCCCGCAACAATGAAGCGCGCGGGGTGCACCTTGGCTAATTTCGATTTCGATCAGGCCGAAGGCTTGCGCCGCATGCTGGCCGGCCCGCAGCCGCGCGTCATGACGTTCCTGTCGGCCACGCCGCAGGACGACAAGGGCGCCATGCTGGTCAACCTGGGCGCTTCGCTCGCCTACGGCGGCAATGACGTGCTGCTGCTCGACGCCAGCGGCGGCAGCGATGGCGTGGCTGCGCGCCTGGGCCTGGCGCACGGCGCCAGCCTGCGCGACGTGGCGCGCCAGCAGTGCGGCTTGAACCAGGTCATCCACCAGGTGCCGCAAGGCTTCGGTGTGGCCAGCCTGGGCGCGCGCAACCATTTGATGGACAGCATGGACTATGCGGGCGAGGACGAACTGCGCCGCCTGGGCAAGACCTTCGAGGTGCTGGCGCGCCAGAGCGGCATCGTGCTGGTCGACGGCGTCATGGCCGACGAGGGCGACTGCTTCCCCGTGCCGCTGATGGCCTCATCGGATATCGTCGTGCAAGTGTCCACCAGCGCCACCTCAATCAAGGCGGCGTACTGCCTGATCAAGCGCCTGAGCCAGGAACTGGGACGCCGTCCGTTCGGCATCCTCGTCACCGGCGCTTCCGAATCCGAAGCAAAAGTGGTATACGATAATATGGCGCAGGCGGCGAGCCGCTACCTGGCCGTGAAGCTGACCTCGATGGGTTCGGTGCCTGCCGATGAGTATCTGCACCGCGCGGCGCGCCTGGGCCGCAGCGTGGTCGATGCGTTTCCGCTGGCGGGCGCCTCGGTGGCGTTTCGCGGACTGGCCGAGCGGCTGGCCCGTTCGGCGGCGCCGGTGCTGGGCGGCACCTTGTACCAGACGGGGAGCCCGCACCAGTTCAGCGCCTGAAGCCAACCGTAGCACCAGATAAGATGAGAAAACAATAAGCAGCCTATGTACACGGTCAAAGGGAAATCGAACAAGGACTATTTGCTGACGGAGCATATTCCGCTGGTGAAGCGTCTGGCGCACCATATGAAGGCGAAATTGCCGCCTTCGGTCGAGGTCGATGACCTGATCCAGGCCGGCATGATCGGCCTGCTCGATGCCATCAGCCGCTATGAAGAGACGCATGGCGCGCAGTTCGAGACGTATGCCGTGCTGCGCATCCGCGGCGCCATGCTCGACGAATTGCGCACCAGCGACTGGCTGCCGCGCAGCATGCGCCAGAACATGCGCAAGATCGAAGAGGCGATGAGTACCTTGCAGCAGCGCCTCGGCCACCCGCCGACGGAGTCGGAAGTGGCGAAGCTGCTGAAAATGTCGCTGGCCGACTACCAGGAAATGCTGGGCGACGGCGGCGGCCACCAGCTCGTGTACTACGAAGACTTTCATGACCCGGACGGCAATGACAGCTTCCTCGACCGCCATTGCGTGGACGAGGACAGCGACCCCTTGCGTTCCCTGCTCGATACCGATTTCCGGCAATCCGTGATCGATGCCATCGACGCGCTGCCGCCACGCGAGAAAATACTCATGGGCCTGTATTACGAAGAAGAGCTGAACCTGAAGGAGATCGGCGCGGTGATGGGCGTATCCGAATCGCGCGTCTCGCAGCTGCATACCCAGGCCGTCGCGCGCCTGCGCGCAACCTTGAGGGAGCTGGCGTGGACTGGTCCAGCGTAATCGGGCTGGCGCTGGCGCTGGCCGGCCTCCTGGTCGGCCAGGCGCTGGAAGGCGGCAAGATGGCCTCCCTGCTGCAGCCTGCCGCCTTCGCCATCGTGGTCATCGGCACCTTCGGCGCCGTGCTGCTGCAAACGCGGCTGCGTACTTTTGTGCGCGGCCTGGAAATGCTGCGCTGGGTCTTCCTGCCGCCCGCCGACACGCGCGCCGCGCTGGCGCGCGACATCGGACTCTGGAGTCTGACGGCGCGCCGCGACGGGACGCTGGCGCTCGAGCGCCTGATGGAAAACACGGCCGACCGCTTCAACGCCAAGGGTTTGCGCATGATCGTCGACGGCATCGCGCCCGACAAGCTGCGCCAGCTGCTCGACGTGGAAATCTCCGCCTACGAGATGGCCGAGCGCCAGGCTGTCAAGGTGTGGGAATCGGCGGCCGGCTATTCGCCCACCATCGGCATTCTGGGCGCCGTGCTGGGCCTGATACACGTGATGGAAAACCTCACCGACCCGAGTAAATTAGGTGGCGGCATCGCCGTGGCGTTTGTCTCGACGATTTATGGCGTGGGCCTGGCCAACCTGCTGTTCCTGCCGGTGGCAAATAAACTCAAGGCCATCGTGTCGCGCCGCGTGCTGCAATACGAAATCACGGCCGCCGTGCTGTACGACATCGCCACGGGCGACCATACGCGCATCATCGAAGAGCGCGTGTCGAGCCTGCTGCACGAGCATTGACCATGATGCGGCGCGCGCGCAGGAAGTATGACGAGGAACCGGACAATCAGGACCGCTGGCTGATCTCGTATGCCGACTTCATCACCCTGCTGTTCGCCTTTTTCGTCGTCATGTACGCCATTTCGCAAGTCAACGAAGGCAAATACCGCGTCTTCCAGAACGCCATCGGCCAGGCCTTCAGCCTGGAAAAGGGCGCGCCGCCCATCATCATGGAAGCGCCGCAAGCCATTCCTTTGCCGAATCCCGCCCTGAAGCGCCGCACGGAAGCCATCCGCCGCGAGCGCGAACACATGACGCGCCTGGCGCAGGATCTGACGTCGACCCTGGCGCCGCTGGTGAAGGAGGGCAAGGTGCGGGTCACGCAGACGAGCCGCGGCGTGAGCGTGGAAATCAATGCCAGCGTGCTGTTCGATCCGGGCGCGGCGCGCCTGACGACGGAGTCGGACCAGGCCCTGCGCGCCGTGGCCGTGCTGCTCAAGGACGATACGCACGACGTGCAGGTGGAAGGGCATACGGACGTGCAGCCGATCAGCAATTCGAACTTTGCCTCGAACTGGGAATTGTCGGCCGCGCGCGCCAGCGCCGTGGTGCGCCTGTTCATCGCCAGCGGCGTCAAGGCTTCGCGCCTGACGGCCGTCGGCCACGCCGACAATATTCCCGTGGCGCCCAATGAAACGGCGGAAGGGCGCGCGCGCAACCGCCGGGTCGCCGTGACGATTTTGTCGGGCATCCCCGAAACGGTGACGGAAGTGCCGACGGCGCCCGTGGCGCCAGCCAATTGAACGCCGCCGCTTGGTACAATCGCGGCATTCTCTCTTTTATCTCTTCCTCATGAAAAGCAGCTCCCTGGGCGGTCTCGTCTATTCCACCGAAACGGGCCGCATGTGTCCCGCCTGCCGCCAGCCGCTGGCGCAATGCGCGTGCAAGGCGCAAGCCAAAGCGGCGCCAATCGGCGACGGCGCGGTGCGCGTGTCGCGCCAGACCAAGGGCCGCGGCGGCAAGAGCGTCACGGTGGTAAAAGGCTTGGCGCTGGACGCCATCGCGCTGGCCCTGCTGGGCAAGCAGTTGCGCACGCAGTGCGGCTCGGGCGGCACGGTCAAGGATGGCGTGATCGAAGTGCAGGGCGACCATGTGGACACCATCCTGGCCGCGCTGGCCAAACTGGGCCACCAGGCGAAAAAGGCCGGCGGCTGAGGGTGCACAGGCGTGCGGCCCGCTGCCGCGCGCATGTGGTAACGTGCGCTTCCCATCCACGCGCATCGTCTCCATGAACGTCAAATTCACCGGCATCGCCATCGCCGCCGCCATCGCGGCCGTGCTGGCGCTCGTGTACTGGCCCGCGCCCGACGGCGGCGCGCCGGAACCTGTCGCCGTTGCCGCCAGCGCGCCGGCGGGGCGCAGCCTGGCATCGTATCTGAATATCGACGCCACCCCGGCCGCCGATGCCGCGCCCGTTGCCGTGACCCTGGCGCGGCGGCTAGAACGCCTGGGCGCCAGCGGCAAGCCGGAAGACGCGTATGCGGCCTTCAACCTGATCGACGACTGCATCGTCTTCCAGCGCGAAAGCCGCTTGCCGGGGCTGGAATTCGAACTGGGACGCGAGATGACGGCGGAAGAAAAAGCCGCCCAGCAGCAGTTGTGCGGGGGCCTGACGCAGCGCCAGCGCGAGGACCGCCTCGGCTACCTGGCCACCGCCGCCAAGGCGGGCGTGCCCGGCGCCGCCACCCTGTTCCTGTCGGAAGGACCGTTCGGCGACCGCAGCGCGCTGCGCAACCGTCCCGACGATCCGCTGGTGCAGGCGTGGAAGCGGCAAGCCATCGGCCAGCTGACGGCGCAGGCGGACGAGGCGGAACTGACCAGCGTGTCGACGCTGATGATGGCCTACCTGCGCGATGGCGAGGTGGTGCAGAAGGATGCGCCGCAGGCGTATGGCTACCTGCTGGCCCTGCGCCAGGTCTACGACGATATCCTCGCGCCCGGCGTCACCAATCCATATCAGGATGAATACTGGCACTGGCTGCAGGCGGAACTGACGCCGGAGCAGCAGGCGGCCGCCAGCGCCAGGGCGCAAGCCATCGTGGTGAAATGGCGCCAGCACGCGGGGCGTCCCGCCCACGGTTGAGGCGCACAGGGCATGCATGTCTTGCAATAATTAGTGTTGTTGGCGCTATGCTGTCGCGGTATGATGGCCGCACACCTGCCCTGTGGGCCGGGCACGCCATGGGGATAAATGCAGGGATGATGAAAGCGACGAACGTGCCAATGCCGCAACTGGCTATCAAGCTGGCTGCTCTGCGGGCGCGCATGGCAACGCACCCCATGCGGAGCGCCATGCGCTTGGGCTTGTGTGTGGGCGCCGTCAGTTTTCTCATTTGCATGCTGATGCTGCTGGTGGCGGAGGCCCTGTTTTCACCGCAGCAGCTGGGGGATTCCGCCTCGGAATCCCTGAAGGGCGCCAGCACGGCGACGGTATTCTGGATAGCCGTCGTCTGGGCGCCGTTGTTCGAGACGCTCATCGGGCAGTGGCTGCCGCTTGAAGTGTTGCGCCGCTACAGGGTACGCGCCGGATTTGGCCTGCTGGTCAGCGCGGCGCTATTTTCCCTGTTGCACATCATGGGTGGTTCCGGCATTGTGCATGCCTGCATGACTTTTATTGGCGGAGGCATCCTCTCGGCCAGCTACCTGACGGCACGCAGCATGGGCCTGGCGCCAGCCTATGTGGCGGCAGCCACGGCGCATGCTTGTGTCAATGGACTAATATTGTGCGGATCGCTCTTGTTTCCAGACCTGTTGGGGTGAGCGTCGAATCAAGGATTTTAGCCGATGACGACGCGCCGGCTGGCCGTGTTCGTCGTTGCTTGGCCGCTGGGGCCGTAGAAATTGCCGCTTTGGGCCGGGGGGCGCATGGCGTTCAGGGCGCCTTGCGTATGTACCATGTGCTTGTTGACGAGCAGGCTGTTCAGGCGGTTCTGCTCCTTGGCTTCGCGCGTCGTCTCGAGCAGGGCTTTCCACAGGGGCGCCGCTTCCGCTTCATTGGCGCCGACCAGCCAGTCTTCCATGCCCGCTTCGGCGGCGAGAAAGCCCGCTGCAGCCAGCGCCTGGTGGCGCTGCGCCGCCAGCTGGCTCAATTGTCCTACGAGTGCTGTCTTGCGTACGGTGAGCTCCGTGATTGCATCGATGTCAGCCGCAACCAGATGCCGCTGTTCTTCTTTCATCAATGCCAGCAATGTGGTCATGAGCTGTTGCTCGTCGCGCAGGCTGGAAAACGGAGTCACTGATTGCATGAGGGAACCTATCTATTTCGTGAGTGCAGCAAGTCCTTGACCGTGTCGAGGAGACCGTCCGCCACTTTTTCTGAGTTGACCTGGAACTGGCCGTCGGCGATCGCCAGCTTGATGCGTTCGACTTTTTTCGTGTCGAACACGGCGCCGCTGCCGGCAGTTGCACTGGCCGCTAATGCCTGTCCTTGCGGCGACAGGCGTACATTGTCCGACGTCGTCGGTGTTGCCTGGGCTTTCTCGGCATTCCGGGCGCCGGAGGTACTCGCGGGCGCCACCGGCAGGCCGGGATTGCTTTTAATGGTGTTGTCGGTAATTTTCACAGCGTGATCCTCGTCTGGTCGAAGTCAAAAAACTCCGGGATATGTGTCATTATCGGCACCTTCTCCCGAAACTTTAGTGCGCCAGACCACAATATCGCTGTCCATCCGTGTTCAGAAGGCTACTTCGACCATCCCCCCGGCCCGCGCCACGCCGCTGATCTGCTGGCCGCTCTGCGTGCGGACCTGCACCGTCTGGCCATCGCCGGCGCTGCCGATGGCGCGTCCTTCTGATGCCACCTGGAAACCGTTGCCACTCGAAACGACGCGCACCAGCTGGCCCTGCATCACCACCGGCTTGCGGCGCAAGGTGTCGAGGCGCATCGGCGTGCCGGGGGGCAAGGAAATATTCGTGCTGGCGCCGACCACCTGGGCCATGTCCGTGGCGATGCCTGCTGGCAATGCGGCCAGGTCGCCCTGCATCGTCACCAGCTGGCTGGCGTCGATGGCTTGCCCTTGCGCCAGCGGCACGGCGCTGGCCACGTAGTCGCCGACGACGGCCACGTTGGCTTGCAAATAAATGGTCCAGCTGCTTGGAGCCGTGCAGCGCACGCCGACGGTGGTCTTGCCCCAAGCGCGTGCACCCGGCGCCATGAATGCTTGCGGCGCGGGGCAGGCGGCCAGGTTCAGGCGCGGATCGACGGCGCCGACGGTGATCGTCACCTTGCCCGGCAAACCGTTGCTTTGTACTTGCAGGAATTGTTCCACGCTGTTGCGCAGTGCTTCCGGCGTTTGCCGGCCGGCGTTTTGCGCCTGGGCCAGCAGTGGCAGGGCGGCAAGAGCGAAGAGGAAAGCAAGCGGTGTTTTCATGGTGATAGGCCTCTGGAATACTGCCATGATAGTGCGGGCGGCCCCGTTCGAAGCGCCGATTAAGGGGTAAAAGTATGGTCTGATCCGGCGATGGTCTTGCTGGTGGGCGCCGTACTATGTTTCCTGTCATCACTATACCGCCATCCTTCCGCCATCTCGGGCGCCAGTGGCAGATCTTTCCGGAGCCTGACATGATAGGGAAACTCGACGATTACATGCGCTTCAACGAGACGGCGCTGAGCCTGCGCTCGACGCGCCAGGAATTGCTCGCCTCGAACATCGCCAATGCCGACACGCCCAACTACAAGGCGCGCGATGTCGATTTCGCCGCCGCCCTGAAGGGCGCGATGGCGCGCAAGGATGGCGTGCCGCCGGCCCTGAAAGGCACGGCGCCGCAGCATATGCCGGGCAAGGGCGTGGCCGCCGCAGTGGGCGCAAGCGGTGGCGGCAAGGTCGAGACCCTGGCCGACGGCACGCCGCTGCTGTACCGCGCGCCGGCCCAGGGCGCCGTCGATGGCAATACGGTCGACATGGACCTCGAGCGCAATGCCTTTGCCGACAACGCCATCCGCTACGAGGCGGCCGTGACGTTCCTCAACTCGCAGATCAAGGGCATGCTGACGGCCATCCAGGGAGGACAATAATCATGTCGCTATTTAATATCTTCAATGTTTCCGGTTCGGCCATGAGCGCCCAGGCGCAGCGCCTGAACACGGTGGCCAGCAACCTGGCCAATGCGGACAGCGCCACCAGCGCCACGGGCGAAGCCTACCGCGCCAAGCAGGTGGTGTTCGAAGCCGTGCCCATGGCCAATGGCGCCACGGCCGTCAAGGTGCAGAAGGTGATCGAAGACCCGTCGCCGATGAAGCTGGTCTACGACCCGAAGAACCCGCTGGCCGACGAGAAGGGCTATGTCACCATGCCCAACGTCAATACGGTCGACGAGATGGTCAACATGCTGTCGGCTTCGCGTTCGTACCAGACCAACGTGGAAACCATGAACGCGGCCAAGTCGCTGCTCCTGAAAACCCTCACCATCGGCCAATAAGGCTGACTGATTATTATGGCAACCATCGATACCAGTACCTCTAAAATCACCGACCTGATGGCGACGATGAATCCGAAGAAGACGACGGCCGAGCCAGGCAGTGTCGAAGCGGAAACGAACAAATTCCTCACCCTGCTGGTCACCCAGCTGAAAAATCAGGATCCGATGAATCCGCTGGACAATGCGCAATTGACCAGCCAGCTGGCCCAGCTGTCGACGGTAACGGGCGTCAACAAGCTCAATACCACCGTGGAAAGCTTGAAAGCCAGCTACCAGCAAGCCGAATCGATGCAGGCGGCCAACATCATCGGCCATGGCGTGTTGACGGCGGGCAAGGATATCAACCTGAGCAAGAGCGCCGCGCTGCTGGGCGTGGACCTGGCCACGCCAGCCGACAAGGTCAAGGTCGTCATCTATAAGGATGGCAAGGAAGTCCATTCCATCGACCTGGGCGCACAGGCGGCGGGCACCTTGCCGCTGGGCTGGAACGGGTCCACCGCCGACCTCGACAAGGATGGCAAGCCGGTCGTGCTGGCCGACGGCGCCTACACCTTCACGGTGGAAGCGACGCGTGGAGGCACCAAGCTCAAGGATGCAACGGCGCTGATGTTCGGTTCGGTCGCCAGCGTGTCGACGGGCGCGAATGGCGTGAAATTGAATGTGCCGGGCGTGGGCAGCATCACCATGGCCGACGTGAAACAGATTCTGTAAGCCGCTTACCCTGAGCGTGACCCTCTACCCCTAATTTCTACCAGGAGAACACAATGTCTTTCCAACAAGGCCTGAGCGGCTTGAATGGCGCCGCCAAATCGCTGGACGTCATCGGTAACAACATCGCCAACTCGTCGACCGTAGGTTTCAAGCAGTCGCAGGCCCAGTTCGCCGACATTTATGCCAACTCGCTGTATGGCGTGGGCGGCAACCAGGCGGGGATCGGCGTGTCGGTGTCGCAAATCGCCCAGCAATTCAACCAGGGTAACCTGGAATCGTCGTCGAATCCCCTCGACATCGCCATCAATGGCGCCGGCTTCTTCCGTACCAGCGTCAACGGCGCCATCCAGTACTCGCGCAATGGCCAGTTCCAGGTCGACAAGAGCGGCTTCATCGTCAACGCCCAGCTGGCGCAGCTGACCGGCTATCCGGCCGACGCCAACGGCAAGATCGTCGCCGGCGCCATGGTGCCCCTGCAGATCGACCAGTCGGACATGAAGCCCCAGGCAACGACCAAGATCAGCACGGAAGTCAACCTCAATTCGAATACGTCCATGCCGACCACGGTGCCGTTCAAGACCACGGAAGACTCCTCGTACGGCAAGTCGTTTCCCGTGGAAGTCTTCGATTCGCTGGGTAATTCCCACATCATGTCGAATTTCTACGTCAAGACGGGCACCAACACCTGGGATGTCTACTCGGCCATGGACGGCACGGAAGTGACCAGCATGAAGGCCGCGGCCGCCCTGCAGACGGACGCCGCCTCGCTGGCCGCGCGCGCCGCCTACCAGGCCGCCGCCACGGCCGTGCCGCTGGTGCCGGCGAATGTGACGACCGCCGCCGTCGCCTACGGCAATGCTGCCGGTGCCGCCGTCTCGGCCGCCGCCGCCGCCGCGGGCGCCACACCGGCGCAACTGGCCGCCATCGCCGCCACCTATGGCAGTGCCGTGCCGAATGGCATCAACTCGAGCCGCACGCCCGACCAGATCGACGCGGCCATCCGCGCCGTCACCAATGTGCCAGCCGTCAAGACCGGTTCGCTGGTCTTCAACACCCTCGGCACCCTGGACCGGGCCGCCATGCTGGCCCTGACGCCGCCGCAAACCCTGCCCGTCACCGTCAACCTGCCAATCTTCCCGGCCACGGGCGCGAATCCGACCCTGTCGGTCCAGGTCGACTTCACCAAGTCGACCCAGCTGGGCAGCGCCACGGCGGAAAAGAAAACGGAAGCGGACGGCTACAAGGCCGGCCAGCTGAGTCAATTCATCGTGGGCGACGACGGCATCATCCAGGGCCAGTACAACAATGGCAAGACGCGCAGCCTGGGCCAAGTGGTGTTGAGCAACTTTGTCAACCCGAACGGCCTGGAACCGCTGGGCAATAACGCCTGGGTGGAAAGCTCGGCTTCGGGCAAGCCCGTCACGGCCGAGCCCAAGACGGGCAACCTGGGCAACTTGCGCGCCTCGGCGGTGGAAGTGTCGAACGTCGACCTGACGGCGGAACTGGTCAACATGATCACGGCCCAGCGCGCCTATCAGGCGAATGCGCAGACCATCAAGACGCAGGACTCGGTCCTGCAGACCCTCGTCAACCTGCGCTAAGAGTAAGGGGAGCCGTTCTGCCGGATGGCTCCCGGCTTTCGTTTTGCACGGAGAAAACACATGGACCGTCTCATCTACACCGCCGGCTCGGGCGCCAAGCACATCCTCGACAAGCAGGCGACCACGGCGAACAACCTGGCGAACGCCACCAGCACGGGTTTCCGTGCCCAGCTCGACTCGTTCCGCGCCGTGCCCGTGGTGGCCGACGGCATGATGCCGACGCGCACCTTCGTCGTCGATTCGACGGTCGGTTCCGATTTCACGCAAGGTCCGATGCAGCACACGGGCCGCGCGCTCGACGTGGCCGTGGAAAACGGCGGCTGGATCGCGGTGCAGTCGGCCGACGGTTCCGAAGCCTACACGCGCAACGGCGCCTTGAAGCTCAATGAAAACGGCATGCTGCAAACGCAGTCGGGGCTGATGGTGCAGGGCGATACGGGCCCGATGGCGATTCCGCCCGGCGTGACGGTGGCCATTGCCAGCGACGGCACGGTGGGCACGATTTCCACCGACGTGCCGCCAGGGCCATCGACGGTGCTGGGACGCATCAAGCTGGTCAACCCGCCCGAGCAGCAACTGGTGCGCGGCGACGACGGCCTGTTCCGCCTGAAGGATGGCACGGTGGCGCAAGCCGACCAGGCCGTCAAGCTGACGACCGGCGCGCTGGAAGGCAGCAATGTCAGCCCAGTCGACTCGATGGTCAGCATGATCGCCTTGGCGCGCCAGTTCGAAACGCAAATGAGCTTGTTGAAGAATGCCGAGAATAACGCGGCGAAAGCCACCCAGATCCTCGCTTTGAATTGATGGGGGCCACCGCATAATGGTCACATAGAAATAGTCTACAGAGCTGACTAGCGCTGTTATTGGAGAAAAATCATGATTCGTTCCCTTTGGATTGCCAAAACCGGCCTGGAAGCGCAGCAGACGCAGATGGACGTGATCGCCAATAACCTGGCCAACGTCAGCACCACGGGCTTCAAGAAGTCGCGCGCCGTGTTTGAAGACTTGCTGTATCAAAACGTGCGCCAGCCTGGCGCGCAATCGTCGCAGCAAACCCAGCTGCCATCAGGCTTGCAGATCGGTACCGGCGTGCGCACGGTGGCAACCGAACGCATCCATACGCAGGGCAATCCCCAGGCATCGGGCAATTCGCGCGACGTGATGGTCAACGGCACGGGCTTCTTCCAGGTGCTGATGCCGGACGGCGCCACCGCCTACACGCGCGACGGCTCGTTCCAGACGGACGCCAACGGCCAGCTGGTCACCTCCGAAGGTTTTGTCATCCAGCCCGCCATCACCGTGCCGACCAATGCGCTGAGCCTGACCGTGGCGCGCGACGGCACCGTTTCCGTCACCTTGCCCGACACGGTGGCGCCATCGCAAATCGGCTCGCTGCAATTGACTACTTTTGTCAATCCCGCCGGTCTGGAATCGAAGGGCGAAAACCTGTACATGGAAACGGGCGCTTCCGGCGTGGCGCAAACCAACACCCCGGGCACGAACGGCGCCGGCGTGCTGATGCAGGGCTATATCGAGACATCGAACGTCAACGTGGCCGAGGAAATGGTCAACATGATCCAGACGCAGCGCGCCTACGAGATCAACAGCAAGGCCATCACCACATCCGACCAAATGCTGCAGAAACTGTCGCAACTTTAATTTTCATAGTCGTCATGCCATCCGCCGCCGGATGGCAGCGGAGGTTCGCCATGCAATACCCCATCATCGCCTTGTTCTCTGCAGTCCTGCTGTCCGGCTGCGCCATCACGCCCACGTCCATCGTGCAATATCCGACCTCCACGCGCGCGCCGATGCCGGAACCGGTGGTCGTCAACAATGGCTCCATCTACCAGCCGTCGACCTACCGTCCCGCCTTCGAAGACCGCCGCGCGCGCCACGTGGGCGACACCATGACCATCGCCATCACCGAGCGCACGAATGCCGTCAAGGCGGGCGCCAGTTCCGGCAACAAGTCCGGCAGCGTGGGCTTCAGCACGCCGGGCATGCTACAGGGCCGCCTGGGCGGTACCGTTTCGGCGAATGGCGCGACGAAATTTGCCGATGGCGACAACCAGTCCGCCAGCAACACCTTTAGCGGCGTGATCGGCGTGACGGTGATTGAAGTGCTGCCAAACGGCAACCTGATCGTCGCCGGCGAAAAACAGATCGCCATGAACAAGGGCACGGAATTCATCCGTTTCTCGGGCATGGTCAATCCGGACACCATCGGCACGGGCAACGTCGTGCCCTCGACCCAGGTGGCCGAAGCGCGCGTCGAATACCGCACCAACAGCCAGATCGACCGCGCCGAAATGGCCTCGATGGCCTCGCGCTTCTTCCTCAGCCTGCTGCCTTTCTGATCATGGCCACTTTCACCTTTCCCCGCTTTGCCGCCATTTTCGGCCTGGCCGTCGCCCTGCTGGCGCCCGTGGCGCAGGCCGAGCGCATCAAGGACCTGGCCAGCATCGCCGGCGTGCGCCAGAATCAGCTGATGGGCTATGGCCTCGTCGTCGGCCTCGACGGCAGTGGCGACCAGACCACGCAAACCCCGTTCACCATCCAGAGCGTGGCGGCGATGCTGCAGCAGCAGGGCATCAATTTGCCGCAAGGCACCAGCTTGCAGCTGAAAAACGTGGCCGCCGTGATGGTGACGACGGCCTTGCCCGCGTTTGCCCAGCCGGGCCAGTTGCTCGACGTGACGGTGTCGTCGATGGGCAATGCGAAAAGCTTGCGCGGCGGCACCTTGCTGATGACGCCCTTGAAGGGCGCCGACGGCCAGGTGTACGGCATGGCGCAGGGTAACGTGCTGGTGGGCGGCGTGGGCGCGCAGGCGGCCGGCAGCTCCGTTGTCATTAATCACCTGAGCGTGGGACGCATCTCGGGCGGTGCGACCGTCGAGCGCAGCGTGCCTTCGGCGCTGGGCGCCAACAACACCATCCGCCTGGAATTGAACGCCACCGATTTTGCCACCGCCAGCCGCGTGGTCGACGCCATCAACAGCCGCTACGGCGCCGGCACGGCCGCCGCGCTCGACGGCCGCGTGATCCAGGTGCAGTCGCCCAGCGGCAGCGACCAGCGCGTATCCTTCCTGGGCCAGCTGGAAAGCATCGAAGTCAATCCGGCCCGCCTGGCGGCCAAGGTCATCATGAATGCGCGCACCGGTTCCGTCGTGATGAACCAGTCCGTCACCCTGGAAACGTGCGCCATTTCGCACGGCAACCTGTCCGTCACCATCAATGTCGAGCCGCAAGTGAGCCAGCCGGCGCCCTTGTCGGGCGGGCGCACGGTGGTCACGCAGACGGCGCAGATCGATATCAAGAAGGAACCGGGCAAGGTCATGCTGGTCAAGGGCGGCGCCTCGCTGTCCGAGGTGGTGAAAGCCCTGAACGCCATCGGCGCCTCGCCGCAAGACTTGCTGGCCATCCTGCAGGCGATGAAAGCGGCCGGTTCGCTGCGCGCCGAACTTGAAATCATTTGATGGACACGCCATGATCAGCCAAACCGACCTCAGCAATACCGCCGCCTATGACGTCAAGGGCATGGATGGCTTGCGCCAGTCCGCCAAGGCGAAGGACCCCGCCGCCCTGAAAGAGGCGGCCACGCAATTCGAAGCCATGTTCATCAACATGATGATGAAAAGCATGCGCGAAGCCACGCCGCAGGACGGCATCATGGATAGCCAGCAAAGCAAGATGTACACCTCGATGCTGGACCAGCAGACGAGCCAGAACCTGGCCAAGCGGGGCACGGGCCTGGCGGACGTGCTGATCCGCCAGTTGTCGTCGTCGAACCAGGCGCTGGCCGCCGATGGCGCCGAAGCGCCGTCGCCCCGCTCGTCGAGCATGGCGCAGGCGCTGGCCGCCTTCCGCCAGCAGCAGGGCGCCCTGACGGAGGGCGCAAGCGGCGCCGCCGCCACCGGCAAGACCCTGAGCGAGAAGGCCAACGCCACGCAGGCGCCGCACGTGCGCGCCTTCCAGGAAAAACTGGGCGTGCATGCGGAAGAAGCCAGCCGCGCCACCGGCATCCCGGCCAAGTTCATGCTGGGCCAGGCAGCGCTGGAAACGGGCTGGGGCAAGCGCGAAATCATCGCCCGCGACGGCAGCAGCAGCCACAACCTGTTCGGCATCAAGGCCTCCAGCGACTGGAAGGGCAAGGTCACGGAAGCCGTCACGACGGAGTACGTGAATGGCAAGGCGCAGCGCAAGGTGGAAAAATTCCGCGCCTACGACAGCTACGCGGACAGCTTCAAGGATTATGCGCAGTTGATTACCAACAACAAGCGCTACGAGAAAGTCCTGGCCAGCGCGGGCGACGCCAGCACGTTCGCCCACGGCTTGCAAAAGGCCGGCTACGCGACGGACCCGAATTACGCTGCCAAATTGACAAAAATTATCAAGAATTCGCTGGTCGGCTAATAACTCGCCGCACCCCTGTGCAGGCCGCGCGCTTCAAGTTTTCGCCGCGCCTGCCGTAAATACTCATGACAGTAACCAATAAGACACCATGACTTCGAATCTACTCAGCATCGGTAAGAGCGGTTTGCTTGCAGCGCAGGTGGGCCTGTCGACGACCGGGCATAACATCACCAATGCCAACGTGGACGGTTACAACCGCCAGGTGGTGCTGCAGCAGACGGCGCAGTTCAACAATGCCGGTTATGGCTTTGTTGGCAATGGTACCGAGGTGTCGCAAGTCAAGCGCCAGTACGACGGTTTCATGGCGGCCCAGGTGAATGGCGCGCAGTCGGCCACCAGTTCGCTCGACGCGTATTACACGCAGATCAGCCAGATCGACAATATGCTGGCTGATCCCACGGCCGGGCTGTCGCCGGCGATGGCCGATTTCTTCAAGGGCGTGCAGGATTTCAGCTCGAATCCCTCGTCCGTGTCGTCGCGCCAGGCATTGCTGTCGAGCGCAAACTCGCTGACGGCGCGCTTCCAGGGCCTCAGCGCGCGCCTGACGGAAATCGGCGACGGCGTCAATTCGCAGATCACGTCGAACGTCAAGGTGATCAATTCCTACGCCAAGCAGATCGCGGAACTGAATACCTCGATTACCAACCTGACCGTGAATGAAAGCAATCAGCCCAACGATTTGCTGGATCAGCGCGACCAGCTGATCACGGAGCTGAACAAATACGTCAAGGCAACGGTTCAGCCGGGCGCCGGCAACTCGATTACCGTCTCGATCGGCTCGGGCCAGCCACTGGTGGTGGGCGAGAAGAATTTTGAACTGGCCACCACGCCATCGCCGACGGATCCGAGCCGCCTGGATGTGGGCTATGTGACGGGCACGAGCGTCACCAAGCTGTCGGAAAGCTCCCTCAGCGGCGGCTCGCTGGGCGGCTTGCTGGAATTTCGCAGCGGCAGCCTGGACCGCATTCAGAATTCGCTGGGCAAGGTCGCCATCGCACTGGCTTCCACCTTCAATGAACAGCACAAGCTGGGCCAGGACTTGAATGGCGAGATGGGGGCCGACTTCTTCAAGTTGCCCGATCCCGTCATCGGCGCCGACTACCGCAACAACGCGACCAGCACGACCGTGGTGTCGGCCAAGGTCAGCGATCCGACCAAGCTGACGGCCAGCGACTATGCCGTCAAGTATGACGGCGCCAATTACGTGGTGACGCGCCAGAGCGACGGCGCGAAAACAACCATCAACCCGTATCCGCAAACCGTGCCGCAAACCATCGACGGCGTGGATTTCTCGATCACGGGCGCGGCCGCCGAAGGCGACAATTTCATGGTCAGGCCGACCGCGCATGGCGCTTCCGACCTGGCCGTGGCGATTACCGACCGCAACAAGCTGGCCGCCGGCGCGCCGATCGCCACGGGCGCGCCCGTCAGCAACACGGGCAGCGGCAAGCTCGGCCTGGGTAGCGTGGACAAGGCGTATTTAACGCCGGGCAATGCCTTGACGAGTACCGTCACCTTGACGTACGACAAGGCGACCACCTCGCTGTCGGGTTTCCCCGCAGGCCAGGCCGTGACGGTGAAAGGCTTGAACGGCGCGACCACCACGTATCCTGCCGGCACGGCGAACATCCCGTACACGGAAGGCGACAGCTTCAGTTTTGGCGGCATCAACTTCAACATGACGGGCGCGCCAGCGCAGGGCGACAAATTTACCATCGCGCCGAACTCGGGCGGCGTGGGCGACAGCCGCAATGCCGCCTTGCTGGCAGGCTTGCAGACGAAAAACATTCTCGATGGCGGCAAGGCCACGTTCCAGGGTTCGTACGCGGAAACCGTCAGCTATGTCGGCAACAAGACGCGCGAAGTGCAAGTCAGCGGCCTGGCCAGTCTTGCGCTATTGCAACAAACCAGCACGCAGCAGCAGGCCGTCTCCGGCGTCAACCTCGATGAAGAGGCGGCCAACCTGTTGCGCTACCAGCAAGCCTACCAGGCTTGCGGCAAGGTCATGCAGATCGCCAGCACCCTGTTCGACGTGGTCATCGGCCTCGGACGTTAATTATTCAGGCGGCGGCGCATAGCGCCCCGCCGCCATCAGGAAGGGCAGCATCATGCGCATCAGTACCAAAATGATCTATGACGCGGGCAGCACGCAGCTGAACAATCTGCAGGGCGCGTTGAACCGCACCCAGATGCAGCTGTCGGCGAATCGCCGCAACCTGACGCCGGCCGATGACCCGATCGCCTCGGCGCGCGCGCTGGAAGTGACGCAATCGCAATCGATCAATACGCAATTCGTGACGAACCGCTCGAACGCCAAGAATTTTCTTTCGCAGGAAGAGCTGGCCCTGGCCAGCACGACCTCGCTGATCGCCGACGTGCAGGATCTGGTGTTGAAGGCCGGTAATCCAGCCTTGAAGGATATCGACCGCCAGAGCCTGGCCACGGAGCTGAAGGGCCGCCTGACCGACCTGATGGGCATCGCCAACACGTCCGACAACGCGGGCGGCTATCTGTTTTCCGGCTACAAATCGACGACGCAACCGTTCAGCCAGACGCCGGGCGGCGCCACCTACGTGGGCGACCAGGGCCAGCGCGAGCTGCAAGTGGGCTCGGCCCGCTACCTGGCCACCAGCGACTCGGGCGCGGCCGTGTTCGAGAATAATTTGACGGGCAACGGCAAGTTCACCACGGCGGCCGATCCGGGCAACTTCGCGCGCGGCGGGGCCGGCATCATTTCCGGCGGCACCGTCACCGATCCCACCAAGCTGACGGGACACAAGTACACGATCGACTTCCAGGTGACGGGCACGGGCACGGATGCCAAGACGACCTATACCGTGACGGACGTGACCCTGGGCCAGACCATCCCGAATCCCGCCGTGCCGGTGGCCTATAAATCGGGCGACGCCATCAACTTTGACGGCCAGCAAGTCAATGTCGCGGGCAAGCCGGCCGACCTGGACAAGTTCACCCTGGAGCCCAGCGGCAAGGAATCGATCTTTACCACGATTACCAACCTGATCGGTGCGCTGGGCGAACCGGCCTCGGGCGACGCAGGGCAGGCGCGCCTGACGGCCAGCCTGAACACGGCGCACGATATTCTCGACACGGCCTACGACAACGTGCTGTCGGTGCGCGCGGAAGTCGGTTCGCGTCTGAAGGAACTCGACACGCTCGACAGCGCCGGCGACGACCTCGACCTGCAATATGCGAGCACCCTGTCCGGCTTGCAGGACCTGGACATGGTGAAGGCGATTTCCCTGTTCAGCCAGCAGCAGATCACTCTGCAGGCGGCGCAGAAGTCCTTCACGTCCATCTCGGGACTGTCGCTGTTCAATTACATCAGGTAGGCGAGCCGCATCGGATGAGCGGCAAGCCGGGGCAGGGAGCACATCTCCCGCCCCGGCTTTTTTGCGTCCGCGCGATGGCCGCCACCGTGCAAGCCTGGACGGCGCTGCGCCTTGCATTCAGCAGCGACCAGCCCTGAGGCTGGCTATCGGGGCGGCAGCAGGCCCGTGCGGGCGGCGGACAGGATGGCGCCGCTCAAGCCGTCGAGCAGGCTGGACGCGGCACGCGCCGTGTGCCAGTGCAGGGGCACATCCAGGGGCGAGCCCGGCAACAGTTCGATCAGGCTGCCATTGTCGAGATGGGGCTGGATCAGCGCCTGCGGATGCAAGCCCCAGCCCATGCCGGCCAGGGCGGCCGTGACGAAGGCGTGCGACGAGGGCAGGGTGTGGCGCGGCAATTCCACGTGCCGGTGGCACAGGCGCCGCACCCAGCGCGATTGCAGCTCGTCCTTGGTATTGAAGACGAGGCTGGGCGCCAGCGCCAGGCTGGCGGCGCCCACGCCGTGGGCAAAATGCCGCTGCATGAAAGCGGGACTGGCGGCCGCCAGGTAACGCATGGCGCCCAGCGGCCGGCTGTTGCAGCCCGATGCGGGGCGGGCCGTAGCGCTGACGGCCGCCAGCACGGCGCCGCTGCGCAGCCACTCTGCCGTATGGTCCTGGTCGTCGACGGCCACTTGCAGCAGCACCGGGTGTGCGGCCGCGAAGGCGGCGATGGCGGGCGCCAGCCAGGTGGCCAGGCTGTCGGCATTCACGGCGATGGGCACGCTGGCGCGCGACGGCCCCTGTGCCGCCAGCGCCGGCAAGGTACCTTGCAAATCCTGTTCCAGCAACTGCACCTGGTCCACGTGCTGGCACAAGCGCCGGCCCGTCTCCGTGGCGCGGCAGGGCTGGTCGCGTATCACCAGCGCGCAGCCGACGCGCTCTTCCAACAGGCGGATGCGCTGCGAAATGGCCGATGGCGTCACGTGCAAGGCGCGCGCGGCGCGCTCGAAACTGCCTTCGCGGATGACGGCGGCCAAGGCGGCGAGGGCGGCATAATCGAGCATGACTGAAGTTTTTCTTAACTGGCTGTAGAAAAGGTAGTTTGCCTTCATTCCCTGCGGCTGGCAAGATCGCCGCATGACACTCTTGACCGCCACCACACCACTCGTTTTTTCCGTCTTTCTCCAGGGCTTGACCCTGGGCCTGGGACTCATCGTTGCCATCGGCTCGCAAAATGCCTTTGTCTTGCGGCAAGGCTTGCGCCGCGAACACGTGGGCGCCATCGTGCTGTTTTGCGCCCTGGCCGACGCGGCGCTGATTGCCGCCGGCGTCCTGGGCATGGCCAGTGCGCTGGGGCAGCGTCCCCTGCTGGCCAGCGCGCTGGCGCTGGGCGGCGCCGCTTTCCTGGCCGTCTACGGTTGGCAAGCCCTGCGGCGCGCGCGCCGGCCGCAGCAGCTGCACGCGGCCGAAGGCGGAGCGCAACTGGGCCTGGCTGCCATCCTGGCGCAGGCGGCGGCGTTTACCTTGCTCAATCCCCATGTGTATCTGGATACGGTATTGCTGGTGGGAAGTATCGGCGCCCAGCAGCCGGGCGCGCTGCGCGCCTGGTTTATCGCCGGCGCCAGCGCGGCCAGCCTGCTGTGGTTTGCCTCGCTGGGATTTGGCGCGCGCTGGCTGGCGCCGTGGTTTGCGCGGCCCCGGGCCTGGCAAGTGCTCGATGGCTTGATTGGTATCACGATGTTCGTACTGTCGGCGCTGCTGCTGCGCCACGCGCTGGGCTGGTAGCCCGGATCAGCGCGCGGGCGGCAGCGGCGCCGTCGCAGGCAGTGCGGGGCGCAAGGGGTTCGGCGGCGCGGGCGGCGGTGGCCGGTCGCGCGTGGCAAAGCCGCGCGGCAGCAGACGCGCCGTTTCTATGCCGCGCAGGAACATGTTCTGGAACGGCGTGGCCAGGTAGGGCAGGACCATGCTGATCACCAGCAAGCCCACGCCCAGGGTGACGGGAAAACCGATACCGAAAATGTTCAGCTGCGGCGCGGCCCGCGTCAGGATGCCCAGCGCCACGTTGGTCAGCAGCAGGGCGGCGATGATGGGCAGCGAAATTTGCAGGCCAGAACGGAAGATTTCTCCGCCCCAGGCCGCCAATTGCTGGAAACCGCCGCCGCTGATGGGACTCGATGAAATGGGCAGGCTGACAAAGCTTTCCGCCAGCGCCGCCAGCAAGACCAGGTGGCCGTTGACGGTCAAAAACATCAGGGTGGCCAGCATGACGAGGAACTGGCTGATGGCGGAAGAGCGGCCCTTGGTTTGCGGGTCGAAGAACGAGGCGAAGCCCAGGCCCATGGTGAGACTGCTGATCTCGCCGGCCATTTCGATGGCGGAAAACACGATGCGGATGGAAAAGCCCATGGCCAGGCCCACCAGCATCTCCTGCGTGAGGATCAACAAGCCGGGCAAGGACATCGGGTTGACGGCAGGCAAGGCCGGCACCGTGGGGGCGATGATCATGGCCAGCAGCGCGCCCAGGGTCACCTTGACGGTGGCCGGCACGGATGCGTTGCCGAACAGGGGAGCGGCCGCGATCAGGCCGAGGATGCGGCTAAGCGGCCACAGCAATGCTGCGATCCACGTGTTCAGTTCGATGCTGGACAGGGTCAGCATGGCAACGTTTGCTGCACTAGCCCACCAGGTTCGGGATGCCGGTAAACACCTGGCGCATGTAGTCGAGCATGACGGACAGCATCCACGGGCCGGCCACGACGAGGGCGACGAAAATGCCGACCAGCTTCGGGATGAAGGACAGGGTTGCCTCGTTGATCTGCGTGGCCGCCTGGAAAATACTCACGATCAAGCCGATGATGAGGGCGACGAGCAGCATGGGTGCGGCCACCATCAGCGTGATTTCCATCGCATGGCGGCCCAGGGTCATGACGCTTTCGGGTGTCATCGTACTTCCCCTAGTAGAAACTCTGTGACAGCGAGCCCAGCAGTAACTGCCAGCCATCGACCAGCACGAACAGCATCAGCTTGAACGGCAGCGAGATCGTCGCCGGCGACATCATCATCATACCCATCGACATCAGCACGCTGGCGACCACCATGTCGATGATCAAAAACGGGATGAAGATGGCAAAGCCGATCTGGAACGCCGTCTTCAGTTCGCTGGTGACGAAGGCGGGCACGAGGATGCGCAGCGGCACGTCTTCCGGACCCTGCAGGGCTGGCGAGCGCGACATCTTGGCGAACAGGGCCAGGTCGGCCTGGCGCGTCTGCTTGAGCATGAAGGTTTTCAGAGGATCGACGCCCTTGTCCATCGCCTGCTGCATGGTGATCTTGTTTTCCTGATAGGGCTGGTAGGCATCCGTATAAATCTTGTCGAACACGGGGCCCATGACGAACAGGGTCAGGAACAGGGCCAGGCCCACCAGCACCTGGTTCGGCGGCGCCGATTGCGTGCCGATGGCCTGACGCAGCAGGGACAGCACGATGATGATGCGCGTAAAGCAGGTCATCATCAACAGGGCCGCCGGCAGGAAGGTGAGCGACGTCATCAGGATGAGCGTCTGCACCGGCAACGAGTAATTCTGTCCCCCGCCTGGGGCCGGCGTGCTGTTGAAGGCCGGGATGCCCGGCTGGGCCATGGCCCACAGCGGCAAGGCCAGGGCGGCCGCCGCCAGCAGCCAGGTCAAAGGAGTCTTCAAGGTGGACCACGCCATCTGCTGCTTATTTCCCATTGCGTTTTTCGATGGTCTGTTTCAGCCACTCAGAAAAATTGGCGGCCGCGGGGCCGTTTTGCGCCGTGGCCAGTTGCGGCAGATCGCCTTCCTGGCGCGGCATGGTGGCCAGCGCGTTGATCCGGCCGGGCGAGGCGCCGACGACGATCCACTGGTCGGCCACTTCGACGAGGACGATGCGTTCGCGTCCGCCCAGGTTGAGCGAGCTGACGACGCGCATCTTGTTGTTGCCGCCCATCACCTTGGGGCCATAGCGTTTCATGAACCAGGCCAGGCCGATCAAGAGGGCCAGCACGAACACGAGCGCGAAGATGGTTTGCAGCAGGCTGCCGGCCGAGCTGGTCGGCGCCATCGTCATCGGTGCGCCGGGCGGCATGGCGGGCAGGGCGGCGGCAGGTGCGGATACCGCCGCCGTTGCGGCGGCTGGTGGCGTCTCGCTGGCCAGCGCGACGGAAGCGCTGGCGGCGCTGGCCGCCGCTGGTGCGGACGCGGCTGGCGCTTCAGCCAGGGCAATGCTGCATGCCGCCATCAGCGGCAGCATGGTGGAAATCAACAGGCCAGGCTTCATTTATTCAATTTTCGGATGCGTTCGGAAGGCGTGATGATGTCGGTCAGGCGGATGCCGAACTTGTCATTCACCACCACCACTTCGCCCTGGGCGATCAGGCAGCCGTTCACCAGCACGTCCATCGGTTCGCCGGCCAGGCCGTCGAGCTCGACCACGGAACCCTGCGCCAGTTGCAGCAGGTTCTTGATGGCGATCTTGGTGCGGCCCAGTTCGACCGTCAGCTGCACCGGGATATCGAGGATGAAATCGATATCGTTGTGCGTTTCCGACTTCGACGCTTGCTTGGAAAAGTCCTTGAACACGGCGGCGCTGGCCGCGCTGGCCGTATTGGCGGCCTGGTTCTGCAGCGCTTCGGCTTCCGCCTTGGCCTGCTCGGCAATGGCCGCGCCCCAATCGTCTTCCGCGCTTTGGTCGTCTTGGTTGTCAGACATGTGTTTCTCCTGTTGTACAGATACGGACCGCAACGCGGCCCGGGTATTTATTTAGTGGTTATTCATGTTATCGGCATTGGCCAACAACTTTTCAACCTTTAAGGCATATTGTCCGTTCAACACGCCGTACGTGCAATCCATCACGGGCACGCCGTCGACGGTGGCGGCGATCAGTTCGGGAATATTCAGCGGGATGATGTCGCCCACCTTCATGTTCAGGATTTCGTCGAACGACACGCGCGCCGTGCCCAGCGAGGCCACCAGCTCGACTTCGGCGATCTGGATCTGCTGCGTCATCAGGCGGATCCAGCGCTTGTCCACTTCCAGCGCCTCGCCCTGCAGGCTCGAGGTCAGCGAATCGCGGATCGGCTCGATCATCGAATACGGCATGCAGAAGTGGATTTGTCCGGAAACGGAGCCCAATTCCACCGTAAACGTGGACGCCACCACCACCTCGTTCGGCGTGGCGATGTTGGCGAACTGCGTGTTCATTTCTGAACGGATATATTCGAACTCGACGGGGAAGACCGGCTCCCACGACTTGGTGTAGGCTTCAAAGACGATATCGAGGATGCGCAGGATGATGCGCTGCTCCGTCTGCGTAAAGTCGCGCCCTTCGACGCGCGTATGGAAGCGTCCGTCGCCGCCGAACAGGTTGTCGACCAGCAGGAACACGAGGCCCGGATCGAAGACCATCAGGGCCGTGCCGCGCAGCGGCTTCATGTGCACCAGGTTCAGGTTGGTCGGCACCACCAGGTTACGGATGAACTCGCTGTATTTCGACACGCGCACGGAACCGACCGACACTTCGGCGCTGCGGCGCAGGAAGTTGAACAGGCCCACGCGCAGCAGCCGGGCGAAACGCTCGTTGATAATTTCCAACGTTGGCATCCGGCCGCGCACGATGCGCTCCTGGGTTGCCAGGTTGTAGGTACGAACTCCCGTGACATCTTCCGGCGCCTGCGCGTCGTCCTGGTCTCCGTTGACGCCCTTGAGTAGGGCGTCGACTTCTTCCTGGGAGAGGAAATTATCGGCCATGGCTGCTTATTGAATGATGAATGCGGTAAATAATACGTCCGTCACGTCCTGCTCCGGCCCTTTGTCCTCGAACGGCTGGTTCACCTGATTGATGATTTCGGCCGCCAGTTGCTGCTTGCCTTCCACGGTATTGAGTTCGGACGCCTTCTTGCCGGACAGCAGCAGCAACAAGCGGCTGCGCACTTTCGGCATGTTGATCTTGATCAAGTCCATTTCTTCCGGGCTGCTGGCCTGCAAGGTAAACGCGATTTGCAGGTATTGCTCGCCATTTTCCGGCTGCAAATTGACGGTGAAGGCATCGATGGGCACGAAGACGGGCGGACCTGCCTTGGAAGCGGCATGTTTTTTCTTGCTCGGTGCCGATTCTTCTTTATCGGCCTTGCCATGCAGGAAGTACCAGGCGGCACCGCCACCGATACCGCCAGCCACCAGCACCGAGGCCAGCACGATGATCAGAAGCTTCTTTTTCGAGGCCCCGGCGGGAGCCAGGCCTGCATCTGCTTTCGGATCTGCTTTCATTTTTGGATTTGCTTTCAATGGTACTCGAGTGCATGGAAGTGGATCACGACGCCATTATGTCATTATCGGCAAATTCTGCGCAGAAGGATGCAGTGAAAAGAGGGCGGAAGCGCCCTCAACTCGCTGTTTTTAGACGAAAAGTTACGCCGTGGGGCGCGCCAGTGGCTTGCGGACGACGAATTGACCTCAGGCAAAGGTATCCACGGCACTCAGGCTGGGCCGGCTGCGTCCGGCTGTCGCCGGCGCGATGGCGATCTCGCCACCCGCCACGCCGCCACCCTGGCCATTGCCACGGCGTTCGCCCGAGGCGGCGCGCTCGCCATTGTTTTGTTGTTCCGGCGTACCTGCCGAGACGGTGGCGCTGCCAAAGGCGATGCCCGCTTCGCTCATCATTTCGCGCAGGCGCGGCATGGCCGCTTCCAGCGCCTGGCGCACTTCCGGCTGGGCCGACATGAAGGCGGCATCGGCCTGGTCATTGGTAACCGTCAGTACCACTTGCACGGGACCCAGGTCGGGCGGATTCAGGGTCAGGGTGGCGCTCTGGTCGCCGCCAGCGGCCATCCACACGACTTTCTGCCCCAGTTGCTGGTCCCAGGCCGGCGTGCCGACCCGGCCCGTCAGCTTGTCTGCCGGCACGGCCACGGCGGCCGCGGCCTGCTGCAGCGCGCCCGGCTGCAACTGGGCCGCCAGGCGGCTCAGGTCGGCAGGAGTTTCCTTGAGGACCGGTTCGGCCACGGCAGCGCCCGCCTTGGCGGTGGCTGCCAATTGCGCGTCGATGGCCAGCTTGCCCGGTTCGGCCTTGCCGGTCGGCACGCTGGCGCCCGGTGTGGCGGCAGCCTTGCCCTGGGCCTGGCCCAGGCTGTCGGCAAAGTCGCCGCTGTCCGCTTGCGCGATGACGGTGGCGGCAGCCTTGCCGCTGCCCAGGCCGGCTGCTAGCAATGGCCCTGTCGCCGGGTTCTTGCCTTCTGCCTTGACGCTGGCGCGCGCCGGCAGTTCCGGCACGGCCTTGGCGGCGGCTGCCGGTGGCTGGATGGCCAGCTGGATGCTGCCTACCAGGGCCAGCATTTCGGCGGCCGGATCGGCTGGCGGCGTGACTGTCGCGGCGGGGGCGGCGGGCACGCTGGCTTCGGCCGGGGCGCTGTCGGCGGTGGCTGATGTCGCTGCCTCGCTCGATTGCGCGGGCGGCTGGTCGCTGCTGGCCGCCTGTTCGGTGCCTGCTTGCGCCGCTTTCGCTTCGTTCGCTGGCGCCTGGGCGGGTGCCTGCGTGGCGGCGGGGCTGGCGGGACGAGCTGCCGGCGCCGGCGCAGGCGTTTGTATTTGCGCTTGCGCCATATTGCGGCTGGCCTGGCGTTGCTCGATCTGGCGGTTCAGGGTGCGCTGGAAGTCGCCCGCCGTGCCGCTGGTGGACGGCTGGCTGCGGTTGGCGGCGCCCGGCGTGGCGTTCGGCGAGATAATCTGGGAAATCGGTGTTGGCTGGGTTTGCATGATGCTGCCTCAGTGTTGCTTAGCGTTTGTAATAGGCTTGTCGCGCCGCGTGCTCATCCATTGCTTTCTGGTCGCGCTTGTTTTCCAGCTTCAGCGCCTGTTCCTGCGCCCGGTTGTTCAGGGTGGTGTAGGACATGCGCTTGCGTTCGGCCAGCTGCCAGCGCATCTTTTCATTGTCGCTGCGCGCCTGCGCATGCTCGACCACTTGCTGCTGGCCCAGGATGGCGCTGTCGAGCTTGACCATGAAGGCCTGGAAGTTGCGGTAAGCCATGGGCGTAATACCGCTGCTCATGCTTGCCTCGAAGCGCTTGGCATAGTCGTCGCGGTAGCCGGACAGCATGTCGAGTTTCTGGCGGCAATCGTCGAGCGCTTTCAGGGCCGCGCCCAGGCGCTTGGCGCAGTCATCCGTTTCGCGCTGGGCAAGGTCGATCAGGGTTGCAAGTTGGGAAGGAGAGGCCATGGCTGATTATATTCCCGCTATGCAAGCCCTAATCAGTCGAATAGAGCGGTAAGTTGCCCCAAGCTCTCGTCCATGCTGACCCGCTCCGTGATTTGCTGTTGTAAAAACGCCTCGATCTTTTCATGCAGGGCAATGGCCTGGTCCAGCACGGGGTCGGTGCCGGCGCTGTAGGCGCCCACGCTGATCAGGTCGCGGCTGCGTTCATAGCGCGAATACAGCTGTTTCAGCTTGCGCGCCTGCTGCTGGTGTTCGTGCGTGGTGATCGAGTGGGCGGCGCGCGAAATCGATTGCTCGATGTCGATGGCCGGATAGTGTCCCGCTTCGGCCAGGCGGCGGTTCAGCACGATGTGGCCGTCGAGAATCGCGCGCGCCGAGTCGGCGATCGGATCCTGCTGGTCGTCGCCCTCGGTCAGCACGGTGTAGAAGGCCGTGATCGAGCCGCCGCCTTCCTCGCCATTGCCGGCCCGCTCCACCAGCACGGGCAGCTTGGCGAAGACGGACGGCGGATAGCCCTTGGTGGCCGGTGGCTCGCCGATGGCCAGGGCGATTTCGCGCTGCGCCATGGCGTAGCGGGTCAGCGAATCCATGATCAGCAGCACGTTTTGCCCCTGGTCGCGGAAGTGTTCGGCAATCGCCGTCGCATACGCGGCCCCTTGCAGGCGCATCAGCGGCGGCGTGTCGGCCGGCGCGGCCACGACGACGGAACGGGCCAGGCCTTCGGGGCCGAGAATCTGCTCGATGAATTCTTTTACTTCGCGTCCCCGTTCGCCGATCAGGCCGACGACGATCACGTCCGCTTCCGTGTAGCGGGCCATCATGCCCAGCAGCACGCTTTTACCGACGCCGGAACCGGCGAACAGGCCCATGCGCTGGCCACGGCCCACGGTCAGCATGGCGTTGATCGAGCGCACGCCCACGTCGAGCGTGTCGACGATGGGGGCGCGGCCCAGCGGATTGGCGGGGCGCACGTTGATGGGGGCGCTGTCGGTCGTGTGCAGCGGACCGAGCTGGTCGAGCGGGCGGCCCGCGCCGTCGAGCACGCGGCCCAGCAGTTGCGGCCCCACGGGCAGGTGGCGCGCGCGGTCGCTGGGGCGGCGGCGCGGGTGCGCCACGCTGCCGGGGCGCGGTATCGCCGGTTCGACGGAAAACACGCGGGTGCCGGGCACGATGCCCTCGACGTCGCTTTGCGGCATCAAAAACAGGCGCTCGCCTTCAAAACCGACCACTTCCGCCTCGACCCGGCCGCCATTGGGCAGCGGCACGGTGCAGGCGGCGCCGACGGCCAGGCGCAAGCCCACCGCTTCCATCACCAGGCCGGCCACGCGCGTGACGCGGCCTGAAATCTGCATCGGTTCCACAAAGCCGACCACGGCCGTACAGTCGCTCAGGTAGGCGCGCCAGCGCGCCGCATGGGCAGTCGGTCCTTTGACGGGCTCGCTCACGGCGCCAGCCAGTCCAGGTCTTTGCCCAGCGCGTGCGTCAGGCGGTGCCAGCGGGTGGATGTCTGCGCGTCGATCTGGTTGCTGGCCGTGTCGATCTTGCAACCGCCGCGTTCCACGCTGGGGTCTTCGATGACGCGCCAGCCACCCTTGTCGAGCTCATCACCGATGCCGTCGCGCACCACTTGCGCGTCTTCCGGGTTGAGCATCAGCAAGGCCGGTTGTTGTAGCACGGGCAAGTATTCGATGGCTTCGCGCACCATCGGCAGCATCAATTCGGGGCGCACGGGCAAGGCCGTCTTGAGCATGCCCTTGGCCAGTTGCAGGGCCAGTTCCATGACGTCGTTGGCGATCAGCTCGTCGGCCTGCTGCACGGCCGTGCCGAAGTCGACGGCGATGGTTTGCAGGTGCGCCAGTTCCACGGCGGACGCCGCTTTGCCTTGCGCATACGACTCGGCATGGCCGTCGGCATGCCCGGCCGCGTGGCCTTCCGCATAGCCGGCCGCGCGGCCTTCGTCGAAGGCCGTGGCGCGCGCTTCCTCGCGGATGGCGTCGAGCTCTTCCTGCGTCGGATATTCGAGCGGCGGGGCCGGCTCTTCCTCTTGCAGCTCGGCAAATGGATCGAATTCCGGTTCGGGATCCGGTTCCAGCAGCTTGCGCGCCGCCACCACGCTGGGACGCTCGTCGCCAAACGAGGTCATTTCCCAGCGCTGGTAGGCGGTTTGCTGCTCTTTGGGAATCAAGTTAGACAAACGAATCCTCGCCTTTTCCGCCTAGGACAATCTGCCCCTCGTCCGCCAGGCGGCGCACGATCTGCAGGATCTGTTTCTGCTGCGATTCCACTTCCGACAGGCGCACGGGGCCTTTCGATTCCAGGTCTTCGCGCATCATCTCGCCGGCGCGCTGCGACATGTTCTTGAAGATCTTGTCGCGCAGCTCCTGCGAGGCGCCTTTCAGGGCGATGATCAGCATTTCCGACTGTACTTCGCGCAGCAGCAGCTGGATGCCGCGGTCGTCGATATCGATCACGTTGTCGAACACGAACATTTCGTCCATGATCTTTTGCGCCATGTCATTGTCGTAGTTCTTGATATTGTCCATGACCGAGCCTTCTTGCTCGCCGCTCATGAAGTTCAGGATCTCGGCCGCCGCGCGCACGCCGCCCAGCGACGATTTCTTGATGTTTTCGTTACCCGACAGCAGTTTCGTCAGCACGTCGTTGAGTTCGCGCAAGGCGGCCGGCTGCACGCCGTCCAGGGTGGCGATGCGCAAGACGACGTCGTTGCGCAGGCGGTCCGTGAAGTGGCCGAGGATTTCGCAGGCCTGGTCGCGCTCCAGATGGACGAGGATGGTGGCGATGATCTGCGGGTGTTCGTTGCGGATCAGCTCGGAAACGGATTGCGAATCCATCCACTTCAGCGATTCGATGCCGGACGCATCCTTGCCGCCCAGGATGCGCGACAGCAGCACGGACGCCTTGTCGTCGCCCAGCGCCTTGGTGAGCACTTGGCGGATGTATTCGTCCGAATCGAGGCCGACGGTGGAATTGAGTTCCGTCTGCGCGCGGAAGTCGCCGAGCACCTCGACCACCTGCTCGTGCGCGATGCCCTTCATGGTGGCCATGGCGGCGCCCAGTTTCAGCACTTCGCGCGGCCCGAGGAATTTCATGACCTCGGCCGCTTCGCTCTCGCCCAGTGCCAGCATCAGGATCGATGCTTTTTGCAGTCCCGTTGTCTCAGTCATTATTGCCTATCCATGCTTTGATTACGTTGGCCACCACGCGCGGGTCTTCCTGCGCCAGTTTCCTGGCCATCGCCAGGTTTTCGCGATAACCGCGCGCCGTATCTTCTTCCAGCTCTTCCAGCTCCGCTTCGCTGAGCAGGACTTCGTTTTCTTCGTCCGTCTTGGCCAGTTCCGGTTCGATGACGGGCGGCGGGGCGCCGAAATCGTCGATCTTGCGCATCACGGGGCGCAGCATCGGGCGCACGATCTTGATGAAGATATACAGCAGGATCAGGGCCGTGATGAGGAATTTCGCCAGTTCCTTGGCCAGCGGCAAGTTGGCCGGGTCGCGCCACCACTCCAGCTTGCCTTCCGGCGCGCGGTCGATGCCGTCGAAGGGCGAGTTGGCCACGCTGAAGCTGTCGCCGCGCTCCTTGTTGTAGCCCATCGCTTCCTTGACCAGATTATTGATCTGGACCATTTCGGCAGGGGAAATCGGCTTGACCGTGACCTTGCCATCCTTGTCGAAGCTGCGGCGATAGTTGACGACGACGGCGACCGACAGGCGGCGCAAGCCGCCCATGGATTTCTGCTCGTAGCGCACGGTCTTGTCGACTTCATAATTCGTCGTCGATTCCTTCTGTGTCGGTGCCGTCGGCGCGCCGCCCGGTGCGCCAGGCGCTTCGGCCGTCAACGGCGCCGTCGCCACGCCTGGCGGCTGGTTCGACAGCGCGCCTGGCACGCCGGATGGGTTGGCATTGCCGGCGCCCGTCGATTCGCTCGTTTGCTGGCTGCGGATGGTGGACGCTTCCGGCGGCGAATTGGGCTTGTAGGTCTCGGCCGCCTGCTCGCTTTGCGAAAAATCGACATCGGCCGTCGCTTCGGCGCGCACATTGCCTTCGCCTACGATGGGCAGCAGGATCGATTCGACCTGCTTGATCACGCTTTGCTGCAATTGCTGCACGTACTTTAATTGGTTCGGGTCCAGGCTCTTGATGCCGTTGGCGCGGTCCTTGTCCTTTTCCTGGTTCGACAGCAGGGTGCCGGCCTGGTCGACCACGGTGACATTGATCGGCAGCAACTCCGGCACGCTGGACGCCACCAGGTGCACGATGGCGCTCACCTGCAACTGGTCGAGGCCGCGGCCAGGATGCAGGTTCAGCAGCACGGACGCCGTCGGTTTTTGCTGTTCGCGCACGAAGACGGACGGTTTGGGCAGCGCCAGGTGGACACGCGCCGTGTCGACGGCGGACACCGATTCGATCGATTTGGCCAGTTCGCCTTCGAGGGCGCGCTGGAAATTGACCTGCTCCAAAAATTGCGACACGCCCAGCTTCTGGTTTTCCATCAGCTCGAAGCCCACGTTGCCACCCTTGGGCAAGCCTTGTGCGGCCAGTTTCAGGCGCGCGTCGTGGACTTGTTCGGATGGCACGAGAATGGCGCCGCCGCCTTCGGAAAACTTGTGCTTGATGCCCAGCTGGTCCAGCGAGGCGGTGATGGCGCCGCCATCGCGGTCCGTGTAGTTCGAGAACAGGACTTTGTATTCGGGCGGCTGGTTCCACATGTACAGGGCCACGCCGATGGCGACCAGTGCCGCCACGCCCAGGCCGCGCAGGAAATTCTTGCCCATCGGCGTCTTGGCGAAGGCTTGCACGGACTCCACGGGCGAGCGGGCAGGCGCCGGTTCCGGGGGTATGCGGTTCACATCGATTTCTTCGGCTACAGCCATGATTGCCTTCCAGGGCGCGTATGTTTGGTAATGAGCGGGGGCCGCTTCCTCGGGAGGAGGGGCGATATGCAGAATTATCCGCCACTGTCACGCGCTTCAATCGTCCAAATAGAAGGCGCTTTTGCCGCCTGCTCGGCCGAGCGGCTGGCGTTGACGCTGGTATTGTGGAACCCTGGCAACATGTGACGGAAGTTATTGTACCCGTCGTTGCCTTGCAATCCAGGGTTTTGTTCTCTGGGTGCAACAGGCATGGAACAGATATGAAGCAGACCAGAATCGGGAGGCAGGGTGAAAACAGGCGGTATCGATAGCAGCAGGATCGAGGCGATGATCGCGCAACTGAAGTCGGCGGCCACGCGGCCGGAGGCGAAAATACCGGCGATCCAGACCGAGATGCCGGCGGCAAAGGTGAATTTTGCCGATGCCTTCAAGAGCGCGCTCGACTCCGTGAGCGGCGCGCAAAAGGCCTCGTCGGCACTGGGCCAGCGCTTTACCATGGGCGACGAAAAGGTCAGCCTGTCGGACGTGATGGTATCGATGCAAAAGTCGAGCATCGAATTCCAGGCGACGGTGCAGGTGCGCAATAAGTTAGTCTCGGCATATCATGAGATCATGAATATGCAGGTTTGATACAGACAAGTGTATTGCTACGTCACGAACGCCTTACAAACCGTAGCGAGCGGAAGCCAGTTGTGGCCGAGAAGCGGAACTGTACTCTAGTACAGTGAGCATCGCAGGCCGCAAATGGCGACGCGCAGTAGGTTTGTAAGGTGTTAACCTAACCCAGCCATGCGGGCGTTGCGCTCGCGTTCAAGACGCGTGATATAGCGCTGCACGTGCGCCAGCATGCTGCGCGGCAGGTCGACGAACTGGCAGCCGAGGCGGCGGTTCAGCTTGTTGTTCAGCAAGGTCATGTCCAGCGAATTGCGAATTTGCAGAGTCGCGGTGACGATGCCGACGTCGGGCAAGTCGATGCGGCAGCCGGGATAGTCCCTGCCGATGGTTTCGCCCAGCATCAGTTTATTGTCGAGGATGGCGATGCCGCCGCAGCTGATGTCGGCCAGCGGGAACAGGGTGTCGGCGCCGCCCAGCGAAGGCGGCAGGGGGATCGAGACGCGCACGGGATTGCTCACCGGTGTCGTCATGCGGTAATACTCGCGCCGCTGCAAGCGGATCAGTGTTTCTGGAATGGCAATTTTCAAGGCGGGTGTGCCGCTGTAATGGCACTCTTCCACCTGGGCGCTGGCAAACAGGATGCGGATCTTGTCAAGCGAGGTTTCAAACGAAATGCCCTTGGCGGCCAGCATGCGCCGGTTCTGGTCGGCGTTCACGGAACGGTCGAGGATGACGCTATCGTGCTCGGCATCGACTTCCAGGATGGAAGTGACGCACACATCGGATTCACCGTGGATCAGCATGCGGATCAGCTGGTTCTTTTCGCTGATGCTGCGCAGCAAGGCGATGATTTCCCGCCGCGATTCCACTTCAAAATCATGCCAGTTTTCGAGGCCGGAATCCATAATATGTGCTTGCATTGATGCCTGTCTATGTATCGGTGAGGTTGACGCTGGTGTCGGGCGGCGGCGGGATCGGCCCGCCATTCGCAGATTCAATATGATATAACCAGGCCAGCAGTTCCGCAATCGCCCGATACAGGCCGGGCGGAATCTGGCGGTCCAGGTCGACATCCATCAGCAGCGCCACCAATTCCTTCGATTCATGTACGAAGACGCCGTGCTCGCGCGCCGTGCTGATGATCTGGTCCGCGATCAGGCCGCTGCCCTTGGCCACCACCTTGGGCGCCGGCGTGCCGCTCTGGTAGGCCAGGGCGACGGCCGTCTGCGGCACCTTGCGCTTGGTGTCGTCAAGCATCATCTTCTCCAGCGGCCGCCTCGGGCTTGCCTGCGATCGTCAACGACGACAAGGGCCAGCCGGCCGCGTCCAGCGACGCTTCCAGCGCCGCCGCATGCTGGCGCAAGGTGCCGGCGCTGCCTTCGCTGCCCGCCTGCAGCTGGATGGCCACTCGGCCGCCCTGCAAGACCACGTGCGCGGCCAGGTCGCCCAGCAGGGGAAACTGGAAGCGCACGTTGCTGCGCCAGGCCGTCGCTTCCTCGTCGGCCTCCGTGCCAGCGTGCTGCTGGCCTTCCGGCGCATCGCGGCTGATATCCCACTGCATCTTCTGGCCGGGCCACGCTTCGCCCTGCCACTGCACCCGCGCCTGCTCGTGCGTATGCAGCTGTAAATTGATCAGTTGCGCCGAAGCCAGGTCGGTCCCCGTTCTGGCGATGTCTCCCTGGGCCGCCTTCTGCATTTGCGGCTCCAGCTGCAGCGACGCGAGCGGCCGCTTGCCTTCGGACCATTCGGCCACATGCGATTCATAGAACAGGCCGCTGCTGCCGACGGCATCGCGCAGATTCTGCGCTACCTGGGCCGGGGCGGCGCCCGGTGTGGCCATCAGCGGCGTCTTGCCGACCAGCGACATGGGCGCGCCGGGCACGCTTTCCGCCTGGCTGAGTACGCTGCTGATGGCGCGCGCTGTGGAGCTCAGCTCGGGCGCGGGCGTGTCGCTTGCCAGGGCGGGCAGCAGATTGGCCGGTGTCAGGGGCGCGCGGCTGAGCAGGGTGGCGGCCGTGCTGCTGGCGCGCGTGCCCGCCTGGGCGGCGCCGGCCTGGGGGCCGCGCGCGTCAAGGGCGTCGGGTTCGGCGTCCGCGTCCGCATACGTGAGCAGGGCGCTGGCGGGCTGGTCGCGGCTATTGCCGATTTGAAAAGAGGGGCGGGGATTGATGCCGATCAAGGTCAGCGGGATTTCCGTGCCTGGCTGGGCGCCAGCGGGCAGCTGCATGCGGGCCGGCGTGCCGGCTACGCGCACGAGGAAGCTGCCGTCGCCCATGCGGGCCAGCACTTGTCCCTGCATGGATTTGCCGATCAGTCCCTGCAGCGAGCGCTGGAACTCGGCCTGGCGCGGATCGGCGACGGCGTCGGCCGCCCGCGTGGGCTTGACCGGGGTCAGGGGCGTCATGCCGATCGCATCCATCTTCGGCAACATGATAGCGGACCTTGCCCCGTGGGCGCTTACGCGCCGTAGGCGTTGGCCAGGCGCCGCTCAGTGCCGGTGCTGCTGATCAGCTTGGACAATTGCGCCATCCACGGCATGGTCAGGTCGCGGATCTTGCGGTCGTCTTCCAGGATCTGCTTGATCAGGGCGACTTTGCGCTGGCGGCCGGCGCTTTCCAGCACGACTTTTTCTTCATTCGCCTTCAGCGCGGCCACATGCGCACTGATGCGCTGCTCCAGCGCTTCCAGCGCATCCCAGTCGGCGTTGGTGGCGGCGGTGACCATCTGGCCCGTCAGGGTCTGCATGGCTTCGTAGGTGGTCAGGACTTCTTGATTGGTCATCATGGGTCAGGCGCTCGCAAGGCTGGGCATACGTTTCAGGTCGGCGCCAGGCATGGCGGCGGGGGTGGCGCCGATGGCGTTCCAGGTTTCGCGCAAGTCGGTGAGCAGGCGCTGCACTTCCTCCAGCATGGCCAGATCGTTGCGGATGTTGGCCGCCAGCAGGCGCGCACTCATGTATTCATACAGGGCGTCGAGGCCTTCGGCGATCTGGCCGCCCGCTTCCTTGTCCAGGCTGGCGCGCAAGCCATTGTCGATGATCTGGATGGCTTTCGAGATGGACTTGCCTTTTTCCGGCACATTGCCCGATTTCATGTGCATCTGCGCGCTGAGCACGGCCACCAGGGCGCCGTCGTACAGCATCACGATCAGCTTGTGCGGCGAGGCCGAAACGATGCCCGTTTCCAGACCGACCTTGGCATAGGCGTTGACGCCGCGTTGTTGGGTTCCAAACATTTAATTCTCCTGATGATTGGGCTTAACGGTTGGCGGCGATGGCTGCCAGCTGCTGGGTCAAATAGCTTTGCGTGGACGTCAATCTGCTCAGCGTCACGTCGAGGCGCGAATACTGGGCGCGGTAGCGCGTTTCGATGTCGTTCAGTTTGTCACTGAACTTGTCGCGCTGCGTCGCGATGCTCTTGATGGTTTCGTTGAGGCCCTTGGAACGGTTGGTGATCATGCCGTCGGTGCCGAGGAAGGACGTGGCCAGGTTATTCAGCTGGTAGGCATAGCCTTGCGAGAAACTGACGGTGCCGCGCGAACCGGTGGTGCCGCCCGTGACTTCAATCTTCAGGCCATCGGCCGGGGAGCCGGCGGCGCCCGTCAGGGTCTGGCCCGAGCCGATCACCGGTTGTCCGCCCAGGGTGCCAGCCACGTCCGCACCCTTGACGGGGGCGGATGCGCCGAACAGATCGGTTGGCGCCGTGCCGGTGCCGCTGCTGATGGCGATATTCGAGACGGAACCATAGCGGCTCGACGCCAGTACCAGTTTGCCCGTACCGTCGATGGAAGCCGATACGGTGGCGCCGTTGTCGGAAAAGGCCTTCACGCCGTTGACCGATGACTGGATGATGGACGCCATCTGGGCCGGCGTGTACGTCCCGGCAGGAATGACGACCTGGGCCGTATTCTTGGCAGCGCTGGGCTCGGTGTCGTTCAGCGTGATGCTCCACGTGGTGTCGCTGCCTATCGTAGTGGTGGCCGGCAGCACGGCGGCCGAGGTGATCGAGCCCTGGCTGGCCATCGTGGTGATCGTCAGTTCATAGCTGCCGGGCTTGGTTGCGGCGGTCGAGCTGGTAAAGGCGACGTTGCTGTCGGTGGCCTTGCCGAGCGCGGAAAACAGGCCGGCGATGTCGGTGAAGTTGGCGCTGATGGCCTTGTCGAGCTTGCTGGAATCCAGGGTCAGGCTGCCATCTTTCTGAAAGGAAATGCCGACCTGGCTCAAGGTGCTCAAACTGCTGTTCAAGCCGGTAATCGGTGCGCCCAGCTGTTTGCGCAACTGGCTCTGGATCGATTGCGCGGTCGAGTCGCCCAGCAGGACGCCGCCCTTCTTGGTTTCCGGATCATAGGCCGTCATCTTGGCCATCGCCGTGTTCAGGTCGTTATACGCCTTGACGAAGGCATTGATGCTGGTCTTGACGGTGGAAGTATCTTTCTGCACCGACAAGCTGGTGCTGCCGACCTTGGCAATGCCCAGGGTCACGCCTTCGATGGCCGTATCGACGCTGTTCGACGCGCTGGTGATGGCGATGCCGTTGACGCTGAAATTCGTGTTTTGCGCGGCGCTGTTCTGTTTCAGGTTTTGCGTGCCGCTCGCATCGTAGGACAGCAAGTCATTCAGGGCGCTGTCCGGCGGCAGGCCGTCGCTGCCGCTCAGCGAGATTTTCATCGATGAGTTGGCGCCCGTCTTCGACGAGCTCAGGACCAGATGGAACGGCTTGTCCGTGCCGTCCGAAACGATACTGGCCGTCACGCCCAGGCCCGCGTTATTGATGGCGTCGCGGATGCCTTGCAGGGTGTTATTGGTGGCGTCGATCACCACCGTGCCCGTCGCCTGCGTGCCGTCCTGGGTAAAATTGGTGTTCATGTAGGCGCCACCGGAGCCTGCCGTCAGTCCGGCGGCGGTCGGATTGCTGCCGGCGATGGTGATCGGGCTGGCATTGCTCGAGGCCAGGTTGATGGTGCTGGTCAGCGTCACGTTCGAGCCGTCATTGACCGCGTTCGAGGCGTGGCCGATGCCGCCCTTGACCGAACCCGTCACCACTTCTTCGATGTTCAGGTTGGAACCGTCGGCGCGCGTAAATTTCAGGGTGCCATCGGCGGCCTTGCCGGTGACGGTGATGTTGGCCGCGGCCAGCGCATTCGAGACGGCATTCGGACCTTCGAGCGTCGTGTCGAGCGAGGCGGCCGTGATGCCGCCGTTGGCGGCCACGCCGTTGCCCTGGGTAACGATCTCGACGCCGCCCACCGACAGCGAATAGGTGCCATCCGCGCCCGTTTCGACGCTGCCGAAGCCGGCGAACATGGTGGCGCTGCTCGATGTCGGCTGCGCCGTGGCGGTCACGCCCGTGGTGCTGCTCTTGGCGTTGATGGCGTCGGCCAGGGCGCGCGCGCTCTTGGTGCTGGCATCGGTGGGGATGGCGGTGCCGTTGAGGATCAGCGAGCCGTTGCTGATGCCGGTTTGCGCCGTGGTGGCGCCCAGGGCGGTGCCGTTCAAACCGAAGGTGCCGCCGGTGAGCGAGCCCAACTGGAAGGAAATCGTTGTCTTGCTGCCCAGCCCGATGGTCGACAGCTTGTTGGCCATGCCGCCCGACATCAGGGTCTGCGACTGGGCCAGTTGCGTGACATTGATGTTGTAGTTGCCAGCCACGGCCTTGGCGCCGGCACTGGCGGACAGCACCAGTGGATCGGCGGGCGTGGCGCTGACGGCGCGGAAGTTATTGGTATTGGACAGGGCCGACAGCGAATTCTGGAAAGTGCTGACGGCGCCACTGAGCGTGCCCATCGCGCTGAGCTTGGCCTGGTAGGAGGCCGTTTTCTTGTCAAAAGTACCCAGCGGTGCGGCTTCGGCCGTCATCAGCTTGTCGATGATGGCATTCACATCCAGGCCGCTGGCGCCGGCGCCGATGCCGATGGATGAAAGTGTAGGTGTGATGGCCACTGAATACTCCTAGGAAAACGCTAATATAAGCTGTTATCGGCAGAATCAATCAGGACTTGAGAGGGGGATTTACCGCGCTGTTTTCAGCGGGAGCGAAAAAGCGGGAAAGGGGCAGGGGAGTGTTGCGTTAATTGCAATAAAATCGGGGCCGGATAGCCAGGCTACCGAACCCCGTGGTCATGCCGATGCGTATTGCCATGATGTCGCATGTCCGTGTGCCATGCCATCGCTATGCGCTTTGACTGATCAGCGAACCTTTGGCCGAATCGAAGGTTTTGGACAATTCCAGGGCTTCCCGGGTAGGAATCTGGCGCAGTACTTCCTTGGTTTCCTGGTCGATGATTTTGACCACCGTGCGCTGGCTGTCTTCGTCGATGGAAAATTCCAGGCCTTGCGTCTTCATTTGCGAGGACTGGTTCAATTCCGAGACGGCTTTGTCCAGCTGCTCGCGGCTGGGCTCCTTGCTGGCTTGCTGTGGTGCAACCGTGTCGTTTTCCGAGGCCATGCGTGGCGTTGCCGGGCGTGCCGGCGACGCGTCCGTCGTGCCGTAACTCTTGTCTATCCTGGCCGCGGAGGCGGCCGCTATCGTGTCGATAGTCATGGTGCTCTCCTAGTGAAAATTCCCCGGCCGAAAAAATCCGGCAGGGGAATCAGAGTCCTAAGCTGTTGCCTGACTAATCGGAGATTAGCCGCGCAGCAGGCTCAGGACGCCGTTTGGCAGCGAGTTCGCTTGCGCCAGCATGGCCGTACCAGCTTGTTGCAGGATCTGGCCGCGGGTCATGTTGGCCGTTTCCGATGCAAAGTCGGTATCGACGATGCGGCTGCGCGATGCGGACAGGTTTTCCGTGGTCGATTGCAGGTTGGAAATCGCCGACGAGAAGCGCGATTGCAAAGCACCGTATTGGGCGCGTTGGCCGTTGACCGTTGCCAGTGCAGCATCGGCAATTTTCAGTGCCAGCTGCGCGCCGTCAAACGTCGTCACGTCCAGGGTCGACACGGAGTTCAGGGTCGAACCCTGTGCCGTTGCTTTACCAATCGCCAGGCCGGTCGTGGTGGTTTCCGTGACCGAGAAGCTGTTTTGCGAATCGAAGGTCACGCGGCCGTTGACCGTGGCGGCATCGGCTGCAGTGATGATCGACTTGGCTGCGGCTTGTACCGTGCCATCGGCCTTGTAGCCATCAACGTCGAACTTGACGTTGGCCGTCGTGCCTTGCGTCAGAGCGATATTTTCGCCCGATGCATTGGTCAGCTTCATGCCCTTGTTGACGCTGTCGTACTGGGCGGTCACGCCGGTCTTTGCCGTTTGGGCATTGATGGCGTTGATGCCTGCGGCATAGTCGGCTGCGGTCGATGCGGTGCCGCTGACGGCGAACGATACGGTGACGCCCTTGGCGTTATCCGAGCCGATGGAGAACGAATACGATTCGGCGCCCAGGTTCAGGTTGACGTCCGTTTGTGCCGTTGCCGTCACGCCCGTTTTCGCCGTTTGGCTGTTGATGTCGGCGGCGACGGATTTGGCCGTGCTGCCTTTGATGGCATCGCCTGCACCTGGTGCCGTTTCGGCGACGGCGGCCGTCGTGTCGACGGTCGTGGTGCCAATGGAGCCGGAAATCGTCAGCTTGCCGACAACTGCATTACCGACGGCATCTTTCTTGACAGCCGATGCATCGTTGGCGATGCGGTTGTTGCCGTAGGTGTTGGTCAGGAAGTTCGCGCCGCTGGCGGAAATCAGCTGATTGGCATCTGCGCCGACCTGGAAGTTGGCCGTACCCATGGTGCCGTCCAGCAGCGCCTGGCCGTTGAACGAGGTGGTTTGGGCGATACGGTTCAATTCCGAACCCAGCTGGCCTACCTCGGTTTGCAGCGCCTGACGGTCACTCGACGAGTTGGTGGCGTTCGACGATTGAACTGCCAGTTCGCGGATACGTTGCAGGATGTCGCCCGAGCTTGCCAACGCGCCTTCAGCCGTTTGAGCCAGCGAGACGCCGTCGTTTGCATTGCGGGTGGCTTGGGTCATGCCGCGGATTTGCGACGTCATACGGTCGGAAATTGCCAGACCAGCGGCGTCATCCTTGGCGCTGTTGATGCGCATGCCGGAGGACAGGCGTTGCAGCGAGGTGCTCAGGGCCGACTGCGAGGTCGACAGATTGCGTTGCGAATTCAGGGACGAGATGTTGGTATTAATTACTGCAGCCATGATAATTCTCCAAACAGGTACTACATTGCGCTATGTGCTAGTCACTTTGGCCTGCCCCGCTGTTCCGGGACAATCAAGCCGCTGTTGTTTAGGGTAACGGTTGCTCTGCGGGAAAATTTATGGCGAAAAGTGCTTTAAATTTTAATTTTTAACCCTTCAGTTTGCCGCCGGCAGCGCGCTAGACGACAGGATTTAAGGAAACTTGAGGGTAAAAATAGTTTTATTTTTATATGTTGCGCAGGCTGGCGGGGCGCCGGAGAGGGAGGAATGTTGTTGTTTTTGTCATGAGAAATGCCGTCCGGCCGGGTGGCGGGACGGCATGCGGCGAAGCGCCAGGGTTCAGTCCGCCACCACCACGCGGTTCTTGCCCGTTTGCTTGGCCTGGTACATGGCGCGGTCGGCGCGCTTGACCAGTTCGGCCTGGTCTTCATTGGGCAGGCGCAGGGCCACGCCGGCGGAAAAGGTGATCAAGACTTTTTCGTTGTCGTGCAGGAAGAAATGCCGGGTCAGTTCGCGCTGCAAGCGCGTCATCGTCGACGAGGCGGCCTCGACCGTCGTTTCCGGCAGCAGGATGAGGAACTCCTCGCCGCCGAAGCGGGCGATGACGTCCATCGAGCGCAGGGTTTCCTTGACGATTTTGACCAGGTGTTTCAGCGCCGCATCGCCGGCCAGGTGGCCGTAGGTGTCGTTCAGGCGCTTGAAATCGTCGAGGTCCAGCATGGCGATGCACAGCGGCGTGCCGCGGCGGTCGGAGCGGGCCGTCTCGCGCTCGAACACGTCGTCCAGGCCACGGCGGTTCAGGCTGCCCGTCAGCTGGTCTTCCCGCACCAGTTCGCTCATATGCTGGAGCTTCGCTTCCAGCGTGTGGATGCGCTGTTCCGCATCCTGCACTTCCTGGCGCGCCAGCACCATCTTGTCGCGCGCGCGCAAGGCTTCGTTCTGCACCATGCGCGTTTCGCGCAGGACTTCGTCGAGAACGCTGTTCAGTTCGCTGATATTTTCCGCCTGGCTGATCTTTTCCGAATAGCCGCCGATCTTTTCATGGAAGTCGCCCGTGCTGGCCGCCACTTGTCCCAGGCGGTCGATAAAGGTCATCATCATGTTCTTGACCGTCAGCTTGACGTCGGACAGGCTGTGCTTGAGCTGGCCCTGCTTGTAGATGACTTCCTTCAGGCTGCGCGTGGCGTCTTCCAGCGCGCGCTGGTCGAGCGGGCCGGCGATCAGGTTTTGCACGGCATCGACCTGGCCGCGCAGCCAGCTGTCGTCGTCGAGCAACTGGCTGACGTTATCGAGCAGCAACTTGAACAGGCGCAGCAGCAATTCCTGCTGCTCGGCCGTGTCGCCGCTTTTCAGTTCGATCTGGTAGCACAGCTGTTTCAGGCGCAGGGCCGCTTCGTTCAGCGCTTCTTCCGTGTGGGCCAGCTTGATGGCCGCGCCCAGCGATTCGGCTTCTTCCACCAGCGCGGGCGTGCCCGTGAGCAAGGTGGCGACGGCAAAACCCAGGGTGCGGCTGAGCAATTCACGCAGGGTGCGCGTCTGTTCGCCGTCCGGCAGGGGCGGCAATTCGATGCCGCCGCCTTTCTTGACCTGTTTTTCCGCCAGCTGCGCCAGGGTGCGGGCATAGCTGTCCCAGTCGCGCGCTTTCAGGGCACGCTGGAAGCGCCGGCCAAAGTCGCCCAGTTCGCCCGCCGATTCGCTCATCTTGGCGGCGAATTGCGTCAGGACGTTTTCCGCGCCGCTCTCCGTCGGTGCGCTGGCGGCCAGCACGGCGCCAGGCGTAGCCGGCGTCTCTGCCGGTTCGCTGATGCCGGCGATTTCATTGTAGATATCGCGGTAGGCGCTTGGCGTGGGGGCGATGCGGCGCGTGGCCAGGCGGCGAAACGCCTCGCGGGCGATATCGGCCGGGTTCATCGCGGCGGTGGCGGTATTCGTGGCGCCAGCGGGAGCGCTTGCTGGGGAAGTTGGCAATTTACTGGACATGTAGGCACAGCCTTTTTAGATATTTCTCATTATCCTCATGATATGCGAGTTGGCAAAGAACTTATTGTGCGAGAAGCAAGGAGAAGTCCTGTCAATTCGCCCGATGCCAGCGTGCATGCCGCTTTGCCGTCAATCCACCAGCTGGTTGCGGATGGCGTAATGCGTCAGTTCGGCGCTGTTCTTGAGTTTCATCTTGACCAGCAAGCGGGCGCGGTATTCGCTGACGGTCTTCACGGACAATTTCAGCTCTTCGGCGATGGCGCCCACGGCCTTGCCGGAGGCGATCATGACCAGGGTCTGGTATTCGCGGTCCGACAGGGTGTCGTGCAAGGCCGTTTCGTGGTCTTCGCCCACCGTGTTGGCCAGTTCCTGCGCCAGCGAGGCGCTGATGTATTTCAAGCCCTGTGCCACCTGGCGGATGGCTGTGACCAGTTCGCGCGGCGCGCTCTGTTTCGTCAGGTAGCCGGCCGCGCCCGCCTTGAGCGAACGGATGGCGTACTGGTCCTCGCGGTGCATGGACAGCATCAGCACGGCCAGTTCCGGCTTTTCCTTCTTGATCTGCTTGAGCACCTCGATGCCGCTGCGGTCGGGCAGGGAGATGTCGAGCAGCAACACCTGGCATTTCGAGCCACGGAACAGCTTGATGGCGTCGTGGCCATTTTCGGCCTCGCCGGCCACGATGATGTCCTTCGTGTCGGCGAGGATTTGCTTCAAGCCCTCGCGCACGATCGCATGATCGTCGGCGATGAATACCCGGATGGTGGCTTTTTCTTTCATGACTGCGTTGTTTCCTATCTAATTCACCCACTAGGCCGTGTCTGGCGACGGCCCGCTGTGCGCGGGCGCACTGGCTGCAGCCGCTATTATCGCCTCTCGCGCCGTGGTCAGCCGGATTTTTATGCTCAGGATGGTACCGCCGCCAGGCCCGTCCATCAGACTCAGGGTGCCGCCCAGCGCGCTGGCCCGTTCGGCCATGCCGCGAATGCCGAACGATTGCGGCTTGGCGCGGTCTGACAGACGCATGCCGACGCCATTGTCGGCGATCGACAGGCTGATATGCTGGCGCTGCCGGGCCAGGCGTACGCTGACCTTGCTTGCCTGCGCATGCTTGGCGATATTCGTCAGCGCCTCCTGGGCGATGCGGAACAGGCTGGTCGCCTGGTCCAGTTCCAGTTCGATATGCTGGCGGTTCGAAATGAACTGGCATTCGATGCCGGCCTGGCGCGCGAATTCCTTGACTTGCCAGTCCAGCGCGGCAACCAGGCCCAGGTCCAGCATGGAGGGGCGCAAGTCCAGCGAAATGCGGTGCACGGCGTCGATGCTGCGGTCGACCAGGGCATCGACATAGTCGGCCTTTTCCTGCAACTGCGGGTCGTCCGGCGGCAGGCGGCGCGCCAGCATGGCCAGCGCCATCTTGATGGCCGTCAGATTGCCGCCCAGGTCATCGTGCAGTTCGCGCGCCAGGCGCGTGCGTTCGTGTTCCTTGACCTTGTCGATGTGCGCGGTCAGCTCGGCCAGGCGCGCGCGCGACTGGCGCACTTCGATCTGTTCGAGCCGGCTTTCCGTGATATTCGTCATGATGCCTTCCCACTGCACCGTGCCGTCGGCCAGCGCGCGCGGCGTGGAGCGCAGGTTGATCCATTTGACGTCCTTCCAGGCATCGATCCAGATGCGGCCTTCCCAGTTCCAGCTCCACAAGGCGCTTTTTGAGGCGTGCATCGATTCCAGATACGAGGCGCGGTCGTCAGCCAGGATCAATTGGTAAAACAGTTCCGGGCGCGCGTGTAGCTGTGCCGGCCCCAAGCCCAGCAGGGCTTGACAGCCATCGCTCAGGTAGGGGAAGGCGGCGCGCCCATCCGCATGCAGGCAGAACTGGTACACGAGGCCCGGCGTATTCGAGACGATGGCGTTGAAGCGCGACTGCACCTGCGCCAGGGCGGCGGCCGTCGCCTGCGGCGTGCGCAAGTCTTCGCCTTCGGCCAGCAACAGGGCGCGGCCGTGGCGGTGGGCGCGCGACAGGTGCAGGCTGAGCGAATACAGGCTGCCATCGCGGCGGCGCTGCTGTACGTGCAGCCGGGCCTGCGCGCCGATGCTGTCGTCCAAGGTGGCCAGCACGGCGGCCAGTTGCTGCGCGTCAAGCTGCGGCGCCAGGGTGAAGGGCGTCATCGCCAGCAATTGCTTGCGTGCATACTGCAAGTTGTCGCAGGCGGCATCGTTGGCGTCGAGCAATTGCAAGCTGGCCGCGTCAAACAGGTAGATTTCCGGCGTCGCCGCGCGCATGGCGGGCGCCAGCCGGGGAGTGTCGTGCATGGCGTTGGCTTTCTTCATCAGCGGCGCGCGCGCCAGAAGGCGGCGAAGCGGCGCAGCACCCTGGCCGGGCGCGAACTGTGGCGCCCGGCGGCGGCGCGCGTACGCAGGCGCTGCCACCAGGCGCGGCGGGCGCGGCCCAGCGCGGCCGACAGGCGGCTGACACGGCGCCATGGGCGCGTGGCGCGCAGACGGGCGATCCAGCGGTCCTTGGTTTCCATGAACAGGCCATGCCAGCGCGCAAACCACGGCAAACTCAATAGGGTGGGGCGCGTCAGGCTGTACAGGCGCGCGACGGCGGCCGCGCCGCCCAGCTTGGCGATCACGATCACGCCGATGCCGGAAAACGCATGGCCGCGCGCGATCGCCAGCAGGGCCAGCAGCTTGACGGGGAACAGCAGCACGGCTGGCAGCACGAAGATGGCCAGCGCCCAGTACGGCGGCAGGCGCTTGATCCACGCTTCGAGCGCATGCAGGGGCGGAAATTGCGCGATCACCTGCATGATGCGCGCGCCGGTCGCCCACAGCCATTCCTCGATCAGCAGGAAGATGGCGGCCAGGTAGACCAGCGGCGCAAACAGCCAGCGCCTGACTCTGTAGAATTTTTTCATCCGTCTCCGTGTGCGGCGCAGGTTTGCCGCGATTGCCACGATGATACGTCAAAAAAGCCCGTTTGCCCCCGCATCGCGTGTGCCCGTGGCTCCCTGGCGGGGCTACAATAGGCAGATGAATAAAGCCTTTGTAAAAGAATCCGACAACGACGATGATGAAGAAGCGGCCGCGCTGGCGCTGGCCATTCCCGCCGGCGCCAAGAACTACATCACGCCGGCCGGTTACCAGCGCATCAAGGAAGAGCTGCTGCAGCTGATCGACGTCGACAGGCCGGAAGTGGTGCGCATCGTCCATTGGGCGGCGTCGAATGGCGACCGCTCGGAAAATGGCGACTATATCTACGGCAAGCGGCGCTTGCGCGAAATCGACCGCCGCATCCGTTTCCTCACCAAGCGCATGGACCTGGCCGCCATCGTCGACCCCAGCGTGCACCATGGCAACGATCAGGTGTTTTTCGGCGCCACGGTGACTTACCGCACCAGCGACGGCGCAACGCATACCATCACCATCGTCGGCATCGACGAGTTCGATCCCCTGAACGGCAAGATCAGCTGGGTCTCGCCCATGGCCCGCACCATCACCAAGGCGCGCGAGGGCGACGTGATCACCCTCAACACGCCGCAGGGCGAGCAGGAGCTGGAATTGCTGGAAGTGACGTATCCTGCGCCGGGGGAGGGGTAGTTTGCGGTGACGCAGGATGCGTGAGGCGCGCGCAGGCACACTGATTCTTTAGTTGCTATCAGGAGCTGCCATGCCCCGCCGCCTTCGCCTCGCCTTGCCCGGCGTTCCGCTGCATGTGGTGCAGCGTGGCGTGAATCGTCAAGCCTGCTTTCTTGATGGGCAGGACAAGCAGCGTTATCTGGATTATTTGCGCAGTTGTTTGGCGCTTGCGCCATGCCAATTGCATGCTTATGTGGTCATGAGCAATCATGTGCATCTCTTGCTTTCCACGCAAAGCACAGTTTTCCTGTCGTCGCTGATGAAAATGCTGAATCAGCGTTATGTGCAGTATTTCAATTGGCGTTATGGCCGCACCGGCAGCTTGTGGGAAGGCCGCTACAAATCTTGCCTGGTGCAGGGCGAGCGTTATTTATTGATTTGCCAGCGCTATATCGAACTCAATCCAGTCAGGGCTGGCATCGTGGCATTACCTGGGCAATATTGCTGGTCCAGCTATCGGAGCAATGCGCAGGGCGTACATGATGATCTGCTGTCCCCGCATTCCTTGTATTTGACGCTTGGACGTGACGCATCTGAACGGCAAAAGAAATACCAAACATTATTTCAGGATGAGTTGGGCGAGCGTTGCATCGGACAACTGCGAGAGGCAGTCAATGCCGAATTTGCCGTAGGCGATCAGACGTTTTTACGGCAAGTCGCGGAAATGCGCCGGTAGTCCGCAGCGGAGATCCGGGGTCAGACCCGGCGGGTCTGACCCCAGTTTTTTGCTGCGTATATGAATTACGTTCGAACCCGCAAAGCGTGAGAGCCGGGGTCAGTCGCTTCGCGATGGGAGTGCGTCCCATTGGGACGTATTCCCCCGGCGGGTCCGACCCCAGTTTTTTGCTGTGTAAATTAATTGCGCTCGCGCAGGATGCGATTCACGCCGGCCACTCTGCGCACATTGCGCAGCAGGGCGGCCAGGTGGACCCTGTCCTTGACTTGCACGGTGAAGCGCAACTGGTCGAGGACGTTGTCCTTGTCTTCGTCCATGCCCACATAGATGATGTTGGCGTCGGATTCGCCGATTTCGGCGGCGACTCTGGCCAGGATGCCCCGTTCGCTGTTGATCAGCACCTTGATGCGGCAGTCGAAGCGGCGGTTCAGTTCTGTTCCCCAGCGCACGGCGATCCAGCGGTCCGGTTCCTTGGCGCGCTGGCGTTTTGCTTGCGAGCAGTCGCTCGTGTGCACCAGCAAGCCCTGGTCGCGGCGCAGCTGGCCGATGATCTGGTCGCCGGGAATCGGCAAGCAGCATGGCGCCAGTTGCACGGAGACGCCTTCGCTGCCGCAGATGGTGACCGGGTCGAGCTCGCTGCCGCTATTGTGTTCCACCGGCATGCTGGCCGCTTCGCCGCCGATCAAGCCGAAGATGTGGCGCGCCACCAGGGTGGCCATGCGCTTGCCGATGCCGATGTCCGCGTACAGCTCGTCCATGGAGTTGGCGCTCGACTCGTTGAGCAGGCGTTCGACCAATGGCGCTGGCAGGTCGGCGTCGATGTTCAGGGTCTGCAACGCCTGCGACAGCAATTGCTGGCCCAGGGCGATCGATTCGGGCAGGTTGATCGTGCGCAAGTGGTGGCGGATGGCCGAACGGGCCTTGCCGGTGCGTACGAACGACAGCCAGGTCGGGCTGGGGCGCGACGAGGAATCGGTGATGATTTCGACGATGTCGCCATTGTGCAGCTCGGTGCGCAGGGGCGAGGTTTCGTTGTTGATCTTGACGGCCACGGTCTGGTCGCCGATGCCCGTGTGGATCGAATAGGCGAAGTCGATGGCCGTGGCGCCGCGCGGCAGGGCGATGATCTTCGACTTCGGCGTAAACACGTAGACGGAGTCGGGGAACAGGTCGACCTTGACGTGTTCGAGGAATTCGGCCGAGTCGCCCGTCTGCTGCTGGATGTCGAGCAAGGATTGCAGCCACGCATGCGTGCGCTGCTGCAAGTCGGACGGGTTCGATTCGCCGCTCTTGTACAGCCAGTGCGCCGCCACGCCGGACTCGGCCGTGCGGTGCATTTCCTGCGTGCGGATCTGGAATTCGACGGGCGTGCCGTACGGGCCGATGACGGTCGTGTGCAGCGACTGGTAGCCGTTCAGCTTGCGGATCGCGATGTAATCCTTGAACTTGCCCGGCATGGGCTTGTACAGGCTGTGCAGGGTGCCCAGGGTCACGTAACAGTCGGCAAAACTGCCCACCACCACGCGGAAACCGTACACGTCCAGCACCTGCGAGAACGACAAATGCTTGCTGCGCATCTTTTTATAGATGTCGTACAGGGTCTTTTCGCGGCCAGTGACGTCGGCCTCGAGCTCGGCCATGGACAAGGTGCTTTTCACCGCTTCCATGATCTTGTTGACCACTTCGCGCCGGTTGCCGCGCGCCGCCTTGACGGCTTTCGCCAGCGTGCGGTAGCGCATGGGGTACAGGTGCGAGAACGACAGGTCCTGCAGCTCGTGGTAGATGTTGTTCAGGCCGAGGCGATGCGCGATCGGCACGTACACTTCCATGGTCTCGCTGGCGATGCGGCGTTTTTTTGCCGCCGTCATGAAGTCCAGGGTGCGCATATTGTGCAGGCGGTCGGCCAGCTTGATCAGGATCACGCGCACGTCGGACGCCATGGCCAGCAGCATCTTGCGGAAGTTTTCCGCCTGCGCTTCGATCTGGCTCTGGAATTCGATCTTTTCCAGTTTCGACAGGCCGTCGACCAGGTGCGCCACCGGCGCGCCGAAGCGTTCGATCAATTCATCCTTCTTGACGTCCTGGTCTTCCATCACGTCATGCAGCAGGGCGGCCATGATGGCTTGCGCGTCGAGCTTCCAGTCGGCGCAGATTTCGGCGACGGCGATCGGGTGCGAGATATACGGCTCGCCCGAGCGGCGCATCTGGCCCAGGTGCATTTCGTCGGAGAAGCGGTAGGCTTCCTTGACTTTTTTCAGGTCGGCGGGAGACAGGTATTCGGCCAGCTTGTCGGCCAGATGGCTGACGGAGGCCACGCCGAGGGCGGGCGCTGGCGGTGCTGCGGGGGTGTTGCTGCCGGACGTGCCGGCGCCGGGCGCGGAAGCGCCCTGCGGTTTTGCCGCCTGGCGCGAGGCCAGGGGCGGCAGTGCTGCGGAAGTCGTGTCGGCTGGGGTCAGACTCATAAAACGTCGCGTTGCTTCACAGTGTGAATAAAGGATACGGTAGAACCAGGGGTCAGCACTGTTCCGGCACGCGGGTTCCCACTTACATCGGGACCTTTTTCAGCATTTCGATGCCGACTTTACCGGCAGCGATTTCACGCAGTGCGACAACGGTAGGCTTGTCCTTGGCTTCCACCTTTGGGGTGTGGCCTTGCAGCAACTGACGTGCGCGATAGGTCGCAGCCAGGGTCAGCTGAAAACGGTTAGGGATCTGCTTCAGGCAATCTTCGATTGTGATACGGGCCATAGTAACTCCTAAATTGTGTGCGTGGTGCGGGGCGCTGTGTGAACTGGCGTGCAGAGACGATTATTCTGCGTGCAGGCCCAGCTGGGCGAATAGCGATGCGTTGCGGGCCGCTTGTTGCGCAAACCGGCAACGGGCCGCTCTCACGATCGCGCTCAGTTCGGACAAAGCGACCGTAAACTCTTCATTGATAATAACATACTCGAACTCGGGAGCGTGTGCGATTTCGCCGCCGGCCGCCAGCAGGCGGCGCGTGATCACGTGCGGCTCGTCCTGGCCGCGCTTGTTCAGGCGTTCTTCCAGCGCATCGATCGATGGCGGCAGGATGAAAATGCCGGCCGCGCGGGGAAATTGCTTGCGCACCTGGCGCGCGCCTTGCCAGTCGATTTCCAGCAGGATATCGGTGCCGGCGGCCATTTGCTGTTCCACCATGATGCGCGAAGTGCCGTAGTAATTGCCATGCACTTCCGCCCATTCCAGGAACTCGCCCTGGTCGGCGCGCGCGACAAAGTCTTCCGCCGTCGTGAAGTAATACTCGCGGCCATGCTGCTCGCCCGGACGGGGCGCGCGCGTGGTGGTCGAGATCGACAATTTGATGCCGGGCTCTTGCGCCAGCAATGCATTGACCAGTGTCGATTTGCCGGCGCCCGATGGCGCGGCGACCACGAACAGGCTGCCGGAGAAGGCGGTAGGGTGGCTCATGCGGATCTTTCCATATGCGTGTGATGGCGGCGTGTGCGCTTGCATGGGCGCCGCCCAATCCGGTATTTTACCAAGAGGCAAGGCGGTGAGCCAGCCCCGCGATGCGCCTTGCCGCCAGGCTTGTGCATATTTTGCTTGTTATCTCGAGGAAATAGTTATTTAATTTGGAATGGTTTTTTCTTAATAACTATTTGCCGACAGGATGCGCGCATGAAGAATTTCCCGTTTATCAGTTCCGCCCAGGCCATGTTGCTGCTGCGCGTGGCCATCGCCGTGATGTTCATGGCGCACGCCATCACGCGCATCGCCAATGGCACCATTCCCCGCTTTGCCGGTTTCCTGGAAGACAAGGGATTCATCTACGGCCTGGCCGTCGTGTGGGCGATTACCGTCGTCGAAATCGTTTGCGGCAGTTTGCTCATCGCCGGCAAGTACACGCGCTGGGCGGCGGCCGGGCTGATGGTGATCTGCATCGGCGGCATCGCCATCGTGCATGCGGCCAAGGGCTGGTTCGTGGGCGAGCATGGCGCCGGCGGCGTGGAATACAGCATCGTGCTGTTTGTCGCCTGCGTCGTCATTGCCGCCAGCGACAAGGGGCGCGCCGGAGCGCGCCTGGCCTGAAGGGGGAGGGGAGCTTATTCCAGATTCTGCACCTGTTCGCGCATCTGCTCGATCAGCAGCTTCAAGTCCATCGAGGCGTCGGCCAGTTCCTTGACGGACGCCTTGGCGCCCAGGGTATTGGCTTCGCGGTTCAGTTCCTGCATCATGAAGTCGAGGCGCTTGCCCACTTGCCCGCCCTTGGTGAGGATGTGGCGCGTTTCGCCCAGGTGGGCCGACAGGCGCGCCAGCTCTTCCGACACGTCGATGCGGATGCCGTACAAAATCACTTCCTGGCGGATGCGTTCCATGGCGTCCTGGCGCGACAGGGCTGAATTCGAGCCCTGGCTGGCCAGGCCCAGCGCATCCTGCATGCGCTCGATGGCTTTTTGCTGGAAGGCCGCCACCACTTGCGGTATCAATGGCGTGATGCGCTTGACGATGGCTTCCATCGCTTCGATGCGCGACAGCAGCACGGCTTCGAGCGCGGCGCCTTCGCGCTTGCGGCTGTCGACGAAGGCCGCCACGGTACGCTTGGTCAGCGCGCCCACGTCCGCCTGCAGGGACTCCTGTCCCACTTGCGCTTCTTCGATGACGCCAGGCCAGCGCAGCAGTTCGGCCACCGTCATGACGGGAGCGGAGACAAAATGCTGGCCCACTTCGTTTTGCAGGCGCGCCAGTTCGGCCAGCAGGGGCAGGTTCAGCGCTTGCGTACCGGCCGTCGCGGCCTTGCGGCCAAAGCTCAGGCGTACCTCGACTTTGCCGCGGGTGATGGCGGACATGACGGCGGCGCGCAAGTCAGGCTCCAGGGCCCGCAGATCGTCGTTGATCCGGAATTGCAGGTCGAGAAAGCGCGAGTTGACGCTCTTGATTTCAATTGTCAGTGTGCCTGCAGCACCTTCGCTGGTGGCAACCGCGTAGCCTGTCATGCTTGAAATGCTCAAAGGATTCCCCGATTTGGTCTTGTATACAGTCACTTATACACTTAATCAGCCAGCGCAGGCAATACCGCCCGCGCCGCAAAACAGACCGAAGTACACGATGGCCTGAAAATTGCTGAATAGTGTGCGTTTTACGGCATTGTAAAGAAAATTGTGTTTGGCGGGGCAGGATTGTAGGGATCATGTGTGCGCGGCCCGCCATTGCGTCCTGCGCTGTTGCATGACTGCAAATACACGGGCGCGCGGTGGTAAAATCGCTGCCGCAACCCCAATCACACAGGACATCCCATGACATTTGAATCCCGCCCGAGCGGCCGCGCCGTCGACGCGCTGCGCGCCATCCGCATCACCCGCCAGTACACCAAGCATGCCGAAGGCTCGGTGCTGATCGAGTGCGGCGACACCAAGGTCATCTGCACCGCCAGCATCGAAGACAAGGTGCCGGGTTTCCTGAAGGGCAAGGGCCAGGGCTGGTTGACGGCCGAGTACGGCATGCTGCCGCGCTCGACGCACACGCGCATGGACCGCGAAGCGGCGCGCGGCAAGCAGTCCGGCCGCACGCAGGAAATCCAGCGCCTGATCGGCCGCTCGCTGCGCGCCGCCTTTGATTTGCAGGCCTTCGGCGAACGCACCCTGCACCTCGATTGCGACGTCATCCAGGCCGACGGCGGCACGCGCACGGCCTCGATCACGGGCGCCATGGTGGCCGCGTATGACGCGTTTTCCCAGCTGCAGGCGCGCGGCGCGATCACCGCCATTCCCGTGAAAAGCTTCGTCGCCGCCATCTCGGTGGGCGTCTACCAGGGCATGCCGGTGCTGGACCTCGATTACGTGGAAGACTCGGGCTGCGACACGGACATGAACGTGGTGATGACGGAAGCGGGCCACTTCATCGAAGTGCAGGGCACGGCCGAAGGCGCCGCTTTCGACCGCGCCGGCATGAACCGTTTGCTGGATCTGGCACAGGGCGGCATCGCCGACTTGATCGCCCTGCAGAAGCAGGCTTTGGGGATCTGATCTTTACATAGATTTACACATCGCTGCCCGCCGCGCCGGGCAAAAAGCCCACACTTGCCGCCGTTGAGCGCGGCGGCGGGCCAAGGTGAGGGGAGCGCAAAAGGTTTACAATGTCGGCACTTCAACCGGACTACTGACATGACCCAACGCCTCATCCTCGCCTCCAACAACGCCGGCAAGCTCAAGGAATTCAACGAGCTGCTCTCGACCATCGGTTTTTCCGTCCACGCCCAGGGCGAGTACGCCGTGCCGGAAAGCGACGAACCATTTCACACCTTCGTTGAAAACGCGTTGCAAAAGGCGCGCCACGCGTCGCGCCTGACCGGCTTGCCGGCGCTGGCCGACGATTCCGGCGTGTGCGTCAATGCGCTAGGCGGCGCGCCAGGCGTGTACTCGGCCCGCTATGCGGGCGAGCCGAAATCGGATGCCGCCAACAGCGCCAGGCTGATCGCCGACCTGGAAGCGCATGCCGACAAGTCCGCCTATTACTACTGCGTGCTGGTGTACGTGCGCCATGCGGATGACCCGCAGCCCGTGATCGCCGATGGCCGCTGGAATGGCGAGATGATCGCCACGCCGCGTGGCAACGGCGGCTTCGGCTACGATCCGCATTTCTTCATTCCCGCGCTGGGCAAATGCGCGGCCGAACTGACGTCCGATGAAAAGAACGCGCTGTCGCACCGTGGCCAGGCCCTGCGCGCGCTGGTGGAAAAGCTGCGATGATCCCGATCAAACTGGTGGGCGCCGTTGCCAGGTCGGCAGCCAAGCCGAATACCGCTCCCGCGCCGCAGGAAGGCATTTCCGGCGCGGCCGGAGCGGCCCTGAAATACCTGCAGCCGGGCGCGCTGAACCTGACGGCCCTGCCGCCGCTGTCGCTGTACATCCATTTCCCGTGGTGCGTTAAAAAATGCCCGTATTGCGACTTCAATTCGCACGAGGTGCGCGGCGACTTGCCGGAAGCCGAATACCTGGCGGCCCTGCGCCTGGACCTGGAAATGGCGCTGCCGCTGATCTGGGGCCGCAAGATCCACACGATTTTCATCGGCGGCGGCACGCCCAGCCTGATGTCGGCGGCGGGCCTGGACCGGTTGATGTCGGACGTGCGCACTCTGCTGCCACTGGAGCCCGATTGCGAAATCACCATGGAAGCCAATCCGGGCACCTTTGAAGCGGAAAAATTCAAGTCTTACCGTGCCAGCGGCATCAACCGGCTGTCGATCGGCATCCAGAGTTTCAATGGCCGCCATCTGCAGGCGCTGGGACGCATCCACGACGACAACGAGGCGCGCCGCGCGGTGGAGATGGCGCACGCCAACTTTGATAATTTCAATCTCGACCTGATGTACGCGCTGCCCACGCAAACGCTGGCCGAGGCGCGGCAGGACCTGGACACGGCGCTGTCGTTCGCGCCGCCGCATTTGTCGCTGTACCACCTGACGCTCGAACCGAACACCTTGTTCGCCAAGTATCCGCCGGTGCTGCCGGATGACGACGAGAGCGCCGACATCGCCGACATGGTGGCCGCGCGCGCGGCGCAGGCCGGTTATGGCCGTTATGAAGTGTCGGCCTATGCGCAGCCGGGCCGCCAGGCCAAGCACAACCGCAATTACTGGGAATTCGGCGACTACCTGGGCATCGGCGCGGGCGCCCATTCGAAGATTTCGTTCCCGCACCGCGTGCTGCGCCAGGCCCGCTACAAGCAGCCGCGCGCCTACATGGACGCGGTACTGGCTGGTAACCCGGTGCAGGAAGAGCGCGAACTGGCGCGCGAGGAAATGGGTTTTGAATTCATGCTCAATACCCTGCGCCTGACGCAGGGCTTTGCGCCGAACCTGTTCGCTGAGCGCACGGGCCTGGCCCTCAACGCCATCGAGCAGCCGCTGAATGCGGCCGAAGCGAAAGGCTTGCTGTACCGCGACCACCAGGTCATCCGCCCGACGGCGCTGGGATTGTCCTTCCTGAACGACCTGCAGCAGATGTTCCTGGAAGACTGACGCTGCCTGATGCGCTAATGCGCGCTGGCGGCGCGCAGGCGCTGCAGCTTGGCCGCGTATAGTCCGTGCTCGCCGCGCGTGGTGCTGTTGTCCATCGCCAGTTCCAGCTGGCGTCCGGCCTGCGCCAGCTGTCCCATGCGCGCATACGCCTGCGCCAGCCAGAAGTGGAATTCATGGTAGTAGGGGGCGCGCGCGATCTCGCGCTTGAACAGGCGCGCCGCTTCCTGGTAGTCGGCCGTTTCCATGGCGCGCTGGCCCTGGTTGAAAAAGTGGAACGGCGGCTCTGGCTGCAGGGCCAGCAATTTGCGCCGCAGCAGCTGGGCTTCGCCCGCGCGTCCCAGGCCGTCGAGCGCCTGCGCCAGGTTGGACAGCAGCACGGTGTTCGATGGCGAGCGTTCCAGTGCGTAAGCGAGCGTGCGCCGCGCCGGTTCGGTATCGCCGTGGCGCAGCTGGATGATACCCAGGGTATTGAAGGAACCCGCAAACGTGGGGTCTTGCAGGATGGCGGCGCGGGCATACCAGTAGGCTTGATCGAGTTCGCCGCTGGCCATGGCTTCGGCGGCGCGATTGTTGAGGTACATGGCCACGATGGTTGCCTCGCGCACTTCCTGCGTGCGCTGGCCGACGAGGTCTTCGCCGGGCAGGAAGTCGATGAGCAGGATGGCATCGGAATCGTAGCCGACCGCATTGCTGAGGGGGCGGCGTTCCAGCGCGAGATTGACGTGGCCGGCGACGAAATACATGTCACCGCTGCGGCTCCAGCTCTCTTCGCCCAGGACCACCTGGTAACGTACTTCCAGCCCCATCTCCTTGGCCAGTGCCGCCGTCATCAGCACCAGCGACAGGCAATTTCCGCTGCGCGCATCGAACGCCTGCGCCGCCGTGCGCGTCATGGCGGCATCATATTCCAGCTGCAGCCCGGCCCGGTTGCGCAGGGCATCGGCCAGCGCGCGGCGGGGATTCTTGCTGCGCGCCTCGCGCGCGATATCGACACGCACGTAAAGCCGCATGGCGTCGCTCATGGCAAACGCCTGCTGCGGGTCGACCGGCACGGCCGGCGCGGCAAAGCTGGCATCGTTGAACAGGTCGGGTGGAGGTGGCGTGGCGGGCGCCGTGGCGCAGCCGACAAGGGCTGCGCACAGCAGCAAGGGGGACAGGAAGCCCAGGCGCAGCTGTTCGCTGACGCGGCGGATACTTTTCATGTTCGTGCTCCCGCAGAACGATGTCAGGCGCAACACGTATCGCTGCCGGTGGAGCGCCCTGCCACCTGAAGCCAGTATCCTCGCGCGCCACGGCGCTGTCAAACCCTTTTGACGGGTCCTGTTGCCAGCCTAAAACTCTTCCCAATCCTGCTCGCCAGCCACCTGCGCCTGGGGCTTGCGCGCGGCAGGCGCGCTCCTGGTCGCGATGCCGGGCTGCCTGGCGGTGGCGCTCCTGGCCGCCGGCTTGGCCAGCCGGGTGGGCGCCGGCCGCGCGGTGCGCACCGGCGCCGCCGCGGCCGTGTGTTCGAGCTGGAAGCCGGCCGCCACTTGCGCCAGGCGCGCGGCCTGGTCCTGCATGCTTTCGGCCGCTGCCGCCGCTTCTTCCACCAGGGCCGCATTTTGCTGCGTCACCTGGTCCATCTGCGCGATGGCTTGGTTGACCTGGTCGATGCCCATGCTTTGCTCGGCGCTGGCGGCAGTGATTTCGGCCATGATGTCGGTGACCCGGCGCACGCTGTCGACCACTTCGCCCATGGTGTTGCCGGCCTGCTGCACCAGCCGCGTGCCGTTGTTGACCTGCTCCACCGAGTCGCCGATCAGGGTCTTGATTTCGCGCGCCGCCGCGGCCGAGCGCTGCGCCAGGCTGCGCACTTCCGTGGCGACGACGGCAAAGCCGCGCCCCTGCTCACCGGCGCGCGCCGCTTCGACGGCCGCGTTCAATGCCAGGATATTCGTCTGGAAGGCGATGCCGTCGATGACGCCGATGATGTCGACGATTTTCGTCGATGCCGTATCGATGGCGCCCATGGTGTCGACCACCTGGCTGACGATGCTGCCGCCCCGTTCGGCCACGCCGGAGGCGGCCACCGCCATCTGGTTGGCCTGGCGCGCATTGTCCGCATTCTGCTTGACGGTGCTGGTCAGTTCTTCCATCGACGACGCCGTCTCTTCCAGCGAACTGGCTTGCTGCTCCGTGCGCGCCGACAGATCCTGGTTGCCGGCGGCGATTTCGCCCGACGCCGTGGCGATCGCATTGGTGCCCGTCTGCACTTCCGACACCACCTTGCGCAGTGCCTCGTTCATGCCGTGCAGCGCGCGCATCAGGTCGCCGATTTCATCGCTGGCGGGCGCGCCGAAATGCGTGCGCAAGTCGCCATCGGCCACCGTTTCGGCGACCTTCACGGCGGCCTTCAACGGTTGCGTGATCGAGCGCGTGATCAGCCAGGCGCAGACGCTGCCCAGCGCCACCACCAGCACGCACAAGGTCAGCAGCAAGGTGAAGCTGCGCCCGTTGGCCGCCTCGATCGCGTGTGCCGTCGCGTCGATGGCCTGGCGCTGCTGCGACAGCAGGGCCTTGACGTTGTTCTGGTATTTGGCGGCGGCTGGCGCGAAGCTGTCGCGGTAGGTGCTTTCCGCCTGCGCCGCGTCGCCGGCCTTGCGCGCATTCATCACCAGGGTCTTGGCGTCCTGGTATTTGACGCGCTCGGCGATGGACGATTTGAAGATGGCTTTTTCCTCGTCGCTGTCGAGCAGCGCCTCGATTTTCTTCAGCAGTTCGCTGCCCTGTTTCGTGCTGTCGGCGATGGTGTCGGCAAACACGCTGGACAGGGTTTCATCCGTGCTTTTGGCGATCATCGAGGTGCGCGCGATGGCCGAATAAATCAGCACGTACCAGTCCGATACGAGGCGTTCCTTGGCCAGCGGTTTTTCCATCATTTGCCGCGTCGCTTCGGCATTCACGTGGGCGCTGTACAGCGCATACGAGGTGGAGATCACGGACAGCAGCAGCACCAGCGCGAAGCCTGCAGCCAGGCGCGTGCCGATACGAAGGTGGGAGAGGGCGTGCATGGTTGGAGCTCCTGTCGCAGAGGGGATTTAATTGCCTGTGCGACATAGTATGCACTGATAAGTGACCAATAGGCGAGGGAAAAGCGCGCTTGTTTTGGCGCCTGTTGCAGTCTCGCCCGTGCTACAGGTCGAGCGCCTGGCGCAGGTCGGGCTGCTCGGCCCAGCGGGCGAAGGCGGCCGCCATGCGTTCGCTTTCCGCGATGGCGCGGCGCCAGTCGCGCATGCGCGCCGCGTGGTCTTGCCCGTAATGGGGGAAGTCGCGCCGGTCCGGCAGTTTGCCGTTCGGCAGGCTGGCCACGAAGGCGGGCGAGGGCGAGACGAGGATCATGTTGTCGAGTGCGCTATCGCCGCTGCGCGCGCGGCGCCAGGGCATGGCCTTGTCCAGCCAGCCTGGCACGATATGGTCGGCAAAATGCGGGTACAGCACCAGATCCGGTTCGCGCTGGTAGGGCAGGTGCAAATGGTAGTCGACCAGGCCGCCGTCCCAGTAGCGCCCGGGCGGCGCACCGGCGATGTCCGTCACGGCATCGAGTACCAGCGGGATGGAACCGGAGGCCAGCAGCGCGTCGCGCAGGTTCTCTTGCGCCAGCGGCACGAAGTGGGAATGAAAGGCGTCGAAGCGCGAGCGCAGCCAGCTGGCGCCATCCGGCCCGGCATGGAACACGGCGCGTTCCAGCGAGGCGGCCAGGCGCGCGCGCGCCACGGCGTTGCCGGCGGCCGCCAGCAGAAAGCCGCGCCGGTCGCGCCATTTTCCCGGCTGCGCCAGCGCGCCGACGCCGCGCACGGCCAGCACCGACAGGCTGTGTTGCGCATGCCGCAGCAGCTGCGCATCCTGGCCATCGAGGACGGCGTCGAGCAGGGCGCGGCAGGTGCGGCTGACGTGCGCCGCCTCGGGCTTGTCGGGATAGCGCTGGCCCACGTATGCGCGCACCAGGCGGCGCTGCGCGGCCACCGGGTCGGGGAACACGGCGGCGGCCATGCGCCAGGCGCCGATCGAGGCGCCGACGAAGTGGCGCGGGCGCGGCGCCTGCGCCAGAAAATCACCGAACAGCCAGCAATCGAGCTGATGCAGGATCAAGCCTTTCGGCCCACCTGCGGCGGCAGGCACGATGGCGATGTCGCTGGCGCGCAAGCCGTTTTCGGCAATGCGGGCGCGGGCGCGGCGGCCCAGGCGGATGGTGATTGGTGATTGCATGAGTAGTCGTTGGCGGCCGGTAGCCTGGTATTTTACCGCCAGCGTGGCGCCACGACGCAGTCGCGCTCGTTATAGTCACATTGTTAGTATTAATAAATTTCTTTCAGGCAACCATTCTTTTGAGAAATGTTGCATAATATTGGACGTTGAATTTTTGGCATGAGCCAAGGATTCCTTATGTCTTGCTTTTTTATTGGAATCGTATGCAATTGAATCACGCTTTTGTTCTGACCCTGATCGCCGCTTCGCTCGCCGCTTGCGGTGGCGGCGGTTCGTCTTCCCCATCCGACACGTCGGTTGCCGTGAATACGGCCAAGCCTGCCGATCCGGTAGCGCCCGTCGTTCCAGTCGTTCCCGCCGTGCCGGCGGCCACTGGCGAAAACACGGGCACCGTCAGCGCACGTTTCGTCAATGGCGACAACAGCCGCTACGTCTTTACGTCGATCGGCTTGCAGGGTAATGGCAAGGCCGGTCTGCTGGTACAGGATGCCTCCGGCGCCTTGAGCACTATCGGCGGCATCGTCCTGACGGGCAATCCGGCCGTGACGCGTGAAATCAGCGGCGACGCCAGCTTTGCGCAGGGACGCTGGTTCAAGGGCTCATTCAGCAATAGCTCTGGCGCCACGACGTTGAGCGGCAACAATGCCAGTGCGCATTACGTCGCTTATAACGTGCTCGCCGCACTGCCAGCGACCGGCACGTTCTCCTGCGATGCAGGCACGTTCACGGCGCCAAGCTATACGGGTGGCAGCAGCGTCTCGTCGACAGCTCACTTTGGTACAGTCAGCGGTAATGCCAGCATGTCCTTCGATGCCTCCGGCGCCAAAATAGCGCTGACCATCGACGCCAGCGCAGGCGGCAGCACGGGCAAAGTAACGGCTTCGACGACCATGGCTTCGGCCGCGTCGAGCAGTTTCACCGGCGGCTACCTGTCGAATGGTTTGGGCGCGCAGCTGATGCTGGGCGACGGCGGCGCTGGCAGCTACCTGCTGATCGCCGCTTACAAGGCACAACTGGCAAATGGCGCCAATTACCAGGGCGTAGCTACCTTCCGCTGCTCCTGATCACGCGGGCATGAAAAAAGCGGCGCCGTGCATTGCACGGACGCCGCTTTTTTTTGCGGTGAGGATCAGCGATTAACGCAGTGCCGCGACCATCTGTTTCAGCTTGCCGGAATCGACGCAGAAGGCGCGGATGCCTTCGGCCAGTTTTTCCGTCGCCATCGCGTCTTCATTCATCATGAAGCGGAAGGCTTCTTCGTTCAGCGACATTTGCACGATGTTGGTCGACGGCGCCGCTTCGGCGCTCAGCTTGCGTTCCACCGGCGCATCGCTGTCGGCCAGCTTTTGCAGCAGGTCGGGGCTGATGGTGAGCAGGTCGCAGCCGGCCAGTTCGAGGATTTGCGACGTGTTGCGGAAGCTCGCGCCCATCACCTCGGTCTTGTAGCCGAACTTGCGGTAGTAATTGTAGATGCGGCGGACCGATTGCACGCCCGGATCTTCCGCGCCCATGTAGTCGATGCCCGTCGATTTCTTGTACCAGTCGTAGATGCGGCCGACGAACGGCGAAATCAGCTGCGCGCCCGCTTCGGCGCAGGCGATGGCCTGGGCCAGCGAGAACAGCAGGGTCATGTTGCAGCGGATGCCTTCCTTTTCCAGGATGGCGGCGGCGCGGATGCCTTCCCAGGTGGAGGCGATCTTGATCAGCACGCGCTCGCGGGCAATGCCCGCGTTCGAATACAGGGCGATCAGGTCGCGGCCCTTGGCGACAGTACCTTCCGTGTCGAACGACAGGCGCGCATCGACTTCGGTGGAGACGCGGCCGGGGATGGTTTGCAGGATTTCCACGCCAAAGGCGATCAGCAGGCGGTCGATGATTTCGGCGGTCGAGGCGTTCGGATGGTCGCGCACGGCCTTTTCCAGCAGCGGCTTGTATTCATCCTTTTGCACGGCCTTCAGGATCAGCGACGGATTCGTCGTCGCATCGCGCGGCGTGTAAGCCTGGATCGATTGGAAGTCGCCGGTGTCGGCCACCACGGTAGTAAATTGCTTCAGTTGTTCGAGTTGGTTCATGGCTGCACGGGAAAGAGTGAATGGGCTTGCCGGAGTATTGTACCGAATCCATTGCCCGAAGCACCGACTATTGTCTCCCCCGCGCACTACTTGTTCAATTGAATCTTGCTTTTTTGAGAACTCGCGCATAATTGCCTGGACTTGTTTATTTTGCACATTGTTTTGATAAGCAATGTGTGATGCCACTTTCCAGATGAAGAGCATCCTTTGACACAAGATATCGTTAGCGCGGTAGCCGCCTTCAATGGTGCGACGCGTCTGTATGCATTGTCCATCGGCGATGATGGACAGGACGGCGGCTTGCTGGTCGAAGCCTTCGCCGCCGATGAACGGCTGCAGGCGGTTGGCGCGCGCGAGATTATCGCCTTGTCCACGAATGCCCATGTTGCGCTGGCCTCCCTGCTGGGCCAGCCTGCCAGCCTGCATATCAGCCTGGCCGACGGCACGCGCACGCAGTTTCCCGGCTATATCAGCGCAGCGGCCATGCTGGGCAGCAATGGCGGCCTGGCGCGCTACCGCTTGCGCATCACGCCCTGGCTGTGGCTGCTGACGCAAGTGCGTAACAGCCGCGTATGGCAAGACCGTAGCGTGACGGCCATCGTCGACGAGGTATTGCAAGCCTATGCGCCGCATGCCCTGTGGCAATGGAGCGACGAGGTGGCGCAGTGCATGCGGCAGGCGGGCGAGCGCAGCTATTGTTGCCAGTACCGTGAATCGGACTACGATTTCGTGCGCCGGCTGCTGACGGAAGAGGGCATCGCCTGGCGCTTTGAGGCGCACACGCTGATTTTGTTCGCCGACAGCAGCCAGCCCTGCGCCACGCCCGAGGACGCCAGCAGCGCGCAAGATGGCGGCTTGCGCTTTCATGGCGCCAGGGCCGGCGAAGCGAGCGACAGCGTGCAAGCGCTGTGCGCGCGGCGCAGCCTGCACGTCGGGCTGAGTAGCGTACTGAGCTACGATTACAAGGCCAAGAAGGCGGTCGCCGCCAGCGTGCCGACGAATATGGCCATCGGCGGCAAGCATGCCCCCGTGCTGGAAAGTTACGATACGCCGGGCCAGTACTGGTATGCGAATGGTGCGCAGGCGCAGCACTATGCCGCGTTGCAGATGCAGTCGCGCGAAGCGCGCGCCCAGTTGTGGCAGGCGCGCTCGACGGTACGCACCCTGCGCGCCGGCACGCGGTTCACCCTGACGCAGGGGCCGTTGCCGCAGGCCGATGGTGCCGCGTCCGACTATGTCGTGCTCCGCGTGGCCAGCATCGGCATCAACAACCTGCCGGCGCCCGCGTCGCAGGCGCTGGCAGAACTGTTCGGCCCAGTGCCCGAACTGCTGCAAGAAGCCATGCCTGGCCTGGGCGACGGCTTTGCCGACTTTGCCGCCGCGATTGCCCAGGCGAAAGCCAGCGGTTACGCCAACTGCATCGAGATGCTTGCCGCGGCAACGCCATGGCGCCCCGTGCATGACGGCGGCGACGCGCGCCACCATCCGAAGCCGACGGCCTGCGGTAGCCAGAGCGCCATCGTCGTCGGCGCCGACGGCGGCACCAGCGCCAGCGGCGGCAGCGAAATCCATTGCGACAAGCTGGGCCGGGTGCGCATCCGTTTCCACTGGCAACTTGACGGCAGCGCCACCTGCTGGGTGCGCGTGGCGCAGCGCTCGGCCGGCGGCGGCATGGGCAGCCAGTTCCTGCCGCGCATCGGCCAGGAAGTGCTGGTGCAATTTCTGGAAAACGATATCGACCGGCCCATCATCGTCGGCGCCCTGTACAACGGGCAAGGCGAGGGCGGCGTCGCGCCCACGCCGGGCGGCATCACGGACAAGCCTGCGGACGCCAGCGTCTTCGAGCCAGCGCGCGACCATGCGCCATCGGCGCAGGGCAACGTGGCCGGCGGTAACAGCCCGCTCTGGCATGGCGCGGCTGGCGGCAGCGCGGGCCACCGCAACGGCGCGGCGCAATGGGGCATCCGCAGCAAGGAATTCGGCGTCGCCGGCTCCGGCTCTGGCTACAACCAGTTGCTGTTCGACGATACCGACCAGCAAGGGCGCATCCAGCTCAAGAGCAGCCATGCGGCAAGCGAACTCAATCTTGGCCACCTGATCCATGCGGCCGACAATTACCGGGGCAGCCTGCGCGGCACGGGCGCCGAGCTGCGCACGGACGCTTACGGCGCCGTGCGGGCCGGCGCCGGCCTGCTCATTTCCAGCTACCTCGTCAACCACGACGCACAGGCGCGCGATCCGGCCGGCGACAATGCACCGGGCATGGTCTTGCTCAAGCAGGCAGCCAAGCTGGGTGCAACCTTCAGCGCCGCCGCCGTCACGCACAAGACGGTCGCGTATGCCAGCCACCTGGGCCCGGCCAAGGCGAATGCCAGCGTGCTCGACGAAAAGGCGGCGCCCTTGCCGGCGTTCCTGACCAGCGTCTCCGGCATGCTGAGCCAGGAAAATACGGCCGCCGCCAGGCGCGACGCGGCGGGCAAGCCGACCAGCCCCGGCGACGACAAGCTGCCGCACAGCAGCGACGCCATCATCGCCATCGCCGCCCGCGCCGGCCTGGGCGTGCTGGCGGGCCAGGATATCCAGCTGGTCAATGGCGAAACCACCTCCCTGATGAGCGGCCAAGACACCCAGTTCGTCGGCGGCGGCCAGTTGCGCGTGCACAGCGGCCAGGCCATCGGCGCGCTGGCCGGCGTCGTCAAGGCGGGCGAGAACAATATCGGCCTGCAACTGATCGCCGCCAAACAAGCCATCGACCTGCAGGCGCAGGCCGACGTGCTCAACGTGCAGGCGCGCGAGGAAGTCAATATCGTCAGCGCCGCCGCGCACATCGACTGGGCGGCGGCGAAAAGCATCCGCCTGTCGACGGCGGGCGGCGCCAACATCAACATCGAGGGCGGCAACATCACCGTGCAGTGCCCGGGCAAGATCACGGTGCATGCCGGCAAGAAGAGTTTTATCGGGCCGGAGCGGCTCGCTTATCCATTGCCGGCGCTGCCTGCCAGCGTCTGCAAAGCGTGCCTGCTGGCGGCCTTGCGTAGCGGCAGCCCGTTTGTCGCGCCCACGGCAGCCTAGAAAAGGAGCCATGATGTACTTTGCCATCGATCTTCCTGACCCTGCAGTTCCAGCGCAGATCGCACAGCAACTGCAGGCCTTGTGCGCGGAAGCGGCGGTGGCGAATGGCGGCCAGCCCTTGCATTTGCTGGCGCTGCTCGACGGCGCCTGCGATGAGGAGTTTTTCACCAAGCGTTACCCGAGCCGTTTGCGGCGCCAGTCGCTGTATGCGTATACCTCGCTGCAAAACTTCAAGAGCGCCGCACCGCATTTAATGGCTGCGCCATCGGCAAGCCGCGAGCAGGCCGAGTGGCTGCAGCGCCTGTTTTCGCTGTGTGCAGGCAAGCCCATGCTCAGCATCATCGCCAGCACGCTCGATATCGACCAGCTGGAGCAGCATCTGCGCCCCTATTTGATTGCCATCACGCCAGATACCGTCGAATGGCCCGTGCGCTGGGCCGATAGCCGCACATTGCCGGCCTTGCTGGCAGCCTTGACTGAAACGCAGTCCGCGCATTTGCTGAGCCCCATCTACCACTGGTGGTCGCTGCAGCGCGATGGTTCGTTGATCAGTTGGCAGGGCGAGGCGCAGCCCAGTCCCGTCCCTGCGGAGTTTGATAAATTCCCCCTCGGCGACGCCGCCTTCGCCGCCCTGGTGGATAGCGCCGAAGCCGACGCCATCCTTGCCAATCTGCATGATGTGCAGCCGGACCTGTTTCACTCCGGCACTCCGGCCCAGTGCCACGCGCGCGTGGCGCGTCATTTACTTGTAGCAAACGCCAGCGGCATCGAGGCGGCGGGCCAGCGTCAGCATTTCAGCGCCCTGGCCTTGATGCTGGCCGATGATTTCACCTTGCATCCTGCGATGGCCAGCCTGTTGCGGCGCACGCGCCAGGGGGCGAATTACCTGTCCGAGCTCGACACGCTGCCCGACGATTTCTGGCAGGCGCGCTCGGCTGCCTAGCCTTGTTCATTCAACTGCTTACTTTGATAAAAGGAAAATCATGAAATGGATTATGTATCTTGGCACTGCCTTGCTGTTGAGCGGCTGCGCCCTCAAGGCCAGGCAGGTTGAGCAAGCTGGCCCAAGTCCTACCGCGACAGCGCAGGTGGGTATTGTGAATCATACCGGGAATTTCATTTACTCCGCGTCGGTGGATGGGGCTGGAGGTGCGGATATGGCCAGATGGGGGGCGGGGGGAGCAGAAATCTGTTGCGCCTCTATCCCGAGAGTGTGGTATCCGGGAATGATGGTTCGGGTGCGGTGGGATATGCCGGATGGACTAAAACATATTATTAAAGAAAAAATGGTGGAAGTGGAAAAATACGATGAGCCTGGCGATATCTATATGCATTTCTTCCCCAATGATAAGGTGAGGGTTGTCGTGTCAAATGCTGGAGGGGGGGCAAAAACTCATCCTATTCTTCACTCCGGAAAACCTGCCAATATTCCTTGATAGGATGATCGATAAAATTTCTATTTCTGGACCGCTTCCGAGCACTTTTTCTTGAAGCATCCACGTGTGGACAGTCCCCTATTTTCTATTGCCGTATATGGCAGTAAAGTAGAAAAACAACGTAGCATTTTTGCAAGGTGAAAACCATGAAATGGATTATGTATCTTGGCACTGTCTTGCTGCTGAGCGGTTGTGCCTTCAAGGCCAGGCAGGTTGAGCAAGCCGGCCCAAGCCCTACCGCGACGGCGCAGGTGGGTATTGTGAACCATACGGGGAATTTTATTTACTCCGCATCGGTGGATGGGGCAGGAGGGGGGGAATATGGATAAATGGGGGGCGGGAGGTGCGAATATTTGCTGTACATCAATCCCGAGAGTATGGCATCCAGGAATGAACGTCATGGTACGATGGGATATGCCTGAAGGGCATACGCATATTGTTAAAGAAAAAGTAGTGGGAGTTGAAAAATATGATAGACCCGGAGATATTTATATGCACTTTTTTGAGAATGATGAGGTGAGGGTTGTTGTATCGAATGATGCAGGGTATGGAAAAGATCACCCGATTCAACACACGGGTAAACCATCACTTAAAAAATGATTTATTATGATTAATGTTCCGCCTTTCAAAGCTCCCGTTCCTGTCGATATATTCTTAAAGCCAGGCACGAGTGAACAGTCAAAAATCGCTCAAGTTGTATGCAGCGCGGCATCAGACGCACCATGCAGCATAGCTGTACATGTGGGACTATTTTTTGACGGCACGAACAATAATTTGGAACGGGATCGCAACGGCTTGCGTACCGGTGTAATTGATGAAAAAACGAAAGTCCCCATTGCCATTGCGAAAATTCCACTCAAACCGGAAGATGCCAGTCACAGTAATGTGGCGCGCCTTTTTTTAACATATCCAAATGACAAGCAACAGAGTGGATATTTTTCAAACTATATTCCAGGCGTAGGGACTCCGTTCAAAGAAATCGGAGAGCTAACCGAATCGGATGAAGGCAAGGCATTTGCCAAAGGCGGGCAACCCCGGATTATATGGGGCTTGCTGCAAGTCGTGAATGCAGTTCATCGGACTATTAGCGGAAAGTTATTGTACGAATCAGATGAAGCTGGCCGACTTGCCCGCATCTATGATAATGCCGTAGGCCACAAAAAGGTGCCGCATCCCTCAACCGGCAGGGAGCGCTTCATGACTCACTCGGACTGGTTCGCTGAGCATATTGAAAAACTAAGGGAGGCGATGGCGGCACGGCCCAAGCCGCATATCCCATCGCTGACCCTGTCCGTGTTCGGTTTTTCGCGGGGCGCCGCCGAGGCGGTAGCGTTTTGCCAGCTGTTTGCCGATTTGCTCACGCCACGCGAAGGTGAGGTGCAGAAGTTTGCCGGGATCCCTGCCAGCATCGATTTTCTTGGCGTCTTTGATACGGTGGCAACCGTGGGCAGTTCGGGGTCGGTGGCGAAAACCACGATCGCGCCTGGTGCGATGTTCGATGGCCATTGGGCCTGGGCCAATGAATTGCTCAAGCCGCTACCTCGCTGCGTCCATGCAGGTCTGCATTACATTGCCACGCATGAGCAGCGCATGAATTTTCCCGTTACGCGCCTGGAAGGGAATATCAAGGAAATATATTTTCCTGGCGTGCACTCCGACGTGGGAGGTGGTTATGGTCCGGGGGAGCAGGGAAAGGGGCGCGGCGGACAAGCAGCCTTGTTGTCGCAGATTCCGCTGGCGCACATGTTCAAGGAGGCGCGCCTCAAAGGCGTGCCTTTGAAACCTTTCAGTGAATTGGATGTAACGGTACAAGATGACTTCCAGGTCAGTCAAGAGCTTGCCAGCGCCTGGGAAGCATACACCACCGAGCTGGCCAAGCAAGGTGATTTGCTGAGCAAGCACATGGAGCTGTATTACCGCTGGCGCGCCGTGCGCGTCAAGACCCTGGAGGCCACAGCCAGCTTCAAGGCGGCCAATGCGCAAGAGCGGGAGGATCTGGGTTCCTACAACCGCTTGCTGGCAGGCGATCTGGAAGCGCTGCGCGCGCGCAAAGCTTTCCTTCATGGCGATGAGGGGCAACCGTTCAGCGCCCGGGACATTGCGCGCATCAATCACTGGCAATACTATCGCGCCCAAAATCACATCTCCTTGGATGATTGGGAAGCATGGGCGCTCGACATATTCGATCACCCCAAACCGCTGCCGCCTGAAGTGATGCGTTTTTTTGACGACTATGTACACGATTCCCTGGCCGGCTTTTATATGGCAGGCGAAGTGACGGAATACGACAAGCGGGCCAGGATCGCCTCGTTCGCCGATAAACCGCCTAAAGACGGCTTTTATAAACGCGTATATGAGCTCAGCCGAAAGACGGAAGCCGCGCAACTGAAACAGAAGAATGGCGAAGCATTGACGCCGGAAGAGGAAGCACTGGTCAAGGAAGCGCAGTATGGCACTCCCTATCCGATCCGTACGGATGCCGACAGCGCCGACATGCGTAGCAGGCTGATCACCACGCAAACCTATACGCGGCGCGAGGGTGGCGGCTATATCTTGCGCCGAGGCTATTACCCGCAAAGCGGTTTCTTCCGGAAAAGCGTGCACGAGAAGGAGCTGCAACGCATGCCGACGGCCGGCATCGAGGCGAAAGAAGCACCCGAAGAATTTGTGTGGAGCGAAAACTTAACACAGGATATTGCGCAAGCCAAAGCCGATGAAGAGATTTACCTGGCGCAGCAGCGCTATGCAACGCGGATCGAGGCGCTCGCATAGAGCGTGATTTCAGCGCGGCTGGAGCCGGGTAGATTCATTTGGCGATTTTATAGATAGCGATGACATCATGACGACGTTGCTCAAGCACCATTGCTGGCGAGTCCTCTTGCTGGCCGCATGTTTACCCGGCGTCGCCATGGCCGCGAGCATTCAGGCGCTGAATTATTCTTCGCGCGAAGTCGATTACATCGCGGTTGAAAATCCTGGCAATATCAACAGCGGCGGCGGTGGCGATTCGATCCGTCCATACGGGCAGGGCGGATCGATATGCTGTTTCACCGTGCCGGAAAAGTGGCATGCGGATTTGAAGGTGGTGGTGGTCTATCAGTTGTCCCCGGACCCGACCTTTCATCGCGAGACGGTCAGTGTTCCACAGTATCCGGATGGGAAGTCGGGCGATATCTGGCTGATCGTCTATGAAGATGGCAGCGTGGGAGCCGTGGTGTCGCTTTACGGACCGAGCCGACCGGAGTGGCCGGGAAAAATCAAGGGGTATCCGGTGCCGACGAAGGAGTATCGGGATGAGCGTCGTAAAGATAAACTAAAGAGAGAGAGAAATACGCTCGATTTTTTGGAAAAAAGATTGCAGCGTGATTTTTATACTCTGTCAGATGAAAAGATAAAAGAAAAAAAAGAAATTATTGAATTTCAAAAAAAAGTTGTCCAAAGTTTAGATGGGAATGTGCGATGACAGATTTTTTGGCCGAAAGCTATTCTGTAGATAAAAATGATCCATCTGACAAGGAACGTTTTTTTGATGAAATTAATGAAATGGATGAAATTATAGGATTTATGAAGAAGCGTGAGTGCCCACTTCCCGGCTTCCCTCCCCCATGTGATGTCAATCTGTTTTTCGGCTTCTTCTTCGATGGCACCAACAATAAATGAAACGGGATGTGCCGTTTCATTCGCACAGCAACGTGGCGCGCTTGTATCGTGCATTTTCAGGTGATAAAGACACGCATGGCAGTGACGCCAAGCTATGCAAACTGGATACGCAACTGAACGTTAGTAAGGGCGTCAAGGCACGCGCTCTGAGTCTTGGCATTGATGCATAGGGATGAAACCATGAATACCTTACTCAAGAGCCAACTATGGCGAGGGCTTTTGCTGGCCGTATGCTTACCCGGCGTCGCCATGGCCGCGAGCATTCAGGCTCTGAATTATTCTTCGCGCGAAGTCGATTACATCGCGGTTGAAAATCCGGGCAATACCAACAGCGGCGGCGGTGGCGATTCGATCCGTCCATACGGGCAGGGCGGATCGATATGCTGTTTCACCGTGCCGGAAAAGTGGCATGCGGATTTGAAGGTGGTGGTGGTCTATCAGTTGTCCCCGGACCCAACCTTTCATCGCGAGACGGTCAGTGTTCCACCGTATCCGGATGGGAAGGGAGGTGATATCTGGCTGATCGTCTATGAAGATGGCAGCGTGGGAGCCGTGGTGTCGCTTTACGGACCGAGCCGACCGGAGTGGCCGGGGAAAATCAAGGGGTATCCGGTGCCGACGAAGGAGTATCGGGATGAACGCCGCAAGGAAAAAATAAAAAGAGAAAAGGCTGTTCTACATTCTATGGAGAATGCATTAGATGGCGATGTGAGTGACCTAACTCCTGTAGAGTTGATGAGATTGAAGGGGGCAATTGAATATAGTAAAAAGCTTATTAATATTCTTGAGGAAAATGATAAATGACTGCTTTTTTAGTTGATATTTGTCCAGCTATAAAAAATGATCCTCCTGATTTCATTGTTTTTTTTTGGCGCGAAAAATGAAAAACCAATTCTTGGTGATTTTGCAAAGGATCGTGAATGCCCATTTCCCGGCTTCCCTCCCCCATGTGATGTCAATCTGTTTTTCGGCTTCTTCTTCGATGGCACCAACAATAAATGAAACGGGATGTGCCGTTTCATTCGCACAGCAACGTGGCGCGCTTGTATCGTGCATTTTCAGGTGATAAAGACACGCATGGCAGTGACGCCAAGCTATGCAAACTGGATACGCAACTGAACGTTAGTAAGGGCGTCAAGGCACGCGCTCTGAGTCTTGGCATTGATACATAGGGGGAAACCATGAGTGCGTTACTCAAGAGCCAACTATGGCGAGGGCTTTTGTTGGCCGTATGCTTACCCGGCGTCGCCATGGCCGCGAGCATTCAGGCGCTGAATTATTCTTCGCGCGAAGTCGATTACATCGCGGTTGAAAATCCGGGCAATACCAACAGCGGCGGCGGTGGCGATTCGATCCGTCCATACGGGCAGGGCGGGTCGATATGCTGTTTCACCGTGCCGGAAAAGTGGCATGCGGATTTGAAGGTGGTGGTGGTCTATCAGTTGTCCCCGGACCCGACCTTTCATCGCGAGACGGTCAGTGTTCCACAGTATCCGGATGGGAAGGCGGGCGATATCTGGCTGATCGTCTATGAAGATGGCAGCGTGGGAGCCGTGGTGTCGCATTACGGACCGAGCCGACCGGAGTGGCCGGGGAAAATCAAGGGGTATCCGGTGCCGACGAAGGAGTATCGGGATGAGCGTCGTAAGCAGAAATTGAAGAGAGAAAAAGCTAGCTTACTTACGGTGGAAAGAGGACTGTTGCTTAGAGGGAATTCTTTGCCAGATGAGAAGGTAAAGGAGATTCAGGAAATCATTGAGTTTCAGAAAAAAGTCATCCAAAGCTTGGAAGGAAATCCATGATTGCTTTTTTAGCCAAAAGCTATTCTGTAGATAAAAATGATCCATCTGATAAAGACCGTTTTTTTGACGGAATAGATGAAATGGATAAAATTATAAAATTCATGAAGGCGCGTGAGTGTCCACTTCCAGGTTTCCCTCCGCCATGTGATGTCAATCTGTTTTTCGGTTTCTTCTTCGACGGTACCAACAATAATATGGAGCGGGATGTGGCGTTTCACTCGCACAGCAACGTGGCGCGCTTGTATCGTGCATTTTCCGGCGGTAAAGATACGCATGGCAGTGACGCCAGGCTATGCAAACTGGATACGCAACTGACCGTTAGCAATGGCGCCAAGGCACGCGCTCTGAGTCTTGGCATTGATACATAGGGGGAAACCATGAGTGCGTTACTCAAGAGACAACTATTGCGAGGTCTTTTGCTGGCCGCATGCTTACCCGGCGTCGCCATGGCCGCGAGCATTCAGGCGCTGAATTATTCTTCGCGAGAAGTCGATTACATCGCGGTTGAAAATCCTGGCAATACCAACAGCGGCGGCGGTGGCGATTCGATCCGTCCATACGGGCAGGGCGGATCGATATGCTGTTTCAGCGTGCCGGAAAAGTGGCATGCGGATTTGAAGGTGGTGGTGGTCTATCAGTTGTCCCCGGACCCAACCTTTCATCGCGAGACGGTCAGTGTTCCACCGTATCCGGATGGGAAGGGAGATGATATCTGGCTGATCGTCTATGAAGATGGCAGCGTGGGAGCCGTGGTGTCGCATTACGGACCGAGCCGACCGGAGTGGCCGGGGAAAATCAAGGGGTATCCGGTGCCGACGAAGGAGTATCGGGATGAGCGTCGCAGACAAAAATTGAAGAGGGAAAAAGCGACCTTACTTACGTTGGAAAGGGTGTTGTTACGTGACATCAATATTTTGTCAGTTGAAGATATAAAGGAGACTCAAGAAATTATTGAATTCCAAAGAAAACTCATCCAAAGTCTGGAAGGAAAACCATGACTGCTTTTTTAGCTGAAAGCTATTCTGTTGATAAAACTGATCCATCTGACAAAGACCGTTTTTTTGACGGAACTGGTGAGATGAAAGAAATTGTGAAATTTTTCAAAGCTCGTGAATGCCCACTTCCAGGCTTCCCTCCGCCATGTGATGTCAATCTATTTTTCGGTTTCTTCTTCGACGGCACCAACAATAATATGGAGCGGGATGTGGCGTTTCACTCGCACAGCAACGTGGCGCGCTTGTATCGTGCATTTTCCGGCGGTAAAGATACGCATGGCAGTGACGCCAGGCTATGCAAACTGGATACGCAACTTACCGTTAGCAATGGCGCCAAGGCACGCGCTCTGAGTCTTGGCATTGATACATAGGGGGAAACCATGAGTGCGTTACTCAAGAGGCAACTATTGCGAGGCCTTTTGCTGGCCGCATGCTTACCCGGCGTCGTCATGGCCGCGAGCATCCAGGTGCTGAATTATTCTTCGCGCGAAGTCAACTACATCGCGGTTGAAAATCCGGGCAATACCAACAGCGGCGGCGGTGGCGATTCGATCGATCCATATGGGCAGGGGGGCACGATATGCTGTTTCAGCGTGCCGGAAAAGTGGCATGCGGAGTTGAATGTGGTGGTGGCCTATCAGTTTTACCCGGACCCGACCCTGCATCGCGAGACGGTCAGCATCCCGCCGTATCCGAATGGGAAGGCCGGTGATATCTGGCTGATCGTCTACGAAGATGGCAGCGTGGGAGCCGTTGTGTCGCATTACGGACCGAGCTTGCCGGAGTGGCCGGGGAAAATCAAGGGGTATCCGGTAGCGACGAAGGAGTATCGGACACAGCGTCGTAAAGCAAAAATAGAATTGGAAAAAAAATGGTTAGATACTATGGAAAAAGGATTGGCACGTAATAGTAATAAGATGACGGTCACTGAAATTGATGAATTAAAGGATGTAATTGAGTATAAGAAGAAACTCATTCAGAGCCTTGAGGGAATGCATCCATGACTGCATTTTTGGCCACTATTTATTCTGCTGAGAAAAATGAACCAGCAGATTCAGCTAAATTTTTTGATGATGAGATAGAACTGAAAATATTGGGTGATTTAGTCAAAAAAAGGGAATGTCCGGCCCCAGGATTTCCCCCCTCATGCGATGCGAATCTGTTCTTTGGCTTCTTCTTCGACGGCACCAACAATAATATGAAGCGGGATGTACCGCTTCATTCGCACAGCAACGTGGCGCGCTTGTATCGTGCATTTCCCGGGGGCAAAGACACGCATGGCAGCGAGGCGTGGCCGGACTTGGAGACAAAATATCACAAGAGTTACTTTCGCACCTACGTTCCGGGAGTGGGCACGCGTTTCGACGAGGTTGGCGATACGGGAGAGGGATTTAGCGCTCTCACCAGCGACCGGGCGCGCGGCCTGGCCTTTGCCTACAAGGGAGAAAATCGCATCATCTGGGCATTGGTGGAAGCATTGAATAATGTGCACAGATATTATACCGATGCTCCCCTGGTGGATGACAAGACGTTTAAACAGGACTTCAATACGCTCAGTTTGCCCAGCAAAGTGCAGCCTTCACAGGCGCTGGTGAACGCTTTCACGCAGGCCTTGCAAAAGTTGCACAGCAATTTGCGGCCGTTTGTGCCAACCGATGCGCCGGCGAAAAGCGTCAATAAAGGCAAGGTGCTCAATATCTTCGTGTCGATGTTCGGTTTCTCGCGTGGCGCAGCCGAAGCGCGCTCGTTTGCCAACTGGTTCATCTGGTTATGCAAGCTCGATGCGCAACTGACCGTTAGCAAGGGCGTCAAGGCTCGCCAGTTAAGTATTGGCACTATCGAGGTGACCTTCGACTTCATGGGCCTGTTCGATACCGTCGCTTCGGTTGGCTTGGCGGCTTCAGTACCCCTCCCGAACAGGATGGTGGATGGACATGGTGGCTGGGCCGACGCCGAAGTGTCGCTCAGAATACCTACGTCACCGGGGCCAAGCAAGTGCCTGCATCTGGTGTCGGCGCATGAAGTGCGCCGGTCTTTTCCCTTGGACTCCGTTGCTCACTTGGGCAATATTCCCCCTAATTGTATGGAAATTGTTTTTCCTGGTGTTCATTCGGACATCGGAGGCGGCTATCTGCCGCAAGAACAAGGGCGCGGTACAGATCCAAGTGGCGGCGATTTGATGTCGCGCATTACGTTGGCCACGATGTACCGGGCTGCCCGCCTGGCCGGGGTGCCGCTGAAGCTGGAAGAGGCCAGTGAAGCGACGAAGCGGGCCTTTCGCATCAATCCGCGGACTATAACCACCTTCAATGCGTATATCGGCTTTTGCCATGCGCAGCAAGGCGCTGAACCCTCATTGCGGCTACATAGAATCATGGAATTCCAGCATATGCTGTACATACAGTGGCGCAAGAAAATGCTAGGCAAGATGGGAAATTTACCGAATGTCAAGAATTTGGCAACAAGCTATAAAAGCGGGAAATTTGATTTTACTGATCTCACGATGGCGGACAAAGAGCTGGAAGAAGAGGTTGCGAGCTTTGAAAAATGGCGCGCCGGTCAGCGGACGACCAGCAGCAGAGGGCGGCCCCGTAATCCCGAATGGGAACCTATCGCTGAATTTTGGGATAAGCCGGTACCACCCGTCGAAGTAAGCAACTTTTTTGAGCAGTTCGTGCATGACTCGCGCGCGTGGTTCAAACCGCTGGGGAAAGACATTCCCGACTTGTGGTACGCGCTGGAATTGCTTGTGGCGCAGGAAGAGCGAGCCCGTGACTGGGAGAGCGGTCCGGAGGCAGACCCTGGGAAGCTCAATCCCTATAATTTGAGCACGAAGGAAAAAGAGCAATTGCTGCGATACAAAGCTGTCAAAGGCACCGAAAATGAAATGGATGCGATCGAACCGGACAAGGGCGGACGCGAGAGTAAACTCATGGGAGGTGGCTATTTGCGTTTCCGGTCAATTTACATGGGATCGGATACCTTCAAGCCGTCGGGCGCTCAGTATGCGGGCATGCTACCTGTTTTGCACAAGGAACAGCGCGGTATCGCGATGGCCCATCACAGATCTGCCGATGCGGTGGAGCAGGCGAAGACGGCGTAAGTCAAGCTAGGTCATTGAGCTAGCCGTGCGCCCCCGGCGGAGTTTGATAAATTCCCCCTCAGCGACGCCGCCTTCGCCGCCCTGGTGGATAGCGCCGAAGCCGACGCCATCCTTGCCAATCTGCATGATGTGTAGTCGGACCTGTTTCATTCCGACACTCCGGCCGAGTGCCACGCGCGCGTGGCGCGTCATTTGCTTATGGCAAACGCCAGCGGCATCGAGGCGGCGGGCCAGCGTCAGCATTTCAGCGCCCTGGCCTTGATGCTGGCCGATGATTTCACCTTGCATCCTGCGATGGCCAGCCTGTTGCGGCGCACGCGCCAGGGGTGAATTACCTGTCCGAGCTCGACACGCTGCCCGACGATTTCTGGCAGGCGCAGCTCGGCTGCCTAGCCTTGTTCCTTCAACTGCCTATTTTTATAAAAGGAAAATCATGAAATGGATTATGTATCTTGGCACGGCCTTGCTGCTGAGCGGCTGCGCGTTTAAGGCCAGGCAGGCTGAGCAAGCTGGCCCAAGTCCTACCGCGACAGCGCAGGTGGGTATTGTGAATCATACCGGGAATTTCATTTACTCCGCGTCGGTGGATGGGGCCGGAGGTGCGGATATGGCCAGATGGGGGGCCGGGGGAGCAGAAATCTGTTGCGCCTCTATCCCGAGAGTGTGGTATCCGGGAATGATGGTTCGGGTGCGGTGGGATATGCCGGATGGACTAAAACATATTATTAAAGAAAAAATGGTGGAATTGGAGAAATATGATAGGCCAGGAGATATCTATATGCATTTTTTCCCCAATGACGAGGTGAGAGTGGTTGTGTCAAATGTGGACGGCCATAGTAAAAATCATCCTATTTTTCATTCCGGAAAACCTGCCCATCTTCCTTGATAGGATAATCGATAAAATTTCCATTTCTGGACCGCTTCCGAGCACTTTTTCTTGAAGCATCCACGTGTGGACAGTCCCCTATTTTCTATTGCCGTATATGGCAGTAAAGTAGAAAAACAACGTAGCATTTTTTATAAGGTGAAAACCATGAAATGGATTATGTATCTTGGCACCGTCTTGCTGCTGAGCGGCTGCGCCATCAAGGCCAGGCAGGTTGAGCAAGTCGGCCCAAGTCCGACCGCGACGGCGCAGGTGGGTATCGTGAATCATACGGGCGAATTTATTTACTCCGCGTCGGTGGATGGGGCCGGAGGAGGGAATATGGCCAGATGGGGGGCGGGGCTTGCCAATATTTGCTGCACATCCATTCCTCGAGTGTGGTATCCGGGAATGATGGTGCTGGTGCGGTGGGATATGCCGGATGGACTAAAACATATTATTAAAGAAAAAATGGTGGAAGTGGAAAAATACGATGAGCCTGGCGATATCTATATGCATTTCTTCCCCAATGATAAGGTGAGGGTTGTCGTGTCAAATGCTGGAGGGGGTGCAAAAACTCATCCTATTCTTCACTCCGGAAAACCTGCCAATCTTCCTTGATAAGATGATCGATAAAATTTCCATTTCTGGACCGCTTCCGAGCAATTTTTCTTGAAGCATCCACGTGTTGATAGTCCCTTATTTTCTATTGCCGTATATGGTAGTAAAGTAGAAAAACCACGTAGCATTTTTTGCAAGGTGAAAATCATGAAATGGATTATGTATCTTGGCACTGTCTTGCTGCTGAGCGGTTGCGCCCTCAAGGCCAGGCAGGTTGAGCAAGCCGGCCAAAGTCCTACCGCGACGGCGCAGGTGGGTATTGTCAATCATACGGGGAAGTATATTTATTCCGCATCGGTGGATGGGGCGGGAGGGGGGAATATGGCCAGATGGGGGGCGGGACTTGCCAATATTTGCTGCGCATCCATTCCTCGTGTGTGGCATCCGGGTATGAAAGTCCTGGTGCGGTGGAATATGCCTGAGGGGCATACCGACGTTGTCAAAGAAAAAATGGTGGAAGTGGAAAAATATGATAGACCAGGAGATATTTATATGCATTTTTTTGAGAATGACGAGGTGAGAGTGGTTGTGTCCAATGCTGGAGGGCCTAGCAAAATTCATCCTATTCTTCACTCCGAAAAACCTGCCAATCTTCCTTGATAAGATGATCGATAAAATTCCATTTCTGGACCGCTTCCGAGCACTTTTTCTTGAAGCATCCACGTGTGGATAGTCCCCTATTTTCTATTGCCGTATATGACAGTAAAGTAGAAAAACCACGTAGCATTTTTTGCAAGGTGAAAATCATGAAATGGATGATTTATCTTGGCACTGCCTTGCTGCTAAGCGGCTGTGCGTTCAAGGCCAGGCAGGTTGAGCAAGCCGGGCCAAGTCCTACCGCGACGGCGCAGGTGGGTATTGTCAATCATACGGGAAAATATATTTATTCCGCGTCGGTGGATGGGGCGGGAGGTGCCAATATGGCCAGATGGGGAGCGGGAGGACCTGAAGTTTGCTGTGCCTCCATTCCGAGAGCGTGGTATCCGGGAATGATGGTGCTGGTGCGGTGGGATATGCCGGAGGGACTAAAACATATTATTAAAGAAAAAATGGTGGAAGTGGAAAAATACGATGAAACGGGAAGTATCTTTATCCATTTTTTTCCAAACGATGAAGTTCGGGTTGTGGTTTCAATTTATCCCGGTTATAGCACTGCTCATCCGATACGCCACTATGGGAAACCAAAGGATCCCAATTCTTAGACACGGATGGTGGGCTGATCTTTCGATGCAAAGGCTGCGCGTGTATCGGTTCCTGATGTGAGATCAAGGAAGAGATATCCTGGTCCGATGGAGACGTTTGGATACGGAGCGGCACCAGCGAGGCTGGCGCCGATCGGGGATCAGCCGATGAAGGAATCGAACTGCATGTCGAATTCCTGCAGCGCCTTCTGTGCATTTTGCATTTTCTTGCGGAACTCGGGGCCCCGCTGCAGGGCCAGGCCCACGGCCAGCACGTCGATCACCACCAGATAGGCCAGACGGGCGGAAATCGGGGTGTAGGGGTCGGTGTTGAAGACCAGGTCGATCGGGATCAGCACGGTTGCCAGGTCGGCCAGCGGCGTGCCCGATGGGGCCAGCACGACGACGTCGGCGCCGCCGCGGCGCGCCAGTTTCACGGAGCGGACCAGGGCGGGGCTGTTGCCGCGCTGCGAGATGGCCACCAGGCAGTCGCCGCCGCGCAGCAGGGCCGCGGCGATGCTGTGGATGTTCGGATCGCTGTAGGCCACCGTCGGCACGCCCGAGCGGAAGAACTTGTGCTGCGCGTCGGCCGCCACGATGCCCGATGTGCCCTGGCCATAGAATTCGATCTTGCTGGCGCGCGACAGGATGTCGAGCGCGCGCTGGATCGCTTCCGGGTTCAGGTTGTTGCGCAGGTCGAGCAGGGTGTTGATCGAGCGGCTGCAGATTTTATTCACCAGGTCGGCCGCCAGGTCGTCCTGCGCCGGCTGCTCGTTCGCGCCCGGCATGGCCAGGGCCAGCCCCTGCGCCAGCTTCAGCTTGAATTCATGCCAGCCGTCATAGCCCAGGGTGCGGCAAAAGCGCACCACGGTCGGTTCCGACACCTGCGCGCTTTTCGCCAGTGCAGTGATGTTCTGGCTGACTGTCTGGTTAGGCTGGTCAAGCACGGCCAGCGCGACCTTCTTCTCCGACTTGGAGAGCGAATCGAGCTGGGTGCGGATGGAATCAAGCAGCATCAGGGTAGTCTTCTGGTAGGTGTTCAGGAGTGTAGGGATAATAGGTAAAAGGCCTGCCCATCTGCGGGCAGGCCCTGTTTTGCCTGTTAATCCTCGGGTAATGCCTCTTCACGCCACTGCAAGCCATCGCGGCCGATCAGGGCGCTGGCGGCCGCGGGGCCCCAGGTGCCGGCCGTGTATGGAATCGGCGCGCTGTCGTTCTGTTCCCAGTTGTCGAGAATCGGTTCGACCCATTCCCAGGCCGCTTCCAGTTCGTCGCCGCGCATGAACAGGGTCAGCTGGCCGCGCAGGACGTCGAGCAGCAAACGCTCGTAGGCGTCCATGCGCGGGGTCTTGAACGACTCGCGGAAGTCGAGTTCCAGTTCCGCCGGTTTCAGGCGCATGCCGTCGCCCGGGGTTTTCGCCATCAAATTCATGCGCAAGCCTTCGTCCGGCTGCAAACGGATCACCAGGCAGTTCGGCTGGAAGCTCGACGTGGGCTGGTTGAAGATCGAGTGCGGGATCTGCTTGAAGCGCACGACGATCTCGGCCAGGCTGTCGGCCATGCGCTTGCCCGTGCGCAGGTAGAACGGCACGCCGGCCCAGCGCCAGGTGTCGATTTCCGCCTTCAGGGCAACGAAGGTTTCGGTGCGCGAATGTTCCGGCGCATCCGGTTCGTCGCGGTAGCTCGGCACGGTGGCGCCGTCGACGTGGCCGGCGCGGTACTGGCCGCGCACGATGTTTTGCGCCAGGGTGGTGGGCGTGAATTTTTTCAGCGAGCGCAGCACTTGCAGCTTTTCATCGCGCACGGCGTCCGGCGCGATCGAGGTCGGCGGTTCCATGGCGACGATGCACAGCAGTTGCAGTAAGTGGTTTTGCAGCATGTCGCGCAGCGCGCCCGAGGTGTCGTAGTAACCCATGCGGTTGCCCACGCCCAGCTTTTCGGCGATGGTGATCTGCACGTCGGAAATCCATTCGCGGCGCCACAGCGGTTCGAACAGGATGTTGCCGAAGCGCAGGGCCAGCAAGTTCTGCACGGTTTCCTTGCCCAGGTAATGGTCGATACGGTAGATCTGCGATTCCTGGAAGACCTTGCCCACTTCGGCATTGATCTGCTTGGCGCTGGCCAGGTCGCGGCCCAACGGCTTTTCCAGCACCACGCGCGAATTCGGCGTCACCAGGCCGTTGTCTTCCAGGTTGTCGCAGATGAGGGCGAACAAATGCGGCGGCGTCGCCAGGTAGTACACGCGCGTCAGGTCGGCATCGCCGCGCAGCGCTTCGACCAGCGGCGCGTACGTGGCCGCATCGCTGGCGTTGAGCGACACATACACGATGCGCGCGCAGAATTTGCTCCAGGTGGCGGCATTCAGGGTGCTGGCCTTGATATGGGGACGCGAGTTGGTCTCTACCATTTTCAGGAAGGCATCCTGGCCGCTGTCCTGGCGGCCCACACAGATGATGCGCGCCGTCGGCGGCAAATCGTTCGCGACGTCGCGCGCATACATTGCAGGCAACAACTTGCGCATTGCTAAATCGCCGCTGCCGCCAAACAGGACCAGGTCAAAATCGGTAAGTGCCATAAGTGAGTGTCGTCGCAAAAGTAAAAGGGCCGGAGCGGGGAGAAAGCCGACCGGAAGTGCCAGTCTGTCGCTACTATAATCGATGGTGTAAATTTACTACGTAGAACAGGCAATTGCAAGAAATTTTACTACATTCCATCCGCTGCCGTCGCCATTTTGCCCGGTATGCCTGCCAGTGCTGCTAGCATGGCCATTATATGCCGTTCGCCGCTGCTGGCGCTGCGCCATGCTTTTCACCTGGCTTTTCAAAGCAACCATGGTTGCCAGGGAAATTTTCGATTCTCTCCGTCATCATTTGCGCTGTAGCAACAAGCAAATCAAGAAATGCTGTCAGGATCGCCGTTGGCAGCGTAAAGTAGCTTTGAAGAAAGTAAAAAACCGTATAATTCAAGCTGGAATCGATAGCAACTATTGGTTGTAAGAAATTGTACGATACACACTGCACCGCTAGCGCCGGCCATGCCCCGAACCCGCCATCCGACGTCCATGCGACGTGCAGTCCGCACTGTCCGCAGCATCAGGGGCAGGCGACTTAACTTTACAAGACGGCTCAAGGGGACACAATGAATTCAATGCAGCAAGATGTCGATGAACGCACCAGCCTGACAGGCAATAACAAATTCGAACTGTTCCTGTTCAAGCTGGGCACCAGTGATCACTCGACCAGCCGCGAACTCTTCGGCATCAATGTGTTCAAAGTCCGTGAAATCATGGAAATGCCGGCCATTACGGCCGTGGCCGGTTCGCACCCGCACATGCTGGGCGTGGTCAACATCCGTGGCCAGATCGTGCCCGTGATCGACTTGCCGATGGCGGTCGGCTGCAAGAGCAATGGTTTGAAGATCCTGATGGTGACCGAATTTGCCCGCTCGACACAGGCGTTTGCCGTGGAAGAGGTCGATGAAATCGTGCGCCTGGAGTGGAATCAGGTGCTGTCGGCCGAGTCGAGCGTCGGCGGCGGCCTCGTCACCAGTATCGCGCGCCTCGATGGCGACACGGACAAGACACGCCTGGCGCAAGTGCTGGACGTGGAGCAAATCCTGCGCAACGTGCTGCCGTCGGGCGACCCGGACGTGGACGAGAACAGCATCGGCCCGCAAGTGCGCTTGCCGGCCGGCGCCGTGATCCTCGCGGCCGACGATTCCTCGCTGGCCCGCTCGCTGATCGAAAAGGGCCTCGAAGCGATGGGCGTGCCTTTCATCATGACCAAGACGGGCAAGGAAGCGTGGGAACGCCTGCAGGCGATCTCGGCCCAGGCGGCGACGGAAGGCAAGACGGCGAAAGACAAGGTCGCGCTGGTGCTGACCGACCTGGAAATGCCGGAAATGGATGGTTTTACCTTGACGCGCAACATCAAGAACGATGGCCGTTTCTCCAACATCCCCGTGGTGATCCACTCGTCGCTGACGGGCTCGACCAACGAAGACCACGTCAAGGGTGTGGGCGCCGATGGTTATGTGGCGAAATTCGTGGCGGCTGAACTGGCCGAGACGATACGCAAGGTATTGTCGCGGTAATTACATGGAGCATCCGTAGGTCGGATTAGCGCAGCGAAGCTGCGCGTAATCCGACGCCACCATGGCCAACACATTGTCGGATTACGCGGGCCTTCGTCCCGCTAATCCGACCTACGCCATAGACATAAAAAAGCGCCGCTACCCGCGAGGGTCCGGCGCTTTTTCTATGCTGGCAAACGACTACGCCTGGTAAGCCGTCTCCGGCTGGCCCGCCACGTCCACGCGCACGGACAGCACGTGGCCCGTCAACGGGTAGTCGGCGATTTCGGCGGCGGAGCGGTTGTGGCTGGCGCTGGTGATGTACAGGGTGCGCAGGTCGGGGCCGCCGAACGTCACCATGGTGGGGCAGCGCACGGGCACGGTAATTTCACCGAGCAGATGGCCATCGGGGGCGAAGCGCAGGATCTTGCCGCCTTCAAACATGGCCGACCAGTAATTGCCTTCGCTGTCGACGGCCGCGCCATCGGGGCGCCCGCCGTAATCAAACGCTTTCTTGTCCATGGAAAAGCGCTGGAACGGTTGCGGCGCGGAAATGGCGCCCGTGGCCGCGTCGAAATCGAAGCGGTCGATGCGATGCGTGGTGGTATCCGAGTGGTACATGGTGCGCTTGTCCGGACTGAAACCCAGGCCGTTCGACACGGTCATGCCGCCCGACCAGACCTTGCGTACTTGTCCCTTTTCCAGCACGAACATCTCTGCCGCATCGGCGCTGCGCGGCTCGAAAATCGTGCCGACCCAGAAACGGCCTGCCGGGTCGACCTTGCCATCGTTGAAGCGCGTGGTGGCCATGTCGAACGGCGCCGGGGCGATTTCCGCCAGGCTGCCCGTTTTTGTATCGAGGTGGGCGAAGCCGCTGCGCAAGGCCACGATCAGGCCGCCGCCGGCGTTGATCGCCAGCGCCGACGGTTCCGTCGGCATGTTCCATTGCTCATGCTTGCCGCTGGCCGGGTGCAAGCGGTGCACGGCGCGGCCATCGATGTCGACCCAGTACAGGGCCGCTTCCTTGCCATGCCATAGCGGGCATTCGCCCACTTGCATGGGCTTGTCGCTGACTACTTTGATTTCGTAAATATTCATCTATCTCTTTTTAATATGCTGCTTTTGCTGCTTTAGCCAAGGCAATCAAGCCATTGGTCGAGCTGTCGTGGTGGTCGGGACGGGCTTCGCCCGTCAGTTCGGCCTGGATTTTCTTGGCCAGCACCTTGCCCAGTTCCACGCCCCACTGATCAAAACTGTTGACGTTCCACAAGACGCCCTGCACGAAGGTCTTGTGTTCGTACAGCGCGATCAGGGCGCCCAGGGTGGTCGGGGTCAACTGGTCCATCAGGATGGTGTTGCTGGGGCGGTTACCGGGGAAGGTCTTGTGCGGTACCACTGCTTCGATCTCGCTTTCCGGCAAGCCTTGCGCCTGCAAATCAAGGCGCACTTCCTCACCCGTCTTGCCCGTCATGAATGCTTCCGACTGGGCGAAGCAATTCGCCAGCAGGGCGTCGTGGTGGCCCGGCAAATCGTGCGTGGCGCGCAGGGCGGCGATGAAATCGATGGGCGTGATGTCCGTGCCCTGGTGCAGCAGCTGGAAATACGCATGCTGCGCATTCGTGCCGCAATCGCCCCAGATGACGGGACCGGTGGGCACATCGACGGGCACGCCGTCCTTGGTGACGCGCTTGCCGTTGCTTTCCATGTCCAGCTGTTGCAAGTAGGCGGCAAAGCGGCTCAAGTCCTGGTGATACGGTGCGATGGAAACGGAGCCGCAATCGAGGAACTGGCGGTTCCAGAAGCCGACCATGGCCAGCACGACGGGCATGTTCTGTTCCAGCGGCGCCTCGCGGAAATGCTGGTCCATCGCATGCGCGCCGGCGAGGAAATCGCTGAAGTATTCAAAGCCGACGGACAGGGCCACGGCCAGGCCGATCGACGACCAGACGGAGTAACGGCCACCGACCCAGTCCCAGAACGGGAACATATTGTCCGGCGAAATGCCGAAGTCGACGATGGCTTGCGTGTTGGTCGAAACGGCCACAAAATGTTGCGCCAGATCCTTTTCTTCGCCTTCGAGCAGGAACCAGGCGCGCGCCGTGTTGGCGTTGAGCATGGTTTCAGCCGTCACAAAAGTTTTCGACGCCACGATGAAGAGCGTTGTTTCCGGATCGACTTTCGACAGGGTCGCTTCCATGTCGTGGCCGTCAACGTTGGAAACGAAGTGCATTTCCAGGCCCGGGTTGGCATACGAGCGCAGCGCCAGGCACGCCATTTTCGGGCCCAGGTCCGAACCGCCGATGCCGATGTTGACGATGTCGCAAATCGGCTTGCCCGTGTAGCCGAGCCAGCTGCCATTGCGCACCTTGTCCGTAAACGCCTTGACGCGTTGCAGCACATCTTGCACGTCGGCATCGATATCCTGGCCATCGACGACCAGCCTGGTGCCGCGTGGCGCGCGCAAGGCCGTATGCAGAACGGCCCGATGTTCGGTAAGATTGATTTTCTCGCCAGTGAACATGGCTTCGCGCTGCGCTTCCACGCCGCGCTCGCGTGCCAGGTCCATCAGCAGCGCCATGGCGGTGGCGTCGACGCGGTTCTTCGAGTAATCGAGCAGCAGGCCGGCCGCATCGACCGTCATGGTCGAGAAACGTGCGGGGTCGGCCGCGAACAGCTGGCGCAGATGCACTTCGCGCAGGCTGGCGCTGTGCGCTTGCAGGGACTGGAAACTGGCGGTGGCGGTGATGGCAGGAGTAGGTGCTGGCTGGCGCATGGCGGTCGGCTTGGGTGCTTGTCTCGGTTGAAAGGAGCGCGGCGCGTTCGTGGTGGCGAACAGCGGATCCGGCATTGGTATGAGAATAATACATCAGAAAAACGTAATTTCACTACAGTTTGTGGTGTGAAGCGGATTTTGTTGTGCTTTTTTTAGCGATTGCCCTCGTGACATATAAGGGCCGTGTTGGCAGGTGCCGATACGCGATATAGCCCAGGTTTGCCTTGATACGCCGCAATCCGTCGCTTATTTGTGTTGTTGGCCCATGCAAGAGTGCTTCTTCTTCACCATTTTGTAGTAAAATTTCACGAAATACTCATTTTTAAGGAAATCCATATGGCGCTGCATCCAGTAGTCGAATCCGTAACAGCGCGCATCATCGCGCGCAGCCGGCCATCGCGCGGCGCCTATCTGGCGCACCTGGATGCGGCCCGCATCCAGGGCGTGCAGCGCGGCGCCCTGTCGTGCACCAACCTGGCGCACGGTTTTGCCGCCTTTCCCGCCAACGACAAGCTGTCGCTGAAGGAATACAAGAAGCCGTCCGTGGCCATCGTGTCGTCGTACAACGACATGCTGTCGGCGCACCAGCCTTTTGAAGGCTTCCCGCAGATCATCAAGCAAGCCGTGCGCGAAGTGGGCGCTGTCGCCCAGTTCGCCGGCGGCGTACCCGCCATGTGCGATGGCGTGACGCAAGGCCAGCCGGGCATGGAACTGTCGCTGTTTTCACGCGACACCATCGCCATGTCGACGGCCGTGGCGCTGTCGCACAATATGTTCGACTCGGCCCTGTACCTGGGCGTGTGCGACAAGATCGTGCCGGGCCTGCTGATCGGCGCGCTGCACTTCGGCCACTTGCCGGCCGTCTTCGTGCCGGCCGGTCCGATGACGTCGGGCCTGTCGAACCAGGAAAAAGCCAAGGTGCGCCAGCTGTATGCGCAAGGCAAGGCCACGCGCGAAGACTTGCTCGAAGGCGAATCGAAAGCCTACCACGGCGCCGGCACCTGTACCTTCTACGGTACGGCGAACAGCAACCAGATGCTGATGGAAGTGATGGGCCTGCACTTGCCGGGCGCCGCCTTCATCACGCCGAACACGCCGCTGCGCGATGCGCTGACCGCCGCCGCCGCCCAGCGCGCCGCCGGCATCACGGCGCAAAGCGCCAGCTACTTGCCAGTCGGCCATATCGTCGACGAGAAATGTATCGTCAACGCCGTCGTGGGCTTGCTGGCCACGGGCGGTTCGACCAACCATACCCTGCACCTCGTGGCGATCGCCAAGGCGGCCGGCATCGTCATCGACTGGAACGATTTCAATGAGTTGTCGGCCATCGTGCCGATGCTCACGCGCATCTACCCGAACGGCGACGCCGACGTGAACCATTTCCACGCGGCCGGCGGCACCGGTTATCTGATCCGCGAACTGCTGGACGCGGGCTTGCTGCACGAAGATGTCAACACCATCCTGGGCCACGGCTTGCGCGCGCATTGCATGGAACCGTTCCTCGGTGAAGATGGCAAGGTCTTCTGGAAAGATGCACCGGCCGCCAGCGCCGATGAGAACGTGCTGCGCCCCGCCTCGAATCCGTTCGCGCCGGACGGCGGCATGGTGCTGGTCGCCGGTAACCTGGGCCGCGCCGTGATGAAGGTCTCGGCCGTCAAGCCGCAGCACCGCACGGTGGAAGCGCCGGCGCTGGTGTTCAATTCACAGGAAGAATTCATGGCCGCCTACAAGGCGGGGTCCCTGGACCGCGACTTCGTTGCCGTGCTGCGCTTCCAGGGCCCGCGCGCCAACGGCATGCCGGAACTGCATGCGCTGACACCCGCGCTGGCCAACCTGCAGGATGCGGGCCGCCATGTGGCGCTGGTCACCGATGGCCGCATGTCGGGCGCGTCGGGCAAGGTGCCGGCCGCCATCCACGTCTCGCCAGAGATTCTCGCCGGCGGCCCGTTGGGCCTCGTGTGCGACGGCGACATCATCCGCCTCGACGCCTTTACCGGCGTACTGGAAGCGCTGGTGCCGGCCGACGTCTGGCATGCGCGTGCGCTGGTTACGGCCGACCTGTCGCCGAACCACGTCGGCATGGGCCGCGAGCTGTTTTCCATGTTCCGTTCCACCGTCAGCGCGGCGGAAGAGGGTGCCACCACCTTCGGCCTGCCGTCGCCGATTCCCACCACCGTCGCCTTGCACGACGCCGACAATGTCGGTGATACCGTGCCGGGTTCCGATGAAGACTTTTTGGCTAGGAAATAAGAGATGACCATGACACTACTGGAAATTATGCGCACCTCGAGCGTGATCCCCGTGATTGCGATCGACGATCCTGAACATGCCGTACCGCTGGCGCGCGCGCTGGTGGCGGGCGGCATCCGCGTGCTGGAAGTAACCCTGCGCACCAAGCACGGCCTGGAAGCGATCCGCGCCATGTCGGAAGTGCCGGGCGCCATCGTCGGCGTCGGCACCCTGACCCGTCCCGAGGAATTCGCGCAGGCACGCGATGCGGGCGCCGTCTTCGGCGTCTCGCCAGGCCTGACGTCGGCCCTGGTGGCGGCGGCGAAAAGCAGTGGCTTGCCCCTGCTGCCAGGCGTGATGACGCCAGGCGAAGTGATGGCGGCGCGTGAAAACGGCTTCCAGCAGCTGAAACTGTTCCCGGCCGTGCCGGCGGGCGGCATCGGCATGCTCAACGCGATTTACGGCCCGCTGCCGGACATCACGTTCTGCCCGACGGGCGGCATCTCGCAAGAGACGGCCTCGCAGTTCCTGGCGTGCAAGAACGTCGCCTGCGTGGGCGGCTCGTGGCTGACGCCGAAAGACGCGATCGCGGCCGGCAACTGGGACCGCATCACGGAAATCGCGAAAGCGGCCAGCGGCCTTCGTTCGGTTTAAGCGGTACCCGCGCGGCAGGCTCTACGCTTGCCGCGCTTTCTTCCTTATTCTTTATGCGAGTCTTGCGCCGCCCCCTCACCATCGGCGAAATCGCCATGGCCCGCAGCGTCTTCCAGGGCGCCATCGACTACGCGCGCGTGCGCGTCGTGCGCGGCTCCTTTCTACCGTTCGGCTTGCAGGACCAGAACACGGCGATGACGCCGCGTGGCAGCCTGTATTTCATGCCGGCCCAGTACCGTGACGATTTTTCCCGCGAAGGCAACAGCGGCAAGCTGTTCTTCATCCACGAGATGGTGCATGTGTGGCAGTACCAGCTTGGCTACAGCGTGCTGCTGCATGGCGTGCTGCTGGCGCTGTGCGGCGGCTACATCCGGCAGCGCGCCTACCGCTACGATGCGCAGGCCGGCGGCGTCCTGTCCGACTTCAACATGGAACAACAGGGCGACATCATCGCCCACTACTTCGGCGCGCGCCAGCTGGGCATTCCCGCCTACGTGGCGAAGCTGCCGCAGCTGCAGGACATCCTGCAAGGCTTCCTGATCAACCCATCCGACCGGCGCCTGCTGCCGCGCTGATTTCACCATTACGGCGCCAGGTTCGACGCCAGGCGCACGTCCGGCGCGCGCAGGCTGGCTGGCGCATCCTTGCCCAGCAAGATACGCAAGTCGGCGCCCGCGCCGATGCCGCTGTCGCCGGCCGCCTGCACTTGCGGCATGCCGCCCAAGGCCAGGGCCAGTGCGGCGGCCGCCTCGGCGTGGCCGGGGCGGTAGACGATGCTGCTGGCCTGCACCATGTACGGCCGCTGGTTGCCCAGCCGCAGTACGCTGATGCCCATGCCGCCCAGCATGCCGCGCATGCGCGCCGCCATCCCCGTTTCGCCATTGCCGTTGATGACTTCCAGCCGTGGCATGGCTGCCGCCGTCGCTGCCGGTTTTGCCGGGGCTGGCAAGGCGGCGCGTGCCGCCACGGGAGCGTCGCGCCAGCTCAGCGTGAAGATATTCGGCTGCGACTGCGTCAGCTGCAGGCGGCTGGCCGGCGCCGCTGGCGTGGGGGCCAGATCGGGCGCGATGGCGTCCGTGGTGGCATCGACTGTGACGATGCTGCGCGCCAGCGCCGCGATGGTGAGATCCAGGTTGGCGCGCGCCGGCTGCTGGCCGTTGTCGAGCTGCAGCGACTGGCGCAGCATGGCCGCCGCCTGGGCATAGTCTCCCTGCAGGTACAGCACGTAGCCGAGATTGTTGTAGGTCCTGGCCGTCGGCGTTTCTTGCGCCAGTGCCTGCAGCATGGCGCGCGCCGTTTCCAGCTGGCCCAGCTGCGCGTGCAGCACGGCGGCGCCGTTGCGCGCATCGGCCGAGCCGGGCGTCAATAGCAGGGCTTCGCGGTAGGCCGCCAGCGCCGCGCGCGGGTCGCCCACTTTCTGCAGGCGCTTGCCCAGCTTGCAGAACGCGGCGCTGCGGATGGCGGCGCTGTCCTCGATGCGCGCCTGCGGTGGAGGCTCCCGGTGACCCTGGCTGGCGGGGCCGGGCAGGTGGCCGCAGGCGGGCAGCAGGCCGGCGCAGGCCAGCATGAGCATCAGGGTGGTGTGCTGTGACATGGCGGTTCTCCGGTCAGTTGCCGCTGCCCATGCTGGGCAGGAGCACGCGGTAAATTTGCAGGAAGGCTGGTCCCATCAGGACGACCAGCAGCGACGGGAAGATGAAAAAGATCAGCGGGAACAGCAGCTTGAGGGCGATCTTCGCCGCTTCTTCCTCGGCCAGCTGGCGGCGCTTGGTGCGCAGCTGGTCCGACTGCACGCGCAGCGAGGCGGCGATGCTGGTGCCGAAGCGCTCGGCCTGGATCAGCATGGCCACCAGCGCGTCGACATCCTCGACGCCCGTGCGCAGGGCCAGGTTGCGCAGCGCCCGCTCCTTGGTGTTGCCGGCGCGCAGTTCCAGCATCACCAGATGCAATTCCTCGGCCAGCACGGCGCTTTTCAGGGCGATCTCGGCCGCCACCCTGGCCAGCGCCGCATCCATGGCCAGGCCCGCTTCCACGCACACCGTCATCAAGTCCAGCGCATCGGGAAAGCTTTCAAAGATATCGCGCTGGCGCCGCTTGATCATTTGTTGCAGGACAAAGTTGGGCAGGTAGTAGCCGATGGCGGCCACGATCAGCAGCCAGAACAGGAGAGCTTTGCCCGCCATCTGGCTGCCCGAGGCGCTCAGTCCCAGGAACAGCAGCAGGGGCAAGCCGATGGCCAGCATGGTCTTGGCGGAAAAGAACAGCACGGGCGCCGACGCGTGGCGCAGGCCGGCATTCATGAAGCGCCGGCGCATCACGGAGCCTTCCCAGCCCTGGTCGGGAATCGACAGTTTGGCCAGCGGGCCGCTCAGGCGCACCATGCGCGCCAGCCAGGGGCTGGGCGCGGAGGCGCCAGGCGCCGCCGCGTTCTTGCCGGTGGCGTTGTCCATGCGCTGGCGCAGTGGATCGGGGGCGAAGCTGCGCATGGCCACCAGCACGGTGCCGAAGACGGCGATGAAGAGCAGGGCGAGAAAGGCGTAATGGACGGGATTCATGAGGGTTCTCCTTGCGTGCTCAGACACGGATGCGGATGATGCTGCGCATGACCAGAACGCCGCACACCATCATCACCAGGGCGCCGACCAGCATCTTGCGTCCGCCCGGGTCGACGAACAGCATTTCCAGGAACTGCGGATTGGTCAGGTGGATCATGGCCGCCGCGCCGAAGGGCAGCAGCGACAGGATCCAGGCCGACAGCCGGCCTTCGGCCGACAGCACGCGCACCTGTCCCAGCAGCTTGATGCGCTCGCGGATGATGCGGCTGATGCTGTCGAGCAGTTCGGCCAGGTTGCCGCCCGTTTCGCGCTGGATCAGCACGGCGATGACGAAGTAGCGCAAGTCCGTGCTGGGCACGCGCGTGGCCAGGTTCATCAGCGCGTCCTGCATGGCGATGCCGAAATTGACTTCGTCGAAAGTGGCGCGAAATTCCACGGCCAGCGGCGCATTCATTTCATCACCGACCATTTTCAGGGCCGTCGGGAAGGCGTGGCCGGCGCGCAGGGCGCGCGCCATCAGGTCGAGCGCATCGGGCAATTGCTGCTCGATGCGCTGCAGGCGCTTGGCCTTGGCGCGCAAGACCACCAGCAGCGGCAGCAGGGCTGCGCCGGCCACCAGCGGCAGGCGCAGCAGCCACGGCACGCTGAAGTAGCTCAGCAGCAAAAACGCGGCGCCGGCCGAGGCCAGCATCACGCCGGCGAAGCTGGCCACGCTCCAGCTCAGGCCCGACTGTTCCAGCAGGCGGTCGAGCGCATGCACGCGGGGCACGCTGAGCAGCACGCGCTGCAGGGCCGGGGTGTCGCTCAGCAGGCGCTTCTTGATCATCGAGCTGCCCGCGTCGCCATGCGCGCCGGCCGACATGATGCGCAGGCGGCGCGCCACCCGTTCCGCTTCCGGCCCGCGCGAGGTGTTCCAGGCCAGGTACAGTCCCTCGATCAGCAGCACCACGGCGATGAAGGTGAGGATGGCGAATACGTAATAGAGATAGTCCATGATGCTCCCCTTAATGGTACTGGCGGGCGGGATCGAACAGGGTTTCCGGCAGGCTGATGCCGAAGGCGCGCAGGCGTTCCAGGAAATGCGGCCGCACGCCGCTGGCATGGAAATGCCCCTGCACCGTGCCGTCTTCGCCGATGCCCGTCTGGCGGAAGGTGAAGATTTCCTGCATGGTGATCATCTCGCCTTCCATGCCCGTGATTTCCTGGATCGAGATGATCTTGCGCTTGCCGTCCGTCAGGCGCGCCACCTGCACCACCACGCTGATGGCGGAACTGATCTGCTGGCGCATGGCTTTCACGGGCAGGCCCGCCGAGGCCATGCTGATCATGTTTTCCAGCCGCGTCAGCGCGTCGCGCGGGGTGTTCGCGTGGATGGTGGCCATCGAGCCTTCGTGGCCCGTGTTCATGGCGCCCAGCATGTCGAGCGCCTCGGCGCCGCGCACCTCGCCCAGGATGATGCGGTCGGGGCGCATGCGCAGCGCGTTGCGCACCAGCGCCCGCTGCGTCACTTCGCCCTTGCCCTCGATGTTCGGCGGGCGCGTTTCCAGGCGCACCACGTGCGGCTGCTGCATCTGCAGTTCGGCCGCGTCCTCGATGGTGACGATGCGTTCGGCCGTGCTGATGAAGCCGGAAATCGCATTGAGCATGGTGGTCTTGCCGCTGCCCGTGCCGCCCGAGATCAGGATGTTGACCTTGGCCTTGCCCAGCGCCTGCAGGGTGGTGCTCATTTCCTCCGTCAGGCTGTGCTTGAGCATCAGGTCGGCCAGGCGCAGGGGCTGGGCAGAGAAGCGGCGGATCGACATCACGGGGCCGTCGATGGCCAGCGGCGGGATGATGGCGTTGACGCGCGAACCGTCGGGCAGGCGCGCATCGACCATCGGGCTCGATTCGTCGATGCGCCGGCCCACGCGCGAGACGATTTTGTCGATGATTTTCATCAGGTGGGCGTCGTCCGTGAAGCAGACGTCGCTCAGCTCCAGGCGGCCATGGCGCTCGACATACACCTGGCGGTAGGTGTTGACGAGGATATCGGACACGCCGGGATCGGCCAGCAGCGGTTCGAGCGGGCCGAAGCCCAGTACCTCGTCCTGGATGTCGCGGATCAGCGAGCGCCGTTCCAGCTCGTTGATCACCACATTGTCTTCCGTGAGCACGTCGCTGACGAGGATTTTCAGCTCTTCGCGGATCTGCTCGCGCGACAGGCGCTGCATGCCTTCCAGATCGACGCGGTCGAGCAGCGCCTGGTGGGTGCGGTGCTTGAGCTGCTGGTAGCTGTGGCTGGCTGCGCCCTGGTGCGCGGCATCATCATTCAGGCTGGCGTCATCCTGGGCATAGCCCAGGCGGTCCCGCAGGGTGAGTTTTTCGGCAGTCATGGTCGGTCTCCGGTAGATGTAGGGGGATCAGGCGCGCTGTAGGGAATCAAGCGCGCGCCAGCAGCCGCGAAACCCAGCCTTGCGCGGCGGGCGGGGTTTCGCCGGCCAGGCTGGCGGCCAGTTCCTGCAGGGCGCGCGAGACGGCGTTGTGCGGCGCCAGCTTGAGGATGGGCACGCCCTGGCTGACGGAAGCCGCCACCGCCTCGTAGTGGTTGGGGATGGATTTGTAGACGTGTTTGCCATACGCCGCTTCCAGGTCGGCCACGCGGATGTTGTCGCTGCTGGCATAGCGGTTCAGGATCAGGCGGATCTTGTCTTCGCGGTAGCCGAGCCCGCGGAACACGTCGAGCAGGCGCTTGCCGTCGCGCACATACGGCAAGGTTGCCTGCAGCACGGGGAAGATCAGGTCGGCCCGGTCCAGCGCGCGCACGCTGACGGGGTCGAGGCCGCGTCCCACGTCGAGCAGGATGTAGTCGTACTGGCTGCGCGCCAGGGTCAGCAGGCGGTCGATATGGTCGGCTTCGACGTCGGCCGCGTGGGCCGGATCGTCGGCGGCGGCCAGCACGCTGTAGGCGGGCGTGATCTGGATCATGCTGGCGCTCAGCAGCGAAGCGTCGAGGCGCACGATCTGCTGCGACAGCTGCGACAGGGTGGTGGCCGGCTTGTGGTCCGAGACGAACAGCGCGGCGTCGCCGAACTGCAGGTTCAGGTCGAACAGCGCCACCTTGCGTTGCTCGCCGGCGGCCAGCGCGTAGCCGAGGTTGGCGGCGATGAAGGTGGCGCCGCTGCCGCCCTTGCACGAGACGAAGGCCAGCACCTGGCCCTTGCGCGTGACCTGCTTCTGCAGTTTTTCCTCGATGCGGCGCAACGCGGCGCACAGGCCGGCGTCGTCGTCCGGCAGCAGCACTTCGCGCACGCCGGCGCGCATCGAGCGCAGCAGGAATTGCGGACTTTGCTGCGGACACTGCACGATGATGGCCAGGTTCGGATGGCGCCCGCCCAGCAGCTCGAGCCGTTCCAGCTCCGCCTCGCCCGTCTGCTCCTGCTCCAGCAGCAGCAAGTCCGGCGTGACGCCGTTGTCGAAGACATCGGGTATGCTCGCGAGCAGCGCGACGCGGTCGGCCGCGCTGCGTTCGCGCAGCAGGCGCGTGAGCCGCTTGAGCTGGGCTTCATTTTTCGAGACGATGACGATATTCACGTGGCACTCCCTGGTAAAGGCGTTCGGTAAAGGCGTTCAGTTGATCTGGAAGCCCAGGCTCTCGGCGTGCATGACGACGACCGAGGCGGGCACGGCGATATTGAGAAAACCGAACAGGCTGACCATCGGCGTATAGCTGACGTTGTCGATCGATACGCGCACGCTGTCGATGCAGCTGGCCGTGCGCGTGATGTCGCCGCAGGCCGACAGGTTGTCGCCCGGGTCCAGCGGCGGCAAGGTCACTTCGGCGCCGCTCTTGTTCAGGTAGCGGATGGTGATGTTGGCGGCCGTCAGTTCCGGCGCGGCCGGCAGGGCCGTGCCGCCGAACAGGGCCAGGGTCTTGATGGCGTCGGTCTGGTCGATCCAGCGCACCACCGCTTCGCGCGCGGCGCGGCGGCTCACTTCCTGCACCGTGTTGTACAGGTACAGCATGCGGCCAAATTCGAGGATGCCGAACAGCAGGGTGAAAAACAGCAGCGCCACCAGGGCGAATTCGACGGCGGCGGCGCCGTGCTGGCGGCCAGTTCGGAGGGCAAGTGGAAGGCGGTGGCGCATGGCGTTCTCCTTACAGCATGTAGCGCATGGTGGTGCGCGGCGACAGCGGCGTGGCATAGCTGCTGGCCGCGCCGATCACGAAGGGCAGGTACTGGCCCACCGACAGCGTGTAGTTGACGACTTCGACGCGGATGCCGCCCGGCGCCGTGCCATCGGTGCAGCTGCTGTCGTTGAAGCTCGCGTCCAGGCAAGTCACTGTCACGTTGGCCGTGGTGAAGTCGCTGATGCCGGCGCTGAGGGCCGCATCGACCACCGTCTGCCTGGCCGCCGGCACACCCTGCGAGGCGATGCCGGCCTTGGCCTTGACGGACATGTTGCGCGCCGCGTCACGCGTCGCCTTGGTCAGCGCGTCGTAGTACCAGAAGGCGCGGCCGAAGCCGAAGATACCGGCCAGCAGGGTGATCAGCAGGGCCAGCACGATGCCGAATTCGACGGCGGCGCCGCCGCGCTGGCTGACGTGGGAATGGTGGGTGCGCATGGCCGCCTCACTTGTAGAGTTTGATTTCGGAATTCGGCACGGGCTCGATCAGGCCCGCGAACTCGACGTCGAGGCGCTTGGTGCCGCCGCTGAAATCGGCCTTCATCGTCATGAAGAATTTGCCGATGCCCACCGCGGTCATGGTGCCGCACGAAGCCGGCCCCACGGGCGCCGTGCGGCAGTCGACCAGCACCACGTTGAGAATGCGCCGGTTGCGCTGGCCCGGATGGGCCGCCGACGGCGCCTGGAACGTGGGGCCGCTGGTCTGGTTGTAGGGCGAAGGCGGCGTACTGGCGGGAAAACCCGCGCCGGGGCTGACGGGGTAGCTGGCCGTGTCGAAGTAATTCGCCTTGGCCGTGCTGTACATGGGGTTGGCGTTGCCGTCCGCGACGCTATACGCCGTGCCGGCCTTGGCCGGGGTGGCGCCATTGCTTTGGTAGGCGGGACCATAGGACCACAGCACGCCGTAGCCGGCGAACTGGGCGAACGTGGCCGAGGGGGCGGGGACGGCGCCGGCCGACGGCAGCTGGTAATTCGGCTTGTTGCCGGCCAGGCTGACGGGCTGCTGGCTGGGCAGGGTGCTGGCGCCCGGTTGCATCCAGCTGGCGGGCGGCGAGCTGGCGGCAGCGGCGGCGCAGGGCGACGCGGCGCCCACGCAAGGATATTCCTTGATGTTGGTGTCGGGCGGCGCCGTGGCGGGGTCGCACACGGAGGGGCCGCCGTAATCGTCGAAGCGCGAATTGAGCGAGGCGGCCAGCGATGCGGACAGGCCCGTGTTCGTGTAGACCTGGCCCGTGCCGCTGGTGATGACGGCGCTGCTGCCCGTGCACATGAACGGCGCGGTGGAGGCGGCGCTCGAATGCGAGGCGCTGCAACTGCCGGGCGGGGCGTCGACGGGGTTGATCAGGTAGGGATCGGACGGGCCGCCCAGCGGATTGAGGCCGAACAGGTTGTAGGTGACGCCGCGGCGAAAACCGAATTCCAGCAGCTCCGTCAGGCCCGTGCCGGCTGGCGCGGCCGGATAGGTGTATTGCGCCGTCTTGTTGGCCGGATCGACGGCGCACACGCCGATCGGCGTGACGTCGTTGACGAAGCGGCCCGCCACGGCCACGCCCGAGGTGCTGGTGCTGGCGATGCCGGCGATGCCCATCAGGTAGGTGGCAAAGGTCTTGCTGCCCGTGTCGACGCGAATGAAGGTCTGGCCCGCGGGGCTGGTGCGGGCGCTGGCGCCGGACGACCAAGGACCGTCGGGGCCGGGACCGAAGCTGATGTTGGCGGCCGTCAGGGTCAGTGCGGTGGAAAAATCGTAGCGGTTCTTTTGTGCGATGGCGATGGCCTTGGCCTGCGCATTGTCGATGCCGGCGGCGCTTTGATTGAGCTCCACGGCGCCAGCCAGCGCGGCGCTGTCGGCGCCGTTTTGCAGCTCCGTCTTGGCGATGTACAGGTGGCCCAGGTCCAGCACCAGGCCGCCCATGGCAAACAGCACCACCAGGGTCAGCCCCAGCACGATGGCGATCGCGCCCTGCTGCTTGTCGTGCCTGCGAAATGCGGTGTTCATGGCTGTCTCCTGGTGGCCTGGGGGGAGTGCATCGCGGGACTGGCGCCTACTGGCGTCCGCCCACGCCGATGGTGAAGACATTCGGTTGCGGTTCCGGCGCCGCGAACGATTTTTGGTAGCGCTGGTAGGCGCTGGCGCCGGCCTTGCCGTCGATGCCGCTGACGGGGTTGGCATTGCGGTAGGCGTCCGGATACATGATCTGCTGGGCCTTGAGCAGGGCCACCGATTCGCCGAAGTGCGAATCGAGCACGGGCGTGGTGGTGGCGGTGCAGCCGGCCAGCAGCGACAGCAAAGACAACAGGGCGGCGCAAGGCAGGCGATGTGCGGTTTTCATGGTGTTCTCCTATTTGAGGTCGAAGCCGGCGGCAGGCTGGGGCGCGGCCGCTTGCGGCGGCATGGGGGCCGCTGGTGCTGCTTCCTGTGCCGCTGCGGGCGCCGGCGCGCTGCCTTCCATTTTTCCCTGCATGAACATGTCGCCGCGCGTCGGCTGGATGTAGCCGTCGGTGGGCAGCTTGTAGTCGGGCGGCAGCGGCTTGACCAAGTGCGGCGTGATGATGAAGACCAGTTCCGAACGGTCCGTCTGGAAGTCCGTGCTGCGGAACAGGGCGCCCAGCACGGGCACTTCGCCCAGGCCTGGCAAGGCCTTGATATTGCTGGTCACGTTGTTCTTGATCAAGCCGCCGATGGCGAAGCTCTGGCCGTCGAACAGCTGCACCGTGGTGGTGGCGCGCCGTGTCGTAAACGAAGGCAGGATGGCCGTGGCCGAGATGCCGGTGGCGGTGATGCCGATGCCGTCCTTGTTCAGGTCCGACACTTCCGGCGCCACCTTCAGGTTGATGCGTCCCCCTTCGAGCACGGTGGGCGTGAATTTCACGGCCACGCCGAACTCCTTCTCTTCCAGCGTGATGGTGGGCACGCCGTTATTGTTGGTCTGGCTGACGGGGATGAAGATCTTGCCACCGGCCAGGAAGCTCGCTTCCTGGCCGCTGATGGCCATGATGTTCGGTTCGGCCAGCACCTTGATCAGGCCATCGCGTTTTTGCGCGTCGAGGTTGAAGAAGTTGTTCTTGCTGGCGCCGCTCAAGCCGCTGGGATTGTTGCTGAGCAGGCTGGACAGCAGCGAATACGACCAGCTGCCGATGGTCTTGTTGATGCCCAGGCTGGCGCCCAGCTGATCCACCAGCACTTTCGACACTTCGGCCACCTTCACTTCCAGCATCACCTGTTGCGGCGCGGCGATCGACAGCAGGTTGATCACGCGCGGCATGTTCGCATCGGGCGCGGCGGCGGGAGCGGCGGCTGCGGCGCCTGCGGCTGGCGCGGCGCCGGAGGCGGCACCACCACTGCGGCTGCTGCGCTGCACATAGGCGTTGGCCAGCGACAGGGCCTGGTCGGCCTTGACGACGTCGCTGACCATGCCCGACAGGATCAAGGTGTCGCCCGCTACCGTGACGTGGATCTTTTCGTTCGGCAGCAGCTCGGCCATGCGTGCCTGCAGGCTGCTGCTGTCGATGCCGACGGCCAGGTCGATGATGGTGGCGTCATTGCTCTTGTTCCACAGGATCAGGTTGGTGGTGCCGACGGAGCGTCCCAGCAGGTAGACCTCGTTGGGGTTGAGCAGGATGACGTCGGCGATGCGCGGGTCGCCGACGGACATGCGGCTGGCGGCAAACGGCAGACGCATCAGGGTCGACTTGCCTTCGGCCAGGCTCATTTGCGGCGCCATCTCGGTGCGCCCGGCGCGCGATTCGCTTTGCGGCGGCGTGGACTTGGGACGGACGGCGGTGCGGCTGCTCCTGGCGCTGCCCGTTTCGGCGGCAACGGCCGTGGCGGCCGTGGCGGCGGCTGCGGCTGCGGCTTCGGCGTGCGCCCGGGGCGCCAGGGCGCCGATGGCGGCGATGGCAAGCGCCAGGTGCAGGCCCCGGATGCCGCTTGCTGTGCGATATGTACTCATGGCGTGGCTCCTCTGGTGCAGGTTAGAATTGTTGGGAGCTGCGTTCCAGCCCCTTGATGACATCGACGCGGGGACCGGCCTGTGGCGCTGCTGCGGCGGCAGGACGGCGGCGGGGCAGCGGCTTGGCTTGCACCATGGCGGCGGGGGCCGCCATGGCGACTTTTTCATCGAGCAGGGTGCTCTTGGTGGCGCCTTCCGTGTTGACGGGCTTGTCCTCGACCTGGTTGCGCAGCACCAGCGACAGGGTGCCCACGCTGCGTGCCAGGTCGAGTTTTTCCGCCTGCTCCGGCGTCAGCTCCAGGGTCACGGCGTTGACGACTTTCGGCTTGGTGTCGTCGCGGCTCGATTCCTGGGCGATGGCCAGCACGAGTATGCGTTCGAGCACGATCTTGGAAATGTTCGGATCGCGGTCCGGCGTCTTGCGCGCCCCTTCGCCCTGGGTGTTGACGAGAATGTCGACGAAGTTGCCGGGCAGGGCGAAGCCAGCCACGCCCACCACATCGTTGACGCGCACGGTCATGGCGCGCTTGCCCTCGGCGACGACGGCTGACAGGCCGCCTTGCGTGCCGGGAGGCGCCAGCTTGCCTTCCATGATAGGTTCGCCGTGCTGGATGCTGGTGCGCGTGACGCGCGTTTCCAGCAGTTTCGGATCGTTGATGGCGCCTGGCGGCAGCGCGTTCGATGGCCAGTCCACCATGCGCACCATGTCGGGCGTGAGGCGCGCGCCCAGGCTGATGTCGACCTGGGCCACGGCCACCTTGTTGATGTTGCCCGAGGCTTGGGCATTGATCCAGCGCGCGGCCACGATGACCGCGGCGAACGCCAGGATGACCGCAATGGCCATCATCGTCAGTGCGCGTGCGTTTCTCATTTTGCTTCCCCTTTGTGCTGGACCGCTGCCGGTCCGTTATGTGTGCTTGCAAGGTCGTCATCGCTGCCGAAATAGTTTTTCCATGCCCACAGCAGCACTTCCGGATTCAGTTGCGCCGCGTGGTCTTCATAGCGCGCCTGGTCGCACACCTGCGCCAGGATGTCGCGCGGATAGCAGGCCAGCAAGGGCCGCTGGTACTGGCTGTGCAGGTGCAGCAGGTAGGCGTAGGCGGCTTCGTCAAAATTGATGCCCAGCTGGGCGCAGGTGCTGCGGAACACGGCCAGGTAGTGGTAGGCGCTCAGGGGGCCCACGTGGATCTTGTAGCCGATGCGGCGCAGGAAGGAGTCGTCGGCCAGGTGCTGCGGCGCCAGGTTCGACGAGAACACGACGATGACGTCGAAGGGCACGGGGAATTTGTAGCCCGTGTGCAGCGACAGGTAATCGATGTGCCGCGCCATCGGCACGATCCAGCGGTTCATCAGTTCCACGGGCGAGCAGCGCTGGCGTCCCAGGTCGTCGATGATGAAGATGCCGTTGTTGGCCTTCAGGTGCGGCGGCGCCTGGTACAAGCGGGTGCCCTGGTCGAATTGCAGGTCCAGCATGTCGAGCGTCAGCTCGCCGCCCGTCAGCACGGCGGGGCGCTCGGCGCGCACCCAGCGCGGGTCGGACGGCACGGGGCCGCCGCGCGACAGGGTGTGCAGCATGGGGTCGAGGAAGGGCAGCACTTCGCCGTCGACCATCACGGCATGGGGCAGGGCGATGGCGCCGCTGAGCAGGCCGTTCAGGCGCTCGGCCAGGTAGCTCTTGCCGCTGCCGGCGGGACCGTGAAAGAACAGGGCGCGCCCGGAATTCATGGCCGCGCCCAGCTGGTCGAGCACGGACGAACTGGCCACCACGTCGCGAAATTCGCGCTGCACGTCGTCGCGCGTGACCTGCATGTCCGCCACGCTTTGCGCCAGCACCTGGTTGCTGTAGTCGGCCAGGGTGACGGGGGCGGGGCCGCTGTAGGCATTGCGGCGCATGTACTCGGCGGCGCGCAGGCGGCCCTGGTCGCCCAGCAGGTAATACAGGTCGGCGTCGGTGCCGCTGCCGCCGTTGCGGCGCGCTTCGCACAGCTTTTCGGCGCGCATGAAGGTGAGCAGAGGTTCGAGCACGCCGGCGCCCAGTTTCACGTGCGTCGACAGGGCGGGCAGGCCGATCTGGCCGCGCAGGAAGAGTATCTTGACCAGCAGTTCGACCAGGAACAGGAAGGGCAATCCCGTTTCCTCGACCGTGCGTGGCGCGCGTCTGGCCGCCGGCTCGATGCCGCCGCCGTCGCTGCGTTCTGGATAGGTGTCAGGCATGATGGATACTCCTCGCTCGGGTGGCCGGTGATCAGAAAATGAAGGGCAGCAGGCGGTACTTCACCTGGCGCATGTAGACGCGGTAGCGCACGTCGGTGGACAGGAAACGCTCTTCGCGCAGCAGGCGCATCACCATCATGCTCATCGTCGCGACATAGATGATGCTGTTGGCGGGCGAGGTGTTGGTCAGCAGGTAAGCGCTCAGGGAAATCAGGTAGCTGGCGTACAGCGGATGGCGCACCACGCGGTAGACGCCGCCCGTCTTGATCTCGCGCTGCGCCGCCACCAGGCCGAAGCTGCGGTTCAGCGACAGCAGGCCGGCGATCTGCAGCAGGCTGCCGACGGCCAGCAGGTAGCGCGCGCCGGGCCAGATGGCCATGTCGGCGGGCGAGAGCAGGAAGGGCGCGAAGGTGGCGCCGATGGCCAGCAGCCAGTCGCCCGCATCGGTCGAGACGCTGACGGGGGCCGAGCGCACGATGAAGAACAGGGCGGCCAGGGTTTCGGCGGCGCAGAACAGCACATAGCTCCAGTCGCCGCTGTGCAGGAATCCCACCACGTGGGCGCTGGCGAAGAAGGCCCACAGGCAAGCCATGGCGATGCTGGTGAACAGGCTGGCGTGGCGCGAGTGGCAGAGGGTGGCGAGGGTGTGCATGGTTGGATCCCGTGGTGGCTGGTGGTCGGCGCGGCGCGTTTCAGCGCAGGCTCCACAGATGGTGGTATTGCAGGAACACCTGCAGCGCGGTGCCGCTGGCAATGGCGAAGGCGTAGGCCAGCTTGCCGGTAGCTGGCGGCGGTTCGGCGATCGTGGCGGCGCCGCCGGCAAGGCTGTGCAGCAGCGCGCCCAGCATCATGTGGTAGGTGTTGCGCAGCACCAGGCGCAGGCGGCGTCCTGCCAGCGCGGCGGCCAGGGCCAGCACGCCGCCGCACAGGAAGGTCAGCAGGACCGCTTCGAGCACCGCATCGGGGCCGAGGAAGGCGCCGCACATGGCCATCAGTTTGACGTCGCCGGCGCCCAGGGCGCGCAGCAGGTACATGGGCAGCAGCAGGGCCAGTCCGGCAGCGGCGCCGGCCAGCGCCTGCGGCAGTCCCAGGCCGCCGAAGGAGGCATCGAACAGGCCGGCGCCGGACGGCGTGAAGCTGTTCAGCGTCAGGCCGGCCAAGGTGCCCCACAGCACCAGCTGGTTCGGGATGCGGCGCGTGCGCAGGTCGTGCCACAGGGCGGCAGCGAGCAGGCTGGCCAGCACGGCCAGGCACAGCAGCATGGGCAGGCGGGCGTTCATGATGTCAGTCCTCCCTTGCCCATGCAGGGCGCGGTGGCCATGTGCATGACGGGGGCTGCGGCCTGGCTGCCCAGCAGCCGTCCCACCAGCTGCCACACGAGCGCCGCGCCGGCCGCGCCCACATAGCCGTCGAGCGCATAGTGCCAGCCCAGGTGGATGGAGCCGAGCAGGATCAGCACGGCGAAGGCGGTCAGCGAGATGCCTGCGGCGCGGCTTACTTTCCAGCCCATGATCGCCATCAGCACGGCGGTGGCCACATGCATGCTGGGCATGGCGGAGATGCCCAGTTCGCCGTTCGCGCCCTTGCTTTGATAGCCTTGCCACAGCATCTCCTGCACCTGCAGGGCCCAGACGGGCACGTGCTGGTTGGCGTCATGCAGGTAGGCCATCAGCGGCGCATACGGGTCGCTGGCGTGCAGGTGGCCGTAGTAGCAGGGGCCGACCGAGGCAAACAGTACCGCCATGACACTGCCCAGGATGATCCAGGTCAGCGCAAAGCTGAGCAGGAACTGCATGCGCAGCAGCGGGCGGCGCGTGTCGAGGATGAGCCAGTACAGGATGGCGTAGAACAGGAAGAACCAGAAGTGGTAGCTGAAGTTGAGCAGGCCCGTGACGAGCGGGTGGCCCAGCAGCGGCTGCAGCCTTTCCCATGGGGCCTTGCCGCCATGCAGCGCGATGTCCCAGGCGGACAGGCTGGCATCCCAGGTGTACGGATGCAGGCGCGGGATGGCGGCCTTGAAGACGGTGAAGCTGGAGGCGAAGACGGGGATCAGCAGCATGGCCGGCAGCGCGTGCAGCAGGCGCTCGTTGCTCAGGTAGCTGCGCAGATCGTGGTACAGATAGTGGCACAGGCGGTGCGGGCGTTTCACCACCATGACGTGGATGGTGTAGCCGCACAGGATGAAGACGGGGCCCGTGAGGATGGCCACGAGGAAACCGGCCAGCACGTTGAGGGTGTCCGAGGCGCTGGGCAGGCCGCCGGCCAGCAGGGCCGCGGCGGCGGCATACAGCAGCACGATCAGCAGCAGGGCGCGGTGGGTGCGCAGCGAGGCGCGCAGGGTATTCATGACAGGGCCAGGACCACCTGGTCCTTGACGTAGACAAACAGCAGCCGGACCTGGTCACCGAGCAGGGTGATCGTGATCACCAGCACTGCCGCGATCAGGCTCGCCAGCAGCGCGTACTCGATCGCCGTGACGGCGGACTCGTCGGATAAACGGCTGAAGAGAGATTTCACGATGGGCCTCTGATAGGTAAGCACGAGAAACTGGCTGGTGGCGTTGACCTGGCGGTAACCGGGCTGGCGCCGTGCCAGCCCGGAGCACCGTGTTCAGGCGGCAGCCGTATTGGCGGAAGTGAGCTTGGTGCCGATGGTGCTGAAAGTCTTTTTCAGCTGCGTGCCGACGATGGTGACGGCGGCGATGATCACCACGGCAATCAGGGCAGCGATCAGGCCGTATTCGATTGCGGTGACGCCATCTTCTTCGCGGATAAAGTTTTTGATGAGGTTCATGACAACTCCTGGTGGTGGTTAAGGTACAGCGGTGGGTAAAACGGCATGGCAGCGTTGCTACGACCTGGTGCTCTCACGGGCTTTCGCCCAGTGCCAGCAGTCCGATGATGCAGACCACCGCCATGAGGGCCGCCACCAGGGCATAGCGGTAGAACGCAGCCTTTTCCTTGCCCTGCAAATAGGTGATCAGGGCTGTCGGAAGAAACTTGTCAAAGCGCATGCTGTGCTCCGTGTCGTGGTGGGCCGCGCGGTGATTTGCACTCCGGTAAATCCACTATAGAAGTCGGCACCTTGATCTACATCAGAAGAACATCCTTTTATTGCGGGGAGGAACTGCTTGTTTTTTTCGTGACAATTGTCATGCTTGCGTCTGGCGCGCAGACGCAATGGCCGTGCCGGTGGTGGGCGCAGGGGGAGGCGGGGAGGGTGGGCGCGGCCGTGCGGTGGCCGCGCAGGGGGACTGTGGCGTCAGGCGCCGGGCGGCAATTGGCCCAGCTGGTGCTTGGTGGCGTAGGCGTACAGTTCCAGGCGGTTGTACACGCCCAGCTTGCGGTAGATCGACGTCAGGTGGTTGCGCAAGGTGTGTTCGGAGATGAACAGCTGGTCGGCCAGCAGCTTGGCCGGCGTGCCGCTGCCGTGCACCAGCGCGGCGATGATCTTTCTTTCCTTGAGGGTCAGGCTGGCGACGGCGATGGCTTGCGCCGAGCCGCCGCCGGGCTGGGTCAGCTGCGTCAGCATGCGTCCCAGCATCGCGTGTTCCAGCCACAGTTCGCCCTGGTACACCTTTTCGATGGCCTTCAGGACCATCTCCGCCGGGGCGTCCTTGCTGACGATGCCGCGCGCGCCTTTCAGTACCGTCTGGTCGAGGACGGCCTGGTCGTGGCTGGCCGTCAGCACCAGCACGCGCGTGCCGCCGCACTGCGCCAGCGCGGGCAGGATGGCCAGCGAGCTGATGCCGCCCAGGTCCAGGTCCAGCACGATCACATCCGGTTGCAGCGCCTTCGCCTGCTCCAGCGCCTCGGTGCTGTCGGACGCCGTGGCGACCACGCGCATGCCCGAGTGCTCGCCGCCGATCAGCCGCTCCAGGCCCCACAGCATGGTCTTGTGGTCATCCACCAGCATGACGCTGATGACATGGCTGGCCGGTGGCATGTGGCGTAAGTCATTCATATGGGGATCTCGATCTGTACGGAGGTGTTGCCCAGCATGCCATGCGTGACGCGTGCCGTGCCACCGAGGGCGGCGGCGCGCTCGGCCAGCGAGTCGGGCAAGAAGTCGGGGACGTGCGCGGCGGCGCATTCGTTGTCGATGCTGATGTGCAGCGCACCCTGCACGCAGGTCAGCTTGACGGCGCCATGGCGCGCCGACGTATGCTTGCGGATATTGCTCATGCCTTCGTTGACGATCTGGAACACCTCGGCCGCCAGGCGGTCGTTGATGTGCAGGTCGCCTTCGATGTGCAGGGCGATGTCGATGCCATAGAATTCGCGGATCTGCGTGGCCTGGCGGCGCAGCGCGACCAGCAGTTCCGGCTCGCTTTGTACCTGGCCGTTCTTGAACGTGCGTGCATAGCTGCGCAGGTCGGTGATCACCTGGCCCGACATGATGATCAGCTTTTCCAGTTCGGGCAGCAGCGGGTTGCCCGGCGTGGCTTCGTTGCGCAAGGCGGCCAGGCCGTGGCGCAGGCCGATATACGGCTGCACGGCCGTGTCATGCAGGTCGCGCGCGATCTTTTCGCGCTCGCGCGAGGCCGCCTGCGACGCCAGGCGGTCGAGCAGGTCGATGTTTTCAATGACGGGAAACGCCTGCGCGCCTATATGGCTGAGAAACAGGGCGTCCGTCTTGCTCATGCTGGTGGCGGACACGACAAAGATGCGGCCTTTGCCATTGCGCAAGGGCAGCGGCGCGCTGATGAAGGCGTGCGCTTCGAGCAGTTCGGCCAGGCGGGCGCCTGCCGCGTCGTCATGCCGCAGCCAGCGCCCGCTGTCGGGTTCGAGCATGCGCGCGCCGCCGGTCCACGGCAGCCAGCGCCCTGCGGGCTGGTTGTACAAGGCGATCTTGTCGTACGGAAAGGCGAGCAGGGGGCTGGCCGCGTCGTCGCTGAGGAGCGAACTCGTATGCACGACGCCCGTGCCCGTATGGATCACGCTGCGCAGCGACCAGACCCGCGTGCCCTTGTCCTGCATGATCAGCAGGCAACTGCGGCCGTTGAAGTAACTGCGGGTTTTTTCCAGCACCGAGGTGATGGTCTGGTCGACGCCGAAGCGGGGATTGGACAGCTGGCTGACATCGCGCAGCAGCGCCAGGTGGCTGCGCTGGGTGATGGCCGAGCCACCCCAGTAGGCGATCATGTAGCCGAGCGCCAGCAGGAAGGTGGTGCGCAGCAGCAGGCGCGACAGTTCCGCATCCGTTTCGCCGAACAGGGCGGTGGCGGCGAACAGGCCGGCCGAGGCCAGGGTGACGCGCGCGCCTTCCTCGAAACCCCGCTGGAACGACGAGGTGAGGATGGCAAAGAAAAAGAACAGGAAGAATAAATTGTTGTGGCTGCTGGTGGAAAACACGATCAGCGCATACCAGGCCACGTCCAGCCAGTACAGCAGGATGTCCTGCGGCAAGCTGAGGCCCAGCAGGGCCAGCACGTAGAGCAGCAGGCTGTGCATGGTGTAGGCGGAAAAGATCAGCCAGGTGATTTTGCTCAGCTTGCCGGCGCTTTCGGGGTCGATGAACAGGGTCAGCAAGGTGGCGCTCGACAGCAGCAGGCGCATACCGTTCACCATGGTCGTATCCATGCCGGCGCCCGGCAAGCCGGATCTGAGGGGAGGATCGAGATTCACAAGCGCTCCTGGCCATGTCCCGCATGGGTGGGCCATGCGCAGGGATAGATACCACAGATAAATTCTTGTTGTTGTTGCTGCAATCAGTAACGAGTCTACGCACACGCCGTAAAGATGTCTACAGGAATCCTTTGCCTTGCGTTGTATTTCCTACAATGGCTGCACCATCACGCGGTTGCGCCCGGCGCCCTTGGCCAGATACAGGGCGCGGTCGGCGGCGCCGATCAGGGCGGAGATGGCCAGCGGCTGCTGCGGCTGTTGCGTGGCGATGCCGATGCTGACCGTGACGTGCCTGACCTCATTGCCCGTCTTGGCATGCGGAATGCGCAGGTCGGCCGCATGCTGGCGGATCGCCTCGGCCATGCGCAGCGCCTGCGCCGCGTCCGTATCGGGCAGGATGGCGGCAAACTCTTCGCCGCCATAGCGGGCCAGCAAGTCGGTCGGGCGCTGCAGCATGGCGGCCAGTTCGGCCGCCACTCTTATCAGGCAATCATCGCCCTGCTGGTGGCCGTAATGGTCGTTGTAGTCCTTGAAATGGTCGATGTCGATCATCAGCAGCGACAGCGGGCTGCTGGTGCGCATGGCGCGCCGCATTTCCTTTTCGATCGCCACGTCGAAGTGGCGGCGGTTGGCGATGCCCGTCAAGCCGTCGGAAAAGGTTTGCGAGCGCAAGACCATCGTTTGTTCGCGCAGCAGCTTTTCGCGCCCCACGGCGATGGTGACGTCATTGATCTGGATCAGGCAGTGGCGCGGCGAACCGGGCAGGTTGATCGGCGTGACGGCAATGGCTTGCTGCATGCGTTCCTCGCCGTCGCTGCCGCCCATGGCCGCGCCATGCGTGTACAGCGCAAACGGCGCCTTGTGCAGGGTTTGCGACAGCAGCGACTGGAAATTGTCGCGCAGGGCCTGGGTGATGGCCGAATCGATGCGCTTGTGCCGCATTTCCGGGAAGACGGCGAAGAAATCCTGGCCCAGCACGGCGTCGGCCGGGCGGGCCGAGTGGCGCGCCATCCAGCGGTTCCACAGCACGATGCGGTGCTGCTCGTCGAGCACGATGGCGCCCAGGTTCACGGCGCCGAGTATGCTCTCGAGCAGGGCGAGTCGGTGCAAGGCATCCGGCATGATCGTCACGCCTGTCCCAGCACCTTGGCCAGGTAGCGGCTCACTTGCTGCTTCAGGTCGTGCAGGGCGGACAGGTCGAGCACGAATGCCACATAACCGTGGATCTGGTGCTTGGACAGCACGAAGTCGATATGCAGCATCAGCACGACGGCCTCATCATCCTGACCGCCGAACGAGGACAGGATTTCCGCGCTGGTGCCCACATGGTACAGGGGCAGCGAGCCATGCAGTTCGCTGTCGAACAGGTTGGCCAGGGTGCCCACGCAGGAGTTGAGGATGATGTTGCCGATCTCGCTCATCGCCTCCTGTTCCATCTCCGTCAGTTCCTGCAGCGGCATGGCGTCGCCCACCATCAGGCGCACGATTTCCAGGCTTTTATCTTCGGGAAACATCAGGATGGCTTCGGTGGCGAAAGCGCCGTCGTAATGCTGGCTGACGCCGCAGATGCGTTCGCCATCCTTCTTGCTGCCCAGTAAGGCGGCCGCGTCGGCACGGTTCAGGAAGGTGATCGAGGGCACCGACATGGTGACTTCTTCATTCACGATCTCGCTCATGGCCGCCGCCGCATGGCCCACCCCGATGTTGAATATCTCTACCAGGGCGTCGTTCTCGAGTTCGGAAAGATTGACCATGCTCACAGTCCCAGTGATTCGATCAGCTGGTGGATGCGTGTTTCCGTGATCGGTTTTTCCATGAAGCCCACACCCAGTTCGCTGGCGCGGTTGCGCGTGGCGTTCTGCACATTGGCCGTGACGAGAATGATGTGCGTCTGCGGGCACAGCGCGCGCAATTGCTCCGCGGCCGCGATGCCGCCCATGCCGGGCATGTTGACATCCAGTAATATCAGCACAGGAGTGACGGTCTTGACCTTTTCCAGGGCTTCCTCACCCGTCGCCGCCTCAATCACTTGCCAGTCGGCATGTTTGCTGAGGATGAACTGATGCGACATCAAACGTGAAACCCGGCTGTCATCGACAACAAGTACCTGTTTACTGTGAGTCATGTGCTATTCCTGAAACGTCATATCGGTGTATCGTTTCATTTTCGCATATTTTAGAGGGCATAGAGTGTAATTGGGTGCGCAATTGCCCTAGGGCAAGGTTTTCCCGTTTAGCTGTTGTATCGCGTCGCAGCGTCGGTCATGATGGCCGGCTGGCCGGGCCGGCAATCCGTTAAAATAGCGCCATTCCTCACTTTAGCCTGAATGCCATGACCCAAGACGAATTGAAGCAAGCCGTAGCCCGCGCCGCCATCGCCTATGTAGTTGAAGGTGAAATCATCGGTGTCGGCACCGGTTCCACCGCCAACTTTTTCATCGATGAACTGGCCAAGATCAAGGACACCATCAAGGGCACGGTCGCGTCGTCCGAAGCAACGGCCGCGCGCCTGGCCGGCCATGGCATTCCCGTCTTCGACCTGAACGATGTTGAATCGATCGCCGTCTACATCGATGGCGCCGATGAAATCACGGCCAGCGGCGCCATGATCAAGGGCGGCGGTGCGGCATTGACGCGTGAAAAGATCGTTGCCTCGGTCTCGAAACAGTTCGTCTGCATCGCCGACGGCTCCAAGCTCGTCGAGACCCTGGGTGCTTTCCCGCTGCCGGTGGAAGTGGTGCCGATGGCCCGCGCCGCCGTCTCGCGCCAACTGGCCGCGCTGGGCGGCACGCCCCGTTTGCGCCTGAAGGCTGGCAGCACGGAAGCGTTCATTACCGATAACGGCGGCGAAATCATCGACGTGCTGGGCTTGCAGATTGCCGACCCGGTGGCGCTGGAACAGCAGATCAACCAGATCGTCGGCGTCATCGCCGTCGGCCTGTTCGCCGTGCGCGGCGCGAATGTCTGCCTGCTGGGCATGCCGGAAGGCGTGCGTACTTTGGCATACTGATACGCAGCAGAAATCCGGGGTCAGACCCGCCGGGTCTGACCCCAGCCTTCACTTTGCACAGCCCGGTACACGGCCACGGTGCGCAGCAAGCCACCGAGGAAGATGCCGCTGAAGCAGCCATAGGCGAGGCAGACGGGCACGCTGAAGCCGGGCGCATGGGCATAGGCTGGTGCGATGGCCAGAGTCACGGCGACCGCATATTTCATGCAGAAAATGCTCATCATCAAGATCAACGGCACCCAGCTGCCGGGACGCTGCACGCTGGCCCGTTCGGGAATGGCGACGATCTTGCGCGCATCGGCCAGCGTCCAAGCCAGCGCCGCGCCGGCCAGGGCGCCGGCGGTCCAGGCGAACGGCGCCACGCCATCGAAGCCGAAACTGCTATGCACGCCGCTCAGGGACAAGGCCAGCATGACGAGGGGAATGATGCACAGCTTGCGCAAGGTCACTTCGCGCGCCCGGCTGGCCAGCACGCCCCGATAGACGAGAAAGCCCAGGATGGCCCAGACGTAGAGGGGAGTGTGGCTGAAGATTTGCTGCAACATGGTGTCCGCCTTGGAATGAGGTTGTCGATGGACGTACTGTGCCAGCCGACGGCGCGGGCGGCGAGCGGTGTGCGACGAAACAGGGAGGCAGTGCCGTGAAACGGCGGGGGCGGGCGTGAAACGCAGGTGAAACTGCCCGTGACGTGGTCACGGGCATGCTTGAAACTTACTCGGTAGGGGGAACGTAACCCATGGCCGCATCGGCGCCATCGCCGAAGAAATGCTTTTCCATCTGCGTGGCCAGGTATTTGCGGGCGCGCGCGTCGGCCAGGTTCAAACGGTTCTCATTGACCAGCATGGTCTGGTGCTTGAGCCAGGCAGCCCACGCTTCCTTCGACACCGATTCGTAAATCTTCTTGCCCAGTTCGCCCGGGTACGGCGGGAAATCCAGTCCTTCGGCTTCCTTGTTGAGTTTGATGCAGTGGATCGTGCGGGCCATCTGTGCTCCTGAATCAGTGTAGAGATAAAGCGTGATTATAAGGCACTTTGCGCCTGCCCTCGCGGGGCCGTCGCGGCCTGGCGACACGCCGTTTGCCGCGCCCTTGCGCTGGATCAAATTTGATCTGCGCCGCCCCAGCTAGTAAGATGCCTTATCGCGCCAGCCGCTGGCTGCGCCTCTTCCAAGCAAGTAGTAACAATTAACCAATATGGAATCCCTATGACCTCAGTGAAAGTCCATGGCATCGACGTCAGCAATACAGGCAGCTTCGCGCTGTTTGGCGGCATCAACGTGCTCGAATCGCGCGATCTCGCCATGCGCGCCTGCGAAGAATATGTGCGCGTGACGCAAAAACTGGGCATTCCCTATGTGTTCAAGGCCAGCTTCGACAAGGCCAACCGCTCGTCGATCCATTCCTACCGCGGTCCGGGCCTGGAAGAAGGCATGCGCATCTTCCAGGACGTCAAGGCGGCGTTCGGCGTACCCGTGATTACCGACGTGCATGAACCGTGGCAGGCGCAGCAAGTGGCCGAAGTGGTCGACGTGCTGCAATTGCCCGCCTTCCTCGCGCGCCAGACGGACCTCGTCGTGGCCCTGGCGAAAACCGGTAAAGTCATCAACATCAAGAAGCCGCAATTCCTCAGCCCAGGCCAGATGGCCAATATCGTCGAAAAATTCAAGGAAGCGGGCAACGATCAACTGATCCTGTGCGACCGCGGCACCTGCCTCGGCTATGACAACCTGGTGGTCGACATGCTGGGCTTTGGCGTCATGAAGAAAACCTGCGACGACCTGCCCATCATCTTCGACGTCACGCATGCGCTGCAGCAGCGCGACCCCGGCGGCGCCGCGTCGGGCGGCCGCCGCCAGCAGGTGGCGGATCTGGCCCGCGCCGGCCTGGCCGTCGGCATCGCCGGCCTGTTCCTGGAAGCCCATCCTGATCCCGACAACGCCCGTTGCGACGGCCCCAGCGCCTTGCCGCTGGACCAGCTGGAGCCATTCCTGGCGCAACTGAAGGCGCTCGATGACCTGGTCAAATCGTTTGCGCCGCTGAATATCAAGTAATGATATTTCAGTAAAGAAAAAGCCCGGCATGCCGGGCTTTTTCAGTTTTACAGGGTCTTGATCAATACTTGCGATTTACGCTGCCAGTTATACATATGCTGGCGGTCCTTCGGCAAATCGTCGACGGTGGCCGGCACGAAGCCGCGCTTCTTGAACCAGTGCGAGGTACGCGTGGTCAGCACGAACAGCTTGTTCAGGCCGGCGGCGCGCGCGCGGTTTTCCATGTGTTTCAGGATGCGTTCGCCGTCGCCCTGGGCTTGCACTTCCGGGTTGACGGTCAAACATGCCATTTCCGCCATCTTTTGCGCAGGGAACGGGTACAGGGCGGCGCAGCCGAAGATCACGCCATCATGCTCGATGACGGAGAAATAATCGATTTCGCGTTCGATCAGCTCGCGGCCCCGCTTCACCAAAGTGCCGTCCGCTTCCAGCGGTTCGATCAGCTTGATGATGCCGCCCACGTCTTCGATGGTAGCCTGACGCAAACTTTCCAGGTTTTCATGGCTGATCATGGTGCCCACGCCATCATGGGTAAACAATTCCAGCAGCGCCGAACCATCCATCGAGAACGGTACGATGTGCGAGCGCTCGACGCCGTTGTGGCATGCCTTGACGCAATGTTTCAAGTAAAACGCCGTCGCGTCGGGCAGAAAGCCCGCCATCAGCACGGCTTCGGCCTGGTGCGACGACAGTTCGCGGATTTCCACGCCCGTCGCGTCTTCCATCATCGGCGTTTCGGTAATGAAAATCAGTTTATCCGCGTGCAGGGCGATGGCGGCGCTGCACGCCACGTCTTCCATGGTCAGGTTGAACGCTTCACCGGTAGGCGAGAAGCCCAGCGGCGAGAGCAGCACCAGGCCGTCCGAACCGAGGATGGAATGGATGGTTTCGGCGTCGACCTTGCGTGTGATGCCCGTCAGTTCCAGGTCCACGCCATCGATCACGCCCAGCGGGCGCGCCGTGATGAAGTTGCCGGAAATGATACGGATGGCCGCATGCGACATGGGCGTGTTCGGCAAGCCCTGGCTGAACGCGGCCTCGATATCGAGGCGCAGCTCGCCGGCGGCTTCCTTCGCGCATTCCAGCGCGGCGATGTCGGTAATGCGCACGCCGTTGTGGAAGCGGCCTTCGACGTTACGCAGGGCCAGCTGTTCCGCCACCTGCGGCCGCGAGCCGTAGACAACAGTGACATTGATGTCCAGCGCATGCAGCAGGGATAAATCATGGGCCAGCACCTGCAGCGCCCCGGCGCTGACGAGTTCACCGGGGAAGGCGACCACGAAGGTCTTGCCGCGAAAGGCGTGGATGTAGGGCGCGACGGAGCGCAGCCATTGGACGAATTGGGTAGGGTTTTCCATTAAGCGCATTATAATTCGCTGCGCGATGTGCGCGCTTAAAATACCTGTAAAAAACAATGTCTTCAGCCAGCAATAAGTCTTCCCCTCCTTCCAACGTTGCAAATGTGCCCGCCAGCGGGGATGTTGCCACGCCTGCCGCCACGCCTGCGCAGGGCCGCCAGCGCCCGCCCGTGAGCCAGCAAAGGCAGCAGCCGCCGCGCGCGGAACAACAGAAACAGCAACAGCAGCAGCGATCGGCACAGGGCAAGCCTCAGGCCGCGCGCCCGCCGCGCGAGGGGCAGGAAAGCCGTGAAAGCCGCGACGCAGCCCGCGCCGCGCGCGAAGCGGAAAAGGCTTTCCGCAATCCGCTGCCGCCGATTACGTATCCGGAAGACTTGCCCGTCTCGGGCCGGCGCGCCGAAATCGCCAAGGCATTGACGGAAAACCAGGTCATCATCGTTTCGGGCGAGACGGGTTCCGGCAAGACGACCCAGTTGCCGAAGATTTGCCTGGAGCTGGGACGGGGACAGAAGGGCATGATCGGCCACACGCAGCCGCGGCGTATCGCCGCCTCGTCGACGGCCAAGCGCATTGCGCAGGAACTGGGCACACCGCTGGGCGAAACGGTGGGTTTCAAGGTGCGCTTTACCGACACCCTGAGCCGTGGCGCGTCCGTCAAGCTGATGACGGACGGTATCTTGCTGGCCGAGACGCAGACCGACCCGTTGTTGAAAAACTACGACACCATCATCATCGATGAAGCGCACGAACGCAGCCTGAACATCGACTTTCTGCTCGGCTATCTGAAGCAATTGCTGCCGCGCCGGCCCGATCTGAAAATCATCATCACGTCGGCCACCATCGATGCGGAACGCTTCTCGCGCCATTTCGGCACGCCGGAAAAACCGGCGCCCGTGATCGAAGTGTCGGGCCGTCTGTACCAGGTGGAAGTGCGCTACCGTCCCGTGGAACGGGAACAGGTGGCCATGCCCGGTGCCGCCAACCCCGACAAACCTGGCCAGCGGACGGCGAATGTACGTGTAGCTGCGCGCGAAAAGCGCGACCTGATGGATGCCGTCGTCGATGGCGTGGAAGAACTGTGCCGCATCGGCTCGGGCGACGTGCTGGTGTTCTTGCCGGGCGAGCGCGAGATCCGCGACTGCGCCGAAGCGCTGCGCAAGCACCATCCGCCGCACGTGGAAATTTTGCCGCTGTTCGCCCGCTTGTCGGCCGAGGAGCAGGAGCGCGTGTTTAAAACCAGCAATGCGCGCCGCATCGTGCTGGCCACCAACGTGGCGGAAACCTCGCTGACCGTGCCCGGCATCCGCTACGTGGTCGATGCTGGCCTGGCGCGGGTGAAACGCTACAGCTACCGCAATAAAGTGGAGCAATTACAGGTCGAGCCGATTGCCCAGTCGGCCGCCAACCAGCGCGCCGGCCGTTGCGGCCGCGTGGCCGATGGCGTCTGCATCCGTTTGTACGAAGAGCAGGATTATTTGCTGCGCCCGAAATTCACGGAGCCGGAAATCCTGCGCTCCTCGCTGGCGGCCGTCATCCTGCGCATGAAATCCCTGCACCTGACGGACGTGGAAACCTTCCCCTTCATCGAGCCGCCGCTGGCGCGCGCGATCGCCGACGGTTACCAATTGCTGCAGGAACTCGGTGCCGTCGACGAGGTCAACAAACTCACGCCGCTGGGCAACAAGCTGGCCAAGCTGCCGCTCGACCCGCGCGTGGGCCGCATGATCCTGGCCGCGCTCGATAACGCGTGCTTGAGCGAAGTGCTGATCGTCGCCTCGGCCCTGTCCGTGCAGGATCCGCGCGACCGCCCGATGGAACACCAGCAGGCGGCTGACGAGGCGCACAAGAAGTTTGCCGATGAAAAATCGGAATTCCTCAGCTATCTGAAAATCTGGCGCTGGTTCGAATCGGCCATCGAGCACAAGAAAACCAACCGCCAGTTGCAAGACAATTGCCGCACGAATTTCCTGTCGCAGATGCGCTTGCGCGAATGGCGCGACGTGCATTCGCAGCTGCTGACCATCGTCAAGGAACAGGGCTGGCGCCTGAACGAAGCACCAGCCACCTACGACAATCTGCACATGGCCTTGCTGACCGGCTTGCTGGGCAATATCGGCTTCAAGGGCGAAGACGAGCCTGGCGCCGGGTATCTGGGCGCGCGCGGCATCAAGTTCCACATCTGGCCTGGTTCCTCGCTGCTGAAAAAGCCGGGCAAGTGGATCATGGCGGCCGAACTGGTCGACACGACGCGGCTGTACGCGCGCTGCGTGGCGCAAATTCAGCCCGAATGGCTGGAGAAGGTCGGCGAGCATTTGCTGAAGAAATCGTGGGGCGAGCCGCGCTGGGAAAAACGCTCGGCGCAAGTGACGGCGTCCGAACGCGCCACGCTGTACGGCCTGGTGGTGTACAGCCAGCGCCGCATCAATTACGGCAATTTCAACTTGCCGGAAGCGCGTGAAATCTTCATCCGCGACGCGCTCGTTGGCGGCGACTTCGACACGCGCGCGCCGTTCTTTGCGCACAACCATAAACTGATCAAGGATATTGAAAACCTTGAACATAAATCGCGCCGCCTGGACGTGCTGGTGGACGATGAACTGATCGCCGCCTTCTACGACAAGCTGCTGCCGGCGGACGTGTGCAATGGCGCCGGTTTCGAGAAATGGCATAAAGAGGCGACGCGCGACAATCCGAAGCTGCTGTATCTGAATCGCGAAGAGCTGATGCGCCACGAGGCGGCTGGCGTGACGACGGACCTGTTCCCGAAAACCATGTCCGTGACGGGCCTGGAAATGGGCCTGACCTATCATTTCGAGCCGGGCAGCGTGCGCGATGGCGTGACCTTGGCCGTGCCGCTGTATGCGCTGAACCAGTTGCCGCGCGAACGCTGCGAATGGCTGGTGCCGGGCATGCTGAAGGAAAAAGTGCATCTGCTATTAAAATCGTTGCCGCAAAAGCTGCGCCGCCACTGCGTGCCGCTGCCCGATTACGCAGCGAAATTTTGCGAGCGCGTGCATGAAGCGGGCGTGTTTGGCCGCGGTGACCTGATCGACGCCATCATCCTCGACATCCGCACGCAGATCACGATCAATGTGCTGACGACGGACTTCAAGCCGGAAACCCTGCCTGCCCATCACTTCATGAATTTCAAGGTGATCGACGAGCATGGCCGCCAGCTGGACATGGGCCGCAACCTGGCCACCCTGCAGGCGGAATTTGGCGGCCAGGCGCGCCAGAGTTTTCAGAAGCTGGCCGAAGTGTCGGGCGTTTCCGGTGCGGGCACGCCCGGTGCCAAAGTGGCGGGCGCGCAAGTGGCGTCGCGGCTGCAGGCGCAAGCGCAGGGCGCCGCCGCCAATGCGGCGGCAGGCAAGGGCGGTGCGCCAGCCAAGGGCGCAGCCGCTGCGGCCGCACCGGCGTCAGGCAACGCCACCGTCTCGCAGCACATGGGCTTGACGGCCTGGACCTTTGGCGAATTGCCGGAGTTGCTGGAAATCGTGCAAGGCAAGCTGACCCTGATCGGCTTCCCCGCGCTGGTCGACAAGGGCACGCATTGCGACCTGGAAGTGTTTGACGACCCGACCGTGGCCGCCCGCACGCATAAAATCGGTTTGCGCCGATTGTTCGCGCTGCAAATGAAGGAGCAGATCAAATACGTCGAGAAAAGCATTCCGGGTTTGCAGCAGATGGGCATGCAATTCATGGCTCTCGGTTCGCAGGAAGAGTTGCGCGAGCAAATCATCAACAAGGCGCTCGACATCGCCTGCCTGCAAGATCCGCTGCCGCTGGACGCCGCTTCATTCGCCAAGCGCCAGGCGGAGGGCAAGTCGCGGTTGGTTCTGCTGGTGAATGAAATCGCCCGTTTGCTGTCGCAAGTGCTGACGGAATTCCACGGCTTGCCGAAGCGTCTGCAGAATATTCCTGCAGCGGCGGCCACCGATATCCAGTCGCAGCTGCAGGGCCTCGTGCATAAACGCTTCCTGACGGAAAACGAGTACACGCAGCTGGCGCATTTCCCCCGCTATCTGAAGGCGATCAATGTGCGCCTGGAAAAGCTGCGCGCCGACCCCACGCGCGACACCAAGTTGATGGCCGAGTGGCAATCGGCCGCCGCGCCGTATCTGCGCCAGGCCAAGGACCGCCAGGCCGGCAAGAACACGGATCCGAAACTCGTCGACTTCCGCTGGATGCTCGAAGAGCTGCGCGTGTCGCTGTTTGCGCAGGAGTTGCGGACGCCGATGCCGGTGTCGGCCAAGCGCCTGCAGAAAGTATGGGAGTCGATGCAACGGTGATGGCACCTCTATAAACCTACTGCGCAGCTCACTATCGCGTCGGCGTTGCTCACCGGCTCGGCGCCCCCGTACAGAGTACGGTTGCGCTACTCAACGCGATATTGAACTTGCTCGCTACGGTTTCTAGAGGCGCCTTGACGCTAACGATGGGCAGCAACATGCTCCGCTAATCCATCCTACCCGACCTACGTTCCACCTGATCTCTCAAGTGCGCTTGTTGAGATCATCATCATCGCTGAGCGATGAGCGCGAACCCAGGTCACTCTGGCTGCCGCCCGTGCCGGCGCGGCTGCCGCTCATGGAACTGCCGGACATGCTGCCTTCGCTGCCCGATTGCAGGCTGGCGCCGCTGCGCAGGTCGCTGCCGGAGGGCATGTGGCCCCCTGCCATGGCGCCGCTGCCGTAGCGCGTGCCGCTGCCATAGAACGCTTCCATCTGCTGGTTCCACGCTTCGCTGCCCATGTCGGGCCAGTTGTTCTTGTCGAAGCCGGGAGCGTCTTTCAGCAGGTCTTTGTCGACGTTGAGCAGGAAGCGCTTGTTGACGGTGTCCAGGGTCAGGCGTTCCCAGGGCACGGCAAACAGCTTGTCGCCCATACCCATGATGCCGCCGAAGGACAGCACGGCATAGGCGATCTGGCCGGTGCGCATGTCGAGCATGATTTCCTTGATGTCGCCCAGTTCCTCGTCGTCGTGATTGTAGACATCGTCCCCGATCAGGGTATCGGCCCCCATCAGGGCCGGCCCCGGGCCGTCGTGGTTGCGGTACATGCCCAGGATGTCGCGGTCCAGATAGCTCATGGTGTTCTCTCCTCGTGTGAAGTGCTGATCGAACATCCAGAGTAAGCATACGCACTATGTAGCGTTTGATCTGCCTCAATAGTGCCAGTGGCACTTTTATCGGTGTGCCAACGTACGGTGCTGTCAGCCAATTGCGGTACTCTATGCGTTCCAAGGAGGAGGCCGCACATGCTGACGATGCAACGCTGCAGAGGGATGAACTTGCGGTACGCTCCACAACGACACGCGCGCCGCGCGCCATGGTAAAGCCCGCCACCAAATGGCTGCGCGGGCTGTTGCGCGCCGGTAAGGCGCAGCAGCGCACGGCGACCAAGCTGGCCAAGGTGCTGTTCGGCCCGGTGCCGGCCAAGCCCAAGGCCAAACCCCGCAGCAAGCCCGTGGCCAAGACCAAGGCCAAAGCAATCGCCAAGCCGCGCGCCAGGCCCGTCAGCGACGCCGTGCCCGCCCTGGCGCCCTTTGCCACGCCCCTGCCGCCCCCGCGCGTGCGCAAGCGAACGGCGCCCCCGCCGGGCAAGTGGCTGGCCGCCCACTATGCGCCGTTGCCGGAACTGGGCCAGTTGCCGGGCCGGCGCCTGCCATATTTTCTGTACCTGCCCGAGAAGGCGCCGAGCGCCGCCATGCGCAGCCGGGGCCGGCCGCTACTGGTAATGCTGCACGGCTGCGAACAGAGCGCCACGCAGTTTGCCGACGGCACGCGCATGAACCGCCTGGCCGAACGCAAGGGCTATGCCGTGCTGTATCCGCAGCAATCGCTGCGTTCGCATGCGCGCCGCTGCTGGAAGTGGTACGACAAGCTGACCCAGGAGGGGGGCGGCGACGTGCGCCTGATCGTCGGCGCCATCGAGCAGGTGGCGGCCCGTTATGCGATCGACCGCGCGCGCATCTATATCTGCGGCATTTCCGCCGGCGCCGGCATGGCGCATATCGTGGCCCTCAACCATCCTCATCTGTTCGCGGCGCTGGGCCTGCATTCCGGGCCCGTTTTTGGCGCCGGGCATAACCTGATCGGCGCGCTGGGCGTGATGCAGCATGGCGCTGCCGCCCGCGCCGACGCGGCCATCGATGAAGTGCTGGCGCGCCAGCCGGCGTTTCCCCGCCTGCCCACCATCCTGCTGCAAGGGCTGGCCGACAAGGTGGTGCGGCCCATCAACCAGACGCAGCTGGTGCGCCAGAGCGTGCGCGTCAACCGCTTGCCGTTCGATACCGTGGTGACGGCGCAGCGTCTGCCTGGCGGCGCGGCGGGCGGGCGCAATCCGGCGCATGCGTATGCGCTGCACGATTATCAGGTGGGCAAGGATGTGCTGCTGCGCGTGGCGCAGGTCGAGCACCTCGAGCACGCGTGGAGCGGCGGCGACGCCAGCCTGCCATTCAACGACAAGGCCAGGCCCGACGCCAGCAAGATGCTGCTCGATTTCTTCGCCAGCCACCGCCGCCGGTAAGCCAGTGTGCCGCGCGCCGCAACGGTGCGCGGGCACTGGTACGCATCGTTCTTCCTTTCCCCGCAGGGCCGCGGCCAGCCTGCCGGCACGCTGGCCGCGCCCTTTCCAGCGCAGATTTCCCAATGTCGCAGCAGCATGAATTTTACAAAGTGGTATTGCTGCGGTATTTAAAAATCACAAAAACAGGCGCTAAAAATACGAACTGGTATACAATTGGTACACGTTTTCAGTGTAATCCGTGTCTGCCGTCCCATGCCCCGACGGTAGATACGCACTGACGGCAGCCACCCACGTTACGGAACGCGCCATGTCCATCAAGTCCAAGCAGTTGCTGTGGTTCTTTGCGTTTTTCCTCGTCTTTGAACTGAATATTTATTTGTCGAACGACATGATCATGCCGGCCATGCTGGGCATCGTCGGCGAGTTCCAGGCAGAGGAAAAATTCATTCCCCTGTCCCTGAGCCTGTATCTGCTGGGCGGCAGTTCCCTGCAGATTTTCCTGGGGCCCCTGGCCGACACCATCGGCAAGCGCAAGCTCGTGTTGACCGGCAATACCTTGTTCCTGCTGGCCACCTTGGCCGTGCCATTTTCCACGTCGATCGAGCAATTTCTCGCCGCCCGTTTCATCCAGGGCATGGGCTGCTGCTTCATCTTCGTCGGCTATGCCATGATCCATGAACTGTTCGACGACATGGCTGCCGTCAAGCTGAGCAGCATCCTGTCGAGCACCACCATCCTCGCGCCCCTGGCCGGCCCCATCCTCGGCAGCGCCATCATCAGCCGGCTGGACTGGCGCTACGTCTTTTTCCTCTCCGGCCTGCTGGCGCTGCTGTCCTTGCTGGGCCTGTTCAAGACCATGCCGCGCGCGTCACCGGCCGTCACGCGCCCGGACCTGGCCGCCATCGTGCGCAGCTATGTTGCCATTTTCAGCAATGGGCGCTTCATGTTCGGCATGTTCACGGCCGGGCTGGCCACCGTGCCCCTGACGGCCTGGATCGGCTTTTCGCCCATTTTCGTGCTGCAGGAAATGGGTGCCTCCTATGCCACGTATATCGCCTTGCAATGCGTGATTTTGTCGGGCTTTGTCCTCAGCAGCATCGCCATCCAGCGCCTGCGCCAGGATTTCCCTCTCGTCTCCCTGCTGCGCCTGGGCGGGCTGATCGCTGCCGCCGGCATGCTGGGTGCCGGCGCGGGCCGCCACCACGTCGACGTGTTTGCGGCCTGCATGTTTGTCTATTCCATCGGCTTTGGCCTGTTCAATGGCGCACTGATACGCAGCGCGATCACGGCCAGCAAGGAGTCGATGACCTTGACGACGGCCGCCATGAGCTTGCTGTACTGCATTTATCTGTCCGCCTGGCTGCAGTTGTACAACGTGCTGTGCCAGCGCTTCGGCTATGCGCTGGAAACGTATGCGCTGCTCAATATTCCCGTCATCGTGGTCATCACGGCTTGCCTGCTGCTGTTTACGCGGGGCATGGCGGGGCGCCGGGAAAGCGGGGTGCGGCTGGCCCGGCACTGATGGCGCAACGATGCGCCTGTTCTCGACCTTGTTTTACCTCCTGCGAAGTTCATTGACACTCTCCTGCGGAAAATGGTGCGCCCATGAAAATAGATGACCTGGCCTCGAAACACGATCAAGCAAAGATTTTCAACCTCGAATACGAGTTTCGCATCAACCGGCTGAAACTCGATTACATCACCCTGGCCGATGTCCGGCCCCCCGGCAGCGATCTGGAGCAACTGGCCGTGGAGCACCAGGCTGGCATCGCGGCCCTGCGCAGCTTCGTCGCCCTGAACTTTAACCATTTCAACGCGGCAAGCTGCTCCTCGCTCAGCTGCATCCCCACGCGCGCGCTCGGCGACGACGAGCGCTACCTGCACCGCATCTGGATGGGCGGCCCCTTGCCGGCCATCGCTTCCGAAGCGATCGGGCAGTGGGGCGCGGCGCTGGAGGAGGTCCGCTACAACGGCGGCGCGCCGTACGTCTCCATCCTGTGGGTGTGGGATGCGCAGCAGCTGCGCCATGACGAGCGCTTCAGCCCCACTGGCGGCGCCGGGCGCTACACGATAGGCCGCTACGCCATCGGCGGCACGACCCTGCATATCAACTCGCTGCGCGCGCTGGCGCTCGATTTCGCGCCGGCCCGCTTCGGCATCCTCGATACCCTGCATACGCAGCGCTACTTCGCCACCTTGTCCGATTATTTCCGCATCCTCATCATGTGCGAATACGGCGGCATGTATATGGATGTCGATACGGTGCCGCATAATCCGGCGACGATTTTCCTGATGAAGCCTGAAGTGCCCGATTATTTCCAGCGCAGGGAAGGCGAGGGAGAAGAGCGCCGGCATGTCAGCTGGATGAATCTGTTTCTCGATGAAACGGGCATGCTGATCGCCAAGAAGAACGATGCGGCGCTGCGCGTGATCCAGCGCAATGTGAACCTCGCCTATGCGGGTATCGATGCGCAGGTTCCCCGTTCCTGCCCGCAATTCGAGGCGCAGCTGTTTGGCCAGTTTTATGCCGAATGGAAGAAGAACCTGGGCGTGACCCTGCTCAGCCATGCCGAGTTCTACCAGCGCTATTGCGTGCTGTATGACGGCGCGCGCGAAGCGGTGGCGGGCGGCATCCGCGGCATGCGCTTGCTGGACGATATCATTACCGGCATGCACATCCCCTTGAGCGACGAGGAACGGCGCGCATATGCCCGCTGCGTGGCGCGGCTCGACGACATCGGCTGGCGGCTCGATGATCCTTTGCGCCTGCCCGACATCGTCGACGTGTTCGACATCGAGGAAGTGCCGCGCATGGCGTATGCGGCCCAGTTGCGGGCCGACATCGATCATTTTCACTATTACTCGGTGCTGTCGGACGACCCGCAGCTGGACCGCGTGAATGCCGTCTTTTGCCGCTACCTGCTGGCCCACCGTTCGCAGCAGATTACCGCCGGCAATTTCTGGCGCCCGACGGTGGGCCGCCACGGCAGCCGCATGCCGGCCGCCGGCGATGCGCCCCCGCCAGGTGACGAGGCGCAGGCGGACTTGCTGTCGCATGCGCCGCTCACGCTGGTGGCGGGCGAATTGCTGGACGACGAGACGAAGAACCGCATGGCGAAATTGCTGTTTGCCACCAGCTACCTTGAATACTGCTCGTTCGGCAACAAACTCAATCTGCAGTTCGTCGAATTGCAGCGGCGGCAAAATATCGACCCGTATCTGGAACACATCCACGGCTTGCATGACGAGGAAGGGCGTTTCATCGGCTTTTTCACGGCCGCGACGATGGACGAGTTCCAGGCCTGCGGCGCCGTGTCATATTACCGCGACGACATGAAGGCGCTCGACGATGCGTATGACGCCTTCGTGCTCGCGCATGCGCGCGCCGACGACTGTTTCGTCAGCAGCCTGGCCATCGACGAGAAATACCGGGGCCAGGGTTTGTTCCGGCAAATGTTCCATGAAATCCGCGACCTGGCCAGCCGCAAAGGCTGCGCGCGCATCACCCTGACGGTGTGGGAAAAGAGCGAAGCGCTGCAAGTGTATCTGCACAAGGGGTTTCGCAGCGTGGGCACGTTCGACTATGCCTACAGCCTGTTCTATGACCGGCTGCATTTCCTCGTGTATGACGGAAACTGAGGGACGCAGGGGCGGCCGGCAGCCGCCCCGTGATGAGGCTTACAGGGCCAGGAAGGCCACGGCAGACACGGCCGTTGGCAGCAGGGCGCCGGCCAGCAGGCCGACGGCGCCGATCGATTCATCCTTGAAACCGCGGCGCAGCAGGGCCACGCCGGCCGGGTTCGGCGCGTTGGCGATGACGGTCAGGCCGCCGCCGGCCACGGCGCCAGCCATCAGCATGTATTTCGCTTCGTCCGTCATGCCGACGATCAGCGAGCCGAGGTAAGTCAGGGCCGCATTGTCGGTAATTGCCGTCAAGCCCAGGGCGCCGAAGAACAGGGCCAGTGGTTTCAGGCTGGAAACGATGGGCTGCAGCCACCATTGCTGCATGCCGCCCAGTACCACCAGGCCGCCGAGGAAGAAGCCGACCAATAAACCCTCTTTCAGGATCAGCGGGCTTTGATAGCGTTCATACGCCTGTACGAAGCCGAGGAAGAACAGGAACAGGCCGATGAACAGCACGGGATGGTGCGCCAGTGTCACCACGCCGGCCAGCACGATCATGTGCACCAGGCTGACGGCCAGCGGTACTTTCGGCGCTTCCACCTCGCCCGCTTTCGGCTTGATGTCGGAGGTATTGCTGTGCAGGTATTTGCGCAGCAAAATGCTCACGCCCGTGGCGTTCACCAGCACGGCGATGGCGGCCTTCCAGCCGAAATGGCTGGCCATGTAGGCGCTGTCCCAGTTCCACGTGGTGGCCACCATCAGCACGGGCGGTGCCGCGTACGAGGTGAGGGTGCCGCCGATGGAGACGTTGACGAACAGCACGCCCAAGGCGCCGTATTTCAGCCATTCAGGAATGCCCGGGCGAAAGATTTGCGGCGCCAGCATCAGCGCCGCCAGGGTCATGGCGGCCGGTTCCGTGATCAATGAGCCCGTCAGCGGAACGAGCGCCAGACCCAGCCAGACGAGGGCCAGTTCCGTGCGCAGCGGCATCACGCGCGCCACGCTTTTCAACAGGCGCTGCACGGCGTCGAGCACGGGGCGCGAGGCGGCCACGACCATAACGACAAAGACGAACAGCGGCTCCGTGTAATGGCGCGACTCGGCATACTCGATGGCCGCATCGCTGCCCGAGACAAAGGCCATGATGATGATCAGGATGAAGGCCCAGAAGCCGAACACGACTTCGACTTCGCCCAGCAAATGCAGCAGGCCCGCATGGCGGGGATGGCGACGCGACAAGGTTTCAAACGACTTGGCGGCAAAAGTGTGGATGAGCGCAAGGCCGAAGACGATGGCGCTGATGATTTGGATGGTGGTCAAATGCGTTTCCTTATGGACGGAGGAAGCCGCCCGGTGCATTGCCGAGCGGTAAGGAGAGTGCTTATGGTACAGCAATCGATGCCAAAAACGGGGTTTTTCGGACATGGCGGAGCGGCCCCTGCGGTTGCGGCAGTGAGATAAACCTTGCCAAAAGCGGGGCTGGATAGTACTGTATGTGCATACAGTATTCATCTATCTATTCAATGATGCAACATTCTCAATTGATGGCCTCGCCGGAAGCCTTGCACCCGTCTTTATGGCGCGCATCGCAGCTGGGGCAGGGCGCCACGCGCTGCCTGGACACGGGCTTTGCCGCGCTGTCCGCGCAGCTGCCCGGCGGTGGCTGGCCCAGCGGCAGTCTCATCGACCTGCTGGTGCAGCAGGCGGGCAGCGGCGAATTGCGCCTGCTGGCGCCCGCGCTGGCGCAACTGCAGGGCTTGCCCATCGTGCTGCTGCAGCCGCCCCATCCGCCGCAGGCGTTGGCCCTGGTGGCACAGGGGCTGGCGCCGTCGCAGCTGCTGTGGCTCAAAAGCGCCAGCAGCAAGGATGCCCTGTGGGCGGCGGAAAACATCTTGCGCAGCGGCAGTTGCGGCGCCTTGCTGTTCTGGCAGCAGCACGTGCGCGCCGACAGCCTGCGCCGCCTGCACCTGGCCGCGCAAGGCGGCAACACCCTGTTTTGCATGCTGCGCCCGCTGCACGGCGCGCAGGATGCGTCGCCGGCGCCGTTGCGCCTGTCCGTGCGCCCGGCCGCCGGCGGCATCGAGATCGGCTTCATCAAGCGCCGGGGACCGCAGCGCGACGCGCCCCTGTTCCTGCCCCTGCAACCTCCTTCATTATTGCTACGCCATGCGACTCTGGATCGGCCTGTGCCTGCCCCGGCTCCCGCTCGAAGTATTTTGCCCGCGCTGGTCGGCTGACAGCCTCGGCGTAGTGCTGGAGCAGGAGCAAGTGATGGCCGTGTCGCCGCTGGCGCTGGCCGCCGGCATCCGGCCGGGCATGCGCCGCGCCGGTGCGTTGATGCTGGCGCCGCAGGCGCGCCTGCACGAGCGCTCGCTTGAACTGGAAGCGCAAGCCTTGCAAGCGGTGGCGCTGGCGCTGCTGCAATATTCGCCGCTGGTGGCGCAGGGCGAGGAAGCGACCCTGCTGGTCGATGCGGGCGCCAGCCTGCGCCTGTTTGGCGGCGTGCGCGCCCTGTGCCGGCAGATCGCGGCCAGCTTGCGCGCGCTCGGCTACACGGCCCAGCTGTCGTGCGCTCCCACGGCGCGCGGCGCCTGGCTGCTGGCGCGCGCCGGCACGCGCCGGAGCCGCGTGCTGGGCATGGAGAGCCTCACTCGCCGCCTCGACGGCCTGCCGTGCGCTCTGCTGCCGCCCGCGCGCCCTTACCTGGACTGGTTCGAGGGCATCGGTTGCCGCACCCTGGGGCAGCTGCGCCACTTGCCCCGGCCCGGCTTGCAGCGCCGCTGCGGCGGGGCTTTGCTGGCCATGCTCGACGATGCGCATGGCCACAGCACGGAACTGTTCGTGTGGATTGAGGCGCCGCCCACGTTCCGCGCCAGCCTGGAATTGTTCGACCGCGTGGAGCACGCCGACGCGCTGCTGTTCGGCGCGCGCCGCCTGCTGCAGCAAATGACGGGCTGGCTATGCGCGCGGCAATTTGCCGTCGAGCGCATTCAATTGCTGCTGGCGCACGAACGGGGCAGGGTGGCGCGCGCTCCCACCGTCATCGACCTGGCGCTGGGCGAGGCCGTGTGGCGCGACGAGCACCTGGTGCGCCTGCTCAAGGAACGCCTGGCGCAGCTGGCGCTGGACGCGCCCGTGATCGGCCTGACCTTGGAAGCGCTGCAGGTGCAGCCGATGGCGCCGCCCAGCGACAGCCTGTTCCCCGAGCCGGGCGGCACGCCGCAGGAGCGCCAGCGTTTGCTGGAATTGCTGGTGGCGCGCCTGGGGAGCGACAATGTCTTGCAGGCCGCGCCGCGCGCCGATTACCGCCCCGAGGCGGCCAACCAGTGGCTGCCGCTGCCGGCCAGGCCAGGCGCAAAAATCGCGCTACCCGACTTGCCGCCCGGCTTGCCCGGCATGCCCCGTCCAGGCTGGCTGCTGGCCCAGCCCATCGCCCTGCTGATGCGCGAGCACCGGCCGTTTTATGGCTCGCCCCTGAAAATGGTGTCCGTTGCCGAGCGCATCGAAGCGGGCTGGTGGGGCCAGTCGCAGGCGCGCGATTATTTCATTGCCGAAGGCCTCGACCACGCCCATTACTGGGTCTACCGCGAACGCATCGCCGGCAGCGCGGAAGACGCCGCGCCGCGCTGGTTTTTGCATGGCTTGTTTGGCTAAATGCGCTGTTCTGCTGAAATTGCCATGCTTGGCTATACTGGCTTCCCGGTGCCGCATCTTTCATTGAAACAAAGGATATCCATGACACAGCTTTCCGACTTCCCCATTACCCAAAAATGGCCTGCACTGCATACCGAGCGCCTGCAGCTGTACTCGCTGCCGACGCCGAACGGCATCAAGGTTTCCATCCTGCTGGAAGAGCTGGGCCTGGCGTACGAGCCGCACCTGGTCAGCTTCGAGCAGAACGACCAGCTGTCGCCCGCCTTCCTGTCCCTTAATCCGAACAACAAGATTCCCGCCATCCTCGACCCGGACGGTCCCGATGGCAAACCGCTGGCCCTGTTCGAGTCGGGCGCCATCCTGCTGTACCTGGCAGAAAAGACGGGCAAGTTCATCCCGCAGGACGCGGGCCTGCGCTATGAAACGATCCAATGGCTGATGTTCCAGATGGGCGGTATCGGCCCCATGTTCGGCCAGGTGGGCTTCTTCCACAAATTCGCCGGCAAGGACTACGAAGACAAGCGTCCGCTCGAGCGCTATCTTGGCGAGGCCAAGCGCCTGCTGGGCGTGCTCGAACAGCGCCTGCAGGGCCGCGACTGGATCATGGGCGAGCAGTACACGATTGCCGACATCGCCATCTTCCCGTGGGTGCGCTGCCTGGTGGGCTTCTATGGTGCGGGCGATCTCGTCGGTTTTGGCAATTTCCCGAACGTGCAGCGCGTGCTGGATGTGTTCCTGGCCCGGCCTGCCGTCATCAAGGGTGTCGACATCCCATCGCGTGGCTAAAACAGCCGTGGCCGGACGGCGCTACAATGCGCCATCGGCCGCCCTGCGCGGCAGCTTTGATCTGAGACAATGAAATCCACCCGGCAAGATTTTCCCGGCGCGCATGGCCATGTGCTGGCGGCGCGCCTCGATGCGCCCGACGGCGCCATCCGCGCCTACGCGCTGTTCGCCCACTGTTTTACTTGCGGCAAGGACGTGCTGGCCGCGCGGCGCATCGCGCAAGGCTTGACGGAACATGGCATCGCCGTGCTGCGCTTCGACTTCACGGGACTGGGCGCCAGCGAAGGCGAGTTCGCCGCCACGAATTTCTCGTCGAACGTGGACGACCTGGTCGCCGCCGCCGACTTTTTGCGGGCCAGGCACGCCGCACCGCAATTGCTGATCGGCCATAGCCTGGGCGGCGCCGCCGTGCTGGCCGCCGCGTCGCAAGTGCCGGAAGCCACTGCCATCTCCACCCTGGCCGCGCCGAGCACGCCCGCCTACGTGACGCGCATGTTCAGCGACCACCTGGAAAAAATCGCCGCCGAGGGCGAAGCGCTGGTGCAGCTGGAAGGGCGGCCTTTCCGCATCCGCCAGCAATTTGTCGACGACGCGGGCAGCCACAGTTTAAAGGAGCACATCGCCGGCCTGCGCCGAGCCCTGCTGGTGATGCACGCGCCGAACGACACGACGGTGAGCCTGTCGAATGCGATGGATATCTTTACGGCAGCCAAACACCCGAAAAGCTTCGTTTCACTCGACGATGCCGATCATCTGCTGACGGGGCGCGATGACGCGGCGTATGTCGCCAACGTCATTGCCGCCTGGAGCGCGCGCTATATCAACTAAGCAACTAAGCTGAATTAAGTCTTCACCCATGAAAAACGCCGTACCGGCAAGATGCGGGTACGGCGCAGATGGGGAGAAAACGGCTCAGTCCTCGTCGAATTCTGCCGAAAGATCCTTCCAGCCTTTGCTGATTGCAAAGGCGGAAAATTCCTCTGGCGCTTCCAGAACGATCAGTTTCTTGTCTTGCAGGCCAAGGTCGCCATGGCCGAAGTCGGGGCCAACGTAGCCGAGGCTGCGCAGGCGGGCCAGGATGTGGCCGACCAGGGTCTTGTCCTTGTAGGCGCCCGCTTCGAGCGGGGCGGCGAAATCGACGTAGACGTCGATGATGCCGTAGCCTTCGTCGAAGATGCGGATGGCCTTGATGTCGTGGGCACGGCCGGAGCCGTCGGTGGCCTTGAAGGGGCCGCTGAGCTGGATGTCGGTGTCATTATTCATGCCGCCAGCATACACCAAAAGCCGGCCCCGCATGGGAGGCGCCATGCAAAATCCCCTTGGAGGGAGCTTGTAAAAATTTCTTACAAATTTCGCGAGGTCTGGGGCGCTTTTCGCCAATTTCAAGGCCTTGAAGGCCGCTTGATCGTCCTTAGATTGGTAGCAAGCGGATGCTCATGGTGAGGTCCGCCCCTCTTATCGCTTCATTTGAAAAGGATATTTATCATGCGTACTTTTGACCTTGCTCCCCTGTATCGTTCCGCCATTGGCTTTGACCGCCTGGCACAGCTGCTCAACGAACAACGCGCCGATGCGCAACCGAGCTATCCGCCATACAACATCGAACTGGTGTCGGAAGATAAATACCGCATCGTGATGGCCCTGGCCGGCTTCTCGCGCGAAGAGATCGACATCATCACCGAACGCGACTCCCTGCACGTCACGGGCCGCAAGCAGAAAGATGGCGTCGAGCGCACGTTCTTGCACCGCGGCATCGCTGCCCGCGATTTCGAACAGCGTTTCCAGCTGGCCAACCACGTGAAGGTCACGGGCGCCACGTTTGAAAACGGCATGCTGACCATCGACCTCGTGCGTGAAGTGCCGGAAGCGCTGAAACCGCGCAAGATCGAGATCGGCGCCGGCAGCGACACCGTCAGTGTGCTGGAACAGCGCCAGGCAGCCTGATCTGAGCTGATCTGAGCCGACCCCGGCGCCCCTCCGGCGCCCAGGCAGGCTCTTTCCATGCAGTAAAATACTGGCCGGTTGATCCGGCCAGTGTCACGTCCGGAGCCCGTTCGGGGCCTCCTTGATCGCCATGCGACATGCGTGCGGCAGGCAAGATTAAACCCTGCTTAAAGGCGCAAATGCCTGTTTCCAAATGGAAAAATGTTAAGCACCGCCTAAGACTCGTGGCCCACTATTGCATACATCAAAATCTCATTGAATGAGGAGCAATTCATGGAACAGCAAAAGAATACCGCATCCCTGAAAATCAAACGCACCGTAGCCGCGCTGGCCGCGATCGGTGTGCTGGGCGCCGGTGGCGCCATGGTGGTGCATCAGAACAATGCTGGCGCGAATGCCGCTGCCGGCGCGCCCGCCGCTCCGGTGGCTGCCGCCGTGGCACCTGCAGCCAGCGCGCCGCTGGTGGCCTTGCCCGACTTTAGCCAGATCGCTTCGCGCAACAGCCCGGCCGTCGTCAACATCAGCGTCACGGGCAGCACCAAGGTGGCCTACGACCCCTCGGCCCAGGCTGGCAATGACGATTTTGGCAACGATCCCTTCTTCGAATTCTTCCGCCGCTTCCAGGGTCCGCAAGGCGGGCAGCGCGGCGGCCGCGACGTGCCCACGCACGGCCTCGGCTCCGGCTTCATCGTCAGCCCCGACGGCATCATCATGACGAACGCCCACGTGGTGCGCGATGCGCGCGAAGTGACTGTCAAGCTCAACGACCGCCGCGAATTCCGCGCCAAGGTGCTCGGCACGGATCCGAAGACGGATATCGCCGTGCTGAAGATCGACGCCAACAACCTGCCCATCGTGCCGCTCGGCCATTCCAGCGACCTGAAGGTGGGCGAGTGGGTGCTGGCCATCGGTTCGCCATACGGCTTCGACAGCACGGTCACGGCCGGCGTGGTCAGCGCCAAGGGCCGCTCCTTGCCGGACGACAGCAATGTACCGTTCATCCAGACGGACGTGGCGGTGAACCCCGGCAACTCGGGCGGTCCGCTGTTCAATACGCGCGGCGAAGTGGTGGGCATCAATTCGCAGATCTACAGCCAGACGGGCGGCTTCCAGGGCTTGTCGTTCGCCATCCCCATCGACCTGGCCGGCCGCATCAAGGACCAGATCGTCGCCACGGGCAAGGCCAGCCATGCCAAGCTGGGCGTGACGGTGCAGGAAGTCAACCAGGGCTTTGCCGACTCGTTCAAGCTGGCCACGCCGGAAGGCGCGCTGGTGGCCAACGTGGAGCGGGGCAGCCCGGCTGACAAGGCGGGCCTGAAATCGGGCGACGTGGTGCGCAAGGTCAATGGCCAGCGCATCATCGGCTCGGCCGACTTGCCGGCGCTGGTGGGTACCTCTTTGCCAGGCGACAAGATCAGCATGGATGTCTGGCGTGACGGCAAGATCGTGAGCCTGACGGCAACCCTGGGCAATGCGGCCGACAAGGTGGCCGAAGTGGCGAAGAGCGACAGCGCCGCCGGCAAGGTAAAGCTGGGCCTGGCCCTGCGTCCGTTACAATCGGATGAAAAACGCGAGGCGGGCATCAGCGCCGGCCTGCTGGTGGAAGACGCGGGCGGTGCTGCCGCGAATGCCGGAGTGCAGCCGGGCGACGTGCTATTGTCGGTCAATGGCCGTCCCGTCAACACGGTCGAGCAGGTGCGCGACGTGGTGGAAAAATCCGCCAAGTCGGTCGCCTTGCTGATACAGCGGGGACCGGACAAGATTTTTATTCCCGTACGTTTAGGTTAATGAAGAAGCAAACCCAAGGGCAAATACTGGGGTCGAACCCTCAGGGTTCGACCCCGGTTTTTCGCCTTTGGGGTGAAAAATTGAACAAGGAGCAGCCATGCGCTTATTGCTGGTAGAAGACGATACGATGATCGGCGAGGTGGTGCTCGATTTGCTGCGCGCCGAGCATTACGCGGTGGACTGGGTCAAGGATGGCGACATGGCCGACACGGCCCTGCAGACGCAGACCTATGACCTGGTGCTGCTGGACCTGGGCTTGCCGCGCAAGGATGGCCTCGACGTGCTGCGCTCGATGCGTTTGCGCAAGCTAGATACGCCGGTCCTTGTGGCCACGGCGCGCGACGCCGTCGAGCAGCGCATCGCCGGCCTGGACGCGGGCGCCGACGATTACGTGTTGAAACCGTATGACCTCGACGAATTGCTGGCGCGCATACGCGCCTTGCTGCGGCGCGCCTCGGGGCGGCCGGAACCGATCTTCGAACACCAGGGCGTGTCCATCAATCCGCTGACGCGCGAAGTGATCGCCGAGGGCCATCCCGTCAACCTGTCGGCGCGCGAATGGGCCGTGCTGGAAGCGCTGATCGCGCGTCCCGGCATCGTGTTGTCGCGCGCGCAGCTGGAAGAAAAACTGTACAGCTGGAAGGATGAAGTCAACAGCAATGCCGTGGAAGTGTATATCCACGGCTTGCGCAAGAAGCTGGGCAGCGACTTGATCCAGAACGTGCGCGGCCTCGGCTACATGGTGCCCAAGGCATGAGGATGAAGGTCACGGTGACGCATTCGCTGCGCGGCCGCCTGCTGTGGTTTTTGCTGGCGGCTATCATCATGGCGGCCCTGGCGCAGGCGTCGATCGCCTACCGCAGCGCCCTGTACGACGCCGACCAGATTTTTGATTACCACATGCAGCAGATGGCCCTGTCGCTGCGCTCCGGCGCGCCGCTGGCCAACCATGCGCAAGCCTTGCCGGCCGACCCCGTCAACAACGACATGGTGGTGCAGGTGTGGACGCCGGACGGCGTGCAGGTGTTCCGCTCGATCACGCGCGCGGAACTGCCGCAGCGCGCCGTGCTGGGCTTTTCGAATGTAAAGGCGAACGGCACGACTTACCGCATCTTCTCCGTGCAAACCAGTTCCCAGACCGTGCAGATCGCCCAGGACATGGCCGTGCGCAAGCGCATGGCCGGTAGCCTGGCGCTGCGCACGGTGGGGCCGATTGCCCTGATGGCGCCGATATTGATGCTCGTCGTCTGGTGGGTCGTCAGCGGTTCGCTGGCGCCCGTCTCGCGCGTGCGCAAGCAGGTGGCGGCGCGCCAGGCGGACGATTTATCTCCCGTCTCGGAAGCGGGCTTGCCCGACGAAGTGCGTCCGCTGGTGCATGAACTGAACCTGTTGTTCGGGCGCGTGAAAACGGCGTTCGACGCGCAGCAGCATTTCGTCGCCGACGCCGCGCATGAATTGCGCACGCCGCTGGCGGCCCTGAAGCTGCAGGTATTGAGCCTGGAACGGGCCGAATCGGAAGAAAAACGCAGCCTGGCGATCAGCCGCGTGAGCGCCGGCATCGAGCGGGCCACGCGCCTGGTCGAGCAGCTGCTGGTGCTGGCGCGCCAGGAAGCGAGCGCCGCCAGCGGCGACCAGCTGCAGGCGGTGGACTTGAACGATGTCGTCAAGCGGGCGCTGGGCGACATGGCCGGCATCGCGCAGGCGCGCAAGATCGACCTGGGCCTGCATCACATGGACCCGGCCAAGGTGGCGGGCCAGGCCGATGCGCTCAACATCATGCTGCGCAACCTGGTCGACAATGCCATCAAGTACACGCCGCAGGGCGGCACGGTCGATATCGACCTGCGCGCCAGCCCCGTCTGCGTGACCTTGTCGGTGGAAGACAACGGCCCCGGCATCCCGCCCGAAGAGCGCGAGCGCGTCTTCAGCCGCTTCTACCGCGTGCCCGGCACGGACGCCAACGGCAGCGGCCTGGGGCTGGCCATCATCAAGGCCATCGCCGAGCGCCATGGCGCGCGCCTGGTGCTGGACAAATCCGAGCGCCTGGGCGGCCTGTGCGTGCGCGTGGAATTCCCGCAAGCCGTGAAAAAGTAACGTTTTGATCATGATCTTTGGCATGTTGCATTGACGCGCGCGCCGCTGGCATATATTGTCTGCGCAATAAGCAATCAAGCAAACGGAGCGCAGCATGCAGAAGATCGGCTTTTCAGGCACCCTCGACCCCATCACCAACGGCCATATGTGGGTGATCGGCGAAGCGCGTTCGCTCGCCGACGAGGTGATCGTGTTCCTGTCGCAAAACCCCGCCAAGAAGCCGCAATTCCCCGCCGAAGACCGCAAGCGCATCATCGAGCAGAGCGCGCGCGAATGCGGCTGGGACAATGTGCAGGTGGTCATCGTCAAGGGCGACTACACGGCGCGCGCGGCGAAAAAGCATGGTTGCGACTACCTGATCCGCGGCATCCGCACGACGGCCGATTTCGACTATGAAAACCTGATCCAGCAAACCAATGTGGACGTGCTGCAGGGCGCCAAGACGATTTTCGTGATGCCGCCGCGCGACCTCGGTTCCGTCAGCTCCAGCTTCGTCAAGGCGCTGGAAGGGCCTGTCGGCTGGAACTGGACCATGAAGAAATTCGTCCCCGGCCCCGCCTACCAGGCGTGGATACTCGACTGCCTGCGCAAGGAGTGGGAAGCGCTGTGGAACTATGCCACCGCCTCGCAAGCGGACATCGCGCTGGCGGACCACTGGTTCGCCCACCTGACGGGGCCGCAGGCATATGGCGGTGCGGACCGCCACTATCACAACCTCGACCACCTGGTGCATGGCTTGTCCGAGATCCGCGTGTGGGCCGACAATACCTTTGCGCCCAAGCGCGACAGTGCGCTGGTGAAAAAGGCGTTCTGGTTCCACGACGCCGTCTACAGCCACGACGACGATGCCCTGTATTCGAGCGAAGAGGCGAGTGCCCAGCTGTGGCTGGCCAGCGGCCTCGATGCGGGCGACAACCAGGATGTGGCGCAACTGATACGCGCCACCGACCATTTCCAGGGGCCCGGCATCAGCCACGCGTTGAAGGACGCCATGCTCAGCGCAGACCTGGCCATCCTGGGTCAGGATGAAGAGGTGTATCAAGCCTACACGCAAGCCATCGTCCGCGAATACGCGCACGTCGATCCCGTGCGCTTCAACGAGCAGCGGGGCCTGGCCCTGCAGCACCTGAGCGCCAAGGCGCAGGCGGGCCAGCTGTTTGGCGATGCGTATTTCGCCGACCAGTACAACGCGCGGGCCATTGAAAACATGCAGAAAGAGATCGCGGCGCTGGCGGGCGGCTGATCGGATGCGCCCGTGTTGGGCGCTGCCCGCCTCTATTGCATGGACTGCTTCACCGCATGCTGTACCTGCAACAGCATCGAGTCGCATTCGGCGCGCAGTTCCACGGTTCTGCGGTTGATGGGGCCCCATAGGCGGCGCCTGAGCCGAAGCCCGAGCGCCGCCAGTTCGACGGCGAAGGCGGGACAGGACTTGGAGAGTTGCTGGAATGCCAGGCCAGCCTTTTCCGTACCATGATTTTCCAGCTCGTCAGGCTTGCAATGCACGCCTTCCCGGAAGACCGATAGCAGTTCCGTGGAGTTCGCATACGAGGCGAATAGCTGGCGCATCAGGACCGAGTGTCCTATCAGGTTATATCTGGATTGGAACAGCCCCGCCTCCGCCGTGTCTGCCGCCATATTGCGGGCACTCCTGTCGCGGCCTTCGCAATAGCGGCCAGAACTTTCGCGCATGCCCAGGCCCGTCAGGAGGACATACAGATGCCGCAGGGTATCGGCGCCATCCTTGTCATTCTGCATGCCCAGGGCCGCGAATTGCTCGTCATACCAGTCCAGCGCATCGTTGTCGTCGTTGCCATGTGCGGCTGCGGCCATGGTCACGGCAATGGTATCGCCCTTGCTCCAGTTCAGGTATGCCTTGGCAAATGCCATGGCCATGCCTTTGATGTAGCCTGCTGGCGCGACGCCGCGGTCGAGCCAGCGGTAACGTGCCAGTTCGGTTCGGGCCGCGATTTCCAGTATTGTTTCTTGCAGCTGGGCCCCTAACTCGGCTGTCAAACGAGCTGGCGGCGGCAAGGCCGATGCCGTCAGTGGGGCGGTGGCGATGTCGCTCAGTTGCTTATCCATGGGTATGCTCCGTTTCTCATTGCGATATGGGTTTGTCATCGCAATCTGGAGAAAGTTCGCAGCAAGGGATTTATTCAGCCTCGGGTTTGCCAATCCGCAGGCAGGAGTCGATTTCGGCCGGGGCAAGCCCGCTCAAAGCCGTAGTCCGGGCCAATTGAGCGATGCGCACGGTTTTACTCCTGCCGTTTCTGCTGGAGCTGACGCAACTGTTCCTGCCGAGCTGCCGCGCCGGCCCGTGCGCGTGACTTTAACGGGTTGTGGCCGCCGCCTTGGCGCGCGCCGCATGCAGTTTCTTGAAGCTGTCGATCAGGCGCTGGTGCCTGTCGAGGCCTTCCAGTTGCATGCTGGTCGGGGTCAGGCCGAAGAAGCGCACGCTGCCGTCCACCGAGCCCAGCACCGCGTCCATCCGTTCGTTGCCAAACATGCGGCGGAAATTGACGACGTAATCGTCCAGCTCCAGCTCGTCATCGAGTTCCACTTCCAGCACCACGTTCATGGCCTGGTAAAACAGTTTGCGCTCGAGCGTGTTGTCGTTGTATTGCAGGAAGGTTTCCACCAGTTCCTTCGCTTCTTCGAACTGCTGCAGGGCGAGATGAATCAGCAGCTTCAGTTCCAGGGTCGTCAGCTGGCCCCAGACGGTATTTTCGTCAAATTCGATGCCGATCAAGGTGGCGATGTCGCCGTACTCGTCGAGCTCGCTGTTTTCCAGGCGGTCGAGCAAGTCTTCCAGGCTGGCATCGTCCAGGCCGTGCAAGTTCAGGATGTCGGCGCGGAACAGCAGCGCCTTGTTGGTGTTGTCCCAGATCAGATCTTCGACCGGATACACTTCCGAATAGCCGGGCACGAGGATGCGGCAGGCCGTGGCGCCCAGCTGGTCATACTCGGCCGTGTAGACTTCCTTGCCCATGCCGGCGAGGATACTGAACAGGGTGGCCGCTTCCTCTGCATTCGAGTTCTCGCCGTGGCCGGAAAAATCCCACTCGACAAAGTCGTAATCTGCCTTGGCGCTGAAGAAGCGCCACGAGACGATGCCGCTCGAATCGATGAAGTGTTCGACGAAGTTGTTTGGCTCGGTGACGGCTTCGCTGGCAAACGTCGGCTGCGGCAAGTCGTTGAGGCCCTCAAAGCTGCGGCCCTGCAGCAATTCGGTCAGGCTGCGTTCGAGCGCCACTTCCAGGCTCGGGTGCGCGCCGAACGAGGCAAACACGCCGCCCGTGCGCGGGTTCATCAGGGTGACGCACATTACCGGATACACGCCGCCCAGCGACGCATCTTTGACCAGCACGGGGAAACCTTGCTCTTCCAGGCCGGCGATGCCGGCCAGGATGCCCGGGTATTTCGCCAGCACGTCCTGCGGCACGTCGGGCAGGGCGATCTCGCCTTCGAGGATTTCGCGCTTGACGGCCCGCTCAAAAATTTCCGACAGACATTGCACCTGCGCTTCGACCAGGGTATTGCCGGCGCTCATGCCATTGCTGACGTACAGGTTTTCGATCAGGTTCGAGGGGAAATACACGACCTTGCCATCGGAATGGCGCACATACGGCAGCGAGCAGATGCCGCGCTCGGCATTGCCGGAGTTGGTGTCGATCAAGTGCGAACCGCGCAGTTCGCCATCGGGATTGTAGATGTCGAGGCAATACTCATCGAGTATCTCTTTCGGCAACGCATCCTTGCGGCCCGGCTTGAACCAGCGCTCGTTCGGGTAGTGGACGAATGGCGCGTTGGCGATGTCCTCGCCCCAGAACGACCCGGCGTAGAAATGGTTGTTGCTGAGCCGCTCGATATACTCGCCCAGGGCCGACGCCAGCGCGCTTTCCTTGGTCGCGCCCTTGCCGTTGGTGAAACACATGGGCGAATGCGCGTCGCGGATATGCAGCGACCACACGTTCGGAATGATGTTGCGCCACGAGGCGATTTCAATCTTGATGCCCAGGCCCGCCAGCAGGCCCGACATATTGGCGATGGTCTGTTCCAGCGGCAAATCCTTGCCGACGATATAAGTATTCGCGCCAGGGGCCGGATTCAGGGCCAGCAAGGCTTGCGCATCGGCGTCCAGGTTCTCCACCTCTTCAATGACGAACTCGGGACCCGTTTGCACCACTTTTTTCACCGTGCAACGGTCGATCGAGCGCAGGATGCCCTGGCGGTCCTTGGCCGAGATATCGGCCGGCAACTCGACCTGGATCTTGAAAATCTGCTGGTAGCGGTTTTCCGGATCAACAATATTGTTTTGCGACAGACGGATGTTTTCGGTGGAAATATTGCGCGTATCGCAATACAACTTCACGAAGTAGGCAGCGCACAGGGCCGACGATGCCAAAAAGTAATCGAACGGGCCAGGCGCCGAACCATCGCCCTTGTAGCGGATGGGCTGGTCGGCGATGACCGTAAAATCGTCGAACTTGGCTTCGAGACGCAGCTTGTCGAGAAAGTTGACTTTAATTTCCATGAGGTAATCCAATACAGTGCTTATGAGTTAGGCGCTATTATCCGTGCTTTCTGCCGCAGGGCAAACATTGTTCACTGCGGCTGTGCTGGCCGGGAGCCGCTGGGGCGGGCCAAGGGGGCACGTTCCCCTACGAAGCAAGCGGATAGTCCATGGCTTTTCACCTATCGCACTGAAGGTTGTTTCTCTATTATGATTATTCTTGCTGATATACAAGAATCGCAAACTGTGATGGACGAGCTCGCATCGCATTGCGATTTTGACCTTGGCCGCGCCGCTCGGGACAGCTCCTGGATCACGCTGCAGCCAGAACATCCTTTCATGGTACTGGCCGGTGAAAGCAGCGGTGGCGTTTTTCTGGCGTACGGTGATGGCGAGGTCGAACGACGCCCTGTCCTGTATGTTACATCCGAGGGGCAGGCGGGCTGTATCGCCACCAATCTCACGGAGTTGATTGCCATGATGCTGGCGCTGCCTTACTGGCGCGACCTGCTCAAATTTTCAGAGGGTGGCAACTTGAAAGAGATGCGACAGGCCGCTCTGTTCAGCGAGCAGGACTACGTAGACGAATATGCCGAATTTTCTGCTGCCAGGAAACGGATATTGGATACATTACCTGTTCCTGTTATTGCTGATCCAGTCAAATTGCTGCATGACTGCGTACGCGCCACCGATTGCAGTGTCGTGGCCGAGGACGGCTGGCCTTACGAGTCGCTGTTTCATCATTTCAAATCAAGCGACAATCCAGACTGGACGTGAGTGTATGGACGCCAGCATGAAAAACAGTGGCTGCCCATGCTGGCGCAGCCGCTGTTTTTTTATGCGGATACGGTGATCAGAACTTCACCCACAGCCGGCCAAAATACGAGGCGCCGTTCAGGCCGAACTGCACGCTGTCGTATTTGAAACCGTTATCCGTCTCGCCCGCGTTTTGCGTGGTGGGCTTGACGTTGAAGATGTTGTTGCCGCCAAAGGTCAGCTTGGTGTTCTTGCTGATGCTGTAAGTAAAGCTCAGGTCGGCCGAGGTCTTGGCCGCGTAGCGGGCGTTCGGCACGCCATTGGCCGTGCCGCTGAAGGTGCCCAGGGTTTGCGGGCCAAAGTAGATGACGCGCAAGTCGGACTCCAGCTTGCCCGTGATGTAGTCGAAGCCCAGGGTGGCTTTCGCGCGCGGGCCGCCCTGTTCGATGAACAGGCGTTCGCGCTCGGACAGCAGGACATCCTCGAAGCCCGTCAGCGAGGCGGGCGTCTTGACTTTCGTCACTTCCGTTTTGCTCAAGTTCAAGGCCAGGAAGGTGTTCAGGCGGTTGCCGGCCAATTCTCCCTTGTGCGAAGCCGTCAGGTCCAGCCCGCGCGTGCGCGTGTCGACGGAATTGACGAAAAATTGCGCCTCCGTCACGCCCAGCTGGGCCAGGCGTGCCCCCAGGTCCGGGTAATTGCCGGCATTGAAACGGCCCGACAGCACGATGCGGTCCTTGATCTTGATGTTGTACAAGTCGGCCGTCACGGAAATGGCTTGCGTGGGCGTCCAGGTGGCGCCGAATGTAAAGCTGGTGGATTTTTCCTCTTTCAGCTTGGGAATGCCGGCCGCATTGGCGACGGCGCCGCCATTCGGCGCCAGCACCACGTCGGTGGCCACGCCGCCGACGAAGTCGGTAAAGGTGGACGAAAAATATACTTGCTGCAACGATGGCGCGCGGAAACCCGTGCTGGCCGAGCCGCGCAGCAGCACGTTCGGCGCCACCTTGTAGCTGGCGGCCAGCTTGCCCGTCACGGTGGAGCCGAAGTCGCTGAATTTTTCATAGCGCAAAGCCGCCTGGGTTTTCAGGCGCTCCGTCCAGTCCAGTTCGACGTCGCCATACGCGGCGATACTGTGGCGTTTGGCTTTCGTCACATCGCTGGGCTGGAAACCGGGAAAACCCTGGCTGCGGCCATTGCCGCCCACGCCCACGCCGTCGACGTCGCTGTAGGAGCCCGGTTCGCCGGCCATGATCTTGTATTCCTCGCTGCGGTATTCGGCGCCGAAGGCCACGTTCATGCCGCGCATCACCGTGTCGTAGTAGCGGCTGAAGTCGGCATTGCTGGTCAGTTGCTGGAACGAAAAGCCACCCGCATCAAAGCTGCTGGCGCTGACGCCCTTGCCGCCGTTCATCAGGTCGAGATTGGCGATCGAGGCGTTCAGGGTATGGCTGACGTCGTAGCGCATCTTGTTGTAGCCATAGGTTTGCGAAAAGTCCGCATGCCATTCGCCGATCTGGCTGCGGTGGCCGATGGTGGCGTACTGGTCGTCGATCTTGCCGTTAATAAAAGGCACGAAACCATCGGGGTACATGGTGGCCGAATTGCGGGCAGGGATGTCAACGCTGCCGATGCCGTCGCGGCCAAACGCGGCGCTCGAGGCGTCGCGCGTCTGCGCGCCGGCCGTGAAGTACAGCTTGCCCGTGCCGCTGGTGGCGTAGTCGCCATTGACGTACAGGGTTTTGTTTTCGGATTTGGTGTCGCCGATGATGCGCATGCTGTCCGCATCGGCCCGGTTCGAGCGGCCCCGGTCCAGGTATTCGCCCGTGATGGCCAGGGTGCCCTTGTCGCCCAGCGCGATGCCGCAATAGGCCGAGGTCATGTAATTCTTGCCGTCGCCTGCGGAATACTGGCTGTAGCCGGCCACGGCTTCGCAGCCCAGGCTTTTCTTCAGTTCGATGTCGATCACGCCAGCGATGGCGTCCGAGCCGTACTGGGCGGCGGCGCCGTCACGCAGCACTTGCACGTTCTTGATCGCCAGCAAGGGAATCGCATTCATGTCCGTGCCCGTATTGCCGCGGTTGCGCGCGCCGAACAGGTTGACGAGGGCCGTCGTATGGCGCCGTTTGCCGTTCACCAGCACGAGGGTCTGGTCGGAACCGAGGCCGCGCAGGGCGGCCGAATCGATCAGGTCGGCCCCGTCGGCGCCCGACTGGCGCGTGGAATTAAACGAGGGAGAAATGTATTGCAGCGACTGCGCCAGGTCGAACTGGCCGCCTTGCTCGGCGACCTTGGAAATCGGAATGATATCGACCGGCACCATGGTATCGGTGGCGGAACTGGCGACGCGGCGCGAGCCGACCACGCTGACCGTTTGCACGGGGCCGTCCGTGGCCGCAGGGTCGTTGCTCTGCGCCATGGCGGCGGGACTGAAGGCGGCCAGGGCGGCGCTGCCGTACAGGCTGATGAGGACTGCTTTACGCAAGGTGGTGAGGGTCGGCACGCAGTATCTCCAAGTGGCTGATGAGCAAGATTCGTGACTTGATTCTAGTGCCATCATTTCAGCATTCACCAGCGATACTTTGTTTTGTTATTACAAATTTGTAGTAACTGTTGTTTCCTGGTTGATTATCTTTTCGCCGCTGCCTGGCTTGCCTTGTACTGGTGCAGCATGCCCCGTTCAGGTGCTGCGTTGCACCATGCCGCCCACCCAGATTGCTTGCGTGCTGTATTGCACCTGGATCAGACAAGGTTGCTGCGTCACGTGGCCCTGATGCAGGCGCAGCGACTGTTGCAAATGTGCTGACAGCGCGCCCGCCGCCACGCCCGTGGCGCTGTCTTCCAGCGCCGGGTCGAGGTGGTTGAAGTTGCGGCCCTCGTACTCGTGCTCGCCCGTGCGGCAATACGCATAGCAGCCATTGATTTGATGTAAAGCGCTCCAGTCGGCGATCAGTTCCAGGTTCGGCCGCAGCGCGCGCAGGGTGGTGCGGTCGGCCACTTCCAGCAGCAGTTTCGGGCTGCCGACGGAGGCGATGACGGGCGGCGACAGCAAGTGCATGTGCTGGCCCATCAGTTCGGACGGCACATATTTTTCCAGCATGACGGACGGTGCCGGCTGCGGCGCCAGGCCGATGAACAGACCGGCTGCGTTGTACACCAGCTGCAAGGCTTGCCCGCGCATGGCCGTGGTGACCGTCAGGGTTGCTGGCGCGCCAGGCGCCGTCAGCAGCACATGCGCGGCCGCCAGGGTGGCGTGCAGGCACAGGGGGCTGCGCGTGTGCGGATAAAAATAGTCGAGCACGAGGCATCCCTCCGCGCCGTCCGCCTGCCGGTCGATGAAGACGCAGGCGCTGACCTGGCGCTCGCGGGCGAATTGCTGGCGCGCCGTTTCGCTGCTGTCGTCGTTTTCCACGACCAGCGCCGCATTGCCGCCACCGGGTGCGGCGCCGAAACATTTCAAGAGATGGACGATCATGGCGGGCGATGTGCAAGGTAAAACACCAGCATAACCGAGAAGCCGTATTCCAGATGAATATAATATACTGTGTTTATATACAGTATTGAGGTAGATCATGTGGGGCGCCGTCTTACCCGAGTATGCTGAGTTGTACTGCCTGAGCAATTTCAGCTTCCTGCATGGGGCCTCGCATGCGGAAGAGCTGGTGGCGCGCGCCGTCCAGCTCGGGTACAAGGGGCTGGCCATCACGGACGAGTGCTCGCTGGCGGGCGTCGTGCGCGCGCATGCGACGGCCAAGCGGGCTGGTTTCCCCTTGATTGTCGGCGCGCACTTTCACTTGACGCAGGCCGACGGCAGTCCGGCCCTGTCCTTGCTGGCGCTGGTGCGGGACATCGACGGTTATGGCAATTTGTCGGAACTGATCACCATGGCGCGCACGCGGGCGGCCAAGGGGCGCTATTTGCTGACGCCTGATGATTTCGCCGCGCCTTCGGCCGAGTTTGCCCATTTGCAGGGGCTGCCCGGTTGCCTGATGATCTTGCTGCCCAGCTATCCGGCCCAGCCGGCAACCGTGCGCGCACAGGGGGCGTGGATGGCGGCTACCTTTGGCGGCGAGCGCAGCTGGATCGGCCTGAACCTGCTGCAGCGGGCGCAGGATGACGCACACCGCGGCGCCGTGCAGGAGGCGGCGCAGGCGCAGGGCTTGGCCGTGGTGGCCGTCGGTCACGTGTGCATGCACGTGCGTTCGCGCAAGCCCCTGCTCGACACCCTGTGCGCGATACGCGTGGGTAAACCCGTGGGCGAGTGCGGCTATGCGCTGGCGCAAAATGCGGAGCAGCATCTGCGCGCGCGCCTGCGCCTGGCCAATGTGTATCCGCCGCAGGCGCTGGCGGAAACCGTGCGCATCGCCAAGAAGTGCACATTTTCCCTCGACAGCCTGCGCTATGACTATCCAGTCGAGCTGGTGCCGCACGGCCACACGCCGGCGACCTATTTGCGCGAAGAAACGTATGCGGGCGCGCGCAGCCGCTTTCCGCTGGGTATTCCGGCCAACGTGCAGGAGCAGATCGAGCAGGAACTGGAACTGATCGCCGAGCTGTCGTATGAAGCCTACTTTTTGACCGTGTACGACATCGTGCGCTTTGCCCGCTCGCAAAATATCCTGTGCCAGGGCAGGGGCTCGGCCGCCAATTCGGCCGTCTGCTATTGCCTGTACATCACGGAAGTGGACCCGGCGCGCGGCAACTCGCTGGTCGGGCGCTTCATGTCGCGCGAGCGCAACGAGCCACCCGATATCGACGTCGATTTCGAGCACCAGCGGCGCGAGGAGGTGATTCAATATATCTACGGAAAATATGGGCGCGAGCGGGCCGCGCTGGCGGCCGTGGTGATCAGCTACCGGCCGAAAAGCGCCTTGCGCGACAGCGGCCGTGCGCTGGGGATCGACCTGGCCATCGTGGAAAAAGTGGCCAAGGCGCATCGCTGGTTCGATGGCAAGCGCGATCTGCTGGAGCGCCTGGCCGAATGCGGGCTCGACCCGGCGGCGGAACTATCGCAGCAGTGGGCCGGCCTGGCGCAGCAACTGCTGGGCTTTCCCCGCCACCTGTCGCAGCATCCGGGCGGCTTTGTGATTGCGCAGGGTAAGCTTTCTCGTCTGGTGCCGATTGAAAACGCCAGCATGGCCGAGCGCAGCGTCATCGAGTGGGACAAGAATGACCTTGAGGAGCTGGGCCTGATGAAGGTCGACGTGCTGGCGCTGGGCATGCTGTCGGCCCTGCGCCGCGCCCTGGAGCTGGTGGGGGCGCGGCGCGGCGAGGAATTCCGCCTGCAGGATATTCCCGCCGAAGACCCCGCCACCTACGACATGATGTGCGAGGCCGACACCATCGGCGTGTTCCAGATCGAGTCGCGCGCCCAGATGAGCATGCTGCCCCGGCTGCGCCCCCGTGAATTCTACGACCTCGTCATCGAGGTGGCGCTGGTGCGTCCCGGCCCCATCCAGGGCGGCATGGTGCATCCATATCTGCAGCGGCGCCAGCAGAAAGAACCGGTCGACTATCCGAAGGGGCTGGAAAAGGCGTTGGGACGCACCCTGGGTATCCCGATTTTTCAGGAGCAAGTGATGCAGGTGGCCATCATCGCCGCCGATTTCACGCCCGGCGAGGCGGACCAGTTGCGGCGCGCCATGGCGGCCTGGAAACGCAAGGGCGGCATGAACAATTACCATGACCGCATCGTCGATGCCATGGTGGACAATGGCTATGAGAAAAAGTTTGCCGAGGCCATCTTCAGCCAGATCGAGGGCTTTGGCGAATACGGTTTTCCCGAGTCGCACGCGGCCAGTTTCGCCCTGCTGACGTACGCCAGTTCCTGGCTGAAATGCCACGAACCTGCCGCCTTCCTGTGCGCCTTGCTCAACAGCCAGCCCATGGGCTTTTACAGTCCCTCGCAACTGGTGCAGGATGGTCGCCGGCATGGCGTGCACGTGCTGCCCGTCGACGTGGCCATCAGCGGCTGGGAAGCGGCATTGGAAGACGGGCAGGGCGCCGCGCCCGCCGTGCGCCTGGGCTTGAACAGCCTGTTCGGCATGCGCGCCGAGGCGGCCCTGCGCATCGAGGATGCGCGCGCCATTACCGCCTTTGTCGACGTGGCCGATCTGGCGCGGCGCGGCGGCCTGGACCGCCATGACTTGCAGGTCTTGGCAGCCGGCAACGCTCTGCACGCGCTGGCCGGCCACCGGCGCGAGGCCTTATGGCAGGCGGCCGGCGCCGTGCCTGACAAGGATTTGCTGCGCGCCACCACGCAAGAGGAAGACTTGCCCGTGCTGGCCGCACCGACGGAAGGCGAGAGCATCGTCAGCGACTATCGCGCGCAAGGCCTGACCCTGGGCCGCCACCCGCTGGCGCTGCTGCGCAGGCAATTGCTGGAACAGCGTTTCCTGCCCGCGTCCGCACTGGCCAGCTACACGGATGGCCAGCTGGCGCGCGCCTGCGGCATCGTCACCGTGCGCCAGCGTCCGGGCACGGCCAAGGGCGTGATCTTCATGACACTGGAAGACGAGACGGGCACCGTCAACGTCATCGTCTGGCCCGACCTGGTGGAAAGCCAGCGGCGCGAAGTGCTGAGCGCGCCGCTGCTCGGTGTGTACGGCGTGTGGCAGCGCGAGGGTATCGTGCGCAATCTGGTGGCCAAGCGCCTGGTCGACATGTCGCATTTGCTGGGACGCTTGCGCACCAGCAGCCGGGATTTCTGTTGATGCTTGTCAACATTATCCAGCTGATGGCATGATTGTTATATGACTACTTTGCCAGAACCGATACTGCGTCCCGCCCTCGTCGCCGACGCGCCCGCCATCGTCGCCCTGATCGACGACCTGATGCCCTTTCTGACCCTGCACCCGGATGGCGCGGGGGCGGAAAAGTTCATCGAACATTGCCGCCAGCCGGCCATCGAAGGTTATCTGTCGCAGTCGCGCTACGCGTATCAGCTCGCGTATATCGACGGCGCACTGGCCGGCGTGGTGGCGATGCGTGACAACACGCATCTGTTCCACATGTTCGTGCCGCGCGCCCTGCACCGGCGCGGCATGGCGCGCCGGCTGTGGCAGGCCGCCCGCGATGCGTCCTTGGCCAAAGGCGATGTGACGGCCTTTACCGTCAACTCCTCAATGTATGCCTTGCCCCTGTACACCAGCCTGGGCTTTGTAGCCACGGGGCCGAAGGTGGAAATGGATGGCATCGCCTTCGTGCCGATGCGCATGGAATTGACGGCCTGATTACCAGCGCACGATCTTCCCCGGATTCATGATGTTCTTCGGATCGAGCGCGTGCTTGAGGGCGCGCATGGTGTCGATGGCGCCCTCGCCATGTTCTTCCACGAGGAAGGCCATCTTGTGCATGCCCACGCCGTGTTCGCCCGTGCAGGTGCCGTCCATGCCGATGGCGCGCGTGACCATGTCGCTGTTGACCTTTTCCGCGCGCGCGATGTCGGCCGGGTCATCGGGATCGACCAGCATCTGCACGTGGAAATTACCGTCGCCGACGTGGCCGATGATGGCGTAGACGAGGCCCTGCGCTTCGCAATCGGCCTTGGTGGCGAGGATGCATTCTGCCAGGCGCGAAATCGGCACGCAGCAGTCGGTGGAAATGGCGCGGCTGTCGGGGCGCATCTGCAGTAGCGCGAAATACGCGTTGTGGCGCGCGGCCCACAGGCGCGAGCGGTCTTCGGGGTGGCTGGCCCATTCGAAATCGCTGGCGCCGTGTTCCGCCGTGATGGCTTGCACCAGCTGCGCTTGCTCGGCCACGCTGGCCGGCGTGCCGTGAAATTCAAACAGCAACAAGGGTTTCTCCGGCAGCGCCATCTTGTCGTAGGCATTGATGGCTTTCACGCCATTTTCATCGAGAAACTCGACCCGCGCCACAGGAATACCCATCTGGATGGTCTGGATCACGGCGCTGACGGCTTCGCCCGTGCCGGGGAACGAGCACACGGCGGCCGAGATCGCTTCCGGCAGCGGATACAGTTTGACCGTCACTTCCGTGATGATGCCCAACGTCCCTTCGCTGCCGACGAACAAGCGCGTCAGGTCGTAGCCGGCCGACGATTTTTTCGCCCTGGTCCCCGTCTTGATGATGCGCCCATCGGCCGTCACCACCGTCAGGGCCAGCACGTTTTCGCGCATGGTGCCGTAGCGCACGGCGTTCGTGCCCGAGGCACGCGTGGCGGCCATGCCGCCCAGCGAGGCATTGGCGCCCGGGTCGATGGGGAAAAACAGGCCCGTGTCGCGGATTTCTTCGTTCAGTTGCTTGCGCGTCACGCCAGCCTGCACGGTGGCCGTCAAGTCTTCACTATGCACTGCCACCATCTGGTGCATTTGCGACAGATCAATCGTCACGCCGCCATGCAAGGCCAGCACGTGGCCTTCAAGCGAGGTGCCGCTGCCATAGGCGATGACGGGCACGTCGTGTGCGCTGCACAGCTTGACGGCGGCCGCCACTTCCTCGGTGGAATGGGCGAAGATGACGGCGTCCGGCAGCATGGGGGGATAGCTCGACTCGTCGCGGCCATGGTGTGCACGCATGGCTTGCGTCATGGAAAAGCGGTCGGCAAAGATCAGGGAAAGTACGGCAGCAAGGGATGCGGGCAGCGGTTTTTTCAGTACCGCCAACTGGTCAGTTTGATTCACGCGAGTCCTCCGTTTTTTTTATTCTACCCCGCGCCCGGGGATTTTATCGGTGGACTCTCGCATCAGCCGCGCTGATCGGGCTTGCCTGCCGGCGACCCTGCCACTAGTGGGACGTGAGCATGTCACCCTGGTGACGATGTCCCAGTACCTCATAGCCGACGACCGTGATGACCGGTGCAAAGAGCAGAATGCCGAGGCATTCAACGATATTCGCGCCAAAGATCGCCGCCATGATCGCCGTCGCGATGACGGCAGCTGTTGCGAGCAGAAGCCATAGATGCAGTTGATCGTAGCGGCGCACAAGAAAATAGTGGAGCGCATAAATCAAGGCGAGAAAAATGGTCACGGGAATCGCGGTGGCGAGCAGGGCCGGGAGTGTGCCGATATGGGCCTTGTTTTCAATCAGGTTCGCCGCGACGTCAAGACCCGCGCCCGTTGCCACAATAGATGCAATGATCAATATCTGCCCATAGCTCCAGATGAAAGCGCGTGAGCGATGCACGTGCAGCACATGCGCCGACGGTAGAATGGAGTACACCCACCACATGCCAAAGGTCAGCCCGACGCCTGCAATGCAAGCGAGTGCCGTTTCCAGCGTCCAGCCCTGGTGCTCCATTTCGGCAGACAAGGTCGCGACCGTACCGACCAGTCCTTCACCCAAGGCAAGGATGGCGAACAGGCTGTAGCGTTCGGCAATGTGCTCCGCGTGCCAGGGCGTACCGCCATCCTTGCGCTCCGCCAGCACGGGGCCGGCAAACTCGATGAGAAACCAGAGGGCAGCCAGGGTCATGGTCACGTCCATCGAGAAAGGGAAAAGAATAATCGCTATCCAGCCTATCTGGGCAATCGCAATGGCGGCGGCATAGGTGAGGCACGCGCGGCGCCGCGCGAGGTCTTGCCTCGCTGCCCGCAACCATTGAAATATCAGCGCCACGCGCATGATCACGTAGCCGAGTACCATCACCGAATTATCCAGCTGCTGGCCGTGTTCGAGGGAAGAGAACAGGCGCGGCAAGCCTACCGCCAGCACCAGCACGCCCGTCATCTGTACCATTGTGGTGATGCGGAAAATCCAGTCGTCAGTGTCGTAGGCGGATGCAAACCACGTGAAATTGAACCAGGCCCAGCAGATGCAGAGGCTGGCGAAGCCAAACCCGATGAGCGCGCTGGCGTAATGGCCTGCCGCGAGCGCGTGTGCGAACTGGGCGGCGGCAAACGCAAAGCATGTGACGAAAGTCAGGTCGAATAACAATTCCAGGGACGATGCGACGCGGTGTGGTTCGTGCGGATCGCGTCCTGACATCCGCCGTAGGTGATGGTGGAAAACTTTGACAACAGAATCAGATGTGCTCATGCTTTATTCCTCGCCTGCGTACGCGATATATCAAGGTGGTTTCAAGAATCAGGTACGGAGTAGCCCGCGAATTGTCCATATGGGAAAATTCAGGCATGGCCCACCCCTGTCAAGCTCTGTCAGGCGGGAAAATCCGTAGATGCGGAGAGGTCGCGCCACATATCCATTTCCTGTGCCACAAAGGCGTTTTTTTCGGCAATCGCAGCCAGCGTGTCTGTGCCCATGGGAAGACGCAGTGGCGGATGGGGCGTGTCTGCAAGGCGGAGCATGGCGGCCGCCAATTTTTGGGGATCACCGGGCTGATTGTGGTTAAGCGCCAACGCCTGTTTGCGCACGGCGCCTGAAGTCGCCGCGTAATCCTCAATTTCATCGGGCGCTACGAGCAGCGACGATGCATCCAAGAAATCGGTGCGGAAATAGCCTGGCTCGACGACAGTGGCGTGAATTCCCAGTGGCTTGAGCTCGGTATGCATGGCCTCGGTGATGCCTTCGACGGCAAATTTTGTCGATGAATACACCCCGAATCCTGCCGCAGCCTGATAGCCGCCTATCGATGAAATATTGATCACGTGACCGGAACGCTGCGCGCGCATTGCCGGCAGCACGGCGCGCGTCACGTTCAGCAAGCCGAAGACATTCGTGTCAAACATCCGTCGCACATCCGCATCGCCAGACTCTTCCACGGCAGCCAGCAGACCGAAGCCCGCATTATTGACGAGCACGTCAATACGCCCAAAATGTTCCAGCGCAACGCGCACACCCTGCCTGGTTTGTTCCTCATTCGTCACGTCTAGCGCAAGCGGCAACAACGCGGCGCAGCTGCCAAGCCGCTCGACGATCGCGGCGACGTTACGCCCGGTTGCGACCACCGCATTGCCGTCCGCCAGTGCCGCCTCTGCAATCAATGCGCCGATGCCTCTTGATGCACCGGTGATCAACCAGACGCGCTTGAATTCATGCTGTTGAACGTTATTCATCATTCTGCTCCCGAGGTGTTTAAAGGGCGAATGATAAAAGCAAAAATTAGCATGAACTAGTGGTTAAATGCTAGAATGATAATCAACTAAAACTTGCTAATCATCATCGCTCCATGAACGATATCCGCGCCATCACCGTCTTCGTCCGCACGGCAACGCTGGGCAGCCTGCGGCGCGCGGCCATTGACCAGGGCATTTCGCCACAGGCGGCCAGCCAGTCGGTGATCCAGCTGGAAAAATCACTTGGCGTGCGCCTGTTCCATCGGACCACGCGCAAGCTGAGTTTGACGGAAGAGGGCCAGCGCTTGTTCGATAGCGTGAAACCGGCACTTGCCATACTGTCGTCGTCCCTCGACGAAGCGCGCCGGTCCAAGGAAGAGGTCAACGGGATATTGCGCATCAACGCTCCCCGGTCGCTGGGGCTTTCGGTGCTTTGGCAATTTTTTGAATTATTTCAGCAGCATAATCCCAAAGTGCAGCTCGACATCCAGCTCGATGACCAGTTCACCGACCTGGTGAGCGTACGCGCCGATGTGGGTTTCCGGGGAGGGCCGCCGCCTTCGGCAGGGGCGATTGCGCGGCGGCTCATGCCCATCCAGTTGATCGTTTGCGCATCGCCAGACTACATCCAACGCCACGGCGCACCTCAAACGATAGACGAACTGAGCCAGCGCAGCTGCACCGGCTATCGGTGGGCAAATACAGGCAAGGTTGCGCAATGGCAGTTTCAGATCGGCGACGAGATTGTGCATCGGGACATCCCGGCAGTCATTTGCGTGAATGACACCGCGATGGAGACACAGGCTGTGTTATCGGGTCTTGGTATTGGACAACTAGGTAGTTTCGAGGCCATGCCACATATCCGCAGCGGCCGGCTTGTGCCTTTGCTCATGCAGCATGTCAGCGAGTGCGGCGCCATCTATATCTATTACGGGCATCGAGCGGAACAGTCACTGCGGGTGAGGACTTTTATTGATTTTATGATCGGGAAACTTGCTGATAACCGTGCTTTTTTCCTGGATCGGTCCGAATTGGCCGCTTCCGTTCCTTTGCTGAAGGCACGTCCTCATGCACAGATCGGGGGCGCCGGGCGCCAGCGTTGATTTTTGCCAGTTGTAAAAAATTTTCATGGCGTGCCGTGCATTGGTTGTAAATGAGAATCATTTCCATTAAAATGCCCGCCAGTAGTTATTTTGCAATGCGTGCTTCCACCCGAAAGGCCATGCCCATGAGATTTCCCCTGTCCTTCGCCGCCGTCCTGCCCGCCTGCGTACTGGCCCTGAGCGCTTGCAGCAGCGTCGCACCCGTCAACGGATCCGGCGCGACCGCCGCCGCGCCCGCTACTGCGCAAGACGTGCGCCAGTTGGGCGAGATCGTTGACCTGCGCCGCGGCCAGCGCTTGACTGCCGAGCAATTGCTGGCCCAGCTGGCCGCCGCGCCGCGGGTCATCGTCGGCGAGCAGCATGACCAGCTCAGCCATCACCAGATCGAGCAGTGGCTGTTGCAGCAACTGCAGGGCCAGCGTCCGCAAGGCAGCGTGCTGCTGGAAATGCTGAACCCGGACCAGCAAGCCAAGGTGGACAAGGTCAAGCCGTGGCTGCAGACGGATCCCGTCGTGCGCCCAGAGCACGTGGCCGAGCTGCTGGCGTGGCAGCGTAACTGGAAGTGGGAGCAGTATGGCGACCTGGTCATGACCGTGATGCGCGCGCCGTATCCCGTCTGGTCGGCCAACCTGGACCGCAGCGAGATCAAGCAACTGTTTATCGACAAGCCGGCCGTGCAGGGCAAGCACTCGAACCTGGCCAACGATGCCAAGGTGCATGACAAATTGAAGGACATCATCCGCGTCATGCACGACAACCAGATCGACGAGTCGCGCCTGGCCGCCATGCTGTCGGTGCAGCAGCAGCGCGACCGCCGCATGGCCGAGCGCCTGCTGGCCGCGCCCGCGCCGGCCGTGCTGATCGCCGGCGCCTACCATGCGCACAAGGACCTGGGCGTGCCGCTGCACGTGCAGGACTTGACGGGCGGCCCGGCGCCGCTGGTGCTGGTGCTGGCACAGCAGGGCGCCACGGTGCTGGCGCCGCAGGCCGATTTCGTCTGGTTCACGCCGGTTGTTGCACCTGCCGTCGCCAGCGCCAAATAATTTTTTGTATGTCCGCCGGGCGTTCTGCCCGGCACTCTCCCCCAGCAAGCTCCCCCGCAGCAGCCAGGTAGTCCGTCCGATTTTTTTGCATGCGCGTGCGCGCCGTTGGCGCAGCCATGCCTGTTACCTGTCAAAGTTCTCATGCGTATCTCTTGTCTTAAAGCCGCCAGCTGCGGTGCCGTTCTTTCCTTCTGTCACGCCACCGCGCAAGCGACCGCCTTGCCGCATGACATGTCGCCGCTGGGCATGTTTTTCGCCGCCGACCAGGTCGTCAAAAGCGTGCTCATCGGTTTGCTGGTCGCCGCGCTGGCCACCTGGGTGGTCTTGCTGGTGAAGGGCGCCAGTTTGCTGCAAGCGCGGCGCGAGGCGGCGCTGGCCGTCGCCATGCTGAAGTCGGCGACTTCCTTGCCGGACGCGGTAGTCAAGAGCGGGGCGTCCGTGCTGGCGCAGCAGCTGCTCGGCGACGTGCAGCAGGAACTGAAGTTGTCGCACGCCAGCGCGCCGGCGGCGGCCCTGAAGGAGCGGGCCGGCTTTCGCCAGGAACAGTTCATTGCGCAGCAGGTGCGCGCCATGACGCAAGGCATCGGCCTGCTGGCCAGCATCGGCGCCGTGGCGCCGTTCGTCGGCCTGTTCGGCACCGTGTGGGGCATCATGAACAGTTTTATCGGCATCGCCGTCAGCCAGAGCACGAATCTGGCGACAGTCGCGCCCGGCATTGCGGAAGCCTTGCTGGCGACAGCGCTGGGCCTGGTGGCGGCGATACCGGCCGTCGTCATCTACAACGTGCTCAGCCGCGGCATCAACCAGTACAAGGCGCAGCTGCGCGCCGCTTCCGCGCAAGTGCTGCTGATGCTGAGCCGCGACCTCGACATGCGCCAGCAGGCCTGAGCCATGGCGTCCCTGTTTCCTTCGTCGGACGACGATACGGCCGATATGCCGGAGTTGAGCGAGATCAATGTCACGCCCTTCATCGACGTGATGCTGGTGCTGTTGATCATTTTCATGGTGGTCTCGCCGCTGGCCACCGTCGACCTGAAAATCGACTTGCCTGCCGCCACGGCCAAGCCCGAACCGCGTCCCGAAAAACCGCTGTTCGTTTCCCTGAAAGCCGACCACAGCCTGTACCTGGGCGAGTCGCCCGTGGCGCGCGAGCAGCTGGGCAGCCTGCTCGACGCCCAGACGGGCGGCGACCGCCAGCGCACGCTGTTTTTCCAGGCCGACAAGCAAGCCGCGTATGAAGACGTGCTGGGCGTCATGGACGCGCTGCGCCAGGCCGGCTATCTGAAAGTGGGCCTGGTGGGCCGGGAGGGCGGGTGAATCCGCGCCCTGTATTGAGCTGGGGCATCGCCACGTCGTTGGTGGCGGCCGCCGCGTTGGCGCTGCTGTGGTGGGCCAGCTGGCAGCCCGTCACCGTCGTGCCCGCCAACCCGGCGGCCAGCGTGATGGTGGTGTTTGCCGCGCAAGCGATGTCGCCGGAAACGCGGGTGGCGCATGCCGTGGGCGCGCGCCAGTCGGCCGCGTCCAGCGCCGCCCGGCCGCCCAAGAGTGCAGTCAGGCAAGAGGCGCTACCGGTGCTGGCACGCGCCGCCGCGCCGGACATCGTCGCCGCGGAAAAAGAGGCGAAGGCAGAAACCAGTCCGTCGCCCGATCCCGGCAAGGATGCCGCGAAGGAAGCGTCTGTGCCTGCGCAGGCCAGCAGCAGCGCCACGCCGGCGCCAAGCCCCGTACGCGGTCCGCAGGCGGCGCCGTTCAACAGCGATACGCCGCCCGCCAGCGCGGCGCCGGCCAGCTGGCAAAGCCAGGTACTCGGCCACCTGGCCCACTTCAAGCGCTATCCGGGCGATGCGCGCCAGCGCAAGAAGGCTGGCGCCGCCTGGGTGCGCTTCCAGGTGGACCGCGACGGCAAATTGCTGGCCAGCGAACTGGTCACCTCGTCGGGCACGGTGCTGCTTGACCGCGAAGCCTTGCAAGTGCTGCAGCGTGCGCAGCCGCTGCCGGCGCCGCCCGCCAGCGTATTGCGACAGGGCACGGTGACGGTCACCTTGCCCGTGTCGTTCAAGCTCGATGCCGGGAACGGTCACGGCGCCAGCTGAATTTTTCAATCACATAAGAAATCGAGGGTGTATGCATATCAAGACAATGACGCAGGCCGTGGGCATCTGCATGGCTTTGCTCGCGCAGCAGGCATGGGCGCAGCAGGCGCAAGACAGTGGCAAGGTGGAATTTTCGCCGCTGAATGTATCGGGTGAAACTGTCCCGGCGGAACAGCAGGCGCTGGAGAAACCGGGCGCCGTCAGTGCGCGCGGGGCCGATACGCGCTTGCAGAGCGTCGACCAGATCGTGCGCAGCATGCCGGGTACGTTTACCCAGATCGACCCGGCGCAGGGCGCCGTCAGCGTCAACATCCGCGGCCTGTCGGGCCTGGGGCGTGTCAACATGATGGTCGATGGCGTGAGCCAGAATTACTATGGCAGCGCGCCGTCGTCCGTGTCGCACGGTGGCGTGTCCAGCAGCCAGTTCGGTGCCCTGATCGACCCGAATTTCATCATCGGCGTGGATGTGTCGCGCGGCAATGTTGTCGGTGGCGATGGCGTCAATGCGCTGGCTGGTAGCGCCAATTTCCGCACCATCGGCGTCGATGACGTCGTCTTCGCCGGCGAAAAAACGGGGGCGCGCACGAAAATGTCGACTGGCAATAACGGCGTGGGACGCAGCGCCATGCTGGCCGTGGCCATGAAAAACCCCGCCTTCGATGGCGGCAGCGTGGGCTTCATGGCCGCCACCAGCGCTAGCGTGATCGGCAACAACTACAAGAATGCCAAGGGCGTCAACAGCGAGGAATTCGGTTTCGGCTACAACCGCTATTACAAGCAGAAACCCAAGTCGCAACTGCTGAAGCTGGATCTCAAGTTGAGCGACTTCCATGCGCTGGAACTGTCGGCGCGCGATTACCGCAACACGTTTACGCGCCGCGATATCCAGAGCAATGACTACTACGTGAAATATCACTACACGCCGTTTTCGGAATTGATCGACCTCAATGTGGTGGCCAGCAGCAGCCGCGGCAACCAGAAATACATGCCCGAGGCGCTGACCAATTTCATCAACACGAATGCGGCCAACCGCGCCGACGCCATCGACATCAACAACACCAGCAGTTTCAAACTGGCCGGTGGCGACGCGCTGGTGACCGTCGGCGGCAAACTGATGCGCAATAAGTACAGCAAGCACGTGGAAAGCCTGGTCGATGATCCGGACAATCCGGACGCGAACCAGCAATCGATTGAAAACAATACGTTTGGCCCCGAGGGCGTGCAAAAGATCAGCAGCCTGTATGCGGGCCTGCAATACAACCGTGGGATTGTGCAGGTCAATGCGGGTCTCAATACCACGCACTTTGATTTGACCGGCTACAAGCCCGCCTGCGATCCGCGCGTGCAGTGTTTCCCGCAAGGGGCGAGCAATATTGCGCTCAAGGAGCATGGCATCAATCCTTCGCTGCTCGTTTCCGCGCAAGTGACGCCGTGGTTGCAGCCGTTTGCCAGCGCCGAGCGCACGATGCGCGGGCCGAATCCGCAGGAAGTGTTTTTTTCGAATGACGGCGGGGCCTCGATGAATCCTTTCCTGAAGGGCGAGAAAGCGACGACCTACCAGCTGGGTTTCAATTCCAGCTTGCATGGCTTGCTGAGCAAGAATGACGTGCTGAACTTCAAGGCCCTGTATTTCAAGAGCAAGATCGACGGCTATATCACCAGCCAGTCCTTCCTCGTGTGCGACCGCGGCCGCAAGTGCAATATCGCGGAAGTGCTGGCCAACGACTGGCAGAATGTGGATGACTACATGACGAACATGTATATCTACATCAACTCGGCCACGCCCGTGTATTCGCGCGGATGGGAACTGGAAGCGCAATATCAGCTGGGACCGGCCTATGCGCGCCTGTCGTACACGCGCGAAACGACGCGCCAGCCGACCTCGATCGCCAGCGCCTGGTTTGGCGCGGCCGACATCAGCGAGCTGCCCAGCGTGTACTACAACCTCGATGTGGGCACGCGATTGCTGGACAACAAGCTGGAAGTGGGCGCCATTCTCAAGCATACGGGCTCGAACCGCCGCCTGTCGCCGGACAATGAAGCCGATGAAGCGACGGGCGAAGTGCTCAAGGCCGACAATCCGAAGATCCCGGCCGTGATCGACTTGTATGCGAGCTGGCAGGTGACGAAAAATCTGTTCCTGCGCCTGTCCGTGCAAAACGCCATGAACAAGGATTTCTCGGAAGCGCTGAACCGTTTGAACTCGATGCCGTCCCAGTCGCAGGACAACACGCCGCTGAGCACGGCGCGGGGCCGGACGTATGTGGCGGGGCTGGAGTACCGGTTTTAGTCAAACCCAAGTGCAAATACTGGGGTCGTACCCTCAGGGTACGACCCCGGCCCTGCGCTTGGGGTGAATTAATACTCGCGTGGTGTCGTTCCATAATAGCTGTGAATGGAGTTCACCCACGTGGTATCGGCCATGTTCGGCCAGTTATCCGTATCGAAGCCGGGCGCGTTTTCGATGCGTTCCTTGTCGACGTTGAGGGTGAAGCGCTTGTTGACGGTGTCGAGCAGCAGCGCTTCCCACGGCACGGCGAACAGCTTTTCGCCGATGGTGAAGACACCGCCGTGCGACATGACGGCGTAGGCGATTTTGCCGCTGCGCATGTCGATCATGATTTCCTTGATTTCGCCCAGATGTTCATCCTTGGCGTTGTGCACATGGTCGCCGATCAGGGTGTCGGCACCCATCAGTTCGGGGCCGGGACCTTTGTGGCCGCGGTTGACATACATGCCGTAGGCGTCGCGTTCTTCGTAGCTCATGATGGACCTCCTGTTGAAAATGCCAGTCTGCCGCCAGGGTGCGGCAGGGTCTGTTCGCTCGCCCACACAAAGTATGGAATTGGAAATATTTCAATTATTGCCAGCTTGCAATTTTGTTGTGCGTAGACAGCAGGAGGGGGAGGGATAGTCGGTATTTGCCGCAAATTTCCGCGCGCGGGGAGCGACGCAGGCGGGCTTTAGTGTATAATTTCAATTTCCCGCACGTGCCGTTCGGCACCATCTGCAATGACCAAATTTGTCTTCGTCACTGGTGGCGTTGTGTCTTCCCTTGGAAAAGGGATTGCCGCCGCCTCCCTCGCCGCGATCCTCGAATCGCGCGGCCTTAAAGTCACCATGCTCAAGCTCGACCCGTATATCAACGTCGATCCTGGCACGATGAGCCCTATGCAACACGGTGAAGTATTCGTCACCGATGACGGGGCCGAAACCGACCTCGACCTCGGTCACTACGAGCGCTTCATTTCCACCCGCATGAAAAAGGTGAATAACTTCACCACTGGCCAGATCTATGAATCGGTGATCCGCAAGGAACGCCGGGGCGAATATCTGGGCAAGACCGTGCAGGTGATTCCGCATATCACCAATGAAATCCAGGATTACATCCGCCGTGGCGCCGAAGGCTACGACGTGGCCCTGTGCGAAATCGGCGGCACTGTCGGCGATATCGAATCCCTGCCATTCCTGGAAGCGGCACGTCAGCTGAGCCTGCGCGCCGGCCGCAAGAACACGGCTTTCGTCCACCTGACCCTGGTGCCTTACATCGCCTCGGCCGGTGAACTGAAGACCAAGCCGACCCAGCACTCGGTGCAAAAGCTGCGCGAAATCGGCATCATGCCGAATGCGCTGCTGTGCCGCGCCGACCGCGCCATCCCGGAAGACGAACGCGCGAAAATCTCGCTGTTCTCGAATATCGAAGAGCAGGCCGTCATTTCCGTGTGGGACGTCGACACCATCTACAAAGTGCCGCAAATGCTGCACGACCAGGGCCTCGACAAGATCATCTGCGACGCGCTGGACCTCGATCCGGCACCGGCCGACCTGTCGATCTGGAGCAAGCTGATCTACACGATGGAGCATCCGAAGGCGGAAGTGACCGTCGGCATGGTCGGCAAGTATGTCGAGCTGACCGAGTCGTACAAGTCGCTGATCGAAGCGCTGCGCCACGCTGGCATCCACACGGAAAGCCGCGTCAACATCGAGTACATCGATTCGGAAGAAATCGAAACGACCGGTTGCGAGAACCTGGGCAAGTACGATGCCATCCTGGTACCGGGCGGCTTCGGCAAGCGCGGCGTGGAAGGCAAGATCAAGGCGGCCCAGTTCGCCCGTGAAAACAAGATCCCTTACCTGGGCATCTGCCTGGGCATGCAAGTGGCCCTGATCGAATACGCGCGCAACAAGGCAGGCATGCCGAACGCGAATTCGACCGAGTTCGACCTTGATACGGATCAACCTGTCGTTGCACTGATCAATGAGTGGCAAAACCACGATGGTAAAGTCGAGTTGCGCGATGAAAACTCGGACCTGGGCGGTACCATGCGCCTGGGCGCGCAGACCTGCGCCGTCAATCCGGGCACCCTGGCCGCCGAGATCTACGGCAGCGTGGTGACCGAGCGTCACCGTCATCGCTACGAAGCCAATAATCACTACCTGGCCCGTGTCGAAACGGCTGGCCTGATCGTGTCGGCCCGCACGCCGAGCGAAGATTTGTGCGAAATCATGGAATTGCCACGCACGGGTGAGAATTCCCACCCATGGTATATGGGCGTGCAATACCATCCTGAGTTCAAGTCGACGCCACGCACCGGCCATCCGTTGTTTACCTCGTTCATCAAGGCAGCGCTGGCGCACAAGGAAGCCAACGCCGTCGCTGAGTAACGCCGGTCGATCGCGACAGTATTACCCGTAAGACAGCTCCCGGCCAGATGGTTCCCGCCGGGAGTTTCTTTGCCCCCTTTGTGCAATTGCGCATCAGAACGCAGTGTGCAGCCCCCTGTTAAGCTTAACTTTGGAGAATGACATGAGTGCTATTGTTGATATTATCGGTCGCGAAATCCTGGACTCGCGCGGTAACCCGACCGTCGAATGCGATGTGTTGCTGGAATCGGGCGTGATGGGCCGTGCGGCCGTGCCGTCGGGTGCCTCGACCGGTTCGCGCGAAGCCGTGGAATTGCGCGATGGCGACGCCAAGCGCTACTTCGGCAAGGGCGTGCTGCAAGCATGCGAGAACATCAACACCGAAATCTCCGAAGCCATCATGGGCCTGGACGCCAATGAACAGGCTTTCCTGGACCGTACCCTGATCGACCTGGACGGCACGGAAAACAAATCGCGCCTGGGCGCCAACGCCATCCTGGCCGTCTCGATGGCTGTTGCCAAGGCTGCCGCCGAAGAAGCGGGCTTGCCGCTGTACCGCTATTTCGGCGGTTCGGGCGCCATGCAGATGCCAGTGCCGATGATGAACGTCATCAACGGCGGCGCACACGCCGACAACAACCTGGACATCCAGGAATTCATGATCATTCCCGTGGGCGCCCCGTCGTTCAAGGAAGCCGTCCGCTACGGCGCGGAAGTATTCCACACGCTGAAAAAGATCCTGCACAAGAAGGGCCTGAACACCAACGTGGGCGACGAAGGCGGTTTCGCGCCATCGCTGGCCAACCATGAAGAAGCCATCAAGCTGATCATCCAGGCCATCGAAGAAGCGGGCTACGAGCCAGGCACGCAGATCGCCATCGGCCTCGATTGCGCCGCGTCCGAGTTCTACAAGAACGGCAAGTACGAAATGGAAGGCGAAGGCCTGAGCTTGAGCGCCACCGAGTTCACCAACCTGCTGGCGACCTGGTGCGACAAGTACCCGATCATCTCGATCGAAGACGCGATGCATGAAGGCGACTGGGACGGCTGGGCGATTCTGACGGCGGAACTGGGCAAGAAAGTGCAACTGGTCGGCGACGACCTGTATGTCACCAACACCAAGATCCTGAAAGAAGGCATCTCGAAAGGCATCGCCAACTCGATCCTGATCAAGATCAACCAGATCGGCACCCTGACGGAAACCTTCGCCGCCATCGAAATGGCCAAGCGCGCCGGCTACACGGCCGTCATTTCGCACCGCTCGGGCGAAACGGAAGATTCGACCATCGCCGATATCGCCGTTGCCACGAACGCCCTGCAGATCAAGACCGGCTCGATGTCGCGTTCGGACCGCATGGCCAAGTACAACCAGCTGCTGCGTATCGAGGAAGACCTGGGCGACATCGCCAGCTACCCTGGCCGCGATGCGTTCTATAATCTGAAGTAAGCTGATGTAAAACCCACTGGCCGGCCGGAGATATCCGGCCGGTTTGTTAACTGAATACCCCATGCGCCTGATTACGCTCGCCCTGGCAGCCCTGCTGCTGTTGATTCAATTTCCCCTCTGGCTGGGCAAAGGCGGCTGGCTGCGTGTTGCCGACATGGAAGCCCAAGTGGCGGTGGCGAATAAAAAGAATATGGAATTGAAGGCGCGCAACGCCAAGCTCGAATCCGAAGTGCGCGACCTGAAAGATGGGACGGGCGCCGTCGAAGAGCGTGCCCGCTACGAGCTGGGCATGGTCAAACAGAATGAGATTTTCGTGCAGATCGTGCGCAAGGGACAAACCCCGCCACTGCTGGAAACGCCGGTGGACGCCGCTGCGCCACGCTAAGATAGTACTACTTCCCGCTTGCCAGCCTGGACCGATTGCCAGGCTGACCTGTCACATGACTACTTTGTTACCTTGTTACCTTGTACTGCTGCACACGACTGGCCGCATGGCGCGGCGTGCTGCTGCCTTGCTGCTTGCTGATCAGAAACGGGCCTTGCCGGTCGAGATCAGGTAAAAATGGATGCTGGTGACCACGACGGCGACAGCGATCAGTGCGGTTTCGAGAAATATCATATAAAAATCCTTTCAGTATTGAGTTATCCGCGCGACGCCAGGAAGCGCAATTCTGCGGCCAAGTTCGGCATCAGGTTTTCGTAACGGGCCGCTTCCGAGTTCAGCAGGGCGATGTCGCGCTTGCTTGGGCGCACATAGCGCGCGTCCTCGGTGCTGGTGTTCGTGCTGGCGATGACTTCCTTCTGTGCCAGTTCGCTGTACGGCTTGGAAGCGAGCAGGGCGCCGAGGAAGGCGCGCGTGGCGCGGCCCAGGTTGCTGAAGTAGTTGTCGTTGTCGTTGCTGTAGGTGTTGGTAAAAGTGGACATATGCCCTCCATGAATGGTCTGTTGTTGCATTGCACAATAATGGAGTTTGCGATATGCGTCCAATTTCAAATTCCAATTTCAGAAATTCAAGAAACGCATAATAAGGGCGTAGCCATCGGCCACGCCCTGAAAATGAATTTGTTACTAAATGTTTATCCTGCGGTTTATCCTGCGGCGATGCGTCCCAAACCCGGATCGTCGCTGAAAAAACCGTCGAGTCCCGTATCAATGTAACGCCGCATTTCCGCCACGGAACCAGCCTCGTTGCGCGCATTTTCGCCATTGCCGTCTCGGAAGTCGGCCGCCAGGAAACGGTTTTCCGGACGGAAGGTCCACGTGTGCAAGAGCAAGCCCGCCTGGTGCGCATCGTCGACGATGGAAGAAGGTTTTGCCAGGCGCTGGTCGGCGCCCAGCGCGATGATTGCTCGCGTGGGCGGCGCCACCACATCCGCGTAGGCGGCGATGTCGCGCAGGCCGGCTGGCGTAATCATTTGCCCGAACGTCAGCTTGCCGCCGGCCTTGGCCACGTCCATCGGGCGGATATCGCCACCCACCACCAGCTGCATCAGGCGCACGTTGGCGCGCCGTCCCAGCTTCTCGCGCAAATACTTCAAATTCGCTACTTCGAAGGACTGGATTTCGATCGGCGCACGGCGCGTGTATTCGTGCGCCAGCAGGGTCGAGAGGAAACGGTCTTCCAGCGCCAGGCCCGCATCGCGGAAATAGGTCGAGCTTTTCAGCTCCGGCACGAGGCCGATGATGCGTCCGCTGGCGGCAGATTGCGCTGCAACAAAATCGATGATTTCTTCCCACGTCGGGATCTGGAATTGTCCATCGTACAAGGTGTTGCCGGTACGTACTTTCGGCAGTCGTTCGATGGCGCGCAGGGTTTTCAGTTCGGCCAGGGTGAAGTCGTCGACGAACCAGCCTTCGTGCCATTCGCCGTCGACCATCTTCTTGCCGCGCCGGCTGGCAAACTCGGGCCGGCGCGCCACGTCGGTGGTGTCGATCAGATTGCTTTCGTGGCGCGCCACGAGGATGCCGTCGCGCGTGGCGACCAGGTCCGGCTCGACGTAGTCGGCGCCGTCGAGGATGGCCTTGGCGTAGGACGCCAATGTATGCTCGGGACGCAGGGCGCTGGCGCCGCGGTGGGCGAAGACCAGCGGCCGCGCCGGTGGCGCAGTCAGCAGGCCGGCCGCAAAGCCGGGCGCGGCGGCCAGGGCCAGGCCGCCCACGGCCGCCTGGACGAAGCTGCGGCGCGAAAAATGCCGTTGCGGCAAGATTGATGTGCGCATCAGAAATCCGCCGTCAAGGTGAGGAAGCCCTGGCGCGGGGCGATCGGGAAGGTGTTGTATGTCTTGTCGGCCGCGCCGACCACCACGTTCAGCGAGCCTTCGCGGTTGGCCAGGTTGCTGACGTTGACACGCCAGCGCGGGTTTTTCAGCCAGCTGGCCATGGCCGGCAGCTTGCCCGACACGCCCAGGCCCATCAGGAAGTAGCTTGGGACCGATAAATCGTTGGTGTACGTCGCGTAGCGCTTGCCCACATAGTCTCCCGTCAGTTGCACTTCGATATCGCCAAGCGTCGCGGAAGCAACAAACTTGTTCAGCCATTCCGGCGAGCCCGGCACGTTCTTGCCCGCCGTCAGTACCAGCGCGGCGCCATTGTTGTAATTGTCCGCGTACTGCGAGCGGTTGTACGACAGGGCATTGTAGAACGAGAAATTGTTGCCGAAGTGCACAGTACCCGCGATATCGATGCCGTCCGTGCGCACGCTGCCCACGTTGGCCAGCACGGGATTGCCGCCTATGATGGAGGAAATCACGGGGGTTGGGCTGATCTGCAGCAAACGGTTGCTGAAATCGACGTGGTAGACGTTGACCTGGCCATCGATGGCCGTGATGGCGCCCAGGTTCAAGGCGTGGCTGCCGCGCACGCCCACTTCATAGGTGAGTGCCGTTTCCGGCTTGGCATCGCGCTTGAACAGATCAAAAGCGGCCTGGCTCGACAAGCTCCATGGCGAGGCGCCGCCGCCGCCATAGGTGACGAACTGGCGCATGTTTTTCTGGATATTGAAATACAGCTGGTCCTGCGGCGTGAAATCCCAGCGCGCGCCCACTTGCGGCAAAAACCATTTTTTCGTGTTGATGGTGCCGACCGGCAAGGCCGTCGAACCGCCGGAAATGGCGCCCTTGGCCGGCTGCACGGGGAACTGGCCATCGGCAAATTGCAGGCTGGACTTGAAACCGGCCTGCAGGGCGATATCGGGGCGGATACGCCATTCATCCTGCAAGTGCAGCTGCACCACCTTGTTGTCGATCTCGCTGCCGTACTGCGTGATCAAAGGATTGCTGGGGCGGTCGTAGGGCGACGTCGGGTTGTTGACGTCCAGCGCATACCAGCGGCGATAGGCCGATGAGCGGTTCTGTTCCAGCCACAGGCCCGCTTCCAGCTGGTGTTCGCCGATTTCCTTGCGCAGGGTGGAAAGGAAGCCGCCGCGCTTGATGTCGTATTCCGTCGTGCGCACGGCGTAGCCAGAGTTGCCGAAGACTTGCTTCAAATTCTGTTTCGGGTAGTACACGCTGAACAGGCCAGGCAAGCCGGCCACGCCGATGGGGCCGGCCACCACGCCCGCGCCGTCATCCTTGTGGTAATACACCTGGTTCGACCAGGTCATGCCTTCGGACAAGTTGGCGTCGAACTTGGCATACGCCAGGTAATCGGTGCGCTGCGCATCGCTGTAGTAATTGCGGTAATTGTTGCCGTCCGCGGCAGGCGTGGCGCCCGTCGGCGACAGGTAATTGAGGGCCGCCTTGAAGTCCGGGTACAGGAAGGGACGCGTGTACGGCGCGCTCGTTTCGCCGGCCACGTGCACGGTGCTGTCTTCGTTCGGTTCGATCTTGTCCGAGTAATTGAAGAACAGGGTCAGCTTGCCTGCCTCGCTGCGGTTGACGTACTTGGCGTTGAACTGGTCGCCGCCCTGGCGCGCGTCGAAATCCCAGGCCCGCGCTTCATGGTGCAGGATGGAAAAGTAGGCGCTGCTGCCTTCGCCGAAGGCGCCCGTATCGTAGCGGGCAAACGTGCGCGAGGTGCGGTGGCTGCCCACGGTTTGCTGCACGCTGGCGCCCTGCGTGGCCAGCGGGTCGCTGGAATAGGTTTCGATGGTGCCGCCCAGGTTGCTGGTCGAGGCCGTGGCCAGGTCGCCCGCGCCCGACGACAGCACGACGCTGCGCACGTTTTCACTGATCACGGCGCGCTGCGGCGACAGGCCGTTGTAGTTGCCGTACTGCTGGTCGCCCAGCGGCACGCCATCCATGGTGTAACCGAGTTGCTGGCCGGAAAAGCCATGCACGAACAGCGACAGGTTCTGCTCGTTGTTGCCCCATGGATCTGCCGTCTGGAAGCTGACGCCGGGCAGGGTTTGCAGGGCTTTCAGGGGATTCGTGCCGGGCAGGATTTTCTGGATTTCATTCTTGCTCAGGGCGACGGAAGAGCGCGTCTTGCGCGAGGAAATCTCCACGGTGGTCATCGGTGCATTGTCGTCGGCAGCCGGGGCGGCCGCTGCGGCCATGTCGGTAGTGGCCGATGCCACGGCGGCGGCGACGGCCGTTTGCGCCAGGGTAGGCAAGCTCAAGCCTGCGGCGCAAGCGCCCAGCAAAACGTGGAAGGAATGGCGGCGCAGGGCCAGCGTCAAGTGGGTGGTCATTATCAGCCTGTGGAAAGTATTGGGAGGAATACAAGCTGCGCAGCGTAACGGCGGCGCGTGACGGGCTGATGACGAACTGATGACGGGAGGATGACAGCGGAAACAATTGCGCCGCCTCAAGGGCGGCGCGGCAGATTCATTACGAAACTGTAATGCTTAGTTGATGCTGGCTGCGGGTGGAATCAAAACTTCCGCCGGCGCATCCGTGATGAACAGCTGCGCGCAATCGACCTTGTCGAATTCGTAGTGCTGGCCGCAGAAATCGCAGTTCACGCCCACTTGTCCCACTTCTTCCAGGGTGCTGTTGACTTCTTCCTCGCCCAGCATCTTGAGCATATTGCCCACTTTTTCACGCGTGCAACTGCAATGGAAGCTCGGGTGCAGCGGGTCGAAGACGCGGATCGTTTCTTCCCAGAACAAACGCTGCATCAGGGTGTCGATATCGGTCGACAGGATTTCCGCCTCTTTCAGGGTCGACGCCAGCATCACGGCACGGTTCCACGTGTCGAGCGCGTCTTCTTCCGACACAGGCGTCGCTTCGGCCTTGCCGCCATGGTGGGGCAGCTTTTGCAGCAGCAGGCCGCGCGAGACGCTGTCGTCCGTGGCCAGCCACAGACGCGTATCAAGCTGTTCCGAGCGCAACATGTAGTTTTCGATCACGGTCGCCATGTCGTCGCCGTCCAGCGGCACGATGCCCTGGTACGGTTGCTGGCCTGGCACCTTGTCGGCCGGGTCCAGGGTGATGATGAAGCGGCCCTTGCCGGTGGCGTTGAGCAATTGCGGCACGGTGGCCACGTCGGGGATGGCGGCATCCGGATCCAGCTTGGCCGTGGCGCGCAGGCGCAGGTCGGAGTCGCACTCGACCACCATCAGGCGCACGGGGCCGTCACCATGGATTTGCATGATGATGGAGCCGTTGAATTTCAGGTTGGCCGACAGCAGGGCGGCGGCGGCCACCATTTCGCCCAGCACTTTTTTCACGGCCGTCGGGTAGGCGTGGCGCGACACCACTTCCTGCCAGGTGTGGGACACGTCGATGAACTGGCCGCGTACGGCGGCGTTGTCGAAAATAAATTTTTGCAGGGTATCCTGGCCGCTAACGGCTGCGCTGACCGCGCCCGTGGTTTCAGTCGTCATTCTCTTATCCAATCTTCTTGAGTTGCGTATTAAATAGCTGGCCGCGTTGCACATAGTTCACGGCGTTGCTTTGTAGCCTGGTGATATCGTCTGCCGTCAGAGCCCGCACGGCTTTCGCCGGTGAGCCGATGATCAGCATATTGTCGGGAAATTCCTTGCCTTCCGTGACCAGCGCACCCGCGCCGACGAGGCAGTTCTTGCCGATCTTCGCGCCATTCAGGATCACGGCCTGGATGCCGATCAGGGCGCCATCGCCGATGGTGCAGCCATGCAACATTGCCTGGTGACCAATGGTGACGTTCGATCCGATGTCCAGCGGGTAGCCCGGATCCGTGTGCAGCACGGCGCCTTCCTGCACATTGCTGTTGGCGCCCACGGTGATGCGTTCGTTGTCGCCGCGAATCGTGGCGCCGAACCATACGGACGTATTCGCTTCCAGGGTCACCTTGCCGATCACATTGGCCGTGTCGGCAACAAAAGCGGAAGCATCAATCTGCGGCGCATCGGCGCCCAATTGGTAGAGTGTCATCGTTAGCCTGTGGCGGTGGTGGAAGCGCCGGGCACGGCCGGACGCGGAAGTTTTGCGCTATTTTACGCTGTTGCAGGGCAAGTCCGAGCGCCGGGCGTCAATCCGGTATAATTATCGAACGGTCGTACTTTTATGTCCGCACTATCTACAGACACAGCATGTGGCGCCATTCGCGCCACTTTCAAGGCAGGCAATGAGATGAAAACCATGAAACTTTCCCGTTCCGAATTCATCAACATCCGCGGCGCCCGCACGCATGTGCGGCACTGGGGCCGAGAAGGCGCGCCCATCCTGTTCATGGTGCATGGCTGGATGGACGTGGCCGCCTCGTTCCAGTTCGTCGTCGACGAGTTGCAGGGCGACTGGCACGTGATCGCCCCCGACTGGCGCGGCTTCGGCCTCAGCGACTATACGCAATCGGACACTTACTGGTTCCCCGACTACCTGGCGGACCTGGACGCCATGCTGCTGCATTACTCGCCGGACGCGCCCGTCAACCTGCTGGGCCACAGCATGGGCGCCAACGTGGCCGGCCTGTACGCGGGCGTGCGGCCCGAGCGCATCAGCCGCTTCATCAACCTGGAAGGCTTCGGCATGATGGCAAGCAAGCCGGAGCAGGCGCCGGGCCGCTACGCCAAGTGGCTGGACGAATTGCGCGAGCCGCCCGCCATGCGTAGCTATCCCACGCAAAAGGCCGTGGCCGAGCGCCTGCAAAAGACCAATCCGCGCCTGCCGGACGAGCGCGCGGCTTTCCTGGCCGAGCACTGGTCGGCGCAGAACGAGGCGGGCGAGTGGGACATCATGGGCGACCCGCAGCACAAGCGGGTCAATCCCATCCTGTACCAGGTGGAAGAAGTGATGGCGTGCTGGCGCCGCATCACGGCGCCCGTGCTGTGGGTGGAAGCCGACGATACAAATATGTGGCAATGGATGGGGCCAAAGGAACAAGCGCGCATTGAAATCGACCGGCGTTTGGCCTGCATCAAGGATGTGCGCTGCGAGATGATGGCGGACGCGGGCCACATGCTGCATCATGACCAGCCGGCGGCACTGGCTCGCCTGGTGGAAGCCTTTTTGGCCTGATGTGTGACGGGAACGCCGCAGCGCTATTTGACAAGCAGCGTACAATGAAAACTTCTTCCATGCTGAGCCCGTGCAGGGTATTGTTTTCACATGCTTAAAGTCGACCTGCATTGTCATTCGAATATCTCCGACGGCGTGCTGTCTCCCGCCGCCGTGGCCGCGCACGCACGCAAGGCGGGCGTCGATGTCTGGGCGCTGACGGATCACGATGAAGTGTCGGGCGTTGCCGCCGCGCGCACGGCCGCGCTGGATCTGGGCATGCGCTTCGTGGCTGGCGTGGAAATTTCCATTACCTGGGCTGGCGAAACCGTGCACATCGTCGGTTTGCAAGTCGATGAAAACAATCCGGGTCTGGTGCAGGGCTTGCACCAGACGCGTTCCGGGCGCGATGCGCGTGGCCGCGAAATCGCCCGCCAGCTCGATCTGGCCGGCATCCCCGACGCCTATGAAGGGGCCTTGAAATTCGTTGGCAACCCGGACCTGATGTCGCGCACGCACTTTGCCCGCTACATCGTGGAAATGGGCAAATGCGCGAACATCCCCGACGTGTTCAAGAAATACCTGTCGGAAGGCAAGCCCGGCTACGTCGAACACCGCTGGGCCACCCTGGCCGAAGCGGTGGGCTGGATACGCGGCGCGGGCGGCGTGGCCATCATCGCCCATCCGGGCCGCTACCGCTTCAGCGACATGGCGCAAGGCGTGCTGTTCGATGAGTTCAAGCAGCTCGGCGGCGTGGCCATTGAAGTCGTCACGGGCAGCCACAGCCCGGACCAGTATCCGGAATACGCGCAACTGGCCAACGCCTACGGCTTCCTCGCTTCGCGCGGCACGGATTTCCATGCGCCAGGCGAGTCGCGCGTGGATTTTGCCATGCTGCCTCCGCTGCCTGCCAACGTGACCCCGATCTGGCACGACTGGTTCTAGGGCGCGGCTGGCCTGCGCCTGCGGCGCGGGCTTGAAAAGTCGCGGCCGCATACTTATCTTTTAGTCATTCTTGTTTTTCCGGAGCCATCGCCCATGAAACGTATCGTCCTGTTTATTGCAACCAATCTGGCCGTGATGCTGGTGCTGTCGCTCGTACTCAGTTTGCTGGGCGTGGGCAATCCGGCGCGCGGCAGCACCCTGAACCTGGGCAGCCTGCTGGTGTTTTCGCTGGTGGTCGGCTTCACGGGCTCGATCTTTTCCCTGTTGATCAGCAAACCGATGGCCAAGTGGAGCACGGGCGCGCGCGTGATCGACAACCCGACCTCGTCGACGGAATTGTGGCTGGTCAATACCGTGCGCGCGCTGTCCGAGCGGGCCGGCATCGGCATGCCGGAAGTGGCCGTGTACGAAGGCGACGCGAATGCGTTCGCCACGGGCGCCTTTAAAAATTCGGCGCTGGTGGCCGTCTCCACTGGCTTGCTGCAAAGCATGAACCGCGATGAAGTCGAAGCCGTGCTGGGCCATGAAATCGCCCACGTGGCCAATGGCGACATGGTCACCTTGACCCTGATCCAGGGCGTGGTGAATACCTTCGTCGTCTTCATGGCCCGCGTCGTGGGCTTCTTCGTCGACAATGTGCTGCTGAAAAATAACAACCGCGAAGGCGGCGGGCGCGGCATCGGCTACTTTGTGACCGTGATGGTGTGCGAAGTGATCTTCGGCTTGCTCGCTTCCATCATCGTGGCCTGGTTCTCGCGCCAGCGCGAATTTCGCGCCGACGCCGGTTCGGCCAAGCTGCTGGGCAGCCCGACGCCGATGATGCATGCGCTGGCTCGCCTGGGCGGCGTGCCGCCGGGCGAGCTGCCGCAATCGATGCAGGCGCTGGGCATCAGCGGCGGCAATGGCGGCTGGGGCGCACTGTTCGCCACCCATCCGCCACTCGAACAACGCATCGCCGCGCTGCGCGGCGTACAATAATGCTAACTTAACAAGCTGGTTCGCCAGAACGCTTACACATGAGTCAATTTTTTCATATTCACCCTGACAATCCGCAATTGCGCCTGATCAAGCAGGCGGCGCAAATCATCCAGTCCGGCGGCGTCGTGGCCCTGCCGACCGATTCCTGCTACGCGCTGGTATGCCAGCTCGACGACAAGGGCGCCGTCGAGCGCCTGCGCCGCATCCGTGGCGTGGATGAAAAGCACCATCTGACCTTGCTGTGCCGCGACTTGAGCGAGCTGGGCGTGTACGCCCGCGTGGACAATCGCCAGTTCCGCCTGCTCAAGGCGGCCACGCCGGGCGCCTATACCTTCATCCTGGAAGCGACGAAGGAAGTGCCGCGCCGCCTCAGCCATCCTTCGCGCAAGACCATCGGCCTGCGCGTGCCGCAACACCGTATTGTGCAATGCCTGCTGGAAGAGCTGGGCCAGCCCTTGCTGGGCGCCACCCTGACCCTGCCCGGCGACGAAGACAGCCTGACGGATGCCGACACCATCCGCGAGCGGCTGGAAAAACTGGTCGACCTGATCATCGATGGCGGTGTCTGCGCGCATGGCCCCAGTACCGTGATCGACCTGACGGGGCCGGAGCCGGAAGTGGTGCGTGTGGGACGCGGCGACCCGGCCGTGCTGGGTTTGTAGAGGGGCAGGGCGCGTCCTTTGCCGGGCTGGTCTTCACCTGTTCTTAATGACAACGTAAGAAAGGGCATAGTTCGCCTCTGGTAGAATCGCGGTCATGAGCGATTTCAATACGATAGTCCAGACCGTTGCGGTGTACCTGGTGCCGGTGCTGTTTGCCATTTCCCTGCATGAGGCGGCGCACGGCTACGCGGCCCGCTATTTCGGCGACCCCACGGCCTCGAACGAGGGCAGGCTGAGCCTCAATCCCATCCGGCATATCGATCCTTTCGGCACGATCCTGCTGCCCTTGATGCTGTATTTCACGATCCAGGTGCCGTTCGGCTATGCCAAGCCGGTGCCCGTCGATTTCAGCCGCCTGCGCAATCCGAAGAAGCAGATGGCCTGGGTGGCGTTTGCCGGTCCTGGCGCCAATTTCGTTATGGGCTTCGGCTGGATGATCGCCTTTGTCGTGCTCAGCGTTATGCCGCCGACGGAAATGGGCATGTTTTTCCGCAAGATGGCGGGCGCCGGCATCAGCGTGAATGCGGCCATGTTCGTGTTTAACCTGATCCCCGTGCCACCGCTCGATGGCGGACGCATCATGACGGGCTTGCTGCCGATGCAGCTGGCGCGCCCTTACGCCAGCATCGAGCGCTACAGCCTGTATGTGTTTGGCGCCCTGGTGCTGCTGATGTACACGGGCGTATTGAACCGCGCCTTGCTGGCGGCGATCGAATTTGTCATCGGCATTTTTGTCACCCTGGTCACGCCCCTGACGGCGCTATTGACTTGATGCCAACAACCGGATGCACGCAAATAATTGATGGAAGTACCGATGCAAGTAACTGAACCAACAATAGAAACCGAAGCGATTTCCGGCTGGCTGCGCCGCTGGGCGCCCCTGATCCCGGGCGGCGAAGTGCTGGACCTGGCCTGCGGCGCCGGCCGCCATGCGCGCCACCTGGTGAGCCTGGGCCACCCCGTGATCGCGCTCGACCATGATCCGGAAATGCTGGAAAAGGCGGCCGGCACGGGCATCACCACCTCGCTGGTGGACCTGGAAGCGCCAGGCGCCGTCTGGCCCTTCGCGCCCGGCCGTTTTGCCGGCATCGTCGTCACCAATTATCTGCACCGGCCGCTGCTGGAGGCCATGATTGCCAGCCTGGCGCCCGATGGCGTGCTGCTGTATGAAACGTTTGCCGAGGGTAATGAGCAGTTCGGCAAGCCGTCGAATCCGAAATTCCTGCTGAAGGAAGGCGAAATGCTGACCTGGGCGGTGCAGCAGGGCTTGCGTGTGGTAGCGTATGAGGATGGGCGCGTGGAACAGCCAAAAGCTGCTCTGGTGCAACGAATTTGCGCCGTCCGGCCGGATTTTCCACGGTTGGCAGCGCTGCTGCCGACGTTTTGAGCGGCCATACTATGTCAGAATGCACCACAGGCGCGGGCTATCCGCTACAATCGTTGTTTTATTTATCGGCGCTATAAACTTACTATGATCAAGGGCAGCATTGTAGCAATCGTCACCCCGATGCACGCTGACGGCAGTCTGGACTTTCCAGGTCTGCGCAAGCTGATCGACTGGCATATCGCCGAGGGTACGGACAGCATCGTCATCGTTGGCACGACGGGCGAATCGGCAACAGTCAGCGTGGAAGAACACTGCGAACTGATCAAGTTGACCGTCGAACATGCCAAGGGACGCATTCCTATCATCGCCGGCGCCGGTGGCAACTCCACGGCCGAGGCCATCAAACTGACGCGCTATGCGAAAGAAGCGGGCGCCGATGCTGTCTTGCAAGTGGTGCCGTACTACAACCGTCCTACCCAGGAAGGCATGTACCAGCACTTCAAGGCCATCGCCGAAGCCGTCGACATCCCCGTCATCCTGTACAACGTGCCGGGCCGCACGGTTGCCGACATGAGCAACGAAACCATCGTGCGCCTGTCCGCCATCCCGAATATCGTTGGCGTGAAAGATGCGACCGGCAATATCGGCCGCGGCATCGACCTGCTGCGTTTGGTTCCAGCGGACTTCGCCGTGTACTCGGGCGATGATCCGACGGCCATGGCGCTGATGTTCTGCGGCGGCCACGGCAACATTTCCGTGACGGCCAACGTCGCGCCGCGCGCCATGCACGAACTGTGCGTCGCAGCGATGGCGGGCGAGCGCGCCACGGCGATCGCCATCAATAACAAAGTTTTCCCCCTGCACCAGAAATTGTTTGTCGAGCCCAACCCGGTGCCCGTCAAATGGGCGCTGGCCGAAATGGGCCTGATGCCAGCCGGCATACGCTTGCCGCTGGTGCCGCTGGCTGAAAATTGCCATGCCACCGTGCGCGATGCCTTGCGCGATGCGGGCATCCTGTCTTAAGCCGAACTTCAAGCCCGGACTTGACCAGTCCGGACCTTCCCTGATTCCAGCTGCTACTTAGCTTCTTATCCAGTTACGACATGACTAATTGCAAGAAAACCCCATCGGCGCCTGCCACCATCGCCGTCCGCGGCATCGTCATCGGCGCCGTCGCAGCCAGCCTCGCGGGCTGTGGCATGATCAGTTCGGTAGTCGGCGGCGACAAGGTCGATTACAAATCGGTCAAGAAAGCCAGCACCCTGGACGTGCCGCCTGACCTGACGCAATTGCAGCAGGACAACCGTTACTCCTTGCCAGATTCGAAAAACGGCGTGGCCACGGCTTCCGGCTACAACGCGCAGCGCAACGCCACGGCCGGCACGCCCGTCATCATGGGTGCCGACGGCGTGGTCGGTGTCGTGCCCGTCACGGCCGGCGGCGTGAAGGTCGAGCGCGCGGGCAACCAGCGTTGGCTGGTCGTCAAGCAGTCGCCTGAAGTGCTGTGGCCGCAGCTCAAGCAATTCTGGGAAGATTCCGGCTTTACCGTCGCCATCGACCAGCCAACGGCTGGCATCATGGAAACCGAGTGGAACGAAAACCGCGCCAAGCTGCCGCAAGACTTTATCCGCAACACCATCGGCAAGGCTTTCGATTCGATGTACTCGACCGGTGAAAAAGACAAGTTCCGCACCCGCGTGGAACGCCTGGCCGATGGCTCGACCGAGATCTACATCAGCCACCGCGGCGTGGAAGAGGTTGTCACGGGCCGCGACAAGGAAACCACCACCTGGACCGCGCGTCCCAACGATCCGGGCCTGGAAGCGCAATTCCTGGCCAAGCTGATGACGCGCCTGGGCGCGGCCAGCGACGAAGCGCAAGCGAAGACAGCCGTCGACGGCGCCATCGTGCAGCCGCTGCACGCCAAGCTGGTGGGCGACGCCGCCACGCCGGCGCGCGCCATCGAAGTCGATGAAGGTTTCGACCGCGCCTGGCGCCGTGTCGGCCTGGCGCTGGACCGCGTTGGCTTCACCGTGGAAGACCGCGACCGCGCGCAAGGCACGTATTTCGTGCGTTACGTCGATCCGGACGCGGTCAAGAAAGATGGTTTCTTCTCGAAACTGTTCAGCTGGGGCTCGTCCTCCGACAAGGACAAGGAAGCGCAGCGCTACCGCGTCCTCGTCAAGGCCGGCAATGGCTCGACCAGCCTGGTCAGCATCCTCAGCAACGAAGGCCAGCCGGACGTCTCGCCAGTGGCCGAGAAGATCCTGGGTCTGCTGAACGACCAGTTGAAATAAGTGGTGTGACAGCGGCAGGTTTGAAAACCTGCCGCGCATTAAAAAGGCTGGCTCGGTGCAAACCGGGTCAGCCTTTTTAATTGCCTGCGTCCGGCGTCATATCCTGCGGACAAAACGCCAGACGCAAAAAAGCCGACCCGAGGGTCGGCTTTTCCTAGTGCAGGGTGCTAAATTACTTAGCAGCCGATGCAGCAGCCGAAGCAGCCGAAGCAGCGTCGGTAGCGGCCGAAGCGGCAGCCGAAGCAGCAGCAGCAGCGTCGGTAGCGGCCGAAGCAGCAGCGTCAGCAGCAGCAGCTGGAGCAGCTTCAACTGCTGGTGCTGGTGCTGGGGTTTCAACTACTGGTGCTGGTGCAGGAGCTTCTTCTTTTTTGCTGCAAGCAGCCAGAGCAACAACCATCAGGGAGGCGATCAGCAGGGATTTTTTCATTTGTTTTCCTTAATTATTTCAAAAAATAAATCAATATTGTTGCGATGAATAATTACCGGTAATTATCGCTCGTTAGGTCGTCTTCGAAGGCTTTTCGTACCAGGTGGTGCCTGCCAGACAACGGAAACTTCCTAACCGAATATTATAGCGATTTTTGGTGCGTCGCAATAGGAGCAAGAGGCAAATTCGCAACTATTTTGTGATATCGCAATATTTGCCGAAGCAAATTGCAAGCAAGTGTAAGCGATTTGCGAAAGCGCGACAAAACGATATAAAAATAATATGTTTTATTGCGCTAGCTCAGATGCTGATATTCCACCTGCTGTAATACCACTTTTGCTACACCGCACCCATTCAAGCCAGTTCGATCCAGCCATCCTGATACCACGTATATAAGGCATCCATCACGTCATCGGAAGCCTGGGCCACGGCGGCGCCATCGAGGGCGCGTTCGTTGGCCAGGGTTTCCAGGGCCGTTTTATCGGCCTTGCCAATGGCAAACGATTCGCCATTGATGAAGACATTCTTGCCACGATACAGCATCAGCGTCTTGCGCGACAACACGACACCCTTTTTCTGTGCGGCGTCCGCGAAGCGGCCCACCGTCAGCGGCTTGGACAGCGGCGTGAAAAACACATTGTGCTTGGGTTCCGACAGGTGTTCGCCGAGGAAAATGGTCACATCTTCTTCCGTGAAGCGCACCTTGTTCATTTCTTCCGCGATGGTGCTGAGCATTTCACGGGGGATTTCCGCCGGTTTGCCCGACGCTTTCAGGTCCGGATCGCTATAGATACCCGGCAAGTCGATCGAGTCGGCCATGAATTGCAGGAAAGCTTCGCCCAGTTCCTGGAACGTCGGCGAGCGGAAGCCGATCGAATACGTCTGGCAATCGCCGATGGCCACGCCGTCGTGCGCGTAGTGGGGCGGCAAATACAGCATGTCGCCCGGTTCCAGCGTGAATTCTTCGTCGGGCGTGAAGTTGCTGAGGATTTTCAGCGGCAAGCCGTCGATCAGGCTCAGGTCTTTCTGCGCGCCGATGCGCCAGTGGCGCTTGCCCTGGCCTTGCAGCAGGAACACGTCATAGGAATCGAAATGCGGACCCACGCCGCCGCCATCGGTGGCGAAGCTGACCATCAGGTCGTCCAGGCGCGCGTCCGGCAGGAAACGGAACTGGCGCAGCAGGGCGTCGGCCTTGGCGCTGTGCAGGTTGGCGCCCTGCACCAGCAGGGTCCATTCCTTCTGTTTCAGCGAGGGCAGGCTGGTCAGTGGACCTTGCTGCATGTTCCAGTGGCCATCCGCATGGCTGACCAGGCGCGATTCGACGTGGTCGAGGGTAGCCAGCTCGGCCAGGGCCTTGAAGTCGAACAGCGCCTTGAAGCCAGGCACGGCTTGACGGATCAACAGGGGCTTTTTATGCCAGTAGTCGCGCAGGAATTGCGCCGGCGTGATATCGCCGAGGAGAGTTAATGTTTTCATGCGCCCATTATAACAACCGGAAATGCAGGAATGCGCCTGCCGTTGGCGGCGTGAAGGTATAATTTGCCAGCTTATACAATGAAAGGAAGCATAATGAAGATTGCCAAAAATACGGTCGTGACTGTCAACTACAAACTGTCAGACGCGCAAGACAATCTGATCGAAGACGGCCGCCAGCCGATGGTCTACCTGCACGGTGATTATGAAAACACCCTGCCAAAGATCGAAGAAGAGCTCGACGGCAAGGAAGTTGGCTATTCCAACACGATCCAGATCGAACCGGATGATGCTTTCGGTGAATACGATCCAGCCCTGGTGAAGGTCGAGCCACGCAATCGCCTGCCTGAGCCGCTGGAAGTGGGCATGCAGTTCGAAGGCATGCCGGAAAGCGATTCGCCGGACGAAGAAGCGATGATCTTCACGGTCACCGACATCGCCGACGACAAGGTCGTGCTGGATGGTAACCATCCTCTGGCCGGCATCGCGCTGCGCTTCTCGCTGACCGTCGCTGACGTGCGCGAAGCCACCGAAGAAGAAATCGCCCATGGCCACGTGCATGGCGCACACGGCCATGACCATGGCGATGAAGATGATGAAGGCGAAGGCGAAGAGGGCGACCACTTCCGTACGCATCCGATTCATTAATACCGCTTGTTCCAGGCCGGCTATATGCCGGCCTGTTCGTTTGTGCCGCTGTTATTAGCGGCGCAGCGTCGACGCCTTGGCGCGCGCCTGCGCAGACGGGCGGGTGGCGCGTTGACGCACCTCAAAGAATGGCGTCTTGCCGGGCCGTACGGCGATGGCGGACCAGTCGTTGTTGATGCTGACGTGGCCCAGGTTGCCTTTCCAGCTGATCTTCGGCCCGCCGGCCTTGGCTGCGGCCTTTTTACTTTTGCCTTCCTTGCCATCCGCGTCGCCATCGCGCTGCGTATCGACCAATAACACCTTGCCGCTGAATTTTTTCGCCAGGGTGCGGATCTGCTTGCGCGGTCCGGCAAAGCCATCCTGTTTCGAGCTGAAGCTGGGCAGCAACGAATTGTCGTCTTCATCGAGCGCGCCCACGTCGCCATCGGAAAACAGCACGATGCCGTCGAGCTGCTTGCGTTGCGCCATGGCGAACAGGCGCTGCAGCCAGGAACGGTTGGCGACCAGGCGGTCTTCGAATTCGCTGTTGCGTCCCGCTTCCGGCAAGAAATGGTTGTTATTCGCGGGCAGGTTGACGGTGGCAAACAGCACGCCGCCGTATTCCCAGTGGGCGTTTTCCGCATAGCTGCGGAACTTCGCCGTCGATGACAGCCGTGACAGGGTCAGCTTGCGCTGGCCCAGGCTCTGGTCGTCGGCAAAATACACATCGCGCAGGCGGTTCAGGCGTTCGATGGCGTTGACCCTGCCGCGCGAATTGCGGCAGTTGGCCCAGTCGCTGGCCGACAGCGAGACGATCAGCGGCGGGCCGCTGGCGTCCAGCAAATCCTTGCGCTGGCCATACAGTTTGTCGCTGCACGATTCGCTGGCGGCCTTGATGCCGGTGGCCACGACGAACGAGGCATTGAAGGCGCTGGTGTCGGCGATGGCTTTTTTCAGGGGACCATCGTCCGGCCCCGCGTTGAAGGAATGGCCCAGCACGGCAAACTCGAAGCCGGCCTGATCGCTTTGGGCGGCCAACGCCGCTTGCCACGGCAGGCTGGCAGCCAACAAGCCGGCGGCCAGCAGGCGTATCGCGCTGCGCCGGCAGGTCATGCGGCGGCCAGCCGTTTCAACTGGTACAACTGCTCCAGCGCATCGCGCGGCGTCAGCGCATCGGGATCGAGGTCGGCGATGGCGTCGAGCAAGGATTGTTGCGCCGCGTTCAGCGCGGCCAGCGGCGCCGCCGCTTCCTCTTCTTCCTCTTGCGCATATGGATCGGTTGCCGGCGCGGCGAACAGGTCGCGTTGCGGCGTGGCGTCGAGCGCCTGCGCTTCCAGGCGCGCCAGGTGCTTGCGCGCGGCCTTGATCACCGGCTGCGGCACGCCAGCCAGTTGCGCCACCTGCAAACCATAGCTTTGCGAGGCGGGGCCCGCTTGCACGGCGTGCAGGAAGACGATGCTGTCCTTGTGCTCGACTGCCGACAGATGCACGTTGGCGGCGCTCGGATGGCTGTCCGGCAGTTGCGTCAGCTCAAAGTAATGCGTGGCGAACAGGGTGAAGCTGCGGCTGGTATCGATCAGATGGCGCGCGATGGCCCAGGCCAGGGCCAGGCCGTCGAAGGTCGAGGTGCCGCGGCCCACTTCATCCATCAGCACCAGCGAGTGCTCGGTGGCGCCGTTCAAAATCGCCGCCGACTCCGTCATTTCCACCATGAAGGTCGAGCGTCCGCCCGCCAGGTCGTCGGTGGCGCCGATGCGCGTGAAGATGCGGTCGATGGGGCCGATGGTGGCGGACGCGGCCGGCACGTAGCTGCCCACGTAGGCCAGCAGCGTAATGAGTGCCACCTGGCGCATGAAAGTCGATTTACCGCCCATGTTCGGACCGGTGATCAACAGCAGCCGGCGCTCGTTGACGAAGCGGCAATCGTTGGCGATGAAGCGTTCGATCTGTTTTTCCACCACGGGGTGGCGGCCTTCGACGATGTTGATGCAAGGCTCGTCGACCAGTTGCGGCGCGGCCCAGTTATGCTGCTGCGCGTGTTCCGTCAGCGCATTCAGGGTGTCAAGCTGGGCCAGGCCCTGCGAAATCGTCTGCAAGGTGCCGATGTGCGGCGCCAAGTCGGCCAGCAGCAGGTCGTACAGCATCTTTTCGCGCACCAGTGCCTTGTCCTGCGCCGACAGGGCCTTGTCTTCGAACACCTTCAATTCCGGCGTGATGTAGCGCTCGGCGTTTTTCAGGGTCTGGCGGCGGCGGTAGTCGTCCGGCACCTTGTCCGTCTGGCCGTGCGTGACTTCAATATAGAAGCCGTGCACCTTGTTGTATTCGACGCGCAGGTTGGCGATGCCCGTGCGTGCCCGTTCGCGTGTTTCCAGGTCGAGCAGGAACTGGCCCGCGTTTTCCGACAGTGCGCGCAATTCATCGAGTTCCGCATCGAAGCCGGTGGCAAACACGCCGCCGTCGCGCACCATCGCGGCCGGTTCCTGCGCCACGGCGCGCACCAGCAATTCCAGGCAGGCCGTTGGCGTGGCCAGGGCCGCGTGGATGGCGGCCAGCAAACCGGTTTCGCCGCCCTGGCCAGGTCCGTAGCAGCGCACGACGTCGCCGCGCAGGGCCGGCAGTTGCAGCAGGCCGTCACGCAGGGCGGCCAGGTCGCGCGGACGCGCCGACAGCAGCGCGATGCGCGTGGTGATGCGTTCGATATCGGGCACTTGCGCCAGGGTGGCGGCGAGCGGACCGGCCGCTTCGCTTTGCGCCAGCGCGGCGATGGCTTTATGACGCGCGCGCGCCACGTTCTGGTCGCGCCGCGCATGGTGCAGCCAGTGGCGCAGCATGCGCGAACCCATGGCCGTGCGGCAATGATCCAGCAGGGAAAATAAAGTCGGCGATTCCTGGCCGCGGATGGTTTCCGTCAGCTCCAGGTTGCGCCGCGTGGCCGCGTCCAGGCCGATGAATTCGCTTTCCGTTTCTGTCGTCAGGGAGCGCACATGCTGCAAGCCGCGGCCCTGCGTCGATTGCGCATAGCGCAGCAGCGCGCCGGCCGCGCCGAACGCGGCGCCGAGGCCATCGGCGCCAAAGCCCGTCAAGGTCGCCACGCCCAATTGATCCAGCAGGGCCTTGTGGCCGCCGACCACGTCGAAATGCCAGTCCGGCACGCGGTTGATGTGCGTGCCCGCGTAGTCGTCGAACAGGTTGCCATTGTCGCCGCTCAAGATTTCAGCCGGCACGATGCGCTCGAGCTCCTGCTGCAGGCGCACGGCCACGGTGCTGCTGTCGCCGGAAAACTCCATCAGCTTCAAGGCGCCGCTGGCCAGCGACAGCCAGGCCAGGCCCGTGGTGACCGTTTTGCGCTGCGTGATGCTGCACATGGCCAGCAGCGGGCGCTCAGCCTTCTCTGGCAGCAAGTCCGCATCCGTCAGGGTGCCGGGCGTGACGACGCGCATGACCTTGCGCTCGACGGGACCCTTGCTGGTGGCCGGGTCGCCGATCTGTTCGCAAATGGCCACCGATTCCCCCAGCTTGACCAGCTTGGCCAGATAGCCGTCGAGCGAATGAAACGGCACGCCGCACATCTTGATGGGATTGCCACTGGCCACGCCGCGCGCCGTCAGGGTAATGCCCAGCAGGCGCGACGCTTTCTCCGCGTCCTCGAAAAACAGCTCGTAGAAATCGCCCATGCGATAGAAGACCAACATCGTCGGGTGGTTTTCCTTGATGCCTAAATATTGCTGCATCATTGGCGTAAGCTTTTCAGCCGAATTTTTCTTTGCCGCGGCGGCGTTGATTTCTTTTGGGACGGTGGTCATGTGTTCTTTGTCGTTGGTCCGGCGGCAGGGAAATGCGTGCCTGCCGGGCTGTGTGTGGTGCTGTGTGCAGTCAAGGCCGCGCCAGGGGGCGGAGCTTGGGTTCAAGGCCGTCATTTTACCGCTTTCGGCGGGCGGGGCGGCGTATTGCGTGCGGATGTGAAAAAGCCAATCGCGCCATGGTGGCGATTTCGTTGACGGGCCAGGCGCGATGAATTGTCTCGGCCGATGCCAGCGAACTAGTGCAAGGGCCTATGCTTCAACGAGGGTTGTGCTTCGGATACAGGTCGCCGGTATGTCGGCAGCAGCAGGTGTAGGCGACGCCGTGATGGAAAATCTGTGGGTGAATCGATCACACCGTCCGTACGCGCATCAAATAGACGTCATATAAGCATCCCGGCCGCAGTCTGATTGCGGTGCTGTCCTGCCACACCGGGATGCCTGCGGAGATTACCAGCTGCTGCTGCCGCCCACCGAGCTTTCCGGGTCGAAGGAGAAAACGCGCAGTTCTGGCTGGACGTCTTCGCCGCGCATGATGCGTACGGTCATGACGAACGACAATTCCCAGCGGCCGCTTGCATAGCCCACGTCCAAATTGTGCTTCCATTCCTGGCGGATGCGGTGCAATGCCGGCGGTTCTGGTTCACCCAGTAGTTGTTGGATTTCGAAGTCCAGCGGCAGCTGATAGGTGGCACCCACTGCTTGTAAAAATGGTGATGGCGGTGAGTAAATTGTTGGTACTTTCGGACCAATCTGCGTCAGTTGCGGTACGCTGATGATGCAACAGTCGACGATCTGGAATGAGGTGAAGCCACTGTCCTTGGAGCCGCAGCAAGTAATGTCGAGATATACATGTTGGCCCTTCTGGAAGTGTACGCCACCCATGTAGGGGCCGTGGCGCGGATCGGCCGTGCCGTCGCACGAGGTGAAACTGTAATCAAGCTGGTTGGTAATTTGATCTGCATCAAAATGCACGGATAACTTCATCCAAGGGCTTACAGGCGTCATTTTTTACTGTCTCTTTCCAGGTTGATGAGAAATTGTTGGTAGCGGCCGTCGCGCCGCAGGTTCAATAGATCAGGTGTGGACTCGATCAGATTGAGGGGGTAGCCAAGCTTGCTGGCTTTAAATAACGCATCAAGGGCTTCGCTGCGGTTTCCGATGAGCTCGTGAGTGAGGGCGGCGCGAAACTGCACATCCGCTACTTGCGGCCCCAAGCTGAGAGCATGCATGACCCTGCTAAGTGCCTGCTTCTTTTGCTGCGCATAGGCTTGGTAGAGTGCCATGCGCGAATTGATGGTGGTATCGTTGGGCATGCGGTCGAGTAACGGTTGCAACAGGGCAATGGCTCGTTGATACGATTGTTTTGAAGCCTGAACCTGACTTGGTACCCAGCGCTGCGCGTCGGCTAGGTTTGCCCACAGTAAATAGATACCCGGGCCGCCTTTTTTCTCGGAGACAGCGTTTTCAAATGCCTTGACTGCACCCAAGTAATCACCCTTGGCAAAGAGGGATGTGCCCAAATTGGTGTACAGCTCCCAATGGGGGCTGATCTGTAATCCCTGCTGCAAGACTTGCAGAGCCTCGTCACTACGATTCTGTCGCAACAGGGCAGCGTTCAAATACGCATAAGTAATGGGTGACTGAGGGCGCATACGTATGCTTTTGCGGAATGCTTGCTCCGCACTGATGTAGTCATCTTTCTTGTAATACATGTATCCGAGGAGGGAGACGAGCACGTGTTCCTGTGGATAGACAGTCATGGCTTGGTCTAAGACGGACTTCGCCAGTTCGAACTTGTGGTCGACAATGTATAGCCTGGCTTTGCCATACATGGCCAGAAAATTTTTCGGTTCCAGATTCAGCGCAATGCTTGCCTCGCGCAGCGCCTCCTCCTTTTTTCCCTGGAATTCATAAGCCCAGCTCTGCGCGACATGGGCAAGCGCCAATTGGTCATCTGTTGCCAGCGCTTGTTTTGCGCTGACATTGGCGCGTTGTAGCCAGGTGTCGTCACGGCCCTCGCCAATATAGCGTAGGCTTGATGCCAGAGACAGGCCTGCTGCCGCGGCTGCATTGCTAGGATTATGTTGCAGCACGGCCGTAAATTGCGCTAAGGGAAGTTTTTGGCTGGTGTCAAGGTCGAATGTCCGCAGGGCATCCATGCCTGCTTTCATGGCAGCCATCTCGGAGAAGACCAACGTTGCTTGCCGCTCCCGTAGCTTGTCCAACATGTTCGGCCCTTGCCATGCTGCCAGCGCCAGTCCGACAAGCGCGCTGGCAAGCAGTACGGTGCGCTTTACGGGTAGCTGTAACCGGATGGCAATCGACACCGGTGGCTTGGCTGGCTCTACTTCAGCGGCTTGCATATCCGCCGGCGCTGAAGATGCCGGCTGCGCCCCGATCGCCTCGCGCACGTCGCGCATGGTGCGTGGCCGTTCGGCCGGGTCGTGCGCCGTCATCGCGCGCACGAGGGCGTTGATGGTGGGCGGGACGGTTTCCGGCAGGTCGGGCCAGGCTTCCGTCGCCTGCATGTGGGCGGCGGCCAGGGCCAGGCCGTTCAGGTGGGCGAAGTGGCGCTGGCCGGCCAGCATTTCGTACAGCATGGCGCCCAAGGCATACACGTCGCCGCGCGTGTCGGGCAGGCGGCCCATCAGGCGCTCGGGCGCCATGTAGGCAATCGTACCCTGCAAGTCGCACAGGGTGGTCGTTTGCGTGGCTTGCGGGTCGATGTGACGGGCCAGGCCGAAGTCGAGGATGCGCACCTTGCCATCCGCTTCCAGCATCAGGTTCGACGGTTTCAGGTCGCCGTGCACGAGATCCATGGCGTGCGCCTCGTCCATGGCGTCGGCGATCTGGTAGGCGATGTCGAGCGCGGCTTGCAGGTCAGCCTTGCCGCTGTGCATGAACTGGCCCAGGGTTTGGCCTTCGACCAGTTCCATGACGATGGACTGGCTCGTGCCCTGGCCTTCGATGGCAAAGATGCGCACGAAGGCCGCATGCTTGAGCGAGGCGGCCAGGCGCGCTTCATTGATGAGTTTTTCCGGATGCAGCACGTCGGCTTGCGGTTTCAGCCGTTTCAGCGCCACGCTACGGCACAGCTTGGCATCCCAGGCTTCGAATACATGGCCGAAACCGCCTTCGCCCAGCAAGCGGCGCACTTCATAGTGCCCGCTGATCGTATCGTCTTGCGGTGGGGTCTGACGCAGCGAGTCGAGCAGTTCCATATACCTTGGCTTCAGAGTGCATCAACGTGGGCGTCCAGCATCGAAAAAGGGTAATGCGATGTTTGAATGCTCAAGATGATTGATTTTGAGTAACTTCCTGATTTAAAACGATTGTTTCGAATAAGTCAATTAATATTGACAAGGAGTGAACAAAAGTTGCCAATGCAGGCGATTGCCATTTTGGCGGCGGGCAAGCCGTCAATGTGCTCGAACGCAATGACGACTGTGTCGTCGCGCCCGATAATGCAGATGGGAGCGGCACCGTATGGACCGGTGCCGCGGTATGCGCTGGACAGGAACAGGAGGCAGTATGCGTGGCGTGATCCGTTTGAATGACCCCACCAACCATGGCGGCAAGGTGGTGGGGGCGGCGCCGAACAGTACGGTGCTGGGCGTGGCCGTGGCGCGCAAGGGCGACCCTTGCGTGTGCCCGATCAAGGGTCACGTGCGCTGCGTGATCGCCGAGGGCGATCCGCAGGTGCTGATCGATGGCGTGCCCGTGGCCTTTGACGGTCACAAGACCAGCTGCGGCGCCAGTCTTATGTCCACCGTGGGCAACAGCGGGCGGGGCTAGACGACGCAAGCGTCGATGGCCGCGCCCAGCTTGCCGACGAGCTCATCGACGTGGCTGGCGGCTATGATGTAGGGCGGCGCCAGCAGGATGTGGTCGCCGTGCAGGCCGTCGATGGTGCCACCCATGGGGTAGCACATCAGTCCGTTTTGCATGGCGTGCGCCTTGATGCGCGCGTGCAGGCGGCGTGCCGGGTCGAACGGTTGCTTGGTATCGCGGTCCTGCACCAGTTCCAGGCCCAGGAACAGGCCGCGGCCGCGGATGTCGCCCACGTGCGCGTGGCTGTCGAAACGCTGGTGCAGCCGCTCTTGCAGCAAGCCGCCCATGGCGCGCACGTTGGCCAACAAATCGCGTTCCTCGATCTGCCGCTGCACGGCCAGGGCGGCGGCGCAGGCCGTGGCGTGGCCGATATACGTGTGGCCGTGCTGGAAGAAGCCCGTGCCAGCGCGGATGGTGTCGCGGATGTTGCTGGACACCATCACGGCGCCGATGGGTTGGTAGCCGGCGCCCAGGCCCTTGGCGATGCAGATCAGGTCGGCCGTGACGCCTTCCTGCTCGCAGGCGAACAGGCTGCCCGTGCGCCCCATGCCGCACATGACTTCGTCGAGGATCAAGAGGATGCCGTGGCGCTGGCAGACGTCGCGCATGCGCGCAAAATAGCCGGCGACGGCGGGCAGGGCGCCGGCCGTGGCGCCGACGACGGGTTCGGCGATGAAGGCCATGACGTTGTCCGCGCCCAGTGCGGCGATATGGTCTTCCAGCTCCTGGCCCAGGCGCGCCACGTAGTCGCCGTCCGTTTCATAGGCTGGCTGGTCGCGCCAGGCGTAGCAGGGAGAGACATGGGTCACGCCAATGAGCAGCGGCTCGAACTGCTGCCGGCGCCAGGCATTGCCGCCCGTGGCCAGCGCGCCCAAGGTGTTGCCGTGATAGCTCTGGCGGCGCGCGATGACGTGGCGGCGCTGCGGCTGGCCCCGTTCGACGAAGTACTGGCGCGCCATCTTGAGCGCGCTTTCCACGGCTTCCGAACCGCCCGAGACGAAATACACGCTGTCGATGCCGGCAGGCGCGCGGGCGACGAGGAAATCGGCCAGTTGCTCCATCGGCTCGCTGGTAAAAAACGCGCTGTGCGCGTAGGCCATGCTGGCGATCTGCCGCTGCACGGCGGCAATCACGGCCCCATCGGAATGGCCGAGGCAGGAGACGGCCGCGCCGCCGCAGGCGTCCAGGTAGCGCTTGCCATCTGCATCGATCAGGTAAGGGCCATCGCCGCCCGTGGCGACAGGATAGCTGGCGGTCAGGCTGCGGTGGAAGACGTGGCTCATGGCATCGCTTTCTTATCGGCAAGGTAGATGGCCGATTATAGGAGGCGCCGCGCCGCAATGCAACGTTCGATGTATTTGTTTTTAATTTACATCATTTGATGTTTTTGCATAGGCGCCCAGCGTCCGCAGCTGGCTTTCCGCCGCACCGATGGCGTGTACGCCGTCCGGCCCCGCGCGCGCCACCAGCAATTCCACCAGGCTCTCCACGGCCGCGACGCCGGCCACGATGGAGGGGAAGAACGACGGGCTGTCGACGGCGATGACGATGCTGGCGTCAGCCTGCAGGGCCAGCGGCGACATGGCGCTGTCGCTGATGGCGACCACCTGGCAGCCGGCCTGGCGCGCCGCCTGCGCCACCAGCAGCGCTTCGCTGGAATACGGCGCGAAACTGATGACGACGACGGCTTCGTCCGCCTGCAGGGCGCGCAAATCCATTTCCAGCGTGCCGCCCTGGCCGCTCAGCAGCTGCACGCTGGGGCGCAGCAAGCGGTACAGATAGTGCAGGGTGTAGGCGATCGGGTGGGCGGCGCGAAAGCCGGCCACGTGCACGCGGGGCGCCGCCTGCAGCAGGCCGGCGGCCGCATCCAGAGCGGCGTGGTTGGCGCTTTCCGTGGCGGCCAGGTTGCGCTGCTGCGCCGTGAAGACTTCGGTGACCAGATTGCCTTCCTTGCCAGCCAGCGCGCCGGCTTTTTCAGCATACCCGGCCGGCCCGACGCGCAGGCGTTCGACGAAGATGGCTTTGAGTTCCGGCCAGCCGGCAAAGCCCAGTTGCTGCGCCAGGCGCACGAGGGCGGCCGATTGCACTTGCGCGCGCGCGGCGATGCTGCGCATCGACGACACGGCCACTTCGTCAGGGTGGTCGGCCAGGTAGCGCGCGCCGGCCTGGAATTGCGGGCTCAGTGCCGCATGGCGCGCCTTGATCAGGTCCATCAGTGCCGCATAGGAATCGTGGGGTGTCGCTGCCTGCATCGCCGTGCCTCATTGAATAGGTTGCGGCGATGGTACAGGATTCGTCAGCGCGCCGGTAGCGGCGCGCCTTGCGCCAGGGCGGCCGTGCGCGGACGCAGGCGGGCAAACAGGTGCGGCCCGGCCGGCTGGCGGCGCGGTCCCGTCGTCAGCACGCGCAGGGCGGTGGGCAGCGGCACGTCGTGGCAATGCAAAAACAGGGCGGCGGCGCCCGTGCCGGCCATTTCCTGCAAGGCCAGCGCATGCTCGACCAGCGCCGCCGTGCGCATGTCGAGCCGCACCGGGATGTCGGGTTGAAATAGCTGTGTGTCGACGTGCCGTGCATCGCGCATGCTGTCCCCGCCGGGTTCGATGGTCAGACTGCCAGCATAAAAGCGCCCCGGAGCCGCCACTTTGCGTTAAATCAATTCCTGTGTCGGATAGATTCCACAAGGCAAAAAAACGCCAACCGTTGCCGGCTGGCGCTGAAAACCCTCGCAGGAAGAAAGGGGGGATATGAGTTAGTAGCTCCAGCGTACCGATACGCCGACGACCTTGTCATAGCGCCGCACGTCGCGCACATAGTCCGGCGTGTCGTGATAGTCGCGGTAGGTCGAGTCGAGCAGATTGTTGGCGTCCAGGGTCACCGTGGTGTTCGGATTGAGCTTGTACGACACCGACGCGTCCAGAGTTTTGGTGGGCGCCACGGTCAGGTGGATGCCCTTGCCGCGGTAGTTGTAGTCGTCGACGTACTTGTCGCGCCAGCTGTAGGCCAGGCGCGCCGACCACGCTCCCTGTTCGTACAGGCCGACGATGTTGGCCGACCACTTCGACATGCCCGTGAACGGATGCGCGCTGCCATTCAATTCTTCCAGCTCGCCCGTCATGTAGGTGGCGTTCGCCTGCAGGCCCAGGCCGCTCATCCAGCCGGGCAGCTTGTCGTAGAACTGCTGATAAGCCATTTCCACGCCTTGCAGATGGCCCTTCGAGGTGTTGCGCGGACGCGTGATGTCGTACTCGATGCCGCCATACGTTTCCTTGGCCGAACCGGACAGGATGTAATTCTTGAAGTTGTGGCGGAACACGGTGGCCGTGACGGAGCCCGTCTGCGCGAAATACCATTCCAGCGCCACGTCGAGATTCTTGCCTTCCACGGGTTTGAGGTCGGGATTGCCGCCGCCGCCCGTCGGGCGCACCATTTCCAGGCTCTGGCCCAGGCTCACGCCGGGGTTGAAATCGGCGAAGTTCGGGCGCTGCACGGCCTTGCCGGCCGTCAGGCGGGCGACCAGGTCCTGGCGCAGCATGGCTTTCAGGGTCATGCTGGGCAGCACGTCCGTATCCGAGGTTTTTACGCGCACGGGCGTGATGATGCCGTTTTGCGCGGAATTGCCCTGCAAGTCCTGCTTGGTCTGCACCACGCGCACACCCAGGGTGCCATCGACCGGCACTTGCGCCAGGTCAAAGCCGATGCGTGCCTTGCCGTAGACGGCATTGGTTTTTTCCACATCCTTGAAGTGGGTCATCGGATCGTCGGGACTGCGTTCGCTGCTGCCCGTAAACAGCTGGCGCAGCGCGGCCGTGTTGTTGAGCATGAAGTCGCGGCACGGCGTGAGCCAGCTTTGCAGGCCGAAGTTGCCCGTGTTGTCGTGCGAGGTGCAGGCCAGGCCGGGAATCGCGTCCGCAGTCATGATCGACGTCAGCCCGCCCTGGCCATTTTTTTCGCGGATCGATTCGGCCTTGCGCTTGGCCAGGCGCACGCCGCCCGAGAATTCGCGGAAGAAGCCCGTGCTGTCCATGTCGTAGGTAACGTCGCCGCGCCAGTCGGTCGAGCTGCCTTCGTCGTGGTTGTGATTGTCGTAGAAACCGAGCAAGGTGTAGTTCTTCGGGTCCGTCATGTTGTAGCCGGGGTAGCTGATCTGCGCGCCGCCGTTGACGTTCGTGCTGCCGATCACGCTGGTCGGATGGGCGAGGAAGTCGAGGATGGGGAATTCGCGCTCGAAGTTGCTGACCGTGCGCGCCAGTTCCGTCGTGGCGCGCAGCTGCGGCGTAATGTCCCAGCGCGCGCCGATGGCGCCTTGCGAACCGATCGAGCGGTCGCGCCGCGCCTGGGTCGAGCCCAGCGTGAACGGCGACCATGGGCCGTCGATCTTGCCCACCGTGGCCGCCTGATTGGTGCCGGGGATCAGGGTGATGTCCGGGTTCTGGCCCCAGGGCAGCGAACCGACGAAGAACTGGCTGTCGAACGCGTGCTTGATCAGGGTCGACATGCCTTCCGCATACACTTCCACCTGCGAGTTCGGGCGCCACTGGAAGGCGGCATTGGCCGCGTAGCGCTTGCGGTCGCCCACGGTGGGGATCATGCCGACGGAATCGGGGCCCGTGATGTTGCCCGCTTCGGGGCGCTTGACGGGTTCGGCGTTCCAGATCGTCTCGTCATAGTATCTGCCGCGCTGGTAGGACAGGCCGAGCAGGGCGCCGAATTCGCCGTATTGGGTCTTCCAGCGGTTCGAGACCATGCCGCCGACGTTCGGGTCCGTCGAGCCGGACTTGTCGCGGTGCTCGGCGCGCACGTTGCCCGATGCCGTAAAGCCCTTGAAGTCGAACGGTCGGTTGGTGCGCACGTCGATCACGCCGGCCGTGCCGCCTTCGACCATGTCGGCGCCCTGCGATTTGTACACGTCCACGCGCTGCAGCATGGCTGTCGGAATGTCGGCCAGGTACAGGCTGCGGCCCACGGAGGTGAACATTTCCCGGCCGTTGAGCAGGGTCACCACGCCGGGCAAGCCGCGGATGATGACGGTGCCCGCCTCGCCGCCCTCGCGGCGGATCTGCACGCCCGTCACGCGGCCGAGGATTTCGGCCACGTTCTTGTCGGGGAATTTGCCGATTTCATCGGCGACGATGGAGTCGACCACCTGGTCGTTGTTTTTCTTGATCGTCTGCGCGCTCTGTGCGGCTCTGCGCACGCCCGTGACGGCGACGACGGCGATGCCGCCATTGTCGGCTGCCGCCGGTGCTGCTGCCGGTGCCGTTTCTTCCACCGGTGTGTCCACGGCGGGCGCCTGTTGCGCCCAGACGGAAGCGCTGCTCAGCAAGCCGGCGCTGGCCAGCGCGGCCACCGTTGCCTTCAAGGCCAAGCGCGTGTTTTGTGCGGACGTGCGGGTGCCCGTTGCCATCAATTGCTTCATCTTGTCTCCACCTGTATTTTAGTTATGTTGAGAACGCTGCGGCAGTCGCCGCCAGAGCTGGAACCTGCTCAGAAACATGGTAGGTGGGAATGACTTTGCCCCACAAATGACTTCTTTTGCGATGTCAATACCGATTCCGGTATCCCTGCTGCATTCATGCGCCCTGGCGGTGCGCCGCGCATTGCCGAACCTGGCGCGTGCGCGTTGCTGACGCTCCACAGGCAGTGTCAGGCGGCGCAGGGCGCGGCGCTGTGCGCCAGCCAGGCCATGAAGTGCGCCTGCGGCATGGGACGGGCAAAGTAAAAGCCCTGCAATTCATCGCAGCCGGCGTGGCGCAGCACGTCGGCATCGGCCGCGCTTTCCACGCCCTCGGCGGTGACCGTCAAGCCCAGCGTATGGCCAAGGCCGATGATGGTTTTCGTCACCGCCAGATTCTGCGGCGAACCGTGGATGTCCTGCACGAAGCTCATGTCGATTTTCAGCTTGTCGAGCGGGAAGCGGCACAGGTAGTTCAGGCTCGAATAGCCGGTGCCGAAATCGTCGATCGACAGCGCAAAACCGAGCGCCTTGATGGCGTGCAGGGTGGCGATGGTGTCGTCCACGTTGTCCATCAGGATCGATTCGGTCAGTTCGAATTCGATCTGTCCCGGCGTGACGGGAAACTCGCGCAGCACCTCGCGCAAGGTGGCCACCAGGCCGCCGTTTTTCAGCTGGATGGCCGACAGGTTGATCGACACGGCGATGTCGCCCGCGCCCGCCTCGCGCCAGGCCAGTTGCTGGCGGCATGCTTCGCGGATGACCCACGCGCCGATGGAGACGATCAGGCCCGATTCCTCGGCGGCGGGAATGAAGCTGTCGGGCGCGATCAGGCCGTGCTGCGGATGCTGCCAGCGGATCAGGCTTTCCACGCCATTCAGGCGGCTGCTTTTCGCATCGATGCGCGGCTGGTAGTACAGCACCAGTTCCTGCCGCTCGATGGCGTGGCGCAGATCGCTTTCCAGGTGCAGCTGCTGCAACTGCTGCTCCTGCATCTGCGGCGTGAACATGCGCGCGTGATCGCGCCCGCCGCTCTTGGCCTGGTACATGGCCGCATCGGCGTGGCGCATCAGGGTATCCATGTCGTCGCCGTGGTCCGGGTAGACGGCGACGCCCACGCTGCACGAGACATACAGCGCGTTGCCTTCCACCTGGTGCGGCTCGCGCATGGCCGGTATCAGCCGCGTGTCGAGCAGGACGGCGATGGCTGCGGCGTCGCCGACGCCGTTGAGGATGACGACGAATTCATCGCCGCCTAGGCGGCTGACGGTGTCGCCTTCGCGCACCAGTTGCAACAGGCGCTTTGAGACCGATTGCAGCAGCGCGTCGCCCACATGGTGGCCCAGCGCGTCATTGACGTGCTTGAAGCGGTCCAGGTCGACGAACAGCACGCCCACCTTTTCGCCGCTGCGGCGCGCCTGCGCGATGGCGGCCGCCAGGCGCAGTTTCGACACGTGGCGGTTCGCCAGTCCCGTCAGCGCGTCGTGGTGGGCCATGTGCTCGATCTGCCGCTCGCTGGCCTTGCGTTCGCTGATGTCGAGCGAGCTGGCGATGAAATGCGTGGTGACGCCATCGAGGCCGCGCACGGCGTTCATCACCAGCCAGGCGGGATAGCTTTCCAGCGACTTGCGCTGCACCCGGATTTCGCCCTGCCAGTAGCCGCGCCGCGCCAGGGTCCGGCGCAGGCTGTCGAGCTGTTCGGGACTGTTGTCGGGCGCGAGCAAAAAGGCCGGGCGCTTGCCGATCAGCTCCACCATGTCGTACAGCGAATGGCGGCGGAAGGCCTGGTTGACGGTGATGATGCGCATGCCGGCGTCCATCACGATCAGGCTTTCGGCCGACGCCTCGAAGACCTTGGCCCACAGTTCCAGGCGCGACTCCATCAGCTTCATCTTGTTGATCGGCGTGAAGGTCGACAGCACGGCGCGCTGGCCCTGGTAGTCGATCAGGCGCGCGGAAATCAGGGCCCACGTGGGCGTGCCGCCGCCGCTCCAGCACACCTCGAATTCATCGACGGCGCCCAGGTCGCTCAAGCGCTGGAAGAAGCGCGAACGGGCTTGCGGACTCATGCCGCCCACCCATGGATCGAGTTCCAGGCCGCCCTGCCACGCGTGCGCGGCCTGGTTCGCGTGCAGCACCTGGTGATGCGGGATCGAGGTGACCATCAGCGGAATGGGAATGGAATCGACCAGCTGGCGCTGCGCATCGGCCGCGCTGGCGCGCGCCACCAGTTCCTGCTGCGCCATGCGCTGGAAGTCGAGCTGCTGCAGCATGGTATTGAAGGCGCGCACCAGGCGTCCCGTTTCATCTTCGCTGTCCCAGACGGCGCGCAGGCTATGGTCGCCCGTTTCGCGCACTTCCTGCGCCACGCGGGCCAGGCGGCGGATGGGCAGGGCGATCTGGCGCGCGACGAAAAACACCAGGCCCAGTATCATCACCAGCAGCAGCACGGCCGTGCCCAGGTGCAGCCACATGCGCGTAAAAAAGCCGTCCACGCGCCGCTGGATCAGGCGCTGCAATTCATTCGCCGTGTCGCGCCATGCCAGGCGCAGGGCGGCGAGCGCCACGTCGTCGTGCCGCCGCAGTGCCTGCGTGCCGGCGGGGGGGACTTGCGCGCCGGCCAGCGCCTGGGTGCTGGCGCGGAAGCGCGCCACGGCTTGCTGCAGGGCCGCGCGCGAGGCTTCCAGGTGCTGGCGCAGCAGCGGCGTGCTGGCCGCGAACGCTTCCGTATAGTCGCTGCCGATGCCGCCCATGGTGGCGTCCATGCGCCCTTCCAGGATCAGGAACTGGGTCTGCAGGCGCTGGCGCTGCGCGCCTTCGGCCGTCGCCAGTTGCAGGGCCAGGGCGCGCGTGCTGTTGATCACTTCCAGCAGCTCGGGAAAGCGCAGGATCACCAGCGACATCGTGTAATAACTATCCAGGTCCGGGTCGAGGATCAGGTTCGACTGGTTGCCCACGCGCGTGAGCAGTGCGCGTCCGGCGACAAAGGCGGGCGAGGGCGCGATGCCGTCGTCGGCTGGGGCGGTAGTGCTGCCGGCCTGGCGCAGCAGGGCGGCAAATTGCGCATTCAGTTCGGCGCTGCGCATGCCTGCGCCGAAGCGGCTTTCTGCCTGCTCCACGGCCGCGGCCTGCGCGCCCGCTTGCGCCGTGCCGCGTGCCAGGGGCAGCAGGGCATCGCGGATCGCGGCGATGTAGTCATTGCCCGCCATCTCCTTGCGCGAGAAATCGATGGCCAGGTATTTTTCGTTGATGAGGATGCCGGAAATGAAGATCACGGCGGACAGGTCGAGCAAATAGATCAGCGCCAGTTTGCGCCCCACCGTCAGTTTTCCGATCATGCGCGAGATTCTGCCCAGCATGCGTGCCCCACCTTCTTGTCAGCCCCTATATGTTTTCTTATGTGCAATTTTCATGCCTGAATTTACAAGCTTGCAAGGGGGCTTTTGCACCATGCGGGTGCGCGCAGAGAGGTGGCGGGCGCCAATAAAAAGGGCGGCCCGCAGGCCGCCCTTGTGTGCGATGCGACTACGCTCAGGCTTCGGCGACGCGCTTGGCGATGTGCGCCAGCGCTTCTTCCACCTGGTCGATCAGGATCAGGCACAGATCGCCTTCACCGAGGCGCGCCAGGGCCTTGTCGATGGCGACGAATTCACCGTTGATTTCATCGATATGCGTGGTGCGCTTGGCGCCGTTCAAGCCCTGGCGCAGCAAGGCCACCACTTCGCCATCGGCGCGGCCGCGCTGGCATTGATCCTGGTACAGCAGCACGTCGTCGAAGGCGGCGCCGAGGATTTCCGTCTGCTGGCGGATATCTTCGTCGCGGCGGTCGCCGGCGCCGCTGATGACCACCGAGCGGCGCTTGGCCGGCATGCTTTCCACGGCCTGCACCAGGGCCAGGATGGCGTCCGGATTGTGGCCATAGTCGGCGATCAGGGTGGCGCCCTTGTAGTCAAAGACGTTGAAGCGGCCCGGCGCATTGTCGGCTTCATTGGCGAAGGTTTTCAGGCCCAGCGCGATGGTTTTCCAGTCCAGGCCCACGGCCCAGGCGGCGGCCAGCGATGCCATGACGTTGTCGACCTGGAAGCCGATGGCGCCGTTGCGCGTGATCGGCACCTGCGACAGGGCGATTTCGTGGCGTTCCTTGCCCTGCGCCGCGACCAGCTTGCCGTCTTCCACGTATACGACGCGGTTGCCTTGCGCGCGGTGCGTGGCCATCACGGGATGCGTCTTGTCGGCGGCGAAGAAGGTCACCGTGCCGCTGCAATTTTTGGCCATGCGGGCCACGGCCGGGTCGGTGGCGTTCAGCACGGCCACGCCGCTGTCGGCCACGTTCTGCACGATCACGCGCTTCAGGACGGCCAGGTCTTCCACGGTGGTGATGTAGTTCAGGCCCAGGTGGTCGCCGGCGCCGATATTCGTCACCACGGCGACCTGGCAGCGATCAAAAGCCAGGCCTTCGCGCAGCATGCCGCCACGCGCCGTTTCAAATACGGCCGCATCCACGTCCGGGTGCAGCAGCACGTTGCGCGCGCTGCGCGGGCCGCTGCAGTCGCCGCTGTCGATCTGGCGTCCTTCGATGTACACGCCATCCGTGTTGGTCATGCCCGTGCGCAGGCCGGAGGTGGTGAGCAGGTGGGCGATCAGGCGCACGGTGGTGGTCTTGCCGTTGGTGCCCGTGACGGCGACGACGGGAATGCGGCCGTCGTCGCCCTCGGCGAACATGGCGGCGATGATGGCTTCACCGACGGGGCGCGGCTTGCCGAACGACGGCGCCAAATGCATGCGCAGGCCCGGCGCGGCGTTCACTTCGACGATGCCGGCGTTCTGTTCTTCCAGCGGTTTCAGAATGCTTTCGGAAACGACGTCCACGCCGCAGATGTCCAGGCCCACCATGTGCGCGGCCGCGACGGCGCGCGCCGCCACTTCCGGATGCACGTCGACGGTGACGTCGGTGGCCGAGCCGCCCGTCGACAGGTTGGCGTTATTGCGCAGGATCACGCGCTGGCCGACTGGCGGCACGGATTCGGCCACATAGCCCTGCTTGGCCAGGCTGGCCAGGGCGATGTCGTCGAAGCGGATCTTCGTCAGCGAGGTGGCGTGGCCGCTGCCGCGGCGCGGATCGAGGTTGACCTGGTCGACCAGTTCGCGCACCGTGTGCTGGCCGTCGCCCACCACCTGCGGCGGGTCGCGGCGGGCTGCGGCCACCATCTTGTTGCCGATGACGAGCAAGCGGAAATCGTGACCCGGCAGATAGCGTTCGACGAGGATATCGTCGCGGAATTCCTGCGCCGCGAGGAAGCCGGCCGTCAGCTGTTCGCGCGTGGTGACGTTGACGGTGACGCCCTTGCCCTGGTTGCCATCTTTTGGTTTCACGACGACGGGCAGGCCGATCTCGCAGGCGGCGGCCCAGGCGTCGTCCGCATCGATGGCGACGCGGCCATGCGGCACCGGCACGCCGGCCGAGTCCAGCAACTTCTTGGTCAGTTCCTTGTCTTGCGCGATGGCTTCGGCAATGGCGCTGGTGCCATCCATTTCGGCGGCCTGGATCTTGCGCTGCTTGCTGCCCCAGCCGAACGTCACCAGGCTGCCTTCGGTCAGGCGGCGGAACGGAATGTTGCGCGCCACGGCGGCGTTGACGATGGCGCCCGTCGATGGACCGAGGCGCACGTCTTCATCGAGTTCCTGCAACTGGTGCAGGGCGCCGGCCAGGTCGAACGGCGCATCGTCGAGCGCGGCCTGGCACAGCTTCTGCGCCAGGGCCAAAGCCAGGCGGCCGACGGCTTCTTCCGAGTATTCGACGACGACCTGGAAGATGCCCGTTTCCAGGGTCGGCGTGGTGCGGCTGAAGGTGACGGGGCAGCCGGCTTGCGCCTGCAGGCCCAGCGCCGCCAGTTCCAGCACCTGCGCCATCGGCGCGGCGTTGTAATTGCCCAGCGGTTGCAGCGGGCTCAGTTGCGGAAAGAGTGCGCGCAGGCGGGCTTCGAAGCCGGGCAGCTGGGCGATGTCGAGTTCCTGCGTGGTGCAGGAAACAATGGCTTCCACGGCGGTGTCGTGGCTCCAGAGGTTAGGGCCCCGCAAGGCCCGTACGCGAGATACTTCCATAATTAAACCGTAATCCTGTTGTGTTCTTGTGGGCCCGGCCATCCTGGCCGGGCTTGAGTGCTGCTTTGCCTGTTGCCGATTAGTTGCCGATGCAGCCAGGGGCCGCGTCAAACGTGCGCAAGCCTGCGCAGATCAAATCGACGGGCAGGTTCAGGGCCCAGGCGGCGGCCGCGACGGCCAGCACGCTGTCGACATTGCCGGCCGTGGCCGGTTTCAGCAGGTCCAGGCACAGCAAGACCGTTTCGATGCCGCCTTCGGCCAGCACGATATGGTTGCCGCGCACGAAGACGGCGCGCTGGCCGGCGGCCAGTTGCGCCGCGATGGCTGGCAAGCCGCCGTCCTGCGCATACAGGGTCACGGTGCCGTCGCACAGCTCGGCCAGTTCCAGCACGTGGGCGTTGGCGGCGTTGAGCACGGCCACACCCGTCGGCACCACCACGTCGACCTGGCTGCGCACGGCCTTGTACAGGCCCGCTTCGTCCAGTACGTCGAAATCCTTGACGCTGTCGAGGCTGCCCATGTCCGTGACGACGCCGATCTGGCATTTGTCGTAGGCCAGGCCTTCGGCCAGGATCATGCGCGGATTGCTCTCGAACAGGGCCGTCTGCACGGTGCGGTTGAGCAGCAAACGCTGGCCCGCGTCCCAGTTCACGCAATCGCTGCTGACGACGCGGCGCTGGTCCAGGTACATGCCTTCGCTGCAGACGGCGCCCGTGTGCAGGCCCGACAGGTTGAGCAGCTTGCACAGCATGCGCACGATCAGGCTGGCGCCGCGCGTGCCCGTCACGCCGATCAGCGGAATGCGGCCCGTTTCCTCGGGTGCGAACAGATGGTCGACGATGGCCGCACCGACAGGGCGGCTCTGGCCCACGCCCGGCTTGATGTGCGCCAGCAGGCCAGGGCTGGCATTGACTTCGATGATGGCGCCGCGCTGCTCTTCCAGCGGACGCGTGATGTCGGTGGTGACCAGGTCGATGCCGGCGATGTCCAGGCCCACCACGCGCGCGGCAAGCAAGGCCGCATGCACGACGGACGGGTGCACGTCGTCCGTGACGTCGATGGCCACGTTGCCGTTCGGCTGGATCAGCACTTTCTGGCCTGCCTGCGGCACGGACAGGGCGGTCATGCCCTGGCGCTGCAGTTCCAGCACGATTTCACCCGATTCGTGCGGCTTGACGGTACCCAATGGGAAATCTTCGCCTTCGCCGCGGCGCGGGTCGGTATTGATCTGCGTGTTGACCAGTTCCAGCACGGTCGAGACGCCGTCGCCGTCGACCCACAGCGATTCACCCTTGGCGGCCGCGATCAGCTTGTTGCCGACCACGAGCAGACGGTGTTCGTCGCCCGTGATGAAGCTTTCCACCAGCACGGCCGAGCTGTCGCCCTTGCGCGCGGCCAGTTCGTAGGCGGCCTTCACGTCCGCTTCCGTCATCAGGTTGAGCGACACGCCGCGGCCATGGTTGCCGTCATACGGCTTGACGACGACGGGCACGCCGATGTCCTGCGCTTCTTCCCAGGCCGCTTCGGCGCTGCGCACCAGGCTGCCTTCGGGCACGCGCACGCCGCACGATTTGAGCAGGAATTTGGTCAGATCCTTGTCGCTGGCGATGCCTTCGGCGATCGCGCTGGTGCGGTCCGTTTCGGCCGTCCAGATGCGGCGCTGCGCGGCGCCGTGGCCCAGTTGCACCAGGTTGCCGTCGTTCAGGCGCAGGGAAGGGATGCGGCGCTCGGTGGCGGCATCAACGATGCTGGCCGTGCTCGGGCCCAAGCAGCGCGCATCGACCATGTCGCGCAGGGGCGCCAGGGCCGCTTCCAGATCGTAGGCTTCATCGTTGATGGCGGCCATCAGCAGTGTGCGCGCGGCGGCCAGGGCGGCGCGGCCCACGTGCTCTTCACGCGTGCGGAAGGCCATCTTGTAGACGCCGCGCTGGCTGGTCGAGCGCGTCTGGCCGAAGCCGGTGCGCATGCCTGCCAGGTTTTGCAGTTCCAATACGACGTGTTCGAGGATGTGGGCCGACCACGTGCCTTCGCGCAGGCGCTCGAAAAAGCCGCCCCGTTCGCCCACGCCGCAGCGGTGCTCGATCATGCCGGGCAGCCACGCCACCAGGCGCTCGTACAGGCCGGGCAGGGTATTGGATGGATAGTCTTCCAGTTCGCCGATGTCGACCCAGGCTTCAATCACCGGGCGGTAAGTCCAGATGTTGGGGCCGCGCAAGTGGGTGACGCGGGCAAATTCGATGTTCTTCTTCTTGATCATGTAAGTGGTTTCTTGATAACAAGCCAGGCGTCTGGGCGCCAGATACTTTATGTTGGCTCTACAGAGACTTTTCAGGCTCGTGCTTGGTTCTTTATCCCGGGTATGCGCAGTGTGCCACTTTTAGCGGCCTCTTGTCGCGTTTGCTGCCCTTATTCTGCTGGTGTTGTCATTCTAATTGTTACTAATTGTTGCCATACTTGTTATAAAGATACCGACTCTGGGCTAAGCTGGAGCATTTGCGCAACAGCGGGCTGTTGTATACTTGCTCCCGTACGACGGACGCCCATTTTTTTGCGCCGTTTCGCCATCATTCCTTACCGGCAGGCATCCATTCGATACAATACAGGAAATTGCCACTGGTGCATCCACCTCGCCATCGCGCAGTACACAAACATTGATCGGGCGTCTGCCCCATCCCCCAAATCCCGCCCTGAAGGGCTTGGCCTCGAGCCGGAGTATGCTTTACGATGACAACTGAACTGAGTGTTCCTGCAACAACTATTCCCCTCACATCGCTGCCTGAACACTGGCTGGCGGAAGTGGAGAGCAACCTTTCTCCAGGGGAGAACGTTTTAAGTAGCGTTGAGGTTGACCTCGATGCGCGATTACGTTTCACAAAAGGCATAATAGTTGTCACTGAGAAGCGTTTGCTGGCCCGTTCGCCGGGCGATACCACCTGGAAAAGTTGGTCTTTCCGCCACGGATTGCGCCTGACGCACCACGATCACGCCGGTGTCGGCCACCTGGAATTGTTCGATGACCACGGCCGCCTGGCGTCGTGGCGCTTTACCCTGGGCCAGAACCTGCATGCGATCCGCGTGCTGGAACAGTTCGTCGAGCGCCTCGATAGCCACCTGACGGGCCAGCCCGTGCTGGAAGCGGAGCAGGAAGTCTGTCCTAGCTGCAAGGCGCCTTTGGAGCCGGAGCAGGAAGAGTGCCCGATCTGCGCCAAGGTGCTGCACACGCCGCCATCGACCTGGACTCTGTTCCGCCTGTGGCGCTTCGCCCATCCCTACCGTGGCCAGCTGGCCCTGGGCTTCATGCTGATGCTGCTGAGCACGGCCGCGCACATGATTCCGCCCTACCTGACGGCGCCGTTGATGGACAATGTGCTGATCCCGTATCAGAACGGCAAGCATATCGACCCATGGCTGGTGGTGTACTACATGAGTGGCTTGCTCGGTTCGGCCCTGCTGGCCTGGCTGCTGGGCTGGGGCAAGACGTATGTGCTGGCCCTGGTGTCCGAACGCATGGGCGCCGACTTGCGCTCGGCCACGTATGAACACCTGATGAAGCTGTCGCTGGAATTTTTCGGCGGCAAGCGCACGGGCGACCTGATGGCGCGCATCGGCAGCGGCAGCGACCGCATCTGCGTCTTCCTCTCGCTGCATTTGCTCGATTTCGCTTCCGACGTGCTGATGATCATCATGACGGGTGTGATCCTGTGGTCGATGAACCCGTGGCTGGCCATCATGACCCTGGCGCCATTGCCCTTCATCGCCTGGATGATTCACCTGGTGCGCGACCGCCTGCGCACGGGCTTTGAAAAGATCGACCGCGTGTGGAGTGAAGTGACCAACGTGCTGGCCGATACGATTCCCGGCATCCGCGTGGTGAAAGCGTTTGCGCAGGAAAAACGCGAAGCGGCCCGCTTCCGCGACGCCAACGCGCACAACCTGGCCGTCAACGACAAGCTCAATAAAGTCTGGTCGCTGTTCTCGCCCACCGTTTCCTTCCTGACGGAGATGGGTTTGCTGGTCATCTGGTGCTTCGGCATCTGGCAGCTGTCGCGCGGCGAGATCACCGTCGGCGTGCTGACCGCCTTCATCGCCTACAGCACGCGCTTCTATGGCCGCCTCGATTCGATGAGCCGCATCGTCTCCGTGACGCAAAAATCGGCCTCGGCCGCCAAGCGCATCTTCGACATCCTCGACCACGTGTCGAGCGTGCCGGAACCGGCGCAGCCGGTGAAGCTGGACAAGATCGAAGGCAGGATCGATTTGCGCGAAGTCGGATTCCGCTATGGCAACCGGGCCGTCAATCGGGGCATCACCCTGAACATCAAGGCGGGCGAGATGATCGGCCTGGTGGGCCACAGCGGTTCGGGCAAGAGCACCCTGGTCAACCTGATCTGCCGTTTCTATGACGTCTCGGAAGGCGCGATTCTGCTCGACGGCGTCGACATCCGCTCGTTCGCCGTGTCCGACTACCGCCGCAACATCGGCCTGGTGCTGCAGGAGCCGTTCCTGTTCTTCGGCACCATCGCGGAAAATATCGCCTACGGCAAGCCGCACGCGACGCGCCAGGACATCATCGCCGCCGCGCGCGCCGCGCATGCGCACGAATTCATCCTGCGTCTGCCGCAAGGCTACGATTCAATGGTAGGCGAGCGTGGCCAGGGCTTGTCCGGCGGCGAACGCCAGCGCATCTCGATTGCCCGCGCCCTGCTGATCGATCCGCGCATCCTGATCATGGACGAAGCGACATCGTCGGTCGACTCGGAAACAGAGAAGGAAATCCAGAAGGCGCTGGATAACCTGGTGCAGGGCCGCACGACGATCGCCATCGCGCACAGGCTGTCGACCCTGCACCGCGCCGACCGCCTGGTGGTGCTGGACCGCGGCCAGGTCGTCGAAGTGGGCAGTCACGATGAACTGATGGCGAAAGAGGGCGCCTATTTCCGCCTCTACGAAGCACAGGCGCGCAACAACGAACTCGCCCTGGATGACAAGGAATAAGCATGGCCAGTACAACTTTTACATTAAGCCGCGACACCTTCGGCAAGCTGGTGATGACGGACGCGGACGGCCAGGTCTTTGAAGGCGTGGCGCCCGTACGCGCCTTCCCCATCCAGTCGCCCGACGAAGGCATTTCGCTGGTGCTGGGCAATGGCAAGGAAGTGGCGTGGATCGACCACATCGACGCCTTGCCGGAACCGGCGCGCAGCCTGTTGCAGGAAGAGCTGGAAGGGCGCGAATTCATGCCCGAGATCGCGCGCGTGAAAAGCGTGAGCAGCTTCGCCACGCCATGCACCTGGCATGTCGACACGGACCGGGGCGAGACGCAATTCGTGCTGAAGGGCGAGGAAGACATCCGCCGCATCGGCGCCGCGTCGCTCTTGATCGCCGATAACCACGGCATCCACTTTTTGATACGCGACATGTTCAATATCGACAAGACGACGCGCAAGATTTTGGATCGCTTCCTGTAAAAAACCTCCTGGAATGTGGTGCGGCGCCGCCGCTCATGCCGTTCAGCTTGCGCTGAGCGGCATTTTTTTTGACCTTGTGCTTTCCTTGTGGGTTGCCTCATTTGAGCTATACTGCCGTCTTAAAGGAGGTGGCTATGGAACGACACATTGATGCTCCCGTCCCGGCTCAGCAAGCGAGGACGCTGTACGAAGGCATGACTCTGTACGGTTTTGATACTGATGCGCGCATTGCGCTGATACGGCGGGGTATTCCAGCCTCGACGATCAGCCGCCTGTCCGCGCGCATGGGCATGAGCAAGGAATTCCTGTTGTCCAGCCTGGGACTGTCGCGCGCCACCATCAGCCGCAAGGAAAAAGACGCCAGCTTGCTGTCGAAGGATGAATCGGAACGCGTGCTGGGGATTGAAACCCTGATTGGCATGGTGCAGGCGATGGTCGAACAATCGGGCGATCCCGCCGGTTTTGACGCGGCGCGCTGGGTCTCCGATTGGTTGAGCAAACCGCTGCCTGCGCTGGCGGGTGCCACGCCGGCCAGTTACATGGACACCTTCGAGGGGCAAAAACTGGTGGCGGAATTGCTGTCCATGACGCAGAGCGGGGCCTATGCATGAATGTGCTCTGGCGTATTGCCGTCGAGACGCCAGCTTATGCCGCCAGTGACCTGAGCGGCACCGGCGCCAGGATTACGGGTGGCCGCTGGAACAGCAAGGGCGCGCCTGTCGTGTATTGCTCGACGAGTATCGCCCTGGCCACCCTGGAAACCGTGCATTACCTGCGCGGCGGCGGCTTGCCATTCAACCGTTACCTGGTGCGTATCGCCATTCCCGATGGCGTATGGAATGCGCGCCAGGTACTCGACCCTTTTCCCGGCGGCTGGGACGCCATACCGGCCGGCCTGGCGGGCAAGCGGGCTGGCGATGGCTGGATTGCAGCGGGGAAATCCGCCTTGCTGCTGGTGCCTTCCGTGATCGTGCCCGACGAATACAATGTCCTGCTCAACCCCCGCCATGCCGATGCCGCGGCGGTCACCGCCAGCACCGTCCGGCGGTGGAGCTACGATCCCCGGTTTTTCCCCTGACGCACGCTTACTGAAACGCCACTTCCGCAAAGCTGCGCAATTTGCGGCTGTGCAGCCGGTCCACGCCCTGGCGGCGCAGCAGTTCCACGGCGCGGATGCCGATGCGCAGGTGCTGGTCGACGCGTTCGCGGTAGAAGTGGTTGGCCATGCCGGGCAGCTTGATTTCGCCGTGCAGCGGCTTGTCGCTCACGCACAGCAAGGTGCCGTACGGGACGCGGAAGCGGAAGCCATTGGCGGCGATGGTCGCACTTTCCATGTCCAGCGCGATGGCGCGGCTCTGGCTGAAGCGGCGCTCCGGCGTACGCTGCGGCAGCAGTTCCCAGTTGCGGTTGTCGGTGCTGGCCACGGTCCCCGTGCGCATGATGTGTTTCAGATCATGTCCCGTCAGCTGGGTGATTTCCGCCACGGCCGTTTGTAGCGCCTGCTGGATTTCCGCCAGCGGCGGGATCGGTACCCACAGCGGCAAATCTTCGTCGAGCACGTGGTCTTCGCGCACATACGCATGCGCCAGCACGTAGTCGCCCAGGCTTTGCGTGGTGCGCAGGCCGGCGCAATGACCGAGCATCAGCCAGGCGTGCGGGCGCAGCACGGCGATATGGTCGGTGATGGTCTTCGCATTGGCGGGACCGACGCCGATATTGACCATGGTGATGCCGCTGCCGTCCGCGCGCAGCAAATGGTAGGCAGGCATCTGCGGCAGGCGCGGCGGCGCGGCGCCCAGCGCATCCTCGCTCTCGACCGTCTGGCCGACCCGGCGCGTGACGACGTTGCCCGGTTCGACAAAGGCGATGTAGCCGTCGTCGTCCGAGGGCGCGGCCGCGTCGGGCGCGCGGTCCATCATGGCGTGGCCCAGGCGGATGAATTCGTCGATGTAGAACTGGTAGTTGGTGAACAGGACGAAGTTCTGGAAGTGCTGCGGCGAGGTGCCGCTGTAATGGCGCAGGCGCTGCAGCGAATAATCGACGCGCGGGCCCGTGAACAGCGACAGCGGCTGCGCTTCGCCATGCGCCGGTTCGTGCGTGCCGTTGGCGATGCCGTCGTCCATGGCCGACAGGTCGGGCAGGTCGAACAGGTCGCGCATGGCCAGGCGGCGGCCCGCATCCATATTGCCTTCGATATGGTCATGCTCGGCGAACGAGAAATGCACGGGAATGGGCTGGGCGCTGACGCCCACTTCCAGGTGCACCTTCTGGCCGCTGTTATGGTTTTTCAGCAGCAGGGTGAATTGATCGAGGTAATAGTCGCCGAACAGGTCGGGGCGCGTCAGGGTGGTTTCAAACACGCCGGGGCCGGCGACAAAACCGTAGGCCAGCGGCGAGTCGGCGCGCGCTACGGTGTCGGTCTGGATGCGCACGAAGGGGTAGCAGGCGCGCACGCGCTCGTGCATGTCTTCGCCGGCGACAAAGCGCTGCAGCGCATCGCGCAAGTGTTCGATGCTGCTGCGGTAAATGGCTTGCACTTGTTCCAACGCCAGGCGTGGATCGTCGAAGCGGGAGGAGGCGATGAAGGGGGGCGTAAGCAAGCGGATTCTCCTTGTAGCGGTTCGTGCATACCATTGTAAGGCAGCGGGGCAACTCTTGTCGGCGCATCTGGGGCCGCTTGACGGATTCAAATAGAATCTGTATTCTATTTGAATGGTCAGACTCGCAAAATTCAACGAAAACAACTTCATCGACAGCGCGATCGCCGTCGCCGCCCAGTGCGGCGTGGGCGCCGTCTCGATGGCCGCCATCGCCGTCAAGGCCGGTGCGCCCATCGGCTCCGTGTACCACCGCTTCGATTCGCGCAACGCCATCCTGGCGCGCGCCTGGCTGCGCGTGAAGAGCGACTTCCGCGAGGAAGTGGCCAGCCGCTGGCTCGGCGGCGACACCTGGGCCGGCGTGCATGGCTTGCTGGACTGGTGCCGGCGCAAGCCCGTGTATGCGCGCTTCCTGCTGCAATGCGCGGACAGCCCCGATTTCAGCAGTGGCCTTAGCGAGGAATTGCTGGCCGCCGTGGAAGAAGAGCAGGCCGCGCTCGACGCCTGCTTTGTGCGCTGCGCCGAAACCATGCCCGCCACCACGGAGCTGGACCTCGATCACATGCTGCTCAAATTCGTCCTGATCGACGCCCCCGTGGCCGTCGTCAAGCCTTACCTGACCCAGGAGCGGCCGATACCGGCCAGCGTCGACGCCATGCTGCGCGCCTCGCACGACGCCGTGCGCGGCTGGGCCGCCCACACCACACACACTAACCAAGAAGAAAACCATGCGCTATTCCACCCAGCTTGAACACGGCAAGAAAATCCCCCTGCACGACGAAGAAGGTTTCATCGGCATGCGCGCGGCCGGCCGCATCGCCGCCGACACGCTCGACTACATCGCGCCTTTCGTGAAACCGGGCGTGTCGACGGCCAAGCTCGACGCCCTGTGCGAAGAATTCATGCGCGCCGCCGGCGCCATTCCGGGCACCATCGACTACCACGGCTACAAGCACGCCAGCTGCATCTCCGTCAATCACGTGGTCACGCACGGCATCCCGTCCGAGACCAAGATCCTCAAGGTGGGCGACATCCTGAACATTGACGTGACACCGAAGTTCCAGGGCTGGTTCGGCGACACCAGCCGCACCTTCAAGGTGGGCGCCGTCTCCATCCTCGCCAACCGCCTCGTCAACACGGCGTATGAAGCCATGATGGCCGGCATCCACACCGTGCGTCCGGGTGCTACCCTGGGCGACGTGGGCGCCGCCATCGAAGCGGTGGCCAAGGCGCAGGGATTTTCTTCCGTGCGCGACTTCTGCGGCCATGGCGTGGGCCAGGTCTTCCACGATACGCCGCAAGTGCTGCATTACGGCCGCGCCGGCACGGGCATCGTGCTGGAACCGGGCATGATTTTTACCATCGAGCCGATGCTCAACGTGGGCAGCTACCAGGTCAAGGTCTTGCCCGACAAATGGACGACGGTGACGAAGGACCGTTCGCTGTCGGCGCAGTTCGAGCACTCGCTGGCCGTGACGGACACGGGTTTTGAAATCTTCACTCTGACCGGTTCGACCGAGCCGCTGGTGTAAGCATGGATGAGGCGCGCCGGCAGCAGCTCACCGATATCGTCGCCGCGAAAGCCGGCGTGGATGTCGCTTGCGCGGCGCGCCACCTGGCGCTGCATGACGACGACGTGGCGGCCGCCCTGCGCGGCATCGACGCCGAACGCTACACGCTGACGCAGCGCCTGCTGAACAAATACGGGCGCGATCCGGAAGACGCGCTGCAGCACGTGGCGCTGGCCGTGCTGCAGCAGGAAGACATCCGCAGCGACAGCGTATTGCGCCTTGATCGCATCGCGGCCCTGGCGCCGCCCGTCGCCGGCATGGTGCTGCTGGCTGAGTGGCTGGCCTATGTGGACTGGGAAGGTTTCGACAGCGCCCTGTACGCCAATATCGACGCGGTGGCGGCGATCATCGCCGGTGCATTGGACCTGCCCGAGGTGGCTGCCAACCTGCTGCAAACGCGCGATGAAGCCGTGTTTGAAACGCAGCGCCCCGCGCTGGCCGCTGCGGCCCTGCTGTTCATCGAGCGCCACACTACGCAGTTTCCCTGACGGCTGGCGCTTTGCCGCCGGCGGGCGCGCGTCTTACAATGGCGGCAAGCACTGTTGCCCCATTTTGAAGACTTCCGCATGAGCGATTTTCCCGAAGATATCTACACCGAGCCGTCCGCCGACGTGCACACCCTGAACAACCTGGGCCCCTTGACGGGCATGGCCGGCATCTGGACGGGCACGCGCGGCCTGGACGTCAAGCCGAAAGCGGACGGTCCGCGCAAGCAGGCCTTCGTCGAGCGCATCGAACTGCAGCCGATCGACCCCGTCACCAACGGCCCGCAACTGTTCTACGGCCTGCGCTACTACATCCACATCACCAAGCCGGATCAGGTCAAGACGTATCATGAGCAGGTCGGCTACTGGCTGTGGGAACCGGCCACGGGCGCCGTGATCCAGACCCTGGCCATCCCGCGCGGCCAGATCGCCATGGCGTCCGGCACGACGACGGCGGACGCCAGCAGTTTCGAACTGGTGGCCAAGCGCGATTCGACGGCCTACGGCATCTGCTCGAACCCCTTCCTCGAACACGCGTTCACCACCGTCGAATACCGGATCAAGGTCGATATCCACGCCGATGGCACCTGGGGCTACGATGAAGACACGGTCATGCTGATCCGCGGCAAGGACGAACCGTTCCACCACACGGACCGCAACCTGCTGACGAAAATCGCCGAGCCGACGCCGAATCCGATGGCGCTACAGGCGCTGGCGGCGGCCGCATAAGAGCACCTGTCAAAACCTACTGCGCGTCGTAATTTGTGGCCTGCGATGCTCACTGTACCTCCGTACAGTTGCGCTTCTCGACCACAACTTCCTTCCGCTCGCTACGGTTTTGTCAGGGCTCTAGGGTTTTTCTTGGGCGACGGCCTTGATCGCGCGCTCCTCGCCCATGGCGGCCGCGATTTTCCAGCGCTGCATGGCGCTGGCGCGGTCGGGGCGTTTCAGTCCCGCCCCTTCCCAGTCCATCAGTCCCAGGTTGTAGATGTCGCCCGCGCTGCCCTTGTCGGCGGCGAGGGTGAACCATTTGCGCGCTTCCTTGTGGTTGACGGGGATCTGGTAGCCGCGCACGTGGTACAGGCCCAATAAGTGCATGGCTTGCGCATTGCCCTTGCCGGCCGCCTGTTTCAGCAGGTCGAGGCCGCGCGCCATGTTGCGCGGTTCCTGCCAGCCTTCGGCCAGCATCACGCCTTTCGCCGTCAGCGCATAGCTGTCGTTCTTCACGAGTCCCTTGCCGATCAGCGGCTTGGCGGCTACCTGGCGCGCTGCGCGCTGCTGCGCCGTTGGCGCCGTGACGGGGCCGGGTTTGCCTTCGCCCATCAGCAGCATCCAGCCATACAGGCCATACGCACCGGCGTCGCCCTTGCCGACCAGGTTCTCCAGCATGGCCAGCGCCTGCACCTTGTCGCCATTTTCATACAGCTTGACGGCTTTGGCGCTGCTCGCATCTTGCGGCACGACGGCTGGCGCATGGGGCGCGACGGGCGCCGACGCGATGGCCGCTTGCGGCGGCGCGGACACCGGGCGCACGCGCACGGGCAAGCCATAACTGGCGGCCAGCACGGCCAGGCTGGCGGGCGCGAGGATCAGCACGTGCGCCAGCTGGTTGCGGCGGCCCTTGCCGGCGATGCCCATGGCCCGTTCGGCTTGCTGCTCGCCGCCCAGCGCTTCGCTCAGTACGGCTTTCACCTTGCGGTTGAACAGCCAGTAGCCAGCGCCCGTGACGAGCAGGCCGGCGACGGCGGCGGCACCGCGTCCCGCGAAAAACCAGGTGGCGATGGCGGCGGCCAGGGCGGCCAGCGCGCTTTTCCACCAGAACTGCTTGGCCAGCCGCGTGTAGACCTGGCGCAAGGCGCCCAGCACGCAGGTGCGCACATTTTGCGCATACTCGGCGGAGACGACGTCGACGTGCGCGTGGTCGGTTACTCCGCTGAGCACCGATTCAATCACGTCCGCATTCAGTTCCGAGGCGGCCACGTCACGCAGCGGCGTCAACAAACCCTGCACATGGGCCGAGAACAGGCCGTCGTCGGCGCTGCCGGCCAGCGCGTCGCTGAGCGCCTTGAGGTCGCCGCGCAGCAGCTTTTCCACGATGTCGTCCAGGGTCAGCCAGCGCAAGTCCGTGCCGTACGCCACCAGGTGGTGCTTTTCGGCGTTGCACGATGCGTCGAGGCGCACGATGCGCAGTTTGGCCGCATACAGGGCGTCGACTTCCTGCGGCTGGTCTTCATTGTAAATGCTCACTTTCGCCAGGCCCAGTCTGCTGGCAATGGCGGCCAGTGAGTGCACGCTCTCCTTGTCGCGGATGCGGCGCGCGTCGTCGGGGGCCTGCTTGGGCAGGCTGACGCTGTAGCCGGGCGCCACGTGCACGTCGACCCAGGCCGCCTTGCCCACCTTGCCGGAACCGTCGCACGGGTTGCAGCGCAAGTCGCCCACGCCGCTGCAGGTGCGGCAAGTCACCTTGCCGCTGGCGCGGCAGGTGCCGCAATTGATGCTGCCGGAACCGTGGCAGGTGTTGCAGCTGACCTTGCCGAAGCTGCAATGGTAGCAATTACGATATTCGGTGCGGTACTGGGGCCGCGTTTCGCTGTGGTAGCTGGTGTGCGAGCTGCCGTTGCTGTAGGTGGTAGTGGGCACTTGCACCGTGATGTAATCGGTGACTTGCTCGGACACCGTGCCGCTGCCGCTGCAATACGAGCAAGACACCTTGCCGCTGCCGTAGCAGCCATACGCGTCGCAGCTGACGGTGCGTCCGCCGTGGCAGCTCCAGCACGTTTCCGTCGTCGCGCCGTAGCAGGTGTGGCAGCCGATGCGGCCTTTGCCGGTGCAGTTGCTGCAGGTGTCCAGGTGCCAGTACTTGACGGCGTGCGGCAGGTAGACGCCCGCTTCGACGCCGTTGTAGGCCTGGCCTGCCTGGCGCAAGGCATTGTCGAGCTTGCCGGCCGCGCGGCGCAGTCTTTCCTTTTCCTGAGCGTGAGCGAGCGCTCCCACCTCGTGGGAGCCACAGCGGCAGTCATTGCCCGCTGGCGTGAAATAGCCATTGATGACGCGCTGTTCGAAGCGCGCTTCGAGCGCGTAGTTTGCCTGCAGCGAGAATTCCTGCAGCACGTCTTCCTCGGCCAGCGGCGTGATGTCGTGCGGCTCGAAACGCGTCTTGTCCTGCACCAGGGTGCGCAGCTTGCCCAGCACCGTGGGTATCTCTTCCTTGTCGAGCAGGAGGGGCGCTGGCGCCGTCACGACCGTCTCCGTCACCTGCGGCGCATCCTCGCTGCCTGGGGTTTCATGGGTCGTCTCGGTGCTGGGGTTCATGCGCGTCCTTTTGCTCTCTGGAAAGATGTTTGAATTTTAGCATCCCCATATGACAAACCATGACAAAGCGGATCCGCTTTTTCAGCGCAGGCCGCGGCGGAACTGGTCGGGCGTGCCGCCGCTCTGGCGGCGAAACATGGCGATGAAGGCCGAGGCCGTGCTGTAGCCCAGTTCCAGCGCGATGGCCTGCACGGTGTCTCCCCGTTCCAGCAGGGGCAGGGCGGCCAGGAAGCGCTGGCGCTGGCGCCATTCGCCGAACGGCATGCCCAGTTCGCGCTGGCAGCGGCGCGCCAGGGTGCGCTCGGTCACGTGCAGTTGCGCGGCCCACTCCGCCAGTGAGCGGTTACTGCCCGGCTCCGCCTGCAGGGCGGCCAGCAGCGCCGCGATGACGGGCTCGTCGCTGCCGGGCAGGTAGTTGCGGCTGCACGGCGCCAGTTGCAGCTGGTCGACCAGCACTTGCGCCAGGCGCTGGTCGGCTTCGGTGGCGGGCGTGGTGACGTTTCTTTCTGCAAAATCGCCGAGTATGGCTTTGAGCAAGGGACTCAATACCAGCGCACACGGCTGGGCCGGTAGTTGTGCGCACAAGCTGGTGTCGATGTAGGCCGAGTGAAACACGACATCCTGGCGGATATAGCCGTCATGCAAGGTCTCGGGCGGTATCCACACGGCGTACTGGGGCGGCGACAGATAGCGCTGGCCCGCCACCATGATTTCCATCACGCCCGTGGAACAATACGTGAGCTGGCCCCACGGATGGCTCTGGTAATCGAACTGCTGGTGCGCGCGGTAATCGTCGAGGCGAAAGTACACGGGATAGGGCAGGGCGTCGGAAACGGCGGGAAAATGCTGGTTGCTGGCCATGGTGTCTTTGTCCTGTTCTTCGCATCGTTTGTCCGGTATTCATTATATCCATGGAATCGGACCATGCGAAAATGGCGGTATTGAATAATGGAGTACGCCGCATGCAAGTGAAACACTATCTGTTACCCGTGATCGCCGTGCTGATCTGGGCCATCAATACCATCGTCAGCAAGATGGCCGTGGGCGTGATCGATCCGGCCGCCATCTCGTTCTACCGCTGGCTGCTGGCTGGCGTGCTGCTGGCGCTGGTGTTCGCCCGTCCCGTATGGAAGCAGCGGGCCGTGGTGAAGCCCTACCTTGGCAAACTGTTTGTGCTTGGCATGCTGGGCATGGTCATGTACCAGTGCCTGGCCTACATCGCCGCGCAAACGACGACGGCGACGAACATGGGCATCCTGGCGTCGATGATGCCCTTGCTGGCCGTGGGCCTGTCCGTGCTGCTGCTCGGTGAGGCGCCCACCGTGGGCGGCGTGTTTGGCGGTCTCGTGTCGCTGCTGGGACTGGCCTATCTGCTCAGCCATGGCGATCCTGCCGCCCTGCTGGCCCATGGCGCGGCCGTGGGCGACGCCCTGATGCTGCTGGCGTGCCTGTCATATGCGGGCTATGGCGTGCTGCTCAAGCGCTGGAAGATTCCCCTGAATAACTGGCATTCCTTGCTGATCCAGGTCTGGTGCGCCGTGCCCGTGCTGTTCGTGTATTACCTGAGCCAGTCCGCGCCGCCCGTCACCAGCGCCGGCCTGCCGCTGGTGCTGTTTGCCGGCATTCCCGCGTCCATCCTCGCGCCGTTCCTGTGGATGCATGGCCTGGCCAAGCTGGGGCCGAGCCGCGCGACGACCTTGATGAACTTGCTGCCCGTGTTCACGGTGATCATCGCCATGCTGTTCCTCGGTGAAACCTTGCACAGCTACGATGTGATCGGTGGCGGCGTGACCCTGCTGGGCGTGGTGATGGTGCAGTATCTGAAACGTCCGCTGCGCCGCGCACCGGCATAGTTTTTTTGCTATGCTGGTGTTTTGAGCAAGGAGGCGCCATGCCAAGCATCGATACTCTGTTGAGCGAACTGGAAGCATTTGGTAACAGCAACGATGCGGCGCATGCGGAGCGGGCCAGCCGCATGCTCAATATCACGCGTGACACGGGCGAACTGCTGGCCGTGATGGTGCACGCGCGCGGCGCCCGGCGGGTGCTGGAAATCGGCACGTCGAACGGCTATTCCACCCTGTGGCTGGCGCGCGCCGTGCAGGCGCTGGGCGGCAAGGTGGTGACGGTGGAAAAGGCGCAGGACAAGTTCGACATGGCGCATGCCAACTTTGTACGCGCGCAATTGCAAGGCGTGATCGGCCAGCTGCTGGCGGACGCGGGCGACGTGCTGCGCGATGCGGCCGACGGCGCCTACGATTTCATCTTCCTCGATTCCGCGCGCCAGCAATACGCGCAGTGGTGGCCGCAGCTGGACCGCGCGCTGGCGGCCGGCGGCGTGCTGGTGGTCGACAACGCCAGTTCGCACTACGCGGACATGGCCGGCTTTATCGAAGCCATCCGCGCCGACAGCCGCTACACGACGTGCCTGGCCACCGTCGGCAAGGGCGAATTCATCGCCGTCAAGGCCGGCAACTGATGTTCAGATGTTCTTGTGCCAGTTGGCGCAACAGGGGCAGGGACGCATGGCCGGTATCGGCCTGCCAGGCCAGGCCGATACCGGCCGCCAATTCCTCGCCCTCCACCAATTTTCGGTAGGCCACGCCGTCCAGGCGCAGCGCGCGGAAGGAGTCGGCCAGCAGGGCCATGCCCTTGCCGGCCGCCACGTCGCCGAGCAGCACATGGTGATCGGGCGCTTCACGCCGGAAATGCGGCGCGAAGCCATGGCGGCGAAACACTTGCTGGCAATGGTCGAAGAAGGCGGGCTGGCGCGCCCGTTCGAACCAGTAGACGGATTCCATCGAAATGTCGGCCAGGCTGAGCTTGCGCTTCTTTGCTAGCCGGTGGCCGGTGGGCAGGGCCAGCATCATGGGCTGGCGCGCCAGTGGCTGCACGGCCAGTTCGAACGTGGCGCTGGGTAGCGCGAGCAGGGCCGCATCGAGCTGGCCCTTGCGCACGCTAGCCACCAGGCGCGGCGACGGTGCCGCCGTCAGTTCCAGACGGACATTGCCCAGCAGCCCCTCCAGCGCCGCCAGCAGCGGACGGAACAGGCCGGCCGCCACGGAGCTCGTCAGACCCAAGCGCAGGCGCGCGGGCGCGCTGTCTTGCCGCAGCGACGCTTGCGCCGTGTCCAGCAAATCGAGGATGTGCAGCGCCTGCGGCAGCAGCGTGCGTCCCGCTTGCGTCAAGGCCACGCCCTGCGTGTCGCGCTCGAACAGGCGCGCGCCCAGCTTGTCTTCCAGCCCTTTGATGGCGCGCGACAAGGGCGGCTGGGTCATGTGCAATTGCTCCGCCGCCTGGCGAAAGTTCAGGCAGCGGGCGACGGCGCAAAACAGGGTCAGGGCATTGGTATCGAGGGCTCTCATACCATAAAGGTATCACGAAATCGGGCATTCCCTTGCCAGCCGGCGCGGTCCAGACTGGCCGCATTGACAATGAGGGAGATCAACATGCAACTGCAACAACGACGGATCGGCAATAGCGGCTTGACCAGCTCGGCATTGGGCCTGGGCTGCATGGGCATGTCGGAGTTCTATGGCGCCACGGACGAGGCACAATCCCTGGCGACACTGGAAGCGGCCCTGGTGGCCGGCGTGACCCTGTTCGACACGGCCGACGCCTACGGTTTCGGCCACAACGAGCAATTGCTGGGACGTTTCCTGGCGCGCGAGGCGGGCAGTTATGCGCGCCGCGTCGACAATTCCCCCGCCTACATTCGCCAGGCGTGCGAAGCGTCGCTGGCGCGCCTGGGCGTCGACGCCATCGACCTGTTCTACCTGCACCGCCTGAACCTCGACACGCCACTGGAAGAATCGATGGGGGCGCTGGCGCAACTGCGGCAAGAGGGCAAGATCCGCGCCGTGGGCCTGTGCGAAGTGAGCGCCGCCACCTTGCGGCGCGCGGTGGCCATCTGCCCCGTGGCGGCCGTGCAGAGCGAATACTCGCTGTGGACGCGCGAACCGGAGCAGGGCGTGCTGGCCGCCTGCCGCGACGTGGGCGCGAGTTTCTTTGCCTACAGTCCGCTGGGGCGCGGTTTCCTGACGGGCGCCATCGCCGATGCGGCCAGCCTGGACGCAGATGATTTCCGCCAGTTCAATCCCCGCTTCGCGGCCGATAACCTGGCGCGCAACCAGGCCATCGTCGCCCAGGTCAGGGACATGGCGCGCGCAAAAGGCTGCACGCCGGCCCAGCTGGCGCTGGCCTGGCTGCTGGCGCAAGGCGATGATGTCATTCCCATCCCCGGTACCAAGCGCATCGCGTATTTGCACGACAACCTCGGCGCGCTGGCCGTGCGGCTGGACGGCGCGGAACTGGCGGCGATGAACGCCGCCTTTCCCTTGGGCATGGCGGCCGGTGCGCGCTATACGGAGGAGGGCATGAAGGGCGTGGATGCCTGAAAAAAACGCGCGAGTGTACGCCAGCGTACCAAACTGATACTTTCTCTGCGGGATAATTGCCGGTGATCTGCTAGCATTTGCAGTGACTGCATGGTGTGCGTTGCACTGTGTTCAACGGTCCGGTATCCGATGAGGTGGATGTTGTTAGATGACGATATTTTCGATATAGAACTGAAGTTATTGCTTGAGGGAATACTGCTGCGCTATCAGCACGATTTCCGCGATTATTCCGTGGCGTCGCTGCGCCGGCGCATGCGCCAGGCCATGGAGCGCTTCGGCTGCGCCAGTCTGTCGCAATTGCAGGACCGCATCTTGCACGAGCCGGCCATGTTCGCGCAGATGCTGCAGTTTTTTACGGTGCAAGTGAGCGAGATGTTCCGCGATCCCGCCTACTTCCGCGCCTTGCGCGAAAAAGTTGTGCCCATTCTGCATACCTATCCTTCCATCAAGATCTGGGTGGCGGGCTGCAGCAGCGGCGAAGAGGTATGGTCGCTGGCCATCTTGCTGGAAGAGGAAGGCTTGCTTGAACGCAGCATGATTTACGCGACGGACATCAACGTGGAAGCGCTGGCCGCCGCGGAGGCAGGCATTTATCCGATCGAGCGCATCGCCCAGTTCAGCGAGAATTACCAGTTGGCCGGCGGCAAGCGCTCGCTGTCCGACTATTACACGGCGGCCTACAAGGGCGCCATCTTTGAGCGGCGCTTGCGGCGCCAGTTCGTTTTCGCCGATCACAGCCTGGCGACGGATAGCGTGTTTTCGGAGGTGCACATGGTTTCCTGCCGTAACGTCATGATTTACTTCAATAAAGACTTGCAAGACCGCAGCCTGGGCCTGTTCCACGAAGCACTGGTGAACCGGGGCTTCCTGGGGCTGGGCATGAAGGAAAGCCTGCATTTCAGCCGCCATGCGGCCAGCTTCAACGAGCTGAGCCCGGCTGAACGCATCTTCCAGCGTGCCTGACATGCTGCCAAGCTGCGACGTGGCGCCACCGCCCGCCGGCCTGCGCCTGATCGCCATCGGCGCCTCGGCCGGCGGCGTGGAAGCGCTGGGCATCGTGCTGCGCGCCTTGCCCGCTGCCTGCCGCGCCACCGTGGTGGTGGTGCTGCACCTGGCGCCGGGCCGTTCCAGCCAGTTGCCGCATCTGTATGCGGAACGTTGCCAGCTGCCCTTGCGCGAGGCGCAGGACAAGGAACCACTGCAAGCCGGCACCGTGTATTTCGCCCCGCCCGATTACCACCTGCAAGTGGAACCCGATGGCTGCTTTTCCCTGTCGCAGGAAGCGCCCGTGTATTTTTCGCGCCCCTCCATCGACGTCCTGCTGGAAACGGCGGCCCTGGCCTATCGGCGCGCCATGCTGGCCATCATCCTGACGGGCGCCTCGGCCGATGGCGCGGCGGGCCTGGCGCGCGTGCGGCAACTGGGTGGCAGTGCCTGGGTGCAAGACCCGCAGCGGGCCAGTTGTGGCATCATGCCGGCGGCCGCGCTCAAGCGGGCCGGCGCCGACCGCGTGCTCGATTTGCCGCAGATGGCTGCCAGCCTGGCATTGCTCGGCGATGGCGAACACAAGTGAATGGAAATAGTGCAGTGCGTGTAATATATGTGAGAATTGAAACAATGTTTATGTCCATATCGAAACACGATGGCATCTTGCCGTTGCGATGCCTGAAGATGACCCCGTGACCGCACCTATCCATATCCTCGTCGTTGACGACATCGCGCAAAACCTGGTCGCCGCCGAAGCCGTGCTGGCACGGCCCGGTATTGTCATCCTGAAGGCAAGCTCGGGCGCGCAAGCGCTGGAATTGCTGTTGACGCATGACGTGGCGCTGGCCCTGATCGACGTGCAAATGCCGCAGATGGATGGCTTTGAACTGGCCGAGCTGATACGCGGCAGCGAGCGCACGCGCAGCATTCCCCTGATTTTCCTCACGGCCGCGTCACGCGAACCGAGCTACAGCTTCCGTGGCTACGAGGCGGGCGCCGTCGATTTTCTGTACAAGCCCATCGACGTGAAAGCCTTGCAAAGCAAGGTGGCCGTGCTGGTCCAGTTGTACCAGCAAAAACGCGAATTGTCGGCCCAGCTCGACGAGCTCAAGCATGCATTGCACCTGAATGAACTGTTCACGGCCGTGCTGGGCCACGACTTGCGCACGCCCTTGTCGGTGGTGATGAATGGCGCCATGCTGTTGCCGATGATGAGCGACCACCCGAAGGTGGTCGTCACGGCGCAGCGCATCGAAAGCAGCGCCAAGCGCATGGCGCGCATGGTCGACCAGTTGCTGGACCTGGCGCGCATCCGTTCCGGCACGATGGAGTTGCGCAGCAGCACGCACGACTACCTGGCGCTGGCGCGCGCCATCGTCGACGAGTTCGAGACGGCCGGCCAGGCCGCCCTTGTCGAGGTCAGCAGCGTGGGCGAGCTGCACGGGCTCTGCGATGCGGGCCTGTTGTCGCAAGTCATCTCGAATCTGTTAAGCAATGCCCTCACGCATGGCGAGCAGGGCGCGCCGGTGCAACTGGCCCTGGACGGACGCGACGCGGACAGCATTCAATTGCGCATCGCCAATCGCGGCGTCATCCCCGCCGCCTTGCTGCCGACCCTGTTCGAACCGTTCCAGCAGGCGGGCGAGAAGCGCAAGACGGGGCAGGGCCTGGGGCTGGGCCTGTACACGGTCAACATGTTCGTCAAGGCCCACGGTGGCACGGTCGAGCTCACTTCGACGGCTGCGCAGGGCACGCTGGCGACCGTGCGCATCCCGCGCCAGTGCCAGGTGCGCGTGCAAGCGGGACTGGCCACATGAGCGCGCCAGCCTGGCCGCGCGGCGGCGGCAACATGGGCGAACTGGTGCGCCAGCGCGACTGGTCTTCCACCAGCCTGGGCCCGCTCGATGGCTGGCCCGCCCATTTGCGCACCAGCGTCGACATCGTGCTCCATTCGCCGATGGCGATGGTGCTGATGTGGGGCCCGCAGCACGTGATGATTTACAACGACGACTACATCCACATCGCCGGGGCGCGCCATCCGGCGGCGCTGGGCGATACGGTGCCGGCCGTCTGGCCCGAAATCTGGGACTGGAACGCGCGCATCCTCGACGCGGGGTTGCGCGGCGAGACGCAGGTGCACCGCGAATGCTGTTTGCCGCTGTTGCGCGACGGCCAGCGCGCGGACGTCTGTTTCGACCTGTATTACACGCCCGTGCATGGCGCTGACGGCCAGATCGATGGCGTGCTGTGCACGGCGCTGGAATTGACGGCGCGCATGGAAGAGGGGCGCCAGCTGAAGCTGGCCACGGCCGAGCTGGGCGAACTCAACACTACTTTGCAGGCCGAGGGCGAGGCCGTGCGCGCGGCCAACCGCCGCCTGGGCGAGGAGCGCGCGCTGCTGCGCGCCCTGTTCCAGCAGGCGCCCAGCTTCATGGCCCTGCTGCGCGGACCGCAGCACGTGTTCGAACTGGCGAATGAGCATTATCTGCGCCTGGTGGGGCACCGCGATTTGCTGGGCAAGACAGTCGAAGTGGCGTTGCCCGAAGTCAAGGCGCAAGGTTTCATCGAACTGCTCGACCAGGTCTACCGCACGGGCGAACCTTACGAGGGGCGCCAGGTCAAAGTGGATTTGCAGACGGCGGATGGGCAGACGGGGCAGCGCCAGATCGATTTCGTCTACCAGCCCATCAAGGATGACGAGGGCGCGGTCACGGGTATCCTCGTCGAAGGCATCGACGTCACCGAGCGCATGGAAGGCGAGGAACGCTTGCGCCTGGCCCAGCAGGCCGGTGGCATCGGGACCTTCGAATGGTTCCCCGAGACGGGCGCGATGCTCGTGTCGCCCACCTTCCGCCGCCTGTGGGGCATTGCCGACGAGGAAGAAGTGACGGAACGCCTGCTGGTGAGCCTGGTTGATGCGCGCGACCAGCAAAAGGTCGGGCCCAGCAAGCTTGCTGTGGCGCCCAATCCCCTTGAATACGTGGAATACCGCATCCGCCGCCCTGCCGATGGCGCGCTGCGCTGGATCGCGCGCCAGGGCGAGGTGGTGGCAGGTCGCGTGCCGGGCCAGCGCCGCTACGTGGGCGTGTCGTTCGACGTGACGGAGCGGCGCCAGATCGAGGATGAACTGAACGCCAGCCAGGAGCGCATGGCCGCCATTTTCGGCCAGGCGTCGGTGGGCTTGTCCGAGCTGGGCCTTGATGGCAGTTTTCAGCGGGTTAACGGCGCCCTGTGCTGCATGCTGGGCCGTTCCGCCGAAGAACTGCTGAGCCTGAACATGAATGACATCATGCATCCGGCGGACGTGCCTGGTAACAGCGTGCTGTTCCAGCGCCTGGTGGAAACGGGCGAGTCGTTCTCGCTGGAAAAGCGCTACCTGAAACCCGATGGTTCGCAAGTGTGGGTGTCGAGCAATGTCAGCCGCCTGGTCGATGAGCAAGGTCATACGCGTTCCTTGATCGCCGTCAAGACGGACATCACGGACCGGCGCCGCGTGGAAAAAGCGCTGCATGAATTGAACGAAACGCTCGAACACCGGGTCGAACAGGAAGTCAACGAGCGCACCAAGGCGGAAGACGCCTTGCGCCAGGCGCAAAAGATGGAAGCCGTGGGGCAGCTGACAGGGGGGATCGCGCACGATTTTAATAATGTGCTGCAAATCATTTCCGGTAATTTGCATTTGTTGCATCATTTGGCGGGCACGGATGGCTTGATGCGCCAGCGCCTGGACACGGCGATTGCCGCCGTCGAGCGGGGCGCCAAACTGTCGTCGCATTTGCTGGCGTTTGCGCGGCGCCAGCCCTTGAAACCCGTGGTGGCAGATCTGGCGCGCGTGGTGCGCAACATGGATGCCTTGTTGCGGCGCGCCCTGGGCGAAGCGATCGACATCGTGCTGGTGGGCGGCGGCGGACTGTGGAATACCCTGGTCGACCGCAGCCAGATCGAGAACGTCATCCTCAACCTGGCCATCAATGCGCGCGACGCCATGGATGGCGCGGGCAAGCTGACCATCGAGCTGGGCAATGTCGTGCTCGATGAACAGTATGTGCACAACCTGGTCGACGTGCCGGCCGGCCAGTACGTGATGCTGTCAGTGACGGACACGGGCCGCGGCATGAGCGGCGCCGTCCTGCAGCGCGCGTTCGAGCCGTTTTTCACGACGAAGCCGGAAGGCGCGGGCACGGGCCTGGGTTTGTCGATGGCGTACGGCTTCGTCACGCAAAGCCGCGGTCATATCCGCATTTACAGTGAACCTGGCGTGGGCACGGGAGTCAAAATCTATTTGCCCCGCTCCCTGATGGCGGAAGCGGATGAGGAACTGGAATTGAGCGGCGTCGTCACGGGTGGCACGGAAACGGTGCTGGTGGTGGAAGACGACGTCGGTGTGCGCACCACCGTGGTTGACATGCTCGGGGCGCTGGGCTACCAGGTGCTCAAGGCCGAGGATGGTGAAAGCGCGCTGGCCGTGCTGCACAGCGGCGCGCAGATCGATTTGCTGTTTACAGATGTGATCATGCCCGGTCCCGTCAGCAGCACGGAGATGGCGCTGCAGGCGCGCCAATTGCAGCCCGATATCGCCGTGCTGTTTACGTCGGGCTACGCGCAGGATGTCATCGTGCACGAGGGCAGGCTCGACGCGGGAGTGGAATTGCTCAGCAAACCCTACCGGCGCGAAGAGCTGGCGCGCAAGCTGCGCCATGTGCTGGCCAATCGCCAGCAGCAAATGCGTGCGCGCCAGTTTGAGCGGTCCGGCGCGCCGGTGGCCGGCATTCAGGCGGACGGCAGCACGGCGTCCAGCGTGCTGGGCGGCGGCACGCCGGGGCTGGACTTGACGGGCCATGCGCCAACACCGCAGGGTGACATGCCGACATCGATGAAAATACTCGTGGTGGAAGATAATCTCGATTCCCAGCTGATGGTGTGCGAACTGGTGGGCATGCTGGGCCACACGGTCAGCGGCGTGTCCGATGGCGAGGCGGCGTGGGAATTGCTCAACGAGCAAGACTTCGATATCCTGTTTACGGATGTCAGCCTGCCCGGCATGTCCGGCATCGCGCTGGCACGCATGGTGTTGCGCGACAAACCGGACATGCGCATCATCTTTTCCACTGGCTATGGCAAGGAATCGATGGATGAGCTGGGCTTTTCCGCCAGCGTCTTGCGCAAGCCTTATGATTTGATGGAGTTGCAAGCGGCACTCGACCAACCCTGACGGGCACGCGCCGGCATGGCTTGCCCGTCTCACCCGCAGAGGTAAGGCATGACCCCTGAACTGACGATGCTGGCCTGTACTTTGGTGCTGGCGCTGGTGCAAATCCTGCTGGCCGCGCTATTTCGCACGCGCGAAACGGGCACGGCCTATAACGTGAGCGCGCGCGACGGCGACGGCCCGCCCGTGGGCAAGGTCACGGCCCGCTTGCGGCGGGCCCAGGCAAACCTGTTCGAAACCTTGCCGCTGTTCGCCGCCGCCGTGCTGATCGCCCACGTGACGGCGCAGGAAAGCGCGCTCACCCTGTATGGCGCCGCCCTGTACCTGGCCGCGCGCGTGCTGTATTTACCCCTGTACGCGTTTGGCGTGCCCGTCGTGCGCACGCTCGTCTGGTGCGTGTCGATTGCCGGCTTGTTGATGCTGTTCTGGGCCATCCTGTTTACTTCTTGAAGTCCTACACGGGCTGTGGCAGCCGTCCTATGGCGGCGCGCCAGGCCCGGCCGTAAAGTAACTGCAGCCAGGCGCAAGGGCGCCGGCATGGCGCTTTTACTTTTGGGATGGCAATCATGCAGGCTACTGCGAACCAATCCGGCAAGTCCGGCAAGCACATACAGCGTCTGCTGCGCACGGTCTTTGGCGTGATGCGGCTGCGCGCGGGCCAGCAAGACGTCATCGACAGCGTGCTGGCCGGGCGCGACACTCTGGCCATCATGCCCACCGGCAGCGGCAAGTCGCTGTGCTACCAGTTGCCCGCCGCGCTATTGCCGGGCGCCACTTTGGTCGTGTCGCCGCTGATTTCGCTGATGAAAGATCAGCTGGAAAAGCTGCATGAACTGGGTATCACGGCCGTGCAGCTCAACAGCAGCCTGTCGCGCGCCGAAGAGGACGAGGCCATCGCCCGCATCAGCCAGGGTGGCAGGCTCATCATCTTTTGCACGCCGGAACGCCTGGCCAGCGCCGATTTTCTGTCCCTGCTGGCCAGTGCGCCGCCCAGCCTGGTCGTCATCGATGAAGCCCATTGCATTTCCCAGTGGGGCCACGACTTCCGTCCCGCCTACCTCGACATCGCGTCCGCCCTGCGCGCGCTGGGCCGTCCGCCCGTGCTGGCGCTGACGGCCACGGCCACCGCAGAAGTGATAGACGATATCGACGCGCAGCTGGAAGCGCGCAAGCTGCAGGTCATCAATACGGGCATCTACCGCGCCAATTTGCGCTACCGCGTGATCCAGGTCACGAATGCCGCAGAAAAACAGGACGAAGTCTTGCGCCTGCTGCGCGAGACGGCCGGCGTGGGCATCGTGTATGCGGCCACCGTGAAGGCCGTCGAGGATCTGGCGGCGCGGCTGGCGGAGCTGGGCGAGAGCGTCACGTGCTACCACGGCAAGCTGGCGGCGCGCGAGCGCAAGCACAACCAGGACTTGTTCATGAATGGCGAACGCCGCATCATGGTCGCCACCAACGCCTTCGGCATGGGCATCGACAAGCCCGACACGCGCTTCGTCATCCACTTGCAGGTGCCGGCCAACCTGGAAGCGTATTACCAGGAATCGGGCCGGGCAGGGCGCGACGGCTTGCCCGCCGACTGCACCTTGCTGTATTTCCAGGAAGACAAGCGGGTGCAGCAATTCTTTCTGGCCAAGCACTATCCCACGGCGGAAGAACTGGCGGCCATCGTGGCGGCCGCGCAAACATTGCCAGCCACGTTTGCGTTCGCTGCGCTGGCGTCCAGCTTGCCCGAGTTTTCCGACGGCCACTTGAAGGTCTGCCTGAAATTGTTAAAAGACGGCAAGCTGCTGCGCCAGGATCGCAAGCTGGGCTACCGCTTGACAGCGCCGTCGTCCGCCACGCCTTCGTATGCGCAACTGGCGCAGATCTACGTCGACAAGCAGGAGCGCGACAAACAGGCGCTCGAGCAGATGGTGGCATATGCGCAAAGCGGCCTGTGCCGCTGGAAACTGCTGCTCGATTACTTTGGCGATGCGGACGATTTTGAGCGCTGCTGCACCTGCGACAATTGCTTGTCGCCGCCCGCGCTGGCCGCGCCCATCTCCCTCGACGAGTTCCCTCCAGCGCCTGCTGAAGCGCCGCCGCCCGCGCCAGCGCCCCAGATCGCCGTCGGCAGCCGCGTGCGCGTACCGCGCTACCAGATCGGCACCGTGCTGTCGGTGGCGGGCGACCAGGTCACCATTGCCTTTCCGGAAAACACCACGCGCACCTTCATGGCGGAGTTCGTTGTGCCCGCATGAAACCATGGTGCGCTGCCGAACAGTGATTTGGCGCAAGCGCGCTAGAATCAGCCCATTCCAACGCGCTTTTTTTAACGCAGGGGGCAGGGCATGGCAGACATGGTGGTGGTACGCAAGGAGGGCTTGTACTGTGTGCCGGGTCAGTTTTACATTGACCCGTGGCGCCCCGTCGAGCGCGCCATCATCACGCATGCGCACGCCGACCATGCGAGAGTTGGCCACCGGCATTACCTGTGCGCCGCGCCCGGCGAGCAAGTGCTGCGCGCGCGTCTGGGCGCCGTGTCCATCCAGGGCCTCGCGTATGGCGAGACCATCGACCATCACGGCGTGCGCGTGTCGCTGCATCCGGCCGGCCACGTGCTGGGTTCGGCCCAGGTGCGCATGGAAGTGGGCGGCGAAGTGTGGGTGGCGTCGGGCGACTACAAGCTGCAGCCGGACCCCACGTGCGTACCGTTCGAGCCCGTGCGCTGCGATACTTTTATTACGGAATCGACCTTCGGCCTGCCCATCTACCGCTGGCAGGCGCCGCAGGAAATCAATGATGACATCAACCAGTGGTGGCGCAGGAATGCGGCCGAAGGGCGCACCAGTGTGCTGTTCTGCTATGCCTTCGGCAAGGCGCAGCGCATCCTGGCCGGGCTCGATCCTTCCATCGGCCCCATCATCTGCCATGGCGCGGCGCAGGCCTTGACGCAGGTCTACCGCGAATCGGGCGTGGCCTTGCCCGCCACCGTGATGGTGAGCGACGTGACGGACAAGGCGGCCCTGAAGACGGCGATGGTGATCGCGCCGCCGTCGGCCGCCGGCTCGCCGTGGATGAAGCGCTTCGGCGACTACAGCGATGCGTTCGCCAGCGGCTGGATGCTGCTGCGCGGCGCGCGACGGCGGCGTGGCGTGGACCGGGGTTTTGTTCTGTCCGACCATGCCGACTGGCCCGGCCTGATGCAAGCGATCACGGCCACGCAGGCTGAACGCATCATCGTCACGCATGGCTCGATTCCCGTGATGGTGCGCTGGCTGCAGCAGAACGGCTGGCAGGCGGGCGGCTTTGAGACGGAATATGGCGACGACGAGGCGGAAGACGGCGTAGTGGCACAGCAGGAGGCAGCGCCCCATGCGTGACTTTGCCCGGCTGTACGCGGAACTCGACGAGACCACGTCCACCAGCCGCAAGCTGGCGGCCCTGCAAGCCTATTTCCGCTGTGTTTCGCCCGAGAATGCGGCCTGGGCCGTGTACTTCCTGGCCGGCGGCAAGCCGCGCCAGGCCGTGCCCACCAAGTTGCTGCGCGAGTATGCGACCGAGCGCGCGGGCCTCGATGCCTGGCTGTTCGACGAGGCCTACCACGCCGTGGGCGACCTGGCCGAAACCATCGCCCTGATCCTGCCCGCGCCAGCCAAACGCAGCGACGTCGGCCTGGCCGAGTGGGTCGAGCAGCGCATCGCGCCGTTGCGCGGCGCGCCGCCCGACACCATCCGCGCCGACTTGCTGGCCTACTGGGACGAGCTGGAAACGCGCGAACGTTTTTTGTTGATCAAACTGATCGGCGGCGGCTTTCGCGTGGGCGTCTCCAAACTGCTGGTGACGCGCGCGCTGGCCTCCATTGCCGCCGTCGACAGCAAGCTGATCGCCCAGCGCCTGATGGGCTGGACTGATGGCAAGGTCAGCCCCACGGGCGCGGGTTTTCTCAAACTGATCGCCGCGCAGTCCGATGGCGAACATGCGCTGCGCGGCGGCCAGCCATATCCGTTTTTCCTCGCCCATCCCTTGCAGGCGGGGCCGGAGAACTTGGGCGACGTCGGCGGCTGGCTGGCCGAATGGAAATATGACGGCATGCGTGCCCAGCTGCTGCGCCGCGAAGGCGTGAACTGGCTGTGGTCGCGCGGCGAGGAATTGATCACGGAGCGCTTTCCCGAACTGGCGCAGCTGACTTTGCCCGAAGGCACCGTGCTCGATGGCGAAATCCTTGTCTGGCAGCCGGGCGACGTGCCGGCACCCTTTGCCGATTTGCAACAGCGCATGGGCCGCAAGAGCGTCTCGCCCAAGTTGCTGGCTGAATTGCCGGCCGTGCTCGTGGCCTACGATGTGCTGGAACTCGATGGCGTGGACGTGCGCCAGCTGCCCCAGATCGAGCGGCGCGCATTGCTGGAAACGGTGGTGGCCGGCGTGGCTTCTCCCGCGCTGCGTTTGTCGCCGCGCATAGCGGCGGCAAGCTGGGAGGCGCTGGCCGCCATCCGCAGCGAATCGCGGGCGCGCGGCGTGGAAGGCTTGATGCTCAAGGCTAGGTCGGCCGCGTATGGCGTGGGCCGCACGAAAGACGTGGGCACCTGGTGGAAGTGGAAGATCGACCCGTATGCCGTCGACGCCGTGCTGATCTACGCCCAGGCGGGCCACGGCCGGCGCGCGTCGCTGTACACGGATTACACGTTCGCCGTGTGGGATGACGTAGCGGAAGGCGAGCAGGGGGAACGTAAGCTGGTGCCGTTCGCCAAGGCGTATTCGGGCTTGACGGATGCGGAAATCGGGCAAGTCGATGCCGCCATCCGCAAGACGACGATAGAAAAATTCGGCCCCGTGCGTAGCGTCAAGCCGACGATGGTGTTCGAGATCGGCTTCGAAGGCATCGCCGCGTCCAGCCGCCACAAGGCGGGCATCGCCGTGCGCTTTCCCCGCATTCTGCGCCGGCGTGACGACAAGGCCATCGCCGATGCGGACACCCTGGCCACCCTGAAGGCCATGCTGGCGCAAAACACATGAGCAAGCGATGAGCAAAAGCGCGCTGGCGCAGCGCATCGACGCCTGGTTCGGCATGCGCGGCTGGTCCATATTCCCGTTCCAGCGCGCCGTCTGGCGTGCGGCTGCACAGGGGCAATCGGGTTTGCTGCATGCGAGCACGGGATCGGGCAAGACCTATGCCGTCTGGTTCGGCGCCTTGCTGCGCGCCGAGCGGCTGGCGCGCAAAAGCAGAAAGCAAGGCTTGCGCGTGCTGTGGATTACGCCCATGCGAGCGCTGGCGGCCGACACCGTGCGCGCCCTGCAAGGTTCTAGCGCAGAGCTTGCGCCCGGCTGGCGCATCGAGGCGCGCACGGGCGATACCAGTGCCGCGCAGCGCGCGCGGCAGGCGAAGGCCTGGCCCGACGTGCTCGTCACGACGCCGGAAAGCCTGTCATTGATGCTGAGCCAGGCGGATGCCCGCGAACGTTTTAGTTTGCTGGAAACCGTGATCGTCGACGAGTGGCATGAATTGATGGGAAGCAAGCGCGGTGTGCAGGTGCAGCTGGCGCTGGTCCGCTTGCGCCGCTGGAATGATACGTTGATGACGTGGGGCCTGTCTGCCACCCTGGGCAATTTGCGGCAGGCGCAGGACGTCTTGCTGGGCGAGGAAAACGCCGGCGTGCTGGTGGAAGGGAAAATTAAAAAACGCATCCTCGTCGACAGCCTGATTCCCACCAACCCCACGCGCTTTCCCTGGGGCGGCCACCTGGGCATTCAGATGCTGCAACCGCTGATCGCCGAGATCGAAGGCAGCGCCACCACCCTCGTGTTTACCAACACGCGTTCGCAGGCCGAGCTGTGGTACCAGCACCTGCTCGATGCGCGGCCCGACTGGGCCGGCTTGATCGCCCTGCACCACGGTTCGCTGGACCGCGAAGTGCGCGAGTGGGTCGAGCAGCACCTGAAAACGGGCGAACTGAAAGCCGTCGTGTGCACGTCCAGCCTGGACCTGGGCGTCGATTTCCTGCCCGTCGAGCGCGTGCTGCAAGTGGGTAGCGCGAAAGGCATCGCGCGCCTGGTGCAGCGGGCCGGGCGCAGCGGCCATGCGCCGGGGCGCATTTCGCGCGTCACCCTGGTGCCCACCAACAGCCTGGAATTGCTGGAAGCGGCTGCTGCCCGGGCCGCCCTGGCGCAAGGCCACCTGGAAGCGCGGCCCGTGCCGGACAAGCCGCTCGACGTGCTGGTGCAGCACCTGGTGACGATCGCGCTGGGTGGCGGTTTTGCGTCGCCCGAGTTGTACGCGGAAGTGCGCGCCGCCTGGTCGTACCGGGACCTGACCCTGGACGAGTGGCAATGGGCGCTCGATTTCGTCGCGCGCGGCGGGCAAAGCCTCACCGTGTATCCGGAATACCGGAGGGTGCTGCCCGATGAGGAGGGCGTGTACCGCGTGCCGGACGTGGCGCTGGCGCGGCGCCACCGCATGAGCATCGGCACCATCGTGTCGGAGGCGGCGATCCAGGTCAAGTTCCTCGGTGGCGGCCGCATCGGCAGCATCGAGGAATCGTTCATCGCGCGCCTGAAGTCGGGCGACCATTTTCTGTTTGGCGGGCGCATCCTGGAATTCGTGCGCGTGCACGAAATGACGGCCTACGTGCGGCGCGCCACAGGCAGCCGCGGCGCCGTGCCGCGCTGGCAGGGTGGCAAGATGCCGCTGTCGTCGGAACTCGCGCATGCCGTGCTCGACCAGTTGCAACTGGCGCAGGAAGGCAAGGCCAGCGGGCCGGAAATGCGCGCGCTGGCGCCGCTGCTGGCCATCCAGCAGGCATGGTCGAGCCTGCCCACGCGCGCGACCTTATTGCTGGAAACCTTGTCCAGCCGCGAAGGCCACCACCTGTTCATGTATCCGTTTGCGGGACGCTCCGTGCACCTGGGCCTGGCGTCCTTGCTGGCCTACCGCATCGCGCGCGTGCAGCCGGCGACCTTGTCGATCGCCGTCAACGATTACGGCTTTGAATTGCTGGGCACGCCCGAGATCGATTTTTCTCCGCTGTTGACGGGCGCCAGCGGCGCCGATCTTGCCCTGTTCAGCACGGACAATCTGCTCGAGGACGTGCTGGCCAGCCTGAACTCGACGGAATTGTCGCAGCGGCGCTTCCGCGAAATCGCCCGCATCGCGGGATTGGTGTTCCAGGGCTATCCGGGCCAGCCGAAAAGCGCGCGCCAGCTGCAGGCCTCGTCCTCGCTGTTTTTTGAAGTGTTCCGCAAGCACGACGCGGCCAATTTGCTGCTCACGCAGGCGCAGCGCGAAGTGCTGGAACAGGAGCTGGAACTGACGCGCCTGCGCGCCACCTTGCGCGAGCTGCATGGCAGGAGCATCAGCCTGCAAGCGCTGGAGCGGGCCTCGCCATTTGCCTTCGGCCTGATGGTCGAGCGCTTCCGCGAACAGCTGACGACGGAAAAGCTGTCGGACCGGGTGGCGCGGCTGGTCAGCGCGCTGGAAAAGGCGGCCGCATGAGTGAGTCGCGGCAGGCGCACTGCGTGGTGGAACTGGCCGGCGAGATTCTATGGCTGCTGGCGCACAAGGCCGTGTACTGGCCGGCGCGCAAGATGCTGATCATCGCCGACATCCATTTCGGCAAGGCGGCCGCGTTCCGCGCGCTGGGCGTGCCCGTGCCGCGCGGCACCACCACGCAAAACCTGCTGGCGCTCGACGCCTTGCTGGCCAGTTACGCTTGCGAGGAAATCGTCTTTCTCGGCGACTTTCTGCATGCGCGCGCCGCGCATGCGCCCACCACCGTGGCCGCCATGCTGGCCTGGCGCGCGCGCCATCCGGACGTGCGCCTGACGGTGGTGCGCGGCAACCACGATGCGCATGCGGGCGACCCGGCCGCCGCGCTGGGGATCTGCATGGTCGATGAACCGCACCAGGTGGGCAAGCTGTCGTTCTGCCATCACCCGGACACCGCCGCGCCCGGCTATGTGCTGGCCGGCCACGTGCATCCCGTGTTTCACTTGCGCGCTGAAAGAGGCGGCTTACGCCTGCCGTGTTTCCTGCTGGGCCAGCAGTGCGTCATCTTGCCCTCGTTTGGCGCATTTACGGGCGGCCATGCGGTGCTGCCAGCCGCTGGCGAACGTGTCTACGTGACGGCCGACGCGGCGATTTTCGCACTACCCGCTAACTGCTGAGTGTCTGGTACTTTTGGTGGAAAACTAAAAGTAACTACGCTACCGTAGGCGGGACTCATCCTACATGCGCTCTTGCCATCCTCCTATTTCTTGTGCCCCATGTGCGCACTAAGATGACGGTTCCCTTGCCATGCGAGGGGGAAGAATTGCATGGTTTGCATTGTTTTTTGCATTGTTTCTGATTCCATCGATCAAGGAGATCATCATGGCCACATCGAGCGACAATAAACAGCAAGGTAATAAAACCAGTAGCGGCAGCGGCGGCAACAAGCAAAGCGATACCAGCAAACGGGGTTTCGCTTCCATGGATCCCGCCCAGCAGCGTGAAATCGCCAGCGAAGGCGGACGTGCCGCGCATGAAAAAGGCACGGCGCATGAATTCACGTCGGAAGAGGCACGCCGTGCAGGCAGCCAAAGCCACAAGAACGATGCCAACCGGCAAAGCGCTTCCAGTTCCAGCGGGACGCGCGACAATGCCAGCATGAACCAGGATGGCAACCGTGACAGTGGCAACAAGCAAAGCGGTGGTTCGGGATCCAGTTCGGGGTCGCGCAACAAGCAGTAAGAAGCGGTAACAAGTAGTCACGAGCAGTAGCAAGCAGTAGCAAGCAGTAGCAAGTGAGCATGACCAGCGGCAGGCAGGTGCGCCGCTGGTCATGTCGCATCTGTCCGCTTGCCGCACAATTTTGATGCAATGCAGCAGCCATGGACTATGATGAATGAGCTGGGCTGGCAAGGTGCAATCACCGTGCCATCACCTCGCAGTCAACTTGCAGTCAACTTGCACTCAGGTACTCACTCACGATCAGGGAGAAGATAATGGGCAACTCGAATACGCCGCACGCGGGCAATAGCCAGGGCGGCACGCCATCCACGGCGGGCAGCAAGCAAAGCACGGCCGATTCGGCCGAAAACTTTGTGCTGGTCGATAGCGAGCAAGGCCTCGATATCGGCGACGATCTGTTTTCCATCGGCGAAGTACGGCGCGCCGACCGCTTGCCCCATCACCAGTCCGGCGTCGCCGGACAGAGCCGGCAGAGCGCCGACAATGCGCCGGACACCACGGGCAGTACGGGCGTCTGAACTTTCCTTCCTGACTGTTTGATCATCCCCACAGGGCCAGCCGCAAAGCGTGTTCGCGCACGCCGGCTGGCCATGCCTGCGTGCGCGCGGGTCAATCACGAAGGCTAGGCTACAGATCGACCCGGCCGTGTTCGCCCAGGTCCTTCGGCGGCTCGCCCGTGATGGCGGCCTTGGCCATCTCATAGAATTGCATCATCTTGCTGGCGCTGCTATCCCAGTATTCGGCCGACTGTATCGTCACTTTGATCAGCGACAGCTTCGGATCGTCGAGTCCGCCCGGGAACCAGGCTTTCACCAGCGGGCTCCACAACTCCTCCGCCTTGGCGCGGTCCTTCAGCAATTGCGCGTGGCCGCAGACGGAGACATACAGGCTGTCGCCCGTGTCGACGAAGCTGACATTGACTTGCGGATTGTTCAGCAAGTCGCGCGTGTAGGCGGCCTCGTCCGAGACAAAGAACCAGATGTGCCCTTCGCTATCGACCTGCTGCTGCGTCAGCGGCCGGCTGGTGAGCGTGCGCATGTCGTCGCTGGTGGTCAGCATGCCGAATTTGACGTCCTTGATCTTGGCCGCGATGCTGGCCAGTTGTTCGCTGGAATACTGTTGCATGTGCTTGCTCCTGTTTGATTGTCCTGAACAACAGCATAGGCGGGCGCGGCGCGCGGCTCTGTACGGCAGCTTACGTAGCAGGCCAGCTTTGTTTCAAAGCTGTTACAAAACGCTGGCCCGGCGGGGCGCCCCATGTATTGACTTAATAAATGATAATCATTATCATTTGTTTGAAAATATCAGCATGCACTTTGATTGAAGGATGGGAATGAAGCACACTGACTTGTCGCGCCACCTGGCCCGCTCCTTGCCGGGAGCAATTGATGGGTAATGCTGGCGCCGCGGACAAGGCCAAGAACAACGCCAGCCGCGCCGTCTGGCTGAAGAACTTGCATCAATGGCACTGGATCAGTTCGGCGCTTTGCCTGCTGGGCATGTTTTTGTTCGCCATTACCGGCATCACCCTGAACCACGCCGGCCAGATCGAAGCCAAGCCGTCCATCACGCGGCAGAAGGCGGAATTGCCGGCGCCCCTCGTCACGCAACTGGCCGCCTATGCCGCCAAGCACGATGGCGCCAACGCGCCGGTGCCGGCCGCCGCCGAAGCCTGGCTCAAGCAGCAGTGGTCGCTCAATGCGGGCGGGCGTCCCGCCGAATGGTCAAGCGACGAAGTGTATTTGCCGCTGCCCAAGGCGGGCGGCGACGCCTGGGTGCGCATCGGCCTCGAAGACGGGGCCGCTGAATATGAATTGACGGACCGGGGCTGGGTATCCTGGCTCAACGATGTCCACAAGGGCCGCAACACGGGCGTGGCCTGGAGCTGGTTCATCGACATTTTTGCCGGCGCCTGCATCGTGTTTTGCCTGACGGGTTTGCTGATTTTGAAGTTCCATGCGGCCAACCGGCCATTTACCTGGCCGATGGTTGGTCTCGGTATCTTGATACCTTGCGCGATCGCCTTGCTGTTTATTCACTGATCGTTTTTATTTTTCCTTTTTACAGGCACACCATGAAATTACGCTACTCCCTGGCGCTTGGCCTTCCCCTGATCGGTACGTCGGCGATGGCGGCCGACCTGGCCCTCAAGCTTGAAATTCCACAACTGAACGTGGCGGAATACCACCGTCCTTACGTGGCGGCGTGGCTGGAAACGGCCGATCAAAAGGTCGTCGGCAACTTGACGGTGCTGTATGACGTGAAAAAGAAGGACAAGGCAGGCGAAAAATGGCTGAAGGACATGCGCCAATGGTGGCGCAAGAGCGGCCGCGACCTGGCCATGCCGGTTGACGGCGTCAGCGGCGCCACGCGTGCGCCGGGCGAGCATACCCTGACTTTCCCTGGCGCCAAGGCCTTGCTCGACAAGCTGCCGGCCGGCGAATACCAGGTGGTGGTGGAAGCGGCGCGCGAAGCGGGTGGACGCGAACTGGTGCGCGTGCCGTTCCAGTGGCCGCTGAAGTCGGCCCAGTCCGTGCCTGCCAAAGGCAAGGAAGAACTCGGCAATGTCGTCGTCCAACTCAAACCATAAGGCGCACATCATGTTCAAGCAATTCAACAAATCCCTGATCGCCCTGGCCCTGGCCGGCCTGGCCATGAACGCCCACGCTCACCGCGGCTGGATGGTGCCATCGAGCACGATGGTGGAAAGCAAGGACGCCTGGGTGACGGTGGACGCCGCCGTCTCCGACGGCCTGTTCGAGATCGACCACCAGCCGCTGCGCCTGGACGCGCTGCAAGTCATCGGCCCGGACGGCGCCAAAGTCACGCCGGCGAACACGGTCACGGGCCGTTTGCGCAGTGTCTTCGACGTCAAAATGGAAAAGCCGGGCACGTACAAGGCGGCCATCGTGTCGCAAAACGTGATGGGCAGCTACAAGCTCAACGGCGAGCAGAAGCGTTTCCGCGGCAACGAAGAGACGTTCAAGAAGGAAGTGCCGGCCGATGCGCAAGAGCTGAAAATCACGCGCACGGCAGCGCGCCTGGAAACTTTCTTCAGCAATGGCGAAACCAGCACGGAAGTGTTCAAGCCGACCGGCGTGGGCCTGGAATTCGTGCCGGTGACGCACCCGAACGACTTGCGCGCGGGCGAAAAAGCCACGTGGCGCTTCCTCGTCGATGGCAAGCCGGCGGCGAACCAGGCCTTCAGCCTGGTGCCAGGTGGCGTGCGCTATCGTGGCGTGCTCGGTGAAATCCGCCAGAGCACGGATGCCAAGGGCGAAATCACGTTTACGGTGCCAGCGGCCGGCATGTATTACCTGAGCAGCACCTGGCCAGCGGCCGCCCCGGCCGTGGCCGGCCAGCCGCCAGCCATGCCCGAGCGCCGCATGACGTACGCGGCCACCGTGGAAGTGCTGCCGCAGTAAGCGGCGGCATCGTCACGAAAGCGCCGATGCGCCGGGTCCTGCTGCCGCAGCATATTTCCGATCAGGTCGCGCCGCCCGGCGCCGCGATCCGGGACTTGCGCGGCCTGACCATGGGCACCAGCTGGTCGGTGCGCCTGCTCGAATCCGCCATGCCGGGTCGCGCGGGCAGCGCCGACTTGCAGCAGGGCTTGCAGCAGCAACTGGACCTGGTCGTGGCGCAAATGAGCCACTGGAGCGACGAGTCCGACCTGGGCCGCTTTAACCGGGCCGAGGCGGGCAGCTGGCACAGCCTGCCCGCCGCCTTTTGCGAGGTGCTGGGTTTTGCCATGCACGTGTCGCAAGTGTCCGGCGGCGCGTACGACCCGTGCGCTGGCGCACTCGTCAACCTGTGGGGCTTCGGCCCCCGCCACCGTTACGATGAACCCGGTTTTCTGCCGCCGAAAGACGATAGCGTGGCCTTGCTGCTGGCGCAGCGCCAGCGCCGCCGCCTGGAACTCGATTTGCCGGCCCGCCGCGCGCGCCAGCCGGGCGGCTTGCAGCTCGATTTGTCCGCCATTGCCAAGGGCTATGGCGTGGACCGCCTGGCCCGCTACCTGGACAGCCAGGGCATCCACCATTACCTGGTGGAAGTGGGCGGCGAGCTGCGCGGCGCCGGCAGCAAGCCCGACGGCCAGCCGTGGTGGGTGATGCTGGAACAGGTCGATGGCGCCGATGGTGCCGATCATGCGCAGCATCCTGCGGAAATGCTGCTGGCGCTGCACGGCTTGTCCGTGGCGACGTCGGGCGACTACCGGCGTTTCTTCCAGGACGGCACCGTGCGTTTCTCACACACCATCGATCCGCGCAGCGGCATGCCGATCACCAATCAACTCGCTTCCGTCACCGTCGTGCACGAGCAATGCATGGCGGCCGACGCCTGGTCGACGGCCCTGACCGTGCTGGGTGTCGAGGCCGGCATGGCCCTGGCCGAAGAGCAGGGCCTGGCCGCGCGCTTCGTGCAGCGCGACGGCGATGGCTACCACGAAACGCTGAGCAGCCACATGCTGGCCATGCTCGACGAATGAACGATTAATTCCATGATTTTTACGCACGATACGACGCGGCTGGCCTTGCTGGCTGCCCTGTCCCTCAGTTATGCGGGCGTGTGCCTGGCGCCCTGGCTGCGCGCGCGCGCCAAGCGCCGCGCGTCCGATGCCGCCAGGGCGGCCCTCGCCAACAGTCCCGCCTGGCTGGTGGCGTATGCGAGCCAGACGGGCAATGCCGAGGAACTGGCCACGCAAACGGCACAGAGCCTGCAACTGGCCGGCATCCCCGTGCGCCTGTGCGCGCTGGCCGAACTCACGGCCCTTGATCTGCAACAAGCGGAACGGGCCCTATTTTTGGTCAGCACGTATGGCGAAGGCGACGCGCCCGACAATGCGGCCGCCTTCATGGGCCGCCTGATGACGGGCGAGCTGGCGCTACCGCAATTGCATTACGCCGTGCTGGCCCTGGGCGACCGCAGCTATGGCCAGTTCTGCGGCTTTGGCCGCGCGCTCGACGCCTGGCTGGCGGGACAGGGCGCGTCGCGCCTGTTCGAGCGCATCGAAGTCGATCGCAGCGCCAGCGCCGCCATCGAGCAATGGTTCCAGCACCTGAGCCACCTGGCCGGTACCAGCGATGCGCCCGACTGGAGCGCGCCCGCCTTTGGCGACTGGCGTTTGAGGCAGCGGCGTCACCTCAACCCTGGCAGCGCCGGCGGCGCCATTTATCACGTGGAACTGGCGCCCGTGGCGGGTGCTTTGCCTGACTGGCAGTCTGGCGACCTGGTGCAGGTGACGGCGCCTGCCGACCCGTCGCAGCCGCGCGAATATTCGATCGCCTCGATCCCGCGCGATGGCGGCGTGCACTTGCTGGTACGCCAGCATGCGCATCCCGATGGCAGTCTGGGCCTGGCCTCTGGCTGGCTGACGGAGCAAGCCAAGGTGGGCGATGTGGTGCAGCTGCGCTTGCGCCAGCACAAACGCTTCCGCCTGGAAGACAATGCCCAGCGGCCATTGATTTTGATCGGCAACGGCAGCGGCATCGCCGGCTTGCGCGGGCATTTGAAAAGCCGTGTGCTGGCAGGACAGCGGCGCAACTGGCTGATCTTTGGCGAACGCAATGCGGCCCACGATTTCCATTATCGCGAAGAAATTGAGGGCTGGCACGCCAGCGGCGACTTGCCGCGCCTGGACCTGGCGTTTTCACGCGACCAGGCCGAGCGGACCTATGTGCAAGACCGCCTGCGCGGCAATGCCGACGAGGTGAAACTGTGGCTGGAACAGGGCGCGGCCATTTATATTTGCGGCAGCCTGGCCGGCATGGCCGGCGGCGTCGACCAGGCCCTGCAGGAAATCCTGGGCCGGCCCGCGCTCGACGCGCTGGCGGCCGAAGGACGCTACCGGCGCGACGTGTATTGAGTTTTTGACGCCGCCAGCGCGTTCGCGCGCACACGGCTATCATGATTGTTTCATTCAAGGAGACACATCATGAGCGACAGCATTTACGACATTCCTTTGCGACGCATCAATGGCGAGCCCGCCAGCCTGGACGCGTACCGCGGCAAGGTCGTGCTGGTGGTCAATGTCGCCTCCGCCTGCGGCTTGACGCCGCAGTACGAAGGCCTGGAAAAACTTTACGCCGACAAGCAGGCCGAGGGCCTGGTGGTGGCCGGTTTTCCCGCCAATGAATTCGGCGCGCAGGAGCCGGGCAGCAATGCCGAGATCGCGGACTTTTGCCGTGGCACGTTTGGCGTGCAATTTCCCATGTTTGAAAAAATCGTCGTCAAGGGGCCTGGCCAGCATCCGCTGTACCAGCGCCTGGTGCAAGAGCAGCCCCGGGCGCAGGAAAAGCCGGGCAGCGATTTCCGCGCCAAGCTGGCCGGCTACGGCATCACGCAGGAGCAGCCCAGCGACGTGCTGTGGAATTTCGAGAAGTTTTTGATCAGCAAGGACGGCAAGGTGGTGGGGCGTTTCGCACCCGACACCACGGCCGATGATGCACTCTTGCGCGAGGCCATCGCGCGCGAGTTGCAGGCTTAGGCTCTAGTCGGCGGCGTCCAGCGCGGCCGGCTCCATTTCCCCGCTCACTTCCTGCAAGCCGCGCGCCAGGCTGGAAATGCTGGGGTTGTCGATGAAGACGCAGCGCTTGCCCGTGCGCTTGCAATAATCCTTCACGCGCCAGTAGGCGCTGTGGCTGATGCAGCCCGTCTGGCAAATCACCAGGTCGGCCGCCGCCAGGCTCGAATCGAGCAGGTTGGCATTGTCTTCCAGGCCGCCGTCGTGGTGGGCGAATTGCGCGCCGACCCGCTCGATCAGGGCGCGATAGGTGGCGACATTGCCGCTGCGTCCGCCCACGCACAAGACGCTTTGATCGACGAGGCGGATCGGCATTTTCAGCTTGCCGCCGGTCGGCACTTCCAGCTTCGGCGCCGGTGGCGGCGCGACAGCGGCTGGGCGTGGCTGGGCCTGCTTCAATTCCGCGATTTGCTGGCGCAATTCCTTCTCGCGCTCATCCATCTGCGCCAGGCGTTCGACCAGGCGGGTGCGCGATTCCAGCGCGGGAATCGCGGCCTGCAATTGCGCCAGTTCCGCGCGCAAGCCATCGATCACGCTATCCTTGCCGATGGATTCCGCCCGCGTGCGCAGCAGCACGGCTTCCTGGCGTTCCAGCTCGCCTGTTTTTTCCATCAGTGCGGCCTGGCTGCGTTGTTGCAGCTTGGCCAGTTCGTGCGCCATGCGCGCGTTTTCTTCCTGCAAGGCCGTAAATTTGCCCATGTCGGCACGCACGCAGGCGCCGGCCTGGTGCTGGATCATGTGCAAGTCGCGGCACATCTGCTCTTCCAGCTCTGCATCGCAGCGCGGGTGCGTCAGACCGGCCCAGAAAGCGCCCGACACGTCGCCGTTGGCGACGGCCGTGCGCCACAGTTCGGCCACTTGTTCCGTGGTCTTGGCGCCGCGAAAGCGCAGGATCACGGGTGCGTAGCGGCGTTCGAGTTCCTTTTGCAACGCTTCGGACAGGCGGTTGCGCGCGCCGCATTCCGTCACGGCGCCCACGTGCACTTCATAGTCGTCGGCCAGCACGCGTCCGCCCGTCATCTTGCCCACCAGCTTGCGCAGGTAGCCCAAGGGCAAGCCCACGCCGACCAGCGGGCAATGGCAGGTGTGCGACAGTTCCCACAGCCGGCGGCGGCGCGAAGCGAGCGCGGCCGTGTCGGCCCCGCCGCTGGAACAATTGCTGATGACGGGCAGGGACTGGTCTTTGTCACACATGGCGATATCCTGTTGGACGGTGGGGATGGAAAAGAAATTATTGCGGCAGGGGCGAGGCAGGGCGCTTGGCGCTCAGCATGCGTGCCAGGCGATCGAGCAAGGTGCTCCTGGGCGGTGCCGGCTTGTGCAGCGCCACCAGGGCGGCCCATTGCTGCGACACTTGCTGGCAAGTTGCTTGCAGCACGGGGCCCAGGCCGGGCGAACCCGACAGCACTTGCAGATGGCGTTCGATGACACCGGCCAGTTTCTCGCAGGGACTGCCCGCATGGTAGTGCGACATCAGGTGCAGCACGGCCGACAGCAGCAATTCAGGCTGCTGGCCTTGCGGAGAAGGAAACATCGGGGAAGGTCGGTCGTTCGCCATCAAACACTCCTGTGCGGTGGTTTGGCTGGCTGCGCGCGCGGGGCGCGACTGGCTGGCGAGTGTGGTGACTGGCTGCCGTGCTGCTTCAGGCAGTCAGGATCAGCTTGTTCAATTGGGTGACGCGCAGGCGATAGATCTTGCCGCTGTGCTCAATCTCCACTTCGCGTCCCTGCTGCAGCAGCGCTTCGCTGGTGATGCGGCGTGCCGGCTGGGCCATGCTGACGGGAGGACGGACGTGGGCGGTAGCGGCATCCTGGATCAAGGCTGGTTTTGAGCTTTGCATGTTGGGCTTTCTTTATCTCAGTTGAGAATGATTCGTATTTGCATTATTGTTGAATGTGGCCCGAAAAGCAAGGCTTATTTGTGCGGAATCCGTGCTTTTTTATGGTGACATGGCAGCGTGGACGATCGTGCTGCGCAAAGCAGGCCGCAGGAGCGGCGCGGGAGGCGGGGGCGGCAAAAAAGACCCGGCAAGGCGTCGTGCGCCTTGGCCGGGTCAAGCCTGTGCCAAGCTTGAGGAAATCGGGATGAAACTAGATGGTAGCCAGCAATTGCGCCGAGGCGCTGGCGGCGGCGGTGGTATCGGCCTTGAGCTTGGCGGCGGCCAGTTGCTTGGCGCGCGAGCGCGACGGCGGCAGGCGGCGCAGGGTTTTCAGGGCGTCCGGATCCTTGATGCCGATGGTGCGCTGGTCAACCGTGATCAGGCCGATTTCATTGAAGGCGGACAAGGTGCGGCTGACCGTTTCCAGGGTCAGGCCCAGGTAGCTGCCGATTTCATGGCGCGTCATGCGCAGGTTGAACAGCTTGCTCGAATAGCCCATCTGCGCGAAGCGGTCGGCCAGCGAGACGAGGAAGCGCGCCACGCGGGCTTCGGCGCTGAGGGCGCCCAGCATGCCGATCATGGCTTGCTCGCGCACCAGTTCGCGGCTCATCACGCCGTACATGACGTTTTCCAGTTCCAGGTGGACTCTGCCCAGCGCCGTCAGTTTCTTGAACGGCAGCAGGATCAGGTCGCAGTCGGACAGGGCCACCGCTTCCGAGGAGTAATGGCGCGAGTGGATGCCGTCGACGCCCAGCATGTCGCCCTTCATGGGGAAGCTGAGTACCTGTTCATTGCCGAATTCATCGATCAGCACGGTTTTCAGGAAGCCCGAATTGACGATGTACAGGGTGTCGAACGGTTGGCCGATCGTGTGCACGCGCTGGCCCGTCTTGAATTGCACGTGCTGGAACAGCAGTTCGTCGGCGGCGATGGTGCAGGCGCTGGAGATATGCAGCAGGTCGCACACCTCCTTCAGGTTCGACCAGAGCCGGCCCTGGCGCTGGCGCCCCGCTTCCATTGGAGAAGAGGGGGCCAGCGATGGTGAGGCAGCGCGGGTGTCGGGCGTTTGCGTGGACAGCATGTTCATCTCCTGGTGACAGGTAGTTCAGAGTTGAATGACGGGGTGCACGGGGCGGCGGGCAGGCAAGGGTCGGCGGCGCGCGTCCAGGCAGGTAATGCTCAATTCGCTGAAGACTTGCTGTGTGATGAAATAACTTTCCAGCAACTTGATTACTGGTTTCAGTATGCCAACAACCGTATGCAATTAATATCAGCAGTGGCTGAATATGGCAGTAGGAGCTGTGGTAGGCGAGGTAGGATTGTTCCTACAGTTGGCGCGCGGGCGCGCGCCAGGAGGATCACGTCTTGAAGGGCGATAGCAGGCGGTGCGCGACGGCATACTGGACCATTTCGGATAGCGAACTCATGCCCATCTTTTGCATGATGCGCGTCTTGTGCGTACTCACCGTTTTGACGCTCAGGTGCAGGTTGTTGGCAATTTCCGTGATCGACTTGCCTGCCACCAGCAGGGAAAAGACTTCGAATTCGCGGTCCGACAACTGTTTATGCAGCAAGCTTTCATTCGGCATCATGATGTTGAGCACGAGTTGCTCCGCCACCTCGGCGCTGATGTAGGGACGCCCGGACGCCACCTTGTGGATGGCGCCCACGAGCTGGGTACCCGCGCTTTCCTTGGTCAGATAGCCTTGCGCGCCGGCGCGGATGGCGCGCACCGCATATTGCTCTTCCTCGTGCATGGTGAGGATCAGGATCGACAGCTTGGGCGCCTCGCTGCGGATTTGCCGGATCAGGTCGACGCCGCTGCGGCCCGGCATCGACAGGTCGAGCAGCAACAGGTCGAAGCCGCCCTGGCGCACGTGGTTGAGGACTTCAAAGCCGTCGATGGCTTCACCCACGATGTCGATATCCGGCGCGCCGTCAAGGATGCGCTTTAATCCTTCACGCATGATGGTGTGGTCGTCGGCAATCACAATACGTATCATAGGCGGGCAATCTGGTGGCGTGTAATCTGCTCTGTCCGTCACCGGACAATCAAATGTTAAGAAACGAGAAACGTTGTCATTTTAACTGAAGCGGCCGTGCCTTTGCCTTTTTCTTGGTGTGCCGGCAATGGCGCTGGCCCCGTGGCCATGTGACCTTTTATTTTGCCGCGGGTTCCTTGATCAGCCTGTGCACGAGCACGGGCAATTTCGAGTGCGACAGCACCTTGTTGGTGACGCTGCCCAGCAGCAACTGACCCCAGCCGCTGCGGCCATGCGAGCCCATGAAGATCAGGTCGCATTGCTGCAGTTGCGCCACTTCCACGATTTTCAGGGCGGGGCTGTCGGAAAATGCCGTCAGGCCTGTCGCCTGCAGGCCCCGCTTGGCGGCCGCGTCGAGGATGGGCTGCCAGTGGTCGGCGCCCGCCTTGCGCATGGCGATGCGGTATTCCTCTTCGCTGGGATAGCTTGGTGGAATGATTTCGATGTACACAGGGTACTGGTATTCGGGCGCCACGTACACGGCAAGGATGTCGGCGTGCATCTGTTCGGCAAAGGCAACGCCGGCACAGGCCGTCAAGTTGGAGACGGTGGAGCCGTCCGTGGCGATCAGAATTTTCTTATACATGGCAGGTCCTTTGGCAGTGACTCAGCGCGCGCAACGCCTCTTATTGTAGACGCGGCGGCAGCATTGTATTCATGTAAAGACTTGATAATTATCAATACTACTGCACCTTCAGTATAGACAACATTGGCAGAAAGATCGTGTTTAGCTGCAACGATGGCCGTGCAGGGCTGTTGCGCAGGCGCCCGCAGGCAGGATTTCTTGTGTCGCGCGTGGTCTTGCACGCACGCCAATGGTAGTATTTCAAAATACAACAGCAGGAACACTTATTTCCTGGTGGAAAAGCTCTTGTGGACCCGCTTTGCACCAGGAAGCGCGTTTTGAGATTTACCAACAGGGCGGCGCCCTGCTACACTCGCACCATCGCAGCGGTATTGCCTCAAATCATCTTAATCGAGAAATTGTGGGTATCAGTCTGTAAAACGCACAGTTCAGGCGGAATTTTGACAAATTATGGAGAAGCAGGGATATGACCAACGCCGCTGATGATTTCGATGCATTATTCGATGAAGTATCCGCGCAAAGCGCGGCCGCAGCCACGCCGGCGCCTGCCGCCGCGCCTGCTCCCGCCGTGATCGCGGATGACGATTTTGACGCGCTCTTCGATTCCGTGTCGGCCAGCACCGCCGTGCCGGCGGCCGCCGAGCCGGTTGCGGCCCCCGTGGCCAGCGCCGACGCGCCTGGCGAAGCGGCCGATCCGGTCGACCAGTCCGACAAGCCGATGTTCGAGCGCCTGGGCGGCATCGTGCGCCTGCTGCACGATTCGCTGCGCGAACTGGGCTACGACAAGGCGTTGACGGAAGCGTCGTCGCAGATCGTCGACGCCCAGGACCGCCTGGAATATGTCGCCACCCTGACGGAACAGGCCGCCAACAAGGTACTCAACACGCTCGACGAAGGCATGCCGGCGCAGGACGTGCTGTCGAAAAAAGCCAAGGACATGGACGGCCGCTGGACGGCCCTGTTCGACGGCAAGCTGAGCCTGGAAGAATTCAAGGCCCTGGCCGGCGATTCGCGCCAGTTCGCGCAAGCCGTTGCCGAAGCGACGGAAGCGGAAAAAGCACGCTTGCTGGAAATCATGATGGCCCAGGACTTCCAGGACATCACGGGCCAGCTGATCAAAAAAGTGGTCAACATCACCAAGACGGTGGAAAACGAGCTGGCTCAGCTGCTGCGCGACAACGCGCCGGCCGAGGTGCGCGAAAAGCTGGCGCAAAAGCCGGTGCCGCTGATGCAGGGCCCGTCCGTGCCGTCGGTGGCGCTGGACCAGGATAATGTAGACGACCTTCTTGCGGATTTGGGATTCTAATGGACGATATGCTCAAGGATTTCGTCGTTGAGGCGATGGATCTTGCGGTTAATGTTGAAGAGCACTTATTGCGCCTCGAGCGTGATCCTGACAACAAGGAAACACTGAATGCCGTGTTTCGTTCCTTCCACACCATCAAGGGCGGCGCCGGCTTCATGGGCTTGCCCGCGCTGGTGGCGGCCTGCCATCTGACGGAAAACCTGTTTGACGCCTTGCGCACGGGCGCCGCGCCCGTGACGCCGATCGCCATCGAGGCGGCGCTGCAAGCGTCCGGTTTCGTCGCCGACCAGCTGACGGAACTGGCGAATGGCGCCGCGCCGGAAAGCTTGCCGGCCATGCCGGAAGAGCTGGAACACATCCTGACGAACGCCATCGAAGGCAAGGGCATGGATGCGCCTGCGCCTGCCGCCGCCGTGGTGGCGGAAGTGGCCGCGCCCGTTGCCCAGGTCGCTGAAGTCGTGGTGGCCGCACCTGCCGCCGCCGTGTCCACGGCCAGCGCCGATGGCCTGGACTGGGAAGCCATGTACAACGCCGTCGTGCCGGCCGCTAGCCAGATCGCTGCCGCACCGGTGTCCGCCGCCGCCGCGCCTGCCGCCGTGGCCGCCGCGCCTGCTGCCGCTGCCGCCGCCAAACCGGCTGGCAAGGCCTGGGATGGCGCGGAACGCCGCGAAGAGCGTCCGGAAGTGCGCCATGCCGCGCCCGTCAAGGAAGACAGCATCCGCGTCGATGCCGTCAAGCTCGACGCGCTGCTGGAAGTGGCCGGCGAATCCGTGCAGGCCGCCAACCAGGCTGCCGTGCTGCTCGAACGCTTGCTGCAATTCAAATTCGAAGGCCAGGCCGCCACCCTGATGGCGACTTTGGCGGAAACCCTGGAACGCGCTTCGCGCTACTCGACGGAACTGCAGCGGGCCACCCTGGCCACGCGCATGCAGCCCGTCGGCCGCCTGTTCCAGAAATTCCCGCGCCTGGTGCGCGAACTGGCGAAAGACCTGGGCAAGGATGTCGAACTGACCATCGAAGGCGCGGAGACGGAAGTCGACCGCGTGGTGGTCGACAGCCTGTACGATCCGCTCGTGCACATGCTGCGCAATTCGCTCGACCATGGCGTCGAATCGCCGGAAGCCCGTCTGGCCGCCGGCAAGCCCGCCAAGTCGTATATTTCACTGAAAGCATGGCAGGAAGCCAACAGCGTCATGATCGTGCTGCAGGATGACGGCAAGGGCATGGACCCGGTCTTCCTGCGCAGCAAGGCCCAGCAAAAGGGCTTGATCAGCGAAAACGCGCAGTTGAGCAACGACGAATGCTTCCAGCTGGTGTTCCTGCCGGGCTTCTCGACCAAGGAAGTCGCTTCCAGCGTTTCCGGACGCGGCGTGGGCATGGACGTGGTGAAAACGGCCGTGGAGAAAAACCGCGGCGCCATCCACATCGAATCCACGCTGGGCAAGGGCACGAAATTTGCCATCCGCCTGCCGATCGAACTGTCGATCGTGCCGACCATGCTCGTGTCGACCTCGGGCGCCGCGCTGGCGCTGCCGATGGCGGTGGTGCAGCGCGTCGTCGAATTGCCGGAAACCTTCATGGAAGTGGGCGGCGCGCCGGTGCTGAAAGACCAGGGCCGTCCATTGCCCGTGCGCTCGCTGGCCGGCTCGCTGGGCTACGAATCGTGCAGCGAACGCGTCGGTATTGTTGTCGCTGCGCCACAGCCGTACATTCTCGCCGTGGAAGCCGTCGATGGCACGGCCGACCTCGTGATCAAGCCGATGACGGCCATCACCGTGGAAGGTATTACCGGTACTGCCCGCTCGGCCGAAGGCGAGCTGGTGCTAGTCGTGGGCCTATCTTTCCTGATGGATGGTTGCAGGGGAAGTGTGCGCATGGCTGCCTAACAACACAGGCCAGTTCACATCCAGCCCGCTGCAGACCTCTGCAGCGGGCTTTTTTTTCGGCTTCTTTCGATTTTTATTCGCCCCGCCGGCATTTTGGCGGATTTTCGTATCAGCAATTTTTTGGCCATATCCGCAAAGCGCACCAAATTTTGTATCGCCCATCCCACGCTGGGGCGGCTTTTGGTTCTGCATTGCACAATATATGGCATAATCATTGCCGATCCCTTCGATCAGTACGACAGATCACTTAAACAGGCTGTGGCAACGCTGCATATATCATGATGAAGACGCTTTACGACAAACTCTGGGAATCCCACGTTGTTCGGGCCGAAGATGATGGCACGACAATTTTGTACATCGACCGGCACCTGCTGCACGAAGTTACCAGCCCGCAAGCCTTCGATGGCCTCAGCGTGGCGGGCCGCCAGCCGTGGCGCATTTCCGCCAACCTGGCCGTGGCCGACCATAATGTGCCGACCACCAGCCGGGTCGACGGCATTGCCGACCCCGTTTCGCGCCTGCAGGTGGAAACGCTGGACAAGAACGCCAAGCACTACGGCTTGACCTACTTCAACATGAACGACAAACGCCAGGGCATCGTGCACGTGATCGGCCCGGAACAGGGCGCGACCTTGCCCGGCATGACGGTCGTCTGCGGCGACTCGCACACGTCCACGCATGGCGCGTTCGGCGCGCTGGCGCACGGCATCGGCACGTCCGAAGTGGAACACGTGCTGGCCACGCAAACCTTGCTGCAAAAGAAATCCAAATCCATGCTGGTGCAAGTCGACGGCGCCTTGCCGACCGGCGTGACGGCGAAAGATATCGTGCTGGCCATCATCGGCAAGATCGGCACGGCCGGCGGCACGGGCTACTGTATCGAGTTCGGCGGCTCGGCCATCCGCGCGCTGTCGATGGAAGGTCGCATGACGGTGTGCAACATGGCCATCGAGGCGGGCGCGCGCGCCGGCATCATCGGCGTGGACGACACCACCATCAATTATGTCAAGGGCCGCCCGTTTTCGCCGGCCGGCCCGCACTGGGAACGGGCCGTGGCCTACTGGCGCACCCTGCATTCGGACCCGGGCGCCCGCTTCGACCTCGTCGTCACGCTCAACGCGCAAGAAATTCAACCGCAAGTGACGTGGGGTACGTCGCCGGAAATGGTCATCGGCATCGATGGCCGGGTGCCAGACCCGGACAATGAAAAAGACAGCGTCAAGCGCGACGCCATCGAAAAAGCCCTCGTCTACATGGCCCTCAAACCGAACACGCCGATCACCGATGTGCGTATCGACAAGGTCTTCATCGGCTCCTGCACCAATTCGCGCATCGAGGATTTGCGTGCGGCCGCCGCCGTGGTGCGCGGCAAGTACCGCGCCTCGAACGTGACCCTGGCGCTGGTCGTGCCCGGTTCCGGCCTCGTCAAGGACCAGGCCGAACGCGAAGGCCTGGACCGCATCTTCAAGGATGCCGGCTTCGAATGGCGCGAGCCCGGTTGCTCCATGTGCCTGGCCATGAATGCGGACCGCCTGGAGCCGGGCGAACGCTGTGCGTCCACCTCGAACCGCAACTTCGAAGGCCGGCAAGGCCAGGGCGGCCGTACCCACCTGGTGTCGCCCGCGATGGCGGCCGCGGCGGGTATCGCCGGCCACTTTGTCGACGTGCGGGGATTGCGATGACGGCAGGGACTGGCGCCGCTGGTTTACACTAGCGGTATCAGTCCCATCTTTCTTATCGAGAACTCATCATGAAAAAACTCTTCGCCCTCCTCATCGCCACCGTGATCCTGTCTGGCTGCAACACCGTCTCCGGCATCGGCCGCGATGTGCAGAAAGTCGGCCAGGTCGTCACTGGCGCCGGCGGAAAATAAACCGCGACGTGCCGGCGCCCAGCGCCGCGCGTCCTACCGAGTAGAAACAGCATGGATAAATTTACGATTTACGAAGGCCTGGTCGCCCCGCTGGACCGCGCCAACGTCGACACCGACGCGATTATCCCGAAGCAATTCCTGAAATCGATCCACCGCAGCGGCTTCGGCCCCAACCTGTTCGACGAATGGCGCTATCTCGACCATGGCGAGCCGGGCCAGGACAACAGCCGCCGCCCGCTGAACCCGGAGTTCGTGCTCAACGAGCCGCGCTACCAGGGCGCGTCGATCTTGCTGACGCGCAAGAACTTCGGCTGCGGTTCCTCGCGCGAACACGCGCCGTGGGCACTCGATCAATATGGCTTCCGCGCCATCATCGCGCCTTCCTTCGCCGACATCTTCTTCAATAATTGCTACAAGAACGGCTTGCTGCCCATCGTGCTGTCGGAAAGCCAGGTCGAGCACCTGTTCAATGAAGTCAAGGCGTTCCCCGGCTTCAAGCTGGTGGTGGACCTGGAACAGCAATGCGTGCGCACCAGCAACGGTTCTGTGTCGTATCCGTTCGAGATCGACGCCTTCCGCAAATATTGCCTGATGAATGGGCTTGACGATATCGGCCTGACCCTGCGCCACGCCGACGATATCCGCGCCTTCGAAGAACGGCATCTGACCAATCAGCCCTGGCTGGCCAACGTTATCTAAAGATCATTCCATGAAAATTGCAATCTTACCCGGCGACGGGATCGGTCCTGAAATCGTCGCGCAAGCCGTCAAGGTCTTGAATGTGCTGGGCGAATCGTTCGAGCTGGAAACGGCGCCCGTGGGCGGCGCCGGCTATGCGGCCCATGGCCACCCGCTGCCCGAAGGTACTCTTGCCCTGGCGAAAGCGGCCGATGCCGTGCTGTTCGGCGCCGTGGGCGACTACCAATATGACAACCTCGAGCGCCAGTTCCGTCCGGAACAGGCGATTTTGGGCTTGCGCAAGAACCTGGGCCTGTTCGCCAACCTGCGTCCCGCGATTCTGTATCCGGAACTGGCGGGCGCCTCGACCCTGAAGCCGGAAGTGGTGTCGGGCCTCGATATTTTGATCATCCGCGAATTGACGGGCGACATTTATTTTGGCCAGCCGCGCGGCGTGCGCGAGTGCCCGGACGGTCCGTTCAAGGGCCAGCGCGAAGGTTTTGACACCATGCGCTATGCGGAAGGCGAGATCCGCCGCATCGCCCATGTGGCTTTCCAGGCTGCGCAAAAGCGCGACAAGCGCCTCACCAGCGTGGACAAGGCCAACGTGCTGGAAACCTTCCAGTTCTGGAAAGACATCGTCATCGACGTGCACAAGGAATACCCGGATGTTGCACTCGATCATATGTATGTCGACAACGCGGCCATGCAACTGGTGCGGGCGCCGAAGAAATTCGACGTCATGGTGACCGGTAACATGTTCGGCGACATCCTGTCGGATGCGGCCGCCATGCTGACGGGTTCGATCGGCATGCTGCCGTCGGCCTCGCTGGACGCCAACAACAAGGGTCTGTACGAGCCATCGCACGGCTCGGCGCCCGATATCGCCGGCAAGGGCATCGCCAATCCGCTGGCGACGATTCTTTCTGCCGCCATGATGCTGCGCTATTCGCTGAACCGCGAAGAGCAGGCAAACCGCATCGAGGCAGCCGTCAAGCACGTGCTGGCGCAGGGCTTGCGCACGGCCGACATCCATGAAGCGGGCACGACTTTGGTCGGTACCGAGGCCATGGGTGATGCAGTTGTAAAAGCTCTGGGATAAAATAGTCTAATGACGGCAGTCGCCGTCTCATCTTGAGGAATGGTAATGAAATTAGTTGGCTTGGTAGGTTGGCGCGGTATGGTCGGTTCGGTCCTGATGCAACGCATGCAGGAAGAGGGCGATTTCGCCCACATCGAACCGGTGTTTTTCACGACGTCGAACACGGGCGGCTCGGCGCCTGCCATGGCGAAGAATGAAACCATCCTCAAGGATGCCAACAACATCGCCGAACTGTCCAAGTGCGACATTATTATTTCCTGTCAGGGTGGCGACTATACGAGCGCTGTCTTCCCGCAGCTGCGTGCAGCGGGCTGGAATGGCTACTGGATCGATGCGGCCTCGACCTTGCGCATGGAAAAAGACGCCGTCATCGTGCTCGACCCCGTCAACCTGCACGTCATCAAGGATGCGCTGGGCAATGGCGTCAAGAATTACATCGGCGGCAATTGCACCGTGTCGTGCATGATGATGGGCCTGGGCGGCCTGTTCCAGCACGACCTGATCGACTGGATGACGTCGATGACCTACCAGGCGGCATCGGGCGGCGGCGCGCAGCACATGCGCGAACTGCTGACGCAATTTGGCACCATCAACGGTTCCGTCAAGGCGCTGCTGGACAACCCCGCTTCCGCCATTCTGGAAATCGACCGCCAGGTGTTGGCCACCCAGCACGGCTATTCCCCGGATGAAATCAAGCAGTTCGGCGCGCCGCTGGCCGGCAATCTGATCCCGTGGATCGACAAGGACCTGGGCAATGGCCAGTCGAAGGAAGAGTGGAAAGCGGGCGCGGAAACCAACAAGATTCTCGGTCGCGGCATCGACTTTGGCACCAAGGAAATTCCTGTCGACGGCCTGTGTGTGCGCATCGGCGCCATGCGCTGCCATTCGCAAGCCTTGACCATCAAGCTGAAAAAAGACGTGCCGCTCGATGAAATCAACGACATCATCGCCAGCAACAACGAGTGGGTGAAATTCGTGCCGAACACGCGCGAAGCGTCCGTGCGCGACCTGTCGCCGGCAGCCGTCACGGGCAGCCTGACGATTCCTGTCGGCCGCGTGCGCAAGATGAGCATGGGTGGCGAATACCTGTCCGCGTTCACCGTGGGCGACCAATTGCTGTGGGGCGCGGCCGAGCCGCTGCGCCGTATGTTGCGTATTTTGCTCGACGCGTAAGCGCCACAAATTGCTGATCAAGATCAAGCCGGGGCTGTTTTCCCGGCTTTTTTTTCGCCCTGAGCCCGTCAAGGCTCAACCATGCGGAGCTTGCATAGCTCTGGGCATGATGATATGTTGATACCTCTGGAAAAGTAACAGTTTTCCCATGTCAACTAAGATGCCGCCAACTATGCCTGTACACACTCGTCCCCGGGTCGCCTCCCTTGCCATTCAAACACTCAGCAGCGCTGTCGCCTGCGCGGTGTTATTGTCACCGGCGGTATCCGCAGCCGAGCTGGGCAAGATCACGGTGCTGTCCGCCGCCGGCCAGCCGCTGCGCGCCGAGGTCGAATTATCGGCCGTCAAGCCAGGCGAGGCGACCAGCCTGCTGGCCAAGCTGGCGCCGCCTGACGCCTACCGCCAAGCCAACGTGGAATTCAATCCCGCCCTGAATGCGCTGACGTTTGCCGTGGAAAACCGCAACGGCAAGTCCTTCATCCGCATCAGTTCGGCGCAACCGGTGGCCGAGCCGATGGTCGACCTGCTGCTGGAACTGAGCAGCAAGAGCGGCCGCCAGGTGCGCGAATATGCATTCGTGCTCGACACGCCCGAAGCGCGCCAGACGCGCGGCGCGCAAGTGACGGCGCCGGTCGAGCCGGGCAAGGCCAAGCCGGCCGCTGCCGCCGCCGCCGAGACTGCGCCGCCCGCCGCGAAAAAGGCGGCAGGAGAGTACAAGGTCAAGGCGGGCGACACCCTGAGCCGCATCGCCAGCGAACTGAAGCCATCTGGCGTTTCGCTCGACATGATGCTCGTCGCCCTGTACCGCGCCAATCCCGACGCCTTCAAGGGCGAGAACATGAACCGCATGCAGGCCGGGCGCATCCTGGCCGTTCCGGGCGCGGACACCGTGCGCGCCACCGGCGCGGCCGAAGCGAAGGGCATCGTGACGGCGCACGCCATCGATTTCGACGCCTACCGCAACAAGCTGGCGGGCCAGGTGTCGCAAAGCAAGCCGGCCAAGGCCGCGCAAGCGACGCAAAGCACGGCCGGCAAGATCGGCGCGACGAAGGTGCAGGAAAAGCCGACGGCCGTGAGCGAGTCGCAAGACAAGCTGAAATTGTCGAAGGCGGAGCCGGCGGCCAAGTCGGCCGGCAAGAGCGCCGTCGCCAGCGAGGAAGACAAGATCGCCAAGGCGAAACAGGTCGATGAAGCGGCTGCCCGCGTCAAGGAGCTGGAAAAGAACGTCAGCGACCTGGAAAAGCTGATGGCGGTCAAGAGCAAGGCCATGGCGGACAAGAGCGCGCCCGCGCCCGCCAAGCCGGCCGAGGCCGCTGCCAGTGCATCGGTCAGCGCGCCTGCCAGCGCCGTTGCCAGCGCACCGGCCGAAGCCCAGCCGCCCGTGCCAAAGGCGAAACCCGTGCCGCTGGTGAAAAAACCATCGCCGCTGGAACCGACCTTCGCCGACAAGGTCAACGACCACTTGGGCGCCATCGGCATCGGCCTGGCCGCGCTGCTGGCCGCCGTGGCCGCGCTGGTGATTGCGCGCCGCCGCAAGGACGCGCCGCCGCCCGCTGAAGCTATCGCCCCCGTGCTGGAGCCGGAAGCGCCCGTGGCGCCGCCGACGACCGGCCTGGCGCCGGAAGACCAGCAGTCCGAAGCGAGCAACCACCTGTTCGGCACGGGCGCGGCCGCAGCCGGCGTGGCCGCCGCAGCGGGCGCCAGCATGCTCGATGCGAATGAAACGGACCCGGTCGCCGAAGCGGACGTGTATATCGCCTACGGCCGTGACGGCCAGGCGGAAGATATCCTCAAGGAAGCCTTGCGCATCCACCCCGAGCGCCATGCTGCCCGCCTGAAGTTGCTGGAAATCTATTCGGCCCGCAACGACGTGCGCGCATTTGAAGACCAGGCTAGCGAGCTGTACAGCCTGACGCGCGGCCAGGGCGAAGAGTGGCCGCAGGCGGCCGCGCTGGGCCTGGCGCTCGATCCCACCAATCCCCTGTATGGCGATACGGAAGACGACGCCGTCGTCAGCCTGAGCAAGGGTGTTGGCGACGATTTGCACGGCCAGAGCATGGATTTGTCCGACGACTTGTCGACTCCTGCGCCCGCGCCGCTGGCCGACCTGGCGCCGGCCGAGCCGGTGTCGTCCGTGGCGGCCCGCGATGCGCGCGATCCCCTCGATTTTGACCTCGACAGCCTCGATTTCGAGCCCGTCTCCACGAGCGATCCGATCGTCATGCCGGGGCCGGACAGCAAGCCCGTCTCCGCCGCGCACGATGCGCAGTATGACGCCAGCATGGATTTCGGCCTGGACCTGGAACCGCCAGCCGGCCCCGTGAATGGCGTGGGCGCCGGCTTGACGCCGTTGCCTGATCCCTTGAAGGATGTCGATCTGGCCCATTTTGACCTCGACGAGCCGGTGGCGCCCGCTGCCGCGCCGGTCGCGGCGGCCGAGCCTTCCATCGACAGCCTGTTCGACGATGCGCAAACGCCCGCCACCTTGCCGGAAGCCATACCGCCGGCACAGGAGTTCGACCTGTCCGGCATCGACCTGGACCTCAACGATGGCAAGGCTGCCAGCGTGGGCGTGGACGACCCGCTGTCGGCCATCCACATGGAAATGGATACCAAGCTGGACCTGGCGATCGCTTACCAGGAAATCGGCGACAAGGAAGGCGCGCGCGAGCTGATCGATGAGGTCATCAAGGGCGGCAGCGAAGAGCAAGTGAAAAAGGCGAATACCATGCGCGCTTTGCTGAGCTAGCAATACCCGCCGGCGCGGCAGGCTGCCGCGCCGGTATAATGCTTCGATGCAAAATATTACGACAGCAACGCCACTCAAGCGTATCGTCCTCGGCCTGCAGTACGACGGCACGGCCTGGCACGGATACCAGAAGCAGGAAGACGGGCAAACGGTGCAGGACCAGCTGGAAAACGCGCTGGAGCAGTTCGCCCGCGTGCGCCTGGCCACTACCTGCGCCGGCCGCACGGATACGGGCGTGCATGCGCTCGAGCAAGTCGTGCACTTCGATACGGACCTGAACCGCGACGTGCACTCGTGGGTGCGCGGCGTCAACGCCTTCCTGCCGAAATCCATCGCCGTGCGCTGGGCCAAGGAACTCGAAGGTGATCCGACGGTCAATGACTTCTTCCACGCCCGTTTCAGCGCCCGCGCGCGTACCTATCATTATGTGTTGTACAACAACGCTACCCGTTCGCCGCTGGTGGAAGGGCGTGCCGGCTTCTTTTTCCGGCCGCTGGACGTGGAACTGATGCGCCAGGCCGTGCAGCCGCTCTTGGGCTGGCACGATTTCACGGCCTTCCGCGCCGCGCAATGCCAGGCCAAGTCGCCTGTCAAGCTCATGCATGACATCCGCATCGAGCGGCGCGGCGATTGCGTGATTTTTACGATTACGGCCAATGCCTTCCTGCACCACATGGTGCGCAACCTGGTCGGATCGCTCGTCTACATCGGTACGGGACGGGAAAAGCCGGAATGGCTGGGGCATCTGCTGGAAAGCAAGGACCGCCACGCGGCCGCGCCCACCTTCATGCCGGACGGCCTGTACCTGGCGCAGATCGATTACGATCCGAAATGGGCATTGCCGCAGGACAGCAGCAGCGCTTTGCCCTGGTTTTGATCTGCATCAAATCAAGTAAAGGATTGCCATGCCTCGCACACGCATCAAGATTTGCGGCCTGACCCGCGTTGAAGACATCCAGGCCGTCGTGGCGGCCGGCGCCGACGCCATCGGCTTCGTGTTCTATCCGAAAAGTCCCCGTTACGTCACGCCCGAACAGGCAGCTGCCCTGATCGCCGCCGTGCCGCCCTACGTGACGACGGTGGGCCTGTTCGTCAACGCCACGGTGGAAGAAGTGCGGGCAACGAAGGCCGTGGCGCCTTTGTCACTGCTGCAATTTCATGGCGACGAGACGCCAGAACACAGCGCCGCGCTGGCTGGCGCCGTGAATACGCCGTTTACGCAAGTGTTCCGCGTCAAACCCGACACCTCCTTTGAAGATTTGCTAGAATACGAACAGCGCTATCGCGCCGCCAGTCCCTTGTTCTCCAGCCTCTTGCTCGATACCTATGTGGATGCCTATGGTGGTGCAGGAAAGGTATTTGATTGGTCCCTCATTCCAAAAGAACTCGCGCCTCGGGTCGTTTTAAGTGGTGGCTTGAGCGTACAAAACGCGACTGACGCAGTGGTGCGCGTGCGCCCTTACGCCGTCGACATCAGCAGTGGTGTCGAAGCGTTCAAGGGCATCAAGGACGCATCCCGAGTCCGCGCGTTTATCGCCGCGGTGCAGGATGCCGATGCCATCATTGCCAGAGGAAACAACCATGAATGACCACACCACCGCGCCCGGCGCAGCCGCCGCATTGTTCCACGCCACCGATTACCCGTTTCCCGACCTGCGCGGCCACTTCGGCCCGTACGGCGGCTCCTTCGTTGCCGAAACGCTCACGCATGCGCTGGCCGAGCTGAAGGATGCCTACGCCCGCTACAGCGTCGATCCGGAGTTCCTCGAAGAATTCCGCTACGAGCTGAAACACTTCGTCGGCCGTCCATCGCCGATCTACCACGCCAAGCGCTGGTCCGAGCTGGCCGGCGGCGCGCAGATCTATTTCAAACGCGAAGACTTGAACCACACGGGCGCGCACAAGATCAATAACGTCATCGGCCAGGCCCTGCTTGCCAAGCGCATGGGCAAGCCGCGCATCATCGCCGAGACGGGCGCCGGCCAGCATGGCGTGGCCACGGCCACCATCTGCGCCCGCTTCGGCCTTGAATGCGTGGTCTACATGGGCAGCGAAGACGTGAAGCGCCAGGCGCAGAACGTGTACCGCATGAAATTGCTGGGCGCGACCGTCGTGCCCGTCGAATCTGGTTCCAAGACCCTCAAGGATGCGCTGAACGAAGCCATGCGCGACTGGGTCACGAACATCGAAAACACGTTTTACATCATCGGCACCGTGGCAGGCCCCCATCCGTATCCGATGATGGTGCGCGACTTCCAGTCCGTGATCGGCGAGGAATGCCTGGTGCAGATGCCGGAAATGACGGGCCGCCAGCCCGACTACGTGCTGGCCTGCATCGGTGGCGGCTCGAACGCCATGGGCATCTTTTACCCGTATATCGACCAGAAAGATGTAAAACTGATCGGCGTGGAAGCGGCTGGCGAAGGACTGGACACGGGCAAGCACTCGGCGTCGCTGACGGCCGGCTTCCCGGGCGTGCTGCACGGCAACCGCACCTATCTGCTGCAAGATGACAATGGCCAGATCATCGAGACGCATTCCGTCTCGGCCGGCCTCGACTATCCGGGCGTGGGTCCGGAACACGCGTGGCTGAAAGACTCGGGCCGCGCGCAATACGTGTCCATCACGGATGACGAGGCGCTGCAGGCTTTCCACGACTGCTGCCATATCGAAGGCATCATCCCGGCCCTGGAATCGTCGCACGCACTGGCCTACGCGGCCAAGCTGGCGGCCACCTTGCCGAAAGACCAGATCGTGCTGGCCAACCTGTCGGGCCGTGGCGACAAGGACATGCATACCGTGGCGGAGCGCATGGGATTGAATTTCAGTTAAATAACTGACAACCCCAGTATTGCGTAGGTCGGATTAGCGCGAGAGCGCGTAATCCGACATCTCTCACCGATAAAGAAAGCTATCCATGTCCCGTATCGCCACCACCTTTGCCAATTTAAAATCCAACAACAAGACCGGCCTGGTCACCTTCATCACCGCCGGCGACCCCGGCCCTGACGCCACCGTGCCGCTGATGCATGCGCTCGTCGAGGGCGGCGCCGATGTGCTGGAACTGGGCGTGCCGTTTTCCGACCCCATGGCCGAAGGCCCCGTCATCCAGCGGGCCTGCGAGCGGGCATTGAAATTCAATGTCGGCATCCACGACGTGTTCGGCTACGTGCGCCAGTTCCGTGAAACGAACCAGACGACGCCCGTGGTGCTGATGGGCTATGCCAACCCGATCGAGCGCATCGGTAGCGCCGCCTTCATTGCAGCGGCGCAAGCGGCCGGCGCCGACGGCGCCATCGTCGTCGACTATCCGCCGGAAGAGTGCGAGGAATTCGCGGCCGCCATGCGCGCAGCGGGCCTCGACCTGATCTTCCTGCTGGCGCCCACCTCGACGGAAGAGCGCATCGCGCAAGTGGCCAAGGTTGGCGGCGGCTTCAGCTACTATGTGTCGCTCAAGGGCGTCACGGGCGCCGGCAACATTGATACGGAACAGGTGGCGGAGCGCCTCGCTGCCATCCGCCAGCATGTAAAATTGCCTATCGGCGTGGGCTTCGGCATCCGCGATGGCGCCACGGCCAAGGCCGTGGCCAAGGTGGCCGATGCCGTCGTGATCGGCAGCCGCATCATCCAGGAGATAGAAAATGCCCCAGAAGGCGGCGCCGTCGACGCCGTGCGTAGCTTTACGGCAGGCATCCGCGCCGCACTGGACGCCTGAGCAAGCTTGTTGTTTACGCAAGCTCGGGTGGCGGCAAAGTTCGACAGCCCGGCGATAAACGGCTACACTTCGGCCACTGATTTGCCTGTTATTGTGCAATAGATAAAATTTTTGGTGGCGCCCTGCGGGGCGTCGCCGTTTACCGTCTGCCGGGGGCGTCCACCGACGCTACCCCTACAAGGGCCCAAGGAGAAAATATGAGTTGGTTGGAAAAACTGCTGCCACCGCGCATCCAGCGTTCGGACGCCGCCGCGCGCAAGACCATGCCGGAAGGCCTGTGGGTCAAGTGCCCGTCGTGCGAAGCCGTGCTGTACCGTACGGACCTGGAATCGAATCTGCACGTGTGCCCGAAATGCGACCACCACATGCGCATCCGCGCGCGTGAACGCCTCGACAGCCTGCTCGACGCGGGCGGCCGCTATGAAATCGGCCAGGAAATCCTGCCCGTCGATACCTTGAAATTCAAGGACAGCAAGAAATACCCGGATCGCCTGAAATCCGCCATGGAAGCGACGGGCGAGACGGATGCGATGGTCGTCATGGGCGGCGCCATCATGAGCCTGCCGGTGGTCGTGGCGTGCTTCGAATTCGAATTCATGGGCGGCTCCATGGGCTCCGTCGTGGGCGAGCGCTTCGTGCGCGGCGCGCAAATCGCGTTGGAACAGAAAGTGCCGTTCATTTGCATCACCGCCACCGGCGGCGCGCGCATGCAGGAAGGCTTGCTTTCCCTGATGCAGATGGCGAAAACCACGGCCATGCTGACCAAGCTGTCCGAAAAGAAATTGCCATTCATCAGCGTGCTGACCGACCCGACCATGGGCGGCGTGTCCGCCTCGTTCGCCTTCATGGGCGACGTCGTCATCGCCGAACCAAAAGCGCTGATCGGCTTTGCCGGCCCGCGCGTGATTGAAAACACCGTGCGCGAAAAACTGCCGGAAGGCTTCCAGCGCGCCGAGTTCCTCGTCACCAAGGGCGCCGTCGACATGATCGTCGACCGCCGTAAGATGCGCGAAGAAATCGCCCGCTTGCTGGCCTTGTTGCAAAACCAGGCTGTGGAAGTACTGGCGTAATTTGATTTACCCCAAAACCTGAACTGCCGGGGTCGGACCCGATGGGGAGATTCACTCCAGTGGAGTGAATCTCGATCCCGCAGGGACCGACCCCAGTCTTCGGTTCGGGTCTCATGTCTTTCCCGCCTCGCGCACTCTTTTCAATAAGTCTCCCATGCAAAACCTCCCCACCACCTTGCCGGACTGGCTCGCCATGCTGGAAACCCGCCATTCGGAAACCCAGATCAACATGGGCCTGGACCGCGTGCAAGCCGTCAAGGCGCGCATGCAGCTGGCTTTTACCTGCCCCGTGATCATGGTGGCGGGCACGAATGGCAAGGGCTCCACCTGCGCCATGCTGGAATCCGTGCTGTTGCGTGCCGGCTACAAAGTGGGGCTGTACATCAAGCCGCATTTTCTCGACTTTAACGAGCGCGCGCGCGTGCTGGGCGAGATGGCCAGCGATGAACAGATTGTTGCCAGCTTCCATGCCGTCGAAGCCGTGCGCGGCGACACGCCGCTGACGTATTTCGAATTCACCACCCTGGCGATTCTGCATTTGCTGTCGCAGGCCAAGCTGGATGTGGCCATCCTGGAAGTGGGCCTGGGCGGGCGCCTGGACGCCGTCAACGTGATCGACGCCGATGTGGCCATCGTCACCAGCGTCGACATCGACCACACGGATTACCTGGGCGACACGCGCGAAGCGATCGGCTTTGAAAAGGCCGGCATTTTCCGTCCGGGCAAGGCGGCCATCTGCAGCGACCCCGTGCCGCCGCAGTCGCTGATCGACCATGCCGAAGCCATCGGCGCCGACCTGTGGCTGATGGGCCGCGATTTCAATTATTCGGGCGACAAGCAGCAGTGGAACTACGGCGGACGCGAGCAGCGCCGCAATTCGCTCGCTTACCCGAGCTTGCGCGGCGCCAACCAGATCCTGAACGCGACGGCCGTGCTGGCCGCCCTGGAAGTGCTGAAGCTGAAACTGCCCGTGGGCGCGCAGGAAGTGCGCACGGGGCTGGTGACGGTGGAGCTGCCGGGCCGCTTCCAGGTCTTGCCTGGCCGCCCCAGCGTGATCCTCGACGTGGCGCATAACCCCCATGCGGCCTCGGCGCTGAACCAGAACCTGGGCAATATGGGTTTCCACCCGTATACCTATGCCGTGTTCGGCTCCATGCAGGACAAGGATATCGATGGCGTATTGGCTGCGATGAGCGAACATGTCGACCACTGGTGCCTGACGGGCCTGCCTTCGCCGCGCGCGGCCACGGCTTCCGAGCTGGCCGCCAAGGTGCAGATCATGCTCGAAGACAAGCCTGACAGCAGCGAACATACTGTGTCTATTTTCGATGATCCGGCACAAGCTTTTGCAAATGCAATGAGCCGGGCCGGTGAGAATGATAGAATTGTGGTCTTTGGTTCTTTCCTCACCGTTGCCGGCGTGATGAAGGCCCGAAAATCCTCACTTCACTGAAACGCACTCGACTGAAAATCACGCATGGGCTTGTTCTCGAAACTGTTTAAAAACAAGCAAGAATCCTCTGGCGAAGACAGCGGCTTTTATGTCCCTGGCGAAGCACAGTCGCCGACCCGCAAGCGCGCAGCCAACACCTCCGGTGGCGGCGGATCGCGCCGTGGCGGCAAGGAGGCGCCGGATCCGGTCTTGCCTGAAAAAAAGCGCGCACGCCGTCGCCTGGTCGGGGCCATTGCCCTGGCCCTGGGCGTGGCTGTCGGCTTGCCGATGCTGCTCGATTCCGAGCCGAAGGCACCGTTCAACGATATCGCCATCGACATTCCGTCGAAGGAAAAGGCTGTTGCGCCTGCACCGGCGCCCGTGCCGGCCGTCCCGGCGCAAGCTGCAGCGAATGGCCTGGACCAGTCCGAGGAAATCGTCGATACGCCGCTGCCGCCTGCGGCCAAGCCGACGCCCACACCGGCACCCGTGCTGGCCGCCGCCCAGCCTGCACCTGTCAAGCCAACTTATGTGGAACCGAAACCCGAGCCCAAGCCTGAGCCCAAGCCGGTCAAGGTGGAGCCAAAGCACGAAAGCAAGCCGGAGCCGAAACACGAATCCAAGCCCGAGTCCAAGCCAGAGCCCAAGCATGAAGTAAAACCGGAAGCCAAGCCCGAACCGAAGCCTGCCAAGCCGGCGCAATCGGCCGACGATGCCGCGCGCGCGCTGGCGATTCTGGAAGGCAAGCCACAAGACAAACCGCAAGAGAAGTTGCAGGACAAGGCGCACGACGCCGGCAGCGGCAAGTTCGTGGTGCAGGTGGCGGCCCTGGCGACGCAGGACAAGGTCGACGAATTGCAGGACAAGCTGCGCGAAGCGGGCATCAAGTCGTACACGCAGAAAGTCTCCAGCCCGGCGGGCGAGCGCATCCGCGTGCGCGTGGGCCCGTTCGGCAGCCGCGAAGACGCGGAAAAGACCCGCGCCAAGCTGCAAAAGCTGGGCCTGGGCGGCAGTCTGGTGCCGGCGTGATGTTGCAAGGCTGAACGCGCGTGACGATCTTCGATTACCTGGTGCTGTTCGTGCTGGTGACGTCCGTGCTGATCAGCATGATGCGTGGCTTGGTCAAGGAAATACTGTCATTGGTCAGCTGGATCGTGGCGTTCGTCATCGCCAACGCGTATGGCGCCACCCTGGCGAAATTCCTGCCGGAAGCCGTGCCGGGCGAAGCCATCCGTTTGTTGCTGGCTTTCGTGGTGCTGTTCATCGGCGTGCGCATTTTGATGGGATTGCTGTCCATGACGGTCGACGCGCTCGTCAAGGTGACGGGCTTGAGCCTGGCCGACCGCACCCTGGGCACCCTGTTCGGCGTGGCGCGGGGCCTTGTGATCGTGCTGACCGCCGTCATCTTGTGTGGCATGACTTCCATACCGCAGCAGCCATTCTGGAAAAACGCGCAGCTCAGCCCGCTCGCGGAGCAGGGCGCGCGCGCCATCAAGCCTTATCTGCCTGCCGCTTACGCGCAGCATGTGAAATTTTGAATTTTTTTAAAATCAGTAGCACAGTTTAGGAGCACACCATGTGTGGCATCGTCGGCGTCGTTTCCCATCAACCTGTCAATCAATTGCTCTATGATGCATTGTTGCTCCTGCAACATCGCGGTCAGGACGCGGCAGGGATTGCGACCAATCACAGCAGTATGTTTTCCATGCACAAGGCCAACGGCCTCGTGCGTGACGTCTTCCGTACGCGCAACATGCGTTCGCTGCAAGGCACGACGGGCATCGGCCATTGCCGTTACCCGACGGCCGGTTCGTCGAGCGAAGAGGAAGCACAACCGTTCTATGTGAATGCGCCGTTCGGCATCACGCTGGCGCACAATGGCAACCTGACCAACTGGGAACAGTTGAAGCTGGAAATGTTCAAGAACGACCGCCGTCACATCAATACCGATTCCGATTCGGAAGTGCTGCTCAACGTGCTGGCGCATGAAATCCAGGAAGCGACGACGGGCCTGAACTTGGATCCGGAAGCCATCTTCAAGGCCGTGACCGTGCTGAACCGCCGCGTCAAGGGCGGTTATGCGGCCGTGGCGCAAATCGCCGGCGTGGGCTTGCTGGCCTTCCGCGACCCGCACGGCATCCGTCCGCTGTGCCTGGGCATCAATGAAACGGAGCAAGGTCCCGAATACCTGATCGCTTCCGAATCCGTGGCCCTGGAAGGCATGGGCTTCCGCTTCGTGCGTGACATCGGTCCCGGCGAAGCCGTCTTTATCGATGCCGACAAGAAATTGCACAGCGCCCAGTGCGCCGACAATGCCAGTCTGAACCCTTGTGTGTTCGAATTCGTCTACCTGGCTCGTCCCGACTCCGTCATCGACGGCGCCTCCGTGTACGCCACGCGCCTGAAAATGGGTGAATACCTGGCCGAAAAGATCCGCGCCGAGTTGCCAGGCGTGCATATCGACGTGGTCATGCCGATTCCCGATTCCTCGCGTCCGGCCGCCATCCAGCTGGCCATGGCGCTCAACATCGAGTACCGCGAAGGCTTCATCAAGAATCGCTACATCGGCCGCACCTTCATCATGCCGGGCCAGGCGGCGCGCAAGAAATCCGTGCGCCAGAAGCTCAACGCGATCCCGTCCGAATTCAAGGACAAGGTCGTGCTGCTGGTCGACGATTCCATCGTGCGCGGCACCACCAGCCGTGAAATCGTGCAGATGGCGCGCGAAGCGGGCGCGACGAAAGTCATCTTCGCCTCGGCTGCGCCACCGGTGATCTACCCGAACGTGTACGGCATCGACATGCCGACGCGCGACGAGCTGATCGCCTACGGCCGCACGACGGAAGAAGTGTGCCGCGAAATCACGGCCGACTACCTGGTCTACCAGGATATCGGCGCGCTGAAGCAGGCGATCGCCGACGTCAATCCGGCGCTCACCAACTTCGAGGCGTCGTGCTTCGATGGCGTGTACGTGACGGGCGACGTGTCGCAGGAATACCTGGACCGCCTGGAATATGCGCGCCACCATCCGAAGGCGGCAGCGCCCGAAGATACGCCACGTTCCCAGCTGAACCTGAACCTGGCGACAACAGAAGCATAAGTACCTGCCCGGCCGATGCCGGGCTTTTTTTCCGGGGTCAGACCCGTCGGGGGAATGCGCGCCAGTGGTGCGCATTCCGATCCCGGAGGGACTGACCCCAGCATTTGCCTTGGGGTTGCGCGGCAAATCGAATATTCGGAATTCTCACCATGACCACCAAAAAAACCTACGGCTTTACCACCACCATCCTGCATAACGACCGCCGCAAGGGCATTGAGCACGGTTCCCTGCACAAGCCCGTGCACACTTCCGTTGCCTTCGGTTACGCCGATGCGCGCCAGCTCGCTTCCGTGTTCCAGGGCAAGGAGCCAGGCTTCCGCTACGGCCGCCAGGGCAATCCGACTGTCTCCGCGCTGGAAGACAAGGTCAACAAGATGGAAGACGGCGTGGCGACCTTGTGCTTCGCCACCGGCATGGGCGCCATCGGCGCCGTGGTGCAATCGTTGCTGCGCGCGGGCGACCATGTCGTGTCGTCGGCCTTTTTGTTTGGCAACACCAACAGCCTGTGGCAAACGGTGACGGGGCAGGGCATCGCTGTGGCGTTTGTCGACGCCACCGATGTCGCCAATGTCGCGGCCGCCATCACGCCGGCCACGCGCATCGTCTTTGTGGAAACCATCGCCAATCCGCGCACGCAGATCGCCGACCTGAAAAAAATCGGTGACTTGTGCCGCGAGAAGGGCATTTTGTACATCGTCGACAACACGATGACGACGCCTTACCTGTTCCGCCCGAAAGCCGTGGGCGCGGGCCTGGTGGTCAATGCACTGACGAAATCGATTGGCGGCCACGGCAACGCCCTGGGCGGCAGCTTGACGGACACGGGCGTGTTCGACTGGACGCGGTATCCGAACATTTTCGAGAACTACAAGAAGGCGGCGCCCGCGCAGTGGGGCATCGCGCAAATCCGTGCCAAGGCTTTGCGCGACTTCGGCGCCTCGCTGGGGCCGGAAGCGGCGCACCATATCGCCGTCGGCGCGGAAACCATGGCCTTGCGCATGGACCGCACCTGCTCGAACGCCCTGGCGCTGGCCACCATGCTGCAGGCCGATCCGAGAGTGGCTGCCGTGCATTATCCTGGCCTGGCGTCGCACCCGCAGCACGCGCTGGCAACGGACTTGTTCCGCAGCTATGGTTCGCTGTTCAGCTTTGAGCTGAAAGATGGTATCGACTGCTTCGATTTCCTCAACCGTTTGAATTTGGCTATTCCAGCGAGCAATCTGGGCGACACGCGCACCCTGGTGATTCCCGTCGCCCACACGATTTTCTACGAGATGGGTGCCGAGCGCCGCGCCAGCATGGGCATTGCCGAATCGCTGATCCGCGTGTCGGTGGGTATCGAGGATGAGGCTGACCTGCTGGAAGATTTTAGTTCGGCATTGAGCGCATAATAATTATTCACTTTTTCCTGAAAAGGGCTTACATTTGTGTCTTATTTGATAAATATAAGTCTTTTACAAGAGGGTGATCATGCAGAAACTTACATTTTTTGTTGCGATGCTGTTTTCTTGCGGCGCGTATGCCGATGATTTATCGGATGCCAATCGCTTGCTCGAAGCGCAATCCTATACCCAGGCGTTGAGTTTGTATAACAAGCTCGCTTCAGCCGGTAATGCCGAGGCGCAGTTTCATCTTGGTGAAATGTATTTGTATGGTGAGGGCGTGATCAGTGACGTCAGCGCGGCCAGGGAATGGTTTCAGAAGTCCTCCGCCAGCGGCAACAAGCAAGCGGATGCTGCGCTCGATCTGATCCGGCAGCGCGCCGCGCGCCGCGCGGATATCGATTTCTATGCGCGCGATTACAAGGGCGCTGACATTTCCCTGAGCAAGTTTAACTGTGTGGAGCCGGTGGTGCCGGAGATGTCGCAGACCAAGCGGCAGATCATTGCAGTACAGGAAGGACTCGATGCCTGGAGCGCCTGCTACAACGGTTTTGTCAAAAATCTCAACGCATCATTGCCGCCTGGCAAAAACATTCCGTCAGACATCGAACGTTTGATGAATGAGCAGGAATTTACGCAAGCAAAAGCGTTGATGGAGAAGGCTTATACCGCAGTCAGTGCAGAAGCCAATCAAAAGGCGACTCGGGTCGAAGCCAATAGAGTGGCGTGGCAAGCCAAGACGGAAGCGTATGTGCTTGCCGAATCCGCCAAGAAAGCGGTGGATACCGCCGCCTTTGATAGTGATAGCCGGCGCCCTTCGTCCAAGATGCCTGCGGAGCGCCGCCCACCGGTGGTTGTCGCGGCTCCCGGTGGCAGCCGGTAATTCTCGCGCCGTCTGCACGAAGTGCCGGCACCAACAGCGCGCCCGGCAAAGGCGCGCTTGTCAATGCCAGCTGCGCATCAGTCCGACCGCCAAGCCTTCCAAAGCAAACTCGTCTTCCGGCGAAACGGTAATCACCTTGAAGTCCGGGTTTTCCGGCAGCAGTTCGATGACGGAGCCCGTCTTCTTGTAGCGCTTGACGGTGACTTCGTCGCCGATGCGGGCCACGACGATCTGGCCGTTCTTGGCGCTGTCGACCTTTTTCACGGCCAGTAAATCGCCATCCATGATGCCGGCGTCGCGCATGGACCAGCCGCGCACCTTCAGCAGGAAGTCGGGCTTGGCCGAGAACAGGGCCGGGTCGACGTTGTAGCTCGCTTCCAGGTTTTCCTGTGCCAGGATGGGCGAGCCGGCGGCCACCCGGCCGATCAGGGGCAGCGACATCAGCAGCGCTGCCGGCACTTTCGATGGCGCCGCTTCGGCGGCCGCACCGATCAGGCGGATGCCGCGCGAGGTGCCGGGCGAAATCTCGATCGCGCCCTTGCGGGCCAGGGCCTGCAAATGCTCTTCGGCTGCATTGGCCGATTTGAAACCCAGTTCATTGGCGATTTCGGCACGGGTAGGGGGAAAGCCCGTGTTTTCAATCGCGTCTTTGATCAGGTTCAGGATTTGTTCTTGTCGTGCTGTCAGCTTGATCATGAGCGGTGGGTGCATACTAAAATGCTGTCTATATGAACAGTCTGTATTTTTGTACAGTATCGCCCACTATGCAAGGGGATTTCCGTGTTTTCGGCGAATTTCGCAAGAAATAGTCGGCCATGGGCGGAAAGCACGCTGGCGCACGGTCTTTTCGGACGCTGATGGAAGGAATGATTGAAACGTTTGCAAAAGGCGGTTATAATCTTCGGCTGACCTTCCCACACCCGTCTTGACGCCGGGGTGGGCGATTATCAATCCGACCTGAAGGAGTTTGCATGCGTCATTATGAAATAGTCTTTATCGTCCATCCGGACCAAAGCGAGCAAGTGCCCGCGATGATCGAACGCTACAAAGCCAGCGTAACCACCCGCGGCGGTTCGGTTCACCGCGTGGAAGATTGGGGCCGCCGTCAAATGGCTTACTCGATCCAAAAGCTGCCTAAAGCACACTACATCTGCCTGAACATCGAATGCGACAACGAGACCCTGGTCGAGTTGGAAACAGCATTCAAATTCAATGATGCCGTGTTGCGTCACCTGACCGTTAAAATGAAGAAAGCTGAAACAGCTCCTTCGCCGATGATGAAATCGGTACAACGCGAAGACGCGGCCAAAAGCCACCGCACCGAAGCACCAGCAGCCGCTCCAGCCGCAGCAGCAGCTTAATTCTTGACCAGGATCGTGCGCTGAACCAGCTGCAAGTAACCGCCATCATTGCCGAGCGCGAAATATTGCGCTATACCCCGGCAGGGCTGCCGATTGTGAATGCAGTATTGCAACACAGTTCGCAGCAGATGGAAGCAGGGATTGCCCGTTTGACCGAGTTTGATGTTGCCGCGCTAGCCGCTGGCGAAATCTCAGGCCGGTTCAGTCAGGCAAGCTTGGGCGGGGTGTATCAGTTCACGGGTTTCCTGGCCAGGAAGAGCCGCAACAGCAAGAGTTTGGTGTTTCACATCATTGATTTTAGTGCAGTCAATTCTGACTAGCGCATTTTAGATACAGGAGCCTGACATGGCATTCGGTAAAAAGTTCGACAAAAATAAGCTCAAGCTTAAAGAAAAACGCAAACAGCAAAACCCGTTGTTCAAACGCAAGAAGTTCTGCCGCTTCACCGCAGCTCACGTTGAGCAAGTCGACTACAAAGACGTCGACACGCTGAAAGACTTCGTCCAAGAAAACGGCAAGATCATGCCAGCACGCCTGACCGGTACCAAAGCGCACTACCAGCGCCAAGTTGACACCGCAATCAAGCGCGCTCGCTTCCTCGCGCTGCTGCCATACACCGATCTGCACCACGCTTAATCGGTCAGATATTCCTGGAGAAGAACTATGCAAATCATTCTGTTAGAAAAAGTTGTTAACGTCGGTAACCTCGGCGAAGTCGTCAAAGTCAAAGACGGTTACGCACGTAACTTCCTGATCCCGCAACGCCTGGCACGTCGTGCTACGGCAACCGCTGTGGCTGAATTTGAAGTCAAGCGCGCCGAACTGGAAAAAGCTGCTGCCGCCAAACTGGCCGCATCGCAAGCCCAGGGCGAAAAACTGAGCGGCCTGACCGTTCAAGTTGCTCAAAAAGCTGGTGTTGATGGCCGTCTGTTCGGTTCCGTCACCAACTTCGACATCGCTGAAGCGCTGACCAAGCAAGGTTTTGCTGTTGAAAAAGCACAAATCCGCATGCCTACCGGCCCGCTGAAGATCGTTGGCGAGCACAACGTTTCGGTTGCTCTGCACACCGACGTGGTCGTGGAAGTTGTTATCGCTGTCGTTCCAGACGCGAACGCGTAATTGTCTGCGGGCCTGGCCCGCAAGCATTGCCGCACTATGAAAAGCCGGGTTCGCCCGGCTTTTTTGTGGCCTTTTTTTCGCTCAATTTCAGCCCTTTATTTTTGCCAGCACGCCGAAGCGGGTATAATTCGCGCCATGAACGCCCCCTCTGATCCGCAACTGGATTCCCTCCGTATTCCGCCGCATTCGATCGAAGCAGAACAATCCGTTATCGGTGGTCTGCTGCGCGACAATGCCGCGTATGACCGCATCGCCGACTTCATGCATGCGGAGGATTTCTATCGCTATGACCATCGCATCATCTTCGAGCAAATCGTCAAGATGGTTAACGCTTCCAAGCCAGCCGATGTCATTACTGTTTTTGAAACCCTGACCCAGCTCGGCAAGGCCGATGATGTGGGCGGACTCGCTTACCTGAACGCCATGGCGCAAAACACGCCATCGGCCGCGAACATCCGGCGTTACGCCGAGATCGTGCGCGACCGCGGCGTGCTGCGCAAACTCATCACCGTCGCCGACGATATCTCCGGCACGGCCTTCAGCCCGCAAGGCAAGGAAGTCAAGCAGATGCTTGACGAGGCCGAATCGAAGATTTTCGCCATCGCGGAAGAAGGCGCGCGCGGCGCCCAGGGCTGGACCGCCATCCAGCCCCTGCTGACGCAGGTGGTCGAGCGCATCGATGAGCTGTACAGCCGCGACAACCAGAGTGAAATCACGGGCGTGCCCACCGGTTTCATCGACCTCGACCGCATGACCTCCGGTCTGCAGCCGGGCGATCTGGTGATCGTGGCGGGCCGTCCGTCGATGGGCAAGACGGCGTTTTCCGTCAACATCGGCGAAAACGTGGCCATCGACAGCGGCTTGCCCGTGGCCGTGTTCTCGATGGAGATGGGCGGCGCCCAGCTGGCCATGCGTATGCTCGGCTCCGTCGGACAGCTCGACCAGCACCGTTTGCGTACTGGCCGCCTGAACGACGAAGACTGGCCGCGCCTGACGAATGCGATCCAGAAGATGAACGACGCGCAGTTGTACATCGATGAAACGCCGGCGCTCAATTCCATCGAATTGCGCGCCCGTTCGCGCCGTTTGTCGCGTCAATGCGGCAAGCTGGGCCTGATCATCGTCGATTACTTGCAGCTGATGTCGGCCAATACGCCGGGCGACAACCGCGCCACGGAGATTTCCGAGATTTCACGGGGCTTGAAAGGCCTGGCGAAAGAACTCGGTTGCCCCGTGATCGCGCTGTCCCAGCTGAACCGCTCGCTGGAACAACGCCCGAACAAACGTCCCGTCATGTCCGACTTGCGCGAATCGGGCGCTATTGAGCAGGATGCCGACGTGATCCTGTTCATTTACCGCGACGAGGTGTATAACCCCGACTCGCCAGACAAGGGAACGGCCGAAATCATCATCGGTAAACAACGTAACGGTCCAATCGGCAGCATCCGCCTCACCTTCATGGGGCAGTACACCAAATTTGGCAATTACAGTGGTGGCCTGGCGCTTTACCAAGGCGACTAACACAGCAGCACTGATATTCCATTGGCCGCCCCCTCATACGGGGCGGCTTTCTGTAGTAAATAACACGACTCAATGCTTAACGGAGAATGACATGTTTGGACGCTTGATGCCCACTGAGGGCAAGTTTTTTGAATTGTTTAACCAGCACGCGGAACTGTGCGTCAAGGGCGCGAAAGAGATGCTCGGCCTGATGACCAATTTCGACGACCTGGAAAACCGCGTACATGCGATCGAAAGCATCGAGAAACAGGCGGACAAAGTCACCTACGCCACCGTGGAAATGCTGCACAAGACCTTCATCACGCCGATCGACCGCGATGACATCCATCAGCTGATCACGCGCCAGGACGATATCCTCGACCTGCTGGAAGATGCGGCGCAAACCGTCTCGCTGTACGACCTGAAAGCCGTCACGCCGGAAGCCAAGCGCCTGGCCGAACTGGTGCTGGCCTGTACCGAAAAAGTGCGCGACGCCGTCGCCATGCTGCACAACATGGACAACTCGCGCAAGATCGTCGCCATCTGCGAAGAGATCGACCGCCTGGAGTCGGACGCCGACCACGTGATGCGCGCCGCCATGTCCAAGCTGTTCCGCGACGAGCCGGACGTGCGCAATCTGATCAAGCTGAAAGCGATCTACGAAATTCTGGAAACCGTGACCGACCGTTGCGAAGATGTGTCCAATATTATCGAAGGCATCATCGTCGAAAACGCGTAAGCGTTGGGCCTGTCCTGAACCAGAATCAGAAAAGAAACTACAATGACCATACAAATCAGCATCTACGTGCTAGGCCTGTTGATCGTCCTCGCGCTGCTGTTTGACTTCATGAACGGCTTCCACGATGCCGCCAACGCGATCGCCACGGTGGTCTCGACGGGCGTATTGAAACCGCAGACCGCGGTTGCCATGGCCGCCACGTTCAACTTCGTCGCCATCTTCGTGTTCCACCAGCTGACCGTGGCCGCCACGGTGGGCAAAGGAACCATCGACCCGGCCGTGATCGACCAGTACGTGATCTTCGGCGCGCTGATGGGCGCCATCTTCTGGAATTTGTTTACCTGGTACTACGGCATTCCCTCGTCGTCCTCGCACGCGCTGATCGGCGGCCTGGTGGGCGCCGCTGTCGCCAAGTCCGGCACGGGCGCGCTGGTCGCCGCCGGCCTGTGGAAAACCGTCGCCTTCATCGTCATCGCACCGGTACTGGGCTTCGTCTTCGGCTCGATCATGATGCTGCTCGTGTCGTGGATTTTTGTCCGTTCGACGCCGCGCAAGGTCGACAAGTGGTTCCGCCGTTTGCAACTGGTATCGGCCGCCGCCTACAGCCTGGGCCACGGCGGCAACGATGCGCAAAAAACCATCGGCATCATCTGGATGCTGCTGATCGCTGCCGGTTATTCCAGCGCGGCCGATGCCATGCCGCCGATGTGGGTCATCATCTCGTGCTACACGGCCATCAGCTTCGGCACCCTGTTCGGCGGCTGGCGCATCGTCAAGACCATGGGCCAGAAGATCACCAAGCTCAAACCGGTCGGCGGCTTCTGCGCCGAAACGGGCGGCGCGATCACCCTGTTCGTCTCGACGGCGCTGGGCATTCCCGTGTCGACCACGCACACCATCACGGGCGCCATCGTCGGCGTCGGCTCGTCGCAAAAAATGTCGGCCGTGCGCTGGGGCGTGGCGGGCAATATCGTCTGGGCCTGGATCTTCACGATTCCTGCCTCCGCGTTTGTTGCCGCAGTCGCTTGGTGGATTGGCCACCACATCATGTGATGGATAGCCAACGCCAGTAAAAAGGGAGCCTTGCGGCTCCCTTTTTTTATGCGCCGGCCAATTCCACCGTCAGCCCCTCGCAGGCGAGGAACACCTGCAAGCCGGCCAGGCGGCTCGCATAGCGGCCCATCACGTCGGCAAACACGGCTTCGAGCTGTTCGTCGCTGCGGGTCGGTTCGTGGTGGGTGCAGTACAGGCGCCGCGCGCCGCAGCGCAGGGCCAGGTCGAAGGCGGCGTCGAAGGTGCCGTGGCCCCAGCCCTGCTTGCCCGGGTATTCCTCGCGCGTGTACGAACAATCCATGATCAGCGCGTCGACGCCGGCGACCAGCGCGTCGATGCCGGCCTGGCGCTGCGCATTGCGCGCCGCGCAGGCCGCATGCTCGGCATGGCCGGGCGGATGCAGGTTGTAGAACGGTTCATGGTCGCCGCTGAAAAACAGCGCGGCGCCGCCGCAGTCGATGCGGTAGCCGAGGTTGACGACGGGGTGGTTCATTTCCGCGCCACGCACGTGCGCGCCGCCCACTTCGACCGCTTCGCCGGGTGCCAGGGTGCGGTACTCGATGCAGGCCGCCATGGCCGCTTCGCTGACGGGAAAATAGCTGTTTTGCAGCTGCACCGCCATCACGTGCTCGATGCCGCGTCCGGCGGCCGCATCGTGGGCACCGTGCAGGCGCATGCGGTTGCCGGCCACGAACAGGGGCGAAAACATGGGCAGGCCGTGGATGTGGTCCCAGTGGCTGTGCGTAATGAAGACGTGCGCGTCGACGGGTTCGCCTGGCGGCAGGTGCTGCGCCAGCGAGAAGATGCCGCTGCCCGCATCGAGAATGATCAGGCTATCGTTGTCGGTGCGCACTTCGATGCACGTGGTGTTGCCGCCGTAGCGCGCCGTGCGCGGGCCGGGGGAGGGGATGGAGCCGCGCACGCCCCTGAACGTGAATTTCATTCAGTACCTTGTTACGGTGTAATTATTGTTGATTCTATTCTAATTAATAAGATTGGCGGCAACATTTATGCGTGTTGCGATACGGAAAGTTATTTCATTTTGTTGTAACTAAGTAATGTACAGTGCGCGGGACGGCCGTTACACTGGCGCTTGCCGGTTTCCCTTTTCTTTACCTGATTGCCACCAACATGCCTCAGTTGCACCCTGAGAAAATCGCCCACAGACTGGAGCAATTGACTGAACTCAGTGTCGCGCTCGGCCACGGCCTGGGCGGCGAGGGGCACGATATCGGCGCGCTGTTGCAGCGCATCGTGCTGCTGGCAAAAAGCATGAGCGGCGCCGATGGCGCGACCCTGTACCGGCCCGTGGCCGAGGGCCGCCAGCTGGCGTTCGACATCAGCGTCAACGACAGCCTGGGCATCGCGCAGGGCGCGGACATGGGCTTGCCGGGCGTGGCCCTGTACGACGCCGCCGGCCAGCCCAATTTGGCGTCGGTGGCCGCGTATGCGGCGAACCTGCGCCGCAGCGTGAATATCGCCGATGTCTACCGCGACGAGGGCTTCAATTTTTCCGGCATGCGCGAGTTCGACCGCCACCACGGCTACCACACGCAATCGATTTTGACGGTGCCCATGAGCGACCACGAGGGCGACCTGATCGGCGTGCTGCAGCTGGTCAATGCCAAGGATGGCGAGACGGGCCAGGTGCGCGCCTTTTCCTCGACCGACCAGCGCTTCATCGAGGCGCTGGCCGCGCAGGCGGGCGTCGCGCTGACGAATCAATTGCTCATTTCGCAGCTGGAAGAGCTGCTCGAGTCCCTGGTCACCCTGATCAATATCGGCATCGATGAAAAGTCGCCGTACACGGGCCGCCACTGCCAGTTCGTGCCCGAGCTGACGATGCTGCTGGCCGACGCCGCGCATGCGACGGACAGCGGACCGCTGGCCGATTTCCGGCTCAGCGACAACGAGCGCAAGCAGCTGTGGCTGGCCGGGCTGCTGCACGATTGCGGCAAGATCACCACACCGGTGCACGTGGTCGACAAGGCCACCAAGCTGGAAACGATCTTCGACCGCATCGCCCTGATCGACACGCGCTACGAAGTGCTGCTGCGCGACGCCGAGATCGCGGCCCTGCGCCAGCAGGCGGCGCAGCCGCAGCAAACAGACGCCATCGCCCGCGCGCTGGAACTGGAGCAAACGGCGCTGCGCGAAGAGCGCGATTTCATCCGCACGGTGAACGTCGGCGGCGAAAGCATGGCGCAGGCCGATCAGGAGCGCGTGCGGCAGATCGCCAGGCGCCGCTGGCGCGCGGCCGATGGCGAATTGCGCGATTTTCTCGACGCCGACGAGACGGAAAACCTGACCATCCGCGCCGGCACCCTGACGGCGGCCGAGCGGGCCATCGTCAACAACCATATCAGCGTGTCGATCCGCATGCTTGAAGCGCTGCCGTGGCCCAAGCACCTGCAAAAAGTGCCGGAATACGCGGGCGGCCACCACGAGCGCATGGATGGCAAGGGCTATCCGCGCGGGCTGACGAAAGAGCAGATGTCGGTGCCGGCGCGGCTGATGGCCATCGCCGACATTTTCGAGGCGCTGACGGCGCGCGACCGCCCCTACAAGAAGGGCAAGTCGCTGTCCGAATCGCTGCGCATCCTGGGTAACTTTAGCCTGAACGGACATATCGACCCGGAGCTGTTTGACGTTTTCATCCGCAGCAAAGTCTATCTGACCTTCGCTGAAAAGCACATGCATCCGAGCCAGATCGATGCCGTCGACGAGGCGGCCATTCCGGGCTACACCCCTTGAAGCTGTCGCTGGCCTGGCGCAAGCATGGGGCGCGAACGCTGCTGGGCATATTCCTGAGCGTGGCGGCGGCCGTGCTGTGCCTGGCCGGCAATGACACGATTGCGCGGCTGGACGCCATGCTGGGCGACTGGCGCATGCGGGCCGAGACGCCGCAGCTCGACCGCCGCATCGTCATCGTCGACATCGACGAGCAAAGCCTGGCGCGCGTGGGCCGTTTTCCCTGGAGCCGCGACGTCCAGGCGCGCCTGGTGCGCCAGCTTACGGGCCATTACGGCGTGGCCGCGCTGGGCTTTGACATTGCATTCCCCGAAGCGGACACCAGTTCCGGCTACGCCGTGCTGCAAGGCCTGGCGCAGGGCGAACTGGCTGGCGTGGCCGGCTTGACGGCGCAGCTGGAAAAACTGCGCCCGGCCATGGATTACGATGGCCTGTTCGCCGAAGCCATGCGCGGCCAGCCCGTGGTGCTCGGCTACAGCGTCTCGGAGCAGCAAAGGAAGGGCGTGCTGCCCAAGCCGGCCTTCACCGTCGCCGACCTGAATGGCCGCACGGTGACGGCTTACGTGGCGCGCGGCTACGAAGCCAATATCGCGCCCCTGCAGGCGGCCGCGCAGGGCGCCGGCATCTTCACGGCGCTGACCGATGCCGATGGCGTCGTGCGTTCCTCGACCCTGTTGCAGCGCATCGGCGACGGCTATTACCCGTCGCTGTCGCTCGCCACCGTCGCCGTCTACCTGCAGGCGCGCGCCATCGCTCCCCGTTTCACGGGTACGGCCGATACCCTGTCGGCGCGCGAACTGGCCAATGGCGGCCTCGAACACATCATGCTGTTTACGCCGCGCGGCGCGCTGGCGATCCCCGTCGGCGAAGCCTTGACCACCACGGTGCAGTACCGCGGCGCGGGCGGCCCAGATGGCGGCGCTTTCCGCTATGTCTCGGCGTCCGACGTGCTGGCCGGCACGGTGCCTGCCGCACTGCTGAAGGGCGCCATCGTGCTGGTGGGCACCACGGCGCCCGGCTTGAACGATATCCGCGCCACGCCCGTGAATGCCGAATATCCGGGGGTGGAAGTGCACGCCAACCTGATCAAGTCCATGCTCGACGGGCGTTTCAAGGCGCGGCCCGACTATGCGCTGGCATTGGAACTGGTGCAGATACTGCTGTTTGGCCTGCTGCTGGCGGGCGCCCTGGCCGTGCTGCCGCCGGCCGGCGTGATGCTGGCGACGCTGGGCGCGCTGGCGGCCGCCATCGGCATCAATCTGTACCTGTACGCCGCGCACGACCTGGTGCTGGGCGGCGCCGTGCTGCTGTTGCTGATCGCGGCGCTGTTCATCGCCAACCTGGCGTGGGGTTACTTTTTCGAGGTGCGCAAGGGACGCGCGCTGGTGGCACGTTTCGGCGAATACGTGGCGCCCGAGCTGGTGGCCGAGATGGCCGACGATCCGCAGCGCTACACCATGGAGGGCGAGAACCGCGAACTGACGGTGCTGTTTGCCGACGTGCGTGGTTTCACGGCCATTTCCGAGCAGCTGGCGCCGGCCGCGCTGCGCGAATACATCAACGCCTACCTGACGGCCATGTCGGAAGATATCCGCGACAGCCACGGCGGCACCCTGGACAAATACATCGGTGACGCCGTGATGGCGTTCTGGGGCGCACCCGTCGCCTTTGACGATCACGCCAGCCGGGCCGTGGCCAGCGCCCTGCTGATGCAGGCCAGCGCGGCGCGGCTGCACCAGCAGTTTTGCGCGCGCGGCTGGCCGGCGCTGCGCATCGGCATCGGCCTCAATACGGGACCCATGCATGTGGGCGACATGGGCTCGCGCATCCGCCGCGCCTATACGGTCATGGGCGACAGCGTCAACCTGGCCGCCCGCCTGGAAGGCGCCAGCAAGCTGTATGGCGTGGGCATCGTGGTGGGCCAGGCCACGCGCGCCGCCGCGCCGGATTTCCTGTACCGCGAACTCGATCGCATACGCGTGCTGGGCAAGCAGGAAGCGGTGGCCATCTTCGAGCCGCGCTGCCTGCTGGCCGATGCCCCTGCCGCCGAGCTGGCGCAGCTGGAACGCTGGCACGCGGTGCTGGCCCGGCTGCGCGCGCGCGACTGGGCACCGGCCGGCGCGCAGCTGGCCCGTTTGCAGGCGGACTCTCCCGACGACGATCTGTACCGGCTGTACGCGGCGCGCCTGGAGCAGTACCGCGACGCGCCACCGCCGGCCGACTGGGATGGCGTGACGGAATTGCACAGCAAGTAAGGCTGTGAGCGCGCCGGAAAATGCTAGCGATTGCGGCATTTTTATCCTGCTGCGCGCATGGTTTGTTGCGCTGCGATGAAAATCGCGGAGAAATGTTAGAAATTTCTGACTGGAAACTAAAAGCCGTCTAAAATTTGTCTTCAATCCATTGCCGGACAGGCAGGCGCCTGCGGGCCGCGCGCTTGTCCGGTTACACAAGAAATCCTTCACATGACATATCGTTTGGTGCACCTGCTTGCGGGTTCCGCGCTGCTGTTCGCCGTCGGCGCCGCCGGCGCTGCCGTTTCCGTGGATGAGGCCGTTCCTGCCACGCAGGAAGACGGCGTGCCGCGCTTCGAGATCCGCCGCTTCGACGTCCAGGGTAATACCTTGCTCACCTCCGCGCAGGTGGACGCCCTGCTGGCGCCCTTTACAGGAGCGCAGCGCGATTTTTCCGACATCGCCCGCGCCGTCGAGGCGCTGGAAGCGGCTTACCGCGAGCGTGGTTACAGCGCCGTGCAGGTGCAATTGCCCGAACAGGAACTGGAACGGGGCGTGGTGCGCCTGAGCGTGCTGCAAACGCCGCTGGGCAAGCTCGCCATCAGCGGCAATGCCTGGGTCGACGAGGCCAACGTGCGGCGCGCCTTGCCGTCCCTGCGCGAAGGCGAGACGCCGAACGTGCCGGCCCTGTCGCAAAGCCTGAAGCTGGCCAATGAAAATCCCGCGCGCAAGATCGAAGTGCGCCTGCAGGCCGACGAGCCGGCCGGCGCCATCGACGCCATCGTCACGGTGGCCGATGAAAAGCCGTGGAAAGCCATGCTCAACGTGGACAATACGGGCAATGCGCAAACGGGCAAGACGCACGTGGGTGTGGTGCTGCAGCATGCCAACCTATTTGGCCGCGACCATGTGGCCAGCCTGCAATACACGAGCAGCCTGGAAAAGCCGGACAAGGTGGGCGTGTATGGCGCCGGCTACCACTTGCCGCTGTATGCGCTGGGCGACTCGATGGATTTTTTCGCCAGCTATTCGAACGTCGATTCGGGCAGCGTCTCGGCCGGCATTGTCGACCTGGCCGTCAGCGGCCAGGGCAGCATGGCCGGCATCCGCTACAACCAGAACTTTGCCCGCAGCGGCGATTTCGAACCCAAGCTCGTGTACGGCGTCGATTACAAGGCTTACCGCAACAGCGTGCAATTGTTCGGCATGGAACTGGGCGCCGACGTTACCGTGCACCCGCTCAGCGTCAGCTACATCGGCAACTGGACCTTGCCGACGGGCGAGACCAGTGTGGCGGTCACGTTCGCGCACAATATCCCTGGTGGCAAGCACGGCGCGCAAGCCGATTTCGACCGGGTGCGCGCGCACGCCAAGGCCGCCTACAACACCTTGCGCCTGAGCGCCAGCACGGGGCGCGTGCTGGCCGGCGACTGGCAATGGCGCGCGCTCGTCAACGCGCAAGTCACGCCGGATGCGCTGGTGCCTGGCGAACAGTTCGGCGCCGGCGGCGCTTCGTCCGTGCGCGGTTTTACCGAGCGCGAGGTATCGAACGATTCGGGCGCCAACCTGAACCTGGAATGGTACACGCCGAACTGGTGCGGCCAGGCGCTCGGCTACCAATGCCGCGCGCTGGCTTTCTATGACACGGCATGGCTGCGCCGCAACCACGCGCTGCCCGGTGAAAGCGCCTCGCAGGCCATCGCCAGCGCCGGACTCGGCCTGCGTTTGCTGCTGAGCCGTTACGCCAATCTGCAACTCGATTACGCCCACGTCGTCAATGGCGGCGACACGGGACAGCGCGATGCCAACCGCCTGCATTTCCGCCTCGCCTTGGCCTACTAGCATCAGGATGAACACCATGCACAACCATGTCCAGCACGCCTCCGTTTTCATCCTGACGCCACCGTTTGCACCACCCTTGCGCCGCACGGCGCTGGCGCTGCTGCTGGCCGGTTGCTTCGGCGCGGCGCAGGCCAACCCCGCCTTGCCGCAGGTGGTCAACGGACAGGCGACGTTCAACCAGCAGGGCAACATCTTCTCGATCACGAACACGCCCAACACCATCATCAACTGGCAAAGCTTTTCCATCCATGCGGGCGAAATCACGCGCTTCATCCAGCAAAACGGCAATAGCGCCGTACTCAACCGCATCACGGGACAAGACCCCAGCAAGATCCTGGGCAGCCTGGAATCGAACGGCAAGGTCTTCCTGATCAACCCGAACGGCATCGTCTTCGGCCAGGGCGCGAAGGTGGACGTGAACGGGCTGGTGGCGTCCAGCCTGGGCATGACGAACGAGGATTTCCTGGCCGGCAAGCGCCAGTTCACGGCCGGCGGCGTGGCCGGCGGCGTCGGCAATGCGGGCACCATCAACGCGGGCAAGGGCGGGCAAGTGCTCCTGATCGCGCCGAACGTGGAAAACACTGGCATTATTACAGCGCCGAACGGCGAAGTGATCCTGGCGGCCGGGCGCAGCGTGCAGCTGGCCGACCCCGGCAATCCGCAATTGCGCGTGCTCGTTTCGGCGCCGGGCGACCAGGTCCTGAACCTGGGCCAGATCATCGCCCAGGGCGGCAGCATCGGCATGGCCGGTGCGTTGCTCAGCCAGCGCGGCGTGCTCAACGCCAACAGCGCCGTCGTCGGCGACAATGGCCGGATCGTCCTCAAGGCCAGCGGCAAGGCGCTGCTCGAAGCGGGCAGCGTCACCAGCGCCACGGGCGCGGCCGGCACGGGCGGCCAGATTCACGTGCTGGGCGAGCAGGTGGGTTTGCTGGGCAATGCGAAGGTCGACGCCAGCGGCGCGGCGGGCGGCGGCACGGTCTTGCTGGGCGGCGACTACCAGGGCAAGAACGCGGCCGTGCAGAATGCGCGCCAGGTACTCGTCGGCAAGGACGCCAGCGTCAATGCCGATGCGATCGTCAGCGGCAACGGCGGCAAGGTCATCGCCTGGGGTGATGACTCGGCCCAGGTGCGCGGCAGCATTTCCGCGCGCGGTGGCGCCCAGGGCGGCGACGGCGGCTTCGTGGAAACCTCGGGCCATTACCTGGCCGTCGACGGCATCCGGGTCAATACCAGCGCGGCGCATGGCAAGCGCGGCAACTGGCTGCTCGATCCTTACGATATCACCGTGATCGCCGGTTCGGACGGCCAACTGGGCGACGTCGACCAGTTCGCCGATGCTCCATCGACTGGCAACGCCAGCATCGGCGCCGACCTCATTTCTGGCGCCAGCAGCAACGTCACCTTGCAGGCAACGCATCGCATCAATTTCAACAGCGCCATCAATATCATGCAGCAAGGCGTGGGCCTGACGGCGCAGGCGGGCGAAACGATCAATGTCAACGCATCCATCAGCACCAATGGCGGAGCCGTCAGATTGTTGGCCAATGATGCCAGCAGCGGCAGCGTTGGCGCTGTTGGCTCGCATGTGAATCTGGCCGCGCCGATCACCAGCAATGGCGGTAGCGTTTATCTGTCGGGCGCTGGCGTGAGTGGCGCCGGCGTGGTCAATGTCGGCAGCGGCCATCTGAGCCTGATCAACAATTTCCAGGGCGGTGCTATCGACCTGACCGGTAGCGGAGATCAGTTGCAGGGCAGCGGCATTGCCGGCCAGACGGTGATCCTGCAGGCAGACAATATCGGCATTAACGGCACGCTCAACTTCGGCGGCACGGCCGGCGGCGCGAACGTGATCATCAAACCTTTGAGCAGTGCGCGCAGCATCGACCTGGGCACCAAATCGGGCTCGGCCCTCAGCTTGGACGCGATTGAACTGGCTGGCATCTCGGCCGCATCGCTGACCATCGGCGACGGCACGAACACGGGCGGCATGCGGATATCGGATGCGCTCGCGAGAACCGGCGATCTGCACCTCAATTCAGGTTCCGCCATCACGGCCACGGGCGCCGTGACGGTGGACGGCAGCTTTGTGCTCGACGGCGGCAACTGGGTGCAAAACGGGGCCGTCCTGCCAGGGTTCAGCGCCAGAAGCTTTGCCATCGGCAGCGGCGCCAGCTTCCTGCGTGCGGTCGGCGGCGATGGCGGCGCGTCCTCGCCCTATCTGATCGCCGATATCCATGGCTTGCAAGGCATCGGCAGCCTTGGCTTCGGCAACAGCTATCGCCTGGCCGGCAACATCGACGCCAGCGGCACCGCGAACTGGAACGATGGCCAGGGTTTTGTGCCGATCGCCGGCAGCGGCGGCGGTTTTTCCGGCGTGTTCGATGGCGGCGGATTTACTCTCAGCAATTTGAAAATCGACCGCAGCGGACGGTCCGGTTCGGCGGCGGGCCTGTTTGGCACCGTCCAGGGCGGCACCTTGCGCAACCTGACCCTGAGCGGCGGCAGCGTCACCGGCACGGCCAACGTGGGTGCGCTGGCGGGCGAGGTCGTCAGCGGCATCATCGACGGCGTGAACAGCAGCACGACCGTCAGCGGCCAGCGCAATGTCGGCGGCCTGGTGGGCAGCAACGGCGGCGCCATCACCTTGTCCAGCAGCAGCGGCGCCGTCACCGGCGTCAATGCCGATGGCGGCGGCGCCATCGGCGGCCTGGCGGGATGGAATGCATCCAGCGCCAGCATCACGACCTCGTACGCCACCGGCGTGGTGACGGGCGCGCGCGAGATGATCGGCGGCCTGGTCGGCAACAACCAGGGCGCGCTGAGCCAGTCTTATGCCACCGGCAATGTCACTGGCGCGCGCAGCATCGGCGGCCTGGTGGGCCTGAACGGCGGCAGCATCGACGACGCGTATGCCAGCGGCGCCGTGGGCCGGGCCGGCGTTGCCGATCCCATCCTGGCCTGGGAAAACATGGGTGGACTGGTCGGCGAAAGCACGGGCAGCGTCAGCCATGTCTTCAGCAGCGGCGCCGTGACTGGCAACGGCTATGCGGCCGTGGGCGCGGTAGCCGGCCGCGTGGCCTCCGGTTCCCCGTTCAGCTATGGTTTTTTCAATTATGAAACGTCGCTGGTGCAGATGGATGGCGGTGGTTCCAGCGGACGCAGCACGGCGCAGATGCAGCAGCAGGGCAGTTTCAACGACTACAATTTCGGCAGCACCTGGCGTATCTACGAAGGCTACACGACGCCGATGCTGAAGGCTTTCCTGAAGCCGCTGCAAGTGAATCTTTCTGGCAATGCCGCGGGCAAGGTCTACGATGGCCAGCTGGCCGCCTTCCTCGGCGCGATCGGCTATGTGGGATTGCTCGACGGCGACACTGGCGTGAATGGCAGCCTCGGCTACGGCAACGCGCGCAACGTGGGCAGCTATGCGGCGACGGGCCTGTGGTCGACCAAGTACGACATCACGATGGGCGGCACGACGACCTTCGCCATCACGCCGCGCGCGCTGACGGTGAGTATCGGCGGCAATGGCAAGATCTATGACGGTAACCTGGGCTACGACGGCGTCAATTTCGTGCTGGGCAATGTGGTGGCGGGCGACAACATCAGCATCAGCGGCAGCGCCGCCTTCCTCGACAAGAATGCAGGCGGCAGCAAGGCCGTGCACGCCAGCGGCCTGGCCCTGGGCGGCAATGAGCTGGGCAACTACAGCCTGGCCGCGACGACGGCGGACGGCACGGCCGCCATCACGGCGCGCGTGCTGAACTATAGCGTCACCGGCGCGCAAAGCCGCGTGTACGACGGCACCGTGCAAGCTGGCCTGAATGGCTACTTCGAAGGCATGGTTTCGGGCGACCAGGTCGGCATGGCCGGCTTGCAGGGCAGCTTCCGCGACAAGCATGTCGGCACTGGCAAAACGGTTGATTACCAGGTGGCGGCAGGCCAGCTGACGGGCGCCGATGCGGGTAACTACGTTCTCAATGGAAATGCGGGCAGCACCACGGCCGACATCACGGCGCGCACCCTGACCGTGAGTTTTAATGGCGTCAACAAGACCTACGACGGCACGACGGGCGCGCAAGTGAACTTTGGCGACGACCGCATCCAGGGCGACGCCTTGACGGTGGCGGGCAATGCCGCGTTTGGCAACAAGAACGCGGGTAGTGGCAAGGCGGTCACGGTGACGAACGTGGCGCTGGGTGGCGACGATGCAGGTAACTATGTGCTGGGCACCAACGCGGGCAGCACCACGGCCGACATCGTGGCGCGCACCCTGACCGTGAGTTTTAACGGCGTCAACAAGACCTACGACGGCACGACGGGCGCGCAAGTGAACTTTGGCGACGACCGCATCCAGGGCGACGCCTTGACGGTGGCGGGCAATGCGGCGTTTGGTAACAAAAAAGCGGGTGTGGGCAAGGCGGTCACGGTGACGAACGTGGCGCTGAGCGGTGGCGATGCGGACAATTATGTGTTGAATGCCAATGCCGGCACTACCACGGCCGACATCGCGGCGCGCACCCTGAACGTGAGTTTCAATGGCGTTAACAAGACGTATGACGGCACGACGGGCGCGCAAGTGAACTTTGGCGACGACCGCATCCAGGGCGACGCCTTGAGCGTGGCGGGTAATGCCGCGTTTGGCAACAAAAAAGCGGGCGTGGGCAAGGCAGTACATGTGACGAACGTGGCGCTGAGCGGCGACGACGCGGGCAACTACGTGCTCAATAGAAATGCGGGCAATACCACGGCCGATATCGGCGCGCGTGCGCTGAACCTGTCCGGCGTGGTCGGCAACAAGGTCTACGATGGCACGACGGGCGCGCAGCTGAGCCTGGGCGATGACCGTGTCGCCGGCGACAGTTTGGTGGCCTCGGCAGTTGCCAACTTTGCGGACAAGAACGTGGGCCCGGCCAAGGCCGTGCAGCTCAGCGGCGTGGCGCTGGCGGGCGCCGATGCGGGCAATTACTTTATCGTCTTGCCGACGGGCTTGCTGGCCAGCATTACACCGGCCAGCCTGACCCTGGCTGGCCTGAGCGCCGCCGGTAAGGTGTATGACGGCAGCACGAACGCGGCCGTCAGCGCCACGGCGAACGGCGTGCTGGGTCAGGATGTGGTCAGCGTGGTGGGCGGCAGCGGCAGCTTTGCCGACAAGAATGCGGGTGCCGCAAAACTGGTGACGGCCAGCGGCTTCCGCCTGGCGGGCGCCGATGCGGGTAACTACACCCTGGAAACGACGGGCGGCACGGCGCAGGCATCGATTGCGCAAAAGCAATTGTCGACCTGGGTCGGCAGCGGCAGCGGCTTGTGGAGCGATGCGGCCAACTGGGACGGCGGCGTGGTGCCGGAAGGCGCGAACGTGCTGGCCGTCGACTTTAGCAACAGCAAGGGCATCGTCACGTACAGCGCGGCGGCTGGCAACACCATCCTGAAAAACCTGAATTTGGCGACGGGCTTGCTGTTGACGGGCGGCAGCCTGACCCTCGGCGAGAATGTGCCGGACCGTTCCTTGCTGGGCAGCCTGGAAGTCAATGGCGGCAGCTTGCTGCTGAACGGCAGCCTGTCGGCGGACCGTTACGCGCAAGGCGGCGGCGTGCTGAGCGGCAACGGCAACTTGCTCGTCGCCAATAGCTTCAATCAGGCGGCCGGCGCCATCCGCCTGGCGGGCCAGCTGGCCATCACGCAAGCGGCTGGCGATCTGCGCTTCGCCAGTCTGGCGGCGAATGATGTGACATTGAGCACCCTGAACGGCGCCATCGGCCAGGATGGCGCCTTGCTCGCCGGCAGCGTCACTGCGCAGGCGCGCGACGGCATTGTGCTGGGCCATGCGGGCAACCAGCTAAGCAGTTTTACCGCAAGCAATAGCGCAGGGGGCGGCATTACGCTGAACAATACTTCGGCGCCGGGCACCCTGACCCTGGGAACCCTCGTCACTGGCGCGGGCAATATCGCCATCGACAATACGGGCGGCGTCGCGGTTGGCAATATCAATGCGAATGGCGGCAACGTCAGCGTGACGGCGCACAGCCCCGTCACCGTCAACGGCAGGATCGCGGGCAACGATATTGCGCTCGATGCCAGCACGGATGTGGTGCTGGGTGATGGCGCGCAACTGGCGGCGGTGCGCAATGTCAGCATGACGGCGGGCCGCGACATCAATGTCGGCGGCAATGCGCAGATCGCTGGCGGCGGCAATGTCAGCGCCAGCGCGGGCGCGAATGTGCGTTTTGCTGACACTGCCAGCGTCACCTTGCCGGCAGCGGCCAGCATGAGCGTGCTGGCGAAAACGGGCAGCATCACGGGAGGCTCGGGCGTGCGCATCAACCGCCAGCGTGCCAACGTCAGCTTGCTGGCGCCGAATGGCACGGTGAGCATGGCGGACACCATCTTCCTGCCAGCGACCACCATCGACAAGCCCGCGATCGACGCCGCCACGAGCGCGGCCATTGATGATGCCTTGCGCATCATCAAGCAAGCCGATCGTGCCAACGATACGCTCGTGTCCGCGCCGCAAGCCAAGCCGGACGACAAGAAGAAAGACAGCAAGGATGTTGCCGAAGCCAAAGATAAACCCACAGGATACAAACTCGATGATGCCGCTAAAAAAATGTACTGCAATTAAGGCCTTGCTGTGGCTGGCCCTGACGTGCGTGGGTGCGCACGCCTGGGCCGGACAGGTGGCCGGTACCGTCATGCAACTGAGTGGTCCGCTGATGGCCAAGAAGATGGACGGCAAGGTGAAAATCCTGGCCATCAAGTCCGAGGTCGAGCAGGGCGATACCTTGCTGACGGAAAAGGACACCTATGCCTTGATCAAGCTGATCGACAATAGCGAAATCACGCTGAAGCCGAATACCAGTTTCGTGATCGAGCAATTCAGCTACACGGCCGAGCAGCCCGATGGCGACCATGCCATCTTCAGCTTGCTCAAGGGAGGCTTGCGCTCCGTCACGGGCCTGCTGGGCAAGCGCAACAAGGAGCGCTTCGAAATGAAGACGCCGGCCGCCACCATTGGCATCCGCGGCACGACGTTTATTGCCAGCTATGTCGCTCCTTCCGCAATACCGTTGCCAACGGCGGCGCCATCGGCAGGACCAGGCCTGGCTCCCGGCCTGTATGTGCACGTGCTTGAGGGCCTGATTCAGGTGAGCAATCCGGCTGGCGCGCAAAGCTTTGCCCCTGGCCAGTTTGGCTTTACACCCAACTTCAGGCAGCCGCCTGTGTTGTTGCCCGTCAATCCAGGCCTGCCGTTCACGCTGCCGCCGGCCTTTTTGCCATCGCCCTCAAGCGGCGGCGCTCCGGCCGGCGGCACCAAGGCGGCCGCCATCGACTGCGTGGTGCGCTAAGTCTTCAAGCAAGCTCTGCACACCGTGCAAATAGGGCTTGACCTTCCCATCATGGGATAGCAGATCCTGACCCTATTCGTTAATCTTTCGTACAGGATCTGCCATGAACCAGAGTACACTCGCTCCCGCCAATTCCAGTCCGCCCCCTCCCGCCGCCGCGCATGCGCAGGCGCTGGCCATCGAAGGCATGACTTGTGGCTCGTGCGTGGGCCGCGTGGAAAAGGCCCTGGCCGCCGTGCCCGGCGTGACCCAGGCCAGCGTCAACCTGGCCACGGAAGTGGCCAAAATCACATCCGATACGCCGATTCCCCTGGCCACCTTGCAGGCGGCCGTGGAAAAGGCCGGCTACACGGTGGCGCAGCGCGAGATCGACTTGAACATCGCCGGCATGACGTGTGCCTCTTGCGTGGGCCGGGTGGAAAAAGCCTTGCTGAAAGTGCCAGGCGTGCTGGCGGCCAGCGTCAACCTGGCCACGGAAAGCGCGCGCATCAAGGTGACGGGCGGCCTGGAAGCAGGCACCCTGATCGCCGCCATCGACAAGGCCGGCTATGCAGCCACGGTGCCCGCTGCCAGCGCGGCCAGCGCGGCCAGCGCGCCCGCTGCCGCACCGAACCGCGACGGCATGAAAGTGGCGTTCGCGGCCGTGCTGGCTTTCCCCTTGATGCTGCCGATGCTGCTCGAGTGGGCCGGCATCCATTTGATGCTGCCCGGCTGGCTGCAATTCGCCCTGGCCACGCCGGTGCAGTTTTACTTTGGCGCGCGTTTCTACAAGGCAGGCTGGAAGGCGGCCCGCGCCGGCAGCGGCAATATGGATCTGCTGGTGGCCTTAGGCACGAGCGCCGCGTATGGCTTGTCCGTCTACCAATGGCTGACGGCGGGCGAAATGCTGCCGCACTTGTATTTCGAGGCATCGGCCGTCGTCATCACCCTGGTGCTGCTGGGAAAATGGCTGGAAAGCCGCGCCAAACGCCAGACGGCCTCGGCCATCCGCGCCCTGCAAGTCTTGCGTCCGGAATCGGCCCGCGTGCGCCGCGACGGCGTCGAAATCGACTTGCCCGTGGAACAAGTAAAAGTGGGCGACCTGGTGGTCATCCGTCCCGGCGAGCGGGTAGCCGTCGATGGCGTGGTGGTGGAAGGCGCCAGCCAGATCAATGAGTCCTTGATCACGGGCGAAAGCTTGCCGGTCGATAAGCATCCGGGCGACAAGGTCACGGGCGGCGCCATCAATGCTGACGGCTTGTTGCTGGTGCGCACGCAAGCCGTGGGCGGCGAGACGACCTTGTCGCGCATCATCCGTCTGGTGGAAGATGCGCAGGCGGCCAAGGCGCCGATCCAGCACCTGGTCGACAAGGTCAGCGCGATCTTTGTGCCCGTGGTGCTAGTGCTGGCGCTGCTGACCATGCTGGGCTGGTGGTTCGCCACTGGCGAACTGGAGAACGCCATTATCAATGCCGTGGCCGTGCTCGTCATCGCCTGCCCCTGCGCGCTGGGCCTGGCCACGCCGACGGCCATCATGGCCGGCACGGGCGTGGCTGCCCGCTACGGCATCCTGATCAAGGATGCGGAAGCGCTGGAAGTGGCGCACGCCGTCAATACCGTCGTGTTCGACAAGACGGGCACCCTGACGGTGGGCAAACCCGCGCTGGCGGCCCTGCATGCGCACGGCATCGACGATGCACGGCTGTTGCAGCTGGCCGCCAGCATCCAGCGTGGGAGCGAGCACAGCCTGGCGACGGCCGTGCTGGACGCGGCGGCCGCGCGCCACATCGAACCGTTGCCAGCCACGGGCCTGTCGGCCTTGCCGGGCCGCGGCTTGGCGGCCCACGTCGATGGCCTGGAATTGAAACTGGGCAGCACGCGCCTGATGCAGGAGTTGCACGTGGACATGACGCCGCTGGCGGCACAGGCCTTGTCGCTGGAAAACACGGGCAACACGATTTCGTGGCTGGCGTCGGGGTCGGAACTGCTGGGCTTGTTCGCCTTTTCCGACCAGGTCAAGCCGAACGCGCAGGCGGCCATTGCCCACTTGCACAGCCTCGGCATCCAGACGGTGATGTTGACCGGGGACAACCAGGGCAGCGCGGACGCCGTCGGCAAGCTGCTGGGCATCGACACGGTGGCGGCGAAAATGCTGCCGGCCGATAAAACCGCTAAAATTGTTGCGCTGAAAGGCGAGGGCGCGAAAGTGGCCATGGTGGGCGACGGCATCAACGATGCGCCCGCGCTGGCGGCCGCCGACGTGGGCATCGCCATGTCGACGGGCACGGACGTGGCCATGCATGCGGCCGGCATCACTCTGATGCGCGGCGATCCGGCCCTGGTGGCGGACGCCATCGATATCTCGCGCCGCACCTACAGCAAGATACGGCAGAATCTGTTCTGGGCATTCATTTATAACCTGATCGGCATTCCCTTGGCTGCCTTCGGCCTGCTCAACCCCATGGTGGCGGGCGCGGCGATGGCCTTCAGCTCCGTCAGCGTGATCAGTAATGCCCTGTTGCTGCGCCGCTGGAAAGCCCGCAGCGCGCATACCAAGGAGTCATAGGATGAATATCGGCCAGGCGGCAAGCGAGACGGGCGTATCGGCAAAAATGATACGCTACTATGAAAGCATTACTTTGTTAAAACCCAGCGCGCGCAGCGACGCCGGTTACCGCATCTACACGCCGAACGACTTGCACGCCCTGCGTTTCATCAAGCGCGGGCGGGGCCTGGGCTTTTCGCTGGAGCAGATCCGCGAGCTGCTGTCGCTGTGGCAAAACGACCAGCGCGCCAGCGCGGACGTGAAAGGCATCGCGCTGGCGCATGTCGCCGATTTGAATCAGCGCATCGCCGAACTGACGGAAATGCGCGATACCCTGGCGCACCTGGCGCAATCGTGCCATGGTGATGATAAGCCCGATTGCCCCATCCTGCAAAGCCTGGGGTTGGCCGGTGACAAGGAAGCGAAAGCATGTTGCCCTTGATGTAAGTCAACGGAGGTGCCTATGGCGTATGAACTGTACTATTGGCCCGCGATACAGGGGCGTGGCGAATTCATCCGTCTGGCCCTGGAAGAGGCGGGCGCCGACTACCGCGACGTCGCCCGCTTGCCTGAGCGCGAGGGGCAAGGCGTTCCCGCCATGCTGGCCTGCCTCGATGGCGGCAGCACGCCACAGGCCGCCTACGCGCCGCCCGTGCTGCGCGATGGCGATGTGCTGATCGGCCAGACGACGAATATCCTGTTGTATCTGGGCCGGCGCCTGGGCCTGGCGCCACGCGCGGAAAGCGGCCGTTTGTGGCTGAACCAGCTGCAACTGACGATGGCCGACTGGCTGACGGAAGTGCACGACACGCACCATCCGCTGTCGATGAATCAATATTACGAAGAGCAAAAACAGGCCGCTACGCTGCGCAGCGCGGATTTCCGCCAAACACGTTTACCCAAGTTTCTCGATTATTTCACGCAAGTGTTGCTGAACAGCCGCGGCCAGTATCTGGTGGGGGCCAGACTCACGTATGGCGACCTGTCGCTGTTCCAGATGCTGGCGGGCCTGCAGTATGCATTTCCGCAAGCCATGGCGCGTCTGGCGCCGCAGTATCCCGCCTTGTTTGCGCTGCACGATATGGTGGCGGCGCGGCCGAACATTGCCCGCTACCTGAAGTCAAAGCGCAGGATACCCTTCAACGAGGAAGGCATCTTCCGCCATTATCCCGAACTGGACGGATAAAAAAACAGCCGGCGCAAGGGCCGGCTGTCTTGTCGAAGCGACTGCTGTTATTGCGCGCTGGTAACGGGAAATCCCGCCTCCACGATGGCGGCGCTGATGGCGCCCAGTTCGGCCGGTGATTCCACCGTGACGCGCTTGCTGGCCAGGTCGATTTGCACTTGGGCTTGCGGATCGATGGCTTGCACCGCTTTCGTGACCGAGCCGACGCAATGGCCGCAGCTCATGTTTTCAACTTGTAACTGGTACATGGCAAGCACTCCTTGAATGGTTAAGTGTGTCCACTGTAATCCTTACCCCAATGGTAAGGTCAAGCTTAGTGCAGCAGAAAATCGTCAGCCTGCATGGGTGGCGGTATGTTCTCGTCCTGCAGGGATTCGCGCAAGCTGATGTCGATGGCGCGGCACATGGCCGACAGCGGCAGATCGTTGGCGTCTTCGCCGAACGGTTCCTCGATCTCGTCGCCCAGCGCATCGAGGCCAAAGAAGGTGTAGGCGACGATGGCGACGACGAAGGGCGTCATGAAACCGAGCGAATCGACGAGGCCGAAAGGCAGCAGGAAGCAGTACAGGTAGGCCGTGCGGTGCAGCAGCAGCGAATACGAAAACGGAATCGGCGTGCTGCGGATGCGTTCGCACGAAGCGCCCGCGCCCACCATGGCCGAGACCGTGTTATCGATCTGCGTGGCGAGGATGCTGTCGATGCGGCCTTGCCGGACGCAGTCGGCCAGGTCGTGGCCCATCTGCAGCATCAGGTAGTCGGACGGATTTGATGCCTTGCAGGCCGCGTCCCATTCGGCCGGACGCAGCAGCGGCTGCAGGTCGGCCGGCCCGCGCGTGTCGCGCAGCTGGTGGCGCAGGGCGTGGCAAAAGGCGATGGTGCGGTAAATCATGCGCACGCGCACGTCTTCCAGGCCCAGCCTGGCGTGGGCCGGCGTGTCGCTGCGTATCATCGTCTGGCACTGGCGCGAGAAATTCCGGCTGCGCAAGACCAGTTCGCCCCACAGCTTGCGCGCTTCCCAGTAGCGGTCGTAGGCGGCCGTGTTGCGAAAGCCCAGGAAGATGGCTAGCGGCAAGCCGATCAGGGTGAACGGGATGGTCGTGAGGATCACCTTGTGGTCGAACAGGGTGCCGTGGCACCAGGTGACGAGGGTGGCGATCAGGGTATTGACGATCAGCGTGGTGCGGATGCGCGGCAGGACGGAACCGCGCACCACGAGGAACAAGCGCAGCGCCGAAGGACGCTCGCGCACGATCATGCGGTGCTCCCTGTGGGGAGCTGGGTTGGCGGGGAACGGCGCGCCCGGTGATCGTTAAAAGGGGTAAGGCGGAGTGGCAATGGCCGGGAACAAAAAGCCCGCGAGGTATGCGGGCTGAGCAGGGTGAGCATGGGAAGCAGTGTAGGGGAGACGGCTTGAGTATAGGCCGCGGACCCGTTTCCAGCCAATTCACAGTGATAATGGGTATTATTCATTTCATGAATGAATATTTCATTTGTAATTTAAATTCATATAACTACTGAAATGACTGTTTCTTTTTTCGTCTGGGCCAGTCGCAATCGAGCAAGTCGCAAGGGGTGCAGGAGCAATGATGGCAGTCCGGCGTCGGGATGTCGCAATCGCAAAATCCCGCTTGGGCCAGATGTCTGCCGCTACGCCGTGCCTGCGGATGCAGCGCGCGATACTGGCGATGCCGTTCGCCGCAGGCGCGCAAGCGGCGCTGTAACAAGGGCAAGCCTGTACGCAAGCCGTGGCGCGCGATGACCTTGTAGCCATAGGCGGAACAGCTGTCGCGCCCCGTCAGCACGCGGTAGGCGCAGGAAAAACCTTTCCATGGCGACAGGTAGCGCTGGTAGGCGCGAATGGCCCACAGGGCCAGGCGTGTGCCGCAAGTGTCGAACGAGAAAATGCCAGCTCCTTTGCCGAGGGCGTCAAGACGGTGGTGCGAGCATACGACAAGTGTCCAAAAAATAATAGCGCCAGCGGCCTAGGCTGCCATGATTTTCCAGCCATACCAGCCGAATGCCGCCACCCACGCCAGCAAGATCGCCAGCCCCGGCAGCAGCAGCCACTTCACCGCCGCCTCTTCCCACGCCGCATACGGCTTGCCGCCGCGCATGATGGCCAGCAGCGCCTGTCCCCCGTTCAAGCCGGCAAACGGCAGCAGGTTGAAGGCGCACAGTTTCAACGAGAACAGGGCGAACACCAGTGCAAAGCCGTGCGTGCGCGCAAACGTTTCCCCATCACCCAGCAATTCCTGCGCCGTCGACAACGGCGCCAGCGCACCGTGGACGATCTGCCCGAAGGCAGCGACAAAGCGCTCCCAGCCCGACGCCCCCATGATACCCAGCGACAAGGCCAGCAGCACCCCCACGCCGCTCAATGGCAGCAGCACCTGCTTCCACAGCGGCTGGAAGTTATAGGCGTCAAGACAGGGATCGTCGTCATACAAAGTTTCCTCGCGCGTATCCTTCAGCACCACGTTGCCGGCCAGGGGCAGCAGCTTGACCTGGACCTTTCCCACGGCCAGCAGGGTAGGTCCCACGCCGTAGCTGATGCTGCGCACGGTAATGCCGAATGCGCGAGCGCACGCGGCCATGACGGAAATGTGGATGAGCATGAAGAGGGCCGTAGCTAGGAAGAATGGAATGGCTGGTGACATTGCTGATATTTTGAAGGGCAGGGCAGACATTAGAACATGCAAAAATAAATCAATACGCCCGATAGTCCGAAATTTATCCTTTGATGGATGTTGAAAATAACTTTAACCGTATCTGGTTGGCAACTATCTTTATTGACTTGACACAAATTCAGTACTATTCCGGCTGCTTTAAGCTTGTCTATGACCTTTAGGGAGTAAAGTTGTACGTGAAAATTCAGTAGTCCCAGATTAATGATGAAGTAGCGAGGCAATAATGAATGACTCGGATATAGTATCTCCAGCTTTTGCATCAGATTTTATGCAAGGCAGTCTGTCTGCAGACGCAAAACTTGAGCGCGCCCGTACGGAGTTGCTGGACCTGACTGCACGTAACCGCTTGCTGAATATTCCACGCTCATCTACTACCGCACGCACCATTGATGTGGTTGATGAGAAGTCGAGCGAGATATTTCGATTGATGGTATCCGAAAGTCGTCCATTTAACTTTTTGCCTGGGAGGGCTGCAAGCAAGATTGACCTTGATAATACGGATGCTAACGCTGATGAAATCGCGGAATTGGCGCCAGCCCATGATGACAGTGTCGACGCGCGCGGTGTTTTGAACCGGCATGCCGATACGCGCCTGCAAACCAGACTCACTGCCAAGGGGCTGCAGAAGCGCCTGCTTGACATGTATCTCGATGCACGTACCTTGGAGGAGGAGCAGGGCGTCAATATCTTGTTCTTGGCGCTCGGTACCTTGAAATGGCTCGATCCGTTGAATGCGAAGAATGTGCGATACGCGCCGCTGATCCTGATTCCCGTCAGCTTGGAAAGGGGCAACGCCGCAGAGCAATTCAAATTGAAATGGCGCCAGGAAGAGCATTCATCGAATCTGTCGCTGGAAGCCTTTCTGGAGCGCGTGCACCATTTAAAAATGCCCACATATGAAGCTGGCGATGAATTCGACCCCATGGCCTACATCGACGCCGTCAGGGATGCTGTGCAGTCGAAAGAGGGCTGGGTAGTAGATGCCGACGATATCGTGCTCGGTTTCTTTTCATTTTCCAAATTCCTGATGTACCGCGACCTCGACCCCGCCATGTGGCCGGAAGGCGGGCTGACGAATCAACCTTTGATGCGTGGTTTGTTATCCGATGGTTTTGCTGCGGGTGCATCAACCATTCCAGAAGACGCTAACCTGGACGATTATATTGCGCCGGCCGAGTTGTTGCATATCGTCGATTGCGACAGTTCGCAAACGCTGGCCGTGCACGATGTGCGCGCTGGCCGTAACTTGGTGATCCAAGGACCGCCGGGTACTGGCAAATCTCAAACCATTGCTAATGTCATCGCGTCGGCGATTGCCGATGGCAAGACGGTACTGTTCGTAGCGGAGAAAATGGCCGCCCTCGAGGTGGTCAAGCGGCGACTGGATCAAGCTGGCGTTGGCGATGCCTGTATTGAATTGCACAGTAATAAAGCTAACAAGAAAATGTTTCTCGATGAGCTGCGCCGTACGTCTGAACTAGGCTCACCCAAGGGGGATGCGGCCACCACCTTGAACAACCGATTGCTGCTGGCGCGCGATCAGCTCAACGCACACAGTGCACGCTTGCACCTGCGGCACTCGGTCGCTAAGCTCACGCCCTATCAAGTGATCGGCGAATTGAGCAAATTACGTCTGGAACATGTCAAGCCGGTGGACATCCGTTTACAGCAGCCTGAAAGCTGGTCGCCCGACGAGGTGCAGCAGCGCCTGGCAGTGGTTGAAGAGTTGGCGCAGCGCATCGTTGACATTGGCGAGCCGGGCGACCATCCATGGCGCGGCGTGGCGCTCAAAATGATACTTCCCAATGACGTGGAGCGCCTGGTGTCGCGTATCACGGCCATGCGTGCGCGCTGCAAGGAGCTTGCTGAACAACAGGCAGAGCTGGCCATGTCGCTCGATACGGTGGCACCGGCTGTGCTGCGCGACTTTACCTATTTGGTGGCGCTGGCGCGCGACGTTGCTGCGGCGCCCACGCTTGCCAACGAAGCCCTGCGGGCGCCAGAATGGAGCGAGCAGTCGAATGCCCTGATGGCTTTGATCGACGATGGCATCCAATTGCAACGTTTGCAGGCTGCTCTTGCGGGCGAAATCCATGCCGACGCGTGGGAGATTGAAGTGCTTGACTTGCGCCAGCAACTGGCCGGCTTGCCGCAGTACGCGAACGCACAGGCCTTCGAACGGGCGGTGGCCTTGCAAACGCTGTTTAGTAGGCTCGATGGCGAAGTTGCTTTGCTAAGCCGATTGCTCGGTGTCGATGCCGGCAGCCAAATGGCAAGCTACAGTGAGATCAACCGTTTGGTATTGACGGCACAGAAAGTGGCGACGGCACCTGATGTCAGTCCCGAGGTGTTTGTTTCGACAGTATGGGATCAAGGCGTGGAACAGGCTGCCGATCTGGCGCAATGCGTGGTGGCGCTGGAAGGCTTACAGGCGCGGCTGGAAGGAAAAATTAGCAGCGATGCCTGGCAGCTTGATCTGTCTGGGGCGCGCCAGACGTTGGCCGTCCACGGTGACAGCCTGCTGCGTTTCGTCAGCAGCGAGTGGCGCGCGGCTAGCAAGCAGGTCAAGGGCCTGTTGCGCAATCCGGACACAGCGCTGCCCGAACAGCTGGAAATTCTCGACCATCTGGGCGAAGCGAGAAAACTGCTGGAGCGGATTGAGTTAAGCAATACATTTGGCAGCGGTGCGTTTGGTGCCGACTGGAAGGGTGGCCAATCGCGCTCGGCGCCTTTGCTGGCGCTGGTGGAATGGATGCGCAGCTTGCGTGGCTTGGGAGCTCAGCCGCGAATTATTGCCAGCAAGTTGCCTGACCGCTCGGAAATTAGCCGTCGGGCTGCACTGCTGGAGAGCCTGCTGCAGCAAATCCGGCCTCTGTTAGACGCGATGTGGTTCAACGGCTGGAAAGACGAACCCGCTTTTCGTGAATGGGCTAGCGTGGAGGCCTCCGCCCTTGAGACTGTGGCCGGGCAAGTGTCTCGGCTTGCGTTTTGTCAGACCGGCTGCCAGGCTGTGATGCCACATGTACCGCTAGACCTTTCAGACAAGATTGCGCGCCTTGACTTGTTGATCGAAGCGCAGCAACTACACCGAGATATTGATGCGGGTAGCGAACTGGGCCGAGCTGCGTTTGGGGCGCATTGGCAGGGTTCATTGTCCGACTGGGAGAGTTTGCGCATCAGCACGGTGTGGATGGCGTCCAAGTCTAGACTGCGCCATATGGTTGCGCGCCACGATAATCGCGCCGCGCCGCTACATCGTGCGTTAGAGCTTGAAGCTGCGCAGGACAAGTTCGTGAGTGAACTCGACGAACTCTATAGCGAGTTATGTACCAATAACGACAAGCTGTTTCAGGTGCCGGCTATCTTGGATTTGCCCGCCTTTGCCTTGCTTGGACGTATGGCGGTGTGGATTGAATTTTCCGAAGAGTTGTCGAAGTGGGTGATCTACCGCGACCGCTGTTCCAAGGCGCGCCAGTTGGGTATCGGTGAAATTGTCACGCAACTGGAAGCTGGCACGCTGATTCCTAGGGATGCCATGCGCACGTTCACAATGGCGTATTTTGAAGCGCTTTTTGCTGATCAAGTACGCAGCGACGAGGCGCTAGCCCATTTTGACGGGCACCTCCATAGCCGCCTGGCGGCAGATTTTACGCAGATGGACCGCCAGCGCATTGCAGCATCCAGTCTGGAAGTGGTGCAAGCACACCACCGTCGCATCCCGCAGGGAGGCGGTGCGATCGGCCCCTTAGGGGTGCTGCGCGGCGAAATGGCCAAACGTAAGGGGCATATGCCGATACGCCGCTTGATGCAGCGCGCTGCACCCGCAATCCAGGCGCTCAAGCCGGTATTTATGATGAGTCCGCTATCGGTAGCCCAGTTCCTGCCTCCCGGGCAACTCAGTTTTGATTTGCTGGTGATGGACGAGGCCAGCCAGATCCAGCCTGTGGATGCGCTGGGGGCCATTGCACGCTCGCGTCAAGTGGTTGTGGTGGGTGACGAGCGGCAATTGCCACCAACCAAGTTCTTTTCCAAGATGACCAGCGCCGAGCCCGATGAAGACGGTGACGATGATGCACAAGTCTCCGATATTGAGAGCATCCTGGGGCTGTTTACTGCACGCGGCTTGCCGCAACGCATGCTGCGCTGGCATTACCGTAGCCGACATCAGTCCTTGATCGCTGTATCGAACAGCCAGTTCTATGAAAACAAGCTGTTTATCGTGCCCAGTCCCTACACCCAAGAGGCGGGCATGGGCTTGCAGTTTCATCACGTAGCTAACGGCGTATTTGATTCCGGCAACACTGGCACCAATGCGGAAGAGGCTAGGGTCATTGCCGGGGCTATTATCGATCATGCGCGCAACTCACCGGAACATTCGTTGGGCGTGGCGACTTTTTCGGTCAAGCAGCGGCGAGCCATCCAGGATGAACTGGAGTTATTACGCCGCGAGCATCAGGACGTGGAGCCCTTTTTTCAGCAGCATGCCAGCGAGCCGTTTTTCATCAAGAACCTGGAAAACGTGCAGGGCGACGAACGTGATGTGATTTTTATCTCGGTTGGCTACGGTCGCAACAAGCTTGGCTACATGGCCATGCGCTTCGGCCCACTGAGTGCAGAAGGTGGTGAGCGGCGCCTCAATGTGCTGATCAGTCGTGCCAAGCGCCGCTGCGAAGTGTTTGCCTCGATTACCGATGAAGATATCGATCTTGAACGTGCCAAAGGGCGGGGTGTAGTGGCTTTCAAGCTGTTCCTGCATTTCGCGCGCACAGGCAGGCTGGGCTTGTCGCGCGTATCTGGGCGCGAATATGACAGTCCGTTTGAAATACAGGTGGCCGATGCCGTTAAGGCCTGCGGGTACGAAGTCCATCCACAAGTCGGCATCGCCGGGTTTTTTATCGACCTGGGTATTGCCGACGCCCAGCATCCGGGCCGCTATCTGCTGGGCATCGAGTGCGATGGTGAGTCCTACCATAGCTCGCGCTCGGCGCGTGATCGCGATCGCTTGCGTCAGGCCGTGCTGGAAGACCATGGTTGGATCATCCACCGTATTTGGGGACTCGACTGGTTCCAGAGGCCCAATAATGAGTTGCAGCGCCTGCTGATGGCCATTGATGCAGCCAAGACCGAGCTGGCAGCGCGCGCTGAACTCCATGCGAAGCAGGAGCGCAAGCCGGGCGTGTCGGTAGTGACCGTGGAGCGAGAAGATCATGCCGAGATTGGATTGGAAAGGAATGGACAAAACAGGCCGGCGGCCTATGTCGAAGCGATCCCTGCCAAACCTGCCTATGCCGACGACTTGCATGAGATGCCGGTAGCGGCCTTGAGCGACTTAGTCAAGCAGATCGTTAGCCTGGAAGGTCCGGTGCATGTCGATGAAGTCGTGGTGCGCCTGCGTGCTGCGTGGGGCTTGAAACGGACCGGCGCGCGCATCCAGGCAGCGGTGGAGCGCGCCATTCATGCTGCTATACGCTTCGATGGCATGATCATGACGGAGCGTTTTTTGAGCATGGCCGATACCATCATCAGCATCCGTGACCGCGGCGCCGTTGTTTCCGACACCCTTCGTAAACCCGACATGTTGCCGCCGCAGGAAATCGACGTTGCAATCCTTGATACGCTACAGAAAAACTATGGCGCAGGATTGGTCGAAATTGCTCAGTACGTGGCGCGCCTGTTTGGTTTTAAGGCCACCAGCCCGCAGTTGCGCGACACCATCCGTGCTCGCATCGATGATCTACTGCTGCGCGGCTTGCTGCAGAAAAATGGTGAGGTGTTCGAGCTAAGACAGCAAGACAGCATATAAGCCTGTCAGTAAGAAAAAAGCCCCGCCTGCATTGCTGCAGCCGGGGCTTTCGAATGAATGGGCAGCTTGCGCCGCCCGCTATAAGTTACAGCACGTTACAGCACTTCGCTGGCGTGATCGGCCAGGCGCGAACGCTCGCCGCGGGCCAGGGTGACGTGGCCGCTGTGGGTCCAGCCCTTGAAGCGGTCGACCACGTAAGTCAGGCCGCTCGAGCCTTCCGTCAGGTACGGCGTGTCGATCTGCGCGATGTTGCCCAGGCACAGGATCTTCGTGCCGGGACCGGCGCGCGTGACGAGGGTCTTGACTTGTTTCGGCGTCAAGTTCTGGGCTTCATCAATGATGAGGAACTTGTTCACAAACGTGCGGCCGCGCATGAAGTTGAGCGACTTGATCTTGATGCGCGAGCGGATCAGGTCTTGCGTTGCCGCACGGCCCCATTCGCCGCCATCCGAGTCGGACTTGTTCAGCACTTCCAGGTTGTCGTCGAAGGCGCCCATCCATGGCGACATCTTTTCTTCTTCCGTGCCTGGCAGGAAACCGATGTCTTCGCCCACCGGCACCGTCACGCGGGTGACGATGATTTCATTGTAGAGCTTGGTTTCCAGCACTTGCGCCAGGCCGGCGGCCAGGGCCAGCAGGGTCTTGCCGGTACCGGCCTGGCCCAGCAGGGTGACGAAGTCGCATTCCGGATTCATCAGCAAGTTCAGCGCGAAGTTCTGCTCGCGGTTGCGCGCCGTCACGCCCCACACATTGTTCTTCGTGTGGCTGAAGTCGCGCAGGGTTTGCAGCACGGCCGTCTTGCCGTTGATCTGTTTTACCTGGCCGTAGAATGGCGTTTCGCCGTTTTTCGGTTCCAGGTAGATGAACTGGTTGACCAGCAAGGATGGGATGAACGGACCCGTCACGCGGTAGAACGTCGAGCTGTAGCCGTTCTTGCTTTCCTGCCAGGATTCCATGTCCTTGCCGTGCTTGTTCCAGAAGTCGTCCGGCAATTGCACGATGCCCGAGTACAGCAAGTCCGTGTCTTCCAGCACATGGTCGTTGAAGTAGTCTTCGGCCGGCAAGCCCAGGGCGCGCGCCTTGATGCGCATGTTGATGTCTTTCGACACCAGCACGACGGGACGGCCTTCCTGTTCCGCTTCCAGCGAACGCACGACGGCCAGGATCTGGTTGTCGGCCTTGCCCACTGGCAAGCCTGCCGGCAGGTCGGCGCTTTGCAGACGCGTCTGGAAGAACAAGCGGCCCTTGGCGTCTTTGTTGCCCAGCTTGGACAGCAGGATGCCGTGTTCGATGGCGTCGTCGTCCGTGTTGCTGATCAGGGCGTCGAGCGTGCGCGAAACCTGGCGTGCATTGCGCGCCACTTCCGTCATGCCCTTTTTATGGTTGTCCAGCTCTTCCAGGGTCATCATCGGCAGGTACACATCGTGTTCCTCGAAGCGGAACAGCGACGATGGGTCGTGCATCAGCACGTTCGTGTCGAGCACGAACAGTTTGCTGATGCCGCGCTGGTCGGCGGCGCGGCTGGCGGACGACTTGAGCTGCACTTCCACCGCCTTGTGCTTGGCCGGATGTGGCTGCTCGGCTTGCTTGACGGGCTTGATCGGCGTGACCTTGCCTTTTGCCGCCGGCCTGGCTTTCGCCCCAGGCGCGGCAACGACGGCAGGAGCGGCCGCAGGCACAGCAACGGCTGGCGCAGGCGCCGGCTTGGCGACCATCAGGGCCGCCACTTGCTTGATCTTCGTGGCCGCATTGCGGACCGGCTTGGCAACTTCGGCGATCGCCGCTTCAATGATCGGTGCAGCCACTTTCTTGGCTGCCGGGGTTTTGGTGGCCGGGCGCGCTGCGCCTGCGGTTGGGTAATCTTGGGTGGCCAGGATGGTGGCTGGCTTGCTCGGTAATTTTGGCAGTGGCATCAGGATCTCAATCAAAAAATTTCTGGAATGAATCGCCCATGGGCAGCCAGCTTCTGGCGGCACTTCTCATGGGGTGGATGCGGGGGAACAACAATGCTACAGGACGAGTAACTGCCGGAAGGCCGGCAGCATGGCCGGTCATGGACGCCATAGTCGGGCTGCAGGCCCGCCTGGCGGAGTGGATGGAGGCGCTTCGTTGACTCAAAATGGCGATAGGTACCGTGAACTGAACTGCGGTTGAACCAGGCTCGCTGGAAGCCGACAACGCGCATTGGATCAATATGGACGATCAATTCAGATGCGCTACGAATTCCAGCACTTCTTCCACGTGAGTTGCGACCTTCACGCCTCTCCATTCTTTCACCAATCGGCCCTGGGCGTCAATCACAAACGTGCTGCGCTCGACGCCACGAACCGTCTTGCCGTACATCTGTTTCATCTTCATGACGTTAAACAGCAGGCAAACGGCTTCGTCCGGGTCGGAAATGAGCTCGAATGGCAGCTCCAGCTTGGCTTTGAAGCTTTCGTGTGAGCGCAGGGAATCGCGGCTGATGCCGTAGATTTCCACGCCGGCAGCGACGAATTGCGAATACGCATCGCGGAAGGCGATGTTTTCCGTGGTGCAGCCAGGAGTGTTGTCCTTCGGATAGAAAAACAGCACCGTGGCCTTGGCCGGACGGCCCAGCAACTGAAAGGTCTTGCCGCTGGTCATGGCGGCGCTAAAGTCGGGTATGCTAACGAGGGATTGGCTATCAGCCACAGGTTCTCTCCTGAACGGTGATCATCAGCGCTGGTTTTTAATCTGGCAACGCATCCAGGTGCAACAATACAGCATTCAGGCCGCTTTGCCCTGCACAATCAGGCGTCCCGAACGGCCTGGCAACTCATCCCAGGTGACGGGACAAACGGGCAAGTCCGTATTTTTTATCTTTTCATAATAATCGCCCATCGCTGCAAACTGGTAGCCCTGGGTTTTCCAGCCAGCCAGCAGTTGTTCGAAAATGGGGGCGAGTTTCTGTCCTTCAAGTTCCGCATGCAAGGTATACACGTGATCGCGGGGATTATCCGCCGTCAGCGACAATATATGCGCGGCAACATTGCCGGTCGTGATCAGCTTGCCGTCGATTTCGCAGCCCAGCAATTCATCCAGGGTGGGCAGGGTGGTGGGCAATTGTACGCATTGCAGGATGGTGTTGCCGTTGCGCACGCGGTGCGGGCCATTGCTGGCATGCACCATGGCGCCGCGCGCGTCGAGCATGGCGCGGCCGTCGGAGGCAAAGCGGTAGCCGGCCGTGTCGTGTTCGACAAAGGCGCTGACATTCATTTGCCAGCCGGCCGCGCCGTGCGTGTGTGGCTTGGCGCCAAACACTTGCTCGTAGCGGTTGGCGGCCTTGCGCATCATGTTGATGGTCCAGGCGGCGTTGCGCTTGGCCACGTTGTCTTGCCACAGGGTGTGATCCCAGGTGTGGATGCCGCACTCGAAACCGGCATCGCGCACGGCGCGCAATTGCGCCGCGCATTGCTTGCCGATATCGGGTCCCGGCAGCAAAGTGCCGTACATCAATGTTTTCAAGCCGTAGTGTTCGACCACCGAGGTGCGCGAGACCTTGCTGAAAAAGCCCGGCTTCAAGGCGCGCCGCAGGGCCCAGCCCGTATGGTCGGGGCCCAGCGAGAACAGAAAAGTGGCCTTGGCCTGGTGCGCGGCCAGCATGCGCACCAGATTGCCCATGCCTTCACGGGTGCCGCGATAGGTATCGACGTCGATTTTCAGGGTCAGGAACGGCTTGCTCAACATTAATCCATCAGTGCTTTGGCTTGGGCTACCTGGCTGCGGTAGGCGTCGAAAATATTGCGCAGGGAATCGGCCATGGTGGTGGTCGGCGCCCAGCCCAGCTCTTCGCAGGTATTCGTGATTTTCGGCACGCGGTTTTGCACGTCCTGGTAGCCGGCGCCGTAGTAGGCGCCCGAGGTCGTTTCCACGATGTTCACGTGTTTCGCGCCTTCGGCGTATTCCGGATATTCGGCGGCCAGGGTCAGCATCATGCCGGCCAGGTCGCGGATCGAATAGTTATTGATCGGATTGCCAATGTTGTAAATCTTGCCGCTGGCGATGCCGTTCTTGTTGGCGATGATGCGCATCAGCGCATCGATGCCGTCGTCGATGTAGGTGAACGCGCGTTTCTGCGCGCCGCCGTCGACCAGCGAGATGTTTTCGCCGCGCACGATGTGGCCGAAGAATTGCGTCACCACGCGCGAGGAACCTTCTTTCGGCGTGTGGATCGAGTCCAGGCCCGCGCCGATCCAGTTGAACGGACGGAACAGGGTGAAGTTCAAACCTTCCATGCCGTAGCCCCAGATCACGCGGTCCATGAGTTGCTTGGCGTTCGAATAAATCCAGCGCGGCTTGTTGATCGGGCCGCAGATCAGTTCCGAGTTTTCCGGGTCGAATTCCTCGTCATGGCACATGCCATACACTTCCGAGGTCGACGGGAAGACCAGGTGCTTGCCGTACTTGGCGGCCGAGCGGACGATGGGCAGGTTGGCTTCGAAGTCCAGTTCGAAGACGCGCAGCGGCTGCTTGACGTAGGTCGACGGCGTGGCGATGGCCACCAGCGGCAGGATCACGTCGCACTTCTTGACGTGGTACTCGACCCATTCCTTGTTGATCGTGATGTCGCCTTCGAAGAAGTGCATGCGCGACTTGTAGTTGTCATCTTCCAGCAATTCCGTGATGCGGTCCGTGTTCATGTCCATGCCGTAGACATGCCAGTCGGTGGTTTCCAGGATGCGCTTGGACAGGTGGTGGCCGATGAAGCCGTTGACGCCTAAGATGAGGACTTTTTTCATGTGAGATTCTCTTGTGTGATATCAGTGTGTGCTGACGCGGGTGGTCAGACTTGCTTGCAATTGCTGAGCCGAAACCGGCTCCCCGGCAGCCCTCAGCGCGGAAATGGCCAGCATGCGGCCGTCTCCGCAGACGCCAAAGATGCAATTATCCACTACCGCCAAGCCAGGTGGCAAACTTCCTGCTGAAAGCTTGCTTAAACGGGCTTTTTCGATGATGTAAATGACATCGTTGACTTCGGTGAACGCGCCGGGATAGGGGGGCGCGACGGCCCGGTGCAGGTTGTATACCTGCTGCGCCGGTAACTTCCAGTCGATGCGGCCGTCTTCCGGCGTGCGTCCGCCAAAGTAGCCGCCCTGGCGCAAATCGTTGAGCTGGCGCGGCGCCGTGCCGTCCAGTAAGGCCGGCAGCACGTGCCACAAGGTTTGTTCCGCCGCCACGGTGACCTTGCCGAAGACTTCGAAGGCCGTGTCGTCGGGCAGGATGGGCACGGCCGTTTGCGCGACGATGGCGCCGGCATCGGGCTTGACCGTCATTTCATGCAGGGTGGCGCCCGTTTGCGGGGCGCCATGCAGCACGGCCCAGTTGACGGGCGCGCGGCCGCGGAACTGCGGCAGCAGCGAGCCGTGCATATTGTAGGCGGGCGCGACTTCCAGGATGCTGGCCGGCAGCATGTGGCGGTAGTAAAAGCTGAACAGCATGTCCGGTGCCGCTGCCTGCACCTGCGCCAGCAATTCGGGCGCGCGCGCGTCCGAAGGCGTGATGTACGGAATGCCTTCGGCCTGGCACAGGCTGGCGACGGATTCGAACCACAGGTTTTCCGTGGGGCTGTCTTCGTGCGTGACGACGAGGGCGATGTCGACGCCGCCGGCCAGCAGCACCTTGATGCAGCGCACGCCGACATTGTGGTAGCCGAAGACGACGGCGCGTGGGGCGCCCATCAGCGGCCCACCTGGCGCTTTTCCAGGCGCACATACGATGCCGCCTCGGCTTCCGCCTGGACCATGCCGTCCTGCAAGATGGTTTGCACCACGTAGCGGGGACGGGCGCGCACTTGCTGGAAGATGCGTCCCACGTATTCGCCCACCAGGCCGATGCCGAACAGGATCACGCCCATCAGGAAGAAGGCGATGGCGAACAGGGTAAACACGCCTTGCGCCTCGGCGCCGAACAGGAAGCGGCGCGCCAGCAGATAGATCACCAGCACGGCCGAACTGAAGGACAGCAGCATGCCCAGCATCGAAAAGATTTGCAGGGGTATCAGCGAAAAGCCCGTGACCAGGTCGAAATTGAGGCGGATCAGGCTATACAGCGAATATTTCGACTCGCCGGCCGAGCGTTCCTCGTGCTCGACGGTAATTTCCGTGGGCTTGCGGGCGAACGTGTAGGCCAGGGCGGGCACGAAGGTGTTGACCTCGGCGCACTGGTTGACCAGGTCGATCACGTTGCGGCCATACGCGCGCAGCATGTTGCCCTGATCGGTAATCTTGATATTCGTGATCTTTTCACGCAGACGATTCATCATCTTCGAGGCCAGGGTGCGCCAGGCGGAATCTTGCCGCTTGCGCCGGATCGAGCCCACGTAATCGTAGCCTTCGCGCATCTTCGCCACCAGGTTGCCGATTTCTTCGGGCGGGTTTTGCAGGTCGGCGTCGAGCGTGACCATGATCTGCCCGCGCGACGCTTCAAAACCGGCCAGGATGGCCATGTGCTGGCCATAATTACCGTTGAACAGGACGACGCGCGTGACGTCGGGGCGCTGGCGGAACTGTTCCGCCAGGATGGCCACCGAATTGTCGCGGCTGCCGTCGTTGATGAAGATGATCTCGTAGCTCGTCTGCAGGGCGTCGAGGGCCGGATACAGGCGGGCGAACAGGCTGGCCAGGCCATCCTGCTCGTTGTAGATTGGAATGATAATGGACAGTTCAGGTTTCATCGGCGCGCTGCTCATTTGATGAGTATGGATTTGACGGTGGCGACGGCGCGTTCCACGTCCTGTGTCGTCATGGCGTAGAACATCGGCAAGGTCACGGTCAGGCGGCCGATCTTTTCCGAGACGGGGAACATGCCCTCGGTAAAGCCGCGTTCGCGGTACATGGTAAACAGGTGGATCGGTGCGTAATGATAGCCCGTTCCCACGTTTTGCTGCGCCATTTGCTGCATGAAGTCAGCGCGCGTGCCGGGGCCATTATCGGGCAGGATGATCTGGAACAAATGCCAATTGCTGTTCTCAAAATCCTGCACCGGCAGCTGGGCGCCGCTCAGGGCTTCGAAGTCGCTGCCGAATTGCTCAAAGTAATGGCGCGCCAGCGCGCGGCGGTGGGCCGTGATCGCATCGACATTGGCGAACTGGCCCAGGCCGATGGCGGCCATGATGTCGCTCATGTTGTATTTGCCGCCCAGCACGTCGACGTCGATACCGTCGACGCCGCTGCGCGTGACGCCCTGCAGCCGGTATTTCTCGGCCAGCTTGGCTTCTTCCAGGTTGTTCAGGACCAGCGCACCGCCTTCGCCCGTGGTGATGTTCTTGTTGGCCTGGAAGCTGAACGAGACGAAGTCGCCAAACGCGCCGATGCGCTTGCCCTTCCAGGTGGAGCCGAACGCTTGCGCCGCGTCTTCCACGACGCGCAGCTTGTACTTGTCGGCAATCGCGTACAGGCGGTCCATGTCGACGGGCAAGCCGGACAGGTAGACGGGGATGATGGCTTTCGTGCGCGGGGTGATGGCCGCTTCCAGCTTGTCGAGGTCGATATTGCGCGTGACGGGGTCGATGTCGGCAAACACGGGCGTGGCGCCCACTTCGATGATGACGTTGGCCGTCGCTACCCACGACACGGGCGTGGTGATGACTTCGTCGCCGGGGCCTATGCCGGCGATGCGCAGCGCGATTTCCATGGTGCACGTGCCCGAATTGAAGGTGCGCACGGGACGCCCGCCGAAATACTCGGACAGCTGGGCTTCGAAGGCCTGCACTTTCGGGCCGCTGGTGATCCAGCCCGAGCGCAGCACGTCGCCGACGGCGGCGATGGTCGCTTCATCGATGGTGGGTTTGGAAAAGGGCAAAAAGGGCAGGGTAGAGGTCATGGGCGCAATTCTTGAATCTGTGTTGGGTCAGGGTATCGGCATCGCCGAGGCTGCCAGTGCCGTTAAAGGCGGCTGGCAGGCATGGCTATTTTATATCGTCAGTATGGCGGCACAGCCAGTTCAGCGGTGAAAAATCCAGCTGATGCGGGGGCGGGGCAGGCTGGCCGGGGGCGCGGTCCGTGCTGCCTCGCGCCCCGGTTAAACATTATTTGTTGGCAATGACCATGCGGCGCGCATCTTCGGCAATCACGCGCATGGGCACGCCACGCGCTTGCAATTCCTTGTAACGGTTCAGGCTGATAATGGCCATGCCCCGCACGCCGGCATGGGCATCGTTCGTCCATTGCGTGATGAAAGTCTCGATGTCCGGAATGGACAGCTCGGGCTGCTGTTTCAGGCCAAACGTGAACTCATCCCAGTAATCGACGAGGATCACGGGCCGCTGCAGGTAATACGTCAGCGACTGCTCATAGATGCCGACCGAATAGAGCTTGGTATCGGCCGTCAGTTCGGCCTGAATCTGCGGCAGCATGTCGGTGCCCGCGCGGTTCTGGCCATACAGTTCCGAGCCGGCCAGGATGCAGTGCGTGGCCAGGAAGCCGGCGCCGGCGATGGTCAGCACGGTCATGTCGCGGCGCAGCTGGCGCGCATGCAGCAAGGCCAGGGCGCCGCCGGCCAGGGCGAAGAAGCCGGCCGCCATCAGCCATGGCTGGTAACCCTTGAGCGCGACCAGGGCTTCCGCGTCGCGTGCGCTGGCCTTGCCGAAGGCGATCGGTCCGCCGATCAGGATGGCCGCGCCCAGCACGCACAGCAGGCCGGCGGCGAACAGGCGCTGGCGGCGCGAGGCCGATTCCAGATACAGCGCCACCAGCAGGGCCAGCGCCGGGAAGACGGGCACGATGTAGCCAGGCAGCTTCGAGGTTGAATAGCTGAAGAAGAAGAAAATGAAGACGGCCCAGATCAGCAGCATCAAGCGGGGCTGGAAGGCGCCATCCTGGCGCTTGAATGCGGCGGCCAGGCTTTGCGGCAGCACGCCTATCCAGGGCAGGATGCCGGGAATGAGCAGCACCAGGAAGTAGTACCAGGCGCCTTCGCGCTTGTGGCCCTTCATCAGGAAGCGCTGGAAGTGCTCATGGATGAAGAAGAAATGCGGCTGTTCCGGATTGCGCAGGGCGACCAGCACGAACCACGGCGTGGCGATGGCGAAGAACACCAGCAAGCCCTTGACCAGATGCAAGCGCGTCCAGATGCGCCAGTCGCGCGCGCACAGCGAATACAGCACCAGCACGCCGCCCGGCAGCACGATGCCGATCAGGCCCTTGGCCAGCACGGCCAGCGCCATGGCGGCCCAGCAGGCCAGCATCCAGTTGCGCCGCTCGTTCGCCGTGGCGTCGTCGCGCTGGGCGATCAGCAGGCTGCCCAGGGTGAGGGTCATCATGCCCGACAGGCCCATGTCCAGCGAATTGATCTGGCCGGAAGCGAGCCAGAACAGGCTCGACGCCAGCACCAGGCCAGCATACAGGCCCACGCGCGGGCCGAACACTTTTTTGCCCGCATACGCCGTCATGCACACGCCGATGATGCCGCACAGGCCAGTCCACAAACGCGCCTGCCATTCGCCCAGGCCGAAGGCGGCGAAGGTCAGCGCATTCATCCACGTTTGCAGCGGTGGCTTTTCAAAGTACTTGATGCCGTTCAGGCGCGTGGTGATCCAGTCGCCCGTGACGAACATTTCGCGCGCCATCTCGGCGTAGCGGCCCTCGTCGGGCGGTACCAGGGTACGGATACCCAGCGCATACAGGGTGACGACGATGAAGATGCCCAGCAGCGACCACATCAGCACCCGCGACGAGTGCAGCTCGTTGACGTTGATTTTCATGCGGCCTTGCCTGCGGCCGGGGCCAGGATCAGGGCCAGGGTGACCTTGCGGCCTTCGCCCATGAGGATATTGTAGGTGCGGCAGGCAGCCTGGCTATCCATGCATTCGACGCCGATGCGGCGCATGGTCAGCGCGGCCGTCAGTTTCGGATGCACGAAGCGCTGGCGCTCGCCCGTGCCGAGGATGACCACGTCGGGTGCGTCGGCCAGGATTTGCGCGAAATGCGCCTCCGTCAATTCTTCGAAACTGGTGACTTCCCACGCCCGCGGCGGTGTTTCCGGCATCACGATCAGGCTGTAGTTGTAGGGCTGGGCATTGATCTCGACGCCGTTTTCGTCATAGCCGGTGACAGTCTGGTATTGTTGGGTGCTGCTGGCGTGGAGTTTCATGGCGATATCGGGGCTGGTCGTGTCGGTTGATCGGTGCGCGCGCGGCCAAACTGCGTGCCGCGGCCAAGGGCGTAAGCATGCCATAAATGACAGAAAAGAGCGACTGAAAAGCAATATCCTTTCCAAATTGCAATGTTCGGCGCCACAGTGGCAATGCCTGCCTGCGCCATGGTAATGCTGCAAGATTAAGGGAAGATGAAGATGGCGCCCGCCCGATTGCCGTGCGGAGGCGCCGGCGTGGCAGAATCGGCGTCAAATGCTGGGGTTCGCCATGTTTAATTTGATAAAATGGCCTGTTTTCGGCGAGAATGGTTGTTTTCGCCTTGCAGTCTTTCGCAACGCAGTTTCACGGGTTCATAGTTCTGGCGCGGCTATCATGCTGCAAGTTCTGGTCACCGCGCCGCATCACGACAGGGATTTATTTTGCGACCGATTCAGAAATCGAATAAATTGGCGGACGTCTGCTACGACATCCGCGGCCCGGTCCTGGAAAAATCCAGGCAAATGGAAGAAGAAGGCCACAAGATCACCAAGCTCAATATCGGCAATCTGGCCGTATTCGGCTTCGATCCGCCCGACGAGATCGTGCGCGACATGATGCTCAATCTGCAGAACGCGGCCGGCTATACGGATTCGAAAGGCATGTTCGCGCCGCGCAAGGCCGTCATGCACTACACGCAGGGCAAGAATATCGCCGGCGTGACCATCGATGACATTTACCTGGGCAATGGCGCTTCCGAACTGATCGTCATGTCGATGAACGCGCTGCTCAACAGTGGCGACGAAGTGCTGGTGCCGGCGCCCGATTACCCGCTGTGGACGGCCGCCGTCAGCCTGTCGGGCGGCAATCCCGTGCACTATGTGTGCGACGAGCAGAACGAGTGGTATCCCGACATTGAGGACATGCGCCGCAAGATCACGCCGCAAACGAAAGCCATCGTCGTCATCAACCCGAACAATCCCACGGGCGCGCTGTATCCGGTTTCCGTGCTGCTGCAGATCGTCGAACTGGCGCGCCAGCACCAATTGATCATTTTCGCCGACGAGATCTACGACAAGGTGCTGTACGACGAAGCCGAGCACGTGTCGATCGCCTCGCTGGCCGACGACGTGCTGTTCATCACCATGAACGGCCTGTCGAAGAATTACCGCTCCTGCGGCTACCGTTCCGGCTGGATGGTGGTCTCGGGTGAAAAGCGCCACGCAAAAGATTACATCGAAGGCCTCAACATGCTGGCCTCGATGCGGCTATGCGCCAACGCGCCGGGGCAGTTTGCCATCCAGACGGCGCTTGGCGGCTACCAGAGCATACAAGACCTGGTGGGGCCCGGCGGGCGCCTGTTGAAACAGCGCGACCTGGCGCACAAGCTGCTGACCGATATTCCGGGCGTCACCTGTGTCAAGCCAAAGGCCGCGCTGTACATGTTCCCGCGCCTGGACCCGGAGATCTATCCGATCGCCGACGACCAGCAGTTTGCCTATGAATTACTGGCCGAAGCGAAGGTCTTGATCGTGCAGGGCACGGGCTTCAACTGGATCGCGCCCGACCATTTCCGCGTCGTCTTCCTGCCCAACTCCGATGACCTGACCGAGGCCATGGGGCGCATTGCGCGCTTCCTCGAAGGCTATCGCAAGCGTCACGGCCGGGGCTGAATCAGCCAGCAGCAATCTCGATCAACCTGGCGCCGCCCAAGGGGGCGCCACTTATGAGCAGTCAAGCACAACTATGAAATCCATCAAGATCGGCCTGCTGGGCCTGGGCAACGTCGGTTACGGCACGTTCAGCGTCCTGAAACGCAACCAGGAAGAAATCAAGCGCCGCGCGGGCCGCGGCATTGAAGTCGTCGCCGTCGCCGTGCGCGACGTGGCGCGCGCCGAAGCGCTCGTCGCCGGCGGCTGCAAGGTCGTCAACGACCCCTACCAGATCGTCAACGATCCCGAGATCGACATCGTCGTCGAACTGATCGGTGGCTACGACCTGTCGAAAACCCTGGTGATGCAGGCGATTGCCAACGGCAAGCACGTGGTCACGGCCAACAAGGCCCTGCTGGCCGTGCACGGCAACGAAATCTTCGCCGCCGCCCAGGACAAGGGCGTGATGGTGGCCTTCGAGGCGGCCGTCGCCGGCGGCATCCCCATCATCAAGGCGCTGCGCGAAGGCTTGACGGCCAACCGCATCGAATGGATCGCCGGCATCATCAACGGCACCACCAATTTCATCCTGTCCGAGATGCGCGACAAGGGCCTGGACTTTGCCACCGTGCTGAAACAGGCGCAGGAACTCGGTTACGCGGAAGCCGACCCCACCTTCGACATCGAGGGCGTCGACGCCGCGCACAAGGCCACCATCATGTCGGCCATCGCCTTCGGCATCCCGGTGCAGTTCGACAAGGCTTACGTGGAAGGCATCAGCAACCTCAATGCCGTCGACATCCGCTACGCCGAGCAGCTGGGCTACCGCATCAAGCTGCTCGGCATCACCAAGCGCGCCACCGTCAACGGCGTGGAAGGCATCGAGCTGCGCGTGCATCCGACCCTGATCCCGGCCAAGCGCCTGATCGCCAACGTGGAAGGCGCCATGAACGCGGTGCTCGTGCATGGCGACGCCGTCGGCGCCAGCCTGTATTCGGGCCGCGGCGCGGGCGCCGAGCCGACCGCTTCGTCGGTGATCGCCGACCTGGTCGACATCACGCGCCTGGCCACGGCCGACCCGGAACACCGCGTGCCGCACCTGGCGTTCCAGCCGAACGCGATGACCGATATCGCGATTCTGCCGATGTCGGAAATCACCACCAGCTACTACCTGCGCATGCACGTGGCCGACCAGCCGGGCGTGCTGGCCGACCTGACGCGCATCCTGGCCGAACGCGGCATCTCGATCGACGCCATGCTGCAAAAAGAGCCGGCCGAAGGCGAGACGCATACGGACATCATCATGCTGACGCACCAGACGCAGGAAAAGAACGTCACGGCCGCCATCGAGAAGATGGAAGCCCTCAACAGCGTGGTGGGCACGGTCACCAAGATCCGCCTGGAAAACCTCAGCTGAGCGTTTGCAGCGATCCATGCAAAACGGCGCCCGCGGGCGCCGTTTTTTTATGCGTGATGTTGCCGGATGACGGCGCCCACGTCCATGTGGTCATGGCAAGTAGGTCGGATTAGTGCGGCAAGGCCGCACGTAATCCGACAACATTGTTGGCATGGCCGATGGTGCTGTCGGATTACGGCCCTTCGGACCTAATCCGACCTACGCCTACACCGCTCAAGGTGCGGCGACGGGGCCCACGTCCATGCCGTCATAGCTGGCCAGCTGGTTTTCCTGCGCAAACACCATCAGTTCGCCATTGCGCGCGTGCAGGCTGTCGACGCCATGCACTTCGGCCTTTTCCACGTGCAGTACCCACACTGGCGGTGCCGCCGGATCGTCGAGTTCCGGCTGATACAGCTCCACCGGGCGGTAGCCCTGCAGCGCCAGCAGGGTAGCGGCCTGCTCCAGCGGTTCGGAGGTCGGGTTGGTGAAGTAATAGCCCCACAGCAGCGGCTGGGACAGGTCCCACGGCGCGTTCTCGGCGATATTGGCAAACAGTTCGGTTACATCTTCTTTGGTCATCATGGCGCTGCCTTCCTTAAAATCTCAGGACGCGATCTTAGCATCGACTGGCGCCGGGGCGAAATACACGCCGACTTTCAGTCCATGTCCATTCGCCGCCGTCGCCAGTTCCAGGCGCGCGCCGTGCAGGGCCGCGATGTCGCGCACGATGGCCAGGCCCAGGCCGGCGCCGCCCGGATTGCTCTCCAGCGCCGAGCCGACCCGGTAGAACGGCGTGAACACGCGTTCGCGTTCCGCGGGCGGGATGCCGGCGCCGCTGTCTTCCACTTCCAGCAGCGTTTCGTCTCCACGGCCGCCCGCGCGCACGCGCAGGATCACGCTGCCGCCCTGCGGCGTGTAGCGCAGGGCGTTGTCGACCAGGTTGGCCACCAGTTCATGCAGCAGCAGGGCCTGGCCATGCACGGGCGCTTCGTCGGGCGCTTCCAGCGACAGGTCGATATTTTTGCCGACGGCGGCCATGGCCATCTCCAGCCCAACCTGCTGCGCCACATCGCGCAAGGACACCGTGTCCATCGCCAGGTTCTCGCCGCCATGCTCGATGCGCGCCAGGGTCAGCAGGCGGTTGGCCAGCAGCACGGTCGAATCGGTGGTGACGGCGATCGAGCGCACGATGTCGCGTAGGGCTGCGATGTCCGGCGGCGCGCCCGCCTGGCGGTCGCATTCGCGCATGGCCAGTTCGGCCTGGGTTTTCAGCACAGTCAACGGCGTGCGCAGCTGGTGCGAGGCATCGGCGATGAAGCGGCGCTGGCTGGCGATCAGCTGCTGCAGGCGCGACATGGAGCCGTTCATGGCGCTTACCAGCGGACGCATTTCCTTGTGCACCAGCGTGGGATCGACGTCGGACAGGTCGGACAGGGTGCGCGTCTCGACTTCCGTTTTCAATCGCATCAGCGGGCGCAGCACCAGGCGCACGGCAAACCACACGAGGGCGCCCATCACCAGTATCATTGCGGCCTGCCAGATCAGGGTATCGAACAGGATCTGGTTCGACAGGCCGCGCCGCGCGTCCAGGGTCTCGGCCACCTGGATCAGAGCGATGCCGCGCATCGAGTCGTCATACACGGGCTGCAGCAGGGCGGCGATGCGGATCGGCTTGCCGTGGTAGTCGGCGTGGTAGAAGCGCACCAGGGCCGGATAATTCTGCGAGCGGGGCACGTTTTTCGGCACGGGCGGCAAGTCGCCATAGCCCGACACCAGCTCGCCATTGATGCCCGTCACCTTGTAGTAGATGCGGCCCAGGGTGTCGGTCTCGAAGCTGTCGAGCGCCACGTAGGGTACTTCGGCCACCACTTTGCCGTTGACGATGGAGACTCTTTCGGCCAGCGCCCGCGTCGACGCCAGCAGGGAGCGGTCGTAGGCCATGTCGGCCGCGTCGAGCGCATTGCGGTAGACAAAAACGGCATCGAGCAGCACCAGCATCACCAGCGGGATGAGCAGCCAGCGCAGCAGCTGGCTGCGCAGACTGCCCAGCGGCCGGCCCTGCGCCCGGCGCCGGCGCAGGCGTTCCAGCAGGGGCGGGCGTGGGGCGCGCTCGGTCATTTTGGCGCGGCCGGCGCCATCGCGCTGCGCGGCTGCAGCAGGTAGCCGATGCCGCGCAGGGTGGTGATGACGGCGCCGTCGGGCGATCCGCTTTCCACGCCGTTCTCGAGTTTCTTGCGCACGCGGTGGATGTACAGTTCGATGGCGTCGAGGTTGGCGTCGTCGGCCAGCGCGAAGACTTCGTCGAACAGCTTTTCCTTCGACACGGCGCGCCCCGAGCGCGTGATCAGCGCTTCGAGCACCGCGTGTTCGCGCGGCGTCAGCGCCAGCGCCGCGCCGCCATAGCTGAACATGCGCGTGACGGTGTCGAAACTGAGGGCGCCGCAGGTGTGCACAAGGGCTTCGTTGCCCTGGCTGCGTCGCAGCAGGGCTTTTACGCGCGCTTCCAGTTCGGCCAGTTCGAACGGTTTGGCCATGTAGTCGTCCGCGCCCAGGTTCAGGCCCTGTACTTTTTCATCGAGGCCGCCGCGCGCCGTGAGTATCATGACGGGAGTCTTGCCGCGCGTGCCGCCGCGCGCGCGCAGGCGGCGCAGCACGTCCAGGCCATCCATCTTCGGCAGGGTCAGGTCGAGCAGCACCAAAGAATATTCCTGCGTATGCAGCAGGGCGTCGGCATCGGCGCCGTTGTGGGCGGTCTCCACCGTCAGGTGCGCGTCGCGCAGGGCCTTTGCCAGCCAGTGCGACAGCTCCAGATGGTCTTCCACTAGTAATATGCGCATGGTCTCCGCCATTCGTTTGAAACGATACAGTGTAAGCCTGCTGGCGCCGCGCCGACAGGGGCGGCGATGAATAAGTTTGTCCTCCTTGTGGCTGGCGGACGACACCTGTCAGTCTGAAAGCGAATTGAAAGGATCACGATCATATAGTGTGATCCTGATTCATGAAATTGATCAGGCATATCACCAATAACTATATCTAAGGGAGACACTTTACATGAAGAAAACCGCATTCTCGCTGGCCGCCATGGCGGTACTCGCCGCAGCCGGCAGCGCCCACGCCCAGTCGAACGTCACCCTGTACGGCCGCCTGGATGCCGGCATCAGCAACACCAGCAACGCCGGTCCGAACAAAAGCTCGATGACGCAAGTGAGCTCCGGCGGCATGAACACCTCGCGCTGGGGCATCCTGGGCAGCGAAGACCTGGGTGGCGGCCTGAAAGCCGTCTTCAATCTGGAAGGCGGCATCCTGGTCGACACGGGCGCGGCCGACGGCGCGCTGTTCAAGCGCCAGGCCAACGTGGGCCTGGAAGGCGCGTTTGGCCGCGTCGTGCTGGGCCGCTCGTTCACCACCGTGTACGATTTCGTGCTGCCGTTCGATCCGATGGCGTATGCGCCGTTCTACTCGTGGGCCACCTCGGCCAACGCGACGGGGCCGAGCAAATACGGCATGACGACGGCCTTCGACAACATGGTCAAGTACTCGGGCAAGACGGGCGGCTTCAGCTACGGCGCATCGTACGGTTTCGGTGAACAGTCGACGGGCAATTCGGACAGCGCCAAACTGTCCACGGCCGTCACCTACAAGACCGGTCCGGTCAGCCTGCTGGCCACGTATGAACAGGTCAACGGCAACACCATCGCCGGCGGCGCGCGCGACAAGACCACCGTCTACCACCTGGGCGCCATGTATGACGACGGCCCGTGGAAAGTGCAGGCGGCGGCGCGCGACTACAAGCTCGATCCTGCGGCAGCCGGCAAGGCCGACGTGCGCGGCACCCTGTACTGGGGCGGCGTCAGCTACAAGACCACGCCGGTCGTCACCCTGACGGGCGTGATCTACTACCAGGACGTGAAAAACGTGGCCGCCAACCTCAATGCCGATCCGATCATGTACGTGGCGCGCGTGCGCTATGCCCTGTCCAAGCGCACCGACCTGTACGTGGCCGGCGCCTATGCCAAGGCCAAGCACAACCAGCTGGTCAGCCTGTCGCGTGACGACGCCGGTTTCGGCGACACGCAGCGCGGCCTGATCGCCGGCATCCAGCACCGCTTTTAAGGCATGAGCATGCTGCGCACCGTGTTCCTGTCGTTGCTGCTGTCGTCCGCGCCGCTGCCCGCGCTGGCGGCAACGGCCGCGCCTGAAGTCGACTGCGTGGTGCCGTCCAAGCCGGGCGGCGCCATGGACCTGACCTGCAAGCTGGCGCAGAAAGGGCTGCTGCAGCCCGATCCGGCGGCGGCAGCGCCGTTCGCGTCGTCGGTGCGCATCAGCTATCTGCCGGGCGGCATCGGCGCGGTGGCGTGGCGCTCGATGGGGTCGCAGCGCCGGCGTGCCGAAGCCAACACCCTGGTGGTGTTTTCGGGCGGCTCGCTGCTGAACCTGGCGCAAGGCAAGTTCGGCAACGCCAAGACGGGCGATGTGCGCTGGGTGGCGGCGCTGGGCGCCGACTACGGCATGATCGCCGTGCGCAGCGACTCGCCCTACAAGAGCCTGGCCGACCTGATCGCCGCGCTCAAGCGCCACCCCGAGAAGGTGCTGATCGGCGTGTCCGGCACCATCGGCAGCCAGGACTGGGTGAAGATGGCGCTGGTGGCGCGCCGGGCCGGCATCGACCCGAAAGTGCTGCGCTTCGTGGCGCTGGAAGGCGGCGGCGAGATCTTCACGGCGATGCAGGCCAACTACGTGCAGGTGATGTCGGGCGACACGTCGGAAGCGACCCTGAACGCGGGCGACAGCCATGCGCGCGTGCTGGCGGTGCTGTCGGAAAAGCGCTTGCCCGGCGTGCTGGCCAGCGTGCCGACGGCGCGTGAGCAGGGCGTCGACGTGGTCTGGCCCATCATCCGCGGCCTGTGGATGGGGCCGCAAGTGCCGGAGCAGGATTACCAGCGCTGGGTGGCCACGTTCGACCGTGCGATGGCCACGCCGCAGTTTGCCCAGTGGCGCACGCAATCGGGCATGTATCCGTTCGCGCTGACGGGCGACAAATTGACGCAGTACGTAAACCAGGCAGTCGAACGCTACTCCAGGCAGGCGGCCGAACTGGGCCTGATGCGCTGAGTCCCATAGCAAACCATACAACAATCACAGACGGAGACAAACCATGCAAACCAAAACCATTCTCGCCATCGCCCTGGCCGCCGCTTTCGCGGGTAGCACCGGCGCCGCTTTCGCGCAGGTGCCGGCAGGTTATCCGGCCGATTACCAGAAGATCATCGACGCGGCCAAGAAGGAAGGCAAGGTGGTGATCTACAGCGCCACCGACAGCAAGGCCGCCGCACCGCTGATCAAGGATTTCAGCGCCCTGTATCCCGGCATCTCGGTCGAATACAACGACATGAATTCGACGGAAGTGTACAACCGCTTCATTTCCGAAGTGGCCGCCGGCGGCAACACGGCCGACGTGATGTGGTCGTCGGCGATGGACTTGCAGATGCGCCTGGCCTCCGATGGCTACGCCCTGAAATACAAGTCGGTCGAAGCGGGCAAGATTCCCGGCTGGGCCATGTGGGACGACCAGGCTTACGGCACCACGTTCGAGCCTGCCGCCATCGTCTACAACAAGCGTTTGCTCGATCCGAAGGAAGTGCCGAAGAACCACGACGACTTCGTCAAGCTGATCGCCACGCCGAAATTCAAGGACAAGGTCACCACCTACGACATCGAAAAGTCGGGCGTGGGCTTCATGTTCATGTCGCAGGACGCGAAGGAATATCCGCAGTTCCTGGCGCTGCAAAACGCGTTTGGCACGGCCAAGGTGCGCGTGCAGTCGTCGACGGGCACCATGATGGAGCGCATTTCGTCGGGCGAAAACCTGATCGGCTACAACGTGCTGGGCTCCTACGCCCTGGTGCGCGCCAAGACCGATCCGTCGATTGGCGTGGTGCTGCCCAAGGATTACACCCTGATCCTGTCGCGCGTGCAGTTCATCAACAAGAACGCGAAGAACGTCAACGCCAGCAAGCTGTGGCTCGACTACATCCTGTCGCACCGCGGCCAGACCATCATCGCGAACGGCGCCAAGCTGTTCGCCATCCGCGCCGACGTCACGGGCGAGACCACCTCGGCGGACCTGATCAAGGAAATCGGCGCGGCCAATGTCAAGCCGGTGCCCGTGCATCCGATCATCCTGCAATTCCTGGGACCAGCCAAGCGCATGGCCTTCTTGAAGCAATGGAAAGAAACAGCCGGCAAAAAATAACGCCGTCCTGGCCGTCCGCAGGCGCGTGCCCGCGGACGGATGCCGTACCCTTCATTCATTGGATTCATCATGCAAACTGCTATCTTGCCGCTGCCTGCACGGTCGCGCTCTCCCTTGTCGCGCCTGAACTGGCCGCGCGGCGTGGTCGTGGCGATCACCATGGTCGCCATTTTCCTGCCGCTGTTCCTGATTTTTTACCAGAGCTTTTTGAACGCGCCGTTTTTCATGCCGGTGCGCGAATTCGGCTTTGATTCCTATCGTTTCATCTTCGATGATCCCGATTTCTCGATGGCCTTCAAGAATGGCCTGATGCTTGCCTGCGGCCTGACCGTGATCGCCGTGCCGCTGGGCGGCATGCTGGCCTTCCTGATGGTGCGCACGGATTTGCCTGGCCGCGGCTGGGTGGCGCCGATGCTGCTGGTGCCGATCTTTGTCTCGCCGATGGTGATGGGCTTTGGCTACGTCGTGTCGATGGGACCCGTGGGCTTTTACTCGGTCTGGGCCAAGGAGCTGTTCGGCTTCGTGCCCTGGAATATTTATTCCTTCACCAGCATCGTCATCATCGCCGGCCTGACGCACGTGCCGCACGTCTACCTGTATGCCTCGTCAGCCCTGAAAAGCCTGGGTTCGGACGTGGAAGAGGCGGCCCGCGTGGCCGGCGCTTCGCCGGTGCAGGTCATGCTCAACGTGTCGCTGCCGATGATCATGCCGGCGCTGGCGTATGCGGGCGTGCTGGTGTTCTTCCTCGGCTTCGAAGTATTCGGCCTGGTGCTGGTGCTCGGCGATCCGGAAGGCCATCTGGTGCTGCCGACCTATCTGTACAAGCTGACGAATAAACTCGGCACGCCGTCGTACCACCTGATGGCCGCCGTCGCCGTCTGCCTGGTGATGGTGACCATGCCGCTGGTGATGATACAGCGCTGGCTGCTCAAGTCCGCCAACAAATATGTGTCGATCAAGGGCAAGGGCGCGCGCAGCAAGGCCATGCCGCTGGGCCGCTGGAAGTGGCTGGCGTTTGCCTTGCTGGCCGGCTGGCTGATCTTCACCATCATCCTGCCTTTGAGCGGCATCGTGCTGCGCTCCTTCGTGCAGTACTGGGGCGAAGGCGTGCACCTGGCCGACGTATTGACCCTGCAGCACTTCCGCGACATTTTCGACCAGCCATCGCTGGTGCGCGGCATCGTCAACACCATCCTGATCGGCGTCGTCGGCGGCGCGCTGGCCGTGGGCTGCTACAGCTTCATCGCGCTGGCCATGCACCGCAAACAGGACGGCATCACGCGCCTGCTCGATTACAGCGTGCTGGTGCCGCGCGCCGTGCCGGGTTTGCTGGCCGGCTTGTCGTTCCTGTGGGTGTTCCTGTTCGTGCCGGCCTGGCTCGACGGCATATTGAAAGGCATGGACAACGGCGTGGCCCTGTGGCTGAGCGGTCATGTGATCCCCGTGCTGCGCGAAGTGCGCTCGACGATCTTCGCCCTATGGCTCGCGTATTCGGTGGTGTGGATGGCCTACGGCATGCGTTTGATTTCCACGGCGCTGCTGCAAGTGGGACCGGAGCTGGAAGAGGCGGCGCGCGCCGTCGGCGCCAACCGTGGCCAGGTGACACGCGACGTGACCCTGCCGCTGATCAAATACGGCTTGCTGGGCGCCTGGCTGATGGTGTTCCTGATCTTCGAACGCGAATATTCGACGGGCGTGTACCTGCTCTCGCCGGGCACGGAAGTGATCGGCGCCATGCTGGTGTCGCTGTGGGCGGGAGGCTCGACCGACCTGGTGGCGGCGCTGTCCTTCATCAATATCACCCTGGTGGCCATCGGCCTGGGCATCGCGCTGCGCTTCGGCGTCAAGTTACACAACTGAGTTGCATAACTAAGAATAGACTGAGACCACATCATGAATGAATTGACCGTCAATGAGCTGTACCTGGACTACGGCACCGGCGCTTCCGCCAACCAGATACTGAAGGGTGTCTCGATGCACCTGAAAAAAGGCGAAGTGGTCGCCCTGCTGGGGCCTTCGGGCAGCGGCAAGACCACCTTGCTGCGCGCCGTCGCCGGCCTGGAAAGCCCGAAGGCGGGCACCATCCAGATCGGCGAGCGCAATGTTTTCGATGGCGCGAAGCATTTCGAGATGGCGGCCGAGCACCGCAACCTGGGACTGGTGTTCCAGTCGTACGCGCTGTGGCCGCACAAGACCGTCTTCGACAACGTCGCCTACGGCCTCAAATTGCGCAAGATGGGCAGCACGGAAATCGCCGCGCGCATCAAGGAAGTGCTGACGCAACTGGGCCTGGGTCACCTGGGCGAACGCTATCCGCACCAGCTGTCCGGCGGCCAGCAGCAGCGCGTGGCGATCGCCCGCGCGCTGGTGTACAACCCGCCCGTGATCCTGCTCGACGAACCGCTGTCGAACCTGGATGCCAAGCTGCGCGAGGAAGCACGCGCCTTCCTGCGCGAACTGATCGTGCGCCTGGGCCTGTCCGCGCTGATGGTGACGCATGACCAGGGCGAGGCGATGGCGATCTCGGACCGCATCCTGCTGCTGAATAACGGCAAGATCGAGCAGCAGGGCACGCCGCAAAGCATGTATGAAACGCCGGACACCCTGTTCACGGCCGAATTCATGGGCAGTAACAACCGCCTGCCCGGCAAGGTGGTGCAGCGCGAAGGCAATCAGGTGCGCCTGCTGGTCGATGGCGCCTCCATGCAGGGCGTGGCGCGCGGCGCCAACGTGGGCACGGAGGTGACCACCATGATCCGCGTCGAGGAAGTCAAGATCAGTGCCACGCAGGTCGACAACGCCATCGAGTTGCCGCTGCTGACGTGCATGTACCTGGGCGACCGCTGGGAATGCCTGTTCGAGCGCGGCGGCGCCGAAAACATCAGCCTGCGCGCCTATTCGCGCCACAAGCTCGAAGCGGGCAAGTACTGGCTGCACATGCCGGCCGATAAGCTCTGGGTGTTTTAACGTTGGCGAGGTGGCCATGCTGGCGCACAGTATATTGCCCTTCCTGTGCGGCACTGGTCACCGGATTGGCGGGCGCCACCATCTGTTGCGCCTGCCCGGATTGATGATCGCACGGACTCCCTGTTCATCGTCATCGCCCTGGCCCTGGATACATGCTTTGGCCTCGCCTTCCTGCATACTGCTCCCCGCTACATGGCCGGCGCGGCTCGGTGCAGCTTCTTGATGCTGCTGGTCGCTGCCCTTCGGGTTGGCCTTGTCGCACTGGCAGGGCATCCATCCCTGCAAGGCCATCCTGGCCACCTCGTCCGATGGCGTCGCCAATATGTCGCTGACAGCCAAGACCCTGCATATGGGCGCGCCCATCGTCACGGCGTTTCATGTTTTTTCATGCTGATATGCAAAGCCGCCAGAGTTGAATCGGCCGGCTGGAACTGGCATAAAGCAAACGCTCTGTATCGTCCTTGCCGCGTACCCGCTTTAAGCCATGCGTGGGTAATATGTGGCTGCCCGTTTTTCCAGGGCATTTCATCCTGGCGGCGCACTGGCCAGTCATGCCCGGCGACCGTATTTTCCGCGCCATTGCGCCATGTTGAGTGTGTTATCTAAAAACAACGCTCCACTTTGTGGTATGCGCACCTTGTTTTGATCATGGATAAAAAAACACCCGTTCCGAGAATGCCGGCGGTTTGCCGGAGAATGCTTATTCTCCCATTGAAAATAATCGATGTGAGTGTTGCAAATAGTAACTAAAGTGAGGTCAAACTTTAAAAGATGGATTTTGTATTTGCATTTAAAAAGTTGCTCCACGGCCATTTATTTTAGTTATTTTTACTTCCTTCGTTTATAATTTGAAAAGAACGCCGGCGAGGCTTTTTGCGCAGTTTTGACGTGAGTTCGCCTTTTTTGAGCTCAGGGATATGCATATGCGCACCGACGGTGTCCGTTTTTCAATTGTCAGACATGCCGCATGGGCGCCAGGCCTGGAAACGCCGCAGCAATGGCGCGCGTGGGCGCAAAGCATCTTGCCCGTCGCACCGATTGCTGCTGCTGGCGAGCCGGGCGTGCGTGCGATGACGCCGATGCTGCGCCGCCGCGCCGGTCAGCTGGGCAAGATGGCGCTCGAAGTGGCGTACGCCTGCCTCGGCGAACAGCGTGATATTCCGCTTGTCTTTTGTTCCCGCCATGGCGAGGTGGCGCGCGCCGTCGAACTGTTGTCGGCGCTGGCCCAGGGCGAACCCCTGTCGCCGACGGCATTTGGCATGGCCGTGCACAATGCCAGCGCAGGCCTGTTTTCCATCGCCCGCGCCGATACGGCGAATCAGCTGGCCATCGCTGCCGGTGCGGCCAGCCTCGAAGCCGCGGTGATCGAGGCGTGCGGCTTGCTGGCCGATGGCGCGGCACAGGTATTGCTGGTGCTGGCGGAGTGTCCCTTGCCGGTGCCATTCGAAGCTTTTGAAGACTGCCATGAGCAGTCGCATGCGTTTGCCTGGCTGCTGCAGGCCGAGGCTACCCCTGGCACCGCTTTCAGCCTGATGTGGCGCGTCCGCGGCAGTGATGACGCGTTGGCGGTGGCCGACGGCGCCATGCCGGGCAGCCTGGCCGTATTGCGATTCATGCTCGGCGAGGCTCGCACGTTCGAGCATGCGGCCAACCGCCAGGCATGGTGCTGGAGCCGTCATGCATAGGCTGAAGGCTGTCCGTACCGGCCTATCGATAGGCTGGCGTACCATCGCGACCGCGCTCAGTTTTGCCGCCTTCGGCCTCGGTGGCTTGCTGCTGCGCGTGCTGGTGTTTCCCGTGCTGCAGATGCTGGTGTGGCGGCGCGAGACGCGCATTGCCTGCGCGCGCACCATCATCCGCTGGAGTTTTCGCTTGTACATCGGACTGATGCGTTTTCTCGGTGTACTGCGCTACGACTTGCACGGTCTCGACAAGCTGGAACGCGGCGGCTTGCTGATCCTGGCCAATCATCCGACCCTGATCGACACGATTTTCCTGATGGCGTATGTCAAGCAGGCCGATTGCATCGTCAAGTCCGATTTGTGGAATAACCCGTTTACGGGCGGTCCCGTGCGCGCGGCAGGCTATATCAATAACACGGGCGGCGCCGAACTGGTGGACGCCTGCCTGGCATCGCTGGAGCGCGGCAATAACCTGATCATTTTCCCGGAAGGCACGCGCACGCCATGCAGTGGCGAGGTCGTGCTGAAGCGGGGCGCGGCGAATATCGCCGTGCGCGGCCGCCGCGACGTGACGCCCGTGCTGATCCGTTGCCTGCCCAGGACTCTGGGCAAGGGCGAAGCATGGTGGCGCGTGCCGGCCCGCCGTGCGCATTTCGAGATCGCCGTGCAGGACGATCTGGCGATCGGCGAGTTTACCGGCGGTGGGGCCAGCGACGTGATGGCGGCGCGTACCTTGACCACTCATTTGCAACATTACTTTAGCGGGAAACAGGAACAACATGCTTGAACAAGAAGTGAAGGAACTGATCATCGAGGCGCTGCAACTGGAAGACGTGAGCGCTGCCGATATCGATACGGATGCGCCCCTGTTTGTCGAGGGCCTGGGACTCGATTCGATCGATGCGCTGGAACTGGGCGTCGCCCTGCAAAAAAAATACGGCATTTCCCTGTCGGCCGATTCGGCCGATACGCGCCGCCACTTTGCCTCGGTACGGGCGCTGGCGGCCATGGTTGACACTCACAGAAAGAAGTAAGGAGCAGCAAAATGGTAGATATGAGCGCAATGAGCCGCGATGAATTGTACGCATGGGTGGTGCAGCTGCTGGCCGAAATGTTTGAGCTCGACCCGGCGGCGCTGACGCCGCAGTCGAATCTGTATGCCGAACTCGATATCGACAGCATCGACGCGGTCGACCTGGCGGTCAAGCTGAAGCAGCTGACGGGCAAGCGCCTGCAGCCGGAAGTGTTCAAGACCATCCGCACGATCGACGATGTGGTCGAGGCGCTGCGCGCGATGTCGGTGTCGGAACAGGCGGCATAACGCGTGCTGCTCAATGCCGTCGCGTTGCTGCTGACCGTACTGTATCCGTTGGCGATCTGGTTCGGTCACGGCCAGGTCGAGCCGCGCTGGCTGGCGCTGTTGCTGTTGCTGGCCGCCGCCTGCCGCCTGCCCGCGCTGAAGCTGCAGCGCGCCGCGCGCTGGTCGGTGGCCGCCGCGCTGCTGCTGGCCGCCATCTCCCTGTGGAGCAACCTGCTGCTGCCGCTGAAACTGTATCCGGTACTGGTCAACGTCGTCTTGCTGGCCACCTTCGGCTACAGCTTGTGGGCGCCACCGTCGGTGGTGGAACGCCTGGCGCGCTTGCGCGAGAAGGATTTTCCGCCCGCCGCCGTGCGCTATACGCGCCGCGTGACGCAAGTCTGGTGCGTTTTTTTTATCGTCAATGGCACTATCGCGCTGGGTACGGCACTGTGGGCCAGCGAAGCCGTCTGGTCACTGTACACGGGCGTCATCGCCTATGTCCTGATGGCCCTGTTATTTGGCGGCGAGTATCTCGTCCGTCTGCGTTTTAAGCGTTTGCACCATGCCTGAATCTTCCCTGCCACAAGCTACTCTGCCTGACGCACATCCGCCGATTTCCCCGCTGGCGCGCCTTGCGCTGTTCATGCATGGCCGCCCGCCGGCCATGCCCGTGGGCTGGCGCGATGGCGCGGTGCTCGATTACGCGCACTTTGCGGCGCGCATGTCCGCCTGGGCCGGCTTGCTGGAAGGCCAGGCAGGCCGCCATTTCGCCCTGTACCTGGACGACAGCATCGAGTTTGGCGCCGCCTTGCTGGGCGCCTGGCAAGCGGGCAAGACCGTCTGGCTGCCGGCCGATACGCTGCCGGCCAGCTGCGCTTCGCTGGCTACGTCCGTCGATGGTTTCCTGGGGCAGTTCCCGGCAGCGCATGCGCCGCTGCCGCCGCCATCAGACAGCCTGGCCGAGCGTGCGTGGACGCAACTCGCCGACGATTTCCCGGCGCTGGTGGTGTACACCTCGGGCAGTACGGGCGCGGCGCAAGCTATCCCGAAAAAGCTCTCGCAGCTGGCCAGCGAGGTGGCCACGCTGGAGCAGCTGTTTGGTGTACACGCCGATGGTGCGGCCGTCGTCGCCACCGTCTCGCACCAGCATATCTACGGCTTGCTGTTCAAGGTCCTGTGGCCGCTGGCGGCCGGGCGTGCCGTGCATGCGCACAGCTTGGACTACCCGGAACAGCTGGCTGCCTTGCTGGCGCGCGGTCCGTGCGTGCTGGCCGCCAGCCCCGCGCACCTGAAACGCCTGCCGGAACACATCGACTGGTCCGGCGCCCGCGCGCAGTTGCGGGCCGTGTTTTCTTCGGGCGGGCCGCTGGCCCTGGACAGCGCGCTGGCTGCGGGACATTTGCTGGGCCGCGTGCCGCGCGAAATCTTTGGCAGCTCGGAGACCGGCGGCGTAGCCTGGCGCCAGCGCATGCCGGAGCGCCCTGACGACGAGAGCTGGCAGGGTTTTCCCGGCGTCGACTGGCGCCTGATGGCTGACGGCGCGCTGGAAGTGCGTTCGGCGCACCTGGCCGACGATGGCTGGCTATGTTTGGCCGACCGCGCGCGCGAAACGGCGCCAGGACGCTTCCAGCTGCTGGGACGCAGCGACCGCATCGTGAAGATCGAAGAAAAACGCATTTCCCTCAATGCCATCGAAGCGGCATTGCTGGCCACGCCGCTGGTGCTGGACGCGCGCGTGCTGCTGTGCGATGCGCCGGCCGGCGAGCGTCAGAAGGTGGCCGCCTTTGTCGTCTGCAGCGCCGCTGGCCGGGCGCTGCTCGATGCCGAAGGCAAGCTGGCCCTGAACCGCCGGCTACAAACGGCGCTGGGCGGGCAGGTCGACGCCATTGCCATGCCGCGCCGCTGGCGCTACCTGGAACAATTGCCCATCAATGCGCAGGGCAAGACGACGCAGGCGCTGTTGCTGGCATTGCTCGAGAAACCCCGCTTGCCGCATGCGCGGCTGATCGAGCGCTCGGCCGACGGCGAAACGCCACGGTTGCTGTTCCAGCTGCGCGTGCCGGCGAATCTGTTCTATTTTGACGGCCATTTCACGGGCGCGCCCTTGCTGCCCGGCGTGGTGCAAGTGGAGTGGGCGCTGCACTTCGCGCGCCAGCACCTGGACCTGCCCGCGCGGTTCCGCGCCATGCATGCGCTGAAATTCCAGCAGCCGGTGCTGCCGGACCGGCCGGTGCGGCTGGCGCTGGAATACGACGCGCTCAAGGCCAGCCTGCAATTTCGTTATCTGTCGGACGCCGGCCAGCATGCCAGCGGCCGCATCCTGTTTCACCCGAATGCCGCTGCCGTTCCCGATGGCGGCACCGATACACCCACTCCAGCAGCGAGCGCATGTTAGATAAAAAATTCTCACCCGAACGCCAGACCGCCTTTGCCGCCCGTTTCGAGGCGCAAAAAATCGCTTTCGGTCCCGTCGTCTTTCAATGCGTGCGCTATGCCTGGAAGCGCGGCATGCTGCAGGCATTGGCCGACACAGGCCACAGCGGCTTGAGCGTGGCCGAGATGGCCGCCAGCGGCCGCTGGACGGAATATGCGCTGAAGGTGGCGCTCGAATCGTGCCTGTCGGCCGGCGTCGTCTCGCTGCGTGACGGCGCGTATGTGCTCGATAAAGTCGGTTTTTGCATGCTGACCGACAGCATCACCCAGGTCAACCTCGACTTCATGCATGACGTTTGCTACCAGGGCTTGTTCGACCTGGACCGTTCGCTCGACGCCGAGCAGCCGCTGGGACTGGCCGCGCTGGGCGAATGGCCTACCCTGTACCAGGGCCTGTCTGCCCTGTCGGAGCCGGCCAAGGGCAGCTGGTTCGCCTTTGACCACCATTATTCGGATACCTCGTTCCCCGAGATATTCCCGGACGTCTTTGCCACGGCGCCGCGCCGCATCATGGACATCGGCGCCAATACGGGCAAGTTCGCCAGTGCGGCGCTGGCCTACCATGCGGGCGTGGAACTGCACCTGGTCGACCTGGAGCGCCAGTTGGCGGTGGCCGACCAGACTCTCACCGATGCCGGCGTGCGCGAGCGGGCGCATTTGCACGCCTGCGACCTGCTCGACGACGCGGCGCCCCTCCCGGCCGGCATGGACCTGATATGGATGAGCCAATTTCTCAGCTGTTTCAGCGAGCCTGCCATCGCCAGCATCCTGCGCCGCGTGGCGCTGGCGCTGGGGCCGAACGGGCAGGTGCTGATCATGGATACCTTCTGGGATCGCCAGCAGTACGATATCGCCGCCTACTGCCTGATTAACACTTCGCCATACTTCACGGCCATGGCCAGCGGTAACAGCAAGATTTACCAGAGCACCGATTACATCCGCCTGGCGCAAGCTGCCGGCCTGGAGTTGTTGACCACGCGCGACGGTATTGGCTATTGCCATTCGCTGCTGCGCTTTGGCCGCGCCGGAGCGCACAGTGACTGAAGTGCGTTTTCAACCGTGCATCGTGATTCCCGTGTTCAATCATGAACACGCGATCGGCGCTGTGGTGCAGCGCCTGCTGCCGCATGGCGTGCCGCTGATCCTTGTCGACGACGGCAGCTTTGACGCCGGCGCGCGCACCCTGGATGCGCTGGCCGCCGCGCATCCTTCGCGCGTGACCCTGCTGCGCCATGCGCACAACCAGGGCAAGGGTGGGGCGGTGCTGACGGGCTGCCGCCACGCGCATGCGCACGGCTACAGCCATGCGCTGCAGATCGATGCCGACGGCCAGCATGAAACGGACGATGTGCCGCGCTTCCTGGCGCAGGCGCAAGCCACGCCGGCGGCCGTGGTGGTTGGCTACCCCGTGTACGACGCTTCGGTACCCAGGGCGCGCTACTACGGCCGCTATGCGACGCACGTCTGGGTATGGATCAATACCCTGTCGCTGCAGATTCGCGACTCCATGTGCGGCTTTCGCGTCTATCCGCTGGCGTCTTTCATGGCGTTGGCAGAGAAGTGCCAGCTGGGACAGCGCATGAATTTCGACACCGATGTGCTGGTGCGCCTGTACTGGGATGGTTTGTCGATGGCGAATCTGCCCACGCGCGTCGGTTACCCCAGCGACGGCGTCTCGCATTTTGAGCTGTGGCGCGACAACGTGCTCATTTCGCGCATGCACGCGCGTCTGTTTTTCGGCATGCTGTGGCGCGCACCGCGCCTGCTGGCCCGCCACTGGCGCGCGCGATGACGGCGGCACCGCAGCCGTCGCGCGGACACTGGTCCGGCTTCAATGAAGTCAGCTTCGTGGCCGGCATGCGCCTGCTGTTCTGGATCTGCCGCGTCTTCGGCCGCTGGCCTTTTCGCATCGTGCTGTACCCGGTGCTGGCGTGGTACGTGCTGACCAAACCGCGTGCGCGCCGCGTGTCGCGCAGCTACTTGCGCCGCGTCGCGGCCTGCGGCGGCCCGGCAAACCTGAGCGTGCTGCGGCACTTCGCCACGTTTGCCGAAACCATCCTCGACAAGATGCTGCTATGGGGCGGCTTGTACGACACGCGCAGCGTGAGCCTGCACGGCGTCGATGGCGACGATGGCGTCAACCGCTGCCTGGACGAGGGGCGCGGCGCCTTGCTGATCTGCGCCCACCTGGGCAACCTGGATTTGTGCCGCGTGCTCTCGCAGCGCAATGCGCGCCTGAAACTGACGGTGCTCGTGCACACGCGCCATGCGCAGGCGTTCAACCGCATGCTCGAGCGCCTCAATCCGGACAGCCAGCTCAATCTGATGCAGGTGACGGAAATCACGCCTGCCACGGCCATGCTGCTGGCGGAAAAGGTGGCGCAAGGCGAGTTCGTGGTGATCGCCGGCGACCGCGTTCCCGTCTCGCCGCAGCCGCGCGTGGCGGTGGCGCCGTTCCTGGGCCAGCCGGCCGCCTTTCCGATCGGCCCGTATGTGCTGGCCAGCGTGCTGCAATGCCCGGTGTATCTGCTGTTTTCCATGCGCATCGGCCAACGCTCGGAAGTGCATTTCGAACTGTTCCGCGAGTCGCTGCACCTGCCGCGCAAGGCACGCGAGGCGATGCTGGCCGAACTGGCGGCCGCCTATGCGGTGCGCCTGCAATACCACTGCCTGCGCGCGCCGCTCGAATGGTTCAATTTCTACGATTTTTGGCAACTCCCCGATACTTCAAGACTGGATACTCCCGATGCAACTCGCTGACCTGAAAAACACCCGGCGCGCCGTCCGCTTCGACCGCGAGCGGTTGCGCATCGAAGACATTACCGATATCGCGCATGGCCGGGCCAGCGCCGAACTGTCCAGCGACCCCGTCTTTCTGGCGGCGATCGCGCGCGGCGCCGACTTTCTCGACCGCCTGCTGCGCGAGGATGGCACGATCTATGGCGTGACCACTGGTTACGGCGATTCGTGCACGGTGACCGTGCCGCCGGAACTGGTGGCCGAACTGCCGCACCACCTGTACACCTATCACGGCTGCGGCCTGGGCGAATTCTTCACGCCGGCGCAGACGCGCGCCATCATGGCCACGCGCCTGGCGTCGCTCTCCAAGGGGTACTCCGGCGTCAGCGTGGAACTGCTGGCGCAGATCGCGCGCCTGCTCGATGCGGGCCTGCTGCCGCTGATCCCGTCCGAAGGCTCGGTCGGCGCCAGCGGCGACCTGACGCCGCTGTCGTATCTGGCGGCCGTATTGTGCGGCGAACGCGAAGTGTGGCGCGACGGGGTACAGGTGGCGGCCGAACAGGCGCTGCGCGAAGCGGGCATCACGCCGCTGCGCCTGCGTCCTAAGGAAGGCCTGGCGATCATGAACGGTACGGCCGTCATGACGGCGCTGGCCTGTCTCGCGTATGAGCGCGCCGAATACCTGACGCGCCTGACGACACGCATCACGGCCATGGCCTCGTTTGCGCTCGACGGCAACGCGCACCATTTCGATGAAACCCTGTTCTCCGTCAAGCCGCATCCCGGCATGCAGCAGGTGGCGGCCTGGCTGCGCGCCGATTTGCCCACCGATTCCTGGGAGCGTAATGGCAAACGGCTGCAGGACCGCTACTCGATCCGCTGTGCGCCGCACGTGATCGGCGTGCTGGCCGACGCCTTGCCGTGGCTGCGTTCGTCGATCGAGAATGAACTCAATAGCGCCAACGACAACCCGATCATCGACGCCGAAGGCGAGCGCGTGCTGCATGGCGGCCATTTCTACGGCGGCCATATCGCCTTCGCCATGGACAGCATGAAAAATACGGTGGCCAACCTGGCCGACTTGCTGGACCGCCAGATGGCTTTGCTGGTCGACAGCCGCTACAACCAGGGCTTGCCGGCCAACCTGTCTGGCGCCACAGGGCCGCGCGCGGCCATCAACCACGGCCTGAAGGCGCTGCAGATCAGCGCCTCCGCCTGGACGGCCGAAGCACTGAAGCTGACCATGCCGGCGTCCGTGTTTTCACGCTCGACGGAATGCCACAACCAGGACAAGGTCAGCATGGGCACCATCGCCGCGCGCGACTGCCTGCGCGTGCTGGAACTGTGCGAGCAGGTGGCCGCGGCCTTGCTGATTACCGTGCGCCAGGGCGTCTGGCTGCGCTGCAAGGTCAATCCCGACGTGCCGCCGCAAGCGGCGCTGGCGGCGATGCTGGAGGCGCTGGCCGCCGATATCGCGCCCGTCGAGGAAGACCGCCGCCTCGATCCGGAACTGCGCGTGCTGCTCGAACGTATGCGCGCCCAGGCGTGGCCGTTGTACGGAGCCGGGCATGACTGAGACGCATAAAGTGCGCGGCAAGAAGGCCACGCCCAGCCGCTGGCACGCCGAGGTGGAGATGCAGGTGCAGTTCTTCGACCTGGACCCGATGGAGATCGTCTGGCATGGCCGCTACGTGAAATACCTGGAAGTGGTGCGCTGCGCGCTGCTCGACAGCATCGGCTACAACTACGTCGACATGAAAGCCTCCGGCTATGCCTGGCCCGTGATCGACATGCACTTGCGCTATGTGGCGCCAGCCACCTTCGGCCAGCGCCTGACCTTGCGCGCCGACCTGGTGGAGTGGGAAGACCGCTTGAAGATCGAGTACCTGGTCAGCGACAGCGTGACGGGCAAGCGCCTGAACCGCGCCAGCACGACGCAGGTGGCCGTCGATATCGCCAGCGGCGAGATGTGCTTTGCCTCGCCGCCGATACTGTTTGAAAAATTGGGATTGAAGGCCGTATGAAAAGACAATTCAAAGTTCTGCTGGCAGGCCTGTGCCTGATGGCGATGGTGCCGCTGCACGCGGCCGCGCCCGTGGCAAAGATCGAGGCCATGCTGGCCAAGCCGCAGCAGCTATGCGGCCGCTTCGACCAGAGCAAGCAGCTGGCCGGCATGAAGAAGGCACTGGCGTCGAATGGCCGCTTTTGCGTGGTGGCCGGTAAAGGCGTCTTGTGGCGCACCTTGCAGCCGTTTCCGAATACCCTGCGCCTGACGCGTGACGAGATCGTGCATTTCCAGGGCGAGCGCGTGGCCATGCGCCTGGATGCGAAGACGGAGCCCGTGGTCAAGATGATCAACAGCGTGCTGTTTTCGCTGCTGGCCGGCGACCTGGCGCAACTCGATACGCTGTTTGAAGTGGACGGCAGCATCGATGGCGGCTCCTGGCAGGTGGCACTGAAGGCGCGCCAGCCGGCGCTGGCCAAGGCCATCGGCAGCATCCGCCTCGATGGCGGCGCCTTCGTGAAAAACATCAGCATCAGCGAAGCGAGCGGCGACCGCACGAGCATCGTGTTTTCAGCGATAGAAACGGGACCGTCCGCCATCACGGCGCAAGAGGCGGCCCTGTTTTGAACGCATTGACGAAGCGTGGCCGCAACGCCGGGCGCCTGCTGGCCATCGCCTGGGCGCTGGTGGTGGCGCTGCTGCTCGCGCATAACGCCTATCTGTGGCTGGGCAAGCGCATCGCGCCCGAAACCGACATTCTTGCCTTGCTGCCGGTGCAGGAGCGCGACCCTGTGCTGCAGGCATCGTTTACGCACATGGTCGACGCGGCGCAGCAGCGCGTGGCGGTGCTGGTCGGCGCGGCCGAATGGAGCGATGCGAAGCGCGCGGCTGACGCCTACGGCGCCGTGCTGGCGCGCCACGCGGGCCTGTTCCAGTCCACGCCGCTCGACGAGCAGACGCAGAACGACTGGCTGGCCCTGTTCCAGCAGCACCGATTGACCCTGCTGACGGCGCCGCAGGAAACGCAGCTGCGCCAGGAAACGCCCGCATTCTGGCGCGATTCGGCGTTGAGTCAGCTCTACAGTCCTTTCGGCGGGCCGAAGCTGGGCGCCTGGCAGGATGATCCTTTCGGCCTGTTCAGCGGCTGGGTGCAGGAACGCGCGCAGGAAACCCCCGTGCGGCCGCGCGACGGCCATTTGTTCGTCGCTGACGGCGAACGCCAGTATGTGCTGCTGCCGCTGACCTTGCGCCTGCCCGCCTTTTCGCTGGGCGCGCAGGAAAGCGCGCTGCCCGTGCTGGCACAAGCCGAGGCGGCGGCGCGGCAAGCCGTGGCCGGCGCGGACATCATCAGCGCCGGCGTGATCCTGCATGCGGCTGCCGCCAGCAGCCAGGCGGCGGGCGAGATGTCGACCATCGGCCTGGGCTCTTTGGCCGGCATCATCCTGCTGACGTGGCTGACCTTCCGCTCGGTCAAGCCGATTGCGCTGATCCTGCTGTCGATCGGCATCGGCTGCCTGGGTTCCCTGTCCGTGTGCTGGCTGCTGTTCGGTAAAGTCCACCTGATGACCCTGGTGTTTGGCGCCAGTCTGATCGGCGTGGCGCAGGATTACGGCATTTACTTTCTATGCAACCGCCTGGGCGCCGATCCGGCGCTCGATTCGCGCGCCTTGCTGCGCCGTTTGCTGCCGGGCCTGTGCCTGACCCTGCTGGCGGCCGTCATCGGCTACATGGGCCTGGCGCTGACGCCATTCCCCGGCCTGCGCCACATGGCCGTGTTTTCTGCCCTGGGGCTGGTGTTTGCCTGGCTGACGGTGGTGTTCTGGTTCCCCGCGCTGATAGGCGGCGGCACCCTGAAAAGCGGCGTCCTGGTCGCGCGCTATGGCGCGGCGCGCGCGCGCTGGCCGCTGTTGCGGGCCAACCGCGCCACCCTGGCTGGCGGCGTGCTGTTCGCCGTGTTTGCCGTCTTCGGCATCAGCCGCCTGGGCGTCAACGACGATATCCGCCTGCTGCAAACGCCGCCCGCGCACCTGATACGCGACCAGATCAAATTGAGCAAGCTGCTGGACGGACCCACGCCGGTGCAGTTCTACCTGGTGCGCGGCGGCAGCGCGGAAGTGGTACTGCAGCGCGAGGAAGCGTTGAAACAGCGGCTCCTGCCGCTGATCGCGCAAAAGCACATCAGCGGCGTCCAGGCCATGTCGAACTGGGTGCCATCGCTGCGGACGCAGGCGGCGCGCCGGGCCTTGCTCGACACGGCCATCCTGCGGCCGGGCGCAGCGCTCGACTTGCTGGCGCAGTCCGTCGATGAAGGTCCCAAGTGGGCCGGCAAGGTACGCGCGCAGTTGGCGCAAGCCGGTGCGCCGCTGTCGATCGATGCCTTCCTGAAGGTGCCGGCCAGCGAGCCGTGGCGCCATCTGTGGCTGGGCAAGGTCGAAGGCGGCTATGCCTCCATCGTCGCCTTGCGCGGCATGCAGTATGCGGCCATTCCCCTGCTGGCGAAGGCGGGCGAGGGCATGTCTGGGGTGCAGTGGGTCGACAAAGTCAGTGAAATTTCTTCGGTGCTGGGCCGCTACCGCGTCTACATGGGCGCCGTGGTGCTGGGTGCCTATCTGGTGGTGTTCGGCTTGCTGCTGCCCCGTTACCGGCGCCGCACCTGGCGCGTGCTGGCGCCGACGGCGCTGGCCAGCGTGGCGGCCCTGGCCTTGCTCGGTTATTTGAACCTGCCGCTGCAGCTGTTCCACGTGCTGGCGCTGATGCTGTTGCTGGGCGTGGGCGTCGATTACGGCATCTTCATGCAGGAGCATCCGGATCGCCGCAACAATACGCCGTGGCTGGCCGTGGGCTTGTCGGCGGCCAACACCATTCTGTCTTTCGGCTTGCTGGCCCTGAGCAAGACGGCCGCCTTGCAGGCATTCGGCCTGACCATGCTGATCGGCACGGCGCTGGTATGGCTGCTGTCGCCGTGCTTTGCCACAGCCGATCCTCGTAGCGCGGCCGATGCCGCAGGAGAAATCTGATGTTTTTGCGTTGTCAACGATGGGCGCCGGCACTGCTGCTGGCACTGGCCGGCTGCGCCAGCACGCCTCCTTCGGCACCGGCGCGCCTGGGCCTGAAACTGGCGCCGGCCGCGCTGGGCGCCACGGTCAGCGTGCAGCAGCACCTGGTCGTCGAACGGGCAGGGCGCATCGACGAACTCGATGCGGCGCTGGAAGTGGAACCGTCGCACCTGGATCTGGTGGGACTGGCGTTCGGCCAGCGCGTGCTGTCGCTGCATTACGACGGCAAGGAGATGACGTCGTGGCGCCACCTGATGCTGCCGGCACAGGTGCGCGCGGAAGACGTGCTGGAAGACATGCAGCTGACCCTGTGGCCGCGCGAAGCCATCGCGCAAGCCTTGCCCGCCGGCTGGCGCATCGAGGACAGCGGCTTGCGCCGCACCCTGTTCCTGCATGACGAGGCGGTGACGGTGATCGACTACAGCGCCATGCCGCGCTGGAGCGGCACGGTGGTGCTCGACAACCTGCGCTACCGCTATCGCCTGACGATACAGAACGCCCCGGAAGGAAGCTGAATGACTGGCTTGACCGTGTATTTGAATGACTGCGGCATCGTCTGCGCGCTGGGTGCCAGCCGCGACGAGGTGCGCGCGCGCCTGTTTGCCGCGCACAGCGGCGTGCTGCCCGTAGATACCTACACGCCGGGGCGCATGCTGCCCTTGGGCGTGGTCGATGCGGCCCTGCCATCGGTGGCGCAGCACGGCATCGCCGCGCGCAGCCGCAACAACCGGATGGCGCTGGCGGCGCTGGCGCAGATCCGCCCGGCCGTGGAACAGGCCATCGCCTGCTACGGCGCGGACCGCGTGGCCGTGGTGCTCGGCACCAGCACGTCGGGCATCGCCGAGACGGAAGGCGCGATCGGACAGCATGTGGCGGGCGACGGCTTGCCGGACGCCTTTCATTATGGGCAGCAGGAGATGGCGTCGCCGGCCCTGATGCTGGCCGAGGAACTGGGCATCGACGGCCCGGCGCTCGTGCATTCGAGCGCCTGTTCATCGAGCGCCAAGGCGATGGTCAGCGCGGCGCGCCTGATCCGCATGGGCTTGTGCGACGCCGTTCTGACGGGCGGCGTCGATACCCTGTGCGGCTTTACCGTGGCCGGTTTTTCCGCGCTGGCATCCGTCAGCGAACGGCGCTGCAATCCGCTGGGCGCGGGCCGCGACGGCATCAATATCGGCGAGGGCGCGGCCCTGTTCCTGATGACGGCGCAGCCGGCCGCAGTGGCCTTGCGCGGCTGGGGCGAATCGTCCGATGGCCACCATATGTCGGCGCCCGATCCCGCAGGCGGCGGCGCGCGTCTGGCTATTGGCCAGGCCCTGGCGCGCGCGGGCATCACGGCGGCGCAAGTCGACTACGTGAATTTGCACGGTACGGCCACGCCGCAGAACGATGCGATGGAAGCGCGCGTGGTGTCCGACCTGTTCGGCGCCACGGCGATGGTCAGTTCCACCAAGCCGCTGACGGGCCATGCGCTGGGCGCGGCGGCCGCCATCGAGGCCGCCCTGTGCTGGCTGGCGATGCAGGACGATAACGCCGAGGGCCTGCTGCCGCCGCACCTGTGGGATGGCGTGCGGGATGAATCCCTGCCGCCGCTGCGCCTGGCTTTGCCCGGTGCGCGCCTGGGGCGTCCGCTCGACTGGGCGCTGAGCAACTCGTTTGCCTTCGGTGGCTCGAACGCCGCTCTGCTGTTCGGGAGGGGAGCATGAGTTTTCCTCCTATCCGCGAGCTGGTGCCCCATTCCGGCGCCATGGTGCTGCTCGACCGGGTGTTGTCGGCCGATGCGGAAAACCTGTGCGCCGAAGTCACCATCCATGCCGGCAGCGTGTTGTATGACGCGACGTCGGCCGGTGTGGGCAGCTGGGTCGGCATCGAATACATGGCGCAGGCGATCGCCGCGCACGCGGGCTACCTGGCGCGGCTGGCCGGCGCGCCCGTGAAGATCGGTTTTTTGCTGGGGGCGCGGCGCTACGAAGCGCAGCTGCCCCTGTTTGTGGATGGCAGCGTGCTGCAGGTGCATGTGCAGCAGGCCTTGCAGGGCGAGAATGGACTGGGCGCGTTCGAGTGCCGTATCGAGATGGCGGGCGCCGTGCTGGCGCAGGCGACGATCACGGTATTTCAGCCCGAGGATGCAAAGCAATTTCTGCAGGAGAGTATGAATGGAGCGCAGCATGAGTAAAAGTATATTGGTGACGGGCTCGTCGCGCGGCATCGGCAAGGCCATCGCCTTGCGGCTGGCGCGCGACGGTTTTGACGTGGTGCTGCATTGCCGCAGCGCGCGCGGCGAAGCCGACGCGGTGGCGCAGCAGGTGCGGGCGCTTGGGCGCGCGGCGCGCGTGCTGCAATTCGATATCGGCGACCGTGCCGCGGCAGCTGCCGCGCTGGAAGCGGACATCGCCGAACATGGTTGCTATTACGGCGTTGTGTGCAACGCCGGCGTGGCGCGCGACAATGCGTTTCCCGCCATGTCGGGCGAGGACTGGGACATCGTCCTGCAAACCAACCTCGATGGTTTCTACAATGTGCTTAACCCGCTGGTGATGCCGATGGTACAGCGCCGCAAGCCGGGGCGCATCGTCACCATGGCGTCCGTTTCTGGCCTGATCGGCAACCGCGGGCAAGTCAATTACAGCGCCGCCAAGGCCGGCATCATCGGCGCGACCAAGGCGCTGGCGCTGGAACTGGCCAAGCGCGCCATCACGGTCAATTGCGTGGCGCCGGGCCTGATCGAGACGGACATGATCAGCGAGGTGCCGCTCGACGAAGCGCTGAAGATGATCCCCGCGCGCCGCGTCGGCACGCCGGAAGAAGTGGCCGCCGCCGTGAGTTTCCTCGTCGGCGAGGAAGCGGGCTACATCACGCGCCAGGTCATTTCCGTAAATGGGGGCATGGCATGAGCCGTCGGGTAGTCGTCACCGGCATGGCCGGCATCAGCCCGATCGGCAATGACTGGCCAGCCATCCGCCAGCGCCTGGGCGAGTACCGCAATGCCATCGTGCGCATGGGGGAATGGGCCGATTACGAAGGCTTGAATACGCAGCTGGGCGCGCCGGCCGCGCCGTTCGCGCTGACGGACCGCTACAACCGCAAGGCCGTGCGCAGCATGGGGCGCATCGCGCTGATGGCCACGCGCGCCAGCGAACTGGCGCTCGAACATGCTGGCCTGTCCGGGCACCCCGTGGTGAAAAGCGGACAGATGGGCATTTCCTTCGGTTCGTCGGCGGGCACGCCCAGCGCCATCGGCGACTTTGGCCGCATGATGGAAGAGCGCACCACCAAGGGCATCAACGCCACCACCTACATCAAGATGATGGCGCACACGGCGCCCGTGAATATCGGCGTGTTTTTCGGTGTCACGGGCCGGGTGATTACCACCTCGAGCGCCTGCACCTCGGGCAGCCAGGGCATCGGCTACGCCTACGAGGCGATCGCCGGCGGCAAGCAGCTGGCGATGATCGCCGGCGGCGCCGAAGAACTGTGCGCCACCGAGGCGGCCGTCTTCGACACCCTGTTCGCCACCAGTACGCGCAACGACGCAGGCGACACGACGCCGCGCCCGTTCGACGCCAGCCGCGATGGCCTGGTGATCGGCGAAGGCGCCGGTTGCCTGATCCTCGAAGAATTCGAGCATGCGCAGGCGCGCGGCGCCGCCATCCACGCCGAGCTGGTGGGCTTCGGCACCAACAGCGACGGCTGCCACGTGACCCAGCCGAACGCCGCCACCATGCGCCAGGCGATGCTGCTGGCGCTGGCCGACGCGGGACTGCAGCCATCCGATATCGGCTACATCAATGCGCATGGCACCGGTACGCAGCAGGGCGACATCGCTGAATCGCAAGCCACGTTCGAGGTGTTTGGCGACCGCACGCCTATCAGTTCGCTGAAAAGCTACATGGGCCACACCCTGGGTGCCTGCGGCGCGCTGGAAGCGTGGATCAGCATCGAGATGATGCGCGAGGGCTGGTTCGCCCCCACCATCAACTTGCAGCAGGTCGACCCGCAGTGCGCGCCGCTCGACTACATCGCCGGCGAAGGCAGGGCGATTGAAACCGAGTACGTCATGTCGAACAACTTTGCCTTTGGCGGCATCAATACGTCGCTGATCTTCAAGCGTTACCGGCCGTGAAGCCAGCTTGTGCTGGCGCAAGTGGCAAGTGTGGTTCCTTTTTTACTATCTTTAACTTATCGAGGAAAGCAGCATGAAAAAAATGATGATCCTGGCGGCGCTGAGCGCGGCGCTGACGGTTGTCTTGCCGGCACAGGCGGGCGATACCAAACACATGATGCCGATCGCCAATGCGATGTCTGCCAACGATGCCCAGGCCCGCCTTGGCGATACCGTCAAATTCTATTTTGGTGACCAGGCAACACCCCCGATTGCCACGCGCATCAGCAGCGACAAGACCAGTCAGAAAACCAATGGCGTCGGCAAGTCCGCAGAAACCTCGTGTAACTGGGCTTTCCTGTCGGCCATGCTGGCGCTGCAAAAGCGCGCGCAGTCGGTGGGCGCCGATGCCGTCGTCAATATCGTCAGCAATTACAAGAACATCGAAAATTCCAGCGCCACGCAATTCGAGTGCCATGAAGGCACGATGATGACGGGCGTGGCCTTGAAGGGCGAGTTCGTGAAGTTGAATGTAGGCAAGTAAGTAGCAGTAGCAGGAAGCAACAGGGAAGTCCACCCCGTCGGTAACCGGCGCAATCAGATGTAGTGATCGCGTCCGGGAGCCACTCCAATAAAAAAGTAGAAAGAGAATATGCAAAAAGTATCGAAAACTGTCGTCCTGGCCAGCGCGTTGCTGGCATTGACCATGTTGCAAGGCTGCGCCACGCGCATCAAGGCATCGTCGACGGCCAATCCGCCGCCGAGCGAGGCTTTCTCGTCGTTTGGCCGCATTGAAGTCAAGTCAACAGTCTTTGCCGAGGGCTACAAGGGCAACCAGGCCGCCATGGCGAAAATCGACGAGAATATCCGCAAGGACCTGGCCGAATCGTTGACCAGCTGGAATGCCGCCCCGGCCAATGGCCGCGTGTTGATCATCGAGCCTATCGTCGAAGAAATCCAGTTCAAGAGCGGCGCCAAGCGCGTATTCCTGGGCCCATTGGCCGGCAGCTCGGGCGTGCGCATGCGCGTCATGATTCGCGATAACAAGGGTGCGCTGGTTGCGACGCCGGAGTTCTTCCAGCGCGCGGATGCCATGGCGGCCGGATTCACGTTCGGCGTGCACGACAACCTGATGCTCACGCGGATTGCCAACTTGACCAGCGCGTATATCAAGGCCAACTATGTACGTGCCGAAGGCGGCCCGACTGGCGCCGATAATAAGGCGATTGAAGCGCCGATGACGAACTAAGACGGATATGGCGCACAAGCGCCTGCAGGTCTGCTAAGAATGGCAGCGACGGGCAACCGCGCCGCCATTTTTTTTGTCGCTTGCATGTTGCTAATTGTGGCAGACTGCGCCTTTGCCTATCCAGACCTTGTCATGCCACCAGCCTTGCCCAGTAACGGCGCCAGCATCTGCCTGCTCGATATTCGCACAATCGCTGTTGCGCAGCTCCGTCAGTATGAAACGTGGCTGGGTCCGGCGGAAGCGGCCCGGTACGCAGGCTTTGTGCGGCCGCTGCGCCGGCGCCAGTTCCTGCTGGGACGCGCGCTGCTGCGTGCAAGCATGGGGGAAATGCTGGAAGTGGCGCCTGAGTCCATCGCGCTGGAAGAAAGACCAGGTCAGGCGCCGCGGCTGCTGGCGCCCGCTGGCGGTCCCTATTTCAGTATTTCGCACAGCGGCCACTGGGTCGCTTGCGCATTGAGCGGAACCACGCGGCTGGGGCTCGATATTGAGCTGCGCGATTCTGGCCGAGACGTGCTGGCGCTGGCGCGTCAGGCGTTTGGCGCGGCCGTGGCGGCGGATCTGGAAAAGCTGCCACAGGAGGAGCGCCGCCAGGCGTTTTACCAGCGCTGGAGCGAGGCGGAGGCGCGCTACAAGCTGGGCATGGACGCGGGCGCTTGCGTGACCTTGGCGCATGCCGAGCTGTCCATCGTGTTGTGCAGCGCCGCGCCGCTGACACGCGCGCCCGTCTTGCTATTGTCTGGCCTGGCGCCAGACTAATTCCCCCGCACCACGATTTCCTGCACCTTCGGTTCGCGCTGGCGCATGAAGCGCACGATGGAATCGACGCTGACGACGTCGATCTGGCGCGTCATGCGGCGCTCGAACGGGTGATCGTCAAAAGCGATATTCGCGCGGAACATGCGCGCGCCCAGGCGCGTGGCGGCGGGTATGCTCAGCGTTTGCGGCGCGTAGCTGGCGCTGCGCAGCCAGGCTTGCGCTTCGGCGCGCGTTTCGATCTTGCCAGGCTCGTTGCCGGCAGCAGCCAGGATTTCCAGCACCCACTGGTTGGAGTTCTGGTATTTGGTGGAAAACGGGTAGGCCAGCATATTGTAGTGCGGCTCATGCATACGCTTGGGCGTGCTCGACGTCAGCAGGCGCGCCAGTTGCTGCTGCGTATCCTGGCCGGGAATCAGGATCAGGGATTCATACATGAACACATCATCCATGAAGAAATTTCCCAAGCCTTCATTGAACAGCGACGATTGCGCCGTGCCGCATTCGTTGAGTTCATGCACCACCAGCCAGCGCCCTTTCGGGTGGTCGCGCCAGGCCAGGGCCACGTGCGAATAACGCAAATTGTACTTCGACAGGTCCTGGCCGACGCGCGCCACCAGGGCCACTTGCGCGCCTGAGCCATCGAGCGCCTGCAAGGTTTTTTGCGCCAGGTCCATCGACTTGACGAGCGTGGTGGCGTCGGTGGGTTTTTCCTCGCACGAGCGTCCCGCATGGGCGGTGCCGGCCAGGGCCAGGCTGATGAGAATGGCAGTCAGGCGTTTCATGGGTTCACGCTTTCGAATGGTGGAGGATGGCATTGCCTGCCGCATTCGGCACATAGGCGATGGCCTTGCCCGACAGCACCAGCATGTGCCCCGTCGAGACGGCCACCACCTGAACCACCGTGCCGGCTGCCAGCGACAGGCCCTGCGCGGCTTGCTTGCCCAGCTTGACCGATACCGTGGCCGCTTTCGAGGCGCCCCTGGCTGTGCTTTTGAGCACGACGACGCTGCCGTCGGCCACGTCTTCCACCGTGTCGATGACGATTTCACCGGCGGCGGCCAGCACGGACATGGAGCCGATCAGCACGATGGCCGACGCTGTGCTGGCGTTGTCGGAGGCCCTGCTGGCATCGGAATTGGCGGCCTGCGATGTCAGGCTGACGGCGCACAGCAAGGTCATGGCGAGTAAGTGTTTCATGGATGTCCTGTTCTTCTTGATGGGGGCTTACACTTGGGAATGATGCAGCAGTGCCTTGCCCAGTTCATTCGGGATGAAGGCGATGGCCTTGCCGGACAGCACCAGCATGTGGCCAGTGGACATCGCCACCACGCTGACCACCGTGCCGGCGGCCAGTGACAGGCCCTTGGCCGCTTGTGTGCTCATCTGTATCGACGCGCCACCGGCCTCGGACGCGCCCTTGAGCACGATGACGATGCCTTCGCCTACCGTCTCCACGCTGGCAACGATGATCTGTCCGGAGGCGACCAGCATCGACATGGAACCGGCCACCACGATAGCGGAACCCTGGCTCAGGTTTTGCGATCCTTTCGACAGGTTTTCCGAGACGGCCGCATGGGCCGAACCCGCCATGGAAGCGGCCAGCAGCGACAAGGACAAGCAGATGGGTAGCAAGCGTTTCATGGATGTCTCCTTCTTGATATGCCTGATTGGCAGAGGCATGATTGTCGACGGCAGCATTTCGGTCAATCAAAACGCTACTCGTAGTGGTCAGTCATACTCATGGTATTACTTTTTGATACTATATTGGCTTGTAGTAATTAAAGGATCGCCATGCCCCAGACCCACGCCTTGATCGAAGCCCTGAAACGCCTGTTGAAAGCGCGCTCCGTCACGTATGCCGAACTGGCGCAGCGCATCGGCATGTCCGAAGCCAGCGTCAAGCGCATGTTTTCGCAGAAGCAATTCACGCTGCAGCGGCTGGACCAGATCCTGGTCGCCATCGGCAGCGATTTCCAGCAACTGGCGCAGGCCGTACATGCGGCGCAGGCCACGCCGACCCTGATCACGGGGCTGACGTATGCGCAAGAGAAGGAAATCATCGACGATCCCAGGCTGTTCGTGGTGGCCGTCTCCGCCTTGAACCTGCTGCCGCTGGAACAGATCATCGCCATCTACGACATCAGCGAGGCGCAAGCCGTGAAATACCTGCTGCGTCTCGACAAGATCGGTTTTCTGGAACTGCTGCCGAATAACCGGGTCAAACTGCTGGTGGCGCGCACGTTTGCATGGATACCGAACGGTCCTATCCACACGTATTTCAAAAAGGAAGCCTATGGCGACTATTTGAACTCGCAGTTCGATGGTGAGACGGAATTGCTGCGCCTGGTGAACGTGATGCTGTCGAAAAAATCCACGGCGGCCTTGCTCGAACGCCTGAAGCAAGTGGCCGTGGAATTCTCGCAGCAGCACCAGGAAGACGCGCGCCTGCCTGGCGATGAGCGCCTGGCCATCAGCTTCATGCTGGCGGCGCGGCCGTGGATGCCGCGGACGTTCAAGGCACTGCTGCGGCAGTGAGTCGGCGCGTGCCGCGTTCAGACGGTTAAGGTTAAGGTTAATGTTCCTGCTCCTGCTTGTCGGCACTGCCATGTTCCGCTTTCATCTGCGACAGCAAACGCCAGGCAAAAAAGCCCAGCACGGCCACGCCCAGCAGCAGTGCGGCCCACAGCGCGGCCAGGCGCCACGGCGCCCCGTCCTTTGTGACGGGTGCTGGCGCCTCTACGCCCCCGTTGGGTTTGAGCGGACCGGCGCTGGCAGTCTTGAGCACCAGCAGTTCGTCCGCCCTGAAGCCGGGCGCCACCTGCGCCAGCGGTTGCGCAACGGCGGCGGCGTTGCTGTTGCCGAATGCCAGCTGATAGGGCGGCTTGCCGCTGGCCAGGAAAACGACGGTGGCCGGTGTCCAGCCCAGGCGCAAGGAGGGCGCATTGGCTGCGGGGACAGGATGTTCCGTGGAGGTCTGCAGCACCCATTCGTTTGTTTGCGTCACGGGCATGGCCAGGTCGCCCGAGATCCTTTCTTTGCCATCGAGGCCGATGCGGTAAAACGTGGTGCTCAGCAGGGGATCGAAATAGGCGCCTTGCGCGGGACGCGCCTGGTGGCGCAGGTGCAGCCGGTGCCGGGGAACATAGCTGTTCTGGCGATACACGCCCAGGGTTACGGGCAGTACCGTATTGGTCTGTGTCAATTGCAGGGCGATGCTGTCGGCGGGAATGGCGAGAGGAGTGGCGTAGCGCCATTCATTTGCCTGCTTGCCGGGCGCGCCTTGCAGCACGACGCTGGCGCGCGGTGGGGGGATGTCCGTTTCGCTGACGGCTTGCGCCGTAATCGCCGCAAAGGCCAGCGGTTCGCCTGCTTGCCAGCTCAGGCGCGCATAGCGAAAAGCGCGCGGCGCAAAGGCGATGCTGTCGTTGGCCAGGGTTTGCGTGTCGCTGTTGCTGAGCCAATTCAGGGTGGTGGTGCCGATGGCGTCCCATTGTTTCAGGTCGTCGCTTACTTCCAGCAACACTTGCGCACTGTAATTGTCCGTGCGGGGCGGTGGCGTGAAGCGCAAGGCGGCGATGCGCTTGTCTTGCGTTTGCCTGCCCAGATCGAGGATCAGCGCTTGCAGCGCCGCCGTCGCCGTGGCCGTGCCGGCGCGTGCGCTGACCGACAGCAAGCGGCCATCGTCGGCCGTGCGGATATCGATGCCTTGCAAGCCGTCGCCAGTTGCCGGCGCGCCCGTCAGCGGGAAAATGCGCACTGGAATGGCTGTCCGCTGCGTCGCCGATTGCGCGGGCGGCGCGCCGATGGCATAGGCCAGGCGCTTGCCGTCGGCGTCGAATAACCGAACGTCGGCCAGGTTGGCCGAGCTGGCGTGCAGGTAGACTTCCCTGGGCAATGTTAGCTGCACGACGCCGGCGCCGGCCGGCGAGTGGATGGGCATGCTCCAGGCATAGTCCTGTGGCCGGTCCTGGCCAGGCGCGGCCAGCGCGGCGCCTGCCATCAGCAGGCTGCAGCAGATCAATGTGGCTTTCATGCGGCTCCTTGTTGCGGTTCGGCTGGCGCTGGCGCGGCAGCCTTGGGGAAGGGCGCCAGGTAGCCGATCAAGACCATCAGCAAGCCGACACCGACAAACGAGATGATGCGTTCGATGCCGCCCACGTTGGACAGGTCGATCAGAAACAGTTTCACGACTACCAGCCCCAGCAGCACGGCGCCCATGCTCCATTGCTGGCGCCGCTGCTGGCGCGCCGCGTGGCGCATCAGCAGCAGGGCCGTGACGCTCCACACGAGCGACAGCATCGCTTGCACGAACTGCGAGGCCAGCATGGCGTCAAAGGTATATGGCACGCCCAGGTAATGCGACACGGTGCGCAGCAGCATCAGGTTGAACCAGCCATACAGCAAGCACGCGGCCACGACTGGCAGGCGCGTTTGCCACACGGCGGGCAGCGGGATCTGGCCGGCCGGGAATAAACGGTAGCTGGCAATGGCCAGCAGGACGGCAAAGCCCGTGCTCAGGTCCAGCGGATTGAGCAGCGGAAAATAGGGCAGCGGGGCCATGGCGCCATCGTCGAAAATGTTCCATGCGGCGATCAAGAGCAGCGACCATGCCGCCGCCAGCGGGATCAGATAACGCTGGTACCAGTCTGCAATCGGCGCCACTGGCCAGGCGTTCGCTCGGCAGCGGCGGATCAGCAAGGCCAGTACCAGCATCATGCTCCACGCCGGCAAGTAGCGGGCCCAGGCAGGGCTGACCTTGTCTTCATGCTGTGCCAGCCAGGCGCTGACATGCATGGCGCCAACCGGCCACAGCATCAGCCAGGGCGCGCTAGTGCGCAGCGTATGCAACAGGCGCTGCGCCCGCACGTCGAGTTGCCAGCCCGCCTGCGGCCAGGCCCGCAGCAGGTATTCGCCGGCCGCCAGGGCGCTGGCCAGGGCCAGCCAGCTCAAGCCCGTCGGCAGGTAATCGCGCAGGTACAGCGCCAGCAGCATGTTGACGCTCCACAAGCCCAGGCCGAGCCAGGCGGCGACGGTGAACCAGCGCAGCTGCGGCCAATCGAGGCGCCGCGCCAGGAGGGCGAACGCGGGCGTCGTGACGGATACGGCGATCAGGTACAGGGCCAGCCAGTGCTCGCCCGCGTGCGGCTGCATCGTCAGGTCGCCGTCGATCAGGCGCAGCAGCCAGCTGGTGAAGGGCACGAGGATGGCGGCAAACCACAGCAAGCCGCTCCACACCAGCAGGGGACGCGCTACCAGGGCCGGCAGTTCGTCGCCGCCGCGCGCGCGCAGCGCAAGGAAGCGGGCGCTGGCGAAGGCGGCGGCGCCCAGCAGCAGCGCGCTGAGGAAGGAGCCGTCGAACAGGCTGGCCGGGTGCTGGTCCCAGGCCCAGCTGGCGCGGCTGAGCATGACCATGCCGGCCAGCACCTGCACGGCCAGCAGCAGGGCGCGCGGCGCATGCCATTGTTCGCGCCGCGCCAGCGCCGCCAGCAGGGCTGCCACTGCCAGCGCGCTGACGGTGAGCAGGTTCAATTGCGTGGCGGCATCCGTGCGCAGCAGGATTTCGGTCCAGATGCCGCCCAGCAGCCAGACCGTGGCGGCCGTCAGGAACAGCACGGACAGGCTGCGCATGAACTCCGGGTGCAAGTGACTGCCGTGGCGGCGGAAATTGTAGGCCATCACCAGCGCGGCGGCAGCCAGCAGCGTGCAGCCGAGCCAGATGTTGGCGTCCAGGGCCGCTGCCGTATTGAGTTCTTGCATGGCGCCGAGGAAAGCCAGCCAGGCGGCCCCCTGCACCAGCAGACCGAAGACCCAGGCCAGCGTCTGGCGCTGGCGCAAGCCGACCCAGACGATGCCCGCGCCTTCCAGCGCCCAGGCGGCGGAGGTCCAGCGGCCATCTAATGCAAACGGAATGGCCAGGGTGCCGAAGACGATGCCCAGCGCCAGGAAGGCTTCGGCCAGCAGTTTGAAGCCGTTCCTGCGCCACAGCGCCACGGCCAGTCCCGTGTAGGTCAAGCCGGCAAGCAGCGCGGAAAACGCCAGGCCGAGGTCAAAGTGCCGCACCAGGCCGTATTGCAGGCCCATGGCTGCCAGCGGCGTGCCGAACACGAGCGTGCCATCCACGTAATGCTTGAGGCGCGGCGCCTGGCGCGCGCAGTAGGCAATCGCGATGCCGATATAGAACAGCACGAACAGGATCAAAAACAGCTGCGTCGACAGGTAGTGCTCGGGCGTGTAGCGCAGCAGGCCCCAGGTGGTGGCGACGACAAAGGTAAAGCCAAAGCTCAGCACATTCAGCACGCGCCAGGCGCGTTTCAGGGCGATGGCGAAGACGCCCGCGTTGAGCAGCGCGTAATAGCTGAACAGGCCGATATGATTGCCGCTGCCCGTCGACACGAGCAGAGGCACGGCAAAGCCGCCGATGATACCGAAAACGGCCAGCCAGACGGCGTTTTGCAGCACCGCCAGCAAACACGTGAATGCCGTCAGCACGAACAGCACGGCAAATGCCATGCCGGCCGGAATCAGTTCATACAGGCGGAAGGCGCCAAACGTCACCAGCATCAATATCGCCAGCGCCGTGCCCTGCAGCGGCAGGCTGATGCCGGGACGGCTGATGCGGATGCGCCAGGCCCAGGCCAGCAGGGCGATGTCGGCCAGCGCGATGCCGGCCAGGCGCAGCTCGATGGGCAGCGTGACCTGCGCCGACACGTATTTGAGCAGGAAGCTGACGCCGAGGAAGAGGATCAGCAAGCCCAGCTTGGCGACCAGGTTGCCCGTGAACAGCCAGTTCTTCGCCCTGGCAACGAGACCGTTCGGGTGCGCGATCCAGGAAGGGGTGTTGGGGACGGCAGGGGCGGACTTTGGGGGAACTGGCGGGGCAGGCGGAACTGGTTTCGGCGGCACGGGTGCGGCTGGCGCGGGGGGGGCTGCCGGCGCGGCCTTCGCCACTTCGGCCACCTTGATCGCAGCGGCTTGGGGCGCGGGTGGGGGCGCCGGCGCGGCCACTGGCGCCACGCTGGCAGACGCGGCCGCTGGTGCTTCGGCGCGCCCTTCCAGCGTGTGCAGGCGTGCCTGCACGCTGTCGACGTCCTTGCGCAGGCGCGCCGTCAGCAATTCCAGATCGGCCACTTTCCTGCGGTATTGCAGCACCTGCACGAAGGCGGTGATCAGCAAGCCAAATATGATCAGCGATATCAATCCAAACATGGGGCAGCTTTCCTGGATGGTCAGGGCGAAGGCGCCCGATGTATGCGCACATTACCTTATTATCAAGAAAAAGGCGTTTTTTGTTGTGCCATGGAAGTAGTAGGGTGCGGCGCCAGCATGGCGCGGCGCGGCGCTTTACGTATTGATGCCAAGCAAGATGACGACATTCAGATTGTCGTGCGCAAGATAGTGCTGTATTTTAGCAATTCCTTAATTGCCCGTTCCCCATGCCATGAGTCAAAGCAGCCAGTTTTCCTTATTGTCGCAGCGCCGTTTCGGGCCCTTCTTCTGGACCCAGTTCTTTGGCGCCTTCAACGACAATCTGTTCAAGACGGCCCTGATGGTGATCCTCGCCTACGATGCGCTGAGCTGGACCACGCTCGACCCGTCCACCATCACCAACCTGATCCCAGGCCTGTTCATTTTGCCGTATGTCGTGTTTTCGGCCACGGCGGGCCAGCTGGCCGACAAATTTGAAAAGGCGGGCCTGGCCCGCTTCGTGAAATGGATGGAACTGGCCATCATGGCCGTGGCCGCCGCTGGCTGGATGACGCACACCCTGTGGCTGCTGGTGGCCGCCGTGGTGGGCATGGGCGTGCATTCGACCCTGTTCGGTCCCGTCAAGTATGCCTACCTGCCGCAGCAGCTGAAACCCGAGGAATTGGTCGGTGGCAATGGCCTGATCGAGATGGGGACGTTTGTCGGCATCTTGTTGGGCGAAATCCTCGGCGCCGTCCTGATCGTGCACAAGCCGCTGGGCGTGGAGCTGGTGGCCGGCGCGACCATCGCCGTGGCCGTGTTCGGCCTGATCGCCAGCTACCGCGTGCCGCGCACGCCGGCGCCCGAGCCGGACTTGAAGGTGAGTTTGAATTTTGTCGCCGAATCGTTCCGCAACCTGAATTTTTCGCGCAAGAACCGTCCCGTCTTCCTGGCCATGCTGGGCAACTCCTGGTTCTGGTTTTACGGCGCCCTGATCCTGGCCCAGTTCCCCGTGTATTCCAAGGATTTCCTGCATGGCGACCATAGCGTGTTCGTGCTGCTGCTGACCGTGTTTTCCGTCGGCATCGGCACGGGTTCGCTGCTGTGCGAACGCCTGTCCGGCCACAAGATCGAAATCGGCCTGGTGCCGTTCGGCTCCATCGGCCTGTCGCTGTTCGGCATCGACCTGTATTTCGCCAACAATGCGTATGCGAATACGCAAGTGGTCGACGCGCTGGCGTTCGTCAGCCAGGCGGGCGTGCCGCGCATTCTGATCGACATCGTCATGATCGGCGTCTTCGGCGGCTTCTTCATCGTGCCCCTGTTCGCCCTGATCCAGACGCGTTGCGACCCGAAACACATTTCGCGCACGATCGCCGGCATGAATATCCTGAACGCGCTGTTCATGGTGGCGGCGGCCGGCGTGGCCATCGTGCTGCTGGGGCAAGGGTTTACGATTCCGCAGCTGTTCCTCGTCACAGCCATTTTGAATGCGCTGGTGGCCGCCTACATCTTCTCGCTGGTGCCGGAATTCCTCATGCGTTTCCTGGCGTGGATATTGATCCAGACCGTGCACAGGGTCAAAGTCGTGGATGGCGAGCGTATCCCGACGGAAGGGGCGGCCGTGCTGGTGTGCAACCACGTCAGCTATGTGGACGCCATCGTCATCATGGCGGCCAGCCCCCGCCCCATCCGTTTCGTCATGGACCACCGCATCTTCAAAATGCCGCTGATGGGCTGGATATTCCGCACGGCCAAGGCGATTCCCATCGCGCCGGCCAAGGAAGATCCTTTCCTGATGGAAAAAGCGTTTATCGATATCGCGCAAGCGCTGCATGAGGGCGAACTCGTGTGCATCTTCCCGGAAGGCAAGCTGACGCGCACCGGCCAGATCAGCGAATTCAAGGGCGGCATTGCGAAGATAGTCGAGCGCAGCAAGGTGCCCGTGATTCCGCTGGCGCTGCGCGGCTTGTGGGGGCATCTGTTGAGCCATCGCAACGGCCATTTGTTCGAGCGCGCCTTCAAGGCGGGCTTGCGCTCGCGTTTGTCGCTGGCCGTGGGCATGCCCGTGGCGCCCGAGGCCGCCACGCCGGAGTTGCTGCAACAGAAAGTGCAGGAATTGCGCGGCAAGTGGAAATAAGCGCTATTGCGTCTGCGTAGCCGCACCTGCCTGCCGCGCGAGGTGTGCGCGGAGCAGGGCGGCAATGGCGTCGAAATCCACCGGTTTCGTCAGGTGGTGGTCGAAGCCCGCTTGCTCGGTCCGAGCGCGGGCGTCAACCTGGCCCCAGCCCGTCAGGGCGATCAGCAGTACGTCGCGCCCCTGCGCGCGCTGGCGTATCTGACGCGCCGCTTCATAACCATCCATGTCCGGCATGCCCAGGTCCATCACCACCAGTTGCGGCCACGCCATCTCGACGGCAGCCAGCGCCTGCACGCCGCCATACGCGACCTTGGCGGCATAGCCTTCGAGTTGGAACAGGCTTTGCAAGGAATCGGCGGCATCGAGGTTGTCGTCCACCACCAGTACTTGCACGGGCTCGCTTGCGCCGGTGGGGGACTCCTGGACGGCAGCCGGCGGCATGACGGCCGGGGCGTCGCTGGCGCTGGCCGGCAAGCTGACGATGAAGCAGCTGCCGCGGCCGGGGCCGTCGCTGTAGGCGTCGATGCTGCCGCCATGCATCTCGGCAAATTGACGCGCCAGGCTGAGGCCGATACCCAGGCCGCTGGCCATCTGGCCTTCCACCGTACGCCCCTGTTCGAACATGGAAAAGATGCGCGCGATGGCGTCCGGTTCGATGCCGATGCCATTGTCTTCGATCATCACCTGCAGCAGGCCCTGTGCCAGGCGCACCGTGATGTGGATGTGCCCGCCGTCCGGCGTAAACTTCACGGCATTCAACACCAGATTGGCAAAGATCTGCACCACCCTGGCATAGTCGGCGTGCAGCGTGATGGGCAGCGGCGGCAACGCCTGCGTGATGCTGATGTGCCGGCTGTCGGCGGCGGCCTGGCACAGTTCCATCACATGGTCGAGCACTTGTTGTAATTCAATATTCTCGCGCTGCAGCAGTATCTTGCCGCTGGTGATGCGCGCCACGTTGAGCAAGTCATCCACCAGCCGCGTCAGGTGCGTCACCTGGCGCTCGATCACGCCGCTCACTTTGCCGATCTGCTCCGATGCCGGGTACAGGTGCTTGAGCAGGGCCACCGAAGTCTTGATGGGCGCCAGCGGATTGCGCAGTTCATGTCCGAGGCTGGCAAGAAATTCGTCCTTGCGCCGCTGCGTCTCGCGCACCTGGTACTGGCGCTGGCGCGCGCGCAGCATGGCATGGGCCGAGGTGATCAGTGTCAGTATGTGCACGGGGCGTTCCAGCAGGGTCAGGTTGCCCAGGGTGGCGACGGCTTGCTGCAAGGGCAGCGAATCGAGTCCCGCGTGCGTCAGCAGGAGGATGGGCAAATCGGACCAGTCCGGCTGCTGGCGGGCGTAGGCGTCGAGCACGGCGTAGGCGCCAGCGTGCAAGGCCTCGTCCACCGTCAGCACGCCGCCGGCGCCCAGCGCCAGCTGCTCGGCCAGCTCGCCGGCGGAGCGGCAGGCGTGGCTGGCGATGGCTTCGCCGGCGAGTACCCTGGTGGCCAGGGCGGCGTCCTGGCCACCAGGCGCGTAAATCAGGATGCGCTGCTCCATGGCAGTTCCTAGGGGAAGGGCGTGCCGCCGATGGTGGGCAAGCCCGACAGGATGCCGTGAAAGCCGGCCAGGGCCGGGCCGATGCGGATGCCCTGCGGGCTGATCTCGAAGCGGCGGATGCTGCGCTCGTGCGCGCTGCCGCGCTTCTTGAACACGGAAATGGCTTGCCGCACCTCGCCTTCCGTTTCGTAGTAGCGCAGCATGATGACGCTGTCGGCCAGGTAGCTGGCGTCGGCCGCCGTCGTCATCGAGGTGCCCAGCATGTTTTGCTGCACCCCGACGAGCAGGGTGGCCACGCCGCGCTGGCTCAGGTAATTGAGCAGTTCATGCAGATAGGTGCTCTGGAAGCGTTCATCGGGCACCGCATGCATGTAGCCGTTCAGGCTATCGATGACGATGACCCGCGCGCCCCTTTCTGCCGCGTCGACGACGGCCTGGGCGAATTCTCCCGGGGCCAGCTCGGCCGGATCGATTTGCTGTGCGCTCAGCAGGCCGGAGTCGAGCGCCGCCTGCAGGCGCATGCCGACGCCGTCGGCGCGGTTCAGCAGCTTGCTGCGCGCTTCCTCGAACAGGAACATGGCGCACGGTTCGCCGCGCGTTGTTGCCGCGTGCACGAATTGCGCCGCCAGGGTGGACTTGCCGCTGCCGGCCGGGCCGGAAATGAGCGTGCTCATGCCTTCTTCCAGGCCGCCGCCTGTCATGATGTCGAGTTCGGGTACGCCGCTCGACAGGTGCTGATGGCCGCCATCGCGGCGCGTGTCGGCCGCCACCAGGCGCGGATAGACGACCAGGCCGTCACGGGCGATCTTGTAGTCATGCGTGCCGCTGCGAAACGGCACGCCCCGGTATTTCACCACCCGCACGCGGCGCCGGTCATTGCCATAGTCCTGATTTTGCAGCTCCAGCGAAATGACGCAGTGAGCCACGCTACGCACTTGCAAGCCGTCGTCCAGCGCGGAACGGTCATCGATCAGCAGGGTAGTGCAGTGCCGGCTGGCCAGGTATTGTTTCAACGCCACCACCTGGCGCCGGTAGCGCAGCGGGTTTTCCGCCAGCAATTGCAGTTCGGACAGCGAATCGAGCACGAGGCGGGCAGGGCGATGCTTTTCGATGGCGGCGAGGATGCGCTGGTTGGTCGAGGCCAGTTCGATTTCAGACGGGTGGAAGATGCTGTACTGGCGCTCGGGGTCGAGGATGTCGTCGCTGGGCGCCACTTCTTCGATGGCGATGCCGGCCAGATCCCAGCCATGCGACAGGGCCGCGCCGCGCAGCTCGATCTCGGATTCCGCCAGGGCGATATACAGCACCGGCACGCCGTTGCGCGCCCCTTCGGCCAGAAATTGCAGCGCCAGGGTGGTCTTGCCCGTGCCGGGCACGCCTTCGACCAGGTACAGGCGTTCGGCCAGCAAGCCGCCATCGAGTATGGCGTCGAGGCCGGCGACGCCTGTCGACAGCAGTGGCGGCGCCACCGGGCTGCGTGCGCCATCCTGCTGTCTTGTATGTCGCTCCTGTGCTGTCATCGTTGCGCCCCCGCTTTGCCACGCTGTGGTCACGTGTTGGTCACGCGTTGCTCAATATACTAGCGCGTCCGCCGCGGCATGTCTTTTCGATACCATTGGTAAATATTTATGGTGGCCGGGCGTGTAGGCGCCAGGCAGTGTTGTGCGCGCGATCAAGGCTTCAGCAAAGAACGCATTACCCTGCTACAGTATTCATTCAATCCAACTTTCCGCATTGCCGTTTTGCCGCCGCCCGCCAGCTCCCTGTTCGAACTGGCTGACGTGCAGACGCTGTCGCTGTCTTCATTTTATTGCTTCATTGATAATTTAATTCGCTTGATAGTTACTATGTTTCAATTGTAACGATGCTTGACGATTTTAGAATGATCGTTCATTCTTTGATCTGCGTTAATAAATTTAGTCATTTCTAACGACACTAGCCAGCTTCTTTTTCAGAAAGTCCAAGATGCAACCAACCTTTTCCCTGACGTCGCCGCGTACGAGCGGCGCTATTGCCGTTCTGTGCGCCACTGTAATCATGGCCGGCTGCAGTAAAAAACAGGAAGCACCTCACGCGCAGCAAGCGCCACAGGTGGTCGTGTTTACTGTTAATCCGGCCGCGTTGCCGATGAGCGCCGAATTGCCCGGCCGTACGAATGCCTACCAGGTCGCCGATGTGCGCCCGCAAGTCGGTGGCTTGATCCAGAAGCGCCTGTTCGTCGAAGGCAGCGATGTGAAAGCGGGCACGGCCCTGTACCAGATCGATTCCGCCACCTACCAGGCGGCCGCCAATTCGGCCAAGGCCGCGCTGTCGAAAGCCAAGGCCAACTTGCTGACGGCCGGCCCGAAAGCGTCGCGCTACAAGGAACTGGTTGCCATCGAAGGCGTAAGCCGCCAGGAATACGATGATGCCGTCGCCGCGTTCGAGCAAGCCAAGGCAGACGTCGAGTCCGCCACTGCGGCGCTGGAATCGGCGAACATCAACCTGCGCTACAGCACCGTGACGGCGCCGATCAGCGGCCGCACCAGCCGCTCGACCGTGACGGCCGGCGCGCTGGTCACGGCGGGCCAGGCCGAAGCCCTGACCACGGTGCAACAACTCGATCCGATCTACGTCGACGTGACCCAGTCGAGCACGGATTTGCTGCGCCTGAAGCGCCAGATGGCCGACGGCTCGCTGAAAAAAGTCGGCGAAGGCCAGGCTAAGGTTGACTTGCTCCTGCCGGACGGCAGCAAGTACAGCGAATCGGGCAAGCTGCAGTTTTCTGGCGTGAGCGTCGATCCGACCACCGGCAACGTGGTCTTGCGCGCGCTGTTCCCGAACCCGAAAGGCGAATTGCTGCCAGGCATGTACGTACGTGCTCAGCTGGAAACGGGCGTCGATGAAAAAGCCATCACCGTGCCGCAAGTGGGCGTGACGCGCAACCAGAAGGGCCAGGCAACGGCCCTGATCCTGAACAAGGAAAACAAGGTCGAGCAACGCGTGCTGACTACCAGCGGCACCGTCGGCACCAACTGGCTGGTGACGTCCGGCCTGGCCGCAGGCGACCGCGTGATCGTGGAAGGCTTGCAAAAAGTCAAGCCAGGCGCACCCGCCGTTGCCGTACCGGCCAAGGCCGACGCTGCTCCTGCGCCTGCTCCTGCGCCTGCCGCTGCCGCTTCTGCCGCAGCATCGGCTGCCAGCGCCCACTAATTCAGGAGAATATTAATGGCCCGTTTTTTCATTGACCGCCCGATCTTTGCCTGGGTGGTCGCGATCGTCATCATGCTTGCCGGCGTGATTTCGATCCTCAGCCTGCCGATCGCGCAGTACCCGAGCATTGCCCCGCCGTCGATTTCGATCAGCGGCTCCTACCCTGGCGCCTCCGCCAAGACCGTGGAAGACGCGGTCACCCAGGTCATCGAACAAAAGATGAAGGGCATCGACGGCTTGCGTTACATGTCCTCGTCGAGCGATGCGACTGGCGGCATCAGCATTACGCTGACGTTTACCAGCGGCACCAATCCCGACATCGCCCAGGTGCAGGTACAGAACAAGCTGCAGCTGGCCACGCCACTGCTGCCGACGGCTGTCACGCAACAGGGTCTCGTCGTGTCGAAAGCGACGAAGAACTTCCTGATGGTGTTCGGCTTCATTTCCGAAAACGGCAAGATGGACCAGACCGACTTGAGCGATTATGTCGCCGCCAACGTCGTCGATCCGCTCAGCCGCGTGCCGGGCGTGGGCGACGTGACGCTGTTCGGTTCGCAGTACGCGATGCGCATCTGGCTCAATCCGGCCAAGCTGCAAAGTTTCAACCTGACCCCGGCGGACGTGATCACGGCCGTGCAGGCGCAGAATGCGGAAGTGTCGGCCGGTGAGCTGGGCGGCACGCCGTCCATCAAGGGCCAGCAGCTGAACGCTACCGTGTCGGCGCAAAGCCGCTTGCAAACGGTGGAACAATTCGGCGCCATCTTGCTGAAAACCACGACCGACGGCGCCATGGTGCACCTGAAGGATGTGGCCAGCATGGAACTGGGCCGCGAGAACTACAACACCGTGGCCCGCTACAACGGCCATGCGGCCACCGGCGTGGCGATCAAGCTGGCGACGGGCGCCAACGCGCTCGATACGGCCAACGCGGCGAAAGCCATGCTGGGCAACCTGAGCAAGCAATTCCCTGAAGGCATGAGCTACCAGGTGGCGTTCGACACGACCCCGTTCGTGAAACTGTCCATCGAAGAAGTGGTCAAGACCCTGGTCGAAGCCGTCATCCTGGTGTTCCTGGTGATGTATCTGTTCCTGCAGAACTTCCGCGCCACCCTGATCCCGACCATGGCCGTGCCGGTCGTGCTGCTCGGTACCTTCGGCATCCTGAACGCGTTCGGCTATTCGATCAATACGCTCACCATGTTCGCCATGGTGCTGGCCATCGGCTTGCTGGTCGATGATGCGATCGTGGTGGTGGAAAACGTCGAGCGCGTGATGAGCGAAGAGGGCTTGTCGCCGCTGGAAGCGACGCGCAAGTCCATGACGCAGATCACGGGCGCGCTGGTCGGTATCGCCATGGTGCTGTCGGCCGTGTTCGTGCCGATGGCCTTCTTCGGCGGTTCGACGGGCGTGATTTACCGCCAGTTCTCGATCACGATTGTCTCGTCAATGGTGTTGTCCGTCATCGTCGCGCTGGTGTTTACGCCAGCCCTGTGCGCCACCTTGCTCAAACCGGTCGAAAAAGGCCATCACGCGACCAACAAGGGTTTCTTCGGCTGGTTCAACCGCAGCTTCGACAGCAGCAGCAACAAATACCAGGGCATGGTCGGCAGCATGATCCGCCACCGCGCCCGTTCGATGCTGTTGTACGTGCTGTTGCTGGCCGGCCTGGTGTTCGTCTTCATGCGCCTGCCGACCTCCTTCCTGCCGGAAGAAGACCAGGGCATCCTGTTTACGCAGATTCAATTGCCGACGGGCGCCACGCAAGAGCGCACCCTGAAAGTGATCGAGCAGGTCGAAGACCACTTCATGAACAGCGAGAAAGACAACGTCGCTTCCGTGTTTGCCGTCGCCGGTTTCAGCTTCGGCGGTAACGGCCAGAATACGGGTATCGCCTTCGTGCGCCTGAAAGACTGGTCGCTGCGCAAGGATGTGGCGCAAAAAGCGCCGGCAGTTGCCGGTCGCGCCATGGGCAAGTTGTTGCAGATCAAGGATGCGATGGTGTTTACGTTCGCACCGCCTGCCGTGCTGGAACTGGGTAACGCCACCGGTTTCGACATGCAGCTGCAGGATATCGGCGGTGTCGGCCATGACGCCCTGATGGCGGCGCGTAACCAGTTGCTGGGCATGGCGTCGCAGAATCCGGCCATGGTGGGCGTACGCCCGAACGGCCAGGAAGATACGCCGCAGTACAAGATCGACATTGACCAGCAAAAAGCGACCGCGCTGGGCTTGCAGATCTCGGAAATCAACCGCGTGCTGAGCGTCGGCTGGGGTAGTTCGTATGTGAACGACTTCCTCGACCGTGGCCGCGTGAAGAAAGTGTTCATCCAGGGCGACGCCAGTTCGCGCATGCTGCCGGAAGACTTGAACAAATGGTTCGTGCGCAATACCGCTGGCCAGATGGTGCCGTTCTCGGCCTTCGCCACCGGCAAGTGGATTTACGCGTCGCCACGCCTGGAACGCTACAACGGCTTGCCGTCGGTAGAGATCCTGGGTACGCCGGCGCCGGGCCAGAGCACGGGCGCCGCCATGAACGCGATGGAAGAAATGGTCGCCAAGCTGCCGCCTGGCATCGGCTTCAGCTGGACCGGCGTGTCGCTGGAAGAGCGCGAATCCGGTTCGCAGACGCCGCAGCTGTATGCGCTGTCGCTGCTGATCGTGTTCCTGTGCCTGGCCGCGCTGTATGAAAGCTGGTCGATTCCGTTCTCCGTGCTGCTGGTGGTACCGCTGGGCGTGATCGGCGCCGTGCTGGGCACCTGGTTCTTCGGCCTGTCGAACGACGTGTACTTCCAGGTGGGCTTGCTCACGGTGGTGGGCCTGTCGGCGAAGAATGCGATTCTGATCGTTGAGTTTGCCAAGGAAATGCAGGAATCGGGCATGTCGCTGCTGGACGCGACCTTGCATGCGGTGCGTCTGCGTCTGCGTCCGATTCTGATGACCTCGATTGCCTTCGGCCTGGGCGTGTTGCCACTGGCCATTTCCAGCGGCGCCGGTTCCGGCAGCCAGAACGCCATCGGTATCGGCGTGCTGGGCGGCATGTTGACGGCCACGTTCCTCGGTATCTTCTTCGTGCCGGTGTTCTTCGTGCTGGTGCGCGGCTTCTTCTCGAAGCCGGACGCGCCCGCCACGCCGGCGACGCCTGGCTCGCCAGCCGTCACGCTTTCTAAGGATGCGCATTAATATGAAAAAAACGCTACTCTCCATGGCGGCACTGGCCTTGCTGGCCGGTTGCAGCCTGGCTCCCACGTACGAGCGTCCGGCAGCGCCGGCGCCCACGGCGTGGCCGACCGGTCCTTCCTACAAGGCCGACACGGCCGCCGCCGACGCCAAGCCGGTGGCGGACGTCGCCTGGCGCGAGTTCTTTGCCGATGCGCGTTTGCGCCAGGTACTGGAACTGGCGCTGGCCAACAACCGCGACCTGCGCGTCTCGATCCTGAACATCGAGAAGGCGCGCGCCACCTACGGCATCGAACGCGCCGCGCTGATCCCGACCCTGTCGGCGTCCGGTGGCCAGTCGGCCACGCGCATCTCGAAAAACCAGAGCGCCACGGGCGAAGCGTCCATCAATCGCCAGTACACGGCGAACCTGGGCGTGTCGGCCTACGAGCTGGACTTCTTCGGCCGCGTGCGCAGCCTGTCCGACAGCGCGCTGGAGCAATACCTGGGCACGGAAGAAGCGCGCCGTGCACAGCAGATCAGTCTGGTGGCCGAAGTGGCCAGCACCTATCTGAACCTGGTGGCTGACCAGCAGCGCCTGCGCGTGGCGCAAGATACCTTGAAGAGCCAGCAGTCGTCGTATGACCTGGCCGTGCGCCGCTTCAGTGCCGGTGCGACTTCCGGCCTGGATAAGTACGATGCCCAGACCAGCGTCGAGTCGGCCCGTTCCGACGTGGCCGTCTACACGAGCCAGGTTGCGCTCGACCAGAACGCGCTGGTCCTGCTGGTGGGCGGCCCTGTGCCGGCCGACCTGCTGCCGCCAGCCGAGTTCGGCGCCGTGACGGCGCTGGCGGACATTCCGTCCGGCGTACCGTCGGATGTGCTGCAACGCCGTCCCGACGTGCTGGCGGCCGAGCGCACCTTGCGCGCGGCCAATGCCAACATCGGCGCGGCGCGCGCGGCCTTCTTCCCGCGCATTTCGCTGACGGCCACGGCGGGTTCGGTCAGCGACAACCTGTCCGGCCTGTTCAAGGCGGGCAGCGGCACTTGGAGTTTCTTGCCGCAGATCAGCTTGCCGATCTTCGATGGCGGCGTGAACCGCGCCAACCTCGATATCGCCAAGGTGCAGCGTGAAATCTCCGTGGCGCAATACGAAAAAGCGATCCAGATCGCCTTCCGTGAAGTGTCCGATGCGCTGGCCCAGCGCGGCACCATCGACGAGCGCCTGCAATCGCAGGTCTCGCTGGTCGAGGCGTCGACGAAGAGCTACACCATCCACGACGCGCGTTACAAGCAGGGCGCCGAGTCCTACCTGAACGCCCTGGTGGCCCAGCGCGCGCTGTACACGGCGCAGCAAAGCCTGATCACGGCGCGCCTGGCCAAGTCGACCAACCTGGTGACCTTGTACAAGGTGCTGGGCGGCGGTTGGCAACCTGAGCAGACAGCCGTCGCGGCGGCTGGCGGCGCCCAATAATCACGGGGACGCCGACGCCGGCCTTGCCCTTGTCCGCAGGGGCAGGGCCGGCGCGCTACTGGAAAATCATGAACCAAGTTGAAAAGAAGCATCCGGATCCCGAGCGCGCCAACACGCGGCGCAAGCAGGTGCTCGATGCGGCCGAAAGCTGCTTCAGCCGCCGCGGCTTCCACGGCGCCAGCATGGCCGAGATCTCGAAAGCGGCCGGCATGAGCGCGGGCCACATCTATAATTATTTTGACAGCAAGGATGCGATCATCGCCGCCTTCGTCCTGAAGAATATGGAGCGTGTCACCAACCTGATGCAGGATCTGGCGCAGCGCGAAGATCCGCTGCAGGCCGTGATCGACAATGCTGGCGAGCATGTGCTGGAAAGCCTGGACCCGAAAACGTGGGTGATGCCGCTGGAGATTTTTGCCGAAGCATCGCGCAATCCCGTGATTGCTGAAATGCTGCATTGCGCGGACGTGCGCTCGCGCAAGCTGTTTCTCTCCATCATCCGGGATGCGCGCATCAAGCGCGGCTTGCCGGCGGACGAAGAGATGCTGGAAGGGCGGCTCAATACCATGATCGCCATGTACCAAGGCTTGCCCGTGCGGGCGGTGCACAATCCCGACATGAAGGTCGAACCCCTGATCGCCGGTTTCCGCATCGTCCTGACGGCGCTGCTGCTGAACGAATAGGGCACCTGGACGGGCCATGCAAAAAAGTTTGCGCAGTTCGATATGAATCATGCGCAAAGCATGGCAAAAACCTAAAAGCCTCTGCTATAATTCCCACCTCGTCGGGGCGTAGCGCAGCCTGGTAGCGTACATGCATGGGGTGCATGGGGTCGGAAGTTCGAATCTTCTCGCCCCGACCATTAGATTCAAGGACTTAGGCCACTCTTCGGAGTGGCCTTTTTCTTTTCTGGCCGTATTGGTAAGAAATTTGGTAAGAAAAATCCGTATCTTTGGGTGGATTGCATTAGACGGTAATAGACAATTTACGTGACATTTTGTTAGATTTTTTATTGATAATATTTCATATAATCAAGTTATCCAGCATGTTTTGCCGGGAGCGCATAACAATACTGTTCGTGCGATTAAATTTGATAAGGTATAGAATATGGCAACCAGAGTGCCAACTTCGCCTCCGCCGCGACCAACACCACAGGCACCTCCAGGGACTGAGCAGCGGAGTCATGTGCCGAGGCCTGCCACTGCTCCGCCGCCGCCACCTCAGAAAAAATAGCTATGTCTGATTCCGATTCCGTCGCTGATCCAAGTTTTAAGTACTTATGGGAGCGGCGCGCTGCTATACAGTTGCGATCCCTAGCAAATCGAATGTATTTCCAGGAACGGCAACGCATCTTTGAAATGCGAGAAGGCATTATTAAAGTAATTTCAATACTGGCGGGCTCGCTCGCATTCGCAAAGGTGGCCGATCCTACTGTGATCGCATGGTGCGCCTTCGTGATTACAGCAAGTACAGCCGCGTCGCTCGTGTTCGGTTTTGGTGCCAAGGCGCGAGATAGTGCGAAACGGAATTCGGAATGGGCCCTTCTTGAAAGAGATATTGAGCTTGCTGGTCAGCGTGATTTCACTGAGGATCACCTCTCTAAATGGGCCGCCCGCTGCAACGAAATTGAAGCAGGAGAGTCTGCGCCTCATCCTGGGCTCTGGGAGAAATGCTATCAGCGTGCGTGCGAAGCCCTAGGGCAAACACCATGCGGCGATTCGAAGTTGCCGTTCTGGTATCGCTACCTTCCACCGCTTATAATTCACTAGCCGCCGAAGATTTGGCCCGCTCTATGCGGGCTTTTTAGTTCGTTGCCCCATGAGCGGGTAAGTAGATTCTTCATTCGGTTGATTTTTGGCCTGTTGTACGGCGCGCCGCATCGATTTGAGCCTGCTGCCAAGCCTTAATTTCGGCCGCATCCCAGGCCACCGAGTTTAGACCAATCGCGAACTGCTTCGGTAATGTACCGGCCTTGATTGCATTGTAGGTCGATGCATTTTCCGGTGGCATTCAGCACCTACGGCATACGCATGAATTTTTTCACTTCGCTCATATTGCTCATTTTTCACGTTCAGTTGATTTCAGTATTCTGATCAGGTCGACCTGGCGCGCCTGAACGAAAGCCCGCCTCCTTGCTGATGCGGGATTTTTTTATAACAAGGTTGTTGATATCCATTTTTTATTATAGTGTTAAATCTCCATTAACTTTTTCGGAGGGATTTATGCTGGAATATCAAATTGGCGATATGGGGGAAATTAATGGCTGGGCTACGGAGGTTGATTATCACGCAGGGCAGCTGCACAACAGCTTAACTAAAAATCCTGACCAAGATGAAAATTTTCGTCAAGTTCTAGAGATTTCGAGCGACGAGGATCGCGGCTTTGACATATTCGTGAATGCCCATCACCGTAGGTTTTTGCTGAAATATCGCCATGTCATTCGCGATCAAGATGGGCGTGCGGCGTTATTCGGTGGATATCAGCTGTTTGAGTTTGAACAAGCTTATTTGAGTCAGGATAGGCTGGTAGCGACACCAATTTTGTCGTTTGACATCGACCCGAATGGAAGTGTCGAGATTAATGGTAAGCATTTGTCTTGCTCTCCGAATCCCATATATGCAGCTCAGGATCGACAGAACTTCAAGAAACAGATTTTGTTTGCCATTCAACGTTCTCTTGTAACCCAAGAATAAGTACATTTGGCAGTTTTGATTTTAAGCCTGGCGCAGCATTGCGACCAGGCTTTTTACATTCTGCTCTTTACCTTTAGCCGTTGACCTCAATTACGCGTCAGCGGCCTTTTATTTGAGGTGTTCGATGAACCCGCGCCATTATCGAGAGCTGATCGTCCGCGCTGTGGGCGAGGCCGACGGCAAGACGCTTGGCCTCATCGTCGAGCATGTGGTCGATGCCGAGCGCGCCAAAGAGATCCTGCGCGCCAGTGGCTACGGCGTGGCTGGGATGAGCCGCAGCGCAACCGCAGCCCTGGTACCGCAGGCGCAGCCAACTGAAAGCAATCCATAAACAACCTGATGACCGTGCACATGCTCGACCCGCAACTGATTGCACTACTGGTTATGCCGCTGAACTGTGTGTCGTTCGAGCTGCGCTGCGCTGCGCTACGCTGTTGGTGATGGGCCCGGCCCTGATCGTTGTCGTGCGCAACTGGATGCCGGGCCTGTTCGACAGCGCGCGCGCCGTCGCCGTGCTGCACGGCAGCGACCCGGCGCTGGGCGGCCATACGCGCCAGGGAAATATCGACACGGTGCACATCACCGCACCGCTCCCCCCAACCCCCACATTCATAAAAAAGCTTGACCTTCCAAGTGTGTCAGGTCGGATAAAGGCAATGGGAGTTGTTTCAGCTCAACAAAACCATGTCGACTCCAGTCGCGAAAGGCACAATGATGAAAGTCACACCAATAATCCTGATCCCCGCAGTGCTGGTCACCGCGCTTGCCGTCAGCGGATGCAAGCAGACGGCAGCGCCTGCCGCTGCGGCCAAGCCGCCCGGCGTTCCCGTTGCCGAAGTGGTCGTTCGCCAGGCAACACCGTACGTCGAGTTCAACGGCTCGCTGACCGCCATCAAGCGGGTTGAATTGCGCCCGCAGGTGGCCGGTTACCTGCAGGACGTGAGCGTGCCGGAAGGCCGCTTTGTCGAGAAGGGCAGCAAGCTCTTCGTGATCGATCCGCGCGTGTTCCAGGCGGCGGTGCATGCCGCCACGGCGCGCCTGCGCGAGGCTGAGGCGGCATCGATGCTGGCGCAGACCGAGCATGCACGCGCCGAACAGCTGTTCGCCACGAAGATCGTCGCGCGCGACCGTCTCGACGTGGCGACGGCAGCGCTGCATGCGGGCAAGGCACAGGTCGACGCCGCCAGGGCCGCGCTCGACGGCGCGCAGCTGGAGCTCGGTTTCACGCGCGTCACGGCGCCGATCAGCGGACGAGTCGGCCAAGTCCTCGTCACCGAGGGCAACTACGTCGCCAGCGGCGTGACGCCCCTGACGACGATCGTTTCCATCGATCCCCTGCACGTCTATTTCGATGTCGATGAACGCACCTATCTGCGCTCGCTCGCCGCCGGCCGCGCCAGCGCCACTGCGCGTGGGGCGCAGGCCGCCAAGGTGATGGTGGCGCTGGCCACGGACAAGACATATGTACGTCCCGGCCGTGTCGATTTCCTTGCCAACGCCGCCGACCGCGGCACGGGAACGGTGCGCGTCCGCGCCGTGGTCGACAACCCCGATGGGAAACTGACGCCCGGCCTGTTTGCCAAGGTCAGGCTGGAGACGGGGGCGCAGCAAGCCAGGGTGCTGGTGTCCGATCAATCGATAGGCACGGACCAGGGGCGCCGCTATGTGCTGGTGGTCGGCAAAGGCGACAAGACGGAGTTCCGGCCCGTCGAGCTTGGCCCGATGGTCGACGGTTTGCGCGTGATCGAACAGGGGCTGCAGCCCGGCGAGCGCATCGTCGTCAAGGGCCTCGTGCGCCCGGGCATGCAGGTGACGCCGCAGCCGGCCGGCATTGACGGCACGCCCATCGCCGTGCCGAAAACATCGGGAGCCGCGTAATGTCTTTCCCACGTTTCTTCATCGACCGCCCGATCTTTGCCATCGTCCTTTCGGTCCTGATGGTGCTCGCCGGCATCGTTGCTTTCTTCCAGATGCCGCTCAGCGAGTATCCTGCCGTGACGCCGCCGACCGTGCAGGTCAGCGCCGCCTATCCTGGCGCCAATCCCAAGGTGATCGCCGAAACGGTGGCGGCGCCGCTCGAGCAGGCCATCACCGGGGTCGAGGGCATGCAGTACATGTCGTCGCAATCGGCAACCGACGGCCGCATGACCCTGACCGTCACTTTCGCGCAGGGAACGAATGCCGACATGGCGCAGATACAGGTGCAGAACCGAGTCGCGCGCGCGCTGCCGCGTTTGCCTGAAGAAGTACAGCGCCAGGGCGTCGTCACGCAGAAAACCTCGCCGGACATCCTGATGGTGGTGCACCTGCTGTCGCCCGACAAGCGCTACGATCCCCTGTACATATCGAATTACGCCTACCTGCAGGTGCGCGACGAGCTGTCGCGCATCCCCGGCATCAGCGACGTCCTCGTCTGGGGCGCGGGCGAATACAGCATGCGGCTGTGGCTCGATCCGAACCTGATCGCCGCACGCGGCCTGACGGCCGGCGAGGTGATTGCCGCCGTGCGCGAACAGAACGTGCAGGTGGCCGCCGGTTCCGTCGGCCAGTCGCCCGATTCCAGCGCCGCCTTCCAGGTGACGGTCAACACGCTCGGACGCTTGACCGACGAGGAACAGTTCGGCGACATCATCATCCGCACGGGCGCCGAAGGCCAGGTGACGCGTTTGCGCGACGTGGCCCGCATCGAGATGGGCGCCGACGCGTATGCGCTGCGCAGCCTGCTGGACGGCGAGCCGGCCGTCGCCTTGCAAATCATTCAAAGCCCCGGCGCCAATGCGCTCGACGTTGCGCAGGCGGTACGCGACACCATGCAGCGGCTGGAGGAAAATTTCCCGGCCGGACTGAGTTCGCGCATCGCCTATGACCCGACGGTCTTTGTGCGTGCCTCGCTGGAATCGGTGGCAACGACCTTGCTGGAGGCGATCATTCTCGTCGTCATCGTGGTGGTGCTGTTCCTGCGCAACTGGCGCGCCTCGCTGATCCCCCTGATGGCGGTGCCGGTGTCGCTGATCGGCACCTTCGCCGTCATGCACCTGATGGGCTTTTCGCTCAATACCCTGTCCCTGTTTGGCCTGGTGCTGTCGATCGGCATCGTCGTCGATGACGCCATCGTGGTGGTCGAGAACGTCGAGCGCCACATCGAAAATGGTGAAGAGCCCAGGCAAGCGGCAAGGCGCGCCATGGACGAGGTCACGGGCCCCATCATCGCGATCACCTCGGTACTTGCCGCCGTGTTCATTCCGACCGCCTTCCTGAGCGGCTTGCAGGGCGAGTTCTACCGCCAGTTCGCGCTGACGATCGCCATCTCGACCATATTGTCGGCCGTCAATTCGCTCACGCTCAGCCCGGCGCTTGCCGGTATTCTGCTCAAGCCAGGCAAGGCCAAGGCCGGGGCCGTGCATGATCCGCGCAGCCTGCGTGGGCGCGCCGAGCGCCTGTTGCAGATGCTGGGCCGGCCGTTTCAGCGCGCGCCGGATGCGTATGGCAACACCGTGCGCAAAGTCGTCAGGGTCAGCGGTGTGGCCTTGCTGGTGTACGGCGGCCTGCTCGCGCTGACCTTCTTCGGCTTCAAGGCCGTGCCACCGGGCTTTGTGCCGATGCAGGACAAATACTATCTGGTCGCGATCGCCCAGCTGCCCAACTCGTCATCGCTGGACCGGACCGACGCGGTCGCCAAGCAGATGTCGAAGATTGCGCTGGCCGAGCCTGGCGTTGAAAGCGTCGTTGCCTTCCCCGGCTTGTCGATCAACGGCTTCGTCAACGTGCCGAACGCGGCCGTCATGTTCGTCATGCTCGACCCGTTCAAGGACCGCACGACGCCCGACCTCACGGCGAGCGCGATCGCCGCGCGCCTGCAGGCGAAATTCGCCGGCATTCCCGACGGTTTCCTGGGCGTGTTCCCGCCGCCGCCAGTGCCCGGCCTTGGCGCGACGGGCGGCTTCAAGATGCTGGTCGAGGACCGCGGCAGCGCCGGGCTCGATGCCCTGGTGCAGCAGACGCATATCCTGATGACCAAGGCAAGCGAGTCGGGACAGGTGGCCGGACTCATGACCAGCCTGGACGTCAATGCCCCGCAGCTCGAGGTCGCCATCGACCGTACCCAGGTCAAGAGCCAGGGCGTGCGCCTGGCCGACGTGTTCGAGTCGCTGCAGATCTATCTCGGTTCCCTCTACGTCAATGACTTCAACCGCTTTGGTCGGACCTACAAGGTAACGGCCCAGGCCGATGCGGAGCATCGCATGCAGGCCGAGGCCATCGGCCGCTTGCAGGTACGCAATGCGGCCGGCGACATGCTGCCCTTGTCATCGTTTGTCACCGTCACGCCAAGTTCCGGCCCGGACCGCGTGGTTCACTACAATGGCTATCCCGCGGCCGACATTTCGGGTGGCGCGATGCCAGGCGTCAGTTCGGGGCAGGCCGTGGCGGTCATGGAACGCATTGCCAAAGAGGTGCTGCCTGAAGGCATGAGCTTTGAATGGACCGACCTTACCTACCAGCAAAAGCTGGCCGGCGATTCGGCGCTGTTCATCTTCCCGCTGTGCGTGCTGCTCGCCTATCTCATTCTTGCCGCGCAGTACAACAGCTGGCTGCTGCCGCTGGCCGTCCTGCTGATCGTGCCGATGTGTTTGCTGAGCGCGATCATCGGCGTGTGGCTGGCGGGAGGCGACAACAACATCTTTGTGCAGATCGGGCTGATCGTGCTTGTTGGATTGGCTGCCAAGAACGCCATCCTCATTGTCGAGTTCGCACGTAGCCAGGAAATGGAAGGGGCCAGCGCGCTCGATGCCGTCATCGAGGCTTGCCGGTTGCGGCTGCGGCCCATCCTGATGACCTCGCTCGCTTTCATCGCCGGCGTCGTGCCGCTGGTGTTCGCCAGTGGCGCCGGCTCCGAGATGCGCCAGGCCATGGGCATCGCGGTGTTCGCCGGCATGCTGGGCGTGACACTGTTCGGCTTGTTCCTCACGCCCGTGTTTTATGTGGTGATGCGCGCCCTGGCGGCCCGCTTCGAGCGCCACACGCCAACTCCCAAGACCAGCATGAACAGGAGCACGACATGAATCGCCCGTATCAAACAATTGTAGTTTCATTGAGTGGGCTCACCTTGCTGGCCGGCTGCGCGGTCGGCCCCGATTATGCGCCGCCGTTGCCGCCGCCGCTGTCCGCATCGCAGTTTTCCGGCAGCTTGGGCCAGAGCCACGCCGGTATCGTGCCGGGCGCGGTCGAGGTGGAGTGGTGGCGCAGCTTCGACGATCCGGTGCTCGTCACCCTGATCCAGCGGGCCCTGGCGGCGAACCATGACGTTGGCATCGCTGCCGCCCGGCTCGCGCAGGCAAAAGCCCTGCTGCGCGAAGACAGGCAAGGCTTCCTGCCGCAAGGCGGCGCCGCGCTCGGGTATGAGAAGCGCCGCTTGAGCAAGGCCGAGACGCTGCCCGGCCAGCCGCGTCACAGCGAAAGCTATCGCGGCGCCGTCGACGCTTCCTGGGAGATCGACCTGTTCGGCCGAGTGCGGCGCTCCGTGGAGGCGGGCCAGGCGCAGGCGGGCTCGCGCGAAGCCTTGCTGCGCGGCGTGCAGGCGGGCGTGGCCGCCACGGTGGCGGCTACCTGGTTCGAGCTGGGCGGCATCGAGGCTGAACTCGCTGTCGTTGCCAGCATCGTGCAAAGCCAGCGCGACAGCCTGGCGCTGGTCGAGCGCATGCTGAGCGCAGGCTCTGCCAGCGAGTTCGACCGCCTTCGCGCCGAGGCCTTGCTGCGCTCGGTGGAGGTGGCCGCGCCCGAGCTGGAGCGCCGCCGCGCGGCCTCCGTCAACGCGCTGGCGGTCCTGCTTGGTGAAGTGCCGCAGACGTTCAGCCTTCCCGCCGCCCCGCCGGCAAGTGACGCGCTGACGGTGCGGGCGATTGCCGTGGGCGACCCTGCCGGGCTGCTCGCGCGGCGCGCCGATATTGCGGCGGCCGAGCGCAACCTGGCTGCCGCGACCGCCCGCATCGGGGTGGAGACGGCCGGCCTGTATCCCGAGGTCCAGGTAACGGGTTCCATCGGACTGGTTGCGGGCAGCCTCGATGCCATGGGCGACGCTGGCATGCAGTCGAGCTTGCTTGGCCCCGTGATTCGCTGGAATCTGCTCGATACGGGGCGCGTGCGCGCCCGCATCGCCGCCAGCGAGGCGCGCACCCGGGAGGCCCTGCTTGTCTATGACCAGACCGTTCTGCGCGCACTGCAGGAAACGGATGATGCCTTCAAAGCCCATGGCACCGCAGGCAGCACGCTTGGGCTGCGGCTGATGGAGGCGGCGGCAAATCGCGAGGCTGCGCATCTTGCCAGGCTACAGTTTTCCGCAGGCGCAGGCCTCTACCTGGAGGTGCTCGAAGCGGAGCGCGCCGACTTTGCCAGCCGGCGTGCGCTGGCCGTCGCGCGCACCAACCAGCGGCTTGCCGTTGTCAGCATCTATAAGGCGCTGGGTGGCGGCTGGGAGATTTGCGCGCAGGCAAGCTACGACTGTGATGGCGCCGGGTCGCTTCCGCGGACGACGCAACTCGCCGGCAGGCCGTGACCTGACTGCGTCCGAGCAGCATGCCGGGCCAGCCCTGTTGATACACGGCGGCCCGGGTCTTGCGCCTTTTGCTTGACCATCCCTGCGTTGTAAGCCAAATACTCCATATCAATCGCAATACGCGGGAAATTGATCTGGAGAACGCCAATGCAACAATTTATACCTGATCCGAAAAGATGGGCTGCTCTGGCCTTGCTGTGCGCCGCGCAGTTCATCGTGATCCTCGATACGTCCATCATCGGTGTGGCACTGCCCGCCATGCAGCGGGACCTCGGCTTCAGCGCCAGCGGGCTGAGCTGGATCTTCAATGCCTATGTCATCGCCTTTGGCGGCCTGCTGCTGTTGGGCGGACGGCTGGGTGACCTGCTTGGCGCCCGCCGCATTTTTACGGGCGGATTTGCCATACTGACCGCCGCTTCGCTGCTGGCCGGGCTGGCACACAGCCAGGAAATGCTGCTTGCCGGCCGCGCACTGCAGGGCGTGGGCGCCGCATTGATCGCGCCGTCCGCACTGACGATCATCATGCGCCTTTTCGGGCATGACGGCGCGGAACTGGGCAAAGCATTCGGCTTCTGGGGGGCGGCAGCTGCCGCAGGCGGCTCGGCCGGCGTGTTTCTGGGCGGCGTGATTACCGAATGGATGGCGTGGCAGTGGACTTTCCTGATTAACGTGCCGCTCGGCCTGCTCGTGCTGGCCCTGATTCCAGCCGTGCTCCGCAAGTCTGCGCGCAGCAGCGGGGCCATCGACTGGTTTGGCGCGATCAGCGTGACTGGCGCGCTGGTCGGCCTGGTGTATGCCATCGTCACCATCGAATCTGCCGGATTTGGCTCTGTGCCGATCTTGCCGATATCGGCCGGACTGTTCGCCGTCTTCCTGATCAGCCAGTTCGTGCGACGCGAACCGCTGCTTCCCTTGGGCATCTTCAAGGCGCGGAACTTGGCAGCAGGCAATGTTGTGATGGCGCTGCTTGGCGCTGCCTGGATCCCGCTCTGGTTCTTCCTGAACCTGTATCTGCAGCAAATTCTTGGTCTGTCGGCGCTCGCCAGCGGCCTGGCCCTCCTGCCCATGACCATGACGATCATGGTCGTGATGGTGGGATTTTCCGGCAAGCTGATTGGACGGTTTGGCGTCAAGTCCAACCTTGTGCTTGGCTTGTTCCTGATGGCTGGCGCACTGCTCATGTTTGCGAAGCTTCCGCTGAACGGCTCCTATGTGACGCACGTTCTCCCGGCCTCCATGCTGGCCGCCCTGGGGATGGCCCTGGCGTATATTCCGACGACGATGACAGGCATGGCCGGCGCCAGGCCTGAGGAAACAGGTCTCGCTTCAGGCCTGATCAATACGAGCTACCAGATCGGCTCTGCCATCGGTCTCGCCATCATGGTTGTGCTCTCGACCTCCGGCATTGGCCACGGCACCGGGCACACCGCCGAAGGCATGCTGGCGGGTTTCCAGGCGGCGTTCCTGGGAGCTGGTGTCGCCGCTGGCCTGGCCGCGTTCGCGGCACTGGTCTTCGTTGGATCTGCTGGTCCGCAACGCGAGGTAGCCGCGGGCTAGCGCGGCTTCAGCGAACGCACATGCACGGCATGCATCATCGGCCGTGCATTTCATCGCCCGTTTCCGCCATCCTGTCCCCGGATTTCCGTCTCCTGTCGCTGTAGTCAACCTGGCAATACGGGTTTGGCCTATGATTTGCTGGCACGTGCACGTGTGACGTTTCCATTCATCCATCAACCATGAGGTGTCCATGATTCGCTATGTCCTGCCTGTCCTGTTGTTCGCCGGCGCACTGCCGGCGCACGCCCAAGCCCCCGTCAAGGAAACGCCGCTGATCGAGCGGGCCAAGCTGTTCGGCAATCCCAGCAAGTCCGGTGGCAAGCTCAGTCCCGACGGGCGGTGGCTGTCGTGGATCGCGCCGCGCGATGGCGTGCTCAATGTGTGGGTGGCGCCGGCCAATGATCTGGCGCAGGCGCGCCCGCTGACGGAAGAAAAGGTGCGGCCCATCCGCAGCAGCTTCTGGTCGCCCGATTCGACAACCTTGCTGTTCATCCAGGACAAGGGCGGCGATGAAAACTTCCTGCTGTACGGCGTGAACGTGGCGAGCGGCAAGCAGATCAATTACACGCCGTTCGAGAAGACGCGCGTGCGGATCGTGCAAATCAGCAGCAAGGTGAAGGACCGCATCCTCGTCGGCATCAACAACCGCGATGCGCGCTGGCACGACGTGCACAGCCTGGACCTGGCCAGCGGCAAGCTGACCCTGGTGCAGCAGAACGATGGCTATGGCGGCTATGTCGCCGATGAGCTGCTCAACTTGCGCATTGCCAGCAAGGCGCGCACCGATGGCGGCATGCAGTATTTCCGCCTGAGCGATGGCAAGGTCGAGAGCACGCCGCTGGCCGAAGTGGGCCTGGAAGATGCGCAGACGACGTCGCCGCTGGGCTTTACGGTCGACGGCAAGACCCTGTACTGGACCGATTCGCGCGGCCGCAATACTTCGGCGCTGCTGGCGCAGGACGTGGCCAGCGGCAAGACCACGGTGGTGGCGCAAGACCCGCGCACGGATATCGCCGATGCGTTGTACGACACGCGCACGGGCAAGGTGCAAGCCTATACGGTCAATTACCTGCAGCAGGAATATCTGCCGCTGACGGACGAGCTGAAAGCCGACCTGGTTTTCCTGAAGAAAAATACGAAGGGCCAGTTCACGGTGACGTCGCGCACGGATGCCGACGATAAATGGCTGGTGGCAGTCGACGCCGTCACGGCGCCGCCATCGAGCTGGCTGTACGAGCGCAAAACCAAAAAGCTCACGCGTCTGTATGTGACGCGTCCGGAACTGGAAGGCGCGCCGCTGGTGCCCATGCATGCGCAGCAAATCAAGGCGCGCGACGGCCTGACCCTGGTGTCGTATCTGACCTTGCCGCAGGCGTCGAAGGCGACGGCCGGCGGCAAGGCCACGCAGGCCGTGCCGATGGTGCTGCTGGTGCACGGCGGCCCGTGGGCGCGCGACACCTATGGCTACAATGGTTATCATCAGTGGCTGGCCAACCGCGGCTACGCCGTGCTGTCGGTGAACTTCCGCGGTTCGACGGGCTTCGGCAAGCAGTTCATCTCGGCCGGCGACCTGCAATGGGGCCGCAAGATGCATGACGACTTGCTCGACGCCGTGCAATGGGCGGTGCAGAGCGGCGTGACCACGGCCGACAAGGTGGCCATCATGGGCGGCTCGTATGGCGGCTACGCCACCCTGGCCGGCATGGCGTTCACGCCGACGACGTTTGCCTGTGGTGTCGACATCGTCGGCCCGTCGAACCTGTTCACCCTGCTGCAAACCATCCCGCCGTACTGGGAAGCGGGCAAGCAGCAGTTCTACAAGCGCATGGGCGACCCGACGACGGAAGAGGGCAAGGCGCTGCTCAAGGAACGTTCGCCGCTGAACTTTGCGCAGAACATCCAGCGCCCGCTGCTGATCGGTCAGGGCGCGAACGACCCGCGAGTCAACGTGGCTGAATCGGACCAGATCGTGGCGGCCATGGCGGCGAAGAATATCCCCGTCACGTATGTGCTGTTCCCGGACGAAGGCCATGGCTTTGCCCGGCCCGTCAACAACATCGCTTTCAATGCGGTGACGGAAAACTTCCTGGGGCAATGCCTGTCTGGCCGCGCCGAGCCGATCGGCGCCACCCTGAAGGCGTCCACCGCGCAGGTCAAGCACGGCGCCGAGTTTGCGCCGGGGTTGAAGGAAGCGCTGCAGTAAAGGTGCTGTGCAAGCGGCGGCCGCCCATGCGCGGCCCCGCTTGCCATGCAAAATCCCGCATACCGATGGCGAGGCCGGGCATGTTGGTCGGGTGGCTAGCGACATGACAGCCTCCCGAGCCCCCGGCCACACGTAGAATCCACCGTCCACCCTGTCCGTCCGAAACGGCAGCGGCTCCCGAAACGATAGGCGCGCGCCGCGCGCATCCGCTAATTCACGTCGTGTGTTGGCGGCGTCGTCACATATCTCACACAGCAGGGGAAAGCAGGCTTGCCAGTGCCGAGCGGGGGGCGCTCTACCCTTCAGCGCCGCGCAAATAGCGCGTCAGGGCATCGCTGCCAGCCACACGCTCCGCTCGGAAGCAGTGCTTGAAACGGTGTTATTTTTTCAAAACACTTGTCAAATGAGACATAAATGAGACAGTTTTTAATGGAATTTGATTTTTCTTAAAGACAGTGGCCTTTAGCATTACCTTATCGTTGCTTTTTATGCCACTTATAGTAGGATGCATTGATCAAAAGCAAGTCTCATAATCCTGGTAAACCTTTTCTGCATGCTGACTGGCGGCTGAAAAATCGGTGTGAATGTTTGTCAAGGTGTGCGGCTATTCGGGCAAGGTTCAGTCCCAAAAAAATGTATGAAGGAAGACAAATGTTTCTAAATTTCACGAAATTTGGATGGATATCCACGCCTGTGCGGGGTGTCGATGGCTGCATTGCCGGAGCCCATGGCGCGCCGCCTGCCCAAGGCCTGGCGCCGTCAATGCTGATGTATCTGGCGGGAACTTTGCTATTTGTCTTGCTGTCCCTTTTTTCCAGCCAGGCTTCCGCCGCCAGCACCTGCCCGAGCCCGCGCGCCGTCAGCGTCGTCGCGGGGGGAGAGTATTACGAGGATTACACCAATGCGCCTTGTTCCCAGTTCGGCCTGACGGGAACCCTGGTGGCGCCGCTGTATGGCACGCTGGAAGATTCGAATGCCACGAATGCCGTGCGCTACCGGAATACCAATCTCAGCGCGACTTCGGACACGTTTACCGTCAGGGATGATGTGGGGCAGCCCATCGTCTACAACGTCACGATCACCTCGGCCATCGTGCTGGCGCCGGCCACCCTGCCGAATGCCACGGTGGCCCAAGCTTACTCTACGACAACCTTTACATCGACGGGTGGCGCGGCGCCATACACTTACGCCATCAGCGCTGGCGCCTTGCCGGCTGGCATGAGCTTGAGTGGTGGCGGTGTGCTGTCGGGTACGCCGACGGCGGGCGGCACCTTCAACTTCACCGTGCGCGCCACCGACTCGCTGGCCATCAATGGCACGCGCCCGTATACGCTGACGGTCTCCGCGCCCACCATCGCCATCTTGCCGACGACCCTGCCGGCAATGACATCCGGTGTCGCCTACAGCCAGACGATAGCTGCCAGCGGCGGCACCGGCACGTACACCTATGCCAGAACGGCCGGCAGCCTGCCCGCAGGCTTGACCCTGGCATCGAACGGCACCCTGTCCGGCACGCCCACGGCGGCCGGGGCCTATAGTTTTACTGTCACCGCGACCGACAGCAGTACCGGCGCCGGCCCCTATTCGGGCGCGCGCGCCTATTCCGGCACGGTAGCGCCCGGTGCGCCGACGGCCGGCGCCGCCAGCGCCACGGTGGCTTACGGCAGCAGCGCCAACCCGATCACCCTGAACCTGAGCGGCGGTGCGGCGACGTCGGTGGCCATCAGCTCCAGCGCCTTGCATGGCACGGCGACGGCCAGCGGCACCAGCATTACCTATACGCCGACGGCAGGCTACGGCGGGCCGGACAGCTTTACCTACACGGCCAGCAACGGCATCGGCACCTCGGCGCCGGCCACCGTGACGATCACGGTTGCCAGCCCCACCATCGTCCTTGCACCGAGCACCGTGCCGGCGGCAACCGTCGCGCTAGCCTACAGCCAGACTGTGACGGCCGCGAACGGCACGGGTCCCTACACTTACGCCATCAGCGCCGGCTCCCTGCCGGCCGGACTCAGCCTGAATACGGCTACCGGTACGCTGTCTGGTACGCCGACGGCCGGCGGCGTGTTTAACTTTACCGTGCGCGCCACGGACAGTTCGACGGGCGACGGTCCGTACGTGGGCGCGCGCGCCTACTCGCTGACGGTGGCGTCGCCGACGCTCGGCGTCGCCCCGTCGACCCTGCCGGTGCCGACAGTGGGCGTGGCCTACAGCCAGGGCATTACCGCCAGCGGCGGCACGGCAGCGTACAGCTATGCCGTCACCGCCGGCAGCGTGCCTGCGGGCTTGACCCTGGCGGCGAACGGTACCTTGTCCGGCACGCCCACAACTGCTGGCGCCTACAGCTTTACGGTCACCGCGACCGACAGCAGTGGCGGCGCCGGACCTTATACGGGGGCGCGTGCGTATTCCGGCACGGTGGCTGCTGGTGCGCCCGTTGCCGCTAATGTCAGCGCCACGGTGGCCTACGGCAGCAGCGCCAACCCGATTACCCTGAACCTGGGCGGCGGTGCGGCAACATCGGTAGCGGTGGCGTCCGCCGCCAGCCATGGCACGGCGACATCCAACGGCACCAGCATTACCTATACGCCGACGGCCGGCTACGGCGGACCGGACAGCTTTACCTATACGGCCAGCAACGGCGTGGGTACCTCGGCGCCGGCCACCGTGACGATCACGGTTGGCGGACCCACCATCACGATTACGCCAAGCACCGTGCCCGCGGCAACTGTGGGGACGGCCTATAGCGAGAGCGTGACTGCCGCGAACGGCGCCGCGCCTTACACGTATGCGATCAGCGCTGGCGCCTTGCCGTCCGGGGTGAGCCTGAATACGTCCACAGGTTTGCTCTCGGGCACGCCGACGGCGGCAGGCACGTTCAATTTCACCGTGCGCGCCGAGGACAGTTCGGCGGGCAGCGGCCCGTATGCCGGTGCGCGTGCTTATTCGCTGACGGTAGCGGCACCGGTGATCAGCATCGCGCCGGCGACCCTGCCGGCCATGACGGCAGGCGTCGCTTTCAGCCAGGCTATCACCGCCACGGGCGGCACGCCAGCCTATAACTATGCCGTTACCGCCGGCAGCCTGCCCACCGGCTTGACCCTGGCGGCGGACGGCACCCTGTCCGGCACGCCGGCGGCAGCGGGCGCTTACAGCGTCACCATTACCACCACCGACAGCAGCACCGGCGCAGGCGCTCCCTTCTCTGGCTCACGCGCCTATTCCGGCAGCGTGGCACCGGGTGCGCCCATTGCCGGCAATGTCAGCGCCACGGTAGCCTACGGCAGCAGCGCCAACCCGGTCACCTTGAGCCTGAGCGGCGGCGCGGCAACTTCGGTGGCCGTGGCATCCGCCGCCAGCCATGGCACGGCGACGGCCAGCGGCACCAGCATCACCTATACGCCGACGCCAGGCTACGGCGGGCCGGACAGCTTTACCTACACGGCCAGCAACGGCATCGGCACCTCGACGGCGGCCACCGTGACGATCACCGTGGGCACGCCGACGGTGACGATTGTGCAAACCAGCGTAGCTGCTGGAACAGTCGGCGCGGCTTACAGCCAGACCCTGACGGCTGCAAATGGTCTGGCACCATACACCTACGCGATCAGCGCCGGCGCCTTGCCGGCCGGCGTGAGCCTGTCCAGTGCCGGTCTGCTGGCGGGCACGCCGACGGCCGGCGGTACCTTCAACTTCACCGTGCGCGCCACGGACAGTTCGACGGGCAGCGGCCCCTATGCCGGCGCGCGGGCTTATTCGCTGACGGTGGCGTCGCCAACGATCAGTGTTGCGCCGTCGACCCTGCCGGCAATGACGGCCGGCGTCGCTTTCAGCCAGGCCATCACCGCCACGGGCGGCACGGCAGCGTACAGCTATGCCGTCACCACCGGCAGCCTGCCTGCGGGCCTGAGCCTGGCGGCGAACGGCACCCTGTCGGGCACGCCGACGACGGCCGGTGCCTACAGCTTCAGCATCACCGCCACAGACAGCAGCACCGGCAGCGGACCATATACAAACGTCCATGCCTATTCCGGCACGGTGGCGATCGCCGTGCCTGTCGCTGGCGCCGTGACCACCACGGTGGCTTACGGCAGCAGCGCCAATCCGATCACCCTGAACCTGGGCGGCGGCGCGGCGGTCTCGGTGGCCGTGGCAGCGGTACCCGCGCACGGCACGGCGACGGCCAGCGGCACCAGCATCACCTACACGCCGACGCCAGGTTACAGCGGCAGCGACAGCTTTAGCTACACGGCCACGAATGGCAGCGGCACGTCCGCTCCCGGCACCGTGACGGTCACCGTGGGCGCGCCGACGGTCAGCCTGACCCCGGCCAGCTTGCCCAACCCGACGGCGGAAGCGGCCTACAGCACGACCCTGGCGGCAACGGGCGGCACTGCCCCATACAGCTATGCCGTGGTGGGCAACTTGCCTGTGGGCCTGAGTCTGAACACGGCCACCGGCGTGCTGTCCGGCACGACGAATGTGGCGGGCAGCTTCCCGTTCAGCATCAAGGTCACGGACAGCAGCACGGGCTTGGGCGCGCCATTTAGCGCGACCAACAGCTATACCCTGGCCGTGGCGGCGCCAGTCCTGACACTGACGCCGGCCAGCCTGGCGGCGATCCGCGCCGGCGACGCGTATAGCCAGCAGTTCACGGCTGGCGGCGGCGTTGCGCCCTACGTCTACTCCTTGAGCGGCGGCGCCTTGCCGACCGGCCTGCTGCTCAATGCGGCGACGGGTATCGTCAGCGGCACGCCGACCGTGGCGGGCAGCTTTGCCTTTACCTTGCAAGCGAAGGATGCGCACCAGTTCACGGTGCAGCAGGCGCTGACCCTGCAGGTGAACCAGGCGCCGCCGCCGGTGCCGAATGAAACGGCGACCACCTCGTCCAACCAGGAAGTGAGCCTGACGATTGCGTCCACGGATGGCAGCCCGATCACGGCAGTGACCATCGTCACGCCGCCGCAGCACGGCACCGTCACGGTGGTGTCGAGCGGCGCGGCGGGCGGCGGCAGCGGCCGCTCTTTCAAGGTGACGTATGTGCCGAATGCGAACTACTTCGGCCCTGACGCCTTCAGCTACACGGCGACGGGTCCGGGCGGCACGTCCGCGCCGGCCACGGTCAGCCTGACGGTGGCGCCGCAGCCGGTGCCGGTGCCGGTCGCCAAGACGGCGACGGTGCTGGCCGGCACGCCGGTGACCTTGAACGTGACGCAAGGCGCCACGGGTGGGCCGTTCACGGCGGTGGCGATTACCACGCAGCCGGCCAGCGGCACGGCGGTGGTCAATGGCATGGACATCGTCTACACGCCAGGCATCAACACCAGCGGCGAGATCCGCATCGTCTACACCGTGTCGAACGCCTTCGGCACCTCGGCGCCGGTGACGTCGACGATAGCCGTCAATCCGATGCCGCAGGTACTCAGCCAGAGCGCCACGGTGGTGGCCGGCCTGACGGTCACCGTCGACCTGACGGCGGGCGCCACGGGCGGCCCGTTCACGGCGGCGAATGTCCTGAGCGTGGCGCCGGCGGAAGCGGGCAAGGCGGTGGTGCGTGATGTCGGCACGACCGGCAAGCCGTCGTACCAGCTGAGCTTTGCGGCCTCGGGCAAGTTCGCCGGCGCGGCCGTCGTCAGCTACACCCTGAGCAATGCGTACGCCACCTCGAAGCCGGGCGTGGTGAACGTGACGGTGACGGCGCGGCGCGATCCGTCCGTCGATCCGGAAGTGATCGGCCTGCAGGCGGCGCAAGCGGATGCGGCGCGGCGCTTCGCCAGCGCGCAGCTGTCGAACTTCACGCAGCGCCTGGAAAGCCTGCATGGCGATGGCTGGGGACGTTCAAACTTTGGCCTGAGCCTGACGCCGCCGAACGACAGCGGCAATCCGACGGCGGCGCTGGCGCGCTGGCAGGCGGACGAAGCGGACCGCGTGTTCGGCACGGCCGTGAAACCGTTCATGCGCAAGGCCGCCTTGCGTCAGGTTGACACGGGTTTCAGCAGCGAGCGGCAGCAGGTGGACGTCAGTGGCGCCACCAGCGGTTTACCGGACATGCCGCAAAAACCGGACACGCAGAAGCAGGCGTTATCCTTGTGGCTCGGTGGCGCGGTGGACTTCGGTCAGCACTATGTGAATGGCCGCGAGACGGGCTTCCGCTTCCGCACGAATGGTGTCAGCGTGGGGGGCGATTACCGCCTCAGCGACCTGGCCACCCTGGGCGTGGGCGCCGGTTTCAGCCATGACCGCAGCGACGTGGGGCAGAACGGCAGCCGCAGCACGGCCGACAGCGCCGTGGCGGCCGTGTATGGCAGCCTGCGTCCGAGCAAGGGCGTCTTCCTTGACGGCGTGCTCGGCTACGGCACCTTGCAGTACGACGCCTCGCGCTACCTGTCCGATGGCAGCGGTTTCGCCACGGGCGAGCGCGACGGCAAGCAGGTGTTTGGCGCCCTTGTCGGCGGTATCGAGATGCGCCAGGAAACCTGGATGTGGTCGCCGTATGGCCGCGTGGAACTGATGTCGGCCAAGCTTGATCCGTACACAGAAAAGGCGGCGGGCATCAACGCCCTCAGTTACTTCAAGCAGACCGTGCGTTCGCGCATCGGCGCGCTCGGTGTGCGGGCCGAGGGCATCTATGTGGGCGGCCTGGGCACATGGTTCCCGCGCGCGCGGCTTGAGTACCGGCACCAGTTCCAGGGCGCCGACGATGCGCGCCTGGCGTATGCCGACCTGGCGGCGGACGGCCCCGTGTACGTGATCCGCACAGTGCCGCAGCAGACGGGCAACTGGACGGCGGGGCTGGGCGTGAAACTGCTGCTGTCGAACGGCATGACGATCACCCTGGACTACAACAGCAATCTGAACATCGATAGCGGGCGGACCCAGTCGGTGATGTTCGGCATCGCCATGCCGCTCAAGTAGGGCTGCGCATCAAGGAAGTGACGCCACGGGGCGGGAGCGGCTTGCTCCCGCCCCGTGGCGCATGTGGGGGCTGGTTTTTTCATGTCATTGCCGTGCCAGGGCGGCAATGATTCCATTAGAATCAGGCATCGTCTTGACCACACTGCTTACGGAATGGAATGCCTGGAATGATGAATGTCCTGACCCTCGAACATTTTGCCGCGCGCATCAATGAGACGTTTATTGCGGCCAGTGACGGCAATGCCGCCTTTGTCCTGAAAGAAGTGCAGCCGCTGCCCTCAGCGACCTTGGAGGGCTTGATGCGCAAGCCGTTCAGCCTGTTGTTTCATCATAGCTCGCCCATCCTGTTCAATCAGAAAATCTTCCAGATGCAGCATGCGGCGTTTGGCGAGGTGGGGATCTTTCTGGTGCCGGTGGCGCGCGACAGCCACGGTTTTCTGTACCAGGCCGTATTCAACTGAGGCCGGTATGGGGAGTAGGGAAGGGCAAGGCGGGCGCCGCGATGGCGCCGCCTGCCTGAATTAATCCAACTTAGTCAAACGATGGAAACTCGCCTTGCAGGGCGATGCAGAAATTCAACGCCAGCATCGGCTGGCGGTTTTCGTGCGCCTGTCCGCCACCGGCACTACCGATCGTGGCCGGGGACAGCGATACATTGGGTGGCGTTGCCGGCACGAACGCGGACGTGCCGCCAAGCGCAATCAAGCCATCGCCCGGAAGCGGGGTGTTGTGCTGCAGGGCGGCGGTGGGCTGGCGGTACACATTGAGTTGATGGCTGTGGTTCGGCATCTCCGTGGCGTTCAACGTGACACTGTTGGTGCCGAAGGTTTCGCCCATCACGCGCGGCGTCAGGCCTGGTCCTTGTCCCTGGCTGCAGGGCGCGCGTCCCGTGAAGTTGGGCAACTGGAAGGTGGTGGTGCCATTGCCGCCATACTGCGTGCCGATCAAGGAAAACAGCGCGCTGTATTGCTGGATTTGCAGGGTGGCGCCATTGCAGCTGGCCCATCCGTAGGGTGTGAAATTGAAGCCGAAGACTTGTATCTCGCCAAGGTATGGTGATGTCACGGTAGGTTCTCCTGATCGATTTTATGGGCTGCGCTTGCGTGCCGGCTGTTATTGCTGGGATGGGAAAATGCCTGCCCATGCGATGCAAAATGAGGCCGTCAGGGTTGGCATGGTGTTCTCGTGCGGCAGGTTGCCGCCTGTCGCGCCCGTGGCGGCCGGTGCCAGTGCATAGGCGGTCAGGCCGGTCAGGTCGCTCGTGTACATCTTGTCGTTGTTCGACGGGGCCGTCAGCATCAAGTTGGTCGCCGGCACGTTCGCCGTTGCCAGGGTGCTGTTCACATTGAACGGGTGCGTATGCAAAGGCAGCTGGGTCGGCAGCAGGGTCACCGATTCGCTGCCGCTGCGTTGTCCGATCACGCGGTTGCTCAGGCCGGGGCCGGTTCCCATGTGCACGGGAACCTGGCCGCGCAGGTCGGGCACGGCAAAGGTGGTGACGCCGTCGCCGCCGTAGGTGGTCCCCAGCAGAACGTACAGTACTTCGTATTCGGAGATCGGTTTCAGGCTGCCGTCGCAGGCGAACCAGCCGCTGGGAATACGCGGAAAGGAAAACAGGCGAATTTCGCCGACATAGGGTGTGGTCATGACTATGCTCCGTAAGAAGTGGCTGATTCGTTAGTTGCGCGACGGGAAGATACCGTTCAAGGCGATATTGAAGTTGATGACCGAGAACGGCTGCATATTGGGATGCGCCTGGTTGCCACCGGCCAACGCCAGGGTCTGGCCGGACAGGGTGACTTGCGGTCCGGCCGAACCGTAGATGGATTCCGCGCCACTGCCGCCAAACACGGTATTCGTGGGATTTTTCGAGGTGCCGGGCGTCGTCACCGCATTGGCCGCATGCGTGTGCGGCGGAATTTGGGTCGGTAGCAAGGTGACAGTCTCCTGCCCCGCCCGCGTGCCGGTCTGATAAGGCGCGGGTTGCCAGGAACCATCCACCGAACTGCCAGCTCCCACAGGAGTACAGCCTTGCAAATTAGGCAAGGCAAAGGTGGTGCTGCCATTCCCCCCGTAAGCGGTGCCCAGCAGCGAAAACAGCGCCTGATTCTGCGCAATAGGCAGCATTTGCCCGTTACATGCTGCAAAGCCACGCGGCGCAAAATTGAAGCCGCCCATCATGATTTGTCCTAGGTACACATCAGCCATCATCGTTCTCCCACGGTTGGAATAGCATTAAATTACAAATGGGAAATATTTTCCATTTGTAATCAATCTTGCGTTTTGAAAAACCCTTTTTGTTATAGTTACTTTATTGAAATCTCGGAGTAGCATACGTTGTCATATGGCAAGCGTCAACACCTGTTGGCACTCTGGAAGAGCTCGTAATTAGCATCGCTGGCGGCCTGAAATCACCCTCATTTTTGTCTGAATTTCGTCTGAAAAACTCTGTATTGGAGAAACTATGTTGCGTACTTGCAACGATATTATTGGCCGCCCGGCACATTTTTTCCTGCGTTCTTTTTTTGTGGGGAACCAGGGACGAATGCCAAACCGTGCCGCGGACAGGCCGCCAGTCTCGGGCCTTTTCGTGCACTGGTTCGCTTCGCTGTGCCTGGTGATGCTGGGACTTGTCGCAGGTCCTGCACAGGCGGATCCGGGTGATCCGAGCACGAAATGTACTCCCAATCAGAGAAGTTTTACCGTCGCATCAGGAGCCCCCTATGTGATTGATTTGTCTGACTGTAGCGAATTTGGCCTGACGGACAATGGCGCGACGGCGTTGCACGGCACGATTACCGGGCTCGTGGGTAACGGTACCGGCATTGCGACCTATATCAATAATGGCGACGGGGCCTTGTCCGACAGCTTTGTTCTGTGGGACGAGGACAGCAAGGCCGTGACTTTCACGGTGACTGTCTTGCCTCCCGCGGCAGCCTTTACCGTTTCGCCGGCCGGTTTGACGCCACCCGTGATCGGCGTGCCGTACAGCCAGGCCATGTCGGCGAGCGGTGGCGTGGCTCCCTACACTTACGCGCCTGACTCGGGAACCTGGCCGCCTGGCATCAGCGTATCGTCGAGCGGCGTGATTTCCGGTACCGTGACGGCGACCGGCGCCTATGTGTTCAGCGTCAAGGTCACCGATTCGACCCCAGGCACGCCGCAAGTGGTCATCAAGAACTATTCCGTGTCGATCGCCATACCGATCTTGTCCATCACGCCCACCACCCTGACGGCGGGAGGTCTGGCGACGCCCTACAGCCAGCAGATGTCGACCGCGAATGGCACCGCGCCCTATACCTATGTGGTGGAATCGGGTGCCTTGCCCACGGGCCTGAACATGTCGAGTAGCGGCCTGATTTCGGGCACGCCCACCGCCCTGGGCACCTATAACTTTGTGATCAAATCCACCGATGTCACGGGCGGCAACGGACCGTACAACACGTCCAGAAGCTATTCCCTGGTGATCAACGCCCAGCCGCCGCCGACCATCACTGGCGTGACGCCGGCGTCCGGCCCAGCCTCTGGCGGCACGGCCGTCACCATTACCGGTACCGGCTTTACGGGCGTCACGGCGCTGAAGTTTGGCGCCAACAATGGCGTCGCCGTCACCGTCGTCAATGCCACGACCATGACCGCCACCTCACCAGCGGGCAGTGCCGGCACCGTGAACGTGACCGTCACCGCCAGCGGCGGTACCAGCGCCACCGGCGCCGCCAACCAGTTCACGTATATTCCTGCGCCAACGGTCACCAGCATTTCGCCCACGGCAGGTCCTACCGCTGGCGGCGGCAGCGTCATCATCACGGGCACGGGCTTTACCGGCGCCACGGCGGTGACCTTTGGCGCGACTCCCGCCACCGGCTTCACCGTCAACAGCGCCACGCAGATCACGGCCACGGCGCCAGCTGGCAGCAGCGGCACGGTCGACGTGCGCGTCACGACGACGGGCGGCACCAGCGCCACCAGCGCGGCGGACCAGTTTACTTTTGTGGCCGCACCGACGGTGACGAGCATTTCGCCCACGGCCGGCCCGGCTACGGGCGGCAGCACCGTCATCATCACCGGCACGGGTTTCAGCACGACGACAGCGGTGACCTTCGGCGCCACATCGGCCATCGGCTTTACGGTCAACAGCGCCACGCAGATCACGGCGACGGCACCCGCCGGCACGGGTACGGTGGACGTGCGCGTCACTTCGCTCGGCGGCACCAGCGCCACCAGCGCCGCCGATCAATTTACCTTTGTGGCAGCGCCGGTGGTGAGCAGCATTTCGCCCACTTCGGGCCCTACGACCGGCGGCACCACCGTCATCATCACGGGGTCGAATTTCAGCGGCACGACAGCCGTGACGTTTGGCGCCACATTGGCCAGCGGCTTTACGGTCAATAGCGCCACGCAGATCACGGCGACGGCGCCCGTGGGCAGCGCAGGCACGGTCGACGTGCGCGTCACTTCGGCCGGCGGCACCAGCGCCACGAGTGCCAACGATCAATTTACCTACGTGGCGGTGCCGACGGTCAGCAGCATTTCTCCGACGGCGGGTCCCGCCAGCGGCGGCACCACGGTCATTATCACCGGTTCGAATTTTAGCGGCACGACGGCGGTGACCTTCGGCGCCACGTCGGCGGCCGGCTTTACCGTCAACAGCGCCACGCAGATCACGGCGACGGCGCCAAGCGGCACGGGCACGGTGGACGTGCGCGTCACCACGACGGGCGGCACCAGCGCCACCAGCGCGGCGGACCAGTACACCTTTGTCGCGGCGCCGGCAGTGACGAGCATTTCACCGACGGCGGGTCCTTCTACGGGCGGCACCACGGTCGTCATCAGTGGTTCGAATTTCAGCGGCACGACGGCGGTGACGTTTGGCGCCACATCGGCCGCCGGCTTTACCGTCAACAGCGCCTCGCAGATCACGGCGACGGCGCCAGCCGGCACGGGTACCGTGGATGTGCGCATCACCACGACTGGCGGCACCAGCGCCACCAGTGCGGCCGACCAGTTCACGTATGTGGCCGCACCGGCCGTGAGCGGTATTTCGCCGGGCACGGGGCCGGCTACCGGCGGCACCACGGTCATCATCACCGGCGCGAATTTCAGCGGCGCGACTGCCGTGACGTTCGGCGCCACGTCGGCTGCCGGCTTCACCGTCAACAGCGCCTCGCAGATCACGGCGACGGCGCCCGCCGGGACGGGCACGGTGGATGTGCGCGTGACCACGGTCGGTGGTACCAGCGCCACCGGCGCGGCCGATCAGTTCACTTATTTCGGTGCGCCAGTTGCGGGCGCCGTCAGCGCCTCGGTGGCCTATGGCAGCAGCGCCAACCCGATCACCTTGAGCCTGAGCGGCGGCGCGGCAACTTCCGTGGCCATCGCCACTGGCGCCTCGCACGGCACGGCCAGTGCCAGCGGCACCAGCATCACCTACACGCCGACGCCAGGTTATGGCGGGCCTGACAGCTTCACTTACACCGCCACCAATATCGTCGGCACCTCGGCACCGGCGACCGTGACGATCACGGTCGGCGCGCCCACCCTGACGCTGGCGCCAGGCACCGTGCCCGTGGCAGGCGCAGGTGTGGCCTACAGCCTGAGCGTGAGCGCCGCGAACGGCGCCGCGCCCTATACCTACACGATCAGTGCGGGTGCCTTGCCTGCCGGCATAACCTTGTCCGGCGCGGGCCTGCTGTCGGGCACGCCGACGGCGGTGGGTACCTTCAACTTCACCGTGCTTGCCACGGACAGTTCGACGGGCAGCGGCCCGTACACCGGTTCGCGCGCCTACGCGCTGACGGTGGCGTCGCCAGCGATCAGCGTTGCGCCGTCGACCCTGCCGACCATGACGGCCGGCGTCGCCTTCAGCCAGGCCATCACCGCCACGGGCGGCACGCCAGCCTATAACTATGCCGTTTCCGCTGGCAGCCTGCCTGCGGGCCTGAGCCTGGCGGCGAACGGCACCCTGTCGGGCACGCCGACGACGGCAGGCGCCTATAGCTTCACCGTCAGCGCCACCGACAGCAGCACCGGCGCAGGCGCGCCGTTCTCGGGCGCACTCGCGTATTCCGGCACGGTGGCGATCGCCGTGCCCGTCGCTGGCGCCGTGACCACCACGGTGGCTTACGGCAGCAGCGCCAATCCGGTGACCCTGAATCTGGGCGGCGGCGCGGCAAGCTCGGTGGCCGTGGCAGCGGCGCCCGCGCACGGCACGGCGACGGCCAGCGGCACCAGCATCACCTACACGCCGACGCCCGGCTACAGCGGTAGCGACAGCTTTAGCTACACGGCCACGAATGGCAGCGGCACGTCCGCTCCCGGCACCGTGACGGTCGCCGTGGGCGCGCCGACGGTCAGCCTGGCCCCGGCCAGCTTGCCCAACCCGACGGCGGAAGCGGCTTACAGCACGACCCTGGCGGCGACGGGCGGCACGGCGCCGTATACATTCAGCGTGACCAGCGGCAGCCTGCCGGCCGGCCTGAGCCTGAACACGGCCACCGGCGTGCTGTCCGGCACGACGAATGTGGCGGGCAGCTTTACATTCAGCATCAAGGTCACGGACAGCAGCACGGGCACGGGCGCGCCATTCAGCACGAGCAAGAGCTATACCGTGGCCGTTGCCGCACCGACTATTGCCATCACGCCAGCCACCTTGCCGGCGGCGAGCGTGGCCACGGCATACAGTCGTCAACTGACGGCCAGCGGCGGCGTTGCTCCGTATGCCTACACGCTGTCGAGCGGCAGCCTGCCGGCTGGCCTGACCTTGAACGCCAGCGGTTTGCTCAGCGGCACGCCAACGTCGGCCGGCAGTTTTACCTTGACGGTGCAGGCGGCCGATGCGCACCTGTTTAACGGTGCGCAAAGCTATACCCTGGTTGTTGCCTCGGCCACGGTCAGCCTGACCCCGGCCAGCCTGCCCAACCCGACGGCGGAAGCGGCCTACAGCACGACCCTGGCGGCAACGGGCGGCACGGCGCCATACAGCTATGCCGTGGTGGGCACCTTGCCTGTGGGCCTGAGTCTGAACACGGCCACCGGCGTGCTGTCCGGCACGACGAATGTGGCGGGCAGCTTCCCGTTCAGCATCAAGGTCACGGACAGCAGCACGGGCTTGGGCGCGCCATTCAGCGCGACCAACAGCTATACCCTGGCCGTGGCGGCGCCGGTATTGACACTGACGCCGGCCAGCCTGGCGGCGATCCGCGCCGGCGACGCGTATAGCCAGCAATTCACGGCTGGCGGCGGCGTTGCGCCCTACGTCTACTCCGTGAGCGGCGGCACCTTGCCGACCGGCCTGGTGCTCAATGCGGCGACGGGTATCGTCAGCGGCACGCCGACCGTGGCGGGCAGCTTTGCCTTTACCTTGCAAGCGAAGGATGCGCATCAGTTCACGGTGCAGCAGGCGCTGACACTGCAGGTGAACCAGGCGCCGCCGCCGGTGCCGAATGAAACGGCGACCACCTCGTCCAACCAGGAAGTGAGCCTGACCATCGCTTCCACGGATGGCAGCCCGATCACGGCAGTGACCATCGTCACGCCGCCGCAGCACGGCACCGTCACGGTGGTGTCGAGCGGCGCGGCGGGCGGCGGCAGCGGCCGCTCTTTCAAGGTGACGTATGTGCCGAATGCGAACTACTTCGGCCCGGACGCCTTCAGCTACACGGCGACGGGTCCGGGCGGCACGTCCGCGCCCGCCACGGTCAGCCTGACGGTGGCACCGCAGCCGGTGCCGGTGCCGGTCGCCAAGACGGCGACGGTATTGGCCGGCACGCCGGTGACCTTGAACGTGACGCAAGGCGCCACGGGCGGGCCGTTCACGGCGGTGGCCATCACCACGCAGCCGGCCAGCGGCACGGCGGTGGTCAATGGCCTGGACATCGTCTACACGCCAGGCATCAACACCAGCGGCGAGATCCGCATCGGTTACACCGTGTCGAACGCCTTCGGCACCTCGGCGCCGGTGACGTCGACGATAGCCGTCAATCCGATGCCGCAGGTACTCAGCCAGAGCGCCACGGTGGTGGCCGGTCTGACGGTCACTGTCGACCTGACGGCGGGTGCCACGGGTGGCCCGTTCACGGCGGCCAATGTCCTGAGCGTGGCGCCGGCGGAAGCCGGCAAGGTGGTGGTGCGCGATGTCGGCACGGCCGGCAAGCCGTCGTACCAGCTGAGCTTTGCGGCCTCGGGCAAGTTCGCCGGCGCGGCCGTGGTCAGCTACACCCTGAGCAATGCGTATGCGACCTCGAAACCGGGCGTGGTGAACGTGACCGTGACGGCGCGGCGCGACCCGTCGGTCGATCCGGAAGTGATCGGCCTGCAGGCGGCGCAAGCCGATGCGGCGCGGCGCTTCGCCAGCGCGCAGCTGTCGAACTTCACGCAGCGCCTGGAAAGCCTGCATGGCGATGGCTGGGGACGTTCGAACTTTGGCCTGAGCCTGACGCCGCCGAACGACAGCGGCAATCCGACGGCGGCGCTGGCGCGCTGGCAGGCGGACGAAGCGGACCGCGTGTTCGGCACGGCCGTGAAACCGTTCATGCGCAAGGCGGCCTTGCGCCAGTCCGACACGGGTTTCAGCAGCGAGCGGCAGCAGGTGGACGTCAGTGGCGCCACCAGCGGCTTGCCCGACATGCCGCAAAAGCCGGACACGCAGAAGCAGGCGTTGTCGCTGTGGCTCGGTGGTGCGGTGGACTTCGGCCAGCACTATGTGAATGGCCGCGAGACGGGCTTCCGCTTCCGCACGAATGGTGTCAGCGTGGGTGGCGATTACCGCCTCAGCGACCTGGCCACCCTGGGCGTGGGCGCCGGTTTCAGCCATGACCGCAGCGACGTGGGCCAGAACGGCAGCCGCAGCACGGCCGACAGCGCCGTGGCGGCCGTGTATGGCAGCCTGCGTCCGAGCAAGGGCGTCTTCCTCGACGGCGTGCTCGGCTACGGCACCCTGCAATACGACGCCTCGCGTTACCTGAGCGACGGCAGCGGTTTCGCCACGGGTGAACGCGACGGCAAGCAGGTGTTCGGCGCCCTTGTCGGCGGTATCGAGATGCGCCAGGAAACCTGGATGTGGTCGCCGTATGGCCGCGTGGAACTGATGTCGGCCAAGCTCGATCCGTACACGGAGAAGGCGGCGGGCATCAACGCGCTGAGCTACTTCAAGCAGACCGTGCGTTCGCGCATCGGCGCGCTCGGTGTGCGGGCCGAGGGCATCTATGTGGGCGGTCTGGGCACGTGGTTCCCGCGCGCGCGGCTCGAGTACCGGCACCAGTTCCAGGGCGCCGACGATGCGCGCCTGGCGTATGCCGACCTGGCGGCCGATGGCCCCGTGTACGTGATCCGCACGGTGCCGCAGCAGACGGGCAACTGGACGGCGGGGCTGGGCGTGAAACTGCTGCTGTCGAATGGCATGACGATCACCCTGGACTACAACAGCAATCTGAACATCGATAGCGGACGGACCCAGTCGGTGATGTTCGGCATTGCCATGCCGCTCAAGTAGTCAACTAGCCCTCAGGCTAGACCTGATCGCCGGCCCGGAGTCAATCCGGTCCGGCGATTTTTTTGGCTCTGTCATCGGCAACTAGGGGAAATTCTGGAATCTTCCCTGGACTGTGCTGTCTGACTCTGCATATCAATCACGCAGGGAGCAGATCATGCGGCCAGCCGAATGGATCACCTTGATTGCGCAGTTTGCTCAGTTGAGCCAGCGTCAGCGGCAAGCAAGCATTGCCCTGCTGTGTGGCAGCGCGCCACACGACGCGACCATCGCGCTGCTGGAAAGTGTGGTCCAGCCGCGATTGGCCTGTCCCGCTTGCCATTCAGAGCACCTGCATCGGCACGGTCATGCGCACGGCTTGCAGCGCTACCGCTGCGTGCCTTGCGGACGCACCTTCAATGCGCTCACCGGCACGCCGTTGGCCCGCTTGCGCCATAAATCGCTGTGGCTCGATTACGCCGATTGTCTGCTGGCATCGGATTCCGTACGCAAGGCGGCTAGCCAACTGGGCGTGCACCGCAACACCACGTTTCGCTGGCGCCACAGGTTTTTATCGCTGGCAAAGACGGACCGGCCGCATGGCCTGCATGGCATCGCCGAGGCCGACGAGTTATATCTACTGGAGTCGGAAAAGGGATCGCGGCATCTGACGCGTCCGGCCCGCCGCCGGGGCGGCCATGCCCACAAACGCGGCATATCGAGTGAGCAGGTCTGCATCCTGATAGCGCGCGACCGCACGGGCCAGACCCTGGACTTCGTCACAGGCAAAGGGGCATTGACGAAAGCGCAGCTGCATCATTGCCTGTTACCCGTTATCGACAAGGACGTCTTGTTGGTCACCGATGGCCATGCCGCCTATCGGGCTTTTTCCAGGGAAGCGGGCATCAGTCATCAGGCCGTCAACTTGCGCGCCGGCATCCGCGTGCAGGGCGCCGCCCATGTGCAGAACGTCAATGCCTATCACAGCCGTTTGCGGCAATGGCTGGGTCCGTTTCATGGCGTGGCGACGCGCTACCTGCCGAACTACCTGGGATGGCGCTGGATACTCGACGCCAGGCGTATCCGCTCACCGGAAACGTTATTGAAAGCAACGCTGGGCGCATTCCCACATTTGACGGTGACATAGCCATTTTTTTTGCCGGCGCGCCGTCACAGTGTCGAGGGATGGTCTTGCGCGCCGGCGACGATATCGCGGCACAGGGCCGGCGCCCAGCGTCGTTCCAAGCCGGGCAGCAGGGCGTCCAGTGCAGCGTGGGAGGGCAGGGGAAGGGTGTGGTGCGGGATGGCAAGCGCCTGTTTTTTTTAACAGGGTAGCTTTGTATTTTTGCAATGTCTGTTTGATTTTGCACAGACAGCTGCTCTCGGCCACGAGTCCAGGACGTGGCCGCAGCAGCTCATGCGCTTATTTTTTTACGTAGTGCATGTCCAGCACATACACGCCCTTGTCCAGCACCACCGAGTACAGGTCGTTGCCGCGCAAGGACAGGCCGCCGGGGACGCTTAGCGCCGGTTGCATGCCTTCATCCCACATGCACGATTCGCCATTGTCCACATCGACGCACCATTGCTGCTGGTTTGCTCGCAGCACATATTTCACGGTGGTGCCGCTGCGCTGGAAGGCATAGGCCGGAACCGACGAGGTGAACTTATCGACGCGCAAGCTCGTTGCCGCCGCATTTTCCGCCAGCTTGATCAGCATATCGGCTGTACCGTCCGGCTTGCCGGTGATCTTCGCGCTCATGCCGTCCGTCGCGATCACGGGGCCGGAGCAATCGGCCTTGAAGTAGGTTTCGCCGGTTGGCGTCAGTTCCAGCGAGCCGCTGCCGTCGTTCTTGAGCGCGATGACGAGCATTTGACGGTCGTGATCGTCGCAAGCCGATTGCCACGTGCCGATATACGCGGCCAGCGGCGAGGTGGTGCCGGAATCGCCGGCAAGCTGCTGCGTGGAACCGCCGCCGCCACCGCCGCAGCCCGTCAGGAGTGCCGCGGCCGAGCCGGCCAATACTGCCAATAATGTTTTCATTCAAAGTCCTTTTTATCCGGCAGCGGTGCGTGCCGTCAACGCGGCCTGATTATAGGAGTATTAATAAGGGGAAAATCTCACCAAATCTATCGCTGAATTGATTTTGATCAAGTCGCGACAATGCGCTGAAATGGTTTGATGGACTGAAGGGGAAATGTGATGTAGCTGCTACGCATTGCGCCGACCGTGCGGCGCAATGGCTAATTCTTGGCTGATTTTATTGTTTTACATAGCGCATATCGAGCACATAAGCACCGTCTTTTTCCATTACGGTAAACAATTCGTTACCGCGCAGATAAAAGCCGCCCTTGCCACTTACTGCCGTTTGTACGCCGGTATCCGGAATGTCCGTGGTGTTGCCATTGCCATCATTGATGTGCCAATGAGGTTTGCCATTCAGCATCACGGTGGTGACGGCCGGACCCGTAATCTGGACGGTGTGGGCTGGAAGCGACGATACGACCTTGTCGATGCGGATGTCCGAAGCCGGGCTGTCCGCCGTCAGCTTGAGCTGAATATTGCCTGCGCCATCTGGCGTCGCGGTAATCTTTTCACTCGTGGTTTCCGTAAATTGCACGGGGCCGCTGCAATCGGAAGTGGCGAAGGTTTCGCCGTAGGTCGACATTTCCAAAGCGCCGCTGCCATCGCCTTTGAGGGCGACGACGAGGCGCTGGCGGTATTGGTCGTCACAAGCGGGTTGCCAAGTGCCAACATAAGCGGCCAGTGCCGGCGGAGGCGGGGGCGCGACCACCACTGGCGGAACGGGAACGACTACATCACCGCTGGCGCCATTCGCACCGCTATTCGCACCGCTATTGCCATCGCTGCCACCACCGCAGCCGGTCAATACCACCGTGCCCGATACCATTAATAATGCCAGTACTTTTTTCATGCGTTATTCCTATCAATCTTCAACCGGCTGAAAGCGTGCCGTATGCGCGGCGATATTATAAAGTACATGCGCATCTTATTTTTCTGCAATCTGAAATGGGCCGCAATAAATGGGCCGCAATACTTGTATTGAAAGTGCGGCCATTGAATGGCGGGGCGGAGAAACAGGCGGGTGCCGCGCATGGTAATGCGTGAGGCAGGTATGGAGATGGCAGATTATGAAACGCGTGCCGGCGCCTGAGCATGGCGCCGGCCGAAGCCGGAAATGTCCGGCTTAAAACTCTTCCCAGTCATCACCTGCCGGCGCCTTGGCGGGCGCGTGCTGTGTTGCTTGCGGCTTGGCAACATTCAGGCGCTTGGCTGGCGTCGGTGTTTTGGGCGTCGCGGCGCGCGGCGCGGCCGTTGCTGCTGCCAGCGCTGGCTGGCGCGTCTGCTCGCCCAACTTGAAGACGCTGACTACCTCGGCCAGATGGCTGGCCTGGTCTTGCAGGCTTTCGGCGGCCGCTGCCGCTTCCTCGACGAGGGCCGCGTTTTGCTGCGTCACGCCATCCATTTGCGCCAGCGCCTGGTTGACCTGAGCGATGCCGTCGCTCTGCTCGCTGGTGGCGACGCTGATGTCGGCCATGATGACGGTGACCTTGCGCACGCTGTCGACCACTTGCTCCATGGTGGCGCCCGCCTCATCGACGAGCTTGCTGCCAGCGGCCACCTTGCCGACGGAATCGTCGATCAGCAGCTTGATTTCCTTGGCCGCCGCGGCCGAGCGTTGTGCCAGGTTGCGCACTTCCGTGGCGACGACAGCGAAACCGCGGCCCTGTTCGCCCGCGCGCGCCGCTTCCACGGCCGCGTTCAGCGCCAGGATATTCGTCTGGAAGGCGATGCCGTCGATGACGCTGATGATGTCGACGATCTTGTTGGACGAGTCGTTAATCGACGTCATCGTTGCTATCACCTTGCCGACCACTTCGCCGCTCTTTTGCGCCACGCTGGAGGCGGAAGCGGCCAGTTGATTGGCCTGGCGTGCATGGTCGGCGTTTTCCTTGACCGTGCCCGTCAGTTCTTCCACCGAGGCGGCCGTTTCTTCCAGCGAGCTGGCTTGCTGTTCCGTGCGGGCCGACAGGTCGTTATTGCCTTGCGCAATTTCCGCGCTGGCACGGGCCACATTGTCGGCACTGGCCTGCACTTGCAGCAGCACGGCGTGGATCTTTTCCACGAAGGCGTTGAAACCCTTGCCGATGACGGCCAGTTCATCCGTGCCCTTGACTTCCAGCTTGACGCGCAGGTCGGCGTCGCCGCTGGACAGGTCCGTCATGGTGCGGCCCAGGGTGCGCAGGGGGCGCGTCAGCTGGTTGACGACGAGGATCAAAATACCGGCCGTGGCCGCCGCGCACAGCAGGGCGACGATCAGCGTGTAAATCATCAGGTCGCGCGCCGAGGCGGTGGCCACGCTTTTCGGGAAATTCAGTTCCACGCTCCACGGCGTGATGTCGGGGTGGATCTGCAGCGGCTGCAGCAAGTGGATGTAGCCCTTGTCGTCCTCGTATTCATACGCCTGGCCCTGGCGCACCTTTTCCAGGCCGGCGGCCGGCACGTCGTCCGCCTTCTTGCCCAGCCGTTCAGGCGCGGGATGGCTGGCGTACAGGCCGCCGTTCGAGATCAGGGCCAGCTTGCCGCCTTCGATCACTTTCAGGTCGGCCAGGATTTTCGCCAGGCGCGTGAGCATAAAGTCGGCGCTGGCCGTGCCCTTGAAGCTGCCGTCGATCATGATGGGCGCCACCAGCGAGGCCATCAGCACATCCTTGCCATCGACGGGGTAGATGTACGGTTCCGTAAAGTAAGTCTTGCCCGTGCGCTTGGGCACGTCGTACCAGTCGTTGGCGCCCGGTTTCGGGTCGAAGACGATGGGTTCGACTTGCAGCTTGCCGCCGGCACCGCGTGTCCAGTAGGGCATGAAGCGGCCGCTGGCGTCGTAGTTCGGTTTCTGGTTGGCGAAATCCGCATCCTTGCCGTCGAGCGCGTTCGGCTCCCACGTCACGGCCGAACCCAGCAAGTCTTCCGAGCTGGTCAACGTCGCCTTGGTCAGTTCATTGATCTGCTCGCGCTGCAGGGGCAGGCTGGCGCTTTTGGTGCCGCGCATGGCGCCGGCCAGGCTGGACACGCTGGACAGGTTGCTGGCGATGCGCGCCTGCAGCGCGCCGGCCACTTCGCGCGCCGACGTGCGCGCCAGTTCCAGTGCTGCCGCTTCGGCGCTGGCGCTGCTCTTGTAGCCGATCACGGCCGCCGTGACGCCGAGGCTGAGGATGGCGAGCGCGGTGGCGGCGACGCAGATTTTACTGTTCAGTGATAGTTGCATGAGGCTGTTCCTTGATGGGGATAGATATCGGTATCTCGGGCGTCGCGGGTAGCGCGCCTAGAAAGTTTTGCTGACGGCCAGCACGAAGCTGGCCGCGGCCGGGTTCGAGGTGTCGAACTGGCCGGCCGCATTCGGGATGCCCAGGGTGTAATGGTCGTAGGCGTCGCTGGCGCCCCAGGCGCGCGTGACGGCGGCGCTGGCGCTCCAGCCGCCGTCGAAGGTTTTGGTGACGCCCACCTTGGCATCGCGCCAGTTCCATATCGCATTGCCCGTACCCGCCACCTGGCCGTTGCCGGCGTGCAGGTTCAAGGTCCAGGCATTTCCCAGGTCGACATTCGCGCCCACGTCCAGGTAGCCCGTGCCGCGCGCATTGGTGATGCCGAAAAAGTCGCGCGTGACGGTATGGTTGTACTTGGCGTACAGCATGCGGTAGGTCAGGCCCAGCGACAGTTCGCCATAGTCGTATTTCACGCCCGTGGCGCGGTAGATGGCGCCCGGATATTTGTAATAGTAGGCCAGCACGCTGTAGCCGAGTTCGCCCAGCGTGCCGCCGTAGCCGCCGTACAAGTCCCATTCGATCGTCGCATCCTGAATGTAGCGGTCGCTGACGGTGGAAGCCCACGTGCCCAGCGACCAGCCGCTCGGGTGCGCGTAGTCGGCACCCGCCTGCAGGGCCGGCTTGCCCCAGGTCTGGCGAAAGCCGCGCGAAATGTATTGCGTGGTGAGGCTGGCATTGGCGCTGAAGGTGGCGGCAGGGCTGTCCGTGGTCTGGGCCTGCACGGGCAGGGCGGCTGCCAGCAGGAAGGCGCAGCCCAGCAACGATGAGGCGGGAAAATGGTGGTGCGATGGCATGGCAGTCAGCTCCGTATTTGCTGGCAGCGGCCGTTCAGGCGCGTTGCCCTGATGGTTGCAATAAAAATGCGGAATGGACTTTTATGGAGGCAAGGCGGCTTGCGGGCATGTTCGTCTGACCATGCACACATTCTCACCAAACGTAACTGAAAGGATAGGGGCTAGGACTAGTGGAAGTCAATAAAGTTGCGCGGCGGAAAGCGTAAGTTGTTGTTTCCTGGCACTTTTTCATGCGCCTGTCATATTGCTGGTGCGCCACGGCTGGCTGAATGTTGCAAGCTGGCCAGCAGGCCAGGCAGAGCCGCATGTAAGGCCTGCAGGTCGCCAGCATCCAGCTCGGCCTGCATTTCCACCTGGCCCGAGGGTTGGCCCCAGACGACCTGTGCGCTGAGCCGCGCGCCCGACGCGAGTCCGGTGACGCTGACCAGCAGGGCGACTTCTTCCGGGGCATCTTCGGACACTGCTTCGAGCAGGCAAGAAATGCCGAAATGATAATCCTGGAAGGCGCTGGCCGTGCCGCTGGAAAAGGCGAAGACGGAGGCGAGCGCCTGTGGTGCAGCGGCCGCAAGTGACGGCAGGGCGGCGCGAAACAGGGGCAGCAAGTCGTTTTCCAGCTGGTGTACCAGCGGATGAGTGTGGCTGAGGACGGTCATGGGCGGATGAAAGGAGTGGCGGCGCGCGATGGTAGCAGTTTTCGCCGCCGCCGGGGTCCATCGTCAGGCGGCGTAGCGGCTGGCCATGCTGGCGATGGTGTTTTTCATCTGGTCGCGCAGCGCGGCGGGCGCCAGCACTTCCACTCCATCGCCAAGGCCCAGCAACCACCATTGCAGTTCGCGCGTGCTGGGCACGGTGGCGGTCAGGTGCAGCGAGCCATCGGCGCGTTCCTGCAATTGCTGGTCCGCGCTCAGCGGCGTCTCGTACAGGTGCTCGCCGCTGCGACGGGCAAACACGGCTTCGAGCAGCAGCGGTTCGCCATCGCGGATGCCCATGGCACCCGAAGCAATATACGCATCGATGTCAAAGCCCGGCTGCGCGCGCGCGGAAAGGTAAAGCATTTCCGCCTGCTGCACGCGGTGCAGGACCAGGGTGCGCACGTCGTTGTAGTCGGCGAACAGGCAGACCAGGTAGAGCAACTGGCCGCGCTGCACGATGGCCAGCGGATGGACGGCGTCATAGCTGACGGGATTGTCGTTGTCGCGCTTCTTGTAGCTCAGCTTGAGCTGGCGGTTTTGCATCAGCGCTTCATATACGGTGCGCTGGCAAGCTTCGTCGATGTCGGGCGCCAGCAGCCGCTGCATGGGGGCGATGACACGTATCTTGCCCAGCCAGGCGGACGCGCTGGCGCGCTCGCTGGCCGCGTTCAGGGTCTGGCGCGCCGCGCTGAAATACGGCTGCATGCTGTCGAGCGTGGACGGCGGCAAGGCATGGCGCATGTGCTGTTCCATCAGGGCCAGGGTCAGCGCTGCCGGCGTCGACAGGCCCGGCATGTCCATGCGGGCCGCATTTTCCATCCAGCACCAGCCAAACGGCTTGCTGTCGACTGGATTGGTCAGCGGGAAAATCTCGGCCAGGTCGAGCAAGTCGCGCTGGATGGTGCGGATGCCGATGGCAAAGTCGATGGCCTTGAGCTTGTCGTGCAATTCGGCGACGGTGATGGTGCGTGGCGCCGGCGGTATCAGGCGCAGCATTTGCCATTGGCGCATGATGGTGGAAGGGCGGGGCGCGTGTTCAGACATGGTGGTTCCGTTCTCTTCAGTGGCAGGATGTGTACTGATAAGTACACAAGTTAACGAATGGTAACATTGATTCGATGGCAATTACAGGGTGTCCAGCATGGCTGCCCTGACGCAATTGCGCCCCGCGTGCTTGGCCTGGTACAGCAGGCGGTCGGCGGCATTGACCAGGGTGGGGGCGCCGGGCGCGGGGCTGCCGGGCGTACACGCGAGCGAGGCGACGCCGAAGCTGGCCGTCGTCCCGATGTGCTGTGCCAGGCCGTCGCGCAGGCGTTCGGCCAGGCGCACGCCGCCAGCCAGGTCCGTTTCAGGCAGGATCAGCAGGAATTCCTCGCCGCCGTGGCGCACCACGCTGTCGATGCCACGGCGCGTGGCGTTGCCGAGCAGGGCGGCAAAGTTGCGCAGCGCGGCATCGCCCGCAGCATGGCCGTGGGCGTCGTTGATGCGCTTGAAGTGGTCGAGATCGCACAGGATGGCCGTCAGGCACAGGCCATGGCGTTGTGAGCGGGCAAGTTCGGCGCCCAGCAAGTGCTCGTCGAGGTAGCGGCGGTTGTAGCAGCCGGTCAGGTGGTCGCGCACGGCCTGTTCGGCGAGGATGGCGTGTTGCAGGACCTGCGCGCGGCGCTGGCGCTGCTGGCCATGGCTGGTGCACAGGCCGGTCAGGTTGAGCAGCAGCAAGGTGGCGGCGTTGCCGGCTTGAAAGTTATCCTGCAGGCCGAGCCAGGCCAGGCTTGCCACGATGGCCAGGCCGGCGCCGGCCAGCAGGTGCCGCGTGACGCCGGCATAGGGCGCGACGAGCAGGATGCAAAAGGCGGTCGCGTGCCAGTCGGCGTCGGCGTCGCGCAGTGCATAGCAGAGCAGGAATACGAGCAGGTCCAGCGCCAGCAGCGCGGTGCCGGAGGCGGCGCTGCCAGGCTGTGCTGCGGGTGCGCGCAAGGCCCGCAGCAGCATGGCGAGGATAAGCAGGCAGCAGGCCAGGCCCAGCGGCCAGCCGGCGGGCGGCAGCAGCGCGACGGCAAAGCTGGCGCTGGCGCCGGCATGCAGCGCCAGCAAGGGAAGCGGCGCCGGCTTGCGGAGATCGTCAGTTGCATGGTGCAAATGCATGGAAACCTGTCGGATAGCGAATCGGGATCCCATTCTTGCCCGGCCCTGCGACAAGCCGCGACGCATTGCCCACCATCCTGCGTATTGGATTGGTCCTACCAGTGGCCCTTATTCGTCGCTGGTGACGCGCGTGCGCACGAAATCGATGTGGCCTTGCATGGCCGTGCGCGCCTCTTCCGGCTGGCTGGCGCAGATCGCTACGCACAGGGTGCGGTGCTGCGACAGCAGTTGCAGCGAGGTGGCCTCGTCCTGCTGGCGCAAGCCCGTGCCATTGATGGTGATGTGTTCGCGCAGCATGCCGATGATGCTGGTGTGCAAATGCAAAAACATGGTGTTGTGCGACGCCTGCGCGATGACTTCATGCAGGCGGGCATCGGCCTGCGCCTCGCCGTGCTTGTCGTCGCTGGCGCGCGCCTGTTCCAGCTCGGCCAGCAAGGCCATGATCTGCGCGCGCTCGTCGCCGCTGGCCCGCTGCGCCGCAAAGTAGGCCGTCGCCCCTTCCAGCACGCGGCGAAATTCCAGGATGTCGTCGCGCAGGGCGGGGTGGTCGGCCACCAGCTGGCTCCACGGCGACGCCATGCCGGTGCGCAATTGATCCGTCACGAACACGCCGGCGCCGCGCCGGCTGCGCACCAGGCCCCGCGCCGCCAGCCGCTGCACGGCTTCGCGCACGGTATTGCGCGAAACCGCATATTGCTGCGCCAGCAGGCGTTCGGCCGGCAGTTGCGCGCCCGCAGGCAAGCTGCCGTCCAGCAGGGCCGTTTCCAGCCGGCGCATCACCATCTCGACCCTGCCCCGCGTTTGCATGCCTGTCGCCATCGCTGTCTTCCGGTGTTGTTTTAAAGTGGTCCGAGCAATTTGAAGTGGCTCGCGGAAGCTGGAATTATGCGTGAACCGGTCATTCTTAACAACACACAGCGGCGCCGCAGCAACACACAGAGCGCCGGGGAGACACACTCATGCAGCCAGACCCGCGCCAGCCACGCCGCTATCCACCCGCACCGCTCCAGGTGTACCTGTTCGCCACCTGCCTGGTCGACCTGTTCGTGCCGCAGGCGGGGCTCGACGCGGTGCGTCTGCTGGAACGGGAAGGCTTGCTGGTGCACTATCCGCGCGGCCAGAGCTGCTGCGGCCAGCCTGCCTACAGCAGCGGCAACCCGGAACAGGCGCGTGCCGTGGCCCGCGCCCAGCTCGACCTGTTTGCGCAGCCGTGGCCCGTGATCGTGCCGTCCGGTTCCTGCGCCGGCATGATGCGCCACCACTGGCCGCAGCTGTTCCACGACGACCCCGTCGCCGGCCCCAAGGCGCTTGAACTGGCCGAACGCGTGTATGAGCTGAGCGAGTTTCTCGTCTGCGTGCTGCAGCTCGACCTGGCCGGCCTGGCTGCCGCCGGGCAGGCCGATGAAAACGTGGTGCTGCACACCTCGTGCGGGGCGCGCCGCGAGATGGGCACGCGCCTGCACGGCGTGGCCCTGGTCGACGCCTTGCCCGGCGTGACGCGCATCGAACACCAGCGCGAATCGGAATGCTGCGGCTTTGGCGGCACGTTTTCATTAAAACATCCGGATATTTCCGGCGCCATGGTCAGCGACAAGATCGCCTCGGCCTGCGCCACGGGCTGCGACCGGCTCGTTTCGGCCGACTGCGGCTGCCTGCTCAATATTGGCCACGCCGCGCAGCACCAGGGCGCGCCGCTGCCCGTCGAACACATGGCCAGCTTCCTGTGGCGCCGTACGGGAGGCGCGGCATGAGCGCGATCCTGACCGCCCGCGAACGCATGCTGGGGCGCTTGCGCGCCGCGGCTCCCACCGCGCCCGAGACGGTGGATGTCATCGATACGGCCATCGACCAGCACTATCTGGCGCGCCGTGCCGCCGCGCCGCAGTCGCCGCGCCAGCAGCTCGACGCCATGCAGGCAGCCCTGCGCGCCTCGCACGCGCAGGTCGACTGCGTCAGTAGCGATGCCTGGCCGGCCCTGCTGGCGCAGCGCCTCGGTGAACACGGCGTGCGCCGTTTGCTGCTCGATGCCGGCAGCGCCGAAGGGCAGGCCTTGCGCGCCGCCTTGCCCGCTGGCGTGGAAACGCTGTCCTTTGAGCGCCCGCTGGCGCAGTGGAAGGGTGAGTTGTTTGACACCGTCGACGCGGGGTTCACCGTCGCGCGATCCGGCATCGCCGCCACGGGCACCCTGGTCATCGCGCCCGACGCGGCCACGCCGCGCACGGTGTCGCTGGCGCCACCGCTGCACATTTGCCTTGTCTATACCAGCACCTTGCACGCGGACTTGCATGCGGCGGCGCGCGCCGAGCGCTGGGCAGACGGCATGCCGGCCAACCTGGTGCTGGTGTCCGGTCCCTCGAAAACGTCGGATATCCAGCAAACGCTGGCCTATGGCGCGCACGGCCCGCGCTGGCTGTGGGTGCTGATGATCGATGATTTATCTGCCCATGAAGGAGGCCAGCCATGAACGCCAAGCCCCTGCAATTCGTCAAGCCGGCCGACTTCCATGCGCGCGCCCGCGCCGCGCTGGACGACCCGAAACTGCGCCAGAGTTTTCGCGGCGCCATGGATTTTTTACAGGACAAGCGCAAGACGCAATTCCCCGATGGCGACGAGCTGGAACGCCTGCGCGACATCGGCGCAGCCGTGCGCCAGCACGCGCTGGCGCACCTGCCCGATTTGCTGGTGCAGCTGGAAGACAGGCTGACGGCGGCTGGCGTGCAGGTGCACTGGGCCGAGGATGGCGAGCAGGCCAACGCCATCATCCACGCCATTGCGCAGCGTAATCAGGCGACGCGCTTCATCAAGGGCAAGTCGATGGCCAGCGAGGAAATCGAGCTCAATCACTACCTGGAAGCGCGCGGCATGACGTGTTTGGAATCGGACATGGGCGAGTACATCGTGCAACTGGCCGGCGAAAAACCGTCGCACATCGTCATGCCGGCCATTCACAAGACCAAGGCAGACATCGCCGGCCTGTTCGCCGAGCACATTCCCGATGCGCCCTACACGGAAGACGTCGACAGCCTGATCCAGACGGGGCGGCGCGCCCTGCGCCAGGCCTTTGTCGAGGCGGACATCGGCCTGTCGGGCGTGAACTTCGCGGCGGCCGATACGGGCACCCTGTGGCTGGTGGAAAACGAAGGCAATGGCCGGCTGACGACCTCCGTGCCGGAGGTGCACATCGCCATCATGGGCATGGAAAAAGTCGTGGCCAAGCTCGAACATATCGTGCCGCTGTCCAGCCTCTTGACGCGCTCGGCCACGGGCCAGGCCATCACCACGTATTTCAACCTGATTTCCGGCCCGCGCCGCGCCGGTGAGCTGGATGGCCCGCGCGAAGTGCACCTGGTCTTGCTCGACAACGGCCGCAGCCAGGCTTACGCCGACGAGCAACTGCGCGCCACCCTGCAGTGCATCCGCTGCGGCGCCTGCATGAACCACTGTCCCGTCTATACGCGTATCGGCGGCCACGCCTATGGCACCACGTATCCGGGACCGATCGGCAAGATCATTTCGCCCCACTTGCTGGGACTGGCTGCGACGGCGGACCTGGCCACCGCGTCGAGCCTGTGCGGCGCCTGCGGCGAAGTGTGCCCCGTGCGCATTCCGATTCCGCAGCTGCTGGTGCGCCTGCGTACGGAGGCGAACCGCAATCCGAACGAGGAAGTGGCGCATCCGCTGCGCGGCCAGGGTGCCAAGTTCAGCCGCGGCGAAAGCCTGATCTGGCGTTTCTGGAGCGGCGCCTTCGCGCGCCCCGCCAGCTACCGTTTGTTCCGCTGGGCCGCCACGCGCCTGCGCCTGCTGACGCCGCGCGCTCAGCTGGGTTGGACGCAGCACCGCAAGCCCTTGACGCCGGCGCCGCGCAGCCTGGCCGACTTGCTCAATGCACGGGGGCAGGAAGAATAGCGCCGCTCCGCCATACCGCAAAAAACACGCTACACACAATTACATCAAAAGCCGTTTTTTCAATCAACCCGCATCCACCGGAGGAGACCCGACATGCAAACCTGGACCCAACTTTATACACCGCTCGGCAGCTTGTGGCTGTCGTCGCTGGCGGCAGCCGTGCCCATCATTTTCTTCTTTATCGCGCTTGCGGCGCTGCGTATCAAGGGACACGTGGCGGCGGCCGTCACCCTGGCGCTGGCGCTGGCCGTCGCCATCTTCGCCTACGGCATGCCCGTGCCGCAGGCGCTGGCGGCGGCCGGCTACGGTTTTGCGTACGGCTTGTGGCCGATCGCCTGGATCATCGTCACGGCCGTCTTCCTGTATAAAATCGTCGTGAAAACAGGGCAGATCGAGATCATCCGCGCCTCCGTGCTGTCGGTCACGGACGACCAGCGCCTGCAGGTGCTCTTGATCGGTTTTGCCTTCGGCGCCTTCCTGGAAGGGGCGGCCGGTTTTGGCGCGCCCGTGGCGATCACGTCGGCCCTGCTGGTGGGCCTGGGTTTCAACCCGCTGTATGCGGCAGGCCTGTGCCTGATCGCCAACACGGCGCCCGTGGCCTTTGGCGCCATGGGCATCCCCATCATCGTGGCGGGCCAGGTGACGGGCATCGACCCCTTCCTGATCGGCGCCATGGCGGGCCGCCAGTTGCCGCTGCTGTCGCTGGCCGTGCCCTTCTGGCTGGTCTTCATGATGGATGGTGTGCGCGGCGTGCGCGAAGTGTGGCCGGCCGCCCTGGTCACGGGCGCCAGCTTCGCCGTCACCCAGTATTTCACCTCGAACCATATCGGCCCTGAACTGCCGGACATCACCTCGGCCCTCGTCAGCCTGGTGTCGCTGACCCTGTTCCTGAAAGTGTGGCAGCCGAAGAATGCCAAGGTGGTCAACGCCGTCGGCGGCGGCGCCGCTGCGCTGTCCGGTTTTGGCGGCGGCGCGGGCAATGCGGACTTGCGCGGCAGCGGCAGCCGCGCCGCCTCGCCCTACACCCTGGCGCAAACGGCGCGCGCCTGGGCGCCTTTCGGCCTGCTGACGGCCATCGTCACCGTCTGGAGCCTGCCCGGCTTCAAGTCCCTGTTCGCCGCCGGCGGCGCGTTGGCCAGCCTGGTCGTCAAGATCCACGTGCCTTACCTCGATAAACTGGTGATCAAGACCATGCCCATCGTGGCGGAACCGAAGGCGTATGACGCCGTCTTCAAGCTCGATTTGCTGTCGGCCGTGGGTACGGCGATCTTGCTGACGGCCGTGCTGTCGATGTGGATGCTGCGCATGAAGCCGCGCGATGGCATCAAGGCCTTCGTCGAAACGGTGGTGGAATTGCGCCGTCCCGTGCTGTCGATCGGCCTGGTGCTGGCGTTTGCCTTCGTCGCCAATTACTCGGGCATGTCGTCCACCCTGGCCCTGCTGCTGGCCGGCAGCGGCGCCGCCTTCCCGTTCTTCTCGCCGTTCCTGGGCTGGCTGGGTGTGTTCCTGACGGGCTCCGACACGTCGTCGAACGCCTTGTTCTGCTCCCTGCAAAACACCACGGCGCACCAGATCGGCGTGTCCGACACCTTGCTGGTGGCGGCCAATACGACGGGCGGCGTGACGGGCAAGATGATTTCGCCGCAGTCGATCGCCGTCGCCTGCGCCGCCACTGGCCTGGTGGGCAAGGAGTCGGACCTGTTCCGCTTTACCCTGAAGCACAGCCTGCTGTTTGCCGTCATCATCGGCATCATCACCATGCTGCAGGCGTACGTGTTCACGGGCATGATCCCGCATTGAGCGGTCCGTAGAAGTACGTAGTAAAACTAGATGAATTGATAGTAAAACGTGCAGAGGGTCATGAAAATGACCTGATGCACTGCAGCATACCGAGGATGGCCCGGCGCAATGCCGGGTCCGCGGCGATGCCTTCCGCACCGAGGCCCGAGCCCAGTAAGGGCAGGCTGATGCAGGCCTCGTCGATCAGGCGCGCCGACATGGTGCGCACCGTTTCGCGCAGCGCCGCCTGTGCATGCGTGGCGCGCGGCGAGGCGTTCAGCAGCACCAGCGGCTTGTCGATGAACGATTCATTTCCCACCATCCAGTCCAGCGCATTTTTCATGGGACCGCTCACGCCGTGCGCGTACTCGGGACTGGCCAGCATCAGCACGTCGGCCGCGATGATCGCGTCGCGCAGGCCCGTCACGGCAGGCAAGCAGTCGGCGTCGAGATCGGGATTGAACAGGGGTAATTGCCCGAGTCCCGGATAGATGCGGATGTCGAATGGCGCTGGCGCAAGCGTGGCGATGGCGCGCAACAGGGCGGTGTTCAGCGAGGCGGCGCGCAGGCTGCCGGCGATGGCGGGGATGGTAATGGGCGTGTGCATCCCGCCTGTATAGCCCATCCTGTGCTCAAGCGCAAGGCGAGCAGGATGGCGCTATCGATGTTGCTACAGCCGTTGAGCGACTGGGGACTGCGGCAATGCTGCGTCAATCTTAACGGCTCAGACCGCTCATCCAGCTAGGCTGTGGATTGGCACGGGCCAGTTCGCGCATGCGGTATTCCAGGTCGTAACGGTCGGTCGATTCGGCCAGATACGCTTCTTCGTAAGCGCGCTCGCGGCGGTCGCTGCTTTGGTTCAGCCAGGCGCCGACGCGTTTGGCGGCGTGGACCAGGGTGGCGACGATATTGCTGTTTTGCGTGGTGTGGTAAGTAAATGCGGTAGACATGGCAGACTCCTTTAGTGGCGTGCCGCGTTGTGCTGCACTGCAATATAAGTATAGCGGTTTCAAGTTATAAGGCTACTTTTGATTTCGAATGTCAGCTATTCAATTATCGAATAATTGATGTGAAACCTGCGCAATCCGGGGCCTTTCGGGCATAATGCGGCCGCAGCAAGGTAGTTTTACTACGCGCTCGGCCTTGCGAAGATGTTGCTTTCAAACACGAGCGCTGCCGCTGCCTGGCGGCGTCCATGCAAGCGATGGGCCAGGGGAGGGCACGACAATCTTGGATAGAACAATGGAGAAAGTATGGAACACGTAAAGCAGGGGCTGGACGCATCGCGCGCACAGGCCGGCACGCAAAACAATACAGGCGCCCTGATCATTGTCACGGTGCTGTTTTTCATGTGGGGGCTGCTGACCTCGCTCAATGATGTGCTGATCCCCCATCTGCGTTCGATCTACACCCTGACGTATGTCCAGGCGATGCTGGTGCAGTTCTGCTTCTTTGGTGCCTACGCCATCGTCTCGCTGCCGGCAGGCATGCTGATCAAGAAAATCGGCTACCAGCGCGGCGTCGTCGCCGGCCTGCTGATCGCGGCCGCCGGCTGCGCCATGTTCTACCCGGCGTCCACCGGCAGCTATGCGCTGTTCCTGCTGTCCTTCTTCATCCTGGCGGCCGGCATCACCGTGCTGCAGGTGGCGGCCAACCCGTACGTGACGGAACTGGGCGACCCGCAGACGGCGTCGAGCCGCTTGACCCTGACGCAAGCGTTCAACGCGCTGGGCACCACCGTGGCGCCTGCGCTGGGCGGCATGCTGATTTTGTCGGGCACCGTGCTGACGGTGCAGCAGTTCGACCTGCTGCCGGCCGCCGAGCAACTGGCTTACCGCGCCAAGGAAGCGGCCTCCGTGCAAGGCCCGTACCTGGTGCTGGCCGCCACCCTGGTGATCCTGGCCGTGCTGTTTGCGCTGGCAAAATTGCCGAAGATTTCGCATGCCGACGATGCGGCTGCCCTGGCGCAAGATGGCAATAAAGTCTCGATCTGGTCGCACCGCCACCTGGTGCTGGGCGCGCTGGCCATCTTCCTGTACGTGGGCGGTGAAGTCAGCATCGGCAGCTTCCTGATCAACTTCCTGGGCGAGAGCCATATCGCGGGCCTCAGCCACGCCGACGCCGCCTATTTCGTCAGCTATTACTGGGGTGGCGCCATGCTGGGCCGCTTCGTCGGTTTTGCCGTGATGCGCTATGTCAGCCCGGGCAAGACCCTGGCCTTCAACGCCGCCGTCGTCATCGCGCTGATCCTCGTCGCCGTGTTCTCCAGCGGTCACACGGCCATGTGGGCATTGATCGCCGTCGGCCTGTTCAACTCCATCATGTTCCCGACCATCTTCAGCATGGCCTTGAACAAGCTGGGCGCGCAAACGGGTCAAGGTTCGGGCATCCTGTGCATGGCCATCGTCGGCGGCGCCATCGTGCCGTTCATTCAGGGCTTCCTGGCCGACCACATCAACCTGCAACTGTCCTTCCTCGTGCCGGCCGTGTGCTACACCTTCATTCTGTACTTCGGCTGGAAGTACGCCAGCATGTACAACGACAGCGCCAAGTAAGCAAGGTGGCGTGATCAAGCAAAAGGGTGGCCTCGGCCACCCTTTTTTGCATTAATGAGCGAATTGCGTGCCCAGCACGTCCTGGCATACCTCGAGCCAGGCGCGCGCCGCATGCGACAGATAGCGCCCGCTCCAGATATGCGCCACTTGCCACGCCACTTCCGGCTCGACGATGCGCACGGCCTCCAATGGCTCGCCCGCCAGGCGGTGGATGAAGGGCTCGGGCAGCAGGGCCACGCCCAGGCCCGCCGAGGCCATGGCCACCAGCCAGTCCCATTGCCCGCTCTGCGCCGCGATGGTCGGCGTGAAGCCCGCTTGCGCGAAATGCTGGCGCAGGCTGCGCGTGAGCGCGAAATCATCTTTTAACAGCACCAGCGGCAAGTCGGCCAGCGCCTTGAAGGGCAGGGTCGTGCGGTTTTTCTGGAAGGTGCCCGGCTCGGCCAGGGCCCAGATCGGATAGTTGGCCACTTCCACGGCCACGAGATCGAGTTCCGGGTCGGCCGGCAGCACCGTCATGCCGATTTCCAGCTCGCCGGCCGCCACCTTGCGCTCGATCTGCTGGCCCGTGTCTTCCTGCAGGGTCAGGCTGATATGCGGATGGCGCGCGCGGAAGGCTTTTAGTACGGGCGTAAACAGCACATTGATCATGGGCGGGATGCCGACCGTCAGGCTGCCGCGCTGCAAGGCCTGCGTGTCGCGCACTTCCAGGGTCAGCTGGCGCATATTGGCCAGCATTTCCTGGCCGTGCTGGTAGACGATGCGGCCCGTATCCGTCAGGGTCAGCTTGCGCCCGTCGCGCACCAGCAGCTGGGCGCCCACCTCGTCTTCCAGCTGGCGCACCATCTTGCTGATGGTCGACTGGGTCAGGTGCAGCGATTCGGCCGCCTGCGTAAAGCTCGACAGGCGCACGGTTTCGACGAAATAGCGCAGGGAACGGATATCCAAGAGGAGGCTCGGCGTTGGCAAAGCATGAAAATATCGACTGGATATGACGAAATTAATTCATGCCATGCATGTAGGCGGGATTTTATACTGAATCCACTTATGGGGCTGGTGTATGACAGCCATCCAGTTTGAGAATATGAGAAGATCAGGAGCATCACGATGTACGAGGACCGTATCCGCCACCCAGGCTTGCTCGGCAAAATCATGAGCGCCGATGAGGCAGCCAAATTGTTCCACAGCGGCATGCGTGTCGGCATGAGCGGTTTTACCCGTGCCGGCGACGCCAAGGCCCTGCCGCGCGCGCTGGCCGAGCGCGCCCTGCAAGACCCGCTGAGCCTGACCCTGATCACGGGCGCTTCGCTGGGCAATGGCAGCGATGGCCTGATGGCCGAGGCGGGCGTGCTGGCGCGCCGCATGCCGTTCCAGGTCGACCCTGTGCTGCGCGGCAAGATCAACAACGGTGAAGTCATGTTCATCGACCAGCATCTGTCGGAAACGGCGGAGCAACTGCGCTCGGGCAACCTGGCCGCCGTCGACATCGCCGTCATCGAAGCGACAGCCGTCACGGCGGCCGGTGCCATCATCCCGACCATGTCGGTGGGCAACTCCGCCGCCTTTGCCCAGCAGGCCACGCAGGTGATCATCGAGATCAACCTGTCCACGCCGCTGGCGCTGGAAGGCTTGCACGACATCTATATTCCGCAAAATTTGCCGGGGCGCGAACCGATTCCCCTCACGCGCGTGGACCAGCGCCTGGGCAGCACGGCGATTGCCATCGACCCGGCCCGCATCGCCGCCATCGTCATCACGGACAGCCCCGACAGCCCATCGAACGCCTTGCCGCCCGACGCGGAAACGCAAGCCATCGCCGGCCACGTGATCGCCTTTCTGGAGGGCGAAGTGGCGGCCGGACGCATGGGGCCGGAACTGCTGCCCCTGCAGGCGGGCATCGGCACCATCGCCAACGCCGTGCTGCATGGCCTGATCGGCTCGCCTTTCCGCAATATGACCATGTATTCGGAAGTGTTGCAGGACAGCGCCATTGAGCTGCTCGATTCGGGCCAGCTGGCATTCGCCTCGGCCTCGTCGATCACCCTGTCGGCCGCCGTGCATCAAAAGCTGATGGACAATATCGACCATTACCGCTCGAAAATTGTGCTGCGCCCGCAAGAGATCAGCAACCATCCGGAAATCGTGCGCCGCCTGGGCATCATCGCGCTGAACACGGCGCTGGAATTCGATATCTACGGCAACGTCAATTCCACGCATGTGTGCGGCACGCACATGATGAACGGCATCGGCGGCTCGGGCGATTTCGCGCGCAATGGGCAAGTGTCGATGTTCGTGTCGAAATCGGCGGCCAAGGGCGGGCGCATTTCCAGCGTCGTGCCAATGGTCTCGCATGTGGACCACACGGAGCATGACGTTGACGTGCTGGTGACGGAATGGGGTTTTGCCGACTTGCGTGGCCTGGCGCCGCGCGAACGGGCGCCGCTGATCATCGAGCGCTGCACGCATCCCGATTACCGCGCGCAGCTACGTGCCTATTACGACGCGGCATGCCAGCGCGGCGGTCACACGCCGCACATCCTGGAACAGGCGCTGTCGTGGCATACGCGCTACCAGGAAACGCAGAGCATGCTGGCAGCGCAGTAAATCTTCGTCAGCGCAAAGACAGGGCAGGGCGGTGCGGCACCGCGCCTGCCTTTACTTTTTCTCAGTACATGTGCAGCGCCTTGGCGCCCAGGCCCAGCAAGGCAAACGTGGTGGTGGCCTGTATGCCCATGAACCACAGGAAATGGGTGCGCATGTGCTTGCGGATGTCGCCCAGTTCCGTGCGCAGGGCGTGGCAGTCGCCGCGCAAGTCGCCGCGAAATTGCGTCAGGTCGGCACGCAGCAGCTGTGATTCGTCGTGCAATTCCGTGCGTACCTTATCGAGGCCGTCGCCAAGACGCTGTTCCAGCGTCTTGAACCATTGCCGGTCATGTTCCCGATCCGTTTCCAGTTTTGTCAGGCGCGCTTCCATGCGTACAGCATTGTTCGCGCTTTGCTGTTTGTCAAGCCGGTCCGTGGCATAGGCTTCGTTCATCTCGCACTCCTTCGCGCGAACCGCGTTGCATCAGTGCAGGCGGCATCACCCCACTGTCCGCTTTTTTGACGGGGGCAGTTTGCGCTGGATCAAACGTCAGGAAGCCGGCGCAAAGCGCAGGCGGATGCCTGTCGTGACGACGGCCAGCAAGTCGTCGATATGTGCGTTCATTTCCGGGTGCGGCGTCCATGGGTCGCCCGCATCCATGACGATGCGCAGCGACACGAGGCCGTGCAGCGATTGCCAGAAGATTTGCGTCATCGTGTGCAGTGCCGGCGGATCCTGGCGTACCTGGCCTGCTTGCGCCAGTTCGGTAAACAGGTGCAGCGCATAGGCGTACGGGTCTTGCTCGATATTGCCGTGCTCCACTTCGACGGCGTCCACTTCCGCGTGCGGACGCAGCTCCATGAAGATCAGCGAGTATTCGTCGGGATGCTGGAAGCCGTACTCGATGTAGGCGCGGCCGATCAGGCTGATGCGTTCCCATGGGTCCATGCTGGTGGCGCAGGCCGTGCGCATGGCGCGCACCAGTTCCAGCAGATCCTTGTCCATGGCCTGGGCGATCAGGGTGGCCTTGTCGCGGAACAGGGCGTACACGACGGTGGTGGAAAAGCCGGCCGCCTCGGCCACCTTGCGGATGGAGACGGCGCGCGCGCCACCCTTCTTGATGAGATCCTTGACGACGTCGATGATGTGCTCGCGCCGCGCCTGCGCCTCGCGTAATTTTCTTTCCTGAATATTGGTCAGCTTCTTGTCCACGACTCTTTCCTGGCGACTCTATGAAAGCAGGAATTATAGGGGGACGAGGGGCCGCCAATGTTTCTGGCATTGTTACAATTCAGTTTTTTGTCCGGTAGATGCGACAGTCGACCGATTTTTCGCGCTTTTGCCCGGCGCTTTTCCATCGATGCCCCGGAATGGTGCAGAAATCGCCGGGCCAGGCTTTGCGAACGAGCCCAAAGGGCGGAAAATAGCGGGATAGCTTACACTGCGTTTTTTAGCGCGACGGCGGAGCCCACGAGGCAACGCTGGAACACTTACATTCGGACGGGATCATTACATGACCATTAAAATCAGCCAGAACTTCGACTCGGGCGCCATCGACGTGGTGAGCGCCAACAGTGCCGGCGCCATCGACCTGAACTTGCGCAAGGATAGCCACGCCGACATCCACCAGTGGTTCCACTTCCGCCTGCAGGGCGCGCGGGGCCAGGCATGCACGCTGCGCTTCCTGAACGCGGGCCAGGCCACCTATCCGGCCGGCTATGAAGACTACCAGGCCGTGGCCAGCTACGACAGCGAAAACTGGTTCCGCGTGCCGACGGCGTTCGACGGCCAGGTCATGACGATCTCGCACACGCCGGAACTCGACAGCGTGTACTACGCCTACTTCGAGCCGTATTCGTGGGAACGCCATCTGCGCCTGCTGGGTGAAGTGGCTGAGCATCCGCTGGCGCGCGTGTCCGACCTGGGCAGCACGGTCGACGGCCGCGACATGAACATGGTTACCATCGGCAATCCGCAGGCGGAAAAGAAAATCTGGGTCATCGCGCGTCAGCATCCGGGCGAATCGATGGCCGAATGGTTCGTCGAAGGCTTGATCGACTCGCTGCTCGACGATGCCAACCCGATCGCGCGCAAGCTCTTGCAACGCGCCGTGTTCCACATCGTGCCGAACATGAATCCGGACGGCTCCATCCGCGGCAACCTGCGCACGAATGCGGCCGGCGCCAACCTGAACCGCGAATGGATGACGCCTTCGCTGGAGTCCAGTCCGGAAGTGCTGTGCGTGAAAAACAAGATCCACGAAACGGGCGTCGACATGTTCTTCGACATCCACGGCGATGAAGCGCTGCCGTACAACTTTGTGGCCGGCAACGAAATGCTGGAAAACTTCACGCCGGCGCAAGCGGCGCACCAGAAGGCCTTCATCGAGCGCTACAAGCAGGCCAGCCCCGACTTCCAGGACAAGTTCGGCTATGCGGCCAGCAAGTACAAGTCGGACATGCTGACCCTGGCGTCGAAATACATCGGCCACCACTTCGGCTGCCTGGCGCTGACCCTGGAAATGCCGTTCAAGGAAAACGCCGACTTGCCGGATCCAGCCGTCGGCTGGAACGGCGCGCGCAGCGCGGCCCTGGGCGCGGCCATGCTGCAGCCTATCCTGCTGTCGCTGGATTGAACGGCGTTGTTCATGGGTATCGAGATCGAGCGTAAATTTTTGCTGGCCGGCGACGCCTGGCGCGGCCTGGGCCAGCCGGTCCTGCTGCGCCAGGGCTATCTGTCGTCCGCGCGCGAGCGCGTGGTGCGCGTGCGCATCGAGGGCGAACAGGCGATGCTGACCATCAAGGGCGCGAACGTGGGTGCAACGCGCGGCGAGTGGGAGTATCCGATTCCGCTGGCCGACGCGGCCGAACTGCTCGACGGCCTGTGCGAACAGCCGCTGATCGAAAAGTACCGTCACCGCATCGAACACGCGGGCATGGTGTGGGAAGTCGACGAGTTCCTGGGCGCCAATGCGGGCCTGCTGGTGGCCGAGATCGAACTGGCCTCGGAAGACCAGGCCTTCGAGAAACCGGAGTGGATCGGCGCGGAAGTGTCGGGCGATGTCCGCTATTACAACGCGAATCTGATCCGCCATCCGTTTTCACAGTGGTGATGGTGTTGTAAATGACGTTGCAATGAAAAAGGCGGAACCGAGGTTCCGCCTTTTTTATGCGCCAACGCTGTTGTCGGATTACGCCGTGCCGGCTAATCCGACCTACGGCTTATGACAGCAGCGTAGGTCGGATTAGCGCGCAGCGCGTAATCCGACAAGCCTGCATTAATGGAAGTGTTCCGTACCTTGCGGCGTATCTTCCGGCATCTCCGCATGCGCCAGCTCGCCGACCGGGTCGGCAAACAAAGGCGCGCCGCAATCGTCGCAGTATTCGCCGACAAAGCGTTCCGCGTGGCGCTTGATCTGCGTCACGCCGGCCGCGTTCAGGTGCTCGATGATTTCATCGACGGGCGTCTTTTGCTTGTCCAGCGCGGCGATGCCGACCTGGATCAGGCCTTCGATCGGCGTGCCATCCTCGTCTTCCTGGCCGTACAAAGGCCAGACGATGCCGTAGATGACGTCCGGCGCCTGGCGCAGGGTGAAGGCGATGCGGTACTCGTCCACCTGGCCATCGGCCGCCTCCTCGCCGAAGCCGGCGATGACGGCGCGCAGCTCCGACGGCTCGATGGCCAGCGTATGCGTCAGGTAGTGCACGGCGGCGCGCACGGAGACGGGGCGTATCAGCTTGTCCGCTTCGCGGCAGGCCACGTAATACGCTTCCGGCAGCAGCAATTCCAGGCCGCAGCCGGGCAGCAGGCGGGCGAACGTCGGCGTCGCCTGCGTGCGCCATTGTTCCAGAGCGGCGCTGCGTTCGGCGATGAAGTCGAGCTGGCTCGAAGGCGTCTGCCAGCGGAACAGCGGTGCGCCCGCAGGGGCCACCACGGCCACCAGCAGGTAGCGCGTGTCGGCCAGGAAGGGCGCCGTTTCCGCCTCTTTGCCTGAAGGCTTGACGGCCGTGCCTTTCAGCGCGGCCAGTGCCAGCTTCTGCGTCTTGGCATAGGTCTCGACGTGGCTGCGCGGCAGCTGGTCGATCGAGTACAGCGTTGGCGCCATGGCCATCTTCGTGCCATCGGCCAGCAGGTGGGCGGCGAAATGCGCCGACAGCACGCCGTGCGCGTCGCCGGCCATGGGGCCGGAGGCGATGGAAAAGCGCGTCCACGCGAGGATGGGCACGGCGACGAGCAGGGCATCGTAGCGCACGTCTTCATGCGTGACGACGGCCGATTCGCTGACGGCTTCAACGCAGTCCATCAGCACGTCATAAGCGTTCAAGTCATCCTTGAACAGGCTGCCCAGGGTGTTGTCGATGGTGTCCTGGTGGCCGGTTTTGAGTAATTTCTGGAGCTGCGTATCCAGGCTGTGTTCCCAGGACCGCTCTTCGAGACGGCTGGCTGCCTGTACGATCGCCTGGGCAAAGGTGACCAGGCGCTGGCTGTCGGCAGTCAGTTTATGGGATGAATCTTTGGAAGGACGACGCATAGCGGGATAAGAGTCTCGGAAAGTGAAAAAAATGGATCAGTCAAACAATGATAAACCCTTATAACCGTATTGTAGAGGATTCAGCCGCACGCAATACGTAAGCTGTCCTTAGATCATGCCAATAGTCGAAATTTCAAGTCGGAACGGGATGCAGGGACGAAAAAAAGCGCCGGTCGGAACCGGCGCTTTGATCTTGCCTCACAGCTGGGCTGATTACTCGGCCAGCAATTGACGCAGCACGAATGGCAGGATACCGCCATGCTTGTAGTAATCGACTTCGATCGGCGTATCGATGCGCAGCAGGACTTTGACTTCCTGGCTGCTGCCGTCGGCGCGGTGGATCACCAGGGTAGCCAGTTGCTGTGGCTTGATTTCGCCTTCGAGGCCTTTCAGGTCGAAGGTTTCCTTGCCGGTGATGCCCAGGGTTTGCACGCTGTCGTCGCCGATGAATTGCAGCGGCAACACGCCCATGCCCACCAGATTCGAGCGGTGAATACGCTCGAACGAACGGGTGATCACGGCTTTCACGCCCAGCAGTTGCGTACCTTTTGCCGCCCAGTCGCGCGACGAGCCCGTACCGTACTCTTCGCCGCCGAAGACCATGGTTGGCGTGCCTTCAGCAACATATTTCATCGCTGCGTCGTAGATCGACATTTCTTCGCCGGAAGGCTGGTGGATCGTGATGCCGCCTTCGACCGCCGAACCGTCTGCCTTGGCAGGGATCATGCGGTTTTTGATACGCACGTTGGCGAACGTGCCGCGCATCATGATTTCATGGTTGCCGCGACGCGAGCCGTAGGAGTTGAAGTCCGCTTTCAGGACGCCGTTTTCCTTCAGCCATTTGCCTGCAGGGCCGTTTTCCTGGATCGAGCCGGCTGGCGAGATGTGGTCGGTGGTGATGGAATCGCCGAACACGCCCAGTGCGCGCGCGCCTTCGATGCCGGTGGCCACTGCCGCTGGCGTCATCGAGAAGTTGTCGAAGAACGGTGGTTCCGCGATGTAGGTCGATTTTGGCCAGTTGTAGACTTGACCGGACACGGTCGTGACTTTTTCCCACAGCTTGCCTGGCGCGCCCTTGACGTCGGCGTAGTTGTCCTTGAACACCTTGGCGTTCATGGCGAACTTCATCATGGCCGACACTTCAGCCGAGGTTGGCCAGATGTCGCCCAAGTAGATGTCCTTGCCGCCCTTGCCCTTGCCGACAGGTTCCGTCATCAGGTCGCGCGTCATGTTGCCGGCGATGGCGTAAGCGACGACCAGCGGTGGCGAAGCGAGGAAGTTCGAGCGGATGTTCGGGTGAATACGCGCTTCGAAGTTACGGTTGCCCGACAGTACGGCCGACGCGACGATGTCGTGCGTGGCAATGGCTGCGTTCAGCTCGGGCGTCAGGTCGCCCGCATTGCCGATACAGGTGGTGCAGCCGTAGGCGGTCACGCCGAAGCCCAGTTTTTCCAGGTAAGGCAGCAGGCCGGCAGCGGTCAGGTACTCGGTCACGACGCGCGAACCAGGGGCCAGCGAGGTCTTGATGTGCGGCGCGACTTTCAGGCCGGCTTCGACGGCTTTCTTGGCCAGCAGGCCGGCAGCCAGCATCACGCTCGGGTTCGAGGTGTTGGTGCACGAGGTGATCGCGGCGATCAGCACGTCGCCGTTCGACACTTTCACGTTGTTGGTGGTCTCGTACACGGCGTTCAGATCGGCCGGGTTCTTGTTGAAGCCGTTTTCCGACGTTGGCTTGGCGAACAGTTCGGCGAAGTTCGCCTTGACGTTGCCGATTTCGATACGGTCTTGCGGGCGTTTCGGGCCGGCCAGCGACGGAGCAACCGATGCCAGGTCCAGTTCCACCACGCGGGTGTAGTCGATGTCGCCGGCTTTTGGCACGCCGAACAGGTTCTGCGCCTTGAAGTAGCCTTCGAACGCGGCGATTTCAGCCTTGCTGCGGCCGGTGCCCTTGAAGTAATCGATGGTCGCTTCGTCGACCGGGAAGAAGCCCATGGTCGCGCCGTATTCCGGTGCCATGTTGGCGATCGTCGCGCGGTCGGTCAGGGTCAAGGATTCGGTGCCTTCGCCGAAGAATTCGACGAACTTGCCGACGACTTTTTCTTTGCGCAGCAATTCGGTGATGGTCAGTACCAGGTCGGTGGCGGTGCAGCCTTCGCGCAATGCGCCCGACAGGTTCACGCCGATCACGTCTGGCGTCAGGAAGTAGACCGGTTGGCCCAGCATGCCGGCTTCCGCCTCGATCCCGCCCACGCCCCAGCCGACCACGCCGATGCCGTTGATCATGGTGGTGTGCGAGTCGGTGCCGACCAGGGTGTCAGGGTAGTATACGTCGCCGGCTTTTTTGCCTGCGTGGTGCACGCCGCGCGCCAGGTATTCCAGGTTGACCTGGTGGACGATGCCGAAGCCTGGTGGCACGACGCCGAAGGTGTCGAATGCCTGCATGCCCCATTTCATGAACTGGTAACGCTCGTTGTTACGCGAGAATTCCAGTTTCATGTTCAGGTCCAGCGCTTTCTTTTCGCGGTAGTGATCGATGGTCACCGAGTGGTCGACCACCAGGTCGACCGGTACCAAAGGTTCGATCTTCTTGGCGTTGATGCCCATCTTGGCGGCCACGTTGCGCATCGCTGCCAGGTCGGCCAGCAATGGTACGCCGGTGAAGTCCTGCAGCACGACGCGCGCCACTACGAACGGGATCTCGTCGGTGCGCTCGGCGGTCGGGCCCCAGCTCGCCAATTGCTTGACGTGTTCTTCGGTGACTTTTTTGCCGTCGCAGTTGCGCAATACCGATTCGAGCACGATACGAATCGACACTGGCAGGCGGGAGACATTGATGCCCAGGCTTTTTTCCAGCGCAGGCAGGGAGTACAGCTTGCCCTTCTTGCTATCCGAAATATTAAAGTCCTTGAGCGTGTTCAGAGTGTTGCGGGACATGACCTCTCCTTGTTGGGTATCGTCTATTTATTGATTATTCAAATTACAAAACATGACTGAGCCCCCGAAGAGGCCCTTGCTGCTCACATCAGCCGCCGGTCGCCGGCAGCACGCCCAGCGATGGCGCGGCTTCCACCACTGCCGCCGGCTTGGCTTGCTCCGCATCCTTGCATTCATTGGCCAGCTGGCGGCCCTGCTTGGAATCGAGCAGCATGCCTTTGGCCGGGATGCCGATCCAGACGAGACCGTACAGACGGTTCTCGAAGCGGTTGGCGCCGGTGGTGGTGCCAACGCGGCTCAGGCGGTGCAGGCGCTTCTTCCAGCGCAGGGCGATGTGTTTGTCGTCAGTGGCATTGGTGTAGATGGTAATTTTATTACCAAGTTCACAATTGAAATCGGTGGAGGCCGAGCCTGCGGTGTCCGGTTCGTCGGATTCTTCCTTGTCGGCGACTGACATGGCGAGCGGATGGGCTTCCTTGGCGGCTGCCTTGGCCTTGGTGGTCTTGGCTTTCGGCTTGGCCTTGGCTGCCTTGACGGCCTTGGGATTTGCCTCTGCCGTGGCGGCGAAGCTGGCTGGCGCCAGCGTGAGGGTCATGGCGCCCAGCGCGACGCTGCAGGCAATGGCTAATTTGGAGAGGGACATCGTGTAATTCCTGTCAGTTTTCAGTGGTGCTGGAAGAGGGGGTGTTGAGTAATGCAGCGGCCGCCTCGGGCAGGCCGAGGCCCGCCAGTTTGGCGCGTTGCAAAACGGTCCAATAATATCGGTAGCTGGCGCGGTCGTGCAAGCGGCCATTTTGCGCAATCGGTCCCCAGTTGGCGCGCAGCGCTTCATTGAGGATGTTGCTGGCCTCGTTGACTTCGGACAGGCGCGGCGTGAAGGCCTTGATAATGGGCTTGATCTGGTCCGGGTGGATGCTCCACATGCGCGTGTAGCCGAACTCGGCTGTCGCGCGCTGGGCGTCATTCGCCACCACGGCCGAATCGCGCACGTCCGTCGTCACGTTATGCGACGGCACCTTGCCGTGCGCGTGGCAGGCGGCCGCCACTTCCAGCTTGGCGCGCACCACCAGCGGGTGCGTGAACTGGCCCGGCGTGCGCATGGCGGCGGCGGGAATGGCGCCGTAGTGGGCCGAAACGAAATCCATGATGCCGAAGGACAGGCATTCGACCTGGGGCAGGGCGGCGATCGCATAGGCGTCGCGCAGCGCGCCATGCGTCTCGATCAGGATGTGCACGGGCAGGTTGTCGCGGCCGGCGCGGCGCGCGTGCAGGTTGATCAGGTCGATGGCCAGCATGGCATCCTGCGCGCCGCCCACCTTGGGCACGGCGATGTAGGCCAGGCGGGACGCGGCGGTGCAGATGATTTCCACATCGCGCGCGAAAAACGGGCTGTCGACGTCGTGCACGCGCACGCCGATGCGGTTGAACTGGTTCTCGTCGCTGGCCAGCAGACCGGCGATCATCAGGGCGTGGGCTTCTTCATTGCCGGCGCTGGCGCCGTCTTCGCAGTCGAACGTGATGTCGAACAGGGGGCCAAGCTCTTGTTGCAAAGCAATCGATTTACGCATCAGCTTTTCGGAGCCGGCGTAGTGGTCGCAAGCGGCGAGCAACAGCGGCTGGCGTTTGCCTTGGAATAAAACCTCGGAAGGGTGCATGCTTAAGGCATTTCTGCAGGTAAAAATTACTTGATAAACAGTCGGGCCGCGCAGGCCGCACCGCGACATGCGCGGGGCGGCCTTCTTTGGCGGGCGGCGCATTGCCGCGCCGCCAAAACTGGACTTAGGCCAGCAGGTGTTTCACGCCTTCGCGCTCTTCGGTCAGTTCTTTCAGGGTCAGGTTGATGCGCTCTTGCGAGAATGCATCGATTTCCAGACCTTGAACGATGGTGTACTCACCGTTGTCGGTGGTGACCGGGAAGCCGAACACGGTGCCTTCAGGAATGCCATACGAGCCATCCGAAGGAACGCCCATGGTGGTCCACTTGCCAGCCGTGCCCAGCATCCAGTCATGGATGTGGTCGATGGCGGCGTTCGCTGCCGACGCTGCCGACGACAGGCCGCGCGCTTCGATGATGGCCGCGCCGCGCTTGCCGACGGTTGGCAGGAAAGTGTTGGCGTTCCATTCCTGATCGTTGATCAGGTCTTTCACAGCCTTGCCGTTGACGGTGGCGAAGCGGTAGTCGGCGTACATCGTTGGCGAGTGGTTGCCCCACACGGTCAGCTTCTCGATATCCTTGACGGCGGTGCCGGTCTTGGCAGCGACTTGCGACAGCGCGCGGTTGTGGTCCAGGCGCAGCATGGCGGTGAAGTTTTTCGCTGGCAGCGATGGCGCCGATTTCATGGCGATGTAGGCGTTGGTGTTGGCAGGGTTGCCGACCACCAGGACTTTGACATTGCGCGAAGCGACGGCGTCGAGCGCCTTGCCTTGCACCGTGAAGATCTGGGCGTTCGCTTCCAGCAGGTCCTTGCGTTCCATGCCTGGGCCGCGTGGACGCGCGCCAACCAGTACGGCCACGTCGACATCCTTGAAGGCGGTCAGCGGATCGGAGTGGGCGGTCATTTCCGTCAGCAGCGGGAAGGCGCAGTCGTCGATTTCCATCATCACGCCCTTGAGCGCCTTCTGGGCTTTTTCGTCCGGGATTTCAAGCAGTTGCAAGATGACAGGCTGGTCTTTGCCGAGCATGTCGCCATTGGCGATGCGGAACAACAGGGCGTAGCCGATCTGGCCGGCGGCGCCGGTCACTGCAACACGCATTGGGGTTTTAGCCATGATGAATCTCCAAAAATGGGAAAGAAAACGGGCTTGAAGCTGGGCTTACGCTTATCCGGAAAAACTATAATGATACCAAAACCGGCCCGCGCCACCGAAATGCTGGTGTACGCTGCCGTCACGCTTGTGCTGCACGAGGCCAGAGTGGCTGGCCGACAACATAAAACGCTGGCTCACAAGTTTTATCGAGGGCAGTTTAGGCCCCCGATCTGTATCTGTCAATCATATCTTATGTCTTATATAAGACAGATAACTACGAGTCTTTTACTGGACGCGGGCAGTGATTTGTGTTGAAATGTCGGACTATGAATTCCGCCTCGTCCAATCTGACCAACAATGCCACTGCTGCAAGCGGGGCGGTCAGTCCGACCGCGGGCACCCCGGCCACGCCCGTTGCCGCAGCGGCCAGCACCGCCGCCACCCCAGTCGCCAGCCTCAATACCACTGCCTCCACCGCCGTGGCCGCGCCTGCCGCAACTGCCTCGCCCACCTTCAGTCCCCTGTACCAGCAGATCAAGGCGCTCATCACGCAGAGCCTGCAATCGGGCGAATGGAAACCGGGCGAGCTGATTCCCAGCGAAGTCGAACTGGCAGGACGCTTCAAGGTCAGCCAGGGCACGGTGCGCAAGGCCATCGATGAACTGGCCGCCGAGAATCTCGTCATGCGCCGCCAGGGCAAGGGCACTTTCGTTTCCACCCACCATGAGGCGCGCGCGCATTTCCGCTTCCTGCGCCTGGTGCCGGACGAAGGCGTGCCGCATTATCCTGAAAGCAAGTTTATCGAAGTCAAGCGCGTGCGCGCGCCAGCCGACGTGGCGCGCCTGATGGACCTGAAGTCCGGCGACGCCGTCATCTTCATCAAGCGCGTGCAGTATTTTGACGGCGTGCCGACCATCGTCGAGGAACTGTGGCTGCCCGGCCTGATCTTCAAGGGCCTGACGGCCGAGCGCCTGGTGGAGTACAAGGGCCCCATGTACGGCCTGTTCGAAACGGAATTTGGCACGCGCATGATACGCGCGTCCGAGCAGATCCGCGCCGTGTGCGCCGACGCGGGCGCCGCCCAATTGTTAAATATCGACCTCGGCACGCCCTTGCTCAGTTCCGAGCGCGTGTCGTTTACCTACGGCGACAAGCCGGTTGAACTGCGCCGGGGCTTGTACCTGACCAGTCGCCATCATTATCAGAATGAACTCAGCTGAAGCGGCGGGGTGCCTGCGGGCGTCCGGACAAGCAGCAAGGCTGAAGTGCATCGCTTGCAAGATGCCTGCCGCAAGGCGGGCAACGGAGACAGCGGAAAGCGCAGCGACAGCATGGCCCGCCCCGGCGGGCCGTGTTTTGCCGGCGATTCTGTAATTAAATTACGTGAACTACGGAAAGTAGCGCGGTATTTTGTAGTAAAAAACCATTTTGGTTATATGTAACAATAGATATTGGTATGGGTTGCGAAAATCGGCGAAAATCGCGGCTTCAATATTTAGTTGAAATTCAAAGGGGAGGTTTTTGTTATGTCTGAAGCCGTAAGAGAAGTACCAAAAAAAGAACGGCCGCAATTCCGTAACATTCATGTTACCGAATTGTCGAACTACCGCATGGCTGTCGGCGCCATCGTCTCGATCCTGCATCGCATCAGCGGTTTCATCATTTTCGCCTTGCTGCCATGCATACTGTACATGCTGGAACTGAGCCTGCGTTCCGAAATGTCCTACGCCTACTTCCAGGGCATCGCCTCGCACTGGTTCGTCAAGCTGATCACCCTGGGTCTGGTCTGGGCCTTCCTGCACCACTTCTGCGCCGGTATCCGTCACCTGTTCATGGACGTGCACGTTGCCATCGAAAAAGATTCGGCACGCAAGACCGCCTCGTCCGTGCTGGTCGTGAGCCTGGTGTTGACGGCTCTGGTCGCTTTGAAACTGTTTGGAGTATTTTAAACATGGCAGACAATAATATCGGACCGAAACGCCTCGTCGTCGGTGCCCATTACGGCTTGCGCGATTGGCTGGCGCAACGCGTTACCGCCATCGTCATGGTGGCCTATGTGGCCATCCTGCTTATTTCTTTCCTGACCGGCAGCAACTTCAGCTATGAAGGCTGGGCTGGTCTGTTCGCACAGCAGTGGTTTAAATTGTTCAGCCTGGTGACCTTCGTCGCCCTGTTCTACCACGCATGGGTCGGCGTACGCGACATCTGGATGGACTACGTGAAAAGCGCTGGCCTCCGTCTGACCCTGCAAATTGCCACCATGCTGTGGTTGATCGCTTGTGCCGGCTGGACGGTACAGATACTCTGGAGTGTGTAATCGTGGCAGCATATAAATCTGCAATCCCTACCCGCCGCTTTGATGCGGTCATCGTTGGCGCCGGCGGTTCCGGCATGCGCGCGTCGTTGCAACTGGCTGAAGCCGGTCTGAACGTCGCTGTTTTGTCGAAAGTTTTCCCGACCCGCTCGCACACCGTGGCGGCGCAGGGCGGTATCGGCGCGTCGCTCGGCAACATGGCCGAAGACAACTGGTTCTGGCACATGTTCGACACCGTCAAGGGCGGCGACTATTTGGGCGACCAGGATGCCATCGAATTCATGTGCCGCGAAGCACCGAAGGTCGTGTACGAACTGGAACACTTCGGCATGCCATTCGACCGCAACCCTGACGGCACCATCTATCAGCGTCCATTCGGCGGCCACACGGCCCACTTCGGCGAAAAGCCCGTGCAGCGCGCTTGCGCGGCAGCCGACCGTACCGGTCACGCTCTGTTGCACACCCTGTACCAGCGCAACGTTCGCGCCCGCACGCATTTCTTCGTCGAATGGATGGCGCTTGACCTGATCCGTGACGCCGAAGGCGACGTGATCGGTGTGGTCGCGCTGGAAATGGAAACCGGCGAATGCATGATCCTGGAAGCAAAAACGACGGTCATGGCAACGGGCGGCGCAGGCCGCATCTTCGCCGCATCGACGAATGCCTTCATCAACACGGGCGACGGCATGGGCATGGCGGCACGCGCCGGCCTGCCGCTGCAAGACATGGAATTCTGGCAGTTCCACCCGACCGGCGTGGCCGGCGCGGGCGTATTGATCACCGAAGGCGTGCGCGGCGAAGGCGGCATCCTGATCAATAGCGAAGGCGAACGCTTCATGGAGCGCTATGCGCCGACCCTGAAGGATCTGGCGCCGCGCGACTTCGTCTCGCGTTCGATGGACCAGGAAATCAAGGAAGGCCGCGGCTGCGGTCCTAACAAGGATCACGTGATGCTGGACCTGCGCCATATCGGCGCCGACACCATCGCCAAGCGCCTGCCGTCGATCCTGGAAATCGGCCACAAGTTCGCCAACGTCGACGCCACCAAGGAACCGATTCCTGTCGTGCCGACGATTCACTACCAGATGGGCGGCATCCCGACGAACATCCACGGCCAGGTCGTCACCCCGACCGGTCCGGACAATTCGGCCAAGGTTGTCAACGGTCTGTACGCGATCGGCGAATGCGCCTGCGTGTCCGTGCACGGCGCCAACCGCCTGGGCACGAACTCGCTGCTCGACCTGGTGGTCTTCGGCCGCGCGGCCGGTAACCACATCGTCAACAGCGGCCTGAAAGCCAAGGAAAACAAGCCTTTGCCAGCCGATGCCGCCGAATTTGCCATGGGCCGCCTGGCGCGCCTGGAAAACTCGACCGGCACGGAAACCGTGCAGGGCGTGGCGAACGACATCCGCGCAACGATGCAGAAGTACTGCGGCGTGTTCCGTACCGACGAGATGCTGAACAAGGGCGTCGAAGAAATCATGAAGCTTGACGAGCGTCGCAAGCACGTCTCCTTCAAGGATAAATCGATGGTCTTCAACACGGCCCGCGTGGAAGCGCTGGAACTGGACAACCTGATCGAAACGGCGAAAGCGACCATCGTTTCGGCAGCCGCCCGCAAGGAATCGCGCGGCGCCCACGCCCAGGACGACCATCCGCAACGTGACGACGACAACTGGATGAAGCACACTCTGTGGTATTCGGAAGGCAACCGACTGGAATACAAGCCAGTCGTGACCAAGCCGCTGACGGTTGATACCTTCAAACCGAAACCACGTACTTTCTAAGGCTATACCATGGCACGCACTCTTAAATTCAAAATCTACCGCTACGATCCTGACCAGGATGCCAAGCCGTACATGCAAGACCTGACGGTCGAACTGAAAGACACCGACAAGATGCTGCTCGATGCACTGCAGCGCATCAAGGCGGATGTCGATGACTCGCTGGCCCTGCGCCGCTCGTGCCGCGAAGGCGTGTGCGGTTCGGACGCGATGAACATCAACGGCAAGAACGGCCTGGCATGCACCACCAACCTGAACGAACTGTCGGAGCCTATCGTGCTGCGTCCGTTGCCAGGTTTGCCAGTCATCCGCGATCTGATCGTCGACATGACGCAATTTTTCAAGCAATACGATTCGATCAAGCCTTTCCTGATCAACGATTCGATCCCGCCTGAAAAAGAGCGCCTGCAATCGCCGGAACAGCGTGAAGAACTCGATGGCCTGTACGAGTGCATCCTGTGCGCATGCTGCTCCACGTCGTGCCCGTCGTTCTGGTGGAATCCGGACAAATTCGTCGGCCCGGCTGGCCTGCTGCAAGCCTACCGCTTCATCGCCGATTCGCGCGACGAAGCCACCGGTGCGCGTCTGGACAACCTGGAAGACCCGTACCGCCTGTTCCGTTGCCATTCGATCATGAACTGCGTCGACGTCTGCCCGAAAGGGTTGAACCCGAACAAGGCGATCGGCAAGATCAAGGAATTGATGGTCCGCCGCGCGATCTGATCCCCCTGATCGCATCCGCCGGGCGCCGTTTGCGGGAAGAGGGTATCCTCTCTTGCCTGCAGGCGGCGCCTGCAAAGCAGCACCGTGCCGCAAGGCACACGTAAAGTGGTAAACCAAATGACAGAATCAATTTTGTCCTCGCATCAGGCCGACCCGGCCAACCGCGCCCGCCTGCGCTGGCGTTCACGCCGTGGCCTGCTGGAAAACGACATTATCCTGACCCGTTTTCTCGATGCGTATGAAACCGAATTGACCGATGAAGAAGTTGACGCGCTGACGCGTTTGCTGGATTTATCGGACAATGCGTTAATGGATCTGGTACTGGCCCGTAAAGAGCCGGAAGGCGAAGTCGATCTGCCGCATGTGCGCGCACTGCTGCAACGACTGCGCATTGCCTAGACGCCTGGGCGATATATTGCAAACGGTGCGAGTGGCGCGCTGTAGCACTGCCGAATGCGGTGCGAATTGCAGCCAGAATTTTTGATTTTAATTTCGACTCACTCCCGAGAAGGAAGAGCCCATGAATATCTCTGACACAAAAGCTACCCTGTCGTTCTCCGATGGCAGCCCATCGCTTGAATTTCCAATCTACAAAGGCACGGTTGGTCCGGACGTCATCGACATCCGCAAACTGTACGCCGGTAGCGGCAAGTTCACCTACGACCCAGGCTTTATGTCGACGGCCGCCTGCAACTCGTCGATCACCTACATCGACGGCGACAAGGGCGAGCTGCTGTACCGTGGTTACCCGATCGAACAGTTGGCCGTCAACGCCGACTTCATGGAATCGTGCTACCTGCTGCTGAACGGCGAACTGCCGAACGCGGCGCAAAAAGCCAAGTTCGTCGACACCGTCACCAAGCACACGATGGTGCACGAACAGATGCAATTCTTCTTCCGTGGCTTCCGCCGCGACGCGCATCCGATGTCGGTCCTGGTGGGCACCGTCGGCGCGCTGGCATCGTTCTACCATGATTCGCTGGACATCAACGATCCGCGTCACCGCGAAGTGTCGGCCATCCGCCTGATCGCCAAGATGCCAACCCTGGTCGCCATGACCTACAAGTACTCGGTCGGCCAGCCGTTCGTGTACCCACGCAACGACCTGTCGTACAGCGCCAACTTCATGCACATGATGTTCGCCAATCCGTGCGAAGAGTACAAGGTCAACGACGTGCTGGTGCGCGCCCTGGACCGCATCCTGATCCTGCACGCGGACCACGAGCAAAACGCATCGACATCGACCGTCCGTCTGGCCGGTTCGTCGGGCGCCAATCCGTTCGCCTGTATCGCTGCCGGTATCGCCTGCCTGTGGGGCCCTGCCCACGGCGGCGCCAACGAAGCGGCACTCAACATGCTGAAGGAAATCGGCACCGTCGAGAACATCCCTGCCTTCATCGAGCAAGTCAAGGACAAGAACTCCGGCGTCAAGCTGATGGGCTTTGGCCACCGCGTGTACAAGAACTTCGATCCACGCGCCAAGCTGATGCGTGAAACCTGCTACGAAGTGCTGCAAGAACTGGGTCTGCAAGACGACCCGCTGTTCAAGCTGGCGATGGAACTGGAAAAGATTGCACTGAACGACGAGTACTTCGTGTCGCGCAAACTGTACCCGAACGTCGACTTCTACTCGGGCATCGTGCAATCGGCGCTGGGCATCCCTGTGTCGCTGTTCACCGGTATCTTCGCTATGGCCCGTACGATCGGCTGGATCGCCCAGTGGAACGAAATGATCGCCGACCCAGAGCAAAAAATCGGCCGTCCGCGCCAGCTGTTCGTCGGTTCGACCACGCGTGAAGTACTGCCACTGGACAAGCGTTAATCCAGAGCGGTATCGAGCAAACAAAAAAACGGGCTTCGGCCCGTTTTTTTATGCCAGGCTGTTATGCTCGGGCCCTGGTACAACAGGAAGCACAACGCGATGAATGAAGACACCTGCGCCCCCAGCGGCGTGGCCCTGGCCGATACGGCATTTGGCTATACCTTGTCGCTGATCGGCGGCAAATACAAGATGCTGATCCTGTATGCGCTGGCGGAAAACACCGTGCTGCGGCATAACGAACTCAAGCGCCATCTCGGCGGCATCGCCTTCAAGACCCTCAGCGTCGTGCTGAAGGAGCTGGAAGCCGATGCGCTGATCGTGCGCAAGGAATATCCGCAAGTGCCGCCCAAGGTGGAATACTCGCTCTCCAGCAGGGGCGCCTCGCTGATCCCCGTGCTGCATACCTTGTGCGCGTGGGGCGAACGGCACCAGCCAGCCTGACCAGGATGCGCATGCCCGAGGGGCTTTGCATCGCCAAGTAACTTACTTTTCTTCCTGTATGACTAGTCGATGTGCGTACTTGTGAAAAGTACTCGTGATGGTTATGCTGTTTTTGCCTCTGCGGGCGCACGGTCATGTGCCACGCGCCACGGGGCAGGGTACCGGCTTGCCTGCTTTTCTGTGCATGCGGGCTGGTGCGTCCATTCATTTTCAGGAAAACAGCATGTTGAAAACCCTCGTTATCGTCTTCCATCCCTCCATCGGCACGTCGGTCGCCAACAAGCGCTGGCTGCAGGAGCTGGCGCAGTATCCCGACCGCTACACCATCCACGACGTGCACCAGGCTTACCCTGATGGAAATATCGACGTGGCGCGCGAGCAGGCGCTGGTGGAGGCGCACGCCAACGTGGTCCTGCAATTTCCCGTGTACTGGTTCAACTGCCCGCCCATGCTCAAGCAATGGCTCGATCAGGTGCTGGCGTATGGCTGGGCCTACGGTACGGGCGGCGATGCCTTCAAGGGGAGAAAAGTGGCGCTGGCCGTCACGGCCGGCATCCGCGAGGACGATTTCACGCCGGCAGGCAAGTGGCACGTCACTCTGGCGCAGCTGCTGGCGCCGTTCGATGTGACCCTGGCGTACATCGGCGCCGACAACCGCCGCTTCTTTGCCTTCTATGGCGCGGAAGACGGGCCGAAGGAAACGGGCTATGCCGAGCGGCTGGCGCGCAGCGCGCAAGCGTATGAGTGCTTCCTGGCCGCCTTGTAAGGGCGCTGGTCCAGCTTCAGTTCAATGCCGCTGGCCGGTCGTGGCGATGGTGTGCGCTAACTGCGCTGCATCGGCAAGGTTTCCCGGGTACGCGAGGGGCGGGCGGCGCGTGCAAACATATTATTCTTTCGACCAGGCGCGACAAATAGGGTAGATTGCAATACTTAGTTGCATGGATCGGACGAATCAAGGGAGTAGCGCATGGACCGCATCACCGCCGCACAAGTATTCGTCGCCATCGCCGAGCGCGGCAGCATGGTGGCCGCCAGCGAGGCGCTCGACATGTCGCGCGCCATGGTGACGCGCTACCTGGCCGAGATGGAAGAGTGGGCGGGGGCACGCCTGTTGCATCGCACCACGCGCCGGCTGAGCCTGACGGATGCGGGCGACGCCACCCTGGCGCGCTGCCGGCAGATGCTGGAAGTGGCCGGCGCCATGGCCGTCACCTCGCCCGAGGGCCTAGACACGCCGCACGGTTTGCTGCGCATCACCTGCTCGCAATCCTTGGCGCAGACGGCGCTGGCCGGCGCAGTAACCGCTTACCTGCGGCGCTACCCGCGCGCCGCCGTCGACCTGCAGATGGAGAACCGCGTCGTCAACCTGGTGGAGCAGCGCATCGACCTGGCGATACGCATCACGAACGCGCTCGAGCCCAATCTGATCGCGCGCCAGCTGGCCAGCTGCGCCTCGGTGGTGTGCGCCGCACCATCGTATCTGGCGGCGCACGGCACGCCGCGCCGGGCGCAAGACCTGGCCGTGCACAACTGCCTGACGTACACGTATTTCGGCAAGAGCCTGTGGCAATTTACCCATGACGGGGAAGCGCTCACTGTCCCCGTCAGCGGCCGCCTGTCGGCGAATGAATCGCTGGTGTTGCTGGTGGCCACGGTGGCGGGGGCGGGCATCGCCATGCAGCCGCGCTTTTCGGCCGCGCCGCTGATCGCCAGCGGGCAGCTGGTGGAACTGTTGCCCGCGTACCAGCCGCAGGACATGGGCATCTATGGCGTCTATACGTCGCGCCAGCACATGTCGCCCCTGTTGCGCACCATGCTCGACTTCCTGGTGGAGTGGTTTGCCGGCGATGCCGATTGGCTGGCGGCCATCGCGGCTGCGCCGTTGCCGGGCAGACCAGTTGCGCGCAAGCGGCACGCCGGCAGGGTCGCCGATGTGTTGTAAGCATAACAGTGACAGGCTTGCAAGCCCGGGAAAATCAACAACACAGCTTACATTTGCTTGCCAAATAAAATTCAACTAGTCGTTGTTGCGTTACAATACCGCGTGCTATTCTAAATGACGGTATGCAGAATGCTGGTGCAATATAAAAGCCCTTCCCCACAACTTGATGTGCAATCCGCTAACCGGTCAGGCCGTGTCGCGGAAGGTTAGATTAACCCGCTAATTCCTCGCGAAGCGCGAAGAAAGGTGAGCAATATATGCAGCAATTAACGACCAACTCCTACCTGTTCGGTGGGAATGCTCCGTACGTGGAAGACCTGTACGAGGCGTATCTGAACAACCCAGGCTCGGTACCCGATAACTGGCGTTCCTACTTCGACGCAATGCAGCACGTGCCTGCCGTCGATGGCACCAACAAGCCTGACGTGGCGCATGCCTCCGTCGTCGCCTCGTTCGCCGAGCGCGCGAAAGCTGGTCCGATCCGCACAGTGACCGCTTCCTTCGATGCTGAAATGGGCCGCAAGCGCGTCGCCGCCACGCAGCTGATCGCCGCTTACCGCTACCTCGGTTCGCACTGGGCCAACCTGGATCCGCTGCAACGCCAGGAACGTCCGATGATCCCGGAACTGGAGCCGAGCTTCTACGGTTTCACCGACGCGGACATGGACACCGTGTTCAACATCAGCAATACCTATTTTGGCCCCGAGACCGCCACCCTGCGCGATCTGCTCAACTATCTGCGCGATACCTACACGCGTTCGATCGGCGCCGAATTCATGTACATCTCCGACCCGGCCGAAAAGCGCTGGCTGCAAGAGAAACTGGAATCGATCCGTTCCACCCCGAATTTCACCCCAGAGAAAAAAATCCACATCCTCGACCGCCTGACCGCGGCTGAAGGCCTGGAACGCTATCTGCACACACGCTACGTGGGCCAGAAGCGCTTCTCCCTGGAAGGCGGCGAAACCTTCATCGCCTCGATGGATGAAACCATCCAGCGCGCCGGCGAAAAAGGCGTGCAGGAAATCGTCATCGGCATGGCCCACCGCGGCCGCCTGAACGTGCTGGTGAACACCCTGGGCAAAGCGCCGCAGGAACTGTTCGAAGAATTCGAAGGCAAGCATGGCGACGACCTGCCTGCCGGCGACGTGAAATACCATCAAGGCTTCTCGTCGGACATCTCCACTGCAGGCGGCCCGGTCCACCTGTCGCTGGCGTTCAACCCGTCGCACCTGGAAATCGTCAACCCTGTGGTCGAAGGTTCCGTCAAGGCCCGCATGGATCGCCGCGGCGACGCGCAGGGCGCGCAAGTGCTGCCTATCCTGGTGCACGGCGATGCCGCTTTCGCCGGCCAGGGCGTGGTCATGGAAACGCTGAATCTGGCGCAAACCCGTGGCTACCATACCGGCGGCACGGTGCATATCGTGATCAACAACCAGATCGGTTTCACCACCTCGGATCCGCGCGATGCCCGCTCGACCCTGTACTGCTCGGACGTCGTCAAGATGATCGAAGCACCGGTCCTGCACATCAACGCCGATGATCCTGAAGCCGTGGTGCTGGCGACGCAGATCGCGCTCGACTACCGCATGGAATTCAAGAAGGACATCGTCCTCGACATCATCTGCTACCGCAAGCTTGGCCACAACGAGCAAGATACGCCGGCGCTGACGCAGCCACTGATGTACAAGAAGATCGGCCAGCATCCAGGCACCCGCAAGCTGTACGCGGACAAGCTGGTGGCGCAAGGCGTGATCCCTGCCGATGGCGGCGACAAGATGGTGGCCGCCTTCCGCGACGCCATGGACGCCGGCAAGCACACCGTTGATCCGGTCATCTCGAACTTCAAGAACAAGTACGCCGTCGACTGGCTGCCGTTCCTGAACAAGAAATGGACCGATTCGGCCGACACCGCCGTGCCGATGACGGAACTGAAACGCCTGGCCACCCGCATCACCACCGTGCCGGAAGACTTCAAGGTCCACTCGCTGGTTGAAAAAGTTCTGGGCGACCGTGGCACCATGGGCCGTGGCGAAATGAACCTGGACTGGGGCATGGGCGAACACCTGGCCTACGCATCGCTGGTATCGTCCGGCTACGCCATCCGCCTGACGGGCCAGGACGCCGGCCGCGGCACCTTCGTGCACCGCCACGCCGTCTTGCACGATCAAAACCGCGAGCGTTGGGATGCAGGTACCTACATTCCGCTGCAAAACGTGTCGGACAACCAGGCGCCGTTCACCGTCATCGACTCGGTGCTGTCCGAAGAAGCCGTACTGGCCTTCGAATACGGCTACTCGACCGCTGAACCGAACACGCTGACGATCTGGGAAGCCCAGTTCGGCGACTTCGCCAACGGCGCGCAAGTGGTGATCGACCAGTTCATCAGCTCCGGCGAAGTGAAGTGGGGCCGCGCTTCGGGCCTGGTCATGATGCTGCCGCACGGTTACGAAGGCCAGGGTCCTGAGCACTCGTCCGCGCGTCCGGAGCGTTTCCTGCAGCTGTGCGCAGACAACAACATGCAAGTGGTGCAGCCGACGACGGCTTCGCAGATCTTCCATTTGCTGCGCCGCCAGATGGTGCGCCAGTTCCGCAAGCCGCTGGTCATCCTGACGCCGAAGTCGCTGTTGCGCAACAAGGATGCCGGTTCGCCGCTGACCGACCTGGCCAAGGGTGGTTTCCAGACCGTCATCGGCGAAGTCGACGACAAAATCGACGCCAAGAAAGTCAAGCGCGTGGTCGCCTGCTCGGGCAAGGTCTACTACGACCTGGTCAACGCACGCAAGACCCGTGGCCAGACCGACACGGCCATCGTGCGCCTGGAACAGCTGTATCCGTTCCCGCACAAGTCGTTCGCTGCTGAACTGAAGAAGTTCCCGAACCTGGTCGAAGTCGTCTGGGCGCAGGACGAGCCGCAAAACCAGGGCGCCTGGTTCCAGATCCAGCACAACATCTTCGAAGGCCTGGAATCGGGTCAGCGTCTGGCTTACGCCGGCCGTCCCGCTTCGGCGTCGCCTGCTGTCGGTTACTATGACAAGCACTACGCCCAGCAAAAAGATCTGCTGGAAACGGCATTCTCGAAGCTGAAGGGTTTTATCCTGACCAAGTAAGTGGCAGGATAAGGGCGCCATGCGATTGCATGGCGCCTGCTTGCATACATCATGACGGAGCGCCGCCCTTGCTACGCAGGGGCGGCGCCGCAATAACAAAATAAACGGAGTTTTACATGGCACAAATCGAAGTCAAAGTTCCCCAGTTGTCGGAATCGGTTGCAGAAGCGACCTTGCTGGCATGGCACAAGAAAGTCGGCGAAGCAGTTGCGCGCGACGAAAACATGATCGATATCGAAACCGACAAAGTCGTGCTGGAACTGCCGGCGCCTGCCGCTGGCGTGATCGTGCAAATCATCAAGGCTGACGGCGCCACCGTCGTTGCCGGCGAAGTCATCGCCATCATCGACACCGACGGCTCGGCCAAGGTCAGCCCGATGGAAGTGTCGGCCGTGCCTGCACCAGCCCTGGCTGCCGCTGCGCAAGACGCATCGACCGCTTCGGCGCCAGCCGCCGCGACCAAAGGTGATGTCGCCATGCCTGCCGCTGCCAAGATCCTGTCCGAAAAAGGCCTGTCCGCTGGCGACGTCGCCGGTTCGGGCAAAGACGGCCGCGTGACCAAGGGCGACGCCCTGGCCGCTTCCGCCAAGCCAGCTGTCGCGCCACTGGCGCCAGCCGCTGCCAAGCCAGCGCTGCAACAAGTTGCCACGCCGTCGGCCGCCAGCCTGGGCGACCGCCCTGAAGAGCGCGTGCCGATGAGCCGCCTGCGCGCACGTATCGCCGAGCGCCTGCTGCAATCGCAATCGACGAACGCCATCCTGACCACGTTCAATGAAGTGAACATGCAGCCGGTCATCGACCTGCGCAACAAGTACAAGGACAAGTTCGAGAAAGAGCACGGCGTCAAGCTGGGCTTCATGTCCTTCTTCGTCAAGGCCGCCGTCGCCGCCCTGAAAAAGTACCCGATCATCAATGCCTCCGTTGACGGCAACGACATCGTTTACCACGGCTACTTCGACATCGGTATCGCTGTCGGTTCGCCACGCGGCCTGGTCGTGCCTATCATCCGCAACGCGGACCAGCTGTCGATCGCCGACATCGAGAAAAAAATCGGTGAATTCGGCGCGAAAGCCAAGGAAGGCAAGCTGACCCTGGACGACCTGACGGGCGGCACGTTCTCGATCTCGAACGGCGGCACCTTCGGCTCCATGCTGTCGACCCCGATCATCAACCCGCCGCAATCGGCCATCCTGGGCGTGCATGCGACCAAGGACCGCGCTGTTGTCGAAAACGGCCAGATCGTGGTGCGTCCGATGAACTACCTGGCCATGTCCTACGACCACCGCATCATCGACGGCCGCGAAGCCGTCCTGGGCCTGGTGGCGATGAAAGAAGCGCTGGAAGATCCTGCACGCCTGCTGCTGGACCTGTAAGCACCGTAGTCCCCCGGCGTCGCCGCCGGGGCAATGTAGCTGATACCCCTTGCCAGAAGACGCAGCTGGCTGATCTCAATGAAAGAGGATTCCCATGAACGTCTCTGAAGAAATCAAGCGTCTGCACGAGTTGCACCTGGCGGGCGCCCTGAGCGACGCGGAATTCGCGCAAGCGAAAGCCAAGCTCCTGAGCAATATCAACCTGGACAAATCTGAGAGTCCCTCCGACTCCGGCCCGTCGAACGACCTGGTGCAGGAATTCAACCGCCTGCGCCGATCGCGCAACGACCGCTGGCTTGGCGGCGTCTGCGGCGGCCTAGGACGCGCTTCCGGCATGGAAGCGTGGATCTGGCGCCTCGTCTTCGTCCTGTTTACATTGACCTTCGGCTTCGGCGTGGTGATTTACCTTCTATTGTGGATTTTCGTACCAGACGAAGAGATTGGAATAACAAAACATGAGTACTAAACAATTTGACGTAGTTGTCATCGGTGCGGGCCCTGGCGGCTACATCGCCGCCATCCGCGCAGCGCAGCTGGGCTTTTCCGTCGCTTGCGTCGACGAGTGGTCGAACGCCAAGGGCGGCGCCGCGCCTGGCGGTACCTGCACCAACGTCGGCTGCATCCCGTCGAAAGCGCTGCTGCAATCGTCCGAGCATTTCGAACACGCGGGCCACAGCTTCGCCGAGCACGGTATCGACGTCGCCGGCCTGAAGCTGAACCTGGGCCAGATGCTCAAGCGCAAAGACACCGTCGTCAAGCAAAACAACGACGGCATCCTGTACCTGTTCAAGAAGAACAAGATCGCCTTCTTCCACGGCCGCGCCGCTTTCGCTGCCGCCGCCGCTGGCGCGTATGAGATCAGCGTGACGGGCGAAGCCAACGAAACCTTGAGCGCCAAGCACGTGGTCATCGCCACGGGTTCGAACGCACGCGAACTGCCAGGCGCACCATTCGACGAGAAACTGATCCTGTCGAACACGGGCGCACTGGCCATCGACGCCGTACCAGCCAAGCTGGGCGTCATCGGCGCCGGCGTGATCGGCCTGGAAATGGGCAGCGTCTGGCGCCGCCTCGGTTCCGACGTCACCGTGCTGGAAGGCCTGCCGGTCTTCCTGGGCGCCGTCGACGAGCAGATCGCCAAGGAAGCGTCGAAGCTGTTCACCAAGCAAGGCTTGAAGATCAACCTCGGTTGCAAGATCGGCGCGATCACGCCAGGCAAGAAAGACGTCACCGTGGAATTCGTGGACGCCAAGGGCGAAGCGCAAAAAGCCGTATTCGACAAGCTGATCATCTCGATCGGCCGCACGCCGAACACGAATGGCCTGGGCGCCGATAAAGTCGGCCTGCAGCTGGACGAACGCGGCTTCATCGCCGTCGACGGCGACTGCAAGACCAATCTGCCGAACGTGTGGGCGGTGGGCGACGTCGTGCGCGGCCCGATGCTGGCGCACAAGGCGGAAGAAGAAGGCGTTGCCGTGGCCGAGCGTATCGCCGGCCAGCATGGCCACACCAACTTCAACACGATTCCTTGGGTGATCTACACCTCGCCGGAAATCGCGTGGGTCGGCAAGACCGAGCAAACCCTGAAGGCCGAAGGCATCGCCTACAAGGCCGGCACCTTCCCGTTCATGGCCAACGGCCGTGCGCGCGCGCTGGGCGACACCTCGGGCATGGTGAAATTCCTGGCCGATGCGACCACCGATGAAATCCTCGGCGTGCACATCGTCGGCCCGATGGCCTCCGAACTGATTTCCGAAGCCGTCGTGGCGATGGAATTCAAGGCCTCGGCCGAAGACATCGCGCGCATCTGCCACGCTCACCCATCCCTGTCGGAAGCGACCAAGGAAGCGGCACTGGCGGTTGACAAGCGCACGTTGAACTTTTAATTGTAGTTAGTCCAGCAGGGGCGCTCGCGGATTTTTTCCGCCGGCGCCCTTGTGCGTTAAAGCGAATCCCATGAACGTAGAAGAGTTTTACCAGCACGCGTTGCAGAAGCGTGATTTCAAGGCCGATGCCGCCCAGCGGCGCGCGGTCGACCGCCTGCAGCTGTGCTATGACGAGTGGGTGGCCTACAAGGGCCAGCGCTCGAGCACCTTCAAGCGCCTGCTGAACCGTCCCGCCGTGCCGAAAGGCGTGTACATGTGGGGTGGCGTGGGGCGCGGCAAATCGTTCCTGATGGACAGTTTTTACTCGGTCGTGCCCCTGGTGCGCAAGACGCGCTTGCACTTCCATGAATTCATGCGCGGCGTGCACCAGCAGCTCGATGAATTGAAAGGCGTGGCCGACCCGCTCGACGAAGTCGCCAAGCGCATCGCCAAGAAATACCGCCTGATCTGTTTCGATGAATTCCACGTCTCCGACATCGCCGACGCGATGATCCTGTACAACCTGCTGTCGGCCCTGTTCGCCAACGGCGTGTCCTTCATCATGACCTCGAATTACGATCCGGACTTGCTGTATCCGGACGGCCTGCACCGCGACCGCATGCTGCCGACCATCGCACTGCTCAAGGACAAGCTCGACGTGATGAACGTCGACGCCGGCGTCGATTACCGCGGCCGCGCGCTGGAACAGGTGGAAAGTTACTATACCCCGCTGGGCGCCGATACCGACAAGGCCCTGCGCGACGCCTACACGCGCATCGCCGAAACGGCCGACGAAGACGCGCGCATCCGCATCGAGAGCCGCGAAATCCATTGCCTGCGCCGCGCCGGCGGCATCATCTGGTTCGACTTCGCCACCCTGTGCGGCGGTCCCCGTTCGCAAAATGATTATCTGGAAATCGCCAGCCGCTTCCATACGGTGATATTGTCCGGCATACCGGCCATGTCGGCGGCGCAGTCGTCCGAGGCGCGCCGCTTCACCTGGCTGATCGACGTGTTTTACGACCAGAAGGTCAAGCTGATCATGTCGGCCGAAGTGGCGCCTGATGAGCTGTACACGAACGGCATGCTGGCCAACGAGTTTCACCGCACCGTTTCGCGTATCATCGAGATGCAATCGCGCGAATACATGGAAAAAGAACAGCGCGGCGCGGCCGACGCGATCGTTTGAGGCAGGGATAAGGAACATGATGGCAAATACACTATACAAGCTGGGTGCGGCGCTGGGCCTGGTCCTGGCGTTGTCCGCCTGCGCGCACCAGGGTGCTCCGGCATTGGATGAGGTCGGCGCGCCGCAGGTGCCCGCCACCTTGTCGGTGGACGAGGCGGACGCCAAGCTGAAGCAGGTCGCTAGCGAGCGCGCGGCGGCGGAAAACGAATTTGCCGTGCGCGAACTGGAGTGCTACGACAAGTTTTTCGTCAATAACTGCCTGGACACGGCCAAGGAAAAGCGCCGCCTGATCCTCGTGCGCCTGCGCGCTGTCGAAGCGGAAGCGAATTACTTCAAGCGCGCCGAATCCGTGCGCTTGCGCGATATCGACCTGGCCCGCACGCAGGAAAGCGCGCGCCTCGACGCCGAGCAGCGCGCCGCGGCCGTGCCCAAGCCCGTGAAAGTGGTCACGCCCGAGCCGGCGCCGCCCAAGCCGCAAGGCAAGAGCGTTGCCGAGCGCGAAGCCGAGCATGCGGCGAAGGTGGCGAAACAGGCTGCCGCCGACGCTGCCGATGCGCCGCGCCGCGCGGTCCGTGAAGCGCAATATGCGAAAAAACAGGCTGACGCCGTGGCGCGCCAGAAGCGGGTGGCGCAACGCCTGGCCGAGCGCCAGGCCGAGGCGCAGGCCAAGGCTGCCAAGGCGGCCGCCGCCGCTGCCAGCACGCCGGCCGCTGCTGCGCCTGCGCCTGTGCCGCCGGCCAAATAAGCCTTCCCGCGCAGGGGCATGCCGGAAATGGCGTGCCCTAACCCGCGCGGCAGGTTAAACTACGCACGATGGCTGCCTGCGTACGCTGCGCGCGCCGGTTTCCCAACACTGTCACCAACACTGCCTGGAACGCAACACATGAGCGATGCACAGCAAATAGAGCGGCGCCTGATTGAACTCAACGTGGAACACCGCGACCTCGATGCCGTCATCGAGTTGCTGATACTCGATGGCCACCATGACGAGTTGCAGCTGCGCCGCCTGAAAAAGCGCAAATTGCAATTGAAGGATCACATCACCTTGCTGAAAATGCAGTTGGTGCCCGACGTTCCCGCCTGAGGGGCGCCAGTAGCGTCCAGTCCAGCCTTCACCTAAGTATATTTTGACCGATCACAATTTATTGCCAGTAAACCCAGATGGCCAGCCTGCTGCCTTGCCAGCCGATGTGCCAGCCGAACCGCAGGCGGCGCCCGGCAAGCACGATGCCGACATCGAGCGCCTGTTTGGCGCCGGCGGCCCGCTCGGTCCGGCCGTGGGCAGCTACAAGCCGCGCCGTTCGCAAACGGAAATGGCGAAAGCCATCGCCAGCGCCATCGACAGCCAGACGACCCTGATCGCCGAGGCGGGCACGGGCACCGGTAAAACTTTCGCCTACCTGGTGCCGGCCCTGATGTGGGGCGGCAAGACCATTGTTTCCACCGGCACGAAGAACTTGCAGGATCAATTGTTCCTGCGCGACATCCCCACCGTGCGCGCCGCGCTGCAGGCGCCCGTTTCCGTCGCCCTGCTGAAAGGCCGCTCGAACTACGTTTGCCACTATCACCTGGAACGCACGCTGCAAAACGGCCGCATGACGTCGCGCGACGACGTGGGCCATTTGCGCGAAATCTCGCGTTTCATCAAGATGACCAGCTCGGGCGACAAGGCCGAGCTGACCAAGGTGCCGGAAAACGCCATGATCTGGAACCTGGTGACGTCCACGCGCGACACCTGCATGGGCGCCGAATGCCAGTATTACCAGGATTGTTTTGTGATGAAGGCCCGCAAGGAAGCCCAGCAGGCCGACGTGGTGGTGGTCAACCACCATCTGTTCTTTGCCGACGTGGCCCTGAAAGACACGGGCGTGGCGGAATTGCTGCCATCGGCCAACACCATCATCTTCGATGAGGCGCACCAGCTGCCCGATACGGCCACCTTGTTCTTTGGTAACACGGTGTCGACCTCGCAAATCCTCGAGCTGTGCCGCGACGTGCTGGCCGAGGGCCTGGCGCACGCGCGCGGCATCGACTGGGCCAAGACCGTCACGGTGGTGGAAAAGGCGGCGCGCGACCTGCGCTTGACCTTCCCGCAGGATATCGTGCGCCTGTCGCTGCCGCAAATCGCGCCGTCGAGCGACTTTTTCCCCGCGCTCGACACCCTCAAGGATGAGCTTGACGGCATGGTGGCCGTGCTGGAAACCCAGGCGGAACGGGCGGAAACGCTGGAACAGTGCAGAGTGCGCGGCGTCGAGCTGGCGCAGCAGCTGAGCGGCTGGAAGTTCGATCCGAAGGCCAAAGTGACGGCTGGCGAGGAAGCCGTGTTCTGGGTGGAAGCGTTTTCCAGCTCCCTGCAATTGCATAAAACGCCATTGTCGATCGCGCCGATCTTCAACAACCAGCGCGAAGGCACGCCGCGCAGCTGGATTTTCACGTCCGCCACCCTGGCCGTGAAAAACGATTTCAAGCATTTTTCCGAGCAGATGGGCTTGACGGGCGAACCGTCGCATACGTGGCCAAGCCCGTTCGACTATGGCCAGCAAGGCTTGCTGTTCGTGCCGCAAAACCTGCCGCAGCCGAACTCGCTGGGCTACACGGACGCCGTCATCGATTGCGCCCTGCCCATCATCGAGGCGGCCGGCGGGCGCACCTTCTTCCTGTGCACCACCTTGCGCGCAGTCAAACGCGCGGCCGAGCGCCTGGCCGACGAATTCAAGCAGCGCGGCCTGAACTTCCCCCTGTTCGTGCAGGGAGAAAAGGGCCGCACGGAATTGCTGGACCAGTTCCGCGCCGCCGGCAATGGCGTGCTGATCGGTAGCCAGAGTTTCTGGGAAGGCGTCGACGTGCGCGGCGATGCGCTGTCGCTCGTCATCATCGACAAGCTGCCGTTCGCGCCGCCCGACGATCCCGTGCTGGCCGCGCGCATCGAAGTGATGGAAAAGCAGGGCAAGAACGGTTTCATGCACCACTCGCTGCCGGAAGCCATCATCAACCTGAAGCAGGGCGCGGGCCGGCTGATCCGCGACGAGGGCGACCGGGGCGTGCTGATGATCTGCGATCCGCGCCTGATCTCCAAGCCGTATGGCAAGCGCATCTGGCAAAGCCTGCCGCCGTTCAAGCGCACGCGCGACACCGCCGAAGTGGTCGAGTTCTTCCGCAACCTGCCCGCCAGGGGCGCTTAAGTCCCGCTTGCCGGCGCCATTCGCGCGCCGGCATATTTCCCTTTGTTATCAAGCGAGTAGCGTTTTTTGCGCGGCGCCGCCTTGCGCGTCTGGCATGCCAGAAATCGGCGTGATCGCGCCAGTTTCTGGCTTTCTTGCGAATGTCCAGGACGCCAGACACATCTTTGCGCCAGCGCAAACAGGCCGTTGCTCAGCGGTCTACAGTGACTTCATGCCTTGTGGGATCAAGGCGCGGCGATGGCAGGGCCGCACGGGGAACAGGGGGATGCCATGGAGATCCGCTACGGCTGTTTCTTGAGCTACGCGCACGGCCAATATGCGTTCATGAACAAGTTCAAGAATGACCTCATCGAGGCGCTGGCTTGCTATCTGGAGCCGCACCTGGACCGCGAGGAAGTCCTGTTCATCGACAGCGAACAACTGGGCGGCGGCGACGATATCGACCTGCGCGTGGCGCGCGCCATGTGCCAGAGCGTCTGCATGATCGTGCTGTACACGCCCAAATATGAAGCGCACGGCTACACACGGCGCGAATTTGCCGCCATGCAGCTGATCGAGCAGGAGCGGCGCGCCTGGTACGACTTGCCCAGCCATCTGATCATCCCCATCATCATGACGCGCCATCCGGACGGCTTGCCGCCGCAAATCACCGAATCGGGGCTGTACGTCGATTTTTCCGGCTACACCCTGGCCAGCGGCGACCTGAAGTCGAACCCGCAATACCTGCCCGACATCGAACGCATCGTGCAGCGCATTGCCACGCATTACCACTTGCTCAAGCGGTCAACACCGCCCGGCCACGATTGCAGCCGTTTCGTGTTGCCCGCTATTCCACCGGAATGGCGCGCCATTCCGCCTCCCCACTTTCCGCGTTAATCACGTAAAAGGTCCTGTCATGGAATGCCAACGCCTCTCCCTGCCGCCTTTGAGCGCCCCTGGCGAAGTCGTCACCTTCTATTCCTACAAGGGCGGTACCGGCCGCACCATGGCCCTGTCGAACATCGCCGTCCTGCTGGCGCGCCGTGAAAACGCCAGCGTGCCCGTGCTGATGCTGGACTGGGACATGGAAGCGCCGGGCCTGCACCATTATTTCGAGCAGCATGAGGAGCGACCGGGCGTGCTGGAATTCTTTGAAGCGTGCCGCCAGCAGCTCGAACGCCTCAGCCTGGAGACGGGGGGCAAGCGCGGCTCGGGCGCCGACGATGCCGCCCTGGCCCAGCGCGTGCTCGACGCCATCGACTGGCAGCAGTACGTGGTGCGCGTCGACCAGGGCAGTCCGCTGTACCTGATGCGCGCGGGGCGCTTCGACGCCAGCTACAGCGAGCGCCTGGCGCAGATGCGCTGGGATCAGCTGTTCGACAGCTGCCCGGCCCTGTTTCGCTGCTTCGCCGATACCCTGGCCCAGCATTTCCGCTATGTGCTCGTCGATTCGCGCACGGGGCGCACGGACAGCGCCGGCATCTGCACCACCTTGCTGCCGAAAAAGCTCGTGGTGGTCTTCACGCCGAACCGGCAAAGCCTCGAAGGCGTCGACGCGCTCGTCACGCGGGCCATCGAGTACCGCCGCAGCCATGAGGACGAACAGCGTCCGCTGCTCGTCTACCCCTTGCCCTCGCGCATAGAGATGGGCGATGGGGCGCAGCGCGCCGAGTGGCGCCGCGGCGACGCGCACAAGGGCATCGCCGGCTTCCAGCCCATGTTCGAGCGCCTGCTGCGCACTTCCTACGGCTTGCCGCAGATCGCCCTCGACAGCTATTTCGACGAAGTCCAGCTGCAGCAGACGAAAACCTTTGCGTATGGCGAGCAATTGGCCGTGCGCATAGACCAGGGCGGCGACCGTTTTTCCCTCACGCGCACCTTCGAAGCCTTTTTGCAGTGGCTGACGGGCGGCTACTTTCCCTGGCAATCGAGCCGTGAAATCGCCTTGCTGGGCGCCATCGGCGAGGCGCGCCAGGCCTTGCAGGCTGAACCTGGCCGCGCCGTGGCCCTGCCGCTGGCGCGCGACCTGGCCCGCCTGGGCGAGTTGTACCGCAAGGATGGGCGCAGCGCGCTGGCGCTCGACGCCTTCCGCCAGAGCGTCGAGATCCGCGTGCGCCTGCTGGGCGAGGAGCACCCCGACAGTCTGGCGTGCAAGAGCGGCATGGCGCGGCTGCTGCGCCAGCTGGGCAAGCTCGAGGAAGCCCGCTTCCTGGAAGAGGACGTGCTCGACGTGCGCGAGCGCGTGCTGGGCAGCGAGCATCCCGACACCCTGGCCGCCCGCGCCTGCCTGGCGAAAACCCTGTTGCTGCAGGGGGAGCTGGCGGCGGCCCTGTTGCTGCAGGATGCGGTGCTGGCAAGCTATGCGCGCCAGCTGGGCGGCGAGCATCCGCTGACCCTGGAAGCGATGGATGGCCGCGCCGCCACCTTGCTGCGCATCGGCCGGCTGGCGCAGGCGCAGCAAGTGCTGGTCACGGTGGTGGCGGCGCGCGAACGCCTGTTTGGCGCCGAGCATGGCGATACCTTGCGCAGCAAGCTGGCCCTGGCGCAGGCGCTGGGGCGCGAAGGCGACCTGGAAGGCGCGCGGCGCCTGTTCGTCGCCGTGCTGCAGGCGCAGGAGCGGCGCCTGGGCAGCGACCATGCGGCCACCCTGGCCACGCGCGACTTGCTGGCCGACATCGTGGCCGGGCAGGGCGACTGGGCCGGCGCGCGCCAGTTGCATGAAGACCAGGTGGCGGCGCGCGAGCGCACGCATGGGCTCGATCATCCGGAAACCCTGATGAGCCAGCGCAAGCTGGCCGAGGCGCTGCTACGGCGCGGTGAACTCGATGCGGCGCGCAGCGTGCAGGAGCAGGTGCTGGAAGTGCATGCGCGCCTGCTGGGCGAAGACCACCTCGATACCTTGCACAGCAAGACACAATTGGCCGGCACCTTGCAGCAGCAGGGCGACAGCGAGGCGGCGCGCCTGCTGGAAGACGCCGTGCTCAGCGGCAGTGACCGGCTCTTGAACGCCCCCGTCACGGGGCATGCGGACAGCGTGCTGGACGGTGCGCGGCATTTGCAGGAAACCATCCTGGCCGGCCGCGCCAACGGGCACGAAGGGGCCGAGCCGGACACCCTGGCCAGCATGATCTCGATGTTGCAAGGCATGATCGAGCGCGAACAGTATGCGCAGGCGGGCGAACTGGCTGAACATTTGAAGTCCTGCCTGCTGCGTCCGGGCGTGCCGGGCAAGCTGCGCCGGCGCGGCATGGCGCAGCTGAAGAGAATGTACAAATTGCAAGGCGACCTGAATGCCTTGCTGGCCTTGCAGGAAGATGAAGTGCAGGCGCTGGAGGGAGCCTTGTCGGAAGCGCGCATCGAGCAGCGCTGATGCCGCGCCCCATGTCCACGCGGCGGCACAAATAATGCGGTCTATCGGCGTGCGGCATGCGCAGTGTTGGCATTGCTTCGGGTAAAATCCCGTTATGAGAATTCTTATCAGTAACGACGACGGTTACCTGGCGCCTGGCCTGGCGGCCCTGGCCGACGCGCTCGCCCCCATTGCCGACATTGTCGTGGTGGCGCCCGACAGCAACCGTTCGGGCGCGTCCAATTCGCTGTCCCTGGACCGGCCCTTGTCCGTGCACAAGGCTGCCAACGGCTTTTATTTTGTCAACGGCACGCCCACCGACTGCGTGCACGTGGCGCTGACGGGCATGCTCATCGAGCGCCCCGACCTGGTGGTGTCCGGCATCAACAACGGCCCCAACATGGGCGACGACACCCTGTATTCGGGCACCGTCGCGGCCGCCACGGAAGGCTATCTGTTCGGCATTCCCGCCATCGCCTTTTCCCAGTCGCAGTTTGGCTGGGCCAACCTGGACGCGGCCGCCCGCGTGGCCAGGGAAATCGTCGAGCGCCAGTTTGACGCCCTGCAGAAACCGTATCTGCTGAACGTGAACATTCCCGCCATTCCTTACGAGCAAATGCAGGGCGTGGTGGCCACGCGCCTGGGCAAGCGTCATTCGGCCGAGCCCGTGATCCGCGCGCTCGATCCGCGTGGCCGTGAAATCTTCTGGATCGGCCCGGCCGGCGCGGCCAAGGAAGGCGGTCCGGGCACGGACTTCCATGCTGTTGAACATGGACAAGTATCGATCACGCCGCTGCAGATCGACCTGACCCATACCACCCAACTCGATGCACTGGCGAAAGGCCTGGCATGACCGCTCACTATGACTGACAAGCCGCGCACCTTCCCCCTGACACTCGATTCGCTGGCCGGCAAGCCCGCCAGGCCGGGCGGGGGGCAGTCGCTGGCCCAGTCCCGGATCGCCACGCCGCAGACGGCCACGCAGAATGCGGCGCAAAACGCGGCGCGCGGCGTGGCGCAGCCGTATGGCGCGCATGCGGCCATCGCGCCGTCGCGCGCGCAAGCCATCGCCAATGAGCGGGCGCAGCCGGCGGTGGTGTCGCCGCCGCGGCAAAATCCGCTCGTCTCGGAAGCCGTGCGCCGCGCCATGGTGGCCCGCGTGGCGAAACAGGGCGTCAAGGACCAGGTGGTGCTCGACGCCATGCAAGCCGTGCCGCGCCACATGTTCATGGACGAGGCGCTGGCCTCGCAGGCGTATATCGACGCCTCGCTCCCCATCGGCCACCACCAGACCATCTCGCAGCCGTACATCGTGGCGCGCATGATCGAAGTGATGCGCCAGGGCGGCAACCTGCAGCGCGTGCTGGAAATCGGCACGGGTTGCGGCTACCAGGCGGCGGTGCTGTCGCTGGTGGCGAAAGAGGTGTATTCCATCGAGCGCATCCGGCCTCTGCACGAGCTGGCGAAGGCCAATCTGCGCCCGTTGCGCGTGTCGAATCTGCGCTTGCAGTACGGAGATGGTATGCTTGGCCTGCCGCAGGCGGCGCCCTTCGATGGGATCATCCTTGCCGCAGCCGGCCTGGAAGTCCCGCAAGCCCTGCTGGAACAGCTGGCGCCCGGCGGGCGTCTGGTTGCGCCGGTGGGGGCTAAATTGCAACACTTACAACTCATTACCCGGGTGGGGAAAATGGAATGGACCAGCCAGACCCTGGAAGACTGCCATTTCGTGCCTTTGCGCCCGGGCACCATATGATCCCCGGATCAGCTAGCAAGCAGGACATACAATTACATGCGAATGATTAAGAAAAGTAACATACTTCTATGTAGCATCACCTTGGCCGCGCTGTTGAGCGGTTGCGGCACGACCGGCGTCCAGGCACCCGTCGTGGAGCGCCACCCATCGAGCAGCAGCGCCGCCGCCAGCGATCCGCGCGACCGCGACCCGGCCTATTACACGGTCAAGCGCGGCGACACCCTGCTGCGCATCGCCCTCGAGCACGGCCAGAATTACCGCGACCTGGTGGTCTGGAATGACTTGAGCAACCCGAACGACATCAAGGTCGACCAGGTGCTGCGCGTGCTGCCGCCGACTGGCGACACGGGCGGCGCACAAACGTCGGTCATCGTCATGCCGCCGGTGACGGAAGTCAAACCGGCCGCGCCTGTCGTGCCGAAGAAAACGGGTCCGCGCGGCGAGAAGCGCGCGTATTCCGACGCCACCCTGGCCGAGCTGCGCGCCGATGGCGGCAACGGCGACGTCAAGCCTGCGCCAGCGCCGGCAGCCGCCGCCGCCGCACCGGCCGCCGCCGCGGCAGCCCCTGCGGCCTCCGCGCCTGGCGACGAGAAGATCAGCTGGATGTGGCCTTCCGAAGGCAAGGTCATCGGCACTTTCGACGAAGGCAAGAACAAGGGCGTCGATATCGCCGGCAAGGCGGGCCAGCAGGTCGTGGCTGCTGGCGCGGGAAAAGTCATGTATGCCGGGAGCGGAATCCGTGGTTATGGTAATCTTGTCATCGTGAAGCACAGTAATAGTTTATTGTCGGCCTATGCGCATAACCGCAGCATCCTGGTGAAGGAAGGGCAGAACGTCAACAAAGGCCAGGCCATCGCCGAAATGGGCGATTCCGATGCCGACCGCGTGAAGCTGCACTTTGAAATCCGCCAGCAGGGCAAGCCTGTCGACCCTTCGAAATTCCTGCCTAACCGTTAGGTAAAGCAATGACACACGCGCCGCACGACCAGCTGGACGATGACCCGGAACTGCCGGAAGACGGGGCAGACGAAGTCGTGACGGACGATGCCGGCGAACTCGACGGCATTGACGCCGTCGACGCGGGCGAGGGCGGCGAAGTGGCCAGCGTCAGCGTGCTGGTCGAAAGTGTCGATGAACTGAAAAAAGTGCTGGCGGCCGAGCTGTCGACCGATACCACGCAGCACTATCTGAACCAGATCGGCACGCGGCCATTGCTGACGGCGCCGCAAGAGGTGCATTACGCCACCCTCGCCAAGCAGGGCAATTTCGAAGCCCGGCAAACCATGATCGAGCACAACCTGCGCCTCGTCGTGTCGATCGCCAAGCATTACATCAACCGCGGCGTGGTCTTGCTCGACATGATCGAGGAGGGCAACATCGGCCTGATGCGCGCCATCGACAAGTTCGAGCCCGAACGCGGTTTCCGTTTCTCGACCTACGCCACCTGGTGGATACGCCAGAGCATCGAGCGCGCCATCATGAACCAGGCCCGCACGGTGCGCCTGCCCGTGCACATGGTGCGCGAACTGAACCAGATCCTGCGCGGAAAATACCACCTGGAAGCCCAGCACCACGACGGCAAGGACGCCACCGCGGAAGATATCGCCCATCTGGTGGGCCGTCCCGTGGAAGAGGTGCAGGATATCCTGGCCCTGTCCGAGCACGCCACCTCGCTCGACGCGCCGCTCGACAACGACCCGCAGTCGTCGCTGATGGACATGCTGCCCGGCGCCAGCGAAGACAGCCCCGACGCGCGCGCGGAACACCATGAAATGACGGTGCTGGTGCGCGACTGGCTGACCAAGCTGCCCGACAAGCAGCGCGTGGTGATCATGCGCCGTTTCGGCCTCGATAACGACGACCCGGCCACCCTGGAAACCCTGGCCGAGGAAATGGGCGTGACGCGCGAGAGAGTTCGCCAGATCCAGCAGGAAGCCTTGATTAAACTCAAACGCGCCATGGCGGCGCGCGGCGTAGTAAGAGATTCTCTTTTGTAATCCCCTGGCCCGGCTGTCGCGGGCCCGCATCTGCTATCATACGCCCCGCTCGCGGCGCCTGACCTTTCCCCCGTTCTTTCAAGTTCCAGCGCGGCCCTGCGTCCTGGCCCACTCTTACCTATTGATCGCTATGCAAGAAAATATCATCGAAATCAAATCGCTCGACATGGACGCCCGTGGCGTTGGCCATATTGAAAACGAAGACGGTTCGCCGGGCAAGGTCGTGTTTGTCGAAGGCGCATTGCCGGGAGAGCGCGTCAGCTTTGTGACGTTCAAGAAAAAGAAGAACTGGGAAATGGCCCGCATGACGGCGCTGCACCGCGAATCGTCCATGCGCGTGACGCCCAAGTGCAAGCATTTCGACAATTGCGGCGGCTGCTCGATGCAGCACCTGGAACCGTCGGCGCAGGTGGCGATCAAGCAGCGCGTACTGGAAGATAACTTGTGGCATATCGGCAAGGTGCGTCCGCAAAGCATCATGCGCCCCATGTATGGACCGACGTGGGGCTACCGCTACCGCGCGCGCCTGTCCGTGCGCCACGTCAAGAAGAAAGACGCCGTGCTGGTGGGTTTCCATGAAAAGAAATCGGCTTTCGTTGCCGACATGGATAGCTGCGAAATCCTGCCGCCGCACATCTCCGCCATGCTGCTGCCGCTGCGTGGCTTGATCGCTTCGCTGTCCATCTTTGACCAGATGCCGCAGATCGAGCTGGCCGTCGGCGAAGACGTCACCGCCATGGTCTTGCGCATCATGGCGCCGTTGACGGCGGACGATGAAACCAAATTGAAGGCCTTTGCCGATGAATACGGCGTGCAATGGTGGTTGCAGGTCAAGGGGCCGGAAACGGCCGTGCCGTTCTATCCGCTCGACAAGCAATTGCATTACCTGCTGCCGGAATTTGGCGTCAAGATGCCATTCAAACCCGTCGATTTCACGCAGGTGAACCACCACATCAACCGCGTGCTGGTATCAAAAGCCCTGCGTTTGCTGGAAGTGCAGCCGACGGACCGCGTGGCCGACCTGTTCTGCGGCCTGGGCAATTTCACCTTGCCGCTGGCCACGCAAGGCAGCGAAGTGGTCGGTATCGAAGGCAGCACCACCCTGACGGAGCGGGCGCTGGAAAACGCCCTGGCCAATGGCCTGGCGGAAAAAACCTCGTTCTCGACGCGTAACCTGTTCGAAGTGACGACGGACGACCTGATCGCGCTGGGCAAGTTTGATCGCATCCTCGTCGACCCGCCGCGCGATGGCGCCATGGCCCTGTGCCAGGCGCTGGTCGGCCTGTCGCAAGTGCGTCCGGACCTGCTGCCGAAGCGCATCGTGTACGTCTCGTGCAGCCCGTCGACGCTGGCACGCGACGCCGGCATCCTGGCGCTGGAAGCAGGCTATGTGCTGAGCAAGGCGGGCGTGGTAAACATGTTCCCGCACACCTCGCACGTCGAGTCGATGGCGGTCTTTGATCTGCCGCAATAAGTCTGCCTGACACGGCGGGTGGCCAGGCAGGCACCCGCCGTTGCCGCATTCAGCGGCGCAGCAAGCTGTCCCAATACCACTTACAGCGTGTTATAAAACTGGTCTGTCTTTTCCCGCTCCAGCGTCTTTTTTCATCCTCCCTCTGCCGTTTTTTCATTGTCCAGTAGGACAACACGCCGTTTGCACCTTCCGCTACGCTTTCTGCACGAAGTGGTATTGCCCACTTTGAGGCCACTTCAAAACCACTTGACCGCCTATTTTTTCAGCAGCATGCTGTTCTTGCAACTGCAAAAATCAAAATCACAGGTAGCTTTTTATTGAAGCAGAGTGGTATTTCCGCAAACCTGAACAGGAGACAACGTGGAAAATTTAATACTCAAAAAAACGATCAGGAACATGATGGTATGTCTGGCCAGCGGTGGTGTGCTGGCGGCATGCGGCGGTGGCGGCGGTGACGCCGGTGCGCCGGCTGGCTCGCAATTGCTGGCGGCCAGCACGGTCGTCGCGTGCGTGCCTTGGCAAGAGGGCGGCACGTATAACGCGGGCACGGTGGTCACTTACCTGGGCGCCAATTACACGGCCCTGGTGACGCAGACGGATCACGTGGGCTCGGGCTGGAACCCCGTTTCCACGCCGAGCCTGTGGAGCGCCGGCGGTACCTGCGATGGCGGCACCACGCCAACGCCCACCCCGACGCCAACTCCGACCCCAACCCCGACGCCGACTCCTGCGCCAACACCGAATCCGACGCCCACCCCGACGCCAACGCCAACCGGCGGCACCTGCGCGCTGGCGTGGGTGGCCGGCACGGCTTACAGCGCGGGCGCCACCGTCAGCTATGCGGGCACGAATTACCGCGCCAACTACTGGACGCAGGGCGACAACCCGTCGACCAGCAGCGGCGCCGCCGGCACGGGCAAGCCATGGACCAGCCAGGAGATCTGCAGCACCACGCCGACGCCTACTCCAACACCTACTCCAACCCCGACGCCTACTCCAACGCCTACTCCGACACCAACGCCTACTCCGACACCAACGCCGACGCCGACGCCGACGCCAACGGGCCGCGAAGTCGGTTCCTATTTCGCGCAGTGGGGCGTGTATGGCCGCGACTATGAAGTGGCGAACGTGCACACGAGCGGCGTGGCCGACAAGCTGACCTTCATCAACTACGCTTTCGGTAATATCTATCCGAAAAATGGCGGCTATGAATGCGCCATGATCACCAAGACGGAGCCGGGCGCGACGAATCCGAATTCGCCGGACGCGGGCACGGGTGGCGATGCCGAGGCCGACTACATCCGCACGCCGAAGCGCACCGTCGATGGCCAGGCGATTCCATGGGATGCGCCATTGTCGGGCAACTTCCTGCAGCTGAGAAAACTGAAGGCGGCGCACCCGAACCTGAAACTGTTCATCTCGCTGGGCGGCTGGAGCTGGTCGAAGAATTTCTCCGTCGGTTCGGCCACCGATGCGCTGCGCAAGCAGATGGTGCGTTCGTGCATCGACATCTACATCAAGGGCAACTTGCCGGTGCAGGGCGGTCGCGGTGGCGTGGGCGCGGCGGCGAACATCTTTGACGGCATCGACATCGACTGGGAATATCCGGTCGGCGGCGGCCAGCCGTACAACACGGTCAGCCCGAACGACAAGCGCAACTTCACCTTGCTGATGGCGGAATTCCGCAGCCAGCTCGATGCGCTCGGCGCAGCCAATGGCAAGCGCTACCTGTTGACGGCCGCTGTCGGTGCCGGCAAGGACAAGATCGACAACACGGAACCGGCCCTGTACTCGCAGTACATGGATTGGATCAATCTGATGACCTACGACTTCCACGGCGGCTGGGAAAACAGCACCAACTTTAACGCCCAGCTGTTTGCCGACCCTGCCGATCCGTCGACGGGCATGGCGCGTGAATACGTGGGCGACAAGGCGGTGCAGTACATGATTGCCGCCGGCGTGCCGCGCGACAAGCTGCTGCTGGGCATACCGTTCTATGGCCGCGGCTGGACGGGCGTGGCGCCAGGGCCGAACGGCGATGGCCTGTACCAGGCGGCCACGGGCACGGCACCGGGTACCTACGAGTCGGGCATCGAGGACTATAAAATCCTCGTCGCCAAGGCTGGCACGCGCTACTACCATCCCGTGACCAAGCAGCTGTACCTGTACACGGGGGCGGGCGGCCAGTGGTGGAGCTATGATGACCCGACCGTCATCGGCACCAAGGTGAAATATGTGAAGGACCAGGGCTTGCGCGGCGCGTTCTCGTGGGAACTCGATGGCGACGCGAATGGCGTGCTGGCGACCGAGGTGTGGAAAGTGCGGTAACACTGGAGTAGAGTAAGACGCGGCCGGGCGGCATTGCTGCCCGGCCGCTTGTTCACATAAAAAACAGGAGGCGGGCGATGGCGGCGGTATCGACATTCGGAGTAAAACATCCGGAACAGGAGCTGAGCCGCGAATGGCGCAGCTGGATCGCGGAAAACCTCATGCTGGGCAGCCACCCGTCGGCGCTGATGCCGGTGCTGCAACAGGCCGGCATCGCGGAGCCCCTGGCGCGCCGCGAAATCGAGCTGGCGCTGCAAAGCCCCTACCTGGCCGGCGCCGTGCGCCTGTCGAACCGCCTGGCCAAGCGCGACTGGGTGATCGACATCCAGCGCAAGCTGAACCAGCTGCGTGACCCCGAGATTCCCCGCCGCGACAAATTGACGGCGCAAGAGTTCTTGACGGAGTTCTATTCCACCAACCAGCCCGTCATCATCACGGGCATGATGGACGACTGGCCCGCCATCGATAAATGGAGCGCGGCCTATTTCCGCGCGCATTACGCGCAGCGCGAAGTGGAAGTGCAGTTCGGCCGCGAAGCGGATGCGCAGTACGAAATGAACAGCGTGGCCCACAAGCGCAAGATGGCCTTTGGCGAGTACGCCAGCCTGGTCGAGGGCAGTGGCGCGACCAACGATTTCTACATGACGGCGAATAACAATTCGCAAAACCGGCAAGCCTTGCGCGAGCTGTGGGACGATATCGGCCAGCTGCCCGAATACCTGGAGCAGAGTGGCGGCCCCACGGGTTTTTTATGGTTCGGCCCGGCCGGCACCGTGACGCCGTTCCACCACGACCTGACCAACAACTTCATGGCGCAGGTCAAAGGGCGCAAGCGGCTGCGCATCATGGCCGCCTGCGAAGTGGCGCGCGTGTACAACCAGCGCCACTGTTTTACCCCCGTCGACGGGCGCGACATCGACCTGCGGCGCTATCCGCTGATGGCCGAAGTGCAAGTGCGCGAATGCGTGCTGGCGCCGGGCGAGATCCTGTTTCTGCCCGTCGGCTGCTGGCATTTCGTCGAGGCGCTCGACGTCTCGATGACGGTGGCGTTTACCAACTTCAAATGGGATAACGATTTTTACAGCAAGTATCCATCGAATCACGACTTTTGATTGTAGCGCTAACCCGCCCCGAACAGCCGCCGTACAGGCGGCTTTTTTCATGCTACGGCGCGCTTCTTGTATAAGATATTTCAATAAAATAATTGATTAAAATCATTTTGCAGCAATTATTTTGATATGAATGGCCACGATGTTTCATTATCCAGATGGCGATGGCGGGCGGATAATTTGATGGCTGGCGCGGCGCCAGCACCGACAACCATCTGGAGGCGGCAGGGCATGAACACGCAGCAAATGACACAGTTACAGCAAGCACCAGCAGCTAGTACGGAACTTCGGCTCGACACGCGGCTGACGCGTGAAGCGGCCGGATTGCTGGCCAGGGCCGGCATCCATTTGAATGGCCGCGCCGCCTGGGACATGCAGCTGCGCAAACGGGGTGTGCCCGAACGTGCCTTCGCCAGCGGCAACCTGGGGCTCGGTGAAGCCTACATGGATGGCGACTGGGATGCGCAGCAGCTCGACGAATTCTTTTGCCATCTGCTGCGCGCCAGGGTGGCCGATGACGTGCGCCCCATGCGCCTGGCCTTCCACGCGCTGACCGCGCGCCTGTTCAACCTGCAGACGGAGCGGCGCGCCTGGATGGTGGGCAAGGAACACTACGACCTGGGCAACGCCTTCTATGCGGCCATGCTCGATCCGCGCATGACATATACCTGCGGCTACTGGAAGGATGCGGCCAACCTGGCCGAGGCGCAGGAAGCCAAGCTCGATCTGATTTGCCGCAAGCTCAGGCTGGAGCCGGGCATGCGCGTGCTCGACATCGGCTGCGGCTGGGGCAGCTTCATGCGCTATGCGGCGGAAAAATACCAGGTGCAGTGCGTGGGCGTGACGATCTCGCAAGAGCAGGCAGCCTATGCGCGCGCCATGCCGGGCGGCGAGCAGCTGGACTTCCGCCTGCAGGACTACCGCGACACCGATGAAAAATTCGACCGCATCGTCAGCATCGGCATGTTCGAGCACGTGGGGCATAAAAATCACCGCACTTTCATGGAAGTGGCGCACCGCTGCCTGGAAGATGACGGCCTGTTTTTGCTGCACACGATCGGCAAGAACAAGCGCCATTCCACGTGCGACCCGTGGATCGACAAATACATCTTCCCGAATGGCGACTTGCCGTCGATCGGCCAGATCGGCGACGCCATGGACGATCTGTTCGTCGCCGAAGACTTGCACAACTTCGGCGCCGACTACGACAAGACCCTGATGGCCTGGCATGCGAACTTTGAGCAGGCGTGGCCGCGTTTTGCTGGCCAGCTGGGCGAGCGCTTCCACCGCATGTGGTCATACTATCTGCTGTCCTGCGCCGGCGCTTTCCGCGCGCGCGACTTGCAGCTGTGGCAGTGGGTCTTGTCGAAGCAGGGCGTGCTGGGCGGCTACGAGCGTGTCAGTTGAGATGCTCGGCAGCTGATATGATGGATTGATGGATATCAATCAAGCGCGTACCTTCTTGGAAGTGGCTTCCTGTGGCAGTTTCATCATGGCCGCCGAACGCATGCACGTGACGCAGACGGCCGTCAGCGCACGCATCCGCACCCTGGAGCAGCAACTGGGGCGCCAGCTGTTCGTGCGCAACAAGGCCGGCGCGCGGCTGACGTCGGCCGGCGAGCGCTTCATGCGCCATGCCGCCACCATGGTGCAAGTGTGGGAGCGGGCGCGCCATCAGGTGGCCTTGCCGCCGGGGCGCGATGACGCCATCAGCATCGGCTGCGAACTGAGTCTGTGGCAGCCGCTGCTGGGCGACTGGCTGATCCGCATGGCGCGCGATTGCCCCGAGATCGCCCTGCGCGCGGAAGTCGACAGTTCCGCGCGCCTGCTCGACGCCGTGCATGACGGCTCGCTCGACCTGGCCGTGCTGTACAACCCGCCGCAGCGTCCGGGCCTGGCCAGCGAATTGCTGGCCGAGGAAAAACTGGTGATGGTGACCACGCGCGCCGACGGGCAGATGCATGCCGATGCCTATGTGTACGTGGACTGGGGCCCGGCGTTTGCCGCGAACCACCAGGCCGCGTATCCGGAACTGAGCAGTCCGCCAGTGTCGATCTCGCTGGGGCCGCTGGCCCTCGTCTACCTGCTGGAGGTGGGTGGCGCCAGCTATTTCCGCATCGGCTCGGCCCAGCCGTATCTCGATGCGGGTTTGCTGCACCGCGTGCGCGACGCGCCCGAATTCTCGCATTCCGCCTACGCCGTCTACGCGGCCCAGCGCGGCAACCCGACCCTGGACCGCGCCCGCGCCTGCCTGCTGGAAGTGGCGGAGAGAATCAAGTAGATGCGACAGACGTAAAAAAGCCGACCCGAGGGTCGGCTTTTGTTTTCATACCCTAGCGCTTAGTCGCGGCTGCCGCCGGCGAAGCCCAGCAAAGACAACAGGCTGGTGAAGATGTTGTACACGTCCAGGTAGATGCGCAGGGTGGCCGAGATATAGTTGGTCTCGCCGCCGTTGATGATTTGCTGCACGTCATACAGGATGTAGGCCGAGAAGATGGCGATGGCGACCATGGAGATCACGATCGACAGTGCCGACAGGCCCAGGAAAATATTCGCCACCGATGCCAGGATCAGCACGATCACGCCGGCGAACAGCCATTTGCCCATGGCCGAGAAGTCGCGCTTCGAGACCGTGGCGATGGTTGCCATCACGGCCAGGATGGTGGCCGTGCCGCCGAATGCCGTCATGATCAGCATGCCGCCGTTCGAGTAGCCGAGCGTGCGCGTCAGGATAGGTGTGAGCATCAGGCCCATGAAGAAGGTAAAGCCCAGCAGGACGGCGACGCCGAGGCCCGAGTTCTTGGTCTTCTCAATCGCGTACATGAAGCCGAAAGCGACGACCATGAAGATGATGAAACCCATGCCGCCGGTCAGCATCGGCAAATGCATTTGCACGCCGATGAAGGCGCCCAGCACGGTCGGGATCATGGACAGCGCCAGCAGCCAGTAAGTGTTGCGCAAGACCTGATGGCGGACTTGCTGCATGCCCCCCGACAGGTCAAAGGTGCGTTGCATGTTCTGATTCATAGTGCCTCCGTGTTGTCAATTCAAATTACTGCTTTACCCAAGGATAGCATGAGGGCCGGAATTTGCCAAAAAAGCAGCTTAAGATTTCATTAAACGGGGGTGGGGCGGCAAGATGCCCCCTGCCTCTCTGGGTGATATGGGGTGGAGTATGGTAAAATCAAAGGTTGATTGAGTTCTCAATTTACCGTTTTAAACCTTACTTTTTATTGGAGTTTTCACACATGGCAATCGAACGCACCCTGTCGATCATCAAACCAGACGCAGTTGCAAAAAACGTAATCGGTCAAATCTACTCGCGTTTTGAAAACGCTGGCCTGAAAATCGTTGCAGCACGCATGACCCAACTGTCGCGCGAACAAGCTGAAGGCTTCTACGCAGCGCACAAAGAACGCGGCTTCTTCAAAGATCTGGTCGACTTCATGGTTTCCGGTCCAGTCATGATTCAAGCCCTGGAAGGCGAAAACGCCGTTCTGGCCCACCGTGACCTGATGGGCGCGACCGATCCGAAGAAAGCAGAAAAAGGCACGATCCGCGCCGATTTCGCCGATTCGATCGACGCAAACGCCGTACACGGTTCCGACGCTGTCGAAGCTGCTAAAGTGGAAATCGCTTACTTCTTCCCAGAACTGAAGGCTTAATTGCCTTAGATAACGTTATTTCCTGGCGTTATCTGTGAAATAACTTATCACCCCCTGTTCCCGCTGCGCTGTGGAGTTTTCGCTCCCGATGCGCGCGGGGACGGATTTTTAGAATAGACAAGATCATGAATACGACGACCCTCACCAACTTGCTGGACCTCGATCCCGCGCAACTCATCGCCTATTGCGCCGAGCTGGGAGAGAAACCGTTTCGTGCGAAACAATTGCAACGCTGGATACACCAGTTCGGCGCCTCCGACTTCGACGCCATGACGGACCTGGCCAAGTCGCTGCGCGACAAGCTGGCCACGCGCGCCGAAGTGCGCGCCCCGGCCATCATCAGCGACCATACGTCGACGGATGGCACGCGCAAGTGGCTGGTCGACGTGGGTAATGGCAATGCCGTGGAAACCGTGTTCATTCCGGAAGAAAACCGCGGCACCCTGTGCATCTCGACCCAGGCCGGCTGCGCCGTGAACTGCCGTTTTTGCTCGACGGGCAAGCAAGGCTTCAACCGCAACCTCAGTGTCGGCGAAATCATCGGCCAGCTGTGGATGGCGGAATTCGAATTGCGCCGTACCAAGGGCATCGAGCCTGGCCCGAAAGGCGAGCGCCAGATCACCAACGTGGTGATGATGGGCATGGGCGAGCCCCTGCTGAACTTTGAGCCGACCGTCACGGCCCTGAAATTGATGCTCGACGACAATGCCTACGGCTTGTCGCGCCGCCGCGTGACCCTGTCGACCTCGGGCGTGGTGCCGATGATGGACAAGCTGTCGCAGGAAGTGCCGGTGGCCCTGGCCGTCTCGCTGCACGCCTCGAACGATGCCCTGCGCGACGGTTTGATTCCACTGAACAAGAAATACCCGCTGAAGGAATTGATGGCGGCCTGCAAGCGCTACCTGGAATTCGCCCCGCGCGATTTCATTACCTTCGAATACTGCATGCTCGACGGCGTCAACGACAGCGACGAGCACGCGCGCGAATTGCTGGCGCTGGTGCAGGACCGCGAGTTTGGCGTGAACTGCAAGTTCAACCTGATTCCGTTCAACCCGTTTCCCGAGTCGGGCCTGTTCCGCTCGAAAAACCCGCGCATCAAGGCCTTTGCCCAAGTCCTCATGGATGGCGGCATCATCACCACCGTGCGCAAGACGCGCGGCGACGATATCGATGCGGCCTGCGGCCAGCTGGCCGGCGAAGTCAAGGACCGCACCCGGGTGCAGGAGCGCATGGAAAAGATGACTGAGTATCAACAGAAATTTGGCGCCAATTTCGGCAAGATCGTGGAGATCCGCTCCTGATGCGGGGACGCATGGCTTATCCTGGCGTACTTGCCGCGGCTGTTGTCAGCCTGGGCGTGCTGCTGGCCGGCTGTGCTTCCACCTCGGACAAGGAGCAAGCCGCATCGGTCGAGCAGCGCGCCGCCTTGCGCTTGCAGCTGGCCAGCGCCTATTATATGCAAGACCAGTTTGCGGTGGCGTTGACAGAAGCGGATCAGGCGGTGCAGCTACTGCCGGGCAACGCCCAGGTGCGCGGCATGCGCGCCCTGATTTTTGCTGCCTTGCGCCAACCTGCCGCTGCTGAAAAAGATTTTCTTTACGCATTGCGCCTTGCGCCCCACAATCCCGAGTTGAGCAATAATTATGGCCTGTTTCTGTGCCAGACCGGGCGCGCGGCGCAGTCGCTGGCGTATTTTGATGCCGCATTGCAAGATGCCGCCTATGGCACGCCTGAACTGGCGCTGCATAATGCGGCCGCGTGCAGCCTGGTCATGAAAGATTACCCGCGCGCCGCCGGCTACTGGCTCAAGGCGGAGCGTATCGCACCTGGCGCGGCAATCACATATGCCGGCCTGATGCGCGTGTATTACCAACAGCAAGACTACCGGCAAGCGGCTCATTATCTTGAGCGGCTCGGTAAAGCGGCGACAATGGAGAGCCAGACGGCCGATGTGCTGTGGCTCGGGATCAAGGTGCAGCATAAGCTCGGGGATGCGGGTGCGGAAGCTGGCCTGGGGGCGCATTTGCGCAACCACCATTCCGGCTCCCCCGAATATGCTGCTTATCAAAATGGGGCGTTTGATGAGTGAGACAGGGATACCAATGAATTCAGAGTGGGCAGAAACGCCTCAGCAGCAGCCCCAGGGCAATCTTGCGTTGGCAGGCGCACAGTTGAAGGCGCAGCGCGAAGCGCTGGGCTGGCCGGTGGAACAGGTGGCCGACCAGCTCAAGCTGGCGCCACGCCAGGTGATCGCGCTGGAAGAGGGCGACATGGCGGCTTTGCCGAACGTGGCCGTGGTGCGCGGATTCGTGCGCGCCTACGCCAAAGTGGTGCGTCTCGACGCGGCGCCGCTGGTGGCCATGATCGAAGTCCATCCGGCGCCGGCGCAAGACCCGGCCGCGCCCGTGCGGCGTGAAATTTCCGCCACGTTTTCCGAATCGCGCTTCCCGTCGATGACGCAGCGCTCGTCGAACCAGACTCCCCTCTGGATCGCCGGCGCCGTGGCCGTCGTCGTGGCGGCCGCCTTTGGCGCGTATAAACTCGGTTACGTGCCGGCCAGCCTGCTGTCCTCGCAGGCCGGGAAGGAGACGGCGCATGCGGAAGTGGGCCCCGTGGAAACGACCCTGATCAAGCCGGGCCAGGATTTGACGCCGGTGCAGTCGCCGTCCGTGCCCCTGATTTCCGTGCCGCCGCCGCCAGGCAACGATACGCAGACGGGCGCACCGGCCACCACCGCTTCGACGCCGGCCGTTGCCGAAGTGCCGCCAGCGGCCGTGCCAGCCCCGGCGACAGCGGCGACGGCTGTCGTCACGCCGCCTGCGGCTACCGCTACTACCACCGCTGCCGTGGGCGCGAATGCGCTGGTGCTGAAGGTGGAGCAGGATTCCTGGGTGGAAATCCGCCGCCCTGGCAGCGCGCCGCTGATTTCGCGCATGGTCAAGGCGGGCAGCACGGAAACGTTCGATATCACGGGCCCGGCCACCCTGGTGGTGGGTAAGCCTGCTGTGGTGCAGGCAACCTTGCGCGGCGCCAAGCTGGAGCTGCCGACCGTTGCCGGCGGCACAATTTCCCGCGTCAGCATCAAATAATTGCAGTAACCGTTCAAGCAAACTCAGAAGATAATATTATGGCTACCTCGAAAACAGGGATCGGCTCCGGTCCATCCGGCCGCCGCGACAGCCGCAAGGTGCTGATCGCGCACGGCCAGCGCCAGATCTGGGTGGGCGGCGACGCCCCCGTGGTGGTGCAGTCGATGACGAACACGGATACGGCCGACGCCATCGGCACGGCGATCCAGATCAAGGAACTGGCGCGTGCCGGTTCGGAACTGGTGCGCCTGACGGTGGACCGTCCGGAAGCGGCCGCCGCCGTTCCCTACATCCGCGAGCAGCTCGACAAGATGGACATCGACGTGCCGCTGGTGGGCGATTTTCACTATAACGGCCATACCCTGCTCAACGATTACCCCGATTGCGCGCGCGCGCTGTCGAAGTACCGCATCAATCCCGGCAACGTGGGCAAGGGCGCCAAGCGCGACACGCAATTTGCGCAAATGATCGAAGTGGCGTGCCGCTACGACAAGCCGGTGCGCATCGGCGTGAACTGGGGCAGCCTGGACCAGGCCTTGCTGGCGCGCATCATGGATGAAAACGCGGGCCGCGCCGAACCGTGGCCGGCGCAAGCCGTCATGTACGAAGCGCTGGTGACGTCGGCGATTGAAAACGCCGTGCGCGCCGAAGAGCTGGGCCTGGCGCGCGACAAGATCATCCTGTCGTGCAAGGTCTCTGGCGTGCAAGATCTGATCGCCGTGTACCGCGAACTGGCGCAGCGTTGCGACTATCCGCTACACCTGGGCCTGACGGAAGCGGGCATGGGCAGCAAGGGCATCGTGGCGTCCACCGCGGCGCTGGCCGTGCTGCTGCAAGAGGGCATCGGCGACACCATCCGCATTTCGCTCACGCCCGAACCGGGCGGCGACCGCACGCGCGAAGTGATCGTCGGCCAGGAAATTTTGCAAACCATGGGCTTGCGCAAGTTCGCGCCCATGGTCATCGCTTGCCCAGGTTGCGGCCGCACGACGTCGACCACCTTCCAGGAGCTGGCCGACAACATCCAGACGTATCTGCGCGAGCAGATGCCGGAATGGAAGAAATCGTATCCGGGCGTGGAAGCGATGAACGTTGCCGTCATGGGCTGCATCGTCAACGGTCCCGGCGAATCGAAGCATGCGAACATCGGCATCAGCCTGCCCGGCACGGGCGAGTCGCCTGCCGCGCCCGTGTTTGTCGATGGCGAAAAAGTCGTCACCCTGCGCGGCGAACGCATCGTCGAGGAATTCCAGGACATCGTCTTGAAGTATGTACAGAGTCACTATGGAAACACGGCTGCCGTCTGAGCCTGATCCGATAAAAAAGTAAAGAAGAACACTATGTCCGAAAATAAAAAGCTCGACAAGATCACCGCCGTCAAAGGCATGAACGATATCCTGCCGGCCGACGCTCCGCTGTGGGAACTGTTTGAAAACACGGCGCAATCCGTGCTGCAAAGCTATGGCTTCCAGCAAATCCGCACGCCGATCGTGGAAGAAACGAAATTGTTCGCGCGCGCCATCGGCGCCGTGACCGATATCGTGGAAAAGGAAATGTATTCGTTCACCGATTCGATGAACGGCGACAACCTGACCCTGCGTCCGGAAGGCACGGCCGGCGTGGTGCGCGCCGTGGTCGAGCACAACCTCGTCTACGAAGGCCCGAAACGCCTGTGGTACAAAGGCCAGATGTTCCGCCACGAGCGCCCGCAAAAAGGCCGCTACCGCCAGTTCCACCAGTTCGGTGCGGAAGCCATCGGCTTCACGGGCCCGGATATCGACGCCGAGCTGATCATGATGACCCGCCGCCTGTGGGATGATCTGGGCCTGGAAGGCATCCGCCTGGAACTGAACTCGATCGGCGACGCGGCCGAGCGCCTGCGCCACCGCGCCGACCTGATCGCCTACCTGGAAAGCCACAGCGAGCTGCTCGACGAAGAAGCCAAGCGCCGCCTGCACAGCAATCCGCTGCGCATTCTCGACACCAAGAACCCTGCCATGCAGGATCTGGTCAATGGCGCGCCGAAGTTGCTGGACTACCTGGGCGAGGAATCGCTGGCCCACTTCCACGGCGTGCAGAAGATTCTGAACCACAACAATATTCCATTCGTTATCAATCCACGCCTGGTGCGCGGCCTCGATTATTACAACCGCACGGTGTTCGAGTGGGTCAGCGACAAGCTGGGCGCGCAAGGCACGGTCTGCGCCGGTGGCCGCTATGACGGCATGGTGGAAATGTTCGGCGGCAAATCGACGCCCGCCGTCGGTTTCGGCATGGGCGTCGAACGCCTGGTGCTGCTGATGAAGGATGCGGCCGAGCCGGAACAGCCAGCCCAGTGCGACGTGTATCTGGTGCATCAGGGCGAGCAGGCAGGCTTGCAAGCGTTCGTGCTGGCGGAGCGGATTCGCGATGCGGGCCTGGACGTTGTGCTACATTGCGCAGCGAGCAACGGTGGCGGCAGCTTCAAGACGCAAATGAAAAAGGCCGACGCCAGCGGTGCGGCGTTTGCCGTGATCATGGGCGACGATGAAATCGCCAACAATGTCGCGACGGTGAAAGCCATGCGCGAAGCCGATGCCGGCGCGCAGCAGAACACGGTGCCGTTCGACGACGTCGTCGACTACGTGGTGGACCAGATCATCGGCGACCACGATTGCGGCCATGACCACGGTCCTGGCGGCCACGTGCATCACCACCACTGATTTGCAGCAAGACCGTTCTACCCTCGATCAACTACTCATTAAAACTGACGACCCATGGCATACGATCACGAAGAACAAGAACAACTGGCAACCCTCAAGGCCTGGTGGCAGCGCAATGGCAATCTGACCTCCTGGGTCCTGATCGTGGCGCTGGCAGGCTACAGCGGCTGGGCTGGCTGGCAGTACTACCAGCGCACGCAGGCCGCGCAAGCGGGCCAGTTGTACGACGAACTGCAAAACGCCATCGCCGCCAAGGACACGGCCAAGGTGATGCGCGCGGCCGGGGACATGCAATCGCGTTTCGGCGGCACGGCATATGCGCAGATGAGCTCCCTGTCCGCTGCCAAGGTGGCGTTCGACGCGAATGACCTGAAAACGGCCAAGACCCAGTTGCAATGGGTGGCCGAGCATGGCACGGAAGAGTACAAGGCCATCGCCAAGCTGCGCCTGGCTGGCGTGCTGCTGGACGAAAAAGCCTACGATGAAGCGCTGAAAGTGCTGGCGACGGCTTCCGTGGCGCAATTTGCCGGCGCCGTGGCCGACCGCAAGGGCGACATCCTGGTGGCGCAAAACAAGCTGGCCGATGCGCGCACGGCTTACCTGGCCGCGATAGCCGCGACGGACAAGAACAATCCAGGCCGTCAGCTGATCCAGGTCAAGCTGGAAGCGATCGGCGGTACGGTACCGGAAGACAAGGCCAAGGCTGACAAGGCTGCCGCCTGACAGGAACACTGATGGCGTGGCCGCGCGGCGTTGTGCGCCGCCTGCCTTGCCCTTACAAGTACAAGAAAAAGGTTGGATAACACTTATGCGTGTCACTGAAAAGCTGGTAGCTGCAAGTCTGTTGGCCCTGATGGCCGGTTGCTCGTCCTGGAACCCGTTCGCCTCGAAAGATCCGAAAGTCGAACCGGCCAAGCTGGTCGAGTTAAAATCGAGCATCGCCGTGCGCGACGCGTGGAAGTATTCGATCGGCAAGGCCGGCGTGTACGCGTTTACGCCTGCGCTGGCCGGCAGCAGCCTGTACGTGGTCAATGCCGATGGTGCGCTGGCGCGCCTGGATGCGGCCAGCGGCCGTGAGACGTGGCGCATCAAGGCCGGCAGCGACATCACGTCGAGCGCCGGCAGCGATGGCACGGTCGTCGCAGTGGGCGCCGCCAAGGGCGCCGTGCTGGCGTTCGACGCCGATGGCAAGCAACTGTGGAAAGCGCAGGCGTCCAGCGAAGTATTGACGGCGCCCGTTGTGGGGCAGGGCGTGGTCGTCGTGCGCAGCGTCGACAACCGCATCGTCGGCTTCGACGCCAAGACGGGCGAGCGCAAGTGGACGGTACAGCGCGCCACGCCGGCACTGACCTTGCGCAATGCGCCGGGCATGGTGCTGGGCGGCGCCAACATCTACGTGGCCCAGCCGGGCGGCAAGCTGCTGGCACTGACGGCGGCCACCGGTGTGGTACGCTGGGAGATCGTCGTCAGCGAACCGCGCGGCGCCACCGAACTGGAGCGTGTCTCCGACATCGCCGGTGCGCCGGTGGTGTTCGAAGGCGAAGTATGCGCCGTCACGTACCAGGGCAAGGCGGGCTGCTTCGATGCGGCCACAGGCGTGCCGCGCTGGACCAAGCCGATCTCGTCCGATGTGGGCGTGGCCGTCGACCAGCGTTTCGTGTTTGTTGCCGATGACCAGGGCGGCGTCGTGGCATTCAGCCGCGAAGGCGGCCAGAGCGCCTGGAAGAATGAGGCGCTGGCGCGCCGCCGCCTGTCGACGCCGGCCTCTTACGGCCGCAGCGTCGCCGTCGGTGACTATCAAGGTTACATCCACTTCCTGTCACGGGAAGATGGCGCATTAATAGGTCGTGTCAGCACCGACGGTAGCCCGATTGTTTCGGCTCCCGTTGTTGCCGGTTCGAATTTGATTTTTCAAACCCAATCAGGGACAGTGACCGCTCTCGCGGTCGAGTAATACAATGAAGCCGGTAATTGCACTAGTAGGTCGACCCAATGTTGGGAAATCGACTTTATTCAATCGTCTGACCCGCTCGCGCGATGCGCTGGTGGCGGATTTGCCTGGGTTGACGCGCGATCGTCACTATGGCGAAGGCCGTGTCGGCGAACGTCCCTTCCTGGTCATCGATACGGGTGGTTTCGAACCCGTCGCCAAGGAAGGCATCATGCACCAGATGGCACTGCAGACCAAGCAGGCCGTGGCCGAGGCCGACGTGGTGGTATTCATCGTGGACGGCCGTCAAGGCCTGACCCCGCATGACAAGACCATCGTCGACTTCCTGCGCAAGAGCGGCCGCCCGGTCTTGCTGGTGGTCAACAAAAGCGAAGGCATGCGCTATACGGCCGTCGTGTCCGAATTCTATGAATTGGGCATGGGCGATCCGTATGCGATCTCGTCGGCGCACGGCGACGGCGTCAACGACCTCGTCGAAGTGATGCTGGACCTGGCGTTCGCGCAGCGTCCGGATGAGCCTGAAGAGCTGGAAAAGACCGACCGCGGCATCAAGATCGCCCTCGTCGGCCGTCCGAACGTGGGCAAGTCGACCTTGATCAACACCCTGCTGGGCGAAGAGCGCGTGATCGCCTTCGACATGCCGGGCACGACGCGCGACTCGATCGAAATCCCGTTCGAACGCGATGGCCAGCAATACACCCTGATCGACACGGCCGGTATCCGCCGTCGCGGCAAGGTGTTTGAGGCGATCGAGAAATTCTCGGTGGTGAAAACGCTGCAGTCGATTTCCGAAGCCAACGTGGTCGTGCTGATGCTCGACGCGCAGCAGGATATCTCGGAGCAGGACGCGCACATCGCCGGCTTTATCCTGGAATCGGGCCGCGCGCTGGTCGTGGCAGTGAACAAATGGGATGGCTTGCAATCGCACGAGCGCGATGAAATCAAGATCGATATCGACCGCAAGCTCGATTTCCTGTCGTTCGCGCAGATGCATTTCATTTCGGCGCTGAAGGGCACCAACATCGGTCCATTGATGAAGTCGCTCAACGCCGCGTATGCAGCCGCCATGTGCGACCTGTCGACGCCGAAGCTGACGCGCGCCCTGATCGAGGCCGTGGAGAAGCAGGAGCCGCGCCGCAAGGGTTCGATCCGTCCGAAGCTGCGTTACGCCCACCAGGGCGGCATGAACCCGCCTGTGATCGTTATTCACGGCAATGCGCTCGACGCCGTCGGCGACCCGTACAAACGCTATCTGGAAAAACATTTCCGCGATACGTTTGCCCTGGTCGGCACGCCGCTGCGCATCGAACTGCGCACGGGTAAAAATCCGTTTGCACGCACGCCAAGCAAGTAATGTTTTACATGCTGAATTAAGTGCAGATTAAGGCGCCGCGGAGATAATGCGGCGCCGGCCACCATTTAATGGCTGTTTGCACGGAAATAATAAAGTGTTAATGCGCCATGCGCGACAGCGATCGCGAAAACAGGTTACAGTAGCTATGACGCATCTTTCTTTCTTTGAAAGGTGTGAGAGCACTTGAAATCAAGCGAGTCGCCTCCAATTCTTACACAACAACATAAACAACGGAGCTGTTATGAGCAACAAAGGGCAACTGTTACAAGACCCATTCCTCAATGCATTACGCAAAGAGCATGTTCCTGTCTCGATCTACCTGGTCAATGGCATTAAATTGCAGGGCCATATCGAATCGTTCGATCAATATGTCGTATTGCTGCGCAATACGGTGACACAGATGGTGTACAAGCATGCCATCTCGACAGTGGTGCCGGCCCGTGCCGTCAATCTCAATATTGAATCTGAAGCGGAGTAAAGCGTTGAGCTTGACGGCCCAGCGCCTTTCACCCTCCATCGCCCCCGTCCGCGCCAGCGGCGCTGATGCGTTTGCATCGGCGTCGGCGTCCGCCACAACTCATCAGTTGCCATCATGCGCGCGGCACTAGTCGGGGTTGACTTCGGTCACAGCGACTTCGCCGCCAGCATGGAGGAACTCATGCTGTTGTCGCGTTCGGCTGGCGCCGACCCGATTTCCACCATCACGGCCAAGCGTTCCAGTCCTGATTCCGCGTATTTCGTCGGCAGCGGCAAGGCCGATGAAATTGGCGACGTCGTCGTCAACGATGGCCTGGAAATCGTCATCTTCAACCATGCCCTGTCGCCCGCACAGCAGCGCAATCTGGAAAAGCGCCTGAATGTGCGCGTGCTCGACCGTACCAGCCTGATCCTCGACATCTTCGCGCAGCGCGCCAAGAGCCACGAGGGCAAGCTGCAAGTCGAGCTGGCGCAGCTGCAGCATCTGGCCACGCGCCTGATCCGCGGCTGGACCCACCTTGAGCGGCAAAAGGGCGGTATCGGCTTGCGCGGTCCCGGCGAGACGCAGCTCGAGACCGACCGCCGGCTGATCGGCGACCGCGTCAAGGCCTTGCGCGCCCGTCTGGAAAAGCTGCACAAGCAGCGCGAAACGCAGCGCCGCGCACGCGGCCGCAATCACACATTTTCCGTGTCCCTGGTCGGCTATACCAATGCCGGCAAGTCGACCCTGTTCAATGCCGTGACCAAGGCCGGCGTGTATGTCGCCGACCAGTTGTTCGCCACCCTCGACACCACCTCGCGCCGGGTTTACCTGGGCCAGGAAGTGGGCAATGTGGTGATCTCCGACACGGTCGGCTTCGTGCGCGAATTGCCGCACCAGTTGGTGGCGGCCTTCCGCGCCACGCTCGAAGAAACCATCCATGCCGATTTGCTGCTGCACGTCGTCGACGCCGCGTCGCCGGTGCGCATGGAGCAGATCGAACAGGTCAACCTGGTCTTGAAAGAGATCGGCGCCGATCATATCCCGCAAATCCTCGTGTGGAACAAGATCGATGCGGCCGGGCTGGAGCCTTCGGTGGAACGCGATGAATATGCTACGATCAGTCGCGTGTTCGTCAGTGCGCAGAAGGGCAGCGGGCTCGACCTGCTGCGCGATGCGATTGTCGAGATGGCCAGGAAGGCGCCCGGTTCGGCCCACCTGTACCAGAACGACGCAGCACCGCAGGAAGATCAGTTTGACGGTCAGTACGACCAGCACGATGGCGCCGCCCCGGACCAGGACGAAGAGCCTGGCGAGGACGATAGGATTTCCACCCACTCCCAAGTCGGAACACGATAGTTATGCTTGTCTCCCTACTCAAAAAAACAGGCTTGAAGTTGTCCCTGAACGATCCCCGCTGGGGCAATCGCAAGGACGACGGCAAGAAAGCCCAAGAAGGCAAAAAGCCCGGCGAAGGTCCGCCGGACCTCGATCAGTTGTGGCGCGATTTCAATCAGCGCCTGAACGCCTTTTTCGGACAGAAGAACCGTCCCGACAACGGCGGCAATAACAACGGCGGTGGCGGTGGTCCGCGTCCCGACATGAAGGGCGCCGGCATCACCGCCGGCGTGGTCGGCGTGATCGCCGTCTTCATCTGGCTCGCCAGCGGCGCCTTCATCGTGCAAGAGGGCCAGAGCGGCGTCGTGCTGACGTTTGGCCAATACACGCGCACGGCGCCGGCCGGTCTCAACTGGCGCTGGCCGTATCCGTTCCAGACCGATGAAACCGTCAACGTGTCGCAGGTGCGCACGGTGGAAGTTGGCTATCGCACGTCGCTGCGCAACAAGCAGGCCAGCGAGTCGCTGATGCTGACGGACGATGAAAACATCATCGACATCCAGTTCGCGGTGCAGTACACCTTGAAAGATCCGGTGGAATGGCTGTTCAGCCTGCGCGACCAGGAAGACACCTTGCGCCAGGTCGCCGAAACGGCGATCCGCGAAGTGGTCGGCCGCAGCAAGATGGACTTCGTGCTGTATGAAGGCCGTGAAAAAGTAGCCTTCGACACGCAAAAATTGATGCAGCAGATTCTTGAAGATTACAAGTCAGGCGTGTTGATCAACAACGTGACGATGCAGGCCGTGCAGCCGCCGGAGCAGGTGCAAGCCGCTTTCGACGATGCCGTCAAGGCAGGCCAGGACCGTGAGCGCCAGAAGAATGAAGGCCAGGCTTACGCCAATGACGTCATTCCGAAAGCACGCGGCGCGGCATTCCGCCTGGTGCAGGAAGCCGAGGCCTACCGGGCCATGGTGACCGAGAACTCCGAAGGTAATGCGTCGCGCTTCAAGCAGGTGCTGGTCGAGTACCAGAAGGCGCCGGCCGTCACGCGCGACCGCATGTACCTGGAAACGATGCAGCAAGTGTTCAGCAGTGCCAGCAAGGTCATGGTTGACGCCAAGACCGGCAGCAATCTGCTGTATCTGCCGCTCGACAAGTTGATCGCCCAGCAGGCGGCGTCGGACGCCTCGGCCGCGGCAGCGCGCGCCACAGCGGCCGCACCCGCAGCCAATACCGTAATGCCACAGGAAGCCATGCAGACAGTAGAAGTCAATTCGCGTCGCGACAGCCGCTCTTCGCGTGAACGGGAGAGCCGCTAATGAACCGTATCGTTGCTGCCCTGATCGCGGGCTTTATCGCGATCATGCTCCTTTCCTCGACCGTGTTCGTCGTCGATCAGCGTAAATACGCCATCGTCTTCGCCCTGGGTGAAGTCAAGGACGAGATCAGCAAACCAGGCTTGTACTTCAAGCTGCCGCCGCCGTTCCAGAACGTCATCTACCTGGACAAGCGCATCCTGACGCTCGACACGCCGGAGCCGGAGCGCTTCATCACGGCCGAGAAGAAGAATATTCTCGTCGACGCCTATGTGAAGTGGCGCATCGTCAATCCGAAGACCTATTTCCGCAGCTTTGGCGGTGATGAAAGCCGCGCCCGCAACCGCATGTCGCAAATCGTCAAGGCCGCGCTGAATGATGAAATCACCAAGCGCACGGTGCGCGAAGTGATCTCGGGCGAGCGCGGCAAGGTGATGCAGGCGATCAAGGCCAAGGTGGCGGCCGAGGCCGAGGCCATCGGCGTGGGCATCGTCGACGTGCGCCTGAAGCGCGTCGATTACGTCGAGCAGATCAACAACTCCGTGTACGAGCGTATGAAGTCCGAGCGCGTGCGCGTGGCCAACGAGCTGCGTTCGACCGGTTCGGCCGACTCCGAGAAAATCCGCGCCGACGCCGACAAGCAGCGCACGGTGATCCTGGCCGAAGCGTACCGCGAAGCCGAGAAGATCCGCGGCGAGGGCGATGCCAAGGCGTCGCAAGTGTATGCGGAAGCGTTTGGCCGGAATCCGGAGTTCTACAAGTTTTACCGTAGCCTGGAAGCCTACCGCGCCACGTTCAAGGACAAGGGCGACGTGATGGTGGTCGATCCGAGTTCGGAATTCTTCAAGTACTTCAAGGGTAACGGCACGGCCGCTCCGTCCAAGAAGTAAAACAGCATCGACACTGCCCCCGGCCGCAAGACCGGGTGGCGGCAGCGGGGCCGGCATCGATGCCGGCCCCGTTTTTTTGTGCCCGTCAGGCTGTTGCGGGAAGGCGTAAAATGCGGTGTTTTTAGGGCTGTGCGGCAGCGTTTCGGACAACTTATCCCTAAAGGCCCGTGTTTTCGCGTAAAATATCAGGTTCGGCCTCTTGCCTGGCGCGCCCGCCGCTGCCTCGCATGATGCATTTTTCAACTTTCTTCCGTATCTCGCTCCCTCATGCCGAATTGGCTTTTGCCCGAAAATATTGCCGATGTTTTGCCGTCGGAAGCGCGCAAGATCGAAGAGCTGCGCCGCCTCATGCTGGATAATTTCCGTCTGTACGGATATGAACTGGTGATGCCGCCGCTGCTCGAGTATCTGGAATCGCTGATGACCGGCGCTGGCAAGGATACCGACCTGCGCACGTTCAAACTGGTTGACCAGCTGTCGGGCCGCATGCTCGGCCTGCGCGCCGACATGACGACGCAAGTGGCGCGCATCGACGCGCACCTGCTCAACCGTGCCACCGTCACCCGCCTGTGCTACGCCGGCAGCGTGCTGCATACCCGTCCGTCGGGCCTGCACGCCACCCGCGAGCCGCTGCAGATCGGCGCCGAAATCTATGGCCACGCCGGCCTGGAAGCCGATGCCGAGATCCAGGAACTGGCGCTCGCTTCGCTGGCACTGGCCGGTTTCGACAGCGTCCGCCTGGATTTGTCGCACGTCGGCCTGTTGCGCGCTATCATTGCGCAAGACGCCGCCGCCGAGCGCGACGAAGCTGCGCTGTACGCCTTGCTGCGCGCGAAAGATGCGCCGGGCCTGCGCGCCCTGACCGCATCCTACGATGCCGTCACGCGCGATGCGCTGCTGGCCTTGCCGAACCTGTATGGCGACATCGACGTGCTGGCGCGTGCGCGCGAAGTGCTGCCGCCGCTGCCGGGCGTGCTGAAAGCGCTGGCCGAGCTGGCCGCGCTCGCAGGCTCCGCGCTGGGCCGCGCCGAAGTGGCGATCGACCTGGCCGACCTGCGCGGCTACCAATATGAAAGTGGCGCGATGTTTGCGCTGTATGTACCAGGCTTGCCGAACGCGGTTGCGCGCGGCGGCCGTTATGACCACGTCGGCGAAGCGTTCGGCCGGGCACGTCCCGCGACCGGCTTCTCGCTCGATTTGCGCGAACTGGCGCGCCTGTTGCCGACCGCGGAACGGAAGCATTCGATCCGCGCGCCGTGGGGCAGCGCGCCAGAATTGAAGGAAAAAATCGCCGAGTTGCGCAAGGCGGGCGAGGTCGTGATCCAGAGTATGCCGGGTCACAGTAATGAACAAGACGAGTTCGAGTGCGATCGCGTGCTGGTACTTGCCGATAATGGTAGTAGCTGGATTCTTAAAAACTTAGGTTAAGTGATGTCAAAGAAAATTATGGCAAAGAACGTCGTTGTCATCGGCACCCAATGGGGCGATGAAGGTAAAGGCAAGATCGTCGACTGGTTGACCGATCACGCCCAGGGTGTGGTGCGCTTCCAGGGCGGCCACAATGCAGGTCACACGCTGGTCATCGGCGGCGTCAAAACCGCGCTGCAGCTGATCCCGTCGGGCATCATGCGTCCAGGCGTCGCCTGCTACATCGGCAACGGCGTGGTCGTTTCCGTGCCGGACGTGCTGCGTGAAATCGACAAGCTCGAAGCGGTCGGCGTCGAAGTCGCCTCGCGCCTGAAAGTGTCGGACGCGGCGCCCGTGATCCTGCCGTACCACACCGCGATCGACCTGGCGCGTGAAGCCAAGCGTGGCGATGCGAAGATCGGCACCACCGGCAAGGGCATCGGCCCGGCCTACGAAGACAAAGTGGCGCGCCGCGCGATCCGTATCGCCGACCTGCTGAACGAGAAGCGCTTTGCCGAAAAGCTGGCCGAAAACCTCGATTACCACAACTTCGTGCTGGAAAACTACCTGAAGGCGCCGAAAGTCGACTATCAGAAGACCCTCGACGACGCGCTGGCCTATGTGCCGCGTCTGCGTCCGATGGTCACCGACGTGTCGAGCGCGCTGTACAAGGCGCACAAGGCCGGCGCGAATCTGCTGTTCGAAGGCGCGCAGGGTTCCCTGCTTGACGTCGACCACGGTACGTATCCGTTCGTCACCTCGTCGAACTGCGTGGCCGGCAATGCCGCCGCCGGTTCGGGTGTCGGTCCTGGCATGCTGCACTACATCATGGGCATCACCAAGGCTTACACGACGCGCGTCGGTTCCGGCCCGTTCCCTTCGGAACTGCCAACGGATGCGGGCGTCGGCCACCACCTGGCGCAAGTCGGCCATGAATTCGGCACCGTGACGGGCCGTGCCCGCCGCTGCGGCTGGTTCGACGCCGCCTTGCTGCGCCGCTCCGTGCAGATCAACGGCGTGACGGGCATGTGCCTGACCAAGCTGGACGTGCTGGACGGTATCGAAACGCTGAAACTGTGCACCGGCTACACCATCGACGGCGTCGCCACGGACATCTTCCCATCGGGCGCTGAAGAAGCCGCCCGTTGCGTGCCGGTGTACGAAGAGATGCCAGGCTGGACGGAAAGCACGGTCGGCGCGAAATCGCTGGCAGCCCTGCCAGCAACGGCGCGCGCTTACATCAAGCGCATCGAAGAACTGGTCGGCGTACCGGTGGACATGGTTTCGACCGGTCCGGATCGTGAAGAAACGATCGTGCTGCGTCACCCATTCGAGTAAGCTGCTGGACACAATCCGCCGCAAGGCGGATTTTTTTAATCACGCTAATAATAAGATTCCACTATCATGACTACCCCACAATCGAACGATCAACACCTCTGGGTCAACTGGGAAGAATACCACCGCCTGATCGAGCGCCTGGCGCTCAAGGTCTACGAATCGGGCTGGAAATTCGACCAGGTATTGTGCCTGGCGCGCGGCGGCGTGCGTCCCGGCGACGTGTTCTCGCGCATTTTTGATTTGCCACTGGCCATCCTGTCGACCAGTTCCTACCGCGAAGACGCGGGCACCGTGCGCGGCGACCTCGATATCGCCAAGTACATGACCATGACCAAGGGCCCGCTGGCCGGCCGCATCCTGCTGGTCGACGACCTGGCCGATTCGGGCGTCACCCTGGACAAGGTCACGCGTCACCTGAAGGAAAACTTCCCTGACGTGACCGAAGTCAAATCGGCCGTGATCTGGCTGAAAGGCTGCTCCGTCGTGCGTCCCGACTACTTCCTCGACGAACTGCCGCACAACCCGTGGATCCACCAGCCGTTCGAAGACTACGACGGCCTGCGTCCGCACCAGCTGGCGGCGTGGATCAAGAAGGGCGAAGCAGGCAAGTAATTGCGTGCGCGCTTGCAAAAAAAAGACGATCGTGTATCGTCTTTTTTTTCGTCCAAGGAAATGCGATGACCATACTGACGACGGCGCGCCTGCGCCTGGAACCGATCAACGAGAGCCATTACGAGCGCATGCGCACGCTCAACACCGATCCCGAGGTGATGACCTATTTGAACGCGGGCCAGCCCGAGACGGAAGAGGACACGCGCGCGGCCATCACGCGCACCATGGGCCGCTGGGCAGAGTGGGGCTATTCGTGGTGGGCGATGATACGCCTCGACGATGGTGAACTGGTGGGCATGGCCTGCCTGCAGCACCTCTCCGGCGTCAAGGCCAATCCCCTGGAAATCGGCTGGCGCCTGGCGCGCACCAGCTGGGGCCAGGGCTATGCCAGCGAAGCGGCGGCCGCCATCGTCGCGCATGCGTTCGACGTCGTCGGCGCGCCCGAAGTGGTGGCCGTGGCCCATCCCGACAATGCCGCATCGATCAAGGTCATGACGCGCCTGGGCATGCAGTACGCGGGCATGGAGCGCCATTACGACCTCGATAGCGTCGTCTACCGGCTGCCGCGCCCATGACGGTTACGCGCAAGCCCTTGAAGCTGGGCTGCAGCTACGGCGTGCGCTTTTCGCCCGATGGCACGCGCCTGGCCGTGCTGGGGCGCGACCTGGTGCTGTGGGACGTGGCGGTGCGCCAGAAACTGTGGCGCGGCAAATTCATCGCGCATTGCTCCAGTATGGCATTCTCGCCCGACGGCAGCCGGCTGGCCATCAAGAGCACGACAGGCCAGATGGCCATGGTGGATACCCAGGCGGGGCAGTTGCTGCTGAACTTCCAGAACAAAAAGGATGGCGAAGGCTGCGGCCCTGCGTGGTCGCCATGCGGCCGGTATCTGGCCGACGGCGGCTGGGATGGCTGCTTGCGGGTGCGCGATGCGCAGACGGGCGAAGTACTGTTCAAGCACGAGCACCCCGGCGAAATGCTGCGCGCAACCTACGCCATCGATGGCGCACGGCGTTTGCTGGTCCTGCATGGCGTCAAATCGGTGGAGGAAGGGCAGGCGCAGCCGCCAGACTACTGCAGCGTATGGGACTGGCCCTTGCAGGCGGGAGGCGGGCGCAAGGTGCTGTCGCTGCCCAGCCTGGCGTCGTGCGCGCCATCGCCCGACGGCGAGCGCCTGGCCGTGCTCCATTACGCGGGCGGCGACGAATATCTGTCCGTGCACGCGATGGACGATGGCCGCGTGCTGGCCACGGTGCCCGTGGAGGCGGGCGCTGGCACGGGCGACGCCTTGCGCTGGCTGCCCGACGGCAGCGCGCTGGGACGCATCGGCAAGGGCAAGCTGCTGTTCTACGCCTGGCCCGGGCTTGCCGTCCTGGCGCAGGAAGATGTTACCTATCCCTGCGGGCTGGATTTTGTGCCTGGCTCGCCATTGACCGCCATCGGCTCCTGGGAGTCCGGCATGCTGATGGATCTGAACGTTTACAAGGAAACCGCATGATCACCTGTTACCTGCGTTACATCATCGACCCGTATAAATTGCGGGAATTCGAAGCCTACGGCAAGCTGTGGATACCGCTGGTCGAACGTTTCGGCGGCCAGCACCACGGCTACTTCCTGCCATCCGAGGGCGCCAGCAACGTGGCGCTGGCCATGTTCTCGTTCCCCAGCCTGGCCTTGTACGAGCAGTACCGCAGCGACTCGATGCAGGACACCGAATGCCAGGCCGCCTTCCGCTATGCCGAAGAGACGCGCTGCATCATCAGTTATGAGCGCAGTTTTTTCCGGCCCGTGTTTGCCTGAAACGGCGCGCTTTCCCGCTATCGACCGCTATCGACCGCTATTAAAACCGGATGGGACAAGGCGCCGCCGTCCCTTCGCCGAAACCGGCGTAGCCGGACCGCGCGCTGAGGTTCAGCGACATGCTGCCTTTGTCCGGTAAATAGATGCAGTATTCACCGGTCGCCGTGATGACGCGGTAGATGCGTTTCGGGTCGTTTGGCGCGCTGAACAGCTCGATGCGGGCCGCTTCGAACCACTTCGGCTTGACCGCCGCATGCGCTTCCGCAAATCCCTTTGCCAGGCGCGTCTGCGGCGTATCGGGCGGCGCCACGAACTCCTGCGGATGCTCGGCGCGCAGCTGGCGGTCGATGGCGCCGGCTGCCTGCAGCGCCCGTTGCGCCAGGGGGAGGGCGCCAGTCCTGGGTGCGGCAGGCGCCGGTTCTGCCGGCAGGGCATCGTCTTGCGGCTGGTCCTGCACCGATGCCGTCGCCTCTGGCGGCGACATGCTTGCCGCGCTCGATGGAAGGGCTGGCGCGCGTGCCGGCGCCGGATCGGGCTTGGCGGGTGGAATGAAGCGTTGCATTGGGCGCTGTGGCGGCATCAGCTGCAGCCAGATCCGCTCATCGTGCTCGATTCTCATGTGTGCGGGCCGCGTGGCTACCCAGAACAGCGCCAGGTGCAGCACGATAATCGCGGCGATGTAGCGGCCATGGGAACGCTGGCCGAGAGAAAAATCATGCGCTTGTCCTGCAAGGCCGGTGCGCATCTGTTTCCCGCCTGCCCAGGCCGTCACGCCTCAATCCTCGGCCTGGAATTCGCTGGCAGAGACGAACAGATCCCACGAGGCGATGAACAGCGCTGCCACCACGGGGCCGATGACGAAGCCGTTCAGGCCAAACAGGGCCATGCCGCCCACGGTCGACAGCAGCACCACGTAGTCGGGCATCTTGGTATCCTTGCCGACCAAAATGGGGCGCAGCACGTTGTCGACCAGGCCGATGACGAAGACGCCGAAGGCGGCCAGGCCTGCGCCTTGCCAGATGGCGCCCGTTGCCAGGAAATAGGCGGCCACGGGCGCCCAGACGAGGGCGGCGCCGACGGCCGGCAGCAGCGACAGGAAGGCCATCAGCACGGCCCACAGCAGGGGCGCCGGCACGTCGAGGAACCAGAACGCCAGCCCGCCGAGGGCGCCCTGGGCGATCGCCACGAGGATGTTGCCTTTCACGGTGGCGCGGATCACGGTGGTGAAATTGGTGAACAGGCGCTGCTTGTACTTGCGGCTCAATGGCACGGCGCCCTTGATGCGGGCCGACAGGGTCGAGCCATCGCGCATGAGGAAAAACAGCAGGTACAGCATGATGCACAGGCTGGTGAGAAATTCGAAGGTGTACAGGCCCACGTTGATGGCTTTCACCGCCACCACCTGGCTCACCTGCGTGGCGCCCTCGGCCAGCTTGTCCTGCAGGCTGGCCAGGCTGGTCAGGTTGAAGCGGTCGAGCAAATTGATCAGCCATTGCGGCAGTACCGCCATGATTTTGTTGAAGAACATGGCGACCGTGATCTCGCCCGAGCGCACCATTTCCACGACGCTGGCCGCCTGGTTCACGAGCGACACGGAAATGAGCGACAGCGGCAGGATCACGATGACGATGATCAGCAGCAAGGTCAGCAGCGACGCCAGGCCGGCGCGGCCCTTGGTTTTCCGCAGCAGCCAGCGGTACACGGGGGCGAACAGGATCGCCAGGATGACGCCCCAGAAGATGGCGCCCGCATACGGCGCCAGTATCCAGCCGAAGCCGATGGTGACGATGCTCAGGAGGAGCAGGAACACTTTCTGATGCAGCGTGAGGGTAGGCATGGGCGGTAGCGGAATGATAAGGGTTGAGTTGTCCCATCATAAGCGAGGCGTGGTGCTGCGCGCCATACAATTGTCATGATGCGTGCGCGAGCGCGCCTGGCGCCGGCGGGCTGGCAACGCGGTGGCGGCAATTCCAGTAAGCTGTCGCTCCAGGCGTTCCATCCCGGGCGCCCATGACTTCGATTTCAGGAACGCGCGTGGCCGACAACATTCACTTTTATGAACCTGCACAGGGCCATGGCCTGCCGCATGACCCGTTCAACGCCATCGTGGGGCCGCGGCCCATCGGCTGGATCGCCTCGCGCAGCAGCGGGGGCTTGCTCAATCTGGCGCCGTACAGCTTTTTCAACGCCTTCAATTACCATCCGCCGCTGATCGGTTTTTCCAGCATCGGCCGCAAGGATACCTTGCGCAATATCGAACAGACGGGCGAATTCGTGTGGAACCTGGCGACCCGTCCGCTGGCCGGGGCGATGAATATCAGCTGCGCGCCGGCGCCGCCCGAAGTCGATGAATTCGCGCTGGCCGGCCTGACGCCGGCCGCCTCGCGCATCGTCAACGTGCCGCGCGTGGCGGAAAGTCCCGTCTCTTTCGAATGCCGGCGCACGCAGATCATCGAGCTGCAAGGCGTCAATGGCGACGGTGTCGGCAGCTGGCTGGTGCTGGGGGAAGTGGTGGGCGTGCACATCGCGCGCCACCTGTTGACCGATGGCGTGTACGACACGGCGGCCGCCGCACCGATCTTGCGCGGCGGCGGTCCGGCCGATTATTTCGAGATCGGGCCGGACAGCCTGTTCCACATGCGCCGGCCCGCCTGGCCGTAACATCATGCCGGGAGCGGATGGCGCTCCCTGACGATGCCGCGATAGATCAGCCACGTCGCCACCAGGCTGATGGCGCCGGCGCCGGCCATCCAGTAGCCTGGCGCCGCCTTGTCGCCGGTGCTCTCGATCAGCAAGGTCGATACGAGCGGCGTCATGCCGCCGAACAGCGCGGTGGCCAGGCTGTAGGCCAGCGAAAAGCCCGTTGTCCTGACGCTGGCCGGGATGATTTCCGTCAGCGCGACGATGGTGGCCCCGTTGTAACTGCCGTACAGGAAGGACAGCCACAGCTCCACCATCAGCATGTGGTCGAAGCTGGGATGGGCGACCAGCCAGGACAAGGCCGGATACGCTGTCAATACCGTCAGCGCCGAGCATACGGCCATGATGGGCCAGCGCCCGATGCGGTCGGACAGCGCACCCATGACGGGCAGCCAGATGAAGTTCGACAGGCCGATGCACAAGGTGACGAGCAGGCTTTCCTCGGTGCTCAGTTTGAGCACGTTCTTGCCGAAGGTCGGCGTGTAGACGGTGATCAGGTAGAAGGCGACCGTCGTCAGCACGATCAGCATCGTTCCGGTGACCACCAGCGGCCAGTTGAGGGCGATCGTCCCCAGCATCTGCCGGAACGTCGGATGCGATTTGCGCGTCAGGTAGGCCTCGGTCTCCTGCAGCGAACGGCGGATGTAGAACACCACGGGGATGATCGAGCAGCCGATGAAGAACGGAATGCGCCAGCCCCAGTCCGCGATGAATTCCTTGCTCAAGGTTTCGTTGAGATAGTAGCCGAGCGCGGCGGAAAAAATGATGGCCACCTGCTGGCTGGCCGACTGCCAGCTGACGTAGTATCCCTTGTTGCCGGGCGTCGCCATTTCGGACAGGTAGACGGATACGCCGCCCAGTTCCACGCCGGCGGAAAAGCCTTGCAGCAAACGCCCGATCAGCACGAGGAACGGCGCCAGCAGCCCGATGGTGGCATAGCCAGGCACGAAGGCGATCAGCGCCGTGCCGGATGCCATGATGGCCAGGGTCAGCACCAGGCCCTTGCGGCGGCCGATGCGGTCGATGTAGCTGCCGAGGATGATGGCGCCCAGCGGACGCATGAAAAATCCCGCGCCGAAGGTGGCGAACGTCATCATCAGGGCCGCGTATTCGCTGGTGGCGGGGAAGAAGGCCTTGGCAATGTACGTGGCGTAAAAGCCGAACAGGAAAAAATCGTACATTTCGATGAAGTTCCCGCTCGTCACCCGGATGACGGTGGCGATGCGCGAGGGCGGGCGCACTTGCGCGCGCGGCGGCGCTGCCTCGGCGATGGGTGCGGCGGTGGAGGGAATGGCCATGATTTACCTATTGATGAAAGATGAGTGACGTCGCCTAGTGCGTAGTTGATCCTGACGCCGGTTCCAGCCCGGTCGCTTCGATCGCGCCGGCGTTGGCAGGGGCGGCGAGGAAGCGCAGCAAGGCGCGGCCGGATTCCGGCTCCTTGCCGCCGGGGACCAGCGCCGCCGAAAACTGCGTCATCTTCTGCACTTCCGGCGGCAGCAGGCCGACGATGTCGATGCCTTCGACCGGCAGCAGCTCGCTGCGCTGCTGGCAGCCGAAATCGGCCTGGCCATGGGCGATGATTTCGCCGACGGGGGTGGCGGGAATTTTTGCGGCCTTGCCCTGCATCTGCTCCGAAATATGCAGCTTGTTCATCAGCTGCGTCTCGATGTAGACGCCGCTGGCGCTGTCCGAATAGGCGACCTTGTCCGCCTTCAGGAAGGCGCTGCGCAAGCCTTCGGTGGTGCTGATGTCGGGCTTGGCCGCGCCGCGCCGCACGGCGCAGGCAATCGGCGAATTGGCCAGGACCACCTTGCTGCCGGGGACCAGGCGGCCTTCCTGCATCAGCTTGTCGAGCGCGTCGCCCACCATGATGACGACGTCGATTGGCTCGCCGCGCGCCAGGCGCGCCGGGATCGCATTCTTGGTGGTGCCCATCGACGGTCCCCATTCGGAGACCAGATGGTCGCCGCTGGCGCGCTCGTAGGCGGGCGCCAGATTTTTGTAGGCCTGGGCGAAGCCGCCCGAGCTGACCACGCGGATGTCGGCGGCATGGGCCGCGCCGGCGGCGAGCAGCATGAAGCCGGCCAGTAGGGGGGCGGAGCGCCGCACGAGGGTCTGTTGAAGCATGGTTGTTTCTCCTGTCGTTAAAATTTGTGCATGAGGCCGAGCGTCAGGCCCATGCCTTTGCGGTCGTTGGCCCGCGTTCCCGTGACGCCGGCCGCATCGCCTTGCCACGTGGTGTAGTCCGATTCGAGATACAGGGTCGAGCGCGGCGAGAGCGTTTTTTCCAGGTAGGCGAAAGCGCGCTGGAAGCCGTCGTCGACGTGGCCCGTGGCGCTGCGCCGCACCTTGTAGTAGGCGGTCGTGAGCAGCACGTCCTGCGCCATTTGCCGGCTTACGCCGGCGGACAGCACGCCCTGCCGCACGGATTTGCCGGCGCCCACGTCGGCGCGGTTGACGCCGAGGTTGGCCTTGAACTGCCAGATGTCCACCTTGTAGGCGGCGCCCACGGTGGCGGCGTCGAGGCTGCGGTTGTCGCGATTGCGAAAGCGCATCAGCGCCCCGGAGATGGCCAGCCCCGCCTGCTGGTAGGTCAGGGCGCCGCCCCAGGTCGACAATGGCGACGTGGCGCCCGCCACCTCGCCGAAGGAATAGGCGGCGCGCGCCACCACCGGCCCGAGGCTGGCGCTGGTTTTCACCATGTTGTCGAGCCGGTAGAAGTTGTCGGCATAGCCGCTGCTGCCGTATTGCTGGCCGAACGCATGCCGGCCAAAAGCCGTGTTGCTCAATCCTGTGATGTTGACGTTCGGATTGAATGAGGCATAGCGGATGCCCAGCGGATCCACCGGCGCGATGGCGTCGGCCAGCAAGGTTGCCTGGCGCCCCAGGGTCACGGAGCCCAGCGGCGACTTGAGTCCCACCCACGCTTGCCGGTCGAACAGCTTGTCGGATTTGGCCGCGCTGCCTGTGTCCAGATTCAGCCCGCCCTCGAGACGGTACAGCGCCTGCCAGCCGCCGCCGAGGTCTTCCTGGCCGCGCAGGCCCCAGCGGCTCGTGTTGTTGATGCCGCTGCTGATGGCGGGCGTGGCGCTGCCAGCCGTCGGTGCGTTGGCGGCGGTCAAACCTTTTCCATAACGGATGCCGGCATCCGCGATGCCATACAAAACCGCGCCGCTCTGGCCCAGGCAGGTGCCGCTGGCCGCGAACAATAGCGCGAACGTGGAACAATGTCGCATGGTGTCTCCCTCGGGGTGATGCCTTCTTGGCGAGGCTCAGCATTAAGACCCCATCATCGTTGAAATGGCATAATTTGATAATTGCAATTTTTCCGGGGATTCATGCATGCAGCGCATCAATTACGAACTTCATGATTTGCAGGCCTTCGTGGCCGTGGCCGAGCGCAACAGCTTTCGCCAGGCCGCGGCCGACTTGTTCCTGTCGCAGCCGGCGCTCAGCCGCCGCATTGAAAAACTCGAAGATGCGCTGGGCGTCAAGCTGTTCGAACGCACCACCCGGCGCGTGCAGCTGACCAATGTGGGGCAGGTGTTTTTGGTGAACGTGCGCGATGCGCTCAACGGCCTCGAGGATGCCGTGCTCGGTGTCGCCGACCTGGCCGCGCACCGCACCGGGACGGTGACGTTCGCCTGCGTGCCGTCGGCCGTGTGGCATTTTCTGCCGGACGTGCTCAAGCGCTTCAGCGCGCAGTTTCCAAAAATCCGCGTGCGCGTGCATGACGAAAGCGCGCAGGACGTGCTCAATCTTGTGCTGACAGGCGAGGCGGATTTCGGCATCAGCTTCACGGGCGCGGAAAATCCGGAAATCCATTTCCAGCCTATTTACGTCGAGACCTACGTGCTGGCGATGCGCAACGATCACCGGCTGGCCAAGCGCAAGAAGCTGAGCTGGAAAGACACCGTCGACGAACGCTATATCTCGGTGGCCAAGTCGAGCGGCAACCGCAGCGTGCTCGATGCGGCGCTGGCCGGCGTGGAAAAGCACCCGTGGATCTCGTGCGAGATCAACCACGTGTCAGGCATATTGGCGCTGGTGGAGTCGGGTTTGGGTGTGGCGGCCGTGCCGGGGCTGTCGATTTTGCCGGAGCGGCAAGGCACGGTGGTCGGCGTGCCGCTCGTCAATCCCGCCGTGAAGCGGACGCTGGGCTTGATCAGCCGGCATCAGCACGCGATGCCGCCCGCGTCGCGCACCCTGTTCGACATGATGAGCGCGAGCATCGGCAAGCAGGGACGGCGGGGGTGAGCGCAGTGCTAGGCGTCTGTCTCTCGCTGCGAGCGGCGATAGTCGAGCGGCGTGCTGCCCACCAGTTCCGCAAAGCTGCGGCTGAAATGGGCCTGGTCAAAAAAGCCCAGTTCCTGCGCCAGGCTGGCCAGGTCGGGTGCATCGGGCTGCGCCAGGCGCCAGATCGCTTCCTGCAGGCGGTAGCGCTGGATCACCCACTTCGGCGGCACGCCCACGTAGTTGGCGAACAGGCGCTGCAGCCGGCGTTCGCCGATGCCCATTTTTTCGCACAGCTGCGCCACGCTCGCCGGGCCATTGCGGGCCGCCGCCGCGGCCGTCAGCCTGGCGGCCAGCAGGGCGGCGTCGTCGACTTGCGGCAGCCTGGCCAGCAGCAGCGCCTGTGCCTGCGCCACCATCGCCGTATCGTCGGCTTGCAGCAGCACCAGCGCCTCGGCTTGCGCGGCCGGCATGTCCAGCAGGGCGTCGGCGGCGATGGTCGTGTCGGTGAATGACGACAAGGGCTGGCTGATGAACGGGCGCAGGCCGCCCGGCGAAAAACGCACGCCCAGCACCTTGCCCGCTCCGCTCAATGGCCGGTCGAAGGCGCCGCGCACGACGCCATGGATGGCCGTGCGCCCAAGGTCGAACACCAGGTGGGCGTTCGGGTAGGGCAGCACGCGCTGCGTCTCCGGCGCGCAGTCCCGCCTGTCCCATTCGACCACCCAGAAGTACTCGACGAACGGCGCCAGCGCGCCAGTTGGCGGATAGGTCGCCAGCCGTATGCGGCGCGCCGCCGCCTGCGGGTCGACGATGCCTTTCGGCGCCTGGCCGCGCGTGGCGAGCACATTGCGCGTGCTGTCGGCTTTATCCAATATTTGTCTCCTGCGCGGCACTAGGATGGCTCTCTCGCATCGATTGAAAGGGAATCATGAAATCATACAGTTTGCCGGGCCTGATGCTGGCCGCATGTTGTCTATCGGTGGCGCCGGCCAGCGCCGCCTCATCTGCAGAGGGAGATCATCGCATGCAAGTGCACGCCACGGGAAGTTTCAGCATCACCATGACGCCAGCTGCGGCGCCGCAGCGCGCGGGGCGCACGACTCTGGGCAAGGTGCTGCTCGACAAAGTCTATGCCGGCGATCTGGTCGCCACGGCCAAAGGGGAGATGCTCAGCGCCGTCACCGACACCAAAGGCGCGGCCGGTTATGTCGCCATGGAAGCCATCACGGGCGTCTTGCAGGGCAGGGAAGGCAGCTTCGTGGCGCAGCATGCGGGCACGATGGCCGACGGCCAGCAGACGCTGTCCATCGTCATCGTGCCGCATTCCGGCACGGGGCAGCTGACGGGCATCAGCGGGACGCTGGCCATCCGCATCATCGATGGCCAGCATTTCTACGACATCGACTATTCGCTGCCGGAGTAGGGCGAACCATGGACAGCGGTCCTGTACTCGCTGGTGCGGTCAAGGCTTTTCAAGTAGGTCGGATTAGCGGCAAGGCCGCGTAATCCGACACCGCGACCAGCGCCAACGATGTTGTCGGATTACGGCCCGCAGGGCCTAATCCGACCTACCCAGTATCGATGTCACATTGTCGGTACCCGGTGCGCCGAACAGCTGCTGCTTGAGGATGTGCAGCTGGTCGCGCACTTGCGCCGCCTTTTCGAACTCGAGGTTCTTGGCGTGGTCGACCATCAGTTTTTCCAGGCGCTTGATTTCCTTGCTGACCTGCTTCTCGCTCATGGACTCGAACTTGGCCGCTTCCTGCGCCACTTGCAGGTTTTCGCGCGCTTCCTGCGGGCTGTAGACGCCGTCGATCATTTCGCGGATCGATTTTTTCACGCCGATCGGCACGATGTTGTTGGCTGTGTTGAAGGCGATCTGCTTGTTGCGGCGGCGTTCCGTCTCGTCGATGGCGCGGCGCATGGAGTCCGTGATGCGGTCGCCGTACAGAATCGCCGTGCCGTTCAGGTTACGCGCGGCGCGGCCGATGGTCTGGATCAGGCTGCGCTCGGAGCGCAAAAAGCCTTCCTTGTCCGCGTCGAGGATGGCGACCAGCGATACTTCCGGCAAGTCCAGGCCCTCGCGCAGCAGGTTGATCCCCACCAGCACGTCGAAGGTGCCCAGGCGCAGGTCGCGCAGGATTTCCACGCGCTCCACCGTTTCGATATCGCTGTGCAGGTAGCGCACCTTGATGCCATGGTCGCCCAGGTATTCCGTCAATTGCTCGGACATGCGCTTGGTCAGGGTCGTCACCAGCACGCGCTCGTCCTTCTTGATGCGCTCGACGATTTCCGACATCAGGTCGTCCACCTGGCTGCTGGCCGGGCGCACGATGATCTGCGGGTCGACCAGGCCCGTGGGACGCACGACCTGTTCGACCACCTGGTCGGAATGCGTCTTTTCGTATTCGGCCGGCGTGGCCGAGACGAACACGGTCTGGCGCATCTTCTGCTCGAATTCCTCGAATTTCAAGGGCCGGTTGTCGAGCGCCGACGGTAGGCGGAAGCCATAGTCGACCAGGTTCGTCTTGCGCGAACGGTCGCCGTTGTACATGGCGCTCAGCTGGCCCGTCAGCACGTGCGACTCGTCGAGGAACATCAAGGCGTCGGGCGGCAAATAGTCAACCAGGGTCGGCGGCGGTTCGCCCGGCAGCGCGCCGGACAGGTGGCGCGAGTAGTTCTCGATGCCCTTGGTAAAACCGATTTCGGCCATCATTTCCAGGTCGAAGCGCGTGCGCTGCTCCAGCCGCTGCTCCTCGATCAGCTTATTCTCCTTGCGGAAGAATTCCAGGCGCTCGCGCAGTTCGTCCTTGATGGTTTCCACGGCGCGCAGCACGGTGGAGCGGGGCGTCACATAGTGCGAGCCCGGATACACGGTGAAGCGGGGGATTTTCTGACGCACTCTGCCCGTCAGCGGGTCGAACAGCTGGATCGATTCGATCTCGTCGTCGAACATTTCCAGGCGCACGGCCAGTTCCGCGTGCTCGGCGGGGAAGATGTCGATGGTGTCGCCGCGCACGCGGAAGGTGCCGCGGCCGAAATCGACTTCGTTGCGCGTGTACTGCATCTGGATCAGGCGCGCGATGACGTCGCGCTGGGCGACCCTGTCTTTAACGCGCAACGTCAGGATCATCTGGTGGTATTCGTTCGGGTTACCGATACCGTAGATGGCCGAGACGGTGGCGACGATGATGACGTCGCGCCGCTCCATCAGCGACTTGGTGCACGACAGGCGCATCTGCTCGATATGCTCGTTGATCGACGAGTCCTTTTCGATGAACAGGTCGCGCTGCGGCACGTAGGCTTCGGGCTGGTAGTAATCGTAGTAGCTGACGAAGTATTCGACCGCGTTTTGCGGGAAAAAGTCGCGGAACTCGCTGTACAGCTGCGCGGCCAGGGTCTTGTTGGGCGCGAAGACGATGGCGGGCCGGCCCATGCGCGCGATGACGTTGGCCATGGTGTAGGTCTTGCCCGAACCGGTCACGCCCAGCAGGGTCTGGAAGGCCAGTCCGTCGGCGATCCCCTCGGATAACTGGTCGATCGCCGTGGGCTGATCGCCGGCCGGAGGGAAGGGCTGGTGCAGCTTGAAGGGGGAGTCCGGGAAAGAGATAATTGCGCTTTCCGCCTCGCTGGCGGTAGATAATTCGGGCATGTGAATCAGACCTTTGTTAGAATAGTGCTCTGCTGGCGGCCCTGGCGTTGTATTTTGGGGCGCTGTCTACAACTCCGCTGTGAACCTGCTTCCAATCGAATCCAATCTTATCATGACGAACCCAACTGTTTCTGCCAGTCTGTTTAGCGCCATCGAGATGGCCCCACGCGACCCGATCCTGGGCATCACCGAAGCATTTAACGCGGACCAGAATCCCGCCAAAATCAATCTGGGCGTTGGCGTCTATTATGACGACAACGGTAAAGTGCCTCTGTTAGCTTGCGTACGCAAGGCAGAAGCCATCCTGATCGAACAGGCGGCGCCACGCACCTATCTGCCGATCGAAGGCCTCGCCGCCTACGACAAGGCCGTGCAAGAACTCGTATTTGGCGCCGACAGCGCCGTAATTCAAGAGCGCCGCGCTGTGACCGTGCAAGCCATCGGCGGCACGGGCGCACTGAAGATCGGCGCCGACTTCCTGCAGCGCTTCGCGCCGGGCGCGCAAGTCTACATCAGCGACCCAAGCTGGGAAAACCACCGCGCGCTGTTTGAAAACGCCGGTTTCGTCGTCAATAACTACACCTACTACGATGCCGCCACCCATGGCGTGAACTTCGACGGCATGCTGGCCAGCCTGAACGCCATGCCAGCCGGCTCCATCGTCGTGCTGCACGCCTGCTGCCACAACCCGACCGGCGCCGACCTGAGCGTGGCCCAATGGGATCAGATCATCGCTGTCGTCACTTCGCGCGGCCTGGTGCCGTTCCTGGACATGGCGTATCAAGGCTTCGCCAACGGCATCGCCGAAGACGGCGCCGTGGTGCGCCGCTTCGCCGACGCGGGCGGCCCGCTGCTGGTATCGAACTCGTTCTCGAAATCGTTCTCGCTGTACGGCGAGCGCGTGGGCGCCCTGAGCGTCGTCGCCGCCAGCGCCGACGAAGCGGCCCGTTTGCTGTCGCAGCTGAAGCGCGTCGTGCGCACCAACTACTCGAACCCGCCAGTCCACGGCGGCAAGGTGGTCGCCACCGTCCTGGCCACGCCGGAACTGCGCCAGTTGTGGGAAGAGGAACTGGCGGGCATGCGCGTGCGCATCCGCGAAATGCGCAATGCCTTCGTGGAAAAGCTGAAAGCCAAGGCGCCAGCCCACGACTTCGAATTCGTGCGCCAGCAAATCGGCATGTTCTCGTACTCGGGTCTGACCAAGGAGCAGGTGGCGTCCTTGCGCGAGCAATCGATTTACGCCGTCGACACGGGCCGTATCTGCGTGGCAGCATTGAATTCGCGCAATATCGACATCGTCATTGACGCGATCGCCAAAGTACTTTAATATCTTGCTTCTTCGGCGCTGCATGCAAGTGCGGCGCTGATGGCGGTAGAAAGTCGGCGATGGCCGTGTTTGTGGCGATGCAGTATCAGTCTTGCAAATATGGAACAAGCGACATATAATATTGCCTCTTTTCCCTGATAGCTCAGTTGGTAGAGCGACGGACTGTTAATCCGCAGGTCCCTGGTTCGAGTCCAGGTCGGGGAGCCAGAATTCGAAAGGCCACGTTGAAAAACGTGGCCTTTTTTGTTTTTGCGGCGCCGGCGCGCAGCTTGCGGCAAGATAAGATTTTCCCTATGGAAATCTGGACAGCGCCAGGTTTGGCCTATATAATACGGCCTCTTTTCCCTGATAGCTCAGTTGGTAGAGCGACGGACTGTTAATCCGCAGGTCCCTGGTTCGAGTCCAGGTCGGGGAGCCAGAACACGCAGTAGCAAAAAGCCCAGCCTTTACCGGTTGGGCTTTTTGCATTTCAGGGTCCGTTTATTTACGCATAGTAGGTCACGGTGAGACCGCCCGACATCATTCGACGCGGGCACCTTCGTGATCAGATATTAATACAAGAAATTGCTAGACGACTGGATATCTCACGCAATACTGTCCTGCGCTATCTGTGATCGGAAATCACTGGATCCTCTTGTGCGGGGCGGGATTGGTCAGCGGCTTGGAAAAATACTTGTTACAGCTATCCGATTGACAAGGCTGAGAAGGCTAAGAGCGCCTAACAAAACTTCACCCATAGAAACAAACGGCCCCGAAGCTGGTCAAACCCACCTGACATCGTTTTCGGGAGCCGATCACATGGCCAAAGCACTTCTTCCTGATGGCCTGTGGGCGCTGATCCAGCCTTTACTGCCAGTACATCAGCCTTCCCCAAAGGGAGGACGCCCTCGCATTGACGACCGCGCCGCCTTGACCGGTATCCTGTTCGTCCTCAAGACAGCCTTGCCCTGGGAATATCTTCCTCGTGAATTGGGCTGTGGCAGCGGCATGAGTTGCTGGCGGCGCCTGCATGCATGGCAACAGGCTGGTGTGTGGCAACGCATCCACGAAGCCATGCTGCACCACTTGCGGGAATACGATCAGATTCAATGGGAACGCGCCAGTGTCGACTCGGCCAGCGTGCCATCCCCCCCTCGGCGGACAGCATACCGGCCCCAATCCCACCGACCGCGGCAAGCTCGGATGCAAGCACCATCTGCTCGTCGACCAACGCGGACTGCCTCTGGTAGCGAGCATATCGGGGGCTCAGGTACATGATTCCCGGATGCTGATCCCGCTGCTCGAAACTGTCCCATCCGTATCCGGGCTAGCGGGCCGGCCACGCAAACGTCCGGCCAAACTGCACGCCGACAAGGCATATGCTTCGCGTGCCCATCGGGCCTGGTTGCGCAGCCGTGGCATCGCTCCACGCATAGCCCGCTATGGCATCGAGTCGCGCGAACGCCTGGGTAAATGGCGCTGGGTGGTCGAACGCACACTCGGTTGGCTCCACCGTTTCCGCCGGTTGCGTATCCGCTACGAGCGCCGAGCCGATATCCACCAAGCATTCCTCTCGCTTGCCTGCATACTCATCTGCTGGCGATATATTCAGAGGTTTTGTTAGGCGACCTAAGCCACGTAAATAGCGACGCATTTTGAAGTGGGGCCATGAGAACCTGAAAGAGTTGGGTTGTACAGAGTCATGCGACCGCGTGGTAGCGTTTGCTAGGCAATGAAAGTAGGATCAAACGGATAGGGTTAATTTTGCTAGAAAATCAGCATCGGTGTGACTTGTGCGCAACTTATGGTATTGTTGCGTTACTCTTAGGCAAGGTTCTTGTTAAATGAATTTGTTGCCCTGTGTTACTTAAGCGTCTGGATAATGTGACCATGAATTTTCGCCAAAACACCTCCGAACCATCCGAAATTGTCATTGGTCTCATCGGCCCTATTGGTTGCAATCGCCCCATGATTGCCAAAACGATAGAAAATCTGGCAAAACATTATAGCTACCGAACAGAAGTTGTCTCAATGAGTTCGTTAATAAACGAGCATGTAACAGTCCCGGATCATTGTGGTGATAATTACAAAAGAGTAATTGATCTAATGAATGCAGGAAATGAACTCCGCGGACGCAGTAAGGATAGCTCATTATTGGCAAAGCTTGCGGCCGCAAAGATTGCCGAAAAGAGAGATGGACAGGCCGATAGAAGAGTTATTTACATAATTGATTCGATCAAACGCCCGGAGGAGGTTGAGGAGCTTCGAAATATATATGGGGTAGGTTTTTATTTATTTGCCGCGCATTCGTCAGCTAAGTCGAGACAACTCTATCTTGAAAAGCAATGTTCTGTTCATGAAAGAGAAAAACGAGACGATCTAATAAAGCGGGATAGGGGTGAAGACAATATTGACTACGGGCAAAGCACCAGCGCAGCCTTTCATTTGGCAGACTTTTTCTTCACTGAGAACGGGGATGAGCATAAGGTGTGGAACTCTTTAGAACGTTTCTTCGATATAATTTTTGGAGATCCGTTTAGAACACCAACTTTTCACGAGTATGCAATGTTTATGGCACATGCTGCAGGAATGAAAAGTGCCGATATGTCAAGGCAAGTTGGGGCCGTTATCACTCGGAATAAAGATATTGTTTCTACCGGCGCAAATGAGTGTCCAAGCCCGGAGGGAGGAACCTATTGGCCGACATTTGATGAAAAGACGAATGTAATCGGCGATATTTCAAATGGCCGGGATTATATGAATGGAATAGATCGCAATGCGAAAGAGAAACAAACGATTATTAATTCTTTGAGGAAGGGCCTAAGGGGAGCGGCCCTTGCTCATCTTGAACGAAATATCGAATCTTCCGGCCTAATGGATATAAGTGAATATGGTCGCGTTGTGCATGCTGAAATGGATGCAATTCTAGGATGTGCTCGCCGCGGTATTGGCTGCGACGGGGCAGTAATATTCTGTACAACATTTCCTTGTCATAATTGTGCGAAGCACATCATAGCCAGTGGAATTCGTGATGTAGTTTTTATTGAGCCCTATCCTAAGAGCAAAGCCTATGAGATGCATCCGGATGCTATAAGGAGTCCTGAAGATCAAAAAGATAATAAAGTTTTGTTTCAGCCATTTGTTGGTGTCGGACCAAGGCAGTTCATAAATCTATTTTCTTTAAGTTTAGGTTCTGGACAGAAAATAAAGCGAAAACAAAAGGATGGTTTCGAGAAGGCTGCGTGGCTCAGGAAGAATGCTGTTCCAAGAGTTAAGGCGTTTAGTATTTCATATCTCGAAAAAGAAGAATCGGTAAAGAATGAGGCGGATGAGCTTCTCAAAACGGTGGCGGTGATATAGTTGGCATGACTGTAACCTATATTGAAAAATTACAGAATAATTCAATTTTAAGTTATTGGATTTTATTGTAAACGTGGGACCAGAACACGTAATCGCTAAAAAGCCCAGCCTTCATTGGTTGGGCTTTTAGCATTTCCGGCCCCTGTTTGTTGGCGCGTGGCGCGCCCAGGTCGCCGACTTTTGATTCAGCGCACAGATCGTCAGGCCTCCGGAGCTAATCTTGAGAAATTCAGGCGCCGGCAGGTTGGTCATCGTCTGCACTGCAACTGTATGGGGAGGCTGACATGGATGAGGCTAGAAGTGTTGGGAGGGCAACGATCGTGCTCGTGCACGGCGGTTTTGTCGATGGATCTGGCTGTGAGGGTGTCTACCGGGCATTGTGTGAGGAACGCTGCCACGTTGATATTGTGCAAAATACAACGCTATCGCTGGAGGACTACGTGGTCACGACTCAGCGGGTTATGGCCGCGTCACCGGACCCCGTGGTTTTGATCGGTCATTCGTATGGCGGCGTCGTGGTCACTCAAGCGGGGAGCGATTCCAAGGTCAAGGCATTGGTTTACCTTGCGGCCTTGGTGCCGAATCACGGCGAGGCAGTCGATTCCTTGCTGAAGAATGCCCCGCCTGCTGTGCCGGTGCCGCCAATCTTGCCGCCGCACGATGGCTTTCTGTTGCTCGATCAGAAAAGTTTGCGGCCGCCTTCGCCGCGGATGTGCCCAGGGGCAAGGCCGACTCCATGGCGGCATCGCAAGTGTCCTGGCGAGTGGCCGCCTTGACCGGCGTGGTCGCCACGCCGGCTTGGAGGCACAAGCCAAGCTGATACCTGGTCGCAACCGGGGGACAAGATGATTGCACCGGAGATGCAGCGTGAGATGGCTGAATGCACGGTCTCGAAGGTGGTCGAAGTGGCCGGCAGCCATGCCATTTACATTTCGCAAGCCCATTCGGTGGCGTCGCTGATCCGGAAAGCCGCCGCGAGCATTGCCGGTGTCTAGGCCAGGTTACTGGACCTTGCATCAGGATTTTGTAGTCGCATCCAATGTCTTGATGATGGCTTCTTGAAATTTCACCGGTTCATCCTGGTGTATCTGATGTCCCGACTGTTCAAATACAAACAACCCTTTCCTGGGCGCCTGCAGCTGCTCAAAATAGTCTTGCGTGATGCGGGTGGAGGTCTGGATGTCGTTCTTGCCGACGAAGAAATACACGGGGCAGTCAACGCTCTGCAAGGTCTTGGGCAGATCAGTGTTCATGACCTCGTTCCAGACTGGCGACCAGGTTTTCGACCATTGAAGAAAACCCGTCTTGAAGCCCTCGCTCGTCGCAAATTCCTTGCCATCCTTGTAAAAAAGCCATTTCCTTAGATAAAACATGCTTTCGTCACTTGCAAACGGGAAAGTGATGCTTCCCAGTTCCTGGCTGGCGACGGCATTGTCCTTGAAATGCACTTTCAAGGTTTTCAGCAATTCCTTTTCGCTGGCCAGCTGGCTGATGACGGGATTGACGGCGAAATACGCATGCAGCAGTTCCGGATGCTGTTTGACGATATGAAAGCCGAGCACATTGCCCCAGGAGCTGCCCAGCAAGTATATTTTCTCCTGCTTGAGCTCTTTTTGTAGAAACGTGATGACCTGGTAGGTGTCCTGTTCCATCTGCGCGACGGAAGGCTGGCTAGGCGACGGATTCAGTTTCAGGGTTTTTCCCGCATCGCGCTGATCCCATTGCACCAGCGTAAATCTGTTTTTCAGGATGGCGGTAAAGGCATCCGCATTCTTCATCATCGAACTTCCCGGCCCGCCCGATAAGAAGAGCAGAACAGGTTTTTTTGAGTCATCTGTTTTGATTTCCACAAACTGCTTGATGCCGCCGATGTCCGGTGTCAGCAGCGCGTCGATGGCGAGCGCTTGCGCTTTGCATGCGGAAAATGGCATCAGGGTGAGGAATAGCACTGCCAGTAGCTTAGTCATGGTCTGAGATGGATGGTTGCCTGCGGGTAGGGGGTGTCCATGGACGATATTATCCGAATAACATGTTGCATATATAAAATATGTGCGGCGTGGCGGGCCGCTGCCTGTGTGCTTTTTCGTTTTGCGCTATCCTGAATGCAACCCCATAGGAGAGCTGCCATGTCCTGTTCCATCCCGTTGCGCCATATCGTCCTGTGTGATTTTCTCGAGGACATCACACCGGCCAAGCATGCCGAGCTGGTCTATGAGTTTTCCCAGCTTAAACACCGCATTCCCGGCGTGCTGCAATTCGAATGGGGGCCGAATGTCAGCTCGGAAGGCCTCGATGACGGCTTTACCGATTGCTTTACCTTGACCTTCGATGGCGCCAGCGCGCGCGACGTGTACCTGGCCCATCCGGCCCACCTGGCCTTTGTCGATCTGCTCAAGCCATGGCTGGGACGGGTGCTGGTATTTGACTATCAGCCCAGGGAAAGTCCGGGCTGAGCGGCGTCGCGCATAATTTTTTTGGCGTAAATCTGGACAACTGAAAATTTGCCCTATAGAATGCGGCCTCTTTTCCCTGATAGCTCAGTTGGTAGAGCGACGGACTGTTAATCCGCAGGTCCCTGGTTCGAGTCCAGGTCGGGGAGCCAGAACAAGCAGCAGCACAAAGCCCAGCCTTCACGGTTGGGCTTTTTGCGTTGCTGCCATGGTGTGCGTGACATTTCACGCAGATTTGCCGAAAAGCATCTGCCATACTTGCAGAGTCTGTTTACTGCCTGTGGATGAAAACAACCTTTCCTATGAAGAATCTCTGCGCTCTGGTGCTGATGCTGGCCGCCGGCACGGCCTATGCACCCCTTGCCGGCGGCCAGGGACGCCAGGCGCCAGCCGAAGCGAAGGTCAAACAGCAGATCATCGCCGAGTCGATTGCCGCCTATCCGGGCCGCTGCCCCTGTCCCTACAATGCGGCCAAAAATGGCAGCGCCTGTGGGGCGCGCAGCGCATGGAGTCGGAAGGGCGGTTACGCCCCCATTTGCTATGAACGCGAAATCAGCAACGAGATGGTGCGCAAGTGGCGCGAGGACAATGCCGCTGCGCTGTGACTATTGCCCCGTGCGCAATGCTTCCAGCGCCAGATAACTTGGTTGCACTTGCGCGGCGATGGCGGCCAGGCCGCTTGTCGCGGCCAATGGCGGATCGCCGTGGTAAGCCGTGCCGTATTTCGCATGCACGCCGCCGCGCGCGCGCATCGCTTGCAGCTGTGCCAGCGTGGCGGTGATGCCGAAGCGGGCCAATACATCGCTGAAGAGGATGTCGGGCAATTGCTTGTAGTGAATTAACTGCAGCTGGCCAGCGGCCGCATGGGGCAGGGCGGCGTCGAACAGGCTGGCCAGCACGAGGCCCGTATAGCCATCGAGTTCGCCGGGTTCCAGCTGGTGCGCGGGCAGCGGCAGCTGTGCCGGGTGCAGCATGCCGGGCACCATTTGCGGGCCGCGCTGGCGCTGGTGCGAGGCCAGCACGGCCAGCGGTTCGCGGTAGACGAACAGGCAGGGCGTGCCGGGAAACGCTTGCCGCAGCAAGTCCAGGCTGTGGATGTGCCAGCAGTCGAACTTGATGATGAAATGCGTCTCGTCCCCTGAGCGGCGCTGTCCCAATGCCAGGATGGCCTGGCGCAGCAGGGCGATGCTGTCGCTGCCCGCCATGCCATCGTGATGCAGCCGCAGCAGCGAGTCGATGACGGGCGGTTCGGACATGACGATGCATTGCGGCAGGGACGCCAGCAGCTGGCTCAGCAGGGTTGAGCCGCAGCGCGAGACGTGGAAGATGAAGGCGTCGGGCGCCAGGCCATCGCCCAGCGTGGCCAGCGCCGCCAGCGGCGTGCGGCAGACGCGGCGCTCCTCATGCGGCTGGCACGCCAGGGTATTGACAAAGAAGGCGTCGCTGAAAGCCGTTTCTCCCAAATGGCGCCAGCACATGGCAGCGTCCGCCAATGTTTCGCCGCGCTCCACGTACAGCGGATACCAGCCGCGCAGATCCATGCCTTCGTGCCATGCCACCGGCTCTCCCTTGGCCAGCAAGCGTTCCTGCTGCGCCAGGCCCGGCGCGGCGCTCATGGCGCGCTCCCGTCGGCCAGCGCGGCCAATTCGCTGGCCAGCGCCAGGCTGGCAGGTGAGGGCGACAGTCGCAGCTGGGCGATGACGGCCCGCACATTGCCGTCGTTGATGCTGGGGTCGCCATATTTCGGGGCCGCTTTCGGCACGAAGCCGGCCGAGGCGAACAGCGCTTCGAGCCAGGCATTGGTGACGCAGTCGAGCACGAGGTGGATGCGCGGCGCCGCGCCCTGGTTGTGCACCGCGTGCAGGCAGCTGGCGTCCATGTACCAGGCGTGGCCGGCCGCGAAGTGGACGTTCTCGCCGTCGATGCTGAACACGACCTGCGGCGTAGTGTGGACGGGGGTGTGGATGCGGACCAGGCCATCGGCCAGTGACGTGCCGGCGTCGCGGTGCGCGCGGATGACGGCGCCCGGTGCCAAAGCCATCAGGCGCGCGGCGCGGATCTCGCAGGCGAAGCTGGCCAGCACTTCGCGCAAGCCGGGGCAGCGCGCCAGTTGCGGCGTGTCGGCATAGGCGGCGCCGTCGACGGGCATGATGTCGTCGGCTGCTCCGCCTGCCGAGCGCAGCGGCACGCAGCTCCAGCCGTTTTCATAGGCGCCCGTATTGAAATGGCTGATCCACTCGCCGGCGGCGAACTGGTCGCTGTCGCGCTGCATGCGCGCCACGTCGAAGCGCAGCGGCAGTCGCAGCCAGGTGTTCGGCGGATTCGGCGCCGGCACTATGGCGCGCTCCATTCCAGCTGCTCCTGCACGTCGTTTTCCCCGCGCAATCGAAAGCCCAGCCGCTGGTACAGGGCGCGCGCTGCCGTGTTGCTTTTGTTGACGGCAAGATGGATCCGGCATTGCTGCGCGCCCGCTTGCGTTTGCAGGCCGCGCAGCACGGCGCTGCCGGCACCCTGGCCCTGCGCGGCGGGCAGGATGGCGATGTCGACCAGGTGCAGCACCTGATCCTCGCGGTCGAGGATCAGACGGCCGATGGGCGTGTCGCCGTGCAGCAGCACCAGGTACGCGGCGTGCGGATACGCCTGTCGGTAACCGTGGCTTTGCATGCGCTGCTGCATGGCGATCAGCTGTTCGATGACGGCGGGATCGGCCGGCATCTGGCGCAGGTCGTCGCGCGTGGAACTGTACAGCGCGGCGGCAAAGCCATCGTCGTCGTCGCGCTGGAGGCGCAACTGGTAGGGGGCGGAAAGCGGCAAGTCGTGCATCGGTGCTCCGGCAGGTGGTGGCAAATGCGCAGGCGTATATTTATTTGCTATGCTGCCAATTTTTCCGCGTACTTGCAATCATTTCAAGGAAGCCGCCATGCATTCTGTCTTTATCCTGCCTTATCCGTGGAGTGATGCGTGGAGTTGCGCGTGACTTCGGCGCGTACGGAACTGGCTGCCATCTCGGCCGCGCTGTGCGATCCGCAGCGTTCCCTGGCCAGCCTGGTCGGCGAAACCGTGCAGCTGCGCCAGCTCGTCGAGCGCCATTCGGGCCTGGCCATGGACCGGCAGGATGGCTTGCGCGATGGCGAGAGTTTTCTGCCCAGTGGCTGGGCCATCTCGCCCGTGCAGGCGGGACTGTGCGCGCGCGAGCCCTACCGCAGCGCCGCCTTTATCCAGGGCCTGGCGCTGGCCGTGCGCGAGCGTCTGGCCGTGAGCGGCGGGCGGCCCGTGCGCGTGCTGTATGCAGGCTGCGGCCCGTTTGCGCTGCTGGCCCTGCCGGTGATGGCCGTGCTGGACGCCAGCGAAGTGCAGTTCGCCATCCTCGACGTGCATGCGGAAACCCTGGACTATGCGCGCGAGCTGATCGCCGCCCTGGGCCTCGACAGCCACGTCGCCGAATACCTTTGCGCCGACGCGGCCGCCTATCAAATGCCTGCAGGCGCCATGCCGGACGTGATCGTCAGTGAAACCATGAATACGGCGCTGGGCAAGGAGCCGCAGGTGGCCATCCTGCGCAATCTGCATGCGCAAGCGCCTGCGGCGGCGCTGCTGCCGGCGGCCGTCACGGTGCACCTGGGCCTGGATCGGCGCAGCCCTGGCGAGCCGTGCACGGACTGGGGCCGCGTATTTACCCTTGATGCGGACGCCTTGCGCGCCTGGCAGGGTGAGCCGGGCGACACGCTGCCGGCCGCCAGCATCCGCCTGCCCGACGTGCTGGACGAGGCGCCGCGCTTGCTCACGCGTATCCGCGTGCATGGCGACATCGTTCTGGGCGACCATGCGTGCAGCCTGAACCTGCCACTGGCTTTGCCGGGCAAGCCAAGTCTGGCTGGCGGCAGCGTGCTCGATTTTCAGTACCGCCTGGGCGGCCAGCCGGGACTGGTATTTTCCCTGCGCGAAACGCCCGCATCCACGCAGGCATTGCCCAAGTCAGACTTCCGGTAGTCATACTCCATCAGCAAATAATTCAGTTCTGTAGGATAATTATGGAACCGGTTCCATATATGCGCAAATGCAATGTGGCGCAATCATCGAAGTCAATAAAACAACAAGTCTTGCGGGAGTCTCATGAACCATCCAGGCAGCGAACCATCTGCAACATCCGCTTCACCCCTTCCCCGTATCAGCCGCCGACACGCCCTGATCGGCCTGGCCGCCTTGCTGGCGCAGGCCGGTTTCTGGAGCAATCCCCTGTCGGCCGCCATGCAGGCGCCAGCCAGCGCGCCGGCAACGGGCCTGGCGCCCGCCACCATGCTGTTCTACACCCTGTCGCAAACGATCACGGGCCACCGCGATTTGTCCGCCGCGACGGCGGCGCGCATCGAGCAAGCCATGCGTACGAATGTGCCCGGCTTCGCCGAGCGCTTGCCGCAGCTGGGCGCGCTGCTCGTCACGGGCCAGGAAGCGAAAGCCCTGCTGGCGGCCGCCAGCGCCGCCGATGCCGGCCTGCGCGAACTGGCGCTGGCCATCGTTGCCGCCTGGTACACGGGCACCGTCGCCGGCAACGCGGCGCAGGGCACGAAGTCCATCGTCGTCGCCTACGCCGAGGCCTTGATGTACCGCACGGTGGCCGATGGCCAGGTCGTGCCGACCTATTGCAATTACGGCCCCCTGTGGTGGCTGAAGGCGCCGCCGGCCGTGCGCGTCTCCGCGCCCGTGGAACCGAAACCCGTACCGGCCCCGGCCACCACCGGCACTCCCGAAACTAAAGGCAAGCAAGCAAAATGAAATCACCCCAATTCAAGAGTAATGGCGACGTCGTCGCCGATGTCGTCATCGTCGGCACGGGCGTCGTCGGCGCCATGATGGCCGACCAGCTGGCTGCGCAAGGCCATTCCGTGATCATGCTGGAAGCGGGCCTGCGCATCGAGCGTGGCCAGGCCGTGGAAAACTGGCGCAATATGCCGTTCGAAAACCGCGTCGGTTCCGACTTCCAGGGCCTGTATCCCCAGGCGGAAAACGCGCCCGCACCCCTGTATTTCCCGAAGAATAACTACGTGGAAGTATCCGGCCCCAACGGCAGCAGTTTCCAGCAGGGCTATCTGCGCACGGTGGGCGGCACAACCTGGCACTGGGCCGCGTCGTGCTGGCGCCATTTGCCGTCCGACATGCGCATGAAGAGCGATTACGGGGTAGGGCGCGACTGGTCCATTTCCTACGATGAGCTGGAGCCGTACTATTGCCGCGCCGAGCAGGAAATGGGCGTGGCCGGTCCGAATGACCCGGCGCTGCAATCGCCGAGCGAGCGCAGTGCGCCGTATCCGATGGACATGGTGCCCTGGGGTTATGGCGACAAACGCTTCGCCGAAGTGGTCAACCCGCACGGCTACCGCTCCGTGCCGATTCCGCAAGGCCGTTCGACGCGTCCATGGCAGGGCCGCCCTACCTGCTGCGGCAACAACAATTGCCAGCCGATCTGCCCCATCGGCGCCATGTACAACGGCATCCACCACGTGGAGCGGGCCGAGCTGAAAGGTGCCGGCGTGCTGGCCGAGGCCGTCGTCTACCGCATCGACACGGACCACAACAACAGAGTCACCGCCGTGCACTGGTATGACGCCAAGAAACAGTCGCACATGGCGACCGGCAAGGCTTTCGTGATTGCCTGCAACGGCATCGAAACACCGCGTTTGCTGCTGTTGGCGGCCAATCAGAACAATCCGAACGGCATCGCCAACAGTTCGGATCAAGTGGGCCGCAACATGATGGACCACTCGGGTTTCCACTGTACCTTCCTCGCCAATGAGCCGATCTGGACGGGCCGTGGCCCCGCGCAAAGCAGCTGCCTGGTGGGCCCGCGCGACGGCGCTTTCCGCGCGCAGTATTCGGCAAACAAGATGATCCTGAATAACATCACGCGTGTCGGACCCGCGACGCAGCAATCGTTGAAGCTGGGCCTGGTGGGCAAGGATCTCGATGATGAAATCCGCCGCCGCGCCGCGTTCGGCGTGGACTTGTCGATCAGCCTGGAGCCGCTGCCCGAAGCGCATAACCGCCTGACCCTGAGCAAGACGCGCAAGGATCCGCTGGGCCTGGCCTGTCCCGACATTTACTACGACGTGGGCGACTATGTGCGCGATGGCGCGAAGGCCGCGCATGCGCAGCTCAAGCACATCGGCAAGCTGTTCGGCGCCGTGGAATTCCATATCACCGACAGCCTGAACGCGAATAACCACATCATGGGCGGCGTCATCATGGGTTCGAATCGTCTTGACTCCGTGGTCGACGGCAATTGCCGCGCCCACGATCATGCCAACCTGTGGCTGCCGGGCGGCGGCGCCATGCCGTCGGCCAGCGTCGTCAATACCACCCTCAGCATGGCCGCGCTCGGTTTGCGCGCGGCCGACGACATCGCCCGTACCCTGGCAAGGGAGGCCGCATGATGCGCCGCCTCTTGCTGACGCTGACCCTGGCGGCCGGCTTGCCGCTGGCCGCGCACGCTGTGCCATCTGTTCCGCCCGTCACCCTGACGCCGGACCGCCCGGCCGCCCCCGTGGCCGCCAAGCCCGATGCACGGCTGGAGCGCGGCCGCTATCTGGCCATCGCCGCCGACTGCATGGCGTGCCATACGGCAGCGGGCGGCAAGCCGTATGCGGGCGGCTACGCCATCGACTCGCCGCTGGGCACGATCTACGCGACGAATATTACGCCGTCGAAAACAGGCGGCATCGGCCATTACACGGAAGCCGACTTTGCGCGCGCCCTGCGCGAAGGCGTGCGCGCCGATGGCAGCCACCTGTATCCGGCCATGCCTTACACCAGCTATGCGCAGCTGACGGATGCGGACGTGGGCGACCTGTATTACTACTTCATGCAGGCCGTCAAGCCTGTCGATGCGCCGGCGCGCCAGACAGCGTTGCCGTTCCCGTTCAATGTGCGCCTGTCCATGCTGGGCTGGAACACCTTGTTCCTCGACAATAAGCGCTTCGTGCCGGATCCGGCGAAGAGCGCGCAGATCAACCGGGGCGCTTATTTGGCCGAAGGCCTGGCGCACTGCAGCGCCTGCCACACGCCGCGCAACGCGCTGATGGCGGAAATCGGCAGCCAGACCCTGGCCGGTGCCTCGCTCGGTTCCTGGCATGCGCCGAACATCACGTCCGACAAGGTCAGCGGTATCGGCGCCTGGACGGATGCGGAACTCACGGCTTACCTGAAGACGGGCCACGTGGAAGGCAAGGGGCAGGCGGCGGGCGGCATGGCCGAAGCCATCCAGAACAGCCTGCAGTTTTTGCGTGACGACGACGTGGCCGCCATCGTGGCGTACTTGCGCACGGTGCCGCCCGTGCGCGCGCCGGGCCAGACGAAAGCGGCGTTCAGCCATGGCAGCACCGCCAGCGAAGAGGCCGCATTGCGCGGCATGGCCAGTTCCACCGAGCACCATTCGCTCAACAGCGGCGCCGTGCTGTTTTCCGGCTACTGCGCCAGCTGCCATTCGGCCAGCGGCGCCGGCAGCACGGGACAAAGCTATCCCGCCCTGTTCAACAACACGGCGACGGGCGGCAATACGCCGGCCAACCTGGTGTCGGCCATCTTGTTTGGCGTCGAGCGCAAGATCGAAGGGGAGGAGCACGAAGCGTTCATGCCCCGTTTCGACCAGCGCTCCTACGTGCAACCGTTGACGGACGAGCAGATCGCTTCGATCGCCAATTACGTATTGAAACAGTATGGCAACCCGGATGTGTCCGTCACGCCCGCGTATGTGGCGCAGGCGCGCAGCGGCGGCGAGAAGCCCGTGCTGGCCCGTGCTCAGCCGTTCATGCTGCCGGGCGGCATCGTTGGCATCTTGCTGCTGATCGCGCTCTTCGTGTGGTTGCGCCGGCGCCGCCAACGCAGAGGGTGAACGCTGAAACGGCGGCGAATATGAGCGTTGGGCGCAACTTGCAGTAAAATGCAGGCTGAAAAATGGTTACGAGCAATCGTAGCCATTTTTTATTCTGGCACTATCCTGGCGAGTGTGTTCGCCTTATTTTAAAATTGACAATGTCCCATTCCCTGCATCACCAATTTTTACGTTTCGCCGCCGTTGGCGCTTCCGGCACGGCCGTGCAATACAGCGTGCTGTGGGGCGGCGTGGAATGGGCTGGCATCAGCGCCGCCGCCGCGTCCGGCATCGGCTACATCCTCGGTTCCGTCGTCAACTACCTTCTCAATTACTTTTTCACGTTTAAAAGCGACAAGGGCCATGGCGAGGCGGCCAGCAAGTATTTTGCCTTGCTGGGCATCGGCTGGTGCATTAATACGGGCCTGATGTGGCTGCTCGTGCACCAGCTGGGCTGGTATTACTGGCTGGCGCAGGTGCTGGCGACGGGCATCGGGCTGGTCTGGAATTTCGCGGGCAGCCGCTGGTGGGCCTTCAAGCCGGCCGGCGCAGCGACCAAGTAACTGGTTATTGCAAGAAAAAAAGATGCGTCTTGGCCAAGACCAGGCGCGCGGTTTTACCAAAACAAGGGGTTAATCATGCAGTTCCTGGAACGCTATTTCAAACTGAAGGACAACGGAACCAATGTGCGCACGGAGCTGCTGGCCGGCCTGACCACGTTCCTGACGATGGCCTACATCATCTTCGTCAACCCGTCCATCCTCGGCGACGCGGGCATGCCGAAAGACGCCGTTTTCGTTGCCACCTGCCTGGCGGCCGCCATCGGCACCCTGATCATGGGCCTGTATGCGAACTACCCGATCGCGCTGGCGCCGGGCATGGGCTTGAATGCGTATTTCTCGTACACGGTGGTCAAGGGCATGGGCATGAGCTGGGAAGTGGCGCTGGGCGCCGTTTTCATTTCCGGCTGCCTGTTCATTCTGGTGAGCCTGTTCAAGGTGCGCGAGATGATCATCAACAGCATCCCGCCCGCGCTGCGTACGGCCATCACGGTCGGTATCGGCTTGTTCCTGGCGATCATTTCGCTGAAAAGCGCCGGTATCGTGGTGTCGAACCCGGCCACCATCATCGCCCTGGGCGACTTGCACCAGGCGGCGCCCATCCTGGCCATCCTCGGCTTTTTCATCATCGTCGCGCTGGACCGCCTGAAAGTGCCGGGCGCCATCCTGATCGGCATCCTCGCCATCACCATCGCCAGCTTCTTCTTTGGCGGCAACCAGTTCAACGGCATCGTCTCGGCGCCGCCCGCCATCGAACCGACCCTGTTCAAGCTCGACATCATGGGTGCGCTGTCGATCGGCATCGTCAACGTGGTGCTGGTGTTTTTCCTGGTCGAACTGTTTGACGCGACGGGCACCCTGATGGGCGTGGCCAACCGCGCCGGCCTGCTGAAAGACGGCAAGATGGAGCGCATGAACAAGGCCTTGCTGGCCGATAGCACGGCGATTGCCGCCGGCGCCTGCCTGGGCACGTCGAGCACGACGGCCTTCGTGGAAAGCGCGGCCGGCGTGCAAGCGGGTGGCCGCACGGGCTTGACGGCCGTGGCCGTTGCGCTGCTGTTCCTGGGCAGCCTGTTCTTCGCCCCGCTGGCGCACACGGTGCCGCCGTACGCGACGGCGCCCGCGCTGCTGTACGTGGCCTGCCTGATGCTGCGCGAACTGACCTTCATCGACTGGGATGACAGCACGGAAAGCATTCCCGCCGCCATCACGGCCTTGATGATGCCGTTTACCTATTCCGTGGCCAGCGGCGTCGCCTTCGGTTTCATCACCTATGCCGTCTTGAAGCTGCTGACGGGCAAGGGCAAGCAGGTATCCGTGGTGGCTTACATCATCGCCGCCATCTTCCTGTTCAAGTTTATCTACCTGGGTGAGTAGCGTGGGCGAATAGCGGGTTTGCCGCCGCATCTGACATGTAAAAAGGCAAGGCCGCCCGTGCATCCGCAGGGGCGGCCTTTTTTGATGGCGCCGCCTACATCAGCAGCGCGGCCACCAGATCTTTTTTGGCCTCGCCGGCGCTGCCGTCGAAGCGCAGGGCCGCTTCCACGTGCGCCAGGTGCTCGACCATCAGGCGCGCCGCCAGGTCCGCATCGCCGCTGCGCGCCGCCTCGAGAAAGCGGCCGTGCTCGTCGTACGAGCAGGCGGCGGCATGGCCGGACTGGTACAGCATGGTGATGAGCGAGCTGCGGCCCACCAGTTCGCGCACGATATCGCGCAGCACGGCGTTGCCGGCGATGTCCGCCAGCAAGACGTGGAAATCGCCCAGCAGTTGCGAGCGTAGCGGCGTCGCTTGCGCCAGCGCCAGGCGTTCCGCTTTCAGGTGGCGCTCCAGCATGCGGTAGTCGGCAGGCTTGGCCCGCGCGACGAATTCGCGCGCCAGGGCCGCCTCGATGACGCGCCGCGCGGCAAAGATGTCGCGCGCCTCCGCTTCGGTCGGCTGGCTGACGAAGGCGCCCTTGTCGGGCACCATGCGTATGAGTTTGTCTTTCGAGAGGATGAGCAGGGCGGCGCGGATCTTGGTGCGGCTGACGCCATACAGCCGGCACAGCGCTTCTTCGCGCAGCCGTGTGCCGGGCGGCAATTGGCGCGCCACGATGGCGGCCGCGATATGCTGGGCAATTTCCGCCGAGCTGTCGCCGCTGCCGGGTTTGTCTACCAGGATTGCGCTTGATTCTGTCATGTCGGATGCGAGCAGTAAGCCAGGAGCAAGGTGAGCCTTGCAAGCGCATGTCCGCGCGGCGGCGTGGTGACGCTCCGCTGCCGGCATGCCGTTGTGCGCCTTGCGTGTCGGCAAGGCATGGCTATTCTACTATCTTGCGTGGCGCCGCGCAGACGGGCGCAGCCGCCCGGTGAAGCGTCCTTCCTGGCGGCCTGTTTTGCTGCTCATGCAGATTGAAACTGGACATGAGAAATTTTGACGTATATAATTCGGCCTCCTTTCCCTGATAGCTCAGTTGGTAGAGCGACGGACTGTTAATCCGCAGGTCCCTGGTTCGAGTCCAGGTCGGGGAGCCAGAACAAGCAGCAGCAGAAAGCCCAGCCTTTACCGGTTGGGCTTTTTGCGTTTCGGGACTGGTTTCCGGGGCGTTGGGAGAGCCCTTGTGCGACTGCTATCTCGAGAGTGCGGGAGGCTTTCTATTGGGTCGTTAACCGACCGTTGAACTGTGGAAGGTTAGAAGTCCTTCGCGAAATCTGTGATGATTTTTTGTTGCACTTCAGAACTATCATGTATAGTTTGAAACTTGATTGCTAAACCAACTATTTCCAACATGGATGATAAGAAAGACTTTCTAGTTCTACGCTACTCCTTAGTAGAAGAGCCGCAGCACTCAATTACGGTGGAGCCATTGCCGGGTGTAAAAGGACGAGCTGCGTTGGTAGCACTCCAGGGAGATCGTGAATTTCAACTTAACGGCGTGTATTACGGTTTCTTGGGATTTGCTGATGTCAAATCTAGTCCTAATACATTAATCGAAAGCGAGCGATTCTTTATTGGAAAGGTCGCTAGACTTAAGCAAGCTCACGTTGGAAAGAAAATTCCTGGCGATATCGTGGAAACTCGTGAAGATGATTGGATTCCACTTCTCACGATTTTCGATGTAATTGGTCAGTATATTTTCGTTCGAAAAGACTACCGGTTTGGTACGCCAGAGCAAACCATGCGCGCTTTGCAGGCTGGACTTCGCGAGCCTATTATGGCAAATTTCAACCATCGAGCGTTTGTTGAAGCCTGTACGAGGAAGGAGAAATTTTGGGAGATAGTTGCTGAGCACAAACGTATCTATAAGCTGGAGCTTCGACTAATTTCTCCTAACATCTTAGAAACAAATCTTCGCGCTCGGGACGCACTTGCTGCAATGAAAGACCTTTTCCAACAGGACCAAGTGGTAATCACGCTAAACAATGAATCTGGCGACCTTACGGTACCCAAAATGCCGGTAGCGGATTATTTGGAATACATTGAAGAGGGAGAAGGTGCATGGGCTCTTACAACCGAAGGGCGCCAAGGCGGGAAAAAAACCTATTCGAGTTCTGATAATATTGATACCATTGCGGTAAACGTTCTGGAAGAACGAACGGCATCCGAAGGAAGTCAACTTGGTTTTTCTGAAGTGCCATCGACACGCGACAGCTATGTAAGTGATGCCGAAATGATCGCGGAAATAGTGCAGAAAGTCGGAAAATGAGTCGTGCGGGGTTTTGGAGGCTTCTGCTTGTTTTTTTTGTGATTTATTCTGCAAGTCATGCAGCCATCTATTTTTCCGTTGACCGAATCAATGCTGCAATTGAAGGTGTCTTTATTGCGTTTAACTTCTTGATGCCGACAGTGCTGGCCGCGTCCTGGGGAATATTTACATATGTCGACAATATGTCGAAAGAGTTAACGGACCTCAGGAACGATGTTGACCGTTCGAAATATGTGATCGCGCAGGAAGCGCTTGCCGCTTTAAAGTCAGAAGTGATCTGGAACGCGATGCTAGTTTTTATCTTATTTTTAGCCGATAAAATTATCGCCTCTGCCACGACTGCCCCGAAAATCCTGGAGGTGGTTCCGAACCCATGGCTGGTCGGAACAATTGCCTTGTCAACTCGACTTTCGTTTCTGATTATTGCGGTGGTTGCTGCATTTATTCAAATGCGAGGCTTCGTAACTGCTGTTGAATATCGAACAGTAATTGCGGTCAATCGAAAGTAGTTAGGTAAATATAAGGAAATTTGCTGTTCAGTACTCGACAGTGTAAGCCTTACTTGATTCAGTTTTACAGGAAGCAAAGGGCCACGTGGCAACACGTGGCCCTTTTGTCATGCGCGCATGGTTTCCCATTCACGCCAGTCATCGCTTCAGTGCGTCAGCGACGTGCGCGGTGTTTCCCGGATCAGGGATCGACAAACACGTCGAAACGCACCTTGAGCGGACTGCCCCAGGAAATATCCACCCAGGCGCGGAAGCCGCCGTTATAGGGCGCGATGTTGTACACGGCCATGCGGGCGGCGCCGATGAAACGGTCTTGCGGTGTCGCGGCATACTCGCTGATGTTGACGAAGACGCGCGAATTGGCGTGCACGTTGGCATTGGCGAAGTTGACCGAAGGATTGACGCCATTGGCAGTCCACGTGTAGTAGGTGGTGAAGGCGGCGGCGCTCAGGTTCAAGTCCTGTGCGGCCGCGCCTTTCGCGGCTTGGCCGTCCTGCTCCATTGGCAGGTCGGTGGTTTCCGGGGCCAGGTTGCTGCCGGTGCGGTGTTCTACTTTCATTTCCATGATGTACTCCTGATAGTTTGGACGCCGCGCCTGTCGTCGTGCGGCAAGACGCCCTATCTGTATTGCCGTGACGGCCAGTGTCACGTCCTGGCTGATAAGGTAGCCGCCTGCTCCATGCTGTTGGAGTAATTCATTCTAGGCGTACACAGGAGGCGAAAGCGTGGCGGGCGGCCGGAAAAGCGGCGCTCGCTTGTGCTGGCGCAAACACTTTGCAGACAGGCGGCAATATCTTTTCCAGCAGGCTATTTTTACGGGGCGCCACGCAGGCCGGGCAGGACAATGGCACAATAGGCCCAGCCACCTGCCGATACGCAACCCGTTGCGAGCCTAGCCCATGCCGATACTGAACCTGAGTGCCGAAACCGATATCTATTACGAATTGATCGAGGGCGACCCCGCCAAGCCCTGTCTGGTATTCCTGCACGAGGGACTCGGCTGCTGTGCGATGTGGAAAGATTTTCCCGCGCAGCTATGCCAGGCGACGGGGTGCCGCGGCTTGCTGTATGACCGCCACGGCTATGGGCAGTCGTCGCCGCTGGCGGCGCGCCGCCAGCTCCATTATTTGCACGACTACGCGCTGTGCGAGCTGCCGCAAGTGCTGGCGGCACTGCTGCCGGGACAGGATCATTTTCTCGTCGGCCACTCCGACGGCGGCAGCATCGCACTGATCTATGCGGCGCAGCAGCCGCCGCGCTTGCGCGGCATCATCACCGAAGCGGCGCACGTGTTTGTCGAAGACATCACGCTCGATGGCATCCGCGTGGCGGACGCGGCGTTTGGCGCGGGCAAGCTGCGCGCGCTGGCGAAATACCATGGCGACAAGACGGAATCCATCTTCAAGGCCTGGTCGGACACGTGGCTCAGCTATGGCTTCCAGTTCTGGAACATCGAGTATCTGCTGCCCTCCGTCGAATGCCCGGCGCTGGTGCTGCAGGGCAGCGAGGACCAGTACGGCAGCGCGGCCCAGGTCGACACCATCGTGGCGCAGGCGCTCAACGCCGTGCCTGCCATGGTCGAGCAATGCGGCCATACGCCGCACCAGGAGCAGCCGCAGGCATTGCTGGCGCTGATGGAAGGCTTTTTGCAAGGCCGCATGGACGCGGCCGCGCATCCGAGACACACATGAGTTCCTCAATGGCAGGCGGGATCGCTGTCCCAGCGGCCCGAGCAGATGCGCGAGCGGCACAGCATGCCTTCGATCAGGCCCAGCTGCTTGCAGCGCTGCAAGAGTTCCGCCGTTTCTTCTTCCTGCCTGCGCAGCACCACGTCGCGCGCGGGTGCCGCCGTGCCTTCTTGCCGGTGCGCATGCGCCACCATCGCCGTCAGCAGGGTGACGTCGCTGTCGCCGGGCGCGGCAGCCGGCCTTGTCCCTTGTGGCCGCGCGGCCGTCTGGCGCGCGGGCGGCGGCGTCTTGCGCGGCGCGCTCGCGGCGGCCACCTCGGGCAAGGGCGGTGCCGCCGTATTGACGATGGTGGCCGCCTGCGCCGCCTGCGCCGCCTGCGCCGTCTGTTGCGGCACGGCTGGCGCTGGCATGATGGGCGGAACCATGGCCGTGGCGGGTGCCGGCGGCAGGAGGATGACGTCCGTATCGTAGGCGAGCACGGCCGTGATCAGCACCGTCAGGCACAGCGCGCCAGCGGCCCAGTGCCGCCAGGCGGGGCGCCAGCGCAGCGCTGGCATGGCCGCAGGCGCGGCGACGCCGTGTTCGAGCTGCGACAGGATGCCCTTGCCTTCGATGCGCGCGCCAGCCGCGCCGGCCTTGCTCAACAGGTCGGGACCGCGCGCCTGGCCATCCCCGGTTTTCAGTAAAGACAAAATATCACCTCCGTAGTGGATCAAATTCGACTGACCTTGATGTAAACCGCGCTCATGCGGGCCGCGCACGCCTACGATCTAGCGATACCACCGAGCAATGGATTGCCCGGTCCCGCCGATTTCCGTCACGGAGCGCCCCATGTTCGTCGCCCTGGTCCTGATGTATTTCCTGCTCGCCTGTTTTGCCTGCTGGCTGCTGTTGTTTCCCGGCGGCCGCGCCACCGTGCTGCACACGCTCGTCAACCTGGGCTGGCGCATGCAGCGGCGCGCGCAGCACCTGAAGGGCGGCAGCGGCGCGCAGTGGCAGCGGGTGCAGCGGCACACGGGCTCGGGCATGGCGCGCGCCTGGCAGCTGCTGTGGCGGCACCGTTGGCTGAGCCTGGCAGGCAGCGTGCTGGTGATCGTGCCGCCGCTGCTGGCCTGGCTGTCCAGCGACCGCATCGCCCTGCGCGGCTATGCCGATCAGCAACACGTCATCAACGACCAGGTCAGCGACCTGCTGAAAGGCGAGCAGCTGGTGCCGCCGCCAACCCTGCCGCCGCTGCTGTTTTCCACGGCGGAAGTAACGCAGCTGCGTCCGCTGTTGGGCGGCGCCAGCCGCAACTGGCAATTGCTCGACCACGATTTCGCGCAGCGTTTGCTGCTGGTCTTCAAGATCATGAAAGACGTGCATGGTTATGACATGGTCTTGCTGGAAGGCTATCGCAGCCCCGCGCGCCAGGATCAACTGGCGGCGGCTGGCCCGAACGTGACGAACGCGAAGGCGTTTCAAAGCTATCACCAGTATGGCCTGGCGGCCGATTGCGCATTCATGCATGAAGGAAAGCTCATCATTTCTGAAAAAAATGCCTGGGCCATGCGCGGTTACCGTTTATATGGCGTGACGGCCGAATCGGTGGGCCTGCGCTGGGGCGGACGCTGGACCATGATGGATTTTGGCCACACGGAATTGCCGCAACCGCGCGTGCTGGGCAAGTAAGCCGCGCCAGCCATTCTAGCGCCGCGCGGCGGCTAGATTTTCACCGCTGCAAGCTTGCTTGCGCAGCGTCAAGGGCACACCGGCGCTTGCCGTGCGCTGGCGCCTGGTACTTGTCATATGTCAACAAAGGCGTGCCGCATTGCTGTCAGCATGGGCCGACTCCGCCTCGCTGCGCGGCGGCGTTCCTCCTGCTTTGCGACCTCACCCTGGGCTCATCATGCTGCGAAGAATCTGGCATTTCCTCACCGACAGCCGCAATCTGACCATCCTTGGTTTCGTGGCGCTGGCCGTGTCCCTGTACCTGGGCGCCGAGGTGCTCGAAGTGGCGCTGATCTGGGCGCTGGCCTTGCTGCTGCTGGTATTTCTTACCTGGCTGGGCCTGTGGCTGTGGCGCCGGCGCCGCGCGCGGCGCGATGCGCAGGCGCTGGGCCAGGCCATCCTCAACGAGGCCGAGATCGCCGCCGCGCAAGCGGCCTCGGCGTCCACGGCCAGCGGCACCCAGCAGGGCGAACTTGGCGCCGTGCGCACGGGCATGCTGGCCGCCATCGAGACCATCAAGACATCCAAGCTGGGCCTCAAGTCGGGCGCCGCCGCCCTGTACGAACTGCCGTGGTACATGATCATCGGCAATCCGGCTGCCGGCAAGAGCAGCGCCATCCTGCATTCGGGCCTGCAATTCCCTTTCGCCGACGGCAAGGTCGTGCAAGGCGTGGGCGGCACGCGCAACTGCGACTGGTTTTTCACCACGGACGGCATCGTGCTCGACACGGCAGGGCGCTATTGCGTCGTCGACGAGCACCGCGGCGAGTGGTTCGGCTTTCTCGACCTGCTGAAAAAATACCGGCGCAAGGCGCCCGTCAACGGCATCCTCATCGCCGTCAGCATAGCCGAATTGGGCGGCGATCCTGATGTCGGCATGCAACTGGCGCGCAGCCTGCGCAAGCGCGTGCAGGACGTCATCGAGCGCCTGGAAGTGTTCGCGCCCCTGTACATCGTGTTTACCAAGGCGGACCTGATCGCCGGCTTCACGGAGTTTTTCGCCGATGCCGAACGCAGCGAGCGTGAGCGCGTCTGGGGCGCCACCATGCCCTACCAGCGCAAGCTGCCGACGGCCGATTTGCTGGCGTTTTTCGACCAGAGTTTCGATGAATTGCACGATGGCTTGACGGAGCTGAGCCTGGCCAATATGGCGCACCGGCAACGCAAGACGATGGCGCCGGGCGTGTTCACCTTTCCGCTGGAGTTTGCCGCCATCAAGCCGGCCCTGCGCGCTTTTATTGCCACCCTGTTCGAGGAAAATCCGTTCCAGTTCCAGCCCGTGTTCCGCGGCTTTTACTTTACCAGCGCGCTGCAGGAAGGCGAGCCCGTCAGCGCCTCCTCGCAGCAGGTGGCGCGCCGTTTCGACCTGGCTTTCGCGCCGGCCCCGGCCGTGCTGCCCACAGGCGCGCGCCAGCATGGCTATTTCCTGCTGGAGCTGTTCCGCAAGGTGATTTTTGCCGACAAGCACCTGGTGGCCAACTATGCCAACCGCGCCAGGCTGCGCTTCAAATATGCCGTGTTCTTTGCCGCCACCGTGTCGCTGGGCGCCTGCCTGGGCGGCTGGAGCTGGTCCTACCTGGGCAACCGGCAACTGGTTGCCAACGTCGAGGCCGACTTGAATAAAGTGGTGAAACTGCAGGAGCGGCGCCTGGACTTGCAGTCGCGCCTGGAAGCGCTTGAAATATTGCAGGACCGCATCGAGCAGCTGGAAGCGTACCGCACGCGGCGGCCCTGGTCATTGCGCCTGGGCCTGTACCAGGGAGAGCTGCTTGAACGCAAGCTGCGCGAGGAATATTTCGCCGGCGCGCGCCAGGTCATGCTGACCCCCGTGGCGGGCGCGCTGGAAGCCTTGCTGTTCGAGATGAACGCCAGCGCCGACCAGCTGCAGCCCACGGCGCGCACGCCGCAGACGCCAGCCGCCGCATCCTCTGCGCCACGCAATGTCCAGTACCAGTCGGCCAGCGCGACGAATGTGGAAGACGCATACAACGCGCTGAAAACCTATCTGATGCTGGCCGATAAATCGCATGCGGAAAGCAGTCACCTGAACGACCAGCTGACGCGTTTCTGGCGCGCCTGGCTGGAGGGCAACCGGGGCGCCATGCCGCGCGAACAGATGATACGCAGCGCCGAACGGCTGCTGACGTTTTACCTGGCACAGATCGGCGACCCGTCCTGGCCGCGCATCGAGCAGAAGCTGGCGCTGGTCGACCAGGCGCGCGAGAACCTGCGCCGCGTGGTGCGCGGCATGCCGGCGCGCGAGCGCGTGTATGCCGACGTCAAGGCGCGCGCCTCGACGCGTTTTCCCGGCATGACGGTGGCGCGCATCGTCGGCGAGCAGGATCAGGCGCTGCTGGCGGGCAGTTACGCCGTCTCGGGCGCCTTTACGCGCCAGGCCTGGGAAAAGTTCGTCGAGGGCGCGTTTCGCGACGCCGCCAACCGCGAGCTGCAAAGCGCCGACTGGGTGCTGAAAAGCGCCTCGACCGACGACCTGACCCTGGAGGGCAGTCCGGAGCAGATCGAGAAAAACCTGGTGGCCATGTACAAGGCCGACTATGCGCGCGAGTGGCAGAAATTCGTGCAGGGCGTCGCCGTCGCCGACCTGAAAGGCTTTGACGGCGCCGTGCAGGCGATGAACCGCCTGGGCGACCCGCAGTCGTCGCCGATCGCCAAGCTGCTGACGACGATTTATGAGGAAACCTCGTGGGACAACCCGGCGCTGCAGAACGCCCAATTGCGCAAGGCGGAACGGGGCCTCATCGCCTGGTTCAAGGAAACCGTGCTGCGCCGCGCGCCGTCGCAGCTGACGGCCAATCCCGGCGTCAATGCGCAGCTCGACCCGGCCCGCCTGGACAAGCCCATGGGCCCCGTGGGACGCGAATTTGCCGGCGTGGGCAAGCTGGTGGCGGCCAGGGACAACAATGCCTCGCTGATGCGCGCCTATCTGGAAGCGCTGTCGAAACTGCGCAGCCGTTTGAACCAGTTGAAGAACCAGGGCGACGCGGGACCGGGCGCGCGCCAGTTCATGCAGCAGACCCTGGAGGGCAGCGGTTCGGAGCTGGCCGACGCCCTGAAACTGGTCGACGAGCAGGTGCTCACGGGGATGAGCGACGCGCAAAAGCAGGCGATACGCCCCATCCTCGTGCGCCCGCTGATGCAGACCTTTGCCGTCATCGTCGCGCCGGCCGAACTCGATATCAACAAGACCTGGGCGGCGCAGGTGTATGAACCGTTCCAGAAATCGCTGGCCAACAAATATCCGTTCGCGCCCACGGCGCGCATCGAGGCGAGCAACCTGGAAATCGGCCAGTTCTTCGGCCCGGAAGGACTGGTGGCGAAATTCGTCACGACGTCGATGGGGCCATTGGTGGTGCGGCGCGGCGACGTGCTGGCGCCGCGCACCTGGGCCGACATGGGCATCAGCCTGGCGCCGCAGGTGGTGGCGCGTTTCCCCGGCTGGATCGCGCCGCTGGGCGCGGGCGGCGTGGCGGCCACCTCGACGGCGGCGCAAACCGTCTTCCAGATCCAGCCGTCGCCCGCGCCCGGCACGCTGGAATACACGGTGGAGATCGACGGCCAGCAGCTACGCTACCGCAATACGCCGGCGCAATGGACGAACATGGTGCATCCGGGGCCGCAGGGCGCGGCGGGCGCCCAGGGCGCGCGCATCACGGCCGTCACCTTCGACGGGCGCACGGTGGAACTGTTCAACGAGCCGGGGCAATTCGGCTTGAAGCGCATGATCGACGCGGCGAGCAAGAAGCGCAAGGAGGGCGGCGTGTTCGAACTGCGCTGGGCGCGCGGCGAGGTGGCCGTGGCGGTCGACCTGAAAATCACCAGCAGCGCCGAAACTTCGGGCGCGGGATCCGCCACGGCGCTGCAGGAGCAGGGTTTTCGCGGCATGCAGCTGCCCGAGACCATCGTCGGCATGCCGGGCGCGCCTGTGCCAGTCGTCGCTGCAGTTGCGGCGACCGGAGTGGCGCCATGATGCGCGCGCAACAGCAGGTGCGCCTCGGTTACTTTGGCAAGATCCCCGCGCGCGGCGATTTCATCAAGGCTTGCGACAATCACGCGCTGGTGCAGCTGCTCGACGACTGGCTGGCGCAGGTGATGACGGCCCTGACGGTGGAACCGCGCTGGAAGCTCAATTACGACGCCTTGCCGCCGCTGCGCTTTGCCTTTGTCGGCACGCGCAGCCGGCGCGCCATCGCCGGGCGCCTGGAAGCGAGCAACGACCAGTCGCTGCGGCGCTTTCCCTTCATGGCCATGGGCGCGCTGGAAGTCGATGACGCCGAAGCCTTTGTCGCCTGCAGCCCGCTGGCGCTCGCGCCGCTGTGGCAGCGCGTGGAACAGCTGTCGCACGGCATCGTGGCCAGCGCCGAACCTGGGCCGGCGTTGCTGGCGCTGGCCGGTAACGTGGTCGAAGTCGAACCGGTCGCACCGGATCACGCGGCGCGGCTGGCCGCCTTTTTGCAGGCGCAGACCGTGCATGGCCTGCAAACGCTGCTCGCTTCGCCCGCCTTCCCGGTGACGGTGCGCGAATTGCTGCTGGGCCTGGGCCTGCTGCTGCAGCCGGTGCGCCAGAGCGGCTTGCCGCGTCTGGAAAAAAGCCTGGTGCTGCCGCTGCCGCAGGACGCGCAGCTGCGCGAGCTGGTGGCCAGCTTCTGGCTGCATCTGATCGCGCCTTTCCTGCGCCAGGCCGATTTCGAACTGGCGCTGTTCTTTTCCCACCTCGACGAGGCGCCCGTGCTGGTGATCGGTTTTTGCGGCGCCGACCCGCATGGCTTGCGCGCGCTGATCGATCCGCAGGCCGGCAGCGAACGGCTGATCGTCTTCGACCAGCTGGACTGGGTCGAGGAGCAGCTGGGACACGATGCGGCGCTGCGCCGGTTTTCCGCCTGCCTGCAGCAGGAGCAGCTGTCGCTGCGCTCGGCCTGCGCCATGTTTGCCGATACCTTTGTCTGAAGGATTGCGATGAAGTCACCTATTTTCCTGTTGCTATTCGCTGTGGCCACTGCCTGCCACGCCCAGGCGCAAGCGCCCCAGACGCCGATGCCGGGGCAGATCCTCGTCACGGGTACCCTGGCCGACGAGGCGGGCAAGGCGGCCGTGCTGGCCCGCCTGCGCGAACTGTATGGCGCCGAGCGCGTGGTCGACCAGATCGCCATCGGCAACGTGGCCGTGCCGGCCAACTGGAACGGCTACGTGCACAAGCTGATCGCGCCGAACCTGAAGCTCATTTCACGGGGGCAGATCAGCATCGACGGCAACAACGTCAGCGTGCGCGGCGAAGTGGCGAACGAGGCGCAGCGCCAGCAGATCGCCAGCGACATCGCCACCAGCCTCAATCCCACGTATGTCGTCAACAATGGCTTGCGGGTCAGGGCGGCCGAGGCCGAGCAGGGCTTACTCGATGCGGCGCTGGATAAACGCATCATCGAATTCGACAGCGGCAAGGTTTCCATCACGCCGGCCGGCCTGGCCATTCTCGACGAGATGGCGGCCGCCATGCTCCGGCTGCGGGGCCGCAAGGTGGAGGTGATCGGCCACACGGACGACACGGGCCTGCGCGCCAGCAATGTGGCCCTGAGCCAGGCGCGCGCCGAAGCCGTGCGCGCCTACCTGGCCAGCAAGGGCGTCGCGGCCGATTCGGTGCTGGTGTCGGGCCAGGGACCGGACCGCCCTGTGGCCAGCAACGCCACGGCCGATGGCCGGGCCAGAAACCGGCGCATCGAGTTCAGGATCGCACAGTGATCAGGGTAGTGTGATGGTCAGGTGCGCCGGGCGCGGCGCCAGCTTGACCAGGTCCGCATACGCGGCCAGGGTCGTTTGCGTGCCGCGCGTCAGATGCGTTTTCAGGCCCAGGTAGGCGCAGATGGCCAGCAGGGCGAAAAAGCTCGACAAGGCCCACAGCGGCACGTCGCTGCCGCGTTTGTTGACCACCTGGTCGGGGCGTTCCGCGCGTGGCGCGAAGCCGCGGCTCTTGCCCTTGATGTGGGCGATCTCGTCGCCCAGGCGCGCCGTCAGGTAGCTGAGTTTTTCGCCGCCGTCGATCGCATACTTGCCCTGAAATCCCAGCAATAAACACATGTGGAAGACCTGCAGCGCCTGCACGCGCATGGCGCCCTTGCCGCGCAAGGCGTCGAGGCGATCGAAAAAGTGTTCACCGGCCAGCTGGTCGCCAAAGATCAGCAACTGCAGCGGGCGCCGCTCCCACTGCTTGCGCAGCGTGAAAGGCGAGGCCAGGATGATTTCATCGACGGCCGCGCAGAACGCATACTTGGCCGCCTCGATATCGTCGCCATCGGCGCGGATCTTTTTCGCTTCGCGTTCGAAGTCGTCGAGGAAGGTTGTGATGCGGTCCATGAAGCTTTGCTCGTCGCCGGGCGCCGAGCCGTGCTTCAGCATGAACAGCATATAAAAGCCTTCGTGCATCAGGTCCAGCAGGGCGCTGCCGGCATGCTGGCCGCTGCCTGCGGGAGCGGAACCGCGTTGTCCCAGCAGGGAGGGCGCCGCGCGCCGTTCGATGAGCTGGCTCATGCCGTCACCGCGATCAGTTCCAGCTGCAGGTCGCGTATGCCGGCCGGCACGTAGACGGAAATCGACTGCGCCTTGAGCATCTGTTCATACAGCACGCCGCGGTTTTCAATCGCAAAATAATAGGTGTCGGGGCGCACGGGAATGGCGGCCGGCACTTGCGGCGCATGCGACAGCTTCAGGCCGGGCATGGCCGTGAGCACGCATTTTTCCACGTCGTCGGGCGCGCCCACTTTCACGCGCAGCGGCACCACGTCGACCAGTTCGATGGCGGGCATGGCGGCGCGAATGGCCAGGTACAAGGTGGTGTGCTGGTCGATCTTGCCCGAATCGAGCTTGCCCAGGTAGTACGACGGCTTGTCTTCGAGCAGGGCGATGGAAAAGTATTTCGACGAGATGACGGTGTCGAGCAGTTCGCGGATGATGGCATCGATGGCGTCGAAGCAGGCGCCTGGCTGCGCGTGGTCGTAGGCGGGCAGGCTGGCCAGGGTGTAATGCTTGGAGTAGCTGAGCAGGCCGCCCGCCAGGCCCAGCAGCGCTTCGTACAGGCGCTCCGGATGCAGGGCAGGATGGCGCACATAGTGCATCAGCGCGGCGGCGGCCGTGCTGACCGTGTGCAGCAGCCAGAAAGACGACACGTCGCCCGAGCGGAACTCGATCACGTTGCGGCTCGGCTCGCGGTGGTGGCCGTGCAGCGCGCTCACTTTCGCCTGCAGCGCGTCGAGCAGGTGTTCCAGCACGCCCTGCAGGCGCGGCGCGCCGGCGATCGCCAGGCTGGGCGCCATGAACGAGGGCACGGGCTCGAAGCCGCCCGACACCGTGCGCCGCAGAGCGATCAGCGGCAGGCAGTCGTAGGAGCCGCGCGCCTCGCTGTCGGGAATCAGGCGCACGGTCTTCTTCAGGTAAGCCACGTCGGCCACGGCGGACTCCGTGAACAGGTCGGGCGTGGCGCGCATGGCGTGCGCAAAGCGCGTGGCCGCCGGCGTGCCTGCCGTTGTCGCCTGCGCCGTGTAATTCATGCCTTCGCGGTTGAGGATGGGCAGCGCCGCGTAATACGTCACTTCCTGCACCGCCGGCGGCAGCGCTTCCAGGTCCACCGGCGGGGGCAGGGTATCGCTGCCCGGTGCGCCGTCGCCCAGCGCCTCGAACACTTCGCCATCGCGGAAGATCGCCGACAGGGCGTGCAGGCGCAAGCTGCCCGTCTTCAGCGCCGCCAGGTCCCATTCCATGTGCGCCACGCCCCACAGATAGGGATGCAGCGCGCTGGCCGTGTGATGCAGGCGCGCTTCGTGATATTGATCCTGGCGCTGGAAATGCTGCGGCCGCAGGAACAGGCCCTCTCCCCACAAGACTTTCGCTGCCATGCCCATCTCGTTTCTCCTTATATGTGTGGCGTGTTTGTGTGTGCTACTGGCAGCGCGGGGCCGACAGCGCGGCCATGCCGCTGACGCTCAGCGCGCAGGCGTGCAGGCCGACCGTGATGCCGCCGCGCTCCGCGTCGGCGGCGGCAAAGGTGGCGCGCCAGCGCTGCGCCGCCGGCGCGCGGAACAGGGCCACGACGCCGATGAAATACGCTTCCTTGCTGACCTTCTCCTGGACCTCGTAGCGCTGGCCCGGCACCAGCAGCACTTCCTTCACTTCCATCAGGTCGGCGCCCAGCGCGGCCTTTTCGCGTTGCGCATCGAGAAAGCTGTCGTAGGGCGCCTGTTCGAAGGCGGCATTCTGGCGCAGCTTGTAGATGCGCGCCACCAGCGCCAGCGGCCGTCCGTCCGCATCCGTGTTGAGGCGCTGCGCCGCATGCAGGCGGATGCTGACGTTGCGCGGCGGCTTTTGCGCGTCGGGCAGTTCCGGCGGCGGCTTGGCCACGCCGGCCATCTGCAGCGCCGCGTTGGCGAGGGTGCCGATGGCGCCGCCCGCACAGCCGGCCAGCAGCAGCGGCTGCAGCACCAGCAGCAGTGGCGCGGTGGCGCGGACCAGGCGGCGGAGCGGGGCGTCAGGAGGCATGGGCGATCTTTGCAAGGTGAAGGATGGAAATAAAAGTGTTGCTGTCATTTAATCGCATGCATGGGCGGCCTGCTTGCGTTGGCACAAAGTCCGCCTGCGATCAAGATAAATACTGCGCCAGATCAGGTTTGATGTCGCTGTACGCGGCTGTGATGTGGAACTTCTTCTTTGCTGATTAATCTCAATTTGGCAAAAAAATTGGCGATCAATAATGGCCTCCACCAAGGCGCCGCCCATCTTTCCCAGCGGTAGCGTCCTCCACGTGAAGGAATGCCCCGATGAAGCCAGCCACGATATTGCCCCGTATTGCCTGCCTCGCCAGCGCCTTGCTGCTGTCCGCCTGCGCCACGCCGGACCAGTCGGCACCCAAGAAACCTGCCGCGCCGACCCTGGCGCAAGTGATGAGCGAGGCCGATGCGGCCGCGCGCGCCGGCCAGTACGAACGCGCCATGACCCTGCTTAAGGGCGGCGGTGCCAGCTACCCGGCCGACAAGGCGCCGTGGCTGCAAATGGCGCAGATGAAGTTCGACCGCGCCCAGTACGGCGAGGCCATCGGCCATGCGCTTGAAGCGCTGGAGCGCGACCCGGACGACAAGGTCGCCAACAGCATCGTCGCCGTCAGCGGCTTGCGCCTGTCCGGCAAGGCGCTGGCCGACCTGTCGCGGCAAAACAATCTGAATGGCTCGCTGCGCTCGGAAGCGCAGGACCTGGCCAAGCTGCTGCGCGCGAGCATCGGCGAAGAGGTGCTGGTGCCGCCGGCCAGGCGCCCGCCGGCGGCCGGCAAGCGCGCCGCCAGCGCCAGCTCCGGCACGCCGGCGGCGAAGGGCGCGGCAGCGCCAGCCAGTGCGGCCGACCCGTTCAGCGGCCTGAAATAAGCGAGCATCCCCACCATCCCCTTGCAAAGGAAGCGCCATGCCCAAGTCCGACAGCGTGCAAAAACGCCTGCAAAAGATACGCGCGCCGCGCGTGCAAATGACCTACGACGTCGAGATTGGCGACGCGATTGAAAACAAGGAGCTGCCCTTCGTGGTCGGCGTGCTGGGCGACTTCGGCGGCAATCCGGACAGCGAAAAAAAGCGCCTGAAAGACCGCAAGTTCGTCGCCATCGACCGCGACAATTTCGACGAAGTGCTGGCCGGCGTGGAGCCGGTGGCCCGTTTCGCCGTGCCGAACCGCCTCAGCGAGGCGGGCGGCACGTTCGCCGTCGACCTGCACTTCCGCTCGATGGACGACTTCCGCCCGGAATCGGTGGTGCGCCAGGTCGATCCCTTGCGCAAGCTGCTTGAGGCGCGCACCAAGCTGGCCGACCTGCGCAACAAGCTGGCCGGCAACGACAAGCTGGAAGACTTGCTGACGGAAGTGCTGAACAACACGGACAGCCTGGCCACCCTGAAACCGCAGTTCCCAGCGCAGGAGGATTGAGATGAGCGCCCAGGCAGAAGCCCCAGAAGCCCTTGCGGTATCCACGCCCGACGCGCCGGCTACCACCGACTTGCTCGATCAGATCGTCGAGCAAAGCCGCGTCGCCAAGTCCGGCGCCGAACATGCGCGCGCACGCGATCTGATCTCGGAACTGGTGGCGCAGGTGCTCGACGGCACGGTGCTGATGTCGACCAGCCTGTCGGCGACGCTGGACGGGCGCGTGGCGGAAATCGACCGCCTGATCTCGGCCCAGCTCAGCGAAATCATGCACGCGGCGCCATTCCAGCAGCTCGAACAAAGCTGGACGGGGTTGCGCTACCTGGTCGGCAACTCCGATACGGGCACGCGCCTGCAGATCCGCATGTTCAACGCCACCAAGCGCGAACTGGTGAAGGATTTCCAGGCCGCGCTGGAGTTCGACCAGAGCAGCATGTTCAAGAAAGTGTATGAAGAGGAATTCGGCACCTTCGGCGGCGCGCCATTCGCCGCGCTGCTGGGCGACTTCGCCATCTCGCGCCAGCCGGAAGACATGTATTTCGTCGAGCAGATGTCGCACATCGCCGCCGCCGCGCACGCGCCGTTCATCGCTTCGGCCGCGCCGGAACTGTTTGGCCTGGAAAGCTACGGCGACCTGGGCAAGCCGCGCGACCTGGCCAAGGTGTTCGACACCATCGAGTACGCGAAATGGAAAGCCTTCCGCGAATCCGAGGATGCGCGCTACGTCGGCCTGACCTTGCCCCGTTTCCTGGGCCGGTTGCCCTTCAATCCCGTCGACGGCACCACGGTCGAAGGTTTCAATTTTGTCGAGGACGTCGACGGCAGCGACCATCACAAATACCTGTGGTGTAACGCCGCGTATGCGTTCGGCTGCAAGCTGACGCGCGCCTTTGCCGACTACGGCTGGTGCGCCGCCATCCGTGGCGTGGAGGGCGGCGGTCTGGTGGACGACCTGCCGACCCACACCTTCAAGACGGACGAGGGCGACGTGGCCCTGAAATGCCCGGCCGAAGTGGCGATCACCGACCGCCGCGAAAAGGAATTGTCGGACCTGGGCTTCATCTCGCTGGTGCACTGCAAGAACACGGCGTATGCGGCGTTTTTCGGCGCCCAGTCGGCGCAGAAAAGCCGCAAGTACAACAGCGACGCGGCCAACGCGAACGCGGTACTGTCGTCGCAGCTGCAGTACATCTTCGCCGTTTCGCGCATCGCCCATTACATGAAGGCCATGATGCGCGACAAGATCGGCAGCTTTGCCGCCGCCTCCAACGTGGAAGATTTTTTGAACCGCTGGCTGATGCAGTACGTGCTGCTCGACGATAACGCCAGCCAGGAGCAGAAGGCGCAGTTCCCCCTGCGCGAGGCGTCCGTGCAGGTGCATGAAGTGCCGGGCCGGCCCGGCGTGTACCGCGCCGTGTCGTTCCTGCGGCCGCACTTCCAGCTCGATGAATTATCCGTTTCGCTCCGACTGGTCGCGGAGTTGCCGAAGTCGACCAATTCCTGATTTACCCATCCTTCAACCACAGGAGCACACCATGGCAATCGATGTATATCTGCAGATAGACGGCATCAAGGGCGAGTCCACCGACGACAAGCACAAGGACTGGATCGAGTGCAAATCGGTCAGCTGGAGCGTCGAGCAGCCGAAGTCCGCCACCGCTTCGACGGGCGGCGGCCACACGGCGGAACGCTGCGAGCACAAGGACATCGTCATCTCCAAGCTGGCCGACCTGGCCTCGCCGGTGCTGCTGCAGACCTGCTCGGCCGGCAAGACCATCCCCAAGGCGCGCTTCGAATTCATGCGCGCTGACGGCCAGGGCGAGCGCGTCAAGTACTTTGAAATCGAAATAGAAAATGTCTTGATCGGCGCCGTCACGCCGAACGTGGAAGAGGGCGACATCCTCGGTGAACACGTCGGCTTCAAGTTCTCGAAAGTGAAGTGGAAATACACGCAGCAAAAAGTGACGGGCGGCGCCGGCGGCAATACCTCGGGCGGCTGGGACCTGGCCGCGAACCGCGTGGCCTGATCCATCCTTGCGCGGCGCGCGGCGGACATCCTCCTGCGCGCGCCGCGCCGACTTTTCAGGAGAGCGCATGGACAGTTATGTACCTGGCCTGTTCGACCGCCTGATGGGCGATGGCGGTGCGGCGGGCGGCGTGGCCGTGCGCCTGTCGCTGGAACAATTGAAGGATGCGGTGGCGCGCGACCTGGAAGAGCTGCTCAACACGCGCGTGGCCCTGCCGCCCGGCGCGCTCGACGCCTATCCGGAATGCGCGGCCTCCATCGTCAACTATGGCCTGATCGATTTTGCCGGCATGTGTTTGTCCAGCAGCGATGACCGCGCCCGCATCTGCGCCGCGCTGAAGGCCGCCATCGAACGCCATGAACCGCGATTGCGCAATGTGCGCGCCCGCCTGGAGCGCGAAGCGGGCGCCATCAACCGCGTGGGTTTTGTCATCAGCGGCACGCTGGCCGTGAGATCCGGCGGGGAGACGGTCAATTTCGACGCCGTGCTGCAGCCGTCGTCGCTGCGTTATTCGATCAACCGCAAGGGAGCCGCCGCATGAGCAATAACCTGAAAACCCTGATCGCCAAACTGAATGACACGGCGCGCACGGCCGCCACCCGCGCCGCCGCCATCTGCGTGGGACTGGGCCAGTACGAAGTCGATATCGAACACCTGTTCCTGGCGCTGCTGGAGCGGGAACGCAGCGATTTCGTCACCATCGCGCGCCGCAGTGAAATCAGCCTGACGGCGCTGGAGGCGGACCTGCGGCGCGAGATCGGCGGCTTCCGCACGGGCAGCGCGCGCACGCCCGTCTTCTCTCCCCATTTGCCGCTGCTGTTCGAACATGCCTGGCTGATCGCCTCGCTGGACACGGCGCAGCCGGGACCCATCCGCAGCCGCCACCTGTTATTGGCGCTGCTGACGGAGCCGGAACTGGCGCAGCTTGCGTACCGCGGCTCGAAGCTGTTCGCGCGCTTCAGCGTGGAGCAATTGAAGCACCATCCGGACAAGCTCACGGCCGGCTCCGAAGAGGAAAGCGCGGCAGTGCCGCGGCTTGCCTCCACAGCGGACGACCCGGTGACTGTCCTGGCCAGCAAAACCCCGGCGCTGGACCAGTTCACCACCGACCTGACGCAGCTGGCGCGCGATGGCAAGCTCGATCCCGTGATCGGCCGCGAGGCGGAGATACGCCAGGCCGTCGATATCCTGCTGCGCCGGCGCCAGAACAATCCGATACTCACGGGCGAGGCGGGCGTGGGCAAGACGGCTGTGGTGGAAGGCCTGGCCTTGCGCATCGCCGCCGGCGACGTGCCCGAGGTGCTGCAGGGCGCGCACATCCACGCGCTCGACATGGGCTTGCTGCAAGCCGGCGCCAGCGTAAAAGGCGAATTCGAAAGCCGTCTGAAAAACGTCATCGACGAGGTGACGAAAAGCCCGCACCCGATCATCCTCTTCATCGACGAGGCGCACACGATGATCGGTGCCGGTGGCCAGGCGGGGCAGAACGACGCGGCCAATCTGCTGAAACCGGCGCTGGCGCGCGGCGCCCTGCGCACCATTGCCGCCACCACCTGGAGCGAGTACAAAAAGTATTTTGAAAAGGATGCGGCGCTGGCGCGGCGCTTCCAGGTGGTGAAGGTGGAAGAGCCGAGCGAAGACATCGCCTGCGCCATGCTGCGCGCCATGGCGCCGTTGATGGAGCGCCATTTCGGCATCCGCGTGCGCGACGCCGCCATCGTCGATGCCGTGCGCCTGTCGCACCGCTACATCAGCGGGCGCCAGCTGCCCGACAAGGCCATCAGCGTGCTCGATACGGCGTGCGCCAAGGTGGCGCTGGGCCAGCGCGCCACGCCGGCGCAGCTGGAAAACGCGCACCGGCGCCAGGAACGCATCGGCGCGGAAATCGCCGCGCTGGCCCGCGAGGCGGCCGATGGCGACGTGCCCGACAAAGCCGGCGCCGCGCGTCTGGCGCAGCTGCGGCGCGAGCATGAGGAAGAGCAGGCGGCGGTCGCGGCGCTGGCGCAGCGCTGGGAGCGCGAAAAGGCGCTGGTGGCGCAGATCGGTGACTTGCGCGCGCAGCTGCGCGGCGAGCGGCCGGGCGAGATCGGCGCGGCGCGCCTGCTGGCGCTGAAGGAAGAACTGGCGGCCCTGCAGGGAGAAGCGCCGCTGTCGCCACTGGAAGTCGATGCGCAGGTGGTGGCCGGCATCGTCGCCGGCTGGACCGGCATCCCGCTGGGGAAAATGCTCAAGGATGAAATCCGCACGGTGCTGACCCTCGATGGGGCGCTGCGCGAACGGGTGCTGGGACAGGAGCACGTCATCGAGGCGGTGGCGCAGCGCGTGCGCACGGCGCGCGCCAGCCTGGACGACCCGAACAAGCCGCAAGCCGTGTTCCTGTTCACGGGGCCGTCCGGCACGGGCAAGACGGAAACGGCGCTGGCGCTGGCCGACCTGCTGTATGGCGGCGAGCGCAAGCTCATTACCATCAACATGAGCGAGTACCAGGAGGCGCACAGCGTGGCCGGCCTGAAAGGCTCGCCGCCCGGCTATGTCGGCTACGGCGAAGGCGGCGTGCTGACGGAAGCCGTGCGGCGCCAGCCCTACAGCGTGGTGCTGCTCGATGAAGCGGAAAAAGCCCACCCCGACGTGCTGGAGCTGTTCTTCCAGGTCTTCGACAAGGGCGTGCTCGATGATGCGGAAGGGCGCGAAGTCGATTTTCGCAACACCATCATCATCGCCACCTCGAACCTGGGGTCCGGCGCGATGATGGCCGCCTGCCTGAACCGGGCGGCGCAGGACTTGCCCACGCCGGCCGCGCTGGAAGAACTGGTGCGCCCGCAACTGGTGGCGCACTTCAAGCCGGCCCTGCTGGGGCGCCTGAAGGTGCTGCCTTTCTATCCGCTCAACGACGCGGTGCTGGCCGAGATCATCGCGCTGAAGCTGGCGCGGATAGGCGCGCGCATCGCGCGTAACCACCAGGCGCAGTTCAGCCATGACGCGGGCCTGGTCGACGCCGTGCTGGCGCGCTGCACCGAGGTCGATTCGGGCGCGCGCAATGTCGACCAGATCCTCAACGGCAGCCTGCTGCCGGCGATCGCCGAAGCGGTGCTGGCGCGCATGGCCGCAGGCGAGCCGGTGGCGTCGATACGCGTCAGCGCCAGCAAGCAAGGGCAGTTCAAGTACACGATCCGATAATCCACCTTCCGGAGAGCGCCATGTTCAATCTGGAGCAGTTGCTGCACCCCGTCAGCGCCGTCAGTCCCTGCGGCGAAGACCTCACTTTCAGTCAGGAGCTCGACGCCATCGCGCGCGCGCGCCAGCACGATGATCCCAGCCTGGACCAGGGCGAATGGGTGACGGCGCTGAAGGAAGCCGACTGGCCGTTCGTGGCGACGCGCTGCGAACAGCTGATCGCCACGCGCAGCAAGGATTTGCGCGTGGCCGTGTGGCTGGCCGAGGCGCACGCGAAAACGCGCCACTTCCGTGGCCTGGGCGATGGCTACGCGCTGCTGGCTGGCCTGTGCGAACGTTACTGGGATGGCCTGTACCCGCCGGCGGAAGAGGGCGACCAGGAACAGCGCATCGGCAATGTCTTCTGGCTGCTGTCGCGCACGCCGCAGCTGCTGCGCGAGATCCCGCTGACCGAAGGCACCGACGGCCTGTATTCGCTGCAGGATTTCGATGCGGCGCGCCAGCGCGCGACCGCCAGCCTGGCGCAGGGCGCGGCGGATCAGGGCTGGGGCGATGCGCGTCACGAAGAGGGCACGACCCTGGCGCAGATGGAGGCGGCGCGGCAAAGGAATACGCGCGCCTATTCCGACGGCCTGCTGGCCGATGCGCAGTACTGCATGCAGTCGCTGCTGGCGTTCGAGCGCAGCGTCGATGCGCGTTTTGGCGCCGACGGCCCGAGTTTTCGCGCCGCGCGCGAAGTGCTGGAAAACGCCATCCACTTCATCGCGCCGCTGTCGCCTGGCGCCGACTTTGCCGGCGCGCCGGCCGCCGCTGGCCAGGGCGCCGGCGGCAGCGGGGGCGCCATCGTGCAGCGCCAGCAGGCGCTGGCCCAGCTGCGCCAGGTGGCCGATTTCTTCCGCCGCACGGAGCCGCACAGCCCCGTCGCCTACCTGGCGGACAAGGCGGCCAGCTGGGGCGAGCTGCCGCTGCATCTGTGGTTGCGCGCCGTCGTGAAGGACGCCAGCACCCTGGCGCAGCTCGACGAAATGCTGGGCACGAACAGTGCAAGCGGATGATGGCCTTGGCCCCTTCCATGCTACTCTTCGGGCATGTTCAGAATGCTCATCTTGCCTGCCGCGCTATGCCTGTTCATCGCTGCCAGCGCGCAGGCCGAAGGCGTAACGCCGCTGGTGATTTATGGCGACGACGATTATCCGCCGTACTCCTATGTTGAAAACGGCCAGATGAAAGGCATTTACACGGAGATCGTGCGCGAAGCGATGCAATCGATGCCGCAGTATGCGGTGCAGCTGCGTCCCGTGCCCTGGAAGCGGGGTTTGCTGATGCTGCAGACGGGCGATGCCTTCGCCCTGTATCCGCCGTATTCGTGGCGCAGCGAGCGGCCGTACGTGCGCTATTCCGTGCCGCTGCTGATGGAACAGCTGGTGGTGCTGTGCAACCAGGACGTGCTGGCCAAACGCGCGCTGCGGCAGTGGCCCGCCGATTACGGCGGCCTGCACATCGGCGTGAATGCGGGTTTCCTGCCAGGCGACGCGGGTTTGATGGCATCCTTGCGCGCGGAAAAAATCGTGCTCGACCCTGCCAAGGGCACGCGCACGAATCTGCTCAAGCTGATGCGCGGGCGCATCGATTGCTATGTCAGCGACCGCCTGTCGGCGCAGTGGGAATTGCAGCGCATCCGGCGCGAGGGGGCGCCTGGCACACCGATGCAGGCGATACAGGAAATGGCGCAGCTGGCCAGCCAGCAGGGCCACCTGGGTTTTACGGCGCGCCAGCTTGCCGCCTATCCTTATCGCGATGACTTTATCGAACAATTCAATGCCGCCATCGTGCGCATGCAGCACAGTGGCGCGATCCGCCGCATCGTTGACCGCGCGCTGCAACCCTGATACAACCGGATGGAGAAAAACATGAAAAAACTGTTATTGCTGAGTGTGCTTGTACTGGCCGGCTGCGTGGGCCGTCCCGAGAATATTGTGCCTGTTAGCAACTTCGACACGACCCGCTATCTGGGGAAATGGTATGAGATCGCGCGCCTCGACCATTCGTTCGAACGCGGCCTGAGTCAGGTGACGGCCGATTACAGCCTGCGCCAGGATGGCGGCCTGAAAGTGCTCAACCGCGGCTACAAGGATGCGGACGCCGTCTGGAAGGACGCGGAGGGCAAGGCGTATTTCGTTGACAAGAAAGACGTGGGCTACCTGAAAGTGTCGTTTTTCGGCCCTTTCTATGGTTCCTACATCGTTTTTGATTTGGACCAGCAAGATTACAGCTATTCCATGATCAGCGGTCCCGACAAGTCCTACTTCTGGCTGTTGTCGCGCACGCCAACCATGGATACGGCCTTGCAGCAGCGCCTGATCGGGAAAGCCGCTGGCCTGGGTTTCGATACATCAAAATTGATTTACGTGAAGCAAAACTGACACTGCTTGCCTGCCGCCCGTTCGTGGCGGCATTTCACCTTCCGATTGTTGCTTTTCTGCATGTTATTTCTTGCAATACCATTCTGATTCACTCACAATCTGCTCCAAAGTAGTGCGCTGCGGCGCGCTGCCATTCCGGTGGCGACGTGTCCGTCGCGCCACCGTTCGTGATTGCCGCACGGCAGATGCCTGCTATATTGATACGTAGCAGCAGGTCGGTTTCGTGGCGTCTGTGCATCGTTTTCTTCAGATAGGAATCACGCAATGAAAAACCTCAAAATCGGCGTACGTCTCGGTGGCGGTTTTGCCGCCGTCCTGCTCCTGTTGACCAGCCTGACCGTGGTGGGCATCGTGCAGATGCAAAGCGCCAGCAAGGAAACCGATGCGCTCGTCAACGTCAAGGTGCGCAATGAACGACTGATCGCTGAATGGACCAAGGTCATCGAGGTGAACGCGGCGCGCACGGCGGCCGCCTGGAAAGTGGGCGATCCCGAACACCAGAAGCAGTTTGAAAAGGAAATGGCGGTTTCGTCGGCACGCGCCACGGAAATCCAGAACGATATCGGCAAGAGCGAGCTGAATGCCGAAGAGCAATCGCTGTACCAGGAAGTATTGAGCACGCGCAAGGCCTACACGGAAGTGCGCAAGAATGTGTTCAAGGCCAAGAATGCGGGCGACCTGGAACTGGGCAAGCGCCTGTATGAAGGCGACATGGCCGTCAAGCGCGACATCTACCTGGCGTCGCTGAAGAAGCTGGAACTGCTGGAAGCCAGACTGCTCGATGAAACGGCCGCGCAAATCCGTTCGCGCTACGAAAGCGGCCGTTTGCTGCTGATCTCGCTGGGCGGGGTGGCCATCTTGCTGGGTATCGCCTGCGCGTACTGGATCACGCGCTCGATCACGCGTCCCATCACGCGCGCCGTCGAGGTGGCGGAAGCCGTTTCCGCTGGCGACCTGACCAGCCATATCGTCGTGGAAAGCCGCGATGAGACGGGGCAATTGATGCATGCGCTGAAAAACATGAACGATAAACTGGTCAGTATCGTGGGCCAGGTGCGCGCCGGCACCGAATCGATCAGCACGGCGTCGAGCGAAATCGCCGCCGGCAACCTGGACTTGTCGTCACGCACGGAAGAGCAGGCCAGTTCGCTGGAAGAGACGGCGTCGTCCATGGAAGAGCTGACCTCCACCGTGAAACTCAATGCCGACAATGCGCGCAGCGCCAACCAGCTGGCCATCGACGCTTCGCAGATCGCCAGCAAGGGTGGCGTGGTGGTGTCGGAAGTGGTCAGCACCATGGGTTCGATCAACGATTCCTCGCGCAAGATCGTCGACATCATCAGCGTCATCGACGCCATCGCCTTCCAGACGAATATCCTGGCTCTGAACGCGGCCGTGGAAGCGGCCAGGGCCGGCGAGCAGGGCCGTGGTTTTGCCGTCGTCGCCTCCGAAGTGCGCAACCTGGCGCAGCGCTCCAGCGCGGCGGCCAAAGAAATCAAGGGCTTGATCGACGATTCCGTGCAAAAGGTCGAGGCCGGTTCGCAACTGGTGGACAAGGCTGGCCGCACCATGGATGAAATCGTGCAAAGCATCAGCCACGTGACGCAGATCATGAACCAGATCACGGACGCCAGCGATGAACAGCGCGCCGGCATCGAGCAAGTCAACCAGGCCATTGGCCAGATGGACCAGGTGACGCAGCAAAATGCGGCCCTGGTGGAAGAGGCTGCCGCGGCGGCCGAATCCATGCAGGAACAGGCCGCCAAGCTGGCCGAGGTCGTGGGCGTGTTCAAGCTCGATGCAACGCAACAATATGTATCGGCCAGTGCTGGCCCGTCCGTGACGGCGCCTGCACCAGCTGCGATGCGAGCTGCCATGCGTCCCGCCATTCAGCCTGCCAAGCGACGCGCGCCAGCGCCTGCCGTGACTGCGCCTACGCCGGGCAAGGCGGCGCAAGCGGACGCTACGCGCGCCCGCGCGCCGAAGGCGCCGGTGGCATCGGGCGCCGACGAATGGGAAGAGTTTTAAGCGCAGTTTCCTCCTAGCATGGCGCGGGCGCTACAATCGCGGCTTGAAGACAGCCGTGAACGCGCTCCGCCATGACCACCCGCCGTACCTCCAGCCTTACCCTTAGCTCTACCGCTGCATCGACCTCCCAGGCGGAATCCGCCAAACGCGCGCGCTGCCCAGCCTGCCTGCGCGCCGCATCCAGCTGCATCTGCCGCTGGATCGCCCCCGTTGCCCACGCGGTGGACGTGCTGATCTTGCAGCATCCGCTGGAAGTCCACAATGCCAAGGGCAGCGCCCGCTTGCTGCACCTGAGCTTGCCCAACAGCCGCATGCTGACGGGCGAGCAGTTTGCCCCCGAAACGCTCGCCGGACTGCTGGCCGGCAAGCACAACGTGCTGCTATACCCGGATACGCCCGGCGACCGTTCGCTGGGCATCGCGCCGCCGCCAGCGCTCGACCCCGCCATCTTGCTCGATCCCACCTTATTGCGGCTGGTGGTGCTGGACGCCACCTGGCGCAAGAGCCGCAAGATGCTGTACCTGAATCCCCTGTTGCAACAGCTGCCGCGCCTGCCCCTGCGCGATACGCCCGCTTCCCATTACCTGATCCGCAAGGCGCACGCGCCAGACCAGTTATCGACCCTGGAAGCGACCTGCTATGCCCTGATGCAGTTGGAGCAGGACGCGTGCCGCTTCGTTCCCCTGATCGCGGCATTTGACGGTTTTGTCGCGCAGCAGTTGAGTTATGTCATGCCGCAGGGGGAAAAAGCTTGAAATAGCACCATGGCAGCCCTTGATATTGGCCGCACAGCGGCATAGTATACTGTACGTATATACAGTTGATGGGGCCGTTCATGAAAGCAATCATTCCAGAGCACGATGACAGCTTCGCCGGGCAAGCCATGTTGCCGCCGCAATCGCTGAAAGCGCACAAGGGGCGCGGTGCCGTCTCGAACCTGCAGGGGCGCTACGAGGTGCACGCGCGCGCCGGTTTCGATGATGGCTGGAGCGTGGGCGGCCTGGATGCGGCAGATGGTGAGGCGCCGGCGCCGGCCTGGAAGACGCAGGTCAGCGACGAGCAGGCGCGCAACATCCTGACGCGCAACGCTTCGCCCGATTTGCCATTCAACGTCTCGCTGAATCCATATCGCGGCTGCGAACATGGCTGCATTTATTGCTTTGCCCGCCCCACGCACAGCTATCTGGGCCTGTCGCCGGGCCTGGACTTCGAAAGCCGCATCTACGCCAAGGTGAATGCTCCCGAACTGTTGCGGCGCGAACTGGCCAGGCCGTCGTATGTGCCCGAACCGATCGCCCTGGGCGTCAATACCGACGCGTATCAGCCATGCGAACGCGAACGGCAGCTGACGCGGCGCGTGCTGGAAGTGCTGCACGAGTGCGACCATCCCGTGGCGCTGATCACGAAATCGTCGTTGATCGAGCGCGACATCGACATTCTGGCGCCCATGGCGGCCAAGCGCCTGGCAGCCGTTGCCGTGACTGTCACCACGCTCGACCCGGCCATCGCGCGCACCTTGGAACCGCGCGCGGCCGCCCCGGCGCGGCGGCTGCGCACCATCCGCACCCTGACGGAGGCGGGCATCCCCGTGGGCGTGAGCATCGCGCCCATCATCCCGTTCGTGACGGAGCCGGAAATCGAGCAACTGCTCGAAGCCGTGCGCGATGCGGGCGCCATCCACGCCCATTACGTGGTGCTGCGCCTGCCGTGGGAAGTGAGCCCGCTGTTCCAGCAATGGCTGGAAGCGCATTTCCCGGAACGGGCCCAGCGCGTGATGAACCGGGTGCGCGAAATGCGTGGCGGCAAGGATTACGACAGCGCGTTCGGTGCGCGCATGCGGGGCGAAGGCGTGTGGGCCGACCTCATCCGCCAGCGTTTTGAAAAGGCCGTGCACCGGCTGGGGCTGCACGGCAAGGGCGGCCGCTTCAAGCAGCTCGATTGCACGCAGTTCCGCCGGCCGCTGGTGGTGCCGCCGCTGGGAAACAAGGCAAAAGGCGGGAATGCGGGACAGCTGGATTTGTTCTAGCGCATGGCGTGACCGGACTGCGGTCAATGCAGTTCCCGCTTCCGGCAGAGGGCAGGAGGCGGGAATCTGGCGAGCGGAATCGGTGCTCAGTGGCAGATGGCAAAGGTGCCATTCACGCCTTGCCAATGAATCGCGCCGCGCAGGGCGCAGCAGGCGCTGCAATTATGGGCTGTCGGTCCGCCTATCGGCCCGTGTGTATCGAAGCACTGGCCTTGGCCCGTGTTGGTCGGTCCGCAGGCGGACGGCTGCATGCCGCTGGCTTGTACGTTGGCTTGTGCGTTGATAGGGCCACGCGCGCTGCGCGAAACAGGCGGGCTTTGTAGTGGGAGTCGCATCGCTGTCCTTCCTCAATCGTGGGTGACGCCGGCTGGCTGAACGGGCGACGAGAAACTCATCGCCCGCAGGCATGCCGGGTTTAGCCGGGATGGCTCGATCCTGCTGGCTTGATCAGCAAACGGTGGAGTTGCAAGCCATCAGGCAGAGTTGCTTTGCGGTGCCGCTCAAAGCGCTGCAACCCATTTGGCACAGGGTGCAGGCAATGCCGGAAGGGGCGACACCCTGGCTGATGGCGGAGATGCTGGGGCTGCGTTGTACGGCTTTGGCTTGCAATGGCAGATTGTTCATTTCGAAACTCCTTGTGGTGGCGCCGCCGCGGGCAGCGGCAATGGGTGTGCGTACCGAAGTACGGTGCTGATCGTTTCCCGCCAACGACCGTATGCTGAAGCGCGTGCACGCATCGCTGCGCCCACGTGCCCCGACAATTCAAATGCTGTTGACGTTAGCGTTGCGACCAGTAGCGCACTGCGCCGACGCTGACCGGTATCACGTCGCTGACGTCGACGGCGAAGCGGGCGACCGTGTTGGCTACCTGCAGGTTTTCCGGGTTGAAGAAGGTCATGATGATGTCGTAGCATTCGGAGCCCGGGCGGCAGACAGGGCTCTGTTGCACGACGATGGTATCGAGCTGCATGCCGGTGGTCTTGGCCAGCATTTCCGCCGCTTGCATGGCATTCGTGGCCGAGAAGTTGAGCGCGCGGTCCATGCCCGTGACGCCCAGGTTGCGGAAGTCGTAATAGATGCGGTTCAGGAAGTTTTCCAGGCGCGCACCCGTGTTGCTGCTGTTGATTTCCAGGCTGTCCTGCACCGCCATCAGGCTGTCGATCAGCTGCGGCACATTCCAGCTGAACATGCCCCGGATGGCCGGCTGGATCACGGGCACGACCTGGCCGGACATCAGCCTGGCGGCGCCCGAGATTACGCCGGGAAACGAATTCATGACGACCAGGCCATCGATGGTGCCGACATAGGCCTCGAACAGCAGTTCATAGGTCAGGTCGGCATACGGGCCGACGGGAACGATCGCATAAATCGGCGTGGCGTCCAGGTTGACGGTCCAGGTCAGCGATTGGCGGAAATATGGCTTTGCGCGCAGGAATTCGATCAATTGCTGCGGATCGCCAGGATTGTCCCTGCCTGGTGGCATGGCCTGGACGAAGGAATCGCGGCGCGCTTCACTGCCGAAGTCGATGCCCAGGTTGCCCAGCGCATACACCAGCGTCGGGCCCTTGGCGCTGCCGCCGCCGCAGCCGCAATCGGAGGCATCGATGCCGGAAGCGGCGATGCCTTGTCGCGTCGCGCCGGAAGGGCCCGCGAGGTTGGCCAGGGAGGGGGTTTCCAGCATGGGAATGCTGAGCGGATGCACCTGCGCGGAAGTGTCGGCATTGGCTGGGCTCGCTTCAATCACAGTATCGTCTGACATTTCAATTTTCCCTTTTAATAATAGTTGAGTGGCGCCCGGCACATTCAATGTCCCAGTCAGGAGGCGGCGACAGTCCTGCTCGCCATTGGTGTTGCAACGCGTTGCGCTCTGCAGCAATGCGCTGCAAACTCCACGAGGGTCAGGACGATCCCCATGTTGGTGTTGCCGGCATAGCAGCAAGGCTGCGATGGCCGAGACGATCGGGGTGGCAAAGCTGGTGCCGCTGCTGAGCCGCACGCGCCCTGCGGGAGCGGCGCCGAGGATGTCGGTGCCGGGCGCCATGATGCCGCGCGCGCGATAGGCTTCGCCCCAGTTGCTGTTGGGCATGGGCGCGCCTTGCCGGTCCAGGGCGCCGACCACCAGGGTGTACTCGATGGAGGCGGGAATATGCAGGCAATCGCAGCCGTCATTGCCCGCCGCGGCGATCAGCAGGACGTTGCGTTCATGGCACAGCTGTATGGCTTTTTGCAGCAGGCCATCGGCGCTGCCGCTGTCGGACAGTTCACCGCCGCTGACATTGATGATGTGCGCGCCGTGCTCGACGGCCTGGGTGATGGCGCGGGCCAGGTCGAGCTGCGTGCATTGTGTCAGTGCGCCGTCGGCACGGTCGGCAAAGATGGGCAGGATCAAGCCCCGACAATGGGGGGCCAGGCCCGTGACCGGGCTGCCGGGCTGGCCAAAGATGATGCTGGCGACATGGGTGCCATGTTGCGATGCCCGGCCGCTGCCGCTGGCACCCGTGGCGAGCGTGTCGAGCAGTTGCAGCCTGGCGCCGGCAAAGCAGGGATGGCTGGTATCGACGGGACCGTCGAGCACGGCGATGCAGATGTCGGCACAGCCGGTATTGCCATCTTGCAAGGCAGCCAGGCCGGGCAGCAAGCCATGATTGGCCAGACTGTCGTGGGTGGTGGATACGTCCATAGTCGTTGGCACGGCGGCGCTCCTTGCTGGGTCCTGGAGGGCGTGCGGCTCACCGCTTGAGGTGCTCCGCCCGCCTGCTGCGGCGCCTGTTGCTCTAGCGCCGATAGCATGATCTTTAGCAAGGGGTGTGCCAGAAGGCCAAGTGCTTGATTTTCAAGGTATGGGGCGGATTTGCATTGTCGTGACGCAACAATGATGGCGGATATCGTCCACTCTTTTTGGCCGGGATGGACGAAAACGGCAGGCGGCAAGGACGGGGAGGGGGCGCCCGGGACACAGCACGGCATGGCGTGACGCGGGCGCGTGCGGCGGTTCAGCTATCCTTGCTGTAGCAGGCGCGGCTGGGCCGCAGGCGCATGCGCACGAGGGACACCAGGAAGCTGAAGCCTGCCTGGTTCGGATCGATCACCGGCACATAGGTGTGCAGCGCGTCCTCCAGCAGCGCGCTGACGCGCGCGGCGACGCCGACAAATCCTGTGCAGCCGAGCAGGATGGACTGGGCGCCGTCGTCCTGTATCGCCAGCATGGCGGCCTTGAAAGTTTTTTCGACCACCGTGTCCAGCTTGCCGAGGTCGGCGACGGGACAGTCGATGGAGCGGATCGAGGCGAAGCTGTCCTGCAAGCCGTAAGCCTGCATGTGGCCCCGCTGCATGGCGAGCGTGCTGGGCAGTATCGTCATGATCGACAGGCGCTGGCTGAGGGCCAGCGCCGTAAAGGCGGCGGGCGGGAAGCCGCCGAGGATGGGGATGTCGATCACTTCGCGCGCGGCCTCCACGCCGCACATGTCGAAGTCGCTGAGCCAGATGCCGTCATAGCCTTCGCCTTCGATTTCCCTGGCCAGTTGCACCACCGGATAACCGTTTTGCAGCCAGTCGACGCGGTATTCGATGCAGTCGTGCCCGCTCGAAATATTGCGCACGGACACTTCGACATCGGGCGGCATCACGGGTTCGATGGCGGCGAGCAGGCGCTGGTTGTAGGCGGCCGTGGCCACCGGCGCCACGATACAGATGCGCAGCGGCTTCATGCGGCGCTCCCTGCCGCAGCGCCGGCGTTGCCCGCCAGCGGTACATAGGGTCCCAGGTAGCCGATGGTGTTGAGCAGTTGCATGAAGCTGTCGAGTATCAGGCCGCCCCGTTCCCGCAATGCCGGGTGGGCTTGCAGGCCCAGCAGCGTCACCTTGCGCTGCAGGAGGGCCGGGTTGAGCGTGCCGTCAGGCAGCAGCAAGTCGCCATTCGAATACACGGCCTGGCCATCGCCCTCGACAAAGTAGCTGATGGTGTCGGGCGCCATGCAGAGGGGTGTGCTGCGGCTGCTATCCCAGGCCAGCAGCGATTCGTTCTGGTACAGGACCGTGCATAGCCGTTCACCCGCGCGGATGGTGATCTTGCCCAGGTCGAAGCCATTGCGCGAGTCGACTTCGGCGGCGACGAATGTGCCCTGAGGAAACAATGGCCAGGCACGCATGTCGCATTGCCGCGCAAGATAGTCGACCAGTTCGTCCGCGCTGCGCAAGCGGCCTGCCTGCAGTTCGCGGCCCAGGCGCAGGGCGCGTCCCAGGGTGCCGCGCACGGGCAGCGCCCGGGCCAGTTCCGCCGGCGCCATGATCCACATGGCCAGCCCGCCGAACTGCTTGAAATCGGCCTGCGAGACGATGGGGCGCATCATCTGGTCGATGATCGTTGCCACGTCCTGCTGGTGGGCGCGGGCGCCGTTCACGCCCTGGCTCGGCTGGACGTCGAGTTCCACGCGCAGTCCCGACTGGCTGACGAGGAAGGCCGGGCGCGGATTGATCTGCTCGGCCGCATACGTCAGCTGCGGCAGCGAGGGAACGGCACGGCCGGCGCCATCGGCGTCGATCACCGCCAGCCCCAGGTGGGCGGCGACCAGGCAGGCGACGAGAAACCCCAGCGCCCCGCTCTCGGGCGGCGCCAGGTAGGCCAGGGTGCGGTTTTCCAGCGCCAGGCGCTCCCTGATGGCGATCACGGCATCGACGGGACCTTGCGGAAATTGGGCGCCATTGATCGCCACGGGCGAGCCCAGGTAAGCCACCATGACTGTCTCGCCATCGGTGGCTTCGTCGACGCTGACCACGCGCACTTGGGCGTCCGGATAGTAATCGCCGGCGTGGAATTGGGCCAGCAGGCTGCGCGCGGAAGTGAGCGTGCCGCCACCACCGCTGCCGAAGAAGCAAGCTCCCAGCAGTAGCGATTCAAGGTCATCGTGATTCAGCACATAGCTCATGTTGCGGGTCCTCAGGTTGGCATGGCATGGAAATGGTTTGCGCCAGGGTGGTCTGCAACTGCAGCGCCTGGGCAAACCGGGGGAAAGCCGTGTCACGTTCCACGCCGCGCAAGGCGCGCGTGAGGTGTTCGAGTGCTTCCGGCCGGCGTCCGCGCTGCTGCAGCAGTTGCGCCAGGCGGGTCGCCACCAGCAGGCCGCCGGCCGTCGCGCCCAGCGCCTTGGCGGTCGACAGTGCACTGCCCAGTTCGCGTTCCGCGTTGTCCAGGTCACCCACCGCGATCCACGTCTGCGCATGCATGTCGAGCAGTTCGACCAGGTAGGCCCGTTCGCCATGTTCCAGCGCCAGTTCGATGGCGCCGTGCAGCAGTTGCCGGGCTTGCGATGGCTGGCCTGCCGACAACAGCAGTTCGCCCCGTTTCCAGGCCTGGAATGAATGGAAGAGCATGCCGCCTTCGCACAGCATGTATTGCTGGTAGCCATCGGCGATGCGCTGTTCGGTCTGTACATGGATGTTGCCCGACGCCAATGCGCAGGCATGGAATATCTGGCCCACTCCCAGGTAGAATTGATAGCCATATTCGCTGGCGACGGTTTGCAGGTCCGCCGCCAGGTTTGCCAGCCGGCTCCAGTCCTCGAACATGCAGGCGAGCCATGCGGCGCCCTGCAGTGCGATGGCGCGATGGAAGGGATGCGGGTTGTCGGCGCCGCCGCGCAATGCCAGGTGGTCCATTACCTGGCGCGCGCGCCGGAAGGCGCCGCTCTGGAAGCAGGACAGGCCTTCGAAAGTGCTCGACAGCACGGCGATGTCCAGGCCCTGTCCCCCGGTGTCGGCCGATGCCGCGCCGCATAGCAGGTGTCCGCGCTCCAGGCAGGCCAGCGTTTCGCGGTAATCGCCTAGCCAGAACAGCGTGTTGGCCAGGGCCAGATGGGCCTGCGCCAGCAAGTCCGTGTCACCTATGGCTTGCGCCCGCTGCAGCATGTCTTGCGCCGTAGCCCGGGCCGCCACCAGGTCCAGCGCCATCAGTTGCGAGCTCCAGATGCCGAAGCGCAGGGCGGTGATTTCCACCTCGTCGCCCAGCGCCGCCGCTTCCTGCAATGCCTGCTGGTAGCAGGCGAGCGCTTCGGCGCTTTGCCAGCCGCTGATGCCGCGGTGCGAAATGGCGAGCCAGCGGTGCAGGTCGCAGCTCAGGCGGCGCGCGGTGCAGGGGTGGGCGTCGGCGGCCAGCAAGGTGAGGCCGCGACGCAATACTTCGATGGCCTCCTTGAAACGGGCCGCCTCGATCAGCGCACGTCCCTCCAGCAGGCAGACGCGGGCAAAATTGCTGCGCTCCTCGTCGCCATGCACGCGGCGTTCGATGACCTTGCGGTTGATGCCCAGGTGGCGCGCCGCGATCGTCTTGTTGCCATCGGCAAGGCGCATCGCATAGTCGATCAGCAATTGTTCCGCGGCCTCCAGCTTGTTGTCGCCTTCCAGCCGCATCAGGGCTTCCGCCAGCAGCGTGTGATCCGCGTCTTCCGGCATGCCCGCCGACAGGAAGGCGTCCAGGCTGTGGGCATCGATCAGCGCCGATTCGGCCAGTATCGACAGCCGTTCAACCAGGTTGCGCAGTTCGCGGATATGGCCGGGCCAGGCATGCCGGCCCAGGCGTTCCATGGCGGTGGCGGTAAAGCGGATGGGCCGCTTCTGCAGGCTGGCAAAGTGAGTGGCGAGGGCGGCGACGTCGCCGCGGCGCTGGTCCAGGCCCGGCACGTCGAGTTTCAATACCGCCAGCCGGTAATACAGGTCTTCGCGGAAACGGCCCGCTTGCACCATCGCGGCCAGGTCGCAGTGGGTGGCGGCCACGATGCGGCCGTTGAACGGCTGGATATCACCACCGCCCAGTGGCCGGAAACAGCGTGCTTCGAGTACGCGCAGCAGCTTGCTCTGTACACCTAGCGGCAATTCGCCTATTTCATCGAGAAACAGCGTGCCTTGTCCCGCTTGGGCGAAGAACCCGGTGCGGCTGTTGAGCGCTCCCGTAAATGCGCCCTTGGTATGGCCGAAGAGTTCCGCGTCGATCAGGTGTTCCGGCAGTGCGCCGCAGTTGAGATCGACAAAGGGCGCAGCGGGATCGCCGCTGTGCCGGTGCACGAGCTGGGCGATGATTTCCTTGCCGGAACCGGTTGGGCCACTGATGAGCACCGTGCAGCGGGTCGGCGCCACGGCTTCGACCATGCGCAGCAGGCGTTGGAATATTGGGGAGCTGCCAATGATGTTTAGCCCGCCCCCGGCGTTGCCGCAGTGGACGGGGACATGCACAGGGGCAATAGCGCTTGCTCCGGGAAGCATGCAATGCGGCTGCCTCCCATGCTGTTGCAGCATAGACCTTTCGGACATGGTCGTCTCGCTCCGGTGATTTCGCTCCGATCATGCAGGGCCCTATTTTTTGTTCTGCCCCGCTGCCTGCTGACGCGTACCGTTGCCCCACTCATGCATAAAGGAATCGCGCGTTCCGATTATGGCCGCTAATAAAACGGCGATAGTCGCCAATTGTCACAATGAAAATATATTCATCGCTTGCATCATGCAAGCTGCTTGCCCGCCGTCACTCACTGCGCTGCTGGCGGCGCATCCTTCAATTGCGCCAGATGTTGCTCGATGGCAAAGACGTGCGGGTCGCTCTTGCCCAGCTCGCGCAGGGCGCTGGCCAGGTGCAGCAGGTACTCGCTGTTCGGGCCGCTGGGGCCGGCAGAGCGGGCGATCTGGCGCGCGATGTCCAGTTCCGGGGCGGCGCCGAGGAAAGCGGCGTTTTCCTCGTTGGCGATGTAGACCAAGCCTTCGACCTTGCGGCCATCCTCGAAAGTGATGTCGGTGGCCAGGCGCAAATAGCCGTTCTTTTCGCGGTGGTCGAGGTGGGCGAAGACTTCGGGCGTGATCAGGTAAGCCATGCCGTCGCACACGGCGCCCGCTTGCGGCACAATGGTGGCGACCCGGCCCGGCGCCATCGGCGTGCCCCGGTGGTCGTGCGAGCCTTGCCAGAAGCGCCGCGTCCAGCCGGCGATGCTGGCCGGGCGCCGTTCAATATAGGGAAAGTCCGCCTTGTAGATCAGCGAGCCATAGCCAAACAGCCAGACCTGTGCATGGCCGTCGAATTTGTTCATGCGCTGGTTGATGGCGATGGTGGCGGCGTCGATGGCGGACAGATCGTTCTGGTGAGGCTGGGTCATGGTGCGAGCGGTGAAAGGGCGATGCCCGATTATAAAGCGGCGCCAGCCGTGCCGCCCGCTCCCACGTTCCACTCGTGCGTCTCGACAAAGCGGAACAAAAAGGCCATGAAGCTTTCGGCGGCCGGCGACAGCGACCGCCCCGTCTTCGTGTAGACGAAAAAGCGCCGCGTCAGTTCCGGCTCGTGCAGGGCGCGCATCTGCAATTGATATAGTTTGACCATCGGTTCCGCGTACGGCAGGCAGACCGTGATGCCCAGGTTGGCGCTGACCATGGCCAGCGCCGTTGTCATGAAGGTCACCTCGTTGTAGGGATTGAGCGACAGCTCGCGAAACGCGCCGTGCATGTCGCGCAGCAGGCGTTCCGTGAACTGGCCTTGCAGCGAGATGAACGGATAGTCGCCCACGTCGGCCCAGGTGACGCGCTCTTTCTGCTGCAGCGGGTGCTGCTCGGGGAAGACCAGCACGAAGGGCATTTCGAACAGTACTTGCGCGGCGATTTCCGCCGTCGGGTCGCGCTCGGGGCCGATGCCGAAATCGACTTCGCCACTGAAGACGCGCGCCGACACATTCTCCACGGGGCAGTCGACGAGGCGCAGCTGCACGTCCGGGTGCGCCTGGCGGTAGGCGGCGATCACTTCCGGCAGCAGGGTGCAGGCCATCATCTGCGGCGCGGCGATGCGCACCATGCCGGTCTTCAGGGCCTTGCGCTGGGCGATGCCGGCCATGGCGCCATCGAGATCCTCGATCATCTTTTCAAACAGCGGATACAGCTCGCGGCCTATTTCCGACAACTGCGTCTTGCGCGTGCTGCGCTCGACCACGCGCACGCCCAGCACGCTTTCGAGTTCCTTGATCAAGCCGCTCAAGGCGGACTGCGTCACGTGCAGGTATTCGGCGGCCAGGGTAAAACTGCCGGTCTTGGCCAGCGCCACGAAGGCGCGCATTTGCCGCAGGCTGGGACTCATAAGATAATCCGATAAATCAATGGTTAAAAATTGTTTGTATGATAGCTGGAACTCGATTCTAATGGTGAAAAGCTGAAAAACAGGCCAGCCAACGCGCCCACGGCGCCATCCATTGGAGACAAGCACATGAAGATCAAGCAAATCCACCACGTCGCCTACCGCTGCATCGACGCGAAGAAAACCGTCGAGTGGTACGTCAAGCATTTGAACATGAATTTCGTCCTCGCCATCGCCGAAGACCTGGTGCCGTCGACCAAGGCGCCGGACCCGTACATGCACGTCTTCCTCGACGCGGGGCAGGGCAATGTGCTGGCCTTTTTTGAACTGCCGACGCAGCCGCCGATGGACCGCGACCGCAATACCCCGGCCTGGGTGCAGCACCTGGCGCTGGAAGTGGGCAGCATGGAAGAACTGTTGGCCGCCAAGGAGCGCCTGGTGGCCGGCGGCATCGAGGTGCTGGGCCCCGTCAACCACGCCATCTTCCAGTCGATCTATTTCTTCGACCCGAACGGCCATCGCCTGGAACTGGCGGCCAACGTGGGCACGCCCGAGATGAAGGCCAAACTGGACGCCGTCAAATGGGACATGCTGGAAGAATGGTCGCAGACGCGCCGCGCGCCCAAGCACGCCGCCTGGATGCACGCGCCGGCCGAAGCCTGAGCGCCCCAGACCGGCAACCTCTCTGAAACAACCACCGAACAAGGAACACCATGAAACTCGCAACCCTGAAAAACGGCAGCCGCGACGGCGCCCTGATCCTCGTCAGCCGCGACCTGCGCCAGTACCAGCGCGTGGCCGCCATCGCGCCCACTCTGCAGGCGGCGCTCGACAATTGGGACGCCGTGGCGCCGAAACTGGAGCAGGCGTATGCCGACCTGAACGCGGGCCAGGCGCCGGACGCGCAGCCGTTTGATGCGGCGCTGTGCCACTCGCCGCTGCCGCGCGCCTACCAGTGGGCCGACGGCTCCGCCTACATCAACCACGTGGAACTGGTGCGCAAGGCGCGCAACGCGGAAGTGCCGGCCTCGTTTTATACGGATCCGCTGATGTACCAGGGCGGCTCCGACAGTTTTATTGGCCCGCGCGACCCGATCTTCGCCTTGTCGGAAGAGTGGGGCATCGACCTGGAAGCGGAAGTGGCGGTGATTACGGGCGACGTGGCCATGGGCGCCGGCGTGGACGATGCGGCGCAAGCGATCCGCCTCGTCATGCTGGTCAACGACGTCTCCTTGCGCAACCTGATTCCGGGCGAGCTGGCCAAGGGCTTCGGTTTCTTCCAGTCGAAGGCGGCCAGCGCGTTTTCGCCCGTCGCCGTCACGCCCGATGAACTGGGTGCCGACTGGGCTGGCAGCAAACTGCATTTGCCGCTGCTGGTGGACCTGAACGACAAGCCCTTCGGCAAGCCAAACGCGGGCGAAGACATGACCTTCAACTTTGCCCAGCTGGTCGCGCATGCGGCGAAGACGCGCGAACTGGGCGCCGGCAGCATCATCGGTTCCGGCACCGTATCGAACAAGCAGGGCAACCTGTTTGGTTCCAGCATCGAGAACGGCGGCGTCGGTTACTGCTGCCTGGCCGAAGTGCGCATGTATGAAACCATCGAACACGGCGCGCCGAAAACTGCCTACCTGAAGTTCGGCGACACGGTGCGCATCGAGATGCGCGACGCGGCCGGCGCCAGCATCTTCGGCAGCATCGAGCAGACCGTGGCCCTGTACGCTGGCGCCACACGCGCCTGAGGGGAGGGCGCCCCATGAAGCTGTACACCTACTTTCGCAGTTCGGCCGCCTACCGCGTGCGCATTGCCTTGAATCTCAAAGGCATCGCCTACGACAGCATCCCCGTGCACCTGCTGCAGGATGGCGGCCAGCAGCTGCTGCCAGCCTACCGCGCCGTCAATCCGTCGGCCCTGGTGCCGGCGCTCGATGACGACGGCGCCATCCTGACGCAGTCGCTGGCCATGCTCGAGTATCTGGACGAGACGCGCCCTGACGTGCCACTGCTGCCGCCGGACGCGCTGGGCCGCGCCAGGGTGCGCGCGCTGGCGCTGGCGATCGCCTGCGACGCGCATCCGCTGACGAATCTGCGCGTGCTGAAATACCTGAAAAACACGCTGGGGCTGTCGGACGAGGCCAAGCAGGAGTGGTACCGCCACTGGATGGCCGAGGGACTGGCGGCCGTGGAGGCGCTGCTGGCGCAGGGCGATCCGGCCGGAGCTGGCCTGTTCTGCCATGGCGATAGCCCGACGATGGCCGACTGCTGCCTGGTGCCGCAGGTATTCAATGCGCAGCGCTTCGCCATCGACCTGGCGCCATACCCGCGCGTGGCGCGCATCCATGCCCATTGCGCCGGCTTGCCCGCGTTTGCGGCCGCCCATCCGTCGCAGCAGCCTGACGCCGAATAGATTTTCTAAGCCGCAAGGCAGGAAGCCCCGTCTGGCAACAGGTGGGGCTTTTTTATGCGTGCTTGATTTTTGGTGGCTAATGCCAGCTTGCCGGTAGGCTACAATTTGCGTTTGCCCAAATACTTTACGCGCCATGACTGCAACAACCGTTCCTGCCAGCATCATCGATGCCCTGTCCCTGGCGCATGATTCCTGGCGTCCCATCCTGCTGCGCGGCTTGCACGCCGTGATGGCGGCCGATCCCGCCTACCTGCCGGCACTGGCCATCGACGACTACCTGCCCACGCAGGGCCGGCTGTTCGCCGCCTTTGCCCTGCCGCTGGCGCAGGTGCGCTACGTGCTGGTGGGCGAGGGGCCGTATCCGCGCGCCGACAGCGCCACGGGCGTGTGTTTCATGGATGGCGCCGTCGGCAGTCTGTGGTCGGCCACGGGGCTGTCGAAGCCCGTCAACCGCGCCACTTCGCTGCGCAACTTCATGAAGATGCTGCTGGTGGCCGATGGCCAGCTGCAGGCCGGAGATACTTCCGGCGTGGCCATGGCGCCCGTGGCGGCCGCCGCGCAACTGCCGGGCAGCGGCGTGATCCAGACCTTGCCCGACTTGCAGCGCAAGATGACGGAACAGGGCTTCCTGCTGCTCAACGCGGCGCTGGTGTTCCGTGCCCACGTGCCGCCCGTGCAGGATGCGCGCGGCTGGCTGCCCTTCCTGCAGGTGGTGCTCGAAGCGCTGGCGCGGCAGGGCGGGGCGGCCTTGCCGCAACTGGTGCTGTGGGGCAAGATTGCCGAGCTCATCAAACGTTTGCCGGTGGCGGCGGCCTTGCCGCAGGTGACGGCGGAACATCCGTATAATCTGTCCTTTATCGGCAATCGTGACATGCAGGCCTTGTTTGGCCCGATGCAACTATTGCGTGCTTGAGATTGAATTGACGCCATCTGGCGGAAGTGCGGGGAATATGCAAATCAGTAACGTGGAAGAATTGAAGGCGTGGATCGCGGCGGGCGGCGTGCCCGACTATCTGTATTTCTGGGGACACACGCCGGCGCAGCCGCAGGTGCCCGACAAAAGCTGCTTCAGCCAGTGGTTTCCATCGCCCTTCAGCCTGGCCGGCGTGACGTATGCGACGGCCGAGCACTACATGATGGCGCAAAAGGCGGCCCTGTTTGGCGACACGGCCGTGCAGGCGCGCATCGTGGCGGCCGCGCGGCCGTCGGAAGTGAAAAAACTGGGGCGCGAAGTGGCGAACTTCGATGCCAAAGTATGGGAAGCGGCCCGCGCCGGCATCGTCTTCGATGGCAACTTTGCCAAGTTTTCGCAAAAGGCCGCGCTGCGCAAGTTTCTGCTGGGCACGGGCGAGCGCGTCATCGTCGAAGCCAGTCCCGTCGACCGCATCTGGGGCGTGGGCCTGGCGTCGGACAATCCGCGCATCCTGGACCCCGCCACCTGGGACGGCTTGAACTTGCTCGGTTTTGAACTGATGAAAGTGCGCAGCGCCTTGCGTGCTTGACGAGTACTGTTGTTTTCCTGATGCCGCCGCGCCTGGCGCGGCCGGCCATGCCCCTGCCAGCCCTGTGGTCATCGAGGGGCGCTCTGACAAACCCCGCCGAATTTGTTATACTTGACTAAATCATTCAACTACTCAGGGTTTGAGAAGTTGAAAAGCCGCAATATTTTAAACCAGTTGACCAGAGGATGTATGCGTCTGACTACAAAAGGCCGTTTTGCCGTGACCGCGATGATCGATCTTGCCCTGCGCCAGGGTAAAGGTCCGGTCACCTTGTCCGGCATCAGCCAGCGCCAGTCGATTTCCCTGTCCTACCTGGAACAGCTGTTTGGCAAGCTGCGCCGCCATGAGATCGTCGAATCGATCCGTGGTCCCGGCGGCGGCTACAGCCTGGCGCGCCGTGCCGACAAAGTGACGGTGGCCGACATCATCATCGCCGTCGACGAACCGCTGGACGCCACGCAGTGCGGCGGCAAGGAGCATTGCCACGGCGCCGATGCGGCCACCGGTGCGCGCTGCATGACGCATGAATTGTGGTCCACACTCAACGAAAAAATGGTCGATTATCTGGATTCTGTGTCCTTGCAGGACCTGGTCGACCAGCAGAGACAAAAGATTGCCGAACAAAGCGTGATGGTGATGCACCGTAACCACGCCGCCCTCGGTTGATAATGACAAAAATACCAGTTGCTGATTGCAGGAGTTATTGATGAACGCCCCAGAAAAAAACGTAGGCCAAGTGCACTTTGAAACCGCACCGCATTTCCCGATCTATATGGATTACTCGGCCACGACGCCGATCGATCCACGCGTCGCCGACAAGATGATTCCTTACTTGCGCGAGCAGTTCGGCAATCCGGCATCGCGCAGCCACATGTATGGCTGGACGGCGGAAAAAGCCGTGGAAGAGGCACGCGGCCACGTGGCGGCCCTGGTGAACGCCGATCCGCGCGAAATCATCTGGACTTCCGGCGCGACGGAAAGCAACAACCTGGCCATCAAGGGCGCGGCGCAGTTCTACAAGACCAAGGGCAAGCACATCATCACTGTCAAGACCGAGCACAAATCGGTACTGGACACGGTGCGTGAACTGGAACGCATCGGCTTTGAAGCGACGTATCTGGAACCGCAGGACAACGGCCTGATCACCGTCGAGCAGCTGGCCGCGGCCGTGCGCCCGGACACCATCCTCGTGTCGGTCATGCTGGTGAACAACGAAATCGGCGTGATCCAGCCGATCGACGAGATCGGCGTATTCTGCCGCTCGAAAGGCATCATCTTCCATTGCGACGCCGCGCAAGCGACGGGCAAGGTCGTCATCGACCTGCAAAAGACCAAGGTCGACCTGATGACCTTCACGGCGCACAAAACCTACGGCCCGAAAGGCGTGGGCGCCCTGTACGTCTGCCGCAAGCCGCGCGTGCGCCTGGAAGCGCAGATGCACGGTGGCGGCCATGAGCGCGGCCTGCGCTCGGGCACCCTGCCAACGCACCAGATCGTCGGCATGGGCGAAGCGTTCCGCATCGCCAAGGAAGAAATGGACAGCGAAATTGGCCGCATCCTGGCCTTGCGCGACCGCCTGGCCAAGGGCCTGCAAGAGATCGAAGAAGTCTACATCAACGGCGACATGGATCACCGCGTGCCGCACAACCTGAACGTGAGCTTCAACTACGTCGAAGGCGAGTCGCTGATCATGGCGATCAAGGATATCGCCGTGTCGTCCGGTTCGGCCTGCACCTCGGCCAGCCTGGAACCATCGTACGTGCTGCGCGCCCTGGGCCGCAGCGACGAACTGGCGCACAGCTCGATCCGCTTCACCATCGGCCGCTTCTCGACCGAGGAAGACATCGACTTCGCCGTCAACCTGCTGAAATCGAAAGTACACAAGCTGCGCGAACTGTCGCCGCTGTGGGACATGTTCAAGGATGGAATCGACATCAATTCGATTCAATGGGCAGCCCACTAACCAACACCGTGGCCCCTGTTGACGGGGCCGGCAAGAATATTAAAGGAGCATCAAAATGGCTTACTCGGACAAAGTACTCGATCACTACGAAAACCCGCGCAATGTGGGCGCTTTCGACAAGGGTGATGAAACCATCGGCACCGGCATGGTCGGCGCGCCCGCCTGCGGCGACGTGATGAAACTGCAGATCAAGGTCGGCGCCGATGGCCTGATCGAAGATGCGAAATTCAAGACCTACGGCTGCGGTTCGGCCATCGCGTCGAGCTCGCTGGTGACCGAATGGGTCAAGGGTAAAACCCTGGACCAGGCGCTGGCCATCAAGAACACGCAGATCGCCGAAGAACTGGCCCTGCCGCCAGTGAAGATCCACTGCTCCATCCTGGCGGAAGACGCCATCAAGGCAGCTGTTCTGGATTACCAGACCCGTCACCCGGCAGCAGCTTAAACGTTGGTAGCCCGCCCCAGCCGCAAGGCCGGGGCAGTTACGGAGAAATACATGATCACACTGACCGAAAAAGCGGCGAAACACATCAACCGTTATATCGAACGGCGCGGCAAGGGCATGGGCCTGCGCTTTGGCGTGCGTACCACGGGCTGCTCGGGCCTGGCCTACAAGCTGGAATATGTCGATGAAGTGGCGGCCGAAGACAGCGTTTTTGAGTCGCACGGCGTGAAAGTCTTCGTCGACCCGAAAAGCTTGCCTTACATCGACGGCACGGAACTCGATTTCGCGCGCGAAGGCTTGAACGAAGGTTTCAAGTTCCACAATCCGAACGAAAAAGACGCCTGCGGCTGCGGCGAGTCCTTCAGGATTTAAACAGCTGGCAAGACCCCGGTCGGTGCGCTGTACCCATCGATTGCGGTACAGCGACCACTGACCATTATGCAAAACCACTTCGAATTATTCCAGTTGCCGGCGCAGTTCTCGCTCGACATGAGCGCGCTCGACGCAGCCTACCGCGACGTGCAGGGCAAGGTCCATCCGGACCGCTTCATCAACGCCAGCAGCGCTGAAAAGCGCGTGGCGATGCAATGGGCCACGCGCGCCAATGAAGCCTACCAAACCCTGAAAAGCCCGCAAAAACGCGCGCAATACCTGTGCGAGCTCAATGGCGTCGACCTGCAGACGGAGTCGAACACGGCCATGCCGGTCAGCTTCCTGATGCAGCAGATGGAATGGCGCGAAGAACTGGGCGACGCGCGTGCCGGCAAGGATGCCGACGCGCTCGACGCCCTGGACCGCCAGCTGCGCGGCGAACGCAAGGCCTTGCTGGCCCAGGTGGCGGCCCAGCTCGACGCCGCCGACTATGTGAATGCGGCGCAAAGCGTGCGCGCCCTGATGTTCCTCGACAAATTCGGCGAGGAAGTCCGTTTTACCTATGAGGCGATCGAAGCCTGAGAGTACCTGACATAAGCTACTGCGCGTCGCGCTTTGCGGCCTGCGATGCTCACCGTACTAGAGTACGGTTGCGCTTCTCGGCCACAAATCACTGCCGCTCGCTACGCTTCTGTCAGGTACTCGGGACTGTGGCGAGCGTGTGATTCGCGCGCGTCTTATAATGCGCGACAGGCATCAACCGCATCACGCAAAAAATTAATCGAGGCACGAATACAATGGCACTTCTGCAAATTTCCGAACCAGGCATGTCGACCGCGCCGCACCAGCACCGCCTGGCCGTCGGCATCGATCTGGGCACCACCAATTCCCTGGTCGCCACCGTCCGCAACAGCATCCCCGAGGTGCTCAACGATGAAGACGGGCGCTCCCTGCTGCCGTCCGTCGTGCGCTACCTGCCGAACGGCCACGCCAATATCGGCTACAAGGCCCTGGCCGCGCAAACGACCGACCCGAAGAATACCATCGTGTCCGTGAAACGCTTCATGGGCCGCGGCCTGGCCGACATCGCCTACGCGGAAAACCTGCCCTACGATTTCCAGGATACGCCTGGCATGGTGCAGCTGAAAACCGTGGCCGGCGTGAAAAGCCCCGTCGAAGTGTCGGCGCAAATCCTCGCCACCCTGCGCCAGCGCGCGGAAGACTCGCTCGGCGACGACCTGGTCGGCGCCGTCATCACCGTGCCGGCCTACTTTGACGACGCGCAGCGCCAGGCCACCAAGGATGCGGCGCAGCTGGCCGGCATCAACGTGCTGCGCCTGCTGAGCGAGCCGACGGCCGCCGCCATCGCGTATGGCCTCGATAACGCGTCCGAAGGCGTGTACGCCGTGTACGACCTCGGCGGCGGCACCTTCGACATCTCGATCCTGCGACTGAGCAAGGGTGTCTTCGAAGTGCTGTCCACGGGCGGCGACTCGGCGCTGGGCGGCGACGATTTCGACCGCCGCCTGTTCTGCTGGATCAGCGAGCACGCCAAGCTGGCGCCCCTGTCCGACGAAGACACGGCCATCCTGATGGTGAAAGCGCGCGAGATCAAGGAATTGCTGTCGACCAAGTCGGAAACGACGATCGACGCCAAGCTGAACTCGGACGAAGAGATCCACCTGCGCATCACGGCAGCGGACTTTGCCGCCATGACGCAGCACCTGGTCGCCAAGACCATGAACGCCATCAAGAAAGCCCTGCGCGACGCGAACGTGGATGCGGACGACGTCGACGGCGTGGTGATGGTGGGCGGCGCCACGCGCATGCCGCACGTGCAGCGCGCCGTGAGCGAATTTTTCCACACGACGCCGCACGCGAACATCGACCCGGACAAAGTCGTGGCGCTGGGCGCCGCCATCCAGGCGAACTTGCTGGCCGGCAACCGCGCCGCCGGCGACGACTGGCTGCTGCTGGACGTGATCCCGCTGTCGCTCGGCATCGAAACCATGGGCGGCCTGGTGGAAAAGATCATCCCGCGCAATTCGACGATCCCGTGCGCGCGTGCGCAGGAGTTCACGACGTTTAAAGATGGCCAGACGGCGTTGGCCGTGCACGTGCTGCAGGGCGAACGTGAACTGGTGAGCGACTGCCGCTCGCTGGCGCGTTTTGAATTGCGCGGCATTCCGCCGATGGTGGCGGGCGCCGCGCGCATCCGCATCACGTACCAGGTCGACGCGGACGGCTTGCTGTCCGTCTCGGCGCGCGAGCTGCGCTCGGGCGTGGAAGCGTCGATCAGCGTCAAGCCGGCCTACGGCCTGGGCGACGACGACATCGCGCGCATGCTGCAGGATTCGTACACCTCGGCCGACGTCGACATGGTGGCGCGCGCGCTGCGCGAAGAACAGGTGGAAGCGGAGCGCATCCTGCTGGCCACGCAGTCGGCGTTGGACGAAGACGGCGGCTTGCTCGATGACGCCGAGCGCGTCACCGTCGACGGCTTGATGAACAAGGTGCGCGACGCCATCGTGCAATCGCAAAGCGGCGCCATCGATCACCAGGCCTTGAAGCTGGCGATTGAAGCGTTGGCCGACGGCACCGAGGATTTCGCCTCGCGCCGCATGGACCGCAGCGTGCGCACGGCTCTCACCGGCAAATCGCTGGATCAGGTCGTACAAGACTAATTGAACAGCGCGCCGCCGAAGCTGCGGCCGCGCTCCGAATGACAGACTGAAAGAAGAAACCATGCCACAAATCGTTATCCTGCCGCACGCCAAGCTTTGCCCGGACGGCGCCGTCATCGAAGCCCCTGCCGGCAAGTCCATCTGCGACATCCTGCTGGAAAACGACATCGACATCGAGCACGCCTGCGAAAAATCGTGCGCCTGCACCACTTGCCACGTGCTGGTCCGCGAAGGCATCGAATCGCTGAACGAAGCGACGGAACTGGAAGAAGACATGCTGGACAAGGCCTGGGGCCTGGAAGCCGTGTCGCGCCTGTCGTGCCAGTCCATCGTGGCCGACGCCGACCTCGTCGTCGAAATCCCGAAATACACGATCAACCAGGTCAGCGAAGGCAGTCACTAAGATGAAATGGTCCGACATCACCGCGATTGCCGAAGCCTTGTTCGACACGCATCCGGACATCGATCCCCTGACCGTGCGTTTCACCGACCTGCATAACTGGGTGGTGGAACTGGACGGCTTCGACGATGACCACACGCGCGGCGGCGAAAAAGTGCTCGAAGCGATACAGATGGCGTGGATCGATGAAGCGCGCTAAGGGCGCGGCAGCCGCCGCCACCGCAGTCGCTGCGCCGAAAGACATCATCACGGCCGCCAGCAACATGCCCGAGATCAAGGATGGCCAGTCGGTCGCCTTGCTGCAGGAATTGCACATCCTGACGCGCGACGGCAAGATGAACCAGGACAGCCGCCGCAAGCTCAAGCAGGTGTACCACCTGACGCAGTTCATCGAGCCGTTGCTGCGTGAAGTGCAGCTGGACCACCCTGGCGTCTCGCTGGTCGACCACGGCGCCGGCAAGTCGTATCTGGGCTTTATCCTGTACGACCTGTTCTTCAAGAACGGCAATGACGGTTCGCACATCTACGGCATCGAGACGCGCGAAGAGCTGGTGCAGCGCTCGCAGGAGCTGGCGAAGAAATTCAAATTCCCCGGCATGTCGTTCCTGCCGCTGTCCGTGGCCGAATCGACGGAGTCAAACTTGCTGCCGCAGCAGATCGACATCGTCACGGCCTTGCATGCCTGCAACACGGCCACCGATGACGCGATCCACTTCGCCCTGAAGAAAAAGGCGAAATTCATGGTACTGGTGCCATGCTGCCAGGCGGAAGTCGCGTCCGTGCTGAAGAAGAACAAGGGCAAGAGCCTGGGCAAGAGTGTCTTGACGGAACTGTGGCGCCACCCGCTGCACACGCGCGAATTCGGTAGCCAGATCACCAACGTGCTGCGCTGTTTGCAACTGGAAGCCCATGGCTACCAGGTCAGCGTGACGGAACTGGTGGGCTGGGAGCATTCGATGAAGAATGAACTGATCATCGCCAGCTACAAGAACTTGCCGCGCCAGCGGCCGACGGAGCGCCTGCAGGAAGTGCTGCAGACCTTGGGCCTGGAAGAGATGGGCCACCGTTTCTTTGCCGAGGAATTGGCCAAGGCCACGGCCTGACTTGTTGGATTACGCGTTCCGCTAATCCAGCCTACCATATTCGCCACCGCAGCGCCGGTCGGGTAGGTCGGATTAGCGCGCAAGCGCGTAATCCGACAACTACCAGGCAGTCAGCAACAACGTCAACAAAAGGGGAGGAGCCGGTCGGTTACAATACCGGCTTTCTCCTCCCTTGCTTTTTGCGCCTCCCCATGACCACACCAATCGAAATGCCCACCGTCCGCCTGGCCAAGCGCCTGTCTGAAGACGTACCTTGTTCGCGCCGCGAGGCCGAGCTGTATATCGAGGGCGGCTGGGTGACGGTCGATGGCGTGCTGGTGGAAGAGTCGGGTGCGCGCGTGGCCGACAATCAAACGGTGGTGCTGCTGCCAAATGCAACCCTGGAAGAAATGCCGCCCGTGACGATTCTGCTGCACAAGCCGGCTGGGATCAATGGCGGCGTCGGTAGCGAAGGCAAGCCGGCATTGAGCTGTTTGCGTCCCGAAGAAATTTTCACGCCGGAAAATGTGGCGCCCAGCTCCGTTACGCGCTTTCTCAAGCGTCATCTGATCGGCCTGACCATCACCAATCCGCTCGAGACCATGGCCTCCGGTTTGCTGGTGTTTACGCAGGATTTCCGCGTGGCCCGCAAGCTGGTCGACGAAGCGAAAACGGTGGAGCAGGAATTCATCGTGGAAGTGTCGGGCGCCATCGCCGAGAATGGCCTGGCGCTGCTGAATCACGGCTTGCCCTTCAATGGCAAGCCTTTGCCGCCGATCAAGGTCAGCTGGCAAAATGAAACGCGTTTGCGCTTTGCCCTGAAAAACGTGCAGCCAGGCCAGATCGCCCACATGTGCAAGATGGTGGGACTGGACGTCGTCGCCATGAAACGCTTGCGCATCGGCCGTATTTCGATGGGCGCCATGCCGTCAGGCCAGTGGCGCTATCTGCAAGGCTACGAACGGTTCTAGTAACACCTGAGCAAACCTACTGCGCGTCGCTATTTGCGGCCTGCGATGCTCACTGTACTAGAGTACAGTTGCGCTTCTTAGCCACAACTAGCTTCCGCTCGCTACGGTTTTCTCAGGCGTCGTGAGGCTGGCTGTTTGCTGCGGACTGCATTTGCTCGCGTGGCTTTCTGCAAAGCTTTTCCAGAGCCGTTCGGCGATATTCAGGGCGATGGTATCGGCCTTCTCTTGCAGGGCCGCATTGCCCATGCTTTCCGTCGTGGCGAAGAACAGGGTCAGCCAGCGGCGGAACATGCAGGGCGTCAAATTTTCCATTTGCGCGTGCTGGGCCAGCGGCTTGCCGTGGTAGCGCATAGTGCCGCGCAGCAAACCTGACCAGAAATCGACCAATGTTGCCAGGTGGGCATCCCAATCCTTGACCTCGGCGGCAAAGATGGGGCCCAGCATGGCGTCGTCGCGCGCGGCCGCATAAAAGGTGTGGACGAGGTGTTTGACTTCGTCTTCGCTGCAGACTTCCTCGCGGTAGGGTGCGAAGCGTGTGTGGGGGAAGGGGGCGGTATTATTCATGGCATGCCATGATCGCAGAGCCCCCGTGGCGCTTCAATGACCCAGGTCAAGCCGCATAAAAACTCAGGCGGCGACTTTCTTCGACTTCTTCGCCGGTGCCGGCAATTGCACGATCTGCGTGCCCACCAGCTTGTCGTGCAGGAATTGACCATTGCCCGTGAACAGGGCCGTGCTGGACCAGGCCAGGATGCCCACGCCGATGGCGCCCAGAGCCGTCCAGTGCTGCAGGTCGAAGGCATACGCCGCCACGAGCGCGGGCAGCAGCCACATCCATGACAGGACATAGCGGTAGGCGGCCACGCGCAGCGGCACGTGGGCGTGGCCCGGCAGCACGACTTTCAGGCGCCACGTCTTCATGGCCAGGGTTTGTCCTTCGCGACTCCACTGATGGATGAAATACGCGCCCATGACGAGGAAGGCCAGGCATTGGCGCATGTGTTCCGTCAACGGCGTATGCGCGCCTTGCACGGCCAGTTCAAACAGCAGGAAGGGCAAGAACAGCACGGCCAAGGCCAGCAGCGACTCGTAGACCATGGAAATCAGGCGGCGCTTGATCGTGGGATGGGAAGTGGTGCTGGCGGCAGGCGTACTATTTGACATTGCTTGGCAGTGGGGCAGGCGTGGCAGGTGGCGTGACGGGCACGGCGGCGGCAGGTGGTGTGGTGGCGGCAGGATCGCCTGCCGGCACGGCCGTCGCTGCGGGAGCGGGCGGCAGGACTGGCGCGGCGACGGCAGGCGCTGCCGGCGTGGCAGGCGGCAGTATCACGGGCGGCTTGCTCGTATTTGAATTGATCGCCGGCACTTTGCCCAGCGGTTTTTTCGGCACCAGTTCCGTCGCCAGCTTTTTCTTTTGATCTTCCGGCAATTGCTGGTATTGCTCCCATTGCGCGGTTTTTTGACCCGGATCAATCTTTTTCGTTCGCGTATAGTTTTCGCGCACGAGGCGGCGCTGTTCCGGCGTCAGCTTGACCCATTCGCGCATGCGGTCATGCACGCGCGTTTGCTCGTCTGGTGTCATGGACGCGAAACGGTTGGCGATATCGAGCCATTTCTGCTTGCGCAGCGGTTCCAGCTTGTTCCATTCGCCCGCCAGCGGCTGCAGGGCTTCCTGCTGCGCGCGCGACAGCTTGTTCCACGATGGATTCTCTCCCGCCTTGGGCGTGCCGCCTTTGCCGGTCGTACGGGGCGAGCCGGGCTTGGCGGCCGGGGCCGGCGCCACCACGGGCGCGGCGGCCACGGGAGGGGCGGCGGGAGCGGCATGTTGCTGCGCGCCTACCCAGGCGGCGCCCGCCAGGGCGCAGGCACCCAGGCCGATGCCGCCGGCCAGCCAGCCTTTGCGTACGCTCGTGCGTGCCATTTATTGCTCGCGTTTCGTCAGGTAGGCGTTGAAGCCATGGTCCATATAGGCGGAGAGCGGCAATTCGTCCGACAGCACGGCGGCGTCGATTTCTGCCAGTTCGGCAATATGTTGTTCCTGCTCAAACTGATAGATGCCCACCAGGCCGCCAACGAGCAGCAGCAGCGGGATGATGACGCTCATGCGGCCCAGCCACGACAGCGGTTCGACGAACAGGCTGCTGGCGATGCCGGCGAAGACGTCCTTGCGTACGGCGACGGCGGCGGGCGCGTCCGCCTTCTTGCGCGACAGGGCCAGCTTGCGTGCCGCCGCCAGGCGATCGGTGGCCGATGCGGGCAGGTCGTCGAGTTTTTCGTTCAGTGCATGGCGCACTTTGTAAGCGAAATTGAGATCGTCGGTGTTCATAATTTAATTCCCTTGGCTTTCAGCGATTCGGCGAGCGTGTGGGTAGCTCTAGAGCAATGTGTTTTCACGCTACCTTCGGAGCAACCCATCGCTTCCGCTGTTTCAGCCACATCCATGTCCTGCCAGTAACGCATGAGGAAGGCTTCGCGTTGACGTGAGGGCAGTTTTTGTACCTCTGCATCAATCAAATCAAGCATTTGCGCGCGTTCGACCTGGTCGGCCGACGATTCGGCGGCGCTGGAGCCTTGTTCCGATTCATATGTGTCAAGTATATCAAAATCTTCATGCTCGTCGCCCGAAGGCTTCATGCCGGAAAACAGGCTGACCCAGGTGTTGCGCACTTTTTCTCGGCGGAAATAGTCGAGTATGGTGTTCTGCAGGATGCGCTGGAACAGCATCGGCAGTTCGGCGGCTGGCTTGTCGCCGTACTTTTCGGCCAGCTTGATCATGGCGTCCTGCACGATGTCGAGTGCCGACTCTTCCTTGCGGACCGCGTAGGCGGCCTGCTTGAAGGCGCGCCGCTCGACATTTTCTAGAAAGTCGGATAATTCTTTGTCTGTTGCCATGCGGTATTGGGGATCTTAGCGGCTGCGGGGGCGGTGGGCGAATTGGGGCGGGTATGCTTTTTGCAACCCCGTGCATGCTAGCAAAAAATGTGCGTTTCCGCAGGGTTTTTGCACGGCGTGCGGGCGAAATGGCCTTTCGGCCGACATTTTCCTTGACCATAATGGTGCAACGCGATAACGTATGGGACGCTTTGAACACCCCAAAGCCCTATGGTCAGGTCGCGACCGGCACACAAGGCCATCCGCGGCAAGACGCGCTTTCATTTGTAGGCAGTTTGTTCTAACCCGCGCCACAAGCGCGAGCGGTTCGTACAGGCGCCACAGAAACTCCGGCCAAACGAGTTGCGTTAAGCGTTGTTTTGTAAGGTATCTATGGGTGCCCAAAGAAATGTCGTGACCGCATGAAAAGGGAAGCAGGAGCACTGTCGCGCACGGCGAACTTCGTCAGGAAAGAACATCCGATCAATCTCCAATGGACCTTGAAAGGAATGTTTCATGAATACCGAAGCAGCAGCAGGACCCATTACCGGCGCAGAAATTGTCGTGCGCTGTCTGGCTGAAGAGGGCGTCGAGCACGTCTTTGGATACCCGGGCGGAGCCGTACTCTACATCTACGACGCCATCTTCCAGCAAAACAAATTCCAGCATATCCTGGTACGCCACGAGCAGGCCGCGATCCACGCCGCCGATGCCTATTCGCGCAGCTCGAACAAAGTCGGTGTCGCCATCGTCACGTCCGGTCCGGGCGTCACGAATGCCGTCACGGGCCTGTCCACCGCGTACATGGACTCGATTCCCATGGTGGTGATCTCCGGCCAGGTGCCGAGCCACGCCATCGGACAGGATGCGTTCCAGGAATGCGACACGGTCGGCATCACGCGCCCCGTCGTCAAGCACAACTTCCTCGTCAAGGACGTCAAGGACCTGGCATCGACGATCAAGAAAGCCTTCTTCATCGCCCGTACCGGCCGTCCGGGACCCGTGCTGGTCGATATCCCCAAGGATATCAGCATGCACAAATGCCATTTCGACTATCCGAAGGAAGTCGAAATGCGTTCCTACCGTCCCGTCGACAAGGGCCACTCGGGCCAGATTCGCAAGGCCGTGCAGCTGTTGCTGCAAGCCGAGCGCCCGATGATCTACACGGGCGGCGGCGTCATCCTCGCGCATGCGGCTCCCGAGCTGAACAAGCTGGTCGACCGCCTGGGTTTCCCGTGCACCAACACCTTGATGGGTCTGGGCGGCTACCGCGCCTCGAGCGAGCAGTATGTCGGCATGCCCGGCATGCACGGCACCTATGAAGCGAACATGGCGATGCAGAACTGCGACGTCCTGATCGCCATCGGCGCCCGTTTCGATGACCGCGTGATCGGCAACCCGAAACATTTCGCCTCGCATCCGCGCAAGATCATCCACGTGGACATCGATCCATCGTCGATTTCCAAGCGAGTCAAGGTCGATATCCCCATCGTCGGCAACGTCAAGGACGTGCTGATCGAGTTCCTCGCGCAACTGGACGCGGCCGAAGCCAAGCCGAACGTCAATGCCTTGAGCAACTGGTGGAAGCAGATCGCCGAATGGCGTGGCCGCGAATGCCTGAAATACCCGACTTCCGACCTGGTCATCAAGCCGCAATCGGTGGTGGAAAAGGTATTCCAGATCACCAAGGGCGATGCTTTCATCACATCCGACGTGGGCCAGCACCAGATGTGGGCCGCGCAATACTATGGCTTCGACAAGCCGCGCCGCTGGATCAATTCCGGCGGCCTGGGCACCATGGGTGTCGGCTTGCCATACGCCATGGGCGTGCAGATGGCCAATCCGGACGCCACCGTTGCCTGCATCACGGGTGAAGGTTCGATCCAGATGTGCATCCAGGAATTGGCAACGTGCAAGCAGTATCACCTGACGCCGAAGATCATCATGCTCAACAACCGTTTCCTCGGCATGGTGCGCCAGTGGCAGGAAATCGATTACGGTTCGCGCTATTCCGAGTCATACATGGATTCGCTGCCCGACTTCGAGAAGCTGGCGGAAGCGTACGGCCACGTGGGCATGAAAATTGAAAAACCGGGCGACGTCGACGGCGCCCTGAAAGAGGCGTTTGGCATGAAAGACAGGCTGGTATTCATGAACTTCATTACCGACCAGTCCGAAAACGTGTGGCCCATGGTGAAAGCCGGCAAAGGCCTGTCCGAAATGATGCTCGGCTCGGAGGACCTCTAATCATGCGCCATATTATTTCTGTCTTGCTGGAAAACGAAGCGGGCGCCCTGTCGCGCGTGGTGGGCCTGTTCTCGGCACGCGGGTACAACATCGAAACCTTGACGGTGGCGCCGACGGAAGACTCGACCCTGTCGCGCATGACCATCGTCACCAGCGGCTCGGACGACATCATCGAGCAGATCACCAAGCACCTCAACCGCCTCATCGAAGTGGTGAAAGTGGTGGACCTGACCGAAGGCCAGCATATCGAACGCGAGTTGATGCTGATCAAGGTTCGTGCCGTGGGCAAGGAGCGCGAGGAAATGAAGCGCACCGCCGATATCTTCCGTGGCCGCATCATCGATGTCACCGAAAAGACGTACACGATCGAGCTGACCGGTAACAAGGTCAAGCTCGACGCGTTCATCGATTCGATCGACCGCGCCGCCATCCTGGAAACCGTCCGTACGGGTGGTTCCGGCATCGGCCGCGGCGAACGCATCCTCAAAGTATAAAAATATAAGCAGCTCTACGCGGCCCTGGCGCCGCATTTAAAACAACAACGCATCATCAAATTATAGGAAATACCATGAAAGTTTTTTACGACAAAGACGCTGACCTCTCCTTGATCAAAGGCAAAAACGTTGCCATCATCGGCTACGGTTCGCAAGGCCATGCACACGCCCAAAACCTGAACGATTCGGGCGTCAACGTCACCGTCGGCCTGCGCAAGGGCGGCGCTTCGTGGACCAAGGTCGAGCAAGCCGGCCTGAAAGTAGCGGAAGTCAACGACGCCGTGAAAGCGGCCGACGTCATCATGATCTTGCTGCCAGATGAAAACATCGCCCAGGTCTACAACGAAAACATCGCGCCGTTCGCCAAGCAAGGCGCCGTGCTGGCCTTCGCCCACGGCTTCAACGTGCATTACGGCCAAGTCGTGCCACGCGCCGACCTGGACGTGATCATGGTCGCGCCGAAAGCCCCGGGCCACACCGTGCGCGCCACTTACACCCAGGGTGGCGGCGTGCCCCACCTGATCGCCGTGTACCAGGACAAATCGGGCATCGCCCGCGATATCGCCCTGTCGTACGCTTCGGCCAACGGCGGCGGCCGTGCCGGCATCATCGAAACGAATTTCCGTGAAGAAACCGAAACGGATCTGTTCGGCGAACAGGCCGTGCTGTGCGGCGGCGCCGTGGAACTGATCAAGGCCGGCTTCGAAACCCTGACGGAAGCGGGCTACGCGCCTGAAATGGCGTACTTCGAGTGCTTGCACGAACTGAAGCTGATCGTCGACCTGATCTATGAAGGCGGCATCGCCAACATGAACTACTCGATCTCGAACAACGCTGAATACGGCGAATACGTGACCGGTCCTAAAGTCGTGACGTCGGCCACCAAGGATGCGATGCGTCAATGCCTGAAAGACATTCAGACGGGCGAATACGCGAAGAGCTTCATCCTGGAAAACAAGGCAGGCGCACCGACCCTGATCTCGCGCCGTCGTTTGACGTCCGAGCACCAGATCGAAGAAGTGGGCGCGAAACTGCGCGCCATGATGCCTTGGATCGCCAAGAACAAGATGGTTGACCAGTCGAAAAACTAAGCAGTTATCGTTCCTTGCAAGAAGCCGGCGCAAGCCGGCTTTTTTTATGCGCATCGTTTGGCAGGCAACATCCGTTACAATCAGGCCCATTCAACAATACCGTGCGCATCATGCTTGTTTTTTCTAAAGTTTTTGTCGGGAATCTTCATGTGGTCAAGCGCCCCTTCCTTGTGACCATCAGCTGCTGGTTTCTGATTTTCGGCGCGCTGTCAGCGCTGGTCTCGTCCTACCTCGGCCGCAACGATCCCGCCATGCAGGCTGCAATGGGGCACAGCGTGATTTCCGCCGAGGCGCAATACGCGATTTTGATGTTTAGCATGGGCATTAACCTGGTGGCGGCGCTGGCCATGCTGCAAAGGCAGCGTGGCGCGCGCACCGTGTATCTGGTGTGGGGCGTGATCGACATTGTGATCTGCCTGGCGACCTTGCCGGTCAAAATGCACGTCTTGCCTGGCGCGCTCCTGTTCGCCGTCATCTGCGCCTTGCTGTACAGTCCGAAATCGAATGCCTGGTTTTCGCCACGCAAGGCAGCCAACGATGCCTGCATGACGCCAGCGTGAACACGGAGGTCTTGGCGCGCACGCTTTTCGCCCGCCTCCTGTCTTTTTATATTCCTATATAATCCCGCCCTTCCTTTGCAGTTTCCTGTGGACTGCATCTGTTTCGGTATCTGCCGACCGCAACGCGCATCACCGCTTTTGTAGCACGCCAGGCGCTAAATGATCAGCCGCTTGGCAACCTGAAGGACCCCTATGACTGACCGCATTACCGCCACAGTACCCATGCCGGGCACTGCAGAATCTTCCATTTCCGAACGGCTTCCCGTCCTGGCCTTGCTGGCCCTGGCCATGACGGCGTTTCTCGCCCTCCTGTCGGAAACCTTGCCGGCCGGCTTGCTGCCGCAGATTGCCCGCGACCTGAATATTTCCGAAGTCATGACGGGCCAGCTGGTGACCGTCTACGCCATCGGCTCCATCCTGACGGCGATTCCGCTGACGGCACTGACGAGCGGCTGGCGCCGGCGCAATGTCTTGCTGCTGGCCATCATCGGTTTCTTGATCTTCAATACGGCGACGGCCCTGTCGCCCAACTATATGGTTGCCCTGGCCTCGCGCTTCGTCACCGGCATGGCCGCCGGGCTGGCCTGGGGCTTGATGGCCGGCTACGCGCGCCGCATGGTGAGCGTCGAACAGCAGGGCAGGGCGATGGCCATTGCCATGATCGGCACGCCGCTGGCGCTGTCGCTGGGCGTGCCGCTGGGCACCCTGATGGGCGGCGTGCTGGGCTGGCGCAGCATCTTCGGCATCATGTCGGGCCTGGCTGTGGTGCTGGTCGCGTGGGTGCTGCTGGTCGTACCCGATTATCCGGGGCAAAAGAATGGCGAGCGCCTGTCGATCCGCCAGGTGTTCCTGACGCCGGGCGTGCGGCCGATTCTGGCCGTCATCGTCGCCTGGATGCTGGCGCATAACATTCTGTATACCTATATCGCGCCGTTCCTGGCGCCGTCCGGCTTGCGCCCCCGCGTCGACCTGGTGCTGCTTGTGTATGGCGTGGGTTCCCTGGCAGGCATCTGGCTGGTCAGCCAGCTGATCGACCGCTGGCTGCGCCCGCTCGTGCTGGGCTGCATCGCCGCCTTGGCCCTCGTGATGGTCGCGCTGGGCCTGGCGATGGACTCGCCCACCGTCATCTATGTCAGCATGGCCATCTGGGGCATCACCTTTGGCGGCGCCGGCACCTTGCTGCAGACGGCGTCGGCGGACGCGGCCGGCGACGGCATGGACGTGGCGCAAGCCATGGTGGCCACCATCTGGAACGTGGCCATTGCGGGCGGCGGCCTGGCGGGCGGCTTGCTGCTCGACGGCTATGGCGCGGCTTCGTTCCCGTGGGCCATGCTGGCCTTGCTGATGGTGGCATTGACCATTGCCTGTCGCGCGCATCGCCACAGTTTCAAGCCGGGCCGGCGCAGCGGCGGCACGGTGGTCGGACACTAATAACATTGTTATTTATGATGACAGTGTGTTGAAATGTGAGCAGATGTGACTGGCAAGCGCATTTTGTGACGATTTGTTAATTTGCGCCACGGGAATGAATGAGGCGTTAGAATCTACACAGTTTGACAAGTTTCTCAGGCGAAAGGGATGGCAAAAGCATCCCTTTCGCTGGCTGTCAGCCACATTAACTACTAGGAGTACCCCCATGACCGTGATGAAATCCGTCCTTGTTGCCGCCGCAGCCACCGTTGCCCTGAGCGCGCAAGCCCAATCCTTGCCAACCAACGGCACCCTGGTGGTCGTACCCGCATTTGGCGAAGTCAAGCATGTCAATGACCAGGTGGTCGCTACCCTGGCCGTCGAAGAACAGGACAAGGACAAGGCTGCCGCCGCGTCGCGAGTCAACCAGAAGATGAACAAGGGTATCGCCATCGTCAAGCAGGCCGACCCGTCGGCGGCGCTGAAATCGTACGGCTATTACACCTATCCCGTGTATCCGGAAGAGCGCCCATTGCCGGCTGGCGCCGTGGCCAAGCCGCGCTTGCCTACGGCCTGGCGTGTCGGCCAGTACCTGGAAGTGACGACGGCCAACCTGGCGTCGCTGCCAAAAACCGTGTCGGCGGCGCAAGGCGTGCTGACCCTGAATGGCTTGAATTTCGGCCTGAAGCCGGAAACCATCCGCCTGCTCGATGACCAGCGCATCGCCGCCACGTACAAAAACCTGAACGAGCGCGTGGCCGCCATCGCCAAGGCCATGGGCCGCAACGTCTCCGATGCCGTGCTCGATACGGTGGACTTCGAAGGTTCGGGCAACTACACCACGGAAAACCGTGCTGCCGCCGCACCGATGATGATGCGCAGCGCCAAGATGAGCGAAGACAGTACCGTGGCCGAACCAAGCTTCGAACCAGGCGAAACGACGCTCGACATGCGTGTCGTCGGCAAGGTCAAGTTCAAGTAAGTTCAATAGTGTGGAAGTATTTCCACGTTAGCATGTTTTAAAAATCATGGGGCTGTTGGCCCCATGCTTGTTTTTGCCCCCATATTTTCCAGGAGAACACCATGACCGTCATGAAATCACTGCTGGCCGCAGCCGCCGCTACCATTGCCCTGGGTGTCCAAGCCCAGACCCTGCCCACCTCCGGCACCCTCGTGGTGGTGCCCGCGAATGGCGAAGTGGTGCATGCGAACGACCAGGTGACCATCACCCTGGCCGTCGAAGAGCAGGACAAGGACAAGGCCGCCGCCGCCTCGCGCGTGAACCAGAAGATGAACCAGGGCGCGGCCATCGTCAAGAAGGCCGATCCGCAAGCCGTGCTGAAAACCCAGGGCTACTACACGTACGCCGTGTACCCGGAAACGGCGCCCCTGCCGCCTGGCGTCGCCGCCAAGCCCAGAGTGCCGACCGGCTGGCGAGTGGGCCAGTACCTGCAGGTAACGACGACCAACCTGGCCGCCTTGCCGAAAACTGTTTCCGCGGCGCAAGGCGTGCTGACCCTGAACCGTTTGAACTTCGGCCTGGCGCCCGCCACCATCCGCAAGCTCGACGATCAGCGCATCGCCGCCGCCTACAAAAACCTCAACGAACGCGTGGCCGCCATCGCCGGCGCCATGGGCCGCAACGTCAATGACGCCGTGATCGACACCATCGATTTCGAAGGTTCGGGCAATTACGCGCAGCGCGTCAATGTGACCGGCGCACGCAACATGAGCGCCGACGTTGCAAGCTATGGCGGCAGCCAGGTGGCCGAACCGAGCTTCGAGCCGGGCGAAACGACCCTGAACATGGGCCTGGTGGCGAAGATCAAGTTCAAATAATGCTTGAACAGGCGTCAATATTGCCGGCTTGACGCCGCCGCGCTTTTCTTTGGCGGTGGCTCCTCTATAATGGCAACATCGGCGGGCGCATGCCATGACAGTCATGCACCCGCTATCTGGCACCGATTCCCCCGCAGTACACAAGATATGGAACAACATGGCAAACTTCCCCCGTCGTAGAGGCAAGAACGGCACTCCCGCAACATCCAAAGCGTCCCGCTTCAGCAAATTCGTGCGCCAGCCGGTGAGCGATGGCAGTGGCAAGAAAACCTTGCGCCGCCGCGGCATCTATCTGTTGCCGAATGCCTTCACGACGGCAGCCCTGTTTTGCGGCTTCTACGCCATCGTCATGGCCATGAACCAGAAATTCGAACACGCGGCCTGGGCCATCTTCATCGCCATGATTCTCGATGGCCTCGACGGCCGCATCGCGCGCCTGACGAATACGCAGAGCGAATTTGGCGCCCAGTACGACAGCCTGTCCGACATGGTCTCGTTCGGCGCCGCGCCGGCGCTGGTGATCTATGAATGGTCGCTGCGCGGCATGGGCAAGCTGGGCTGGCTGGCCGCCTTCGTGTATTGCGCCGGCGCCGCCTTGCGCCTGGCCCGCTTCAACACGAACATCGCCGTGGTCGACAAGCGCTTCTTCCAGGGCTTGCCCAGCCCGGCGGCAGCGGCCATGGTGGCCGGCTTCATCTTGCTGATGAACGACCTGGAATTTGCCGGCAACCAGCTGGCCTGGGTCTCGTGGACGATCGCCCTGTTCTCCGGCCTGACGATGGTCACCAACGTGCCGTTCTACAGTTTCAAGGATGTGAATTTCCGCAAGTCCGTGCCTTTCATCGTGGTATTCCTGCTGGCATTGTTCTTTGCGCTCATTTCCATCGACCCGCCGAAAGTGCTGTTCCCGATTTTCGTCGCCTATGGCCTGTCCGGCTACGCCGTGTTTTTCTGGCGCATGGCGAAGGGCAAGCCCGTCAGCATCATCCAGACCGACCCCGAGCATTGATGCGCTGAGTCGGTAGCGTCGCCAGTCTTCAGCCAGCCAGGAGCAGCCATGAACACCAGCAACCGACTCATCATTTTTGACACCACCTTGCGCGACGGCGAGCAATCGCCGGGCGCTTCCATGACGCGCGAGGAAAAGCTGCGCATCGCCAAGCAGCTCGAACGCCTGAAGGTCGACGTGATCGAAGCGGGCTTCGCCGCCGCCTCGCAAGGCGACTTCGAGTCGATACGGGCGATTGCCGGCGCCGTGCGCGAGTCCACCATCTGCTCGCTGTCGCGCGCCAACGACCGCGACATCGCCCGCGCCGCCGAAGCGCTGGCACCTGCCGAGCGCAAGCGCATCCACACGTTTATCGCCACCTCGCCCCTGCACATGCAGATCAAGCTGCGCATGACGCCAGAGCAAGTGCTGACGCAGGCGCAAAACGCCGTGCGCTACGCGCGCCAGTTCACGGACGACATCGAATTCAGCCCCGAAGACGGCAGCCGCTCCGACGAAGATTTTCTGTGCCGCGTGCTGGAAGGCGTGATCGCCGAGGGCGCCACCACCATCAATTTCCCCGATACCGTGGGCTATGCCGTGCCGGAAATCTTTGGCGCCACCATCAAGCGCTTGCGCGAACGCATACCGAACTCCGATAAAGCCATCTGGTCTGTCCATTGTCATAACGACCTGGGCCTGGCGGTGGCCAATTCGCTGGCCGGCGTCATGATCGGCGGCGCGCGGCAGATCGAGTGTACCGTCAATGGCCTCGGCGAGCGGGCCGGCAACACGGCGCTGGAAGAAGTGGTGATGGCGCTGCGCACGCGTGCCGCCTATTACAACCTGACGGTGGGGATCGACACGACGCAGATCGTCGCCGCGTCCAAGATGGTGTCGCAGATCACGGGTTTTGCCGTGCAGCCGAACAAGGCCGTCGTCGGCGCGAACGCCTTTGCGCACGCGTCCGGTATCCACCAGGATGGCATTTTAAAAGCGCGCGAAACGTATGAAATCATGCGCGCCGAAGACGTGGGCTGGACGGCCAACAAGATCGTCCTCGGCAAATTGTCGGGGCGCAATGCCTTCAAGCAGCGCCTGCACGAGCTGGGCATTGCGCTCGAATCCGAGGCGGAAGTCAACGCGGCCTTCCTGCGCTTCAAGGAGCTGGCTGACCGGAAATCCGAGATTTTCGACGAAGACATCATGGCCCTCGTCAGCGAGGAACAGCAGGCGCAGGAGAGTGAGCACTACCGTTTCATTTCCCTGACACAGCAGTCGACGACGGGCGCCGTGCCCCATGCGCGCGTGGAGTTTCTCGTCGGCGGCGTGCAGCGCAGTTGCGAAGGGCAGGGCGACGGCCCCGTCGACGCCACCGTCAACGCCATTGAAAGCGCGGCCGCCAGCGGTGCCGAGCTGGTCTTGTTCTCCGTCAACGCCATCAGCACGGGCACGCAGTCGCAGGGCGAAGTGACGATGCGGCTGTCGCGCGACGGGCGCATCGTCAACGGCGTGGGCGCCGACCCGGATATCATCGTCGCGTCGGCCAAGGCGTATTTCTCGGCATTGAACAAATTACACGCCAAGGATGAGCGGATCGATCCCCAGCCGTGAGGGGGCGCTAACTACCAGAAAAAGCGCCGCTCTTCCTTGGCCGGATCGGGTCCGTTCATCATCATGCGCACGATGCCGTCGTGGTCGAAGTGCACGTGCATCATGGAATCCCACACGCCCGATTCCTTGTAGCGGTAGGACCAGACGTGCAGTTTCGGCAGCGACAGGTAGGAGGTTTCCGTCGGGCGGCCCAGGGTGTGCAGCACGTCTTGCTGCGTCGACACGCCCACCTTGATGCGGGCAAAGCCTGGTGTGTCGAGCACTTGCTCGTAGGAAATCAACTTGTCGTCAGGGCCGAAGCGGGCCATATACGTGTACTGGCCATATGGCCCCGTGGCGTATTCAAGCTCGGGACCGGTGGGCAGTTGATAGATATTGCTTGGCCGCCCCAGGCGCGCTTCCACGGCGGCGCGCGCTTCGCCCGGCTGCGGCGGCGGGACGTTCCAGCTGGCGCAGCCGGCCAGCGCGGCAAACAGCAGCGGTGTTGCTAATTTGAGCAGTTTTTTCATGGTTGACCTCCTGAAATGCAGGAAAACCCTATCATGCACCGAGAAAAGCGCGCACGGCAGGATACAGGCGGGCATTTTTCCGATATACTTGCGCGTCTGGTTGGCAGCATAGGCCAGTATTTTAATAATCGTAGTTCACGGTGGATAGGGTTCAGACTCTGTGCACCGCATGTGAAAGGTTTATCATGACAGTAGAAAACATCAACAAAGCCGCTATCATCGCGGACAACGCACGTGGTCAAAACGACACCGGCTCCCCTGAAGTGCAAGTTGCACTGCTGACAGCTCGCATCAACGAACTGAACGGCCACTTCAAAGCCCACTCGAAAGATCACCACTCCCGCCGCGGCCTGATCATGATGGTCAACCGTCGTAAGAGCCTGTTGTCCTACCTGAAGGCTAAAGACGCTACCCGTTATCGCGACCTGATCGCTAAACTTGGTCTGCGCAAGTAATTTTTGCCGTACAAGGTTTATACAGAAATGCCTGCGCCAGTTCGCTGACGCGGGCATTTTGTCATTTGAATTCCGGATTTATGTCGAGAAGTACAGTATTCTCTACCGATATCATGTTTTAAAAGTAAAGTAGTAAAGGCGGCAACGATGTTTCCGCCGCCTGTGGTGAGGTGAACGACAGCCCCTGAAAATCTGTCGGCAATTAGAAAAGGGATACCCCATGTTTAACAAAGTTACGAAAACCTTCCAGTATGGTCAACACCAAGTGACCCTGGAAACCGGCGAAATCGCACGTCAGGCTTCCGGCGCAGTGCTGGTGTCGATCGAAGATACCGTCGTTCTGGCAACGGTAGTGGCACGCAAAGATGCCAAGCCAGGCCAGGATTTCTTCCCTTTGACGGTTGATTATGTCGAAAAAACCTATGCTGCCGGTAAAATCCCGGGCGGTTTTTTCAAGCGCGAAGGCCGTCCTTCCGAAAAAGAAACACTGACCTCCCGTCTGATCGACCGTCCTATCCGTCCGCTGTTCCCGGAAGGCTACCTGAATGAAGTGCAAGTCATCATTCACGTGCTGTCGGTCAACCCTGAAATCGATCCGGACATCGCCGCCATGATCGGCGCATCGGCCGCCCTGTGCGTATCGGGCGTGCCTTTCAACGGTCCTATCGGCGCCGCGCGCGTCGGTTACGCGAATGGCCAGTACATCCTGAACCCGACCGTTCAGCAACTGAAAACGTCGGAAATGGACCTGGTTGTCGCCGGTACCGAAACGGCCGTGCTGATGGTCGAATCGGAAGCGAAACAGCTGTCCGAAGAAATCATGCTGGGCGCCGTGGTCTTCGGCCACGACCAGATGAAAGTCGTCATCGACGCGATTCACGACCTGGTGCGTGACGGCGGCAAGCCGGAAGTGGAATGGGCGCCTGCGCCGAAAAACGAAGCACTGATCGCCCGCGTCGCGCATTTCGCCAACGCCAAGATCAATGACGCGTATCAAACCAAGGACAAGCAAGAGCGTACGGCCAAGCTGAAAGCAGCGACGTCGGAAGTGATCGCCGACCTGTCGGCCGAAGCGGCTGCCGCCGGCGGCGCGTCCATCGATAGCGCTGAAGTGAACAACATCCTGTTCGACATCGAAGCGAAAATCGTGCGTACGCAAATCCTGGACGGCGAGCCACGCATCGACGGCCGCGACACGCGCACCGTGCGTCCGATCTCGATCCGCACCAGCGTGCTGCCACGCACCCACGGTTCGGCCCTGTTCACGCGCGGCGAAACGCAAGCGCTGGTCGTGGCAACGTTGGGCACCGCCCGCGACAGCCAGAAGATCGATGCGCTGATGGGCGAGTTCACCGATTCGTTCATGCTGCATTACAACATGCCTCCATTCGCCACCGGCGAAACGGGCCGTGTCGGTACGCCTAAACGCCGCGAAATCGGCCACGGCCGCCTGGCCAAGCGCGCGCTGATCGCCGCCCTGCCGGCAGCTGAAGAGTTCAGCTACTCGGTGCGCCTGGTATCGGAAATCACGGAATCGAACGGTTCCTCGTCGATGGCTTCCGTCTGCGGCGGCTGCCTGGCACTGATGGACGCTGGCGTACCGATGAAAGAACACGTGGCAGGTATCGCCATGGGCCTGATCAAGGAAGGCGGCAAGTTTGCCGTGCTGTCCGACATCCTGGGCGACGAAGATCACCTGGGCGACATGGACTTCAAGGTAGCCGGTACCCGCAACGGTATCACGGCGCTGCAGATGGACATCAAGATCATGGGCATCACCAAGGAAATCATGCAAGTGGCACTGGCGCAAGCCAAGGAAGGCCGCGAGCACATCCTGGGCGAAATGCAAAAAGCCATGCCGCACGTCAAAACCGAACTGTCCGATTTCGCACCGCGTCTGATCACCATCAAGATCAACCCGGAAAAAATCCGTGACGTGATCGGCAAGGGCGGCGCCGTGATCCGCGCGCTGACCGAAGAGACGGGCACCCAGATCGACATCAGCGACGAAGGCGTGGTCACCATCGCTTCCGTTGACGCTGCTGCCGGCCAGGAAGCCAAGCGCCGCATCGAAGAACTGACCGCTTCCGTCGAAGTGGGCAAGACCTACGAAGGCACCGTGCTGAAACTGCTGGACTTCGGCGCCATCGTCCAAGTCATGCCAGGCAAGGACGGCCTGCTGCACATCTCGCAGATCGCCAACGAGCGCGTCAACGCCGTGGCCGACTACCTGAAAGAAGGCCAGCTGGTTCGCGTCAAAGTGCTGGAAACGGACGACCGCGGCCGTCTGAAACTGTCGATGAAAGCTGCTGAAGGCAACGAAGCGCCAGCCGCTTAATTTCCTTCAGATTCGCCTGACTGCGGCCTCGGCCGCATGATCAAAACCGCCAGCGCGCAAGCCCTGGCGGTTTTTTTGCGCCTTGTTTGCGCTGTATCGAAGGTGGATGCCGGCGTGTGCATCTGCCTTGATCCAGCGCGTATCGGCCGCCGCCGCGCCTTGTAGATTCGGGAGGGGATATTCCCCTGAACGAGTCTTCCAAGGAGAAGCAGCATGCGCACATTCCGCGGGCTGGCCGCCGCCTTTCTGCTTGCCGTATCGCCCGGTGCCTGGGCGCAGCTGGACAACGCACCGACGCCGGTGCCGCTGCCCATCCCCATCGCAGCCGCGTCCGCGGCCATGCCGGCGCAAGATATCGACGCCTTGCGCGCCGTGCATGCGCGCGAAATCAATGACCTCAGCACCTTCAAGACGGCGGGCTTGCAGCGCGCAGCCATCGATCTCTATCTCGATAGTGGGCCAGGGCAGCAATTCCTGCGCGAGCTGCGCACCGCCGATCCCGCCGCGCCGGCCGAGACGATTTATGCGCGCGCGGTCGAGCAGCTCGCTTCCGGCAGCACCTTGCCCGATGTGCAAGCCATGTCGGCCGCGCTCGTCAAAATCGTGCCGCATGGCCAGAATGTGTCGCCATACTCGCCGTATTTCACCACCAGCGCGCAATTGCAGCTGGCATCCAGCCGCTGCGCCACCCTGGCCGACTGTTTCGGCTTGCCCTTGAAGAGCGAGGCGCCGCTGTATGATGTGTATCAGATCATGCCCAAGGGCACCGTCAACGTGTTTGTCAGTCAGGTGGCGCCGACGCAAGAGTTGGGTGGGCTGGTGCGGCGCAAGGGTGGGGCGCAGCAGTATTTATTACCCAACCGCAGCTTGTGGTCGGCCCCTGTGCTGATCGGTACGATCAAGAATTGAGGAGCGATGATGGATCAACAGAGCCTGCAAGCCCGCGCCGCCGAGCTGGAGCAAGTGCTGGGGCGCCTGGCGGGCGCCGATACGGAAGTGGCCGACCTGCGCAGCGCGCTCGAGCCGCTGCTGGCCCTGGCGGGCAGCGGGGGCTTGAGCGCGCCGCTGCCATGGGGCGATATCCCTGGCGGGCGCTACTTTAACGAAGGCAGTCTGCGCCGCTACCCCGAGCTGGAGCAGGCATTTGCCCGCTTCCGCATTGAGGCCACGGGTGGCGACTCGCCGGCCCTGCGCAAGCTGCGCGGCGAGACTTGATTTATATATGGTATCAATTGTTGTTTATGGGTAATTGACTGTCAGTATTGCTTGACGACAAAATCTTATTCCCCGACCATGGTGCATCCCTCCCGATTTCCCCTTTTTTTTATTGGATGCACCATGTTGTCCTCCCTTAAGGCGCGGCTGATCGCCATCGCCGTTTCCATCGTCGTGCTGGCCATGCTGGCCGTCGCCATCGCCAATTTCTTTACCACGCGCTCCAGCACCCTGGCCGCGCTCGACACGCAGATGCTGCAGTTGTCGCACAGCCACGCGCAAGCCATCGCCGAATGGCTGCGTTCCAAGCAAGCCGTCGTGGGCTCGCTCAAGCAGGGCGCCACGGCGGCCGACCCGCTGCCTGCCCTCAAGGCGGCCGAGCAGGCCGGTACCTTCGACATGGCGTATATCGGCTTTGCCGACAAGCACGCCGTCTTTTCGCAAGAACGCAAGCGCGCCGCCGACTATGATCCCACGGCGCGCCCCTGGTACAAGCTGGCGTCCGAAGTGGGCGGCCCCATCATCACGGCGCCCTACATCGGCGCCAGCACGGGCAAGCTGGTGGTGACGTTTGCCGAGCCGCTGGGCGGCAAGGGCAGCGTGACGGGCGTGATGGCGGCCGACGTGATGATGGATGCGGTGGTGCAAAACGTCGCCTCGATCAAGCCGACGGCGTCCAGCTACGCCTTCCTCGTCGATGGCGGCGGCAAGATCATCGCCCACCCTGACGGCAAGCTGACCTTGAAGCCCCTGGCCGAACTGGACCCTGGCCTGAGCGCGCAGGCGCTGGCCGATATCGAAAAGAGCGGCGATGGCGCCGCCATTCGACTCGGTGAACGTAACGGCATCTTGCATGTAAGTAAAGTGCCGGGCAGCGACTGGCTGCTGGCTACCGTGCTCGACCGCGCTGAAGCGACGCAAGCCCTGAGTTCCATGCTGCGCGCCTCGGCCCTGACGGCCTTGCTGGTGCTGGCCCTGGCCGCCACGGTATTGAGCGTGCTGGTGGCGCGCGCCTTGCGCCGCCTGGGCCTGGTGCGCGATGCGATGGAAGCGATCGCCACGGGCGACGGCGACCTGACCAGCCGCCTCGATGCGGAAGGCTCGGACGAACTGGCGCAGATCGCCAAGGCGTTTAACTTGTTCGTTGAAAAGATCGCCACCGTGCTGGTGCAGATCCGCAGCATCAGCACCCTGGTGCGCAGCGAGTCGGCCGATATTGCCGCCGGTAATGCCGACCTGTCTTCGCGCACGGAAGCGCAGGCGGGCGCGCTGGAAGAAACGGCCAGCTCGATGGATGAGCTGACGTCGACCGTCAAGCAGAATGCGGAAAACGCGCACGCGGCCAATGAGCTGGCTGTGTCTGCCTCGGAAGTGGCGGCCAAGGGCGGCCGCGTGGTGCAGCAGGTGGTGGGCACCATGGCCGGTATCCAGGAAAGCTCGCGCAAGATCGTCGACATCATCGGCGTGATCGACGGCATCGCTTTCCAGACGAATATCCTGGCCTTGAACGCAGCCGTCGAGGCGGCGCGCGCGGGCGAGCAGGGCAGGGGCTTTGCCGTGGTGGCGTCCGAAGTGCGCAACCTGGCGCAACGCTCCGCCGGCGCGGCGAAGGAAATCAAGGAGTTGATTGGCGATTCGGTGGAGAAGGTCGATGCGGGCGGGCGCCTTGTGGATGAGGCGGGCCAGACCATGGATCAGGTGGTGGCGTCGGTGCAGCAATTGACGACCATCATGAGCGAGATCACGGTGGCCAGCCGCGAACAGAGCGCCGGCATCGGCGAGATCAATACGGCCGTCACGCACATGGATACCATGACACAGCAAAACGCTGCCCTCGTCGAGCAAGCGGCCGCCGCCGCGGAAAGCCTGCAGGAGCAGGCCGTGGACCTGGCGCAAGCCGTCGGCATGTTCCGCCTGGGCGATGCGCCTGCTGCGGCATCCTCGCCCGTGACGCGCCTCAAGGCGACGCCAGCCGTTCGTGCCCTTGCGCCGCGTGCGCCGGTCCGCGCGCCGTCGCCGAGCAAGCCTGTCAAGGCGGCCAAGTCCGGCGCCGACGAGTGGGAAGAGTTTTAAGAAGACGGGTAGCGATCTGCGCGTTCATCCGCGTTTTTGTCAGGCCAGCCTGCCAAAAGCGCAGTTCGTCGCAATCGGCGTGTCTGCCGGGGGCGGTATGGCTATAGTCACACCATACCGCAAGCCCACTGCCAGACACCCGAGGAGATTCACATGAACGTCGCTAAAAACATGGAAGTCATCGCCGTTGCCGCCGCCATCCTGCTCGGCGCCAGCTGCTACACCATCGCCCCGGCCCTGCAAGTGGCCAGCTCCACCGTCACCCTGGCCGCGCCAGCGGACAAGGCTGCCATGCACGTGGTGGTGGTCAAGGCCAAGCGCCTGAGCGCTACCGAAAAAGCCCGTTTCGCATAATTGATTGTCAGCAATTTTTGCTGCTGCTACAGTGGTAGCCAATGGCAATGCGCGCGAACCCCACGAGGGTGCCGCGACACATAAAAACAAGATACCGAGGATGCTCTACATGAAAAAGACACTGCAACTGGCGCTGCTGTTCCTGGCGACGTTGGGCCTGGTGCGCGGCGCGGCCGCCGAGACCCGCCTGCTGGAAATGCGCAACGTCGACGCCCGCGTGGTGCGCGTCAAGCTCGATGGCGTGATGGAAGTGCGCATTCGCCAGGGCAACGTGGCGTCCTTGAGCATCACGGCCGACAAGCGCTACATCGCCGATGTCAGCACGGCGCAAAGCGGCGATACCCTGCACATCGAAACGGAAGTGCGTGGCTTCAAGATCGGCCCCTCGTCGATCCGCGCCGACCTGGTCCTGCCGAACTTGCGCGAACTCAGTTCGGAAGGCTTCGGCAGCACGGACATCACGGGTTTCAAGGGCGAGGAACTGACCCTGTCGCTGGAAGGGGCGGGCAGCATCAAGCTGGTGGGCGACTACCGCAAGCTGAATGCCAGCCTGGGCGGCGTGGGCAGCATGCAAATATGGATAGGCAACAATGAGCGGGCCGAACTGGACTTGCAGGGCGCCGGCTCGGTGGTGCTGGGCGGACGCGGGCGCATCCTGAAAGCCAGCCTTGGCGGCCTGGGCAGCCTGAATGCGCAGCAATTCGAAGCCGATGCCGTCAACCTGGAATTGAGCGGCCTCGGCAACGCCACGGTGAACGCCCATACGAATGCCAAGCTGAACTTGAGCGGACTCGGTTCGGTGGTGGTGTATGGCAAGCCGGTCAACCGCGATGTCAGCGTCGAGGGCCTGGGCAAAGTCAGCTGGAAGTAAAAGCATCCTGCCGCAGGCCTTTGGCAGGACAAGAATAAGTAGTCAGACCACATCCCATTCCGATGAAAAAACTGATCATTACATTACTCATGCTGTTGACGATACAGCTACCCGCGCGGGCTGGCTTCGCCGAAGGCGCCAGCGCCTACAACAACAAGAATTACGCGCTAGCCTACAAGGAAATATTGCCGCTGGCCAAGACCGGCAACGCCGATGCCCAGCATTTGCTGGGCTTGATGTATTACATGGGACGGGGCTTGCCGCAGGACTACAAGCAAGCCATGTTCTGGCACCGCAAGGCGGCCGAGCAGGGCAAGGCCGATGCCCAGTATGTCGTGGGCGCCATGTATTACACGGGCAACGCCGTGCTGCAGGACCATAAACAGGCCGTCGGCTGGTTCCGCAAGGCGGCCGAGCAGAACCATGCCGAGGCACAGCAGGTGCTGGGCCTGATGTACCGCTACCACATGGGCGGCGTGCAGCAGGACAACGTCATCGCCTACATGCTGTGGAACCTGGCGGCGGCGAATGGCAACGCGAATGCGGCCGACCAGCGCGCCGCCGTGGTGCGCAAGATGACGCATGAGCAAGTCGAGGAAGGGCAGGCCCTGTCGGCGAAATGGAAGCCCGGCACGCCGCTGCCGCGCCAGTCGAAGACGGGCGGCGCCTAGGGCGGGAGGCTCCCTGCAAGGGTGGACGGCTTGGCGTACAATCGCCGTTTTCCCTTGAAAGAGTCCCGCCATGCGTGCAGTTGCCATCAGCCAGCCAGGTCCCGCCGACGTTTTACAGATCGTCGAGTCTCCCGTTCCCGCCTTCAAAGCCGGAGAGCTGCTGATCAAGGTGCACGCGGCCGGCATCAACCGTCCCGACGTGCTGCAGCGCCTGGGCAAATATGCGCCGCCACCGGGCGCCTCCGACTTGCCGGGCCTGGAAGTGGCGGGCGAAGTCGTCGATGGCGATTTCAGCAACACTGAATTCAAAAAAGGCGACCTCGTCTGCGCGCTGGTACAGGGCGGCGGCTATGCCGAATACTGCGCCGCGCCCGCCGGCCAGTGTCTGCCCTTGCCGCAAGGCTTGACGGCGCTGGAAAGCGCGTCGCTGCCGGAAAACTTCTTTACCGTCTGGAGCAATGTCTTCGACCGCTGCGCGCTGGCCGACGGTGAAACCTTATTGGTGCAGGGCGGCACGTCCGGCATCGGCGTGACGGCCATTCAATTGGCGGCCGCCCTGGGGCATCGCGTCTTCGCCACAGCGGGCAGCGACGAAAAGGCGCGCGCCTGCGAGGCGCTGGGCGCCGAACGGGGCATCAATTACCGCACGGAAGATTTCGTTGCCGTCGTCAAGGAATTGACCGGTGGCAAGGGTGTCGACGTCATCCTCGACATGGTGGGCGGCGACTACCTGCCGCGCGAGATCAGCTGCCTGGCCGACGACGGCCGCATCGGCCTGATCGCCGTGCAGGGCGGCACCAGGGCGGAACTGGACCTGGGCACCTTGCTGCGCCGCCGCCTGACGGTGACGGGTTCCACCTTGCGTCCCCGTTCCGTGGCCTTCAAGGCGGCCATCGCGAACCATTTGCGCACGACCGTCTGGCCGCTGATCGAGGCGGGCAAGATCAAGCCCGTGATCTATAAAACTTTCCCGTTGGAAAAAGCCAACGAGGCGCATGCCCTGATGGAAGCGAGCACGCACGTGGGCAAGATCATGTTGCAAGTTGTTTGAAACGGGGCACTGCCTGTTTGACCGGCATCGGTGCCGGAGTTAGAATGACGGGTTATTAGAATTTAGGCTACTATGCGTCGCAAACTCGTCGTCGGAAATTGGAAAATGAACGGCAGTCGCACCTCGAACGCGGTGTTATTGTCTGAAATAGTTGCTGGCCTGGCTGCCTCTGGCGCCGCCAGCGCCGTCTGTGTGCCTGCGCCGTATCTGGCGCAGTGCCAGGCGCAATTGGCAGGCACGGCTCTCGGCTGGGGTGCGCAGGATGTGTCCGCACATGCCAGCGGCGCCTACACGGGCGAAATCTCGACCGCCATGCTGCAGGATTTCGGCTGCGGCTATGTGGTGATCGGGCATTCCGAACGCCGCGCCTACCATGGCGAGAGCGATGCGCAAGTGGCGGCCAAGACGGTTGCGGCGCTGGCGGCGGGCATCACGCCTATCGTCTGCATCGGCGAAACGCTGGCGCAGCGCGAAGCGGGCCAGACGGACGCCGTCGTGGCGCAGCAGCTGGGCGCCGTGCTGGCGGCGATTTCCGCCGACGACGTGGCGAAACTGGTGCTGGCCTACGAGCCAGTCTGGGCCATCGGCACGGGCAAGACGGCCACGCCGCAAATGGCGCAGGACGTGCATCAGGTATTGCGCGCCCAGCTGGCGGCAAAGAATGCGGTAGCAGCGACCGGCGTGCAAATCCTGTACGGCGGCAGCATGAAGCCGGAGAACGCAAAAGAATTGATGGCGATGCCGGATATCGATGGCGGTCTGATCGGTGGAGCGGCATTGAAGGCGGCGGATTTCCTGGCGATTATTCACGCCGCTGATTGAATTACTTTAAACTAAGAATGGAATTGCAATGAACATGATGTTCAATCTGGTAGTGGTAGTACAGGTTATTTCGGCATTGTCGATTATCGCGCTGGTGTTGTTGCAGCACGGTAAGGGCGCCGACATGGGCGCCGCCTTCGGTTCGGGCGCCTCGGGCAGCCTGTTCGGTGCGACGGGTTCGTCGAACTTCATGTCGAAATCGACGGGCGTTGCCGCCGCGATCTTCTTCGGCGCCACCCTGGCCCTGTCGCTGATGGCGAATCAGCGCGCCACGACGGTCGGTGGCGGCGTGATGGATAAAGTCGTCAAGCCAGTGCCGGTCACCGGCGCGGGCGCGATCCCGACGACGGTGCCTGCGGCTCCGGCCGCCAGTGCTCCGGCAGCGGCGGCACCGGTTGCCAGCACCCCGGCCGGTGCGATTCCTAAGTAATTTTTGTATGAGCTCGATACCTCATCGAGAGTAATTCTCATTACGGGCAGATTATTGCTCAATGTTTCAGCAGCGCGGCAGGAAAAAATCGTGACGCGCTGGAAGATGTAAAAATTTATCGTTTTTATCTGTGTTTTGATGCATTTGTGCATTAACTTTAGCGGCAAAGCAGAGTAGAATACGGGCCTTACCGCCGACGTGGTGAAATTGGTAGACACGCTATCTTGAGGGGGTAGTGGCGCAAGCTGTACGAGTTCGAGTCTCGTCGTCGGCACCAGAAATCAGAAGCCAGCAACGGCGCACGAGCCATGGCTCGTACAAAGTTGCTGGCTTTTTTTACGAGGATGTGTCGTTCGATCCTGGTCTTAGCTTTGATTGGGGTCGTGCGTTAGATACGCTGCAAATGATCGCAGCGTCCTCATTTAACCGATCGTTCAATATAAGCTCATCAATCGTGAACCTCGAAAATTACTTCCCCGTCCTGCTGTTCATTATTATCGGCCTTGGTGTCGGTATCGCTCCCCAGCTCCTGGGGCGCCTGTTAGGCCCTAACAAGCCTGACGCAGCAAAACTCTCCCCGTACGAATGTGGCTTTGAAGCATTCGAAGACGCGCGCATGAAATTTGATGTGCGCTACTATCTGGTCGCAATCCTGTTTATTTTGTTCGATCTGGAAACGGCATTCTTTTTCCCATGGGGCGTTGCAATGCGCGACCTGGGCTGGGCCGGTTTCGTCACGATGATGGTGTTCATCGCTGAATTCGTGGTCGGATTTTGGTACATTTGGAAGAAAGGTGCCCTTGACTGGGAATAAGCCATGGCTATTGAAGGCGTATTAAGCGAAGGTTTCATCACCACCTCGGCCGACAAGCTGATCAACTGGGCGCGCACCGGGTCTATGTTCCCGATGACGTTTGGTCTGGCCTGCTGTGCGGTCGAAATGATGCATGTGGGCGCAGCCCGCTACGATATGGACCGTTTCGGCGTCGTGTTTCGTCCGTCGCCGCGTCAGTCCGACGTCATGATCGTTGCCGGCACCCTGTGCAACAAGATGGCGCCGGCCCTGCGCAAGGTCTACGACCAGATGGCGGAGCCACGCTGGGTCATCTCGATGGGTTCCTGCGCCAATGGCGGCGGGTACTACCATTACTCCTATTCCGTGGTGCGCGGTTGCGACCGCATCGTGCCCGTCGACGTGTATGTGCCTGGCTGTCCTCCGACCGCTGAAGCTTTGCTGTACGGCATCATGCAGTTGCAGAACAAGATCAAGCGTACCAGCACGATCGCACGCTAACCGGGCCGCTTCAGATTATGACAACACATTTAGAAGTATTGCAAAACGCCCTAGGCACTGCCCTGGGCGATCGCGTTAGCACGACGGTTGCACTGGGCGAAGTCACCCTGGTCGTCAAGGCCGAGGATTACCTGGCCGTGATGCTGACCTTGCGCGACGATCCGACCCTGCATTTCGAGCAGCTGCTCGACCTGTGCGGCGTCGACTACTCGACCTATGGCGACGGTAGCTGGGATGGCCTGCGTTTCGCGGCCGTCTCGCACTTGCTGTCGGTTAAGCACAACTGGCGCGTGCGCGTGCGCGTGTTCGCACCGGACGACGACATGCCGCTGCTGCCCTCCGTGGTGAGCATCTGGCGCGCCGTCAACTGGTACGAGCGCGAAGCGTTCGACCTGCTGGGCATCCTCTTCGAAGGCCACAACGACTTGCGCCGCCTGCTGACCGACTACGGTTTCATCGGCCATCCGTTCCGCAAGGATTTCCCCGTCTCCGGCTATGTCGAGATGCGTTACGATCCGGAACAAAAGCGCGTGATTTACCAGCCCGTGACGATCGAGCCGCGGGAAAACGTGCCGCGCGTGATCCGCGAAGAACATTACGGGATGAAATAATGGCTGAGATTAAGAACTACACCCTGAACTTTGGGCCACAGCATCCGGCCGCGCACGGTGTGCTGCGCCTGGTGCTGGAGATGGATGGCGAAGTCATCCAGCGCGCCGACCCGCATATCGGCCTGCTGCACCGCGCCACCGAAAAGCTGGCCGAACAGAAGACCTATTTGCAATCCGTGCCGTACATGGACCGTCTCGACTATGTGTCGATGATGTGCAATGAACATGCGTACGTGATGGCCATCGAAAAGATGCTGGGCCTGGAAGTGCCGCTGCGCGCGCAATACATCCGCGTCATGTTCGACGAGATGACGCGTATCCTGAATCACCTGATGTGGCTCGGTACCCACGCGCTCGACGTTGGCGCCATGGGCCCGTTCCTGTATTGCTTCCGCGACCGCGAAGACTTGTTCGACGCCTACGAGGCAGTGTCGGGCGCGCGCATGCACGCGGCCTACTACCGTCCGGGCGGCGTGTACCGCGACTTGCCGGACGCGATGCCGCAGCACAAGGCCTCGATCATCCGCAACGCCAAGGCGATCGGCAAGCTCAATGAAAACCGCCAGGGTTCTCTGCTGGACTTCATCGAAGACTTCGCGCGCCGTTTCCCGAACTCGGTGGATGAGTACGAAACGCTGTTGACCGATAATCGAATCTGGAAGCAACGGACCGTCGGCATCGGCGTGGTGTCGCCGGAAGATGCGCTGGCCATGGGCTTTACGGGCGCCATGCTGCGCGGCTCGGGCGTGCAGTGGGACTTGCGCAAGAAACAGCCGTACGAAGTGTACGACCTGATGGATTTCGACATTCCTATCGGCACCAACGGCGATTGCTACGACCGCTACCTGGTCCGCGTGGAAGAGCTGCGCCAGTCGAACCGCATCATCAAGCAATGCGTGGAGTGGCTGCGCAACAATGAAGGTCCTGTCATGACCAGCAACCGCAAGGTGGCGCCTCCGGGCCGCGTCGACATGAAGACCAACATGGAGTCCTTGATTCACCACTTCAAGCTGTTTACGGAAGGTTTCCACGTGCCGCCAGGCGAGGCCTACAGCGCCGTGGAACACCCGAAGGGCGAGTTCGGCGTGTACCTGGTGTCCGATGGCGCCAACAAGCCGTACCGCATGAAACTGCGCGCGCCAGACTACGCCCACTTGCAGTCGCTCGACGAAATGGCGCGTGGGCACATGCTTGCCGACGCCGTGACCATCATCGGGACGCAAGACATCGTGTTCGGCAGTATTGACCGCTAAGAGGCAAAAAGTATGTTGTTATCAGAGCAATGCTATAAGAAAATTGACCGCGAGCTGGCCAAGTACCCGGCCGACCAGCGTCAGTCGGCCGTCATGGCCGCGCTGGCCCATGCACAGGATGAACTGGGCTGGCTGGCGCCGGAAACCATGAAGGAACTGGCCGATTACATCGGCATGCCGGCGATTGCCGTGCAGGAAGTGGCCACTTTCTACAATATGTACAACGTGAAACCCGTGGGCAAGCACAAGATCACCGTGTGCACCAACCTGCCATGCGCCCTGTCGGGCGGCGTGCGCGCTGCAGAGTACCTGAAGCAGAAACTGGGCATCGATTTCCGCGAAACCACCGCTGACGGCCAGTTCACCCTGGTTGAAGGCGAGTGCATGGGTGCTTGCGGCGATGCGCCTGTCTTGCTGGTCAGTAATAAAACCATGTGCAGCTGGATGTCGAACGAGAAAATCGACGCCATGCTGGAGGAACTCAAGAAATGACGTCACTCCACAACCGCCATATCGATCCATTGATCCTGAAGGATCTGGATGGCAAGAACTGGCATTTGCAAGATTATGTGAACCGCGGCGGCTACAGCGCCCTGCGGCGTATCCTGGAAGAGAAAATCACGCCGGAACAGATCATCGCCGACCTCAAGGCTTCGTCCTTGCGCGGCCGTGGCGGCGCGGGTTTCCCTACCGGCTTGAAGTGGAGCTTCATGCCGCGCCAGTTCCCGGGCCAGAAATACCTCGTCTGCAATACAGATGAAGGCGAACCGGGCACTTTCAAGGACCGCGACATCATTCGTTACAATCCCCATGCGCTGATCGAAGGCATGGCCATTGGCGCTTATGCGATGGGCATCACCGTGGGCTACAACTATATCCACGGTGAAATCTTCCAGGAATACCTGCGTTTCGAAGAAGCGCTGGAAGAGGCGCGCGCCGCCGGTTTCCTCGGTGACAAGATCATGGGCAGCGAGTTCTCGTTCCAGTTGCACGCGCACCATGGTTATGGCGCCTACATCTGCGGCGAAGAAACGGCCCTGCTCGAATCGCTGGAAGGCAAGAAAGGCCAGCCGCGCTTCAAGCCGCCTTTCCCTGCCTCGTTTGGCCTGTACGGCAAGCCGACGACGATCAACAACACGGAAACCTTCGCGGCCGTGCCATTCGTGCTGAACATCGGTCCAGAGAAATACCTGGCGATGGGCAAGCCGAACAACGGCGGTTCGAAGATCTTCTCGATCTCGGGCGACGTGGAAAAACCGGGCAACTATGAAGTGCCGCTCGGCACCCCGTTTGCGACCCTGCTGGAACTGGCAGGCGGCATGCGCGGTGGCAAAAAGATCAAGGCCGTGATCCCTGGCGGCTCGTCCGCGCCGGTGATCCGCGGCGACATCATGATGCAGACCGACCTGGACTACGACTCGATCGCGAAAGCCGGTTCGATGTTGGGTTCGGGCGCCGTCATCGTGATGGACGAAACACGCTGCATGGTAAAGGCGCTGGAACGCCTGTCCTACTTCTACTTTGAAGAATCGTGCGGCCAGTGTACGCCTTGCCGTGAAGGCACAGGCTGGATGTATCGCATGGTGCACCGCATCGAGCAGGGGCAGGGTCGTCCAGACGACCTGGACATGCTCAACTCGATCGCCGACAACATCCAGGGCCGCACCATTTGCGCGCTGGGCGATGCGGCTGCCATGCCGGTACGGGCCTTCATTAAGAATTTCCGTGAAGAATTTGAATATCATATCGAGCACAAGCATTGCTTAGTGCCCGCATATATCTAAGCTGCGTCAGGTAACGATCACCATGGTTGAAATCGAAATAGACGGCAAAAAAGTCGAAGTCCCTGCTGGTAGCATGGTGATGGACGCCGCCAACAAATTGGGAACCTACATTCCGCACTTCTGCTATCACAAGAAATTGTCGATCGCAGCGAACTGCCGCATGTGCCTGGTCGAAGTGGAAAAGGCGCCCAAGCCTTTGCCCGCTTGTGCGACCCCGGTCAGTGCCGGCATGATCGTGCGCTCCGCCAGCGATAAAGCTGTGCAGGCGCAAAAGTCGGTCATGGAATTCTTGCTGATTAACCACCCGCTCGATTGCCCTATCTGCGATCAGGGCGGCGAATGCCAGTTGCAAGACTTGGCAGTGGGTTACGGCAAGAGCGAATCGCGCTACAAGGAAGACAAGCGCGTCGTCACGCCGAAGGAAGCCGGTCCGCTGGTCTCCATGCAAGAGATGTCGCGTTGCATTCAGTGCACCCGTTGCGTACGCTTTGGCCAGGAAGTGGCCGGCGTGATGGAGCTGGGCATGATCGGCCGCGGCGAACACTCGGAAATCGTGTCCTTCGTCGGCCAGTCCGTCGACTCGGAACTGTCGGGCAACATGATCGACCTGTGCCCGGTTGGCGCACTGACCTCGAAGCCGTTCCGCTACAGCGCCCGTACGTGGGAACTGTCGCGCCGCAAATCGGTCAGCCCGCATGACGGCCTCGGTACGAACCTGATCGTGCAAGTGAAAGCTGGCAAGGTCAAGCGCGTATTGCCGCTGGAAAACGAAGCCGTCAACGAGTGCTGGATCTCGGACAAGGACCGTTTCTCGTACGAAGCGCTGGACAGCGCTGAACGCCTGACTTCCCCGATGCTGAAACAAGGCAACGAGTGGAAAGAAGTCGATTGGCAAACGGCGCTGGAATACGTGGCGCACGGTTTGAAAAACATCAAGCACGAGCATGGCGCTGACGCCATCGCCGCGCTGGCAACACCGCATTCGACCGTCGAAGAGCTGGTACTGCTGCAAAAAGTGGCCAACGGTCTCGGTTCCGAGAACGTCGACTTCCGCCTGCGCCAGACCGACTTCGCGCTGGACGCTGGCGTCAAGCCATGGCTGGGCATGCCGATCAGCGAATTTGGCCAGATCAAGCGCGCCTTCGTCATCGGCTCGTTCCTGCGCAAAGATCACCCATTGCTGGCTACGCGTTTGCGCGCATCCGTCAAGGGCGGCGCCAAGCTGTCGATCCTGCACGCCTCCGACGATGATCAGCTGATCACCATCGCCAACAAGATGATCGTGGCGCCTAGCGATTGGCTGGCGGCCTTGTCGGAAGTGGTCGTCGCTGTTGCTAAAGCGAAAGAAATTACAGCGCCTGCAGGCTTCGAAGCCGTCAATGCTTCGGACGTGGCTGTCGCCATCGCTGCCAGCCTGATGGCTGGCGACAACGGCGCCGTGCTGCTGGGTAACGCGGCAACGCAACACCCGCAAGCGTCGCAACTGCATGCTGCCGCGCAATGGATTGCCGAACAGACGGGCGCCAAGCTCGGTTACCTGACGGAAGCGGCCAACACGGTTGGCGCGCACCTGGTCGCCAAGCCGCGCACCAACGTGCAAGCTGCTTTTGCCGTGCCGAAAAAAGCCTACGTGCTGCTGCACGCCGAGCCGGAACTCGATGCCGCCAATCCACAAGCGGCCCGCGCCGCCTTGGATGGCGCCGACATGGTCGTGGCCATGTCCGCCTTCAAGCACGGCATGGAGTACGCCGATGTCTTGCTGCCGATCGCCCCGTTCGCTGAAACCTCGGGCACCTTCGTGAACTGCGAAGGCCGCGCGCAAAGCTTCAACGGCACCGTGAAACCGCTGGCGGAAACCCGTCCAGCCTGGAAAGTGCTGCGCGTCCTGGGCAACATCCTGGGCCTGGCCGGTTTCGACTATGACACCTCCGAAGCGATCCGCGACGAAGCGTTTGGCGCCGGCGTGACCGATCTGTCGGCACAGCTGAACAACATCGCCAGGAACGCGCCGGAAGCGGCTTCGTACGCACCGGCATCGCCTGCGCTGCAACGCATCGCCGACGTGCCGATCTACTTCGCCGACGCGCTGGTACGCCGCTCCGAACCGCTGCTGCGCACGGTCGATGGCGCCGCGCCGCAAGCGCACCTGTCCCTGACGCTGGCTGAAAAGCTGGGCATCAAGGCGGGCGACAAGGTCAAAGTGGCGCAAGGCTCCGGCAGCGCCATCCTGGTGGCGGCTATTCACGCCGGCCTGCCAGCCAATGTGGTCAAAGTGTCGGCGGCGCATGCCTCGACGGCTGGCCTGGGCGGCATGTTCGGTGACATCACAGTTGAAACAGCAGAGGGGAAAATCTGATGGCTCTGCCTGAATTTGTAAACGTCATCAACAGCAGTGGCCAGGATTTGCTGGGCGGCTCGTGGCCGTTCTTCTGGACCCTGATCAAGATCCTCTGCGTGCTGTTGCCGCTGATGGGCCTGGTTGCCTACCTGACCTTGTGGGAACGCAAGCTGATCGGCTGGATCCAGATCCGCGTCGGCCCGAACCGCGTGGGACCATTGGGCTTGCTGCAGCCGATCGCCGATGCGCTGAAACTCTTGTTCAAAGAGATCATCATCCCGTCCAAGGCCGCCAAAGGCCTGTTCGTCATCGGCCCGATCATGACCATCATGCCGGCCCTGGCCGCCTGGTCGGTCGTGCCGTTCGGTCCGGAAGCCGTGCTGGCCAACGTCAACGCGGGCTTGCTGATGCTGCTGGCGATTACCTCGATGGAAGTCTACGGCATCATCATCGCCGGCTGGGCCTCGAACTCGAAGTACTCGTTCATGGGCGCCATGCGCGCTTCGGCACAGATGATTTCGTATGAAATCCCGATGGGCTTCGTGATGGTCATCGTGCTGATGGTTTCGGGCAGCCTGAACTTCATCGACATCGTCGGCGGCCAGCAAATCGGCTACTTCGCCGACAAGGGCGTGAACTTCCTGTCGTGGAACTGGCTGCCGCTGCTGCCGATGTTCGTCATCTACATGGTGTCGGGCCTGGCTGAAGCCAACCGTCACCCGTTCGACGTCGTCGAAGGCGAGTCGGAAATCGTGGCCGGCCACATGGTCGAGTACTCGGGCATGGCCTACGCCATGTTCATGCTGGCCGAATACGCCAACATGATCCTGATCGGCGCGCTGACTTCGCTCATGTTCCTCGGTGGCTGGTCCGCACCATTTGCTTTCCTCGAGTTCTGGGGTGGTTTCGGCGGCTTCTTCTGGCTGTTCGCGAAAACCTTCTTCATCGTGTCGGTGTTCATCTGGGTGCGCGGTACTTTCCCACGCTACCGTTATGACCAGATCATGCGCCTCGGCTGGAAAGTGTTTATCCCGTTGACGCTGGTCTACCTGGTCTTCGTCGCTGCCTGGATGCAGACATCCTGGAATATTTGGAAGTAAGAGAGTGCATACGAATGGATAAGGTAAAAGATTTCTTCAGCAGCCTCTTATTAGGCGAGCTGATCAAGGGCATGGCGCTGACAGGCAAGTACATGTTTTCGCGCAAGATCACGGTGCAATTCCCGGAAGAGAAGACACCGATCTCGCCGCGTTTCCGTGGCTTGCACGCGCTGCGCCGCTACCCGAACGGCGAGGAACGTTGCATCGCCTGCAAACTGTGCGAAGCGGTTTGCCCGGCGATGGCCATCACGATCGAATCGGAACAGCGTGACGACGGCTCGCGCCGCACCACGCGTTACGATATTGATTTGACCAAGTGCATCTTCTGCGGTTTCTGCGAAGAGTCCTGCCCGGTCGATTCGATCGTCGAGACGCAAATCCTGGAATACCACGGCGAGAAACGCGGGGATTTGTATTACACGAAAGAGATGTTGCTGGCCGTGGGTGATCGTTATGAAAATGACATCGCCGCTGCGCGCGCCGCCGACGCACCTTATCGCTGATGGATGCGCCGTAGCCCTTGGCTGCGGCGCGCCCCTCGTTCATCTGTACGTCTATTGGGTTTTTTATGGACTTTAAAACAATTTTGTTTTACGCCTTCGCGCTGATCTTGATTCTGGCAGCGACGCGCGTCATCACGGCCCGTAATCCGGTCCACGCAGTACTGTTCCTGGTACTGTCCTTCTTCTCCGCAGCGGGCATCTGGATGCTGCTGCAAGCTGAATTCCTGGCCATCGTGCTGGTATTGGTGTACGTCGGCGCCGTGATGGTGCTGTTCCTCTTCGTGGTCATGATGCTCGATATCAATATCGACCGCATGCGCGAAGGCTTCTGGGGCTATCTGCCTTTGTCGGTGACGGTGGGCGTGATCATCGTGCTGGAAATGGCCGCTGTCCTGTGGCACGGTTTCCGCAACTTTGCGCCTAGCATCGCTCCGGTCAACGTCAACCTGGGCGGCACCAAGGAACTGGGTCTGCTGATTTACACGGAATATGTGTTCGCCTTCGAGATCGCCGCCGTCGTGCTGCTGGTGGCCATCGTTGCTGCGGTCGCACTGACCCTGCGCAAACGCAAGGACACCAAGCACTTTGCTCCAGGCGACGCCGTGCGCGTCAAGCGCAACGACCGCCTGAAGATCATCAAGATGGACGCGGTTGTCGAGCGTCCTGCGGCTGAGCCGGAAGTTAAGGAGGCACCATGACATTATCGCTCACACATTTTTTGGTCCTGGGCGCGATCCTGTTCGCAATCTCGATCGTCGGTATTTTCCTGAACCGCAAGAACATCATCGTATTGCTGATGGCAATCGAATTGATGCTGCTGGCGGTGAATATGAATTTCATCGCGTTCTCCCATTTCATGGGCGACGCGGCCGGTCAGATCTTCGTTTTCTTCATCCTGACGGTTGCCGCCGCTGAGTCGGCTATCGGTCTGGCTATTCTGGTGGTGATGTTCCGTAATCTGGATACCATCAACGTCGAAGACCTGGACAGCCTCAAAGGCTGATGTTTTTCAGACTCGATCTCTCGAATAATAACGATTAAGGTTCATCATGGCGGGGCAACTCCTCAACCCTAACCTCCTTCTTGCCGTACCGCTGGCGCCGCTGGCCGGTGCCGCGATTGCAGGTTTGCTTGGCACCCAGTTCCTGGGTAATTTGGTCGGACGCAAGACGTCGCATACCGCGACGATCCTGGGCGTTCTGATTGCACTCATCCTGTCCGTCCACACGCTGCTGGCCGTACTCGATGGCGCGACGTTCAACGGCACCATCTATAACTGGATGACGATCGGCACCCTGAAGATGGAAGTGGGCTTCCAGATCGATTCGCTGTCGGCGATGATGATGTGCGTGGTCACCTTCGTTTCCCTGATGGTGCACATCTACACGATCGGCTACATGAAGGACGACGAAGGCTACAACCGCTTCTTCGCCTACATCTCGCTGTTCACGTTCTCGATGCTGATGCTGGTCATGGCCAACAACTTCCTGCAACTGTTCTTCGGTTGGGAAGCAGTGGGCCTGGTCTCTTACCTCTTGATCGGTTTCTGGTACCAGCGTCCGACGGCCATCGTGGCCAACATGAAGGCGTTCCTGGTCAACCGCGTGGGCGACTTCGGCTTCATCCTGGGCATCGGCCTGCTGCTGGCCTACGCCGGCACCATGAACTACCAGGAAGTGTTCGCCAAGAAAGACGAACTGGCGCTGTTGACGATGCCGGGTACCGACTGGGCCCTGCTGACCGTGGCCTGCATCTGCCTGTTCATCGGCGCGATGGGCAAATCGGCGCAGTTCCCGTTGCACGTGTGGCTGCCTGACTCGATGGAAGGTCCTACCCCGATCTCGGCACTGATTCACGCCGCGACGATGGTGACGGCCGGTATCTTCATGGTCTCGCGCATGTCGCCGCTGTTCGAACTGTCCGACACGGCACTGTCCTTCATCCTGGTGATCGGCTCCATCACGGCGCTGTTCATGGGTTTCCTGGGCATCATCCAGAACGACATCAAGCGCGTCGTCGCTTACTCGACCCTGTCGCAGCTGGGCTACATGACCGTCGCGCTGGGCTCGTCCGCCTACTCCGTGGCCGTGTTCCACCTGATGACGCACGCATTCTTCAAGGCACTGCTGTTCCTGGGCGCCGGTTCCGTCATCATCGGCATGCACCACGACCAGGACATCCGCAACATGGGTGGCCTGCGCAAGTACATGCCTATCACCTGGATCACTTCCCTGATCGGTTCGCTGGCCCTGATCGGCACGCCGCTGTTCTCCGGTTTCTACTCGAAAGACAGCATCATCGAAGCCGTCGAAGCAACGCACATCTGGGGCGCTGGCTTTGCCCAGTTCGCCGTGCTGGCTGGCGTGTTCGTCACCGCCTTCTACTCGTTCCGCATGTACTTCCTCGTCTTCCACGGCAAGGAACGTTTCGGCCAGCCACACGCGCACGGCCACGACGACCATCACGCGCCTGCGGCCAAGCATGATGCCCACGCGCATGACGACCATCACGAAGAGGAAGAGGACGATCACGCGCACCACGGTCTGGAACCTGGCCAGAAGCCGCACGAGTCCCCATTCGTCGTCTGGTTCCCGCTGGTGATGCTGGCGATTCCTTCGCTGATCATCGGTTACCTGACGATCGGCCCGATGCTGCATGGCGATTTCTTCAAGGGCGTGATCTTCGTCGGCGAAAACCATCCAGCAATGGAAGAGTTGTCGCATGAATTCCACGGCGCAATGGCGATGGCGATCCACGGCCTGTCGACGGCACCGTTCTGGCTGGCATTGTCCGGCGTGGTGGCAGCCTACTACTGCTACATGGTCAACCCGCGTGTACCGGCCTGGTTCTTTGCCAAGTTCCACGCGATCCACACCCTGCTGGACAACAAGTACTACATGGACAAGTTCAATGAAGTCGTGTTCGCCGGCGGTGCCCGCTTGCTGGGTAATGGCCTGTGGAACTTCGGTGACAAGAAGCTGATCGATGGCCTGCTGGTCAACGGTAGCGCCAAGGTCGTCGCCTGGCTGTCCTCGCTGTCGCGAGTGCTGCAGACCGGCTACATCTATCACTATGCATTCGTGATGATCCTGGGCGTGCTGGGCTTCCTGATCTATTTCCTGCCATTCTGGCCCGCTAAGTAAGCTGACCTGATAAAAGAATACTGAGAACCATGATGCAGTCTACGATTTCTACACTACCTCCTTACCTGAGTCTGTCGATCTGGGTGCCGATCATTTGCGGCGTCCTGATCCTGGCTCTCGGCCGTGACAGCAAAGCGGGCTTTACCCGCTGGCTGTCGCTGGCTGGCGCCGTGCTCAGCATGCTGTGCACCTTGCCGCTGATCCAGCATTTCGACAACGCCGCACACGGCATGCAATTCGTCGAAAAAGCACCGTGGATAGCAACCTTCAATATCTGGTACTCGCTGGGTATCGACGGCCTGTCCCTGTGGTTCGTGCCACTGACGGCCTTCATCACCGTCATCGTCGTCATTTCGGCGTGGCAAGTGATCGAGAAGCGCATCGCCCAATACATGGGATCGTTTTTGATCCTGTCGGGCCTGATGATCGGCGTGTTCTGCGCGCTGGACGGCTTGCTGTTCTACTTCTTCTTTGAAGCAACCCTGATCCCGATGTTCATCATCATCGGTATCTGGGGCGGCTCGAACCGCGTGTACGCGTCGTTCAAGTTCTTCCTGTACACCTTCTTCGGTTCGCTGCTGACCCTGGTTGCCATCATCTACCTGCGCAATGTGTCGGGCACCTTCGACATCCTGGCCTGGCATGCGTTCAAGCTGACGATGAACGAGCAGATCTTCATCTTCCTGGCCTTCCTGATGGCGTTTGCCGTCAAGGTGCCGATGTTCCCGGTCCACACGTGGTTGCCCGACGTCCACGTGGAAGCGCCTACTGGCGGTTCCGCCGTGCTGGCCGCCATCATGCTGAAACTGGGCGCCTACGGCTTCCTGCGTTTTTCGCTGCCGATCACGCCGGACGCCAGCCACTACCTGTCGGGCTTCATGATCACCCTGTCGCTGATCGCCGTGATCTACATCGGCCTGGTTGCCCTGGTGCAAACCGACATGAAAAAACTGGTCGCCTATTCGTCGATCGCGCACATGGGCTTTGTGACCCTGGGCTTCTTCATGTTCAACGACATCTCGGTGCAGGGCGGTATCGTGCAGATGGTCTCGCACGGCTTCATCTCCGGCGCGATGTTCCTGTGCATCGGCGTGCTGTATGACCGCATGCATACCCGCAACATCGCCGACTACGGCGGCGTGGTGAACCGCATGCCGAAATTTGCCGCCTTCTTCGTGCTGTTCTCGATGGCCAACTGCGGCTTGCCAGCCACGTCCGGCTTCGTCGGCGAATTCATGGTGATCCTGGGCGCGGTGAAATACAACTTCTGGATCGGTCTGCTGGCTGCAACGGCACTGATCTGGGGTGCGGCGTACTCGCTGTGGATGGCCAAGCGCGTGGTGTTCGGCAAGATCAAGAACAAGCATGTGGCCGAACTGACCGACATCAACAAACGTGAATTCTTCATGCTTGCCGTGCTGGCCATCGCCGTGCTCGTGATGGGTCTGTACCCAGCCCCGTTCACCGACACGATGCAAACTTCGGTTGCTGACCTGCTGCAGCATGTCGCCACCAGCAAGTTGCCTTAAATAGAAGACCGATAACATGACTAATGCACCTAATCTGGTACCGCTGTACGCGGAAATCTTTCTGCTGATCGCCACGTCGGCGCTCTTGCTGATCGATATGTTCTTGCCTGCGGCGAAGCGTTCGATCACCTATGCGCTGTCCTTGCTGACCTTGGCCGGCTGCGCCTTGCTGACCGTGGGCGACTTCAACGCGGGCACCACCGTCTACACGTTCCACAACATGTTCGTGTCGGACCCGATGTCGCAGCTGCTGAAACTGTTCTCGTACGCCGCCGTGGCGCTGACCCTGATCTACTCGCGTGCCTATGCCACCGACCGCAACATGCTGTCGGGCAACCTGGGCGGCGAGTTCTACGTGCTGGCCCTGTTTGCACTGCTGGGCCAGATGATCATGATCTCGGCCAACAACTTCCTGATCATCTACCTGGGTCTGGAACTGATGTCGCTGTCGCTGTACGCACTGATCGCTTTGCGCCGTGACAATGCCAAGGCCACGGAAGCGGCCATGAAATACTTCATCCTGGGCGCACTGGCTTCCGGTTTCATGTTGTACGGTATCTCGATGCTGTACGGCGCGTCCGGCACCCTGGACCTGGGCGAACTGCGCGTGGCGCTGGAAAACGGCAAGACCAACGGCACCATCATGGTCTTCGGCCTGGTGTTCCTGGTTGCCGGCCTGGCCTTCAAACTGGGCGTCGTGCCATTCCACATGTGGGTGCCTGACGTGTATCAAGGTTCGCCAACGGCCGTGACCCTGCTGCTGGGCGGCGCGCCGAAACTGGCCGCGTTTGCCATCACCCTGCGTTTGCTGGGCGAGGGCTTGCTGCCAATGGCGCATGACTGGCAGCAAATGCTGCTGGTGCTGGCCGTGATGTCGCTGGCCATCGGTAACTTCACCGCCATCGCGCAGACCAACTTGAAGCGCATGTTGGCGTACTCGACCATCGCGCAAATGGGCTTCGTTCTGCTGGGTCTGCTGTCCGGTACCGTTGACGCACCGAACAACACCCTGAACGCGGCTGGCGCAGCCACCGCCTACGGCGCGTCGATGTACTACGTCATCACCTACGTGTTCACCACGCTGGGTACCTTTGGCGTGATCATGTTGCTGGCACGCAGTGGTTTCGAAGCAGAAGAACTGGCCGACTTCAAGGGCCTGGGCAAACGCAGCCCGATCTTCGCCCTGGTGATGACCCTGTTCATGTTTTCGCTGGCCGGCGTGCCGCCGCTGATGGGCTTCATGGCCAAGTACTCGGTGCTGGCCTCCGTGCTGGCCACGGGCCAGCTGTGGCTGACCATCGCCGCCGTGCTGTTCTCGCTGATCGGTGCCTTCTACTACCTGCGCGTCGTGAAAATGATGTGGTTCGATGAGCCGACGGATACCAATGCACTGGTCGTGCATGGCGACATGCGCGTCGTGCTGGCCCTGAACGGCGTGTTGGTTCTGGCCCTCGGTGCGATGCCTGAAGGCATCCTGGCTGCCTGCGCGACCGCCATCACCAAGACCCTGGCGTCCTGACCGATGGATGTCACCGTCTCGAGCTGGCTGGTGATCGCCCTGGGCATCCTGGGCGCCAACCTGCCTTTCTTGAACGAGAAGCTGTTTGCCGCCGTGCCGCTGAAAAAGGCGGCGCAGGCGGAGCAGGGCTGGCGCAAGCCGCTGGCGCTGCGCCTGCTGGAGATGGTGATTCTGTACTTCATCGTCGGCGCCGTGGCCTTCGCGCTCGAAGCGCGCATCGGCAACGGTTTCCCGCAGACGTGGGAGTTCTATGCCATCACCGGCTGTCTGTTCCTGGTGCTGGCTTTCCCTGGTTTCGTAACACGTTACCTGCGCAAACGCCGCTAGGCAACATCTCCGAAAGCGGCGCCTCTGGCGCCGTTTTTTATTGAATAAAGGAATCCCATGGATACGAATCTGACTGAAACCAAGGTGGACGGCGAGCTCGTCTACCAAGGCGGCTTCCTGCGCGTGCAGCGCGACCGTGTCGCCCTGCCTGACGGCAAGATCACGGCACGCGAATTCGTCCTGCATCCGGGCGCCGTCGTCATCCTGCCGCTGCTCGACGATGGCACGGTGCTGATGGAACGCCAGTACCGCTATCCGCTGGACCGGGTCTTCATTGAATTCCCGGCCGGCAAGATCGACGCGGGCGAATCGCACCTGGCGTGCGCCCAGCGCGAGTTGCTGGAAGAGACGGGCTACACGGCCAGCGACTGGCAATTCGTCTCCACCATCCACAACGCCATCGCGTATTCCGACGAACACCTGGAATTGTTCCTGGCGCGCGGCCTGGTCGCCGGCGAACGCCAGCTCGACGAGGGCGAATTCCTGGAGACATTCACGGCCACCGTGCCGCAGCTGCTGGACTGGGTCAAGGATGGCACGATCACGGACGTGAAAACCGTCATCGGCATCTTCTGGCTCGACAAGATCACCAGCGGCGCCTGGCAAGCGGCTTGATACGGCGCATGCGCACGGTGATTTTTCTGCTGCTGGCGTCGGCCAGCCTGGGCGCGCACGGGGCTGCGCGCACGCCGTTCCAGGTGCGCTGCGAAGACACGATCAGCAAGACGGTGTCCGTGCTGACGGCGCAGCAGAATGGCTATTCCATCGACACGCATCTGCCGTACAAGGCGCTAACGGTGATGAAGGGCACGGCGCGCGCCAATACCTGGGTGCTGGGATTGACGAAGACGGATTCGCGCGTGGCCATCGCCCTGGCTGGCCCCATGCTGCAAGACCCGGGCAGCGGCTATGAATGCGTGGCGCCGCAGATCACCGTGTCCCTGACGTATGCACCCGTGGTGATCTATATCGGCCGCGAGTTTGCGCCCGGCACTTGCGCGTATGATGAGATACTCGCGCACGAGTTGCGGCACATGAAAACCTATATGGAACACTTGCCGCGCGTGGAAAAGACCGTGCGCGCGGCGCTGGCCAAGCGCTTCGAGGCGCGGCCCCTGTATGCGCCCAGCGGCACGGCCAAGGCGGCGCTGGCGCGCGAGATCGACACGGGCTGGTTGCCATACGTCAAGGCTGAAATGCGCAAGGTGGAAGCCTTGCAGGCGGCCATCGATTCTCCGCAAGAATATGCGCGCCTGGGCAAGGCCTGCAAGGGCGAGATCCAGAACATCCTGACGGGCAAGACAGCGTCCGCCAACTAGACAAGGAATGGCATGACAGCAGCACCGAACACCGTCCGCTACTTTGCGCTGATCCCCGCCGCCGGCGTGGGCGCGCGCATGGAAGCGGGCAGTCCCAAGCAATATTTAGCCATCGCCGGCAAACCCATGCTGCGCCACGCGCTCGACGCTTTTCTTGCCAGTCCCCTGATCGCGCACACGTATGTCGTCGTCAGCGCCGACGATGGCGTGATCGACACGGTCGTGCCGGCGCACGGCGTGACTGTACTGCGCTGCGGCGGCGCCACGCGCATGGACAGCATCCTGAATGGCTTGCACGCCATGCACGGCAGCATCGCTGCCCACGACCAGGTGCTGGTGCACGACGCGGCGCGTCCCGGCCTGACGCCGGCGCTGATCGCAAAACTCATCACGGAGGTGGGCGACCACCCGGCCGGCGGCTTGCTGGCCTTGCCCGTGGTCGATACCGTCAAGCGGGCCGGCCCTGCCAGTCTGTCGGCGCAGACGGTGCCGCGCGACGGCCTGTGGCTGGCGCAGACGCCGCAAATGTTCAGCTATGCGCTGCTGCACCAAGCCTTGTCCGAAGCGCCCGATCCGCAAGCGATTACCGATGACGCCAGCGCCGTCGAAGCGCTGGGCCTGGCGCCCAGACTCGTCGAGGGTCATCCGCGCAACCTGAAGGTGACCTTGCCGCGCGACATACACACGGCCGAGCTGTATTTGGCCCATCCTTGAATCCTGAATCGAAAGACCGCATGACGACCATCACCACTCCCGTATTGCCATTTCGCATCGGCCAAGGCTATGACTGCCACGCGCTGGTGGAAAACCGCGACCTGATCATCGGCGGCGTGAAAATCCCCCATCACCTGGGCTTGCTCGGCCACTCCGACGCCGACGTGCTGCTGCACGCGATTACGGACGCCATCTTCGGCGCCGCCGCCCTGGGCGACATCGGCCGTCATTTCCCCGACACGGACGCGCAATTCAAGGGCGCCGATTCGCGCACCCTGCTGCGCGAAGCCGTGCGCCGCGTGCAGGCCACCGGTTATATCATCGGTAATATCGACGCCACCATCATCGCCCAGCGTCCGAAAATGGCGCCGCACATCGCCGCCATGTGCGCCAACGTGGCGGAAGACTTGGGCGTGAGTGTTGGGCAGGTCAACATCAAGGCCAAGACGAATGAAAAACTGGGCTACCTGGGCCGGGAAGAAGGCATCGCGGCAGAAGCCGTGGCCTTGCTGCTGCGGGCCTGATACGCCACCGACCATCGACCACTGACAGGAGAGAGCATGTTCCGGCGACGCCGTATCAGCATTGTGCTTGCATTCGCACTGACCGCCGCGCCATCGGCCTGGGCCGAACTGCAAGCCACGGGCGAGCCGCCCGCCACGAAACAGGGCTGGAAGGCCGAGACCGTCGCGCAGGGCGTGCGCCAGCCGTGGGGTATCGCCTGGCTGGGCGAGGGCCGCGCGCTCGTCACCAGCAAGCAGGGCACTTTGCATCTGCTGAACGGCAAGAAATTCGAGGACGTGGCGCTGGAAGGCATGCCCAAGATATTTACGGGCGGGCAGGGCGGCTTGCTCGATATCGTGATGCACCCGCAAGATGCCAGCAAGCCGAATCCACGTGTCTACATGACGGTGTCGACGGGCACGAATGACGCCAACCGCACGACCCTCGTGCGCGGCGTGTTCGACGGCAAGAAGGTGACGGGCATCCAGACCCTGTTCAAGGTCGCCACGGACAAGAGCGGCGGCCAGCACTTCGGTTCGCGCCTGCTGTGGCTGCCGGACGGCACTTTGCTGATGAGCGTGGCCGATGGCGGTAATCCGCCGCTGCGCATTGGCGACCGCCTGGCGCGCGAACAGGCGCAAAACCTGGCCACGCACCAGGGTTCCATCCTGCGCCTGACGGAAGACGGCAAACCGGCGCCCGGCAATCCGCTGGCGGCCAAGGGCGCCTTGCCGGAGATCTGGTCGTACGGCCACCGCAACGTGCAGGGCATGGCGCTCGATCCCGTTTCCGGCCGCGTGTGGGCCACGGAACACGGTCCGTACGGCGGCGATGAGCTGAACCTGGTGGCCGCGGGCGGCAACTACGGCTGGCCCCTGCAAAGCTATGGCGCCGACTACACGACGCACGAGCCTATCGGCAAGCATGAAGTGGCGGGCATGCTCAATCCGAGCGTGGCCTGGGTGCCATCGCCGGCGCCGTCGGGCCTGGCCGTCTACACGGGCGACAAGATTGCCGCCTGGCGCGGCAGCATCTTCAGCGGCGGCCTGGCGGCCAAGGATATCCGCCGCATCGCCGTCGATGCCAGCGGCAAGGTGACGGGACAGGACCGTCTGGCCATCGGCGCGCGCGTGCGCGACGTGCGCCAGGGGCCGGATGGCTACCTGTATGCGCTGACGGATGAAGACAACGGTCGCCTGTTGCGCATCGTGCCCCAGTAACACGGCAGGCGCCATCTTCGCTTAAGATGGCGCCTTTACTTCCTTCAAGGTGGCGGCATGGCCCGTGATACTTATGCATACCGGCACGTCGCCGTCGAATCGCGCGCGATTCATGGCAAGGTGGAAATCCGCCCCGTGCCGGGCCAGGCCTTCTCTCCCGAACTGGCCGTGCAGTGCTCGCGCCGCCTGATCGACCTGCAACAGTACCCGCTGGGCAGCCGCTTTCTGCTCTTTGCCAAGCTGACGGACCGCCTGGGCGGCACGCCTTTCCTGTATGCGTATCACGGCGATGCGGACGTGGTCATGACGCCAGCCGAAGTGACGAAATTCCTTGGCGAATTCCGTCGCGGCCGCATTTGACATCTACGAGGCCATGCAGGCCGCGCCGGTCTTGACGCTGGCGTGCGGCTTGCCGAAAATGGCGATCGTCAGCGCGCAGCCGAGGGCGAACAGGCCACCGATGACCATTGCGCTGGACACGCCGAGCCGGTCGACGGCCATGCCTCCCAGCAAGGCGCCCGACGCCAGCGACACTTGCACGATGGCGACAAACAGCGCGCTGCTGCCTTCCATCAGTTCCGGCGCGGCCTTGAACATCCACGTCTGCACGGCGATCGGCATGGCGCCGAAACCGAAACCCCACACGGCCACCAGCAGCATGGCGGTGAGCGAGTGGCTGCCGAACGTGGCCAGGGCCAGGGTGGACAAGCCCAGCACGGCGCCCGTCACCATCAGCGCGGCCCGTTCGTAGCGGCCGGCGGCCCAGCCGCCCGCGAGGTTGCCGATGAAGCCGGAAGCGCCGTAGACGAGCAGCATGGCGCTGACCGTGCCGGCCGCCAGGTGCGAGATTTGCGTGAGGAAGGGTGCGATATACGTGTAGGCGGCGAACTGGCCCGTGAAAAGCATGGCCGTGGCGATCAGACCCAGGCGTGCCTTGCGGATGCCGAAAATCATCGGCAACTGGCGCAAGCGGATGGCCTGTGTCGGCGGCAGCTTGGGCAAGAGGAGCAACTGGCCGAGGAAGACCAGCACGGCGATGGCGCTGGCCGCGCCGAAAGCCACTCTCCATCCCACCAGCTCGCCCACCAGTGCACCGGCCGGCACGCCCGCCACCGTGCCCAGCGAGACGCCAGCGAAGATGATGGACATGGCGCGCGATGCATGTTGCGGCGCCACCAGGCGCGGGCCGATGGCGCTGCCGATGGCCCAGAAGCCGCCGACACCGACGCCCAGCATGGCGCGGCCCAGCAGTATCCACGTATACGAGGGGGCCAGCGCCACCAGCAGGTTCGAGGCGACCAGCAGGGCAGTCAGGGCCAGCAGCACGATGCGGCGGTCCAGGCGGCCCGAGCCGACGGTGACGAAGATGGCGGCAAACGCGGCAACGATGCCGGGCGTGGTGATCATCAAGCCCGCCTGGCCCTTGCTGATGGACAGTTCGGCGGCCATGGCCGGCAACAGGCCGACGGGCAGGAATTCGGAGGTAACGAGGGCGAAGGCGCCGATGCCGACCGACAGGACGGCCAGCCATGGCGCCACGGTGGTATCGTCGCCAGTAGCGTGGGAAGGTGTTTGCATGTGAGGTTCCTGAAAAGCCGGAAGGTTTTTAACCGGTCGGTATATAATCAGGGCAGGCAGACATCGTTGTCAATAATTTTTTACCGAACGGTATGAAACAAGATAAAAAAGAGGCGGTAGGCAAGGCAAAAACGGGGCGGCCACGCACCTTCGACGAGGACGCGGCGCTCGATTGCGCCATGAAAGTATTCTGGGAAAAGAGCTATGAAGGCAGTTCCTTGCCGGAATTGACGAAAGCCATGGGTATGAACCGGCCCAGCCTGTATGCCGTCTTTGGCAACAAGGAGCAATTGTTCCACAAGGCGCTCGAGCGCTACAGCGACACGCGCATGCGGTTTTTCGATGCGGCGCTGGAACAGCCGACGGCGCGCCAGGTGGTGGAAGCCTTGCTGACGCAATATGTCGACGCGCAAACCATGCCCGACGGGCCGCACGGCTGCATGGGCGTGAATGCGGCGCTGGCGTGCAGCGACGATGCATTGCCGATCCGCGATGAATTGTTCGCGCGCCGGCTGCGCGGTGAAATCAAACTGCGCGACCGCTTGCGTCGCGCCAGGGAAGAGGGGGATTTGCCGCCCGATTCCTGCCCCGAGCAGCAGGCGCGCTTTGTCGTGACCCTGTCGCAGGGGATGGCCATCCAGGCGGCGGCCGGCGTCTCGCGCGAACAGTTGCAGCAGATGGTGGGTTTGCTTCTGCGCAATTGGCCCTTGTAACTACCCTGTCGGGGCGATGGTCTTGGCCAGGTCGCTGGGCGCCTTGCGCCGCCAGGCGGCCGTCAGGGCGGCGGCCAGCATGTCCAGCTCGGCGTCCGCCAAGCGCACCGTGATGCCGGCCAGGCGTTCGCCCCACCAAAGCTTTTCGCAACCCGATGGCGTGATGACGGTGGCGATATGCGCCGCTTCCGCATCGAGCAGTACATTGATGTGCTCGTCATCGGGCAGGGTGGCGAAGATCTTCCCGCCCACGCGGAAGGCCGGACGGTCGTGGTGTTCTTCCTCGGTGGTGTCGGGAAACGACAGTGCCAGATAGCGTAGTTCTTCCAGGTCGACCATTCCTCTTTCCCCCTGTTCGGATAGATAGCAGCGTGACTACATTTTGCCATGCTGTTTCGCCCCGTGGTGCAGCGGCATGCGAAAAGAAATGCGCAAGATGCGACACGGGTGCGCGCGTTTGTGGTGCTTGCGCGACAGGTCCGGCGACTGCGCCAGAGGCAAATTGCCCTTGCACACAGTCTTGTTCAGCCTGTTGGCGTGTGATTATCATAAAAATATCTTACATGACTAAAAGAAAAATACTTTTCTTCTAGGGAATTTAAGATAGAATAGATTCAACGTTTCACCTGACCCGTCAATTGTCTGGTTTTGTCCCGGGAACCCGAACCCTTTCCAGGACGCTTGCAGTGCCGCCATGGCACGCCGCAAGTCCGCGCTGTTTTGCGGAAGCCACGTCCCCGACCGCTCATCCTTGCAATTCCTGCGCTACGCCGACACGCCTCAATGCAGCGTGTATTCAGCTCAAGCGCCTTCACGCCTGTTGCGCCCGTTGAATACTTACTGACTGGATACTTATCATGAAAAACTTGCCTAAAATCGCCCTGTCCCTGATCGTTGCTGGTGTGTTTGCCCACGCGAACGCCAGCACCATCACCGTGTCCACCGGCTACTCGAACGCCGGCGCGCAAGCTTCCGCCGCCGCTTACCAGTCCGTAGTGAATGCCGCCGTGGCCACGCCGGGCGCCGGCTATGGCACCACGACGATCGCCAGCTATAACAACTTCACGAACAGCAGCCTGTTCGGCAGCGGTTCGAACGTCGCCTTCAAGTCGGTGATCAATTTTGGCGTCAGCGCAGCCGATGCGGGCGCCTGGAGCTTCCGCAGCGGCGTCGATTTCGGCAAGGGCGGGGCCCTTTTCCTCGACGGCGTGGCGCTGGATTTCAAGAGCAGCGACTTGTGGTGGGCTGGTAATTACAATAACAGCAGCCAGTTCCTCGGCGGTTCGGGCACCTTGTCGGCCGGCAACCACACCTTGAGCATCTTTGGCCTGGAAAACTGCTGCGATGGCGGCCAGCAAGTTCAGTTCAAGGCGGGCAACAACAATTTCGCCAGCTTTTCCAGCACCGATGGCCTGGTGTCGGCCGTGCCGGAGCCAAGCACCTATGCCATGCTGCTGATCGGCCTGGGCCTGCTGGGTTTTACGGCGCGCCGCAAGCAGGATGACAAGTTTTAAGCGCACGTTTTAACAGCACTACTCTGCGCGCCTCGCGGCGCACGTAAAAAAGCCCGCCGGTCTGCCAGGACATGGCGGGCTTTTTGCATGGCAGCGTCTCAATCGCCGCTGTCTTCGTCTTCGTCGGCGCCCTTGGCCACCTTGCCCCGCTCGGCGTCGACGGCGCGCTGCAGGCCGACTGCGTCGCGAAAGAAGGCGTCCGTCGTGTGATCCGGGCTGACACGCAGGACCGGAGGGTAAATGACCGACATGTATGTCTCGTCGGCAAGGCGGCCGCTGATCTGCAGGTTGCTCAGCAGGATCAGGGTCGAGCCAATGATCGCCAGCACGACGGCGACGAGGCCGAAGCGGCGCGGATGCTGCGGCTTGATCGTGCGCAAATGGTAGTAGATCATGACGCAGATGATGACGATGAACATGTGCCGTCCGTAGCGCGTCAGCGCTTCCAGCGACAGTGCATACGCCGCCACGTTGCTGCCCAGTTCCCACACTTCCATGGCCAGCAAGCCGCAGCCGATGATGAACAGGTGGCGGCCGAAGCGCGCCACATGGCCGAACAGCCGGTTTGCCACGGCCCAGACCGACGCCCACACGAGGCCGCCGGCCAGCGCGTAGGCGATGATCATCAGGTAGGAAATCGGCTCGAAGGCGTCCGCATCGCTGAGCCAGTTGCTGAAGGCCGCGGAGGCGCCGATCATGGCCAGGCCGGCGACGGCGGGGCGCAAGCCTTCCCAGTCGTGCCGGGTCGTGTCGCCCAGTTCGGGCGCCACCGGATGATCGCTGGCGCGCACGCGCAGGCGCGTGTGGCCGAGGCGCACGATGCTGTTGCCGCTCATGGCCACTTGCAATTGCCGCTGTCCCCGGTGGATCACGCCATTCTGGCTGCCCAGGTCGCGCAGCAGCAGGCCGCCTGCGCCGTCGTCCTCGACGATGGCGTGCGCGGCGGCCGTATGCGCGTCGTCGAGGATGAAGTCGTTGTCGTAGCCACGGCCGATGCGGATCGGCAAGGACTCGATCCGCTGGCGCCGCTGCACTTCGCCATTCTCGGCGAGGATTTCAAGGTAATAGGGCGGCTTCATGGCTTGCGGCTGCTGGTGGTGGAGGGCGCGCGCGACAGCGCTTCGAGGAAGGTGCGCGTGACGCGCATGCCGTTGGCATACGACACGCCGCGCGCGTCGATGCGGCTTTGCAGGCTCATGAGTGGCTCGTCGGTGCTGGTGGCCAGCAGGGCAAAGTCGTACAGCCCCGTAAACTTGCGGTAGGCGCGCACGCACAGCACGGCGCGCAGGGGCAGGGTCTTGTTCTTGACGAATTGTTCGGTGCACTGCGGGCCGGTCAGGTTCACGCTCTTGTAGCTGCCGAAACTTTCATTCTTGAACGAAGCGCTGGCCAGCTCGGAAAAGCGCAGGGCGCCCAGTTCGCTGCTGCGCAAAAATTCGTGGCGCATCGACACTTGCCCCGTCTGCAGGGCGCCGGAAATGAAGATCGCCGATTCCATGGCGCAGCTGGTGTTGTCGAGCATATAGGGCTTGTCGGACTTCACGTTGGAGCGGCCCCAGCAGCGCATCTGGTTGGATTCGCGCACGGGCACGCGGTACGGTCCCATGGCTTTCAGGCTCAAGGGCGTATCGAGCAGGCGCGCCAGCATGACTTCCTGGTGCGCCAGCAGTTGCGCCGTCACCAGGGGCTTGTAGTCTTTCGGCGGCTTGCCTTGCTGCGCCACCTTGGCCAGCAATTGCTGGGCATAGCGGGCGGGCACGAGGAAACTGACGAGTTCGCCATCGAGGCGTTTTGAAACATTGATGCCGGCCACGTCGCCATTCGCCGTGACGCTGGGGCCGCCGCTCATGCCGGAATTGATCGGCCCCGTAAACATCAGCTGGTCGTAGAAGCTGCGCGTGACGACGCCGTTGTACGAGCCTTCCGAAATGGCGAAGCCCAGGTCCAGCGGATTGCCCATCGAATACAGGTACTGGCCCTGGGTCAGCGGCGCCAGCGCTTCCGGCATCTTGAAGAAGCCCGTACCGTGGCGGTTCACGCGCAATACCGCCAGATCGTGCAGCACGTCGACGGCCAGTAATTCCACGTTGCCGCGCTGGCCGCTCGTGTCGACCCACTCGCCCACGTAAGTATCGGGGTCGAGCGCGAACTGGGACACGACATGATAGTTGCTGACCACCAGGTCGCCCGTGCCGATCAAAAAGCCCGAGCCGACGGACGATTGCGTGCGGCCGTTTTTCAGCAGCACGCGCACTTGCAGGATGTCGGCGCGCGCGGCCGTGTACAGCTTTTGCGCGGCCGACGAGGGCGGCGGCAGGGCCGCATGTTCGGTGGCGGCGGGCGCGGCGGTGGCCGGCGGCGGTTTGATGGGGGGAGTCGATGCGGTGGGGGCAGTGGCTGGCGCAGCGGCTGGCGCAGGTACCGGGGCCGCGTGTGCGCCTGCCGCAGCGCACAGGCTGGCCAGCAGGAAGGCGTAGTCAGATAATTTCATGCATCCTTTGTGCGTGAGCCGGAGCGAGGCCGGGCCGGCGCCCGAGTGACACGCCGTTCCGCGCCAGCCCGGGGGACTACAGGGCGCCGTCTTCCAGTGCCGGCGCCGTTTCCGGCGTCATCATGTGACCGAGCTTGCTTTGCTTGGTATTCAGGTAGTGCTGATTGAAGGCGTTGCGGTTGACCAGCAGCGGCACCCGTTCGGCCACCGTGATGCCCAGCGCTTCCATGGCGGCGATTTTGCGCGGATTGTTCGTCATCAGGCGCAGGCTGTGGATGCCGAATTGCGCGAACATGGGTTTGCACAAGGTGTAGTTGCGCGCGTCGGCCTTGAAGCCCAGCTGTTCATTCGCCTGCACCGTGTCGGCGCCCGCTTCCTGCAGGCGGTAGGCGCGGATCTTGTTGATCAGGCCGATGCCGCGTCCTTCCTGACGCAGGTACAGCAAGATGCCGCGGCCTTCCTCGGCGATGCGTTTCAGGGCGCCCTCGAGCTGCGCGCCACAGTCGCAGCGCTGCGAAAACAGCACGTCGCCCGTCAGGCACTCGGAATGCACGCGCGCCAGCACCGGTTCGCCGTTGCCGATATCGCCCAGCACCATGGCCAGGTGTTCCTTGCCCGTCGCGTGCTCGACAAAGGCGTGCAAGGTGAACTGGGCCCACGGCGTCGGCAGTGCGCAGGAAGTCGTGTAATCCAATTCGCCTGTCGCCAGGAGGTCTGCGCCGCTTTGCATGGTTGTGCTCATATAAGTAATTATCAAAAATAAAAGGCGCGCGACACCACTCCGGTGCCGGCGCGCCTTGCCATCATACCAAAAAGCAGGGAAACGTTTTCCCTGGCTGCCATTCGGTCGTTGCAATGTCTGGTGATAAACCTTACTTAGGGGCACTTCCTTCTTTTACAAGGTGAATTGCTGGCTTTGCCTGGCGGATGCCTCCGCCAGGCACGGTCCATCAGCTGCCGATGCGTCCGCCGTCGTTCTTGGTGATCACGATGGTGGCCGAGCGCGGACGCTTGCCGGCGCCATAACCGGCGTTGGCCGGCCACTGGCTCGTGTATTTGGACGGATCGCCGATATTGGCCAGCTTGGTGTTTTCGCCCGGATGCTGGATGTTGATGAACATGGTCTTGCCATCAGGCGTTTCGCTGATGCCCGTGATTTCCGAGCCGACCGGCCCCACCAGGAAGCGCTTGAGCGTGTCGGCCGTGGGTTTCTTGCCGATGAAGGTGTCGACGGCCAGGCTGCCGCCGGCCGCCGTCGCGTAGTTCAGGGTCGACTTGGCGCCGTCGCCGACCTTGCCGGGGATGGCCGCCAGCATCATGCAGTTGGTCACATCCGTGTACGCGCCATCGTCCGTCTGGATCCAGCAGATGCCCGTGTAGGGACTGAAGGCCAGGCCGTCTGGGCTGGAGAAATCCTGGTCGGCCGTCAGGTTCGACAGGTTGATCTTGCTGGCGTCGGCGCCGCTCTCGGCGCCAAACAGGTAGACATCCCACGTAAAGCTGGTGGCCGCGGCCGCGCCCGTGCCTTCCTTGAAGCGGATGATGTGGCCGTTCGGATTGCCGTTTTGCGCGCTGCTGCCCTTCATGTCCGTGTAGGCGCGCGGGTTGGCGCTGTCCGGCGCCAGCTGCGACGAGCCGCTCGGATTGACGGTGCGGTTCGAGTTGTTGGTCAGCGTGTAGTAGATCTCGCCATTGGCCGGGTTGACCGAGCACCATTCCGGGCGGTCCATCTTTGTCGCGCCCACGGCGTCGGCCGCCAGGCGGGCATTGACCAGCACGTCGGCCAGGTCGGCGAACTTGTAGGCGCTGTAGGCCTGGATCTGCGCGTTCGACATGGCCAGCTCGATCCACTGGCCCGTGCCGTCGGCGGCCAGCTTGGCCACGTACAGCTTGCCCGAATCGAGGTATTTGTCGCCGGTGGCGATACGGTCAGCCGGGTTCGCGTCGGCGGCGGCCCAGACGGCCGTCGTGACGAATTTGTAGATGTACTCGTTGCGTGAATCGTCGCCCATGTACACGGCCAGCTGCTGGCCCACGGCCGGCACGCTGAAGGCGGCGCTTTCGTGCGCGTAGCGGCCCAGCGCCGTGCGCTTGCGGATGGCTTTGGTCTTGTCGTACGGGTCCATCTCGACGATGTAGCCCATGCCGTTCAATTCATTGCGGTAGTCGTCGCTGCCGTTGGTCGACGCGCCGATTTTGCTCAGATTCCAGCGCGCGTACTTGTCGTCGCTGCCGCCCGTTTCCCAGCCGTGGCGCGAGGCGCCGCCCTGGCTGCGGCCATAGCGGTTCAGCGACACGACGGATTTGTCGCCGCGCGCCGCATTGTCGGTGGCCGAGCGGGTGAAGTAGCCGGCCCAGTTTTCTTCGCCGGACAGGTAGCTGCCCCAAGGCGACTTGCCCGTGCCGCAATTGTTGATGGTGCCGCGCGTCTTGGTGCCGGTCGGCGAATATTTGGTGACGACGAGGGCGTTGCCGCGCACGGGGCCGGCAAGCTCGATGTCCGTCAGCGGAGTGACGCGGCGGTTGAAGGCGGAATCGTTGACGGTGGCCCAGGCGCTGCCCGTCTTCTTGACTTCCACCACGCTCAGGCCGTGGACGGCCACTTCCTTGTCGACTTCGGCGGCGGGGCGGGGCAGCGAGGTGGTGCCGCCATTGACGTGCAGGAAGTGCGAGGACAGTGTTTCGTCCGTGGTCGCTTCATGGTTCATCGCCAGCAAGCCCCGTTCGGCGCCGGACGCCAGCGGCGCACCGGCGGCGGACAGGCCGTAGTATTCCATGCCGTCGTGGTGGTCGCCGGCGCGGTTGTCGAAATCGGTGTCGCTGCCGTCGTTCTTGTACGCTGGCGTGGCCGCGCGCAGCGAGTCACCCAGCGCGTACAGGGCCGTGGCCGTGTAGCCGGCCGGTACCGACACGACGTCGGCCAGGCTTTTCGGCACGGCCGTGAAGGCCAGCAGTTTTTCGGGTGTTGGGGTTGGCGTTGGCGTCGGCGTGACGGCGATGGCGTCGCTGCCGCCACCGCAGGCGGACAGGCCCATCGAACCCATGACGGCGGTAGCGGCCGTGACGGCGCTGCCGCGCAGCCAGTTACGGCGGCTCAGGCGGGCGTTCAGGATGCTGTTGAAATGGTTGTCGTGGGACGCTTGGCTGTCAATGTCGTTCAGATCGGTGGCGCTGATGGCCAGATCGTTGGGCTTGTTCATGGGCTGCGATGTCCTGTGGTTGCGTGATTTAAAGGCAACCGGATGATAATCAGCTAATGTGACAGCGCCATGTCAGCCTGATGACAAAACAATGACAGGCCGCCGGCCGGCCGGGCGGGCCGCGTCGATGACGGGCCCGTCCGGTCAGGCAGCCTTGGTCTTACCTGGCCTGGCGAAAACCGCGCTCCACCAGCAAGAGCATGCCGCCGAAGATGGACAGGTTCTTCAGGAAGTTCGTCAGCTGGTCCTGGAAGTGGGCCGCATCGGCGCTCCAGAAGGCGTGGAAGATGAGCGTCGTCGGGATCAGGAACAGCGCCAGGGCCAGCGCCGCCCAGCGCGCCTGCCAGCCCGTGATCAAGAGCAAGCCGCCGCCCACTTCCAGCACGATCACGCCCACCAGCAAGATATTGGCGATGGGCAAGCCCTGGCTGGCCATGTAGCCGGCCACACCGGCAAAACCGCCGATTTTCAGCAAGCCCGAGACAAAGAACAGCACGCCAAGGGCGGCACGGCCGAGGGGGAACAATACGTTGCTTCTGTTTTCCATGATTTTCTCTTTCTGTATATTTATTTGTTAATTATTTAGGCAAGTCGAAGACCAGGAACTCTGCGTCCTCTGGTTGGGTAATGATCACAGCCGCTTCCTGCGTCAGTTTCAGCGCATCGCCCGCTTTCAAGGGCGTGCCGTTGACGACCAGGCTGCCGCGGATCAGATGCACATAAGCGAGGCGGCCTTCGTCGAGCGCATGTTCGGCCTGTTCGCCCTCCTGCAGGATGCTGGCGTAGATGGCCGCATCCTGGTGGATCAGCACCGAACCCTGGCGGCCATCGGAAGAGGCGATCAGGCGCAGCTTGCCCCGTTTGCTGTCCGGCGTGAAGTGTTTCTCTTCATAGCTGGGGGGAATGCCCGTCACGTTCGGCTGGATCCAGATCTGCAGGAAGTGCAAGCCATCCGTTGCCGAGTGGTTGAACTCGCTGTGGCGCACGCCGCTGCCGGCGCTCATGCGCTGCACATCGCCGTAGTGCAGGACGGAACCGGTGCCCATGCTGTCCTTGTGTTCCAGCGCGCCGTCGAGCACATACGAAATGATTTCCATGTCGCGGTGGCCGTGCGTGCCGAAACCCTGGCCAGGCGTGACCCGGTCTTCATTGATCACCAGCAGGGGACCAAAGCCCATGTGCAGCGGATCGTGGTAGCTGCCGAAGGAAAAGCTGTGGTGGGAATTGAGCCAGCCGTGGTTGGCGGCGCCGCGTTCTTCGCTATGACGAATCTGTAACATGGTGGACTCCGTTTCTATAAGTTAATGTGCGATAATTTCGAAGGACCGTTGCCTGGCGCTGTGCCGTGGCTTCTTTTCTGCCCTTCGCTGTACGATGAACAAAGTATAGGCCCCCCAGCAGAGAAAGAAAAACGGAAAATCTTGCGACCTATGATCGAAAAAATCGAATGTTAAGACTGAGCCTGGAAGCCCTGCAAATCGTTGACGCCATCGACCGCCGCGGATCGTTCTCGTCGGCCGGCAAGGAATTGCATAAAGTCCCGTCTACCATTTCCTATACGGTGGCCAAGCTGGAAGACGACCTGGGCGTGCAGGTGTTCCAGCGCAATGGCCCGAAAGTCATGCTGACGGCGGCCGGCCAGGAATTGCTGAAAGAAGGCCGTTATCTATTGAAGGCGGCGCAGGACCTCGAGCACCGCGTGCGCAGGGTGGCGTCTGGCTGGGAAACGGAATTGTCCATCGGCATCGATTCCATGTTTTCCGCCGTGGCCCTGGCCGACGACGTGCGCGCCTTTTACGATGTGGCGCAGCAGACGCGTCTGCGCCTGTCGCAAGACACGCTGTCGGGCACGTGGGAAGCGCTGCTGGACCGGCGCGCCGACTTGCTGGTGGGCGCGCCCGGCGACGGGCCGGCCGGCGGCGGCTATATCGCGCAGCCGATCGGCATGCTCGACTTCGTCTTCACCGTGGCGCCCACGCACCCGCTGGCCCAGGTGCAGGAACCGTTGTCGCGCGGCCACCTGCAGCAGCACCGGGCCGTGGTGGTGGCCGATTCGGCGCGCCAGATGGCGCCGCGCACGGTGGGCTTGCTGCTGGGGCAGGATGCCTTGAGCGTGCCGAACATGCAGGTCAAGTTCGATTACCAGGTGCTGGGGCTGGGCTTTGGCTTCCTGCCGGGGCCGTGCGCGCGGGCCGCCATCGCGCGCGGCTTGCTGGTGGAAAAGGCCGTGGAAGAACCGAAACCGTCGGAAACGTTTTATCTGGCCTGGAGAGTGGGCGAGGACGGCGCCGGATTGCGCTGGTGGATGGCGCGCATGCGCGAGCCGGATGTGTTTGCACGCCTGGCGCAGCATCTGCCGGGCCATTCGGCGTAGGTCTTAAAATGTTGACATACGCCAACATTTTTAAGTTACCATATTCGCAGTATTGCAATTGTATTTCTTGCCCGACCTCCACGCCCCACAGTGGGATTTTGATGATTACACACACCGCAGCGCCCCTGATATGTTCCCCTGACCTGGCCCACGAGTGGGGTTGCCATGCTTGAGGCGAAGGTTGCGCTGTGCCTGCGCCTGGCCCAGGATGCCCGTGAACAGGCGGGGCCGCAGCAGGCCGCCACCCTGGCGCGGCTGGAGGAGGAACTGGAGCGGCTGCGCGGCGCCAGCCGCCCCGTGGTGCGCGTGGCGCCCCCCGACGCCTTGCTGGAAATCGATCCCGACGGCTTTTTGATCGGCTGGAACCATGGCGCCGAACAGATGTTCGGCTATTCCGAACTGGAAGCGCTGGGCCAGCACATCCTGTTCCTGTATCCGGAAGACGACGCGGAAGCGAGCGTGCTGGAGTTGCATTTCACCCAGGGCGACGTGGCCACCGATGTGCGCCGGCGCAAGAAGTCGGGCATGGTGACGTGGTTGCGCATGCACCGCCACGTGATCCACGACCAGGCGGGCAAGGCCTGCGGCATGGCCGTGCGCCTGTCGGCCATGAGCGAGCCGCTGTCCGACGTGGACAAGGTGAGGTTGCACGCACGCATCATCGAAGACAGCGAGCAAGCCGTGCTGATCACGGATGCGGAAGAGCGCATCGTCTCGATCAACAGTTCGTTTTCCCGCATCACCGGCTATTCGCCCGCCGAAGCCATCGGCCGCACGCCGGATTTGCTGCGCTCGGGCGTGCACGACCCCGATTTCCGCGCCAAGGTGCGCGCCGCCATGCGCGGGCACGGCTCCTGGCGCGGCGAAATCATCGGCAAGCGCAAGAATGGCGAGCTGTTCCCGCAAGACGTCACCATCAGCGTCGTGCGCGACGAATTTGGCGAAATCAGCCACGTGTTTTCCCTGTTTTCCGATATCTCGGTGCACAAGGATGCGGAAGCGCGCATGCAGCGCATGGCCAATTACGACAGCCTGACGGGCTTGCCCAACCGCTGCTTGCTCAATCAATTGGTCGACCAGGGCCTGGCCGAAGCGAAACGGCAAGGCACGCATGGCGCGCTGATGGTCATCGACATCAGTCGCATCGGTTCCATCAGCGACACCCTGGGCCATGAAGTGGGCGACCAGCTGGTGATCGCCATCGGCCAGCTGTTCCGTGGCGCCCTGCGCGACGCCGACATCCTGGCGCGCGTCGACAACAGCAAGTTCGTCGTGGCGCTCTTGCACATCGAAAAGCGCGAACACGCGGCGAATGTGGCGCAAAAGCTGCTCAACCTGCTCGAGGCGCCGATCAATATCGATGCGCACGCGCTGCACGTGGGCGCCAGCATCGGCATCACCGTGTATCCGGAAGACGGCCTGGAAGCGCCGGCCCTGTTCCGCTTTGCCGACGTGGCCGTGGCCAAGGCGGGGCAGACGATCGAATCGACCTTCCTGTTTTACCGCGAAGACATGAACCGCCGGGCCAAGGAGCATTTGCGCCTGGAAAGCGAAATGCGGCTGGCCCTGGGCGACAAGGAGCTGGAATTGCATTACCAGCCGAAAGTGAGCCTGGCGAGCGGGCGCATCGTCGGCGCGGAAGCCTTGCTGCGCTGGAAGCATCCGATGCGCGGCATGGTCTCGCCCGGCCTTTTCATTCCCGTTGCCGAGGAAACCAGTTTGATCCTGGAGCTGGGCACGTGGGTGCTGGACGAGGCCTGCCGCCAGATCCGCAACTGGGAAGACCGTGGCCTGCACATGCCGGCCATCGCCGTCAACCTGTCGGCGCGCCAGTTCGATGAACAGTTGCCGGCGCGCATAGCGGCCGTGCTGGAACGCTACGGCGTGCGGCCCGACCAGATCATGCTGGAAATCACGGAAAGCCTGCTGATGCGCGGCGCCGACAAGGTGATCGACATCATGAACCAGCTGGTGGCCATGGGCCTGGCGCTGGCGCTGGACGACTTCGGCACCGGCTATTCCAGCCTGGCGTACCTGAAGAAATTCCCCATCAGTACCTTGAAAATCGACCGCTCCTTCGTCATCGGCTTGCCGTTCGAGGAAAACGATTGCGCCATCGCCCGCGCCATCGTCACCATGGCGCAGCAGCTGCGCCAGGAAATCGTCGCCGAAGGGGTGGAAACGGCCGAGCAGATGCGCTTTCTGCGCGAACTCGGCTGCGACCAGCTGCAAGGTTATCTGTTCAGCCCGGCCGTGACGGCGGCCGAGTTCGAGCTGATGCTCGACGAAGGCCGGCAGTTGCGGCTGGAAGAGCTGGCCTGAGCCAGCGATTGTCAGACGGTTAGTCGTCCACGGAAACCCCGGCTCGCATAATACGATTCGGCGCCATTGTGGTAGACGAAGACCTGTTCATAGCGGCGGTCGCAAAACAGGGCGCCGCCCAGCGCGCGGATGCTGTCCGGCGTCGCGATCCAGCTTGACGTTTTCCGGTCGAATGGTTCCAGTTCCTGCAACTGGCGGTACTGCGTTTCCGTCAACAGTGTGACTCCCATCGTTTGCGCCATGGCCATGGCGCTGCCGGCCGGCTTGTTGGCCTTGCGCGCGGCCAGGGCCGCCGCATCGAAACACAGGCTGCGCCGGCCGAGCGGGCTTTCTGCCGAACAATCGCAAAACGTGACGGCGCCCGTGTCGCCGGCGTGCCCGATGACGTCCGGTTCGCCGCCCGTGTCTTCCATTTGCTGCAATACCGCCAGGCTGGCGGGAGCGGCATGCAACCGCGCCAGCACCTTGTCCCACGCCAATCCCGAGTGGCGGTGCATGTGCTGGCTGAAGCGGGTTTGCAAGGTGTGGATCAAGTCATCATGCATGGTGCGCCTCAATGGAAGTTCAATGATATTGCCGATTATAAGACGCGATGTGTGTCGGCGGCGCTCACCCCAGCCTGACCTTTTCCAGCAGATAATCAAGCATCACGCGCACCCTGGCCGGCACTTGCAGGCCCGGTCCCACGAAGACGGCATGCACGAGTTCCCTGTCGCCCGGATTATAATCCTGCAGCACGGGGATCAAATCGCCTCGCTCGATATCGCGCAGCACGTGCTGGCGTGAAAAGCGTCCCAGTCCCATGCCGGCCAGCACCAGCTGGCGCATGCTTTCGCCATCGCTGACACAGGTATTGCCCTGCGGCGCCACCTGCATCGTTCCGCCCGCGCCATCGAGGAAGGGCCAGGTTTCGTTCTGGCAGCGGAAGTTGAAGGCCAGCAGATTGTGCGTGGACAATTCCTGCGGCGTGCGCGGCAGGCCGTGCCGCGCCGCGTAGGCCGGCGAGGCCACGACGACCATCGTGTCTTCGCCCAGTTTGCGCGCCACCAGGTTCGATTCCTTCAGCTTGCCCGTGCGGATGGCGATGTCGGTGCGGTCTTCCAGCAAGTCGACGATGGCGTCGCTGACGACGACGTCGAGCACGATGTCGGGATAGCGCTGCGCGAACTCGGGCAGGATGGGCAGCAGATGGCGCACGCCGAACGGCACGAAACAGTTGATGCGCAAGCGTCCGCGCGGCGCCGCCCCCTGCGATGCTTCGCGCTCGGCGCCATCGATATCGTCGAGGATGCGCTTGCATTGCACGAAGAAAGCGTCGCCCTCGGGCGTCGTGTGCAGCTGGCGCGTGCTGCGCTGGAGCAAGCGGGCGCCGAGCCGCGCTTCCAGGCGGTTGACGAGCTTGCTGACGGCCGATGGCGTCAAGGCCAGGCGGCGCGCGGCGGCGGAAAAGGCGCCCGTTTCCACTACGGCCACAAACACGGCCATCTCGAACGCGCGGTTGATGTCTTGCCTGGCCATTATTGAATCCATTTCACAGGTGTTTCCATTATGAGAGTCTATATCAAAAGCGGAATGCCCGATACACTGGCTGGCTTGAACTCTGCCGGAGAATGTCATGACCACCGCAAGCCCTGTTTCACCTCAAGCCAGCAAGATGCCGCCCGGCGTGCTGGCGCTGGCCGTCGGCGCCTTCGCCATCGGCGTGACCGAATTCATCGTTGTCGGCATCTTGCCCACCATCGCGAAAGATTTGCAGATTTCCATCGAATCGGCCGGCTCGCTGGTCAGCCTGTATGCGCTGGCCTTGGCCATCGGCACGCCGCTGCTGGTGCTGCTGATGTCGCGCCTGCCGCGCAAGGCGGCCTTGCTGGGCCTGATGAGCGTTTTTCTCGCCGGTAACCTGCTGGCCGCCTTTTCGCACACGTTCGAACTGTTGCTGGTGGGGCGAGTCATCACGGCCGTGGCGCACGGCACCTTCTTTGCCATCGGCGCCACCGTGGCGGCCAGCCTGGTCAGCAAGGAACAGGCGGGCAGGGCGATCTCCGTGATGTTTGCCGGCTTGACCCTGGCCATGGTGATCGGCGTGCCGTTCGGCAGTTTTCTGGGCAACCTGATGGGCTGGCGCTTGCCCTTCTTTGCCGTGGTGGTCTTGGCCGCGCTGGGCCTGGGCGCCATGGCGCGCTGGCTGCCGGCCGGTTTGCAGCAGGGCAAGGGCGGCAAGGCCATGACGCAGCTGGCGGCCCTGGGCAGCGGCCCCATTATCACCATGATGGCCGTGACGACGTTTGGCTTTGGCAGCAGCTTTGCCGCCTTCACGTTCATTACGCCCATCCTGACGGATGTGACGGGTTTTTCCGCCACCATGGCCAGCGCCTTGCTGATCGTGTTCGGCATCGCCACCTTTGCCGGCAACATGGCGGGCGGCTACCTGACCAGCCACCTGGGCTGGCAAAAGGCCTTGCGCCTGATGCTGCTGTTGCTGGCCGTCACGCAGGCGGGCGTGGCGCTGAGCATCAGTTCACCCTGGATGATGACGGTGATGCTGTTCGTCTGGGGCGTGTTCGCCTTTGGCCTGTCGCCCGCCCTGCAGGCCGGCATGCTGGCCACGGCCGAGCGCTACACGCCGCAAGCCGTCGATTTCGCCTCTGGCCTGAACATTTCCGCGTTTAACCTGGGCATTTCCTTCGGTTCCATGCTCGGTGCGCTGATGGTGTCGCGCCACATGATGGCGGCGTCACCATGGGCCGGCGTGGCGGCTGCCTTGCTGGCGCTGCTGCCGCTGGCCTGGCTGGCGCGCAAGAATGGCCAGCAGTCAGGCGCGGTAGCGCAGCGCCTCCACGAAGGCTGAAAACGCGGGCGTGGCCTGGCGCCGGTTCGGGTAGTACAGATGGTAGCCCTGGAAGGTGGGGCACCAGTCGGCGAGGATTTCGACCAGGCGGCCATCGGCCAGGTAGGGCGCCAGCAGCGGCTCGGGCACGTAGGCCAGGCCGATGCCGTCGAGCGCCGCATTGAGCACGTGCATGATGCTGTTGAAGACCAGCTGGCCTTCGGCCTTGACGGCAAAGGCTTGCCCATCCTTTTCGAATTCCCACGCGTAGATGGCGCCAGCGGGCCGGTGGCGGATATTCACGCAGGCGAATTCCGTCAGCGCATGCGGCGTCCCGGGCGCTCCATGGCGCGCAAAAAACGCGGGCGAGCCCACCACGGCCAGGCGCCAGTCGGGGCCGATGCGCACGGCGATCATGTCCTTGCTGATGGCTTCGCCCAGGCGGATGCCGGCGTCGAAACGCTGCTCGACAACATTCGTAAAGCCGTAGTCGACCACCAGTTCCAGGGTGATGTCGGGATAGTCGCGCAGGAAGCCTGCCAGCATGGGCCGCAACAGCAATTCGATATGGTCGTCGGTGCAGGTGACGCGGATGGTGCCCCTGGGCTTGTCGCGCAGCGCGCCCAGCGCCTCGACCTCGGCGGCGATCTGCTCGAACAGGGGCGCGATGGCCAGCATGAGCTTTTCACCCGCGTCGGTGGGCGCCACGTTGCGCGTGGTGCGCGCCAGCAGGCGCACGCCCAGCCGTTCTTCCAGGGTGCGGATGGTATGGCTGAGCGCGGACGCGGTGATGCCCAGCCTGGCGGCGGCCCTGGTAAAGCTGCGTTCCCGCGCCACGGCCAGGAAGGCTTGCAGATCGTTGACTTTGTTTTGGCTCATTGCTGAATTTTTCTCATAACTATATCAAGATTGTACCCGCTAATCAAAAGAGCTTGCCTGCGTCAAGATGGTGCCCTGACTTTTAAAGGAGCATGGCATGAAGACAACACGCATGAAAACGACCGCTGGCCGCCGCGAATTCGTCAAGGCCGCCGGCACGGGCATGGCGGCACTGGGCGTCCTGTCCGTCCTGGGCGCACCCATTTTCGCCGTCGCCGCGCCGGCCTTGCCGGCCATGCCCGATGGCGCCGACAATTTCTACCAGAGTAGCAAGGTGACGGTGCAGCCGGTGCGCTTCCGGAACCAGTACCAGATGACGGTTGCCGGCAATCTGTTCCTGCCAGCGCAGCTGGATCGCAGCCATCGGCACGCCGCCATCATCGTTGGCCACCCGATGGGCGCCGTCAAGGAGCAAAGCGCGAACCTGTATGCGACCAAAATGGCCGAGCAGGGCTTCGTCGCCCTGTCGCTGGACCTGTCGTTCTGGGGCGAGAGCGAAGGGCAGCCGCGCAACGCCGTCTCGCCCGACATCTACGCCGAGGATTTCAGCGCGGCCGTCGATTTTCTCGGCGCACAAGCGGTTGTCGACAGCGAACGCATCGCCGCCATCGGCATTTGCGGCAGCGGCAGCTTTGTCATCAGCGCGGCCAAGATCGACCCGCGCATCAAGGCTGTCGCCACGGTGAGCATGTACGACATGGGCAGCGCCAGCCGTCATGGCTTGCGCCGCTCGCAAACGCTGGCGCAGCGCCAGGCGTATATCGCCGCGGCCGCGCGCCAGCGGCAGGTGGAGTTTGCCAGCGGCGCCACCGCGTACACGAGCGGCACCTTGCCCGAGCTGAGCGCCAACCCAAGTGCTATCGAGCGCGAATTCCACGATTTCTACCGCACGCCGCGCGGCGCCTATACCCCGGCCGGCCAGCTGCCCGAGCGCGCCACCCGTCCCACCTTGAGCAGCAACGTGAAATTCATGAATTTCTATCCTTTCATGGATATCGAGACGATCTCGCCCCGTCCGCTGCTGTTCATCACGGGCGACCAGGCGCACTCGAAGGAGTTCAGCGAAGATGCCTACCGGCGCGCCACCGAGCCGAAAGAACTCCATTACGTTGCCGGCGCCGGCCACGTCGACCTGTATGACCGCGTGACCCTGATCCCTTGGGACAAGCTGACGTCGTTCTTCCAGCGCGCCCTGGCGGCATGAGCGCGGTCCGCAGCGAGGCGGCAGAGCCCGCGTTCTGGGGCGGCATCTTTGCCATGACCCTGTGTGTGTTCACCCTGATCGCTTCCGAATTCATGCCCGTCAGCCTGCTCACGCCCATGGCGGCGGATTTGCGCGTCAGCGAAGGCCTGGCCGGCTATGGCATCGCCATCTCGGGCGCTTTCGCCGTGCTGGCCAGCCTGTCCATCGCTACCGTGGCGGCTGCGATGAACCGCAAGACCTTGCTGCTGCTGTTGACGGGCCTGATGTGCGTGTCCGCGCTGGTGGTGGGACTGGCGACGAACTATGCGATGTATATGGCGGGGCGCGCGCTGATCGGCGTGGTGGTGGGCGGCTTCTGGTCGATGTCGGTCGCCGTGGCCATGCGCCTCGTGCCCAGCGATAGCGTGCCCAGGGCGCTGGCCATCTTCAATGGCGGCAATGCGCTGGCGACCGTGGTGGCCGCGCCGCTGGGCAGCTATCTGGGCGCCAGCATCGGCTGGCGCGGCGCCTTCCTGTGCCTGGCGCCGGTGGCGCTGCTGGCGCTGGCCTGGCAGTGGTGCAGCCTGCCATCGATGCCGGCGGCGCCGCGTTCGGCCCGTTCCGGCCAGGTCTTGCGCCTGCTCGAACGCCGCCAGGTCGCCCTGGGCATGCTGGCCGTCGGCGCGTTCTTCATGGGGCAGTTCGTGCTGTTTACCTATGTGCGACCGTTCCTGGAAAACGTCACGCGCGTCGGCGTGCCCACCTTGTCGATGCTGCTGCTGGCGATCGGCGTGGCCGGCTTCATCGGCACGGCGCTGATCGGCGTCGCGCTGCGGCGTGGCCTGTACCGCACGCTGGTCGCCATCCCCTTGCTGATGGCCGCCATCGCGCTGGCCCTGCTGGCGTTCGGCGACGAGCTGGCGCCCGTCTTCGTGCTGCTGGGGCTATGGGGATTGCTGGCGACGGCCGCGCCCACGGGCTGGTGGTCGTGGCTGGCGCAGACCTTGCCTGATGACGCCGAAGCCGGTGGCGGCCTGATGGTGGCCGTCGTCCAGCTGTGCATCGGCTTCGGTTCCACCGTGGGCGGCATCCTGCTCGACGGCTACGGCTTTCGCGCTACCTTCACGGCCAGCGCCGCGCTGCTCGTGCTGGCGGCGCTGCTGGCCTGGCGCACGGCGCGGCTGAGGTGAGCTTATTCCAGCAGCGCGGCAATGGCCAGTGGTGTGGCGCTGGTGAGGACTTGCCCCGCGTCCGGATGCGCGCTGAAACGGTAGGCGAAGACGCGGAAACCGGCCACGGCGTCGCCGGGAAACGCGGGGCCTTCCTGCGCCGCCAGCGGGACCGGCGCGCCATCGCCGCCCTGGTAGCGCACTTGCGCCGCTTCCATCCTCGCATACGAAAACTGCACGCCGGCGCAGCGCTTGCCGTTCGCTCCGCCCGTCGAGCGCAGGTAGGCGAGCAGCTGTTCGCAGGCGGCGCGCAAGTCGGCCGCCGCATACACGCCATCGGGCCGCGTGACGATGGAGACCCAGGCGATTGACGTGATCTGGCCCGGCTTGCGGTTCCAGGCCAGCTCCGCGTTGTCGTCATACGCGGCCCGGGAAAACGGGAAGACGGCCCGGCCCAGCGCATCGAGCGGCAGCGCCAGCTGCGCGCCCTTGCCGTGCAAGGTCAGGCGCAAGCCATCGGTGGACACGCCGGCGTCGCGCGGGCGCAGGCGCAGATGGTTTTGCAGGAATTGCTTGGGCTTGCCGTATTTTTCGAACCAGATCATGTGGCGGTAGGCGTCGCGGTAGGCGATCCAGTCGCCCGCTTCCTGCGCGCAGGCGAACGCGGGCAGCAGTGCCAGGGCGAGAAGCAGGGATCTGAGCATGGAGCTTAAAACCGGTAACCGAGGCCGCTCGACCAGGTGATGACGTTACGGCGTTCGATGAAGGGACTGTGGGCCGGTCCGTTGCCCAGCCGCGTGCCCGTCACGGCGCTGTTGAGCAGCCACTTGCTGCTCAGGGCCCAGTTCCAGTTGACGCCCATGTCGACGGACGCGACACCGCCGGTCGGGCGGTAGTCGCGCGCGCCGCCGGCTGCCGCGCTGACGGCGTACAGCTCGTCCATCACGGCGCCGCTGGCCAGGGACACGCCGGCCGACAAGGTCACAGTGTGATGGGCCGCCAGCGAGGGCAGGGTCTTTTGCAGGCCGAGCTGGCCGCGCCAGCCGTGCGCGCTCGTGTCGTGCATCAGGTTAGCCGTGACGCGCGCCTGGTCGCCCAGGTAATAGCCGTAGAAGCCGCCCACGTCGGGCGAGCCCTTGATCCGCCGCGTGCCGCGCAGGCGCCGGCTGTCTTCCGGAGCGCGCGCATTGCTGGCGGCCAGCAACGGGCCGTATTCCACGCCCGGCGTGGCCGACAGGTGCATGCCCGCCACGCCGCTGGCCGAAACGAACAGGCCGTTGCTCCACTGGACCTGCAGCAGCGGGCGCAGGACGGCGCCGCGCGATGCGCCATCGTCCGCCGCCGAGCTGCCCGTGAGCGCCGCTCCCACGTACATATCCCTGCTCCCATCGGGCATCATCAGCGCGCTGGTGCCGGTGCTCGCTTCCTCGGCCAGCGCCGGGCCGCAGGCGGCCAGCAGCAACAGCAGGGGAGAAAAACAGGGAAAAAAACGGGGAGCGAACTTGTTCATGCCATCCTTTTAAAAGCCGAAGCGCACGCCGAGCGCCAGGCGGTTCATCGTGCTATTGAGTCCTTCGTATCTGACTTTCGGGGCGTGCTCCCATTCGAGCTGCAGCGCCACGTCCTTGCCGATCTGGTAGGCGGCTCCCACGCTCAGGTACAAGCCGGTCTTGCTGGCCGACTCGCCCGGCGGCGCGTTCTTGCCTGCGATGGAGAATTCGGCATGGCTGCGCGCCACGCCAGCCTTGCCGAACAGCGACCAGTCGTCGTTCAGCCGCCACGTGCCGCGCGCCGCCATGTAGGCGGCACTATTGCGTACCTTGAGCTGGTAGCCGGGATCGAGGTCGAAGCTGGTCGCGCCGCCGCTGGCGCGATAGCCGCCTTCCAGCGCCCAGGCCGGCGTCAGTTCGTAGCCGGCAAAGACGCCGAAGGGCACCGCCTTGCTGCTGGGGCCGCGCCGCGCCGTCGCGCCGCCCTCGGCACGCTCGATCTTGCCATCGCTGGAAGGGCTGACGTTGGCGCCCAAGTACAGGCCTTCGGCATGGACCGTCGACGTGGCGGCGATGGCAAACAGGGTGCTGTAGACAATTTTTTTCATGTTCGGATTCCGGTTGAGGTAAGAGCTATCCATGTTAAGCAAACCTCGTGCCGGAATCCGCCCAGGTTTGTCCTTGAATTGTCCTTAATTTGTAGGCCGCATTTGTATAGAAAGTGTACAAATGTGTACCTGATTGTCGAATATGCCACTTGTGCGCCGCGCTCCACTACAATACGCGACAAAATGGCGGCGCGGAGGGGCGATGCAACGTGTAATGCTGGTGGAGGACGATGCGCGGCTTGCCGCGCTGGTCAAGGAATACCTCGATGAATACGACTATGCGGTCGACGTGGTGATGCGCGGCGACCAGGCCGTGGCGCGCTTTCGCGACCTGCAGCCCGACCTGGTCATACTCGACTTGACCTTGCCCGGCGTCGATGGCCTGGTGGTGTGCCGCCAGCTGCGCCAGCTCAGCGCCGTGCCCATCCTGATACTCACCGCGCGCGAAGACACCTTCGACGAAGTATCGGGCCTGGAGCAGGGCGCCGACGACTACGTGAGCAAGCCGGTGCAGCCCCGCGTGCTGCTGGCCCGCCTGCGCGCGCTGCAGCGGCGCGGCAGCGCGGCGGGCGGCAGCGACATCGTCATCGGCCAGTTGCGCGTGTCGCGCGAAAACCGCGCCGTGCACTGGCGCGGGCAGGAAATCGTCATGAACAGCGCTGAATTCAAGTTGTTCGCAATCCTGGCCGACGCCGCTGGCAAGGTCATGTCGCGCAACGAGATCCTCGTGCGCATGCGCGGCATCGAGTTCGATGGCCTCGATCGCAGCATCGACAACTGCATCTCGCGCTTGCGCCGCAAGTTCGATGACGGCGGCGCGGAACGCATCAAGACGGTATGGGGCGAAGGCTATCTGCTCACGCCCTCCGCCTGGGAATGACCCGTCTTTTCTGGCGTTTCGCGCTGCTGGTGGTGCTGGCCATCGCGCTGGCCAGCTGCGTCATTTACTTCACCTTCAGCCGCCTGTTCGGCGATCCGCTCGAACACATCGCGCGCGACCAGGCCGCCGGCCAGATATTCCTGCTGGAGCAGTACATCGACCAGGCGCCCGCCGATGACTGGCTGCCGCGCCTGAACAAGGTGCGCGAAGTATCGGACGTCGCGCTGGAATTGCAGCCCCTGTCCATCGTGCTGCCGGCGCTGCCGACCGAGGCGCGCGCGCAGCTGCTGCGGGGCGCCGTCGTGATGGACGTGGGCGGCAAGGCTTTCTATCGCCGCGTGGACGCCACGGGTGCACGCTATGCCGGCAGCGAGGACGATGTGCTCCACGCGCAAAACCTGCCCATCGACGTTGGCCAGGCGCTGCGCATGGAGGCGATCCGCTTTGCGGTCATCGCGCTGTGCCTGCTGCTGCCGCTGGGCTGGTGGACGCGCGCGCACGGGCGCAGCCTGGCCGCGCTGTCGCGCATGGCCGACGATTTCGGACAGGGCGACCTGGCGGCGCGGGCGCAGGTCAAGCCCGCGTCGAGCATCGCGCCGCTGGCTGGCCGCATCAACGAGATGGCCGAGCGCATCGGCTCGCTGCTGGAAGCGCGCCGGCATTTGCTGCTGTCGGTGTCGCACGAATTGCGCACGCCGATCGCGCGGCTGGAATTCGGCCTGGCGCTGCTGGACGAACGGCATGGGGGACTTGACCCTGCCCTGCGTCGACGCGTCGACGCCATGGGCGCCGATGTCGAGGAATTGAAAACGCTGGTCAACGAATTGCTGGGCCTGATGCAGCTCGATCACGCGCAAGCCTTGCCGCGCCAGCCGTTTGCCGTGGCGCCCTTGCTGCGCGATTGCATGGCGGCCGTCCTGCCGCGGCAAGTGGAAGCGGGCATCGCCGATGACCTGGGCGAATTGCGCGGCGATCCCCGCCTGCTGGCGCGCGCCATCGGCAACCTGCTTGGCAACGCGGCCAAATATGCCACCGCGCGCATCGCGCTGTCGGCCGTGCGCGAAGGCGATGCGCTGCGTATTGTGATCGAGGATGATGGCCCCGGCATTCCCGCCGGCCAGCGCGAACAGGTGTTTGCCCCGTTCTATCGGCTGGCCCGCGAACAGGACCATGCGACCGCCGGCCACGGCCTGGGACTGGCGATTGCCGCCAGGGCCGTCGCGCTGCACGGCGGCGCCATCGCCATCGACGACTCACCGCTGGGCGGCGCCCGCTTCACGATTTATATTCGGGTCTGAGCACCGGCGCAGCGCGTCTCTGGCGCTGCGCCATGTACGAACTGCCCATCGACGCGGCCATGATCATGGCAATCGCCAGCCATTGCCCGGCACCGAGGCGCTCGTCGAGCAGGATGTACGCCAACATGGCGGCCACGGCCGGTTCCATGCTGCTCATGATGCCGAACGCCTGCGGCGTCAGCCGCTTCAGGGCCACCATTTCCAGCGAGATCGGGATGGCGCTGGAAATGAGGGCCACGCCCAGGCCCACGCCCAGCACGACGGGCGAGAGCAGGGCGGCTCCGCTGTGCATCACGCCCACGGGCACGACCACCAGCGCGGCCATGGTCAGGCCCAGCGACACGGAGTGACCCGCATGCAAATGGCTGGCGCGCTTGCCGAAGACGATGTACGAGGCCCAGCAGACGGCCGCGCCCAGGGCGAACAGCACGCCCGTGGGATCGAGGTTGCTGACGTCGTGGCCGAGCGGCAGCAGCAGCGCCAGTCCCGCCACGGCCAGGGCCACCCAGACGAAGTCGAGCGGGCGGCGCGAGGCCAGCAGGGCCACGGCCAGCGGGCCGGAAAATTCGATCGCCACGGCGATGCCGAACGGGATCGTGCGCAAGGCCATGTAGAAGCACAGGTTGGTCAAGCCCAGCGCGGCGCCGTACAGGGCCACCGTGCGCAGGTCGGCGCGGTTCAGCTGCCAGCGCCACGGGCGCCAGAACAGCAACAGCAGCAGGGCGGAAAAGCCCACGCGCACGGCCGTCGTGCCTTGGGCGCCGACCAGCGGAAACAGGCTGTGCTTGGCCCATGAGGTGCCCAGTCCCAGGCAGGTGACGGAGCCGAGGATGGCCAGCAAGGGAATCAGCGAGGAATAGCGGCGTAATGGCATGGTGATAAAAGGCTTGATATCGGAATAGTGAAAGTTTATTGTGTCTGCTCCGAGTTTTGTACTGCAATTTGACCTTCATGACGCAACTTTCGCTCACGCCCTCCATTGCCCTCGACGCCTTCGACCTGGCGATCCTCGACATCCTGCAGCGCGATAACACAACTTCGCAGCGCGAAATCGCCCAGGCCGTGCACTTGTCTGCACCGGCCGTGCAGCGGCGCATCCGCCGCCTGCGCGAGAGCGGCGTGATCCGCAATGAAGTGGCCGTGCTCGACGCGAGCCGCGTGGGCCGCCCACTGATCCTGACGGTGGAAGTGCATTTGCACGACGAGCATCCGCAACGCACGGCCGCCATGCGCGCGCGCATCATGGCCGAGCCTGCCATACAGCAGTGCTACGGCATTACCGGAGAGGCTGATTATTTGTTGATCATTACCGCCAGCAGCATGGCCGAATACGAGGCGCTGACGGAACGCCTGTTCGGCGGCGACGACAATATCCGGCGCTACCGCACGTCGGTGGCCTTGACTTGCCTCAAAATGGGCTTGCACGTGCCGCTGGGCTAGGGGAAGATTTTGCCCAGGCATAAGCGGGACAGGGACGAATGTGGGAGCATGAAAATTGGAAGAACAAGGAATGTCGAATCTGGCCGATCCCGGCCTGCTTGCCGCCTGGCTGGCGGCACGTTCGATAGCGCGCGGCCTGACGCTGCCCGTGCCCGATCACGGCGGATGGCGCGTCGATACGGGCTTGCCGGGCGAAATCCGGCGCCACGTTTTTGCGGGACCTGTTCCAGGCATCAGCGCGCTGGCAGCCGCTATCCACGGTCCGCATATCTTCATCAAGATGTGTGGCGACGGGGAGCAATTGCTGGGGTTGTTACCGCCGCAGTGGCAACTTTGCCCCGGCGGCTATTTCATGACCCATGAAGGCACTCTGCAGGCGCCGGATCTGCCTGCCGGCTACCGCCTGGACGTGGCAACATCACAGGAAATCACGACGGCGCATATTCTGGCCGAAGATGGCGGTATTGCCGCCAGCGGCCATGCCGTCGAATATGCCGGTGTCTTTGTCTTTGACCGCATCGTCACCGAGGCCGGCCACCGGCGCCGGGGTCTGGGGCGGGCGCTGATGGCCGCGCTGGCGGCCAGGCAACGATCGGGCAGCGCGCGCCGGGTGCTGGTGGCAACGGACGATGGGGCGAAATTGTATGCGAGCCTGGGCTGGCATATCGCATCCCCGTATTCGACGGCAACGATCGTTCAGGACGGCATACGGCATCCGCCATCGAGCCGCTAGGGCTGCGCGTCGCGTTCGCGGCAGCTCAATGAGGCGTAATGGCCTTGCGGCAGCCTGGCCTTGATGGCTGCCTCGCTCAATGCATGTTGCATATCGACTGGGTCGGTCAGGGTGCATCGCTGGGCGCTGGCGAACGCTTGCAGCTTCTGCGTGTTGCCGCGCACCTTCACCGTCACGCCGGCGCCGGGGCTGACGCAGCAGCCTATGTATTGCGTGATGTATTCCTCTTCGATGAGCACCAGTTCATGTCCCATGAAGCTGGCCGGCTTCTTCAGCAGGTAGTAATCGGTGTAGTCGAAGCGCTGGTCGGGGCGCTTGCCGATGTAGCCTTCGCGTACGTAAGCCTGGATCGCCTTGCCGGAAGTGCCGGCTCGTTCCGTCGTGCCTTTTTTCAGGTACAGCGCATGCGCCAATTCCGTTTCAAGCGCGGGATCGGCAGCGGCGCTGGCACAGCAGGTCGCCAGCAGAAGAGTGCCCAGCAGGCGGCGGGTGCGGCATTCAGGCATGGGGTGGATTGCTTGCATATATTTGATGCGAATTTGAGGAGAAGGGGAGATGGGGCGCAGTGTAGCCCACGCCGGCCCGTGTGCGTGGCACAATGCGTGATCGGCACGCCACGTGCCACTTATCCCAGGACTTTCATGACCCGCGCCATCCTTGACCAAGCCCAGATTCATTCCGCCGCCCGCCCCTTGATCGGCAGCAAGCACAAGGACATCGTGCGCGAGGTGCAGGCGGCCATCGCCGCGCACCAGGTGGTGGTCGTCGGCATGGCGCTCAATCCGTTTCCCCGCAAGGCGCGCAAGATCCTCGACGTGCTGGGCACGCCCTACCAGTACCTGCAATACGGCAGCTATCTGAACCAGTGGCACCGCCGCAATGCCCTGAAAATGTGGACGGGCTGGCCGACGTTTCCCATGGTCTTTGTCAACGGTGTGCTGATCGGTGGCGCCAGCGAGCTGCACAAGCTCGTGGAAAATGGCGAGTTCAGCGCCATGCTGGCCAAGAAGGTGCGCGAGTTTTAAGACCCGCCTTCTATTCTCCTTACTCGCCCGGCCGCCACGGTGACTTGCGCGTGCGCAGCGGGTCGAGCAAGCTGCGCAAGTCGTTGTGATCGAGTTCGTACATCAGCGCGATTAAACTGCCCAGTTCGCCCGAGGGAAAGCCCTCGCGCGCGAACCAGCCCAGGTAGTGGCCTGGCAAGTCCGCCAGCAAGCGTCCCTGATATTTCCCATATGGCATTTCGCGCGTGACCAGCAGCGCCAGTTTTTCTGAATTCATGGTGGAGACCCCGTGTTGATGCGGCCAGTGTAGCAGAGCATCGCATTGTTGAGTTGTGCGCAATTATATTCTGCCTTGCGAGGTATTTTTCGAAACAAAGAAAACCCCGATACTGGATGCCAACATCTTTTATCGGAGTCTTTCATGCCCATTGCCTTGCTCGCGCTGACCCTCAGCGCATTTGCCATCGGAACCACCGAGTTTGTCATCGTCGGGCTGTTGCCTACCATCGCCGCCGACCTGGGCGTCAACCTGCCGTCGGCAGGCTTGCTGGTCAGCCTGTATGCGCTGGGTGTCGCCGTCGGCGCGCCCGTGCTGACGGCCTTGACGGGCAAGTTTCCCCGCAAGACCTTGCTGCTGTCCCTGATGGTCCTGTTCACCCTGGGTAACTTGCTGGCGTGGAAGTCGCCGGGTTATGAAACCCTCGTCGTTGCCCGCATCCTGACGGGGCTGGCGCATGGCGTATTCTTTTCCATCGGCTCGACCATCGCCACCTCGCTGGTGCCGAAGGACAAGGCTGCCAGCGCGATTGCCATCATGTTTACGGGCTTGACCGTGGCCCTGGTGACGGGCGTGCCGCTGGGTACCTTCATCGGCCAGCATTTCGGCTGGCGCGAAACCTTCCTCGCCGTCTCGGCCCTGGGCCTGGTCGCCTTCATCGGCAGCCTGCTGTACGTGCCGTCGACCATCAAGCACAGCAAGCCTGCATCGTTGCTGCAGCAAGTGCAGGTGCTGGGCCAGCCGCGCCTGTTGCTGGTGTACGCCATGACGGCCGTCGGCTATGGCGGCTCTTTCATCGCCTTTACCTATCTGGCACCTATCCTGCAAGACGTGTCGGGTTTCAGCGCCGGCGCCGTGGGCGTGGTGATGCTGGTGTATGGCGTCTCCGTGGCGTTTGGCAATATCTGGGGCGGCAAGCTGGCCGACAAGAAAGGTCCTGTCAGCGCCCTGAAACTGATCTTCCTGCTGCTGGCGTTGGTTTTGCTGCTGCTGACCTTCACGGCGCCGCATCCCGTGCTCGTCGTCATCACCGTGCTGCTGTGGGGCGCCGTGGCCTTCGGTAACGTGGCTGGCTTGCAAGTGTATGTGGTGCAGCAAGCGGAACACTTCACGCCCCGCGCCGTCGATGTGGCTTCGGGTCTGAACATCGCCGCGTTTAATCTGGGCATCGCCGGCGGCGCCTGGGGCGGCGGCCTGATCGTCGAACACCTGGGCCTCGTGCATACGGGCTGGATCGGCGCGCTCGTCGTGCTCGGTGCGTTCGGCTTGACGGCCTTGAGCGGCCGGCTGGACCGCTTGAATCCCATCCCCGTGCGCACTGGCGGCGAAAAGTCGATCCATGCGGTGGGGCACTAAGCCAGCTTGATCTGCCAGTAAGTTTCTGGCAGAAAACATCAAAACGGGCGAGAATGGCGTTTACTTTCTTCTTGCCCATACTCCCCATGTCCGATACAGCAACGTCACCGCTGCGCCTGCGCGCCGCCATCAATCCGAAACCGCTGGGCGTCGCCCTGTTGCTCATCGTGCTGGGCGCCTGGTATTTGGCGCAAACCGTCGGCGCCACGCTGTCCGCGCTGTATGTGGTGGGCGCCTTGCTCGGCATCACCCTGTATCACGCGGCCTTCGGTTTTACGTCCGCCTGGCGCGTCTTCATCGCCGATGGCCGCGGCGACGGCTTGCGCGCGCAAATGCTGATGCTGGCCGTCGGCGTGGCGCTGTTCTTCCCCGCGCTGTCGGCCGGCACGCTGTTCGGCACGCCCGTCGCGGGCCTGGTCTCTCCCGCCGGCACCTCCGTCATCTTTGGCGCCTTCATCTTCGGCATCGGCATGCAGCTGGGCGGCGGCTGCGCCTCCGGCACCCTGTACACGGTGGGCGGGGGCAGCACGCGCATGCTCATCACCCTGGCCGCCTTCATCGTCGGCTCCGTGATCGGCACGGCGCACATGCCGTTCTGGACGGCGCTGCCGCAGCTCCAGCCCATTTCCCTCGTCACGACCCTGGGCCTGGTGCCCGCGCTGGCGCTGAACTGGATCGTCTTCGCACTGATCGCCGGCATCACGGTCTTGGTTGAAAAGCGCCGCCATGGCAAGCTCGTCGCCACGCCGCTGCGGCCCGCGCAAGCGTCGCCCTGGCTGCATGGCCCGTGGCCGCTGGTGGCGGGCGCCGTTGCTCTCGTCGTGCTGAACTTCGCCACCCTGGCGCTGTCGGGCAAGCCATGGGGCGTGACGTCCGCGTTCGCCCTGTGGGGCGCCAAGGCCGCGTCCGTGGTCGGCATCGACACGGCCAGCTGGGCTTACTGGTCGACCAAGGCCAACGCGGCCGCGCTGGCCGCGCCGTTGACGCAAGACAAGACGTCCGTGATGGACATCGGCATCGTGCTGGGCGCCATGCTGGCGGCGGCGCTGGCCGGCCGCTATGCGCCCGTGTGGCGCATCCCGCGCCGTTCGGTGATCGCCGCCATCGTCGGTGGCTTGCTGCTCGGCTATGGCGCGCGCCTGGCCTACGGCTGCAACATCGGCGCTTATTTCAGCGGCATCGTCTCGGGCAGCTTGCACGGCTGGCTGTGGCTGGTGTGCGCTTTCCTGGGCAACGTCGTCGGCACGCGTTTGCGTCCGTGGTTCGGCCTGGAAGTGGAGCGCGTGAAACGCAGCGGCTGCTGATGCCTGATTGACCGGGGGCATTGCTGTACGCTTTGTTGTATATTGCTGCCCCTGTTCCCCTTTGCCGCCAGCGCAACGCCCATGTCCCCCCTCATCCTGTTTGCCGTCGTCCTCGCGTATTTCCTGATCCTGCTGGGCGTGGCATGGCGCACCTCGCGCCATGCTACCAACGACAGTTTTTTCATCGGCAACAAGGACAGCAACTGGATGCTGGTGGCGTTCGGCATGGTGGGCACGACGCTTACGGGCGTGACTTTCATCAGCGTGCCCGGCGCCGTGGGGAATAACGGTTTCGGCTACATCCAGCTGATGATCGGCTATGTACTCGGTTACCTGGCCATCACCTTCATCTTGCTGCCGCTGTACTACCGGCTGCAGCTGACCTCCATCTACCGCTACCTGGAACTGCGCCTGGGACGGCGTTCCTACCAGAGCGGGGCGGCGTTTTTCATCGTGTCGCGGCTGTTGGGCGCTACGGCGCGGCTGTATCTGGTGGTCAATATCCTGCAGGCGACCATACTCGATAGCCTGGGCGTGCCATTCTGGCTGACGGCCTGCGTCGTGCTGCTGCTGATCCTGCTGTACACGTATGAAGGCGGCGTCAAAACCATCGTCTGGACCGATACCCTGCAGACGGCGTGCATGCTGGCCGGTCTCGTCATTTGCAGCGTGTTTTTGCTGCGCGCCATGGATCTGTCCCTCGTCGACAGCCTCGAACGCATGCGCGCGCAGGGCCTCACGCGCATTTTCACCGTCGACCCGGACAGCCCAGCTTATGTGTGGAAGCACATTCTTGCCGGCATGTTCATCACGATCGCCATGACGGGCATGGACCAGGAAATGATGCAAAAGAATATCTCCGTGCGGACCTTGCGCGACTCGCAAAAGAATATGCTCAGCCTGACCGTGGTGCTGACCGGCGTGCTGCTGCTGTTCCTCTTCCTCGGCGGCTTGCTGCACCTGTATGCGCCGCTGGCCGGCGTGACGGCCACGGGCGATAAATTGTTCCCGGCCGTGGTGCTCGGGCATTTCCCGGCCGTGGTGCAGCTGATTTTCTTCATTGCCCTCATTTCCGCCCTGTTCCCCAGCGTGGATGGGGCGCTCACGGCCTTGACGTCCACCTTCTGCATCGACATCCTCGGCGTGCAGCGCAGGCAGGATTTGACTGCGGCGCAGCAGATGCGCTGGCGCCGCCGCGTGCATCTGGGGTTTGCCGCGCTGTTCCTGATCCTGATCATGGCCTTCAAATGGCTGGACGACCCCAGCATGATCGGCGTGATCCTCAAGCTGGCCAGCTATACCTATGGTCCGCTGCTGGGCTTGTTTGCCTTCGGCTTGCTGAGCCAGCGCGGCGTGCGCGACCGCTGGGTGCCGCTGGTGGCCGTGGCCGGGCCGCTGCTGTGCGCGCTGATCGAGCAGGAGCAGATGCGGCTGTTCGAGCATTACCGCATCGGCCTGGAATTGCTGATCCTGAATGGCGCCCTGGTGCTGGGCGGCCTGTTCCTCATTTCCACGCCGCCAGGGCAGGGCGGCCAAGGCGTGGAATACTTGTCAAAATAAGACGAATCCGAAGACGATCGCGGCCATTTTCAGCTATATTGATTTCCTTTAGGTATATAACCTCACGGAGCATCAATGTCACTCAACCCCTTCCCGCCGCTGCGCCGCGGTTTTGGCGCATTCTGGCGCGCGCTGGACGCCACCCGCCGCGCGGTCATCAATCTGATTTTCCTGCTGATCGTCATCGCCATCCTGATCGCCATTTTCGGCGGCGGCGCCAAGCCCCTGGCGGAAAAGACCACCCTGGTGCTGGACTTGCAAGGCCCGCTGGTCGAGGAAACCCCGGGCGGCGTGCGCGAGGCCGTGCTGGCCAATGTCAGCGGCGAAGTCAAGAAAAACGTGCAGCTGCGCGATGTGCTGGCGGTGCTCGACACGGCGGCCAAGGATAAGAACATCGGCTCCATGGTGATCCTGCTCGACGAATTGCAGGGCGGCGGCCTCGCTTCGCTGCGCGAAGTGGCGGCCGGCGTGGAACGCTTCCGCGCCACGGGCAAGAAAGTCACGGCCTGGGGTTCGAGCTATAACCAGCGCCAGTACCTGGTGGCGGCCAAGGCCGACGAGGTATTCCTGCACCCGATGGGCGGCGTCATGCTGGAAGGCTTTGGCCGCTACCGCAATTACTACCGCGACGCGCTCGATAAAGTGGGCGTGACGGTCAACCTGCTGAAAGTGGGCACGTATAAAAGCGCGGCCGAGCCTTTCATCGCCAACGGCCCGTCCGAAGCGGCGGCCGAAGCGGACCGCTACCTGAACAACGGCCTGTGGACCACCTACACGACCGACGTGGAAAAGGCACGCAAGCTGCCGGCCGGCGCCATCATGCAATCGATCGATGCGCTGCCCGCGCTGCTGACGGCCGCCGGCGGCGACCTGGGCAAGCTGTCGCTGGACGCCAAGCTGGTCGACGGCCTGAAAACGCGTGATGAACTGCGCCAGTTCATGATGGCGCGCGGCGCGAAGAACACGGAAGGCACGAATTTCCGCCAGGTGAACTACACCGATTACCTGGCGCGCTTGCGCCCCGTGCACATCGGCGACGCCGTCGGCGTGGTCATCGCCTCCGGTGAAATCGGCGATGGCATCGCGGCACCGGGCGCCATCGGCGGCCTGTCCACCTCGCGCCTGATCCGCCAGGCACGCGAAGACAAATCGATCAAGGCCATCGTGCTGCGCGTCGATTCGCCGGGCGGCAGCGCCTTCGGCTCGGAACTGATCCGCCGCGAACTGGAACTGACGCGCGCCGCCGGCAAGCCGGTGGTCGTCTCGATGGGTAACGTGGCCGCTTCGGGCGGCTACTGGATCAGCACCTCGTCCGATGAAGTCATCGCCGACGCGGCCACCATCACCGGATCCATCGGCGTGTTCGCGATTCTGCCGACGGCCGACAAGGTGGTGGAAAAGCTGGGCATCCACACGGCCGGCTCGCCGACCACCTGGCTGGCCGACGCGGGCAACCCATTGCGTCCGCTCGACCCGCGCTTTGCGCAAGTGATCCAGGGTTCGATCAACCACGTGTATGGCGACTTCCTGAATCTGGCCGCCAAGGCGCGCAAGACGACGCCGGAAAAGATCAATGAAGTGGCGCAGGGCCGCGTCTGGACGGGCTTGCAGGCGAAAGAGCGCAACCTGGTCGACCGCATCGGCAGCTATGGCGATGCGCTGGCCTCGGCCGCCAAGCGCGCCAATCTGGGCGCCGACTACCGCGTGACGTACCTGGAGCAGGAAACGTCGAACGTGGACCGCCTGATCGGCATGTTCGGCGCCAAGGCCATGGCCTCGCTGGGCCTGGGCGAACACGTGAAGCTGGGCCTGGCCACGACCGGCTTGCCGGCCGACGCGGCGCTGGGCATGGCGCAGGACCTCTCCTGGCTGTCGGGCATCACGCGTGAACATAAACCGTTCATGGCCCTCACGCACTGCCTGTGCGAGGTGCCGTTAGGCGGCAAGTAATCGCAGTAGTGATATGACCTCAAGCCGGCTTCGCCCGGCTTGTTTTCCTTGAGGAGCGCAATATGCCAAGCGACATGAATACACACACTGACAACGCGATCACCATCCGCCCCTGTGCCAAGGGCGATGAGGCAGCGCTGGCGCTGGTGGGACAGGCCACTTTTCTCGAGGCGTTTGCTGGCATCCTCGATGGCGCCGACGTCATCGCCCATTGCCAGCGCCAGCACGACGTGCAGCTGTACCGCGACTGGCTGGCGCTGCCGGCCATGCGGCTCTGGCTGGCCGAGGCCACGCCGGGCGGCGCACCCGTCGGCTATCTGGTGCTCAGCCCCGCCAGCCTGCCGGTGGCAGACCCGCGGCCGAACGACCTGGAAATCAAGCGCATTTACCTGCTGCACCGTTTCCAGGGCCAGCGCGTGGGGCAGCGTTTGATGCAGGCGGCGCTGAACCAAGCGCGCGCCGGCGGAGCGGGGAGGGTGCTGCTGGGCGTGTACGCGGAAAACCACGATGCGCTGGCGTTCTATGCGCGCTGCGGCTTTGCGCAGCTGGGCCGGCGCACCTTCCGTGTGGGCCGCACCGACTACCAGGATGTCATCCTCGGCATGACGCTGTAAGCGCAAACGGCCCGCGTGGCGCCAGGTCAAGCCGGCTGGCGGGAGATTTGTAGCGAGTTTGTATCTGCATGCGAGTCGCCCGCGCGCCGCTGGCGCCGGGGTGCGACGCCCGCCAAGCCTGATTTTTCCACCGTTCCCCCACAGTGACGGCCCACCTGCCGGCCCGCCCGATCCTCCCATGTCTGCCTGGCTGTGTGTAATTGTTTCAAGTAGAAATGAAACAGTTACATGACTATGCTAGAGTCGTTTGACGCTAGGGAGCGATGTTTTTTCAGCTGATTTTCAGCTCTTGACTCCCCCGGCTTTTTACCGAAACAACCCCGAAAAACGGTCGTCCGGCCTGAGTGTGTCCCACCTCGGCCGGCGCCACAGACTCGCCGTGCCAGCGGCCTAGACAAGGATAAGCGATGGATTCGCAGACTACACCCAACACCCCGCGGCGCAGCCGCCGTTCGAAAATCGTCGGCACGGTCATCGCGCTTGCCGTGATGGCGGCGCTGGGGGGCGGTGCCTGGTACCTGACCCACTCGGGCGTCAGCGCGCAGCCTGGCGCCGGTGGCCCTGGCGGACCGGGAGGCCCCGGCGGGCGCCGCGGCGGCCCTTCGACCACCGTCGGCGTGGCCACGGCCGCCAAGTCCGACCTGCCCGTGGTGCTCGATGCGCTGGGTACCGTGACGGCGGCGTCCACGGTGACGGTGCGCCCGCAAGTGTCGGGTATTTTGAAGGAACTGAAATTCAAGGAAGGCGGCATGGTCAAGGCGGGCCAGGTGGTGGCGCAGATCGACCCGGCCCAGTTCGAGATGGCGCTGATGCAGGCCACGGGCCAGCGCCAGCGCGATGAAGCGCAGCTGGAAAACGCGCGCCTGACCCTGAAACGCTATCAGACTTTGCTGGGCCAGGATTCCATCGCGCGCCAGGATGTCGACACGCAGGCCGCCCTGGTGAAGCAGCTGGAAGGCACGGTCATGACGGACCGCGCCGCCGAAGGCACGGCCAAACTCAATCTGGGCTACACCAAGGTGGTCTCGCCGATCAGCGGGCGCGCGGGCCTGAAGGTGGTCGACATCGGCAATCTGGTGAGCACCAGCGACACGGGCGGCGTGGTGGTGGTGACGCAGCTCTCGCCCATCGACGTGGAATTCTCCGTGCCGCAGGATAAAGTGCAAACCATCCAGGAGCGCCTGAACGCGGGTTCGGCCCTGGCGGCGCTGGCGCTGGACCGCACGCGCACGCATACGCTGGACAAGGGCGGCTTGAGCGCGCTGGACAACCAGGTCGACGTGCAGACGGGCACCGTGCGCGCCAAGGCCCGCTACGCGAATGACAAGATGGCGCTGTTCCCCAGCCAGTTCGTCAACGTGCGCCTGGAGCTGGGCAACATCACGGGCGCCGTGCTGGTGCCAGTGACGGCCCTGCGCCACAGTAACAACGGCGACTTCGTCTACGTGCTGAAAGCGGATAAAACCGTCACCGTGCGCATGGTCACGCGCGGCCAGGCCACCACCGACATGGTGGAAATCCGCGCCGGCCTGGAAGCGGGAGAACAGGTCATTACGGAAGGCGCCGACCGCCTGAAGGAAGGCGCGAAAGTCACCTTGGCGGGCGACAAGCCGGCCATGGGCGGCGCCGGTGGCGCCGGAGCGAATGGCGAACGCCGCCACCGCCGCCAGCACGCTGAGGGCGCGGCCAGCGCGCCGGCCGCATCGGCTGCCGCATCGGCACCGGCCAGTGCGCCAGCCGCGGCGCCAGCGAAGGGCGCAGCGCAATGAGTCCATCAACGCCATTCATCCAGCGCCCCGTCGCCACGGCGCTGCTGATGCTGGCCATCGTGCTGGCGGGGCTGGTCGGCTTCAAGTTCCTGCCGCTGGCCGCCTTGCCGCAGGTGGACTTCCCCACCATCCAGGTGCAGACCCTGTACCCGGGCGCCGGTCCCGAAGTCATGGGGCAGACCGTGACGGCGCCGCTGGAGCGCCAGTTCGGGCAGATGTCGGGTTTGCAGCGCATGAGTTCCACCAGCGCGGCCGGCGTTTCCCTCATCACCCTGCAATTCACGCTGGGCCAGACCCTGGACGTGGCTGAGCAGGAAGTGCAGGCGGCCATCAACGCGGGCGGCTCCCTGCTGCCGACCGACTTGCCGGCGCCGCCCGTGTACGCGAAGATCAACCCGGCCGACGCGCCCGTGCTGACCCTGGCCATCACGTCGGACACGATGCCGCTGACGCAGGTGCAAAACATCGTCAACACGCGTCTGGCGCTCAAAATCAGCCAGGTCAACGGCGTGGGCCTCGTCTCGCTGTCGGGCGGCCAGCGTCCGGCCGTGCGCATCCAGGGCGACACCAAATTGCTGGCCTCGTACGGCCTGGGCCTCGACAGCCTGCGCACGGCCATCGCGGCGGCCAACGTCAACAGCGCCAAGGGCAGTTTCGACGGCCCCACGCGTTCGTTCACCATCAACGCCAATGACCAGCTGGTCACGGCGGAAGACTACAAGCGCCTGATCATCACGTATAAAAACGGTGCGCCTGTGCGCCTGTCCGATGTGGCCAATGTTGTCGACAGCGCGGAAAACACGCGCCTGGGCGCCTGGTCGGGCAAGCAGCCGGCCATCATCCTGAACGTGCAGCGCCAGCCCGGCGCCAACGTCATCAAGACGGTCGACGCCATCAAGGCACTGCTGCCCGACCTGCAGGCCAGCCTGCCGGCGGCCATGAAGCTCGACGTGCTGAGCGACCGCACGACGGGCATCCGCGCCTCCGTCGAACACGTGGAACTGGAACTGCTGTTGTCCGTGCTGCTGGTGGTGCTGGTGATCTTCGCCTTTTTGCACAGCGTGCGCGCCACCGTGATCGCCAGCCTGTCCGTGCCGATCTCGCTGATCGGCGCCTGCGGCGTCATGTATTTGCTCGGCTACAGCCTGAACAACCTCTCCTTGATGGCCCTGACGATCGCCACCGGCTTTGTCGTCGATGACGCCATCGTCATGATCGAAAACATCGCCCGCTACATCGAAGAGGGCGAAACGCCGATGGCCGCCGCCCTGAAAGGCGCGTCGCAGATCGGCTTTACCATCATCTCGCTGACCGTGTCACTGATCGCCGTGCTGATTCCCTTGCTGTTCATGGGCGACGTGGTGGGCCGGCTGTTCCGCGAATTTGCCATGACCCTGGCCATCACGATTCTGATTTCCGCCGTGGTGTCCCTGACCCTGGTGCCGATGATGTCGGCGCGCTGGCTGAAAAGCCACGCCGATGAAAAAGTCAGCGCCACGGGCCAGCGCATCCAGGCCTTCCTCGACCGCGTCATCGTGCAGTACGACCATGCGCTGGTGTGGGTATTGAAACGCCAGGGATTGACCCTGCTCGTCGCCCTGGCCACCTTGCTGCTGACGGTGATTTTGTACATCACGATTCCGAAAGGGCTGTTCCCCACGCAGGACACGGGGCAGCTGAAGGCGCGCATCGAAACCTCGCAAGCCGTCTCGTACGAGCGCATGGCCACCTTGCAGCAGGCCGCCGCCAGCGCGCTGCTGGAAGACCCGGCCGTCGATACCCTGAGTTCCCTCGTCGGCGTCGATGCGGCCAACAACACCATGCTGCACACGGGCAGCATGCTGATCAACCTGAAGCGTCCGCGCAGCGGCAGCCAGGACGAGGTCATGGAGCGCCTGCGCAACCGCGTGGCCAAGGTGGCCGGCGTGACCCTGTATCTGCAGCCGACGCAGGATCTCACCATCGATGCGGAATCGGGCCCGACGCAGTACCGCGTCTCGCTCGAAGGGGCCGACACGGCCACCGTCACCGAGTGGGCCGGCAAGCTGGCCGCGCGCATGCGTGAAAAATCGCAGCTGCGCAACGTCGTCACGGATGCGGGCGCCACGGGCGCCGCCGTCACCGTGGCGATTGACCGCGACAGTGCCGCACGCATGTCCGTCACCACGGCCACCGTCGACGACGCGCTGTACAACGCCTTCGGCCAGCGCATCATTTCGACGATTTTCACGGAAACCAACCAGTACCGCGTCATTCTCGAAGCGCAGCCGGGCATCGTCACCACGCCGACCGACCTGTCGGACCTGCAGGTGCGCACGGGGTCCGGCAAGTCGACGCCGCTGTCCGCCTTTGCCAGCGTCAGCGAAAAACAGGCGCCGCTGCAAATCACGCACGTGGCGCAGTATCCGGCCACCACCCTGGGCTTCGATACGACGCAGGGCGTGGCCCTGGGCAGCGCCGTCGACGCCATCCGCCAGGCGGCGAAGGACATCGCCTTGCCGCCATCGGTGACCCTGACCTTCCTCGGCGCGGCCGGCGCGTATGAAAACTCGCTGTCGAACCAGCTGTGGCTCATTCTCGCCGCCGTCGTTTGCGTCTACATCGTGCTGGGCGTGCTGTACGAAAGCTACATCCACCCGCTGACGATTTTGTCGACGCTGCCGTCGGCCGGCGTGGGCGCCTTGCTGGCGCTGATGATCTCGGGGCAGGACCTGGGCGTGATCGGCATCATCGGCATCATCCTGCTGATCGGCATCGTCAAGAAGAACGCCATCATGATGATCGACTTCGCCATCGAGGCCGAACGCGATGAAGGCAAGAGCCCGCAGGAAGCCATCCACCAGGCGGCGCTGCTGCGCTTCCGTCCCATCCTGATGACGACCCTGGCGGCCCTGTTCGCGGCCGTGCCGCTGATGCTGGGCTGGGGCGAGGGCGCCGAGCTGCGCCGTCCGCTGGGCCTGGCCATCTTCGGCGGCCTGATCGTCAGCCAGGTGCTGACCCTGTTTACCACGCCCGTCATCTACCTGGGCTTCGACCGCCTGGGACAGCGTTTCGCGCGCAAGACAGCTGGGGTGAGCCTGGACAAGCCGGCCGATAACGCGGGGAGCGCCGCGTGAACCTGTCCGAACCGTTCGTCAAGCGTCCCATCGCCACCGTGCTGCTGACCATCGGCATCGCGCTGGCCGGTGTCGGCGCCTTCTTCGTGCTGCCCGTCTCGCCGCTGCCGCAGGTCGACTATCCGACCATTTCCGTCAGCGCCAGCCTGCCCGGCGCCAGCCCTGCGACCATGGCCACCTCGGTGGCCACGCCGCTGGAACGGCGCCTCGGCGTGATCTCGGGCGTGAACGAGATGACGTCGTCGTCGGGCACGGGTTCGGCGCGCATCAACCTGCAGTTCGACTTGAACCGCAAGATCGATTCGGCCGCGCGCGAAGTGCAGGCCGCGATTGCCGCCGCGCGTGTGGACTTACCAGCTACCTTGCGCAGCAATCCCACCTACCGCAAGGCCAATCCGTCCGACGCGCCCGTCATCATCCTGGCGCTGACGTCGAAGACGCGCACGCCAGGGCAGATCTACGACGCCGTGTCGAACCTGGTGCAGCAGAAGGTGGCGCAAGTCAAAGGCGTGGGCGACGTGGAACTGGGCGGCGGTTCGCTGCCGGCCGTGCGCGTGGAACTGCTGCCATATCAGCTCAATCACTACAGCGTGTCGATGGAAGACGTGCGCGCGGCCATCCAGGCCAGCAACGCCAACCGCCCGAAAGGGGCGATTTCCGGCGATGAGCGCAGCCTGCAGATCTATTCGGGTGCGACCACCGCTTCGGGCGGGCGCAGCGCCGCCGATTACCGCAGCCTGGTGGTGGCCTGGCGCGACGGCGCCGCCATCCGCCTCGACGACGTGGCCGAGGTGGTCGACGGCGTGGAGAACAACAATACCCTGGGCCTGTTCAATGGCGACCCGGCCGTCATCGTGCTGATCACGCGCCAGCCCGGCGCCAATGTCATCGCCACGGTGGACGGCGTGCGCGCGCTGCTGCCGCAACTGCAGGCGCAGCTGCCGGGCGACATCAAGCTGCAGGTGGCGTCCGACAGCACCAATTCCATCCGCTCCTCGCTGCACGAGATCGAGTTCACCCTGATCCTGTCCATCGTGCTCGTCGTGCTGGTGGTCAGCGCCTTTTTGCGCAGCGTGCGCGCCACCATCATCCCGGCAGTCGCCACCATCGTCTCGCTGTTGGGCACCTTTGGCGTGATGTACATACTGGGCTTTTCCCTGAACAACCTGTCGCTGATGGCGCTCACGGTGGCCACGGGCTTTGTCGTCGACGACGCCATCGTGGTGCTGGAAAACACGCAGCGCCACATCGAGGCGGGCATGGACCGTTTCAAGGCGGCCCTGCTGGGCGCGCGCGAAGTGGGCTTTACGGTGCTGTCGATCAGCCTGTCGCTGGTGGCCGTCTTCATCCCGCTGCTGTTCATGGGCGGGCAGGTGGGGCGGCTGTTCCGCGAGTTTGCCGTGACCCTGTCGGCCGCCGTGATGATTTCGCTGGTCATTTCACTGACCACCACGCCGATGATGTGCGCCTGGCTGCTGAAAAGCGGGCAGCAGCACAAGCCGCCCGGTCTTGTCGCGCGCTGGTTCGAACGCGGTTTCGAGCGCATGCTGAAAGTGTATGAACACTGCCTGGACTGGGCCTTGTCCAGCGCCGCGCTCGTGATGACCATCCTCGTGTTCGTCGTCGGCTTGAACGTGTATTTGTTCGCCGCCGCGCCCAAGGGCTTCTTCCCGCAGCAGGATACGGGCCAGATCAATGGCGGCATGCGCGCCGACCAGAGCATCTCGTTCCAGGCCATGCAGGGCAAATTGCGCCAGCTGGTCGACATCATCAAGGACGATCCCGCCGTCGCCACCGTCGTGGGGTTTACGGGCGGCGGCAGGGCGGGGGGCGGCTTCATGTTCATCGACCTGAAACCGGCCTCGCAGCGCACGGACAAGGGCCAGGCCGTGATCGCGCGCCTGCGCCCGCAACTGGCCAAGGTGACGGGCATCTCGTTGTTCCTCAACCCCGTGCAGGATTTGCGCATGGGCGGGCGCTCCAGCAATTCCACCTACCAGTACACTCTGATCAGCGATAACCAGGCCGATTTGAAGAAATGGGCGGCGAAACTGGCCGACCAGATGAAGCTGCAGCCGGCCCTGATCGACGTGGACACGGACCAGGCGGAAAACGGCGTGGAAACCTTTGTCAGCATCGACAAGGACCGCGCCACGCAGCTGGGCGTGCAAGTCAAGGATATCGACAATGCGCTGTACAACAGCTTTGGCCAGCGCCAGGTGGCGACCATCTACGATGAGCTGAACCAGTACCACGTGATCATGGAAGTGGCGCCGCGCTATGCGCAAAGCCCGGAAGCGCTGCGCTCCGTGTACGTGCCGGCGTCGAATGCGGCGGCCGTCGCGGCCACGGCCATGACAACCACCACCAGCACCGTCACTGCGACGACGTCCAATACGACGGCGGCGCGCGATCCGTCCAGCGGCTCGGCCCTGTCCACGACCCTGGCGCACATGGTGCCGCTGTCGTCGTTCAGCACCTTCGCGGAAAGCTCGACGGCCACCTCGATCAATCACCAGGGCGGCGAACTGGCGACCACCGTGTCGTTCAACCTGGCCGACGGCTATCCGCTCAGCGACGGGCAGGCTGCCGTGGCCCAGGCGGAGTCGGAAATCGGCATGCCCGTCAATGTGCGCGGCAGCTTCCAGGGTTCGGCGAAGAGTGCGCAGGACAGCAACAAGGAGCAGCCGCTGTTGATCCTGGCGGCCATCGTGGTGATCTACATCGTGCTGGGCATTTTGTACGAAAGCCTGATCCACCCGATCACCGTGCTGTCGACTTTGCCCTCGGCAGGCGTGGGCGCCGTGCTGGCCTTGCTGCTGTTCCGCATGGAGTTTTCCATCATCGCCCTGATCGGCGTGTTCCTGTTGATCGGTATCGTCAAGAAAAATGCTATATTGATCATCGACTTCGCGCTGGAGGCCGAGCGTTCGCGCGGCTTGACTGCGGTGGAGGCGGTACGCGAGGCATGTTTGCTGCGTTTCCGCCCCATTCTGATGACCACCCTGGCGGCGGCGCTTGGCGCCTTGCCGCTGGCGATCGGTTTCGGCGAGGGGTCAGAGCTACGCCAGCCCTTGGGGGTCGCCATCATCGGCGGCCTGATTGCCAGCCAGTTACTCACATTGCTGACCACCCCGGTGGTATACATCCTGCTCGACAAGCTGCGCACGCGCAGCGCCGACGAGCAGCAATTGAGCCGCATTCCTGGGCCAGATAACCCGAGCACACAATCATGAAGCAAGTAAAACCTAATCCATCCGCCGTCCCCGTACGCCACTTGCTGTCGCTGGCCACCGCGGCCGCCTTCGTCCTGCTGGCCGGCTGCGCCGTCAGCCCCGCGTATGAAACGCCGACGGCCGCCGCGCCGCAAACGTTCAAGGAGGCGGCCGGCTGGCAGCCTGCCGTACCGGCCGATACCCTGGAGCGGGGGCCGTGGTGGACCCTGTTCGGCGACGCGCAATTGAACCAGCTGGCCGAAGGCATCGACATATCGAACCAGAACGTGGCCGCCGCCATCGCCTCCTACGAGCAGGCGCGCGCGCTGGTGCGCGAACAGCGCGCCTCGCTGTTCCCGACGGTGAACCTGACGGGCAGCGGCGCCCGCTCCGGCGGCGGGGGCGAGCAGCAGACGAACAATAATTTCAAGGCGGCCATCGGCGCCTCGTGGGAACCGGACGTGTGGGGCAAGCTGCGCGCCGGCGTGACGGGGGGCGGACGCCAGTGCCAGCGCCAGCGCGGCGGATCTGGCCGCGGCGCGCCTGTCGGCGCAGGGCGAACTGGCCACCAATTACTTTTCGCTGCGCCAGAGCGATGCGCAGATCGCGCTGCTCACTGCCACGATCGACGGCTACAAGCGCGTGCTCGAGATCACCAGCAACCGCTTCAACTCCGGCATCGCCGCCAAATCCGACCTGCTGCAGGCGCAGACGCAGCTGGCCAATGCGCAGATCGATTTGTCCAGCCAGACGCGTGCGCGCGCGCAGCTCGAACACGCGATCGCGATACTTTTGGGCCGCGCGCCGTCCGACTTCAGCCTGGCCGTGGCGCCATGGACCCTGACCGTGCCCGAGGTGCCGCTGGGCGTGCCATCGACCCTGCTGCAGCGCCGTCCCGACATCGCCGCCGCCGAGCGCCGGGTAGCAGTGGCCAACGAGCAGATCGGCATCGCCCGCTCGGCCTATTACCCGAGCCTGAACCTGACGGGATCGTACGGTTCCGGCGCCAGCCGTGTGGGCGACCTGTTCAATGCATCGTCGAGCCTGTGGTCCTTGGGCGTGTCGGCCGCGCAAACCCTGTTCAATGCGGGCGCCACCACGGCCAGCGTGGATGCGGCCAAGGCGGGGCATGAAGCGGCCGTGGCGCGCTACCGCCAGACGGTATTGAGTGCCTTTGGCGCCGTGGAAGACCAGTTGTCGGCCACGCGCGCGCTGGCCGAACAACTGGCCTTGCGCCAGCAGGCGTCGTCCGCCGCCGACCAGGTCGAGCAGCAGATGCTGAACCGCTACAACGCGGGCCAGGTCGGCTACACGGACGTGGTGACGGCGCAGGTGACGGCCCTGTCGGCGCGCCGTTCGCTGGTGCAGGCGCAGGCGGACCGCCAGACGACGGCCGTGGCCCTGATCCAGTCGCTGGGCGGCGGCTGGCATGCGCCGCAGGCGCAGTAAGGGAGTCGGCAGGCGCAGGAAACTCCCTGCGCCAAATTCGCGTTTTACCGCGCATCTTGAGTGCTAGAATGCAAGATTATCAATTCCCAGCCTGACGCTTTGGCCGTGGCTGGATTCTTGCCGACGATGACACGCAGTAAACACAGCAATGACTCCGTCCCCGAAGTAGCCACCATCGCTTGTCCTGTGGTGGCCATTGGCGCATCCGCCGGCGGGCTCGATCCCATCGTCGCTTTCCTGGCGAACGTGCCGCAGGAAAGCGGGATTGCCTATGTGGTGATTCAGCATCTCGATCCCACGCAAAAGGCCATGCTGCCGGAACTGCTGCAGCGCGCCACCAGCATTCCCGTCACGGAAATCACGCACCAGGCGGAATTGCGGCCGAATCATATCTATGTGATCCCGTCAAATGCCGACCTGGGCTTGTCCAAGGGGCGTTTCGTGCTCAGCGAGCCGGTGCAGCTGCGCGGGCACCGCTTGCCCATCAACACCTTTTTCGAAAACCTTGCCAGCGAACTGGGCGAACTGGCTGTCGGCGTGATCTTTTCCGGCATGGGCAACGACGGCACGCGCGGTTTGCTGGCGATCAAGCAGGCAGGGGGCCTGACCCTGGCCCAGCATCCCGATACGGCCAAGTTCGACATGATGCCGCAAAGCGCGATATCGGCCGAAGTGGTCGACCTCGTCGATTTTCCCGACAAGATGCCGGACAAGATCATCACCTATCTGTTCCGCAGCAGTTTTCTCAGCCTGCCGGGCCATGAGCCGAACGGGCGCAATTCCCTGCAAGAAATTGTCGCCTTGCTGTCCGAACATACGGGCAACAGTTTTACCGATTACAAGATCAACACGGTGCTGCGGCGCATCGAGCGGCGCATGAGCTTGTATCAAATGACGTCGATGGAAGAATACGTGCCGTATTTGCGCGCCAATCCGACCGAGATCGACTTGCTGTTCAAGGAGTTGCTGATCGGCGTGACGAGCTTTTTCCGCGACCCCAAGGTATGGGAATACCTGAAGATGGTGGCCTTGCCGCAAATGCTGGCGGCCCATCCGGACGGACGCGCCTTCAAGGCTTGGGTGCCCGCCTGTTCCACGGGCGAAGAAGCGTATTCGCTGGCCATGGTCTTCCATGAAGTGGTGGCCAGCATCAATCCGCCGTCGAAGTACAGCCTGCAGATCTTTGCCACCGACCTGTCGGCCGACGCCATCGACCGCGCGCGCCAGGGACGTTTTCCGCACAGCATCAGCAGCGATGTGTCGGCCGAGCGCCTCGGACGTTTCTTCTTGCGCGACAAGAATGACTACCACGTCAAAAAAGAGATCCGCAACACCATCATCTTTGCCCAGCAAAACATCATTTCGGACCCGCCGTTCACCAAGCTCGATATCCTGTGCTGCCGCAACTTGTTGATTTATCTCAATGCCAAGTTGCAGCAGCGTTTGATACCCTTGTTTCATTACGCCCTGAACCGCGACGGAATTTTGTTGCTGGGAAGCGCCGACACGCCCGGTCATTTTTCCGACCTGTTTTCGCCCCTGACCACGTCGACCCGGCTGTATCGCCGTCTCGACAACCTGGCGCGCCAGCGCCTGCCCACGTATTTCCCTACCAAGGTATCGTTGGCATCCCCCCCTACACCTAGCGACACGAGAGAAGTCAGCATGACTGGAAAGATTCAATCCCATGTCGAGCAATTATTGCTCCAGAAATATTCGCCTGCCGCCGCGCTGCTGAACCAGGATGGCGACATCCTGTACATCAACGGCCGCACGGGCGCCTTCCTCGAACCGGCGGCCGGCAAGGCCAACTGGAACATCCATGCGATGGCGCGCGAAGGCTTGCGCTATGAGCTGGCCGGTCTCATCAAGCAAGCGCTGCAAAGCGAAAGCGTGGTGCGCCTGAAGGGGCTGGTGGTCAAGGACCATCTGGGGCAGTCGCTGGGCGTGGACTTGAGCGCGGAAGCGCTGAGCCAGCCTGAATCCTTGCGCGGCATGGTCTTCGTCACGTTTTCCAGCGTGCCGCTCGTGGCCGAGGCGCGCCGCGGCCGCTCGCCGAATCCCAAGGTGCTGGAACTGGAGCAGCAACTGGCGCAGGCGCGCAACGAAATTCAGGCCGTGCGCGACGAGATGCAGACGTCGCGCGAGGAACTCAAATCGGCCAACGAGGAGTTGCAGTCAACCAATGAAGAGCTGCAATCGACGAACGAGGAACTGACCACCTCGAAGGAAGAGATGCAGTCGCTCAATGAGGAGCTGTACACGGTCAATGCGGAGCTGCAATCGAAGGTCGATGACTTGTCGCTGGTCAACAGCGACATGAAGAATCTGCTCAACAGTACCGATATCGCCACCATTTTCCTCGACAGCGACCTGCGCATCCGCCGCTTCACGGCGCCGGCCACGCAAATCTACAAGCTGATCCAGACGGACTTGCGCCGTCCGCTCAGCGACATCGTTAACGACCTCGATTATCCGGGCCTGGAAGACGATGCCCTGGAAGTGATCCGCAGCCTCGTATTTTGCGAACGGCAGGTGGAAACCAAGACGGGGCGCTGGTACAACGTGCGCATCATGCCGTACCGCACGATTGAAAATGTGATCGATGGCGTGGTGGTGACCTTCATCAACATCACGGAATCGAAACTGCTGGAAGCCCAGCTGCGCCAGATGCAGTCCGGCGCCGTGGCGGGTGGCCATAGCGGCGAGCACGTGTCATGAACGAACCATTCGACGACGGGAACGTGCCGGCCAGGTTGCGAGAGCAGGCCGAGCAATTGGCGGCGCAGCAGCGCCAGCCCGTGCCGCAGTCGAATGAAGAGGTGATTCGCCAGCTGCATGAGTTGCAGGTCAGCCAGATCGAGCTGGAAATGCAGAGTGCGGCCCTGGCCGAACTGGAGCAGCTGAAGAATGAATATGAAAGCAGCCGCGACCGTTATGCGCAGCTGTATGAGCAGGCGCCCGTCAGCTATTTCTCGCTGGCGCGCGAAGGCGTCATCACGCGTGTCAACGTGGCGGCCTGCGGCTTGTTGCAACGTGACAAGAACCGGCTGCTGGGGCGGCGCTTCGAGCAATTCGTCGCGCCCCAGGCGCAGGGCGGCTTCCGGCTCTTCCTCGACGCCGTCTTCACGGGTGGCGCGCGCCAAGTGCTCGAAGCGCCGCTGTTCGAAGGCGAAGCGGGCGGCATGCGCGGCATGGTGCGCATCGAAGCCAATTACGATGCGGACAGCGCCACGGCGCGCATGCTGGTGACGGACCTGGGCGACGAGCACGTGCGCGAATCGGCCTTGCGGCGCGCGTTTGTGATACTTGACAGCATACGCGAGGGCGTGCTCGTGACGGACAGCGCCAACCGCATCATTTCCGTCAACCCCGCTTTCACCACCATCACCGGCTACCAGGCGGAGGAAGCCATCGGGCGCGATCCGTCCTTCCTCGGCGGCGGCACGCATTTGCCGCATTTTTATGAGGCCATGTGGCGCAGCCTGCACCAGGATGGCAGCTGGTATGGCGAACTGGTGAACCGGCGCAAGAATGGCGAGCGCTTCGTCGAATCGCTGTCGATCACGCCCATGCGCAGCCCGGATGGGGCGATCAGCCATTTTGTCGGCGTGTTTTCCGACATCACCGAGCGCAAGCTGGCCGAGGCGGACTTGCGCGAGCTGCATCGCGAGCTGGACCAGCGGGTGGTCGACCGCACGGCCGAATTGCTGCGCGCCAACCAGCACCTGCAGCTGGAAGTACACCAGCGCGAGCGGGCGCAGGAAGCCTTGCGCGACGCCGAGCGCTTCTTTCACGCCACCATCGATTCCTTGACGGACCGGGTGCTGGTGCTGGACCGGGCGGGGCGCGTCGTGCATGCCAACCAGGCTTGCCTGGCCTTCGTCGGGCAAACGCCGCAGCCGCTGCAATACCTGGAATTTTGCGAGACGGACCCGCGCTGGCAGCGCAGCGCCGGGCGCGAGCTGGCCGCCGGCATCCGTGCCGTGATTGCCGGCAATGCGGACGCGTTTGCGCTCGAGTATGAGTTTGCCACGCGCTCAGGCCCCCGCTGGTCGCAGGCCAGGGTCAGCCGTTTTCTCGGCGAAGGGCCGCTGCGCGTGGTGGTGGCGCACACGGACATTACCGAACGCAAGCTGATGGATGGCGCCCTGCGCCAGTCGCATGCGCAGCTGCGCCAGCTGGCGCTGCACCTGGAAACGGCCAAGGAAGACGAGCGCAAGCGCATCTCGCGCGATATCCACGATGAACTGGGGCAAAACCTGCTGGCGCTGCGCATCGATATTTCCATGCTCAGCGCCCGCACGGAAGGTTCCCATCCGCGCCTGCACCGCCGGGTCGGCGCCGTGCTCAGCAACGTCGACACCACCATCAAGAGCGTGCGCGGCATCATGAACGAGCTGCGCCCGATGGCGCTGGACCTGGGCTTGCAGGCCGCCATCGAGTGGCAGGTGGGCGACTTCCGCAAGCGCAGCGGCGTCGCTTGCCAGTTGCTGATACGCGACGAGGCGCTGTTTTCCGCCATCGGCAGCCAGGTCGAGATCGTGCTGTTCCGCATCGTGCAAGAAGCGCTCAGCAACGTCATGCGCCATGCCCAGGCCAGCCAGGTCGAGATCGAGCTCAGTTCGGATGCCTGCGCCGTGTACGTGGCCATCAGCGACAACGGCATCGGCATCACGCCGCAGCAGCAGCGTAAAAAACAGTGCTTTGGCCTGATCGGCATCGCCGAGCGGGTGACGGCGCTGGGCGGCCAGTTCGAGGTGGGCTTGCCGGCCACGGGCGCCGGTTGCCGGCTGTCCCTGCAGATCCCCTTGCAGGGCACGGGGCGGCCGGCCGGCTGATACAGAAATTGCATCGGGATAATTTTTGCCGGCTCATGCCGCCTGGACAGGCTATACTTTCGCCTGCTTTTTATGGAGGAGCAAATCTTGTTCAAGACAATCGTATTACCAGTCGCCTTGATGGGCGCGTTCGCCGGCGCACACGCTGACGAAGGGCAGTGGCAACCACACCAGCTGCCACAGCTGAAAGCCGAACTGAAACGGGTCGGCATTGAAATTCCTGCGGAAAAACTGGCCGACCTGAGCAAACACCCGATGAGCGCCATCGTGTCGCTGGGCGGCTGCTCGGCTGCTTTCGTTTCCGACGCCGGCCTGGTGGTGACGAACCACCACTGCGCGTATGGCGCCGTGCAGCGCAATTCCACGCCGGAACACAATTACATCACCAACGGCTTCCTGGCCAAGACGCGCGCCGCAGAGCTGCCGGGCGGTCCGAACAGCCTCGTGTATGTGACGGACAAGGTGGAAAACGTCAGCGACCGCGTGCTGAAAGGCTTGACGGCCGACATGAGCGGCCGCGCGCGCCACGAAGCCGTGGAAAAGCGCGTCAAGGACCTGATCGCCGAATGCGAAACGGACAAGATGTACCGCTGCTCCGTGCCCGCCTTCCACCGCGGCCTCGAGTACTACCGCATCCGCCAGATGATGATACGCGACGTGCGCCTGGTCTACGCGCCATCGGACAAGATCGGCAACTTCGGCGGCGACATCGACAACTACGAATGGCCGCGCCACACGGGAGACTACTCGTTCCTGCGCGCCTACGTGGGCAAGGATGGCCGTCCGGCCGACCCGTCGCCCGACAACGTGCCGTACAAATCGAAGGATTTCCTGGTGGTTTCGGCTGAAGGCTTGAAAGCCGGTGACGGCATCTTGCTGGCGGGCTACCCCGGCCGCACCAGCCGCTACAAGCTGCCGGCGGAAATCCGTTTTGCACGCGATACGGCATTCCCCCTGAAAGTGTCCGAACTGCAAGCCGACCTGGCCGTGATGGCCGACGCCACGAATGGCGACGCGGCCGCTGCCGTGCGCTATGCCAGCGTGGTGAAAAGCATCAACAACGTGCTGAAGAAAACCCAGGGCTTGCTCGACGGCTTCGCCCGCAAAGACATCGCCGCCATCAAGGATGTGCAGGATGCCGAGTTCCGCGCCTGGTACGCCAAGCAGCCGAACGTGTCGACTACCCTGCTGGCCGAACTGGACGCGGCCATCGCCAGCGACATGGCCTTGAGCGAAGAAGAGTTCGCCTGGAGCGTGGCCACCAACAGCGACTTGCTGAAAAGCGCGCGCACCCTCTACCGTTTGTCGCTGGAGCGCCAGAAAGCGGACGCCGAGCGCGAATCGGGCTTCCAGCAGCGCGATCTGGCCTTCATCAAGGCCCGCCTGACCCGTCTGGAACAGTCGTACGTCAACAAGGTCGACCAGGCGCGTTTTGAAGCCGGCCTGAAGCGTTACGCGCAACTGGCGGCGAAGAGCCATCCGCAAGGCCTGGACGCGCTGCTGCCGGCCCCAGGCGCCGTGGCGGCCCTGTACCAGCAGACGCAACTGGCTGACACGGCCAAGCGCCTGGCCTGGCTGGAAAAGGACCAGGCCGCCGTTGCCCAGTCCGACGACGCCTTCATGGCGCTGGCCATCAAGCTGCAGCCGGTCGAGGCGGCGCTGGAAGAGCGCCGCAAGGAAATCGACGGCAATCTGGAACGCGTGATTCCGCAATACATGCAAGCCGTGATCGCGTGGAAGAAGTCGCAAGGCAAGCCTGTCTATCCTGACGCGAACTCGACCCTGCGCGTGACGTACGGTACGGTCTCGCCGTACTCGCCGCGCGACGGCCTCAGCAAGGGTCCGTTCACGACCGTGGAAGGCATCGTCGAGAAAGTCACGGGCAAGGCCCCGTTCGAAGCCCCGCAAGCGCTGATCGACGCCGTCAAGCAAAAACGCTACGGCCAGTTCCGCGACCCGGCATTGGGCACGGTTCCCGTCAACTTCCTCACCAGCGCCGACACCACGGGCGGCAATTCCGGCTCGGCCGTGATGAACAAGCGCGGCGAGCTGATCGGCCTGAACTTCGATTCGACGTATGAATCGATCACCAAGGACTGGTACTTCGATACGGCCATCACGCGCGCCATCCACCTCGACATCCGCTACATGCTGTGGGTGATGAAGGAAGTGGACCACGCCGATAATTTGCTCAAGGAAATGACGATCAAGTATCCGAAAGCTGCGAAGAAGTAATCTTTCCCAGCTGGGATAAAAGCCGCATCCGCCGCAGGGCCGATGCGGCTTTTTTACGTTTGGGCAACTAGTTTGAGTTCCATCAAGATGCCAGCGTTCACCATGGTTAGCATGGCTTAGGGGAACTATCCGAAGGAGGCGATATGGATGATGGCGAGCTGGCAGCCGATCTGGCGCGCCTTTTCGGAGCGAACTGGCGAGACCAGGACAGCCGCTTGTTGCGCATGGATTTTCCGCGCGACGATGGCCCGCCCGATACCGCGCTGCTGGTCAACAGTTTGCGCGCACACGAGGAAATGTCACGCGACTTTCGCTTCGACGTCGAACTGCTGTCCGACAATCTCCACGTTCCCCTGACAGCGATGATGGGACGCATGGTCACGATTTCGATGGTGCGCGATGACGGCAGCTTGCGCCATTTTAATGGTTATGTCGGCGAATTTCGCTTGTTGCGCAGCGATGGCGGTTTCGCGTTCTACCAGATGGTGCTGCAACCCTGGCTGGCGTTGTCCAGGCTGCGCATGGACAATGTCTCGTTCCACGAACGCACGGTCATCGACATCAGCGAAACGACCTTCGATCATTATGTGCAGCGCGACTGGCAAAACCGGCTGCATGAGGAAAAAGCGATATTAAGCTGCGCCAACCAGCATAATGAAACCGATTACAACCATCTGCACCGGCGCTGGGAAGACCAGGGACTTCATTATTGGTATGAACATCGCGCCGATGGTCATACGCTATGTCTGGGCGACAATACCTGGCTCAGCGACAGCATCGATCCAGGCGACGGCGATGCCAGTGTCGCCGACGAGATGGTGTTTCGCAGCGGCGCGGGCTCGCTGGAGGGCGACGGCATACGCGATTGGCAGGCAATACGGAAGATCGCTTCAGGCTCGCTCACGCTGGCCAGTTTCAACTACAAGCAGCCGTATGCCAGCCGCGCCAGCGGCCATGCGCTGCACCAGCAGGGCGACGTGTTTGCCCATGAACTGTATCAAAACACCGGCTATGGCTATGCCGACATGGGCGACGGCGAAGCGCTGGCGCAACGCCGCCTGGAGGAACATAACTGCCAGGCGCAATACTTCGAAGCTGGCGGCAATCACCGCTGCGCCCAGGCCGGGCGCAGTTTCACGCTGGGCGGACACTTCAGTGGCGAGCAAGCCATGGCCGCCAGAGGGGAAGCGGCGCGCCCGGACGTCCGCTCGCGCGAATACCTGATCCTGTCGGTCGATCATATCGCCAGCAACAATTACCAGACTGGGACGGGCGCGAAGTCGCAGTATGAAAACCGTTTTAGCTGCATCCGCAAGAGCATCCGCTGGTATCCGGGGCGGCAGTTCAACAGCACGCCTTGTGCCTTGCCCGGCGTGCAGACGGCGATCGTCACCGGGCCGGCAGGCGAAACCATCCATACCGACGCGCTGGGCCGGGTGAAGGTGCAATTCCACTGGGACCGGCTGGGCAAGTTCGACGCGGGCAGTTCGCCATGGATCAGGGTCATGACGCCATGGGCGGGCCAGGCGTTCGGCCAGATCGCGTTGCCGCGCATCGGCCAGGAAGTACTGATCCAGTTTCTCGACGGCAATATCGACCGGCCCGTCATTGTCGGCGCGGTGTACAACGGCAAGCATGCGCCGCCGTGGAATTTGCCGGGGCAATGCGTACTGGGTGGCTGGCGCAGCGCCGAGCTGATGCCTGGCGGCGGCTACGGCGTGCGCGGCAACCAGCTGGTGCTCGACGACACGCACCTGCGCATCCAGGCGCAACTGAAAAGCGATCACCAGCACAGCCAATTGTCGCTCGGCTGTATCAGCCGCATTGAAGACGCCAGCGGGCGCAAGGATGCGCGTGGCGAGGGCTGGGAACTGGCGTCAGACGCCTGGGGCGTGGCGCGCGCCGGCCGCGGCATGTTGCTGACCACCGAAGCGCGCCCTGGCGCCGCCTCGCATATCAAGAGCATGGATGAAACCTTGCGCCGGTTGGCCGAGGCTGCTGAGCGGCACAAGGCGCTTGCCGCCCTGGCGCAGCATTACGGCGCGCAAGAAAGCGCCGCCCAGCAGGGCGCCGCCGCCGATGTGCTGAAAGCCCAGCATGCCGGGATCAAGGGCGGTGCCGGCAGTGGCGAAAGCGCATTTCCCGAATTGTCAAAGCCGCATCTGGTGCTGGCCAGTCCGGCCGGCATCGAAACGACGACCGCGCAATCGACGCACATCGCCAGCGCCGAGCACACCGCACTGACGGCCGGGTGCGACCTGTCGCTGGCGGCCGGCGGCGGCCTGTTCGCCAGCATCGGCGCAGCGCTGCGCCTGTTCGTCCACAAGGCTGGCATGAAACTGATCGCCGCAGCTGGCCCGGTACAGATCGCGGCGCAAACCGATGCGGTCGATATCGTCGCCAACAAGGTGCTGGAATTGATCAGCCAGGCCGACTGGGTGAATATTCGCGGCCGCAAAGGCGTGCGCCTGCATGGCGCCGATTGCATGCTTGAAATTAGCGACAAGGTACAGTTTTTTACCGCGTCGCCGACGCTGTTCCATGGAAACCTGGAAACGCTGGCGCCCAAGAACCGGCCGCAACCGGAGCTGGAACCCCCCATCGCACCGGTAGCGGGGCAATTGCAGCATACGATACAGGCCCATGCGGATGGCGGCCAGTACGCCAATGTGCCGTACACGCTGTACAACGGGGAAGCCGAAGTCGAGCAAGGCCTGACCGACGAATTCGGCCGCATCCTGATCGCGCACCAGGACGGCACGCCGCGCTACCGTGTCGTCCTTGGCAATGGCGAAGAGTTTTCATTGCAAGCGAGCGCACGCTTCGCCCCGAATGCGGCACCCGACGGCGAACACAAGCTGTCGAACCGCGGTTTGCGCGCGTTCGACGACACCGCTGATGGCCGCGGGGTTCAATGATTCACGACACTGACGGGAGAGCACCATGCCGGAATCGACCAGCCGCATCGAAACCACTCACATCGACGAAGTCGGACGCACTGCGACGAGTTCGCTCCAGTGGCTGCTGGAAAACCGCAACCTGAAGGGCAAGGCCAGCCACCCGATCACGCACAACAACAAGCTGACGCTGTTCATTTGCGGACAGGAAGGGTTCGCCGACATCGCCGCCGAGATCGCCAGGGCGGAAGAGTCCATCGACCTGTGCTGCTGGGGCTTCGATCCGGGCATGGAACTGGTGCGCGGCAACAGCGCCACCTGGCCGCGTGGCGACACGTTTGGCGACTTGCTGATCGCCGCCGCACGGCGTCACGTCAGGGTGCGCCTGCTGATCTGGTATGACCGGCTCGGTTCGCCGATGGTGCACAATATGCCGGGCCATTCGCACGGCACCTCGCCATGGAAAACCGGTGGACAGCGCGCCGACGACATCAGCGCCAGAGCCAGCCTGGCGATGTTGCAGGAGGCAGTCAGGAAAAAACTTGTTTTAAGCAGTGCTTTCAGGGGCGATATCGTCCGGCCCGAGGATATCCCGATGCTGGCGCGTGAAGAATATTGCCACAGCTGGTATGCGGCCGCGTTCCATGGCTTGTTGGAGGGCCTGGAGATTCGCTTGCGGCACGGCGACAGCGCCGCGATCAGCAAGAGTATCGCGACCGAAATCAACCAGCCGCACGGCTTGACGATGGGGGAAATTGAAAAGCCCGGCATGCAATACCTGGGCACGCATCACCAGAAGCCGGTCCTGATCGATTTCTCCCACGAAATGGGATCCAAGGCCCTCGGCTATGTAATGGGCCTGAATTCGGTGACCGATTATTGGGATACGACGGCCCATCTGCTCGACGACACGCGCCGCGAACAGGGCGGTGTCAACGAGCGGCGCGAGTGTTTGCAGGGAATGGCCGCGGACGGCGGGTTCGCCACGCTGAAACCGTACCAGGATTATGCCTGTCGCATCGACGGTGGCAAGGCATTGATCGCGCTGTACAACAATTTCGTGAAGGCATGGGACCGCGCGATCGACGACCGCACGCATCAGGCCGCCGGGGAATGCGTGAGTTGGTATTCGTCATGTAAAAACCCGCCGGCCCAGCTGTTGCGCGAGGCCGGGCCGGACGACTCCACCGTGCAGATCGTCCTGACCCAGCCCGAGGAGCAGGACAAGACGATCAAGGAAACCTATTTTCGAGCCGTGACCCAGGCCAGCCTGGCGGCCGGCTACCTGTATGTGGAAAACCAGTATTTCCAGTATGAAGAATGGGCCCGGCATTTGCTGGCCGAGCGCAAGAAGGTGGTCGCCGCTTGGAAGGCCGGCAGTGCCAAGGCGGGCAAGAGTCTTGAAGATATGCCGGTCATGCACGTGTTCATCGTCATCCCCGTGCCAGAACGCGCGCAGATGGTGCCGCGCACCCACGACACGCTGGCGGCGCTGGGGCAGCACGCTGGCATGACGGGTCAAAACACCATGATCGACGACTACAACAAGCAGCCGAAAACCCGGCGTGTCAGAGGCGGATTCGGCATCACCAACGAGGTTGAAGTCAAGTTGCCCGATGTGGTGCGGCACTCCAACGGCATCAACAAACCCGGCGTGATGACGCTCGAGAGCGAATTCGGGCTGAAGGTATCGGTGGCCATGCTCAATGTCAGCGCGTTTGACAATGACCGCTGGCGTTACCGTGAAATCTACATCCATTCCAAATTGATGCTGGTCGACGACGTGTTCATGACCTTGGGCAGCGCCAACCTGAACCAGCGCAGCATGGCCGTCGACAGCGAAATCAATATCGCCACCATCGACCGCCGCGTGGCCCGCGATTTGCGCAAGCGGGTGTGGCGCATGCATAGCGGGGGATTGGTCGATGGAGGGGGCGGGACGAAGGCGGAGATTGTGGATGCTTACGGGAACTGGGTGAAATTAATGAAAGATAATCGCGGGAAAAAAAATTCGTATTCTGAAAATTCTGCAGATAAAAAAATGACTGGCTTTTTGCTGCCATTGGAAGATAAACGCAGCTCCACGATACGTTTGGGATGAGCATGACAAAGTATAAAAATTTCCCACTTCCCCTGCCTTTTTTTATCTTGGCAGTTTTCCTGATTTTCACTTTAGGCGCCTGCAAAATGTCAAACGACACGAAAGAAGTCCTGCCGCGCAACCAAAGCCTGCCACTTTTTAATCCGCATGTCGCGGATTTTATCTGTGAAGCCGAGGCGAGCAAAGTGCCACCCATCGATGCGCAAGCCGAGGACTGGTTCCTCGAAGCGCGCGCCATGGAAGACCCTGAAATTTTCGTGGAAGACCGCGATTACAAAAAAATCGTCGATCTGACGCGTCAGGCGGCAGAGCGATTGCACTGGAAGGCGATGCTCAATCTGGCCAGCTTGTATGTGGAAGGGCGCGATCCCTTGCATGGGGAGGAGGAAGCGGTGCAACTGGTGGAAAAGGGGATGCGGCTCGGCATACCCGCAGCTTATGACCGGATGGGAACCTATTATGCGAATGGCACGGGCGTCAACGGCGACATCACTCGCGCCTATGCATTCTGGCAAAAGGCTGCTGTCATGGGAAATCCTCAGGCGATGGCATTTTTGGCGGAAAAGTTAAATGTTGGACCCGCCAGTGAAGGGGCAGGCTATTGGTCCAATATTCCGGTAGCGACAAAAATGCTGGAATGTGCATTTGGGCAAGGATATGGTCCCGCAGCATTTGATTTGCATTATTTGTATGTGTCTCCACGGGCTTCCAATGGGAAAATAAATGGCTCGCGTAACGCTGAAACAAAAAATCGTGCATTAATGGTATTGCATGAAGGTGTAAAGTTTGGTTGTGAGGATTGTGCAAATGCCTTGGCAATTGAATTTGGTGCTCCTTTTGATCTTGCCGATATGCTGGCGCCATATGTGGACAAAGCCCGTGGAGCGCGATATCGTATGCTTAGTAACGCCCTCGGTTTCAACCCCAATCGCCGCTTCCCCAACCTCGATAAAATCTTGCCATTGCCTCCGGCCGATCTGCCGCCGTGGGATGGTCAACGAAAGAGCCTGCTCGACGCCGCCATGGGCGTGCTTCCGCTGCCAGCCATCCCAAAGCCAAGCGCCGCCTCGCTTTCAAAAGAACCGTATTTCCTGGCAGCCGACTATGCGCTGCATCCCACCGGCTTGCACAGCGACGCGCCAACCGCGCCATTTTCCGCATATTGGCAACCGGCCCAAGGGCAGGGTTTGACGGAGCCGGCCCGGCTGTTCCGTAAAGGCGAAGAGTTCCGCCATTTCAGCGTGTTCGATGCCGCTGGCAAGACCCGTTACGGCCCAGTGACATGGGAACAGTGTCTGACGATACGGCATAACCAAGGGGCAGTGGAACCGCGCGCGGTGCACGGCTTGCTGCGCGAGGTGGTGCCGCCCGAGCCATGGTTGAGCTGTGCTTGCGGGCAAGCGTGTCCGGTCAGCGGCGTCTGGCAACCGTGGGTAGCGGCCGACCATCCGCTGCAGGCCATCGTCAACCAGTACTGGCGCCAGGCGTGGCTGACCCAGGGCGCACCGTTCCCGCGACCGCGCCGCGACTGGTTGCTCGATTTGCTAGACGACCATGTGACGTGGCATTTGATGGATGCGTCACCCCGTGTCCTGCGGGGCGGGGAACTGGCGCACCTCCTGGTGCTCGAACATCAGCCGGTAGGCCAGGCTAAGCACGTATAATTCCTCGCACTATCCACCGCTATTTTTTTCGACAGGCCCCCATGCCCCAGACTCCCGATTTGCAGCCGGATTGGCAAACGTTTGAAACGGCCTACGACGTCGAAGCAACCTGGTTCAAGCTGGCCAGCGCCTCGCTGGCAGTGCTTGGCGCCTCTGCTTTCAAGGATCAGGCATTTTCAGCCTTTGCCTTCAACGCCGTATCGTTCCCGTCCCTTTCGCTGAGCTTTGACACCGATCCCGATAACAGAAAGCGCGGTGATTACCCGCCGGACTGGTCGAACGAGTGCATGGAAGTCGACGTGCCGGAAATCGGGCGATTATGGGAGGAGGGGCATGCAAGGATCGAAGCTGCGCTGCTCGAACTGGTCGACGCGGCCGATGACGGGCAGCTCGATGCCATCGAGGAAGGCTATCTGCACAGCCTCAGGAAAACCATGGTGCGTCTTGAAACGCACGGCGCTTTCGGGCAGATCAGGACCTGCGCGCGATTCTGGACCGTGGTCACGCAAGTCGACGCCGATACCGATGAAGAGGAGCGGCTGCTTGAGCAGGTGCGGCTGGCGGCCGTGACGAATCCGGCATGACGCGGCAATTGCGGACAGGGACAAAGGCAGGGTAGCCTCCGTCCCGCACCCTGCTGGCCAGCCGGCTAAGCGGCGCCGGCGATTTGTCCCCGCAGCGCTGCCGTGCCGCGCACGCCGAGCATGCGCCACAGGCGCGCCGGCAGTGCGCTGATCGGTTCCAGCTGGGCCGGCACATCGATCCAGCACGCGTACAGCAGGTGGCCGTTCACGCGCATCGGCGGTCCGGCGCGCTCCGTTGAAAAGCCGCCTTGCCGCAGCAGGCGCTCGATGCCGACGGGGGAGACGGAAATAATCCGGCGCGCGCCCAAGGTCGCCGCCGTGGCGATGGCCTTGCGCAGCAGGCGGAACGTGTCTTCGAGGGTATTGCGGTTGTCGTGCAGGTCCATCGACGTGAAGCGGGACAATTCCCAGATCTCGTGATGGCGCGGCGGTGCCTTGCCGGCCATTAGCTGGGGAAATATTTCCCCCAACAAATATTGGCGGTCGGTGGGCAAGAGCCGGGCGCAGCCGTTGATGCGGCCCTCGCCATCGCGCGCGATGACATAGTAGGTATCGTCATGGTCGAACTGGTCCGTCTCCCTGCCATCCTGTGATGGCAAATCCCATCCCAGGGTTTCCACAAACACTTTGTAGCGGTAGTGCTCCAATTCGGACTTCAAAATACTGCAAAGCGTATCGGATTTGGCTGAAAGGAGTTTCATGATTATTGACGGCTGTGACGGGATGGCTATTACAGTGTAAATGCGGCCGATACAAAACTGTAGGGAACCACAGGTAGCGGGGCTGATTTATGTTGCTGGCAGTGCGTTTTGGTGAGAATTTGAAGCAGACTTTGCTATACCATACGCCGACTTGCCGACGTGCCTTTTTATCATGCGCGATGAGTCCGCGGCAAATTCTCCCCCCTGACTAAGGACTTCTATGTTCGCTTACAACGCCCCAAAAACGCGTCTTCCGGCAGCAGAATGGAAACAAGGTGTGATCGAAAATCTGGCTGCTACCCGCACGCCGGATGACATATTCGAAGTGCTGGTGGGTGTGGCCGGCGACCTGGGATTCGATTATTGCGCCTATGGCCTGCAAGGCCGTCTGCCGATGTCCAGGCCCAAGGTGTTTACGGTGAATAATTACCCGGTTTCGTGGCAGCGCCGTTACTCCGAGCAGTCGTACATGCGTTCCGACCCGACGGTCAGCCGCGCCAACCGCTCCTTGCTGCCCATCCTGTGGGGCGGCGAAATGCTGGACGAGAATCGCGAGTTCTGGGAGGACGCCCACGCCCACGGCTTGCGCTACGGCTGGGGCCAATCGTCCTGCGACATGAGCGGCCAGGTTGGCCTGCTGAGTTTTTCCCGCTCCTGCAAACCCTTGACGGAGCGGGAAATCGACGTGCTCTCCTTGCGCGTGGCCTGGCTTGCCAATGTCGTGCATGAACATTTTGCCGACGCCATCGCCGTGCCGGCCAAGGATGCACCCAAAATCCAGCTGACCGAGCGCGAGGCGGAAGTGCTGCGCTGGTGCGCCGATGGCAAGACCTCGGCCGACATCAGCGAGATCCTGAACATTACCGAACGCACCGTGACCTTTCACATCAGCAACTCCCTGCAGAAGCTCGATACCGTCAACAAGACGGCCGCCGTCATCAAGGCGATGGCCTTGCGCCTGCTGTAGCTGACGCTGGCTTCAAGGGGCGGCATCCGGCGGCGCGGCAAAAATCAGCGCGGCATTGGTGCCGCCAAAACCGAACGAATTCGACAGTACATGGCGGATCGGCCTGGCGTATGCCTTGCCGGCCACCAGATCGATGCCTTCGCATTCGGCGGCGCGGTTGTCCAGATTCAAGGTGGGCGGCACGATCTGGTCGCGCAAGGCCAGCACCGACAGGATGGCTTCCACGCTGCCGGAAGCGCCCAGCAGGTGGCCCATGGCCGACTTGGTCGAGGATACCGAGACGCCGCCGTGCAGATGGGCGCCGAACACGTGCCGCAAGGCGGCGATTTCCGCCAGGTCGCCGGCGGGGGTCGACGTCGCGTGCGCATTGATGTAATCGATGGATTCGGGCGCCAGGCGGGCGCGCCGCAGCGCCGCCTGCATGGCGCGTGCCGCGCCGTTGCCGTCTTCCGGCGGCGCCACGGCATGGTAGGCGTCGCCCGACATGCCGTAACCGATCACTTCGGCGTACATCCGCGCGCCGCGCGCACGCGCGTGTTCGTACTCTTCCAGCACCATAACGCCGCTGCCTTCACCCATCACGAAGCCGTCGCGGTCACGGTCCCAGGGCCGGGAGGCGCGCTCCGGTGCATCGTTGAACGCTGTGGAGAGGGCGCGGGCGGCGCAAAAACCCGCCACGCCGAGCTCGCAGATCGTGCCTTCGGTGCCGCCGGCAACCATGACATCGGCATCGTCGAGCGCGATCATGCGCGCCGCATCGCCGATGGCGTGCGCACCCGAGGCGCAGGCGGTGACGGTGGCGTGCGCCGGGCCGCGCAGATGGTGCTGGATGGCGATGTGCCCAGTTGCCAGGTTGATCAGGTTGGACGGGATGAAGAACGGTGACAGGCGCCGCTGGCTGCCATTTTCCAGCGCCCTGGCCGCGCCTTCGATGCCGGGCAGGCCGCCGATGCCGGAACCGATCATGACGCCGCTGCGTTCCTGTTCGGCTAGCTCGGCCGGCGCCCAGCCGGCATCGCGCAGCGCTTCGGTGGCTGCGGCGATGGCGTAGACGATGAACGGATCCATTTTCTTCAGTTCCTTGCGTTCGACCCAGTCCTCCGGCCGAAAACCGCCTTCTTCCCCGGCCGCCGGCAGCTGGCCCGCGATGCGCGCCGGCAGGTGGGCGGCCGGAAAGCGGTCCAGCACGCCGATGCCGCTGTGGCCGGCCAGCAGCCGTTGCCAGGTGCGCTCGGCGCCCACCGCCAGCGGGGTCAGCATGCCGATGCCTGTAACGACCACGCGGCGCAGGCCGAGTGGATGGGGGAGGACGTAGGGGGACGAAGACATCGCAGTCCTTTCAGCAGGTTAATTCGGACAAAGCCGCAATGTATCAGCAATCGCCAGCTCGCCACCCCTGTAGGAAATGACAGGTGGCGCGCCGTTCACTTGGCGCCGCCCGCTTGCAGCTGGCGCTGGCGCGCGAGCAGCATGCACGCCACGCCAGCGAGCAAGACCAGCGCGGCCACCATGATCGGCAGCAAGGTCGACAGGGGCTGCAGGGCCGCCGTGATCAGCGGCGCGACACCCCAGGCCAGGGCATTGATCGAAGAGATCAAGCCCATCAGCTGTCCCTGGCGCTCCGTCAGCGTGCGGTTGGAAGCAATGCTGAGCAGGCAGACATAGGTCGTGGCGACGGCGATCGCCAGCGGGCCGGTCAGCAGCCATAGCACGGCAGGCGCATCGCCCAGGGCCACGGCAGCGACCAGCGGCGGCTGGATGGACAGGCTGATGGGCAGGATGCGCTCCAGCGCAAAGCGGCGGGTGGCCCAGGGCACGATAAACAGCATGGCAAGGGCAAAGCAGGTGGAGTAATACGCCAGCAACTGGGCTTCCTGCCAGGCGTCAAAGCTGTAATGCAGCAGCGCAAACGCGGCCATGTAGTTGAAATACATGTAGTAGCCGAGTAAAAAGATGGCCAGCAGCAGCAAGGGATGGCGCAGCTCGGGACGGCACAGCATCTGCCACAGATTGCGCCACGGATGGGTGTTGTCGGTCGACAAAGCACGGGTATCCGTGTAGCACAGCAGGACAAGCACGGCGCTGGCCAGCGGCAGCAGCGCCGCCCAGAGATAGGGCAGCCACAGCGCCGCGCCCTGCTGGTGCATGATGCCGCCCAGCAGCGGCCCGGCAACGAAGCCGATGCCGTTGGCGGCCGTCACCAGCGCGAGGTTGGCGGCCTTGCTGTCGGTCGTGCTCAGGTCGATGATGGCCGCTTGCGCCACCGGCAGGCTGGCGGCCGTGATGCCGGCCAGCGCCCGCCCGCAGCAGATCAGTACCAGGCTGCCTTGCCAGACGCCAAAGGCGGTCAGCGCCATGCCGCCGGCATTGCCGAGCAAGCACAGCAGAAGTACGGGCTTGCGGCCCTTGCGGTCCGACAGGGCGCCCAGCCAGGGCGAGCCGAGGCACATCATCAGCGGATAGATGGCCAGCAGCAGGCCGTAGACGGCCGAGCGGAAGGCCGGCCCCTGGCTGGCGTCGAACAGCGGCGACGCATCGCCCAGCAGCAGCGGGGTCAGGGTCGGATAGACGATGCCGATGCCGGCGGCATCGGCGAAAATGGTACTGAACAGGGCGAGATAAACCAGTCTGGATTTCATCATGAACTCATCAAAAATGGGCCGGGGTGCGGCTGCACCCCGGCCGGCAAGGCGTTAATCTGTTGCCTGGGCCAGGCGGCGCAGGCTGCTGACGGCAAAGTTGTGCAGCGTGGCGGCGTCGCGTACCTCGCGCAGTTCGAGTTGCGCCAGTTCGCGCAGGAACTCGTCATTGGCGACCTGCCGCGACGCCGCCTGCGCGGGCTGCGGCTCGCCCAGGTCGGCATACAGCGGCAGCAGGCGGAAGAAGGGATCGTCTTCCGCCGTCTCCTGCCTGCTGCGCTCGACCCAGCGCGCGGCAGGCGTGGCCTGCAGCGTGGGGCGCAGGGCCACGGCGAGCGTGTCGAACGCCAAGGGCCCGAGGCTGAGGTTGCGTACCCCCGACGCCGTGCACAACTTGCTGCGCCTTGCCACGTAACTGGCCACCAGCGCCGTGGGCAGCAGCGTGACGGGCATCGGCAGATCCGGGTAGGCGTCCATCTGCAGGCATTTGACGGCCAGCGCGACAAAGTGGTTTTGCGTGTACAGGCGCGTGTCGCTGTCGTCGAACATCAGGGGCAGGCGGTACACCGTGGCCGGATAGCCCAGTGCCATCGCCTGCGTCACTTGCAGCTCGGCCGCCAGCTTGGACTGCTCGTAGCCGGAAGCGATTGCTTCCAGGCTGGAGGCGGCCAGCGGCGCTTCCGGCAAGTCGGCCAGCTCGGTGAACTGGGTCGACATATGATGCACGTGCGCGGCGCCGGCCTGCGCCGCGAACAGCAGCACATTGCGGGTGGCGCCCACGTTGCCGTCGCGCATGGAGCCATAGTCGGCGGCGTGATTCACGTGCGCCGCCGCGTGGATCACCTGGCCGACGCTGGCGCGGCAGGCGGCATAATCGGCGGCCGACATGCCCAGCGACGGCAAGGCCAGGTCGGCCTGCAGCACGCTCAGCCGTTGCGACGGCAAGTCCGCATGGAACAGGCGGCGATAGCGGGCCGCCAGGCGCGCCATGCCGTCGTCGCCACGCAGCGGCAGGACGATGCTGGCCGAACTTTCGTTCAGCAGCGCGTGCAGCAGATGCATGCCGAGGTGGCCGCTGGCGCCGGTCAGCATCACGGCCTTGCCCGGCGTCGCGCCGGCGGGGAACGGCGGCAGATCGCCCATGCGTTCCAGGTCGGCCGCGTAGGCGCGCCGGGGCGGTGCCGTGCCCTCGGCCGCATCGGCCGCCAGCAAGCCGTTGATGGTGGGATTGTTGACGAAACGGCCGAACTGGATGCGCAGTCCCAGCGTGCGTTCCACGGCCAGCACCATGCGCGTGAGCACCAGCGAATCGCCGCCCAGCTGGAAAAAGTTCTCGTCGACGTCCACCACCGGCACTTGCAGCAATTCCTGCCACAGCGCACAGATGCGCTGTTGCAGCGGCGTCAGGGCCGCCGCCGTGGCGGGCAGGCGCTGCTCGCGCTGCTGTGCCAGCCGCTGCGTCAACAGGGCGCTCAGTGCCGCGCGGTCGACCTTGCCGCTGCTGTTGAGCGGGAAGGCGTCGAACTGGAACAGCTGCGATGGCAGCATGTACTCGGGCAGCCGCTGGCGCAGCCGTTGCAGCAGCGCCGCATCGGCTTGCGTGCGGGCGATCACGGCCGCCATGATCTGGCGTGTCGTCGCACCGGGCTGGCCGATTTCCATCACCAGCGCGCACGCATGCTGGACGCCGGGCTGCGCCAGCAGCGCGTGCTCGATCTCGCCCAGTTCGATCAGCTGGCCGCGCAGCTTGACGCGGAAATCATTGCGGCCGATGTAGTCCAGTTCGCCCTCGGCGGTCCATCTGACGATGTCGCCCGTGCGGTAGATGCGCCGCTGCGGCGTCTGCTGCGGATTGCCGTAGAACGGATCGGGCTGGCGCACCGTGCCGATGTAGCCGCGCGCGACGCCGCTGTCGCCCAGGTACAGTTCACCTGCCACGCCAGCCGGCACCGGCCGTCCCAGCTTGTCCAGCACCCAGCAATTGACACCGGGACAGGGTTTGCCGATGAGTGCGCCGCTGCCGTGCGGCAAGGCGCGGCAGGCATGGAAGGTGGCGTAGATGGTGGCTTCGGTCGGGCCATATAGGTTGTGCAGCACCGTTGCCGTGCCCGAGGCCAGCCATTGTTCCACCACGGGCCGCATCAGCGCCTCACCCACGGAGATGACGTGGCGCAGGCTGTGGCAAACGGCCAGCTCGGTGACCAGCAGGTTGAGCAGCGACGGTACCGTGCTCATCATCGTCACGCCGTGCGCCTGGCAGGCGGCCACGTGCGCGCTGCCAGCGGCGCCATGCGGCAGCAGCACCACGGTGCCGCCGCAGATCAGCGGCAGGCAGTACTCCGGGATGGAAATGTCGAACGTCAGCACCGTGCCTTGCAGGAACTTGTCGCCGGGGCCAAAGCTGAAATATTCCGCCATCCACGCCAGGCGCTCGCTCAGGCCCGCATGCTCGACCAGCACGCCCTTGGGCATGCCGGTACTGCCGGAGGTGTACAGCACATACGCCAGGTCGCCGCCGCCGTCCGCATACGGGCTGTTCGGCTCCAGCCGTTCGGCCGGCGGCACCACGACCGCTTGCAGCACCTGCACCGACAGCGCTTGCCCGAGGACGATTTCCAGCACGCCCAGTTGCGCCTGCGCCCGCAGCAGCGCCTGCATCTGCGTGCCGGGGCGTTCGCCAGCCGTCAGCAGCAAGGCGCAGCGCGCCGTCTGCAGCATGTACAGCGAGCGTTGCGGCGGATGCTGGAGGTCCAGCGCGACATAGGCGGCACCGCATTGCCACAGCGCCAGAATCGCGATCACCGATTCCGGGCAGGCCGCGCGCGGCATCATCAGGCCGACCGTGTGCTCCTTGCCGATGCCCAGCGCCGCCAGTTGCGAGGCCAGCTGCTGGACATGGTGCCGCAATTGCGCATAGCTGAGGCTATGCGCGTCCCATTCCAGCGCCACCGCCGCGGGATGGCGTTCGGCCTGCAGCAGGAATTGCTGGTATACCGGCAATGCCCGCGTGCCGGCCGGCGTGGCGGTGGCGAGCGGCGCCGTGCCTGGGCCCTGGCCGCCCAGCAGGCAGTGCTGCTCGGCGACCGACAGCATGGACAGGTGCGCCACGGCGTCGTCGCTGCCGGCCGCCAGCTGCGCCAGCAGCGCCGCATAGTGTGCCGCCATGCGCGCCATGGCGGGCTGGCTGAAGGCGCTGCAGCGGAACTTCAGCAGCATGTCCCAATGCCCCTGGTATTGCGTGATCCAGAGGCTCAGGTCAAACTGCGCCAGCTGTTGCGGGATCGTCAGCGGCGTCAGTCTGGCGGCGCCTGCCTCCAGATGCATTTCCGTGGCGTCGAAGAAATTGAAATAGCTTTGCAGGGGATCGTGGCCCTGCACGGCCGCCTTCAGCCGTTCGTCGCGCATCAGCTGGGCCAGCGGAATATCCTGGAACTCGAGCAGGTCGAACAGGGCGCCCGAGACGCTGCGTTCCAGCGCCGTGCTGTTGCCGTTTTCGTCGATGTCGAGCACCAGCGGCAGCACATTGACGAAGTGGCCGACCGTGTGGCGCCAGCGTTGCTGGGTGCGGCCGTTGAACGCCACGCCGGTGAGCACGCGCTGCTGGCCGCTGTAGCGCGCCAGCAGCAGCAGCCAGGCCGCCAGGCAGACGCTGGCGCGGCGGCTGGCGGGCAGGGCGCGCAGCCGCTGCATCGCTTCGGCGGACAGGGGGATCGCCACGCTGTCGCCCGCGGCCGACGGCGCCGGCGTGCGCTCATACGGCAAATCGAGACGCAGCAGGCTGCCGTCTTGCGCCAGCAGCTGTGGCGCGATGTGGTCTACCGCCCGTGCCACGGCGTCGGCGCCGAGCTGGCGCTGGCTGGCGGCAAAGTCGCGGTACTGCGTCACGGGGCCGGGGCTGTCGGCCGGCGCCAGTCCGCACAGGGCGCCGGCGAGTTGCTGGCCGACGTAAAACATGGCGCTGGCGTCCATCAGCACATGGTTGGAACTCAGTACCAGGTAGCCGGTGCCGTCGTGCGCGCGCAGTAGCGTCACGCGCGTGGCAAAGCTGTCGTGCAGCGAAGGAGACATCGCCAGCATGTCGGCGATGTGCGCCAGCGCCGCCGCCTCATCCTGCACCGGCTGTTGCCGGATGGCGTTGGCCGCCTGGACCGTGGCGGGCGCATGCACGACATAGGCGGGACCCGTCTCCTGGTCGTCGCCATCGACGGTCGCGCGCAGCAATTCGTGCGCGGCGATCAGTGCCTCCCAGCGGGCCTGCAGGGCCGCCATGTCCAGGCCGGTGCCGTCGATGCGCCAGCCGATGGCGCATTGATAGGCGTTGCCCGCATCCTGGCGCTGCTGTTCATACCACAGCGAAAACTGCCCGGGCGACAGGGGAATGCGCGGCGTGGCCGGCCCGGCGTCCGGGACGGTCTCGGGGGCCTGCGCGGCGGCCGCCGGCTGCAGGCCGGCCAGGCGTTGCCGCAGTTCCGCCAGCGTGCCGCCCGCCAGCAGCAGTGCCACGGGGATGCTGTGGCCCAGCTGGCTTTGCAGTTCGCTGCGAATGCGGATCAGGCCCACCGAATCAAGGCCCAGCTGTTCCAGCGTCGCCTGCTCGTCGAGCGTGCTGGCGGCATGTCCTGTTTCGCTGGCGATCAGCTGGGCCAGCAGGTCGCCGTCCGCGTTCGTGCCGGCGCTGGCGCATGGCTGCTCCTGGCTTGCCGCGGCGGCGGGCGCCAGCGCGTACACGGCGTAATGGCCGTCGCGTTCCGGGCCGGCCAGCAGCGCGGCGAGCGTGGCGCAGCCGCGTGCCGGCGCCATCGGTGCCAGCTGGCGCAGCGCGCGCGAACGTTTGCCCTGCGCCAGGCCGCGCATCATGCCCGCGCCGTCCCACGGTCCCCAGTCGATCACGGTGGCGGGCAGGCCATCGTGCCGGCGTTGCGCCGCCAGCAGCTGCAATCCCGCATTCGCGGCCGTATAAGCGAGCTGGCCTGGCGATTCCAGCAGCGCGGCCAGCGACGAGAACAGGACAAAATAGTCGAGTTCCGCATGCCGCGCGGCGTGCCGGTGCAGCAGCCATGCGCCGCCCAGCTTGGCGCCGAGTACTTGCTGCAATTGCGCCGCGTCGATGTCGCCGATGGGGCGGTCATCCAGGCTGCCGGCCAGGTGGAACAGGCCGTGCATGGGCGCGCCGCACGCTTCCAGCGCGGCGCTGGCCGACGCCGTATCGTTCAGGTCCGCCAGCAGCAGTTGCAGCGCCACGCCCTGCGTGGCCAGTTGCGTGAGCCAGGCCTGTTGTTCCTCCGTTGGCGCCGCTCGGATCACGAGGACGAGGCTGCGGCAGCCTGCATGGCGCACCAGGTGCTCGGCCAGATGGCGGCCTATGCCGCCGAAAACGCCGCTGATCCAGTAGGTGCCGTCGGCGCGGCAGCAAGGCTGATCCGGCGCCGTGGGTTGCGCCACGCGCAGCGTGCGCCGTTGCGCCAGGATGCCGGCGCGCAGACGCCACAGGCTGGCGGCGATGCCGCCGTCGGCCAGTCCCGCCGGCTGCGCCCGCACGGCGCAGGCCGCCGCGGCGATGGCTGCGCCATCGGCGTCGCTGTCCAGCCAACTGACGTCAAGCGCCGGCAGTTCGCTGCGCAAATTCGTTGCCAGCGCTTGCGCCAGGGCGCGGCGGGTGTGCGCGGCCTCGCCATCGACGTGCGCGGCCACGTCGGCCAGGCACAGCTGCAAAGGCTGGCCAGGCTGCCGGTCCAGCAGCACTTGCAGCGTTTCGCGCCAGTTGCGTACCCAGTGCGCCAGTGCGGCCGCATCCGCCGGCTGCGGGTGGGCCGGGTCGAGCAATACCAGGATGGTGCGCAGCGGTGCCGTGGCCGATTCCGCGCCATGCAGCTTGCCGTCGGCGTCCCACAGCGCATGGCGGGTATGCACGTCGGCCTCCGCCAGCCATTGCACGCATGCCGCCGGCAAGCTGCTGTTGGCGGCCGCTGCCAGCAGCCATTGCTCGCCGGCGGCGGGCCGGGCCGGCAAGCCTGCGGGCGCCGTGTACGCCACCCAGTCGACCGCGTGCAGCGGCAGGGCGGCAGGCATGGCCGCGGCGCCCAGGGCCGCGCAGCTCACTTCGCTCAAGACGCCGATGCAGCGGCCCTGTCCGGAATACAGCCGCAGTTCGCCATCGAGGAAACCGGCGGGCGCCGGCCGCAGCACGGCCTGGCAAAGGATGCTGGCGTTCCAGGCGGCGCTGGCGTCGAACCAGGCGCTGCCCACCGACACCGGCACGTAGGCCTGCTGCGGGTCGCCGGCGCAGATGCCCAGGGTATGCAGGCAGTTGTCGAGCAGGGCCGCATGCCACAGCGGCAGGCTGGCCGTGGGCGCCTCCGGCGGCAGGATGCGTCCCCACAGTTCGCTATCCGATACCCGGTGGCTGGCCTGCACCCGCTGGAACAGGGGGCCATAGCTGACGCCGCGGGCACGGTAATGGTCATAGAAGGGCGCGGCATCGTCCCACTGCGCCGCCGCTCCCGGGGCGTCCGCGTTGTCGGGCTGTGGCATTGCGTTCCAGCCGGCGCGCACTTCGGCGTGCAGCGCCCGCGCATGGCCGGGCGCGCTGTAGCGCAGCTGATACGACTGCCGTGTATCCGGGCCGCCGATGTCCACCGTCAGCGCGGCAGGGGCGTCGGCCGCCAGCGCCAGCGGCTGATGGATCAGCAGGTCGCGCAGTGTCAATTGCTGCGCAGCGGCATCCGCCGCCTGCGGCAGCCAGCGCTGCGCCAGGCTGAAGGCGCTGGACAGGTAGTACATGCCGGGCAGGACGGCGGCGCCATCGATGACGTGCTGCTGCAGCCAGCTGTCGCCGGCCTGCGGGTCGAGGCTCAGTTCATGGCGTATCGCCAGCGCCGCGACCGGCGGCACTGGCGCCATGGCGGCGTTGCCCCGGGCCGGCAGGCTGGCTTGCCACGACGCCGGCTGGACGTGCTCGCGCTGGAACGGGTACAGCGGCAGTCCGGCTTGCATAGGGTGTTCTGCCTGGACGGCGAATTGCCGCATCGCCTGGCGTGGATCGAGCGCGCCATGTTCGCTCAGGCTGCCCAGCGCGCGCAGCACGGTGGGCACGTCGTCGTGGCGCATGTCCAGGCTGGGCAGGCAGACGATGGCGCGGCCGGCCAGGCGCGCGGCGCTGGCCGTCAACGGGGTCAGCACGGCGCGCGGGCCGATTTCCAGCACCAGGTCCGGCCCGTCCGCCAGCAGGCGGGCAATGGCGTCGGCAAAATTGACGGGCGTCTGAATCTGCTCGCTCCAGTAGCGCAGCTGATCGACGCCTTGCTCCAGCGCGGCCGGGTCGTCGCTGTCGACCGAGCTATAAAAGCGCACGGCGGCGGCCGGCGCGCGCAGCGCTGGCGCGATCGCCGCGCAGGCGGCGGCGAATTGCGCGGCGGCCGGCGCCATCAGCGGCGTGTGGAAGGCGCCCCGCGTGGCCAGCGGCGTGCAAACCAGGCCGGCGTCCGCGGCGGCCTGGGACAGTTGCGCGAGCGCCGTGGCGCAGCCCGCCACCACCACCGATTGCGCGCTATTGCGCACGGCGATCCAGAGCGCCGGTTCGTCGGCGCAGATGCGCGCCAGCAGCGGCGCCAGCTGCTGCGGCGTGGCGGCCACGGCCAGCATGGCCGAGTCGCTGGCGGCGCAGGCCGCTTCCATGGCGTCGGCCCTGGCCAGCAGCATGCGCACGGCCACGTCGAAGTCCATCACGCCGGCCACGCAGGCAGCGGCGTATTCGCCAACGCTGTGGCCCAGCACCGCCACCGGCCGCAAGCCCAGCGCGCGCCAGAATTCGGCCAGCGCATATTCGATCAGGAAGAGCGACAGCTGGGCGCTGCGTTGACGCTCGCGTCCGCTCGGCTGGCGCAGCCCGGCGTCGCCGGCAAACAGGGTGTCGAGGATGTGCGTATCCTCGCCCGCCAGAAGGTCGAGGCGGGCGGCCAGCGGTTCCAGCAGCGAGCGGAACAGGGTATTTTGCTGGTACAGCTGGCGCGCCATGTTGGTGTACTGGCTGCCCTGGCCGGTAAATACCAGTGCGACCCGCGCCGAGGCCGGGCGGGGGCGCAAGGGCGTGTCCAGGCGCCGGAGCAGTTGCGCTGCCAGCTCGGATGCGTTGTTGCCCGCGACTGACAGCCGGGCCTGGTTCCACTGTTGCCGCTGGAACAGCGCAGCGTGGCAGACGGCCGCGGCGGCGGGAGCGTCCGGCTGCGCCAGCCAGCCGGCATAGCCTTGCGCCAGGGCCTGCAGTGCCCCGGTGCTGCGGGCCGACAGCTGCAGCAGCTGCGGGCCGTCGGCCGCGACCTCCGGCCCTGCCAGCGGCGCGTCGGCCGCTTCGCCCAGCAGCACGTGGGCATTGCTGCCGCTCATGCCGAAGGAGCTGACGCCGCCGATGCGGCGGCTGTCGCCGGGCCAGGCCAGCGCTTGCGCGGGCAGCACCGCCTGCGGCAGGGCGCTGGCGACGGCCGCATCGATATCGTGCGCAAAGCAGTGCGGCGCGATGCGGCGCCGATGCAGGCTCAGCGCCATCTTGATGATGCCGGCAATGCCGGCAGCCCCCTCGCAGTGGGCGATGTTGGCCTTGGCGGCGCCGAGGAACAGCGGCGTGTCGCGCCGGCCGAATACCTCGCCCAGCGCGTCCAGTTCGATGCGGTCGCCCAGCGCGGTGCCGGTGCCGTGGGTTTCAATGTGCGACACCTGTGCCGGCGTCAGGCTGGCGCTGTGCAGCGCCTGTTCCATCAGGCGGCGCTGGGCGCTTTTCGATGGCGCAGTGATGCCGTTGCTGCGGCCATCGCTGTTGATGGCGCTACCGAGCACGTGGGCGTACGCGCGCATGCCGCGCGCCGCCGCGTCGGCGGCCGGCAGCAGCACGATGGCGCCGACGCCTTCGCCGCGCGAGAAACCGTCGGCATGGCGGGTGAAGGGCTTGCAGCGGCCGTCGGCCGCCAGCATGCCGGCAGCGGCGAGGTCGGCGCTGTAGTCGTGCGCCAGGATCAGCGACACGCCCGCCACGATGGCCATGCCGCAACGCCCTTCGCGCAGCGCTGAAACGGCCTGGTGCAGCGCCACCAGCGACGACGAGCAGGCCGTGTCGACCACCAGGCTGGGGCCTTCCAGGCCGAAATGGTAGGACAGCCGGCCGGCCGCCATGCTGCCCAGCGCACCGCGGCTGAGGTAGCCGTTGTAGTCGCCGCTGGCCGCCATGCGCCGGCCGAAATCGCTGGTGCTGACGCCGACAAACACCCCGCACGGGTTGCCGCGCAGCGCCGCCGGATCGAGGCCGGCATCCTCGAGCGCGTGGTAGGCGCATTCGAGCAGCAGGCGGTGCTGCGGATCCATGTAGGCGGCCTCCTTGGGCGCGATGCCGAAGCAGCCGGCGTCGAACATCCATGGCGAGCGTTGCAGATAGCCGCCATGGCGGGCGGCGGCGGCCAGGCCGTCGCGGGTGGCGCTGTCGAAGCGCTCGGCTGGCAAGGCGCTGGTGGCGTCGATGCCGTGCATCAGCACATGTTCGAAACCGGCCAGGGTATCGGCCTGGCCGGGCAGTTCGCAAGCCATGCCGACGATGGCGATGTCGCTCGGGGCGGGGAGATTAGTGGCATTCATGGTCTGATCCTTGATGGGAGGAAGTCGCGTTCGCCGGCAGCGCCTGCAGCACGCGCTGGGCCGAGCGCAGCGCGCCTTCGAAAAAGCCCTGGAAGTCGGAATAGGCCTCGCCGCAGATATGCACCTGCGGCGCGCGGCCGTCGTCGCCGAGGGCGAATGCGGCCAGGGTGCGCATCACCTGTTCCGAATCGCGTCCGGGTTTCCAGAAATGCACACCGGCGCCGAACGGCGCCGCGCTCCAGTCGCACAAGCCCCATTCGAGCAGCTGCGGCTCGTCGTCGCGGCCAAAGGTCTGCTGCAAGGTGCGCACCAGGGCTTGCCGCAGGCGCTCGTCGCTGCTGTGCACCGACCGGCCCTTGTGCGGGAAGCGCGCGCCTGGCGTGTCGGTCAGGTTGGCCCAGTAGTGGCACCAGGGGTCGTCGTTGTAGAACATCGCCAGGCCGTAGGCTTCGGGCTGCTCGGGATGCGACTCGAAATGGGCGGCGCGGGTGGTGGCGCCTTCGCCGCTGCCGGGCGGGGTACCGGGCGCCCACCAGGGATCGGCCATCACGCACGAGGCCCAGACGATGGGGAAGCACAGCACGGCGTCCAGGCTGGCCTGCACCGGCGCGGGCAGCGACGGCGCCAGCGCTTCCAGGGCGCTGCGCGGCAGGGCAAGGATCAGGCGCCGCGTGCGCAGCGTCACGCGTTCGCCGTCATGCAGCAACTGCAGATCGAGTGCGCCATCGGCGCGTTCGCCAAAGGCCAGCAACTGGTGGCGCACATGGATCTCGACGCCGGCCGCGCGCACGGCCTGTTCGGCGGCGTCGATCAGCGCCTGCATGCCGCCCTGCGGAATGTACGAGGGGCGCTGCATCAGGCGCATGTCGAGCAGCTGGCAGATCCAGTCGGCGGCGTTGGGATTCTGGTTCTTGAAATTGTAGAACGCGCCTTTTTCGCGGGTGAATTCGACGGCTTCATGGCTCAGCACCTCGCTCAGCACGTTCCACATGCCCTGCTGGTACAGCGGGCGTCCGCCAAACTGCGCCAGGCGCCGGAAGCTGGCCTTTTCCTCAGCGCGGGCCGGACGTTCCAGATGGTCGCTGGCGAGCGGCCATTGCGTGCCGATGACCTGCGCGATGCCATGCCACAGCAGCGCCCAGGCGACGTCGCCGCCGGCGGCCTGCTCGGCCACGGCCCGTTCGGCCGGCGTCAGGCGCGTCAGGTCGGGCCGGATCGCCGAGCAAGCTTCATGCGAGGTGATGGCGCTGGTGGCGATGCCCAGTTGCTGCACAAACTGGTCCATCAAGGGCTGCAGGTCCGGTTCGATGCGCACGGCGCCGAATTCGGCGCGGAACTGGCCGCTCAACATGGGTTCGGTCTGCACGCGGCCACCGACCGCCTCCAGCGCCTCGAACAGCTGGATGCGCAATTGCGGCGCGCTGCGCTTGAGCCGCAGCGCCAGATACAGGCCGCTGATGCCGCCGCCGATGATGCAGATATCGCTGCTGGTTTGCATGCTCATCCTTATGCCCCGGCGTGGGCCAGGGAGGCGGCACTGCTGTCCTGCCGCGCGGCGATGGCTTGCGCCAGCAGTTCCAGCGTGAAGAATTCAAATAGCTCCTCGGCACGCAGGCGCACGCCGAAGTCCGTGCTCACGCGCAGCGCATACACTTGCACGCCGAGCGAATCGAGTCCCAGTTCGGCAAACGGCAGGTCGTGCTCCAGCGCGGCGCCAGGCATGCCCAGAGTGTCGGCCAGGGCCGCCGCCAGCCGCTCTATGCAGGCGCCCGCCTGCGCGGTGTCGCGCGCGGCGTGCGGCAGGGGCGCCGCCACGTTGTCGCTGGCGAACATCGCCTGCAAGGCTTTGCGGTCCGCCTTGCCGCTCAGTGCCTGGCGCGGGATTTCGCGTAGCGGGAGGTATTGCCTGGGCAACCAGGCGGGCGGCAGGGCACGGGCGGCGTGGGCGGCAAGGCGCTCGAGCCAGCGGGCGTCGTCGTCGGCGCCCGCGCCAGGCACCAGCGCCGCGACCAGGCGTGTGCCCGCCAGCAGGGCGGTGACGTCATCCAGCAGGCCGGAATCGAGCAGCGTGGCCTCGATTTCCGCCAGTTCGACGCGCTGGCCGTTGACCTTGACCTGGTCATCGACGCGGCCGATGCAATGCAGCTCGCCGTCGGCGTCGACGCGGCAGACGTCGCCGGTCAGGTAGAGGCGCTGGTACAGCAGCGGCGCTTCCGGCTCCGGCAGCGGATTGGCGATGAATTTGCGCGCCGTTTCGGCCGCATCGTTGACATAGCCGTTGGCCAGCGCGGCGCCACTGATGCACAGCTCGCCTTCGAGGAAGGGACTGAGCCGATGCACCCGGCCTTCCCCGTCGCGCAGGTAAAAGCGCGTGTGCGGCACCGGCTCGCCTATCGGCAGCGAATCGGCGGGCTGGCCGTCGTAGCGCCAGGCGCTGGCCATGATGGTCGCTTCCGTGGGGCCGTAGACGTTGTAGATGCCGGCCGCTGGCAGCAGCGCGCTGGCGCGTGCCGCCAGCGCCGGCCGGAAGACCTCGCCGCCGACGCACATCGCGCGCATCGAGGTGCAGCGCTCCACGCCCGGCGTTTGCAGGATCAGGGTGAGCATGGTGGGCACCGTGGTCATGTGGGTCGCCTGGTGGCGCTCGATGGCGTCGACGATGCGGTCGCCGTCGATGTTGCGCTCGCCGCCGAGGAAGGCGATGCGGGCGCCGACCATCAGCGGGGCCATCAATTCATGCATCGATGGATCGAAGCACGGATGTATGCTTTGCAGCCAGCAGTCGCCGGCCGTGACGTTCAGGTAGCGCACGATCCAGCTGAAATGGTTGTAGGCGGCGGCGTGCGAGACGGCGACGCCCTTGGGCTGGCCCGTCGAGCCGGAGGTGAAGATGATGTACAGCGGCGCCGTCACCGGCACCAGCGGTGCCATGTCGGCGTCGGACAGGTCGCGGGCAGCGAGCTCGGCTTGCGCGCACGGCAGCACGTTCAGCGTGGTCTCGGCCGCCATGCGGCGCTCGCTCAGCGCCGTCAGCAGCAGACGCACGCCGGCCTGTTGCGCGATGCGCTGCAGGCGCTCGGTGGGGCATTCGATATCCACGGGCACGTACACGGCGCCGCACTTGGCTAGCGCCAGCAACAGCAGCGAACGGCTTGGCTCATGCGCGCTGCAGACGGCGACACTGTCCATCGGCCGCACCTGATGCACCGTTTGCAGCAGCCGCGCCAGGCGGTTGGCGCGTGCATTGAGTTCGCCATACGACACGCTGCCGGCGGCCGAGCACAGGGCTGGCAGCGCGGGTGTCAGGCGGGCCTGGCGCTCGACCAGCTGATGGGGATATTCAGGAGTGTAAGGAGTGGTCATGGTTGGATTCTCGGTGCGTTTGTATCAGTTGGGCCAGGCTGCCGGCATGGGGCTCGGCCAGCATGGAAAAATGGTTGCCTGGCACTTCGATGCCGGGCTGGCGGTGCGCCATGGCCGCCGCGTTCCAGCTGGCGATGAAAGGCTGGCGGGCATGCAGGCGCAGGCAACTGGCACCGTCGGCGCCGCCCGGCGTCGGCCGGTAGCGCTGCAGCAGGGCCAGGCAGGCGTGGCGGTTGCTTAACACTTCGTCGATGCGGCCCTTGGGCATGCGCTGCGCGATGCGCGCGGCCAGTTCATCGGCATCCATGTGTCCTGTGACCTGCTGCTCGGTCATCTCGGGATGCAGGGCCAGATACAGGGTCAGCATTTCGTTGCCGGCGTCGCTCTGGCGGTCGCGCGCGGCCATGGCCAGCGACGGATCCAGCAGCACCACCTGGTCGACCTGCTTGCCGACGCTGCGCAATATCGTCGCCATTTCGGCAGCGACGATGGCGCCGAAGGAATGGCCGCCGATGCGGTAGGTCGCCGCGGGCGGGCCGCTCAGCATGCGCCTGACGTAGTGCGCCGCCAGGGCCTGTATGCTTGGCTGGCGGCGCCCGGCCTGGCGCAGGTTGAACGCGAACACGCGGCAATCCAGGCGGGCGGCTAGGGCGGCGAAGGGCGCCGCGCTGCCGTCGGCGCCATGCACCAGGTACAGCGCCGGCTGCGGCTTGGCGGCAGGCGGCAGGCCCAGCGCGCGCGACAGTTCGACCAGCGATTCGGCCTCCAGCGTCTGCGCCAGCGTGGCGGCGGCCTGTTGCCAGGCCTGTTGCAGCGCCTCTCCGCCGGGCGCGCCGCGGATGCTCCAGTCGTCGGAGGGCATCGGATCGCACGGCGCCAGTATCACGCTGCGCTGGGGCGTGCGCACTTCGATCCTGGCCAGCGTCAATGCCTGCGCGGGACGGCCGGGGGCGCTGCCCGCCGCCGGCGCTTCGCAGGCGTCCAGCAGTTGCCGCAGCCAGGCCGACGCGTCGTCGCCGGCCGGCGTCAAGGGCAGTCCCGCCCAGTGCAGCAATATTTGCGTGCGTTGTCCGTAGATGTGCTGGCAGGCGTGCAGCAGGGCCGCCAGCAGGCTGAGTTGCACCGGCAGGCCGTACAGCCGCGCCATGTGCTGGCGCAGTTGTTGCAGGGTGTCGCGTGAAGATGGAGGACTCATGCGGGGATCCAGTGTAGTAGGGGCGGTTGGAGCGGGCCATTGGACTACAGATGGGTTCCCCGTATAACTGGAGGAAATGACAGTTTCGGCGCAGGGGAGAGATTTCTATACTTGTCCGCGATTCGCCCGCCGGCTGCTGCCTGCAGCCCTGACCTTGTCGCCCTATGAGGAATTTAATGGAAACCCCAACCGTCTCCGCCACGCAAGCCATTCTGGACGATGTGCGCGCGTATTTGCAGAGCAAAAGTAATTTGCCGGTCACCGAGGAACACGCCACCACCAAGCTGCTGGCCAAATCCTTTGACGAAGAGGAAATCCGCCATCGCCGTGCCGCATTCGCCACGAATGGCGAGATCGACTGTACTGCCGTGCTGGCCAACTACGAGTTATTGCATGGCATTAAGTACCTGGACCGCCTGATCAACAATAGCGGCCATGCAGTGCCGGCCCGCGCGGCCATCGCCATCTTTCGTGGCGCCGAGATTTGCCTGAATAATCTGGTGGTGCTGGCGCGCCGCATCACGGACGACGTCAAGCGCGGCCACATCGCCGACGCGTCGCTGAAGATCGGCTGGGCCAATCGTTTCCACGAAACCCTGTACAGCCTGTCCCAGTTGCTGGTGCAGGTGGACCAGGGCGGCCAGCAGGGCGACAGCATCAGTATCCGCGATTCGGCCGTCTTCCAGGATTATCTGGTGCAGGCTGCGCGCATGCACGCCATCCTGCGGGCCGAGGCCACCGAGCAGTACAGCGATCTGGGCGACAAGGATCTCGACGATCCGCAGCGTTTTGTCTTCTTCCACAGCTTCGTCAACAGCAATTACGAGTCGATCTGGCTCAGCGCCATGGAGCAGGTGCGCTTGCCCGGCGTGCGGCGCGAGGCGGGCGAGGACGCTGGCGTGTTCTATCAGCGCCTGATTCAAAATGATGAAGTGCGCGAAGCGGTCAACTGCGTCGACCTCAAGGATCCGACCTGCCTGATGCAATTTCGCGCCTATCACCAGATCAGCGAAGTGCTGGTGGGCCTGGTCAATGAAGTGTCCAGCGAGATCATCGTTGCCTTGCTGGGCAACGAGCAAGCCACGTTCGGCACGCATGCGCGCTCGCTGGCGCTGTGCAGCAAGCTGCTGCAAGTGGTGACCGACAACATCCGTCCCATCGTCCGCACGCTCAGCCCGAAAGCGTATTTCGCCATCCGTCCGGCGCTCGGCATCACCAGCGGCTCGCATTCGCACAACTTGCGCAAGGGCTTGTTCCTGACGATTTATCCGTCGCTGGTCAAAGCCCTGCGCCTGCAACTGGCGGCGATGGATGAACAGCTGGCAGGCGACGACGAGCGGCTGCAGCAGATCGTGCTGGCGTTGCTGCAGCAGCACGGCGACCCGCGCGCCGACATACTGCGCCAGGTGGTGTATATGCATCAATACGTGCGCACCTGGCGCGACGAGCACATGCAGTTCGTCAAGACGCAGATCGGCGTCAGCCCCGAGGACATGACGCCTACCGCGTCGATTTCGGGCGCCGAGAACGCCGCGGTGACGGCCAACGGTTTCCGCCAGGCGCACAAGAACGATCCGATTGCCCCGCTGTACCAGGCCCTGCTCGGCAAGCTGCCCGTGCCGCCGCTGCCTATCGTGCAAAAAGGCGGTTTCGACGAATACATGGCGCATTTCACCGCCAATGCGGTCAAGGAAATGTATGCCGACGTGCAGGATCGCGCCCAGCGCAAACGTCCGGCCAGGATGGCCAGTTGAGCCGCCCGCTCGTCGTGGTGAGCGGCGCCGGATCCGGGATCGGCGCGGCGGTGGCGCGGCAGTTCAGCGCCGCCGGCCATCCGCTGCTGCTGATCGGCCGCCGCAAGGCGGCACTGGAGGCGCTGGACTTGCCGCAGTCCATCTGTGCCGCGCTGGACGTGGGCGATGCGCAGGCAGTCCAGGAAGCCGTGCGCCAGGCGGAGCAGCGCCATGGCGCCGTCGACTGCCTGGTCAACAGCGCGGGCATCATGCGGCTGGCCGCGGCCGCCGGGCAGGACGCGGCGGAGTTTGCCGAGATGCTCAATACCAACGTCGTCGGCAGCGTCAACCTGGTTCAGAGTGTGTTGCCAGGCATGCTGCGCCAGCGGCGCGGCACGGTCTTCAATGTCAGCTCGATTGCCGGCCGCCAGGCGTTTCCCATGCATGCCGGCTATTGCGCTTCCAAATTTGCCGTCCACGGCTATACGGCGGCGCTGGGGCTGGATATGGCTGAGCACAACATCCGCGTCAGCACCGTCTCGCCCGGCGTGGTCGATACGCCCCTGTTGCGCAGCACGACCTCGGCGTCCGCCCGCGCCATGTTCGAGGAGTGGCTGGGCACGCTCGACTCCCTGCTGGCTCCGGAAGATGTGGCCGGCATCATCGCGTTTGCCTACCAGCTGCCGCAGAGCGTGTGCATGCGCGAAATATTCGTCACGTCCACGTCGCAGGGATCCTAGCCAGGAATCACACCCATCCGCGCCAGCCGCAGTGCGTGATGACGGTGTGCGCATCGAGCAAGTCGTAATGTACGGAAAACCGGGCGCTGGCGTGCAGGCGCGGCGACAGCGTCTGGTTGATCCGAAACGTCAGGGTGCGCCTGGCCTCGTCGAATGTGGTCAGTGTCACGGCGGTAAAGTCGAAATAGTAGCCGACCATGGGAAAGGCGGCCTTGAAAAAACTTTCCTTGGCGGAAAACACCACCGTCATCAAAAACTCCAGGGCGTTCACACTGTTGATCTGATGCAGCAGGGCCAGCTCGGGCAGGCCGATCGCCGTGCTCAGCAAGGCTTCGCGCATCTCCGCGCCGACCACCGCTTCAATGTCGATGCCGATGGCTTCGTGCCGCTGCGCCGGCAAGGCCACCGCAGCGGCATAGCCGCCGCCGTGGCTGATGCTGCCGACCACGCCGGCTGGCCACAAGGGCTGGCGCGAGGCGCCGGTGCCGATCTGCGCGTCGGCGATGCCGAGGCGCGCCAGCGCGGCGCGCGCTGCCAGCCGGCCGAAAAAATACTCCGCTTGCCGTTTTGGCACGCTGCGCGCGATGGCGGCGGGCAGGGCGATGTCATGCGCATGGAAGGCGGCGCTCTGGAATGGATAGGGCTGGAAATGCAGGACGGTGATCTGCAGCGCAGGCACCATGCCGTCCTCTGCCTGGTGGATGAATGGCAGGGGCAGGGGAACGAGCCCTTGCCGCTGCGCTTCATCGCTGGCCGGCAAGCGCCCGGACAGCATGTCAACGCTCGCTTCTGCACGCTTCATCGTCGCCGTTCTATACATTGAGATGGGCATAGATTACCCGATTCCTGCCATCGTGCAAGGTCATTGCTCACGATGGACGACCCGCTTGCCGCAGCGCGTCGCTGGCAGTGCTGGGCGCCTCCCCCTTCAAGGGTCAGGCATTGTCAGCCTTTGCCTTCAACGCCGGTCCCTTTCGCTGAGCTTTGACACGAACGCGTGCATGGAAGCCGATGTGCCGGCAATTGGCCAGCTGTGCCATGCTTTCGAGCAAATCAGGACTTGCGCGCGATTCCCGACCGTGGTCAAGCAAGTCGATGCCGGTACGCATGAAGAGGAGCGGCTGCTCGATCAGGTGCCTGCCGCAGGCTATATCAGGGCTTGCCAGGCTCTGACTTCCGCGTCCGTCAGCACCGGCCCCCAGCCGCCGCGCAGCGCCGCATCGTGCTGCGCATAGTGCGCAAGCTGCGGCACGGCCACGTCATGCCTGGCACAGATGGCAAGGACGGCTTCCAGCTGCCGCCGGCTGGCCGCAAGATCGTCGCCATACCAGCTACAGGCGCTCGTTTCCAGCACATGCTGAACAAGTTCCTCCAGCGTGCCGAGCAGATGCCCGGGGATGGCCATGCGGATGTCATCGGGCCAGGGATCGCCCATGCCGTTCACGGCCAGTGAAGCAAAGCCGCGTTCCCAGGCCGCAAAATCCCCGGGCGCGAGCTGCGCCACTTTCCACACGTGGCCGGTGAACGCGGACAGGGCGGGATGGTGAAGGGCGTGCTGCTGGCAAAAGCGTTGCAAACAGGTGAGCGCAATGCATTGTCTTGCAATCACGGAGAGCGTGTCTAACGATAAATTGTGCATATATTGTGCATAAATTGACGGCGTTTCAAAAATAATGGCTAGATTCGGCTGACTGCGCGCCGTGCCAACTCCCTGGCGCATGCTGCTTCAGCTTGAATCATTTCTCAAAAACAAGCCAGGACCAGCTCACCCCCGCCTGACGATTCTGCAGTTGCACGGATGGCGCCTGCGTATTCAGCATCACTTTGAGCTGATGCCGCATTGCGAGCTCTGCCGTTTCACTGGCGGATACATCAAAGATGCGACGGCCTTCTGGGGCTGGTCCATGCCTCAGGGACATGACGAGCATTGCGCCGGGCTTGAGTAATATGCTGATATTGCCCATCGCCTCCATTCTTTCTTCCGCTGCCAGATGCATCCAGACGGCCGCGACGACAATCAGGTCATACCTGGTTTGGCGCGCGCCTATCGCAGACAGGGCGGGCAGGCTATCGTTCACCCATTCGATGTTGGCCGGGGCGTGCGCCTTCATGCCCGCTGCGCGGAATGCGGCAACGGGCTCAAGCGCGACCACTGTGTGCCCCAGGCTTGCCAGGCACGCCGCGTCGCCGCCTGTCCCGGCGCCGATGTCGAGCACGCTGCTTGCTCGCGTCGGCAAGAGATGAGCAACGGGGCGGTATTTCTCCAGGAAGGCAACGCTGTCGTATCGGGCGATGAGCTGCCCTGCATTGTCTGCATAGCCTTCGGTGCCCGGGACAGTGGATGGTTCCATGGGATGTTGCATGATCAGCCGGCGCATCTGGCGATGGCCGTCATTGCTGTTCTCCCGCTTGCTGATGCGCCTGCCGCAACGCCTCCACCGGCAACTGGAAAAAGCGCGGCACCATCGCGGGCGATAAATCGTCGCCGCCGTCCGCCATGGCCAGGCGGCCGCTCAGCAGCAGCATCACGTAGCCGTGGCCCAGCGACCAGCCGGCGCTGGCGGCGGCCTTGTCCCAGCGCGCATCGAGGCCTGCTTCGCGCACGGCCGCGCCTGCCGTCTGCAGCACGTACTGGAAGCACGCCTGCGCCGCTTCCAGCAGGGCGGGGAACTGGCGCACGTCCTGGTGCTCGAACATCAGCCTGTAGTGGGCCGGTGCGGCCAGGGCGAATTCGATGTATTGCTGGCCCAGCAGCTGAAAACGCTGTTCGGAGGGCAGGCTGCCCTGCGGCGGCAGTTCTGCTTCCCACTTGGCGATCAGGCTGGCGAAACCGGCTGCCGCCACGTCGGCCAGCAAGGCTTCCTTGCTGGGGAAGTGGCGGTACACGGCGGCGATCGACACGCCCACCGTGCGCGCCAGTTCACGCAGCGAGAGGGTGGCGTCGTGCTGCTGCGCCAGTTGCGCGATGGTGGCGGCGACCAGGGTGTCGCGCAAGTTGCCGTGATGGTAAGTACTTGGACTTGTCATTCTATGTTATCGCTGTTCACATTGTCGTGTATGATGCTCATGTTATCACTGAACACATGGAGAGCATATGCAAGAGATGAACAACGCTGTACGCGCCGTGGCCTTGCCGCCCGGCGCCAGCATCGCCCCCTTGTACCCGGGCAGCCACCTGGCCGACGCGTATGCCGTCGACCTGCCGACCGCGCAGGCGCGCCAGATGGACATGGAAAGCCTGGCGCGCATCCTGCTGGGCAGCCAGCCGGGCTGGGCGCGCAAGCTGATGGTGGTGCGCGACGCCATCGTGGCGCGCTTCGGCATCCGTACGGCCAGGCAGATGGAAGCGCGGCCAGGCAAGCGCATCGGCATCTTCCGCATCTTTGCCGTCAGCGACGATGAAATCATCGTGGGCGAGGATGACAGCCACCTGGACTTCCGCCTGTCGGTGCTGCGCCACCGCGACGCGGGGCCGCATGGCAGCATCACCATGTCCAGCGTCGTGCATTGCCATAATGCGGTGGGGCGCGCCTACATCCTGGTGATCCGGCCTTTCCACAAGCTGATCGTGCAGCGTTCGCTGGCGCGCGCCGTCAAGGGCGGCTTCGCCTAAGCGCACTGAGCAGGCAATCTTGCTTATTCAGGGCTGGTATTGCATACTGCACCACCAGCCTCATCACGATTCCCATGAACGATACGCTTCTCCTGCTGGGTTTTGCCACCACGCCGCTTGAACTGATTTCCTTTGTCCTGGCATTGACAACCGTTGCGCTGAACATCCGCCAGAATCACTGGGCGTGGCTGTTCGCCATCATTTCCTCGGCCGCCTACGGTTTTGTGTTTTTCGAGTCGCGCCTGTATGGCGACATGGCCTTGCAACTGCTGTTCATCAGCGTCTCGTTCTGGGGCTGGTACCAGTGGCTGCATCCGGCCAGCGGCGGCAAGACCTTGCCCGTCACGCGCCTCGATGGCCGCGGCTGGATGGCCTGCGCCATGGGCTGGCTGGTCGGCTTTCTGCTGATCGCCTGGCTGCTGACGACGACGGACACGGACGTGCCCCATGCGGACGGTTTCCTCACGGCAGGCAGCCTGGTGGGGCAATTCCTGCTGTCGCGCAAGAAGCTGGAAAACTGGATCGCCTGGATCATCGTCGACGTGCTGTACGTGTGGCTGTACCTGCACAAGGGCCTGACCCTGACGGCCGTGCTGTATGCCTTCTTTGTCGTGATGGCCATCATTGGCTTGCTGGCGTGGAGAAAGTCGGCACCGGCCGCGCCGAGCGCGATGGTCCTCAAGTGATGGGCCACTGCGTGCGCGTCGCCATCCTGGGCGCGGAATCGTCGGGCAAGTCGACCCTGGCGGCCGCCCTGGCCGAACGCCACGGCAGCGTCTGGGTGCCCGAGTATTTGCGCGAATTTGTCGAGACCGAGGGCAGGGTGCCCGTCGCGGCTGACCAGTTTGGCATTGCGCGAACGCAAGTCGAACGCGAAGCGGCAGCCACTGCGCAAGCGCATAATTTCCTGTTTTGCGACACGACGCCCTTGATGACGGTAGTCTACAGCCGCCATTATTTCCATGGCGCCGATGCGCCGCTGGCGGCGCTGGCCGATGCCACGCAGTACGATCTGACACTGGTGACGGCGCCCGACAGCCCGTGGGTGGCCGATGGCTTGCAGCGCGAGTCGGAAGCCGTGCGCCAGCTGATCTACCGCTACCTGCTCGACGAGCTCGACGCGCGCGGCATCGCCTACCACGTGCTGCACGACAGCCTGGATGCGCGCCTGGAACAGGCAACGCCTTTGCTGCAGCAGGCGCTAGCTGCAGCGCCTGCCATTTCCTTCAATTAAAAGTCGAACTGCGCCGAGACCTTGAATGTGCGGCTGGCGCCCGGATACAGATAGCCGTCCGATTCCGGCGTCACGTCGCGCCAGTAGAACTTGTCGGCCACGTTGTTGACGCTGGCGCGCAGCACGGCGCGCGTGCCGGCGATGCGCGTGGCGTACGCGGCGCCCAGGTTGAACACGTTGTACGACGGCACGAAGGTCGTGTTGCTGTACTCAAACGCTTTCTTGCCCGCATATTCCCAGCTGCCATTCACGCTCAAGCCCGCCACCTGTTGCACGGCGTAGTCCGCATGCACGGCTGCCTTGAAGGCCGGCACGTTGGGCACGCGCTTGCCATCGAGGTCCGCATTGCCCGTGCCTGACTGCTGGCTGTTCAGGGCCGTCACGGACGCGCCCAGGCTCAGGCTGGACGATGCCTTGCCCTGGGCCGACAATTCCAGGCCACGGTGCTGGGCCTGGCCTTCGCGCACGAAGTTGTAGCTGGTCTTGCTGCTGTCGACGTACTGGTTGAATTCCAGGCCCTTGCGGATCTGGAACAGGCTGGCCGCCACCATGAAGTCCGGCGTCACATCCATTTTCACGCCGAGTTCGATCTGCTTCGAACGGCTGGGCGACAATTCCACGTTGGCGTTCTCCGCCTTGCGGTCGGCCGTGCCGCCATGTTCCATGCCCTGCGAATAGGCCGCATACACGGACAGATTGTCGAGCGGGGTGTAGACGAGCGAGACGTTCGGCAGCAGGAAATCGTGCTTGGCGCGGATTTCCGTGTCGGCTTTCAGCACATACTGGTAGCCGTCGACATTGATATGGCGCAATCCGCCATGCAGCTTCCAGTTTTGGGCCAGGCTGACGATATCCTGCACGAAGACGGAGTTTTCCGTATCCTTGCGCACCAGGCGCACGGGGCCTTGCACACCGGTCGACATATCGACGATCTGCGGGCGGTAGATATTGCTCACGCCAGCCCAGTCGTACACGTACAGGCCGGCGCGGTCCTTGCGGCGGAAGGTCGAGACGCCGGCCGTGAATTCATGGCGCAGCGAGCCGGTGGCGAATTTGCCCTGGATCATGGCTTGCGCGCTCAGCGGCTTTTTCGTCTCGCCCAGGCTGCGGTAGTCATACACGTCGTAGTCGCCATTGCCGCAGAAGCCCGGGTACAGGTCTTGCGCGCTGCAGCCGTACGGGAAGGCCGTGTAGTCGTCGCGCTTGAACGAGTGCTGGTTGGCCGACACGGTGGCGTGCCAGTCCTCATTGAAGGCGTACTGGAAGCGCAGGCCCAGGTTGCTGGTGACGGTTTCCACCGGGTGCGTCCACGGTTGCTTGTTGAGCATGGCGTCGGCGCTGATGCCAGTTGGCAAAGTTGTATTGTTCAGCAGCTGGAAGCCGGGCGCCGTCGCCTGCGCCTTGTCCTGGTAGTCGGCATCGAGTTGCAGCAGGGCCTGCGACGAAATCTGCCAGTCGAAGGCGCCGGAAATGAATTTACGGTTGCCGTCCGCGCCCTTGATGTAGGAGCGCAGGCGTTCGGCCGCCACGTTGACCCGGTAGCCGAAGCGCGTGTCTTCCAGGCGTCCGCCCAGGTCGACGGCGCCGTACAGGGTACCCCGTTCGCGCGTTTCCACGGTGACGGTGCGCAATGGCGCGGCGGTCGGGCGTTTGACGATGAAGTCGATCACGCCGCCCGGCGCGGCCACGCCTGCCTGCAAGCCGGCCAGGCCTTTCAGTACTTCGATGCGTTCCTTGTTTTCCAGCGGAATTTGCGTGTCGCCGGGAATGGCCACGCCTTCCTTGCGGTAGCTGGAATTGTTGTCGAGCTTGAAGCCGCGGATGGAAAACTGTTCCGCATAGCCGACGGCGTTGTAGGCGTCATTGATGCTGGTGTCGAGCTTGACGGCATCGCTCAGATTGCGAATTTGCAAGTCCTGCATGTCTTTTTGCGAAATGACGGTGACGGACGCCGGCGTCTGCAGCAGCGGCGCGTCGGAAAAACCGCCGACGGAGGCGCGCCTGGCGGCCGGCGCCTTGCTGGCCGTGACGACGACTTCGGCCATGCTTTGCGCCTGCGGGTCGACGGCTTCGGCGGTGTCATTCGCGGCCAGGGCGGGCGTGGCAAACGCATGCAGGATCGCCAGGGTCAAAACAGAAACGGATAAATTCGGTGTGGACATAGATTGCTCGTGGTTCAAGCCGACTCGGTAAAGAGCACGGCAGGCTGCTTGTTCGGCTGGCGCCAACGCAGGAGCTATCAAAGGAGGGAGGTACTTTGCGCTTTCCTTCGCTGGCATTATCCAGATCAGGTACGAAGGGTATCTCTCACCCGGATGACTGCTCCAGGACCCCTAGCGAAATGACAGCTTAGCATGAACCACGGCCAGCTGTCCCACCCGGCTGACCGTTTTACAACAGTGTGTATGGAATCTACAGGCTCAGTTCCAGCACCTTGCGGCTGACGGCGGGCGTCACTTCACGCTGTTCGCCCAGCGCCGTCATGCCGTGCGCGTCGAGGGCGGAGACGACGGCGTCCACGCTGGCATGGTTCAGGCCGTAGTCGGCCAGGCGCGTCTTGACGCCCATGTGGCGGAAGAAAAATTCCGTACGCGCGATGGCGGCCTCGATGCGGCCATCCTCGTCGCCGCCGTCGAGGCCCCACACGCGGGCCGCATATTGCAGCAGCTTGGCGCGCTTGGCTTGCTTGCGCACGCGCAGCATGCTGGGCAGGATAATGGCCAGGGTCTGCGCATGGTCGAGCTCGTACAAGGCCGTCAATTCGTGGCCGATGGCGTGCGTAGACCAGTCCTGCGGCACGCCCACGCCGATCAGGCCGTTCAAGGCCAGGGTGGCGCTCCACATCACGTTGGCGCGCACGTCGTAGTCGTCCGGGTGCGACAGCGCCTTCGGGCCTTCCTCGATCAGGGTCAATAAAATGCCTTCGGCAAAGCGGTCTTGCACGGACGCGTTCACAGGGTAAGTCAGGTATTGCTCCATCACATGCGCAAACGCATCGACGACGCCATTGCCCACCTGGCGCAGCGGTAATGTAAAGGTCTTCGACGGATCCAGCACGGAGAATTTCGGATACACCTTGCGGCTCATGAACGAGCGCTTTTCCTGCGTCGCCTTGCGCGTGATCACGGCCGAACCATTCATTTCGGACCCCGTGGCCGGTAACGTCAATACGGTGCCGAAGGGCAGGGCGGCCTCGACGATCTTGCCGCCCTTGGCCAGGATGTCCCACGCCTCGCCTTCGTGCAGGGCGGCCGCGGCGATGAATTTGGTGCCATCGACCACGGAGCCGCCGCCGACGGCCAGCAGGAAATCGATGCGCTCGCTTTTCACCATGGACACGGCCTGCATCAGGGTTTCATAGCTGGGATTGGGTTCGATGCCGGCAAATTCCAGCACCGTATGGCCGGCCAGCGCCGCCCTGACTTCATCGTAGACGCCATTTTGCCGGATGCTGCCGCCGCCATATGTCATGAGCACTCTGGCCTGCGGCGGGATCAGCGCCGTGATGGCGGCGATCTGGCCCTGGCCGAAAAGGATTTGCGTCGGATTGTAAAAGTCGAAATTGAACATGGGACTCCTGCCGCTGGGGTTTAGGCTGTTGCTGAGCCATGATTATGGCCGAACGGGTGGAAACGTGTCGTGGACGCTTGAGCTTTTCGTCCGCGCGGTGGAGAATGCAGCCGATGTCACCACTACGCGAAAAGGAATGCGCATGACCAACGTCCCACTGGAAGAATCCGGCTTGCCGGCCACCGCGCTCGACATGCACCGCGCCATCGGCGCCACCATCGCCGCGCTGCAGGCGCTGGACCTGAACAGCCAGCGCTTCGAGGCGTGCACGGACCCGGAACTGCGCCGCGTGCTCGCGCATGCGGGCGACACCAGCCGCAAGGAAGCGGCCATGCTGCTCGAATGGATGCGCCGCCGCGACGCGCGCCTGGACACGGCCATGAAGGAAGCGCTGTTCAAGGCGGGGCCAATTGTTGCCCAGTATCACTATGACGAGAAAATATTGTAACTATTGGTTTGTTGTCGTGGCGTACCATGCGCCACTTTCGTATCGCTTCGCGTAGACTGTGCCCCGAACACGATTTTGGGGGAGTTTGCAGAAATGAAATCATTACCATACCGAGAAGGCAGCTGGTTTGCCGTGCCCCTGCCGGGCGGCGGTTATGCCGTCGGCGTGGTGGCGCGCAGGGCGCCTGCCGGGCGCATCATGCTGGCGTATATGTTCGGGCCGAAGCGCGACTGCTTGCCCACGCTGGACGAGCTGGAAGGCTTGCGGCCGGAACAGGCCGTGCGCCGCCTGCGTACGGGCGACATGGCCCTGCTCAACGAGCGCTGGCCCCTGCTGGGCGACAGTCCCCACTGGAACCGTGACGACTGGCCCATGCCGGCCTTTATCCGCCGCAACGAATCCCTGCAGCGTGCCTGGCGTGCCAGTTATGCGGACGCCGACCCTGCCAAGCTGAATCGCGAGGAATCGATTCCCTTCGATACGCCGGGCATGGAAAGCGATTCCCTGTACGGCTACGGGGCGACGGAATTGCTGATGAATAAATTGCTGGCGCAGGAGCAGGCGTCGGCTTGAAAGCAGGGGGCGGCACATTTGCGCCGTCCCCGTTCGTTCCGGTTACGCCGCCGGCAAGCTGATCTGAAACGCCAGGCCGCCGCCTTCGCGGTTGCGCACCTGTAATTCAGCGCCATGGCGCAGCAGCACGCGGTCGACGATGGCCAGGCCCAGGCCGGCGCCATTCGCCTGTCCGCGCGCCGTGTCGAGGCGGGTGAACGGCTTCATCAGCTGCTCGATCTTTTCCGCCGGCACGCCCGTGCCGTGGTCCTGCACTTCGATGATCACCTTTTTCGCGCCGTGGCTGGTGCGTACCTGGCAGGCGATGTCGATTTCCGTCACGTCGCTGCCGGGCGTCTTGCCATAGCGGCGCGCATTCTCGATCAGGTTGTTCAATACGCGGCGCAGGTCCGTGGGGTTGCCCATCGCATGCGCGCCGTCGGCGATGCTGGCGTTGATCTTCACGTCCGGCAGGCGCATCGCTTCGCGCGTCATGTCGCTGAGCAAACCACTGAGGTCGACGTCCGTAAAGCTCGACGCTTCCGTCGGCTTGGCATAGTCGAGGAACTGGCCGATGATGGCGTCCATCTGTCCGATATCGGACTGGATGCCTTCGCGCGCCTCGTCCGACAGGTTCGCCATTTCCACTTCCAGCTGCATGCGCGCCAGCGGCGTGCGCAAATCGTGCGAAATGCCGGCCAGAATCACGGCGCGATCCGATTCCACCTGTTTTAAATCATCGACCATCTGGTTGAAGCTGCGGTTCGCCTCGATGATTTCAATCGGGCCCTTTTCCGGCAGCGGCGCCGGTTGCTTGCCCTTGGCGATGTCGCGCGCGGCCGCCGTCAGGCGCGACAGCGGCAGATTGATCAGGCTGGAAATGATGGCCGCGCCCAGCAGGGACAGCAGGGACACCAGGCTGGCCCAGCCCAGCCACTGGAAGCCCGTCAGGCCGCGCAGGCGCTCGCGGTCCAGCATCAGCCAGTACTCGTCGTCGTCGATCTTGAAGCTGACCCAGAAGCCGGCCACCCCGTTGACGCGCGCAGAAAAGCGCGTGTCCTTGCCCAGCTTGGCCTTCACCTGCGCCTCGATCTCGGGCATCAGGTAATTGTCGGGCGGCGGCTCGATGCGGTCGTCCTCTTCCAGCGAGAAGATGCGGATGCCTTCATTGCTGACGAGGTCGAACAGCAGCTCGCGGCGCAGCTCGGGCGCCGAGTGCGTCAATGCCGCATGCGTGATGGTGACGACGGAAATGATCTGGGCGGAAATCTGCTGCGCCTGCGGCTCGCGCTGGATGACGGAAATCATGCCGATCCAGGTGATCATGCTGACGGTGGTCAAAGTACCCAGCAGCAAAAAGGTGCGCCAGAACAGGCCGCTTTTCAGCCGCGCCAGGCTGATATCGGGAACAAGCTTCATCATGCCTCGCCTGCGATCAGCGCGGCTGTCCGTCCGGAATGAAAACGTAGCCGAGGCCCCACACGGTCTGGATGAACAGCGGACTCGACGGGTCGGGTTCGATCAGTTTGCGCAGGCGCGAGATTTGCACGTCCAGGCTGCGGTCGAACACTTCGTATTCGCGGCCGCGCGCCAGTTCCATCAATTTTTCGCGCGACAGCGGCTGGCGCGCATGGCGGGCAAACACTTTCAGCACAGAAAACTCGCCCGTCGTCAGCGGCACCGTTTCGCCATTCTTTTTCAGGGTACGCGTGCCCAGGTCCAGCACGAAGTCGCCGAACTCGAAGGTTTGCGGCGTTTCCGACGGCGCGCCGGGGATTTCATCGGGACCCTTGCGGCGCAGCACGGCGCCGATGCGGGCCACCAGCTCGCGCGGATTGAACGGTTTCGGCAGGTAATCGTCGGCACCCATTTCCAGGCCCACGATACGATCCACGTCTTCGCCCTTGGCCGTCAGCATGATGATTGGCGTCTGGTCGCCCGCGCCGCGCAGGCGGCGGCAGATCGACAGGCCGTCTTCGCCCGGCAGCATCAGGTCGAGCACCAGCAGATCGTAGCGTTCGCGCAGCCACAGTTTGTTCATGGCCGTTGCGCTCTCTGCCGTGAAGACATTGAAGCCCTGTTCGGTCAGGTAGCGGCGCAGCAGGTCGCGCAGGCGCACATCGTCATCGACCACCATGATTTTTGCCTGGTGGCCGTGAATCGATTGCGTTGTTGTGTTGCTGCCGGAAGTGGAGGTTGTGGTCATTTAGGGTGTCGTGTTATCTTATATTAGTTGCTATAGTAACGCCTCGCGCGGCGTCGGCAAGGGGCTGTGGCGACCCATTACAAAGTGTTACAAACTTTACCCAATTACTCTTACTGCACCGTGTAAAGCATCATACACTGGGGCCACAGTGGAAATCAGCTTTAGTTTATACGGCATCGCGGAAGAGGAACTCAATGAATATCTTTACTAAAAAAATTCACGCCGCTCCCAGCGCAGCTATCGCCGCACGTACGACTGTGCTGTCCGCATTTGCCATTTGTTCCGTGTTTGCCGCCAGCCTGGCGTCGGCGCAAAACCAGCCGCCGCCACGCCGTGACGACCAGCAGCAAATGCAGGCCCAGCGGTATGAGCAGGTACAGCGCAGCAACAGCAATGATACGCGACTGCGCGAACAGCGTGACGCACGCAGTTTCGACACGCGCGCCGAAGAGCAGCGCCGCGCCAACGAAGGCGCCGACGCTTCGCGCCGCACGGGCCGCATGACGCCCGACGAACGGCGCGACCTGCGCCGCCAGATCAACGAAGTGGGCCAGGACATTTACTCGAATCCGCCGCGCCGCTAGGCATCCATCCCCCTCCGACAGGGCCATCTCGCAAGAGGTGGCCCTGTTTGCATTTGGCCGCCAACATTGTTGCTCAGTCAGGCACACGGCCCCGCCCCGTGATATTGTTCTAACGCAATGAGGCAATTCTCTGACATTGTTGCTGGGGGAGGCAAGTGGTGAGCGACGACGACACACGCGTTCCGGATGCGGCCCCCGCAGGCGGCTTGCCGCACGGCCTGCTCCAACGCGACGACGGCGTGTTCCTTGACCTGTCGCTGGCGCCGGCGCAGCTGCGCGCCGCCGTCGACCAGCTGTTCCAGTCGGGCCAGCTGCTGGCCGGCCTCGATTACGGCTTGTTCCTGCTGACCCTGTTCCATGCCCCCGCTCCCCGCGCCGCGCCCAAGGGCGACGCCTTGCTGCGCATCGCCGTGCGCGTGGCGCCGTTCCCGCCTCCGCGCCGCGCGCTGTACCAACAGGTCAAGATCCGTGGCGACAGCGCCGAGTTTTACTTTGAAACCTTGCTTGCGGACGCGGATGGCCAGGTGGCGGCGCGCCGCGAGTTTGACGAGCTGGTGGCCGATCTGTGGTGCAAGGGCGTGCACTACGGTATCGATAGCGTGGCCGTGCGCGCCATGCTCGCCAGCGGCAAGGCCGAGCGCATCACGGTGGCACGGGTGCTGCCGCCGCAGCCGGGGCGCGACGCCCAGCTGGTGGAAGTGTCGCAAGGCATCCACCGCGACGATGCGCCGCGCGAACGCTCCGATGGCCGCCTCGATTTGCTCAGTTTCAAGAACCGCTTTCCGCAAGTGAAAAAACACGCGCGCCTGCTGCGTCTGCTGCCTGGTACGCCCGGCTTGCCCGGCTACGACCTGGCCGGCAAGGCGCTGCCGCCGCCCGCGCCGCTGGAACTGGACCTGGCCACGGTGGCGGGGCCAGGCACGGCGGTCGAGCATTTCAGCGATGGCGCTTTCCTCGTCGCCACCCAGGATGGCTACGTGAATGTGGATGAGCACGGCAAGATGGCGATCGAAAACAAGATCGTCAGCCGCGAAGGCGTCAGCAGCCGCACCACGGGCAATCTGAAGCTGCGCGCCGCCTACGAGGAGTATGGCGAAGTGCAGGAGCAGCGCCAGCTCGACGGCAGCGACATCACCATCCATGGCGACGTGTATGGCCATTTGCACTCGCTTGGCGGCTTGATCTTGTTACACCGTAACCTGGTGGGCGGCACGGCTTTTAATGAACACGGCGACGTGCGGGTCGAGGGCGTCGCTTCCGGTTCCGTGCTGCAGGCGCTGAGCGGTGAGGTGCATGTAAAACGCGCGGAAAGCTGCGTCATCGCCGGCACGCGCGTGGTGATCGACAGCGCCAGCAATTGCGAAATCATCGCCGACGAGGTCGTCATCGAACTGGCCGAAGGCTGCGCCGTGGCGGCGCGCACCATCCGCATCGGCAGCGCCGGCCCTCGCAGGCAGGTGGAGATGCTGCTCTTTCCCCTCGTACCCGACCTGAGCGCCCTCGATCAAAAGATTGCCGAGAGCCTGGCGAAGGCAACGCAGTACCAGCAGGTGCAGCACAAGCGCCAGCAGGAGATCGATTCCATTGCGCAATTGCCCGAGGTGCGCAACTACCTGACCCTGGCCGGCCAGCTGCGGCGCGGCGAATTGCAACTGCAAGCAACGCAGCAGGTGCAGTACGACAAGCTGGCCGCGCGTATCGCTCCCGTCCTGAAAGAGGTGGCGCGCCTGCGCGTGGAAGTAAAACAGTCGGAAATCCTGCACGCGCAGATGCTGGCGCTGGTGGCGCAGCTGCGCCAGGAACGGCAGGCAACGGCCGGCCAGTCGCGCTGCAACCTGGGCCTGATCGATGGCGAGACGACGGTGCGCGCCCTGGTCGTGCCGCCCGGACCGGCCAAGGTCTACGACCGGCCGCCGAAAGAAATCAAGGCCTTGCTGCGCAGCGCCACGCCGGCCACGCAGCCCGTGTTTGCGGACAGCACGGGCAGCCTGGACTGGACTTACCAGCCACCGCCTTAGTCAATCCGTGACTTTGCCGCGTGATTGCTTCAGCACGCTGTGCGTGCTCTTGCTGTCGAGGCGGCGCCGCTGTGAGCTGCGCGTGGGCTTGGTGGCGCGGCGCACGGCGGGCAAGAAGGTCACGCTGTCGATGATTTCCTGCAAGCGCCGCAACGCTTCTTCCTTGTTCTGCTCCTGGCTGCGCGACTGCTGCGCCTTGAGCACCAGCACGCCATCCTTGCTGATGCGGCTGTCGCGCAGGGCCAGCAGCCGTTCCTTGTACGCTTCCGGCAGCGACGAGGCGGCGATGGGGAAGCGCAAATGGATGGCGCTGGACACCTTGTTGACGTTCTGCCCGCCCGGCCCCTGGGCGCGGATGGCGGAAAATTCAACTTCAGCGGGATTGACGAGGTGTTGCATGGCCTGCCTGTGGGGAAACGATGGGGGTATTGTAAGGGAAGATGGCTGCGCCGGCGCAATGCCGGGGCGGCCAGCCGATGATGTCTTCCGGGAAAGTTGATGTTTCTCAACGCCGCTTGCGGCGATGCTGGTTAGCATGGGGCCAACATTGCGCCACTGCGCATCCTGGCAGCGCTTACCGGACGAAAGGAACACCATGCAGCCCACGACCACGCCTGGCGCCGCAACCGCGCAATACCTGACGCAGTACTTGAGCTTCCGGCTGGGCGGCCTGGAATACGGCCTCGATTACCGCCGCGTGCGGGAATTGCGTCCGCTGAAGGAACTCGACCGTTTTTCCTCGGAAGGGGAAGTGCTGCACAGCGTGGCCGTCTCGCGCGGCGTGATCATCCCCATCGTCGACATGCGCGCCGCGTTCGGCAGCGCCCAAGGCGCGCCCGATCCGGCCACCGACGTGATCATCTTGCAGCTGAGCAATGGCGTGATGGGCATGGTGGTCGATGGCGTCACCGATATCGTCAGCCTGGCGCCCGCCGACATCGCCGCCGTGCCTGGCCTGGGCGAGGCGGAAGCCGATTACCTGCTGGGCCTGGGCACGGTGGCGGGGCGCCGATTGATCCTCGTCGACATCGACCGCCTGATGGCGATCCGCAGTCCCAGCCCCATGCAGGCAGCCTAAAAAAAAGACGACCCGGAAGTCGTCTTTTGTCAGCGTTGAATTAGCCGAGTTTCTCTAACTGATCCTGCAGATCCAGCCATTCCGCTTCCAGCTGCGCCAGGTCCTTGGTAAAGAAGGTCTGGTCGGCCAGCAATTGCTTCAATTTCGCCTTGTTGGCGGCGTCATAGATGGTCGGCTCGCCCAGCTTGGCGTCGGTTTCCGCCTTTTGCGCATTGCGCTTGGCGATCTGCTCTTCCTGGCGCTTGATCTTGTTTTCGATCGGCTTGCGAAGGGCGGCCGTTTTCTGACGCTCTTCCGCTTCCTTGCGCTTGTCGCGTACGGGCGCGGCAGGGGCTGCTGCGGCAACGACGGGCGAGACCACGGGGAAATCGGTCTTGTTGGCCTTGCCGGCGGCCGGCAGCACATCGGTACCTTTGCCCAGTTTGGTCTTGAACAGCCAATCCTTGTAGTCGTCCAGGTCGCCGTCGAACGGCTGCAGCTTGCCGTCGGCAACGATGATGAATTCGTCCGTGGTGGCGCGCAGCAAATGGCGATCATGGGAAACGACGACCAGCGTGCCTTCGAACTGGGCCAGCGCTTCCGTCAGCGCTTCGCGCGTTTCCAGATCCAGGTGATTGGTCGGTTCATCGAGCAGCAGCAGGTTCGGGCGCTGCCAGACGATCAGGGCCAGCGCCAGGCGGGCTTTTTCGCCGCCCGAGAACGGCGCGATCGAGGCGGTGACCATGTTGCCGGGGAAGTTGAAGCCGCCGAGGAAGTTGCGCAGTTCCTGCTCGCGCACGGTCGGGGCGATCTTCGCCAGATGCCACAGCGGCGATTCGTCGTGGCGCAGCATTTCCACCTGGTGCTGGGCGAAGTAGCCGATGTTGAGGCCCTTGCCCATGGTGGCGTCGCCCGTCAGCGGCATCAGTTCGCCGGCGATGGTCTTGATCAGCGTCGATTTGCCGGCGCCGTTCTGGCCCAGCAAGCCGATACGCTGGCCAATCTGCAGCGAAAACTTGATGCCGTTGACGATGGTTTTATGCGTGATTTCCCCCGTCGCTTCGTTCTCGATCTTGTAGCCCGCATCGACGTCTTCCATCACCAGCAGCGGATTTGGTGCCGACAGCGGCTCGCGGAATTCGAACGAGAATTCGGCCGCGGCGCGCAATGGCGCCAGCTCTTCCATCTTCGCCAGCGCCTTCATGCGGCTTTGCGCCTGGCGGGCCTTCGACGCTTGCGCCTTGAAGCGGTTGACGAACGATTCCAGGTGGGCGCGCTTGCGCTGCTGCTTTTCCAGCGCGCCGGCGGCCAGTATCATCTGCGCCGCGCGTTGGCGCTCGAAGCTCGAATAGTTGCCCGAATAGCGTTTCAGCTTGCGCTCGTCGATGTGCACGACCACGTTGACCACTTCATCGAGGAAGTCGCGGTCATGGGAAATGATCAGCAAGGTGCCGGCGTAGCGCTTGAGCCAGTCTTCAAGCCAGATGATGGCGTCCAGATCCAAATGGTTGGTCGGTTCATCGAGCAGCAGCAGGTCGGACGGACACATCAGCGCTTGCGCCAGATTCAAACGCATGCGCCAGCCGCCGGAGAAACTCGCTACTGGTTGCTGCATCTGGTCCAGGGTAAAGCCCAGTCCCAGCAGCAATTGCTCGCCGCGCGACTGCACCGTGTACGCGTCGGCATCGGCCATGGCGCTGTAGATTTCGCCGATGGCGATGCCGTTTTCCGACGTGGCCGGCTCCGATTCCAGGCGCGCCAGTTCCGCTTCCAGTTTGCGCAGGGTGATGTCGCCATCGATCGCGTAGTCGAGCGCGGCACGGTCCAGCGGCGGCGTTTCCTGCGCCACGTAAGCCACGCGCCACTTGGCCGGGAAATCGATCTCGCCCTGGTCAGGGTGCAATTCGCCACGCATCATGGCGAACAGGCTCGATTTGCCCGCGCCATTGGCGCCGATCAGGCCGATCTTGTCGCCCGGATTGAGGGTGACATCGACTTGTTCGAGCAACGGTTTGATGCCGCGCATCAGGCTTACTTGTAGGAAACGTATCATTTTTTTCTTTGTAAAGGCTGGGAATGAACCCGCGCCGTAAAATTCAGGTAGGTCGGATTAGCGTAGCGTAATCCGACAAGTGGCGCCGTGCCCGTCGGATTACGCCCTTCGGGCTAATCCGACCTACCAAGTCGATCAAACCAGCTTCAACTGCTCGGCCGTCAGCAGGAACACCATGTCGTCGCCGGCGCTTGTCGTCAGCCAGGTCAGGCCCAGCTCGCCAAAGGCCGCTTCCGCGTACTCGCGTTCGTTGCCGATTTCAATCATCAGGATGCCGTCGTCCGTCAGGCGTTCGGCCGCGCCGGCGATGATCTTGCGCACCAGGTCCATGCCGTCGCTGCCGCCGTCGAGGGCGATTTGCGGTTCAGCCAGGTATTCCTGGGGCAGGGCGCCCATCGACGCGGAATTTACGTACGGCGGGTTGCTGATGATCAAATCATATTTCTTGGCCGGCACGTTCGTGTACAGGTCCGATTCGATCAGGGTGACGCGGTCCTGCAATTTGTAGGTGTCGACGTTGCGCTTGGCCACGGCCAGCGCGTCGGCCGAAATATCCACGGCGTCGACGGCGGCGTTCGGGAAGGCGTCAGCCATCATGATCGACAGGCAGCCCGAACCGGTGCACAGTTCCAGGATGTTTTCCACGGCTTCCGGCTCCGCCACCCATGGCGAGAAGTATTCAGGAATCAGCTCGGCGATGAAGGAGCGGGGCACGATCACGCGCTCGTCGACGTAGAAGTTATACGTACCCAGCCAGCCTTCCTTGGTGATGTAGGCGGCTGGCACGCGGTCGATGCTGCGGCGGTCGATGACGCTCATGACGCTGGCCACTTCCGACGGCAGCAGCTTGGCGTCGAGGAACGGTTCGAGCTTGTCGAGCGGCAACTTCAAGGTGTGCAGGATCAGATAGGCCGCTTCGTCGAACGCTTCGGCGCTGCCGTGGCCGAAAAACAGCTTGGCGGTATTGAAACGGGTAACGGCGTAGCGCAGCAGGTCGCGTGGCGTGGAAAACGGGTTCGGGGTCATGGCATTCTCGAAAAGACGGTGTTCTGGCCCGCCGTGACGGGCCTCGGTATTCTGGTTCAGACGGGCAGCAAATGCTCCAGCGTGCGCCGGTAAATATTCTTCAGGGGATCGATGTGGCGCAGTTCGATGTGCTCGTCGATCTTGTGAATACTGGCATTGGGCGGCCCGAATTCTATCACTTGGGGGCAGATTTGCGCGATAAACCGGCCATCCGAGGTGCCGCCCGTGGTCGACAGCTCCGTCGCGAGGCCCGTTTCTTCCAGGATGGCGGCGGACAGCGCATCGCTCAAGGTGCCGCGCGGCGTGAGGAAGGGCAGGCCGCTCAGGGTCCACTGCAAATCGTACTGCAAGTCATGTTTGTCGAGGATGGCGTGGACCCGCTCTTGCAGGTTTTCCGCCGTGCTGGCCGTGGAAAAGCGGAAGTTAAAGTCGATCACCATGTCGCCGGGAATCACGTTATTCGCGCCCGTGCCCGCGTTGATGTTGGACATTTGCCACGAGGTCGGCAGGTAATACTCGTTGCCGGCATCCCATTTCTCTTCGACCAGGTCGGCCAGCGCCTGCGCCGCTTCGTGGATCGGGTTTTTTGCCAGGTGCGGGTAGGCGATATGGCCTTGCACACCCTTGATGGTCAAACGCCCCGACAGCGAACCGCGGCGACCGTTCTTGATCATGTCGCCCAGCTGCGCGCTCGACGTCGGCTCGCCCACCAGGCAATAGTCGATCTGCTCGCCGCGCTCTTTCAATTTGTCGCAGACGATGACGGTGCCGTCCGTGGCCGGGCCTTCCTCGTCGCTGGTGATCAGAAAGGCGATCGAACCCGTGTGCCCGGGCGTGGCGGCAATGAACTCCTCGCAGGCGACCACCATGGCGGCGATCGAGGTCTTCATGTCGGCCGCGCCACGGCCGTACAGCTTGCCGTCGCGGTGCGTGGGAATGAAGGGCAGCGAGCGCCATTGCTCGACGGGACCGGTCGGCACCACGTCCGTATGGCCGGCAAAGACGAACACGGGCGACGTCGTGCCGCGGCGCGCCCACAGGTTGGTGACGTCGTTCGACTGTATCGTCTCGCAGACAAAGCCCAGCGGCGTGAGGATGTCGATCAGGTGCTGCTGGCAGCCCTTGTCGTCGGGCGTGACCGAGGACAGGGCGATCAGTTTTTCGGTCAGGGCGAGGGTTTTGGAGGTGGTCATGGGTATGGTCGTGCCGGCAACATCGTGGTCAACTAGGGGGTTACAGCGAGAAAATGGTTTTGTACTGCGCATCCGAAAACGCGACGCTGAACTTGCCATCCTTGTCCAGCACAGGGCGCTTGATGATGGACGGGTTTTCCAGCATCAGCTCCAAAGCGCTGGCCGCATCGACGGTGGACGCCTTGCGCTCGTCGGACAGGGCGCGCCAGGTCGTGCCTTTCTTGTTGACCAGCACATCCCATGGCAATTGCGCCAGCCAGGCCTCGACCGTGGCGCGTTCCAGGCCCTGCTTCTTGAAGTCGTGGAAGGTGAAATCGAGTTGCTGCGCGGCCAGCCAGGTGCGGGCCTTTTTGACGGTATCGCAGTTGGGGATACCGTAGAGTGTAATGGTCGTCATGGGTAGGGCTAAGGGGAATGAATGCGGTTCGCTTGATCGCGGCGCTTGCGCCAGGGAAAAATACGATGTTAGCCGACATTATACAGTCGATGCGCTGTCGATGCGGCAGTGCAACAAGGTTGCATGATCCTGGCAGATTCAGTGCCAGGCGCTGCGGATGCCAAGCAGTGTGGCGACCTGGCCGAAGTCCGGATGGACAGAAAGCGGCGTGGCGGACTTCATCGCGAGCTTGGGCGCGGCGCGGTGGAACAATACCAGCGCCGTTTCATCATTCTTGTGGCGTGACATGTAGAGCATGCCGTCGACCGCGTCCGGATGCGCATGGATGGCGGCCGACCAGGCCTTGGTCGTTTGATACGACGACGTGCCGCTGAGCCCCGCATGGCCACCCAGTTGCCTGAGGGCGGCACCAGTCAGATCAGCCACGATAAGCGGTTTGCCGGCCAAGCGAATCACAAAGCGTGCCTGTATCACGGCCAGCTCGATCACGAAGCGGTTATGGATGGGTTTGCGGTCATGCAGCAAGGTTTCGGCAAGCGCCACAGCCAGCGACGTGCCCAGGTAGCAGGTGCCGAAGCGGGCCGCCGCCTGTGGGTGGGGATCGTCGAAGCGGTAGGTGTTCGCCCTGCCGAAATACGGTTCGCCCGTGGCGTGGCCGGACACACGGTACAGCGCTGCGGGATCGCAGCGCACCGTCTGTAGCGCTGCGGGCAGTTGCGGCAGACGGGGCAGGCGCAAGGTTGCCACGGCCGCGCGGTTATTCGTCAGCGTAGGCGCGGGCGGCCGCCATCACGGCATCGAGTTTGCCTTTGGCCAGGGCTTCCAGCGGCGACTTGCCGCCCAGCGACAGGCGCGGAGCGATAAAAAAATCCCATTTGGCGGTGCCCGGCAAGTCGCCGAGGATTTTGCTGATTTTTTCCAGGATGTGTCGGTCGTGGCGGGGATCGGCGAAAAATGCCGGATAGACATATTCGCCCGAAGCGCCGCGCAAGGCGAACAGGCGTCTGGCTTTGAGTGCCGCACTGAGCGCCTGCGGCGTGACTTCCAGCCGGGCGCGCAGTTCGGGGCCAGACAGCAAGCTGTGCGAGGCCAGGTCTTTTTGACGCTGCTGCCGCTCCTGCTCTTCCAGGCCGCGCATGAATTGCCGGGTATTGATGTGTCCTGCATGCGCGCCGATATCAGAGGCCCGGTTCAGCTCGCGTTCGGCGACGATATCGAGGTCGCGCCGCATTTGCGCCAGCAGCGCGGGCCGGTCGTCGCGCGGCACGGCGTCCAGCAGCGATGCATAGGCTTCCTGGAACGTATCTTGTGCAATGTTAAAACGCAAGCCCGTGGCATTGGGAGCGAGTGCATTCGCCAGCTGCCTGGCCAGCGATGGCGCGGCTGAAGCATGCCCGCTGCCGGTGGCGGCCTCATCAATCGTGCTGGTGTCGCCATCGCTGACAGGGGAGCGTGTGTTCGATGTGTTCGACATGGCTGTCTCCTTGAAACGCATGTTTCAGCATAGGACACGAAGTCAAACAAAGCAAACAAAGCAAGGAAATTAAATTCCCCACTTTGATTTGCCACAAACCTTGGCTGGCCTACACAGGCCGTGGCGCCGCCTTGCTCGAGTCGGCCGGACCGAAATGCAGGCCCAGCCGCAAGGCCAGGGCGCGCAAGGCGCCGCTTTCCTGCAGGTGCAAGGCCAGCGCGATGTGGCCGTCGGGGCGCACCAGGTAGGCCGCGTCGCGGCCCAGGCCGGCCAGTTTGGCGGCGACATTGAAGGTGTAGCAGTGTACGGGCAGTTTCAGCACGCGCGCCTCGTCCAGCAGTTCGGGCGCCGCTTCGCCATAGATGTGCAATTGCCAATCCATGCTGCGCAGGGCCGTAAAATTGTCTTGCGTGCCGTCGGAAAACCACGGCAGGCGGTCGCCCCCGCGCAGGTATTCCGCGTGGCCTGCGGACAGGGCGCTGTCTTCATAGCTGATCTGGATTTGCGACACGGTCTGGAACAGCAAACGGCGCGCCCGCGCGAAGCCCGAGAGGAAGGGCAGCGCGTGCGGCACCAGCCAGCGCCGCAGGAATTGCCCGGCGATGCCTTGCGCGACGATGGCCTGGAAGGCGCGGTCGGTGGTGGCGACGAGCTTGCGGGCAAACACGATGCGCTCGCTTTCATAGGTGTCGAGCAGGGCGTCGTTGCTTTGTCCGCGCAGCTTTTGCGCCAGTTTCCACGCCAGGTTGACGGCGTCGCCCAGGCCCGTGTTCATGCCCTGGCCGCCCACGGGGCTGTGCAAATGGGCCGCGTCGCCGAGGATGAAACAGCGGCGTTCGCGGAACTGCCCCGCCACCCGGTGGTGGACTTTATACGTGGAAAACCAGTTGATTTGTTCGACCTGGATATTCAGCAAACTTTCCACCTGTTCCCGCACGTCGTCGAAGACGGGTGACGGCGCGCCATCGGGACGGTCGGGCAGGATGCCGATCAGGCGCTGCATGCCGCTGGTGCGCACGGGCAACATCAGCGCAAACGAGTTCGCGCCCAGATGGGCGTGCAAATCCGTGTTCTTGCCCGCCACTTGCGCGTCGGCCACGTAATACAGGTGGTCGTAGGTGCCGCCGGAGAATTCAAAGCCGGCGATTTCGCGTACCTTGCTGCGGGCGCCGTCGCAGCCACAAATATAGTTAAACGTGCAATATTGACGTTCGCCATCTTTCAGCAGGATGGCTTGCACTTCGCTATCGTCCTGCGTCCACAGGTCCAGCGCCACGTTCCATTCCACGTGCACGCCGGCAGCCGCCAGCTTGCTGATGAGGAAGCGTTCATGCTCGTCCTGCGGCAGGCTCAGCACAAAAGGGTAGGGGCTCAGCCCTTCGCCGATCTCGCCCAGCGCCAGTTTCACCAACTCCTCGCCACCTTCATGGATGTGCATGGCATTGATCTTGATGCCCAGGCTGACCAGCTCGTCGGCAAAGCCCAGCTGCTGGTAAAACTCCAAGGTGCGCGCATGCACGGCCATGGCCCGCGACGCCTGGCCCGGACCGCTATTCTTGTCGATGATGCGGCAATCGACACCATGGCGCGCCAGGCGCAAGGCAAGCATGAGGCCGGTAGGACCGGCGCCGACGATCAGGACGGGAGGTGTATTCATGCCATCCAGTATAGGACAGGATGGGGGATGGCTCCACGACGATTGAAGTTGCCAGTCGGAAATGAAAATGTCCCGCCAAAGCGGGACATTCAGGGTGCTGCGTGCGCCTCGCGGCGCAGTGATTAAATCCCGCGCAGCAACTCGTTGATACCGGTCTTGGCGCGGGTTTTTGCGTCCACGCGCTTGACGATCACGGCGCAGTACAGCGAGTACTTGCCGTCTTCCGAAGGCAGGTTGCCGGACACCACGACGGAACCGGCTGGCACGCGGCCGTAGGTGACTTCGCCCGTGGCGCGGTCGTAGATCTTGGTCGACTGGCCGATGTAGACGCCCATCGAGATGACCGAGTTTTCTTCGACGATCACGCCTTCGACGATTTCCGAACGGGCGCCGATGAAGCAGTTGTCTTCGATGATGGTCGGGTTCGCTTGCATAGGTTCCAGCACGCCGCCGATGCCGACGCCGCCGGACAGGTGGACGTTCTTGCCGATCTGCGCGCAGGAGCCGACGGTGGCCCAGGTGTCGACCATGGCGCCTTCATCGACGTAGGCGCCGATGTTGACGTAGGACGGCATCAGCACGACGTTCTTGGCGATGAAGCTGCCGCGGCGGGCGACGGCTGGCGGCACCACGCGGAAACCGCCCTTGGCGAAGTCTTCCTTGGTGTAGTTGGCGAACTTGGTCGGGACTTTGTCGTAGAACTGCATCGTGCCGTCGGACGGCAGGACGACATTGTCTTCCAGGCGGAACGACAGCAGCACGGCTTTCTTGACCCACTGGTTGACCACCCAGTCGCCCGAGGTTTTCTCGGCCACGCGGATGCTGCCGTTGTCCAGGCCATTGATGACGTGGGAAACGGCGTCGCGCAGTTCGGCCGTGCCGTTGCCTGGATTGATTTCGGCGCGGTTTTCCCAGGCCTGGTCGATGATGGTTTGCAGTTGTTGGCTCATGATGATGTCTTGTTTATTTAGTTGGTTGATGCGGATGCGGAAAGCTGCTGGCAGAATTTTACTATGCGCAGTGCGGCTTCCAGCCCTTCGGCCGTTTCGGCCACCAGGGCCATGCGGATACGGTTGCGGCCCGGATTGATGCCGTGCGCGTCGCGCGCCAGGTAACTGCCAGGCAATACCGTCACATTATATTCGGCGTACAGGCGTTGCGCGAATTCGGTGTCGGACAGTCCCGTGCGGCTGACGTCGGCCCACAGGTAGAAGCCGGCGTCCGGCAATTGTACGTCCATCACCGATTGCAGCAGTGGCGTGATGGCGTCGAACTTGGCGCGGTACTTGGCGCGATTTTCCTCGACATGGGTTTCGTCGTTCCAGGCCGCGACGGAGGCCGCCTGCACGGCGGGGCTCATGGCGCCGCCGTGGTAGGTTCGGTAGAGCAGGAATTTTTTCAATACTTCGGCATCGCCGGCCACAAAGCCCGAGCGCATACCCGGCACGTTCGAGCGCTTCGACAGGCTGGAAAACACCACCAGGCGCGCATACGGGCGCTCGATGGTGGACAGGCCCAGCATGTGCGCCGCCTGCAGCGCGCCCAGCGGTGGCGTGTCGCCGTGGTAAATCTCGGAATAGCACTCGTCGGCGGCGATGACGAAATCGTAGCGTTCGGACAGGGCGAACAGGTGTTCCCAGTCCGTCAGAGTCAGCACGGCGCCAGTCGGGTTGCCCGGCGAACACAGGAACAGCAACTTGACCTTTTCCCACACGCTGGTCGGTACGCTGTCGTAGTCGCAGCCGAAATTGCGCGCCGGGTCGGAATTGACGAAATACGGTTCGGCGCCGGCCAGATAGGCCGCGCCTTCATAGATCTGGTAGAACGGATTCGGGCTGATCACGAGCGAACCGGCCGATGGATCGATTACCGTTTGCGCCAGCGCAAACAGCGCTTCGCGCGAACCGTTCACGGGCAGGATTTGTGTGGCAGGATTGAGCTTGGGGATGCCATAGCGGCGCTCGAGCCAGCCGGCGATGGCGCTGCGTAACGCTTCCGAACCGATGGTGGTCGGATAGCTGGCCAGGCCGTGGATATTGTCGGTCAATGCCTGCTCGATGAAGGCCGGCGTCGGGTGCTTGGGTTCGCCCATGCCCAGGCTGATGGGCGCATATTCGGGATTGACCGTCACGCCGGCAAACAGCTGGCGCAGCTTTTCAAACGGGTATGGTTGCAGTTTAGCAAGAAGTGGATTCACGGAACGGACCAGGGCAAGAGTGGGGTGATAGTGTCGCGTATGGATTGCCGGGCATGGCGCAATGACGCCGGTCAAGCAATCAGCTTAGCCTTTTATTATAGCCGTCCTCGCGCACGGGCTGTGCAAGTAGGCTGTTGTTGACCTGCACGGCATGCCGCTTCCGGGCCTGGCAAGGTAAAATACGCTATGTCTACCTTACTTCCCACCCTGCTTGCTATTGAAACTTCGTCCGAACTCGCCTCCTGCGCCTTGTTGCGCGGCGATGTCGTCCTGTCCCGCGCCTCGTCGGGCGTGCGCACGCATTCCCAGTCCATCTTGCCCATGGTGCAGGAATTGCTGGCCGAAGCGGGCGTGACCCTGGCCGACGTCGACGCCGTCGCCTACGGCTCCGGCCCCGGCTCGTTTACGGGCGTGCGCACGGCTTGCGGCATCGCGCAAGGCCTGGCCTACGGCGCCAATCTGCCCGTCGTTCCCGTCGTCACGCTCGACGCCATGGCCCTCGCGTGCCACCAGCAGCATGGCGCGCAACGCATCGTGACCGTGCTCGACGCCCGCATGAGCGAAGTGTACTGGGCGCAATACGATTACCAGGATGGCTTGCAGATTGTTTCGCCACCGGCCCTGAGCGCGCCGGCCGGCGTGGCGCCGCAAGGCGAGGTCACAGGTTGCGGCAACGGTTTTAGCGCCTATGCCGACGCCCTGGCCGCGCTGCCATGTGCCGCCAGCGCGGACGCGGCCATCATGCCGCACGCCGTGCAAGTGGCGCAGCTGGCGCGCATCGCATTTACTTCCGGGCAGTTCGTGACGGCGGCCGAGGCGCAGCCTTTGTATTTGCGCAACAAGATCGCCTACACGAGTGCGGAACGCCTCGACATGCAGGCCGCCAAGGCCGCTGCGGAGTCGGCGCAATGATGGAAGCGGGCAAGGACAAGGACAGCGCGGCAGGCTGGGACTTGCTGCGCCTCGACTATCAGCCGATGCAGGAAGCGGACCTGTTTGAAGTGCTGGCGCTGGAACAGCGCGTGTATCCGCATCCCTGGACGCATGGCAATTTCGTTGATTCGCTCAAGAGCGGCTACCCTGCCTGGGTGCTGCGCGACGTGGATGGCACCTTGCTTGGCTACTTCTTGCTGATGCTGGTTGTCGACGAGGCGCACTTGCTCAACGTGGCCGTCGAGGGCGCCATCCAGGGTCAGGGACTGGGTCGCTTCCTGCTGAACCAGTCCTGCGCCTGCGCGCGTCAGCTGGGCATGGAATCGATGCTGCTGGAAGTGCGCCCGTCGAACGTGCGCGCGCTCGACATCTACCAGCGTTATGGATTTGAACAGATCGGCCGGCGCAAGGGATACTATCCGGCCAGTAACTCGCAACGTGAGGACGCCATCGTGATGCGTTATACCTTATGAGCCGCAGCGCCGTTTTCCTCGATGAAATGGGCGTCGGTCCCCTGTGGCGCTTGCGCCAGGGTGCCGCAGCCGAGGCCGTTGATGTCGTCGAAGCTCCCGTGGAGGTGGAAGTCGTCGTGGCGGCGCCTGTGGCAGAAGCCGTAGAAGCCGTGAATGAGGTGGTTGCTGAGGCGGTCGCCGAGGTGCCGGCCGAAGCGCCAGTCGCTGTTGCCGTGCTGCCAGTTCCCGCCGCCGAGCCGGACGACACGGCCTGGTTCGACGATGCGCCACCACCTCCGCCCGTCAAACAGTTGAGCGATGCCGATATCGCCGCCCTCGACTGGGATGGTTTGACGGCGGCCGTCGCCAAGTGCGCGCGCTGCGACTTGTGCAAGACGCGCAAGGGCGTCGTCATGGGCCGTGGCGACCGCCAGGGTGCCTGGCTGATGCTGGCCAGCAGTCCCTCGCGCCTGGAAGAGCGCGAAGGGCGCGCCTTGCCGGGCGAGCAGGGCAAATTGCTCGACAATATGCTCAAGGCCATCGAAGTCGACGCCGGCAGCGGCGTGTACATCACGCACTTGCTGAAATGCCGTCCGCTCGACGAGGCGGGGCAGGAGCGCCTACCCACTGAATCGGAGTCCGCCGCTTGCCGTCCGTACTTCGAGCGCGAACTGGCCCTGCTGCAGCCGCGCACCATCGTCACCCTGGGTTCCATGGCCGCCGCCGGCATCAATCCCGGCGAAAAGCCCGTGCGCGGCACGGTGCGCCAGCTGGGCAATGCGTCCGTCGTGGCCACCTTCCATCCGGAAATGTTGCTGCAGGACGAGACGGGCAAGGCCAAGGCCCGTGCCTGGACCGACCTGTGCCTGGCGAAAAGCACGCACGGTGATTGAGGCGGACGTCGGCAGCTTCCAGGCCCGTTTCGAGCGCCGCTGGGGACATTTGACGCATCCTCGCGTGCGCGCGCTGGCCTGGCTGCTCGACTCGCCCGATTTGCTCGATCCGTCCAGCCCCCACTGGGGCGGACGCATCGCCAGCCTTGCGCCCGTCACGCCTGCCGTGGCTGTCTGGCTGGGGGCGCTGCAGGATGACCCGTCGCCGCTCGATGCGGCGCTGGGGCCGAAATTCTATTCTCGCCTGGGCCTGTATGCTGAAAAGCTGCTGGCCTTTTATTTCGAGCAGCACGGCGTGCTCGCTGCGCATGGCTTGCAAGTGCAGGTCAACCGCAACGACACGGTGGGCGAATTCGATTTTCTGCTGCATGATGGAGATGGCTTGCTGCACTGGGAATTCGCCACCAAGTTCTACCTGCTCGAAGGCGCGCCCGATCCGGGTGTCTTCAACCACTTGATCGGCCCCAACCTGGCCGATACCCTGGGCTTGAAGATGCGCAAGATTCTCGACAAGCAATTGGCCTTGTCCCGCCATCCGGCCGCACAAAGCTTGCTGTCGCAGCCCGTGCGCGCGGCGCAGGCGCTGGTCAAAGGCTGGCTGTTTTATGCACCGGGCGCCACGCCCGCCATGGACGGTATTTCCCCGGAACATGGACACGGCTTCTGGTGCACGCCGGCGCAACTGCCGCAGCAGCGCTACGTCGTGCTGCCGCGATTGCAATGGCTGGCGCCATTCAAGGGGCGCGACGAGGAAGTGCTGGACGTGGATGCCTTGCGGGCGCGCTTGTTTGATCTGGCGCAACCGGTGATGGTGGCCACAGTGGATACTATCGAAGGCTGGGAAGTGGAGCGCACGCGCGGTTTTGTCGTGCCCGCTACCTGGATTGAGCAGGCTGCCGCGCGGCGGATTACCGGCGCGCTACCAGCTTAGGTCGTGTAGGTCGTGTAGGTCGGATTAGCGGCGGCACGCCGCGTAATCCGACACCACTCTAATTAATGTTTCTGCTCGCCAATCAGCGACAGATTGTCGTGCTCCAGCTGGTTCAGCTTGTGCCTGCGCATGATCATGTACATGGTGCCGGCGACGAACAGGCCGAACAGGGTGATGATGATGTTCAGCGGCAGGTGCAGACGGATCATGATGGAGTACACGGCCAGCATGGTCAGAATCGACAGGTTTTCGTTGAAGTTCTGCACGGCGATGGAATGACCTGCGCTCATCAGCACGTGGCCGCGGTGTTGCAGCAGCGCATTCATGGGCACGACGAAGAAGCCGGACAGGGCGCCGATCAGTATCAGCAGCGGGTAGGCGATCCACACGGAATGCACTTGCGTCATCATCATGACGATGACGCCCATGGCGATGCCCAGCGGAATGACGGTCAGCGATTTGCGCAGCGGAATGAAGCGCGCCGACAGCACGGCGCCGGCGGCCACGCCGATGGCGACCACGCCCACCAGGCTGGTCGCCTTGTCGAATGGCATGTTCAACGATTGCTTGGCCCACTCCAGCACGATCAGCTGCAAGGTGGCGCCGGCGCCCCAGAACAGGGTCGTCACGGCCAGGGTGATCTGGCCCAGCTTGTCTTTCCACAGGATGGAATAGCAATTGGCAAAATCGGTAATCAGTTTGATAGGATTGCGTTCCTGGTGCGGATACACGCAGCCCGTGTCGGGAATCTTCAGGTTGGCCAGGGTTGCCAGCACATAAATGCCGACCACCACACACAGGGCCGCTTCCGTCTTGTTGGTGATGCCCGTGTCGATCAGGGGGAAGTCGAAGGACAGCAGCATGTCGGACACGTGGCCGCTGACGAGTGCGCCGCCCATGACGGTGCCGAGGATGATGGAGGTGACGGTCAAGCCTTCGATCCAGCCATTCGCCGCCACCAGTTTTTCCGGCGGCAGCAGTTCCGTCAGGATGCCGTACTTGGCGGGCGAGTACACGGCCGCGCCAAAACCGACGACGGCGTAGGCCAGCAGCGGGTGTACGTGGAAGAAGACGAGGGCGCAGCCGAAAATCTTGACCATGTTGGCGATGAACATGACCTTGCCTTTTGGCAAAGCATCTGCGAAGGCGCCGACAAAAGCGGCCAACAGCACGTAAAACAGCACGAATGACAGTTTGAGTAGCGGCGTGATCCACGCCGGTGATTTCATGGACACCAATAAATCGACGGCGACAAAAAAGAGGGCGTTATCTGCCAGCGAGGAAAAGAACTGCGCCGCCATGATGGTATAAAAACCACGATTCATTCTGGAATGCCTGAAATCATATCTGGCTTGCTTTATACCACGAAAAAACGGCAAACCCCAAGTTTGGAAGGGGCTGCTTTGCATACTCTTGTCTAAGTGAACCTTAATTTTTCTGCCGTAGAAAAATACACATACATGTAAGCATTTTATAAATGATGTCCTCTGCACACGACCGTCGGCGACTGCCATGTCACCATACGGTGCATCCGGTAAAATACGGCTTTCCCACTCGCCGTACACGAAGCATATGCCCAGGCCCCTCATCGCCACCATCCATCTCGATGCCATGCAACACAATCTGGCGCGCGCCCGTGCCGGCGCCCGCGGCGCCAAGGTGTGGGCCGTCGTCAAGGCGAACGCCTATGGTCACGGCCTGGAACGGGCCATGCGGGGCTTTGTCGAAGCCGATGGTCTGGCGCTGGTCGAGGTCGACTACGCCGTGTGCTTGCGCGAGCTGGGCTGGACCAAGCCCATCTTGCTGCTGGAAGGGTTTTTCGACGCCAGCGATTTGCTGGTCATGGCGCAGCACAAACTGAATGGCAGCGTGCATTGCGAAGAACAGATCGCGATGCTGGCAGCGGCGCGCCTGCCGCACTCCATCGATGTGCACCTGAAAATGAACACGGGCATGAACCGCCTGGGTTTCACGCCGGATGCCGTGGCGGGTGCGTATGCGCGCCTGCGCGCCATCCCGCACGTCGGCACGATCACCCTGATGACGCACTTCGCCAATGCGGACGAGGCGGCGCCCGCGCGCTTGCCGTTGGAGCAGCAGATGCTGCGTTTTGAAGCCGGTGCGGCCAGCATTGGCACAGCCTTGCCGCGCAGCCTGTGCAATTCGGCCGGCCTGCTGATGCACCATCTGGACAGCGACTGGGTACGTCCCGGCATCATGCTGTATGGCGGCACGCCCAGTGGCGCTCCAGGCGGCACGTCGGCGCAGGCGTTTGGCTTGCTGCCCACCATGACCTTGCGCAGCAGCATCATCGGCATCCAGGATATCGCCGCTGGCGACGTGGTCGGCTATGGCAGCCGTTACGAAGCGGCCGGCAATATCAAGGTGGGCGTGGTGGCGTGCGGCTATGCGGACGGTTACCCGCGCCACGCGCCCGAAGGCACGCCCGTGCTGGTCGACGGCGTGCGCACTGGACTCATCGGCAGGGTGTCGATGGACATGCTGATGGTCGATCTGACGCAGGTTCCTGGCGCAAAAGTCGGCAGTGCCGTCACCCTGTGGGGCCAGGGCATGCCGATCGACGAGGTGGCCCTGGCCGCCGGCACCATCGGCTACGAGCTGATGTGCGCACTGGCGCCCCGCGTTCCGGTGATCGAGGCGTGACCTCGCCGCCTTGTTTGTATATACTGTGAATCTACTGTATATATAAACAGCATTATTCCTTACCCGGGCAAAGTACACCATGGCAAAAGTCAAGACCGTCTACACCTGCAGCGACTGCGGCGCCGTCAGCAATAAATGGATGGGGCAATGCACCTCGTGCAATCAGTGGAATACCATGGTGGAAAGCCTGCCCGAAACGGGCGGCAACAACCGCTATTCGAATCCGCAGCACATGTCGCTGGCCCAGACGGCGCCCGTGCTGTCGCTTGACGATATCGACGCCATCGACGTGCCCCGTTTCGGCACGGGCATCGAGGAATTCGACCGCGTGCTGGGCGGCGGCATGGTGGCTGGCGGCGTCGTGCTGATCGGCGGTGACCCCGGCATCGGCAAGTCGACCCTGCTGCTGCAGGCGCTGGCGAACATGTCGCACCACAAGCGCGTGCTGTACGTCAGCGGCGAAGAGTCCGGCGCCCAGATCGCCCTGCGCGCCAAGCGCCTCGTCATCGACGCCAAGGAACTCAAATTGCAGGCCGAGATCCAGCTGGAAAAGATACTGTCCACCTTGAACGACCTGAAACCGGAAGTGGTGGTGATCGATTCGATCCAGACCGTGTATTCGGACGCGCTCAGCTCGGCGCCCGGTTCCGTGGCGCAAGTGCGCGAATGCGCTGCCCAGCTCACGCGGGCGGCCAAGCAGACGGGCGTGACCATCATCTTAGTCGGCCACGTGACGAAAGAGGGCGCGCTGGCCGGCCCCCGCGTGCTCGAGCACATCGTCGACACGGTGCTGTATTTCGAGGGTGACGCCCATTCCAGCTTCCGTCTCGTGCGCGCCATCAAGAACCGTTTCGGCGCCGTCAACGAACTGGGTGTGTTTGCCATGACGGAAAAGGGCTTGAAGGGGGTGTCGAACCCGTCCGCGCTGTTCCTGTCGCAGCACGATAACCAGGTGCCCGGTTCCTGCGTGATGGTGACGCAGGAGGGCACACGCCCCTTGCTGGTGGAAATCCAGGCCCTCGTCGATACGAGCCACTTGCCGAATGCGCGCCGCCTGTCCGTCGGCCTGGAGCAGAACCGCCTGGCCATGCTGCTGGCCGTCGCGCACCGCCATGCGGGCATCGCCGCCTTTGACCAGGATGTGTTCATCAATGCCGTCGGCGGCGTCAAAATCACGGAGCCGGCGGCCGACCTGGCCGTGTTACTGGCGATTAACTCGTCGATGCGCAACAAGCCGCTGCCACGGGGGTTGGTTGTGTTTGGCGAGGTGGGTCTGGCCGGCGAAATCCGCCCCGCGCCACGAGGGCAGGAGCGCTTGCGCGAAGCGGCCAAGCTGGGCTTTACCCTGGCCGTGGTGCCGAAGTCGAACTTGCCCAAGCAGGTGATCGAAGGCCTCAAGGTCATCGGCGTTGAGCGCATCGACGAAGCATTCAATGAATTGCGCGATCTGGAGTAAAAGTTGGTATGGTTTAAATGCCAAGCTTGAGACAAGTCAAACAAAATTTCCGTTTGGAACTATAATATTTGTCCGATGGATTCACCCCGTGAATCCGCATCGACAATGCATAGTTAGAGAAGCGGAATATAGTGTCAGTTGAGCAAAGGCAGGGCGCACGCAAGATATTGCGTGCCAAGGCAATGTTGGTAATGGATGGCGCGGGTCCCGTGGCGGCGCGCACGCTTGATGTGGGGCAGGGCGGGATGGCGGCCGTCATCGCGGAGCCGGTGCCGACAGGCAAGCAGGGCAAGGTGTTGTTCGAGCTGTTTTACGATGGCGCGGCGCACATCATCGAGGCGCGCGTGTCCGTCTCGCACTGCATTTTCAGCAGCGCAGGTTTCAAGGTGGGACTCACTTTTCTGCAACTGGACATGGCCGTCAGCAGCGCCATTTCGAAATTCATGCGCTGAGGAAAGCCAGGAGCGTGCTGCAGGTGAAATGCGCTAAAATGGTGCATATGGGTTTGCAGTCAGGAAAAACTTGTTCTGTTCGCTGTTTTGATATTCCGGTAATACTGCATAATTATCAACCAGAAGAGGGACGCCGCCGCGCCATGCGCGCCTGCCGTCCGTCTCCAGCGCAGCACGGTCACGACCTGAACCGTGCGCCTTGACCTTACACCCGACGGGAACGCCTACCATGTTTAATTCGACCATCAACAGCAGGGCTTACACCAACAACACGCAGCAGACGACGCAGGGCAATATCTCGGCCGATGTGTATGCGAAGGTGGAGCGCCAGATGCAGTCGCAGAACACGGGCGTCGTCAAGCTCAACGCCAGCCTGGCGCGCGACCAGGCCAAGTTCTCGGGCCTGGGCCAACTGCAATCGGCGCTGGCAAAATTCCAGACCGTGGCCAAGAACATGGCCGGCAGCGGCCTGGCCACGTCGGCCACGTCCAGCGCCAAGGATGTGCTGAGCGCCACCACCACCGACAAGGCCGCCAGCGGCAGCCATGAACTGAACGTCAAGCAACTGGCGCAGGGACAGACCCTGCTCAGCGGCGCGCAGAAATCCTCGAGCGCGCCGATCGGCACCGGTGCGCCCGCGCTGGTCAAGATTGAAGTAGGTTCGGCCGACGGCAAGCAATTTACGCCCGGCAGCGGCAAGATCATTTCGCTGACGATTGACAGCAGCAACAATAGCCTCGACGGCATCGCCGCCGCGCTCAAGCAGCAGGGCATCGACGCCAGCGTGGTCAAGGGCCCCGATGGCTACTCGCTGGCCTTGAACGGCAAGAGCGGCGCCGACAGCAGCATGCGCATCAGCGTGTCCGGCGACGCGGCCGTCAGCAACCTGCTCAGCTATGCGCCCGGCGCAGGCAAGGGCATGCAGCAGACCGCCGCGGCGCAGGACGCGCTGCTGACCGTCGACGGCAAGGAGATCAAGAGCGCCACGAATACCCTGACGACGGCCGTCGAGGGCGCCACCATTGAATTGAAGAAAAAGGGTGTGACGGATCTCGTCATCGCCAAGGACAGCAGCCAGATCGCGACCAACGTGGCCAGCTTCGTCACGGCCTACAATGAACTCAACAGCAAGCTGCAGAGCTTGCAGCAGGGCGACTTGAAGTCCGACACGGCCCTGGGCCAGGTGCGTTCGCAGATGGAGCAAGTACTGCGCACGGCCAGCACGGGCGTGCCATCGTCGGTGCTGGGCAGCGCTGGCGTGACCTTGGGCAAGAGTGGCGAGCTGGTGCTCGACGATAAAAAACTCAAGGCGGCCATCGCGGCCGATCCGGACGCCGTCAGCAAGATGTTTACCAATAACGGCAAGGGTGTGGCGGATCAGTTCGTCAGCAAGATCGGCGAGCTGACGGGCGAAACGAGCATCATCCGCAAGGAAGTGCAGACGGTCGGCAAGGACATCACCACCCTGACCAACAAGAAAGCCGTGCTGGCCAAGGCGCTGACGGCCCAGGCGCAGGCGCTGGTGAAAGCGTATTCGGCGCAGGAACAGATGGGCACGAACTCGGCCTTGCCGGGTTACACGGGCAAGAACTCGCTCTTCGACTTCATGGCCTAAGGACGCTCGCCCTGGGCAAAGAAGGCTGACGGCGAGCTGCCGAAAGTCTTCTTGAACATGGCGGAAAAGGCCGACTGGCTGGCGTAGCCCAGTTCTTCGGCCACCTGCGACAGCGGCACGCCGCGCGCGATCAGGGGCGCCGCGTGCGCCAGGCGCACCTGCTGGCGCCACTGGCCAAAACTCATGCCCAATTCCCGTTCGAACAGCCGCGCCAGGGTACGCTCCGAGGCGCCGACCTGCTGCGCCCAGTGTTCCAGCGTCTGGTTCAAGCCCGGTTTCTCGATCAGGCTGTCGCACAGGGTTTTCAGGCGCTTGTCGCTGGGCAAGGGCACGCGGATGGGATGCGTGGCCGAGCGTTTCAATTCATCGAGGATCAGTTCGGCCAGCAGCGCCTCGCGCGCCGGTTCCTGGCCCGGGTCCAATTGCTCCAGCGCCATGATCAGCTGGCGCAGCAGGTTCGATACTTCCAGCACCTTGCAGTCCTGGCCCGCGAACGGCGCGCGCGCGGCATGGATGCATAGTGGCCGCAAACGGGTTTTTTCCAGTATCGTGACGGCATGCTCCACGTTGGGCGCGATCCAGATGGCGCGCATGGGCGGCAGCACCCAGCTGCTGTTGTTGGCGGTGATGCGCAGCACGCCTTCGAGCGCCATCGTGACCTGGCCCCAAGGATGGCTGTGCGGCAAGAGAAATTCATCGGTTTGCAAGTCGCGCGCGACCATCGTCACGGGGATGGTCGCGCTGGGCGCTTCCCGTGGCGGACACATGCGGGTATGGTGGAGGATAGGTACACCCATCAGCTTGGCCTTAATTCGATAAATTATGTCGTTCTGTCGGAAAACAGACGATGGTATTTTGCATACACTTGAGCTTCACCAGTATAAGACAGGGTATGACATGATCACAACTCACTCGGCATCCGAAATTCCCACCTTGCGCAGCGATGCCCGCGTCATCGGCCTGGTGGGGCTGGCGCATGGCGTGTCGCACTTCTACCATTTGATCCTCGCGGCCCTGTTCGTCTGGCTGAAACCGGCCTTCGGCCTGTCGTATGCCGAGCTGGGCCTGCTGATGACGGTGTTCTTCATCATCTCGGGCGTGGGGCAGGCGCTGGCCGGCTTTGTCGTCGACCGCTTCGGCGCGCGTGCCGTATTGTTTTCCGGCATCTTCTTGCTGGGCGTGTCGGCGCTGGCCCTGTCCACCGCGCACAGCTATGCGGCGCTGATGCTGGGTGCCATGCTGGCAGGCATGGGCAACAGCGTGTTCCATCCGGCCGATTACACCATCCTCAACCAGCGCGTGTCGGCGGCCCGCGTGGCTTACGGCTTTTCCGTGCATGGCATCAGCGGCAACATCGGCTGGGCCCTGGCGCCCCTGTTCATGACATACGTTGCCACCCATTATGACTGGCGGGTGGCGCTGCAATGCGCGGCCGTGCTGCCGTTTGGCGTGCTGTTGATCCTGTTCCTGAACCGCCACGCCATCCGTCCCGAGCCCGTGAAAAAGGCCGCGCCGGGTCAGGCGGCTGGCGGCGAAGGCACCTTGGATTTCCTGCGCCTGCCTGCCGTGTGGATGTGTTTTGCCTTCTTTTTCATTACCGCCATCGCCCTGGGCGGCATCCAGAGCTTTGCCAGCGTGGCCCTCGTCAAGCTGTATGGCATGAGCCTGGCGCTGGCCACCAGCGCCTACACGGCCTATATGCTGGCCTCGGCCGTGGGCATGCTGGCCGGCGGCGTGGTGGGTGCGCGCAGCAAGCAGCCGGACCGCAACGTGGCGATCGCCTTTTCCGCCGCCGCGCTGCTGGCCGTGCTGCTGGCCATGGCCGTCGTGCCAGCCTGGGGCGCGGTGGTGCTGATGGGCGCCATCGGCTTGACGTCGGGCGTGGCGGGGCCGTCGCGCGACCTGATGATACGCGCGGCGGCGCCGAAAAATGCCACCGGGCGCGTGTACGGCGTCGTGTATTCGGGCCTCGACAGCGGCCTGGCCGTCGGCCCCCTGTTCTTTGGCGCGCTGATGGATGGCGACCATCCGGCCCTGCTGTTCGTCTTCATCGGCGTGTTCCAGGCGCTGGCGATTGCCACGGCCGTGGGCGTGGGCGGCAAAACCCGTGCCGCGGCGCTGCAAAAGGCATAGAATCGTTGCCATCTGCCACGAAAGGAATTCCCATGACCTTTGCCACCACCGACCTGTGCGACGACTATGCAGCCATGCTGGACGATGGCACCCTGGCCGTGCTGCCGCCCGTGTACCGCGCCTTTGGCCAGCGCGTGCGTTTCAGCGGCCCCGCCACCACCTTGCACGTGTTCGAAGACAACGCCCTCGTGCGCAGCACCCTGGAAACGCCGGGCCAGGGCCATGTGCTGGTGATTGATGGCGGCGGCAGCCTGCGCCGCGCGCTGGTGGGCGGCCAGCTGGGTGTGCTGGCCGAAAGCAACGGCTGGGCCGGCATCGTCGTCGATGGCTGCATCCGCGACAGCGAGGAACTCAATGTCTGCCAGATCGGCGTGCGCGCCCTGGCCACGCATCCGCGCAAGAGCAACAAGACGGGCGCCGGCCAGCGCGACGTGCGCGTGCAGATCAGCGGCGTGGCCGTGCATCCGGGCGACTGGATCTACGCCGATGCGGACGGCATCCTGGTGGCGCGGCAGGAACTCGACTAAGGGCCTGTCCCACCAGGGCAGCGCCGCAGATACGCTTCCGTCTGCTGCGCATGCTTGCCACCGACTTCATGGCGCTCCCTGTTTTGCTGGCAACCCTGGTAGACGAGATACGCGGGTTTCTTGCCCAGCCGGGACAGCAAGTCGCCGCAGGCCAGCTCGGCGCCCAACAGGTAAAGCCACGGCAGTAATTTAGTGCGCTGCACCGGCATCGCCCCGCAATGGACAATCGGCCGCCTGCGGCCCCATACGCAGCACCAGTTCGCCGCGCAATTGCGTCAATCCCGCGATGCGCGCATCGATTTCGCCCAGCTTGCGCGCCAGCGCCGCGCGCAGCAGGTCCGCCGTGGCGGGATCGCCGGCACTGGCTAGCAGCGGCATGTCGGCCTCGATTTCGGCCAGCGTAAAACCCAGTTGCTGCGCCGTGCGCAGGTAGCGCAGCCAGTCGGCCGCCTCGGGCGGGTAGTCGCGGTAGCCATTCGCGCCGCGCCGCGCGCGCAGCAAGCCCCGCTTTTCGTAAAAGCGCAGGGTATCGCGGCTCAAGCCCGTCGCCTGCGCCATCTCGCCGATCTGCATGGAATTTCTTTCATAAAATGCTTGACCATGGAGTGTACTCCAAGCTCGATCATGGGTGCTTTCCATAACCAGGAGTTCCCATGTTGTCCATTTCCGCTTTTCGCCGCGTGGTGCGCGCCAGTGCCATTTATGATGTGCTCATGATTGCCCCGTTTACCACGCCGTGGACGTTTTTGCTGCTGCGCGAACACTTGAACGCGCTCAACGTGAGCCTGGGCGGCCTGCCGCTGCCCGTCTTCGGACCGTTTCATCTGCTGATCAGCAGTTTGTTTGGCAGCGTGGTGATGGTCTGGTCGGTGCTGCGCATGCTGGACCCGCAGCCGCGTTTCGGCCGCTACGACGCGGCGGCGCGCTACCTGTTTTCCATGTGGATGGCATGGGCGCTGCTGGTGACGGGCCAACCCGTGCTGTGGCTGTTCCTCGTGCCGGAACTGGCCTGGGGCCTGGCGCAAAGCCTGCCATTGCGCCGCAGTGAAGACGCGGGGGAAGGGCGTGCGCGTGAATCGCTGTTGAGATGACGATAACGAAATGCAATAATGGCCGTGCTCGCAGTACAGCAATGACTGCAATGAACGACTATTAAGAGGATGATTATGCAGCAGGATGTCGCAGGAAAAAACATGGCGTTGCTCGATCCGGTGGTGGCACCGCGCATCGCGGTGACGCGCCTGGTGACGGGCCTGCTGCAAGGCTTGCTGCTGTACTGGCTGTACAGCACGGCGCAGGACAAGGTGTGGCCCGCCACGGAAGCCTATCTGCTGGCGCCGCTGATGCTGATCAGCCTGCTGCTACCGATCCTGCTGGTCTCCAGCCTGGGCCATATGTCGGTCAAGCGCATCGGGCTGTGGATGGCGGGCGCGGCCGTCGTGATGGCCGTGCTGGCCTGGCATGACGTGGCGCGCGGCGCCGAGCACGTGATCTGGGGCAACTACAAGCCGGGCGCGCCCCTGCGCGTCATTTCCGCCCAGCTGTTCGGTTTTTGCGTCGTGGGTTTTTATATCGCCCACGCGCTGGTGCTGGCCAGCGCCCAGGATGGCCAGCGCATCGCCCGTTATCCCACCTACTTTGAAATCGCCTGGAAGCTCGGCATCCAGCTGCTGTTTTCCCTGCTGTTCGTGCTGGGCCTGTGGCTGGTGCTGTGGCTGGGTGGACAATTGTTCCTGCTCATCAAACTGAGTTTCCTGAAAAAACTGCTGGGCCAGGCCTGGTTCGTGATTCCCGTCATCTGTTTCGCGTTTTCGTTTGCCATCCACATCACGGACGTGCGTCCGTCCATCGTGCGCGGCATCCGCACCTTGCTGCTGGTGCTGCTGTCGTGGCTGATGCCGATCGCCGCCGTGCTCGTCTCCGGTTTCCTGCTGACCTTGCCCTTCATCGGCTTCGAGCGCCTGTGGGCCACGCGCCATGCGGCGTCCGTGCTGCTGGGCATGGCCGGCGTGCTGGTGGTGCTGATCAATGCCGCCTTCCAGAATGGCGAAGTGGGCCATGGCGTGGCGCGCGGCATCCGCCTGGGCACGCGCCTGGCTTGCCTGCTGCTGCCGTGGGTGGTGGGCATCGCCATCTATGCGCTGACCCTGCGCGTGATGTCGCATGGCTGGACGTCCGACCGCCTGATCGCTGCCGCCTGCCTGCTGGTCGCCACCTGCTACGCCGCCGGTTACGCCTGGGCGGCCAGCAAGTATGGCGATTGGCTGCATCTGATCGCCAACGTCAACGTGGCTACCGCCGGCGTCACCCTGCTGGTGCTGTTCGCCCTGTTCTCGCCGCTGGCGGACCCAGCCCGCATTTCCGTGGCCAGCCAGATGGCGCGCCTGGACAGCGGCAAGATCGGCGTGGACAAGTTCGATTTCGAATACCTTCGCTTCCAGGGCGCCCGCTACGGCCAGGCAGCCTTGCAGGAGTTGACGAAACGCACGACGGGGCCAGACGCGGCCATCGTGCGGGCCCGTGCCGAAGCCATGCTCAAGCGCCAGAACCGCCTCGACGAGACGGGGGCGCTGAGCGACGTGTCGATCAACCTGACCCTGCGTCCGGCCACGGCGAAGTTGCCGGAGAGTTTCCTGCGCCAGGACTGGACGCAAGTGAGCCCTGCCTGGCGCCTGCCCGCCTGCCTGAAGCGGGCAGGGCCGCAGTGCGACGCCTACCTGCTCGATTTCGATGGCGATGGCAAGCAGGATGTGCTGCTGATCAGCAATGACCCGCGTGCCTCGTCAGTGTTGCTGGCGGAAAAGGAAGACGGCAGCTGGACCGCGCGCGGACAAATTCCCACCGATGCCCTGCGCTGCAAACCCCTGCGCGAGAAACTGCAGGCGGGCGAGTTCCAGCTGGTGCCGCCGAAAGTGCGCGAACTGGAAGTCGACGGCCAGCGCGTGCCGATGACCCTATATACGCCAGAGGACGAGGTCAGCTGCCCGGATGAGACGGCGCCGGGCCCGTAAGTGACAGTGAGAGGACTTGGTGCACCGGACCAAACCTCTTGCTGGCGCTGAAGGCAGTAACTTCGTGCACTGAATCATTTTGACTGTGCGGTATCGGCCAATACCAGACGTTCCACAACAGAGCTTCGGACAATCAAGGTGTGAAGTTTATGTGCAAATGCAAAGAAGTCCCGCTGGCGATTGCTAACCTCACGTACTGGCAAAAACGCTTTGAATACAAAGGAGCGGAGGAGTTTTCTACCTATTTTCAAGATTTGGATACAGAGACTTTTTCACCCCCACTCGATTATGAAATTTCAAATTATGAGTGCAAGATTTGCTCACAAAAATGGTATGTAGAATGCGCACCTGAACAAACAAATTGGGCTGTGTTTGCCATGAAAGATGCTACGGGTGACTTGACTTGGAAGTCACTTAGCATAGCGGCGCAGCGAGCTTTCCTTGAGCTGCTAGCACACCGTGGATTTTCTGAGGACAGGTGTCTGTTCAAAAACTGCACCGGTCTGGCCTTAAACGGGCGGTTGGTCTGCTATGCTCACCTTCCGTAATCGGCCAGAAGCAGCCATTCAGTCATCGACACCAATTTTGGGAACCAACAGCCAGTGGACTTAAATATTGCCGAGATTTTTTATGAGACCGGTGATGTCAGATTTCGGTATGCCCGGTACTTGTCTCCCGACGGGGCTAGATGGATCCGCCATGGACTCTTCACCGAATTCCACAGGAATGGGCAGTTGGCTTCGCAAGGGATGTACGCGGACGGAGTGGAAGAAGGAAGCTGGCAGGACTTCTACGAGAGCGGTCAGATTGCAGCAGAAGGTATGTACTACCGAGGTGCCGAGGTTGGAATCTGGCGATATTGGAACTATGACGGTATAGAAGAACTTCCTGAGAACCGAGGTGACGGTTCTCTTGTTGAGTAAATTGTGGCTTTCATGATGTGCTGCCTCTCGTTCCGAAAGACCGGTATGGGGCGGCACCTGCCAACAGCGGCAACCGGCCAATACCCGACGTTCCACAACAGAGCATCGGACAATCAAGGTGTGAAGTTTATGTGCAAGTGCAAAGAAGTCCCGCTGGCGATTGCCAACCTCACGTACTGGCAAAAACGCTTTGAATACAAAGGAGCGGAGGAGTTTTCTACCTATTTTCAAGATTTGGATACAGAGACTTTTTTACCCCCACTCGATTATGAAATTTCAAATTATGAATGCACGATTTGCTCACAAAAATGGTACGTGGAATGCGCACCTGAACAAACAACTTGGGCTGTGTTTGCCATGAAAGATGCTGCGGGTGACTTGACTTGGAAGTCACCTAGCGTAGCGGCGCAGAGAGCTTTCCTTGAGCTGCTAGCACACCGTGGATTTTCTGAGGACAGGTGTCTGTTCAAAAACTGCACCGCTCTGGCCTTAAACGGGCGGTGGGTCTGCTATGCTCACCTTCCGTAATCGGCCAGAAGCGGTCGTTGGACGCAGTCAGTGATGAACTGTCACTCTGTCCATGGTGTTTGAGGTGGCTGCTTGATGAGTTCAAGTTGATCTCCAGGAAGAGCAAGTGTCGATTTCTATATATTCCTTTACTGCTTGTCGGGAGCTTTGACCCTAGACAAGCTGGTGCGCCTGTTGCGAGGATGAGAGCACCAGAAGACAAAAATGGGGAAGTCATGTAGCCCTCTGCCTGCTAGAACGGAGCCGCCCATAAAATCTGCTGGGAAGCCTCCTGACGGACGCCACAAGTGGAAGCCGGAATTTCCACTTCGCAATAATAGGAGAAGAGATGTTTGAGTCAATCGAACCGCTGGACGCATACAACAAAAATATTAACATTCTCATTGGCTCTGGAGCTTCAGCCGACTTGTTTCCGACATTGGGCTTGGCAATCAAGAACGCCAAGGATGAGTGGGAAACCGTGGAGACGCTTGCCACGAGGTACGAGAACAATCCTGACAAGAAGACCGCGCTCTTCATGCACTACTACAACATGTGCATCCTGCCCGTGCAGACCTTCAACCCCGCAAATGTCACAACGGCAAAAGGGAAAATTAATCTTGAAAACTACGAAGTTTTCTTGAAGACCTTGCTAGGCTTGCTTGACCGAAGAAAAGACCTGAACCGCAAAATCAATATTTTCACGACCAACTATGACGGATGCCTGGCTCATAGTGCCGACAACATCCTCATGAAGGGTGCGCATGATTTCGTGGTGAACGATGGAACATCAGGATTTCATTGCAAGCATCTTCATGCAAAGAACTTCAACACGTTCCAATGCCAGACCGGTATTTTTGAGCGGAGCAATTATGGAGTGCCTCAACTCAACATCATCCATCTGCATGGATCTGTGTATTGGTCAAAGAGTGGAGACAAGATTGAAGTCAAGTACAAAAACGACTTCAAGAACATCATCCACGTGAAGACACTTGCAAAGATTGGGAAATTCTCAGACTACATCACAACTGAGGGGGGAGTCTCTTCCAAAGTTCCCTCAGTTAGTTTCACGTCCACTCAGCGAGGAAACTTCTGGCGCGAGTACAACAAGCTTCCAATCGTCAACCCGACCAAGTGGAAGTTTCATGAGACGGTGTTTGAGGAGCACTACTACCAGATGCTGAGATTCTTGAGCTATGAGCTTGAGAAGCCAAACTCCATCCTCATCAGCTTCGGGTTTTCGTTTGCAGATGAACACATCAGAAAGCTGGTCCAACGCTCACTGTCAAACCCACAGCTCCAGACCTTCATTTGCTGCTACAGCCAAAGCAGTGCTGAGAGCATGCGCGAGGAATTCAAGCTTTGGAAAAATGTGACCATCATCGGTCCGCCTGAGGGCGAGAAGCTGGACTTCACAAACTTCAACAAGTACATCTTCTCTCTGAAGGCCGAAAAGTACGAGGCTCCTGAAGATAAGGACGGTCTATGAGCATCGTCGTTGGCGAAGTCATTGCAGTCTCAGGCATCCGCATCTCATTACGCATTTTTGAAGACTCCAGCCAGGAGACGATCTTCTATAACGGTGTGAAGTACAGAGGCGTGTCGCTCAGGGAGCACATCTCCATTCAGCGCGGCTTCATTGACATCGTCTGCCTGGTAGAGGGCGAGTACCTCGATGAGCGCCGCATGGAAGCTGATGCGGAGAAGACCCAGTACATCCGAAAAGTGGATGTGCGTCCCATCGGCTACATCGTGGATGACAAGTTCTTTGAGGGTGTGAAGTACATGCCCATGATCAGGGACAAGGCATCCCTACTCAGTGAGCGCATGGTCGGCAAGATCTACGGGACTGAGGGGACAACCAGCTTCTCCATTGGAGCTATGCTCAAGGAGAACGTGTCCATAAACCTGCCATGGACTCGCATCTTCAACAGCCACCTTGGAATCTTTGGTAACACGGGCAGTGGCAAGTCAAACACACTGGCGAAGCTCTACACCACACTTTTCAATGAGAAGCTGGCTGGCCTAAAAAGCAAAAGCCAGTTTGTCATTATTGACTTCAACGGCGAATATGTTGAAGACCAGATCCTTCCTGCTAAACAGAAGAAGATAACGATTCTAGATTCCAAAAAGGCAAAGCACAAATTCAAGATTGAAGCCTCGCATTTTTGGGACGCTGAAACTTTAAGTCTTCTATTTCAAGCCACGACCAACACACAGCAACCGTTTCTGCGAAGAGTGCTGACAGGCAAAGAGCGGTTTAAAGATGTGCCACTTGAACGCTATATTGAAAAGACTTTGGAAAGAGCCTTTAGTTCTGGCGAACCAAAACCAGATGCACTTGAACTTGCTAGGGAGATTGCCAGGATTATTGATTGCGAAGAGCTTCAAGACCATTTGAAGGGCATCACATACAACGGCAAGAACAAATACTTTAGAGCCGCCGAGGGCCACTATTATAATTCCGACAGCGGTGGCTTTGTTGAGTTCATGAAGCCACTATTGGATGAGCACGTTGATGTCGATGACTTAGACCAGTTCACAGAGCTGATTCTCAGATGCTATCTGCAACTATGCTCAGATGTCGTCCTAGGTTATGCCCAGTATGAGCACATCCAGCCGGTACTTGCCCGCACCAAGTCCTCCATCACAGCTCTTCGCAATGTGCTTGAAATCGTAGATGAGCCACCTCCGACACATCTTTTGCAAGTTATCTCTTTGAAGAAGTGCAAGAACGAAATTAAGAAAATCTTGCCTCTGCTAATAGCCAAAAATTTCTACACGAGCCACAAGGACAATGAGAACCTAAAGAGCCCACCTACGAGGACATTGCACCTAATCATTGATGAGGCTCACAATATCCTTTCAGAGCAATCCACCCGCGAGCATGAAATCTGGAAGGATTATAGGCTTGAGCTATTTGAGGAGATCATCAAGGAGGGGCGCAAGTACGGGGTCTACCTCACACTCTCCAGTCAGCGGCCTGCCGACATCTCGCCCACCATCGTTTCGCAGATCCACAACTTTTTCATCCACCGGCTGGTGAACGAGCGCGACCTCATGCTGCTGGACAACACCATCAGCACCTTGGACTCCAGTTCCAAGGCTCTCATCCCAACCTTGGCCAAGGGCTGCTGTGTCGTCACGGGGACGGCCTTCGAACTACCTATGATCTTGAAGATTGACCCGCTCCTGAAGGTGCACCGCCCGAGCAGTGACGATGTGAACCTTGAAGAGCTTTGGGCATTACCTGACGAGGAGCTATGGTGAAACACTGAATCGACTAGAGTTTTGTCGATGGTTTTCAGTTGGTTTTGCAGTCATTTGCTCTTCGCCATTGATAAGTCTTCCAAGAAAAAGCTTAAAGGCTAGCTAGCGAGTTGTGCCTATCGAACTTCCGCTTTGGGGCGGAAGCGGACCGTGCTACCGGGGCAAAACGCCACTGGTAGCTTAGGCTTTCCATATCCATGGTTCTTGCAGGATGAAAAACCGAAGGATCGTGTTGAGGGCCTGGCTGTGTTGCCAGGCTCCTGGTGTGAGATCTCGTAGCTGCCTGATCCAACAGCGAGACCGGGTCTGACTTGTCTAGCTCCTACCCGGCAGAGACTTCTGCCGCGCTCAAGCAAAAGCTGGATTTCCTTCGTCATCATGTACGGCGAAGGATGTCACTGCGACTGAGGCCGCCGCGGTAGAGCCCCTGCTTCTGAGCCCTACATCGGCACAGTTGTCTATGACAGCCTAGCCCATCCTCTGCTTTGAACGCTCGGTGAGGCCGAGAATATCGTACGCTGGCGGTGGACTGGTCATCAGCGAAAAGCAGTATTTTGATCGCCTGAAGAGCGTCTGGCGAACTCGTGGCGGGTCACTGCGGCAGTTCGACTCGAACTTTTAAAGCGATAACGAGAGCAGCGAACAGCATCACCACGCCAGCAATAATGAAAACGCCTGTCACTCCACCAAACCCGAACATCATGCCACCCAATGCAGCGCCGGCAGCTATTGACGATTGCACCGCGGCGACAACCATGCCACCAGCTGTCTCCGCTTGATCAGGGACAGCACGGGCAACCCAGTTGGACCAGGCGACAGGTACGCCGCCGAACGCCAGGCCCCACAGAGCGACCAAAAGCATCAGGCCTGTTCCTTGGACTGGCAGTAAGATCATGCCGAATGCCGTCAAGCCCACCAGCGCAGGCATGAGCACTAAAGTAGCACGCAGGCTACGCTCCATTAACCAGCCGGCCAGCAGCGTGCCAACGAAGTTGGCGACACCAAAACCCAGGAGCATCAGAGACAAACCGTTTACATCGATATGGACAACGCTTTCAAGAGCGGGGCGAATATAGGTGAACAATGCATATTGCCCGGTATGGGCAAGTACGCAGCCCAACATCCCGATCCCAATTCCCGGGCGACGGAGCAATTGCAGTACCGATGTCGTGCGCATCATCGTGCGCGGCGCCATACGGGGCAGCGTGAACAATTGAAACAAAAGTGTCAGCCCTCCGACAGCCGCGGCTGCTATAAATGCACTGCGCCAGCCATATAGTCCCCCCAGGTAGCTGCCCAACGGTACGGAAACGACCGTCCCGATGGCGATGCCGCTGAATATGATGGATAGCGCTCGCGGCACCAACTTTGCCGGTACCAGCCGCATAGCCACGGCTGCCGCCATGCTCCAAAAGCCCCCTAACGCGACGCCCAGAAGAATGCGCATCACCAACAATACTGTCAAGCTAGAGGACAACGCCACTAGCAAATTGGAGGCGATCATCAGCACTGTGAAAGCCAACAAGACGACACGCCGGTCAAAATGACGCGTGAGACCTGGCACCGACAGCCCGGCGAACATGGCCACGACGGCCGTCACCGTCACTGCCTGACCAGCTAGTGCCTCCGATACACCAAGATCGAAGGCCATCGGGGTCAACAGACTGGCTGGCAGGTACTCCGCCGTCAGTAAACCGAAAACCCCCATGGCCAGTGAAAACACGGCCATCCATGCTGCTGTCGCTGGCTCTAGAACAGACACATCGTTCGCGTTGGGCGTTTGCTTGGTAGCAAAAACATCGTTGTTCATCTCTACAATCCCTAAAACAATCGGAGTCGAAAGTCTAGAGGTAAAATCCAGGATGATCTATGATGGCAACTCCTGATGTTTTGACCGAAACACCTAAAATGAGCAAGCAAAATCAAATTTTTCCATCGTCTAATCTCGTCAGCGAACTATTGACAGGTATGCGCCTGCGTGGAGTCCAGTACCGCCGTATTCAGACCGGCCCAGCTTTCGGCATAGGCTTTGAAGACAAGCCAGGCCATGCCTACTTCCACTTCCTGGCCGTTGGCACTGCCTTCATATGTACCGATGATGGTGAGTTGCACAAGCTGTCCGCCGGTAGCGCGGCGTTCATGCCTCACGGTAGGAGACATCAGCTTCTGTCGGATGCGGATATTGCATTTCAGGACATCGCAAAGTTCGATGCCGCGCCCCTCGGTGAATCCGTTAGCGGAGTCGACACATGTCCCAGTACGCACCCCATGCCCAGTGCGGTTATTTTTTACGGCTGCATGGAATTCGATCTCGGCGGGATGCAAGGGATCGGCAAGCTGATGCCAACCGTCATGGTGGCTGACACGCAAGCGCAAGGCTATCCTGGCTTACTGCCTGTTCTTGATTCAATGAAGCGTGAAATCTGCGCCGGCCGTATTGGCTTTGCAGGCATTCTGGCTCGCCTCGCGGAGGTCGCGGCAGCAATGATCGTGCGCGGCTGGATTGAATGCGGTTGTGAAAACGCTTCTGGTCTCCTCGCCGCATTGCGGGATCCGCGCCTTGCTCTTGCCATATTGGCGCTGCACCGCCAGCCTGGTCGTGAATGGACAGTTGCACAGTTGGCTGCGGAGTGTTATATCTCTCGCTCTGTCTTCGCGCGACGCTTTGAAACCACCATCGGCGTGCCGCCCCTGCGCTATGCCACGGAATTGAGAATGCGTCTTGCCACACAATTGCTCACTCATGAAAGAGTGTCCATCGACGTCGTCGCCCGACGCCTTGGCTATACATCTCAAGCCGCGTTCAGTCGTGCTTTCAAGCGCGTCATCGGCAAGCCGCCGGGTGCCTGTCGGCAAATGCTTTGAGGAGAATAGCTGAGGGAAGCGCTGATCAATCCATTTTTTCAGCGACATTGGCGCGCGAAGTGGCCGAACAGCACGTCGATCAAGCGCATTTCTCGACGATTTGACGCGATTTGTTCGCGCCTTTCTGTAATCAAGACGGACCACGGGATTCAGTGATCTTACAACGCCGGCCGGCCAATACAAGATTGGCATAGGCGAACAGGAAATATCATGTCCATTGCAAGAAAAGGAAGCCGCCGAATTATTGTCGATTCTTTACCATATCGATGGTCGGTCAGTCTGCCCACCTATACACAGGCCATGGGGGAAGCGAATCTGTCTTTCGCAGTGGAATCTGAAAGCGGTGGCCGAACCACCCTTCTGGTGAGAACAGATATCGCACGTCCGGATATTTGGCTGGGTAATTTCACGCGTGCTATCACGCCCTCAGTTGTGGAACACGCTATTCGACAGGCATTGATGAAGGGGTGGTATCCCGGCCAATGTGGAAGCGCCTTTGAAATGACAATTCGACTCGCTTGAGCCCACTGGCAATCCGCCAGTTGCGTTGTGCGCCTGCGGTGGACGCTGAAGTCCGTTATCAACATTGACAATGCCTTCGACGCTGTCGGCCGCAACCGGACAGAAACAGCACTTTCCAAATGCTTGTCCGGGCGGGGCTGCCTGTATCGCCGCTGTAGCAGTCGTTCGACTGATACAGCATGTGCCTGTATGCGGCGCCTTGTGTCTTGTCCCTGCCGTGCCACGCTTTTAGACTGGGGCCTTCTCCACGCTGCGACTGCCTGCCATGACCGAACTCCTGCCTCTGATGAGCTACTGCTTTGTGATGTCCGCCACGCCGGGGCCGAACAACGTCATGCTGGCCACCACCGGCGCCAATTTCGGCTATCGCGGTGCGCTGCCGGTGATCCTCGGCATCCAGGCCGGCATTTTTGTGCAGACCATGCTCATGTGCGTGGGGCTGGGCAGCGTGTTCGTCGCGTATCCGATGGCGCAGCAGGTGCTGCGCATCGCGGGCGCGCTGTACCTGATGTTCCTGGCCTGGAAGCTTGCCGGCGCCTCGGTGGCGGGAGGCAGCACAGCGAAAGCCGTGTCGTTTGCGCAGGCCGCGCTGTTTCAGGCGCTCAACCCCAAGAGCTGGCTCAAGGCGGTCACCATGGCGTCGGTCTTCATGCCGGCGCAGGGCAATATGCTCGCCAACGCGCTGCTGGTGTCGCTGATCGGCACCGTGGTGGGCGCGCCTTGCAACGCCATGTGGGCGCTGTTCGGCGTCTCGATTCGCAGCGTGCTGAAAGCGCCCCGCAACCAGCGCATCTTCAATCTCACGATGGGCGCCATCCTGCTGGTCCTCGCCGTGACGTTTTTACGCTAGACTTCCACCCATGCTCGCCATCGACCGCTCCTCCCCCATTGCCCTGTTCAAGCAGATCGAAGCCGCATTGCGCCTGCAGATCGCGCAACGCGTCCTGCCTGGCGGCACCAGGCTGCCGTCGATCCGCCAGCTCGCCACGCAGCTCGCGGTCAGCACCAACACCGTGGTGGTGGCGTATGACAGGCTGGTGGCCGCAGGCGTCATCGATACGCACGGTACGACGGGCTTCTTCGTGTGCGCACCCACTGACGCCAGCCGCGCCATTCCCGACGAGGTGGCGCTGGAAGCGGGCCAGGAGCAGGAACCGGTCTGGCTGAGCCAGCAAGTCAATGACCAGCGGCCGGGCGTGCTGCTGGCCAGCAGCGGCGCCTTGCCGCCCACCTGGCTGCAGGACGCGCTGCCGGCGGCCGCCGTGCAGCGTGGCCTGGCGCGCAGCGTGGCCGGCATGGCCTCGCGCTGTCCGCCGCAAGGGCTGGCCGAACTGCGCGAGCAGATCGCGCTGCTGTTGCGCGGCATCGGCATCGCCGCGGACGCCAGCCACATCCTCACCACTTTCGGCGGCACCCATGCCATCGATCTGATCTGCCGCACGTTTCTGCAGCCCGGCGATACGGTGCTGGTGGAAGACCCCGGATACTTCCTGATGTTCGGCAGGCTGCGCCAGGACGGCGTGCGCCTGGTGCCCATCAAGCGCCGCCCCGATGGCCTCGACCTGGACGAACTGGACGCGGCTTGCCGCGCGCACCGTCCGCGTCTGCTGTTCATGCAGACGGCCTTGCACAATCCCACCGGGTGGAGCAGCAGCGCCGCGAACCTGCACAAGGTGCTGATCATGGCGCAGCAGTACGGCTTCCTGATCGCCGAAGACGACGTGCACGGCCATTTCCAGCCGGGCCACAGTACGCGGTTGGCGTCGTTGTCCGGACTCGATGGCGTGATCTATTATTCGAGCCTGTGCAAGGCGCTGAGTCCGGCCCTGCGCATGGGCTACCTGGCCGCGGCGCCCAACCTGCTCAAGCTGCTGATGCGCACCAAGATCCATTCCATCATGACCTTGCCGGCGCTGAACGAATACGTGCTGCTGGAAGTGCTCAAGGCCGGCAACCTGCGCAAGCACCTGGAGCGGCTGCAACGCAAGATCATGGTGGCGCGCAACGCCAGCACGCGGCAACTGAACGCGGCCGGCGTGCTGTTCGAGCAGCCCGGCGACGCAGGCATTTTCCTGTGGGGCAGCATGCCCGAAGGGCTGGACGTGGACTTGCTGGTGCAGGACGCCTACCGCAACAAGATCCTGCTGATGCGCGGCGCCGCGTTCTCGGCCAACGACACGCCCGACCAGCACATCCGCTTCAACGTCGCCTTCAGCCAGCATCCCCGCGTGAGCGCCTACCTTGAAGAACGCCTGCGCGCGGTGGCTGGCGCGCGCTCAAGCCTGGCCCGCGCCTTTCTTTAGTTTTTATTGGTATTCTAGGGGAACGATTTTTTCGTCAACGTGTGAGCAAGGAAGCGCCATGCACAAACAGATCATCCTCAACCTGCCCGTCAAGGACCTGGATAAATCCAAGGCCTTCTTTTCCGCCCTTGGCTTTACCTTCGATCCCCGCTTCAGCGGCGAGAACGCGGCCTTCATGAACATCGTCGACGGCAGCATCCAGGCCATGCTGACGACGGAAGCCTTCTTCCAGTCGCTGATCGGCAAGCCGGTGGCGAAGGCGAAGGAGGCCAATGAAGTCGTCATTTGCCTCAGTTGCGAAAGCCGGGAAGAGGTGGACGGCCTGATCGCCAAAGCGGCCGCCGCCGGTGGCCGCATACCGCATCCGCCCGAGGACCATGGCTTCATGTATGACCAGGGCTTCGAGGATATCGATGGCCACCTGTGGAACCTGGTCTGGACGGCGCCGGAAGCCTGACGATTGAGGCTAACCGGCCGTATCAGTTCTTCGTGCGCACCTGGCGCACGTGGTTTTCCAGTTCGCTGAACGACGGGCGTTCCGTGGCGGAAATGACCTTGCGGCCGAATTCCACGGCCAGCGCCGGCGCATAGCCGTTCAGGCTGGCCAGCAGGGTCACTTTCACGCACTGGTACATCTTCGCCGTTTCATGGTGCTTGCGGCGCAGCAAGCTGGCCAGCGGCGCAATGAAACCGTAGGCCAGCAGGATGCCGATGAAGGTGCCCACCAGCGCCTGCGCGATCAGCACGCCCAGCTCGGCCGGCGGCAAGCCGACGGAAGCCATCGTGTGCACCACGCCCATCACGGCGGCCACGATGCCGAAGGCGGGCATGGCGTCGGCCAGCTGCGAAATCGTCTGGATCGGCATTTCCGCATCTTCATGGTGCGTCTCGATCTCGTTATCCATCAGATTTTCGATCTGGTAAGCGTCCATATTGCCCGACACCATCAGGCGCAGGTAATCGGTGATGAATTCCAGGATGTGCTCGTCACCGAGCGTGTACGGGTATTTCACGAAGATGGCGCTGCGGTAGGGGTCGTCGATATCGTCCTCGACCGACATCAGGCCTTCCTTGCGGATCTTGCTGAGGATTTCATACATCAGGCCCATCAGCTCCATGTAGCGCGCTTTCGTGTATTGCGAGCCGTGGAACAGGGTGGGCAGGGCGGCGAACGTGGCGCGGATGGCCTTGGCGTCATTGCCGACAAAGAAGGTGCCCAGCGCGGCGCCGCCGATCATCAGCAGTTCCAGCGGCTGGAACAGGGCGCCCAAATGCCCCCCCTGCATGGCGAAGCCGCCAAAGACGGAAAACAGCACGACGAGAAATCCGAGTATGACTAGCAAAACCTACTCCTTCATAATATTGCCATATCGCAATATTGTAGTTTAACCTGATTTGGCCGCTGTGGCCGCTTCCGGCTGCAACTGCTCGATGAGAAAATTGATAAAAGCGCGCACTTTGGCGGGCAGCTGGTGGCGGCTCGGGTAGTAGGCGTACAGGTCGGCCGGCGCCAGCGCATAGTCTTCCAGCACCACGCGCAGGCGGCCGCTGTCGAGGTAACGCGTCAGGTCCCATTCCGAGCGCAGCAGGATGCCGTGCCCGTCCAGCGCCCAGCCCAGCACCACGTCGCCATCATTGCTGGCCACCGTGCCGCGCACCTTCACCGTGTGGGTGGCGCGGCCCCGGCTCAAACGCCAGATGCCGTAGGCGTCGTCATTCTGCCGATGCACGATGCAGCGGTGCTGCGCCAGCTCGTCCGGGGTGTGCGGCGTGCCGTGCGCCTGCAGGTAGGCGGGCGAGGCGCACAGGAAGCGCCGGTTCGACATGATGCGCCGCGCCGACAGCCGCGTGTCGGGCAGGTCGCCGAAGCGGATGCCCAGGTCGTACGCCTGCTCGACCAGGTTGATGGGGCTGTCCGTCAGTTGCAGCTGCACTTCCAGCTGCGGGTGGTGCAGGGCGAATTGCGACAGCAGGGGCGCGATCACCGTGCGCCCGAAACCCAGGGTGGCATTCACGCGCAGCAACCCGCGCGGTTCCGCGCTGCCGCTGGCCAGGGATTCTTCCATGGTGCGGATGTCGTCGAGGATTTGCCGCGCCTGTTGCAAATAGTTTTCGCCATCGCCCGTCAGGCTGATGCGCCGCGTGCTGCGATTGAGCAAACGCACGCCCAGGCGCTGTTCCATCAGTTGCAATCGTTTGCTGACGGCCGGCGGCGTGATGCCCAGTTCGCGCGCCGTGGCCGACAGGCTGCCCAGCTTGGCCAGCAGCACAAAGAAGGCCATTTCCGTGGTGGCGTCGCTTTTCATTATTAACTTCAAGTGAAGAATGGTTTAAATTACTATCGATTATACGACTGCTTATCGCGGTTAAGCTGGCGTCACCATTCAAGCACAGGAGACCCGCATGAAAATCGTTGAAATCCGCGAAAAGACCATCCCCATCTCTTCCCCCATCCGCAACGCCTACATCGACTTCACCAAGATGACCCTGAGCCTAGTGGCCGTCGTCACCGATGTGATGCGTGACGGCAAGCCTGTCGTCGGCTACGGCTTCAATTCGAATGGCCGCTACGGCCAGGGCATGCTGATGCGCGAGCGCTTCATCCCGCGCATCCTCGACGCTGATCCGGCCAGCCTCGTGACGGCTGACGGCGCCAACCTCGACCCGCACAAGGTGTGGGACTGCATGTACACCAATGAAAAGCCGGGCGGCCATGGCGAGCGTTCGGTGGCCATCGGCACCATCGACATGGCCATCTGGGATGCCGTGGCGAAGATCGACAACAAGCCCTTGTTCCAGCTGCTGGCCGAGCGCCATGGCACGGGCGTGCCGGACAAAAAAGTCTTCGTGTATGCGGCCGGCGGCTATTACTATCCGGGCCAGAGCTTGAGTGCCCTGCAGGACGAAATGCGCAGCTATATCGACCGTGGTTACACGGTGGTCAAGAAAAAGATCGGCGGCGCTTCGCTCGATGACGACTTGCGCCGCATCGACGCCATTATGGAAGTGCTGCAGGATGGGCAAAAGCTGTGCGTGGACGCCAACGGCCGCTTCGACCTCGACACGTCGATCGCCTACGCCAAGGCGCTGCGCCAGTACGACCTGTTCTGGTACGAAGAGGCGGGCGACCCGCTCGACTTCGAGCTGCAAGCGACCCTGCGCAGCTATTACGACAAGCCTATGGCGACGGGCGAAAACCTGTTTTCCATGCAGGATGCGCGCAACCTGATCCGCTACGGCGGCATGCGCGCCGACCGCGACTGGCTGCAGTTCGACTGCGCCCTCAGCTACGGCCTGGTGGAATACCTGCGCACGCTGGACATGCTGCAGCAGCACGGCTGGTCGCGCAGCCGCTGCATCCCGCACGGCGGCCACCAGATGTCCCTGAATATCGCGGCAGGGCTGGGCCTGGGCGGCAATGAATCGTACCCGGATTTATTCCAGCCGTTCGGCGGCTTCCCCGACGGCGTGCGCGTCGAAAACGGCCACATCACCATGCCGGACCTGGTCGGCATCGGCTTCGAGGGCAAGGCGAACCTGTATGCGGAAATGCGCGCGCTGAGCGGGCAGTAAGCTCAGGCCAGCGCCTGGCGTTTCACCTGCGCGGCGGGGCTGGTCTTCTCCCAGCGGAACAGCCACATGATGATCAGCTTGGTCGTGGCGCTGACGCAGGCCAGCAGCAGCAAGGGCCAGCCCGTCGACAGGCCCATGACGCAGGCAAAGAAGATGGTGCTGACATCCATCGCCAGGATGAACTGGCTCATCTTTAACGACACGGCGCCCGTCCTGCCCGAGCGCCAGATCAGGCCGATCTGGTGCGCGTAGCCCTGCGCCAGCAGCACGGTGACGGCGACGATCAGGCTTTGCGAGATCACGCGCTTTTCATCCGTGAAGGTGGGGCCGAAGGCCAGGCCCGCCACGCCCGCGCACAGCAACATTGCGCAGGCCAGCAGCGCATTGCGCGATGCCCGGCTGCGCCGGTCGCGGTAAATCTCGAACAGGATGGCCAGCGCGATCAAGGACGCGATCAGGCGCGGCCAGACGATGTAGTGGTTGAATGGCGTGATCGAATAGCCGTACACAAAAAACGCGCAATACGCGAGGAAGCTGACGGTGAACTGGTTGATGGACAAAATGTCCGTCGTCTTGCCGGCGCCGATGCCGGCATCGCGCTTGCGCTGCCAGATTTTTTGCAGCTGCGACCACAGGCCAAACAGGCTGACGACAATGAAAAGGGAATTGAGGCTGCCGGCGAGGGCGTAGAGGGAAGGGGACTGCAAGGTATCTCCTGGAATGGCCAAGGCAGCGCTGCCGTGACAGAGCGCCTTGTCTATACATTTATCTGGATAGCATGCTCTCATGAAACAAATTGGCAGGCAAGCAATGCTGTTGCAGCCTGTTGCATCGAAACCTGTCTGAACTCACCTGTTCCTGAGCTTGCCCTTATAATCAGGGCATGACTTTCTTATCACATCGTGCCCGCTCCGTGCTGGGCACCTTCGGCAAAATGGCCGTTTCCCTGATTCTCCTGTTGACTGCACTGTGGGGCGCGCTGGCGCTGTGGTACCAGCTGTCCGGCGGCACGGCCGCGCAAGGCATCGGCGCGCTGCTGTGGGGTGCGCTGGGCGTGGCCAGCATCGCGCTGTGGTGGATGCGCGGCGACGCGCGCGTGCTGCTGCCGTATGCGGCCGGATTTATCCTGCTGCTCGTATGGTGGAGTTTCATCACGCCGAAACAGCAGCGCGTGTGGGCCGACGACGTGGCGCGCAATGTCACCGGCAAGGTGGCTGGCAATCTCGTCACCCTGGACAATGTGCGCAATTTCGACTGGCGCAGCGATGACGACTACACGGTCAAGTGGGAGCAGCGCAGCTACGACCTCGACGAACTGCGCACGGTGGACACGGCGCTGTCGTACTGGACGGGGCCCCACATCGCGCACACGCTGATCTCGTTCGGCTTTGCGGACGGGCGTTTTTTGACGTTTTCCATCGAGATCCGCAAGGAGAAGGGCGAGAGCTTTTCCGCCATCGGGGGTTTCTTCAAGCATTTCGAGATGAGCCTGATCGCCGCCGACGAGCGCGACATCCTGCGCGTGCGCACGAATGCGCGCGGCGAGGACATGCATCTGTACCGCGTCATGATGCCGAAAGCTGCCATGCGCTCGCTGTTCCTCGCCTACCTGGACGAGGCGCAAGCGCTGAAGAACCAGCCGCGGTTCTACAACACCCTGACGGCCAACTGCACCACCATCGTCTTCGAGATGGTGCGCCGCATCGTGCCTGGCCTGCCGCTCGACTACCGGCTGATGGCCTCGGGCTACCTGGACCGCTACCTGTTCGACGTCAAGGGCCTGGTGCCCGGCCTGAGCTTCCAGCAGCTGCGCGATGGCGGCCACGTCACGGCGCGCGCGCGTGCGGCCAACGACGATCCGGATTTTTCGCACGCCATCCGCCGCGCCATGCCCGGCTATGACGAAGCGGGCTTTTCGAAGCTGCAAATGCCACGTCAGTAGCCGTCTGCCTTATACTGTCGCAATTCCGACCGGCCGCCTTTCGCGGCCGGTCTCACTTTACGAATAAAGAAGGCCCGCTATGCCATTTTCCTCACTGGGTCTGATTCCCGCCCTGGTCCGTGCCGTCGACAAGGCCGGCTATGCCGCGCCGACGGCCATCCAGGCAGCCGCCATTCCCGCCATCCTGCGCGGCAGCGACGTGCTGGGCGCGGCCCAGACGGGGTCCGGCAAGACGGCAGCCTACGCGCTGCCGCTGCTGCAGGCGCTGATGGCGCCCGTTTCCGGCCCGCGCCAGGTGCGCGCGCTGATCCTCGTGCCCACGCGCGAGCTGGCGGCGCAGGTGGGGCAGACCGTGCACGCGCTGGCCAAGCCGCTGCCGATCAAACTGAAGATTTCCGTGCTGTTCGGCGGCGTGTCGATCAATCCGCAGATGATGGACTTGCGCGGCGGCGCCGACATCGTCGTCGCCACGCCGGGCCGTTTGCTGGACCTGGTGCGCCAGAACGCCGTGAAACTGGGCGGCGTGTCGCTGTGCGTGCTCGACGAGGCCGACCGTTTGCTCGACATGGGTTTTAGCGAGGAAATCAACGCCATCCTGGCGCTGCTGCCGGGCAAGCGGCAAAACCTGTTCTTCTCCGCCACCTTCCCCGACAGCGTGCAGGCGCTGGCCGACAGCCTGCTCAAGGAACCCGTGCGCATCGAAGTGGCGTCCGAAGCGCAGGACAAACCCGACATCGTGCAGCGCGCCATCACGGTCGACGTGCCGCGCCGCACGCAGCTGCTGCGCTACCTGATCCTGCAGCAGCAGTGGGAGCGCGTGCTGGTGTTCGTCGCCACCAAGTACGCGGCCGAACACGTGGCCGACAAGCTGCAGCGCGCCGGCTTGCACGTGGGCGCCTTCCATGGCGAATTCAGCCAGGGTACGCGCAGCCAGCTGCTGGCCGACTTCAAGGCCTGCCGCTTGCAGGTGCTGGTGGCCACCGACGTGGCCGCGCGCGGCATCGACATCGCCGGCTTGCCGGCCGTCGTCAACTATGACTTGCCCCGCTCGGCCGTCGACTACACGCACCGCATCGGCCGCACGGGCCGCGCCGGCGAAAGCGGCACGGCCATCAGTTTCGTGACGGCCGACACGGAAGCGCATTTCCGCCTGATCGAGAACCGCAACGACTTGCGCATCGTGCGCGAAGTGGTGGCCGGTTTCGAGCCGACGGAATTGCCCGCGCCCGTGCATCCCGTCACCGATACGGTGAATGGCGGCGTGAAGGGCGCGCGCAAGAGCAAGAAGGACAAATTGCGCGAAGCGGCTGCGAAGGCGGCCGAGGGCAATTAAATCCCCCTTATGTGCGCTAGCCGCTTGAACGGCTGGCCGTCCCGCTTTAAGATGATGTTTCTATAAAGCAAGGGGACGGCAATGCACATGACCTTCATCACGCGCGCGGGCGCTCTGGCTTGCGCGCTGGCGCTGGCCGGTTGCGCCGGCATGGGCGGAAAAAATGACAGCACCGGCATGCAGATGCCGGGCAAGACGCCGGCCGACGCCGCCGTGGCCGCCACCTGGTACAACCCGCCCAGCGAATTTCCCGGCATTTGCCTGACCCAGTTCAAGGATGGCAGCCTGCGTTTCGACGGCGGCTTTGCCTTTTTCAATCCGGGCCGCTGGGCCTACGATGCGGCCACGTCCGAGCTGCGTTTGCAACTGGCGCCGACGCCGTCGCTGGAACTGTCGCATGCGCAAACGGTGCTGCACAAGAACCTGCTGAGGGTCGAGGCCGCCAAAAATACGCTGGTCTACGCCGTGAAGGCCGACACGCAAGCCATCGGCCTGGGCGGCTTTGTGTTTTACCGCGACACGCCTTGTCCTGTACAGCGCGGATAAGTGGCGGATAAGTGCCGGATTAGTGTTATACGGGAATATTTAGTCGTATAATTTCAGCGCAAGCTGGCTGCCGCGCAAGATGGTCTCGCGCGGCAAATTCTCCCTCCAGGCAAGCTCCGATATCGCTGCGGCGATGAGAGGATGGTCCGATGGATGTGCACGACGAGCATGACATGCCAGGGACGGCGGTGCCTGCGGCGGCGCCGCGCACCTTGCTGCTGGTCGATGACGAACCGAATATCCTCGCTTCCCTCAAGCGCCTGCTGCGGCGCGACGGCTACCATATCCTGACGGCCAACGGCGGCCAGGAAGGGCTGGACGTGCTGGCCAGCCATGCCGTCGACGTGATCGTCTCGGACCAGCGCATGCCCGGCATGCTGGGCGCCGACTTCCTGCGCAAGGCCAAGCTGCTGCGCCCGCAAACCATCCGCATCATGCTGTCGGGCTATACCGAATTGCAGGCCGTCACGGACGCCGTCAACGAGGGCGCCATTTTCAAATTCCTCACCAAGCCCTGGGAAGACCACCAGCTGCGCGAGCATATCGCCGAAGCCTTTCGCCTGAAAGGCATCGATGACGACAATGTGCGTCTCAATGCGCAGCTGCGCGACGCCAACCAGGCGCTGGCGGCCGCCAATGCCGCCATGCAGGCGCTGGTGCGCCAGCAGCAGCACCAGATCAGCCGCGATGAAGTCAGCCTGGGCATCGCGCGTGAATTGCTGCAATTTCTGCCGCTGCCCGTGATCGGGCTTGATGAGGACGGCATGATCGCCTTTATCAACGCGGCGGCGGCCAACCTGTTCGAACGGGGCGCGGCCCTGCTGGGCAACGAGGCGGCGATCGTCTTGCCGCAATTGTTCGACGGGCAGGGCGCCCCCCGTCTGGCCGCCATCGATGGCCAGCCGTACGCCGTGGCCGTCCATCCGATGGGCCTGCATTCGCGCTCGCGCGGCAGCCTCGTCACCCTGAGTCGTCATGGAGCAGATACATGAGTGAAAGCGGACGCGAGATTTCGATGGAGCAGGCGCAGGAAGGCATGGTGCTGGCGCAGGCCTTGAACGACGCCAGCGGCGCCGTGCTGCTGGCCCAGGGCGCCACTCTGACGGCGGCGAACCTGACGGCTCTGCGCCGGCGCAATGTGGAGCGCTGCCGCGTCGTCATGGACGAGGCGGTCGACCCCGCCGCGCAGGCGCATGCCGAGCAGGAACGCTTGCGCCGCCTGGAACGGCTGGCCGTGCTGTTCCGCGCCACGCCGCCCGATTCCGCCGGGGCCGAACTGCTGGCGCTGCTGCAGCGCTACCGGCAAGGGGGCGCGGCATGACACGGCTCAGTTTTGAACACATCATCCGCCAGATCCAGGAACTGCCTTCGCTGCCGGTGGTGGTGCTGGAACTGCTGTCGAGCATGGACCAGGATGACACGGACGTGCACGTGCTGGCGCAAAAGATCGAGCTGGACCAGGCCCTGGCGGCGAAGACCCTGCGCATCGCCAACTCCTCGTTCTACGGCATGCAATCGAAGGTCACCAGTATTCCGCAAGCCGTGTCCGTGCTGGGCTTTCACAGCATCCGCACCGTCGTCACGGCGTGCGCCCTGACGGGCAGCTTCGCGCCGGTGGCCGGCGGCTTCGATTTCCAGGCCTTCTGGCGCCACTCGCTGGCCACGGCCATTGCCGCGCGCCTGCTGGCGCCGCACCTGCGCGTCAATCCCGAAACGGCGTTCACGGCCGGCCTGCTGCACGACCTGGGCACCCTGGTGCTGGTGACGCGCTTCCCGGCCGAACACGCGCTCGTGCGCAGCTACCGCCAGGCGCATGATTGCCAGATGGCCGAGGCGGAACTGGCCGTCATCGGCATCGATCACGCACAGGTGGGCAGCGCCCTTGCCGCCTACTGGAAGTTTCCCGAGGCGATACAGCAGGCGGTGGCCGACCACCACGCCATCGACCGCCTGGAAGCGGGCGGCCTGCCGCTGGCCGTGCACCTGGCCAATGCCGTCGCCCTGGCGCTCGACCTGGCTGGCGTCGACGATGCGCTGGTGCCGCCCCTGTCGCCGACGGGCTGGCGCAGCGTCGCGCTGGACGAGCCCGCCTGGCTGGCGCTGCTGGGGCAAACGGAACACACCTTCGATGAAATGTCGCGGATCATGCTGGCATGAACAGGATAGAGGCCATGGAAACAGATGCAGGGCAGGTGCTGCCGGCCAAGCCGGAACGCCGTCAGGGCGACACCATCGCGCTGTCGGCATTTTTCGACGGCCATCCCGTGGCCACTTTCGCCATCGACACGAATCACGTGGTAACGCACTGGAACAGCGCCTGCGAGCAGTTGCTGGGCTTTGCGGCCGCCGAGATGGTCGGCACGCGCGACCACTGGAAGGCGTTTTATCCGCAGCCGCGCGCCTGCCTGGCCGACCTGCTGGTGGCCGACGATATCGCGCTGGGCGAAAACGACCGCTACCTTGGCAAGCTCAAGCGCTCTTCCGTGATCCCCGGCGCTTACGAGGCCGAGGATTTCTTTGCCGATATCGGCCCCGACGGCCACTGGCTGCATTTCACGGCGGCGCCCCTGCGCGATCGCCAGGGACGCCTGGTGGGCGCCATCGAAACCCTGCGCGATGTGAGCGAACGGCGCCTGGCGGAACTGGCGCTGCGCAAGGCGCACGACAACCTGGAACATCTGGTGGCCGAGCGCACGGCCCAGCTGGCGGAGATGAACGAACGCCTGGCCGACGATATCCGCCAGCGCCAGATCGCCGATCTGGAATTGCGCGAGCGTAACCTGGCCCTGACGGAATTGAACAGCAAGCTGTCGCTGGCCCAGCAAAAGCTGCTGCAGTCGGAAAAACTGGCCTCGATCGGCCAGCTGGCCGCCGGCGTGGCGCACGAGATCAACAATCCCATCGGCTATGTGTTTTCCAATGTCGGCACCCTGGAAGGTTACCTGGACGACCTGTTCAGCATGCTCGACGCCTATGAGGAAGCCGAGCCGGCCGTCGCCGACCCCGTGGTGGCGGCGCGCCTGCGGGCGCTGCGCGAACAGATCGACCTGGACTTCCTGCGCACCGACATCCCCATGCTGATGGGCGAGTCGAAGGAGGGCATTTCGCGCGTGCGCCGCATCGTGCAGGACCTGAAGGATTTTTCGCGCACGGATGCGCACCAGGAGTGGGTCTGGGCCGACCTGCGCCAGGGCATCAATACCACGCTCAATATCGTGAATAACGAGGTCAAGTACAAGGCCGACGTGGTGCGCGAATATGGCGACATTCCCGACATCGAATGCCAGCCTTCCGAGCTGAACCAGGTGATCATGAACCTGGTCGTCAACGCGGCCCACGCCATGGGCGAGGCGCACGGACGCATCACCCTGCGCACGGGCAGCGACAACGCGACGGAAGTGTGGATCGAGGTCGAGGATACGGGCGGCGGCATCGCGCCCGAGCACCTGTCGCGCATCTTCGACCCCTTCTTTACCACCAAGGCCGTCGGCAAGGGCACGGGGCTGGGCCTGTCGCTGGCCTACACGACGGTGCAGAAACACCATGGCCGCATCGACGTGCGCAGCGTCATCGGCAGCGGCACCACCTTTCGCATCACCTTGCCCGTGCGCCAGGCGCAGGCCGTCGCACCATGACCGAACAGGACAGCATGCATACGAGCACCAGCACCGCGCCGCCCACCATCCTGTGCGTCGATGACGAGCCGAATATCCTGTCGTCGCTGCGGCGGCTGTTCCGCCCGCACGGCTACCGCGTGCTGACGGCCGATGGCGGCGCGGCCGGCTTGGCCCTGCTCGAGAGCGAGACGGTGGACCTGGTCATTTCCGACATGCGCATGCCGCAGATGGACGGCGCGCAGTTCCTGGCCCAGGTGCGCCAGCGCTGGCCCGGCACCATCCGCTTGCTGCTGACCGGCTATGCCGACATCCAGTCCATCCTCGACGCCATCAACCAGGGCGAGATCTACCGCTACGTGACCAAGCCGTGGGACGAGAACGATATCGTGCTGGTGGTGCGCCACGCGCTGGAACGGCGCGCGCTGGAGCAGGAAAAACTGCGCCTCGAAGCGTTGACGGCCAGCCAGAACGTGGAGCTGCAGGCGCTCAATGCCAGCCTGGAAGCGAAGGTGGCCACGCGCACGCAGCAGCTGAAGCAGTCGCACGACGAAGTGCAGGCGGCCAATGAGCGCCTGAAAGCCACGTTCGTGACGACCATCAAGGTGTTTTCCAACCTGATCGAAATGCGTGGCGGCAAGCTGGCCGGCCATGCGCGGCGGGTGGCCGAGCTGTCGCGCAAGCTGGCGCAGGCGCTGGGCCTGGAAGGGCAGGAGGCGCGCGACGTGTTCATCGCGGCCCTGCTCAAGGATATTGGCAAGCTCAGCTTGAGCGACGACGTGCTGGAACTGCCGGCCAGCGCCTGGAATGGCGAGCAACTGGCCGCCTTCCGCAAGCATCCGCTGCGCGCCGAACAATTGCTGATGGCGCTCGACGAGCTGCGGGCCGTCTCCGTGATCCTGCGCTCGCAGCTCGAGCGCTTCGACGGCGGCGGCTTCCCGGATGGCCTGGTGGGCCTGGCCATTCCCATGGGCGCGCGCATCCTGGCGCTGGCGTCCGACTACGACGGCTTGCAGATCGGCGCCATGGTGCAGCGCAGCCTGCGCGCCGACGAGGCCCGCACCCTGATCTACGACAGCGTCGGCAAGCGCTACGACCCGGCCGTGGTGGCCGCTTTCCGCGGCATCATGGAAGAGACGGAGCCGCCGGCGCGCGACCTGACGGTGCTGTCGGGCCAGCTGGAGCCGGGCATGGTGCTGTCGCGCGACCTGATCAGCCGCGATGGCCTGATGCTGCTGGCGGCCGAACACGTGCTGACGGCCCGCGTGATTGCCCAGCTGCTCGACTTCGAAGGCAAGAATGGCGGGCGCCTGAGCATCCGCGTGTACGCGCCGTCGAAGGATAGCTGAACGCCTGACAAAAACGTAGCGCGGCCGTGGGGCTCGCATTGAGCGTGACGCGCTACGCTTACTCTGTACTCATAAGAAACACGCCGTTAGCCGGTGTAAGTCGCCATTGAGCAATGTCCACGCTCAGCGCGTGTATCACTGCCCCCATCATGCTGCATTCGGTGCTCTCTGCCGTGATGTCCGCGTATCGCATGTGCATTTGGCGCTGAATGTGGACCGTACTGCCATCCGTCAAGATTTTTTTGACCGGCGTTTTGCAGTAAAAGAATCCTGCTATCCATCCTGGCTGCAGAAGGGCGACGCATCGCTTCAATTCGAGAAAAAGCGCGGCCGATCAATTTGGCATTTGAATATTTGGTGCGTGGTGTCGCTAGGAAAACAAAATGATTAGCACATTCATCACATTGTTTCAGCGACTTATCCATCATCAGAAATATGAACCTACCGGTACTTTCCCGGTGTTCTCAACGCTGTGAAGGAGGGCACCATGCCGCTAGGCTGGAAGCCACACCGCGCGCCCGCGTCGAACACGTGTTTGGCGCGCTGGCGCAAATGGGCGGCAAGCTGGTGCGTTGCCTGGATATCGTGCGCGTCACCTTCGCCTTGCACCTCAAGGCGCCGAGCGACAAGCTGCTGAACAGTCAATTTTTAAGACTAGTCCTATGTACGAAGCAGTTGCAAGACGGTAAATTTATTGAGCCGCCATGATGGATTTATTTCGTGAAGGTGAGTAAAATTTTCGTAGTTAGAAAATTAAATAGCTGTTAAATAGTTAAAAGCTAAATAGAAATTAATTTTTATTTTTTTTATGATGTTATTTTTTTGCCTAAAATTTTAAAGGCATGAATGAAAAATATTTCAATCAATTTTTGGGAAAATCTTATGTCGAAAAAAATCGAGTTGAACAAAAAAACTCTACGTGCACTAACGTCTGATGAAATTAAAGCTATTTCGGGTGGAAAATCTTCCTTAACCGGCGGTTTAAATTCTTCCTTAGACGGCGGTGTAAGCCTCGGGTATACCAATAGCTATACGTCTTGTATCTGCGACGATCCAATTAATCCAGGCCATATGTGGACCGACCAGTGTGATCTCTCACTATAATCGTTTCCCAAAATAGGGGGCGCATGGAAATGTGGCCTCTATCTATATTTATGAATAAAACTTATGATGTCCCAGTTTTTAAAAAATAGCTATGCGGCGCTTGCCGTGGTTTTAATTTTCCATTTAAAAATAGAGATCGTAGGATATATATAGTTAGGGATATTTTTAGTTTGTTTGATCGAGTATATATCATCGGATTCCGGATGTTATACGGAAAAAATTTTGAAGAAATGATATTTGTCTTCTGTAGCACTGTAATGGCATATAATCGTTGTGTGAAAAGGTTTTTCAATGAAAAATGTAAAATAAAAATTATTAAAAAAATTTATTGTTTTTTTCTCTCCTTTCAAAAATTAATCTCCGGCCCATTCGGAGTTCAGCTTTTACGAAATGAATTTTTTGGTGCATGCAGATGACAAAAAAAACATTACATTTAATTTTAATTTTGTGCTTTTTCCTGCATGGATTTGCATTTTCTAAAAATGATAAAAAAAACATACTGGATAGTGATGCTGAATTTAACAATGGATCACACATTATGTTAGAGCACCTAACGGAAAATCAAATCGAAAATCTCGTTCTGCTCAGTAAAGTTTGGGGATTCGTCAAGTATCACCATCCGATAATAACCACTGGCCAACTGCATTGGGACTATGCTCTGTTTCGCGTGATGCCGAAAATTTTGGCTGCGCCCGATCGTGACGCCGCAAATGCCATTTTACATATGTGGATCGTTAATATTGGTGCAGTAACAAAATGCCAATCTTGCGCTAGTTTGAAAATTGCCGATATACAATTGCAACCAAGACTTCAATGGATAAACGGTCCATCTTCTTCATTGAATGCCTCCCTTAAGAGCGATTTGGTAGAAATTTATTTAAACCGTAGTGCAGCCGCAGAGCAATTTTATGTTGCCCAGACGCCGGGTATTGGTAACCCAAAATTTATCCATGAGCTTGATTACAATAACATACTATTTCCAGATTCTGGTTTTCAGCTCCTCGCGCTTTTTCGATTCTGGAATATAGTGGAATATTGGGCGCCTTACCGAGATCAAATAGGAGAAGACTGGGATGGCGTTCTTCGGGAATCCATAGTAAAGGTCGGATTAGCAAAGGAGCGTGCGACCTATCAATTGGAATTGATGGCCGTTATCGCACGTATCAACGATACGCACGCTAATTTATGGGGCTCACTTAGTTTACGTCCGCCGGTTGGATTTTGCAGTCTTCCTATTATTACTCGTTTTATTGAAGGACGCGCTCTCGTAACCGATTATGCGAACAATGAGATTGGCAAAGAGAGTGGCCTTCAAGTTGGAGATATTATTGAAGCGATAGATGGTAATTCTGTCGATAACCTGGTCCGAACTTGGCGTCCTTATTACGCAGCCTCTAACGAAGCAACACGACTGCGCGATATTGCCAGGGGCCTTAGTGTGGGAAATTGCGGATTAACTAAAGTCAAATTTCAACGTAAGAGCGGCTCAAAAGAAATTCTTGTGAATCGTGTTTCAACTACCATATTAAGAAGTCGTACCACTCATGATAGAGCGGGTGCTACATTTCAACTTCTTTTCGACGACATCGCCTACATAAAACTTTCATCTATTAGGCAGGCCGATATCGATGGTTACTTGAAGATGGCTGCAGGGACCAAAGGAATGATTATTGACATTCGAAATTATCCTTCCGATTTTGTCCCATTTGCGCTTGGTAAACATTTTGTTGATAAGCCGACCGAATTTGTTCGGTTCACTGTTGGAGATCTTAGCAATCCAGGTTCCTTTCACTGGGGACCTTTGCTAAAAATTGATCCGCATCCGCAGCAATATGAAGGAAAGGTCATGATACTTCTTGATGAGACTTCTCAAAGTCAGGCGGAATATACAGCAATGGCATTACGCACAGGAGTTCGCGCAAAAGTGATCGGTAGTACTACAGCTGGAGCCGATGGAAATGTGTCACTAATCCCATTACCAGGCGGTTTGACTTCAAAAATTAGTGGTATAGGAGTTTTCTATCCTGATAAACGACCGACTCAACGGATAGGCATCGTTCCAGACATAGAAGTTATACCGACAATTCACGGAATTCGGGCTGGTTTGGATGAGGTTTTAGAGACGGCGATTGTTGAAATACGCAAAAATTGAAAATGACTTATTGCAAAAAATAAATATTTTAATCTATTGGATTTGGAAATCTAAATCCAAAAAACTAAACTATAAAAGAACAAAATTATAATCCATCGTGAGTTATCCAATTACGAGGCTATTGAGGACTTTTTCTGCGGTTTTATGAACACTTAAAATTATTTTCTAGTAATTTTTATAAAATATGGATAGGCAAACACATCCCTCTTCTTCGATTTTTAATTTTGATTTGGAGGCCATGGAAGATCGTTTGATGGACGCAGCTTTTCGCGCCCCTGACAATATTCTACTGACTAATGGTTTCGCCTCATTGCTAGTTATGCAGGCGCGACTGTATCAAATTTTCCCAAGTGACTTACGCGTAGAACGTGCGCGCCAACTTACCTTCGCAATTGTAGATGGTTTGGTTCGCTGTCCAATGCAAATTGGTCTATGGACCGGTTTGACTGGCGTTCTCTACGCATTGGAATATGCGCGCTCGGTTAGTTCAGAACTACTTGGAGATAAGAGCGACGCAATAGCTGAGCTTGTCTTTGAAACCGATACAACTCTGATCAATTTTCTACGTCAGAGTGCGACTGATAAACATTTTGATTTAATAAGCGGAATATGCGGTATTGGCGCGTACGCGCTTATGCGAACTGACCCCGCCGCAGCCACTCATATATTTTCGGCCGTGGAGAATTCGCTGCTCCAATGTGCGGAACGTGTTAATTTGAGTTGCACTTGGCGGACCCGCGCTCCATATATATATATTGGTAATATCGAAGAGCGACGGCGCGAACGTTATGACTTGGGCGTTGCCCACGGCATACCAGGAATAATTGGATTGCTGTCTCATGCCAAGCGCCTAGGTTTAGCTACTCCAGAGACATCTGAAATCCTCACGGACAGCATAAGTTGGCTGCAAAAGAAAGAGGAATCCGGATTGAGATATTCCAATTTTCAGTCAATGATAAGTGTGAGTGATCCTCCTTTCAATCCTCGGGGGACTCGTCTTGCTTGGTGCTATGGTGATCTTGGGGTTGCGGCGATGCTAGCAGTGTCCGACGAGGAATATTCTGATCGGACGCAACAGAAATGGTGGCGTAGATTGGTTGAAAGTAGGTTGGCGCAGCCGGAAGTTTCATTTCAACTTAATACGACCGGACTGTGCCACGGAAGCGCAGGAGTATTACACATTCTGCGCGGCTTGTTAGCACAAGGATGGCATTGCCCAGATGTCGAAGTATTAGCAACTCGACTGGAAAACGAGCTTACTCAAGCAGTTAATGCATTGAATGGAATTCCATCTCATTGCCTGCTGGAAGGATGGACTGGCAGCCTTTTAGCTTTAGTTGAATCGGTTGTACAAGATCGCCATCCCGGGAGGCCTTGGAACCTTTGCCTCCTTACCCCTGCTTAAAATATATCCGTTATGACGAAACAAACTTCTAACTTGCGGCACATGGGTTTCGCATTTATAAGAATGCCTACGCTACCGATTCACGACTGGGCTAAACATGCTAATAGCGCATGGACCTGCGGAAATCGAGAGCTGGCATGGCAACGCCGCGCGGACAGCGGACACGTGCTTTTCCATCGGTCGAATATATCTGAGGCGATTCACATCGCAAGCATCGGATTTCATAAGCGTTTAACCGAATGGGACTGGATCATACGCAGTAAGGATGATCGTAAGATGCTTACTTCATTCGAACGCTATTTTAACAGGATGTGTTTTCGTAGTACCCCTTTCGGTATGTTCTCCACTGTAAGCTATGCTCATCTTAAAGCTAATCAAGCATGGACTCTGGATAAAGTTTCCGAAGATGCATCAATCGAACGAGCAATCCGAATCGATGGTGAGGCATTGAACGCACTTTGCGAAAGAATTAATAACGAACCGGATCCAGCTACTCGCTATGCTGTTAACGCATCGCTATACCGAATTGGAGATCGTTATCGCTTTACCGACTGGAAGATTCGTTCTAATCTAGATCGTCATTATGAACTTTCGGAAATCAATCATCATCCTGTGATTGAGAGTCTGATCGCCCGAATTGATCGAAAAGTCTTAACCGTGCTCCAGATAAAAGATCTGTGCGCGGAAATTAATATGGTGGAAGAGATTGACTTGCATAGTTTGATTAAAGATTTGATCGAGGCAAAAGTATTAATTTCCAATGTTTCGCTCGATCCATTGAATATGGATCCAACCCTGAACTTAGCTTCTATCCTGAATGAGTGCACTGCACATGAGATTTACAGTGAACGCTTACGAGAAATTGATGCACAACTAAAGAATATTGGATCTGAAAATCCTTTATTATATTATGCCAGATTAGACAAGCAGATACGAGAATTGACTGGATCTGATCCCAAGAGAATGGCTATTCAAGTTGATGCTTTTCGGAAGAGCGATAATTTTTCAATTAATTCTAATTCTGTGAGCGTAGCCGTAGAGGCCATAAATTATCTCAGTAATTATTTTAACTATCGCATCGAAACATTAGATGCATTTTGCGATGAGTTTACCAAGCAATATGGAAGTGGTACCATTCCATTGATGGAGGCTCTAGACAATGAGGCTGGAATTGGATACCAACGCAATGCGCTTCCCAATAACCTTCTTCATAAGGTAGGAATCAAAAGAAAAATCCCCACTAATTCCAATGTAGTTACAACATCTTTTGATCAATTTTTACTGATTCTAATTCAGAAGGATCCTAATATATTAATCGGACGTGAAATAAAATTCACACGTAAAGATATGCTCCATCTCGCTATGGAACGGCGCGGTATTGAGCCGTCCGGTATGCAATTATCATTGTCTTTTCCCATGATGCGAAATGCAGCTGGAAATCGTGAACGTACTACTGCGCTCGCTGGAATAGTTACCGGTGGGCCAATGAATTGGATGTCACGCTTCTGTTATGGGGACGATGGTTTACACCAAGCCTCGCGTGATTATGCCAAAATGGTAGAAACTGAGAGTGGTGCGCACGTGATTCATGCCGAAGTTTCATATCTTCCTGCAGCTCGTCAAGCAAACGTCCTGACTCGCCCTCGGATCTGGACATATCGTATCAATTTGGTTGATCCGTCGGTAGTCGCCGGTGAATATGACATTAATATATCTGACTTAATGCTATCCGTTAATGGTAAGAGTATACAGCTTTGGTCCCGCCGTTTCGGAAAGCGAGTAATTCCGCACCTAACAACGGCCCACAATGCGAATCTAGAGCCTAATCTCCCCGCCTACAAATTCCTATCTGCCTTGCAGAATCACGGGGTGCGGGCTCCTAAATTTGGTTGGGGACCGATGTTCCAGTCATTTGCCTATCGACCACGATTGGTTTTCGAAGAATTAGTATTGGTACCAGCCCGTTGGCGAGTGAAATCCGCATCGTTTGAAGCTCTCGTCCATTTGACAGACCAAGAACAGCGTCAATGCCTACGGGACGTTCTTTTGACGAGTAAGATTCCGAGTCGGATCGAATTAGAAGATCAAGACAACACATTAGTTCTAGATCTGGAGGATGAAATTGACTTTGAGCAATTATTACGCTACGCAAAAAAAGGCAGAGAACTGAATTTTTCGGAGGTATTGGAAGATTTTGATGCGGATGGATTGGAGGATGGCAATTTAAGTTGGCGTCATGAGATTGTTGTGCCTGTACACAATGCCGAAAATCGAGAAACTTTCAAATTACAAACTCCTTTCTTTCAAAGAGACTTGATTAAAGTGCCGATTTCTGAAGTGGTCTATATTAAGTTTTATGGCGGTGCTGAAGCAATCGATAGCGAGCTCCTTACATTAATGCTTGAATGGCTAACCGGAAAGCAGCACACCGGATTGATTAATCAGTGGTTTTTCATTCGCTACAGTGATCCAGATTGGCATCTTCGCTTGCGAATATTCCCAGCCGCCGATCGTCACGACCAAGTTATATCTGAAATTATCATTCTTGCTGAGCGCATGCAGCTGAGTAAAATTATTAGCAGGTACGAATTATGTCCCTATGAGCGAGAAATCATCCGTTATGGTGGAAATAGTGGTATCAGCGCCAGTGAGAGTCTATTTTGCATCGATAGCGAATTGATCTGCGCCATGCTAACCGGTCCAACGTTTAGTGGGGCGCGGCCAACACGTTGGGCAATGGCAATGTTATCGATTAATGCCTTGTTAACTGATTTTGGTTTATGTCTGCAAACCAAGTTTGCAATAATGACCAGTTTGTCGAATGCATTTAAACATGAATTTTCTGTTACTAAGGAACAAGCTATTCGCTTAGGTGCAGAACACCGACAACACGCGCGCTGGCTACTAAAGGCTTTGGGGCGATCAAATGAGGCACCAACTTGGTCGAAAGAATTGCATTTCTTACTCGATGCATCCTCGACTAAACGCCGCCGAGCCGCTGCACTGATTGTGCCCACCAAACATGCTACACCAGACGAGTTATCAATAGTGTCGAATCATGTCCACATGTTATGCAACCGTTTATTCCCAGAGCAGGGGAGAGAGCATGAGGTACTTGTCTACGATTATCTAATGAGAAGCTACAGATCAATGCTCGCTATGTCCGAGTAAAAGCGTACCGAGTCTAAAATGCGTTCAACGATACATTATCACTATTTCGACATGAGGGTACCTCACATTGCCGATGATTTTGACCAAACATTGAAAATATAGCGCCCCAAAAGGCGGCGGCACCAGCGAAACTGATTTGGTAGTTATTTTACGAGCCGAATCTGCCGTTTTCGGCAGCCAAAACGGACTTCGGGCGTTAAAACGCCACGAGCTCGGCTTCCTTCATGTGACCTCTAAAAACCTGTCACCCGCTGGGTCTGAGCCGGTAAAACTTCGGTATCCCCAAGCTCCAGCGAGTACACGCGATGATGAAACCCCGGATCAGCCTGTTTGCCGAACATGAACGCGAGCATCGTCGTACAAAGATCGGCGATCCGCTGGTCGGCTTGAACAAACATGTGGACTTCGAGACGGCGCTGACGGTCAAGATACTGGTGCTGCAACAACTCTACAACTTGGCCGACGACGCGCTGGAATATCAATTGCTCGACCGCCGCAGCTTCCTGCAATTTCTTGATCTAACCGAAAGCAGCAGTATCCCCGACGCCAAAACGATCTGGCTGTTCCATGACCGCTTGGCCCAAGCCGGCGTGAGCAATCAGATCTTTGAACAGCTCCAGCGGCAATTGCAGCTGCACTGCTACATGGCGCGCTGCGAAATGGGCGGCAAGCTGGTGCGTTGCTTGGACATCGTGCGCGTCACCTTCGCCTTGCACCTCAAGTCGGCGAGCGACAACCTGAAACGATTGGTATTCCTGATGGAAGGCGGTTTGGCACCGTTCTGAATGACCATGGCGGCCTGAACCGCCCGCAGGGCGCCAGGTTTATCCTCTTGCCACGTCATCTGCTCGTATCCCTGTCTCGCCTAATCGACCGCCCAAATTTATAATACCCTGCTTGTACACCGCCTCACATCGTCAGAAATGAGTTATTAGAGGTGGCCTAAAGCGCCGGCCGCTGGGGGACTTACGGGCAGGTGCACGGTAAAGCGCGTGCCGCGGCCCACTTCCGAGGCCACCTCGATGCGTCCGCCGTGCTTGTTGACGATGCCGTACGACAGCGACAGGCCCAGGCCGGTGCCGCTGCCCACGGCCTTGGTGGTGAAGAATGGTTCGAAGATGCGGTTCAGGTGCTCGGGCGCGATGCCGGCGCCCGTGTCGCCGATCTCCACCCACACCCAGTCGCCCGCGTGGCCCGTGCGGATGCTGATCACGCCGTCGCTGCTGATGGCCTGGCCCGCGTTGACGAGCAGGTTCATGAAGACCTGGTTCAGCTGCGACGCCAGGCACAGTATCTGCGGCAGTTCGCCATAGTGTTTCTCGATGCGCGCCTTGTATTTCAATTCGTTGGCGACGATATTGAGGGTGCTGTCCAGGCCCGCATGCAGGCTGGCCACTTGCCAGTCCGTCTCGCCCACGTGGGAAAAATCCTTCAGCGCCTGCACGATGTCGCGCACGCGTTTCAAGCCATCCATCGATTCGCGCACCAGGTCGCCGATGTCGTCCTGCAGGAAAGCCAGGTCGGCCTGCGCGCGCACCTGCGCCACTTTTTCGGCCCGGGCCGGGCCATCGAGCGGCTCGCCCATCGCCGCTTCATACTGGGCGATGACGTCGAACAGGGTGCCGACATAGCCTTGCAGCGAGCTCATGTTCGAATTGACGAAGCCGATCGGGTTGTTGATTTCATGCGCGATGCCGGCCGCCAGCTGGCCGATGGAGGCCATCTTTTCCGATTGCAGCAGCTGGTCGTGCGCTTCCTGCAACTTGCTGATCAGTAGTTGCTGCTCTTCGCCGCGCGCCTGCAGCATCGCTTCCATGCCCTTGCGTTCCGTGATGTCCGTCAGCGAACCGATCACCTCGAACGGCACGCCGTGATCGTCGCGCACGAGGCGCAGGCTGTCGTGCATCCACAGATAGCTGCCGTCGCGTACGCGGAAGCGGTACTCGTAGGCGCGCGCGCCTTCGACGAAGATCTGCGCCAGGCTGGAAAAGATGCCGGGCGCATCGTCGGGGTGGATGTGGTCGAACCAGAAATTGGGATCGGCCACCATCTCCTCGGGCTGGTAGCCCAACACGTTGAGGGCATTGTTGCTGACAAAGGTCATCTTGAAGTCGCCGCTGGGCACGGTGCAATAGATGATGGAAGGTGTATTGTCGAGCAGGTATTGCAGGCGCACGGCCGTGGCGGCCGATGCGTCATCGCCAGGCGCCGTCCCGGCATGCCGGCCGGTATCGGGAGTGGAAAGGTCGAAATCCTCGAACTGCATCGTCACACCTCGCTGCCTGCACGGCCTTGATGTCATCCTCGTTCGATTATGCCTGATTCCGCCTGCTTTGGGCCGCCATCTGAGCGCTCAGGGCGCCAGCGGCTGCTCGACGATCGCCATGCGCCGCGCGATGCGCTGCGCCGCTTGGGTGTCGCCCGCCTGTTCGGCGCGCAGGCGCTGCACGCCCAGCCAGGCCAGCAGCGGACGGCGCCAACCCTGGTCCGATGCCGTGGCGACGGCCGTATCGAGCAGTTCCGGTGTGGCGCGGCCCGAGCGCAGCAGCACGCCGGCCGCCACCAGCTGCGACAGCGGATCCTTGATGGCGGCCACGGCGCTGGCGGCGGCCGTGTCGGCGCTGGCGCCGGCGGCCGCGCGCTGCGTTTCCGGCAGCAGGGCGACGTCGGCCGCCTGCGCCTTGCCGGCCAGCCAGGCCGCATACGCGCGGTCGGCGTCTGTCGCGTCGGCCTGCAGTGCGTCAAAGCCGGCGCAGTCCTCGAAGGCCAGGCTGGCCACGCGCGCGGCGCAGCGCAGCAGTTCGATGCGCGCCACGAGGTCAAGCTTGCCCGTGCCGGCCACCTGGCTGCGGGCGCGCCGGAATTCCGTCTGCTCGACCAGGGCGTTGCCATTCAAATAGGCCGCTTGAAAACGTTCGACGGAACTTTGCGCATTCATTTTCCAGTCCGGCACGGGCGGGCCGCTGGAGCAGGCGGCGAGCGTGGTGCACAACAATGCGGCCAGGGCGGACAAGGAGGAGTTGAGTTTTCTCATGGCAGTTTGATCTCCGGATTGCGCTTGAACGGCCATTTGCGGTTGATGTCATTGACCAGTTGCTCGACCTTGCGCAGATTGCTTTCCACGTCGGCGCGCAGCGGGCCCAGGTCGGCGGTGGCCGCCCTGGCGTTGGCGCCCACGGCTTGCGCCTCGACCAGCACGGCGTCGACTTTTTTCAGGCTGTTGCGTGTGTCGGCCAGCAGGGCGTTCAGCTGCACGATGGTCGCCTGCGCATCCGTCATCACGCCCTTGTCGCCGAAGACGCGCGTATCGGCATTGGCCACCAGGCCATCCGTGCGGCGCGCCAGCTGGTCGGCCGTGATCAGCAGGGCGTTGGCCCGCTCGATCAGCAGGCGCGACTGCTTGTCGTCGCCCGTCAGCAAGCCCATGGCGCCGCCCGGACCGCTGAGCTTGCCGGTGACGGCCTGCACATTGCGCATGGTGCCGTCGAGCGCTGAATCGCTGCCCGTCAGGTTGCCCAGGTTGTTCAGCAAATCCTTGGCGGCGGCCAGCAGGCGGGGAATTTCCGCCGCCATGTCGCCCACCAGCAAGTCGCGCGTGGCGTCGTCGGGCAGCGGCGGGTCCGTCAGGATGCCGCTGTAGGCGCGCAGCTTGGCGCCGCCGACGATGCCCCGTTCCAGGGTGAAGATGGAGCTGGTGCGCAGCCAGTGCGCGTCTTTGCGCGGCACGTCGATGATGACGCGCGCGCGGCCGTCCGGCGCCAGCTCGATGCGCTGCACGCGGCCGATGGGAAAGCCGGAAAAGGTCAGGTCGGCGCCCACGCCGACGCCGTCGGAATCGTCGGCCGTCAGCACCAGCGTTTGCGTGGCTTCGAAGGCGCCGCGCGCATACATCAGGTAGACGACGGAGCCGACCACCAGCACGAACATGAAGACGAGCAGGATGGCCGCCTTCAGTTCGGCGTGGCGCACGGGCGGCGGGGCGGGCAGCACAGCGTCGGGCGCCGTGACGTCGGTCTGGTCGGGATTTTGAGGTTGGCTCATGGCTTCTGGCTCTGGTATGGGTGATTCAAGATTGGCTGGCGGTGGCGGGGCATCAGTAGTAATTGCCCATCAGCGAAGCCACTTCGACCAGCAGGATGACGGAAAACAGGCGCAGCATTTCGGACAGGCCGTGCGCGGCCCACAGCCGGTTGCGCCGCCCATGCGGCTCTTCCGGATAGTACGACGAGGCGAGCGGGATCAGGGCCACGGCAAAGCTGAAGAAGATGACTTTGAGCATCAGGATCAGGGCCACGGCCGGATTGAAGATCTGCCCCACGACGCGTGTGTAGCCTTGCAGCGCCCATGGGGTAAAACCGTAGATGGTGAGGTAGGCGAGCACCAGCGAAGTGACGCAGCTGACGATGGCCAGCATCCACACGGCAAAGATGCCGGACATGACGCGCGGAAAGTATTCGCGGCGCAGCAGGTCGACGCCCTGGCGCTGCATGGTATCGAGCATGCCGGACGAGCGCATTTGCGCGAACGCAATGCCGTCTGGCAAGGTCAGGCGCAGCGCGACGAACAGGGCGGCCGTCAGCGGTATCAGTTCCAGCACCAGCACGCGCACCACCATTTCCAGCGCATAGCGCGACAGGCCGTAGCTTTGCGCGCTGACGACGACGATGCGTATCAGCACCAGGCTAACGAGCGCGCAGGCCACGCTGAACCAGACCAGGTTCGGCGCCGTGTTCGTCACCAGGCGGTGGGCGAGGATGGGGCGGTTGTCGCGGTTATAGCTCGACGGCGACAGGGCCAGCGAAAACACGAGGATGGCGAAATGCAGCATGCGCCACCAGCTGACCAGCCAGGCCATGGTGGCCCGGTGCAGGCGGCGCAGGCTGATGATGAGGGAGACGGATAGGGTCATCATGGCATCTTAACATTGGATGCGTTCGATACAAGCGATTGTCCAGCCGTGCGGCCGTGCACGGCAAGCCCGCTATTCGCCGGCCACGCTGGCGATGATGGCGTCGGCCGCCGCGCGCACGCGGGCAGAGCGGTTCAGGTCGGCATGCATGACCAGCCACACGTCGTAGCTTTCCGCCCGCTCGGGCCAGATGCGCACGAGTAGCGGGTCGATGTCGCCCAGGTGGGTGGCCAGCTCGGCCACGCCCAGGCCTGCCCGCGTGGCTTCCTGCAGCATCGCCGCCGAATTGACTTCCATGGCGACGCGGGCGTTGGCGACGGACTCGCCGGCGATTTTGTCGCCATGGCGCGGCGTGACGGAATGGTGGTAGATGACGATGTCGTGCCCGGCCAGCGCCGTGCCGCGCACGGGTTCGCCCCGCTCGGCCAGGTAGCTTTTTGACGCGTACAGGCCCAGGCTGCGCTTGACGAGGTGGCGCGAAATGAGGTCCGGGTCGGTGGGGCGCACGCCGCGCACGGCCAGGTCCGCTTCGCGCCGCGTCAGGCTGGCCAATGCCGGCGCCACGTTGAGCACGATGCGGATGTCCGGGTGGGCCGCATGCAGCTGCTGCATGGCGCGGATGACGAAATGGCTGGCCATGGTGTCGGTGGTGGCCACGCGCACCAGGCCGCTTAAACGGTTGTCGACGCCCTGCATCTCGCGCTGCAGCTTGTCGGCCGCCCGCTCCATCGCTTCGGCCGCCGTCAGCGCCAGCTCGCCGGCGGGCGTGGGCACGTAGCCCGATGGCGTGCGCAGAAACAGGGTGGCGCCCAGCGAGCTTTCCAGCGCGGCCAGGCGGCGCCCGCAGGTGGCCTGGTCGATGCGCAGCAGGGCGGCCGCACCGCGCAGGGTGCCGGCCCGGCCGATGGCGAGAAAGATGCGCGCGTTATCCCAGTCCATCCGTTTCCTTGTGATTGGTGATGCATTTTTGCATCAAGTTGCCGATTTTATGCCTGTTTACTGCATCCTGCAACGCTCGCATAATGGCTGCCCCGCTGTCCCTGCAAGGAATTCCATGTCTGTCCCCACACCGCGCCGCGCCAGCGGCTTGATTCTGCTGACCCTGGCCTTCGGCTTCGTCATGGCCATGCTCGACGTCACGGCCGTCAACGTGGCCTTGTCCGATATCGCGCTGGACTTGCGTATTCCGCTGACGGGCCTGGTCTGGGTGGTCGACGGCTACACCTTGACGTTTGCCGCGCTGCTGCTGGCCGGCGGCGCGCTGGCCGACCGCTACGGGCCGAAAGCCGTGTACCAGGGCGGCCTCGGCGTTTTCATTCTCGGCTCGGTGCTGTGCGGCGCCGCGCCCGACGGGCATTTTTTGACGGCCGCGCGACTGCTGCAAGGGGCGGGCGCGGCCCTGTTCATGCCCAGTTCCCTGAGCCTGCTGACGCACAGCTTTGACGACGAGCGCGAGCGCACGCGCATGCTGGGCGCCTGGTCGGCGCTGGTGGGCGTGGCCGGTGCGTCCGGCCCCCTGATCGGCGGCATCCTCGTGCACCAGTTCGGCTGGCGCAGCGTGTTCTGGGTGAATGTGCCGCTGGGCGTGCTGGCCATCGTCATGGCGCAAGCGCTCTTGGCCGCGCCGGCGCGCCAGCCGCGCGATTTATCGCTGTTCAGCCATGCGCTGGGCGTGGCGGCGCTGGCGGGTCTCAGTTTCGTGCTGATCGAAGGGCCCGTGCTGGGCTGGCTGTCGCCCGGTGTGCTGGCGGCGGGGGCCTTGACGGTGCTGTCGGCCGGGCAATTGCTGCGGCGCGAACGCAGCGGCAGCCATCCGCTGTTGCCGCGTGCACTGTTTCATAGCAGCAGCTTTGGCGCGGCCAATGGCGTGGGTTTTTTGATCAATTTCTGCGTGTTTGGCCAACTGTTCTTATTGAGTCTGTTCCTGCAGCAATCGGGCGGCGCCGACGCCTTGCAGTCGGGCTTGCGCCTGCTGCCCATGATGGCGGCCTACACGGTAGGAAATTTCATGGCGGGAAGTATTGCGGCCCGTCATGGCACGCGCCGACCCATGCTGCTAGGCTTGCTGGTAGGGGCCGTCATGGCCGTATTGTTGATGGGCTTGCGTCCAGGCACGCCGTACGCGCTGCTGGCGCTGGGCACGGCCGTCATGAACGTGGCCATCGGCATCGTGATTCCCGCCATGACGGCCACCGTGATGCGGGTGGCCGGCAAGCAGCATGCGAACAGTGCGGCGGCGGCCTTGAATGCTAACCGGCAAATCGGCGCCCTGGTGGGCGTGGCCCTGATCGGCAGCATCCTGCACATGGTGCAGGACTGGTCGCTGCGCTTGCCGCTGGCCTACGCGACGATTGCCGTCGCGTATGGCCTGGCGGCGGGACTCGTCTACCGGCACGTGCATCCGCCGAAGGCCGTGGCCGCCTGAAGATGGCTTACTGTTCGCGCGTGCTGCGCCATTCCACCAGTTCTTCGATGGTCAGGATCGGCATGCCGTGCAGCTCGGCGAAGCGTTCGATATCGTCGCCGCGCATCATGGTGCCGTCCGGATTCATCAGCTCGCACAGCACGGCGGCCGGGTTCAGGCCCGCCATGCGCGACAGGTCGACGGAGCCTTCCGTGTGGCCACGGCGCTCGAGCACGCCACCGGGCGCGGCGCGCAGGGGAAATACGTGGCCGGGGCGCACCAGGTCGGCTGGCTTCGCATTTGGCGCGATGGCGGCGCGGATGGTGGTGACCCTGTCGGCGGCCGACACGCCCGTCGTGACGCCTTCGCGCGCCTCGATGGACACCGTGAACGGCGTGCCGTAGCGGCTGCCGTTGTCGGACGACATGGGTGGCAATTCCAGCGCGCTGACGACGTCCGTCGGCAGGCACAGGCAGACGATGCCGCTGCATTCGCGGATCAAGAGGGCCATGGTTTCGTTGGTGAGTTTCTCGGCAGACAGGATCAGGTCGGCTTCGTTTTCACGGTCGAAATCGTCGAGCAGGATGACGGGAATGCCGGCGCGCATGGCGGCCAGGGCGGATTGAATGCGACCTTCCAGGTCGTTGGAAAGCAGGGTATAGCTGTTGACTAACATGGTGAAACGCTCCTCGCATAGGCGAAAAACGCTGCAGGGCAAGCGAATAGACGCAGCCGGCCGCATCGACAGGTCGAGCGGACATCGCGTTTACTGCACATCTTCTTTCATCCGGACTATACCGTCGGCTCTGGAGTCACACCAGATCTGCTGACCCTGCCAAACGAAGTTTGACAGGCGCTCGCGGGCTTGACCGTTGCCGGTCTTACCGCCGGTGGGGAATCGCACCCCGCCCCGAAGACGTATTGTTGTGCCGGTCCACATGACCGGCGGCAATACTTTAGCACAATTGACAAAAGCTGGCAGGGCACTGTTGAGTTTGTTATTCGGCAAAGTTGCCTGGGGAAAGCAGTTTTTCCTAAGCTGTTTTTAATGGCGGAAAGACGATTTCAGTGTAAGGTACGCTTACTGAATCTTACCGTTGAGAATACATGAATCTGAGTAAATTACGCCTGATCTCGGGCGCCGTCTTGCTGGCGTGCGCCTGCATGGCCCAGGCGGAAATCCGTTTGAGCGATCCCTTGCCGCTGGCACCAGAAGTTACCGTTGGAAAACTGCCGAACGGCTTGACCTATTACATCAAGAAAAATGCCCGTCCCGCGCAGAAAGTGGAATTGCGCCTGGTGGTGAAAGCCGGTTCCATCCTGGAAGATGACGACCAGCAAGGCCTGGCGCATTTCACGGAACACATGGCCTTCAATGGCTCCACGCATTTCAAGCGCAATGAACTGATTTCATACCTGCAATCGATCGGCGTGAAGTTCGGCGCCGACTTGAACGCCTACACGAGCTTTGATGAAACCGTGTACGTGCTGCCGATTCCGACCAACAAGAAGGAAAACCTGGAAAAGGGTTTTCTCGTACTGGAAGACTGGGCGCATGGCTTGAAATTCAATCCGGCCGACATCAACAGCGAGCGCGGCATCGTGCTGGAAGAGGCGCGCCTGGGCAAGGGTGCCAGCGACCGCATGAACAAGGTGCTGTATCCGAAGCTGCTGAACGGTTCGCGCTACGCGGAACGCATGCCGATCGGCAAGGAATCCGTGCTGAAAACCTTCAAGCCGGAAGCCATCAAGCGTTTCTACAAGGATTGGTACCGTCCCGACCTGATGGCCGTGGTGGTGGTCGGTGATGTGGAGCCGAAACAGGCTGAAGCGATGATCCGCCAGCATTTCGGCAAGCTGAAAAATCCCGCGAAACCGCGTCCGCGCCTGTATGCGGAAGTGCCGCAGCGCTCGCAAACGGAAGCGCTGGTGATCACGGACAAGGAAGCGCCGGACGACACGGTCTTCATCCGCTACCCGATCCGCGCCGCGCAGGAACCCGTCACCATCGCCGACTACCGCCGCCAGATGATCGAAAACCTGTACGGGCAAATGCTCAGCGCGCGCATGCAGGAATTGACGCAGCAGGCGAACCCGCCGTTCATCCAGGGCGGCAGCAGCAAGGGCAAGCTGGTGCGCGGCTATGAATCGTTCAGCGCGTACGCCTTGCTGGGCAAGGGCGGCGTGCAGCCGGCCGTCGATGCGCTGGTGCAGGAAGACGAGCGGGCGCGCCGCTTCGGTTTCAGCCAGGATGAGCTGGACCGCGCGCGCAAGAATATGCTGCGCAATTACGAGCGCGCGTACAGCGAGCGCGACAAGTCCGATTCGGCCGGTTTCGTGGCCGAATATTCGCGCAACTTCCTGGAGCAGGAAGCCATCCCCGGCATCGCCAATGAATTGCTGTACGCGCAGGAACTCTTGCCGCAGGTAACCTTGCAGGAAATCAACGAGACGGTGGCCAAGGTGATTCCTGACCAGCAAAAGAAACTCGTGGTCTTCATGGGCGCCGAGCCGAAGGCGGGCGCCAGCGTCCCGACGCAGCAGCAATTGCTCGACGCCGTGGCGAAAGCCGAGCAGCAAACCATCGAGCCGCGCACGGAAAAAGTGCTGGCCAGCAAGCTGATGGACGGCCCGCCGGCCGGTGGCAGCATCGTGTCGGAAAAGTTGAACAGCGCCATCGGCGTGACGGAACTGACCCTGGGCAATGGCGTGCGCGTGCTGCTGAAACCCACGGACTTCAAGAATGACCAGGTGCTGATGGGCTCGACGCGCTTCGGCGGCCAGTCGCTGTTCGGCGACGCCGATATCTATAACGCCCGCTATGCGAGCGCCGTGGTCGGCAGCATGGGCCTGAAAGACCTGGCGCCGCTGGACTTGCAAAAAGTGCTGGCTGGCAAGACGGTCAACGTGGGCGCTTCGCTGGGCGAACTGAGCGAAGGCTTTGGCGGCTCGGCCAGCAGCGCCGACGTGGAAGCCATGCTGCAACTGGTCTATCTGTATTTCAACGACGTGCGCAAGGATGCGGGCCTGTACCAGTCCTTCATCGGCAAGCAGCAGGACCTGGCGAAAAACAGCATGGCGCAGCCGGAAGCCGTGTTTTACGATGCCATCCAGCACGCCATGTTTGGCGACAACCCGCGCGTCGATGGCGTGCCGCGCGCGGCCGACTTCGACAAGGTGGGCCTGGACCGTTCGCTGGACATCTTCCGCCAGCGCTTTTCCAGCGCACGCGGCATGACCTTCATCTTCGCGGGCAGCTTCGAGCTCGACAAGATCAAGCCGCTGATCGCCAGCTACCTGGGCACCTTGCCCGTGGCCGACGTGCCGCACGCCTACCGCGACGTGGGCATGCGTCCGGTGACCGGGGTCGTCAAGAAGGATATCTACATGGGCAGCGAGCCGAAAAGCACGATTTCCATCACCTTCAATGGCGACGTGGCGTATTCGGACGAGCAAAAGCTGACCCTGCAGGCGCTGGGCGAGGTGCTGAACCTGAAAGTCATCGAAGTGCTGCGCGAAAAGATGAGCATGATCTATGGCGGCGGCTTTGAAACGTCGATGGGCCAGCATCCGTACGGCCACTATTCCGTGGCCTTGAACTTGCCGACCGGACCGGAAAACGTGGACAAGGTGATCGCCGCCGCCTTTGCCGAAATCAACAAGATGAAGACGGACGGGCCATCGGCGGCCGACCTGGAAAAGGTCAAGCTGAACTGGATTACGCGCCAGCAAAAGTCGCTGCGCGAAAACCGCTACTGGATGAGCCAGTTGATGGGTTCGGTGACGCAGGGGCGCGACCCGGCGCACATCCTGCGCTACGAGCAGCGCGTGCGCGCCATCACGCCGCAAGCCGTCAAACTGGCGGCGCAGCGCTACCTGGACATGCACAATTATGTGCAGGTGGTGCTGTATCCGGAACGTAAAAACGTTGCAGCCAAGTAATCCTCGTGTTTCATCTGCATGGGCGGCAAGGTGACGAAGCTGTTAAACTGCCGCTTATTGATGTGATATCGCAATTTAACAAGCAAGGAAATACGATGGCTAAGAAAGAAGAGCTCGATCCGGAAACCCTGGAGTTGATCAACTGGTGTATCGAGGTCGAAGGCTTCCTCGTGGCTGGCGGCGCCACCGTGGCGCAGGCGCAGGACCACATCGAAGAGCAGGTCGAGTGGTTTACCGACCAGTTCTACGACGGCTTGACGCCGGAAGAGGCAGCCAAGGAAGCCTTGGCCTGACCTTTCAGCAAGACTTCAGCAAGACATATGCGGGCGGTGCCTGCCGGGCATCAGCCTGGTAGCGCCGCCCGCTTTGCTTTTCTGAAAAGATTTCCACATGGAAATTGTTTATAATTCCACATTTTATTCTTTACCCAGGCTCCCATGACTCTCCGTTCGCGCATTCTCCTCTTGTGTTTCAGCACCTTGCTGGGCATCGTCCTCATCGCTTCATTCTCCTTGTATTCGCTGCGCCAGACCATGATGGCGGAAAGGGTCGAGCAATTGACGGTGCTGGTGGAACTGGCCAATGCCTCGGTGGAAAAGGCATATGCGCTGGAACAGTCGGGCAAGCTCACGCGTGAGCAGGCCCAGCAGCAGGCCAAGCTGGCCATCGGCAGCTTCGTCAAGGACGAGATGTATTATTTCGTGCGCGATTTCAGCACCGACTTGCTGTATGTGCACCCGAATCCCGCGCGCATCGGCACGCCGCAAAAGAACATGAAGCAGTCGGGCGACCGCTACCGCTTGGCCCTGGCCAACAGCCGCATCGGCCTGGTGCAGGCGGATGGCTCGCGTCCCGGTGTGAAGGACCCGGTGGCAAAGATGTATGCCGTGGTGAAATTTGCGCCGTGGGACTGGCTCATCGGCACGGGCACGTATATCGATGACATCAACCACAAGTTCTGGGCCCAGGCGGGCGTGCTGCTGGCCATCGGCGGCGCGCTGATGGTGGTGGTGGGCGCCCTGGCGGCCCTGATGCTGCGCCGTATCCTGGGCCAGCTCGGCGGCGAACCCGACTATGCGGCAGACATCGTGGCGCAAATCGCCCAGGGCGACCTGACCACGCACATCGATACGCGTCCCGGCGACACGTCCAGTCTGTTGATGGCGATCAAGGCCATGCGCGACAACCTGGCCCATCTGGTGAGCCAGGTGCGCACCGATGCGGAATCCATTTCCACGGCGTCGGGCGAGATCGCTTCGGGCAACCACGACCTGTCGGCGCGCACGGAACAGCAGGCGGGATCGCTGGAAGAAACAGCCTCGACCATGGAAGAAATGACCTCGACCGTGCGCCAGAATGCGGACAATGCGCGCCAGGCCAACCAGCTGGCCATTTCTGCTTCGCAAGTGGCGACGCAGGCGGGCGGCGTGGTGAGCCAGGTGGTCGACACCATGGGCGCCATCAATGCCTCGTCGAAGAAGATCGGCGACATCATCGCCGTCATCGACGGCATCGCCTTCCAGACGAATATCCTGGCCCTGAATGCGGCCGTGGAAGCGGCGCGGGCGGGCGAGCAGGGCCGTGGTTTCGCCGTTGTCGCCAGCGAAGTGCGCAATCTGGCGCAGCGTTCGGCCGCGGCCGCCAAAGAAATCAAGCAGTTGATCGACAGTTCCGCCGAGCAAGTGGGCGCCGGTGAAAAACTGGTGGCGCTGGCGGGCGAGACGATGGAAAAAGTCGTCTCCAGCGTGCAGCACGTGACCGATATCGTGGCCGAGATTTCCTCTGCCAGCGCCGAGCAGAGCGCCGGCATCGAGCAGATCAACCAGGCCATCGTCGAGATGGACAACATGACGCAGCAAAACTCCGCCCTGGTCGAGCAGGCCTCGGCGGCGGCGCAGGCGATGAACGAGCAGGCGGCGGGTCTGGCGCAGATCGTCAGCGTGTTCAAGGTGGGCGCGGTGGCGCCGGCAGCGGCAACGCTACAGCGCGGCGTGCCTGCGGCGCGGCGCCTGACGCGCTAAGCGCTTTTTTCTGTCATACGGGGAACTTATCCCCGGCTCACCTGTCCAAACTTTTTCGTCCGCAAGGGATGCACAGAAGAGGTGAGCATGACAGACGGTTTTTCGTATCACGCGGCGTTCGCCCGCAACCTGGGCTGGGTCACGCAGGCGGAGCAAAATAGCTTGCGCGGCAAGCGCGTGGCCATCGCCGGCATGGGCGGCGTGGGCGGCGTGCACTTGCTGACCCTGGCGCGGCTCGGCATCGGCGCCTTCCACATCGCCGATTTCGACACCTTCGATATCGCCAACTTCAACCGCCAGGCCGGCGCCATGGTGTCCACCCTGGGCCAGCCCAAGGTGGCCGTGCTGGCGCAGATGGCGCGTGACATCAATCCTGAACTTGAGATTAAACAATTTCCCGACGGCATACACGACAGCAACCTGGCCGAGTTCTTCGCCGGTGTCGACCTGTATGTGGATGGCCTGGATTTTTTCGCCTTCCCCGCGCGCCAGGCCACTTTCGCCACGTGCGCCCGCCTGGGCATCCCCGCCATCACGGCCGCGCCGCTGGGCATGGGCACGGCCGTGCTCAGCTTCATGCCGGGCGGCATGACGTTCGAAGAGTATTTCGGCTGGGGCGACTTGCCCGAGGAAGAAAAAGCCCTGCGCTTTCTCGTCGGCCTGGCGCCGGCCGGCTTGCACGCTCCCTACCTGGTCGACCCGTCGGCCATTAATCTGAAAGAGCGGCGCGGGCCGTCGACCATCATGGGCTGCCAGTTGTGCGCGGGCGCGGCCGCCACGGAAGCCTTGAAGATATTGTTAAAGCGGGGCAAGGTGATGGCGGCGCCGCACGGCATGCATTTCGACGCCTATCGCAACAAGCTCGTGCATACCTGGCGTCCCGGCGGCAACCGTCATCCGCTGCAGCGCCTGACGATGGCCATCATCAAGCGGCGCCGCGCGGCGCAGGGGGCATAAATGGCGCAAGCACCGCAGATCGCGCAGATCGATTCTGTGCTGGAAAACATCCTCGACCAGGCGCGCTGGGCTCCCAGCGGCGACAACACGCAGCCGTGGCGCTTTGAAGTCGCGGGCCCGCGCCACGTGGTCGTGCATGGCTTCGATACGCGCAGCCACTGCGTGTACGACCTCGACGGCCATCCCAGCCAGTTGTCGCTCGGTGCCTTGCTCGAAAGCATGGCGCTGGCGGCCAGTAGCCACGGCTTGCGCATGGAAGCGCGCCGGCGCCTGTCGATGCCCGACACCTTGCCCACCTTCGATGTGCGTCTGCTCGACAGCCCCGGCATGCCGCCCGATCCGCTGGCGGCCTTCTTGCCGCAGCGCAGCGTGCAGCGGCGCCGGCTCAGCACGCGCCGCTTGCGCGCCAGCGAAAAGGCGGCGCTGGCGGCCAGTTTGCCGCCCGGCTACGGCGTGCAGTGGTTTGAAGGCGGACGCGCGCGCCTGGCCTGTGCGCGCCTGATGTTCGACAATGCGAAGCTGCGCCTGACCATGCCCGAGGCGCACAAGGTACACCGCGACGTGATCGAATGGGGGGCGCGCTACAGCGCCGACCGCATCCCGGAGCAGGCGCTCGGCGTCGATCCGATGACGGCGCGCCTGATGCGCTGGGTCATGCACAGCTGGCGCCGCGTGGATTTTTTCAATACCTGGCTGGCGGGCACCGTCGCGCCGCGCCTGCAGATGGATTTGCTGCCGGGCCTGTATTGCGGCGCGCATTTCGTGTTGCTGGCCGAGGCGCCGCCGCGCCATATCGACGATTACGTGGCGGCCGGCCGCGCCATGCAGCGTTTCTGGCTGACGGCCACGCAGCTGGGCCTGCAGTTGCAGCCGGAACTGACGCCGCTGATCTTTGCCCGCTATGTGCGCGAACGGCGCACTTTTTCACGCACCGATGGCATGCAGGAAATGGCGCAGGAGCTGGCCGTGCAATGCCAGGCCGTGCTGGGGGCGGCGGCGTTTGACCGGGCCGTGTTTCTCGGACGCATAGGCGCGGGGCCGGCCGCCAGTGCGCGCTCGCTGCGCCGTCCGCTGCAGGACTTGCTGGTGGCGCCCACGGCGGGGCAGTGAGGCGCGCGCCAGCATCAGCGTCTGCGTCGGCGCCGTGGCGCGAGGCAAGCCAGCGCTGCCAGGCCAGCCGCCAATAGCGGCAAGGTGCCGGGCAGCGCCACTGGCGTGACGCCTGGCACGTAGGCCAGTTCGGAACTGTTCAGCATGTTCAACACGAGGGTGTAGTTGCCCGCCGCCAGGTTATCCGTGACGGCGCCGTACTGCCCGCCGCAGGTCGTGCCGACGCCGGTGCCGGTGGGCGCGCCGCAGCCGCTGGGGTCGTAGGTAAACATGCTGCCGCTGGTGAGCGGCGTTTGCGCGTAGCCCGTATTGAGGTTGGCGGCATCGGCCAGTTCGGTGCCGCCCAGGATGCCGGTGCCGAGGTTGCCATCGGGTGCCCAGTTGAAGACGATCTGGCCATTTTCATCGATGATGGTAAATGTCAGCGCCATGTTGGTGGTGGCCGCCGAGCCCGTGCCGGCCAGCGCGTCCAGGTACAGCTGCATGAAGGGCAGGGCCTGGAAGTCGAAGGCCAGGGTTGCGCCAGGCTGGCCGACGACGAAATTGACCGTCATCGCGGTGCTGGAGCCATTGCGTCCCGAGGCGTCGGCGCTGCCGCCGCCCGTCAGAAAGGTTTCCGCCGCATTCACCGTATGCGTGCTGGTCGAGCCCGGTGGGAAAGGGGGAATTTGCGAAGTGACGATCTGCGCCTCGCCGCGCGCATACGAGGCGTTGCCCATGCCTTGCCGGGTAAAGTCGTTTTCTCCCTTGGTAACGGCGCCGCGCTTCGCTTGCAGCGCGTCGATCTCGTTGCTGCCGCCATTGATGATGCTGCTGCCGTTGAGCGTGGCGGTGGTGCGCGACAGGTCGATATTGCTGAGCAAGCTGGTGGAACCGGTGGGATTGCTGATGACCAGGCCAAAGACACTGGTGTACGAATAGCCGTAGGCGGCGGCACTGGCAGTGCCGCTGCTGGCCAGCAGCAGAAAAGCTAACAGGACTGTTGGCAGCCGGGTGCAAGAAAATATAGTCATGAAAATCCTCATCTCCTGATCGGCCGCGTTGTAAGGAAAACCGACAGGTTTGCCACATAAAAAAGGCGAGGAAACTCCCTCGCCTGTGAATCCCCCTGTTGCCTGATTCAGGCGGCAACCTTGCGGCGGCGGGCATAGCCCAGGCCAGCCAGACCCAGGCCCAGCAAGGCCAGGGTGCCCGGTTCCGGTGTCGCTTGCTGTTTCACCAGATCCACGCTTTCCACCGCATTCAGGGTCAGCGTGTAATTGCCGGCCGTCAAGGCATTGCTGACGGAGCTGAAATTGCTGCCGCACACCGTGCCGACACCGGTGCCCGTGGGCGTGCCGCAGCCGGAAGGGTCGTAGGTGAACAGGTTGCCGCGCGTGAGGAAATTGGTCGCCAGGCTGGTGTTCAGGTTGGCGCCATCGGCGTTTTCCGTGCCGCCGAAGATGGAACCGAGCACGCCATCGGGAGCCCAGTTGAACACCGTCAGGCCAGTCGCGTCCGTGATGGTGAAAGTGACGACAATATTGGCCGTCGCCGTGGACAGCTGGCCGACAGTGCTTTGCAGGAAGACTTGCATGAAGGGCGAGGCCAGGAAGTCAAAGCTCAAGGTTGCCGTGGGTGAACCGACGACGAAATCGACGGAAAAGCCCGTGGTCGAGCCGTTGCGTCCGGAGGCATCGGCCGTGCCAGCTGGGCCGTCGAGGTGGGCTTCGGCCACGTTGACGACCTGCGTGGAAGTGGAGCCGGCGGGGAACGAGGGGAATTGCGTGCTGACGATCTGTGCATCGCCACGCGAGTAGTTGCCCAGAGGGCCCTGTTGCGTGAAATCGTTCTGGCCCTTGGTGACGGCGCCGACGTTGGCGCGCGGCGCATCGAGCGAACCGGAGCCACCCTGGATGACGCTGACGCCGTTCAACGTCGCCGTGCTGCGCGAGATGGTGGTGCTGTTGGCCACCGTGATCTGGCCCGTTGGCACGGCGATCACGAGGCCGAAGATGTTGTTGTAGGAATAGCCGTAGGCGCCCGCCTGTGCGCTACCGGCGGCGCACAGCATGGCCAGTGCCGCTGCGGCCGGGAGCAGTTTCAGTTTCGAGAGTTTCATTGTATTCACCTCGTGGTTGAGTGAGTCTGGAAGTCTTGCTTGAGTCCTGTCGGCAGGTGCTCATGGCCAGATCTAAGCGACTTCCATGCCAACGCATGAGGTTCTTTTGAAATCAAGGACTTGGCGTGCTTTTGTTGACGTACTGCAGGTGTTGCCGGACGCTCTGTAAGAAAAACCGACGCCGCCCGTCAAGGCAGGCCGCCTGGTGGCAAAGAGCCCAGCAGGGCGTGCATATGGGGCAGCAAGCGTTGCCCTGGCACATAGTCGCGCATGGCCGTGGCCAGCTGGCGCGCCGCCAACCTGGCTCGGCCATCGTCGAGCATGCGCGTGGCGGCATGGCGCAGGGCGGTTTCCTGGAAGCGGTCGGCGCGCAGCAGCAGGCCGGCGCCGGCCCCGGCGATGCCGTGCATGTTGAGGAATTGATCGAGGTTGCTGGCGATGCCGATGACGGGCACGCCCGCCGTCAGCGCCTGCTGGCTGGTGGGGCTGCCGCCGTTGCAGATCACCAGGCTGGCGCGCCGGGCGGCCGCGTCGCCGGGCAGAAAGGGCGCGACATAGGCATTCGGCGGCACGGCGTCGACGCGGATGGTGCCGGCCGTGGCCGCCAGTACGGTGACGGGCAGGGGCGCCAGCGCGCGCAGCACGCGTGGCAGCAATTGCCCCTGGCCGGAGCTGCCCAGGGTGACATAGATGATGGGCCGTCCGCTGCTCAGTTCCGGGCGCTGCCACCAGTCGGGCAAATCAAGCGGCGGCGCCCAGATGACGGCGCCCAGGTAGTCGTGCGTGGCCGGCATGGCTTGCGGCGGAAACAGTTGCGGAATATCCGCGTACAAGGTGCGGTCGGCATCCGTATAGATGCGCCGCAAGTCGCTGCCCAAGGATGGCAGGCCATGGCGGCGGCGCACGCGGTTCAGGGGCACGGCGTGCGAGGCGAAGGCCAGCGGGCGGATCAGGCGGAACAGGGGATCGGCCAGCCAGATGGGCAGCATGCCTGTCAGAGGCAGGCTGGGCACCGTGTAGTGCTGGCGCACCCAGGGACTCCAGTAGGCATTGCTGACGGTAATGTAGGGAATGCGCTGCAGGCGCGCGCTGACCGACAGCGACAGGCGGAAGTCGCCGATCACGAGATCGGGCTGGACGGCATTGAGCAGGCGCAAGTCGTCTTCCACATACGCGTGCAGCGTACTTTCCGTATAGACGGGCTTGCCGTGCGCCAGCGCCTGCAGAAATTGCAGCGATGAAATACTGTCGATGCGCCAGCGCCGGAAGGGCGCTTGCTTGAAGCAAAAGTCATAGCCGTCGGCACAGGCAAAATGCACCTCGTACTTGTCCTCGTCCAGGCCCTGGGCCAGGCTCAGGGGACGGCCGACGTGGGCCAGGGTCACTGCCTCGGCCATAAAGAGGATTTTCTTGCGCGCCATGGAAATCGCTTGCACTCGTAGCTGGAGGGGATGCTTGTCAAGTTGGAGTGGCGCCACGCCGTTTAGTTCCCTGCAGCGTGCTACTGGCGGGCGCCAGGATTTGGCCGCATCGGCTACAGTGGGGCAAAGGAGGCCACCATGCAGCCACAATTCCATCTTGACCCGTTGCGTGCGCACAGCACGCCCGAACCCGATATGCCGCCACCGCCAGAGGGCGACCCGCTCACGCCGCCGCCGGAACAGCCGCCCCACATCGATCCCGTGCCGGTCGAGGAGCCGACGCCGCCGCCGCCGCCCGTGAAAATGCATTGAGTGGTTTTCGGACCGTTGCACCGCGCCATGGCCTGCGGAGGGGGACGCGCGCCGCGTTTATTTCCTATCGGAAATGGACTGCGGGGCGGCCGCCGGCGCCACGCCATTTAAACAACAAAAACGTCAATAAATGTTGCCGACTGGATAAAAATCAAGCTCTAACTGTCGAGTGTCATGCGGCCGTCACGATTCTGTTCTTATAATGAGACATCATAAAAATTCTTGTACAGGAGACCATCGTGGGCAATTCCTTGCATAACAAAATCTACCTGGGCCGGCGGCCTGTGATGACCAGCAAAAACCTTTTGGCACTGGCGCTGGCGGGCGCCGTGGCGGGTTGCGGTCTGGCATGGTTATTGCTGCGCAGCTATAAATAAGGGCTGTCCAGCCCGTCTTTCAGCCATCCGTTCGCCGCGCGGACGGAGACTGATTCACGTTGCCTGTTGCCGATGCGCAGCGGGGCGCGTACCATGGGGGCCGAACACCTGGCCTTTTATGGAAAAGTAATGAAGAACGAGAAATTAACAACCGATGAATATGACGCGCTGGAGCAAGTTGCACGCGGCATCAAGACCGAGCGCCCCAGTGCTTGCGTGGCCCGCAATGCCAAGCGCCTGTCCGGCCTGAAGCTGCTCAGCTATGCACGCGATGGCCGTCTGTCCATCACCGAGAAAGCACAACAACTGCTGTTCCTGCGCCGCTGCATCATGGGGCTGCGCGCTGTCGCCACCGATCCGCTGACCAAGCTGGAGTCGGACGTGGCGTATTTCCTGGGCAAGAAAGCCCACATCGTGGCGCGCGCCGAAGGCGAAGGCCACGACATTTCCGACAAGGGCCGCGAATCGCTGGCCGACATCGACACCCTGGGTCTGTAAGGCTCACAACCGGCCCTCGTGGCCGGTTTTCACATCTTCCCTCACTTTTAATTTCCCCTTTGGAGAACACTTTGGACAGCGCGATGAACTGGTCGGCCCACGAACTGACGATGACGGTCCTGATGACGCCTGATATGGCCAATTTTTCCGGTAACGTGCACGGTGGCACCATCCTGAAATACCTCGACAGCGTCGCCTATGCCTGCGCCAGCCGCTATTCGGGCAGCTATGTGGTGACCTTGTCCGTGGACCAGGTGATGTTCCTGCAGCCTATCCACGTGGGCGAGCTGGTGACGTTCCTCGCGTCGATCAATTACACGGGCACGACATCGATGGAAGTGGGTATCCGCGTGGTGACGGAAAACATCCAGCAGCGCCTGGTGCGTCATGCCAACAGCTGCTATTTCACGATGGTGGCCGTGGACGCCAACCGCAAGCCCGTGGCCGTGCCGCCACTGGTGCTGGAGACGCCGGAGCAGCACGCGCGCTTCGAGCAGGCCAAGCTGCGCAAGCTGTCGCGCCAGAAAGTGTCGAAAAAATAAATGCGGCGGACATGAAAAAACGGCCACCAGAGTGATCTGGTGGCCGTTTTTTATGGTTCATCGCGTTTTACCGGGGAAGGCATCCTTGATTTTGAGGAAAAAATATGCAGAGTCCCGGAATCCGTAGGCCATCCGTTTGATGACTTTGATGCGGTTGTTGACGCCTTCAAGAATGGACGAATTCATCGGATAGATGGCGGAGGCGATGATGCCCCGGACGTATTTGCGTAAGCGCTTGGCGAATTTAATCACGGGGGCGATCTCGCTCTCGAGGGCGAGGCGCATCCAGCGTTTCCATCGACGCGCACCCTCGCGAACGGATGGCGCGAACCAGATTTCTTTGAGTTCGGTTTTGAGCAAATAGACCGTCGACAGAGGGGCGTTGGCCGCGAGCAGTTCGTCAAGTTTGATAGCACGGTCGTCTTCAAGGTTGTCGCGATTGCGCAGCAGGAGCCAACGGCTACGCTTGATGACCTGGCGCGCTTTGGAATCGTCGCGCAGCGCGTTTGCCTGGTCGACACGCACCCGGTCGACGACTTCACGGCCAAAGCGCGCAACGACATGGAAAAGATCGTAGACGACTTCGGCGTTGGGGCATTGCGCCCGCACTTCGAGATCCATCGCCGTGTTCATATCCATCGCCACAGCCTCGATTCGGGCGCAGCCTTCTGCGCCCAACGCCTCGAAAAACGGACGGATGGCGACCCGGCTATTGCCTTCGCCAACCCAGAGCACACGCATGCGCTGGGCATCGAGAACGACCGTGGCATAACGATGGCCTTTGTGCAAAGCGAATTCATCCATGACGAGGCGCCGCACGTCGCCAGCGGCGAACTGGCCGTGCAGGTGTGCTAAGCGCTGTAGGTCAATGGCCTTGATGGTGTGCCAGTGCAGGCCTGTCAGCTGGGACACGTGCTTGATCGGGATAAGCTGTGCCAGCGCCTCCACCCAGACCCGGACGCGGTGAGTCACCCGCGAGCGCCGGTCCAGCCAGGAGATATGCTCCGTCATCCGGGCATCGCAGTGATGGCAGTCCAGGCGCCGGATTGGCACCTTCAACCAAACCCGTCGATCCAAAATATCCCGATCCCGGATGCGCCGCCAGCGCTGCTCATGAACTAGAGCACAAGGCTGCCGGCAGCTACCGCAAAGCGCGTCGGTAGTGGGGCAGGCGTTGAGAACGATCAGCAGCGATTCGTCGTCCTGTTCGACGACGGAATCGACAATATGCCCTTCCCAAAATGGAAGAGACGACATAGCATTGAGCATGGCGGCGAGAGTGGTAAGGTAATTGGTTTGTTTGGCGACAATCAATTTACCAATTCAAAACCCTTGCCGCCACCCCCTCCCAGCAAAAAACGTCAAGCCCGTCTTTCCCCATCAACCGCGATGAACCTTTTTTATTGCCTGCCGCCTGCTGGCGGCATGGCGCCGTGATTAACGGTCGCCGTAGCTGCGGCGTGCGCCGTCGGTGCTGCGCGGGTTGGAACCCTTGTAGCCGCCGCCGGTGCTCGGTGCGCCGTCTTTGCGTGGTGCGCCTGGCTTGCTGAACGTGCGTTGGCCTGGCTTCGCGCCGCCACGGTTGTCGCCTGGTTTCCAGCCGCCTGGACGGGCGCTCGAACGTGGTGCCGACGCCGTTTTCTTAGGCTCGAAACCTTCGATGACATTGACAGGGATCAATTGCTTGGTGAAGCGTTCGATGCGCTTGACGTTCATGCCTTCAGCGTGGTTCACCAGCGAGATGGCCAGGCCATTGCGGCCAGCGCGGCCGGTACGGCCGATGCGGTGGACGTAGTCTTCCGGGAACTTCGGCAGGTCGTAGTTGAACACGTGGGTGATCGTTGGCACGTCGATACCGCGGGCGGCAACGTCGGTGGCAACCAGCACTTTGACCTGGCCGCGGCGCATGCCGTCCAGGGTGCGGTTACGCGCGCCCTGATGCATGTCGCCGTGCAAGGCGGCAGCCGAGAAACCGGCGATGTTCAGACGGTCGGCGATGGTGTCGGCGTCACGCTTGGTGGCGGTAAACACAACAGCCTGGTCCAGCGATTCGTCGCGCAGCAGGTGGTCCAGCAGGCGATTCTTGTGCGACAGGTCGTCGACGAAGTGCACGCGCTGGGTGATGTTTTCATGCTTGTTGCTCGAGCTAGCCACTTGAATGACCAGCGGGTTCTTCGTGATGCGGCGGGCCATGTTGCCAACGACGCCGTCCAGGGTTGCCGAGAACAGCATGGTTTGACGGCCTTCTGGCGTCGCTTCCACGATTTTTTCGATGTCGTCGATGAAACCCATGTCCAGCATGCGGTCGGCTTCGTCCAGCACCAGGATTTCCAGTTGCGAGAAGTCGATCTTGCCCGAATCCATGTGGTCGATCAGACGGCCAGGGGTCGCGACCAGAATCTCGGGATTCTTGGCCAGCAATTGCATCTGTTTAGGGTAAGGCATGCCGCCCAGGATCGACACAGCCTTGATGCGGCGGATGCCGGTGCTGTACTTGTCGGTATTGGTGGTCACTTGCAGGGCCAGTTCGCGCGTTGGCGTCAGCACCAGCATTTTTGGCTGGGCAGCCTTGAAACGTGGACGCTCGCCGCGGGCGCGCGATGCTTGCATTTCCTGGTTCGGCGTCTTGCCGGCGGCGCTTTGTTCGGCGCTGGCCAGTTTGTGCAGCGATGGCAGCATGAAAGCTGCCGTCTTGCCCGAACCGGTCTGCGACGAGACCAGCAGGTCACGGCCTTCGATCGCGGCTGGAATCGCTTGCGACTGTACCGCGGTTGGCGCGGTGTAGCCCGATTCGGTCAGAGCGGCGATGATGGACGGATGCAGGCCTAAGGATTCAAATGTCATTCTTTTCTTTCGTAAAAATCAGCGTTCTTGCAAAAAGCAGAACGCAAAATAGCAACGCCAACCAAAACGAAATGACTCAACTAAAAAGAAATTTCGGCACAAAAGCTTTGCGCCGGGACGGTGTCAGGTGCGACACACAAGGCGGGAGGGCTTTATAAGCGGCATCCTGTGGATGCGCTAAGGCTTGCGAAGCTGCTAAGTTTGTAGTGCTGGACTGCGGTGTTGTCTTCGCTTCAAGGAAACATATTGCAGCGCACAACGACACTATACCGTATTTGATGCCGTTTTGCACGGTCTAAATGGGAAGAAACGACAGTCCTACCACGTTTTGATGATGTTTCCTATGTGAAATCAGTAGGAATACGTAGATTTTGCGCGTTTTAATTGAGCATGGCCACGATGTCGGCGGGCAGCGGTGGCGCCTGTCGCGTTTCTCTGGCCAGGTTGATTTGCCGGGTGACCTGTGCCAGTTCGACCAGGCTGCGTTCCAGTTGATACGTCCCCTTGGCATGCAGCCACGCCAGCACGTCGGCCAGGTGCCAGATGGTGGCGCTGCCCTCATGCACGGGCACGGGGAAACTGTGGCGGTATTTGCTCATCAGTTTATGCAGGTTTTGCCGGGACAGGCCGAGTACCTGCGCCACATCGCTCAAACCCACGAGGTCGGGCGATGCCTCGACCAGCACGGCATCGGGCACGATGGCCTTGACGTCGGCCAGGGCGCTGAGCAGTGCTTCCCTGGCATTGCTGGCCTCGCGCGTGAATTCCAGCGCCAGGCGTCCTGCTTGCCCGATGCCGACCAGGGCGTCGTCGCAACCGCCGCTGCCGAGGCGCTCGGCCAGCGCGTCGAGATCGGTTTCGTGGTCGGGTAGGCGGTACTTGAGAGTAAAGATGTAATCCATAATTGTTACCCCCTGGGTTTGCGTTGCATGCAGTCGTGGATCAGTTTATTGAAGGTGCAATTGTCGACCACTCGCCGGATCCCCCGCGCGTGGTTGCCGGGATTCCTTGGCGTGCTCCAGATGCAGGCGATGCAGAATTCACCGCAGCGGCAGCCGTCGTCATTGTAGGGGCAATAGACCTTGCCCCAGGCATGGCTGCCGCCGACTTCCACGCGCCATCCCTGGCTTTCCGCGTGGCGCAGCGCCGCTTCGATTTCTTTCTTCGGGTGCGAGGAGCGCGCCATGTGATGCCTCCAATGTATGTCAACTTCTTTGGGTTGTCAAGTGACAACCGAAAAATATCGACCATCACCGCATCACTCTACTTCGGGATTGACGGCCATCACTTGCGAAAAGCCGCCATCGACGTAGGTAATCTCGCCCGTGATGCCGGAGGCCAGGTCGGACAGCAAGAAGGCGGCCGTGTTGCCCACCTCTTCGATGGTGACGTTGCGCCGCAGCGGGGCGTGTTCGGCCACAAAGCCCAGGAGTTTGCTGAAATCCTTGATGCCGGAAGCGGCCAGGGTCTTGATGGGGCCGGCGGAAATGCCGTTGGCGCGGATGCCGCGCGGACCCAGCGATTCGGCCAGGTAGCGCACGGACGCTTCCAGCGATGCCTTGGCCAGCCCCATGGTGTTGTAGTAGGGCACGGCGCGCACGGCGCCCAGGTAGGTCAGGGTCAGAACCGAGGCGCCCGGATGCAGCAGCGGCAAGGCGGCCTTGGCCATGGCGGGAAAACTGTAGGCGGAAATGTCGTGCGCGATGCGGAAGCTGTCGCGCGACAGACCGTCGAGGAAGTCGCCGGCGATCGCTTCGCGCGGCGCGAAGCCGATGGCGTGCACCAGGCCGTCCAATTGATCCCAGTGGCGCGCCAGGTCGCTGAAGACGGCGTTGATCTGTTCATCGCTGGACACGTCGCAGTCAAACACCAGTTCGCTGCCGAATTCGGCCGCGAATTCCGTGATGCGCTCCTTGAAGCGCTCGCCCACATACGTGAAGGCGAGGGTGGCGCCTTCGCGGTGGCAAGCCTTGGCGATGCCATAGGCGATGGAGCGGTTCGACAGCAAGCCCGTGATGAGGATTTTTTTGCCTTGCAAGAAAGCCATGACGACTCCTGTCTGGGTGGTGGACGGGTAAGGCGGATGTGCAACCGGCCGCGACAGCAAAGCTGTGGCGGCCGGTGCGGTGCGTCAATAACTCAGGCGATCAGTGACGCGCTTTGGCCCGGCTATTGCCGCCGCCACGCTGGATGCGCGGTTTCACCAGGGAAATTGGCGCGGCTTGCACCTTGCCACCCTTGGCGGCGCGGCGCAGTGCCTTGGCGGCCCGTTCCGGACGGTCCGCTTCCAGCAGCATGGTGGCGCTGTCGGCGATTTCCTGGGTGATGTCCTTGTTCATCGTGGCCGAGGTTTTCGGCACGAGGATGGTGGAGCCGGCGCGCAGGCTGGTGCGCTGGGGAATGTTATTGGCCTGGCGCAGCACGTCGGCCGTGGTGCCGAATTTCGACGCCAGGGTTTCGATGCGTTCACGCGCATTGGTGATCTTGTGCGTCGTCCAGCTCGACAAGGCATGGCCCCATTGCGCCAGGTTGGTGGTGAACTTGGCGGCGTTTTCCTGTGGCAACAGAATCTTGGTCTTTTCGCCGCCGATGATGACGGGGCGGTTAAATTGCGGATTCAAGGCCTTGAATTCATCCATCGACAGTTCGGCCAGCTGGGCGGCAACGGTGATGTCGATGTCGCTGGTCTTGTCGATGGCCGTGAAATACGGCTGGTTGTCGACCACGGGCAGGGTCAGGCCGAACTGGGCTGGATTGGCGATGATGTTTTTCACCGCTTGCAGTTTCGGCACGTAGTTGCGCGTTTCGGCCGGCATCAGGTCGGCCAGGCTTTCGAAGTCGGTCGGCTTGCCCAGCGCCTGGTTTTTCTTGATGGCGCGCTGCACCGAGCCTTCGCCCCAGTTGTAGGCGGCCAGAGCCAGCTGCCAGTCGCCAAACATGTCATACAGGCGCTGCAGGTACGTCAATGCCGCATCCGTCGAGGCCAGCACACCGCGGCGCTCGTCCTTGAACATGTTTTGCTTGAGGTTGAAATCGCGCCCGGTGGCGGGCACGAATTGCCACATGCCGGCTGCATTGGCGCTCGAGAATGCTTGCGGGTTGAAGGCGGACTCGATGAACGGCAGCAGGGCCAGTTCCGTCGGCATGCCGCGCTTTTCCAGTTCCTGCACCACGTGGAAGATGTAGCGCGAGGCGCGCGCCGTGGTGCGGGCGATGTAGTCGGGGCGGGTGGCGTACCAGTTGACGTGGTTCGCCACCAGCTGGTTGTTGATGTCGGGAATCGCATAGCCGCTGCGGATGCGGCCCCAGACGTCGGCTTCGCGCAGCGGATCGGAATTGTCGCTGAGGTTTTTCAGCAGACGGTCGGTCTTTTGCAGGCGGTTGTCGAGGGTGGGGAGTTTCGCCGTGACCTGGGCGGTCATCGGGATCAGGGCGGGTGCGGCGGCGGCGACTGGCGCGTTATCGCTCTCAACACCGGCTTCGTACGCCTGGCTGAGGGCGGGCGCAAGCGCCAGGGCCAACGCCGCCAGGACGGTAGATTTAAAGGAGTTTTCGTGCATAGTGTTCCATTGTTGTCGTCGGAGAAACATCGGACAGACCCATGATTCAGCAGCGAGTGTACGTATATCCACATGCCGGAGTCAAGAATTATGTCAGCATGATGACAGGAAATAAGCGGCAATAAGTCGGAAACGGCTGAGTTTCCATTCGCAAATGCTGTCATTATTGCAAATTTAATTTGCCCAATGCGTGATTCGGCCGCTGTTATAGCATACATGGCGAGAAGGCTGGCGCAAGCCTGGATGGCGCCCGGCATGAGGCAGCGCAAAAGTGCGTACAATTTGGCTTTGGCCGGCCATTCAGCCGCCGGTCGCCATATTGATAGAGAGTCAAGTATATGAACACCCCGCCGCGCCACGACGACGACAACGCCGTCATCATCGCCAATACCGTTGCCTGGCTGGAAAAGGCCGTGATCGGCCTGAACCTGTGCCCGTTCGCCAAGGCCGTGCACGTCAAGAAGCAGATCCGCTATGTGGTGTGCGAATCGAGCAATCCCGAAGATCTGCTGGCGATGCTGATGGACGAGCTGCAAACCCTGGCCGACACGGATCCCGAGCAAATCGACACGACCCTGCTGATCCATCCGTACACCCTGAACGATTTCCTCGACTACAACGAGTTTCTCGACGTGGCCGACGCGGCCGTGGAAGACATGCACCTGGCCGGCGAGCTGCAAGTGGCCAGTTTCCATCCGAACTACCAGTTTGCCGAGACGTTCGAGGACGACATCAGCAACTACACCAACCGTTCGCCGTACCCGACCTTGCACCTGCTGCGCGAAGACAGCATCGAGCGCGCCGTCGAGGCCTTCCCGGAGGCGTCGGAAATTTTCGACAAGAATATCGCCACCCTGGAAGCGCTGGGCAACGAAGGCTGGGAAAAGCTCGGCTTGCCGAAGGTGTCCTGATGGGTGACAAGGAATTGCCGCCGCGTCCCGATACGCCCTGCGTGGCAGTGTGCTCGACGACTTTCGATGAAATCTGCCGTGGCTGTGGCCGCAGCGTCGTGGAAGTGGCCCACTGGGTGTCGATGACGGATGAGGAGAAGGAAGTGGTGTGGGTGAGGATATTGGCGCAGGGGTATCCGCGCCGGAATGCTTAGCCCACCCAAGGGCAACTGCTGGGGTCAGACCCGACGGGGGAATGCTTCCCAATGGGAAGCATTCCGATTCCGAAGGAACTGACCCCGGTACTGTTGACGCTAGCGATTAATAGCTGCCGATAAAATCTTTCTTGCCCACTTCGATACCGTTGTGGCGCAGGATGTCGTACGCCGTCGTCGCGTGGAAGAAGAAGTGCGGCAGTGCGTAGTGGAACAGATAGGTCTGGCCCGTGAAGTGCTTGGTCTTTTCGCCGCTGCCGGTGGTGATGGCGCGCGTTTCGCTGCCGTCGATGTCCGCTTGCGGCAGGCTTTCCAGGAAGGCGACGGTTTTCACGATGCGCGCTTTCAGTTCCGCAAAGCTCTGTTCGCTATCTTCATACGGTGGCACGGCCACGCCGGCCAGGCGCGCGCCGCAGCCCTTGGCGAAGTCGGTGGCGATCTGGATCTGGCGCACGAACGGCAGCATGTCCGGGAATAAACGGAATTGCAGCAGGGCGTTCGGGTCGATTTTCTTGTCTTGCGCGTGCGTTTCCGCCTTGTCCAGGATGGCGGCCAGGCTGCCCAGGATCTGTTTGAAGACGGGGATCGAAGCGGAGTAGATGGAGAAGGTCATGGTGGTTCCTCTAGGTAAAGTGGCGCGATGATAGCAAGCCGTGCGTTTTTCTGCTGGCGCCGGTCGGGCGCGCCGGCCCGCGTGTGGTTTTTCCACCCTGTTTATATGACACGAGGACACCGCTGGCGTGTGTTTATTGGTGACTTTCCCCGCTTTTTGCATGCATAATTGCTCCTCATAAAGTTTCTTCCCGCCTGACCACCCGATTCCCCTGTAAAGTCAATGATCGCCCGCCTGATCCCTGTTGCCCTGTTGCCGCATGTTTAATTCACCTTACCAGCGCCTGCGCGCCAGCCTGCGCGTGCTGTACGGCTCGTCGATCTATGGCGCCTTGCTGCTGGTGGTATTTGGCGGCCTCGTCGTGCCCGCCACCTTCGGCAGCTATGTGCTGGTCGGCGTGCATGAGCGCCAGTCGGCGCGCACCAGCCTGAACGAAGCCTTGCAGCGCAATGCCGACATCCTGGCGCTGGGCATGCAGGAGTCGCTGTGGAACATGAATGCGGAATCGGCCCACTCGCTGGTCGAGTCGGTGATGCGCGACCGCTCCGTGCTGCTGGTGAAAGTGCTGGGGCAGGGCGACACGGAATTCATCAGCCTGCAGGCGCCGCAGCGGCCCGTGGGCAATCTGTACCGCGCCGAGCGCGACATCCTCGTGCGCGGCGAACGCATCGGCCACGTCGTCGTCGAGATGGACGATGCGCGCAGCCAGCAGGAGCTGCGCGAAAAGCAGATGTCGTATATTTTCGTGCTGGGTGCGCAGCTGGCCGTGTCGATGGCGCTGATCGTGCTGTTCCTGAACCGCCGTCTGTTGAAGCCGCTGCGCCGCCTGACGCGCTTTTCCGACCGCCTGTCGCACGGCGATTTCGACACGCCGCTGGCCTCGCACAGCAATGACGAGTTGGGTCGCCTGACGGCCCAGCTTGAGCAAATGCGCGCGGCCATCGGCCAGCTGTTCGAGGATGTGGGCCAGCGCGAGGAACGTTTCCGCACCATCGTCACGCAGGTGCCGGGCGCCGTCTTCCGCTACCGTCCCGACGGCCCCATCGATTTCGTCAGCGACGCCATCGAAGACATTTCCGGCTATTCGGCGCGCCAGTTCATGCGCGGCACCACGCATGCCTGGGCCGACCTGATCTGCCCGGAAGACCGCCGCGAGCACCGCCGCGCCGTGCGCCAGGCGGTGCTTGATGTGCGGCCGTATGCGCTGGAATACCGCATCATCGATGCCTTCGGCATCGAACGCTGGGTGGCCGAGAATGGCCAGCCGCAGGCGGGCGAACAGGGCGTCACCTGGGTCGATGGCATCATCGCCGACATCAGCCAGCGCAAGCACCACGAGATGCGCATCGAAGCGCTGCTGACCGAGCAGAGCGCGATTCTCGACAACGTGATGTTCGGCGTGATGTTCGTGCGCCACCGCCGCATCATTTCCGTCAACCGCCGCTGCGAGGAACTGTTCGGCTATGACCATGCCGAGATGACGGGCAGTTCGACGGCCATCGTGTTCATGACCTCGTATGACTTCGAAGAGGCGGGCGAGCGCCAGTATCCGGCGCTGGCCATGGGCGGCGACTTCAGCGAGGAGCGCCAGTACCAGCGCCGCGACGGCAGCCTGTTCTGGGCGCTGGTCAGCGGCTGCGCGCTCGATCCGCTGCGCCCCAATGAAGGCAGTATCTGGGTGTATGCGGACATCACGGCGCGCAAGGAAGCCGAGGAAAAACTGCGTTTGTCGGCCACCGTGCTCGAACATATCGCCGACGGCGTGATGGTGGTCGATGCCGGCGGCATCATCGTCACCGTCAACCCCGCCTTCACGCAAATCACCGGCTATACCGAGGCCGAAGCGGTGGGCCAGCACTCGTCGCTGACACGCTCGGCGCGCCATGACTCGGCATTCTACGAGGCCATGTGGAACGAGCTGAAAACCAGCGGTTTCTGGCGCGGCGAAATCTGGCACCAGCGCAAGAATGGCGAACTGTACCTGGAATGGCTGACCATCAGCGCCGTGCGCGACGCGCGCGCCGGCACCACGCATTACGTGGGCGTGTTCAGCGACATCACGCTGATCAAGGAGTCGCAGGAAAAGCTCGACCACATGGCCCACCACGATCCGCTGACGGCGCTGCCGAACCGCCTGCTGTTCCACGACCGCCTGCAGCACGCGCTGCTGCGCGCCGCGCGCGACCAGGAGCAGCTGGCCGTGCTGTTCATCGACCTGGACCGCTTCAAGAATGTCAACGACACCCTGGGCCACCATGTGGGCGACGAATTGCTGCAAAAGGTGGCGGGCCAGCTGGCGGCCCGCCTGCGCGAAGGAGATACGCTGGCGCGTCTGGGCGGCGACGAGTTCATCGTCCTGCTCGAACGCGTCGACGGCGAGTATGGCGCGACGCAGGTGGCGGAAAAGCTGATGACCATGTTCGACCAGCCGTTCACGGTGGCCGATCACGAACTGTTCGTCACCTGCAGCGTGGGCATCAGCCTGTATCCGGATGATGCGCTGGACTTGAACATGTTGATCCGCAATGCCGACGTGGCCATGTACCAGGCCAAGGCGCGCGGGCGCAACGGCTACCGCTTCTATGCGCCGTCGATGACGGGCGAGGGCGTCGAGCGCCTGCGCCTGGAAACCTTTTTGCGCCGCTCGATCGAGAAGAACGAGATGTTCCTCAATTACCAGCCGCAGGTGGAAATCGACACGGGCCGGCTGGTCGGCGTCGAGGCGCTGGTGCGCTGGAACCATCCCGAACTGGGCCTGGTGCCGCCGGCGCGCTTCATTCCGCTGGCCGAGGACAGCGGTTTCATCAACCAGCTGGGCAAATGGGTGCTCGACGAGGCGTGCCGCCAGATGATGCGCTGGCAGGCGCAGGGCTTGCACGTGCCGAAGATGGCCGTGAATTTATCGGTAAAACAGTTCGAGCGGGGCAGCATCGCCGGCATGGTGGCCGACATTCTGAAAGAAACGGGGCTGGAACCCCAGCGGCTGCAACTGGAAGTGACGGAGTCCGTCATCATGAACACGGGCGACGCGCTCGGTTTCATCAACGACTTGCACGCCATCGGCGTGGGCCTGGCCATCGACGATTTCGGCACCGGCTATTCCTCGCTCGCGTATCTGAAACAGCTGCCTGTGCAAACCCTGAAGATCGACCGTTCCTTCATCAAGGATATCTCGACCGACGTCAATGATGAAGCGATTGCGATTGCCATCATCCAGTTGGGCAAGAGCATGCAATTGTCCGTGATCGCCGAAGGCGTGGAGACGGAAGAGCAGGCCGCTTTCCTGCTGCGCCATGGCTGCAAGCTGGCGCAAGGTTATTTTTATAGCCGTCCGGTGCTGGCACAGGATATGCTGGAGCGCTGGATCGATCACTAACTAATAAAGGGTATCCCATGGCCGCAGAAAAAAACACCTCGCGCCGCCGTTTCCTGCTCGGCGGTCTGGGGCTCGGCGTGGCCGGCGTGGGCGCCCTGGTGCTGGGCTGGGGCGTGCTGCCGCCGCGCCAGCGCCTGCATGGCAGCGCGCCGCTGCCGGTGACTGATGGCGCCGTGGCGCTCAATGGCTGGCTGGCCGTTCAAACCGACGGCAGCGTCATTCTGGCCATGCCGCGCAGCGAGATGGGGCAGGGCGTGCACACGGCCTTGCCGATGCTGGTGGCCGAGGAACTCGACGTGCCGCTGGCCAGCGTCAAGCTGATCCAGGCGCCCATGGATAAAATCTTCGGCAATGTGGCCATGCTCCAGGATGGCCTGCCATTCCACCCGGACGACCACGGACGCGTCAAAGCGCTGGCCCAGTGGACGGTCGCCAAGGCGGCGCGCGAACTGGGCGTGATCGTCACGGGCGGTTCGTCAAGCGTGAAGGATGGCTGGGGCCCCATGCGCGAGGCGGGCGCGTCGGCCCGCGCCATGCTGGTGGGGGCCGCTGCCGCGCTGTGGCAGGTGCCGGCCGCGCAATGCCGCACGGAAAATGGCGAAGTGCTGCACCCGGACGGCCGGCGCGCCAGCTACGCCAGCCTGGCGCAGCGCGCCGCCGGCATAGCCCCAGGTACGCCCGTGCTGAAGTCGCCCAAGGATTTCAAACTGATCGGCCAGCCGGCGCCGCGCCGCGACACGCCATCGAAAGTCAATGGCAGCGCGCGTTTCGGCATCGATGCGCGCCCGCCCGGCATGCTGTACGCGGCCCTGCATCTGCCGCCGCGCCTGGGCGATACCCTGTCCGCCTTCGACGCGGCGCCGGTGCTGGCCATGCCCGGCGTGAAAAAGGTGCTGGACCTGACGCCGCAGCTGGCCCAGCGCAGCGTCTCGTGCGCCGCCGTGGTGGCCAACACCTGGTGGCGCGCCAAGCAGGCGGCCGCCGCCTTGCCGACGCAATGGAAGGCTGGCCCGCAGGCGAATTTGTCCAGCGCCGGGGTGTATGCGGAGTTTGCCCGCCTGCTCGATAGTGAAGCCGGTTATGCCTACCACGCCAGCGGCGAGGTGGAAAGTAAAGCCGTGCAGGGCATGCGCCAGGTCAGCGCCGAGTACCGCGCGCCGTTCCTCGCGCACGCCGCCATGGAACCCGTCAACTGCACCGCGCAGGTGAAAAATGGCAAGGTGATGCTGTGGGTCTCGACGCAGGCGCTAGGCATCGCCGTCGATGTGGCGGCGAAAGTGGCCGGCGTCGACGCGAAGGACGTCAGCATCGAGGTGCTGCTGCTCGGTGGTGGTTTCGGCCGCCGCCTGGAAGTGGACATGATCGCGCAAGCCGTCGCTATCGCGCTGCAGTGCGGCGGCGCGCCGGTGCAGCTGGTGTGGACGCGCGAACAGGATACCAGGCACGATATGTACCGTCCCGCCGCGCTGGCCCGCTTTGCGGCCCGCCTCGACGAGCATGGCCGCATCGCTTCTTGGGACAATAAATCCGTCAGCGGCTCCATCACGCACCAGTTTTTGCAGCGCAATTTCGGCTTGCCCGGTGCGGGCCCGGACAAGACCACGGCCGAAGGCGAATTCGACATGCCGTATGAAATCGCCAACCAGCGCATCGCCCACGTGATCGCCGACAGCCCCGTGCCGATCGGCTACTGGCGCTCGGTGGGCCACTCGCACAACGCGTTCTTCAAGGAAAGCTTTATCGACGAACTGGCGCACGCGGCGGGACAAGACGGCATCGCCTTCCGCCGCGCCATGCTGGTGAAGCATCCGCGCCATTTGGCCGTGCTCGACGCGGCCGTTGCCAGGGCAGGCACTCCGCCGCCCGGCCATGCGCATGGCGTGGCCTTGCACCAGTCGTTCGGCAGCATCGTTGCGCAAGTGGCGCAGGTGTCGGTGGAAAACGGCGAAATCCGCGTGCAGCGCGTGGTGTGCGCCATCGATTGCGGCATCGCCGTCAATCCGAACATCATCGCCCAGCAGATGGAATCGGCCGTGCTGTTCGGCCTGTCGGCGGCGCTGGGCGGCGAGATCACCTTCAAGGAGGGCAAAGTCGAGCAGAGCAATTTCCACGACTATCCCGTGCTGCGCATGGGGCAAACGCCCGATGTGGAAACCATCATCATCGCCAGCGCGGAACACCCGGAAGGCGTGGGCGAACCCGGTACGCCGCCGATTGCGCCGGCCGTGGCCAACGCCGTGTTCAGTTTGACGGGGAAAAGGCTGCGCAGCCTGCCGCTGCGGCTGGCGTGACTTTTACTCTGCCAGGGTGGCGGCCAGTAAATGACGCAGATTGCAGTCGCGTTGCCAGTCGCGCCGTTCCTGCGTGCTGCCGGCCAGCGCCGCCAGTTCCTCGGCGCTGAGCGCCTGCTGCGCCTGCACCATGCGGTGCGCCAGGCCGCCGTCGGGCAGCACGGTGCCGAAGAAGGCCACGTTGTCCTCGCGCTGTATCAGCAGGGTGGGGAAGTTGTCGATGTCGAGGTCGCCCACCACGTCGGCCTGGTCTTCGATGTCGATCCAGACGAAGACGGTGTCCGGGTGGCGCGCGGCCAGTTCCTCGAACGTGGCGCGGTAGCTGCCGCAAGTGCCGCACCACAGCGCGCACAGGCAGGCCACCGTCCAGCGCGTGCCGGCCAGGGCTGTGGCGACGTCGGCGCGGTTGTCGGTCGTGAGGGTCAGACTGTGCATGGTCGTATCTATATAGTAGGGCGGATGGGCGCCGGGCGCCCGATGCGCGTATTCTACCGCGCCCGGCGACGCCAGTCCTGGTAATGCATGAGCTTGTTTAGCCGTGTTTTTTGATGCAATCGACCTTTCTGGTGGATAATGCTGGTAATTGCGCGCTGATTACGCTGGTCCATGCTGTTTCCTGGCCCCGCAGCCTGACCCCTCCAGTCTGTTTTCATGCCCTGCCCGGTGTCAGCGCTCCCGCCTTTATTTATTTTTATTATGGAATTAGCCAGCTTATGTTGAGTTACCGCCACGCCTTTCACGCGGGTAATCACGCCGATGTGTTGAAGCATTATGTGCAGATTCAGTTGTTGCAATATCTGAATCAAAAAGATACCGCCTATAGTTATATCGATACCCACTCCGGCGCGGGCGTGTATGCGCTCGACGGCGGTTATGCCTCGAAAAACGCCGAGTACGAAACGGGCATCGCGCCCCTGTGGGACCGCACGGACCTGCCGGCCTCGCTGGCCGAGTACATGAAGCTGATCAAGGAAATGAATCCGAGCGGCAAGATGCGCTACTACCCGGGTTCGCCGTACTGCGCCGACAAGGTCAGCCGCGAGCAAGACCGTCTGCGCCTGTTCGAGCTGCATCCAGCCGATGCCAAGATTCTGGCCGACAACTTCCGCAAGGTCGAGGCGCATGCGCTGGCCCAGGGCGAGCGTCCGACCGTGCGCGGCAAGCGCGTGCTCATCACCAAGGCGGACGGCTTCCAGAGCCTGAAAGCCCTGCTGCCGCCGCCATCGCGCCGCGCGCTGGTGCTGATCGACCCGCCGTATGAAGACAAGATGGATTACCGCAAGGTCAAGGACACCCTGGCCGACGCCCTCGTGCGTTTCCCGTCCGGCATGTATGCCGTCTGGTACCCGGTGCTGCAGCGCATGGAATCGCGCCAGTTCGCCGACAAGCTCAAGCAATTGCCCAGCTCGGACTGGCTGCACGTGACCCTGACGGTCAACACCCCGTCACCGGACGGTTTCGGCTTGCACAGCAGCGGCATGTTCATCTTGAATCCGCCGTACACGCTGGAGCCGATGTTGCGCGAAGTCATGCCCTACCTGGTCAAAGTGTTGGGCCGCGACGATGGCGCGAAGTTTGTATTGGAAACGGGCAAGGGCGGACAGAAAAATACGGGCACAAGAAGAGTGTAGTCATACTCGGCTTGGTAGCGCCGCAATAAAAAACGCCACGATCATTCGATCGTGGCGTTTTTTTATGGTCGGGAGATTACTGTCCCAACAACAGGAACACAGTCGGTTTCTTGTGGAAGTCCGGCGTCTTGCCGGCGGCTAATTGTTTTTTCCACTGGCCGCCATTCCACGTCTGCACGCTTTCCGTGTCCAGGCTCAGGTCGGTGGCGACGCAGATCAGGGTGGACGGTGCGCATTGCGCCACCAGCGCTTCGAGCATGGCGGCGTTGCGGTACGGCGTTTCGATGAACAACTGGGTCTGCTTTTCATTGCGCGAGCGGCTTTCCAGTTCTTTGATGCGTTTGGCGCGCAGAGCCGCATCCGTAGGCAGGTAGCCGTTGAAGGCGAAACTCTGGCCGTTCAAGCCGCTGGCCATCACGGCCAGCAGGATCGACGACGGGCCCACCAGCGGACGCACTTTGATGCCGTGCTGATGCGCCAGGCGCACGAGGTCGGCGCCCGGGTCGGCCACGGCGGGCACGCCCGCTTCCGACACGAGGCCCGCATCGCGTCCCGCCAGCAGGGGCGCCAGCAAGCCGGCCAGCGCTTGCGCGGGGGTATTCACGTTGAGTTCGGAAATCGTGATTTCCTGCAGCGGCTTGGCCAGCGGATGCTGGTTGCCGATCAATTTCAGAAAGGCGCGCGCCGTTTTGGCGTTTTCCGCAACGAAATAATCGAGCTGCGACGTGATCTGCCGTACTTGCTCTGGAATGATGTGGGCCAGCGGGTCGCTTGCGCCGTCGGACAGGCCGAGGTGGTTGGGAATCAGGTACAGGGTGCCGGTCATATTGTTATTGTCGATACATTAAAGAGTGAAAAACGTGACGCCAGCCTTGCGCAGCATGCCGGTGAGGGCGATCAGCGGCAAGCCGGTCAGGGCGGTCGGGTCGGTGGTGGCGATGCGTTCGAGCAGGGCGATGCCCAGGCCTTCGTTCTTGGCGCTGCCGGCGCAGTCGTATGGTTGCTCGATGCGCAGGTAGGCGTCTAGCTCGGCATCGGGCAAGTCGCGCACGGTGACGAGGGTCTGGACGTCTTCCACTTGCGCCACGGGAGGATTCTGGCGGCCGTCGAGCAGGCACAGTGCCGTGTGGAACACGGTCTGGCGCCCGCGCATGGTTTGCAGTTGCAGCAAGGCATACGCATGGTTGCCGGGCTTGCCGATCTGCGCGCCGTCCAGGGTGGCGACCTGGTCGGAGCCGATGACGAGGCTGCCGGGGTAGCGGTCGAGCACTGCTTGCGCCTTGGCCTGGGCCAGGCGCAGGGCCGTGGCGCTGGGGCTTTCACCGGGCAGGGGGCTTTCGTCGAGATCGGGCACGGCCACCTCGAAAGGCAGGCGCAGGCGTTCCAGCAATTCCTTGCGGTAGGTCGAACTCGATGCAAGAATCAAGCGCAATGGGGCGGAAGTTGGTATCATTCGGTAGTGGATAGCGGCCGGCATGGCCGCGCTGGTCGATGTCAGTGGAATTTCACGTGGTTCCAGGGCGCAGAGCCCACAACGAGGCTCCATGCGGCATGACGGTGTTGATGAAGTTGTCATGTTGATGGCAATGATTGCGTCAAAAAAGATGCTTAGCCTTTGACTCCGTGCTAAAAACCCTGTTATTATCGCAGGTTTTCCGGGGAAATTTTCTACCAATGAATGCTTTTGTGATCGACGCCTTTGATTTTTGTCGTATCAGCGGGAGCCGCGAGGGTGTAACTCCTGTCGCTGAAATGACCCGGTTGACCAAGGATTGTGCAGATAGTTCCGGCGAGATCGCCTGGAAGATCGTCGGCGGCACCAGCAAGCTGGGCTACCCACAACTGACCTTGTCGGTCAACGGCACCGTTCAGCTGGTTTGCCAGCGCTGCCTGACTCCGTATGCTTACGCAATTGATTCGACGACCACTCTGATGCTGGGCAAGGATGACGAGCACGCGGACGAGATCGAAGAAATCATCAACGATGAATCGATCGACGTGATCGTCGGCAGCCGCAGCATGGATGCCGCGGCCCTGATCGAAGATGAAGCCTTGCTGGCCCTGCCGCAGGTACCCAAACACGATGTCTGCCCCGATACGGCGCAGCTCGATGCTCTCAAGACTGAAAAGAAGTCGCCGTTTGCGGCACTGAAAGACTTGAAGCCAGAATAAAGTAGTAAAGGGGTTTTCCCCATCAAGGAACGTGTCAAACGCGTGTTGTAATCGAGTATGGCAAGTGTAGTGAAATGTAATTGTAATAAACGATGTCGGTCCGGGCTATTTTCGGGTAGTCTTTGCCGCTGGGATACTCGATTCGCATGTATTTGCCAATCGATTGTGCTAAAATTTTAGAACTTATGTATTAGGAGTCATCATGGCAGTTCAACAGAACAAGAAAACCCCTTCCAAGCGCGGCATGCACCGTTCGCACGACTTCCTGGTCGCGCCGCAATTGAGCGTCGAGCCAGTTACCGGCGAAACACACATGCGTCACCATATCAGCCCTAACGGCTTCTATCGTGGCCGTAAAGTGTTGAAGACCAAAAACGACGAGTAATCGACGTTTTTGTTGGGTAAGATGAAAGCGGTGTTGCGTGGTTATTCGGCGTGGCGCCGCTTCTTCTTTTTTATCGGCTGCAATTCATCTTGCGCACCCGTCATTTTGAATCAAGCTTGCTCAGGCGGTGCATGACATGCTGCGCCCTGCATATGCTCCAGTCCGATTCACATCTTGCCGCACGCCCGCAGCGGTATTGAATCAACACAAATGACAATCAAAATTTCTATCGACTGCATGGGCGGAGATCACGGTCCCTCAGTCACTATCCCCGCAGCAATTTCCTTCGTAAAACATGAGCCTGAAGCCGAACTGATCCTTGTTGGATTGGAAGACGTGATCCGTGCCGAACTGAAAAAACATAAAGCCGACACGCATCCGCGCCTGTCGGTATTGCATGCCTCCGAACAAGTCACCATGGACGATCCCCTGGAAGTGGCCCTGCGCCGCAAGAAGGATTCCTCCATGCGCGTGGCCATCGAACAGGTCAAGAACGGCGTGGCGCAAGCCTCCGTTTCCGCCGGCAATACGGCAGCCCTGATGGCCGTGTCGCGCTACGTACTGAAAACCATGTCCGGCGTCGACCGTCCGGCCATCTGCAGCATCTTGCCGAATCAAAAGAACGGCCCGACCTACATGCTGGACCTGGGCGCGAACGTCGATTGCGAACCGCATCACTTGCACCAGTTCGCCATCATGGGTTCCGTGCTCGTGTCCGCCATGGAAGGTATCGAACGCCCGACGATCGGCTTGCTGAACGTGGGCACGGAAGATATCAAGGGCAATGAAGTGGTGAAACTCACTTCGAAGCTGCTGCAGGCCGACCACGAGCGTGGCGCGCTGAACTTCTACGGCAACGTGGAAGGCAACGATATCTTCAAGGGCACGACCGATATCGTCGTCTGCGACGGTTTTGTCGGCAATGTGACCCTGAAAGCCATCGAAGGCCTGGCGCGCTTCATGAAAGACGTGCTCACTTCCGAATTCAAGCGCAATCCGATTACCATGCTGGGCGCGCTGATCGCCCGCGGGGCCCTGAAAGCCATCGGCAACCGCCTGAATCCTTCGCGTTACAACGGCGCCAGCCTGCTGGGCTTGCGTGGTCTCGTCTTCAAGAGCCATGGCAGCGCCGATGCCTATTCGTTCGAATGGGCCTTGCGCCGCGCCTTTGATGCGGCAAAAAATGACGTGCAAGCACACCTGGCCAGCCTGATCGCCGAGCTGATGCCGCGCACGCCAGTACCGGACGAACCTACATCAACAAGCTCTACCATTTAGTGGACGGGTATTTGCATGACTGTTTTTAGCAAAACTTACAGCAAAATTATCGGTACCGGCAGCTACTTGCCGGAGAAGCGCGTCACCAACCAGGATTTGACCGAACAGCTCGCCGCCAAGGGCATCGAGACGTCGGATGAATGGATTGTGTCGCGCAGCGGCATTTCGGCGCGCCATTACGCGGCGCCAACGCAAAATTCTTCGGACCTGGGCGTGGAAGCGGCCAAAAAGGCTCTGGAAATGGCCGGTTTGAACGGCAACGACCTGGACCTGATCATCGTCGCCAGCTCGACCCCCGATTTCTTCGGCAGCTTCCCCAGCACCGCCTGCATCGTGCAAAACAAGCTGGGCATCACGAATAACTGCGCCGCCGTCGACGTGCAAGCCGTCTGCAGCGGTTTCGTGTATGCGGTGGCCACGGCCGACAGCTTCATCCAGTCGGGCATGCATAAAAACGTGCTGGTGATCGGCGCCGAAGTGTTTTCGCGCATTCTCAATTTCGAAGACCGCGGCACTTGCGTGCTGTTCGGCGACGGCGCCGGCGCCATCGTCATGACGGCGTCAAAAGAGCCGGGCATCCTGGCCACCAAGCTGCACGCGGATGGCCGCCACTCGAACATCCTCAGCGTTCCCGGCAGCCTGGCTGGCGGCGCGCTGGACGGCAGCGCCTTCCTCTATATGGATGGCCCGGCCGTGTTCAAGCTGGCCGTGTCCGTGCTGGAGAAAGTTGCGCACGAAGCCCTGGAGCACGCCAACATGACGTCGGACCAGATCGACTGGCTGATCCCGCACCAGGCGAACATCCGCATCATGAACAGTACGGCCAAGAAACTCGGCTTGCCGTTGGAAAAGATGGTCGTCACCGTCGACCAGCATGGCAACACCTCGGCCGCCTCGATCCCGCTGGCGCTCGACATCGCCGTGCGCGATGGCAGAGTCAAGAAGGGTGACAATGTCATGATGGAAGGCGTGGGCGGCGGCTTTACCTGGGGCGCTGTGCTGGCAAAGATGTGATGGCCGAAGGCTGATTTCGGGGTCCGACCCGGCGGGTCGTACCCCAGCAGTTGCATTTGGTTCTCTGAATAAATAGTAAAAAAACGGAGTCGACATGACACAATTTGCATTTGTTTTCCCAGGCCAAGGCTCGCAAGCGATTGCGATGCTCGACGGTTTCGCCGGCAACCCTGTGGTGGCGCAGACCGTCGCCGAAGCGTCGGACGCCCTGCAATTCGACCTGGGCAAGCTGATCGCCGATGGTCCGAAGGAAGAGCTGGATCTGACCACCAACACGCAACCGGTGATGCTGACGGCGGCCGTGGCCTTCTATCGCGCCTGGCTGGCGGCTGGCGGCCCCGTGCCGACGGTCGTGGCCGGTCACAGTCTCGGTGAATATTCGGCGCTGGTCGCCGCCGGCGTCATCTCGTTCAAGGACGCCGTGCCGCTCGTGCGTTTCCGCGCGCAAGCGATGCAGGAAGCCGTGCCGGTGGGGCAGGGCACGATGGCTGTCGTGCTGGGCCTGTCGGACGACGACGTGCGCGCCGCCTGTACGGAAGCGGCGGCGGAAAACCCGGCCCTGGTGGTCGAGCCCGTCAATTTCAATGCGCCAGCGCAAGTCGTCATCGCTGGCCATACGGCCGCCGTCGAGCGCGCCTGCGAACTGGCCAAGGCCAAGGGCGCCAAGCGCGCCATGAAGCTGCCCGTCTCCGCGCCATTCCACTCGTCGCTGCTGAAGCCGGCATCGGACCGCTTGCGCGAGTACATGGCCGGCTTGACGTTCTCGGCGCCGCAAATCGCCCTGATCAACAACGTCGATGTGGCCATCGTCAACGACGTGGCCGGCATCAAGGATGCGCTCGTGCGCCAGGCGGCCAGCCCCGTGCGCTGGGTGGAAACCATGCAAAAAGTGGCAGCGGACGGCATCACGCAAGTGATCGAATGCGGTCCGGGCAAGGTCCTGATGGGCCTGGCCAAGCGCATCGATCCGGTGCTGGTGGGCGACGCCATCGTCGACCAGGCATCGCTGGAACGCATTTTGACGCAGCTCAAGTAAACAGCAGACGGCAGTGCAGCTGTGGCTGCCGTCAGCCATCTTTAAGGATACTCATGAATTTAGCAAATCAAGTCGTGCTGGTCACGGGCGCCTCGCGCGGCATCGGCCGCGCCATCGCCACCGAACTGGGCAAGCAGGGCGCCACCGTGGTTGGCACCGCCACCTCGGAAAGCGGCGCGCAAGCCATCACCGATTACCTGGCCGCCGAAGGCGTGGCGGGCAAGGGGCTGGTCCTGAACGTGACCGATGCGGCGCGCTGCGCGGCCGTCGTCGATGAAGTGCAGAAAACCTACGGCAGCCTGTCGATCCTGGTCAACAATGCGGGCATCACGCAAGACCAGCTGGCCATGCGCATGAAGGATGAAGAGTGGGACAGCGTCATTTCCACGAACCTGTCGGCCGTCGGCCGTTTGTCGCGGGCGGTACTGCGCGGCATGATGAAAGCCAAAACTGGGCGTATCATTAATATCACGTCGGTGGTGGCGTCGTCGGGCAATCCGGGGCAAATGAATTACGCGGCGGCCAAGGCTGGCGTGGAAGGCATGAGCCGCGCCCTGGCGCGCGAAATCGGCAGCCGCAACATTACCGTGAACTGCATCGCGCCGGGCTTCATCGATACCGACATGACCAAGGCCCTGAGCGAAGAGCAGCACGCGGCCCTGTTGACGCAAATTCCCCTGTCCCGCCTGGGCAAACCGGAAGACGTGGCGGCGGCGGTGGCCTTTCTGGCTTCGCCGCAAGCGGCATATATCACGGGCACGACCCTGCACGTGAACGGTGGAATGTACATGAATTGATGTGAAAGGTAGACGGGACGGGCGTTTGTGGCATGATTCAACGGTCGTTTTTGTCTATAATCGCATCTTTTAGCAGCAGCTTCGGTCGAATTAGCAGCAGACACCGAAATTAGTATTCGGACGCGCAAACCTGATAAAATGCGCGCACTTTCCGTAACACACACTTTGGAGCCATAACATGTCGGATATCGAACAACGCGTTAAGAAAATCGTCGCTGAGCAACTGGGCGTTGCAGAAGCAGACATCAAAATCGAATCCTCCTTCGTCGACGATCTCGGCGCCGATTCCCTGGACACCGTGGAACTGGTCATGGCCCTGGAAGACGAATTCGAAATGGAAATCCCTGACGAACAAGCTGAAAAAATCACCACCGTGCAACAGGCGATCGACTACGCCACCGCACACGTCAAGGCCTAAGCCTGTCTGACCGACTTCAGGAGAATCGCTTGAGCCGTTCTAAAAACCGTCGTGTTGTTGTCACCGGCCTGGGCTGCGTTTCACCTGTCGGCAATACTATTGCCGAGGCGTGGGGCGCAATCGTTGAAGGTAAATCCGGCATTGCCACGATTACCAAGTTTGATGCACAGCCATTCACCACGCATTTTGCCGGTGAAGTCAAAGGTTTCAATATCGAAGAGTACATCTCCGGTAAGGAAGCCCGCCATATGGATACCTTTATCCATTACGGCATGGCTGCGGGCATCCAGGCGATCCAGGACTCCGGTCTGGAAGTCACCGAAGAAAACGCCGAGCGCATCGGCGTGATCATCGGTTCCGGTATCGGTGGCTTGCCGCTGATCGAAGACACCAAGTCCGAGTACGAAAAGCGCGGTCCGCGCCGTATCTCGCCATTTTTCGTGCCTGCCTCGATCATTAACATGATCTCTGGCAACCTTTCGATCAAATATGGTCTGAAGGGCCCGAACCTGGCGATCGTTACAGCGTGTACCACCGGTCTGCACAGCATCGGTGCCGCAGCGCGCATGATCGAGTACGGCGATGCCGACGTCATGATCGCCGGCGGTGCTGAATCGACCGTGTCGCCACTGGGCCTGGGCGGTTTCGCTTCGGCGCGTGCCTTGTCGACCCGCAACGACGATCCGGCAACGGCATCGCGTCCGTGGGACGCCGACCGCGACGGCTTCGTGCTGGGCGAGGGTGCTGGCGTCATGGTGCTGGAAGAGTACGAGCACGCGGTGGCCCGTGGTGCCAAGATCTATGCCGAAGTGCATGGTTTCGGGATGAGCGCAGATGCTTATCACATGACCTCGCCGCTGGAAGACGGTAGCGGCGGCAGCAAATCGGTGATCGCGGCCCTCGACAACGCAGGCTTGAACCCGGATCAGATTCAATACCTGAACGCGCACGGCACATCGACCCCGCAAGGCGACGTGGCGGAAGTGATGGGCATCAAGCGCACCTTCGGTGATCACGCCAAGCATATTGTCGTCAACTCGACCAAGTCGATGACGGGCCATTTGCTGGGCGGCGCGGGCGGTCTGGAAGCGGTATTTACGGTCCTGGCATTGCACCATCAGGTGTCGCCACCGACCATCAATATCTTCAACCAGGATCCGGCGTGCGATCTCGATTTCTGTGCCAACACGGCGCGTGATATGAAGATCGATTATGCAGTGAAGAATTCGTTCGGCTTCGGCGGAACGAATGGCACGCTGATTTTCGGTAAAGCGAAATAAGCAGGAACTTTCAAGCGCTCGCTACGGTCAAATCGTAGTGAGCGCTGATTCGGCGCCAACGTTCGTTGGCGCCTGAATTTGCCCGGCATGTTGCCGGCGCGCCTTTTTTTTCCCATGAAGTATGTCGATCGCGGTAGTGGCTGTCATTCGCACGCCTGTCTGTTTGCGCCTGTTGCAAGCGGTGCTGGGGCTGTGCGCCTTGCTGGCTGTCTGGCCATTGAGTGGTGTCTGGCGCAGCCTGCCCGCGCCTGGCCAACTGGTGGGTGGCTATGCGCTGGGCTTGTTTGCAGCCTTGCTGAGTGCGGCTGGCGGCGTGTTTTTGCTGGCCTTGCTGCGCTGGCGCAGAAAGCCGCAGGCGCTTGATATTTCGCCGGTTGGCCAGTTGCGGCTGGCGGTATATCTGGAGCATGGCGGGGTGCCTGGAAGCGGTGCTGCCGGGGTGACTGAGGCGGCTGAGGCGGCGCCGGGGCTGCGCCTGTTGCCGGGCTCGACCTTGTGGTCGTCGCTGCTGGTGCTGTGCCTGGCGGATGCCGCCGGGCGTCGCACGGAAGTGCTGGTACAGCGCGGCGGCAGTTGCGCCGCCTTCCGCCCGCTGGCCGTGGCTTGCCGGGCTATCGCGGCGCGGAACAGGGAAGAATAAAAGTGGGGCGAACACTGAACTTCTTGCAGCGGGCCAACTCTATATCCATACAGGCGCCCACGCTGCATGACTACAGGGACATTGGGCGTGAGGACAGAGCGCGAGTATGATCAGTTACTGGTCGAGCGGGTGCAGGCTGGCGACAAACGGGCATTCGATGTGCTGGTATCGAAATATCAGCGCCGCTTGATGCGCCTTGTGTCGCGGCTGGTGCATGACCCGGCGGAGGCCGAAGATGTGGTGCAGGAAACCTTTATCAAGGCATACCGGGCGCTGCGCCATTTTCGCGGCGAGGCCGCCTTTTATACCTGGCTGTATCGCATCGGCATCAATACGGCCAAGAATTATCTCGTCACGCAGGGGCGGCGCGCCGCCACATCCAGCGATGCCGACGCCGAACAGGCGGAGTCCTTCGATGATGGCAATAAATTGCGAGACAACAATACGCCCGAATCGGTGCTGGCCAGCAAGCAGATCGCGGCCACCGTCAATGCGGCCATGGATGTGCTGCCCATCGAGTTGCGCACGGCCATCGTGCTGCGCGAAATCGAGGGCCTGAGCTATGAAGAGATATCGGAAATCATGGCGTGCCCCATCGGCACCGTGCGCAGCCGGATTTTTCGTGCACGCGAAGTGATCGCGGAGAAATTGAAACCGTTGTTGGACATGCCGATTGACAAGCGCTGGTAATCTGGGGAGTATGAGGCTGGCATGGCTGCGTCCGGTTTCCGCACCGATCCTTTTGAAATGGCAGGACCCATCATGGATACGCATACACGATTGCACGAGACTATTTCCGCCCTGGCCGATGGCGAGCTGGCGGCGAGCGAACTCGAACTGGCTTTTGCCGCTCTCGATACGCCATCGGGGCGGCAGGCCTGGGATGCCTATCGCCATATCGGTGACGTGCTGCGCTCGGAGCAGTACTGCCATGCACTGAGCGCCCACTTCGATGCGCGCATGGCCAGCCGTCTGGCCGCGGAGCCGTCGCCTGAGGGGACAGCTCATGTGGAGCCGTTGCCGCCCCTCGTGCCGCCGGGCGTGGCCGAGCCGCTGGCGCAGCGCTAGCTGTCGCGTTTTCCATCTTATGCCAGGCTTAACATCCTCTTCGCCCCCTTGACACTGGCCTTCGGTACGATTGACACTGTGGGCAGGCAATATCTTGCTTTTGCGATATATTGTTGCTGCCATGCGCGTTGTCGGGTGGGTTTGCCCCTGGATTGCCGTCATGATGGCCAATCATGCGCGCAGGCAATCGCCTGATTCGCGTTTTGATCCGTTTATATATTCGAAAAGATCCTTTCCATGAAAAAAACCATGTGTGCCGCCAGCAAGTCGTTTTCAGTGAAGACGCTTTCCGCTTTATTGTTCGGTACGGCTGGCGTCTTCCTTGCTCCCACCATGCTGGGCCTGGCGCCACAGGCGCAGGCTGCCGTGCCCGCCATAAAACTGCCTGATTTCTCGGATCTGGTCGACGCCGTCGGCCCGGCCGTGGTGAATATCCGCACCACCGAGCGCTTGAAGATGGGCGCCGCCGGAGCTGGCGCGGGCGGCCAGGACGAGCAGGAAATGCAGGAATTCCTGCGCCGCTTCTTTGGCGGCGCCATGCCGACACCGCGCCAGCAGGCGCCACGCGGCGGCCGTCGCGCCGTGCCGCAGGAGCAGGAAGTGCAGCGCGGTGTGGGTTCCGGCTTCATCATTTCGGCCGATGGCTACGTGCTGAGCAATGCCCACGTGGTCGACGGCGCCGACGAGGTGTACGTGACCCTGACGGACAAGCGCGAATTCAAGGCCAAGGTGATCGGCGCCGATGCGCGCACCGACGTGGCCCTGCTGAAAATCGAAGGCGGCAACCTGCCGCGCCTGACCATTGGCGACTCGGACAAGATCCGCGTGGGCGAATGGGTCATCGCCATCGGCTCGCCGTTCAACCTGGAAAACACGGTGACGGCCGGCATCATTTCCGCCAAATCACGCGACACGGGCGACTACTTGCCTCTGATCCAGAGCGACGTGGCCGTCAATCCTGGCAACTCCGGTGGTCCCTTGATCAATATGCGCGGCGAAGTGATCGGCATCAATTCGCAGATCGCCACCTTGTCCGGCGCCTACAATGGCATTTCGTTTGCCGTGCCCATCGATGAAGCCATGCGCGTGGGCGAGCAGCTGAAAAAGACGGGCAAGGTCGTGCGCGGACGCATCGGCGTGCAGATCGGCGAAGTGAGCAAGGACGTGGCGGAATCGCTGGGCTTGCCGAACGCCAAGGGCGCGCAAGTATCGATGGTGGAACCGGGCGGCCCGGCCGACAAGGCGGGCATCAAGCCGGGCGACATCATCCTGAAATTCAACGGCGCCCAGATCGAGCGTTCATCCGACCTGCCGCGCCTGGTTGGCGGCGCCGCCGTCAACGGCAAATCCACGATCACCGTCTGGCGCAAGGGTGCGCAGCAGGATGTTCCCGTCACCGTCGTCGAGCTCGAAAGCGAGAAAACGGCGAAGAAGGGCGCCAAGGAGCCGGAAGCGCAAGCCGTCAATGCGCTGGGGCTGAAGGTCAGTGACGTGCCGGCCGCCAAGAAGCAGGAATTGAAGATCGACGCGGGCGTGCTGGTCGACGATGCCGATGGCGTGGCGGCCCAGGCCGGCCTGCAGCCTGGCGACGTGATCTTGCAGTTGAACAACGTTGCCGTGAAAGACGCCAAGCAGTTCAACGCCCTGGTCGCCAAGCTCGATCCGAAGAAGACGTCGGCCGTGCTGGTGCGCCGTGGCGACGTGGCGCAATTCGTTTCGCTGCGTCCGTCGGCGAAGTAAAATTTGGGGTCAGACCCGTCGGGTCTGACCCCAGCCTTCTTTTGCGCCGCCACAAAAAATGCACTTCACCCTCTATTCCCGCAGTTATTGCCACCTTTGCCAGGACATGCTCGACGCCTTGCTCCTGCTGCAGCCGCCCGGAAAACCGTTCACGGTGGACGTGATCGACATCGATGCGTCGCCCGACGCTTCGCTGCTGGCCCGTTTCGATGAGCTGGTGCCGGTGCTGTTTGGCGATCTGGCGCAGCCCGAGCTATGCCATTATTTCCTTGACGAAGCGGCCGTGCGCCGCCGCCTGGCGTAGCTTAAATGTCAATATTGACACTGCATTGCACCATTCTGGTGCCGAAAACCGCCGAAAATGTCGGCTTGCCCCCGTGCCGGCCTCATAAGACGGGCTTTCTACTCTGAAATCCGGTAAAATGGGGAGGTCGAAAAAGCTACTGTCCGAGGCAGCAGCTTCTGTCGCTTCAAAAGCGCTCGCCTGGGCATGCAGATGTCCTGCCCGGAGCGCTTTTTTTCATCATGAGTGGGGCGCCCGGTTTTGGCCCTGTTTGGCCCGAGCATGATCCCCATGATTCCTGTTAAAGCAGTGTCGTCAACTTCGCACTTATATTAGTTAATGAACAACATACGCAACTTCTCCATCATCGCCCATATTGACCACGGTAAATCGACCCTGGCTGACCGCATCATTCAATTGTGCGGCGGCTTGTCCGACCGCGAGATGGAGGCGCAGGTGCTCGATTCGATGGATCTGGAGCGCGAGCGCGGCATTACCATCAAGGCGCAAACGGCGGCCTTGCACTACAAGGCGCGCGATGGCCAGATCTACAACCTGAACCTGATCGATACGCCGGGCCACGTCGACTTCAGCTATGAAGTGTCGCGCTCGCTGTCGGCGTGCGAAGGCGCGCTGCTGGTGGTTGACGCGTCGCAAGGCGTGGAAGCGCAAACGGTGGCCAACTGCTACACGGCGCTGGATCTGGGCGTGGAAGTGGTGCCCGTCCTGAACAAGATCGACTTGCCGAACGCGGACCCGCCGAACGCCATTGCCGAGATCGAAGACGTGATCGGCATCGACGCGGCCGACGCCGTGCATTGCTCGGCCAAGACGGGCTTCGGCGTGCTGGACGTGCTCGAACAACTGATCGTCAAGGTACCGCCACCGAAGGGCGATCCGGACGCGCCGCTGCAGGCGCTGATCGTTGACTCCTGGTATGACGCCTATGTGGGCGTGGTCATGCTGGTGCGCGTGGTCAACGGCACCCTGAAACCGAAAGACAAGATCCGCCTGATGGCCACCGATTCGGTGCAGCTGGTGGAAGACATCGGCGTGTTTTCGCCCCGTTCGCAATCCTTGCCGCAGTTGTCGGCAGGCCAGGTGGGTTTCATCATCGCCGGCATCAAGGAATTGAAAGCGGCGAAAGTGGGCGACACCGTCACCCTGGCCAGCCGTCCTGCCGCCGCGCCATTGCCTGGCTTCAAGGAAGTGCAGCCGCAAGTGTTCGCCGGCCTGTTCCCTGTGGAAGCGAACCAGTACGACGCGCTGCGCGACTCGCTGGAAAAACTGAAACTGAACGACGCGGCCTTGATGTACGAGCCGGAAGTGTCGCAGGCGCTGGGCTTCGGCTTCCGCTGCGGTTTCCTGGGCTTGCTGCACATGGAAATCGTGCAGGAACGCCTCGAGCGCGAATTCGACATGGACCTGATCACGACGGCGCCGACCGTGGTGTACGAGGTGATCCAGCGCGACGGCACCATGATCAACGTCGACAATCCATCGAAGATGCCCGATCCGTCGCGCATCGAGGAAGTACGCGAGCCTATCGTCACGGTCAATCTGTACATGCCGCAGGAATACGTCGGCTCCGTGATTACCTTGTGTATCGGCAAGCGCGGCATCCAGATGGACATGAGCTACCACGGCCGCCAGGTCAAGCTCGTGTATGAAATGCCGATGGCCGAGATCGTGCTGGACTTCTTCGACCGTCTGAAATCGACGTCGCGCGGCTATGCCTCGATGGATTACGAGTTCAAGGAATACCGCGCGGCCGACGTGGTCAAGGTCGACATGCTGATCAACAGCGAAAAAGTCGATGCGCTGGCCATCATCGTCCACCGTTCGAACAGCCAGTACCGTGGCCGCCAGGTGGCCGCCAAGATGCGCGAACTGATCCCGCGCCAGATGTTCGACGTGGCCATTCAGGCGACCATCGGCGCCAACATCATTTCGCGTGAGAACGTGAAAGCCTTGCGCAAGAATGTGCTGGCCAAGTGCTATGGCGGCGACATCAGCCGCAAGAAAAAATTGCTGGAAAAACAAAAGGCGGGTAAGAAGCGCATGAAGCAAGTGGGTTCCGTGGAGATCCCGCAAGAGGCATTCCTGGCAATTTTACAAGTGGATGGTTAATCAATGAACCTGCAAGTGATTTTAGGAAATTTCGCTTTAATCCTGTTCGTGCTGATGGTGTTGACGGGCCTGGTCTGGTGCCTGGATGTGTTTTATCTGTCCAAGCAGCGCCGCAAGGCGGCCGACCGCGCCCTGGCTGAATTCGATGCGCGCCAGTCCAAGCTGGCCGCCGAGGGCATCAAGTCCGATGCGGGTGGCAGCCGCGCAACCATCGAAGCGGCCCTGTTGCGTCAGCCGACCTGGGTCGAGTATTCGGGCAGTTTCTTCCCCGTCATTGCTCTCGTGTTCTGCCTGCGTTCGTTCCTGTACGAGCCGTTCAAGATCCCGTCGAGCTCGATGGTGCCGACCTTGCTGGTGGGCGATCTGATCCTGGTGAACAAGTTTACTTATGGCATTCGTCTGCCTATCGTCAACAAGCGCATCATTGAAGTCAACGATCCGCAGCGCGGCGACGTGATGGTGTTCAAGTACCCGAAAGATATGTCGCAAGACTATATCAAGCGCGTGATCGGTGTGCCCGGTGATAAAATTACCTATGAAAACAAGCGCTTGACGGTCAATGGCAAGGAAGTGGCGTACACGCCGCTCGACGACTACCTGGACGATGAAAGCACGGTCTACCACAAGCAATTGGAAGAAAACCTGACGGGCGTGAGCCACCGCATCCTCAACGACGAGCCTGCTCCTACGTTGAATTTGCGCGAAGTGAAGGATTTCCCGCACAAGGATGCGTGCAACTACAACGAAGACGGTTTTACGTGTGTAGTGCCACAAGGCAATTACTTCATGATGGGCGACAACCGCGACAATAGTGCGGACAGCCGCTACTGGGGCTTCGTGCCGAACGAGAACATCGTCGGCAAGGCTTTCCTGGTGTGGATGAACTTCAGCAATCCGAAAAGAGTGGGCGGCATACACTAAGCCGCCCGCATGGCTGCCGCGCCAATTCCCCGCGCGGCGGCCAGCCGAATTACTCAGATGACACAGAAACAACAATGAATCTTCAGTTATTGCAAACCCGTTTAGGCTATACGTTCCAGGATGCTGGCCTGTTGCAGCAAGCCTTGACGCATCGTAGCCACAGCAGTTTGCATAACGAGCGGCTGGAATTTCTCGGCGACTCCATCCTCAACTGCGTGGTCGCGTCCATCCTGTACGAACGCTTCAAGTCCATCGATGAGGGCGATTTGTCGCGCCTGCGCGCCAATCTGGTGAAGCAGCAGTCGCTGTATGAAATCGCGCAAAAGCTGGAATTGTCGCAATTTTTGCGCCTGGGCGAAGGCGAACTCAAATCGGGCGGTTTCCGCCGTCCATCGATTCTTGCCGACACCCTGGAAGCCTTGCTGGGCGCGATTTTCCTCGACACGGGGTTTGACGCCGCCAGCACGGTGATCCGCGCCTTCTACATCCCCATCCTCGACTCGGTCGACCCGCAAACCCTGGGCAAGGATGCCAAGACCCTGCTGCAGGAGTTTTTGCAAAGCAAGAAAATTTCGCTGCCACAGTACAACGTGGTGGCCACCCACGGCGCCGCCCACAGCCAGGAATTCGAGATCGAATGCCTGGTGCCAAAATTGAACATCCAGGTCTACGGTCGTGGCGGAAGCCGCCGCGCCGGTGAGCAAGCCGCCGCCAAACTGGCGCTGGACGTGGCCGAGCAGGCGCTGTTGAAGTCGCCTGCCGCCAGCCGCAAGCCGAAACCGCGCGCCGCCCAGCTCAAGCTGGCCGGCATTGCCACCATCCAGAGCGACGACGCGCAAGCCCCGGCAGCCCCGGCGAACGCCGCTCACACTAAACAGAATCGACACTAGCATGACAGCCACCAAAATGCCCGACAACTTCCGCTGTGGCTATATCGCCATCGTGGGCCGCCCCAACGTGGGCAAATCGACCCTGATGAACGTGCTGATCGGCGCGAAGGTCAGCATCACTTCGCGCAAGGCGCAAACGACGCGCCACCGCATCACGGGCATCCAGACGGTGCCGGACGCGCAATTCATCTACGTCGACACGCCTGGCTTCCAGACGCGCCACTCGAACGCGCTGAACAAGACGCTGAACAAGACCGTCACGAACACCCTGATTTCTTCGGACGTCATTCTGTACGTGATCGAGGCGGGCACGTTCGGCCCGGCCGACCAGCAAGTGATGGATCTGCTGCCGAAGGAAGTGCCATGCATCCTCGTCATCAACAAATCCGACCGTGTGAAAGACAAGGCCGTGCTGCTGCCGTTCGCGCAAAAGGTCGCCGCCATGCGCGACTTCGCCGCCATCGTGCCCGTCTCGGCCAAGCTGCACTTCCAGCTGGAAGGCTTGCAGAACGAAATCAAGCGCTTCCTGCCGGAAAACCAGCCAATCTTTGGACCGGACGACATCACGGACCGCAGCGAGAAATTCCTCGCCTCGGAAATCGTGCGCGAAAAACTGTTCCGCTTCGTCGGCGACGAACTGCCGTACACGAGCACCGTGCTGATCGAGAAATTCGAGCAGGAAGGCGATTTGCGCCGCGTGTTCGCCGCCATCCTGGTCGAACGCGATACGCACAAGTCCATGATTATCGGCAACAAGGGCGCGCGCCTGAAGGAAGTGTCCACCCAGGCCCGCCTGGATATGGAAAAGCTGTTCGGCGGCCCCGTGTACCTGGAAATCTGGGTCAAGGTCAAGTCGGGCTGGGCCGACAACGAGGCGGGCTTGCGCGCCTACGGCTACGAGTAATCCGCAACCCGGGGGCGACGCCACACGCATGAGCACCACCACGCCAGCGCTGCACCATCCTGCGCCAGCCTCCATCGTTGTCCCTGCGCCGGTGGCCATTCCGCCGCCGGCCGCATCCGCCGCGCCTCGCCGCAGCCGTCCGCCCGCGCGCGACGGCCGCATCACGGGACAGCCAGCCTTCGTGCTGCACAGCTATCCGCATAAAGAAACCAGCCTCATCGTCGACGTATTTACGCGCGAATACGGCCGCATCGCGCTCGTCGCCAAGGGCGCCAAGCGGCCCCATTCACAGTTGCGCGGCGTGCTGCAGACCTTCCAGCCGTTGCAGGCGGGCTGGACGGGCAAGTCCGAACTGCGCATCCTCACCGGCGCGGAATGGGTGGGGGGCATGTTGCCGCTCGAAAAGACCGCCTTGCTGTGCGGCTTTTATCTGAACGAGTTGCTGGTGAAATTGCTGGCGCGCGACGATCCGCATCCCGTCCTGTTCGACCACTACGTTGCCACCTTGAATCAACTGGCGCACAATGAGCCGCCGCCCATCGTGCTGCGCAAGTTCGAGCGCGCCTTGCTCAAGGAAACGGGCGTGGCGGCGGACTTGACGCGCTGCACGGGCACGCGCCAGGCAGTCGAGGCGGGGCAGGTGTACGTGGTCGACCCGGAACGCGGGCCGCGCCCGGCGCGCGCCAGCGATGCCTGGCCGAAGATCACGGGCAAGACCCTGCTCGACATGGAGCGCGAAGATTATCTTGACGTGGCCACGCAGGCGCAAAGCAAGCTGCTGATGCGCTTTTTGCTGGCCCATCAACTGGGCGGCGCCACCTTGAATACGCGCCAGATACTGATCGATTTAATGCAGCTGTAGCGGCAGTTTGCCGCACGACAGCACTTTACGGATACCATCACTATGAGCTTTTTGCAGCCTTCCGGCCCCGTCATCGACCTGGGCGTCAATATCGACCACGTGGCCACCTTGCGCAATGCGCGCGGCACCGCCTATCCGGACCCGGTCCGCGCGGCCCTGCTGGCCGAGCAGGCCGGCGCCGACGCCATCACCCTGCATCTGCGCGAAGACCGCCGCCACATCAAGGATGCGGACGTCATCGCCATCGCACCGCAGTTGCTCACACGCATGAACCTGGAAGCGGCCGTCACGGCCGAGATGATCGATTTCGCCTGCCGCATCAAGCCGGCGGATGTCTGCCTGGTACCGGAAAAACGCACGGAAGTGACGACCGAAGGGGGCCTGGACGTGGTGCGCTACTTCAAGGAAGTGCAGGCGGCCGTGCGGCAATTGCAGGGCGAGGGCATCCGCGTGAGCCTGTTCATCGATGCGGACGAGCAGCAGATCGCCGCCGCCGCCGAGCTCGGCGCGCCCGTGATCGAGCTGCACACGGGCCGCTATGCCGATACGCAAGGCGCCGAGCAGCTGGCGGAGCTGGAGCGCATCAAGGCGGGCGTGCTGTTCGGCGTGGGGCGCGGCTTGAAGGTCAATGCGGGCCACGGCTTGCATTACACCAATGTGCAGGCCATCGCCGCCATTCCCGATATTGCTGAATTGAACATCGGCCACGCCATCGTCGCGCACGCCGTGTTTGTCGGCTGGGAAAACGCCGTGCGCGAAATGAAGGCCATCATGGTGGCTACGCGCCTCGGGCACAGGGCCTGATAACAGATAGCAAGGAGGCAGCATGATCTACGGCATCGGCACCGATATCTGCAAGATACCCCGCATCGAGGCGGCGTTGGCGCTTCATGGCGAGCGTTTCGCCAAAAAAATACTGGGGCCGCAGGAGCTGGAAAAATTCCGCGCCCGCAGCGCCAGGAATGCCGTGCGCGGCGTGCGCTTCCTCGCCACGCGCTTCGCGGCAAAAGAGGCGTTTTCCAAGGCCATCGGCCTGGGCTTGCGCATGCCGATGACCTGGCCCGCCGCGCAGATGCTGAACCACCCCAGCGGCAAGCCGATGATCGTCTGCAGCGGCGTGCTGGCCGAGTTCATGGAAAAGCACAGGCTGAGCGCGCAAGTGACCATCAGCGATGAAGAAGAATATGCGGTCGCGTTTGTGATCGTGGAGCAAGCAGGGTAACTATAAGTGCGCAATGAGCCAGCAATGACCGAAGCAAGCCCAGAATCTTCCTTGGCGGAGACGCCGCCCGACCCGCGCGCGCAGGTGCTGGCCACCGTCGCCAAGCTGCCGAACCTGCCCGGCGTGTACCGCTATTTCGACGCCGCCGACAAGGTGCTGTACGTCGGCAAGGCGCGTGACCTGAAAAAGCGCGTCTCCAGCTACTTCCAGAAAAACCTGGCCAGCCCCCGCATCGCCATGATGGTGGAGCGCATCGCGCGCCTGGAAACGACCGTCACGCACAGCGAGGCGGAAGCACTGATCCTGGAAAACAACCTGATCAAGGCGCTGCAACCGCGCTACAACATCCTGTTCCGCGACGACAAGTCGTATCCATATCTGAAAATCACCAACGGCGATGCGCCGCGCATGGTGTATTACCGGGGCGCGGTGGACAAGAAAAACCAGTATTTCGGGCCGTTCCCCAGTTCCTGGGCCGTCAAGGAATCGATGCAGATCCTGCAAAAGGTGTTTCTCATCCGCACCTGCGAAGACAGCGTCTATGCGAACCGCACGCGGCCGTGCCTGCTGCACCAGATCGGCCGTTGCAGCGCGCCGTGCGTGGATCTGATCAGCAAGGAAGATTACAAGAACGACGTGGAAAACGCGGCGCGCTTCCTGCGCGGGCGCCAGAGCGAAGTGATGGCGGACCTGGAAAAGAAGATGCACGCGTTTGCCGCCGAGCTGAAGTTCGAGCAGGCCGTGGTGGTGCGCAACCAGATCGCCTCGCTGTCGCGCGTGCTGCACCAGCAAAGCATGGAAACGACGGGCGACGCCGACGTCGACATCCTCGCCGTGCTGGTGCAGGGCGGGCGCGCCTGCGTCAATCTGGCCATGGTGCGCGGCGGACGCCACCTGGGCGACCGGGCCTACTTCCCCAGCCAGCTCAGCGATGCGGCGGCGATTGCCGAGGAAGCCATCGAGGTGGAAGTGCTGGCCGCCTTCCTGGCCCAGCACTACACGGAAAAATTCATCCCCGGCACCCTGATCCTGAATATCGAATTCGACCAGCCAGCCCTGATGGTGGCACTGATGGAGCAGTGCGGCCACCGCATCAACCTGATCTTCCAGCCGCAGGGGCAACGCCGCCAGTGGCTGGAAATGGCGCAGAAGGGTGCCGAGATTTCGCTGGCGCGCTTGTTGTCCGAGCAGGGCTCGCAGCAGTCGCGCACGCGCGCGCTGGCCGAAGCGCTGCGCCTCGAAACGGAAGACCTCGACAGCCTGCGCGTCGAGTGTTTCGACATCAGCCACACGCAGGGCGAGGCGACGCAGGCCTCGTGCGTCGTGTTCCACCATCACGCCATGCAGAACGGCGAATACCGGCGCTACAACATCAACGACATCACCCCCGGCGACGATTACGCGGCCATGCGCCAGGTCCTCATGCGCCGTTATGAAAAGGTGGCGAATGGCGATGGCGTGATGCCCGATGTGGTGCTGATCGACGGCGGCAAGGGGCAGATCGAAATGGCGCGCCAGGTGTTCGCCGAGTTGGGGCTCGATATCAGCCTGATCGTCGGCGTGGCCAAGGGGGAAGGGCGCAAGGTTGGCCTGGAAACCCTGTTGTTCGTCGATGGACGCGCGGCGCAGGAACTGGGCAAGGAATCGGCGGCCCTGATGCTGATCGCGCAGATTCGCGACGAGGCGCACCGCTTTGCGATTACCGGCATGCGCGCCAAGCGGGCCAAGACGCGCCAGACCTCGCGCCTGGAAGAAATCGAGGGCATCGGCGCCAAGCGCCGTCAGAAACTGTTGTCGCGCTTTGGCGGCTTGCGCGGCGTGGTCGACGCCAGCGTCGAGGACCTGATGTCGGTGGAGGGGATTTCGACTCAACTTGCGGAAGAGATATATAAGCAGTTGCATTAATGCTCGAACGGGCGCGCCAGACCTCGCGCCTGGAAGAGATCGAAAGGGGCACAATGCGGCGCCAAGCGCCGTCAGAAACTGTTGTCGCGCTTTGGCGGCTTGCGCGGCGTGGTCGACGCCAGTGTCGAGGACCTGATGTCGGTCGAGGGGATTTCCACGCAACTGGCGGAAGAAATCTACAAGCAGTTGCATTGATGGATGGATGGCCTGGTCCGGTGCTGCGGCAACCGGACTAGGCTAATACCCCTGGGCCATGTAGACTAGTGCCGCTTGCTTCACGCTTTCTCATATTCAATTTACCCGTCGGCCGATTGCACCCTTATGCCTTTTAATATTCCCATCCTTTTGACGTGGCTGCGCGTGGCCCTGATACCGCTCGTCGTCGGCGTGTTTTATTTGCCGCCGTCGATGCTGCTGCATGGCGACCAGAACCTGGTTGCCACCCTGGTCTTCATCGTTGCGGCCGTGACCGACTGGTTCGATGGTTTCCTCGCGCGGCGCTGGAACCAGACCTCGGCTTTCGGCGCCTTTCTCGACCCTGTGGCCGACAAGCTGATGGTGGCGGGCGCCTTGCTGGTGCTGGTGCAGCTGGACCGCGTCAATGCCGTGCTGGCCTTCATCATCATCGGCCGTGAAATCACGATTTCCGCGCTGCGCGAATGGATGGCGCAGATCGGCGCATCGAAATCGGTAGCCGTCAGCTCGATCGGCAAGATCAAGACGGCCGCGCAAATGACGGCCATTCCATTGCTGCTGTACCACGAAGTGATTTTCGGCGCGATCGACACCCACGTGTGGGGCGAGAAGCTGCTGTGGATCGCCTGCGTGCTGACCGTGTGGTCGATGTTCTATTACTTGCGCCTGGCATGGCCGCTGATCAAGGAAAAAGCGGGTAACCTGCATTAGGGCGGGTGGGGCTTGATGGTGTTGGGCTGGCGTTCTTTCAGCCCAAACGCAAGAGCTGGGGTCAGACCCGACGGGTCTGACCCCAAATATTTTGCAAAAGACCAGATATTGCCCGTTGACAGCCCCTGTAATCCCTCTATAATGCTGGCCTGTTGTTGATGACGCGGGAGTAGCTCAGTTGGTAGAGCGCAACCTTGCCAAGGTTGAGGTCGAGAGTTCGAGACTCTTCTCCCGCTCCAGTTTTCTGGATCGTGTCATAGGTAAAAACAGCGTATGCAGTAAAAAGTAGTACTGGCGATGTAGTAGAGCTTCTGATACAATGTTGTCCACTGCGGGAGTAGCTCAGTTGGTAGAGCGCAACCTTGCCAAGGTTGAGGTCGAGAGTTCGAGACTCTTCTCCCGCTCCAGTGAATACTGGATCAGCAGTAAAGCAGCACTGGTAAACGGTAGTAAAAAGCAGTAAAATAGCGGTTCGTATGCGGGAGTAGCTCAGTTGGTAGAGCGCAACCTTGCCAAGGTTGAGGTCGAGAGTTCGAGACTCTTCTCCCGCTCCAGCGAAAGCTGAAGCAGTACAGCAAGATGGCAGTAGCAGAAAATAGAAGCTCCAATGCGGGAGTAGCTCAGTTGGTAGAGCGCAACCTTGCCAAGGTTGAGGTCGAGAGTTCGAGACTCTTCTCCCGCTCCAGAATTCTAAAGGGAAGCTAAGCTGGCTTCCTTTTTTTATCCGCTGAAGTAGCAGGCGTGATTAAGTAGTAACCAAGCTCCAATGCGGGAGTAGCTCAGTTGGTAGAGCGCAACCTTGCCAAGGTTGAGGTCGAGAGTTCGAGACTCTTCTCCCGCTCCAGTTTTCAAGGTGGGCCGCAAGGCGCACCTAGCAGTTCCTCTGGCGAGGTAGCAAAGAGGTTATGCAGCGGCCTGCAAAGCCGTTTAGACGGGTTCGATTCCCGTCCTCGCCTCCAGATGAAAAAAATAGCCCACTTTCGAGTGGGCTATTTTTTTGTCCACACCGTATTCCTGCGTACTGCGGGTGTTGCGCGAGTCCGCTGCCGCATGTCACTCTGGCTTCTCTGATTTCTCTCTATTAGCATCTCCTGGTGTCAGCCCGTCTCGTATGACTGTGCTGCATATTTCTGCGCCGCGCATTCCCGCACAAGATTCTCACTACTCCGCCTGCCTGTTTCGTGTCTTGGTCATTTTCAGTGCTAACGCCAGTTTGGTTTTCATGGTGTTATGCAATAAATATTTCCATAATGAAAATTTTATTGATATAATAGTTAATAAATATTTATTGCAATTCCCCTCGGCAAACGACGCGAGATGTCGCAATGGAGTGGATCATGCGGTGAATCAAAACTTAAGGAAAAACTTTGTCATTCCCAACTTATAGTCCGCGTTACAAGCTTGGTAACGACGTGATCTTGTCTGAGGCTACAGCATTGCAGTTGAAAGAGTGTCTGGCGAAATTGCGTTTTCGCCGGACGATCTATGTTGACTGGAATTTTGCGTCCGTCGACCCGATGGGCCTATGCACGGTCATCAATTTTTACGGTCCTCCCGGTACCGGTAAAACGCTCTCGGCCGAAGCGGTGGCCGGAGAGTTGGGGTTGCGTTTTTTGCCTCTGGGTATCGCTGAACTGGAGAGCAAGTTCTTGGGCGACACGGCCAAAAATATCCAGAAGGCCTTTGAAAGTGCGCGCGAAGACCTAGCAGTTCTGTTTTTCGACGAAGCCGATACGTTGCTGGGAAAGCGGCTCTCCTCTGTCACCCAGGGCGTGGATAACGAAGTTAATGCCATGCGTTCCACCTTGCTGATCGAGCTGGAGCGCTTCGATGGCATCGTCATTTTTGCCAGCAATTTCGAGCGCAACTACGACACGGCTTTCCGCAGCCGGATTGGCTATCACATTCGTTTTGATAATCCGGATTTTGCGGCACGCCGCCGCTTGTGGGATCGTTTGATGGTCGATGGCATTCCGCTTGGCGCTGATCGCGCGCAATTGCTGACGCATTGCGCCGAACTGAGCGAAGGTTTTTCCGGCCGCGATATTCGTACCTGCATGCGCCTGGCATTGCCGAAGACGCTGCTGGCGGCGGAAGCGGCGGATGAGGCACCTGCGCTACAGCGTGTTCATCTGGATGAAGCGATTGCCGAGTTGACTCGGGCAATCAACGAAGTTGCTGTGGCGCCAGGCAACAGTAAAACGCATAACGATACGATGACAGCACGCCGCCTGTTGGGCGTGAATTAAAAAAGGGAGTGAATGATGGGGTGGTTCGATGATGTTGTTTCGACTGTTCGTAATGTTGCCACCAAGGTGGTCAAGGTGGTGCGCGATGCGATCAGGGTGATCGCGGAAAAGGGGGAGGCATTCATCGGGGCGGTAAAAGAGACATATGCAAAGGTCAAGCCGTACCTGCAGAAGCTGAGTCCTTACCTGAAATCCATTGCGGCAGCTGCGGAAGCAATACATCCCTGGCTTGGCAAGGCGATCCTGGCGATCGATAAGGCGATCAGCGCCTTGTTGGCCCTGGAAAATAGTCCCATCCTGCATCAGCTGGAAAAGGCGATGCGCTGGGTGGTTGAACTCGCGAAGCGCCTCGATGAACGGCTTTCGGCGATGGACGAAGCGCTGGCGCGCGAGCATGAGGCCGTATTCCGTGCCGCCAAGGCGCACGAATATTCCGCCGAGCATGTCAAGGCCTTCGATCTTGCCGCCATGATCAATGAACTGGCGCTGGTGAAAACGGGCATCGCCAACCTGATCGATGACGGTGGTTTCATTGGTTTTGAACATTATCTGCGTTTGCGTGCGACACAAAAGCTGATCCGCACAGTGGAAGAGGTGCTGGCCCGTGCCACGACGATGGAGGAGATTTCAGCCGACGACATTTTCCTTGTGCAGATCGGCGCAATGTTGTTGTCCGATGCGCCTGAAATGAGCGATGCCGAGGCCGCGCGTCTTGATGCCATCGTGTTTTCCCGCTATGGAAAGAAGCTCACGCCGTTTGTGTTCGAAGAGATGAGCAAGATGTGGCAACTGGCGTTGACGGATGACAAGCGTCTGTGGAAGCGCACGGCGGAAACGTTGGCGGTTGCCCAAGCCAAGTTGAGTCGCTTGAAGCTGGAAGCGCTGCTGTCGCCGCTGTCGGCGCAAGACCAGGGCGAGCTTGAAAGCCTGGAAGCGGTGTTGCCGGTGGAGCTTGCAGCGAACAAGGCATTGATGAAACGCAATGTGGAGCGGGAATATTATGTCTATGCGACAGAAGGTTTCTTGCAGCTGCTTGAAAAAACACCGGAGCAAATACAGGCAGATGATCAGGATTTCCTGTTGGAACTGGGCGAAGAAGTGGGCTTGCTGCTGACCGATTGCGCGCATCGCGATTTGCGCTGGGCCGACATGTCCGCCGAGCAGCAGGCGCTGATTGCCGATTTTGCCAATGTGTTCCGCGCCGATAGTATCAAGCGTGGCGAAGAGCTGGAAGTCGAATGCAATGGATAATCAATTGCTGACCTTTCTCCTGCCGACGCTGGATTACACGATCCATTCGGGATTACAACTCATTTTCGCGACCGTCTTCATGCTGGCGGTGGTGTGCGTGCCGATGGCCGTGGCGCGCAGTGCGCGTGCGGGGCGCTGGCAGCGCAACCTGACGCGGCTCGATGCCGAGGATGGCGCGCCGCTTGCCTATGGCTCGGCCGACGAGCTGAGCACCGCAGTTGCCACGCCGGCGGAACGCTGGGCGGATATGTTGCCGGGCTTGCTGCTGGTATTTGGTTTGTTGGGCACATTCATCGGCCTTGGCCTCGCTTTGGTAGAGGCTGCAGGTGCGCTGGCGCCAGGCCAGGATGCACTCAATAGCTTGACTCCGATCATGAATTCTCTGGGATCCAAGTTTAAAACGTCGACCTGGGGCATTCTTGCTTTTCTGGTCCTGAAAGTATGGTTCATGCTGAAGCCATACGAAGAGGTGCGTCACGCCTGGGCAGCAAGCGAACTGAAGCAAATTACCGGCCGTCTCGCCGAACTGCAGCGCCTGGAACGCGACAAAGAGCGTACGCAGATGATTGACGCTATCGCCCAGTCCGGCAGCACCGTGGCCGCCGAGCAGCGCACTGCGGCGCAGAGGGCGGAACAGCAGCACGCGCAGTCATTGGCTGTGCTGCAAGAGTTGCTTCTCGGCAATGAGCGCGGACTGCAAGCCGCGCAGGCAGGCAGTGCGCTGCAACTGCAAACGCTGGAACGGATCGTCGAAAGGCTCGATGCGTCACAGCAGGGCCAGCAGGCATTGCTGAGCCCTATCGAGGTCATCGCAGGCCATGCCAAGGTGCAGAGCGAACAGGCGCTGCTGCAAAGTACGCGGCTCGGTGAACTGGCGGAGCACACGCAGGCAAGCCGCGCCGCCATGGAAGGTTTCGTGCGCAGCGTCTCGGAGAATATCAGTGAAATGGCAGTGGCCGCCAAGAGCATGTCCGTGGCCGCCCAATTGGCTGGCAACGCCAGCACCGAATTGGGCAGCGTAATTGAAGAGTTCCGCAATACCATGTCGTCAGTGCTGGCCAGCCTGAGAACCGAGTTGAAGGCAACGATCGATGACATGGGGGCAACCTTTGCCACGAATATGACAACAATGGCTGCGGACCTGTCAACGGCTACCACGCAGATTGAGCGGGTAATCGGCGAATTGTCGAATGGCGTGTCGACGACTCTCAATACCTTGCACACCATGGGCGAGGACACGCGCAAACGTCAGGAATCGGCGCAGGCCACATTTGCCGCATCGGGCGATGCCTTGAACGGGAAAGTCCATGCCATGACTGAATTCGTTTCTGCAATGCAAGAAAGCATTGAGAAGGGCTTGAATGCGATATCGACCTCGAATACCCGCATGATGCAATTTGCCAAGCATTTTGAAGCCAGTGATAAACGGGCGGCAAATCTGGTGGACAAGGTCGGTGAACTTGTTGTCGCGGTGAAAGACAGTAGTGCCAGCTTGGACCGGAACGCAACACTTGGTGACGAACTGCGCCAGTTGCTGGTACTTGTTGAGCGACAAGTGAAGGTTCAGGATACCGCCGCTGCCTCCCAGCAGCAGCAAGCGCAGGCAATGGAACAAATGTGCGTCGAGTTTCATGCTGTTGCCGATGCCGTAGCCAAGCTGCTTGTCGCATCGCCTGCGGCGGATGCACTGGGTAGCACGACCTTCCACCTCCCCAATGCGGAAATGGATTTGGTGGCCATGATGCCGCCACTGGAGCACGGCACCTCCCATTCCGCAACGAAAGCGGCATAAGGATGCGTCATGAAGGATAAAGCGAGTGAGTGGATCGTGATCGCCGATCTGATGTCGGGCGTAGTTGCCGTCGTCATGCTGATGCTGGTGGTATCTGTGGTGCAGAAACAAGCCGCGGAGCAACGTCATCATGCTGAGATGAACGAGGGCAGCGAGGCAAAGCGACGCCAGGTGGCAGTCGTGCTCGAACAGATGAAAATTGCTTTTGCGCGCGAGGGCGCTGCCAATTTTGTTGCCATCGATGCGGCGGCCGGCAAAGTGACGCTAAGCGAGAGCGTATTCAAGAGTGGTAGTGCCTGTATCGAGCCCAAAGCCCGTGCGGTCTTCGCCCAGGTCGAAGACAGTATTGCGGCCTATCTGATGCGAGTGGAGGGCGGACAGATTTATGTCGAGGGTCATACGGATAACAAACCGGTCAAGGCGCCTGTGACCGATATTCGTGAGTTTTGCACTGTGTACGACGATAATTTTACCTTGTCGGCTGCACGCGCCAGGGAGGCACGCCGCCTGATCATTGGGCAGAGTGGCGTTGATGCGGCAAGGCGCGTGGTCGTCGCCGGTTTTGGCGATTCGCATCCACTGCCAGGACTGGCACCGAGTGATCAGCGCAATCGCCGCGTGGAGCTGCGGTTTGGAAGCGAACCTGCCCACTAAGCATGTCGTGAAGACAAGGCTTCCGTCAAGACGCACGCTTGCTGCGCCTTGACGGGTAGCCGATCATTACATCATTACGCGCTGAATTGCGTGGCACCGGCTGCCGTACAAAAACAGCAGACAACCGGCAGAAAAGGCTGGCCATGCCTGGCTGCGCCGCTATTGGACGTTCTTGTATAATGCCGGCAAGCTCAGCCGCGCCGCCTGGCGCCTTGATGATTCTTCCCCTTTCCGCCATACCGATGTAGTCACTGACGACTTTCCTGCTCCGTTCGACCTCAGCGCAGCTTTTCTGTGACGCCCGCTGCATGGCTGCGCCTGATGATTGCCCATCAGGCCGGCATTTTCCTGTTCCGACTTTGGATACGACTCGATGATCAACGCAACTTTTCGGGATGAGTGGTTCTCGAACATACAAAAAAATGTCCTGGCCGGCCTGACCACCTCGTTTGCCCTGGTGCCTGAATGCATCGCCTTCGCTCTGGTGGCGCAATTGAATCCCCTGATGGGCCTGTACGGCGCCTTCATCATTTGCGCCTTCACGGCCATCTTTGGCGGGCGCCCCGGCATGATTTCGGGCGCCGCCGGTTCCATGGCCGTCGTCATCGTGGCGCTGGTGGCCCAGCATGGCGTGCAATACCTGCTGGCGACCGTGGTGCTGAGCGGCATCATCATGGCGCTGTTCGGCATCTTGCGTCTTGGGAAATTGATCCGCATGGTGCCCTACCCGGTGATGCTGGGCTTTGTGAATGGCCTGGCCATCGTCATCGCCATGGCCCAACTGGAGCATTTTCGGCAAGCCACGCCGCAAGGAGAAACATGGCTGCAAGGCACGCCCTTGCTTGTGATGGCTGGGCTGGTGCTGCTCACCATGGCCATCGTGTACGTGCTGCCGCGCCTGACAAAAGCCGTGCCGCCCGCGCTGGTGGCCATCCTGGGAGTGGGCGTGCTCAGCCATTTCCTGCACCTGCCCACGCGCACCCTGGGCGACCTCGCACATATCGCCGGCGGCTTGCCGGCCCTGCATTGGCCCACCGTGCCGCTGGACATGGCCACCTTGCACATCATCTTCCCGTATGCGGCGCTGATGGCCATGGTGGGCTTGCTGGAAACTTTGCTCACTTTTAATCTCACCGATGAGATGACTGAAACACGGGGCCAGCCTAACCGCGAATGCATCGCCCTGGGCGCGTCGAACGTGGTTTCGGGCCTGTTTGGCGGCATGGGCGGCTGCGCCATGATCGGGCAGACGATGATCAACCTGAGCTCGGGCGGCCGTTCGCGCCTGTCGGGCGTGACGGCCGGCGTGATGATTTTATTGTTCATCCTGTTTCTGTCGCCGCTGATCGAACGCATCCCGCTGGCCGCTCTGGTCGGCGTGATGTTCGTCGTGGCGCAGCAGACGTTTGCCTGGGGTTCCTTGCGCGTGCTGGGCAAGGTGCCGTTGCACGATGCGCTGGTGATCGTTGCCGTGACGGTGATCACGGTGTTCACGGACCTGGCGATGGCCGTGCTGTGCGGCATCGTCATCGCCGCCCTGAATTTTGCCTGGCAGCATGCACGCGACATGCGTGCCGACATCGATGACAGCAGTACTGGCGTGCGCGTCTACCTGCCGCACGGCACCCTGTTTTTTGCCTCCACCACGCATTTTCAGGAACTGTTCCAGTTGGCGTCGGACCCGGCCCGCGTCATCCTCGATTGCCGGCACCTGCACATGGCCGACCACTCGGCCATCGCCGCCATCGAATCCTTGTATGAACGCTATGACAAGGCCGGCAAGCACCTGCAGGTGACGCATCTGTCCGCTCGCAACCAGGCCTTGCTGCAGCGGGCCGGAGTCGATGTGGGCGTGGCGTAAAATAGGGGATTGTTGAATGTCTGTGGAGTGTGAATGCTGTCGAACGAACAAGAAAAATTACTGCAACAAAGCCAGGCGGATTTCGATGCCTACTATGACGCGCTGGGCGCCTCGCTGGTGAATTTCGTCGAGCGCCTGGGCATTCAGCCGGCGCACGAAGTGCTGACCAACGCGGCCGAATACCTGCCGTACATTGATGCTGCCATGCGCACCATCGTCATCCGCGACGAGAGCTGGCAGTGGGTGAAAACCATGCTGGGCTACTTTATCGGCGAATACTTCGTGCAGGGCCATGCGGGCTGCTGGTATGTGGAAACGTGGGCGGAATCGCCGCATTTTTGCCGTATCATGGTGGGCGGCTTCGAGCATGGCTTGCCGCTGGACGCGGCCATCGATCCGGAACAACTGGCGCTCGATTTCCTGGCGCAAGCGGTGCCGCGCGAGCTGGCCACCCTGGTCGCGGATGCGCAAGCGCGCCTGAGCTGAATGGCTGTCGTAACCCCTGTCAAGGAAGCTGGATGAAATGGATACCCTGTCTGAGACTGGCGCGCTGGTGCATGCCAGCCATTGCCTTTCTGTTCGTCGCTACGGCGCCGCCGGCTTTTTCGCAGGATGGCCGCCACACCGCGTTTGAAACGGATCACGCCTTCGATGCCGGCTCGCGCATCGCGCTCGATGCCGTGACGCCGGCACAAGTCGACAATCTCGCCGTGCTCGGCAAGGTATGGGGCTTCCTGAAATACCATCACCCCTTGATCACCGCAGGCGGGCGGCAGTGGGACTATGAACTCCTGCGTGTCATGCCGAAAATGCTGGACGCGCCCGACAGGGCGGCGGGCGATGCCGTGCTGCGGGACTGGATCGCCGGTCTGGGGCCGCTTGCCGGCTGCGACCCTTGTGCCGTCCCGGCACAGGGTGAGCTGCATTTGCGTCCCGCGCTGCAATGGATGGATGATGCGAGCTTGCTGGGTGCGGGCTTGCGCGCCGATCTGCGGCACATTTATCTGCACCGGCCGGCGTCGGCCAGCCAATTTTATCTGCGCATGCAGGAGCAGGTGGGCAATCCCGTTTTTGAACATGAACCAGCCTATCCGGACCTGGCGCTGCCCGATGCCGGCTTTCAGTTGCTGGCCTTGTTTCGCTTCTGGAATATCATCGAATACTGGGCGCCCTACCGCGATCTGACAGGGGAAAACTGGGATGACGTTTTGCACCAGTCGCTGCCGCGCATCGCGCTGGCCAGGGACCGCGCCAGCTATCAGCTGGAAATGATGGCGGTGATCGCGCGCCTGCACGATACCCATACTAATCTGTGGAGTTCGATGCACGTGCGTCCGCCTGTGGGGCAATGCCGGCTGCCAGTCAAGCTCCGCTTCATCGACACCAGCGCGGTGGTGGTGGGTTACCGGGAAGCCGAAGCCGGGGCGGCGACGCGCTTGCAGGTCGGCGATGTCATTGACAGCGTCGATGGCGTGCCGGTGGCGCAACTGGTCGCCACCTGGCGGCCCCACTATGCGGCATCGAATGAGGCGGCGCGCTTGCGCGACATGGCGGGCAGGCTGACGGCTGGCGCCTGCGGTGCAATCCGGCTGCAGGTGCGCCGCGGCCAGGAGACTGTGGAATTGACGGCGCAGCGCGTGCCAGCCGGGCGGCAAGCGGGCCAGGACACGCATGACAGGGAAGGGGAAACGTTTCAGCGCCTGGGCGACGATATCGCCTACCTCAAGCTGTCGAGCCTCAAGCGGGCCGACGTGGCGGCGCATATGGCAGCGGCGGCAGGCAGCCGCGGCCTGATTATCGATCTACGCAATTACCCGCGCGAGTTTGTCGTCTTTGCCCTGGGTGCTTACCTGGTCGAGCGGCCCACGGCGTTTGCCCGCTTTACCAAGGGCGACCTTGTCAACCCCGGCGCCTTCCACTGGACCCAGCCTGTGGCCTTGTACCCGCAAGCGCCGCGCTATGCGGGCAAGGTCATGCTGCTGGTCGATGAAGTGAGCCAGAGCCAGGCCGAATACACGGCCATGGCCTTGCGCGTGGCGCCGCGCGCGAAGGTGGTCGGCAGCACCACGGCTGGCGCGGATGGCAATATTTCGACGTTTTCGCTGCCTGGCGGCTTGAGCACCCTGATCAGCGGCATCGGCGTGTTTTATCCGGACCGGCGCCCCACGCAGCGCGTGGGCATCATTCCCGATATCGAGGTCAGGCCCACGCTTGCCGGCATACGGGCCGGGCGCGACGAGGTGCTGGAGGCAGCCATTGCCGAGATACGCCGGCAATAGCTGTTCTTGCTGTTGACGCGGATTAAAACTCTTCCCACTCGCCTTCGGCCGGCGCCGCCGCCTTGCCGCTGTTGCGCATCACGGGCAGGCGCAGGGCGGGGGTGGAGGCCTTGCGGGCTGGCGCGGCAGGGGCTGTCGCCACCGGCGCGCTGCGCTGTGCGGTTTTCACGCTGAAACGGTCGGTGGCCGCCGCATTGGCGTCGAGGCGGAAGACGCTGACCACTTGCGCCAGTTCACTCGCCTGTTCCTGCATCGCTTCGGCCGCTGCCGACGCTTCTTCCACCAGGGCCGCATTCTGCTGGGTCACTTGATCCATTTCGGAAATGGCCTGGTTGACTTGCTCGATGCCCGCGCTCTGTTCTTCGCTGGCGTTGCTGATCTCGCTCATGATGGACGTCACGAAGCCGATGCTTTGCACGATTTCTTCCATCGTCTTGCCGGCCTTGTCGACCAGGTCCGTGCCCACGTCGACTTTTTGCACGGAGTCGTCGATCAAGCCCTTGATCTCTTTTGCCGCCGCTGCCGAACGCTGCGCCAGGTTGCGCACTTCCGTGGCGACCACGGCAAAGCCGCGGCCCTGTTCGCCGGCGCGTGCCGCTTCCACGGCCGCGTTCAGGGCCAGGATGTTGGTCTGGAAGGCGATGCCGTCGATGACGGAAATGATGTCGACGATTTTCTTCGACGAGGTATTGATCTCGCCCATGGTGGCGACCACTTCGGCCACCACGGCGCCGCCGCGGCTGGCGATGCCGGCTGCGTCGCCGGCCAGTTTATTCGCCTGGCGCGCGTTGTCGGCATTCTGTTTCACGGTCGAGGTCAGTTCTTCCATCGACGAGGCCGTTTCTTCCAGCGAACTGGCTTGCTGCTCCGTGCGCGACGACAGGTCCTGGTTGCCGGCGGCGATTTCCGCGGACGCCGTGGCGATGGTGTCGGTGCCGCTGCGTACTTGTCCCACGATGCCGACGAGGCTGTCGTTCATGGTTTTCAGGGCGTGCATCAGCTGGCCCGTTTCATCGCGGCCTTGCGCCGTGATGACGCTGCTCAGGTCGCCCGCTGCCACGGTTTCCGCCACTTTCACGGCGGCGCGGATGGGGCCGGTGATCGAACGCGTGATCCACCAGGCGAAACCGATGCCCATCAGCACAGCCAGCACGCCCATGGTGATCAGGAAAACGCGGGTGCTGCTGTAGGCTTCGATGATGCTGTTGCCGACGCCGTCGGCGGCCTTGATCTGCATGCCGGCAAAGCGTTTCACTTCGGCCAGATAAGCCACGGTGATCGGCGCGACTTCCTTGTCGAACACGACCTTGGCGCCTGCCACGTCGCCGTCGGCCTTCATCTTGAAGGCGCGCGCGCGCGTCGTCACGTAGTCGGTGCGCACCTTGCGCACGACCTTGAATTGCTCGATCACGGCCGGGTTGAGCAGGGACGCGATGATGTCATCCTGCAGCTTGCTGGAACGCTCCGCATCGACTTTCAAGTCTTCCTCGATCTTGGCGCGCACGACGGGATCGGTGATTTCAAACGAGGCGACGCCGCGCACGCTGTTGAGTTCAATGATCTTCGACCATTCGGCCACCATGCGCTGGTTCTTGATGCTGGTATTGATGAGGCGGTAAGTCAGGTCGCTGGCCGTTTGCATGCGCACGAGGGCGGTGACGGTCAAGGCGGCAAGCAACAACAATACGACAGCAAAGCCGACGCCAAGGCGGCTGCCGATGTTCAGGTTTTTCATGTAATTCCTAACAGTTTAATAGTCATGATCGCCGCCGCCAGCAGGGGCGGACAGGCGCCGCAAGGCGCAGGGGATCGGGGTCTTCGGGTGCCGCGTGATGGCTGTGCGGCGCGCCACGCTGAGCGTGGCGATGGAGGTAAAGCAAGGGGCATGTCGGTCAGGCTGACCGTTGCCCAGCAAGCCGCAAGTATAGCATTGACGCAGGGAAATAGTTTTTCAAAGCAATTTTAATTGTTTTTTGATATTGATTTCCTGTTGTGTTTTTACATCAAGTACCTAGTCCATAAGTACTATCACTTACAGAAGTGCTTACTTTGCGCCGCACTGGCTGATAAAATACTAATGATAATCATTCGTATTAAAACATCGACCAGGGAATTGTATGCAGCAACAGCGCAAGCCAGGATGTAAACCGATCACCATCGCCGTACTGGGCGCCTTGACCTTCGGCGCCACGCCATTGGCAAGCTGGGCACAGGAAAGTTTGCCCGCCGTCACCGTGACGGCGTCGAAGGACAAGGAGGGCTATGTCGCCGCCACCTCGGCCAGCGGCACCAAGACGGAAATGGCCTTGCGCGACGTGCCGCAGACGATCAACGTGGTGCCGGCCGCCGTCATCCGCGACCAGAACGCCATGTCGATCCAGGACATCATGAAGAATATCCCCGGCGTGGGCTTGTCCACGGGCGACGGCCAGCGCGACCAGGTGTTCATCCGCGGCTTCACGGCCATCGGCGACCAGTTCGTCGACGGCTTCCGCGATGACGCCCTGTATTTCCGCGACCTGTCGAACGTGGAGCGTCTGGAAGTGATCAAGGGACCGGCCGCCGTGCTGTACGGCCGCGGTTCCTCGGGTGGCCTGGTGAACCGCATCACGAAGAAGCCAGGTATCGATATCACGGATCTGGCCCTGAGCCTGACGAATACAAAAGGGCGCCGTGGCGAAGTCGACGTGGGCCGCGTCGGCGAGACGGTGGACTGGCGTTTCACGGGCGCGCGCGAGTTGTCGGACAGCTACCGCGATCAGCAATTCATCAACCGCACGGCGCTGTCGCCTTCCGTGGCCATCCGCCTGTCCAGCGCCACCAAACTGTTGCTGCAGGGCGAGTACCTGGAAGACCGCCGCCTGACGGACTTCGGCATCCCGTCCTACCACGGCCGCCCGGTCGCTGTCGACGCGCGCACCTATTTTGGCGCCGCCAATGCGCGCGATGCGGACTTCAGCCAGTCGCGCGTGGTCTCCACGGCAGCCACCCTGACGCACAAGTTCAGCGATAGCTTGTCGCTGCGCAATGCCTTCCGCTATTACGATTACCACCTGGACCGCAACAACACGAATATTTCCGGCAACGTCAACGAGGTCAAAGGCACGATGAACCTCGGTCACGCCAAGCTGAACCGCGACGAGAGCGGCTGGTTCAACCAGACGGAACTGACGCAAAAGCTGGTCACAGGCACCTTGCGCCATGAAGTGCTGTACGGCGCCGAGTTCGGCAAGCAAAACAAGGATGCGTCGAGCTGGGCCTCGACCGCGGTGGCGTCGAACGTATCGATCTTCCATCCCGTCCTGCCGCAGGTCAGCCGCAGCAAGCTGGGCGCGCGCGGCGATACCTTCGGTACCTACGACACGGCCGCCGCCTACGTGCAGGACGCCATCAGCTTCAGCGACGAGTGGAAGGCGCTGGCCGGCCTGCGCTACGACCGCTACAAGCAGCAGTCGCGCCTGGCCAATGCGCTGGGCGCGACGACGGCGGACCTGTCGCGCACGGATTCGGCCTACAGCCCCCGCGCCGGCCTCGTCTGGCAACCGAGCGCCGTGCAATCGTACTACGCGTCGTGGAGCCGCTCGTTCCAGCCGAGCGGCGAAAACTTCGCCCTGGCCGCCAACAATGCCGACCTGGCGCCGGAAACCACGCGTAACACGGAAGTGGGCGCCAAGTACGACCTGTGGGGCGGCCGCGCCAACGCCACCGTGTCGCTGTTCCGCCTGGAGCGCGACAATATCAAGAGCAGCGAACCGATCACGAACCGTATCGTGCCCATCGGCACGCAGCGCACGGATGGGCTGGAACTGACCTTCAATGCGGACTTGCACGATGGCTGGAAAATGATGGCCGGCTACGCTTGGCTGGACGCCACCATCACGGACTCCATCGCCAAGGACACGAGCGTGAATGCGGCTGGCTCCGTTGACGTCAAAGGCAAGCGCGCCACCCTGACGGCACGCAACATGGCCAATGTGTGGCTGACGAAAGACCTGGGCCACGGCTTCACCGTGGGCGGCGGCGCGAATGCCGTCGGCAGCCGTTTCGCCAATGCCGGCAACACGGTGGTCTTGCCCGGCTACGTGACGGCCGACGCCATGGCCGCGTACCGCACGGGCCGCTATGAAGTGCAGCTGAACATCAACAATATCGGCGACACGCGCTACATCGTGTCGGGCCACGGTTCCAGCCCGAACCTGAGCTTGCCGGGCGCGCCGCGCAATGTGGCGCTGACCTTGCGCTACAGCCTGTAATTTTTATCGTTTCCTCACAACCCGCTCGCGAGCGGGTTTTTTTCATGGACGGGCGCTGCGCCGGGCAGGCTCGTATTGATTAGAGGAACTGTTCGGTACTGATAAAATAATGTTGACTATGTGCAATTTTTTAGGGCGGACTGAGCCTTGACTGAGTTTGAGGGGTAAAATAGTGTCATACGGCACAGGCATGGTGCTTATATCTTAGTGATATGACACGACCACGACGCCGTATGACTTTTATTTACTCACATCATAGAGGCCTGAATATGGTTCAGATGTCCAGGCGCCAGTTCCTTCGGGTAACTGGCGCGACCATTGCTGGTTCCAGCCTCGCCCTGCTCGGTTTCGCACCGGGCCAGGCGATGGCGGAAGTGCGGCAATACAAGCTGTCTCGCACCACCGAGACACGCAATACCTGTCCCTACTGTTCGGTAGGATGCGGCGTCCTGCTGTATGGACTGGGCGACGGCGCGAAAAATGCCGTCTCCAGCATCATCCACGTGGAAGGCGATGCCGATCACCCGGTGAACCGCGGCACCCTGTGCCCGAAAGGCGCCAGCCTGGTCGACTTCATCCACAGCCCGAACCGCCTGAAAGTGCCCGAATACCGCGCGCCGGGCGGCACGGAATGGCAACCGATCTCCTGGGATGTGGCGCTCGACAAGATCGCGCGCCTGATGAAGGATGACCGCGACGCCAACCTGATCGAAAAGAATGCCGACGGCAAGACCGTCAACCGCTGGCTCTCCACCGGCATGCTTGCCGCGTCCGCCGGCAGCAACGAGGTCGGTTACCTGACCCACAAGACAGTGCGCAGCATGGGGATGCTGACCTTTGATAATCAGGCGCGTGTATGACACGGACCGACGGTGGCAGGTCTTGCCCCGACGTTTGGCCGTGGCGCGATGACGAATCATTGGGTCGATATCAAGAATGCCGACGTGATCCTGGTCATGGGCGGCAATGCAGCAGAAGCACATCCTTGCGGATTCAAATGGGTAACGGAAGCGAAGGCGCATAACAAGGCCAAGCTGATCGTTGTCGATCCGCGTTTTACCCGTACCGCATCCGTGGCAGATTACTACTGCGCCACGCGTACCGGCACGGACATCGTCTTCCTCGGCGCGATCATCAATTATCTGCTGACGAACGACAAGATCCAGCATGAGTACGTGCGCAACTACACGGACATGCCCTTCATCGTGCGCGAAGACTATGCGTTCGAAGACGGCCTGTTCTCGGGTTTCGACAAGGAAAAAGGCAAGTACACCAACAAGGCCACCTGGGATTACGAGATCGGCGAAGACGGCTATGCCAAGGTCGACCCGACCCTGGAACACCCGCGCTGCGTCTACCAGATGATGAAGAAGCACTACGCGCGCTACACGACCGAAATGGTCGAACGTACGTGCGGCGTGTCGGCCGACAAGTTCCACAAAGTGGCGGAAGCCCTGGCTTCGACCGCCGTGCCGGGACGCGCCGGTACCATCCTATACGCGCTGGGCTGGACGCACCACTCGACGGGTGCGCAGACCATCCGCACGGGCGCCATGGTGCAACTGTTGCTGGGCAATATGGGCATCGCGGGCGGCGGCATGAACGCCTTGCGCGGCCACTCGAACATCCAGGGCTTGACCGATCTGGGCCTGATGTCGAACCTGTTGCCAGGTTACATGACCTTGCCGAACGAGGCCGAGCAGGATTTCGATGGCTATATCGCCGCGCGCGCCACCAAGCCGCTGCGGCCGAACCAGCTCAGCTACTGGAGCAATTACCGCAAATTCCACGTCAGCTTCATGAAGACGTGGTGGGGCGACTTTGCCACGGCGGAAAACAACTACGCCTTCGACTACCTGCCAAAGCTCGACAAGCCGTATGACTTGATGCAAGCCATCGAGAATATGCACCAAGGTAAGATGACGGGTTATATCTGCCAGGGCTTCAATGTGCTGGCGTCCGCGCCGAACAAGCAGAAGGTGACGGAAGCGCTGTCGAAGCTGAAGTTCCTCGTCATCATGGATCCGCTGGCCGTGGAAACGGGCGAATTCTGGAAGGCGCACGGGCAGTATCACGAAGTCGATCCCACCAAGATCATGACGGAAGTGTTCCGCCTGCCGACCAGCTGCTTCGCCGAAGAACGCGGTTCGCTCGTGAGTTCCTCGCGCGTGCTGCAATGGCACTGGCAGGCGGCCGAACCGCCGGGCCAGGCGCGCAGCGACCTGGAGATCATGTCGGGCCTGTTCCTGCGCATGCGCAGCATGTACCAGAAAGAGGGCGGCAAGTTCCCCGATCCGATTCTCAACCTGACGTGGAATTATGCGCAGCCGCATAACCCGCAGCCGGAAGAAATCGCCCGCGAATTCAACGGCAAGGCGCTGGTTGACTTGTACGATCTCAAGGATCCGACCAAGCTGCTGGTGAAAAAGGGCGAGCAGCTGGCCTCGTTTGCGCAATTGCGCGACGACGGCACGACCACCAGCGGTTGCTGGATTTTCGCCGGCAGCTGGACGCAGGCGGGCAACCAGATGGGACGGCGCGACAACAGCGACCCGACCGGCATCGGCCAGACGCTGGGCTGGGCCTGGGCGTGGCCGGCGAACCGCCGCGTGCTGTACAACCGCGCTTCGTGCGACTTGAAGGGCAAGCCTTTCGATCCGACCCGTAAGCTCATCGAGTGGAATGGCACGAACTGGAGCGGGGCCGATATTCCCGACTTCAAGGTCGACGAACCGCCGGAAAACGGCATGGGTCCGTTCATCATGCTGGGCGAGGGCGTGGCGCGCTTCTTTGCGCGCGGCGCCATGGCCGAAGGTCCGTTCCCCGAGCATTACGAGCCGTTCGAAAATCCGCTGGGCTACAACCCCATGCATCCGAAAAACCCGCAGGCGACCAGCAATCCGGCCGCGCGCGTGTTCGCCGATGACCGGAAAATGTTCGGCACGCATGAGGAGTATCCGCATGTGGCGACCAGCTACCGCCTGACCGAGCATTTCCATTACTGGACCAAGCATGCACGCCTGAATGCCATCATCCAGCCGCAGCAATTCGTTGAAATCGGCGAAGAGCTGGCCAAGAGCATCGGCGTCGTCGCCGGTGGCGAAGTGCGCGTCAGTTCCAAGCGGGGCCACATCATCGCCAAGGCCGTCGTCACCAAGCGCATCAAGGCCTTGACGATCGAGGGCAAGCAGGTGCATACCGTCGGCCTGCCGCTGCACTGGGGCTTTACGGGCGTGGCCAAGCCAGGGTATCTGATCAATACCCTGACGCCGGGCGTGGGGGATGCGAATTCGCAAACGCCGGAATTCAAGTCCTTCCTCGTGAAGGTGGAAAAAGCATGATGGGAGCTCAATAATGGCACTGCAATCCTTAGATATCCGGCGCCTGTCGGCGACCACGGTGACCCCGCCGCAAGCGCGCAGCCCGGTGACGGGCACCGTGGCCAAGCTGATCGATGTGTCGAAATGCATCGGCTGCAAGGCTTGCCAGACGGCGTGCATGGAATGGAACGACTTGCGCGATGAAGTCGGCGAAAACCATGGCACCTATGACAATCCGACGGACCTGACGCCGCAATCGTGGACGGTGATGCGTTTTGCCGAACACGAAAACAACGACGGCAACCTCGAATGGCTGATCCGCAAGGATGGCTGCATGCACTGCGAGGACCCGGGCTGCCTGAAAGCCTGTCCGGCGCCGGGCGCCATCGTGCAGTACACGAACGGCATCGTGGATTTCCACCAGGAAAACTGCATCGGCTGCGGCTACTGCGTGGCCGGCTGTCCTTTCGACGTGCCCCGCATTTCGAAAAAGGACGACCGCGCCTACAAGTGCACCCTGTGTTCGGACCGCGTCGCCGTGGGCCAGGAACCGGCCTGCGTGAAAACGTGCCCGACGGGCGCCATCGTGTTCGGCACCAAGGAAGACATGAAGGTGCATGCGGAAGAGCGCATCGTCGACCTGAAGTCGCGCGGTTTCGAGAACGCGGGCCTGTACGATCCGCTGGGCGTGGGCGGCACGCACGTGATGTACGTGCTGCACCATGCCGACAAGCCGAAGCTGTATTCGAACTTGCCGGAACGCCCGCGCATCAGCCCGATGGTGGGCTTCTGGAAGGGCTGGTCCAAGCCGCTGGCGGTGGCCGGCATGGCTGCCACGGCGCTGGCGGGCCTGTTCCACTACACGCGTGTCGGTCCGAACGAAGTGAGCAAGGATGAAGAGCACGAAGCGCTGGAAGAGGCCAAGCGCATCCGGGAGGAACAGCATGAAGCATAGTGAACTTCACGATGGCAAGCTGCGCGACAAGGATGGCAATCCCTTGATCGAACGCTACAACCCCAACGAGCGCACGAATCACTGGGTCACGGCCATCACCTTCGTCATGCTGGCCCTGTCCGGGCTGGCCATGTTCCATCCGTCGATGGCGTGGCTGGCGAATCTGTTTGGCGGCGGGCAATGGACGCGCATTTTGCATCCGTTTGCCGGCCTGGTGATGTTTGTCTCGTTCGCGATCCTCGTGGTGCGCTTCTGGCACCACAACAAGTTCGAGGACGGCGACAAGCAGTGGCTGAAACAGATGGACGACGTGCTCAACAACCGCGAAGAAAAGCTTCCGAAGATCGGCAAATACAATGCCGGCCAGAAGATCCTGTTCTTCGTGCTGCTGGTCAGCATGATCGGCTTGCTGCTGTCGGGCGTCGTGATCTGGCGCGCGTATTTCGCGTTCTATTTCCCGATCGACGTCGTGCGCTTTGCCGCCTTGCTGCATGCCGGTTGCGCGTTTGCCATCATCTGCGCCATCATCGTGCACATCTACGCGGCTATCTGGGTCAAGGGCTCGATCGGCGCCATGGTGCGCGGCACCGTCACCTACGGCTGGGCGCGCAAGCACCATCCGAAGTGGTTTGAGGCGGTTATTCGCAATACGAAGGACTAAGGCTCTTCGTAATCGTAATTAAACCCAACTGCAACTGCTGGGGTCAGACCCGAAGGGACTGACCCCTTTCTTTGCGGCTTGCCGCGACCGTATCGATTAAAATACTTTACATCCCCTTTTTTGATGGGAAAACTCCATTGGTACAACGCATACTCCAGCCAGGCGAAATCGAAGGCCTGGACCACAACGCGATTCCGCGCCTGCTGCTGCCGCAGCCTGACAGCCTGTTTACGGCGCGCGCCTTGCGCTTGCGCGAACTGGCGCAGGGTAAGATCAAGGGCATCCCCGTCGACGCGGGCATGCAGGGCTACCTGGTGCTGATGGCCGCGCTGGCCGATGCGCAAGCGGCCGTGGTGGGAAAACTGGCGCCCGGCGCCGTGCCTGCCGCCGACCCGGACGCGCTGCGCCGCGCCATCCAGCACCGCATGCCGGTGCTGCCCGTCAGCGGCGCCCGTCCGCCCGTCTGGCGCGACATCTTTGCCAGCCTGCTCGATGAACTGGCCGCCACGGCGGCAAGCCAGCCGGCATTGTCCGGTGGCCTGACGCAGGTGCTGGCGCAATTGCGCGCCCTCGACGCGCCAGCGCTGGACGCCTGCGCCGACGCCGTGCTCGATGAAAACGGCGACAACCTCAATCCCATGCATGCGCCATTCGTCGCGGCCGCCCTGCAAATCCTGTGGTCGGTGTCGGCCAGCGAACTGCGCGCCGCGCGCGTGCCGGACCTGGAAACGGGCACCCTGTGTCCCGTCTGCGGTTCGCACCCCGTCGCCAGCGTGATCCGCATCGGCGGCCAGTCGCAGGGTTACCGCTACCTGCACTGCGGCATTTGCGAAAGCGAATGGCATATGGTGCGCGTCAAGTGCTCGACCTGCGAACAGAATGGCAAGATCGCCTACCAGGGCCTGGACGCGGCCGACGCAAAGCCGTTCGACCCGGTGACGGCGAAGGACGACAAATTGCCCAACAAGGCGAACGATCCGAAAAAAGTGGCGCGCGCGGAAACCTGCGACGATTGCCATACCTATCGAAAAGTCTTCAACCAGGAACACGATTACAACGTCGAACCGCTGGCCGACGACCTGGCCAGCCTGATGCTCGACTTGCTGGTGGGCGAAGCGGGCTACCAGCGCGCCAGCGGCAACCCGCTGCTGTGGCTGGGGAAGAATGAAAACAGCGAGGGCCAGCAGTCATGACGACGGGGCAAACCGTGCGCCTGCCGTCGGTCGACCGCATCCTGGGCGACGCGGCTTGCCTGGCCCTGATCGCGCGCTACGGCCGCGTGCAGACTCTGGCCTGCGCGCGCGCCGTGCTGACCGAACTGCGCACGGCCATGCTGGCCGGCGCAGGGTTTGGTGAATGCGGCGAGGAGGGCGCATCGATTGCCGCCATCGCCGCGCAAATGGATGAACGGCTGCAGGCGCAAGCGCGCTCGCAGCTGCGCGCCGTGTTCAACCTGACGGGCACCGTGCTGCACACGAACCTGGGCCGCGCGCTGCTGCCAGATACGGCCGTGCAAGCCGTGGTGGAAGCGCTGCAGTGGCCGATGAATCTGGAATTCGACCTGGAGACGGGCAAGCGCGGCGACCGCGACGACCTGGTCGAGGAACTGCTGCGCGAACTGACGGGGGCCGAAGCGGCCACCATCGTCAACAACAATGCGGCCGCCGTGCTGCTGATGCTCAATACCCTGGCGCAGAACAAGGAGGTCGTCGTCTCGCGCGGCGAGCTGGTGGAAATCGGCGGCGCTTTCCGCATCCCCGACGTCATGACGCGCGCGGGCGCCGTACTGCGCGAAGTGGGCAGCACGAATCGCACGCACCTGGCCGATTACGCGAACGGGATCAACGAGAACACTGCCTTGCTGATGAAGGTCCACTGCAGCAATTACGCGATCACCGGTTTCACGAAAAGCGTGGAGCTGGACGAACTGGTGCCGCTGGCAGCAAAACATGCCATTCCCACGGCCGTCGACCTGGGTAGCGGCACCCTGGTCGACCTGGCGCAGTATGGTCTACCGCATGAAACGACGGTGCGCGAAACCATCGAAGCGGGCGCCGACCTGGTGACCTTCAGCGGCGATAAACTGCTGGGCGGCCCGCAATGCGGCGTCATCGTCGGGCGCGCCGATCTGATCGCGAAGATCAAGCGCAACCCGCTGAAACGCGCACTGCGGGTCGGCAAGCTGACCCTGGCCGCCTTGGCGCCGGTGCTGCAGCTGTATCGCGCGCCGGATTTGCTGGCCGAACGTCTGACCACTTTGCGCCTGTTGACGCGTCCCGCTTGCGCCATGCGCGCGCAGGCGCAAACCCTGCTGCCGCTGCTGCAAGGCGTTCTTGGTGCCGCCTATGTAGTCACCGCCGAAGCCATGAAAAGCCAGATCGGCAGCGGCGCCTTGCCCGTCGACCAGCTGCCCAGCTTTGGCCTGGCCATCCGCAGCGCGCCTGGCTCGCGTCTGAGCAATCCCCTGGGCGTGCTGGAACAGCGTTTGCGCGCCTTGCCGTGCCCCGTGATCGGGCGCATCGGGCAAGACACCCTGTGGCTCGATCTGCGCTGTCTGGAAGCGGCGCACGAGACGGCCTTCATCGCGCAGCTCGCCGAGTTGTCCGCATGATCGTCGGCACCGCAGGCCATATCGACCATGGCAAGACGACCCTGACGCGCGCGCTGACGGGCGTGCACACGGACCGCCTGAAGGAAGAGCAGGCGCGCGGCATTTCGATAGAACTTGGCTACGCCTATCTGCCGCTGGCAGATGGCACGGTGCTGGGCGTGATCGACGTGCCCGGTCACGAAAAATTCATCCGCACCATGGCCTCCGGCGTGACGGGCATCGATTTTGCCCTGCTCGTGGTGGCGGCCGACGACGGCATCATGCCGCAGACGCACGAACACCTGGCGATTTTGCAGCTGCTCGGCGTGACGCGCGGCGCCGTGGCGCTGACCAAGATCGACCGCGCCGATGGCGCCCGCGTGGCGCAGGTGGAGGCGGACATCGAAGCGCTGCTGGCCGGCACGCCGCTGGCGGGCAGCCCGATCTTTCCCACGGCCGCCAATCGCGACGACGATGCGGGCGTGGCCGCCTTGCTGGCGCACCTGACGCAAGTGGCGCGCAGCCTGCCGCAGCGTGACGAGCGGCGCCTGTTCCGCCTCGGCGTGGACCGCGTGTTCACCTTGTCGGGGCAGGGCACCATCGTCACCGGCACGGCGCTGGCGGGATGCGTACAGGTGGGCGACATGCTGCAGCTGGCGCCCGGCGATGCACAGGCGCGCGTGCGCAGCATCCATGCGCAGAACCGCGCAGCCGGGACGGGCATGGCGGGCCAGAGATTGGCGCTGAACCTGGCCGGCATCGACCGCGAACGCATCGAGCGGGGCAACTGGATCGTCGCGCCCGCGCTGGCGCAGTGTTCCGAACGCCTCGACGTGGAACTGACCCTGCTGCCAGACGCCGGCGTGCAGCTGAAAGCCTGGTCGCCGCTGCACGTGCACCTGGGCGCGGCGCACCAGCTGGCGCGCGCCGTCATGCTCGATGGCGAAACGCTGTCGCCGGGGCAGACGGGCAGGGTACAGCTGGTGTTCGACGCGCCGATGCACGGCGTGCCGGGCGACCGCTTCGTCGTGCGCAATGCGCAAGCGACGCAAACGGTGGGCGGCGGCATGGTGCTCGATCCCTTTGGCCCCGCGCGCAAGCGCCGCAGTCCGGCCAGGCTGGCGTGGCTCGATGCGCTGGCCGCGTTCATCGCGCAGGGCGACTATGCGGCCCTGCTGGCGCAAAGTCCGCTGGGCTTGCGCGAATCGCTGCTGGTGCGCCTGTCCCTGTTGCCGGCGGACGCCCTGGCGCTGCCGTCCGACACGCGGCGCATCGCCCTGCGCGGTGGCGACGCCCTGCTGCTGGCGCCGGCCGCGTTGCTGGCGCTGGAGGCGCGCGTGATGGCAGCATTGGAAACCTTCCATGCGCGCGCGCCCGACGAGGCGGGGCCGGAACTGTGGCGTTTGAAACGCATCGTCGACGCCGAGATGGAAGACGCCTTGTGGAGCCATCTGGTCGAAGGCTTGCTGGCACGTGGCGAGATCCTCGCGCGCGGCGCCAGCCTGCATTTGCCGGCGCACAGCGTGGAACTGACGCCGCAGGAGCAGGCGGTGGCCGAACCCTTGCTGGCCGGGTTGGAGCAGGGGCGCTTCGATCCACCGTGGACGCGCGACCTGGCGCGCGGCTTCGGCCTGGCCGAGGACGAGACGCGCAAGCTGTTACGCAAACTCGCCAAGGCAGGGCAGATCAGCCAGGTCGTGCACGACCTGTTCTACCATCCGTCGGCCCTGGCCGAGCTGGCGCAACTGGTGCGCGCCCTGGCCGAAAAAGCGGAGCTGGACGAGGGCCTGGCGCACGGTTCCGGCGCCGTGGGCGCGGCCACCTTCCGCGACGCCAGCGGCCTGGGCCGCAAGCGGGCGATCCAGGTCTTGGAATTCTTTGACCGCGTCGGTTATACTCGCCGTGTTGGCAATGGGCATCTATTACGCCCGCAAGCGCTGTGGTCCTATACGGCAGCCTTGCCCAGCAGCTAGCTCAGGCACCGCGGAAAGCACACTCATCCGGTGATGTGGCCGGGCTTCAAACCCGGTGGAGGGCGTCAGACGTTCTCCCGTAGGTTCGACTCCTACTGTTTTCCGCCAGTTACATTTCTCCCATCCCCTTCCGCATGGCGTTCTCCCGGCGTTGGCCTGTTGCCACGCTGCGGAAAATAAATGGTTTAACTGGCAATATGCGGCGATGCCAGGGTGAGCCGATGGTAACATCGGCTTCAATCCCCTGTAGCAGATGAAAGCAAGCATGAAACAAGCAAGCATGGCGTGGCTGCTGGCAGTGGCGCTGCTGATGCCGGCGCTGGCCGCGGCGGTAGACGTGCGCATCGTCGGCGAGCATTTGCCGCCGTCGAGCATGATGGAAGGCAATGTCGTCGTGGGACGGGAAACGCTCAAGGTGCGCGACATCATGGCGCGCGCCGGTCTTTCCTACCGCATCGAGCTGCTGCCGTGGAAGCGCGCGTACGCGCAGGCGCTGCGCGAGCCTGATACCTGCATCTTTTCCACCAGCCGCACGCAGGAGCGCGAAGCGCAATTTCGCTGGATCGGCCCCCTCAACGAAGCGGAATGGATACTCTACGGCCTGGCCGAGCGGCACCTGGCGCTGCGCACGCTCGATGATGCGCGCGGCCTGGTGATCGGCACGGTGCTCGGCGACGCGCGCGACGATTACCTGCGCCAGCGCGGCATGAACGTGGCGCCCGTGACGCAGGAGTGGCTCAATCCGCAAAAGCTGCTGCTCGGGCGCATCGACCTGTGGGCTGTGGGCCTGGCGGTGGGCAGCAAGCCTTTCGTCGGCAAGGAGTGGGAGGGCAAGGTGGTGCCGCTGCTGACTTTTAATCGCGTGCAGACTTACCTCGCTTGCAACAAGCAATTGCCCGAGGCGCAGGTGGCGGCCATGCAGCGCGCCGCGGCGGCCATGCGCCGCGACGGCAGCATGGCGCGCGAACATATCCGCTGAGGCCCGCTTCAGCTTTCCAGCCACTGGCGCACGCAGTTGCGTCCTTCGCGCTTGGCCTGGTACAGGGCCTGGTCGGCATGGCTATAGGCCGTTTCGAATGGCGTGCCGGCGCGGTTCCAGCTCAGGCCCACGCTGACGGTGATGGCGCGCGTGATGGGCGCCGCATGGCGCTGGCGGCCGACCGTCTCGCAGATGCGCTGCGCCACTTGCGCCGCGTCGTCGCGCGAGGAGGTGGGCCAGACGACGGAAAACTCTTCGCCGCCGACCCGGCCGATGGCCGTCTCCTGTCCCAATAGCCCCTTCAGGCAGTCCACCACGGCCTGGATCACGCCGTCGCCGGCCGGATGGCCGAAGTCGTCGTTGACCTGCTTGAACAGGTCGATGTCGAGCACGATCAGCGCCATGTCGCCCTGCGCCAGGCAGCGCGAGGCGTGGTCGATCACGGCGCCGCGGTTCAGGGCGCCCGTCAGCGGATCGTGCGTGGCGCGGTATTCGAGCTGGCCGGCCAGGGTTTGCAACTGGCGGTTCAGCAGATGCATGTCGCGCTCGGCGCGGTCGCTGCGGCCGATCAGGCGCCGCGTCTCGCGCATCAGCCGCTCGTAGTGGATGATCAGTTCACCGAGCACGCGCCGCTGTTCCGCGCCCGACGCGCTGGCGTCGGCGTGCATGCGGCGCGCGGCGGCCAGCGCCGCCGCTTCCACGGTGAACAGGTCTGGCTCCAGTCCAGCCTCGGAGATGGCGGCGCGCATGCCCTAGCTGCCCTGCACGGGATGGTCGCGGAAGTCCAGCGCCGTAAAGTCCTGCTGCAGCTCCTGGCCGAATTCCAGAATGGTGTCGTCATCCTCGTCGTGATACCAGTTCAGGCGCACCTGGTTGCCATCGACGGCCGCCTGGTTCAGGGTGTCGAACAGGGTAAACAGCATCTTCGTGCTGGAACTGTTGAAATAGGCCAGCGAGACGTTGACGGTGATGGCCGCCTCGCGGCAGCCTTCCAGGTAGGCGCGCACGGCGGCGATCAGCGGGCCATAGAAGGCGGCCGCGTTTTCCGGATACGACTCGCCCTTGATCGACAGGGTGTGCTGCTCGAAACGGAAGTCGATTTCGGGCGAACTCGGGGTCGCGGCGATGAACAGTGGTGACGGTAATTGCATATGCTTTCCTGAGTCGGCTCTTTCAAATGATGGCTTTGATGCAGAAGATGGTGTGGCCCGGTTCCTGGGGATCCTGGACGAATTCGAATTCCAGCGGCTCGCTGGCGTCGCGCGCCATGGTGAGAAACCCCAGGCCCGCGCCCTTGCTGTCGGCCGGCGCTTCCTCGCGCAAGGCCTTTTTGTAGGCGAGGCGGATTTCCTCCATCGTCATGGTGTGCAGCGGTTCCAGGCGGGCGCGGATCTGCGCCACGTTGTCCGTCGAGACGGGGTTGGCGCACAGCAGAAAAAAACTGTCGCCGCGCGTGCCGATACAGAATGAACCGCGCCGCATCTGCTGGTCCAGCTGCGCATCGGGCGTCAGGCTGTCGGCGGAATAATGCATGATGTTTTGCGACATCTCGATGAACGAGGAAAAGATGCGCCGCCGCGTGGGGCCGGCCGCGCCGGCCGTGTCGAGGCGCGCCTTGATGGTTTCGGAAATGGCGTTCACCACGTGCTGCGAGAAATAGCCCACGTAAAAAAAGATGATGTTGCGCTTGCGTGCCACATCCCAAAACTCGTTGAATTCTTCGTACAGCACGTCCGTGCTCCTGGCTAGCCGGTGACCCGGTTTCTTGTTGATAAGGTGGCTCGATGGCGCCAAAACTACAGGCGGAAACAGAAAAAGGTCAGGTCGTCGCGGCGCGGCTGTGCTCCCTGCCATGCCGCGCTGTCCTGCAGCAGGGCCGCCGCCACGTCGCCGGCGGGAGCGTCGCGCCGCGCCAGCAGCTGTTCGCGCATGCGGCGCTTGCCGTAGGCGATGTCGCGCGCGCCGCCGATCTGGTCGAGCAAGCCGTCGGTGGTGAGGAACAGCAGGCTGCCGGCGGGAATGGCGAGCGTCTCGTTGTGCCAGCAGTAGCCGGCCGGCGTGTCGACATAGCCCACGCCCATGCGCGCGCCGTCGATGGCGCGCACGCTGTCCTCGCCCGGCGCGACCACGTGCAGCGCCAGTTTCGCGCCCGCGAAACGCAGGCTGGCGCTGGCCGTGTCGTAGCACAGGAAGGCGCAATCCATGCCGTCGTTCGAGCCGGCGTGGCCAGCGTTGTCGCTGCCGGCGCCGTCCTGGCCCAGCAGGGTTTTGATGGAGCGGCTGACGGCGCCGATCAGGGCGGCCGGATCGTGCGGTCCCAGTTCGCGCAAGGCCTGGCTCAGGGCCGACGAGGCGATCAGGGTCATGAAGGCGCCCGGCACGCCGTGTCCGGTGCAGTCGGCGATGGCGGCGAACCAGCCGCCCGCATGGCGTTCGAAGAAGTAGAAGTCGCCGCCGACGACGTCGCGCGGCTGCCATTCCAGGTGCGCGTCGGGCAGGGTGGCGCGCAATTCCGCGCTTGATGTGCGCAGCAGGGCGCGCTGGATCACGCTGGCGTAATCGATGCTGTGCATGATCTGCCGGTTCTTTTCCGCCTGCATGGTGGCCACCACGTTCATCAGCTGCAAGCCGAAGCCCACGCCGGCGAGCGCGCCAGCCTCGGTGATGATGAAGCCGTCGGCCAGCGCCTTCTCGCCCGCTTCCACGGCGCGGAAGGTGAGGTCTTCGATGCTCATGGCGCCGTCGACGATCAGCGGTTCCTTGTCCATGAAGGCGATGCAGCTCTTCTTGCCGTACACCTCGTGATAAAAGGGCTTGGACATCTGCGACATGAAGATGTTGCGGCTGATTAAGCCGATAGGGCGCTGCTGCTCCGTGACGGGCAGACTCATCATGTCGCGCCGTTCCGTGAATAGTTCCAGCACGGCGAAATTGCTGGCGTCGGCCTGCACGGATTCCGTGGGGATGCACAGGTCAGCCGCCACGGACGTGCGATAACGGGGAAGATGCAATCGAGAAGCGTTGAACTCCACAGCGGCTACCTTTACATGACGATCGGACCCTTGTTGTCGCAACAGCAAGGCGACTGACAAACAGGCAATATCATCATGGTAGCCTTGGAATGTGACGGCTTGATTACCAGCTTGTCAAAACCGTATGCATGATGGCTACATGGCAAGCAACTTACAGGCGCCGGGCCAGCGCCTGTGCCTGTTCCAGCCAGCGCGCTCGCTGCGCTGCGGTGGAATCGATCATGGGACCAAAGCTGGCCACCTTGACGGGCTTGACGCCGCAAAATTCCAGGGTCGTCTTGCGCAGCTGGTGAATGCCGGGCATGTGGTAGACCCAGCGGAAATACCAGGGCGGCGTATCCATCGCCACCAGCAGCTGGGCCGTGCGGCCTTTCAGCAGCTGCGCCGGGAAAGCCTTGCCCGGGCGGTACTTGAAGGCAAAGCCGGGCAGGAAGATGCGGTCGACGAAGCCTTTCAGCAGGGCCGGCGCGCCGCCCCACCAGATCGGGTAGGCGAACACCAGGTGTTCGGCCCAGCTGATGGCTTCCTGCGCCGCCAGCAAGTCTGCTTCCAGCGGCTGCACCTGGCGGTAGCCTTCATGCAGGTTCTGGTCGAAGTCCAGCTGGCCCAGGCGCAGCTCACGCACCGTGTGGCCTGCGCTGCGGGCCGTGGCGGCGTAGGCATCGGCCAGGGTGGCGCAAAAGCTGTCGCTGGACGGGTGGCCGAGGAGTATCAAAATGCGCTTGGGTGTCGTCGTGGTCATGATGCAGGCTATCCATTAAAGAAGAGCTTGCATGCTAAAGCTTGCCCCTAGTGACAGAGTCAAGCGGCCTTTTGCAGACGCTGCTGCGCCAGGCAGTCGTGGATTTCCGTGTCGATGTCGGCCAGTTGCGCGTCGAGCTGGCGCAGGCGGGCGAACTCCTGCTGTATCTGTGTGCGCTTGTCAGCGATGTGCTGCGACAGGGCGGCCCAGTCGGTATCGTCGCCGGCCAGGATGGGCAGCAGTTCGGCCAGGCGGAAGCCCAGGGCCTGCGCCTGGCGTATCAATTTGACTTGCGCCAGGTCTTGCTGCGTGTAGACGCGATAGGCGCCCGAACGGCGCACATCGCCAAGCAAGCCCAGCGCTTCATAGTGGCGCAAGGCCTTGGGCGAGGTGCCCGCCAGGCGGGCGATTTCTCCGATGTACATGCTTCTTCCTTGTTGAACTGCGGCGCACGCAGTGTAGCGCAGGTGGCTTGCCAGGCGCTACCTTGCGCGCTGCCTCAGGAGGGCTTACGCGGCGGCACTTTTTTGGCAGTGCACTCGGCGCAGGTGCCGTACAGCGACAGCGCGTGCTCGTGCAGCACGAAGCCCCGCTCGGCGGCGATCTCGTTCTGGCGCAGTTCGATGCCTTCGTCGACGAATTCATCGACCTTGCCGCAACCCGTGCAGACCAGATGGTCGTGGTGCTGGCCTTCGTTCAGTTCGAAGACGGCGTGGCCCGATTCGAAATGGCGGCGAAACAGAATGCCCGCTTCGGCAAACTGCATCAGCACGCGGTAGATGGTGGCCAGGCCCACGTCGATTTTTTCGGCCAGCAAGAGTTTGTAGACATCGTCCGCACTCAGGTGCTTGATCGTGCCTTCTTGAAACAGCTGCAGAATCCGCAAGCGGGGGATGGTCACTTTCAAGCCCGATTCACGCAGTTCCCTCAATATATCCATGTCTCCCATTCCTTTTTGTAGTCGCCTAGCGAGGTCATTCATTATATCGCAAATGATAATCATTACTATTCTCATGTGTGAAGTGGAAGTATTATGCTGCGCAGGGAGGTGGCAATCCAGTGACATCGGCGCAAGTGGTGATTGCGTGGCGGGCAACTTGCGTCAGCATGGCGTGCCGACAAGGGGGCCGTGCATGCGGTCACGCTGCAATGCCGCATTTTCTTGATCTGGGCAAAGGAAAAAATGCCTCTAATGATGCCATCTAGCACTATTTGATGTGGATCAAAGTTTTTGTTGCACTGCACTCTTAGACTTCGCAGCGTTACTTAACGACAAAAAGAGGGAACTAGAATGAAAAAGTCCGCAACTGCAGCAGCAATCGTCCTGGCCGCCATCGGCGCATTCGCCGGCAACGCAATGGCACAGGAAAGCCCATGGCTGGTCCGTGCGCGCGCCGTGCATATCGATCCGGCCAACAAATCCACGCCGGTCTTTGGCGCTGGCGCATCGGACACGATACATGTCAGCAGCAAGACGATTCCCGAAATTGATATTTCGTATTTCTTCACCCCGAACATCGCTGCCGAGCTGATCCTGACGTATCCGCAAAAGCATGACGTCACCTTGGGTGGCCAGAATATCGGCACGTTCAAGCATTTGCCACCGACCCTGTCGCTGCAATACCACTTCATGCCTGAAAAACAGTTCAGCCCTTACGTGGGTGCCGGCGTGAACTACACGAATATCTCGGACGTGAAATTGCTGAATGGCGCCGGCCGCCTGGAGCATGACAGCTGGGGCTTCTCGCTGCAAGCCGGCGTCGACTACAAGCTGGACAAAAACTGGTCGCTGAACTTCGACATCAAGAAAGTGCAGATCCGCAGCGACGTACTGGCTGCTGGCGCCAAGATCAGCGAAGTCAAGGTTGATCCTGTCCTGATCGGTGTCGGTGTCGGCTACCGTTTCTAAGCATTGATCGACTGCGCCTCCGCGGCGCGGACAATAAAAAAGACGGCCAGGTGTGAACCTGGCCGTCTTTTTGCATTCCATGCGCCGTCTTATTTTTTCAGCGTCTTTTCCAGCGCCAGCTGGTAGTCCGTCTTTTCGTAGCCGGCCAAATACTTGTTCGTCGCGTCGAGGAAGGCGCGCGAGCGGTAGGCCGCTTCCAGGTCCTTGACCCATGGCTTGGCCTTGTCGGCCGTGCGGATGGCGACCAGGTTGATGTAGCTGTCCGAGATCTTTTCCACGCTAAGGGCCGACGTCAGCTTCATGCCGGCGGCCAGGGCGAAGTTACCGTTGACGAAAGCGTAGTCGGCATCGGCCAGCGAACGTGGCAGCTGCGCCGCTTCCAGCGGCACCAGTTTCAGCTTCTTCGGGTTGTCCAGTACGTCGCGTTCGGACGCGCGCAGCGGGTCGACGTTCGGTTTCAGCTTGATCCAGCCCATCTTGGCCAGCATCACCAGCGCGCGCGCCTGGTTGGTCGGGTCGTTCGGCATGGTGATGGTGGCGCCGTTCTTGACTTCCGCCAGCGTTTTCTGCTTGCCGCCGTACAGGCCGATCGGCATGGTCGGCACGGTGATCAGGGAGCTCAGTGGCAGCTTGTTATCGGTGGCGAACTTGGTCAGATACACGATGTGCTGGAACACGTTGGCGTCCAGCGAACCTTCGGCCAGCGCGTAGTTCGGCTGCACGTAGTCGTTGAATTCGACGATCTTGACCTTGTAGCCCTGTTTTTCCAGGATGGGTTTGATGCCCAGCTTCAGCTGGTCCGAATACGGGCCGGAGCTGGTGCCGATGACGAGTTCTTTCGGGTCCTTGGCGTGGGCGGCGGTGGCGAAGGCCAGGCTGGCGGCGGCCAGGAGCAGGTTGCGGCGAATATGGTTCATGCTTTTCCTTGTACTGAAATACTGAAGATGAATTAACGTTTGTCGAGGCGCTTGGCGATGCGCGTGCCGGCGAACTGGATGGTTTGCACCAGCACGATCAGGATGGCCACGGTGGCGACCATGATGTCCGTCTCGAAGCGGTAGTAGCCGTAGCGGATGGCCAGGTCGCCGATGCCGCCGCCGCCCACCACGCCGGCCACGGCCGAATACGACAGGAAGCTGATCGACAGCACGGTCAGGGCCAGCACGAGGCCGGAGCGCGCTTCCACCAGCAGCACGCGGAAGATGATCTGCATCTCGGACGCGCCCATGGCGTGCGCCGCCTCGATCACGCCGCGCGGCACTTCGCGCAGATTCTGTTCCACCAGGCGCGCCAGGTAGGGAATGGCGGCGAACGACAGCGGCACGGCGGCTGCCAGCGGGCCGATCGAGGTGCCCGCGATGATGCGCGTAAACGGCGTCAGGGCGACCAGCAAAATGATGAAGGGGAAGCTGCGCACGGTGTTTACCAGCCAGCCGAGGATCATCGACAGCGGACGGTTTTCCAGCGACTGGCCTTCCGAGACGAGGAACAGCAGGATGCCCAGCGGGCCGCCGATCAGGATGGCGGCCGTCAGTCCAATGCCCAGCATGGTCATGGTCTGGCCCAGCGCCACCCAGATTTCCGGCAGCAGCTTGATGACGTTATTGATCGATTCTTCAAACATGTGTTGCATCCTTCCATGCGGTGGCTTCAAACGCCTCGGTGCCGTAATACGCCAGCTCGCGCCCCAGCGCCGTCTTGCGCGGGGTGGCCGTGTCGCTCAACTCGAATTGTTCGGCGATGGCGCCGTTTTCCACGACGGCGACCCTGTTGCAGATGGCGCCCAGGACCGACAGCTCATGGCTGACGATGACGATGGTCACGCCCAGGCGCGCATTGATGTCGCGCAGGGTGTCGAGTAGGGCGCGCGTCGTTTCCGCGTCCAGCGCGGACGTCGGCTCGTCGCACAGCAGCACGTCGGGGTGGCTGGCCAGGGCGCGGGCGATTGCCACGCGCTGCTTTTGCCCGCCGGACAATTGCGCCGGGTAGCTGTGCAGCTTGTCGGACAGGCCCACCAGCGCCAGGCATTCCTCGACCCTGGCGGCGATGTCCTCGCCCTTGGTGGTGCCATGGATTTTCAGGGGGAAGGCGACGTTGTCGAAGACGCTGGCGTTTTGCAGCAGATTGAACTGCTGGAAAATCATGCCGATATTTTGGCGCGCGTCGCGCAATTCGCTCTTGCCCAGGCGCGTCAGTTCGCGTCCGGCCACGGTAATGGTGCCGCTGTCAGGGCGCTCGAGCAGGTTAATCAGGCGCAGCAAGGTCGATTTGCCGGCGCCGCTCTTGCCGATCAGGCCGAAAATATCACCGGGATAGACTTCCAGCGTGACCGATTTGACCGCGTGGAATTGTTCGCCTTTGGGCAGCGCGAAGGTCTTGTTTGCGCCATCGATGCGAATCACCGGCGTACGGTGTGGTGTGGTCATGCAGTGTTTCCTTTTTTATTGGACCGTGACAGGCGCGCTTGCAGGGGCCAAATCGCCCGGCCTGTTACGTCGGTTGCGTAGTATACCTCCGATCGTGTTATTACTCCTACGACAGAATCTTGCTTTGAATATGCAAATAATGTCTATATGGGTGTTTGGCGAGAGTAAACGCGGTTTTTGCGCGATCAGCCGATGGAAAATTCGACGGGAATCGATAATTCCAGCGGGTCCGGCCGTTCCTTGGGAATGCGTGGCAGCGGCGCCGCCCGTTGCAAAGTGTCGAGCGCGGCCTGATCCAGCGCTGCGGAACCGGAACTGCGCTCGATGGCGGCCGCCAGCACCTGGCCGTCGCGGTCGATGCGGCAGCGCAGATACACCACGCCCTGTTCCTGCTTCGCGCGCGACGCCGTCGGATAGCGGCGGAAGCGCTCCATGCGCGCCAAAACCTTGCCTTCCCAGCTAGATACGCCGCTGCGCAGCTCCTGCGGCGCGGGCGGCAGGGCAGGCGAGGGCGGCGCCGCCGCGATGGATGGCGCGGCCGCCGGTGCCGGCGTCACGGGGGCATGGCGCACCTCTACAACGGCTGCGATGCTCTCGGCTTGCGTCGCCATGGGCGCTGCCTCTGGCTGCGGCAGCACGAATTGTCTGATGGCGGGCGCTGCCTTTTTGGCAATGGCGGCGGATGGCGCGGCGGCTGCGCTGACCCGTTCAGCAAGATTCTGCTCCAAAGGTCGCGGCGGGGCAGCGGCCGGCAAGTACAGCATGGCCGGTTGCGCGGAGTCGGGCACGATGGCCAGCACGGGCGCCGCCGGCGCGCGCTGGTACAGCGCCCATCCCAGCAGGGCGCCATGCATGGCGAAGACGGTGGCGATGCTCAGCGGCTTGTGCCAGTCGGCCGGCGGCGTCTTTTCTGGCGCAGGCGCCGGGCCTTCCGGGCGGCGCAGCAGGTAGATGATGACGGCGATTTCCATCGTTGCCACGAGGACGATGACCCACCAGGGCGGATGGCCGAGGCACATGGCGACAAAGCCGATGGCCATGCCCAGGCAAGCGAGGACCTTGCCGCGGCGTGACACGGCGCGGTGTTCGCGCCACTGGCGCAGCGGCGCGCCGAAGCGCGGGTGGTGCAGCAGCCAGTGCTCCAGGCGCGGCGAGGCGCGGCTGAAGCACGCCAGCGCCAGGATCAGGAAGATCGTCGTCGGCATGACGGGCAGCATGGCGCCGATCACGCCCAGCGCCACCATCAGCATGCCGGCGCCCGTCCAGGCCCAGCGGCGCAGGCGTGCCGTATGCGCTTCCGCAGCTGCCTGGATGACTGGCTCCTCCATCAGGCGCAGGCCTCCACGTGGCCATGCATGCGCAGGAAGGCGGCGCGCGCGCCATCGATCACGCGCGCTTCACCGGCATCGTCAAGCACGGCCGTATCGAGCACGGACGTGAAATCGCGCCAGTGGCGCGCGCGTCCGTCCGGATGGCCGGCCAGGTGGCGCGCGCCATGGTGTTCATCGAGGCCGATTTTGCCGGCCAGTTTATACAGGATGGCCGCGCCCAGCTTCGAGCCTTCGCTCACGTACAGCCAGCCCAGCGCCGTGGCCAGGTCCAGTTGCGCGTCGAACGGCGGCGTGGCCACATCGGCCGGCAATGCTGTCTCGAGGTCGCGCAGGTCGGCCGCGATGCTGTCGTAACGGCGGCGCTGCTCCAGGTCCGGCAGCAGGGCGGCCAGCTGCGCGTTGTCGTACAGCGCGTCGACGTCGCGCAGGAAAGCGTACTGCGCCTGCAGGAAGCGCGCATAGTTCTCGCGGCTGGAAAACGGCGCGCTGGCCATGATGCGCTGGTCCAGCAATTCGTGGGTGGCCATGGTGTCGGCTTTCAGGCGCTGGCTGCGGGTCGGGGCCGCGTTGGTCGGAACGGCGTTCAAAGTGGTGTCGCTTGCTGCATGCATGGAATATCTGCTCTCTATTATAAGGATGAATCAAATCAGAAACGAAGGCCAAGCGTGACGCGCGCCGTGCGGCCCGGTCCCGGCATCAGGCTCAGGGTCAGCGGATCGAGGTAGTAGCGGTCCGTCAGGTTGTCCACCGCCACGTCGACGGTGGCGTTGGGCGTGATCTTGTAGCTGGCGAACAGGTCGGCCAGGGTGTAGGCCTGCGTCAGCACCTGCGGCGAGGTGCCCGTCCACGACTGCCACACGGCCTTGTCGTCCTGGCGCGCCAGCGGGTGGCCGACGTGCGTCAGGCGCGTGCCGACGGTGAGTTTTTCCTGCAGCCAGCGCGTGCCCAGGGTCAGGTTGGCGCTCAGCTTGGGCTGGATATGGTTGCTCACGTAAGAACTGCTAAAGCCGATGGGTGAGCAGTCTGGCGTGTTCCAGATCTCCGATTGCCACTTGCTGGCCTTGCGCAAATAGGCCGCCGTGGCCGCGTCGCAGATCAGGGTCTTGCGGTTCCAGGTACCGGAAAAGTCGGCAAACACGCTACCCCGGTCATATGACGACTGCAGTTCGACGCCCGAGACGCTGTATTTGTCGGTATTGGCCATCGAGAAATTCTGCGCGTGGGCCGGCAGGTCTGGAATCGGGCGGCGCGTGATGTAGCCGTGCGTGACGTTGTCGAAATACGCAAGGCGCAGGCGCAGCTTGTCGGCGGCGCTCCATACGCCATCCTTGATCACGCTCACGCCGATCTCGCGGTTGTGGCTGCGCTCGGCGTTCAGGGGCGACGAATAGGTGGCCGAGAAGCCCATCGTCGACTCGTACAGGCTGGGCATGCGCAAGCCGCGCGCGTCGCGCAAAAACACGCTGACGCTGTCGGACAGGCGCGCCGTCAGCGCAAACGTGGGCGCAAAACCGTGGTCCTTGCGGCGGATCGGCTTGCTGTAGGTGAACCGGCCGGGGATGGCGTCGCGGAAGACATAGTCGTTGCCGCTCCAGTCGGCGACCTGCGAGACGTCCAGCGGCGCCGCTTCCTCGCCATAGCGCTCCACCATGCCGCCCACCAGCGCGGGATTGGTGGCGGGCGTGAACTGGCCCTGCGCATCCTGGTACCATTTCGCGTCGCCGAGCTGATCGCCGTCCTTGTCCCACAGGGTGACCCATTGCCAGCCCTGCGGCTGGTATTGCTGTTCCGCGCGGCGGTTGCGGTCGCGCGAGTCGAAGCGCTGGAAGCGTCCGCCCGCCTCGACGGTCAGCCAGTCGCGCGCCTGCCACTGCAGCGAGGCGAATACGCTTTGCTCGTGGCGCTTGCCGTTGCGCAGGGTGTGGTTGGCATTCAGGTCGTCGTCGAGGATGGCTACGCTGTCGGCCGGACCGATATCCTCGTTCTGCAGCGACAAGCCGTAATCGAGCTTGAGCGCGCCCATGCCGGTGGCGAAGCGCGAAGTGTTCGCCAGGTCGGCGCCAACGCGGCGCGCCTGGTTCTTCGCCAGGTACAGCACTTCCACGCACTCCTTGCATTCATGGTCGCCCGGATTGGTCTTGCCTTCGAGCGGATTGCTGAAGATGTCGCCGTTGCGCGACTTGCTCTGCATGTCCGTCAGCCACAGGTTGGCCTTCAGGTCGATCAATTGCTGGCCTTCCGGTTTCCACTCGTAGCGCGCCGTCAGCGCGTTGGTGCGCACCTGGCTCGGGTCCCACTGGGGAATGCTGCCGGTGCTGTTGCGGTAGATTTGCGAGGGCATGATTTCGCCATAGCTGCTGTCGAAATAGCGGTAGCCCAGCTCCAGCTTCTGTTCGTGCGGCAGGCGCAGGCTGGCTTTCAGCAGGGCCGAGGTGGTGCGGTTGGCCGTGTTCAGCACTTCGTCGCCCTTCTTGAAGAACTGCGTCACGCCATTGTCGTCGCCCCATTCATTGAGCATCTGATAGCGTTCGAAGCCCCGTGTGCCGGAAAAATAATTGCCGATGCTGCGCTGGCTGATGGCGGCCACCAGGTCGTAGTCATCCTGGCGCGTGGCCACGGCGATGCTGCCAAAACCGCTGCGCGGGTTGCCCAGCTTGTTGCGCTGCGTGCGCGGCGTGCTGCCGAAATCGGCGGGCGCCGAGACGCTGTTGTCCTGGATGCCGCCGCGCAGGCGCACGCCCGTGCGCTGGCCTGGTCGCAAAATGTCTTCCGGCCGCAGGGTCTGCATGCTGACCATGCCGCCGATGGCGCCCGCGCCTTGCGCCGACAGGTTCGGGCCCTTGTCGATGCGGATGGCGCTGATCAGGTCCGGGTCGATGTAGCTGCGGTCGGCGATGCCCGCGTAGCCGCGGTAGACGGTCGATGATTGCAGGCTGCCGTCGATCAGCACGGGCACGCGGCCCTGGCCCTGCATGCCGCGCACGTTGACGTCGACGGCGCCGCTGTTGCGGCTGTCGCCCACCTGCACGCCGGCCACGCCCTTGAAGATGTCGGCCGGCGAGGTGCCGCGGAAGCGTTCGATCTGCTCACGGCCGATGTACACGGAGGCGGCTGGCGTGAGGTAGGGCAGGTCGGCCGGATCCGTGTCGTCCGCTTCGAACATGCCGCTGCCGCCCTGGCCATTCACGCGCAGCGTGCCGATCTGCACCGCGCCGGCAGAGACAGGCGCGGGCGCGCTGATGATGATGGTCGTGCCGCCTTGCAGCTGCGCCTGCAGGCCGCTGCCGGCCAGCAGCTGGCGCAGCGCCTCGGGCAGTGAATGCCGGCCTTGCAGCGGCGCGCTGTGGCGTCCCTGCGTCAGGCGCGCGTCGGCCAGCAGCACCATGCCGGCCTGGCGCGCCAGCTCGTTCAGCGCGCGGTTCAGCGGCTGCGCGGGAATCTGCCATTCCACCTGCGCCACCGGCGCGGCGGCGGCATGCATGGCGGGCGTGGCAAAGGCCAGGCCGATGGCCAGGAAGAGAGGGGACAGGCGGGGAGACAGGCGGGCGTGCAGGGGAGGGCGCGGTGGAGTCATATGCATGTTTTTCCTATGGTGATGTGGTGATCCTTCATAGTTAAAACGAATGAGTCTCATTTACCCTGACGTGCGGATGCATTTTATTTCGCGTCATGGGGATAAATCAGCGGGCGACGATATGCAGCTTGCCGTCCCGGCGCACCACGCGCACAGGCAAGGCCAGCGGCAGGGCGGTGGCAAATTGCGCCGGCAGCTTCGCGTCGAAGCTGCCGTTCAGGCGCAGGCCGGCCAGCGCCGGATCGCCGAGCACGAGGCCCGTATCGCCATAGCGCTCGAATTCGGCCAGCGCTTCGGCCAGGGTGGCGTCCTCGAAATCGAGGCGCCCGGCACGCCAGTTGCCCACCGCCTGCGCATTGACCCTGGCCAGCGCCTTCACGCCCTGGGGCGTGACGGTGACCGTGTCGCCCGCCTGCAGCACTTCGGCATGCGCGCCGGCTTCGCTTTCCACACGCACCGTGCCTTGCGCCACGCTCACCTGTGTCGTCGCGCCCACGTGGCGCACTGAAAAATGCGTGCCCAGCACCGTCGCCGTGGCCGCTCCCGCGATGACCTGGAACGGACGCGCAGGGTCGGCGTGGACATGGAACATGGCCTGGCCGCGCAGCAGGCGCACGCTGCGCCGGTCGCGGTACAGGGCCACGTCGACGGCGCTGCCGCTATCGAGTTCGATGCGGCTGCCGTCGGGCAGGACTTGCGTGGCGAACTGGCCGCGCGCCGTGCTGTAATCGTGCTGGAAGCCCGGTTGCTGCCAATGGCTGGCCAGCGGCCAGGCCAGCAGGCCGCACAGCAGCAGACAGCCGCCAGCCAGCGCGCCGCGTGGCGGGAAGGAGGCTGCCTGGCGCAGCCGCCGCAGCAGCGATGACGGCGTGTCCGCCGCCGGGGCAGGCTGGCTGAAGGCCGCCACGCGCTGCGCCGGCAGGCTGGCCAGCAGCGCATCGGTGCGGACCAGCGCCTGCCAGGCCTGCTGGTGGCGCGCGTCGGCGGCCAGCCATGCGTCCAGCGCCGCCAGTTCGTGCGCGGCCAGGCCCGCGTCGTGGCGCAGCAGCCATTGCGCCGCCAGGAAATCGATGTCGTCGGCCGTCGTGTCTTGTGATGTCATGCGCTGTTTCATAGCGTATCCCGCTCGGGCATGCCTTTTTTACAGGCGAGCATGCCGTTGATGATGTGTTTTTCCACCATGTTGACGGAGATGCCCATCTGGGCGGCGATCTCGATCTGGCTCAGGCCATCGAACTTGTACAGCGCGAACGCCTGGCGGCAGCGCGGCGGCAAGGCGTCGATGATGGCCAGCAGGCGCTCCATGGTTTGCCGGTCGTGCAGCCGTTGTTCGGGTTCGTCGGCGCGTGGCGCGCGCAGCTGGAAATGGGGCGTGTCGATGTCGTCGTGGGGGCGGCGCTGGTGCAAGCGCTGTTCGTCGATGGCGATGTTCTTTGCCGTCACGTACAGCAGCGCGCGCTGGCCGCTATCGGGCGCCGCGCCGCTGTGCAGGGCAGGTGCGCCGCCGAGCGGCTCGCGCGCCAGGATGCGGGCGTAGGCTTCCTGCACCACGTCCTGCGCCTTGTCGCGGCAGCCGGTGGAGCGCGAAATCAAGCGCAGCAATTCCTGGTAATAGCGTTCAAGCACCGCGCGTTTCCTCGTTGTCAAAGCCGGCAATAATAGCAAGCCCATCAAATAATAACAAGAATCATTCTCATCTGATGCCATATTCGAGGTGCTGGATAACGCTGGATATTTTTGGCAATGCAGACAATAATCGGCAGCTGAAGGCGCTGTCGCGGACCGTATTGCCCACTATTATCGATTTTTTCGATGCTAACTAGGTATATTTTCCGTTTTACATCGATCTTCATGCCATGCATAATCTGTTGCAACTGAAGCCAGACAATCAGCCGCATGGGCCCCCGCCTGCAGCTGCTTGCGGTGTTGACATCCTCCACTTTCTATCAGGAACCTACAATGAAAAAACTGCTCGCTTTTATCGCCGCCGCCGGCTTCTCGCTGTCCGCTGTTGCCGCGCCTGAAGTCTATGTCATCGATGGCAGCCACACTTTCCCCCGTTTCGAATACACCCACATGGGCTTCTCGACGCAGCAAAGCCGTTTCAATAACACCACCGGCAAGGTCACCCTGGACCGCGCCGCCAAGACGGGCGCCGTCGAAGTGCTGATCGATACCAAGTCCGTCGACACAGGTTCGACCCTGTTCAACTCGCACATCCAGGGCGAAGACTTCCTCGACACGGCCAAGTATCCTGTCGCCACCTACAAATCGACTAAGTTCAATTTCGATGGCGACAAGCTGGCCTCCGTTGAAGGCAACCTGACCCTGAAAGGCGTGACCAAGCCAGTCACCCTGACCGTCACCTCGTTCACCTGCGCACCGCACCCGATGCTGAAAAAAGACGCTTGCGGCGCCAACGCCACGGCCAAGATCAAGCGCTCGGAATTCAACGCCGGCAAATATGCGCCAGCGGTCAGCGATGATGTGACGTTGACGTTTGCGATCGAAGCCATCAAGCAGTAATTTTTAAACCCGACATCTGCACTGCCGGGGTCGGACCCTGAGGGGCCGACCCCAGTTTTTGCTCTTGGGTTGAAGCTGAAAAAAACGGCGGGCAAATAGCCCGCCGTTTTTTTTCGTCCAGGTAGTCGACATCACGCCAGGTGATGCACCTCCTGCTGCCCATACACGGGCGTGTTCAACCCTTCCATGCGCGCCTTCAGCTGCAGCGACAGGTACTGCGAATAGTGGCGCGACTGGTGCAGGTTACCGCCGTGGAACCACAGCGCTTGCTGTTGCGTGGGTTTCCACATATTGCGCTGTTCGCCCTCCCACGGGCCAGGGTCTTTCGTCGTGGACGAACCCAATCCCCATACCTTGCCCACTTTATTCGCTACTTCCGGCGAGATCAGGTCGGCCGCCCAGCCATTCATGGAGCCGTAGCCGGTGGCGTACACCACCAGGTCGGCCGGCAGTTCCGTGCCGTCGGACAGTACGATGGAACGGGCTTTCAGTTCCTGCACGCCGACGCCGCTTTTCAGCTTGATCTTGCCGTCGGCGACCAGCTCGGAGGCGCCCACGTCGATGTAGTAGCCGGAGCCGCGCCGCAGGTATTTCATGAACAGGCCGGAATCGTCGTCGCCAAAGTCCAGCATGAAGCCCCGTTCTTCCAGGCGCGCGTAAAAATCCGCATCGCGTTCGCGGATGGCCTTGAAGACGGGCTTCTGGAAGTCGGCCAATATCTTGTACGGAATCGAGGCGAACGTCAGGTCGGCCTTGGCGGTCGTCATGCCGGCCGCCAGCGCCCGTTCCGAATACAGGTCGCCCAGCGCCAGGTCCATCAGGGAATCGGACTTGACGATGTGCGTCGACGAGCGCTGCACCATGGTCACGTCCACGCCCGCTTCCCACAGTGCGGCGCAAATATCGTGCGCGGAATTGTTCGCGCCGATCACGACCACCTTCTTGCCCACATACGCGTCCGGCCCCGGATGCTGCGACGAGTGTTGCTGCTCGCCCTGGAACACGTCCATGCCCTTGAACTTCGGCATGTTCGCCTTGCCCGACATGCCGGTGGCCAGCACCAGTTGCTTGGGCTTGAGGGTAACGGGCTGGCCGTCGCGCAGCACTTGCACCGTCCACTCGCCGCTGGCTTCATCGAAGCTGGCCGATTCGCAGGACGTCGAGCCCCAGTAATTGAGTTCCATCACCTTGGTGTACATCTCCAGCCAGTCGCCGACCTTGTCCTTCGGCGTGAAGACGGGCCAGTTGTCGGGAAACGGGATGTAGGGCATGTGGTCGTACCAGACGGGGTCGTGCAGGCACAGAGACTTGTAGCGCTTGCGCCAGCTGTCGCCTGGGCGCGCATTTTTCTCGATGATGATGGTGGGGACGTTCAGCTGGCGCAGCCGCGCACCGAGCGCGATGCCGCCCTGACCGCCGCCGATGATGACGCAATAGGGCTGGCGCGTATAGCCCAGTTCCTTTGCATCCTGCTCGCGGTTTTCCAGCCAGCTGCTGCGGTTGGTGCGCGCGCCGTGTTCGGCGCCCATGGGGCGCCGGCCACCTTTGGCTTCTTCAAAACCCTTCAATTCGCTCATGGTGGTGAGCAGGGTCCAGATCTTGCCGTCGCGGATGCGGATGAAGCCCACGCCGCGCGCCACGTTCGTTTCCACCGTGATCCAGCTTTGCAGCACGCCGCCCGCTTCCACCGCATGTTCGCCATCGGCGATGCGGATGGAGACTGGCTGCACGGCGCCCAGCTGGGCGGCCAGCATGGCGGCGATCTGTTCGCGGCCCTCCAGCGTTTTCAGGTTCCAGGTAAACAGCACCAGGTCGCGCCAGTAGCCGTCCTGTTCGAACAGTTGCGCGGCGCCCGTGCCGTCGCTGGCGCGAAGACATCCTTCGAGCTGCTCCAGGATGCCGGCCACGGCCAGGTCGTGCGGGTTGTTATCGGTTTGCATCGTGTCTCCTCCAAGTCTGCTGACTTTATGATGGGATGCGGCTGTCTTGCCGCTGACGATGTTGTAACACTGGCGTTCCGGCGCCGCATTGCGCAGCGCAGCATGGCTGAATTTGAGACGGAAATCTCAGCTTTTCGGATGGCCTACTGGCGGTGCGGTGCCACGATGTGCAGCTGCTTGAGGCGCCGGTACAGGGTGGCGCGCGAGATGCCGAGCATGGCGGCCGCCTGCAGCGGGCGCCATTTGGCGGCGTTCATGGCGTGGACGATGCGTGTGCGTTCGGCCAGTTCCGGCGCCGTGTAGGCCACCACGTCTTGCGCGGCGGGCGCCTCGCGCATCGCGCGCGGACGCGCCTTGGCCGGTCGCAGCGGCGCGCGCACGCGGGCGTGCAGCCAGGTGCTGCCGCCGGCCAGGCGCAAGGACAGCAGACTGTGTCCCGCGCGCGCATCGAACAGCCGCTCGGCGCGCACTTCCAGCACTTCGCCGACAGGACGCGGCAGGGCGTCCAGGCCCCCGATGACGTCGCGCGCGCAGCGGTTGGCGGCGACGATGTCGCCATGTTCGTCGATCGCCAGCAGCATCTCCGGCTGCACTTCCACGAAGTGGCGGTTGCGGTGCGCCAGCAGGATGCAGCAATGGCTGTAGGATTTGAGAAAAAAACCGTCCTCGATCAGGGTCGCGCCTTGCCGCACCAGTTGCTTCACCAGGCGCTGGCTGTCGCGCGCGTCGGGCGAGTTCAAGGCCGACGCATCGAGCACGCCGATCAAGTCGCCGTGCGGCGAAAAAATCGGCGCCGCGCTGCAGGTCAGGCCCGTGAACGCGGCGCGAAAATGGTCGCTCTTGTGCACGGTGATGGCTTCATGGTCGAGCAGCACGGAGGCGATGCCGCACGTGCCTTCCTCTTCTTCCGACCAGCACGAGCCGGGATACAGGCCCGCCTTTTTGAAATCCTTGCGCTGGTCCGTGTCGACCATGTAATCGATCGTCACGCCGCGCGCATTGGCGAGGATGACGCAGTAGCCCGCTTCGCGCACCATGGCGTGCAGGCGCGGCAGGCACTGGCCCGTGGAGCGCAGAAAATCCTCCTCGGACTGCTGGATGGCGCGCAGTTCGGCGCCCGTCAGGATGCGCGGCCCCGTGGTGGACGCCGGATCGAGCCGGTAGTCGTCGAGCGAGCGCCGGTACGACGACGCCAGCCTGGCCGTATCGGCCCCTGGGTTGACGATGCGTCCGGCGATCATGTCGCGCACGCGGTCGATATGGCTGGTCTGGCGGACGTAGGGCATGGCGCTCTCCAGTGTCTCGTGTCTGTTTTTATGGTGTCTCCGTTTTTAGCACGAAGCGCGGGGCCGCGCATCCTGCGCTGCAGCATGGCGCGCGCGTGAGACGTTCGTCTCAGCGTGTGGTCCGCACAATAGGATGCCGCAGGACAAGATAAAAAGTTTCTCTGTTAGCATGCATCGCATGAAGCGAGCGCCGTTGCGGGCGCCAGCCATGACAGGAGAAGACGCATGAAGACATTGCCACCCATCCGCCGCCTGGCCCTGGCCGCAGCCTGCCTGGCGCTGGCCGCCGGCGCCCATGCGGCAGAGACGACGGTGCCGCTGTCGGCCTTCGCCAGCGACCCGGCCACGCTGAAATGGATGGTGGGCGCGCCGCCGCCGGCCGATAAAATCATCCGCTTCGACGATGGCAGCTATTTCAATTTTCCGCAGCTGCGCTGGAGCGTGTCGCATTTCCGCCAGCTGATGCCGACGGTGGAAGTGGCGCGCGGCTTGAAGGCGCCCGTGCCTTTGCCGCGCGCGCTGCGCAACGATATCGACAGCCTGCGCTTCACGCCCCTGGGCGCGAAGGACACGATGACGTGGGAGCAGTCGCTGGGCGCCAATTACACGGACGGCATCGTCGTGCTGCACCGGGGCCGCATCGTGTATGAACGCTATTTCGGTGTGTTGAAGGAGGGCGGCCAGCATGGCGCCATGTCGGTGACGAAGTCCGTGGTGGGCACCATCGGCGCGGCCCTGGTGGCCGAAGGCAAGCTCGATCCAGCCAAGAAAGTGGCCGAGTACGTGCCGGAACTGGCCAAATCCGCCTTTGGCGACGCCACCGTGCGCCAGGTGCTCGACATGACCACGGGCCTGAAATTCAGCGAAGATTACGCCGACCCGCAAGCGGAAGTGTGGCAGCACGCGGCTGCCGGAAGCCCGCTGCCCAAGCCCAAGGATTACACGGGGCCGCGCAGCTATTTCGAGTACCTGCAAACGGTGCGGCATGAGGGAAAACATGGCGAGGGTTTCGGCTACCGCACGGTCAACTCCGACGTGCTGGGCTGGATCATCGCCCGTGTCACGGGGCAGAGCGTCAACGACTACCTGTCCGAGCATGTGTGGCAAAAGCTGGGCGCCGAGCAGGATGCCTACATGACGGTCGATTCGACGGGCACGCCGTTTGCCGGCGGCGGCTTGAATGCGGGCTTGCGCGACCTGGCCCGCTTCGGCGAGATGCTGCGCAACGAAGGCCGCTACAACGGCCAGCAGATTTTGCCCAAGGCGGCCGTCGAGGATATCCGCCGTGGCGGCGACAAGCAGCTGTTCGCCAAGGGCGGCTACGATTTGCTCAAGGGCTGGAGCTACCGCGACATGTGGTGGGTCACGCATAACGACCATGGCGCCTACATGGCGCGCGGCGTGTACGGCCAGCGCATCTACATCGACCCGAAGGCGGAAATGGTGATCGTGCGTTTCGCCTCCACGCCGACGGCGGCCAATGCGGCCAACGACCCGACCACCACGCCAGCCTTCGAAGCGCTGGGCAAGCTGCTGCTGGCCAGGCCGCAGTAGGCTTCCAGGTTGACCCGTGCCAGTTGTGCGGCGAAACGGGCACAACTGCAATACACTATCCTTTTGTCATTATTTGTTGCCTGAGTGATAATTCATACATCGCACGCAAGGGAGCGCACCGTGGAAACCAGCCAGCCGGATCAACCGCGCCCGCCACTCTGGCGGCGCCTGCTGTGGCCGGCCGTGCAGCTTGGCTCGGCCTTCAAGCTGACGGGCACGCATCTGCTGCATCACGTGATCGGCGCCAGCCTGATCGCCGCGCTGATGCTGGCGCTGGAAGGGTTGCACGTGCTCGAATGGCTCGATGCGGCCATGCTGCGGGCCAGCGCGGCGCAGGAACAGCTGCTGGACCGTGGCAAGGACCCGGGCGCCGCTTACCGGCCCGGCATCATCGAAATCGACCAGCCCGCGTTCGAACAGGTCTTCGACGAGCGCGAACCGCTGGAACGTTCTCGCCTGGAGCAATTGATCGCCAGCGCCGCCGCGCGCGGCAGCAAGGTGCTGGCCATCGACCTGGACCTGGCGCCGGCCGTGTACGAACAGCACAAGGCGGGCGAGCGGCCGCTGGACCGCCTGCTCGACCAGCTGGCCGCCGATGGCCGGCAACTGGTGCTGATCCTGCCCGAACAATCGGACCGCAACGCCAACCTGCCGTGGATACGCGCGCGCTGCGCGGCCGGCATCCACTTTGCCAGCCCGCGCATCCGCGAACGCATGGGCGCCGTCACGCGCATCGAGCTGAAAAGCCCCGTGCTGGCGGCCGTGGCCTTCGAGCTGGCGCATGGCGCCGACGAGCAGGAGCAGAAGCAGCCCATGCCGGCCGCCCTGTCCGAGCAAAAGGAAGTGGTGGCGCTGGCCGGCCGCGTGTGCCAGCTGGCGCGGCGCACGGGTAGCGAAAAGGAATTGGCGCGCTGGGCGTTCGAACCCGTCATCCGCGGCGACGCCAAGGCGGCGGCCGAACAGAACGCCGTCACTGCGCCGTTTCACCCGGCCGCCGTGGCGCCGCAATTCCTGAACCCCACGCGCACGCGCGTCAAACTGAACGACGGCCAGGCCGGCGTGGATGCCGGGGCGCTGCGCAAGAACGTCGTGTATATCGGCAGCACGTATGACGTGCGCGACCGCTATACGACGGCCGAAGGCGAGCAGGCCGGCCTGCACCTGCATGCGGCCGCCCACACCTCGCTGGGCATCGGCACGGCCGACGTCAATAAATATGCGGTATTCGTGGCTGACATCGTCATTGGCGTGCTGCTGGGCTGCCTGTTCGGCGGCCTGTGGACCCTGTACGGCCGCGCCGAACTGGCCATCGACCAGCGCATGGAAGACCACGATGTCAGCCGCCTGCACCGCATGGGGACACTGGCGGAATTCTATGGCATCCGTTTGATACTGGTGCTGGTGTGGGCCTCGCCGTTTGCCATCGGCGCGCTGGCCATCTACCTGTCGCGCGGCTTGCTCGAGCAGGGCTGGTGGGTCAATCCCGGCCCCCTGATCGCCGGCATGTTCCTGCACGCGATGTCGCTGCGCGACGAAGCCCACCATCCGCACGAGGAAGTGCCGGGCCTGTCCGTGTGGGCACAGCTGCGCCGCACGCATCCGGGCATCGTGCTGGTGCAGGCGCCGCTGGCGGTGCTGCTGTTGATCGTCGCCCTGATCTAGCGCAAACCGTGGCGCCGCAGCGGCGCTAAACTGGGCGCCTTTTTCATTTGCAGGAGGATGCCATGCTGAGCGGAGGATGTTTATGCGGCGACGTGCGCTACGAGGCGGGCACGGGCGCCTTCCATGAAACGGCCTGCCATTGCTCGATGTGCCGCCGCGCGTCGGGCGCGCCGTTTGTCGCCTGGTTCAGTGTGCCACGGGCGAACTTTCGCTGGCTGCGGGGACAGGCCACGCCATACGCGTCCAGCGAACACTGCACGCGTAGTTTTTGCCCCCGCTGCGGCACGCAGCTGACGTTCGAGGATGCGCGCGACCCGGATGAGGTTGGCCTGACCACTGGCAGTCTCGATGAGCCAGGGCGCTTGCCGCCGCACAGCCATATTTATACGGACACGCAAGTGGAATGGGTGAAACTGGCAGATGGTTTGCCACGTTATCGCGGGGCGCGTAACGAGTAGGTCGGATTAGCGGCGGCACGCCGCGTAATCCGACAGGTGCTGCCGACGATGTTGTCGGATTACGCCCTTCGGGCTAATCCGACCTACGTGATCAATGATGTCAGTCGATCAACTTCAACCCCGGCGGCAGCGCCTCGCCCAGTATGCGGCGGGTAACAGCTTCGTCCAGCTGCGTCACTTCGCTGACCATCGCCTGCCACAGGGGCGGGGCGCCGACGGCTTTCAGGCGTGCCAGGATGGTGGCGCGCAGCGCGTCGCCGATGTCGCGCGAGCGGTCGCCCGTCATGCGTGCCAGGTGGGTGGCGGCAAACGCCGCCGGTTCCGTCTTTTTCCAGTCCAGCGCCAGCAGCACGTGCAGCCAGTCGGCCACGGTGGCGCTGTCGACCACTTCATGCGCGCTGCCGTGGAAGGGCTGGCGCGCGCCGACCCTGGCCAGCGCCCACAGCGTGTTCGTGTCCGCCACTTCGCCCTTTTTATCAGCCTTCTGCAGACGCTTGATCAGCCAGGCGCCCACTTCGGCCTTGTAGGCGCCGGGGATGCGCTCGAGCGAGGCGCCCAGGCGCAGCATGTCGTCATCGCAGCCGTTCACGAGGGTGACGGGGCGGCTGCCGCGCTGGGCCGCATCGGCTTGCAGGTTGAAGGCGAAGTCGTCGAGCAGGCGCAGTTGCTGCTCCGTGCTCAAGCCGCCGGCCACGCGGCGCCACAGGGTCCACCATTCGGCGCACACCTGATTGTCCTTGTGATGCTGCACGCCCGCGTCGAACATGGCCCACAGCTGCTCGATGCGCCACGGATCGAGCGCATCGCCATAGCCGGGACGCAAACAGTAGCCGGCCAGGTTCAGCCACACCCGCTCATGCTCGGCGGAGCGGCGCCGGCCACGGGCGCGCAGCAGCAAGGCGTCGAACAGCTGGCGCAGCAGGGGAGTGTCCCAGCTTTCGCGTCCGCCCAGCCCCCGTTCCAGGTGCTGGCGCAGCTGGCGCACTTCCTTGACGTCGACCTTTTGCGCCTTGCCGCCGAAGATGCGCTCGATCTTCTCGATGGCTTCTTTCACGCGTGGTGATACGCTGGACGTTTCGCTTGCTACGTCCTCTTCGCCTCGCAGCTGGAATTCCAGCAGCCAGCGCTGGTTCGCATCGGCTTCGGCCACGCAATGCACTTCCAAAGTCCCTACCTCGGTCATGACTGTCACCAGTTGCACGGTGATGTCGCGCTTGTCGCCACTTTCCGCTTGCAGCACGCTGGCCAGCGGCGGCAGGCGCAGATACTCGCCCGCATCCAGGTCGACGATCTCGCCCAGCTTGGGCGGCGTGCCCGCCTCAAAGAGGGACGTGGCCAGGTGGAAGCGCACGGGCCGACCCAGGCGCAGCGCGAACAGGCGCTCCGTCAGGCGGATTTCTTCGCCGCTGGCGCTGCCACGGGGCAGGATGCAGACGGCGCGCTTGTCCTTGCCCGCCTCGCCCAGCACGAGGAAGTAGCTGCGCGGCGAGCCGCCGCCGATGCGCGGCGTCTGGCCACGGCGGGCCAGCGCGTAGGCGACGGCGCCACGGGCCACGGCCACGTCGGGATTATCGTTATGCAGGATGGTCAGGGGCTGACCCCGCCAGTGCGCCAAGGTTTCTGCCAGGCGGCGCGCCAGCGCGTCGGCGCGGAACACGCCGCCATTGAGCAGTAGGGTATCGGGCAGTGCCCCTTGATGCTGTTGTAAAAAGCTGGCCAGGTGGCGCGTGATGGCCGCATCCTGCGCATACGGCAGGCCGAATTCGACGATGCCGGCGCGGCCTTTTTTCGCCGTCTCGGTGAGTTCCACCTTCGGAAAGAAGCCGTCGACCACCATGGCCGCCACTTCCTCGCGCGTGACGTCGGCGGAACGGCTGCCGCCAATCAGGCGCGAGCCTGCGCCCAGCAGGGTGACGGTAGCCTTGTCGGGTGCATCGCTGGAGAGCAGCAATTCCTTGGCGGCGCGGCAGCGTTCCATCAGCTGTGACAAGCGCGCGGCCGATAGCTTCATGCCGCCTTCGCTGCCAGCGGCCATGCGCGTTTCCACCAGGTGGGCCAGCGCCAGGTCCATATTGTCGCCGCCCAGTATCAAGTGGTTGCCCACGCTGCTGCGCGTGAGCTGCGGTTCGCCGTCGCCATCGAAGGCCACGTCGATCAGGCTGAAATCCGTAGTGCCGCCGCCCACGTCGCAGACTAAAATGCGGCGCGTGTCGGCCAGGTCTGCGCGCAGGGTAGTGCGCTGGCGCTGCAGAAAGTCATAAAAAGCCGCCTGCGGTTCTTCCACCAGCCGCAAGGTGGGTAAACCCGCCATGCGCGCCGCTTCCAGGGTGAGTGCGCGCGCACCCTCGTCGAACGAGGCGGGGATGGTCAGCACCAGTTCCTGCTCTTCGAGCGGAGCATGCGGGAAGCGGTGATGCCACGCGGCGCGTACATACGCGAGGTAGCTGGCGCTGGCAGCTACAGGCGACACCTTGGCCACGTCGGCATCGGCGCCCCACGGCAGGATGGGCGCCTGGCGGTCGACGTTCGCATGCGACAGCCAGCTCTTCGCGCTGGAAACGAGCCGGCCCGGGACCTGGGCGCCGAGCTGGCGCGCCAGGGCGCCCAGTACTGCATGGTCGACGCTCGCTGGGTCCTGCTGCGGCCACGGCAGCTGCAAGTCGCCCGCCGCCAGTTCGCCGGCGGCAGGGTGGTAGCGCAAGGAGGGCAGCAGGGGGCGTGCGCCCACTTCGCCGGGGGCGACCAGTTGCTCGATGGCGAACAGGTTTATTTCAGCCTGCGCATCATTGGCCTTGGCATAGGCGACCACCGTGTTGGTGGTGCCCAGGTCGATGCCGACCAGGAAGGCCGGCTGCACCTTCGCGCCGCGCATGCTTATGGCTGCGGCGTGCCGCGCACGTCGAATTCCACTTTCCAGCGCTCGGCGCCGTCAGGGGACACGGCCAGCAGTTCCAGCGTGCCCGCCTCCGTGACTCTGGCGTGCAGTTTCACCTGCACCACGTCGCCGGCCGACCGGCCTTCGGCGGACAAGGTCGCCTGGATTTCGCTCAGTTCCTGCAATTCATCGGGACCCCAGAAATCGAGCAAGTCGCCGATCTGGTCGTTGCGGCGCGTGGACGAGGCGAAGAAGCGGAAGTGCACGGGCTCGCCCACGACGAGGCCGAATTGCTGGCCCGGCAGTTCCAGTTCGCTGCCTTCTTCCATGCCGAACGGCGCCACGCACAGGGCCTGGATCGGCGGTTCCATGCCGGGGATGGCGGGCATGGCCGATTCGATGGCCACGTAGAACGAGCTGGCCGTGCCGCCGCGGATGCGCACGCCATGGCCACGCCGCACGTAGCTGTAATAGGCCGCGCCGCGCGCGACGGCCAGGTCCAGGTCGGCCCCGGCCAGCATGCGCGCCGGTTCCGCGCCTTCCATGTACAGCCAGTCGTTGACGGTCGCCATGATGCGCTGCACCAGCAAGTCGGACTTGAAGACGCCGCCGTTGAACAGCACGGCCGTCGGGTGCAAGAAGCTGGCGCCGTCCGCCTGGCGGCCCGCAAAGCCTTCCAGTTCGCTGGTGGCCGCCACTTGCCGGCCCAAAAACGCGGCCAGGTGGCGCGTGATGGCCGCGTCCTGCGCATACGGCAAGCCCAGTTGCGTGAGGCCCGCGCGCGTGCGCACGGCAGGGCGGCTCGATGCTTCCACCTGCGGGAAGAAGCCGTCGAGGATGAAGGTGGACACTTCCGCGCGCGTCAGTTCCGTGCGGATGGAGCCGCCGATCAATTTCGAGCCGCGGCTCGGCACGACGATCGGCGCCGTTTCCATGCCGCTGTCGGCCAGCAGGCTTTCCTTGGCGCTGCGGCAGCCATACGTGAGCGCGCGCATTTGCCAGGCGTCGAGCTGGGTGCCGTTGGCGGCCAGCTTGCGGGCCACCAGGTGGGCCAGCGCCAGGTCCATATTGTCGCCACCGAGCAGGATGTGTTCACCGACGGCGACCCTGTGCGGTTCCAGCACGCCGTCGCGCTCCAAAACGGCGATCAGCGAAAAGTCGCTGGTGCCGCCGCCCACGTCGACGACCAGGATGATGTCGCCCGGCTTGACTTCCTTGCGCCAGCGGCCTTCGCTGGTCTGGATCCAGCTGTACAGGGCCGCTTGCGGCTCTTCCAGCAAGGTCAATGAGGTGTAGCCGGCCGCCTGCGCCGCTTCCATCGTCAGCTCGCGCGCGGCCGGGTCGAACGAGGCGGGAATCGTCACGGTGATTTCCTGCTGCGCGAACGGCGCTTGCGGGTGGGCGTTGTCCCAGGCCTGGCGCAAGTGCGTCAGGTAGCGCGTGGCGGCCGTAATCGGCGAAATGCGCGCCACTTCGGCCGGCGCGTCGTTCGGCAGGATGGCTGCGCGGCGGTCCACGCCCGGGTGGCACAACCAGCTTTTCGCGCTCGACACCAGACGGATCGGCGTGGTGGCGCCGCGGCTGCGGGCCATTTCGCCGACGACGAACGGCGCTTCGGCTTCCTCGGTAACCCAGGGCAGGGCCAAGTCGCCCGCCGCCACTTCATCGGCGTGCGGCAGATAGACGAACGACGGCAGCAAGGAAAGCTCTTCGACGGTGCCCGGCGCCGACAGTTGCGGCACTTTCAGCACGCCGTGGCTGGATTGCTCGCCGTCGCTCTCGACCAGGTTCACATACGACAGGGCGCTGTGGGTGGTGCCCAGGTCGATGCCGATGGCGTAGCGCGGGGTGTTGTTCGTTGTGTCGTTCACAGTTCCACCTCGGCCGGTGCCAGGATGGCGGCGTCGTGCTGCTCGCTCAGTTTCGGCAGGCGCACGCTGGACGCGCGCCAGCCACGATGGCTCAATGTACCCGTGAATGGCGCTGAACCGACGACGTTGCCCGTCAGGCGTACTTGCGCGCTGTCAAAACCTTCCTGCAGGACGATGCGGCTGCCTTCGGCTTCCTGGCGCACGGCGTCGATGGTGAAATATTCGCGCATGACCTTGGCGCAGCCTTCATGCACGACGCGGGCGGCAGCACCGATGTCGGCATCGGCATGGCTGCCCAGGTTTTCCTGGGTGAAGTCGATCAATCGCGCTTCGCGTTGCAGCAGGGCCAGCAATTGCAGGGCGGCGTCTGGCGTCGCTTCTTTCAAAATGATGGGTGCGGCGGCTGGCGTCGGCACGGGCGCTGGCGCAGGTGCCACTGGCGCGACGGGAGCGGCCTCGGGCAGGGACAGCTTTTCCACGCGGGCCGCATAGGCGGCGTCCGACAGGGTGCTGAAGAAGGCGCCGAAAGCCAGCGGGACACGGCGCCAGAACGATGGGTGGGACGATGATGTGCTCATAGGGAACTCGTTTCTCTGATCTGTAGGGAGGCGTCGGCGGCGCGCCCGGTGACGGGGCCGCTTCGCAGGGTAGTGCTTGTGCCGGGTCTATGTGGCCGGCTGCGTTTGCCCGCATGATACCAGCTACCGGGCCGGCGCCAAAGTCGCCGCCCCCCGCGCAGAGAGCCTGACGCGTGGATTTTCTTTGTTCCTGCGCAAGGAAACGCTCGATTTCATGCTGTTTCGTCTAGAATCGCGCATTATCTTTTTGCATGACCTGGATGCCATGTCTACCGACTTTTCCCCCGACTTTTCCATATATCTAGCCAGCAGCCTGTATATCGACAGCGACCATCCGGCCGTGCGCGCCAGGGCAGCCGCATTGGCGGCAGGCGCGGTGGGCGACGCCGCCATCGCTGCCCGCTGCTTTGCCTTTGTGCGCGACGAGGTGGCCCACAGCTGGGACTACCAGCGCAATCCCGTCACTTGCCGCGCTTCCGACGTCTTGCAGCATGGCACGGGTTACTGTTATGCGAAGAGCCATTTGCTGGCCGCATTGCTGCGCGCCAACGGCATTCCTGCCGGCCTGTGCTACCAGCGCCTGGCCATCGGCGAAGTGGGGCCGCCGTTTTGCCTGCATGGCTTGAACGCCGTGTACCTGCAGGAGTTTGGCTGGTACCGCGTCGATGCGCGCGGCAACAAGCCTGGCGTCGCGGCCGCTTTCACGCCGCCACGCGAGCAGCTGGCCTTTCCCGTGCTGGCGCCCGAGGAGCGCGACTTGCCGGAAATCTGGGCGGCACCGCTGCCGCAGGTGGTGGCGTCCCTGACCGGCCATGCGACGGTGCAGGACGTGGCGGCGCACTTGCCCGATATCGAATTGTTGCCTCTGCAAAAATAATCCATAGAAAGAAATCATGAAAAAAATCTGTATTGGCCTGATCGGCCTGATGTTGCTGGCCGGTTGCGGCAGCAAGGGCGAGAGCGGCGGGCAATCGAGCGCCGCGCGCCTTGATGGCAAGGAAAAGGGCAGCGAGTTTCTTGCCTATGAACATAATGTCAGCGTCGATACGAATGAGGCGCAAGTGCGGCCCCTGTATGAAAAGGTGGTCGCCGCCTGCAAGGCCGACACGGAAAACGGCTGTCTGCTGCTCGATTCCAGCGTCGACAGCGGCCGCTACGTGCATGCGCGCATCAGCATGCGCGCCAAGCCGGCCGGCATCAAGAAGCTCGTCGCGCTGGTCGCGGCCGAAGGCGACGTCACCAGCCAAGGCACCAAGGTGGAAGACTTGGGCCGTCCTGTGCTCGATAGCAAGAAACGCCTGGAAATGCTCAAGCAATACCAGGCGCAATTGCAAGACCTTGAAAAGCGTTCAGGCACGAACGTCGATGCCCTGATCAAGGTGAGCAAGGAACTGGCCACCGTGCAAGTGGAGCTGGAGCAGGCGACGGCGGCCAATGCGCTGTTGATGCAGCGCATAGACACGGATTTGCTGAACGTCGTCATCAGTGCTGAAGGCAAGCAATCGTTCTGGCGGCCCGTCAAGCGCGCGCTGGGCAATTTCACGGAAAACCTGTCGGAAGGCGTGGCCAACGCCATCACGGCCATGGCCTATATCCTGCCGTGGCTGATTGCTTTCGTGCTGCTGTTCCCGCTGGGACGCAAGGGCTGGCGCCGCCTGCGTGGAGTTCCTCGCAAGGATTGATGCCGGGATTGTTGCGTCCGGCGCACCGTTTTACGGCAATTTGAAACCTGACTGCACAGTCCTTGTGCAGCCAGGTTTTTTTTCGTGCGGCAAAAGCCGCATGCACCACGACGGACACCTGCTGGTGCTGGCATGCATTCTGCTTTAACAACATCGTATGCCCAGCTTTGACCCCACGAACCCATCACAGGAGTCCCCATGTCACGACGCATCATCCTGAAAGCGGCCGCCGCCGGCGCCCTGGCCCTGGCCACGTCCACTTATATGCAGGCAGCCCTGGCCGCCGATACGATCAAGGTGGGCATTTTGCACTCCCTGTCGGGCACCATGGCCATTTCCGAAACGTCGCTGAAAGACGTAGCCTTGATGACGATTGCCGAGATCAATGCCAAGGGTGGCGTGCTGGGCAAGAAGCTGGAAGCCGTCGTCGTCGACCCGGCGTCGAACTGGCCTTTGTTCGCGGAAAAAGCGCGCCAGCTGGTGGCGCAGGATAAAGTAGCTGTCGTGTTTGGCTGCTGGACATCCGTGTCGCGCAAGTCGGTTTTACCCGTGTTCAAGGAACTCAACAGTCTGCTGTTTTACCCGGTGCAATACGAGGGCGAGGAACTGGAAAAGAACGTGTTTTATACGGGCGCGGCACCGAACCAGCAGGCGATCCCGGCCGTCGAATACCTGATGAGCAAGGATGGCGGCGGCGCCAAGCGCTTCGTGCTGCTGGGCACGGATTACGTGTATCCGCGCACCACCAACAAGATCCTGCGCGCCTTCCTGAAAAGCAAGGGAGTCAAGGATAGCGATATCAGCGAGGTCTACACGCCGTTCGGCCACGCCGACTATCAAACCATCGTCGCCAACATCAAGAAGTTTTCCGCGGGCGGCAAGACGGCCGTCATTTCCACCATCAATGGCGATTCGAACGTGCCGTTTTACAAGGAGCTGGGCAATGCCGGCTTGAAAGCCACGGACGTGCCCGTCGTCGCGTTTTCCGTGGGCGAGGAAGAGCTGCGCGGCATCGATACCAAGCCCTTGCTGGGGCATTTGGCGGCGTGGAATTACTTTGAATCCGTCAAGAACCCAGTGAATACGGCCTTCATCAAGCAGTGGAAAGCGTATGCCGTGGCGCAAAAGCTGCCGAACGCGGGTTCGGTCGTGACGAACGACCCGATGGAAGCGACCTATGTCGGCATCCACATGTGGGCGCAAGCTGTGGAAAAGGCGAAATCGACGGACACGGACAAGGTGATCGCCGCCATGGCCGGCCAGAGCGTCAAGGCGCCGTCGGGCTTCACCCTGACCATGGATGCGACCAATCACCACCTGCACAAGCCCGTGATGATCGGCGAGATCAAGGCCGATGGGCAATTCAATGTCGTGTGGAAAACAAAGGAACCGATACGCGCCCAGCCGTGGAGCCCGTTCATCAAGGGGAATGAGGGCAAGCAGAAGTTATGAGTTAGCGGCCAAAAGGCCGGGGTCAGTCGCTTCGCGATCGGAATTCGTCCCATTGGGACGAATTCCCCCGACGGGACTTGGTGTCCCTGTCTGACCCCAGATTTTCGCTCGGGCTGAAATAACGATGAGAGGTCTTTCCGCATGCGTCTGCTACGTCGTATTTTGTTATTACTTTGCCTGTTGCCTCTGTCTGCGCAGGCCGCCATTCCCCCCGATCTGCTGAAGCCCCTCTCCGGCGACGACCCCGACACAAGGGTCGCCGCCGTCGCCCAGATCGCCGCCCTGGCCACGCCCGAGGCTGCCAAGGTGCTGCAAGCCTTGCAGGACGATCAGTTATATGCCGCGCCCGACGGCAAGGTGTATATCGTCGATGGCGAGCAGGCGGTTGACCCGGCAAGCGGCCAGAACGTGCCGATGCCGGAAGGCATCGATGGCGTGATGGTCAACAACCGCTTGCGCTCGGCCGTGGCGGGCGCCTTGTCGGGCTTGCAGCTGCTGGCGCCGGAGCGGGCCACGCGCCTGGCCGCCGCGCAAGCTTTGCAAAAGGCGGTCGATCCCGCGCAAATCCCCCTGATCCGCACGGCGCTGGCGCGGGAAAACGATGCTGAAATTAAACAACTATTGCAAGTGCTGATCGCCAGCGCCAACCTGCATGCGCCCGATGCGGCCACGCGCAAGCAAGCCGTGCAGGAACTGGCCGGCAGCAGCGATGCGCGCTTGCTGCCCGTGCTGCAAGCCATGCTGGACAAAGGGGGCGAGCTGGACGAAGCCGTGCAACTGGCCGCCATCGAAACCATGCGCCAGATCAAGGGACGAGTATCGCGCATGGAATTGGCCGGCACTGTGTTTTACGGCATCTCGCTGGGCAGCGTGCTGCTGCTGGCCGCCTTGGGCCTGGCCATTACGTTTGGCTTGATGGGCATCATCAACATGGCACATGGCGAATTGCTGATGATAGGCGCTTACACGACGTATCTGTGCCAGCTGTTTTTTCGCAGCTACTTGCCTGGCCTGCAGGATGCGTATCTGCTGGCCGCCTTGCCGGCCGCCTTTGTTGTTGCCGGCCTGGTGGGCGTGGCGCTGGAACGCACGGTGATTCGCTGGCTATATGGTCGGCCGCTGGAAACCCTGCTGGCCACCTGGGGCATCAGCCTGATCCTGATGCAGGCCGTGCGCACGATCTTCGGCGCGCAAAACGTGGAAGTGGCCAATCCGGCCTGGATGTCGGGCGGCGTCACCGTGCTGGGCGGTCTCGTGCTGCCGTATAACCGCCTCGCCATCATCGGCTTTGCCGTCGTTGTCGTGGTGGCCGTGTGGCTGATTTTGAACAAGACACGGCTGGGCCTGTTCGTGCGGGCCGTAACACAAAACCGCCGCATGGCCGATTGCGTGGGCGTGGCCACGGGCAAGGTCGACATGCTGACCTTCGGCCTCGGTTCCGGCATCGCCGGGCTCGGCGGCGTGGCCCTGTCGCAGCTGGGCAATGTGGGGCCGGACCTGGGCCAAAGCTACATCGTCGATTCCTTCATGGTGGTGGTGCTCGGTGGCGTGGGCCAGTTGGCCGGCACCGTGATCGCCGCGCTGGGCCTGGGCGAAGTGAACAAATTTCTCGAACCGGTGGCGGGCGCCGTGCTGGCGAAGATCGCCATTCTCGTGTTCATCATCATTTTCATCCAGCGCCGGCCGCAGGGCCTGTTTGCCATGAAGGGACGCAGCGTCGAATGACTACCTCCTATCCGATAAAGCAGGGCCTGTTCACGCGGCCCGTCTGGCTGGCCATTGCCGCCTGCACGCTGCTGGCGGCGCTATTGCCGATGTTTAATCTGGCGTTTGCCGAAGGCCATGCGCTGCACGTGTCCGCCTACACGGTGGCGCTGGTGGGCAAGTTCATGTGCTACGCGCTGGCCGCGCTGGCGCTGGACCTCGTCTGGGGCTACACGGGCATCCTGTCCCTGGGGCACGGCGTGTTCTTTGCGCTGGGCGCGTATGCGCACGGCATGTATCTGATGCGCGCCATCGGCGACCAGGGCCAGTACCACAGCAGCTTGCCCGATTTCATGGTCTTTCTCGACTGGAAAACCTACCCGTGGTACTGGGCGTTCACGGAACATTTCTGGTATTGCATGGCGCTCGTCGTGCTGGTGCCCGGCGTGCTGGCGTTTGTCTTCGGTTATTTTGCGTTTCGCTCGCGCATCAAGGGCGTGTATTTTTCCATCATCACGCAAGCGATGACGTATGCCTTCATGCTCTTGTTCTTCCGCAATGACACGGGCTTTGGCGGCAACAACGGTTTCACGGATTTCAAGACCATCCTCGGCCATAGCATCACGGCGCCCGCCACCCGGGCCGTGCTGTTCCTGCTGACCCTGGCCTTCCTGCTGGCCGCCTTGATCGGCGCGCGCGCCATCGTCCGCTCGAAACTGGGCCGGGTCCTGCAGGGCGTGCGTGACAGCGAAGCGAGGCTGATGTTTCTCGGCTACAACCCGCTGTGGTTCAAGCTGTTCGTCTGGACCTTGTCGGCCGTGCTGTGCGGCATCGCTGGCGCCTTGTACGTGCCGCAAGTGGGCATCATCAACCCGTCCGAAATGTCACCGGCAAATTCCATCGAGATGGTCGTGTGGGTGGCTGTCGGTGGGCGGGGCACCTTGATCGGTCCCATCCTGGGCGCCTTCACCGTCAATGGCTTGAAAAGCTGGTTCACGGCCGCCTTGCCGGAACTGTGGCTGTTCGCGCTGGGGCTGCTGTTCATCGTCGTGACCCTGTTCATGCAGCAGGGCATGTTGGGCGTGTTGAGCAAGCTCAAACGTAAAAAGGCGGCCGTCGTGGCAGAGGAGGCCGCATGAGCATCCGCATGTTGCCCGGAATGGCCAGCACCGAGGCTGGCGCCACGTATTCGCGCGTGAAAAGCGAGGGCGTCGATACGACGCATGGCGCGATTTTGTACCTCGAAGACATCAGCGTATCGTTCGACGGCTTCAAGGCCATCAACAAGCTCAGTCTCGATATTTCTGTGGGCGAGTTGCGCTGTATCATTGGTCCGAATGGCGCGGGCAAGACGACGATGATGGATGTGATTACCGGCAAGACGCGGCCCACGTCCGGCACGGCCTGGTTCGGCCAGACCATGAACCTGGCCACCATGACGGAAGCGCAAATCGCCCACGCGGGCATTGGCCGCAAGTTCCAGCGCCCCACCGTGTTCGAGCAGCACACGGTGTTCGACAACCTGGAACTAGCGATGAAGATGGACAAGCGCGTGGCGCCCACCCTGTTTGCACGCCTCATGTCGGAGCAGGCAGGCAAGATCGAAGCGATATTGCGCTTGATCCGCCTCAACGGCCAGGAAGCGCGGCCGGCCGGCTTGCTGTCGCACGGGCAAAAGCAGTGGCTGGAAATCGGCATGCTCTTGATGCAGGAGCCGCAGCTGATTCTATTGGACGAACCGGTGGCCGGCATGTCGGATGCGGAAACGGCGCGCACGGCGGAATTGCTCAATGAATTGCGCGGCAAGCATTCCATCATGGTGGTCGAGCACGACATGGGTTTTGTCACGGAAATTGCCCAGCAAGGTATCGTTACCGTGCTGCATGAAGGGTCCGTGCTGGCGCAGGGCCGCATGGAAGAAGTGCAGGCCGACGAGCGCGTCATCGAAGTCTATCTGGGAAGGTGAATACATATGCTGGAAGTCGAGCAATTGAATCAATACTATGGTTCCTCGCACACCTTGCGCGGCATCAATCTGTCGGCGCGCAAGGGCGAATGTCTGGCTTTGCTGGGCCGCAATGGCGTGGGCAAGACGACCTTGTTGAAATGCCTGATGGGCGTGCTGCCCGTGGCGCAGGGCACGGTGGTGTTCCAGGGGCGCAACATCACGAAGCTGACGCCGCATGCGCGAGCCAAGCTGGGCATCGCTTACGTGCCGCAGGGGCGCGACATCTTTGCGCGTTTGACGGTCGAGGAAAACTTGCTGATGGGCATGGCGGTGAAGCGGGGCAGGCAAGCGTCGCGCATCGATCCCCACGTGTATGAACTGTTTCCGGTGCTCAAAGAGATGCTGCAGCGGCGCGGCGGCGATTTGTCCGGCGGACAACAGCAGCAGCTGGCGATTGCCCGCGCCCTGCTGGCCGAGCCGCAATTAATCATCTTCGACGAGCCGACGGAGGGTATTCAGCCCTCCGTCATCAAGGATATCGGCAGGGTCATTTCTTTGTTGAAACAGCGCGGCGACATGGCCATCGTGCTATGCGAACAATATTTCGATTTTGCCCGCGAGCTGGCCGACGAATTCATCGTCCTGTCGCGCGGCAGTGTCGTCGCCAGCGGACTGGCGGAACAGATGGATGGCGAGGACGTGAAGCGGCACCTGGCCGTGTAAGGTCAGACGAGCTGGAACCAGCCCAGCACGGCGCCGGCCGCCAGCAGCCACAGCAAATGGATCTTCGTGCGCCAGATGATCAGGCCAGCCACGATGGACAGGCTCCACAGGGGCCAGTCGGTGCGGATGTCATGGTTGGCGCCGCCCAAAATCATGCCGGTGGAAATCAGGAGCGCGACGACGATGGGCGCCATGCCTTGCTTGAAGGCGCGCACGGGGAGCAGGTCGCGGTTGCGGTAGCCCCATTGGGCCGCCACGTAGGTGAGGGTGGTGCTGGGCAGCATGATGCCCACCATGGTGATGAACACGCCCAGGTAGGCGGCTGTGTAGCTGCCCGCGTTCATGCCCACGTTCCAGCCCATCAGGGCGACGAACAGCACGTTCGGGCCCGGCGCGGCCTGGGCGATGGCGATCGACTCGTTGAATTGCGCCTGCGTCAGCCAGCCATGCTGTTCGACGAGGAAGCGGTGCATTTCGGAAGTGGTGGAAATGGCGCCGCCGATCGACATCAGCGACAGCATCAGGTAGTGGCCGAAGAGGTTCAGCCAGTCGCCCGTGCTCAACACCAGTTGCAAGGGCGGATTCATGGGGACAGCTTTCGATAGGTGAGCAGGCAGCCGATGCCGCCCAGGCCCAGCAGGATGTACAGCAGGGGCCAGCGCAAGATCGCCACCATCAGCACGCCCAGCACGGTGATGGACAAGGTCAGCCAAAGGGGCAGCGGATGCTTGGTCAGCGCGGTCGCCAGTTTCACGCCCGTGGCGGCGATCATGCCGGCCGACACGGCCGCCATGCCGCGCAAGGCGCCCGCCATCTGCGGATTGTCGCCAAAGCGCGTGTACAGCACACCCAGCACCAGCACGATGATGAGGGGCGCGGCCAGCATGCCGGCCAGCGCCGTCAGCGCGCCCTTCAAGCCGAAATAGCGCCCGCCCACCATCAGCGACAGGTTGACGACATTTGGCCCGGGCATGATTTGCGCCACGGCCCAGTCTTCCAGGAATTCCTCCTGCGTCAGCCAGCGCTTGCGCTCGACCATCTCGCGCTGGATCACGGCCAGCACGCCGCCAAAGCCTTGCAGGGCCAGCCAGGTGAACGAGAAGAACAGGTCGGCAAGCGAAGCGGGTTGCGGACGGGGCAGGTCGGGCGGAAGGGTGGGAGGTGCGGGCATGGCTGATTATCGCCGTGCCTGCTTTGCCTTGTCCATGCTTATGTCCGCACTTATTTCCCTTGCCCTTGTTCAGGCATGGCTCAGCCCCCACCGATGCCGGCGATAACCACGCCCGTGCCCCCGCACATGGGACAGGGCTGGCCATCGGCCCTGGCGCCCCGGCCCTGGCAATGCGTGCACACGTTTTCACCGGTGCCGGGGGTGCCGGAAGGGGCGATGTCGCCGGGATTGCTGGCCGGCTCGGGTGTTGTATTCATGTCGTGTCTCCTCGTTGATGCAACGCGAATGCCGCGTGATGGCAGAAAATCCATACTAGGCTGGCCACAGGTGCGGCGTTTGATCTGCCTTAGGCGTGCGGCCTTGTGTATCAGAAAAAAACTGCATTGGAATACCTGCCTGGCATTGACATCGCGCGTTTTTCGGCAATACTTTCGCTGTCACTCTTCCACGCAGCCATCCCGGCGCCGTTCTCCGCTGCCGTTTCCCGCCACGTCCACCTTCCCGCAGGAGTCATTCATCATGCCGAGTTCCCAAGCAACCTTGCACATGCCTGTCATACCGGTCGTGCGCCATGTGCGCGTTGACCAGAAGATGTGCGATATCGTCAATCTGGGCATTGCCGTGCAGGCCGCCTTCAGCACCTTGTGCGCGCTGGAATACCTGAAGTCATACAATGTCGCCCCCGAACTGATCGAGAGAGTGCTGCTGCACCCGGAGCAGCGCCGCCAGAGCCTGCATTGAATATCCGCACGGCAACTGTGTTGCCGGTAGCGTTAGCCTGGTGTTGTCGGTTTGATCATTACGGCTCAGTTATGCACAAATGATGGGATAACGAAATTGACGAAATAATTTTCCCGTGATTATGTGTGAGTTTATAAGTGTTTGATTTTAATGGATTTTATTTTTGCTGTTTGATTGGGCAGTTTATTGAAAGCCGCATGGGCTGTGGCTTTGAAGGCTGTCAATAGGCCCTTATCCACAAAGATATCCACAGTCCGTGTGGATATCTGAAAAAGCGCTTAACAATCCGCCACTTAGGAAATTAGCGCCGCTCAGCACACGCCATCGGCGGGAAAAAGGGGCCAAAACGGGGCATGCCGCAAGCCTGTATGCCTATCCAGTGTTCTTGTTTTTTATGACTGAAAGTAGCGGCCAATGCTCAGGGCGTGCCGCCGGCTGGCGCCGCTGGCGTGTTGCCGCACTGGGCCAGGGCGGCGGCCAGTTCGGCGACTTGCTGCTCCGCTTCGCGCAAGGTGGCGTAGGTGCGCAGCGAGGCGATCACGGTGGTAAACAACTTGCGCGTGGTGAGGTCGGTTTTGCACCAGAAATCGTTGATGTCGTAGTCGATGATGATGCGGTGCTCGAGCGCCTGGCCAGGCTGGCCCGTACGCAGGATGATGCGCACGGCGCTGTTGTGCAATTCTTCGCGGACCTGGCGCGCCACTTGCAGGCCGGCATCCTGGGTTTCCATGATCACATCGAGCAGCACGACGGCGATATCGGGCGTGCCGCGCAGCAAGCTGAGGGCCTCGGCACCCGAATACGCGTGCAAAAAGCTCAGCCGGCGCCCCTGGAAGCTGGCCTGGCTGAGGGCGAACTTGGTGACCACATGCACGTCGACATCGTCATCAACGATCAGCACGCGCCATGGCGCCGCGGTGGCAGGCTCTGCCGTCGCGTCTGTCCGTTCCAGCGGCTCATCGACCAGCCAGTCCGGTTCGTCCGCCCCCTTGGCGGCGCTATCGCTATCCATGTTCATGCGTTTATCCACCGTTGATCGTGCTCGCTACTCCACACTATGCCAGTCTGCGGGGTTTGTCAAAACAATGCGGTTCAAGCAAGACGCCGTGTCGCCAGGAATGCTTATGCACAGAAAAATATATTTTCATGGTGGCAGAGTAAGTTTGCTCAAGCGCAAATTCATGATTGCAAGTCATTGATTTCATTGGGGTAAAAAATTGCCTGTGAAATCAGCAAATTGTTGAAACCCGCATCAATACTGGTGTTGCGGCTTGTCAAGAGGGGCTTATCAACAACTTTATCCACAGTTGCTGTGGATATCTAAAAAAGCCGTGCAAAAACCGGGGCTTAGCGTCCGTTCGTGCGGCAAGGTGCCAGCATTCATGCGGCGAGGCCAAGTCCGCTCAACCGGGCAAAGGCGTGCAGGAAGCGCTGCTTGGCTTCGGCCGGACCCATGGCTTCGATTATACCGGGCAAGGGGGCGATGCCGTCAAGGTAAGCCCAGCGCTCGGCCGAGTGCGGCATCAGGTCGCGCTTTTCTGTCGCCAGCGCGATCAGGTCGGCCTGCTTGATGGGCGCGTAATCGGAAAAGTCCAGGTCATAGGTGGCGGCGATGATGGCGCTGACCTTGTCTTCCAGCACGGCAAACTCCGGCAGCAGCACTTTCAAGGGTTTCACCATGTCGCCCAGGTAGGCTTCGGCCGCGTCGTGCAGCAGGGCGGCCAGGCGCAAATGGGGCGGCACCAGTTCGGCGACGATCAGGCTGTGCTGGGCGACCGAATAAAACACTTGCGTCTGTCCATTGAAGCGGCACTGGTAAGCGAGGCCGTGGGCGATGTCCTCGATGGCGACCTTGTCGATATGCGGGCGCAAGGGGTAAAAACGGTTGCCTAAATAAGTGGAAACGTAGTCGGTGGTAATCATTGCCATGGCATGGTGCTCGTAACGCTCAAGATGCTGCATCGTACACCCGATGGCATGGACTTGCCCCGGCCGACGTGCGCAGGCAGCTTTCCGGATGAGCCTATGCATCTTGGCAAATCCTTTAATTTATTTCATATCATTCATTGATCTTTCTCAAATACACTGTAGAAATCTTGTTTGACTGAAACTTAAAGGGGACAGGGCAATGACGGCGACACCTTCGGCAAGACCTTCGTATATCTATCAGGGCGGTTCGGTGATGATGCACTCGCCGCTGCAATTGAAACAGTCGGAAATGTACGGCTATTTCGTCCGGGGCGACCTGGTGAAACTGCAAGCGACCGTGAATACCACCCTGAACCAGGTGGCGGGCAGCAAGATGACCCTGAAAGCCCTGTCGCCGTATGTGATGCTGACCTTTACGCGCGTCAACCATGCGGACTCCGCCAACCCCGTCGACCAGGCCAAGGGCTGGATCACGGAAGTCGACATCGTCACCTGGATCATGGTCGGCCAGATGGATGACGCGGGCAAGCTCGCGCATATCTATTGGTACCCGTGCCATATTTTCGTCGATGACGCGATGGCCCTGATTAACGGGCGCGAACTGTTCGGCTATCCGAAATACCTGTGCGACTACGAAATTCCCGCCGCCGGCAGCGAGCCGCTGCGCTGCTCCGTGGCCGCCAAGGGCTTCCAGCATTTTTCGCCGGAAACGAAACTGGCGCTGCACCCGTTGCTGGAAGTCAACGCCACCGTGCAGACGGGGCCGCACAAACCCATCAACAGTTTCCTGGAACTCATCGAGCAGGCATTCCAGATTTTCCTCTCCATCCCCGATTTCTTCGACATGGACCAAGCTGGCTGGGCCGATATTCTGTCCTTGCTGCGCAAGCCCCGCATCGACCAGATTTTCCTCAAACAATTCCCCGACAGCGCGGGCGTGAAAGCCGTGTACCAGGCCCTGGTGACCGCGCCGGCCGAGATCAACCGCCTGCACAGCGCGCGCCTGCTCGGCTATGAATACGAATGTACCTTGCACGCGTTCGACAGCTTCCCGCTGGACCAGACCCTGGGTTTGCAACTGGGGCCGCAGGCGGCGATCTTGCCGTTCAATGTGAACTTCGATTTCACGGCCATGCCGGGCGAGGAACTGGTCGACAATTCCCGCATCGCGCCGGAAAGGATCGCCATCCTCGGCGGCGGCGTGGCGGCCATGACCACCGCGTATTACTTGACGAACCAGCCGGGCTGGCAAAACAGGCATGCCATCACCGTCTACCAGCTGGGCTGGCGCCTGGGCGGCAAGGGCGCCAGCGGGCGCAATGCGCAAGTGGGCCAGCGCATCGAGGAGCACGGCTTGCACATCTGGTTCGGCTTCTACGCGAACGCTTTCAAGATGATCAAGGAAGCGTATGCGAGCCTGGAGCGTCCGCCGGGCGCGCCGCTGGCCACCTGGCGCGACGCTTTCAAACAGCACGATTACGTGGCCCTGTCGGAAGACGTCAAGGGCAAGTGGCGCAACTGGTCCATCGTCTTTCCCACCTTGCCGGGCGAGCCGGGCGAGGGCGGCGAAGACATCACCCTGTGGCAGATGGCCATCGCCATGGTGGGCTGGATCGAGCAGTGGCTGCGCCAGATACGCCTGGTGGCGGACGCCGACGCGCGCATAGAGCGTGCCAGTGCCAGCGCCAGCGCCTCGCAGGGAGAGGGCGTGTGGCCCGGCTGGCTGCGCCGCCTGGCCGATGAAGTGGTGGGGCAGGCCGACGAACTGGGGCTGGACGTGGGCTTGTCCGTGGGCGCCCTGGTGGCCTTGGTGGCGGACCTGGCGCCCGACTCCACGCGCCACGACCAGGCGCGCCACCAGCTGCTGGCCAGCACCCTGAACGGCATCCGCGCGTGGCTGCGCCTGCGCTACCGGGCCCTGATCGATGGCGACGATGAATTGCGCCGCCTGTTCATTTGCCTGGACCTGGGCATCACGGTCATGAAAGGCATGTTCGAGGATGGCGTGTTCAAGCACGGCTTTGACGTCATCAACGACATCGACTTCCGTGCCTGGCTGAGAAAACATGGTGGCGACGAGCAGTTCAGCGTCAACTCGGCGCCCGTGCGCGGCTTTTACGACCTCGTCTTCGCCTATGAAGGCGGCGATTTTTCGAAACCGAACATCGAGGCGGGGACGCTCTTGCGCTCGATGGCGCGCATCGGCCTGGCCTACAAGGGCGGCATCATGTTCAAGATGCAGGCCGGCATGGGCGACACGATTTTCACGCCGCTGTACCAAGTGCTCGCCAAGCGGGGCGTGGAATTCAAATTCTTCCAGCGCGTGGAAGAACTGGTGCCGGGCGCGGGCGACATAGCCAGCATCCGCATCACGCAGCAGGTGCAATTGAAAGACCCCGGCGCCGGCTACGCGCCGCTGGTGGACGTGAAGGGCCTGGCTTGCTGGCCCAGCGCGCCCGATTACGCGCAGATCGAACCGGCCCAGGCCGCGCTGCTGCAGGCGCAGGACGTCAACCTGGAATCGTACTGGAGCGGCTGGCCGCAGCAGTACCAGCAGGCGTTCGGCCGCGCGCTGCCCGCCACGGTGTTGAAGAAGGGCGTCGATTTCGACAAGGTGGTGTTCGGCATTTCCATCGGTTCGCTGCAAGCCCTGTGCCCGCAACTGCTGGCGCAAAGCCCGGCCCTGCAACTGGCGGCCGACAAGGTAAAAACCGTGGCCACGCAGGCCTATCAGGTCTGGCTCAACAAGAACCTGGCGCAGATGGGCTGGACCACGCAGCCCAAGGGCCAGCAGCCGGTGCTGTCGGCTTTTACTGAGCCGTACGACACGTGGGCGCCGATGGACCAGTTATTGGCGCACGAGGACTGGCCGGCGGGGCTGGAGCCAAAAAACGTCTCGTATTTTTGCAGCGCCTTCCCCGTCGACAGTTACCCGCCCGTCACCGACACGGATTTCCCCGCCCGCTGCGCGGCCAGGGCGAAGCAGGGCGCCGTGCACCAGTTGGAGCGCGAGATCGGCGCGCTGTGGCCCGAGGCGGGCGCGCCGGGCGCGTTTCCGTGGCAATGGCTGGTCGACGCAAAAGAGGGGGCGGGGCCGGCGCGCTTCGACAGCCAGTACTGGCGCGCCAACGTCGACCCGTCCGAGCGTTACGTGATGTCGGTGGTGGGCAGCACCCAGTACCGGCTGGCCACCGACCAGTCGGGTTTTTCCAACCTGTTCCTGACGGGCGACTGGATCAGGACGGGCCTCAACGCGGGTTGCGTGGAGGCGGCCGTGATGGCGGGCATGCAGACGTCGCGCGCCATGACCGGCTATCCGGCCGTGATCCAGGGCGAGACGGATTTCAAGGCATGAAACGCCTGATGCTGGTGTGCCTGGTCCAGCTCCACCTGCACGCGGGCGCCGCGCCGGCCGGTGCACTATTCCTGTGGCCCGGCGCGCCACCCGGTGGCGCGGCGCCGGGTCCGCAGCACGACAGCGCCAAAGGCTCCATCACGCAGGTGGAACAACCGTATCTGATCGCGCACCGCCCGGCGCAGCCGAACGGTATCGCCATGCTCGTGGTCAGCGGCGGCGGCTATGCGCATATCGAGGCGGGCAAGGAGAGCGGCCCCGCCGCCGGCTGGCTGCAGGCGCACGGCGTCACGGCGTTTGAACTCGTGTACCGCCTGCCGCAGGAGGGCGGCGGGGTGGCCGCGCCATTCCAGGATGGCCAGCGGGCCATGCGCGTGATCCGTGCGCGCGCGGCTGAATGGGGCATCGACCCGGCGCGCATCGGCATGCTGGGTTTTTCCGCCGGCGCGCACCTGGCTGGCATGACGGCCGTCCTGCCGGACGCGCCCCGCTATGCGCCCGTCGATGCGATTGATGGCATATCGGCGCGGCCCGACTTTGCCGTGCTGCTGTACCCCGTGCTGACCATGCAGCGTCCATTCGACACGACACATGCGAAAAAGCAGCTGCTGGGCGCCCATCCCGCGCAGGCGCCGCGCGACGCCTTGTCGGTGGAATTGCACGTCGATGCGCGCACGCCGCCCACCTTCATCGCGCAGGCGCTCGACGACCGCGTGTCGCCGCCCGAGAACAGTGCATTGATGGCCGCCGCCCTGCGCCGCGCGGGCGTGCCCGTCGAGCTGCACCAGTTCCAGCACGGCGGCCATGGCTGGGGCCTGGGCAAGCCGGGCAGCGAACCGGCCGCGTGGCCGCAACTGCTGCTGGCGTGGCTGCAAGCACAGGGCTGGATGGCTCAGCCGGCGGGCTGAGCTTCCAGGTCGCGCCGCGCCGAATCGAGCGCCGCCTGCAGCTGCGGCAGGAACTGCTCCACGTTGTCGAGCTGGCCGTTCGACGCCAGGGTTTCCATCTGGTGGCACAGGCCGTGCAGGGTGGGTCGGCTCAGGTAGCCGGCGCTGCCCTTCAAGGCGTGGAAGGCGGCAGCGGCGGCGCTGGCGTTGCCATCGCGTACGGCGTGGCAGGCCAGGTCCAGGCGCCGTGGCGCTTCCGTCAGGAACGCTTGCGCGATGCGCTGCAAGTGCTGCGGCGACAGGCCTGCCAGCGGCAGAATGTGCACGGGCGCCGTCATGGGATCGGCCGGTGCGGGCGGCTCGTCGTTGGCGTCGTCCAGACCGAACTGGCGCGCCAGGGCGTCATCTTCGACGGGCGCGGCCGGCGGCAGCGCTTGGCCGCGCGCCAGCAGCAGGTCGATGAGGGCGTCGATTTTTTCGAACAGCAGCGCTTCGTCGACGGGTTTGCTGAGGAAATCGTCCATGCCGCAAGCCAGATAGCGTTGCCGGTCATGTTCGCTGGCGTTGGCCGTCAGCGCGAGGATGGGGATGTGCGCGTCGGGAATGGGGAATTGCGCGTTGCCGCCGTCGCGGATCAGGCGTGCGGCCTGTTCGCCATCCATCAGCGGCATGCGGCCATCCATCAGCACGCAATCGTAGGGTTCCGTGCCCAGCGCGCGCAGCGCCTGCTCGCCGTTTTCCACGATGGTCACGGCATGCCCCATGCTTTCGAGCAGGGTGCCGATGATGATCTGGTTGGTGCGCACGTCTTCGGCGCACAGGATGCGCAGGCGGCAGGCGTGGCGCGCCTGGCGTGCCGGCCGGCGCGCGTCGGCCGCCGGCGCGCTGCCCGGCGTCAGCGGCAAGGTGAAATGGAAGCGCGAGCCGATGCCGACCCGGCTTTCCACGCCGATCGTGCCTTGCATCAGTTCGACCAGTTCCTTGCAGATGGCCAGGCCCAGGCCCGTGCCGCCGTAGCGGCGCGTGGTGGAGTGGTCGGCCTGCTCGAATTTCTGGAACAGGCGCGGCAAGGTGTCCGCGTCGATGCCGGTACCCGTATCGCTGATGATGAATTCGATCTCGCTGCGCCCGTCGTGGCGCGGCGGCGTGCGGGCGCGCCGCACTTCCAGCAGCACTTCGCCATTGGCTGTGAATTTCAGCGCATTCCCCAGCAGGTTGATGAGGATTTGCCGCAGGCGCGTCGGGTCGGCGCGCACGTAGCGCGGCAGGTCCAGCGCCAGTTCGCGGCGCAGCAGCAGGCTCTTGGCGTCGGCCTGGCCCTGCACGATGCCGGCCGCGTCGCCGATCAGCGCCAGCAAGTCGAAGTCCACGGTTTCCAGGGTCAGCTTGCCCGCGTCGATCTTCGAGAAATCGAGGATGTCGTTGAGGATGGTCAGGAGCGACACGCCATTGTGCAGGCCGATGCGCAGGTATTCCTGCGTGCGGCCACGCACGGACTGGTCGCGCAGGGCGAATTTCAGCATGCCGATCACGCCGGCCAGCGGCGTGCGGATGTCGTGGCTCATGGCGGACAGAAAATCGATGCGGTGGCGGCTGACCACTTCCGCGTGCTCCTTGGCCTTCAGCAAGGCGTCGTTGCTGAGGGTGAGCGCCAGGGTGCGTTCCTGCACCCGCTGTTCCAGGTTGTTGCGCAGCAATCGGATCTGGTCGGCCAGGGCAAAGGCCAGCAGCAAGCCATCAAACGTGCCGCCCAGCAGTGTCACCAGCTGGGCGTTGGCCACCATGGCCGGCATCAGGCCCAGGTTGGCCGGCAGGATCAGAAAGCCGGGCAGCATCAGGGCGACGAAGGCCAGCACGAAGAAGCGCGCCGGCTGGTAGCCGCGGCACCAGACGACGATGCCGCAGATCAGCGCCATCAGCATCCAGATGCTGATGGCGATGGTGGCCAGGGTGTGCGCATACGACAGGGCGAAGAAGCAGCTGGGTAGTAGCAGCAAAGGCAGCACCAGGTTGACCTTGCTGATGCGGTACAGCAGGGGCGAGTAGTCGCGCAGGCGCAGAAAATGCATGTAGAACAGGGTGCTGAAGACGGGCAGCAGGAAAAACGGCACGTAATGGAGCTGCAGCCAATGCCAGTCGAACAGGTCGGCAAAGACGTGGAAAGTCATGGCCCAGGCCAGGCCATAGGTCAGCACGTACAGCGCGTAATAGGCCGAGGCTTTTTCCAGGGTGATGGAAAAGATGAAAAAATTGAACAGGCCCAGCGCCAGCAGGGCGCCGATGGAGGCCACCATCAGGAAGTTTTCCTTGCCCACCAGCTTGCGGTAGTCCTGCTGCGTCTTGACGCCGAACAGGGGGGCGCGCGCGTAATACGGGCTGGAAAAGCGGATCAGGATGTCATACGTGGCGCCCGGCGCCAGCTGCACGTTCCTGCCGTAGTGCAACAAGTACTCGTGCGGGCGCTGGTAGCCCGTCAGCAAGGTCCGCGGCGCCGTGTGCGGTCCGGGGCCATACACGTGCAGGTCGACCAGGTCGATCAGGGTGTCGTTCGGGTCGATGACCCAGGCCGCTTCGCTGCTGTCGTTGCGCACCCGCGCATGCAGCCAGTAGGCGCCGCCGAGCAGGTCGACCTGTTCGGCTGGACGCTGGCGTGCCAGCCAGGCGGGCAGGGCGGCTGCATCGGCAGGCGCGGCGTCACCGCCGGCGAGAAACAGTTGTCCACCGTTACCCAGATGCTGGATGCCTTGCTTGCTCAGGGGCAAAGGATCCGCCTGCGCCGCGCCCGCCAGGCCCAGCAGGCCGAGCAGCAGGCCGATCAGCAGCGGCCAGCCGCCTAGCCAGGCGCTGGCGCGGAAGCTGGAAGCGCGGTGGCGCAAAAGGGGCGGGTGGGCTGGCATCGATGGGTTGGGTAATGGTCGCGCGGAAACCGGCGGCAACGCCGTTTGCTGTGGAGTACCCATTTTAATCGACTCTCGGTGACATACGGCAATTTCATGTCCTGCCGGCATGGCGTCCGCTCCGGTATCATGGCGCCTTTGCCCGCGAGATATTCATGCTCAGTCCCGACCAGTTCCTGGCCTTCCTGGCCGCCGCCGTTTTGATCACCGCCAGTCCCGGTCCCGACAACCTGATGGTGCTGGGCGTGGGCATGTCGCGCGGGCGCCGCCAGGGCATGGCGTTCGGCCTGGGCTGCGCCCTTGGCTGCCTCACGCACACGGTGCTGGCGACCATCGGCGTGTCGGCCCTGCTGGCCGCCTCGCCCACGGCATTTACGGCGCTGAAAGTGGCCGGCGGGCTATATCTGGTGTGGCTGGGCATCGGCGCCTTGCGTAGCCGCGGCGGCGCCAGAGTCGATGGCGCGGCGGCCTTGCCCGACGAATCCTTGCTGCGCCTGTTCGGCAAGGGATTGTTTGCCAACAGTATCAATCCGAAAGTCGTGCTGTTTTTCCTGTCGTTCCTGCCGCAGTTTATCGTCGCGGGCCAGGGCAATGCCAGCTGGCAGACGGCGCAGCTGGGCCTGGTCTTCACGGCGCAGGCTTGCGTGCTGTTCGGCCTGCTCGGCTACTTTTCCGGCGCCGTCGGCCTGTGGCTCAACCGCCGCCCGCGCGCCGGCCTGTGGCTCGACCGGGTGGCCGGCACGATTTTCATCGGCCTGGGCTTGCGCCTGATCCTGGCGCGCTGACCTCTTGCCGGGCGGTAATGCGAAAAGCCAGCTCCATCTGATCCTGCACGGCCATGGCGCCGCCCAGGACGGCGAAGGGCACGATGCCGAAGTCGCTCTGTTTTAATAGCAGGCTGCCGCTGGCCTGCAGGCGGCGGCCATCGACCGTTTGCTCGATGCGCACCGGCAGCCGTAGCGTGCGTGTCACGCCATGCAGGGTGATGTCGGCCTCGAACACCTCCTTGTCGCCCGTGCGCCGGGCGTCGATGCTCACCCACGGATAGCGTTCCGCCTCGAGCACGCGCACCAGCATGTTGTGGCGCGTGCCGGCGATGGCGTCGGCCGACGGCGCCGTCGTCAGGCCGGCCGCCTGGCGCAGGCTTGCTTCATCCACGCTCATTGCGTCGAGCCGGAAGCGGAACTGCGCGCGTCCCAGCGCGGGCGCCACCACGCCTTGCAGGCTGCGGCTGGCCACCACGTGGTCATGCCCGAGCCGCGCCAGCGCGCCGCCACGGCGCACGGTGATGGTCAGCAGCGATTCTTCGGGCGCGATGTGCAGCAGCTGCACGCCTTGTCGCTGCCACGCTGGCGCGGGCATGGCGGCAGGGGTAGCCGGCGTGGAAGCCGGGGCAGGGGCGGGCGGCAAGGGCGTGCAAGCGGCCAGCATGGCGCAGGCAAGCAGAAAAACGGTGCGAAGGTGCAGTCTGAACATGGGGCGGCAGGAACAAGGGCGATGGGGGAATGGTACGCGATCCACGCGGCGGCGCGCGCGCAATGTTAGAGCTACGTCATAAGGCGGTCATATGGCGCTGTTATGATGCTTTCGTTGGCACACAGCATGCGGTGCGCAAGTCACTACGTTCCGGGAGCGATAGGATGCAGGCATGACTCAACAGCTTAGCCGGTGAGCTCAACCATCGGCACCAGACAGGCTGGCGCAGCGTGAAATTGCTGCGATGGCAAGGCATGCGGGGTAAAAGCGGGAAAATACGGGGGCTTTAATGAAGTCCTAAGCCTGCCCGAGGGAAGGACTGGCATAGTGGATACATGGCGCACGGAAATCCCGGGCGCAAGGTTGCCGGACACCTCAATGACCGGCACGATTTCCACTTTTTCATGTGTTTTCCGTTTTATCCCTGCGCTCTGATACAGCGTTTCAACCGGCTACCGCACTTTGCGAAGCCGGTTTTTTTTTGCCTGCGATTTCTTCCTCCCGACGCCAGGCGCCGGGAGGTTGGTTTGCTCCCCTGTCAACCCGTTTGCTTCGCCAGCCACGCATCGACGGCAGGCAGGCGCTCGGCGCGCACCTTGATGCGGTACTTGATGCCGGCCACGGAACTGTCGGCGTCGCCGCGCGCGCCGGCCGGCAGGTTGGCCTGTGCATACGCTTCCAGCTTGGCGATCATGTCCGGCTGCGCCGAACCGGCCGCCAGGCGCGGGAAGTAGCGGCTGCGCGAGCTGGCGTCGATGCGCGCATTGACTTGCTCCAGGTGCGCCAGCGCGAAGTCGAAGGCCAGTTCCGGATGCGTGCGCGACACGCGCGAGATCATGGCGGGGCTGTTGGTCACGCCCGGTTCATCCGTCAACGCCAGCGCCAGTGCGCGCTGCGCCAGGGCCGCATCGTCGGTCGACGCCAGCAGGTCGTACAGCTGGTTCTTGACCAGCGGCGTCTTTTCCTGCTGCGCCTTGGCGTGCAGCTGCTCCCAGGTGGCGGCGTCCGCATGCTGGGCCACGACGCCCAGGATGGTGCGGCGCAGCGGCGCGGGCATGGCGGACGGATTTTGCTCACCTGCCTGTTCGCTGGCTGCGTAGCGGCGGCGCGCTTCCGCGATCACGCCCGGTTCGCCCATGTCGCCGAGGATGGCAATCAGACGCCCGCGCAGGGTTGCCACGCTCGACGCTTCGCCGGCGCGCGCTTCCCAGCCCGTCTGCGCCATCATCGGCGCCAGGCGCGCCATGGCGAAGCGGCCGAAAGCCTGCTGGCGCGCGGCATCGCCGGCGTACTGCTCATACAGGCTGTTCAGCGAAGCGGCCACCCGGCCCAGCACTTGCGGATCGGCCGACAGTGGCGTGGCTTTCACCAGTTCCAGGAAGCCGGCCGGGTCCTGCAAGCCCGCCATGCCCAGCGACTGGCTGTCTGCCAGCAAGCCCAGCTGGTCGATCGGCGCCAGGCGCGCGAAGCTGCCCGCCAGCGCGCGCGTGCCGGCTGGCGCGTACAGGGTGCGGTAGTAGCCGCTCTGGCCCGCGTTCACCAGCAGGGCGCCGCAACCGGGCACGTTCAGGGTCGCCTTGCCATCCTTGAGCACCACCTTGGCCAGCTTGCCGTTGCCGACCGTCGAGGCGATCACCGGCACTTTCCACGACAGCGGCTTCTTGTCCGGCTGATCCTTGGAAAACTCCGTCTGTGTCAAGGTCACGCGCGTACTGCCCTTGCTGCATACGGCGTCGCTCACGGTGATCATCGGCACGCCCGGCTGCAGGGTGAAATCATGGGCGATGGCGCTGACGGGCTTGCCGGCGGCCGCATCGACTTCGCGCCACAGGTCGTCCGACACCGTATTGCCGTACGCATGCTTGCGCATGTAGTTGCGCACGGCCGTGCGCCACGTGTCGGCGCCGACATACGCTTCGAGCATGCGGATCACCGCTTCGCCTTTTTGATAGGTGATGCCGTCGAAGGCCTGGCTGGCCTGTTCCACGGTGGCGATGCGCTGCACCACCGGGTGCGTGGTGCGCAGCGCATCCTGGCTCATGGCCGATTCGCGCCCGCCGACGTTGGACAGGGCCGTGTTCCACTCGGGGTGCAGACGCTCCGTCGTGCGGCTTTCCATCCACGACGCAAAGCCTTCGTTGAGCCACAGGTCGTCCCACCAGCGCATGGTGACCAGGTCGCCGAACCACTGGTGCGCCATTTCATGCGACAGGGTGGTGTAGATGTTTTCCTTGTCGGTCTGCGTCGAGATGGTCGGGTCGAGCAGCAGGCCGTATTCGAAGGTGAAGACGGCGCCCCAGTTTTCCATGGCGCCGAAGAACTGGCTGCGGCCCGGCGCGGCGATGTTGTCGAGCTTGGGCAGCGGGTAGCGCACGCCGAAATAATCGTTGTATTCGCGCAGCAGGGCGGCTGATTCGTCGAGCGCGAAGCGGCTTTGCGCCAGCGCGCCCTTCTTCGTGATGACGCCTATTTCCGTGCCGTCGCTCATGGCCGTGGCGCGCTCGAAGTCGCCCAGGCCGAAGAACAGCAGATACGTCGACATGCGCGGCGTGGTGGCGAAGCGCACGTGCTTGGTGCCATTGCCCAGGTCTTCGCTGCTGGCGACGGGCATGTTGCCGACGGCCATCTGGCTGCTCGGGACGATCACGTCCAGCGCGAAGGTGGCCTTGTAGTCCGGTTCATCCCACGACGGCAGCATGCTGCGCGCGTCCGAATTTTCGAACTGCGTGTACAGCGCGCGCTGGCGTCCTTGCGGCGTGTCGTAGTCGAGCGAGAACAGGCCCGTGGCCTGCGTGCCGATCTTGCCGCTGTAGTCGATGCGCAACAGGTACTCGCCCTTGGCCAGCGGCTGGGCGAAATGCACGGTGGCCGTCTGCTTGTCCGCATCGATATCGATCTTGCGCATCACCTGCTTGCTGCCGCCCGCGCCTTCGATGGCGGCGCCGGAAAACGCCAGGTTCAGGGCATTGAAGGTGATGCTGCTGGTCGGCGCGTCGACGGCGACCTTGATGGCGGCTGCGCCCTTGAAGGTCGAGGCGGCGGCATCCGGCGTGATCGACAGCGCATAGTGCAAGGGCGTGACGCCGCGCGGCAGCTGCGTGGTGGTGCCGAGGGCGTGGCTGGCCGAGGCGTATTTGGCGGCGGGGGCGGCGTGGCCCGTGGTAAAGGCGGTAACGGCGGTCAGTGCCAGGACGGCGGCGGCCAGTTGGCTGCGGCGGAAACGCGGAGTCGGTGTGCGATGCATGGTATGCCCTTCGTTCATGGGTAAAACGCCCGCCAGCCGGGTAGGCCGCGAGCGTGGATGGCGGTAGCGGGACATCGCTGAACTGACAGCCAGCGTTCCCGTACAGCAATCTAAGTGGAAACGGGGGCAAAGTCAACGCGCCAGAGATGCCGCACCATGGCGGTGCGCTGGTATGATGGGCGCCTGGCTGCATTGCCACAGGCTGGTGCCGCAGCCGATAGTCCAACACCATAACGAGACGAGACCCAAGCACATGAAACTGACCATCAGCCCCCGCACGCCCAATCCGCGCCGCGTCACCATGTTCATCGCCGAGAAGGGCATCACCGGCATCGAGGAAGTGGCGCTCGACCTGATGGCGGGCCAGCACCGCGATCCCGCCTTCCTGGCGAAAAACCCGCTGGGCCGCGTGCCGGTGCTGGAGTTGGCGGACGGGCGCGTGCTGACCGAGACGCGCGCCATCTGCACTTACCTGGAAGGCTTGCAGCCGCAACCGAACCTGATGGGCGAAGGCTTCGAGGAGCGCGCGTTTATCGAGATGGCCGACCGCCGCGTGGAACTGCATTTGTTCAGCGCCGCCGCCAACTGGGTGCGCCACGGCCATCCGGCCCTGGTGGCGCTGGAAAACCCGCAGTTTCCCGATTTCGCCACGGCGCAGGCGGGCAAGCTGCGCGAGACGGCGCTATGGCTGGACCAGGTGCTGGCGCAGCAGCCGTACATCGCCGGCGACCGGTTTACGATTGCCGACATCACGGCCTTCTGCGCGCTGGAATTCGCGCGCGGCCTGATGAAGTACCGGCCAGGCGCGGAAGGCTTGGCCAACCTGCAGGCCTATCGCGACCGCATCGCGGAACGCCCCAGCGCGCAGGCGAAGTAAGGATATTTTGGCACCGGCCCAAGTCAACAATGTTTGTCGGGTTACGCCCGGTGGGCTAACCCGACCTACGGCTTTGACGGCCGATATGCCGGGTAGGTCGGATTAGCGGGGCCGCCGAGGCGCGTGAGCGCGTAATCCGACACCACCACTTTACTTCAGCTGCTCCAGCAGGAAGGTGTAGGTCAGCGCCCACATCAGCGCCTGCTGGTCGTTGTTGGCCGCGCCCGCATGGCCGCCTTCCGTGTTTTCCCAGTACAGCACGTCGTGGCCTTGCTCTTCCATCTTCGCCACCATCTTGCGTGCATGGCCGGGGTGGACCCGGTCGTCACGCGTCGAGGTGGTAAACAGCACGCGCGGATATTTCTTGTCCTTGAAGACGTTCTGGTACGGCGAGTACTTGCTGATGTAGGCCCATTGCTCCGCCACGTCCGGGTCGCCGTATTCTCCCATCCACGAGGCGCCCGCCAGCATCTTGTTATAGCGGCGCATGTCAAGCAGCGGCACCTGGCTGACGACGGCGTTGAACAGGTCGGGACGCTGCACCAGCACGGCGCCCGTCAGCAGGCCGCCATTGCTGCCGCCCATGATGCCCAGGTGGCGCGGGCTGGTGACCTTGCGCTTGATCAGGTCTTGCGCCACCGAGATGAAATCGTCATACGCGCGCTGGCGGTTTTCCTTCAGCGCCGCCTGGTGCCAGCGGGGACCGAATTCGCCACCGCCGCGGATATTCGCCAGCACGTACACGCCGCCTTTTTCCAGCCACGCCACGCCCGTGGTGCCGCTGTAGCTCGGTTTCAGCGACACTTCGAAGCCGCCATAGCCATACAGCACGGTGGGGTTGCTGCCGTCGAACTTCGTTTTCTTGCCCATGATGGCGAAATACGGCACCTTGGTGCCATCCTTCGACGTCGATTCGAACTGCTCCACCTTGTATGGCGCCGCGTCGTAGTAGGCGGGCAGCGACTTGATTTTCGTGCGCTTGTCGCTTTGCGCCGTGGCCAGGTAGAGGGTGGTCGGGTTGAGGAAGTCGGTCACCGTCAGGAAGTACTGGTCCGATTCGACCGGGTCGAGCGCGCTGACGGCCAGGGTGCCCAGCTTCGGCGCATCGACGGCGCGGCGCTGCCACTTGCCGTTCACGTGGCGCAGTTCCGTCAGGCGGTTTTTCACTTTGTCCAGGGTGGTCACGAGGATGGCCGATTTCGTCGCCGTGACATTGTCCAGCGACGACGTGGCCGTGGGCGCGTACAGCACTTCCAGCGCCTGCTTGCCCTGCATGAATGCCTTGAAATCCGTGGCCAGCAAGGAGCCTTGCACATAGGTCTTGCCATTGACCTTCCAGTCCGAGCGCAGGGTGATGACCAGCTGGTCGCGCACGGTGAAGGCCGTGGAGTCGTCCGGTTTCGGCACTTTTTTCAATTCGGCGCCGTCGCGCAGGAACATTTCGCCGCTATAGAAATCGATTTGCCGCTCGATGAACTGGTGTTCGTGGCCGGGCGTGAAATCCTTGTAGGCGCCGGCGCTCAGGTCGTCGGGCTTGGCTTCATACAGCGTTTGCGCCTGCGCCAGCGGCGTGCCGCGCTGCCACTGCTTGATGATGCGCGGGTAGCCGGAGCTGGTCATCGAGCCGGGGCCGAAATCGGTGGAGACGAACAGGGTATCCTGGTCGATCCAGCTGGCGCTGCCTTTCGCTTCGGGCAGGGTGAAGCCGCCGTCGACAAAGGCGCGCTTGGCCACGTCGTATTCGCGCACCACCTTGGCGTCGCCGCCGCCGCGCGACAGGGAAATGAGGCAGCGTTCGCCCTTCGGATACAGGCAGGAGGCGCCGCCCCAGACCCAGTTTTCACTCTCGCCGGCGGCCAGCTGGTCGAGGTCGATCACGGTTTCCCAGGCGGGTTCGGCCAATTGATACTGCGCCAGGGTGGTGCGGCGCCAGATGCCGCGCACGTGCTGGGCATCGCGCCAGAAGTTGTAGTAAAACTCGCCTTCCTTGCTGACGTAGGGAATGCGTTCCTTCGAGTTGAGGATGGTCTTCAGGCGCGCCTGCAGGGCCGGGAAGCCGGGCTGGGCTTCCAGCTCTTTGGTGGCGACGGCGTTGTGTTGCCTGACCCAGGCCAGCGGCTTGTCGCCGAGGACTTCTTCCAGCCACAAATGGGGATCGGCCGGAGCAGCGGCGGCGGGGGAAGGAGCTTGCGCATGGGCAATGCCCGCTGCGGCCAGGCCGAGCAGCATGCTGCCGGCGAGAGTGCGATATGACGACATAGAGGGTTCCTGGTTGGTCCGATGGAGGCCGCGTTGCAGGCAAAACGGCGCATCCATGGTGCCATGGATTGCTGCGGGGAACCAGTGTCTATGAACGACTATTTTAAAAATAACATGTTTTTCAAATATTGTTTGCTGGAATAGAGTCAGGCCGCAGAATCTGCGGCGTGTTGCGCCCTCAAGGGGCGCCAGGCCCGAGCAATGCACTCACTGTGAGCCGCGTCCTGTCGACATCGCCGCCGTCAGGGTGATAAATCCACAATGTATCGTTGTCGCGGCTGTCGATGAACAGGATGCGGGTGGCTTCCTCGCCGATGGCCAGGCAAGCCGCCAGCTCGGCAGGACTGAATGGTGCCGCCTGCTTCGAAGCCGTTCCCGCCGCTTGCGCCAGGGCCAGCGCAAAGCCTGCCAGCTGCCGGACTGCCAGATACTTGGTTCCATCCACCTCGACGTCCTGACACAGCTGGTCCAGTCTGTACAGCGTGAAGTGATCTTCATCCGTGAAAATCGCCACATCGGAACGCGATTTTCCACTGCGCAGGTGCTCGAGATAGGCCAGGGGCAGGGCCACTTTTTCCCTTGCCAGCAATTTTTCCAGCTGCTTGCCGCTTTTCTTCGCTACCCGCGCGGCCTTCGGCGCGACGGCCTCGCAAGCCTGCGCTGTCCAGGCGACTGGATTGAACTGGAACATCCTTGCACATGCGGGGCAGTGCAGGAACATGAAGGTCATTTTTTTGGCGATGGCCGTTGTTAAAAACGCGCCATCCGCGGCATCCATTGCGCTGGGGGCGAAGCGGCGCCCGCAGTCGCCGTCGTAGGGGCACGTGATTTCAAGCATAGGCGTATTTCTCCATCCGCAAAGCGATCTCCTCTTTTTCTTGCGGATAAGATGCCTTGGGGTTTCTTTCCCAGTAGGCAATGCCTTCGTTCAAGGCCCACAAGGCTTGTTCCTGCTTGCCGGCCATCAGATAAAAATCGCAGGCTCTGGCATGCGAGTCATGCGCTTCGACCAGGGCCAGGGCGGCATTTTCCCAGTTGGAATGGTGGTCTAGCCAGGGAAGGGCCAACTCCAGCAGATTGTCCCGCAGGCAGGCCATGACTGTTGCCCGATGGGCCGGATCGACGAGCTGGTGTTCTTTGTCCTGTTTGCCATCGATGACAGGGAATTGCCAGTTTTTGATATTCCAGTCCGCCACCTCGCCAACGATATTGTTGACAGGTTCATAGCCGTAACGCGCCTTGTGCCAGCTTGTACAGGCTCTGGACGAGACCTGATAGTGGCTCCAGAATGCTGCGCAGACATCCTCTTCGTTATGGCGGTTGGCCTGGAAATGGATGGCCTGGACGAATTCGTCCTGTGCTCGCTTGAAGGTCAGCTGGCTAGGCGAGAACTTGAAGCCAGCTGCGCTCAGCGGCTCCAGCAAGTACGCTTCAATATTGGCGATGATCAGCGCTTTTGGTTTCATTCCATTTCCTGGCATGGGGCGGTTGCGCAATGTTGCCATAGATCAGTGCCAGCGCACCTTGCGGCGGGCAATCGTGCGAGCGAAAACCTGCCGCTATTTCTCCTGCGCGCCTCCGGACGCAGAGTGCTAGCCAGGCAGCTTTGCCACCACCTTGATCTCGAACTGGAAACCATACAGCCACGTCACGCCCACAGCCGTGACCGTCGGGTGCGGCGCCTGGCCCCAATACTCTGCCTGCACGACATCCCAGATGCGCTGGAAGTTAGCTTGCGGGTCGACGATAAAAATGGTCACGTCCTGCACGTCGTCGAAAGTGCAGCCGGCGGCTTGCAAGATGGCGTTCAGGTTGTCGAAGGCGCGCCGGACCTGGGCCTCGAGTCCGGGTTCGGGCGAGCCGTCTTCGCGGCTGCCGACCTGGCCGGAGACAAACAGCAGGCCGTTGGCGCGCACGGCGGGCGAATACCGGTTCTGTTCATACAGGGCTTGGCGGCCCGGAGGGAATACGACGTCGCGTTTCATCAGCTTTCCTTTGTTGATGCAGCGAAGTTGCTGCCTGGAGAACACTTTATCTGCTGCCGGCGTGCTGATAAAGCGGCCAGAATCATCTGCACTGTTTGTATAATCCAAACAATCGAATGACGGAGGTGCGGATGGGCAGGTTTGATGCGATGAAGGCGTTCGTGCGGGTGGTCGAGACGGGCAGTTTTACGCGGGCGGCCGCGACCTTGCACATGAGCCGCACCACGGTGACGCAGCTGGTGCAGCAGCTCGAGGCGCGGCTGCGCCTGAAACTGCTGAACCGCACCACGCGCAAGGTCAATGTGACGGCCGATGGCGCCGCCTACTACGAGCGCATCGTGCAGGTGCTCGATACCCTGGAAGAAATCGAAACGAGCTTGCCGCACGCCGCCGCTTTGCCGCGGGGCCAGTTGCGGGTGGACGTGCCCAGTCCGCTCGCCGCCTTGCTGCTGGTGCCGGCGCTGCCCACGTTTCATGCGCTGTATTCCGATATCGTGCTCGACATGGGCGCCAGCGACCGCATGGTCGACGTGATCGCCGACAATGTCGATTGCGTGATACGCGGCGGTGCCATCACCGACCAGTCGCTGATGGCGCGCAAGCTCGCCGACTTGCCGCTGGGCGTGTATGCGGCGCCGGCCTACCTGCAACGGGTGGGCACGCCTTTGCATCCGCTGGACTTGCAGGACAGCGCGCACCGCATCGTGCGCTTTCGCTGGGGACGCAGCGGCAACGGCAACGGCTTTCCCTACGTGATGCACCGCGAGGGCCAGAGCGTCAAGATCCATGGCCAGTACGTGCTGTCGATCGACGACGGCAACGCCTACCTGGCGGCCGGGGTGGCGGGGCTGGGCGTGCTGTGGCTGCCCGATTATATGGCGCGCGCGCACGTGGCCAGGGGCGAACTGCTGCCGCTGTTCCCGGCATGGACGGTCGATCCCATGCCGCTCTATCTTGCCTATCCGCCGAACCGCCATGTCAGCAAGAAACTGCGCGTCTTTATCGACTGGGTGGCCGAATTGATGGCCCAGCATGCCGCCCGCCCTGCCGCCATCACGGCAACTGATTGACCCACACGGGTGCCGACCAGACGATGTTGCCATCGTCTTGCGTCAGGCGCGCGTAATAGAAATGGGGGCCGGGCGCGGGCGTGACGGTGAGCTCGGCCTGGTCCGAGATGGGGGTAACGGAACCGTTGCCGCCCGGTACGCCGTGGAAGATGGCGACGTCGGCCGCTTGCCGTCCCGCGCTGTTGCTGAAATGGGTGGCCAGGCGCAGGGGGCCGTGGTTGTCGAAGCGCTCACCCATCAGCCTGCCATTCGCCGTGAACAGCAGTTGCGCGTGCTTGTCCATGGTGGCGTAGACGCGGCGCGCGCGCAGCGCGTCGAGGAAGCTGTCGCGTGAAACGGGCGTGCCGGCGGCCGGGCTGGCCACCAGCACGGCCGTGCGGTTGCCATACGACGCCCCCCAGTTGGCGCAGTGGTTGTCCTGGTTGCTGCTGAAAGCCACGTGGTAGCCGGCCGTCAGGGCCCGGTTGCAGGCCGCCTCGTAATTGCTGCGCCGGTTTTCCGTTTCCGCGTCATTCGTGGAAAACGCGGACGTGTTCATGACTTCGCACAGCACCATGGCCGCGTCGCCGTCCGGCGTGTAGCCGAGCGGCTGGCCGTTGACGAGAAACTGGCCCGCTGGCGCCGGGTGGTTGAACTGGCCGATCCAGCCCCGTTCGCGCATCAAGCGGTACAGGCCCGCGTAATCGCCCTTCGGCGTTTCCACGTCGGCCAGCAATTCGCCCAGGGCATTGCGTTCCCAGCCCAGCAATTGCTCGCTATTGAAAATGTTCAGGTGGCCGCCCTTGTTGATGACGCCCCATTCCATGCCGTACAGGGCCAGAAAGCCGGGGTGGGCGGCCGAATACGCGGCCGCTTCGGCCAGGCCCGTCTGGTACAGGGCTGTCGCTTCGGCGGCAGTGGCAGCGGCGTTGGTGCCGTCCGAGCCGTCGTACATGTGATTGTGCTCGGATGTCAGCAGGGCGTCGAGTCCGTGTTCTTGCGCATATTTATAGGCATCGATGGGGCCGAAGGGCGCCGTTTGCGGGTCTTGCGCGCTACGGCAGGCGTCGAGCGCCGCGCCGCCGTCGCTGTGGCGCGTCTGGCTGTGCAGGTTGGCGTAGACGATGCGGTAGGCGGGCTGGCCTTCCAGGCTGGGCAGTTGTTGCAGGCCGGCCTGGAAGGCGCTCACCTTGGGCGCCGTGCTGGCGCCCCGCCGCACCTGGATGGGCCATTGCTGTTCCACCTGCGCCTCCTGCGGCGTGCCCGCATCGGCCACGGCCAGCAAGCGCAATTGGTATAGGCCGTCGGGCGCCAGCACCCTGCGTTCGCGCGCATCGGCGTCGGCGCGGCCATCCCAGGGCAAGTTCACGCTTTTGCCGTCAGCCCCCACCTGTTCCGTGCCCGACCAGCGCCGCAGCACCGCGCCTTGCGGCCCCGGGCCGGACAGGGTCAGGCTCCAGCGCACGGCATGCGAGCGCCCCTCGTCGGGATAGGCTAGGCGCAGGACAAATGTGCGCGCCTGCGTGACCCGCTCGCCGCGCGCGGCGTGAAAGGGCGCGACGACGGTGGCATCGAGTTCGCTGTGTTCCTTCGGCTCTTGCGCGGCGGCAGTGTTGCTCCACGTGATGAGCAACAGCCCGGCGCACGCACAAGCCAGCCATGGCGGCCAAGGTGGCCTTAAGCGTCGTCGTCGCAGTGTCTTGACCATCGTGGCCTCCCGCTACTGCTTCAGATGTGGTTTAGACAAGAAATGCCACGTACTGGTTCCCGCATGCACCAGCAAGTGGCGTGCTTGCACCGTGATTGGCCATGATCTGGCGCAAACCTCGTATCGATAAGGGCGTTTGCCCGTGCGGCAAGCTGGCACGGCGCTTGCTACACAAGAGTTACGGATCAACGGCGATCCCCTGAATAAACGCACAACGGTCCAACGACGGACCACATGGACAACGGCGTCCGCCCAGGCTGATTTTTCATCGGCGGGGGCGGGCGCCGTTTTTGTTTGCATTTTTGTTATTTTCGGGATACTTCGGGAACCTATATGGCCAGCCAAAAAGCAACGCGCATCGCGCTCTTCTCCCTCGCCACGCCACCCATGCGCGCATTCCACCTGACGTGGATGGCATTCTTCGTGTGTTTCTTCGCCTGGTTCGCCTGCGCTCCCCTGATGCCGGTCATCAAGGGAGAGTTCGGCCTTTCCTTGGCGCAAGTGGCGAACATCAATATCGCGGCCGTCGCCATCACCATCCTCGTGCGCCTGATCGTCGGGCCCTTGTGCGACCGCTACGGCCCGCGCAAGACCTACACGGGCTTGCTGCTGCTGGGCGCCATTCCCGTGCTGGGCGTGGCCGCTTCGCAAAGCTATGAAAGCTTTCTGTTCTTCCGCCTGGGCATCGGCGCCGTCGGCGCCAGCTTTGTCATCACGCAATATCACACCTCCGTGATGTTCGCCCCGCGTGTTGTCGGCACGGCGAATGCGGCCGCCGCCGGCTGGGGCAATGCGGGCGGCGGTGCGGCGCAGGCGCTGATGCCGCTGCTGCTGGGTGCCGTGCTGATGCTGGGCGTGTCCGAATCGTTGGGCTGGCGCGTGGCCCTGCTGGTGCCGGGCGTGCTGATGCTGGTGATGGCCGTTCTCTACTGGCGCTATACGCAGGATTGCCCTGAAGGGAATTACTCGGACTTGCGCGCCGCCGGCGTGGCCATCGAAGGTGGCAAGGCCGGACATGCTCCGGCCGGCGGCTGGGACAGCTTCAAGGCGGCCAGTTCCAATTACCGCGTCTGGCTGCTGTTCGTCACCTACGGCGCCTGCTTCGGCATCGAAATCTTCATCCACAATATCGCCGCCGTGTACTACGTCGACCATTTCGGCCTGTCATTGAAATCGGCCGGCCTGGCCGCCGGCAGCTTCGGCTTGCTGGCCCTGTTTGCCCGCGCCTTGGGCGGCTGGATGTCGGATAAATTGGCCCTGCGCGGCAACCTGAACAGCCGCGTCACCCTGCTGTTCATGCTGATGATCGGCGAAGGCGTGGGCCTGCTGTGGTTTGCCAAGGTCGATAGCGTCACCTGGGCCGTCATCGCCATGCTGGTCTTCGGCCTGTTCACTCACATGGCGTGCGGCGCGACCTACGCGCTGGTGCCTTTCATCGACAGCAAGGCCCTGGGCGGCGTGGCCGGCATCATCGGCGCGGGCGGCAACGTGGGCGCCGTGGCGGCCGGTTTCCTGATGAAGGGCACGGGCGACATCCGCCAGACCCTGATCATCCTGAGCGCCCTGGTCGTGATCTCGGCCCTGGGCGCCATCGCCGTGCGCTTTACCCGTGCAGCGGCCGAACCGAACATGGCCGCGGCCTGAGGAGACAAGCATGAACCACCCCTTGAACATCGTCGTCCTTGGCCATGGCATGGTCGGACATAAATTCCTTGAACGGCTGGCGCTGGAAAACAATACGCGCCTGTCCGTGACGGTCTTGTGCGAAGAGCCGCGCCCCGCCTACGACAGGGTGCATTTGTCCGAATTTTTCAGCGGAAAATCGGCCGAGGACCTTTCCCTGGTGGCGCCCGGCTTTTTCGACAAGGGCAACGTTGTCCTGAAACTCAATGCGCGCGCCGTGTCCATCGACCGCGCGGCCAAAACCGTCACGGCCAGCACGGGTGAAGTGCTGGCCTACGACAAGCTGGTGTTCGCCACCGGCTCGACGCCGTTCGTGCCGCCGCTGCCGGGCAAGGATAGAGATGGCTGCTTCGTCTACCGCACCATCGAAGACCTGGAAGCCATGCTGGCCTGGGGTGGAAAGTCCAAAACGGGCGTGGTGATCGGCGGGGGATTGCTGGGCCTTGAATGCGCGAAAGCCTTGCGCGATTTGAAGCTCGATACCCACGTGGTGGAATTCGCGCCGCGCCTGATGGCCGTGCAGGTCGACGAGGGCGGCGCACGCGTCCTGCGCCGCAAGATCGAGGAACTGGGCGTGACCGTGCACACGCAAAAGAACACCCTGGCCATCGTCGATGGCGAGGCTGCCACGCACCGCATGCAGTTCGCCGACGGCAGCCACCTGGAAGCGGACATGATCGTCTTCTCGGCAGGCATCCGCCCGCGCGACGAACTGGCGCGCGCCTGCGGCCTGGAGGTGGGACCGCGCGGCGGCATCGCCATCGACGACAGCTGCGTCACGTCCGATCCCGATATCTATGCGATCGGTGAATGCGCGCTGTGGGGCGGCCTGGTCTTCGGCCTGGTGGCGCCCGGCTACGAAATGGCCCGCATCGCGGCGCGCCATGTGCTCCAGGAAGAGGGCGAAGCCTCGTTCAAGGGCGCCGACATGAGCACCAAGCTCAAACTGATGGGCGTGGACGTGGCCAGCCTGGGCGACCCGCACGGCAATGCGCCGGGCAGCCGCTCCTACCAGTTCATGGATGAACGCAAGCAGATCTACAAGAAAATCGTCGTCTCCGATTGCGGCAAATATCTGCTGGGCGGCGTGATGGTGGGCGACGCCAGCGAATATGGCACCTTGCTGCAGATGATGCTCAATAAAATCGAGCTGCCCGAATTCCCCGAATTTCTCATTCTGCCGCAGGCCGACGGCCAGCAAAAGGTGGGCCTGGGCGTGGACGCCTTGCCCGAGTCGGCGCAAATCTGCTCGTGCAACGACGTGTCGAAAGGCGCGCTGTGCGCGGCCGTCGCCGATGGCGCCACCACCATCGGCGCCCTGAAAAGCTGCACGAAAGCCGGCACCGCTTGCGGCGGCTGCGTGCCTTTGGTCACGCAGATCATGAAGGCGGAAATGCAGAAGCAGGGCCTGGCCGTCAACAACCACGTGTGCGAGCACTTTGCGTACTCGCGCCAGGAATTGCACCACCTGGTACGCGTGGGCAAAATCCGCAGCTTCGGCGCGCTGCTGTCCGCCCATGGCCAGGGTCTCGGTTGCGACGTGTGCAAGCCCGTGGCGGCGAATATCCTCGCTTCGTGCTGGAACGATTTCGTGCTGTCGCCCGTGCACGCCAGCCTGCAGGACAGTAACGATTACTTCCTCGGCAATATCCAGAAGGATGGCACGTACTCGGTGGTGCCGCGCATGCCGGGCGGCGAAGTGACGGCCGACGGCTTGATCGCCGTGGGCATGGTGGCGAAAAAATATGATCTCTACACGAAAATCACGGGCGGCCAGCGGGTCGACCTGTTCGGCGCAAGAGTCGACCAGTTGCCGGCCATCTGGGAAGAACTGATCGCGGCCGGTTTCGAGTCGGGCCACGCCTACGGCAAGTCGCTGCGCACGGTGAAATCGTGCGTCGGCTCCACCTGGTGCCGCTATGGCGTGGCCGACAGCGTGGGTTTTGCCATCCAGCTGGAAAACCGCTACAAGGGCTTGCGCACGCCGCACAAGATCAAGTTCGGCGTCTCCGGCTGCACGCGCGAATGCGCCGAGGCGCAGGGCAAGGACATCGGCCTGATCGCCACGGAAAAGGGCTGGAATTTGTACGTGTGTGGCAATGGCGGCATGAAGCCGCGCCATGCGGAACTGATCGCCTCTGACCTCGATGAAGCCACCCTGGTGCGCTATGTCGACCGCTTCCTGATGTTTTACGTGCGCACGGCCGACCGCCTGCAACGCACCAGCGTATGGCGCGACAACCTGGAAGGCGGTCTCGATTATCTCAAGCGCGTCATCATCGACGACAGCCTGGGCATGGCGGCGGAACTGGAAGCGGACATGCAGCACGTGGTCGACACCTACGCCTGCGAGTGGAAGGAAGCCGTGTCCAACCCCGCCGTGCGCCAGCGCTTCCGCCATTTCGTCAACAGCGAAAAAATGGACGAGAACGTGGTGTTCGTCGAAGAGCGGGGCCAGATCCGGCCCGCCACTGAAACTGAACGCCGCAGCACCGTGATCCCCATCCTTGCCGTGGAGGCGTGAAGCATGAACGCGATGAATGAACTTTCCGGCGCCAGCGCCGACAACTGGGTCGCCATCTGTCCCTTGGCTGACATCGTGCCCGACACGGGCGTGTGTGCGCTGCTGAATGGGCGCCACGTGGCCGTCTTCCGCGTCGGCGATGCCGCGCCGCGCGTGTACGCCATCGACAATGTCGACCCGAACGCGGGCGCTTCCGTGCTCTCGCGGGGCCTGGTCGGCAGCATCGGCGAGCGCGTCGTCGTGGCCTCGCCCATCTACAAGCAGCACTTCGACCTGGCCAGCGGCGAGTGCATCGAAGCGCCCGAGCATTCCGTCGCCGCCTGGCCCGCGCGCGTGTTTGCCGACATGGTGTGGGTGGCCGTATGAACACCGCCGCGCGGCCGTCTTTAGTCGTGGTTGGCAACGGCATGGCCGGCATGCGCACGGTCGAGGAACTGTTGAAACTCGCGCCGGACCTGTACGACATCACCGTATTCGGCGCCGAACCGCACGGTAATTACAACCGCATCCTGCTCTCCCCCGTGCTGGCCGGCGAAAAGTCGGTGGACGACATCATGCTGCACACGCGCGACTGGTATGCGCACAACGGCATCACCCTGCATGCGGGCGACCCCGTGGTGCGCATCGACCGCAAGGCGCGCACCGTGCAAGCGCTGTCCGGCATCACGGTTGCCTATGACCGCCTGCTGCTGGCCACCGGTTCCACGCCCTTCATCGTGCCCGTGCCAGGCCACGACCTGCCCGGCGTGATCGGTTTTCGCGACATCAGCGACGTCGACACCATGCTGCAGGCGGCGCGCACGCACCGCCACGCGGTGGTCATCGGCGGCGGCTTGCTGGGACTGGAAGCGGCCAACGGCTTGCAGCGCCAGGGCATGGACGTCACCGTCGTGCACATGAGCGGCGCCCTGATGAACCAGCAGCTCGATGCGCCCGCGTCGATGCTGCTGAAATCGGCGCTGGAAGCGCGCGGCCTGCGGTTTTTGATGCAGGCGCAAACGGCTGAAATTGTCGGCACCGACCGCGTGCAGGGCGTGCGCTTTGCCGATGGCACGTCGATCCCCGCCGACCTGGTGGTGATGACGGCCGGCGTGCGCCCCAACATCGCCCTGGCGCAAGCGGCCGGCTTGCACTGCGAACGGGCCATCGTCGTCGACGACTGCCTGCAAAGCTACGACCCGCGCGTGTACGCCGTGGGCGAATGCGTGCAGCACCGGCGCGCCACCTTCGGCCTGGTCGCGCCGATCTGGGAACAGGCGCGTGTGTGCGGCGCGCACCTGGCCGGCGCGGGCCACCGGCGCTATGTGCAGCAAGCCAGCGCCACCAAACTGAAAGTGACGGGCATCGACCTGTATTCGGCCGGCGACATCATCGGCGGCGAGGGCAGCGAAGACCTGGTGCTGCGCGATCCGCGCCGCGGCGTCTACAAGCGCCTGGTGGTGCAGGGCAGCCGCCTGGCTGGCGCCGTGCTGTATGGCGACGTGCAGGACGGTCCCTGGTATTTCGACCTGATCCAGCAGCGCCGCGACATCAGCAAGCTGCGCGCCCATTTATTGTTTGGCCAGGCGCTGTGCGCCCAGGCCGCCTGACAGGACCTCCCCATGACAAGCTGCACGCCCGTAAAAACCACTTGCCCGTATTGCGGCGTCGGCTGCGGCGTGGAAGCGACACGCCTGCTCGACGGCGCCATCCGCATCGCCGGCGACACCAACCATGCGGCCAACGAGGGCCGCCTGTGCGTGAAAGGCTCGGCCCTGGGCGACACCCTGGACCTCGACAACCGTTTGCTGCAGCCGCAGGTGCGCGTCGATGGCGTCCTGCGGCGCGCTTCCTGGGATGCCGCGCTGGACCAGGTGGCCGGCGGCCTGCGCGCCATCATCGATGAACATGGCCCCGACGCCGTCGCCCTGTACGTCTCGGGCCAGCTGCTGACGGAAGACTATTACGTCGCCAATAAATTCATGAAGGGCTATGTGGGCAGCGCGAATATCGACACCAATTCGCGCCTGTGCATGTCGTCGGCCGTGGCGGGCCACAAGCGCGCGTTCGGCGAGGATATCGTGCCGGGCTGCTATGAAGACCTGGAACTGGCGGACATGGTGGTGCTGGTGGGCTCGAACACGGCCTGGTGCCACCCGATCCTGTTCCAGCGCATCACGCGTATCAAGGAAAGCCGGCCGCACATGAAACTGGTGGTGATCGACCCGCGCCGCACGGCCACCTGCGAGCTGGCCGATTTGCATTTGCCCGTGAAACCGGGCACGGACGTATGGCTGTTCAACGGTTTGCTGTGCTATCTGGCGAAGGAGGGCGTGATCGCCGACGATTTCGTCACGCGGCACAGTTCGGGTCTCGACGAAGCGCTGGCGGCCGCCCACGTGGACTGCGGCGATCCCTTGCAGGTGGCGGCCATCTGCAAGGTCGACCCGCTTGCCTTGCTGGCGTTTTACCAGGCATTTGCCGCCACGCGCAAGGTCGTCACGGCCTTTTCGCAGGGCGTGAACCAGTCGTCTTCCGGCACGGACAAGGTCAACAGCATCATCAATTGTCATCTGGCGACGGGGCGCATCGGCCAGCCCGGCATGGGACCGTTTTCCCTCACGGGCCAGCCGAACGCCATGGGCGGGCGCGAAGTGGGCGGCCTGGCCAATATGCTGGCGGCGCACCTGGATCTCGAAAAACCGCTGCACCGCGAGGCCGTGCAAACCTTCTGGGACTCGCCGCGCATCGCCAGCCAGCCTGGCCTGAAGGCGGTCGACCTGTTCCACGCCATCGAGGCGGGTAAAGTGAAAGCTGTGTGGATCATCGCCACCAATCCGCTGGTCAGCATGCCGGACGCCGACCAGGTGCGCCGCGCGCTGGCCAAGTGCGAACTGGTGGTGGTGTCGGACATCAGCGCCGGGTCGGACACGAATGCGCATGCCGATGTGCTGCTGCCCGCGCTGGGCTGGGGCGAGAAGGATGGCACGGTGACCAATTCCGAGCGCCGCATCTCGCGTCAGCGGGCGTTTCTGCCGGCGCCCGGCGAAGCGCGCGCCGACTGGGACGTGCTGTGCGACGTGGCGCGCCGCATGGGGTATGCCGGCTTCGATTTCACGTCGCCGCAAGCCATCTTCGACGAACATGCGCGCCTGTCCGCCTTCCGCAACGGCGGGGACACAAAGCGCCTGTTCAATCTGGGCCACCTGGCCGGCCTGGATGCGGCGCGCTACGATGCCCTGGCGCCGCAGCAGTGGCCGCAGGACCAGGCGCGCCTGTTCGGCGACGGCCGCTTCGCGCATGCGGACGGCCGCGCGCGCTTCGTGCCGACGGCGCCGCGCGCGCCGAGGAACATGCCCGACGCAGACTATCCACTCATCCTCAATACAGGCCGGGTGCGCGACCAGTGGCACACGATGACGCGCACGGGCAAGGCGGCGAAACTGTCGGGCCACGTCGCCGAAGCATTCATCGATTTCCACCCGCAGGATGCGCTGCTGTACAGCGTGCGCGAAGGTGAGCTGGCGCGCATCACCAGCGCCTGGGGCGCGATGGTGGCGCGGGTCGTGCATGGCGGCGGTATCGCGCGCGGCCAGGTCTTCGTGCCGATCCACTGGAGCGACGCGAATGCGTCGGACGCGCGCGTGGGCGCCGTCGTCAACCCCGTCGTCGACCCCGTCTCGGGCGAACCGGAATTCAAGCATACGCCCGTGCGCATCGAGCAGTTCCGCGTGCACTGGCATGCGTTTGTGCTCAGCCGCACGCCCTTGAATCTGGACGGCGTGGCGCACTGGACGCGCATCCAGGGCGAGCAGTTCTTGCGCTACGAACTGGCCGGCCGCCAGCGTATCGAGGATCTGGGCGCCTGGGCGCGCGCGCTGCTCGGCGTCACGGACGACAATGCCGACTGGCTCGATTACGCGGACGCCAGCGCCGGCGTGTACCGCGCCGTGCACCTGGACGAGGGGCGCATCGCGCAATGCGTGTATGTCTCGCCGCGTCCCGACCTGCCGTCGCGCAGCTGGCTGGCGGGCCTGTTCGCGCACGCGCAAATGGATACGGCGGACCGCGCCGGCGTGCTGCTGGGCCAGCCCATCGGCAAGGGCATGGACGCCGGTCCCACCGTGTGTTCGTGCTTTGGCGTGGGGCGCAACACCATTTGCGCCGCCATTCAGGCGCAAAAACTGACGACGACGGCGCAGGTGACGGCCTGCGTCAAGGCGGGCGGCAATTGCGGCTCCTGCGTGCCCGAGATACGACAGTTGCTGCTGGAGGCGCGCAGCGCAGCCTGATAATCTGTCCTTTCCTGCGCGGCTTTGTTATATTGCCAGCTCTACAAAAGAGAGGCAGTGTGATGACAGCAGGACAACACCCCACGGTCTGGCTGACGGGCTTGAGCGGCGCCGGAAAATCCAGTATCGCCGAGGCGCTGGCGCGCCGGCTCAAGGCGCAGGGCCGCGCCGTGACGGTGCTCGACGGCGACCAGCTGCGCCATGGCTTGAACCGCGACCTCGGTTTTACGCCCGAAGACCGGCATGAAAACATCCGCCGCACGGCCGAAGTGGCGCGCCTGATGAACGGGGCGGGCCTGACCGTCATCGCCGCCTTCATCTCGCCCAGCCGCGCCGACCGGGCCATGGCCGCCGCCATCATCGGCGCGGCGCATTTCATCGAAGTCCACGTCAGCACGCCGCTGGCCGTGTGCGAGGCGCGCGACGTCAAGGGCCTGTACGCGAAGGCGCGCGCGGGGCAGATCGCCGAATTCACGGGCGTGTCGGCCCCCTATGAAGCGCCGCTGGCCGCCGCGCTGACCCTGGATACGGGCACCCTGGCGCTGGAAGAATCGGTCGAGCGCCTGTGCCGGCATTTGCAGCAGCGGCCGTGACGACCTGGCGCACATGGCTGCGCCGGCGCCTGCCCGCCAGTCTGAAGGCGCGCATGAGCGTGGTCGTCTTCCTGCTCGTGCTGGGCGCGGTGGCCTCGCTGGCGCTGGCCACCCTGGCCGTGGCCGAGCGCGGCATGCGCGACGTGACGGGGCGCCAGCAGTACGTCTCGCTGTCCAGCGCCGCCGTCTTCATCGATGAAGAACTCGACGCCAAGCGCAATGTGCTGCGCGCGATGGCAGACAGCCTGGCGGCCGGCGGCGCGCACGACGGCGCCAGCCTGCAGCGTTTCCTGGCCGCGCAAACGGTGCTGGGCAAGGAGTTTTATTCGGCCGGCGTGGTCGGCCTCGACGGCATCGTCCTGGCCAGCGTGAGTCCCTTCAAGCCGCAGGCGGGGCTGAACGTGAAGGGCCGTCCTTACTTTGAACAGACGCTGGCGACGCGGCGCTCGGTGATTTCCGCGCCGCTCAACGGCAGCATTTCCGGCATGCCCATCGTGGTGGTGACGCAGCCCGTGTTCGACGCGCAGGGCGGCGTGCGCTATGTGCTGGCGGCCAGCGTCAACTTGCGCCAGCCTGATTTCCTGGGCCGTCTCGGCGCCCTCAAGCCGGGTCCGGGCGGCTATCTGTACATCATGACCAGCGAAGGCGTCATCGTCGAGCATCCCGACAAGTCACGCATCATGCAGCATATCGAAGCTAATGGCCCCATCAGCGTGCCCACGCGGCGCGCCTTGCAGGGCTACGAGGGCTGGCTGACGGGTACCACCGCGCAAGGCGTCGACGCGCTGTTTGCCTATCACCGCATCGCCTCGACGGGCTGGATACTGGCGTCCGTGTATCCGATGCGCGACGCGTTCGCGCCGCTGCATGCCATCCGCAGCAAGATCCTGCTGGCCGCCGTGCTGCTGGCGGCGCTGGCGGGCCTGGCCGGCTGGCGCGTGGTGCTGCGCCTGTTGCAGCCATTGGCGCGCTTGCGCCACCAGGTGCATGAGATTCGCCGCCATCGCCTGGGGATCGACGTGCTGCAAATCGGGCGGCGCGACGAGATCGGCGACTTGAGCCGCGATTTCCATTCGCTGGTGGCCGAGCGTGAAATCGCCGAGGCGCAGACGCGCGACAGCGAGCGGCGTTTGAAACTGCTGACGGACCATGTGCCCGTGGTGATCGTCTACATCGACCGCGAGCACCGCTATCAGTTTATCAACGCGACGTTTGAAAAATGGTTCGGCAGGTCGCGGCAGGAAAGCATGATGCAGTCGATCCGCGAAGTGCTGGGCGAGGAAGCCTACCAGCTGCGCGAGGAGTACCTGCTGCGCGCCTTCGCGGGCGAGGAAGTCGAGTATGAATTCTCCATCGGCGGCGAGGGCGATGCCGGCCGGCGCGCCTTCCAGACCAGTTACGTGCCCGATGTGGGCGAGAGCGGCGCGGTGGAAGGCGTGTATGGCCTGATCCACGAAATCACCAAGACCAAGGCGGTGCACACGGCGCTGCAGTTCGCCGCCGCCACCGACACCCTGACGGGCATCGCCAACCGGCGCCGCTTCGACGAGCAACTGGCGCAAAGCATGCAGCGCACGCGTGCCGCGCGCGCGCCGATGGCGCTGGCCTATCTCGATATCGACCGCTTCAAGGCCATCAACGACAGCCTGGGGCACAAGGCGGGCGACGAGGTGCTGAAGGAATTCGCCGCGCGCCTGGTGCGCAGCGTGCGCGCCAGCGATCTGGTGGCGCGCCTGGCCGGCGATGAATTCGTGATCATTCTCGAAGGCGTGAACGGCGCGGCCGAAGTGCGCCAGGTCGGCGCCAAGATCATCGACGCCATCCGCCAGCCGTTCGCGCTGGCCAGCGGCCCGTTGCCGGTGACGACCAGCATCGGCATCGCCATCTTCCGCGAAGGCATGCTGACGCCGGCGCAGCTGCTGGACCTGGCCGACCAGGCCTTGTATGCGGCCAAGGGGCAGGGCCGCGATGGCGTGGCCCTGCTCGAGGCGGCACCCTAGCTACAGGGTGGCGCTCCAGTGGTCGAGCTGTTGCGTGGTGGCCGTCACGCCGCCGCAGACGATGACGAGCACATTGCGGTAGGGCGCCAGTGCCGGCGCCTTGCCGTAGACGGCGGCCAGCGCCGCGCCGCAGGCCGGCTCCACCACCAGGCGCTGGTCGGTGATGAAGCGTTGGCAGGCGTCGACGGCGGCCTGGTCCGACACCACCACGCTGTGCAGCAGGCGCGTCTGGCTGATGGCAAACGCCTGCGCGCACACCTGGCGCGCGGCCAGCGATGTGGCGATGCTCGTCACGGCCGGCAGGGCTACGTGTTCGCGTGCGGCCACGGCCGCCGCCAGCGAGGCCGCGCCTTGCGTTTCCACGGCCATGATGGCCACGTCATCCCAGCCGTTGCGCTGCAAGCCTTCGGCCACGCCGGCCAGCAGGCCGCCGCCGCCCACCGACAGCACCACGGCGTCCGGCTTCAGGCCCGCGCTGGCCACTTCATCGATCATGCCGGCGTGGCCCTGCCACAGCAGCGGATCGTCGAATGGGTGCAAAAAGGCGTCTTGCGGCGTGAGCATCGACTGCGCCAGCGCGTTCGCTTCCTGCCAGGCGGCGCCGTGCACGATGACTTCGGCGCCTTCCTGCGCGATCAGGGCCCTGGCCCGTTCGCTGGTCGTTTCAGGTACCACGACGATGACGGGAATGCCCAGCTGGCGTCCCGCATAGGCGACGGCGATGCCGGCATTGCCGCCGGAAGAGGAGATGAAACGGCTGGCGCCGCGCCGCGCGTATTCTTCGCAGGCGAGGCCGATGCCGCGGATCTTGAAGGAGCCGGGCGGCTGCAAGGCTTCGAGCTTGAGCCAGATGGCGCGTTCGCTGTGCAGGCTCAGGGCGCGCGAGTTGAGCAAGGGAGTTTCGATGTGCAGGGCCATGCGTGTTCCTGGTAAACAGTCAGGCCAGCATCATAGCCGAAGCGCCCGCGCCAGCGTGTCACCCTTGCCGGGATTGCCTTAGTTCAGCGGCGCGCTCTTGAGCTGATGCGTGCGCGCCACTTCTTTCATCGCTTCGAGCAGGTCGTCGCGCAGCTGGCGTGGCAGCTTGCCGAAGAATTCCTCGTCGTTCTGGTCGGCCATCCCGGCCAGCACGGGCACCAGCGCCTCGCCTTCCGTGGTCAGCTCGATCGAATGCTGGCGGCGGTCGGCCAGCAGGATCGATTTGCTGACCATGCCCTTGCTTTCCAGACGGTCGATCAGTTTCGAGACGGCGCCCTTGCTCATGCCGGACACTTGCGCCAGTACCGTGGGCGAGGTACAGCCCAGGCGGAACATTTCGCGCAGCACCACCCATTCGGAGACCGTCACGCCATTGGCTTCGGCTTTCTTCTGGAAGCTGTGGGAAACGTGGTTGGAAACGAAACGCAGCCAGTAACCGAGATGGGCTTCCAGCTCGCTGACGGGGACGCTGTTGGGATGGGCGGCTTGCGGCATGGCGGCCGTTTCAAAATTATGGCTCATTTCTTTTCCTTCACTGGGCGGCGTTGCCGGCATGGTTAAGGCCTTCACGCTTGCTGTCGAGTGGTTTGTTTGGGAACTATCATCGTGCTTGAGGTAGTTTTAACACTGTTTTCACAGGAAATCACTTACCGGCAAAGAGTTTTTCCTTTTTTCTTGCTCTGGATAGATAAAAAGCAATAACAAGCCAATAATCGTATTGCCGGAGAGGAAGATTAAAAAAATAACTCTTGTTGCATCAATGGTAACAGCATTTTTGCCGAATTGATAAATATTTCATATCATTGCGTGTGCTTGCCCACACACGGCGTATTGCCCACGCGACAGTGCGAGTTTTTCATGCAGAAACGTGGTCCGCTCAGGCCAGCACCACCTTCACGCCCGCTTCGCGCAATACTTCGGCAAAGCGGGGCGGCGGCGGCGCCTCCGTAAACAAGATGTCGACTTGCGCCAGGTCGGCCAGCCGCACCAGCGCCTTGCGGCCGAATTTGTGCTGGTCGGCCACCAGCCACACTTCGCGCGACTGCTCGATGATGGCTTGCGCCACCTTGACTTCGCGCGCGTCGAAATCGCGCAGGCTGCCGTCTTCGTCGATGCTGGAAATGCCGATGATGCCGATGTCGACCTTGAACTGGCGGATGAAGTCGATCGTCGCTTCGCCGACGATGCCGCGGTCGCGCCCGCGCACCACGCCGCCGGCCACGATGACTTCGCAGGCGGCGTTGTCGGCCAGGATGGCGGCCACGTTCAGGTTGTTCGTCACCACGTGCAAGCCCGTGTGCCGGCCCAGCGCGCGCGCCACTTCCTCGGTCGTCGTGCCGATATTGATCAGCAGCGAACAGCCGTGCGGCACTTGCGCGGCGACGGCGGCGGCAATGCGCCGCTTGGCGTCGCTGTTGAACACTTGGCGCTGGCTGTAATCGATGTTTTCCACGGACGAGGGCAAGCCGACGCCGCCGTGGTAGCGAGCCAGCAGGCGCGCTTCTTCCATCTGCTTGACGTCGCGGCGCACGGTTTGCGGCGTCACGGCCAGCTGCTGGGCCAGCTCTTCGACAGACATGGTGACTTTCTGGCGCACCACTTCGAGCAGGCGGCGCTGGCGGGGATTGAGGATCATGGTGCTCTCTTTAAAAATCAAAACGAACAGAAACGAACAAATAGTACTAAAAATATGTTGCTATGAGTTCGTATTCTGGCGTAACCTTATTCATATTGCATTCGTATTAGCTAAGTATTGATCTTAACGACAGTCGCCGGCGATGCCTAGTCTTTCCTCGCCGGCGTGTCCCCGACAGATACGGAGTCCCGATGGCCGCAGCACAGCAGGGTGTGGAGACAGCGATGGCATGCGACGTGCTGGTGGTGGGCGGCGGCATCAATGGCGCCGGCATCGCGCGCGACGCGGCGGGCCGCGGCCTGTCCGTGCTGCTGTGCGAAAAGGACGACCTGGCCGCGCACACTTCATCGGCATCGACCAAGCTAATACATGGCGGCCTGCGCTATCTCGAATACTATGAATTCGGCCTCGTGCGCAAGGCGCTGATCGAGCGCGAAGTGCTGCTGCGCTCGGCGCCGCACATCATGTGGCCCTTGCGCTTCGTCATGCCGCATGCCAAGGGCCAGCGCCCGGCCTGGCTGATACGCGCCGGCTTGTTCCTCTACGACATGCTGGCGAAGCGGGAAATCCTGCCGGCCTCCAGCGGCATCGACTTGACCCGCCACGCGGCCGGACAACCGTTAAAAACCGAGTTCAAGCGCGGCTTCGTGTATTCCGACGGCTGGGTCGACGATGCGCGCCTGGTGGTCCTGAACGCCATCGACGCGGCGGACAAGGGCGCACACGTGCTGACGCGCACGCGCTGCACGATGCTGGCGCGCGAAGGCGAAGGCGAAGGCGAGGGGGAGGGCGCTTCCTGGCTGGCCACCTTGCAAGATAGCGACGGGAAGCAGACGACCGTGCGGGCGCGCAGCGTCGTCAATGCGGCCGGGCCGTGGACGGCCGAGTTCCTGCAGCAGGCGGCGCCCGGTGGACAGGGACGCCATTTGCGCCTGATTAAGGGTAGCCATATCGTCGTCAAGCGCCTGTTCGCGCATGATCACGCGTATATCTTCCAGCATCCGGACGGGCGCATCGTGTTTGCCATTCCGTATGAGCACGATTTCACCCTGATCGGCACCACCGACCTCGACTACCAAGGCGACCGTGGCAAGGTGGAAATCGATGACGAGGAAATTCGTTACTTGTGCGAGCTTTCCAGTTACTATTTCAGCAAGCCCATCGTGCCGGCCGACGTGGTGTGGACGTATGCGGGCGTGCGTCCGCTGGTGGAAGACGCGGCGGCCGACGCCAAGGCCGTCACGCGCGATTACCGTTTCGAACTGGACCAGGAAGGTGCGCCGCTGCTGAGTATTTTCGGCGGCAAGATCACCACGTTTCGCAAGCTGGCCGAGGAAGCGATGGATATGCTGGCGCCCTTGCTGGGCAATACGCTGCCGGCCTGGACAGCCAGCGCCTGCCTGCCCGGCGGCGACGTGTACGGCAGCACGCCGCAGAATAGGGCCGTGCGCGAGTTCGGCCAGTTCGTGCAAGGCTTGCAGCGCGAGTATGCGTGGCTGCCGGCGGCGCTGGTGGCGCGCTATGCACGCGCCTACGGCACGCGCATCCATGTGCTGCTCGATGGCAGGGCGGACGTGGCGGCCATGGGCGAGGAAATCGCCGCCGGCCTGTACGCGGCGGAAGTTGACTATATGCGGCGCCATGAATGGGCCGTCAGCGCGGCCGACATCCTGTGGCGGCGCTCCAAGCTGGGCCTGCACCTGCCGCGCGAGACGGCGGACAGGCTCGATGCCTGGCTGTTGCAGCATCCGTTGTCATAAGTAGCACACGTTGGCGACCGCGTCCCGCAGAGGGTGCGGCGAAGAATAAGAAACCATCACTGGAGGAGAAGCGCGTGCAACTGGTACTGGACAAGATCAGCAGGAAGCAGGGGGCTGACGACTTTTTATATCCGATGTCGCTGGCCTTGGTGCCGGGCGCCATCAACGTCCTGCTGGGCACCACGCGTGCCGGCAAGACGACCCTGATGCGCGTGATGGCGGGCCTGGATAAGCCCAGCGGGGGCACCGTGACGGCCGATGGCGTTGATGTGACGGGCGTGCCCGTCAGCAAACGCAACCTGGCCATGGTGTACCAGCAATTCATCAACTATCCGGCCTTCACCGTCTACGACAATATCGCTTCGCCCTTGCGCTTGCGCAAGGAACCCGAGGAACAGATACGCACCAAGGTGCTGGCGCTGGCCGAGCGCCTGCACATCACGCCCTACCTGCAGCGCACGCCCGGAGAATTGTCGGGCGGACAGCAGCAGCGCACGGCGCTGGGACGCGCGCTGATCAAGGATGCGTCCCTGCTGCTGCTCGACGAGCCTTTGGTCAATCTCGACTACAAACTGCGCGAGGAATTGCGCCGCGAACTGACGGAACTGTTTTCCAGCGGCAGCACGACGGTCGTGTACGCCACCACGGAACCGCTGGAAGCGCTGCAGCTGGGCGGCCACGTGGCCGTGCTGCACGAGGGACGCTTGCTGCAGCAGGGGCCGACTCTGGACGTCTTCAACGCGCCCAATTCCATCGACGTGGCGCGCACCTTCAGCGACCCGCCCATCAATTTGATCCCCGCCCGCGTCGATGCTGCCGGCGTGGCGCAGGCGGCCGACGGCCTGGCCATCCGCCTGAGCGGTGAGCAGCGCGCCCGCCTGGGCGACAGCACGCAGGTGATCCTCGGCGTGCGCGCACACAGCCTGCATTTGTCGCCGCAGTCCGAGGGCGACGTGGCCATTGCGGCGCAGGTGGACCTGGCCGAAATCAGCGGCTCGGAAACCTATGTGCATGCGCGCCGGGGCGACCTGGCCCTGGTGGCGCAGCTCGGCGGCGTACATAACCTGGAGATCGGCAGCGCCTGCACCGTGTATTGCCAGCCGCATGCCTTGCTGATCTTCGCGCAAGACGGCGGCCTGCTGTTCGCTCCTGCGCAAGGAGGGGCATGACATGGCGCGCATCGAACTGGTCGACCTGGCCCACGCCTACAAACCCAATCCTTCCGCACCCGCCGACTATGCGCTGCGGCCGATGAGCATGGCGTGGCATGACGGCGGCGCCTACGCCTTGCTGGGGCCGTCCGGCTGCGGCAAGACGACCTTGCTCAACATTATCTCCGGCCTGGTAAAGCCGTCGCATGGCAAGGTGCTGTTCGATGGCAAGGACGTGACGCAACTGCCGACGGAAGCACGCAATATCGCGCAAGTGTTCCAGTTTCCCGTCATCTACGACACCATGACCGTGCACGACAACCTGGCGTTTCCGCTGCGCAATCGCGGCTGGAAAGAGACCGAGGTGAAAAAGCGCGTGCAGCAAGTGGCGCAGATGCTGGAATTGACGGGCGACTTGAAATTGCGCGCCAGCGGCCTGTCGGTGGACGCCAAGCAAAAGATTTCGCTGGGACGCGGTCTCGTGCGCCCCGACGTGGCGGCCGTGCTGTTCGACGAACCGCTGACGGTGATCGACCCGCATCTGAAATGGCTGTTGCGCAGAAAGTTGAAGGAAATCCACCACGAACTGAAATTGTCCCTGATCTATGTCACGCACGACCAGGTGGAAGCGCTGACCTTTGCCGACCAGGTGGTCGTCATGACGCAGGGCGAAGTGGTGCAGACAGGCAGTGCGCAAGCGCTGTTCGAGGAACCGGAACACACGTTTGTCGGCTACTTTATCGGTAACCCAGGCATGAACTTGCTCGATTGCATCTTGGACGACGGCGGCGTGCGCGTGGCGGGGCAACTGCTGGCCGTATCCGCTGCCGCGCGCGCGGCGCTGTCTGGCGCGCAAGGGAAAATCACGGTGGGCGTGCGGCCGGAGTTCGTCGAATGCGTGAAAGCGGGCGAGGGTGGCGACCATGGCGACCATTGCCTGGACGCCACGGTCACTGCCGTGCGCAACATGGGCACGCATTACCTGGCGGAATTCCAGCTGGGTAGCGCGACGGTGGCGGCCAAGCTGCGCGCCATCGATGCCGTCGCCGGAGCTGCTGTGCGGCTGCGCTTTCCGCCGCAACGCACCTTATTTTATGTCAACGATAAGCGGGTGGCCTGATGATACATAACGGTAAAACCGATAACAACCGCCGCGCCTGGCTATTGATCCTGCCCGTGCTGCTGTGCGTGGCCTTTTCCGCCATCCTGCCCCTGATGACGGTGGTGAACTATTCCGTGCAGGATATCCTGAGCCCCACGCAAAAGGTCTTCGTGGGCACGGAATGGTTCCGCATGGTCATGCTCGACGGTGACTTGCACAGCGCCTTGCTGCGCCAGCTGCTGTTTTCCGGCTCCGTGCTGGCGATCCAGATTCCGCTGGGTATTTTGATTGCCCTGTGCATGCCGGCCGATGGCTGGAAGGCGTCCCTTGCCTTGGTGCTGATCGCGCTGCCCCTCTTGATTCCCTGGAACGTCGTGGGCACCATCTGGCAAATCTTTGGCCGCGGCGACATCGGCCTGATGGGCTACACCCTGAATCAGCTGGGCTTTGACTACAATTACAACGGCAATTCGCTCGACGCGTGGCTGACGGTGATGGTGATGGATATCTGGCACTGGACGCCTCTCGTCGTGCTGCTGTGCTATGCGGGTTTGCGCGCCATTCCCGACGCGTATTACCAGGCGGCGCGCATCGACGGCGCCTCGCGCCTGGCCGTGTTCCGCTACATCCAGCTGCCGAAACTGCGCAATGTGCTGATGATCGCCGTGTTGCTGCGCTTCATGGACAGTTTCATGATCTACACGGAACCGTTCGTGCTGACGGGCGGCGGACCGGGCAATGCCACCACCTTTTTGTCGCAATACCTGACGCAAAAGGCCGTGGGCCAGTTCGACCTGGGGCCGGCGTCCGCGTTTTCCCTGATCTATTTCCTCATCATCCTGCTGTTCTGCTTTGTGCTGTACACGTGGATGCAGCGAGTCGGCACGGGAGACCAGAAATGATGCACAAGAAAATGAGCAGCGCCATCCTCGTCGTCTTCCTGCTGGCGTCATTGTTGCCCATCTACTGGATGCTCAACATGTCGCTCAAGACCAACGAGGAAATCGTCGGGGTCTTGAGCCTGTGGCCGCAGCAACTGACGTTTGCCAACTACCACACGATTTTTACCGACCGGTCCTGGTACAGCGGCTACATCAATTCCATGATCTACGTGGCCTTGAACATGGTCATGTCGGTCACGGTGGCCTTGCCGGCAGCTTATGCTTTCTCACGCTATAACTTTGTCGGTGACAAGCATTTGTTCTTCTGGCTGCTGACCAACCGCATGACGCCGCCCGCCGTCTTCCTCGTGCCGTTCTTCCAGCTGTATTCCACCGTCGGCCTGATGGATACGCACCTGGCCGTGGCGCTGGCGCACATGGTCTTCAACGTGCCGCTGGCCGTGTGGATACTGGAAGGTTTCATGTCCGGCGTGCCCAAGGAAATCGACGAAACGGCGTATATCGACGGCTACAGTTTCCCCCGCTTTTTCATCCGCATCTTCTTGCCGATGATCAAGTCAGGCGTGGGCGTGACGGCGTTTTTCTGCTTCATGTTCAGCTGGGTGGAACTGTTATTGGCGCGCACCTTGACGTCCGTCAATGCCAAGCCGATTGCCGCCACCATGACGCGCACCGTGTCGGCGGCCGGCATGGACTGGGGCGTGCTGGCGGCGGCCGGGGTGCTGACCATCGTGCCTGGCGCGCTGGTGATCTGGTTCGTGCGGCATTACATTGCCAAAGGTTTTGCGATGGGGAGGGTATGACATGGAAAATACCGATAGCACAGCCAGCCTGTTCGGCTGGATGGCGTGGACGCCGGAAGTGGCCATCTTCTTCATTTGCATCGGCCTGATGCTGGCCGGCATGACGGTGTGGCAAATCCGTTCGCCCAGCATAGCACGCAAGGGCTTTTTGCCCATGCCGACCACGCGCGGCGACCGCCTGTTCATCGGCTTGCTGACGGCCGCGTATGTCAACCTGGCGTGGGCGGGGTTCACGGAAATGCAGCAGGCGATTGGTGCCGGCATCAGTTTTGTAGTGTTGTTGGTGGTAATGCGTTGGGGATAAGTCGTAGATGAGAACACTGGCCCGCTATCGCAGGCCAGATGACAACTAAAAAGGAGATTCACGATGAAATTGAAGTTCACGGTCTTCGCGGCTGCGGCCATGCTCGTGTCGAATGCGGCCCTGGCCGACGCCAAGCAGGCGCAAACCTGGATCGACAAGGAATTCCAGCCGTCCAGCCTGAGCAAGCAGCAACAGCTTGCTGAAATGAAATGGTTCATCGATGCGGCGGCCAAGCTGAAAGCCAAGGGCATCAAGGAAATTTCTGTTGTTTCGGAAACCATCGACACCCACGTCTACGAATCGAAGACGCTGGCCAAGGCCTTCGAGGAAATCACGGGCATCAAGGTGCGCCACGACATCATCCAGGAAGGCGACGTGGTGGAAAAGCTGCAGACCTCGATGCAGTCCGGCAAGAGCATCTATGACGGCTGGATTTCCGATTCCGACCTGATCGGCACCCACTACCGCTACGGCGCCGTCGAGCCGCTGTCCGACTACATGGCGGCCAAGGGCAAGGAATTCACGAATCCCGGCCTGGACCTGAAGGATTTCATCGGCATCAGCTTTACCACGGCGCCGGATGGCAAGGTCTATCAGCTGCCCGACCAGCAGTTCGCCAACCTGTACTGGTTCCGCGCCGACTGGTTCGCGCGCAAGGATTTGCAAGCCAAGTTCAAGGCCAAATATGGCTACGAGCTGGGCGTGCCGCAAAACTGGTCCGCGTATGAAGACATCGCCGACTTTTTTACCAATGACGTGAAGGAACTGGACGGCAAGAAAGTCTATGGCCACATGGATTACGGCAAGAAAGATCCATCGCTGGGCTGGCGCTTCACCGATGCCTGGCTGTCGATGGCTGGCGCGGCCGATAAGGGCATTCCGAACGGCATGCCTGTCGACGAATGGGGCATCAAGGTGGCGGCCGACAAGTGCACGCCAGTGGGCGCCTCGATGTCGCGTGGCGGCGCCACCAATTCGCCGGCGGCCGTCTTTGCGCTGACGAAATATATCGACTGGATGAAGAAATACGCGCCGCCGCAGGCGAACGGCATGAATTTCTCGGAATCGGGCCCCGTGCCGGCGCAGGGCGAAATCGCCCAGCAAATCTTCTGGTACACGGCATTTACGGCCGGCATGACGAAACCAGGCTTGCCAGTGGTGAACAAGGATGGCACGCCAAAATGGCGTATGGCGCCGTCGCCGCACGGTCCGTACTGGAAAGAGGGCATGCAGAACGGCTACCAGGACGTCGGTTCCTGGTTCCTGTTCAAGTCCACGCCGGACGACCGCAAGGCGGCCGCCTGGCTGTACGCGCAATTCGTTACGTCGAAAACCGTGTCGCTGAAGAAATCGATCGTCGGCCTGACCTTCATCCGCGATTCCGACATCCGCCACGATTATTTTACGAAGCACGCGAACGAATACGGCGGCTTGATCGAGTTCTACCGTAGCCCGGCCAGAGTGGCGTGGACGCCGACGGGCAACAACGTGCCCGACTATCCGAAGCTGGCGCAGCTGTGGTGGAAGAACGTGGCCACGGCCATCACGGCGGAAAAAACGCCGCAAGCCGCCATGGATAACCTGGCCGAGGAAATGGACCAGGTCATGGCGCGCCTGCAGCGGGCCGGCATGAAGGCCTGCGCACCCAAGCTCAATCCGAAAGTTGATCCGAACCAGTATCTGTCGGACCAGCACGCTCCATGGAAAAAGCTGGCGAATGAAAAACCGAAGGGTGAAACGATTGCCTACGACAAGCTGCTGCAAGCCTGGAAAGAAGGCAAGGTAAGGTAAACTGCCTGCGCTGTCCTGAGGGCACGGAGTGAATCCGCTCCGTGCCTGTTTTTACCCGCTTTTCCGCACCACCAGACAATGACCAAATACATACTTGCTTTAGATCAGGGCACCACCAGTTCGCGCGCCATCCTGTTCGACCATGCGGGCCGGCCGCACGCCAGCGCGCAGCGCGAGTTCCGCCAGATTTTCCCGCAGCCTGGCTGGGTCGAGCATGACGCGAACGAAATCTGGGCTTCGCAAGAAGGCGTGCTGCAGCAGGTGCTGCGCGACAGCGGCGTGGCGGCTTCCGACGTGGCCGCCATCGGCGTGACCAACCAGCGTGAAACGACGGTGCTGTGGGACCGCGCCACGGGCGAACCCGTCGCCAACGCCATCGTCTGGCAAGACCGCAGAAACGCGGCCTATTGCGAGCAACTGGTCGAGCAGGGCAAGGCGGACATGATCCAGCAAAAGACGGGTCTCGTGCTGGACGCCTATTTTTCCGCCACCAAACTCAAATGGCTGCTCGACAACGTGGCCGGCGCCCGCACGCGCGCCGAGCGGGGCGAGCTGGCCTTCGGCACCGTCGACAGCTGGCTGATCTACAAGATGAGCGGCGCCCACTTGACGGACACGAGCAACGCGGCCCGCACCATGCTGTTCAATATCCACACCCTGCAATGGGACACGGATTTGCTGGCGCTGCTGGGCATTCCCCCCTCCCTGCTGCCCGACGTCGTGCCCTCGAGCGGCGTGGCGGCGCACACGCACGTTGACCTGCTGGGCGTGTCCGTGCCGATTGCCGGCATCGCGGGCGACCAGCAGGCCGCCACGTTCGGCCAGGCGTGCTTAAAACCGGGCATGGCGAAGAATACCTACGGCACGGGCTGCTTCATGCTGATGAACGTGGGCAAGCGCCCCTTGCCATCGAAAAACCGGCTGTTGACGACGGTGGGCTGGAGCCTGGGCGCGGGCAGCGACAAGACCGATTATTTGCTGGAAGGCAGCGCCTTCATCGCCGGTGCGGCCGTGCAATGGATGCGCGACGGCATCGGCATCATCCGCGACTCGTCCGAAGTGGAAGCGCTGGCCACCAGCGTGCCCGATTCGGGCGGCCTCGTCTTCGTGCCCGCGTTCGCGGGCCTCGGTGCGCCGTACTGGGATCCGTACGCGCGCGGCACCCTGATCGGCATCACGCGCGGCACGGGCAAGGCCCACATCGCACGCGCGGCGCTGGAGGGCGTGGCGTACCAGAACGTCGATGTGTTGTCCGCCATGCAGGATGACGCGGGCATTGCGCTTTCCGAATTGCGCGTCGACGGCGGCGCGGCCCGCAACGACATGCTGATGCAGTTCCAGGCCGACATATTAAATGTGCCCGTGGTACGCCCCGTGGTGACGGAAACGACGGCCCTGGGCGCCGCCTACCTGGCGGGCCTGGCCGTGGGTTTCTGGGAATCGCAGGAAGAAATCGCCGCCCAATGGCAGGTGGGACGCCGTTTCGAGCCGGCCATGGCGGCCGATGAACGCTTGAGCCGGCTGCACAAATGGCAGCGGGCCGTGGAGAGGTCGCGCGACTGGAGCGAGTGAACTGGTATCAATGGCGCATGAAATACACGGCATAACCTACCGTTTCGCGCGGTACCGAGTACAGGTCGCGTAGCTCGAAGTAGGGCGCGTGCACCTGGCCGCTGACGGTGATGCCGGCCCGCGCCAAAGCCAGCCGGAAGCGCGGTACATGAAAATATTGCGTGGCGACCATGGCCGTCTTCCAGCCGTGCTGGCGCATGAGAAGCGCGGCGTTGCGGGCCGTGGCGTCCGTGGTCCAGCCTTGATTATCTTCGATGATGGCGCTGGCAGGCACGCCGCGCGACTGCAGATAGCGGGCCATCGAAGCGGCCTCGTCAAAACCTTCCTTGCCCGTCGCCCCGCTGACGAGAATGCGCGGCGCCCTGTTTTCCTGGAACTGCTTGAGCGCCGCGTCGAGCCGCGCCTGCAGGCGGGGGCTGGGCGTGCCGTCAGGCAGGATCGTATTGCCGGGCACGACGATCACGTCGGCGGAGGCCGGCTTGTCGTTGAGTCCATCGAGCACCAGGGCCGCCGTGGCCAGCAGGAAAACAGCAAGACCGCTCAAGCTCAGGAGTATGATTTTTCGCATCGTTGATGATGAAACTTGTAGTGGACGCATCATACGCGTCCACTCCTGCATGTATCAGTTCTGCAGGCGCGGTAAATGGCCAAGTAAAGTTGCAATTTATCTCAGCGGGACAATCCTGGCATTCAAATCGGCGTGCTCACGCAACAGATACAGCAAAGCTGAGCCGTCTATAAGTTCAATCGGCTTATCAGATGAAAAGACATAGGCATCGGGGCCATAACGGCTGGTCGTGACCAATATACCTTTATTCGCGCCTTCATTTAACATGGTTCCGTATAAATCACGAACGGCGCTCACGCCAACCGCATCCTTATATCGCTTGGCTTGAATGACGACTTTGCCACCCAACACGGGACGGATATCAAATGCCACGGCGTCTACACCTCCGTCGCGCGAACTGCGGGTGAGCTTGGTTTCGAGTCCCATTTTGCTGAACAAATTGGCGACCAGGTCTTCAAATTGCGATGGGCTTAATTCGAGCAAGTTGGAGCGGTTTTCCAACTCGTTCAAGGAATTGCCCTGCAAAATGAAGCGCTTGTCGACCATGTTGAATTCGATGATAGGTTTGACCGCGAGCAGTTCCTCGGGACGGGGTGAAACATGGGCGCCCAAGGTGCGCAAGCATGCAACGGGATCCGCCCGCTGCAAATTTATGGCAAGAAACGTGTCACGCGCCGCACGTACCGAAATGACGGGAACGCGGATGTCATGGCCCGTTGCGGGGTCATGGGTATCAATGATTCCCGTAAAGGCGAGTACTTTGATTGCCGATGCCTGATCCGCCTCAAACAGTTCATGCATGGTGCGCAGGGCGATTTCAGCGATCAGTCGCCGGTAAATATCCTGAATTTCCGATGGCTTGCGGATCTTTGATTCGATGCTGTCCTTGCTTTTGACGTAGCGAAATTCGCTTGTCGTGGGCACGATGGAAATCAAGGGCAACTCATATTCGACAGCCAGTGTGCCATTCAAAGCGTCATAGGCGACGCGAAATTCCTGGGGAAAGTCGTTCAGTGGGTATTCTGATCTGGATAGCACCATGTCGCAATAGGTGACCACGGCATCGCAGTCGTGCGAGAAATATTCCGCCTTGAACTGATCAATTGCACTGTTCCTTTCGGCTTGGCCAGCATGGAAGGCCGCTTTTCGCGCATCGTATTCGCGACGTTCTTGATCTTTGAAAAATTGTTTGGCGATTTCCTGGATACTGAAAGCGATTAACTGCCGGTGATAGTTTTCTGTTGAATTTTTTATTTTTAGTTCATGACGTTTCGCTACATGGGGCATGAATGCTGACCATGAAGGAGGCGGGTGGTGCAGAACTTCCTCCGGAGCGGAGGTGCTGAATAAACGGGGGGATATTTCAAACGGGGCGAATTTTTCTGTTGGCCGAAGACTGTCGAAACTGATCGTATCGTCGACATCAAGGGTATGGGCCAGCACGCCGCGCAAACCAGCGAGGCAATCCTCAATCTCTTCATTCTTGTCTGCGACCTCCTGTTGCCTCAAATCCAGATAGTCGATCTTTGCCTGCTTTTCTGCCGCCTTTGTATCGCGCATCGATTGCGCAGCAGCCATGCGTTCGTGGCGTTCATGAACCCGCCGTATCGTGGCTGCGCCTCGTGCTTGTCTTGCTTGCTCTCTCTCGGCAGCTGCGATAGCTCTACTCGTGGCACGGATGAAACCTTCCAATCCAGAGCGTCGGCCCATGTCATATCCCTAGTTCATTGTGGTAATAATAGAATACCGCAAGAAAGTTTTTATCTGGACAATAAATTGATATTCCCAAGTGATCATTGCATTTTTACCATATGCCCAGGAGCCCGCGAGGTTAACTAGGTGTATCTGCATTCAAAATGGATGAAGCGATTGCACCCAAAGACCCTGGCCTGCGATCAGGAATGACCTCCGGATGGATATCCTCATCGGCCGCGATGACATCCGTGGCCCGTTCCAGCTCAATAGCCTGAACCGTCCCGCCGTGGTGATCAACCGCCGCAGCGGCGTGATCACGGTAGATGGCATGTTCAGCGGGTGCAGCGACGCCGATGGCTGGCACCGGCGCTTTTTACTTCCGCACGCCTCCGTGCTTATGCACCGGCCGCCTTGCGCGCGCGCTGGTTCGACAGATAAATATTATCTATTTCCAGCGGCTTGCCCTCGCGCACGGCATTGAGCCAGTCCTGCGTGCTGGCGACGGCGGCGAAGTTTGAATGGAAGACGGCGCTGAAGACGCGGTGGATTTCCTCGGCGCTGGCCGTGCCGCCTGCGTTGGCGTAGGGCAGGGTGCCGGTGGCGTCCTGCAGGAATTCCACTTGCAAGCCATCGTGCGCGGCGTGGTAGATGGTGGCGGCGTCGCAGTTGTGCGTCATGTAGCCGATCACGCTCAAGGTGTCGATGTTGTGGCTATCGAGCCAGGCGCGCAGATCCGTGCCCGCAAAGGCGCTGCCCATGCTCTTGTTGATGCGGTGGTCGGCGGCAAAGGAGGCCACTTGCGGATGCAGCTGCCAGCCGTCGCTGCCCTTGGCGAAGATGGGGGACGCTTCCGGCGCATCGTGCTGGACGACGATCACGGGCACGCCGGCGGCGCGGGCGGCGGCCATGGCCTGGACGATGTTGGGCAGGGAAATGTCGACGGACGGGTATTCGATGGGCATGTCGCCCGTAAAATATTCATTTTGCACATCGATGACGAGCAGGGCGCGACGTGGGGCGGTAGTGTTGGACATGCGTGACTCCTGAATGGTTGAAAGGGGAAGGGCTTCCCCGATACCGTCATTGTCTGCCCGCATGCTGTCAATAAAAAGTGGCCCGAAGGCCTATATGCGATAAAATCGGGCCATGACGACTATTCCTGTTGCTTCCTCCCCCTTGAGCGTGGCCGTGATCGCCTTCGACGGCATGACGCCGTTTCATCTCTCCGTGCCTTGCCTCGTGTTTGGCGCCCAGACGGACGAGGCTGATCTACCGCCTTTTCACGTGCGCGTGTGCGCCGCCGACCCGCTACCCTTGCGCACGGCGGCCGGCTTCGGCATCACGCCCGAATTCGGCCTGGAAGGACTGGAGGATGCCGATATCGTTATCATGCCGGCCTGGCACGACGATTGCCGTGATGCGGCGGCGCCGCTGGTCGCGGCGTTGCAGGCGGCCAGCCGGCGCGGCGCGCGCATGGTGGGGCTATGTTTGGGCGCGTTTCCCCTGGCACAGGCGGGCTTGTTGGATGGCAAGAGCGCGGCCACGCACTGGGGCATGGCGGACCGGCTGGCGGCCCGCTATCCCAAGGTCAGGGTGGACCGGGAAGTGTTGTACGTGGACGATGGCGACGTGCTGACGTCGGCCGGCGTGGCGGCCGGCCTCGATTGCTGCCTGTATCTGCTGCGCCAGCTGGCGGGCGCCGAAGTGGCGAACCGGGTGGCGCGCCGGTTGCTGGTGGCGCCGCACCGCCAGGGCGGGCAGGCGCAATTCATCGCGCGTCCCTTGCCCGTGTCCGGCAGCGAAGGGCGTTTTGCCGAGGTGCTGGCCAGCGTGACGGCCAGCCTGGGCCAGGCGCACAGCATCGACGCGCTGGCCGAACGGGCCGCCATGAGCCGGCGCAATTTCACGCGCCATTTCCGCCAGGCTATGGGCACCTCGTTCAAGCAGTGGCTGCTGAACCAGCGCCTGGCGCATGCACAAGGCATGCTGGAAAAGAGCGCGGCCTCGATCGATATCGTGGCGCAAGAGGCCGGCTTCGGCACGGCATTGTCGCTGCGCCAGCATTTCCGTACCAGCCTGCAGACGTCGCCATCGGCATATCGCAAGCTGTTTCGGCAGCAATCAAGCCAGGTCGCCTGGCCATAGCGTGGCAGGGTCGCGGCTGCCCTGGGGCAGCATCGCGCTGACGGCGATTTGCCGCCCGATGAAAGCGCTGGCATCGAAGCCGTAGCGTTCCTGGAAGGACACGGTTTCCGCGCTCATCAATTCGGCATACGTTTGCATCAGGGTCGAGGCGCCAACATGGTTGTCTTGCGCCAGGTAGCTGGCGATGGCGGTCATTAGCACGGGGTAATCTGCATTCTCCTTGCTGCCGCCAAAGTTGAACGATAACTGCCCGCAGGCGCGCCAGATGGGGTCAATTTCCCCGTTCGGCATCGGCTGCGCGCGCAGCCATTGCAAGGCTTTCAGGGGCGGGCCGCCAAAGGACGGTGGCGAAATGATCGCCTGGATGGCCACCTTGATGGCATCATCGGTTCTTCCCGCGCGCACATACTGGCCATGCAGCAGCACCAGCGCGTCCGTATATTCGGGCACGATGGCCAGCGCCGCTTCCAGCAGGGCGATGGCCGCCTCCGGCTTGCGCTGCGCGATCTGTTCCTTGGCTTCCAGGAAGGCGGCGCGCGGCGAGGCGGGGTCGTCGGCCAGTGTTGGCGTGCCGACATACTCGTCTTCCGCTGCCGCGTGGGCTTGCAGGAAGGCCGCCAGGCTGGAAAAGTGCGGCTGGATGCGCCACTCGTCGTGCCACGTTTCGACGACGATCGGTTCGGACGCTTCGCGGCCGATGGGCCAGTACAGGCCGAAGGTGTCGCCATTGCCCAGCGCGCCTTCGGCAAACGGGATAAATCCGAGCGGTGGATATGGTGTTGTGTGTTGCCAGTCTGGCTGCACCGAGATGGAAGTGACGTTCGATGGTAGTTGCATGGATGCACCGCATGATAAAACGCCAGTGTAGGGCAAGTGGGCGGCGCCAGGCGCGCGCATCGGCGCATCGGCAATGGATCACTGAACTGATAAAATGGACGCTTCTTCGCCCGGGCGGCTCGCCATGTCCAGCACACCACATCCCGCAATCGACCTCAGCTTTCGCAGCTATGCGCACATCGGCGCGCCGGACCGCCACGATTTCGTGCAGCTGGTGCTGCCCATCAGCGGACAGCTGTTGCTGGAAATCGACGGCAGGCAGGGGAAAGTCGATACGCAGCTGGGCGTGGTGATCCCGGCGCACGCCTGGCATGCCCAGCATAGCCAGGTGGCCAATCACTCCATCATCGTCGACGTGGATGCGGCCGCCGTGGCGCGCAGCGGCTGGCAGCGCCTGCTGGACGGATCCTACACGGCGATCGGGCCGGGCGCCCGCAAGCTGATGGATTACCTTGGCGTCATGGCGGGGCAGCGGGCGCTGACGCCGGCCATCGTCACGGGCTGGACGCCGCTATTGCTCGATACCTTGTTGCTGGGGACGCCGCAGCCCCGTTCGCGCCTGGGCGCGCTGCTTGCTCGTGTGCAAGCCGAGCCGGGCTTGCCGTGGTCAACGGCGTCGATGGCGCACTTTGCCAATCTCAGCGTCAGCCGCCTGCACGCGCTGTTCCGCGAGGAAGTGGATGCCAGCCCGCATGCCTGGCTATTGCAGCAGCGCATAGGACGCGCCTGCGACTTGCTTGCCGCCAGCGATGCCAGCCTTGCCGAGATCGCATTGGCGGCCGGCTTTTCCGAACAGAGCGCATTGACGCGCGCCATGCGCGACGGCATGGATGTCACGCCTGCCGCCTACCGGCGCGCATCTCGCGATAAATGGGAGAAATGGTCAACAAGGCAGTAGCTGGCGCCAAGAAAGGACGCGGCAGACTTGCCACAATCTCCTTTTCAGGAGATTGACCATGCATCAAGAAAACAAGAGCCGGCTGGGCATGCTAGCCGGCATCGCCGCGGGCGCGCTGTGGGGGCTGGTATTCCTGGCGCCGGCGCTGACCCCCGCCTTCCAGCCGCTGGAACTGTCCGTGGGGCGCTACCTGGCGTACGGCCTGATCGCGGCCGTGCTGGTCGCGCCATCGTGGCGGCGCCTGCTGCGCACCTTGACCTGGCGCGAATGGCGCGGACTGATCTGGCTCAGCCTGACAGGCAATATCATCTATTACGTGCTCCTGGCCAGCGCCGTGCAGACGGGCGGCGTGGCCATGACGTCGATGGTGATCGGCTTGCTGCCGCTGGTCGTCACTCTGGTGGGCAGCCGCGACCGGCATGCCGTGCCTTTGCGCAAACTGATCCCTTCACTGCTGCTGAGCGCGGGCGGGCTGGCCTGCATCAGCTGGCAGTCGCTGGCCAGCCCGCGCCATGCATCCCTGCTGGGGCTGTTGTGTGCGCTGGCGGCGCTGCTGTCGTGGACGGTGTATGCGGTTGGCAACAGCCGCTGGCTGGGGCGGTTGCGCTCGGTCTCGGCGCAGGAGTGGAATTTGCTCACGGGCGTGGTCACGGGCGCTGCCGCGCTGCTGCTGGCCATTCCCGTCGCGCTTGTCACACCTGGTACGCATGGCGGCACGGCCTGGCTGCAGTTTACAGGCGTCGTCACGGGTGTCGCGCTGCTGTGTTCCGTCGTCGGCAATGGTCTGTGGAACCATGCCAGCCGCGTGTTGCCGCTGACCCTGATGGGGCAGATGATCGTGTTTGAATTCCTGTTTGCCTTGCTGTACGGTTACTTATGGGAGCAGCGCTGGCCCACGCTGGCCGAGGCGGCGGCCACCATGTTGTTGCTGGCGGGCGTGGCGGCATGCGCCGCGGCGCACCGGCCGCCTAGTTGCGCGGCTCGTGGATGCGGAATTTCTTGACGATACCGGCCTGGTCGAACATGACGGCCACTTCGCGCGTGCCTTTTTCGCCCAGCAGGGGAATCAGGCGCGTCACCTTGGGCGCTTGCAGTTGGTTCTTGTAGACCCAGACTTCATAGCCGGGATCGAAGCTGACGACGGTGGCGTTGCCCAGGGCCGCGTCGAGGTCGAGGCGGGTGGTCTTGCCGACCTTGATGTTCTGATAGATGGCGCCATTGTCCGGCGCGCGGTTGACTTTGTATTCACTGGCGGTGCACATGGCCACGGCCAGTCCCGCGAGGCAGGAAGCTGCCAGTTTTATCAATGTGTTCATACGGACTCCCAATGTGCATCACTGCTTCCAATCTCAGAGGGGACGGGCGTGATGTCAGGAGGGCAGTGTGCTTGCGTGGCCCCGAATGTGCTACCAGATTATACAAAGGCGCAAGAAACGATGCCTTTGGTGCCGGCTGGCGGTACTTTTACCGGCTCTGCAATACGTCGGTCGACAGCGCCAGGGTTTCCTTGATTTCTTCCATCACCACATAGCTTTTCGATTGCGCGGCGCCCGGCAGCTGCAACAGCATGTCGCCCAGCAATTTGCGGTACTCGGCCATTTCATGGATGCGCGCCTTGATCAGGTAATCGAAGTCGCCCGACACCAGGTGGCATTCCTGCACTTCGGGAATTTGCAGCACTTCGCGGCGGAATTGTTCGAAGGCGGACGCGGATTTTTGATTGAGCGTAATCTCCACAAAGACCAGCAGCTTGGCGCCCAGCGCGGCCGGGTTCACCTTGGCGTGGTAGCCCGTGATGACGCCGTCGCGCTCCATGCGCTTGACCCGCTCGATGCAGGGCGTGATGGACAGTCCCACCTGTTCACCGAGGTCTTTCATCGAGATGCGGCCATCCTGTTGCAGGATGCGCAGGATGTGGCGATCCAGCTTGTCGAGGCCACGTGCCGATTCTTTAAGGATTCTCATGATTTATTGCTGAATATCTCGATTTATACGTGAACAAATACTGGCTCTTTCCCAATATGATAGCGGTTAATCTGGCGTCAGCCTAAAAAATATAATGAGGAAACTATGCGTATCGTGATTCTGGGTAGCGGCGTCATCGGCGTCACCAGTGCTTACTATCTGGCCAAGGCAGGACATGAGGTGACCGTCATCGACCGCCAGCCGGGCCCGGCACTGGAAACCAGCTTCGCGAATGCGGGGCAAATCTCGCCCGGCTACGCTTCGCCATGGGCTGCGCCCGGCATTCCCCTGAAAGCCGTGAAGTGGATGATGCAGCGCCACGCGCCGCTGGCCATCTCGCTCGACGGCAGCGCCGCCCAGCTCAAATGGATGTGGCAGATGTTGCGTAATTGCACACCGGAAGCGTATGCCGTGAACAAGGAACGCATGGTGCGCCTGGCCGAATACAGCCGCGACTGCTTCAAGGTGCTGCGCGCCGAGGCGGGCATCACCTATGAAGGCCGCCAGCAAGGCACGATGCAATTGTTCCGCACTGAAAAACAATACAACGATGCCGCCAAGGATATCGAAGTATTGAAAGACGCTGGTGTGCCGTATGAAGTGCTGCAGCGTAACGAGCTGTCGCGCGCCGAGCCGGCCTTGGAAGCGGTCAAGGATAAACTGTTCGGCGGCCTGCGCCTGCCCAACGATGAAACGGGCGACTGCCAGCTGTTTACCACGCGCCTGTCCGAGATGGCCGAGGCGCTGGGCGTGAAGTTCCGCTATGGCGTGTCCATCGATGCCTTGCTGACGCAGGGCGACGAAATCGCTGGCGTGCAATGTGGCGCGGAAATCGTCAAGGCCGATTCCTATGTCGTGGCGCTTGGTTCCTATTCGACGGGCTTCATGAAGCCGCTGCTCGATATTCCCGTGTATCCATTGAAGGGCTATTCGATCACCGTGCCTATCGTCAACGCGGCCAAAGCGCCCGTATCGACCATCCTCGATGAAACTTACAAAATTGCCGTGACGCGTTTCGACGACCGCATCCGCGTGGGCGGCATGGCGGAAATCGCCGGCTACAACCTGAACCTGAACCCGCGCCGCCGCGAAACCCTGGAAATGGTCGTCAACGACCTGTTCCCCGGCGGCGGCAACACGGCGGAAGCGACTTTCTGGACGGGCTTGCGCCCGATGACGCCGGACGGCACGCCGATCGTCGGCCGCACGCCGCTGCGCAACCTGTTCCTCAACACGGGTCACGGCACCCTGGGCTGGACCATGTCCTGCGGCTCGGCGCAATTGCTGGCCGACCTGATGTCGTCGAAAAAGCCGGCCATCCTGGCCGACGACCTGTCCGTCAGCCGCTACAGCGGCGCGCAGGGCCAGGGCAAACTGCAGCACGCGGCGGCCTGAGATGGCGGCCAGCATGCCTCCCAAGGAACGTAGCGGCGCCATCCTGACGGTGGACCTGGATGCCGTGCGCGCCAACTACCGCTTGCTGCGCGACAAGGCGCACCCGGCCGCCTGCTCGGCCGTCGTGAAGTCCGACGCGTATGGCCTGGGCGCCGCGCAAGTGGGTGCGGCCCTGTATGAAGAAGGTTGCCGGCACTTTTTTGTGGCGCACCTGGAAGAGGGCATCAGCCTGCGCCCGCACGTGGCGCCGGACGCGGCCATCTTCGTGCTGCACGGTCCGCCCGTCGGCACGGAAGGCGAATTCACGGCCCATGGCCTGATTCCCGTGCTCAACAGCGAGCCGCAGGTGGCCGGCTGGCGCGCGCATGCGAAGGCGCTGGGCAAAACCTTGGAAGCGAATGTGCAAGTCGATACGGGCATGTCGCGCATGGGCCTGTCGCCGCGGGAAGTCGACGCCTGGCTGCTGGACCCGCACTTTCTCGACGGCATCCAGGTGCGCTACATCATGAGCCACCTGGCGTGCGCCGACGAGCGCGGCAACCCCATGAATGGCGAGCAGTTGGCCCGTTTCATCGCCATCCGCGCCCGTTTGCCGCAATACCGCGCCAGCCTGGCCAATTCCTCGGGCATCTTCTTGTCGCCCGATTATCACTTTGACCTGGTGCGCCCCGGCGCGGCCCTGTACGGCATCGGTCCGCAGGGTGGCGAACCGAATCCCCTGCGCTCCGTGGTGCGCCTGCAAGGCAAGGTGCTGCAGACGCGCACGATTGCCGCCGGCGACCACGTGGGCTACAGCCGCCGCTATACGGCCAGCGAGCCGCGCCAGGTGGCGACTGTTTCCGTCGGTTATGCCGACGGCTGGCTGCGCAGCATGAGCAACCAGGGCCTGGCCATCGTCGACGGCGTGAAAGTGCCGCAGATCGGCGCCATCTCGATGGATTCCATCACGCTCGACGTGAGCGCCATCGCCGAAGAGCGCGTCGCGCCGGGCAGCCTGGTCGACCTGATCTGCGCCGAACACCCGGTCGATGCCGTGGCGGCCATGGCCAATACCATCGGCTACGAGGTACTGACCAATCTGGGCGGACGTTACTACCGCGAGTACCAGGGTCTTGCCCAAGCCGCACGCTAAACAGCGCAAATCCGATGATTGTGTGGCAAGATAGCCCTGGCGTGAGCTTCACTCCAGGGCTTTCTATTAACCAAGATCGGGGATTTATATGAGTCAATATAACGTTGCTATCATCGTCGGCAGCCTGCGCAAGGATTCCTTCAACCGCAAGCTGGCCGATGCGCTCGTCAAGCTGGCGCCGCCCGAGTTTTCCTTCAAGCACATCGACATCGGCGACTTGCCGCTGTATAACCAGGATGACGATGGCGCGCAGTCCGAGCAGGTGCTGCGCCTCAAATCTGACATTTCCGCTTCGCAAGCCTTGCTCTTCCTCACCCCCGAATACAACCGCTCGATTCCCGGCGTGCTGAAAAACGCCCTCGACCACGGTTCGCGTCCGTATGGCCAGAGCGTGTGGGGCGGCAAGCCGGGCGCCGTGCTGGGCGTTTCCGTCGGCGCCACGGGCACGGCCCTGGCGCAGCAGCATTTACGCAATGTGCTGTCCTACCTGGACGTGCCGCTGCTGAGCCAGCCTGAAATGTTTATCCAGGCCAAGGACGGCCTGTTCGACGAACATGGCGGCATCGGACCGGCCAGCCTGGGCTTTTTCCAGGGCTGGATGCAGCGCTACGTGGACTGGGTTCGCAAGCACGCCATCCACGCTTGATGTAAGTCAAAGCGGCAGCGCTCTGCGTTGCCGCTTGTACACTTTCTTTGACCATGGATGCCAAGATTTCAATATTGGCACGGGCCTCTCGGTATAATGCGCTCTTTCTTTAGCGCAATACTTTCCAAATCTTGCCAACCCCATGTGGACTAAACCTGTTCTGCGCATGAATTTGCGCCGTTTGATCGTGCTCGTGGCCTTTGCCAGCGCCCTGGTGTCCCTGGCCAATACCTTCTATGCCAGCTACAGCGTGCAGCGCCAGCTGCTGATCGATACCACCCTGGAAGCGAACCACGCGTACGCGAGCAAATTGGCGAGCACGGCCGAGGATTTCCTGCAGTCGGCGCGCCAGCAGCTGGCCTACAGCGCCGGCAGCCTGCCATCGCGCCTGGGCGACGAGCAATGGCTGACGGACGAGGCACAGCGCCTGCGCCTGCAAACGAACAGTTTCAATTCCGTGCTCATCGTCGATGCCCAGGGCAAGGTGCTGGGCGTGTCGCCCGAAACCCTGGCCCTGAAAAACCGCACGCTCGATTCGGCCGGCGCCATCCAGGCGCTGCGCGAACGGCGTCCGCTGGTGACGCAGCCCTACGTTTCCTCGGCCGGCAACCTGGTGGTCTTCATTTCGCATCCCATCGTTGGCAAGGATGGCCGCTACCTCGGCTATGTGGGCGGCAGCATTTACCTGAAACAGAAAAACATTCTTTACACCATGCTGGGCCAGCATTACTACCGCGACGGCTCCTACCTGTACGTGGTCGACCAGAACCGGCGCCTGCTGTACCACCCGGACCCCGGGCGCCTGGGCGACGTGGCCGGCAAGAATGACGTCATCGACACCATCATCGCGCAGCAGGGCGGCGGCAACCGGCGCATGCACAACAGCCTGGGCGTGGACATGCTGGCCGGCTACGCCATCATGCCGTCGACGGGCTGGGGCATCGTGGCGCAGCGCCCGACTGCCATGACCCTGGCCCCGCTGAACCAACTGATGGCCAACACGGTATGGCATTCGCTGCCGATCGCCTTGCTGAGCCTGCCATTCATCTGGTGGCTGGCCAGCCTGATTTCGCGGCCGCTGGTGCAACTGGCCGAGGGCGCGCGGCGCATGGATGCGCCCGGCACGGCCGAGCATATCGGCGCCATCCGCGCCTGGTATGTGGAGGCGGCGCAGATCAAGAGGGCCTTGCTCAAGGGTTTGGCGTTGTTGCAGAACAAGATCGGCAAGCTGAAGACCGACGTGGAGACGGATCCGCTGACGGGCCTGTCGAACCGGCGCGGCATGGCGGCGGCGCTCGATGCGTGGCAGGCGCAGGCGCGGCCGTTCTCCGTCGTCGCCATCGACATCGACCATTTCAAGCAAGTCAACGACCGCTGGGGCCATGCCGTGGGCGACGAAGTCATCCTGCGACTGGCGCAGCTGATGCGCTCCTGTTCGCGCGATGCCGACGTGCTGTGCCGTACTGGCGGCGATGAATTCATCATGCTGCTGCCCGACGCCGACCTGGACGTGGCCATGCAGGTGGCCGAACGTTTGCGCGCCAAGGTGGCCGCCGCCGTGATTCCCGGCGCGGGCTTTGTCACGGTATCGCTGGGCGTCGTGTCGTCGGAACAGGAAGCGGGCAAGGTGGGCGGTGCGGACGCCGTGCTGCTGGCAGCCGATGCGGCCCTGTACGTGGCCAAGGAAAACGGGCGCAATTGCGTGGGCATCACGGAGCCTGCCTGATACACTGATCCGCTGTTTTCTGTCGCATCTGAGCCTGTCCGGGTTGCCCGCCAGCGCTTACCATGTGACCCTGATCAAGTACAACGAGGACAAGGGTATGGCAGGGGTGGATGAATGACGTTTGAGCAAGAACTTGGCATCCGCTGCGAAGTTGCTGGACAGCCGCACCCGCTGGCCTATCTGGGCTGCCGCGGACTCAACTATGGCCAGCACAGCGTGCTGCCGCTGCATCCGTTCCGCCTGAGCGTGCCGGAAACGGCGCTGGCGCCCCTGCTCGACGAGCCGTTCAACAGTTTTATCCAGACTTGCCGCGAGGATGACCTGCAGGACGAGGAAAGCGACTTGCCCGAGCTGATGCAGGCCGGCTATCCCGACATCACGGCCATGCTGGCGGGCCACCGGCCGCTGCTGGCCGACATGCTGTACGACTTCATGATCAGCGATTTGATGGACGCGATCGGGCGAGCCAGCGGCTACCGGAACCAGGTTCCACGCTACTGGGGCGACGTGGAGGCGGCGGACAACCGCGCGTATTTCATCGTCAATAAAGTGGAGACAATCTCCTTCGCCGACGGCCAGGTCATATTCGAAGGGCAGGGCTACTACGGTGTCTACGTCATCTGGCTGACGCACGGCTACCGGCGCAAATAGGGACTTGACCTTCCTCATGTGGGAAGGTTTATAGTTGTGCCATGAACCGTGCCTTTTTCCGCTTTCTCGCCCGCTCGCTGCTCTGGCTGCTGGCCGTCACGCTGCCCTTGCAGGGCTTTGCGTCGGCCATGCGCAGCTGCTGCGTGGACGAGCTGGCGGTCGCCGTCACCGTCACGGCTGTCGCAATCGAGGCGCCCACGTGCCACGACATGGCCGACATGCAAATGGCGGACCAGCCGATGAAAATGGCCATGGACGATGGCGGCGCCACGCATCACGGCCACGATTGCAGCAACCATGGCGCCTGCACCGTGGGTGCCACGGCGCCGCCCGGCATGCCCGTCTTGCACGCCTTGACCCTGCGCGCGCCGCTTCCGGCGCTGGCGCCCGATTCCCTGTTCGCCGGGCATATACCGCCTGGTCCCGAACGTCCCCCGAGAAGCACGCGCTCCGCCTGACCGCCCGTTGAACCTGGCGGTGCCGCCGTCGCACGTCCCAGCATCCTGAGCCTTGCACCGGCCGCGCCAGCGTTCCAGTCGCGCGCCCGCCGCGCCATACCCTGTCATTCAAGGACTACCATGAAACATCTGTTCAGCCTTGCGCTGGCTGTGCTGCCGCTGGCCGCCGCAGCGCAGTCCCCGTCCGCCCCGCAAGAGGCGCAAGCATCCGTGCCGGCCACCACTTACCGTTCCGCCTTTGCCGGCTACCGTCCCGCCGCCGAGGAAGACGCCACGCCCGACCAGACCTGGCGCGCCGTCAACGACAAAGTCGGCAAGGCCGGCGGCCACATGGGCATGATGAAAATGGATGGCCACAAGATGGATGGCCACAAGATGGAAGGGCACAAGATGCCGATGGCCCAGCCCAACCCCAGCCCCAAGCCGGATGCCAAGCCTGCCCCGCAACATCAGCACCACCAGCATGAAGGACACTGACATGGCCCGTTTCACACAATCAACTTGCCTGACGCCGCTGGCGCTGGCGGCCGTCCTGCTGCTGAGCGGCTGCGCCAGCTTCAGCCAGGATGGCCGCCTGCGGACGGTGTCCACGCTGGCCGACGTCCGCACGGGCGCCCCCGCGGCGCTGGCCGGCGAGGGGGGCGAGGAAAAACTGGCTGCCTTGCTGGCCCAGCCCCTGGACGCCGACAGCGCCGTGCGCATCGCCCTGATGAACAACCACGGCATGAAGGTGGCGCTGGCCGAACTGGGCGCGTCCGAAGCGGACCTGGTGCAGGCGGGCCGCTTGCGCAATCCCGGGCTGTCGTTCGGCCGCTCGCACGGCAGCCACGGCAACGAAATCGACCGCGGCGTCAGCTTCGACCTGGCCGGCCTGCTGACCATGCCGATGCGCTTGAACATCGAGCGGGGCCGTTTCGAACAAGCCAAGCTGCAAGCCGCCAGCAGCGCCGTGCAACTGGCGGCCGACACCCGTCGTGCCTATTTCAATGCGGTGGCCGCCGTGCAGACGGAACAGTTCATGCAGCGCGCGCTGCTGTCGGCCGAGGCGGGTGCGGAACTGGCCACGCGCTTGCGGCAGGCGGGCAACTGGAGCCGCCTCGACCAGGCGCGCCAGCAAGTGTTTTACGCGGATGCCGTCAGCGACCTGGCGCGCGCGCGCCACCAGGCATTGGTGACGCGCGAGCACCTGACGCGCTTGCTGGGCCTGTGGGGCAAGCAGACCAGTTTTACTTTGCCGCCGCGCCTGCCCGACTTGCCGGCTCAGGCGGCGGAGGCGGGCAATATCGAGGCGCAGGCGATGGAACAGCGGCTCGACGTGCAAAGCGCGAAACTCGACGCGCATGCGACGGCCAGCGCGCTGGGCTTGTCGAAGGTGACGGGCTTCGTCAACGTGCTCGACGTGGGCTACACCAACAAGAGCAGCAGCGAGGCGCCGCGCGAAAACGGCTACGAAGTGTCGCTGGAACTGCCCCTGTTCGACTGGGGTTCGGCGCGCAATGCCAAGGCGCAAGCGCTGTATGAACAGTCGCTGCAGCGCACGGCGGGCACGGCTGTACGGGCCCGCTCGGAAGTGCGCGAGGCCTATTCCAGCTACCGCACGGCCTACGACCTGGCGCGCCACTACCGCGATGAAGTTGTGCCGCTGCGCAAGACGATCTCGCACGAAGTGCTGCTGCGCTACAACGGCATGCTGGCCAGCGTATTCGAGCTGCTGGCCGACGCGCGTGAGCAGGTGGCCAGCGTGAACGGCGCCATCGAGACCCAGCGCGATTTCTGGATCGCCCAAACAACATTGCAGTCGGCCATCAATGGCAGCGGCCCAGCCGAGAAGGAATAATGATGATTACACGTAGAAACTTTTTCATGAACGCGGGCGCCGTCGCCCTGGGTGCGGCGGCCGTCAGCCGAGTCGGTGCGGCCTCGTTGCCTGAAGCCGTCAGCATGGCCGGCGCCGACACCAAGGCGCCGCCACCACCGCCGAACGGGCGTCCGTACAACCCCGTCGTCACCCTGAACGGCTGGTCCTTGCCCTGGCGCATGAACAACAACGTCAAGGAATTTCATCTGGTGGCCGAACCCGTCGTGCGCGAACTGGCGCCCGGCATGATGGCCAATTTGTGGGGCTACAACGGCCAGTCGCCAGGTCCGACGATTGAAGTGGTGGAGGGCGACCGCGTGCGCATCTTCGTCACCAACAAATTGCCGGAACACACGAGCGTGCACTGGCACGGCCAGCGCTTGCCCAACGGCATGGATGGCGTCACTGGCCTGACCCAGCCCGGCATCGCCCCCGGTAAAACTTTTGTGTATGAATTCGTCGCCAAGCGGCCCGGCACCTTCATGTATCACCCGCATGCCGATGAAATGACGCAAATGGCCATGGGCATGATGGGTTTCTGGGTGACGCACCCGAAAGACCCGAACTTCATGAAGGTGGACCGCGATTTCGTCTTCTTGCTCAGCAACTATGACATCGACCCGGGCAGCTACACGCCGAAGATCATGACCATGACGGATTTCAATTTGTTCACCTTCAACAGCCGCGTCTTCCCCGGCATCGACCCCATGGTCGTGCGCCAGGGCGACAAGGTGCGCGTGCGCGTGGGCAATCTGACCATGACGAATCACCCGATCCACATGCATGGCCATGAATTCGAGGTGACGGGCACGGACGGCGGCTGGACACGCCCCGAATCGCGCTGGCCCGAAGTGACGACGGACGTGGCCGTGGGGCAGATGCGCGCTGTGGAGTTTACCGCTACGGACCTCGGCGACTGGGCTTTCCACTGCCACAAGTCGCACCACACGATGAATGCCATGGGACATGACGTGCCGACCATGATCGGCGTCGACCACCAGGGCGTGGCGGCGAAGATCAACCAGCTCGTGCCCGGCTACATGGTGATGGGCGAGCGGGGCATGGCCGACATGGGCGACATGCAGATGCCGATCCCCGACAATACCCTGCCGATGATGGCCGGCGACGGTCCGTTCGGCGCCATCGGCATGGGCGGCATGTTTACGACAGTCAAGGTGCGCAAGGACCAGAAACCGGGCGACTACCGCGATCCGGGCTGGTACAAGCACCCGGCCGGCAGCGTGGCTTATGAATGGACGGGCGCCTTGCCGGAACCCGTGCGCGGCCAGGGCAGGGGCAAGCTGCCGGCCAAGGGTGGCGTGGAAATGACGGTGCGCAAGCCAGGCGGGCACAGCGGACATTGACGCTCCCGTCCCTCGGGGTTTGCTAGCACGGCAAGCTCCGGGGTATGTTGCTTTAAATCAAGGAATTGTTGCTTAGTGACAATCCGAGCATTTTAGTGGCCGTTTTTTCCTTATATTCAAGTCATACGCTTAAATTATTGGCTATCGACTTGTCTAGGAGGAAACATGTTGAATCAAATGAAAGTGGGGACGCGCCTGCTCGCGGCCTTCTTTTGCGTGGCGCTGATGGGGGCCGTCGTGGCCGGCATCGGCATCTTCAACATGGGCAAGATCGACACCATGGCGGGGCAGATGTACAACCATGAGTTGCTGGGGCTGTCGTACATCAAGGAAGCCAATATCGCCCTCATCAAGGTGGGCCGCGCGCGCAGCAATTTTCTGCTGGCGACCACCAGCGAAGAGCGCGCGGGGCGCCAGGCCGATATCGCCAAATATCTGGAAGAGAACAAGAGCAACCTGGCCAAGGCCCAGCCGCTGTTCGTCACGCCGGCCGCCAAGGAGCTGTTTGCCCGCTTCGCCACCGTTGAGGCCGAGTATGTGAGCACCTTGCAGCAGTCGCTGGCGCTGGCGGCGGCCGAGCCGCTGGCGCAGCGCAGCGCGCAGCTGACGGCGCTGCTGGCCAAGACGCGCCAGCATGCGGACGAGCTCGACGGCGTGCTCGATAAATTGTCCTTGCAGAAGGAAGCGCGGGCCAAGGCGGCGGCCGAGCAGGCATCCGGCGTGTACCAGGCCAGCCGCAGTTTCATGATCGCGCTGGTGCTGGGCAGCGTGGCGGCAGGCCTGGCGCTGGGGGCGCTGATCACGCGCGGACTGACGCGCCAGCTAGGCGGCGAACCGGCGTATGCCGTCAGGATCGCCGGCGCCATCGCCGAGGGCGACCTTACCGTCGACATCCGCACGGCCAGCCACGACAGCGCCAGCCTGCTGTTTGCCATGAAAACCATGCGCGACAAGCTGGTGGGCATCGTCAGCCAGGTGCGTTCGGGCACGGACACCATCAACACGGCCTCGGGTGAAATCGCCCAGGGCAACCTCGATTTGTCGTCCCGCACGGAAGAGCAGGCCAGTTCGCTGGAAGAAACGGCGTCGTCGATGGAGCAGCTGACGTCGGCCGTGCGGCAGAATGCGGACAATGCACGCCAGGCCAATGCGCTGGCCGGCGCCGCATCCGACGTGGCCGGCAAGGGCGGCGCCGTGGTGGGGCAGGTGGTGCAGACGATGGAGTCGATCAATGCCTCGTCGCGCAAGATCGTCGACATCATCAGCGTCATCGACAGCATTGCCTTCCAGACGAATATCCTCGCCTTGAACGCGGCCGTGGAAGCGGCCAGGGCGGGCGAGGAGGGACGCGGTTTCGCCGTCGTCGCGTCCGAAGTGCGCAACCTGGCGCAACGTTCTGCCAGTGCCGCCAAGGAAATCAAGACCCTGATCGGCGACTCCGTCGAGCAGGTGGAGATCGGTTCCAGACTCGTGCATGACGCGGGCAAGACGATGGATGAAGTGGTCGCCAGCGTGCGCCAGGTGGCCGACATCATGCAGGAAATCACGGCCGCCAGCGCCGAGCAAAGCGCCGGCATCGAGCAAGTCAACCAGGCCGTGCTGCAAATGGACCAGGTGACGCAGCAAAACGCGGCCCTGGTGGAAGAGGCGGCCGCGGCGGCCGAATCGCTGCAAGACCAGGCGCAGACCCTGACGGAACTGGTGGGCGTATTCCGCTTGCATGCCCAGGCGCAACAGATGGCTGTACCAGCGTCCAGCAACGTCATGCCGTTGCGCCGGGCAGCGCCAGCCGCCAGGCAGGACGTGCGGCGCCTGGCCTGAAACGGGGCTGGCTCGGGCGCAATCGGCGCGGCGGTGGTAGGCTGTCGCTATTGCGCGTTTACTACTTCCGGGTCTTTCATGTTATTTCCCCGCTTGCTTTGCTTATCCCTGCTGCTGTCCCTGATGCCCGTGGCGCAGGCACAGCAGGGCGATCCCGTCCTGCCTTACCGTCCTTCCGTGGCCAGCCCCGCCCAGTTGCCCGTGCCGGGTCAGCTGGAATTCGAGGCGGGCGGCCTGCTGTCGAAAACGGACGACACGCGGCGTGCCAGTCTGCCATATACCTTCAAACTGGCGTTCACGCCCGAATGGGGCGTGCTGCTTGAAGGCGAGGGATTCGTGCGTGCGCGCGATGACACGGGCCGGCGCGAGACGGGCTTGGGCGATACGACGGTCGTGCTCAAGCGCGCCTTTTTGCTCGACAGCGCCACGGCGCTGGGCCTGGAACTGGGCTGGAAGTTGCCCACAGCCAAAGACAGCATCGGCAGCGGCAAGAGCGACGTGTCGCTCAATGGCATTTTCAGCCGCGACCTGGGCGCCGTGCACCTGGACGCCAACCTGAGCGCCACGCGCCTGGGGGCCTCCGACCCGGCGACGGGCCGGGGGCAAGCGGGCTGGGCGACCTCCTTTTCCACGCCCGTCAGTGAGCGCTGGGGCGCCACGGCGGAAGTGTCGGGTACGCGCCTGCGCGGCGCGCCGGCCACGGCGCAATTGCTGCTGGCCGCCACCTACACCCCCACGCCACGGCTGGCCATCGACATCGGCATGGCGCGCGGCTTGACGGTGGCGTCGCCGGACTGGTCGCTGTTCAGCGGCCTGGTCGTGCCCTTGGGCAAACTGTGGTGAGATTGCCACGGCAATCCTTATGTGTCCTTGCGAACAAACAGTTGGTCACACAAGGTCTACAATTGCGGCATAACTGATAAAAGGAGTGTCCCCATGAAAACCCTGATTCTTGCCGCCGTCTTGCTGTCGGCAGCTACCGCTGCCGTCGCCCAGGTCGGCGTCTCCGTCACCGTCGGCCAGCCAGGCTTTTACGGACGCCTCGACATCGGCGATTATCCGGCGCCGCAATTGATCTATGCCCAGCCCGTCATCGTGCAGCGCCCGCAATACTATTCGGCCCGTCCGATCTACCTGCGCGTGCCGCCTGGCCATGCCAAACACTGGTCCAAGCACTGCCGCAAGTATAATGCCTGTAACCAAGAGGTATATTTCGTTCAAGATAGTTGGTATAACAACCAATATGTGCCCCGTTACCGCCAGCAGCATGGCGACCATGGCCGTCCCGATTACGGCGATCGCGGCCGTCATGACAACAAGCATGACAAGCACTTTGACAAGCATGATGACAAGCGCGACAAGCATGACAACAAGCCGGGCAAAGGTCATGGCAATGGCAATGGCAATGGTCACGGCAACGGCAACGGGCACAGGGATTAATAAGCAGGAGGATCTTTGCATAGTAAAATCGTTATCGTAGGGGGAGGTGCAGGCGGCCTGGAGCTGGCCTGCAAACTCAGCCGCAAGCTCGGCGCCGGCCAGGTCACCCTGGTCGACAGCCGCCTGTACCATATCTGGAAGCCGTCGCTGCATGAAGTGGCGGCCGGCACCCTGGACATTCATCAAGAGGGCCTGTCGTACCAGATGCTGGCGCACGACAATGGTTTTACCTATGTCTATGGTCCTTTGATCGCGCTCGATGCCGCCTCGAACAGCCTCACCGTGGGCGCCATCGCCACGGACAAGGATGAGCAGCTCTTGCCGCAGCGCACCGTCAGCTACGACCAGCTGGTGCTGGCCGTGGGCAGCACCTCGAATTACTTCGGCGTGCCCGGCGCCAAGGAAAACACGATTTCCCTGAACGCCACGGAAGACGCCGAACGTTTCCGTCTGACCCTGCTGAAACTGCTGGCCATGGCCGAGCAGCGCCAGGGCGACGCGGGCCATCCCGGCGTCGACATCGTCATCATCGGCGGCGGCGCCACGGGAGTCGAGCTGGCGGCCGAATTGCGCGAGGCGAGCGGCGTGTATGCGGCGTATGGTTTCCAGAATCTCAACGCCATCAAGGATGTGCGCATCACCCTGCTCGAAGGGGCGCCGCGCATCCTGGCGCCGTTGCCCGAGCGCGTGTCGATTGCCGCCTCGAAACTGCTGCACCAGCATGGCATCAGCGTGGTAACCGATACGCGCGTCACCACGATCGAAGCCGACAAGGTGACGGTAGCCAGCGGCACCAGCTATGCGGCCGACATCTGCGTGTGGGCTGCGGGCATCCGCGCGCCGGAATTTCTGGCCACCCTGGGCTTGCCGACCAACCGCGCCGGCCAGCTGGAAGTGACGGGCATGCTCAATGTGCAGGGCCACGCGAATATCTTCGCGCTGGGCGACTGCGCCGCCTGCACGGGGCCCGATGGCAAGCTGGTGCCGCCGCGCGCCCAGGCCGCGCACCAGCAAGCCGATTACCTGCTGAAAACATTCCTGCTGCAAGCCAAGGGCAAGCCGCCGCAAACCAAGCCCTACGAATACCTGGACTACGGTTCGCTCGTGTCGTTCGGCCGCACCACCTCGGTGGGCACCCTGATGGGTTCGCTGAAGGGCCTGAGCTGGTTCGTCGAAGGCTTTGTCGCGCGCATGATGTATGTCAGCCTGCACTTGATGCACCATAACGCCGTGCTGGGCAGCGTGCGCACGGCCGTCATGGCCATGGGGCGTTTCCTGATCAAGCGCAGCACGCCACAGGTCAAGCTGCACTAAGCCGTTGCTATTCCATCAAAAAGGGGCCGCGAGGCCCCTTTTCATTTGCTGCGCGTGACGGGTGCCACTTCGCAGCGGCCCCGCGTCATGGGGAAGTCTATGGTGGTGAGCTTGCCCTTCAAGGTGCCGGTAATGCTGGCGTGCAAGATGCGCTCGCTGTCGTGGCGGTAGATGATGCGGCTGGGGAAGTCATTGTCCAGGTTGGCGAAGATGAATTCATTCGGCTTGTCCTGGCGCAGCAGGTTGAAGGTCACGGGCGGCTGGCCCGACGGCTGCACGATGTAGGCCAGCTGGCCCGGGTCGGTGAGGCGGATCTGCACGAATTCAAAGGCCGTCGTCTTGCCGCCCTTGACGGTGCGGCTGGTACCGAGGAGGGTGCCGCCGGCGGCCGTGCTCCATTGTTCTCCGGAGCCGGGCTCGGCGCCGTCGACGTTCCAGCAGCCGGCCAGCCAGGCCAGCTTGTCCACGGTTTCCGGCGGCGGCACGGCCTTGTCGGCGGCCTGGGCGGCGCCCGTGGCCAGCAGCGTTGCCAGCAGGGTGGGGATGAGTCCTTGCATGCGGTCTCCTGTCGTCGAATCGTTCTGCGTTCGGGGTGTTCCTGCAGTGTTCTGGCCCGATGCGGCCTGGCAAAGACTATTCTTTTGGCGTAATGCGCGGCAAGACGACGGTCAGGGCCGTGCCGCCTTGTGGATTGGCTGCCAGGCTCAGGGTGCCTCCCAGGTAATGCACGCGCTCGCGCACGGCGCGCAGGCCGTGCTTGCTCATTTCGACGGGTTCGCTCGCTGGCAGCCCCACGCCGTCATCCTTAACGGTCATCATCAGTGCCTCGTCATTGTCGTCGATGATGATGTCCACCTGCGTGGCATTGGCGTGCGCGGCGATGTTGCCGAGCGCTTCTTCCAGGGTGCGCAGCAGGGCCACGCCCACGTTGCGCGGGCAAATCAGCTCATCTTCTGGCAGACTGCAGCGCACGGCGATCTTGTGCTGTTCGGCAAATTGCGCGGCCAGCTCGCCCAGCGCCACATTCACGCCGAGAAACTCGAGCTTGTCGTTCCACAGCTTCATCTGCATCTGGCGGTTGGTTTCAATCACGTTCAGCAGCAATTGCTTCATGGTCGCCGCGCGGTCGAGCAAGGCCGCTTCCTGCGGCATCTTTTGCGTCAGCAGCGACAAGTGCATGGTCAGGGCCGTCAGCGAAGAACCGAGGCTGTCATGCAGCTGGCGCGACAGGGCGCGGCGTTCATTGTCCCAGCTGGTGTTGACATGACCGAGCAACTCGCTGAGATCGGCGGCGCGTTCCGCATCGGCCTGGGCCGTTTCCTTGTTCGGATCTGTTTGTGCGGACATAGCGCCCCGTGAATGGTGAAAGGTGAGGACCAAATTCAAGTTGTGGATCATACATGAGGATTTCATCGCGGGGCGCATGGATGGAAAATTTCTGTCTTTTCGGCAATTTTAATCTCCTTCCATCATTTTTATGTGATAGACAATATTATCGTTTGCGCCAGCAGCTACCGTTCCTGCCGTTACGTACGGCTGCGCACATACCGGGGCGCTCTACGCTGCCATAGTGGGGCTGTGCCTCCCCCATGCAGCACTGGCCCGCTTACCGAAACGAAAGGACATGCCATGAATATCGATACCATCGTCGACAAGGAATACCTCGACAAAAGCTTCCGCGACATCGTCAATGCGCCCATCAGCGCCCTGCGCGGCGTCAGCCCGAAGGACGCCAAGGCCTTGCAGCAAGCGTTTGGCGTGACCACCGTGCGCGAATTGTCCAACCTCAATTTCGTCAAATGGGCCAGCGCGCTGGCCATCCTGGCCGATGAAGAGGGCATGAGCGGCGAAGAGCGGGCCAAGGAAGAATTGCTCGACGACGCCGTGGAAATGACCTTCCCCGCCAGCGACCCGATCTCCGTCGATGCCGGCATCACGCGCATCGAAGTGCCGCCGGAAACCGTTGATGCGCAAACAGACCACCAGCATGCGGGCCAGCATGAAGTGACGGCTGGCAAGAAATAAAGCTTGCTGGACATAAAAAAACCGGCTGGCCGCGAGGCTTGCCGGTTTTGTTACGTGCCGCGCGGAAAGTAAGTTCAGGCGATCGACGGAATACTGCTTTTCTGCATGTTGACCTGCGACGCGATCACTTCGTGCGGCGTGCAGCAAAAGCGGTTTTTACCGGCGCGCTTGGCTTCATACAGGGCCGTGTCGGCCGCACCCAGCAGGGATTCGACGGTGCTGGCGTCGTCCGGGTAGATGGCGATGCCGATGCTGGTCGACAGGCGCAGGGTTAGGTCGTTGATGAAATACGGTTCGGAAATGACTTCGATCAGCTTGGCCGCCGGTTCGCGCGCGTCGCCCTTGCCGGCCAGGTTGCCCAGCACGATGACGAATTCATCGCCGCCGATGCGCGCCACCGTGTCTTCCTTGCGCGACGCGCCCACCAGGCGTGCCGCCACCATTTTCAGGATGTCGTCACCATAGCCGTGGCCGTAGCTGTCGTTGATGGCCTTGAAGCCGTCCAGGTCCAGGTACAGGATGGCCGATTTGCCGCGGCTGCGGGCCGATTGCTGCAAGGTATGCTCGATGCGGTCTTCCAGCAGGCGCCGGTTCGGCAAGCCCGTCAGCGGATCGTGCAGCGCCAGCTCCTGCTGCTGCTTGCTGTATTGCGCCAGTTCCTTGTACAGCAGGCGCACTTCCAGCATGTTGTGGATACGTTTATGCACTTCCATCAGGTCGAAAGGCTTGCTGATGAAGTCGCGCGCACCCGCTTCCAGGGCGGCGATCTTGAAACTCGGTTGCGCCGTCAGGGCCAGCACGGGCAGGTAGCCGCCGTGTTCGATTTCCTTCAAGCCTTTCATGACCTGGAAACCATTGAGTTCCGGCATTTGCAGATCCAGCAAGATCAGGTCGTAGCAATGCTCCCGGTGCAGGGGGCAGACCTGTGCCGGCCGCATGGTGGCCGTGACGTCGGTGTAGCCGGCATCGCGCAGGATTTCCAGCATCAGGTCAACATTGTCGGGGGAATCATCGACGACCAAAATTTTGGCTTTCAAAATCTCATCTTGGCTGGGCATGTAGGGTCTCGGTTATACGGTCTATGCAACACGGGCTTCTACCGCAGCCAAGGGCTGACGGCGCGGCTGGCGGCGGTCGGATGATAGTAGCGCCTTGCAACAAGATAGGGCGCACAACAGCGCATGAGCTCGCTTCTGTCGTCCTCGCCGGCCAAGGTCGCCGTCTCCAGCCTGCCGTGCAGGTGTGCTTCTGCATTTCAGTGTAGCAAACTTCAGCATAGTTGCTTGTAGGACAGTGCCGCGTCTGAAAGTAGGAAGGCTAACCCATGAAAATAGTCATTTTGTACTGCACTATGTATTTCTTTGCATCATCTTTTTAGGGCGGTGTTTTGCGCTCCGTGGCAGCGTGCGCAGCGGCCAGTTGCGCCACGGCCGTCACCAGCTCGGCCGGGTCGAGCGGTTTCGAGACCCAGGCCTGGAAGCCGCTGGCCAGCGCCCGCTGGCGATCCTGCGGTTGCGCGAACGCCGTCAGCGCCAGCGCGGGCAGCCGCGCCACATCGGGGGAAGCGTGTGCGCGCACTTGCGCCAGCAAGTCGAAACCGTCGGCGTCGGGCATGCCGATATCGCTGATCAGTACATCGGGGTGCACCTGCTCCAGCAGTTGCAGCGCTTGCGCCACGCTGCCGGCGCCGTGTACATCGGCGTTGTTGTCGCGCAGGATGCGTTCCGTCAGTTCACGCGCATCGGCTTCGTCATCGACCAGCAGCACCGTGACGCCGCGCAAGTCATGGCTGGCGGACGGGGCGTTGCCCGCCTGGCGCGCGGCAGCGGCAGGCGTCCCCAGCGGCAGGCGCACGGTAAAGCTGGCGCCCTGCATGTCGCCGGCGCTGCTGACGGCGACCGTGCCGCCATGCTGCTCCACCAGGTGCTTGACGATCGCCAGTCCCAGCCCCAGGCCGCCGTGCCGGCGCGTGGTCGAGGCGTCGGCCTGGCGGAAGCGGTCGAATACGTGGGGCAGGAAGTCTTTCTTGATGCCGACGCCGTTGTCGGCCACCGTGATGGCCAGGCGCGATGCTTCGCGGCGCAGGCCGATATCGACCCGGCCTCCTTGCGGCGTGAACTTCAGGGCATTCGACAGCAGGTTCCAGATCACTTGCTGAATACGGCTGGGGTCGCCCGTGATGTTGCCCGCGTCGCTGGCGATGCTGCTGTGGATGGCGATGTGCTTGGCGTCGGCCGCCGGGCGCAGGGTTTCGATGGCCGAGGCGATGATGCTGGCGGGCGCGAGGGTTTGCAGGTCGAGCAATACCTTGTCGGAGGTGATGCGGCTCATGTCGAGCAAGTCTTCGATCAGCTGCGCCTGTGCGCGCGCGTTGCGCTCGATGCTTTGCAGGCCGCGGTGCAGGTCGGCCTGGTCGCGCGTGCCGCGCCGCAGCACCTGAGCCCAGCCGAGGATGGCCGACAGCGGCGTGCGCAGTTCATGCGACAGGGTGGCGAGAAAATCGTCTTTCAACTGGTTCGTGCGCTCGGCCTCGGCGCGCGCCTCGCGTTCACTGTCGAGCAGCACCTTGCGCTCTTCGGCGGCGCGCGTGGCGGCCGCGTACAGGCGCGTATTGTCGAGCGCGACGGCGGCCTGGGCCGCGATGGCCGAGACGATGCGTTCGCTGCGCGCGCTGAACATGCCCGCCTGCGGATGGCCCAGCAGCAAGCGTCCCAGCATCAGGCCCGAGCGCGAGCTGATGGGCAGGCTCAGGCAACTGCGCAGCGGCGGTGCGCCGTCGGCGCTGGCGTCGGGCGCGGCCAGCAAGTCGTTCTGGCGCATGGGAGGGCCCTGGCGCAGTTCCGTGGCGATGGCCTCGGCCTGGTACAGGCTGATGCCGTTGACGGCGCGCGCCGACGGCAGGGGGGCGGCACCGTCGTGGAGCTCGCCCGCATCGTCATAATAGAAGGCGCCGAAGCGCGCGCCGCTGATGCGCGTGGCGGCATCGACGGTTTCCTGCAGCAGGGCCGGCAAGTCCAGGGTGCCGGCCAGGGCCGCGCCCGTGTTGTTGAGCAACTCGAGCACGCGCGTTTCATCGCGCAAGGCTTCCTGCGCGCGCTTGACCTGGTCGACGTCGGTGCTCGTGCCAAACCAGCGCAGCAACTGGCCACCGCGGTCGCGCACGGGATTGGCGCGCGTCAGGAACCAGCGGTACTGGCCGTTGGCGCCGCGGATGGGAAATTCCATTTCAAAGGGCGTGCCGTCGCGCAAGGCGGCCTTCCATGCGTGCAGCATGGGCGGCAAATGCTGCGCGTCATAGGCGATGCTCCAGCCGTCGCCCGCCATCTGTTCGGCGCTGGTGCCCGTGTAGTCGTGCCAGCGCTGGTTGTACCAGGCAATGGTGCCGTCGAAGCTGGCGATCCAGGCCAGTTGGGGGATGGAATTGGCCAGTGCGCGCAAGTCTTCCTCGCTGTGGCGCAAGCTTTCTTCGGTCGCCTTGCGCTGGCTGATGTCCTGGATGTACGTGGTCAAGCCGTCGCTGGAAGGGAAGATGCGCACTTCCAGCCAGCGCCCCAGCGGCGGATACAGCAGTTCAAAACTGCAACTGTGCTGCTGCGCCATGGCGCGCCGGTACTGCGTTTCCAGCTCGGTGCCCTGCAAGGCGGGACAGGCTTGCCACAAATTGTTGCCTGCCAGGCTGGCGCCAGGGGGACGCTGTGGTACAAGCATGTCGGCGCCGCGCGTATTGATATAACGGATGGTCCAGTCGCGGTCGAGCAGGCAGAAGCCGTCGGTGATGCCTTCCAGCAAGTTGGCCAGGCGCTCGTCGGAGAGGCTCAGCGGCGCTGATGGAGGCAGCAGATCTTGCGTGCGGTCAGGCTTGGCCATCGGAAATCCTGCAACAGTGAGTCTGCCGCACGGGCTCTTGCCTCGCCGGGCCGCCGCCGCTCAGCTCAGTTAAATGGGTCATGTTGGTCAATGCCCGCCGTCATGAATTGGGGAGGCACAAGCGCCCCTGTCTGGCTGGTATTGTAGCCCCAAGCGGCGCGGCGCCTCCGCACGCTTGCGCGCCGCTTGCAGATAGCACTGGACAGGCTGGAAAGCAGTCCCTATAATCCCGCTTCTTTCGAGACAGCAACTTCTCGATTCGCTGGAGGCTCCTGTGAAAGCGGAAGTGTCCATCGATAAAAAGGCGTGAGCTTTTTGGCAGTGAAAAGGTAGTCGATCATGCGGGGCGGTATTGCAGCAAAATCAGCTAAGCGATTGAAAAATCGAACTTTTCAAAGCGAAATGAATACGCTATAATGTTTGCCTGCGCGGCTGTAGCTCAGCTGGATAGAGTACTTGGCTACGAACCAAGGGGTCGTGGGTTCAATTCCTGCCAGCCGCACCAGAATACTGAAATCAGACTTTGCCTGGTTTTGTTGTACCAAGTTTCACCTCCATGTTGTTGATGGAATGTTGTAGAAGTTTTGCGGCTGTAGCTCAGCTGGATAGAGTACTTGGCTACGAACCAAGGGGTCGTGGGTTCAATTCCTGCCAGCCGCACCAGTATTGCCAAGATGGAGTTCGCTTCATCTTGATGAAAGTTTCAAGCTTCGCGCCGTCCGGCGAAGTGTGTCAGAGTTTGCGGCTGTAGCTCAGCTGGATAGAGTACTTGGCTACGAACCAAGGGGTCGTGGGTTCAATTCCTGCCAGCCGCACCAGTATCAGCAGTAAAGAAAAACCCGGAAAGTTCGCTTTCCGGGTTTTTTGCATTTCCGCCCGCGTCGCGCTTATGGCACGACATTGACCAGGTTGGACAGGCTCAGGATTTTACCCAGTGTCGCGCTATTCGCGCTGTGGCTGGGGTCCCTGTTAAGCGACAGGAATTTCCCTTCGTAATTCGAAATGCTGAGCGCCCCCGACATCATGCCGCCCGTCGTCAGCAAGGTTCCCAGCACCGTCGTGTACTTGCCCGCATTGCCCGGCACGCCGCCACCGACGAAGCTGCCTTCGTAAATGCTGCTGCTGATGATGGTATTGCTGTAGGTATTTGCTTTCAGGTTGATGCCATATTGCACCTGTTCGAAACGGGGCGCGATGATCGTGTTGTGGCTGAAATGGTCGACATCGATGCCGTTGAGCAGGCTTTCGAAGCCGATGTTGTAGAACTTGTTGCCGTTGAAGTAATCCGTCTGGTTCGGGCCTTTCTCTGCCCGCAAGCCCGTTTCGCCAGCGATGCGGCCACCTGTGAACGTGTTTTCATTGACCCAGTTCTTGCTGCCCGTGCTTTCCGTCGTCAGGTAGATGCCCACCGCGTTCTGGTACAGATAATTGAATTGCACCTTGTTGTACTGGGACCCCTTGGCGTTGCCATCGCCCGTAACCTTGATGCCATTTCTGAATCCCTCGATCCAGCGTGCATTCAGATTGGTATTGCTGGCATTGAGCAGGGTGACGCCAGAGCCGCTGTAGCTGCTGTAATCGGGCGTGGCGCTGGTCCAGCTCAGGCCGACGACTTTTTCCAGGTACACATCGTGCGTGTTTTCAACGATGAGGCCGTCGCCTGGCCCGAAAAACAGGGTGCCCAGCGACGTCAGGCGGATGCGCTTGTTCGCAGGCAGGCGCAGCGCGCCCTGGAATTTGTACTCGCCGGCATCGATCACCAGTTCCTGGCCGGATTTCAGCTTGCCGATGGCGGCGGTGACGGCCGGGGTATTGTTGTTCGATGCTTCCGACAGGCCGAACCATTTCGCGTGCAAGGCGCCACTGTAGGCGCGCTTGTACAGTTTGTTGCCGCTGAGAATAGCCGTGGCGCCGTCGGCATCGGTGGCGGAACCGGTGCCGGACAGGTAAAACAGGCCTTCGCGGCCCGTATCCGAGATGAACACCACGGGCGGCGGCGCCGCATCGCCTTGCAAGGCGCTGATGCTCATCATGGTCTGGGCCTGCACGGCTGGCGTCGCAAAGATTGCGGCGAAGGCGCATGCCGTTGCGAATGTGGAGAAGGTAAAGGTGGGGCGCATTATTTCCTCTGCATGGATGGATGGGACGGTTGGAATCTGTTTAATTATCTTAAATATAATACTATTAAATAACAGTGTTATATTTAGATGCTTAAAAAATATTTTCCGTATGCCAGCCAGTCGGTGCAGGTCGCGCGCGCTGTCGCGGCGCCTGGGTGGTGGTATCTCAGTTGTTATATCAATTGTGAAATATCGCGGCGGCGCCCTTTGCCATTCTGCAAAGCCCTGCTATAATCTTGTCTTAGGCGGCTGTAGCTCAGCTGGATAGAGTACTTGGCTACGAACCAAGGGGTCGTGGGTTCAATTCCTGCCAGCCGCACCAGAATATTGGGGGTCAGATTGTAAAATCTGATCCCCTTTTTCGTTTCCGAATGGATTTACGCTGTGCCTGTGGCGCCGCGCCGGTATTGCAGGCGAAACGCGCGCGGCGTGACGTGCCTGGCGGCGCGGAACTGGCGGTTGAAATGCGCGAGGTTGCGGTAGCCCGCCTCTTGCGCGATGACGGCGATGGCCAGATTGCTTTCGATTAGCTGTTGGCAGGCGCGGCCGATGCGCAGCCGCGCCAGGTATTCGCCCGGCGTGCAATGCGCGTGGCGCTTGAAACAGCGATGAAACGCGCCCAGCGACAGGGCCGCCCGCCGCGCCAGGGTTTCCAGGGCGATCTCTTCCCGGAAATGCGCGTGCATGTAGTCCAGCACGATAGCCATGCGCTGTTGCTGCCCATCGGCATGCACCGGCGCCAGCGCTTCCGACGCCAGCGGCTGCGCACTGCCATCGCCGGCCAGGTCCAGCAGCACGTCGAGCAGCAGCGGCAGGCGCTGCGGCACGGGCAGTTCATTGAGTTGCAGCAACCTGGCCGCGCTGCGGGCGCTCGTTGCCGGCGAAAAATGCAGGGCGGGGCCGGCGCGGCGCGCCAGTTGCCGCAAGCTGTGCAATTCCGGAAAGCAGGCGGCCAGCTGCTCCACCCATTCCAGCGAAAACCACACGACGACGGCCAGCATCGGCTGGGTGCTGTCGATGCGTTCGCTGGCCGACCACGTGTGCGGCAAATTCGGCCCCAGCAGCACCAGGTCGCCCGGTTCGAAGTCGCCCAGGTGGTCGCCGATGTAGCGTTGCCCCCGCGCATTGACCGTCAGGGTCAGCTCGAACTGCGGGTGGTAGTGCCAGAGGAAGGGAATGGCCTCGAGTTCGCGCCACAGCAAGCCCCAGGAGTGGCCCGTCGGGATCGTGACTTGTTCGAATAAAGGCGTCATTGTGACGTTTTGAGGTGGTGGATAGTCAGGATAGTATCAGTATTGGTTGCTGCGCACGCATTTTACGCGGCAATGTCGCAGCACAATCTGTCTCACACCAACACAGGAGACAGCGATGCAAGAAGACCGATACCAATACGGCGAAGACCGTCCCGGCAACCCGTCCGTGGCCTACACGGAACAGACCCAGTTGCGCGACATCCGGAAACAGCTGCCCCTGCGCGTGCTGTCCGACAGCGACTTTTTGCACTGGCAAACCTACGGTTACGTCATCGTCAAGGATGCCGTGTCGCCGCAACAGGTGCGCCGCACAACCGATTTCTTGTGGGAATTTCAAGGACTCGACCAGCATGACCCCGCCACCTGGAACCAGGACCAGTTGCGCGACCACTCCATGAAAGAGCTCAACGGTTCCGGCATGGTCGAGGCCTACCACAACCAGACCCTGTGGGATAACCGCCAGACCCAGCGCGTGTATGACGCCTTTGTCGACATCTGGGACCGCCAGGATTTGTGGGTAACCATCGACCGCGCCAACCTGAACACGCCGAACAATGGCAAGCGCAAGTTTGGCGGCTTCATCCACTGGGATGCCGATACGACGCTCGACCCGCTGCCCGTCAACGTGCAAGGCGTGCTGGCCCTGTCCGACACCTCGCCCGAGAGCGGCGGTTTCCAATGTTATCCGCAACTGTTCAACAACTTGCTGGCGTGGCGCAAGACCGTGCCGCTGGACCGCAACCCGTGGCAGCCGGACCTGGCGACGGTGCCGTACCCGATGGAATTCATCGCCATGAAGAAAGGGGAGTTGTTGATCTTTAATAGCTTGCTGGCGCATGGCATCCGCCCGAACACGTCGACGGACCAGGTGCGCCTGGCGCAATACATTTCCTTTACGCCCGCCCAGGAAGATAATCAATCCCTGCGCGACTGGCGGGTGCAAAGCTGGCGCGAGCGCAGCGCGCCGCAAGGCTATGCGTTTCCCGGCGACCCCGAGGAAAAGGAAAAGCTGCGCTATCCGCAGGCGCAGTTGACGGCGCTGGGCGAGAAGATCCTCGGCGCGCGCGACTGGTAAGTGTGGCGGCATTGCCTGTCGGATAGACAATTGCAGGCAAATGCACGATCATGGTTCGACTTGCCATCGACCGAGGAAACGCATGAGTATCATCACCTGCATCGAAGACTTGCGCGTGCTGGCCCAGAAACGGGTGCCGCGCATGTTTTACGACTACGCCGATTCTGGCTCCTGGACGGAATCGACGTACCGCGCCAACAACAGCGATTTCGCGAAGATCAAATTCCGCCAGCGCGTGGCCGTCAACCTGGAAAACCGCAGCCTGGCTTCGACCATGGTGGGGCAGCACGTATCGATGCCGGTGGCCCTGTCGCCGACGGGCTTGACGGGCATGCAGCATGCGGATGGTGAAATCCTCGCGGCCCAGGCGGCCGAGCGCTTCGGCGTGCCGTTCACTCTGTCGACCATGAGCATTTGCTCGATCGAGGACGTGGCGGCAAACACGACGAAACCGTTCTGGTTCCAGCTGTACGTGATGAAAGACCGCGAATTCATCAACCGCCTGATCGACCGCGCCAAGGCGGCCAAGTGCGGCGCACTGGTGTTGACCCTGGACTTGCAGGTGCTGGGCCAGCGCCACAAGGACTTGCGCAACGGCCTGTCGGCGCCGCCGAAATTGACGATTCCGAATATCCTCAACATGGCCACCAAGCCGCGCTGGGTGGCGGGCATGCTGGGCACGAAACGCCGCGGTTTTGGCAACATCGTCGGGCACGCCACGTCCGTCTCCGACATGTCGTCCTTGTCGGCCTGGACGCAGCAGCAGTTCGACCTGAGCCTGTCGTGGGCCGACGTGGAATGGATCAAGCAGCGCTGGGGCGGAAAACTCATCATCAAGGGCATCATGGACCCGGAAGACGCGCGCCTGGCCGTGGCAAGCGGCGCCGACGCGCTGATCGTCTCGAACCACGGCGGGCGCCAGCTCGACGGCGCGCAATCGTCGATCGAAGCCTTGCCGGCCATCGTCGACGCCGTCGGCAGCCAGATCGAAGTGCACATGGACGGCGGCATCCGCTCGGGCCAGGACGTGATCAAGGCCGTGGCGCTGGGCGCGAAAGGCGTGTACATCGGCCGCCCGTTTTTATACGGCCTGGGCGCCATGGGCGGGCCGGGCGTGACCAAATGCCTGGACATCATCCGCAACGAACTCGACCTGACGATGGCCTTTTGCGGCTTGCGCGACTTGCAGCAGGTGGATAAAAAGATCTTGCTGCCGGGGACGTTTTAAGCGGAGGCTGGCGCCAGCCTTTCCCACGGCTCGCGGAACGTGGCCGCATCGAGCGGCCGCGCATGCGGGTCGCCGGGCTGGAACAGGCCGCCGATCAGCATATCCTGGATGGCGCCCGTGAAACCGCCATACGCGGCGCGGCCCCACTGGCGTTGCGTGCGGGCGAAGACGACGGCGCCTTGCTGCGCAGCCAGTTGCGCCAGGGATAGGCGCAGGGCGGCGGCCGCATCCGGTCCCATGTTCGTGGCGATGGCGCACACCAGGCGCTGGCTGAACTGCAATGTCTTGCCCGCCCGGCCCAGCAGCGATTCATTGGCCAGGGCGAGGAAAAGATCGGGCGCCTGGTCGTCTTTTTCGCAGGTCGTCCACGAGGGTGCCCAGGCTTCCAGGCTCATGAAGCGCGCTTCCGTCGTGTCCGGCGTGTGCGTCCACCTGGCGTGCGATTTGCCGTCCCAGCCCAGGCGGCCAAAGGCAATCGGCTTGCCCTTGGGATTGTATTGATGGCTGCGTACGCCGGCCTTGCCCCGCGCGCTGGCTTGCGCCATGAGGCCATCGAGGCTGGCGGCAAACGGCGCCCACTGCGCCGCCTCCCACAGCGGCGCCGCACCGGGCGCGGCCAGCAGCAGGAAGACCTCGTAGTCACGTGAAAAAAACGCCATGCAGATTCCTTATGCTTGCAACAAGGCCGCCCGCTGGCTCGGCCGCAGCAAGTAGACGCCGTACAGGCACAAGGGCAGCACGGCCAGCAGGGCGATGTACGGCAAGATCGACGCGCCGTCTTCGGCCGGGTTGGGCAAGGTGGCCGTCACCAGCGCGTAATCCCACAGTCCATGCACGAGCACCATCGGCCAGATGGAGCGGGTGCGCAGGCGGATGGCCGCATAGCCGACGCCTTGCAGGGTGGCGGCCACGGCTTGCCACAAGGCGCCGCTGACGTCGCCCGTGGCCAGGCCGTTGGCCGTATGGGCCAGGCCGAACAGCGCCGAGGACATCAGGACGGCGGGCCAGACGGCGTAGCGGTCCAGCATGCCCTGCAGCAAGATGGCGCGGAACATCAGTTCTTCCGAGATGGCCACCAGCGCCGCATTGCAAGCGACGATCAGCAGCACGCGCGGCTGCGGCCAGCCGCCGGCCCAGGCCAGCAACAGCATCAGCAGCGCATACAGCAGGGGCGGCGAGACGAGCCACACTGTTTTCCATGGCTGCGGCGCGCACAGGCCCGCTGCGCGCGGCCGGCTTGACGCCAGCAGCAGCGCCAGCGCGAACAGGGCTGCCAGCGCCCACGACAGGCCGATACGGCCGGTGACGGCGGCGCCCGGCAAGGCGTAGCCGGCCGCTTCCAGCCAGCGGCCGCCCATGCTCAAGCCCAGCCAGACGGCCAGTGCGATGATGGCGACCGGCATGGTGAGGGTGATTTTTTTCCTGGACAAGATTGGCCTCATGCTACGGTTTCGCCGCTGCTGACGCGGTTGCGGCCCGTGTTTTTCGACTGGTACAGCAAGGCATCGGCTTCGCGTATCAGCTCGCTGCTGTCCGTGGGGCGGTCTTGGCCGGGCTGCAGCGTGGCCACGCCCAGGCTGACGGTCACGACACCGTTCGCGCTGGCCGCGTGGGGGATTTGCAGCGCTTCCACGGCTGCCCGGATGGCTTGCGCGACTTCCAGCGCGCCCGCCGCGCCGGTGCCAGGCATGATGACGGCGAACTCTTCGCCGCCGTAGCGGGCCGCCAGGTCTTCGGCCCGGCCGACGCAGCGCGCCACGGCGCCGGAAACCGCCTGCAGGCACGCGTCGCCCGCCACGTGGCCATATTGATCGTTGAATTTCTTGAAGAAATCCACGTCGAGCATGATCAGCGATACCGCGTGCCCGCTGCGCTGGGCGCGCTTGAGTTCATGCGCCAGGGTCTCGTCGAAACAGCGGCGGTTGGCCAGCCCCGTCAAGCCGTCCTGCGCCGCCCGCGCGGCCAGGTCGGCGTTGGCGTGCCGCAGCTCCGTCGTGGCCACGCGCAGGCTCGCTTCAATACGGTCGCGTACGGCAATCTGCCGCATCAGCTTGCGGAACAGGTAGACCAGCGCCGCGCCTGCCGCCAGCGACGCCAGCACGATTTGCATGCTCAAGCGCTGCCACTCGGCGAAGATGTCTTCCTTCGACAAGCCTGCCGCCACGATGACGGGAAAGCGTTCCAGGTGGCGATAGCTGTACAGCCGCTCGATTTCGTCCACCTTTGCCGTCATCATGGCCGTGCCCACCGGCCCTTTTTCGCGGTAGGCGCGCAAGAGTGCGCCCGACGAAATATCCATGCCGATGACATTGGGCTGGAACGGCCGGCGGTAGATCAAGGTGCCGTCGTCGAGGGCAAAGAACGCCGTGCCCGTCTTGCCAAGGTTGAGGCTGTCGTAGATGCGTTCGAAGGAGGCCAGCCCCAGGGTGACCAGCACCACGCCGGCAAAGGAGCCGTCCGCCGATTCCACCCGGCGCGACACGGGCAAGACCCATTGTCCGCTCGATTTGCTGCGCACGGGCGCGCTGATGCGGCTGCCCAGCTGCGCATGCGTCTGGTGATACGTAAAGTAATCGCGGTCTGCATTGTTGCCGTCCTGCCCGGCGCCGGACGAGCTGGCCAGCCAGTCTCCCTCGCTGTCAAAAATGAAGACGCCGGCAATTTCCACGATATTTTTCGATAGCTGCTGCAGATGCGATTGCAACCGCTCGCCGGTCGCGTCATTATTGCCTTCGTTGCGGATGTGCTCGCTAATATCTTCCAGCATCGCATCGGCAATTTCCAGTTCCATGTACGCTTGCGTCGCCAGGCCGCGCGCCATGTTTTCCGTCGCCGTGCTGGCCTCGCGCAGGCGGACCGCATGCGAAGACCAGACGATCCAGATGGTCATGCCTAGCAGCATGGCGCACATGCAAAAGAAGGCGATGCTGGCCCAGACGATCACCGGCCGTTTGTGCCGGCTCAAGACCTCGGGCTGCGCCGCGATGGCGTCGGTAGGTGCTGCGTCCTTTACTGCATGCATAGGCGAATCATGAAGTTGCATCAATGATATGGTCGAAAATATTGCCATAGTACATTAAAAGCACTGCCACAAAATTGCCACATCGTTATAGTTGCATGGAATAATAAGCATCACCCCTTTTGAACCTTGGATTGGAGTTGCATGGCCTACACGAAAACCCTCACCACTGAACGCCTGATCCTGCGCAAGCCGCAACCATCGGATGAGGCGGCCCTGTTCGCCGTGCATGCCGATCCTGAAGTGATGCGCTATTTCAGCGAACCACCGTGGACCGATGCCGGCCGCGCCGCGCGCCAGATTGCCGAGGACAGCGCCGCTTTCGAGAAAGAGGAATTCTTCCGCTTCGCCGTCGAGCTGAAGGCGACGGGCGAATACCTGGGCAGCTGCAGCCTGTTTTCCGAGCACCGCCAGAACCGCCGCGCCGAAATCGGCTACGCGCTGGGCCGTCCGTACTGGGGCAAGGGCTATATGCACGAAGCCTTGTCGGCGCTGCTGGAATACGCGTTCATCGAACGCGACCTGAACCGCCTGGAAGCCGATATCGACCCGCTCAACGCCGGCTCGGCCAGCGCCCTGGAACGCCAGGGTTTCAACAGGGAAGGTTTTTTGCCTGAACGCTGGATCGTCGGCGGCCACGTCAGCGATTCGGCCCTGTACGGCTTGCTGCGGCGTACGTGGGAAGCACGGCGCAAGGGCGCCGCGTGAGCCAGCAGGAGGTCGAAGCGCTCGAGCGCTGGCTGGGCTACGCCTTGCCGGCGCACTACCGGCGCTTTCTCGACGACTGGCAAGAGGAGATGCGCGGCGAGCAGGTAGTGCTGTATGGCGTGGAAAGCTTGCGGGAACGCAATGAAACGTATGAGACGCAGCAATTTTGCCCCGGCTACATGACCATCGGCGACGACAGCGGCGGGCGGGCCGTCATGCTGGCGCTCGATGGCGCCGACCGTGCCGTCTACCTGGTGGGGCATGGCTCGATGCAGCGCGACGATTTCGAGCTGGCCGCCGATGATTTCGCATCCTGGCTGGCCGCCGATTGCCCGCTCGCCTGAGGAGGATGCAAAGCAATGAAAGTTGTTGATTTACCCGTTTCCGACCATCCCCTGGTGACCTTGCGCCACCTGGAACGTAGCGACGCGCCCGCCTGGTATGCCTACCTGGCCGACCCTGCTGTCGTGGAACACACGAGCTGGAACTTGCGTTGCGTCGACGATCTGCAGGCCAATTTCGATGATTACGCATCGGCCGAAGCGTCTTCCTCCATCCGCCTGGCCGTGGTGCTGCGCGAGGGCGGCCAGCTGGTGGGCACGATCGGCTTCAATGCCATTTCCCCGCAGCATCGCACGGCGGAAATCGCCTACGACCTGGCACCCGCCGTCTGGGGGCAGGGCGTGGCCGCGTCCATCGCCGCGTCCGTCGTGGAGTGGGGCTTCCAGCACCTTGGCTTCCTGCGTATCCAGGCGACCGTGCTCGATAGCAATGAACGTTCGCTCCGCGTGCTGGAACGCTGCGCTTTCGAACGCGAAGGCTATCTGCGCTGCTACCGGCAAATTCGCGGAAGATCCGGCAATTTCTGGCTGTACGCGCGCATTGCCGGCGTGTGATGAATAAACTTTCCTTGAGCATACTGCTGGTGGAAGACCATCTGGCCATCGCGCGCCAGGTGCTCGACTTCCTCGACGGCCTGGGCTGGCAGACGGACCATGCGGGCACGGGCGCGCTGGCAGTGCAATTGGCCACGCGCAACAGCTATGACGTGGTGCTGCTGGACCTGAACCTGCCCGACATCGATGGCTTGCAAGTGTGCCGCGCCATCAAGGCGGGGGCGCCCAGCAATGTGCCGATTTTGATGCTGACGGCGCGCGATGCGTATGAAGACAAGGCGCGCGGATTTCGCGACGGCGCCGACGATTACCTGACCAAGCCGTTCGACTTGCGCGAAGTGGCCTTGCGCTGCGAAGCGCTGGCGCGCCGGCAGCAGCTGCATGTGCACCAGGAAATGCGCGTGGGCCCCTTCACCTTGCAGACGCGCGCAGGGCGCGCCCTGTTCGGCGACGTACCGCTGCCGCTGACGCAGACGGGTTTCAAGATATTGCTGCTGCTGTGCCGCGAGCATCCGCACGCCGTGTCGCGCTCGGCCTTGCTGCAACAGCTGTGGGGTAGCCAGCCGCCCGACAGCGACGCCCTGAAATCGCACATCTACGCGCTGCGCAAGCAATTGGAACTAGCTGGCGCGGCAGGCGCGCTGGTGACCATACCGCAGCTGGGCTACCGCCTTGCCTTCGATGCGGCGGCCAGCGATGGCTAAGTCGATCCGGCAGCGTTTGTTCGCCGCCCTGGCCGGCTTCACCATCTTGCTGTGCCTGTGCTACACGGGCCTGGCGCTGGTGATTGCCTACGTGACGGAAGACATGCTGGTGCAGCGCCTGCTCGAGCGCGAAGCGGCGGCCGTCAGCATGCGCTGGCAGCAGCACGGCAAGCTTACGCCGGCTGGCAGCGACCTCATCACGGTTTATGGCAGTTACCTTGACTTGCCTCAAGCAGTGCGTGCGCAAGTGCCGCCGTCTGCCCCGCGCGGCGAAGTGTTTACCACGACGGGCCAGCATTATCATGTACTGGCGCTGGACCTCGTAGCCGCTGGCCAGCCGCAGCGCAGCTATCTGCTGGCCGACGTGGCGCCCGTGCTGGTGGTGTCGCGCCTGACGCGGGAAGTGGGAGGTGTCGTCGCTGGCGTGGCCTTGACGCTGATCGCCCTGGCCTTGCTGCTGGCGTACTGGCTGGCGCGGCGCCTCGTGCTGCCCTTGCAGCGCCTGGCCCAGGAAGCGCGCCAGCTGGCGCCCGGCGGCGCCGTGCATTTCAGCGAGTGCGACCGCCCCGACGAGATCGGTTTCCTGGCGCGCCGCCTGGAAACCACCTTTGCCGAACTGCAGGCGGTGTTGCAGCGCGAACAGACTTTCACCCGCGACGTCAGCCATGAATTGCGCACGCCGCTGACCTTGATGCACAACACCCTGGCGCTGGCCCAGGCACAGCCCCTGGGCGGGAAGCAGCAGGCGCAGCTGCGGCAATCCACGGACGAAATGCGCGCCACCATCGACGTGCTGTTCGTGCTGGCACGGGCGGAACAGTTGCCGGGCGTAGCGGTGGAATTGCGCGGCTGCATCGAGCAATGCCTGCTGCGCCTGCTCGACGAACATCGCTGGGATGCCAGCCTGCTGGGCCTGGACTTGCCCGAGCGGCTGGAGGTGGTTGGCAACCCGCAACTGGTCATGTTGCTCATCAATAATTGCCTGGCGAATGCCCTGTTCCATGGCGGTCCCGATTGCCGCATCAGCATTGCGTTTGCGCAAGGTTGCCTGAGCATCGACAATACCGTGCAGCCGGGACAGCCTCGGCGCGTCCACGGCTTCGCGCATGGACAGAACCTGCTGCTGCGCCTGGCACAAGCCATGTGCTGGGAGATTGTTTTCCACCCCGGCGCGACGCGCTACCGTGTCGCCATCGTTCCTGCTCCGGCGCCATAAAGTCAGCGGATTTCACCGCGATTTCACCTGCCCCTGCTTATGCTGGCTGCTCTTTTACTTGAAGGGAAGCCCATGAAAATCGCCATCAGCCTGTTGCTCCTATCCTGCCTGTCCACTCCCGTGCTGGCCCAGGTGCAATCGTTGCAGCACAAGGAAGACAAGCGCCGCTACATCGTTTACACGCCGCCGTCTTACCAAAGCCAGCCGCAGCAAGCCTTTCCCGTCGTCTTCAATTTCCATGGCGGCGGCATGAGCATGGCGGAACAAATGCTGTACACACAGATGAACAGGACGGCCGAGCGGCACCAGTTCATCGTTGTGTATCCGCAAGGCATCAAGCAGGACTGGAACGTGGGTTTCGGCATGGATTACCTGGCGGGCACGGATGACGTCGGTTTTACGCAAGCGATATTGAGTAAACTCAAGCAGGATTACCGCATCGATGACAAAAGGATCTATGCGACGGGTCTGTCGCGCGGCGGTTTCTTTGCCCTGCGCCTGGCGGCCGAGCTGCCGCAGCAGTTCGCCGCCGTCGCCTCGGTGGGCGCGCCCATGCCGGAACCCGTGGTGCAGCATCACCAGAAAACGGACAAGGTCGGCATGCTGTTGATACAGGGCACGGCCGATAAGGTCGTGCTGTTTGAGGGCAAGGCCGCCAGCTACCTTTCGGCCCAAGGCACCTTCGATTACTGGCGCAAGCACAACGGTATCGAAGGTGCCGTGCAACCGGCGAGTCTGATCCCCGCCGTGCCAGGTGACGGTACGCAAGTGACGCATATGGCGCAGGGCAATGGCGCGCAGCAGGTGGCCTTGCTCACTGTCAAGGACGGCGGCCACACGTGGCCGGGCGCCGATGCCTTCAATATCGGCCTGCCCATCGGCAAGACCACGCGCGCCATCGATGCGAATGAAGTCATCTGGGAATTTTTCAGCCGGCACCGGCGCTAAGCTGTCGGGAACGCGGGTGCCTGTGGCACACTCTTGTCATATTGAATCTTGCACAAGGAAATGATGAGCACTCACCCCGTCACCATCTTTTACCGTTCCCTGGCGCAACTTTCCGCCATGCTCGACAAGACGGGCACTGCGCCGCAACTGCTGGCGGCGCGTCTGCACCCGGACATGCTGCCATTCGCCCAGCAGGTGCGCGCGGCCGTGAGCTTTTCCCTGCGCGGCTGCTGCCCGCTGGCGGGCCTGGACGTGGCCGATTTCAGAGCCGCCGCCAGCCTGCAGGAACAGGTCGCGCAGACCATGCGCTATCTCAAGGCCATTCCCGCAGAACGTTTTGACGGGCCGGGCGACCGCATCTGCCGCGACCGCGCCGGCTTTGCCGACATCGCGCTGCCCGCCGACGAGTATTTGAATTTATATATCCTGCCGAATTTCTACTTTCACTTCAGCATGGCGTATGCGATCGCCCGCAGCCAGGGAGCCGTCATCGGCAAGGGCGATTTCGACGGTTATCACGCGTACGCGCCGGGATTTTCGTTCGAAACGCGCGGCGGCGCCTAGTCCGCAGCGTCCGGCGCCATCGTGCTTTGCCCCTGCCACAGCCGGGCGTACAGGCCGCGCCGTTCAAGCAAGTCGTCATGGCGGCCCGATTCGCGCAGCTGGCCCATGTCGAACACGAGGATCTGGTCCGCATGGCGGATGGTGTTGAGACGGTGGGCGATCATGATCACGGTCTTGCCGCGCGCCAGGCGCGACAGCGCCTGCTGGATTTCGTGCTGAGCTTCGGGGTCGACCGAGGCGGTGGCTTCGTCGAGCAGCAGCACGGGCGCGTCGCGCAACAGCGCGCGCGCGATCGAGACGCGCTGGCGTTCGCCGCCGGACAGTTTTTGCCCGCCTTCGCCGACCGTGGTGTGGTAACCGTCGGGCAGGCGCCGCACGAAATCGTCGCAATATGCTTGCCGGCAGGCGTCGATGACGGCCGCATCGCTGGCGTGCGGGCGGCCGATGCGCACGTTTTCCAGGATGCTGCTGTCAAACAGCTGCACGTCCTGGAACACCACGCTGATGTGTTCATACAGGCGCCCGGTACCCAGCGCGCGCACATCCACGCCACCGAGCGTGATGCGGCCTTGCTGCGGATCGAAGAAGCGCGCCAGCAGGTGGATCAGCGTGCTCTTGCCGGCGCCGGACGGTCCGACGATGGCCGTCACGCTGCCTTGCGGCACGCGGAACGAAACATCGCGCAAGCCCCATGGCACGCCGGGCGCCGCCGCGTCGGCAGGGTAGCCGAAACTGACTTGCTCGAAGGCGATGGCATGGCCGGCTGGCGCCGGGCCGGGCCGTGCAGGATCCGGCTCGGGCATTTCGGGCTCGTCGAGCAGCGCCTGGATGCGCGCCTCGCTTTGCGCGGCCATGCGCAGCACGGTGAGGGTGGCGGCCGCGTCGAGCAGCGGTTCGAGCAGCTTGCAGGCAAGGATCAGGAACAGCAGCCAGATCCAGGCTGGCAAGAGGCCATCGTGCGCCAGCCAGGCGCCGCAGGCCAGCAACAGCACCAGGCCGCTTTCCAGGCACAGGCGGTACAGCTGCACGGGGCCGGCGCCCAGGGCTTCGACGCGCATGCTGCTCTGGCGCATCTCCTCGAAGCGTCCGTTGAGCTTGTCGAGCCAGCGTTGCGGGCTGTTGAACAGGCGCAAGGTGGTGATGCCGTTGACGAATTCGACCAGCAGGCCCGCCGTGTCGCGAAATTGCGCCTGTTTGCGCCGCCCGCTGCGGATGAACCAGCGCCGCGCGCCGTTCAGCAGCAGCAGCGCGGGCGCCAGCATCAGCGTCAGGCTGGCGGCCAGGCGCCAGTCCAGCCACGCCAGCGCGGCCAGGAAGGCCAGCGGCACGCTGACGGCGGTGATCAGGTCGGCAGTGACGTGGGTAAAGATGCTTTCGACGTTCTTGACGTCTTCCGACAGCACTTCGGCCAATTGGCCGGCGCGCCGGCGGCGCAACGTGCTCAGGGGCAACCGGCGCACCTTGTCGATGACGCGCTCTCGGTAGCCGCTGATCAGGTCATACGAACCGAGAAAGCACAGCAACTGGCCCAGGTAGGCGCACAGGAACTGGCCGCCCAGCAGCAGCGCCAGCACCAGCAGCAGTGCGCCGATGTCGCCGGGCGCGAAGCCGCTGCCGCCGGCGGCGCCGTGCAACCAGGCATAGGCCGCCAGGAAGGGCCCCAGCGCGAGCGCGCGCTCGAGGAAGCGCAGCGCCAGCCCCAGGTAAAAGGGACGCGCGGACTTGCCGCTGAGCTTGACGACCCTGCGCAGCATGCCGAGCGGACCGGCTTGCGCGCGTGCCGTCGCGGCGTCCTCGCCGGCGATGTCGATGTCATCCATGGATGCTCCGTCGTTGTGTTGCGTCGCCAGCGCCGCGCAGCACCCAGTTCTCGCAGGCCTGGTGGCGCCGCCACATGCCCTGGTACAGGGCGCTGCGCTGCAGCAGCGCGGCGTGCGTGCCGGCGTCGCAGACGCGGCCGCCGTCCATCAGCACCACTTGCTCGGCGTAGGCGATGGCGACCATGCGGTGGGCGATGACGAGCAAGGTCTTGTGCGGATAGGCCAGGCGCAATGCCTGGTAGAAGCGGTGCTCGCTGAGGTTGTCGGCGAAAGCCGTGGCTTCGTCGAGCAGCACGATGGGCGTGTCGGCCAGCAGCGCGCGGGCCACCGCCAGGCGCTGGCGCTCGCCGCCCGACAGGCGCAGGGCGCGCTCGCCCAGCTGGCTGTGATAGCCGTCCGGCAGCGCTTCGATGAAGGCGCTGGCCTGGGCCACCTCGGCGGCCTGGCGCACCATGGCTTCGCTGGCGCCGGGACGGGCCAGGCGCAGGTTGTCCAGCACGCTTCCCTGGAACAGGAAGGGGTCTTGCGCCGCCACGGCGATCAGGCCGCTGCGCTGGGCGTCCGGCAGCGCGTCCAGTGGCACGCCGTTGATGAGGATGCTGCCGCCATCGCAGGCGATCAGGCCGCCGAGCAGCCTGGCCACGGTCGACTTGCCCGCGCCGGACGGGCCGGTCAGCACGGTCATGCTGCCGGCTGGCAAGTGCAGCGCCACATCGTGCAGCACTTTCCGGCCCGCATAACTGAAGCTGACCGACTTGAAATCGACCTGCAGCGGTGCTTGCAGCGGCAGTTCCGGCCTGGGCGCGGGCGCCGCCATGGCCAGCAGGGGGCCGATGCGCGCCAGGCTGGCCTGCACCAGCTGGTAGTCCGACGAAAAGCTGGTCAGCTTGAACAGCGGCTTGAGCATGCCGGCGCCCAGCATCATGGCCAGCAGCAGACCGGACAGGCTGATCTGCCCCCGGCCATGCAGCCAGGCGCCCAGCGGCAGGATCAAAAAGGCGTTGGCGCTGAGCAGCACGGTAAACAGCGACCAGCCCGGCACGGTGCGGTGGGTGATGGTGCGGATCAGCGCGTAATAGTCGGCCAGCTGCCGGCGCATGTGCTGGAAGCTGCCGACGTCCTGGTTGAAGGCTTTCATGACGGGCATGTTGCGCAGGTATTCCACCAGCGTGGCGTTGAGCGTGGCGGCGGAGCGGGCGTGGCGGGCGAAATGGCCGCCCAGCTTGCGCAGCGGCAGCGCGGACGCCAGCGCGGCCAGCGGCACGGTGGCCAGCGCGGCCAGCGCCAGGCGCCAGTCGGTCCAGAACAGGGCCAGCGCGACGAACACGGGCGTGACCAGCGCCGCCAGGATTTCCACGCTGTGGTGGGCAATGAAGGATTCGAGCTGCTCCACGTCCTGCAGCACGGTTTGCTTGAGCTCGCCCGAACCATGTTGTTGCAGCCACAGCAGCGGCGCCCACGACAGCCGCCACACCAGCTGCTGGCGCACGCTGGAAAGCACCTGGTAGGCGGCACGGTGGCTCAGGTAGTAGGCGCTGGAATAGCACAGGTACTTGCCCAGCAAGGCGCCAGCCATCGCGCCGGCCAGCCGGTACAGTTCCGCGCCGGGCACCGGCGTGGCCATGGCCATGACCAGGTCGATGGCGCGATACAGTATCCAGTAGGGCAGCAGTTCGAAGGCGGCGCCGGCGACGGTCAGCAGCAGGGCCGCCGACAGGCGCCGCCGCTCCCCTCGCAGCAGGGAGAGCATGCCTGGCGTTGCTGGTGGCGTTGGCGTGGCGGCGTGGTTCATGTCGGCAAGATAGGCCTTGATGGCGGCTGTTGTGAGGCGATGGCCCCAGGATGCCGCCAGTGTGCGGCATCGCGGCACGCCTGCCTCCCCGTATCGGGTTGGCAGCTGCCCGCATCGGGAAACTCGGCGGCGCCGCTTTCGGGGCGTGATTTATTCCCGTTCCGGGTGGTGCGCCACGGCCGGGCGGCCTAGCATGGTGGCCTTTCAACCATGCAGGGGCGCCACGTCGATGAAAACACGACTGATTGCAATGACGATGCTGGGCGCCGCGCTGGCCGCCGGCGCGGCGCGGGCCGACCAATTCCCCGTCAGCGTTGGCGACGACCGCGGCAAGACGGTGGTGATCCCGAAGCAGCCGCGGACGGTGGCGTCGATTTCCTCGTTTGGCGCCGACCTGATGGGCGCCCTGGGACGCGACGTGGTCGGCATGTCGTCGATGGGCAACCGCAAGCCCGCCTACCTGGGCACGCGCGCCGCCGGGGCCGTCGACCTGGGCGCCGCCCACGAAACCAGCATGGAGCTGCTGACGGGACTCAAGCCCGACCTCACGATAGGCATCCGCACCTATACGGAAATGTTCGAGAAGAAATTCGAGGCGATCGGCAGCTTTGTCGCCTACGACCTGATCACGACCGGCAATTCGCGCTCGGCGGTGGCGTCGGCCTCGGCGGCGGCCGGCTTTGCCGCGCAGGGGCGCAAGCTCAACGAAGACTTCGACCGCAAGCTGAGCGAGGCCGGCAAGCGGGCGCCCGGCGGCGTGTCGGCCATCTTCATCTGGCACTGGGTCGACATTCTGTGGGTGCATTACGACCATTACATGACGGCCGACATGCTGCGCGCGCTGAAGGCGAAGAATGTGGCGGGCGCCAGTCCCACGCCGCAGCTGGTCAATCCGCACGCCAGGGTGATGAGCATGGAGCAACTGCTCAAGCTCAATCCCGACTATATCTTTTCTTTCCAGGCCGGCGACGCGCCAGTGCAGGCGCATCCCGTGTGGGCGCGCCTGAAGGCGGTCAGGAACGGCCATGCCTACCGTGTCGGCAACCAGTACGCCGAGGTGCATGGGCCGATCGCGCGCGAGATGGTGCTGGACGAGATGGCGCATCTGCTGTATCCGAGCGTCTTTCCCCTGCCGGCCGGCATACCGCAGGCGGCGCGCGCCCGGCCGCTGCGCTTCAAGCAATAGGCGGGGCGATGCTGAACGGACGCGCCGCCTGGATCGCCGCCGCCGCGCTGGCCATCATGGCGCTGGCCACGCTGCTGTCGCTGGCCCAGGGCGACGTGCGCATCGCGCCGGCCGAGCTGCTGGCCGCGCTGTGGCATGCCGACGGCTCGGAAAACGCCTTTATCGTGCGTGAACTGCGCTTGCCGCGCATCGCCGTCGGCCTGCTGGTGGGGGCGGCGCTGGGCATGGCGGGCGCCATCGTGCAGGCGGCCACGCGCAACCCGCTCGGCTCGCCCGACCTGATGGGCGTGAGCGCCGGCGCGGCGCTGACCATCGTCGCGGCCCACCTGCTGCTGGAACTGTCGACGGCGGGCATGGTGCTGATCGGCACCCTGGGCGGCGCGCTGGCGGCGGCCGTCACGGTCGTCATCGCGTGGAAGAGCCGCTTGCATCCCGTGCACCTGACCCTGGCGGGCATGAGCGTGGCGGTGTTTTGTTCGTCGGCCATCATGGTGTTCCTGGTGGCGGCGGCGAATGAAGCCAACGGCCTGTATTTCTGGCTGATCGGCGGACTGGCCGACCGCACGGCGGCGCACGCCGCGCAACTGGCGCCGTGGGTGCTGGGCGGACTGCTGCTGGGCATGCTGTTCGCGCGCCAGCTGAACATGCTCATGCTCGACGACGACAGCTGCCAGGCGCTGGGCGTGCCCGTGCTGCGCTGGCGCCTGCTGACGGGGCTGGCGGCCGTGATGCTGACGGCCGCCAGCGTGGCCGTGGCCGGCCCCATTGCCTTTGTCGGCCTGATGGTGCCGCACATCGTGCGCCTGTCGGCGGGGCCGCTGGCGGCCGACCATCGCGTGCTGCTGCCCTTGTGTGCGCTGGCCGGCGCGGCCATCGTCGCCCTGGCCGACGTGGCGGCGAAGGCGCAGGATATCCCCGTCGGCATCCTGACGGTGGCGCTGGGCGGTCCGCTGTTCGTGTATTTGATCGGCAAGCGGTGAACGCGCCCGCGTCGTCGCGCCGCCTGTGGCCGGCCCTGGCGCTGCTGGCGCTGGCCCTGGCGGCACTGTGCGCGCTGTCGCTGGCCAGCGGCGCTCTGCAGCTGGACCTGGCCCGGTTGTGGCAAGGCGTGACGGGGCAAGCGGGAAGCGATGCGTCGCTGGCGCGCGAACTGATTTATAACGTGCGCCTGCCGCGCACCTTGCTGGCGCTGGTGGTGGGCGTGCATTTCTCGCTCTCGGGCCTGATCCTGCAAACGGTGATCCGCAATCCGCTGGCCGACCCCGGCGTGGTCGGCGTTTCCGGCGGCGCCAGCCTGTTCGTCACCGGCTTCATCCTGCTGCTGGACTTTTTCAAGGCCGATGCGCAGCGCCTGGGACTGTCGCTGTCGCTGGACATGCTGCCGTTTGCCGCCTTTGCCGGCGGCGTGGCCACGGCGGGCCTGCTGCTGGCCCTGAGCTGGCGCGGACAGGTGCAGCCGATGCGCATGGCCCTGTATGGCGTGGCGCTCGGCGCGATCCTCAACGCGGCGGCGATGTGGATCGTCGTCGGCTGGGGCGGCGGACGCACGGAAACGACGATGCTGTGGCTGGCCGGCAGCCTGTACGGACGCGACATGGAGCACGTGCGCGCGGTATTGCCGTGGCTGCTGTGCGGCACGCTGGCGCTGTTGTGCATGCTGCGCCCGCTGGCCATGCTGCGCTTTTCCGACGACGTGGGCCGCTCGCTGGGCCTGGCCGTGCGTTTCTGGCGTCTGGCGGCGGTGTTGCTGGCGGTGGGGCTGGCTGCCAGTGCCGTGGCCGTCACGGGACCGGTCGGTTTTGTCGGACTGGTGGTGCCGCACCTGGCGCGCCAGCTGGTCGGCAGTTCCCTGCCGCGCCTGGTGCCTGCCACCGCCTTGTGCGGCGCCTGCCTGATGGTGGCCGCCGACTTGCTCGGACGGGTCGCCGCCGCGCCGCTGGAATTGCCGGCGGGCGCCGTCACCACCTTGCTTGGCATCCCCCTTTTTCTGGCGCTGCTGATGCGCGCCGACTGGAATCTGAAATGACCCTGGAAGCGCACCAACTGCAACTCGGCTACGGCCGCCACACGGTCGTGCCGGCCACTTCGCTGCGGCTGGAGCCGGGCGCGATCACTTGCCTGATCGGTCCCAACGGCTGCGGCAAGTCGACCCTGCTGCGCGGCCTGGCCGGATTGCAGGCGCCCCAGTCGGGCCATGTGGAACTCGACGGCAGGGCGCTGCCGTCCTGGCCGCCCAGGGCGCTGGCGCGCGCGCTGGCGGTGCTGCCGCAGTCGCCGACGGGACCGGATGGGCTGTCGGTGCTGCAACTGGTGCGGCACGGACGCTATCCGCACCAAGGGCTGTTCGGCGCGCTGCGCGCGCGCGACCATGCTGCCGTCGACTGGGCGCTGGAAGTGACGGGACTGGAATCGCTGCGCGGACGCATCCTGCAGACGCTGTCGGGCGGCGAGCGCCAGCGCGCGTGGATCGCCCTGGCGCTGGCGCAGCAGGCGCCGCTGTTGCTGCTCGACGAACCCACCACCTATCTCGACATCGGCCACCAGATCGAAGTCATGGAACTGCTGCGCACCCTCAACCGCGCGCACGGCATGACGATCGCCATGGTCCTGCATGACATCAACCAGGCCAGCCAGTATGCGGACCGGCTGCTGGTGATGCGCGCCGGGCGCATCGTCGCCAGCGGTGCGCCGGCCGAGGTGGTCTCGGCGGCGCTGCTGCGCGACACCTTCGGCATCGGCGTGGAGCTGGTGGCGCGCGAAGACCGCGGCCGCCGCTTTCCCTACAGCCTGCCGCTGACCCCAGTGGGCGCCTGACGCCGCTTTTTCCTGCCTTCCCCGTGACACCCCCCTCCAAAGAATGCTGATAGGGATAACCGCCTGCGCTTTCGGGTGGTTTCACTAAATGAGAATCAATATCATCTGCTGACTGACATCCGGCCTTTTGCCGGATGCGCGATTGATCCGGCCGGGTGGGTGCGCTAGCGCTGGCGCCGCTCCGGCATTCATTGGAGAGCAGCGAATGACGAACAAGGAATTCACGGCGTGGCCCGAGGCCGCGTGCGCCCAATACGAGCGGCATGGCTACTGGCAGGCGCAGTCGCTGGGCGACTGCCTGCGGCAGTGGGCGGGCATGCACGGCGACGCCACGGCGCTGGTGGAAAAGGACGCGCGGCTGAGCTACCGGCAACTCGATGCCAGGGTCGACGACCTGGCCGCCGGCTTCGAGCAGCTGGGTATCGGCCGCGCCGACCGGGTGCTGTTGCAGCTGCCGAACAGTATCGCCTTCATGCTGGCCAGCTTCGCCCTGTTCCGCCTCGGCGCGCTGCCGATCATGGCCATGCCGGCGCAACGGCGCGGCGATATCGAGGCGCTGTGCGCGCTGGCCGAACCGGTCGCCTACATCGTCAAGGAGCGCTTCCTCGGCTTCGATTACGCGGCGCTGGCGCGCGAGGTGGCTGCGGCGCGGCCGTCGCTGGCGCACCTGATCATCGATGGCGCCGATGCCGCCGCCACCGGTGCGGGGCTGACCCTGGCGCAGATCGAACAGCGCGGCGCGGCGCGCACGGCGACGCCGCAGCGGCGCGCGCCCGGACACCGCGAGACGGCCTTGCTGCTGCTGTCGGGCGGCACCACCGGCACGCCCAAGCTGATTCCCCGCACCCACGCCGACTATGCCTACAACGCCCGCGCTTCGGCCGAGTTGTGCGGCCTCGATAGCGGCAGCGTCTACCTGGCGGCGCTGCCCGTGGCGCACAATTTCCCGCTGGCCTGTCCCGGCGTGCTGGGCACCCTGTCGGTGGGCGGCACCGTGGTGCTGGCGCAGACGCCGGGTCCGGACGAATGCTTCCCGCTGATCGCCCGCGAAGGCGTGACCTTCACGGCGCTGGTGCCGCCGCTGGTGCAGCTGTGGCTGGAAGCGCGGGCCTGGGACCGTACCGATCTGTCCAGTCTGGCGTTCATGCAGGTGGGCGGCGCGCGCTGCGAATCGGTGCTGGCAGCCAAGGTGGCGCCCGGATTCGGCTGCCGCCTGCAGCAGGTGTTCGGCATGGCCGAGGGCTTGCTGTGCTACACCCGCCTGGACGACCCGCAGGACGTGGTGCTGCATACCCAGGGCCGGCCGCTGTCGCCGCATGACGAGGTGCGCATCGTCGACGCCGACGGGCGCGATGTGGCGCCAGGCGCCTGCGGCGAGCTGCTCACGCGCGGTCCGTACACCTTGCGCGGCTACTACCGCGCAGACGAGCACAATGCGCGCACCTTCAGCGCCGACGGCTATTACCGTTCGGGCGACCTGGTGCGCATGACGGCGCAGGGCAACCTGGTGGTCGAGGGGCGCGTCAAGGAGCAGATCAACCGCGCCGGCGAAAAGATCGCCACCGAGGAAGTCGAGCAGGCGCTGTGCTTCCATCCCGACGTCACCAGCGCGGCGCTGGTCGGCCTGCCCGACGAGCGGCTGGGCGAACGCAGCTGCGCTTTCCTGATCGTGGCCGGGCGCGAGCCTGGCCTGGGCGAGCTGGCGGCCTTTTTGCAGCAGCAAGGCCTGCCCCAGTACAAATGCCCGGACCAGCTCGCGTTCATCCAGGCCTGGCCGCTGACGCCGGTCGGCAAGATCGACAAGCGGCGCCTGGCGGCGCTGGCGCGGCCTGCGGCGGAAACGGCCACAGTGGCCGCCTATGCCGAGCGCCAGCTGGCCACCGGCGCCGCGCCGATGGAGCTGGCGGCGCTGCTGGTGCAGGCCGGCTTGGCCGACGACTATGCGCTCTACGAGCATCACGGCGAATGGTCGGTTGGCCTGGGCCGTGCGGCCAGCGTGCGGGCCGACGCGGCCGGCGTGCGCCTGGAGCAGGGCGGCCAGTCGCGCGACTGGCCCGGTCCGGACCTGTGCCAGGGCGTCGCGCAGGCGCTGGCGGCGCTTCCCGTGCGCGCTTGGCGCGTCTACGGCAGCGCCAATTTCGAGCTGGCCGATGCGCTGCACGGCAGTGCGCCGGCCGCCGCCGCGCTGCCGCTGCTGGACCTGTTCGTGCCGCGGATGGAAGTGCGCCTGCGCGATGGAACGGCGCTGCTGCGGGCGCTCGATCCGGCGCAGCTGGAGCGGCTGGCCGGGCTGGTCGTTGCCCTGGACCGCGATTGCCTGCGGCGCCCGCGCGATGACGCAGCGGCCGCCGCGCGCCCGCGCCTGGCGCCCGACATCGCCACGTTCGAAGCTGCCCAGTATCGCCGCCAGGTGGCGCAGGCGGTGGCCGAAATCGGCGCCGGCCAGTATCAAAAAGTGATCCTCTCGCGCAAGGTGCCCGTGCATGGCGCAATCGACCTGATCGCCAGCTACCTGGTGGGCCGGCGCCACAACACGCCGGCGCGTTCCTTCGTGCTGCAGCGGCCAGGCCAGGCCATCGTCGGCTTCAGCCCCGAAACCGTGGTGGAGGTCAGCGCCGCCGGCGAAGTCAGTACCCAGCCATTGGCGGGCACCCGCGCGAACGTGGGCAGCGAACAGGAACGCGAGCGCCTGCGCCGCGAGCTCGAAAGCGACAGCAAGGAAATCGCCGAACACGCGGTTTCCGTCAAGCTCGCCGTGCAGGAGCTGGAACCGCTGTGCCTTCCCGGCTCGGTGATGGTCTCGGAATTCATGACGGTGCGCCAGCGCGGCCCGGTGCAGCACCTGGCGTCGCGCGTCAGGGGCCGGCTGGACGACGGGCGCAACGCCTGGCATGCCTTCCACGCGCTGTTCCCCGCGGTGACCGCTTCGGGCATCCCCAAGCGGCAGGCGATCGACGCCATCAACCGGCTCGAGACGTACCGGCGCGGCCCGTACAGCGGCTGCGTGATGATCGCCGACAGCGACGGCTTCCTCGATGCCGCGCTGGTGCTGCGCGCGCTGTACCGGCAGGGCGACCAGACCTGGCTGCAGGCCGGCGCCGGCATCGTCGCGCAATCGACGCCGGAGCGCGAGCTGCAGGAAACGATAGAGAAATTCAGCAGTATTTCGCAGTACCTGGTGGTGGCGCCATGAACGGCCCGGCGCCCCGCAACCCCTCCCTTTCCGCTGAAGGAGCATTCCCCGTGAACCAGCCGCACCCGCATCCGCAACAGCGCCCCGCGCTGACCCGGGAGACCGTCATCGGCCAGATACAGGCCCTGCTGTTCGAGCCCGGCGCGGCGTTGGCCGATGCCGACAACCTGATCGCGCTGGGCCTCGATTCGCTCAATATCCTGCGCCTCGTCAGCCTGTGGCGCCAGGCGGGGGCGGACGTGACGTTCGCCGCCCTGATCGACAACCCGCGCGTGGACGCCTGGCTGGCGCTGCTCGCGCCGGCGCTGGCGGCGATGCCGGGCATCGTCCCTGCCGTCTCCGCTCCGCTGCCAGAACCGGCCGGCTTCGATCCCGATGCACCATTCGCGCTGACGGACGTGCAGCATGCATACTGGATCGGCCGCCAGGAACAGCAGGAGCTGGGCGGCGTCGGCTGCCACGCGTATATCGAGCTCGATGGCGCCGGCGTCGATGCGGCGCGGCTGGAGTCAGCCTGGCAGCTGGTGCAGGCGCACCATTGCATGCTGCGCGCCAGCTTCGGCGACGATGGCTTGCAGGCCGTCGGCGCCACACCTGCACCTTCGCGCGTGGCGCTGCATGACTTGCGCGGCCAGGGCGCGGCGCAGGCGCAGGCGGCGCTGGAGCACGTCCGCGAACGCTTGTCGCACCGCCGCCTGGCGGTGGAGCAGGGCGAGGTGATGGGGATAGAACTGAGCTTGCTCGACGGCGGCCGCACGCGCATCCACTTCGACGTCGATTTGCTGGTGGCCGACGTGCAAAGCCTGCAGATCATCCTGCGCGACCTGGCCGCCGCCTATGCCGGCGCCGCCGCGCCGGCGGCCGATCCGCAATGGCGGTTTGCGCGCTACCTGGCGCAGGAGGCGCAGCGCCGGGGACCGCGGATGGAACAGGCCAGGCAATTCTGGCAAGGCCGCCTGGCCAGCATGCCGGGCGCGCCGGGATTGCCCCTGCGGGTGGTGTCCGGCGCCGTGGCGCGGCCGACGTTTTCGCGCCGCACGCGCCAACTGACGGCCGCGCAATGGAGCGGCTTGCGGCGCGCCGCGGCGGCGCACCAGGTGACGCCGGCCATGCTGCTGCTGGCCGCCTATGCGGAAGTGCTGGCGCGCTGGAGCGGCGAGGCGCGCTTCCTGATCAACATTCCCCTGTTCGACCGCCAGACGGAGCATCCCGGCATCGAGGAGGTGGTGGCCGATTTCACCAGCCTGCTGCTGCTGGGCTGCGACTTCGGCGTGGCCATGCCGTTCCTGGAACGGGTGCGGCAATTGCAGGCGCAAGTGCATGCTGATGTGGCGCATGCCGCCTATTCCGGCGTGCGCGTGCAGCGCGACCTGGCGCGCCAGCGTCAAGGCGAAGGGCTTGCCGCGCCCGTGGTATTTGCCTGCAACCTGGGCACGCCGCTGGTCGATCCGCAGTGCCGCGCGGCGCTGGGCCAGCTAGGCTACATGATTTCGCAGACGCCGCAAGTCTGGCTCGACCACCAGGTATATGAAATGGATGGCGGCCTGCTGCTGGCATGGGATGCCGTTGATGCCTTGTTCCCCGAAGGCCTGCTCGACGACATGTTCGACGCGCATGGAGCCCTGATCGACTGGCTGCTGCGCCAGGATGGCGACTGGGACATGCCGGCGCCCGCCTTGCTGCCGCCGGCGCAGGCGCGGGTGCGCGCCGCCGTCAACGCCACCGAGCAGGCGCGGCGCGCGCGGCCGCTGCACGCGGACGTCTTTGCCCAGGCCCTGGCGCGGCCGGCGCAGGTGGCGCTGATCGGCGCCGCTGGCGAAGAAGTGAATTACGGCGAACTGGCCCGGCGCGCGTTGCGCGTGGCGTCCTGCCTGCGCGACCAGGGCGTGACGCCCGGCATGCCGGTGGCGGTCAGCTTGCCGCGCGGCGTCGAGCAGATCGTCGCCGTGCTGGGCGTGCTGGCGGCCGGCGCCTGCTATGTGCCGGTCGGCGTGGGCCAGCCAGCCAGCCGCCGCGCGCGCATCCACCGCGCGGCCGGCATCGGCCACGTGCTGTGCCAGCGCAGCCATTGGCCCGAGCTGGAAGCGGGCGACAGCGTGCTGTTGCTGGACATGGCCACGGCCGTGCTGTACTGGCCGCTGGCGCAACCGGTCGCCGTGGCGCCCGACGCACCCGCGTACGTGATCTTCACGTCCGGCTCGACGGGCGAACCGAAGGGCGTGCAGATCGCGCACCAGGCGGCCGCCAACACGGTTGACGACATCAATGCGCGCTACGGCATTAATGCCAGCAGTCGCGCGCTGGCGCTGTCGGCGCTCGATTTCGACCTGTCCGTGTACGACATCTTCGGCTTGCTGGGGGCCGGCGGCGCGCTGGTGCTGGTGGGCGAGGAGCAGCGGCGCGACGCGGCCGCCTGGCTGCAGCTGGTGGAAGCGCACGGCGTGACGGTGTGGAATTCGGTGCCGGTGCTGCTCGACATGCTGCTGATCGTGGCGCGCAATGAAGGGCGCAGCCTGCCGCTGCGCCAGGTGATGCTGTCGGGCGACTGGATCGGCCTGGACTTGCCGCGCCGCCTGGCCGACGGCACGGCCAATAACGCGCGCCTGATCGCCATGGGCGGCGCGACGGAAGCGGCCATCTGGTCGAACGTGCACGAAGTGGTGGGCGAGCTGCCGGCGCATTGGACCTCAATTCCGTACGGCCGCCCGCTGGCCAACCAGCAGTACCGGGTGGCCGACGCCCAAGGGCGCGATTGCCCCGACTGGGTGGCGGGCGAATTGTGGATCGGCGGCGCCGGCGTGGCCGACGGCTACCGTGGCGCGCCGGAACTGACGGCGCAGCGTTTTGTGCTGCACGAGGGCCAGCGCTGGTACCGCACGGGCGACCGTGGCCGCTACTGGCCGGACGGCACCTTGGAGTTCCTTGGCCGCCTCGATCATCAGGTGAAAGTGCGCGGGCACCGCATCGAACTGGGCGAGATCGAGACGGCGCTGACGGCGCAGGCGGGCGTCGACCAGGCCGTGGCCGTGACGGTGGGCACGCCGGCCAGCTTGGCGGCGGCGCTGGTGGTGCGCGCCGGCGTGGCGCAGCCGGAGCAGGCTGCCGCCTATGTGGAGGAACTGCGGCGCAATCTGGCGCAGCTGCTGCCCGACTACATGGTGCCGGCCACGGTGCTGCTGCTGGAGGCCTTGCCGCTGAGCGCGAACGGCAAGGTGGATCGCCGGCAGGTGGCGCAGCTGCTGGCGGCGCAGGCTGGCGCGTCCGGCACGGCGTATGAGGCGCCGCAGGGCGAGCGCGAGGAAACGGTGGCGGCGCTGTGGCAGGAAGTGCTGGGCCAGGAGCGCATCGGCCGCCGGCAGGGCTTCTTTGAACTGGGCGGCGACAGCCTGCTGGCGACGCAGGCGATGGCGCGCCTGAAGCAGGCGGGCCTGGGTTCGCCGCTGGGCTTGCGGCTGCTGTTCGCCACGCCCGTGCTGGCCGAATTCGCGGCCCAGCTGCAGGCCGTCGCGGCGCCGGCACAGCGGCGCCAGGTAGTGGCCGAGCCGCAGGCGCGGCATCAGCCATTTGCCCTGACGGAAGTGCAGCGCGCCTACTGGATGGGCCAGACGGGCGGCTTGCCGCTCAGCTGCGGCACCTTGTATCTGGTGGAACTGGACGGCGCCGATGTCGACCTGGCGCGCCTGGAACAGGCGTGGAACCGCCTGGTGCTGCAGCACGACATGCTGCGCGCCGTGGTGGACGCGGATGGACAGCAATGCGTGCTGGCCGAGGTGCCGCCTTTGCGCATCGCGGTCGAGGAACTGGCCACTGCCGACGCCGCGGTGGCGCAGGAGCGGCTGCACCGCCGCTGGGAAGCGCACGGCCGCGGCGAGGATGCGTGGCCGCTGCATACCTTGCATGCGCTGCGCTATGGCGGCAACCGCTGCAGGCTGGGGATTTTCTTCAATTACATGACACTGGACGGTTTCAGCATCAAGCTCCTGCTCGACCAGCTGGCGGCCCTGTATCGCGACCCGCATGGTCCGGCGCAGGCGCCGGGGCTGTCGTTCCGCGACTATGTGATCCAGGTGCAGCCGCAGCCGGAAGCCGTCCGGCGGGCCGAGGCGTATTGGCGCGGCCGCCTGGCCGGCCTGCCGCCGGCGCCCGCGCTGCCGCTGGCGCGCGACCCGCAAACCTTGCGCGAAGCCCGCTTTGCGCGGCGCCAGGCGGTGCTGCCCGCGCCGCAATGGAGCAGCTTGTGCCAGCATGCGCGCTCGCATGGCATCACGCCGTCCGTCCTGTTGCTGACGGCCTATGCGCAGGTGCTGAGCCAGTGGAGCGGCGGCGCCGCCCACACCCTGAATGTGACCCTGTTCGACCGCCAGGACGTGCATCCCGACATACACCGCGTGCTGGGCGACTTCACGTCGCTGGCGCCGGTGGCCTTCCAGCCGCGGGATGGCGCGGGCCTGCTGCCGCTGGCGCGCGCCATGCAGCAGGAAGTCGCCGATGCGCTGGAACACCGCGAAGTGTCGTCCATCTGGATACAGCGCGAGCGCAGCCGCGGCATGGATATGGCCACCGCTTCGCTGCCCGTGGTGTTTACCAGCACCCTGGGCCTCGGTGGCGGCCTGTTTGAAAACCCGGCGCCGGGCTTTCCCGAGATGGTTGCCGGCGGCCTGTCGGAAACGCCGCAGGTCTGGCTCGACCATCAGCTGTATGAATACAAGGGCACGCTGGTGCTGACCTGGGACGCGGTCGAGGCGCTGTTCCCGCCAGGGATGCTCGACGATATGTTCAGCGCCTATCAAGCCTTGCTGGCCAGCCTGACGGGCGCCGCGCCGCCGGCGGCGCTGCGGTGCCAGCTGCCGCCGGCGCAGGCGCAGGTGCGCGCCGCCGTCAACGCCACCGAGCAGGCGCGGCGCGCGCGGCCGCTGCATGCGGACGTCTTTGCCCAGGCCCTGGCGCGACCGGCGCAGGTGGCGCTGATCGGCACGGACGGCGTAGCCGTGCCCTACGGCGAACTGGCGCACAGGGCGCTGCAGGTGGCGGCGTATCTGCATGCGCAGGGCGTGACGCCCGGCATGCCGGTGGCGGTGAGCCTGCCGCGCGGCGTCGGGCAGATCATCGCCGTGCTGGGCGTGCTGGCGGCCGGCGCCTGCTATGTGCCGGTCGGCGTGGGCCAGCCGGCCAGCCGGCGCGCGCGCATCCACCGCGCGGCCGGCATCGGCCACGTGCTGTGCCAGCGCAGCCACTGGCCGGAACTGGAGGCGGGCGACACGGCCGCCTTGCTCGACCTGGGCCAGGCGCAGGAACACGCGGCGCTGGCGCAACCGGTGGCCGTGGCGCCCGATGCGCCCGCGTACGTGATCTTCACGTCCGGCTCGACGGGCGAACCGAAGGGCGTGCAGATCGCGCACCAGGCGGCCGCCAACACGGTCGACGACATCAATGCGCGCTACGGCATTAATGCCAGCAGTCGCGCGCTGGCGCTGTCGGCGCTCGATTTCGACCTGTCCGTGTACGACATTTTCGGCTTGCTGGGGGCCGGCGGCGCGCTGGTGCTGGTGGGCGAGGAACAGCGGCGCGACGCGGCCGCCTGGCTGCAGCTGGTGGAAACACACGGCGTGACGGTGTGGAATTCGGTGCCGGTGCTGCTCGACATGCTGCTGATCGTGGCGCGCAACGAGGGCCGCAGCCTGCCGCTGCGCCAGGTGATGCTGTCGGGCGACTGGATCGGCCTGGATCTGCCGCGCCGCCTGGCCGACGGCACGGGGGGCGCGGCCCGCCTGATCGCCATGGGCGGTGCGACGGAAGCGGCCATCTGGTCAAACGTGCACGAGGTGGTGGGCGAGCTGCCCGCGCATTGGACGTCGATTCCGTACGGCCGTCCGCTGGCCAACCAGCAGTACCGGGTGGCCGACGCGCAGGGGCGCGATTGCCCCGACTGGGTGGCGGGCGAATTGTGGATCGGCGGCGCAGGCGTGGCCGACGGCTACCGGGGCGCGCCGGAACTGACGGCGCAGCGTTTTGTGCTGCACGAGGGACAGCGCTGGTACCGCACGGGCGACCGTGGCCGCTACTGGCCGGACGGCACCTTGGAGTTCCTTGGCCGGCTGGACCATCAGGTGAAGGTGCGCGGGCACCGCATCGAACTGGGCGAGATCGAGACGGCGCTGACGGCGCAGGCGGGCGTCGATCAGGCCGTGGCCGTGACGGTGGGCACGCCGGCCAGCCTGGCGGCGGCGCTGGTGGTGCGCGCCGGCGTGGCGCAGCCGGAGTATGCAACGGCTTACATCGAGGCGCTGCGGCAGAACCTGGCGCAGCTGCTGCCCGACTACATGGTGCCGGCCACGGTGTTGCTGCTGGAGGCACTGCCGCTGAGCGCGAACGGCAAGGTGGACCGCCGGCAGGTGGCGCAGCTGCTGGCGGCGCAGGCCGGCGCGTCCGGCACGGCGTATGAGGCGCCGCAGGGCGAGCGCGAGGAAACGGTGGCGGCGCTGTGGCAGGAAGTGCTGGGGCAAGAGCGCATCGGCCGCCGGCAGGGCTTCTTTGAACTGGGCGGCGACAGCCTGCTGGCGACGCAGGCGATGGCGCGCCTGAAGCAGGCGGGCCTGGGTTCGCCGCTGGGCTTGCGACTGCTGTTCGTCACGCCCGTGCTGGCCGAATTCGCGGCGCAACTGCAGGCCGTCGCTGCGCCGGCGCAGCGGCGCCAGGTGGTGGCCGAGCCGCAGGCGCGGCATCAACCATTTGCCCTGACGGAAGTGCAGCGCGCCTACTGGATGGGCCAGACGGGCGGCTTGCCGCTCAGTTGCGGCACGCATTATCTGGTGGAACTCGACGGCGCCGATGTCGACCTGACGCGCCTGGAGCGGGCATGGAACCGCCTGGTGCAACGGCACGACATGCTGCGCGTGCTGATCGGCGAGGATGGCTTGCAGCGCGTGCAGGAGCAGGTACCGGCCGTGCACATCGCGCTCGACGCCGTGCCTGCCGCATCGCCGCAGGAGGCGCAGGCACGACTGCACCTGGCGTGGGAAGAGCAGGCGCCGGCGCTTGGCCATTGGCCGCTGTTCGAGCTGAAGGCGGTGTCTTATCGCGGCGACGGGGGCGCGCTGCGCTGCCGTATCGGCATGTTCCTGAACTATATGGCGCTCGACGGCTACAGCATCAAGCTGCTGCTTAACGAACTGGCCCTGCTGTACGGCGACGACGCTGCCGTGCTGCCCGCCTGCGCCATCACTTTCCGCGATTACGTGACCCAGGTGCAGCCCGATCCGCAGGCGCTGGAAAAGGCCGAAGCGTATTGGCGCGGCCGCCTGGCCGATCTGCCGCCGGCGCCCGCGCTGCCACTGGCGCGCGATCCGCAATCGCTGGCGGCGGTGCGTTTCCGCCGCCGCGCCGCGCGCCTCGATGCCGTCTGCTGGCAAGCGCTGCGCCAGCAGGCGCGCGCGCATGGCATCACGCCGTCCGTGCTGGTGCTGACGGTGTATGCGCAAATCCTCAGTCAGTGGAGCGGCGGCGCCGCCCACACCCTGAACCTGACCCTGTTCGACCGCCAGGACGTGCATGCCGACATCCAGCATGTGCTGGGCGACTTCACGTCGCTGGCGCCGGTGGCCTTCCAGCCGCGGGACGGCGCGGGCCTGCTGCCGCTGGCGCGCGCCATGCAGCAGGAAATCGCCGATGCGCTGGAACACCGCGAAGTGTCCTCGGTGTGGGTGCAGCGCGAACGGGCAAAAAGCGTGGGCATGGCGGCGGCCGCCTTGCCGGTGGTGTTTACCAGCACCCTGGGCATCGCCGACAGCCTGTTCGACCAGGCTTTGCCAGCAGGCTTCCCCGACCTGGCCGATGGCGGCCTGTCGGAAACACCGCAGGTCTGGCTCGACCACCAAATGTACGAACACCACGGCGAGCTGCTGTTTTCCTGGGATGCCGTCGATGAACTTTTCCCTGACGGCATGATCGACAGCATGTTCGCCGCCTTTGTCGCGGCGCTGAAGGGTCTCGAAGGCGTGGCGTGGAATGCGCCGCCGGCGGCGCTGCCCTGCCAGCTGCCGCCGGCGCAGGCGCAGGTGCGCGCCGCCGTCAACGCCACCGAGCAGGCGCGGCGCGCGCGGCAGCTGCATGCGGACGTCTTTGCCCAGGCCCTGGCGCGGCCGGCGCAGGTGGCGCTGATCGGCACGGACGGCGTAGCCGTGCCCTACGGCGAACTGGCGCACAGGGCGCTGCAGGTGGCGGCGTATCTGCATGCGCAGGGCGTGACGCCCGGCATGCCGGTGGCGGTGAGCTTGCCGCGCGGCGCCGGGCAGATCATCGCCGTGCTGGGCGTGCTGGCGGCCGGCGCCTGCTATGTGCCGGTCGGCGTGGGCCAGCCGGCCAGCCGGCGCGCGCGCATCCATCGCGCGGCCGGTATCGGCCACGTGCTGTGCCAGCGCAGCCACTGGCCGGAACTGGAGGCGGGCGACACGGCCGCCTTGCTCGACCTGGGCCAGGCGCAGGAACACGCGGCGCTGGCGCAGCCCGTCGCTGTGGCGCCCGACGCGCCCGCGTACGTGATCTTCACGTCCGGCTCGACGGGCGAACCGAAGGGCGTGCAGATCGCGCACCAGGCGGCCGCCAACACGGTTGACGACATCAATGCGCGCTACGGCATTGATAGTTCGAGCCGCGCGCTGGCGCTGTCGGCGCTCGATTTCGACCTGTCCGTGTACGACATCTTCGGCTTGCTGGGGGCAGGCGGCGCGCTGGTGCTGGTGGGCGAGGAACAGCGGCGCGACGCGGCCGCCTGGCTGCAGCTGGTGGAAGCGCACGGCGTGACGGTGTGGAATTCGGTGCCGGTGCTGCTCGACATGCTGCTGATCGTGGCGCGCAACGAAGGGCGCAGCCTGCCGCTGCGCCAGGTGATGCTGTCGGGCGACTGGATCGGCCTGGATCTGCCGCGGCGCCTGGCCGATGGCACGGGGGGCGCGGCCCGCCTGATCGCCATGGGCGGTGCGACGGAAGCGGCCATCTGGTCGAACGTGCACGAAGTGGTGGGTGAACTGCCCGCGCATTGGACGTCGATTCCGTACGGCCGTCCGCTGGCCAACCAGCAGTACCGGGTGGCCGACGCGCAGGGGCGCGATTGCCCCGACTGGGTGGCGGGCGAATTGTGGATCGGCGGCGCCGGCGTGGCCGACGGCTACCGGGGCGCGCCGGAACTGACGGCGCAGCGTTTCGTGCTGCACGAGGGACAGCGCTGGTACCGCACGGGCGACCGTGGCCGCTACTGGCCGGACGGCACGCTGGAATTTTTGGGCCGCCTCGACCATCAGGTGAAGGTGCGTGGCCACCGCATCGAACTGGGCGAGATCGAGACGGCGCTGACGGCGCAGGCGGGCGTCGATCAGGCCGTGGCCGTGACGGTGGGCACGCCGGCCAGCCTGGCGGCGGCGCTGGTGGTGCGCGCCGGCGTGGCGCAGCCGGAGCAGGCTGCCGCCTATGTGGAGGAACTGCGGCGCAATCTGGCGCAGCTGCTGCCCGACTACATGGTGCCGGCCACGGTGCTGCTGCTGGAGGCCTTGCCGCTGAGCGAGAACGGCAAGGTGGACCGCCGGCAGGTGGCGCAGCGCCTGGGCGACCTGTCGCGCTGCGAGCGCATTTACCAGGAGCCGCGCGACGCGCTGGAAGCGGCCGTCGCGGCCATCTGGGAAGAGGTGCTCAAGCGCGAACGGATTTCGCGCGACGACGATTTCTTCGCGATCGGCGGCGATAGCCTCAGCGCCACGCGCATCGTCGCGCTGTTGCAGGAGCGCCGGGTCGGGCCTGGCGCGGTGCCGCTGCGCATGCTGTTCGGCGCGCCCAGCATCGCGGCGCTGGCGGCGCAGGTGCGGACGCAATGGCAGGAACTGGGCGCCGTCGGCGTTTCCGGTGATGAACTGATTTTCGAGGAGGGTGCACTGTGAGTCTGAAAGAAAATGCGCAAGCAGGAGTGGAAGGCGTTCCCGCCATGTTGTCCCGTTTGCAGGCCCTGGGCGTGCATCTGTGGAGTGAAGACGGGCAGTTGCGCTTCAAGGCGCCGGCCGGGGTGCTGACCGAGACGCTGCGCAGCGACATCAAGGCGGCAAGGGAGACGCTGCTGCGCCACCTGGAACGCGCGGCGGGGCGCCGCCTGGAAACCGATACAAAGGCGCGGCACGAGCCGTTTCCGCTGACCGATCTGCAGCTGGCCTACCTGGTCGGCCGCACCCGCCTGTACGATTACGGCGGCGTGGGCTGCCACAGCTACATCGAGCTCGATTTGCCGGCCATCGACGCCGCCATCCTGGAGCAGGCCTGGCATCGGCTGATCCGGCGCCACGACATGCTGCGCGCGGTCGTTTCGCCGGAAGGCCACCAGGCCGTGCTGCGCCATGTCGCGCTGCCCGCCATGCGGCACCTGGACGTGCGCGGCGTCGATGCCGTTGCCGCCGACGCGGCGCTGGCGGCGGTGCGCGAGGAAATGGGCCAGCGTTGCTACGTCACCGACCAGTGGCCGCTGCACGAACTGCGCCTGAGCAGCCACGATGGCGGCGCGGTGCTGCATTTTTCCATCGACCTGCTGATCGCCGATTTCGCCAGCATCCAGATCATGCTGGCCGAGCTGGGACAGTTCTATCACCAGCCGGCGCTGCAGCTCGAGCCGCTGCAGATCGGCTATCGCGACCTGGTGCTGGCGCAGCGCGCGGCCGGCACCGATGCGCAGACGGCGGCGCGCCTGGAGCGCGACCGCCGGTACTGGCACGGCCGCATCGACGCGGGCTTTCCCGCGCCGCCCGAATTGCCCGTGCTCACGCGCGAGGAGCGTGCCTTGGCGGAGGCCGAGCCGGTGCGTTTCGAGCGCCTGCATGTCGAGCTGGCGCCGCAGCAGTGGCAAAACCTGCGCGCGCGCGCCGCCGCCTGCGGCAATACCACTTCGAGCGTGGTGCTGTCGGCGTTTACCGACATCCTGGGGCGCTGGTCGCGGCGCCAGCAGTTCTGCCTGAATCTGACCTTGCTGAACCGGCCGGCCCTGCACCCGGACGTCAACCGCGTGGTGGGCGATTTCATCGCCGTCAACGTGCTGGCCGTGGAGCCGCAGCCGCAAACGAGTTTTTCGGCGCGCGCCGCGCAGCTGCAGCAGCGCCTGCTGCAAGACATGGAGCACGGCAGCTTTACGGGCATCGACGTGCTGCGCGAACTGAGCCAGCGCAATGGCCGCCAGACCATCGTGCCGGTGGTGTTTACCAGCACGGTCGGCGTCAGCGGCGAGGGACTCGACGGCAATGACTTCATGCAGGGCGCCAGCCTGCGCTACGGCATCACGCAAACGCCGCAGGTGTGGCTCGATTGCCAGGTAACGGAGCGGGGCGGCACCCTGCACGTCGATTGGGACGTGCGCGGCGGCGTCTTCAAGGACGGCGTCATCGGCCCCGCCTTCGCCGCGTTTACCGACGTGCTGGAGCGGCTGGCCGATGGCGACGCGGCCTGGCAGGCGCACCAGGGCGTGCCGCTGCCGGCGGCCACGCAGGCCGTGCGCTTGGCCGTCAACCGCACCTGGCGCGCGCCGTCCGAAGACTTGCTGCACAGCGGCTTTTGCCGCCAGGCGCAGGCCGCTCCCGAGGCGGTGGCGCTGGTGGCCGACGAGCGCGCGTGGTCTTACGGCGAACTGGGGGCCTGGGCCGTGCGCATCGCCGCGCTGCTGCGCCATGCGGGCTGCGCCGCCGCCAAGGCGCCGCCGGTGGCCATCGTGCTCGACAAGGGCGCGGCGCAGATTGCCGCCGTGCTGGGCGCGCTGCTGGCCGGCGCCAGCTATGTGCCGGTCGACGCCCGCCAGCCCCGGCTGCGGCGCGACGACATCCTGGCCGACGTGGGCGCGCAGTTCGTGCTGAGCGATACGGAGCACCTGGATGACGGCTGGCCGCCACTGCTGCAGTGCATCGCCGTTGATGGCCTGGAGCAGGGCGGCCACGCCGCGGCGGCCTTGCGCCAGGCGCTGGCGCAGACGGCGCCGCAGCCCGACCGGCCGGCCTACATCCTTTACACATCCGGCACCACGGGCGCGCCCAAGGGCGTGGTGGTCAGCCACCGTGCGGCCCTGAACACGGTGGCCGACATCAACCGCCGCTTCGCCGTCGGCGCGGCGGACCGCGTGCTGGGCCTGGCCAATTTCAATTTCGACCTGTCGGTGTGGGATATGTTCGGCGCCTTCAACGCGGGCGCCGCGCTGGTGCTGCCGCAGGCGCAGCGGCGCGGCGATCCCGGCCATTGGGCCGAACTGGCGGCCGCGCACAAGGTGACCTTGTGGAATTCGGTGCCGGCGCAGATGCAGATGCTGATGAGCTTGATTGATGGCCAGCCCGCAGTGGCGGCCCGGCTGGCGACGCTGCGCCTGGTGATGCTGTCGGGCGACTGGATTCCCCTGTCCTTGCCGCCGCAACTGCGGGCGCGCTGCCCGGCGGCGCGGCTGGTCAGTCTGGGCGGGCCGACGGAAACGGCGATCTGGTGCGTCTGGCATCCGATCGGCGCGAGTGCGCCCGGTGCCGCCAGCATCCCTTACGGCACGCCGCTGGACAATCACCGCCTGTACATTCTCAATGACAGCCTGGAGGATTGCCCGGACTGGGTGGCCGGCCAGATGTACATCGGCGGCGCGGGGCTGGCGCTCGGCTACGCCAACGATGCCGCGCGCACGGCGCAGTCCTTCATCGACCATCCGGTCAGCGGGGAACGGCTGTACCGCAGCGGCGACATGGGCCGCTACCGTCCCGATGGCGTGATCGAAATCCTCGGCCGCGAAGACCGGCAAGTCAAGATCCTGGGACACCGCATCGAGCTGGGCGAAGTCGAGGCGGCGGCGCTGGCGCAGCCCGGCGTGGGCCAGGCGGCGGCGCTGGTGCTGGCCGGGCCGTCGCTGGCGCTGGCCGTGGTGGCGGCGGCGGGCGCTGGCGAGGAACAGCTGGCCGGCCTGCGGGCGGGCATGGCCGCGCGCCTGCCCGACTACATGGTGCCGGTGCAGATACGCCAGTTGGCCGCGTTGCCGCTGAGCGTGAACGGCAAGATCGACCGCAACGCGCTGGGCGCGCTGCTGGCGGCGGCGCCGGCCGGTCCGGCCCGCGCCTACCAGGCGCCGCGCGCCGACGGCATCGAAGGGGCGCTGGCGGCCATCTGGTGCGAGTTGCTGGGACTGGAACGGGTGGCGCGCGACGACGACTTTTTCCAGGTCGGCGGTTCGAGCCTGTCCGCCATCGCGCTGCTGAGCAAGCTGATGGCGCAGGGCCATGCCGTCGATATCGACCTCATTTTCGGCAATACGCTCTTCCACGACATGGCGCAGGCGCTGGAGCGTTCGCGCGAACGCGAGAACGCCTTCCTGGCCGGCATCGACCTGGACGCCATCGCCGCCACGGCGCTGGCCGGCTTCGGCGCGGCCCGCCCGCATGCGCCGGCGCAGCCGCCGCGGCGCCTGCTGCTGACGGGCGCCACCGGCTACCTGGGCATCTACACGCTGGCGGCCCTGCTGGCCGAGGGCAGCTACGACATCCATTGCCTGGTGCGCTGCGACGATGCGGCCGCCGGGCGCCAGCGCCTGCGCCAGGCGGCTGCGCAAAAGGGCTTGCGCCTGGATGCCGACGACGGGCGTTTGCATATCGTCTGCGGCGACGTGGCGCAGGAGCGCCTCGGCGTGGAGGCGGAACGCTATGGCTGGCTGAGCGAGCATATCGATTGCATCGTCCACGGCGCCTCGATGATCAACCTGATGGATCCGCTGGCGCGCCTGTATCCGACGAATGTGCTGGGCGCGGCGCGCATCATCGAACTGGCGGCCACCGCGCGCGTCAAGCCGGTGCACTATATCTCCACCATCGCCGTGCACCACGCGCTGCCGGAAGGCGCACCCGAGCCGGTGGCCGAGACTGTCGCCGCGACCGATGCCTGGGCGCAGCTGCGCCTGACCTATGAACAGAGCAAGACCATGGCCGAGCAGCTGTTTTACCGCGCCCGTCTGGCCGGCTTGCCCGTCAATGTGCTGCGCCCTGGCACCATCACCTGGGACAGCGGCTTGCACAGCGAGCGGCAGGATGGCGCCGAGGCCTACATCAATGATGATGCTTTCCTCAAGTTCTACCGCGCCTGCCTGGCCGTATCGGCGTATCCGCGTTCGGCGCTGACGATCAATATCGTGCCGGTCGACTACGTGGCCCGCGCCATCGCCTGCGTGGTGGCCTCGGCCACCGGCGCCAGCAGCAATTACCACCTCGTGTCGCAGCGCAGCGTGCCGGTGGACCAGGTCTACCGCGCGCTGGGCGAGATGGGCTGCGTCTTCGATGCGCTGGATTTCCCGCAGTGGAAGGCGCGCCTGCAGGACAGCTTTGTCGAAGGCTTCGTGAATTTGTACTTCCGCGATGGCATGGACAGCGGCGGCCACCACCAGTACGCCAGCGATGCACTGCGCCAGGTGCTCGAACGCCACGGCGTGGCCGGCTTCGAGGTGGGGCCCGATTACCTGGCGCTGTTGTACCGGCAGTTCAATAATGCCGTCGCCGGGGAGGCGCCATGAGCGGCGCCGTGCTGGCCCGGCCGGCCGCCGTCGACGATCCGGCGCGCTGGTTCCGTACCTGGCAGCCGCGCCCGCAGGCCCGCCAAAGGCTGATCTGCCTGGCGCACGCGGGCGGCGCCGCCAGCTTTTACCGCAGCTGGGGCGCGGCCCTGCCGCCATCGGTCGAACTGGTGGCGGTGCAGTATCCGGGCCGCGAGGAACGCATTGCGGAAACCCCGCTGGGTAATCTGGCGGACCTGGTCGAGCGCATCGCCGGCGGCCTGGAACGCCTGCCGCACCTGCTGGACCGGCCCTACATCTTGTTTGGCCACAGCATGGGCGCCGTCGTGGCGCATGAACTGTACCTGGCGCTGCGGCGGCGCGGCAGGCCGCTGCCCGCTCACCTGGTGGTGTCTGCCTGCGAAGGGCCGGCCCGGCACAGGCCCGGCCTGCTGCATGCGGGGCCGGACGAAGCCCTGAAGCGGGAAATGTTCAAGCTGGGCGGCACCAACGCGGCGCTGGCCGGCATGACCGAGCTGCTTGATTTGGTGCTGCCCGTCATGCGCGGCGACTACCGTGCCATCGAAACGCATGTGCCGGCGCCGGACCGGGCGCCGATCGCCGCCCCCATCACTGCCTTCACGGGCCTGGCCGATACGGAGCTGGCGCCCGGCGATGCGCAGGCCTGGGCCGGCGAGACGAGCGCCGCCTTTGAGCAGCAAGCCTTCCCTGGCGGGCATTTTTACCTGATCGAGCAGCGCGACGCCGTGCTGGCCGCCTTGCTGCGGCGCTTCGGCGCGCTGGACGGACACTGGCCCAGCCTGCCGTGAGGCGGCGCGCGGCCCCTGAAAAGCTGCCGAAGCGGGCATGCGGCTGCCGTTTCGGGGGAGCCGCGCGGCGCACGCTCGTCCATAGTCGAATCACCTAAATGATAATCATTCCCAATATGAATACTCCTGAACAAGCAGCCCGCGTCGTCGTTCTCGGCGGGGCCGGGCGGGTGGGGCGCGAGGCCGTGCGCTACCTGATGCGCCATACCAGCTGCGATGTGCAGCTCGCCTCGCGCAGCCAGCCGGCGCTGGCGTTCGAATGGTTCGGTTCGCAGCGCCAGCGCCTGTCCTGGGCCGCCGTCGACGCCTTCGACGAGGCTGCCCTGACGGCGCTGCTGCGCGGCGCCGCGCTGGTCATTTCCTGCATCGGACCTTCCGGCCTGGTGGGTGTACGGGTCGCCAACGCCTGCCGCGCGGCAGGCGCGCCGCTGATCGATGCGGGTGGCTACGATCCGCTGCTGGCGGCGCTGGAACTGGCGCAGCAGCGCCAGCCGGCGCAGGTGCCCGCCATCATCAGCGTCGGCCTGCTGCCCGGCCTGTCCGGCCTGTTCCCCAGGTATGTGCTGGAGCGCACGGCGCGCGGACGCACGGCGCTGAAACTGGAGACGTATTGCATCGGCCGCGACGCCTGGACCTATAACTCGGCCTGGGACATCGTCTACAGCCTGGGCGACTTTGGCCAGGACCGTGGCTTTCCCGTGATACGCGACGGACAGCACTGCAACGTGGGCTTTCGCGCAGCCACGCGCAAGGCCGATTTCCCCGCGCCCGTGGGCCGCGTCACCACCATGCTGGTGCCGGCCGAGGAACTGGCGCGGCTGGCGCGCCAGACCGGCATCGCCGAGGCGCGCGCCTACGGCAGCAATGTGGGCCCGCGCGCGGCCATGGTCTGCGTGCTGGCCAAGGTGCTGGGCATGTACCGCACGCCGGCCAAGGTGGCGCGCGCGGCCGGCTGGCTGGTGGCCGCGTCGCGGCGCGACATGCGCAAGCTGGCGCCCGTCTACGGCTTGAAGGTCGACATCGCGTATGCCGATGGCGAGGCCGCCAGCGCGACCATGATGATCGCCGACACCTATCAGGCCACAGGCGTGACCATCGGCATCGCCGCGCGCTGCCTGCTGGAAGGGCCTGCCATCGCGCCCGGCGTGCAGCTGCTGCACGAGGCGGTCGATGCGCGGCGGGCCATGGCGCTGCTCGAGGAAGAGGGACTGGTGGTGGTGACAGGATCGGGCGTCGCCGACGGCGCCACATTACAGGAGAAAGCGGCATGAAAGAACATAGCAATCCAGGCGGCGCGCGCGTCGTCGTCATCGGCGGCACGGGCGAGAGCGGCCGGCGCATCCTGCGCATGCTGCGCGCGCGCCATCCGCAGCTGGAGCTGTGCTGCGCCGCGCGGCGGCCGCGGCCCCACGACCTGCCGGCCGGGGTGGCCAGCGTCACGCTCGACATGCGCGACGGTGCGGCGGCGCTGGCGCTGCTGCGCCAGTTCGACCTGGCCATCATCGCGCTGGGACCGATGGATGCCTTCGGCGCCGCGCCGCATGCCTTGTGCCTGCAGGCGGGCATCGATTGCATCGACATCAACGACAGCCTGGCTTCGGCCGAGGCCATCCTGGCGCTCGACGGCGAGGCGCGGCGCGCCGGCCGCACGATTTTGACGGGCATGGGCCTGGCGCCCGGCCTGTCCGGCCTGCTGCTGATGAAGCTGGCGCGCGAGCAGGCTTCGCCGGCCGGCGTGTACCGCAGCCGCTTCTATGCGGGCGCCGCGTACGGCGGCGGCGAAACAAGTCCGTACGCGATACTCGACAGCTTCAAGCCCGATATCGAGGTGCTGCGGCAGGGCAAGTGCCGGCACGAGGCAGCGCCATGGCACGACGGCCACGCCAGCTTCCACTTTCCCGGCCAGGCCAAGGCGGCGCCATTGATCGCCTATTCCGCGCCGGAAGTGGCCGCGCTGGCCGCGCCGCGGGGCCGCAGCGGCGTTGCGGCCCAGGTGATGACGTTCGACCCGCGCTACCACATCCAGTTCCTGACGCCGGGCGCGGCGCGCTTCTTTGGCCGCATCGGCCGCTGGAAGGGCATGCGCCAGCGCCTGGCGCGCATGTTCTTCAACAGCGGCCAGTCCGTGAAGAAACGCAAGAACGCCGACGCCGACTGCAGCCTGTGGGTGTATCCCGACGACCGGCCGGAAGACGGCTGGCTGCTGCACGGCGCCATGTCGTCCTACGATTTTACGGCGCTGATGGCCTGCGCGGCCACCGAAACGCTGCTGGCCGGCGCGCTGGACACGCAGGCCGGCGTGTACAGCGTCGAGCACCTGGCGCCGGCCGGCCATGACGCGCTGGAAGCGGCGCTGCGGCGCTATGGCGTCACCTGCCGGCGCGCCGGCGCCCTGCGCCACCAGGAAGACCCGCTGCACTTCGGCTGGTGCCAGCCGGTCGAGGGCGGCGCGGCCAGCCTGGCCCATTACGGCGCCTGCTGGTACGACATCGTCGTGCATCCGCGCATGACGGCGCTGCAGACGCGCTACCTGACCGATTCGGCGATCTGGGGCCTGCTGCGCAGCAAGGTGCGGGGCCTGGCGTTTGCCGGCTTCGTCTGCCGCGTGATGCTGCGCTGGCGCGCCCATTACGCGGCGCTGGCGCCGATGCGCGCTGCCCATGCCGCTCACGCGGCGCAGTGGGCGCGCATCACGCGCGACATCAGCATGTTTACCTCCGGCTACAGCCGGGCGCGCGAATTGCTGGGCCAGAACGAGGCGTTTGCGCTGTACCGCCGCATGTTCCTCGAGACGGGGCGCATGGAGATGCGCTGGCTGTGGCCCGTGCCCGAGGTCATCGCCGAGACGGCCGAACCGGCAACGGCCGTGCGCGATTACTGGCTGGCGTTTGTCGGGCGCTGCGAAGAGCTGGGCCTGCTGCGCGGACGCCGCAGCGGGCATGGCTATGCGATCGAGTATTGCGCCTATGCCGAGATGTTCTTCCTGCTCGGCTGCCCCGAGCTGGCCAATGTGGTGCGCGAGATGGAGCACGAGGCGCTCGCTTACATGGCGGGACGGGCCGGTGTCGAAGTGTGCTGGCGGCCGGGTGCGAATGGCAGCGCAAATGTCTCCATCGAGGCGCTCGCCGCGCCGGGTGCGGTGCGCGGCGCGGCCTGAGGCCAGGGCGGGAGGCGGCAGGTCCTGGCCGCCACCTGTCTTAGTCCAGCATCAGGCGGGCGCCCCGGCGATGCATGCGGCCAGGTGTTGCCGCGCATTGCTGGGCAGCATGCCGAACTGCTTGCGGAAGGCGGAGCTGAAATGGCTGACATTGCTGTAGCCGAGGATCATCGCCGTTTCCGTCACGTTGTAGCGCTGCAGCAGCAATTGCGCCTGCTTCATGCGCTCGCCCTGGAAGTAGGCGTAGATGCTGCTGTCAAATACCTGCTTGAATCCCTGTTTCAGCTTGCACTGGTTCAGGCCGACCTTGCGGGCGATGTCGGCGATGGTCGGCGGCGTGCTCAGATCCAGCAGCAGGTAGTCGCGCGCTTCCTGCAGCTTGCGGCGGTCGCGCAGGCCGATCTGTTGCTCGCAGCATTCGCCCTTGAAGGCGTCCAGATGCCAGTGCAGGAAGTCCAGGGTGGCCGAGTGCAGCAGCAACTGGGGGCAGGGCGTCTGGCTGAGGTGATGCAGCAATTGCGCCGCCGCCGCCTTGACCCGGCTGCCGGCGCGGCAGGTGCGCGTAAAAAAGGCATCGGGGGCGTGCCCCTTGAGCAGCTGGCAATCTTCGCCCGCCAACTCGTTCAGCAGTCCGGAATCGACCATCAGCTCGATGGTTGACAGGTCGCCGCTGTGTTCCGCGCTGAAATGCTCGTGCTGCGCATAGCCGACGTTCAGGTCGCCAGGGGCGAGGGCGATGTCGCGGTCCCTGACCGTCGCCTCGAAGCGCCCGCGCAGCAGGCAATTGAAGTGGATGTAGGCGCTGTCATGCTGATAGGAGACTTTGGTGGCGATATTGGCCTGCTCGTTGGCGCTGGTGAGGCTCACGATGAGTCCCGGTTGCAGCTCGACGTACCGGGTGGTGATGTGAAGTGTGTCATCCGTCAACTGTTTCTGCCCCATGGTGCCTGACTCCCTGAATATATACGCAATGGTGTAAATCTAAATGATTCTCATTTATATTATCAGAGCATGGGCTTCGCTTGTGAAATTTTTAATGTAATCCGTTTCGCAAGGCATTCCGGAAGCAATGCTGCCGATGCGGGGGGCCGCGCCACCGTTTCGGGGAGTGCCGCGCGGCGCTTCCGGTGATGATGCTAATGATTCTTATTATCATCAATCAGGGGCGGCACGGACCGCTCGCTACAGGGAGTGCACACAACCATGAAGATTTACCACAAGCGTATCGATCACCAGCCGGCATGCGCGCGGCCGCGGCTGCACCGCTGCGCGTGCGCGCTGGCCGCCGCCCATGTGCTGGCTGCCGCCTTGCCGGCGGCGGCGCAGCAGCAGCAGCGCAGCACCACCATGCCGGTCATCGAGGTGATGGCTGAAAAGCGCAGCGCCAGGCTGGCCGAGGTGCCGATGAGCATCTCGGCGAAGACGGGCGAGGAACTGGCGGACGCCGAAACGGCATCGGTGACGGAACTGTCGCGCAGCGTACCCAACTTGCATATCTTTTCCTGGGGCGGACGGCGCGACACGAATATCTTCATCCGCGGCATCGGTCCCGGCCTGTTTACCGAGCCGACGGTGGGCTTTTATGTCGATGGCGTGAATTATCTGGGCAATGGCATGTTCGACCTCGATTTCCTCGATATCGAACGCATCGAGGTCTTGCGCGGCCCACAGGGCGTGCTGTATGGCGGCAATTCGCTGGGCGGGGTGATCAATGTCGTCACGCGCAAGCCGGGCAATGCCAGCGAAGGCAAGGTGGCGCTGCAGTTCGACGACCGCGGCGCGGCCAGCCTGAAGGCGATGGCGGCCACGCCGCTGATCAAGGATGAGCTGTTCTGGAGCCTGGCGCTGGGCGGCAGCCACGCCGACGGCTATGTGCGCAGCGGGTTGACGGGCAACAAGCTCAATACACACGAAGACTATACGCTGCGCACCAAATTGTGCTGGGTGCCGAACAGCAAGCTGGAACTCAACTGGATCGTCGACGCCGAACATTTCAACGGCGGTTCATATACCTATGGCCCTCTGGACGAGATGCGGCGCGACCGCTACACGACGCAAACGGTGCTGGGCGGCGTCGACCGGCGCGAATCGGCCGGCACCTCGGTGCAGCTGAAATGGTCGGGCGACAGCGTCGACCTGACGTCGGTGACGGGCTGGCGCGACTGGCGCTCCGTCAACGGCATCCACCAGCAAAGCTCTTCCTACGGCTTCTACAAGAGCAATGCCCGCGAAAACCAGACCCAGCTGACCCAGGAAGTGCGCCTGGCGTCCAAGGGGCCGGGTCCGCTGGCGTGGCTCGCTGGCCTGTACGCCTACGATACGCGCGCTGAATCGGGCTCGCTCGGCGAGGTCGACTACACCGGCGCCGTGATGGGCGGCCCGTATTTCGACCGTCTGCGCTATCACAAGGACGGCTCCGGCTACGCGCTGTTCGGCCAGGCCAGCTACCAGCTGACGCCGGCGCTGAGCGTGACGGGGGGCTTGCGCATGGACGACGAAACGCGCAAGATCGACGCCTGGTCGCAGCGCGAGACGATGGGCGTGGCTTACCCCGTCAAGGAACAGATGTCCTTCCACCAATGGCTGCCGAAGGGCAGCGTGTCGTATGCGCCCGCGCCGGGCGCCTTGTGGTATGCCAGCGTGGCGCGCGGCTACCGGGCCGGCGGCTATGACACGATTTACCTGGACCGCGACAAACCCTCGTTCCAGTCCGAACAGAGCACCAGCTATGAAGCGGGCTACAAGGGCACGTTCTGGGAGCGGCGCGCCGACTTCAGCGTGGCCGTGTTCCGCATCGACTTGAGCAACCAGCAGGTGCAGCGCGTCATCCCCAGCGCGCGCGCCTTCAATATCGTGACGGACAATGCGGGCAAGGGGCGCAGCACGGGCGCGGAGGCGGAACTGAGAATGAGCCCGGCGCCAGGCTGGCTGGTCGGCGCGGGCGCCGGCTACACGCGCACCGAATTCATCGAGTACCAGTACGACCAGAGTACGGATTACGCGGGCCGGCACTTCCCGTTCGCGCCCACATTCAGCGGCAACCTGTCGCTGCAGAACCGCCGTCCGCTGGGCGGGAACCTGAGCCTGTTTACGCGCGCCGACCTGCAGTACACGGGCAAGCATTACTTCGATGCCGCGAACACCCTCAAGCAGGATGGTTATGCCCTGCTGAATCTGAAAATGGGCGTGGAAGCGGAAAAATGGGATGCCTACCTGTGGGTGAAAAATGCCGGGAACAAGTTCTATTCCAGCGCCATTACCCAGCAGGGCGTCACGCCGCTGGCCGAGGTGGGGCCGCCGCGGCTGGTCGGCGCGACATTGACCCTGCGGTTTTAAGGGGCTTTGCCGGCTGTTACAGGCCGGCTTCCTTCCAGGACGCCAAACTGAGCCGTTTCAATAATCGGCCCGACAGCCCACAGCTCCAGCAGCTCATCTGGATTTGGCGCTGCCGCGCCGGGTCCGCATGCCAGGCTTGCCCGGCGTAATCGAGCAGCGCGTCGCTGAGCGCAGAGGTGTCGGCCACGGGCGGCAGGCGCGACATCAGTTCGAACACACCGTACGGCGTCTCCTTGATCTGCAGCAAACCGGCCAGCAAGGCGCGCAGCACGGCGCCGTCGATGCTGGTGCTCGCTTGCGTGAACCGTTGCTGCCAGCTCAGGCCGCGCTGCTGCCACAGTTGCAGCAGCGCGGGCACGTCGTCCGTCCGCAACTGCCCGATCAGCTCGTCTGCTTCCTGAAACAGGTCGAGGCGGTCGTAGTCCTCGTCGTCGCCGCACAGCAGTTCATCGAGTTCCTGCAATACGCTCATGCCACCACGTTCGTTGGCGCACCGCGCTCGAATGCTTCCACGTTGCCGATCAGGATGTCCGCCAGCTTTTGCATGGCCTCGCCGCTGGCCCAGGCCGTGTGCGGCGTGAGGATGAAGTTGGGCAGGCGCAAATTCAACAGCGGGTTGTCGGGCAGCGGCGGCTCTTTTGATAACACGTCGAAACCGGCGCCGGCGATCACGCCGTTTTTCAATGCATCGGCCAGCGCCGCTTCATCGACGAGGCCGCCCCGCGCCGTGTTGATCAACAGCGACGTCGGCTGCATGCGCGCCAGCTCTTTTTCTCCGATGATGTTGCGCGTGGTGTCCGTCAAGGGCAGGTGCAGGCTGAGCACGTCGGACGTGGCCAGCAATTCGTCAAAACTCACTTGCGTCACGCCATCCTCCTCGATGGGCGAGCGGTTATGTACGATGACTTGCATGCCGAAGGCGCGTCCCAGCTGTGCCACGGACTTGCCCAGCGCGCCGTAGCCGAGCAAACCCAAACGGCTGCCGGCCAGGTCGCGGATCGGGTGGCCGAACAGGCAGAAGCGGTCCGATGCCTGCCACAGGCCCGCTTCCACATCAAAGCGGTAGGCCACCAGCTGGCGGCGCAGGGCCAGCATCAGGGCCAGGGTGTGTTCGGGCACGGTGGCGCGCGCATAGTCGCGGATATTCGCCACGACGATGCCCTGCTCGCGGCAGGCGGCCAGGTCGATGATATCCGTGCCGGTGGCGGCCACGGCGATCATTTTGAGGTCCGGCAATTGCGCCAGCTCGGCCGCGCGCAGCGGCACCTTGTTCGTGATGGCGATGCTGGCGCCTTGCAGGCGGGACACCGTCTGTTCGCTGCCCTTGGTGTGCGCATGCTCTTCCCAGCTGTGCGCGAAGGCGGGCGGGCGCACGGTGGCGATCAGGCTGTCGCGGTCGAGGAAGACGATGCGGTGGGGCGATGTGCTTGCTGCTGTCATGGCTGGGCCTCGGTCAGGGTGGCGCGCGCGCTCGCGGGACTGCTCTTGCCTTTGAGCTGCGTGGCCGGATGGTTGGTAAACATATCGGCGACCCATTCGACAAACACGCGCACCTTGGCGGACAGATGGCGGTTCGGCGGATAGATCACGTGGATGGGCAGCGGGTCGGATTCCCATTCGCCAAGCAATTCCACCATTTTGCCCTGTTCTATCAGCGGCGCAAGCATGAAATGCGTCATTTGCACGATGCCCAGGCCCGCCAGGCCGGCGGCCGTGTAGGCGTTCGAATCGTTCAGGGCGATATGGCTGGGCATGGCAACCTGGATGCGTTCGCCGGCGCGCGTGAAATCCCAGTCAAACGTTTTGCCGGTCTTGGCGGAGAAAAAATTCACGCCCCGGTGGCGGGACAGGTCGTCCGGATGCAGCGGCGTGCCGTGGTGCGCCAGGTAGCCGGGCGAGGCGCAGGTCATGAAATGCAGCACACCGACCCGGCGCGCGATCAGGTTCAGGTCGCCCAATTCGCCGCCGCGCACGGCGCAGTCGACGCCTTCCTCGATCAGGTCGACGGGGCGGTCGCTGCAACCGAGTTCCAGCGAGATATCCGGGTAGCGGGCAAAAAAATCGGGCAGGGCAGGGATGATCAGTTCGCTGGCCAGGGCCGTGGGCGCATCCACGCGCAGGCGTCCGCTGGGGCTCAATCGCGTGCGCGACAGCGATTCCTCGGCCTCGCGCACGTCCGACAGGATGCGCACGCAGCGTTCGTAATAGGCGGCGCCGTCGGACGTGATGCTGACGTGGCGCGTGGTGCGGTTGAGCAACTTGACCGACAGGCTCGCTTCCAGCGACTGGATCAGGGTCGATACGGTCGCTTTCGGCAGCTGCATGTTTTCCGCCGCGCGCGTAAAGCCGCCCGCATCGACGACTTGGATGAAAACTTCCATGGCTTGCAGCTTGTTCACTTGAATTCCTATCACTTTATTCGTGATTATTCAGAATCCTGAACAATCAATTCGTCATTGCACTCTTTATCAGATTGTAGATCAAGTCTATAGTTGTTGTACTGCAGCATAAATGTGATGCCGCAGGCAGTACAACAGGAGAAATATCATGGGTCATCGGAATGGACACTTTGCAGTACCCGCCTTGGTTGCGGTTGCGCTCGCTCTGGCCGCGATGGTATCGACGGATGCATACTCGATGGCGGCGCAAAGCGAAGCCAGCGGGTATAGCGCCCTGACCCATGAAGTGGGCGGCGCCGCCCTGTTGTGCCTGAACGACACGGTACTCGATGTTGCGGTGCAGCCGGTGGTGGCGCAATGAGCGTTGCCGACACCGCGGCCGAACTGGCACCTGGCCAGGCGCTGAAGATACGCGACATCCAGGTGCAGGGCGCGCAGGATGCGCTCGGCGCTCGCGTCTACACGGCCGGCGTGCCGGGCGCCAGGCAGTCGAGCCTGATCGTCTTCTTCCATGGCGGCGGCTTTGTCGCCGGCGACCTGGACGACGCGGACGACTTCCTGCGCTGCCTCGTGCTGAGCAACCCCGACCACGTGGTGCTGGCCGCGAACTACACCTTGGCGAAGGTGCGGCCATTCCCCGCCGCCGTGGAAGACGCGCATGCCGTGCTGCTGTGGGCAAAAAAGAACAAGTCCAAGCTGGGCTGGACGGGCAAGCAGATGGTGGTGTCGGGCATCGAAGCGGGCGCCAACCTGGCCGCCGTGTGCGCCATGATGTCGCGCGACCGGGGCGGACCGCCCCTCGCGGGCCAGGTGCTGATCATGCCCATGCTCGACCCCGGCCTGTCGACCTGCTCGATGCGCAACTTGCCGACCTGTCCTGACCTGGCGGAAGTGGCGGACCAGTGCGCCGCCGCCTACCGCGGCTACCTGCCGAATGCCGCTGACCGTACCCATCCGTACGCGTCGCCATTGCAGTCGAGCCGCCTGAAGAACCTGCCGCCGGCGCTCATCCTGTCCAGCGAAGACGACCCATTGCGCGACGAGGCTGAACAATACGGCAGCAAACTGATCGCTTGCGGCATCAAGACCACCGTGCGGCGCATGGCCGCCGCGCCGCTGCAAGACGCTACCGCCCGCAATGAGTGCGCCTGCAAGGTGCAGGTATTGAGTGAAATCGCCAGCTTTGTCGCTGGACTGGGGCAGGAGCCCGAGTCATGACGCCGCCATCTGCGGCACTGCAAAAAAACTTACACTAATCAGTTTACTTTTTGAGTTTCGGTTGCTACACTATGCAGTGTAGTTCCCATCTTGCCTGAGTTGTGCGCTCGCACAGCCAGCTTCGTCGTCCCCGTCCGCTTTTAAGCAGCTGGCGGCCTGTTTACCTTTGATCGAGCGCCGTCGGGCGCCATGGCACCACCATTCACTTTTTCAGTTGGGTTGCTTCCTGCCGCCCATACCATTAGAAATTTTCATAAAACAGGGAAATAAAATGAAAAACGTTCAACAATTTTCCACTCTGCTGAAGCCCCTGGCTGCCTCGCTCGCGCTGGCCGGACTGGTGGCCGTGAGCCTGGCTGGCTGCGATTCGGCCAATAGCAAGGTGCCCGACGCGCCAGCGGCCGGCGGCCCGCCCATCTCGGCCGCCGCCGTCGTTGAAAAACAGATCACGGAAACGCAGGAATTCTCGGGCCGTCTGGAAGCGATCGAGCGCGTGGAAATCCGCTCGCGAGTCGGCGGCTTCATCACGGCCGTCAACTTCAAGCCGGGCAGCGAAGTGAAAAAGGGCGACGTGCTGTTCGTCATCGATCCACGCCCATTCCAGGCTGAAGTGTCGCGCGCCGAAGGCACGGCTGCCTCGGCCCGCGCCAAGGCGGAACTGGCCAAGCTGGAACTGTCGCGCGCTGAAAAGCTGCTGGCCGAAAAAGCCATCGCCCAGCGCGAATTCGACGAAAAGGCGTCGGGCTTGAAAGAGCTGGACGCGAATGCACGCTCGGCGCAAGCCGCGTATGAAGCGGCCAGGCTGAACCTGTCGTACACGCAGGTGCAGGCGCCGATCAGCGGCCGCGTCAGCAAGGCGGAAATCACCGTCGGCAACCTGATCGACGCTTCCGCCATTTTGACCTCGGTGGTGTCGACGGACCGCATCTACGCCAGCTTCGACGGCGATGAAGATACGTATCTGCGCGTGGCCGGCACGGCGCAAAAGGGCACGCCCGTCACCGTCAAGGTCGGCCTGGCCAACGAAACGGGTTTCCCGCATGAAGGCAAGCTCGAATTCGTCGACAACCAGCTCGACCCGGCCACGGGCAGCGTGCGCATGCGCGCCACCTTCGCCAACGCCGAGCGCCAGCTGGTGCCTGGCCTGTTCGCGCGCATCCAGCTTGACGGCGGCAACGGCCCGCAGGCGCAAAGCACGGCGCTGCTGATCAGCGACCGCGCCGTCGGCACGGATCAAAGCCGCAAATACGTCTACGTGGTGGGCGCCGACAACAAGGCCGAATACCGCGCCGTCAAGCTGGGCCCGACCTCGGACGGCTTGCGCGTGGTGCGCGAAGGCTTGAAAGCGGGCGAGAAAATCGTCGTCAACGGCTTGCAGCGCGTGCGCCCTGGCGCCCCGGTGACGCCGCAGATGGTGGCCATGGATTTCGATCCGACCGCGCCTGCCGCCCCCGCGAAACCTGAAGCAAAAGATGCCAAGATCGCCGCGAAAGCAGCATCGACTTCCAAGGAATAAACATGAACTTTTCCCGCTTTTTCATCGACAAGCCGATTTTCGCGGCGGTGCTGTCGATCGTCATATTCGTGGCCGGGCTGCTGTCGATTTTCGGCCTGCCCATCTCCGAATATCCCGACGTCGTGCCGCCATCCGTGGTGGTGCGCGCGCAATACCCGGGCGCCAACCCGAAAGTGATCGCCGAAACCGTGGCCGCGCCGCTCGAAGAGCAGATCAACGGTGTCGAGAACATGCTCTACATGTCCTCGCAAAACACGTCCGATGGCGCGATGATGCTGACCGTGACCTTCAAGATCGGCACCAACGTCGAGCAGGCCGAAACGCAGGTGCAGAACCGCGTGCAGCGCGCCTTGCCGCGCCTGCCCGAGGAAGTGCGCCAGATCGGCGTGACGACGGTCAAATCGTCGCCGAATCTGACCATGGTGGTGCACCTGGTTTCGCCCAACAAGCGCTATGACGATATGTACCTGCGTAACTACGCGGTGCTGAACGTCAAGGACCAGCTGGCCCGCTTGCCCGGCATGGGCGACATCCAGATCTTCGGTGCCGGCGACTACGCCATGCGCATCTGGCTCGATCCGCAAAAGGTGGCGGCGCGCGGCATGACGGCCAATGACGTCGTCGACGCGATTCGCGAGCAGAACGTGCAGGTGGCCGCCGGCGTGATCGGCGCCTCGCCAGCGAAGAACTCGGACTTCCAGCTGACCGTCAATACCCAGGGCCGTCTGCAGACGCCCGAGGAATTTGGCGCCATCATCGTGCGCACGAATGCCGACGGCGCCGTGACGCACCTCAAAGACGTGGCGCGCGTGGAAATGGGCGCCAACAGCTACTCGCTGCGTTCGCTGCTGAACAATAATCCGGCCGTCGGCATGGGTATTTTCGAAGCGCCGAACGCCAACGCGCTGCAACTGTCTTCCGACGTGCGCTCCAAGATGGACGAACTGAAAAAAGACTTCCCGCAAGGCGTGGAATACCGCATCGAGTACGACCCGACGCAGTTCGTGCGCTCGTCCATCGAAGCCGTGATCCATACCCTGCTCGAAGCCATCGCCCTGGTGGTGCTGGTGGTGATCATCTTCCTGCAAACCTGGCGCGCATCGATCATCCCGCTGCTGGCCGTTCCCGTCTCCATCGTCGGCACTTTTGCCGTGATGCTGGGCTTTGGCTTCTCGATCAACACGCTGTCGCTGTTCGGCCTCGTGCTGGCCATCGGTATCGTCGTCGATGACGCCATCGTGGTGGTGGAAAACGTCGAGCGCAATATCGAGGAAGGCTTGTCGCCGCGCGACGCCACCATCCAGGCCATGAAAGAGGTCAGCGGTCCTATCGTCGCCATCGCCCTGGTGCTGTGCGCCGTGTTCGTGCCGATCGCCTTCGTGCCAGGTTTGTCGGGCGAGTTCTATCGCCAGTTCGCGCTGACCATCGCCATTTCGACGGTGATTTCGGCTTTCAGCTCGCTGACCCTGGCGCCAGCCCTGTCGGCCGCGCTGCTCAAACCGCACGACGCGCCGAAAGACGCACTGACGCGCGGCATGGACATGGTCTTCGGCCGCTTCTTTGCCTGGTTCAACCGCTTCTTCGGCCGCGCTTCGCACCGCTATGAAGCTGGCGTAAAAGGCGTATTGGGCCGCAAGAGCGCCTCGCTGGGCGTGTATGCGCTGCTGGTCGTTGCCGCCATCTTCACCTTCAAGTCCGTGCCGGCCGGTTTCGTGCCAGCGCAGGACAAGCAATACCTGGTGGGCTTTGCGCAATTGCCTGACGCCGCTTCGCTGGACCGCACGGAAGATGTCGTGCGCCGCATGTCCGGCGTGATCAAGTCGGTGCCTGGCGTCGAATCGACCATCGCCTTCCCCGGCCTGTCGATCAACGACTTTACCAATGCGCCAAACGCCGGTATCGTCTTCGCCACCCTGAAACCGTTCGACGAACGCACCAGCAAGGAATTGTCGGGCGGCGCCATCGCGGCCGAGATCAACAAGCGCCTGGGCGGTATTCAGGACGCCTTCATCATGGTCTTCCCGCCACCGCCGGTCAACGGCCTCGGCACCATCGGCGGCTTCAAGATGATGATCGAAGACCGCGGCAATCTCGGTTACGACGCGCTGTACAACGCCACCCAGGCACTGGCCGCGAAAGCGTACCAGACACCGGAACTGGCGGGCGTGTTCTCGGGCTACCAGATCAACGTGCCGCAGCTGTTCGCCGACGTCGACCGCGTGAAAGCCAAGCAGATGGGCGTGCAGCTGCAAACGATTTACCAGACCTTGCAGATCAACCTCGGTTCGCTGTACGTCAACGACTTCAATCAGTTTGGCCGTACCTACCAGGTGCGCGTGCAGGCCGATGCGGCGTTCCGTTCGCATGCGCAGGATATCGCGCAACTGAAGGTACGCAATGACAAGGGCGAGATGATTCCTTTGTCGTCCCTGATGCGCGTCAAGGACAGCTATGGTCCGGACCGCGTGCAGCGCTACAACGCGTATGCCGCAGCCGACTTCAATGGCGGCGCAGCCCCTGGCGTATCGAGCGGCCAGGCGCAAGCCGCGCTGGAACGCATCGCCAAGGAAGTGCTGCCGCAGGGGATTTCGTATGAATGGACGGAACTGACCTACCAGGACATCTTGTCCGGCAATACGATGATCTACGTCTTCCCGCTGTGCGTGCTGCTGGTATTCCTGGTGCTGGCCGCCCAGTACGAAAGCTGGACATTGCCGCTGGCCGTGATCCTGATCGTACCGATGTCGATCCTGTGTGCTCTGTTGGGCGTGAAACTGACGGGCGGCGACAACAACGTGTTTACCCAGATCGCGCTGTTCGTGCTGGTGGGGCTGGCGTCGAAGAATGCGATTCTGATCGTGGAATTTGCCCGCGAACTGGAAGAGCATGGCCGCACCGTCGTGCAAGCGGCGCTGGAAGCGTGCCGTCTGCGTCTGCGTCCGATTTTGATGACGTCGATCGCCTTCATCATGGGCGTGGTGCCCCTGGTGTTCTCGAACGGCGCCGGTTCGGAAATGCGCCATGCCATGGGCGTGGCGGTCTTCGCCGGCATGCTGGGCGTGACTTTCTTCGGCCTGTTCCTGACGCCCGTGTTCTACGTACTGTTGCGCACCCTGGCGCAGCGTTTTGAGAAAAAACCAGCCGCCGCTGCCGCCAAGCCTGTCGCCGCGCCAGCGCTGGATCTGGAAGGAGATATATATTGAAAACCAAGGAAATCATCTGGCGCGTCAAGCCCGTCTTGAGCGCCATGGCCGCCGCAGTCCTGCTGGCCGCCTGCGCGGCGCCGGAGTTCAAGCAGCCGCAGATCGAGACGCCGGCCGCGTTCAAGGAAGCGCAAACCTTGCCCGCCGTGCAGACGGCGGCCGATGGCACGCGCTGGAAACAGGGTGTGCCAGCCGAGCGCCAGGCGCGCGGCGAGTGGTGGCTGGCCTTCAGTGATCCGGCCTTGACTACCCTGATCAACGAAGCCACGCAAGCCAATGCCAACCTGGCCGTCGCCGCCGCCCGCGTCAAGCAGGCGAGGGCGATTGCCGGCATCGCCGAAGCGGACCGCATTCCGCAAGTGGGCGTGAACGTGGGCGGCCAGCGCAACCGCGCTTCCGCCGTGTCGCTCGGCTTGCCGAACGGCGCGCCGGTGGCGGCCACGAATGTCTACCAGGCCAACCTGACGGCCAGCTACGAAGTCGACCTGTTCGGCAGGGTGGCGTCCAACGTCAGCGCCTCGCGCAGCGATGCGCTGGCCGTGGAAGCGACTTACCGCTCGGTGCTGCTGTCCTTGCAGGCCGACGTGGCGCAAACGTACTTCCAGCTGCGCGCCACGGATGCCGAACTGGCGACACTGGAACAGACGGTGCGCCTGCGCGAGGAAAGCGTGCATGTGAACCAGCGCCGCTATGACCTGGGCGACATCGGCGAGTTCGACCTGTCCCGTGCCCGCACGGAGCTGTCGACCACGCGCGCCGAAGCCATCGGCCTGCAGCGCCAGCGCGCCACCAGCGAGCATGCGCTGGCTGTTCTGCTGGGCAAACCGGCCGCCAGCTTCACGGCGACCGTCAACCCGCTGCAGGATAGCGGTTTCCTGCCCGTGATCCCGGCCGGCATGCCGTCGTCCCTGCTGGAGCGCCGTCCCGACATCGCGTCGGCGCAGCGCACCATGGAAGCGTCGAATGCGCGCATCGGCGTGGCGAAATCGGCCATGTTCCCTGCCTTAAGCCTGAACGCTTCCGGCGGCGGCGCATCCGATACCTTCTCGGACATCTTCAAATGGAGCAGCCGCTCCTGGCTGCTGGGCGCTTTGATGTCGATGCCGATCATCGACGGTGGCCGCAACAAGGCAGCCGTGAGCCGCAGCGAAGCGCAGCTGGAAGAATCGGTGGCGACGTATCGCCAGAGCGTGCTGGTGGCCTTCGCCGAGGTGGAAGACAACCTGGCCGGCTTGCGCATCCTGTCTGGCCAGACGCAGCAGATCGACGAAGCCGTCGTCTCGGCGCGCCGCTCGGCCGACCTGGCGCAAAAGCTGTACGATGCGGGCCGTTCCAGCTATCTGGACCTGCTCGACGCGCAGCGCAACCTGGCGGCCATCGAGCGTAATGCCGTGCAGCTGCGCGGCAACCGCGCCGTCACCACGGTGGCGCTGATTCGCGCCCTGGGCGGCGGCTGGGGCGAAACGGAGCCGCAGGTCGCGGCCAACTAGTTTCCTGCCTTCGGCGATAAGCCTGTCGAAAACGGCGTCGTGCTTTGCACGGCGCCGTTTTTTTGTTTTCAGCGAGTTGAATCCGTTTGCGGACCGGCTGCGTAAATACTCCTGCAATCACGCAAACGCCGTCATCCAGGAGATACCATCATGCGCACCTTCGTTCCCGCAGCACTGTTCATCACATCCATGCTGGCCGCCAGCGCCCCGTTTGCCGCCGACATGGCGACCATGGTCGGTGGCCAGAGCATGTATCCGTCCAAGGACATCGTCGATAACGCCGTCAATTCGGCCGACCACACGACACTGGTCGCCGCCGTCAAGGCGGCCGGCCTGGTCGATACCCTGAAAGGCAAGGGCCCCTTTACCGTGTTCGCGCCGACGAATGCGGCCTTCGGCAAGCTGCCGGCCGGCACCGTCGAGACCCTGGTCAAGCCGGAAAGCAAGGCGACCCTGACGAAAATCCTTACCTACCACGTGGTGCCCGGCAAATACGACTTCAAGGCGCTGGCCAGGGAAATCAAGATGCACGATGGTAAAGCCACCTTGCCCACGGCCAGCGGCGGCAAGCTGATGTTCGCCATGAACGGCATGCACAACATCGTGGTAATGGACGAGGGCGGCAACAGCGCCAACATCAGCACCTATGACGTGTACCAGTCGAATGGCGTGATCAATGTCATCGACTCGGTGCTGATGCCAAAATAAGCGAACACGGACGAAAAAAAAGACAGGGAAAACCCTGTCTTTTTCATGTATGCCGCCGTGATTACTTGGCTGGCGTTGCTGGTTCTGCAGGTGTGGCCGGTGCGGCTTTTTCTGCAGGAGCGGCTTTCTTCGCCTTGTGATGCTTGGCTTTCTTGTGCGCCGCCGGCTTGACTGCTGCCGCTGGCGCTTCGGCCTTGACGACAGGGGCGACGACAGGAATCGGTGCCACTGGAGCGACTGGCGCGACGGCTGGCGTCTGGGCGAAAGCGGCGGTGGCGAACAGGCTGGCGATCAGGGTGGCGATGACTTTTTTCATGATGATATCCTTGGTGTTTTTTCGGGTTGACGCAATGAGAGTGAATTACTTGGCTGCTGCAGGTGCGGCTTCAGCGGTGGCCGATGCCAGCTTTTCGTCAGCCTTGGCCTTGGTTTTCTTGGCCTTGTGATGTGCCTTGGCTTTTGTGGTGGCCGCTTCCGCTTTGGCGCTGGCGACTTCCGTTTTCGCGGCGACGACTGCTTTCGCTTCTTTGGCATCCGCTTTGACGACGGCTTGCGCTTCCTTGGCGTCCGCTTTCACGACGGCCTTGGTGTGGGCCGCTTCCACTTTGGCGGGTACCGAAGCTGCCGCAGGTGCTGCCGGGGTTTGGGCGAAGGCTGCGGTTGCGAACAGGCCGGCGATCAGGGTAGCAATTACTTTTTTCATGGTGCAGTCCTCAGTGGTGGTTTGTCTGGTATGTCTGTTGGTGCCGGGATGATTCCCGTATCACTGAGCATAAAACGCGCCCCGGGACGCATGCGTTGACGGCCATTACAAACGCTTACATCTGCGTGGCATCCGCTTTCAGAATCGCCTTCAGGATGTCTTCCGAACGGCGCTGTCCATAAGGCTTGCCATACGCTCTGGAGGCGATGCTCACGACCAGGCGGCGCGCGGGTATCACGTAGATCTTGTTGCCGCCATTGCCCGAGGCGAAATGCACGGCGATCTTTTGTCCTGCGATGTCCTGCGTCTTCGCATACCAGAAATAGCCGTAGCTGTCGGCATAGCGGTCGACGGCGCCGATGGCCACGCGCGGCGCCAGCGCGGCCTTGATCCAGGCACTGTCGATCACCCTCTTGCCGTCAACTACGCCGTCGTCAAGCACCATCTGGCCGATTTTCGCCGTGTCGCGCGCGCGCAGCGACAGATTGCCCTGTCCCTTCGGATGGTTGGCCACGTCGCGGCCCCAGCTCCAGCGCGTGATGCCCAGTGGCGCGAACAGCACCTTGGCGGCGACATCTTCCAGGTCGGCGCCGCTGGCGTTTTCCACCACGCGTCCGGCGATGTACGACCCCAGCGAGTTGTAGCGGTAGATGCTGCCCGGCTTTGTTGCAGCCGGCACGCCGCGCACGAAGGCGGCGGGGTCGGACGCTTCATCGAGCTTGTCTTCATTGCCCGGCGACTGCTCGTCCTCATCGAAGGCGGCCAGGCCCGAACGCATGGTCAGCAAGTCGTCGAGGACCACTTTGCCTGCAGGGCTGCCGGCGACTTCGGGCCAGTAATCTCCCACCGTCTTTGTCGTCGCCAGCTGGCCGCGCGCCACGGCCGCGCCCACCAGCAGGGCTGTGATGCTCTTGCCGGCCGAGCGGATGTCGTGCAGGGTATCGGCCGTCTCGCCGTTGTAATAGCGCTCGGCGACGACGGCGCCATCGCGCAGCACGACGACGGCGCGCAAGTCGCCATGGCTGTCGCCATCCTGGGCTTGCAGGACTTGCGCGATGGTGGCGGGGGTGTCTTGGGCACTGGCCGCGCAAGGCAGGCACAGGGCGGTAATCAGGAGCAAGGGCAGGTGGCGCATGGGATAGGCTTCGCGGCGATGGTCGGAGTGCCAGTGTCCCTCATGTGCATCGTTTTGTCGCGTGCAAGCTGGCCTGTTCGATGAAGTTTGCATGAAGGCGCGGTGGAAGAGCACCATGCAAAAAGGACAGCCGAAGCTGTCCCTGGTACTCAACGTGGTCACGCTAGCGCAGACCCGGCGGACGCGCTGGCGTGACGTCGTTCGGGCTTACTTTGCCGGCGTGGCAGCAACTGCCGCGTCTGCTTTGGCTGCATCCGCTTTCACCTTGGCCTTGCTTGCCTTGTGATGTGCTTTGGCCTTGGTGGCTTTGGCGTCGGCCTTGGCGCTGGCGACATCGGCTTTCGCATCGGCGGCGGCGACTGCTTCTTTCGCGTCGGCTTTCACGACAGCCTTGGTTTCCTTCGCTTCCGCCTTGGCCACGGCTTTCGTGTGGGCCGCTTCCGCTTTGGCAGGAGCCGATGCTGCCGGAGTCGCAGGGGTTTGAGCGAAGGCAGCGGTAGCGAACAGGCCGGCGATGAGGGTGGCGATAACTTTTTTCATTGTAGTTCCTGGCGAGTGGTAAGGGATGCTGTGGGGGATTACTTGGCTGCTGCTGGTGCCGCTACCGGTGCTGGAGCAGGTGTAGATGCTGCAGCGGTGGCCGAGGCCAGTTTTGCATCGGCCTTGGCCTTGGTGTGCTTGGCTTTGTGATGGGCCTTGGCTTTTGTGGTGGCCGCTTCCGCTTTGGCGCTGGCGACGTCCGTTTTGGCGGCAACAACGGCTTTCGCTTCTTTGGCATCGGCTTTGACGACGGCTTGCGCTTCTTTGGCGTCCGCTTTCACGACGGCCTTGGTGTGGGCCGCTTCCACTTTGGCGGGTACCGAAGCTGCCGGAGCGGCCGCAGGTGCTGCCGGGGTTTGGGCGAAGGCTGCAGTTGCGAACAGGCCGGCGATCAGGGTAGCGATTACTTTTTTCATGGTGCAGTCCTCAGTGGTGGTTTGTCTGGTATGTCTGTTGGTGCCGGGATGATTCCCGTGTCACTGAGCAGAAAACGCGGCCCGGAAGGTTACGGTTGACCTTGTTTACACTTTCTTACAATCAGATGATTTAAGCGACGTTAATGAAAGAAGAAAGCGTGAAAATGCAAAAAAGACAGCCGAAGCTGTCTTTTTTGTGTGGCGCAAAAAACGCGCTGGGGGATTATTTGGCTGCTGCTGGGGTCGCTTCAGCCTTGTCTTCGGCGGCTTTTGCCTTTGCTTTGCTGGCCTTGTGATGGGCTTTGGCTTTGGTGACTTTGGCGTCGGCCTTGGCGCTGGCGACATCGGCTTTCGCATCGGCGACGACGGCGGCTTCCTTGGCGTCGGCTTTGACTACGGCCTTGGTTTCCTTGGCTTCCGCTTTGGCCACTTCCTTGGTGTGCTTGGCTTCGGCCTTGACAGGCGCGGCTGGCGTTTGAGCAAAGGCTGCGGTAGCGAACAAGCCGGCGATCAGAGTAGCAGTCAGGTTGACAATGCGTTTTTTCATGATGCAGTTCCTCGAGAAGTGGGGTTGTAGTTCAGGAGATGTATTTCCCCTGTCACTGAGGCAAAAACGCGCCGTACGGCAATAGCGTTGACAGCGATTCGATCTAATTACAAACACTTACATTTGCCGGGGCAGGCACTCTGTTAGCTGGCGTACCGCGCCAGGGACCGCAGCGGCCTAGACTCAAGGCCATCGTTACCGCATGGGTCCGCCATGAAAGCCGCCTTGAAAACCTATCAAGCCAAGCGCAATTTCGCCGTCACGCCCGAGCCTGCGGATGGCGGCGAGGAAGCGGGCGAGGCGCTCACCTTCGTCATCCAGAAGCACTGGGCCAGCCGTCTGCACTATGATTTTCGCCTGGAACTCGATGGCACGATGAAAAGCTGGGCCGTGCCGAAAGGGCCCAGCTACGACCCGCGCGACAAGCGCATGGCCGTGCAGGTGGAAGACCATCCCATTGCATATGCGAGCTTTGAAGGCACCATCCCCGAAAAACAGTATGGCGCGGGCAAGGTCATCATCTGGGATAAAGGAACGTGGCAGCCCCAGCCGGCCACGCCCGATGCGCGCAAGGCGCTGGCGGCCGGCGAACTGAAATTCACCTTGCATGGCCACAAGATGCATGGCAACTGGGTGCTGGTGCGCATGAAGGGTAAGGGCGACAAACGCAGCGAAAAGCAGCCGGCCTGGCTGCTGATCAAGGAAAAAGACGACGATGCCCGTCCGGCAGCGGAGTTTTCTGTCGTGGACGAATTGCCCGACAGCGTCAAGCACAAGGCCATGCCCAAGCGCAAGGTGGCCGCCGCGCCGCCCGATGCCGATTTGCCCGCCGCCCTGTCGCCCCAGCTGGCCACCCTCGTCGATGCACCGCCGCCGGATGCGCAAGACTGGATTTTCGAGGTGAAATTCGACGGTTACCGCATCCTCGCGCGTTGCGATGGCGAGCAGGTCAGCTTGATGACGCGCAATGGCAACGACTGGACGGCGAAGCTGCCGAAGCTGCGGCGGGCGCTGGAAAAGCTGGGCTTGCCGCCAGGCTGGTATGACGGTGAAATCGTCGTCAACGACGCCGGCGGCCACCCGGATTTCGGCGCCTTGCAGCGCGCGTTCGATGCGGAAACGAGCAGCGAGATCGTGTATTACCTGTTTGACGTGCCGTATTTCGATGGCCACGATCTGCGGGGCCAGCCTGTCGAGGCGCGCAGGGCGCTGCTGCAACAGTTGCTGCAGAGCTTGCCCGCGTCGCCCCTGGTGCGCTTCAGCGACGCGCTCGACGCCGCACCGCAGCGGCTGCTGGCCCACGCCTGCCGGCTGGGACTGGAGGGGGTGATCGGCAAGCGGCGCGGTTCACCCTACGTCACGCGCCGCTCGGGCGACTGGATCAAGCTTAAATGCGGCTTGCGCCAGGAATTCGTCATCGGCGGCTATACGGCGCCGCAGGGCGCGCGCGAAGGGATCGGTTCGCTGTTGCTGGGCGTGCATGATGCGCAGGGCAAGCTGCGCTATGCGGGCAATGTGGGCAGCGGCTTTGACGATGCGGCCTTGCGCGACTTGCGGCGCCGCCTCGACGCGTTGGCCATTGAAACAAGTGCATTCGTCGGTAAGGCGGGCGGCGTGCGCCAGCCCATCTGGGTCCGGCCGCAACTGGTGGCCGAAGTGAGTTTTGCGCAATGGACCAGTGGCGGAGCCGTGCGCCATGCAGTATTTCACGGCTTGCGCGAGGATAAACAGCCGGCCGCCATCGTGCGCGAGCGGGCGCGGCACATCGACAGGGAGAAGACCATGGAGAGCAAATCCATGCCGGACAGCGTCTTGCCGGCCAGTTTCAAGGTCAGCCATGCGGACCGGGTGATCGACAAGGACAGCGGCGCAAGGAAGATCGACCTGGTGTGCTATTACGCGCTGGTGGGCAAGCTGATGCTCGTGCATTTGCGTGGGCGGCCCGTGTCGCTGGTGCGCGCGCCGGCCGGCGTCGGTGGCGAGCTGTTTTTCCAGAAGCATGCCGATACGTCGACCATGCCCGGCGTCAGACAGCTCGATGCACGACTGGACCCGGAACACCCGCCCATGCTGGAAGTGGCCAGCCAGCAGGGGCTGCTGTCGGCGGCGCAGTGGAATGTGGTGGAATTTCACACGCAAAACGCGCTGGCCCGCGCCTACGACACGCCGAACCGCCTGGTGTTCGACCTGGATCCGGGCAAGGGCGTGGCCTGGCCCGCCATCCGCGAGGCGGCCGTGCTGCTGCGCGCCTTTCTGACGGAGCTGGGCTTGCCCGCCTGGCTGAAAACCAGCGGCGGCAAGGGCTTGCACGTGGTCGTGCCGATCCGCCCCAAGCACGATTGGGATACGGTGAAAGCGTTTTCGCAAGCCATCGTGGCGCACATGGCGCAGCTCATTCCGCAGCGCTTCGTTTTGAAAAGCGGGCCGAGCAACCGCGTCGGCAAGATTTTCATCGATTATTTGCGCAATGGCCGGGGCGCCACCACCGTGTGCGCGTGGTCGGCCCGCACGCGTTCGGGGCTGGGCATTTCCGTCCCGCTGGCCTGGGAAGAGCTCGACGAACTGACGGCGGGCGACCAGTGGAATGTGGGCAATGTCCACAGCCGTCTCGATGTTGGCAACACACCGTGGGATGGCTATGCGCGCAGCGCGAAAGGACTCGACTCTGCCATGAAAAAGCTGGCTTTTACTCCTCCGGCTTGAACGGCAGGACGGCGCGCGCCAGTTGCAGCGCTTCCTCGATGGCCGCGTTGAGCAGGGTGATCTCGACGGGCTTGGTCAGGTAGCGGAAAAAGCCCGCGGCCAGGCCATGCCGGATATCGCCCTTCATGGCATTGGCCGTCAGGGCGATGACGGGGATGTGCGCGGTGCGCGCATCGTTGCGCAGGATGCGCTGCGCCTGGTTGCCATTCATGCCGGGCAAGTTGATGTCCATCAGGATGACATCGGGGCGGCGCTCCAGCGCCAGCGCGATGCCCTGGCGGGCGTCGGTGGCCGAGATCATGCGCAGGTGGGGCAGGAAGCTGACGATGTCTTCCACCAGCCGCAGGCTGGCCGGATTGTCTTCCACGTACAGCAGCAGTGCCTGCCCGCCGTCCTCGTCCCCAGCGTCGCCGGCGGGCTCGGGCAGGTATTCCGCTTCCGTCTGCCCGGCGGGCGGCGCGGCCATCGTATCGAGTTCGATCCAGAACACGCTGCCCACGCCGACGCAGCTGTGCACGCCCATATTGCCGCCCATCAGCTCGACCAGGCGCTGGGTGACGACCAGGCCGATGCCCGTGCCTTCCTCGCTGCCCGCCTCCTGTCCCAGGCGGTTAAACGGCTGGAACAGTTCCGCCAGTTGCTCCTCGTCCAATCCCTTGCCCGTGTCGCGGATGGCGATGCGCACGCGTTGCGGCCCGGGCTGCGAAATTTCCAGTTCCACCTTGCCGGCAGGGCGGTTGTACTTGATGGCGTTTGATAGCAGGTTCAGCAGCACTTGCTTGAGGCGCGTATGGTCGGCCCTGAGCGTCAGCGGCTCGCAGGCGGGAAAGACGAGGAGGATCTGGCGCTGCTGCGCCTGCTCTTCCACCATCACGCGCACTTCCTCGATCAGCGCGGGCAGCGTCACCGCTTCCATCGACAGGCTCAGGCTGCCCGATTCGATTTTTGCCAGGTCGAGGATTTCATTGATCAGAGTAAGCAGGTGGCGGCCCGAGGTGACGATGTTTTGCACGAAGGCGCGCTTTTGCTGCACGGTCGCGGGCAGGGCTTCGTTGGCCAGCAGCTGGGCAAAGCCGAGGATGGCGTTCAGCGGCGTGCGCAGTTCATGCGACATGCTGGTGAGAAAGCGGTCCTTCGCCTGGCTGGCCCGCTCGAGTTCGATTTTCTGTTCGTTGAGCGTGCGCTCGATGCGCTTGCGTTCCGTGATGTCGCGGATGGCAGACGAGACCAGCACGCCTTCGTCCGTTTCCAGCGGCGACAGGCTGATTTCGACGGGAAACTCGGTGCCATCGCGGCGCAAACCGTACAGTTCCAGGCCCGCGCCCATGGAGCGGGCGCGCGGCGCCGCGGAAAAGGACTGGCGGTGGTGCGGATGGTCGTGTGCATAGCGGGCCGGGATCAGCACTTCCACATTGCGCCCTAGCAACTCCGCGCGCGAGTAGCCGAACAGGCGTTCCGTCTGCGAATTGACGAGCACGATCTCGCCATCGCCGTTGACGATGACGATGGCGTCCGGCGCCGATTCGAGCAGGCCGCGGAACTTCTGCTCGGCCCGGCGGCGGTCGCTGACGTCGCGGATGGCGCTGATGACGAAGGTGCCGATCTCCGTCTGGATCGGCGACAGGCTGATTTCGACGGGGAACTCGACGTTGTCCTTGCGCAAGCCCAGCAATTCCAGGTCGGCGCCCATGGTGCGCGTGCGCGGCTGGTCGAAATAGCGCGAGCGGTGCGCCACATGCGAATGGCGCAGGCGTTGCGGCAGCAGGCTATCGATTTGCCTGCCGCTCAATTCGCCCTCCGCGTAGCCGAACAGGCGCTGCGCCTGCTGGTTGGCCAGCACGATGGCGCCCGTGGCATTGACCATGATGACGCTGTCCGGCGTCGATTCGAACAGCACGCGATAGCGCACGTCGACGAACTGGGCGTCGCGCGCCGCCTTCAGCAAGGTCGTGTCCTTCATGGTGGAAATCAGATAGCGGGGACGGTCCGGCGCCGCGTGGGCGACCTGGCATGCCACGTCGACATAGATGAGTTCACCATCCTTGCGTCGCCGCAGCGATTCGCGGTCGTAGCTGCCGTGCAGAGTCAGCTGCTCGTCGATCAGCGGGTCTGCCTCGGCCTGTCCTGGCAGCGAGATCAGTTCCCACAACTGGTGGCCCAGCGCTTCGTCGCTGGCATAGCCGAAAATGCGCTGCGCCCCGGCCGTCCAGCGCACGACGGCATGCTCTTCGTTCGTGATGACAACGCCGCCAGGGGCGCCGTTGAGGATAAGCTGATCTAACTCGGCATCCATTTTTTCCCGCACGCATGACAGGGCTTGCCGGACGGCAGGCCTGTGCATAACGTAGCGAGAAGCTTGATCAAAGTCAATTCATTTATATGATGCAAGGTTCTCCTGGCTGCGAAGCGTGCTTCAGGCCGCTTTGCGCCTGGCGGGCGCCGGTTTGCGCGCGGTGGACGCGGCCGCACGCTTGCGGGGTGCAGCGGCCGGCGCTTTCTTGCCCAGGCTTTGCTGCAGCAGAGCCATCAGATCGATGACGTTGCTGTCTTGCTCTTCTGCCGGTTCGGGCGCGGGCGGCGTGATGGTCTTGGTCTGTTTCGCCTTGATTTTCTTTTTGACCAGCGCCAGCACGTCTTCGCGGTAGCTGTCGTGATATTGCCCGGGTTCCCACGCTTCGCTCATGCCTTCCACCAGCGACAGGGCCATCTTGAGTTCCTTGTCGGAAATCCCGGCCGCCTTCAGGCTGCTGCCGGGCAAGTCCAGGTCATCCGTGGGACGGAGCTCATCGGCGTAGCGCAGGGTGTTGAGCACGATGGCGTCGCCCACGCACACGAGCGCGCACAAATGCTGCTTGGTGCGCATGACCACGCTGGCGATCCCCACTTTATTCGCCTTGCGCAAGGTTTCGCGCAGCAAGGCATAGACCTTTTCGCCACCCTTGGCGGGCAGCAAATAATACGGGTGCTCGTAAAAGGTCAGCGGCACCTCAAGCGCATCGACAAAGGCCAGTATGTCGATGGTTTGTGTGGCCTTCACATTGGCTTGCCGTAAATCTTCCTCGGACAGCACCACGTACTCGTCCGTCTTGTATTCATAGCCCTTGATGATGTCGTCCCACTCGACTTCCTTGCCCGTCTGCTTGTTGTAGCGCTTGTAGCCGATGGGGGCGAAGTCGCGCCGGTCCAGCATGGACAAGTCCAGTTCATGGTCGAGGCTGGCGGAAATCAGCTCGACGGGGATGTGCACGAGGCCGAAGCTGATGGCGCCTTTCCACAGTGCGCGCGCCATCGCTTATTCCCCCACGCTGCCGGTGACGGGCAGGACGATGCCGCTGATGTAGCTGGAACAGGCGGGCGAGGCCAGGAAAACATAGGCGGGCGACAGTTCTTCCGGCTGGGCCGGACGGCGCATGTCCGTGTCCGCGCCGAATTTCTGGATGTCCTCGGGAGACTTGTCGGCCGGATTGAGCGGCGTCCAGACGGGGCCGGGTGCGATGGCGTTCACGCGGATGCCCTTGTCGAGCAGGTTGCCGGCCAGCGCCATGGTAAACGCATGGATGGCGCCCTTGGTGGTGGAATAGTCGAGCAAGTGCTTCGAGCCTTGCAAGCCCGTCACGGAGCCCGTATTGATGATGGACGCGCCACGCTGCAAATGGGGCAGCACGGCCTTGGCCATGTGAAAGTAGCCGTAGACATTGGTTTTCATGGTCAGGTCGAAGCGCTCCTCGCTCAGGTCGAGCAAGGATTCGGCATGTTCCTGGAAGGCGGCGTTGTTGACCAGTACGTCGATGTGGGTGAATTTATCGAGCACCTGGCTGACGGCTTGCTGGCAAAATCCCTGGTCGCGCACGTCGCCGGCAATCAAGAGGCAGCTCTGGCCTTCCGCTTCCACATAGCGCTTGGTTTCGTGGGCGTCCGCGTGTTCGTTCAGGTAAATGATGGCGACATCGGCCCCTTCGCGCGCGTACAGCACGGCCACGGCGCGGCCGATGCCGGAATCGCCGCCCGTGATGATGGCCACCATGCCGGCCAGCTTGCCGCTGCCGCAATAGTCGGGCGCCAGGAAGCGTGGTTGCAACTGCATCTGCCCTTCGATGCCAGGCTTGTCCAGATGCTGGGCGGGCAGGGGCGGGGCAGGCTGGCTGCGGTGGCCCGTCTGCACGGGCTGCTGGCTTTTCTGCTCGGCGGGTTTGGCGGTATCACGTTGATCCTGCTCTTGCTGGATGCTGCGCTGCAAGTTACCGGCGGACTGGTCCTTGTTCTCGTTCATGCTGGCCTCCCTGGAAACGAAGGTTCAGTATCGACGCGGCATGCGCATCAAACGGTGCGCTTGCTAACAGAGTGGCGCAAACGGATGCAAAGTTATATGATGATTGACATAAATATGGGAGGGCAGCATGAAGGTAAGCAGGGAACAGGCGGCGCTGAACCGCGAGCGCATCGTCGAGGTGGCGGCCAGATTGTTCCGCGAAAAGGGCTATGACGGCATCGGCGTGGCCGACCTGATGAAGAACGCGGGCCTCACGCACGGCGGCTTCTATGGCCATTTCGCGTCCAAGGAAGACTTGATGATCGAGGCGTGCCAGCATGCCCTGGAGAAATCGCTGGAAGGCTGGCGGACAAAGGTCGCCAGCGATCCGCAGCAGGCGCTGCCCGCCATCGTCGGCAGCTATCTGACCACCCGGCACCGCGACCAGCCCGGCGGTGGTTGCCCGGCGGCGGCCATGGGCGTCGACGTGGCGCGCATGTCGCCCGGCGCGCGTCCCGCGTTTACGAAGGCGACGCGGCAGCAGTTCGCGCTGCTGGAAGGATTGCTGCCCGAGGGGACGCCGGAAGAGCGGCGCCAGCAGGCCATTTCGACGTTTGCCGCCATGGTGGGCGCCATGGTGCTGGCCCGTTCCATCGATGACGAAGCCTTGTCTACGGAAATCCTCGACGCCGTGAAGGCGCAATTGCTGCAAGCGTAAGCACGTCCCCCTGTCAGCCGGCCTCGTCGCATGATAGGCTTCGGTTTTCAGATTTTGGGATCATCCATGCTGCTCTGGCTCAGGCAATACCGGCGTCCTCTGTTGGCCGGAGACATTACTGCCGGTATCGTCGTCGCCATGATGATGGTGCCGCAAGGCATGGCTTACGCCCTGGTGGCGGGCTTGCCGCCCGTGGTGGGCATCTACGCCAGCATCCTGCCGCCTGTGCTGTACGCCTTGTTCGGCAGCAGCATGACGCAATCGGTGGGCCCGATGGCCATCGTTTCCCTGATGACGGCCGCCGCCCTGGCGCCGCTGGCCGACCCCGGCTCCTCTTTATATATCGTCCTGGCCGCCCAGCTGGCCTTCATCAGCGGCCTCGTCCTGCTGCTGTGCGGCGTGCTGCGCCTGGGCTTCATGGCCAGTTTTTTATCGCGCCCCGTGATCAGCGGTTTCAGCAATGGCGCCGCGATCCTGATCATCTGGGGCCAGATCACGCCGCTCCTGGGCGCGACGCTTCCCCACTGGCACACGCCCAGCCTCGTGCTGGGACTGTCCGGCCTGCTGTTCCTGTGGCTGGCCAAGCGCTATCTGTCGCGCCTGCTGCAACGCTGCGGCTTGAACCAGGTGGCGGCCGACGTGGGTGCGCGCCTGGCGCCGATGGCGCTGGTGCTGGCCGGCATCGCGTTGGTCGCCTATGGCGGCCTGGAAGCGATGGGCGTGCAGACGACGGGCCACGTGCCCAGCGGCTTGCCCGGCCTGAACCTGGCTACCTCTGGCGCCCATTGGCGCACCCTGCTGTCGCCGGCGCTGCTGATCGCCTTCATCATCTTCCTGATGAGCATGTCCGCCGCCCAGACCCTGGCGCAAAAACGGGGAGAAAAGCTGCACACGAACCGCGAACTGCTGGGCCTGGGCGCGGCCAATGTGGCCAGCGCGCTGTCGGGCGGCTTCCCCGTCACGGGCTCCATTTCGCGCTCGGCCGTCAACTTCCAGGCGGGCGCCAACACGCCGCTGGCCAGTATCATCACGGCTGGGTTACTGGCGCTGGCGCTGGTGGCGCCCACGGGCTGGCTGGCCTTGCTGCCGCTGCCCGTGCTGGCGGCTACCATCATCTTTGCCGTGTCCAGCCTGCTGGACTGGGATACCTTGAAACTGTCGTGGCGCTACGACCGCAGCGATGCGCTGGCCCTGCTGGCGACGACGGCCGGCGTGCTGGTGCTGGGTGTGGAAGCGGGCGTGGTGATCGGCGTGCTGTTGTCGATGGGTACCCTGATCTGGCGCGCCAGCCGCCCGCATATCGCCGTGCTGGGCCGCATCCCGAATAGCGAGCACTTCCGCAACGTGGAGCGCTATGAAGCACAAACCTTGCCGGACGTCTTGCTGCTGCGCATCGATGCGGGCCTGTTCTTCGGCAACGTCGAAGCCGTCACGGAGAGGGTGGAAGACGAGTTGCGCGGCCACCCGACGGCGCGCCACCTGGTGCTGGTGCTGTCGGCCGTCAACCAGATCGACAGCACGGCCTTGCTGGGCTTGATCGAACTCAACAGCACGCTGAGCAAGCGCGGCATCAGCCTGAACCTGGCCGAAGTGAAGGGCCCCGTGATGGACCGCCTGCGCCAGAGCAGCCTGCTGCACGACCTCAGCGGCAAGCTGTATCTGAGCACGGCGCTGGCCATGGATGACTTGAACGGAGAAAAAGCATGACGATGGAATTGAATCTGCATGGCGAGCCACGTGTGGTCGATAGCGTGCCCGCGCTGGAGCAGGCGCTGCTGGACGCGCGTGCGCTGGCCCAGTGCGAACTGTGGCTGACCATGGCCACGGATGCCGAGCAGGGTGCGGCCCTGTGCATGCTGCGCAATGGCGGCAATGCCTGGCTGATGTATCTGTCGGGTCAGGACGAGCTGAGCTTTCATTCCTTGGGCGACGAGGAGGAAACGGGGGAATGCAGCTACCTGCTGTCCAATGGCCAGGTGGATGTGTATCCGGACGCGTGGTGCGTGGATGTGGAACAATGCCAGCAGGCTTTCATCGCGTTCTTCAAGACAGGCGGCGCGCGGCCGGCCGGCATCGCGTGGGAAGCGGATTGAGATGCTGCAAACCACGCAAACCATCATCGCCGAGATCGACAAGGATTTGCTGGCCGCGCTGGACGCCAGGGCAGGTTTGCTCACGCTGCGCGCCATCTTGCTGCGCTACAAGGCCAGCGGCGTGACGGCGGATCAGGTGGCCGCCTTGCTGCAGGAATTGCGCCCAGCCACGCAGGAGGGGCCGCTGGAAGACGTGATACTGGATGCCCTCGACATGGTGACGGGCTGGTGTACGCCGCAGCTGCGGGTATGGGACGGGGTAGGGGAAAACCGTGCATCCTGAAAAGTTCAAGCAGGTGATGGGCCTGCCGTCCGGCGAACGCCATGCGTACTTTGTGCGCAAGGTGGCCGATACGCAAGAAGTGTGGGGCTTGTATCATGCAGGCTGGGCCACGGCGCAAGCCCATGGCCACGTCGCCATCCCATTCTGGCCGGAAGCCGCATTCGCGCAAGCGTGCGCCAGCGGCGACTGGGAACATTTCCAGCCACGCGCCATCGCGCTTGGTGATTTCCTGAGCAAGTGGCTGCCTGGCATGGCAAGCAATGGCCAGCTGGCTTCCGTGTTTCCCGTGCCGCAAGGCGGTGCCAGCATCGCGGCACCGGTTGATTTACTGAGAGATATGCGACATGAGTCAGAGCAATATGAATGAGGGCAAGGAACGCCTCGACGCCTGGTACGACGGCTCGGCCATCTGCCTGATCGCCGTCGGCGCGCAGGGCGACCCGGTGGACCTGGGCGACGACGAAGTGCGCGCCCTGATCGCGAAGCTGCAGCAATGCCTGGCCGAGTCCGAAGCTGCGGCTACAAAAGATTGACGGCTCAGGCGGCCTCCAGCGCCTTTTCCATCGCCACGCTGGCCAGGCTGATGCCGCTGGGGTGCGCATACGCTTCCTTGCGCAAGGCCGTAAAGCCGGTCGCCGCGTAAAACGGCACGGCGTTCAGCGACGCGGACAGGTGCAGGCGCGCAATGCCGCGCCCGCACGCCAGGTCTTCCAGCGCCGCCAGCAGGCGCTTGCCGATGCCGAGTCCCGCGCGCGCGGGATCGACAAAGACAGCGTCTACTTCATGTTTATCCACATTCAGCATGGCGTAGCCGGCAATGGCCTCGTCCTGCATCGCCACGATGCCGCCACCCGCAGCCAGCATGGCGGCATACGCTGGCGGTACAGGCGAGGCCGTCCACACAGTAATTTGCTCCGGCGCATAATGCGTGGCGCAACCGACGCGCACGGCCACCGTGCGCAGAGCCCACAGGGCGTCGATGTCAAGGGGCAGGGCGGGGCGCAGGGTGATGGGCATGGACGCTTTCGGGGCAAAAGGATCATGCTAGCGCAATGGCCGGCATGGCGCCAGCATGAGCTGATCCAGCCGTCACTGCGCCGGCTTGTCGGGATCGATATAGTACGAACCCGGCGGCGCACCCGGCACTTTCACCCGGAACTTCAAGCCGGACAGCAGCTTGTCCCACAAGGCGATGGCTTCTTCGTCGGTCAGTGACGCGGCTTCGGCGGCGCCGACCATGTTGTGGGCGACTTTGGTGTACATCTTGACTTCCAGTACAGATGGATTTGCGATGTCTTTCGGCTTGCCTACCAATGCCCATTCAAAATCATGTACTCCATCAGGGCGCAGGATGAGTGACTCTTCCCCCTTCCAATGCTGAACGTCCCGCTTCCCTTCGCGTAACAAGTTCCGCTTGGGATAAGTCGCCCCCTGTATGTCTTTTGCACTCTGTATGCGGTTGAGCAAGGATAATTCGCCACGCAGTCGCTTCTCAAATTCTTCTGAAGAGTAATCGCCGTATGCATCCTTATTGGAACTCACCGAAAAAGTTATATCAGGGATACTTGGAAAATGAATTCCGACGTTGTCAATCTCTTGCTCTTTATATAAATTTTCTGCCAGGAAGCCATGTTCGAAGCAAACCCCAGGGTCTGAAGGAATTTCGTCCGTATCACGCAGCCGTATGTTTTTTGCGAGAAGCAGCTGTCGACGAGCAATTTCTTCTTCTCGTTCCCCGATATCCACATCTACAGCATCTCCAGCAATAAATGTAAAATCTCCTTTTGTAATATAAGTTTTAAAAAATAGAAATTTCATTTCCTTTGCATGAATGCTGTTGTAATAGCGTAATTGCCAACTATTTTTAATTGGGCCTTCAAGGTTGTATGTGATTTCTGCGCTCTTGTTTTTTTTAAGAATTTCTTCTATGTCTTTTTCTATTTTAAAATGCAAATTATTTGTTGTTATTTTTTCCACGTCAATAGTATTGCTTCCAATAATAAGTTTCGATTCGACTGGAACTTCCAAGGCATAGCGGCCGAAACATAATAATTTAGTTTTTGAAAACATTTTTTCCAATCGCTCATTCAATTTCGTTTTTTCAGGCATAATTTCCTCCTTAATCATAGAATTTTTTGTGCAAGCAATTATGGGGAGAGATATGAAAATTATTAAAATATATTTAATAAAAATCGATTTCATTTTTTATCCCAATTTGCTAATTTTGCAATTTGAATTATGGAGTAAAGCATAGATGCAAGCACGTTTTTGTTCAAGTAACTATTTTGGTGTTCATAGCCGCTACCATCTGCTAATCCATGACGAAAAATATTTCCTGTAATATGGCGGGCAGACCGGATTGCTGGAACTGTTTCATCTCCAAGCTCTTTTGCAGGCTGCAACTTGAGTTTTAGTATGCGTGATCCAGTTTGAACGGTCAGGATTCCTTTTGCATCATCGTTGATTAGTTTCCATTTCTCTGCATGAGGAGGAGTAAATTTCTTAAAAAAATCTGTCAGTCCACCACCCATGCCATCAGTAACTTTGAAGATTACCTCGCCATAAGACAGGTAGTCTTTTGATTCGCAGTAACTAGCGTATGTTTGTTTGTGGAAGTATTTTTCGATGGAGTGTGAAAATGCAAAAGCATCTTTTATTCGCTGGGTTACATTTTTTAGTCCGCCACCTTTTTCATGGGAAATGTTTGCTGGATTTACCCACATTGGATTAATTAGACGCCACCAATTACTGCTTGGTCGTAGATAAATGCTATCGAGTGCGTTCTGACCTTCTTGCGGCCAGCTCCATAAAATTCGATCTTTGTCGTCCACGACTTTGAGCCAATTCGCGCCGTAGGCAACGCTCGGCATCATTTCCAATGCAGCTGGAGCATTTGCTACCATTGCAGTTGCATGCTCTCCGTTAATTCCCAAAACTTGTGCCGTCTTTTTATTGAATGGGTCAGATTTTTCCAGAAAACCGAAGCGCATACGTTTATAGGCGCTTGCCGCACCTATCGACGGCATGACGTTATGATAGACGCCAAGTACTTTTACTTCCTTGTCGTTAACAAGATTTCCATAACTTGGATGCATTAAGGTGCGTGCAAGCAGACCTCCCATGCTATGTGTGACGAGAATGACCTCTTCGCATTTGAATCCGCAGCCCACATAGCCTTTGACAAGTCCACGTATCCGCTCAGCGATGACACCGGCGGAGATAGCATTGCTCTGCAAGAAGTTGTAGCCCATGGCGTGAACAGGATACCAGCATGGAGATATTTTTTTTAGATCAGCCTCGGTAATTGCAGCGCCGGATGTGGCACCGAAGGCGCTGGGTGCTTGTAGCACTAATTTTGAAATTTCAGGATATGGACCTTGATTTTTCTTGGTATGAATATCTCTTATCTGCCAATGCGGAAGAATATTTTTTTCTCTGATAATGTTATTCATGAAAAATTCGGCAGTCTTTAGCATTTCACCATAAGCCCCAATAAAAAGTATCTCGCTCCAGCCGCGCCAACGTGCAATTTGTGCCGGTGTTTCACGCAAGGCTGGGGGTAAGCTGGTATCTACTATTCCTGGAATGTTGTACTTTGCATTCTCTTTTATTTTTCTTGGACTAATAGCAATCAATGGCGGCACTCCAGCAAAATCATGCGGAATGTTAGTGTGACGAAAATCGGAAAGTCCTGTGAGGCTGCCACTAGGTTCAAATCTTCCTTGACTTGTGCTGTAAATATAATATTCGACCTCGGTTTCATTTGGGTCAAGGGCCATCTGTCGATCTCTCGGTGATGCATTTTTATACCATCCACCTATGCCATAACCTTCTACGACACTCCATTTTCCGGCCACGCTCATCATGTCATCTGGCCGCCAAGAGATGTTATCGCTTTTGTCCAGCTCTTTCTGGCGTACCTTGCTCATGCGTAAATTACTACCCATCACGCCTGGTAAAAAGATGATAGGAATTATTTTTCCTGGGGGAATAGTTACGTCATGACGGATCGTGTCGTTGATTTCTGTCATATTGACGGTGTATTCAGCCCACCCACCAACAGTCTGCCGAAACTCGCCTTGATGATTGCCATGCTCATTCAAATCCGTATCGTCATTCATGGAAGTTCTCCCTTATAGCGTATTGTGTAGCTATCCATACCGTCTCCTTTCTGTACTGGGGTGTGCCCGTCACTGCTACTCTTTTCACAGATTCTGTGGCCATCTTCGCGTATTAACTCAAAAGCTATATCGGGAGCTGGTGTACCATCGACTTGCAGCAGTCGAACGGCCTGATCAAAACGCGCTACTGGCCTCTCATTAAATTCCTGCGACACGCTCTTCGGCGCCAGGGTTTCCAGGTTGCCGTTGAAGAGCACAGGGGAAGAGGTGAAGAATTGCACCTTGTCGCTGATTTCCAGCATGTGGTTGGCGCCGTGCAGGCGTATGCCTTTCTTGCCCTTGATGTTGACCCAGTCCGCTTCGCTGATCAGTGACAGCACTTTCTGGGCGAGGATTTCCACTTCGTCGCTGTGGGCCTGGATGGACACCTTGCCGCTGGCCGCGATCAGTTTCATGCCGGCCTTGTGCACGAACAGGCTGAAGGTGTTGGCGATGCTGGCAAACATGCTGTCGCCGCTGGCGAGTGAAATATGCTTGCTGCTGCTGAGCGCCACATGCTCGCTGGCGGCCAGGTGCATGGACTGGGCCGTGCTCAGCTCGATCCCGGCCGGACTGGCCAGCAGCAAATGCGCTTCGGACAGCTCGGGAAAATCGCCGCCGGCGCCCTTGATCGCGGCGTTTTGCCGCTGGATGGACTCGGCGACGGCGCCCTGTTGTGCTGCGCTGTCTTGCGCACCCGCGTCAACTGCCATGCCGGCCAGGTCTTGCTGCAGCTGGCGTGCCTGCGCCAGGCGGGCCTGTGTTTCGTCGAGCTGCTTGACTGATCCCGTTCCTGTTGATGTTTCTGTGGTGATCAGCATGCCCTTGGCTGCGCGCAGGGCGCCCCAGGCGTTGCTGGCCAATTCAAAACCGACGCCGCGCGCTTCCTTGCGGCCGGCGTTGTCGTCGATGCGGGTGATGTTGCCCAATGAAAGGCGGCTATCCTGGTGCTCGCTGCGCAGCTGTGCCTGGATCGCGCCCTTGGTATCGTCGAGCACCAGGTGGTTGGCGCTGCGGGCGCCCAGTTCGCGGCTGCGCAAGCCGGACAGGGCGCGCTGCTGCGGCAGCTGCCACGGCGGCGGATTGGCGCTGTTGTAGACCACGCCGATGACGATGGGATGGTCGATATTGCCGTCCTGGAATTGCACGACGACTTCCTGGCCCACGCGCGGCAGGGCGATCTGTCCCATTTGCGGCCCCGCCATCGGCATCATGACTCGTATCCATGGCGAGCTGCGCTCATCGAATTCGCCCAGGCGGTCCCAGTGAAATTGCAGGCGGATGCGTCCCAGCGCATCGGTATGGATTTCCTCCCCGGCTGGCCCGACCACCAGCGCCGTCTGCACCCCGGCAACCACGCACGGCGTGCTGTTGTAGCCGCGTCCCGGGCGCCAGCGGATGTCCCGGCGCACGCACACCAGTTTGTTCGCATAGTGCGAGGGCGCGCTGGGGCCAATCTGATAGTTATTGCTGGCGCTATGCTCGGCTGACAAAATCAGGTATTCGCGTTCGGCAATACTGTCCGGACGCTCCTGGCCAGGCTGATAGCGTTTTTCCTCGGCGCTGAAATGGCCATCGAGCCGGAAACAAAGACCGGGTTGCGCGCCACGGTGATTGCCGGCCGCCTCGAAATACTGGCGCAAATGGTCGCTTTCTTCCATGCGGCGCTGTGCCAGAGACTCCCCATCATCGACATTCTTATAACCATAGGCACCCGTGTTTTCGTACAGTTCGTGGGCAAATACATCACCCTGGCGATTCAGGGAGTAGCCGCTGGCAAGGCGTGGCTGGGGATTTTTATAGTCGAAACTGGCCAGTGTCATTTGCCCGGAGCCGATCCGGCGCACGGCTTGCCACTGTTGCAAACCATCGTCTTCCATGGAGCCCGATTCGGAGTGAAAACGCATGGCGCCGTCGCCCGACACCGTGGCGATCATGTCCGCCAGGGTGCTGTTGTCTGCGAGCCACAAGGTATGGCCATCGGCGCGGTGTTCGTACCAGTAATGCCAGCCCAGCGCCTCCCAGCGCCGGTGCAGGTGGTTGTAGTCGGTTTCATTGTGCTGATTGGCGCAGGTGATTTGCGGGTCGTCGCCGTGGATGCTGGTTTTCCAGTCGCGCTGCTCGTAGTGGGCAAAGGTCGTTTCGGTCAACTGCATCACGCTTTGGCCATGAAAGGACACATTGTCCTGGCGCAGCCGGGCGAAGGCCAGCCATGGTTGCAGCACCATGCGGTACCACGCAAAGCCGCCATCGGCGCGCAGCAGGCAAAACTCGCCCACATAGCCGTTAAAGTAGCGCAGCGTGCCATCGTCGCGCACCATGGAAATGGTCGCCATGCGGCCCAGCATGGCCTTGAGCGCGATGTGCGCATCATCGGACAGCAGTTCGGCCTCGAAACGGAAGTCGCGCGACACCTCTTCCGTGCCGCTCAGCGAATTTACCAGCAGGATGGCGCCACCTGGTCCATCTGCATGGGGGAAGTCGATTTTCAGCAGGCGCCGTTCTTGCGCGGCGAGGTCGAAAGCCGACAGTGCCGCCTGGATGCTTGCATGCATGGCCTGCCTCCGTTAAAGCGATGTGATCAGATGGGCGCCACAGGCGGTGGCATCGCCGTCATAGGCGTAGGGCTTGCCCATGTGATTTGCGCCGGCGCCATCGGGCGTGATGGCAAAGCTGCCCTTGCACTTGGGGCAGAACGTGGTGTCATCGGCCAGCGCCGCCGTCTTCCCCATCACGGTAGTACCGGACGATGCGCTGGTGACCTTGCCGCCGTGATCGGTTGCGTCTCCAAGCCGGATGACGCCGCGTCCCGCATGTTTCATGCTTGCCTCGCTTTCCAGGGATGAACTGCTCAAGCCAGCTGCAGCAGATAACGCACTTCCGCGCCGCGGACCTTGTTTTGTGCTGTCTGCAAGAACGTCGTCCAGCCCAGGCGCCGTCTTTCTGACGGGGTGGCGCTCAGGAGCAGGGGGGTAATACATGGCGGACTCAGTATCAGCCGCACTTCATATTGCAAGTCCGGTACGCCAAACAGCGCCAGCATCTTTGCCAGCGCCGCCGCGCCTGCGCTGCGCGGCAGGAAGCGTTGCAGGCCAGCGGGATCGAGCGGGCCGATATGCAGGCATACGCGCATGTCCTGGCGCCACAGCCGCAGGCCAAGCGTTGCGCCGCGCGCCAGGGTAAAGTTGACGCTGCCGAGCAGGCTGCGGCGGTTTCTTTCCAGATAGTCCCAGCCACCGACAAATTGCTGCACGGTGACGGGGACGCCGCAGTATTCGGCCAGCACAGGGCCAATCGCCTGCGCGGAGACGGGGCGGCAGCGCAGCAGCCCCGCGTACCAGGCCGCGACGTCCTGCGTCACGGCATCAGCTTCGCCGCCCGGCGGCAGCGCAGCGCGCCGCACGCCGGCCAGTGCCATCAGCAAAGGCAGTTGTACATCCGTGGCCTGGGTCTGCAGCGTGGATTCCAGTCGATACTTTTCCCACGCCTGGTAATACAGCGTGAGCATGCGGTGCGAAAAGATATCGAGAAAGGCCGAGACGCCAGCGTCTTTGCTCGACAAGCGGTAGGCGGCGATGCGGTCCGAGTGGTGCAAGGGCAAGGTACCACCGACGCCCAGAAAACGCATGAACGTCGGTATCAAGGCCAGCTGTTCATTCTCGTCGAGCGAGAGCTGTTCGATTTCACTGGCGGGAAAACTCAAGGATACGCTGTTCTTGAAGCGTAACTCCTGACTGAAGGCTTGCGCATGGGACACGTTCTGACTACGTAGCCAGCACAGCAGAATGCGCACCGCCTGCACGAACTGGTAGCGGTAGGGCTCGGTCAGCAAGTGGTGCATTACACCAGATTCTGCAGGCCGCTTCTTGGTTTGCATCGGATCAGCTCCTCTCCGCTTTGCCCTGACAGCACCACCAGTTCGATGAAACTGTTGATTTGCACATACAGCCCAAGGAAGTGATCGATCACCTGCACAAACAGGTGCATGCTGGTGCCGACGAACGCCTCCTCGTCCAGCGTGATGCGCACCTCCACGCCATGCGCCAGCGAGGTGCCGCGCTTGTGCCGCAGCCATATCGTGGTCGGCGAGTGCGCCAGCGCGACGATGCCGCCGATCTGGCGTTGCGAGCTTGCCGATTGAGACTGGTCATACAGCGTCAGCATTTCACGCAGCGCCGGCAGGCCATCCTGGACCAGCGCGTGATGATTCAGCGTCAGGTGCGAAATCAGGCGCCAGTGCAGGCCCGCGCCCTGTGAAAAGCGCCGCGGCTGGCTGGAGCGTCGCAGCATGTGCAGTGCGGGTCCGCCGCCGCACGGTTGCAAGTCTCCTTGCGGCTGGCCATACTTGAGCGACAGCGGAAGGTCACGGTTGCTGCACGTCAGCGACAGCGACAAGCTGGCTTTTTCGTTGATCAAGGGATTGAAGTCGCTGTCGACCAGCGTGATTTTCTTTTCGTGGCCAGGACTGTTGATGGCCAAAGCCATGTCGTGGCGCACGACCCAGTAGTGTCCTTGTTGCGCCGTACCTTCGCCATGGCGCAGGCTGTACAGTGGGCGAAATTCGGTCAGCGTGCTTTCGCCTCCACGTTGGCGCAGCAAACGCACCGCATCGACAGTGACGACTTCGTAGCCATGGGCATGGGTCGCATGGGCCAGCACGGAGTAGTCGGTTTTCTGCTGGGTGACGGCGATTGGCACGCCTTCCTGGCGGAAGAGATTGACGGCAGGACTGCAGCCCAGCCTCAAGTTGTCGCTGGAAATGCTCGACAGCATGCGCGCCGCAGCGCAATCGGGCCGCAAACCGGCCATGCACAGATGCAGGGTAAAGCGCTGGCAACCAGGCGGCAGGGCCGCACTCAGCGCCGCGATATCGATGTCGAAGAAATTGAATTTTTCCGGATACGCAAAATATTCGCTCAGGATGCGGTAGGCCGGCTGCGAGCGGGCACCGAACGGTATCAAGGCATCCGTGTCGGCGAAGCCGACGGGCGTCAACGGCACGGCGGGTAACGCCATCCATTGCACCGCGTCGATGGACACAAAAGCGCAGACTGCATGCAAGAACAAGGCATCGCGCAAGGCGGCGGAAAAAGAAGCCTCGCCATCGATGAAGACGCGCAGTGACGCGGGCGCCGCGTCGAGATGCCGGATGCCAATGTTCAGCGAGGAACTGGCTGATACGGGCAGGCGCACGCCTGGCGGCGGCTTGATCATCGCATCGAAAACCGTGCTTTCCAGTACCGATGCGCCTGTCGTCATGGCGTAGACCGTCTTGAAGCGGCAGCGCACGCCGCGCACAGGCGTGGCGTCCATTTCGCTGCCGGCCGGCAGGTGCGCTACACCCGTTCCAGCCGCCGGGGCGCACTGGTGCACGATGGTGCACGATGGAAATGGACGTAGATAATGCGGGAACAGGGCTTCGAACAAGGCTTCGGTAAATTGCGGATAGTCGTCATCGAGCCGTTTCGAGATGCGTGCCGCCAGCATGGCCACCGATTCGATCAAGTGTTCGACGTGCGGATCTTCGCAAGACTCGCCGGACATGTGCAATTTGCCGGCGATTCTCGGATAGCGTTCGGCAAATTCACGGCAATGTCGCCGCAGCATCACCAGCTCGCGTTCGAAATACGGCAGCAAGTCCTCCATCTCGATCTTTCCTGTGTCTTCACGCGGAATGGCCAGTATCCGAGCGTTTGCTCCAAGGTAAATTGCGTTTGCGCAATAATTGAGCAGGGTTGCTGCGCAACATCAAGGACTTTCAAGCTGGCAACATCAGACTGGCAAGGCAGCATGATTCCAACGGTCAATATGGAGAACGCCATGACATTGCCATCCAAATTACTGTGGTCCGAGGGGCTGGCCATCGGCCCCCAGCAATTCCAGCAGCTGGACCGCTACCATGAAGCGCGCCTGCAACGTCTGGCCTCACTCATCAATCCACATTTATGGGGCGTGCATGGCGTCAGCTGGAATGCGGATGCACTGGCCAACAATAGCCTGCGGGCGGACGCCATGTCGCTCGTCTTTCAGGATGGCGAACTGTTTGACGCGCCGCTTGGCGATGTCTTGCCCGGTGCCGTTGACCTGTCCAAGCTGCCTTCCAGCGAACATAGTTTTACGTTTTATGCCGCGCTGCCCGCGCTGCAGGCACACGGCGGCAATGTGAGCGCTGCCGGCGCGCGCTATGTCCAGGCGGATATCGAAACCCCGGATTTGTACAGCGAGGCAGTCAGCATCGACGTGGCTTACCTGAAGAAACGCGTGTATCTGCTGTCGCAACTGGATCCCCTGAACGATTACCTTGCCATTCCGGTGATCCGTTTGTACCGCGCCGGCAATGGCGGCTTTGAAATCGATGCCTCCTTCATTGCGCCGGGCCTGACCATCAGCGCCGAGCCTTCGCTGCAGAAAATGCTCGAGTCGCTGATCGACCGCATGGGCGCGAAAATCGAGGCGCTATACAGCCGCCACCGTCAGCCCGGCAAAAATACGGTGGAATTTCATGGCGGTGATGTCTCCTCGTTCTGGATGCTCAACACCTTGAGCACGGCCAGCGCCACGCTCAGTCATTGCGCCAGTTACCGGCGCCACCACCCCGTATATTTGTTTGAAAAACTGATGGCGTTGGCCGGTGGCTTGATGACGTTTTCGAAAAAATACACATTGAGCGACTTGCCGGCGTATTGTCACGACGACGCGGCTCCCGGTTTCGGCAAGCTCGATGGCATCATTCGCGACCTGATCGATACGGTGCTGCTGTCGCGTTACTTCCCGATTGCATTGTCCAACGACACGCAACAGAACACCCACTATCACGGCTTGCTCGATGCCAAGCGGATTGACCGCCAGACCGAACTCTGTCTTGCTGTCAACGCCGATATGCCGGCGCTGGAACTGGTTGCCACGGTGCCGTTGCAGTTCAAAATATCCTCTCCGGACAATATCGAACTATTGCTTGGCCGGGCACTTCCGGGCGCCGAGTTGCGCCATATGGCCCAGGTTCCTTCAGAAGTGCCGGTGCGGCCCAATACGTATTACTTTTCGATCGACAACAAAGGCAGTATTTATGACAGCATGATCAAGGCCCAGGCGATTGCGATTTATGTGCCATCCGGGATAAAAGGGCTGAAGCTGGAACTGTTCGGTATCAGTGGCGCCGCCGCGCAATGATGGTGGGTGTTGCGAGCGGGTTTCTTGTCAAAAGATTGCCCTAAGCAATAGACTTGCCCCTGCAGTTGACGTTATCATGTTTTTGTAAGTGTCGGTGGCTGAGCAGTCGGCGCCTGGTTGAAACATGGTGACAGCGAGAGTGAGCATGGGCATGGCGAATGATGCGTGATGTGCCTGGCGGCGCGATGGGCAGGGCAGCGGTGCGCCGCTGTGGCCGCGCATTGCTGCTGGCGTTGTGTGTTGCCGCGGCCCCTGCCGCCGTGCCGGCTGCGACGCCGGCCACGGCCACGATCGCTGCGGCGCCGCACCAGGGTCAGCGCGTGCTGTTTCTCAACGCTTACGATTACGGCCGCGCTGGCGTGGAATCGTACACGCGCACCTATGTGGCCGCCATGGCCGCCGCGGGCCTGGCCAGCGAAGACATCATGGTCGAGCACCTGAACCTCAATACCCAGGGCGACCCGGCGCTGCGCAACGAGATGCGGGATTTGTTGCTTTTAAGATACACACAGATGATGGGGCGCAAGGCCGACCTGATCATCGCCATGCAGCAGCCGGCGCTCGATTTTTTGCTGTCCGACCTGGCGCCGCTGGCGCGCGGCGTGCCTGTGCTGGCGATTAACACCTCTGGCAAGGCTTTGCCGGCCGGCAGCCCGCTGGCCATCTGGCAGCAAAAGGCAAACGTCGATTTTCCCGGTACCCTGGCGCAAGCGATGGCGCTGTTCCCGGAAACGAAAACCATCGTCATGGCCGTCGGCGCCAGCGAGGCCGACCAGGCCTTGAAGCGCGGCATGCAGCAGGCGGCGCAGGCGTGGCAGGGCAAGGTGGCCATGCGCTATCTCGATGACCTGACCCTGGCGCAGATGCGCGCGACCGTGGCGCACCTGCCCGCCGATACGCTGCTGGTGGCGGGTAACGTCAACCGCGACGTGGACGGCGCCATCGCCACGCCGGTGCAGTTTGCCGGCGAACTGGCGCGGCTGGCGAATGTGCCCGCCTTCGGCATGTACAACACGAACGTGGGAAAAGGCATCATCGGCGGCTCCATCCTGCACATCGAAGGCGCTGCGCAGCAGGTGGCGCAGATGTCGCTGGCCGTGTTGGCCGGCAAGGCGCCTGCCGCGCCGGGCGCCTTGCTGCCGCCGGTCCGTCCGGTGCCCATGTATGACTGGGAACAGCTGCAGCGCTGGGATGCGGACTTCAGCCGGCTGCCGCCGCACACCCTGTTCTTCAACCGCCCGCCGCAGCTGTGGCACGAACACCGCGTCGCCGTGCTGTCGGTTGGCGCCGTGTTTCTCGCCATGGCGTGCATGCTGAGCGCCCTGCTGCTGCAGCGCCGCCGTCTGCGCCGCGCCGAGAGCGACGCGCGCGAAAGCGAGCAGCGCTTCCGCATTCTCGTCGAACATGCGCCGGAAGCCATCGTCGTGTACGACCTGGACCTGGACCGCTTCATCGATGCCAACAGCAGCGCGCAGCGCATGCTGGGCATGTCGCGCGAAGCGCTGCTGGCGCGCGGGCCGTTCGACCTGTACACGGGCGAACAGCCCGATGGCCTGCCGCTGGGACTGATGATGGAAGAGCATCTGCGCCGCGTCATGCTGGGTGAACCGATCCTCGTTGAACGCAATGTGCGGCGCGCCGACGGCAGCATCTTCCCCTGCGAAGTGCGGCTGGTGCGCTTGCCGATGGAAGGGCGGCGCCTGGTGCGCAGCGGCATCGTCGACATTTCCGAGCGCAAGCACAGCGAGCAGGAGCTGCTCGGCTACCGAGATCACCTGGAAGAGCTGGTGCAGCAGCGCACGGCGGCTCTGTCGGTGGCCGTCACCGAGGCCGAATCGGCGAACCGCGCAAAAAGCGTTTTCCTCGCCAACATGAGCCACGAATTGCGCACGCCCTTGAATTCCGTGATCGGCTTTTCGCAGATGATGGCCGATTCGAGCAGCATGTTCGAGGAAGAAAAGCATAACCTGGCCATCATCAACCGCGCCGGCCACCATTTGCTGACCTTGATCAACGATATCCTGGAATTGTCGAAAATCGAGGCGGGCCGCATGCAGCTGCAGGCGGGTCCCGTGGACTTGAACGGCTTGCTCGACGAGGTGCTCGAAATGGTGCGTATGCGCTCCGGCGACCAGGGCATCGCGCTGCGGCTCGAACGTTCCGGCGTGCCGCCGCTGGTGCGCCTCGATGGCGCCAAGCTGCGTCAGGTGCTGCTCAATTTGCTGTCGAACGCGCTCAAGTTCATCGAGCAGGGCAGCGTGACCCTGTCGCTGGCGTGCCAGGCGGACGGCGATGGGCAAGTGGCGCTGGCGTTTGCCGTGCGCGATACGGGCAGCGGCATCGCGCAAGACGACCTGGAACGCATCTTTGAACCGTTCGTGCAGGCCGACAGCGCCGTGGCGCAGGCCGGCACGGGACTGGGGCTGACCATTTCGCGCGAATTCGTGCGTCTGATGGGCGGCGAGCTGCGCGTCGAATCGGCCCTGGGGAACGGCTCCGTGTTCCACTTCGACTTGCGCGCGCCCTGCGTGCAATGCCCTGCCGCCGCGCCGCTGGCGCCGGGCCGCGTGGCGCGCCTGCCGCCGGGCCAGCGCGGGCGCACGGTGCTGCTGGTCGACGATGACGACAACTGCCGCAAGCTGCTGGCCGGCTTGCTGGCGCCGCTGGGCTTCCAGCTGCAGGAAGCGGCGGGTGGCGTGCAGGCGCAAGCCATGCTGGCGGCGCAGCGCTACGACATCGTGCTCAGCGACTGGCGCATGCCGGACATGGACGGCCTGGCGCTGACGCGCTGGCTGCGCGCGCAGCCGGCGCTGGTGCAGCCGCGCCTGGTGATCATGACCGCTTCCGCCTTCGAGGAAGAAAAGCAGGAGGCGCTGGCGGCCGGCGCCGACGGCTTCCTGCGCAAGCCGATCGAGCAGGAACACCTGTTCGCCATACTGGAGCAGCAACTGGGCGTGCGCTTTCAGCGCACCGGCGCCATGCCGCCGCGCGTGCCGTCCGTCGCCTTTGACCTGCAGCAGTCGCTGGGCCAGCTGGGCGCGGACGAGCGTCAGGCGCTGCTCGAATCCGTGCAAGCCCTCGACTTGCGACGCAGCGCCATCGTGCTGGCCGGCGTGGCGACCAGCCTGCCGCAGCTGGCCGCGCATGTCGGCGCCATGCTGGAACAGCATCAGTATCAGCCGCTGTGCGCCTTGCTGGCGCAGCTGGCCAGTGAGCCGCAGGGCGAAGACGCATGACGATGCAGGCATCCAGAGGCGCGCGCCTGGGCGGCGTGTCCATCGTGCTGGCCGTCAGCGTGGCCTTGACCTTCGTCGTCACCGCGCTGCTGCTGGTGTTTGCCGTGCTGTTTTACCAGTCCGAACGCGAGCAGCGCTGGCAGCAGCTGCATCGCAGCCTGGCCGTGAGCGCGGACCAGCTGGCCGTGGCCATCGAACTACCCTTGTGGAATCTCGATGAAAAGCAGATGCAGGCCATCATGCGCAGCATGCTGGGCAAGCGCGACCTGGTGGCCAGTTCCCTGACGCCGGGCATCGGCAAGGAGGCGCTGGTCCTGCGCCGCACCGCGAGCGGCGCCATCGACAGTTTTTCCTCGCTGTCCGCGGAGCCGGGCTGGCTGGTGCAGCGGCGCCCCGTGACGATGGGCGGACAAGTCATCGGCAGCGTGGCCGTGTATGCGACGCCGGCGCTGCTGCACGCGCAGCTGCGGCAGCGCGCGCTGGGCATTGGCGCCATGATCGTGGCGCTCGACGTGATCCTGGTGGCCAGCATCTGGCTGCTCATGTGGTGTCTGATGCTCAAGCCCCTGAAGGCGATCGGCCAGTATGCGGCCGGCGTCCAGGCGGGGCAGGGAGAAGCATTCGGCACGCCGCCGAAAGCGTGGTTCCTGGGCGAACTGCGCACACTGTACCGCTCCATCCGCGACATGGTGGCGCTGCTCGACAGCCGTTACCGCGCCTTGCAGCGCAGCGAGGAGCGCGTGCAGATGGCCACCGGCGCGGCCAGCATCGGCATCTGGGACTGGAACGTCATCAACGATGCCTTGCAGTGGGACGAACAGATGTACGCGCAGTTCAAGGCCGATGCCGACAGCACGGTGGCGCCGGCGGCGATCTGGCGCGCGGCGCTGGTGCCGGACGACGTGCCGGCCGCGAAAGAGGCCCTGCGCGCCGCGCTGGACGCCGGCCAGGCTTTCACGCACGAGTACCGCATCCTGTGGCCCGATGGCGCCATCCGCTACATCAAGGCCGATGCCGTGATCTTCCGCGACGGGCGGGGCCAGCCCATGCGCCTGGTGGGCTCGAACTACGACATCACGGCGCATCGCGAGGCCGAACTGGAACTGCTGCGCCACCGCCATCACCTGGAAGAACTGGTGGCCGAGCGCACCAGCGCCCTGTCGGTGGCCGTCAGCCAGGCGCAGGCGGCGAACCGCGCCAAGAGCACCTTCCTGGCGAACATGAGCCACGAACTGCGCACGCCCTTGAATTCCGTGATCGGCTTTTCGCGCCTGATGGCCGCCTCGCCCAATATGCAGGACGATGAAAAGCGCAACCTGGCCATCATCCACCGCTCCGGCAATCATTTGCTTACCCTGATCAATGAAATCCTCGACCTGTCGAAAGGCGAGGCGGGGCGCCTGCATGCGCAAACGGCCGTGGTGGCGCTGGCGCCCCTGCTGCAGGAAGTGATGGACATGCTGGGCATGCGCGCCGAGCAGCAGGGGCTGGCCCTGCGCCTCGATTGCGCGGGCTTGCCGGCGGCCGTGGTGCTCGATGCGACGCGCCTGCGCCAGGTGCTGCTGAACCTGATGTCGAACGCCGTCAAGTTCGCCGGCGGCGGCGAGATCGCCTTGCGCGTGCGCGGCGAGCGGCGCGATGGCGGGCTATGGATGCTGTCGTTCGCCGTCAGTGACACGGGCATCGGCATCGCCCCGGAAGACCAGCAGCGCATTTTCGAACCCTTCGTGCAGGCCGACAGCGCGGGACCGAAGGATGGCACGGGCCTGGGCCTGGCCATCTCGCGCGAATTCGTGCAATTGATGAAAGGCGAACTGACGGTCGAATCGATGCCGGGGCAGGGCGCCACCTTCCGTTTCAGCATACCCGCGCAGGCGGCCGAGGCGCCCGTGCAGGTGTCCGTGCCGTTGCCAGTAGCGCCGGCGCCCGAGGCGCCGCCGGCACTGCGGGCGCAGGACTTGCTGCTGCTGGCCGGGGACGAGCGCGCGGCCTTGCTGGTGGCGCTGCGCGAATTGAACCTGGCCAGGGTGGCCCTGCTGCTGGGCGCCTTGCCGCCTGCAGCGGCGCCCGTGCTGGCGCCGCTGCAGGCCATGCTTGACCAGCATCAGTACCGCCAGCTGTGCGACTTGCTGGAGAGTGAAGGCGCGCTGGCACCCGCTTGAAAAGTGTGGGCTGACAACATCGGATTCGCTGAAAAGACGGACTAAGTGGCGCCGATGGATGGTGCTAAATTGCAATAAAGATTATGATGATAGTACGTAGTTCATCGCAAAGAAATGTCTTGTCCAGCGCGGCAGCCGATCGCCGCGCCTCATCCAAAGCTGAGAGAACTGCTACATGCACCGCGATTTTTCGGAAGTGAACTCGAAGGGCGAAGTACTGATCGTTGAAGATACGCCGGCTTCACTGAAACTGTTGAGCGATTTGCTGGGCGGCGCCGGTTATGCCGTGCGCCAGGCGCCAAACGGCGAACTGGCCCTGTGGACGGCCCAGGCGCGTCCGCCGGAGCTGATCCTGCTCGACGTGCGCATGCCGGGCCTCGACGGCTTTGAAGTGTGTCGCCGCCTGAAGGAGATACCGTCCCTGCGCCAGGTGCCGGTGATCTTCCTGTCGGCCCAGTACGATACGGACGACAAGGTGCGCGGCTTCGCGCTGGGCGCCGTCGATTTCATCGCCAAGCCCTTCCAGGCCGAGGAAATCCTGGCCCGCACCGACGCCCACGTGCGCTTGGCGCGGGCGCAGCTGCAGCTGGCGCAGGAACGCGCCAACCTGGAACGCAGGGTGGCCGAACGCACGGCCGAACTGGAACAGGTGGCCAGCACCCTGGCGCGCGAAGTGCAGATCCGCCGCGCCAATGAAGAATTGTTGCGCCTGTCGGGCCAGGTCTTCGAAGCGACCCAGGACGCCATCCTGATCACCGATGCTGCCGGCGTCATCGTCACGGCCAATCCCGCTTTTACCCGCATCACCGGCTACGCGGCGCAGGAAGTGGTGGGCACGGACATCATGCGCCTGCACGCCGAATACACGGGCGAAGCGGTGCTGCTGGCCCTGCGCCAGGGCTTGCGCAGCAGCGGCTGCTGGTCGGGCGAGGTGCAGACGCGGCGCAAGAGCGGCGACACCTATCCCTGCCTGCTCAGCGTCTCCACCGTGCACAGCCCCGGTGGCGCCGTCGTCAACTACATCGGCGTCTTCCTCGACATCAGCGAGCGCAAGGCCGAGCAGCATCTGATCGATTTCCTCTCCTACCACGACGCGCTGACGGGTTTGCCGAACCGCGTGCTGCTGCGCGAGCGTTTCGAACAGGCGCGCGCGAACGCGCAGCGCGACGGCCAGCAGGTGGTGCTGATGTGCCTCGACCTGGACCGCTTCAAGAACATCAACGATTCGCACGGCCAGGCCGTGGGCGACAAGGCGCTGCAAGTGGTGGCGCGTTTCCTGTCAGGCTGCGTGCGCGAGGGCGACACGGTGGTGCGCCAGGGCGGCGACGAATTCCAGATCCTGCTGCAGGACGACGCCCTGCTGGGACGCACCCTGGGCCTGGCGCAAACCATCCTGGCCGGCTTGCGCGAAGAACTCAGCGTCGATGGCGAGCGCCTGGCGCTGACGACCAGCATCGGCATCGCCATGTGCCCGGCCGACGGCGACAGCCTCGACGACGTGCTGCGCCACGCCGACACGGCCCTCGTGCGCGCCAAGGAAATGGGGCGCGACCATTACGCCTTCTTCACGGAGCGCATGGGCAGCGATATCCGCGCCCGCCTGGCGATGCAGCAGCAGCTGCGCGGCGCCATCGGCCGCGATGAATTCGAAGTGCACTACCAGCCGCAGATGTGCTTGCGCACGGGCGCCTTGCTGGGCGCGGAAGCCTTGCTGCGCTGGGATAACCCGGTGCTGGGCAAGGTGCCGCCGGGCCTGTTCATCGCGCTGGCCGAGGAATACGGCTTGATCACGGCCATCGGCGAATGGGTGCTCGAAAGCGTGTGCGCGCAAATCCGCGCCTGGCACGACGCGGGCCTGGGCAGCGTCAAGGTGGCCGTCAACCTGTCCGGCAAGCAGTTCGCGCAGGACCGCACGGTGCCGTTCGTCGAGGCGGCCTTGCGCAAATACGGCATCGCGCCCGCCTGCCTCGGCATCGAGATCACGGAAAGCACGGTGATGGGCGACCCGGACAAGGCGGTGGCGGCCCTCACGCGCCTGAAGGATATCGGCGTGGGCATTTCGCTCGACGACTTCGGCACCGGCTATTCCAGTCTCGGTTATCTGAAGCGTTTTCCCATCGACGTGCTGAAGATCGACAAATCCTTCGTCGACGACGTCACCACCAGCAGCAGCGACGCGGCCATCGCCCGCTCCGTCATCTCGCTGGCGCACAACCTCGACATGCGCGTTATCGCCGAAGGCGTGGAAACGCGCGCACAGGTCGACTTCCTGACGGAACACGGCTGCGACGAAATGCAGGGTTATTACTTCAGCCGCCCCCTGGCCGCCGAAGCCTTCACGGCCTTGCTGCGCGAACGGCGCACCCTGGCCGTGGCGTAAGAGACAGGCACTGCGGTGCGGCCGATGCACCATGCCGGTGCGTCCGCTGCAGCGCGGTGCACGATTCTCACTTTTCCTTCCCCTGACGCTGGCATATATCCTGCTTAGGTAATCGCTTATTTACGCGATTGCCCCGCATGCCAGACAGCACCCGTCCCGTCACGCCTTTACCAGCCAGCGCCCACAGCGCCTGGCAGGCGCATTTGCGCCTGGGCTTTGCGCTGCACGATGGCGTCAGCCGCCTCGTCGAGCGCACGCACAGCGGCCCCCTGCGCGTGCAAAAGCCCCTGTATCCGGAAGGCGACGCCGTCTGCCACGCCATCATCATTCATCCACCGGGCGGCGTCGTGGGCGGCGACCAGCTGGCCGTCGACGCCACGCTGGGCGAGGGCGCACACGCCTTGCTCACGTCGCCGGGCGCCGCCAAATGGTACCGCGCCAACGGCCATGTCTCGGGCCAGCACATCGTGCTGCGCGCCGGCAGCGGCGCGGCCATCGAGTGGCTGCCGCAGGAAAGCATCTTCTTCGACCAGGCCTGCGTGCGCCTGCGCCACGAGGTGGAGCTGGCGCCGGACGCCAGCTACATCGGCTGCGACATCGTCTGCCTGGGCCGCAGCGCCTCGGGCGAAATCTTCAATACGGGCAGCATCAGCCAGCAGGTGCGGATCCGCCGCGGCGGCAAGCTGCTGTGGTGGGAGCAGGGCGTGCTGGCGGCCGGCGGCGCGCTGATGGCCAGCCCGCTGGGCCTGGGGGGACACACCGTGTGCGCCACCCTGATCGCCATCGGCACGCCCGTTTCTGCCGCCGTGCTGGCGGCCGTGCGCGAGATCGCCGTGCCGGCCGGCGCCGCGTTTGGCGCCACGCACATGAAGTCACTGGTGGTGGTGCGCCTGCTGTGCGGCGACAGCGAGGCGGCACGCCGCGTCATGCTGGCCGCCTGGCAGTTGCTGCGCCCCGCCATGCTGGGACGCGACGCCGTCGTGCCCCGCATCTGGAACACTTGAACAGGAAAGAAGCACAAGGAAAAACATGGACCTGACTCCCCGCGAAAAAGACAAGCTGCTCATTTTTACGGCCGCGCTGCTGGCCGAACGTCGCCTGGCGCGCGGCTTGAAGTTGAACTATCCGGAAGCGGTGGCCTTGATCAGCGCGGCCATCATGGAAGGCGCGCGCGATGGCAAGTCGGTGGCGCAGCTGATGTCGGACGGGACAAAAATTCTGTCGCGCGCCGACGTCATGGATGGCATCGCCGAGATGATCCCCGACATTCAGGTGGAAGCGACCTTCCCCGATGGCAGCAAGCTGGTGACCGTGCACCACCCGATACCGTAGTCTTTTGAGAAGGAGCCCCTCATGACCCCAGGCGAATACCAATTGGAAGAAGGCGAAATCAGCTTGAATGCCGGGCGCACCACGGCCACCGTGTTGGTGGCCAACCGGGGCGACCGGCCGATCCAGGTCGGCTCGCACTTCCACTTTTTTGAAGTCAACCCGGCGCTGGCCTTCGAGCGCTGGCGCGCCTACGGCATGCGCCTCAATATCACGGCCGGCACCGCCGTGCGCTTCGAGCCGGGCCAGCAGCGCACGGTGGAACTGGTGGCGCTGGCGGGCGAGCGCAAGGTCTACGGCTTCAATGGCGCAGTGATGGGCGAACTGCAAGACACTCCACCGGGAAAGGATTGAGATGGCCAGCATTCCCCGCAGCGCGTATGCCGAAATGTTCGGCCCCACCAGGGGCGACCGCATCCGCCTGGCCGACACGGAACTGTTCATCGAGATCGAGCATGACTATGCGATCTACGGCGAAGAAGTGAAATTCGGCGGCGGCAAGGTGATCCGCGACGGCATGGGCCAGTCGCAGCGCTGTGCGGCCGATGTGATGGACACCGTCATCACGAATGCCGTCATCCTCGACCACTGGGGCATCGTCAAAGCCGACATCGGTCTGAAAAACGGCCTGATCTTCGGCATCGGCAAGGCGGGCAATCCGGACATCCAGCCCGGCGTCACCCTGGCCATCGGCGGCGCCACGGAAATCATCGCCGGCGAAGGCCTGATCGTCACGGCCGGCGGCGTCGACACCCACATTCACTTCATCTGCCCGCAGCAGATCGAGGAAGCCCTGATGAGCGGCGTGACCACCATGCTGGGCGGCGGCACGGGACCGGCAGTGGGCACGGCCGCCACCACCTGCACGCCGGGGCCGTGGCACTTGCACGCCATGCTGGCGGCTGCCGACGCCTTCCCGATGAACCTGGGCTTCATGGGCAAGGGTAATGTGAGCCTGCCGCTGCCACTGGAAGAGCAGGTGCGCGCGGGCGCCATCGGCCTGAAACTGCACGAAGACTGGGGCAGCACACCGGCCGCCATCGACAATTGCCTGTCGGTGGCCGACCGCATGGATATCCAGGTGGCGCTGCACAGCGATACCCTCAACGAGGGCGGCTTCCTTGAGCACACGCTGGCCGCCTTCAAGGACCGCACCATCCACACGTTTCACACGGAAGGGGCGGGCGGCGGCCATGCGCCCGACATCATCGCCGCCGTGGGGCAAGCCAACGTGCTGCCCTCGTCGACCAACCCGACGCGACCATTCACCGTCAACACGCTCGACGAGCACCTGGACATGCTGATGGTGTGCCACCACCTGGACCCGGCCATTGCCGAGGACGTGGCGTTTGCCGAGTCGCGCATCCGCCGCGAAACCATCGCCGCGGAAGACATCCTGCACGACATCGGCGCCATCTCGATGATGTCGTCCGACTCGCAAGCGATGGGGAGAGTGGGCGAGGTGATCATGCGCACCTGGCAGACGGCGCACAAAATGAAGGTGCAGCGGGGACCGCTGGCGCCCGACACGGCGCGCAGCGACAATTTCCGCGCCAAGCGCTACATCGCCAAGTACACGATCAACCCGGCCATCACGCACGGGATTTCGCACGTGGTGGGCTCCATCGAGGCGGGCAAGATCGCCGACATCGTGCTGTGGAAGCCGGCCTTTTTCGGCGTCAAGCCGTCGATGATTTTAAAGGGCGGCATGATCGCGGCCGCGCAGATGGGCGACCCGAACGCGTCGATTCCCACGCCGCAGCCCGTGCACTACCGCATGATGTTCGGCGCCTTCGGCGGCGGCCTGAAAAAGTCGTTTACGTTTGTCTCGCAGGCGGCCTACGACCTCGATATCGGGCATCAGCTGAAACTGAATAAATCCGTCATCGCCGTGAAGAACATGCGCGGCTTGCGCAAGCACGACATGATCCACAACAGCGCCACGCCGCACATGGAAGTGGACCCGGAAACCTACGCCGTGCGCGCCGACGGCCAGCTGCTCGTGTGCGAGGCGGCCGCCGTGCTGCCGATGGCGCAGCGCTATTTTCTATTTTAAGCAGGAGACAAGCATGCTGACTTTGCATACCAAATTAGGTCCCGACGATAATCGCGCCGCCGTTGCCCAACTTGTGCTGCCCTATGACCAGCGCGAAAAATGCCGGCTGCGCGCCGTGCTGTCGAATGGCGACGACGTGGCCGTATTCACCGTGCGCGGCACGGTGCTGCGCGATGGCGAGCGCATGACGGGGCCGGAAGGACAGGTGGTGCAGATCGTCGCCGCGCGCGAGCCGACTTACCTGGTGCGCTGCCTTGACGCGCATACCCTGCTGCGCTGCGCTTTTCATCTGGGGAACCGCCACACGCAGGCGCAGGTGGGCGATGGCTTTTTGCGCATCCGCAAGGACGTGGTACTGAAGGAGATGCTGGAAGGCTTGCAGGCGAGCGTGACGGAAGAAAGCGCGCCGTTCGAGCCGGAGGCAGGCGCGTATGGCGGCGGCCATGGCCACCACGACGGCCACGGCCAGCACTTGCTGGCGCCCGTGCCGCTGCGGCAGAAAATCCACCGTCCCGGCGATGCGCCAGGCGCTGCATGATGCAGGCGTCGGCCCTGCTGCACCTGCTGCAGTTCGCCAGTCCGGCCCTGCCGATCGGCGCCTACAGTTATTCGCAGGGTCTGGAAGCGGCGCTCGAATCCGGCCTGGTGAGCGACGCGGCCACGGCGCGTAGCTGGATTGCCGAGCATCTGGCGCAGGTGGTGGCGCGCTGGGAAGCACCGCTGTGCTGGCGGCTGATGCAGGCATTCGAGGAACAGGACTTGTGCGCCGTGCAGCGCTGGAGCGAGCGTTTCATCGCGTCGCGCGACACGGCGGAATTTCGCGCCGAGACCATCCAGATGGGCTATTCCTTGACCAAGCTGCTGGCCGAACTGGGCGTGGCCGATGGCGTGCTGATCGACATGCTGCAGGGCCAGCCCGAAGTGGCCTTGCCTACCGCGTATGCCTGCGCCGTGGCGGCGCTGGCCATTCCCCGCGAAGAGGCGCTGCTGGCGATGCTGTTCGCCTGGGCGGAAAACCAGGTGCTCGTCTGCGTGAAATCCGTGCCGCTGGGACAGGTGGCGGGCCAGCGCCTGCTGCTGTCGCTGCGTCCGGATCTGGAGGCGGCGGCGCTGACGGCGCAAACCTTACCAGACGACGAGATGGGCAACTGGGCGCCGGGCCTGTCGCTGCTGTCGATGCGCCACGAAGTGCAGTACAGCCGCCTGTACCGTTCCTGAACACAACAACGAGAGACCATACTATGACTTCGATCACTTCCAATCCGCTGCGCGTGGGCATCGGCGGGCCCGTCGGCTCGGGCAAGACGGCCCTGTGCGAAATGCTGTGCAAGGGCATGCGCGAGCGCTACGACATGGCCGTCATCACGAACGACATCTATACCAAGGAAGACATGGAAATCCTGCTGCGCGCCGATGCCTTGCCGGCCGAGCGCCTGATGGGCGTAGAAACGGGCGGCTGCCCGCACACGGCGATCCGCGAAGACGCGTCGATCAACCTGGAAGCCATTGCGCGCATGCAGGCAGATTTTCCCAACCTTGATTTGATCCTCGTCGAATCGGGCGGAGATAATTTGGCCGCCACCTTCAGTCCGGAATTGTCGGACCTGACGATTTACGTGATTGACGTGGCCGGTGGCGAAAAAATCCCGCGCAAGGGCGGGCCCGGCATCACGCGCTCCGACTTGTTGATCATTAACAAGACGGACCTGGCGCCATACGTGGGCGCCAACCTGGACATCATGGCGCAGGACGCCAAACGCATGCGCGGCGAACGCCCCTTCGTATTTACCAACCTGCGCAGCGGCGACGGCGTGCAGGTCGTCATCGATTTTATCCGTGAGCAAGGTTTGCTCGATCAACCAGGCAAGGAGCTGCAATGACTGCAAGACTGATGACAAAAACGGCCGCCGTGGCGGCCCTGTGCCTGCTGGCCATGCCCGCCATGGCCCACCCCGGCCATGGCGAGAGCATGGGCTTCCTGGCCGGTTTCGCCCATCCGTTTACGGGCATCGACCATTTGCTGGCCATGCTGGGCGTGGGCATTTGGGGCGGCCAGCAGCGTCGCGGGCTTGCGCAGCCCGCCACTTTTCTCGGCATGATGCTGCTTGGCGCGCTGGCCGGCATGGTCGGATTGACGGTGCCGGGGCTGGAAACGGGCATCGCTGCCACGGTGGCGCTGGTGGGACTGGCCATCGCGCTGGCGCTGGCCTTGCCGAACTGGCTCGGCATGGGACTGGTGGGCCTGTTCGCCTTGGCGCATGGCAATGCGCATGGCCAGGAATTGCCGGCCGCCTCGGCCGCCTGCGGCTTCATGCTGGCTTCGGCTATTCTGCTGTGCGCGGGACGTTTCATCGGCCAGGTGCTGGCCGAGCGCATGCTGCGTGTGGCCGGCGTGGCCTTGACGGCCGCCGGCGTGGTGCTGATGGGAGTCGCTTAATCGTTTAAGCGCCGGGGCGCTTGTCGGACAGCACGATGGGCGCCGCTTTTTCAGGATGCAAGCCCTGGTGGCCCGCATACACGGCGGCGATGGCGGCCATGTCGGCCTCCTTGTCGCCCGTCAGATACAAATGGTCGACGACGCCCAGCACCTTGTTCGGGTAGTCGATGTAGACCAGCAGCAAGGGTACCTTGGCGGCTACGGCCAGGTGATAAAAGCCGCTCTTCCAGTTCGGGCGGTAGCTGCGCGTTGCTTCCGGCGTGATGGCCAGCCAGTACCAGTCGGCGGCCAGCATGCGTTCCGCCTGGCGCTGTATCGTGCCGCTGGTGGTGCTGCGGTCGACGGGTTCGCCGCCCAGATAGCGCAGCACCTTGCCCATGGGGCCGCGGAACAGGGTATCCTTGGCCAGCCAGCGGAAGGGCAGCGACAGCGCCCATTTACCGAACAGGCCCACCATGAAATCCCAGTTGGACGTGTGCGGGTAGACGACGGCGATGCCGCGCGGCCCCGGCAGGGGGCGAAAGCGCAGGCGCCAGCCAAACAGCTGCAGCACGCGCAGCGCACTACGCTGGCGCCAGGTCGGCAAGTCGCCCGCTTGTACAAATAAATCGTCCATTGATACCCTTCAGTGACACTGTTCTTGATCGGATGGCGCTGGTGGCCATTTTCCTTGAAGCAAAATTCTGCGCAGGCATTCTATACGGGGCTGGCGATGGCGACAAGCAGCCGAGGCCGCTATCCATGCGGTGTCGGGGCGCTTGCTGTCGCTATTTTAACGAGGCTTTGCCGCTGTGTCGGGCACTAAATGCGCGCGATGTGGTCAAAACTTGATGCAGTGTTGATCCACGCGACAGGGAGCCATGGCATGAAAAACAGTATCGACGATGTAAATGGAGAGAAGGTGCGAACGGACAAAGTGATGGCCGAGCTCGTCGAGCGGGGCGTTGCTTTCCATCACACCCTGGGGCGCACGGTGGCGACAGCCTATTTGCGCGAGCACTCGGTACCGGTCGAGGTGATACGCCGGGTCTTCAGCAGCGTAAAAGCGCGTCGTCCGGCCAGGCCGGCACGGCGCCGATGGCGCTGAAGGTTGGGAAGCGGCGGCGTCAATAAAGCGACGGGCGCTGCGATCATCACGCAGTCAGTGCGCTGGTGTCGTTGCGTCCGCCGCCAGTGGGGAGATGAGCAGCCCCATGCCGTTCACGGGGCTTTCAGGGTACCGGTCAGGCGAGTGCCGCCAGTGCCGGGTAGTCCGTGTAGCCAGCAGCATCGGGCGCGTACAGGGTGTCCGGGTTCAGCGGATTCAAGGGCGCGTCGCTGTGCAGGCGGATGGGCAGGTCGGGATTGGCGATGAACCACAAGCCAAAGGCCACGGCATCGGCTTCGCCTTTGGCCAGCAGGGTTTCGGCCGCTGCCTTGTCCATTTTCTCGTTGGCAATATAGACGCCGCCAAATTCCTGCTTCAGGTACGGACCCAGGCGGTCCTCGCCCAGCGCTTCACGGGCGCAGATGAAAGCGATGCCGCGCTTGCCCAGCTCGCGCGCCACATAGCCGAAGGTGGCGCGCGGATCGGAATCGCCCATGTCGTGCGCATCGCGGCGCGGTGCCAGGTGCATGCCGACCTTGTCCGCGCCCCATACTTCGATGCACGCGTCCGTCACTTCCAGCATCAAACGGGCGCGGTTTTCTATCGAGCCGCCGTAGTTGTCGGTGCGCAAGTTGGTGCTGTCTTGCAGGAACTGATCGAGCAGATAGCCATTCGCGCCGTGGATTTCCACGCCGTCGAAGCCGGCTTTTTTCGCATTTTCGGCGCCCAGGCGGTAGGCCGCGACGATGCCGGGAATCTCTTCCGTATCCAGCGCGCGCGGCGTGACGAATTCCTGTTTCGGGCGCAGCAGGCTCACATGACCGGCAGGCTTGACGGCGCTGGGCGCCACGGGCAAGTCGCCATCGAGGAAGACGGGCGCGGAAATGCGGCCCACATGCCACAGTTGCAGCACGATCAGGCCGCCCGCGTCATGCACGGCATCGGTGATGTGTTTCCAGCCTTCCACCTGTTCCTCGGACCAGATGCCCGGCGTGTCGGCGTAGCCCACGCCCTGCGGCGTGACGGCCGTCGCTTCCGAGATGATCATGCCGGCCGAAGCGCGCTGCGTGTAGTACTCGGCCATCAAGGCGTTGGGCACGCGGCCCGGATTGCCGGCGCGCGAACGCGTCAGCGGCGCCATGATGATGCGGTTTTTCAGGTGCAGGCTGCCGATGGTGATGGGGTCGAATAAAGTTGCCATGATTGTTGTCTTTCCTGTCGAGAGTGCCGCGCGCGGCGATGTGGATGCTGTTACAAACCTTGCTGCATGTGGTCGAGAAAGGCCTGGATAGTGTCTTCATTGCGGCTGAAGAAGCTCCATTGGCCCACCTTGGTGGCTGAAATCAGGCCCGCCTTCTGCAGGCTGGCCAGGTGCGCCGACACCGTCGATTGCGACAGGTTCAGGCGCCGGTCGATCAGGCCGGCGCACACGCCCAGGTGCAGTGGGTGGTCCTGCTCCTGGAAATACTGTTCCGGCTCCTTCAGCCATTGCAAAATCTGCCGGCGCACCGGATTGGCCAGCGCCTTGTGGATGGCGTCGATATCCATGTTGTTTCTCCTCAATACATAATTCGCTTTTCAGCGATGTATATATCGTTTTTCCTAAATTCTAATATCGTGATTCTACGATATAAATGAAAAGCGTGCTGGCGACGCGCGTTGTTGAAGGGTTCAGGCGGCAAGGGGGTTGCGCTGCAGCACGGCCGGGCCCGTCAACACGATGCGCACCAGGTCCACCTGGCGCTGGGCGCCGGCCTTGGCGGTGGCGCTCTTGATCTGCGTGCGCGCCGTGTGGATGGAAATACGCTGGCGCTCGGCGTATTCCTGCAGGGAGTAGCCGTTGACGAGCGCTTCCGTCAGGCGCGCCTCGGCCACCGTCATGCCATAGAAATTGCGCAGGGTGGCGGCCAGGGAGGTGATCAAGTCGCTGCTGTCGCTGAGGAAGACGGCGATGGCGCTGGCCGAGCCGAACGGGCTGTGCCAGGAGGGCAGGGGCGTGACGCGCAGGCGCAGCTGTTCGCCCGTCAAGCCATTCAGGTTGAGTACGCCGCCGGGGCCGCCTGCCGCCGTCGTACCCGTTTGGGCCGCCTCGTGCAGCATGCGCCGCAGCGCGCCGTTGTCCGCTTCGCGCGGGCAATACAGGGGCGCGCCTTCGCGCAGTTGCAGCAGCCGCGTCGAAGCCGTCATGGCCAGCGCCCGCTCGTTGGCGTAGAGCAATTGCGACGTGGCGTCGAGCAACAGCACGCCAAACGGCAGCAATTCCAGCACCTGGGTGGAGCTCTGCGACAGCACTTCCAGCCGGCGCAGCTTGCGCTGCAGGGCAAAGGCCGTCTGCAAATGGGGCATCAGGCTGCGGATCAGCACCAGCTCGCCCGCCTCGTAGGCGCCCGCCCGTTCGCGGCGCACCACGGTGACGTTGGTGGAGCGCTCGGCGCGCAATTCGACGATGGCCGCCGCCGTATAAAAGATGTCTTGCGGGCGCAGCCAGTCCGTCCAGTATTCGGTTTTTTTCAGGCAATGGTCGGGAAACAGCATGGAGCCGGTGACGACGGCGCCTTCGCGGTGCAGGGTGGCGTCTTCCAGCCAGACATTGCGCGCGCCGTAATAGCTGGCAAAGCTGGCCATGGCATCCGATTCGAAGCCATACGTGGCGGACAGGCCGCTGCCCGGCAGCTGGACGTCGACCGAGCGGTTGCTGAAATCATTGGCCCAGATCAGACCCGCGTGCGATTTCAGTTGTTGCGCAAAGGCGGCGAGGAATTGCGACCAGGCGCCATGCTGCGTGGCCGCTTCGTAGATCAGGGTAATCAGCGCCTGGCTGGCGACGGCGAGCGATGGCGTCATGGGCAATCCTCATGCGGCAAGCGGTGGACAAGACATATCTCGGGCGGCCTTGGCCTCGGCCGCCCGACTTCCCTAGCGCGATTCCAGCCAGCTTTTGCCGCCGGAGGTGCACGTGCTGAGGCTGGCGTACTGGCTGATATAGCTATAGCCGCTGCCGCAGCCGCCTTCGCCCGATTTGACGGGGCCGTAGCAAGCACCTTCATAGCTGAGCTTACCATTGACGCTGGTGCTTTTGACACAGAAATTGTAATTGCTGGCCGTGGTGTTGTTGGGCAAGGTGGGGCCATTGTTTTGCCCGCAACCGAGGTCCTTGCTTACGGAGCGCGCATAGTCGACCATTTTCTGGTACGTGCCGCTGTAGTAGGCATCGGCCTTGGCTTTGTCTCCCTGCTTGCAGGCGGCCACGAGGCTATCGTACCCCGAGTCTGCCTGGGCATAGTTGCCCGATACCTGGATGCCGCAGGCGCTGGCCTGCTTGCGCTCCGTATCACTGATCAGATTGCTGTACTGGCAGGTTGACGAAGTGCCGCCGCTGGCACTGGTGGAGCCGCTGCCCGAGCTGGTGCCGTCGCTGCCGCCGCCACCGCAGGCGGACAGCATGAGGCAGCCGAGCAGAGTGGCGGCAAAGGTGGTTGGATGTGCTTGCATGATTTCCCCTGTGGACTGTGACTTGCCACCATGTGTCTGGTGGTATCTTTTTTATTGCTACAAGGAATTGTATCGGGCATGTTTTTTGGAAACATCACCCATTTGGGGTATGCGCAGGCAGCACGGAGCGGAGCGAGGCAGGGCGGCCGGCTGGCCGCCCCGGCAGGGATCAGGCGAAGTGGAACAGCAGCAAGGCGATGACGGCAGGCACGGTTTGCAGGTAGAGGATGCGCGTCATGACGGTGGCCGCGCCCCACACGCCGGCCACGGCGATGCACGCCAGGCCGAACACGGTGAACGCATGGGCAATCGCCGCGTCCGGGTGAAAAAAGCCCAGCGCCAGCGCCGCGACGAGAAAACCGTTGTAGCAACCCTGGTTCGACATGGCGGGACGCACGATCTCCGCTTTTTCCTTGGACAGGCCAAACACCTTGCGTCCGCGCGCATCGAACAAGACGGTTTCCAGCAGCACGATGTAGACGTGCAGCAGCAGGATAAGGGCGGTAAGGATTTGGGCCAGAAGTAGCATCATTGTTCCCGAGAGTGAATGGATGCAGCAATTATGCTGCCATTAGCATGTTTTTTGGCAATTTTCGACTGGAGCGGCCGCACTAGAAAAAATGTGCTGGCGGCAAGATTTTTCACCCAATGGTATACTTTTGCCTTTGCTCCTGTGGGGACGACCCCGCTCGATGTGGGGGCTGTATGGTGGGGACGACCCTGCCGCCTCGGGAGAAAAGTATGGCGTGGATCATTCTGGTATTGGCGGGCTTGCTGGAAATCGGCTGGGCCATTGGCCTCAAATACAGTGCCGGCTTTACCCGCCTCGTGCCATCCGTATTGACCGCCATTTCCATGCTGGGCAGCGTGGTGATGCTGGGTTTGGCCCTGCGCACCTTGCCGCTGGGCACGGCCTACGCCATCTGGACGGGCATCGGTACCGTCGGCACGGCCATCTTCGGCATCATGGTGCTGGGCGAACCGGCCAGCGCCGCGCGCATTGCCTGCATCGCCCTGATCGTGTCCGGGATCCTGGGCTTGAAATTGCTCAGCCCTCAATAAAGGATGCCAGTATGAGTCTTGCCATGACGTATTTCTACCTGGGCATCGCCATCATTGCCGAAGTGATCGCCACCAGCGCCTTGAAGGCGTCCGAGGGTTTCAGCCGCTTGTGGCCCAGCGTCATCACCGTGGTCGGCTACAGCATCGCCTTCTGGTGCTTGTCCTTGACCTTGAAGGTCATTCCTACCGGTATTGTCTACGCAATCTGGTCCGGCGTGGGCATCGTGCTCATTTCCGCCGTCGGCTGGTTCTGGTTCAAGCAAAGCCTCGACACGCCGGCCCTGATCGGCCTGGGGCTGATCATTGCCGGCGTGCTCGTGATTAACTTGTTTTCCAAGTCCGTCGGGCATTAATCAAAAGCTGCTGGCCACCCGCGCCAGGTAATACCACTCGGCATTGGCTTGCGCGTTGACGTCCGGGAACAGGATGTAGGCGTCGAATTCGGCCGTCACGGGCGTGCCGTCCGCGCGCACGCCGATCTGGTCGCCCTGTTGCACCTTGTCAAAGCTGGACCAGGTCCTGATGAAGCGGTCGCCCGCATCGAGCTTGTCGTGCACGACGACCATGTTCAGCGCTTCCATGTCGGCATCGGCGATCGGATTCGGCTGCGGCGCGTCAATGAAACCGAGGAAGGCGAGGGTGTTCATGATGGCGCGGTAGGCCACATCCGGCGCGGCCGGGTCCGCGTGCTGGCCGCATTCCAGGGTCAGGGCGTAGCCGCCCGTCGAGCGCATGTATTCGGTGGTGCCCACGCCATAGCGCAAGACCATGCCGACCTGGTCGCTGCTGCCCAGGCGGCGCTGCACGCCGGCGCCATACGTTTGCAGCCAGCCATCGACGAAGCGGCGCACGCCCAGGCGGCGCGCCAGCGCGCGCTCCTTGTCTTCATGTTGAAATGGTTGCAGCGGGCCATCGTTGTTGCGCGGACCCACCATGACGAAAGGCTGACTGTCCGCATTGAACGAGTGCAAGTCGAGCAGCACGTCGTGCTGGCCCAGCAACGGGCACAGCCAGTTGGCGATGCGGTCTTCGAAATCCTGTGGATTGTCGTTCGGGAACAGATTGCGGTTCAGGTTGCGGTCGCCGCTGCGCACGCCCTTGGCGTAAGCGAGCGGGTTGGTGATGGGCACGAAGGTGACGCTGCCGGCCACGATGGAGAGGGCGCCGCTGTCGAGTTCAGCCATCACGCGTTGAATACCCTTGGTGCCGCAGGTTTCATTGCCGTGCACGGCGCCGGTGACGATCAGGCGCGGGCCGCTGCCCAGGCCCGTGTAGTTGATGGACTTGAAGTGGAGTGCGCTGCTCATGCTGGACATATCCTATGCTGTTGCTGGAAGGGAAAGCGGGGTCGGCATATTTTAGCGGGATTCGCCGTGGACGCCTGTAAAAATGTGGCCATGGCAGCGTGTGGCGTGGCATGATCGGCGCCACCGTTGTTTTCCCTTGCCGAGATCCATGTCGTCCTCTTCACCTTCTTCCCGCCTGTATGGCCTCGATACCTTGCGCGCGCTGGCCATCGTGCTTGTCTTCATGAACCATTATTTGCTGTTCGTCAGCGAGGGCGGGGCGTTTGGTTTCTGGGGAGAAATCGGCTGGGTAGGCGTGGACCTGTTCTTTGCCCTCAGCGGCTATCTGATCGGCAACCAGATCTTTGCGGCCTTGCGCAGCGAACATGGCTTTTCCTTGCCGCGTTTCTATGCGCGGCGCTTCCTGCGCACCTTGCCCAGTTTTTATGCCGTGCTGGCCCTGTATTACCTGTGGCCCGCGTTTCGCGGCGATAGCGCACTATTGCCTCTGTGGAAATTCCTGACCTTTACGCAAAACATCAACCTGACGCCGGGCACGGCGTTTTCGCATGCCTGGTCGCTGTGCGTGGAAGAGCAGTTCTACGTGCTGCTGCCGGCCGTGGCGCTGCTGATCGCCGCTTGCCGCAGGTCTCTGCTGTGGGCGTGGCTGGCCGTGGCCGCCAGCTTTATCGTCGGCATGCTGGTGCGCGCGACTCTGTGGGATGAATATGTGCAAGTGCCGCGCGGTGGCCTTGGCTACTACAAGTATATTTATTACGCGTCGTGGTGCCGCTTCGACGAGCTGGTGGCGGGCGTGGCGCTGGCGCTGCTGAAAAACTACCATCCGGTAGCCTGGTCGCGTCTGACCTCTTATGGCAACCGCACCTTGCTGGCGGGAATTGCTGGTACGGCGCTGATGTTTTATGTGTTTCTCAACGATCACTATGGCTATTGGGTGACGGTGTTCGGTTATCCGGCCCTGGCGGCCAGTTTTACTTTATTGCTGATCGCGGCGCTCAGCCCCGCCAGTGTCTTGTATCAGCTGCGCGTGCCGGGCGCGGCCAGCCTGGCGCTGTGGTCGTATGCGATTTATTTGCTGCACAAGCAGCTGTGCATCCTGCTGCGCCCGCTCTTGCAGGATAGGGGTTACGGGCCGGACAGCGTGCCGGCGATCCTCGTGATGATTATTCTCAGCATTGCCGCAGGCTGGCTTTTATATGCATTGGTGGAAACCCCATTCATGCGCTTGCGGGCGCGTTATGTTCCCGCCAATCACGTTTGATCTACATATCGATGACGTCCAGTCCCCGTGGCGTGCCGACCAGTAACTCGAGGATCGCATGCACGCGCAGATTCGTGTCTTCGTGCTCCGTGTTATAGATCAGGGCGCGCAGGCCGGGCACGGCTTCCGTGATGTGGTCGCTGGCGTAGGCATTGATCAATAACAAGACCAGGTCCGTGGCGCCCGTGCCGGGCTGGCGCCGCAGCCGGTCGTGGATCACGTTCAGCAGCGCGCGCTGCATGCGTGGCGTGGGATTGGTGATGTAGGCGAAGACGCTCGGCGTGTTGGCGATGGCCGCGCAGATGCGCCGTTCGATTTCGTCAGGCTTCACATCGGAGGCGATATCGAAATACGCAGCTTCCCACCGCGTGCGTGCGTAGGGATGATTGGGCGGGAAGGAGTCGGCCGTTTCAAAACCGCAGATGCGGCTCAGGGTTTTCAGCCAGGCTAATATAGTGGAGTTCATGTCGCGATTCTAGCGGCATTCAAGGTGCTGCGGGCTCCCTCTATATAAAGGGAGCTGACGCCCGGAGAACTGATTAAAGTTTCCTGTAAAACAGCCCTTGTCATTCTGGGAAAGCCTCTCTATAATGCTGGTCTTCGGGGCGGTTAGTTCAGCTGGTTAGAATACTTGGTCGACATCCAAGGGGTCGGGGATTCGAATTCCTCACCGCCCACCAGAATTTGGCAGTAGATGGTTTTAAAGACGATTGCTGATGCAGTAATCGATAAAAAAGTTTTACGGGCGGTTAGTTCAGCTGGTTAGAATACTTGGTCGACATCCAAGGGGTCGGGGATTCGAATTCCTCACCGCCCACCAGAATGCAGTTAGAGAGAAAGGGTAAACCGGTTATGACACCGCGAACTACTACCAAGCTTTGGGAGTGACGCTAGTCGAACGGGTTTCCTTTGTCTCAAGAAAGTGAAAAACGCGGCTAGTCCGCGTTTTTTTGCGTCTGCGTTTTCCTTTCAGTTTTTCAGTCCACACCACATTGCAGTTTTACCTGGCGCCAGCGCCGATATGGAGATCAATATGCTTACAATCCGACTTCCCGATGGTTCCGCCCGTCAATTTGACGGCCCGGTCACCGTGGCCCAGGTTGCGGCCAATATTGGTACCGGCCTGGCCAAGGCTGCCCTGGCCGGCAAGGTCGACGGCAAGCTGGTCGACACCTCCTATCTGATCGAGCAAGACGCCGAACTGGCGATTGTGACGGACAAGGACGCCGATGGTCTGGAAGTGATCCGCCACTCGACGGCTCACTTGCTGGCGTATGCCGTCAAGGAATTGTTCCCGGATGCACAAGTGACCATCGGTCCCGTGATCGACAACGGCTTTTACTATGACTTCGCCTACAAGCGTCCGTTCACGCCGGAAGATCTGGTCGCGATCGAAAAGAAAATGGCCGAGCTGGCCAAGAAGGACGAGCAAGTCACGCGCAAGGTGGTCGCGCGCGACGAAGCCATCGAGTACTTCAAGGGTATTGGCGAAGCCTACAAGGCTGAACTGATCGGCTCGATTCCGGCCGACCAGGAAGTGTCGCTGTATTCCGAAGGCAAGTTCACGGACTTGTGCCGCGGACCCCACGTGCCATCGACGGGCAAGCTGAAAGTGTTCAAGCTGATGAAGCTGGCCGGCGCCTACTGGCGCGGCGACTCGAAAAACGAGATGCTGCAGCGTATCTATGGCACGGCCTGGGCCAAGAAGGAAGATCAGGAACTGTACCTGCACAACCTGGAAGAGGCGGAAAAGCGCGATCACCGCAAATTGGGCAAGCAGCTCGATTTCTTCCATTTCCAGGAAGAAGCGCCGGGCTTGATTTTCTGGCACCCGAAAGGCTGGTCGATCTGGCAGCAGGTCGAGCAATACATGCGTAATGTGTACCAGGTCAACGGTTACCAGGAAGTCAAGGCGCCGCAAATTCTCGACCGTGGCCTGTGGGAAAAAACCGGTCACTGGGACAATTACCGTGAAAACATGTTCATCACGGAATCGGAAAACCGCGCCTATGCGCTGAAGCCGATGAATTGCCCTGGCCATATCCAGATTTTTAACAATGGCATGCGCAGCTACCGCGACTTGCCACTGCGCTACGGCGAGTTCGGTCAATGCCACCGCAACGAGCCGTCGGGCGCCTTGCACGGCATGATGCGCGTGCGCGGCTTTACGCAGGATGATGGCCACATTTTCTGCCTGGAAGAGCAGATCGCCGGCGAAGTGACGGCCTTCCACCAGCAGGCGATGGATGTGTACACGGCTTTCGGCTTCACGAATATCGACGTGAAACTGGCTTTGCGCCCCGATAACCGCATCGGCACGGAAGAGTCGTGGGATTTCGCCGAGGAATCGTTGCGTTCGGCCCTGCGCGCTTGCGGCGTGGAATGGACGGAATTGCCGGGCGAGGGCGCGTTTTACGGTCCGAAGATCGAGTATCATCTGAAGGATAGCCTGGGCCGCGCATGGCAAGTGGGTACCGTGCAGATCGACCCGTCGATGCCGGGCCGCCTGGGTGCGGAATACGTGGCCGTGGACAACACGCGCCAGGTGCCGATCATGCTGCACCGCGCGATCGTCGGTTCGCTGGAACGTTTCATCGGCATCCTGATCGAACACTATGCTGGCGCCATGCCGTTGTGGTTGTCGCCAGTGCAAGTGTCGGTGTTGAATATTTCCGACGCTCAAGCCGACTATGTACAGGAAGTTACAACAAAACTGCGCAAAGCGGGGCTGCGTGTACAGGCTGATTTGCGTAACGAGAAGATTACCTATAAAATACGTGAACATTCCGTACAAAAATTGCCTTACATCTTAGTAATTGGCGACAAAGAGCGGGATGCGAATACAGTGGCCGTGCGGGCGCGGGGCAATGTCGATCTGGGCGTCATGTCCGTCGATGCCCTGATTGAGCGACTCAAACATGAAGTCGACACCAAGGCCTGACGAGGAAACTCGCTGCACGACCGTCTTACAAGATTTTTAAAGGAAATTACAATAGCTACTGACAAGTCACATCGCATCAATGGCGAAATCACTGCCCCTGAAATGCGTTTAAGCGGGGTCGATAACGAGCCACTCGGTATCGTAAGTTTGGCTGAAGCCTTCCGCCTGGCGGAAGAGGCAAACGTCGACCTGGTGGAAATTGCGCCTACCGCGCAGCCACCGGTGTGCCGTTTGATGGACTACGGCAAATTTAAGTATTCGGAGCAAAAGAAAGCTCACGAAGCCAAATTGAAGCAAAAGATCATCCTCGTGAAGGAAGTCAAATTCCGTCCGGGGACTGATGATGGTGACTACAATATCAAGTTGCGTAATCTCATCAAGTTCCTCGAAGATGGCGATAAAACCAAGATCACCTTGCGTTTCCGCGGTCGTGAGATGGCGCATCAGGATATTGGCTTCCGTATGCTGGAACGTCTGAAAGCCGATCTGGAGCCGTATGGCCAGGTCGAGCAGTTCCCGAAGATGGAAGGCCGCCAAATGATCATGGTTCTTTCGCCTAAGAAGAAGAAGTAAGATACAATAGCGTTTTACTGTGGATCGACGTGGTTTGTGCCTGTATGGGCGCGACACCAGATTCCAGGCAGAATTTGCGCGGCCCGGTCAGTAATGCCCGGGCCGCGTGAACTGTAGTGGACTCGCATCCGCTGCACAACATGTGAAAGCAGGCATCTAAGCGCAGCGTCGTGTTGCCACCTGCAATCCTGTTATAAATGGAGCTGTCCGTAAGAGGACAGATTGCTATGCCTAAAATGAAGACCAAAAGCTCCGCGAAAAAACGTTTTCGCGTGCGTCCAGGTGGAACAGTCAAGTCGGGTCACGCGTTCAAACGCCACATCCTGACCAAGAAAACCACCAAAAACAAACGTCAGTTGCGCGGTACCCGTAACATCAACGCATCGGATGTCACATCCGTCATGCGCATGATGCCGACTGCTTAATCTCACACTCAATTTAAGGAGTTACTATGCCTAGAGTAAAACGTGGGGTTACAGCTCGTGCCCGTCATAAGAAGATTCTTGTTCAAGCTAAAGGCTACCGTGGTCGCCGCAGCCGTGTATACCGTGTTGCCAAGCAAGCAGTTATGCGCGCTGGCCAATACGCTTACCGCGATCGCCGCAACAAGAAGCGCGTTTTCCGCCGCCTGTGGATCGCCCGTATCAACGCCGCTTCCCGTGAGCATGGCGTAACGTACAGCGTATTCATGAACGGCTTGAAAAAAGCAAATATCGAACTGGACCGTAAAGTCCTGGCCGATATGGCTGTGATGGACAAGCCAGCATTCGCTGCGATTGTCAACGCAGTTAAAGCAAAAATCGCTGCGTAAGCATCGGTCATTGCACAACGTCATCCGTAGGGTGACGTTATAAAGAGCGGGGCAGGGGTGTGAACCTTATGCCCCGTTTCCGTTTTTGATTGTTGGGTTCTAGATTACTAAATCCAGGATTGATTTCCAAAACAGGAAAAGCCGCATGAACTCCCTAGAAGAACTCGTCGTCTCGGCCCAGGCTGACTTTATCGCCGCCGCAGACGCTGCCGCACTTGAAAACGCCAAAGCCCGTTACCTGGGCAAGACTGGCCAGATTACTGAAATGATGAAGGGCCTGGGCAAGCTGGACCCGGACGCGCGCAAGGCGCAAGGCGCCCTGATCAACGCCGTCAAAGTGCAGATCGAAGACGCGCTGACGGCGCGCCGTGATGCATTGGCCGATGCCCAGATGCAAGGTCGTCTGAACGCCGAAGCGATCGACGTGACCCTGCCAGGCCGTGGCCGCATGCCCGGCGGCATCCATCCCGTGATGCGCACGTGGGAACGTGTCGAGGAAATCTTCCGTTCCATCGGTTTCGACGTGGCCGACGGCCCCGAAATCGAGAATGACTGGACCAACTTCACGGCGCTCAACAGCCCGGAAAACCACCCAGCCCGTTCCATGCAAGACACCTTCTACATCGATGGCAATGACACCGATGGCAAGCCCTTGCTGCTGCGCACGCACACGAGCCCGATGCAGGTGCGCTATGCGCGCACGCACACGCCGCCGATCAAGGTCATCGCGCCGGGCCGCACCTACCGCGTCGACAGCGACGCCACCCATTCGCCGATGTTCCACCAGGTCGAAGGCCTGTGGATCGCCGAAGACATCAGCTTTGCCGACCTGAAGGGCGTGTACCTGAATTTCGTCAAGGCCTTCTTTGAAACGGACGACCTGCAGGTGCGCTTCCGCCCGTCCTACTTCCCGTTCACGGAACCGTCGGCCGAGATCGACATCGCCTTTGGCTCCGGCCCCTTGAAAGGCCGTTGGCTGGAAGTGTCGGGCGCCGGCCAGGTGCATCCGACCGTGGTGAAGAACTTCGGCCTCGATCCCGAGAAATTCATCGGTTTTGCTTTCGGCTCCGGCCTGGAACGCTTGACGATGCTGCGCTACGGCATCAACGACCTGCGCCTGTTTTATGAAGGCGACTTGCGTTTCCTGAAGCAGTTCAACTAAGCATTGTTCCGTTTGATTCATGGCGCTTGAGCGCCTGTGCGCTCGCGCTGTGAGCTTTGACCCTTTGAAGGCTTGATTATGCAATTTTCCGAAAACTGGCTCCGTACCATGGTCGATCCGAAGATGACTTCGGACGAACTGGCCCATCTGCTGACCATGTCCGGTCTCGAAGTCGAGGACGTCGATCCTGTCGCCCCGCCGTTCTCGAACGTGGTGGTGGGCCTGGTCCTGGAGATGGAAAAACATCCGAATGCGGACCGCCTGAATGTATGCCAGGTCGATGTCGGCACGGGCACCATGCTCAACATCGTTTGCGGCGCGCCGAACGTGCGTCCTGGCTTGAAAGTCGTCTGCGCGATGGCCGGCGCCGTGCTGCCGCCTGGCGCCGATGGCAAGCCGTTTGAAATCAAGGTGGGCCAGCTGCGCGGCGTCGAGTCGCAGGGCATGCTGTGCTCCGCGCGCGAATTGAAATTGTCGGAAGAAAACGCCGGCCTGATGGAATTACCGGACGACGCGCCGATCGGCCAGAATTTCCGTGATTACTTTGCGCTCAACGACTTGAAATTCACCATCAAGTTGACGCCGAACAAGGCGGACTGCCTGTCCGTGCTGGGTGTCGCGCGCGAAGTGTCGGCCTTGACGGGCGTGCCCCTGAATGCGCCGCAATTCCGTACCGTACCGGTTTCCAGCGATGAAATCCTGCCTGTGAAAGTCAGCGCGCCGGACCTGTGCGGCCGTTTCACGGGCCGCGTCATCCGCGGCTTGAACGCCAAGGCAGCCACGCCGGACTGGATGAAGCAGCGCCTCGAACGCAGCGGCCAGCGTCCGCTGTCGGCCCTGGTGGATATTTCCAACTATGTCATGCTGGAACTGGGCCGTCCTAGCCACGTGTTTGACCTGGCCAAGATCCACGGCAGCCTCGACGTGCGTTGGGGCAAGGCGGGCGAATCCGTCAAGCTGTTGAATGGCAACACCATCGCCGTCGACGAGTGGATCGGCGTCATTGCCGACGAGCAGGAAATCGAATCGTTGGCAGGCATCATGGGCGGCGACGCCAGTTCCGTGTCGGACGATACGGACAGCATCTACCTGGAAGCGGCATTCTGGTGGCCAAACGCCATTCAAGGCCGCGCGCGCCGTCTGAATTTCTCGACCGATGCGGCGCACCGCTTCGAGCGCGGCGTCGATTTCGCCACCAACGTCGAGCACATCGAGCGCATTACCGCGCTGATCGTGGAAATCTGCGGCACGCCAGCGACCACCGTCGGCCCCGTCGACGATCACGTGGTGAACTTGCCGCAACGCCAGCCCGTGTCGATGCGCACGGCGCGCGCGCAAAAAGTCATCGGCGTGCCGCTCAATGATGAGCTGATCGCCGATATCTTCACGCGCCTGGCCCTGCCATTCACTTTGCTTGATGGCGTGTTTTCCGTGACGTCGCCCAGCTACCGTTTCGACATCGAGATTGAGGAAGATCTGATCGAGGAAGTGGCGCGCGTGTACGGCTTTGAAAACATCCCGACCTTGCCGCCCGTGGCCGCGAACGTGATGCAGATTGCACCGGAAAATACCCGCTCCTTGTTTGCGGTACGTCATGAGCTGGCCGACCTGGGCTTCCAGGAAGTGGTTAACATGAGCTTTGTCGATACGGCATGGGAGCGCGATTTCTCGGGCAACACGAACCCGATCAAATTGCAGAACCCGATCGCCAGCCAGATGAGCGTGATGCGTTCCTCGCTGATCGGCAGCCTGATCGCCAATGTGCGTTACAACCTGAACCGCAAGACGAACCGCGTGCGCATCTTCGAAGTGGGCGCCATCTACCAGCGCGACGACAGCGTGGAAAACGGCCCCTTGTCGGTGGCTGGCTACGCCCAGCCGAAGCGCGTGGCCGCCATGGCCTACGGCGCGGTGGCCGACGAGCAGTGGGGCCAGCCTGCCCGCACGGTCGACTTCTTCGACGTGAAGGCGGACCTGGAAGCGCTGTTCGCGCCGCTGGTCTTGCGTTTCACCAAGGCGGAACACCCGGCCCTGCATCCTGGCCGTTCGGCCAACGTGGAGCTCGATGGCAAGGTCATCGGTTTCATCGGCGAATTGCACCCGCGCTGGATGCAAAAGTACGACTTGCCGCTGGCGCCCGTGCTGTTTGAAGTCGACGCCGCTGCCTTGACGCAACGCATCGTGCCCGCGTACCAGGAAATCTCGAAATTCCCTGGCGCCAGCCGCGACTTGGCCGTGGTCGTCAAGCAATCGGTGGCGGTGCAGGATCTGCTCGACAGCTTCCACGCCGCCGCCAAGGCTAGCCCTGCAGCGCGTATCGTGCAAGCCATTGTTTTATTTGATGAATATCGTGGAAAAGGTCTGGAAGCGGATGAAAAAAGCCTTGCTTTCCGGATTAGCTTGCAAGATACTCAAAACACCCTGCAAGACGATGTCGTCGATGGCCTGATGGCTGTCCTGATCGATGCGGCCAAGCAGGGCCACGACGCGAAACTGCGTTCGTAATTACCGGACTGGCCGTCGCCTTGCGTGACGGCCTTTCCGTCGTCAACAGTAGACGAGCTTGCCATATGGCGGGTTCGGGCGCACAGAAAAGGCAGGGCAGGAAAATTAATAACAGCGACGTTGATTCCGCCGTACTGCAATCCGCACTGGCTGCCGATCTGCATCGGGCCATGCTGGTTGCCAAAGTGCGCCAGGAAGCGGAAAAAGATTTACCCACCTTGACCAAGGCGGAACTGGCCGAACTGTTGTTCGAGCAAGTGGGCCTGAACAAGCGCGAAGCGAAGGATATGGTCGAGACGTTCTTTGACGAAATCCGCAACGCGCTCGAGCGTGGCGAGGCCGTCAAGCTGTCCGGTTTCGGCAATTTCCAGTTGCGCGACAAGCCGCAGCGGCCGGGCCGCAACCCGAAGACGGGCGAAGAGATTCCCATCACGGCGCGCCGTGTCGTGACTTTCCATGCGAGCCAGAAGCTGAAAAGCATGGTCGAAGAGACCAGTCCGCTGGCACGTGCTGCCTGAGTGAGTGGCGATGAACGAGCGCATCAGTAAAACCGAGTTGATCGCCTTGCCGCCCATTCCGGCGAAACGCTATTTCACGATCGGCGAAGTGAGCGAGTTGTGCGGCGTCAAACCGCACGTATTGCGCTACTGGGAGCAGGAGTTTTCCCAGCTCAAACCGGTCAAACGACGTGGTAACCGCCGTTATTATCAGCACCACGAGGTGCTGCTGATACGCCGCATCCGCGAATTGCTGTACGAGCAGGGCTTTACCATCAGCGGCGCGCGCAACAAGCTCGACAGCCGTGGCGCCTCGCACGCCATCGCCGACGAGCTGCCTGTGCTGCCGGCCATGCCCGTCGTGCCGCAGGAAGCGCCGCTGGACCGCGCGTGGATACGCCATGAATTAATTGCGATTTTAAACTTGCTAAAATAAGATTTGTACCAATATAGGTGGGGTTGTCCGGCCGCGGTTGACCAAGTTGACTATACTGCATGGGTGCTCCGTCCTCGCGCTGACGCTACCGTACGGCACGCCATATTTTGAATATAATGTTAATGTTGCGTTTTTGTTAGTGACGCTGAACCGGAGCAGCGTTCAGGTTCCGGTAGTCTTTCCCAGGCCAGGAAAATTTAAGGGGAAACAATGATACGCGTTGCCATTTGTGATGATCACCAAATAGTACGAGCTGGATTCAAACAGATTTTTTCGTCGTCAAGCGACTTCAGTGTGGTGGCGGAAGCCGGTACCGGGCGCGAAGCGCTCGATATCGCCCGCCGCGAAATTTGCGATGTATTGCTGCTCGATATAGCCATGCCCGATCAGAGCGGCATTGATACCTTGCGCACGATCCGCCAGGGCCAGCCGGAGTTGCCCGTGCTGATCCTCAGCGGCTATCCCGCGCAGCAGTATGCGCTGAACCTGTTCAAGATGGGCGCGAATGGCTATCTGAACAAGGAATGTGAAGCCGACGAGCTGATGACGGCCGTGCGCACCGTATTCCAGGGGCGCCGCTACGTCAGTTCCACCGTCGGTGAATTGCTGGCGCAATCGTTCGACCGCGATACGAATGCCGCCCTGCATACGGAATTGTCGGACCGCGAGTTCCAGGTCTTCCTGCGCCTGGCGCGCGGTGCCACGGTATCCGATATCGGCGTGGCCTTGTCGCTGAGCATCAAGACGGTGAGTACCTACCGTACGCGCATCATGGAAAAAATGGGCTTGCAATCGAACAGCGACTTGACCTATTACGCAATGAAAAACAATTTGCTTGACTAGCGCTGCGGTGCGATCATGGAAACATGATCGCTCAGCCCGCTGGCCAGCACGACTTGTGCAGTGCAGCAGTTTGTGGCGAGGACTATAATTGGCCGGCGCCGGCGCTCTCTCCCGCGCCGAACCTTGCTAAGGATGCACATCAGGATGTATTTCACCGCTGAACCGGCCCCGAATCACCGCCTGCCCCTCTACAAGACGATCCTGTGCGTGACGTGCGCCTTGCTGCTTGTACTCAATGGTTTCAGTCTCTATCATAATCTGCAGTCGCTGAAGGGCACGAACGCCTTGCTCAGCCAGAGCGCCCGCGTGGCGGACCGCCTGCAGTATTTGAACGTGCTCGTGCTCGATGCGGAAAGCAGCTTGCGCGGCTATTTCATTTCCGGCTCCGAAACCTATCTGGGGCCGTCGAAGACGGCTACCACCGAAATCGAAAACGAATTCAACGAGTTGCAAACCTTGCTCGCGGGCAGTCCCACCCAGCTGAAAAACCTGGGCCAGCTGAAAACTTTGATCCGTCGCAAGATGTCGATGCTGCAAGAGTCGATCGAGGTCTACAAGCAGGGCGGGCTGGCCGAGATCGTCAACATTTCCCGTGTCACCGATGACCGCGCCACCATGGACGAGATCCGCCTGCAGGTGGTGATCATGACGCGCGAACAGAATGAAGCGCTGTCGTCCGGCAGCGCCGCCTTCTACCATGAGTACCAGAAAGCCGTGCTGCTCGGCATCGGCATCAATGCCCTGGCCATCCTCGTGCTGATCATGTTTTACCAGCTGGTGCGGCGCAGCTTCCAGAACCGCGCGGCCGTCGAGTATGCATTGCAAAATGCCAACGACAACCTGGAATCGACGGTCAGCAAGCGTACGGAGCAGTTATCCGTGCTGTCGCGCCATTTGATCAGCGTCAATGAAGTGGAAAAAGCGCGCCTGGCGCGCGAGCTGCACGATGAGCTGGGCGCCAACCTGACCTCGATCAGCATGGACCTGGGCGCCGTCACCCAGCAACTGGCGCACACGCAGCCGGAACTGGCAGCGCAGTTGCGCCGCGCCAAGGCCACCCTGCTGGAAACGGTGGAACTGAAGCGCCGCATCGTGGAAGACCTGCGCCCCAGCCTGCTGGACAATCTGGGCCTGTGCGCCGCCATCGAAAGTTATTGCGAGGATTTTACGCGCATGAGTTCGGTGCGCTGCGAAACGGACGTGGCCATCAATATCGACAACCGCGAAGCCACTCTGACGATCGCCCTGTTCCGCATCGTGCAGGAATCGCTGACGAATATCATGAAATATGCGCGCGCCGGCATGGTCAGCGTGACCTTGAAACGCAACGAACACGGCCTGGTGCTGCGCGTCATCGACGACGGCATCGGCATCACGGAAGACGCGCTGCAAAAACCCATGTCGCACGGCTTGCTGGGCATGCGCGAGCGGGCTTTGCTGCTGGGCGGCACCCTCACCGTGCGCCAGGGGCCGGAAGGCAAGGGGACCTGCGTGGAAGCCGTGATTCCGCTGCCGCTGACGCCGGAGCCGGAAGACATCGACGCGGATATCGAAGCGTAATTTTCTTTGAGATAAAAAAATGGCCGGGCATGCAGCCCGGCCATTTTTTTGTCTATCTTGCCTGATCAGCAGCGCATCAGGTATCAGCAGCGCGATACGTCGCGCAGCAAGCGGTCGTATTCCGTCTTGGCGACCTTGTAGCACTCGCCCGCATAGCATTCCAGGCCGGCGCGGTCCAGCACCGTGATATTGCCGCGGCGATAGTGGATCAAGCCTTCTTCCTGCAGCTTGCCCGCGGCGGCCGTGATGCTTTCGCGGCGCACGCCCAGCATGATGGAAATCAGCTCTTGCGTGACTTTCAATTCGTTCGATGGCGAACGGTCCAGGCGGTCCAGCAGCCAGCGGCACAGCTTTTGCTCGATCGAGCTGTGGCGGCCGCCGACGGCGTTCTGCGCCATTTGCGCAAACAGGGCGTTGGTGTAGCGCATCAGCAACTGGGGCAGGGCGCCACCTTGATTGAAAGCATCGCGCAAGCTTTGCGTTTTCAGTCGGTAGCCGTAGCCGGCGCTTTGCACGACGGCCGTGCACATGGCGCGTTCGCCCGCCAGCAGCGAGGCACCAGCCACGCCTTCATGGCCGACGACGGCGATTTCCGTCGTCGCGCCGTCTTCCATTACATACAGCAGGGAAATGATGGCGGTGGTAGGAAAGTAGCTGTATTCCAGGTTGTTACCGTAGGCATACAATTCCTTGCCGAAAGGCAGTTCCACCAGTTCTAGGTCTTCGAACAGCGATTCGAGGGCGGCGCGCGGCAGGGCGGCCAGCAATTCATTCTGTTGTGCACTGCTGAGACTAACCCGCGACGCAAGCTTGATTTCCCGACCGGCCGCCGGCATGGCGCGCGGCAGCAACTGGTTCTTCTGGACCGGGGCGATAAGTTGAGTATGGCTCATAGTATTCCTCACAGGCTTTTTACATCGGAGTGCGACTGCCGCGTTGCTGGTCAAAAAAACTCTCGTACCCAGGTGGTAACGGCGTTTTTTTCAACCGCGCGGTGCAGATCGCGATGTAGCTACTTTAAAAGCTTATGTAAGTGGCGAACATAAGATTAGCAGTCGCCACCTTGTAGTCTCTTTTGAGGCGAAATTGTAGTCCTTGTCCTACGCGGACACTTTTGACTAGCTAGCCTTGCGCCGTTCCGCGCGATTTTGTGATATGACGCGCGGTTTATTGGCGCTCCACAGGCCGGCCGGCCGCACGCTGGGCAAGCCGTCGCGCATGCTTGCTGCGGGCGCCGGGCGCGCACTTGGCATCTCGTGCTCCCCCAGGCGGAAGCGGCTGACGGCCTGCGTCAGCGCCTCGCCTTCCTGGTGCAGGCGCTGCGAACCGGCGCGCGCTTCGTCGACCAGGCCCGCGTTCTGGCGCGTCATGTCGTCAATTTGCGCCAGCGCCTGGTTGATGCGGGCGATCTCGCCATTCTGCTCGGCGCCGGCGCTGCTGATGCGCCCGATGACGACGGCCACCTGCTGCACGGCGTCGACGACTTGCCGCATGGTGTTGCCGGCGGCATTGACGAGGTCGCCGCCTGCATCGACGGTGGCGACCGAATCGCCGATCAGGCGCTTGATTTCCAGCGCCGCCTCGTTCGAGCGCTGCGCCAGGCTGCGCACCTCGGAGGCGACCACGGCGAAGCCGCGCCCCTGCTCGCCGGCTCTGGCCGCTTCGACGGCCGCGTTCAGGGCCAGGATATTCGTCTGGAAGGCGATGCCGTTGATGACACCGATGATGTCGACGATCTTGTGCGAGCTGGCCTTGATCGAGGCCATGGTGTCGACCACGGCGCCTACGGTTTGCCCGCCGCGCAGGGCCACGTCGGCCGCCGTCGCCACCAGGGTGCGGCCCTGTCCTACGTGGGCTTCGTTGCGGCCGACGGTGGCCGTCAGCTCGCGCATCGAATCGACGGTGGCGCCCAGCGCGTCCGCCTGCGTGGCCGTATGGCCGGACAGGGCCGCGTTGCCCTGGGCGATGTCGGCGCCGGCGGCCGCGATGACGGCCGCGCCGCCGCGGATTTCCTGCACCAGCGTGGCCAGGCCGTGCGTCATGGCGCCGAAGTCGCGCACCAGGTCGCCGATTTCATCGTGCGCCTGCGAGGTGATGCGCTGCGACAGGTCGCCCGCCGCCGCCGCGCCGACGGCCACGCGCAATTGCGTCACGTCGCGCGCGAAGGCGGCATAAAAGCCTGCGCACAGGTAGGCGGCGGCCAGCAGCACCAGCAGCATGGCCGCCAGGATCAGGGCGCGGCGCGCCTCGTCGCGGGCGATGCGCTGCTCCAGCAAGCCGTCCAGCGCGGTGGCCGACGCGCCCGAGAGCGCGTGCAGGGCGTCGATCGCCTGCATGCCGGCCGCGTGGAATTGCGCGCCCGAGGTCTGGTCGTAGGAATTCGTCACTTCGTTTTTCGTGCGTTCGAGGAAGGCCAGCGCGGCCGGCACGGCTTTCAGGGACGGCTGCAGGCTGGCGCGCAGTTCCGGCTTGGCGGCGATGATTTCGTCAAAGCGGGCCGGCAGGCGTTCCAGTTCGTGGCGCGCGATCAGGGCGTTGGCGTTGACGAGTTGATCTTCATTCGCCTCGAACAAGCCCGTGTCGATGTAGGCGGCGCCGCGCCCGGCGATGTCCGACAGGCTTTCGGCCAGGTCGGGCAGGGTGGCCGTGAAGACGGCGCTCAGGTGGTTGGCGCCCGCGTCCGGGTCCAGGCTCAGGTGCGAGCGGTCGGCCACCAGCTGGCCCAGTTTGGCCGCCTGGCGCAGCAGCGCCGTGTGCGCCGCGTAGCTGTCGCGCGCCGCGAGGCCCGTCTGGCGGCCCAGCAGGGATTGCCACTGCTTCGTCAGCTCGGCCGCCTGGGGCAGGCCGGCGCCGGCCGGCAGGCGCGCCAGGGCGGTCAGCGTGGCCGTGATGCGCGCATTGACGGCCGTGTTGTCCATGTCCGCCTTGCCACTCAGGCGCAAATGTTCGAGGCCGCGCCGCTGCTGCAGCAGGCGCGTGCCTTCCTGCAACTGGCGCACATAGGCCACGCCCCGCTGCGCATCCTGCGCCTGGGCCAGCGACTTGCCCAGCTCCGAGATCAGCAGGGTGGTCGCCAGCACCAAAGGCAGCAAAAAGACCAGGCAGACAAGCATGAATTTGGGCAGCAGGCGCAGGCGCTGCATGAGTCGGATGGCGGGGGTGAGGAGCATTTTCATCGGGTTTCCAGGGTAGGGTGACAACATTTCTGCAGTGCAATGTTGCCTGCGGATTGTGACCCCTTGATGAAGCGGGCGATTTTGCTTTTCTCCAGAGTGAAGCAGTTCACACGGAAGGCCGATCCTTCTGTAAAATCGAGGGTTTTTTGCGAGGGCCATATTATGGTCACCAATATGGCCAACGAGAACGACATCAACACCCCCGATTCCAGCGACACTGCGGACAGCGCCGCAGCGTCCGTCAGCAGCAAAGCGCCGGCCGTGATCGCGCGCGAAGTGCAGCGCCGCCGCACCTTCGGCATCATTTCCCACCCGGATGCCGGTAAAACCACCCTGACGGAAAAACTGCTGCTGTTCTCGGGCGCGATCCAGATGGCCGGTACCGTCAAGGCCCGTAAATCGGGCCGCCACGCGACGTCGGACTGGATGGAGATCGAGAAGCAGCGCGGCATTTCCGTCGCTTCCTCGGTGATGCAGTTCGAATTCCGCGACCACGTCGTCAACCTGCTCGACACCCCGGGCCACCAGGACTTCTCGGAAGATACCTACCGCGTGCTGACGGCGGTCGACTCGGCGCTGATGGTGATCGATGCGGCCAAGGGCGTGGAAGCGCAGACGATCAAGCTGCTGGCCGTGTGCCGCATGCGCAATACGCCGATCGTCACCTTCATGAACAAGATGGACCGCGAGACGCGCGATCCGCTGGACCTGCTCGACGAACTCGAATCGGTGCTGAAGATCCAGTGCGCGCCCGTCACCTGGCCTATCGGCATGGGCAAGAACTTCCGCGGCGTGTACCACCTGCTGAACGACGAGATCATGCTGTTCAAGGCCGGTGAAGAGAAGGCCGATGGCGCCTTTGAAATCATCAAGGGCATCGACAACCCGCGCCTGCAGGAGATGTTCCCGCTCGAGATGGACCAGCTGCGCATGGAAGTGGAACTGGTGCACGGCGCGTCGAATCCGTTCAACCTGGAGGAATTCCTCTCCGGCGTGCAGACGCCCGTGTTCTTCGGTTCGGCCATCAACAACTTCGGCGTGCGCGAGATTCTCTCCGCGCTGGTCGACTGGGCGCCGGCGCCGCGCGAGCGCGATGCGACCGTGCGTTCGGTGGCCCCGTCCGAGCAGCCATTTACCGGTTTCGTCTTCAAGATCCAGGCGAACATGGATCCGGCCCACCGCGACCGCATCGCCTTTTTGCGCGTGTGTTCGGGACGTTTCGAGCGCGGCATGAAGGTCAAGCACTTGCGCCTGGGGCGCGAGATCAAGGTGTCGAACGTGGTGACCTTCATGGCATCGTCGCGCGAACAGGTGGAAGAAGCGTACGCGGGCGACATCATCGGCTTGCCGAACCACGGCAACATGCAGATCGGCGACAGTTTTTCCGAAGGCGAGATGCTGACCTTCACGGGCATCCCGTACTTCGCGCCAGACTTCTTCCGCTCCGTGCGCATCCGTAATCCCCTGAAAATCAAGCAGTTGCACAAGGGCTTGCAGCAGCTGGGCGAAGAGGGCGCGGTGCAAGTCTTCAAGCCGGTGCAGGGCGGCGAACTGGTACTGGGCGCCGTCGGCGTGCTGCAGTTCGAGGTGGTGGCCAGCCGCTTGCTCAACGAATATGGCGTCGACGCCGTGTTCGAAGGCACCAGCATCAGCAGCGCCCGCTGGGTCAGCTGCGACGACAAGCGCATCCTGCAGGATTTCGAGAACGCGCTGGGCCACAACGTGGCCTACGATGCGGCCGGCAACATGGCTTACCTGGCCACGTCGGGCGTCAACCTGCGCCTGACGGAAGAGCGCTGGCCGAAGCTGACGTTCCACGCGACGCGCGAGCATTCGGCGAAATTGGCTTGATGTAGCGTAGTGGTGTCGGATTACGCGCTGCGCGCTAATCCGACCTACGCCGACCTACCTGTTCATGGTGTGGTGCTGTAGGTCGGATTAGCGCGGGACGCGCGTAATCCGACACCATCGTTGGCACCAACTCAAGCCGGCAAAATCGTGCGCGTACTCCAGTCGCGCCGCTCCAGCAGCAATGCCGTCAGCTGCGCCGCCGTCATCGGGCGCGCGAAGAAGAAGCCCTGCACGTTGTCGCAGCCCGCTTTTCTCAAAAACTCCACCTGCTGCAAGGTTTCCACCCCTTCGGCCACCACTTTCAGGTGCAGGCTGTGCGCCATGGCGATGATGGCCGTGACGATGGCTTCACCCTCGCCGGGCAGGTCGTGCACGAAGCTGCGGTCGATTTTCAGCTGGTCGATGGGCAGGCGCTTCAGGTAGGACATCGACGAATAGCCGGTGCCGAAATCGTCGATCGACAGGTGGATGCCAGCTTCCTGCAGGCGCCGCATCAATTCCACGTTGGCGTGGACATTGTCCATCAGGACGCCTTCCGTGATTTCCAGCTCCAGCAAGCCATGCGGCAGCTGCGTTTCGTCGAGGATGGCGCGGATATCGTCCATCAGGCCCGGGTCGCGCGCCTGGCAGGCCGACAGGTTGACGGCCACGTGTTCGAGCGAATCGAGCAGGCCCGCCTTGCACCACAGAGCCGCCTGGCGGCAGGCGCTTTGCAGCACCCAGCGTCCCAGCTCGACGATGATGCCGCTTTCCTCGGCCACGGGGATGAATTCGGCGGGGCTCAACTGGCCCATGTCGCGGCAGTTCCAGCGTATCAGCGCTTCCACGCCGACGATGCGCCCGCTGCGCAAGTCGATCTGCGGCTGGTAGTGCAAATACAGTTCCTCGTTTTGCAGGGCGCGGCGCAGGTTCGCTTCCATGCGCAGGCGGCGCTGGGCCCGCATTTCCATTTCGGCCTTGAACACGGCGTAGCGGTTCTTGCCCTGGTGCTTGGCGTGGTACATGGCCGTATCGGCATTGCGCGTCAGGGTGGCCACGTCCTGCGCGTCGAACGGATACAGGCTCACGCCGATGCTGGCGCTGACATACAGCTGGTGGCCTTCGAGGTCGAACGGCGCGGCCAGCACGGCCAGGATCTTGCGCGCCACGCTGGCCATTTCCGACGCGTCGTCGGCCGGTTCGACGATGACGACGAATTCATCGCCGCCGATGCGGCAGATGATGTCGGTGCCGCGCAAGATGGCCACCAGGCGTTCGGATACGAGCTTGAGCAGCTGGTCGCCGCAGTGGTGGCCCAGCGTATCGTTGACGACCTTGAAGTTATCCAGATCCAGCAGCAGCAGGCCTACGCTGCTGTCCTGGCGGTCGGCACGCGCCAGCGCGTAGGCCAGGGCGTCGTTGAATTCATGGCGGTTCGGCAGCTGCGTGACCGGGTCGACGTGGGCCAGGTAATGCAAATGGTTTTCCGCATGCTGGGCGGCCGTGCGCGTGCGGCGCACCATCAGGAACGTCAGGCCGAATGCGCACAGGCAGACGAGCAGGGTGAAGGCGGCAAATTGCGCCAGGCTGGCGTACAGCGGCGCCAGGCTGGCGCGCAGGTACAGCGCGCCGCCGCCCGGCAAGGCCGTCAAGACGGCGGCGCTGCCGTCCAGGTAATCGAGATGCAGGCCGTTGCGCGGCGCCGCCGGCACGGCATCGTTGCTGCTGCGCGCGTAGCGGGCAAATGGCGTGCCATAGGGACTGTAAAGTATTGCTTGCCGGACATGCGGAGCGGCGGCGAGGGAGGCGAGCAGTTGTTGCGCCGCAAGGCGATTGTCCTGGCGCATGGCTTGCGCGGCGGCGGGGGCCAGCATGTCGGCCTGGATTTGCAGGTTGCGCTGCAAGGATGCCTGGAGGGCAAACAACTGGAAGAGGATCAGCAGCAGGCTGGCCATGGCCAGCATGGCCGCCGCGGCCAGCAAATTCAGCCTGGCAATCCGGTCGCCGCGCAATTGCGCCGACGGCAGCATCAATGGCGTCATCATGGCGCTCCCTCCTGCCGGCCCCGCTTGCCGCCGCCCCGTGTAATCCCGCCTCGCCCTGCCATACTTTGCGTTCCAGTCTGATGAAAACCGAAGTGAGCCGGAACTCTCAACGTGTTGCCAAGTGTTGCTAAGGCCGACATATTGTCATTTTGCAGCGTGAAAGTACAGGGCGCGCGGCAATTTTGTGTGCATGCGGCGGGCCGCTGGCAGCAGGCAAGGCGACAAAGCAGGCGGAAAAGGCAGGGCGTGTCTTTCTAATAATAATGCTGGCTGAATTTTAATCCTTTTTTTGCCAGCCGGTTTTTTCTCTAAAAACATGCTGACAGTAAACAAAATGCCATGAAGAATAACTTCAGTATCCCAAGATATCCGGATGCGGATTAACTTTTTGTCCGTATCGTCCATTGCAAGTCATTGATTTTAATAAATTTTAATGAAGAATGCGAGAACGCTATGGCCTTGCTCCGCGAGTTCGTCCATAATCCGCTGATGATGGACGTTCTGATGCTGTTTGTTTTGTCTCGCGCGGCCACGCAAGATGCCGCCAGCAAAACCGGACGTCGCCCTAATGATCAATAGTGAGGATATCTTGGAAAAAAAACCAAAAATTATTTTGTCGTCACAAGACCTGGAACGACTGGAAGCGTTGTTGTATGCCTTGGGTAATAACTTATCGCCGGACAAGGCCGCCTTGCTCGACGAGCTGGGCCGCGCCGAGGTGCTCGAGCCGCAAGAGATTCCCCCGACCGTCGTGACGATGAATTCCACCGTGCGCTTCACGGTGGAAAACAAGGAGGAATTCTGCCTGACGCTCGTGTATCCGAAGGATGTGGAAGGCCAGGCCGACCGCATTTCCGTGCTGGCGCCCGTCGGCAGCGCGCTGCTGGGCTTGTCCGTTGGCGACAGCATCGCCTGGCCCATGCCGGGCGGCGTGGTGAAGGTCAAGATCGAGGAAATCGTCTATCAGCCTGAACGGGCTGGCGAATACCACCGCTAAGCGCAGCAAGCAGTGACGGCGGACGGCGCCTGCCGTTCGCCTGCCAGGCCGTGTTTCCGATAGTTAACTATTGCGTTGCACGCGCACCACCAGCCATCCCGCCACCACTGTGAACGTGACGATGATGGCGACGATGATCCAGAAGCCCTGCGGATGCTGGGCCAGCGGAATCCCCCCCACATTCATGCCCAGCATGCCGGCGATGATATTGATCGGCAAGGCCAGCACGGTCACGATGGTCAGCACGAACAGGCTGCGGCTGTTTTCCTCGTTGACGCTGGCGGCGATCTCTTCCTGCAGCAATTTGATGCGTTCCTGTAGCGAAGACATATCGCTGAGCACGACGGAAAACTCCTCCGTCGACTGGCGCAGTTCCAGGCTGTCCAGTTCCGACACCCACGATGGCGGGCGTTGCAGCAGGCGGAACAGGGCGGCCGGTTCCGGCGCCAGCAGGCGCTGCAGCCGCACCAGCACGCGCCGCATGCCGCCCAGGTCTGCGCGTTTCGGCACCAGGCGCCCGGCCAGCAAGTGGTCCTCGATATCGTCGACCCGCGCCACGGCGTCGCGCACGATGTTGACCAGCACGTCGGCCTGGTCGCGCAGCAGATGGATCAGCAATTCCACCGACGAGCGGATCGGCTCGTGGTTCTTGATGACGGCCTGGCGCAGGCGCTCGATCGACTGCAACGGTGCGCGGCGCGCCGTGATGACGAGGTTTTGCGCCACGCTGGCCCACATGGTGGAAATGTCGGAAGCTTCGAACGAGAAATTGTGCACCACATCGTTGACCACGGCGATCAGGGTGTTTTCCGCCTGTTCGATGCGCGTCGAGCGGGAACCCTGGTGCAGGGTTTCATAGAATTCGTCGGCCAGCTGCGTGTGCGTCATCAGCCATTTTTCGCTGGCCGCATGCGACAAATTGAAATGCAGCCAGACGAACTCCTGCGCCGGCCGGGCCGCGCCATCGGCCAGCCAGGCCAGCGCCGCCGTCGAGTCGAGCGCCAGCGGCTGCCCGTCGCGCCCAAACAGGAAGCCCCAGACCAGGCCCGAGGTATCCGAGCCGTAGGTAAAACCGGCAGTTTCCATCGCCATCGTGAATCTTTCTCGTGCAGTGTGATTGATCGTCGCGCGATGTTAATACACGGATGTGTCGGGAAAATGACAAGGCCACCGCGATGGGTGGCCTTGTCCGGACTGCAGATGCATATTAATTGCGGCGCGGGTTGTCGGGGCGGCGGTCGTCGCGGTTCGGTATGCCGTCGCCGTCGCGGTCGTGGCGGTTGCCATTGTCGCGGTCATAGCGGTTGGGGATGCCGTCGCGGTCGCGGTCACCGTTCGGGCCGCGTGGCGACCAGCGGCCTTGCTCCATCTGCCAGCGGCCATCGCGCTGGTTCCAGGCGGGCGGCGCATACACGTAGCCGGGGCGTTCGGCGATCCACACGCCTGGCGTCCAGGCGTAGCGCTGGCCGCGCCATTCCCAGTGTCCTGGCGCCCAGGTGTAGCCGTGGCGCGCGCGCGGGATGGCTTCGCGGCGCGGTGGCGGCGGGGCGATGCGGATGTCGTCATAGCGCACGGGCTGCACTTGCGCGGCAACCCAGCCGCCGCGGTCCAGGCGCCAGCGGTTGTTCTCTTGTATCCAGGCGGCGCGGCGGTAGTGGTTGCCGCCCCGTTCGCGCAGCCATTCGCCATTGTTCCAGACATGGCGCTGGCCATCCCAGTTCCAGTAGCCGGGCGCCCAGACATAGCCGGCGCGCGGCGCTGGCACGCTTTCAAACCGTGGCGGAGGCGGCGCGTTGCCGATGACAATGCTGACGCCGAGCTGATTCTGTGCCATGGCTTGCGCGGGCAGGAAGGCCGCGGTGCTGATGGCAAGCATGGCTGCTGCGTAGAGTGTGATGGGTTTCATGATGTGCTCCATTTCGGTGATTGCTTGAAATGGACTATAGGCGCTTGCAGGCGGGCGGATCGCCTTTGATTCAACTTATTACAATTGACACAATGCTGTGTGTCCGTGTATCCGTGGCGGATACAAATGGCGGCCTGGCGCGGCGGAATTCACATTGGCGCCAGGCGGCGTGGTGTCAGCATCGTTGGCTCACAGGGTGCTGGCGGTGGCGTTGCCCAGCAAGGCTTGCCGTTCCTCGATCAGCGAGATTTTCTTTTCCTGTTCCGTCAGGCGCCTGGCGCTGACGACGACGACGGGGATGGCGCTCGCTTGCGCCACATCAGTCGCTTTGGCGGCCGATGGTTGCATGAAGCTGACGTAGCTGGCGCCGCAGGCGATGGCGACGGCGACGGTAAAGATGGCTTCCATGTTTTTTAACGTTTTCATGATGCTTCCTTTCGGGTGGCGGGTGGGTATGCATGCACTGTAGCCAGGCGCGGGCCGGCGCGCCATGCAGATGCGACCAGCCGTGGTTTTGGCGGGATGGCCTGCAAAAAAACGGCGCTGAAATGCCTGCGCGCGGCGCTGGCGGGCGACCGCATGAATTGAGGCCTAATTCGCCCTGTATCCGTGCATATGAATGCAATTGCCCTATGGCATTATCTGATGCTGCGCCGTTTCGTGCACGCTCGGCGCGCGGCAGGTGCTGCGCCAGCTGTGCTGCTAGAATCGGCATGGCAGCCGTGTTGCGCGCACAATCATTCTCATCAGGAGTCACACATGTTCCAATTGTTTGGTTTTGGCGGCGCCCGCTGCCCGCGCTGCGAGCACAAGAACGGCGCTGCCGCCGGCTATTGCGCGCAATGCGGCTTGTCGCTGGGGGCACCCGACAGCGACGCGGTGCTGCATGCCAATCAATGGCATCTTGCTGATGGGCAACTTGCCCTGTTCTTTGGCGTGCGCGAACTGTCCTCGCTGTTCGGCAGCGCCGCGCGCCGCCTGCAGGTGCCCGCCGAGTCGCGCGCCTGGATCGTGCAATCGGACGCTTTCACCTTGATACCGGCCGGCGACTACGACAGCGCCGCCTTCTTTGCGCGCCTGCCCGCGCTGCTGCCGGCGCGTCCGGCCGAAGTGCTGATCGTGCGCGCCGACGCCGTCAGCCTGGAATTCGACTTGCCGGCCCTGGCCAGCACGGAGCTGCTGAACGTCGCCGCGTCCCTGCGCGTCGACATCGCGCTGGGCCAGCCCGATGCGTTCGCGCGCCAGTTCATGCGCGCGCCGGGCGCCGTCACGCGCGCCCATTTGCACGCCTTGCTGCTGCCATCCGTGCGCCAGATCGCGCTGGAATTCATCGGCAGCCGTGCGCTGCGCGAGATGGATGCGAATGCGGACCTGCGGCCCGAATTGAACGAACGCCTGCAATCGGCGCTGACGCAGCGCCTGGCGCCTTCCGGCCTGGCCGTGGCGCGCGTGGAGACGCTGGCGCTACGCCATGACAAGCGCGAAGGAGATGCCGGCACCAGCATCGGCACCCTGTGGCTGGGCGGCTTGCCGGCGCAGGAACTGGAACAGCACAGCCTGGAGCGCATGAAGCAGCTCGACCAGCTGTATGACGAGGAAGAGTGGCAGCGCATCCGCCGCGAGGAACTGGCGGCGCGCCACGCGCACCGCCGCGCGGAATTGCAGCAGGATGCGACGGTGGAAAAGGCGGAATTGAACCACCAGGAAGCGGAGCGCCTGCAAGCGCTGCGCGGGCGCCAGATCGACCTGTATGGCCGCATCCTGGAAGCGAAATCGCGGCGCCAGGCGCTCGACCATGGCGCCGCGCTGGCGCTGGGCGAACTGGAACAGGAACTGGCGCAAAAAGGCGCGCAGCGCGCCGATGAAACGGCCAACTGGGAACACGTGCGGGCGCTGGCCGCCATCAAGATGCGCAGCGAGCTGGAACTGTCGCAGCTGCACGGACGCGAACAGATCCAGCTGGCGCAGCAGCGCTTTACGCACCAGGTCCATTTGCAGTCGATCGCGCAGCAAGTGGAAAGCGCACTGCTGATCGACGACGAGACGGGCCGCCGCACCCAGCTGGCGCGCCTGCGTCAGGCGGAAGCGGATGCGGCCCAGCGCGAGGCGCAGCTGGAGGCCGAGCAGCACCAGGCTGCGTGGCAGGGCCTGATGCTGGCGAATGCGGCGCGCAAGCGCGAAGCGGAGCGGGTGCAGGAGTGGGAAGACCAGATGCAGCTGGCGCGCCAGCGCGAATTGCTGCGCGCCGAGGCGCACAAGGATGAAGCGGCCCAGGTGCAGGCGACGGAAATCGCGGAAAAAGTGGCGGCGTTGCGGCGCGGCGGCGCGCGCGAAGACGCCATCGTGCAGCAGGAAAAATTGTTGCGCACCATCGAGGCCGATGGCGTGCACGCGCGCCAGCTGCAGCAGCAAACGCAGCTGGCGCAGCTCGACGCGCTGGCCATCGAGGAACAGCGCCAGCAGCTGCGCCAGCTGGAACAGGAAGCGCAATGGCAGCGCGATCTGCTGGCCATGGCGCAGCAGCGCGAAAGCGATTACGCGCGCTGGAAGGGAGAGTACGAAGCCTTGCTGGCGCAGCAGGCGCATGCGGCCGAACTGGCGCGCATCGATATCGACCGCATCGAGAAAATCGGCTCGCTGAGCGACACGGGCAAGGTGGCCATGGCCGCCGGACAGAATGCAAGCGCGCTGGCGCAAGTGCTGAAAACGCAGCTGCAGGCGGGCATGAGCGCCGAGCAGATCCACGCGCTGGCGGCGCTGGCGGCGGCCGAGAACAGCGTCGCGCCGCTGGACGCCATGCGCATGGCGCAGGACAGCGTGGCGCAGGAGCGCAGCTATCTGGAAGGCCAGGCGGAACGCGAACGGCGCCAGCAGCTGGACTTGATCAACCTGCAAAATGCGGCGCACGCGCATGGCCTGTCGGCCCAGGCGCAGCTGGGCGTGGCCGTGGCGCAGGCGTTGCAGCCGGGTGCCGCCGCCGTCGCAGCGCCGCCGGCCCGCTGCAAGAACGGCCATGCGCAGCGCGCGGGCCATCCGGAAGATAAATTCTGCGCCGCCTGCGGCGTCGCCCTGCAGCCTTGATGGAAGCGGTTCACCCCAGATGATGCAAAAAGCACGAGACAAGCTGCGGGAACTGCGCGCCCTCCACGACGACGGGCTGCTCAGCGAGCAGGAATTTGAACGCCGCAAGAACGCCATCCTCGACGCCGAGTACGCGCCGCCAGGCGCCGCGCCTGTGGCCGCGCCGCTACCCGTGCGCCAGGGTACGGAACTGGGCTTCATGAAGGGCCAGGAAATCGGCCCGCAAAACCGCCGCTACCGGCTTGAACGACTGATCGGCACGGGCGGCATGGGGCAGGTGTGGCAAGCCACCGACCTGGCCACGCACGCGGAGCTGGGCAGCAGTGAAATGGTGGCGCTGAAGATTTTGCCGCCGCAGCTGACGCAAAGCGCCACGCACGCCAAGCTGCTGATCGAGGAAGCGACGCAGGCGCGCAAACTCGCACATGAAAACATCGTGCGCGTCTACGAGTGGGCGCAGGATCCGGCCACGGCCAGCTATTTCATCATCATGGAATGCCTCGATGGCGAAGACCTCGAGCACTATCTGGCGCGTACGGGCGCGCTGCCCCTGTCCACGGTGCAGGAACTGCTGCAGCCGGTGGCCGAAGCGCTGTCGTATGCGTGGGAAAAGCACAAGCTGGTGCACCGCGACCTCAAGCCGGGTAATGTCTTCCTGACGGCGAAGGGCGACGTCAAATTGCTCGACTACGGCATCGCCTCGCGGGTGCGCAATGCGGACAGCAGCCTGGCGCTGGAGCTGCCGAACGCGGGCACGCACGGCTACCGGGCGCCCGAGGCTGGCGCCAACCAGCGCCAGCCCAGCCCGCGCCTGGACGTGTATGCGGTGGCCGTGATGATCTATCAGATGCTCGAAGGGCGCATGCCGTTCGACGACACGCGCAGCGCCAGCCATTTGCCGTCCGCGCCGCAAGCGCTCAACGCGCAGCAGTGGCAAGTCTTGCAGAACGGTTTTTCGCTGACGCCGGAACTGCGGCCCCAATCCGTGCAAGCCTTGCTGGAAAGCCTGGAGCGCGCCGCTGGGCCGTCGCCCGAAGAACTGGCGGAACAGGCGCGCCAGCAGCAGGCGCGCCTGGCGCAGCAACAACGGCAGGCGGCGCTGGCCGCCGAACAGGCCCGCGAGGAAGAACTCAAGCGGGCCCGCATACGCCAGGAAGAACTGGACCAGCGCCGCAAGGCGGAAATCCAGGCGGCCGCGCTGGAAAAGCAGCGCCAGGACAAACTGCGCCGCGAGCAGGAGGCGCAGCGCCATTTCGAAGCGGAAGAGGCGCGCAAGCTGCGCAAGGAAGCGCTGCGCGGCCAGTTGCGCGCGCGCCGCGAAGCCGATGCCGCCACGGCCTTGCAGGAACACCAGGAATTGCAGCGCAAGGCCATCGTCGCCAAGGCGGAGGCGGCCTACCGCGCGGAACAGGAACGCGCGCGCCGCGAAGAGGCCAGCCGCGCCGCGACCGCAGCCGTCCCTGCGCCGGCATCCGCGCCAGCGCAGGAAACGGAACACGCGGAACCGGTGGCCAATGCCGAAGGCATCTTGCGCGATGACTTTCTCGATGGCGCGGGACAGGGCCCGGAACTGGTGCTCATTCCCAGCGGCCGCTTCCAGATGGGCGCGCACGAGACGGAACACAAGGCCGCCATCCAGGCCGGCTCGCAGCAGTCCTGGCTAGAACGCGAGATGCCGCAGCACTGGGTTGGCATCGAGCGCCCGTTCGCGCTGGCGCGCCACCCCGTCAGCGTGGGCGAATGGCGCGCCTTCGTCAAGGCGACCGGCTGGGCGGGCGGATCGGAAACGGACTGGGACAATCCCGGTTTCGTGCAAACCGACCTGCACCCGGTGGTCGGCGTGAGCTGGAATGACGCGCAGCTGTACCTGGCGTGGATGAGCGAACGCACGGGCCGGCGGTACCGCCTGCCCAGCGAAGCGGAATGGGAGTACGCATGCCGCGCCGGCACGCGCACGGCCTTCAACGTGGGCGACACGATCAGCACCGAGCAAGCCAACTACGACGGCCTGTACGTGTACAACGGCGGCCCGCGCGGCGTGTACCGGGGCGGCACCACGCCGCTGGGCACGTTCGCGCCGAATTCCTGGGGCCTGTTCGACATGCACGGCAATGTGTGGGAATGGGTGCAGGACGTGGTGCACGACAATTACGACGGCGCGCCCGTCGACGGCAGCGCGTGGGAAGAGGGCGCCGACAGCAGCCGGCGCATCCTGCGCGGCGGCTCGTGGCTGTACCACCCGCGCTATTTGCGCTCGGCCCTGCGCAATGGCTTTTCCACCGTGCTGTCGAACGACATCGTCGGCTTCAGGGTGGCGCGCACGCTCGACTGACTCATTATCATATTGGTCATCTTGAGGGATACTGCATGCACCTTGACCGTGCCGGAGTGTCCATCGTCTTCGCCTGCCCACCGCTGCCCTGTTCCGTATCGAATGATCAGGTAGTGGGGCGGCAGGCTGCGCAAAGCGGGCAAACGGTGTAAATTGTGGCTTTCCAAACGCACCCAGGAACGCCATGACCATCAAAGCCATCCGCGACCAGTCGCAAGCCATGCGCCACATCGTGCACGTGCGCGATCACATCATTTCCGCCGACGCCTCGGTGGCCGAAGGCGGCGGCGACGCCGGCCCGTCGCCGCACGACCTGTACGACGCGGCCCTGTCGGCCTGCAAGGCGCTCACCGTCGTCTGGTACGCCAAACACAAGGGCATCCCCCTGGAGCACGTGGAAGTGTCGACCGAGCGCGACGCCAGCGAAGAGCGCAAGGGCGTGTACCGCCTGGCCACCACCCTGCACCTGACGGGCGAGCTGACGGAGGCGCAGCGCCAGGAATTGCTGTCAGCCGCCGGCAAATGCCCGATCCACAAGCTGATGACGGCCGTCACCACGGAAATCACGACGGTGCTGGCATGAGCGCGGCCATCCTGAAAAGCCACGAAAAGGACCTGGGCGGCGGCTTCGTCGTGCGGCGTTTGCTGCCTTCCGCCGTCAAACAGGCCGTCGGCCCTTTCATTTTCTTTGACCATTTCGGCCCCATCGACGTGGCGCCCGACGCCAACCACGACGTGCGCCCGCATCCGCATATCGGCCTGGCTACCGTCACCTACCTGTTCGAGGGCGCGATCGACCACCGCGACAGCATCGGCTCGTACCAGCGCATCGAACCGGGCGCCATCAACTGGATGACGGCCGGGCGCGGCATCGTGCATTCGGAACGCACGCCGCAGGACCTGGCCGGCAAGCCGCACCGCACGCACGGCTTGCAGCTGTGGGCCGCGCTGCCGAAGGCGCACGAAGAGGATGAACCGAGTTTCACGCATACGCCGCAGGCCGACATTCCCGTGGTGCCGCTCGATGGCGCCGTCGTGAAGGTGTTGATCGGCACGGCCTTTGGCCAGACCTCGCCCGTGCGCACCTACATGCAGACGGTGTACCTGGACGTGGCGCTGCAGGCGGGGCGCGAGTTGCGCCTGGAAGGTTTGCCGCCGGAAGCGGCGATTTATCCGATCAGCGGGGATGTGCTGGTCGATGGCGTGGCGCTGGTGCCGCACACCATGGCCTTGCTGGAAGCTGGTGCCGCGCCCGTGGTGACGACAGGCGGCGGCCCGGTGCAGTTCGTCGTGATCGGCGGGGAGCCGCTGGACGGCCACCGCTTCCTGTTCTGGAATTTCGTCTCGTCGAGCAAGGAGCGATTGTCGCAGGCGGCCGACGACTGGACCGCCCAGCGCATGGGGCACGTGCCGGGCGAGACGGAATTCATTCCGCTGCCGAAGGCGCCATTGCGTCCTCCGGCATAAGCTGGATTAGAACCGCGCGCGCAAGGTCAGTTGCGCCTTGCGCGGCTCGCCATAGAAATTGCCCCACGCCGGCGCGCTCACCGTCTGGTAGTAGCGCTTGTCGAGCAAGTTCGTCACGGACAGCGACGCCGTCCAGTTGCGGTCGATCTGGTAGGCGGCGCGCGCGCTCCACAAGGCATACGCGCCCTGCGCCACCTTCACGTCGCGCGTCGTGCGCGAGCTCTCCGTCTGGAAGTTCACGCCGCCGCCCACGCTCCACTTCTGCAAGGCGCCGGGCAGGCGGTAGTCGCTCCACGCGCGCAGCATGTGGCGCGGCGAGTAGGTACTGGCGAACATCACGCCTGCGTCCGACGTCTGCTCCAGGTATTTGAAGTTGTTCAGGGTGTAGCCGGCGAACAGCTGCCAGCCCGGCGTCACTTCGCCGCTGATTTCCGCATCGACGCCTTCGCTGCGCACCTTGCCGGTCGAGAAATAGCACTCCGTGCCGCTGGTGCAGATATTGACCAGATCGGCCTCGGCGCGGTTGCGCTGTTCGATGCGGAACAGCGCCAGCGAGGTATTGACCTTGCCATCGAACAGTTCACCTTTCACGCCCACCTCCAGGTTGCGCCCTTTCAGCGGCTCAAGCAGGGCGCCTTCGGCCGTGCGCTGGTTTTGCGGCTGGAAGATGTCGGAGACGCTGGCGTAGCCGGACCAGCGCTTGTCGAACGCGTAAATGACGCCGCCATACGGCGTGACGACGCCGTTTTCGCGGGACGGATCGAGATATACCTCGCCCGTGTCGCGGTACACGCTGGTTGATTTGAAATTCGATACGCGCGCGCCCGCCACCACGGTGAGCGGGTCGCTGACGCTGAATCGGGCCACGCCATAGGCACCCGTCTGTGTCATGGTGGTCAGGCTGTGGCCGCCGCCATATTGTTTCTCGCGTATCCAGGCATCGCTCGGTTCCGCCACGCCGTGATTCGGTTGCAGCGCGCTATTGGGCAGCTTCATCATGGCCAGGCTGTAATCGCTGTCGCTTTCCAGCCGGTTCGTGCTGACGCCGGCGCTGAAGCCGTGGCGGCGGCCGAAGGCGTTGAATTTGCCATCGAGCGACAGGTCGAGTCCCTTGTTGGTGGTGCCGTAGTCGAACACGCCCGCGTACATCATCATGCCGGCCATGGTGGCGGGATTGAGCGCGCCCAGGTTGAACATGTATTTCACGTCATGCTGTTCGCGCGTGTAGTTGGCGCTGGCCTTGAGCGACCAGTCGGCATCGAAGCGGTGTTCGAATTCGGCGAAGGCGGCCGTCTGGCGGCTGTCCCAGCGGTTCCAGTCCGCGCCCAGGTAGGTCGACCGGGGCAGTTTCGGGTCGCTGCCATCGAGGTAGCGGGGCATGCCGGAGAAAAACGGCGTCGACTTCAGTTTTTCGTAGCTGGCGCCCGTTGTCAGTTTGCTGCCCGGCGCCAGGTCGAATTCCAGCACGCCGTACAGCACGTCGGTGCGGCTGTCGGCCACGTCATAAAAATAATCGCGCTGGTCGTGCGCGGCCACGACACGGCCGCGGATGCTGCCCGACTCGTTCAAGGGGCCGGTGACGTCGACTTCGCCGCGCACGTCGTTCCAGCGGCCCGCGCTGAGTGCCAGCTGCACCTGCTTTTCCGCCAGCGGGCGCTTGCGCACCATGTTGATGGCGGCGCCCGGCGAACCGGTGCCCTGCAACAGGCCCGTGGCGCCGCGTACGATTTCGACGCGATCGAGCATGGCCGTATTGCTGGTAAAACTGTTCGCCTGCGGGTAGAACATGGCGCGGTTGACGCCATCGAACTGGTAAGTGTCGACCATGAAGCCGCGCGAATACACATAACGCCCGCCCATGGGGCTGTCGTACATGGTGATGCCGGTGGTGTTGGCCAGTACGGCGTCGATGGTGTTGAGGTTCTGGTCGTCCATCTTCTGGCGCGTGACGACGCTGACGGATAACGGAATTTCGCGCAGGGTTTGCACGCCCTTGCCGACGGTGACGGCGCGCGCCGCGTACGAGTTGCTGTGTTCACTGACGGGGTCGCGCTCCATGCTGGCGCTGACGGTCACGGGCGCCATGGTCTTTTCCGTGCCGGCCGCCGCTGCGGACGCTGGCGCCGCCTGGCGCAGCACGTAGGCGCCGTTCGGCAGCTGCACGGCCTCCAGTCCGCTGCCGGCCAGCACCTGGACAAAACCCTGGCCGACATTGAAGCTGCCGCGCACGCCCGGCGAGCGCAGGCCGCGTGTCTGCGCGGGATCGGTCGACAGGCCGACGCCGGCGGCGACGGCAAAGTCGTTCAGGGCCGTGGCCAGCGGACCGGCCGCAATGGCGTAGGCTTGCGGTGCCGCCGCGGCAGCCTGGCCTTGCGCCAGGGCGGGGGCGGCGACAAAGGCGGCGGGGGCGGCGCACGCCATGGCGAGGACGGCCAGGCGGATGGCGCGCGCGGCGGGATGGAGGACGGGGGTGGTCAGCTGCATGCTCGGTCTTTCTGTTCAGGGTATGGTCAATGGAGGATGAATCGGCTACTTATCTATGAAGCCGAAGCAGCGCAGCGAAACACCAACCCCTGGCGCAAAAAAACTGAAAATAATTATGTGGCGCGGGCCGCCACCGTGGCCCAGTAGCGCGTGAAGTACGTCACTTGCAACCCGTGCGAGGCGCACAGGCTTTCCAGCACGGCGTCGATATCGTCGAGGCGGTAAGTGCCCGTGACGGGGCGCCCCGCCACTTTGGTGTCGCAGACGAGACGCCCGCGCCGGTAGCGCGCCAGTTCCCGCACCAGTTGTTGCAGGGGCCAGTCGGCCGCCACCAGCATGCCGCGCAGCCAGCTGTCCTGGTGCGCAGGCATGATCTGCACGTCATCCGCGCCGGTTGCGCTGAAACGCAGCTGCTGTCCCGCTTCCAGGCGGCGCAAGGCGTCCGGGCGCGCCGCGCAACGCACTTCCACGGCATGTTCGTAGACACTGACCGTGCTGCCATCGCCATCGCCATCGCCATCGCAGCGCACGCCGAAGCGCGTGCCGAGCGCGCGGATCACGCCGTGCGGCGTGTCGACGAGGAAGGGGCGTGGGTCGGGCGCCGTCGTGATGATGATTTCGCCGTGATGCAGGCGGATGCGGCGGTGCGTGGCACTGTAAGCGACATCCAGGGCGCTATCCGTATTCACTTCCAGGCGCCCGCCATCGGCCAGGGTGACGTGGCGGCGCTGGCCCGGCGCCGTGCGCAAGGACGCCGTCAGGGCTTGCCATGGGCCCGATTGCAGGCCCGCCTGGCCCAGCGCGATACCGCCGCCGGCCGCCACCAGCAGCGCGAGTATTTTGGCGGCCGCGCGCCGGCGCTGCTGCGCCGCCTGCAGCGCGGGAATCGCCAGCGCTGCCGGTATCGCGCCCAGCTGGCCGTCCATGCGCTGCAGCAGTTCCCAAGCCCGTTCATGCTCGGCGCTGGCGTCGCGCCATGCCTGCAGGGCAGCCGGGTCGGCGCTGCCGCACTGGCGTTCCACATGCCAGTGGGCGGCGGCGGCCAGCACCTTGCGCGCGATGGGAATGGAAGGGGATGGGCCGAACATCAGGCGGCCGCCAGCATCAGGCATTCCGTGTAGGCGCGCACCAGGTGCTTTTTCACGGTGGGCAGGGAGACGCCGAGGCGCCGGCTGATGTCGACATAACTGAGCTCCTCGATCTGCGCCAGCAGGAAGATGGCCCGCGTGCGTGCGCCCAGGCCGTCGAGCAGGCGGTCGATGGCGAGCAGGGTTTCGATGATGATGGCATGCGTTTCGGCGCTGATCGTCGTCGGCTCGGCTTGCTGCGCCAGCGCTTCCAGGTAGGCTTGCTCCAGCGCCTGGTGCCGGTAGCGGTCGATCAGCAGGCCGCGCGCAATCGTCGCCAGGTAGCCGCGCGGCTCGCGCAGTGGCGCCAGCGGTGTCAGATCGCGCTTGCCCAGCAGGCGCAAGAACGTATCCTGCGCCAGGTCGGCCGCCTCGGCGCGGTTGCCCAGCTTGCCGCGCAGCCAGCCATACAGCCAGCCGTGGTGCTCGCTGTACAGGGTTTTCAGGTGGACAGCATGGACGGGACTGACGGTGCTCACTGCGTTCTCCAGGCAAGGGAAGAGCTGGGCTGACGGAACGCGGGGTGCCGGCTGGCTGGGCTGTTTGAGAATGATACTCATTATCACATTGCCACACGGCCGGCGTCAATTGGCGTCGCCGCCCAGGCGCCAGCGCAGCTGCCATTGTTGCAGATTTGCCCAGGCTTGCTGCAGGGCAGCGGCGGACCAGTGCAGCAGGCTATCGAACGCCAGGACGGTGCGCTGCCAGTGGATGCCGTCGAAAAACACGTGGTCGGCCACGATGGTGGCGGCCAGCCAGGCGGCAATGATGACGATGATGTCGTGGCGGCCGCTCTTCCACCAGCGCAGCGAGTGGCGGCGGAAAATCCACGGCACGCCCAGCGGATTGGGCCAGTCCGCCAGCAAATGCATGATGCCGCCGGCGGCAAAGCCGAACAGGGGCGGCGCCCACAGGTGGTGCGGCAATTGCAGGTAGGTGTAGACGAGCAGTGCGATCCAGGCCAGGCCCCAGTGCGTCCACGTGCGGTGCGTGATCCACAGCCGGTGCGTGCGCGCCCACCAGGCCACTTCCAGCCAGTCCGGCGCCGTGCCGCCCAGCGCGCCCATGACAAAGGCGAGCATGCTCAGCACTTGGTAGGGGCCACCGGCGCCAGCGTGCGCGACCAAGGCCGCGGCGATCACGCCGGCAGCCCAACCGGTCGCATGATGCGCTTTGTTGGAAGCCATAGAAAATGTAAAACGCCATGCGTGGCGTTGTGTGAAATGCAGGGGATATTAACTGGATGAATATACAGTATTCAAGGGCGTGGAGGGGTGCTATTTGCAGAATATCTGCCGATAATTTGTTAAATTGTGTGTCGGGAGAGCTTGGCCAGCGGACTCGGCAACGCATGCCGGGCTGTTAATTGTGTTGTGCGGCTGATAATGTAATCGGCGCAGGGCGCGCTATGCTGAAAGCAGTCCTGTGTTTTGAAGAGGTGTCGCCATGAAAATCCCGCGCGAATTGCAGATTCCCGCCCTCGTGTTTTCACTGGAAGCGGTATTTATTATCGGGCTGTCGCTGATTTTTCTCGTACTGGTGCCGCGCTAGCGTCCGAAAAAAGGCCATAGCTGCGTTGCACTGCCTTGCCGTACATTCATACTGTCTTCGGCAGCGCGCCTTGCTCTGACCATTTTTCAGACGCTAGCGGTCAGGTGGCGGGAGGCGTTGTATCAGGCCGTTTGCATGGCGCTATCGCACAGCACCGCGCCTTCGGTGCGGATGATCCAGCATTCCGGATACGGTTCGCTGGCGAAGCGGTTATGGCGCGCAAAGCCGCTGAGCTTGTCGAGCGCGGTGGCGGGAGCCAGCGCCGTTTCCTTGCCGCTGGCCGTATCGATGTGCCAGAAACCGCCGTTGCGGTGGAAGAGCACGGGCAGGCAGCTGGCCTGTGGCGTGGCAAGGTGGCTTGCCGGCGCAGGCTGGGTGTCGGGCAACAAGAGGTAAAAACACTCGGCGCGGGCGCCGTGGTCGATGCGGTGCAAGATCACGCCATGCGCGAGCAGGGCCGTGACGCTGAGCACGACGATGCCCTTGATGCTGGCAGACAATTCAATGCGCATGCCCAGGCGCAGGGCGACGGGCTTGTGTTTGCCGGGCCACACGCCGTCGAGCAGCAGGCCGTAGCGCGACACATCCTCGATTTCAAAGCCTTGCTGGCCGCGCCGGATGATGGCGTGGCGGCCCGACAGGCGGCGCGTCAAGCCATTATTGTCCTGGCCGTCGGGGCTGAAATGACTGAGCAGCACATCGGCTTCCGGGTCGACCAGCTCAAAACGCCCCAGCATGCATTCTTCCAGCGCGAACAGGCGGATCTGGCGCTGCTCTCCCGCTTCCGGCGCCGCATTGACGAGGCAGGCGGCCTGGCTCGGGTGCGGATGGCAGTGGCTGGCGGCGGGCAGGTCGACTTCGATCAACTCCTCGTCCCAGGCAATCGTGGTAAACCCCATGTCGATCTTGCCTTGCGGCGCAGATAAATCCACGTGGGCGATGCCGGCATTGCGCGCCGTGACGTCGAGGTTGCAGCCGTCGCCGCCCGTCACACGGGCAATCGACGCGTCGTCTGCCATCACGCGCACGTTCTTGTGCGTGCTGAGGAAGATCTGGTGGATTTCCGTCAAGGTGGCGTCGCGGCGCGGCACGAGGATGACAAACGTGCATACCCATTTCTGCGCCACGGCGCCATCGATGTGGCTGTGTACTTCCACTTCGATCTGGTATTGCCCGTGTTCCTTGTTGCGCGAGGAAAACTCGACAAACACGGGACGCCAGTCGCCGCGCGTGGTGCGCACGAAATCATGCTGCACGTGGCCGCGCGGGATCAGATCCGAACGCAGGCGCAAGGTCAGCTGCGGCGCGCAGGCGGCGCTCATGCCGCGCAATTCCATTTTCAGGGTTTGCCGTCCGCCCGCCGCACGGGGATCGAAGCCGCTGATGTGCAGGTGGGCTTGCGCGGGCTGGTAAGCTGATGGCACCGTCGGTGGAGCAACGGGCGCTGGCGTAAACGCCGGGGCGGCCGCCGGCACGCGGCGGCTTGCCGTTTGAATGGCCGCGCCGCGAATAACAGCATCACGAATATCATGCGCAGGGACGTGCGGAAGCGCCGTTGCCGATGGCTCGGAACGGGCGCTGCGCTGTGCGGTCAACAGGTCGTAGCTACTGGGGGCAGTCGTCGCTTGCGGGTGGTTGCCCGCGCAGACTGTTTCCCCAGGCAAGACCCAGAACGTACAGTGCGGGTGCTCCGGGTTGCTGCATTTTTTCATGACATTCTGACTCGAATCGAGCGGGGACATTCTGCCCTCTGTTATACATGAGAGCTTACGCGCTTTTGCGCCCGCTTGGCAACATTCGTGGCGCGGGAATGCGCTCTTTTTGCCCAAATTCATGTCCTTGGTCACACCTTGCCATGTATGCCATGGAAACTATTGCTCAAAAACACATTTTATGTCTTTCTGGATATGTTATTTTGCCATGATACTCATTCGCGCCGTTTGCTGACGATGACTTCCAGATACTCGCCCGGCACCACCAGCGAGTGGGCGCCAGCCGTATTCAGGCGCTCCAGCATGGAGAGCAGTTCCTGTTCCAGCGCCCCGGCGCCAGCCGTGTCCAGCGCGGCAAAGGCCTTGTGGACGGGGCCGTAAAAATCGCGGAACACTTGCAGCCAGTGTTGGGCGGAAGCGTAGCGGAAATTGAAAACCTTGCCTTGGCCGTGCACCTGCTCGGCTCCACGGCCGAACAGGTCGCGCACATACGCTTCCTCGCCCCAGCGGGCCGGCGACGCCATGCCTGCCGGGGGCGGCACATATTTGCCTATGGTCTTGAAGAGTTGCCCGACAAAGCCGTCCGGCGTCCAGTTGGCCATGCCGATGCGCCCGCCGGGCCGCAGCACGCGCAGCATTTCGCTGGCCGCGCGCCGGTGGTCGGGTGCGAACATGACGCCAAAGGTCGACAGGGCCGCGTCGAAACTGGCATCCGTGAAGGGCAGGGCTTCGGCGTCGGCCACGCGGAAGGTCACGGCCAGCCCTTCCGCCTCGGCGCGCGCGCGGCCCTTGTTCAGCAGCGCCGGCACGTAATCGGTGGAGACGACACGGGCAAAGCGGCGCGCCGCCGCCAGGGTGGCGTTGCCATTGCCGGCGGCGATGTCGATGACGTCTTCCCCTGCGCGGATGTCGGCGGCCTCGGCCAGCGATTCCCCGACCGGCTGCAGGGTCACGCCGATGACGGCGAAGTCGCCGCTGGCCCAGCCTGCCTGCTGGCGCTGCTTGATGGCGGCGTAGTCGGGCGCGCCGCCCTGCGGTGATGGGATGGTATTGCTCATGGCGTGCTCCTGACGTTGGAGAGGTCTATCCTTCAGACCGCGCGCCATGGGCATGGTTCAATTTAACCAGGCCGCCGTGAGCGTGGCGGCGTTTTGCATTATGCTGGCGCAACCGTTGCCCTCAACACCGCTTGATGCCGAAAGATGACCATGCCCGTCCAACGTCCGCTCCAGCTTGCCATTGCGTATGGCGCCACCTTGTGCGTGTTCCTGGCCATCGACGCCCTGTGGCTGGCGGTGCTGATGAAGCCCGTGTACGCCGCGGCGCTGGGGCCGCTGCTGGCGGAGTCTCCCCGCTGGGCGCCGGCCGTGCTGTTTTACCTGCTGTACGCGGCGGGGCTGCTGGTCTTTGCCATTTTGCCTGGCTTGCGTGCGCGCCGCGGGCGCACGGCGGCGGCGCTGGGCGCGCTGCTCGGGCTGCTTGCCTACGGCACCTATGATTTGAGCAACTATGCGACCTTGCGCGACTGGCCGCTGGCCTTGACGGCGATCGACATGGTCTGGGGCAGCGTCTTGTCGGCCGTGTCGGCAACGGCCGGCTACCTGGCCGCTAGCCGCCTGGGACGGTGAACGCCGCCTCGAAGCGCAGCGCCACCATGGTAATGTTGTCGCTATGTAAACCTGTTGGCGGATCGGAGAGAAAATCATCGAACAGGGTGCTGACGGCCTGTGCCGCAGTCTTGCCGGCACACAAGGCGGGCCAGCGGGCCGTCAGGGCCAGCGGCTCCTCGCAGGCCCAAAAACCGTCGCTGGCCAGCAGATAGTGGGCGCCGGGGCGCACGCGCAGCACGCGGCGGTCGCCCAGGTGCGCGAGGAAGGGCGGCAGGGTGGCCGCGTCGAGGCCGCGCAGGGGCTTGTCGAGCTGCAAGCTGTCGCTGATGGCGTTGCCCAAAATAAATGCCTGCGAGATCTGCGGATGGTGCTCGCCATGCACGGCGGCACGCCAGCGCGGCTCGTCGAGCGCCCCTCGCATGGCGTACACGGTGGCCGGCACGTGGTCGACGGTGAGGATACTGGCCACCCCGTCGGCAATTTCATACAGGCGCGAATCGCCCACGTGATACAGCAGCGGCGCCTCGCCGGGCGGCACTTCCAGCAAGGTCAGGGTGGTGCCGGGCGGACGCGCCTGGGCTGGCGCGGTCCTGGCGAAGGTGTCCTGCAAGCGCGTGTGCAATCCGTCGAGCCTGGCTGCCAGGCTGGCCATGTCGAGACAGGCGGGCATGGCCAGCAAGCCTTGCACGGCCGCTTCCGCCGCTTCGCGCCCAAGGCCGTGGCCGCCCATGCCGTCGAGCACGGCGGCGCGCACATGGCCGCGCGGCCAGCCCGGCACCTGGCAGTGGAACGGCGCCTGCCGCGACAGGCAGACGGCGTGGCCGCTGGCATCGATCAGCAGGAAGTTGTCCTGGTTTTCGCGGCGCGGCAGGGGACCGGCACCCACGCTGCTGCCGGCGGCGGCGTCGAGCCAGGGGCCGAAGTCGAGCTCGTCTTTAATTAAATGCATCGGTTGGTGCGGTCCAGGCGGCCAGCAATGTTGATCATAGGACACAGCTTAGCCGATATTGTGCGGGGGTGATACCTTGCATATTCATAAAAAAACCTGCGGCAGCAGGCTGGCGCAGGTTTTGCATGGTGCGGGTGCAGGGCGGTGCTTAACGGCGATGGCCCCAGCCGTGGCCGTGACCGTGGCCACGGTCGTAATAGTCGCGGCGGCCATGGTCGCGGTAATAGCCGCGGCCCGGTTGCACGTAGACGACTGCCGGCGGGCCGTAGTAGCGCGGTGGCGGCGCGTAATACACTGGCTGCGGGGCAGGGGCGTAGTACACGGGCTGCGGCGCCGGCGCGTAATAGGTTTCGCGGTAGCCGCCGCGATAGCCGCCACGGTCGTAATAGCGGTCATTCGTGCTGATGCTGTTGCCGACGGCTGCGCCCAGCACGCCACCGACGATCGCGCCATTGCGCCCGCCGGTGCTGTTGCCAATGGCCGCCCCGACAACGGCGCCTGCAACGGTATTGAAGTCGCGGTCACCGGCGACTGCGGCCGAAGACACAGCCACTGCCGCTACCATTACCGCACCCAGGAGTTTCTTGTTCAACATGGCATTTCCTTCCATTCCGGCGAGATCACAATGATCTGCATGAAGTGAACTATATCCGCTGCCGCACGCTTGTTCCACGTCTAATACAACTTATTACAATCGCGCCCCGGCCGTAACAAGTCAGCGCTGGCGCGCCTGCCATTCGGGACGCAGCAGGCTGTACATTTTGACATCGCGCATCACGCCATTGATAAAGAAGGCCTGGCGCAGCAAGCCTTCCTGGGTAAAGCCGTTCTTTTGCGCGATGCGCTCGGAACCGATGTTCAGCGGGTCCATCAGCAGCTCCAGACGGTGATACGGATAGGCGTTGAACAGGTAGTCGACCACCAGGCGCGTCGCTTCGCTGATGTAGCCGCGTCCATCCCGCTGCCGGTCGAACAGGCGGTAGCCGATCTCGCGCGAGGCTGGCGTGCGGCTCTTGAAGTGCGTGATCGTGCCGATGATGTGCTGTGATTGGTCTTCGATGAGGAACAGTTCGCTGTCCTCCGTCACAAATCCCGTTTGCAGGAAGTCGCGCCGCATGGCCTCGGGCGACTTGAACTGCATCGAGAAAAACTCGCCGCGCGACGGCAGGTCGTTGACGAGGGCGATATAGGTATTCAGGTCGGCGGCCTGCAAATGCCGGACGGTACAGAGTGTTCCCTTGAGCATGGCGGTTTCCGGTAGCGATCACGATCTCGATGGTAATCGACTCCGGGGGGACAGGCAATCGATCCCGTAAAAGTTGCTGCAATGACAGAATAAATACGCTATCGTAGAAAAAGTCGCGCCTTGCCCATGGCCACGGCGTACCCGCTTCGACCTCGTTGACTGGATTTGAATACATGCACAGCATCCTGACTGGCGCGCCACTGCGCCGTTCCGCTTTATCCCTTGCCCTGGGCTGCATCGTCAGCGCCGGCGCCTTTGCGGCCGCGCCGGGCAATACGCCGCAAGCGCTGGCGCAGGTGCGCGACACGGCGCTGCAAAGCGACTGGGCCTACGCCCGCCTGGCCGACATGACGGATCTGATCGGCCCGCGCCTGTCCGGTTCCGCCGCCGCCGCCGCCGCCGTGCAGCAGGTGGCCGAGACCATGCGCCAGCTGGGCGCCACCGTCACCTTGCAGCCCGTGAAAGTGCCGCACTGGGTGCGCGGCGTGGAAACGGCGGAAATCGTCGATTACGCGGGCCGTCCGCAGGGCGTCAGCCAGCGCGTGGTGCTCACCGCCCTGGGCGGCTCCGGCGCCACGCCGGCCGCCGGCCTGACGGCGCCCGTGATCATCGTCAAAAGCCTGGAAGAACTCAAGGCCCGCGCGGCGCAAGTGAAGGGCGCCATCGTGCTGATCGACACGCCGTTCGACCAGGAGATGGCCGAACGTGGCCTGGCCGGCGTCACCTATGGCCAGGGTTCGCGTTCGCGCTTCCTGGGACCGAAGGCGGCGGCCGACCTGGGCGCGGCCGCCGCGCTGGTGCGCTCGGTCGGCGGCGCCGATTTCCGCATTCCGCACGCGGGCGCTACGGGCCTGGACGAGAATAAACGCATCCCGGCCGCCGCCGTCACGGTGGAAGACGCCTTGCTGATGGGCCGCCTGGCCGCGCGCGGTCCGATAAAAATGCACCTGACCCTGACGCCGCAAAACCTGCCGGAAGCGGACAGCTATAACGTCATCGCCGACTGGCCGGGCACGGACAAGGCCGACGAAGTGGTGGTGGTGTCGGGCCACCTCGATTCCTGGGACCTGGCGACGGGCGCGCACGACGACGGCGCCGGCGTGGTGGCGGCCATGGGCGTGGTGGAAACCCTGAAAAAGCTCGACTACCGCCCACGCCGCACCATCCGCGTGATCGCCTGGATGAACGAGGAAAATGGCGGGCGGGGCGGCCAGGCCTATTTCGAGGCCCACAAGCAGGCGCTCGGCAAACAATACGCGGCCATCGAGATGGACAGCGGCGCCGGCCGCCCGTTCGGCATCCTCGCCAGCGTGGGGCCGAAGTCGGAAAAACTCTTCGCGCCCCTGCGCGCGGCCCTGCTGCCGATGGGCGCGCATGCCTTCACGCGCCGCGACGCGCTGGGCACGGGCGACTTGCACCGCCTGGAAACGGGCGGCGTGCCCAGTTTCGAACCGCTGGTCGACAGCCACAGTTACTTCCACTATCACCATACGCCGGCCGACACGCTGGACAAGGTCGACCCGGATAACCTCAAGCGCAACGTGGCGCTGATGTCGTCGCTGGCCTGGTTCCTGGCCAATATCGACGGCGAGATCGGCCGCGCGCCGGAGCAGGGCGAGTAAGCGCCTATGTCGCTACCCGATCTGAACCTGTTGATCACCCTCGATGCGCTGCTGGCCGAAGGCAGCGTCACGCGGGCCGCGCGGCGCTTGCGCCTGAGTCCATCGGCCATGAGCCGCGCCCTGGCGCGCCTTCGCGAGACGACCGGCGATCCGCTGCTGGTGCGTGCCGGCCGTGAACTGGTGCCCACGCCGCGCGCGCTGGAGCTGCGCGCAAGAGTTGGGTCCCTGTTAGGCGAGGTGCTGGGCGTGCTGGGGCCGGCGCAGCAGCTCGATCCGCGCCAGCTGGAGCAGACATTCACGCTGCGTGCGAGCGACGGTTTCGTGGAAAATTTCGGCCCGGCGCTGCTCGCGCATATCGGCGCGCAAGCGCCTGGCCTGCGCCTGCGCTTCGTGCAAAAGGTCGACCGTGAAAGCGTGCAGCTGCGCGAGGGCAGCGTCGACCTGGAAACGGGCGTGATCGGCAGTCTCACCAGCCCGGAAGTGCGCACGCGCAGGCTGTTCGGCGACCGTTTCGTGGGCGTCGTGCGCAGCGGCCATGCGCTGGCGCAAGGCGAAATCAGCGCCGAGCGCTATGCGGCCGGCCAGCATGTGCTGGTGGCGCGGCGCGACCAGGATACTGGGCCGATGGACGACGCGCTGGCCGCCCTGGGACTGCAGCGCACGATCGCCAGTATCGTCGGCGGCTTTACGGCCGCGCTGGCGCTGGCCGCCGGCTCCGACCTGATCGCCACCGTGCCGGAACGGCATACGGGCAATCTGCGCGCCGGCATGTTCAGCTTTGCGCTGCCGCTGCGCATGCCGGACCTGACGGTGTCGCTGATGTGGCATCCGCGCATGGATGCCGACCCCGCCCACCGCTGGCTGCGCGGCTGCGTGGTCGACGCCTGCGCCGGCCAGATCGGCGCCGTTTGACGCCGCCGGCGCCTGTCTTCTAGCGCTGCACCGGTCCGTCGAAGCCGCCCGCCATCGCCGTGTAGCCATGGGCCGTGGCGATGGCCACGTCGCGGTGGGCCGTCACCAGCTGCTCCTGCGTGGCCAGCGCGATGCGCTCCGCTTCGAGCACGCCGAGCAGGCTTTCCGCGCCTTCCTGGTAACGCACCCTGGCCAGGCGCGCGCTGTCCTGCGCCAGCTGGTGCGCCTCGCGCAGTGCCGCATGGCGGCTGCGCAGCTGCACCCATTGCGCGATGGCGCTGTCGGTTTCTTCCAGCGCCAGCGCCAGCGCCTTGTCGAAGCCGGCCTGCGCGGCCAGCACGTCGGCGCCGGCCGCGCGGGCGCGGGCGCGGCGCGTGCCGCCATCGAACAGCGGCAGGGTAAAGGCGGCGCCCGCATGCCAGCGCGCCGCGTCGCCGCCATGCCAGTCGCCGGCCACGCCGGAGGCGCCGAACAGCGCGCCCAGGCTGATGCGCGGGAAGCGCTCGGCGATGGCCGCGCCTTCGCGCGCACTGGCCGCCGCCAGCGCGCGTTCGGCCGCGCGCACGTCGGGCCGGCGCAGCAGCAAATGGGCCGGTTCGTCCGTCAGCAGGGTTTGCGGCAGCGCCAGCGGCATCGGCTGGTCGAGCGCCGCCAGTTCCGGCGCATCGAGCCGCTGCCCCGTGAGGGTCGCCAGGCGGTTGCGCGCCGCGCGCTCATCAAAGTTCAGGCTGGGCAGGCGGGCGCTGGCCAGGCGCATCTGCGCCTCGGCGCGCATGCGTTCGGCCGGCGCGGCGCGGCCCGCGCTTTCGCGCTCGCGCACCAGCCGCAAGGTGCCGGACTGGTTGGCTAATTGTTCTTCCAGGCTGGCGCGCATCTGCTGCGCGCCGCGCAGCGTCAGGTAGGCGTCCACCACCTGCGCCAGGATCAGGCGCCGCACGTCGTCGCGCACGGCGGCGCGTTCGTCCGCCGTGGCTTCGGCCGCGGCGATGCTGTGGCGCACGCGGCCGAACAGGTCGAGTTCCCAGCTGAAGGCGGCGTTCCACTGCACCGGCGAGGCGATGTGCGGCTGGCCGTCGCGGCTCCCGATCGCCGCCAGACGCGCGCGCCCGGCCTGGACATCGAGGTCCGCCGCCGGCAGGCGGGCGCCGCGCGCCGCTTGCGCAAATTCGCTGGCGCTGGCCAGGCGCGCGGCGGCGATGCGCACGTCGTCATTGTCGTGCCAGGCGCGTTGCACTAATTGCTCCAGCCTGGCGTCGCCCAGTGCTTGCCACCACCGTGCCGGCGGCGCGCCGGCCTGCAGCTCCGGTGCGCCGGCGGCCGAAGGCAGGACCGGCAGCTGCGCAGTATCGAGCGCCCGCGTCGCCGTGGGCGTGTCGACGCTGCAGCCGGCCAGGGCCAGCAGCGTGGCCACCAGCAGCGGCGCGGCGCGGCGCGTGTTCAAGTTAATCATGCGGCTCATGCGGCTTCTCCCAGCGCGACCGTGCGTGCGGCGGGCGCCGCGCGGCGCCGGCTCAGCAAGGTGAAAAACAACGGTGTAAACAACAGGCCGGACACGGTCACGCCCAGCATGCCGGCGAAGACGGCCGTGCCCATCGACTGGCGCATTTCCGCGCCCGCGCCAGAAGACAGCATCAGCGGTATCGCGCCCAGCAAAAAGGCCAGCGACGTCATGAGGATGGGCCGCAGGCGCGTGCGGGCGGCGGCGATGGCCGCCTCGCGCGCATCGGCGCCGGCCGCCATCGCCTGGCGCGCGAATTCGACGATCAGGATGGCATTCTTGGCCGCCAGGCCGATCAGCACCACGATGCTGATCTGCGTCAGCACGTTGTTGTCCAGGCCGCGCCACGACACGCCGACCAGCGTGGCCAGCACGCAGCTGGGCACGATCAGCACGACGGACAGGGGCAGCAGCCAGCTTTCAAACAGGGCCGCCAGCAGCAAATATACGAGCAGCACGGCCAGGCCCAGTACCATGCCGGTGCTGCCGCCCGCGTGCTTTTCCTGCAGCGCCAGTTCCGTCCACTCGTAGTCGAAGCCGTCCGGCAGGCGCGCCTTGAGCAGTTCTTCCATCGCGGCGATGGTTTGCCCCGTCGAGTAGCCAGCCTTGGTGCTGCCCTGGATTTCGGCCGCTGGATACAGGTTGTAGCGCGGCACGCGGAATGGCGCCGTGCCTTCGCTGAAGGCGGCCACGCTGCCCAGCGGGACCATGTCGCCGTTGGCGGCGCGCGTCTTCAGGGCTGCCAGGTCGGCCACGCTGCGCCGGTAGGGCGCGTCCGCCTAGGCGGTGACGCGCCACACCCGGCCCATCAGGTTCATGTCGTTGACGAACACGGGCGCCATGTAGCTTTGCAGGGTCTCGTTGAGGCGCAGCAGCGGCACGCCCAGGTATTCGGCCTTGGTGCGGTCCAGTTCAACCTTGATCTGCGGACTCATGGCGTTGAACGGCGTGAAGGCGCCCGTCACCGAGGGCAGCTTGCCCGCTTCCTCGACGATGGCGCGCGCGGCCGCCTGCAAGGCTTGCGGTCCCTGGCCGCCCGTGTCGCGCAGCATCAGCTTGAAGCCGCCGCCCGTGCCGATGCCGCGCACGGACGGTGGCGGTATCACCATCACGCGCGCCGCGCTGATGGGCGCCAGCCTGGCGCGCATGGCGCCCAGCATGGCCGGGCCGTCCAGGCCATCGCTGGCGCGCGCGCCGAAGTCCTTGAACATGGTGAAGATGACGGCCGTGTTGGGCGCGGACGTAAACGTGGCGCCATCCGTGCCGACGAAGGCGGCCGTGTGGGCCACGCCGGGGTGGCTCAACAGGCGGGCCGTGGCGTCCTGCACCACTTCGCTGGTGCGCGCCAGGGTCGAACCTGCCGGCAGCTGGATCGAGACGATGGCGTAGCCGCGATCCAGCTGCGGCACGAAACCATGCGGCGTCGCGTCCAGGCGCCACAGGGTCAGGCCCGCCAGCAGCAGGTACACGGGCAGCATCAGCCAGCGCCGCGAGAGGATGCGCCCCGTCAGCCGCACGTAGCCGCCCGTCAGGCGGGAAAAGCCGCGGTTGAAAATGCGCATCCAGCGCGCGCCCAGGCTGTTGGCATCGTGCCGCGGCTTGAGCAGCAGCGCGGCCAGGGCCGGCGACAGCGTCAACGAGACCAGCGCCGAGATCACGGTGGAGGCGGCGATGGTGACGGCGAACTGGCGGTAGAACATGCCGGAGATGCCGTCGATGAAGGCCGTCGGCACGAAGACCGCCACCAGCACCAGCGCGATGGCGACCAGGGCAAAGCCCACTTCGTCCATGCTGCGCTGCGCCGCGGCGACGGGACTCATGCCTTCCTCCATGTGTCGCTCGACGTTTTCCACCACCACGATGGCGTCATCGACGACGATGCCGATGGCCAGCACCAGGCCGAACAATGACAGGGTATTGAGGCTATAGCCCATCGCCGCCAGCACGCTGAAGGTGCCGACCAGGGACACGGGAATGGCCAGGATGGGAATGATGGCGGCGCGCCACGAGCCGAGGAACAGCAGCATGGCCAGGCACACCAGCAGGGCCGCCTCGAAGATGGTGTCGCGCACCTTGTCGATCGAGGAGCGGATGAATTCAGTCGGGTTGTAATAGCTGTGGTAGGCGACGTCCTGCGGGAAGTCGGCTTCCATTTTTGCCAGCAGCTCCAGCACGCGGTCGCCCGTGGCCAGCGCGTTCGAGCCGGGCAGCAGGCTGATGCTCAGCGCGATGGCCGTGCGCTTGTCGACGAAGCCGCTTTCCGTGTAATCCTGCGCGCCCATCTCGACGCGCGCCACGTCGCGCAGGCGCACCACGCCGCCGCCGGCATGGGCGGCCACGACGATGGCTTCGAATTCGGCCACGTCGCGCAGGCGGCTTTGCGCCTGCACCTGCACCTGGAAGGCGCCGTCGCTGCCGCCGGGCGGCTGGTTCAATACGCCGGCGGCGACCTGAGAATTGGCTTGCCGCACCGCCGCGATCACTTCCGGCGCCGTCAACCCCAGCGAGGCCACGCGCGCCGGGTCGAGCCAGATGCGCATCGAGAAGTCGCGCGCGCCGCGCGTGTAGATGTCGCCCACGCCTTCGACGCGGGCCAGCTTGTCCTTGATGGCCGTGCCGATGAAGTTGGAAATGTACTGCTGGTCGCGCGTGCCTTTGGGCGAATCGAACAGCACCACCATCAGCTGGTCGGGCGATGCCTTCTTGACGGCCAGCCCCAGCCGGCGCACGGCATCGGGCAGGCGCGCTTCGGCCACTGCCACGCGGTTTTGCACCAGCGACTGGGCCTGTTCGACGTTGGTGCCCGCCTTGAACACCACGCTGATGGTCAGCTTGCCGTCGCCCACCGATTGCGAGGACAGGTAGAGCATGCCGTCGACGCCGTTGATTTCCTGTTCGATCGGCGCGGCGACGGTGTCGGCGATTTCCTGCGCCGAGGCGCCAGGATAGCTGGCCTTCACGGTCACCGTGGGCGGCACGATCTCGGGAAACTCCGAGATCGGCAGGCGCATGGCCGACACCGCGCCCACCAGGGTGATGAGGATGGACAGCACGATGGCAAACACGGGACGGCGGATGAAAAATCGGGAAAAACGCATGCTCTCTCCTTATGCGCCGTTGGCGCGCGCAGCGGCCACCAGCACCTGGTCGCCCGGGCGCACCTTGGCCGCGCCGGAAACGATGACTTTATCGTGCGGTCCGAGGCCGGACAGCACGATCTGCTTGTCGCCCCGCAGGCCGCCCAGTTCCAGTTTGCGCGGCGCCACCTTGCCCGCCGCGTCCACGACGAACACCATTTTTGTATTCTGGTCGCTGAGGATGGCGGCGTCGGGCACCAGCAGGCGCTGCTGCGCCGCGCCGACGGGGATGCGCACGCGCGCAAAGCTGCCCGGCATGATGGCGCGGTTGGCGTTGGCCAGGCTGGCGCGCAGGCGCACGGTGCCCGAACGGGCGCTGATTTCGTTGTCGACAAAGTCCACGCTGGCATCCTGCGCGGGGCCGCCGCCGTCAAGCGCCAGCTGCACCTTCGATGGCAGCCTGCTTTGCTGGCTCAGGCGCTGGAAATCCGCTTCCGACAGGTCGACCATGGCGCGCACGGGGCTGTGCGCGACGATGGTGGTCAGCACGCCGCTTTGCGCCGCACCGCCGGCCACGTAGTTGCCGACATCGACGCGGCGGTCCGACACGGTGCCGGCGATGGGCGCGCGCATGGTGGTAAAAGACAGTTCCAGTTCGGCGCTGCGCAATTCCGCCTGGCTCAGCATGACGGCCGCCTGCGCGTCTTCCAGTTCGCCGCGCGCCCGTTCCAGCTCCTCGGTGCTGGCCGCGCCCGTTTGCTGCAGCCGGCTGCTGCGCTCGAACTGGGCCGTGGCCAGCTTGCTGCGTGCATTGGCCTGGGCCAGGCCGGCCCGGGCACGGTCGCGCGCCGCCGCGAAGGGGCGCGGGTCGATGACGAACAGCGCATCGCCGGCCTTGACCTGCTGGCCGTCGCGAAAGACGATCTGCTGCAAATAGCCGGAAACGCGCGAGCGCACTTCCACGCGCTGCGCCGGTTCGATGCGGCCCGTGTAGTCGAGGGTCGCCTGCACCATCGACGATTCGGGCAGCGCCACGGACACGGTGGCCTTGGGCGGCGGGCCGCCAGGCGCGGCCTGGGAACGGCCGCAGCCGGATAACGTGGCGTTGCAGGCCAGGGCCAGCAGCAGTAACAGCGGGACGGGCAGGGACGGGATCGGACGGGGGCGCGTCATGCGGGGTCTCCAGAAGGCGTGGGTGGCTTGGCCAAGGCGCGGCCGAGCGCGAAAATGGCCAGCGCGGCGAGCACCAGCGCGCTGGCGACGGCAAAGGTGGCGTGCATGCCGCCGATCATGGCGGCTGGCGGAGCACTGGCGATATCGCTGGTGCCAGCAGCGAAGACGGCACCCATCACGGAGGCGCCCGTGACGAGGCCCAGATTGCGCGACAGATTGAGCATGCCGGAGATGACGCCGCGCTGCTCGGCAGCGATATCGACCATCACGGCCGTATTGTTGGCTGCCTGGAACAGCGCATAGCTGGCCGTCAGCAGCATGATCGGGACGACGTAGCCGGCAATGCCCAGGCTGGCGGGCAGCAGGGCCAGCGCCAGGCAGGCGAAGGCCGCGCCGCACAGGCCCGCGCCGCCCATGCGCTGCGCGCCGTAGCGGTCCACCAGCCAGCCGGACGGCACGCCGCAGAACGCCGCCACCAGCGGCCCGGCCGCCAGCACCATGCCGGTGACGGCCGTGCCCAGGCCCAGGCCGCGCGCCAGGTAGAAGGGGCCGACCACCAGGGTGGACATCATCACCGTCGAGACCAGCATGCTGGTCGCCAGGCCGGCGCTGAGCACGGGCGCGCGCAGCATGGCCAGGCGTATCAGCGGCGCCGGCGCCTTCAGTTCGACGCGGACGAACAGGATGGCGCCGACGCAGGCGGCCAGCAGCAGCGCCACGTTGCGCACGCTGAAATGGCCGCGGCCCACGGTCATCGCCAGCGCATAGGCGCACAAGGTAAGGGCCAGCAGCACGGTGCCGCGGTGGTCGAAGACGGGCCGTTTGGCGTTGGCGCCGCGCTGGTCGGCTGGCAGGAAGCGCCAGGCCAGCAGCAGCGCCACGCCGGCCAGCGGCACGTTGACGAGGAAAATGGCTTGCCAGCCGAAGTGCGCGATCAGCAGGCCGCCCAGCGCGGGGCCAAGCGTGGTGCCGACGGCCGACATGGTGCCGAGCAGGCCCATGGCGCTGCCCGTTCTGGCCTTGGGCACGGTGCTGCCGACAAAGGCCATGGTCAGCGCCATCATGACGGACGCGCCCAGGCCCTGCAGGGCGCGCGCGGCAACCAGCAGCCACAAGGTGGGCGCCAGGGCGCACAGGATGGAAGCGACGGCAAACAGCGCGATGCCGGCCAGCAGCAGGCGGCGCCGGCCGACCATGTCGCCAAGGCGGCCCACGCTGACGATCAGCGCGGTGATGGCCAGCAGATAGGCCAGCACAATCCATTGCACATCCTGGAACGGTGCCTGCAGGGCCCTGGCCATGTCGGGCAAGCCCACGTTGGCGATGCTGGTACCCAGCGCGGGCAGCAGCATCGCCAGGGACAGGCTGGCAAGCGCGCCACGCACGGGGCGCGTGGCGCTACCGGCTTCGATGGCTTGCTGGTCGGGTGGAGCGGGTTTTGAAGGTGCTTGCATGGCGTGGTGGATCCTCGAATAGGGTCACCACATGGTACTGAGGGATCTGGTATGGCGGAAGACGCATCATTTGCATTGTGTTATTGCGTTTGACGCCATGTGAGCGGGAAGGACTACATGGCCAATCAGATCGCGTTCAGCGGTATTTTGAGGTAGCGCACGCCGTTGTCTTCCGGCTCGGGCAGCTTGCCCGCATTGATGTTGACCTGGATGGCGGGCAGGATCAAGGTCGGCATGTCGAGGGTGGCGTCGCGGCTGGTGCGCATGGCCACGAATTGTTCTTCCGTGATGCCGTCGCGCAAGTGGATGTTGCTGGCCCGTTGTTCGGCCACCGTCACTTCCCAGCGCGCCTCGCGGCCATTGGGCGGGTAGTCGTGGCACATGAACAGCCGTGTTTGCGGCGGCAGCGACAGCAGGCGTTGCGCGGAGCGGTACAAGAGGGAGGCCGAGCCGCCGGGAAAATCGCAGCGGGCCGAGCCTACGTCCGGCATGAACAGGGTGTCGCCGACGAAGACGGCGTCGCCGATCTGGTACGCCAGGTCGGCCGGCGTGTGGCCGGGCACGTGCAGGGCGCGTACTTCCAGCTTGCCAATATGAAACACCTGGTCGGGCGCGAACAGCTGGTCGAACTGCGAGCCGTCAGCCTTGGCGCCGTCCTGATGGTAGACGGCCGCGAACGCCTGCTGAACCGTCTGGATGGCGGCGCCGATGGCCACGTCGCCGCCCAGCTGCTGCTGCAGGTAGGGCGCGGCGGACAAGTGGTCGGCATGCGCGTGGGTTTCCAGCAGCCAGCGGCACTGCAAGCCGTGCTCGCGCACGAAGGCGATCACCTTGTCGGCCGAGGCGGTCGAGGTGCGGCCCGCCTTGGGGTCGTAGTCGAGCACGGAATCGATGATGGCGCAGTCGCGGCCATCGGCTTCGTAGACAACATAGGTGACGGTGGCGGTGGCGGGGTCGAAGAAAGCTTGGATTTGTGGAGTCATCACGGCGGCAGGGGGCGGGCAGGGAATAACATTATATCGTCAGAGTTCGTTCAAAAAATGTTGAAAACTGACATTTAACATGCGAAAAACAGATAAGCGAGGAGCCAGGCACGTGACTACCGTGCGCACCCTGTGTCTTGCCGCATGCTAACCTCATTCTTCCAAGGAGGAATTCATGAACGATATCACTGCACGCAGCGAACAGTACCGCGGTTTTACGATTTCCGTGACCCCGCAAAAGGATAACGACGATTTATGGGATTTTACCTACCGCTTGCAGCGCGAAGGTGAACCCGAGGCGCAGGCGATCACGCGCAGCCGCACCCTGGGCGGCTATGCGGCGCCCGAGACGGCTTGCACGGCTGGCCTGGAAGTGGCCAGGACGGAAGTGGATAATCTGCTGCGCCCTTGAGCGAGCGTAAATCGTTTAGCCCGAAACTGCGCCTGACTACGGCTGGCGCGTGAAACACGTCGCTGCCAGTCGCGCTTCATGCTACGATTTCCACTATTGAGTCAGTCACCAAGGAGGCACCCCATGGATAGCAGTTCTAAAATTCACTATAAAGGCTGGGAAATCGTTCCCCTGGCCGTGCCCACCACCGACGGCAAATGGTCGGCCAGTTGCGATATCGAACGCGCCACCGTGGAAGGCCTGGAAGTATTCGAAGGCTCGACCATGCAATTCGTGCGCGACGACGAGGAGGGCGCCATTGCCGCCGCCTGCGAGGAAGCCGTGCGCCAGATCGACAACATCATCGCCAATCCGCTGGTTAGGCTGGCCTAGTTTTAGCTCCTAATATCACTCTCAGCCGGCGCCCGCCGGCTTTTTTTTTATGCGCGCGCCCGGTGGCAGTCTCACCTGTTTCATGTTTCAGTGTTTCAAATGGAATGATTGAAACATATTTGAAACATCGTTGACCTCAATCGTGACATCGCTGTTCCCTTGCGTGACAGCGCGTGCAGCGCTGCTGCTTGGCCATTTCCCCTGGTTTTCACTGTGTCGTAGCGCATTTTTCGGGCCGGTGTGCGGTCCTGGCACGGCATTTGCAATACTGATGCTCATAGCCACTCCGTGAAACATTCGGGACCATCCGAAACCCATAAGGTGAACACATGACTCAATACTCCGCAGGTGCCGCATTCCGCAAGGCCGTCCAGGAAGAATCCCCGTTGCAAGTCGTCGGCGCCATCAACGCCAACCACGCCTTGCTGGCCAAGCGCGCCGGTTACAAGGCCATCTACCTGTCCGGCGGCGGCGTCGCGGCCGGCTCGCTGGGCTTGCCTGACCTGGGCATTTCCAGCCTGGACGATGTGCTGACCGACATCCGCCGCATCACCGACGTGTGCGACCTGCCGCTGCTGGTCGACGCCGACACGGGTTTCGGTTCGTCCGCATTCAACGTGGCGCGCACCGTGAAATCGATGATCAAGTTCGGCGCGGCCGGCCTGCACATCGAAGACCAGGTGGGCGCCAAGCGCTGCGGCCACCGTCCTGGCAAGGAAATCGTCAGCAAGGAAGAAATGGTCGACCGCATCAAGGCGGCCGTCGATGCGCGCACGGACCCGAACTTCGTCATCATGGCGCGCACCGATGCGCTGGCCGTCGATGGCCTGGAATCGGCTTTGGAACGCGCCGTCGCCTGCGTCGAAGCGGGCGCCGACATGATCTTCCCGGAAGCCATCACGGATCTGGACATGTACGCCACCTTCGCCAAGGCCGTCAACGTGCCTATCCTGGCCAACATCACGGAATTCGGTTCCACGCCGCTGTTCACCTTGGACGAATTGCGCAGCGCGCACGTGGGCCTGGCGCTGTATCCATTGTCCGCTTTCCGCGCCATGAACAAGGCGGCGGAAAACGTGTACCAGGCGCTGCGCCGCGACGGCACGCAAAAGAACGTCGTCGACACCATGCAGACGCGCATGGAGCTGTATGAATCGATCAATTACCACGACTTCGAGCAAAAGCTCGACGCGCTGTTCGCCGCGCAAAAGAAATAAGCAGAAATAAGCAAGAAGCAGGGGCCGCATGCCGGCCCCGCAGTGATGCAACCGAGACTAGTCAATTTTTGGAGAAATCAATGAACGCACCGCAAGCCGCCACTTTCAAGCCTAAAAAATCCGTCGCCCTGTCCGGCGTCACCGCCGGCAATACGGCGCTGTGCTCGGTCGGCAAGACCGGCAACGATTTGCATTACCGCGGCTATGACATCCTGGACGTGGCCGACAGCTGCGAGTTTGAGGAAATCGCCTACCTGCTGGTGCACGGCAAGCTGCCGACGTCCGCTGAATTGAAAGGCTACAAGGCCAAACTGAAATCCTTGCGCGGCTTGCCGTCGGCCGTGAAGCTGGCGCTGGAAGCGCTGCCGGCCGCCGCCCACCCGATGGACGTGATGCGCACGGGCGTGTCCGTGCTGGGCTGCACCTTGCCGGAAAAAGACGACCATAACGCGCCGGGCGCGCGCGACATCGCTGACCGCCTGATGGCGTCGTTCGGCTCCATGCTGCTGTACTGGTACCACTACAGCCATAATGGCAAGCGCATTGAAGTGGAAACGGACGACGACTCGATCGGCGGCCACTTCCTGCACCTGCTGCACGGCGAAAAACCGTCGGCGTCGTGGGAAAAGGCCATGCACACGTCCTTGATCCTGTACGCGGAACACGAATTCAATGCCTCGACCTTCACCAGCCGCGTGATCGCCGGCACGGGGTCGGACATCCACTCGGCCATCACGGGCGCCATCGGCGCGCTGCGCGGTCCGAAACACGGCGGCGCGAATGAAGTGGCGCTGGACATCCAGAAACGCTACGACAACCCGGACGAGGCGGAAGCCGATATCCGCGAGCGCGTCGCCAACAAGGAAGTGGTGATCGGTTTCGGCCACCCCGTCTACACGATTTCCGACCCGCGCAATGTGGTCATCAAGGAAGTGGCCCGTTCGCTGTCGCAGGAAGCCGGCTCCACGAAAATGTTCGACATCGCCGAGCGCCTGGAATCGGTCATGTGGGAAATCAAGAACATGTTCCCGAACCTGGATTGGTTCTCGGCCGTGTCGTACCACATGATGGGCGTGCCGACGGCGATGTTCACGCCGCTGTTCGTCATCTCGCGCACCTCGGGCTGGGCCGCCCACATCATCGAGCAGCGCATCGACAACAAGATTATCCGCCCGAGCGCCAACTATGTGGGCCCGGAAGACCTGGAATTCGTGCCGATCAAGGACCGCAAATAATGAGTACTGCATTGACTACCCCGATGAATACCCTGCACCGCAAGCCCTTGCCGGGCACCCAGCTAGACTACTTCGACACGCGCGCCGCCGTCGATGCGATCCAGCCAGGCGCCTACGCCACCTTGCCCTACACCTCGCGCGTACTGGCGGAAAACCTGGTGCGCCGCTGCGACCCGGCGACATTGAATGCTTCGCTGAGCCAGTTCATCGAACGCCGGCGCGACCTCGATTTCCCGTGGTTCCCCGCGCGCGTCGTCTGCCATGACATCCTGGGCCAGACGGCCCTGGTCGACCTGGCCGGCTTGCGCGACGCCATCGCGGCCCAGGGCGGCGACCCGGCCCTGGTCAACCCGGTGGTGCCGACGCAGCTGGTGGTCGACCATTCTCTGGCCGTCGAATGCGGTGGCTTCGACCCCGATGCCTTCGCCAAGAACCGCGCCATCGAAGACCGCCGCAACGAAGACCGTTTCGACTTCATCGACTGGACCAAGAAAGCCTTTAAAAACGTCGACGTGATCCCGCCGGGGAACGGCATCCTGCACCAGATTAACCTCGAGCGCATGTCGCCCGTGATCCAGGTGCAGAACGGCGTGGCCTATCCCGACACCCTGGTCGGCACGGATTCGCATACGCCGATGGTCGACGCGCTGGGCGTGATCGCCATCGGCGTGGGCGGCCTGGAAGCGGAAAGCGTGATGCTGGGCCGCGCCTCGTGGATGCGTTTGCCCGACATCATCGGCGTCAAGCTGACGGGCAAACCGCAGCCGGGCATCACGGCCACCGATACCGTGCTGGCGCTGACGGAGTTCCTGCGCAAGCAGAAGGTCGTCTCGTCCTACCTGGAATTTTTTGGCGAAGGCGCATCGCACCTGACCCTGGGCGACCGCGCCACGATTTCCAACATGGCGCCGGAATTTGGCGCCACGGCCGCCATGTTCTACATCGACGCGCAAACCATCAAGTATTTGAAACTGACGGGCCGCGACGACGAACTGGTGAAACTGGTGGAGCTGTACGCCAAAGAGACGGGCCTGTGGGCCGACAGCCTGGTCGACGCGCAGTACGAGCGCGTATTGACGTTTGACCTGTCGTCCGTGGTGCGCAATATCGCCGGGCCGTCGAATCCGCACAACCGCGTACCGACGTCGGAACTGGCCGCGCGCGGCATTTCCGGCGTGGTGGAAAACGAGCCGGGCAAGATGCCGGACGGCGCCGTCATCATCGCGGCCATTACCAGCTGCACCAACACGAACAACCCGCGCAACATGATCGCCGCCGGCCTGATCGCGCGCAATGCGAACCGCCTCGGTTTGACCCGTAAACCTTGGGTGAAATCGTCGCTGGCGCCCGGCTCGAAAACCGTGGAACTGTATCTGCAGGAAGCGGGCCTGATGCCGGAGCTCGAAACACTGGGCTTTGGCGTCGTGGCTTTCGCCTGCACTTCGTGCAACGGCATGTCGGGCGCGCTCGACCCCGTGATCCAGGATGAAGTGGTGTCGCGCGACCTGTACGCCACGGCTGTCCTGTCGGGCAACCGCAACTTCGACGGCCGCATCCACCCGTACGCGAAGCAGGCTTTCCTCGCCTCGCCGCCGCTGGTGGTGGCCTACGCGATCGCCGGCACCATCCGCTTCGATATCGAAAAGGATGTGCTGGGCCATGACGCGGACGGCAAGGCTATCCTGCTGAAGGATATCTGGCCGTCCGACGAGGAAATCGACGCCATCGTCGCGTCCAGCGTCAAGCCGGAGCAGTTCCGCAAGGTGTACATTCCGATGTTTGCCGCGCAGGCGGACGACGGCGTCAAGGTCAGCCCGCTGTACGACTGGCGTCCGCAGACGACGTATATTCGCCGTCCGCCGTACTGGGAAGGCGCGCTGGCTGGCGCGCGTCCATTGAAAGGCATGCGTCCGCTGGCCGTTTTGGGCGACAACATCACCACCGACCATTTGTCGCCATCGAACGCCATCATGCTCGATAGCGCGGCCGGCGAATACCTGGCGAAGATGGGTTTGCCGGAAGAAGACTTCAATTCCTACGCCACGCACCGGGGCGACCATCTGACGGCGCAGCGCGCCACGTTTGCCAACCCGACCCTGAAGAACGAGATGGTCATCGAGGATGGCAAGGTCAAAGCCGGTTCGCTCACGCGCATCGAGCCGGAAGGCACGATCTCGCGCATGTGGGAAGCCATCGAGGTGTACATGGAGCGCAAGCAGCCATTGATCATCATCGCCGGCGCCGACTATGGCCAGGGTTCCTCGCGCGACTGGGCCGCCAAGGGCGTGCGCCTGGCCGGCGTGGAAGCCATCGTGGCCGAAGGCTTCGAGCGCATCCACCGCACCAACCTGGTGGGCATGGGCGTGCTGCCGCTGGAATTCCTTCCCGGCGTGAACCGCAAGACGTTGGGCCTGGATGGCAGCGAAACCTATGACGTCGTCGGCGAGCGCACGCCGCGCTCCACCCTGACCCTCGTCATCCACCGCAAGAACGGCGAAACGGTGCAAGTGCCCGTCACCTGCCGCCTCGATACGGCGGAAGAGGTGTCGATTTACGAGGCCGGCGGCGTGCTGCAGCGGTTTGCGCAGGATTTCCTCGAGTCGTCGAAGGCAGCGTAGGGGTGATGTGATCGCACAATCCACCCCAAAGGCAAGGTCTGGGGTCGGACCCTCAGGGTCCGACCCCGGCATTTTGCCATTGGGTTTAATCAGTCATTCAACGCAGGAATTTCAATGACCCACACCCCCCAAATCAAAATCCCCGCCACCTATATGCGCGGCGGCACCAGCAAGGGCGTGTTCTTCCGCCTGCAGGATTTGCCCGCCAGCGCGCAAGTGCCGGGCGCCGCGCGCGATGCGCTGCTGCTGCGCGTGATCGGCAGCCCTGACCCGTACGGCAAGCAGATCGACGGCATGGGCGGCGCCACCTCGAGCACCAGCAAGACGGTGATCCTGGCGAAAAGCAGCAAGCTTGACCACGACGTCGACTACCTGTTCGGCCAGGTCTCCATCGACAAGCCGTTTGTCGACTGGAGCGGTAATTGCGGCAACCTGTCGGCCGCCGTCGGCTCGTTCGCCATCGCCAGTGGGCTGGTAGAGCCAGCGCGCGTGCCGGCAAACGGCATCGCCACGGTGCGCATCTGGCAAGCCAATATCGGCAAAACCATCATCGCCCACGTCCCCATGACCAACGGCGAAGTACAGGAAACGGGCGACTTCGAACTCGATGGCGTGACTTTCCCGGCCGCCGAAGTAAAACTGGAATTCCTTGATCCGGCCGCGGAGGAAGAGGGTGGCGGTGGCGCGATGTTCCCCACCGGCAACCTGGTCGACGACCTCGACGTGCCCGGCATCGGTGTTTTACAAGTCACGATGATCAACGCCGGCATCCCGACGATTTTTGTCGACGCGGACGCCATCGGCTACACGGGCACGGAACTGCAGGACGCCATCAATGGCGATCCGGCCGCGCTGGCCCGTTTCGAGACCATCCGCGCGCATGGCGCCCTGCGCATGGGTTTGATTTCCCACCTCGATGAAGCGGCGAAGCGCCAGCACACGCCGAAAGTGGCGTTTGTCGCCAAGCCGGCCGGCTATGTGTCATCGAGCGGCAAGCAGGTGGCAGCGGGCGATATCGACCTGCTGGTGCGCGCCCTGTCCATGGGTAAACTGCATCACGCCATGATGGGCACGGCCGCTGTGGCCATCGGCACGGCGGCGGCCATCCCCGGCACCCTGGTCAATCTGGCGGCCGGCGGCGGCCCCCGCAACTCGGTGCGCTTCGGCCACCCGTCCGGCACCCTGATGGTGGGCGCGGAAGCGGCGCTGGCCGATGGCGTGTGGAGCGTCACCAAGGCCATCATGAGCCGCAGCGCGCGCGTGCTGATGGAAGGCGTGGTGCGCATACCCGGCGACGCGTTTTAAAGCCAAACAGGCGAATGCGCATGCAGATCAGTTGATATTTCTGCTAGCAAAGAAACTGAGCGACAAGGAAAATGGGGGAGCGTCAGCCGCGATGCGCGTGAGCGTAGTGCAGGCGCTGGCGGCCTCCCATGCTTTCTGACTGGTGAACAGATGCTATTTAACTCCTACGTCTTCCTGTTTGCATATCTGCCCGTCACGCTGGCCGGTTTTTTCATCCTGGGACGACGCAGCCGCTTATGGGCCGCCGCCTGGCTGGCCGGCGCCTCGCTGTTTTTCTACGGCTGGTGGGACTACCGCTACCTGCCGCTGCTGCTCGGCTCCATCGGCTTCAATTACGGCTGCGCCACCGTGCTTGGGCCGGGACGCATCCGCCACCGCAAGGGCCTGTTGATCGCGGCCATCGCCGCCAACCTGGGCCTGCTCGCCTATTACAAATATGCGGGTTTCTTCGTTGCCAGCCTGGCGCAATTGCTGGCGCAGCCCATGCCCATCCTGCACGTGGTGCTGCCGATCGGGATTTCCTTTTTTACGTTTACCCAGATCGCCTTCCTGGTCGATACCTACCAGGGCAAGGTGCAGGAAAGCCGTTTTGTCCACTATCTGCTGTTCGTCACGTATTTCCCCCACCTGATCGCCGGCCCGGTGCTGCACCACAAGGAGATGATGCCGCAGTTTGCGGACCGGCGCATCTTCCTCCTTTCGGGCAGGAATGTGGCCATCGGCTCGACGATTTTCATTATCGGGCTGGCCAAGAAAGTACTGGTGGCCGATAACATCGGCCCGTACGCGGCGCCCTTATTCAGCGATCCGGCCGCGCCATCGCTGCTGGCCGCCTGGGGCGGGGTATTGGCGTACGCGTTTCAGCTGTACTTCGATTTCTCCGGCTATTCCGACATGGCCATCGGCTTGTCGAGATTATTTGGCGTGCGCCTGCCCTTGAACTTCGACTCGCCCTACAAAGCGCGCAATATCGCGCAATTCTGGCGCCGCTGGCACATGACCCTGTCGCGCTTCCTGCGCGATTACCTGTATATCCCGCTGGGCGGCAAGCGCTGCGGGCCCGTGCGTCGCTACCTGAACCTGATGATCACCATGGTGCTGGGCGGCCTGTGGCATGGCGCCGGGTGGAATTTCATCGTCTGGGGATTCCTGCACGGCGCTTATCTGGCCATTCACAAGGTCTGGAGCGAGGTTGCGCGGCGCCTGCATCTGCCGCTCGATAGCCGGGCGTGGAAGATCGTCGCCACCGTCATCACCTTTGCCGCCGTCTGCGTTGCCTGGGTCTTTTTCCGCGCACCGGACATGGCGACGTCATGGGCTATCCTGCAGGGCATGGCGGGTGGCAACGGCATTGCCATACCCGACGCGCTGGCCAGCCGCGTGCCTGCGCTGCAGCGCTTGCTGGAAACGGTGGGCGTGACGTTTTACCTGGGCGAAGGCTTCCAGTTCGTCAAAACCTGGACGTGGATAGGCATTGCGGCGCTGCTCGCCTTCGCCTTTCCGAACACGCAGCAGATCATGCGCCGCTGTACCCCAGCGCTGGATTTTCAGCGTGCCAGCACGGCAGGAGCGGCAGGTCCCCACATGGCGCGCCTGCTGACGTGGCGTGCTTCGCCGGCGTGGGCGACGGCCATCGCGCTGCTGGCGCTGGCGAGCATCCTGGCCCTGAACCAGCCCGCCGATTTTCTGTATTTCCAGTTTTGACGGAGAGCGCTGAAAATGAGCAGACCTTCTTATGCCCGTTATCTGTCCATCCTCACGCTGGTGTTGCTGTCTTGCGCTTGCCTGGTATGCGCCTTCGTGTACATCGTCGACCCCTACAATTTATATGGCGTGGCAAGGCGCGAAAACTTCAACGCCGTCAAACCTGGGCTGGAACGCTACCAGAGCCAGATCAAGCACGAACACGCGCTGCGCTTGCGGCCGCGCTTCATCATCCTGGGCAACTCGCGCGCCGAGATCGGCTTCGATCCGCGTGCCGCCGCATTTGGCGCAATGCGGGGCGCTGGCTACAACATGGGGATTCCCGGCACGGGGATGGCGACGGCCATCAGCCAGTTCGGGCAGCTGACCCAGGCTGGCATCAAGCCGGGGACGGTGATCGTGGGCCTTGAATTCATCGATTTTCTGAAGCCGGCCATCGCGCCGCCGGCGCGCACAGAGGCGCCGCCGGCGCGCACAGAGGCGCCGTCCAGCCATCTTCCTGGATTTTGGCGTTTCGACACCTTGTTTTCTCTGGCCTCGGTCAAGGACGCCTTGAAGACGCCGCTTATCCAGCATGACAGGGCGGCGTTCACCATCGAGCCAAGCGGCCTTAATCCCGCGCTGGACTATGGCGCGCATGCGGTCCGCGATGGCTATGACAAGGTATTCAGGCATCGGGCGCAGAAAAGCGCCGCCCGATTTGTCACCATGTCGAAAACCGATTTTGCTGACGGCGATTTTCAATCGCTGCACGACTTCTTGCAGGCGATGTCGGCCACGCAGGCCGATATCAAGCTGGTGATCTATCCCTACCACGCGCAGATGCTCACTTTGTTCGAAGGAGCAGGCCTGTGGCCCCTGTTCGAGGAGTGGAAACAGCAGCTGGTGCAGGAAGTGGCGGCAGTAAAGGAAAAGAACCCTTCCGCCAGCATCAGCGTGACCGATTTCAGCGGCTTTGGCCCTTACAACTGCGAGCCGATCCCCACGCAACAACAGCGCCACGCCAGCACGCGCTGGTACTGGGAAGCGGGGCACTTCAAGAAGGCACTGGGCGACATCGTCATGCAGCGCGTCATGACGCACAAGGACGGTGCGCCGGACGATGGCCAGTTCGGCATGCCGCTGACCAGCGCCACCTTGGCGGCGAATCGCGACAGGATTGCCGCCGAGCGCCGCGCCTGCGTGGCGGCGCAGCCAGCGATGTTCGCTTTCTCGAAAAAACTGTTTGAAAAATCGTTGGAGAGGGCATCCATACGCAGATAAAGGAAGAAAGACCCAGGTGGATGCTACACAAATAGTAAACATAACGTGGCCAGGCCAGTTCGCCCAAGCCCCGATACCAGATTGCACGCATACCGGAGGAGACATGAATTTCGCAGCATTTTATCAACGCTCGATCGACACGCCAGAGGCTTTCTGGCGCGAGGAAGCGGACAAGATCGACTGGAACACGCCGTTTTCGCAAGTGCTTGATTATTCGCGCCCACCGTTCGCCAAATGGTTCGTCGGCGGCACCACGAATTTGTGCCACAACGCCGTTGACCGCTGGGTGGACAGCCAGGGCGATGCCGCCGCGCTGATCGCCATTTCCACCGAAACGAACACGGAGCGCATCTACAGCTTTCGCGAACTGCAGCGAGAAGTGGAGCGCTGTGCCGCCATGTTGCTGTCGCTGGGCGTGGTCAAGGGCGACCGCGTCCTGATCTACATGCCGATGATCGCCGAGGCGGCGTTCGCCATGCTCGCTTGCGCCCGCATCGGCGCCGTGCATTCCGTGGTGTTCGGCGGCTTTGCCGCCAACAGCCTGGCCAGCCGCATCGACGATGCGCAGCCCAAGCTGGTGTTTTCCGCCGATGCCGGTTCGCGCAATGGCAAGGCGATTGCCTACAAGCCGCTGCTCGACGAAGCCATCCGCATCGCCGCGCACAAGCCGCGGCAGGTGCTGCTGGTCGACCGCCACCTGGTGCCGATGGAACTGACGCCGGGCCGTGACGTCGATTACGCGACACTGCGCGAGCGGCATCTGGATGCGCGGGTACCCGTCACCTGGCTCGAATCGAATGAACCGTCGTACGTGCTGTACACCTCGGGCACGACGGGCAAACCGAAGGGCGTGCAGCGCGACGTGGGCGGCTACGCGGTGGCGCTGGCGTCGTCTATGCAGTACAACTTCTGCGGCAAGCCCGGCGAAACCTTCTTCGCCACCTCGGATATCGGCTGGGTGGTGGGCCATTCCTACATCGTGTACGGACCGCTGATCGCCGGCATGGCCACCATCCTGTACGAGGGTTTGCCCACCTGTCCCGATGCTGGCATCTGGTGGAGCATCGTCGAGAAATACAAGGTCACGCGCATGTTCTCGGCGCCGACTGCCATCCGCGTGCTGCGCAAGCACCCGGTGGAACTGATGCGCAAATACGACCTGTCGTCATTGAAGGCGCTGTACCTGGCGGGCGAGCCGCTCGATGAAACCACCTCGCAATGGATCGCCGACGAACTGAAAGTGGACATCATCGACAACTACTGGCAGACGGAGACGGGCTGGCCGATTCTCTCGGTGGCGAAAGGCGTGGCCGACACGCCGACGCGCCTGGGCAGCCCCGGCCTGGCCATGTACGGCTACCAGGTCAGGCTGCTCAACGAAGCGACGGGCGAGGAGTGCGGCGCGAACGAGAAGGGCGTGCTGGTGCTGGAAGGCCCGCTGCCGCCCGGCTGCATGCAGACGGTGTACGGCGACGATGCGCGTTTCGTCGACACCTACTGGTCCACCTTCAGCGGCCGGCAAGTGTATTCCACGTTTGACTGGGGCGTGCGCGATGCGGATGGCTATTACTTTATTCTGGGCCGCACGGACGACGTGATCAACGTGGCCGGCCACCGCCTGGGCACGCGCGAAATCGAGGAAAGCATCACCAGCCATCCGAACGTGTCGGAAGTGGCGGTGGTAGGCGTGGAGGATAAGCTCAAAGGCCAGGTGGCGATGGCGTTCGTGATCCTGAAGAACCCGCAGGGTTTCGACAGCGTTGAAGCGAAAGCGGTGCTGGAGCGCGAAGTGATGGCCGTCGTCGACCGCCAGCTGGGCGCCGTGGCGCGGCCAGCGCGCGTGCTGTTCGTGGCGCAGCTGCCGAAAACGCGTTCGGGCAAGCTGCTGCGCCGTTCGATCCAGGCCATCTGCGAAGGGCGCAGCCCGGGCGACCTGACGTCGATGGATGATCCAGCCGCGCTGCAGCAGATCCAGGCAGCGCTGGCATAAGCGCCATGACGAGTGCGAAGTTTATCAATCGATAAACTTCGCGCTCAAATGCGGTCGCTTTCCTTGCGCACGACCCTGCCCACGATCAGGCATTCATTGCCGCGGCACAGCTTGCGGTGGTATTTGCGCTGGTCCGGGTTGTCCGACGTCAGCCACCATTCGCCGATATCGCGCGCCATGCGCTTGACCACCGGTTCGCCTTCATAGTTGATGGCGAATACCACGCCATCGGCCGGCCGGCTGTCGGCCGTATTGATGATCACCACGTCGTCCTCGTACAGGGCCGGCTCCATGCTTTCGCCCTTGACCTTGATCGCCACCAGTTTTTCAGGGTGGTAGCCATTGCGCTCGACCCAGCTGCGCGGCACGCTGATGGTGCTGCCGTCGTGCGTTTCCGGTTCGATGGCAAAGCCCGTGATGCCGGCCGACAGGCGCAGTTTCACCTTGCGGATCGGGTAAAAGCGCTCGTCCTCGCCATCTTCCACGATCACGGGCTGCGCGCCGGCCAGCGCGCGCGCGGCCATGGCCGCCTGGTCGGGCGCCGCGCCTTGGTCGAAGTACATGCTATCGAGCTGCAGGTCCGCTTCCAGCTTGCGCGCGATCTTTTCGCTGAAGGCACGGCCCTCGCGGTAGCTGGGCGAGAGGATTTGCGAGATGCGCGCCTCGCTCCAGCCGCTGACGTCGGAAATTTTCTTGCGCGTGTTGTCGTAGTGCTCGCGGATCAGGGCCAGCAGGCGATCGCGTCTGTATTGATACATATTCATCTCCACATTAAACCTGAAATTTACCGTTTGATAAATTACCAAATGCTTGACTTTAACATTAGCGATTGATAAAGTCCACTCGTTGCCTGTCGCAAACGCACTACAGCGTCTGCCGGTTGGCGACACCATGGGAGGTCAGGCAGATGTTGAACAGCAGTCAGTTGGTTGAAAGCAGGGCGGCGCCCCGGCAGGGGCGCCAGTTACAGGGACGCAGCAAGAAGTCGCAGCTGCACATCGCCCGCATCGCGCAGTACATCCGCGAGCAGGGCCAGGCCAGCGCGGCGCAGTTGTCCGCCTTGCTGGGACTCGATGCGGGCACCATGAGCCGCTATTTGCGCCACATGTGCGGCATGGGGCAGATCCATCTGGCGCAGCGCCATTGCACGGAGCCGGGACGCCAGCGGCCTGCCCTGTACGCACTGGGCGAACAGGATGACGAGGTCGATGGCTGGGCCGAACTGCCGCCGCAAGTGCGCCGCACGGCCAGCTGGGCGCGCGGCATGGCCAGCCGCGATCCGCTGGTGGCGGCCCTGTTTGGCCCGGCACAGAATAACAACGATTAGTATCAACGAGGAGAAATCATGGGGTTTGCAGAAAAATTCATCGCATCGCTGTCGTCGCAGAATCTGCGCGACGATGCCGTCCACCACGACCTGGATGTCATCGCGGCGGCCGCGCTGGCCGGCGACATGGGCGCCTTGCTGTGCCGCGTCAAGTATGCGGACGGCACCATCAGCCGCCTGTTCGAAGGCAATGCCGGCAATCTCGCGCAGTTGCTGCGCGCCTGGACGGCGGCCGTGACGCAGAAGGGCCGCGCGCGACGCTGGGTCAAGGCGAACACGGCCTGGGATGCGCAGGCCGCCAATACCTTGTACCGCCGCGTGGCCGAAGCGTCGCTCGCGCATTGGCTCGACAGCAAATGCAAGGTCTGCCACGGCACGGGCGTCGTCGCCGCCATGCAGGCCGGCGCGCCTGTCGTTTGCAAGGCGTGCCACGGTGGCGGCGAAGCGGCCATCAGCTGTTCCGGCGGCTTCGAGCTCGAACGCATCAAGGATATGGTGAGCGAACTGGAAGGCATCTTCCAGTCGCACAGCGCCCGCGCCATGCGCCGCCTCGGTCACTGACAAAAATTTTGCAATATGCCCGGCACTGAAAAAAACGCCCCTACAATAGAGTCTCGATCACGCAGCAACAGCAACACAGCCAATACCGCAGTACACCACATGCTTCTCCACTCGTAATAGACGCGCTTTCGGCGCGACACCGATAGGGGAACTCAGCGCAGAGAACGGCCTTCATGGCCCCTTCGCCCACTATCCATCCGGCATGGCCTCGCGCCATCCGGACGCCAGCCCGCCGCCTCGCCGCGTGCGGGTTTTTCATATGTCTTCCCGATTATTCGCAGTTCCTTCCCCAAGACCGCCGCTGGCGGTCTTTTTTTATCCCACGAAAGGTTTTACAACTATGGCATCGACAGCAAACGGCATCGACAGCGTGATCGTCATCAGCAAACAAAGCGCCGAAGGCAGCAAGGCCGCCGCCGGCGGCGGCCAGATTTATCCCCGCGTCACGGCCACCTTCGACACGGAAGCGGACAAATACGCGAGCGCCGAAATCGACGCCAGCCAGCAGCAGGGAGATACCCGCCTGGGCAACTTCCGCACCACGGGCGCCATCAAGGCCGAAGCGGCGTGCGGCACGTATGCACCGCTGATGGCTGCGCTGCTGCGCCGCGACTTCACGGCGGGCGGCGTCGCTGCCGCGCAAACCACCATCGCCGCTGCCGCCTCCGGCCTGACGCGCAGCGCCGGTTCCTGGCTGGCGGAAGGTTTCCGCGCCGGCAGCGTCGTGCGCATCACCGGCATGACGGCGCCGGCCGCCGCCAACAACGCGAAGAACTTCTTCGTCACGTCGGTGACGGCCACCAACCTGAATGGCCAGTTCATGGACGGTTCGGCCATGATCATCAAGGCGGCCGGCGACTCGGTCGGCGTGGCGGCGGTCGGCAAGCGCAGTTTTACCCCGTTGACCGGTCATACCACCGACTGGTTCACGGCCGAAGTGCAGGACCCGAAGATCGGCGTGCACCGCAGCTTCGTCGATCAATTGGTCAGCAAGATGGACATCGCCGTGCAGCCGAACGGCATCACCAGCCTGGACTTCACCCTGATGGGCAAGTCGGAAGGCCCGACCACGGCCGTGCCGCATTTCGCCGCTCCCCTGGCTGCACTGGGCACAGGCAAATTCTCGGGCGCCACGGCGATGCTGTCGGTGAACGGCATCCCGTCGCAGATTTGCACCGGCATGTCCGTCTCGCTCGACGGCCAGGTCAAGGTCGACCCGGTGATCGGCTCGAAGTACGCCACGGCCGCCTCGCGCGGCAAGGTGATGGGCTCGGGCCAGTTCACGGTGCTGCTGCAGGATGCCACCTACCTCGACTACTTCAAGTCCGAGACGGAAATCCCGCTGGCCTACGCCATGGCGTCGGGCACGGCGGCGACCGCCGACGTGCTGGCGCTGGCCATGGGCCGCATCAAGATCACCTCGGCCAAGATCGACGACGGCGAGAAAAACAAGATCGTCACCTGCGCCTTCGACGTCCTGCGCTACAAGGGCGCCGACGCGCAGCACGAAGCGACCACCCTGACCATTCAGGATAGCGCGCTGTAAGCGGCTAGCGTCTGCATAGGGGCCGCCGCGATGGCGGCCTTTTTACTTTTACTTCATCCAGAAAGCATCACACATGAACAACGCACAAAAAATCCAGGCAGGTTTCGACATCGGTAACATCCACGCGGCTGCCACGCCCGTCACCTTCGACGTGCCCGTCATCTTCGATGCGGACGGCGAAGCGGTGGCCGGCCTGACCATCGTCGGCAAGAACAGCGAACAATACCGCGTCGCCAACAACGCCGTGCGCGCCGAAGGCTACAAGAAGTCGGCACGTCGCAAGACGGCCATCGACGCCTCCACCGACGAAGGCGCGGAACTGCTGGTGCAAGCCATTGACGGTAACCAGAAACGCCTGGCACTGTCCGTGGTCACGGGCTGGTATGGCTTCACGAGCAACGGCGCACCCGTGCCGCTCGATCCGGCGCTGCTGGAAGCGGCCTTTGAAAAATACCCGACCTGGCAGGAAAAAGTGACCACCGCGCTGGAAAACGAGTCGAATTTTTTGAAACTCTGACGGCCAGCCTGCTGCGCTACGCCGGGCACCAGTTCGAGCGCGGCGCGCGAGCGGCCGATGGCCATGCCAAGGGCGAGCATATCGATGCCGCCCGGCGCCATCCGCTGTACCGCGCGCCACCCGAAGAGGCGACGCCGCCCATGCCGTTCGAGCTGGCCCACGTGTGGGAATGGTTCGCGCAATTGAACCGCAAGCGGCAGAACGGCATGGCCGTCAATCCCATCGCCAGCACGGAAATCCTCGCCTGGCAGGCGCGCCACGCCATCGCCATCGAGCCGTTCGAGCACCAGTTGCTGGATCAGCTCGACGCGCTGTTCCTGTCGCACCAGCATGCGGCGGGCTGACCCGCATTTTCCAACCCGGCCGCCATGCGCGGCTTTTTTTATGGGCCAACCATGCCAGAGATAACGGAAATACTCATTGTTGTGAATACTGCGGAGGTAAGGGCGGGTACGCAAGCAGTAAACGACCTGGCCGCCGCCAGCGGCGAGGCTGGGCAGCAGGTCCAGGATGTCAACGCCAGGATGCGCGATTCCGAGCAAGTCATGCGCGCACAGGCCGAAGCGGCTCGCGCAGCGGCAGACGCATCCAGAGTACTTGGTGATGAAAGTAGCGACGCTTCGGATGCCTTGTTCAAGGGCATGACTGCGGTCGAAGGCTTTGCCAGGGCATCGCTGAAGATTGGCGAAGGCGGCATGCATGCCGACGTCGGAAAAATCAAGGATGGCCTTGGAGAGCTGGCGAACGTATCCGGCTTGACGGAATTGGCAGTCACTCGTCTGGGCGCGGGGCCGGTGCTGGCGCTGCAAATGCTCGGGGAGGCTGCCGCATTTGCAGCGAATGCCTATGTGAAGGGACAAAAGGAGTCGGATAATTTTTCCAGGGCAATGCTGCTGACAGGCAACGCGGCCGGCATCACGGAAGGGCAGTTCAATGCCATGGTCAAGTCGGTTGCCGATCTTAACAATGTAGGCATGGGCGAGGCGCGCGTAGCCTTGCAAACGCTGCTGGAAACGGGAGAGTTTACTGGCGAGGCCTTGCTGTCGGTTGGGGCCGCCGCCGTGAAAACGGCACAGATTACAAACAAGCCAGCAGGGGAGGTTGCCGCGAACTTTGCCACAATGGCTGGAGGTGTTGTCAGCTGGGTCGATACCCATGCCGAGGTGTATCGAACGCTGGATGCCAGCCAGTACAGACATATCAAGACGCTAGTGGAGGAAGGCAAGACCCAGGAAGCGATGATCGCGACGGCGAAGAGTTACAACGAGGAGCTGAAAAAACGCGGCGAAAACCTGAGCATTGTTGGTACGGCGATGCGGGCTATAAAGACCCTCTGGTCGAATGGCGAAGATAGCGTCAATGGCATGGGCCACAGAACCGTAACGGAAGAGAAGATCGTGCAACTCGATCTGGAGGTCAATTCAGCCAAAGTTACCGGCCATGCCAGCATGGGTACGCATGAAGGCATGGGCATGAGTGGCAAGGAACTGCAGCGCTATCTTGAGCAGAAAGCAAAGGAGCGCCAGGTGCTGGTGGCCAGGCTCTCCCAAGAGAAAAATGTTGCGGATGCACAGCGTGGAGTTCAAGAAAAAAATCATGCTGAAAAAGAAGCACAGAAAGGTATTGACGCAACCAGGGCGCGCTATGCCAGGAGAATTAACGAGGAGGCTGCAGCAATTGATCAATACAACAAAAACGTTGCCACGCTAAATGGAACGCCACTGGCGGTTCCCCTTGCTGAGCAGGAAAAGATGCGTGCCAATATTCGCGCTGCATACAAGGTTGCGCCGCCTCCGCCCGCATTTGGTTCCGATGACAGCGAAGCACGGCGTGCCGGGCAATTGCAAGCCATTCAAAATGAGTTGCGCTTGAAAACGGATGCTTATGACCAGCTCGCCAAACTCGATGAGTTGCGCCGCAAGGGAGGGGCCTTAAGCGAAGAGCAATATTTTGAAAGTCGCAAAAACGCCATTCGCGAGCGGGGCAAGGCGGAAGTGGATGCCTACCAGAAGCAGATCGATGTGTTGAGCGCCTTTCAGCCGAAAATGCCGCAGGCGATTCAGGAAAACAGGAACAAGATCGCCGAAGCTGGCGCCGCCAAAGAGCGGGTGGAACCGAAGATGCAGGCCGAGTTGGCACAGGTGAATGAAATCGCACGCCAGCAGTCTGCCGAGACTCTGAAAAAGCAGGAAGAGGATGCGAAGGCGCAAAAGGCCAAGGACCGCGCAGATGCCAAGGCGGCCGATGAGCAGCAGTGGAAAGAGGCAGCCGACGGCGCCAAAGCCTTGGGTGATGCGCTGGAAAAGGCGTTCGGCAAGGTGGGCGGCACGATAGGCAAGGTGACTTCCGCGCTGGTTGACCACAAGAAGGCCCAGCAGGATATTCAACGGACCCTGGCGAATGCGAAGGAGGATGCGAAGGGGGATGAACCAGCGAAAATCGCTGCGAAATCGAAAGCGCAGCTCGATTCCACGCAAGCCCAGATGAAAGGTTACAGCGACATGGCTGGCGCGGCGGCAGGCTTCTTCGACGAGCAAAGTGCTGGCTACAAAGCCTTGACCACGGTATCGCAGGTGTTCCATGCGGCGGAAGTGGCCATGACTCTGGCCGAACTGGTGCCAAAGGGAATCAGCGCAGTGCTGAGCCAAGGATCGGGCGACCCTTATACCGCATTTGGCCGCATGGCGGCCATGGCGGCGATCGTGGCAGGCCTGGGCGTGGCGATTGGTGGTGGAGGCAGCGGTAATGTCGATGTCGCCAAGGAGCGCCAGAAGGCAAACGGCACCGGCACGGTGCTGGGTGACTCATCCGCCAAAAGCGATTCGATCGCGCGCAGCCTGGCCATCATGGAAAAAAATTCCGGGTTGGGCCTGGCGCATACCATTTCAATGGATAACTCGCTGCGCAAGCTCGCTGCCGGTATCGGCAATCTGGCCAATCTGCTGGCACGCGAATCCGTGGCCACGGGAGCGGGCGGAGCTGCTGCAAGTGTGCAGACCGGAACCAAGGTCCTGGGAGGCACGATGGGCGTTCTGGCGGGTACTTCTGCTGGTGGCTTGGGTGGTGCCATGCTGGGTACCTATCTGGGCATGGGCATGGCGGCGATTGGTGGCCCCATCGGACTGGTGCTCGGCAGTGTGGTGGGCGCGGTGTTGGGCAGCGTTGTTTCCAAACTGTTCAATACCTCCAAGACGGTGGTCGATCAGGGGATTACCGGCAAGGCCATGAGCCTGGGCCAGATCGAGGATATCGGTTTTACCGCCCAATCGTATGCTGATGTCAATACCAAGAAGAAAGCATTGGGTTTTACCTATAGCAATAAGAACAAGACGGAGACGGCAGCAATGTCCGATGACGTCAATCAGCAGTTCACGATGATTATCGTCAGCATGGGCAATGCCATTCGTGGCGCCGCCAACGTCATGGGCGTGGCTGGCGGAGATTTCAATGCACGGATGGACAGTTTCAAGGTCGATCTGGGCAAGATCAGTTTGAAAGGCCTGTCGGCCGAGGATCAGCAGAAAACACTGGAAACGGCATTTTCCGCACTGGGCGACAAGATGGCTGATGCCGGCGTTGTCGGCTTGCGCGATTTCGCCAAGATAGGTGAAGGTGCGTTTGAAACACTAAACCGCATCGCCAATGATTTCCAACAAGTTAGCGATGTCCTGTTTGTATTGGGAAAATCTTTCGGCGTCACGGGGATGGCAGCGGTAAAGCTGAGCGAAGACTTGATCGATACTGCCGGTGGCCTGGAAAAGTTGACCAGCAGCACCTCGTATTTTTACGAAAATTTCCTGACTGAAGCCGAAAGAATGGCGCCGATCACCAAGTCGGTGAATGACGCCATGGGCAAGCTGAGCTTGGGCGGCGTGACGACGATGGATGGCTTCAAGGCTGCCGTACTGTCCGCTGCTGATGGCGTGGCCATCGGAAAAGAAGGGTCGGCTGAATTGTATGTGGCCCTGTTGTCCTTGGCCGAGCCGTTCAAAAAGGCGGCCGACTATGCCGCCGATCTGGCCGCCGTCACGGGCGAACTGGCTGAAGTGAGCAAGACGGCCAGCGATATCGCCAGCGAACGGCGGGACTTACAACAGCAGTTGAATCAGCTGACGAAAACTGAAGCGCAGTTGCTGGCCGCGCAGCGCGCCGGCGTCGCTGATGCCAATCGCGGATTGTTCGACCAGATCCAGGCCGTCAAAGCGGTGACCAGCGCGAAGGATGCGCTGGCCAAGGCCTACGAGACGGAATCGGCGGCTGCCAAGTCGGCGCTGGAGAAGTCGAAATCGTGGGTGGCGATCTTGAACGGGCTCAATGCCAGCATGGCGCTGGGCGCACAGTCGACGCTCACGCCGGAGCAAAAGTACGCCGAGGCGCGGGCGCAGTTCGAGAAGACCCTGGTGGCCGCAAATGCCGGCGACACGACTGCGCAATCAGGATTGTCCGCCGCCGAGCAGGCGTTTCTGACGGCGTCGCAAGTGGTCAACGCCTCCGACGCCCGCTATGCGGCCGATTACGCCCGCGTGGTGGAAGCGAACAAGGAAGCGTTGAAATGGGCGGCCGCGCAGGTCGACGTGCAGCAGGCCAGCCTGGATGCGCTCAATGCCCAGGTATCGGGCTTGATCACCATTAACGACAGCGTGCTGACGGTGGCGCAGGCCATCGCCGGCCTGCGGGCGGCGATGGGCGGTGCGGCGGACCTGGGCGTGAAACTGAATAATCCTCCCGTGGTCGCCGCGCTTGCCGCGATCATTTCTCCCGTGACAGCGGCGGTCTTCGACCCCGTGCGCTACTCGTCGGCGGCGAACGTCGGCTCCGACGTACTGGTGGCCGAAATCCGCGGCCTGCGCGAAGACAACCAGGCCATGCGCGTGGAGCTGGAAGGCTTGCGCGCCGACCAGCGGGCGCAAACGGGTGCCACTATTCAGGCCACCTTTGAATCGAACGCCAATGCCGCCAGGACGGTGGTCGATGGCGTGGACAAATCGTCCCGGGCATCCGCCTGGGCCAATGCAGTGAAAGGAGAATACGCATGACCGATGCGCAATTTCAGGAATGGCTGCAAAGCCCGTCGGCCATCCGCATGGTGCTGATCGAGGCGCAGGTGAATGTGGCCGGCAGCGAGGTGACGCGGTATATCGCTTCACGGCCCTACGTGACCGGGCCGCTTGAGGTGCCGGCGAATACCGCGTACCAGCCGCTGGCCAAGGGCGGCCTGGCCTTCACGGAACAGGTCAGCCTGTCCGGCGAGGCGGGGTTGTCGGGCGGCGATATCGAACTTGATAACGCCGATGGCGCGCTCGATGGCTGGCTGGACGACGTTTGGATGAACCGGCCGCTCAAGGCCTGGGCCGGCGATGCATCGTGGCCACGCGCCGACTTCCGGCTGGTCTTCGACGGCATCATCGCCGACGTGGCTAGTGCGGGGCGCGAGTCGGTCAACCTGGTACTGCGCGACAAGCTGCAGCGCCTGAATACGCCGATTTCCGAGGCGAAGCTGGGTGGCACGACGCCGAACAAGGACGCCATCCTGCCGATACCCTTCGGCGAGTGCCACAACGTGACGCCCTTGCTGACCAATCCCGCCACTTTGGAGTACGGTTTTCTTGGCGCGGTCGAATCGACGTTTGAAGTGCGCACCAACGGCAAGCCGATTGCTGTGGCCTTGAATAACCAGGCGGGTCGCTTCAACCTGACTACCGATCCGTTTTCCACCACGATCACGGCCAGCGTGCAGGGTGACAAGGGCGGCGGCTATGCGCCGCGCATCGCGCCGCTGGTGCAGCGCATCGCCACGGCCTATGGCAAGGCAGCCGACCGTTTTACCCTGGCTGACCTGGACTTGGACAACCTGACCGCTTTCGATGCGTCCCACCCGCAACCGGTGGGGTTGTATGTAGCGGATCGCACGAACCAGGCGCAGGCGATTCAGCAACTGGCGGCCAGCGTGGGCGCCCAGGCGATCATGTCGCGCACCGGCCAGTTGCGCCTGGTGCAGATCGCGTTGCCGGCCGCCGGCGTGCCTGTGGCGATCGGTCCGGAGCAGATGCGCGAACGCTCGCTGCGTCCCGCGCAGCGCCTGCCGGTGACGGCCGCCGTGAAGATCGGCTTCGACCGGAACTACACGCTGCAGGCGGGCCTGACGACCAGCATTCCGCCCGCGCATGCGGATTTGTACGCCACTGAATGGCTGACGGAGACGGTGGTTGACACGGCGGTGCGCACGCGTTACCGCCTGTCTGATGATCCGGTGCAGATCGATACGTGCCTCAAGACGCGGGCCGATGCCCGCGCGGAAGCGCAGCGGCGCCTGGCCATGAACAAGGTACCGCGCACCATTTACGAATTTGATGGAGAGCCCGAGATGATGATGCTGGAACTGGGACAGCCCGTACAACTGCGCGCTGAACGCTTTGGCCTGCAGGACGGCGTGCCGGGCGTGGTGGTGATGCTGTCGCGTTTCTGGCTGACGGGCAGAGTGACGGTGGGGGTGCTGGTATGAGCGCCATCGTGGGGGAGCGCGATACCCTGCTGCAGGCGACGGCCGAGCGCTTCAGCACGACGGCCGATGGCAAGGCGATCCTGATGTCCGCCAGTACGCCCGTCTTCCGCGTCGATAGCGCGGGCGCGGGCACGCCCGGCTTGATCGCCATCACCGCCAAGCCGGTCAATGTGGTGGGCGATATCGTCTTTTCCGTCTCCGCCGGCACGGCGTTGCGGGTCAACGGCAACGTGGCGACTGTCGATTTTACCGGCATGACTACCGATACGGCGCTGGTACAGGCGCGTATCCGTGAATTTGGGGTCGACTACATCGCCAACTACATGGTCAGCAAGGTCTTCGACGGCGTCGCTGGCGAGACGGGCCTGGCCGGCCTGAACACGGGACAGGCCTTCGCCTACAAGCGCGCTGCCGCTGCGCCAGCCGATTCGCCGGGCGACGTGATTTTTACTTTTTCTACCGCCGCCATCACGACGCCGGCCGGCAACGATCTGGCGAATGGCTGGTCGAAGAATATCCCGTCCGGCACGGCGCCGCTGTACGTGCGCGTGGCCGCCGCCAGTTCGCGCAATGCGACAGACAATATCGCCGCCAATGAATGGTCGGCGGCGGTGCAGCTGGCCAAGGATGGCACCGACGGCTTGAACGTGGCGCCTGTGCGCATCTACCAGCGCGGCGCGACCAATATCGCGCCGGCATTACCGAGTGCGGCATGCACGTTCACGTTTGCCACCGGTGCACTGACGGGCCTGAACAACGGCTGGTCGGCCCAGGTGCCGTCGGCGGGCGGCGCGTATCTGTTCACATCGGGCGCCACGGCCGCGTCGCGCACAGCGATCGACGACATCGCCCCGGCCGAATGGGCGGCCGCCTCGCGCCTGGCCGCCGATGGCGCCACCGGCCAGCGCGGCACGGTGACGGTGACGGCGCCCGGCTATTCGGCCTGGTCGGATGCCTCGGCTGTGTATGAACTGGGACGTGCGGGCTATGGCGCGCCGATGAACCGCGATATCGTCACGTTGTATGACGCGACGCATGCGGTGACGAAGTTCTTTGTCGATGGTGCCTGGATGGTGCTGGGTACGGTGTTGAATGGCAGCCTGCTGGTCGATGGGACTGTGGCGGCGAAGGCGATTGTGGGTGACACGCTTGGCGCCATCAGGGCGAACCTGGGGAGTGTGGTTGCTGGCGACTTATACGGTACGACACTGCATGGTGGCTCAGGATATCCGACCAGTGCATACGCCTGGCCTAGCAATGGTGGCACGGGGTTTCACCTGAGCTCGCAGGGGCTATTGATTGGGAACCGCTATGTGCCAGGAGGTTACATTCAGCTGTCGAGTACGGGCCTTTTGGATATGCCCGGGCTCACAGTGACGCCTGGAACGGCGGCATCTCCGCCAGTTGCGAGGTTTTCTGGTGAACTCGTGGCGGCGACCGGAACGATTGGCCTGCTGCGCAGTCGTACGTCTGGTGGGCGTGTTGAGATTTCGGGAGAAAAGATCACGGTCTTTGATGATGCAAATCAGCCGCGGGTAATTATCGGGAGGCTGGACTAATGCTAACAGGTTTAAGGTGCCTTGATGCACAGGGAAATGTCACATTAGATATTAATGATCGAGCAACACGATTGCTGGGCACGGTGCAGACAATTTCGGATGCTGGTGGAAGTATTTCAGTACCTGAATTTGCTACAGGAACGCCTTGGGTTGTTTGCCAGCCAATAGCATTCCCTACTTGGAGTATCTATTACCATCCTAAGCCAGTAGCTATAGCGCAAGTAGTTGGCGCCACTTTGGTATGGAGCAGCGGCTCCCGAGAAACTAGAATTATATATGGGGTCTACTAATGGGAACCGGATTAATCGTCTATAACAGCAGTAATATTATACAAATTGATCAAGACTATAGGAATTACTTTTATAAGTATAAGTTCGCTAGATCTAATTTAACAACGAATCAGACTCTGGTAATTATGACTGCAGTAATGTCTCCGGCAGACTTTGGCGGCCTACCAGACAGCCCCTATAACTTGGGCTACAGTGCGTACATTGATGTGGACGCTCAAAGCCCATTTGTAGCTTTACGGATAGATGCAGCCCACGCTACAAATGCTTATGGCGTGCAGTACATGGCCTCTACCCAAATAAGCACAGGAAGATGGCGTTTATGGTTCATCTATTCTGCTGGCTGCGAATTTACCCTATATGTGCTGGACTCTTTATCCCCCGGTGAGGCTACAAAGGTTGGTTTTACGGTCTATAGAGCAGATGGCAGCATTGCTTTTGACGCTGGTTGGAAAGTCGCACGAGTGGCATCAGTTTCGTCATTTGATGCTGGCGGAAGAGAATATGCATTTGCCCCGTCAGGCTATGGTTTTTACCAAGTGGAGTGGGAAGAGAGCGGGAGTATTGACTACGACGGTATATCAGCGCATGCCCAGTGTGTTGCACGCAAGCCGGACGGCACTGTTGGCGAATGTACTGTACCGGTATTTTTCTACAGCGAAGAAACTGTTCCTGGTGCAAATTTACCTTATATGAACCCTTATCAAATTTATGGCGGTATATTTTTGGATGTGACAAATGTGTAGAGAAAACTTGATTTTTTTCCGAGGCTTTTCTATCCCGTGCACCAAGAAAATTGAACCAAACGCAAATGTGTGTGCATGTGGAACCTGTCGACATTCCCCCCTCCATTCGCATTACAAATGCGCTACCACGTTAGTACCGTGCTGCTCGAAATGGCGGATTGTTAATACCAATTTTCTGGAGTTGGCGACATCATGAGTAATCTTCGCATCATTTACGACAACGCCGCCGACCGTGCGTTGCTGACCGCATCAAGCCAGGCCGCGGCGCTGGGGCCGGCCAACCTGCAGCGCGAAGGCAAGTTTGCCGTGCTGCGCTCGCTCGGCGTGGCCTTGACCATTACCGCCACCTGGCCCACTCCCGAGATTATCGGCTGCGCGGCCCTGCCATTTTGCAACCTGACGCCGACGGCGACGATCCGCGTGCGCGGCTACGTCGAGCCTGGTGACGCCGTGTCCGATTTTGACACGGGCATTGTGCCTGCATGCGAGTACGCCAGGCTGGGCATGTGGAACTGGGGGGCGCTGCCGCTGGGCGTGAACGCTTTCAGCTATGGCGGCGGCACGTATGGCCGCAGCTGGTTCCAGATGCGCAGCGTCAAAAAACTGGTGATCGACCTGGCCGACCCGGACAACCCGGCCGGATACATCGAGGCTGCGCGCCTGGTGGCTGGCCCCTACTGGAGTCCGGAGCAGAACGCTTCGTATGGTGCTGGCGTCACTTCTGTCGACACCAGTACGCAGAACAGGGACGGTGCTGGCGGCCAGACCGTGACGCGCGGCGCGCTGTACCGCAAGCTGTCGCTTGCGCTCGACCATATGACGCCGTTGGACAGGGCCGAGGTGTGGCGCATCGTGCGTGGCAACGGCTTGTCGCGTCCGCTGCTGGTCAGCCTGTATCCAGAGAGCGAAGACGGCGAGCTGGAGCAGGCGCATCAGGTATATGGCCGTATCTCCAGCAATTCCGCCATCACCACACCGTATTACCAGGCATATGCCACCAACATCGAAATCGAGGAACTGTAATGGGCGACTTTTTTTACTATGGCCAGAAGGATACGATCCGGCGCCTGAATGAATTGGCCGGGCGCGGCGCCGTGGTGGCATCGTACGCGCCAGCCGTGGGGATGTCGCCACTTGGCGGGGCGAATGGCTACATGACGCCCGCGTGGCTGGACCCGAGTATCCCAATTACAACGACATTTCCTGTAGGGGTGGGCATAACCAATAAATCTGGCTACAGCTACATTGGCCAAAATCCTCCTACGGGCCTCTGGTATCGGATTGCCACATTTGCAGCTGACGGCGGCAGCAATGCGCAGCATCTGCGTATTGACGGGGTATTGAATGATAGCTGGGCAGCAAACGCCAGTTCCCCTTTCGTCCTCATGATGGGCGTCCGGGGCGGCTTTTACTACGATTCGACCTTTAATGGATCAGTTCCGATCAACGCTAGAATAGCGGTCTACCAACAGGTGAATGGAACGTTTGAAGTGTACCTGCACTTCCGCCCTGGCACGTATGGTTCGGCGTCATTTAACCTGCTGGGCTTTACCACGACAACATACGCACAGCCTGTATCAGTAACAGTAACTCCTGCTGGAACAATGGTTTATGACTCAGGCAATGCTGCTGTATATCCGCCACGTATGCGCGGTATATCCAATTCCGGCACGTACGCAGGCCTGCACGGTGCGGTGCAGGTCAATAATGGGTTGTTTATCGGGGATTGGACCACAGGGGGCGGATATATCCGACCAAGCGCGGTGGGAGCTGCGGTGGGCGCCGTAAATGACGTACTTTCGCTCGGCATAGGAGGGCTCGCTGGAAGCTACTCGGCCGGACAGTTTGTCTGGTATGTCTCGGGCGGTAACAACGCATTGGCTGGAAAGGAGGGGTTTCGCCTGATTCTCAGATCATACGACAAAAATTCCAACACAACTTCCGCAGATTTAATGAGGCTTGGCGGGAGTGGCTTGGTTTATATGCCGTTTCTGAAAGCAGGCAGTACGGATATCAACGCGCGACATAATATTAGCCGAGGCTCGGCCCAGGGCGATGAGATCCTGTATGTGGGTAGAGACGGTGCGACCAATCCCAGCGTTGCCATTCTCGCGGCAGACGGGCTTGGCGGGTGGAACAACGCCAATAACGTGTTGTACGTCGGCAAGCATTCTGTATCTGGACGCAGCCTTTCTGCGGCGGGCACAGTAAATACTGGCGGCAACGATTATGCAGAGTACATCCATAAATCCGCAACCTGTGCGTCTGTGCTGGCGGGACAAATTGTAGGCATCACTGCTGACAATAAGGTTACCGACCAATGGACCGACGCCGTCATATTTTCGATCAAATCGACCGCGCCGTCGTTTGTCGGTGGTGATTCCTGGGCTGACGATGTGGGGCCACGCCCATCCCCACAGGCAGGCGCGGCCCCAGTCCAGCCCGTTCGGCGCGAAGACGTAGTTGCGCAGCAGGTGATTCCCGACACCGACCCGCCGGAATTTGAGGAGGTGGTTACCGAACCCGGCGACAGCGACGATGAGTGGACAGAAAAGCAGGCGGCCTTCGCTGCCGCGCTGGAAGCGCATGAACTTGCCGTGCAACAGGACGCCGAGGCCATGGCCGCCTTCGACGCCGCACTGGAAGTCGCGCGCCAAAAAGTCGACCGTATCGCCATCGCCGGCCGCGTGCCGGTCAACGTGCTGGGCGCCCAGCCGGGCGACTACATCGTGCCGGTGCCGGACGGCGCCGGCATCAAGGGTATCGCCGTGCACGAGGATGATCTCACCATGAAGCAGTACCTGCACGCCGTCGGCCGCGTGATCTCCATCGAGTCGGATGGCAGGGCCTACGTGATGGTCAAGGCCGTGTAGCAAATCAGTCTTCCACTTTGAACCCGCTTCGGCGGGTTTTTTCATTTCCACCACCTGAAAGGCAATCATGGCCCTCGAAACCACCGCCGCCGGCGGCGCTTTGATCAAACTGTTTGGCGTGCCCGTGCTGGCCGGCGCCGCCGCCACGTCGCTGGGCTTCATGTTCATGTGGCCCCAGTCGACCAAGGAGGCATTTATTCGTTTTTGTTCCAGCATCATCATTTCCACCTTTCTCGGCCCCGTGCTGGTGGCTGCCGTGCTGTCGTGGTGGCCCAGCCTGTTCGACAGTGCGAAGACCGTGGCGGGTCTGTATGGCGGCGATCCGGCCACGGGTTTCTTGTTCATCGCCGCGCCCGTGATGGTGGCGGCCGGCTTGCCTGCCTGGTGGGTGCTGGGCGCTTGCGTGCGCTGGTTCGACAAACGGCGCGGCAAGGATATCGGCGAACTGGCGGCCGATGCGGCCGCTGCCGTCAAGGATGTGCGGGGCATGCTGTGACAGGCGCCCAATTGATGCAGATCATGCCCTTGGCCGGCCGCCGCGCTACGCTGTTTCTGGCGTCCTTGAATGCGGCGATGTCCGAGTTCGATATTGATACGCCGCTGCGCCGGGCATCGTTCCTGGCGCAGGTGGGCCACGAATCGGGACAGTTGCGCTATGTGCGCGAGCTGGCCAGCGGCGCTGCTTATGAGGGGAGGGCGGATCTGGGTAATGTGATCGCTGGCGATGGCGTGCGCTTCAAGGGACGCGGCTTGCTACAGGTGACGGGGCGCGCCAATTATGCGGCGTGCGGCGTGGCGCTGGGCCTGGACTTGCTGGCGGCGCCGCAGTTGCTGGAAGCGACGACTTTCGCGTGCCGCTCGGCGGGCTGGTTCTGGCAATCGCGCGGCTTGAACGGCCTGGCCGACGCGGGTGATCAGGAACGGGTGACGCGCCGCATCAACGGTGGCGTGAACGGCCTGGCCGAGCGCCTGGCCTTGTATGCGGCAGCGCGCAAGGTGCTGGCATGAAGCCGTCGTTGTTTGTGCTGGCCATGCTGGTGCTGCTGGGCGCAGCCGTGTTTTGCGCGCAACGCTGGGGACATGAGGCGGGTCTTGCCGCGTGCGCGGCGCAAGTGCAGGAGGTGGAGGGGCTGTTGCGGCGCCAGAACCAGGCGCTCAATGCGATGCGGGAGGAGGGCGCGCGCCGGTCGGCGCGGGTAGGGCAGGCAATGGCCAGTGCGCAGGCAGGGCAGGCAGAGGCGCAAGCGGCAGCGGCGCGCATCCTGGCGCTGCACCCCGAAGGCGACGCCTGCCGTGCCGCCGAGGCGCTGATCGCCAGTGAAATGCCATGAGGCCGCTGAGCGAACGTGAGAGTGAAAGTGGGAGGAGTGTGCGGTGGCGGGCAAGGCGGCGCAGTATCAAGTGCGCCGCCGAGCTATTGCTGGTGAGTTTATTGACTGGCTGTGCGGCGTGGGCGCCGGCATCACAGGCGGAAGTTTGGCCGGTGAGCGCGCCTTGCCTGGTCACGCGCCCAGTCGCGCCCGCCTTGCCGGCGGTGCCGTCCCACGGCATCTTCGAGCAAGTGCAAGCCTTGCTGGCGCGCGAGCAATTGCGTGCCGCCCATGTGCGGCAGCTGGAAGCGCTGCTCGATGCCTGCTCCGGGCCAAATAACTACTGACAACGCTTGACTACGCCTGATAACAACGTGTCGGGTAGAGGGAGGGCACGGCCCCCGGTTTGCTCAGGAAGCGCCACTGCACGAAGTATGTGGCGTTGAAGCGGTGAGCGTCGCGGGCCGCGCATGACGACGCGCAGCCGGTTTTGACAGGCGATCCTGGATTCACCCATCAGTCACCAATGGCCTGCCAGCGCTGCCGCCGTTTGCCGCCTTCTGGTGCAGGCGCGGGGCGGCATGCGAGAAAACGGTGCATCCATCGCCCAATTGCTTGATCTCTGGTGAATTTCGGCACAATTTCTGTATACAATCGACCTGGCACGATGCGTGCATGGCATACCTTGGTCGTCCCATTCAAGGAGCTTCGCATGCCTCATCCGCCGCCACTGTGTTCCTGTCGTCCCGTTTCTCTCTTGCTTTTCCCTTTCACCTGCGCCCATCCGGGCCGCGGCAACCCAGGAAATGGAGCGTAAATGGCCACTCCCCGATTGAAATCGATCCACCGCAGCGTGCCTGGCGCCACGCCTGCCGCGCCATCGCCCGTCGATGAAATCCTGCCTGCCGGCAAGCTGTTTACCTTGGGCTTGCAGCACGTGCTCGTCATGTATGCGGGCGCCATCGCCGTGCCGCTGATCGTCGGCCGCGCCCTCAAGCTGCCGCCCGAGCAGGTGGCGGCATTGATCAGTGCCGACCTGTTCTGCTGCGGCCTCGTGACCCTGATCCAGTCCCTCGGGATAGGCAAGTACTTCGGTATCCGCCTGCCTGTCATGATGGGCGTCACCTTTGCCGCCGTCAGTCCCATGTTGGCCATGGCGAACAATCCGGCCCTGGGCATCACGGGCATCTTTGGCGCCGTGATCGGCGCCGGCGTCGTTTCCATGCTGATCGCTCCCTTCATCAGCCGCCTGCTGGCCCTGTTTCCGCCCGTGGTTACGGGCAGCATCATCGCCGTGATCGGTGTGTCGCTGATGCGCGTGGGCGTGAACTGGGCCATGGGCGGGCCGCCCGCCATGGCGCAGATCGCCGATCCCGCCTTCGTCAAGATGGCCGCTGCCGCCACGGCGGCCGGCTTGCCTGGGCCGCTTGGCCCCGTGCCGCTGATCGCCAATCCCGGCTATGGCGCGCTGGACAACATGGGTATTGCCTTCTTCGTGCTGGCCGTTATCTTGCTGGTGGCCAAGTATGGTCGTGGTTTTCTGTCGAATATCGCGGTATTGATCGGCATCATCGCCGGCACGGCACTGTCGTTTGCGCTGGGCAAGGCCGATTTCGCCAAGGTGGCCAGCGCCAAGGCCTTTGCCATCGTCACGCCGTTCCAGTTCGGCATGCCAACCTTCGACGTGGTTGCGATTATCACCATGAGCCTGGTGATGATCGTCGTCATGATCGAGTCGCTGGGCATGTTTCTGGCGCTGGGAGAGATGACGGACAAGCGCATCACGCAGGATGACATCAGCCGCGGTCTGCGCGTCGATGGCCTGGGCACCCTGATTGGCGGCATCTTCAACACTTTTCCGTACACCTCGTTTTCGCAAAACGTGGGCCTGGTGGGCGTGACGGGCGTGCGCAGCCGCTGGGTCTGCGTGGCGGCCGGCCTTATATTGCTCGTCATGGGCGTGATCCCGAAGATCGCGCAGACGGCTGAAGCCGTGCCGGCGTTCGTGCTGGGCGGGGCAGGGCTGGTGATGTTCGGCATGGTCGCCGCCACCGGGATCCGCATCCTGGCCGGCGTCGACTACAAGAGCAACCGCAACAACCTGTTTATCGTGGCCCTGTCGATCGGCTTCGGCATGCTGCCGCTGGTGGCGGAGCAGTACGCGCAACACATGCCCAAGGCCCTGTCGCCATTGCTGCACAGCGGCATCCTGCTGGCCGCCATCGTCGCCGTGCTGCTTAACCTGTTCTTCAATGGCCTGGCGTCGCAGGAAAGGGCGCGGGAGCAGGCGCGCGAGAACAGCCATGGCAGCGAGTAAGGCGCCGCCCGTTGCCATGAATGCGGGTTAGCCGGGCGGCAGAATCCTCAGTACCACGCAATTGCGTCCCGCATCCTTGGCCTGGTACAGGGCGGCATCGGCCAGGCGCAGCAGCGCGTCCGGATCGGCGGCGCCCGGCGCCGACTGCACCGCGATGCCGACGCTGATCGTCACCTGTTGCGCGTCCGTGCTCGCGTGGACGATGTCCAGATCTTCGATGGCGCGCCGCAGCGCTTCGCCGATCTGGCGCGCTTCGCCCGCGCCCGTGTTTGGCAGCACGATCGAAAATTCCTCTCCGCCGTAGCGCGCCGTCAGGTCGCCCGCGCGCCGCATGCCGGCCGCCAGCGCCTGCGCGACCCGGATCAGGCAGGCGTCGCCGGCCTGGTGGCCATGCCGGTCGTTGAACAGCTTGAAGTAGTCGACGTCGAGCATGACGACGGCAAGCGGCTGGCCAAGGCGCGTGGTGCGCGCGCATTCGGCGCGCAGCACGTCGTCGAAATGGCGCCGGTTCGACAGTCCCGTCAAGCCGTCGGTGATGGACAGGGTCGCCAGCTTGCGGTTGGCGTCTTCCAGCTGTTCCGTGCGCTCGGCAACGCGCCGTTCGAGGCTGTCATGCAGCCTGGCGCTAGAGATCGAGATCATCGCCTGCGCGCCGAGCATGCGCAGGAACGCGACGCGTTCTTCCGTAAACGAGGCGTCGGCCAGCCGGTTTTCGAAGTACAGGATGCCGTCGATCTGCCCGCCATGCCGGATCGGCAGGCACATGACGGCGCGCGGCAGGTGCGACTGCACGTATGGGTCGGCGGCAAAGCGCGAGGCGCCCGTGATGCAGTCTTCGATCACCTCCGCGCCAGTGCGGATGACGTAGCGCAGCAGCGACAGCGGGAATTGCGGGTCGCTGGCGGCGTTCAGGTCGAGCTGGCGCGCTTGCAGCACGGTGACGCCATCGCCATCGATATTGGCTTCCAGCCGGTAGCTGCCTTCGGACAGCAGCAGCAGGCGCGCCACCTGCCCGCCGGCGTTTTCGCACACGATGGCAATGAGGCGTGTCAGCACGTTGCGCAGGCCGACTTCGTTCGACAGGATTTGGGCCGCCTTCAGCAGCGACACCAGGTCGAGCGCGGAACTGCCGTGCGTGTGGGAGACGGAATACCGCTGCGTGCCGCGCCCCTCCATCCTTGACAGCAGCGCGGTATGGGCCTCGCGCAGCTGCGCCGCCTTGCCCTCCGCGCCCCACTGGCCGTAATGGGCGATGGCGTCCCGGATGAAGACGGCGGCCACGCGCGGCTGTCCCTGCTCGCACCAGCATTCGCCGCATAGTTCGTTGCCCAGCGCTTGCATGTTGACGTAGCCCGCGAGCGCGGCGGCGTCGATCGCCTGCTGGTAAAGGCGCGTGGCCAGTTGCAGGTCGTCCCGGTAGCGCGCCATTTCTGCCATCACCAGCAGGTGTTTGGCGGCGCTATTGTCCGAGCCTTGCCTGGCCCACGCGGCAAGGTTCTCCTGCAGCGTGCCGATCATGGCCAGCATGGCGTCCGCATCGGTGCGTGCGGGAGCGCGCCGCAACGCGCGGATCAGGATCAGCGCGGCGTAGAAGCTGCATTCGGCAACCTTGGCCTGGCCGCGCATGATCTGCGTGACGATGCCGAGCTGGCCGGCCAGCTGTTCGGCGTCGGCGCTGTCGAACAGGTAGGCGTTGCGGATTTTCCCTTGCAGGAAGTAGGCGCGGTACAGCTGCGAGTCGCCATATTGTGCGAGGAAGCGCGCCTCGCTGAAGGCGGCATCGTCGTAGCTGTCGTGGTGGGGCAGGAGTCCCATCAGGCATTTGATCGGCTGGACCGCGGCGGCGACGCAGCAATCGGCCATCGCCTGCTGGCCGTTGGCGCGCATCAGCGCCAGGTCGTGCCCGATGTCGTGCATCAGGTGCGGCAGGTAGTCGCCAAGGATGATGCGGTCGGTGGCGCGCACGGCCGTCACCACGCCGACCTGCACGAAATCGGCGATTTCCAGCGCCCAGCCAAACGCCTCGTCGTACAGGGCGTCGGAGCTGCGCAGCGGCTGCGTCCAGTGGTTGCTGAGCGCGCCGAACATCAGGCCCGTGAGCGTGCGCGTCTGCAGATTGGCACGGCGCCTGGCCAGCGCCATCGCCATCGCGCCGAAGTCGTAGCCGCGTGCGATGTCGCCGCTGTACAGCGCCAGCATCATCGCGTAGCCGACATAGGCAACGGCGCTGAAATCGCTGTTCCCCCGTTGCATGGACAGGCGCGTCATCGACACCACCATCAGCGCGCTGAGATCCTGCTGGCCGGCGTAGTAGCTGGCCATCCACAGGCCCTGCATCATCTGCATCGCGGCCACCGCCTCCGGTTCGCACATGTCGGCCGCCGCCAGCAAGGTCTCGGGCGCCTGCGCGCCAGGCTGGCGCCCGATGTCGGCGAGGATATCGGCGAAGCGCGCCTTCATGTGCGCCACATCGTGCGGAATGTCGATGTCCAGCTGCGCCAGGCCGTCGCGCTGCACGGCGATGGCGTCGAGCAGGCGGCCCTGTAATTGATACTGGTGCGCCTGGATGGCAATGCAGCGCGCTTGCAGCAAGGGGTTCAGGGCGCGGGCGCGCACCACTGGATAGATCGCCTCGGCGGCGTCGAACTGGCCACACAGGTAGGCCGCTTCGGCCGCGCCGAGCTGCAGATCTAGCCAGAGCCCGGCGTGGATGCTCCATGCGTCCGCCGGCAGCAGGTCGAGACCGATTCGCATGTGCTCGAGGGTGGACTGGAACGCGGCGGAGCGCCTTGCCTTGACGCCGGCCTGGAGATTGAGCATCGCCAGCTGCGCGCGCTCGTCCGCATCGTCAAGCAGCGCGCGACCGGCGTTGAGCTGCTCGACGATGTCAAACAGCGTCTCGTCCTGGCGCTCCGGCGGCGTATGCCGCAGCAGCAAGCGGCCGATCAGAAGATGGTTGGCCACGCGCGTACCGGCATCGGCGACCACATAGGCTGCCTGCTGCACCCGGTCGTGCAGGAAGCGGTAGCTGACGCCGCTGTTGCCAGCAGCGGTGTCGCCATTGACGTATTTATAGCGTTCGTCGAGCGGCTGGATCAACCCGGCCCTGAGCGCCGGCCACAGGTCTTGCTGCGTTTGCCGCGCTGTGCGGTCCACCGCCAGGGTGAGCGTGTCGAGCGTGAAGCGGTTGCCGCTGGAGGCGGCCAGTTGCAGCAGGTGCTGCGTGATTGCTGGCAGGCGGCGGATTTTTTCCAGCAGCACCTCGACCACGTTGTCGGTGTATCTGGCCTGTTCGATCGCGGGCAGGTCCCAGTCCCAGCAATCGTCGGCGGGCCGGTAGCGCAGGTGGCCCGATTCGTTGAGCGCGGCGAGGAACTGGTTGAGGAAAAACGGATTGCCGGCCGTCTTGCGGTAGCAAATGCTGGTCAGCGGCGCGCAGGCGTGGGCCGGCACGCGCACGCTGGCCGAGACCATTTGCGCCACCTGCGGCTCGGTCAGTGCGCTCAGTAACAGCGTCGACAGACGTACGTCACGGGCGAGCAGCTTGTCGCGCAGCGCGATGAGCGGATGCGCGGCGCCCACCTCGTTGTCGCGGTACGCGCCGATGAACAGCAGGCAGCTCTTGTCGCAGGAGACCATCAGCAGCTCGATCATCCGCAAGGTGGCCGCATCGGCCCATTGCAGGTCGTCGAGGAACAGCACCAGTGGATGCCCGGCGCAGGCGAAGACTTCGACGAAGCGGGGGAAGAGGCGGTCCAGGCGCCACTGGACCTGTGCCGGCGCCGATGCGGGCATCGCGTCGGTGGCGCCGACGATCAGGGCCAGTTGGGGAATCAGCTCGACGATCACGCCCACGCCGCTGCCCAGGGCCTGGTGCAGTTTTGCGGACCACTGCCGCAGCGTTTCCTCGGGCTGGCCGAGCAACTGGCGCACCAATCCCTGGAAGGCCTGGATCAGCGAGGCATACGGCACGTCGCGCTGGAGCTGGTCGAATTTCCCGGACAGGAAGCAGCCGCGCCGGGCGATGATGGGCTTTTGCACTTCGTTGATGACCGCCGACTTGCCGATGCCCGAATGGCCGGCCACCAGCAGCATCTCGCACCTGCCCGCGCTACTGCGCTCAAACGCCGCCAGCAGCGCGGTGATGGCATCTTCGCGCCCATGCAGCGTTTGCGGCACCAGGAAGCGGCCGTTGTGGTCGGACAGCTTGAGCGCCTGCGTGGGCTTTTTCGCGCGGCACGCTGCGAGGTCGCTGCGCAGGCCTTGCAGGCTCTGGTAACGCTGATCGGCATTTTTTTCCAGCAGGCGCTGGATGATCGGCAGCAGCTGGCCGGGCAAGCTTGCCAGCGCCGGGTGCGACCAGTCGGGACTGCGCGCAATGTGGCAATGCACGAGTTCCATCTCGTCGCCTGCTTCGAACGGCGCCTGGCCGGTCAGCAATTCGTACAAGGTGGCGCCCAGCGCATAGAAATCGGCGCGCCAGTCGACCCTGCGGTTCATGCGCCCGGTCTGTTCCGGCGCCATGTAGCGCAGCGTGCCTTCGAGGGTCTGGAGGCTGACGATGCCATGGCTTTCGTAGGGCAGTTCACAGGCGATGCCGAAATCGATCAGCTGCAGCAGGCGCCGCTCGCCATTCCACACCAGATTGGAGGGATTGATGTCCTTGTGGATCACGCCCTGGCGATGGACCTCGTCCAGCGCGGCGCACAGTTGCAGCGCGATGTCGAAAAAATCATCCAGCGCCAACGCGGGTTGCGACGGCGTCCTGCGCGCCGCCACCTGTGCGCGCAATAGCTGGTCGAGCGCCAGGCCGCCGGTATCTTCCTGCAGCATGGTCCAGTGCCCGCCATGCAGCTGCAGCGCCAGCGGACGCGCCACGCCAGGGTGGCGGCAGCGGCGCGCGATCGCGTACTCGCGCTTGAACTGCGCCAGCTGCTGGAAGGAGGGGAACTGCTGATTCGGCATCTTGGCGATCAGCGCTGTGCCATCGGCCGCCCTGGCGCGGTAAACCCGCGAACGGGCGCCGCTGTGCAGCTGTTTGATGATTTCGTGGTTGAAAAGGGAGCGCATGGGCTGGGCTTGGCGGTACACAGACGGTTGCGGGAGCCTTGAGGCGCACAATTCGAAGTCTTACTTCGTTGCAAGTATTATATCAGCAGGGGGCCGTGGGGGAGGGGACGGGGTGATGGGGCTTGTTGTAAAAATGCCAGTGGAAGCAGGCGAGTGCGGGTGCGGGAATGGAACACGACGACTGTAACAACTGTAGCGATAGCGGGGAAACATGGCCAGCGTGATGCCCTGGTCATGCTCCGCGCCTAATTGCAGCCCGCCCGACTGGACGCCGCCGTGCAGGTGCTTGGCCAGGCCGATGGTGCCAGCCAGCACGTCCTCGCTCGCGTTCACTGTCCCTTTCGGGCAGGTCCAGCTTGATCGAAATATCGACCGTTTCATGGTTGTTGAAATCGACTTCGAAGGCAATGCCGTGCTTGCGCCGCTCGTCGTTGGCCAGCAGGTCGAGCTGGCGGACTTTCAGCCAGGCGATCAGGGCCACCATGATGGCGTCGGCACCGTCCGCGTAGTCGGTGACGATCATCGGGTTTGCGACCTCAGAACATGGCCCGACCTTGTGTCGCTAGTGCATGCTCTTCATCAACACCAGCACGAGGAACACGCCAAGCACGAGGTTGGCCGCCAGCAGCAACATGCAAGTGCGCCACAGCGCGCCCCATTTGCCCAGGTTGTAGGTGCCGCGTAGCTGCAGAAACATGTGCAGGGGCGGCGCCAGGCACACCAGCAATGCGATCAGCCAGCCCTGGTTGAGCATCGCTAGCGGTATCAGCACGGTAAACAGCAAGGACATGAAGCACAGCGAGTACAGCACGAAGACCGCATGGTCGTACATGGCCACGCCTGGCTTCCAGAAAAACATCAGCCACACGAAGGGCAGCGAGATCGGGATCAGCAGGAACGAGAACTTGTAGGCCGTGTTCTTGAACTTGTAAAACGCCAGCTCGGGATTCTCTGCGGCGTGATGAAAGCTTTTTTCCAGCTCCGGAAACATGGCGTTGGGATTGGGCGGGCTGGACGCGATCCTGGCGGCAGTCTTGTCGAACCAACCGGGCTCTGTCAGCTCAAGTGCTTCTTCACCGGTCGCTTTTTCGGGCGACACGACGTGCAGCAGGCGTTGCTCGGCTTCGTGGTGCAGCTTGCGCGAAACGGCCAGCGCCTTCTCGACACCAGCGACGCCGATATCGGCCTTGCGGGCCTCCTCCAGCGCCAGCTCATTGCGCTCGACCTTGAGCTTGGCAGACGCGGCGTGTTTGGTCAGCGAGGCGATATTGGCGTCGCGGGTGAGGAGCTGGCCGCCGCCGAACGAGGTGGCGAAGAAGGTCAGGAACACCATGAACAGGAACAGCGCGAGTGGCGAAACATAGTTCTTGCGCTGCCCGTCGATGTAGCGGCGCGTCAGACGGCCAGGAAAGGCCACCAGCAGCGGGATCGTCTTCCAGCCCTTGGCGTCGAAGTGCAGGATGCCGTGCACGACTTCTTCGGCCAGGTGCAGCAACGAATGGTGGACGTGGGCCGACTGGCCGCAGGCCTGGCAAAACGCGCCTCCCAGCGGCGCCTGGCAGTTGGCGCAGTTCGCAACGTGCGCGGCACTGGCCGGCTGCGGCGTTTTATCGTCCTCAACCTCGCTGGCCGCCACACCTGCCATCGCCAGGGCGCCGACCGCTTTCAGCTCACTCATCGTGCAACTCCCACCAGGAAAATGGCTGATTGTGCAACAAGGCGCCTGTATGTTCAAGTAATACTGGCAAAAACGGCAGTCGGTATGCTGCCGGACAGTGCCGCAGCGGCATCGCCAATGCCATCGAGCAGAGGGCGAGAGGAGGCGAGAGTCAGGTCCAGAGGGGGCGAGGGGCAGGTCCGGCAATCGAACAAAAACCTAACAGCTTTGCGCTTCAAAGCAGGGGGAATTCTGCGACGCCAGTTCTATAAAAGCTGAGGCCGTGTCCAAATATCAGACCTGACCCTGGATGCACAGTACCAAGGTGCTTTGTTTGATACCAGTCTTGAGCAAGAGGGGGCGAAAAGAGTGATGGCGACATTGGACGTACTCAATAAGCGATTTGGACGCGATACGCTGCATTTGGGGTCAGCGGGCATTACCAGACGTTGGCGTACGTTATCTGAAAACAGAACACCTAGATACACGACAAATTGGGATGAACTGCCAAAAGTATCATCTAAATAGTAGTTCTCTAAAATGGTCTTGCTAGTCAAGATGGTTTTCCGCTTTACGCATTTTTTCAAATTTCTCATTAAATTTAATAAAATTACTTAATTTTCTGTAAACCGTGAAGAGATCCTCTTTTTCTTGCTCTGAGAATAGTTCAAAAAGAGGGTCGCTGTAGTCTTTTGGCCACTGTGCTGCCTCCCAAACTGCTCTAATAGCTGTTTCAGGAATGCGGCGATTTCCATTTGACCAATTAATTCCATCTTCATTCCCAGGCTCAACCGAATCCCATGAAGCTAATTCTAATGATTGTACATTTTTAACGCCATAGAAAAAAGCAGGACTCTTATTGGTTAGTAGAATGCGAAAGTATTGTCGAATTTTCATTTGCCGTACTTCGAGAATATTTTTGTGATTTTCAATGGATATATCATCTGCAAGTTTCTTCGCAATTTTCAACATCCTGGCCGCTCGAATCCAAGTCACTCGATCATTGTTTCCGTCATCAAGTAAAGTTTGAGCCTCTGCGTAAGCATGTGTGGCATTTTCTAAATTGAATAGCGAGCGTGATACTTTTTCTTGATACTCGCTTTCATTTCTTTGGAAGTCTAATTGGGCGTTCTGAATTTCGATTAATTTTCTATTTTCTTCCTCCCTTTTGTCATGTTCTTCACTCTGAAGAGACATTTGTTTTTGCTGAGAGTGGATAGTATAAACTAATCCGCAAAATCCCAAACCCGAGAATAAGCAATTAAGTACACCAAAGCTATCACCAACTGTGCCCATTTCCGATATTAGTGTTGGCTTCATGGATGTGTAAACAAAAATACAAAAGGAAGAGAAAATAAAAATAACTGAAATAAATGCAATTATTACGAAATGTTGTTTGATTTTTGCCATATGTAAATATATCGAATTTAATTATTTGATCGCGATTAAAAAAATTAATGGTTGTGCTGATGGGATAGCGTTCCAATTAGGATTTCGTAATTCCCCTTATGGCCGCATCTAGTGCGTGGAGCTCTTCAATATCTTTGGCATGATGTTTATGCAAGAGATCAGAAAACCACCGATGAAAATCGTTAACCGTTGCACGATATTCTGAGACCAATGCAAGTAAGTCAAAATCGCCAGGCAAAGCGGCAAGGTATTTTTTGCTTCGTGCTTTCCAGTGCCCCCAAGATTTCAAAATTTCCAATTCAAGAAGTACCTTGTTACTCATTTCCATTTCTTGTTGATCTGGATGTGAGGATAGACTTAAGTGCATTTTTAATGGTGGAATTCCTGCATGCATAAAGTAATTTCGCAAATCCTCAATGACTGCAGCATTGCCATTATTTGAAAATATCATTTGTATTTTTTCATGATATGACAATTTAATGAATTCAGTATTGTTGTAATTTTCATTGACAAATAAGCGCGTATGCTCCACAAGACTTTTTGCAGAAGCAGCCATATTGTGAAAGTGCCTTATTACTTCTTGGAAAATAAATTCTTGCCTTCCTCTCTTTTCAATGTCCCATATTTCTAAGGTGAATTCTGGGTCACCCAGTTGTTCTAAGCTAAAAACCAGAGAACCCATATTCATTTCAAAGCAGTGGTGACTGAAGCTATAAATCCTCATTCTGTTAGTAAACAACATGCCTTTGCATGTTAGAAAATCATTGAATGTCGGAGAGTTAATGTTCATATTTTAAAATGTAATGAGGAAAATGCATTGAATTCCAAGGCATAAATTTAATGGCAACGCAATCTAGTATAGATTGCTATTGTGAACAGCAGGGATGGTGTGGCTAAAATTTATAATTTTTTAGCTATTTCTGCTGCTGTTTCGTTGTAATAAACCTGCAACTGGCGAATATCTTTGTGTCCAACCATCCTAGCTAATTCAAGAATATTCAACTTCTTAGCCAACCTTGTGATCGCTTCGTGTCTGGCGTCGTGGAATGTGAGTCCTTCGATACCGGCGCGAGTAACTGCTTTTCGGAAAAGGCTATCTCGGCTTTCATCGGTCACGTTGAAGTAAGGGGTGCTGGCCGCAGGCACAGGAAGTTCGCTTAGGATTTCAAGCGCACGCTTTGAAAGAGGGACGTCGCGTTTGCTGTCGTTTTTCGTGCGAGGGAGATGCGCAACCGAGCCAGTGATGCGTTCGGGCGTGAGACTGAGAATCTCGCCTGACCGCATGCCTGTTTCAATTGCAAACAAAAATGTTGCTGCGACGATGCCGGAAACATTGGTGATCTTACCATCGTAGGCAAGTGACAAGCAGATGCGGTCAATCTCATCTTGGCTGATTAGGCGGTCCCTCGGCGGCGGATCTTTAGGGCGACGAACGTCTGCGGTAGGGCTTTTTGAAGCCCAATTCCATTCGCGGCGCGCAGTTGTGAAAACATGTGAGATCAAGTTGAGGTCGCGATTGACCGTTGAGCCCAGTACAGTTTTAAGACGCATATCACGCCATTGCCCCAAGACGTCCGGTGTAATCTCCGTGACCAGGTAGTCGCCCAGTTGCTTGTCGGCGACGATGTGCCTGGCGATGGCGGATAGCCGGATGGTTTCCCATCGCGCACCCTTTTTGTGTACAGAGACCTCGTCGCGGTAACGTTCAAAGGCTTGTAGACAGGTTTTGCCTGCGACGATCCCGGTGGCTTCGCTGCGGCGCAGCTGAGCTTCCCGCTCTGCCGCCCATGCAACGGCTTCTGCCTTAGTACTGAATGTCTCCGATTCGCGGGTGCCAAGCACTGCTACTTCTGCGCGCCAGCCGCCTGAACGTTTTCTGAATGATGCCATGATCTCTCCAATTTGGCGTAATCATGGCGTAAATTTGGCGTAACGCCTATCAGTTTTTATCGGGAATAATCGGGAATGATCGGATTGATCAGGCAAGAAAAAAGCCACTAAATCCTTGATTCTATTGGATTTAATGGCTTTATCGGTACTTCTTCGATTTGTCTGGTGGTGCCGGAGCCGGAATCGAATTAACCCCGGAAGCCAGCCTATCATGAGGGGTCTTTGCCGCCATTGAGCTTAGATACCGTCAAAAGTACCGTCAAAAGAAATAGGGGCCGTGTGAGTGCTACCGGGATTCCCGCAGTTGCACCCACCGCGCTTGGCCGCGCCGGTGATTTATGCGGTGTGCTTTTCGGCCCAGGCGATCACTTCCCGCGCCTTGTATAGCGCTTGGGAACGTCCCTCCACCGGCAATCGAACCGGCCGGGGAAAACTCGGAAGGCAGACAATATCACTGCGCACGCGATTCGTTGATCGCTTGAAATACGCGGCGAGGCAGCTGGTGTCCCAGAGGTCGACTGATAGCGGTATCGGTGGCCGCTGCATCTTTTCTATCGCTTCCGCCAGTCTGGTCAGAACATCGATTTCGGTGGGTGTCATACTTGTGGTCCTTTCTCGTCGTAGTAACGCCAGGCCCCACCATAGCAGGCAGGGCATCTTGACGTCATTTTCAAGCAGCGTGCGCCTAGCCAATCGCGGTGACTTGACGGCTCGATCAGGCTTGCCAACCAAAATCAAGGCAGCAGTATTCAAGCAACATGTTCAAAAACGACCGTTTATGAACATGCGATAAAACCCCTTCATTGCACTGTTCATAAAATACACCTTTGATTTATGTGCATGTTCATATATATTGAATACGTTATTGAACATGCTTGCTCATACTTGGAGATAGAAATGGCAACTTTCGCATACGGCCGAGTTAGCACGGCAGACCAGACCACCGAGAACCAGCGCCAGGAGATTGAACGCGCCGGGATCGTGATCGATTACTGGTTCGCAGACGAGGGCGTATCGGGAAAGGTACCAGCAGCGCAGCGGCCGCAGTTTGCGCAACTACAGCAGCAGATACGCGCTGGCGAAACGCTGGTTGTATCCAAGCTTGACCGCCTGGGTCGTGATGCGCAGGACGTCGGCGCCACTATCAAGGCGCTGGCTGCCCGCCGCATCGAGGTGGTCGTGCTGCAGCTCGGCAAGCTTGATCTGACCTCGCCGGCAGGAAAGCTCATGCTGACCATGCTGGGCGCCGTCGCGGAAATGGAGCGGGACCTCTTGGTAGAGCGTACCCAGGCAGGACTGGCGCGCGCCAAGCAGCAAGGAACGGAGTTGGGCCGTCCAACCAAAACGAATGACAGCCAGCGGCTGGCCATCGTTGCGCAGCATGCAAAAGGCGTGTCGATCAGCGAATTGGCACGCACCTATGAAATATCACGCGCCACCATTGGCCGGATACTCAAGGCCCAGCCCGATGCGGCATAGGCCGTTGGGGGAGTGCACGCACCAGCTGCTTCGCTGGTGCGATATGGTTGCTGTGATACCTGCACCATAGGAGCATGGTGCAGGTACTGTGCAAGGCCATCATCAACACGATGGGTAGAGCGTCTATAATTGCCAGATCGACAGGTTTGCCGGGAAAAACCATGCACTACGATCCGATCATGCTGGGCGCTTTTATCGCCATGCTCATTACCGCCTGGCTTGAATCCAGGAAGTAGACGCTTAGTTTTCCTCTTGCTGCTGCATGAGCACGGCCGGCGACATTGCCAATCCCACCGGGCGTCCTGCTGCGCGCTGCAAGGCGTTACCCGCCAGTGCCTTCGGCACATTCATCGCCGCGCTTGATTTGAACCCGACCGCGATATTCTGGATCGGCTCCTGTAGCGACCTTCCAAATGGCACCTTACTCAGCAGCGAGCTGGCGGCGAGGCGGTCAAAAATATTGCCAATGGCCGCCGCAGTATTGGAGTTGTTGACCGCGCTACCCCTCGGCTGTACCTGCTCATAACTGGCCACCCGCCCGATCGCGCGCAATTGGTCGACCTCCGGCCTGGTGAAAAACAATGCCAGTTTCTCGTCGCCGATGGCGTTCAAGGACTTGTTGTAAGCCGACTGGCTCAGGTTGCCCACTTCGTCAGCGGCACCGTTCAGCGCCTTGGCCTTCAGGTGCGCGGCGATCTGTTCCCGGACGGCCTGAAGTGCATCCGGGCTTGCCTTCACCGACTGCCGCAGCGCGGCCAGGTCGGCCACGTTTGCCTTCGCCCCGCCGCCGACGATAAACTGTTGCACGAACTTGTCGGGTTCGATGCCATCGCGTACCGCTTGCAGCGCGGGCGTTTTCTCCACGATACCCATCCATGCCCGGTTCAAGCTGCGCGCCCGGTTGAAGGCGTTGATGGCGTCTTGCCCTTGCCCATCGAGCAGCGGCGTATCATCCAGCGCCTGGCGCACAAGTCCCAATGCCTTGCGCTCGCTGGCATCGGTGGACGAGCGCTGCAGGTCCCCGATGCGCGTCTTGAACTGTTCCGCAGTGTCGACCGTCAGCGGCATCTTGCCGCTGGCTGCCTTGTTCAGCAGGCTTCTCACGTCAGCCGGCAGTTTCCCGCCGAGCAATGCCTCATCGAGTGCGTCGTTCGCCCGATTGCTGAACGTGTGCGGATCAAGCGCCGCACTGCGGCCATCGGTCGCACGTGCTGCGGCATAGCGCGCATCGATGGCGCTCTTGGCCGCGTCGTTGCGGCTCGACAGCGCACCCATTACACGGCGGCCGCCCGAGATAGCGGTATCCGGCGTGCCAGCGCCCAGGTCATTCAATCCGCTGATCAGCACCCTGTTGTTGGCATTTTCGGTTTGTCCCAGAGCCTGCGCTGCGGAGTCCTTGCTGTTTACGCCAAGCTTGGCCAGGTTACGCTGCTGGGTGATGACGGCGGGATTGTCGGTCAGGCCCGCCGCAGTGGGGGTGGCACCGGTCAAGCGGTAATCAGCCAGGCGGCGTACGGCCATGGGATTGACCGAGCGGCTAACGTTGAGGGCATCGGCCACGTCTTTGCGAATGCGGACCTGCACGTTGGCGGGCATCTCCGTCAGCTTCATTCCACTTGGCTGAAGGGCGTTGTCGATATGTGTCTCGACGTCGGCGGGGGAGAAGGTTTGCGGGCGTGCAATGCGCCCGACTACACCTGCTGCCTGGGCCAGCTTATTCATTGCTAACGGTGCTGTCACGCCAGCAGCCAAGCTCGCCAGCAATTGCGATGAATCGCTGCCACCGGTCTCGCGCGTATAGCCGCCTGCCGCGCCTGCGCTCCCCGCAGAAACAAGCTGCTGCAATGGATTGGCCGCAAGCGTCTGGGCTACTCCTTTTGTCACGCCGGTGGCGCTTTGAGCTAGACGGTTCATTGCTGCAATTGGCACCAGGCCGCCGGCCACCGTGCGCGATGCGTCGCCGACTACGCGCTCAAGGGCATTGCGAGGCTCCGGCAATCCGGCGGCATCGGCCAACCCCCTGAAATTGACCGGCTGAATAAAGTCGCGCGACGAGCTGCCAGTGACCAGGTCGGCAAGCTTATTGCGTTCTGGCAGCACTGCGTTTAGACCAGCACGGAATGGTGTAGCCAGCATGTTAAGAGCGCTGCCGATTCCTTCAATGCCATAGCGGGCTGCTAGGCCTGTTTGGCGTGGAAGGTCAGCAATGCTGTCATTCAACTGCTGACCGAATGGCTTGGCGGGTGGCGGCGGTGGCGCTCCAAGCTGCGATTGCAGCATTTGAAATGCCTGCTGTTCGGTAGCGCCCTCCGGGCCCTCAACCGAATACTTCTTGCCTTCGGGATCGGTGAATTTGAATGTGGGCATTAGTGCACCTCAACTTTCCAGCCTTTGGGCAGGGCGGGTGCTGCTGGCGTCTCGGGAGGCTGTTTCTTCGATGGAGAAAAGACTACCTTACCGTCTTTGCGGCCTGTGGTGCGCTCGTACTGGTCAAGAAGTCCATCACGCTGTGCACCCATCAGTTCCAAAAAGTGGGTGACCACGCCCTTGAGCTGCTGCGGAGATTTAGCATCAGCCATCAGTTCAGACATTTCTTTGCGCTCGTCCACTCCACCCCCGCCGGCAATGATTGCCTTTACCACCTCCTTGCCGACGATTTCCTTCACGGCTTTGAAATCGGTAGGCGCTGCGGCGCCAGTCTGCTGCTTCCAAGTATTGCGGACTTTGTTAAGGATTTGTAAATTCCCGTTATCCAGCGCATCCGCCATGTGGCCCAGCGTTTCCAGGTGATCTACGGCCACGCTGAACGAACGCAAAGCCGTACCCTCTTTGCCAGTTGAAAAACCTCTCAGTGCATTTGCTTTAGCCGCATAGTCGCCGCCGTCATAGGTCGGATTGAGCTGCATTACGCGTGCCATGATGGCTTGGCCGCGCGGGCGGGCGAGTGCAAACCCGTTGATTGGCGCAAGTTGACCGGCAGCGATCGCTTTTGCCATGGCCTCCACATCTTCCGACTTGACCTCACGCTGGGCGGCAGACTCTTTGATCTGTTGTAGACGAATCTGGTTGTTGTTGCTATCCGCATTATTCTGGCGAGCCGTTTTCGCCGCCAGCCGTGCATTCGCATCCGGCGTGGTCATCTCAATCAACTTCTGCCCACCAAGCGCCGCCTGCATTTTCCATTCCGCCAGGCCGGCCGGATCCTGTGGGATGCGCGCGATTGCCTGATCAACGGTGGAGCCAGACGCGCCGACGATATCTTTCAGGCGCGGGTCGCTGTACATGGACTGCGTCCAGCCAATAGCCGCCTCGCGGTCGTTGACCATGCCAACGGCGTCCCGGTGCTGCTGGGCGGCCAGGTTGACGATCTTGCTGCGCACCTCGTCTGTTTGCGCGGTGGTGTGCAAGGTGTCGGCTTCGACCTTGCCAATATCGGCGGTCGCCTTTTGGCGGTCTTGATATTGCTTGCCATAGGCCAGACCAGCCTTGCCGAAGCCCTGCTCGGCAAGGCTGCGCGTTACGTCTTCGCCGCTCTTGCCCAAGCCGAGAAGCTGCGACAGCGCGTTTTCACCAGCCCGATCACGCTGGCTGTCGACAAAGCTCATGTCGGCCAGACGGTTTTGGTTGCGGGCCTGGTACAGCTGAGCCAGCTTGTTCTGGGTGTCAATCGGGTTGTCGAGCTGAACGCCGCGGCCTTGCAAAAGAATGTTGTGGTCGAGTGCCATGTTTATTGCTCCCTTATTACGGCGAATATGGATAATTTCCATTGCCGTAGTAGTTGAAATTGTCGGTCTGGTTGGTGGCGCCCTGGGTGACCCCCTGAGCGCCATTGCCGCCGTTCAGCAGGCTGTTTTGGTTGTACCAGTTGAGGCCCTGGCTCAAGCCATTGGTCAAGGCGTTGCCGGTGGCCACATAGCCCGATGCACGAGCATTACCAGCGGCCAGTTGGTTCTGCGCCACATTGTTGGCCGTGTTTTGCCCTGACGATGCGTTGACGTTGGACGCTGTCTGTCCGATGCCGGCCAGGCTGGCCAGGCGGTTCTTGTTGGTGGCGTCGCGGTTGAACGCGTCGTTGTACTTGGTGCTGGCGTAATCGTTGTTGTACTGGCTGGCGGCCTTCAGGGCCGCGCCCGACAACAGTCCGCCGCGTGCGGCAGCGCTGCTGGTCAGGCCTTTCATGCCCTCGGCCAGGCCGAACTGATAGCCTGGTTCGCTCTGCAGGTTGGCACCGGTGAAGTCGGGCATGGATGCCAGTTTGTTCAGCGCCGTTACGCCGGCGTCGTAGAACGGTTTGTTGTCGGCGCGATTCTGGTTGTACATCTCCCACTGCGTATCGTTGGCCTGATTGGCTGCCGCAGTTTGCGCCTTGCCCGCCTTGTTGGCCGACGAGATATTGGACGCTACGCCAACAGCGGCGATACCTGCGCCTACCCATGCTACTGACATAATGTCTCCTTGTGTTCTGGCAGTGCACCGTCCAGTTCGTCATGACTCTCGCAGGCAATTTCAACCTCGATGGCTGCGATATCGATCTGGTCGGTGCGGAAAACGTTAATAAAAATGGTGTCTTCGTGTGCGTAGCCCACCTTTTGCAGGCCGGCCGGCGAAGTCTGGACGTGTCCGGCGCGTACCCGGGCGTAGCCGGTTTCGGTCACTACCGAGATATCGCCCATGGCCACGATGTTGACGCAGGCCTTGCGGTGGATTTTGCCCACCAGGATGGTGCCTTTCTTGATAAACAGCTTGCGGGTATAGACGCCGTCTTGCACGGTGTGCTCGACTGGCATCTCGACGTGCAAGCCGGGCAGCGACAGCAGGTGGTCTTTCAGCGCCGCGATCTGGGCGCGCACCACCAGTGGGTCGGGATCGACCTGAAACACGATTTCGCCAACTGCATTTAGGGCCACAAGGTTGTCTGCCATGGCGTGCTCCTTTACGAAGCGTTCGAATGCAAGGATGTATAGCGCGTCCGATGGGTATAAGGATCGGCATAATCCGTGGCTGTTGGGCGTTGATCGAGCAAGCCGCTAACTTGGTTCGCCAGTTGCAGCTCAATTTCATACAGAACCACAACAGCCGCAGCGCGCTCAAGCTCGGTTTCCGTCGCCTGGCGAATTTCGACATTCTCACCGGCTGCTAGAGCGTTATCGATGTCTTGAGGCGTAAGCCACTGGCCGGTCGGCTCCAGGCAGAAAGCGCCCAGGAGGTCAGGCGCTCGAGCGCTCAACTCCGGATTGAAGTAGACGATTTTCATTTATTTCCCTTTCATGTCGATGGCGCATTAAAACCCGCTTGCGTCCGATTTTCAGGGGAAAAACCGGACAGTTACAGGGCTTCGGCAATGACCAGGTAGGCTTGCGAGCGACCGATTCCATACTTCGCCTGCAGGCGCTGGCAGATCGTTGCCCGGCTTTCCTTCTGGTCGAGCAGGCGGCGCGCGAATTTGACGCGCTCCAACCGGTCGATTGATGAAATGCCGTCCAGTGCTGCGCTCTTGCGTATCAGCTCTTCGAACTGGCGCTTTGCTGGCTCAGGCACCGATAGCGCGGCCAGCCCATCGAGCATTTTTTGATATGCCCCTTTACGCACAAGGCCACCTGCGGCGTTGCACCACCCGGTAAAGCTGTCGTGGTTCTTCACTAAAGCCATCACCAAAGGGGGGCTTTGGTGCGCACTTAAGGCCGCGTCGTGCTTCAAGCAAAAAACTTAAGCGATGGTCAAATATCGTCGAGCGCAGCCGAATCAAGCAGTGCGTCCCACGTGTGACCGAGGACGGTGTGTAAAAGTTTGTCGACATACCGTCTTTTACATCGAGCCGATAGCGCCGCGCCTTCGGCAAAACGCCGCAACAGGGCGTTCCATGCCTTGCTGGCCTACTTGGATTTTTCCCTATGAGGGGCCGCTGATGTTGCGGCCCAAGCGCTTGAAAAGTGTTCGGCGTTGCTTCGGCTCTATTTTGGGCCGAATCGCCACCCCGGCAGTAGTGGGGCCAACGGTCGAATCTACCTCCAGATGGCCCAAAACCGTGGAAATGGCGCGAAAATCCCCGATGATTCCCGATAAACATGGTGGTTACTTTTCAGCAGGAGGGGGCAGAGCGGCCGTTTCACTTTCTCGCCGCCCAAAACCCATCTTCTCCGCCATCCTCGCCTGCGCAGCTTTCACGCAATCCATATCCTTTTCGAGGTAGGCCATCGTCGTGATGGGGCTCTTGTGGCGCATGACGGCCTGTATCGTCTGGATGTTCGCGCCGGCCTCCGACAGCAGCGTTGCATAGCTGCCGCGCAGGCGGTGCGGCGTGAGCCCCTTGATCTGGCTCTTCGCATTGGCAGTTTTCATCGCTGTACGGGCATAGCCGGATTGAAGCTGCGTGCCGTCGGTGCGCGGCGCGATCAGGCCTTCGCCTTTGCGCAAGGGCGCCAGATAGTCGACCAGCCATGGCTGGATAGGGCAAGGCTCGGCCTCGCGGCCCTTGGTGATGCCCGGCGTGTAGGTCTTGCGTTCCCAATCGATCCACTCCCAGCGCGCAGTGGCGGCCTCGCTCTCGCGCAGGCCCAGGCCGAACAGCAGCCGTATGGCCACGGCAACTTCGGGCGTGTCTACCGTCGCGGCATCGACCTGGGCAAGCCAGTCGCCGGCCGAAGCGAGCGACAGGATGGCGCGCGGGACTTTCTGGACCTTCAACATGGTTACTCGCCATGGCAACCGCAGCAGGATCTCGCGCTTGACGGCCCAATTGACCATCAACTTGATCACCCGCAACCAGGCATTGGCGGACGCTGGCTTGTGGTCGACCAGGTGCAGGTTGCGCGCTTTCTCGATGTGCAGCGTAGTGATCTCGCTCACCGGCAGGTCGCCCAGGTCGTACAGGTGCAGGCGCCGGATAACGTCCACCGAACGGCGGTGCGGGATGCTGGCCACAGGGGCGCGCACCAGCTGCCACTCGGCGAACAGCTCGGCCAGCGTTGGCACCGGCTTCCCACCGTTCGCCCGGGTAACAGCGTCGGCGTAGGCCCGGGCGGCCACAATCTCGGCTTCGTGCTTCACCGTCAGGCGCGTGGTGCGCTGGACGCGTTGGCCGGCCACTTGGTACCGGTAATGCCAAATCTTGCTTTCTCCAACTCGAAATAAAGTTGCGCTCATGTTTTTTCCTATCGTAGCTAATTTTTGTGGCAATGCTGTGTGAGATGCAGCGGCTGGCGCGGCACCAGGGCCGCGCATCCGCGCGCTGCTGGCTTGACCGTCGCGAAGTAACGCATTGACCGTTACAGCGGCGTTACCGGAGCGTTTCCGGGCTTGCGGGCCGCGCCGTCACGGTGACGCTTCGCTATCCCGGAGCGCCCGGATCGCAAAGCCGCGACAGCGCTGCAAGACGTCCACCAGGTCGGCTGGCATGGCCGGGCCCTTCATCCGGGTTTGCCGCCATTGCCCGCAGCGCCTGGCATTGGCGGTGCCGGCCATGTGCGCGCATTCCAGGCATACCCGCCGTTCATCGTGCTGCTGGTCGCGCACCGTCAGCCGCTGCGCCAGCGCCATGGCGGCCGCCTGGTTCAAGCCCCGGCCCCGAAACAGTGTCACCCGTGCGCAGGTAGTATCGTCGGACGGTGCCGTGCTCGATGCCTGGCGAGGTTGCCCCGCTTGGGAAAGTGGTTCGGCGATCGGTTGATCAAGGTACTGCACCAACTCATCCTTGAAGGGGCGCAGCATGCCGGCGGCAAAATGCACCGCATCGGATTGGCCTTTCAGTTTGAGCGCACCACTTGCCAGCTCGACAATTACGCCAGCCTTTTGACATTCCGCCAGCAGGTTTGCGGGGGGCATATCGTCACCTCAACCGAGGAAATTGGTATGACATTGGATGCAACCTTTTGCGAAGGGGGCGCCGAAGGGAGCGAAGGGAGCGCTGTTTTTTCTGTGCTCCCTTCGCTCCCTTCGTGCTCCCTTCGTGGAATTGCACCCGGTAAACACCACATCCATGCACCGCCCATGCTGGCTTTCACCGCCTCAATTCCCAGCGATTTCTTGATGCGTTTGGCCGCATCCCATGAATGGCCAGCATCCCGGATTTCGGCTTGCAAAGCTTTGGTGGCCATGCGACCGCCTGCATCGGTGAGGGTGTCAATCAGCATGCGCTCCAGGTCGTCACGCTGCCCACCATCTCCACCGTCGCTCTCATCGTGCTCAACCTCGCCCAGAATTTCCCGTGCCGTTCCATCGATGGTGCCTTCCCATACCGCATGCGTGGCCTCAATGCCGCCATTAATCGTCTTCATGCCAAGGCTGTAAGACACACCACCGTCATCCGGAGCGATGTTGGACTTGGCGCGCGCCAGCACGCGGCGGGCGCCGTCTTCTTCCTTCGCAGTCACCAGCACCATGCGCGCCAGGGCACCGAATGCCTGGGAGCCGATAACCCGGTCCTGTGGTGCCTTGCCTGCGCCGCCCTTGGCAAAGTGGGTGATGCCGATCACCGCGCACTGGTGGGCCTCGGCGAAGTCCACCACGGCTTGCAAGCTGCGGCGCACATCATTGGCCCGGTGCATGTCGCCGGCTACCGCGGACACGATAGGATCGATCAGCAGCAGGCTCACGCCCCCGATGGCGGCCACCGCGCGGTGCAGCTCGGGAATGTCTTGGGCCGGATCGAATGGCACGCTCTCGCCGTTTTCCGTGATGCCCTCGATGAAGTGGCAGCGGCTCAGGTCGGCGCCAGAGGCGATCAGGCGCGGCACCAGGGTATCGTCGGCGACGTCTTCGCTCGACCACACCAGGACGTTACCCTTGCGCTTGCAGGCGCTGCCATCCGGCCATGTACCGCCTGCCGTCAGCACTGAGGCCAGGCCGAGCGCCAGTGTCGTCTTGCCTGTTCCGGCGGCGCCGGCCAGGATGGTCAGCTTGCCAGCTGGAACCCAGCCAGGCCACAGCCAGGTGATCGGTAGCGGCTTGATATCGGTGGCGCAGCGGATTTTCACGGTGCGCGTGTCGGTCGCCGGGATCATCGAACGATCGTTGGTCAAGCTCGTCACGGGCCCGGCCGCTGGCGCCGCCAGCGCAACAGGCGCAGCATGACTACCGTCCTGCGGCGTGGCCGCGCTGATTGCCGCCATGACAGCCTGGCTTCCCTCACGGGCATGCAGGTCGTTGAAGTCGGTAGGCTGTCCATCGTCAGACTGGAACACAGGCACCGCCAGCAAGCCGCCAACAGCAGCGGCCGCAGCCTTCGCCTTTATCAGGCCGGTATTGCTACTCTCCTTGAACCTGTCGTCATCGGCGCACACGATGATCCGGATACCCGGCAGTTTCCCGCGCAATACCTTGGCCACCGCCTCCAGGTTCCCAGCATTGAAGGCCACGGCCACCGGGTAGCCAGTCACGGCATACAGACTAGCGCCAGTAGCAAAGCCTTCGCAGACCAGCAGCGTATCGGCAGGCTTGCCGCCAAAGCTGTAGTAGCAGCCCTTGACCTTGCCGTTCGACTTGAGGAGCTTGCTGCCATCCTCGTAGATGAATTGCACGCTGGTGATGGCGCCGGTGGCGTCGCGTATTGGCACGATCAGGGTGCGCTTGTCCTTGAACTCTTTCAGGCCATACGGCTTGATGCTCTTGCGGACGCAGTACGGATTGTCGTCAGTGGCATCTCGCGCGCCGGCCAGTATGCGCACGCACACGGCCGCTGCTTCGCCTTCCAGCTGCAAGCGCGTGAACTCGGCATCCTGCCTGGCCTTGTCGATGCGTGCGCGGTACTCGGCGCGTTCGGCTGGCGTCAGCACCTGGTCGGACTTGCCGCACCACTTTTCGGACAAGTCGGTTTTCCAGTTACCGAAGGCGCCGGCCGGCACGCCATCGCTGTGCAGGATGTACCAGGCCGACTTCTTGCCCTTCTTGTCATCCGGGGCGTCGAAGCGGTGGCGCAGGCCATCGGCGACGATATCGGGCGGGGCCAGGTCGTAGCCGGCCATGGCGATGGCAAACTGTGCCTCAATGTTTGAAAGCGATGCGTTCAATGGATAGCCTCCTTCGGCACAGGAATGCGGACAATGACGGCCTTGAAGGTGCCACCGCGGCGATCTGCCACGTCCTGGTGATTGATGCGGATGAAGCGCTTGGCTTCTGCGCGCGTAGAGAAGGAAATGGTTGCGCCAGCAAAGGTGACGCCCCAGGGTTTATGCGGTGTGGTGGCCATCATTTCACCTCCTTTGTGCGGTACTCGTTCAGCCATGTGACGCGATCCTCGGCGTGCTCGGCCAGCAATTTCGCTGCCGAGATGGCAAAGCGCGTAAGGATGTAGGTATCTATCGGGTCAAGCACAGGCAAGTCTTCGTCGGCCGGATCGGCATCGGTGTTCGTTTCCCTGGCCAGATCGCTATTGGCAACCATTTCAAGGCACACGCCAATGCCACGGGCGATATCCATCGTGGCGGCGGCGAATTGCGCATCTTGGTCATGCTTCAGGCGGAGGTCCAAGTGCGAGAAGGGCACATGAAAGGCGGTGGCTTTTGGCAACTTGGCCGGTGCAGGTGTGTGACGGGTGCTCATGGTGCACCTCCGTCGATGCCAGCCAACGTGCCTGCGACTTCATCGGCCATTTGCTGTGCCAGCCAAAGCAGATCGTCAGGGCCTTTTTCTGGCTGCATCGCTCGGAGAAGTGCGGCCAACTGGCGCGCGCGCATGTGGGCATGCTCGGGAGCGGTGGCGTATGCGATGTGAATATCAACATAGGGCGCATCCAGCACGATGGCCGCATCAATTTGGCTACGAGTGCTCGTTTTCATGCTGCACCGCCGATCTTGGCAATGGCAGTGCGCCAGATGGTTTTGCCTTCTTCAATGCCGGCAAAGAAGGCATCAGCGGCGGCAGTGCCAGCCTGGTACGGCATATCGAGGTCTTTATGTTCGATGCGGTGCTCGAGCGCCATGCGTGCGCCGGCCTTGTATTCCTGGCTGCGTGGCGTGCGGCCGTTGTAGAACGCGGTTTGGAAAAGCTGGTCGACGGATAGGATGCCGGCGATTGATGGGGAATGTTGGGATGTGGTGGTGCCTGGCATGATTGCCTCCTTGTCGGTTGTTGAACCGCGCAACCCGTCGCCAAACGGGGAGAGCAGCAGATGGTGGGGTTGGCGAACCGGTGACAAAGGAAACCGGCATACCCGAAGGTATCCCCACCACTGCCGCTCATAGAGGACGTAATGGTGCAATGGACGAAAAAAAGCCGCCTGGTGGCGGTCGTCCGCCTTTGTCAAATTCAGGTCGCCAAACCCGGTCGCTTCTTTTTTCGCGACCTTTTCAGGATAGGCGGACAAACGCCATACGTCAACAGAATTTTTGTGGGAGAGGTGGTGTAGCGTCATGCGGCACCGTCGGCGCGTTGCGCGATGAATGCCTCTACCTGGTCGAGATCCCAAACGGTGACGCGAGCGCTCAGCTTGAACGGAGCAGGGAATTTGCCACTGCGCACCCAGCGCCAAATGGTGTCAGGGGAAACGGGCAGCTTACCCGGCTTACCCTTTGTGCTCGCCAGCTCAGCGAGTCTGATAATGCGTTGCGCCATGATGCACCCCTTGTAAATACGCCGTAAGGCAATGGGGGCATCGTTACTGAATTGATTGCGATGAGCTATTGCATGTGCCGGCACACGGTACACCTGTGCCGGCACACAGTACACCTCTGGCCGCTCATCGTAATGCGATTACTATTTATTGCCGGAGGCCGACAGTATCCATTTGTAAATTGTTCTTTGGGCCTCCTGATCACTAATGCGAGCGTTAAAGTCAGGTGCTTTTTTAATGGTACGGTCTACTAATCCAAATGAGGCGTTGCGTTTTGATTTCCATGAACCATCTCTGTATTCGTTTAGAACCCATTCTTTTAACTTATTCGTATTGACATTCTTTGCAATGCCACCTTTCTGCGATAGTTTTTTATTGCCAACATGCCGACCACAATGGGAAAAGAAGCCGAAGGACATCCCCATCCACTCGCTCGCTTTGCAAGCATAGGCCCACGCGCTACTACTCATCTCCGGCGCCTTCATCGATTGAATCGCATAGGCGCAGGCTGTACGCATCAAAGCCACCAATGTCCGCGCCTCCCGCTCACCGGAGAAAACCGGATTCTCAACCCATCCAACCAGTTCGGGATCACTATGCACTCGGCCGACCAAATCATCCCCGAGGACATCGTCGTTCCACATTGGTTCTACGCATATTTTATAAAAATCCGTAGAATTTCCGAAAGCCTCAACGTGAATTTCAGCTAATCCAGATAAGATTTTTTTAGCCTCCGATGTCGGTGTTCGCTCATCAATAGGTGATTTATCTATGAACTCTTCCATAATATTTTCCTTATTAGTTAATGCGAATACCATGGAGCGTTACGACATCAGCGCCTACGCGCAGCTTGTCCAAGTAGTCAGCCCAGCGCTGCATCATTTCTCGGCGCGCCGGCAGATGACTGGTGCGGTTGTAAGCCCGGCCGTTCACGTCCTTGACCGCATGCGCCAGTTGGTGCTCGATCAGGTCGACACGCTCACCCAGCACCTCGTCCATGATGGTCCTGGCCATGGCGCGGAAGCCATGGCCTGTCATTGTCTCCTTCGGGTAGCCCATGGCGCGCAGTGCCGCATTGACGGTGTTGTCGCTCATGCAGCGCTCTTGCGTGCGAATGCTTGGGAAGACGTACCGGCCAGTGCCGCTCATCGCATGCACGCCGCGTAGCAGTGCTATGGCTTGGCTCGACAGCGGCACCAGGTGATCGAGGCTCATCTTCATCTTGATGGCGGGGATGCGCCAGAGTGCATCGACGAAATCGATTTCCGCCCACTCAGCTGCGCGCAGCTCCCCAGGTCGCACAAACAGCAGGGGCGCCAGCTTGAGCGCCGCCACAGCGTAGGGATGGCCGTTGTAGTCGAAGATGGCGCGCAGGAGGCCGCCCGCCTGCTTGGGTTCGGTGATGGCGGCATAGTGCGTGCCAGGCACGGCGGCCAGCGCGTCGCGCAGGTCGGCGGTAACGTCGCGCTCAGCCAGATCTGATGCAACCGCAAATCGGAACACCTGGCCGCACAGCTGTTTGATCTTGTGGGCCGACTCGATGGCGCCGCGCGCTTCAATCTTGCGCAGGGCAGCCAACACGTCTCGGGGCTTGATGGATGCGATCTGCATCGCCCCAATCTCAGGGAAGATATTCTTTTCCAACCAGGACGTGTTCTTTTGCTGGGTGCTCTCGGCGCGTTCGGCTTGCGTTTTGCGCAGCCACTGCCGCGCGACGGCCTCGAAGGTATGCGAAGCGGCCGCCGTCTTGGCATGCTGGTCATCGCGCTTGGCCTGGCTGGGGTCGATGCCACCGGCCAGCAGCTCGCGTGCTTCATCGCGCCGCTTTCGGGCGGTGGCCAGCGATACGGCGGGGTAGACGCCTAAGGCAAGCGTCTTGCGCTTGTCCAGGAAGCGGTAATCTAGGCGCCAATACTTGCCGGCTTCCTTCACCAGCAGGTACATGCCGCCCCCGTCCGTGTGCTTATCACCGGCGGGCCTGGTGGGCTTCACCTGTCTTACAAATGTGTCTGTCAGCGCCATGTCTTCCTCCGTGACGGTACTTTTTATGGCGGCATCCAGAAGTACCGCCATAAGTACCGACAAAACTGTACGCTGTCATGCTACGACGTAAGACGACACAAGACAACAAAAAACCCGCGCCTCCTATGAGAAGGGCGGGTTTCGATACTTCTTAATACGATATGACATGATCATTTGGTGCCCGGAGCCGGAATCGAACCGGCACGCCCTTACAGGCGGGAGATTTTAAGTCTCCAGTGTCTACCAGTTTCACCATCCGGGCAGCGCGGCGAGATTCTAGCACAAGTGATGCCCATTGCACCATCTTGAACTCCCGCTGCCCGAACCGGCGATCCAGGCCGTGCCTGGCCATTGCCTTATGCCACCGCCGCCTTGATGGGCATGGGCCACAAGCCTGTCTGGCCTGATTCATTGTTTCCATTTCGCTTTTGGCTCCCGCTGCTTGCAGCGCCTGGGGCTATTTGGCGTTGTCCACTGAAAGGAGGTGCGTCGATGCGTGCGTAGTCAGGCGCGCGCGGTTGTTGTTCATTCGAAGTCGTTTTTTGCTTGGCAATCTGTCGTTAACTTAAAAGAGGAACACCATGGCACGTTCAGTAAAAGAATTGATTGAAAATACGCGTTCGGCACAGGCGAACAAGACTTTGCAGTCCTACCTCGACGGTGGTGGCAATTTCGTATATGGCACTGGCTACAATATGTACCAGCGCGGCAGCACGGTGAATGGCTTGATACAGTCGGGTACGATCTACATCGATGAAAGCGGCATCGCCGCCGCTGCCGCCAAGCGCGGCGTGCCGGTCGATCAGATCCTGACGGAAGTGTATATCCATGAATTGGGGCATTACGTGTATCGCCGCGACGACGCCGTGCCCGTCGCTCCCGAGGCGAAGGAAAACTGGTGCTATCAGCGCGAAGGGGAAGCGGCGGTATTTGGTTTTCAGGTTGCCATGGAAGCGTATCAGCAAGGTATTTCACTCAGCGTGGCAGGCACGAATTCCAATCCTGACCTGTATGCCACCATGCTGGCGATACATTACAGCCTGAGCATTTTTGATCCCAAGTCCAACCAGTATCTCGCCGCGATGATTGCGGCGGCAGGACGCGAGTTTGCCAAAGATCCGAAGTACAGCGAATACTGCAAAGCGCTTGCGAAAACTCAACTGGGCGCTCCGCCGCCTTATCAGATTCCCGGTGCATATGGCGAAGGTGGCACCGGTGGCACCGGTGGCGGTGGCGGCGGTGGTGGTAGCGGAGGTGGCAGCGGCGGCGGCGGCCCCAATCCCGGCGGTACCGTCACGGTGCCCAAGAATCCGAATGTCGAGATGATCCCTGGCTAATAGCCTGTGGCGGCGGAGGTATTCATCCGCCGCCACAGGCTCCAGGTAATGGCGTCGCCGCGCAAGAAAGCCGTCCGGTGAATGCCGGGCGGCTGTGTCATGCCAGAACGGCGCTACACGTTCAAAGCCATCAGAACGTCGCCTTGAACTGCACCCCATACGTGCGCGGTTCGTTGATGATGCCCGTCAGGTTGTCGAAATCGATGGCGCCCAGCGACTGGATCTGGTTGGTGATGTTGCGCCCGTACGCGGAGAGTTCATAGCGGTCCCATTTGTAGCCGACGCGCAAGCCGCCTTCCAGCAGTTCCTTGGCCTTGTATTCCTTCGCTTCATACAGGAAGAAGTTGTAGCTGGTGCGGTAGGCCCAGTCCGTGTAGGCATAGAACTCGCCATTGGCGAGGGGAATGCTGTATTTCAGGGTGAAGTTGGTTTGCCATTCCGGCGCGCGCGGCAGCGGGTTGCCGTCGATGTAGGCGGTGCCGCGGAAAGGGCCGACAGGGTCGGTGACGGTGCAGCCGCTGGCCGGATTGTTCAGCGCATTGCCGCAGCTTTGCACGAACAGCTTCTTGTCCTGGATTTCCGTGTGGTTATAGCTGCCGCCCAGGGTCATGCTGAGCGAATCGCTGAGGTTCGCCTGAAAATCGAGTTCCACGCCACGGCCCGTGGCCTTGTCGGCGTTGATCAGCTGGTTCATGTTGACGGCGCCGCTGCCGGCCGTCAGCTGCTTGTCCTTGACGCGGTACTGGAACACGGCCAGGCTCAGGCGCGCGCGCTTGTCGAACAGGTCCTGCTTGATGCCCGCCTCGACGGACAGGGCTTTCTCTGCGCCCGCGAACGAAGGGCGGTCGGCCAGGCCGTTCAGGCGTCCCTGCATCGATGGTGCGCGGTAGCCGGTGGCGATGCGCGCGTAGGCGTTCGTTTCCGGCGTCAGCACATAGGTGCCGCTCAAGTCCCAGCTGATGTTGTGCGACGTGTCGTTCAGCTTGAAGGGGCCGGCCGTGGTCGCCTCTACCCGCTTGGCCGAGAAATCCTTCTTGTCGGTCGTGTAGCGCAGGCCGGCGCGCAGTTTCAGGGCGTCCGAGACCGTGTAGTTGAGCGAGCCGAAGGCCGCGTACGACTTCGAGCTCTGGTTTTGCGTGGCATAGAACGGGCTTTGCGGGTTGCCGGGCGCCAGGCTGTTGAAGCCGATGCTGTCGATCTGGATATCTTCCTTGAAGTAGAACAGGCCGCCTATCCATTGCAGCGGGCCGCGGGCAGACGATTCGGCGCGGAATTCCTGTGAAATCTGCTTGTGGTTGGGAATCACGTCGGCCGTTTCCACGACGAAGGGGATGAAGCCGGGCCCCATCGGTGGCGCATACACGGCGCCATAGCCGCCGTCGACGTCGGCGCGGCTGAAGAAATCGAGTTTTTCGTAGCCGGTGATCGAATGCAAAGTGACGCCGGGCAAGTCCCATTTCAGGCGCATGCTGCCGCCCTTGGTTTTCAGGTGCTGGCGGTTGATGCCGTCGGTCGGATAGTTATCGTAATCAAAGCCGTCGACCAGGTCGTTCGTGCCTTGTTTCAGGATATTCGCGCGGAACAAGGTGGCCGTGCCGTCGAGGTTGCGCGCATGCACGTTGAACAGGGCCGTGAAATCGCGCGTGGGCTTGACCAGCACCTGCAGGCGGGCGGCGCTGTCTTCATAGCCTTCGAAGTCGCGCGTGCCTGTGGGGCGCGGGTTGTGCACGCGGTCGTCGCGGCGCTGCGTCTGGCCGGAAAAGCGCAGGGCGACCGTGTCGCTGACGGGCACGTTGAAAGCGCCTTCCAGGTTCTTCATGCCATCCTTGCCAAAGCCGCCGCTCAGGTAGCCTTCCGTTTTGAAGACGGGTTTGGCGGAATCGAACTTGATCACGCCGGCCGGCGAGTTGCGGCCGAACAAGGTGCCTTGCGGGCCGCGCAGCACCTCGACCTGATCCACGTCAAACACGGGAAAACCTTTCAGCATGGCATTTTCCTGCACCACGTCATCCATCACCAGGCCCACCGGTTGCGAGGCGTTCAGGTCGAAGTCGGTATTGCCCAGGCCGCGAATGTAGAAGCGGGGAAAGGTGCGGCCGTAATCCGATTCGACGGAGACGCTGGGCGAGCGGCTGTTGAGGAAGCGGATGTCGGCGCCGCCGGCCGTCAGGGTGTCGAGCTTGTCGCCTTTCAGGGTGGCGATGGACATCGGCACGTCCTTGATGTTTTCCGCGCGCCGCTGCGCCGTCACGATCACCGTTTCCAGCTGGCCAGGGCCGGCCTGCGCTGCCGGGGCGGCAGGCGCCGGGCCGCCGTCCTGCGCCATCGCCTGCAGGGGAAAGGCGGCAGTGATTGCCAGGGCAAGCAAGGTGTGGCGTAGTGGGCTGGAATGCGGTGTCATCATGAAACGGCTCCTGTCGGTCGAGGTTGTTGGGGCACTGCCAGCTGGCGCTGGCCAGCTGGATGAAAAATTATGCTAGCACGGAAAGTTTTGCTATTCATGCCATTTCCCATTGACGACTATTCATATCCGTTTCGACTGAATACACGAATAAAATCGTATTTGTCGTCAATATCTGGCGGGTGCATAGTGGAGTGCCGGCAGGCTCGTGCGAGCGCAACAGCGGCCAGGCATGGCGGCAGTTTGTCCTGCGGGAACGCAAAAAGCGGGATGGTTTTTGCCGTGCTGCGCGTGGCTGGACATTGAAAATACAACAGCTGCCGCGTTTTTTTTCGAAACGGGCGTGTTGTTGCAGCGCTACAGGGGACGGCGCCGTTTGCGGCGATCCCCTGTGAGCGTAAAGCGGGGCATGCGGGGCCGCATGCCCGATCAGCTTAAAACTCTTCCCAATCGCCGGCCGTCACGGCTTCCGCTTGCGCCGTGCGGTGTTTTGCGGGCGTGGCCTGGCGCTTGACGGTGCTGCTGGCCGCCGCCGGTACCAGGCGCAGCGGCTTGCGAATGGCACGCGCTGGCGCTGGTGCCGCCAAATGGGCGTCGTGTGTCTTGAAGATGCTCACGGTTTGCACCAGGTGGCTGGCCTGGTCGCGCAGGGATTCGGCCGCCGCCGCCGCTTCTTCCACCAGCGACGCGTTTTGTTGCGTGACGCTATCCATCTGCGTCACCGCCTGATTGATCTGCTCGATCCCGGTGGACTGTTCCTGGCTGGCCACCGTGATTTCAGCGATGATGTTGCTGACGCGGGCGACACTGGCGACCACCTCGGACATCGTCGTGCCCGCTTGCGCCGCCAGCCTGGCGCCCGCATCGACGCGGCTGACGGAATCGTCGATCAGCGTCTTGATTTCCTTGGCCGCGCTGGCGCTGCGCTGGGCCAGGCCGCGCACTTCGGTGGCGACGACGGCAAAGCCGCGTCCCTGTTCGCCGGCACGCGCCGCTTCCACTGCGGCATTCAGGGCCAGGATATTGGTCTGGAAGGCGATGCCGTCGATGACGCTGATGATGTCGACAATCTTGCGCGACGATTCGCTGATCAGGTCCATGGTGCCCATCACTTGTCCCACCACGGCGCCGCCCTTGCTGGCGACGTCCGATGCGGTGGTGGCCAGTACATTGGCTTCACGGGCATTTTCCGCATTCTTGCGCACGGTGCTGGTGAGTTCTTCCATCGAGGAAGCGGTTTCTTCCAGTGAACTGGCTTGCTGTTCCGTGCGCAGCGACAGATCGCTATTGCCGGTTGAAATTTCCTCGGCGGCAAGGGCCACCGTGTTGGAATCCTGGCGCACGGAGGACACTACCGTGGTCAGCGACGCCTGCATGCGCTGCAGCGCCGACAGCACGCTGACGCTATCGTGCGGTGCGACGCTGAGTTGGCCGGTCAGGTCGCCGGCGGCAAGCAGGCTGACGGCGTCGCACAACTGCTTCGGTTCCGCGCCCAGCGCCTTGAGCAGGCTGCGCGTGATGAGCCAGCCCGCCAGGGCCGCCAGCACGATGGACAGCAGGCTGGCGCCGATGAGGATATTCCTGTTGAGAATGTAGTGCTCTTTGTCTTCCTGCAAGATGACGGCGGAGTGCTTGTCCGTCAGGGCGAAATACTCATCGCTGGCGGCGACCAGGGCGGCCAGCAGCGGGCGGCACTCCTCGTTCATCTTGACGATGGCTTGTTCGGTTTTCTTTTGCAGCGCCAGGTCGACGATGCCCAGCGCCACGGGAGCATAGCGCTTTTCGATGCTGTCGATCTTGTTGATGATGGCGCGCACCTCGTCCGATACCTCCGGCTGCTGTGCCAGCTGCAGCAAATGCTGCATGTTCCTGACGACATCGGCGTGTGCCTGCAAGACTTGTTTGCGTTCGATTTCCAGGTCTTCCGGCTTGGTGACGAGCACCAGGTTCCTGGCCGCCACGGCGCGCATGTCGATCGCGTCACGCACGCGGTGCGCAGTATTGGCGCGCGCCGTGATGCCGTTGACATACTGGTCAAAGCCGGCGTTGAAGGTGGAAAAACTCCGTACGGACAGGATCGAGATGCCGATGAGGAAAAAGACCAGCAGGCCGAAAGCCAGAGTGAGCTGGGTGCGTACGGTGAATTTATCCATGATGTCTCTCCCAAAAATACGTGTTGAAGATTAGAAAGGGGGCGTGCGTGGGACGGGTGCAGGCGCTTGCCTGGCAGCGGGTGGTGCCCTACGCAGTGCTTCTCTATCCAGAACACGGATTCGTGGTGTGAGGATGGTGTTACTTAAAAACCGATTTCAATAATTTATTTGTTTTATTTATTAAATTCATTGTTGCACAAAAAATTCAGCAGATCAATCAGATTTTGCGTGCCAAAAAACAACTTTTTGACGGGCAAGGTTTGTCCCCGTGCCGCCGGACCGGGCGCGGGAGAGCGTCCGGAACCTGCAACTGCGCCGCCAGTGCTTTCAGATGGGAAATGCACCCGCGCCCGACACATTCAGGCAGGCGACCTTGTCGCTGGAGAAATACTTGATTTGGCCCAGGCCGATGGCGTAGCAGCCGTCGCTGAGCGGGGAAATGGGGCCGGTGAGTTTTTCACCGCTGACCAGGGTCACGACCCAGGGCGTGGTGGCCGGTTTGCCCGCGTGGGTCAATGCGTGTTGTACCAGGTCCGACATGTTGCCTCCGATGGAAATCAAAGCTTGATGATAGCAGGGCTGAAGCAGCCTATCCTTGTGTGCACGGGCCTGTAGCACGGGTATAACCGAGGCAGCTATGGGTGTCATAAAATATTTGCAATTATTATGTCCATAATTGCAATGATTTGGTATAGTTGATAATTACTCGAGGAAAGAAATCCTGCGAGAAATAATATATTTCTTATATCTTTTCTGTTGCAGGGTGTGCATTTCATCGGCCGCCAGGCACAGTCTCCCTGAAAGCCGCACCATGTCCAGCCAGTACCATGACGCACCGCCCCGCTTTTCCATGCCCCCGCCGCCGGTTACCAATACGCCGCTGGAATTCATGCCCACGCACGATCTGTCGTTCTGGGACAGCGATGTGACGCCGGGCTGCACGGTGTCGCTCGATGCCGCCGTGTCGTTCAAGGATGGCTACCCCTCCTTGCGCATCGACCTGCCTGCCGGATTGCCTGCCGGTACCGTCGTGAAAGTTGGAACGACAGGCGCTGCCGGCAAGGGCCAGCCGCGCATCCCGTTCAACTGGGATTTACAACGCTTTTCCTTCGCCCTGCGCTCGACGAATGCCGCCATCATGCAGACGGGTGGCATGATTTACCTCGGGAACAGCGATTACAGCAGTTTCTGGTCCGGCTTCCTGAATGCCTTGCATTACGGCGGTTCCGCCGCCGCTGACACATTGATGTTCGTCGACAATGCGTGGTGGGTGCCCAAGCTGGCCACGCCGCTCGATTGCGAGGGCACGCCCACGGCACAAAACCTGTCGCGCGGGAAATTTACCGTGCAGCTGACCGCCGCCACCACGCAGCCGGAAACGATCTGGCTGGGCATGCTTGCGGCATTGCCGAAGCGTAAATTGCCCACCGTCATCTTGTCCTTTGATGATGGTTATGCCTCATGGGATACGTATCTGATGGAGCGGCTGAAATATTATGACTTGCCCGCTTCGTTTGCCATCGTCACGTCGCTGCTGGGGAAATCTGATTACATGTCGGCCGAGCGCATGAAGGCGCGTTTCGACGATCCGTCGCGCCTGTTCGACTTTACCCTGCACCAGAGCGTGCACGACAATGTGGCGGTACAGGGTTCGGCCCAGTACGTCACGGCGCTGCAGGTGGGGCGCGACCAGATGCGCGCGGCCGGTATCGGCGGCGATGGGCCATCGCACCATGCGTGGGTCGAATCGTTGTGGACCAATACGGCCATCGACGCCATGCGCGCCGCCGGTTTTCTGTCGGCGCGCGGCGCCGGCTATACGGCAGAGCGCGGCTTTGACCAGGTGTTTTTCTCCGGCAATGACAAGGATGCGTACATCCTCAATACGTCCATGGTCAACCTGACAAACGACGCCAGCTTTGCGCAAGTCCAGGCGGCGATCCAGGCGGCGGTGGACGACGGCAGCTTTGTATTTGTCAACGGCCACGATATCGTCAGGACGCCAGCGTCCGACTACCAGACTTCGTATGCTGTCATCGATGAATTGCTGGCATGGCTGGCGGGGCAAGTGGCTGCCGGGGAGTTGCAAGTGGTGTCGCATAGCCGCTGGTTTGCCGATACGTCGGGCAGGGTGACGGACCGTCGCTGATCGCCGCGGAAGAAGGCTGCGCCGGCGCTTTACGCGTCGGCCAGCAAGTTCTTCGGCAGGGCCACCGACACCAGTTTCCAGCGCCACAGGCCGTCGCGCGTCAGGGTCAGTTCGCCGATATGGCTTTTGCTGTGGGCGCGCTGCACCACGACGCTATCCCAGGAGGTGTAGCGCAGTTTATAGTCGGGCTTGGTGTTGCGCTTGCGGCCGCTGATGTCGCTGACCTTGGCGATCGGCTTTTCGTAGCGGTCATTGAGCTTCATCAAGGCGACGATGCCCTCTGGCATCAGCATGGTATCGAGCAAGGGGTCAATGACGTCGGGGCTGATGTCGTCTGCCACTTCGGGCGCCGAGAACAGGGTGTGCAGTTGTTGCCCCAGGCTGCCGCGCAGCTGGGGCAGGTCGATATGCGCAGCCAGGGCCTGGCTATCCTCGTCCATGGTCGCCGCGCGGATCTCGTTCATGGTGAAATACGGGCTGCCATAGAAGGCGCCGGCCAGCGCGACCAGTGCCACTACAGCGAGAAGCATCATTCTTTTCATCGTGCAATCTCTCGGATGCCTGGCGATCCGTGCGCCTGAAGTGTTGGCATTCTACATAATATTTCCAAAAGTCAACATAGCGGTTTAGGTAAGTGTTGTTTTAGATCAAGTTTCGTCAGAGTAATTCTGGCGGCAAGGTAATGTCCGTCAGTTTCCAGTCCCAGATGCCATGGCGGCGCAGCAAAAACTGGCTGGCGGCGGAGCCGGCGCCGCTGCGCCGCAGCACCACTTCATTCCAGGAGCGGTACGCCATGCCGAAGTCGTGGCGCTTGCCGTCCGTCCCCTGCTTTCCGTGCAATATCAATACCGTGATGCCGGGCGGCGAGACGATGGTATCGAGCATTTCCTTGAAATCGTCTTCGTTGGCCGTTTCGCCGGCCTCCCGCAACTGGCGCGCCACGCTGGCCCGCACGGCCGGCAGGTCGGCCTGCTGCGCCAGGGTTTCCAGGCGCACGGATTTCGCCGCGATGCTGATGCGGTACATGGCGATGTAGGGGCTGACCCAGGTGAAGCCGATGGCGGCAACGCCAAAAATGATCGCGGTGGCGTACTTTCTTTTCATGGTCCGTGTTTTTGTATGAGCTGTGCCGCCGTGATTTTACCCGGCCAGCGGTGCCGGATGGTGTAGCATTCGTGCCGGCGCGGACCATCGCGCCGCAATATTGAGGACAACCATGAATATCACTATCAATCAGGTGCTGCAGTCGTATATCGACCCGCTCACCGCCAGCGAGTACGCGGCGCTCGAGCGCAGCCTGCTGGCCGAAGGCTGCCGCGATGCGCTGGTGCTGTGGAACGACGTGCTGATCGACGGGCATAACCGCTACGCCATCTGCCGCCAGCACGGCATCGAATTCAAGACCATCCAGAACACCAGCTTTACCTCGCTCGACGACGTCATGCTGTGGATGATCGACAATCACCTGGCGCGCCGCAGCGTGTCGGACTTCCAGCGCGGCGTGCTGGCCCTGCGCAAGAAGGAAATCGTCGCCGCGCGCAGCCCGGCGCCCGTCAGCGCCCAGGATGCGCCCGACGGCGAAAACGCGCCCAAGCCCCCCATGAGCACGCGCGAAGAAGTGGCCAAGGCGGCGCGGTTGAGCAGCAACCAGATCAGCCAGATCGAGAAAATCCAGAAAGCGGCGTCGCCGGAACTGGTGGAAGCCGTCCGTTCGGGCACGATCTCCATCAATGCGGCGGCCACCGTGGCATCCCTGCCGCCGGAAGAACAGGTGGCAGCCGTCGCCGGTGGTAAAAAACTGCTGCGCCAGGCGGCCAAGGAAATCCGCGAACAGCGCGCCGCCACGCGCACGCCGCGCGAGCCGAAGGCACCCCACGTGTCGCAGGACACGCCGGAGACGGGCAATGAGCCGTGGGCGGACAACGCGGCCCAGGCGCCATCCGAAGCGGAGCGCCTGCGCGGCGAGATCGCCAGCCTGAAACAGCGGGTGGCGCAGCTGCAGGCGGAAAACGTGGAACTCAACCAGCGGATTGCAACCCTCATCGACGCATCCTGATTAGTGGAGTAGTGCATGCCAGCTCGCCGTGCCCTGTTCGCCGCCATCGCCTGCGGCGCCGTTGCCGTTCCCCCGGTGCTGGCCGCGCCCGCCGTTTCTGTCACGGACATGGCCCGCTGGCAGGCGCAGGCGACTAATGTCAGCATCGCGCGCGATACCTGGGGCGTGCCCCACGTGACGGGCAAGACGGATGCCGATGCCGTCTTTGGCCTGATGTATGCGCAGGCCGAAGACGATTTCCCGCGCGTGGAACTCAATTACATCAACGCCATGGGGCGGCTGGCGGAAGTGGAGGGCGAACGGGAACTGTACCGCGACCTGCGCATGAAGCTTTTCATCGACCCGCTTGCGCTGCAAGCGCAGTACGGCGCCAGCCCGCCGTGGCTGCGCAAGTTGATGGATGCGTTTGCCGATGGCCTCAATTTTTACCTGGCCACGCATCCGCACGTCAAACCAAAGCTGATCACGCATTTCGAGCCGTGGATGGCCCTGAGCTTCAGCGAGGGCAGCATCGGTGGCGATATCGAATCGATCAACCTGGCGCAGCTCGAAGCGTTTTATGGCCAACAGGCCAGGCCGGCCGCCGTGGCGCTGGCCAGCGTGGAAACCGGGTTGGCGTCTGGATTGGAGCCTGAGCCGAGTGGCTCGAACGGCTTCGCCATCGCGCCCGCCATCACGAAAAATGGCCATGCGCTCTTGATGATCAATCCGCACACGTCCTTTTACTTCCGTCCCGAAGTACAGATGACCAGCGGCGAAGGCCTGAACGCGTATGGCGCCGTCACCTGGGGCCAGTTTTTCGTCTATCAGGGTTTTAACGAGCGCCTGGGCTGGATGCATACCTCGGGCGGCGGCGACGTTATCGACGAATACCTGGAAAGCATCGTCGACCGTGATGGCGCCTGGTTCTACCGCTATGACGGCGGCCTGCGCCCCTTGAAAGCCGTGCCGATGATCTTGCCCCACAAACTGGCCGATGGCGGCATGGGCTCGAAAACCATCACCGTCTATTACAGCCATCACGGCCCCGTCGTGCGCGCGCAGGACGGTAAATGGGTGGCCGTGCGCCTGATGCATGAACAGTTGAAGGCGTTGACGCAATCGTACACGCGCACCAAGGCGCGCGATTACGCGGCGTTTTACAAGACCATGGAACTGCGCACGAATTCGTCGAACAATACCGTGTATGCGGATGCGGACGGCAATATCGCCTACTTTCACGGCAATTTCATCCCCGTGCGCGACCCGCGTTTCAACTGGAAGCAGCCCGTCGACGGCAGCGACCCGGCCACGGAATGGAAAGGGCTGCACACGGTGGCGCAGACCATCACCCTGTTCAATCCGAAAAATGGCTGGATCCAAAACACGAACAACTGGCCGTATTCGGCGGCCGGCGCCGACAGCCCGCGCCAGCAGGACTACCCCGCCTACATGTCCGTGTATGGCGAAAACGCGCGCGGCCTGCACGCCGTCAAGGTCTTTCAAAATAAAACAGGTTTTACTCTCGACAGCCTGATCGCCGCCTCGTATGACAGCGAACTGACGGCGTTCGAAGCGCTGCTGCCGCCGCTGTTCGCGGCGTACGACGCACTGCCGGCCTGCGACGCGCAAAAGCTGGCGCTGGCCGACAAGGTGGCTTTGCTGCGAACCTGGGACTGGCGCTATGCGCTGACGTCCACCGCCACCCCGCTGGCCGTGTTCTGGGGCCAGGAGCTGGCCGAACTGACAGGGAAACAGGCTCGCGAACAGGGCGTGCCCGTGGTGGACTTCATGGCAACAGACAAGGTCAGTGCGGACCAGCGCCTGGCCGCGCTGGCGACGGCGGCCGATAAACTGCAGCGCGATTTCGGCCACTGGCAAACGCCGTGGGGCGAGATCAACCGCTTCCAGCGCCTGACGGGCGACGTGGTGCAGCCGTTCGACGATGCGCAAGCCAGCTTGCCCGTGCCTTACGCGTCGGGCAACTGGGGCGCGCTGGCCGCGTATGGACAGAGCAGCAAGAGCACCACGCGACGGATCTATGGCGAGCGTGGCAACAGCTTTGTCGCGGCCGTGGAATTTGGCCCGCGCATCAAGGCGAAAAGCATCCTCGCCGGCGGCCAAAGCGGCGACCCGAAGTCGCCCCACTTCAAGGACCAGGCGGCCATGTATGCGCGCGGTGAATTCAAGGACGTGCTGTTTTATCCCGAGGACGTGGCCAGGCACCTGGAACGCAGGTATCGGCCGGGGGAGTGAGTGCTGTTGCTGATGCCAACGATGTGTCGGATTACGCACGGCGTTGCCGTGCTAATCCGACCTACGACATACCAGAGCATGTAGGTCGGATTAGCGGCGGCACGCCGCGTAATCCGACAACTACCCCTCAAATCGCATCAAGCGCCGTGCGCAAGTCATGCCGCAAATCCTCGATATCCTCGATCCCCACCGACAGCCGGATCAAGCCATCACCGATGCCCAGCTTGGCCCGCTGTTCGGCCGGGATGCTGGCATGCGTCATCAGGGCCGGGTGCTCGATCAGGCTTTCCACGCCGCCCAGGCTTTCGGCCAGGGCGAATACTTCGCAGCGTTCGAGGAAGCGCCGCGCGCCGGCCAGGTCCGTATCGAGGTCGATCGAGATGATGCCGCCGAAACCATCCATCTGGCGCTGTGCCAGCGCGTGCTGCGGATGCGTGGCCAGGCCCGGATAGAAGACTTTTTTCACTTCCTTTTGCTGCTCCAGCCACTGCGCCAGCGCCAGGGCGCTTTCGCAATGGCGCTGCATGCGGATGGCTAGGGTTTTCACGCCGCGCAGAGCTAAAAAGCTGTCGAACGGCCCGGCAATCGCGCCCACGGAGTTTTGCAAAAAGCCCAGCTGCTCGCGCCATTCGGCCTGGCGTTCTTCCGCACCGACGATGGCGATGCCGCCGATGATGTCCGAGTGGCCGTTCAGATACTTGGTGGTCGAGTGCACGACGATGTCGAAACCATGTTCGAGTGGGCGCTGCACCAGCGGGCTGGCGAAGGTATTGTCGGCCACGGCGATGATGCCGCGTGCGCGGCAGATGTCGGCTATGGCCCGCAAGTCGGCCAGCTTCAGCATGGGATTCGTCGGCGTTTCGACCCACACCATCTTTGTTTCCGGGCGCAGCGCGGCCAGCAGATTTTCGGGATTGGTCAAATCGACATACGTGAATGCGTGACCGGCCGAGCGGCGGCGCACGCGCTCGAATAAGCGGTAGGTGCCGCCGTACATGTCGTCGCCGGCGACGATATGGCTGCCCGCATCGAGCAATTCCAGCACGGACGAGATGGCTGCCAGGCCCGAGGCAAACGCGAAGGCCGCGCTACCGCCTTCCAGGTCGGCTACGCAGCGTTCGAGCGCCCAGCGCGTGGGATTGTGCGAGCGGCCATAGTCCAGGCCCTTGTGCACGCCGGGGCTGTCCTGCACGAAGGTGGAGGTGGCGTAAATGGGCGGCATGATGGCGCCCGTCGACGGGTCGGGCGACTGGCCGGCGTGGATGACACGCGTGGCGAGATGGCTCTTGCGGGTGGTTTCCTGGCTCAAGATAGTGTCCTGCGTAAGTGGTTGAGAAGGTCGAAGCGGGTGATCAGGCCGTAGAAGGCGGCATCGTCGGCGACGACGGCCGTCAAGCCCCGGTCCAGGGTGGCGCGCAGGGCGGACAAGCCGCTGGACGGCGCCAGGGTTTCGATCTGCGTCGTCATGGTGGCGCCCACCAGACCGGCGAAATGCGCGGCGTCGCCCGAGACATGCAGCAGCAAGTCCGATTCGTCAAGAATGCCGATCAGCTGGCCGCCGTCGATGACGGGCAACTGGGCCAGGTCGCTCGAGCGCATGCGGTTGAAGGCCGTGAGCAGGGTGTCGCTAGGCGCCACGCTGACGACGTCGCCCTCGTCATAGCGGCGTCCGATCAGGTCGCGCAAGTCGCCCGACACGGCCCGTTGCAGCAGGCCCTGGTCGCGCATCCAGCCGTCGTTGTAGACTTTGGATAGATAGCGCGTGCCAGTGTCGCAGACAAACGTGACAACGCGCTTTGGCGTCGTCTGTTCGCGGCAGTATTTGAGGGCGGCCGCCAGCAGGGTGCCGGTGGACGAACCGCCTAAAATGCCTTCGGCAAGCAGCAAGGCGCGCGCGGAATCAAAACTTTCCTGGTCCGTGATGGTGTAGGCTTTCGTGACGCTTTCCATGTCGGCGATCGAGGGAATAAAATCTTCGCCGATGCCTTCGACGGCCCACGAGCCGCTCGTGTCCGACACTTTGCCGGACTCGATATATTCGGTGAGGATGGAGCCTTGCGGGTCGGCCAGCACGAATTCCAGCTTCGGCTGCGCCTTGCGGAAGTAGCGCGTCAGGCCCGTCAGGGTGCCGGACGAGCCGACGCCGACGACGATGGCGTCCACGTCATGGCCGCTCTGCTCCCAGATTTCAGGGGCCGTTGTCGTTTCGTGGGCCAGCGGATTGGCGGGATTGTTGAACTGGTCGGCAAAGAAGGCGCCGGGCAGTTCGCGCGCCAGGCGCGCCGCGTAATCCTGGTAGTACTCAGGATGGCCCTTGCCCACGTCCGAGCGCGTGGTGTGCACTTCGGCGCCCAGGGCTTTCAGGTGCAGCACTTTTTCCGTCGACATCTTGTCTGGTACGACGAGGATGACGCGGTAGCCCTTGATGCGGCCGACCAGCGCCAGGCCGATGCCGGTATTGCCGGCCGTCGCCTCGACGATGGTACCGCCCGGCTGCAAGCTGCCGTCGGCTTCTGCCGCTTCGATGATGGACAGGCCGATGCGGTCCTTGATGGAACCGCCGGGATTTTGTGATTCCAGTTTCAGGAACAGCTGGCATAGGCCCGTGTCTAGCCTGGTCACTTCGACCAGCGGGGTATTGCCGATCAGCTTGTATAGCGCTGGCGGCTGGGGTGGGGATGGCATTCGATCATTCATGGTGGCTCCTGTCAGAGAAACAACGGCTCCGGATTGTGTCCGGAGCCGCCTTCCGTGCCGCGCAGTGTAGGCGGGTGGACGAGTGCGGCGAACGAATGTTTATATGCTTGCATATGCGCCGTTCGCATATCGGCTGCAAGGTTCGCGATGCGAGTATGCGCCGTTTTTAGCCCGCTTGCCGCGCCAATGGCACGACTATTAAGCTGCCGCAAGCGCGCCATTGCGATTTATAATCACGCCTCGAAAAGGTACTGAACAGTATCCTGAAAAACCAGACGAACAGGGCAGGCGGCAGTGGCAAAACTTTATTTCCGGTATTCCGCGATGAACGCGGGCAAGTCGACGGCCTTGTTGCAGGTCGCGCACAACTACGAAGAGCAGGGCCAGCAGGTACGCCTGTACACGGCCGCCATCGACAGCCGCTACGGCGTGGGCAGAGTAACGTCGCGCCTGGGGCCGCAGCGCCAGGTCGATATCTTCCATGCCGACACGAATTTCCTCAATGACATTCCGCAAGTGGCCTGTTTGCTGGTGGACGAAGCGCAATTTCTCAGCACGGCCCAGGTGCAGCAGCTGCACCAGCTGGCGCAAGTAAAGGGCGTGCCCGTCATCTGCTACGGCTTGCGCACGGATTTCAAGGGCGAACCGTTCCCCGGCTCGGCCTATCTGCTGGCGCTGGCCGACGATATCGAAGAATTGAAGAATATTTGTACCTGCGGCAAGAAGGCCACGATGAACATCCGCGTGGATGAACAGGGCCGCCGCATCAAGGAAGGCGAGCAGATCAGCATAGGCGGCAACGAGAGTTACCGCCAGGCGTGCGGGCGCTGTTTTTACTCGTAAATCTACTCGTAAATTAATCGGCGACGGGCGCGCCTACATCGGCATCATCCGACAAGGCCAGATCGCCCCGCTCGAAGGCGGCCAGTATCTCATTGGCGCGCGCAACGTCGTGCTCGCGCACCAGCACGCGGGCGCCGCCGATGGCGGCTGCCAGCAGCATGTCGGCCTGCATGTGCTGGTCGTCCGTCAGCAGCACGTCGATGCCGGCCGCTGCCAGGCAGCCGCGGATGACGTGGGCATCCGTGGGGATCATCAGCCGGGCAATCAAAACATAGTCGTCGTGCATGGTTTCTCCTGGGGCGGTGGATTCTGCCCCATCTTAGCACCCGGACTGCACTTACAGCTTGAACACGCCCACCACCTGGTTCAGCTCCTGCGCCTGCTCCTGCAGGGCGTCGGCGGCCGCGGCCACTTCTTCCACCAGGGCCGCGTTCTGCTGGGTCACCTGGTCCATCTGGGCGATGGCCTGGTTGACTTGCTCGATGCCACTGCGCAGTTACCCGTCTGCCTGCGCCGGTGCGCTTGAGCCGTTTGGATTGTTCCGTTGAGTTCTGGCGAAATCCACCAGATCCCCTGGATAAAATTGCGCGTCGCGGTAGCTGCGGTCGTCGATATCGAGCAGGTAAGTGATGGCGGCTGCCTCCCAGGACCAGTATCCCATGAAGCTTGTGCCTCGGGTATGGCTGTCGTGGTAGGGTTCGCGATGGCTGGCGTGGTACCAGTCGTCCAGATATCCGGCCATCAATTCGCTGCGCTTTTCCTTGGGCGCCGCGAAAATCTTCAGCGTCTTGAAGTAAGGCAGGTGGCGGGTGCATTCGTCCGGCGGCGTACCGCGCTCAGATAGGTAGAAAGCGAGCAAGCGTTCCAGCATAGCGTCGCGTCGCGGGTTGTGATAGTCGAGAAGCGCTGGTAAACGAGGCAACAAATGCCCCCAGCCAAGCAGGATGCCAAGGCAGACTAATCGGTTTGCCTGGTCGAAGCCTTCACCAAGAAGAGGAAGGTGGGCGACATAGGTTTCACGTCCCTCCGGGGTGGCGTCGTATGCCTTGTCATACTTGGCATATTCTTCCCAATATTCCAGCGCGGTAGGGTAGAAGGAGCGGAGAACGGCCAAGGACACTCCTGCGGAATAATTTATTGACAGTAAATTTATAGAATTCCACGCTCTTGACTGTGTCATCATCATTAACTGTGCGGCGTCTTTATCTGCCATCCACTCCGAATTTTTCATATTTCGACCGAATCGAGGAATTCTTATTGTCAAGTCCTTTGCAAGGTCAAGATATGTCGCGTAGTCAAAAAGAGATTCTCGCTTCTTTTGCAAAAATTCAGTCAATGAGAAAATATTGTTCATCACATTATTTTGTGGTTATTTTATCTGGCAGGTTAATCAATAGCTGAATATCATGGGTCGCCCCCTTCGATTTTTCGTGTTTACTTAATTGACGACCTGTTACCAGCGATATCCAGCGCTGATAGGGGAAATTTCTTTCGCCTTCTCTGAAATCGGTAATCAGGCCTTCCTCGCCACGCAGGCATTCGAGCAGCAGTTTGTCGGGGCCGAGCGGGGTCGTCAGCCGTAAGAGGCGGGTGGTTTGCGTGAAGCCGCCCGGCATGGCATGCGGGCTGGATGCCTGGGGCTGTGAGTCAGTCGGCTGTGACATCTGGCAATACTCCCGTGTGCGGTACGCTAGGTTGCAATGCAAATTAAGTAATATTTATTTTGTGGCATTACACCTTGGATGAGGCCGTTGCGCAAGCGTGATTCAATTGAAATGCCAATTAATTCAAGATGAGTCCGTGGAGAATGAATGGCTGTGCTCGCTGGTCTTGCACAGCCAGAGCTTTAGGCTTTACTCGTACGCGGGCGTTCGTTACCCGCTTGCTTGCATAAGTATGATGTGCCGCTGTCTATCCGCCACTGGACGCAGGCGACAGAAGGCTGTCGCCGTCCATTGTGAGAAGCAATGATTTTACGAAAGAAGTATGTGCATTGGCGCATGCGTGACATCTTGCGGGAGGGGGCGCCGGGTTGCCATTGAAGAGTGCCATGGCAGCACATCTCCCGGCTGCGTTGATTCATGTCATCCTGACACCCGGACTGCATTTACAGCTTGAACACACCCACCACCTGGTTCAGCTCCTGCGCCTGCTCCTGCAGGGCGTCGGCGGCCGCGGCCGCTTCTTCCACGAGGGCCGCGTTTTGCTGCGTCACCTGGTCCATCTGGGCGATGGCCTGGTTGACTTGCTCGATGCCGCTGCGCTGCTCTTCGCTGGCCTGCGCGATCTCGGCCATGATGGTGCTCACTTGCTGCACGCTGGCCACCACGGTCTCCATGGTGGCGCTGGCCTGGCTCACCTGGGCGTGGCCCAGGTCCACCGTGCTGGCGGATGCCTGGATCAGGTCCTTGATGTCTTTTGCCGCTGCCGTCGAGCGCTGCGCCAGAGTGCGCACCTCGGTGGCGACGACGGCAAAGCCGCGTCCTTGTTCGCCGGCCCTGGCCGCTTCCACGGCCGCGTTCAAGGCCAGGATATTCGTCTGGAAGGCGATACCGTCGATGACGCCGATGATGTCGGCGATCTTGCCCGAGGAACTGCGGATGGCGTCCATGGTGCTGGCCACCTGCGCCACGGCGGCGCCGCCCGTCGCGGCCAGGCTGGACGAGTCGTGCGCCAGCCGGCTTGCCTGCTGCGCGTGGTCGACGTTCTGGCGCACGGTGGAACTGAGTTCCTCCATCGAGGCGGCCGTCTCTTCCAGCGAACTGGCTTGCTGCTCCGTGCGGCTCGACAAGTCCAGGTTGCCGCTGGCGATTTCACCGGAGGCCGTGGCGATCTGCCCGGCGCTGCCGCGCACATTGCTGACGACTTGCGACAGGTTGTCGCTGATGCGGTTCATGGCCAGCAGCAGGCGGCCGATTTCGTCCAGGCTGGTCGTGTCGAGGTGCACCGTCAGGTCGCCGGCGGCGATTTGCGCGGCGGCCGTTTCAGCGGCGGCCAGGGGGCGCGACACGAGGGTGCGCACCAGCCAGTACAGCAGCAGGGCGAAGACGAGCAGGGCGATGAAGCCGGAAACGGCCAGCTGGTTGCGCATCTGGCGCGCTTCCAGGGTGATCTCGTCCGTGAACGTGCCGCCTGCGATGATCCATTGCCAATCCTTGAACTGGCGGTAATACAGCTGCTTTTCGCGCGCGCTGGCAGCCGTTTCACCGGGCGCCGTCCACGTATAGCGCATGGCGCCGTCTTTTTGCGCCAGCATGTCCTGGATGAACAGGCGTCCGTCGCTGGCCTTGAACTCGAGCGCGCTCTTGCCTTCGCTGTTCGGATGCAGCACCAGGTGGCCGTAATTGGCGCCTGGCGCCGTGTCGACGATATAGATGTAGCCCGTCTGGCCGATCTTGACCTGGCGAATCTTCTCTTTCAGCATGGCCAGATTCTTGCTGATGTCCAGGCCGATGAACAGCACGCCCACCACCTTGCCGCCTGCGTCGCGCACGGGATCATATTGCGTGATGTATTGCTTGCCAAACAATGTGGCCATGCCGACGAAGCGCTGGCCCGCGCGCAGCGGCGCATAGCTGGGGTGGTTGTGGTCGAGCTGGGTGCCGATGGCCCGTTCGCCATCCTGTTTTTTCAGCGAGGTGCTGATGCGCACGAATTCATCGCCATTGGCGGCAAAAATGGTGGCGATCACGCCCGTTTGCGCCGTGTAGCGGTCGACCAGGGCCGTGTCGAGGTTGAGCACCTTGCCGCCGTTGGCCAGGGCTGGTGTGGCCTTGCCTGCCACGGCCACCATGGCGCCCGTGTCGACCGTGAACGGGCCGGGAAATTCGGCCGCGAACAGGCGCGCGAAGCTGGCCGCCTCGTTGACCATGGCGGTATGAAACACTTGCGTGGTCGTCATGACGCTATTGAGTTCGCTGGTGACGGCTGCTTCGGCGCGCTGTTCCAGTGCAGTCGAGGTGCGGATGCTGATCAAGGTCGTCAGGCTGGCGAGGATCAGGCTGACGAGGGCAAAGGTGAAAATGGTGATCTTGCCGCCGACACTCCAGTGGCGGGGGGAGAACGAAATTGTAGGCATAGTTTGAGTCTGGCAAAGGGTAATCAGCTCGGCCATTCCTGGTCATGACATGACACGCGGGGAGGGGATCTGGTGGGAATACTGTTGAAACGAAGGCGCGCCGGCTGTGGGAGCTGCGCATGCGCAAGCTGGATTTCAGGGCGCGATGATAGCATGTTGCTTGCGTTTTGTTACTAAGTGTTTCCCGCAGGAATCATTTTTTTCGCATAAAAACATCATCCGCATCAAGGATTGTAAAAATAGCCTGTTGACTTTTTTGATTTCAATCATGGTCTTTGATATTCGTCGCTGACGGGTGATGCAATTTTTGTCACGAATGTTTCACTTTGTAATGAATGAGACGCCGCCCTTAATTCGCGTTTAAGCTTCCGGGAAGAAACTGATATTCCATGGGAGACTGCCAGGCCGTATCCTGTAGAATAATATGCAGACCAGTCGTGTATTCCCCTTACTGTCTTGCTGGCTGGCGCACGAATAGCTGCGCCGCCTGGAATTGATTCAACTAATTTTCGGAGAAGCCGATGAAGAAGCAAATGATGCTGGTCACCCTGGTGCTTGCCCTGTCAGCCAACGCTGGCGCAGCCCAGACGGACAAGAGCGCCGCTCCTCCGCTACCCATGAAGCCGCTGGCCCAGCAAACGCAGGCCGCCTTGTGGGCATCGCGCGTATTGACACGCGTCCATTACAAGGCCATGCCGCTCGACGACGCCATGTCGGAGAAAATCTTCGACCGTTACTTCAAGTCGCTGGACGCGGAAAAACTGTTTTTCGTGCAGGCTGACGTCGACCGTTTCGCGCCGCTGCGCACCAGGCTCGATGACGCCATCATCAATGAAGACCTGACGGCGCCGTTTGCCATCTACAACCTGTACCAGCAGCGTTTCGACGAGCGCATGGCGTATGCGCGTGAATTGCTGAAAACCAAGTTCGACTTTACGGCCGACGAGAGCTACCAGCTCGACCGCGAAAAGGCCGCCTGGCCGAAAAACGACGAGGAAGTGCGCGACCTGTGGCGCAAGCGCGTCAAGAACGACTGGCTGCGTCTGAAACTGGCGGGCAAGGAAGACAAGGCCATCCGCGAGACGCTGGACAAGCGCTATGAAAGCTACACGACGCGTGCGCGCAAGCTCAACAGCGAAGACGTGTTCCAGATCTTCATGAACTCGTATGCCATGTCGATCGAGCCGCATACCAATTACCTGGGCCCGCGCGCCTCGGATAACTTCGACATCGCCATGCGGCTGTCGCTCGAAGGCATCGGCGCCGTGCTGCAGACGCGCGACGAATACACGGTGGTGCGCGAAGTCGTGCCGGGCAGCCCGGCCGGTTTGTCGGGCAAGCTGAAGGTGGGCGACCGCATCGTCGGCGTGGGGCAGGGCGAAAGCGGCCCCATCACCGAAGTGCTGGGCATGCGCATCGACGACGTGGTGCAGCTGATCCGCGGCGCCAAGGATTCCGTGGTGCGCCTCGACATCCTGCCGGCCGACGCCGGCCCGGACGCCAAGCACGTGGTCTTGCCGCTGGTACGCAAGAAAATCAGCATGGAAGAGCAGGCGGCGAAGAAATCGATCATCGAAGTGCGCGACAACGGCGTCAAGCGCCGCATCGGCGTCATTTCCCTGCCGACCTTCTACCAGGATTTCGAAGCGCGCCGCCGTGGCGACAAGGACTTTAAAAGCGCCACGCGCGACGTCACCCGCTTGCTGGGCGAGTTGAAGAAGGACAAGGTTGACAACGTCCTGATCGACTTGCGCAACAACGGCGGCGGTTCGCTGAATGAAGCCGTCGAACTGACGGGCCTGTTCATCGACAAGGGTCCTGTCGTGATGCAGCGCAATGCCGAAGGCAAGGTCGAAGTGGAAAGCGATACGAATGCCGGCCTGGCCTGGGATGGCCCGATGGGTGTGCTGATCAACCGCGGCTCGGCATCGGCTTCCGAAATTTTCGCCGCCGCCGTGCAGGACTACGGCCGTGGCGTCATCATCGGCGAAGGCAGCTTCGGCAAGGGCACGGTGCAGACCCTGTTCAACCTCGACCGTTTCGGCGGCAGCGAGAAAGCCCGTTTCGGCGAGCTGAAAATGACCATCGCCCAGTTCTTCCGCATCAATGGCGGCACCACGCAATTGCGCGGCGTCACGCCTGACATCAAGCTGCCGGCCATGTCGGACGCGGAAAACTTCGGCGAATCGAGCTATGACAATGCTCTGCCATGGGTGGCCGTCAAGCCGGCATCGTACATGCCGACGGGCGACCTGAAGGAGATCGTGCCGCTGCTGGACAAGAAGCATGACGCGCGCGTGGCCAAGGACAAGGATTTCCAGTACTTGCTCGATGACATCGCCCTCGTCGTCAAGCAGCGCAAGGAAAACCAGATTTCGCTCAATGAAACCGTGCGCCGCAAGGAGCGCGATGCCCAGGAAGCGCGCGCCAAGGCCCGTGAAAAACGCCTGATCGCGCAGATTTCGAATCCTGCCGACGACCTGGTGGTAATTCCTGATCCGAAAGACGTGCTGAAGGGCGCGAAAGCGGCCAACAAGACGGCCAAGCAGATCGCCGCCGTGAAGGGCGCCTTGCGCACCGACGACGGCTTGCAGGGTGACGAACGGGCCCTGAGCGCCGAACTGGACGCCGAAACGGCCGCGAAGAGCGCCAAGGACGTGCTGCTGAACGAAGCGGCGCGCATCCTGGCCGACGAAGTGGCGCTGATCAAGGCCGATACCCGCCTGGCATCCAAAGTCTTGCCGTATGCCGCGGATGTCAAGGCGACACCGGTGGCGGCGACATCGAAGTAATCAAGGTGGAGTAGGGGGAGAGTTATCTGTTTCGCGTATTTCTATCATTCCAACAATCAATTGGATTGATATGTCGCGACGCAGCATAATGCACTTGTCTCCTCTATTCTCCTCCAAGAAAATAGATTCAGCCCGCTCTCGTAGCGGGCTTTTTTTTTGCCTCAGATTTTGTGCGTGGGCAGTTGTACGTCGAGGTGGGCAGCCAGCAGGGCCGTCAGCCAGCCGGCAAACGCCTGCAGCTTGGGCGTGGCCAAACGGCCTTGTGGCGTCAGCAGTGACATGGGCATGGGTGTCGGCGAGCAGTCGGGCAGCACGGCCACCAGGGCGCCGCTGTCGAGGTGCGCGCGTACCTGGTACATGGCCGCCTGCGCCACACCCAGCCCTTGCAGCGCGCAAGCGACGCTGGCGTCCGCGTCGTTGACGGCGATGGGGCCGGCCATCTGCACGCGCACCACTTCCTTGCCTTGTTGGAAATCCCAGTCGAAGGCGCGTCCCGTGCGGCCCGAGTAATGCATGATGCCCAGGTGCGCCGCCAGGTCGGCCAGGGTGTGCGGCGTGCCATGTTGCGCCAGGTAGGCGGGCGAGGCGCACGTGACGAAGTGCATCAGGCCGATCTGTTTGCCGATGAAGGCGGAATCCTGCAAGGTGCCCACGCGCAAGGCGCAATCGATGCCTTCCTGCGTCAGGTCGACGAGGCGGTCCGTCAGGCTCAGCTGCAATTGCACGTCCGGATACGCGCCATGGAATTGCGCGATATGGGGAATGATCAGGCGCCGGCCCACGGTATTGGGCAGGTTGATGCGCAGCAAGCCGCGCGGTTTTTTCGCATCCGGGCCACGGAAGGCCAGTTCCGCCGTGTCGACGGCTTTCAAAATGTCGATGCAATGGCGAAAATATTCGGCGCCTTCCGGCGTCAGGGACAAACGGCGTGTGGTGCGCTGCAGCAGCTGCGTGCCCAGGTAGGCTTCCAGCTTTTGCAGGGTGGCCGTCAGCGCGGCGCGCGGCAAATTCAGGGTTTCGGCCGCCTTGGAAAAACTGTTGGCCTCGACGATGCGCACGAAGGTTTGCATGGCCTTGATCTTGTCCATGGGATAGCTTCCGTTTAATTGTTCATCTTATGTGAAAAGTATAAGCGGATTATGCCCTAATTATCTTTGCCTCAGCTTTGCCTAGAATGGCAACATCCCTATCGAACCGAGGAAACAACATGAACAAGGCCTCACCGTCTGCTCCCCACGACATTTCGCCCGCCATGGTGCTGCTGCTGGCCATCGCTTCCGGCCTGATCGTCGCCAATCTGTATTACGCGCAAACCCTCGTCGGGCCCATCAGTGCCTCGACGGGCCTGTCGGCCAAGGCGGCCGGGCTGATCGTGACCCTGACGCAAGTCGGCTATACCCTGGGCCTGTTGTTTGTTGTGCCGCTGGGAGACTTGCTGGAAAACCGCCGCCTGATCATCACCGCCTTGCTGGTGACAGCCACGGCCCTCGTGGCGGCGGCGCTCTCCACGGGCGCCATCGTTTTTCTCGCCGCCGCTCTGGCCATCGGCTTGGGTTCCGTGGCGGCGCAAGTGATCGTGCCGTTTGCCGCCCACCTGTCGCAGGAAGCGACGCGGGGCCAGACGGTGGGCAAGGTGGTCAGCGGCTTGTTGCTGGGCATCATGCTGGCCCGCCCCGTGGCCTCGCTGGTGGCTGCGCATGCCAGCTGGCACGTGGTGTTTGGCGGCGCCGCAGTACTGATGCTGGCGCTGGCTGCCGTGCTGCGCCGCGCCTTGCCCGTGCGCCAGCCCGTGTCGAGCATGAAATATCCGGCCCTGATGGCCTCGCTGTGGCATTTGCTGCTGGGTACGCCAGTGCTGCGCCGCCGCGCCGCCTATCACGCTGGCCTGTTTGGCGCCTTCAGCCTGTTCTGGACCGTCACGCCGCTGGTGCTGTCCAGCCCCGCGTTCGGCCTGTCGCAAACGGGCATCGCCATCTTTGCCCTGGTGGGCATGGCTGGCGCCGTCGCTTCCCCCATCGCCGGCCGCCTGGCCGATGCGGGCCACACATTGCCAGCCACGGCCGTTGCACTGGCGCTGGGCATCGTCGCCTTTGCCTTGCCGATGTTTGCGCCAACATCGAAACACGTGGCGCTGGGGCTGCTGGTGGTCGCTTCCATCGTGCTCGACATGGGTGTGGCCGCCAACCTGGTGCTGGGCCAGCGCGCCATCTTCAGCCTGGGCGCTGAAGTGCGGGGCCGTCTGAACGGCCTGTATTTCGCCCTGTTCTTCGCCGGCGGCGCGGCCGGCTCGGCCATCGGCGCCTGGGTGTATGCGAGCTATGGCTGGCAAGCGACCTTGCTGACTGGCATGGCGTTTCCGGGCCTGGCCCTGCTGGTGTGGCTGGGAGAATTTTTACCGCAGGCCACGCGCCGTACGGCTTGAGACCCTGATGGCGCCTCATTATCACTGATGAGTATTTCTATCATCATGAAGATAAAGTGGCGTGATATGCGGCGGTGCCGCAAGATGCACTTGTCTCCTCTATCTCCTCCAAGGAAATAGATTCAGCCCGCTTCCATAGCGGGCTTTTTTTTGCCTTTTCAGATCAAATCACCACCAGATCGAGCGCGCGCATGAAGTTGGCCGCTTGTGCATGCGTGATGACGGCGCCTTTCAGCAGCGCTGCTTCGCTCAATTTGAAACCGTCGATATCGGCGCCGCGCAAGTCCGCGCCCTGGAACTTCGCCAGCTTGATGGTGGCATTGCGCAAGCTACCGCCTTCGAAGACGGCCTCGCGGAAGTCGCAGCCGGCCAGGTAGGCGTCGGAAAAATCCAGCTGTTTTAAGGTCGCCTTGCGGAACGAAAAGCCGCGCAGGTCGGCGCCCACCAGCAGGCTGTCTTCGAAGGTGAGGCCCAGGTGGGCCACTTCCTCGAACGAGGCGCCCGTCAGCTTGCAGCCGCGGTAGGTGGCCGAGGCCAGCTTGGCGCGCCGCCATTTCGTGTTGTTCAGGTCGCAGCCTTCGAACGTGGCATCGACGGCATCGACGGACTCGAAATCGGCGCTGCCCGCGCGGCAGCGGCGCCAGGTGCTGCGCGCCAGTTTGCTGGCAAACAAGTTCGTTTCGGCAAAGGTGCAGCGTTCAAACGTGCAGCCCTGCAGATCGAGGCGCGACAAGTCTTCGCCGTCGAACGCGCAATCGATGAAGTGGTGCACTGATTGGGCCAGTTGCTGCTCGATGCCGGCGCGGTCCAGGGTCATGCCAGTTACTGCGGTGTCGTGTGTTGCCATCCGTCTCATTCCTAAAGTAAAAACAGGGGAGGGATGGCGCGGCGGGAAAATGCACGAACCAGAACACCTCCCCGGCTGGTGGTACAGTCAGAGGTCAGCGCCGTGGGTCCGCGTGGGCGGGAGCATGCCGGACTGTGCCGGGCACTTACCGGGTTACCAACCGGTGCGCTCATTTTCGATCAGCCTGCATTGTAACGGCTTGACTGCACACTTGCCAGTTCTTGCGAAGCCGGGTTAGTATCGTCACAGGCGCACACATTGTGCCAACGTCGCTCGGACGGATCCGGGCGCTTACGTATAGAGATACCATGACCGACAGCCAAGCTCCGCGCAGCTTTTCGCGCATCAATCGCCTTCCCCCCTACGTTTTCAATATCACCGCCGAACTCAAGATGGCCGCGCGCCGCCGTGGCGAGGACATCATCGACATGTCGATGGGCAATCCCGATGGCGCCACGCCGGCCCACATCGTGGACAAGCTGGTCGAGACGGTCAAACGCCCCGACACGCACGGCTATTCCGCCTCAAAAGGCATCCCCCGTCTGCGCCGCGCCATTGCGCACTGGTACAAGAAGCGCTACGAGGTCGACATCGACCCGGACAGCGAAGCCATCGTCACCATCGGCTCGAAAGAGGGCCTGGCCCACTTGATGCTGGCGACACTCGACCGTGGCGACACGGTGCTGGTACCCAATCCCAGCTATCCGATCCACATCTGGGGCGCCGTGATCGCGGGCGCCGACATCCGCTCCGTGCGCATGGGACCGGGCGTGGATTTCTTTGCCGAACTGGAACGGGCCATCCGCGAAAGCTATCCGAAACCGAAGATGATGGTGCTGGGCTTCCCATCCAACCCGACGGCGCAATGCGTGGAGCTGGAATTCTTCGAGCGCGTGGTGGCGCTGGCGAAACAGCACAATATTCTGGTGGTGCATGACCTGGCGTATGCCGACATCACCTTCGATGGCTGGAAGGCGCCGTCCATCATGCAGGTACCGGGCGCGCGCGACGTCGCCGTCGAGTTTTTCACCATGTCGAAAAGCTACAACATGGCCGGCTGGCGCATCGGTTTCATGGTGGGCAACGCGGAACTGGTGGCGGCCCTGGCGCGCATCAAGAGTTACCACGACTACGGCAGTTTTACCCCGGTGCAAGTGGCGGCCATCGCCGCGCTGGAAGGCGACCAGAGCTGCGTGACGGACATCTGCGCCCAATACCAGCGCCGCCGCGACGTGCTGGTGAAAGGCTTGCATGAAGCGGGCTGGATGGTGGAAAAACCGAAGGCCTCGATGTACATCTGGGCGCATATTCCGGAAGCGTACCGCCACCTGGGTTCGCTGGAATTTGCCAAGCTGCTGCTGCAAAAAGCCAAGGTGAGCGTCTCGCCCGGCATCGGCTTCGGCGAATATGGCGATGAATATGTGCGCTTCGCCCTGATCGAAAACGAGGCGCGGGTGCGGCAAGCGCTGCGCGGCATCAAGAATATGTTGCGTTCTGGCGACGGGAAAATGGAAGCAGCAGCATAAAAGTTGCCGTATGGAATTCTTCGTTGCCCTTAATATCACTGCTGCGTATTTCTGACATCACGAATATAAAGTGGTTTTATATGCTGCAACGCGGCATCATTCATCTGTCTCCTCTATCTTCCTCCAAGGAAATAGATTCAGCCCGCTCCCGCAGCGGGCTTTTTTTTTCAGTGCGCTCCTGGCTTCACAAGACAGCCTCCGGCGGCAGGGCCTGTTTTTCCGACGAAAATGTGCGGCTTCACCGGGTGCTTGAAAACGCTGCGCCACTACCGCGTGCTGCTTGCCTCGGCGATTCTCACCATCGCGGCCGGGTGGTTATACTCGGACATTCACTTGACAACACAGGGATAAGGTGACTAGCATGAAGTACAGGGAATTAAGTACAAGGAGTTCGATCATGGCGCGATTGGTACATCAATTCTTGCAAGATGAAGAGCGCAGCCGCAACCTGGTCGCGGCGGTAGGCATGGGGGCGGGCGTGATACTGCTTACCTTATCGATACTTAATACTTTTCTGGCCCGTTAATTTGCCCAGCTTGCCAGGCGTCGCCGCCGCCCGCAGGCGGCGTGTCGACATGCTGGCTACTGCAAGCGTTCGCTATCCCTCCCCATTTCCCGTAAACCGCCGCACCGCCACCTCCCACTGCTGCATCAGGCTGGCAGCCTGGTCGCGTCCGATGGTGGGCAGGAAGGTTCTTTCCGCGCGCCAGTGCGATGCCAGCTCTTCCACGCCACGGTACTGGCCGATGGCCAGGCCCGCCAGATAGGCGGCGCCCAGGGCCGTCGTTTCGATTACTTTCGGGCGCACCACGGGAATGCCCAGCAGGTCCGCCTGGAATTGCAGCAGCAGGTTGTTGGCGCAGGCGCCGCCGTCCACGCGCAGTTCCGTGATCGGTGCTTGCGCATCGCGCGTCATGGCGCCCAGCAGGGCGGCGCTCTGGAAGGCGATCGCTTCCAATGCCGCGCGGGCGATGTGGCCCACCGTGCTGCCACGGCTCAGGCCCAGGATGGCGCCCTTGGCCGACGGCACCCAGTAGGGCGCACCGAGTCCCGTAAACGACGGTACGAAGACCACGCCGCCCGAATCGGGCACCGAGGCGGCCAGGCCTTCCGCTTCGCCCGCGTGGCCGATGGCACCGAGGCCGTCGCGTAGCCACTGCACCACGGCGCCGCCGATGAAGACGCTGCCTTCGAGCGCATATGTCGGCTGCGCGCCCACCTGGCAGGCGGCTGTGCTGATCAGGCCATGCTGCGATTGCGCGCAATGTTCGCCCGTATTGAGCAGCAGGAAGCAGCCCGTGCCATAGGTATTCTTCGCCATGCCCGGCGTAAAACAGGTCTGGCCGAACAGCGCCGCCTGCTGGTCGCCGGCAATGCCGCCGATGATGACGGGGCTGCCCAGCACCTCGGCATCCGTTTCGCCATACACGTGGCTCGATGGGTGGACGGATGGCAGCAGGCTGGCGGGAATACCCAGCCAGTCGAGCAACTGGGTATCCCAGCAGCCTTCATGCAGGTTCCACAGCATGGTGCGCGAAGCGTTGGTGACGTCGCTCACGTGCAGGCGGCCGCCCGTCATCTTCCACGCCAGCCACGTATCGATGGTGCCGAAGGCCAGTTCGCCGCGCATGGCCCGCGCGCGGACGCCGGGCACGGCGTCGAGTATCCAGCGCAGCTTGGTGCCGGAAAAATACGGGTCGAGCACCAGGCCCGTTTTCGCGTGGATGGCGCCGGCCAGGCCGCGCGCGCGCAAGTCCTCGCACAGCGCTTCCGTGCGGCGGTCTTGCCAGACGATGGCGTTGTAGACGGGTTCGCCCGTGGCGCGGTCCCACACCACGGTCGTTTCGCGCTGGTTGGTGATGCCCAGCGCGCCCAGGGCATCTGCTTTCAGGCCTGTCTTGGCCAGAACTTCGCGGCAGGTCGCCAGTTGGCTGTGCCAGATTTCCATCGGATCGTGTTCGATCCAGCCTGGCTGCGGGAAGAGCTGGCGAAACTCGCGCTGCGCCACGGCGACGATGGCGCCGGATTCATCGAAGACCATGCTGCGCGAACTGGAGGTGCCCTGGTCGAGGGCCAGCAAATACGTCATGCCGCCACCTCTTGCGCCAGATGGGCCGCCAGCCACTGCTGCACGCGTTCCACATCGGCCGGCGCGCAGCGCAAGCCCAGTTTACTGCGCCGCCACAGGATGTCGTCGCTGCTCCTGGCCCATTCCACCTCGATCAGATAGCACGCTTCGGCCTCGTACAGGCCGGGCGCCAGCTGCTCACCCAGGTCGGCCATCGAAGTGGCGCCCGTCAGCAGGCGCGTGGCGCGGCTGCCGTAGGCACGCGCATAGCGGCGCGCCAGCGCGGGCGGCAGCCAGACGTGCTCGCGCTGGAAGTGGGCGAGAAAAGCGTCGAAATCATGGCTGTCCACCAGACGATTCGGCTGCTGCAGGTCGCCGCCGGGCAGGGGCGCCTCGGCCGTCCACGCCGCGCCGGTATTGTCCAGCAGGGGCGCCAGCAAGCCCAATGCTTCCTCGGCCAGCTTGCGGTAGGTGGTGATCTTGCCGCCCCAGATATTGAGCAGCGGCGCGCCCGTTGCCGCCTCGCCGCGCGCCACTTCCAGCAGGTAGTCGCGCGTGACGGCCGACGCGTTCTGCGCGCTGTCGTCGAGCAGAGGGCGCACGCCGGAATACGTCCATACGACGTCGGCGGGGGAAATCTCGCGCTTGAAATAGCGGTTCGCCGCCTGGCACAGGTAATCGATTTCCATCTGGCTGATTTTGACCTGGCTGACCTCTCCCTTGTATTCCTCGTCCGTGGTGCCGATCAGGGTAAAGTCATCCTGGTAGGGGATGGCGAAGATGATGCGCTGGTCCGGGTTCTGGAAGATGTAGGCGTGCGGATGCTCGAACAGGCGCGGCACGATGATGTGGCTGCCCTTGATCAGGCGCAGCCCTTGCGTCTTGCCGCCGCCGGCCGCGCCGGCAAATTGTGCCGTCCACGGTCCCGCCGCGTTGACGATGGCGCGCGCGCGCAGCGTCTTGCGCTGGCCGTCCCCGGCTTGCAGGGTGGCTTGCCAGGCGCCGCCATCGCGGCGCGCGTCGATGCAGGCCGTGCGCGTGAGGATGTGCGCGCCGTGCTCCTGCGCGTCGAGCGCGTTGAGCACCACCAGGCGCGCATCGTCGACCCAGCCGTCGGAGTACACGAAGCCCTTGCGGTAGCCGGCCTTCAGCGGTTCACCCGCCGCGTGCTTGTCCAGCGCGATGCCTTGCGAGGCGGGCAAAAAGGCCCGCTTGGCCAGGTGGTCGTACAGGAACAGGCCCGCGCGTATCATCCAGGCGGGGCGCTGTGCTGCGTCGTGCGGCATGACGAAGCGCATCGGCCACATGATGTGGGGCGCGGCGCGCAGCAGCACTTCGCGTTCCTGCAGCGCCTTGCGCACCAGTTTGAATTCATAGTATTCGAGGTAGCGCAGGCCGCCGTGTATCAGCTTGGTGGACGCGGAGGAGGTGTGCTGCGCCAGGTCGTGCTGTTCGCACAGCACCACGCGCAAGCCGCGGCCGGCCGCGTCGCGCGCGATGCCGGCGCCATTGATGCCGCCGCCGACGACGAGCAGGTCGCAGTCGGCGGGCAGGGAGGAAAAGCGGGAAGCGGACATGGAAGGTTCGTCTTGTAAAAGTAAAAGGGAAAAGGCGCCGCCTCAGGCAAGCAGCGACAGTACGGGCGGCAGCACGAGGGCCAGGCCGGCGATCAGCAGGAGCACAAAGACGGCGCGGCGCACGTGTTCGATGGGCAGGCGCGAAGGATGGCGGCGCGCCAGCCACGTCAGGCCCATCACCAGCGGCAAGGCTTCGAGGGTCAGCCACAGGGCCGTCATGCTGAACTGGCCGTGCGCCAGCACGAGGGCCAGGCGCAGCACGGCGTTCGCGGCGAACAGCACGATCAGCGAGTGGCGGATCATGTCGGCCGGCCATGGCTGGCGGTACAGGTGGTACACCATGGGCGGGCCGGCGCTGGCGAACAGGCCGCCCATCACGCCGGACACGCCGCTGAAAAACAGGAAGGCGGGCAGGCCGGATTGTTGTGCACGCGCGCTGGCGCGCAGCACCAGCATGAAGGCGCAGACGACGATGGCGCAGCCGAGCAGGAAGCGCAGCAGGCTTACCTGCTGCGCGCTGAACCAGCCCAGCAAGGCCACGCCCGCAGCCACGCCCATCTGGCTGACGGCCAGCGATGGGCCGAACACGGGCCAGGCCAGCTGCGGACGCGTGCGGCCAAACGTGATGGCCGCATTCACCAGCACCAGCACGCTGACCACGTTGGCGACGTCACCCAGGCTGGCCAGGTGCAGCACGGCCGTCAGGCCCAGCAGGATCAGGCCAAACGCAAAACCCGTCAGGTTCTGCGCCACGCTGGCCAGCGCCACGCAGGCCAGGAACAGCAGGTGCGACGCCACGCTCATGCCAGTCTCATTTCGCCAGCGACAGGAAGAAGTCCTGCTGCGCGCAGCCGCGCCGCACGAAGACGGGCGGCTGGCCCAGCGGCGCGTCGACTTCCACGCGCTGGCCGCCGTCGAAGGCGGCGCCGCTCCACAGGTGGATCCAGGCGTCGCCCTGCGGCAGGTAGGCGCTCCAGCGCGCGGCGCCGGCCGCGTGCACGGGCGCCACCAGCAGGTCGGGGCCGAACAGGTACTGGTCCTGGATGGCGTAGGTGGCGCGGTCGTGCTCATAGTGCAGGAACAAGGGGCGCTGCAGCGGCAGGCCGCGCGCCACGGCGTCTTCGGCCAGGGCGCGGATGGTGGGCGCCAGCGCCACGTGCAGCCGCGTCATGCGGGCAAAGTGGCGGAACACGTCTTCATCCTGGTAGAACTGGAAGTTCTCGTCGGGACGGTTGCCTTCGTGCGTGCGCATCATCGACGTAAACACGGCCATTTCCGTCCAGCGCTGGAACAGTTCGGCCGTGCGCAGGTTGCCGAACAAGCTCGTATAGCCGCCGATGTCGCTGTGGTGGTAGGCGTTGCCCAATAGGCCGGACGACAGGGCGCCGCAGATCACCGTCTGCAAGCCGTCGTGGCGGCTGAAGTCGACCGACTGGTCGCCCGCCCACAGCAGCGGGCAGTGCGCCTGCACGCCCGTGTAGCCGGCGCGCATGAAGAAGGTGGCGTCGCCGGTCTTGCCGGCCCGTTCGATGGCGCGCGCATTGACTTCGGCCCACAGGGTCGGCCACGCGTTGTGCATCAGGCGCGCGTCGGCGCCATTGTGCAGGCGCAGGTCGATCGGCAGGTATTCGCCAAAATCGGCCATCCAGCCGGACAGGCCGAAATCGAGCATTTCCTGGCGCAGGATGCGTTCCTCGAACCACAGCGCGGCGGCCGGGTTGGTGAAGTCGACCACGCCGCAATCGAATTCGCCGAAGTCGACCAGGTAGGCGCCGCCATCGATGGCTGTCGCCAGGAAGCCCTGTTGCAGCGCTTCCTGGTACAGGGTGCCGTCGTTGCACAGATAAGGGTTGACGTAGCCGAGGAAGCGGATGTCCTGCTTGCCCAGGTCGGCGATCCAATTCTTCAGGTCAGGGTAGCGCTGCGGCTGCCAGCGCCAGTCCCAGAACAAGCGTTTGCCGAACGAGGTCTGGCGCAAGCCCACCCAGTCTTCGCACCACAGGGCGCTGACGGGCAATCCGTGCTCCTGCGCCTGCGCCAGGATGGCGCGCGCGTGCTCCTCGCCGCCTTTCAGGCCCAGCATGGCGCCATTCTGCAGCCATGCCGGCAAGTGCGGCTGGCGGCCGAAGCGCTGCGAGACGACGCCGACCAGGTCGGCGAAGGTCTCGGCCAGCATGAATTCCAGGCGCTCGGGCATGGCCCAGAATTGCAGCTCGTGGAAATCGGGCTGGCGGAAATCGAAGTCCGCATACGCCGTCGTTTCCGCGTGCAGGCAGTAGCGCTGCGATGAGATGAAGCTCGGCTGCGGGTAATTCGTGTGATAGTAGTCGCCGCCCGACTTGGACGTGACGTCCGCCTGCCACGTCAGATGCGTCGACTTGTCGCGGCCCACGCCCGGCTCCGACGTCCACAGGGGGAAGTGGCGGCCGCGCAGGTCGAAGTACGACATCTGCTCGCCGCAGCCCCACACATGCTCGTCTTTCTCTGCGGGCAGGCGCAGCCACAGCCGGTTCCAGTCCGGCGCCGCATAGCGCACCACCAGGTGCAGGCCATGCGGCGTCGCTTGCACGGCCAGCACCAGTTGCGCAGCGTCTCCCGCATGGCGCGCGAAGCTCAGCGTGGTGGCGCCATCGGCCTCGGTGACGGCCAGCGCGCGCAGGGCGCTGCGCTCCTCGACGTAATCCTCGATCTCGAAGTTACCGCGGTACATTTCCATGCTTTCGCGGCCCTGGCCGACGAACACGCATGGCGCAGCGGCGCTGTGGCGCAGCAGCAAGCGGCCGGCGCAGCGCAGGGCGACGCCGTCATTTTCCTGGTGTAGTGTGTACTGCATGACGATCAACTCCTGTGAAAACCGGCCGCCGCATGGCGGGGCATGCGGGCGGGCCGGCGGTGCATCAACAATTAAGCACTAATTAAAAGACGAGGAACATGCCGGCGGTCAGCTCGACGGGGCTGTAGCCGAAGTAGTTATTGTCCCCCCGGAACTGCAATACGCCCAGCTTGGCGTGACTGTTGTTGGCGATGCGCGTGGCGTACGCGTAGAACGACAGGGTAGGCTGGAAGTTGTACAGATAGCCCAGCGAGTAGGCCGTCGATTTTGGCTTGCCCACGCCATCGCCCGTGTTCGTGCCGAACGCGCCTTTGGCGTTGACGCCGTCATAGCTGATGTGCGCCAGGCTGCCCTCAATGCGGTGCTTGCCAAGGTCATACGCGCCCGAGACGCCAAAGGCGTCGGCCGCATAGCCGCCCGCGTTCGACACGCGGTAGGACGTGTAGGAGCCGCCCAAGGTAAAGTCGTTCCACTTGTAGCGCGCGCCGACGATATCCGTGACCTGGTTGCGCTTGATGAAGTTCGGCGTGCCGGCCGTGCTGATGTCGTTGCTCTGCTGGTAATCCATGTGCGCATAGCCGAGGAACAGGTCGCCCTTTTTGTACAGCACGTTGGCGGCCCAGCTGCGGCCATCGTTTTCCAGGTCGGTTGCGGAAGACGCCTGCTGGCCGGCCGAATACGACACCTCGGCCGAGACGTTGTTCCAGGTGGGGCTGCGGTAGCGCAGCGCATTGCCGTAGAACAGGGCCGTGCCCGAGTTGTTGCCGGCCAAACTCGTCGTCTTGCTGGCGTTGCCCGTCACGGGGTCTTTCAGGTAGCGGCCCAGCGATTCGGGGCGCGTGAGCGAGAACAGGGCGCTGAAGTCATTGGCGCCGTAATTGTGCGCCGAGGCCAGGTCGGCGCCCAGCGAGACCCAGAACGGCGCCATGTACATGGTGCCGCCTTCGATCGAACCCCAGGTGGTCGACGCAAAGCCGACGGTGGAGCCGCGGTTGAACAGCACGGACGAGGTGGTGTTGTTTTGCGTGCCGCCGCCCGCGTTGCCGTTGAACAGGTTCAAGCCTGTCTCGACGCCGAAGATGGCCTTGTATTCATCGCTGAAAACCCAGGCGCCCGTGAGGCCCAGGCGGCTGGCCATCTCGCCCTGGTTCAGGCGGTGGTTCGTCAGCTGGCGCCCGCTGGCATCCTTGCCGCGCGAAACCGTGTAGCCGATGTCGCCACGGCCGTACAGCTTCCAGTTGAAGCCGGTGACGGGTTTCACGGGGGCCGCCGCCGGTGCGGCCGCCATCGCTGCGGCAGGTACCGCTGCGGGTGTAGGCTGAGCCGCTTTCGCTTCCATCTGCGCCACTCTTTCCTGCAGCTGGGCCAGCATGGCCTTCATGTCGCTCAGTTCGTCGGCGCGCGCGTTAGCGCTAACAAATGGCGACGCGAGAAGCACGCCGGTGATGGCCGCGGCCAATGTGGTCTTGCGCAATGTCGTTTGCATGATCTTGTCTCCTGTGTTTTTTATGAGTATGCTTGCTGATCCCTGCCTTGCCTACCTTGAAATAATCAAATCCCTCCCATGCACAAATATTTGATATCGAGAAAGTCGTCCATGCCGTAATGCGAGCCTTCGCGGCCCATGCCCGAATGCTTGACGCCGCCGAATGGCGCCATTTCATTGGCGATCATGCCCGTGTTGATGCCGACCATGCCCACTTCCAGTTCTTCGGCCACGCGCCAGACCCTGCCCAGGTCGCGGCTGTAGAAATAGCCGGCCAGGCCGAATTGCGTGGCGTTGGCCATGGCGACGACTTCGTCTTCGCTGTGGAAGCGGAACAGCGGCGCCAGCGGGGCGAAGGTTTCCTCGGTGGCGACCAGCATGTCGCTGTTCGCTTCCAGTACCACGCTGGGCTCGAAAAAGCTGCCGCCCAGCGCGTGGCGCTTGCCGCCGATGGCCAGCTTGCCGCCCTTGGCCAGCGCGTCGGCGATATGCTGCTCGATCTTGCGCACGGCGTTTTCATCGATCAGCGGGCCTTGCGTGACGCCAGCGTCCAGGCCATTGCCCAGTTTCAGCTCGGCCACCTTGGCCACCAGGCGGGCGGCGAAGTCGTCGTAGATGCTGTCCTGCACGTAGATGCGGTTGGCGCACACGCAGGTCTGGCCGCTGTTGCGGTATTTCGACATCAGCACGCCTTCGACGGCCGCGTCGATGTCGGCATCGTCGAAAACGATGAAGGGCGCGTTGCCGCCCAATTCCAGCGACAGCTTCTTGATGGTGCCGGCCGCCTCGCGCGACAGCCAGGCGCCCACTTCCGTCGATCCCGTAAACGTGATCTTGCGTACCAGGTCGTTGTGGCACAGTTCCGTGCCGATCGCTTGCGCGGCGCCAGTCACCACATTGAAGACGCCGGGCGGCACGCCGGCGCGCAGCGCCAGTTCGGCCAGGGCCAGGGCCGACAGCGGCGTTTGCGATGCCGGTTTCAAGACCATGCTGCAGCCGGCCGCCAGGGCGGGGCCGGCTTTGCGCGTGATCATGCCGTTCGGGAAATTCCACGGCGTGATGGCCGCGCACACGCCGATCGGCTGCTTGATGACGACGATGCGCTTGTCGTTCGACGGCGGCGCGATGACGTCGCCATACGCGCGCTTGCCTTCCTCGGCAAACCACTCCAGGTAGGCCGCGTTCGAGACGATCTCGCCCTTCGCTTCGGCCAGCGACTTGCCTTGCTCGCTGGTGAGGATCAGCGCCAGGTCGTCGGCGTGCTGCAAAATCAAGGCATGCCAGGCGCGCAGCACCGTGGCGCGCGCCTTCACCGTCTGCTTGCGCCACAGCCGGAAGGCCGCATGCGAGGCGGCGATGGCGCGCCGCGTCTCGGCCGCGCCCATGCGCGGCACGGTGGCGATGACGGCGCCCGTGGCCGGATTCGTGACATCGATGGTGGCGCCGTCATCGGCGTCGCACCAGGCGCCGTCGATCAGGCATTGCTGTTTCAACAGGCTTGCGTCTTGCAGGTTCAACATGAGGGTTCTCCTTGGATGGATGATGCGGCTTAACCCGCGACGGAAACTTGGGCCAGTCCCGCGTCGACGATGATGTTCTGGCCCGTGATGCCGTCCGAATCGTCGGCCGCCAGGAACAGGGCCGTGCGTGCCACGTGGCCCGCATCGAGCCGGTATTTCAGGCATTGCAGTTCGATGAAACGCCGGTCTTCTTCCGGATCGCGCCACAGCGCGGCCTGGCGGTCCGTGACGATGGCGCCCGGGGCGATGGCGTTGACGCGGATATTCTGTTCGCCCAGCTCGCGCGCCAGGGTGCGCGACAGGCCCGCGATGCCCGCCTTGGACGTGGTGTAGCCGACCAGGTTGGGGCGTCCGCGCATCCATGAAATCGAGCCGAGGTTGATGATGGAGCCGCCGCCGGCGGCCGCCATGCCGGGCGCCACCTGCTGGATGGCGAACACGTGGTGTTTCAGGTTCAGGGCCAGGCAGTTGTCCCAGTACTCGGGCGTCAGTTCGGCCAGCGAATGGCGGTCGTCGCGGCCCGCGTTATTGAGCAGCACGCGGATGGCGCCGAAGCGCGCCTCGACGTCGGCCAGGCTGGCCTGGTAGGCGGCGATGTCGCGGATGTCGCTGTACACGAAATGCGGCGCATGGCGGCACAGGGGCGCCAGGCGCGCAGCCAGGGCGGCGCTGGCGTCGCGGTCGATGTCGCAAAAAGCCACTTGCGCGCCTTGCAGGGCGAAGTGTTCGACCATGGAAGCACCGATGCCGGAGCCGCCGCCGGAGACGAAGACCACGCGGTCCTGCAGGCTGGGGTAGAGAGTGATGTTGGCGTTCATGCTGTCCTCGGGAGGGTTGTGTGGAGTATCAATCCCGGTAAAGGGGTTCGGCGCGGCCGGCCACGTCCAGGCGCACGGCAAACAGGCCTCCGGCTTGCGGCTGGCGCGCCAGTTCATCGTCGCTTGCGCCTTCGCGCGCGCTGGTGATGTACAGGGTGCGCAGGTCGGCGCCGCCAAAGGCGATCATGGTGGGGCGTGCGACGGGCACGTGCACGATGTCGATGATCTCGCCCTGCGGCGAAAAGCGCAGCACCCGGCCGCCTTCGTACTGCGCGCTCCAGTAGCAGCCTTCCGCGTCGATGGCCGCGCCATCGGGGCGGCCGCCATACACGGCCTCTTCGCCTTTGACGGGGAGGCGGGCAAACACCTGGCGCTCGCCCACCTGGCCGCTGGCCGCGTCAAATGCGAAACGGTAGATCACGTGGTTTGGCGTATCGGACTGGAACAGGAATTTTCCATCTTCCGCGAAGGCGAGACCGTTGCTGACTTTCACGCCAAGATCGTGTTGCGGTCCCCAGCCCAGGCGCGTGGCACCCCGTTCCAGGCAAAACATGGCAGCCAGTTCCGCCGTGCGCGGCTCATACATGGCGCCGGCCCAGAAACGCCCGGCGCTGTCGCAGCGGCCATCGTTGAAGCGCATGTTGCCGCTGTCGTACGGTGCATCGGCCAGCTTGTCGAGCAAGCCTTCCTGCGGATAGAAACGGTAGAAGCCGTCGCGCAGGGCCGCCACCAGGCCGCCCTTTTCAGCCAGGGCGATGCAGCCCGGCTCGCACGGCACCCACCAGACGCGGTCGTGGTTTGTGGCCGGATCGTAGCGGTGCAGACGTCGCCCGGCGATGTCGATCCAGTACAGGCATTGTTCGGCCACGCTCCACAGCGGGCATTCGCCCAGCTGGGCGCGCGTGTCGAGCACGAGTTCGGCTTGCCATTCACGCATGCTGTTTCTCCTCGATTGCCAGGCGCATGGCGATGTGCAGGCTCTCGCCGGGCGCCAGCAACCGCATGCCCGTGTCGTGCGCGCCGCGCGCGGCCAGCGCGAACGCGTTATTCGCGTGCGTGACGGGTTCCAGCGCAATGAAGCCGCGCTCGTCGTTGGGCGCGAAGCAGACCAGGTGGCGGCAATTGTCGCTGGCCGACAGCTGCACGGCATAATCTCCGTAATCGAGGCTGGCGCGGCCCGTCCAGCCGCTATAGCAATTGTCCGCCTGCCAGCCGGCCACCGGCTGCGGCGTGGCGAATGGCGACGCTTGCGCCACTGGTGCGAGGCCGGCCGGCAAGCGGTCGTCGCCCATGCTCCACACGCCATCCCATTGCGTTTGCAGGCGCAGGCCAGTGGCCAGCGGGAAGTAGGGGTGAAATCCCAGGCCGGCGGGCATGGCGCGCGTGTCGTCATTGCGCACCGATAAAGTCAGGCGCAGGCCGGCATCGTCGAGCAGCACGGTTTGCTGCACCGTGCAGGCAAATGGCCAGTCCGCGTCGCCGCCATGCACGAGCAGCAGTTCGGCGCTGTCGCTTGTGCGCGCCGCCACGTGCCAGGCGCGCTGCCAGCCAAAGCCGTGGATGCTGTGCGGCTCGGGCGGGAAATTGGCGCGCAGCGCATACGTCTGTTCCGACGCCTGCAGCACGGCGTTGCCGATGCGGTTCGAATACGGCACCAAAGGATAGCAGGCCATCTGCCGCACACCAGCAGCGGCCGGCGCGGCGCGCAGGATGTCGCGTCCGCGCCAGCGCAGTGCCGCCAGCGCGCCACCCGTGGCCGGGTGGACGTCGGCACGGCAGTCGCCGTGCGCCAGGGTGAAGGGAGACTGGTGGTCCATGTCTTCGCCTTAGCCCTTCAAGCCGCCCGAGGTCAGGCCGCTGACGACCTTTTCCTGGAAGATCACGATCAGCACGACGATGGGCACGATGGCCACCACCAGCGCCGCCGAAATGATCGGCCACGGGAAGGCGAACTCGCCCTGGTACAGCTGGATGCCGACGGGCAGGGTGCGGTAAGCCACGGCCGAATTCATCGACAGCGCCAGCAGGAACTCGTCCCAGGAATTGACGAACGCGAGGATGGCGGCCGTCGCCACGCCAGGCGCAGCCAGCGGCAGCACGATGCGCCACAGGGCGCTCAGGCGGGTGCAGCCGTCGAGCATGGCCGCATTCTCGATGTCGCGCGGAATATCCTGGAAAAAGCTCACCATCATCAGGGTGCAAATCGGCAGGTTCAGCACCGTGTACGGCAGCACGAGCGCCCAGTAGGAGTTCAGCAAGCCCAGGCTGCGCATGATTTCGAACAGCGGCACCATCAGGGTCACCAGCGGGAACATCGACACGCCGATGATGGCCGTCAGGATCAAGCCACGGAAACGCAGGCGCAAGCGGGCGATCGCGTACGCGGCCAGCGCGCTGATGAACAGGCTGAGCAGGGTCGACAGGCCGGCCACGATCAGGCTATTCGTCAGGAACGTCAGCAGCGGCTGGTCCTGGAAGGCCGAGATGAAATTGCCGATGGTCGGTTCGTGCGGCCAGTAGGTGATCGGCTTTTGCGTCAGTTCGCTCTCGGTCTTCAGCGAGGTGAACAGAATCCACAGGGCGGGAAAGACGCCGTTGAGGATGACGATCGCGGCGGCGAACCAGCGCAGGCGCTTCGATGAAAACAGGCCGCTCATTCTTTGTCTCCTCTTACATATTTCAGATACACAAACGTGGTGGCCATCGACAGCAGGAACATGAACACCGCCAGGGTCGAGCCGTAGCCCACGTCAAGGTAGTCCACCGTATTGGACTGGATGTACATGGCCAGGGTCTTGGTTTCATCGCCAGGGCCGGGCATGTTGTACGGAATATCGAAGGACTGGATGGCCGTCAAGGTGCGGAAGATCAGCGCCACCAGCATCGATGGCACCAAGAGCGGCAGGGTCACTTCCGTAAATTGCTTCCACTTGCTGGCGCCGTCCACCTCGGCCGCTTCATACAGCGAGGCGGGGATGGTCTGCAGGCCGGCCAGCAAAATCAGGGCCATGAACGACGAGGTTTTCCAGATGGTCGTGATGCAGATGGCGGCCATGGTCAGCGCGGGCGAGTTGAACCAGATTTGCGGTTCCCAGCCCAGGCCGGGGATCAGCAGGTCGATGCGGCGGATGATGTCGTTCACCAGGCCGTATTCGCTGTGGAAGAACCAGGCGAAGATCAGGCCGACGAAGGCCAGCGGCAAGGCCCACGGCAGCAGTAGCGCCAGGCGCACGGGCCAGCGGTATTTGAACGGCATGTTTGCCAGCATGGCCAGGCCCAGGCCCGCCACCAGCGCGCCAGGCACGGTGACGACGGTGATGATGATGGTGTTTTTCATGGACTTCCAGAACAGGCTGTCTTCCAGCGCCATCTTGTAATTGTCCAGGCCCACGAAACTGGGCAGGCCGCCGCCGGACAGGCGGATGTCGAAAAAGCTGTTGTAGATCAGTTTGCTGACCGGGTAGGCCACGATCAGCAGTAAAAACAGAATCGCCGGCGTCAGCAGGACCCAGGCCAGCGTCGTTTCGCTGGGGTCCGTGATGCGGCTTTTCAGGGTGCGTTGCCTCATGATTTCCTCGTCTGTTGCGGTGTGCGTATGCGTGTGCCGCCCGGGCCGCCGTTGTGGCGGCACGGGCGCATGCCGGTTAGCGCAGGATGCGCTTGACCCGGTTTTCGATCTCGGCCACGCCGGCCGCCGGCGTCTTCACGCCCGCCATCACGGCATTTGTATTGACGCGCACGGCTTCCGACACTTCGCTGTAGCGCGGCGTGACGGGGCGCGAACGGGCGCTTTGCACCACCGGCAGGGCATCGGCGAACCAGCCATTGACGGCCAGCACTTCCTTGTCCTGGTAGACGGACGGGTAGACGGGCAGGTTGGAGGCCTTGATGGCCAGCTGCTTCGACACTTCCGGACTCGACAGCCAGCGCACCAGCTTGGCCGACGCTTCCTTGTTCTTCGAGAACGAGGACACGGCCCACTGCCAGCCGCCGATGCACGAGGCCGGCTTGCCGCCCGCCATGGCCGGCAGGCTGACGACGCCAACTTTATCTTTCACGCTGCTGTCGGCGCCATCCTGGAAGTGGTTCCAGGCATAGCCCCAGTTGACGGCAAACAAGACATTACCCGCCTGGAATTCCTTGCGCGTGTCGTCGGTGGCCACTTCGGCAATGTTCTTTTTCGCCACGCCCTGGTCGACCAGCTTGCGCCACATGGCCAGGCCCGCTTCCGCCTTGGGCTTGTCCAGGGTCAGCTTGCCATTGGTGACCAGTTCGCCGCCCTGGCTCCAGTACGGCAACAGGAAAGTGCAGACGGCGCCTTCGATGGCTTTGCCCTGGAAGCTGATGCCTTGCAATTCCGGATTCTTTTCGCCGGCCTGGATGGTGCGCGCCACGGTGGCCAGCTCATCCCAGGTTTTCGGCGCCGCCAGCTTGTACTTGGCCAGCAAATCCTTGCGATAGTAGAGGAACATGGCGTCGGCAAAGGCGGGCAGGGCGACGACCTTGTTGTCGACCATATTCGCTTGCTTGTAGGCGGGCAGGTACTGGCCCATGATCTTGTCGCGGTCGGCGCCCAGGTATTTGTCCAGGCTTTCGATCCAGCCAGCCGAGGCATATTGCGCCGGGCGGATGATGTCGATCAGGAAGACGTCCAGGGTAGTGTCGCCAGCCGACAGTACCGTGTTCAGGTATTTCTGCTGCAATTCGGACGTGGCGCCGCCCGTTTCCAGGTCGATCTTGACGCCGGGATTGGCGGCCATGAATTTGGCGAACAGTTCGCGCATGACTTCGGGGCGCTCCTGGCCGCCGACAAAGACTTTGACCGTTTGCGCTTGCGCGCCGGTGGCGAGGACGAAAGTGGCGCCGAGCGCCAGGACGAGGGATTTGATACGCATGATGTTTGTCTCCTGTTTTGGTATGGAAATGCCGCTTGTGCGCGGCTTATCGGGATGGCAGAACCGCGCCGCCCTGCGGATCGAACAGATGGAATTTCTCCATGTCCAGCTGTACCGTGACTTGCTGCCCTGGCGCCAGGGCGAACGTGGGTGGCAGGCGCGCCGTCAATTCGCCGCCTTCGCACTGGAAGATGACGAGGGTTTCCGCGCCCAGCGGTTCGACCACCACGACTGTCGCGGCCAGGGCGGCGCTGGCGCTGCCGGCCGCTTCCAGAGTGATGTCTTCCGGGCGGATGCCGAATTCCACGGCGCGGCCATCGAGCTTGCCGCAGGCAGCCTGACGTTCGGCCGGCAGGGCCAGGCGGGCCGCGCCCAGCACGATCTCGGTCTGGCCGGCGCCATTGCGCGCCACCTTGGCGCCGAGGAAGTTCATCGGCGGCGAGCCCGTGAAGCCGGCGACGAATTTCGACACGGGTTCGTTGTAGATCTGGTCCGGCGTGCCGACCTGCATGATGTTGCCGCCGGACAGTACGACGATGCGTTCGGCCAGGGTCATCGCTTCGACCTGGTCATGCGTGACGTAAATGGTGGTGGCGCCGATGCGCTGGTGCAGCTTCTTGATTTCCGTGCGCATTTCCGAGCGCAGCAGGGCGTCCAGGTTCGACAGCGGTTCATCGAACAGGAACAGCTTGGCCTGGCGCACGATGGCGCGGCCCATGGCCACGCGCTGGCGCTGGCCGCCGGACAGGGCGCGCGGCTTGCGGTCGAGCAAGTGGTCGATTTTCAGGATGGTGGCGGCGGCGCGCACGCGCTGTTCGATTTCCGCCTTCGGAAACTTGCGCAGCTTCAAGCCAAAGCCCAGGTTGTCGAACACGGACTTGTGCGGGTACAGCGCATAGTCCTGGAACACCATGGCGATGTCGCGCTCGCGCGGCGGCAAGTCGTTGACGACCTGCCCCTCGATGGAGATGGTGCCGCCCGTGATGGATTCGAGCCCAGCGACCATGCGCATCAGGGTGGACTTGCCGCAGCCCGATGGGCCGACGAAGACGACGAACTCGCCTTGCTTGATTTCCAGGTCGATGCCATGAATGACTTCGACGCCGTTGTCGTACTTCTTGACGACCTTTTCCAGTTTTACACCTGACATGCTTGTCTCCAAAAGATGCGAATGACGCGTCTGAGCGCGCTACGTGCGTTGCAACAAAATAATTAGTAGGCACCCGTGTCGAGGGCTTTCGCCAGCGACGGTTTCAGGGCCGTGATGAAGGCGTTGGCCTGGCGCATCATCATGCCCATGTCCGAGGCGATGGCCACGTAGTCATAGCCGTAATGGATGAAAGTGTGCACCATTTCCGGCGAAGGGCCGACAATGCCGATCGGTTTGCCAATGGCGCGGGCGCGGCGGGCAGCGTCGGCAATCGCCGCCTGCACGTCGGGATGGCCGATATTGCCGATATGGCCCATCGCGGCCGACAGGTCGCCGGGACCGACGAACAGGGCGTCGACGCCCTCGACGGCGGCGATCTCTTCCAGCTGCGCCAGCGCGGCCGGCGTTTCCAGCTGAATAATCGAAAAGACGGCGCCGTTGGCGCGGGTGGCGTAGTCGGGCACGGTGCCATAGCGGCTGGCGCGGTGCATGGCGGCAAAGCCGCGCGTGCCGGGAACGGCCTGGCCCGGCTGCGGATAGCGCGTGGCGGCCACGGCGCTGCGCGCTTCCGCGGCGTTTTCCACGAACGGGAACATCAGCGTTTGCGCGCCGATGTCGAGCGCGCGCTTGATTTGCACCAGGTCGTTCCAGGCCAGGCGCACGACGGGGCAGGCCGGCGTGCCGCCCACGGCTTGCAGGATCTGGTAGGCGTCCTGGTAGTCGATGGGCACGTGTTCCATGTCCAGCACCAGCCAGTCGAAGCCGGCGCAGCCCATGGCTTCGGCCGTGACGGGCGTGCCGGCCATCAGCCAGCTGCCCAGCGGTACTGCTTTGTCCGCCAGCAAGGCGCGGAAAGGGTTGTTCAAGATATCCATGTTGATCCTGTGCTCTCTATATATGTCGGAAGATGGCGGCGTCAGAAGATCGGCGGCTCGGGCGTGGCGGCGTTGCCCAGCAAGAAGTCGAGGTCGCAGCCCTGGTCGGCCTGGGTCACGTGTTCCATGTACAGCTTGGTGTAGCCGCGCGCATATTTTTGCGCGGGCGCCTGCCACTCGGCGCGGCGGCGCGCCAGTTCCTCGTCCGTCACGTCCATGTTCAGGGTGCGCGCGGCGATGTCGAGCTCGATCATGTCGCCATTGCGCACCAGGGCCAGCGGGCCGCCCACGGCCGCTTCCGGCGTCACGTGCAGCACGCAGGTGCCGTAGTGGGTGCCGCTCATGCGCGCGTCGGAGATGCGCACCATGTCGCGGATGCCCTGCTGCAGCAGCTTTTTCGGCACGGGCAGATTGCCCCATTCCGGCATGCCGGGCGCGCCGATGGGGCCGCCATTGCGCAGGATCAGCACCGTGTTTTCATCGATGTCGAGGTCGGGCGCATGGATTTGCGCCAGCATCTCCGCGTTCGAATCGAACACGAGGGCGCGTCCCCGGTGTTTGGCGAACTTCGGATTGGCGGCCGACGGCTTGATGACGGCGCCGCCAGGGCACAGGTTGCCGCGCAGCACGGCCAGCGCCGCGCCGTCGGCCACCGGCTGCGACACCTTGCGGATCACGCTGTCGTCGAGGCAGACGGCGTCGGCGATGTTTTCGCCCAGGCTGCGGCCCGTGACCGTCAAGGCCGTCAAGTCCAGCTGCGGCGCGATTTCCTTGAGCAGGGCCGGCATGCCGCCCGCATAGAAGAAATCTTCCATCAGCTTGTCGCCGGACGGGAAGAGGTTGGCGATGACCGGGACTTTTTGCGCCATCGCATCCATTTCATCGAGCGACAGGGCCAGGCCGGCGCGCCCGGCAATGGCGACCAGGTGGATGGCCGCGTTGGTCGAGCCGCCGAGCGCCATGTAGGCGGCCACACCGTTCGACAGCGCGGCGCGGGTGAAGAAGCGCGACGGCTTCAAGTCTTCCCACACCATGCCGACGATGCGCTCGCCGCATTGCGAGGCCATGCGCACGTGGTTGGCGTCCATGGCGGGAATGCTGGTGGCGCCCGGCAAGGTAAAGCCCATCGCTTCGACGATGGACGTCATGGTCGAGGCCGTGCCCATGGTGTTGCAGGTGCCGGGCGAGCGCGTCATCTTCGCTTCGAGCTTGATCCATTCGGGCTTGGCGATGTCGCCGGCCACGTAGTCGTCCCAGAATTTCTTGGTATGCGTGCCCGCGCCCACGCTCTGGCCGCGGTAGCGGTCGTTGAGCATGGGGCCGGCAGGGCAAAAGATGGCGGGGATGTCCATGCTGATGGCGCCCATCAGCATGCCGGGCGTCGTCTTGTCGCAGCCGCCGAGCAGCACGGCGCCGTCGATCGGCAGCGAGCGCAGCAGTTCTTCCGTTTCCATGGCAAGGAAGTTGCGGTAGATCATGGTCGTGGGCTTGACCATGACTTCGCCCAAGGACAGGGCCGGCAGCTCGACGGGGAAGCCGCCGGCCAGCAGGATGCCCCGTTTGACGGCTTCGGCCCGTTCGCGCAAGTGCGAGTGGCACGGCGACAGGTCGCTCCAGGTATTGATGATGGCGATGACGGGGCGGTCGAGGAATTCCTCGCGGCGCAAGCCCATCTGCTGCAGGCGCTGGCGGTGGGCGAACGAGCGCATGTCGTCTGGGGCCAGCCAGCGCTGGCTGCGCAGGGATTCCAGCGTGCGGCGGGAGGTAGCGGAGCTCAATGTGTGTCCTTTTTGGTTGCCTGGCGCGCTGCGTATGGCGTTCCAGTGCTGCTGTCTCGGGTCTTGCTTGCGGCCTTTGTTAGCGCTAACATTGCAAGTACAGCGAAATATAATTTGAATCGCTGGGGGCTGTCAACAGATTTAATGCAGGGTGCAGGCGCGCAGCCCTTACACTATCGGCATGATTTCATTGACGCCAATTTCCAGGGTGGAATTTATGCGGCCCGGCCGAAGGGCCGTAAAGCACCGGCGTTACGCTGGCGTCCCCCGTGCGCCCGGCCATGGCATGATGCATGGTGATCACCGATTTTTGAGAAGGCAGTACCCATGAACGACCCAGTACGCAAGCGGCGCGGCCTCGGCCGCAGCACCGTGTTCGATGTGGCCAAATTGGCACAGACCTCGGCCATTTCCGTGTCGCGCTATTTCAAGGAGCCGGACCGCGTGTCGCAGGAAACACGCGAGCGCATCAAGAGCGCCATCGACCAGCTCGGCTATATCCGCAACGAGGCGGCCGGCGGCCTGGCCTCGACCCAGGGCCGCATCGTGGGCGCCATCGTGCCCAGCGTGTCGAACTCCATCTTTGCGGAAACCATCCAGGGCTTGTCGACCACCTTGTCGCAGCACAATTACCAATTGCTGCTGGCCACCCACGATTACTCGATCGAGACGGAAGAAAAAGTCGTGCGCGCCTTTCTCGGCTGGTCGCCGCGCGCGCTCGTGCTGACGGGCGCCGACCACAGCGCCGCCACGGAAACCCTGCTGGCCGGCTTGCAGATTCCCGTCATCGAAACGTGGGATATCCGCTCCGAGCGGCCGTATCCGCAGATCGGCTTTTCGCATATCGCCACGGGGCGCGACATGACCCTGTATTTGCACGCGCAAGGCTACCGGCGCATCGTCTACGTCGACAGCGGCATCGGCAGCGATTTCCGCGCCCGCAAGCGGGCCCAGGGCTATGAGGAAACCATGCGGCAGCTGGGTTTGCGTGCGGACATCGTGCAAGCGTCGGTGACGGCGCCGCTCGATGCGGGCGGGCAAGTGTTCAGCGAGCAAATGGCGCGCGCCGAACGACCCGACGCCCTGTTTTTTGCCAACGACAACATGGCTGCCGGCGCCATCTATGAAGCGGCGCGCCTGGGCATCCGCATCCCCGAGCAATGTGCGGTGGCCGGCTTTGGCGACTTCCCGTTTTCGGAAAAACTCATGCCGGCGCTGACGACGATACGCGTGCCGCGCTATGACATCGGCCGCCTGGCCGCGCAAGCCATCCTGCAGCGCCTGGGCGAAGTGGACGAGGGCGCCGCGTCACCGGCATTGGCGCCGCTGTCCTACGAGCTGATCGCGCGGGCCAGCGCTTGAGATACCGTACTTGCCGCAGATATTGATGAATCATATTTCCATCATCACAACATGCAATTGGATGGATATGCTGCGATGCGGCATCATGCACTTGTCTCCTCTACTTCCTCACAGGAATTAGATTCAGCCCGCTCCCGTAGCGGGCTTTTTTTTGCCTGTGCCCGTCTGCGCTTCTATGAATATTGCTAATGGATATATGAAGTTTTACCATTATTTTTCATGGATGAAAGCCTCTATGATGTCTCCATACTTCATCAGGAGGAACTACCGCCATGACCGTCACGACACATAACTTGGGTTATCCGCGCATTGGCGCCAAACGGGAATTGAAATTCGCCCTGGAAGACTACTGGAAGGGCCAAAGCAGCCTGGACGCGCTGGAAGGCCATGGTGCGGACTTGCGCCAGCGTCACTGGCAAGACCAGAGCGGGCTGGACCTGGCGCCCGTCGGCGACTTTTCCTTTTACGACCAGGTGCTGGACCTGAGTTTTACCCTGGGTAACTTGCCGCAGCGCGTGCGCGGCTTGCAAGGCGCGGCGCTCGACAACTATTTCCGCGTGGCCCGCGGCCGCTCGGCCAGCGACAGCGATTGCAGCTGCGTCCACGCCGGCGAAATGACGAAATGGTTCGACACCAATTATCACTACATCGTGCCGGAATTTTCGGCCGGGACGCAGTTCAAGCTCGACAGCAGCCGTTTGCTGCGGCAACTGGCGCAAGCGCGTCAATTGAGCGTCAAGGCCAAGCCCGTGCTGATCGGCCCGGTCACCTATCTGTGGCTGGGCAAGGCCAAGGATGATTCCGACAAGCTGGCGCTGCTGCAAGGCTTGCTGCCCGTCTACGTGCAACTGCTGCAGGAACTGGCGGCCCAAGGCGTGGAATGGGTGCAGATCGATGAACCGATCCTCGTCACGGAACTGGACGGCGCCTGGCAGCAGGCGCTGGTCACGGCCTATGATGCCTTGAGCAAGGTCAAGAACGTCAAATTGCTGCTGGCCACGTATTTCGGCAAGCTGCAAGACAATCTGGCACTGGCGTGCAGGCTGCCCGTGCATGGCTTGCATCTTGACGCCATCAACGCCCGCGAGGAAGTGGCGCAGGTGATGGCCCAATTGCCCGCCAGCAGCGTCCTGTCGCTGGGCGTGGTGAATGGCCGCAATATCTGGAAGACGGATTTGAATGAGGTGCTGGCATGGCTGGAACCCGTGCACGCCAGCCTGCAATCGCGCCTGTGGATCGCCCCGTCATGCTCCTTGCTGCACGTGCCCGTCGACCTGGACAGTGAACAAAAGCTCGATACAGATATCAAATCCTGGCTGGCCTTTGCCCGTCAAAAGCTCGATGAAGTGCACACCCTGGCTGGCGCGCTGAATAAGGGCCGCGCCTCCGTGCAGGCGGCGCTCGATGCCAATCATGCGGCCGTGCAAGCGCGCCGGCAGTCGCCGCGCGTGCACAATCCCGACGTGAAAGCGGCCGTGGCCCGTATCGATGCGAGCCTGGGCCAGCGCGCCGGCAGCTATGCCGAACGTGCCGCCAAGCAAGCTGCGCTGCTGCAATTGCCCGCGTACCCAACGACAACCATCGGCTCCTTCCCGCAGACGGCGGAAATCCGCCAGGCCCGCAGCCAGTTCCGCAGCGGCCAGCTCGATGCAGCCAGCTACAAAAAACTGATGCAGGCGGAAATTGCCCATTGCGTTCAGGAACAGGAAACACTGGGCCTGGACGTCTTTGTGCACGGCGAAGCGGAACGCAACGACATGGTGGAATATTTCGGCGAACAGCTCGACGGCTACGCCTTCAGCCAGTTCGGCTGGGTGCAATCGTACGGTTCGCGCTGCGTGAAGCCGCCCATTTTGTTCGGCGACATCAGCCGTCCGCGCGCCATGACGGTCGAGTGGAGCACCTACGCCCAGTCGCTGACGGACAAGCCGATGAAAGGCATGCTGACGGGCCCCGTCACCATCCTGAACTGGTCTTTCGTGCGCGACGATCAGCCCCGTTCCGTGTCGTGCTACCAGCTGGCGCTGGCCATCCGCGCCGAAGTGCAGGACCTGGAACAGGCCGGCATCCGCGTGATCCAGATCGACGAAGCGGCATTGCGCGAAGGCTTGCCGCTGCGCAAATCGCAATGGGCCGAGTACCTGCGCTGGGCCGTGGAATCGTTCCGCATCACGGCCAATGGCGTGGCCGATGAAACGCAGATCCACACGCACATGTGCTATTCGGAATTCAACGACATCATCGCGCAGATCGCCGGCATGGATGCGGACGTGATCACGATCGAAACGTCGCGCTCCGACATGGAATTGCTGGACGCCTTCGATGATTTCAACTATCCGAACGACATCGGCCCTGGCGTCTACGATATCCACTCGCCGAATATTCCTGCCCAGGAACAAATGGTAAAACTGATGCGCAAGGCGGCCGAGCGCATCCCCGCCCAGCGCCTGTGGGTCAACCCCGATTGCGGCTTGAAAACGCGCGGCTGGAAAGAAGTCATACCCGCGCTGGCCAACATGGTGGCGGCCGCGAAAACCTTGCGCGGCGACGCCGTGGCATAAGGATGGCAGGGGCAGGGGAGGCCGCTATGGCTGAGATATAGAACAATCGTATTTCTGTCATCACAACATGCAATTGGATAATGATGCTGCGATGCGGGATCATGCATCTGTCTCCTCTACTTCCTCACAGGAATTAGATTCAGCCCGCTTCCGTAGCGGGCTTTTTTTTGCCTGTTTTCCCACGGCTGCATGCCTTAAGATAAGCTTGTTTAAGCATAAACATACAAGGAGACAAGTTGATGATGCCTTTGTTTCGCGCCGCCGGCATGCTGGCGCTGATGGCGCTCGGTGCCTGTTCGGAGGAGAAGCACCCGCTTGACCGCCATTTGGCGCAGTTGCATCCGGTCACGGTCGCGGCACTGCCCGATATGGGATGGCCGCCCGGCACGATGCTGTGCCCGATGGGCATCTATCAGAGCGAGCTGATCGACCCGGTGCCGCATGCAGAGCGCGTTAACGCATTCCTGAAGCAAAAGAAATTTCTGGGTGATGAAGGCCTTTGGTCGCTGATCGTCGTCACACCGGTGTCCGAAGGGGACGCCGGTATCGAGCAGCTGCTTTTCAAGCGCGGCGATTACGACGTGATCAATGATCCGCAAATCATCGCGCGCGATGCGGAAACGGTGCCAGCGGGCTTTGCCCCGCAGACTTGCGTCACCGTAGAGCAAGCCCGCGTGCTGGTGACGCGCGCACAAGGAACGCATCGAAAGCTCGTTATTTTTGGAGCGAGCTAGGCCCGCTTGCATAGCGGGTTCTTTTTGCCTGCGTCATGCGTGGCGCTACAGCACATTCGCCGCCACGGCCGAACTGTAGTTGCGCGCCAGTGCCGCGATGATGGCGGCCATCGCCTGCGGGTTGTCGGTGGCGCCGAAATGCGCGGCATACAGGCGCTTGGCGGCCTCGACTTGCGCGTTCGTCAGTTTCACGGCATAGGCCATGCGCACGGTTTCAGGATTGTTCAGCGTCATTTTTCACCTCGAAGACAGGAATGTCGGTTGGCCCGCGTCCCTTGCTCGCGCAAAGGATTGCAACTACAATCGTTGCATTTGCAATCGTATAGGCTATGTCTGCCTTGCGCAAGCGTTGTTGAAACAGGAGCCTTCATGCATTCTTCCCCTTCTTCTCCGCCGTTGGACGCCGCGCGCGACGCCGCTCAAGCCTGCCTGGCCGCGCTGGCGGCAGCGCCGGCGTTGCCGTTGCGGCAGGTTTCGCCGCGCCGCGCTCTGGGCGCCATGGCGGGCAGCTTGCAGACGGGCCCGGGTGCGGCGAATGCCATCCGCGTCGTGCGCGCGGAAGTGACGCACCGGCATGATGATGCCTGGAATGTGACGGCGTCCGCCAGTGCCTGGCCGCTGCGCTATGGCGCCGACAAACCGTTGCTGTATCTGTGCCGTCCCGCTTCGGTTCAGGCACTGAGTGGCGTGCTGGTCGATGCGCGCGAGCGTGGCATCGTTTGCAGCGATGCGGAAACGCAATCTTCTCGCTGGCCGAAAGGCGTGCAGCCGGCGCTGCCCGCCTGGCTGGCCGCGCAGCACAATTGCATGCCCTTCGACCCGGCGACGGGCGAGGAAGTACGCGCCATCCTGCGCGCGGCACTGGAAACGCTGTATGTGGAACAGCAGCCAGGTTATTACTACCTGGCCATACATGATGCGGATGCGGTGGCGGCGCCCTTGTCGGATGCCGATGCGGCAGCGGCCAGCCTGGGCATGTACCGCGTGTCGCCGCTGAGCCCTGAGCCATGCCGGGTGCGTCTGTGCGGGGCGGGAACGATGCTGGCCGTCGTTGCTGATGCCGCCCGCTTGCTGCAGGAGGACTGGGATATTGCCGCGCAAGTGTGGAGTTGCCCCAGCTACACCCGCCTGGCGCGCGATGCGCAGGCGGCGGAGCAGTGGAACCTGTGTCACCCGCGCGCCATTCCAAGACTGGCCCATGTGCGGCGCTGCCTCGATGACAGCGCCGCGCCCGTCATCGCCGTTACCGGCTATGGGCAGCACATCGCGGGCCAGATCGGCGGCCATGTGCGCGGGCGTTTCATCGCCGTCGGCGCTGACGCCATGATGGAGGTCAGCGCGCCATGGCTGGCCGTCACCGCCTTGAAAGCCCTGGCCGACGACGGCGCGCTGCCCCTGCAGTTCGTCGAGTACGCGCTGCGGCGCTACGCCTTGGTCTGAACCTTGCCCTGGCCTGCGTTGCGTGCCGCCTCGGCGGCGCGCACGAGGGCGGCGCTGAAGTCTTGCTGACCGCCGTTGTCAAATTGCGCCAGGAACAGGTCGGCCACCGTGGCCTGGTAGACGGCCCACATTTGCTTGCGCAGGATTTTTCCTTCTTCCGTGATGGAAACGAAGGCGGCGCGCCCGTCTTCCATCGACCGCGTGCGCGTCACCAGCCGGTCCGTTTCCAGCTTGTCCACCAGACGCGTCAGGTTGTAGCGTTCGATGGCCAGCGCGTCGGCCAGTTCGTGCATGCGGCGCGAACCGTCGGGGCCGCTTTCGAGTCCCCACAGCACGTCATACCACGCATAGACGGGCAGCTTGGCCGCCGCCAGGCGGCGTTCGATCTCGCGGATCATCAAACGGTGCGTACGCACGAATGAAAACCACAGGTCGGGCGCGGGGGGCGAGCCAATTTCAGGCGCAGTTTCAGACATCGGTATTCCTCCAGATCAATCACAGTTGCAAATGCAATTATAGCGCTATACAATGGCCGGCATAACGATTGCAAATGCAATGATTGCAGTAGCAATCGATCATGACGATGTATGCCCACCCTCAGGAGACTGCCATGACCCCATCCCTCGCCGTACCCGATATCGATCCGCAAGAAACCAAAGAATGGCTGGAGGCGATGCAGGCCGTCGTCGCCGTGGAAGGGCGCCCGCGCGCCCATTACCTGATCGACCAGCTCGTCGATATTGATGCCGCGCAGCACGGCGGCATGCACGGCCGCGTCACCACCGCCTATACCAACAGCATCGCCACGGCGCGCCAGCCCGCTTATCCGGGCGACCTGGCCATCGAGCGCCGCCTGAATGCCTACATCCGCTGGAATGCGATGGTGATGGTGCTGCGCGCGGCCAAACACTCGAACGTGGGCGGCCACATCGCCACTTACCAGTCGGCGGCCGTGCTGTATGACGTCGGCTTCAGCCATTTCTTCCGTGGTCAAACGGACCAGTTTGCCGGCGACCTGGTCTACATCCAGGGCCATTCCGCGCCCGGCATCTATGGCCGGGCCTATCTGGAAGGCCGGATCACGGAAGCGCAGCTGGACAATTACCGCCGCGAAGCGGGCCGCGAGGGCTTGTCGTCATATCCGCATCCCCGGCTGATGCCCGACTTCTGGCAATTTCCCACCGTCTCCATGGGACTGGGACCGCTGACGGCCGCTTACCAGGCCCGTTTCATGCGCTATCTCGAGTACCGCGACTTGAAGCCGCACCAGGGCCGCAAGGTGTGGGCTTTCCTTGGCGATGGCGAGATGGACCAGCCGGAATCGCTGGCCGCCATTTCCCTGGGCGGCCGCGAGCGCCTCGATAACCTGATCTTTGTCGTCAACTGCAACCTGCAGCGTCTGGACGGTCCCGTGCGCGGCAACAGCAAGGTCATCCAGGAACTGGAGGGCACCTTCCGCGCGGCCGGCTGGCATGTCATCAAGGTCATCTGGGGCAGCGGCTGGGATGCTTTATTGCAGAGCGATACGAGCGGTTTGTTGCGTCAGCGCATGATGGAATGCGTGGACGGCGATTACCAGACCTTCAAATCGCAGAATGGCGCGTATGTGCGCGAGCATTTCTTTGGCAAGTATCCGGAACTGCTGGCGCTGGTGGCGCACATGTCGGACGACGACATCTGGAAGCTCACGCGCGGCGGCCACGATCCCGAAAAAGTCCACGCGGCCTACGCGGAAGCGATGCGCACGACTGGCCGTCCCACCGTGATCCTGGCCAAGACCGTCAAGGGCTTTGGCATGGGCGAGGCGGGCGAAGGGCAGAACATCAATCATCAATTGAAGAAAATGAGCGCCGACGCCGTGCGCGCCTTCCGCGACCGCTTCGCGCTGCCCGTCAGCGATGCCCAGCTGGAAGAGATGCCGTATCTGAAACCGGCGCCGGACAGCGAGGAAGCGCGCTACTTCGCCGCGCGCCGGGCGCAACTGGGCGGCTACATTCCTGCCCGTATCAGCAAGGTGGCGCCCTTGCCCATACCGCCGCTGTCCACGTTCGCCACCCAGCTCAAGGATAGCGGCGAGCGGGGCGCGTCCACCACCATGGCCTTCGTGCGCATCCTCGGTACCCTGCTGAAAGATCCCGCCTTGAGCAAGATCATCGTGCCCATCGTGCCGGACGAATCGCGCACGTTTGGCATGGAAGGGCTGTTCCGCCAGATCGGCATCCATTCCTATCTGGGCCAGCTGTACACGCCGCAGGACGCGGGCCAGCTCAGCTATTACAAGGAAGCCAAGGATGGGCAGATCTTGCAGGAAGGCATCAACGAATCGGGCGCCATTTCCTCCTGGATCGCCGCCGGCACGTCGTACAGCAACCATGGCCTGGCCACTATTCCGTTCTACATCTTCTATTCGATGTTCGGCTTGCAGCGCGTGGGCGACCTGGCGTGGGCGGCGGCCGATGCCCGCACGCGCGGCTTCTTGCTGGGCGCCACGTCGGGCCGCACGACCTTGATGGGCGAAGGCCTGCAGCACGACGATGGCCACAGCCATGTGCTGTCGTCCGTGATTCCCAACTGTATTTCCTACGATCCTACCTATGCCTACGAGCTGGCCGTCATCATCCACGACGGCATGCGCCGCATGTTTGCCGAGCAAGAGGATATTTTCTATTACATCACCTTGCTCAACGAAAACTATCCGCACCCGGCCATGCCGGCAGGCGCCGAGGCGGGCATCTTGCAGGGCCTGTATCTGCTGCAGGAAAGTCCGGAAGCACTCATGGCAACCACGCCGCGCGTCCAGCTGATGGGCAGCGGCTCCATCCTGCGCGAAGTGCAGGCCGCCAGCGTGCTGCTGCAGCAGGATTTCGGCGTGGCGGCCGACGTGTGGAGCGCCACCAGCCTGACGCAAGTGCGTCGCGACGGCCTGGCCGTGCAACGCTGGAACATGCTGCACCCGGACAGCGCACCGCGCGTGCCGTATATCGCGCAATGCCTGGCTGGCCGGCAAGGCCCGGTGGTGATCGCTACCGATTACATGAAGATCGTGGCCGACCAGGTGCGCCCCTTCGTGCATGACCGGCGTTTCGTTGCCCTGGGTACGGATGGCTTTGGCCGCTCCGATACGCGCGAATCCTTGCGCACCTTCTTTGAAGTGGACCGCCATTTCATCGTGCTGGCCGCCCTGACGGCGCTGGCCGATGGGGGCCAGCTGCCGCGCAGCAAGATTGGCGTAGCCATCGCCAGATACGGCATCGACGTGGACAAGCTCGATCCCGCGTCCGTGTAACTTTTCGAGGAGGGCATCATGAAACTGTATTACGCAACGGGAACGTGTTCTTTGTCGCCGCACATCGTGGCCATCGAGGCGGGTATTGCGCTGGAGCTGGAAAGAGTTGATATTCGCAAGATTCCACGCGTCACGGAAACGGGCGCGGACTATGCGCAGGTGAATGCGAACCTGTACGTGCCGGCGCTGGCGCTGGACGATGGCACCATCTTGCTGGAAGGCACGGCCATCGTGCAATACCTGGCCGACCTGGCGCCGGCCAGCGGCCTGGCGCCGCCGCCCGGCTCCCTGGCGCGCGTGCAGCTGCAGTCGTGGCTGGGTTTTATTGCCACCGAGCTGCACAAGGTGTTCAGCCCCTGGCTGTTCCACCCGGAATACGGCACGCAGGCGCAGGACGTGGCCCGCTCGCGCCTGGCCGCACGCCTCGACTATGTGGAGCGGCAACTGGCGGCCGGCGGGCCATATCTGCTGGGCGAGCGTTACTCCATCGCGGATGCCTATCTGTACACCATTCTCAGCTGGTCGGCGCACACCAAGGTGGACTTGTCGGCTTTCCCGCAAGTGCGGCGCTTGATCGAGCGCGTCGGCGAGCGTCCCGCCGTGCAGCAGGCCTTGCGCGAAGAGGAGGGTAGATATTGATAAAACATATTTCTATCATCACAACATAGAATTGGATGAATATGCTGCGATGCGGCATCATTCACCTGTCTCCTCTACTTCCTCACAGGAATTAGATTCAGCCCGCTCCCGCAGCGGGCTTTTTTTTGCCCATTTTTAAGGTGCAAAGCTGCGCACGCTTGCTTGTCATCATCGCCATCGTGTTGCTTTTGTGCATGCTAAACTGGGCCTTCCCCAGACCAAGGTTTCTGATGCTTCAATTATTTCGTCACACGCTGGAGTCCACGCCGATCCTCGCCCTGTTTCTCGTCATCGGCGCCGGTTATGCGCTGGGGCGCATCAGCGTGTTCGGCTTTTCGCTGGGCGTGGGCGGCGTGCTGTTCGCGGGGCTGGCGCTGGGCGCCTTTGCTCCCGGTTCCGTGCCGCCGCCGATGGTCGGCTCCATCGGCTTGCTGCTGTTCCTGTATGGCATCGGCGTGCAGTATGGCGTGCAGTTTTTCGCCGGCTTGCGCGGTGCGGGGCAGAAACACAATCTGATCGCCTTTGTCTCCGTCATGGGCGGCCTGGCCGTGTCCGTCTGGGGCGGGCAGTGGATCGATATCTCGCTGCGCATGGCCAGCGGCGTGTTTGCCGGCGCCATGACCAGCACGGCCGCCCTGCAGGCGGCGCTGGAAGCGTCGCACGGCAATGGCGACGCGGCCGTCGGCTATGCCGTCGCGTATCCGTTCGGCGTGGTCGGCCCCATGCTGGGCCTGTACCTGGCCGGGCGGATACTAAAACCCGTGCTGACGCCGCCGCCGGCGCCCATCGTCGTCTCCGAAATCACCATCGACGCAGCCACATTGGCGGGCGCGGCCCTGTCCGAACTGGCCGATGGTCCGCTGGCGGGCGTACAAGTCATCGGCGTGCGCCAGGGCCACCAGAACCGCTTGCCCGATCCGGGCCTCGTGCTGGGCGTGGGCGACGCGCTGATGGTGTCGGGCACGGTGGCGGGTGTGGAAGCGGCGCGCACGGCGCTGGGCCACCTGGATCCGGGCCGGCTGATGAAGGACCGCAGCGCGTTCGACGGCACGGAAGTGTTCGTGTCGGACGCGGAAATCGTCGGCGTGCCCCTGGGCGAATTGAATTTGGCCAAGGATTTCCCCCTGCAGATCGCGTTCATTCGCCGTGGCGACGCCATGATCCTGCCGCACCCGTTCCTGACCCTGGAGTTTGGCGACAGGGTGATGGCCATCGCGCCAGCCAAACATGCGGCCGACGTGCGCAAGCTGTTCGGCAACTCCATCACGGCCACGGCCGAGTTCAGCTATGTCTCGCTGGGCATGGGCATGGTCCTGGGTGTGCTGCTGGGCCTGGTGCCGATTCCCTTGCCATGGATAGGCTCGTTCAGCCTGGGCCTGGCCGGCGGCCCGCTGGTGATGGCGCTGATTCTGGGCCGCCTGGGCCGAGTCGGCAAGATCAGCTGGCGCCTGCCCCTGTCGGCCAACCTGGTCATGCGCAACTATGGCTTGACGATTTTCCTCGCCTCCGTGGGCATGGCGTCCGGCTTGCCTTTCGTGCAGCAAGTGGGCGCCGACGGCTTGCCCATGCTGGCGCTCGGCGCCGTGACGGTGCTGGTGGTGGTGGCGCTTGTCGTCATCCTCGGCAAGGTCTTCCTGCGCCTGCCGTTTCCCGAGTTGCTGGGCATCGCGGCCGGCGCCACGGGCAACCCGGCCGTGCTGGTGTTCGCCAACCGCCTGGCCAAGTCGGACCGGCCGAACCTCGGCTACGCCATGATTTTCCCCAGCATGACCATCGTCAAGATCGTGGCCGTGCAAGTGCTGCTGCACTTGTATGGCTGATGGCGGCCAGCGTCAATCGCTTGCAGCGCCAGGCTGCTTGCTGGCTTCCATAAAGCGGATGCCAAACGACAGCAGCAAGGCGGCCGCGGCAAATCCTGCGGCAAGCCACAGGTTGGCGGACAGGCCCAGCCTGTCCACGGCCTGGCCACCGGTCCACGCCCCGAGCGCAATGCCGATATTGAAGACGCCCACATACAGCGCGGCGACGATCTCCACGGCGCCGGGCGCCGCCTTCAGCATCAAAGTCATCAGGCCGACCGATACGCCACCGTAAGCCAGTCCCCAGGTCAGCAATGCCACGCCGCCGCCGATGCCCGAGTCGCCGACGGCCAGGAACAGCAGCGGCGTAAGCAGCAGGCCGCCCGAGATGGCGATGATGGTCGTCGCCGTGCGCCGCGAGGCCATGACACCGGCCAGGAAGTTTCCAAGGATGCCAGCGAAGCCATAGGCAAACAGCAGTGCGCCCAGCCATTGCGCATCGAACCCCGACACGGACAGCAGTAGCGGACGCACGAAGGTAAAGGCCATGAAATGGCTGCTCACCAGCAACAGGGTCAGAAGCAGCCCCGCTTGCAACCGCCTGTTGCGCAGCTGCTTGCCGAATTGGCGCCAGGTCGCCGCAGCGGCAGCGGGCAGGGCGGGAATGACGGCCAGGTGCAGCGCCAGTACCAGGCCGCTGAACAGTGCCATGACGCCGAAAGCCCAGCGCCATCCTGCGAGGTCGCCGATGTGTGCGCCTAGCGGCACGCCCAGCACGGAAGCGGCCGCCACGCCACCGAAGATGACCGACGTTGCCAGCCCAACCGAGCGGGCAGGAACCAGCCGGGAAGCGAGGCCGCCGGCGATGGCCCAGATGCCGCCCATGCAGAAACCGACGAGTACACGTGCCGCCAGCATCCACGCCATGTTCTGCGCCAGGGCCGAAGCAATGTTTGCGATCACCAGGAGTGTCAGCAAACCACAGAGTATTTTGCGCCTGTCCAGGCTACCCGATGCGAGCACGACCAGCGGCGCAAACATGGCCGCTAATAGTGCTGGCAGCGAGATCATCAGGCCGGCCGTTCCCGTGGAGGTGTCCAGTGTGTCGGCAATCGGCGTCAGCAGGCCGACCGGCAGCATTTCCGTCGTCACGACGGAAAAAGTAGCCATGCCGACAGCGGTGACCGCCAGCCACAGGTGGCGGGTAGAAGTTTCTGCGGCAGCGCAGGAAGACGTACTCATGGTGCATATCCTTCATTGATCATTTGATAAACGGCGCAGCCCTGCTTGCAATGGAGATACGTCGCAGTGATAATACATACATCGCGTATGAATAAGTATATATACATACGCACTGTATATAAACAATCATGCGCTACGTATGTAAGGAGAGAGAAATGGTTCGCCGCACCCGTGTGGAAATGGAAGAAACCCGCGCCTCGTTGCTGGCCACGGCCCGCAAAGTGTTTAGCGAGCGCGGTTATGCCGACACGTCGATGGACGACCTCACCGCCCAGGCAGGGCTGACGCGGGGTGCGCTGTACCATCACTTCGGCGACAAGAAGGGCTTGCTGCTGGCGGTGGTCGAGCAGATAGACGCGGAAATGGATGGCCGCCTGCAAGCCATCTCCGACGGCGCCGCAGACTTGTGGGAAGGCTTTCGCAGCCGCTGCCGTGCCTATCTGGAGATGGCCCTGGAACCGGAAATTCAGCGCATCGTCTTGCGCGATGCGAGGGCGGTCCTGGGCGGCGCTTCACCGGACTCGCAGCGCCATTGCCTCGAGTCGATGCAAGGGCTGATCCAGCAGCTGATTCACCAGGGCATCGTGGCCGACGCTTGCCCACAGGCACTGGCTGCGCTGATCTACGGTAGCCTGGCGGAAGCGGCGTTCTGGATCGCAGACGGCGACGAAGGCAATGCGCGCCTGATAAAAGCAGTTGCGGCATTGGAATTGCTGTTGCGGGGGCTATTAGTTCAAAGGTAATGGCGAAAAGTGGCATGGCTTCGCGATGAACCTTGAGCCTGTGTAAAACCGCTGGTGCCGCTCCCAATCTGTTGTACAATCCTTGAGAACGGTCGTGCTTTTTTGTGCGCTGAGCTTCCTTGCGTGCAGTCATCACGGCAACCGATAAGAACAAGGAGACAGACATGGACCTGCATTACACGGCCGAGGAGAGCGCCTTCCGCGACACGGTGCGCGCCTTCCTCGATACCCATTTGCCGGCGGACTTGCAGCGCAAGGTGCGCCAGCATCTGCGCCTGAACCGCGACGATTACGTGCGCTGGCACAAGATTGTCGCGCAACAAGGCTGGGCCGCGCCGGCCTGGCCCGTCGAACATGGCGGCACGGGCTGGACAGCCGTGCAGCGCCACATCTGGGAAGACGAGTGCGCGCGCGCCGCCACGCCACCGATCCTGCCCTTCGGCGTCAACATGGTGGCGCCCGTCATCATGGCCTTCGCCAGCGCCGAACAAAAAGCATATTATCTGCCGCGCATTTTGAATTGCGACGACTGGTGGTGCCAGGGTTACTCCGAGCCGGGCGCCGGGTCCGACCTCGCTTCGCTGAAAACCACGGCCCAGCGCGACGGCGACCATTACATCGTCAACGGCCAGAAAACCTGGACGACGCTGGGCCAGCACGCGGACATGATCTTTTGCCTGGTGCGCACGGACAGCACGGTGCGCAAGCAGGAAGGCATCAGTTTCTTGCTGATCGACATGAAAACGCCGGGCATCACCGTGCGCCCCATCATCATGCTCGATGAAGAACACGAAGTGAACGAAGTCTTTTTTGATAACGTGCGCGTGCCCGTCAGCAACCTGGTGGGCCAGGAAAACAAGGGCTGGACCTACGCCAAGTATCTGCTGGGCCACGAGCGCACGGGCATCGCCGCCGTCGGCCGCTCCAAGCGCGAGCTGACTTTCCTCAAGCAGCTGGCCATGCAACAAACCAAGCGCGGCGCACCGCTGCTGCACGATCCCGCGTTCGCCGCCAAGGTCGCCACCCTGGAAATTGAATTGATGGCGCTGGAAATGACGGTCTTGCGTGTCATCAGCGACGAAGGCAAGGGGCCGGGACCGCAGGCATCGATGCTGAAGGTGCGCGGTTCGGAATTGCAGCAGCAACTGACGGAACTGATGGTGGAAGCCATCGGCCCGCAAGCCTTGCCGTTCGACCCGGCATTTCTGGACGGCAGCGCGCCGCACAGCGCTGGCGGCGACGACCTGGCTGCGCCGCTGGCCGCGTATTACTTCAATTACCGCAAGACATCGATCTATGGCGGCTCGAATGAAATCCAGAAAAACATCATCACGCAGATGATCCTGGGCCTGTAAGCCAGAAGGAGACGACATGGACTTTCATTTTAATCAGGAACAGCAGCAATTCGCCGACGCGCTCAGGCGCTGGGTCGACAAGGATTACCGCTTTGAAACGCGGCAAAAAATTATCCACTCGGCCACCGGCACGTCCGATGCCGCCTGGGCCACCCTGGCCGAGCTGGGCATGACGGCCTTGCCGCTGCCGGCCGGCGCGGGCGGCTTCGACGGCACGGCCGTCGACATGCTGCTGGTGATGCAGGAACTGGGCCGTGGCCTGGTGGTCGAACCGTATTTCGCCACCGTACTCGGGGCGCGCTTTTTGAGCCTGGCGGGCGGCCACGATGGCGTGCTGGAACAGGTCGCCAGCGGCAGCCTGAAGCTGGCCTGCGCGCTCGGTGAGCGCCAGTCGCGCCACGAACTCAATGATATTGCCGCCACGGCGACAAGCCGAGGCGACGGTTTCGTGCTCGATGGCGAGAAAACCGTCGTCATCCACGGCGCGCAGGCGGGCGCCTTGATCGTGTCGGCCCGCAGCAGCGGCGGCCAGATGGAGACGGATGGCATTTCGCTGTTCCTCGTGCCTGTCGACGCGCCCGGCGTTTCCGTGCGCGACTACCGCACCATCGACGGCCAGCGCGCCGCCACCGTCACCCTCGTGCAAGTGGTGCTGGGCCACGACGCCTTGATCGGCCAGGCAGGGCAGGGCTGGTCCGTGCTGGACGCGGCCGTGGATTACGGCGCCTCCTTGCTGTGCGCGGAAGCCGTGGGCGCCATGGACGCCATCTTTGCCGCCACTCTGGAATACCTGAAGACGCGCCAGCAGTTCGGCGCGCCGATCGGCAAGTTCCAGGCCTTGCAGCACCGCATGGCCGACATGTTCATCCACCTGGAGCAGGCCCGTTCGATGGCCATGCTGGCCGCCGCCAAGGTCGACAGCGAGGATGCGTCCGAGCGGCGCCGTACGGTCTCGGCCGCCAAGGCGAGAGTGGGACTGGCCGCTACCTTTGTCGGCCAGCAAGCCGTGCAATTGCATGGCGGCATGGGCGTCACCGACGAATTGCCTGCCGCCCACCATTTCAAGCGCCTTGCCATGATCGCCCTGACCTTGGGCGACGTGGACCATCATATCGAGCGCTTTATCGCCCAGCCGGGCTTCTTGCCGACGGAGACCGCATGACCGCATCGCCTGCCACCACCCCGAAACACTGGTATTTCGAAGACTTTACGCAAGGCCTGCAAATCGACCTGGGCCAGCGCCACGTAACGGAAAAGGAAATCATCGCTTTTGCCACGGATTTCGATCCGCAGCCATTCCACGTCGACCATGCGGCCGCCGAAAAGACCATCTTCAAGGGCGTCATCGCCAGCGGCTGGCATACCTGCGGCATGATGATGCGCCTGGTGGTGGACAATCTGCTCAAGCATTCGTCGAGCATGGGTTCGCCCGGCCTGGACAGCATCCGCTGGCTCAAACCCGTGCGCGCGGGCGATACCCTGCAGCTGACCTACCAGGTCAAGGAAGTGCGTCCGTCGACGTCGAAGCCGGACCGCGGCATCGTCATTTCCGTGTGGAGCGTGCGCAACCAGCATGGCGAAGTGGTGACGACGGTGGAGGGCATGGGCATGTTCGGCCGCCGTCCGGCAGGCGAAAACCATGCGTGATATCGTCGGCATCGCCGGTTTCCAGGCCCTGGCGGGACAGCACGTGGCCGTCTCCGACTGGCTGACCATCACCCAGCAGCGCATCGACACCTTTGCCGACGCCACGGACGACCATCAGTGGATCCATGTGGACGCCGAACGCTGCGCGCGCGAGTCGCCATACGGTTGCACCGTCGCGCACGGCTTCCTGACCTTGTCCCTGCTGCCGGCCATGCTGCAGGGAGCGCTGCACATGGCCGGCATCCGCATGGCCATCAATTATGGCCTGAATAAAGTACGCTTCCCCGCGCCCGTGCCCGTGGGCAGCCGATTGCGCGCGCGGCTCGATATCCTCTCCGTCGACAACTTGCCGGAAGGGGCGCAAGTGAACTGGGCCGTCACCATGGAGCGTGAAGGCGACCCGAAACCCGTGTGCGTGGCGGAGTTTTTGATGCGCTGCTATCCCTGATCACTCCCCCTCCGACGCGCAATACCTGTCCCGCCCCGTATGCTTGGCGCGGTACAGCAGGGCGTCGGCGGCGCGGATCAGGGCGCTGGGGTCCATGCCTTCCGTGGGCATGATGCTGGCCATGCCCAGGCTGACGGTGACGTGCGGGCCGACGCTCGATCTGGCGTGGGCAATGTGCAGCGCGCGCACTTCGTCGAGGATGCGCTGGGCCACCACTTCGGCGCCGTCGCGCGTTTCCTGCGGCAGCAGGATGATGAATTCCTCGCCGCCGTAGCGCGCCAGCAGGTCGGGCGGGCGCACGGCGCAGCGGCGCAAGGCGGCGCTCACCTGCTGCAGGCACAGGTCGCCCGCCTGGTGGCCATACGTATCGTTGTAATCCTTGAAGTGGTCGATATCGGCCATGATCAGGGCCATCGGCACGCCGTCGCGCGCGCAGCGCCGCCATTCGCTGTCCATCGTGTCGTTGAAGCTGCGCCGGTTGGCCACGCCCGTCAGCGAATCCGTCAGCGACAGTTCGCGCATGGCGTCGGCTTGCCGCTTGATGGTCAGCTGGCTGCGCACGCGGGCGCGCACGACGGCCGCGTTGAACGGTTTCGTGATGAAATCGACGGCGCCCGCTTCCAGCGCCCGCGTCTCGTCTTCGGGCTGGTTCAGGGCCGTGACGAAAATGACGGGAATGGCGTTCAGGAGCGCCGATTCGCGCAGCGCGCTGCAGACGGCATAGCCATCCATGCCGGGCATGACGGCGTCGAGCAGGATCAGGTCCGGCAGTTGATTATGCGCAATTTCCAGCGCCTTGTCACCGCTCAGGGCGAACAGCACGTCGTGTTCCTCGCGCAGCAGCTGGTGCAGGATCTGGATGTTTTCCATGGCGTCATCGACGATGAGGATGCGCCCGTTCATGGCAAGGTTGGTCCAGCTCACTTGTTTTCCTCTCGTTTCAGCTGATCGAGCACGAGTTTTTCCGCCTCGGCAAAATTCAGCGTTTCAATCGCATGTGCCATCGCCAGCGCCGCTTCCCGGTCCGACTGTTGTATGGCGGGGTGCAGGGCCTGGAATTGCGCCAGCGCTTTCAGGTTGTTGTTGTGGATCAGGACCAGCAGCTCGGACAGCCCGGCGTGCAGATCGACGGGCGCACCGCCGGGCGCTGCCGCTGCCGGCTGGCTGCGCCGTACGGGCGAGGGCAGGGTGCGCGCCGCTTCGATGACTTCGGCCATCGCCTGTTCCAGCCGTCCCAGCAAGGTGGCCGCGGCGTGCGGTTGCCCCGTTTTCAGCGTTTTTTCCGTCTCGGCGGCCAGGCTGGCGATCTGCGTGGCGCCCAGGTTGGCGGCCACGCCGCACACGCGGTGCAGCAGTTGCGCCGCCTGCTGCAGATGGCCGGCGGCCAGCAGGCGCCGCGTTTCCTCGACGGCGTCGCCTTGCGAATTCTCAAAGCGCTTGAGCAGGGCCAGGAAGGCGCCGTAGTCGCCGCCGAAGCGGTGCAGGGCCGCCGCCAGGTCGATGCCGGGCACGGTGGCCGGCAAGTCCGGCGTCTGCGTGGCGGCATCGGCTGCCTGGACGGCGCCGTCGCCGGAACCCAGGGGCGCGCGCACCAGCCGGGTCAGGGTCTCGATCATCTCGTCGACATCGATGGGCTTGGCCACATGCGCATTCATGCCGCTGGCAATGGCGCGCAGACGGTCTTCATCCATGGCATTGGCCGTCATGGCGATGATGGGCAAGTCCGGCAAGCCCAGGGCGCGGATGGCCAGGGTGGCGTCGTAGCCATTCATGACGGGCATCTGCAAATCCATCAGCACCACGTCCCAGGCGTTGGGCGTGCTGGCGAGCAAGTCGACGGCCAGCCTGCCATTAGCGGCCACGGCCACGCGCGCCCCCGAGTGCAACAGGATGTACTGCGCCACTTCCTGGTTGATTTCATTGTCTTCCACCAGCAGCACGCGCATGCCTGTGAGCAAACCCGACAAGGGCGTGGACACGGGCAGCACGGATGGCGCGCTGCGGCCATTGCGGCCATCCCGCACGGCGGTGACGGCCGCCAGCAGGCGCGCCGGAGTGGCCGGTTTCGAGACGATGCCGGCCAGCATCAGGCTGTCGGCCAGGCGTTCGAGGTTCTCGCTGTCCTGGTCGGCCACCAGCATGATCACGGGCGGCAGCGCCAGGTGTTCGTCGGCGCGCGCCTCGGTGAGCATGGAAATGCCATCCATGCCGGGCATGGCCGCGTCGAGCAGCACCATATCCACGTGAGCGGCCGCCTGCAAGCCGTCCAGGCCGCTGGCGTGGGCGCGCAGCAGGGCCAGGCCGGCCGCGCCGCTGTCGGCGCTGCGGCTGTGCCAGCCCTGCGCCGCGCACCAGTCTTCCAGCATGGTGCGCACGCTGGCGTTGTCGTCGATGATCAGCAGCGACAGGGCCTTGGGCACGCCCTTGCCGGACGGCTCGGGCGGCGGCGCCACCTTCTCGAAGCGGCAGCTGAAGCGGAAGTCGGAACCCTGGCCCAGCGTGCTTTTGACGCTGAGGGTGCCGCCCATCAATTCCACCATGCGCCGGCAGATGGCCAGCCCCAGTCCCGTGCCGCCGTATTTGCGGCTGGTGCCGCTGTCGCCCTGGGAAAACGCGTCGAAGATGCGTTCCTGCTCGGCCGCGCCGATGCCGATGCCCGTGTCGCGCACGGAAAACGCGAGGGTGGCGCTGGCCGCATCCTCGGCCTCCATGCCGATGCTCAGCACCACTTCGCCATGCGCGGTGAACTTGACGGCGTTGCCCATCAGGTTGATGAGGATCTGTTCCATGCGCAGGGCGTCGCCGATCAGTTCGTCAGGCACGCCGGGATCGAGCACGAACACGGGCTCCACGCCGCGCGCCCAGGCGCTGCTGGCCAGCAAGACGCCCACGCTGCCCAGCATGCGTTCGAGCTGGAAGCGGCGCTGCTCGAGCACCATCTGTCCCGCCTCGATCTTGGAAAAATCGAGCACGTCGTTGACGATGTTGAGCAGCGACTGCGTCGCCATCTGGATCTTGCCGACGTAGCTGCGTTCGCGCCGTTCCAGCGGCGACTCTTCCAGCAGGCGCGCCAGGCCGATGATGGCGTTCATCGGCGTGCGGATTTCATGGCTCATGTTGGCGACGAATTCGCTCTTCGCGATACTGGCCGCCTCGGCCTTGTCGCGCGCGCGCACCATCTGCTCGTTGAGCTCGTGCAGGCGCAATTCCGTGCGCTTGAGTTCGGACACGTCCGAGGCCAGCACGAAGAAGCCGCGCACGCCGCCGCTGTCGTCGAAATCGGGGATGTAATTGGTCCACGTGTGACACACCTGGCCGCCGGGATCGAGCAGGTCGCGCTCGAAGCTTTGCGGCCGGCCCGCCAGCACGCCCTCGACGTGGGGCGCATACACGTCGAACAGTTCCTGCCCCAGCAATTCGCTCATGTGGATGCCGGCCAGCTCGGCGCTGCTGCGGCCAAACCATTCGTTATAGAATTTATTTGCAAATAGGCAACGCAAATCGGCGCCCCAGTACGACACCATGCCGGGCAGGTTGTCGGTGACGGTGCGGATGAAACGCTCGTTCTGTTCCAGGCGCCAGGTGGTGGCGTGCAGCACCTCGGTGGCGCGCTTGCGTTCCGTGATGTCGATCGAGACCCCCAGCACATGGCTGGGGCGCCCCGCATCGTCGCGCAAGACCACCTTGCGCGTGGTGAAGTGGCGCGTGGTGCCATCGGCCGTATTGATCGCTTCCTGTTCGATTTCCACCATCTGCCCCGTGGCCAGCAGCTTGCGGTCGGCGCTGACGAAGGCGGACGCTTGCTGCGGCGGGAAGAAATCGTGGTCCGTCTTGCCCAGCAATTGCTCGCGCGAGCGTCCCAGGGTCAGTTCCGCGTGGCGGTTGATCATTTCAAAGCTCAGCTTGTCTGCGCGCTTGACGAAGACCATGGCCGGGATGTTTTCAATGATGGTGCCAAACAGGTGTTTCGAGCGGCGAAATTCCGCTTCGCTGCGCTTGCGTTCTGTAATGTCCAGCCACAGGCCCGAGACGCCCAGCAACTGCTGTTCCGGGCCGAAAATCGGGTGGTAGGAGACGATCCAGTGACTGATCTGCTCGCGCTGCTGGCCGCTATGGCCTTGCAATTCCATGTCGACGATGGGCTGCCCCGTCCCGAGGACCTGGCGCGCGCAGCGTTCCACCTCGGCGCGCACGGCGTCGTCGAACAGCATGGCGCCCACGGGACGGCCCAGGTGCTGCGCCACGCTGGCCCCGTTGATGGCGGCCAGGTAGTGGTTGATCATGACGATGCGCAAGTTCAGGTCCACGAACAGCATGCCGATCGGCGCCGTCGCATACACGGTCTCCAGCAGGCGCGTGGACTTTTCCAGGGCCAGCGTGCGTTCGGCCACCAGGCTTTCAAGCTGCGTGCGGTGGCGCCGCAGGTCGCGTTCCAGCGCGCCCAGGGCACTGGCCATGTCGGCCGATTCGCGGTCCGCGTGCTTGTTCGACAGCAGCGGTTTGCCCTGCGCCAGCGCATGGATTTGCTGCGTCAGTTCCTGCAGGGTGCTGGCCAGACGGCCGCCCACGCGCCAGGCCAGGGCAAAGCCGGCGCCCAGCAGCAGCGCCAGGATGAGGGAACCCGTGACTACCGAGCGCAGCAGGGCTTCGGCCACCGTGCTGGTGCGCATGGTGACGGCTACCGTCCAGGCGGCGTCGGGGGCGCGGCGAAAGCCCGTGTACACGTCGATGCCTTCCAGGGTGGCATGGCGCAGCACGCCTTCGCGCGCCTGGCGTATCTGTTCCAGCAGGGGCGCCGCAGTGCGCTGGCCCACATAGCGCTGCGGCGCCAAGGTGCGCGCCACGTTGATGCCGTCGGCATTGATGATGGCCGCGCCCAGGTAGGCGGGCAGGCGCAGTTCGCGCAGCAACACGGACAGGTAGTCGGGCGGGTACAGTGCCGTCAGCACGTAGGCGGCTCCCTGCTTGCGCGGCAAGGGCAGGTTCAGGGCCAGCTGCGGCACGCTGTCGGGTGCCCTGGCCAGGCTGGTCAGCCGCGGCTTGCCGTAGTCGCGCGTGCGCTCCATGCTGGCGGCCCATTTTTGCGGCAGGGGCGGCGGCGCCTGGCTGGCGGGCAAGGTCGTATTGATCAGCTGGCGGCCCTTGGCGTCGGAAACGATGAAGGCGCTGACGGCCAGGCCCGGCTGCAGCAGGCTGGCGGCCAGGACACGCAGGGCGCCGATGTCGTCGGCTTGCAGGGCGGGTGAGCCGGCCAGGATCTGCGCGGCCATCTGGGCGCCGTTCAGGTCGCGTTCGACGGCGGCCGCGACGGCCCGCGCCGCCTGCGCCGTTTCGCTGACGACATGGTCGCGTTCGCGCGTATAGCTTTGCGCCACGAGCAGGAGAAACACGAGCGCCGTCGGAATGACCCAGGCGAGCACCAGCCATGAAATTCTTGAGCGTATCGAAGGCAAATCTTGCACCCGGAAAGCTCCCAGAATGGATGAGTCGACAGGCAGGCTCACGCTGGCGCTGGCTGACCTTGAATGAAAAGATGCTAGACGAAATTGATTGTTCTGACAAGCCTAGTTTCCGGCATGGAAAAAAGGTTGCGCAAGGCATACAGAAGAGGGGGAATTTCCCTCCCGCCGTGGCGGCGGGATGGCACGGCGGCTTACTGGACCACGGTCAGCACGTCGACGTCGATTTCCGGGCTTTCCATGAAGTCTTTTTCCACTTCACCGCGGATTTCCACGCGGGTCTTGGCGTCGATCTTGCGATTCATGAAGACCTTGTCGTCGATGTCCACGCGGATTTCCGCCGTGCCGTCGGAGAAGGTGTATTTCTCGTTGCCGACTTTGCGCAGCAAATGGCCGCGCAGCACGACGGCCTGGTCGTCGACGGGATTTTTCAGGATGGCGGCCACATTGCCGGGCGCGGCCGGGCCGGTCGTCGGTCCCACGTATTGGGCGTGCGCGCTGCCGGCCAGCAAGGCGCAGGCTGCGGCCAGGGAAACGATGAGTGTGCGGTGCAGTGACATGGTATTCCTTTGATAGTGACTGTAGGCTCAGAAAAAGACGGCGGTGCGGGCAATGATAGCACCGGCATTGCCATAGGGCATGTTCGCCCGGACGCTGCCCGTGCCGGCCACACCATCGTCGAGTTTGCTGTCGATCTGCTCCGCGTAGCTCTCGGGCAGGTTATCGAAACGGATGCCGTTGCCGGCGCGGCCGCCCACTTCATCGTTGTACAGGTAGACGGCGCCGCCCTGGGCGCTGGTCATGAATTGCGAGGTGCCGTTGAACGAGCCGGTAATAAAACCGCCCAGCGCCAGGTGTTGCGGTGCCAGGGTGAATTCGCGCGGCTGGCCGTCGCCGATCTGGCCGTCGCCATTGCCGTTGCCGGCCGAATTGGGCACGTGCACGGTGCCCTGGAGATCGTCGCCGGGCAGGGCGCGGAACTTGTCCTGGTAGGCGTTGACGGCGGCCGTCAGCGCGTTCGACTGCTGGATGATGTTTTTCACCTTGGCGCTGTCGATCAAGCCTTGCCCCTTCAGCACGCCGCCGAGCAGCAAGCCGATGATGACCAGGACGATGGCGATTTCTACGAGCGTAAAGCCGTGCTGGCGGCGTGGGGGCATGGGATTTCCTTGGAAAAAAGTGCTACAGCTTGAGATGGCAGTTTACTGCAATTGGTGCCGGATGCGCATGGCATTTCAGGCAGCGGCTCATGGGGCGGCCTGTGCTTTCTTCCTGGCCAGTTCGTCGAGCCGGCGCGCCAGAAAGGCCAGTTCGTGCGGGTCATTGATCTGGCCGCTGGCGAGCAGGCCGCCGATCACCAGGCGGGCGCTGTCGAGCTGGTCCATGTCTTCCAGGATGAACGCTTCCATCTCGCGCACCCACGGCGGCACCTGCGGCCCCGTCGCCAGCTGGCGCAATGCGCGCGCGTAGCCGAGCGCCAGCGGCAAGTCGTGCAACTGGTGCTTCGCCACCAGCACGGCCTGCGCCATGGCGGGCCAGCGGCGACGCGGGTCGGCCGCGAAGCTGGCGGCGACAAAGGCCAGCATGCGGCGCGCGCGTTGCGGATCGGCCACGCCGGCATACACCTCGCTGGCGGCCACCAGCGCGTATTGGCTGCGCGGATCGAGCGTTTGCGCCGTCTCCAGCCAGCCGGCCAGGCGGTCATAATCGAGTTCGCGCCACGGCAGGCTGACGCCGGCCTGGTCTTCGAACGATTGCAGGTACAGCAGCATGGCCTTCGACATGGCCAGCGGCTCGCCCAGGCTGGCCAGACGCGCCACGCCAGCCGGCGGCGCGGCGGGCAGCGGGCGTGCCTGGGCGGGAGCGTGCTGCTGCGCCAGACGCCAGCCCAGCTGCAATAACAGGCAAGCCGCCAGCAGCCAGCACACGGGGCGCGGCACGCTGGTCCATGGACGCTGGGTGGTCGCGGCCATCAGATGTTCCTGCGGTAAAAGTCGCACAATGCGCAGCTGGCCAGCAAGGCCACATAGATGCCGGTTTGCGCCGCCACATTGAGCAGCGCCTGCCAGTCGCCGGTGGCGTACAGCAGCCATTCCGTGCGGGTAAACGCGTCCAGGCGGGGCAGCAGCAGGGCCAGCACGTCGATGGCGCCGGCCGTTGCCCGTTGAACCAGGGAATCGCCCGCCTGCGGGCCGTGCGCCAGCAGTTGCAGGCTGCCCAGCATGCGCGCCAGTACGTAGAAGCCGCCCGTGGCGGCCAGCGCCGGCAGGGCTTGCTGCAAGCTGGCCGCGCACAGCAGGCTGAAGGCGGCGACGATCCACAACTCTCCCAGCAAGGACAGCGCCCACAGCGCGCATTGCGCGGGCGCGGCGAACAGCGCCATCAACAGGCCGAACAGCACGGCGGGTACGGCCGCCAGCGTGCCATAGCCCAGCAGTTTGCCCAGCAGGTAGGCGGCGCGCGGCATCGGCAGCGCCAGCAGCAGTTCCAGGCCCCGGTCGGCCGCTTCGCGCGCCATGCTGGTGATGATGAAGGTAGCAAGCAGGAAGACGCCGGCCAGGCGCAGGGTGGCCGCCAGCATGGCCGCCTGCACGGCGCCGCTTTCCGTCAGCGCCAGTTGCTGCAGTAAGCCGGCCAGGGCGGCCGCGCCGCAGGCGGCCAGCAGGAACAGCCACGGCAGGCGGCTGCGCAGCGCTTCGAGCAGCGTGTAGCGGGCGATGGTGAACGAGGGCGAGAGCATGGGCATCAACGGGGCAGCCTTTGCGCGGCCACCATGCGGTTGAACAGGATGTTCGGCGACAACCAGGCGACGATATCGTCGAACTCGCCGCCCGGCTGTTGCGGGCCGCTGGCGGCGCGGCTGATGACGGTGGTGGCGTTCGAAGCATTGTTGCGCTCGTCGACATTGTTGCCGAAAGGCACAGCCTGGCGCTGGCCCTGTGCGCTGGTGGCGCCGAAACCGTTCTTGCCGTGCGACATGATCATCGCGGGGATGTCGTTCAAGGCCGTCGCCTGCAGCAGCGCGCCGCCATTGCGCGTGACGATGCTGATGTCGCGCGGCGTGGACAGGCTGAAAAGCTGGCCGCTGTCGCTGAAGGCCGGCGTCACGCTGTAGCGCAGCAGATTGTTCCAGCTATCACCCTGGCGCAGCCCCAGGGTGGCCCAGGGCAGGAAGCCGGCGCGTTTTTCGCCCGTGCAGCGCGTGCCGCTCCGGTCTTCCAGGCCGCTCATGGAGGAGATGGCGGGACAGGGCAGGTAGCCGTAGCGCAACGCGTAGCCGGTCAGCGCTTCCTTCGCTTCATTCAGCGCTTGTTGCGTCTCGGCCACCTTGCGCTGCTCCAGCTGCACCGTCAAGGGCGTGACCAGGCCGCCGATCATGAGGCCCACGATGACGAGCACGATGGCGATCTCGATCAGGGAAAAGCCGCCCTGGCGGCGCGGATGGCGAGCGCTCATGGCAGGTTGCGCGCGGCGCGCATGCGTTGGTACAGGGTGGGCAAGGTAATCCAGGTGAGCATGTCGTCAAAGGCGCCACCGGGCAGTGCGGCATTGCCGGTGGCGGGGCGGGCAATGAAACCGCGGCTGGCGCGGTCGTTGGCCGCTTCGTCGATATTGCCGCGCGCCGTATTGATCTGCATCACGCCGCTAGCGGCCGTGCCGTAATGATCCTTGCCTTGCGAGAACAGCACAACGGGCAGGCATTGGGCGCTGACGTCGCACAGCGCCTGGCCCGCCACGAAGGCAAGTTCGCCGCGCGAACCGCGTTCAAGCACGACCCTGTTGGCGATGGCGGAAAACGAGACGATGGGCGCGCGCGCCATTTCCGGCGTGACGCTGTAGCGCAGCAGCTTGCCCCAGGCATCCACGCCGTCCACGCCCAGCGCCACCCACGGCAAAAAGCCGCTGCAGGCGGCATCGTCGGCGCAGTCGGCGGCCCGTTCGCGCCCGTCGAGGGCGGAGGCGGCCGGACGGGGCAGGCGGCCATTGGCCGCCGCAAAGCCCAGCAAGGCCTCGCGCGCCTGCGCCAGGGTGGCCAGGGTGCGCTGCTGGCGTTCGGCCTCGCCCGTGTTGCGGCCAAAGGCGCTGATCAGCAGGCTGGCCGCGCCCAGGCCCAGCACGGCCACCAGCAGGAGCAGGGCGGCGCCACGCTGGCGACGAGCTTTCCGTGGCGTCATGGCGGGGTCTCCTGCACTTCGGTGACCGTGCCGCTGGCCGGATCGTAGCGCTGGCCAGGTTTCAGCAGTACCACCTGGCCGTTCGACAGGCGCAGGGTCAAGGTGCCGGGTTTGTCACGGGCAAGGCGGTTGTGCGGCTCGTTCTGCGCTTCCTGGTTCAGCCAGACGGTGGAGCGGCCGCTGCTGCGCACCACCACGCCATTTAATTCCACGGGCGGGGCGGGCGGTGGCGGGGGCGGTGGCGCCGCCAGGGCCGGATCGGGGGGCGGCGGCCCGTAGCGTTGCGCGTCGAGCTGGGCGCGCTGCTGGGGCGACAGGAACAAGCGCCCCAGTTGCTGTGCCTGTGCATGGAGAGTGGGCGCGGTGCCGGCCAGCAGCGCGCACAGGACGAGAGCGTACCTCATGGCGGCCCCGCCACGGTCAGGCTGTTGACGGTCAGCCACAGCAGCTCGCATTCGGCGCCCAGGGCGGGCGCCGCCTCGCCGCCGGCCGCGCCATGGCGCTTGAGCGTGCACTCCTGCACGGCGAAATAGCCGGCCTGGCGCAAATCGTCAAACAGGTTCAGCAAATCCATCTCGTGCAGCAAATCCATCTGCAGGCGCATGCGGCTGCCGCGCAAATGATATTGCCCCATCACCATCGGCAACGGCACTTGCAGCCCTTGCTGGGGACTGATGTCATAGCTGATTGGCAGCAGCTTGCGCTGTTCCTGGCTGCGGCGGATGGCGTCGATCCAGGCCAGGCGGTTTTCCTCGCCGATCAGGCCGCGCTGGCGCAGCGCCAGGAATTGCGGTTCGTAGGCGCGGATTTCCTGCTTTTCCGCTTCCGCGTGGTTGAACAGGGTGGCCGCCGCCGCGCGCGTGTGCTGGGCCAGGTACAGCCGTTGCGCTTCGCGCGTGCGATAGGCGGTGCTCAGGCTCAGCAGCAGCACGCCGGCCAGCAAGGTCAGCGCAAAGCACAGCATGGCGCCGCGCACCAGGCGCAGTTCGCCCAGCCAGGCGGGCAGGGTGCGCGCAGGCGTGCTTGTCCGCTGCATGCCGGGCAGGGGCGGCTGCTTGACGGGGCCGCTCATGGCTGCCACTCCAGCAAGAGGGTAAAGCGGGCCTGGCTGTCCGGCGCCGGCGCGGCGCTCTTGCCGGACAAGGCCACGCTGGGACGCAAGTCGAGCGGCGTTTCCTCTATCCTTACCTGCATGCCCGGCTGGCGCGCCAGGGTTTGCGCAAACGCCGTGATGGCGGCCAGCGCCGCGCGGTAGTCATTGTTCGGCATGGCCACGTCCGCTTCCAGGCGCAGCGCCTGCGGCGGGGCGACGGGGATGCCGGCCAGGCTGCTGCCCAGCGGGCGACCGCTTTCCGTCTGCGGCGCTTGCTGGCTGCCGCTCGTGCGCGCTGGGGGCGGTCCCGCGTTCCAGTGCAGCTGGCCCAGCTGGATTTGCGGCGCCTGGTCCAGCGCCGCGCCCAGCAGGCCCAGCAGGCGGCCCGGTTCCGGCGCCTGGCTGGCGATCATCTGGCCCAGAGTGACGGCCACTTTCATGTTCTGCGTCCTGGCCGGCGCCGGCGGTTGCGTCGACATGACGCTGCGGTAGCGTTCCTGGTAGGACGCCGTTTCCTGTGCCAGGCGCTGCGTGGCGGCCCCATCGGCGATGCCGCCAAGCAAATTGATCACGCACCACAGGGCGGTCGACGCGCCGATCAGCGCGCTGGCGCCATACAGCGTCTTGCGCGCGCGCTGGAAGTGGTAGTAGCGGGCCAGCGCGCCGGGCGGATAGTGGCTGGCCGGCGGATGCTTGCCCAGCAAGGTCAGCAGCAATGCATCGGCCAGCGCCGGCGTCTGGCGCAAGCCCACGCGTGCGCCGGCCAGCTGCAGGTCGATGAAGTGGTAGGCCACTTCGACGCCGTTGTCGCACAGCAGTTCAAGCTTGGCGATCTGCGCGGCCGGCGCCAGGATGACGGTATTGAGCAGGTCGCCGCGCGCCAGCATGCGCGTGCTGGTGAGAAATTGCCGCGTCTTTTCCGTTTCCAGGACGATATTCACGGCCACGCCGTCGAGCGCGATGGTGGCCGTCTGGCGCGAAAAGCGCAGCTGGCCCTTTTCATAGTAACTTTGCCGCAAGCCGCCCGACTGCTGCGTCACCAGCAGCAAGTGTTCATGCGCGAGCGACAGCTTTTTGACCAGCGCGATACTGAGCAGGCTGGTCGAATAAATGCCGGCCACGGGCACGCGCAAGTGTTCAAGCGCCTCCGTCCACGGCTGCAGCAAGGACGGGTTGGTCAGGGCGAAAAACAGCACCTGATCGTCGTGGCGGCCCGCGCTTTCGCGGCCCAGCACGGTGCTGCCCCGGTAGGGCGTGTCGCGGTGCAACTGCTGGCGGCGCCGCTCCAGCAGGGCGCGGCCCGCCTTGCCGCGCACGTGGGGCACGAGCTGATGCTGGAAATCTTCCTCGATCAAGTCCGTCAGCAGGTAGGCGGGCACGTCGAGACGGTGCGCCTGCGGGTCTTCCAGCCATGCGGCGAAGCCGTCCAGCCCGGCCGCGCTGGCGGCGAAGGTCTGGCCCGGGCCCAGCACGCCATGGTCCCAGTCGTAGGCGCACAGGGCGTCGCTGGTAATGTAGAGTAATTGTTTGCGGAACACGGCGGCCTCAGGTTTTGATTGTGCTGATGGTGTCGTAGATCGGCCCCAGTACCGACAGCATGATCCAGCCCAGCAGCAAGCCCAGGATGACCGTCATGGCCGGCTCGATCATGGCTTGCACTTTTTCAATCAATTCCTTCACTTCGCGGTTGTAAAAGTAACTGACATTGCGCAAGGCCGTGTCCAGCGAACCCGTGGCCTCGCCCACCTTTAGCATGCGGATCACCAGCGGCGGAAAGATGCCCGTATGCTGGAAGGCGGCGGTGACGCCATGGCCTTCGCTGATCAGCTGGGCGGCGCGGCGCAGACCGGCCGCCACCACCTGGTTGCCGGCGATGCCTTCGGACAGGCGGATGCATTCGAGTATCGTGATGCCGGAGGCATACATCAGCGCAAAAAACGTGGCGAAGCGGGCCAGGATGATCTTGTGCAGCACGGGGCCGATCAGCCACAGCCGCAGTTTTAAGCCATCCCAGGCATAGCGGGCCGCCTCGCTGCGGCGGATCAGCGCGCGCAGACCGAAAAACAGCAGCACGGGCAAGGCCAGCAGCAGATACCAGTATGCGATGAACACATTCGACACGGCAATGAGCACGCGCGTGTGCAGCGGCAGCTCGCCGCCCATGTTGCGAATGAAGGCCGTCAGCTGAGGGACCAGATAGATCATCAGGAAAAACGTCACGGCCGCCACGACGATGGCCACGATGACGGGGTACATGACGATCTTGCGCGTCTGCGAGGCCAGCTCGTCCTGCCATTTCAGACTTTCGGACAGGTTCTTGAAGACGTCGGCGATCCTGCCGCTCTGTTCGCCCGCCAGTATCAGGCTGGTGAACGTGGCGTCGAAGATGTCGCCATGCTGGGCCAGCGCGCCCGACAGGGGCAGGCCGCCTTCGATGCTTTCGATCAGATCCGTGACGACTTCGCGCAGGCGCGGGTGGTCCGTGCTTTCGCGCAAGTCATTCAAGCCTTCCAGGATGGGCACACCCGCACCCGTCAATTGCTCCATGTGAAAACAGAAATTGATTAGGTCGCGCCGGTGGATGACCCGCTTGCCCAGCAACACCAGGTACTGCCCCGTGATCTTGCAGTCGATCAAGTCGAGCTGCATGCGGTGCAAGCGCGCTTCCAGATCCGGCACGTTGGCCGCCTCCATGCTGCCGGGAATCAGCGCGCCGGCGGCATCCATGGCGCGGTAGACATATTGCGCCATCAGGCCAGCCTTTCCGTCAGGTCGACCACGCGGCCCACTTCTTCCAGGGTGGTGACGCCTTCCATCACGCGGCGCATGCCGTCGTCGACGATGCCCTTGAAGCCGGCTGCGCGCGCCGCATTCTTCAATTCGCGCGAACTGGCGCGGCGTGCCGTCAATTCATCGAGTTCGGCCGTCATCTTGAGGATTTCCATGATGGCCAGGCGGCCCTTGTAGCCCTGGTGGGCGCAGCGCTCGCAACCGACGGCGCGGCAGATGGACACGGGCGCCTCGTCCGGGACCAGGCCCAGCAGGCGGCGCTCGATGGCGTCCGCGATCACCGTTTCCTTGCAGTGCGGACACAAACGGCGCACCAGGCGCTGCGCCACGATGCCGATGATGTTGCCAGCCATGATGTCGGGCAGGATGCCGATGTCGAGCAAGCGCGCCACGGAACCGATGGCCGAGCTCGTATGCAGGGTGGAATACACCTGGTGGCCCGTCATGGCGGCGGCAAAGGCCATTTCCGCCGTTTCGCGGTCGCGGATCTCGCCCACTAAAATGATGTCCGGGTCTTGCCGCATCATCGAGCGGATGCCGTCGGCAAAGCCCAGCTTGACGGATTCGTTGACGGAAGTCTGGCGTATCATGTTCATCGGATACTCGACCGGATCCTCCAGGGTCATGATGTTGACGCTTTCCGTATTGATATGGTTGAGTATCGAATACAGGGTGGTGGTCTTGCCGCTGCCCGTCGGGCCCGTCACGAGGATCACGCCGTCGGGGCGCGCGATCATCAGTTTCAGCAAGTTCAGCTCCGCTTCGGCCAGGCCCAGGGCATCGAGCGGGACGATGCCTTTTTGCCGGTCCAGCACGCGCAGCACGACGTTTTCGCCATGCGTGGTGGGCTGCGCCGAGGCGCGAAAGTCGATTTGCCGCCCGGAAAACTTGATGCTGATGCGCCCATCCTGCGGCGCGCGCGCCTCGGCGATATTCATGTTCGACATCACCTTCAGGCGTACGGCCATGGCCGGCCAGTACGATTTGTGCAGGCTGCGGATTTGCCGCAGGATACCGTCGATGCGGTAGCGGATGCGCAGGAACGACTGTTCCGGCTCGAAATGGATGTCCGAGGCGCCGTTTTGCACCGCATCGGCCAGCAGCGCATCGATCAGGCGCACCATGGGCTGGCTGTACTCGTCCGATGGCGAGGCCATGCTTTGATAGCTGACTTCGCCCGTTTCGATCTCGTGTAGGATGCCGTCGATCGACAGTTCAAAACCATAGTACTGGTCGATGGCGCGCGAAATGTCCGATTCGTTGACCAGCACGGTGGAAATCGTAATGCCCTTGACCAGCATGGCGCTGATCTGGTCGAGCGCGACGATGTTGCTGGTGTCGGCCATGGCCAGGATCAGGTTGTCCGCCTGGCGTTCGTAGACGATAGGAAAGACCCGGTAGCGCTTGGCCACGTCCTTCGGGATCAGTTTTAATGCAATGGCGTCGACCACCAGGCTCGACAGATCGGCGCTGACCTGTTTCAGGTTTTCGCTGAGCGCCTCGCGCACGGTCGCTTCCGTCACAAAACCCAGGGTGATCAAGAGCTTGCCCAGCGGCTCGCTGCTGCGCCGCTGCTCGATCAGGGCGATGCGCAGCTGGTCTTCGCTGATCACACCTTTCTGGATCAGCAGCTTGCCGAGGGGAAGTTTTGCCTGTTCTGCCATGTGATGCTTATTCCTGACGGGGTGGGATGGTGGCCGGCTCTGCCGTGGCCGCAGGTGCCGTCAATTCGCGCAAACGCGTTTGCACGACGGCCTGGTCGAAGGCGGCCGGCGCCGCTTGCGCCAGGCTCAGGGCGCGCTGGTAATACGTGGCGGCCAGCCGGGGCTGGTTCAGCCGGTCCAGGCCCACGGCCAGGTTGAAGGCATAGTCGGGATTGCCGGGCGCGGCGCCATAGGCGCGGAAAAATTGCTGCTGCGCTTCGTTCCAGCGGCGCTGCTTGGCGTACACATTGCCCAGTGCAAATAGCACGGGGGCGCTGTCGGGGCTGCGCGCCAGGATGGCTTTGAGCCTTGTTTCGCTCTGCGCCACGTCGCCCTGGCGCAGCCCGATCAGGCCGGCCAGCGCTTCGCCATCGTCGGGATTGATTTCCAGCAAACGCACGTACAGGGCCGCCGCTTGCGCGCCTTGTTGCTCGCGCAGGGCCACGGCCGCCAGGCCCAGCAGCGCGTCGCGGTTATTCGCATCCTGCCGCAGCACCGTTTCATATTGCTGACGAGCCAGGCCCAGCTGGCCGCCGTTGAAGGCCTGGTAGGCTTGCTGCACGCCGGGGTTGATTTGTGGCGCGGCCACGCTGCGCTGCACCTGGATCTGGCTATTGTCGGGCGCGGCCAGCGGTGGCAGGCTCGGTGGCGCGGGCGGGGCCAGCTGCGCCAACTGCGCCGCCACGGCGGCCTGGATCATCGCCTGCTGGTCCGCCGCAGCTGTCTGCTGGCGCGCGTCGCGCGGATAGTCGGGCGGCAGTGCGGCAGGCGTCATGGCGTCCGTCGGCGCGGCACCCGTGGCCGGCAGCACCAGCACGGGGCCGGCAACGCCGGCCGCGCCCGGAGCGTCCGTCAGCGGCATGGGCACGCCGGGCAGGCTGGCGCCCGCGCCGGGGCTGGTGCTGGCGCGCCAGTACCAGTACGCCATCGAGCCAGCCACCAGCAGCAATATCGCCAGCAGCACGGCCAGGCGCACGGTGGCCGGGTCGACGCTGATGGGGCCGGTGGGACCTTTCGGCGGCGGATTGCTGCGGCTGGCGCGTGGCCGGGCGGGCGGTTCTGGGCGCGCGCGTGGCGGTTCGGGAGGCGGACCAGGCTGCGCGCTACTCGACTCGGGCTGCGGCGCGGGTGCGTCCGCCAGCGGTTCCAGGCGCAAGGTGCTGGCAGTCGGCGCGGGCGGCGGTGCCAATGGCGCGGCAGGCGTGGCAGGGGGCGGCAGGGCGTCGGCCGGCGCCAGTTCCAGCACCTGGTCGTAGGCTTCGGACGGCTTTTCCAGTTCCTCGTCGGAAAGGCTGTTCTGTTTGGCGCGCTCGGCTTTCTTGAGCGCCTGCATCAGCAAGCTCATGGAAAATCTCCCTGCAGGCGCGCCTGCGGCCGGACGGCCGGCGCCGGCGGGCCATCCGTGTAGGGCTGGCTGTTGAGCGGCGCCTGGCCGGGCAGCAGGTAGCGGTAAGCGCGGTAATCGCCCTCGACGCTGGCATCCTTGACGACGACGGGGCGCATGAAGATCACCAGTTCCGTCTTGCTGCTTGCCTCATTGCGGTAGGTAAACAAATTGCCCACGACGGGCAGGCTGGACAGGCCGGGCACGCCATCCCTGGCGTTGTCGATGGAATCCTGCATCAGGCCGCCCATCACGGCGATCTGGCCATTGCCCACTTTCATGATCGATTCCAGCTCGCGCGCCTGGATCACGGGCACGCGGCTTTGCACGTTGGCCGTGGCCAGGGCCGGATTCGGGTCTTGCACGTAGCCCACGATGCGCGTGATGGTGGGGCGCACGTTGAGGGTGACTTCATCGCTGTCGGAAATCTGCGGCGTGACGCTCATGACGAAGCCGACGGGCACCGTTTCCAGTTTCGATTCATACGTGGCCGGCGTGGTGATGGTGCCCGTCGAGCTGATCACGGCGGGCGTCACCTTGATGGTAAAGAAGACATTGTTGTCGACCACCTTCAGCATGGCCGTCTGGTTGTTCAGCACGCTGATCTTCGGACTGGACAGCACTTTCACCTTGCCGAACGATTCGAGCAGCTGGATGGTCGTTTTGAAACTGTCCTTCAGGTAATCGAGCACGAAGATGCCGGGCGTGGAGCCGGGCGTGACTCCGCTGGACAGGCCCGCCGTGCCCACTTGCCCCTGGCGCAGTTGCAGGCTGCCTGTCAGACGCGACCAGTTGATGCCCTGCTGGTATTCATTGCTCAGGCGCACTTCGAGGATGGTCGCCTCGATCAGCACTTGCCGCTTGGCGCTGTGCAACACGGCGTCGAGGAATTCGGCGATCTTTTCATGCTGGCGCCCCGTGGCCCGCACGGCGATCAGGCCGCCTTCCACGTTGACGACGACGGACGAGGGGCTGCCCTTGTTGGCCAGTTTCAGCAGCGGCATGCCGTTCGCGTCGAGCGGCTGGCCGGGATTCGCGTTCTGGATGGGCGCCTGCTGCTGGCCTGGCGCATACTGGCCGCCAGTCTGCATCGGCGCCTGGCCGCCGTATTGATTGCCGGCCTGATTCTGCTGCTGGCCGGGCTGGACTTGCTGTCCTTGCTGTCCTTGTTGACCGGGCATGCTCGTCAATTGCTGGTTCAGCTGCGCCAGCGGGTCCACCTGCACGTCGTTGAGCGTGGTCTCGCGCAGCAGGTCGCGGATATTCTTTTCCAGGCTGTACCAGAAATTATTTTCCGAACGATTCACGACCAGGGTAGTCGAATTGTTATTGCCATTGCCGCCGCTGCCCTGCGTCCCGCCCACGGGGTTGCTGGCGTTGTTCGACCCGCCGCCCGCCGTGGAGATTTGCGTGGCGATATTCACGCTGCTGTTGGTGCTGCGCGCCATGTTGACGTAATCGACCTTGTAATTGCGCCACACGGGCGCATCGGGCAGGACGGTCAGGTTCTTGCCCTCGATTTCGTAGCGCATATCGACTTGCTTGCCGATACGCGCCAGTAGTTGCGGCAGGGTCTGGTTCAGCGCATTCAGGGTGACGCTGCCTTCGATTTGCGGGTGGATGTCGATATTCATGCCCGCGTCGCGCGCCAGCGCAAACAGCAGCGATTGCACGGGCACCTTGTGCACGGTGACGCTGTAGGTTTCCACTTTGGGCGCCGGCAAGGGCGCGGCCAGCGCGCTGCTTTGCTGCACCGGTTCGGGAATGACGCCGGTGGGAACGGGCGCGGCATTGAGGTGGGCCGGAGACAGCGGCGTTTGATGCGTGGCGCAGCCGGCCAGCGTGGTGCTGCAGGCGAGGGCGACCCAGGAGGCCAGCACAGGAATAGGGTGTTGAGTCATGAAAAGTTCGCCCTTGGAGTCGTGTTGTGCTTTTGTAATTTTACCCAGCATGATCGCTTAAAAGCAATCGGCTGTGCAGGCCCGGGAGGCAATATGCGGAAATAAAGTCAGGGGGCGCCACGCCCCGTTTTTGCCGCGATCATGGCTTTCATTTCCGTGCGGATACTATCTATGTCGCTCAGCAATATTTTCTGTGGCGATGCCGGGGCCAGCCTGGCCCGCACGGCTTCGGCGCCGGCTTGGTCGGCAAAGCTGCCGTAGACGATGAGCAGGCGCGCGGCGGAGGTATTGCGCGGCGTCTTGCGGGCGCGCCGCCAGGCAGGCGAAACACGTGGAGGTCGCGCAGGCCTGTGGCTTGCTGCGCCTGCTGCAGGAAGGTTTCCGCCGCAGCCGTCTCGGTGGCGGGAAGGCTGGCGATCTGCAGCACCAGTTGCTGTGCCCCTTGGCGGTCCAGCCAGTCGCGCGATTCGGCCAGCTTGCTGTCGAGCAGCGTGGATGGCGCTGGCAGCGGTGCGCGCGCCGCGGCTGCCTGCAGCGCGCCTGGGTGCGCGTCGGCGGGCGTGGTGGCATGTCCCTGCGATGCCTGCGATGCCTGGAATGCCTGGCTTGCCGGCGGGGCCGTCCTGGCGGTCGCCGCTGTCTTGCCCGGGCTGCTCGCCAGCCATTGCCACAGTAGCGCCGTGGCCAGCAGCAGCATCAGCGCGCTCAAGGCGCCCGCCAGCAGCTTGCCCGCATGCCAGGGCGCGCGGTAAAAGGGGCTGTCGGCAATGGCCAGGCGCATGTGGCGCGCATTGATTTCCTGTGCATCGTCAGCAAACGCGGCCAGCAAGGCCTTGTCGGCCAAAATGTTGACCCTGCGCACGATGCCTTGCGCGGCGCGCGCCAGCCGGCGCAGTGCGGCCGGCGTGAAGACGAGTGGCGCCATGCGGCCGGCGGCGCTCAGGCGGCATGCCAGATAGTCGCTCAGCAAGGTTAGCGGCAGGGGCGGCACGCTAAAACTGTGGGTGATGCGTTCCTTCAATGGGCGGAACTGCGGCAAGTCCAGGGTGTGCTGCAATTCCGGCTGGCCAAACAGGACGATTTGCAGCAGCTTGTGGCTGGCCGTTTCCAGATTCGTCAGCAGGCGCAGCGCTTCCAGCGTGGCGCCCGGCATGGCTTGCGCTTCTTCGGCCAGCAGCACCACCTGCCGTCCCGCCGCATGCCGGGTGATCAGCTCGCCGTGCAGGGCGCGCAGCACGGCATCGGCGCGGCATCCGTCCAGTTCCAGGCCCAGTTCGGCGGCGATGGCGTGCAGCACGTCGTCCGGCTCCAGGCGGGGATTGAGCAGGTACAGCACGTCAACATGGGGCGGCAGGCGCTCGGCCAGCATGCGGCACAACATGGTCTTGCCGCTGCCCACTTCGCCCGTCAGCTTGATGATGCCTTCGCCTTGCGTGACGGCATACAGCAGCGCATCGAGCAGTTCGCCCCGTGTATTGCCGGGATAAAAGAAGGCCGGGTCCGGCGTGATGCCGAACGGCGCCGTGCGCAAGCCGAAATGGCGCAGATACATGCCGTGCGGCGCGGGCGCGTAGCCGCTGGGGCTGGCGGCGTGCGGCGCGGAGACAGGGGCGTTCATGTCGCGATGCAATTGAGAAAAGCCTGTTCCAGGCTGGCGTCTTCGGCGCCACCATGGCGGGCGCGGCATTCGGCGGGCGTACCTGTAAACACGATGCGGCCCGCATGCAGGATGGCCATGCGGTCGCACAATTCTTCCACGTCGGCCAGCGCATGCGAAGTGAGCAGGGCGCCGCGGCCTTGCGCGCGCGCTTGCCGCAGCACTTGCTTGAATTGCGCGCGCGCCTTCGGGTCGAGTCCGCTCATCGGTTCATCGAGCACCAGTTGCTGCTTGCCCGACAGCAAGCAGGCGGCCAGTCCCAGCTTTTGCATCATGCCTTTTGAATAGTCGCGCGCGGGGCGCAGCAGGGCGTCTGGCGCCAGTTCCAGCGCGTCCAGGGTTTGCTGCAGCGCCTGCGCATCGGGGGGCACCTTGTGCAGGCGCGCCAGGTAGCGCAGGAAGTCGCCGCCCGTCAGGTAATGGGGTGCCTGGAAGCGTTCCGGCAGAAACGACAGGGGCTGGCGCGCCGCGCCGTGGCGGTGCGGCTGGCCGAAGATGGTGATGTTTCCCCGCTCGGGCGCGCAAAAGTCCAGCAGGCATTTCAGCAGCGATGTCTTGCCCGCGCCATTCACGCCGACCAGACCGAACAGTTCTCCCGTGCGCACCTGCAGGTCGACGCCGCGCAGCACGGCGCTGCCCGCCAGTTGCAGATGCACGTTGTGGAACTCGATGGCGCAGGCGTTCATAGGGGCAAGGGGCGGCAGGCAAGGCGGGGTACGGCCGCCATTATTGCCATGGGTGCTGGCGGGCGGCAAGTGTTTCCTTGCAGAGTGTCGAAATGCGCGAAAATCAAGCCACGCAATGTATTTTCTTTAAGAAACAACAGGTTCTGGAATAAAATACCTGCGCGCGCCGCTGGCGCGCATCGTCTGAAGAATCTGTCGAGGAGCAAGCATGGCAAGGCCAGAGAAAGTCCGGCTCGGTGAAATTTTGGTGCAGCAGAAACTGCTGACGGAAGAACAATTGGGCCAGGCCTTGACGGAACAGAAGCGTTCGGGGCGCAAGCTGGGCCGCGTTTTTGTCGAGCACGGCTTCGTCACGGAAGAGCAGATTTCGGGCGCGCTGGCGCGCCAGCTCGACATTCCCTACATCAATCTGAAGTTTTTCAACATCAATCCCGAACTGGTGCGGCTGCTGCCGGAAACCCAGGCGCGGCGTTTCCGCGCGCTGGTGCTGGAAGACCGCCGCGAGGGCTTGCTGGTCGGCATGTCCGATCCGACGGACCTGTTCGCTTACGATGAAATTTCGCGTCTGGTCAAGCGCCATATCGAGCTGGCCGTTGTCAATGAAACGGAAGTGCTGGCCGCCATCGACCGCATCTACCGCCGCACGGAAGATATTTCCACGCTGACGCGCGAGCTGGAGCAGGACCTGGGCGATGTGTCCGTCGACTTTGGCGCGCTGGCTGCTAATCCGGGCCTGGAAGAGGCGCCCATCGTCAAGCTGCTGCAATCCGTGTTCGAGGATGCCACGCAGGTGCGCGCTTCGGACATCCACATCGAGCCGCAGGAAGGCCGGCTGCAGATCCGCTTCCGCATCGACGGCGTGCTGCACCTGCAGACGGAAGCGGACAGCAAGATCGCCAGTTCGCTGGCGCTGCGGCTAAAACTGATGTCGGACCTCGATATTTCCGAGAAGCGCTTGCCGCAGGATGGCCGCTTCGCCATCCGCGTGAAAAACCAGCGCATCGACGTGCGTATTTCCACCATGCCAACGCAGTACGGCGAATCGGTGGTGATGCGCTTGCTGAACCAGGGCGGCACGACCTTGCGCCTGGACGCCATCGGCATGCCGCCCCAGCTGGTGGCGCAGTTCCGCGCCATCGTCAGCCGTCCGAACGGCCTCGTGCTGGTGACGGGGCCGACCGGCAGCGGCAAGACGACGACCTTGTACTGCGCCTTGTCCGAGCTCAATTCCGTGGAAAAAAAGCTCATCACGGTGGAAGACCCGGTCGAATACCGCTTGCCGGGCATTAACCAGGTGCAAGTGAACGAGAAGATCGAACTGAACTTTGCCCGGGTGTTGCGTTCGGCCTTGCGGCAAGATCCCGATATCGTGCTGGTCGGCGAGATGCGCGACCAGGAAACGGCGCAGATCGGCTTGCGCGCCGCCATGACGGGTCACCTGGTGCTGTCGACCCTGCATACCAACGACGCCATCAGCACGCCGCTGCGCCTGATGGACATGGGCGTGCCCCGCTACATGGTGGGCAGTTCGCTGCAAGCCGTGCTGGCGCAGCGCCTGGTGCGCGTGATCTGCGAAAGCTGCAGCACGCCGTACCAGCCCACGCCGAATGAATACGAATGGCTGCGCCTGGAACTGGGCGAGCTGGTCGAGCGCAACCAGTATTTCCACGGCAAGGGCTGCTCGCATTGCAACGGCATGGGTTACCGGGGCCGCACGGGCGTGTACGAATTGCTGGAGATCACGCGCGCCGTGGCCGACGCCGCCAACCATGCCGATCCATCGCACTTCATGAAGGTGGCGACGGCGCAGATGGCGGGCGAGACCCTGCGCCGCCACGCCGTGCAGCTGGTGGTGCAAGGCCGCACGACGGTGATGGAAGCGATGCGTATCAGCAACCAGAGCGAGGATTGAGGTGCCGTTTTTCTCTTACAAGGCGCGCAGCGCCAGCGGCGAACTGCTGACCGGCGTGATGGAAGGGGCCGACAGCGGCGCCGTGGCCGACCAGTTGATGGCGGGCGGCAGCACGCCCGTCGACATCAGCGCCACCAAACAGACGGTGACGAAGGCCGGCGCCAACCAGCTGGGCTGGTGGGCCAGGCTGACCGAGAAAAAAGTCACGCCCATGGACGTGCAGCTGTTCAGCCGCCAGCTGTACACCCTGCTCAAGGCGGGCGTGCCCATCATGCGCGGCCTGGCCGGCTTGCAGGAGTCCGCCATCAGCCCCGCGTTCGGGCGCATCATCAAGGATGTGCGCGAGTCGCTCGACGCGGGCCGCGAACTGTCGGCCGCCATGGCGCGCCACCCGGCCATCTTCACGCCGTTTTATTTGTCGATGGTGCGCGTGGGCGAAATGACGGGGCGCCTCGATGAAGTGTTTTTGCGCCTGTTCAACCACCTGGAATTCGACCGCGACATGCGCGCGCGCGTGAAAACGGCGACGCGTTACCCGACCTTCGTCGTCTTCGCCATGCTGGCCGCCATGGTGGTGGTGAATATCTTCGTCATTCCCCAGTTCGAGAAGGTGTTCGCCAGCTTCCACGCGGAACTGCCCCTGATGACGCGCATCCTGATCGGCACCTCGCGCTTTACGGTGGCGTACTGGCCCCTGCTGCTGATGCTGGGCGCGGGCGGCTTTTTCGGCTGGCGCGCCTGGCTGCGCACGAAAGAGGGCTTGTACAAATGGGACCGCGCCAAGCTGCGCCTGCCGATCGCCGGCAAGATCATCCTGAAGGGCACGATGGCCCGCTTCGCGCGCAGCTTTGCCCTGTCGAGCACGAGCGGCGTGCCCATCGTGCAGGCGCTGACGGTGGTGTCGCAAACGGTCGACAACACGTATTTGAGCGCGCGCGTGGAGCAGATGCGCGACGGCGTCGAGCGGGGCGAAAGCATCTTGCGCACCTCGGTGGCGGCCAACGTGTTTACGCCCGTGGTGCTGCAGATGATCGCCGTGGGCGAGGAATCCGGTTCGCTCGACGACCTGATGGACGAGATCGCCGACATGTACGAGCGCGAAGTCGATTACGAGCTGAAAACCCTGTCGGCGCAGATCGAGCCGATTTTGATCGTCTTCCTCGGCGCCATGGTGCTGGTGCTGGCGCTGGGCATCTTCCTGCCGATCTGGGATCTGGGCCGGGCGGCCCTGCACTGATGGCAAAAACGTTGCGCCAGCGCGGTTTTACTTTGTTCGAGCTGGCGGTGGTGGCGGGCGTGTTCGCCATCCTGATGGCCGTTTTCTTGAACCGGGTCAGCTATTACCAGCAGCAGGCGCAGCAGGTGGCCGTGGCGCAGATGCTGGGCGTCCTGCGCACCAGCTTGCGGGTGCAGGTGCTGCACTTGTACCTGGCCGACCGGCGCGACCAGTTGCCGGCGCTGGCACGGCAAAACCCGTTCGACTGGCTGGTCGACAAGCCGGCCAATTACCTGGGCGAGTTCGCGCATCCGGATCTTGAAAAATTGCAAGCCGGGAACTGGTTGTACGATAAAAAAGAGCAAAAAATCATCTATTTGTTTAGTAATGGCAATATTTTTCCCGCTAAAGGGGTTGAGTCAGTGAAATTTAAGGTAACCTTGCCACGAGCAGACGCCGATCTTGACAAGCTCGCCCAGGAACCCGATATCGTGGTGTGGAAATCGCCGGACTCGGTAGCAAACTGAGGCGCTTTCTGGTCCGGTGCGGCGACAGTTTCATGGCGTTGGTTTTGATGTTTTTATTTGATTTTGGAGAAAGCAAGAATGAACAAGTCTTTACGTAGTATGAAAAGCGGCGCCCAGGCAGGTTTCACCCTGATCGAACTGATCGTCGTCATCGTGATCCTCGGCATCCTGGCCGCCACGGCGATTCCTAAATTTATCGACATGTCGACCGATGCGCGCGTGGCCAAGATGCAGGCGGCCGCTGGCGCCGTCAAGGCGGGCGCGGCCCTGTATCATGCCCAGTGGCTGGTCGGCGGCGCGGTTGCCGATGCTTCAGGTGTTACCAGCGCGAAGATGGAAGGCAAGGATATCGCAGGTATTTATGGCTATCCGACTGCCGACAGCATCATCGATGCGGCTGGCCTGACCGACCCAGACTACAAGTTCGCAGGTGGTGTCGTGAAGCCCGATGCAACCCGCGCGACATGCACGGTAACGTACGTTGCTCCGACCAAGGCAGGTGACGCGCCGAAGATTACGGTCGAAGCAAGCACCACGACCTGCAATTAATATCTGAGCACTCTGCAAGGAAAGTCAGGCCACGCCCGGCTTTCCTTGCGCACCACCAGCCCAACCCCAGGCGCCAGCCCGTTGGGCTTTTTTACGGGCCATCCATTGCAGCAGTCACCGACAGCTTTTCCGCATCGCCACGCAGGGCCGCCACGCCCCCTGCCGCGTACGGCTGCGCGCGGCTTCACCCTGATCGAACTGGTGGCCGTGCTGGTGCTGGCGGGCTTGCTGGCGACCTTTGCCGTCAACCGGTTTTTCCAGCGCGACACGTTTGACGCGCGCGGTTTTGCCGACCAGGTGACGAATATCGTGCGCTACGGGCAAAAGCTTGCGGTGGCGCAAAACCGTGCCGTGTTTGTCCGCATCGACGCCAACAAGGTGGCCCTGTGCTTCGACACCGGCTGCAGCGATGAGCAGAAGGTGGTGCCGCCCACGGGCAGCAACAGCGGCAGCAAGGAGACGCTGCAGCATTGCCTGGGTAGCAATTGGCTGTGCGAAGGCCGTCCTTCCGGCGTGACCATGTCCACTGATCCCGTCAAGTCGGCAAGTTTTTATTTCGACGCGCTGGGCCAGCCATATGCGCTGACCAATGTGTTTCCTGACGCATCGACCTTCCCTGGCCCGCTGCAAATCAGCATCCAGAGCAACGGCCTGACGCGCACCGTCACGGTTGAAGGGGAAACGGGCTATGTCCATTAGCCAGCATCGCCGGCGCGAGCGCGGCGTGACCCTGATCGAACTGGTGCTGTTCATCGTCATCGTCGGCCTGGCCTCGGCCGCCATCCTCGGCGTAATGAGCCTGACGACAAAGCACAGCGCCGATCCGCAGCTGCGCAAGCAGGCGCTGGCGATTGCCGAAGGCATGCTGGAAGAAATCCAGCTGGCGCGGTTTACCTATTGCGACCCGCAAGACCCGGCCGCGCAAACGGCGACCAGCCCGGCCAGCTGCACCGTCCCGGAAGGACCGGGGGAAGAAGCGAACGGCGCGGGCCGGCCTTTCGACAACGTCAACGATTACGTGAGCGCGTATGGCGCGGCCACGGAGTACAAGACGGATGCGCAGGGCGCCGTCTGGGCTGCAGGCTCCGCCAAGGCATACGTTGCCTCTGTGGTTATCACCCAGGCAGCCCTGAACGGCTTGCCCGCCACGGAAGGTCTGCGTATCCAGGTGACGGTGCCATATGCCGACCAGCAGATCGTGCTTGACGGCTACCGCGTGCGCTACGCGCCGAACAGTATCCCATGAAAAAATTCCTCAATGCCCGGCGCCTTGCGCGCGGCTTTACCCTTGTCGAGCTGGTCATCGTGATCGTCATCACGGGCATCATCGGCGCCATGGTCGCCGTCTTCATCCGCGTGCCCGTGCAAGGCTATATGGATGTCGCGGCGCGCGCGGTACTGGCCGACACGGCCGATACGGCGGCGCGCCGCCTGACGCGCGACGTGCGCCTGGCACTGCCCAACAGCGTGCGCGTGTCGAACAACGGCCTGTTCCTGGAGTTGCTGCTGACCAAGACGGGCGGGCGCTACCTGAGCGACAGCGATGCGGCCGCGCCGGGCAATGTGCTGAGCTTTGATACCCCTCCCGACCCCAGCCTTCCATTGACCTTCACCGTCGTCGGCGCCATGCCCGCCAATGCGCTGGGCGCGCGCCAGGCGATCAACGTGGGCGACCAGATCGTCGTCTACAACCTGGGCACGGAGTACGCGCCGAACAATGCCTATGCCTGCAGCGCGGCGAATGGCTGCAACCGCGCGGCCGTGACGGGCGTGTCCGGCAGTGTCGTCACGCTCGGCAGCTATCCTTTCACGACGGCGCCGGCGCCGCTGCCGTCGCCATCGAACCGCTTCCAGGTGGTGTCGACGCCCGTCACCTATGCGTGCGATCTGGGAACCGGCACGCTGACCCGTTACGCCGGCTATGCCATCCAGGCCATCCAGCCGGTTGTGGCTGGCAGCGCGCCATTGTTGGCGGCGAAGGGTACCCAGCTGGCGCGCCAGGTGACGGCTTGCCGTTTCAGCTATGGCATTTTGGCCAACGTGCAGCGGGGCCTGGTAAATATTGACCTGAGCCTGGGTGCGGCGAACAGCAATACGGGCGTGCTGCGCCTGGTGCAACAGGTGCAGGCGAGGAATACGCCATGACGCGCTTGTTGCGCTACCGTGCACGCCGCATGCGCGGTTTCAGCCTTGTCACGGCCATTTTCCTGCTGGTGGTGTTCGCCGCGCTGGCGGCCGTGATGGTGAATATTTCCACCTTCCAGCAGACGGAATCGGCCATGGACGTGCAGGGCGTGCGCGCCGAGCAGGCTGCCCGCGCCGGCCTCGAGTGGGGTTTGCAGAAACAGATCGCCGCCGGCTTGACCACCGGCGCGGCATGCATCGGCGGTACCACGTTCAGCTTGCCGGCGGGCACGACACTATCAGCGTTCAGCGTCACCGTGCAATGCAGCGCGGCCACGGCGCCCGCTACCTTGACCAGCTGGACCATCACGGCCACGGCGTGCAATCAGCCGGCCTCGGTCGAGCCGCGCTGTCCGAACGCGGGCAATAACGCCGATTACGTCCAGCGCCGTTTGCAAGCCGTGCTGTCGCAGTAAGGTCAACTGCATGAAAAAAAGATCGCTAATTTATTGTTTTTACACAATAAAGTTGGCTTCATGAATTAAAATTGGCTGGATGCATTATCTGCGCGACAAGATCGGGCAGGCACTTACACTGGATAGTTCGCATGGGTTTATTCGCAAGAGCAAAGAAGTACGATGGATGGCTGGCCACGGCGTTTGGCCGCGAAGGCGTCAGCGCTGTCGTTGTCGAACGTCCCGCCGACGGCATGCCGCGCGTGCGGGGCGCCAGCTACCAGGCGGCTGCGCGGCCGGCGCCGGCCGAGGTGCTGGAAAAACTGGGCAAGGAGCTGCAGGCGACCGCGCGCCACTGCACCAGCGTGCTGGCCGGCGGCGAGTACCAGTTGCTGTCGCTGGAAGCGCCGGCCGTGCCACGCGAGGAACTGAAAACGGCCGTGGGCTGGCGCCTGAAGGATATGCTGGACTTCCCCCTGGCCGAGGCCACCATTGACGTGTTCGACATCCCCGGCGATCCGAACGGCACCCAGCGGGGCAGCAGCGTGTTTGCCGTGGCGGCGCGCAACAGCGCCGTGTCGCGGCGCCAGGCGCAGTACGCCGAATGCAAGATCGGCCTGTCCGTGATCGATATCCCCGAGATGGCGCAACGCAATATCGCCACCTTGCTGGAAACACCGGGACGCGGCATCGCCGTGCTGTTTTTCGATGGCGACGGCGGCTTGCTGACCATGAGCTTCAATGGCGAGCTGTACCAGGCGCGCCGCATCGACGTGACCCTGACACAATTGCAGTCGCCCGACGCCAGCCAGTATTACGACCGCGTCACCCTGGAACTGCAGCGCTCGTTCGACCACTTCGACCGCCAGTTCCATTTCATTTCGCTGGCCCGTCTGATGCTGATGACGGGCGCCAGCGATGGCTTGCACGCGTATCTGGCCGACAATCTCTACATGCCGGTCGAGCAACTGGACCTGGCCACGGTGCTGGACCTGTCGCAGGCCGCCGAGCTGCGCGACCCCGCCATGCAGGCGCGCTACTTCCTGGCCATCGGCGCCGCCTTGCGCGAGGTTGGCCAGCACCCGGGCAAGCACGAAGGGAAGGGCGCATGAGCCAGCAGATCAATCTGTTCAATCCCCAGTTTGAACTGAAAAAACACCATATGTCGGCGCGCACGGCCGGCCTGGGCCTGGGCGGCCTGGCGCTGGTCTTGCTGGCCGCGGGCGTGCTGGCCCAGCAGGCAATGGCCAGCCTGGAGCAGCGCGAAGCGGGCGTCAAGGCAGCGCTGGCGCAAGGCGAGGCGAAGCGTGACCAGATCTTGCGCGATTTTCCGCCACGCAAGAAAGATCCGGCCCTGGCGCAGGAACTGGCGGCCGTCGAGGCGCAGCGCCAGTTGCTGCAGGATGCGTCTGGCGTGCTGGCAAGCGGCAAGCTGGGCAATACCCTCGGCTATGCCGGCTATGCCGGCTATTTCCGCGAGCTGGCGCAGGCCAGGGTCGAGGGCGTATGGCTGACGGGCGTGGGCATCACCGGCGCCGGCAATGACTTCGGCTTGCAGGGCCGCGCCTTGCACGCGTCGCTGCTGCCTGCCTACATCACGCGCCTGGGCCAGCAGGAAGTGTTGAAAGGCAAGAGCTTCGCCAGCCTCGACATCGGCCAGCCACAGCCCCAGCCCCCGGCCGTGGCCGAGGGCAAGGCGTCCAGCCTGCCTTATATCGCGTTCAGCCTGCAGTCGGCCGACCGCGCGGCCGGGCCAGCCGCGCCGCCCAAACCTGTTGCGGGAGGAACACGCTGATGCTGCCCTTGCTGAAAAAATGGGCCACGGCCTTCGACGCCCTCAGCCTGCGCGAGCGGCTGATGGTGTTCGGCGCCGGTGCGGCCGCCGTGCTGTTCGTGTTTTATTTCATGAGCTTTAATCCCCTGCTGGCGAAACGCGCCGCGCTGGAGGCGAGCATTGCGCAAAAACAAAGCCTGTTGACGGCCACCGACAAGGAAATCGAGCTGACCATGCTGTCCCACGCCACCGATCCCGACCAGGAAGCGCGCGCGCGCCTGGTGGCACTGCAGGCGGAAACGGCATCGCTGGCGCAGGCGCTGCGCCAGAAGCAGCACGGCCTGGTGGCGCCCGAGCGCATGGTGACCTTGCTGGAACACTTGCTGCGCCAGCACGCCGGACTGCGCGTGGTGTCGCTGAAAACCTTGCCCGCCAGCGCCGTGGGTGCGCGCCAGACCGATGCCGCGAACGGCGATGCGGCGGCCAAGGCGGCGCCGGCGCCCCTGCTGCATCAGCATGGCGTGGAAGTGGTGCTGCAAGGCAGTTATGCCGACATGGTGCAATACATGCAGGCGCTGCAAGCGATGCCGACGCGCGTCTTCTGGGGCGCCGCCCACCTGGACGCCGCCAGCTACCCGAACGCCACCCTGACCCTGACCTTACATACCCTCAGCATGGACGATACATGGATCGCACTTTGACCGTTGGCCGCGCGCTGCCGGCGCTTTCCCTGGCGCTGGGGTTGACGCTGCACCTGGCATGGCCGGGCGCGCAGGCGCAGGCGCTCGATGATCCGACGCGCCCGCCGGCCGCCCTGTGGGCGCCCGCCAGTACCGCGCCCGCCGTCGCGGCCCGGCCGCAGCTGCAGTCGGTGCTCATCTCCACCCAGCCGGGCGGACGCCGCCTGGCCGTCATCGATGGCCAGACGGTCAGGGTCGGCAGCAAGGTGGGCGGCGCCGTGGTGACGGAAATCCGCGACACGGCCGTATTGTTGCGGCGTGGCAAATCACTGGAAACCTTCAAGCTGTACCCGAGCAGCAAGACCGATAACAAGGCCGATCGCAAGACCGATAGCAAGACCGGCAGCAAGCAGGAGTAGAAGAAGTGGCCAAGCAACTCAATCAACACAAGGCGAGCATGTTCAAGATCAGTACGATGGCGGCTGTCATCAGCGTCAGCCTGGGCCTGGGCGGCTGCAATGTCGCGCCCGTCAAGCGCGATACCTATAATGCGATCACCGATGCCGTCAAGGGCGCGGCGGCCACCACGGCGCCAGCGGCCCAGCCGGACGCCGTGGAAGCGGCGCTGCTGCCGCCCGTGGCGGCCCTGGCCCAGCAATTGCCGAAGGCCCGCGCCGCGCTCGACGAGCGCTTCAACGTGGCTTTCAACAATGTGCCGGCGCGCCAGTTCTTCACTTCCATCGTGGCCGGCACGCGCTACAACATGCTGGTCCATCCCGACATCGGCGGCACGATTTCCGCCAACCTGAAGGACGTGACCCTGTTCCAGGCGCTCGACGCCGTGCGCGAACTGTACGGCTACGACTACAAGGTCGAGGGCACGCAGATCTACATCAAGCCCCTGACCATGCAGACGCGTTTGTTCCACGTCAATTACCTGACGGGCGCGCGCCGCGGCAGTTCCAACCTGCGCGTGTCGTCGACGTCGGTCGGTTCGGTCGGCTCGACCAACTCGGGCGGTTCGGGCAATAGCGGCAGTAACAATCAGGGCAATAACCAGAATAACGAGCAGAACCAGCAAACGAACAGCGGCCAGGGCGGCCGCACCTTGGACAGCAGCAACCTGACCACTTCGTCCACGGCGGATTTCTGGCCGGAATTGAAAGCGGCGCTGGAAGCCATCGTCGGCAGCACCGAAGGCGGCCGGCAAGTGGTGCTCAGCCCGCAGTCGGGCGTGATCGTCATCCGCGCCATGCCGGACGAGTTGCGCAATGTCGACATGTATTTGAAGGCCACGCAGCTGTCCGTCGACCGCCAGGTGATCCTGGAAGCGAAAATCCTCGAAGTCGAACTCAACAACAACACGCAGACGGGCATCAACTGGGCCTCGTTCGCCTCGATCAAGAGCGGCCACACGAACCGCATCTCGACCGGCTTCATCCAGCCGGGCGGCAGCCTGGCGCCGCTGCCGTTCAACGGCGGCCAGCCGCCCAACATGACGAATGGCAGCGGCTTGACGGCCAGCAGCGGCTTCGGCCTCAGCTCGGCGGCGAACGCGGCCGGTTCCATGTTCGGCCTGGCTTTCCAGACGGCCAATTTCGCGGCCATGATTTCCTTCCTGGAATCGCAAGGCTCCGTGCACGTGCTGTCGAGCCCGCGTATCGCCACCATGAACAACCAGAAGGCCGTGCTGAAGATCGGCACGGACGAGTTTTACGTGACGGGCGTGTCGACCACGACGAATACGACGGCCAGCGGCGCGACGACCAGTCCCAACGTGACCTTGCAGCCGTTCTTTTCCGGCGTGGTGCTGGACGTGACGCCGCAGATCGATGCGGATGGCAACATCATCCTGCACGTGCACCCGTCCGTCAGCCAGGTGTCGACCATCAGCAAGGAAATCGACCTGGGCAGTGCCGGTTCGCTGAAACTGCCGCTGGCCGCGTCCAGCACGTCCGAGATGGACAGCATGGTGCGCAGCCAGGATGGCCGTATCGTCGCCATCGGCGGCCTGATGCGCCAGGCCACCACGGCGGACCGCTCGCAAGTGCCGGGCGCGGGCGATATTCCCGTGCTGGGCGCGCTGTTCCGCAACACGGGGCAGGTGATCCAGAAGCGCGAGCTGGTGGTGCTGATCAAGCCGACCATCGTCGACGGCGCCAATAGCTGGAACGAGGACTTGCTCGATTCGGGCAAGCGCATCGAGGCGCTCGACCCGCGCCGTCCGTCGGAGCGGCGCTAAATGTACCAGGCCCATTTCGGCTTGCGCGAGGCGCCGTTCGGCCTCACGCCCGATACCAGTTTCTTTTTCAACGGCCCGCAGTCGCAAAAGGCGCTCAACACCTTGCTGGTGGCGGCGCGCAATGGCGAGGGCTTCATCAAGATCACTGGCGAGGTGGGCACTGGTAAAACCTTTTTGTGCCGCAAGTTCATGCAGTCGCTGGGACCGGACTTCGTCACGGCCTACATCCCGAATCCGAACTTGCCGCCCCGTTCGCTGATCCTGGCGCTGGCCGACGACCTCGATGTGCTGCTGGAGAAAGATGCTGATCAGCATCAACTGCTCAAATCCCTCAACTTGCGCCTGCTCAACCTGGCGGCGCAGGGCAAGCGCGTGCTGCTATGCCTGGACGAGGCGCAGGCGATACCCGTCGACAGCCTCGAAGCCTTGCGTTTGCTGACGAATCTGGAAACGGAAAAGCGCAAGCTGCTGCAAATCGTGCTGTTCGGCCAGCCGGAACTGGACGTCAAGCTGGCCCTGCCGGAAATCCGCCAGCTGGCGCAGCGCATCACTTTTCACTACCACCTGGGACCTTTGTGCCGCGACGACGTGGATTTTTATGTGGCGCACCGCCTGCGCGTGGCCGGTTTCGATGGCGCGCGCCTGTTCAGCCGTGGCGGCGTGGGCAAGCTGTACCGGGCTTCCGGCGGCATTCCGCGCCTGATCAACATCATGGCGCACAAGGCGCTGATGGTGGCGTATGGCGAAGGGCGGCAGCAAGTGAGCGGGCGCCACGTGGCGCTAGCCGCCAGCGACACCCTGGCCAGCAAGCCGCGCCGCTTGTGGCAACGGCCGTGGCCATGGCTGGCAGGCGCTGGCGTGCTGGCCGCCGCCTGCGGCGCGAGCTGGACTTTATTGAACCGATGACGAAGATGAGCCTGTAGATGAGCCTGATTAACAAGATGTTGCAAGACCTCGATGCCCGCGGCACCCCCGATGGACGCGGCGACGCGGCCGGCATCCGCTCCGTGCCCGAACGCGAGCGGGGCGTTTCGCGCGCGCTGGTCTTCGGCGGCGCGGCCGGCCTGACGGCCGCCGCCATTGCCCTGGGCTGGGTCTACCTGAAGCGCCCGGCCGTGCCGCCCGTGCTGGTCAATGTGGCCAGCACGCCGGTGTTGCTTCCAGTATCGGCGCCCGTGCCTGCGGCCGTTGCTCCCGTGCCAGTGGTGGTCGCCGCAGCGGAGCCTGTCGTGGCGGCGGAACCCGAACCCGTGTTCCAGGCCGAGGAGACGGTCGCGCCAGCCAGGCTGCGTGCCGCCGACATGCGCCGCATCACGGAGCAACCCGCCAAGCGTGCCGCCGCGCCCGTGGTGAAAACGCCGGTACTGGCCGCCAGCGAGCGCATCATCGACGGAAAACAAGTCACGCCGCAGCAGCGCGTGGAGAATGAATACCGGCGCGCGCTGGCGCAGTTGCAGGATGGCCGCGTGTCCGACGCCATGCTGGCCTTGCAGCAGACCCTGCAGCTGGATCCGCGCCACCAGGGTGCGCGCGAAACCCTGGTGCGCCTGCTGCTGGAAGCGCAGCGCCCAGACGAAGCAGCGCGCCAGTTGCAGCTGAGCCTGGCGCTGGACCCGAAACAGCCGGCGCAAGCGATGATGCTGGCCCGTTTGCAGCTGGACAAGCCCAACGGCGGCGCGGTCGCTCTCGATACCCTGACGCGCAGCCTGCCGTACGCCAGCGACAACGGCGAATACCACGCCTTCCTGGCCGGCGTGCTGCAGCGCGAACAGCGCTACCGCGAAGCGGCGGACCACTACCAGCTGGCTCTGCAGACGGCGCCCGACAACAGCGTCTGGTGGATGGGTCTCGGCATCGCCTTGCAGGCCGACAACCATCCTGCCCAGGCGCGCCAGGCGTTCGAGCGGGCCAAGGGCTTGCAAACACTGTCGCCGCAATTGCAGGCGTTTGTCGAACGCAAGCTGGTGCAGCTGACGGCGGCTGCGGCGAAGTAACTTACCTCAATGAAAGAAACCAGCTTGAAGCCTTTCAGTCTGTTCATCGTCCTGTGCTGCCTGGCCGTCAGCGCCCTGGCCGCCCCCGCCAGCTACGTTCTTGAGAATACGGAAGTGCGCGACATCCGTGCGCAAGCCTTGAAGCGCGATTACCAGCTGTATGTCGCCTTGCCCGATTCCTATCGGCAGGGAAATAAACGCTATCCGGTGCTGTTCGTCGTGGACGCCAATTACTCGTTCGCCATCGTGCGCAATATCGCGCAGCGCCTGAACAAGCATGCGGGGATGGAAGAAGTGGTGGTGGTCGGCCTGTCGTATGCCAATGGCGATGGCGGGGTGTACAGCCGCCGCCGCGATTACACGCCCACCACGCCGCGCAAGCATGAGTACCGCTCGGACATGCCGGGGCGGCAGCCGGCGTTCGGCGAAGCGAAGGCGTATGGCCAGTTCGTCTCGGGCGAGGTGTTTCCCTTTATCGCCAGTAATTATCGCGTGAACATGCAGCGCAAGGTGTTCATTGGCCATTCCTACGGCAGCCTGCTGGGTCTGCAATTTTTGCTGACGCAACCGCGCACCTTCGAGCACTACATCCTCGGCAGCCCGTCGCTGTGGTACGACGCCGGCGTCATGTTCGACCGCGAACAGGCGTATGCGGCCAGCCACAAGGACTTGCCGGCGTCCGTGTTCTTCGGCATCGGCAGCCTGGAAAAGCTGGCGGCGGGCAAGAAGCGTTCGCGTTCGGAGGAAGATGCCGATATGGTGGCCGACTTGCGCGAATTCGATGGTAAGTTGAAATCGCGCAAGTTCCCCGGCTTGACAAGCCGCTTGCGCGTCTTCGAGGATGAAGACCATGCGAGCGTTTTCCCCTTTGTGCTCACGCATGGCTTGCGGGCGTATCTGACGTCCGTCAAATGACGGGTGCTCAGGGGCGCATCAATGCCGGCATGATCAGCTTGGTCAGCAATTTTTCGCTGAGTCCATGGGCATCGCGCACCTGGAAGTTGGTCGTGGTGATGACGACCACGGCATCGAGTTCCGGCAATACGAGCACTTTATTGCCGCCCGAACCCGCCATGCCATAGCTTTGCACCGTGCGGCCATTCGCCGTGAACGGTTGCAGCCACCACAGGTAACCATAGTCCATGCCTTCGCGCGCGTTGGCATGCGGCACGATCGAGCGCCTGACCCAGTCGGCCGGCATCACCTGCTGGCCATTCCAACGCCCGCCGTCGAGGTAGAGCTGGCCAAGCTTCATCAGGTCCACGCTGCGCAGCTGCAAGCCGCCGCCCGTCATGGCGCTGCCCTTGGGCTGGAATTGCCATTTCACCTTGTCGATGCCCAGCGGCTTGAACAGGTTGGCGGCCGCGAAGTCCGGCACGCGCTGGCCGCTCACTTTTTCAAGCAGCGGTCCCAGCAGGGTGACGCCGGCCGTGCAATAGCTCCAGGCGCGGCCATACGGCGATTGCTCGGGGCGGGGCTGCCATTCGGGAAAGCCGCGGATCGGCAGGTCCGCCACGAAGCGGCTCCAGTCTTCCACCAGATACATGCGCTCTTCGTTGCCGCGCGAATGCTGGTTGTCGTCGTCGCATTCGAGCAGCGAGCTCATGGTCAGGAAATCCTCGACCGTGATCTTGTCCTTGCGCGGGTCGGCATGGGCCAGCGGGCGCAGTTCCGGAAAATAGGGCAGCACGGGAGTGTCGGTGCGCAAGAGCTTGCGCTCGATGGCCAGGCCGACCAGCATGCCCGCCACCGTCTTGCCAACCGAGCGCGTGTTGCGCAGGCTGTCCGCGCCATCCTTGTCGAAGTAGTGTTCGTAGAGCAGCTTCCCATGCTGTGCCACCACGACGCTGGTGATCTGCTTGAAGTCGCCCGCTTCGATGGCGGTGGTAACGCCGTCCAGTTCGCCCGCGTGGACGCTGTTGCCGAAGGCCAGAAGAAGGGGTAAATATCGCAACATGGTGTACTCCTGAGTTGGAAAAGTTCAGTCTAGTCTTGCAATCCGGGCATTGTCTTGGACGTTTGAAACATTTGGCGTCGATAGTTGCTGGGCGTCATGCCGTAGCGGGCCTGGAAGGCGCGGCTCATGTGGCTCTGGTCGGCGAAGCCCACGCTCAGCGCCACCTCGGCCATGCTCAGTTCCGGGCGGCGCAGCAGGCCGCTGGCCTGGTCGACGCGGCGCCAGCGCAGCAGGTCGCCCGGCGAACAGCCCCAGGCCTGGCGAAACACGCGGGCCAGGTGCACGGGATGCACGCCCAGGGCGCCGGCCACGTCGGCGATGCGCAGATGCGTGTCATTGGCCAGGTCCATCACGGCTTCATATGCCTGGTGGGCCCAGCCGGGCAGGGATGGGCGCGCCTGCCGGGGCGTCTTGTGCAGGCTGGCCAGCATGTCCCACGCGCCCGCTTCGAGCATGGCGCCATCGCCGCCGCGGCCAATTTCGCGCGCCAGCCGGAACGCGGCGGCCGCGCTGGCCGTATCGCGCAACACGCTGGCGCACTCCTGGGCCGCATGCAATTCCTCGGCGCCCGCCAGCAGGGCAGGGTCAAGCGATACCGTCATGAAACTGCCCTTGCCATCGACGAAGCGGTCGCGGTGCGTTGTGCCGGCAGGATTGAAGACGAGGGTGGGCGAAGGCGCGCGCGGCGGGGCGTGCAGGGCGCTGGAAATATACGTGCCGGACAGAACGAAGACGAAGTGGGCGTCGTCATGCCGGTGCGTTTCGACTTCATCCTCGCCACGCGTGGCCTGCAGGCGGCGGATATCGAACATGCTGCCGCGCGCGCCGTGATGCACGTCGCCATAGAACTGGCCGGACTTGAACTGGAGTGGAGTGGTCATGTCGGCATGGTATGTGCGGCTGCCCGCACGGGCGAGCGCGGAACGACGAACAGCGCCGGGGGCAGGATGAACGGTCGATTCGGGGGAATGCGCGGGATGCGGGACGGCGCCATCAAGCCGGCCACACGCGTCCTCGAAATGGCGTTTCAATCCCCCAATCAAGCCGTTTGTCGCAATGGCATGCGCCGGAAAGGGCAATGGGATAGCATGCAGTGGGCTCCCTCATGATGAGTTTGCCCGCAAGCGAGTGTTCGATACTGGCGCTGCCGCAGGAATCAACGGACGCTTCTCAATGACTTCGACCAGGATGACTACGCATGAAATTGACTCTTCCACACGTTCTTTCCACCTGCCTGCTTGGCGCCTTCGGCGTGATCGGCAGCGCGTACGCGGCTTCCGGCGACGCCGAACTGGTGGCTCTGGTGCAGCGCCACGCGCAGGCGCAGAATAATTTTGATCAGCTTGCCTTGAAAGCCACGACGGCCGAGAATTATGTGGAAATATCGCCGGTCGGCGAGGTGGACGGGCGCGAAAAAATGCTCTCCTTTTATGCGCCAGAGCAGAAGCGGCCGAGCCCTCAACTCCAGGTCGACGAGCCAGTGGTGCGGCTGTTTGGCGATACGGCCCTCATCTCGGCGCGGCTGTCCTACCGTCTCAATCAGGAAGCGGGTGCCCGCACCTTCGCCCTGCGCGCCGGCTATGTGGCTCGGCTTGTTGACAAGCAATGGCTGCTGGTCAGCGCGCAGTACACGGGCATCCGTCCGCCGAAACCGTAAGCCGGCATTTTCCCGGCCGGGCGCCGGCCTTGCCCTGGCTGCCTACAGCCGCGCCTCGTCGCCCCACACATTGCGCATGCTGAAGCGCACGCCCGCATCGTCTTCATGCAGTGACGAGACGATGGCGAACTGGCTGTCGCCCGTGTCGCGCGGCGTCATCTGCGCCAGCTCGGCGGCGGCCAGCGGCGCGCCCAGCGCATCGCTGAGCGGGTGCACGTGGCCGGCGCTCCGTTGCGTCACTACCCCCAGTTCACCGCTGCGCAGGCGCACCAACGTTCCGGGCGGATATTTTCCCAGCAGGTTGACGAACTGTTCTCCCAGCAGCGGGTCGATGGGCACGCCCTGGTCGAGGAAGATGTGCTGCAGCGCCTGGTCGGGCACGATGGAGCGCCGGTAGTTGCGCGCGGAAACGCGGGCGCAATAGCGGTCGGCCAGGCCGATCAGCTTGGCATTTTGCAGAATTTCATCGGCCGTGCGCCCCTGCGGGTAGCCGCTGCCGTCGTCGTTTTCATGGTGCAGCAGCACACAGCTCAGCCATTCCTCGTCATCGACACCGGCGCAGCGCAGCAGTTCCGTGCTTTCCTGCGGATGCAGACGCACGATGCGCATTTCCTCGTCGTTCAGGGGGCCGCGCCGGTCCTGGAAGCTGTCGTGGTGACGCAGCATGCCCACGTTCATCGTCAGCGCGGCTGCACCGATCAGTAATAGTTCATCGTGGGACTTGTGCATGCTGCGGCCCACCAGCATGGCCAGCAAGGCTGTTTCGATGCAGTGGCGCACGGCGTAGCTGCCGGCGATCTGGTTGAGCAGGATGCTGGCCAGGGAGATATCGGCATCGTGTTCCAGCGCGCGCAGCAGTTCGCGGGCGATGTCGCGCACGTCGCGCTCGGCATTGTTTTCGCTGCGCAAGGCCAGCAGCAGCCGTTCCAGGCGCTGCGCCGCTTCATTGAGCAGGCGCAAGACGGATGGCTGCTCCGGCGCGCCCACGTACAGGCCCAGCTGCAGCAAACGGCCCAGTTGCGCGCCGTCCGTGATGATCTGTCCCTTGCGCAGTTGCGGGCCGGCGCTATGGTCAGCCAAAAACAGATCCCAGGGCAGGGGTTCGCCGGGAACCAGGTCGGCCGGGCCGATGCGACGCTGTACCATCTGTCATCCTTTGCCCCGCTGCAGCGAAGCCATGTTCAGTGCTCGGTTATATGCTGCGCAGGCGCTCCAGCGCCAGGCGCAAGGTCTCGTCTTTCTTGGCAAAGCAGAAGCGCACGATGCCCGACTCCTTGCCCTGCGCGTAAAACGCGGAGACAGGGATGGCCGCCACCTTGATTTGCGTCGTCAGCCATTCGGCGAACTGGGCTTCGGTCTCTTGCGAAATGGCATCGTAGCGTACGCACTGGAAATACGTGCCGTCGGCAGGCAGCAGGGTAAAACGGCTGCCCGCCAGGCCGTCGCGGAACAGGTCGCGCTTGCGCTGGTAAAACGCGGGCAAGTCCAGGCAGGGCTGCGGGTCGGCCATGTAGCCGGCCAGGCCGTGCTGCATCGGCGTGTTGACGCTAAATACGTTGTACTGGTGCACTTTGCGGAACTCCGCCGTCATGGATGCTGGCGCGGCGACATAGCCGATCTTCCAGCCCGTCACGTGATAGGTCTTGCCGAAGCTGGAGACGATGAAGCTGCGCGCCGCCAGTTCCGGGTTGCGGCTCAATGAAGCGTGCGGCACGCCGTCGTACACCATGTGTTCGTAGACTTCGTCGGAGAGTATCAGAATTTGCGTGCCGCGCACGATGTCGGCCAGCGCGGCCACGTCGGCGGGACGCAAGATCGTGCCCGTCGGGTTGTGCGGCGTGTTGATGATGATCAAACGCGTCTTGCTGCTGACGGCGGCGGCCAGGGTGTCCCACGGCACGCTGTAACCGTGTTCACCCACCTCCATGGCCACCAGCACGGGCACGCCGCCAGCCAGGGCGATGGCGGGCAGATAGCTGTCGTAGGCTGGTTCGATGACGATGACTTCGTCGCCCGGGTGCACGCAGCACAAAATGGCCGTGGTCAGCGCCTGCGTGGCGCCGGCCGTGACGGTGATTTCCGTGCCGGCGTCATAGCCGTGGCCGTACAAGCTGGCGATCTTCGCGGCAATCGCCTCGCGCAGGGGCGCGGCGCCCGTCATCATCGGATACTGGTTGTGGCCGGCGCGCATGGCGTCGCTGACGAGTTCAAGCAGTTCTGGCGCGCAATCGAAGTCGGGAAACCCCTGGCCCAGGTTGACGGCGCCATGCTGGGCCGCCAGGCTGGACATGCGGGTAAACACGGTGGTGCCCACGAGAGGCAGGCGGCTGGTCAGGGCGGGAGTCGTGTAGGGCAGGGACGGGCTGTTCATGAACGGTAGGGGCGCGGTGCGGAAAGTGGAATCGTGTCCCATTCTAGCGCAGCGCGCCCCGTTGCGTGTGGGGCTTTGGCGGCTCAGCCTGGCAAGGCCCAGCCTTCCGGCACCATGATCTTGAACATGCCGGCCTTGGCCGTCTTGCGGGCCAGTTTCAGCAGGGCCTTGTCCTTGGTGATGAGGATGTCGGCGTTGGCGTCGCGCGCCAGTTCGAGGAATTTCTGGTCATCCTTGTCCGTGCAGACGGGCAGGCGCACGCCAGAGACGGGCGGGGCAACGACGCTGATGTGGGCGTCGAAGCGGGCGGCTGCAATGGCGCGGCTCGCTTCATCGAGCGGCAAATGTTTGTAATGCAACACGACCAGATATTCCGCGCGGCAATCTTCGCGCGTGATGGCATGCACGGCGCCGCTTTCCATGGCCGCCAGCAGGCCCGCCCAGCGCGGGTCGTTAAAGACGAACAGGTCGAGGCAAACGTTGGTGTCGAGGACGAGTTTTTGTGGAGCAGGTATCATGTCGGCAATTCTATTCTGTAGTGATAATTTATGTTGATCGTGCTTTCGCCCGCCAAGAGTCTCGACCTGGAGACGCCGCCAACAACCTCGTTGCACAGCACCCCCGATTTTCTCGATCATTCCGCTCAGCTGATCGAGCGCATGCGCCAGTTTTCCCCTAGCGAAGTGGGTAGCCTGATGGGCATTTCCGACGCCTTGTCCGCTCTCAACGTGGCCCGCTACGCTTCCTGGACACCCCAGCTTGACGACGCGCGCCAGGCCATCATGGCCTTCAATGGCGACGTGTATGCCGGTTTCGAGGCGCGCAGCCTGCAGCCGGCCCAGCTCGACTATGCCCAGTCGCGCGTGCGCATCCTGTCGGGCCTGTACGGCTTGCTGCGCCCGCTGGACCTGATCCACCCGCACCGCCTGGAAATGGGCACGCGCCTGTCGACCACGCGCGGCAAAGATTTGTATGCGTTCTGGGGCGACACCATCACCAACGGCCTGAACCGCGCGGCCAGGGAGCAGGGCGCCAAGGTGCTGGTCAACCTTGCTTCCGAAGAATATTTCAAATCCGTCAAGCCGCGCCAGCTGGACGTGCCCGTCATCGCGCCCGTGTTCGAGGACTGGAAGAACGGCAAATATAAAATCATCTCGTTCTACGCCAAGCGCGCGCGCGGCATGCTGGCCCGCTATGCGGCCGTCAACCAGATCCGCGATCCGCAACAGCTGAAGCAGTTCGATGTCGACGGTTACGCGTATGTGCCGGAGGCGTCGAACGACAAAAACTGGGTGTTTCGGCGCAAGGTCGGAGAATAACCCTAAAGCAAATGCTGGGGTCGTACCCTCAGGGTACGACCCCGGATTTTGCCGTTGGGATAAGAAAAAACCGGGCTAGCCCGGTTTTTTCTTATCTTACTGCCAGAATTTCCACCACTTGCGTTCCTTGTTCACCCCTTCCGGGCTGAGGAATGCCGTGTTCGGGTAGTTCTTGGTCAGCACGCGCAAGGCGTCGTCGCGCAGGTCGGTCAAGCCCAGCTTGTCATACGAGCGGTACATGATGAACAGCGCTTCTTCGATGGCCGGCGAGGCACGGAAGTCGCTGACCGTCGTTTGCGCGCGGTTGGCGGCGGCCAGGTAGGCGCCGCGGCGGAAGTAATAGCGCGCCACGTGTACTTCGTATTTCGCCATGGCATCGATCAAATAGTTCATGCGGGCCAACGAATCGGGCGCATATTTACTATTCGGGAACTTGTCGACCAGTTGCTTGAAGGCCGCAAACGCTTCGCGCGTGGCTTTCGGGTCGCGCTCGGTCGGATCTTGCTCGTACAGGAAGTTCAGGAAGCTGATCTGGTCATTAAAGCTGATCAGGCCACGCAAGTAGTACATATAGTCCACATTGGCGTGGTTCGGATGCAACTTGATGAAGCGTTCGACGGCAGCCAGTGCCTGCGCCTGGTCTCCCGCCTTATAATACGCGTAAGCGATCTCCATCTGCGCTTGCAGAGCATAGTTGCCGAAAGGATAGTTAGCCTCCAGCTTCTGGAACAGGCCGATTGCAGCTTCATAGTGCTGCCCGGCCATTTCTTCACGCGCCTCCGAGTATAATTTCGTAACGGACCAGTTTTTGGTCTCATCCACTTTTTCAGGCAACAAGCTGCAAGCGGACATGCCGAGCAGAACGACTGAAGCGACTACCAACGATAATTTTTTTTGCATGACGTTTTGCAAGAAGGTTTTAACCAAGATTTTACAATAGGCTGATTATAGCCGATGGGAATGCTGTGATATTAACTCCGAAGCCTAATTTGGCTGACCCCGCGTTTGACTCCCTTTCTGACCATGCTGCCGAAGAGGCGTTTGACGGCGATTTTGCCGCCGACGACGTCTTCGAGGAAATGGCCCCGATTACATTGGAACTGACGCCGGACGCCTGCGGCCACCGCCTCGATAAAGTCATCGCCCAGCTGGTGCCGCAATACTCGCGCAGCCGCTTGCAATTGTGGCTGGAAGCCGGTTTCGTGACCGTCGATGGAAAAGTTGCCAAACGCAACATGACCGCCTATGGCGACGAGAAGATCGTCATTCTGCCGCAAAGCGCGCCGGAAGACGAGGCTTTTAAGCCGGAAGCGATGGAATTGAACATCGTGCACGAAGATGAGCATATCATCGTCATCAACAAACCGGCCGGACTGGTCGTGCATCCGGGCCCCGGCAACTGGTCTGGCACCCTGCTCAACGGCTTGCTGCACCACTGCCCGCAACTGGCCGGCGTGCCGCGCGCCGGCATCGTGCACCGCCTGGACAAGGATACGAGCGGCCTGATGGTGGTCGGCAAGACCCTCGCTTCGCAAACGGACCTGGTGCGCCAGTTGCAGGCGCGCACCGTCAAGCGCGAGTATTTCGCGCTCGTGTGGGGCACGCCGAAAATGGCGGGCACCATCGACGCGTCCATCGCGCGCCACCCGCGTGACCGGGTCAAGATGGCCGTCTCGGAAAACTTTACGGCCAAGCCTGCCATCACGCACTATGAATTGATCGGCAGCGGCGAACTCGACCGTCGTCCCGTGAGCCTGATGCAATGCCGTCTGGAAACAGGCCGCACGCACCAGATCCGCGTCCACATGCAGCATCTGGGCTTCGCGCTGGTCGGCGACTACGTGTACGGCAAGCAGCATCTGGTGTCCGTGTTCTCGCGCCAGGCGCTGCAGGCGCGCCGCCTGGGCCTCGTGCATCCAGGTACCCTGGAAGCGTGCGAGTGGATCGTGCCGCTGGCAGATGATTTCGCGCAACTGATCGCCACGGCCGGTATTCCCGAGCCGGAACAGGTCTGATGACGTCGCCGTTGCCTTGCCTAGTACCCGATTGGCCCGGCTTGCCCGCGAACGTGGGCGCGCTGGCGACCGTGCGCGCGGGCGGCGTCAGCCAGGAACCATATGGTGACGGGCAGGGCGGCGGTGGCTTGAATCTGGGCACGCACGTGGGCGACGAGCCCGCACACGTGGCCGCCAACCGCGCGCGGCTGGCGGCTATCTTGCCTGCCGAGCCGGCCTGGCTGTCGCAGGTGCATGGCGTGGCCGTGGCCGATGCTGGCAAGCTGGACGGCCATGTGCCGGACGCCGACGCCAGTATTGCCGCCTTGCCTGGCGCCGTGTGCGTGGTGATGACGGCCGATTGCCTGCCTGTGCTGTTCTGCTCGACGGATGGCCTCGTCGTCGGTGCGGCCCACGCGGGCTGGCGCGGCCTGGCCAATGGCGTCTTGCAGCGCACGGTGGCCAGCATGCGGTCGCAAGGTGCGACGGATATCCTCGCGTGGCTGGGGCCGGCCATTGGTCCGCAGCAATTCGAAGTGGGGCAAGACGTGCTGCAAGCGTTCCGCGACGGCGCGCGCGATGAGGCGGAACGGCAAGTGTTGAGCGCTTCTTTCGCCGCCATCGCTGGCAAGCCGGGCAAGTACCTGGCCGACATGTATGCGCTGGCGCGCACCATGCTGCTGCGCGATGGCGTGGCGCAAGTGGCGGGTGGGGAATATTGCACCGTGAGCGATGCGGCGCAGTTTTACTCGTACCGGCGCGATGGCGTCACGGGAAGACAGGCCAGTTTGATCTGGCGCAAATAATCTGCACGGCAGACACTTATGTGTCTGCCGTTTTTGTTTTATCGTCTGCTGAGGCAAGTGCGCGGGCTTTTAGCTCGGCCTTGCGTTTGCGTCTCCGCGAGCCCGTCAGATAGAATAGGATGGACAGGGGGATGACGCAGTACAGCACGAAGGTCATCACCCCGGCGACGATGGACGGTTCCGTCAGCGCCATGAGGCCGACGACATAGATCCAGGCAACAGCGGTCATGAGCATCATCGGTATTGGCAGTCAGTAAAAGTTTGCATGCAGGTGATCCTAAAGTATTTATTTTTCGACTACGTTTCGGCGCCGAACAAAACCGTAGCGAGCGGAAGGGAGAGGTGGCTAAGAAGCGCAACCGTACTCTAGTACGGTGAGCATCGCAGGCCGCCTATACCGACGCGCAGTAGGTTTTGTTCGGCGTCCCTCAATCTTGAATGGACTTACATACATCTATGAACATGCCCGATCCTCAAGCAATGACCAAAGAATGGATGGCGCAGATCAGCAATCCTGAGCAGTGGAAGACGTGGTTCAACATGGTACCGCAGCCCCAGGGCAATCCGATTGCCGGCATTTTGCAGGATGCGGGTGCCGGCATCAAGCCGGAAGTGATCGAGCAACTGAAAAATGCCTACGTGGCCAAACTGACGGGCTTGTGGGCCGACTTTATGGCCGGCAAGGCGCCGGAGCTGAAAGACCGCCGCTTCGCCGCGCCCGCCTGGCACGCCAGCCCCCTGTCGGCCTTCAATGCGGCAGCTTACCTGCTGAATGCGGAGTTTCTCAGCGCCATGGCCGATGCCGTGGAAGCGACGCCGCACCAGAAGCAAAAGATTGCGTTTGCCGTGCAGCAAATCGTCGACGCCATGTCGCCCGCCAATTTTCTTGCGACCAATCCCGACGCCCAGCAAACCCTGATCGAGACCAAGGGCGAGAGCCTGGCCAAGGGCTTGAGCAATATGCTGGCCGACATGCAGAAGGGCCGCATCTCGCAGTCCGACGAGTCGGCCTTCGAAGTGGGGCGCAACGTGGCCACCACGCCGGGCACGGTGGTGTTCGAGAACGCGCTGTTCCAGCTGATCCAGTACACGCCAAGCACCCCCACGGTACATCAGCGGCCGCTGCTGATGGTGCCGCCATGCATCAATAAATTCTATATCCTTGACTTGCAGCCGGAAAATTCGCTCGTGCGCTATGCGGTGGAGCAGGGTAATACCGTGTTTCTGATGTCCTGGCGCAATCCGGACCTGAGCATGCAGCACCTGACGTGGGACGATTACGTCGAGCAAGGCGTGATCGAAGCCATCCAGGTCACGCAGGACATTTCCGGCCAGGACAAACTGAATATGTTCGGCTTTTGCGTGGGCGGCACCATCGTCTCGACGGCGCTGGCTGTGCTCAAGGCGCGCGGCGAGAATCCGGCCGCCAGCCTGACCTTGCTGACCACCTTCCTCGATTTCTGCGACACGGGCGCGCTCGACGTCTTCATCGACGAGCCGCAAGTGGCGCTGCGCGAGCAGTCCCTGGCCAAGGGCGGCCTGATGTCGGGCCGCGACCTTGGCAGCACTTTCTCGAGCCTGCGGCCGAACGACCTCGTGTGGAACTATGTGCAATCGAATTACCTGAAAGGCAAGGAGCCGCCCGCGTTCGACTTGCTGTACTGGAACGGTGACGGCACGGGCTTGCCGGGTCCCATGTTCTGCTGGTATCTGCGCAACACTTACCTGGAAAACAGCCTGAAAGTGCCGGGCAAGCTGACGGTGGCCGGCGAAAAGGTCGACCTGAGCAGTATCGACGCGCCCGCTTTCATCTACGGTTCGCGCGAAGACCATATCGTGCCCTGGGGCGCGGCCTACGCCAGCACGGCCTTGCTGAACCCGAAAAAACCGAAAGCCAACCGCTTCATCCTCGGCGCTTCGGGCCATATCGCCGGCGTGATCAATCCTGCCTCGAAGAAAAAGCGCAGTTACTGGAGCAATGATGCAGCTAAAACCGCCCGCACGGCGAAAGCCAAGCCCTTGACTGCCGAGCAATGGATGGAAGGCGCGACCGAGCACGTGGGCAGCTGGTGGCCCGAATGGGCGGCCTTCCTGGCCGAACACGGCGGCGCGCAGGTGAAGGCGCCAGCCAAGCCGGGCAACAAGCGCCACGCGGCAATCGAGCCGGCGCCGGGGCGGTATGTTAAAGTCAGGGCGGACTAGTTTACAAAAGCTTCTCGCCAGGCAAGACCGGCGTAATCTCCGGTCTTGTCAGGAATCTACTCTTAGTTGCGTTGCAATAAATATGGGAATCTACTACCCTGATGTGCAATGGAGCCATTTTCCACTCTATAATGGAAAAAGTAGGCAGGTGCGAAAGCGGACCCACGTTCGCTTTTTTTTCGGATTAACTCAGTATGCGCTGCGGCGCAATAAGTGGAACTTGTGATGAGTAGTGCAAAAAAAAGTATAGACCGCCTGATTAAAAAATATCCCAACCGCCGTCTGTATGACACGCAAACCAGTTCCTACATCACCTTGACGGACGTCAAGCAGCTGGTGTTGGACAATGAGGTGTTTACCGTCGTCGATGCCAAATCCAATGAAGATTTGACGCGCAGCATCTTGCTGCAAATCATTTTGGAAGAGGAAGCGAATGGCGCGCCGATGTTCTCGAGCAGCGTGTTGTCGCAGATCATCCGCTACTATGGCCACGCCATGCAGGGCATGATGGGATCCTACCTGGAAAAGAACGTGCAAGCGTTCACCGATATCCAGCACAAATTCACGGGCACGTCGGCCGGCAGTTTCGAAGGCAAGCCATTCAGTCCGGAAATGTGGACCCAGTTCATGAATGTCCAGGGCCCGATGATGCAAGGCATGATGAACAACTACATCGACCAGAGCAAGAGCCTGTTCGTGCAGATGCAGGAGCAGATGCAGAGCCAGAGCAAGAATCTGTTCGGCACGTTCCCGTTTGTTCCGCCGGTGCCGCCAACGGACAAAAAGTAGTCCATGCCACACGCTCACCGGGCGCTTTGATCGCCCGGGAGTTGTATCGGCGTCATCAAAACAGCATAGTTCTGTCAGCTAAGGGCGGCTCGGGGTACAATAGCCGATTCGCCTCACCATTTTACTAGCTGCCAACTATGTCTGAAATTCACCGTATTCCCGTTCCTTCCGCCCAGCCCGAGGCCATGCTGGCCATGCCAGGTGCGGCGCCGAAAGTGGGCTTTGTCTCGCTCGGCTGCCCGAAAGCGCTGGTCGACTCCGAACAAATCCTGACCCAACTGCGCGCCGAAGGCTACGAAACGGCGAAATCCTACGCTGGCGCCGATCTGGTGATCGTCAATACCTGCGGTTTTATCGATGCTGCCGTGCAAGAGTCGCTCGACGCCATCGGCGAAGCGCTGGCTGAAAACGGTAAAGTCATCGTCACTGGTTGCCTGGGCGCCAAGAAAGATGCTGCCGGCGACGACATCATCATGAAGGTGCACCCGAAAGTGCTGTCCGTCACGGGCCCGCACGCGCTGGCCGAAGTGATGGATTCCGTTCACTTTCACTTGCCGAAACCGCATGCGCCATTCCTCGACCTGGTGCCGCCGCAAGGCGTCAAGCTGACGCCGAAGCACTATGCTTACCTGAAAATTTCCGAAGGCTGCAACCACCGTTGCAGTTTCTGCATCATCCCGTCGATGCGCGGCGACCTCGTCTCGCGTCCGATCGGCGAGCTGATGATCGAAGCGGAAAACCTGTTCAAGGCTGGCGTCAAGGAATTGCTGGTCATTTCGCAAGATACCTCCGCGTATGGCGTGGACGTGAAATTCCGCTCCGGCTTCTGGAATGGCCGTCCCGTGAAGACGCACATGACCCAGCTGACGGAAGCGCTGGGCGAGCTGGCCAAAACCTACGGCGCCTGGGTGCGCTTGCACTATGTGTATCCGTACCCGCACGTGGACCAGATCATCCCGATGATGAGCGGCGGCCACATCCTGCCTTACCTCGACATTCCGATGCAGCACGCGCACCCGGATGTACTGAAACGCATGAAGCGTCCGGCCAGCGGCGAGAAAAACCTCGACCGCATCCAGGCCTGGCGCGCCATCAACCCGGACCTGACCATCCGCTCGACCTTCATCGCCGGTTTCCCTGGCGAAACGGAAGCGGAATTCGAGTATTTGCTCGACTTCCTCAAGGAAGCGCAGATCGACCGTCTGGGCTGCTTCGCCTATTCGCCTGTCGAAGGCGCGACGGCCAACGAAATCGCCAATCCCGTGCCGGAAGAGCTGCGCGAAGAGCGCCGCGGCCGCGTCATGTTGCTGCAGGAAGAAATTTCCAAGAAACGCCTGCAAGCCAAGGTCGGCAAGACTGTGCGCGTGCTGATCGATGAAGTCACCCGCTCCGGCGGCGTGGGCCGCTCGTCCGCCGACGCGCCGGAAATCGATGGCGTCGTGTATGTGAAGCCGCCATTCGAGCCGCACCGCAAGCTGGCGGTGGGGCAATTCGTTGACGTGACCATCACGTCGGCGGATGCGCATGACTTGTGGGGCGCCGCCGAGTAAAAAACGTCCATGCCGGCGTTGCGCTGCCTTGCCGTACAGTAAGGTACTGTCTTCGGCAGCGCGCCTTGGCCTGAACGTTTTTTATGCAGGTGTAACACTCTGTCATGTGTACGGCGTACAGGGCGTAAAGCCCTTACAATCAAGGCGGATCAGCAATTGCTGATCCGCCTTTTTTTTATTTCCCGACGCCATGACCCAGACCAAATCTCCGCAAACCGCGCTGATCCACAGCGATTACCAGGCGCCGCAAGGCTTTGCCGCGTTTCCCAACGCCATTCATCACGCATCGACCGTGCTGTTCAAGGATGTGGCGGCCATGCGCTCGGGCGACTGGAAAGAGAAGAACGCCTACACCTACGGCTTGCACGGCACGCCCACCACCTTCACCCTGGAAGCGCGGCTGGCCGAGATCGAAGGGGGGCAAGTACTGCCTGCTGGCGCCGTCTGGCCTGGCGGCCATCGCCATGGCGGATTTTGCCCTGCTGAAAACGGGCGATGACGTTTTATTACCGGAAAATATCTACAACCCGAACCGCGAACTGGGACGCTGGCTGGCGCAGGATTTCGGCATCACGGCCCGCTATTACGATCCGCTCATCGGCGCCGGCATCGCCGCCCTGATCCAGCCCAACACCAAACTGATCTGGACGGAAGCACCGGGTTCCGTGACGATGGAAGTGCCGGATTTGCCCGCCATCTGCACGGCCGCCCATGCGCGCGGCGTGCTGGTGGCGTTGGATAACACCTGGTCGGCCGGCCTGGCCTTGCGCGGCTTTGACCTGGGCGTGGACATCATCATGCAGGCGCTGACGAAATACCAGTCGGGCGGCTCCGACGTGCTGATGGGCGCACTGATCACGCGCGAGCGGGCGCTGCACGAGCGCCTGGCGCTGGCGCACATGCGTCTGGGCATGGGCGTGGGGGCGGACGACGCCTATCTGGTGCTGCGTGGCTTGCCGACCATGAAGCTGCGCTTTGACGCGCACGATGCGGGCGCGCGCACGGTGGCCGCCTGGCTCAAGGGGAGAAGCGAGATTGCCACGGTGCTGCATCCGGCTTTCGACGATTGCCCCGGCCACGCCATCTGGCAGCGCGATTTCACGGGCGCGGGCGGCCTGTTTTCCGTGCTGTTCGATGCCCGCTATACAGAGGTGCAGACGGACCGCTTCGTCGATGCCTTGCAATTGTTCAAGATTGGCTACAGCTGGGGTGGCGCGAACAGCCTGGTGATGCCGTACCGAATCGCCGCCATGCGCAAGGGCTGGCAGTTGCCGGGCCAGCTCGTGCGCCTGAACGTGGGGCTGGAAGCACCGCAGGATTTGATCGCCGATATCGAACGGGCGTTCGCGGCGATGTAGCGGTGTGCGGGCAAGCACGGTGGCTTGCCCGCACAGCCGTTACATGGGGACGGGGCTGTTGTTGTTCAGGTCGATGAAGCCGCGCAGCAGGCGGTACGCCTTCCACAGCCAGGCCACGCCCCACACGAGGAAGGCCAGCGGAATGCCGATGATGGTGACCCACAGCACGGCGCCGAGAACGATCCAGGCCAGATACCACCAGAAGGAACGGATCATCCAGCTGTGATGGCTGTACACGAAGGTCCCGGCCGCCTCGCCCCGCTTCACATAATTGATGATGAGCGGAATGAAGGAAAACGCGCCCAGCGAAAACACAAAGCTGGCGCCATGTATCAGGTACAACCACCAGGCCAGGTTTTTGGTCTGCTGGAGTTGGGTATCCAAAATAATATCTTGTGACATGAAAGCTCCCGTCGTTGCTCAATTTTTAATTGTAACAAGCAAAGCGGGGCAGGAGCGCAGTCCATGCAAAAAGGCAGAATACATTGTTGAAACGAGATCGCTATCGCACCCTGGCCGCGCGCGCCAGGTCATGGCTGCGCCAGGCTTTGCCGGCCTTGCTGCTGTGCGCCACCGCAGCCCACACCGCCGCCGCTCCCCTGGACGCGGAGTTTGCCGCCGGCTTGAAGGACGAGGGCCTGACGGGCGCCGTCTGGAGTGAAGTCTTGCCTGACGGAACAGTCAAAGTCGGTGCGTCCGGCCTGCGCGATGCCGCCAAGCACATGCCCATGCAGGCGGACACGCGCGTACAAGTGGGCTCCGTGGGCAAGGTGGCGCTGGCGCTGGGCGTCTTGCGCCTGGTCAGCGAAGACCGGCTCACGCTCGACACGCCCTTGCAGCAAGTGCTGCCGGAACTGGCGCTGAAAAACCCGTGGCAAGCCAGCGACCCCGTGCGCATCCGCCACCTGCTGGCGCATACGTCCGGCCTGGACAACGTGCGCTTCTGGCAGGCGTTCAGCCTGAACCCGGCGCCGGATGCACCGCTGGCCGCCGCCTTTGACGGCGACCGCAATCTGCTGCGCGTGCGCGCCCGTCCCGGCAGCCGCTATGCGTATTCGAACATGGGCTATGGTTTGCTGGGTATGGTGATCGAGAAGGTCACGGGCCAGCCGTATGAACGCTACCTCGATGCGCAGCTGCTGCTGCCGCTGGGCATGGCGGACAGCACGTTTGCCTACGTTACGCAAATGAGTACGCAAATGAGCACTCAGGCGGGAGCGCATGCGGACCCGCGCCTGGCCATGGGCCACTTCGAGCATGGCGTGGCGCAGTCGGCCGTGCCGCAATACCTGCGTCCGGCCGCGCAATTTACCACCACGGCGGCCGACATGGCCAAGCTGGCGCAATTCCTGATGGGCGACGGCAAGCTGCAGGGCAAGCGCTTCATCGACCTGGCGCTGATGGGCGCCTTGTCCGAACCGGCCGACACGGATGCGGCGCAGGCGGGCCTGGCCACGGGCCACGGCCTGGCGCTGGCCGTGCGCGACCGCCACAACGTGGTGGGTGCCTGCCATCCTGGCACGGCCGTGGGTTTCCGCGCCATGCTGTGCCTCTATCCGGAGCAGGACAGCGCGTTTTTCGTCGCCTTCAATACGGATGCCGAGCAAGCCGACTATGAACGCTTCAACCGCCTGCTGCTGCGCGACCTGGAACTGCCGCTGCGCGCGCCGGCCCCGCGCGGCACGCCCGCGCCCACGGTGGAAAACTGGCAGGGCGTGTATGTGCCGTCACCCAGCCCCATGGCCAGCATGGCCTGGGTCGACGCCGTCTTCGGTTTTACGCGCCTGAAATGGGATGGCGAATCGCTGTTCCTGATCCCGTTCCAGGGCGAGCCAAAGGAACTGGAACCGGTGGGCGGCCTGCTGTTCCGCGCCAGCGACCGCAGCACGCCGTCGCACGTGTTGATGCAGGAGGATGGCAAGCATGTGCTCAGCGACGGCTTGCGCAGCTACGAGCGCGCGTCGATGTTGCGCATGCTGGTGCTGTGGGGCAGCCTGGCGCTGGGCGTTGCTGGCTTGCTGTACGTGCTGGTGGTGGGCGTGTGGCGCGCCGCGCTGCGCAGCCTGGAGCGGGGCGACCATCTGTTCGCGCCTCTGTTGGCTATGCTGGCGCTGCTCCTGCCGCTGCCGTTCTACTATTTTCAGTCCTATCTGCGCCTGGGCGACGTCACCATCGCCAGCGTGCTGCTGGCGCTGGCGACGGGCGCGCTGCCGCTGGCGACGGCGTTCGGCCTGGCCCGCTGCTGGCGCAGCCGCGGCACAGCGGCCGAGGCGGGTTCGTGGGCGAAATGGGATTGGGTCGCCTTGCTGGCGGCCTTGCAGCTGCTGCTGGTGCTGGCCTGGTGGGGACTGTTGCCGCTGCGTATGTGGCAGCTCTAGAGGGCGCTCAGCGCCAGGCAGCCAGCAGCCGGCGCCACCAGCGTTGCGCCGGCCTGGCCTTGCTGCCGTGCGCGGACCGCTTGGCGCGATAACTGGCCGCCGCCATCTGCAGGCCGACGCGGTCCATCGCCGCCATCGCCTCCGCTTCCTCTGGCGACAAGCCTTGCAGCAAAGCGTGCGCACGGGGATCGAGCAGGAAGGCGGCACGCAGGGCGTCGTCCGTGTACAACTTTGCCAGGTAGGTTTCCAGTGCGGGGGAACTCATGTGTTTCGCCCTGCGCGCAAGGCCGCGCGCGCCAGCTCCAGCTGGCCCAGCACATGCTCGAACGACGGGTAATTGCCGTCGCGTTCGACGATCACCGTCAACGGTTGCGGCGCCTGGCGCGCCAGCACCGTCAATAAAGCGAAGACTTCGGGTGGCACGTCGTGCAGGTGGTCGTCCAGCAGGCGCTGGCCGCCGCCCGGCGCGTCTATCCAGTGGCCGCCGCTCAGGTGCACGGCGCCGACCCTGTCCAGCGGCAGGCGCAGCAGCAGTTCCTGCGGCGATTCGCCGGCATTGACGGCATTCGCATACAGGTTGTGCAGGTCGAGCAGCAGCGGCACTTGCGCGCCGTGGATAATTTGCGCCACCCACTCGGCTTCGTCCAGGGTGCTGGCGGGCGGCTGGAGCAGGGTGGCGATGTTTTCCATCAGCGGCGCGCAGCCGACGATGCGCGTGGCCAGTGCGATATTGGCGATCGCCCCGGCGGCGCTGCGTGGCGTGCGCGGCGGCGCCGCCAGGTGGCCGATTTCCACGCCGCCGGCGCGCACGAAACTCAGGTGCTCGGACCACGATTCGGCCTGCACTTCTTTCATCAGGCGCGCCATCGCATGCAGGCGGCGCGGGTCGGCGGGAATCGTCGAGGCCAGCCCCATGCCCACGCCATGCAGGCTGACCGGCACCTGGCGCGCCAGGCTGCACAGGGCCGCGATGCCGGTACGCGAGGCGCGGTAATAATCGTCAGCGATCACTTCCAGCACGTCGATCCGCGCCAGGTTGGACACGATGCCGGCAGCCAGTTCGCCACGCCAGCCCAGGCCGACGCGGTCGCGCGTGGCGCCCTGGCTAGCTGCCACAGCCACCGCCGCATCCACCGCAGCCGCTGCCGCACGACGAGCCGCCGCCGTCTCCGCCCGATGAGGAATCGCCCGAGTCGCTCGACGTCGAGCTGCCGCCCTGCTGCGGCCGGGGCACCGGGTACAGCTCGGCGACGTAGGCATACACGGACAAGGGCAGGGCGCCGAGGCCGAAGATGGCCGCCAGCAGGGCCATGTCGGCACTGCTGCTGCCTGCGTTCAGGCGCGACGAGCGCATGTTCAGGCGGCCAAACAGCATGCGCAGGTCGGTCAGCAGCCGCTGCGCGCTCCAGCTGGTCGCCTGGGTGCGCAAGCCGCGCAGCATCAGGAGAAAAATCACCAGCAGGACCGCCAGGAACAGCAGGTTGTAATGCTGGCGGCTGATGGCGATGACGGCCTTGACGGCGGCCACCGTCAGCAGCAGCCAGTGCGCAGCCCAGGTGATGCGTTCGCGGCGGCGCAGCAGCGGCGGGCCGACCAGCAATTCCTGCTGCGTCAAGGTCTCCTGGTAGGCACGGCATGACGGCAGCATCTCGGCCTGCACGGCCAGTTCCTTGCTGTGACCCTGGCGGCCCAGGTACAGCCGCAGCACGTCGCGTTCGATGTCATGGCGGGCAAAGCGCAGGCTGTCGGCGCTGGCCGTCTCCAGCAGCGGGCCATCGGCGCGCAGCAAACCGCGGTCGACCAGCACGATGGTGGCGATTTTCACGGCTTCAAGCGCGCCGCCGCGCAGGTAGGCGATGCGGTAGGGATCATCGGCCAGCGACAGCTGGGCGTGCGGATTGCGCAATTCCATGCGTATGAGCAGCTCGCGCGCGAGGTAGTACACGAGCACGCCGAAGATCAGATAGGCCAGCAGGAACCATGGCCCGCTCCAGTCAAAGGGATTGAGGCCGTTCACCGCATCTGCTCCGCGTGCTCGCGCAAGTGTCCGGTAATCGTCATCAAGCCCGTAAAGGTGGGCAGGGCCTGCCCCGGCGCCAGGCGCGCCGTTTCGCGCGCCGCCGACATGGCTTGCAAGGCGGCGTGCAGGGCCGGCTCGCCCAGCTGGTCGACAAACGCTTCGAGCGCCTGCTTGCCGGACAGCGCAGGCTTGCCCTCCAGCTGCGCCAGCGAGGCTGCGGCCGCGCGCAGGGGGCCGGCCGCGTCGGCGATGGCGCCTGCCAGCTGTTCTTCATTCAGGCTCAATAGCATATAGCGCTCGCGCATGCGCACCTGCTGGTTCAGCAGCACTTGCCGCAGCCGGCGCAGCACGGCGTCGCGGCTGGTGTGCAGACTGGCGAACGGGTCGACGCCATGCAGCACCCTGTGGCGCGCGATGATGTCGGCGAACTTGACGGCGAAGGCGTCGGCGGCCTGCGTCAATTCGCTCTCGAGCAGGAACATCACCTGCAGATCGATGGCGGCATGCGCCAGGCGCAGTGACCCGCGCAGCGCATCGGCCGCCTGCGGCGTAAAGCGCTTGAGCAGCAACAGCAGGTTGACGTCGGAGGTGGCGCGCACCTGGCCATCGGCGGCCGAGCCAAACAGCACGGCGGCGGCAAGGTCGTCACCAAAGGCGCTTTGCGCGGCGGCGACAAACACATCCAGGTGGCGTTGAATCTCTTCTGGCAGCGGTGGCGGCATGCGGTGTACTTTCACGGTGGGTTGGCGGAATGATCATAAGTTTGCAATATAGCAAAAATGTCCATCCCTGCGCGCACCGTCCGCCAGAGAGCATCAACTCAGGTCAATACATTGAGCAAGCCATCGAGTCCCACGAAGTTCAGCGCCACGTCGGCCTGCGAGCGCACCACGGGCTTGGCGCGGAAGGCCACGGACAGGCCGGCGATGCCCATCATTTTCAAGTCGTTGGCGCCGTCGCCCATGACGATGGCTTCGGATGGGGAAATGCCCATCTCCTTGCACACGCGCTCCACGGTGCGCTGCTTTTCCTCGGCGTCGACGATGCCACCGACGACTTTGCCCGTCAGCTTGCCGTCGACGATTTCCAGTGCGTTCGCATGCGTGTAGTCGAGGCCCAGGCGTTCCTTCAGGCGCTCGGTAAAGAAGGTAAAGCCGCCCGATACCAGCAGGGTTTTCAGGCCGGCTTTTTGCACGGCCGCCAGCATGGTTTCCGCGCCCGGCGACAGTTTCAAACGCTCGTCGTAGACGCGCTGCAGGGCCGACGCATCGAGGCCTTCGAGCAGGGCCACGCGCTGTTTCAGGCTGGCGCTAAAATCGAGTTCGCCGCGCATGGCCGCTTCCGTGATGGCTGCCACTTGCGGTTTCAGGCCCTGCATGTCGGCGATTTCATCGATGCACTCGATGGTGATCAGGGTCGAATCCATGTCCATCGCCACGAGCTTGAATTCGGCCAGTTCGCGCTGGCCCATCATGTAGGTGGCGTCCAGCTGCGCCGCCTGGGCCGCCACTTCGATGGTGGGGCGCAGCGCAGGCGAATAGGCGATCTGCTCGCAGCGCACGGCGTTCGGGCCCAGGCGCGTGATGGAGGTCGGCGCGGCCAGCGCGGCGATGCGTTCGAGGCGTGCGCTATCGCCGTCCAGGCCCTGCAGGATCAGATTCATGGTGATGCTCTTGGTAGTGGTCATGGGGCAGTCCTGCATTAAGTATCGAAATGGTCTACACCGTCAATTGCTTGATGGTGGTCTTGATCTGTGTCACGCGCGCGGCCAGGTCCGGCATGGCGGCCGTGATTTTCAGCTTGTCCTGGCCATGCAGCTTGATATGGCGGTTTTTCTGGATCAGGTCGATGATGCGCATCGGGTCGATGGGCGGCTTGGCCATGAATTGCAGGGTAGCCGCCTCGCCATGCACGTCGATCTTGACGATGCCCACGGTTTTCGCCGCGATGCGCAGCCGGTGCGTTTCGACCAGGGCCTTGACGGCGTCGGGCAGCTTGCCGAAACGGTCGATCAGCTCTTCCTGGATATCGTCGATCTTCTCTTGCGTGGCGCAGTTGGCCAGGCGCTTGTAGATCGACAGGCGCTCGTGCACGTCGCCGCAGAAGTCGGCCGGCAGCAGGGCCGGCACGTGCAGGTTGATCTCGGTGGTCGAGGCCAGCGGCGCGGCCAGGTCCGGCTCCTTGCCGGCTTTCAGCGAGCGCACGGCTTCGTTGAGCATGTCCGAATACAGCTGGAAGCCGATTTCCGTCATCTCTCCCGACTGGCTCTCGCCCAGCACCTCGCCGGCGCCGCGGATTTCCAGGTCGTGCATGGCCAGGTAAAAGCCGCTGCCCAGTTCTTCCATCTGCTGGATGGCGTCCAGGCGGCGCTGCGCGAGTTTCGTGAGACCTTGCACGTCGTGCACCAGCAGGTAGGCGTAGGCCTGGTGATGCGAGCGTCCGACCCGGCCGCGCAGCTGGTGCAGCTGCGCCAGGCCGAACTTGTCGGCGCGGTGCATGATGATGGTGTTCGCCGTCGGCACGTCGATGCCCGTTTCAATGATGGTCGTGCACAGCAAAATATTAAAGCGCTGGGCGACGAAGTCGCGCATGACCTTTTCCAGGTCGCGCTCGTGCATCTGGCCGTGCGCGACGGCGATGCGCGCCTCGGGCAGCAGTTCCGTCAGCATGGCCAGGCGGTTCTGGATGGTTTCCACCTCGTTGTGCAGGAAGTAGATCTGGCCACCCCGTTTGAGTTCGCGCAAGCACGCTTCGCGGATGATGGCTTCGCCTTCGCTGCGCACGAACGTCTTGATGGCCAGGCGCTTTTGCGGCGCCGTGGCGATGATGGAAAAGTCGCGCAAGCCTTCCAGGGCCATGCCCAGGGTGCGCGGGATCGGCGTGGCCGTCAGGGTCAGCACGTCCACTTCCGCGCGCAGGGCTTTCAAGGCTTCCTTCTGGCGCACGCCGAACCTGTGTTCCTCGTCGATGATGACGAGGCCCAGGCGCGTAAACTTCACGTCGTCGGACAGCAGTTTATGCGTGCCGATGACGATGTCGATGGTGCCGTCGGCCATGCCCTTGAACGCTTGCGTGATCTCCTTGCCGCTGCGGAAGCGCGACAATTCCGCGATGCGTACGGGCCAGTCGGCGAAGCGGTCGGCGAAGGTTTGCGCATGCTGCTCCGCCAGCAGGGTGGTGGGCGCCAGGATGGCCACCTGCTTGCCACCCATGACGGCGATGAAGGCTGCGCGCAGCGCCACTTCCGTCTTGCCGAAGCCGACGTCGCCGCAGACCAGGCGATCCATCGGTTTGCCGGAAGTCATGTCCTTGATGACGTTATGGATGGCCTCGGCCTGGTCCGGCGTTTCATCGAAGCCGAAGCTGTCGGCGAAGCGCTGGTAGTCGTGCGACGAGAATTCGAACGAGTGGCCCTGGCGCAGCGCGCGGCGTGCATACAGGTTGAGCAGCTCGGCGGCCGTGTCGCGCACCTGTTCGGCCGCGCGCTTTTTCGCTTTTTCCCACTGGCCCGAGCCGAGCGAATGCAGCGGCGCGTCTTCCGGCGACGCGCCCGAATAGCGGGAAATGACGTGCAGCTGCGACACGGGCACGTACAGTTTCGTGTCTTTCGCGTATTCGAGGTGCAGGAACTCCGTTTCGCCTTCGCCCAGGTCCATGCTGGTCAGGCCCATGTAGCGCCCGATGCCGTGGTTGATGTGCACGACGGGGTCGCCGATCTTCAGCTCCGACAGGTCGCGCACCATCGATTCGACCTGCGTCACGCCTTCCTGCCTCTTGCTGCCGACCCGGCGGCCGGAACCGGCGTACAGCTCCGTCTCGGTGATGAAGGCCAGGTTGCCCTCGGGCGTGAACAATTCAAAACCCGCATGCAGCGGCGCCACGCCCAGCATCAGCCTGGCGTCGGACTGCAGGAAGCCGTCGCTGCCCTCCACCGGCGTCAGGTGCAGATCGTATTCGCTGAAGTACTGCTGCAAGGTTTCGCGGCGGCCGTTCGATTCGGCGCAGATCATCACGCGGCGGCCCGCCTGCAGCAGGTAGCTGCGCAGGTTGGCCAGCGGATCGTCGGCGCGGCGGTTGACGGCGATGTTCGGCACGGGCGCCGACAGTTCGGACGCCAGCGCATCGTTCGACTTCGCGATCGCCAGGCGCGGATACGGCTTGGCCAGGGCGAAGAACTGTTCATCGGACAGGAACAGCGACTCGGGCGGCAAAATCGGCCGCTCGCGGTCCGCTTTTAAAAAGCGGTAGCGCGACTGGGTATCGGTCCAGAAGCGGCCGATGGCCGCATCGATCTCGCCCACCAGGGCCAGCGAGGCGTCGGGCGGCAGATAGTCGAACAAGGTGGCCGTTTGTTCAAAAAACAGGGGCAGATAATATTCGATGCCGGCCGAGGCGATGCCGCTGCTGATGTCCTTGTAGACGACGGAGCGCGATGGATCGCCTTCGAACTGCTCGCGCCAGCGGTTGCGGAAGGTGGTGCGGGCCGCTTCATCCATGGGGAATTCGCGGCCCGGCAACAGCCGCACTTCATGCACGGGATACAGCGAGCGCTGGGTGTCGGCATCGAACGTGCGGATGGTTTCGATGGTGTCGCCGAACAGGTCGAGCCGATAGGGCAGGGCTGACCCCATGGGGAACAGGTCGAGCAGGCCGCCGCGCACCGAGTATTCGCCGGGCGACATCACTTGCGAGACGTGGCTGTAGCCGGCCAGGGTCAGCTGCGACTTCAATCGTGCTTCGTCGAGTTTTTCGCCCTTCTTGAAGAAGAAGGTGTAGGCGGCCAAAAAGGACGGCGGCGCCAGGCGCACCAGCGCCGTGGTGGCCGGCACGATCAGCACGTCGCACTGGCGCGTCTGGATTTCGTGCAGGGTGGCCAGGCGCTCGGAGACCAGATCCTGGTGCGGCGAAAACGCGTCGTAGGGCAGCGTTTCCCAGTCCGGCAGCAAATGGCAGCGCAGGTCCTTGCCGCCAAACCAAGGGATTTCATCGAGCAGGCGCTGGCCGTCGCTGGCCTGCGCCACCACCACGGCCAGCATCTGGCCCCGCGCTTTCAATTCCAGTGCGGCCAGCGCCAGGGCATAGGCGTCGGATGAACCATACAGGGCGGGCAGCGCATAGCGGTTGCCGGGCTTGGGGAGGGCTTTTGTTAAGTCTAAGGACATGCAGGCGATGACACTAGTGGCAGAGGCAGTTGAATGGGACAGCTGTGGTGCGCGCAGCGCCGCCAGTGACGGCGCTGACAGGCGAGATTATAGACCATCACCCGCGCGCATATTCGCGATACCGAAAGGAACATGCACCATGGGGATGGTCCCGCCCGCCGATTTGAGGTGGCTCAGCTGGTCGTCGAAGAAGATATGCGGCTTGAACACGGCCAGCACGCGCGATTTGTCCATGCCGCCGAGGAAAAACGTTTCGTCGGCCGCCACGCCCCAGCTTTTCAGGGTCGTCACGACCCGCTCGTGCGAAGGCGCGTTGCGCGCCGTGATGATGGCGATGCGCAGGATCTTTTTATAGCCGGGATCGCGCCGCTGGGCTCTTTCCTCCAGGCGCTGCATGGTGGCCAGCTTCTGGAACAGGCCGGCCAGCGGTCCCGGGCGGTGCGGCGTGCCCACGTTCAGGGTTTCATGGGCGTGGAATTCATCGACGTCGTTGTTGCGCTTGAAGACGGTTTCCGCTTCGTCGTCGGCGATCACGCCGTCGAAGTCGAAGGCCACGCGCAGTTCCTCGTCGTTCTCGTCGTCTTCCGTGCGCGACGGCAGCACCAGGCCGGCCGGATAGTCGCAAGCCAGGGCGCTGCGCACATCGTCTTCATTCGCGCTGAGGAAGAGCGAGGCGTTGAAGGCGGGCAGGTAGGGGTAGGGCGACTTGCCCGTCATGAAGGCGGCGCGCGAAATATCGAGGCCGTAGTGGGCGATGCTGTGCATCACGCGCAAGCCCGTTTCCGGCGAATTGCGCGAAAACAGCACCACTTCCACGGGCGACTGGCGCGGATAATGCTTGTTGATGTTCAGGAAGCGGCGGATGAAGGGAAAGGCCACGCCGCGCGGCAAGACCGTGTCGATATGCGTTTCCTGGTATTTGCGGTATTCCTCGGGACCGTTGTCGAGGTAGACCTGGTGCGATTCGGCCAGGTCGAACAGGGCGCTGGAAGCGACCCCGATCACCAGTTTGTGTTCGATAGGATAAGCCATGGTCTGCCTGTTGTTTGCTTGTTGCTCATCTTATACGACTATCAACTGCGTAGCCAATAGTGGCGCAGCGCGATTTTTTGCACCAAAGCGGGGCGCTCTGTCAATTTTTTTGACCGCTGTGCAATACACGCCACAGTAAAGAAATAAATCTTGTTTTGTATCAAGTATTTGACAGCCAGCGCCCCCGTTTTCCACTATGCTTCCTATTATAAAATCTCGCCAATTGTAACGAAGCGTACGCCCCATCCCCGCCACCTTTATACAAGTGTCAGCTGTTTTACTCGAACATGCCAGCCCCGCATTCGCCAGCAGTCTTCGTGACTTTATAAAGGATCTCGCCATGTTTAAGAATTTACTGATCAAATGGAAGTTGGCGACGCTCGTTGCCGTGATGATGGCGGCCTTGCTGGTGGTGGGCATCAGCGGCTATACGGGCATCGCCACCGTAGGCCGCGCCGTCAATGAAATCGGCGTGGTGCGCCTGCCGTCGATCCAGGGCCTGATGATGATCAGCGAAGGCCAGACGGCCGTCGCCGCCGCCACCCTGACGGCCGCCATCTATGAAAACAATTACCAGGCACAGGACAAGTTCGCGGAAGCGCTGCAGCTGCGCACCAAGGCCTGGAACAATATCGAGGCGGGCCGCAAGCTGTACGAGCCGCTGCCGCAAACGCCAGAGGAAGCCGCGCTGTGGCAGCGCTTCCAGGGCGAGTGGGCGGCCTGGAAGGGCGATGACGACAAGGTGCGCGCCATCTTGCGCCAGCTGGCCGACAACCGCGACGAGCCGCGGCAGAAAGAGTTGTTCGTGACTTTCTACAAGCAGTATCAGGACTCGCGCGCGCTGTTCGGCAAGGCCGAAGGCACGCTCAACGAGATCATCAAGCTCAATAACGGCGTGGCCGATGCCAGCGTCAAGGACGGCAGCGCGGCCGTGATCCGCTCGGAAAGCCTGATGGTCATCCTCGGCTTGCTGGCTTCCGCGCTGGGCATCGGTTGCGCCGCCTACATCACGCGCGCCATCACGCAGCCGATCAATTCGGCCGTGAAAGTGGCGCAAACGGTGGCCTCGGGCGACCTGACGAGCCAGATCGAAGTGCACACGACGGAAGAAACGGGCCAGCTGCTGCAGGCGCTGAAAGACATGAATTCCAGCCTGGTCAGCATCGTCGGTCAGGTGCGCAGCGGCACGGAAACCATCGCCACGGCCTCGTCGGAAATCGCCAGCGGCAACCTGGACCTGTCCTCGCGCACGGAAGAGCAAGCCAGTTCGCTGGAAGAGACGGCGTCGTCGATGGAAGAACTGACGTCCACCGTGCGGCAGAATGCCGACAATGCCCAGCAGGCGAACCAGTTGGCGCTGAGCGCCTCGGGCGTGGCCGTCAAGGGCGGCGCCGTGGTGGGCAAGGTGGTCGAGACCATGGACGCCATCAACGACTCGTCGCGCAAGATCGTCGACATCATTTCCGTCATCGACGGCATCGCCTTCCAGACGAATATCCTGGCCTTGAATGCGGCCGTGGAAGCGGCGCGCGCGGGCGAGCAGGGACGCGGTTTCGCCGTCGTGGCGACGGAAGTGCGTAATCTGGCGCAACGTTCGGCGGCGGCGGCGAAGGAAATCAAGACCCTGATCGGCGACTCCGTGGTGGCCGTCGACGCGGGCAGCAAGCTGGTGGCCGAGGCGGGCAGCACGATGGCCGAAATCGTCTCCAGCGTGCAGCGCGTGACGGACATCATGGCGGAAATCAGCCTGGCCACGCAGGAGCAAAGCTCGGGCATCGACCAGATCAACCAGGCCATCGGCCAGATGGACCAGGTGACCCAGCAAAACGCGGCCCTGGTGGAAGAGGCGGCCGCCGCTGCCGAATCCCTGCAGGAGCAATCGGGCCAGCTGGCCGACGTGGTCAGCGTCTTCAAGCTCGATGGCGCCCAGGCGCCTGCCGCGCGCGCGAACGCCAAGCCGGCCGCGCCACGCGCCGCGGTGGCCAGCGTGGCGCCGAAGCGTCCGGTACCGGGACATGCTTCGCGCCCCGCCGCAGGCCGCCCGGCCTTGCACGCGGTGTCGTCCCAGCGCCAGAGCGCGCCGCGCAACGACGAGTGGGAAGTGTTCTGATCGATTGACGGCGCCAGCATGCGCTAACGGACGGCCGCCTTGTGCGGCCGTTTTTGCCTGTGCACTGCGGTTACTACTTACTAAAAAAACAGCGTTATAAAAATAGCTGTTTTGCCATCTAAGCAAATCTTTGCAAAACTTAACGCGACATTGCTTGTGAGATAACTCACACTGCCTGCCGTACCACCCTTGTTCCCGCCTCGGCCACATCCCGGCTGACCCCTCCGCCTGCTGCGTCCAGCCATACCTGGCAGGCGGCAGCCATTGCCGTCAGCCTTGCATGCGAGCCCGGCGCGATGACCGATGCACCACACTGAAGGATGCGAATAAAGATGGCAAATATGAAAATCGGCACGCGCCTGCGCTGCTCCTTTGCGTTGTTGACCTTGCTGCTGCTGGCGACCGCCATGCTGGGCATGCTGCGCCTGTCCAGCCTGGAACTGCGCATGCGCGACGTGATCGACGACAAATATCCGAAAACCGTGCTGGCCAACGACATCATCAAGAATGTCAACATCATCGCGCGCTCCTCGCGCAACCTGCTCCTGATGACGGAGCCGCGGCAGCTGGCGCAGGAACGCGCCACCATCGCCAGGGCGGGCGGCGAAACGGAACAGGGCCTGGCGCAGTTGGACAAGGTGGTGCTGTCGCCGCAGGGCCGCCAGCAGATGGCGGCCGTGACGCAGGCGCGCGCCGCGTTCAACGCCGGGCGCGACAAGGTGCTGGCCCTGCTGGAAGAGGGCGCGCGCGACGAAGCGACGACTTTGCTGCTCGGCACCGTGCGCGGCGAGCAGCTGCGCTACATGGCGGCGCTGGAAAGCCTCATCGCGCACCAGCATGAGCTGATGGAGCAGGCGGGCGCCCAGGTGCGCCACGAATACATCACGGCGCGCAACATGATGCTGGCGCTGAGCGCGCTGGCCGTGCTCTTTTCGCTCGTCACCGCCTGGCTGGTCACGCGCAGCATCGTCAATCCGCTGCGCCATGCCCTGACGGTGGCGCAGACCGTGGCCGCCGGCGACCTGACGTCGACCTTCGGCCGCCACGCCGGCGATGAAACGGGCAAGCTGCTCGACGCGCTGTGCATCATGAACGGCAACCTGCTCGACATCGTGCAGCAGGTGCGCGGCGGCACCGATACCATCGCCACGGCCTCGTCGCAGATCGCGGCCGGCAATATCGACCTGTCGTCGCGCACCGAGGAGCAGGCCAGCTCGCTGGAACAGACGGCGTCGGCCATGGAAGAACTCAGTTCCACGGTGCAGCAGAACGCGGACAATGCGCGCCATGCCAGCGTGCTGGCCGTCGAGGCGGCGAACATCGCCGGCGCCGGCGGGCAAGCCGTGGGACAGGTCATTCACACCATGGACGCCATCAGCGCGTCCTCGGCGCAGATCGCCGACATCATCGGCGTGATCGACATGCTGGCCTTCCAGACGAATATCCTGGCCCTGAACGCGGCCGTCGAGGCGGCGCGCGCGGGCGAGCAGGGGCGCGGCTTTGCCGTCGTGGCGACGGAAGTGCGCAACCTGGCGCAGCGCAGCGCGGCGGCGGCGCGCGACATCCGCGCCCTGATCGCCAATTCCACGCAGCAGGTGGACGCCGGCGCGGCCCTCGTGGCGCAGGCCGGCGCCACGATGCAGGACGTGGTGGCGGCCGTGGGGCGCGTGAGCCAGATGGTGGCCGACATCACGGCGGCCAGCGCCGAGCAAAGCACGGGCATCGGCCAGGTCAGCCAGGCGGTGCTGCAGATGGACGAAGTGACGCAGCAGAACGCCGCCCTGGTGGAAGAGGCGGCGGCCGCATCGCAATCGCTGGAGGGCGAGGCGGCGAAGCTGCTGCAGGTGGTCAGCGTGTTTCGCCTGCGCCAGGGGCCGGCGGTTCTGGCGGGCCGCCCTGCGTCTGCCGTGCCGCGCCTGCCGGCCTAGTGGCGCGCCTGGCAAGGTTCTGGCAGGTCGCGCTGGCGCGGCTGTGCCGGGCGCCGGCGCGCAGCCGGGAGTTGCAGCGGCGCCTGGACAGCGCCATCGCCGGCGGCGAATTCTGCTTTCACTACCAGGGCAAGTTCGATACGGCGCAATTGCGTCTGGTCGGCCTCGAAGCGCTGCTGCGCTGGAACCATCCGCGCCACGGCCTGGTCTATCCGAACGAATTCATCGGCCTGGCCGAGCAGACTGGCGCCATCGCCGCGCTGGGCAACTGGGGCATTGACGCGGCCTGCCGCCAGCTGGCGCAGTGGCGCGCGCAGGGCCTGCCTTTGGTGCCGGTCGCGGTGAACGTCTCGGCGCGCCAGCTGTGCCAGCCGCAGTTGCCGGCGCAGTTACCCGATTTCGTGCTGGGCTGCCTGCGGCGCCACGCCATTCCCGCCTGCCTGCTGGAGCTGGAAGTGACGGAAAGCTGCTGCATCGACGACATGGCGCAGGCGGCGCAGGGCTTGCGCCAGCTGCGCGCGCTGGGGCTGGCCATTTCACTCGACGATTACGGTACCGGCCATTCGGGCTTGAGCCATGTCAGGCTGCTGCCGATTCATACCATCAAGGTCGACCGTTCCTTCATCCATGACCTGGGCAGCAGTGGCAGCAGTGGCCGCGACGCCGTCATCGTCGCCTCGACCCTGGCGCTGGCGCGCGGCCTGGGCTTGCAGGCGCTGGCCGAAGGCGTGGAAAACGGTGAGCAATTGGCGCAGCTGCGGCGGCTGGGCTGCCCGCAGGTGCAGGGATTCTATTTGCACCGCCCGGCGCCCGCGGACGAGGTGGCCGCGCTGCTGTCCGCCGGCCTTGTAACAGTGCCGAAACATGGCGCCATGCGGCATGGCGCGGATGCTCAGTAGAATATGGCCACTGCAAGCCGCGTGCTTTAACACCTACTCCCCCACGCAAGAATGATAAACAGTCCCGTCCCGGCCTATGTCTTTGGCCCGTTTCGCCTTTTGCCGCTGGAGCGCCTGCTGTTCGAGGGCGACCGCGCGCTGCGCCTGGGCAGCAGGGCCATGGACTTGCTGCTGGCCCTGCTGGAGCGCGCCGGCGACATCGTCGACAAGCATGAACTGGTGGCCATCGTCTGGCCCAATGCCGTGGTCGACGACGCGACCTTGCGCGTGCATCTGGCGGCGCTGCGCAAGGCGCTCGGTGATGGCCGCGACGGCCAGCGCTACATCACCACCATCCCCGGTCGCGGCTACGGCTTCCTGGCGCCGCTGGCGCACACGGGCCGTCCGGCCTCCGGTGCGGCTGGCGCCGAGCCGCGCCACAATCTGCCCGTCATGCTGACGCGCATGCTGGGCCGCGCCGAGGTGCTGCAAACGATGGCCAACCAGCTGCTGCAATTGCGCCTGCTGTGCATTGCCGGTCCGGGCGGGATCGGCAAGACCACGCTGGCCGTCGGCCTGGCCACGCGCGTGCTGCGCCGCTATGCCGACGGCGTGTGTTTCGTCGACCTGTCGCCGCTGGACGAGGACCGCCTGGTGCCGCTGGCGCTGGCCACGGCGCTGGGCGTGGCGGTGCCGGCCGGCGACGCCATGCCGGTCCTGCTGGCCTATCTGCGCCCGCGCCACATGCTGCTCGTGCTCGATAACTGCGAACACGTGATCGGCGCGGCCGCCACGCTGGCCGACGCCTTGCTCAAGGGCGCGCCGCTGCTGCACCTGCTGGCCACCAGCCGCGAGCCGCTGCGCCTCAGCAGTGAACAGCTGCAGCGCCTGCCCGCGCTGGAATTGCCGCCGGCCGATGCCGCGCCCGATGCGGCGGCGCTCCGGCATTTCGCCGCGGTGCAGCTGTTTTGCGAACGCTGCGCGGCCGTCGACGATGCCTTCGTGCTGGCCGACGCCGACGTGCCCGTGGTGGTGGACATCTGCCGGCGCCTCGACGGCATCCCGCTGGCGCTGGAGCTGGCGGCCGGGCGCATCGGCCATTTCGGCCTGCACGAGTTGCGCCGCCAGCTCGACGACCGCTTTCGCCTGCTCACGCGCGGCGCGCGCAACATGCCCTTGCGCCACCAGACCCTGCGCGCCACCCTGGACTGGAGCTACGGCCTGCTCGATGCGCAAGAACGCCAGGTGCTGCAGGCGCTGAGTGTGTTCAGGAGCCGCTTCCGCCTCGAGTCGGCCAGCGCCGTGGCGGGCTGCGACGTGTTCGACACACTGGCCGACCTGGCCGCCAAGTCCCTCGTCAGCATCGAGTTTTGCCGCCAGCATGTGTATTACCGGCTGCTCGACACCACGCGCGCGTATGCTGGCGCGCAGCTTGCGGCGGGCGGGGATGCGGGCGCCGTGCTGCTGCGCCATGCGCGCCATTGCCTGGGCCTGGCCGGACGCATCGCCGCCGACTGGGCAAGCATGCCGCCGGCCCAATGGAGCGCGCGCTACGGCCGCCATGTCGACGACCTGCGCGCCGCCATCGACTGGGCCTTCGGCGAGGAGGGCGACGTGGCGCTGGGCGTGGCGCTGACCCTGGCCGCGCAAACCCTGTTCTATCAGCTGTCGCTGATGGATGAATACCGCGTGCGCGTCGAGCGGGCGCTCGAGCGCATGGCAACGCATGCCGTGGACGACCCCGACAGCGAGATGCAGCTGCATGCCTCGCAGGCGCACCTGCTGCTGCATACGCAGGGCATCACCGGCACCATGCTGCGTTCGTTCCAGCGCGGCTATGCGCTGGCCATGCGCACGGACGATGGCAGCCGCCGTGCCGAAGCGATCTGCGGCATGTGGATCTGCAGCCTGAAGCTGGCCGACTTCCAGCGCGCCGACAGTTACGTCACCGAGCTGGCCATCCTGTGCGACACGCGCGATGACACGGCGATGCGCCTGGTGCTGGCGCGCATGCGTTCCGTGGGCGAGTATGTGCAGGGACGCTACGCGCAGTCGGCGGCGCTGGCGCGCATGGTGCTCGCGCATCCCGAGGGCGCCGCGCAGCTCGGCTTCAACAATGCCTTGCTGGCCGATCACCAGGTGTGCCTGCGCGGCACGCTGGCGCGCTGCCTGTGGATGCAGGGCCGCCCCGACGACGCACTGGCGCTGGCGCGCGAGGCGGTGACGGTGGGCTTCGAGCACAATGGCGTCACGCTGTGCGTGGCGCTGGCCATCAATGCCATTCCCGTCGCCCTGTGGTGCGGGCAGCGGGAACTGGCGCATGCGTGGATTTGCCTGCTGTGCGAGCACGCGGCCCGCTATGGCTTGCTGTACTGGAGCGCCTGGGGCGCCGCCTACCAGCGCCTGCTCGACGGGGGCGAGGCGCTGGCGCTGTTCCCCTGGCCGTCGGTGCGCAGCTGGCCGATACAGGTCGATCTGATGGCCACCCTGCACGACGCGGCCGCCGATAGCCAGGCGCTGCGGCGCGCGCGCATGGGCCTGGCGCCGTGGAGCGCGCCGGAAGTGCTGCGCCGCGACGCGCACCACCGCTGGCGCGCGCTGGCGCACGACGATGCGGCCGGCCTGGAAGCGGTGCGGGTGCAGCTGGAAGAAGCGCTGCAGCTGGCCAGGGGCCAGCAGGCGCCGGGCTGGGAGCTGCGCTGCGCCACCAGCCTGGCGGCCGTGCTGCAGGCGCAAGGCCGCGCCGTCGCCGCGCATGCCGTGCTGGCCCCTGTGCATGCCGGTTACCGTCAGGGACGCGAGACGACGGATGTGATGGCGGCGGCGGCTTTGCTGGCGCAGCTGGCTTGAGCGCTATTCGTAGGCGCCCAGGCGGCGCTGTTCCTCCGGCGTGAAACTGGCGTCGCGCAGCTGCTGCAGGGCTGCCGCATCCTGCGCGCCGCCGGGAAGGCTGGCCTGCTGTGCCTTGGCAGCCTGGTACGCGATGATGCGCTGCTGCCACTGCGATTCCTCGCGGTCCAGTTCCGCCAGGCGCGCCGCCGCCGCCGGCGTAAACGTGCTGGCGCGCAGGCGGTAGACTTCATTCTCGCCGCCGCCCTGTGCCCGCAAGGCCTTGACGGAGGCGTCCAGCTGCGCCACCTGCAGCGGCGCATCGCGCGCGGCGCGCTGGGCCGGCGACATTTTCTGGTCCAGCGCGGCCAGTTGCGCCTGTCGCTGCGCCTCGTCGAGCGTGGCGTCGCCGAGGATGGCCATGCGCGCCACGGCGTCGTCGTCATATGCGTCGCTGGCACCGAACAGGCCCGCGCTTTCCTCGGCTGTAAAGTAATTGCTGCGCAAGGCGCGCATGGCTTGCAGGCGCGCGCGCGCCGCCAGGGCCGCATCGGCTTGCGCCGGCAAGGCCTGTTCCGCGCCGGCCAGCGCCTGCTTGTAAGCCAGGTAAGCGCCCAGCAGGCGCTTGGCTTCGCGGGCGGGCGCGGGCGCCAGGCGCTTGTCGAGTTCCGCCTCGATCTGGCTGCGGATGGCGGCCAGCGGCTTTTCGCCGAGGCCCGCCAGATAGTAGTCGAACAGGTGGGCCAGTTCCGCGTCGACCACCAGCTTGTCGCCGGCGGCCACCGTCACGTTGCCGTCGGGCCGCGTGCCTTCCATCGAGCGCACGAACGCGAACAGGTCCGGTTCCGCCTTTTCCGGCGGCGGGGCGGGCGCCTCGCCCGGGCGCAGCGCCAGGTACAGGGCCAGCGCCGCCAGGCTGCCGCCGAAAATCCATTTCGCGTGCATGCGCTTCTCCTTACAGTCCCAGGCCTTGCAGGCGGTTGGCTTGCTGGCGGAAGACGGTGACGGGGCTCGTCTCGAACAGATTGACGATGCCGACGAACTGGTTGACTTCATCGAGGTGGTTCATGGCGTAGTCGTCGCGGATCACCTTGCCCAGGTGGCTGGAGCAGCTGCTCACCAGGCCATCGTTCTTGACGCCGCCGAAGGCCAGGCTGATGGCCGCCAGGGCAGGGTCGCCCACGTCGAGCACATTCGTGTACGGCTGCGCGCCGCTCCACGAAAAGTAGTGCACGCCTTGCACCTGGTAGGCGCCTTCGCCGCAGGCGGAGGTGGGTACGCCTTGCGGGTGGCGGCTATTGAACGCCAGCGAGCCGGCCGTGGACAGCGACGCCAGCGAGGCGCCCGCGTTTTGCGGCAAGCCCTTGTTGCCGGACAAAATGCCAATCAGCGAGGCGAGCGCATTGCCCAGCGCATTGCTGGTGTTGGGAATGGCGCCGCTGAGGATGTCGGCCACCTTGGAACCCTTGTTCACGCCGGCCACGCTGGTGACGGACGCCACCAGGTCGGGGCGCACGGAGGCGACATAGCGGGCCGTGGGGCCGCCGTGGCTATGGCCGATCAGATTGACCTTGGCCGCGCCGGTGGCGGCGAGTATTTGCCGCACCTGCGACAGCAGCTGCTCGCCGCGTACTTCCGTGCTGTTGGCGCCCGACACGGTGGTCACATACACTTGCGCGCCGCCGCTGCGCAGGGCGGCGGGAACGCCATAAAAATATTCGACGGGACCGAGCTTGTCAAAGCCGAACAGGCCGTGCACGAGCACGATCGGGTACTTGGTCTGCGTGTAGCCGGCGGCGCTGGCGCTGCCGGGCACGATGGCGAGGGAAAACAGCAGGGTGGATAGCAATTGCCAGAAGCGAGTCTTCATTTTGTCTCCGTTATTTGAATAATATGGAAATGTCGATGCTGTAGCGGTGAACCGTGCACTCCTTACATTCTCGATGCATTAAAAATAGCGAGCGCTCGGTTTTTTGAATGTAGCACCGCTGGATGTAAATTGCATTTGAATTGCATGATGCAGCGCAATAACTGTGGGAATTTGGCGTTGCTGATGTGCCCATTGCATAGTTGAAAAGTCAAATAGTTGTTTTCCTGAGCTATAATCGGCCCGGCATCCGCCGTCCCGCCGTCTTGCCATGCCGCGTACCGGCATGGCATGGATATCGCTCCTCCACCGTTACTTGGGAATGCACTTGTCGACCCATTTTAATTTTGAACAGTTTCAGCAGATGACGCCTTTAAATGGCGAAAACATCTGGGAATATATTCTTGACCGCCACGCGGAGCGCATCGGCGTCAAACGCCGCAAGCCGGCGCTGGAAAATCTTGAACGCATCTTCGTCGCCACCTTCCGCCTGGCCAATGACGTGGGCTTCCGCGCCATGAGCTTGCGCGATTTGTGCCGCGAGACGGGGTTGTCGATGGGCGGCCTGTATGGCTACATCACCAGCAAGGATCAACTGGCTGAAATGATCGAGGATGTGGTGCGCCACGCCACGCAAGCCTTGCCGCTGCTGTTTGTGGACGTGAAGTCGCCGCTGGACCGCCTGGAAGCGATGATACGCTCGTCGATCTACCTGTCCGAAGTGCTGCAGCCGTGGTTTTATTTTGTCTTCATGGATTCGCGCGTGCTGCAGGTGGAGCAGCGCAGCATGGCGAAAAATTCGGAACTGTATGTGCAGACCCTGATCGCCACCACCATAGCGGAAATCGAAGCGAAGCCGCAGGGCGATCCCACCTTGCTGGCCGCGCACTGCCTGGCCCTGTTCCAGGACTGGTATGTGAAACGCTGGAAGTACCGCGCCGCGAAGGTCAATGTCGACGATTTTGCCGACAGCGTCGTCAGTACGGTGCGCGGGTATTTGAGCATGGTCAAGGCGGCGTAAAAACGCCGCCAACGGCGGCTTGCCGGGTTACGCCGTTCCGGCTAACCCGACCTACGGGCTCATCAGTTCGTGGTTTCCACCGGCACCGTCTCCGGCACGGCCGCCGGATCCGTCGGCGTCTCCACGTCCATATCCAGCGTCTTGACGCCATTCATGTCGATGAATTCGTCGTACAGCCACTCGCCGTCGACCTGGCTCAGGCCCGCCGGCACGGCGCGCGTGATTTGCGGGCGCGCCGACAGGGCCGTGCGCATGTAGTCGATCCAGATCGGCATGGCCAGCGAGGAGCCGAATTCGCGTCCGCCCAGAGATTTGGGTTCGTCATAGCCCATCCACGCCACCGCCACGATGCCGCCGCCATAGCCGGCGAACCAGCCGTCGACGGCGTCGCTGGTGGTGCCCGTCTTGCCGGCGATGTCGCCGCGTCCCAGTTTTTTCGTCGCCGCCGCGCCGGTGCCGGTGCGCGTGACTTCGCGCAGCATGCTGTCCATCACGAAGGCGTTGCGCGGGTCCAGCGCCAGGGTCTTGTCGTCGTTCGGCGCGGGCGGCTTGGTCTGCATCAGCACCGTGCCCCTGGCGTCGACGATGCGGTCGATCAAATACGGCTCCACCTGGTGGCCGCCGTTGGCGAACAGGGCGTAGGCGCCCGCCATCTGCACGGGCGTGACGGAACCCGTGCCCAGCGCCATGGTGAGATTGCTGGGCTGGCGCTTTGGATCGAAGCCGAATTTTTCCATGAAGTCGTGCGTGTATGACACGCCCAGTGCGCGCAGGATGCGCACCGAGGCCACGTTCTTCGATTGCGCCAGCGCGTAGCGCATGGTGATGGGGCCGTCGAACTTGAAGTCGTCATTCTGCGGCGCCCACACCTTGCCGCCCGCCTGCATTTCCAGGGGCACGTCGTTGATCAGGGTGGCCGGCGAAAAGCCTTTTTCCAGCGCCGCCGAATACACGAACGGCTTCATGGCCGAACCGGGCTGGCGCCAGGCTTGCGTGACGTGGTTGAACTTTTGCAGGTTGTAGTCGAAGCCGCCCACCATGGCGTGGTAGGCGCCCGTTTCCGCATCGAGCGAGACGAAGGCGGCGGCCACCAGCGGCACTTGCGTGATGGCCCAGTTGCCCTTGCCATCCTTGCTGATGCGGATCACGGCGCCCGGGCGCAGCTTGATGCCAGCGCTGGCCTTGGCGGACAGGGCAGGGGCGGCAAAGCGCAGGCCTTCGCCCGTGATGGTCTTGGCGTCGCCGTCGCCCGTGTCGGCCACCACCTTGCCGCTAACCACTTCCGTGACGACGGCGGCGATCAGGCCGTCGCTGTCCGGGCGTTTTTGCAGTGCAGCATCGATGGCGTCGTCGCGCTGCTCGGCGTCGAGCGGCATGTCGATGAAGGTTTCCGGGCCGCGATAGCCGTGGCGCTGGTCGTAGGCGATGACGTTGCGGCGCGTCGAGGCGTAGGCCGCGTCCTGGTCCGCTTTCAGGATCGTCGTGTAGACGCTGATGCCCTTGGTGTAGCTGTCTTCCTTGTACTGGGCATACACGGCCTGGCGCGCCAGTTCGGCCACGTATTCGGCGTGCGTGTCGAAACCCTGCTTGCCGCGGGTATTGATATGCAGCGGCTGCGCCAGCGCTTGCTGGTACTGGCCTTCGCTGATGTAATCGAGTTCGCGCATGCGTTTCAAGACCAGTTGCTGGCGCGCGTGCGCCTTTTTCGGATTGCTGATCGGGTTATGGCGCGATGGGTTTTGCGGCAGGCCGGCCAGCATGGCCATTTCCGCGATCGACAGTTCATTCAGCGGTTTGCCGAAGTAGGTCTGCGCCGCGCTGCCGAAGCCGAACGAGCGCTGGCCCAGGTACATCTGGTTCATGTACAGCTCGAGAATCTGGTCTTTCGACAGGGCCGCCTCGATTTTCAGGGCCAGCATGATTTCATTGAGCTTGCGCGAGGCGACTTTTTCGCGCGTCAGGAAGAAGTTGCGCGCCACCTGCATGGTGATGGTGGAACCGCCGCCGTGGCCGAAGCCGTGGCGCAGGTTCGACAGCACGGCACCGCCGGCACGCACGAAGTCGATGCCGTGGTGTTCGTAGAAGCGGCCATCCTCGATGGCCAGCAAGGCCTTTTTCATCATTTCCGGCACTTGCGCGATCGGCACGAAGTCGCGGTGTTCTTCGCCGAATTCGCCGATCAGCACATTGTCGGCCGTGTACACGCGCAGCGGTATCTTTGGCTGGTAGTCGGTGATGACGTTCAGTTCGGGCAGGCGCGGGCGCACATATAGGAACAGCCACGCGGCCAGCAGCACGGCGGCGGCCAGCGCGGCGCAGCCAGCGATGATGATAGTGCGCACGGTGGCGCGGCGGGAAGGCCAGGGGAATCCGGTTCGTTTGGCAGTCAAGGCAGTCTCACGTGAGCGTGCAAGGCACGGTGGCAGCGATTATAGACCAATGCGCCAACGCTTCCCGTGCGGGCGGGGCGGCGTCATGGACCTCAAAAAACCTTTTCATCGAAACGCGGCTGTGCGATAGTCTCGGCTTCAAGAAAATAGCCTGGATCTCGATCCGGGCTGTTTATTTTAAAAATTAAGGAAATATCCATGGCAAAAGATGCAATGCCGAGCGCCGTGAAGCCGTATATTCCGGCCGATGCGAAACTGCCCGAAATGACCTTCCGCGCGCTGTTCATGGGCGTGATACTCGGAATGGTCTTTGGCGCCTCTTCGCTGTACCTGGTGCTGAAAGTGGGCCTGACCGTCAGCGCCTCGATTCCCGTCGCGGTCATTGCGATTACCCTGTTCGGCCTGGCCAAGAAGGTGGGCGGCAAGGATTCGTCGATCCTGGAAAACAGCATCACGCAAACGGCCGGTTCGGCCGGCGAATCGCTGGCCTTCGGCCTGGGCGTGACCATGCCGGCCATTTTGATCCTCGGCTTCGACCTGGAAATCTCGCGGGTCATGCTGGTCGGTATTCTCGGCGGCCTGCTGGGCATCCTGATGATGATCCCGATGCGCCGCACCATGATCGTCGACCAGCACAAGGAACTCAAATTCCCCGAAGGCACGGCCTGCGCGGAAGTGCTCAAGGCGGCCGCCACGGAAGAATCGCGCATCGCCGCCGGCGAAAGCATCGAAAAGGATTCGGCTGCCGCGCTGGACGCCAAGCGCCGCGCGAAGATCATCTTCGGCGGTTTTGCCGTCGGTTTGCTGTATAAAGTCTTCAATATCTCGTTCAAGGGCTGGAGAGACACGCCGGGCGTGGAATTTGCCGCGCCGCTCAAGGGCGGCTCCATCGGCGCCGAGATTTCCCCTGAATTGCTGGGCGTGGGCTACATCATCGGCCCGCGCATCGCCGCCACCATGGCGGCCGGCGGCGTGCTGTCGTATTTGCTTTTGATCCCGATGATCAAGTTCTTCGGCGACAGCCTGACCACCGTGCTCTCGCCGGGCACCAAGTTGATCAGCGAAATGGGCGCGGACGACGTGCGCAGCGCCTACGTGCTGTACATCGGCGCGGGCGCCGTGGCCGCCGGCGGCCTGATTTCCCTGGTGCGCGCCATGCCCATGATCTGGCGCAGCCTGTCGGCCGGCCTGAAAGGCATCGGCAAGGGCGTCAAGAGCAATTCCACCCTGCGCACGGACCAGGATATCCCTCTGAAATGGGTCATCATCGGCTGCCTGTCCATCATCGCCGTGATCACCTTTGCCACGCCGCTGCACATGAACTTCCTCGGCGCGCTGCTGATCCTCGTCTTCGGCTTTTTGTTCGCCACCGTATCGTCGCGCCTGACGGGCGAAATCGGCTCGTCGTCGAACCCGATCTCCGGCATGGCCGTGGCCACCTTGCTGTTTACCTGCCTGATCTTCCTGATCATGGGCTGGACGGGCGGACGTTACTATGTGACGGCCCTGTCGGTGGGCGCCATCGTGTGCATCGCCGCCAGCAATGCGGGCACCACCTCGCAGGATTTGAAAACCGGCTACCTGGTGGGCGCCACGCCGCGCCTGCAGCAGTACGCGATTCTGGCGGGCGCCTTGTCGTCGGCGCTGATCCTCGGACCGATTCTGCTGAAGCTGAACGAAGCGAGCACCGTCTACGTGCCAGCCGCGCAAGTGGCGCCCGGCCTGACGGTCGATGCGTCGAAGCTGACGGTGACGGGCGAGCTGCATGGCCCGCAAGCCGATACGGACCACAATACGTATAAAGTCTGGCAAAAGACGGACACCGTGGGCGGCCCGGCCGGCAAGTATTTCGTCAAGGAAGATGGTCAGCTGGCTTACCTGGTCGATCCGGGCATCAATGGCCATTACAGCAAGCGCCCCGATGGTTCGGAAGTGAAGAAATATGATGCGCCGAAGGCCGTGCTGATGTCCTACATCATCAAGGGCATCCTCGACCAGCAGCTGCCGTGGACCCTGGTGCTGTTCGGCGTGATGATCGCCGTGGTGCTGGAAATGGCCGGCATCCCGTCGCTGGCGTTTTCCGTGGGCGTGTACCTGCCGCTGTCGTCCACCTTGCCGATCTTCGTCGGCGGCCTGGTACGCTGGCTGGCGGACCGCCGCAACAACAAGCTGGAACACAATGCCAAGCTGAACGAGGAAGAACGCCAACTGGCGGGCGACCGCAGTTCGGGCGTGCTGCTGGCCTCCGGCTACATCGCCGGCGGCGCGCTGGCCGGCATCATCATTGCGATTACGGCCGGCGTGCTGACGCACTTCGACCAGATGATGGCCGACTGGGCCGAGCATGGCAATCCGTTCTACGCGGGCTTGCATTCGGATGCGCTGTCGCTGCTGCCGTATGCCGTCATCATCGTGCTGCTGTATATCGTGGCGCGCGAGAGGAAAGCGGGCAGTTCGCAGGCTTGATGTCCTAGTCTATCCAATGAGAGCCGCCCGGTGTCATGACGATCCGGGCGGTTTTTTTATGCACGAGCGATGGGCCGCACCGCCAGTTGCTCCGCGCTGGCGTAGATCGTCACGTTGTCGGACGCCAGCTGGCGCAGGTGCTCGAAGAAGGCCTGCGCCGGAATGGCCCACGATGCCGCATCGCCAACTTGCCCGTTGACGCGCAGGCCGGCGGCATCGAACTCGCGCGCAAAATAATCGCGCAAATCATCCCGGCTTGCATGGTCGATGCGGCGCTGGGCGACTACTTGGTCGAACGGGCGCACGGGCACGTCACAGCGCCGGCCGGCGTGGTCCAGGCAAGCCAGCAGCTTTACATCGTCTTCCCAGATGGGCACGGGAAAGGCGTCGCCCATGGCGTCTTCCAGCGCGTGGTAGAACGTCACGGGCCCCATGGAAATGCCCAGGCCCAGCACCTTCGCCTGGTCGCAGCCGATGAAGCGCTGCCACGGCGAGCCCATGCCGAAGATCGAGGGCGCGCGGTGGTGTGCCTCGGTCAGATCGGCGGCATGGCGGCCCCACGCGGACACGGAGTGAGTCGGGTGGATGCTGCGGTGGATCGCATCACTGGCCAGAAAGGCTTCCGGCAGGCGGCCCATGTGCGTGCCATGGCGGCGCGGGTCGAATACATAGTCCGGCATGGCGCAGGTGGCGCGCACCGTGCCGCCGGGCAGATAGTAGGTGGGCAGCAGCAAGGTGCCTTGCGGGCCGACGGCGTCCTGCAGGGCATGTACCACGGCCACTGCGCCGCCTTCCACGTAGCCCAGGCTTTTCAGCGAGGAATGCACGAACAGCGTATCGCCTGGCGCCACGCCCAGCCGCGCCAGGCCGGACGCCAGCGTGGCGCGCGTCACGTGGGGCCTGCTCTGGCGCAGGTGCCGTACGCTGGCGGCGCGGCGCCACGCTTCCAGCGCGGCGTGGATGGCGCTTTTTGTCTTTTCAAGCATCGCCAATTTGCATTTCCAGCAGGTTCGCATCGATGCAGAATTTGGCGGCCCAGTTCAGGTAGGACCAGCTGCCGTAGTCGCCATCGACGGGAAACGAGCCCTTGACGCCGCCGCGCGCGTGCGCGGGACCGTCGATGCTGATGGAGCGCCGTACGTAACGGTTCAGCCGCCGCCCCGCGTCGAGGTAGCGCCGCTCGCCCGTGAGCCGGTACAACAGGAACAGGCAATGCGCATTTTGCGCGGAACCCGTGAGGCAGGCGTAATCGGCTCCAGGCTGGAAGTCCGGGCCGAGGCGGCCCGCCAGGTAGCCATCGGCCGCCACGGCGTTGGCGACGCCCGTGGCGGTGCGCGCGGCGGCGTCCAGCAGGTCGGCGCGCGCCGAAAAACGGTGCGCTTCAAGCACGCCGCGCAAGGCGTAGCCGATGGTGTGGGTCAGGGGCAGCAGCGGGTTGTCGAGGCAGTTGGAAGCGAACCAGCCGTTGGGGCGCTGTTTGGTCAACGCCCAGTCGACCTGGCGCAAGCCGGCCGCGCCATAACCGTGGCCCGGTGCGATGCGGTCCGCTTCGAACAGGCCCCAGGCCACGTGCGTCTCATAAGCCTTGTCGCCGGCGCTGGCGAACGGCGTCGGATGGCGGCGCCAGCAGCCGTCGGTATCCTGGCTGTCGCGCAGCCAGCTTGCCGCGCGGTGCGTGGCGTCCTCGTAGGTTTCGCCGTACGCTGCCACGCCGGCGGCCAGGCCCAGCAGGATCTGGCCCGTGTTGAAGGTGACGGGCACGCGCGGGGTGGAGTCGATCTTGCCGCCCTGGAAACCGCCTTCGGGGAACTGGATGGCCACGCACCAATCGAGCATGCGGCGCGCGCGCCCGTGCAGGGCCTCATCTTCACCATGATCGCCGGTGCGCCGCGCCAGGGCGATCATGGTGGGGATGATGTAGCCGGTGGTCTCCGGGTACGAACTCGACCAGCCCTTCAGCAAATTGTAGTCGCGCGCGACGCCGCCGTCGTTTGAGCTGGAATGATCCTGCGCCGCGCACAGCCAGGCCGTGCAGGCCTTGACGACGGCTTGCGGGCCGGGATCGAAGGCGGGCAGGCCGCGCCGGTCCGACAGCCGCTCCATGCGCGCCGCCGCCGGCAGGCCCGCCTGCGGCGCCAGTGTGTTGCGGATCTTCGTGAGCAAGGTGCGCATGGCATTCCATTTGGTGATTGGCTCAGGCCACTCTAGCGCCGGCAGCCGGCACGGCTATTGACTTGCCGCAAGGATTCGCTGCCGCCGGAATTGACGCATAATGGCTACTTCACCGTCGTCGACGAGGCCCGCCATGAACAATGTCACGCTTGAGTATTCGGTCGTCACCAATCCCGACTCCTTTGTCGGCTTCAAGTATTACGTCAAGGCGGGGCAGGCATTCGATGCCGACGATTTCGCCTATTCCTACAAGCTGAACCGGTCCGACCTGGACCCCGACAGCGTGCTGGCCACGCGCGAGGCGGCGGCGAATCTGCAGCCGGGCGAGTGGCTGACGGTGTCGCATTCGATTGCGGCGTAGCGCTATGGCTGCGCGTTTCCACTTTAACTTTACCGGCCCGCCAGGGATCTATGCATCTGACTCTTTCAGCATTTCCTGATATTTCCATTGTTCCAACCTTGCCTGAACACGCGCAAGCGCTGGCCACCCTGGTGGCGCAAAACCGTGAGCACCTGCAAGCTTATTTGCCCGCCGTGGTGCAGCTGGACTCCTTCGGCGAGGCGCAGGCCTATCTGCAGGCCGCTTGCGCGCGCGCAGCCAGCGGTGACGTCCTGGAGTGGCATGTTTTCTCCGCTACGGCCTTGTGCGGCAGCATCCGCCTGAAAGACATCGACGCAGCGGAGCGCAATGCCCGGATCGGTTATTACCTCGGAAGCCAGTTCCAGGGCCGGGGCATCGCCAGCGCCGCGGTACGCGCCGTCCTCGCGCATGCGTTTGGCGCGCTGCAGTTGCACCGCATCGAATTACAGTGCGCGGCCGGCAATCACGCCAGCATGGCGCTGGCCGAGCGGCTGGGGTTTGCGCACGAGGGCGTGCTGCGGCAAGGGGAGCTGTTAAATGGCGTGTTTGTCGACCTGCACGTCTTTGGTTTGCTGCAGCCCGATTTTGTGCCGGAGGGTGTGGCCTTTAGCCCGGCATGAACCACGCCCGCAATTCATCCTCGGCCCTTTGCGCCGTCTCCTGCGTCAAGGTCAGCACGATGATCTTTTCCTGCGCCGGGAGCTGCCCATCGCTGCAGGCCAGCTCGATGGCTTGCTCGAAACTCGTGTAGCCGTGGCCGAATTCACGCGGGCATTGCTGCACGATGCGCGCCGCCTTGCCGGCGTTCCTGTCCGCCAGGTTGACGATGGGATTGCCGTCATAAAACGGCTGGCCATTGGCAAACGCGGTGCGCAGATACGGCGCGCACTGGCCGTCGAGGAAGGCCAGGCGTGCCTGCCAGTAGGCCTCGGCCGCCGCATACACGGCATGGTCCTCGAGAAAATCGGCAAACAGGATATCGCTCATGGTGTTCTTTCCGGCTAGATGCCGAATATTTTTAAAATCGCGTCAGTAAACCCTTCGAACCAGCTGCCCACCTTGCCCGGCTGCTTGCCATGGCGCGGGGTTTCTTCGTACAGGTAGACGCCGTTGTCGCCATCGAAGCGGTCGTTGAGCAGCGCCTGCTGGCCGCGCAGGTAGGGGATGAAGGTTTCGCTGCGCAGGGTCGAATACAGCACGTCGGTGGTAAAACCCAGGGTGGCGGACTGGCTGATGGAGCGCCCCTGGCCAGCCCGTTCCAGGCGCACGCCGCGGCAGCCGCGCACGATCAGGGTGACGGGGCCGCGAAAAACGATGAAGCGCAGCTGCAAGGTAAGCCAGGCATGCAGGCTGCCCAGGCGCCAGTGGCTGCTGATTGCCAAAGGCTGGTCCGCATCGCAGACCAGGCCGACGAGGCCCCGTGGCTGGAATACGAGGGCGCTGCCGGCCGGCAGGTGGACGATGGCCACTTCCAGCAGCGGGTCGTCGCTGGCCGATATCGTCACGGATGCCGGCTCGCTGCTTTCCAGCCGCGTCAGCGCCACCATGCCGGCGGCCAGGCTGGTGAACGGGAAGCGCCAGTCCAGCAGCCACTGCGTACGTTTATGCGTACTGACGGGCGACGATTGCAGGTATTCGGGATGGATCAGCATCCGCTGGCCAGGCTGCAGCAGCAAGCCCTGCGAGACGGCGGAAATGCGCGATTCGCCCTGCGGCGGCAGGGGCAGGCTGGCGGCGTTGAGCTGCAATGCGCGCGCGATCGACAGCGGCGGCAAACGGGCAGCGCCGGGTGCCAGCACGAAGTAAAAAGAAGGCCTTGATGGCCACGGGCAGCAACATGGCCGACAAGACCAGCAGGGCGGCCGTGGGTGCCACGTCCATGACGGGTGCGCGCCAGCGGGCGATCCAGTTGCGTGCCAGCTGTCCTTCGCCGGCCGTAATCGCCGCCTGCACGGGTGCCAGCGCGCCGGCCAAGGCTTGCTCGTTGATGGTAAATGGGGCGGGGCGGGCGGAGTGCGTGGCGCCGGTGCGGGCGCGCTGCGTTGTCCCGGCTTGATACGCTTGCAGGTTGATCTCGCGCAGGCGCTGGCCCTGCGCTTCGAGTTGCGACAGCTGCGCATAGGCGTCGCTGCCGGGCAGGCGTGCCGCCAGCGGATGCTGCGCTTCCAGTTCACGGCGCTGGCGCAGATTATTTTGCAGTGCCGCATACGCGCGCACGTGGTCCGCGTGCAGGCGCGCCAGCGTCTGGCGTGCATCTTCGCCACTGATCGCCGCCTGCAGGGCCGTCAGATAACGGGCTTCCTGTATCAGTACTTCGATCTCCACGCGGCGCGCCGCTTCGTCTTGCGCGTGCAGGGCCAGGGTGTTCGTGTCGGGCAGGGGGGAGGGTGAACAGCGAGGGCTGCTGCCGCGCGCGCAAAGCGGTCAATTGCGCCTGCACTTGCGCCAGGCGCGCGGCGATGGCCGCTTGCGAGGCCGTTTGCAGGGCGTTGACACGCGCCGTGGCGGCAGCGGCCAGGCCGGCGCCATGATGATCGGCGCCGTTGGCGGCCAGCCTGAGGGCGGCGACGGCCTCGCTGCCGGCGCTGTAGGCGCGCCATTCGGCCAGCAGCATGCGTCCGGCCAGCAGGATGACGATGAACAGCGCGAACTGCAGCGCGTGGCGCAGCAGGAAGCGCAGGGTGGCCGTCAGCAGCTGGCGCAAGGAGGAGTCGCCTTAGGTCGCCGCGCTATCGGCATCGGCACAGCATTTCTTGTACTTCTTGCCGCTGCCGCAGTGGCACGGGTCGTTGCGGCCCGTCTTCGGCAGTTCGCGCAAGACCGTGGCGCCGGGCTGGCTGTGTGCCTGGCTTTTCAGGTGGCGCTGGCGCGCCCAGGCCGCGTTGATGGCGATCACGCAAGGAATCACGCCATCCATGGCCGTTTCAGCGGCATCGTCATCGAGTTCGCCGGCCGTGGCCAGGTGCTGGAACGGTGCCAGGTATTGCGGGTGGCTGACGGCCAGGGCGGCCCACTGGGGCTTGTCCAGGCTCGTGCCAAGTACAAAACCGGCGCACCAGGCGGGTACGCTCCATTCCGGGCCGCACACATAGATGGGCTCGAAGCTGTCCGGGTCCTTCGCCAGCCATTCGACCATATAGGCGTGGTGGCGCTGCGCCAGGCTGGCCGCCCGTTCGCTGGCCTCATCCTGTGCTGGCGAGGCGCTGCCGGTCGCCTTGTCCCACACCCACGGCAGCCACTGTTCTGGCGCGATCTGTTTCGGACTCAGGGCGACGGCCGTGAGAAAACCTTCCAGCATCGACACGTCCATGGCACGGCCGGCCAGGGCAGGCGCGGCCAGCAGGGTGTCGAGTTCGGCGTATTCGTCGTCGGAGAGGGGCGTGGTGGTGGAGATGCTGGACATAATATTCTTTGGTGATGTGAGTGGAGTGGCCGGTGGCCCTGGCCGTATTGTACCGCCCGGCAAGGGGAAAACCGGCGCTGGAATGAAAAACGGCGGCCCGCAGGCCGCCGTTGTCAGCTAAGGCAGAACGCTTACTTCACGCCATGCATCAGTTTGTTGATCAGCGGTGCGATCAGGAACAGGATCACGCCGGCGCCCAGCAGGGACCAGAAGCCGAAGGTGTAGCCGGACAGGGCCGACTGCACCGACATGCCGCTGGTGCCGCTGACGTGGCTGGCGAAGATGCCCGACAGGTTGTTGCCGATACCAGTCGACAGGAACCAGCCGCCCATGCCCAGGCCGACCAGGCGCACTGGCGCCAGCTTGGTGACCATCGACAGGCCGATAGGCGACAGGCACAGCTCGCCGATCGATTGCAGCACGTAGACGGTGGTCAGGGTCCAGAACGGGATCTTGTTGTCGGCGCCAACCAGGCTCGACAGAGCGAAGATCAGCAAACCGAAGGCCAATGCGTTCCCCAGCAAGCCCAGGCCGAATTTGCGCGGGATCGACGGATTGACGTTGTGGCGCGCCAGGAAGACCCAGATGGCGGCAATGATCGGCGCGAAGACGATGATGGCGACCGAATTGACGGTCTGGAAGTAGGCGGTCGGGAAGATCCAGAAGCCCAGGTCGCGGTTGACGATCTTGTCAGCCAGGAAGGTAAACGAGCTGCCTGCCTGTTCGAAGAACATCCAGAACAGGATGTTGAAGACAAAGATCAGCAGCATGGCGATGACACGGTCACGCGCCACTTTACCGTTGCGTATGCCTTCGATCATCAGCATCACGGCCAGGCCGATGAACAGCGCGGTCAGGACGATTTGCAGCTTTTCAGCGCCGACGGTCAGCAGGAAGTAGACGAGCGGGATCACGCATAGGGAACCGACGGCCACCCAGACGACGCGCATCGGGTTGCCGGAACCGGCTTCCGGAGCGCCGATGCCTTTGAGGGCGCGGCGGCCGATGGCGAACCATACCAGGCTGATCAGCATGCCGAAACCGGATGCCATGAAGACCATCTTGTACGACGGCATGGCGCTGGTGCCGAAGATCGACTCGGCCAGCCACTGGGTGAAGACAGGGGCAACCATGGCGCCCATGTTGATGCCCATGTAGAAGATCGTGAAGCCACTGTCGCGGCGCGGATCGGCGGTCGTGTACAGCTTGCCGACCATGGTCGAGATGTTCGGCTTGAACATGCCGTTACCGACGATCATGGTGGCCAGGCCCAGGTTGAAGATGTCCTGGTTCGGTACCGAGATGCAGAAGAGGCCGGCAGCCATGAAGACGGCGCCCAGCAGGATCGAGCGCTGGTAACCGATGACCCGGTCGGCGATATAGCCGCCGAACAGGGCGCCGGCGTACACCAGCGCGAGGAAGGAACCGTAGGTCAGGTTGGCCGCTGCCTGTCCCGAACCGTCGCCAGCGTGGAACTGGGCCACGATGTACAGTACCAGCGCCCAGCGAACTCCGTAGAACGCGAAGCGTTCCCAGAATTCAGTCATGAACAACATCCACAATGGGCTTGGATGGCCCATAATCTGCTTGAACTCGGGAATAACGGCTTCCTTGTTGGGCGTAGTCGCACCGCTCATGCGGTTCCTCCTGAAAAATTATTATAGTCAATCGATACAACGAACTTATGGAAGCCTGCGGGCGGCGGGGACTCTCATGAAGAACCTCACGCACGGGAATTCCAATAGGCTGGCATTCTAATCTACAAATTGCGCTGAGCGAAGATTTCGATTCGCATTAGCAAGAATGACTGTTTCATATTGTTCAAACCGGTTTGCAGACAAGGGCGGCACCGGCGATTTTGCGGCGGCACAGCACAACTTGCCTGACTTGTCGTATATTAAGGCTGCATGACCTTCGAGCATCGATTTTTAAAGGGATTTTTCGCATTATGGAACACGACGTTATCGATACTCTGGTTTCACCGGAAGGCCGCCTGGACGTGCTCTCCAAGACTGAAGTCAACAAACTGCTCGACACCAGCCAGGGCGGCCTGTACAACACTTTCCGCCGCTGCGCGCTGGCGGTCCTGAATTGCGGCAGCACCATCGACGATGGCCGCGCCCTGCTGGAGCGCTACCAGTCGTTTGAAATCTCCATCATCCAGCGCGAGCGCGGCATCAAGCTCGACATCAAGGGCGCGCCAGCCATCGCCTTTGTCGACGGCAAGATGATCAAGGGCATCCACGAGCACCTGTTCGCCGTGCTGCGCGACATCATCTTCGTCAGCGATGAAGTGACGGGCAACCCGAAATTCGACTTGCAGAGCACGGAAGGCGTGACGGACGCCGTCTTCCACATCCTGCGCAACGCCAACGTGTTGCAAACCCAGCTCAACCCGAACCTGGTCGTGTGCTGGGGCGGCCACTCGATCAACCGCGCCGAATACAATTATTCGAAGGAAGTGGGCTACCAGCTGGGCTTGCGCGGCCTCGACATCTGCACGGGCTGCGGCCCCGGCGCCATGAAGGGCCCCATGAAGGGCGCCACCATCGGCCACGCCAAGCAGCGTTTGCACAATGGCCGTTATCTCGGCATCACCGAGCCGGGCATCATCGCGGCCGAGTCGCCGAATCCCATCGTCAATGATCTCGTCATCATGCCGGACATCGAAAAGCGCCTGGAAGCGTTCGTGCGCGCCGGCCACGGCATCGTCGTCTTCCCCGGCGGCGCGGGCACGGCCGAAGAGATTCTGTATATCCTCGGCATCCTGCTGCACCCGGACAACGCGGAAATTCCCTTCCCGCTGATCTTCACGGGGCCGGAAACGTCGCGCGAGTACTTCGTGCAAATCAACCAGTTCATCCACGACACCCTGGGTCCGGAAGCGCAGCAGCGCTATAAAATCATCATCGACGACCCGGAACTGGTGGCGCGCGAGATGCTCGAAGGCATACGCCAGGTGCGCGAATTCCGCAAGGCGCATAGCGACGCGTATTACTTCAATTGGCTCTTGAAGATCGATCATGAGTTTCAGAAGCCCTTCCACCCCACGCATGAAAACATGCGCAACCTGAGCCTGCACAAGAACCAGCCCACGCATTTGCTGGCGGCCCAGCTGCGCCGCGCGTTTTCCGGCGTGGTGGCGGGCAACGTCAAGGATGACGGCATCCGCTCGATCGAAGAGCACGGCAACTTCGAGATCCACGGCGACAAATCCATCGCCGGCCCGATGGATGCGCTGCTCGCTTCCTTCGTGGCGCAGCACCGCATGAAACTGGCGGGTACGGCATACGTGCCTTGCTACACCGTCGTCCAGTAATTTTTTAGTCAGCGCCGCCCGCCCTCAGCATTTGCCGAGGTCGGGCGGCGTTTTTTCATTCATGCGCCCATCGTGTTCCTTCGCCGCCACAGGCAATCAAATCGCTTGCGTCATCGATGCGTGGGTGCTATCTTTGGAACCGGTTCCAAAATAAAAATATGCAGGTCAACAGGTAGTGGAGAACAAGCTTGGATTCAGTACGCGGCAATAAAAAAACCCTCTCCGGCGAGCCGGCACGGCCCGTGACCATCGCCCAGGTGGCGCGCGAGGCGGGCGTGTCGAAGACGAGCGTGTCGCGCTTTCTCGGCGGCGAGCTCGACGCCCTGTCCGAGAATATCCGCCAGCAGATCACCAGCACCATCGCGCGCCTCGGCTACCAGCCGAACCAGATGGCGCGCGGCCTCAAGCGGGGACGCACGCGCCTGATCGGCATGGTCGTGGCCGACATGCTCAATCCCTACACGGTGGCCGTGCTGCAAGGCGTGGAGGCGGCTTGCCAGCAACATGGCTATACCTTGATTCTGTGTAATACCGGCAATGACGAACAGCGCGAACGCCAGTCGCTGGCCGCGCTGCGCTCGTACAGCGTGGAAGGGCTGATCGTCAACACGCAGGGGCGCAACATCGAGTCGTCCGACTTGCAGCAGGCGGGCATGCCCATCGTGCTGGTCGACCGCCGCATCGAGGGCGCCGATTTCGACCTGGTGGGGCTGGACAATGTGCAGGCGGGCCGCCTGGCTACCGCGCATCTGATCGAGCAAGGTTTCGACGCCATCGCCTTTGTCGCGCCGCCCTTGACGGGTGTCAGCTCGCGCCTGATGCGCGCCGACGGTTTCCAGTCCGTGATGGCCGAGCATCCGGGCTGCGTGGGCGAAGTGCTGGCGGTGGACCTGGACGACCGGCCTTCCATCGACGCGCAGGTGCGGGAATGCCTGGCGCAGTGGCGCGGCCGCCGCGTGGCGCTGCTGGCCTCGAACGGCATGGTGGCGCTGGAACTGGCGCTGATGCTGCAGCGCCTCGCCTTGCGCATGCCGCAGGACGTGGGCTTGCTGGGCTTTGACGAATTGCCATGGTCGCCGCTGGCGGGCCTGAGCACGATCGAGCAGCAGACCTATGAAATCGGCTTTTCGGCGATGACGTGCATGCTGTCGCGCCTGCAGGGCGAGCAATGCCCGCCGCGCGAAGTGCTGTTGCCTGGCAAGCTGATCGTGCGCAATTCCACCCGGGGCGGAGACTGACGGGAAAGAGGGCCTTGCCCTTTTTTTTGGAAAGGTTATGGAACCGGTTTCATAGATTGTATTCACACTGGAAAGGGGAGTGGATAGTCAAGCGTAGTAAAGGTGGAAAACGGCAAGAGACGAAATAAATCGTCCATTTGACAATATTCCCGGAAGTGCCTCGACGAGGCCGGTACCGGGATCACAGGAGACTGAGCATGAAGATGACGACACTGTTTTACGCGAAAATCGTGGCCTGCGCGCTGGCAGCAACGTGCGCCCTCGGCGCGGCGGCCGACGCCGGCGCCCAGACGCTTGGCGACCTGATCAAGAAGGGCAAGCTGACCATCGGCGTCGTCAGCGGCACGCCGCCGTTTGGCAGCATCGACGCCAAGGGCGGGCCCGTCGGCTATGACGTCGACGTGGCCAACCTGATCGGCAAATACCTGAACCTGCCCGTGGAAATCGTGCCCCTGACGGCACCGTCGCGCGTGCCGTCGCTGGAATCGGGCAAGGTCGACTTCCTCGTGGCGACCCTGGCGCCCACGCCGGAACGGGCCAAGACCCTGATGTTCACCATGCCCTACAGCGCGTTCGAGCTGGCCATCGTCGCGCCGGTCGGCGGCAAATTCAAGGCCCTGGCCGACCTGAAGGGCAAGAAAGTGGGCGTGACGCGCGGCACCACGAACGACACGGCGCTGAGCCGCATGGCGCCGGCCGGCACCAGCATCGTGCGTTTCGAGGATGACGCCACCGTCACCCAGGCCTTGCTCAGCAAGCAGGTCGACGCAGTCTCGATCCCCAGCACGATGGCGCTCGACATCATCAAGACGCGCGGCGCGGGCAAGATCGAGGTTCGCTTCTCCTACTCGCTGCAACCGAACTCGATGGCCGTGCGCCGCGGCGACTTCGAGCTGCACCAGTGGCTCAACAACTTCATCTACTACGTCAAGCTGAACGGTGAACTCGACGCCATCGCGCGCAAGTGGAGCGGCGCGCCGCTGCCGGCGCTGCCGACCTTCTGATGCCGCCACCCGCACAGCGATAGTGCTTGTCCGCACGGCGCGCCGCCACGGTGGCGCGGCCGGGGACGCGCACGTAGAAAGGAGTTGAGTATGCCGTATGAATTTCATTTCGAACTCGTCATGCAATCGCTGGACCGCCTGTTGTGGGGCGCGGCGCTGACGATACGCCTGAGCGCCTTATCGATGGTGCTGGGGCTGGTGGTGGGCGTCTGCGCCGCCGTCATCCTGAAGAACGGTCCCGCCTATGCCCGCGCCGTGGTGCGCGCCTATGTCGAGATCATCCGCAGCACGCCGTTCCTGGTGCAGCTGTTCATCATCTACTTCGGCTTGCCGTCGCTGGGCTTGCAGCTTGACGCGAACGGTGCCGCGCTCGTGGCCATGACGGTCAACCTCGGTGCTTATGCTGCCGAGATCGTGCGGGCCGGCATCGGCGCCGTGCATCCGTCGCAGCTGGAAGCGGCGCAGGCGCTGGGCATGACGCGCTGGCAGGTGATGCGCCACGTGGTGTTGCTGCCGGCGCTGGAAAAAGTGTATCCGGCGCTGGCCAGCCAGTTCACCTTGATGATGCTGGCATCGAGCGTCGTATCGGCCATTTCCGCCGAAGAACTGACGGCCGCCGCCCACCTGCTCGACTCGGAAACCTTCCGCAGCTTCGAGATCTACATCGTCGTGATGGTGCTGTACATCCTGCTGGCCCTGCTGTTCCGCTTCAGCTTCTGGGTGCTGGGCCAGATCGTTTTCAAACGCCGCCGCCGTCTGGGCGCGGTGCGCATGGGAGCATGACATGATCAGTGACTTTTCCTGGGATAACCTGCAATTCCTGCTCGAGGCCACGCGCTGGACCATCGGCCTGTCGCTGATCGTCTTCGTCACGGGCGGCATCGCCGGCTTCGCGGTGGCGCTGCTGCGCACGGCGCGCAGCCCGGTCCTGCGTTTCATCAGCGCCCTGTACATCCAGCTGGTCCAGGGCACGCCCGTGCTGATCGTGCTGTTTCTGACTTATTACGGGCTGGCGCTGTTCGGCTACAAGCTGTCGCCGCTCATCGCGGCCGGCGCGGCGATGACGATCTTTGCCAGCGCCTACCTGGGCGAGATCTGGCGCGGCTGCATCGAAGGCGTGCAGCGGCAGCAGTGGGAAGCGTCGGCCGCGCTGGCGCTGAACCGCTACCAGCAGCTGCGCTACGTCATCCTGCCGCAGGCGCTGCGCCATTCGCTGCCGCCGACCGTGGGCTTCATGGTGCAGATCATCAAGAACACGTCGATCACCTCGATCATCGGCGTGGTGGAACTGACGCGGGCAGGGCAACTGGTCAGCAATGCGACCTTCCTGCCGTTCATCGTCTTCCCCATCGTCGCCCTGATCTACTTCGCGATGTGCTATCCGCTGTCGCGCTACAGCCATTCACTGGAAAGGAAATTCCATGCCCATCGTTGACATCGACAATATCAGCAAGAGCTTCGGCGCCAATCACGTGCTCAAGGGCGTGTCGTTCGCCGTCGAACGGGGCCAGGTGATCGCCGTGATCGGCCGCAGCGGCTCGGGAAAAAGCACCATGCTGCGCTGTATCAACGGCCTGGAAACCATCGACAGCGGCAGCATCGTCGTGGCCGGCCACACGCTGACGGCGCGCCAGGAACGCCTGCTCGACTTGCGCAAGGACGTCGGCATGGTCTTCCAGAGCTATAACCTGTTCCCCCACCTGACCGTGGAAGAAAACGTCATGCTGGCGCCGCGCATCGTCAAGAAGGTGCCCGACGCGCAGGGCCGCGCCACGGCGCTGCGCGTGCTCAAGCAGGTGGGCCTGGACCACAAGCGCGAAGCCTATCCCGAGCAGCTGTCGGGCGGCCAGCAGCAGCGCGTGGCGATCGCCCGTTCGCTGGCGATGGAGCCGCAAGTGATGCTGTTCGACGAAGTGACGTCGGCGCTCGACCCGGAACTGACGCAGGAAGTGCTGAAGGTGATGGAGGAGCTGGCGCAGGCGGGCATGACGATGCTCCTGGTGACGCACGAGATGGAGTTCGCGCGGCGCATGGCCGACGTCACCGTCTTCATGCACCAGGGATTGGTGTGGGAGAGCGGGCCGTCGGAAGCCTTTTTCAGCAACCCGCAAACGCCCGAAGCGCGCCAGTTCGTCGGCGCGGGAGCGATCAAGTGAGCCCCGTCCTGGTGGCGGCGTCGGCCTATGGCGCAAGCAGGGTAAGGCAGCTGGGGCAAAGCCATTTCATCGATGTGGTGGCCGATGCGGGCGGTGCCGGCATCGAGATCCGCCGCGAGCTGTTTACCTCCGACTTGCCGGATCTGGCGCGCATGGGCGCGGCGGTGGCCGCGCGCGGCCTGTACTGCGTGTATTCCACGCCCATCGAATTGTGGGACGCGGACGGATTGCTGCAGCACGAGTTGCTGCGGCAGATGCTGGATGAGGCGGCGCGCCTGGGCGCGCGCTACCTGAAGGTGTCGCTGGGCCATTACCCGGCCGCGCCGGACTTGCCGGCCCTGAAGGCGCTGCTGGAGGCCGCGCCCGTGGCGCTGCTGGTGGAAAACGACCAGACGGCCCATGGCGGCAAGCTCGCGACGATGGCGCGCTTCCTGGCGGCGGCGCGCGACATCGGGCTGCCGGTGGGGCTGACCTTCGACATCGGCAACTGGCGCTGGGTGGATGAGGATGCGCAGCAGGCGGCGCGCCTGCTGGCGCCGTACGTGCGCTACGTGCATTGCAAGGCCGTTCTCGACGACGGGGGCCGGCTGTCCGCCTGCGCCGTTTCCGAGGCCGATCCCGCCTGGCGCGCCGTCTTCGCGCACTTTACGCCGGGCGTGCAGCGGGCCATCGAGTTCCCGCTCGAGGGCGCCGACCTGGTGGCCGAAACGGGCCGCTACATTCAAATTCTGGAGGCCGCATGATGAAGCTTGATGTCGTCACCTACGGCGAAGCGATGGCGATGTTCGTTGCCGAGCAAACGGGAGACCTGGCGGCCGTGGCGCACTTTACGCGCCGCCTGGCCGGCGCCGAGACGAATGTCGCCATCGGCCTGGCGCGCCTGGGCTTGAAAGTCGGCTGGCTGAGCCGGGTGGGCGACGACTCGTTCGGCCGCTTCATCCGCGCCAGCGTGCAGGCCGAAGGTGTCGATTGCAGCCGGGTCGTTGCCGTCGCCGGCCAGTCCAGCGGCTTCCTGCTCAAGGAAAAGGCCGAGAACGGCGCCGATCCGCTGGTCGAATACTTCCGCAAGGGTTCCGCCGCCAGCCGGCTGGCGCCCGAGCATTTCGACCCCGCCTATTTCCTGTCAGCGCGCCATTTGCACGCCACGGGCGTGGCCGCGGCGCTGTCCGAGACCAGCCTGGCGTTCGCCGGCCAGGCGCTCGACTTCATGCGCGCGAATGGCCGCAGCGTGTCGTTCGACCCGAACCTGCGGCCGTCGCTGTGGCCGTCGCAAGCCGTCATGGTCGAACAGATCAACCGCCTCGCCGCCAAGGCGGACTGGGTGCTGCCCGGCCTGGGGGAGGGGAAAATCCTCACTGGCCACGACTTGCCGCACGACGTCGCCGGCTTTTATCTGCGGCAGGGCGCGCGGCTGGTGGTCATCAAGCTGGGTGCCGAGGGCGCCTATTACCGCACGGCCGAGGGCGACAGCGGCATGGTGGCGGGCGAGCGCGTGGCCAACGTGGTCGACACGGTGGGCGCCGGCGACGGCTTCGCGGCTGGCCTGGTCAGCGCCTTGCTGGAAGGCTTGCCGCTGGCGCAGGCGGTAGGGCGCGGCAACCGGGTCGGCGCCTTCGCCATCCAGGTGGCCGGCGACATGGAAGGCTTGCCGACCCGCGCCCAGCTCGACGCGCTGGGCTAATCTCGAACCGAACAGGGGAAAACTCGTGAAAAAACATGTGGTTGTCTATAAAAAACTGGCCGAGCCGCTGCTGGCGCGCCTGCGCGCCGAATGCGAGGTCACGTACTTCGAAGCGATCGATGCGGGCAATCGCGCCGCATTCGCCGCCGCCATCCGCGGCGCGCACGGTCTGCTGGGCGCCAGCGTGCGCCTGGACCGCGAACTGCTGGACCCGGCCGCCAACCTGCACATCATTTCCACCATTTCGGTGGGCGTCGACCAGTTCGACGTCGATTACCTGCGCGAACGGGGCATCCTGCTGGCCAATACGCCGGACGTGCTGACGGAAACGACGGCCGACACGATCTTCGCGCTGATCCTCGCCAGCGCGCGCAGGGTCGTCGAACTAGCCGAATTCGTCAAGGCCGGACGCTGGACGCGCAGCGTGGGCGAAAGCCAGTACGGCGTCAACGTGCACGGCAAGACCATCGGCATGCTGGGCATGGGCCGCATCGGCCGCGCCGTCGCCCGCCGCGCCGCGCTGGGCTTCGGCATGCAGGTGCTGTACGTGAACGGCGAAGCGGTGCCCGAGGTGGAGGCGGCGCTGGGCGCGCGCCAGGTGGCGCTCGACGACTTGCTGACCGGCTCCGATTTCGTCTGCGTGGTGCTGCCGCTGACGGCGCAGACGGAACGCATGATGGGGCGGCGCGAATTCGCGCTGATGCGCCCCGGCGCCATCTTCATCAACGGCTCGCGCGGGCGCATCGTCGACGAGGCGGCGCTGATCGAGGCGCTGCAGCAGGGCACCATCCACGGCGCCGGTCTCGACGTGTTCGAGCGTGAACCGCTGGCGCCGGACAATCCGCTGCCGCACATGGCCAACGTGGTGGCGTTGCCGCACATCGGCTCGGCCACGCACGAAACGCGCTACGCCATGGCGCAGCAGGCCGTGGACAACCTGCTGGCCGGCTTGCGCGGCGAGCGTCCGCGCCACCTGGTCGGCTAAGAACAGTATCCATAAAAAGACAGACAGGGAAAGAAATGAAGAACAAGGTAGCAAGGGCAATCATCATCGGCGCGGGTGCTTGCGGCGGCCTGTGTAGCGCGCAGTCGAACGTGACCATGTATGGCATCGCGGATCTGGGCGTGGTATCCGAGAACGGTGGCCCAGGGGGCAGGGTGCTCAAGGTGACGAGCGGCATCGCCAACGGCTCGCGGCTCGGTTTCAAGGGCAGCGAAGACCTGGGCGGCGGCATGACGGCGATCTTTACGATGGATGCGGGCATCCTGGCCGACACGGGCGCTTCGGCCCAGGGCGGCCTGCTGTTCGGACGCCAGGCCTTCGTCGGCCTGGCCGGCGCGGCGGGCACCTTGCGCCTGGGCCGCCAGTACACCTTCATCGATAGCAGCCTGGGTGTGCTGGACCCGTTTTACCTGGGTTTTGCGGGCAGGATGAGCAATGTCTTCACGGCCGGCTACATCAGCCGGGTCGACAACAGCATCACCTACAGCTCGCCCGTGCGCGGGGGACTCTCCGGCGAGCTGGCGTACGGCTTCGGCGAAGTGCCGGGCGATGCGTCGGCCAAACGCTACGTGGGCGCGGCGGCCACCTATGCCAGCGGGCCGCTGTATGTGCGCATGGCGCACCAGGATGCCAATACGCTGTCGACCGCGCTGGTGGCGGGCAGGGCGCGCAACACGGTGCTGGGCGCCACCTGGGACTTCGGCGTGGTCAAGGCGCATGGCGCCGTCGCCGTCAGCAAGAGCACGGCTGGCGCCGCCACCACGGTCGACAGTGCGGACCTGATGCTGGGCGCCACCGTGCCTGTCGGGCCGCACAGAGTCCTGTTCTCGTATGTGCGGCGCGACGACCGGCGCGCCGCCAACGGCGACGCTTCCCAGATCGGCATCGGCTACACCTACGCGCTGTCGAAGCGCAGCACCTTGTATGCGGCCTATGCGCACATCGACAACCGCAATGGCGCCGCCTATGTGGTGGGCAACGCCACCGACAACGGCACTGGCAACCAGGCCTGGAACCTGGGCCTGCGCCACACTTTTTAAGGGGAGAATCGAATGAAGAAAATCGGATGGATTTTGGTCGGCGCCAGCACCGTGGCGCGCGAATGGATGGTCGACGCGATCGGCCAGCAGGGCGACGCCGAAGTGCTGGCCGTGGTCAGCCGGGACGCCGCGCGCGGCGCCGCCTTTGCCGAACAATTCGGCATCGCCGCCAGCTACACGGACCTCGACGCGGCGCTCGCGCATCCGGGCGCGGACGCCGTGTACATCAGCACCACCAACGAGTTGCACATGGCGCAGACCTTGCAGGCGGCGCGCGCCGGCAAACACGTGCTGTGCGAAAAGCCGCTGGCGCTGAACCTGGACGACGCCCGCCGCATGGTCGACGGCTGTGCCGAAGCGGGCGTGGTGCTGGGGATTAACCACCACCTGCGCAACGCGGCCAGCCACGGCAAGGTGCGCGAGCTGATACGCGCCGGCGAGATCGGCCAGCCCCTGTATGGCCGCGTGCTGCACGCGAACAACCTGCCGCAGCACTTGCGCGGCTGGCGCCTGGACGCGCCGGAGTCGGGTGGCGTCACGCTCGACATGTTCGTGCACGACGTCGACACCTTGCGCTTCCTGCTCGACGCGGAGCCGCGCCACGTCACCGCTTGCGCCACCAGCGGCGGCATGACGGTGGCCGGGCTGGAAGAGGGGCTGATGGCCGTCATCGAGTTCGATAACGGCACCTTGGTGCAGGTGCACGACGCGTTCAACGCGCCGTATTCGCTGTCCGGCGTGGAAATCATCGGCACCAAAGGCACCATCTTCGCCACCGGCGTGATGACGCAGCGCCCCGTCGGCAGCATCAGCCTGACGCGCGAGGCCGGCAGCATCGACGTCCCCGTCGAGCATGAAAACCTGTACGTGCGCTCGGTGCGCGCCTTCCAGCGCGCCATGCGCGGTGTAGGACAGCCGGCCGCCACGGGCGACGACGGCATGCGCGCGCTGGCCACGGCATTGGCGGCGCAGCAGGCCAGCCGCAGCCACCAGCGCGTGACCCTGGCCGGCTGACGTCCGACCGCACAAATAAAAAAGCCGCCTGATCGTAAAATCAGGCGGCTTTTTATCGGCTTGCGTCCGTGATTAGTCTTCGCGGCGCAGATGCGGGAACAGCAGTACGTCGCGGATGTTCGGCGAATCCGTGATGATCATCATCAGGCGGTCGATGCCGATGCCGCAGCCGCCTGCTGGCGGCATGCCGTATTCCAGCGCGCGGATGTAGTCGGCGTCGTAGAACATTGCCTCTTCATCGCCGGCGTCCTTGGCGGCCACTTGCGCCAGGAAGCGGGCCGACTGGTCTTCCGCATCGTTCAACTCGGAGAAGCCGTTGGCGATCTCGCGGCCCACCATGAACAGCTCGAAGCGTTCGGTGATGCCGGCCACCGTGTCGGAAGCGCGCGCCAGTGGCGACACTTCGACCGGGTAGTCGATGATGTAGGTCGGCTCCCACAGCTGCGCTTCGGCCGTTTCTTCGAACAGCGCCAGTTGCAGCGCGCCCAGGCCGGCCGTGGCGAACGGCTTGACGCCGAATTTCTTCAGCTCTTCCTTGATGAATTCCGCATCGTTCAGCTGCTCCGGCGTGTAGCCTGGCGCGTATTTGTTGATCGCTTCAACGATGGTCAGGCGGTGGAACGGTTTTGCCAGGTCCAGTTCGCGGCCGCCGTAGGTCAGGGTGGCGGTGCCGTGCGCGTCGATGGCGGCCTGGCGGATGACGGCTTCCGTGAAATCCATCAGCCATTTGTAGTCGGTGTAGGCCGCGTAGAATTCCATCATCGTGAATTCTGGGTTGTGGCGGATCGACACGCCTTCGTTGCGGAAGTTGCGGTTGATCTCGAACACGCGGTCGAAGCCGCCCACGACCAGGCGCTTCAGGTACAGCTCGGGCGCGATGCGGAGGAACATCTGCATGTCCAGCGCATTGTGGTGCGTGATGAACGGCTTGGCCGCCGCGCCGCCGGGGATCGTGTGCAGCATCGGCGTTTCCACTTCCATGAACTCGTTCTTTTCCATGAAGCGGCGGATCGACGAGATGGCGGCGGTACGCGCCTTGAAGGTGCGGCGCGTCTCTTCGTTCATGATCAGGTCGACGTAGCGCTGGCGGTACTTCGTTTCCTGGTCGGCCAGGCCGTGGAATTTGTCCGGCAGCGGGCGCAGCGACTTGGTGATCAAACGCAGTTGCGTGACCTTGATGGTCAGTTCGTCCGTCTTGGTCTTGAACAAGGTGCCTTGCACGCCCAGGATATCGCCCAGGTCATAGTGGTGCAGGGCGGCCATGGCCGCTTCGCCGGTGAGATCAAGCGTGGCGTAGATCTGGATGCGGCCGTCGGCTTTCGGGCCGGAAGCGTCTTGCAAGGTGGCGAAAGCGGCTTTCTTGCCTGCTTCGCGCTTGAGCATCATGCGGCCGGCCAGCACCACGTGTACGGGGTTTTCTTCCAGCTCTTCGCGCGTCTTGCTGCCGTATTGCGCGTGCAGATCGGCCGCCTTGTGCTCGGGGCGGAAATCGTTCGGGAAGGCGACGCCTTGTTCGCGCAGTGCTGCCAGCTTGACGCGGCGCTCGGCGATGATCTTGTTTTCATCGGGTGCGGCGGCTTGTTCTTGGATATCCGTAGTCATGGTGTTCTTCGTTGGTGATTATTGATGATGTGGTGCCAGCGCTGGCGCCACGCTGGCAAACAGTGCGTCGACGTCGAGCGAGGAGAAATCCGGCACGATGGCAATGACGTTGTCGAATGCGGCAAACGCTTCTGCCGGCAGGGTGGTGGTGAGCACCACGACCCGCATGCCGGCACGGCGCGCCGCTTCCACGCCCAGGGGCGCGTCTTCAAAGACGATGCAGTTGTGCGGCAGCGCGCCTGCCAGCAGCGCGCCTTTCAGGAAAACGTCCGGGTGCGGCTTGCCCCGCTCCACGTCGGCGGCGCCGACGATGGCGTCGAAGCGGTGGCGCAGGTCCAGGCCATCGAGCGTGAACGCGATGTTCTCGGCCGGTGCGGCCGTGCCGACTACCAGCCCCACGCCGGCCTGGCGCGCGCTGGCGATCAGCCGGTCGAAACCGGCGACTGTCGCCAGGTGCGGGCCATACAGTTCGCGGTAGACGACTTCCTTTTCAGCCAGCAGGGTGACGTGGTCGGCTTCCTCGCCCAGGTACTTGGCGATGATTTCGTGTCCCTGCCGTCCTGCCGTGTCGCGGAAAAAGACGTCCGCGTCCAGCGCATGGCCGTGGCGTTCAAAGAACGCCAGCCACGATGTCGTGTGGAAGGCCATGTTGTCGACGATCGTGCCATCCATGTCGAACAGGAAGGCGCGCTGCGTCAATGCCGGAGCGGATGCGTTCATCCTTATACGCCTTGCTTGAGCGAGGCGGAAATGAACTCGTCGATGTCGCCATCGAGCACGCCCTTGGTATTGCCCGTCTCGAAACCGGTGCGCAAGTCCTTGATGCGGGACTGGTCCAGCACGTAGGAGCGGATCTGGTGACCCCAGCCCACGTCCGTCTTCGAGTCTTCCAGCTTTTGCTGTTCGCTCATGCGCTTGCGCAGTTCATGCTCGTACAGTTTCGCTTTCAGCATTTCCATCGCTTCGGCGCGGTTGCGGTGCTGCGAACGGTCGTTCTGGCACTGCACCACGATGCCGGTCGGCGCATGGGTCATGCGGACGGCGGAGTCGGTCTTGTTGATGTGCTGACCACCGGCGCCCGACGCGCGGTAGGTATCGACGCGGATATCGGCCGGGTTGACGTCGATCTCGATCGAATCGTCGACTTCCGGATACACGAACAGCGACGTAAACGAGGTGTGGCGGCCGTTGGCCGAGTCGAACGGCGACTTGCGCACCAGGCGGTGCACGCCCGTTTCCGTGCGCAGAAAGCCGTAGGCGTGATCGCCCTCGACCTTCAGGGTGGCCGTCTTGATGCCGGCGACCTCGCCGTCGGACTGCTCCAGGATTTCGACCTTGAAGCCCTTGCGTTCGCAATAGCGCAGGTACTGGCGCAGCAGCATCGAAGCCCAGTCCTGGGCTTCCGTACCGCCGGCGCCGGCCTGGATGTCGATGAAGCAGTTGTTCGGGTCCATCGGATTGTTGAACATCCGGCGGAATTCCATGCTTTCGATGACCTTGCGGATTTCCTGCACGTCCTGCTCGATCGCTTCGAGCGTGTCGTCGTCGCCTTCTTCGCGGGCCATGTCGAACAGGTCGCGGGTGTCGCGCAGGTCGGCATCGGCCTTGGCCAGGGTGAAGACGATGGCTTCCAGCGCCTTCTTCTCTTTACCAAGGTCCTGGGCGCGCTTGGGATCGTTCCAGACGGTGGGGTCTTCCAGCTCTTCGTTGACTTGCTCTAGTTTCTCCGACTTGACAGTGAAGTCAAAGATACCTCCGAAGTTCGGCTTCGCGGACCGTCAGGTCGTTCAGCAGGGCGGAGATGATATTGATGCGTTCGGCTTCCATAATGTTCTGGTCTTCTATGGTGAAATCAAACCCTGAATTATACGCGAGCGCGGCGCGTTTCTGATGCCGGCGGCGCCGAATCGATGCCGCACGGGGCAATAAAATGACGATTTTGCTGTATTTGCGACAATATTTTTGCCTTGAAGATGGCTGGCGTGCTGCGTATGATGCTGGCGATATTGTCTTTCCATAGGAATACATCATGCTTCAATCTCCCCGTCTTGCCCTGTTACCGCTGCTGCTGGCCGGCTGCGGCGCCTTGCCGCCCGCCGCCACCGGACCGGTCCACCCGCTGGCCTCCGCGCAGGCAGGCAGCAGCGCCACCCTGGCCCTGCTCGAGACGACGGACTTGCACGCGAATGTGCTCAGTTATGATTACTACAAGCTGCAGGCGGAGCCGTCGATCGGCCTGGAACGCACGGCGGCCCTGATCGCCCAGGCGCGCTTGGACTTTCCGAACAACCTGTTGCTCGACAACGGCGACACCATCCAGGGCACGGCGCTGGCCGACTACCAGGCATTGGTAAAACCGCTGGCCTGCGACCAGACCCTGGCCATCTACAAGGCGATGAACTTGCTGAAAGTCGACGGCGGCGGCATCGGCAACCACGAATTCAACTACGGCCTGGCGTTTCTGAGCCAGGTGACGGGCAACCAGTTTGACGTCGACAGCGTCGACGCCAGCAAGCCACGGTGCGCCGGCCCCGCGTTCCCGCAAGTGCTGGCCAACGTCTACAGCGTGAAGAGCGGCAAGCCGCTGTTCGCGCCGTACCACATCATAGCCAAGCAGATCACGGCAACCGGCCCCGATGGCAAGGCCATCACCTCCACCGTGAAGGTCGGCATCATCAGCTTTGCGCCGCCCACCATCATGGCCTGGGACAAGCGCTGGCTGGAAGGCCGCGTCTACACGCAGGGCGTGCGCGAGACGGCGGAAAAATTCATCCCCGAGATGCGCGCCAAAGGCGCCGAGCTGGTGGTGGCGATCTCGCACGGCGGCCTCGATGACAGCCCGTACTCGCCGAGCATGGAAAACGGCAATTACTACCTGTCGCAAGTACCGGGCGTGGACGCCATGCTGATCGGCCACTCGCACCAGTTGTTCCCGAACGCGACCAGCACGGTGCCGCAATTTAATTTGCCCGGCGTCGACAAGGCCAAGGGATTGGTCAATGGCGTGCCGACCGTGATGGCCAATTTGTGGGGCAAGCACCTGGGCGTGATCGGTTTGCGCCTGCGCCACGACGGCAAGCGGTGGGTCGTCGACAAGGGCGCCACGACGGTGGAAGCGCGCGGCATCCAGAATGCGGACAAGAGTTACGTCCAGCCCGATCCTGCCATCGCCAAGCTGGTGGCCGAGGAACACGCGGCGACGATTGCCTACGTGCAGACGCCGGTCGGCGCCACGGACTTCCGCATGTCGACATACTTCGCCGATGTGGGCGATGTGAGCGCCATCGAAGTGGTGAACCAGGCGCAAGCGGGCTACCTGGCCGCCTACGTGAAGGCGAATTTGCCGCAATATGCCAGTCTGCCCGTGCTGTCGATGTCGTCCCCGTTCAAGAGCGGCTCGGCCGGCGTGTCCGACTACACGGATGTCAAGGCGGGCAATGTCGCGCTCAATAACGCGGCCGATCTGTATTTGTATCCGAACGCGCTGTACGGCGTGAAGATGAATGGCGCGGACTTGAAAGCCTGGCTGGAGCAGTCGGCGCAGCGCTTCAACACCATCGACCCGAACAAGCTGGAAGCGCAGGAACTGGTCAACACGGCCCACCCGAGCTACAACTTCGACGCGATCACGAGCGCCGACGTGCGCTACCAGATCGACGTCACGCAAAAGCCCGGCCAGCGCATCAAGGGCCTGACGTACAAGGGCAAGCCGGTAGACGCCAGCCAGGAATTTTTGATCGCGACGAATAACTACCGCGCCAGCGGCGGCGGCAACTTCCCCGGCCTCGACGGCAGCAAGACGGTGGTGGCTTCGCCCGACAATAACCGCGAACTCCTGATCGCCTACGTGACCAAGGAAAAGAACCTGACGCGCGCGAAAAACGGCTCGGCGCGCAGCTGGCGCTTCGCCAGGGTGGCCACAAAAGGCCCGGTGGTCTTCCATTCCGCGCCGAACGTGATCGACCTGGCCAAAGCGGCCGGCATCGACAACGTCACGCAGCTGAAGCTTGACGATGGTGCGGGCAAGGGTTTTGCGCTGTACCAGCTCGACCTGTCGAAATGATGCTGGCAAACTTGCTGTTGGCCGCCGCGCTGGCCTCGCCCGTGGCAGCGGCGGCGCCCGATGTCACGGCCCGGGCCAAGGTCCTGATGCGTGCGGGAGAAGCGTCCCAGCCGCAGGCGCGCGCCCTGTTCGAACAGGCGGCAAGGCAGGGCAGCGGTCCGGCTGCGTATTACCTGGGCTTGATGTTCAAGAATGGCATGGGCGGCCCGCAGGATGGCGCCGCCGCGCTGCGCTGGCTGGAACTGGCCGCGCAACGGGGCGTGGCGCCGGCCATGTTCATCGTCGCGAACATGCTGCTGGAGAGCGATGAAGCCAGGGCGCGTTACTGGCTTGACGCTGCCTGCGAGCAGGAGCACCCTGAAGCCTTGATGCAAAAAGCCATCGCCACGAAAGAAGGGGCAATGGGCTATGCGCGCAGCGATGCGCAGTCAACGCTGCTGATCAGGATGGCTGAGCATGCGATGGGGCACCGGGGGCAGGAGCCTTGATGCCGTCGTTTTTCGATTCCTCCCTGGCCTTGAGCAACGCCTGAAGGTCTTTCGTTGCATCCACCACACCCAGCACGTCTTTTGACAGCAATGTCGCTGCAACACTGACGACAGCGGCGGCGACGTCAATCGCATGCTTGACGTCTTTTATTTTTTCCAGCGCCGCATTGGCGATATCGATTGCCTGGTCGGCCTGCCTGGCGGCCTCTTGTGCGCCATCTGCGATCATGTCGATGCCGTGCGCCTGGAAACTGGCCACCAGTTCATTGAGGTGGTCTTCGAGTTCCTTCAGTTCCTCTTTTTGCTGAGGGCTCAGTGTCCTGCGCCCCTTGATCCTCCACGCCAGCAGCAAGGTGGAAATCTCGGACAGGTTATTGGCGATTTCGAATGCTTTCAAGGTGGCCTGTTTGTTGATCGTTGCCATAATGTCCTCCTACCAAGTTGCAGGTGCAAGGAAGGCCACCTGGAGTTTCAGTTCATCGACGCGCAGGGAGAAATCCTTCAGTTGCTGTTGCAGTTGCGCGCTGTCGTCGCGCGATTTGCGAAGGCTGTCGAGGCTTTCCTGGAAGGCCTTGACGGCCCTGGCATAGCTATCAGGAATTTTCGCGCGTTCGCCTAGTTGCTTCTCGTCACGATACAGCCGGACCCTGACGTAATTCGTTGCCAGCGGCTCGGCACGTGCCGTTTCATGCAGGGCCATGTGCAAGACGCTGCTGTCGCGCCGTTCGATCGCGATCCTGTCGCGGTACGCCGCCTGCACATAGGTATTGAGCGCATTGGTGATGATGCCGATTGCCTCTTGCTGTGCGAGTAGTTCATTGATGGCTGATTTCTGTATGTTCTGCGTCAGCAAACGGCTCAGTTGTTCGCTCAGTTTCATGACGATGCTTACCTGCCCCGGGTCGAGCAGCGGCGTACCGCTGCCGGGAACAGGAATGCTGCCCAGAGCGTCGCCGAGGCCGGAAAACTGATCGTGGTAGTCGGCTACCTTGCTGCCGCTCAGATCTTGCAGGGCTTGCGCGTAGCGCGCCAGGACACTGTTCAGCAGCAGTATTTTCTGATTCGAATTGGCGATTTTGTCACAGCCGCGCCTGGCCTGCTGCTCGGCGGCTGCAGGGTCGAAGCCATCGGTGGAAATCAGGTTTCTGCGCAGCTCATTGTTCATGCAGCTATCCACGGTGGCGTTGGCGATGGGTGGGAAGGCGGCGGTCATTTGCTGGCCCGTCTGCGCAAAGCTGTCGACGGATTTGAAGCTGGCGCAACCGCTGAGCATACTGAGCAGTAGTGCAGCGAGGGAAAGGGTAAACGATTTTGTCAGTGGTAGCGGCATAATGCCTCCGGGCAGGTGGTGGTGCAGGAGAGGCCCATGCGGATGCCGGGGCACATCTCACCTTAGCAGTCGACGAGGGTTCGGCTTTGCGGTAGATCAAGCAGGCGAGGTGGTGCGTGCTTCAGCGGAAATTGGCACCCGCCTTTCTCCTCGGCGGTCAAGTCATTTCGGTTTTGCTGCATAATTTCCTTACAAAATACTGACAAGATTTCGGCGGAAATGTTGTTTTTTCTATGTTGCGACGCGTCATATGTAGTTGTTGCTGGTGCATGTTTACTCACCTACAATGATTTATCGATGGGGCGGTTATCCAGCGTACGACTATAAAAATAAGTGGCATTAAAAACGTTGTATCAGAGGAGATGACAATGAATTTGAAACAGAAATTGCTCGTGGCAAGTTTGGTTTTGGGTTTCTCGCAGGCGGCCGTCGCAGCCGACCCCATCAAGATCGGCGTGTCCGGTCCGTTCACGGGCGGTTCCGCGCCGATGGGCGTGTCGATGCGCGACGGCGTCAAGCTGGCCGTGGCGGAAATCAATGCCAAGGGTGGCGTGCTGGGCCGCTCCCTGCTGCTCATCGAGCGCGACGACGAAGCGAAGAATGAACGCGGCGTGCAGATCGCCCAGGAGCTGATCAACAAGGAAAAGGTCGCCGCCACCGTCGGCTACATCAACACGGGCGTGGCCCTGGCTTCGCAGCGTTTCTACCAGGAAGCGAAAATTCCCGTCATGAACAATGTGGCGACGGGTTCCATCGTCACCAAGCAGTTCGCCGACCAGCCGGAGAACTACGTCTTCCGCAATGCGGCCAATGACACCATCCAGTCCGGCATGATCGTGCATGAGGCGATCGAGAACCGCAAGTTCAAGAAAGTGGCGATCCTGGCCGACTCCACCAACTATGGCCAGCTGGGCCGCGAAGACCTGGAAAAGGCGCTCGACAAGAAGGGCATCAAGCCCGTCGTCGTGGAAAAATACAACATCAAGGACGTCGACATGACGGCCCAGCTGCTGAAAGCCAAGCAGGCGGGCGCGGAAGTCGTGCTGACCTACGGCATCGGCCCGGAACTGGCGCAGATCGCCAACGGCATGGAAAAACTGGGCTGGAAAGTGCCGCTGATCGGCAGCTGGACCCTGGCCATGGGTAACTTCATCGACAACGCGGGCAAGAACGGCAATGGCACGCGCATGCCGCAAACCTTCATCCAGGATGCCAGCACGCCGAAGCGCAAGGCCTTCATCGACGCCTACGTGGCCGCCTACAAGCCATCGGGCGGACGCATGCCATCGGCCGTCTCGGCCGCGCAAGGCTACGATTCCATCTACCTGCTGGCCGCGGCCATCACGCAGGCGGGCGGCACGGATGGCCCGAAAGTGCGCGCCGCGCTGGAAAACCTGAACGAGAAGGTGGAAGGCGCCGTCACCACCTACAACAAGCCATTCAGCAAAACCAACCATGAGGCGATCACGGCCGACCTGACGGTCTTCGGTGAGGTCAAGGACGGCAAAGTCGTCCTCGCGAAATAAGCCTGGCAGACAGTCGCCGCGCAGTGGCCAGCCTTGAGGAATCAGGACTGGCCATTTTTTCATCGTTCGTCTTCCGGGGAATACCATGGAAATCTTCCTGCAGCTCGTCTTCAGCGGCGTCGCGCTGGGCATGATCTATGCCGTCATCGCTTTCGGCTACCAGCTGACCTTTGCCACTTCCGGCACCCTCAATTTCGGCCAGGGCGAATCCCTGATGCTGGGCGCGCTCGTGGGCCTTTCCCTGGTGGGCACCATTCACGGCGGCCCGTACATGAGCTATCTGCTGATGATCCCCATCGTCATCGTCTTCGGCGCCTTGCAGGGCGTGTTCGTCGAATGGATAGGCGTGCGGCCCGCCATCAAGATCAAGTCCGAATTCGGCTGGATCATGTCGACCATCGCGCTGGCCATCATTTTCAAGAACGTGGCGGAAAACATCTGGGGCAAGGATGACCTGATGTTCCCGTCGCCCCTGTCTGCCGCGCCGTTTCAGGTGTTTGGCGCCAATGTGCAGCAGATGCAGGTGGCCGTCATCGTCGGCGCGCTGGCCATCATGCTGGCCGTCGAAGTGTTCAACCGCAAATCGATCTATGGCAAGGCCGTCGTGGCGACAGCCAACGACCGCGACGCGGCCGGTCTGATGGGCATCAACACGGGCATGGTCATCACGTTCTCCTACGCGCTGTCGTCGGCGACGGCCGCCTTTGCGGGCGTGCTGGTGGCGCCGCTGACCTTGACGGGGGCGACCATGGGCGCCTCGCTGGGCTTAAAAGCCTTTGCGGTGGCCATCATCGGCGGCCTGACGTCGGGCGTGGGCGCCATCGTCGGCGGGCTGATACTGGGCATCGCGGAAACGACCACCGGCTATTACATCTCCACCGGCTACAAGGAAGTGCCAGGCCTGCTGCTATTGCTGCTGGTGCTGGCCATCAAGCCGTCCGGCCTGTTCGGCAAAGCCGCGATCAAGAAAGTCTGAGGACGACATGAACAAGAAAATCTCCATGCTGGCGCTGAGCGCGGCGGGACTGGCCGCGCTCGCACTGTTCCCCATCGTCATCCCGAACCCGTATTACATCCACCTGGCCGAGACCATCCTGATCTACGCCATCCTGCTGTTCGGCCTCGACATCGTCGTCGGCTACACGGGGCAGGTGTCGCTGGGCCACGCGGGCCTGTTCGGCATCGGCTCCTACGTCACGGGCGTGCTGGTGTTCAAGCTGGGCCTGTCGTTCTGGCTGGCCATCCCCGCCAGTATTTTGGGCGCGGCCGTGTTTGGCGCCATCCTGGCCTTGCCGGCCCTGCGCGTGACGGGGCCCTACCTGGCCATGGTGACCCTGGCCTTCGGCACCATCGTGCAAATCCTGATCAATGAAATGAGCTTCCTGACGGAGGGTCCGATGGGCATCAAGATCCACAAGCCCGTGCTGTTCGGCCACAAACTGACGGAAGTGGAGTACTACTACATGGTCGCCGCGCTGCTGGTGATCTCGCTGGTGGTGGTGCACCGCATTTTGAAATCGAACCTGGGCCGCGCGTTCGAAGCCTTGCGCGACAGCCCCATCGCCTCGGACTGCATGGGCGTGTCCGTGTACCGCTACAAGGTGTACGCCTTCGTCATCAGCGCCGGTTTCGCGGGCCTGGCCGGCAGCCTGTATGCGTATTCGGAAGAGTACATCTCTCCCAATACCTACAACTTCGAGCTGACGATCTTGTTCCTGCTGGCCGTCATCATGGGCGGGCGCAAGACGCGTTCCGGTGCGCTGATCGGCGCCATGATCGTCGTCATGCTGCCCAGCCTCTTGTCGGACATCGAATTGTTCCGCAAGATCGCCGTGGCCGCCGCCGTGCTGGGCGTGATCGGTTCCGCCTTCATGCTGGCGAAGAAACGCTCCACCGTGCGCGGCGTGCTCGTGCCCCTGGTGGCCACCATTGGCCTGGCCGCGTATTCGTACAAGCTGGAAAACATGGTCGACTGGCGTCTGACCATCTTCGGCCTGATGACCTTGTTTGTCGTGTACTACCTGCAGGATGGTATCGTGGGCTTTTTGATGAGCTTTATCGGCAAGGGCCGGCGCCATGTGCAAGCCGTCGCTTCGCACGGCGTGGCGCCATTCGACCACGCCCAGGGCGGGCAGCAGGGCGCGACCCTGCTGCGCGTGGAGCAGGCCCTGATGCAGTTCGGCGGCCTGAAGGCGCTGAACCAGGTGGACTTGAACGTCACGCAAGGCTCCGTGCACGGCTTGATCGGGCCGAACGGCTCGGGCAAGAGCACGATGATGAACGTGCTGACGGGGATCTACAAGCCGACGGCGGGCAAGGTGGAGTTTGCCGGCGCCGTGATCTCCGGCCGCACGCCATCCGAGATCGCGCTGGGCGGCGTGGCGCGCACCTTCCAGAACGTGCAGCTGTTCGGCGAAATGACGGCGACGGAAAACGTGCTGGTGGGCTTGCACAATACCTTCAAGTCGAATGTGCTGGACGTGATGCTGCACACACCGCGCTACAAGCGCGAAGAGGCGGCCGCGCGCGAGCGGGCCGCCAGCATCCTCGAATTCGTCGGCCTGGCGGACCTGGCCAACGAAGAGGCGCGCAATCTGCCGTATGGCAAGCAGCGGCTGCTGGAAATCGGCCGCGCGCTGGGCCTCAACCCGCGTTTGCTGCTGCTTGACGAGCCGGCCGCCGGCCTGACGGCGCCCGACATCAAGGAACTGATGGCCATCATCCGCAAGATCCGCGAACACGGCATCACCATCATCCTGATCGAGCACCACATGGACGTGGTGATGGCGCTGTCGGACGTGGTGACGGTGCTCGATTTCGGCCAGAAGATCGCCGAAGGCGCACCCGCGCTGGTCCAGAGCGACCCGAAAGTGATCGAAGCCTACCTGGGCGGCAGCGCCGAAACCCTGGCGCCAGCGGCGCACTGAGAGGAAGACCATGCTGACCATTAGCAATCTGCACGCCGCCTACGGCAAAGTCGAAGTCCTGCACGGCATTTCGCTCGACGTCCCGAAAGGCAAGCTGGTGACCCTGATCGGCTCGAATGGCGCCGGCAAGACCACCACCATGCGCGCCATTTCCGGCATGCTGAAACCGAAATCCGGCAGCGTCACGCTGGGTGGCAAGGACGTCACGGGCCTCGATTCGCACCGCATCGCCCGCGCCGGCCTGGCCCATTCGCCGGAAGGCAGGAGGGTGTTCGCCTCGATGTCGGTGACGGACAACCTGCTGCTGGGCGCCTTCCCCCGCTTTACGCGCTCGCGCCCGAAAGGCGACATCAAGGGCGACCTGGACAAGGCCCTGGAGCTGTTCCCCCGCCTGAAGGAGCGGCGCGACCAGCTGGCCGGCACCCTCTCGGGCGGCGAGCAGCAGATGCTGGCCATGGCCCGCGCCGTGATGCTGAACCCGGAAGTGATACTGCTGGACGAACCGTCGATGGGCCTGGCGCCGATATTGGTGGAAGAAGTCTTCCGCATCATCACGCGCTTGAAGGCCGAAGGCGTGACCATGCTGCTGGTCGAGCAATTCGCCGCCGCCGCCCTGAACGTGGCCGATTACGGCTACGTGCTGGAAAACGGCAGCATTTCCGTGCATGGGCCGGCGGAAAGCCTGAAAAATGATCCGAAGGTGATCGCGGCGTATCTGGGGGGAGGGCATTAATGCGGCATTAATGCGGCAATGATGCGGCAATGGGATCACTGCGCCTGCAGGGCGCGATTTTTCTTGCAAAAGGCTTATGCTGCCGAATTATTATCTTGAAATGCAACGATGACGATGCCAGAAGTGGATGCTGCGCAGTGGGAGTCCCTTGACCTTGAATGGCACGGGGACTTCGCGTTTATGGACGGGGCGTTACTCGGTGACGATAGTGCACGCGAGGCATACATCATGCTCGCGCTTGCAGGAAAGCTGCCCTCCGAGATCGCTCAAGAGGCAAGTTCCTGGCGTTTTCCGTCGTCGCCTTTGCGTGCTCGGCAAATGGTCTGGCGACATCGAACCCATCCGGGGTTGTTGCGCGATAGTCAGCGTGATTACTACCTGCTGCCGCATTACCTTGCGCGATATGGCTACCATGCGGTGCAGGCTTTGCCGTTTCGTTTCAATGGCACCCTGGAAGACCTCGGCTACCACTACTGGCGTGACCAGTCCTGCGCCTATTGGTTTGGCGATTATTCGGTCACTGTCATGGTTGATGTAAAGCACCAGGCGCTTGCTTTGCTCGGGCCGGCGCCAGCTTTTGTATCCGCCGATTGCGCGCTGTTCAGCGATGGCGTGAATGTTTTTCTGTCTGGAAAGGTGACCGCGAGTGCGCACGACCGTATCCGTTACACCAATCACCCGGATTACAGGGTGATCTACGGGCAGGTCTACAGAGGATACAAGCGGCTGCACCAGAAGGATGGCACTCCTTTGCCCATCGCCCATCCTGACGGCTTTCGCATGCTTGCGCAGCGATGGGGGACGGATGGCGAGTCGATCATCGTGCAGGCACAGCAGGGATCGAGCATTGCATATGAATATTTTTACCGCATTGATCATGCCGATCTGGCCACCTTCACCGTACTGAACGAACGTTACGCCAAGGATGGGCAACGTGCGTATTATTTGACGGGAAAGTCCATGCGCTATGTGGGCGATTTCCAATTGCTCAAATGCCGGCAACCGGAATTTGATGAGGCCGGCCGGGTGGTGTCTGCGCGTGAGTTTCAGCACGAGTATATTGCCGTGGATGATCAGTTTGTCTACGCAGCAGGGACGCGTGTGCGCGGCGCTCACGGCCCCAGTTTCCAACACCTGGGATTCGACTATTACCGCGATCATCAGCGCGCTTATTACCGCAACAAACCGCTGCATGTGGATGTGGACAGTTTCGTCGTGGCGCTGGTACATCATGCAGGCGCCGATTACTCGTCGAGACTGGTGGGCGACCGAAACGGGCCGCTGGGCAGCGACGGGGTACTCGACAAGGTCATGCAGCAGCGGTGGGCGCCATTTTTCGAGGCGCATCCGCAACTGACGGATTACTGGTGGCACCGCTTGCAGGCGCAGGACGAGGCGCAGGCGGCGCAGCAGGAAGAAATCCCGGCGCGGCGTGTCATCGGATCTGGCTTCGAACTGGGCCGACATGTGTACTTTCATGGGCGGCCCATCACCGGATTGGATGCAGCCAGTTTCAAATTATTGGGTGAACATCTGTGCGGCGATGTCAATGGCTTGTATCTGATCCCGTATCATGAAGTTGACCGCGCCGTGCCCGAACGGTTTTCTACCGAGTCTGTGGAGCATTTCAGCGCATTCGATTCGATTTACCTGAGTGACGGTAAAAAAGTCTATTGCCACCGAATTTTCTATCACTGTCCTGAGCCCATTTCGAAGGCTGACCTTGCCACCTTCGTGAGCTGCGGTTATGGCTGGGCCAAGGATAGCCGTGCCGTTTACTACAGGGGGCAGGCAAAAAAAAGCCTCGTTCCTGAAAATACACGGATACTTGGCATTTATGCGTTCAATTCCACGTTGATGATGTCCGATGGCAAGCCATTGGCTGTCGAATTCAGCCCGGAAGAAGTCTCGGTGCCGCATCCTCATTTTCTGCAGCTAGGCACGCGTAAATTGTTTTGTGGCCGAAGCCCGCTGAGCGCCAAGCGCATAGACCTGGCCACGTTGGCGTTTCTCGATGATCGCCATGCGCGCGACAAGCATCGCTTCTACCGCTACGACGGCCATGCCGGATTGACTGAGGTCAGCGAAGAGGACTACCGGGAGGGGCTCGCAAAGCAGAGCGTATCGTGACGTTTGTCCTGGTCCCGGCTTGACAAATCCTCTACACTGCGCACTTCCTCGTATGGCGTAGAACAGCTCTCATGTGCAGCAGCCTCAGGTATCATCCCCTCGTTCTCATCTTGCTCTCAGGCATGGCCTGCGCCGGCGATGCACCACTGCAGAAAGTTGAAATTTCCGCCGCCAGCGGCATGCAGCAGCGGCGCGACGACACGGCCGCGAAGATCGTCGTCAGCCGCGATGACCTGGTTCAATATGGCGACAGCAGCCTGGCCGCGACGCTGAAACGCCAGCCCGGCGTCTCCGTCGTCGGCGGCGAGGTGCGCATGCGGGGTCTGGGGGCGGGCTACACGCAGATGCTGATCAACGGCGAGCCCGCGCCACCGGGATTTTCCATCGAATCGATCACGCCCGACATGATTGAGCGCATCGAGATTTTGCGCAGCGCGACGGCTGAATACAGCATGCAAGCCGTCGCCGGCAGCATCAACGTGATCTTGCGCAAGGGCGCCAGCGGCGCCGAGCGCGAATGGAAGCTGGGCGCGGGCCGGCAGGACGGCCGCTGGCAGCCTGCCGCGTCCCTGCGCGTGGCGGACAAATTGCCGGGTTTCGCCTATGCGCTGACGGGTGCGATCGAGCGCACGGCCGACGACGTGGCGGGCAGGACGACTGACACCATGTCCGATGCCGCCGGCCTGCCGCTGGCGCTGCGCGACACGCGCACGCGCAATGCCTCGTCCGTCAACAAGGCCAGCCTGACGCCGCGCCTGCACTGGACCCTGGACAAGGGCGACAGCATCACCTGGCAAAGCCTGCTGGACTGGTATCGCACGGGGTTTGACGGCGTGGCGCGCGAAACGACCTTGCTGGGGCAGGCATCGAGCTATCCGCGCAATGGCGCCACCTCGCAAGCGAGCGTGTTTTCAGCGCGCAGCGATGTGAGCTGGTCGCACTCGCTGGGGGCCGCGGGCAAGCTGACGGCCAAGCTGGGCGTCAACCACAACCGGCGCGACACGGATTACGCCTTCCATGGCGAGGCGGCCGGTGGCGCGCCCCTGCTGCTGCGCGGCGTGGTGTCCGACGCCATCGACGACAGCGTCAACAGCAGCGGCAAATACCTGGGCCGGCTGGGCGGCGGCCACGCCCTGAGCGTGGGCTGGGATGGCAGCCTGATACGCCGCAGCGAGTCGCGCCGCCAGCGCGACACGTATTTTGCCGGTGGCGCGCCGTATGCGCTCGATGAAGACTACACGGCCGACGTGCGGCGCCTGGCCCTGTATGCGCAGGATGAATGGGATGTGACGCCGCGCCTGCAAATGTATGCGGGCGTGCGCTGGGAAGGTTTGCAGACGGCGACCGAAGGCCGCACCTTGAGCGAAGTGCGCACGCGTGCCAGCGTCTGGAGTCCCGTGGCGCAGCTGCTGTGGAAGCCGCCGCAGCAGGAGCGCGACCAGCTGCGGCTGGCGCTGGCGCGCACCTACAAGGCGCCCACCACGCGCAACCTGGTGCCGCGCCGCTACACCGTCAACAATGGCAACAGCGCCAACAATCCCGATTTCCAGGGCAATCCCGACCTGCGCCCGGAACTGGCGTGGGGGCTGGACGCGGCCTGGGAAAGCTATTTCGGCAAGAGCGGCGTGGCCAGTTTGTCGGCATTCACGCGGCGCATCAGCGATGTCACCGTGCAGCGCCTGTTCCAGCACGATGGCATCTGGACGGCCAGCCCGTTCAACAATGGCACGGCCACGGTGCGCGGCATTGAAATGGATGTGAAGTTCCCCGTGCGGACCTGGTGGGCGCAAGCGCCCGATGTCGACGTGCGCGCCAATGCGGGGCGCAACTGGTCGCGCGTCGCCGCCGTACCGGGTCCTGGCAACCGCCTGGCCAGCCAGGTGCCGGCCACGTTCAACCTTGGGCTCGATTACCGGCGCTCGCCGATGCTGAGCATGGGCGGCAATCTGCACGTGCAGACGGGCGGACTGGCGCGGCTCGATGCGCACGCCAGCAGCCATGCGGGCGTGCGGCGCACCTTGGACGCGTATGCGCTGTGGCAGCCGGACGCGAAAACGCGCGTACGCCTGTCGGCGGCCAACCTGCTGCACCGGCAGCAGGTGCAAGGACAATCCTATGTGGACGGGGAGGGCCGCAGCGACAGCGTGACGACCCTCGACAGCAGCGCTGCGCTGCGGCTGATGCTCGAACGCAGCCTGTAAGCATCAGTGCCTGGTCGGCTTTTCCTGCTGCACCAGAATGAACGGGCTGACGACGGCGGCCCACAGGGATGCGTCGGCGGCCTGCCAGTCCAGCGCCTGCTGGTCGGAGACTTTGGCCACTTTGCCATCGGCCATCCATTGCGTGATCGTGGCCTTGTCGTCGTGCGAGATGCGCACGGCCACTTCGACCAGGTCCAGTTCATTGGCGACCCAGACGACGTTGCCCTGGGCGAAGTGCTTTTCCAGTTCGCTCCAGGCCAGGCGGGCCGTTTCGCTATTCACTTTGAGGCGCAGTTCGGTGTCTTTTTCAGGATTGGTTTGCATGTGAGATCAGGTTGCGGTGAGTCGGTGCCGATGCGCGCGGTTTATTTGCCTGGGACGGCTTCCACCTGCGGTATTGGCGTACCCCGCCATGTTAACCGATAGGCGGCGCCTTTGCGAACATTGCCCACGAGGGCGGGGCGGAAGCAGGCCAGGTTGGTGCCGCCCGCCAGCCGGGTGCTGGGGAAGATGATGCCCATGGAGCCGGCTTCGAGCAGGATGGCGGCCAGGTCTTGCGAGGCGATGTAGCTGGCCGGGTCGAGGCAAGCCTGATAGCGCTCCTGGCCGCGCAAGTCGTGGAAGCTGGCGGAAAAATCGGCCAGCAGCGACTGGTAGCTGACGCTGTCGTCGAAATAATCGATTTCCTGGTATTCCACGGTCTTGTGGAAAATGATCTCGGCCAGCGCCGTTTTCATGTCGAAGGCACAATACCAAGCACCCCGTTCGCCATCGTTGAAACGCGCCCCTTCCGGCCGGGCATAGGTGTAGGCGGCGTTGATGATGCGAAAGTGCGGCACGCCAAAAACCAGCTCGTCCACGCCAATTCCTGGCGCGCCGCCGTACTCGGCCACCAGGCGCGCATTCGTCGCGTTATCGAGCTCGAACAGTTCGCGCAGGTGCGCGTCGTCCTCGGCCAGAGGCGCCAGCACGGAGTCTTCCATGTCGGCGAAGCGCGACGGGATCAGGCGGCACGTGTCGATCTGGCGCAAGGCGGCCAGCGGCGGCAGGTGTTCATTCGGGACGGCAGGCACGATCACAGCCCTCCGCGGCGCGCGTCGAGCAGCTTGCGCACCGTTTGCATGGCCAGCAAGCCGCCGGCCAGCATCTGCGACAGGGGCGTGCGGCCGCCGAAGATCGGGTTTTTGTTGGGTAAACTGACCCATTCGTCGGCCAGTTTGTCCCCATACAGGATGTGCAAGGCTTTATAAATGCCCAGCAAATAGGAAATGCGCGTGATGCGGTCCACTTCCAGCACGCGGTCCGGGTGCTTCTTCCACTCGTACCAGGCGCTGCTGGACAGGCCGCCCAGCAATTCGCGCGCATCGTCGTCGCGCAGTTTCCAGGCGGAGGCAAGCTTGAAAAAGCCTTTCAAGGCCGCCTTCGACAATCGCTCGCGCTCGGCTTTGGCGTTCAGGTCGACGAGCACGGCCGGCTCGAAGCGGCTTTTCGGGTAGGCGTAAGCGAGATTCATGATATGTCCTTCGGTAAAACTCTGTTTAAGGATTATTTATACTCCTTTTCAGGATTCTTTGCAACGGCCGCGCGCATGCAAAACGGGGCGCGCCAGGACATGTGTCCCGGTGCGCCCCGTTGGCAGGCCGCGTTCGCTTATCTGGCCGTGACAGTGACGGGCACGTTCAGCTGCGCCGTCAAGCCGTTATTGTCCAGCGCCACGACCTTCAGCGTGTAGCTGCCCGTCACCGGCAGGGGCCAGCGGGCCGTGATGGTCATGCCGCTCATGGAAAACTGCATGCCCAGCGGCGCGCCGATGATGGAGATCCACAGCGCGTTCGCGCCCGGCGCCGTCAGCACGATGCTGCCGCTCATGGCCTTGCCGGCCACGCCCGTCATGGCGGCGGCGCTGATCGTGGGACCGGTGGCGGCGATTTTTACCGTCGCCACGGCCTGGCCCGTCAAGCCCGTCTTGCTGTCTTTGGCGATGACCGTCACGCTGTAGCTGCCCAGCACGGGACTGGCCCAGCTGACGGCGCCGGCGGCGTTGATGCTCATGCCGGACGGCGCGCCCGACAGGCTGTAGCTGACGGGGTTGGGCGCCACCGTCGTGGCCGTGAACGACAGGGCCACGCCCGGCTTGCCGCTGACGCTGGACACTGTCACCACGGGTGGCAGCGGGGCGGCGATGGCCACCGTGTAGATGCCTTTGCCGCTGAGGCCAGTCTTGCTATCCTTGGCCGTGACGGTGACGGCATAGGTGCCGGCCACGGGCGCGGCCCAGCTCACCAGCCCGGCGTTGCTGATGCTCATGCCGGCCGGTGCGCCGGCGAGCGTGTAGCTGACGGGATTGGGGGCGGAGACGCTGACGTTGAACGCCAGTGCCGTGCCTACCTTGCCCGTGATGGCGCCGGTGCCGACGACGGGCGGCGCGACAGGAGTGATCACGATGGCGTACACGCCCTGGCCACTGAGGCCGCTGACGCTATCCCTGGCGACCATGGTCACGGCATACGTGCCGGCGATGGGGTTGGCCCAACTGACCACGCCCGTGGCGGCGATGCTCATGCCGGCCGGCGCGCCCAGCATGCTGTAGCTGAGGGGATTGCCTGCGCTGGCCGCGACGGTGAACGACAGCGGCTTGCCGGCCGCGCCGCTGATGCTGGCCGGCGCCACCACGGGGGCTGTTGGCGCGATCTGCGTGCCCGACAGGCTGGCCAGCAGGCTTTTCACGTTGGGCGTGCCCAGGCCGCCCAGCGGGTCGTAGCCGACCCTGGCCGTGCACACGCCGCAAGTGCCGTTGCTGCCGCGCGTGATGTCGGCAAAGCTGCTGGCAAAGGTGCCGGGCACGCTGGCGATCTGGCCGTACAGCATGCCGTGCGCCAGGCCGAGCGCCGTCTTCGCCTGCAGCGCGCGGCTGGCGTTGGCGATGGCGATCAGGCCGGCCCATTGCGGCGTGGACAGGCTGGTGCCGCCGATGCTGAGCCAGCTGGCGGTGCTGCTACCCGGTGTCATCACGGCCGTGTACTGGCCCGTGGCGGGGTCGGCATTGAAGGCCACGTCGGCCACGTTACGCCGCAGCAGGTTGGTCAGGCCGGGCACGCTGGCCGTCTGGTAGCTGGGCAATGCCGTATAGGCGCTGATGCCGCCGCCCGTGCCGGACCAGGCCGTTTCGCTGCGCACGCCGCTGCCGCTATAGCTGAGCGTGGTGCCGCCCACGGCCAGTACGTTGGACGATACGGAAGGCCAGGACACGCCGCTGCCCGAGTCGCCCGTGGCGGCCAGGTAGCTCATGTTCTTGCCCGTGAAGGCGCTGTCGACGGAAGTCGTCCAGTTGCCCTCGGCGGCGCCAAAGCTCATCGACACGACGCCAGGCCCCATCAGGTTGGCCAGGCGCACGGCGCCCAGCAGGCTGTTGATGGACGCGTCGGGCGCCTCGATCAGCACGATGCGCGCCAGCGGCGCCGTGGCATGCGCCCACTGCACGTCGAGCGCGATTTCCATGGCCCAGCCCGAGTTATAGGCGGGCGCGGTGGCCGTCATGGTGCTCGACGGCGTGTTGTAGACAACGGAAAATTCACAGCCGCTGAGCGGGGCCGGCGGCAAGGGCAAAGTGGCATTCGTGGCGATGGCCTTGATGGTGCAGCCTGGCAAACCGAATTTCTGGTTGAAGATGGCCAGTTCGGCCGCCGCGTTCGGGTTGTGCATGGCGTCGACGATGTAGATCGTCTGCCCCGCGCCCAGCTGGGCCGCCTGGGCTGGCGTCAGCGCCGTGCCCGCCGCCGGCAGGGCGGGCAGGTCGTAGGCGGCGCGGATTTGCGCGGGAGAATAGGTCGCCACCACGCTGCTGCCGGCCATGGGCGCGGCGACGTCGCTCGCGCCGCTACCATCGAGCAATGGCGCGATGTCCTGCGCCGCCTGTTCCGCGACGGCGATTCTTTGCGCCGTCAGGCGGCGCGTGGTCATTTCCCCCATGGCGCCGGGCACGCGCTGCAAGTGCGGCCGCCAGTGCGCCGAGCCGCTGCTGTTGGCGCTGTCGCGCCCGTCAGGCGTATCGAGCAGGGCCGGGGCCGCATGGAACATCGGTTGCACCACCAGCGCGCCGACGGCGTCCGGAATGACGGGCACCTCGACGGTGAACTGTGTCGCGGCCGTGGCGATGGCGGCAGGCGGCGTTGATGCCGGCGTCTCCTGGCCGGGGCCGCACGCGGCCAGCAGGATGGCGGCCGTGGCGCCCAGCAGCAGGCGCCCGTGACGGTGGTGCGGGGGAATGATTTTTTTCATGGCGAAACTCTCCGAGTTGGGCGAGGGCCACATCTCGACAATGCATCCAGGCTGGTGCCGCGCGCTGGCGGCTCCGGTCCTGCACATTGGCAGCCCCGCTGCCGTGGCGCTTGCGCGCGGTAGGCCGGTGGCTTTGCGTCCCCGCCTTTCGACGGGTTTGCCCTCAAAACTGATCATGCATCATTGGGAATTTCCTGATGCGTCATCAATTTTAGTGAATTTTCCAAATAAGTGTTAACTATTTTCAATCAATATTTTTATTTTTGCAATGAAATGTGGCTTATTTGCCTGTTGCTGAGTGGAATCTTGTCGACTTTGTTAAGTCTTAAAAGCAAGGTTATCAGGGGTGTACCGATGCATGACAGTGTTTTTTCACAACCACGGTGCTTGTTTTTTTGAGGAATAATGAATTTAACGAATTTATTGAATATTCGATGTGGCCAGCTTCAATCCTCGAACACCATGCCCTGGTACGGCGCTGCGCGGCAGGCCGCCAGCCGTTGCGCCAGACTGCCCGTATGGGCTTCCAGTTGGTGGCCGTCCGGATCGAGAAAATACAGGGAATCGCCGGCGCTGCGGTTTTCCTGCCATTCGGGCACGCCAGCTGCGCGCAGGCGGGCGGCAAAGGCGGGGAAGTCGTGCTGGGAAATGGAAAACGCGTAATGCGTGTAGGCCGGGCTGGCCAGCGCAGCCGTGCCTTGCCCGTCCAGCGACAGGCATAGCCACAAATCCCCGGCCGACAGATACGCGCCCCTGTCCCAGCGCGCATGCAGGCGCAGGCCCAGCATCTCGCGGTAAAAGGCGACGCTGCGCGCCAGGTCGCGCACGGACAGGGTGAGGTGGTTCAGGCCGGTCAGCATGGTGTTGCTTTCAGGTGCCATCAGACAGGTTCCGCATGCTCCACCATCAGCTGAACTTTCGTGGTGCCATTGTATTCATTCGCATCAAGCCGAAATGCGACCCGCGTGCGTTCGCCCAAGGCGTCCGTATGCCCGAACCAGATGGCATCGAAGCGCACACCGTTCTTCTCCAGCAGCAGTTTCAAGTGGCGTTCTTTTAAGATGCGCTGGCTGACGACGCGGAATTCATCGCAGAAGACGGGCGGGGCGAAGCCCTGGCCCCACACCTGGCCATCCATCAGCTCGATGAAGGCCGTCGTGTAATACGCGTCTTCCAGCGGGCCGTCCGTTTCCACGACGCGCTCCAGCTGTTGCTGGCTGAGCCAGGCCTGGCCCACGGCTTCGAAAGCCTTGGAAAAGGCGTCGAAAGCGTCGGCGCGAATGGTCAAGCCGGCCGCCATGGCGTGGCCGCCGAACTTGTCGATCAGGCTGGGCGCCCGCTTCGACACGAGGTCGAGCGCGTCGCGCAAGTGGAAGCCGGGGATCGAGCGGCCCGAGCCCTTGATCCAGCCGTCCGCGCCGGGCGCGAACGTGATGGTCGGGCGGTAGAATTTTTCCTTCAGGCGCGAGGCCACGATGCCGATCACGCCCTGGTGCCACGATTCATCGAACACGCTGATGGTGCTGCTGTTGGCCGGCTCGAAGTCATCGAGGTGCAGCAGGGCCGTGTCCTGCATTTCCGCCTCGATTTCACGGCGCTTCAGATTGATGTCGTTCAGTTGCTGCGCCAGCGCCCAGGCGCGGCCTTCGTCGTCCGTGACCAGGCATTCGATGCCCAGCGACATGTCTTGCAGGCGGCCGGCCGCGTTCAGGCGCGGTCCCAGGGCAAAGCCCAGGTCGAACGGCGTGGCGCTGCGCGCTTCGCGGCCCGCCACGCGAAACAGCGCCGCCACGCCCGCGTGCATATTGCCCTTGCGCATGCGCTTGAGACCTTGCGCGACGAGGATGCGGTTGTTCGTATCGAGGCGCACCACGTCGGCCACCGTGCCCAGCGCCACCAGGTCGAGCAGGTTTTGCAGGGGCGGCTGGGTTTTCTGGTCGTAAATCCCTCTTTGGCGCATTTCCGCGCGCAGGGCCAGCAAGACGTAGAACACCACGCCCACGCCCGCCAGGTGCTTCGACGGGAAACCGCAGGCGGGCTGGTTCGGGTTGACGATGACGGCCGCGTCGGGCAGGGTGTCGGCCGGTAAGTGGTGGTCGGTGACAACCACCTGGATGCCGCGCCGGTTCGCTTCGGCCACGCCGTCGATGCTGGCGATGCCGTTGTCGACGGTGATGATGATGTCGGGCGACTTTTCGCGGGCCGTCAGTTCGACGATTTCCGGCGTCAGGCCGTAGCCGTACTCAAAACGGTTGGGCACGATGAAATCGACGTCGGCGCCCATGGCGCGCAAGCCGCGGATGGCCACGGCGCAAGCGGTGGCGCCGTCGCAATCGTAGTCGGCCACGATGACCATGCGCTTCTTGGCGGCAATCGCGTCGGCCAGGAAGACGCCGGCCGCGCCGATGTGCAGCAAGCCGGACGGCGGCATCAGGGCCGCCAGTTCGCTCGACAGTTCTGCCGCGTCGGACAGGCCGCGCGACGCGTACAGGCGGGCCAGCACGGGGTGGATGCCGCCCTGGCGCAGCAGTTCGGATTCGCGGTAGGGGCAGGGACGGGTGGCGATGCGGGTACGGGTCATGATGCTTTCAACTTGTTCAGGGTAATCGCGCGCCAGAATTTGCGCTGCGCATGCTTGCTGGTGGTGCAGGCTAGCCAGGCGTCGCGGTGGCTCAGCACCAGGCGCAGCTGGCCAAGGCGGCCATCCTTGACGGCCGCCAGCAGGGGCGCGAACCAGTCCGTTTCCAGCGCTTGCAACTGCTGCAGCCACATGCCCCATTCCTGGGCTTGCGCCGCTTCGATCAAGCCGCCCAGCACGACGATCGCGTCCTGTTGGCTTGCCAGCACACTGTTTGGACTGGCATCGCGCTGCGCCGGTTCCGCCAGCGCGGCCAGCCAGCCCGGTGCGTCTTTGGTATGCAGGCTGGCCGCGCAGCGCGCAGCTTCAGCGTTGGCCAGGCTGGCGCCCCAGATCCAGAAAGAATTGATGGCTTTCAAGCCCCGCTCTTCGCGCGCCGCATTGACGGGATGTTCATGCCACAGCATCTGCACTTCATTTTGCAGGCGGCGCGCGGCGCGCGCGTGCTCGCCTTCCGGCATCCACACGGATAGGTCTTGCGTGGTGGCGGCGTCCGGCGTGGCGCACTGCAAGTCGCTCCAGCCATCGGCGCGCATGAACCAGGTGCCCGCGTCGCCATACGACAGGGGCTGGCCAATTTCGTCGAAATACGGGCGCGCCGTGTCGAACAAGGTGCGGCCATCGGCCTCGCTCAGCTTGAGCTGCCGCAAGTCTTCCAGGCTGATATGGCTGCGGGCGATGGCCAGGTGGGCCGGATGCAGCAGGAAGTAGCGCGCGCCCGGTTCCGGCACCAGGCCGTAGCCGCGCATGGCCTGGGCCGCAAAGGCCGATTGCGCCGCCTCGCCGTTGGGCGCGGGCGACAGGCTCAAGGCATGCGCCAGCCACGCTTCGTGCGGCAGCAGCCGGTTGGCGTTGTCAAAAGTTTCTAAATTGCAATCAGAGGTGCGCGACAGCAGGGCCGCCAGGGCGGGCGCCTGCAAGACCTTGAGCAGGTCGGCAGCCAGCTCGGCATTGGGCAAGGCGAAGGGCAGGACGAGGGTAAGTTGATTCATCCCGAGATTGTAGGCGATTGTGGCGCTGGAGGAGTAGTTCCCGCGGTTTTTCCCTAGCCGCCGGGTGCGGAAAAATGGCGCCACGGTGATGTGTTTCGCGCATGAAATACCATTTGTGTGGCACACTGCGCGCTCGCATATCACGTTGTCGCGGGAGCGCATGAGCATCATCAAACAATTTCCTTTCGAATGGCAGGTCGGCGTGCGCTATACGCGCGCCGGGAAACGCAGTGGCCGCAACAGCTTCATTTCCTTCATTTCCCTCATTTCCGTGGCCGGCATCGGCCTGGGCGTGGCCGCCCTGATCGTCGTCCTGTCCGTCATGAACGGCTTCCAGAAGGAAGTCACCGACCGTTTGATGTCGGTGCTGGCCCACGTCGAGGTGTTCGACACGAGCGGCTCGATGCCGAACTGGCAGGCGCAGGAGCGCGCCGCCTACGCCAACCCGCAAGTGAAAGCCGTGTCGCCGTTCGTGGAAACCCAGGGCATGCTGCTGAACGACGAAACCATGCGCCCATCCGTCGTGCGCGGCGTGCTGCCGCAGCAGGAAGCCACCGTCTCCAGCGTGGCGAGCCAGATGAAGCAGGGCAGTTTCAAGGAATTGACGCCAGGCTCGTACAACATCGTGCTGGGCATCGACCTGGCCAAGGCGCTCGACGTAAAGGTGGGGCAGAACGTCACCCTGATGCTGGAACGCGAACCGAGGGCGGGCGATCCTGCCACCGGCATCGTCATGCCACGCATGCGCGCGCTCAAAGTATCTGGCATCTTCGAGGCGGGCCACAATGAACTCGATGGCAGCCTGGCGTTTGTGAACATGCAGGATGCGGAGCAGCTGCTGCAGCTCGACGGCCCGTCCGGCCTGCGTTTGCGCCTGCACGACATGAACCAGGCGCCGCAAGTGGCGCGCGAACTCAAGGCATCGATGCCGGGCCAGCTGTGGATGCGCGACTGGTCGCGCGCCAGTGCCAGTTGGTATGCGCTGGTGCAAAGCCAGAAGAACATGATGTTCATCATCCTCAGCATGATCATCGCCGTGGCCGCGTTCAACCTGGTCTCGACCCTGGTGATGTCGGTCACCGACAAGCAGGCCGACATCGCCATTTTGCGCACCCTGGGCGCCTCGCCGTTCTCCATCATGAAGATTTTCATGATCCAGGGCGCGCTGGTCGGCTTGCTGGGGAGTGCCCTGGGCGTGATCGGCGGCGTCGTGCTGGCGCTGAATGTGGGCGTCATCGTGCCCTTCATCGAAGGCATCTTCGGCCTGCACTTCATCTCCAAGGAAATCTACCAGATCAGCGCCGTGCCGTCCGACGTGCATTGGCTGGACGTGGCGCAGATCGGCCTGATCGCCTTTGGCCTGGCGCTGGTGGCGACCATCTACCCGAGCTGGCGCGCCGCGCGTGTCAAGCCGGCCGAGGCGCTGCGGTATGAATAGTTGGCTGATCAACAAACTGCCGGGGTCAGACCCGGCGGGTCAGACCCCTTGGAATTAACGAATCAATGAGCATGTTAAAAAATCTTCCTTTCGAATGGCTGGTCGGCTTGCGCTACACGCGGGCCGGCAAGCGCAGTGGCCGCAACAGTTTTATCTCTTTTATTTCGCTCATTTCCATGGCCGGCATCGGCCTGGGCGTGGCGGCGCTGATCGTCGTGCTGTCCGTGATGAATGGCTTCCAGAAGGAAGTGACGGACCGCATGTTGTCCGTGCTGGCCCATGTGGAAGTGTTCGACAACAGCGGCAGCATGCCGGACTGGCGCGCTGAAGCGGCGCAGGCTTTCAAGAATCCTGCCGTGAAAGGCGCCGCGCCGTTCGTGGAAACGCAGGGCATGCTGCTGCGCGACGATGCGCTGCGCCCCGCCATCGTGCGCGGCGTGCTGCCCGAGGAAGAGCCGAACGTCTCCGACGTGGCAGGCCAGACGCGCATGGGCACCTTCAAGGCGCTACAGCCGGGCACCTTCAATATCGTGCTGGGCATCGAGCTGGCGCGCGCCCTGCGCGTCAACCTCGGCGAAAAAGTCACCCTGATGCTCGCGCAGGGCCAGGTCACGCCGGCCGGCGTGCTGCCGCGCATGCGCAGCTTCACCGTCAGCGGCATCTTCCAGGCGGGGCATAATGAATTCGACGCCGGTTTGGCCTTCATCAACATCGAAGACGGCCAGCGTTTGTTGCGCCTCGATGGTCCGTCCGGCCTGCGTTTGCGCCTGGCCGACATGAACCGGGCGCCGCAAGTGGCGGCGGAACTGAAAAAGACCATGCCTGGCGACCTGTGGCTGCGTGACTGGTCCAAGCTGAACGCCAACTGGTTCGCCGCCGTGCAGACGGAAAAACGCATGATGTTCATTATTCTGACCCTGATCATCGCGGTGGCCGCCTTCAACCTCGTGTCGACCCTGGTGATGACGGTGACGGACAAGCAGGCCGATATCGCGATTTTGCGCACCCTGGGTGCTTCCCCTCGCTCCATCATGAAGATCTTCATGATCCAGGGCGCGCTGGTGGGCATCCTGGGCACGATTTTGGGCGTCGGCGGCGGCGTGCTGGTGGCCATGAACATCGACGTCATCGTGCCTTTCATCGAGCATTTGCTGGGCGTGCAGTTCCTCTCCAAGGACATCTATTTCATCAGTACCGTGCCGTCCGACCTGCGCTGGCCCGACGTCACCAAGATCGGCGTGCTGGCCGTGATCCTCGCCTTTTTGGCGACCCTGTACCCAAGCTGGTGGGCTGCCCGCGTGAAACCTGCGGAAGCCCTGCGCTATGAATAAACCACTGACGACTACCATGACCGATCTGAACAAACCTGCCTCCAACGGCGCTTCCGCCGATTCCGCCGTCCTTTCCTGCCGCGGCCTGGGCAAGACTTTCACGCAGGGCAGCTACAAGGTGCAGGTACTGGCCGGCATCGATATCGACGTTCACCGTGGCGAACGCGTCGCCATCGTCGGCGCTTCCGGCTCCGGCAAATCGACCCTGCTGCACCTGCTGGGCGGCCTCGATACGCCCACCAGCGGCAAGGTGACCCTGCTGGGCAAGGACTTCGCCACCCTCAGCGAAAAGGCGCGCGGCGACTTGCGCAACGCTTCGCTGGGCTTCGTCTACCAGTTCCACCACCTGCTGCCCGAGTTTTCCGCGCTGGACAACGTCGCCATGCCCTTGATGATACGGCGCATGAAGCGCGCGCCGGCCACCGAGCTGGCGCAGCAAATCCTCACGCGCGTGAACCTGGCCAAGCGGGTCACGCACACGCCCGGTGAATTGTCGGGCGGCGAGCGCCAGCGCGTGGCCCTGGCCCGCGCCCTCGTCACGCAGCCGGCCTGCGTGCTGGCCGATGAACCGACGGGCAACCTCGATCACGCCACGGCCGAACAGATTTTCGACCTGATGCTGGAGCTGTCGCGCACCCTGGGCACGGCCTTCGTCATCGTCACGCACGATATCGAGCTGGCCAAGCGCTGCGACCGCGTGCTGCGCCTGACGGACGAAGGGCTGCAGCCGTACCAATATTAAGGAACCGCCATGCTGTGGATCGACACGCACTGCCACCTCGACGCACATGAATTCGGCGATGAATCGCCGCAGGTGGCGGCGCGCGCGCAGCAGCAGGGCGTGGCGATGATCGTCATTCCCGCCGTCGAACGGGCCAATTTCGCCATCGTGCGCGACCTGGCGGCAGCGGCGCCCAACGCCTGCTATGCGCTCGGTATCCACCCGATCTACGTGCCGCACGCCACCGAGGACGATTTGATCGCCCTGCGCGAAGCCGTGGCGCTGGCGATGAACGACCCGCGCTTTGTCGCCATCGGCGAGATCGGCCTCGATTTCTTCATCCCCATGCTGTGCGAACCGGCCATGCGCGCCAGGCAGGAACACTTCCTGCGCGAGCAACTGAAGATCGCCCGCGACTTCGACCTGCCCGTGCTGACCCACGTGCGCCGCTCGCAGGACATCGTCCTCAAGCACGCGCGCCAGATCCGTCCGAACGGCGGCATCGCCCATGCGTTCAACGGCAGCTTCCAGCAGGCGCAGGGCTATATCGACCTCGGTTTCAAGCTTGGCTTCGGCGGCGCCATGACGTTTACGCGCGCCTTGCAGATACGCCGCATGGCCACGGAGTTGCCTTTGGACTCCATCGTGCTGGAGACGGATGCGCCCGATATTTCCCCCAGCTGGATCCACCCGGGCCGCAACAGTCCCGAAGAATTGCCGCGCATCGGCGCCGTGCTGGCCGAGCTGCGCGGCCTGGCATTGGCCGACGTGGCCGTTGCCACCAGCGCCAATGCGCGCGCCGTACTGCCCCGATTACCCTTGATGGAATGAGACCACAATGAACAACAAGATCATCCTGGCCGCTTGCCTGTCCGGTGCCTTCGCTCCCGTTATGGCTGCGACCAGCGCCCAGTGCGACGGCTTGCCGCGCCTCGACGTCACCACGCCGTCCGGCTTTTGCGTGGCCGTGCTGGCCGACGGCCTGAAATTCCCCCGTGGCGTGCTGCCGCTGACGAATGGCGACATCCTCGTCACGGACATGACGGGATGGGCGCCGAAGCAGGGTAAATTGTGGCTGTTGCAGCCCAAGGCGGCCGGTGGCGGCTACGAGCGCAAGCTGCTGCTCGACAAGCTCGATCGCCCGAACGGCATCGTGCAGGGACCGGACGGCATGGTCTACGTGGGCGAGGTGGGACGCATCTTCCGCTTCGACCTGCGCGACACCACGCGCACCGTCACCGACGTGATCGGCGGCAAGGCCAAGACGCCGCGCCTGCCGGGCCTCGGTTTGCACCTGCTGACGAACATGCGCTTCAGCCCCAAGGGCGACCTGTACGTGAACGTGGGTTCCAGCACCGACCATTGCGAGAACGATGGCAAGGCGCCCGATTCAACCAAAGCCTGTCCTTCGGCGGAGGGACTGGAAGCGCTGGGCGCCATCCGCGAATACACGATGGCCTGGCCGGCCGGCACGGTGACGAGCTGGCGCACGCATGCGCGCGGCTTGCGCAATTCGATGGCGCTGGCTTTTCACCCTGCGACGGGCGAGCTGTGGCAGGCGGAAAACTCGCGCGACGCCATCCAGGCCGCCATGCCGCAACTGAAAAGCGACGAAAACCTGCCGCATGAAGAACTCAATCTGATCAAGGCCGACCGGCACTACGGCTGGCCGTACTGCTACGACGACAACGTCGCCAGTCCTGAATATCCGAAGACGGCGTGCGACGCCCAATACGCGGCGCCGGAGCGCCTGCTGCCCGGCCATGCCGCGCCGCTGGGCATGACCTTTTATACGGCCAGCCGCTTCCCGGCGCTGTACAAGAATAGCCTGATCATCGGCTACCACGGCTACCGCAGCAATGGCCACCGCCTGGTGGCCCTGCTGCCCGACAAGGCTGGCGCGCCGCTGGGCAAGTCCGTCGACTTGATCAGCAACTGGGAACGCAAGGGCAAGCAGGGCAGGGGCGCGCCCGTCGACGTGAAGCAGGGGCAGGATGGCGATATCTATATGGCCGATGATCATAATGGGCTGGTGCTGAAGCTGCATTATGCGGCGCCGGGCAAACCGTAACTTTCACGGGTTTTGTACGTGTAGGTCGGATTTGCGGGGCAACGCCGCGCGTAATCCGACATCATTGTTGGCTGGTGTTGTCGGGTTACGGCCTTTGGCCTAACCCGACCTACCCGACCTACGCTTGACCTCGCTCAGTGCGGGGCTGGCGCATCCTTCTACAATCAGCCAGACCTCCCTCACTGACCATGGCTGGCCATGCATGTCCCCTTCCTTTTCATTGTATTGAGCCTGTGGCTGCCCAGCGCACACGGGCAGGGCGCAACCAATGCTCCGGCACCGCGCCTGAGCGCCGACCAGCTGATCGCGTATTACCAGCAAGGGCCGGCCAAGGGAGCGATGGCCGATGCTGTCTTCCTGCTCGATCAGCGCTACGCCAAAGGCTACCTGGCCGGCGTGGCCGATGCGGCGCAGGGGCGGCTGTGGTGCGATACGGGTCGGCTGAAAACGGTGGAAATCGACGCGCACATCGTCGCCGAACTGAAAAAGCTGCCCGCGCGCGCGCGTCTGGGCGAAGCGTCCACCCTGATCGTCGCCATTCTGGCGCGGCGTTTTCCCTGTTCCACTCCACCACCAGGAGGCTGACGTGAAACCTGCATTCATCAAGCTGCGCGAGAATTATCCGAGCGTGGCCGCCGTCGACCAGGCGACCCTGTTCGGCGAAATCGGCTGGGAAGACTTGATCGGCAAGGACAGCTTTGCCAATACCTGCGCCATCCGCGTCAGCCTGGCCCTGATCAAGGCCGGCGTCAAGGTCAAGGGCCGCATGGCCATCCGCAAGGGGCCGTTCAAGGGCGCGCTGATCGAACCGGGACAGGCCAAGCTGGCGCACATGCTGGCCAGCCCCTCGATGTTTGGCCCGCCCGAGAAATTCGCACGCGACGCCGCCATCGCCGGCATCGGCCAGCGCAAGGGCCTCGTCGCCTTTTTCCGCATTCCCGGTTACCTGGGTGGCGCCGGCGGGCATATCGACATCCTCTTGCCATCCATCGGCGTGAAGGTGTGCGGTTCCGAGTGCTACTGGGATTGCGCGGAAGTGTGGTTCTGGGAAATCCGTTGACGCCTATTTGAACTTCTTGCTGGAGCGTCCGCGCGAAGCCGCGTTATGCGCGCGCAGGATGGAGTCGACCCGCTCCGACGCGTCGCGCGACAGGTTTTGCGCCACGGCGATATCGGGGAAGAATTCGGGCAGGCGATAGCTGAGCCACGCATACGCGGAATAGTAGCGGCAAGTGTCTTCCACCTGCTGCAAATTCTGCGTGCCGCCGCCGTACGCATGCTGGCGCAAGGTGCTGGTTTTTCCCTGCGACAGATTCTTCGCCCAGTGTTCCCACGCCGTTTGCAAGGACGGCACCTTGCTCGATATCGGCACCAGCGACAGGGTGAACTTGTCGGCCACGGACAGGGGCAGGGTGTCGAGCCAGACGGCGCGCTCCTTCTGGTCTTCCGTGATGCGGGGGAAGAAGAAGCCGTCCGGCACGTCGATATTGTGAATGAAGCGGCGCAGCAGTTTAGACAGCGACAGTTCGCCCGTCACGGACGAAATGCGGTGCAGATGTTCAAGCGACGGCGCCACGGCAAAGCCGCTGGTATTGAGCGGATGCAGTTTTTCCTTCAGCAGCGCGCGCATCACTTCATGCGTCTCGTTGTCGTAGCCAGCCACCAGGCCCTCTTCATGCACGCCGTAGCGGCCCGCGCGCCCGGCGATCTGGCGCGCCAGCGCGGCTGAAATCTCTTCCTCTTCGCGGCCATTGTATTTGACGCAGGTGGTCATGACGATGCGCGCGATCGGCATGTTCAGGCCCATCGCCAGCGCATCCGTGCCGACGACGATATCGGCCGTGCCATCGCGGAAGCGCTGCGCCTGCGCGCGCCGCACTTCGGGCGACAGGTTGCCGTACACGGTGGCCACCGACAGGCCCGTTTCCGTGATCATGTCGCGCCACATCAGTACTTCGCGGCGTGAAAAGGCGATGACGGCGTCGCCGCGGCGCAGGTTGCGCACCTTGCGCACGGCGGTCGGCTCCATCGACAGGGGCGCCATGCGCTTGAGTACATGCACTTCCAGCGGGCAGTCGAGGCGTTCGGCCAGCGCCTCGATGGCGCGCCGCGCTTCCGGCGCTCCCACCAGATACACGGTGTGGGCGGGCGCGCCGCAGACGGCCGCCGTCCACGCGGCGCCCCGGTCCGGGTCGGCCAGCATCTGGATTTCATCGATGACGGCCACTTCGACGACGGTTTTCGTGTCCAGCATTTCCACCGTGCTGGCCACGTGCGTGGCGCCATCAACGACCCTGCGCTCCTCGCCCGTGATCAGGCTCACGGCCAGCGGTTTGCCATGCGGCGCGGCTTCCTGCAGGCGCTCGTAGTTTTCCAGGGCCAGCAGGCGCAAGGGCGCAAGGTAGATGCCGCTTTTTGCCTTGACCAGCGCTTCCATCGCGCGGTGCGTCTTGCCGGAATTGGTGGGGCCCAAGAGGGCGATGAAGCGGCGCGGCAGGCGGCGCGCCATCTCGAACGAGGCCGGATACTCGGCCAGGTTGATGCTCTGGCGCGTGCGCGCCGCATGCTGTTCTTCCTGCTGGCGCTCGATGGCGTGATGGAAGCGCTGGCGGATGCGGTCGAAGACCATGCCGGCCGGCTCGGACGTCTGCATGTCGGCCAGCGTATGCAGGAAAACCATCGGATCCGTGTCCACGTCCTCGCTCAAGCCCGCGATATCGGCGACGAAATCGATCACGTGCTGGCGCAGTTCGTCGAAGACGGCCACGCTGGCCCGTTCGCGCACGAGGGCCAGCTTGGCCTCGCGGTCCATCTTGCGCCACTTGGCCGGCCGCGCCAGCACGCCTTGGCTTGGTACCAGCGCATACGGCACCACCAGGTGGCCAGCCTTGACCACGCCGGAAAAGCGCACGAAGACGCGGCCTTCCATTTTCACCAGGCGGATATGCTCGGCCAGTTCCCCCAGTTCCGCGACCAGGGTGGCGTCGTTATTGTCTTCGCTGCTGTCGGAAATGTCGGTGGAGGTGTCGGGAGGAAGTGCGGAGGAAGTCATGTCGTGCCTGGGTGTTGAAGTAAGCGAGGCCGATTATACCGTCGATGGGGCCGGGCGGTGTTCGGCAAGCCATTGCCTAGCCGGCCGCGCGCGCACCAGGCGCAGGCCCCAACCGCTGCCATGCCGGCGCCGCGTTACGCGTCAAAATTGATCATGTAGCAAGTAAATTTTCCCCGAGGCGCAAAGAACGTTCAAAATGGGGTTTTCCATTTGCCCGTCGAATCTTGCCATATGAAAATTATTTTCTCTTTGGAAGCACCTGCCGCCCTATCGTTCAAGAATCTTTACGACACGACGAATTGGGGCCCGATTGAACGCGATGTGGGGTTTTACGCCGATGCGCTACGAGGTTCGTGGGCCTCGGTGTCGGCCTATGATGGAGACAAGCTGGTGGCGTTTGCGCGCGCAATTTCAGATGGGAAACTACATGCATTCATTACAGAAATGATCGTGGATCCCGAATACCAGCAGCGCCGCCTCGGAGAACAGCTATTGACGCTGCTTGTTGAACAGTGCCATTTATCGGGTATCAAGGATATCCAGCTCTTTTGCGCGAAGGGAAAAGCCGGCTTCTATCTGAAAAATGGCTTTGTCAGGCGCCCGGACGATGCGCCAGGCATGCAATACGCCAGGGCGCCGGGCGCTGATATTCCAAGCGCCAGCCCAGCCCCGGTTGCGCTGGATCAGATGAAGGGCGGGAAAGCCGCCTGAGCGCCGGCGCCGGCTCTATAGTCTGATGCCTATCTTCGCACTTGGCGACCATCACGCTTCCATGCGCACCCTGATCCTCGGTTTTGCCGCCGGCGCCGCGTGGCTGCAGACGCAGGCCAGCCTGCCGCCGCATGCGGGCGCGGCGCTGCTGGCTGTTGCCGGGTCAGCGATGGCGGCGGCCCTGCTGCTGCGCCGCCACGCGCACTGGCGCGCCGCTGTTGCGCTCGCTAGTGGCGTGGGACTGGGCTTTTACTGGGCCGCCTGGCTGGCCCAGGCCGCCATGGCGCCGCAACTGGCGCTGGCCGATGAAGGGCAGGACATTGTTGTTACGGGCACCATCGCCAGTCTGCCGTACCGCTTCGAGCAGGGCGTGCGCTTCAATTTTGCCGTGGAGAAGGCTGTTGGGGCGAAGGTTCCTCCCTTGATCGCCTTGTCCTGGTATGCGGGTTTTCGCGATGAAGTGACGAACGCCGTGGGCGACGTGCAGCCGGGCGAGCGCTGGCGTTTGACGGTGCGCCTGCAGCGTCCACATGGCAACGCGAACCCGATGGGTTTTGACTATGAAGCGTGGCTGCTGGAGCAGGGCGTGCGCGCCACGGGCTATGTAAGGCCGCAGCCGCGCGCGGATACGCCGAACGTGCGCCTGGCCGCCTTCGTGCCCGGCTTCGGCAACGTGGTGGAGGCCAGTCGCGCGGCCCTGCGTGCGCGCATCTTGCGCAGCCTGGAAGGCAAGCAGTATGCGGGCGTGATCGTGGCGCTGGTGGTGGGCGATCAGCGCGCCATTCCCCAGTCCGACTGGCAAGTGTTCAACCGCACGGGCGTCAGTCACCTGATCTCGATTTCCGGCTTGCACATCACCATGATCGCGGGCCTGTTCGCCTTAGGTGCGGGCGCGTTGTGGCGGCGTTCATTCTTTACCGACTGGCAACTGCCCTTGCGCTTGCCGGCGCAAAAGGTGGCTGCCCTGGCCGGCGCGCTGGCGGCATTTGTGTATGTGCTGCTGGCCGGCTTCGGTGTGCCCGCGCAGCGCACCTTGTATATGTTGCTGGTGGTCGCGCTGGCCTTGTGGCTCGGACGCATCACCAGCATCGTGCATATCCTGTGCCTGGCGCTGGGCGTGGTGCTGCTGCTCGACCCGTGGGCCGTGCTGTGGCCCGGTTTCTGGCTGTCGTTTGGTGCCGTGGCCACCATGCTGTACGCGACGGCAGGGCGCACCACGGCGCCCATGCCGCTGCATGCTGGACGCTGGCGCCGCCTGCGCGCAGCCGTGGCGCTGGGCGCGCATACGCAATATGTGGTGACGGTGGGGCTGGTGCCGTTGACGATGCTGCTGTTCTCGCAAGTGTCGCTGGTCAGCCCTGTGGCCAATTCGCTGGCCATCCCCATCATCAGCCTGGTCGTCACGCCCTTGTCCCTGGCGGGCAGCCTGCTGCCGGCGCCCTTGTCCGATGGGTTACTGCTGCTGGCGCACGCCATCGTGCAGATGCTGGCGCAGTTGCTCGAGTGGCTGGGTGCGCGCCGCTTTGCCGTGTGGACGGCGCCCGCGCCGCCAATGTGGAGTTTTTGCTGGGCATTGTTTGGCACGGCATGGCTGCTGGCGCCACGTGGCTGGCCACACCGCTGGGCGGGCATGCTGGGCTGGCTGCCGCTGCTGACGGCCTTACCGTCCAGCCCGCCGCCGGGCCACATGTGGATCACGGCTTTTGACGTGGGACAAGGCATGGCCGTGCTGGTGGAAACGCATGATCACCGCCTGCTGTACGACACGGGACCCGCCTACAGTCTCGACTCCGATGGCGCCAGCCGGGTCATCGTGCCTTACTTGCGCGCACGCGGCATAGGCAGGCTCGACGGCGTGATCATTTCCCACAGCGACCTCGATCACGCGGGCGGCGCCATGTCCCTGCTGGAAAACGTGCAGGTGGGCTGGCTGGCCTCGTCGCTGTTCGAAGGCCACCCGGCCGTCGAGGCGCGGCGGGAGTCGCACCGCCCCTATCTGCATTGCGTGGCCGGTCAAAGCTGGACCTGGGAAGGCGTGCACTTCGCCATGTTGCACCCTTTGCCGGCCAGCCACATGGACATTGCCCTGAAGCCGAACGCCCGCAGCTGCACCGTGAAAATCACGGCTGGCAAGCACTCGATCTTGCTGGCCGGCGATATCGAAGCGGCGCAGGAGGCGCAATTGCTGGCTCGTTCTGCGGAGGACGAACTGGCCGCCGACGTGCTGCTGGCGCCGCATCACGGCAGTGGGACGTCTTCCACGCAGGCATTTTTGAACGCCGTCCATCCGACCCTGGCTATTTTTCAGGTCGGGCACAGGAATCGCTATAAACATCCGAAGGCGCAAGTGTATGCGCGCTATGGCGACATGGGCATTGCCCGGCTGCGCACGGATGTGGAAGGCGCGGTGGTGCTGGAGTTTGGGGAGGGGATAGCTGTGACGCGGTATCGGGACAGCCGGCCGCGTTATTGGCACGGCCGGTAGTGATGGCGTGCATGTGCCTGTCCATCGCTTCGTGCATGACTCGTTGCGCCAGCGCCAGGCCACTTGACGGTGAAATAGCCTTTTTAAGGTGCGGGTGACATTGTGTGATATTTCTTTTGGGTAATTTATTTATACTTCGTGCTGGTCGGTGCAGGGCTTTGCCGTTCGTGGGTATGCATCGGGATAATGCCGCCAAGCGGGCAACCGATGGTCACTGCACTCGGGAAAGCGCATGTGGATGTTACGTTATGTGGGGAAGTAGAATTAACTGAAGGGTTTGTATGTTTTTTGCAATTGGCTTTTTTGTGGCTATTGGCGGACTCTGTATCATGTCCAAGCCTTTCCGGTTCCTGTTTCTCGCGGTTTTCTGCCTAAGCTTAGTGTATGGCTATAGCGTGTCGTATCATGTCAACGGCAGTGGACCAGATGGCGATGAACTCAAGATGTTATTCAATTTGTATAGCCTTAATATCGGCCTGTTTTTGCTTGCCAGTTATCTCGGCTATCAACTGAATGCCAGTGATTCTGTGGAAATGTATCAGCGTCGTCGCCTGGCCACCTTTAAATTTCTTGTTAAATGGGGAGTGATTTACGCTATTTACAGTTTCATAGTGCAAAAAATAATAAATAAGGTCATGGATGACGGGGATGCCGGATTTTTTGTCATGAAGTTTTTCGGTCTTTATTTCTTCGGATTTTTCCTCTTTCTTGTTTTCGCCATTCCGTGGCTATTCCGCAGGCTGTCACCACGCAGTTAGGCTGGCATCCGGCTGCGACGGTCGCGCCTCGATGCCTACGTGTTTAATCCTGTGCGCGCCACATCTGCCCGCTCGTCCGGTATCTCCAGCCCCCGCTGCCGCACATACTCCAGAAACAACCGCGCCCCCTTGGCCATCCTCGACGTGCCATACACGGCATGAATGCTGGGATCGAGCTCTTTTGATGACGTCAGCCGGTACGCCGTGCAGACCCGGCGCAGGGTGCCGGCGGCCACGGCGGGCTCGGCCAGCCAGCTGGCCAGGCGCACGATGCCGGCGCCTTCGAGGGCCGCCTGGAAGGTGGCGATGCCGGAAGTGAAGCGGAAGCGCGGCTGCACCTGGTAGCGCACGTTGCGTTCGCTGGAGACGAAATGCCAGTCGCGCAGGATGCGGGGGGCCGAGTGCATGATGATGTCGTGGCCGGCCAGCTCTTCCGGCTCCTCGGGCGCGCCCATGCGCTCTATATAGTCGGGCGAGGCGTACATGTAGCGGCGGTAATTCCACAGGGGGTAGCCGATCAGCTCGCTCGACTGGGGGAAGGCGCCGCGGATGGCAAAGTCCAGCTTTTCCTGGATGGGGTCGATCGATTTATCCGAGAAATGGATGTCCACGGACACGTTCGGGTAGTCGCGCGAAAACTGTGCCACCACTTTCGGCAGAAAACCCAGCGACAGGATTTCCGGCGCGGAAAGGCGCACCCAGCCTTGCGGCGAGTTGCTCAATTCCGCCAGTTGGTCTTCCGCCTCGGCCTGTGTTTCCAGCAAGTGCTTGGCCGATGCGTAATACGTTTCGCCGGCCGTTGTCAGGGTGAACTGTTTTTGCGTGCGCAGGATCAGCTCGGCGCCGATGGCGTCTTCGAGGAACTGGATGGCGCGCGTGACGGCCGACGGCGAGCGTCCCAGCATGCGTGCCGCGTGGATGAAGCTGCGCTTTTCCACCACGGTGCAAAATGCGCGGATCTCCCACATCAGTTTCATCGACATCGGTGACTCCTGGCAAAAGAGGCCAGTAGACCGCAGTGTCAGGCATTTCGTCAAGTGCGATGCCACATGGCGTTTTTCGCAATGCGCACGAATGAACACGTGGGGGTGCGGGGAGCGGCTATTCCCATGAGTAACTTCGGGCAGTGCCGCATGGCTGCCAAGTCAATCATTGCGTAGCATGCTAAAATCTGCCTTGAAATATCGTTTCTACGGGAGAAATTGATGGCCAAATTTACCCAGCAAGATCGTCAACGCTCCGTCAATCAAACACTGGCAAGTTGGGCAATTGAAGGCTTTGAGCCAGATCCGCAATACTTGGCGTTGCTTGACCGCTATATTCAAGGTGAACTTACGCTTGTCCAGGTGCGCGCAATGACCGATGTCCAATTTGGTGTCAGCGCGGATGACCAGGAAAAAACGCCAGTGCTGCATGCCGCGTGACTTTCAATGACCCCTATTGTTATCCTGGTACGGATATCCTGCGTAACAAGCCGGATATCCGTGACAAGGAACGATTGAGGCAGTTCGAATTTCGTAAAACTGCCGAGCGCTCCATGGAGCTTCAGGAAAGCCCAGTTGTTGGACGATTCGATTTAGCACACTTGCAAGCAATACATTCCTACCTTTTTCAAGACCTGTATGCTTGGGCCGGAAAAATTCGGACCGTGGATATTTCCAAGGGTTCCACGTTTTTCGCGCATCACGCCGCGATCCAGAACTATGCAGACAAGCAGGTCTTTCCAGCCATTGCACGCGACAAGCTGCTTGTCGCGCTCGATAAGCCGATATTCATTACGCGCCTCGCCTATCACTATGCCGAAATCAATGCCCTGCATCCGTTCAGAGAGGGCAAAGGACGCAGCACGCGGCAATTCATCGAGCAACTGGCACGGCATGCGGGCTTCGATCTCGACTACACTAAAGTGTCTCAAAAAACCTGGATAGATGCGGCCACTGTGAGTTTTGCCGGCAACCTGGGACCGATGGAAAACGTGTTCACAATGATAACCAGCCAGCAGTAGTCAGGCCACCTGGCGCATTCCGTCAAGCGTTACGCCTGATTGCGTTTTCCGCAATTTGAAGTTGCATCCGGAAAAATCCACGGCGCCTATACTGCCGCTGTCGATCATTCCTCATTGCCTATCATGCTGACCATCTCGCTGCTGTGTTTATTTGCCTTCTTTGCCGGCCTGATCGATGCCGCCGTGGGCGGGGGCGGGTTGATACAACTGCCGGCCCTGTTCAACCTGATGCCGAACATGGCCTCGACGTCGTTGTTGGGCACGAATAAACTGGCGTCCGCCTGTGGCACCACGTTTGCCGCCCGCTCGTTTGTCGGCAAGGTGCATATCCCCTGGCTGCTGGTGCTGCCGGCCGTGGCCAGCGCCTTCGTCATGTCCTTCATCGGCGCGGCCGCCGTGTCGTATGTGCCGCAACAGGTGGTGCGCCCCATGGTGCTGGTGTTGATCATTATCATGGCCATCTATACCTTCATCAAGAAGGATTTCGGCACGACCCGCGAAGCGCGTCCCATCGGTCCGCGCGAACGCATTCTCGCCATCGTCATCGGCGGCGCCATCGGCTTTTATGACGGCCTGTTCGGACCTGGCACGGGCAGTTTCCTGATTTTCCTGTTCATCCGCGTCTTCGGCTTCGATTTCATCCTCGCCTCGGCCTGTTCGAAACTGGTGAATATCGCCACCAACGTGGCTGCGCTGGCCTTCTTCATTCCCGCCGGTCACGTGGTCTACGCCGTGGCCGCACCGATGGCTGTGTGCAATATCCTGGGCGCCTTGACGGGCACCTGGATCGCCGTGCGCCGCGGTGCCGCCTTCGTGCGCATCCTCTTCCTCGTGCTGCTGGTGTTGCTGATCGTGAAATTGTCCTACGACATCTTCTTCAAGTAAGTTTTGATAGATAACAAGAGCGACAACAAGCCATGAAAACCATCCAGGGCGTGCTGTGGGACAACGATGGTGTGCTGGTCAACACCGAGCAGCTGTTTTACGAAAGCAACCGCGACTTGCTCTTGCCCTACGGCATAGACCTGACGCCAAAGCAATTTTTTGACTGGTTCCTGGACAATAACTATGGTGCCTGGCATGTGCTGCTGGGGCAGGGGCACGACATCGAGCTGGTCGAGCGCCTGCGGGCCGAACGCACCGTGCTGTTTGCGCAACGCCTGCGCCAGGCGCGGCAGCTGGCCATGCCCGGCGTCAAGCAAGTACTGGCGGCGTTGCGCCCGCACGTGGCCATGGGCGTGGTCACCAGTGCCTACGAACAGCATTTCCGGATCAGCCATGCGGCCACAGGCATGCTCGGCCACTTCGACTTCGTGCTGACGCGTGAAATGTATGGCGACAGCAAGCCGGCGCCGGACGGCTACCAGCTGGGCTTGCAGCGCCTGGGCCTGGCCGCCGCCGACTGCGTGGCCGTGGAAGATTCGCCGCGCGGCTTGCGCGCCGCCAATGCGGCGGGGCTGGAATGCATCGTTGTGCGCAATCAGATGAACCGTCATCACGCGTTTGACGACGCTTTTTGCGTGGTGGATTCAAACGCGGAGCTGGGCGAGGTACTGGCTTCGTTCGTGCCCGGCATGACGCGGTCGCAGGGACAATTAGAGGCCTTCCTCTGATCCGTCTTGCCGGCATGCCATTACAATTGTGTATCGCATTCACCGGCACCGTCCCAGGATGACCCTCCCGCAACTGCACTTTGCCCACGCCAATAGTTATCCTGCCGGCACCTACCGCAAGCTGTTTGGCTTGCTGGGCCAGCACTACACCGTGCAGGCGCTCGACATGCACGCGCACGACCCGAATTATCCCGTCAGCACGGGCTGGCCCGAGCTGGTGCGCGAATATATCGACGAGCTCGAACGGCGCTACAGCGCGCCCGTGATTCTCGTCGGCCATTCGCTCGGCGGCATGCTCAGCGTGATGGTGGCCAAGCAGCGGCCCGATCTCGTGCGCTGCGTGGTCTTGCTCGATTCGCCCGTGGTGGCGGGCTGGCGCGCCTTGCTGGTGCGCCTGGCGCGCAACACGGCGCTGGGCGAGCGGTTCTCGCCGTCACGTTTTTCCGCCCGGCGGCGCAAGCTGTGGCCCGATGCGCAAGCGGCCTATGAGCATTTTGCCGCCAAGGACATGTTCGCCATCTGGGCGCCGCAGGTCTTGCGCGACTACATCGACAGCGGCCTGGAACCCCATCCGGAAGGGGTGCAGCTGCGCTTTACGCGCGAAGTGGAAACGGATGTCTACCGCAGCTTGCCGCACCATATCGGCGGCCTCGTCAAGGATGGCTTGCCAGTGCCCATCGGCTTTATCGGCGGCACGGAATCGGTGGAATGCCGCCAGGCGGGCTTGACGGCCACGCGCAAGCTGGTCGGCAAGTTTTTCCGCCAAGTGCCGGGCGGCCATCTGTTTCCCATGGAAAACCCGGAACTGACGGCGCAAGTGGTGCGCGAGATGATCACGGCATTGCTGGCGAAACAATAGAATATCGCCAGGGATTTTCAGGCGATGGGGGCCAACGGCGGCGGATTTTCGCGTAAAATCCTGCCATCCGGGCCGCGCCTGCAGCAGGCGTGCGGCCCCAGCCATTCCGATATTCTAGAAAGATACCCCTGCGATGACGATTAAAAGCGATAAATGGATACGCCGCATGGCGGAAACAACGGGCATGATCGAGCCGTTCGAACCGGGCCAGGTCAAGGAACGCGACGGCAACCGTATCGTGTCCTATGGCACGTCCAGCTATGGTTATGACATCCGTTGCGCCGACGAGTTCAAGTTGTTCACCAATATCAACACCACCATCGTCGACCCCAAGGATTTTGACGCAAATAACTTCGTCGACGTGTCGGGCAAGGGCTATTGCATCATTCCGCCGAACTCGTTCGCGCTGGCCCGTACCGTGGAATACTTCCGCATTCCCCGCAACGTGCTGACGATTTGCCTGGGCAAGAGCACCTATGCGCGCTGCGGCATCATCGTCAACGTCACCCCGTTCGAACCGGAATGGGAAGGCTATGTGACCCTGGAGTTTTCCAATACGACCCCGCTGCCGGCAAAAATCTACGCCAACGAAGGCGTGGCGCAAGTGCTGTTCTTCGAGTCCGATGAAGTGTGCGAAACGTCGTACAAGGACCGCGGCGGCAAATACCAGGGCCAGGTTGGCGTGACCTTGCCGAAGACCTGATCGCAGCGAAGGCGGGGCGCCAGCCGGTTTAGCCGTCTTTACCTGCCTTTACACCCGCCGCCCTATATCCGCCCCTCATGCCTGCCGTTAACCTTGGTATTGAAACACTGAGGAGGCAGTATGGTAGCGGCAATCGGTTCAGGCGGCGCAGTCGGCGCAGTCGGCGCGGCCAGTAGCGCCAGTGCGGGCAGCGGTTCGCAGATCGCGGCGCTGCAAAAGCAGATCACGGCGGCGCAAAAGCAGTTGACGGAGTCGCAGAAGGGCGAGCAGACGGAGGCGTCGCAAAAGCTGCAGCAGCAGCTGGCGCAGCAAATCCAGGCCTTGCAGGCGCAAATTGCCCAGTTGCAAGCTGCCGCCGCGCAGGCGCAGCAAGACGCTCAGCCGGCCAGCAGCGCCGATACGGCGACGAGTCCAGCGCAATCGACCTCGTCGACCCTGGGCAGCATCATCGATACGCAGGCGTAACAGTTTATTCGCGCATAAAAAAACGCCAGGCTCGCCGACAGGTCAGCCTGGCGTTTTGACGGGCAACAGCATTTCCACGCACAAGCCGCCACCGCCGCGCAAGCTGGCACTGATGCGGCCGCCATGGGCGCTGATGACGTGCCGGGCGATGGCCAGGCCCAGGCCGTGGCCATCCGTGCTGTGCTGGGTATTGGCGGCGCGGAAGAACGGTTCAAAAATGCGGGTCAGGTCGGTGCTGGCCACGCCGGGGCCACGGTCCAGCACGGCGATGCGTAGCCATTCTTGCTTGCCATCATGCTGGCGCGACAGTTCCACGTGCACCGTGCCGCCATCGGGGCTGTGCTTGACGGCATTGCGCACGACGTTTTCCACGGCGCGGGCCAGCAGTTCCGGCTGGCCCGTGACGCTGGCGTCGGCCATGGCCGCGTCGCCCGCCAGGGCTATGCCCAGCAGGCGCGCCCTGGCTTCATAGCGGGCGTCGTCCACGATGTCGTGCACGAGATCGGCGATGCTGACGTCTTCGCTGTGCGTGTGCCCGGCACCCGCTTGCGCGGCGCCGGCCTCCAGCCGTGACAGGGTCAGCAGTTCACCGATCAGTTTATCCATGCGCTCGCTTTCGCGTTCGATGCGCTGCATCGAGGCGGCCATCTTTTCCGGTTGCTGGTGCGCCAGGCCGATGGCGGCCTGCAAGCGCGCCAGCGGCGAGCGCAGCTCGTGCGACACATCATGCAGCAAGCGCGTCTGGCTATCCATCAGGCTGCGCAAGCGGCCCGTCATGCGGTCGAAATCGCGGCCCAGGTCCGTCAATTCATCGCCGCGCTTGCCGCTGGCGTGAAAGCGCGGCGCCAGGTTGCCGTGCGAGGCGGCTTCGAACGCCTGCCGCAAGTCGCGGATGGGGCGCGCAAAATACCAGGCCAGCAAAAAGGCGAACAGCAAACTGGCGGCGATGGCTGCGGCCAGGGGGATGAAGTTGCGGTAGGGCGTGTCCATGCGCGGCGGCATGCCGCGGCCGAATTCGCCGCGTGGTGGCGCGCCCGCTTCGTGCGGCCGTGGACCGGCTCCCATGGCGCGCGGGCCGCTCATGGCGACGGCGTTGAGCGTGTCGCGCGCGGCGCCCGCCTCGGCATGGCGGAAACGTTCGGACGAGGGCAGGAACAGCAGGTAGCGCTTGCCGTCGCTGCCAGACGCTTCGCGCACGACGGGATGGGCCTGGCCCTGCTCCAGCATGGTGTGCGCCTTGGCCAGCATGGCGGGATGCACCGTGCGGCCCATCAATTCTTGTCCTTTGGCATCGACGGCAAACACGCGCATGCGTTCGAGCTTGCCCAGGAATTGCCGCAAGGCCTGGCTGCCGCCTGCCTCCAGAGTGGCGCTGGCGGCCTCGATGATCATTTGCGCGGGCGGACTGGTATCGATGTCGAGGGCCCGTTCCTGCTGCGCTGCCCGGTTTTTCAGCCAGAAGGTGCCGCCGATGCCGATGGTGGCCGTCACTTGCGCCAGCATGATGCACAGAAAAAACTTCCAGAACAGACGGCCCACGCTTACTCCTTGATCAGCTGGTAGCCGAGACGGTACACGGTTTGCAGGCAGGAACGGCCATCGGCCAGGCTGCCGAGCTTGCGGCGCAGGCTGCTCAAGTGCACGTCGATATTGCGGTCGAAGCGGGCCATGGGCCGTCCCAGACCCAGTTCCGACAATTGATTCTTGCTCACGGGCTTGCCCGCATGGCGCACCAGCACTTCCAGCAAATTGAATTCCGTGCTCGTCAGTTCCAGGTGCCCGCCGGCCCAGGCAACGCGGCGCTGTTCGGGCCACATCGTCAGTTGTCCCACGGTCAGCGGCGCCAGGCCAGACGCATCATGCGGCACGGCTTGCGAACGGCGCAGGATGGCGCGGATGCGCGCCGTCAGCTCGCGCGGCGTGCACGGTTTGGTGACGTAATCGTCGGCGCCCAGCTCCAGCCCCACGATGCGGTCCGTATCGTCGCCGCGCGCCGTCAGCATCAAGATGGGCAGGTTGCTGCCGGCACGGATGCGGCGCAGGGTTTCCAGGCCATTCATGCGCGGCATCATGACGTCGAGGATGGCGATGGCATACAGGCCCGTCAGCGCTTCGGCCGCGCCGCTTTCGCCGTCATGCACGGCGCGCGCATCAAAACCTTCCTGCGTCAAGTATTCCTGGAACATGCCGACCAGTTCCACGTCGTCATCGATTAACAAAACCTTGCTCATGCCTGTGCTTTTTTCGGGTGAATATCGCCCGATGATAGCAGTCAAAGGGGGCCGTTCACGGTGGTTTTACCCGCTTTTACATAGGTCCGCTTACATTTGCGCACCTTCCTTTACCCGCTTTTACGCGGCCTTGACGTTGCTTTACACACCAGGCGCCGACAATCAGGGCTGATCGCCACGAAAGGAAATCCCGATGAAATACCTGAGTATCGTCGTCTCTTTGTTGCTGCTGTCCGCTTGCAGCATGCCGCTGCTGGCTCTGGCCCAGCCTGGGCCGCCGCCAGTCTTGCCGCCGTTTCTGCATGGCATCGAGCTGAACGAAGCGCAGCAGGACAAGATTTTCGCCGCCACCTACGCTCAGGCGCCCTTGCTGCGGGAACAGGAAAAGATCGCTTTCAAGGCCCATGAACAGCTGCACACGCTGGCCGGATCCAGCGCCTACGACGATGCGAAGGCCAGTGCGCTGGCCAGCACGGCGGCGCAAGCCATGGCGCAGATCAGCTTGCTGCAGGCGCGCCTCGAGCAGCAATTGCTGGCCGTGCTGACGCCGGAACAGCGCCAGCAGGCGCAGCAGCGGAGCGACGGCCGCCAGGGCCCGCGTCGGCTAGAGCGCCCCGAGTAAGCGGCCGGCGCGACCACAGGGAGAGCCAGCATGCGCATCGAGGCGCTCTCGCGACGGGCCACGCAGGTTTTGTACCTGTGCGCCAGCCTGAACCCCGCCCTGGCGGGCTTGCCCCACTTGATGGAGTACGTATGGAATTACATGATCACGATCTTGCATCCGACCTCGAAATGATGCGGCGACAGGCGGCTGAGCGGCGGCAAGTGCTGCGCTGGCTGCTGGCCGGCGCCGCCACCTTGCCTTTGATCGGCTGTGGCGGTAGTTCGGACGCCGGCGCCACGGCGGCCAGCAGCGGCACCGTCACAGTGCCGGCCACGGGCGCCTGCACGGTGATACCCGAGGAGACGGGCGGGCCGTATCCTGCCGATGGCACGAACACGCATGGCGGCAGCATCATCAATGTGCTGAACCAGACGGGCTTCGTACGCAGCGATATCCGCGCCAGTTTCAATGGCGCCACGGGTGCGGCGGCGGGCGTGCCCTTGACCATCCATTTGCAGTTGCTTAACGCCAGCGGCGGCTGCGCCAGCCTGGCCGGCTACGCCGTCTATCTGTGGCATTGCGACCGCGACGGCCTGTATTCGCTGTATTCGAGCGGCGTGACGGCGCAAAATTACTTGCGCGGCGTGCAGGAAACGGACAGCGCCGGCAACCTTGCCTTCACGACCATCTTTCCCGGCTGCTACGCCGGGTGCATGCCGCACGTGCACTTTGAGGTCTATCCCAGCCTGGCCAAGGCGGCCTCTGCCTCGAACCGCATCAAGACGTCGCAGTTCACTTTCTCGATGGCAACCTTGAACGAGGCCTACACGGCCAGCGGCTACACGGCCAGCGTGCGCAACCTGGCGCAAATCAGCTATGCCAGCGACAATGTCTTTGGCGACGGCACCAGCTTGCAGATGGCCACGGTGACGGGCAATGCCACGGATGGCTATGTGGCCACCTTGACCATCTCCGTGAACGGCTAGCCTGCCGTCATGAACCCCAGGTCGCGCCGGCTGAAGTTGCCGATGTTCGGGAACACCTCGGCCAGCTGGCTGTCGGCCACGCCGAACCACTTGGCCAGGGTGGCGCCGTACTGGTCGACGGACGTGGTCGGCAGCAGGGCGCCGGAACCGACGTCCAGCGCATGGCCCAGGCCCGTGGTGGGGAAGGCGCCGTAGATGTCGCGGCCCTTTACGGCGCCGCCCACGACAAAGTGGTGCGCGCCCCAGCCGTGATCCGTGCCGTCGCCGTTGCTGCTGAAGGTGCGGCCGAAGTCCGAGGCCGTAAACGTCGTCACCTGGCGCCGCACGTCGGCACCTTGCAGGGCCGCCAGGGTTGCGTCGAAATACGCGAGCGCGTGCGCCAGGCGCGCCATCAGGTCGCCATGCAGCTCCTTCTGGCGGTCATGCGTGTCGAAGCTGCCCAGGGTCACATAAAACACTTGCCGTTTCGCTCCCAGAGGGCCGCGCCCGCCGATGATGCGCGCCACCGTCTGCAATTGCACGGCCAGTTGGTTGACGCTGGACGCGCCCGTGTTCGGGTTGATATAGGGTGGCGGATTGGGCACGCCGCCCGCGCCGGCCGCCAGCATGGCGCCGCTCAGCACGCTCTGGCTGGAAATGGCGCGTTGCACCGTTGCCACGTGTTCCTGCTCCATCATGTCGTCGCCCGCCGTGCTGATGATGTCGCGCAAGGCGGTTTCACCCTCGGTGGTGTCGAACAGGTAGCCGCCGCCGATATTGCGGATCGGCACGGCGCCCGCCCGGCCCACCTGGAACTGGCGCACCTGGCGCCCGCTGAGGAAGAGCGCGTTCGACGCGGCCGAGATGGCGGTAAACGTCGCATTCGCGTTGCCGGCGCCGAGCAGGTCGCCCAGGCGTCCGCCCCAGCCGATGCTGGCGCCTTCCGGCAAGCCCGATTGCCACGTCGATTGCTGGTCGTTATGCGAAAACAGTTTCGGCGGCAGCGCCACATTGCCCGCCTTGTATTGGGCCAGGGTCAGGGGCTGGATCAGGGTGCCGACATTGGCCACGATGGCGGCGCGGCCGCCGTCGAACAGGTCTTTCACGGGAGCGAGCGCGGGATGCAGGGCAAAGCTGCGGCCCGCCTGGGCCGTGGCGGGCGTGATCGGCAGCACGCCGCCCGTTTCGCCGACGCCGGGCAGGTGGATCGAATCGTTGCTGCCTGTGTTGCGCAGGCGCACATATTCACTCCATGAAGGCGTGTCGGTGGCCAGCACCGTGTTGAAGGTATCGTTGCCGCCGTTCATGAACAGGCAGACGAGGGCCTTGTAGTCGTCGACGGACTGGGCCGCAGCCTGCCCCATGGCGGCCAGGTTGAGGGCGAAGGGCGCGGCCGTGCTGCCTGCCAGGCCCAGCATGGAGCCGAGGAAGCGGCGGCGCGAGAAGTGAGTAGGGGTAGTCATGCAGCTTCCTTATTTTTGAACCAGGTATTCAGGCGAGGCCATGGCCAGGAAAATGGCCAGGTACGCGCGGTTGGATTTCGCCTTCGTCACTTGCGCGGCATTGCTGCCGTTGGCGGCGGGAATCGCGATGCTCGTGACGGCCGACAGGATCCTGGTGCGCAGCCGGGATGACATATTGCCGGACATTAATAGCAAGTTGACCCGGTCCAGCAAGGCGGCCGGCTGCTCGGCCAGCGCCAGTTCGGCCGAGTAGTCGCCCTTAACGGCGCTGTTTTCCGCCACGCCGCCGCTGATGGCGTCCTGCATGAAGTTCAGGTAGCCGGTGACGGACGGCTCCGACGTGATCTGCATTTCCGGCGCCACCAGGCCCGCCGTCGCCAGCGCCGAATTGGGCGGTACGTAGGACGGACGGAAATAATTGAAGACGGAGGGCGCGTTCATGGGATTCTGGCCCAGTCCCGACAGCGGATCGCTGAGGTAATAGATGCGGTATTGCAAGGCGGCATCCCTGGCGTGGAACGCGCGCATCCAGTTGCCCAGACGCACCAGCGGTTCACGCAATTTGCCCGTGCGCAGGCTGCTGCCGGCTGGCGCCAGCGCGTCGGGATCGAGCAGCACGGCGCGGATCACGGCCTGCATGTCGCCGCGCACGCCAGAACCATTGTTGGCGAAGGCGGCCGCGACCCTGCCCACATAGGCCGGGCTGGGGTTGCTGGTGACCAGGCGCTGGATCAGCTGGCGGCCAAAGAAGGGCCCCGCATTCGGATGGTTGAACAGGGTGTCGAGGGCCAGCGCCATGTCCGCTTCGCCGCCGGCGGCGCCCGCCGCACTGACGCCCAGAAAGCGTTTTTCGCTGGTCGAGTGGTACGCCGCATAGTTCTGCATCGGCTTCCAGTCACGGTCCGGATCGGCCACGCTGCCAAAGAAGCGGTTCGCGCCCTGGTCCGGCCCGGCCCAGCTCCAGCCCGTAAACACTTTCGCCAGGCCGCTCACATCGTCGCGCGTATAGGTGTCGATGGGTTTGCCGCCGGACATTTTCAATGAACCATCGGCATTTAGCTGGTACAGGCCGATGGTAAATAACTGCATCACTTCGCGGGCGAAATTTTCGTCGGGCGTGCGCGTGGCCGATTCCTTCTGGTTGCGCAGGTGCGACAGGTACAGGCCCATCATCGGATGCGTGGCCACGCCTTGCAGCAGGGTGCGGAAGTTGCCGAACGCGTGTTGCCCCAGCATATCGTAATAGCTGGCGACGCCCCGCGTTTGCGGCCACACGGCCTCGTTTTGCGTGGAGACGACAAAGATTTCCGACAGGGCAAAGGTCACGCGCTGGCGCAGTTGGTCGTCGCCGCGCACGGCTTGCTGCCAAAACGATTCATAAAAGTCGTTCGGCACGGCCTGGGTGGCCGCCGCGCCCGCGACGGGATACTTGGCGTCGATATATTTACGGTGCAAGGTTTGCGGTTTGGAAAACTGCGCGCGGAACCAGGCGTCGCTGTCGCTGGCGGCCAGGGCATCGATGGCCGCCATGTCCGGCCCGAACGTGGCGCGGCCCAGGAAGCGCGACGCTGCCGGGCGCGTGAACGTGGCCGTCTGGCCGGCCGGTGGCGTGGTCAGAGGCGGCGGCGGAATGGTCTCGCCCGGCGTGGTGCCGGGGGCTGCCGGATCGCCGGGGGCGGTGGTCCCCGGTGGCACGGCCGAGATGTCCGGGTTCTGGGTGGCGCCGGTCTTGCTGTCGCCGCCACCGCCGCAGGCGGCTAGCAGGCTGAGTAGGGTGATGGCCAATAAACGGCGCAAAGTAGGGTCTATCATTTAGTTTCTTTCAGGCAATCAAATTCTGGCCCGTTAATTGTAGGGCTTGCCTACTAAAATCCTGTTTCCAATTAACTATTTACGTGTTGGCCACGTTTATTTTTGCGACCATTTGGCGTGGCAATGAAGGTGTGTTTGAAGATGTAGCGCGAAGTTTGTTTTTTGAAAATGAAAAATATTTTTTGTCTGGAACAAGCACTGTGGCGGATAGGCGACGTAACCATTCCTGCCAATTAAGCTTGTTCAAAAGCTCATCTTGACAACGAAACCTGCTTCGCCGGAAACCATGGTTTTTACGCTATCGGCGAAACGCCGTTCGCCGTCCTGTCTCTTTTTCCCCCTGCGCCTGACTGGCATGGCCCTTGCAACAGGGAGGCATGGCTTACCCGCCCATCTTTCACCGGAGCCTGTCATGACCAGCCGCCTGCTCGACTACCGTCCCGAAATGGAATTGCCTGAAGCGCCGGGCGTGCTGCCTTTGCTGCAGGAAGATGAACTGGCACTGGCGGCGCAGTTGCTGGAATTGCAGGCGCCGGCCCAGTTCGATGCTTTCCTGGCGCGCCAGCTGGACGCCACCGCGGCGGGACAGCAAGTGCGTGGCACGCCGCTGGAAGGGCCGCTGCGCCAGTTGCTGGGCAAGGTGGTGGCGCCCTTGCTGCCCCTGCATGGCGGTTCGCCGCAGGCGCTCAAGCGGCGCGCTGCACGCATCTTCGGCATGGAACTGGAAGGACTCAGCCCGGAAGACAAGGAATTCGAACTGGCGCGCCAGGTCGTGCATCTGATCGATGCCGTCAACACGGCGCTGGCGCAGGACGGCGGCATGCGCGCCCGCGCGCCCGGGGCACGAGTGGAAACGGCCTTGCTGCAAGTGGCACGCAGCGAGGCGCCAGGCTTGCTCAGGCAGGCGGCGCAAACGCCGGGGCGGGACGCTGGCCGCTGGCGCCGCGAGGGCGGGCACATCGTCGTGCTCGATTGTTAGCCGGACGGCCAGTCTGTCCGGCAAGGTAGTCCCAACCGAGGTAATTACTTTGAGGAGCTGATCATGCATGACTTGGATCGTACGACCCTGGAATACGGACAGGAGATGTCCGGTTTTGAAGCGGAGCAGTTCGAGTTTGGCCAGGGCGAGTGGAGCGGCGAGGGCGGCGCGAACGCCATGTTTTCCGAGGCCGAGGAGATGGAACTAGCAAATGAACTGTTGTCGGTCAGCAATGAAGCCGAACTGGAACAGTTTCTCGGCAATTTCCTGCGCAAGGCCGCCTCCGTGGCGGGCGGCATCATCAAGTCGCCCGTGGGACAAGCCATCGGCGGCGTGCTCAAGGGTGTGGCGAAGAAGGCCATTCCCCTGGCCGGCGGCGCCATCGGCGGCTATTTCGGCGGCCCGCTGGGCGCCAAGATCGGCAGCGGCCTGGCCTCGGCCGCTGGCGGCGCGCTGGGGCTGGAAGCGGAAGCGTCGTCGAACGAGGACCGCGAATTCGAAGGCGCCAAGCAGTTCGTGCGCCTGGCCGCCGATACCGTCAACCGCGCCGCGCAGGCGCGCGGTGCGGGCGATCCGCGCGCCATCGCCCAGGCGGCCGCCAGCGCGGCGGCGCGCCAGTTCGCGCCCGGCCTGCTGGGGCGCCCCGGCAGTCAGGTCGTCACGCAGAATGGCAGCGGCGCCGGTGCGGGCGGCGGCATGGCGCAGGGCGGCGGACGCGGCCAGGGCCAGGGCGGCATGCGCCAGTCCAGCGGACGCTGGGCGCGCCAGGGCCACAAAATCGTCCTGTACGGCGTCTGACATCATGGCCATCGGCGCTTACGCTGCCTGGATGCTGGCCCAGGAGGCACGCTCGCTGCTGACCCGGCTGGCGCGGCTGGAACCGTTCGCGCTGATCGAGCCGACGGTGCTGGCGGCCGCCCTGATGCCCAGCGCCCAGTCGGCCATCGAAAGCCAGCTGGTGCAGGGCCGGCGCGAACTGCGGCGCATGGTGGCCCAGTTCCAGTGGTGGTTGCGGCGCGAGCACGCCGACGGCGCCAGCATGGCCACGGCCGCCGAGGCGCAGCGCCGCTTTACCTTCCTGCGCCTGAAGTTCAATGCCGCGCTGACCCAGTTCGACCTGTTCAATGAAGTCATCACCCAGCGCAGCGAGCACAAGACGGGCGTGTGGCTGGCCGGCCTCGACATCGTTGCCGCCGATGCGCTGGCGCTGCCCGGCAATGTGTATCAGGCGCCGCCCGTGATCTGCTACCTGGACCGGGGACCGGGCGCGGCCATCCGCCGTGCGCGCACGCGCCTGCCGGGCGGCGGCGACAATCCCGTCGCCATCATCCGCCTGCCGCGCGAACGCATGATCGGCAGCAGCATCGCCTCGTCGCTGGTGCACGAGGTGGGCCACCAGGGCGCGGCGCTGCTGGACCTGGTGGCGTCCTTGCGGCCCGTGCTGCAAGCGATGCAGCACGGCGGCAGCGGTGCCGTGCACGTGTGGCAGCTGTGGGAACGGTGGATTTCCGAGATCGTGGCCGATTTCTGGTCGCTGGCGCGGGTGGGCGTGGCCGCCACCCTGGGACTGATCGGCGTGGTCAGTCTGCCGCGCGTGTTTGTCTTCCGCCTCAACATCGACGATCCCCACCCGGTGCCATGGCTGCGGGTGCGCCTGAGCTGCGCCATGGGGCGGGCCCTGTATCCGCACCCGCAGTGGGACCGCCTGGAGCAGCTGTGGCTGTCGTACTACCCGTTGACGGGTCTGCCGCCAGCCCGGCAACGGCTGCTGGAACAGTTGCAGGCCAGCATGGCGGCCCTCGTGGGCTTGCTGGTGCAGCACCGGCCGCCAGCCTTGCGCGGCGGCTCGCTGGTCGAGGCCATGGCCGTGCACACACGCCAGCCGGCCATGCTGGCGCAGCTGTTTCGCAGCTGGACCCTGGCGCCGGCGCAGATGTACCAGGCGACGCCGACCCTGGTGTTCGCCGTGCTGGGCCAGGCGCGCGCCAGCGGCACCTTGAGCCCGGAAGACGAAAGCGAGCTGCTGGGACGTTTGCTGAGCCACTGGGCCCTGCGCAGCACGCTGGACACGTCGGAGCTGTGCGCCGATGTCGTGCGGCATGGCCGCCAGTCCGGCAGGCCGCTGCCGCCCCTGGCGTCGCGTTTGATTATCCATTGAGGAGAATGACATGAGCAGCAAGATAAGCAGCAATATGGGTGGCAAGATGAGCAGCAAGAGCGGGGCGGCGGGCCAGGCCGGGCCGAAACACCACGGCGGCAGCATCGCTGTCACCGTACATGAACAGGACAGCGGCGTGAGGGTCGTCAATGCCGCCATCAGCCTATACCGGGGCATGGATGCCGATTGCCATCTGTTCAATGCCGCCACCTGGGTAGCCGATCCCGCCATGCTGGTGGGCGTGCGCTGGACCGATGGCACCGGCCGCACCGTGTTTGCCGACCTGGCGACGGGCAGCTACGTGGGGGTGTATGGCAATTTCCCCGCCACGGCGCCCCAGTGCGTGACGGTGCAGGCCGGTTGCAGCGCCGTGCTGTGCTTCACGCCCCAGCTCAATCCCCAGGTGGGACTGGTGTTCGAGACAGCCGATTGCCAGCCCAGCGACTGCCATTTCGGCAGGGTGGGCGACCGCGCCGTGGCCACCGTTTCCTTTGACGGCGATCAAAGCGCCGATGGGCGCGACCAGGTGCAGGTGCTGGCCGCCACGCCATGGGTGCCCATGCGCGGCGCGGCGAATACCTTTTCCACCCCCGTGCGGCGCGCCGGCATGCACCGTTTCATGGGGCAGATGATGCTGTCGCAGCGGCCCGAACTGCGCAGCGCCTTGCCCGTGCCGGAAGGGCTGAGCCCGAACGCCATGCTGGCCGTGGATGCGGAATACGAGACGGAAGAGCGCCAGCCGCAGCCCATCTCGGGCAATGTGGGCGTGTCGCTGACGCGCACGGAAACGGAGCCGACGGAAGACTTGCCGCTGTGGACCTTGATACGCAACAGCACCGAGGCGATGTCGTTTACCAATTACCTGCATTTCATGGACAGCCTGTTTTGCGGCGACCTGGCCAATGTGCGCGGCTTCGAGCAGGAACGCTTCGTCAAAAAGGCCGAGGTGTTCCAGCAGCTCAAGCAACGCCGCGCGCTGCCGTTTTCCGATGCCGATTCTTACCGCGTGCTGAAAGTGGCGACGGAAGCGTTCGTGATGGTCAATTGCGGCGTGCTGAACCAGCCGCTGGCCTTCAATCCGGCCGAGGACAACGCCTACCTGGACCGGCGCGACATACCCCAGGGACGCGACCTGGAAACCGTGCTGCGCAACGATTACCTGGAAAACATCGACGGCTTCCAGACCTTGCCCTACCTGGCCGTGATCCGCCGCAAGCTGCCCGACATTCCCATCAGCATCCCGCGCGGCCAAGAAGGCGAAGTCGATCTGTGCTTTGGCATCATCCAGGAAAAGCTGGCCAATCCTTGCCTGCTGGAACTGATCTGGTCCTACTGGCATGAAGAGGGCATGCTGGTGCAAACCATGAATGCCATCGCGCAGCGCTTCCAGAATCTGCGCGCGCCGGGCAACAGCCTCGCCCCCCTGTCGAACACGGAAATCGACATGTTGCGTCCGCTGAATAATTTGCTGTGGGGATACACGCAGGATGAACAGCATCGGCTGACCGTGATGCGCCGGAACTATGAGTATGACCATCACTACGGTGTGCGCCTGGACGGCAAGGCAGTGCAGCACTTCCGGCCAGCCGATAGCCGCTCCAAATTCCTGGAGGCCTTCCACCACTTGCTGCGCCTGCTGACCTCGTTCTACAAGCAGGATGACGACACCACCGTGAAGGCGGACGCCTTCCCCGTGCTGAATGCCTTGAAAGAAATCCACCTGATCCTGTCGCAGGGCGCACACAACCAGTTCGGCGACTTGCCGTCGACGGCGCGCATCGAGATGCTGATGCAGCAGTGGATGCTGGCGCGGCCCGAGTTCCGTGAATTTTTACCGACGCGCGTGATGGTGGCGTATCCGGAACCGTGGATGGACAGGGTCGACGCCATGAAGAAACTGCAGGGCTGGACGGATACGAGCGTGATGCATTTCCGTAACCTGGCCATCTTTGGCGAGCAATTGCTGCTCTCCGTGCGCTATGGCAACTGGAGCGACATTTATGAACCGACGCAGGCCTTCAACTGGGCGCGCTTCTGGCGCCCGCAGGTGCAGGGCTATATCCACGGTTACCGCGCCGCCACCGGGGTCGATTTGTCCGTCGACAGCAGCGACCCGGTGGTCGAATCGACGATGCCCTCGGTGCTGCTGCGCCAGCGCCTGAGCCAGCAGCTGCGCAGCGTCTAGGGCGGGAGGGGACGCGTGCATGCTCGACTTTACCAGTGCCCTGTACCTGGGCATGCGCCATCCGGCAGCCTCGCTGGCGCCTTGGAGCAGCTTGAGCCTGGGCCAGCCGGCCGCGCTGCAGGAACCGCCCGGCGCGCAGGCCCTGGCCATGGACCTGGCTGCGCTGCAAGGCTGCGAAGCGGCCTGCGTGCTGCCGTCGACCCTGCATTTGTTCTGGGACCTGTTCGGCATGCTCGCTGCCGAGCGGCTGGTGATCCTCGTCGATGGCGGCAGCTACGCCATCGCGCGCTGGGGCGCCGAGCGGGCGCAGGCGCTGGGCTTGCCGCTGCGATTGTTTCCCAGCGGCGAGATGGCGGCCTTGCGGCGGCTGGTGGAAACCTGGGGCCGGCAAGGGCGGCGCCCCCTGATCCTGGCCGATGGCTATGTGCCCGGCAGCGAACAGCTCTTGCCGCTGGCCGGCTATGCGGCCCTGGCGCAGCAGGGCGGCGGTTATCTGTTGCTGGACGACACGCAGGTGCTGGGCGTGATGGGTACGCAGGGCGGCGGCTCGGCGCGGCTGCATGGCTTGCATGGGGAATCGCTGATCGTCGGCGCCTCGCTGGCCAAGGGATTCGGCGTGCCGCTGGCCGTGCTGGCCGGCAGCCGCAAGCTGTTGCGGCGCTTCGCGGCGCACAGCCAGACGCGCGTGCACGCCAGTCCGCCGTCGGCCGCCGTGCTGGCGGCGGCGCGGCGCGCGCTGGCGCTCAATGCGCGCCATGGCGACGCCCTGCGCGCCAGGCTGGCGGACAGGGTGGCGCAATGGCGGACGGGAATGGCGGCGGCTGGCATCGTTTGCCGCGGTGGCAGCTTCCCCGTGCAGCGCCTGCCCGGCCGCGCCCATCTGCAGCCCGCCTTGCGCGCAACGGGCGTGCTGGCGCTGGCGCAAGCGGGAGACGGTCCTGGCGCGCTGACTTTTTTGCTGCGGGCGGACCAGACGCCGCGGCAACTGGAACAGGCGATGAACTTGCTTGAACATCACATCAGGAGGCGATATGCACGAAGCGTTTGAAGTGCTGCCCTTTGCGGGGCAGCCGGGAGCGGCCGGCGAACAGGAATGGTCGCAAGAATGGTCGCAGGAGTGGCAAGGGGAGGCAGAGGGCGAGTGGGAAAGTGAATGGGAGAGCGAGTGGGAGAGTGAATGGGAAGGCGAGCGTGTGCGCCCGGGCGGCGGACGCGGTGCCATGCCCATGCGCGGTGGCGGCTTGCGCGCGAGGCCGCCGCTGCGGGGGCCGCGCCGTCCCGCGCCGCCACGTTACCAGGGGCAGGGGCGCCGGCCGCCACGCTATCCGCCGCCACCCTTGCCGTATCCGCCGCGCTACCGGGGCTGGGGCGGCTACGGCGCCATCTATCCGACCATTTATCCGGCGCCGTATCAGGACACGGGCCAGTATCACGATCAGAATCAAGGGCAAGATCAGGGGCAGGATCAAGCCCATGACCAGGACCAGGACGGCGGCCAGATGCAGGGCGAAGTGCCGCCCATCCTGGCGTCCACCCTGGGCCGTGTGCCGGGCGCGGCCGCCTTGCGCTACCAGGCTGTGGGCGCGATTCCGCAGGCCGTCAACGATGCGAAGCTGTATGTGATCGAGTTCGACACCAAGGATGGCCGGCGCGCCTACAGCGGCCAGACCGATGATTTGCGGCGGCGCCTGAAACAGCACCACCTGTGCGGCAAGATGATGGGCATGGACATGAGCGCGCACGACGTCTACGTGGCGCCGCTATCGTCGGCCGCGCAGCGGCGCAGCATGGAAAAGGATATCCACAGCGACATGTTTACCCACCGGCGCGGCGTGCTGACCAACCAGCGGCGCGAACTGGAAATGGCCGTGCTCGGTGAAATGTGGGGTTGACACCAGCACTTGATGACTGCGAAGGAGACCGTCATGCACCAACTCGAATGCGCATGCGCGCAATGCCGGCAGCGGGCCGGCGCTGCGTTTGAAGTGCTGGAGTTCGGCCGGGACTGGCCCGGCAAGGGCACGGCGCCGGCCATCTTCGGCGAAGAGGAAGAATTGCAGCTGGCCATGGAGTTGCTGGAAGTGGCCAGCGAAGAGGAACTGGAACAGTTTCTCGGCAATGTCTTCAAAAGCGTGTGGAAGGGCGTCAAGAAGGTGGGCGCGACCATTGCCAAGGTGGCCAAGCCTTTGGGCGGCGCCTTGAAGGCCGTGGCCAAGACGGCCTTGCCCTTTGTCGGTGGCGCCCTCGGCTCGATGATACCGATACCGGGCGTCGGCACGGCGCTCGGGTCGGCCCTGGGGCGCGCGGCCAGCAATGCGCTGGAACTCGAAATGGAAGCCGAGGCGCCGGCCGACCGCGAACTGGAACTGGCGCGCCGCTTCGTGCGCATCGCGGGGCAGGCGGCGCGTCTGGCGGCCGACGGCGACGGCAGCGCGCGCGCCGTCGAAAGTGCGCTGACGCGGGCCCTGCACCAGCAATTGCCGCACTTCCGCTCGCCTGCGCCGCAGCAGGAAGATGAAAGCGGACGCTGGCGCCGGCGCGGCAACCGCATCGTCGTCATGGGCGACTGGCAATAGCGTGGCACGATGATCATCGATTGCCACTGCCATGCGGGACCGGGCGACGGCTTGAGCGGGCCGTGGGACAGCGATGCGCCACTGCCAGCCTACCTGCGCCGCGCCCGGGAGGCCGGCATCGCCCGCAGCGTGCTGTTCGCCGCCTTCCACTCCGACTACGCCATCGCCAACCATGGCGTGGCGCGCCTGGTCGCGTCCGATCCGCAGCGTTTTTACGGCTTTGCCTTCGTGCATGCGCGGCGCGACCGGGGCCGCATCATGGACCTGGTGCGCACGGCCGTCGAGCGCTACGGCTTTGTCGGCATCAAGGCGCACCGGCTTGACGCGCGCATCAGCGGCGAAGTGTGCGAGGCGGCGCGCTTCTTCGGCTTGCCCGTGCTGTACGACCCGGCCGGCGAGGTGGCCGTGGCGGAATTGCTGGCGCAGCAGTATCCCGACGTTAATTTCATCCTGCCGCACCTGGGCAGCTTTGGCGACGACTGGGCCGCGCAGCTGGCGCTGATCGACCATCTGGTGCGCCACCCTAACATCCATACGGACAGCTCGGGCGTGCGCCGCTTCGACTTGCTGCAACAGGCCGTGCGCCGCGCGGGGCCGCACAAGGTCCTGTTCGGCTCGGACGGCCCCTGGCTGCATCCGGGGCTGGAATTGCACAAGATTGAACTGCTGGGCTTGCCGCCAGCCGATGCCGCGCTCATCCTGGGGGAGAATTTCCTGCGGCTGGCAAGGCAGGGCTAGACACCGAGGCCGGCGCTGTCGCCATCGCAGGCACGAACGCCTGCAATGGCGACAATGACAGCGGCCGCTCGACGAGCAGGAACAGTGTCATTGCCGGTGGCAGGCTGAGAGCCAGCATGAGCGGCATCAACAGTAAAAAGAAGGCCAGACCATGCGCTTGTGGCGGATGGAGCAGGGCCAGTGCCAGGAAGGCGCCTTTCAGCGCCAGGCCGTGGATCAGATAGTAGGAGTAGCTGATATTGCCCAGCCAGCGCAAGGGCGTCCAGCAAAACAGGCGCGCCAGCCAGTTGGCGCGCGCCTGGAAGCAGCACAGGCAAAGCAGGAAAAAGGCACACGCCAGCAATGCCAGTTTCAGCAGCAGTGCCAGCGGCAGCAACAAACAACCCAGCGCGCACGGCACGGCGCAGGCGGCCAGTGCGGGTGGCGGCGCGCGCCAGGCGGGCGCCGCCAGCGCTTCATGGACAAGGATGCCGGCGATAAACAGCAGCAAACGGGCGGGGCCGCCGAAGATGGCGAAGAGGCCGCCTGCCAGCAAGGTCAGCACGGCGAAGAAGCCGCCGCGCCAGCTGCGGCTGCGCCGGCGCAAATCGAAGACCAGGATGAGCAGGGGGATCAGCAGGTAATACAGCATTTCGTAGCTGAGCGACCAGGCCACGCTGATGAATGGTGGCGCCGCCGTGAAACCACTGAGCAACAGAAAATTGCTGCTCAGGTAAGCGACTGCCTGCGGCCATGCCGCCGGTATCCTGCTTTCCGACGGCAGGGCGCACGACAGCAGCAGGTACAGGACGAAGACGCAGCTGTAGACGGGGTAGATGCGGCGCGCGCGGCGGCGCAGGTAGGGCAGCAGCGCTTGTTGGCGGGACATCAGCGAGCCATAGATCAGATAGCCGCTGAGCACAAAAAACAGGTCGACCCCCGCATTGCCCATGCTGTGCAGGGCTGTCGCCAGCGGCGTGACGGCGCCGCCGTCGCCGCGCCATGGCGCTTCCAGGCTGACATAGTGGACGAGAAATACCAGCAGCACGGCCAGGCCGCGCAAGCCTTCCATGGCGCGCAGCTGCGGCGCCGCGCCGGGGCGCGACAGTTCGAAACAGGCGGACAGGCGATGGCAGGCTGGGCTGGACATGCGCCGACTATAGCCGTCTGGCTGTTGCCGGTCTTATGGCGGCACAACATCAGGCGGCGCCAGCTGCGCTGCGCAGCTGGCCGCCTTGCGGCGTATCTGCAGCGCGCGGTCGCTCACGCCCAGGCGGGCGGCGGCGCGCTGGTTGTTGCCGCCTTCCTCGGCCAGCACGAGGCGGATGGCCACGTCGGTGGCGCAGCGCGTGATGTGCGACAGCTTGCAGCCTTGGGCCAGGGCCCGCCGCACGGCCGCCTCGAAGTGCTGGTCGGGCCAGGGCGGCGCCAGCAGCCGTTCTTCGGGCGGCAGGGCGCCGATGGTGATGGGGCCGGGGCCGCAATGGCGGTGCCAGATGCGCGTGACGGTCTGGCGCAGTTCGCGCACATTGCCCGGATAGGCGCGCAGCAGCAGGTATTCCCTCACGGCGGCGTCCAGCGCGGGCGGCGGCCGTTGCGCCAGTTCGGCGAGGAAATGCCGGGCCAGCGGCAGGATGTCGTCCTGGCGCTCGCGCAGGGGTGGCGTCTGGCAGCGCCAGCCGGCGATGCGGTAATACAGGTCGGCACGGAAGGCGCCGCGCGCCACCTCGTCTTCCAGTTCGCGGTTGGTGGCGCAGACGAGCCGAAATTGCGTCGGTTGCCAGGTATTGCCGCCCACGCGCTTGTATTTGCGCTCCTGGATGGCGCGCAGCAGCTGCGCCTGTAGCGGCAGTTGCAGTTCGCCCACTTCGTCGAGGAACAGCACGCCGCCGTCGGCCAGGGCAAACGCGCCGTCGCGCGCCGCCGCCGCGCCCGTAAAGGCGCCCCGTTCGTGGCCGAACAGTTCGCTGCCGGCCAGTTCCGGTGACAGGGTGGTGCAGTCGAGAATGATGAAGTCGCCCCTGCAGTTGCCGAGACGGTGAACCAGTTGCGCCAGTAAATCCTTGCCCGTGCCCGTCTCGCCCGTGATCAGCATCGGTGCCTGGCTGAAGGCGGCCATTTCCACCACCTGGTGCAGCAAGGCGGTCCAGGCCGCGCTGTCGCCCACCAGCTGCTGGCGCACGGCGCCGGACGCCAGCAACTGCGCCACGGCTTGCCAGCGCTGCAGGCGCGCCAGCACCTGGCCCGTATCGATGGCGCCGCCAGGCCACAGCAGCACATCGAGGGCGCCCGCGGCCATCAGGGCGCGCTGCTGCGCGCAGCTCGGGGGATGGCCGCAGGCGGCAATGGCCAGCACGCGCGCATGGCCGCACAGCACCGGAAGCGCTTGCAGCAGCGCGCTATCGGCCTCGGCAAACAGCACGATGCCCGCAGCGTCCTCGCCGCCATCGTGCCGCCGGGCTACAGTTACCTGAGCCTGCTTCAAGGCCGTCATCAGCAAGGCGCCGCTGCCAGCCGCCGCCTGCTGCATAATTTCCAGCCAGACCTTGAGCGCCATATGCCAGCCATCACGAGGGCACGAGTGGCCCATCTTAGAAGCCCGACACCCCAGCCGTTTGATCTGGCGCAAGCGTGCGCGGTAGCCCGCAATGAAAAACGCCGCCTGATTTGCATCAGGCGGCGCTATTAATGAAGTTCAACGAACGTCGATGTTTTTAGACGTTCTCGTCCAATTTCACGCAATCAACAAAATATCCGCGTTTGCCATCGACTTCGCGTTTCACCAGACCGTGCACATCCGTCTCGAAGCCGGGGAAACGCTCGTTGAAGTCGCGCGCGAAGCGCAGGTAGTCGACGATGGTCTTGTTGAAGCGTTCGCCCGGGATCAAGAGCGGGATGCCCGGTGGATACGGCGTCAGCAGGATGGACGTGATGCGGCCTTCCAGTTCGTCGATGGCCACGCGCTCGATTTCGCGGTGCGCCATCTTGGCGAAGGCGTCCGATGGCTTCATGGCCGGGATCATGTCGGACAAATACATTTCCGTCGTCAAGCGCGCCACATCGTAGGCCTTGTAGAAATCGTGGATCTGCTGGCACAGGTCGCGCAAGCCCATTTTTTCGTAGCGTGGGTTGGCCGCCGCAAATTCCGGCAGGATGCGCCACATCGGCTGGTTCTTGTCGTAGTCGTCCTTGAACTGTTGCAAGGCCGTCAGCAGGGTATTCCAGCGGCCTTTGGTGATGCCGATGGTAAACATGATGAAGAACGAGTACAGGCCGCACTTTTCAATGATGACGCCGTGCTCGGCCAGGTATTTGGTGACGATGGACGCGGGGATGCCCGTGTCGCCGAACTGGCCGTCCAGCGACAGGCCCGGGTTGACGATGGTCGCCTTGATCGGGTCGAGCATGTTGAATCCGGGAGCCAGGTCGCCGAAGCCGTGCCAGTCATCCTCGGCGCGTATCATCCAGTCTTCCTGCTGGCCCATGCCTTCGTCGTTGAAGCTGGCCGGACCCCAGACCTGGAACCACCAGTCCTGGCCCCACTCCTGGTCGATCTTCTTCATGGCGCGGCGGAAATCGAGCGCTTCCATGATCGATTCTTCCACCAGGGCCGTGCCGCCCGGCGCTTCCATCATGGCCGCGGCCACGTCGCACGAGGCGATGATGGAATACTGCGGCGACGTCGACGTGTGCATCAGGTAAGCCTCGTTGAAGGCGTCCTGGTCCAGCTTGACCGTGTCCGATTCGCGCACGAGAATTTGCGAGGCCTGCGACAGGCCGGCCAGCAATTTGTGCGTGGACTGGGTCGAGAAAATCATCGATTCCTTGGCGCGCGGACGGTCCTTGCCGATGGCGTGCATATTCTTGTAGAAATCGTGGAAGGTGGCATGCGGCAGCCACGCTTCATCGAAGTGCAGGGTGTCGATCTTGCCATCCAGCATCTCGCGCAGGGTTTCCACGTTGTAGATCACGCCATCGTAGGTCGATTGCGTGATGGTCAGGATGCGCGGCTTCTTGTTCTTCGCTTCGCGCGCGAACGGATTTGCCTCGATCTTGCGGGCAATGCTTTCCGGCGTGAATTCATGCAGCGGAATGGGGCCGATGATGCCCAGGTGATTGCGCGTCGGCATCAGGAACACGGGAATGGCGCCGCACATGATGATCGAATGCAAGATCGACTTGTGGCAATTGCGGTCGACGACGACGATGTCGCCTGGCGCCACGGTCGAGTGCCACACCATCTTGTTCGAGGTCGAGGTGCCGTTGGTAACGAAATAGCAATGATCGGCATTGAAAATGCGCGCCGCATTGCGCTCGGACGCGGCGACCGGACCCGTATGGTCGAGCAGCTGGCCCAGTTCCTCGACGGCGTTGCAGACGTCGGCGCGCAGCATGTTTTCCCCGAAGAACTGGTGGAACATCTGGCCGATCGGCGACTTCAGGAAGGCCACGCCGCCCGAGTGGCCAGGGCAGTGCCACGAGTAGGAACCGTCGTTGGCGTAGTGCACCAGCGCGCGGAAAAATGGCGGCGACAGGCCGTCCAGATACGATTTCGCTTCGCGGATGATGTGGCGCGCGACGAATTCCGGCGTATCTTCGAACATGTGGATGAAACCATGCAGTTCGCGCAGGATGTCGTTCGGAATATGGCGCGAGGTGCGCGTTTCGCCGTACAGGTAAATAGGGATGTCGGCGTTCTTGTAGCGGATTTCCTCGACAAAGGCGCGCAGCGATTTCAAGGCGTGGTCGGTTTCCTCGATGGAACCGGCGCCGAATTCTTCATCGTCGATCGACAGCACGAAGGCTGACGCGCGCGATTGTTGCTGGGCAAATTGCGACAAATCGCCGTAGCTGGTCACGCCCAGCACTTCCATGCCTTCTTTTTCCATTGCGGCGGCAAGGGCGCGAATGCCCAGGCCGGACGTATTTTCAGAACGGAAATCCTCGTCAATGATGACGATAGGGAAACGAAATTTCATGCATGTCTCCAAAAAAGCAAGCCGCCCCTGACTTATGTGGAGGGGCGGACTAGGGCGCGACAGCCAGGCGGTAACGCAACCGGGCAGCCGCAGAAAAAAAATAAGAACGGGATTCTCGCAGAAATGCGGCCTCTGCGGGAAAAAAATATCACCCCACAGCGTCACAAGCTTGCACTAGCGTGACGCATGGGTGTGACAGGGGTATTACAGCAACATTCTGCTAACCACTTTCAACCTTATCAGGCTTTGCGTTCCAGCGTGACAAAGGCGTAAGGCAGGCCGGATTTCTCCGACATGTGCGCCTCGCGTGCAGTTTCTTGCCACACAGCATTCTCCACGGCGGGGAAAAAGGCGTCGCAGTCAAAGGTCTGGCCGATTTCCGTGATGATCAAACGCTGTGTCAGGGGCAATGCCTGCTTGTAGATCTCCGCGCCGCCGATGACATAGCCTTGGTCGCCGTCCAGCAGGGCGATGGCCGCTTCCACCGACGACACCGCTTCCACGCCCTCGTGGCGCCAGTCCGGATTGCGCGTAATGACGATGTTGCGGCGATTCGGCAGCGGTCGGCCGATGGAATCGAAGGTCTTGCGGCCCATGAGGATGGGGTGGCCCGTCGTCAGACGCTTGAAATGCGCGAGGTCTTCCGGCAATTTCCACGGCAGGGTGTTGTCGATGCCGATGCCGCCTTGCTGGTCGGTGGCGACGATGATGGTCAAATGGCTCATTGGTTCTGTGAAAAAGGTGGGGGCGTAGCCCGATGCCCGTCATTATCGTTGAAATTGCCGGCGGCCTCCAGATGCGCACGCATGGCGTCGGCCAGCGGCCCCGGTGCTTCCAAGGGAATCATGTGGCCGGTATCGTCTTTCAGGATGTGCAGTGTGGCTTGCGGCAGGCGCTCCGCCATGGCGCGCAGATCGTCGGGATGGACGAGCTTGTCGTCTTCGGCGCCCACGATCAGTACGGGAAAATCGAGTTCCGGCAAGCGCGCCATCAGGTCGGGGCGGGCTATGGTGGTGATGAATTGCGCCAGCAGCACGTCCTTGCCCAGGTCCAGCCCCATCTGCTGGATCAGGCCCGTGATGGCGGCATCGTCCAGGTGTGACGGGTGCAGCAGTTCGCGCAGGCGCTGGCGCGTGATGCCCGTATAGGCATTGCGCTCGAGCATGGCGACGATACGCTGGCGCGCGTCGACTTCCGCCGGCAGCAAACCTTGGGCCGAATTGGCGATCAAAGTAAGGGATTTCACGCGCCGCGGGTGCGCCAGCGCGTGTTCGAGCGCCAGGTAGGCGCCCAGCGAAAAGCCCACCAGATGGGCGTGTTGGGCGCTGTGGCTGGCGATCATCTGCTGCATCTGGGGGCGCGTGCGCGCCTGGTGCAGAGGCACGTGCCGCAGATCGAAGGCGTCGCCCAGGGCAGGCGCCAGGCGCGACCACAGGCGCGCGTCGCACAGGGTGCCAGGAATGCAGTCGAGCCGTGTCTTGGTATTGTTCAACTTGGTATTGTTCAAGGACAAGCCTGGGTTCAAGGAGGGTGAAATTTTTTATCGAGTGGCATTATCCGCCATTTTTCACCTCCAGGCAGCGGCCCGATATTTTCCTCATGGCATTATTTTCAATAGTGCGCGGCTGGCAAGCCGTCACTTTATGGTAGGCTCATGGCTCATCAAGCCGGAGTGCCGGCGACGTGACCTGAAACACCGAATGCAACCCATTAATTAAATAAAGAGGAAACACCATGGCGATCAGTTTGCAAAAAGGCGGCAATGTCAACCTGAGCAAGGAAGCTCCTGGCTTGAAGAAAATCGTGATTGGCCTGGGCTGGGACCCGCGCGCCACCGATGGCGCCGCATTCGACCTGGACGGCAGCGCCTTCCTGCTGAAAACGGATGGCAAGGCCCGTTCCGATGCCGATTTCATTTTTTATAACAACCTGAAGTCGGCTGACGGCTCTATCGTGCACGCGGGCGACAACACCACAGGCGGCGGCGATGGCGACGACGAGAAAGTTGCCGTCGACCTGGCCAACGTGCCGGCCGATATCGACAAGATCGCCGTGGCCGTCACCATCCACGACGCGGAAAACCGCAAGCAGAACTTCGGCATGGTCGGCAAGGCCTATATCCGCTGCCTGAACGGCGACAACGGCGCGGAAATCGCCCGCTACGACCTGTCGGAAGACGGTTCGACGGAAGCGGCCATGATCTTCGGCGAAATCTACCGCGCCGGCAGCGAATGGAAATTCAAGGCCATCGGCCAGGGTTTCAAAGGCGGCCTGGGCCCTCTGGCCCGCTCTTTTGGTATCAACGCATAAAAACACCTGTCAAAACCTACTGCGCGTCGCGATTTGCGGCCTCCGATGCTCACTGTGCTAAAGCACAGCTCCGCGTCTCGGCCACAACTCGTTGCCGCTCGCTACGGTTTTGTCAGGCGTTTCAACGCATATGTACATTCGTACTGTCTTCGGACGACGCGCCTTGCCCTGAGCCGTTGTCCGAAGCTCTCACATCTGAATAAATAGTCCCATGGAAAACCTGATCAAGGGGCAGCGCCTGGCGCTGTCCGGCCTCGTCACGGGCAATGTCGTGCAACTGGGCCTCGCCAGCGCCGGCGTGGCGCTCGATTTTGCCTGTTTCGGCCTCGATGCCGCCGGCAAGCTGTCCGACGACCGCTACATGACTTTCTTTAACCAGCCGCGCACGCCGTGTGGCGGCGTGGAAACCGCGGCGCCGTCCGGCGATGCGGCCGGTTTCAGCTACCAACTGGACCGTTTGCCGGCGTCCATCGAGCGCCTGGTCGTCACGGCCGCCATCGATGGCGACGCCACCATGGCGCAGCTGGGCAGCGGCCATCTGCGGCTGCTCGACGGCGGCAGAGAATTGGCCCGCTACACGTATGCGGGCGCCGATTTTGCGCAGGAAAAAGCCGTCATGCTGGGCGAGTTTTACCGCAAGGATGGCGGTTGGCGCTTCATGGCCGTGGGCCAGGGTTTCAATGGCGGCCTCGATGCCCTGGTCGCCCATTTTGGCGGTGTAGTGGCGCAGGCGGTTGCTGAACCTGAACCGGCGCCGCCGCCCAAGATTTCCCTGTCGAAGATTTCGCTGACCAAGGCGGGCCAGACGCACAAGGTGTCGCTGGAAAAGGGCGCGGGTGCGCCGAGCAAGCTCACCGTCAAGGCCAGCTGGGTCGATAACGGCGATGGCGACGACGATAACGACGACCTTGATTTGCGGGTCGGCATCCTCTTGCCGAACGGCCAGATGCGCTTCATCCAGGCGCCCGATACGCCCGGCAATTTTGGCGCCATGCCCTTCGTGCGCCACCTGGGCGACGTGGCGGGCGCATCGGGCAAGGAGCCGGCCACGGAAACGGTGGAAGTCAATCCCGCGCTGGCGCAGCATTACGGCGGCACGGTGGGCCTCGTCTTCAGCGTGTATTCGGCGGTGGCCAATGGCGCCGTCTCGGTCGCGTCCATGCAGCCGAAGATGGTCATGCAATATGGCGAGCAGATCGTCGAGTGCGCGTTCGATTTTCGTTTGTCCAAGGCGGCCGACGACGATACCGTCTACACCTATGTGATCGGTATGGCGCGCATCACGCCCGACAGCATCATTCTGGAACCGTCGGGCAAGACGTCGGAGCCGGGCAGCGAAGCGACGCCATGGCTGAGCTGGCAGGGCGAGAACCTGCAACTGGCCTTCAACGGTCCCGTCGTTTTCAAGGGCGAGGACAAGGAAGATGAAGATGATTGCAATGCGGACAATCCACGCCGCTATATCGCCTAGGAGGCACTGATGGAAACCTTGTCCAAGGGACAGCGCTTGCCGCTGGCCAATCTCGTTCCCGATGGCGTGCTGCAGGTCGGCGTAGCCGCGCAGGGCCTGGCGCTCGACGTGGCCTGCTTCGGCCTCGATGCCAGCGGCAAACTGTCCGACGAGCGCTACATGACCTTTTTCAACCAGCCGCGCACGCCGTGCGGCGGCGTGGAAGCGCGCGCGGGCAGCGCCGGTGACATGGCCGAGTTTGCCTTGCAACTGGCGCGCTTGCCGGCCGGCATAGACCGCCTCGTCGTGACGGCGTCCATCGATGGCGGCGGCGTGATGTCGCAGCTGCAAGTTGGCCACGTGCGCCTGCAGGCGGGAGGACGCGAGCTGGCACGCTTTGCGTTTGCCGGTAGTGATTTCGCACAAGAAAAAGCCGTCATGCTGCTTGAACTCTACCGCAAGGATGGCGGCTGGCGCTGCATGGCCGTGGGACAAGGTTTCAATGGGGGACTCGATGCGCTGGTGCGCCACTTCGGCGGCGAAGTCGACCAGGCCTCTCCTGCCGCGGCGTCGGCAATCCAGCAGGCGAAGATCAACCTGGAAAAACGGGTCGAACGGGAAGCGCCGCAACTGGTCAGCCTGGTCAAGCAGGCCGGCGTGTCGCTGCAAAAAGTGGGACTGTCGGAGCACCGCGCCAAAGTGTGTCTGTGCCTCGACATTTCCGGCTCCATGGGGCGGCTGTATAAAGAGGGGCTGGTGCAGCGCTTTGCCGAACGCATCCTGGCCCTGGGCTGCAAGTTCGACGACGATGGCGAGATCGACGTTTTCCTCTTCGGCAAAAACGTCCACCATCCGGCGCCGATGGCATTGAGCAATTGCAATACCTACGTGGGCCAGGCGATACAGCGCCATCCGCTGGAAGGCGACACGCGCTACGGCGCCGCCATGCAGGCGATACGCGCGTTTTACTTCCCCGACGCTGCCGGCGGCGAGCGCACGCGTGCCGTCGCGGCCGAGTTGCCCGTGTACGTCATGTTCGTCACGGATGGCGGCACGAGCGATCAGGCGACGACGGAGAAACAATTGCGCTGGGCCAGCAATGAGCCCATCTTCTGGCAATTCATGGGCATCGGCAAGGGACGCAAGTCGAAAAGCAAGTTTCTTTCCGCCTTTGCCGATTCCGATTTCCCTTTCCTGGAAAAGCTCGACGAATTGCAGGGCCGCCTGGTCGACAATGCCAATTACTTTTCCGTCAGCTCGCCCGACGAGCACAGCGATGCGGAACTGTATGACTTGTTGATGACGGAATATCCGGGCTGGCTGAAACTGGCGCGCGGCAATGGCTTGCTCAGGTAGCGTAACGGTAGCGCAAAGTTCATCGGATGAGGCTGTATGACCACAAGTGCAAGAGATTTGTAAATTGAAGTAAATAACAATGGTTCGCATTTGCTTTGCGCAATGGAGTCGTGGCATGCTGGAACTGTGCCCATGCCTGTGTCCTCACGCCACGGCGCAGTGCCTCATCCGTAGCGTCTCCATTATTTTTTAAGCAAATGCATAAAATCCTCTTTCACTGTCTGGCGGGCGGCAGCCTGCTCGTCTCCGGCGCCGCCGTCCAGGCCCAAACCACGACTACCAGCGGCGATACCGTCGTCAAGCCCGCACCAGCCAAGGCGCCCGCCGCCGCGTCTACGCCTTCCGTTAGCGTGACGGCCGAACGCCCCACGGGCCGCATCGACCGGCAAGTCTACGACGTCAAGTCCGACGTGGGCAGCAGCAACGGCACGGCGGCCGATGCCTTGAATAATGTGCCGTCGGTGGCCGTCGATCCCGATGGTTCCGTATCCCTGCGCGGCAGCAGCAATGTGCAGATATTGATCGATGGCAAGCCGTCGGCCATGCTGCAGGGCGATTCGCGCGGCGCCACCCTGAATGCCATGGCGGCCGACGATATCGAATCCGTGGAAGTGATCAACAATCCCGGCGCCCAGTTCGGCAACGAGGCCGGTGGCGGCCCCATCCTGAATCTGGTGATGCGGCGCAACCGCAAGCCGGGCGGCTTTGCCACCGTCAACGCGAACGCGGGCATCGCGGGGCGCTACAACAGTTCAGTGTCCGGCACCTACAACGAAGGCCCGTGGGGCTACCAGGGCGGCATCAATGTGCGCCATGACGGCCGCAATTCCGTGGGCGAGGTCAGCCGCGAACGCCTGGAACGCGACACTGGCGCTTTCGCCCCCAGCAGCCAGCGGTCCAGCAACAATGGCTTGAATGACTCGCTGGGCTTGCACGGCACCGTCAATTACAACCTGAACGCCAACGACACCCTGGCCGCCAGCGTGTCGTATAACGGGCGCAGCAACGACCAGCGCTCGCTCGACCGCTACATCAATGGCGACAGCACGGGCAGCACCATCGGTGACTATGTGCGCAGCACCGTGCGCAATGGCGACAGCCGCAACACCAGCTGGGGCGCGCGCTACGACCACAAGGGCGAGTTGCCGGGAGAATCCCTCAAAATCGACTTGCGCGTGTCCTCGTCGACCAACGAGAGCGACAGCGATTACGCCAATACCTACGCGCTGGCGCCCGTCAATGCCTTCGACAGCCGCGCGCGCCAGCACAGCGAGACGGGCAACCGCATCGTCGATTTCAGCGGCGACTATGAGCGTCCGCTGGCGGGCGGAACGGCCAAGCTGGGCTACAAGGTGGCCGACAACAAGAGCAGTTTCGACACCTTATATACGGACATCAACCCGGGCAGCCTGCTGGAGACCGTCAACCCCATGCGCAGCAACCGTTTCGAGCTCGACGAGCGCACCATCGCGCTGTACGGCTCCTACCAGATGCGCCTGACCGAGCGCTGGGGCGCGCTGGCTGGCTTGCGCGCCGAATACACGGACTTGAACGTGCGCCAGATCACCAGCGGCAGCGAGGCCAGCAACAATTACGTCAACTATATTCCCAGCCTGTTTGCCACCTACAAGGTCAGCGACGAGAGTAACTTGCGCTTCAGCTATGCGCACCGCATCCGCCGTCCGAATGCGGGCGACCTGAACCCTTACGTGGTCTACCGCGACGAGTTCAATGTGTCGGCCGGCAATCCGAAGCTGAAACCGACGCAGACGGATTCGTTCGAGATCGGCTATGAAACGAAAATCGCTGGCCTGGAAAGCAGCTTGCGCGCCTATCACCGGCGCGACACGGACGCCATCGTCGATTACCGCTACTTTATCAGCGACAATGTGCTCTTGACCACGCGGGAAAACGGCGCAGGCAGCCATTCGAGCGGCCTGGAGTTCAGCGTCAGCGGCAAGCTGACGCCATCCTTGACCCTGAACACGAGCGGCAATCTGGCGCGCAGCCAGCAGACCAGTTCCGACGACCTGGGCAACCGCAGCACGCGCACGGCCAACGCCCTGAGCGGCCGCGCGCGCCTCAATTACCAGGTCAATACTGCCAACCAGCTGCAACTGGCCCTGCAAATGCAAGGCAAGACGCTGTCCGGGCAGGGCTACCGCTCGCCGAACAATACCCTGAATGTCAGCTGGCGCCACACGGTGACGCCGCAGCTGAGCCTGGTCATGAATGTGACCGATGTGTTCAGCAGCAACAAGATGGAAACCGTCATCAACAGCGCTTCCTTGCGCGAGACGAGCACGCGGCGCTTCGACGGACGCATGATTTACGTGGGACTGTCGTACCGCCTCGGCGGCGCCACGTCGGCGGCGAAAGAGGGCGAGCGCGAACCGCGCTTCGGCCCGCCGGGCGGACGCGGCCCAGGCGGCCCCGGTCCGGGCGGACCGGGAGGCGAAGCGGGCTAGACCGCCAGCGCGATTTCGTTCAGGAAGTCGATGAAATCGTCCGTATGCTGCTCAAAGCGCCATTCGCCCGTGCCATGGCTGGCGCGGTACACGGGCAAGTCGCCGTCGATGCTTCTTTCTTCCAGAGGCACGCAGTACGGGTCGCCGCCCGCATCGGCAATCACCACCAGCTTCGGCGGCCAGCCCGCGATTGCGTGATGGCGCTCGGGATGGACGGAGTAGCCGTGCTGGGCCTTCACCAGCTCGGCCGCGCCGTACAGGTGCAGTCCCTGGGGAAAGCGCTTGCCGTCGACATGCACGCGCAGCGGCGAATACCATTCCAGGAAGCGGCGGTATATCTCCGGCAATACCCAGTGCGCGTCGATGGCGGCCATGTCCTCGGCGCTGGCGAGCGTCAGCCAGTTCGACGGTTGCGCCAGGTCCTGTTCGCGCTGGCGCCGCAGCGCCAGTTGTCGTTCCAGGAAGGTGGCTGCCTTTTCCAGGCGCGACAGCGGCTGGGTCAGCGTGTAATGCGTGGCGGGCGCCTTGTAGCCTGCACCGTCCGGGTAGCCATCCGCTTGCCAGGCCAGCACGGCGCTGAGTCGCAGCTGCTCTGCCTTCCAGTGGCCGGGATCGGCAGGCAAGCCCTGGTCAAACGGCTGGCGGCTGAACACGGCCAGGCTTTTGATCGCCTTGGCGCGCACTTCCAGGCCGGTGGCGCTCGACGCCGCCAGCGCCACCAGGGGCGCATACGCGTCCATGCCTGTACTTTTCAGCAAGCCATCCACTGCCCAGTACGCCAGTGCGGGCTGCTCCAGTGCCCAGGTGAAAAAGGCCGCATGTTGACTGCCTTCCACCAGATGCACGATATCGCTCATCAAAAAACTGCGCCAGTGCAGCAGTTGCCCATCGCGCGCATACGCCGTCAGGATCTCGAGCACGGCCAGGCGGTCGTCCGCGGCATGCTTTTTGATCAGCCGCTCTTTCAGACGGGCAAACTTGCTGCCATCCGTTTCGTCAAACAGCTTGCGGTGCAGTGCTGCCAGCGGTGCGGCCGCCATCAGACGGCCATCGCCGCCTTGATGGGCGCATGGTGTTCATAACCTTCCAGCGAGAAGTCGGACGGTTCGATCTTTTCCAGCCACTCCGGCTCGTACTTGCCCGTCTTGGCATAGTCGGGCACGCGGTCGGAAATGACGAAGCGCGGCGCCGGGAACGGCGTGCGCTTCAATTGTTCTTCCACCATGTCGAGGTGGTTCTCGTAGATGTGCGCGTCGCCGATGAAGTAGGTGAACCAGCGCGGCGTGTAGCCCGTCAGGCGTGCCACCAGGTGCAGCAGGGCTGCGCCTTCGGCGATGTTGAACGGCGTGCCCAGGCCGATATCGTTGCTGCGCACATATAAACACAGCGAGATTTCGCGCGTGCTGGCGTTCGGGATGAACTGGTACAGCAAGTGGCAAGCGGGCAGGGCGACGGCGTCCAGCACGGCCGGGTTCCAGCCGTGGAACAGGATGCGCCGGCTGCCCGGGTTCGTCATGATGGTGTCGAGGCACTCGCGCAACTGGTCGACGGCCTTGTACAGCAGCACTTTTTGCACGCCGTCTTCGACGATGGGGGCGATCAAGGTAAAACCGTTCGCTTGCGCGTCGGCAATTTGCGCGGGCTGGTCGGCGGCCAGCAGTTTATAGGCGGGCCATTGGCGCCATTGCACACCGTACACGGGGCCGAGGTCATCCTCGCCTTCGCGGTAGGGGTTGGCCAGCCATTGCGCATTTTCATTCGCGTTCTGGTCCCAGACTTTACAGCCCAGCGCGCGGAACTCGGCCGCGTTGCGCGAGGCGCGCAGGAAGGCGCACAATTCGCCGATCACGGATTTGAAAGCCAGTTTCTTGGTCGTCACGGCAGGGAAATTGCCATTGGCCAAGTCGAAACGCATCATGGCGCCCGGCACGCTCAGGGTGCGGATGCCCGTGCGGTTGTCTTGCCAGCTGCCCGTTTCGAGCACGGTCTTGATCAAATCTTGATATTGCTGCATGTATTTCTCCAACGGTAAGGACTGTGATTGTAACGCAGGCGCGACAGGCGGGCCGCGGCCCACGCACATAATTACGCTGCTGTCTTACCTGCAAACATGACTCTGTGGTAATTTGTGTGTCCTTAAAGAAATACACAGAAACGGCAGATGCTGCACCATGTTCTTGCGACAATTTGTAAATAATAACAACGCCGCCGTGGTGGAGATGAGCAGGGCCGATTTTCTCAAGGCCAACCTGCGCCTGATCCTGGCCTGGCCCTTGCTGGGGCTGGTCCTGTGCGCGGTACTGTGGACGGCCACCTTGCTGCAGCTGGAGGCGGAAAAGAAGGTGGCGCAGCAGCAGGCGCTCGACGGCGTGTCCTCGTTGTCGAAAGCATATGGCCAGTATCTGCTGCGCACCCTGGAGCAGATGGACCAGCTGACCTTGCAGCTCAAGTATGAGTGGGAAAACTCGCGCGGCCACTTGCGTCTCGATCAATTGAAGATGCAGGGCATGTATGCCTTGCCGCAATTTGCCATCGTCGCCATCCTCGACCGCAAGGGCCACCCGGTGACGGCCACGGCGCCGCTCCAGCGCTTGCGGACCAGTGAGCGCAGCGATTTCCTGCTGCGCCACTGGCGCAGCAATTCCAGCGCGCTGCGCATCGCGCTCGGGCGGGCCAGCGCCGTCAATGCAGGCAGCGCGGCGGCGCCCGACGCCGACGCAAGCCTCGTGCATTTCACGCGCCGGCTGGAAGACGAGGATGGCAATTTCGACGGCGTGCTGCTCATTTCCATTCATTCCAGCTATTTTTCCGAATTCTACAACAGCGTCAGTTTCGGCAAGTTCGGCATGTCGGCCATGGTGGGCGAGGAGGGCGAGCTGTTCAGCACGCGCCTCGGCTCGCGCGTGCTGCCGACCCGGCGCGGCCAGGGCACGCCATTCCTTGACACCAGCTTTCTGGAAACGGAGAGCGGCGCCATGCATTCTGGCGGCAGGATCGCTTTTTCCGACAAGCAAAATCGCTATGTGGGCTGGCAGGCGCTGAAAGCCTATCCGTTTACGGCCGTGGTCGCACTGTCGGACGGCGAAATGCTGCATCCCTACGAGGAAACGCGCACGATTTATCTCGGCATCGCCTTCGCAGTCACCGTGCTTCTGCTGGCCTTTACCGCCGTTGCCACCATGCTGTCGCTGCGCCTGGCGTGGCGCCACCACCAGTCCGAAGGCGTGCGCAATGCCTACCGCATGGCCACCGAAGGCACGAGCGACGGCTTTTATATCATTGCCGCCTTGCGCGGCGCGGACGGCAGCATCCTCGATTTCGAGATGGTCGACTGCAACGAGCCGGGCGCTGGCTACTTTGGCGTACGCCGCGAACAGCTGCTGGGCATGCGCCTGCAGTCGCGCGCCCACGAGCCGTATTTCCGCGACCTGATCCATAATTACCGGGCCGCCATGGTTTCCGGTTTTTCCGAGGAAGAGATCGAACTGCCGGAAGGCAACCCCTTCAAGCTGCGCTGGATACGCCGGCGCGTGGTGCGCAGCGGCGACCGCCTGGCCGTCACCCTGCAAGACATCAGCACGGCCAAGGAGCACGAGCGCGACTTGCGCCGCCTGGCCAATGAAGACGGCTTGACGGGCTTGCCCAACCGCTACTGGCTGCAGCAATTCCTGCCCGGCGCCCTGGGCCGCGCCGCCATCGCGCGGCACATGCTGGCGCTGCTGTTCATCGACCTGGACGGCTTCAAGGATATCAACGATACGCAGGGCCACGCCGAGGGCGATAAAGTGCTGCGCGCCGCGTCCTTGCGCCTGAAGGCCGTGCTGCGGCCGGGCGACCACGTGGTGCGCCTGGGCGGCGATGAATTCGTCGTCGTGCTCGACCCGGTGGAAGACGACAGCCGCGCCGAACAGGTGGCGCAGCGCATCGCCATCGCCTTCGACGAACCGTTTTACCTGGGCAGCGAACGCCACAAGATGGGCGCCTCGATCGGCATCAGCCTGTATCCGCGCGATGGCGCCGAGACGGATGTGCTGCTCAAAAACGCCGACATCGCCATGTATGCCGTGAAAGTGGCGGGCAAGGGCCATCACCGCTTCTTCCAGCCGGAACTGTTCGAAACCATCCGCAACCGCCGCGAACTCGAGCAAAGCCTGGTGGCGGCGCTGGAGCAGGATCAGTTCCTCGTCGTCTACCAGCCGCGCGTCGACGCCATGAGCGGGCAGCTGTGCAGCATGGAGGCGCTCGTGCGCTGGCAGCATCCGCAGCACGGCATGGTGCCGCCGCTGGAATTCATCCCCGTGGCCGAGAGCAGCGGCCTGATTTCGCAGCTGGGCGAAGTCGTCATCGAAAAGGTGTGCCTGCAGATGGCGCGCTGGCAGGCCAGCGGTCTGGAACTGGTGCCCGTGTCCATCAACGTCTCGGCGCGCCAGTTCGGCCGCGGCGACGTGCACCAGGTGCTGGCGTCTGCCCTGACGCGCCACCGCATCGATGCGCGCCTGATCGAGGTGGAAATCACGGAATCGGCCATGATGGATGAACAGAACCGCGCCGTGGAGCAGCTGTCTGCCATCCGCGCGCTGGGCGTGCGCTTGCTGGTCGACGATTTCGGCACCGGATACTCGTCGCTGTCGCAGCTGCAGAAGTTCGCCATGGATGGCTTGAAGATCGACCGCGCCTTCACCATGGAGCTGGGCCGCTCGGAGCAGGGCGAAGTGTTCGTGCGCGCCATCCTGTCGATGGCGCATGCGCTGGGCATGAGCGTGGTGGCCGAAGGGGTGGAGACGCGCGAGCAGCTCGACATCCTGCGCGCCCTGCAATGCAACGAGGTGCAGGGCTATTTTATCTCGCGTCCCGTGCCCGCCGAACAGATGCTGTCGCTGATGCATCAGCGCTTTCTGATACCGCTTCCAGCCCCTGCGCTGGCACTGTAGAACGGCGCGATGGACGAGAAAAACAACGCTGTTTCATAAAAAGAGCGAACGTTCGCTTTTTTCTAAAAAATATTATATGCTTCGCTCATGCCGTCAGTGAATTGGAGTTCACGGCGGCAAGAAAAGTGCAAGACGGGGCAGTTTGGGATGCCCGCGATAGTGTGCCGAAGACCTTCATATAATAAAGAGAGACCAACTTGAAACATAAATATCTGCCCCTCCTGATCGTTGCCGCGTTCGCCGGCATTTCCTCCACAGCACAAGCATCGGGCTACCGTTTCGGCTCGCAAAGCGTTTCCGCTCAAGGCACCGCCGACGCCAGCGGCGCCGAAGCGGCCGACGCGTCGACCATTTTCTACAACCCTGCCGGCCTGTCGCGCCTGGAAGGCACGCAGTTCGTTGGTGGCGGCACTTTGGTGGTACCGCATTCGACCTACCAGGATAACAACTCCGTCAATTTCAGGGACAAGCCAACAGGCGGCACGACCAAGGACTACGCACCGGATGCCGTCTTTGCGCCAGCCCTGTACGCCAGCAAGAAAATCAATGACCAATGGACCGTCGGCATGGGCCTGTTCGTGCCCTACGGCGCCAAGCTTGACTATGGCAACAGCTGGAGCGGCCGCTATGCGATCACCAACATCAAGCTCGAAGCCATCGCCCTGAATCCTTCCGTTTCCTTCAAGCTGGACCAGCACCACTCGTTCGGGTTCGGCGTGACGGCGGAATACATGAAGGCGGAACTGGGGCAGGCTGTGGACGTGCCAGGTTCGGTCTCGTTCTTGCAGCAACATGCGGCAGCCGCATCGACCGCTTTTCTTACAAATATCCTCAAGACCCAAGGCATGGATGCATTTAATGCCGCCAGGACCGCACTGGGTACGGCCAAAGATGGCCACGCTTCGATGGATGGCGACGATTGGGGCTTTGGCTTCAACCTGGGCTACCTGTACCAGCTGAATGAAGGCACGCGTTTCGGTATCGCTTACCGTTCGTCGATTTCGCACAAGCTGAAAGGCGACACGATCTGGGACTTCTCGCAAGTGTCGAACAACGCCGCCGTGAATGGCTTCATCGGCGCCGCATCGGGCAAGGTCAACTCCAAGGCGCTGGTCGAACTGCGCACGCCGGAAACCGTATCGATCAACGCCTTCCATCAGATGGATGATCGTTGGGCCTTGATGGGCGACGTCACCTGGACCCGTACTTCGCGCCTGCAGAACCTGGATATCCAGTTCCCGCCGACGGCCGAAGGCGCCGAGCGCATTCGCCAGAACTGGAAAGACACCTACCGCGTCTCGCTGGGCACCAACTACAAGTACAGCGAAAACCTGTTGCTGCGCGCCGGTATCGCGCATGACCAGGCACCAGTACGCAGCGCCGAGCTGCGCCACCCAGCCTTGCCGGACAGCGACCGCATGCAGTACTCGATCGGCGCGAACTGGAAGCTGAACGCCAATTCCTCGATCGACCTGGCCTACAGCTATATCGACTTCAAGGATGCTGAAGTGAACTACACTAATAAATGCGGTCCAGTGCCGCCGTTGTCCACTGGCTGCACCGGCAACGGTGAAACCACCAAGGGCCTGTTCAAGACCCGCATGCAGTTGATCGGTCTCGCTTACAACTACAAGTTCTAAGCAGGTAGTGGCGGCCGACCCGGCCGCCATGAAATGAAAAAAGCGCCTTCGGGCGCTTTTTTTTTGGGGTGCATGGGTTTTCGGAAGTTGTCGGCTTACGCGCTGCGCGCTAACCCGACCTACCCCGACCTACGTCGACCAACGCCGCTCAGGCTTTGATGCGCATGGCCTGATCCAGCAAGGTCAAGGCCAGCCGCACGCTGTCGTCCGGCAGTTCCAGCAAGTTATCTCCCACATACCATTCCACCACGCTGTGGCCGGGCAGCGCCGCGTGGCTGGCGCGGCCGAACAGCCAGATGCCGTGGTCGGCGGCCACCTGGTTGCGGATGGCGATGGCCCGTTCGCGCGAGACGGGCAAATGCAGGTGCAGCATGTTGGCCTGCGGCTGGGCGGGATTGACGGCTATCGATGGAAAATCGCGCAGCAGCGCGTACAGCCACTGGGTGCGCCCAAAATACCGCGGCATGGCGGCGATGCGCGCGTCGAACTGCATGGCGGCGGCCACCACGTAGGGCGTGCGGTGCACGATATTGCCGCCCTGGCGGCGGAACCATTCGCGCGCCCGTTCCACAAAGGGGCGGCTGCCGGCCAGCATGGCGCCACCGAGGCCGCCGATGCCCTTGTACAGCGACACGTACACGGAATCAAAACCGTCGCAGATGGCGGGCAGGGACTGCTGGAAACCTGCTTGCGCCTCCCACAGACGCGCGCCATCCATGTGCAGATGGATGTTGTGCTCGCGGCAGTGCCGCTTGATGTCGTTCAAATCTTCCCACGACGGGCACTGGCCGCCGATTTCGCGCATCGGCAACTCCAACTGCACGGCGCCCAGTTGATCGGGCACGGCGCGCAAATCGTCCGCCGTCCACGGACGGTGCGGGTCGCCGATCGTCAAACCCTTGAAGTGGTCGAGCAATTCGTGGTTGCCCCGTTCGTGGCGGAGGATGTGCGAAGTGGGATGCAGCGCCACCAGGCGCGAACCCCGGTCCTGGCACGCCAGGCGCAGGGCGGTGACCTGCGTCATGGTGCCCGTGATGCAGAACACGGCCGCCTCGAAGCCGAGCAGAGCGGCGATCTTGTGCTCGAACTGTTCGATCAGCGCGCCTTCGCCATAGGTGTCGTGCGCGATGTCGTTGGCCTCGCACCAGACGGCCATGGCGGCGAAGGTGGCCGCAGGCGTCGGTTGGCGGTGGCCTGGCAGGACGGTGTGGCAGCGCTGGCGCAGTTCGAGCTCGGTCACGGTAATTCCTTACAGGGTGGCCGTGGCCAGTTTCGCGCCGAAGCCGATGAACATGGCGCCCACGCCGCCGCCCATGCCGGCCGACAGGCGGCGACGGCGGCGGAAGGTGTCGGCCAGGCGCGCGCCGACAAAGATGATGGCCGTCAGGTAGGTAAAACTGATCACCTGGCAAATCAGGCCCAGGCCGACGAAGGACAGCACGGGATTCGGGAAGGCCGGGTCGACGAACTGGATGAAAAACGAGATGAAGAACAAAATGGCTTTCGGGTTCATCAGGCTGATGATCAGCGCCTTGCGGAATGGATCGCTTTCCTTGACGGACGCTGGCGCGGCAGGCGCTTCACCATCGGCCGGCGCGGGCGCGCGCAGCTTGCGCCAGCAGCCTATCAGCATCTGCAGGCCGATCCAGCCCAGGTAGGCCGCGCCGATGTATTTCACGACGTAGAACAGGGCCGGGCTGGCTTTCAGCAGCGAGGCCACGCCGCAGGCCGACAGCACCATCAGAATCAGGTCGCCGGCGAAGATGCCGAAGGCGCCCTGGTAGGCGGGCCGCACGCCCCGTTGCGCGGCGACCGACAGCACGTACATGGAATTGGGGCCGGGCAGGATGACGATGAAGATGGTCCCCAATAAAAAGGTCCAGAAATCGGTGATGCCCAGGTTGGCGTGGAAAAGTGCGTTCATGATGGTTCTGTTTAATTGATTTGTGCGTGATGGAATTGCAGGGCCGCCAAGTTGGCGTAAATACCTTTCATTGCGACGAGCGACGCATGCGTGCCCATCTCGACGATCTTGCCGTCTTCCATGACGATGATGCGGTCGGCCCGTTGTACTGTCGCCAGGCGGTGCGCGATGATGACGGTGGTGCGGCCCACCATGGCCGCTTCCAGCGCTTTTTGCACCAGGCGTTCCGATTCCGCATCCAGCGCGCTCGTCGCTTCATCGAGCAGCAGCAGCGGCGGGTTTTTCAGCAGGGCGCGGGCGATGGCGATGCGCTGGCGCTGTCCGCCGGACAAACGCACGCCGCGTTCGCCGAGGAAGGATTTGTAACCGTTCGGCAGGCGCTCGATGAATTCGTGGGCGGCCGCCATTTTCGCGGCCGCGATCACTTCCTCGTCGCTGGCGCCGGCGCGGCCATAGCGGATGTTTTCCATGGCGTCGGCCGAGAAGATCACGGTATCTTGCGGCACGATGCCGATGGCATCGCGCAGGGTATGCAGGTCGAGCTGTTTGATATCCACGCCATCGAGGCGGATGCTGCCGCTTTGCGGGTCATAAAAACGCAGGAACAGCTGGAACAGGGTGGTCTTGCCGGCGCCCGACGCACCGACGACGGCCACCGTTTCGCCGGCGCGGATGTCGAGGCTGACGTGATCGAGCGCCGCGGTATCTGGGCGTGACGGGTACGAAAACAGGACGTCGTCGAGCGACAGCGCGGCGCCGCTTGCTGCGCGGGCGGGCAGCGGCAGCGGCGTGGCAGGCGACTCGATGTCCGATTTGAGGGCCATCAGTTCCAGCAGGCGTTCGGTGGCGCCGGCGGCGCGCTGCGCTTCGCCCATGACTTCAGACAGGGCGCCGATGGCGCCAGCCACGATGGAGGCGTACAGGATGAACTGGCCCAGATCTCCGCCCGTCATCGAGCCTTCCAGCACGGCGCGCGCCCCCAGCCACAGCACGAAGACGATGGTGCCGAAGACCAGCAAAATCGCGATCATGGTCAGCAAGGCGCGGGCGCGGATGCGGCGCATGGCCGTCATGAAAGCGCCTTCGACGGAGTCGCCGAAGCGTTTCGATTCGATTTTCTCGTGCGTGAATGCCTGCACGGTGGGCATGGCATTGAAGATTTCGCCAGCCATGGCCGACGCGTCGGCGATGCGGTCTTGCGAGTCGCGCGACAGCTTGCGCACCTTGCGGCCAAACACGATGATGGGCACGACGACGAGAATCAAGAGGCCGATGATGATGCCGGCCAGCTTGGCGCTGGTGACGAACAGCATCACCAGGCCGCCCAGGAACAGCAGCACATTGCGCAGCGCCATCGAGATGCTGGTGCCGACGACGGCCTGTATCAATGTCGTGTCGGTGGTGATGCGCGACAGGACTTCACCCGTCTGCGTGGTTTCAAAGAAGGCGGGGCTTTGCGTGACGACGTGGCGGTACACGGCGCTGCGGATGTCGGCCGTGACCCGCTCGCCCAGCCATGACACCGTATAGAAGCGCGCCGCCGTGGCCAGCGCCAGGATGGACGCCACGCCGAACAGGGCGAGGAAGACCAGATCCACGTGCTGGATGCTCTTGGAACCGGCCGCGCCGCCGAAACCGAGGTCGATCATCTGCTTGAAGGCGGCAGGAATGGCCAGGGTCGAGGCGGCGGCCACCACCAGCGCGATACCGGCCAGGAAGAACTGCTTGCGGTACGGCGTCAAAAAGGGCATCAAGCCCTTGAAGGCGGCCAGGCTGCCTTTTTTCAGCTCGCGGCTGGTGCCGGTGTCGGGGGACAGTGTGGTTGCGGTGGTGCTCGTGTTGCCTGTTTCTGTGCTGGTTGTCATTGTTTTTCGCTTAGTATTTACTGTATCTGGTATTGCTTATTTACAATTGCTTATAACTTCATCGGCTGGACGTAGCCCGTCATTTCCAGGTAGGCGCGGCCGACCGGCTGGCCATCGCGCTCCACGGTCACGGCGCCTTCCCAGTATACGGCCCCCGTCGAACGGCGCGAATCAAGCTCCTGGTCTGGCTGCAGCGGCTTGATCTGCCAGCGCGTGGGACCCGTGCGGATCTCCGTGGCGACCGGGTATTCGGCCTGCGTGCGGGGCGAGCGCCACAGTTGCGTGGGCGTGAAATCGACGTCGCCGGGCGCGAACTGCGTCATCTTGCCGGAGGCATCGCGCCATGTCGCGTGCGCCCATAGTTTAGCACCTGTCTTGCTGCGGATCTGGAAGGCCATCAGGGCGCCGCCGTCATCGAGGTTGGCGCCTATCCAGTTCCAGCCACTGGCGTCCGCATCGAGCACCTGGCTGGACCACTCGTGATCGAGCCAGGTGGTGCCCGTCACGGCTTCGGCCTTGCCGCCCGCGCGCGCGATCGTGCCCGTGGTTCGCAGCTGCGGTTCGCTGTAGTAGTAGCTCGATTGCGCAGGACGCGCGCCCTTGCGCGAATAGCCGCCTTGGCCCTGCAGCAGCACGGGCTGGGTGGGCGCGAGGGTCAGCTGCAAGTTGAATTCGCGCGCGGCCAGGCTGATCTGATACGTGCCGTCGGCATGGCGCCGCATGCGCCAGTCGTCGAGTTTGACGTCCGTGTCGCCCACCTTGGCGTAAGCCAGGCCGAAGCCCTCGCGCGCGCTTTTCTCGTCGTGCAGCAGCTTGCCTACCTTCGGATCGGACAGGGCCGCATGGCCGATGATCAGCTGTTTCGGCGCGAAGGCGCTGGGATTCAGCGCATCGGTGGCCGTGGCGCTGCGAAAGAAGGTCACCTGGTAGCCCAGTTGCTCGCCGCCTGCGGTTTTGACCCAGCCCGTGGCGTACCACCATTCCGTTTTATACGCGGGATGGGCGCCGAAGTCGTGCGGCAGGCGCAGGGACTGGCCGGCCGGCAGCGGCGTGACGGGGGCGAAGGCGGGCGGCGCGGCCAGGGCAGGCAAGGCCAGCGTCAATAACAACATGAAAACACGGCGCATTACCAGTCCTCCCTGACGGCGCGGATGGGGCCAGCGGACAGGGCTTGCCTGCCCGCGATCAGCGCCGTGGCGGCGGCTGCCGTCAGCAGGGCGGCGGCCACGGTGGCGATCAATGGCCACGGCAGGTGCAGCTGCATGGTCCAGTGGAACGATTGCGGATTGACGATGAAGACCAGCACAAAGCTGATCAACAGTCCCAGGACAAAGCCGGTGGCGATGCCCAGCGCCGTCAGCGCGCCGCCTTCGATCGCCAGGATGGACAAGATCTGCCCGCGCGTCACGCCCACGTGGCGCAGCATGCCGAATTCGCGCGCGCGCGCCAGGGTCTGCGCCGAGAACGTGGCGGCCACGCCGAACAGGCCGATGACGATGGCGATGGCTTCCAATAAATACGTGACGGCGAAGCTGCGGTCGAAAATCTGCAAGCTCAAGGCGCGGATGGCCGAGGGGTTCGATACTTCCAGGCTGGCGCCAAACGGCAGGCTTTTCAGGCGCTGCTGCAGCGCGTCGCCCGTGGCGTCCTTGGCCAGCCACAGGGCCGCGTCGCTGACATCGAGGTCGCCGGTCAGGGTGCGGTAATCGTCCAGCGGCATCTGGATGGCGCCGGACGAGCGCGCGTAATCGCGCCAGATGCCGGCAACAAAGAACTGGTGCAAGCCGCCCGCCAGCGGCAGGTCGATTTGCTGGCCAGGTTTGACGTTGTACAGGTCGGCCACCGCCTCGGACAGCCAGACAGGTTTTGCGCCCGCTGGCACAGGCAGCGTGTCGCCCACCAGCACCATGCTCTTGCCCGGGTCTGGCAAATTGATGGGGCGCGCCAGCAGCGCCACATTCGGGCGGTCGGGCGCCAGCGACAGCGAGCGCACGCGCTGGAAATCCACCCTGGCCACCTCGGGCAGGGCGGTGATGCTGGCCTGTTCGCGCGGATTCAAACCGGCCGTCCCGCCGCTGGCGGCCGTACGCGCATACACGTCGGCGGGCAAGATCTGCAGCAGCCAGTCGTCGACGGAGACGCGGAAACTCGACACCATGATGGCCATCGCCACCATCAGGCTAAAGCTCGACAGCACGCCGCCGAGGGCGATGCCGGCCTGGCCCGAGGCGTTGGCCAGGCGGGCCAGGGTCAGGCTGCGCACGGGCGCATGCGCGCTCGTTTCCGTGCGCAGCCAGGCGCGCTGCAGGAAGCGGAAGACGACGGCGGCCAGCTGCGGCATCAGGGCGATGGCGCCGATCAGCAGCAGCGCGATGGACAGATAGCCGAACAGGGGCAGTTCGAACACGGGCGGCAGGAATGTCAATGCGCCGGCCAGCAGCAAACAAGCCAGCGCCGGCCAGGTTTTCGCCAAGCGCGTCGTCACGACTTCTTCGCTGCCCGATTTCAGGGCGATGGCGGGGGCCGCGCGGGCCGCCTCCAGCGCGGGCGCGGCGCAGCCCAGTAAGGCGACGCCGAGGCCCAGGGCGAAATACACGCAGGCGGCGATGGGCGTGAACTGCACCTGCGGCTGCACGCCGGCGAAATAGCCGGCGCCCAGGTCGCCGCCGAAGAAGCGCAGGGCCACGGCGGCCATGGCATAACCGCCAGCGATGCCGAGAGCCGCGCCGACGATACCGAGGCTGGCGCCTTCGAGCAGCACCTGGCGCAGCAACTGGCCCCGCTCCATGCCCAGCACGCGCAGCAGCGCGAACTGGCCGCGGCGGCGGATGACGGACAGCGCCTGCGTGGAAAAGACCAAAAAGGCGCCCGTAAACAGGGCGACGAGGGCCAGCACCGTCAGGTTGACCCGGTAGGCGCGGCTGAGGTTATTGTTGCGGCTATTCTGGTTTTCGTCGTTGGGCTGGCCCACCTGGAAACGCCCCGGATACTGCGCTTCCAGTGTGCGCGCGAGATCGGCCTGGAAGGCGTCGCGGTTCACGCCCTGGCGCAGTTTCAAGTCGATGCGCGACAGCTTGCCCACCTTGTTGAAGCGCCATTGCGCCGCGCCGATATCCATGACGGCGATACGCTGGCCAGCGCGCGCCCGCTGCAGCGAACCTGCCACGCGCAGCGCCACCGTGCCCGTGCCCGATTGCAGGACGACCTGGCCGCCTTCTGCCACAGCCAGCCAGCGCAAGGCGGCGGGCGACAAAAAGACGGCGTCGTCGGCCAGGGTGTCGAAAGGCTGGCCTTCGGCGGGCGCGCCGATCAGGTCGGGCGAGATGAAGCCGGCGCGAAAGACGTCGAGCGCCAGGATGTGCAGCGGGCCGCCGTCCTGGCCAGTATGGCCGGCCACCGCAGCTTGCAGCTCCAGCACGGGCGAAGCCACGGCCACGCCGTCGCGCTGCGCCAGCTGCGGGTAGATGCTTTCGTCGAACAGCGCTTCGCGCCCGGCCACCTGCACGTCGGCCTGGCCGGACAGGCTTTTGACGGCCGTGGAAAATTCATTGAAGGCGGCCGCGTTGATCAGGTGGATGGCAAAGCCCAGCGACACGCCGATGGCGATGGCCAGGATGGCGACGAAGGCGCGCACGGGATGCGCGCGCCACTCGCCCAGCAGCAGCCAGCGCGACAGCAGGCGCGTGCCCGCGGGATTTGCTGCAGGCGCACTCAATTCAAGCATTCGACGGCCAGGCGTTCGCCGGCGCGCCGCGCTTTCAATTGCGCCGCGTCGCGATTCTTGTCGCCGGCGCCGACGGCGTCCTGCGCCGCCCATTTCTGTTCCAGGCGCAGCTGGGCGCAGTGCTTGTCGCGCGTTTCCTTCTGTTTGGCGCCCCGTTCTCGGGCCTGGTCTACCAGTTTTTCCTGCTGCTGGCGCGCCGCTTCCAGCTGGCTGGCCACCCGTTCCTGGCGCGTGGCCGCGCCCTTGTCGACGGCCGGCGGCGGCGAGGGGATTTCCAGGATTTGCAGCTGGCCGCCCGTGCAGGGCGTGGCGCTATAGCTGGTGTGGCCATCCTGCACGCATTTGTAGACGTCCTGCGCACTGGCGGAGCCGGCCAGCAAGGCCATGGTGCAGAGCAGGAGGGACGGCGATCTCACAATATCTTCCCCGGATTCATGATGTTCTGTGGGTCCAGCGCCTGTTTGACAGCGCGCATCAGCTGCAGTTCCAGCGGCGATTTATAACGCGCCAGGTCGTCCTTTTTCAGGGCGCCGATACCGTGTTCGGCCGAGATGGAACCACCAAATGCGTGGACCTGGTCGTGCACGATACGGTTGATCGCATCCTGGTTGGCCAGGAAGTCACGGTCCGTCATGCCGGCGGGCGGCGCCACGTTGTAATGCAGGTTGCCGTCACCCAGGTGGCCGAAGCACACGAGCTGGCAGCCGGGGAAGGCCCTTGCCAATGCCGCATCCGTGACGCTGATGAAATCGGCGATGCAGGAAATAGGCAGCGAGATATCGTGCTTGATGTTCTTGCCCGCCTGCGCCTGCGCCAGCGGGATGTGCTCGCGCAGCTGCCATAGTCCCTCGGACTGCGCCACGGAACTGGCGACGACGGCGTCGGCTATCAATTCGTCTTCCAGTGCCGCGCCGATGCTCGCTTCCAGCAATTCCACGGCGTGCGCCTCGGACTGGCTGCTGGATAATTCCAGCAGCACGTACTGTCCGTGGGCTTCGGCGAAAGGCCGCGGCAGCTGCGGGAACTGTTCCGCCACCAGTTGCAAACAGTATTGCGACATCAGTTCAAAACCCGTCAGGCTGGCGCCGCAATGGTCCTGCATCAGGCTTAATAAACGCAGGGCGTGGGCGGGCGTAGGCATGGCGGCCAGCGCCGTGATGCACGCTTTTGGCTGCGGGTACAACTTCATCACCGCGCCCGTGATGACGCCCAGGGTGCCTTCGGCGCCGATGTACAGGTCGCGCAAATCGTAGCCGGTATTATCCTTGCGCAGGCCGCGCAAGCCGCTCCAGATTTCGCCTTGCGGCGTGACCACTTCCAGGCCCAGGCACAGCTCGCGCGTGTTCCCGTAACGCAGCACGGCCGTGCCGCCCGCGTTGGTGGCCAGGTTGCCGCCGATGGTGCAACTGCCTTCGGCCGCCAGCGACAGGGGGAACAAACAGCCGGCGGCACTGGCCGCTTCCTGGATGGTTTGCAAAATGCAGCCCGCGTCCACCGTGATGGTGCGGTTGACGGGATCGAGCGCGCGGATGCTGTTAAAACGCGCCAGCGACAGCACGATGGCCGTGCCAGCGGCGTCCGGGATGCTGCCCAGCACCAGGCCCGTGTTGCCGCCTTGCGGCACGACGGGCACCTGCCATTGCGCGCAGGCGCGCAGCACGCCTGCCACTTGCTCCACCGTGGCGGGGCGCAGCACGGCCAGGGCCTTGCCGGTAAACCGGTCGCGCCAGTCGGTGAGGAAGGGCGCTGTGTCGGCGTCGTTGGTGAGCACGTAGGCTTCGCCCAGCAGGTCGCGGCAGGCGACGAGAAAATCGGCTTTTTCAGTCATTTCTTGATGCTCACTTTATTCACTTTTTCCAGCAGCTCTTTGGCCATGCGCTTTGCGGCTTTTTTGTAAGGACGCAGATACAGCACGGCGCAGACAAAATAGATGCAGACGATGGCCGCCTCGCCCCAGGCCATCAGGGCCGAGGTGGGGTTCGTGTCGCTGTAGCCGCGCACCACGCCTTCCGTAAAATACAGCAGGATCACCATCGACGACCATTGCAGGGTATAGACGTCGCGCTTGATGACGCCGTACAGTGGGATGAGCAGGGGTGCCGCTTTCAGCACGACCCAGGAGCCGCCCGGCTGCAGCGGCGCGATCACGGTTTCCCACAGCAGGCACCAGACGATCAGGGTGACGAGGCTGGCGATGGCGCCCCAGTGAAAATACTTGTGCAGTACGCCGTGCATCATGCGCCTGCCAGTTTCGCGGCGTTTTCCGCCAGGCGCCGGCCCAGGGCGATGGCCAATCGTTTTTCATCCTCGCTCAGGGCCTTGTCGCCGTCGATGCCGGACCAGTGCGTGGCGCCATACGGCGAGCCGCCCGTGGACGTCGTCATCAGTTCGGGATGCGTGTAGGGCAGGCCCATGACCAGCATGCCGTGGTGGAAAAGGGGAATCATCATCGACAGCAGGGTCGATTCCTGGCCGCCGTGCAGGCTGCCCGTGGACGTGAACACGCAGGCGGGCTTGCCGGACAGGCTGCCGGCCAGCCAGTCGCTGGCCGTGCCATCCCAGAAGTACTTCATGGCGGCAGCCATGTTGCCGAAGCGCGTGGGCGAGCCCAGGGCCAGGCCCGCGCACTCCTGCAAGTCTTCCAGTTCCACATAAGGCGCGCCATCGGGCGGCACTTCCGGCGCCGTCGCCTCGGCCACGGTGGAGACGGCGGGCACGGTGCGCAGGCGCGCATCGCAGCCAGGCACGCTTTCCACTCCCTGGGCTATCAGCTCGGCCAACTGGCGCGTGGCGCCATGGCGTGAATAAAACAATACGAGAATAATCAGATTGGTTGGCTTCATCATTGGTATTATAGGGCGCTTTACAGCCTGATACGACTGCTGTCATGGCGCCGTTCTGATTTTGCACATGTTTTCAAAATATATAATCCCCATCTTTCAATACCTGTGGCGCACCCTGCACATCGGTGCCGACATTGTGCGTGGCCTGACGTGGTCCGAAACGCGCGACCTGCTGCAGTTCGCGCGCCGCCGCGTGCGCGAGGAAAGCCTGCCGCAAGTGGCCGGCAGCCTGACGTTCGCCACCGTGTTCGCGCTGGTGCCGTTGCTGACCCTCGCGCTGGCGATCTTCACCACTTTCCCTCTATTCAATACCTTCCGCCACGCGCTGGAAGACTATTTCGTGCAAAGCGTCATGCCCAAGGGCATATCGAACACCATCCTCGATTATCTGACCACGTTCGCCTCGAAGGCCACGCGCCTGTCGGCCATCGGCGCGGGCGCGCTGATCGTCACGTCGGTGGGCATGATGGGCTTGATCGAGCGCGTCTTCAACCGTATCTGGAGAGTGCGCCAGGAACGTCGCTGGACCAAGCGTCTGCTGGTTTACTGGGCCATCGTCACCCTGGGGCCGCTGCTGGTGGGCGTGTCGCTGACGGTGACCTCGCGCCTCTTCATGGCCACCAGCGGCGTGGTGGGCGCCGTGCCTTTCATCGGCGCCGTGTTTTATACCCTGGTGTCGATCGGCCTGACCATGCTGGCGTTTACCCTGCTGTACATCGCCGTGCCGAACCGCGACGTGGACTGGCGCGACGCGGCCTGGGGCGGCTTGCTGGCCGCGCTGGCGTTCGAGGTGGCCAAGCGCGGCTTTGGTGAATTCATCCAGGAATTCCCCACGTATTCGCGCATCTATGGCGCGCTGGCCGCCTTGCCGCTGTTCCTCGTATGGATTTACCTGAGCTGGATGATCACCCTTGTGGGCGCCTTGCTGGTGGCCGCCTTGCCCGTCGTGAAATACGAGCGCTGGTGGTACGAGGCGGCGCCGGGCAGTGAATTCGTCGACGCCGTCGCCATCCTGAAAGTGCTGCACCAGGCCTGTCACTGCGCCGATTCGGCCCTGGTGGGCGCGGCGGAAATTCGCCGCAGCACGCGCCTGGGCTTTGAAGAAATGGAAACCCTGCTCGACAAGATGGTGCAGCAGGGCTGGGTAGGACGAGTTAACGTGGATGGCGCCGTGCGGGTCCAGTGGGGCAAGCGCGTGGCCGACAGTTCCGACCACTGGGTCTTGCTGGGCAATGTCAACCGCATCAGCCTGGCCGATGTCTACCGCCTGTTTGTCTTCGGCGGCATGCGCGTGAACTCCGGCTATCCGGCCGGTTCCACGAATGAACGCGACATCAAGGCGGCCGAAGAAGCGGCCGCGCTGGCGGCGCAGGTGGAAAGCGCCGTGGAGCAGGGCCTGGGCTTGAGTCTGGCGCAGCATTTTGGGGAAGTGCGCTGCGCGTGACGGGCCGGGGAGGCGCGCTTCCTTGCCCGCCTATGCCCCGCACGATAGGGCGCGCATGTCATAAACTGGTCACCGAAGGCCGGTAAGCTTTCCTCTTCATTCATCTTGTTGAGGAAGCAAATATGCGTTGTCATTTGAGCGGTTTGAATGTGTGCCGCGGCCTGGCCATCGTGGTGATCAGCGGCGTGCTCGCAGCCTGCGGCGGCAGTTCCTCTGCCGCTCCTGATGCGGTGCCCAAGGACGGGGAAGGCTTGCCGCACCAGCTTGCCGGCTGGGCAGCGCTGCCTGACACGGCGCGCTGGCCAGGGCCGGTTACGGGACAGTTCACAGCCGCAGCGCTGGGCGTCACCCCGCCGTTTGCCAGTGGAGTGCCGATTCCCGGCTTTTCCGCGCTGCTCAGGAATGATGACGGCAGCTGGACTGCCATGGCCGACAATGGCTATGGCGCCAAGGGCAATTCGGCTGATTTCGTGCTCGGCCTGTATAACGCCAGCATCAACTTCCGCACGGCCGCTGACGCCAGCAAGGCGCCTGGCAGCATCAAGCTCAACAGCTTCCTGGCCTTCAACGACGCCAAGGGTTTCTTAAACGATGGCAAGGGCGTTGACCTGAAAATCACGGCCGACTACGTCAACTACCCCCGCAACACCACCGGCGGCCTGGTCTTTGCCGACAGCGGTATCGCCGTGGATGCGCGCATTCGCGCTGGCCGCTTGCTGACCGGTTTTGATTTCGACATCGAGTCGCTCGCGCGCGCTGCCGACGGTACTTACTTCGTGGGCGAGGAATTCGGCCCCTATATCCTGCACTTCGACAAAAACGGCACGCTGATGGGCGACCCGGTTCCCCATCCTTTCCTGCGCAGCCCGGCCAATCCGGAAGTGCTGGGCAAGGGCGCCAGCATTACCTTGGCAGGCAGCCGCGGCTTCGAAAGCCTGGCCTACAATGCCGACCGCAGCCTGCTCTACGCGGTGCCGGAGGCGGCGCCAAGCGATCCGTCGCTGCGGCCCGTCGCAGCCGATGAACGTTACCTGAACATCTTCGAGTTCGACCCCGGCACCATGCGCTACACGGGCAAGAACCTCGTGTACCGCAAGGATGGCGCGGCCAAGGACAATGGCGTCGTGATCGGCGACATGACCAATGTCGGCGGCAGCAAGTTCGTGCTGATCGAACGCGACGGCTTCTGGGGCGCCAAGGCCGTGATCAAGCGCCTGTACCTGGTGGACCTGAAAGAAAAAGATGCTGACGGCGCGCTCAAGAAAACGCTGTTGGTGGACTTGCTGAATATCTCCGACCCCAAAGGCATAGGCGGGCAGGCGAGCAATATGCCCGTGGGTAAGTTCAGCATGCCTTTCGACTCGGTGGAGAGCGTTGAAGTACTCGATGCCCAGACGCTGGTCGTGGCAATCGACACGAACTACCCGGGTGAAGACGGCCGCAAGCCGGGCAAGCCGGACGACACCGAAGTCATTACCCTGCGTTTTGACAAGGCGCTATTCGATCGTTCCGCCAAATAACGACAATGTGCCGACAATCCGCTCATAGCAGGACCGGCCGCAAGGCCGCCTGCAGCGCCACCGCCTGGAACGCGGCCGCATCCTGCGCCCGCACCACGCCCAGATAATAGGTGTCCTCGTCGCCGTGCAGGTTGACCAGGCGCAGCTGATGCGGCGCCAGGTGGGCGGCAATGGCGGCCAGGCCGTCGGCCATCGCGTCGCCATCCTCGCGCTGCGCCCAGCGGAAGTCCTGCAGCGCGGGCAGGCCGATATGCAGGCGGATGTGTGGCACTTCATCGACCGATTTCCAGTCCAGCGTGGCGCCGTGGCCCAGCACATCGGCGGCCGTCGACCAGAGCAGGAAGAAGCAGGCCGCTTCGGGCGTATCGCCTTCGTATTCTTCTTCCGGGTCGTCCTGCGCCAGTTCTTCCAGGGTGATGTCCACGCAGCGCGCGGCCAGTTCCGCATCGCCTTGCAAGAGCAGGGCGGCCATGGCGCGCAATTGCTCGCGGTCGGCCTTGGCCAGGATTTGCGCGGGCGTGAAGCTGTGGCGCGGCACCGCTTTCTTCTTGCCCAGCCCCATGGCCTCGCTCAGTTGCGCCGTGATCGCCGCCTTGAAGTTTTCCACGGTGTCGAACTGCTCCAGCAACTGGCCCGTGAAATCCATGCTCCAGGCCATGCCATCCTTGACGACATATAAAAAGTCGCTTTGCACGGCCACGCCACGCAAATGGTGGGCGGGTGGATACAGGGGCGTGAAAGCCTGTTTTCCATCCAGGGTCAGCATGCACGCGAGACCTTGCGCGTCGATGGCGAAGATCAGGTTCTTGCGCAATTTGGGCGGCGACGAGGTGGTGGCGCAGTCGATGGCCTCGTACTGGCATGGCGCCAGCAGCTCGCCCTGGCTATTGACGAGGCCAAACAGGAAGCGCCCTGCGATGCGCTGGCTGACGATGGCGATTTTTTTCTTCGTGCCGACATCCTGCACGGAGCTGTAGGCTGGCGGCACCACGACCTTGCCCATCTTGTCGACCACGCCATACACATTGCGTTTTTTGTCATCATCAGTCTGGTCTGTCTGGCGCTCGATGTCGATCAAGCCATCTTCGCGCAGGCATATGTTATCCACCCTGTCGATGAGCAGCGCACCATCGGGCATGCGCAGCAAGCGGCTGGCGCCGTCCGGATCGATTTGCTGCAGCAGATGGGGGCTGATCACGTACAGGGCGCCGGGGGCGGGCGGTAGCACCAGCATGCCGTTGAGGTCCAGCACGCCGTGCGCGTCGGGCGCGTCCGCCGTGGCAAAGGTGATCCAGCCATCGTCCGCATAATAAACGCCCAGGTCCACATAGCGCTGCGACAGCGGCACGATCCAGCGGCCATACGGCGTGACCAGGCCGGTGACGTCCGGTTCGCCGGCGGTGCTCACTTCATAGCACAGCGCGTCTTCTTCCCAGCCCACCACTTCCAGGCCTTGCAGGAACGGCAGTTCGTCCGCGCCGAGTTCCTCGACATCGGCCAGTTGCGCGCTGGCCGTGGCCGACCAGTAGCCGGTGGCAGGCGATGCGGCGCCAGCGGCCAGCAGCGGCGCCAGCGCTTCCCGGTCGCCGCGCAGCAGGGCAGAGTGCAAGGCTTGCGCCTCGGCGCGCAGCGCGTCGAGCCCGGCCGCGTAGTCCGGCGTGCCGATATCGTGCGGGATCAGTTGCACGCCATCGAGGATCAGCCATGGCTGGCCGCTCGCCAGCAGGGCGCTGATGGCGCCGCGCGCGACGATGGCGGCCGCGTCGCGCGGTTTGTCCATCAGCGCGGACAAGGCTTGCCAGCTGGCCTGCGCCTGCGCCATCGGTGCGGCCAGCACGCAGGGGCAGTCCTCGCCATCGCCGTAGATGGGCCAGGCGGTGGTCTGCGTGCCGGCGCCGATGAGCAGCTTGAACAGCATCGGCGTGTCCAGCCGCCACTCGGCCAGGCCCGTGATCGTCTCGGTGTCGAAGCCGGCCTGGCCGGGCAGGAAGGTGGTGCTGAACAGGGCTGCAGTGTTGATCATTGATATTTGTCTAAAAGTGAACGGGGGATTCAGGGCGCTGGCGGCATGACCCAGTGCGCCAGCGCGCTGCGATCGAGGCCCAGGTGTTTGGCTGCGGCAGCCGCTTCGAAGGCCCACAAGCCGTAGTAGCCGCCCAGGCCGTGTGCGCGCAAATGGCCGTTGAACCAGTCTTCGCGCACCAGCGCGCCATGCCAGCTGGCCAGGTACTGCCGCAGGTGCTCCAGCTGCTGCGCGGCATCGTCCGTATCCAGGCACTCGAACAGGGCCGAGTAGGGCTCGGCGAAATACCATTCGTCGACGGCGGGACGCTGGGGATCGATGGTCGACAGCAGCGCCTCGTACACGGCGTCTTCGCCATCGAAGGCTGTCTGCAGGGCGGCCAGGCGGGCAGCCAGGTCGTGGCGGCCGAACAGCAGGGCGGCGCCCAGCAACTGCAGGGTGCGCGCGTAATCCGTCAATTGTTCGAAATCAAAGGCAGGCAAGGCGTCGTCATCGTAGGCTGCGGCCAGGGCCGCGCGCGCCGTTTCGCAGGCGGCAACGGCCGATTCCAGCGCCGGTTCCACGTCAGGCAAGGGCAAGCCTACCGTGTAGCGCAGCGAGAAGACCTGGTAAGCCGTGCTGGCGGCCGCGCACGCCCAGTAAGCCGCGTCGCCACCGTCGTTTTCCGCCTGCGCCTGCGCGCGCCCGTAGGCGGCCAGCAGGGCGTCGAGGTAAGCGAGGTTGCGGCCAAAGTCGAACGCAGTGCCGAACGTCTCGGGCGGCACCTGGCGCGGCGCGTGGGGCCAGGGCGTGGATGCAACCGGGCAGGTGGCGGCGCATTCGCGCTGGATGGCCCAGTCGGCGAAGATTTGCTGCATATACTGCGCCGTTTCGTCGTCGTGGACGATGGCGCCGACGCCCACAAAGGTCGTGCCCAGCAGGGTGTAGCCAGGGAAGCGGCTGCTCTCGTAGGCGATGGTGGTCACGCTCTGGATGGTCCTGCCGTCGCTCAGGTCGCGCACGCGGAAGTACACATCGTCCCAGCCGGCCAGCGGTGCCGCTGGCGGTGCATTCGGCAAGGTGGTCCAGCTGCCGTCCTCCTGCTCTTCATAGGCGTCGAGCAGCTCGTCGAGGCCGCCGGGGCGGTCGATGCGGTTGTTGGCGTCGTATTGCAGGTCCAGTTCGGCCGCGAAGGCTGCCGCGTGGCGGCCCTCGAAGACCAGGTACTGGGAGCTCGTGGTGCCGACCAGCAGATCCGTGTGCTGGCCCGCCACGACGAGCGCCTGCGGCAGCCGGCACCATTGGTAGTATGGAATGCCGGCCATGGGGCCGCCTTCGTCCGCCAGCGGGTTAGTGAAGCGCAGCTGTTCCAGCCATTTATAGCGTTCGTGCCGCTCCGCTTCCGTGCCGCTGCCGCGGCCAGTCAATTCATCGAACAGGGTACTCAATAACATCATGCATCCATCCTAAAAAAAGCCGTATGGCCGGTGCTTATGCCGCTGCCGTTTGCGCAAACGCAAACAGCGCTTCGAGCACGGCGTCGGGCTGCTCGGCCATCAATTCGTGCCCGCTGTCGACCTGCACCACCGTGCCATGCGCGATCGCAGACGTGAGCAAGCGGGTCGATTTGGGCGGCGTCATCATGTCGCGCGCGCCGAAAATGAATAAAGTGGGGCAGTGTACCGAAGCGGCGGCGATTTCGCCGTTCGCGTAGGCATTGCAGGCAAAAAAATCCGTGTGAAACACATGATCGGGGTTGAGGGCGGCGATGCGCTGTTTCAAGCGCCGCGCGCCGCCCATGGCATAAAAGCCGGGGCCGGGGAACGACGGTTTTTGCGCGATCGACGAGTGCGACCAGATATTGACCATGTCGATGGCCGCCTGTTCATCGTTGAGCGACGTTTCCAGCAGCGCCGGCGAGACTTTCATCGGGTAGGTGGAGCCCAGCATGGCCAGGTGGCTGACGCGCTCGGGCGCCAGGAATGCCGCTTCCAGCGCGATCAAGGAACCCATGCTGTGGCCGACCAGCATGGCCCTGGCCGCACCGGCAGCGTCCAGTACGGCCAGTATCCAGCGCGCCAGCTCTTCCACCGTAGTTTTCGCCGCACCCAGGCTGCGCCCATGGCCCGGTAAATCCACGGCCAGCACGTTCCAGCCGTGGTGAGCGAAAAAGCGCGTCTGCAGGGCCCACACGGAATGGTCGTTCTGCGCGCCGTGGATGAAGACGGCCGTCGGCTGGTTCGGGTTGAATGGCTTGCCACCCGTGTAGCAGTAAGCCGTGGTGTTGTCGATGGTGAGCAGCATCTCAGGTGCCTTTCTGCGACAGTTTCAGGCCACGGGCCAGGTCTTCGATCAAGTCATCGGCGTCTTCCAGGCCGACGGACAGACGCATGGTGCCCTGCGTGATGCCCGCCTGTTCGAGTTGATCGTCGGGCACGCGGAAATGCGTGGTGGAGGCGGGGTGGATGACGAGCGACTTGGCGTCGCCCACATTGGCCAGGTGCGAGAAGATCTTCAGGCTGTCGACAAAGCGCTGGCCCGCCGCGCGGTCGCCACGCAGGCGGAAGGTGAACACGCCGCCCGCGCCTTTCGGCAGCAGGGTTTTCGCCAGTTCATAGTCGGGATGCGACGGCAGTTCGGGGTAGGACACGGATTCCACGGCCGGATTGGCCAGCAAAAAGTCGATGATTTTGCGCGTGTTGGCCACGTGGCGGTCCATGCGCAAGCCCAGGGTTTCGATGCCCTGCAAGATGGCGAAGGCATTGTGCGGGCTCATGACGGCGCCGAAATCGCGCAAGCCTTCGCGCCGCGCGCGCAGGGCGAACGGCGCTACCGTCGATTCCTCGGCGAAGACCATGCCGTGAAAGCAGTCATACGGCTCGCACAGTTCGGCGAAACGCCCCGTCTTGTCGTATGCCGCTTGCCAGTCGAAGGTGCCGCCATCGACGAGCAAGCCGCCGATGGCCGTGCCATGCCCGCACAGGAATTTGGTGGCCGAGTGGAACACCAGGTCGGCGCCATGCTCGAAGGGGCGCAGCAAATACGGGGTGGTAAACGTCGAGTCGAGCATCAACGGCAGCTGGTGTTCGTGCGCCAGCGTGGCAATGGTCGGGATATTCAGCACGTCGAGGCCGGGATTGCCCAGGGTTTCGGCAAACAGCACTTTTGTAGTTGGGCGGATGGCGGCGCGCCAGGCGTCCACGTCGCGCGGGTCGACAAACGTCGTGTCGATGCCGAAGCGTTTCAAGGTGTAGGCCAGCAGGTTGTGCGAGCCGCCGTACAGGGCGCGTGAGGCGACGATGTGCGAACCGGCGCCGGCGATGGTGGACAAGCCCAGGTGCATGGCGGCCTGGCCGCTGGCCGTGGCGATGCCGGCCACGCCCCCTTCGAGGGCGGCGATGCGTTCTTCCAGCACGGCGTTGGTGGGATTCGAGATGCGCGAGTACACGTGGCCGGCCCGCTCCATATTGAACAGCGAAGCCGCGTGCTCCGAACTCTTGAAGGCAAACGAGGACGTGAAGTGGATGGGCGTGGCGCGCGCGCCCGTGGCCGGGTCGGGCGCGGCGCCGGCATGCAGGGATAAGGTATCGAAACCGGGGTATTTCGGGCCGCTCATGGTGTCTCCGCCAAGTTTTATAGTGGCAAGATCGTAACCTGATTTACCTCGGAGCAAAAGGGCTCCCGTGCAGGGCGCATGGCGCCGTGCTGGCGGACGGTCAGGCTCAGCTGGCGTGTAACCTGCAGTGTAAAAAAAGTGACCGGCGCGGTGTGGCGGTGGTAGGATACCGGATCAGCGATATTCGGGCTGTTTGACCTGTGCGCGTGCGCCGCGCCGCAGGGAAGGCTGCTACGTGCCAGCGAAATCCTGGGCTTCAGGCGAACTCTCATCGCATGTCCACCAGGAAAGATTTTATGCCCGCAATATCGTTCGACGGCGACCTCGCCGTACCCGGACCATCTATAGTCGACGGCCTCTGCCACGCAGGCTGGCTCATGCAAGAGCATTTCATTTCCCCTGAACTGAGCCGCCAACTGGCCGCCGAATGCGTGCAATCCATGCTCAGCGGCAAGATGAAGGGCGCCGGCGTGGGCAGCGGCCATGCACCGCTGCTGCAGCCGGACATCCGCGGCGACCATATCGAATGGCTGGAAACGGGCCGTTCAGCGGCGTGCGACCGCTACCTGGAGCATATGGAAGCGCTGCGCTGCATGCTCAACCGCGAGCTGTTCCTGGGGCTGGAAGAATACGAAAGCCATTTCGCCCTGTACGCGCCGGGCGCCTTTTACCGTGCCCATCTGGACCGTTTCCGCGACGACGACAAGCGCACCGTGTCCGTCGTGCTGTACCTGAACGACGACTGGCTGCCCGAGCATGGCGGCGCGCTGCGCCTGCACCCGCAAGGTGGGTCCGTGGTGGACATCTTGCCGCAAGCGGGGCGCATGGCCATGTTCATGTCGGGCGAGATGCTGCACGAAGTGCTGCCGACGGCGCGCGAGCGTCTCTCCATAGCAGGTTGGTTCCGCCGCCGCGCGTGATGCAAAGTGCTGCGCAATCCCCCTCGATTTGATTGCGCGCAAGGCTGGATTTTTCCGCAGGCATAGGCTACAGTCGCAGTAAGGGCTAGAATAACTAAAATACCAATCACGCGGACAGGACGGCCAATATGAAAGTATCTGAAATTCTCCAAGTCAAGGGCAATATCCTCTACACGGTCACGCCTGACCAGCCCCTGCTTGACGCGGCCAATACCATGGCTGAAAAAGACATCGGTTCGCTGGTGGTCATGGAATTTGGCGACCTGGTCGGCATGCTGACCTTCCGCGAAGTACTCAACGCGCTGCATGAAAACGCGGGCCAGATCGGCGGCGGCACCGTGCGCAAGCACATGGATGACCACCCGATCACCGTGACCCCGGATACGGAAGTCAATGAAGTGCGCCGCATCATGCTGGAAAAACACGCGCGCTACCTGCCCGTCATGAACGCCAAGACCTTGCTGGGCGTCATTTCCTTCTACGACGTGGCGCGCGCCGTGCTCGAAGCGCAAAGCTTTGAAAACCAGATGCTCAAGGCGTACATCCGCGACTGGCCGGCCGAAACCACCGATTAAGCTACGCTGATCGAGTAAAAACAACGCCGGCAACCGCCGGCGTTTTGCATTGACGATCCAGGTTGAGGCCTACGCTGCCCCCTGCAGCGCCTCGTTGTTCAACCAGGTGCCCAGCGCCGTGGCCGTCATCGGGCGGGCGAACAGGAAACCTTGCGCCATGGGGCAACCCAGCGCCTGCAGGATTTGCGCCTGCCGCTCGTCTTCCACGCCTTCCGCGATCACGGCCAGGCCCAGGTTGCGGCCCAGCTGGATGACCATTTCGGCGATGCTGCTGCCGCGCGCCGATCCCGTGATTTCCGTCACAAACGCGCGGTCGATTTTCAGGCGGTCGACCTGCAGGCGCTGCAAATAGGATAGCGAGGAAAAACCCGTGCCGAAGTCGTCGATGGCGATGCTGACACCCGTCTGCTTGATCTGCCACAGCATTTTGATCAGCAGGTCCGGCTCTTCCATGGCCATCGATTCCGTGATTTCCAGCTCGATGAATTCAGGCGGCGCCTGCGTCTCTTCCAGCGCCGCGCGCAGCATGTCCAAAAACAGCGGGTGGCGGAACTGCACTTGCGACACATTGACGGACATGACGAAGTTGCGGTGGCCCTGCTCGCGCAGCAGCACCAGTTCGCGGCACGCCGTGCGCAGCACCCATTCGCCCAGGTCGATGATGATGCCCGAGTATTCGGCAATCGGGATGAAGCGGTCGGGCGAGATGAACTTGCCGTCCGGCGTCTGCCAGCGCAGCAGCGCTTCGGCGCCCACGGGGCGGCGCGTGGTCAGGTCGATCTGCGGCTGATACACGACAAACAGCTGGCCCTGGCTGAAAGCCGTGCGCAGCGCGTGCATCATGCGGACTCGTTCGCGGATTTCGATGCCCATGCTGCGCGAGAAATAGAAATGTCCGGCGCGCTGCTGGCTTTTCGCCCGCTTCAGGGCGATATCGGCATCCTTCAGCGCATCGGCGCCCGTGCCCGCATGTTCGCCGAGCCGCACCAGGCCCAGGGTAGCGGACAATTGCACGTCCTGCCCATCGATGCAGAACGGCGCCTGGAACAGGGCCAGGATGTTGTTAGGATTGACTTGCGAGGAGTCGCCCAGCACGCAAAAGATGTCGCCGCCCAGGCGCGCCACCGTCAGCTGGGGGCCCAGCTGGGTTTGCAGGCGTCCCGCCACGGCCACGAGCAGCATGTCGCCGAACTGGTGTCCCAGCGCGTCATTGGTCTCGGCAAAATGGTCGAGGTCCACCAGCGACAGGGTGGCGTCGTCGCGCGCGGGGCCGGCCAGGGTGGCGTCGAGGATTTCCACCAGGCGCGTGCGGTTGGGCAGCTTCGACAATTGATCGTAGAAGGCGGCATTGTGCAGGTGCGACACCAGCTCGACGTTGTCCAGGCCCACGGCGACGTTGCTGCAGAAGACTTCCAGCAGGCTTTCGTCGATGGCCGACAGGGGGCGCGGCAGCACGAGGTAGGCGGCCGCGTCGCGGCTGGCCTTGCCCGCGAAGTACAGGGTGGCGTAGTCGTGCGCGTACACATTGCGCCGCTGCGCCAGGGTGTGCTCGATGGCGGCCATCACGCGGGGGTTTTGCAGGCCGCACAGCGCGCTGTGCGGCAAGCTGGAAAAGCTGCCGGTGCAGGCCGAGACGAGCAGTTCCCGTGCGCCATTGTCCTGCAAATCCTGCACGCACAGCACGCCGTCGGCGCGGATGCCCAGCAGGTCGGCGATCTGCGCCAGCACGCCGGCCGAGAAATTCTGCACGCCGTGCAGCGCCATCAGCTGCGTGCTGGCGTGGACGATACGATCCAGGCCGCGCCGGCTGCTGCTGATCGAACGGATCTGCTCGTACGAGCGGATGGCGGCCGTCACCGTGGTAAACAGCTTGATGCGCGTCAGTTCGGACTTGGTCTTGTAGTCGTTGATGTCGAAATCGCGGATGGCGTCGATTTCCGGCGCGTAGCCAGGCTGGCCCGTGCGCAGGATGATGCGCACGTCCGTCATTTTCAAGGTTTCGCGGATGTAGCGCACCAGGTGCAGGCCCGCGTCATCCTGTTCCATCACCACGTCGAGCAGGATGACGGCGATGTCGTCTTCATGCTTGAGCAGTTCGCGCGCCTGGCCGGCTGAATACGCATGCACGAATTCCAGCGGGCGGTGCTGCATTTCCAGGTTGCCCAGAGCGAAAGTGGTGGTGGAGTGGACGTCTTCATCGTCGTCGATGATCATCACCCGCCAGACGCTGCGCGGTGCGGCCGTCAGCGGCGCCGCTGGTTGTTCATCGAGGAATACCAGGTCGTCGTGATCGTCCTTGTTGGCGTCAAGGGGGATGATCGGTGCGGGCATGTATAGCTTCTCCAGGATGACTCGGAACGAGATGTGAGCACATCAGAAATGTCCAGGGCGTTGTTGCAGCGCCTCGCCGTACTTGCGTACTGTCTTCGGCGCCGCGCCTAGCCCTGACCATTTCTGATGCACTCAGGGCGCATCGAAAATGTAGCACTCAGGTGCTGCCGAGGCTCGCACATTTTCTGATGGTCCATCGTCCAAGTATATAGCTATTTAATAAGCAAAATGTTTTTTTAAATCTATTCTGTGGAGCAATATTTCTTGTATTGCATGATTGCAACTCATCTCTGGTATTTTTTATATGAAAAAATACACGGGATTTTAAAATGGCGAGATGGGTGGGGGAATATCGGGGCCTGGCGTGGCATTAGCGGCATGGCATGCCCCGCAGGCTGGTAGAATTGAGTTTTCCAGTCCTCACATTTCCTACTATGTCCGGCAATTCTTTTGGCAAGCTGTTTACTGTTACCACTTTCGGCGAATCGCACGGCCCGGCCATCGGCTGCGTGATCGATGGCTGTCCTCCTGGATTGATCCTGTCGGAAGCCGATATCCAGCCTGAGCTGGACCGCCGCAAGCCGGGCACGTCGCGCCATGTGACGCAGCGCCAGGAATCCGATACGGTGGAGATTCTGTCCGGCGTGTACCAGGGCGTGACGACGGGTACGCCCATCGCGCTGCTGATCCGCAATGAAGACCAGCGCAGCAAGGATTACGGCAATATCGCGGAAAGCTTCCGCCCCGGCCATGCCGACTACACCTACTGGCATAAATACGGCGTGCGCGATCCGCGCGGCGGCGGGCGTTCGTCGGCGCGCCTGACGGCGCCCGTGGTCGGCGCGGCGGCGATCGCCAAGAAATGGCTGCTGCAGCAATACGGCACCACGTTCAAGGGCTGCATGAGCCAGCTGGGCGACATTCCCGTGCCATTCCAGTCGTGGGAACACGTGCATGCGAACCCGTTCTTTGCCGCCAGCGGCGACGCGGATCTGATCGCGCGCATGGAAGATGCCATGGACCAGTTGCGCCGCGACGGCGATTCCATCGGCGCGCGCATCGACGTGATCGCGCAAAACGTGCCCGTCGGCCTGGGCCAGCCCATCTACGACAAGCTCGACGCCGACATCGCCTACGCCATGATGGGTATCAATGCGGTAAAAGGCGTGGAAATCGGCGCCGGTTTCGATTCGGTGGCGCAAAAAGGTTCCGAGCACGGCGACGAACTGACGCCGGAAGGCTTTATCGGCAATAACGCCGGCGGCGTACTGGGCGGCATTTCGACGGGGCAGGATATCAGTGTCTCGATCGCCATCAAGCCGACGTCGTCGATCCGCACGCCGCGCCGCTCGATCGATAAAGAAGGCAATCCCGTGATGGTGGAAACGTTTGGCCGCCACGACCCGTGCGTGGGCATCCGCGCCACGCCCATCGCCGAAGCCATGCTGGCGCTGGTGCTGATCGACCACGCCCTGATGCACCGCGCGCAATGCGGCGATGTGTCGGTGAGTACGCCGAAGTTGAGATAAGGAATGTTGTGGTGTCGGATTACGGGCCTGCGGCCCTAATCCGACCTACGACCTATGCCATGCGTAGCGGCAAAATGTAGGTCGGATTAGCGCAAAGCGCGTAATCCGACAACATTGTTGGCGTCCGGTCACGCCACCTTATTCGCCACCAACTCCAGCTGGTGCCGCATCTCCACCGACTGCACCAGCAACGCCCGGATATCGTTGATCAGGTTGAATTCCGTCTGATTCAATTGAATTGGCGGGAAGCTGTCGTCCCAGTCGCCATATAAAAATCCCGTGGGGTGGCCGTTGGCCGACAGGGGCAGCACGACGAAGCTGCGCGCTTCCGACAACGTCGATTTCCACCATTGCGGCAGCTTGGCGGCAAATTTCGGGTCGCGCGCATTGTCGATGAAAATCACGCGGTCGCTATTGAGGGCCGCGTGGAAGACGTTCGGCTCATACGCATCGCCAAACACCATCAGGTCCTGCAGGTCGGCCATGCCTTCGCCCATGCTGATGCGCGCCGAATACAAATGATCCCTGTGGTTGCGCACGAACGCCACCGAGCGCGAAAAATCAAAACCCTGATGCAGCGTTTCAAGCGCCATCGAGACCATCTGTCCCGGACTGGCGCTGCCGATGGCGCCGCGCAGGTCGGCCAGGCCGCCGATCAGCACGCGGTTGCCTTCGGCGCGCATGCGCGTGGACGCCAGCTGGCGCGCGCGCCGTTCGGCCGGTTTCGACAGGGGCGCGATCGACAGGTCGGCCGCTGCCATCGCCTTGGCCTTGTCCACGGCCACCACCAGGTCCGTCGCCGTAATGCCCAGGGTGCCCGCATAATCGTCGATCAGCGCATGCACTTGCGCCGCGCCGGCCGCATCGTCATGCCACAGCGAGTCGGCGCAGCGCGCCGCCATCGTCGACAGTCCCGCCATCCAGTCGGCGCCGCTGACGGGAGAGTTGTCCGGCGACGGGTCCATCGGACGCATGCCGTTGATCAGGTGCTGCGGCAAACCCCAGTGGGCGGCCGTGGCATAGCCCACTTCCGGCAGCGACAGGCCGAGGATTTCGCGCGCGGCGGCCGCCTCGTTGCCGGGACCGGCGTGCGCCTGCATGCGCGCCCAGAAGTCCGTCATATAGAACGTCACCATCATGCGGCCCAGGGTGTGCAGCATCGAGCAGACGACGGCTTGCTCCGCCTGCAGGCTGCCGGCGCTGGTGGCCACCTGCTGCGCCACCATCCCGGCCAGCACGGCCTTTTCCATTTCCACGTGGGCGCTGACGGAATCGGGCGAGGCCTGCGACAGCTCCTCGATCAGCTTCAAGCCCAATGCCAGGTGTCCGATGGCGTCGATGCCCAGCACCAGCACGGCCTTCGACACCGTGTTGACGCGCTGGCCGAAGGCCGAATACATGCCGCTGTTGGCCAGCCTGAGTACCTTGTGCGTGAGGACAGGGTCGGACAGCACCGTTTGCGTGATGTCGAATTCGTGGTCATCCTCGCCGCGCATGGCGCCCAGGATGGCGCTGATGGCTTTCGCGAAGCCGGGCATGTCGCCCTGCTGGCGCGTGCGCGCCCACAGCAAGTCCAGGGTATTTTTGCCGAGCTGTGTCGGCACCGTGAAATGACCTGGATTCATTGCACCCCTCCGCGCGGTTCATTGGCAGACGGCGCAGGCACCAGCGCCGCATAGGTTTTGTCGCTCAAGGCCGCTAGCGCGGCATGGGCCGGCATCGGTTTGCCCGTCAGGTAGCCTTGCACATACTGGCAGCCGCGCGACTCGATGAAATGCATCTGCTCTTCGGTTTCCACGCCCTCGGCTACCACGGACAGGTTCAAATGCTTGGCCAGGTCGAGAATGGTGTTGCAGATGGCCGCATCCTTGCTCGATTCGGGCAAGTCCTTGATGAAGGTGCGGTCGATCTTCAGCACCGAAATGGGGAAGCGCTTCAGATACGCGAGCGAGGAGTAACCGGTGCCGAAATCGTCGATGGCGATGCGCGCGCGGCGCTCCGTCATCTTGACGAGGATGGTTTCCGCATGCACGGGGTCGATCATCAGGGTGCCTTCCGTAATTTCCAGCACCAGGTGTTCGCCGGACAGCCCCGAAAACGCGATGGCGTCATCGAGCACGTCGAGGAATTTGTCGTTGCGGAACTGGCGCGGGCTGATGTTGACGGAGATGTACAGCGGCCGCTTGGCCACTTCCTGGAACTGCTTGAGCTGCACGCAGGCCGCTTTCAGCGCCCAGGCGCCCAGCAGGTTGATCAGGCCATTGGCTTCGGCAATCGGGATGAAGCGCACGGGCGGCACCAGGCCCAGGGTCGGGTGCTTCCAGCGCATCAGGGTTTCGAAACCCTGGATTTGCCGCGTGTGCGCGTCGACGATGGGCTGGTAAAAGAGTAAAAACTCGCCTTCGCGCACGGCCTGGAACATGGCCGCTTCCAGCGAAATATCGTGTTCCGACGGGCCATTCAGGCGCGGGCTGTAGACCAGGCAGCGGGCCTTGCCCGTTTCCTTGGCGCGCGACATGGCCGCATCGGCCAGTGCCACCAGGCGCACTTCATCTTCCGCGTGCAGCGGATAGATAGCCACGCCCACGGACGCTCCCACGTAGATCGTGTGGCCATCGACCTCGAACGGCGCCTGCAGGGTGGCCAGCAGGCGGCCCGTCACCAGTTTGATCTGCGCATCCGTGGCGCTGCCGGGCAGCACGGCGACGAATTCATCGCCGCCCACGCGCGCCAGGGTGTCGCTGTCGCGCAGGGTCTTGCGCAGGCGCGCCGCGGCCAGGCGCAGCACGGCGTCGCCGACGGGGTGGCCCAGGCCATCGTTGACTTTTTTAAAGCCATCGAGGCCGATGGTGGCGACGGAAAAGCCCTGGCCCGAACGCGCGGCCTGGGCGATCACCATGCGGATGCGGTCCGACAGCAGCAAGCGGTTCGGCAAGCCCGTGAGCGCGTCGTGCGTGGCCATGTGGCGCAGCCGTTCTTCCGTATTGTGCTGGGCCGACGTGTCGCGCCCGACCACCAGCAGTTCGGCCATGCCGGCCGCGTTCATATAAGAAGACAGGCGCAGTTCGAACCAGATTTCCTGGTCCGGCGTTTGCAGGCGCACTTCCAGGCGGCCCGGTTCTTCCAGGGCGTCTTCCAGCGCCGCTTGCAGCGCCGCGCGCGACGCTTCGGCGGCCAGCGGCAGCAGCAAGTGGCCGGACATGCCCGAGGGCGCGGCAAACAGGGTGGCCGCGCGCTTGCTGGCGAACAGGATCAGGCCGTCCGTATCGAGCCGGAACACGACGTCGCCTGCCTCTTCCATGAGGTTGTCCAACTCGTGGCGAGCCTCGCGGTGGGCGGCGGATGGGGTACTGGAAAACATCGTGCTGGCTTTTACCTTTTTGTTATCAGTGCCGGCGCACGCTGCAGGGCAGGGCGCCAACGGAAAGACTGCGTCGTGCGTGCCGCGTGCCATAGGGGCCGAAAGGGCGGCTATCGGAACGCGATCCACACGAAATGTATCATTGAAAAGCACCCGATTACATGAAATAGAGCAACATTGCTTCAGGTTTTGTAAATATTCCTGCCTTCCATGAAAAAAATCATGTCGCGCGGGGCATGTGGGCATTTTCATTCCACATGGAAACATTTATCTGCGCCTGCTTCCACTGGCGCGCTTGCCCCGCCATGCGCTTTGCGCTAGTCTGGCTGGCAGACGGTGTTGACGGTGCGCCAGCGACGGCAAGGGCGCCATGATAACAAATCGCGGGAGACTCCCATGAATGCCTTTGACACGCATGAAGTTTTTAATCAGGCCACGCCCTTTGAAAACGTCAATCTGTTCGCCTGCGACCCGGCGCTGATCGAAGCGCTGCTGCGCGAGGGCGGTGGTGCGGCGTTGCAGGAGCTCGACGCGCTGGGCGACAGGCTGGGCCGCGCCGAAACCTATGCGCTGGCGCGCCTGGCCAATATCCACACGCCCGAGTTGCAGCAGTTCGACCGCGCCGGCCGGCGCATCGACGAAGTGCTGTTCCATCCGGCCTGGCATGAGCTGATGGCCATCCTCGTGGGCGCCGGCGCGCACGCTTCGCCCTGGGCCGCGCCCGGTCCCGGCGCCCAGGTGGCGCGCGCGGCTGCCTATCTATTAGTGGGGCAGGTGGAAAACGGCGCGCAGTGTCCCGTGACGATGACGTATGCCTCGGTGCCGGCCCTGCGCCAGGCGCTGGACCTGCCGCACATCGCTGCGCGCTGGCTGCCGAAAATCCTCTCGCGCGACTACGATCCCCGCTCGCTGCCCGTGGAACAGAAGCGCGGCGCCCTGGTCGGCATGGGCATGACGGAAAAGCAGGGCGGCTCGGACGTGCGCAGCAATACCACGCGCGCGACGCAGGTGCCGCCGGCCGAGGCGCGTACCCTGTTCGGCGGCGAGGCTGCTGGCGCCTGGCGCATCGTCGGCCACAAATGGTTTTTTTCGGCGCCCCAGTGCGACGCCCATCTGATCCTGGCGCAGGCGGACGAGGGGGGATTGTCGTGCTTCTTCCTGCCGCGCTACCTGCCCGACGGCAGCCGCAACGCCATCCGCGTGCAGCGCCTGAAAGATAAACTGGGCAACCGCTCGAATGCCTCGTCGGAAGTGGAGTTCACCAATGCCTACGGCTGGCTGGTGGGCCAGCCGGGGCGGGGTATTCCCACGATACTGGAAATGGCCAGCCACACGCGCCTCGATTGCGTGCTGGGCAGCACCGGCATCATGCGCGCCTCCTTGACGCAGGCGCTGCACCACGCGCGCCAGCGGGCCGTGTTCGGCAAGCCGCTGGCCGAGCAGCCGCTGATGCAAAACGTGCTGGCCGACCTGGCGCTCGAATCGGAAGCTGCCACGGCCTTCGCGCTGCGCCTGGCCCGCTGTTTCGATGAAAAGGACGATGCGCAGCAAGCGATGCTGGCGCGCGTGCTGACGCCGGCCGGCAAGTACTGGATCTGCAAGCGGGGGCCCGGCTTCGGCTTCGAAGCGATGGAAGTGCTGGGCGGCACCGGCTATGTGGAAGACGCGCCGCTGGCGCGTCTATATAGAGAGCTGCCCGTCAACTCGATCTGGGAAGGTTCGGGCAACGTCATGTGCCTCGACGTCTTGCGCGCCTTCGGCAAGTCGCCGGCCGCGCGCGATGCGCTGGCGGCCGAACTGGCGCTGGCCGGCGATGAGCACGCCGACTTTGCGGCATACCGCATGCGGCTGCTGGCCGACCTGGACGGGCCGCAAACGGATGAATTCGGCGCCCGGCAATTATCCGAACGCATCGTGCTGGCCGTGCAGGCCGGCTTGCTGCTGCGCCATGCGCCACCGTTTGTGACGCAAGCCTTCCTGCAGTCGCGGCTGGTGCAAGCGCCGGGCGGCGCGTATGGCCGCTTGCCGGCCGGCACCGATTGCAAGGCCATCCTGGCGCGCGCGCTGCGCGAGTATTGATTTCAATAAATCCGATTATTTCGAAAATTCCGGCCACAGGCGGGCTGGGGGCTGGGATAATGCTGCAATCCATCATTTTATCGATACACAGCGCGCTTGCGGCCCAGGCTTGCCGCCGCGCCAGCTACAGAGAAAGAAAAACAAGATGAAACAAGATCCACGCTTTCCGAATTTGTTCATTACCGATCACCCTTTGATCCAGCACAAACTGAGCCACATGCGCGAGCACGACACGTCGACGCGCACCTTCCGCGAGTTGCTCAAGGAAATCACTTTGCTGATGGGCTATGAAATCACGCGCGACCTGCCGCTGACGACGCGCGAAATCAAGACCCCGCTGGTCACCATCGACGCGCCTGTCATTGCTGGCAAGAAGCTGGCCATCGTGCCCATCCTGCGCGCCGGCATCGGCATGAGCGATGGCTTGCTGAACCTGGTGCCATCGGCACGCGTGGGCCACATCGGCGTGTATCGCGATCCGGCCACCCACATGCCCGTGGAATACCTGGTGCGCCTGCCCGACTTGAACGAGCGCACTTTTATCTTGTGCGACCCGATGGTCGCGACCGGCAATTCGGCCGTGTATGCCGTCGACGTGCTGAAAAAGCGTGGCGTGACGGACGAACAGATCATCTTCCTGGCCCTGGTGGCCGCGCCGGAAGGCGTGACCGTGTTCCAGAACGCGCATCCGAACGTCAAGATGTTCTGCGCCTCGCTCGATTCGCACCTCGATGATCACGCCTACATCGTGCCAGGCCTGGGCGATGCCGGCGACCGCATCTTCGGCACCAAGTAAGCGAACTCAGGCGAGTATTGCGATGGCAACCTTGATCGACCCGGATTTCCGCGCGCGTTTGCGCGCCCTGAACGAAAAATATGCGGCTGGCGTGCCGGCCCTGTTGCAGGCGATTGCGCAGGCAAGCGGCCGCTGCGACAGCGAAGGCCCGCGCCTGGAGCCGTTAACGGAGCTGCACCGCGCGTTGCACGCGGTGGCCGGCTCGGCCGCTACCTTTGGCTTTGCCGCGCTGGGGCAGGAGTGCCGGCGCATCGAGCAACTGGTGCGCGCCATGCTCAACACCCCTGCGCAAGCGGTGGCGGAATGGTCTGCCGTGCGGGCGCAGGTGGTGGCGCTGCTGGACTGGGCGCGACGCGACGCGGCTGCCACCCATTTCACCGCGTAAGTGACCGCGCCATAGTAATGTGGTTGCAATGATTCATTTGATGCAACGCAAAGCACTCGCGTCGCAGATTAGGATATAGTGTCTCCATGCCGCTGGTACAGGGCGCCGCAAGACGGGGATTTGGCTATTAAAGTAGTGTTCGCAAGTTTATTTTGCGAAAGAATGGTTTTTCTCAGTTTTGTTGGTATAATTGGGCATCGTTGGATTCGAGGTAGTAGTGCAGTTTGTCTGTCATTTCTTTCTTGCTTCAAACGATATAACGGGCGCAAGCCCAACTTAACTGAAATAGGAAATTGTAATGGCAACTGGCATCGTAAAATGGTTCAATGATTCGAAGGGTTTCGGCTTTATTACCCCTGACGAAGGCGGCGAAGATCTGTTCGCTCACTTCTCGGCTATCCAGTCGAACGGCTTCAAGTCCCTGCAAGAGAACCAACGCGTTTCTTTTGAAGTGACCGCTGGCCCTAAAGGCAAGCAAGCTTCGAACATTCAGCCAATCTAATACGCTGGATCAAACGAAATAAAGAAATCCTCGGTCTCCGAGGATTTTTTTTCGTCTAAATTTCCGTGAAGTACGGGTTTTGGATGAATTGAGTGGCTCTTTTGCCATGCTTTGCGTCGTCAGGTAGCCACGTAGGTCGGCTTAGCGCTTGCGCGTAAGCCGACAAGGGTGGCGTTGGGAAGATGTATGGGCTGGTGTCGGCTTACGCTGCGCTAAGCCGACCTACGCCAACCTACGCTCAGCTGCGTTCTTCAATATAGCTTGCATTGGCTAGATTGCCCGCTCGCGCCAGTAGTCGGGTTGCGAATAACTGTGCCTCAAAAAATCCACAAACGCCCGTATGCGCAGCGGCAAGTGGCGGCGCTGGGCGAACACGGCATAAATGTCGTTGCCCGGGGCGGCGAACTGGTCCAGTACCGTCACCAGTTGGCCCGAGGCGATCTCGGCGCCGACTTCCCACATCGAGCGCCACGCCAGTCCCTTGCCGGCCAGCGCCCAGTCGTGCAGCACTTCGCCATCGTTGCAGACCATATTGCCCGCCACCTTTAAAATCACATTCTTGCCGTTTTCGCGGAAAGTCCAGCCCCGCTGGCTGCCTTCGCTGCTGATCGCCAGGCAATTGTGTTTCGCCAGGTCGGCCGGGATGCGCGGCGTGCCCGCCCGTTTCAGATAGGCGGGCGAACCGACGAGCACGCGCTGGTTGTCGGCCAGTTTGGTGCTCACGAGCGAAGAATCGGACAGGCTGGCGATGCGGATGGCCACGTCGATGCCTTCGCCGATCAGGTCGACGAGGCGGTCGTTCAGGTTCAGCGACACCGTCACGTCGCGGTGCTCGGCGACAAAAGAGGGGATCAAAGGCGCCACGTGCTGGCGGCCGAAGCCGGCCGGTGCGGAAATGAGCAGATGGCCGCTGGCCTTGACGCTGCGCTCGGCCACGGCCGCTTCCGCTTCTTCCAGTTCACCGAGGATGCGCTGGCAATCTTCCAGGAAGGCGGCGCCTTCATTCGTCAAGGCCAGCTTGCGCGTCGTGCGCTGCAGCAATTTGACGCCGAGGCGCTGCTCCAGGGCATCGAGGCGCCGGCCTATCATGGCCGGAGCGATGCCCTCGGCGCGCGCGGCGGCCGACAGGCTGCCCTTGGCCACCACTTCCACGAAGGTCGATATTTGTCTGAACTGTCCCATGCCGTGCTCCCGCGATGCCGTCACTTGTGATAAAAACGCATAGATGAAGTGATTTTTAATCTCGTTTCCATGCCTTATAGTGCAATACTATAGAACAAACGCGCCGCCCGGCAGAGTGTTTTTGCGCCTCTGTCCAGCTTGTCCGCGCAGTTGTTCGGCTTATACTTGGATCACCAGATTACCTTTTCTTATATTGACTAAAAACCGGAGAACTTCATGACGCAGAACACGATCGCACTTCCAGAAGGCATGCAAATCACGGGTGACATCCAGCCCGGCTATGAACAGATTTTGACGCCGGCCGCATTGGATCTGATTGCCAAGCTGACGCGCGCGTTTGAGCCTCGCCGCCAGGAATTGCTGGCCGTGCGCGTGGAACGGGCCAAACGCCTCGACGCGGGCGAGCGTCCTGATTTCTTGCCAGAAACCGCGCACATCCGTGAAGGCGACTGGAAGATCGCGCCGATCCCGAAGGCACTGGAATGCCGCCGCGTGGAAATCACGGGTCCCGTCGAGCGCAAGATGGTCATCAACGCCTTTAACTCGGGCGCGGACAGCTACATGACGGACTTCGAAGATTCGAACACGCCAAACTGGGATAACCAGCTGACGGGCCAGATCAATATGTTCGATGCCGTGCGCAAGACGATTTCGCTGGAGCAAAATGGCAAATCGTACAAGCTGAACGACAAGATCGCGACCCTTGTCGTACGTCCACGCGGCTGGCATCTCGATGAAAAGCACGTGCTGGTCGATGGCAAGCGCATTTCCGGCGGCATTTTCGATTTCGCTCTGTTCATGTTCCATAACGCCAAAGAGCAGTTGGCGCGCGGCGCCGGTCCGTATTTCTACCTGCCGAAGATGGAATCGCACTTGGAAGCGCGGCTGTGGAACGATATTTTCGTCATGACGCAAAACGAATTGGGCTTGCCACAAGGCACGATCAAGGCGACCGTGCTGATCGAAACCATCCTGGCGGCCTTCGAGATGGATGAAATCCTGTACGAGCTGAAAGAACACAGCTCGGGCCTGAACGCGGGCCGCTGGGATTACATCTTCTCGTGCATCAAGAAATTCAAGCTGGACAAGGATTTCTGCCTGGCCGACCGCGCGAAAGTCACGATGACGGCGCCCTTCATGCGTGCCTACGCCTTGCTGCTGCTGAAAACCTGCCACAAGCGCGGCGCACCAGCGATAGGCGGCATGGCCGCCTTGATCCCGATCAAGAACGATCCGGAAAAGAACGACATCGCCATGGGCGGCGTGCGCAATGACAAGGCGCGCGACGCCACCGACGGCTACGACGGCGGCTGGGTTGCTCATCCGGGCCTGGTGGAACTGGCCATGGGCGAGTTCACGAAAGTGCTCGGTGACAAGCCGAACCAGATCGAGAAACAGCGTCCCGACATCGACGTGAAAGCGTCGGATCTGCTGAACTTCCAGCCGGAAGCGCCGATCACGGAAGCGGGCTTGCGCTACAACATCAACGTGGGCATCCATTACCTGGGCAGCTGGCTGGCCGGCAATGGTTGCGTGCCTATTCACAACCTGATGGAAGACGCGGCCACGGCCGAGATCAGCCGCTCGCAAGTGTGGCAGTGGATTCGTTCGAGCAAAGGCGTGCTGGAAGACGGCCGCAAGGTCACGGCCGAGATGGTGCGCGCCATGATTCCGGAAGAGCTGGCCAAGGTACAGCGCGATGCGCCAGGCGGCAACGGCCCGACCTATGTGCGCGCCGGCCAGATTTTCGAGGAAATGTCGACGTCGGAATCGTTCGCCGAATTCCTGACCTTGCCGCTGTACGAGGAAATCTGATCCTGATCAAATAGCAGCATAAAAAATCCCGGCGATGCCTTAAGCATCTGCCGGGATTTTTTATTGTGGAAGAGTTCGCTTAAAAATTATTCTTCCACATCCGTAGCGCGGCAAACGCTTCCACGGGCGAGGCATCTGCCGTCAGCTTGCCTTCCACCTTCAGGCTGGTCAGGATCGCCGGTTCGCGATAGCGCAGGAAGGGGTTCGTGGCTTTTTCCAGGGCGATGGTCGACGGCACGGTCGACAAACCCTGCTGGCGCTTTTCCGTATCGATGGCGATGCGTTCCTGCAAGGCTGCATTGCCCGGTTCGACGGCGTTGGCAAAGCGTAAATTGGACAAGGTGTACTCATGCGCGCAAAATACCTCGGTATCGTCGGGCAGGGCGGCCAGCTTGCCCAAGGAATCGGCCATCTGGCCCGGCGTGCCTTCGAACAGGCGGCCGCAGCCCCCCGCAAACAGGGTGTCGCCGGAAAACAGCCATGGCGCGCCGCTGCGTTCGTCGCGCTGGCGCACGTAGGCGATATGTCCCTTGGTATGGCCGGGCACGTCGATGACGCTCATCTGCAAACCCAGCTCGGGCACATGGGCGACATCGCCTTCGGCAAGCGGTTCCGTGATGGCTGTGATAGCCTCATTGCGCGGGCCGAAGACGGGGACGGCGAAATGCTGCAACAATTCAGGCACGCCACCCGTGTGGTCGGCGTGGTGATGCGTGAGTAAAATGGCGCACAAGGTCAATTGATGGGCTTGCAGCGCATCGAGGATGGGCGTCGCATCGCCGGGGTCGACCACGGCGGCGTGGCGGCCGTCATGGATCAGCCACAGGTAATTGTCGGCAAAGGCGGGCACGGCAAGTACCGATAAAGCGTGTTCAGGGGAGTGTGTCATGAGCAAAAGAGAAAACTGAATGGACAGTGTGGCATCCGAAAAATCCATTATAGCGCTTGACGGCTGGCTGCAGACGCCGGCCGGTCTGTACGTGCGCGCCTGGGAGCAGCAATGCCTCGACAGCCTGACCGTCGATATCTTCGGTTTTAATGCCGTGCAGATCGGCTTGCCCCAGCTCGATGCGCTGGCGGCCAACCGCATGCCGAACAAATGGCTGCTCGACGCGCGCCTGCCTTCGCGCTCGCCGCAGGAGCGCCGCCTGACCCTGGTGTCGGCCTTCGACGAGTTGCCGTTCGACTCGCAAAGCCTGGATCTAGTGGTCTTGCCGCATGTACTCGAATTTGCCGCCGAGCCGCACCAGGTCTTGCGCGAAGTCGAGCGCGTGCTGATCCCCGAGGGACGCGTGATCGTCTGCGGCTTCAATCCGGCCAGCCTGTGGGGCATGCGCCAAGGGGTGGGGCGGATCACGGGCCGCCACTACCTGCCGCAAGCAGGCGAGCTGATCTCTATGCCGCGCATGAAAGACTGGTTAAAATTGCTGAACATGGGCGTCAGCCAAAGCTACTTCGGCTGCTACGCACCTGCCTGCAGGACAGAAAAATGGTTGCGCCGCAACGCTTTCATGGACAAGGCCGGTGCGCGCTGGTGGCCATATCTGGGCGCAGTGTATATAGTGCAGGCGATCAAGCGCGTCAAAGGGATGCGTTTGATCGGTCCGGCGTGGACCAAAAAACCGGCGACGGCGCCCGCAGGCGCACCGGTCACGAATAAAAGGCGGGAACAGCAAGATGGCTAAGTTTGAAGACAAGGTAGAGATTTACGCCGATGGCGCATGCAAGGGCAATCCCGGCACAGGCGGCTGGGGCGCGCTGATGGTGGCCGATGGCGCCAAGAAAGAAATTTACGGCGGGGAACTGAATACGACGAATAACCGGATGGAATTGAAGGCCGTGATCGAAGCTTTGACGGCGCTCAAACGTCCTTGCCAGGTGGTGCTGTATACCGATAGCCAGTACGTGCAGAAGGGTATCAGCGAATGGATCCACGGCTGGAAGGCGCGCGGCTGGAAAACGGCGGCCAAGGCGCCCGTGAAAAACGTCGACCTGTGGCAAGCGCTCGATACGGCCCAGGCCGTCCATGAAGTGGAATGGCGCTGGGTGCGCGGCCACAATGGCCATCCGGGCAATGAGCGGGCTGATCAGTTGGCCAATCTGGGCGTGGAAACCGTGCGCGCGTAAGCATATCCAAGCTCGGGAGTTGTAATCGCAGGGCACAGGTTTGCTATACTGTGCCCTTCGCTTTTTGCTTTTACGAATGAATCCGCCATGCGTCAAATTGTTCTCGATACTGAAACCACCGGCCTGAACCCGCGTACGGGCGACCGCATCCTGGAGATCGGGGCGGTCGAACTGAACAACCGCATGTTGACGGGGAATAATTTCCACCATTACATCAATCCCGAGCGCGATTCGGAAGAGGGCGCGTTGGCCGTCCACGGATTGACGACGGAATTCCTTAGCGACAAGCCAAAATTCGCGGAAATCGCCGACGAGTTTCGTGCCTACATCGCCGGCGCCGAACTCATCATCCACAACGCCCCGTTCGATATCGGCTTCCTGAACGCGGAATTCAAGCGCCTGAACCTGCCGCCCGTGCACGAGCAAGTGGTTGGCGTGATCGACACCCTGGTGCAGGCGAAAGAAATGCATCCGGGCAAGCGCAACTCGCTCGATGCCCTGTGCGACCGCTACGGCGTCTCGAACGCCCACCGCAAGCTGCACGGCGCGCTGCTCGACTCCGAGTTGCTGGCCGACGTCTACCTGGCCATGACGCGCGGGCAAAACAGCCTGAGCATGGAAGAAGAAGTGGAAGTGGCCGCCGACGGCGCCGCCCTGGAAATCGTGCCACTGGCCGAAGTCATCTTCCAGAGCGCCACGGCCGACGAACTCGCCGCCCACGAAGCCACCATCGCCGGCCTCGACAAGGCAGCCAAAGGCCAGTGCATCTGGACCGCCGTCACGGCGCCGCCAGCGGCCGCCTGAGAAAAAGCGATGGTATGGTAAATTTCCTCTTGCCAGCCCTTGCAGATGCCGCAACACCTATGCGATAATTCGCCTCGCTTCGGGAGGTTAGCTCAGGGGTAGAGCACTGCATTCACACTGCAGGGGTCGCAAGTTCGAAACTTGCACTTCCCACCAGAATTCGCTTTAATATCAAGAACTTAAATAAAGCCGCCAATCATCGATGGGCGGCTTTTTCTATGGGTGTAATTTTCGGGTGTAATTTATCCGACTTGCACGAGGTTGGACAGTTTGTCGAGCGCTGTACGTTGGGCATCCACCTGAAGATGAGCATACCGTTGCGTAGTGCGAATGTTGGTGTGCCCCAGAACTTTACTGATGGTGTAGAGGTCGACTCCGAGGCCCAGCATGATGCTTGCGCACGAGTGTCGCAAATCGTGGAAGTTGACGTGGTGCATGCCGGCCCTTACCCTGGCACGTTGCCAAGATGACTTGACGCTGCTCGGTGTAATAGTTAGCGGCAGATATGGAAGCCAGGGCCTCAGTGCTGGAATGATCGGAATAATCCGCGTCTTTAATGTTTTGGTATGACTAGATGGCAGAGTGATGGTGTCACGGCCAATATCCTGGCGGCGAATCTTGAAAATTTCTCCCCGCCGCGCACCAGTAAGTAACGCGATCCAGATGGCCGCTTGCACGCGCGCCGAACAAAACTCCGCTATCCGTTGAACCTGCTTCACGGAAAGAAATACTTCTCTTTCATTATTCACAACGACATTTTCTATACGAAGCCCGAAATTCTCAGGTATCAGGCGTTGGCGCCATGCCAAAGCTAAACCTTTCTTTGCGCACGCAAGAGATCGATTTATCGTGGCCGGCGCGTAAATCGATTCCAATTCCTTCGTTTTTGCATTCGCTACCTTTTTACTGGCGTCACGAATAAAGTGGTCTGCAAATTCCTGCGCCTGGCTTGCCTTGTAAAGCGCTGCCCATGGCCCAAGACGCACCACATGGAACTTTGACGTGTCGGCGCTTTTCAGGCTTTTTGAGTGCTCCAGGTATATCGCCAGTATTGCAGTCATTGGCGGGTCGCCTGGGATCACTACTTGCTTTTGCGATGGTGTCCGTTCTGCTGCCCTGAGCAGCTCCGCCTCTACGAGCTTGGCATCACGCGCAGTTGCACCTTTCGGCAACTTTCGGTGAATTCTTTTGCCATCGACCATGATGCCGACGTGCTTCCTACCTTCTTTGTCATCCCAGATGGACATTGGTTGTTTTCCTTTAAGCAGTTCTTGCATTTTTCAAGGTCGTAGCGCTTGGAGCGCGCGCTGACCGGTGTATATGGCAGCCCTGCCTGCTCAAGGCGACGGATCGTTGATTCGCTGACGCCGAGCGCGGCGCAGGTATGCTGCCTGTTCAATTCCCCGGATGCGCTGGCGTGTCTCTTGCCGGCGGCCTTGCCCGGAAAGAACGACCATGCCATTCAAATTCAACGCAGACGGAACCATTGCCATCGACGGCGAGAAGAAGCTGCCGATCTTCATTCACCCGAACGGTACCGAAGCGCCATTCGACGCGGATACCACGCTGGGCACGATCACCCGCCTGAACGGCGAGGCCAAGACCCACCGCGAGGGCAAGGAAGCGGCAGAGGCAAAGCTGAAGACCTTCGAAGGCATCGAAGACGGCGTGGCTGCACTGGCCGCCCTGAACACGGTCAAGAGCCTCAGCTCTGGCGAACTGAAAACGGCCGCCCAAGTCAAGGAAATCCAGGACGCGGCCGCCAAGACCGCGCAAGAGCAGGTTGCCGCACAGGCCAAAACCAGCGCCACACAACTGCAGGAACTGACCGCGCAGCTGGAAAAGCGCACCAGTGAACTGAATACCCACATGATCGGCGGCGGCTTTTCCAGCTCGAAGCTGTTCACTGACGACAAGCACCCGCTGCGCCTGGCCATCCCTCCCGAAATGGCCAAGGCGTATTTCGGCAACAACTTCAAAGTCGAGGACGGCAAGACCGTTCCGTATGATGCCGGCGGCAACAAGATATTCTCGCCGACCCGCCCGGGCGAAATCGCCGACTTCGATGAAGGCCTGGCGCAGTTGGTGCAAGCCTGCCCGTTCAAGGATCAAATCCTCAAGGGTTCCGGCGCATCAGGTGGTGGTGCGACTGGCGGTGGTGCAGGCGCTGGCGCAGGCAAATCCATGACGCGCGCCGCTTTCGATGCAGCAACGCCGGCCGCGAAGGCGGAATTTGCCAAGGGTGGCGGTGCCGTTACCGATTAATCGCTCCCGACGTTGAGCAAACCATTTCCATTTCAGTATTACCGCAACGCATAGCCAACGCCTGGATGGGGGTTGGTGTTTTGGGCTGGATGGCCTGTCTGTTTTAAAAATTCCAAATCACTAACTTTTAAAGGCTTTACCATGAAGAAAACCTTGCTGTCGGTCATGGCCCTGTGCGCTATGGCCCTGTCTATTGCCGCGTCGGCGACCACCGCGATTACCCACAAGGCCGTCGAGATGCTGGTGGCCGTGCCAGAAAAAGCCGACTTCGCCGGTCGCGTACTGGTCGAATTGGCATATCGCTACATCACCAACTACGCCGCGCGCACCGGCGTGATCATGGGCGCAAACTCACTGAGCGGCCTGATCACCACCATCTACAGTGCTTCGGACCAAGTTGCGCGCGAGCTGGTCGGCTTCATCCCAGCAGTTTCCGCTGATATGAACTTTACCCGAGCGGCGGTCGGCCAGGAGGTTACGTCGCCAGTCGCGCCTGCTGCGGTTGCGACCGATATCGCTCCAGCGGTGACGCCGCCCAATGACGGCGACCAGAACATCGGCAAGAAGGGCGTGGTCATCACCAAGGCGCGCCGCGTCCCGATCCGCTGGAATGGTGAGGAGCAACTGGCTCTGGATAACAACGGTGCGAGCTACAACGTGATCCTGCGCGATCAGTTTTCCCAGGCCATGCGCACGCTGGTGAACGAAGTCGAAAGCGACCTGGCCGCGCTGTATGTTAAGGCGTCGCGTGCCTGCGGCAATGTTGGCGTTGCTCCATTCGCCACAACAGGCGACCTGACCGACACCGCCGGCGCCCTGCGCATCCTGGAAGAGAATGGCGCCCAGGGTCTGGATTTCCAGTTGGTGCTGGGTTCGGCTGCGATGGTCAACCTGCGCGGCAAGCAATCCGGCTTGTTTAAGGTCAACGAAGCCGGCCGGGAAGACATGTTGCGCAACGGCATGACGGACCGCCTGCAAGGCTTTGCGCTGCGCAATAGTTCCGGCATCAAGCTGCACGGCAAGGGCTCCGCTGCTGCTGCAACCACCAATGCCGCTGGTTATGCCATTGGCGCTACCGTCATCACTCTGGCGGCAGTTGGCACCGGCACCTCACTGGCTGGCGACACCATCACCTTCGCTGGTGATGCCAATCAATACGTGGTGTCGAGCGGCGACGGTGATGTCTCGAATGGCGGCACCATCACGCTGGCTGCGCCTGGTCTGCTGAAGGCCATTCCGGCTGCCGCCACTGCCATTACCGTTGCCGCGACGGGCTTCCGCAACATGTTTTTCGCACGTTCGGCCATCCAGCTGGCCACTCGTGCGCCAGCGCTGCCGAAACAGGGCGACTCGGCCGTCGACCGCATGCTGGTCACGGATCCACTGACCGGCCTGACCTTCGAGATCAGCATGTACGCCCAGTACCGCCAGATGCAGTACGAAGTGGCGCTGGCATGGGGCTGCGACTCGGTCAAGGACGAATTCATCGGCATCCTGCACGGCTAACCATCAACCCGGCCCGGCCAGCACTGCGGTGCTTGCCGGGTCTCACCTGGAAATCACCATGGATACCATCCAAATCGTATCGACGGACCTGCGCACGCAGGGGCCGTTCGTCGTCATCAATAAATCCGACTTCAACCCCGACATTCACGAGCCGTACGGCGACCAGGACCTCGGCGCATCGGTCGAGCGCGTGCCAACCACGGCCGAACTGCTGGCCGCGCGCGATCAGTTGATCGTGCGCGAGCGCGAACTGGCGGCTGAGAATGAGCGCGTTGCCAAGCAGGCTCACGAAAATGAGCTCGCTGCCGCCCGCATCGCGGACCAGACCGCCGCGAATGAAGCCGAAGCTCAGCGCCTGCGTGGCGAGGCCGGATCCTTGGCTAGTGGTGCGGTCGCCAGTACGCAAGCCACCGGGATGAGTAAGGAGCAACTGCAGGGTGCGCTAGATAGTAAGGGCATCAAATACCCTGCGGCGGCAAACAAGGCTGAACTTCAAGCGCTGCTGGGTGCTTGAATGAGGTAGTGGTTGCTGGCAAAAAAACGGCGCCATCGTGCAAGGCGCCAATTTTAATTAAGACGACTTAGCTTTGCGACGAGCCATGAAGCCGATGAGGCCCAGGCCTGCCAACATCATGCCGTAGGTTTCCGGCTCTGGTACTACTGGGGTGATATTCGCTGTATAGGCCATGTTACTTACAGAATGGTGGTTCCATGCGCCATTCAAATCAAGGGGATTGGCGCCATCGGAATTCAGATACGCAAATTTGCCTCCCAAGCCAGCGTCGGCGGTCGAACCTTGCATCGTCACGCTTGAAATTGGATTGTCGATGCCTGCAGTTGTTAAAAATGCGATGTACTTTACACCGACTAGCAATGTCAAATTGATTTCATTCGCTACGAGCGTCTGGACGCCACCGCTATACGCGATTGGTGAACTTGTGTACAAGGCCGGCCCGATGGCTTTGCTGCCATCCCAAGTCGCAATTATCAACCCCACGTTGCCATTGTTACCTGCAGTCGCATAAAAGCTGAAATCCTGAAGTACTCCTTCGAATGATGTCGTTAAGGTTTCGCCGTAGCTGGTCGTGTCAGGAGCACCCAGAGAAGAGATTCCACTGCCAAGTAACGCGACGTTGGAAAAGGTTATGGCTTGTGCGTGGATGCAGGCGCAGAAAATGAGAGCGCTGAGCGTAATTTTGGCAACAGTTTTTGAGTTCATTTCATCCCTGTGTTTTGATGTTAAAAAAGTACTGAAATTAATTATACGACAATTTTATGCGGTATTTGCTGGATATATTTTTGTTATCAAAGTAATAGGAATAAATTTCGATCATCATCGAAACAGGTGCCGGCCTGGCAGACGCAGACTCATATGCCAGCGTCGCCGCGGCTGATGCGCGTTGTGCCAGCCTGGGCCTGACCGCTTGGGCAGCGCTGGCCGAGGCATCCAAGGAGATCGCCTTGCGCAAGGCGGTTCAGTTCATGGCCTCCTACCGCACGCGCTGGGCCGGCCGCCGGGTGTATCAGCATCAGGCGTTGGATTGGCCACGCTACAACGTCGTGGTCGACAGCTTCATTGTGCCCAGCATCATCGTGCCGGTGGACGTGGTGAATGCTTGCATTGACCTGGCCGTGCGCGCCGGCAACGGCGAAGACCTGCTTCCCGACCTCGACACCGGCTCGAACGCCATCAAGAAGGACAAGACCGGCCCGCGGGAAACGGAGTACTTCCAGAACACCAAGGACGCGCGCGAGCGCTTCGTGGCCGTGGACGCGCTCCTGGCGCCGTACTTCGGCACGGCCGGCGGCGGCAATTCGATGAAGGTGACACGGGCATGAGTACCAATCCAACAATACACCGCGTGGCGTTCGGCCTGCAATGCGACGACCTCATCTACACCGGCATGTCACGTGCGGTCTGGACGAGCTCACTGGTGCCAGACTGCGTTATCAAGATCGAGGAGCGGGCCGGATACTTCCAGAACGTCGTTGAATGGGAAACTTGGCAGCGCGTCAAGGATACGCCGCTGTCGCGCTGGTTCGCCGCCTGCCGCTGGATCAGCCCGAATGGCACCATCCTGGTGATGGAGCGCACGCGCGCCGCCGGTGATGCTCAATATCCGGAGAAGATGCCGGCCTTCCTCTGCGACTTCAAGCGTCGCAACTACGGCATGTCGGGTGAGTTTCTGGACTGCCACGACTACGGCACGAACATGTTGTTCGAAAACGGCATGACAAAACGGATGATCAAGGCGGACTGGAGTGACAGCGCATGACCGACTACACCAGGCCGCCGTGCGCGCCGACCAGTCCCTGCGCCGCAAGGGCGGCATCGTGGTGCTGCGCCAGGTCGTGACCGGCGAGTACGATCCGGGCCTGGGCACGGCGCCCAGCGCGACCACTGACTACGAAGGCAAGGGTGTCAAGATCAATTACGAGGCCGAGAACATCGACGGCATGTTGATCCAGGCGGGCGACCAGAAGCTGCTGCTGTCACCACTGCAGCGTAATGGCGCGCCGATGCCGCAGCCTACCGCCGCCGACCTGGTGCTGTTCGGCGGCGCCAACTACACGGTCAAGGCCGTCGAAACCACCGCGCCGGTCGACGTGGCAGTGCTGCGCACGCTGCAACTCAGGGGGATTTGATGGCCAGTATGTCGTTTTCCATGCAGATCGCCGAATTCATCGCCAAGACCAAGGCCAATCAGGACTTGGTGGTGCGCGCCATCACCATGAAGATCGACAACAAGGTGATGCATCGCTCGCCGGTAGGTGATGCTAAGTTCTGGAAGCACATGCCGCCACCTGGTTATACCGGTGGCCGCTTCCGCGCCAACTTGCAGCTCTCCATCGGCTCACCGTCTGCTGGCGTGCGCGACCTGATCGACAAGGACGGCAGTGCCACGATTGCCGCCCACGGCAGCACGATCAGTGCGGCGAAGGCGGGCGACGTGATCTATCTCGTGAACAACCTGCCTTATGCGAAACGCATCGAAGAGGGCTGGTCCCGCCAGGCGCCCGTCGGCGTGGTGATGCTGACGGTCGTGGAATTCCGCACCATTGTGGACAATGCTGTGAACGGCGTGCGCGACGGCACCACCGCAAGCGAGTTCGCTCAAGGCTATTCGAGCTATAAATTATGAGCCAAGCAACAATACGCGCGGCACTGGAGACGGCACTGACCAGACTCGCGCCATCCATCGACACCGCATGGCAGAACGTGCCCTACACGCCGGTTACTGGCCGGCCGTATCAGGCCGCCTACCTGCTGCCGGCGGAACCTGCCAATCACTCCATGGGCGACGGCTCGCGCCAGGAGCGCGGCATCTTCCAGGTCAGCCTGATGTATCCGTCAGGGCAGGGCACTGCCGTTGCCGGCGCGCGCGCTGAAATGATCAGGGAGCTGTTTCGGCGCGGCGCAAGCTTCACGAAGGGCGATGTGACCGTGCAGATCGAGCGCACGCCTGAAATCGCAGACGGCCGCGAGGACGGCGACCGCTGGATGGTCCCTGTCAAGATTCGCTGGTTCTGCAACCTGTAACCCGCATCACCCACACAGATCCGCACTTACGGCTTGCTGCCAGCAGCCAAGACGGCACTGGCCATTGCCGACTTGGAGGAGCAGAACGCGGCCTTGGCTGGCTTCGCGAATAGCGAGAAGACCATCGAGCTGAATAATCGTAAGATCGACAGCTTGAGCCGCTTGCGCGCCGCGCAAGGTGTCGCCCAGGCCCAGGAGGCTGGCACCGACGTCGCCAAGGCCAAGGAACTGCTGGATATTTTGACGGCCGTCGACACGGTGGCGCAGGCTGCTGCCACCGGCATGGCCGAATCGTTCGGTGCTGTGGGGAAAGCGATCGGCGGCCTGACCACAGCGCTGACTGGCTACGAACGCACGCAGGCTGGTGTCGCAGCGCAACTGGCGGCCTCAATGAAGGACGCCGGCGGTGATCCGACTAAGATCGCCAAGGCTCAAGCCACAGCAGCCCAGCAGGGCGCGCAAGCGCAGATCAAGTCTTATGGAGACATGGCCAGCGCCGCCAAGGGCTTCTTCAAGGAAAGCAGCACCGGCTAATCGGCGAGCTTGATCAACTGGCCTGCGCATTCCCACTAGTGTGGCAGCCGGAGATTTATGGAATAGGTATAGACGAGGGCGACGAGATCGCTGCTCAGGGGGCGGCTGCGAGACCGCGTTTAGGAATCGAGCTCACCCAGAGCCTGCAATTGGAAAATGCGCCGAATAGCGGCGACTGGCTTACCACTGCCGGGCATGCCGCGCTTAGAAGTCAGGTTTGGGGTAATTGGCAGGCGGATCCAGACAGTCACCGATATCGCCGTCATAATGATGGTGAGGTATTGTGGGCGACACTTGATTGGCTTACCGCAACATGTCCGCGCTGAATCAGCAACTGGTGTATACAATCAGGCTCCAGAAATACCGATCGTCACAAGACTACGATACCTCAAACGGGGTCAAACTTGTCCTTGTGGGCCTTGAGGCGTTGACGGCACTCTGAGGTTTTGGCATGCAGAAAAAGCTTCGAAGCAAGATGCTTGAGATGTAGATGCTATAAACTCAGCTAGGCTTCCGCGGCGAAGCCTGGGCGAAGCGTAATTGTCTCTGTGGTCAATATAACCCGATCCATATCGATGTGTACCAATCAGCTGAGGCGGGCAGCGTGAGCGTACGCTCTAATGCATCGCGACCAGCACGATGCGTTGCAGTACCGATCGACATTCAAACGTCAGCACCGGCTGCGGCAGCCAGCCCCAAACCGCGGGCACCGCCTACACGTCAAGCCAAAGTCGGAGCCCTGCAAAAACCTGAGCTATAAAGTCGCAGGGTGTTTAGCCATGGAAGATATCCTGTCTGAGCCTGCCGAAGCTCAAGCGGCATTTGCTAGCGCGCAGTAGGAGTTTCTGCAGGGCAGGGGATAGGCAGGTCGGCCCCAATCTCCTCGTTGGATCCGGCAGCTGTGAGATCGCGAACCAGGAGTCTGGCAGGACACCCAGGTCTCAACACGATCATTGGCTCTTCATCTTTCAAGAGCCATGGATCAGGAGAGCCTAAGCTATAGGTGGCGATTCAGGTAGCTATAGCTGCTATTTTGGACCGGATGTGATTACCGGAAAGAATATCAACGGACTGTTTGCTAATACGTGAGGGCAAAATACGTGAAGCCCGCGTATTTAGTTTAGTGACCAAGGAAGCGTGACACAGTGCTGCTTTGCCGTATGCCGACATCTTATAGGTCGACGCAAATTTTCTATACGGATTGTGGAAAAAACCTACGTGCAAACCGCTCGCTTAACGGACGGTTTGCAGACGAACGACGACGGTCCGATCGATATCGAGATTTTCGTTTGCGACCCCGTAGGCGCTGTCGGCGCCCTGTGCCGACAGCCCATTCACCAGGATCAGGCCGGGCGCGGCGTCCTCCAGCGTTTTGGCGGCAGCGGCTGCCCGTGCGGCAGACAGTATGCGATTGCCGCTGTCTTTGGTGCCGGCTGCCGGACAGCCATCGATCTTGACCGCATCCCGAATCTGATTGACGTAGGTGCAGCGGGGCGCGACCCTGGCGCCGCAGTTTGACGCTGAGGCAGCGGGCGGTGAGGCAAGGCCGGTAATCGACGCGTTGAAGCGGCCGCCGGTGCTTTCAGCATGGTGGACCGCAGCAGCGGCCAACAGTTTCAGTTCAGTGTCGATCGTCTGGCTGCTGCAGGCATTGCTGGCGAAGGATTTGCTGGGGGCGAAAGTCACCACGTAGTCGCGCCCGTCGCGCACGCATGCTGTGTTGTGGGCGGCAAAATAGCCGCTGGCGCAGAACGACGCGCCAGCGTCCGGCGTGGCGGCAGTGCCGCCGCCGCTGCCGCCGCCAGCGGGATACGGGGCCACATTGATCACCGGCGCGACGGTATTGGTGGGGTTGAAGGTATTGCTGTTATTGATGTTGAAGTTGGCGTTCAGCGTCGCCGAAGCCTGGCTGACGGCATACGCGGCGGCGGATACGTTGATGTTGTTGGCTATCGCCACCTGCAGGTCGCTGCCTGCCACACCGGTCTGGCTGACAAGCAAGGCCGGTGCGCTGCGTGCGGCGTCGTCGATGACCTTGGCACTGGCGGCGTCCGCAATCCGCGTTACGGAGGCCTCATCGACTTGTTCCAGTGTTGGGAAGATAATTTCTGGCGGCGAGATTTGCCCATACTTGTCTTTTTCGGGCACGCGCGCGCCGGCCTTGACCCTTGTTTCCATCTTTTCGACCAGCAGCATCTGGCGTGCGGCCCACTCGTTAGCAAGGGAAACGTGCAGCGCGACGGGCGGTGCTGGCGGCGCTTTTTGCCCGTCCACCATCGCTGCATAAGATGCGCTAATGCTGCCGAACAATTCATGGGCACCGTGAGCCGATCCTGTCGCATCGTACTCTACCAGCTTGTCTTCGATGATGGTTTTGTTCGCTGCATCGTCCTTGATGTCCGTGATGAACAGCGTGTCGACGATCTCGGTCAGCATGGAAAATTGCGTGCCCTGCTGCAGATTGCTGCAGGCAGCGCGCCGCATCTCCCGCATGAATTGCTGCAGGTATTTCGGGTTATCCGATCCGGTTTTTTTCAGCCGTTCCTGGTAAATGCCTTCGATCTTTAGCTTGGCCTTGTTGACGCTTTTCTGGATATCGGGACCGAAAGCCATGTAGCTGACGCTGATGACGCCGTAGCCTTGCTGGTCCAGTTTGTTGATGATGGCGTCGGCTGGCCGCAACGCGCTGTGCAGCATGTCGAGACTGCGCCGAGCGACATGGACGATAACTTGGTTGCGCAGCGTGTCGCTGATGACAAGCCGGTAGTCGCCGGACAGAAGTCGGTCAAACTGGTCAAGGGTGGCTCGGAAGTTGGTATCCCAGGCGGCCAACTCGATGGCCATTTGCTGGCTGAACAGCTGACGGTCCTTATACAGCGTCTGCCGTAGTACGTTGATGCTGGTGCGCAGCTCAGCGAGCTTTTGGCGTATCGCTGCCGGATCGATTTGATTCACTGCATTTGCTACGGCAACCAGCCGGTTTTGCTCTGGGCTTTGCAGGCTGTTTTCGAGTGCATCTTTTTTCTGATTGACAAGGTCTCTCAACTCATTCAGTTGCGTGACGACCTTCTCAAACTTGTCTAGCTCCGCTTTCCTGAGCATCTCGGCCTCGCCGGTTGAGAACTCGTAGTCATACTTGGTCTGGATTTGTGCAAATGCGCACAAGGGCAGGAATTCGTAGTGTTTCTTGCTTTGATTTAGCCATACATCACAGTCGCCGAAGTTGCCAAGATGCGCGGTGAGTATATTGCTGGGAGCAGCGTTCGGCAGGGGATCTTCTTGCACTTGTCGGCATTGTTCCGATACGTCAACCCGTTGACCAATCGATTTGGACATCTGGGCTGCACAACCACTGAGCAAGCTGATCCCAACTATGACGAACATAGTAAAAGCATGTATACGCATGATTTTTCTCCCTAGTGTCTTGTCATACTAATGGCGAAAATTGAAAAAATTATCACCAAATATCACTTAGATAACAAAATTACCTAGAAAGAGGAGTGAAAAATTGTCCTCAAGACCATCTTTGCGGATGTCAGATTGTACCGGCTTGCGCCGTACGGCACCTAGCGCGCGACGAATCGTTGCTGCGCACACGCGTAAAGCACAGCGGTGATGAAGTTCGTCGGAGATTTCCTGCAAGCGGGCCTGCGCGCGCTCCATTACGATATCGTGTAAAACTGCGATATGCTCAGGCTTCAACGCAGGTGGTCTGCCGCCGGCTCTGCTTGACGGCTCCGTGCCGTTGAGTGGATATTTCGTTGCCATGGCATGCTCCTCCCACATCGCGATAGCATGCCACAACTCCGATATTGATTTTGTCTACAAATAGGAACTTGGGGCAAATCTGGGGCAATGGGTTGTTGACCCGCTGTCCAGCCCCAAACGATACTGCCGCTTCCTGCGGCCGTTTTCACGTCAAGGGAGTCCATAAGCTTAGCTTGCGGGCGGTTCCTCTCGACGGAATTATTAAGCTAAACCAGCGCCAGACCTATTTGTTGCCAGCGCCAGCGGGTGCATTGCTGCGCCCTCCGCCGGATGGCTTGCCCGTTCCACTTGGCCACCCTCCGCCATTTCCTTGCCCACCGCCAGCTGCCCCGCCACCTTTACTGCCACCGCCCTGGGAGCCAGCACTACGGCCTCCGTTATTACCGCTACCTTTACTCATTTTTATCTCCTTTCCGGATCACTGTGAATCGCCACGAGTCTGCTGGACACTCGCTAGCCTTTCAACATGCCTTCGCTCGCACTCGGAATGCCGTTCATTTCTTGTCGCCTTTGGTGCTTGCCGCTTCACATCATGGACATGCGGCATTCGCCAGGCCTCCGGTGTTGCAAGCATTGAGGTAGCCTTGCGCCACTGCTGGCGTCAATTTACCGCCCGTCTGTGCGTTGATGAATGCTGTGCGACAAGCGCTTTGACCGTTGCTCCCCGGGACAATCGTTTGAGCGTTCATGCGTTGAACATAGGTGACGGGGTCGACGCCACAGAGCAGGGCGTTGCTTTGCGCGACAAACGCTCCGGCAGCGTTCTGGACGATATTGGTCGCTTGTTCGCAGTTGTTGGCCTGAGTGCGCACTGTCAGGTGGAGAGGGACGGGCGGGTTCACGCCATTTGGCTGGAGACCGAAGGTCAAGTGAACGTCGGGTTGTGCGGCCGTCAATTCACACACTTGCAGGTTTTGCGTAGCAGGGCTGAGGCTTTTGCAGAGGCCGCTGGTGGCGGCATTGCCATAAAACGCCAGCGATGGGCATCGATTTGGAACCTGCGCCAAAGCACAGGAGGAGGCGGACAACAGCGAAACGATCATTGCGGCATGACGCATCTGGGATTTCATCTTGTTCCTTTCGACTTGGTTGAATGGTTGAGTCTGCTATCTCAAATTGAGGTCTGGCGACTAGCTCCAGGATGTAAGCAATACAAATCCTACATGTTTCGACTAAAGAAAAACTATTCAAATGTAATAATATTAATTTTTTGAAAATATCGTTGATATGTATCAGTGGTGTCCCGTTCCAACTGAGCACAGGTACGCTTTCCAGCTATCGGGGGATGTTATCTGTTGATGCGATAGCACTCTTGATCCTTTCCTTGAGCGGCAAAATCATCGATCCAGCTGCCGTGCGATCGTCCCGATTCCGGCTCAGGAAGTACGGATCGTCTTCGGCCAAGGTACTGACTGACGGCAGTATCAACGCGTGCATCGAAGGTGACGATCCTGAGGGGGCGCCGATGCGCGAACTGAAGCTAGTCACGCCGCCGGCTTGAGTCTGAGCTCTGGGGTTCAAAATTTGCCACTCCTGGTCTCGCGTACGCAACCCGGTGTCGAGTTCGGAGGCAGGCAAAAACATGGCTTGCAATGCCTGCACCGTCCCACCCGATCCCGGCGGCAGTAAGCCAGACGGCGATTGACGCTGTACAGCCTCGGCTACTGATTTTCTTAAGATATAGAACATAATAATGTTATATAAACGCCATTTTTTAACAGTGGTGTTGTAGTATGGCAATTCGTAACTGACGTTTGGCGATTGAGGCACTCAGGGGATTTCCCTTTTGTAAGCATGATTCCATGGCTGCGACCTTTGCGGCCATTTTCGTATGCGGGTAATCCTGGCTTGCTTTGCATCGATCGGGCGCTTGCCGAGGCATCGTCAAAATATCAAACTGGGGATCAGGAATGCCGAACTCGCTTGCCTATCATGTTGTCGTAAATGCGCTCGAGGGCAAGGCTGGCTGGACGCCGATGACCAGGTTCGTCTCCGCGGTGTCGCACGCCATCAGTGGCCACCTGCCATATCAGCGCTACCATGCCGCTGGCCGCGCCAGAATGGCTGAGGGAGCTGGGGCCGGTGTGGTCGAGCGCATGGTCAACGACTTCCTCGCCACCGACATCAACCCTGGCTATCTGCTTCTATCGTCATTCCAGCGCGAAGCCGATGTGTTGATCGCGTTCAACGTCTATAACCAGTCAGCCAAACTTGGCGTGCAGACTAGCCTTGGTGCCAGTGGCTACGCGCGTCGGCCCAGCAGTGCCTCCTGCAATGGCGCAGATGGAACGCTTGCGGCCGATGGCGATGATCCTGATGGCTGCCGCCAAGGCACCCTGGCGATTGTGGAAACCATGATGGCGACCACGCGGCGCAATGCGCAGTTGCCGAACGGAGCAGAGACGCGCAGCTTGACCAGCATTGCCAATATCCTGGGTGTGGAGGCGTCCGCTGCCGGAGAAGTGGCTCTGGTGTTTGAAAGCGAGGGACACCTTCCCATCGCCAGTGTCGCCCGCAAGCTGGGCTGCCACCAGCGCACTTTGGAGCGCCGTTTGCGGGAGTCAAATATAACCGCTGAAGCCCTTAGACAAGCGTCGCGCTTGATTCGCGCATCGCATCGCCTCTCATCCTTCGACAGCCTTACGATGATTGCCTTTGACGAAGGTTTTTCTGATTTGGCCCACATGACCAGGGCATTTCAAACCGCATCGGGAATGCCTCCCAGTCTCATACGCAAGTTGATGCGCCTTAAGCCACCTCATAGGTGACCTTCCATTTCCAAGCTTGCTTATTATGCTGGCGTGTCATGAAGCCCATTAGGCCGAGGCCCGTCAGCAGCATGCCGTAGTGTAGCTCACGTCCGTTATAACTGCGATAGCACTGGGCAGCAAGGGATTGGCGCGCCGACGTTGAGGGGCCATTGCGTCAGCCGTGCGCCCGTATGCCGAAGGCAGATAGTCCAGGTGCGCCCAAATACAGGCACTCGGACCTGCCCAAAAACAGGCCAGGCCCTGTTGTCTTTCACACTGGCGCGAGTTACCCGGATCGCCCTTGGTGAGACTGGCCGGGTTCAGGCCGAACCATGATGGCGATATTGTCACAGGTCCGACGTTGCGTTCCCGTCGGGAATGACCAGTACAAAATCGTAGCCCTGAATCATGCCCTGAACACTGCTGTCTCCATTCGCCAGGGATTTGGCCGATCCCAGCAAGGGGCGCACGTCGAACAATGACCATTCCTTATGTTCACTCGCCGCGGCAAAGAAGGGCAACACGCCAGCCATGGCGGACTTGGTATCGACTTTTTCGATTTCTGTGATGGCAGACGCGCGCCCAATGCCGGCAAATTGCGACTGCTGGCCTTTGGACGCCAGCACCAGCACATGCAGCGATTTTTTTCCGCGGCCTTCCGCATATTCAGCCAAATAATTGCCGATCTCCCGGCTACCGGCGCCAAGCGGGTTATAGCCCCGGAATACATGCACTGCACCGGCTTTCAGCAACATGCGCTGTGCAGGCGCAAGCGTCAAATGGCTGGCCACATACTGCTTCATTAGCCTGGCACGCTGTGTATTGGACGAATACCCTTGTCCCGGCGTCATGTTTTTGGCATAAATGCTGCGGCTATCAATCAAGGAATTCAACATCTCCAGGGCGGGCATTTCCTTGGGTGTCGTGAGCAGTTTCTGTAATGCGACTAATTCTTCTTCTTTGATTTTTACCATGAAAAGCTCTCGCGGATCTCCGCTCTCCGACGCTCGGCGATAATCGTCGCTTTCAAGCTTGCGGAAGGCCTCGATTTTTGATTTCGCCAAAGGACCAAGCGGTTGCTCGGCCATTTGATCGAGCAAATATTTCGAAGCGCCCATGAGTTCCTGATCCATTCCCACTAAATGGAACGATGGTCCGGCAGCTTTCGCGATACGCGCCAGGAATTGGGCCTCAGCTTGCCATTTGTAAAACGCAGTCGCTACCGGATATGCCTTATTAAATGCCGCTATGCCAGCGACGCCGGTATCGGATTTCAACGTTTTTTCCAAAGCATCAGCAACCGCCGGCCCATTTTCGATAATCAGCGTCGTAAATCCTTGCTTTGCCAGTTCTTCAAAATACGCCGCCGAAAAATTCGCAATTTCTGCAATGCCATGGTCTTCGCCGATGAGTACGAACTGGCTTTCCAGGCCCGCGTTTAGCAATGTCGTAGCGCCGGAACCAGCCATCTTTCCATGATCGATTGTGATAGTCGTGCGTAGGGTGGCCAGGCGGTCTGGCAACGATAGCGGCTTATCCGCCGACAAGACAGGCATGGCCAAGCTGGCCAGCATGGTAAAAATAATCATGGAACGAGTTTTTTGCATTATTTTTCGCATAAATTGTCTTCTGTCTGGCGATTTCAGTCGCGGTGTATTTGGAAGCAGGATGTCCTGCTCGGCTGGTAAGCAATCGCGATCACGCGCTATCAGTATGCTGCGCGTAATTCGGGTAGGCTGGGCTTGAGGATACTTCCTTTTATAATTTTTATGTATGGGCGGGAAGGAGAAATTTGCCGATGCCACGGTAAATCAGGTGACGCGACAAGGATCCTGACACAGAAGAGTGTAAGTTTGGCTACTGGAATATAGTATCCGCAAATAATTGATGGAATTTCAATAATTCTCACCGCTGATTGCCCTGGAGAACGACACCGGGCGTGTAACTGCATCATCTGAATGACATAAACATGAAAAATACCAACAAGGCCACCCTGACCGGGCTGGGCGCCATTCTGCTGTGGAGCTCGATTATCGGACTGATCCGCAATGTCATCGACCTGCTGGGACCCACGGGCGGGGCGGCGATGATGTACAGCGTGGCGTCGGTGTTCCTGCTGCTGTCCGTGGGTTGCACGCGACCGAGCGAATTTCCACGCCGCTATCTGCTCTGGGGCAGCCTGCTGTTCGTCACTTATGAGCTGTGCCTGGCGCTGTCGATAGGCTATGCCAGCACGGCGCGCCAGGCCATTGAGGTGGGTATGGTGAACTATCTGTGGCCAACCTTCACCATCGTCGCGGCCATCGTGTTCAATGGGCAGAAGAGCAATTTCCTCATCGTGCCGGGTTTCCTGCTGTCCGTCGCCGGCATCAGCTGGGTGCTGGGCGGCGAACAGGGTTTTGATCTGGCCGGCAGCGTGGCCAACGTGCGCGGCAACCCGCTCAGCTATGGCCTGGCCTTTGCCGGCGCGGTGATCTGGGCCGCGTATTGCACCGTGACGGCGCGCATCGCGCAGGGCAAGAATGGCGTGACCCTGTTCTTCATCCTCGTTTCCGTCAGCTTGTGGATCAAATACCTGCTGCAAGGCGGCGGCCCCATGGTGTTTACTGTCGAGGCCGTCATCTACCTGCTGCTGGCGGCCGGCGCCATGGGCTTTGGCTACGGCGCCTGGAACGTGGGCATTTTGCACGGCAACGTCACGATCCTGGCCGGCGCCTCGTATTTCATCCCCGTGCTGTCCGCCGCGCTGTCGTCGCTGCTGCTGCGCACGCCGCTGTCGCTGGCTTTCTGGCAAGGTTCGGCGATGGTGTGCGGCGGCGCCATCCTGTGCTGGCTGGCGACGCGCGCACGACGCATCAAACCAGTCAGCACCTAACACCGCGCCGCCAGCCGCTAGTGCGACAACACCGAATCGCGCGACTTGTGCCCGAGGTAAGGCAGCAAGCTGATGAGGCCAAGCACGGCCAGTGCGACGCCGACCCACAGCGGGGAGCGCAAGCCGTAGCCGGCGGCGATGCCGAGGCCGCCGAGCCAGGAACCGGCGCCCAGGCCGATGTTGATGACGGACGTGTGCACCGTGTTGACCAGCGGCCCCGGATGGGCCGTTTTCATCACGCGGGCGATGATGGCGGGATTCATCGACATGCCGACCAGGCCCGTGACGACCAGCAAGGTGACGCTGATGGTCTTGTCGTGCGCAAAGACGGCGAACAGCGCCAGGCTGATGCTCAGGATGACCATGCCCCAGACCATGATGACGGTGGTGTAGCGGTCCGCATAGCGGCCGACCACGCCATTGCCCACCACGTTGGCGACGCCGTAGACGCCCAGCAGCCAGGGGATGTCGGAAGCTTGAAATCCTGTAATTTGCGTCAGGAGGGCCGCGAAGTAGCTGAAGGCCGCGAAAATCGCTCCGATGATGAGGCCGCTGCTGGCGTACGCCGCCCACAGGTGGCGGTTGCGGAATTCCCCCAGTTCCTTGCCGAGGCTGACGACCTCGGATGGTTTGGAGGGCGGCACCAGTACGCTGATGAGCGCCAGGCACATCAGCGCCAGCAGCACCACCAGCCAGAAGCTGGCGCGCCATCCCAGGTGCTGGTCGATGAGCGTGGCGACCGGCACGCCCACCACGGAAGCGAGCATGAGACCGCCAATCACGACGGCGGCGGCGCGTCCGCGCGCGTCGGGCGCGACGATGTCGGCGCAGATCGCCAGGGACAGGCCAAAGCAGGTGGCGGCGGCCACACCCGTGACCACCCGCGCGATGGCCAGGATGTCATAGCTGGTAGCGGACGCGGCGACGGATTGGGCCAGCACATAAAAGCCCAGCAGCCACAGCAGGCCCTGCTTGTTCGGCACGCGCAGCTTGAGCAGGACGATGGTGCTCAGCGGTCCGCCGATGACCATGCCCATGGCGTAGAGCGAGATCAGGTAGCCGATGCGTGTCACCGGTTCGTCCATGGCCAGGGCCAGCGACGGCATCATGCCCGCCACCATGAATTCGGAGGTGGTTAACGAAAAGATCGTCAACCCCAAAATGTAAACAACCAGCGGCATAGCAATATCCTTCGAGAGTAATAACAAAAACACCCGCCAGGCGTGGCGCGCGCTACTGCCGCATGCGGCCGGGGCGCGCGCCACGTCCTGGTCAGGTGTTGCAAGACGTAAAGACGCTGTCCGGAATGTCGCCGACCAACAGATTGGGAAAGTCGCGTACCGACAGGTGCTGCGGGTCGTTGCCAGTGACCATGCGCAACAGGCGGTTGCCACCGGCCTCCAGGTAAAAGACCGATGGCGGCTTGCCCGTCCGTTCGACTACCCAGGCGTCCGCCTCCCGGCCCAGCACGCTGTGGAGGCCGTCGTGACGGGCACTGCCGTCGACCAGCACCGCTTGCGGCAGGAACAGGTCATGGAACGGCGTCACCTCGTCGGCCAGCGCCGTGCCCTGCAGCTGCTCGCCAGTTGCCTGCGCCTGCCTGGCGTAAGCCACTTTCTGCTTGCGGCTTTGTTCGCGCCTGGCGTCGCCGATTTCCGACATCCACAGCAGGTGTCCATGTTCCTTTTCCGACCAGGGATTGAACAGGCCATCGATGCGGCAGATGTTGCGCGCATAGTCGAACCAGCAATAGCCGGACGTGACCTGGTCATCCGCCTGCATCGGCGTCCAGTAGGAAACATAGGCGCTGCTCCATTGCATCGGCAACAGCGGCGGTGAGACGTGTGTCGGCATGGTGTCTCCCTTAGCGGCCCAGCGCGTAGCCAAGGCTGGCCATCAGCGCTTCCTGCAGCGACGGCAAGTCCTTGCGGCGGGCGTCGAAGCTGGCGGTCAGCTCTTCATTGCTCAGTTCGATACGCTCGCCAACGCTTTCAAACCACAGGCGGCTGCTGTTGGCGTGCTCCTTGAACAGTTGCACCAGGGGCACGGCGCGGGCATTGAAACTGTCCAGGGCCGCGGCCGTGCCAGCTTCGGTATTGAGGATCTTGACCAGCAGCAGGGCTGCCACCACGGCCATGGTGGTACCGTGGCCAATGGAAAAATGCCCCGATTGCAGCGCATCGCCGAGCAGGACGAACTTGCCGTCGCAGGCCTGGTCGTGGCTGAGGGTCATGAAGTTGCGCCAGCCCTGGCCCGGTTGGCTCTGCAGTCCGTGCTCGCCGAGTTCGGCTTTGAATGTGTTGGCGATGTACGCGGCGGCGTCGCGCTCGGACAGCGCTTCCAGCCCGGCCCTGGCGTACGTTTCTTCGCTGCACTCGACGATAAAGGTGCTCATCGTGTCCGAGTATTTATAGGCATGGCCGATGAAAATGCCGTGCTCATTGCTGCGGAACACCAGGTTCATCTGGTCGAACAGCTGGGTGGTGCCGTACCAGATGTATTTGTTGCGGCCGAAATCGATGTGCGGCGCCAGCGCCGGCGGCAAGTCCAGCGATTTGTAGTTGACGCCATTCGATACCACCACCAGGTCGTACTCGGCCTCCAGCTGCGCCTTGTCCGCTGGCGGCGATTCGTAACTGATCGTGATGCCGGCCGCCACGCACTTGGCGCGCAGGGCCTGCACCAGGGCCTGGCGCCCCACGCCGCACAGGGTCACGCCGGTGCTCATCAGATTGGGCTGGTCGTGATGCACGAGCTTGAATTCTTCCAGGAACTGCGGATTGAGCCGCTCCGGCTGCTCCAGGTAGGACAGCGGATTGGCGGGATGGCGGGGCGGGCGTCCCGGCAGCACGACACCCCAGCCCAGCACTTCTTCCGGGGTGTTTTTTTCCGTAATGCTGATATTCCAGCCGGGCTGGGCCTGTTTCATTTGACTGGCGAACAGCAGTCCTGCGGGGCCTGCGCCGATGACGAGAATGTTCATTAATTTACCCTTCCAAGTTTGTACCAAACGTTTTGTTTCTTCTGGATTTGCTGCAATTCATCGTAAGGAACCGATGTGAAGTACAGTTTCTCCGCCATGTCTGGCGGATAAACACGGGGGAATTTCTTGTGCATGTAGCGCGTGTAGCGCGTCTGCAGGAAGAAAATCAGATTCGGATTGCTCAGGGCTTCATAGTTGGCGATCGCCATGTCCTGCATGGCGTCCGCCTGCACCTTGCGCTGCTGCGTGAACTCGGACAGGGCAGGGCCCAGGGCGTTGCCGTGCTTTTCCAGCAGGGAAACGAAGACGTGGACGTCTTCCAGCGCCATGTTCATGCCTTGCCCGAGGAAGGGGGCGGTGGCATGCGCCGCATCGCCGATCAGCAGGATATTGGCTTTGTAGTGGAAGGTGCTGGAGCGGACATTGATGAGGTCGTTGCTGGGCAGCGCCATGAACTGGTCCAGCATCTCCTTGCGGCGCTCCGGCGGCAGGGTGCCGAAGTAGCGGCTGAAGAAGTCGGCCATGGCTTCGCGGTTGAGCGTGCCCAGGCTGGGCGTGCCGGTGTAGGGCAGGCACAGGGCAAAGCTGATGCTGCCGTCCGGGATGGTGGCCGCGCGGCCGGCAAACAGGCCCTTGGAATCCATGCCGAAGAAGTACAGCAAATCCTTCCTGAAACCCAGATCCGCCGCGTTCGGCAACACCAGCGTCTTGTAGCCGTGGCGGAAGTAACTTTGCCGGAACTCGAAACGGCGCATGCCGCTTTGCATGGCGCGCCGCACGGCCGAGTGGGCGCCGTCGGCGCCAATGACCAGGTCGCCATGCAGTTGCTGCAAGACGCCGTCCGGGCCCTGGATCAGCACGATCTTTCTTTCCAGGTCGACATCCAGGCATTTATGCTCAAAGTAATATTTCACCTCGTGCTTGGCGGCATGCCGGTTCAGCAGGCGCTGGAAGGCGGTGCGGTCCAGCGACAGGGGGAACAGGCCTTCGAGCGGAGTCAGTTCGCGTATCCGGTGGCGCCCGCCCACGCTGAAGGCCATGCCGACGATGGGTTCGCCGCACTGGTCGAGCTCCTGCTTGCTGATGCCCGCTCCCAGGACGGCCTTGATGCCGCGCACCGTCATGCTCACGCCGATGGCGCGCGAGTTGACCGGGTCGGCGTTTGCCGCGTTTTCCAGCAGCGGATCGCCGCGCTTTTCGACAACGTGGACATCGTGTCCCCGTTGCGCCAGATAAATGGCGCTGAGGCTACCTGCCAGGCCTCCGCCGACGATAATGATTTTATGCATTTCAAGCCTCTCTTGACATCTTTCCCCGAGATAAATCGGTAAGTTGCTGATTAAAAAATTCCAACATTTCTATCGGCGCCATGCCGATGGCATCGCTCTCAAGGCTGCGCGCGTACTGCGCCAGCGCCAGGCATTTCTGCGCCAGCATGTCGCAGCCCAGGCTGTAGTCGCTGCTGACCCTGCTGCTGACGGGCGCGGGCACGGGCGGTCCCGCATGGCGGCCGGGCACGCCGGACGGCATGTTCATCAGGGCGGCCGACAGGGGACGCAACAGGCCGGTCATGATGTCGATGGAGGCGTTCATCAGGCGCGAGCGGCGCAGGCTGCCCAGCGGCTGCTGCGCGAAATGGTGCGCCATCATCAGGAAGGTCAGTTCGTAGCAGTCTTGATACAGTTGCATCAGGGCACGCGCCTTCTGATCGGTCACCACGGTGCAGTCCGCGCGCGCTTCCAGCACGGGATTCTTCAGCGCCGGCACGGCCGGCTCGAACGGCTTGTCGCAGGCTGAAAACTTGCCGGCGACGGTGCGCAGCCGCTGGAAGTGCGACGAGGCGAAATGCGGCGAATCGACGGCCACGCCTTCGCCCTGTTCCGTGACGAAATCGATGGCGAACAAGGCGCTGTCGCGGTCGGACACTTCCAGCTGGTAGCCGGGATAGGCGCGGTTGGTCAGTTCTTTCAGGAACAAATGGTGTTCGCCGCCGCGCTTGCCGCCGCCGCTCTCGAACAGGCCGGGCAGCCCGGCCAGGGCCTGGCGGATCGCGATATAGAAGGTGGCAATCGATTTGCCCGGCGTGGGAATGTAGTCGGGCCATTCGAAGCGCACGAAGCGGGCCAGCACGTGTTCGGAAAATGGCTCGAACGCAAATTCCGTATCCAGGCCGAAACGCTGGCGCGCCTGCTGGCCCAGCAGCGGCATACCGCTGTAAAACGGCTCGCCCAGCGCCATCAGCACATTGTTCACTAATAAGTAGTGAATCATTTCTTCATGCGCGATTTCCAGCAGGGCGCCGCGCGTGCCGCTGTTGCGGCGCCGGTCCTCGGCGCCGCAGGCCAGATCCAGCTCGGCCGGCAGCCAGCGGCCGGCCTGCACCAGCGCTTCCCCCTGCGCATAATTGGGAATCGAATACGCGGCATACAGGTATTGCAGCATCAGCGACAGTTCCAGGTCGATGGCCTTTTTCAGCTCCTCGATCAGCTCGGCCTTGCTGCCGATGACAGGCGGCACCGCCGCTTCCGGCACCGCCGCCTTGGCCGCGGCTGCCGCCTCGACCTGGGTCAGGTATTTCAGGAACAGGCGCGATTTTGGCAGCGACAGTTCGCGGGTGCTGGGCATGTAGTAGCTTTTGTCGCGGTTTTGCGGATCGCACATCTGCCACATCAGGCGCGAATACGTTTCGCACTTGCACTGGTCCGCCAGGCTGAAGACCTTGTCCGACATGAAGGGATACACGAGCTCGTAGTAACTCATCACATGCCGGTAGAGGAAGGCGTAGTCGACCTGTTCGGCCGGCACGTCGTCGAGGTCCCAGTCGTCGGGCAGCACGCGCACGCCGAGGTATTGTTTGGCGTTGCCGGTCCCCAGCACGATGCGGGTCGCGCCCGGCTGGCGTCCCGTCAGGGTCAGCGCCGTGTAGCCATGCCCGAGCGGCGACGGCTGCTGCTGCACGGCCAGCAGCGCGCCGTCTTCCGCTTGCGCCAGGGACGGGGGCGCCGCCAGCTCGCCGCGGAAGCGGCTTTGCACGGTGATGGTCTGCGGAAATTGCTCGTGCTTTTTATGGTTCGGCGCTTCCAGGTACAGCTGGTTGCCGTCCGATTGCAGCACCCAGTCGGCTTCATTCCACTGCGCCTGCGCGCTGCCCAGGCTGAGCGAACCCGAGGCGCCAGCGTGCAGCAGCGGCACGTCGAAGACCCCGTGATGGCGCCAGTGGTCGCGGTACAGCGGCTCCGGTATGCGCGCCAGCAAGGTGCCGGCGCCGTCCCGCAGCAGCAGCTCGCCGAGCGCCTGCTTGCCGCCCAAGGCATGCGTGGGATGCTGTTCCGAGACGGCGCCCGCGTCGCGCGTGGTGAAGGGGATGGCCGTCGGCATGTTGAACGCGACGCGGTCCGCATGCACTTGCACCAGCACCGGCCCCAGGCTGGCCTGGCGCGGCTGCAGCAGACGGCCTGCCGGATAGGTGGCCAGCTCGTCGCGCCGCCACAGGCCGATGCTGCCGGCCAAGTCGTAGAACACGGGCGAGTCGGGTTTTAGCGGCGTCGACATATTGAACAGGCAGTACTGCACCGTCAGGCCCAGCACCTCGTCATCGGCCAGGGCTTGCTGCAAGGCATGCATGCTGGCTGGCAGCGGCAGGTCCGCATTGAACAGGAAATGCGGGTCCTGCTTGGCCACGGAAAACTGGAACAGCCGCGAGCGGCCAAATTCCTCGTCCAGAAAATGCCCGCTGCGTTCCGTGATATGGCCGCTGCCGAGCCAGCGCACCGAGTGCGCCTGCGCGATGTCGGCCGTGAACAAGGTGGGCGTGTTGGGCGTGGCCAGCTTGTCGCTCAGGGTGAACTGGCCGGCGTAGATCAGCGTGGTGTCCGGTTGCGCCGGGTTGTTGTCGATCCACCTGGCGCGGTTGAACGTCGTGCGCAGGTACTCGTTGTAGTGGCCCCACAGTCCCAGCCTGGCGCCCACCAGCGCGTCTTGCGTATCGACCTCGCCCTCCCGCAACTGGACACCCGTGATCCGCGCGTTTTCCCACGAGAAATGATTATTCCCGCCAAAATTGTGGCCTGCCGCCAGGCTGAAGATGCCGTCCGGATCGGGCTTGCCCTGTGCGTTGAAGCGGGGGGCAAGCTGTTTCAGGTGCGCATGGAATTCGGCTGGCGGCCGGCTCAGGTCGACAGCTTCGCCCGCCATCGATACCGCATTCGTGGCGATATCGATGTTGCCGTGCGTATTGCGATTCCCCGTCGGCACATTGGCGCGGGCAAAACCCCGAAAATGCAGGCGGGGGAAGTCAAGTAAGCTCATGCGCGCTCGGTCGAGGAAGTGATGAAGGTATCGTTGGCGGCGGCGACGACGTCGTCCCGTTGATCCAGCCGCTGCAGCAACAGGCCGCTGGCTTGCTGGGCGCTGATCAGGCTGCCTTCCATCCAGCCGCAATGCGCGGTATAGGCATCCGAGCAGGAGATGATGCCGTCGCGGTGCAGCAGCACGGCCGGATGCTCGGCTTCCGGCTCCACGCAAAACTCGACGCCATGCGGCCAGAACTTGTGGAAGTGCGCCTTGATCGGCGGCAGCGGCTGGCCATCGAGCGGCAGGACTTCTTCCAGGTGGCTGCGGACACGCTCCAGGTACACCTCTTCACCAAGCTCCAGGCTGTCGCGCCAGTAAGTGGCGCTTTTGCTGTCGGTATAGAACAGCACGTACTTGTCGCCCTTGAAGTAAATCTTGCGCAGAGGATTTGCCGCCATCAGCACCTTGTCGGTCAGCCCCAGCGCGTCCCACCAGGCCGTGTCGAACGTGAAGAATCCTTTGAAGAGGGGCAGGGAGTCGTACTGGAACGGGCTCCAGGCGTTTGGAAAATCCAGGTTCAGGCGCGGCATGGCGGACGGCGGGACGGTCATTACCAGATGGCGTGTCCGGTGCATATGCGTGTCGCCGTGGTGGCTGAAGGCAAGCACATGCTCGGCGCCGGATTTTTCAACGGACAGCAAGCGGTGTTCGAGCCGGAATTCCACCCCGGCGGCCTGCGCCTGGTGCTGCAACTGGCACAGCAACGCGTGGTAGCCGTCGGTGGCATAGTGCCACTGGTTGGCGGCGTTTTCCGTAAAGTGCTGCGTTTCCGGATGCTTCTTGATGATGTCGTAGGCCATGGCCGCCGATACCATCGGCAGCAGCAAGGCGTCATAGCCGGTCGCCTTGATGATCTGGGTGGCCCTGGCGGCGCCCAGGTAATGGCTGAAGAACGCGAGGAAGGAGTCGTTCGGATGCTCTTTCAGCATCGGGCTCAGGCCATCGAGCGTTGCCTTCAGCTCCTCCAGCACGCTATCGCGGGAGATGACCTCGGTGAACGGGTAGACGGCATGCGGCAGTCCGCTGCCCTGCATCAGTTGCTGGAAATGCGGATGCAGCTGCGGCGAGTAGCGGGCAGCGCCGAGTTCGGCAATTTCCTCGCCGTTTATTTTCCGCGACTGGATGCGGCCGCCGACGGTGGCATTCAGGTCGAATACGCGGATGCGCAGCTTCCTGCTGGCGGCCGCGTCGATCAGTTGATTGGCGCAAGTCAGGCCTCCGATGCCGGCGCCCACGATGCAAATATCAGAATACGTGCTCATACGAAATTCCTTTTTAACGTGCATTAATCAAAAAGCTGCAAAATCGCTAGCAAAAGTTTCCCCGGCACGTGTAGGCGAGGGAGGGGGACGCTGCGTGTTACCGCACTTCGCGAGCGTTATCGGCTGGGAAATGAAGAGCCTGGCGAAAACTGGCGTTGTGTCTGGAATGGTCGATTCTTGGCAGCAGAGTTTCTGTTTCAAATCAAAGATGGCACCGACAGTAGCCCACGCATCGGGCAGTCAATTTGATAAATATCAATGTAGTTGTCGTTCGGCGTGACGCCTGTGTTGATGCAGCGCTGCCAGCGCGGTGGCGGCGGCGGTGTGCCTGGCAGGGGCAGGGAGGACTGGAATGTGGAGCGGTGCGGGTTCTCCCGCCACTGCCCTGGTCCGTTAGACCGCAGTCATGCGGAGAGTTCCGCTGTTTGCCGATGGCGACAGGGCCGGCAATGGATCCTGTCGCCATCGGCGGTGGGTAGGTCTCTTTTTGCTGCTTTTTTTACTTTGCTGCTGGAGTCCGTTAAAAATCCACGGCGGCCGACAGTTGCACGCTGCGGGGCGCCGATTGCGAGACGGTGCCATACGAAGCCACGCCGGCCCAGTAATGGCGGTCAAACGCGTTCATCAGGCCGGCGCGCAGGGTCGTCGTCTTGCCGGCGATGGCCGTGCGGTAGCGCAAGCCCAGGTCGACCTTGGTCCACGACGGTACCGATTGCAGATTCGTCTGGTCGACGAACTGCTTGCTCGTGTAGCTGACGGCGCCCGTGGCCGTCAGGCCCGGCCAGTACGGCAGATCCCATTCGCCGCCCAGGTTGGCCATCGACGTGGGCACGCCGACGGGGCGCTTGCCGATGGTGGCGGCGCTGTTGGTCTTCACCAGGCGCCCGTCGAGCAGGGTGACGCCGGCCAGCAGGCGCACGGCCTTGCTGGCGGCGCCGGACAGGTTCAGTTCCAGGCCACGGTTGCGCTGTTCGCTATCCATGCTGTAGACCTTGCCATACAGCTGGCCGCTGGGTTTGCTCACCTGGAACACGGCCAGGGTCGCCAGCACGACGCCGAAATCGGCCTTCGTGCCCACTTCATACTGCTTGCTCTTGTAGGGCGCGAAAACCTGGCCCGCGTTGCTGGCGATGTTCGGCGCGATATCGCCCTTGCTCAGGCCCTCGATATAGTTCGCATACAGCGACACGTGGCGCAGCGGCTTGACGACGATGCCGGCCAGCGGCGTCAGGGCGCCCTGTTTGTAATGCGTGGTGAGCGCGCCGCTGGTGGCGTGGTAGTTTTTCGATTCGACCAGCTGGCGGCGCACGCCCAGGGTCAGCTGCACGCGCTGGTCCAGCATGTCCAGCGTATCGGCCACGGCCAGGCTGGACAGCGTGGAGGCCGACAGTTTCGGCACGCGGGCCGGAGCGGGAATGCCGGGATCGGGCACGGCGACAGGGTGGTAGATATTCGAAGTGATGAGCTTGCCGGAATTGCTCACGTTGCCAAACTCGTCGCGGTAGACATTGCCCATCACGACCAGCGCATGCTCGACGCCCCCCGTGCGAAAACGCGTGCGCACGCCCGTGTCGGCGCTGGCGCGCCGCACGCGGAATTTCCAGTTCATGGGCGTGACCGTCATGTCGCCGGCCGCGCTGGTGATGGTCGGCGTCTGGTCCGAATAGCGCGACACGTCGGAGCGCGTGCCGCCCACATCGGCGAACACGGTCACTTTATCGTTCACATCGTATTCGAGCTTGCCCAGGGTGGCCAGGTCGTTCGACTTCCACCAGCCCCAGGACTGGGCGATGTTGCGCCGGCCATCGGGCGCTTGCGGCACGGGCAGGCGCGCGGCCACGAGGAAAGGGCGCGTGGGCGCGTCGATCCACTGGTATTGCTCGATCACGTCGAGCGAGGCGCGCAGCCGCTGGCCCTGGTAGTCGAGGGCGATGGCCGCCACTTCCGCGCGCGAGGTCTGGTGGTCGAGCGGCGTGCGGCCCTGGCGGTGCAAGCCATTGACGCGGATGCCGAAACGCCGCTCGTCGCCGAAGCGGCGGCTGACGTCGATCGCGGCGCCAGCCTGCGAGCCCGAGCCGTAGTCGACGGTCAGGCGGGTCAGGTCGCGCGGCAGCGAGCGTTTCGGCACGGCATTGACGACGCCGCCCACGCCGCCGTTTGGCGACATGCCGTACAGCAAAGCGGCTGGTCCCTTGAGCACTTCGACGCTCTGCAGGTATTCCGTAAACAGGTGGTAATTGGGCGACACGCCATACACGCCGTCAAACGCCACTTCGCTCAGATTGCCCTCGTTGAGGGGAAAGCCGCGGATGAAAAACGAATCCGTGACGCCGCCGATCTGGCCCGTGAAGCGGGTCGATGGGTCGCCGCCCAGCACCTCTGCCAGGGTCAGCGCCTGCTGGTCCAGCATGCGCTGGCTCGTGTAGCTGTTGACGCTGAAGGGCGTATCGAGCAAGTCTTTTTCACCGAGCATGCCGGCGCGCGCGCTTTTGGCGATCTGTCCGCCGGCGTCCGCTTCGGCCTGGCCATTCACCAGCACGGTGGCGAGCGGGGTGGATGCTTCGGCCGCCGCCTGGGCGATCGCCTGCGGCGTGACGCTGGCAACGAGCAGGCCGGCGAGGATCAGCCGGGTGGTGAGGTGGGGGTGGGCGAGTGGGGAATGTGGAATGGGCATCAAGGGCAGCGTATAAAGTTAGTAGGGAGGAATTGCATGCACGACATTATAAATGAGAATCATTACGATCCATAATGACTAACATCGTCATCGCTGCCACGCTCACGACCATGCCGCGCGCGTGCCTGGAGGGCATTTCAGCGCGGAAAATGGCCATCCTGGGCCTTCAGATCCCGATATTTGCTGTCTTATATAAGATTCGTCGCCATCGGATACACAAACAGCGGCAGGACAGTCTAAAATACGTGGTGGGCAAGCACGGCGTCACCGCCGGCACACTAGCCGTCCAAAGCAAGGCTAACCGTCCTGTGTTTGGAATGAAGAAAGTTAACCACCAGGCATCACCGCATACAAGGGAATGAACATGGCAACACAAAAATCCAAAATCATCTACACGCTGACTGACGAGGCGCCGCTGCTCGCGACGTATTCCCTGCTGCCAATTATCAAAAAATTCACCGCGCCGGCTGGCGTGGACGTGGTCGCCAGCGATATTTCGGTGGCGTCGCGTGTACTGGCTGAATTTCCCGAATTCCTGACGGACGCGCAAAAAGTCCCGAACACCCTGGCTGAACTGGGCAAATTGACCCAGAATCCGGACACCAACATCATCAAGCTGCCGAACATCAGCGCTTCCCAAGGCCAGCTGATCGCCTGCGTGCGCGAATTGCAAGGCCGTGGCTACAAGCTGCCGGATTACCCGGAAGATGCGAAGACGGAAGAAGAAAAAGCCTTGAAGGCCCGCTACGGCAAGTGCATCGGCAGCTCCGTCAACCCGGTCCTGCGTGAAGGCAATTCCGACCGCCGCGCGCCGAAGGCTGTCAAAGAGTATGCACGCAAGCACCCGCATTCGATGGGCGAGTGGAGCCAGTCGTCGCAGACGCACGTCTCGCACATGCACCACGGCGACTTCTACCATGGCGAAAAATCGCTGACCCTGGAAAAGGCGCGCGACGTCAAGATGGAACTGGTCACGGCCTCGGGCAAGACCATCGTGCTGAAACCGAAGGTTTCCCTGCAAGCGGGCGAAATCATCGACAGCATGTTCATGAGCAAGAAAGCGCTGCTGGAGTTCTACGAGAAGGAAATCGACGACGCCTTCAAGACGGGCGTGATGTTCTCGCTGCACGTCAAGGCGACCATGATGAAGGTCTCGCACCCGATCGTTTTCGGCCACTGCGTGCGCATCTTCTACAAGGACGCGTTCGCCAAGCACGCCGCCCTGTTCGACAAGCTGGGCGTGAATGTCAACAATGGCATGAGCAACCTGTACGACAAGATCGAAACCTTGCCGGCGTCGCAAAAAGATGAAGTGCTGAAAGACCTGCACGCCTGCCACGCGCATCGTCCGGAACTGGCCATGGTCGATTCGGCCAAGGGCATCACCAACTTCCATTCGCCGAACGACATCATCGTCGACGCGTCGATGCCAGCCATGATCCGTATCGGCGGCAAGATGTGGGGCGCCGATGGCCGTCCGAAAGACGTCAAGGCAGTCATGCCGGAATCGACTTTCGCACGGATCTACCAGGAAATGATTGGCTTCTGCAAATGGCATGGCAACTTCGATCCGAAGACCATGGGCACCGTGCCGAACGTGGGCCTGATGGCGCAGCAAGCGGAAGAATACGGTTCGCACGACAAGACGTTTGAAGTGCCTGAAGGCGGCATCGCCAACATCACCGACCTGGAAACGGGCGAAGTGCTGCTGACGCAAACGGTGGAAGAGGGCGATATCTGGCGCATGTGCCAGGTCAAGGACGCGCCGATCCGCGACTGGGTCAAGCTGGCCGTCACGCGCGCGCGCAACTCGGGCATGCCTGCCGTGTTCTGGCTCGATTCCTACCGTCCGCACGAGAACGAAGTCATCAAGAAGGTACAGGTTTACCTGAAGGAGCACGACACCAAGGGCCTGGACATCCAGATCATGTCGCAAACACGCGCCATGCGTTACACGCTGGAACGCGCCTTCCGCGGCCTGGACACCATCTCGGTGACCGGCAACATCCTGCGCGACTACCTGACCGATTTGTTCCCGATCCTGGAACTGGGCACCTCCGCCAAGATGCTGTCGATCGTGCCTTTGATGGCCGGCGGCGGCATGTACGAAACGGGCGCCGGCGGTTCGGCACCGAAACACGTCAAGCAACTGGTGGAAGAAAACCATTTGCGCTGGGATTCGCTGGGCGAGTTCCTGGCCCTGGCCGTGTCGCTGGAAGACATGGGCATCAAGACGGGCAACGCCAAGGCCAAAATCCTGGCGAAAACCCTCGATGAAGCCACCGGCAAGCTGCTGGACAACAACAAGTCGCCATCGCCACGTACCGGTGAGCTGGACAACCGCGGCAGCCATTTCTACCTGGCCATGTACTGGGCGCAAGCCCTGGCTACGCAGAAGGACGATGCGGAACTGGCAGCGCATTTTGCGCCAGTGGCCAAGGCCCTGGCCGACAACGAAGAAAAGATCGTTGCCGAGCTGAAAGCAGTACAAGGCAAGGAAACGGATATCGGCGGCTACTACCTGCCAGATCCGGCGAAGACGGAAGCGGTCATGCGTCCTAGCGCCAGCCTGAATGCAGTGCTGGACAGCATCTGATGCAGTCCTGACAGGCAGTCAGTGCTTGACTGCCTGACACAAAAAAACGCCGCCGGAAGCGATTCCGGCGGCGTTTTTCATTTCCCCTCAGGGTTATTTGTAGTGCTTGTAGACTTCGGTGCTGCCATTGTTCTTGACCAGCAGGACGTCATACGCATCCTTGCGCGGTCCTTCCATGCCTGGCGAACCCATCGGCATAGCCGGCACGGCCAGGCCTTTGGCCTTGGGTTTCTCGCGCAGCAACTGCTTGATTTCGCTGGCCGGTACATGGCCCTCGATGGCGTAGCCGTTGACGAGGCCCGTGTGGCAGGAGCCGAGCGCGTCGGGAATGCCGGCCAGCTTGCGGTATTGCGCCGGCATCTCGACATTTTTCGCGCGCACCGTAAAGCCGTTCGCTTCGAGGTGCTTGATCCATGCGGAACAGCAGCCGCACGAGGCGCTCTTGTAGACTTCAATGACGGGCAGGGCCGCCATGGCGAACGTGGGCAGGCCCAGCATGGCGGCGAAGGCGCCGCGCACTAATAAATGTTTGATCATGTGCTGCTTTCAGACGAAGTAGGTCTATCGTGGCCACCTCGGTGGCCTGTGTGGGACGTGCTTGGGGTTATGCGGAAAGCGGTCTCGGCGGCCGGCGCGGGCCGTCGGGAATGAATCCCGTCGGCAAGGTGGACGTTGCGATGGCGACTTGTTGCGCGCCGTTGCAGGGCACGGCAGGCAGGGCGAGGCAGGGCGGCATCAGCGCGCCCGCGCAAAAACTGGAGCAGGCGCCGCATGCGGGGTGCTTGGCAGGGGGCTTGTTGTCTTCTGGCGTGCTGGCGCTGTCCGCAGCGTGATGCTGGCAGGCGGCCGGCATTGCGACGGCAGGTGTGGCTGCGAAAGGCGCGCACGCCAGCATGGCGCCCGCAGCGGCCGTTTGCAGTGGCACCGCCGTGATCAACAGCAGGATCAGCCATGTTTTGAAGAGTCTCAGCATCGCCGGAAAGTATAGCATGCGCGACTGTCGCCAAGGGCGGGCGTGGGCTAGCGCGAGGCGGCGGCCAGCACCTTCGAGGCGTACATGGCCCGGTCCGCATGGCGCAGCAACTGCTGCGTGGTATCGCCGTCTTCCGGATAGTGGGCCACGCCGATGCTGACGGCGATCTGCAATTGCTGTCCGTTGCCCAGGTGCAGCGGCGCAGCCAGGGCCGCATGGATCTTTTGCTCGATCAGGCTGACGTCCACCGGCGCGGCATTGCTTTCCAGAAGCACGACGAATTCATCGCCGCCCATCCTGGCCAGGGTGTCGGTTTCACGCATGCAATCGCGCAGGCGGCTCGCCACCGTTTGCAGCAGCAGGTCGCCACAGGCATGGCCGTGCTCGTCGTTGACCCGCTTGAAGTTGTCGAGGTCGAGAAACAGCAGCGACAGCCGGCCTTCCTGGCGGTGCGCGCGCGCGAATGCCGTGTGCAGGCGGTCATGGAACAGGCGGCGGTTGGGCAATCGGGTCAGCTCGTCGTGCATGGCCATGAACTGCATTTGCGTCTGCAACTGGCGGCGCTCGATGGCGGTGGCAAGTTGCTTGGCGACAAATTGCAGCAGATCCTGGTCTTGCGCCGAGCCGATGACGGCATCCTGGCCCCCTTGCAGAGCCAGCGCGCCGATGCTGCCCAGGGACGAATACAGCGGCACGGCCAGCCAGCACGAAGACAGGGCGCAGGCCGCCGTTTGCAGCGCCGCCGGCAGACCTGCCAGTTGTCCCGCCTGCAGACGCAGCGGGCGGCCGCTGCGCAGGACTTCGTCGCACAGCAGGCTGGCCAGGGACGAGGTTGGCTGGGGCGCGCTGTCGTCGGCATGGGAAGTCATCGGAGCTTGCACGCCGTGTTCGTCATGCAGCAGCAAGGTCAGGCTGCGCGTCGGCAAGTGTTCGCCGATGATGTGCTGGATGCGGTGCAGCAAGGCGGGCAAGTCCTGCGTCGCCTGCATGGCTTCGGAGATGGCGTACAGCGCGGCCTGCTTGGCCTGCGCCTGTTTCAGCAAGGTGATGTCGCGCGCCACCGCCACGCGCAGCTGGTCGGCGGCGGACCACCGGGCCGACCACATGATGTGCGCCAGGCTGCCATCCTTGCGCAGGTAGCGGTTCTCGAAGTGCGTCTGCGCATGGCCATCCATGATGGCTTGCGCGGCGGCCAGGGTGCGCGCGCGGTCGGCGGGAGCGACCAGATCGAGCATGCGCTTGCCGATCATTTCCTGCTGCGTATAGCCGAAGATGCGTTCGCAGGCGGCGCTGACGAAAACAAAGCGTCCCTCCACGTCGACCATGCACACGGCATCGAGCAACAAGTCGGTAAAGCTGGCCAGCGGGGCGTGCAGAATCTTGTGTTCCATATTGGCATTTTAATGGACATTCCCGGCAGAGATTCAACTTGTTGTGGGTAGTCAAGGCTGGCGGCATGAAAATGTTTCATTTCCCCGACGCTCATGCTTTGCCGTTTCTTGCCGTTAATGCAGTATTGCCATGCAGTACTTGCCATCACGCCAGATAACGTGACGCCAGGTTTGCCTGGCGCCAGGTGATTGCAAAAAAACTAACCATATCGAACTTTTATGATGCCTCTTCTCTCCATTTGCAAGGTGACAGCGCCATGACCTCCATTTCTCCACTGTCCAGTTGGAATAGCGCCCCGTCACGGGCCTCCGCCACCACGTCGAACCGCACGGAGGCGCCGGCGCCCGCATCCACGCCGTCTGCCATCGTTGCGCTCAGCCCGGAGAGCGTGAACGACGGCAAGCCGGCCGCGTTCGTGAAAGCGCCCATGGTGTGGGAAAGCACGACGCGCGACAAGGTCAGCGAGGCGATGACGAAGAGTTTCTCATCGTACGCGTTTGGCGGCCGCTTCAGCGGCCTGGGCGCGGCCATGCTGGGCCAGGCCAAGCTGGGAAACTATAATTTCTCGCAGGCGATGCGGCAGCCGCCGCCAAGCACCACGCCGAATATCTATGGCGCATCCGGCATCGCGCCCGGCAGCCTGCACGGTAATGGCGAAGACCGGGTGTCCCTCAGCATCACCACCAAGAGCGGCGTCGAAGTCAAGCTGTCGCTCGACAGCCAGGGCGACGGCCTGGCCGTGAACATGACGACCAGCGGCGACCTCAGCGACGCTGAAGCGCGCGCCCTGGGCGAGCTGGCGAAAGGTTTCCAGGAAGCCATCGACGGCATGGGAGAAAGTACGCCGAAAATCAAGCTGGAAGGCTTGATGCAGTTCGACCAGCAGGTGCTCGAGTCGGTGAAGCTGCATGCGGAAGTGAAGGTGCGGGGCGAGCCGGAAAGTGTTCAAACCCTCGATTTCCAGGCTGATGGCGCGCAGCGCAAGGTCAGCTTCAGCGGCTTGGCCGGCAGCGTCGACCTGAAGGTCGACGCCAGCCAACTCAATACCCTGGGCAGCAAGGAGCGCCAAGCCAAGGCGCTGGACAGTTACATGAAACAGTTCGACCAGGCGGCGTCGCGCGGCCATGGCGACGCGGGCCTGGTGTCCATGCTCAAGGATAGCTTCACTGCCTTGCACAGCAACGCCGCCGCGCCACAGGTGGCCACGGACAATCCCGCGACGGGCAAGTGGCGCCTGGCGGCCGAGGACAAGTCCATCCTGACGGGACTGGCCGATTTCAGCGCCTCCGTGTCGCAAACCGTGAAATTCAGCAATCCCATGCGCAGTGCGGAAAGGGATGGCTTCAATTATGAAGTGTCACAAAAGACGGAGCAGGCCGGCGCCAGCCAGGACGAGCGGTCGATCCGGCAGCAGCAGCAATCGAAGCTGAGCGCCAGCTTCCATGAAACGCTCGTCCCCGGCGTGCCGTTGCGCCTGCTGGACAATACGGAATCGCAGAACTATACCTACCATCAGATCGAGGATACGGCCAGCAGCGATGCGCAAGTGGCGTACAAGGATGGCAAGATGGTCAAGGCGAGCCTGCGGCAGGAGGGCAACCAGTCCGAGCGCGTCATGAAGTATTTCCTGGGCAAGCTGGAATCGGACAAGACCACGCCAGGCAACTATTCCGTGCTGCGCGACCTGCTGCCCGTGCTGGGGCCGTACAAGACGGACGAGCTGGGCATGACTCCAGAGAAAAAGGCGGAGCAGCGCCAGCAGGCGATGCTGACATTGAGCGACGACGTGCTGCTGCAGTCGTATGCGGGCATGACCATCAGCACGTGGCGAGCCGATGTGCTGCCGGAGGAGAGTGGGGCCGCCACGGCGTAAAACCGGCAGCCTCCAATGTCAAAAGCCCGTCTGCGAAGACGGGCTTTTTGTTTGCCGATTGCAAAATACAGCGCAAGCCTATGCCTTGGCCTTGCTTTGCTTGATCCAGTAACCGACGCCCAGCGCGGCGAGCCACACGGGTATCAGGTAGACGGAAATGCGCAGGCCTGGCGTCAAATACATGATCACCAGAATGCCGGCCAGGAACACCAGGCACAGGTAGTTGGTGAACGGGTAGCCCAGGCTCTGGAACAGGGTCGTCTTGCCTTCGATTTTCTTCTGTGCGCGGAAGCGCAAATGGATCCAGCTGATCATGGCCCAATTGATGATCAGCGCCGACACGACGAGGCCCATCAGTACTTCGAACGCTTCGCCCGGCATGAAGTAATTGACCACCACGCAGGCGCCCGTCGCCAGGGCCGATACGCCCAGCGCCACCAGCGGCACGCCGCGGCGGTTCAGGTGCAGCAGCGCGCGCGGCGCATTGCCTTGCTTGGCCAGGCCGAACAGCATGCGCGTGTTGCAGTACACGCCGCTGTTGTACACGGACAGGGCGGCCGTCAGCACCACCACGTTCAGGGCCGTGGCCACCAGATTGCTGTCGAGCGCATGGAAGATCAGCACGAAGGGGCTGCCGCCGGTGACGACGTTTTGCCACGGGTACAGCGACAGCAGGATGCCCAGCGCGCCGATGTAGAAAATCAGGATGCGGTAGATGGCCTGGTTGGTGGCGCGCGGAATCGTCGTGCTCGGATCATCCGCCTCGGCCGCCGTGATGCCCACCAGTTCCAGGCCGCCGAACGAGAACATGATGACGGCCATGGCCATCACCAGTCCCTGCCAGCCGTTCGGGAAGAAGCCGCCGTGCTGCCACAGGTTGGCCACCGAGGCTTGCGGACCGGCGTCGCCGGAAGCGAGCAGGTATGCGCCGAAGACGATCATGCCGATGATGGCGACCACCTTGATCAGGGCGAACCAGAATTCCATCTCGCCGAAAGCCTTTACATTGAGCAGGCTGATGGCGTTGATGACGCAAAAGAAGATCAGCGCCGAGACCCAGGTGGGCACGCCGGGCCACCAGTACTGCACGTAGATGCCGACGGCCGTCAGTTCGGCCATGCTGACGAGCACATACAGCACCCAGTAATTCCAGCCCGACAGGAAGCCGGGCAGGTGCCCGCAGTATTTGTCGGCAAAATAGCTGAAGGAGCCGGCGACGGGTTCGTCGACCACCATCTCGCCCAGCTGGCGCATGATCAAAAAGGCGATGACGCCGGCGATGCCGTAGCCCAGCAGAACCGAGGGGCCGGCCATCTTGATGGTTTGCGCGATGCCCAGAAACAGGCCGGTGCCGATGGCGCCGCCCAGGGCGATGAGCTGGATGTGGCGGCTTTTCAGGCCGCGCTTGAGCTCTTGTGGTTCGGTATTCCCGACTGCCGTCATATGTTTTATCCTGTTTTTACGGGGCTGAGGTCGCTGATTCTAAAGCATGCACGGGCAAATCAGGAGCGAAATGCATGTTGCACTGCGGAGACGCAAGAAAAGCCCCGCATCTTCGCCGAACGGCGCGCAAAACGGCGGCCCAGGCGTCCGCTTTTACGTGCCCGCCGCGACGATGGCTGGTTCGTACACGGCCAGGAACTCGGGCGGCAGGCGGCGCGCGCGCCCGCTGCTCAATTCGATGCAGATCAAGTCCCAGCGTCCACGCACGACGGTGGCGCCGTCGCTGTCGCGGATCAGCTGGAAGCGCCGTTCCATGCTGGAGCGGCCATCGCTGGCGCACAGCCAGGTGGCCAGGGTCAGCGCTTCGCCGGCCCGCGTCGGCAGCAGGTAGTCGTATTCGCCGCGGCGTATCGCCATGGCGCGGTCCAGGCGCCGGTAATCGTCGAGGTCCAGCCCCAGGGTGGCCGAATGGTGCCAGGCGATATGCTCGCACCAGCGCACGTAGACGGCGTTGTTGGTGTGCTGCAAGCCGTCGATGTCGCCCGCTTCGGGCGTGACGGGCAGGGTATGGGCGTGCGGATAATCCCAGTTCAAGTGCATTCCTTTCGAGACGGTGGCGGCTGATTGTACGGTCTGGCGGCGCATGCTGTCTTCGGCGCACGCAGGGAAAAACACTGTTTTTTCACATTGATGTATGATGCATCATAATTTTTCAACGATCAAACACACGCATGAACCATCAACTGGACAGTCTGGTGCACGTCAATCTGGGCAAGTCCGTGTACGCCATGCTGCGCGAAGCGCTGGCGGCCGGGCGCTTCCAGCCGAATGACCGGCTGCGCATCCGTGAGCTGGCGCTGCAGCTGGGCACGAGCGTCACGCCCGTGCGCGACGCCATGCTGCAGCTGGTGCAGGAAGAGGCGCTGGTGCTGCGCTCGCCCCGTGACTTCCGCGTGCCCGTGCTGAGCGTGGCGCGCTACCTGGAAATCCGCGCGCTGCGCCTGGAACTGGAAGGCCTGGGCGCGTTCGAAGCGGCGCAGCGCACCGACGCCGCTACCCTGGCCGACCTGGAGCGCCTGCTGCAGGCGAATGAAGAGGCCATCGCGCGCCACGACCTGGCCGCGGCCCTGCAATGCAACCAGGCGTTTCACCTGGGCCTGGCGCAGGCGGCCGGCATGCCGACCTTGAAACGCTTCGTCGACCACCTGTGGATGCAGACGGCACCCCTGATCGCCGCCGGCTACGCCAGCTTTTCGCCCGACATGCGGGTGGGCCACCACCACGCCATCATCAGCGCGCTGCGCCAGCGCGACGGCGCGGCCGCGCGGCGCGCCATCGAACAGGACATTCTCGACGGCGGCACGCAGATGCTGGCCTATGTCATGCGCCAGGAGCGCATCCACGCCGGCACAACCGGACAAGAACAGGATAAGGAAGAACAGGAACATGAGTGAACAGAAAACCGCCATCGTCACGGGCGCCAGCCGCGGCATCGGCCACGCCGTCGCGGAACGCTTCCGCAGCCTGGGCTGGCGGGTCATCACCGTCTCGCGCAGCCCGATTCCCGGCGGTTGCCCACGCAGCCAGGAGCACAACACGCATGTGTGCATGGACTTGTCGGACCTGAGCCAGATCGGACAGATGGTCGAGACGCTGCGCCCCATGCTGGGCGACTCGAAACTGCACGCCCTGGTCAACAATGCGGGCGTGTCGCCGAAAGGACCGGGCGGCTCGCGCGTCAATTCGCTGACCACCGACATGCAGACCTGGCAGGAAATGTACAACACGAATTTCTTCGCGCCGCTGGCGCTGACGCGCGGCTTCGCGCAGGAATTGTCGAATGCGCACGGCGCCGTCGTGAACCTGTGCTCGATCGCCGGCTACCGCGTGCACCCGTTTGCCGGTTCCGCCTACGCCAGCTCGAAGGCGGCGCTGGCGTCGCTGACGCGCGAAATGGCCAACGACATGGCGCCGCTGAACGTGCGCGTCAACGCGATTGCGCCGGGCGAGATCGACACGGCGATTCTGTCGCCCGGCACCTCGCACATCGTCGACACGCAAATTCCCCTGCGCCGCCTGGGCACGACGGCCGAAGTGGCCGATTTGGTGGAGTTCCTGTGCAGCGAGCGCGCCTCGTACATCACGGGCGCGGAAATTCCCATCGACGGCGGCCAGCGCATTTAGAGCCTGTCCCGGTAGCCGGCGCGGATGGCGCCTGCGAGGCGTCAGTGCGCGTCCAGCTGCGCCTGCAGCGCGGCCACCACCAGCGCGTGGTCGTCCGCCTGCGCCAGGCCGGAAACGGTGACCGTGCCGACCAGTCCCACGCCGCGTATCAGCAGGGGAAAGGCGCCGCCGTGGCCCGCGTATTCGATGTCATCGAGGTATTTCACGTCTTCGAAGGTGCTGCCGCGGCTTTTATACGAGATGCCCATGTAATAGGAGCTGCGGCAAAAGCGTTGCACCGTATTGTTCTTGCGGCGTATCCAGTCCGCCTGGTCCGCCGTGGCGCCCGTCATGGCGTGGTGGAACAGGACTTGACCGTTGCGCGTGATGTTGACGGTGACGGCCTTGCCCCGCTTGCGCACTTCTTCGACGATCCACAGGCCCACGGCCAGCGCGGCGTCGTTGTCGAAGCGTTCGAATTGCAGGGATTCTTCCTGCTGCGCCAGGGTTTGCAGCAAATCGGCGTAATGATCCATCGTCAGGGAGTCGGGTAGTGGCTGGAAGCGCTACTGTAGCGCACCATGGGGCGGCCGCGCGCGCTTTTTCCATGGCGCGGCTAAAATAGGCGGCATGAACCTGTCCCTGTTCGCCGATGAAGAGCAAGTCCCGGCCGGCCCCGTGCCGCTGGTGCCGGGCTCGTGCGCGTCCGTCCTGCTGCGCGCTTTCGCGCTGCCTTACCTGGACGAGCTGCTGCCGGCCCTGGACGCCATCGTGCTGGCCGCGCCCCTGCGCCATATGGCCACGCCGGGCGGCTTGCGCATGTCGGTTGCCATGAGCAATTGCGGCCCACTGGGCTGGGTCACGGATGGACGCGGCTACCGCTATGCGCGGCGCGATCCGGACAGCGGTCTTCCATGGCCGCCCATGCCGCCCGTGTTCCTGCGCCTGGCGCAGGCGGCGGCGCAGGCGGCCGGCTATCCGGGCTTTGTTCCCGACGCCTGCCTGCTCAACCGTTACGCGCCCGGCGCGCGCATGGCCCTGCACCAGGACCGCGATGAATGCGATTTCACCGCGCCCATCGTCTCCGTCTCGCTGGGGCTGCCCGCCACCTTCCTGTTCGGCGGCGCCGAGCGGGCCGACAAGGCGGCGCGCATCGGCCTGCTGCATGGCGACGTGGTGGTGTGGGGCGGCGCCGACCGCCTGCGCTTCCACGGCGTGGCGCCCCTGAAGGAAGGCGAACATGCCGTACTGGGCGCACAGCGCATCAATCTGACGTTTCGCAAGGCCAGCTGAGCTGTCAATACGCGCATTAATGCAAGATACTTGCAAATGCGGGGATTTTTCGCCATGATATGCAACTTGTTTGCATATGGAGTCATCCCATGAAGCGCGATTCGATTTCCTCGCCCCTGCCTGACGTGGCGGCCGGCCCCCATCTGGGCAGCCCCCTGCCGCTCGAGTGGGTCGGCATGCAGGGCATCGCCTTGCCCCTGTGGCTGGAAGAGGGCGGGCAGGCGCAGCAAGTGCATGCCTGGGCCGACGTGCAAGTCGATTTGCCCGACCCGCGCGTCAAGGGCATCCACATGTCACGTTTGTATCTGCTGCTCGATGCGTTTGCCGCCGCGCAGCCGCTCGATGCGGGCGCGCTGGCCGCCGTGCTGCGGCGCATGGTGGACAGCCACGCCGATTGCGGCAGCACGCAGGCGCGCCTGGCGCTGGCGTTTCCCTTGCTGCGGCGCCAGCCGGCGCTGCTGACGGCGGGCTTGTCGGGCTGGAAATCGTATCCCGTGCGCCTGCAGGCCAGTGTTACTTCGCAGGGCTTTGCGCTGTCCCTGACGGTGGAGATCGGCTACTCGTCGACTTGCCCATGTTCGGCGGCGCTGTCGCGGCAACTGCTGGCCGACGCCTTCGCGGCGCGGTTCGGCGCGGGCGGCATCGACGGCGCGGCCGCGCGCGGCTGGCTGCAGGAACACGCGAGCCTGGCCACGCCGCACAGCCAGCGCAGCACGGCGACGGTCACCGTGTCATTGACGGAGCAGGCGGAGCTGGAGCTGTTCCCCCTGATCGACCTGGTGGAGGCGGCGCTGGCGACGCCGCTGCAGACGGCCGTGAAACGGGCGGACGAACAGGCGTTCGCGCGCCTGAATGGTGCTAACCTGATGTATGTGGAAGACGCGGCCCGCCGCGTGCAGGCGGTGCTGGCGCCACGCCATCCGCAGGCGCGTGTTACCGTACGGCATATGGAAAGCCTGCATCCGCACGACGCCGTGGCGCAGGCGGGCAAGCTTGCCGGAGATTACTAGTCAACCACTGTGGAGGAGGACAGCATGCCGGAGAAAATCGAGCGGGAAGTCAATGATGACAGCCTGGAGGCGGAGCTGGAACGCGAACGGCGCGAGCATGCGCTGATCGACGAGGAAAAGCTGGGCATGGATGAGCTGGAAGAGGAGCGGCTGAAGCGGGAACGCCAGCCGGGCGGTCACTAAGGTCAAGGCAATGTTATCAGCGCTGGCATCGCGCCGTGCTGCCCGGTACAATTTCGCTTTGTCCTTCTCCCCCAACCCCGGAGGCCCATGAAATATCGCGCATTGTTCCAGTTTATCCTCGGCCTGACGGCCGCCACCCTGGCCGCTTCGCAGGCCCGGGCCGCCACCATCTGCACCGCCATGGCCGATGCCAAAACGGGCGCCGTCTTGCTGCAAGAGGGCAATTGCCTCGACAGAGTCACCCCCGCATCCACGTTCAAGATCGCGCTCAGCCTGATGGGCTATGACGCCGGCTTCCTCAAGGACGAGCACAAGCCGGCCCTGCCGTACCGCCAGGGCTACGTGGACTGGGGCGGCGAAGCCTGGCGCCAGGATACGGACCCGTCGCGCTGGATGCAGTATTCCGTCGTCTGGTATTCGCAGCAGATCACGCAGGCGCTGGGCGCCGAGCGCTTCCAGAAATACGCGAAGGCTTTGCGCTATGGCAATGCGGATGTCTCGGGCGATCCGGGCAAGGACAACAGCCTGGAGCGTTCTTGGATCAGTTCTTCGCTGAAAATCTCTCCGCTGGAACAGCTGGGCTTTTTGCGCAAGCTGGTCAATTACCAGCTGCCCGTGACGAAACAGGCGATGGAAGCAACGCAGCGCCTGACCCGCCTGGCGGACGTGGGCGGCTGGCAAGTCCATGGCAAGACGGGCGCGGCCTTCCCGCGCAAGGCCGACGGCAGCTTTGACGAAGCGCATGGTTACGGCTGGTTCGTGGGCTGGGCCAGCAAGGGCGAGCGCAGCATCGTCTTTGCGCGCCTGGTGCAGGACGAGCAGAAAGGCCAGCAGTCCGCAGGCTTGCGCACGCGCGACGCCATGTTGAAGGAATTGCCGGCCATGCTGGAGCAGGCGCAGAAGTGACGGCCAGCATCGTTGCCGCCACCTTCATCGCCACCGATGGCGACTACCTGGAAGCCATCATCGAGGTGGATGGCCAGCGCCTGCACGTGATGGACGAGTTTGGCGGCGCGCAGATGGCCGCCGGCACGCACGTCCAGCTCGAACTGTGGCCCATGACCAGCGAAAGTGACGATCAGGATGCGATCTTCAGCTCTTATCTTAGCCGTAAAAAAGGAAAGACCGCTCTGAGAGATGGATTGCTCTAATGCTCAAACAGCATATTACCGAAATTTAGACACTAGAATTTTCGTTATACCATAGAATACCTACGTGCATTTCAGACCGGCGACAATAGCATCCTGATTTTTTTCGATTTTCAAGAAGTCGCATAGAAATTTAAACTTGAAATGCATTAATAAATAAATTATTTAGTTTGTATATGATATTTTTTTAAATTGTTTGAATTGGATATTGATTTATTATGATATTCGGCCAGCCAGAGAAATTTATCTAAAACCTTGGTTAGTTGCGTCCCACTTGATTTATTATCCTTCTCTTTTTCTATGCTATGTTTTAGTTCGGTTAGTTTTTTTTGTATTGCTTCGTAGTGCTTCTTAATATATATATCCACGGAACTGACATGACTTAAGTAGTTTAATGGATCTCTTTTTGCGGATTCTGCAATCATAGGTATGTTCACGTCAATTGAAGAAATTGCATAGCCAATATAATCAAGAAATAAAAGCTCATCCAAACTGTCTTTTTGAATTATTGGTCGCCCATTGTACATAAATTCAGCTAAGATTTTTATTTTTGACATTAGCACCTTGTCTTTTTCAATTTCCGGGTGTAATACTACTCGGGGATGAATTGCAATTTTACTTTCTGCGGCGTAGGCTTCAATTAATCCTGTTCCTACTGCAAAGTTATCTTTTATGAGGCAATATTTATTCGAAATTCCACCACGGAGAAAAATTCCTCTTTCAGAGAAGCAATGAAATATTAGTGCTTGAAGTCTTATGGTTATTATAAAAAGTGCATTGGCGGAATGCATGTACATTAAGTCTATGTTTTTCAGGTCTTCAACTTGCTTAGGCTTATAAGTTATTATTATTGAATCGGAAACAAGGCAGCTACTAATTTCATAATATTTGTAAAGATTGAAGTGTTCATTTTTTGCATATTTTTCTTTTGTCTCTTTATTGTCAGCTAAATCTAGAATTTTTTTGTTGGCATCCATGAAAGAAATAAAATCCATCGCAACTTTATCTGATTCAATCGAGCCATTTATGTCCCGATAACCTAGCATATCTATGAATAGTGTCCACTGAATTAATTCCATTTTTCCTCTGAAAAATTTATTGTAAATGAATATGTTTGAAATAAAAAATCGACAAATATAAAATATCGGGGGGCATAAAATAATTGATGGTTTTATTTTTTAGATTGTGCATGGTTGATAATATTTTATTTGCAATTTTTATTGAAATTATTTCTCAATGTTTTTGCCTCAATTTTCATTCTTATTTAATTTTTGCGCCACTAAATTTTGGTTTTTTTAATGTGGTTTTTAAAGTTGCATCGGCATAAGAGGCAAGCCATAATCCTTTTTCTCTTACTGATGATGAGTTGCTGTGCTCCAACTCTGAAACAATATTTTCAACTGATGATTTTAGTTTTTTTGGGCGAATTTTGGAGGTAATGCCAATGTAGTCTATAAACCATAAGCCATCGTCCTCTTTAATTAAAAAGTTTGGATTTCCAATGCCATCAGGATAGACTAACGCAATGACTTCTGTGGAAATAACTACTCGGGGATATCTTGCGGTAGTACTTTCTACATCATACGCCGCAATTAACCCCGCACTGAAAGTAAAAGAGTTTATGGAGAAATGCTTATTGACCGCAATACCACCTCTGCATAATAATTCCTCGTCTAATAAAAGGCGTTGATACTCGGCGACATGAGTTGCAAATCCAGTAAAGCCTTTTGCATCATATGGTTTTGAAATTACTATTGAATCTGAAAATTGAGTGATCGTGCAGGTCGGATCATCATGAAATATATTTGCGGCTCCTTGATGACATTTGTATAGCTTCATTAGATAATCGACACTATCATGAGAAATGTCGTGGGCTACCATTTGCTTGAATCCTAAAATATCAAGAAATGCAACAAAATGTTGTTTGAATTCTGCTGTCATTTAATCCTCATGAAAATGAGTTCAGTATTTTTGCCAATTTCTCAAACCGACTTTTATAATCGCTCATACGCGCTTGCGCTTTTGTCCAGTTATTTCCTGACCAAGGAATTCCGCTTTCGGATATGCGCGCAGTATCTTCTCTTTGTATGTTGAAGACTGCCTTCCCTACATCTTGCATGAGTGGGGCTAATTGATTGAAATCTGGAATCTCAATCGCTATTGGTTTGTTGATGGTTGGCAAATAATATTTTTTTTCCGTACTGATTTTTGAAAATACTGGTTTTAGTGATGCGACGATTTCTTTTGGTAAACGATCCATCCATAATTTATATCCTGGCTTTGGTTCGCCTTTATATAGTTTAAAGGCTTGTATTATGCCACCTAAAAAGGCAGGTTTTCCAGGTCGGATAGGAAGCCCAAGTTCTAAGTATTGATCAACAATGAATGCATGCTCCCGCATCCAACGGTCCACAATTTTTGACAATGTATCTATTGCTTGAACGTTAAATCTATCTGGTGCAACTGGGAGGAAAAATGCATCGCATACTAAAAAGAATGCCCTTGTTAACGCGCCAGAGCTTGGTCCGACATCAATAAAAATATAATCATACTTTTCTTTTGCTCCTAGACGAATTAAAAAATCTCCAACTGATACATATGTACGCATCAAATTAGTTCGCATGCTTAATCGTTGAACGTGTGCCTCGGCTAGATCATCTTCAATTGTGCTTAAATCTACTGAGCCACGTAGGAGGTATAAATTATTTTCAACTTGTGTAACTTTTATTTTTGCCAAATCAATAAATGCCGCATCACCTCTAATGCGTTGATTTAAAGCATCTAATAAACTTGTGCCAGGCAACTCTGCTACATCTTTGATTATTTTACTTTTTGCTGCTATTGCTGCTTCTGCATCTAATTTTTGGATAGTTGAGGCAAGAGCGATGCCAGTTAAATTGCATTGAGGATCGGCATCAACCATAAGTACTTTTTTCCCGCTATTTGCTAAATAAGTTGCGAGGTTAAAGGTTGTGGTTGTTTTTGATACGCCACCTTTATGATTGTATAAAGTTATAATTTTCAAGTTTTTACCTTTAATATAAGTGGCAAAATTATTTTTATTTACTTTAATTATTTTTCAGTTTTCAGAAATTCAACAAATCTCATTGCCATAAAAATAAGAATTGATGCATATAAAAGCCACTCTACGGTCGTAAAATTTACCTTTGAATGCCAAATACCCCACAACGATCCGATGAGAATGGACATTGCCCCCATTAGTAAGATACCTTTTGGTAGCGGAATGCCACTTCTGTATAGCGTAATCATGCAGATTACAGATGACGTTCCAATTAAAATTGTGAGGAAAAAAGATGGCGAGGTCATTGCTGAGATAAAGTCCTCCGATTCTTTTGCTGTCTTGGAAGCAAGGGTATTTAATATTATGTTCAGGATTGGGATTAAGAAAAATAATGCGGGCTGCCATTTCATATTGGTTTCCTAAAAAATTTTCAAAAATAATACACCATAAATGTGGTGGCAGCAATTAATTCTAGCGTCCATTTTTGACTCATTTTTATTGTTGTAATTATTTCGAGTTTGTGATATGAAATGTATTTAAATTTAAGGTTGGAGCTTTTAAGGCTATAAAATTACTTTCTTTTTTGAAGAGATAATTCTATAGGTGCTTGATTGGTAAGGAGGTTTTATTGGTTTTGCTGTTTATATTTTGTAAAAATTGCCGATGATCTTATTTGGGAATATGGCACCAATGCGAAGTTTTTTCACTCGACACAAGCCCGCCCTATATACTTGCTGAAACGGATTTTCCGGCATCAGACAAGGTTACAAGCATGGCATCAGGCATGGAGCAGTTTCAGGAAAAAGCAAGGCAGGCATACACATGGGCGCGCGCGCAGGCATGGCGCGTGGCCGGTGCGGCGTGGGTGAGGGCGGTGGCGCTGTACCGGCGCGGCCACGCGCACCTGATGACCTTGCCGCCCGTGCGGCGCGCGCTGGTGCTGGGATTATGGTCTTTCCTGGCCGTGCTGGCGCTGCTGACCTTGTACATGCTGCTGCTGATTCCCCTGACACCGAGCATCCACGACTTGCGCCAGGCGCGCGCGGCCGCGCCGAGCACCATGGTCAGCGCCGGCGGCGAGGAGCTGGCCCGCTTCGACCAGGGCTTGCAGGAACGGGTCACCTTGAAGCAGATTTCGCCGAACGTGATCAGCGCCTTGATCTCGACGGAAGACCACCGCTTCTATGACCACCACGGCATCGATTTTACGCGCACGGCGGGCGCCGTCTTGCACACCGCAAGCGGCAACCCCCAGGGCGGTTCCACCATCACGCAGCAACTGGCGCGCAATATGTTCCCCGAGGAAATCGGCCGTTCGCGCAACCTGAACCGCAAGCTGAAGGAGCTGATCACGGCCCTGAAAATCGAGGCCACCTACAGCAAGACGGAAATTCTGGAAGCCTACCTGAATACGGTACCCTTCCTGTACAACACTTACGGCATCGAAATGGCGGCCCGCACCTACTTCGACAAGCCCGCCTCGCGCCTCGACATCCTGGAAAGCGCCACCCTGGTCGGCATGCTCAAGGGCACGAATTACTACAATCCCGTCGGCAACCCTGAACGTTCCCTGCAGCGCCGCAACGTGGTGCTGGGGCAAATGCGCAAGCACGACGTCATCGACGAGGCACGCTATAAACAGTTGATCAAGCGTCCGCTGCGCCTGCATTTCGAGCGCCAGAGCGAGCGGGCACAATCGGACAGCCATTTCACGGCCTATGTGCGCAAGTGGCTGATCGACTGGGCCGACGAAAACGACTACAACCTGGAGCGCGACGGCTTGATTGTGCACACCACGCTCGACCACGATTTGCAGCAGGCGGCCGAGCGCGCCGTCGAGCGCCAGGCGAATGCCTTGCAGGCGATTGCCGACGTGGAATGGAGCCGCGCCGGCGTGCCGTCGTCCACCTCGACGGGCATGTACGCGGGCATGCAGGGCGGCAGCGTGCCCTTCGATTATTTCTGGAAATCGCATCCTGGCTTGCTCGACAGCTTCGTGCGCGAGTCGGCTGACTACCGCAAGCTGACGGCGGCCGGCGGCACGCCCGAGGCGGCGCTGGCGCAACTGAAGGGCGACCGCGCCTTCATGGCGGCCCTGCGCAAGTCGAAGACGCGCCTGGAAGCGGGCTTTACGGCCATGGACCCGGCCACGGGCGCCGTGCGCGCCTGGGTGGGCAGTCGCGACTTTGCGCGCGAACAGTTCGACCATGTGTCGCAGGCGGCGCGCCAGCCCGGCTCGACCTTCAAGCCCATCGTGTATGGCGCGGCGCTGGAAAAGGGTTTGAGCCCCGAGCACGTCTACCGCGATGAAGTGATGGATATCAATGCGGCCGACGGCACCAAATGGCGCCCGACGGACATGAGCGGCACGACGGGGCGCGACATGACCATGCGCGACGGCCTCGTGTATTCGAAAAACACCATCACGGCGCAAGTGATGCAGGACGTCGGCTTGCCGCCGATCATCAAGCTGGCGCGCGCGCTGGGCATTCGCGACAGCAAGCTGGAAAAAGTGCCGTCGCTGGCGCTGGGCACCAGTCCGGTCACCTTGCTGGAAATGGTCAACGCCTACGCCAGCATCGCGGCCCAGGGCGAAGCGCGCCTGCCGTTTGTCGTCACGCACATTACCGACCGCGAAGGCAAGGTCATCGCCCGCTTCGGCGAAGACAAGCCCAAGCGTGCCATGCAGGAAGCATCGGCCGCCACCCTGACGGACATGATGCGCGGCGTGATCGACCGCGGCACGGGCACGGCCATCCGCAGCCGCTTCGGCATCCGTTCCGACGTGGCCGGCAAGAGCGGCACCACGCAAAACAATGCGGACGGCTGGTTTATCCTGATGCATCCGGAACTGGTGGGCGGCGCCTGGGTCGGCTTCAATGACGCGCGCGTCACCATGCGCAGCAATTACTGGGGCCAGGGCGGCCACAACGCCGTGCTGGTGGTGGGCGACTTCTTCAAGACGGCGCTCGACACGGGAAAACTGTCGCGCGACGCCATCTTCCCTGGCGGCAAGCCACCGCCGCCGCTGCGCCATGTGGAGCCGGTCGACGAGCCCGAGGATGAACCGGTGGAAGAGCCGGGAGATTTGCTGCAAGAAGGCGCACCGCCAGCGCCGCTGGCCATGCCGCCCGAAGGCGAGGGCGGGCAGGAGTCGCATGGCAAGGCGGTGCAGGAGGCGGCGCCTGCGCCTGCTCCTGCGGCGCAGCCGGTGCCGCAAGGATAAGCGCCGCCATGGCGATTTCAACCATTGCAAAGAATAATCATGACCTCACCGAAGCCCACGCTGCGCCTGATACTCGGTGACCAGCTCAATGCACGGCATCGCTGGTTCACCGAGGTCGATGGCGCCACCATCTATGTCTTGATGGAGGTGCGGCAAGAAACCGATTATGTGCTGCACCATGCGCAGAAAATCCTGGCGATCTTCGCTGCCATGCGCGAGCTGGCGCGCCAGTTGCGCCAGCTCGGCCACACCGTGCATTACATCGCCATCGACGACGTGGCAAGCACGCTGTCGATACCGGAGAATATCGAAGCGCTGATACGCCACTATGACGCCGCCGCCTTCGAATACCAGGCGCCCGACGAGTGGCGCCTCGACCAGCAGCTGTACCAGGCCGGGCGCCGTTCGCGCATACCATGGCTGATGGTCGACAGCGACCATTTCTACACGGCCCGCCACGAAGCTGCCGATATTTTCGCCGGACGCAAGCAGTGGCTGATGGAGTTTTTCTACCGCCAGATGCGCAGCACGCATCAGGTGCTGATGGAAGACGCGAAAAAGCCCGTCGGCGGCCAGTGGAACTTCGATCACGATAACCGCAAGCCCTGGCGCGGCACGCCCGCCGAGCCGCAGGATCCGCGCACCGTGCATGACCATTCTTTGCTATGGCAAAGCATCGTCGCCGCAGGCGTGAAGAACTTCGGTGCGCCGCATGCCGACCGGCTGGCGTGGGCGCTGAACCGGGATGAAGCGCTGCAGCAGCTCGATGCCTTCATCGAGCGGGCCTTGCCGCATTTTGGCGACTTCCAGGATGCGATGAGCGTCAAGGCCTGGCGCTTGTTTCATTCCCTGCTGTCGTTCGCGCTGAACGTGAAAATGCTCAACCCGCGCGAAGTCGTCGCCAGGGCGCAAGCGGCTTATCAGGCGGGCCATGCGTCGCTGGCCGCGGTCGAGGGTTTTATACGCCAGATACTGGGATGGCGCGAATATGTGCGCGGCGTGTATTGGGCCCATATGCCTGGGTATGCCGAGAAGAATTTCTTTGGCCATGCGCGCCCGCTGCCGGCATGGTTTTGGGATGGCAAGACGAAGATGCATTGCCTGTCGCAGGCGATCACCCAGTCGCTGGAACAGGCGCATGCGCATCACATCCAGCGCCTGATGGTGATCGGCAATTTCGCACTGCTGGCCGGTCTCGATCCTGCCCGGGTGCATGGCTGGTACCTGGGCATTTATATCGATGCCTTCGAGTGGGTGGAACTGCCCAACACCGTTGGCATGAGCCAGTTCGCCGATGGCGGGCTGCTGGCCACCAAGCCGTATGTCTCCAGCGCCGCGTATATCGACCGCATGGGCGATTATTGCAAGGGCTGCCATTACGATAAAAAGGCGCGCATCGGCGAGCGCGCCTGTCCCTTCAATGCCCTGTACTGGGATTTTTTCCATCGCAACGCGGACACATTGGAACGCAATCCCCGCATTGGCATGGCGTATCGCCAGCTGGAGAAGATGGACGAGGCGGCAATCGCCGATTTCAAGGAACAGGCGCGCAAGATGCTGGCAAACCTCGATGTCTTGTAATACCCTGCTTATGGCAAGGCATTGCGCCTCAAGCCCGCTTCCCGCGCGGTGGCAGTCCAACTGGAAAAGTGCCGCGTGGGGCCGGCAGTCTGCTTACCATTTGGGCTCACGTGACCAGCGTAGCACTGTTGCAAGCCTGATCTTCACCGTATAGTCCTCTCCCGTTTCATGCTCCAGCCACAGGATGCCGTCTTCGATGCTGACCCAGGCATCGACTATACGCGTGTCGAACGGCATCGCCGTGTCTTTGATATCAATCTTCATCCGTCCAGACTCAACATTGAGCGACCTTAATACCCGCGTCGTTCGCTGCGTAAACTCGATGACGTATGAAGTGTTTCTTTTTTTCACCATCCGGAATGCTCACCCAAAATGCTTTGAATATCTTTTAAATATTACTATATAAAAATTTTCTCTAGCGCACGAAGGAATCGCTCGTCTGTTAAAAATTTCACTGGGAAATTTATATTATTCTAAATAAAATAAATTCCAGATGGAAATTAATGTTTCTTGTGGTTGGTAAATTATTTCCCAATGGAATATTGATTTTATATTTTTACAATTCCATGCCTGCTGCATTATCTGAGTTGATATAAGTCAATGTTTTTTGTGTATTGATTTTAGAATATATTCTTACTGCTAGGATATGGGGTCAGCAGTGGTTCAGTGAGTGATGTCTGCTTGAAGAAATAAAAAATACTTGGTACTGGAAAAGGATCAATCAAGGCGGTCTGTCGAATTGCGGCAGGCTGAAGCGGGAGCATACGGTGCTTGTCCCATACTTGACATGAATTTACATGGTAAATAAAAATTACATCGGTGACCTCGCGCAGGTGGCGCTTGATCATCCCAGGCGGATCGATGCATTGATGGCACAAAAAATAGATGTGGCGATTATTTTCCAGGAAATGCTTGGCACCGCCGTGGCAGCCAAATATTTGCACACAAATGGCGTGCCGCTATCTGTCGCATTGCGCGTATTGGTATGCGAGCGCAGAAAAGACCCGTCGCCGCCAAAAATGATCGGAATTGAAAAAGGGTAGTTCCATTGCGCCCGTCCAGGCTGCCTGCGTGTCAGACCGTATTGCGCCGCAAGCCCGCTTCCCGCACGAACACTTGCAGCGCCGCCATGGTCTGCTGGTGCAGCGTTTTCAGTTCCGCTCGCAGCGCGGGTGTGATGGCCAGGTTGCCGTTCGCTTCCTTGCGCACTGGCAGGCCCAGTACCTGCGCCATTTCCACCGGGTAATTCGTGAAGTCGCCATACGGCCGCTTGCCGTCCACGGACGGGGTGGGCCAATAGCCTTCGGCCAGGTAGTCTTCCGCCGCCATGCCCAGCATTTCCAGCGACATCCACGACTGTTGCCGCAGCAGTGTCAGATGCCGGGCGGTCAAAGTAAACGGCGCCTTGCTGTTGGCATAGCTGCCTGGCTTCAGGTCGGCCATCTGCACGAAGTGGGGCAGCAGCAGCGCCGCTTCCATCAGGCGCTGCGCGGCCAGCGCCGCATCCTTGCTGGCGATGGCCTGCATGGCCAGTTGCAGGGTGTCGCCCTTGCCCAGCGGGTAGGCCGGATTGAGCATGGGCGCGCCGCTTTCCACGGGCGACCAGCCGATGTTGAAGCGCCGTATCAGCGCCAGATGCTGCACATTGAGTATTTTCGGCAGCGGAGCGTCGAGGGTGGCCAGGATGCGCTGATGCACCGCGCTGGGCAGGTCCTTGTCTGCCGCGCGCACGAGCACGGGCGAACACAGCAGGACACCGGCGAGGCGCAGCAGCTGGCGCCGCAGGGGCTGGATCAGGCGCGGCATCATGGTGCCGTCAAGTCCTGGCGCTGGAACTCGATGCGGTTTTCCTGGTAGTCCCACTTGGTGTAGGGCCCGAACACGCGCCGGTTTTCCTTGCTGTCGGCATTCGACAGTTCGCGCTTCATGCGGCGTACCAAAGCGGGATCCGTGAGCGGCGCCGTCGTGGCGGCGAATACGTCGTGCCGCACGCTCTGTTTGGCGTCGGCGCCGCGCGAGATGATGGTGAGCTTGCGTGAGGCGGGATCGAAGTACACGCGCATGGCGAAGGTATTCATGTCCTGCAGATACAGGCCGTCGTCGCGCTGCTGGGCATAGAAATAATCGCCGCAGACTGCCTTCGGCTCGCGTTTCCACTCGCAGGACAGGGCGATCAGCAGGTGCCGCTCGTCGAGTTGCTTGACCGAAATGCGTCCTTTGGAGTAACCCCAGGTGCTGGCCGGCACGGTTGCCGACGAGGCAAGATTGTATTCGCCCACCAGCTTGGTCAGGGGAAGGGCAGTTTGCGCCGAGGCGCAAGCGCAAAGTGTCAGGGCGGCTGCCGCTACGGCGCCTTGTATCTTGGAAAATGGAGTCATGATGGCCATAAAGAAAAGTTGCCATATTATAGATGGCAACTTGCCAAGATGGCCGCGCGCTTGCGCGGCGCGCTGGCTGTTACTTCAGCTTGCTCAATTCCGCGATATCGATGTTGACGACCTTATCGCCCACGGCAGCGACCAGCGTCTTGAAGTGCGGTGTCGCTTCATGCGCCGTGTGAGCGGCCTTGTCGGTCCATTCCTCCAGCATGATGAAGCGCGTGGGTATCTTGTTGTCGAGGTGCAGTTCGTAGCGCAGGCAGCCGCTTTCCGCGCGGCTCGGTGCCACGACGGCTTCCAGGGCGGCGCGCACGGGGTCGATATGTTGGGCTTGGGCATCGATGGTGGCGACGATGATCAGGGTCATGGAAGTCCTTGTGGTTGGGGTGCCAGCAGCTTAGCGCATCTGGCGCTTCCTTGCCGGCTGCACCGCGACGGCTTGCGGCGCAGCCGGCACTCCTTACGCGGCTTGCAGCGCGCCGATCTGCTCGAAGGCCCCCGCCAAGGCTTGCTCTCTGGCTGCGTCGCTGACCTTGACGCCTTCGGCGCGCACGATCTCGATCTGCGTGATGCCGAGGAAACCGAGGAAGGCGCGCAGATGGCTTTCCTGGTGTTCCAGTGCCGCCATCGGCGTGTCGGCGCCGTAATAGCCGCCGCGCGTCGAGGCGATGATCACGCGCTTGCTGCCCAACAAGCCTTCGGGGCCGTTGGCGCCGTACTGGAAGGTTTTGCCGGGCACGGCGAGCGCATCGAGCCACGATTTGAGCTGGCTGGGGATGGCGAAGTTGTACATGGGCGCGCCGATGACGATGACGTCGGCGGCCAGCACTTGCTCCAGCGCGCCGGCCAGCGCTGCGCCATCGGCGGCGCTGGGGGCTGCCGTAAATTGCGGCAACGGTTGCGCGGCCAGGTCGTGGTACTGGACGGTGGCGCCGGGCGCGGCCGCTTGCAGGCGGGCGACGATGGCGGCGGACAATTGGCGGCTGAGGGAATGCTCGCCGAGGATGCTCGAATCGATGTGCAGGATGTTCATGTGTGCCTTCTTGGGTGGTATGATCGGGTGGTATGTTTTTGTAACCGAGTTAAATATAGTGACTATCAAATGAACGCACAAGAAGGCACTTTTTCCACACTGGGGCACACGGATGTGACTATGGGCGACGCCGCCGCGCAAGGCGCGGAGCTGGAACGGCGCATGCGCGACGAGGGCGGCCACGCGGGCGTGGCCGCTTCCTGCCGCCCGATCACGGATATCCTCACGCGCGTGGGCGATAAATGGAGCGTGATGGTGGTGATATTGCTCGGCAATGGCACCAAGCGCTTCAACGAAATGCGCCGCCTGATCGGCGGCATCTCGCAGCGCATGCTGACATTGACCCTGCGCGGGCTGGAGCGCGACGGACTCGTCACGCGCACCGTATTTCCCACCGTGCCGCCGCGCGTCGACTACGCCCTGACGGACCTGGGGCGCTCGCTATTGATCCCCATCAGCGCGCTGGGCGCCTGGGCCCATGGCCACCGCGACGCCATCGATACGGCGCGGCTGGTGTTTGATGCCAAAAGCGCCGCTCAAGCGCCATCAGGCGACTAGCTCGGTTCAAACGGCGGTATTGGCACTTTGCATGTCGTGCCGGTAGCGCGCTGGCGGCAGTTCGAACTGGGTCTTGAAAAAGCGGGTGAACGCGCTTTGCGACGAAAATCCCAGGCGTTCGCCGATTTCCACCACGCTCAGACTCGTTTCGCGCAGCAGACGGCGCGATTCGCGGCTTTTGGCGCGCAGTTCCAGGGCGCGGAACGAGGTCTGCTCCTGCTGCAACTGACGTTGCAAGGTCCAGCGGTTCATCGCCAGGCCGTCGCACAGGGCCGGCAGCAGCGAGGCGCTGTCGGCGTCGCCTGCGCCTTGCCGGCCCAGCAGATCGATGATGGCTTGCTCCACGCGGGCCGAAAACAGCTGCGCGCCCTGCAACTGCTGCAATTGCCCCTGCGCGTGCCGCAGCGCGTGCGGCGCCAGCATGGCGTTGAACTGGGCGAAGGGCCGGTCCAGCGCCGGTGCGTCAAACGTCAGGGTATTGCGCGCCTGGCCAAAGGTGGCGGCGGCGCCGAAGCACTCGGAAATGGCCGGCGCGAACCACGGCGCCTTGCCCTGGAAGCCGGCATGGAAGGCGGTGGGCGCGCCATCGTCGTAGGCGCGCGCGACCAGTGACAGCATGCGGAAATTGGCCAGCGCCTGCATGGCGCCCCCTAGCGAACAGAATTCGGACAGGTATTCGATCTCGATGCGCGTGCCATTTTCACTCATCAGCATGAAATCGAATTCGCCGATCAGGCCCCGCAAGTGCAGCAGCTCGTGCAGCGCGCTGCGCAGGGTGGGGCGGTTGAAGCAGACGTGGGCGATGCCCGAGTAATGCGCGAACCAGTGCGTCACGTCGAGGTCGAGCAGGCCGCGGTGCTGCGGCAGTTGCTGGGCGTAGGCCGTCATGCGGCGGTGCCGCTCGGCGTTGATGCGGCCGCCCGGCTCGTCCAGCTGCGCCGGCGTGATGCCCGTGCGCTGAAAAAATTCGGCGGGGTCGTGGCCATCGGCCTGCATGGCGCGCGCGCATTGCTGCGCGATCCGGTTCGAAACCGTGCGCGTATCGGGTTTGTGCAAGGTTGTCTCCTGCTTATTCTGCTTGTTGTAGTAATTTTTCATAAATATTAGCACTTTGTAGGAAATTGTTGGTTGTTGTGCCATCTAACCAAAAATTGTTCTCGCGGGTATAAAGCACGTGTTGCGCGGTCAAGAAACTCACGCATTCTCACGCTATATTGTTTTTGGCCGGCCTTGCTGCCGCGCCTTGATACCTACAAAAACAGTCTTGGAGATAATGATGAATTGCACTTTGAAACCGATGGCCCGCCTGGTCGCCGGCTGCGTCGCCACGCTTGCCTTGGCCGCTTGCGGCAACGACACCGTCAGCGAGGAATACAAGCAGCCCGTATTCGGCGCCACCACCTTCAATCTGGTCCAGGCCGACGGCTATGCCTTCAAGGATATGAACCGCAACGGCAAGATCGACCCGTACGAAGACTGGCGCCTGTCGGCCGAGGCACGCGCGGACGACCTGCTGTCGCGCATGAGCCTTGATGAAAAAGCCGGCCTGATGATGCATGGCACGGCGCCCACCGTGGCCGACCCCACCGGCATCGGCCAGGGCGGCGCCTACGACTTGACGGCGCTGCAAGACCTGATCGTCAAGCAGTATGTCAACACCTTCATCACGCGCATGGCGGGCGACTCGGCCAATATGGCGGCGCAGTACAACAAGGTGCAAGCCCTGAGCGAGACGTCGCGCCATGGCATTCCCGTGTCCATCAGCACGGACCCGCGCCACCATTTCCAGTACACGGTGGGCGCCAGCGCCGGCACCAAGGGATTCTCGCAATGGCCGGAAACCCTGGGCCTGGCCGCCATCGGCGACGATGCGCTGGTACGCCGCTTCGGCGACATCGCGCGCCAGGAATACCTGGCCGTCGGTATCACGCAGGCCCTGTCGCCGCAGGCGGATCTGGCCACCGAGCCGCGCTGGTCGCGCATCAACGGCACCTTTGGCGAAGACGCGGACCTGGCCAAGCGCATGGTGCAGCACTATATCGAAGGCTTCCAGGATGGGAACACGGGCCTGCATGACGGCAGCGTGGTGGCTGTCGTCAAGCACTGGGTCGGCTACGGCGCCACGAAAGAGGGCTACGATGGCCACAATTATTATGGCCGCTACATGACTTACCCGGGCAACAACTTCGCCTACCACGTCAAACCGTTCGAAGGCGCCTTCATGGCCAAGGCGGCATCCGTCATGCCGACCTACGCTCTGCCGGACGGCAATATCACGATCGACGGCATCACCCTGGAACAGGTGGCGGCCGGCTTCAGCAAGACCATGCTGACGGACCTGCTGCGCGGCAAATACGGCTTCGAAGGCGTGATCCTGTCCGACTGGGGCATCACGTCCGACTGCGACGCCAACTGCCGCAACGGCACGGCGCCCGGCGTCGCGCCTTCCTTCATGGGCTTCGGCACGCCGTGGGGCATGGAAGACGCCACCAAGGCCGAGCGTTATGTGAAAGCCGTGACGGCGGGGATGGACCAGTTTGGCGGCGTGACGGAAGCGCCATACCTGACGCAAGCCGTGCAGCGCGGCCAGCTGACGGAAGCGCGCATCAATGCGTCGGCGCGGCGCATCCTGATCCAGAAATTCAAGCAGGGCCTGTTCGAGCATCCGTTTGTCGATGCGGCCAAGGCGGCCACCACGGTGGGCAAGGCGGACTTCATCGAGGCAGGCCTTGAAGCCCAGCGCCGCTCGCTCGTCCTGCTGGAAAACAAGGACAAGGTCTTGCCGCTGGCGGCCACCGTCAAGAAAGTCTACCTGTACGGAATCGATGCGGCCGTGGCGCAGCAGTATGGCTACACCGTGGTCGCCACGCCGCAGGAAGCGGACGTGGCCCTGCTGCGCGTGGCCGCGCCGTATGAAATCCTGCACCCGAACTACATCTTCGGCAGCATGCAGCATGAAGGACGCCTGAACTATGTCGACGGCGACGCCGACTACGAGGCGATCAAGAACGCGGCGAAGTATGCGCCGAAGACGGTGGTCACCGTGTACCTGGACCGCCCGGCCATCCTCGGCAACGTGCAGGACAAGGCCAGCGCCATCCTCGCCAACTTCGGCGTGAGCGACGGCGCGCTGTTCGATGTCCTGACGGGCAAGGCCAAGCCGCAAGGCAAGCTGCCGTTCGAACTGCCATCGTCGATGGCCGAAGTGCAGGTGCAGAAGTCGGACGTGCCGTATGACACGGCCCATCCGCTGTACAAGTTCGGTGACGGCCTGGCCTACTAAACCACCCCTGTCGTCAACGCAGGGAAATCCAGCTGCGCTCTTTGACGGAGCGCAGCGCCGCGGCTATCAGCCGGTCCACCTCGTAGCCATCGCGGAAGGTGGGCCAGACCGGCTGGCCGCCGGCGATGGCCTGCAGAAAATCGCGCGCTTCGATGACGATCTGCTCGTTGTAACCGGTGCCGTGCCCGGCGCCCTGGCTGAACGCCAGGTAGTCGGGGTGGGCGGGTCCCATCAGCAGGCGCTGGAAACCCTGGCGCTGCGCCGGGCGGCCGGCGTCGTACAGCCATAGTGCATTCTGCTCTTCCTGGTCGAAGGCGAGTGCGCCTTTCGTTCCCGTGATGCGGTAGGTGTAACCCATCTTGCGTCCGGCCGCCACGCGGCTGAAGGTCAGGGCGCCCAGCGCGCCGCTGGCAAAACGCAGCATCACATTCCCCTGGTCGTCATTCTCCACCGCTTCCATGCCAGCCGGACCTTGGCGCTGCGCGTGCACGGTATTCATGTCGGCCACCAGCGAGTCGACGGGGCCGCCCAGGCGCAGGGCCAGGTTGAGCAGGTGCGAGCCGACGTCGGCCAGCGCGCCGGCGCGCGTTGCCGTCGCTTCCCGCGTGCGCCACGAGGCGGGAGCGTGCGGGTCGTGCAGGTAGTCTTCCACGTGTTCGGCGGCGACGTGGATGATTTCGCCGATTTCGCCCGATTCGATGATGTGGCGCGCCAACTGGCTGGCGGGCGTGCGGATGTAGTTATAGCCCACCATGTTGGCCACGCCCGCAGCGTCGGCCGCCTGCGCCAGCAGCAGGGATTCGGCGGCCGTCATGCCCAGCGGCTTTTCGCAAAACACGGGTTTGCCCAGGGCCAGCGCGGCCAGCACGATGTCCTTGTGCGTGGCCGGCGGCGTGGCGACGATGATGGCGTCGATGGCGGGATCATTGATCAGCGCGCGCCAGTCGCCCGTGGAGCGGTTCCAGCCCAGTTCCTGCGCGCTGCGGGCGGCGCCTTCCGCGCTGCTGGTGCAGATGCATTCGCATAAGGGGTTCAAGGTCGTGGGAAAAATGCTGCGCACGGCTTTGTAGGCGATGGTGTGGGCCTTGCCCATGTAGCCGGCGCCGATCAGGCCGATGTTGATGTCTTGCATACGGAGTCTCCGAAAATGTCGCGGTAGGGAAGTCAGGCTTGCTGGCGCCAGGCATGGCTGTCGAGCGCGTCGAGGAAGCGCGCTATGGGCCAGTCTTGCGCCAGCGCTTCGTGCATGAGCTGCTGCTGCGTGGGCGGCGCCATGCCGGTTATGGGCTGGTCGCGGTCAAGGTTGCTGGGGAAGGCATAGCCTTCGGCGCAGGCGGCAATCGCATGGCTGGCACCAAGGTCATTCAAGTCGCCCTGCGCGCGCAAGGTCTGCAGCGCCGGATACAGCGCTGCGCTCATGGCGCGGCGGTCCAGCGTTTCCATGGCGCGCCCGAATGGCGACGACACTTGCAGCAAATTCGCCATGCGGCGGATGTCGGGCGAGCGGTTATGGCCCGCCGCATGAAACAGGGCCGGGTTGAAGAAGACGGCGTCGCCTTGTGACAGCGGCAGCTGCACGCAATGCTGCGCAAAATAATCGCGGAACGGTTGCTGCTGCCAGGCGAGAAAGCCGGGCCGGTAGCGCTGCGAATAGGGCAGGTACAGGGTGGGGCCCGATACCAGCGGCATGTCGCAATGGGCGACGGCGCCCTGCAAGGTCAGGAGGGCCGACATCTGGTGCACGGGCGCGGGATAGGCGGCGCAGCTGGCGGCGCTCTGGAAGCCCAGGTGATAGTCGCGGTGCGGCGCCTGGGCCGCCCCGCCCGGGTTTACGACGTTCACTTGCGCCGTCATCTGGTAGGCGGGACCGAGCCAGGCCTCGGCGATCCACGCGAAGACGGGATTGCTGTAATAGCGCGCGAACGCCTCGGGCGCGCGCAGACACAGTTTTTGCTGGGCATTCCAGATGCGGTCATTCGCGCCCGGTTTGGCGAAATGGTCGCCGCCCGCCTGGCCGCTCGCGTGCTGTTCGGCGATCAGTGCGTGAAACACGCCGCTCACCTGTTCCAGGGTAACCATGTCGTCGACGGCGCGCTGGAGCACGATGACGCCGGGGCCATCCATCAGCGCCTTGCCCCATTCTGCCTGCAGCGCGCGCAGCGACGCCGTACTGGCGGCCAGCGCGCGCACCTGGTCACAGTCGTAGACGAGGATGTTTGCATCGACCGAGGCGGCGTGGGGATAGTCAGCCAGCGCCGTGCCTTGGCTGACGGTGCGGATGAAGTCATCGAGCTGGCAGTCTTGCTGCGACAGCCAGAAGGGCACGGGCGGCGCGGCGTCTTTGGTGATCATGCGGTGTCTCCGTTGTTTAAGTTGTAGAATCAGTATAGGGATGAAAATCCGCATTTTTCATCAGGAAATCCATCAAAAAACCATCAATAAACGATCAATTACCATGGACATGGCATGACGCATCCGTTTCCCGTCAAGGTCGTGGCGCTGCAGGCCGGCGTCAGCGTGGCCACCGTCGACCGCGTGATCAAGCAGCGCGGCGGCGTGCATGCCAATACGGTGCGCCGCGTGATGCAGGCGCTCGACGAGCTGGCGCGGCAAAGCACGCAGGTGGGGCTGTCCGGCAGAAAATTCATGCTCGACGTGCTGATGGTGGCGCCGCGCCGTTTTACGGACGCCGTGCGCGCCGCACTCGAATCGGAGCTGCCGTCCTTGCATCCGGCCGTGCTGCGCTCGCGCTTTCATTTGCATGAAACCCTGGAAGTGGATGGCATCGTTGAACTGCTCGAACGCATCCGCAAGAACGGCAGCCACGGCGTGCTGCTGAAAGCGCCGGACTTGCCGCCCGTGGCCGAGGCGGTGAACCGGCTGGCGGCGGCCGGCATTCCCGTGGTGACTCTGGTGACGGATTTGCCCGCTTCCGCGCGCCGCAGCTATGTGGGCATGGATAACCGCGCGGCGGGTGAGACTGCCGCCTGCCTGATCGGCCAGTGGCTGGGGGCGGGCAAGCGGCCAAGGAAACAGCAAGTGCTGGTCACCCTGAGCAGTAACCGCTTTCACGGCGAGGAAGAGCGCGAGATCGGCTTTCGCCGCGCGCTGCGCGAACGGCACCGCCATTTATCCATCGTCGAAGTGAGCGAAGGCCACGGCATCGACGGCGCCACGGGCGCGCTGGTGCGGCAAGCCCTGGCCGGGCATGCGGACATCGCCGCCGTGTATTCGATAGGCGGCGGCAATGCCGCCATCGTGCAGGCATTCGCGCAGGCGGACCGGCCTTGCCAGGTCTTCATCGGCCACGACCTGGACGCGGACAACGTGGCACTGCTCAAGTCGGGCGCCATCCACGCCGTGCTGCACCATGACCTGGGCCAGGACATGCGCCGCGCCTGCCAAGAGGTGCTGCGGGCGCAGGGCGCGCTGCCGGTCCTGTCGCAAGCGCCGCCATTGTCCGTCATCCAGATCGTCACGCCGTGGAACCTGCCGGCCCTGAACGGCCTGAATTGACAGGCATGCGAGGCTGGCCGATACTCGCCGATTCGCTCATCGCTCATCGCTCACCTCAGGAAGGAATCCCCCGATGTCCGTCACTCCGCAATTGTGCAAGCCCGTGCTGGCAGCCGCACTTTCCATCGTATTTGCCATGCCCGCCATGGCCGCCGCTCCTGCCATTCCCGCAGTTGCAGGCGCTTCATCGGCCTGGGTCGAGGCCAGCAACCGCAACGCGGCCATCGTGCTGGCGGCGCAGGCGCAGTTTTCGCCCGAAGACGCCTCCGACACGGGGCTGTCCCAGTACGATGGCCTGGCTGCCGACCTGGGGCCGAACATCACCGAGCGCCATGTGGCGGCCATGCAAAAGGCGCGCGCGCAATTGCAGCAAAAGCTGGAACTGGAACGCGACGAACGCATACGCCAGGACCTGGAAATTCTGATCGGCGCCGTCGACCAGGAAATCACGGGCGCGCAGCTGGAAGCCCAGTACACCTTGCCGTGGGTCGATGTGCCGCAAATGGTCTTTGGCAGCATGCAAAGCCTGCTGCAGGAGCAGCGTCCGGCCGCACGCCGCGCCAAGGCGCTCGAACGCCTGCGGCGCTACGTGGGGCAATTCCCGGGCAGCACGCCGATCACGGCGCAGGCCAGGGCGCGCTTCACGGAAAAGATCGGCCAGCCTGGCCTGGCGGGCCCCGTGCGCCTGCAGGTGGAGCAGTCGCTGGAAAACGTGCCGACGTATATCGCCGGCATCCGCAAGCTGTTCGCCGACATGAAAGTCACCGGTGCGGAGAACTCGCTGGCGGCCATGGAACAGCAGTTGAACGAGTATGCGGCATGGGAAAAGCAAGTGGTGATGCCGTTGGCGCGCACGGATTTCCGCATGGCGCCCGAGCTGTATGCATTCCGCCTGAAGCAGGTGGGCATCGACATCGAGCCGCGCGCGCTGGTCGAACGGGCGCAAGTGGCCTACCTGGAAACGCGCGCCGCCATGCAGGCGCTGGCTCCCGTGGTGGCGTCGAAACTGTCGCTGAAGGGCGTCGACGGCAGTGACTACCGCCAGGTGCTGCGCGCGCTGAAAAGCGATTCGATTCCCAACGAACAGCTCGAAGCGCACTACAAGGGCGTCAACATGCAGCTGGAACAGCGCATCGCCCTGCAGCGCGTGGTCGATATTCCTGCGCGCGCCATGACCATGCGCCTGGCGTCCGCCGCAGAATCGGCGGCCCAGCCGGCGCCGCATATGCGTCCGCCTCCGCTGATCGGCAATACGGGAGAACATGGCCAGTTCGTCCTGCCCGTCAGCAATCCGGCCGCCAGCGGCAAGGGCGAAGCGTATGACGATTTCAATTTCGCGGGCGCCGCCTGGACCCTGAGCGCGCACGAAGGCCGCCCTGGCCACGAGTTGCAGTTCAGCGCCATGGTGGAGCGGGGCGTGTCGCAGGCGCGCAGCCTGTACGCGTTCAACAGCGTCAACGTGGAAGGCTGGGCCCTGTACGCGGAAGCGGAGATGATTCCCTACGAGCCGGCCGAAGGCCAGTTCATCGCGCTGCAATTTCGCATGCTGCGCGCGGCGCGCGCCATGCTCGACCCGATGCTGAACCTGGGACAAGTCACGCGCGAAGAGGCGGGCCGTATCCTGACTGATGAAGTGATGCTGTCGAAACCGATGGCGCGCCAGGAGTTGGACCGCTACACCTTCAACATGCCGGGCCAGGCGGGCAGCTATTTCTATGGCTATACGCGCATCCTGCAGCTGCGCGCGGAAACGGAGCTGGCGCTGGGCGAGAAATTCGACCGCCTGGCCTTCAACAACTTCCTGCTGGGGCAGGGCTTGCTGCCGCCGGACTTGCTGGCCAAGGCCGTGCGCGAACACTTCATCCCGGAGCAGAGAAAAGCCAAAAGCTGACGCCATGGCATGGGAGCGGCAGGGAAGGGGAATTTTGCCGCTATTGTCTTCGGGCGGGTCGTATAATGCCCCTCATTTGCCGGCCATCCAAGGAGTTCCGCTTGCAGTCACCGATCCGTTATCCGAACATGCCGCAACTGCTGCTGAAGGCCCGCGATAGCCTGCTCCAGCATTTCCGCCCCATCCTCAATCACTTTGGCGTGACGGAGCAGCAGTGGCGCATCATGCGCGCGCTCAATGAAAGCCCGACCCTGGAACCGCGCGAGCTGTGCGAGATCTGCCAGATTTCCAGCCCCAGCATGAGCGGCATCCTGGCGCGCATGGAAGAAATCGGCTTGATCGGGCGCAGCAAGTTCGAAGGCGACCAGCGCCGCCGCAAGGTGCACCTGTCCGAAGCGGGCGCCAGTTTGCTGATGCAAATGGGTAAGCTCATCGACCTGCAGTATGCCCACCTGGAAGCGGCCTACGGCAAGCAGGTGTTCGAAGACATGCGCCGTGCCCTGGAAGCCTTTATTGCCCTTGAAACCCTGCCGGTGGCGCTCGCCATCCTGCGCTGACCTTTCCATTCCCCCCGTTTTTCCGCCTGCCTGACCCTCCACCGGGCGCGTGTTTTTCGACACGCGCCGCCGCTGCTTTCCGCATGCCTGCCGCCGTCATTTCCGCACATTGCGGGGCACGCGGCCGCGCGCTTGCTGGTTTTGCTATAAGACTACGCCCTACAGTCAATTACTTACATGTGAGTAAATAAGCGTATAATTTGCCTCACTTGATCCAAATCAAGAAGAACAGCGGACGCCCGTATCAATGGATGGGGCGGCAACGCGGCGCCACGCCCGTATTTCGCCAGATAAAACAGGAAAGTCAGGAAAAAAATGAACACACCATGCATGCGCGCTGCGGCGCTGGCCGTTTCCACGCTCATCGGCGCAAACGTTTGCGCCCAAAGCAATGTCACCATTTACGGCGTCGTCGATGCGGCCACCGCCTACGCCAGCAACCAGGGCGGCAAGTCGACTACCTACATGCGCAGCGGTAACTTGTCTGCCAGCAAGATCGGTTTCCAGGGCGTGGAAGACCTGGGCGGCGACCTGAAGGCGCTGTTCCTGCTGGAAAACGGTTTTGAAAGCGACACGGGCGCCATGAGTTCCGCCGGCACCCTGTTCAACCGCCAGGCTTACGTGGGTTTGCAATCGTCAGCCTACGGCAGCGTGACGGCCGGGCGCCAGTACACCCCGTACTACCTGCTGGTGGGTTCTTTGGCGTCGAGCAACGTCCTGACGGGTGCCACCGGTGCCCACCCGGGCGATATCGACGGCCTCGATACGACCGTGCGCATCAGCAATTCCGTCACCTACAGCATGCCGGCATGGCGCGGTCTGCAGGCCAGCGCGCAGTACGGTTTTGGCGAAGCGTCTGATGGCAATGCCGTGGGCAGCAGCTTCAGCGCCGCCGTCAAATACAGCACGTCGCCAGCCGAATTCGCGCTTGGCTACCTGAAACTGAAAAATGGACAGAATGGCGCCGGCTGGAACGGCAAGGCGTCGGGCAGCTTCGGCATCTCGGCCATCAACCAGGGCTATGCCTCGGCGGAGAGCGTGCAGTTCATCGCCGCCAGCGCGCGCTACACCATGGGCAAGTGGATGGTGGGCGCCAACGCCAGCAACGTGCAATACCAGGCCGGTACCCGCTCGGCCTTCCGCGACACGGCCATTTTCAACACGGCCGGCCTGATCTCGAGCTATCAGCTGACGCCGCAGTGGTTCCTGGCCGCAGGCTACAGCGACACCTTCGCCAGCCACGCCAACGGCATCGCCGACCGCGCGCGCTACCGCCAGCTGTCGTTCGAGCAGAACTACGCACTGTCGAAGCGCACGGCGATTTACCTGATCGAAGCGCGCCAGCTGGCACGCGGCCAGACCCTGGGCCAGGATGGCGCCATCGTCAACGCCGTGGCCTCGGTCGGCGATTCGCAAAACGGCACGCCGTCGTCGAACGGCGGCCAGACGGTCGTCATGGTCGGTCTCAAGCATTCTTTCTGAACGGTTGCTGAACTCACGGGAGCTTCAATTGGACGCTACATATAACAAGGAGGGCCGCGGCCCCCTGAATCCCGGCCGCCGCATGGTGCTGGCCGGCTTGCTGTCGGTGTCTGCCGCGGCGCTGATTCCCTGGGCGCTGGCCGAGCCGGTCGCCAATGCGGAAGAGGGCGCTTTCCTGGCCGTATCCGCCGTGCTGGTGGGCCGCCAGGCACTCGATCCGGATCTGGCCCAGCGCCTGTACAAGGCGCTGGTGGCGCAGGACGCCGCCTTTCCCGCGCACGTGCGCACCCTGCTGGCGCTGATCAACGCGCAAGGACTGAAGAGCGCTGGCATGCAAGCCGCGCTCGATGCGGCGCAGTCGCCGGTGGCCGCCTTGCCGCGCCAGATCGCCAGCGCCTGGTACCTGGGCATCGTCGGCACGGGCGAGGCGGCGGTTTGCGTCGCTTATGAAGAAGCGCTGAACGCAGCCGTCGTCGCCGATGTGCTGGTCCCCCCTTCGTATTCCTACGGCGCCTACGGCAGCTGGGCCAGAAAACCAATCTAAGGAGCCATGATGGCTGAACAATACACTGCCGATTACATTGTGATCGGCTCCGGCATCATCGGCTCCCTGGTCGCGCGCAAGCTGGCGCTGGCTGGCGCCAAGGTGCAGATACTGGAAGCGGGACCGCGCGTGACGCGCGGCGAAATCGTCGGCCGCTTCCGCAACTCCACGCGCCGCAGCGACTTGATGTCGCCGTACCCGTCGGTGCCGACCGCGCCGCACCCGATTTACCAGCCCAAGGACAGCGGCTACCTGGTGCAGGCCGGTCCGTATCCGTACCCGGCCGAATACATCCGCCAGTTTGGCGGCACCTCGTGGCACTGGGCCGCGCAAGCGTGGCGCAACGTGCCGAACGACTTCCGCATCCATACCCTGTATGGCGTGGGCGTCGACTGGCCGATCAGCTATGCAGACCTGGAGCCGTTCTACCAGGAAGCGGAAGACATCATGGGCGTCTCGGGCGCCGACAATACGGGTTCGCCGCGCAAGCAGGCCTTCCCGATGGAACCCGTGACGGAACCGTTTGCCATGCGCCGCATCCGCGAGCGCCTCGACCCCGTCTTCAAGGTGGTCGGCAATACGGTGGCGCGCAACAGCGTCAGCTACGATGGCCGTCCGGCCTGCTGCGGCAATAACAGCTGCCAGCCGATCTGCCCCATCGACGCGCAATACCACGGCGGCATCGCCGCGCTGCAGGCCGAGGAAGCCGGCGTCCAAATCCTGTGCAATGCCAACGTCTACAAGCTGGAACACGACGCGCAGGGCCGCATCACGGCCGCGCTGTACTACGACGTCGACAAGAAGAGCCACCGCGTGACGGCCAAGACGTTTGTTTTGGCCGCCAACGGCATCGAAAGCCCGCGCCTGCTGTTGCTGTCCGCCTCGGAAAAGTATCCGAACGGCCTGGCCAACAGCAGCGACATGGTGGGCCGCAACCTGATGGACCATCCGAGCACTTCGCTCACCTTCGACGCCGATGAAGACCTGTGGCTGGGCCGTGGTCCGCAAAGCCCCAACTCGATCAACACCATGCGCGATGGCGGCTTCCGCAGCGAGCATTCGCCGTACCGCCTCGATTTCACGAACATCTCGAGAGTCGACGGCGCCACCAAGGATCTGATCAGCAAGGGCGTGTTCGGCGAAGAATTCGAACAGCAGCTGCGTTTCCGCTCGGCGCGCGAAATGAGCTTGAAGACGGTGCTCGAAGTGCTGCCAAATCCTGAAAACCGCATTACGCTGAGCGAAGAAAAGGACAGCATGGGCATTCCCAAGCCCCAGGTGCATTACGCGATCGATGAATACACCAAGCGCGGCCACGAGCGGGCGAAGCAGGATTTCGAACGCATCGCCAAGCTGATGGGCGGCACCAATCTGCGCCACAGCAAAGAAGGCGTATTTGCCAACAACCAGCACATCTGCGGCACCTTGTCGATGGGTTCCGACCCGGCCAAGGCCGTGTGCGACCAGTGGGGCCGCACGTTCGACCACGCCAACCTGTTCCTGTGCAGCACCGGCGTGCTGCCCACGTCCGGCACCTGCAATTCGACGGAAAACGGCCTGGCCGTGGCGCTGCGCACCGTCAAGCATATCCTCGACGAACAACAGGGAGGAACGGCATGATGACGGTCTTCAGACTGGCGGCCGGCGCCGCCTTGTTGTCCCTGGCCTTGCCCGTGCTGGCGGCGCCAGCGCCGGGCGCGGACGTGCAGGCGATCGAACGCGGCCGCTACCTGGCCACGGCGGGCGACTGCATCGCCTGCCATAGCGTGCCTGGCGGCAAACCGATGGCGGGCGGCCTGTCCCTGGTCACGCCGCTGGGGGCCATCGTCGCCACCAACATCACGCCGTCAAAAACGCATGGCATCGGCAACTACACCTTGGCGCAGTTTTCCGCCGCCGTGCGCCACGGCGTGCGGGCCGATGGCGCCAACCTGTACCCGGCCATGCCGTACACGGCCTACGCCAAGGTGACGGACGACGACACGGCCGCCCTGTACGCCTACTTCATGCATGGCGTGGCGGCGGTGGACATGGCGCCGGCGCAAAAGACGGACTTGCCGTTCCCGTTCAATATCCGCCTGTCGATGGCGGGCTGGAATCTGCTGTTCCTCGATAAGAAGCCTTTCGTGGCCGATGTGTCGAAAAGCATGGAATGGAACCGAGGCGCCTACCTGGCGCAGGGCCTGGCTCACTGCAGCACCTGCCACACGCCGCGCAATGCGCTGATGGCCGAGCAGCTGTCGCAGGAACTGGGCGGCGCGGACCTGGGCACGTGGTACGCGCCGAACATCACGTCGGACGTCAACAGCGGCGTGGGCGGCTGGAGCCAGCAGGAACTGGCCGGCTACCTGCGCACGGGCCGCACAGCCAGCAAGGCGCAGGCGGCGGGACCGATGGCCGAAGCCATCGACCATAGCCTGAAGCACCTGAGCGACGCGGACTTGAACGCCATCGCGCACTACATCAAGGGCGTGCCCGCCATCCGCGACAAGGCGGACACGAAACCGGTGACGCAATGGGGTCAGGCGGGAAACCAGTTGAACGCCATCCGCGGCGTGCCGCTGCCGCAAAATCTGAACAGGATGTCTGGTGCGCAGCTGTACGATGCGCAGTGCGCCAGCTGCCACCAGGCCAGGGGCGAGGGCAGTTTCGACGGCAGCTTGCCGCCGTTGTTCCACAATTCGGTGACGGGCCGCAGCAACAGCAATAACTTGGTGATGGCGATACTCGATGGTGTCGAGCGGCAGGATGGTGGCAGTGGACACCTGATGCCCGCCTTCCGCCAGACACTGTCGGACGAGCAGATCGTCACCCTCGGCAATTACGTGCAGCAGATGTACGGCAACCCCGCTGTCAAGGTCACGCCGCAGCAGGTGACGACCCTGCGCAATGGTGGCGCGCCGTCCAACCTGATCGGCCTGGCCCGCGCGGGCATCATCGTCGGCGTGCTGGTGCTGCTGGGCTTGCTGCTGTGGTGGCGCGGACGGCGGCGCAAGGCGGTGTAAGCCTGAAACCATAGCAAAGGCTGGGGTCGGACCTGACAGGGTCTGGCCCCTTTTTTATGCCGCATAATTGCAACTAATTTGCATGTGCGATGGATATGTACTATCATTAGTTACATGAGACGCGACAGCAAACTATCATCGATCCTCCATGTGCTGCTGCACATGGCCCATGCGGGACGCCCGATGACGTCCGAAGAACTCTCCGGCTACCTGGACACCAACCCCGTGCTGGTGCGGCGCGTGATGGCCGGCTTGCGCGAGCGCGGCTACGTGGCGTCGGGCAAGGGGCATGGCGGCGGCTGGCGCATCGTCTGCGACCTGCACCGCGTGACGCTGCAAGATATCTACGTGGCCGTGGGTTCGCCCACCATCTTCGCCATGGGCAACCGTGTCGATCAGCCGGGCTGTTTGGTCGAGCAGGTTGTCAACCAGTCGCTGGCCGGCGCCTTCGATGAAGCCGAGGCGCTGCTGATCCAGCGCTTTGGCGCCGTCACCCTGGCCGATCTGGCCGACCGTTTCAGCCAACAATACGCCACTCACAAAGGAGCACCACATGCACATTCCTGAATCGCCTGGCATCCCGTTCGATGCCATCATCGTCGGCGGCAGCTACGCGGGCCTGTCCGCCGCCACGCAACTGGCGCGCGCCCGCCGCCGCGTCCTGGTGATCGACGGTGGCCAGCGCCGCAACCGCTACGCCAGCCATTCCCACGGTTTCCTGACCCAGGACGGCAGCGGCACGGCCGCCATCGCGGCCGAGGGCAAGGCGCAGTTGATGGCGTATGCCAGCGTCACATGGCTGGACGGCACGGCCGTGCAAGCGGTGGCGAGCGGTGATGGAGATGGTTTCGACGTGACCCTGGCGGACGGCCATGTCGTGCACGGCCGCCGCCTCGTGCTGGCCACCGGCGTGATCGACGAGCTGCCGCCGGTAGCTGGCCTGGCCGAGCGCTGGGGCGGCAGCGTCTTTCACTGCCCGTACTGCCACGGCTATGAACTGGAGCAGGGCACCATCGGCGTGCTGGCCACCGGCCCCCTGTCCATGCACCACGCCCTGATGCTGCCCGACTGGGGCACGGTGACTTTTTTCCTGAATGGCGCGTTCGAGCCCGATGCGGCGCAGCTGGCGCAGCTCGAGGCGCGCGGTGTAACGCTGGTGCGCACGCCCGTGGCGCGGATCGACGCGGTGGCCGACGTGGTCACGGCCGACGGCAGCCGCCACGCGATGGCTGGCCTGTTCGTGGCGACCCGCACCCGCCTGGCCAGTTCCCTGGCCGGCGAATTGGGCTGCTTGCTGGAAGAGGGACCCATGGGACCGTTCGTGCGCACCGACGAGCAAAAGGCCAGCAGCGTGCCCGGCGTCTTTTGCTGCGGCGATGCGGGCCGCATGGCGGGCAGCGTGGCGTTCGCGGTGGCCGATGGCGCCATGGCCGGCGTGGCGTCGCACCGCTCGCTGATGTTCGGACTCGATCAGGCGGCAAAACCGCCATCGATCTTCAGCCCGGCGCCCGTGACGAACGCCGCTTCCGCGCTGGCCAGATAGGCGACCATGCCGGCGATTTCATCGGCCGTGCCATGGCGGGGCAGGGCCATCAGGCCGTGCATCAGGTCGGCGAAGTCGCCCGTCGGTGGGTTCATGTCCGTGGCGACGGGACCCGGTTCCACGTTGTTGATGGTGATGCCCCGCGGGCCCAGGTCGCGCGACAGGCCTTGCGTCAGGCCGCTCAGCGCCGATTTGCTCATGGCATAAGCAGCCGCGCCGCCGAACGGCATGCGGTGCGCATTCGTGCTGCCGATATTGATGATGCGCCCGCCCGTCGGCATGTGCGCCACGGCCGCCTTGATGGCGACGAACACGGCACGCACGTTGACGTTCAAGGTCTTGTCGAAGTCTTCCAGCGAAAAATCGTCGATGGCGCCAGGCAGGAACACGCCCGCATTGTTGACGAGGATGTCGATACGGCCAAACTGCGCCGCCACCTTGGCGATGGCGGCCGTCAGGGCGGAGGCGTCGGCCGCATCGGCCTGCACGCCCAGGGCCTTGCCGCCGCTTGCCTCCACTTTGGCGGCCAGCGCCTGCGCTTCGGCGGCGGAACTTTGATAGGTGAAGACGACGTTGGCGCCCTGGCTGGCAAGGCGGCGCACGATGGCGGCGCCGATGCCGCGCGAGCCGCCAGTCACAAAGGCGATCTTGTCTTGCAGTGGCAAGGTGGTGCTGGTGCTGGTGGTGGCTGGAGTTTGCATGATGAGCTTTCTGAGTGAGGAGTCGAGGAATTCAGTATCTGCCTTTCATTCCTGCCGCGCTAGCCAGCAATCCCTACAATCACTTTCAACCATTGCTATCAAATGAGCGGGTAGAATGGGCGCATGGAAGCCCTCAATCACTTGCAATCATTCGTGCTGTCTGCCGAGCTGGGCAGCTTTTCGGCGGCCGCGCGCCGCCTGGGGCTGACGCCGGCGGCCGTCAGCAAGAACGTGGCGCGCCTGGAAGCGAGCCTGGGGTTGCGGCTGTTCCAGCGCAGCACCCGCCGCCTGACCCTGACGGAAGGGGGCGAGCGCTTCCTGCAGCAGATCGGCGGCGCCCTGTCCACCTTGCGCGAAGCGATCGCCGGCGTGGCCGAAGAGGGCGGCCAGCCGGCCGGCATCCTGAAAATCAGCATGGCGCCGTCGTTCGGGCGCAGCTACGTGGTGCCCTTACTGGGCGACTTCATTGCGCGCTACCCTGGCGTCATCCCCGACTGCCATTTCGACAACCGGCAAGTGGACTTGATCGGCGAAGGCTTCGATGTCGCCATCGGCGGCGGCATCGAACTCACGCCGGGCGTGGTGGCGCGCGAACTGGGCCACGCCCACATCGTCGCCACGGCGTCGCCCGCCTTCATGCAGGGCAAGGCCATGCCCACGCACCCGTCGGACCTGGCGCAATTCGACGGCGTGGCGCGCCGCTCGGCCGGCAGCGGCCGATTGCGCAGCTGGATACTGCGCGACGGTTCCGGCGGCGAAGGCGTGGCCGAATGCCGGCCGCGCGCCATCTTCGACGATCCGGAAGCGATGGCGCAGGCAGCCATCCTCGGCGTCGGCGTGGCGCTGCTACCCATGCCGCACGCGCTGGCCCATTTGCGCAGCGGCGCGTTAATCCGCTTGCTGCCCGGCTGGCATGCTGATTCCGGCCCCTTGTCCTTGTACTATCCGAGCAAGAAACTGCTGCCCGCGAAGACGCGCGTCTTCGTTGATTTCCTGCTGGAGCAATTCCGCCAGCGCGATTTCGCCACGCAGATACGGCCCGATTAAACAATGAAAAATCTTATGCCTGACAACTACAGCCTGTTTTACACTTTTGATGGCGATGTACCCACCCGCTTCCGGGAAGTGCGCGTCTTCGGCGCCACCGTCTGGACGGCCAGCGGTGCGGCCATGACCTGGGGCGCGGAGACGCGCACACAGTACGCGAGCGTCGCCGAAGGGCAGGCCGCCTATCTGTCCCATTGCGATGCTGCTGTCGCCGGTGGCCATACCCTGGCGCGCGCCATGCTCATCGACCCTGCCGTTTTCGATTTCGCGCTGCTGCACACCCTGGTGGCGGACGCCGCGCGCCGGGCTGTCGCTGCCGTGCGCCGTGCGCATCCCGATCAGCACATCGACGCTTTCGCGCTGGTCAGCGACGACAGCGCCATGACCATCGGCCCGGCGGCCAACAGCCGCGAAGCGCTGGCCGCCTCGGAATACGGCGAAGAGATGTTGTGGAATCCGGCCGAATGGGCGTTTGAGGACGGGGTCGCGTATTTCGACAGCGCCTACCGTTTGCTGCTGCAGGCGCACCGCGACTTGCCGTTCGGCGTCGATTTCAGCACTTTTCGCAGCGGCGTGTTCGAGGCCTGCATCGCGGCGCTGGCGCAGCTCGATGGCGAAGGCTGTTTTGGCGTGGGAGTGCAGCGTGACGATTTCGTGCTGATGTTCGAGGTCAGCGACAGCGAAGCCGTGGAAGGCGCCATGGCGCGCCTGAATCCGCCGGCCGTGGCGGCGCGTTTCGCGGCGTGGATGGCCAGTTGCGCGGAGTAACGCTTACGCTGCCAGCAGCCTCAGTCTCGTGATTTCCGCCGGTGCGCCGATGCGTTTCGGCGGGCCCCAGTAACCGGTGCCGCGGCTGACGTAAATCCACAAGCGGCCTTGCCGGTGCAGGCCGGCCACGTACGGCTGTTGCAGCGGCACGAACAGATTCCAGGGCCAGAATTGTCCGCCGTGCGTATGGCCCGACAGTTGCAGGTCGTAACCTGCCGCTTCGGCCTCGGGCGCGCTGCGCGGCTGGTGCGCCAGCAGGATGCGGGGGATATCGGCGGGCGCGCCGGCGATGGCCGCTTGCGGGTCGCTTTTCTGGGCAGGGTCGAAACTGGCCGCATTGAAATCGGTGACGCCGGCCAGCGCCAGGCGCGCGCCGTCGTGCTCGAGCACCGCATGTTCGTTCATCAGCACGCGCAAGCCCAGGCGGCGGAACTCCGCCACCCACGGTGCTGCACCTGAATAGTATTCGTGGTTGCCCGTCACGAGGAAGACGCCGTGGCGCGCGCGCAGCTCGCCCAGCGGCGCCGTATGGCTGCCCAGTTGCGCCACCGTGCCGTCGACCACGTCGCCCGTGATGGCGATGATGTCGGACCGCAGGCCGTTGGCGCGCGCGACGATGGCTTCCACGTAGGCGCGCTTGATGGTGGCGCCCACGTGGATGTCGCTCAGTTGCACGATGGTCAAACCCTGTAAGGCGGCCGGCAGGCCGGCGATGGGCACCGTCACTTCGCGCACGCGCGCCACCCTGCGGGCGTTGATGAAACCGACGGCGGTGGCCAGCAGCGCCAGAACGAGGACGGCCACGGCGGACGCCTGCGCGTGCAGGCGGGCGGCGGGAATCAGCAGGGTGAGTTCGCGCAGCACGGTGAGCACGAACAGCGAGGAAAAAAAGCCCATGCATAGCGAGCCGGCCCAGCTCAGGCGGTCGGCCAGGCGCGCATCGTTGGTGACGGCGCGGGCGAAGATGGCCATCGGCATGAGCATGGTCGAGGCCAGCAAGACGGCGCCGCCCAGCAGCCAGCCGGCCAGGCCGACGGGCAGGGCCGGCAGCAGCAGCCAGCCGAGCAGGGCGTGCAGGGCGCCCAGTATCATGGTGATGCGCAGCAGCGGCGTGCGGGTTTTCATGTCATGGTTCCAGAGGTGAGGCGGCCGCCGATTATAGCGGATGCCCTGGCAACACGCAGCTGCCACCCCGCCATCGCGCTCAGGGTGCGATATGCAATCCCAGCATGGCCAGCTTGCCGAAATCGACGGGTTTGGCAAAGTGTTCATTGAAACCCGACGCCAGGGCCGCCTGCCGGTCGTGTTCCTGGCCGTAGCCGGTCAGCGCGACGAGCAGGAATTGCTGCGGTATCGGCAACTGGCGCATTTTGACGGCCACGTCGTAGCCGCTCATGTCGGGCAGGCCGATGTCGAGAAAGACGATGTCGGGCTTGAATTCCAGGGTGCGCTCGGTCGCTTGCGTGCCCGTGTAGGCCGTGCGCACCGTGTGGCCGTACATTTCCAGCAGTTCGGCCAGGGTGTCGGCCGCATCGCAGTTGTCGTCGACGACGAGGATGCGCTGGCTGCCGCCGGTGGCCGCTTCCGGCACCGGCGCGGCCGGCTGCGGCAGGTTGGCGTCGAGCGGCAGGATGACTTCGAAGGTGCTGCCCAGCCCCACGCCGGGGCTGTGCACGCTGACCTGGCCGCCATGCAAGGTCACCAGGTTGCGCACCAGCGACAGGCCGATGCCCAGGCCGTCCTGCACCCGGTCGGGCGAGTGGCCGCTTTGCTCGAACAGGCCGAAGATGCTGTCGATATTGGCGGCGGCGATGCCGATGCCGTTGTCGCTGAGGCGGATGCGCACATTGTCGCCTTCGCGCGCGGCGGTGATGGCGATGCGCCCGCCCGGCGCCGTGAACTTGGCCGCGTTGAGCAGCAGGTTGGCGACGATCTGCGACAGGCGCACGGCGTCGCCGCAGACCCACAGTTCTTCCTTGGGCAGGTTCACGTCCAGCGCATGGCCGCGCGCTTCGACGCTGTGCGAACTCGTCTCCAGCGCGCTGCGGATGACGCTGGCCAGGCTCACGCTTTCCCATTGCAGCGAGATCTTGCCCTGCGAAATGCGCGACACGTCAAGCAGGTCGTCCACCAGGCGCACCAGGTGGTCCGTGTGGCGGCCGATGGTGCGGCGCGCATTGTCCTGCACGGCCGGCACGACGGGGTCGAGCTTGCACAGCAGGGCCAGCGCCGTGCGGATGGGGCCCAGCGGGTTGCGCAATTCGTGCGCCAGGGTGGCCAGGAATTCATCCTTGCGGCGGTCCACGTCGCGCAGCGCGCGCTCCACGCGGCCCAGGCGCAGCAGCGCCTTGACGTTGGCGATCAGTTCATCGGCCTCGATCGGCTCGACCAGGTAGTTGTCGGCGCCGCCATCGAGGGCGCGGATCTTGTCGGCCGAGCCGATGCAGGAAGCGGACGTCTGCAGCACCAGGATGGTGTTGGTCTCGGCGCCGCCCTTCAATTGGCGGCACACTTCCAGGCCGTTGATGTCGGGCAGCTTGACGTCGAGGAGGATCAGGTTCGGGCGGTCCTGGCGGGCGCGCAGCAGCGCGTCGCCTCCGTTCGAGGCTTCGATGACCTTGAAGCCGGCGCGTTTGAGGATGCGCGACTTGGCGTAGCGTGCGCCATCGCTGTCATCGACGTTCAGGATCAGAGCATCGCTGTTGTTATCCGGTAGCATGCGCATTGTCCCAGGTGGTTGTGCCTTGCGGCGGAACCGGCTCTTGCCGGTGGTGTGTATTGCCGATCAGCGCGCGCAGGGTCGCCAGCAATTGCTGGCGCGACAGCGGCTTGACGTAGTAGGCGTCGGCGCCCAGGGCCAGGCCCTTGCGCACGTCGTCGATTTCGGTGGCGACGATGACGGGCACCTGGCGCCGCAGCGGGTCGTTTTTCAGCTCGGCCAGCCAGTGCCAGGCCGTTTCGCCGTGCAGCATGATGTCGAGGATGACGGCGGCGGGACGCTGCTGTTCCCAGCGCTCCTGCGCCTCGCGCACGCTGCGCGCGGGAACGACGCGAAATTCGCTGCCGGCCAAAAATTTTTCATACAGCAGGCGCACGGGCGGATTGTCTTCCACCACCAGCACGCCGATGCGCTGGTCGTTGCCATTGTCGTTGGCCGGCGCGCTGGGGGGCAGGCTGCCTTCGGGCGCATGGTAGCTGGTGGGCAGGACGACGGAAAACAGCGAGCCCTCGCCAGGCGTGCTTTCCACGCTCACCGTGCCATTGAGCAGGGTGGCCAGGTTGCGGCACAGGGGCAGGCCCAGGCCCGTGCCCTTGACCTTGCGCTGCATGTGGTTTTCCACCTGGCTGAATTCCTCGAAGATCAGCTGCACGTCTTCGGCGGCGATGCCCAGGCCCGTGTCGGAGACGGAAAAGCGGATGGCATCCTGCTCCGGCAAGGGCGTGGCGCTGACGATGATGGCGCCCGCTTCCGTGAACTTCAGGGCGTTGGCGATGAAGTTGCGCAGGATCTGCGACAGCTTGCCTTCATCCGTGTGGATGTGCAGCGCCGGGTCGGGATCGATGAAGGTCAAGGTGAGCGATTCGGACACCAGCAGCGGGCGCAGCATGCCGCGCAGGGCGCTGAACAGGTCGGCCACCTGGAAACTGTTGGCGTGCACGTCGACCTTGCCCGCCTCGATCTTGGCCAGGTCCAGCAGGTCGTTCACCAGATCGCTCAGGCTGACGGTGCTTTGCAGGATGAACAGCACCTGCTTTTCCTGTTCCTCGGACAGTTCGCCGTCGATGCGGTCGAGCAGCAGTTTGGACAGGGCGCGGATGGAACTGAGCGGCGTGCGGAATTCATGGCTCATGTTCGACAGGAAGCGCGATTTCATCTGGTCGGCGCGGCGCAGGTGGTCGGCTTTTTCATCGAGTTCCGCGAACAGCGCCACCACGCCACGGTTGGTGTCTTCCAGTTCACGCGTCAGTTGCAGCAGGTCGTCCTGGCGCGTCTTCAGTTCGGCCAGGGTGGTCAATAGTTCGCGGTTCTGCTGCTGCACTTCGGACAGCGTGATATCCGAGGGCAGCGCCTGCAGGCTGCCGGACAGCGTGCCGATCATGCTGCCGTCGAGCAGGGGCGCGTCGCGCGGGAACAGTTTGTGCAGCGTGATGTGCGTGCCTTCGCCCGGCGTGCTGTGGATATGGCAGCGGTCCATCAGGCGCTGTGCGCCCAGGATGCCCAGGCCCATGCCCGTGGGCGAGCGGTAGGTGCCGGCCAGTATCTTGTCGAGCTGCGCGATGCCGGGGCCCTGGTCTTCGATGCGGATGCTGAGCACCTGCGGCGCCGTCTGGCCATCGATGGCGAAATGCACCTTGCCGCTGCCGGCGTAGTTGTAGACGTTGCGCGCCAGTTCCGACACGGCCGTGGCGATGCGCACCTGGTCCTGCACGCCGAAGCCGCACAGGGCGGCGATCTGCCGCGCGCGCTGGCGCGCTCCCACCACATCGAGTTCGCTGCCGATATGCGCCGTCAATATGCGTTGCGTCATGTTGTTTCGCTCCTTTCCGCACCGGCCGGCAGGTGCTCCTCGTGTTCGCGCAGCACCACCACCGTGACGTCGTCGCGCCCGCGCGCAAAATCGCGGTACAGCACGGCGGCGACGAGGCTGGGGTGGCAATGCGCCAGGCCCGGATACTGTTCCAGGTCCCAGCGCGTGTGCAAGCCGTCCGAGTGCATGATCAAGGTCGCGCCCAGCTGCCACGGATAGCAAAATTCCTGCACCTTGCGCAGGTTGCTGCCGACGATGCCGTTATGCGACAGCAGATGCCGACGCTGCTGCGCATCGAAGGCGCAGGCGGCGATGTTGCCCACGCCGGCAAAGCGCAGTTCGCGGCGCGCGCTGTCGATGTGCGCCACGGCCAGGGCCGCGCCGCGCGTGGTGCGCAGGGCGCCGTGGGCCAGTTCGATGAAGGGGGCGGGCAGGGGCGGCAAGCCGGGTGTGTCAGTTTCCAGCAAGGCGCTGGCGCGTTCCGAGGCGCGCGCCGCCAGCGGGCCGTGACCCAGCCCATCGGCCACCAGCAAGCTCAGTTCATGGCCTTCGCAGACCACGTTCCAGGCGTCGCCGCACACCTGTTCCGAGGGCAGCGGCAGGCACACGGCGCCGACCTGCCAGTTCGGATGGGCGGGAATGGCGCTACTGGCATGCTGTCCCCAGACCACCACCATCAGCACCGTGCCCTTGCCGGGCGCCGTGTACAGGTCGAATTCCTGACCCAGGCGGCGTATCGCGCCCAACCCCACGCCGTAGGTGCCCGTGGTGGAATGGCCATCGGCCATGTGCTGGCGTACATTGCCCATGCCGGGGCCGTTGTCGATGGCCAGCACCTCGATGCCGCTGGTGCCGCCGCGCAGCACCTTGCGCAGCAGGATCTCGCCGCGTTGCGCATGCTTGACGATGTTGGTCGCCGCTTCGCTGATGATGATGGCCAGCTGGCCCGTGCGCACGTCGTCGAAGCCGATGCGCCGCGCCAGTTCGTTGCCGGCGCGCCGGGCCGCGGCGATCTCGCTCGGCTCGCTGATGGGAAAACTGCGTTGCCTGGCTATGTCAGGGGCTTGCTCGATGTGGTTCAAAACAGCTTCCATTTCGCGATGGTGACGGTGGTGCCCGCGCCGGGCGCCGTGTCGATGTGAAATGCGTCGGCCAGGCGCTTGGCGCCGCCCAGCCCCAGTCCCAGTCCGCCGCCGCTGGTATAGCCATCGGTCAGCGCCAGGGGGATATCGTCGATGCCCGGTCCCGCATCGACAAAGCGCAGTTCCAGTCCCTGCCGCGCGCCATCGCAGACGCGCGCGATGCGCGCTTCGCCGCCGCCGCCGTAGCGCAGGGTGTTGCGCGCCAGTTCGCTGGCCGCCGTGATGATCTTGGTCTGTTCGATCAGGCCAAATCCCATGGCGACCATGCTGTCGCGTACCTGCTTGCGCAGCCGCACGACGTCTTCGTCGCTGTGCAGGGGCAGGATCTGCTGCGCCTGTTGCACCCCTGCCTGTGCCTGCGCGCCTAGCATGGCGCCCCCGTCATGCGCATGCGCCGTCCCGTTCCAGCAGCTTGATGCCCCGTTCCACGTTGAGCGCCGTGCTCACGCCTTCCAGGGTCAGGCCCAGTTCCACCAGGGTGATGGCGACGGCCGGCTGCATGCCGACGACGACGGTGTGCGCATCGAGGATCTTCGCCATCGCCGCCGTGTTGCTGATCATGCGGCCGATGAAGGAGTCGACGATGTCGAGCGCGGAAATGTCGATCAGCACGCCCGTGGCGCGGTCCGTCACGATGCGGGTGGTCAGGTCGTCCTGCAAGGTCATCGCCAGGCGGTCATGCATGTCCACCTGGATCGTCACCAGCAGCAGCCGGCCCATGCGTAAAATGGGGATTCTATCCATAGGCGCCTCAGTGTTGTTGCTGCTGGTAGGTGATGCTGGAGCCCGTGCGTTTCAGGGCCACGACGAAGGCGTCGGCCAGGGTGGCCTTGGTCATCACGTCTTCCAGGTTGACGCCCAGATGCACGATGGTTTGCGCGATCTGCGGGCGGATGCCGCTGATGATGCAGTCGGCGCCCATCAGGCGCGCGGCGGCGATGGTTTTCAGCAGGTGCTGCGCCACCAGGGTGTCGACGGTCGGCACGCCCGTGATGTCGATGATGGCGATCAGGGCGCCCGTGTCGACGATCTTTTGCAGCAGGCTTTCCATCACCACCTGCGTGCGGGCGCTGTCGAGCGTGCCGATCAGGGGCAGGGCCAGCACGTTTTGCCACAGCTGCACCACGGGCGTGGACAGCTCCAGCAATTCCTGCTGCTGGCGCAATATCACCTGTTCGCGCGCCTTCTGGTAGATGGCGATGGTCAGCAGGCCCAGTTCGTCGAACAGTTTGCTGGTGCTGACGATGGCGTCGCCCAGCTGCTCCGGCTGCGCCGTGATTGCCTTGCGCAGGTAGCCGAACAGCGGCTCCTTCAGGGCGAACATGAAGCTGGCCGTGTCGATCGGCGAATAGCCCTGGCGCACGCGCGACTGCGATATTTCAGCGAGCAGCTGGCGCGTATCGTCCCAGGCGCCGCCTTCGAGGTCGAACGAATCGCCGCTTTCCAGCGCGCCCGCCAGCAGCGGCAGCAATTGCGATGCCTGCTGGCGCAGCTCGTTTTCCGCGATCTTGTCGCGCCGCACCAGGCGGGCGATCAGGCCGGCCATCCAGCCGTCCAGCAGTTCCGTGTGGTGCTCGCTGATGATGCCGGCCAGTTGCTGCGCCTGGCCCGTGCCCGTCTTGTTTTTCATGCTCATCCTTGGCTGGAGTGGAGGGTGCGGCACGGCCGCAAACGGGCCCGCGCTGTGATGAAGAAATTATAGGCAGACATGGCCGCAGCTTGTGTTCCATGCCGCACATAGTGGCCATGTCAGTATGAAATACTGGTCATTTAAAGATGCATGTAATTTGCATGTTTAAGCGAATTCCGCTACACTGGCAACACTCAACAAGATAAACACGCCATGAATATCGACAAATTCAAACAGCAGCACCTGGACATCCTGGCCGCCATCGACGACTTGCGCCAGCTGGCGCGCGGCGGTGTGGCCGCGCAGGCACAGGCCATTGCCGAACAGATCATCGCCATGAGCGGCTTGATCAAGCTGCACCTGGCCGTCGAGCAGCGTTACCTGTATCCGGCCGCGCAAGCGTCCGGCGTGGCCAAGGTGGCACAACTGGGACGCCAGTACGAAAACGAAATGCACGGCATCGCCGGCGCCTACCTCGATTTCGCCGGCCGCTGGAATACGCCAGTGCGCCTGGAAGCGGAACCCGAAGCCTTTCGCAGCGAAGCCAATACCGTCCTGCACGCGCTGTTCCAGCGCATGCGGCGCGAAGACCATGAGTTATATCCAGCCGTAGAGACGCTGGCCTAGACCGATTACTTACATTCTCACAGGAGTTCCACATGCTGACCCAAGAACAACGCGCCATCATCACGGCCACCGTCCCCATCCTCGAGCAGGGCGGTGAAGCGCTGACGCGCCACTTCTACAAGAATCTGTTCCGCGACCATCCGGAAGTGCTGCCGTACTTTAACCAGGCGCACCAGCACAGCGGCGACCAGCAGCGCGCGCTGGCCAATGGCGTGCTGATGTATGCCAAACATATCGATCAACTCGATGCGCTCGGTGACCTCGTGTCGATCATCGTCAACAAGCACGTGGCCTTGCAGATCCGCGCCGAGCACTATCCGCTGGTCGGCGCCAGCCTGCTGCAGGCGATCCGCGAAGTGCTGGGTGTAGAAGTGGCCAGCGACGCCGTCATTGATGCCTGGGGCGCGGCCTATGGCCAGCTGGCAGATATTTTGGCGGGCGAAGAAGGGCGCATCTACAAGGCGCAGGCGGCCGCGCCGGGCGGCTGGAGCGGCGCGCGCGACTTTTTAGTGCGCAGCAAGACGGTGGAAAGCGAAGAGATCACCTCCTTCCTGCTGGCGCCCGCCGATGGCCAGCCCGTGCTTGACTTCGCGCCCGGCCAGTATATCGGCGTGCTGGCCAACGTCGATGGCGTGCCCATGCGCCGCCAGTACTCCTTGTCGGCCGCCAGCAATGGCCAGACCTACCGCATCAGCGTCAAGCGCGAAGCGGGCGGCAAGGTGTCGACATTCTTCCACGATCACGTGCAGGCAGGCGACACGGTGCAGCTGACGCCGCCATCGGGCGACTTCGTGCTGAAAGACAGCGACAAGCCGCTGGTGCTGATCAGCGGCGGCGTGGGCATCACGCCAACCCTGGCCATGCTGACGGCGGCCCTGCGCGGCAAGCGTCCCGTGCATTTCATCCACGCGGCGCGCCACCACGGCGTGCACGCGTTCCGCGCGCAGATCGACGAGCTGGCCGCGCAGCACCCGCAGTTGCAGCGCTTTTACTGCTACGCGGAACATGGTGGTGAACACGACGCGCCGGACGCCGTCGGCTTGCTGAATAAGGAGCAGCTGAATCACTGGCTGCCGGCCTCGCGCGACGTCGATGCCTATTTCCTGGGACCGCAGCCATTCATGCGGGCCGTCAAGCAATACCTGCGCGAACTGGGCGTGCCGGAACAGCAGACGCACCATGAATTCTTCGGACCGGCTGCCGCCTTGAACTGATTTTCTGCCTGCCTTGTGTTGTCCCTGCGAGAAAAAACGCTGCCGTAAGGGGCGGGTAAGCCTCGCGCTGTACTGTGAATCCAAGCTCGCACAAAAGAGCACGCTTTTACATAACAGGAGGCAACACAATGCATGACGATCTGGTTCAAAAAATCAAGGGCGACCCCAGCTATCATCAGCTGGTCAAGGTGCGTTCCCGCTTCGGCTGGGCGCTGACTGGCCTGATGATGCTGGTGTATTACGGCTACATCCTGCTCATCGCCTTTAACAAGGAATTTCTGGCCACGAAAACGGGTGCCGGCGTGATGACCTGGGGCATGCCGATCGGCCTGTTCGTCATCGTGTTTACTGTGGTGATCACCGGCATTTATGTACGCCGCGCCAACAAGCAATTCGACGACCTGACCAGCGCCATTCAGGCACGGGTGCAAGCATGAACGGCGCCTCATCGATGCAACGCCCATTTTCCTGCCTGGCAGCCCTGACCTTGCTGGCGAGCGCCAGCGGCAGCGTGCTGGCAGCCGGCGCCGACCTGGGCCAGGCAGTCAAGCAACCGACCAACTGGACGGCGATCATCATGTTCGCCGCCTTCGTCATTTTTACCTTGTTCATCACCAAGTGGGCGGCTGCGAAGACCAAGTCGGCTTCCGATTTCTATACGGCTGGCGGCGGCATCACGGGTTTCCAGAACGGCCTGGCGATTGCCGGCGACTATATGTCGGCCGCATCGTTCCTCGGCATTTCCGCCGCCGTCTTTTTGAACGGCTACGATGGCCTGATCTATGCCATCGGCTTTCTCGTCGGCTGGCCCATCATCACCTTTTTGATGGCCGAGCGCTTGCGCAACCTGGGCCGCTACACGTTTGCCGACGTGGCCGCCTACCGCTTCAAGCAGGCGCCGATCCGCATCTTTTCCGCGTCCGGCACGCTCGTCGTGGTGGCGTTTTACCTGATCGCGCAGATGGTGGGCGCGGGCCAGCTGATCAAGCTGCTGTTCGGCCTCGAGTACTGGATCGCCGTCGTCCTGGTCGGTACCTTGATGATGATTTACGTGCTGTTCGGCGGCATGACGGCCACCACCTGGGTGCAGATCATCAAGGCCGTGATGTTGCTGGGCGGCGCCACCTTCATGGCCGTGGCCGTGCTGGCGCAATTCAACTTCAGCCCGGAAGCGCTGTTCGCCAAGTCGGTGGACGTGCACGCCACCAAGGAAGCCATCATGGGCCCTGGCAGTTTCATCAAGGATCCGATCTCGGCCATCTCCTTCGGCATGGCGCTGATGTTCGGCACGGCCGGCTTGCCGCACATTTTGATGCGTTTCTTCACGGTGCCGAGCGCCAAGGAAGCGCGCAAATCCGTGTTCTGGGCCACCACCTGGATCGCCTATTTCTACATTCTGACCTTCATCATCGGTTTTGGTGCCATCGTGCTGGTGAGCACCAATCCCGAGTTCAAGGATGCCGCCGGCAAGCTGCTGGGCGGTAACAACATGGCGGCCGTGCATCTGGCCAAGGCCGTGGGCGGCAACGTCTTCCTCGGCTTCATGTCGGCGGTCGCGTTCGCCACCATCCTGGCCGTCGTGGCGGGCCTGACCCTGTCGGGTGCGTCGGCCGTGTCGCACGATCTGTATGCGACCGTCATCAAGAAGGGCAAGGCGACGGGCGCCAACGAACTGAAAGTGTCGCGCGTGACGACGATCGTGCTGGGCATTATCGCCGTGGTGCTCGGTATCGCCTTTGAAAAGCAGAACATCGCCTTCATGGTCTCGCTGGCTTTCGCGATTGCCGCTTCGGCCAACTTCCCCGTGCTGTTCATGTCGGTGCTGTGGAAGGATTGCACCACGCGGGGCGCCACCATCGGCGGCTTCCTCGGTTTGACCACGGCCGTCGCGCTGACGGTGGTGTCGAAGTCCGTGTGGGTCGACGTGCTCGGCCATGGCGAAGCGCTGTTCCCTTACGCCTCGCCGGCGCTGTTCTCGATGACGGCCGGCTTCGTCGGCATCTGGCTGTTCTCGGTGCTCGACAAGAGCCCCCGCGCGCGCATCGACCGCGCCGGCTACGAAGCGCAGCAAATGCGTTCGGAAACGGGCATCGGCGCGGCAGGCGCCAGCGCGCATTGATGTTTTAGATAGTTGCTGAAAGAGACAATGCCCGGTTCGCCGGGCATTGTTGTTTTTGGCGCGCTTACTTTGCCACGCGCAGGGGGATGACGCCGGCCGCCAGCGCGGGCGCGCCTGGCGTCGCTTCGAGTATCGATGCCAGGGTCACCGTGTCGAGCACGGCCAGAAAGGCGGCCGTTGCCTGGCCCAGCTTGGCCTTCAGCAGGCAATCTGGTGTGAGCGGGCAGGTATTGCTTTCCTTGTTAAAACATTCCGCCATGAAAAAATCGCTTTCCGTCTCGCGCACAACGGTGCCGATATTGATCTCGGCCGGGTCGCGCGCCAGGCGCAGGCCGCCATTTCTCCCGCGCACCGTTTCCACGATGCCTGACAGGCCCAGCTGGTGCACCACCTTCATCAAATGATTCTTCGAGATGGAATGCAGGTCGGCGATGTCCTGGATGGTCACCAGGCGGTCGCGGTGCACGCCCAGGTACATCAGGGTGCGCAGGGTATAGTCGGTATAGGCAGTCAGTCGCATGGGCTTCGTTCATAAGATGTGGATTACATCCTTGTTTCATCCGCAGCATACAGGAGAGTGCCGGCCGTGTGTGTTGCGCCGTCACTTTTCAGCCTCGAAAGACAAAAGTTGATTGCCTTTCGCTTAAATGCGTAGTAAATTTTCATATTGTTGCCATGGCAAACAGCTCGTAAGCCCTTGTTAGCCCTTTGGGTAGGATTTTTTTTGATGGAAATCAAGAGGATGGTGAAGCAATAAGGTAAATTTACTACAAATTCGACGATGGGCGTTTCCCGGGCCGGGAAGCGCGAACTACGCAATCTGTGCGGTGCCGCCGTGGCCGCCCCAGGAAATACATACCATGCAAATGAATGAAGTGAAAGACGAGCTGCTGAGCAGCGATATCCGCCAGCTGGGCCGTCTGCTGGGCGACGCCATCCGCAACCACCTGGGCGACCCCGCCTTCGAGCGCATCGAACATGTGCGCCAGCTGGCCATCCGTTTCCGCCGCGATAATGATGAAGCGGCGCGCGCGCAACTGTCGGACGCGCTGCAAGCGCTGTCGCAGGAAGAAACCACGCAATTGACGCGCGCCTTCAGCTATTTCTCGCTGCTGGCCAATATCGCGGAAGACCAGCATCACATCCGCCGCACGCGCGCCCACTTGATCGCCGGCTCGCCGCCGCGCCAGGGTAGCCTCAGCCATGCCGTCGGCAACGTGTTTGACGCGGGCAAGGCCGATGCACTGGAAACATTCTTCGAAGATGCGTTCGTCAGCCCCGTCTTCACGGCGCACCCGACGGAAGTGCAGCGCAAGAGCATCCAGAATTGCCAGATGGCCATTGCCCGCCTGTTGAGCGAGCGCGACCGCGTGCAAATGACGCCGGAAGAAGCCGGGCAAAACGAAGAAGCGCTGGGCCGCGGCATCGTCACCCTGTGGCAGACGCGTTTGCTGCGCACGAGCAAGCTGTCGGTCATGGATGAAGTGGCCAATGGCCTGTCGTTCTACGACCATACCATCCTGCGCGAATTGCCGAAATTGTATTCCTCGCTGGAAACCATGCTGGCCCAGCGCGATGCTCGCTGGGAAGATGCGGAATTGCCCAATTTCATGAAAGTCGGCAGCTGGATAGGCGGCGACCGCGACGGCAACCCCTTCGTCACGGCCGACATCCTGCGCAGCACCCTGCAAACGCAGGCCGACAAAGTACTCGATTTTTACCTCGGTGAATTGCGCAAGCTCGCATCGCAGCTGTCGCTGGCGCAAATACTGAACGCGTGCAGCGAGCCGCTGCGCGCGCTGGCCGAACGCTCGGCCGATGCGTCGCCGCACCGGGTCGACGAACCGTACCGCCGCGCCTTGCACGGCATTCATGCGCGCCTGGACGCCACGCGCGTGGTTCTTTCCGGCAAAGGCAAGCAAGCCGACGGCGTGCAGCCCTACGCCGCGGCTGCGGAACTGCTGGCCGACCTGGACGTGGTCCAGCATTCGCTCGTCAGCAATGGCTTGCGCGCGCTGGCCCGTGGCCGGCTGCGCCAGCTGCGCCGCGCCGTCAAGGTTTTCGGCTTTTCGCTGGCGCCGCTGGACTTGCGCCAGAATTCCGACGTGCACGAGCGCGTCGTGGGCGAACTGTTCGCGGGCGCCCAGCCGGGCCTGGTCTACCTGGACCTCGATGAAGAGCAACGCATCAGCCTGCTGCTGGCCGAACTGGAATCGCCACGCCTGCTGACGTCGCCGTATGCGCAATACTCGGAAGAAACGACGTCCGAACTCGACATCTTCCGCGCCGTACGCGAAGCGCACGTCAAATACGGCAAGGAATCGGTGCCGAACTGCATCATCTCGAAGGCGGCCAGCGTGTCGGACTTGCTGGAAGTGGCTTTGCTGCTGAAAGAAGTGGGCTTGCTGCGCCAGGACAGCCGCGAAGTGGACGTCAACATCATCCCCCTGTTTGAAACCATCGACGACTTGCGCGCCGGCCCCGCCATCATGGCGCGCGCCTTCGGCTTGCCGTTCTACCGTGGCTTGCTCGAATCGCGCGCGGATCAGCAGGAAGTCATGCTCGGCTATTCGGACAGCAACAAGGACGGCGGCTTCCTCACGTCCGGCTGGGAACTTTATAAAGCCGAGATCGAGCTGGTGACGGTCTTCAAGCAATACCAGATCAAGCTGCGCTTGTTCCACGGCCGCGGCGGTTCCGTGGGCCGCGGCGGCGGACCCAGCTATGAAGCCATCCTGGCTCAGCCGGCCGGCGCCGTGCAGGGACAGATCCGCCTGACGGAGCAGGGTGAAGTCATTACGGCCAAGTATGCGAACCCGGAAGTGGGGCGCCGCAACCTGGAAGTGCTGGTGGCCGCCACCATCCAGTCGACCCTGTTGCCGCAGGCACAGCTGCAGCCGAAGGCGTCGGCCGGCGCGGGCCACCTGGCCGCGATGGAAGAGCTGTCCGGCACGGCCCTGAACGCCTACCGCGACCTGGTGTATGGCACGGAAGGGTTTGAACAGTATTTCTGGGAATCGACGGTGATCGCGGAAATTGCCGCCCTGAATATCGGCAGCCGTCCCGCCTCGCGCAAGAAATCCACGTCCATCGAGGATTTGCGCGCCATTCCCTGGGTCTTGAGCTGGGCGCAATGCCGCTTGATGCTGCCGGGCTGGTTCGGTTTCGGTTCCGCCGTGCAAGCCTACTTGGCTGCCCATCCGGCCGGCGGCGCGGACGTGCTGCGCGGCATGTACACGGACTGGCCCTTCTTCACGTCCTTGCTGTCGAACATGGATATGGTGCTGGCCAAGAGCGACATCGCCATTGCCGGCAAGTATGCGGAACTCGTCAAGGATAAAGTATTGCGCGAGGCCATCTTCACGCGCATCCGTGCCGAATACGCGGCCACCCTGGACGCCTTGAAACTGATCACGGGCCAGGAAGAGTTGCAGCAAGCAAATCCGCTGATGCAGCGGTCCATACGCAACCGTTTCCCGTATATCGACCCGCTCAATCACGTGCAGGTGGAGCTGTTGAAACGCTTCCGCGAGGGCAAGCAGGATGCTGCGGCGCGCACGGGGATACATTTGTCGATCAATGGGATTGCGGCGGGGTTGCGGAACAGCGGTTAATGAAAATCAAGCCCAACAGCTAAGGCTGGGGTCGTACCCTCAGGGTACGACCCCGGTACTTGCACTTGGGTTGGCTTTACGAACTCAGCAGAAAACAACAAGGAGACAGCATGACCATCAAAGTTGCCATCAATGGCTATGGCCGCATCGGCCGCAATGTCTTGCGCGCGTTTTATGAAGGCGGCAAGCAGCAGGATATCGAAATCGTCGCCATCAACGACCTGGGCGACGCCAAGTCGAATGCGCATCTGACGCGCTACGACACGGTGCACGGCAAGTTTCCCGGCGTCGTCACCATCGATGGCGAGAACATGCTCGTCAATGGCGACCGCATCCGCGTCTTCGCGCAGCGCGACCCGGCCCTGATACCGTGGGGCGAACTCGGTGTCGACGTGGTGCTCGAATGCACGGGTTTCTTCACGACCAAGGAAAAAGCGTCAGCCCATTTGAAGGGCGGGGCGAAAAAAGTCATCATTTCCGCACCGGGCGGCAAGGATGTGGACGCCACCATCGTGTTCGGCGTGAACCAGCACGTGCTGAAAGCCGCGGATACCGTCATTTCCAACGCGTCGTGCACGACGAATTGCCTGGCGCCATTAGTGAAACCCCTCAACGACGCCATCGGCATCGAATCGGGCCTGATGACCACCGTGCACGCCTACACGAATGACCAGGTCTTGTCTGACGTGATGCATGAAGACTTGCGCCGCGCCCGCTCGGCCACGCATTCGATGATTCCCACCAAGACGGGCGCGGCGGCCGCTGTCGGCCTCGTCTTGCCGGAGCTGAATGGCAAGCTGGACGGCTTTGCCATCCGCGTGCCGACGATTAACGTCTCGCTGGTCGACCTGTCCTTCATCGCCAAGCGCGACACGACGGTCGAGGAAGTCAACGCCTTGCTGAAAGCGGCGTCGGAAGACGCCCTGAAAGGCATCCTGACGTACCAGACGGAACCGCTCGTTTCCATCGATTTCAACCACAACCCGGCTTCGTCGAACTTCGATTCGACCCTGACCAAGGTTTCGGGCCGCCTCGTGAAAGTGTCGTCGTGGTACGACAACGAGTGGGGCTTCTCGAACCGCATGTTGGACACCACGGTCGCCCTGATGGCGGCCAAGTAAGAACGTAGTACCGCTGATCCAGCGCACCAGGACGGCCGGCCCACAAGGCTGGCCCTTGTAGCAACTTATTTTAGAAAGCAGCAACCATGACCATGCAAGTACAGCAACGCGCCACCAAGATCGTTTCCACCATCGGCCCCGCTTCGAACGATATCGACACCCTGGTCCGCATGTTCAAGGCCGGCGTCGACGTCGTGCGCCTGAACTTTTCGCATGGCAAGGCGCAAGACCATATCGACCGCGCCCGCATGGTGCGCGAAGCGGCAGCCCTGTGCGGCCGCGAAGTGGCCATCATGGCCGACTTGCAAGGCCCGAAAATTCGCGTCGGCAAGTTTGATGAAGGCAAGATTTTCCTGGAAAACGGCGCCAAGTTCATCCTCGACGCGAAATGGGGTGAAAACGGTGAACTGGGCAATCTCGAGCGCTGCGGCCTCGACTACAAGGAATTGCCGCGCGACTTGCGCGCCGCCGACGTATTGCTGCTCAATGACGGCCTGATCGTGCTGACGGTCGATAAAGTCGTCGGCAGCGAAATCCACACCACCGTCAAGATCGGTGGCGAATTGTCGAACAACAAGGGCATCAACCGCCAGGGCGGCGGCTTGTCCGCGCCAGCGCTGACGGCGAAAGACATGGAAGACGTGAAAACGGCGATGAGCTTCCAGGCCGATTACGTGGCCGTGTCCTTCCCGAAAAACGCCACCGACATGGTCATGGCGCGCCAGCTGGCCAATATCGCCGGCGAAGCGTGGGACCACAAGCCGATGATGATCGCCAAGATTGAACGCGCGGAAGCCATTCCAGCGCTGCAAGAAATTCTCGACGCGTCCGACGGCATCATGGTGGCCCGCGGCGATCTGGCCGTGGAAGTGGGCAATGCGGCCGTGCCGGCCCTGCAAAAACGCATGATCAAGATGGCGCGCGCGTCAAATAAACTGGCGATCACGGCCACGCAGATGATGGAATCGATGATCGTCAACGCCGTGCCGACCCGCGCGGAAGTGTCCGACGTGGCCAATGCCGTACTGGACGGCACGGACGCCGTCATGACGTCGGCGGAAACGGCGTCTGGCCGCTATCCGATCGAAACGGTGGAAGCGATGGCCGCCATCTGCCTGGACGCGGAAAAATGGGATACCTGCAAGCTGGACGCCGATTTCCTCAACGCCACGTTCTCGCGCATCGACCAGTCGATCGCCTACGGCGCCCTGTTTACAGCCCACCACCTGCGCGTAAAGGCCATCGCCACGCTGACGGAATCGGGTTCCACGGCACTGTGGATGAGCCGTTGCAACATCGACATCCCCATCGTCGCGCTGACCCCGAGCGTGGGCACGCGCCGCAAGCTGGCCCTGTACCGCAACGTCAGCACCCTGGAACTGACGTCCGGTACGGACCGCGACAAGGTTTTGCAGCAGGCGGAAGATTTGCTGGTCGAGCATAAAGTCGTGGCCAAGGGCGACACCGTTGTGCTGACCTGGGGCGAGCCGATGGGCAAGGTCGGCGGCACGAACGCGCTGAAAATCATGAAGATCGGCCAGCACTGACCGTCTCGCCCGCCGCCACTCGCCTGCAGCCTTAAGAATGGCTGAAAAACAGGCGCTTGGCCGCCCGCCGCAATGGCAGATGCCCAATCTGCCATTGCGGTGACCCCATTTCCGTGTCAGCATGGCTTTCCTGCCTTCCAGGGTGCATCCGGAGTTCATGATGACCGAGTACTTGCCTGCCTTGATCTGGTCGCTGTCGGCCTTCGCTTGCCTCTTCATCGCCAAACACCGCGCCTTACGAATAACGGCCATCCGTGCCGTCCTGGTGACTTTCCTGGGGCCGTTTGTTATTCCCTTCGTGCTGGCCGCAAGGCCCGAGATACGCCGCTAAGCGTGTGGCCTGCGCGCGTTCCTCTTTGCTATAGTCAAGTTTTTAGCTGAGGAATGCCCATGCAGCGCAGCGCGCCCCTGTTTCTGATGACCATCCTTGCCCTGTCCACGGCCACGTTCGCTTCGGCGGCCGAGCCGGCGCAGCGCTTGCAACGTGCCACCGGACTGTGGAAGGTGACGCCCGCCACCTCGCCATTTTCCTGGGAAATCTGCGTCGACCACGCGCGCGACCGGCTGATCGACGACGACCTGTGGTCCGATTTCGAACAGGAATGCCAGATCGAGTCGCACAGCCGCCAGGGTGATAGTTACCATTTTCAATCCAGCTGTCCGGACGCCAGGCTGACCGTCACCTTCAAGGGCGACCTGGCCAAGGCATATACCCTGAGCGCCGACACCACCGTGCAAATCAATGGCAAGAGCGAAGTGCAGCGCACGGAACTGGCGGCCGTGTTCCAGGGCGCTTGTCCGGCCGGGCTGGCGCCGGGAGCGAAGAAAATGCGCGGCGGCATGGTGATGAAGAGCTTGTATACCGACCGCTAGAAGATTACCGCCACGCTGAAACAACAGTTTCCAGGGATAGGCAGGCGCCGGCATTGACGCCGGAGGCCATGATTTGTGATAATGAGAATTATTATCAATTGGCCGCGCCTTGCCTTGCGCGCATCGGAGTCCCAGTGAACATTGCGCAGTCCAGCGAGTCGATAGCCGGCATTTACAGCCACCACCATGGCTGGCTGATGCGCTGGCTGCGCGCCAAGCTGCAGTGCGCCGACCATGCGGCCGACCTGGCACACGATACCTTCGTGCGCCTGCTGACGGCGCCGCCGGAGAACCGGCAAGCCTTGCGCGAACCGCGCGCCTATCTGACGACCGTGGCGCAGCGCCTGCTGATCGATCATTACCGGCGCCTGTCGCTGGAGCAGGCCTGGCTGGAAACGCTGGCGCAGCAGCCTGAATTGCTGATGCAGTCGCCGGAAGAACGGCTGCTCGTGCGCGAAGCCCTGCAGCGCATCGATGCCATGCTCGACGGCTTGCCGCCGCCGGTACGCAGCGCCTTCCTGTTGGCCCACGTTGACGGCCTCGGCTACGGGGAAATCGCCCGGCGCCTGGCCGTGAGCGAGCGCAGCATCAAGCGCTACATGGTGCAGGCGTTCGAGCGCTGCATCCTGCTGATCCTGTGAGCGCCATCGATCCCCGCGCCGCACGCGCGGCGGCGCAATGGCTGGTGCGCCTGCACGGGGGCGCCTTGACTCACGACGAGCAGCAAGCGTTCCATGCCTGGCGCGCCAGCGATCCCGCGCATGAAGCGGCCTGGCAGCGGGCCGAACTGGTGTGCAGCACCCTGGCCAGCGTGCCGCCCGCCCTGCGCCAGGCGGCGGACGCGGCGGTGCCGTCGCCGCAGCGGCGCGCCGTGCTCTATGGCCTGGCGGGGCTGATCGCGGCCGGGCCGGCCCTGTGGCTGGCCAGCCAGTCGGCGCCCTGGCAAGCGTGGCGCGCCGACATCCGCACGGCCAGGGGCGAAATCCGCCACATGACATTACCCGACGGCACGCAGCTGGTGCTCAATACGGACACGGCCATCGACGTGCACTACGGAGCGGAGGAGCGGCTGGTGATGCTGCATGCCGGTGAAATCCATGTCGCCACGGCGCAGGACGGGGCCGTGCCGGCGCGTCCGTTTCTCGTGCGCAGCAGCAATGGCGCCGTGCGCGCGCTGGGCACGCATTTCAGCGTGCGCCAGCGTGGTAGCGTGCTGGCGCCGCGCACCGAGGTCAGCGTCAGCGAGGGGGCCGTCGAGATCGCGCCATCGCAGGCGCCCGAGGCATTGCACAGGGTCGATGCAGGCCGGCAGGGCAGTTTCGACGACGTGGCCGTTTCGGCCCTGACGCCGTTGTCACCGCATGCGGATGCCTGGCTGCGGGGCGTACTGATCGCCGAGCGCATGCCGCTGGGCGAGGTGCTGGAGCAGGTGGCGCGCTACCGCTATGGCGTGCTGCGCTGCGATCCCGCGCTGGCCGCCATGCCCGTGGACGGCATTTTCCAGCTGAACGATCCGGACAACATCCTGCTGTTACTGCAGCGCTCTCTGCCAATCCGGCTGGCGCGCCGCACGCGCTACTGGATCAGTGTCGAGGCGGCTTGAGCTGGTCGGCTTACGCGCGGCTGCGCCCCGCTAAGCCGACCTACGGTTTGTGCGGATATGGGCGGTTTGGCGTGCTTGTGTAGGTCGGCTTAGCCCGCAGGGCGTAAGCCGACAGGCAACACCGGCTGGCTTTGTCGGCTTACGCGTGGCTGCGCCCCGCTAAGCCGACCTACGGTGTTCCGTCTAGCAAATATGCGCCACTATTTACATTTTCCTTGTCCCTTTTTGCGGATTGCTTCGTCATACAAGATAGAGAACGAACAATCCGAACCATCGAAAGGGCTTTACATGGCTTTGCAGCAGCGCAATTTGACAACGGCACGCATGACGCTCCATCCCACCACCGGCGCCGTGCGCGCCGCGCTGGTCCTGTTCCTCGCCGTGGGCGCCGCCGGCGCCGGCTTGCCGCAAATGGCGCTGGCCGCCGAGTCCGCCCCGGCCGTCACCGCACGCGACTATCATATCCCCGCCGGCAGCCTGCGCGACGCGTTGCCCGCGTTTGCCATCGCCGCCGGGATCAATCTGTCCACCCAGGGCGTGGCGCTCGACGGCCTGGCGACGCCGGGCTTGCAGGGGCGCCATGGTGTCACGGCCGGCCTGCAAAAACTGCTGCAAGGCAGCGGCCTCGAAGTGACGGACGGTGGCAATGGCAATTACCTGCTGCGCAAGATCAATGCCAGCACGGCCGATGGCGGCCTGGCCAGCATGCCGGCCGTGGTCGTCAGCGCCGAGGCCGACCGCGCCACGGAAGGCACGGGGCTATACACGTCGAGGAATATGTCGACGGCCACAGGCTTGAACTTGTCGCAGCGCCACACGCCGCAAACGGTGAGCGTCATTTCGCGCCAGCAAATGGAAGATTTCGATCTGACCACCCTGCAGGACGTGGCGCGCGCCACGCCCGGCATCTATGGCAAAACGCAGGGCGTGTCCGACCAGGAAACCAGGTATTTCGCGCGCGGCTTCGCCTTGAGCCACGTGAATGTCGATGGCTTGCCGCTCGACGTCACGGATTTCAATGAGCGCAACGTCTCGGCCGACATGCTGATGTACGACCGCGTGGAAGTGGTGCGCGGCGCCACCGGCCTGATGGAAGGGGCGGGCGCGCCGTCTGGCAGCATCAACATGGTGCGCAAGCGTCCCACGGCCACGCCCTTGCTGGATGCCTCCATTCACCTGGGCAGCTGGAAGGACCGGCAATTGACGGTGGACGCCAGCAATGCGCTGAACGACTCGGGCAGCGTGCGCGGGCGCGTGGCGGCCAGCCTGCGCGACAGCGATAGTTTTGTGGACGTGGTCAACAACAAGAACAGCACCGTGTATGCGATCGTCGAGGCGGACCTGACACCATCGACCACGGCCGGCATCGGTTTTTCGCGCCAGCACAGCCGCACCGACGGCGTGTTCGTCGGCTTGCCGACTTTGCTTGACGGCCGTCACATGGACTTGCCCCGCTCGACTTTCCTGAACAATGCTGATTCCTTCCAGAAACGCGACAACAACGTCCTCTTCGCCGACCTGGAAACAACGCTGGAGAAGGGCTGGCGCAGCCGCTTTGCCATCACGCATATCGACGCCTCGTCGGACACGCGCAATACCACCAACAGCCGCGTCGCTGGCGAAACGTATCTGCTGGAACAGTCGGAAACGGGCTGGAAGTACGGCACGCAACAAGTGGTGGCGGACTGGCGCTTGAGCGGCCCCGTCACCTGGTTCGGCCGCCAGCATGACGTGATCGTCGGCGCCAGCTACCGCCATGACGATTCGGACGCGGCCCAGAGCTGGGAAGGCGCGCAAACGCGCGTGATCGATATCCGCCACTGGAATCCGCGCGCCTACCGCATGAACGGCGCGCCATTTGAGCCGTACAACTGGGGCCGCAAGACGGACGAGAAGGGCCTGTACGCGGCCGGCAACTTCAGCCTGGCCGATCCGCTGCGCCTGGTGCTGGGCGGGCGCTTCGGCTGGTATGCGCAGGATGTCACGGGCTGGTATGCCACCAATCCGACGTGGCGCCGCAGCCTGACGGAGAACGCGAAATTTACGCCGTACGCTGGCCTCGTCTACGATCTGGACCAGCACCACTCCATGTATGCGAGCGGCACGCAGATATTCGAGCCGCAAAGCGTGCTCGATGTCAAAGGCAATACCTTGCCGCCGTTGAGCGGCACCAATCTGGAAGTGGGCGTCAAGGGAGAATATTTTGGCGGCAGGCTCAACGCCAGCGGCGCCTTGTTCCGCATCCGGCAAAACAACCGCGCCATGACCGATGAAGTCAATTGCCCCACGGGCGGCCCCATCTATTGCGCCCGCGCGGCCGGGCAAGTGCAAAGCGAAGGCGTCGACTTGCAATTGTCGGGCTCGCCATTGCCGGGCTGGCAGATTTCGGGAGGCTACACCTATGTGCTGGCCAAGTACACGAAGGACAGCGTGGCCGCCAACATCGGCCAGCGCATCGCCACCGATGAACCGAAGCAATTGTTCAAGCTGTACACGAACGTGCAGCTGAGCGGCAGCCTGGCGCCATGGAATGTGGGTGCCTCCGTGTACGCGCAGGACAAGATCTACCGACGCGATACGGCTTACCTGACGCGGCAGGGCGGCTACGCCATCGTCGGGCTGACGGCCGGCTATCGCATCAATGAGCAGCTACAGCTGCGCGTGAATATCGATAACGTGCTCGACCGCCGCTACTATCAGGCGCTCGGCTATTCCTGGTCGGGCGGGCTGGAACGCTACGGCGCGCCGCGCAGCGTGCTTGTCTCGCTGAACTACAAGATGTAGCGGCTGCGCCAGCGGAGCGCGCCCGTGCGGGCGCCTCTGCTACACTGCCGCCGTCTTTATCTTTCCCCTTTGCCATGACCGCTACTCCTGTCCTCACACCCCTGAAAAACGCCTTCCAGCAATCGCGCGCCGAGAATAACATCGAGCTGATCCTGCCTGAACTGCTGGCCGCGCAATTGCACGTCGTCATCGGCGGACAAAGCGAGCAGATCGACCTGTTCCTCGTGCCGTCCCCCAATCCCGAGCGCCAGTGCGTCACGGTGGCGGAAGATCTGGCCTTCCTGGCCGGCATCGCCTTTCCGAAGATTCCCGTCACGGGCGCGCAATTGGTCGCCTCGATTCCGGCCGAGATCGAAATCGTCATCCTGCATGGCGATGGCGCCAATTACCTGACGCGCGAGCAACTGGCGTGGTTCCGCGGCATGCTGGCGCAGCATACTTGAGCGGCATTCCCGCCAGGCGATTCAAGCCGGCGCGCGCTGAATGGATACGCTTTGCGGCCGCCGACGATGCCAGCGCGCAAGCGGCGATGATGGCCAATCTGCGTCCCGTGCTGTGGCGCAGCGTGCTGCTGGGCGGCTGCGCCCTGATCCTCGCCTTTGTCGGACAAGCCGTCTGGCGCGATGCGGCGTACGCGGGCGAGGCAGTGCTGCTGCTCCTGCCGGCGCTGGCCGCATGGATCGTCGCTCTGTTCGTGCTGACTGGCCCCGCTCTGTCTTTTCATGTCGAAATCAACGACGCCGGCCTGTTGCTGCGCCGGGTGGCGCGGCGCCTGCCTGGCCATGACAAGGTGCTGCAACTGGCGCCGCGGCAGATCCGCGCGCTCGAGGTGGTGACCTACGCGGGCGCGGTGAATGTCTACCGCGGCGGGCCGCCGATGGCGCGCGTGGAGCTGCTGCTGCACACGATCCTCGGCGACTGTCCGCTGATCCGCGTGGTGGGCATGGATCTGCCCGTGCCGCAGCGCTGGTCCTTGCGGCAGATCACGGACGAGCTGAGCGACCGCTGTACGCTGGCCGGTATCCCTGTGGCCGTGCGGGCCGGTCCGACTTATCAGGCATCTGCCGCCATACGCGCGCAGTGGCCGCCAGCCTGAACAGACGAGCGCTGTCGCATGGCGACCTCAGAATATTGCCTTTCTTACCATAGTATTGCTGAAGTCCTATGAATATGTTCGCAAAGCAACTATACTCATGGCTCTTTAAAAATCATCGTCACGCTGGCGGCCAGCCATCCGCGCCAGAGTTCGTACGCATTCCGCTTTTTCCCTCTGTAAAAAGCACCTTTCCCCCGCGCGGCAGGCGCGGGCGTGATGACCGAGCCTTGCCCTGGTCGACTGCTACCGTTGTCTTTTCCGCTGTGTTGCCGCTTTAGTAAAAAGCGTGGCGCCGGCGCGCGCGGTGCGCCGTCATGTTTTGCGACATCACGTTTCACTCTATTGAGTTCACGACAGTATGCTGAGTTCCATCTTTGCCGTATCGACCGATACCATGCAGTACATCTATGGCACGCACAATGCGTGGCTGGTGCTGTTTTCCATCGGCATCGCCATCTTTGCCTCGTTCATGGCCTTGCAGATCGCCGGCATGGCGCGCAGCAGCGAGCGCGGCTTCCAGCGCCAGACGGCCATCATCACGGGCGCCATCGCGCTGGGCGGCGGCATCTGGTCGATGCACTTCATCGGCATGCTGGCTTTCGACATCTGCACGCGCGTGTCCTTCGACCCCAGCCTGACCTTGCTGTCGATGCTGCCCGGCGTGGCCGCCTCGTGGGTGGCGCTGCACATGCTGGCGCGTCCGAGCATCAACTGGCGCCAGCTGGTGGTGGGCGGCGTGCTCGTCGGCGTGGGCATCGGTTCCATGCATTACAGCGGCATGGCCGCCATGCAGACTTCGCTGACCCTGCATTACCAGCCGTGGCTGTTCGCCCTGTCGCTGGTGGTGGCGGTCGTCATGGCCATGCTGGCGCTGTGGATACGCTTCGGCCTGAGCGCCATGCGTTTGCGCCTCAGTCCCCTGGCGTCCTTGCTGGTCAGCAGCGTCGTCATGGGGTTGGCCATTTCCGGCATGCATTACACGGGCATGCTGGCGGCGCGTTTTTCCGGCACGCCCACGGCAGGCGAGAACACGATCACGGTGCAAGCGTCGTTCGTGGCGCTGGCCGTGGCCCTGATCACCGTCACCCTGACCGTTTTCGTGGCCGCCGCGAATGGCTTGCTGCGCTACCGCCAGTTGCTGCGCCACGCCAGCGCCAGCGAATCGCGCCTGCGCGCCATCGTCGATACGGCGGCCGACGGCTTGATCACCATCGATGGCCAGGGCAAGGTGCGTTCCTTCAACCCCGCCGCGGAAAGCTTGTTCGGCTGGCGCGAAGCGGACATCGTGGGGCGCGACGCCAGCGTGCTGCTGCAGCCGGCCGACGCGGCCGAGTACCAGGGCTATCTGCGCGACTACCTGGAAACGGGCGCCTCGCGCATCCTCGACAGCGGACGCGAACTCGATGGCTGCCACAAGGATGGCACGGTGCTGCCCATGCGCGTGGCGATCGGCAAGATCGACACGCCGGGCCAGCCCCTGTTCGTGGCGTTCGTCACGGACATGCGCTCGTCGCGCAGCATGGAGCAGGCGCTCAAGGACAGCGAGCGCCAGTACCGCACCCTGATCCGCAATATCCCCGGCGTGTCCTTCCACTGCAGCTTCGCGCCCGAATGGAAGATGATCTTCATCAGCGACGCCGTTTTCAATCTGACGGGCTGGATGCCGCAGGACTTCATCGAGGGACGCGTGCGCCTGTTCGAGCTCGTGCACCCGGACGACCGCCAGCGCGTCAACGACACCTGCGTGCAGGCGGCCGGCGAAAAGCGCGATTTCGAGAACGTCTACCGCATGATGCACCGCGACGGGCGCGAGCGCTGGGTGCGCGAAAGCAGCGGCCCCGTGCTCGATAACGACGGCGTGGTGCGCTGGATCGACGGCGTCATCCTCGATATCACGGAAAGCGAATTGCGCAACGCCGAATACGAAGGCAAGGTGACTGCCATCTCGCGCGCGACGGCCGTCGCCGAGTTTGACCTGCAGGGGCGCATCCTGGCGGCCAACGAGAACTTCCTCGACCTGGTCGGCTACCGGCTCGACGACGTGCTGGGCCTGCACCACAGCATCTTCTGCGAACCGGGCTATGTGACCTCGCCCGATTACATCGCGTTCTGGCAGCACCTGGCGCAGGGTGAATTCAACACGGGCGAGTACAAGCGCATCGGCAAGGATGGCGGCGAAGTGTGGATACAGGCCTCGTACAACCCGATCTTCAACACGGACGGCAAGCCGTTCAAGGTGGTCAAGCTGGCCACGGACGTGAGCGAACGGCGCGCCATGCAGGAAAACCTGCGTGCGGCAAAAGACCGCGCCGAACTGGCCGCCGAATCGAAGACCAGCTTCCTGGCCAACATGAGCCATGAAATCCGCACGCCGATGAACGCCATCATCGGCTTCACGGAAGTGCTGCTGGGCACAGCCCTGGACAGCCTGCAGCGCCGCCACCTGGGCACGGTGCGCCAGTCGGCCCGCTCGCTGCTGGAACTGCTGAACGACATCCTCGATATGGCCAAGCTGGAAAAGGGCGCGACCGAACTGGAACTGGTGGACTTTTCGCTGCCCGACCTGGTCGACCACGTGGCCGCGTCGCTGCGCGTCACGGCGCATGCGCGCGACCTGGTGCTGCATGTCGACGTCGATCCCGGCATGGGCCAGTTCTTCCTCGGCGACGCGCGCCGGGTGCAGCAGGTGCTGACGAACTTGATCGGCAACGCCGTCAAGTTCACGGAAGTGGGCCATGTGCGCGTGGCCGTCGGCATGCAGGGCGAGCAGGTGCATATCGCCGTGCACGACACGGGCATCGGCATCCCGGCCGACCGCCTGGATAAAATCTTTGCCCCGTTTACGCAAGCCGATTCCTCGATGAGCCGGCGCTTTGGCGGCACGGGCCTGGGCACGACGATTTCGCTGCAACTGGTCGAGCTGATGAAAGGCAGCATCACGGTGGAGAGCACCCTGGGCGTGGGCAGCGTGTTCCACGTGCTGCTGCCGCTGGCGTCGGGCAAGGCCGTGGCGCGCCGCAGCGAGCAACCGGTGGTGGCCTTGCCGCCGCTGCGCATCCTGGCGGCCGACGACGTGCCGCAGAACGTGGAGCTGCTCTTGATCAGCCTGGGCGCGGCGGGCCACCAGGTGATCGCCGCCAGCGATGGCGAGAGCGCCGTGCGCGAGTTCAGCAAGGGCAGTTTCGACATCGTCCTGATGGACGTGCAGATGCCGCGCATGGATGGCCTGGAAGCGACGCGTTTGATCCGCGTGTTCGAGCGCGAACAGGGCCTCAAGGCGACGCCCATCATCGCCCTGACGGCCAGCGTGCTGGAACAGGACCGGCGCGCCGCGCAGACGGCCGGCATGAACGGCTTTGCTTCAAAGCCGCTGGAAATGCACAAGCTGACGGCGGAAATCGCCCGCCTGCTCGATATCGCCGTGGCCATGCCGACGCCAGCCGCTGGCGCGGCGGCACGCGCGGCCGCCGGCCAGGTCGACTGGCAGCGCGGCATCGCCCTGTGGGGCGGACGCGAAGCCTTGCAGCGCGCGATTGGCCGCTTCGTGCAGGCCAATGGCGATTGCGCCGCCATGCTGGCGGCGGAACTGGAGCGCGGCGGCGTCAGCGTGGCAGGCCATCTGCTGCACCGTATCAAGGGCGCGGCGGGCAACCTGTGCCTGGTGCAGGTCGAAAGCCTGCTGGGACGCATCGAGCAAGCCATCGCGCGCCAGCTGCCGGTGACGCAATTGCTGGTGCAGCTGGCGGCCGCCTTCATGGCGCTGGCCGGCGAGCTGGAAGAGGCGGGGCTGCCGGCTGTGGCCATGCAGGCGCCGGCCGCCGGCGCGCCCCTCGATGCCTCCGCCGCGGGCGCCTTGCTGCGGCAAGCCATCGCCAGCCTGGAAGGCGGGCAACTGGACGACGCCCTGATGGCGCAGATCGCCGCCATGCTGGCGCCGCACGGCCAGCAGCCGCGCCTGCAGGCGCTGGCCAGCGCCATCGACGACTTTGAATTTGCGCGCGCCGCGGGCGTGCTGCGCCAGCTGCTGGCGTGGCTGGAAACGCCAGCGCCTGCCGACCTTTCCTGATATTGGGCTAACGATGACATTACACGAAGACAAACCGATCCTGCTGCTGGTCGACGATGAAGCGACGAATCTGCAGGTGCTGCGCCAGATTTTGCAGGACGATTACCGCCTGCTGTATGCCAAGGATGGCGAGAAGGCGCTGGAGCTGGCGCAGAACAATCCCGTCGAACTGATCCTGCTCGACATCATGATGCCCGCCATGACGGGCTATGAAGTGTGCCGGCATCTGAAGGCCATGCCGGCCACCGCGTCCATCCCCGTCATTTTTGTGACGGCCCTGTGCGACGTGAAGGACGAGGCGGACGGCTTTGATGCCGGCGCAGTCGACTACATCACGAAACCCGTCAGCCCGCCCATCGTGCGCGCCCGCGTGCGCACGCATCTGTCGCTGGTCGACGCCGAGGAATTGCGCCGTTCGCGCCTGCAGGTGATCCAGACCCTGGGCCAGGCGGCCGAATACAAGGACAACGAGACGGGCATGCACGTCATCCGCATGAGCTATTACGCGCGCCAGCTGGCGCTGGCGGCCGGCTACAGCGCGGCCAGGGCGGAAGATTTATTGAATGCGGCGCCCATGCACGACGTGGGCAAGATCGGCATCCCCGACGCCATCCTGCAAAAGCCGGGCAAGCTCGATGCGGACGAGTGGCAAGTCATGCGCCGCCACGCGGAAATCGGCGCGGCCATTATCGGCGAGCACGCAAGCGGCCTGCTGAAAATGGCGCGCACCATCGCCCTGACGCACCACGAGAAATGGGATGGCAGCGGCTATCCGCAAGGCTTGAAAGGCGAGGAAATCCCGCATGAGGGCCGCATCGTCGCCATCGCCGACGTCTTCGACGCCCTCACCAGCGAACGCCCGTACAAGCGCGCCTGGACCATCGACGAAGCCATCGCCACCATGCAGCGCGACAGCGGCACGCACTTCGACCCGGAGCTGCTGGCGCTGTTCGTGGAACAGCTGCCAGCCATGCTGGAGATCAAGGACAAGTGGCGCGAGCCGGTATAGGGAATCTCAGATCAGGGCGGGTCCACGCGCAGGTGATCGGCCAGCAACTGTGCATACGCAGCGCTGCCGCCGAATGCCAGCTGTGAGCACGCCATGGTCTGGCCCAAGGTTGCCATGTGGCGCGATGAAATGGCATACGCAAGTTTGCCGGGCTGGCGGCGCGATGGATACATGAAACCGTGAATCGCGCCGGCTTCCTGTGCGATGATCTGATCCAGCTGCCAGCCCAGCCATTGGCACCAGCCGTGATCGGGGCTGCGCAATTGGTCAAAAATACCGAGCCGGCTGGCGGCAAGTCCTGTCAGATCGAGCAATTGCAGCGGGGTGCTGAATGACAAGGTCGCGATCAGCGCTTGTTGCGCGCCATGCGCGATATAAAAGGTGCCCGGGCGCGTGACGTCGTTGCGGCAAAGCTGGGCTTCCCAGGCTGCCGTGCAGGTATCTTCCGCGATATAGACCCAGTGATAGGGGAAGCCGTTTGAGTCAGCCAGCTCGGCGGGCGGCCCGAAGCGGTAGGTGCGTTCGACCTTCGCGGGCCAGATGGATGCCACGTTCCACGCTGCGCGTACCAAGGGTTGGCCTGCTTGATGGGTGGCAAGATTGCTTAATAATTCAACGCGCAGCGATGTCAATGCCGGCAGGCGCGCAGCCATGTCCGGTGGGACGGGGGACGTTGTATGTCCGTGTTGCATGTTAACCCACGATGTCAGCCATCCTCCTATGCTGCCACTTCGCCACCGCAAGCACCTTGCGCAATCTCTCGTTTGCCGGCAGATTCAGCAGCGCCTGCTGGCCTGGATGGATCTCGGCCCGCGTCTCGAACGATTTGCCTGCGAGCATCTCTGCTGGCGACAGTTCGTTGAGTTCGTCTGCACCACTGACCCAGAAGGCATGGATTTCACTGCTGGGCTGGCCGGCAAGGATGGCCAGTACCGGCGCGATCAGTTCCGGTACGGGCTGGACAAATTGCCATGCAGGAAACTCCTTGCCGATACTGCGCCCCTTGGGCGTCACGCAATAAAACCGATTGTTTTCCACCGCGCGATACAGCGACGCTTGCGACAGTTCCACCCATCCTTGTCCAATGACATCGGACACCTTGAGTTTTGACACGGGAAGCTGGAGCGGCGTGAGCGGCGGCGGGGCGCCCAGCGAGGCGCGCGCCTCATGGAGCGCGCGCGTGGCCAGGTCGATCAGGCGCGGGCGCTCGGGCCCTTGCGCCAGTATGTCGAGCTGTGCGGTCACGAGGCGCGAGAATTGTTCCACCAGCCGCAGGTCGCTATCCGTTAATGCCTGAAGCTCGGGCGCCAGAGTATCGTGATGCAGATGCGCTGTCATGATGATTCCTTTGCAGTAGCGTGGTAAAGAACATCATATACAAGATTCTCATGTTTCGCAACTTTATCATGTGATGTAACTTTCGTATCCAGCGATAAGGCATGCGGAAAGAATGCCAAGTGCATCAGGGCAAGGTGTCAGGCATGCGCAAGATCCGCCGTATCTCCAGAATCGCCTGCGGACTTTCCTGCACGCTGTGCCACGACGGGATGACTTTTTCCGACAGGGCGCCGTCGAGGTGGGCGCTGGCGTAGGGCACCACGCCGTCGCTCGATTCCGCCAGCGGCAGGTCCGGCGTGTCGTTACCCATGATCGAGTAGTAGCGCACGTTCGGACTGATGGGCAGGTCGGCCACCAGGCGCACGAACGGGTCCTTGTCGCTGAGGTTATCGATGCTGTTGGGGATGCGCAGCGGTTCGCTGCTGCCCGTGTCGAGCTGCGCCAGGCTGCCGGCCGCGTCGGACAACTGGTCGAGCATGTTGATGGGCAGTGTGATCAGGTTGGCGATCCAGCGCGCCACCTTGTGGTTGGCGAACGAGGTGCCGCGGTGCGGCGCGGCGATGAAGATGGCGCGGTTCACTTGCGGCATGGCCGTGAAATTCAGGTAGGGCGCCAGGCCGGCGCGCACTTTTTCCGCCTTCTTGCCCTTCAAATTGTATTCTTCCGTGATGGCGTCGAGCAGGGTGTTGCTGGCATCGGAGACCATCAGGCGCGCCAGCACGCCGCCCATGCTGTGGCCGATCAAGACCATGTCGTTGGCCGCGTCGGCCTTGGCCGAAGGGTCGAACTGCGCCAGGGTCGCGTTCAGCGCCTTGCGGATGGCGGCGTTGTTGGCCGCCAGCGGCGCATTGCTCGGGTAGTACACTTGCCAGATCTGGTAGCGGCGGCGCAGCTGTTCGTCGCCCATCAGTTCATTCGCCACGTTGATCCACGCTTCCGGGCTGCTGGCCAGGCCGTGCAGCATGACGATGGTGCGCTTGTTCGGATCGTAGGGCTGCATCAGGTGTACCTGCGGGCGCGAAATGCCGTCGGCGCGGCCGAACAGGGTGCGCAGCGCCTGCACGCCAAAGCCGGAGCGGGCCAGCCACAGGCCATAGCCGGCCGTGAAATTGGCGGCCACGGGCAGTTCCTGGCCCGCCATGCGCGTCGATTCGCTGCGCGTCGGGTCGACCAGCATCACCAGCAGCTGCTGCGTGGCCAGGACTTCCTGCAGGCTGTTGCCGTCGAAACGGATCAGCGCCGTGACGACGGGGAAGCGGGTTTCCTGATACGGTACATAGCCGTCTTTCGATGGCTTGGGCTTGGGCATGACGGCCACCAGGTCGGCGCCGAAGCCGTCGCGCCGGTACACATTGCGCAGGCCGGAAAACGACAGCGAAGTGGCCGGCAGCAGTTCGTCGGGCAGGGTGCCGTCATCGGGCAGGCGCAGGGCCGACAGTTCGCTGTCGATCTGCCAGCCGGCGACGCGGATCACATGGCCGTCGGGCCGGTATTCGCCACGGTGGCGAAACAGGTTGCCGACGGCCTTTTGCACGGCATAGTTATAGTAGTCGCGGATTTGCGTCTGGCGTTCCTCGAACGCGCGCTGGCCCGGCGTGCGCGTCGTGTAGAACAAATAGGCATACGCGTAGCGGGCCGATTCGAGCCAGGCGGCCAGCGTTTCGGCACTCGGGTGGCCGCCCTGTTTTTCTTCCGCCAGCGCGCTTTCCAGCCACAGTTCGGACAGGGTGGCCAGGCGCTGCTCGTCGCTGAGCAGCTCGGAGCGGGCCAGGTCGGCGCGGCAGCTGCCCGTATTGGCTTCGCAGGCGGCGATGTCGCTGCCGATGATGCGCAGCACCTCGCTGGCCGAGGCGCTCAGTTTGCCCGTCGTGAGAATGTCGCCACGCCGCTGCTGCAGGTAGTCGGCCGGCGAGATCGCGCTGACGGTGACGGCGGCGCAGCCGCTCAGCAGCGCCGCCGCGCACAGCAGGGCGCATACGCGCAGGCGCCGCATCGGCATCAGCATGTGGGCGCGCGCCTTAGAACGAGTAGACCAGCGTCAGCGACGTTTGCGTATCCGTGTTCTTCTTGTCGTCCGGTACGCGCGTGTCGTTGCGGGCGCTGAAGGCGGCTTTCATCTGCATGGTGCCGTTGATTTTCGTGCTGAGGGCTGTTTCGGCGATCGAGTGGGTGTTCGAGGTGCCCCGTTCCACGCTGACCGTCTGGGTGAACATGGCCGACTGGCTGATCTTCCACTTCATGGCGGCCGCGCCGCGCACCGTCAGGCCGTGTTCCGATTCGCCCGCGTCGTTGGTGCCGCTGAAATAGCCCGGACCGACTTCCACGTCGACGCTCTTGTCGCTCGACTGGTACCAGCGCGAGCCATGACCGACGGCCAGGGTCGAGTACTTGGTGTAGGCGCCGAACTTGTCGTTGACGTGCGAGGCCAGCACGAACAGCTTTTCATGATCGGCCATCAGCTTGTAGGCGGCCTTGGCGGACGCGGAAAAGCGTTCGGCCGAGCGTTCGCGCACTTTCTCGCCATCGTCGTTGGTCGTTTCGTCTTCCTTGAAGTAACCGCTGAAGATGTACTGGTTGCTCCAGTCATCGAGTTCCTGGCGCGCGTCGATCTTGCCCGTGACGGAAGTGCCGACCGTATTGCCCGAGGTGGTGATGGCGCCCAGTTCGGCGGAAGTGCTCCAGCTGCCGATGGGGATTTCATCGAACAGCATGCTTTGCTTGGTGTCTTTGGTGTCTGCGGCGGCGCTGCCGCAGCTGATGGCCATGGCCAGCGCCAGTGCGAGAGAGTGGGTCGATTTCATGGCAGTATTGGTTTGTGGCGTGCGCCAGGCGCGCCTGATCTTCGTTAATGGCAGTGGTGGTTTGCAGGCCGCGGCAAGCCGGAAGGCGCCGAAAACATGCGCACATCAGCATGCGCGCGCGGGCGCGGCCAAACATTGTCGAGGCTGTATTGTACCCGACCCTGCCATCGCGCGCCGCACGCGGCGGGGCTGGCAAGTGGCGCGCGCCTGGCGTATGCTGCGCCTATTTGCTGCCTGATCTTTACAAGGAACTCCCGTGCGCTGCCTGGTCATCGAAGACGAAGCTGAAACTTCCCGCTATATCTGTGCCGGCCTGCGCGAGGCGGGCCACGACGTCACCGCCTGCGACAATGGCATCGACGGCATGCGCCTGGCCTGCGGCGAAGACTGGGATGCGCTGGTGCTCGACCGCCTGCTGCCCGGCGAGATCGACGGCCTGGCCATCGTCGCGCGCCTGCGCGGCATGGGCCGCAACACGCCCGTGCTGGTGCTGTCGGCGTTGTCCAGCGTCGACGAGCGCGTGCGCGGCCTGCGCAGCGGCGGCGACGATTACCTGTCAAAACCGTTCGCCATCGCCGAACTGCTGGCGCGCATCGAGGCGCTGCTGCGGCGCGCCGCGCCCGTGCCCGAAGCGACGCAGCTGCAGGTGGCCGACCTGGTACTCGACATGCGCACCATGCGCGTGACGCGCGCCAACCGGCAGATCGCCCTGCAGCCGCGCGAATTTCGCCTGCTGGAATACCTGATGCGCCACCAGGGCCAGTCCGTCACGCGCGCCATGCTGCTCGAAGCCGTGTGGGACTACCATTTCGACCCGCAGACCAACGTTATCGACGTGCAGGTGAGCCGCTTGCGCACCAAGGTGGACAAGGAATTCTCGCCGCCGCTGATCCACACGGTGCGCGGCGTCGGCTACACCCTGGGCGTGATCGACGGTGCGTAACTGGCACCGCTCGATCGCGGCCCGCCTGGCGCTTGGCTATGGCGTGCTGGTGGTCGTGTCGATCAGCATCGTCTGCGCCGTGTTCTATTTCGGCACCATCGGCGTGCTCGATCGCAGTGTGGATCGCAAGCTGACTTTGCTCTCGGAGCGCCTCGCCGCGCTGTACCAGCAGGGCGACAGCAGCCGCACGGCGGCGGAAATCGCCCATTTGCTGACCGACCGCACCGACAGCGACACGGAGATCTTTTTGCTGGTGGGCGCCGATGGCCGCCGCGTGGCGGGCAATCTGTCGTCCTGGCCCGACGTGGGCAGCCCCGTGGGCCGCTTGCTGCACCGCGACGTCACGCGCGAAGGGCGCAGGGTGCCCGCGCGCATGCTGATCCGTGACCTCGAAGGTGGCGCGCGCCTGTTCGTCGGGCGCGACATGGAAGAGGGCAAGTCGATCCGCACGCTGGTGCTGCGCTCGCTGGCCTATGGCGGCGGGGTGGCCATCTTGCTGGTGGTGGCGGGCGCGTGGCTGTTCCGGCGCCAGCTCGAGGCGCGTATCGGGCAGATCCGCCGTACGGCGGGGGAAATCGAGGCCGGTGACCTGAGCCGGCGCATTCCCGTCGCCAGCGAAGACGAATTCGGCTTGCTGAGCCGCGACATCAACCGCATGCTCGACCGCATCGAACACCTGATGGAAGGCGTGCGCCACGTGTCGAACGCCATCGCGCACGACTTGCGCACGCCGCTGGGCCGCATCCGCAACAAGCTCGATGGCGCCTTGCGCCAGCGGCAGGACGTGGCCGGCTATGCGCAGACGGCGCAGGCGGCCATCGACGATATCGACGACCTCACGCGCGTGTTCGACAAGCTGCTGCAGATCGCGGCGGCCGAATCGGGCATGCGCCCCGAACATTTCGACGACATCGACCTGCAGCAGATCGGCGCCGACATCGTGGAAATGTACGAGGCCACGGCCGACGAGCAGGGCGTGCTGCTGGTGCAGATGTATGGCGACGGCGTGCCCGCGCGCGGCGACCGCAACCTGCTGGGCAGCGCGCTGGCCAGCCTGGTCGACAACGCCATCAAGTATGCGGGGCCAGGCGCCACGGTGGAAGTGTCGGCCGGCAGCGATGAGCAGGGCGGCTGGCTGGCCGTGCGCGACAACGGCCCCGGCGTACCAAAGGAAGAACTGCCGAAGCTGACGCAACGCTTTTACCGGCTCGACAAGAGCCGCCACTTGCCCGGCAATGGGCTGGGCTTGTCCATCGTGGCGGCCATCGCGGCCCTGCATGGCGGCAGTCTGGAGATCGAGGATGCGGCGCCTGGCTTGCGCCTGCGTTTGCGGCTGCTGCGCTAGCATGGCCGGCGTGGCGTATCGGCACATTACCAACTTGTAACCCCCTTCATTTTCGCCTCCCCCTATCATCCGCTCTACCCGGCGTGGAGCGGCTGCGTGCGCGCAGCCGCCTGTTCCGGGCTGCCCGCGGCCTGCTGCGGCTTGCCTGTCCCGATACGTCGCAGAGCCGTTTTCATGCATACTTTTACCGCCACCGGCGACAACGCCGCGCCACAGCAGGCGCCACTGCGCCAGCATGGCCACCGTATCAAGGCCGCGCTGGGCGCCATCGTCTTTCCCGTGCAGCGCGCGCGCTGGCAAGCCTTCGTCGCCCGGATGCCGGGCCTGGCGGCGCTGGCGCAAGCCCATCCCAGCCTGCTGTACAAGATTTATCGTCCCTACGCCAGCCGCCAGTTCGGCTGCGCGGCACGGGTGGACCTGCTGTGCGGGCATTACCGTTTCCTGTGGCAGGCGGGCGCGCGGCCGCTGGTGGAATACGCGGCGCGCCGCGCGCTGGTGCTGGCCGCCATCGAGGGCAAGGATGGCGCCACCTACCGTTTGCAGCTGACGGCCATCCACGACAGCCACCGCGAAGGGGAGTTGTGCCTGCGCCTGACGCGCGACGGCGTGCCGCTGTACCTGGCCAGTTTCCTGTTCCGGCCCCAGGCCGGCGGCGCCGTCATCCAGCTGGGCGCCTTGCAGGGATTGCGCTCGCCCGCCGGCGCGCAGGCAGTCAAGGACGCCACGCGGGCGCTGCACGGCTGCCGGCCGAAAAACCTGATGGTGGCCGCCTTGCGCGACCTCGGTGATTTTTTTGGCTGCATCCACCTTGACTTGGTCAGCAACGCCAACCGCATCGCGCTGAACTGGCGCCGGCGCCGGCACATCTCGTGCGACTACGACCTGGCGTGGCGCGAACTGCATGCACAGCCCACCAGTGGCGGCAATTACCGCCTGCCATGCGGCCCTTGCCGGATGCCGGAGCTGGAGCTGCTGCCGTCGAAAAAGCGGGCGGACGCGCGCCGGCGCGGCGCCATGCTGCTGCAGCTGGCGGCCGACATGCGCTGGCAAGTGGTGGCCCTGCTGCACGCGCAATGACGGCGCGGGGCCGGGTTTCTTGACCTGCGCGGCTTTTTTTGCCGCGCAGCCCGGCGCAAGCGCCTTGATCGGCGTTATACTTGCGGGCGTCCTTAACCTGAAGCCAGTTACCATGCCAGCACAATTCCCCACTTCGCGCATGCGCCGCCTGCGCGCGACCCCGCAACTGCGCGAGCTGTTCCGCGAAACCGAGATCAATCCGCGCGACCTGGTCCTGCCGATCTTCGTCGACGAAGGCAGCAGCGATTTCATCGACATCAAGTCCATGCCCGGCGTGCGCCGCATTCCCGAAGCGAAGCTGGCGCAGGAAATCGAGCGCTACGCGCGCGCCGGCCTGCGCTCCGTCATGACCTTCGGCATTTCGCACCACAAGGACAGCCACGGCACGGACACGCTGAATCCGGACGGCCTGGTGGCCCGCATGTCGCGCATCATCAAGGACGCCGTGCCGGAAATGGTGGTCATGTCCGACACCTGCTTCTGCGAATACACGGACCACGGCCATTGCGGCATCCTGCATGGCGATACGGTCGACAATGACAGCACGGTGCTCAACCTGGGCAAGCAGGCCGTCATCGCGGCCCAGGCGGGCGCCGACATCATCGCGCCATCAGCCGCCATGGATGGCCAGGTGGCAGCCATCCGCAGCGCGTTAGATGCGGCCGGCTTCCACGACACGCCCGTGATGGCGTATTCGACCAAGTTCGCTTCCGGCCTGTATGGCCCGTTCCGCGACGCGGCCGGCAGCACCCTGAAGGGCGACCGCAAGACCTACCAGATGGACCCGATGAACCGCCGCGAAGCCGTGCGCGAGTCCTTGATCGACGAAGCCGAAGGCGCCGACGCGCTGATGGTCAAACCGGCCGGCGCGTATCTGGACATCATCCGCGACCTGCGCGAAGTGACGCGTTTGCCGATCGGCGCTTACCAGGTCAGCGGAGAATATGCGATGATCAAGTTCGCCGCGCAGGCGGGCGCCATCGACGAGCGCCGCGTGGTGCAGGAAACCCTGGGCGCCATCAAGCGCGCGGGCGCGGACATGATCTTTACGTATTTTGCGATGGATGTGCTGAATAATCCGTATTGAGCCTTGTCTCTGGCGCACAGCTAGCATCCTTTTTTACCCCAAAGGCAAAGTCTGGGGTCGGACCCTCAGGGTCCGACCCCGGTATTTACGCCGTTGGGTTTATTTAGCTTATCCATGCCCCTGAAAATCTCCCGCATCCTGCACGCCGGCTATGTCTTCGAATGCGAAGGCACGGCCATCGCCTTCGACCCCATCGTCGAAAACCCGTTCAGTCGCAATTGCCACGCGTTTCCGCCCGTGCGCTTCGACCTCGACGCCGTGCGCCGGCTGCGCTGGGATGCCGTCTTCATCTCGCACTTCCACGACGACCACTGCTCGCTCGACAGCCTCGATGTGCTGGACCGCGCCACGCCCATCTATCTATACTGCGTCTTCGACGAACTGTTCGCCATGCTGCGCGCGCTGGGTTTTAGCCGCGTCGAGCGGCTGTACGTCGACGTGCCCGTGCAGGTTGGCAGCATCGAAGTGATCCCGCGCCGCGCGCTCGATGACGATGTCGACTCGCTGTTCCAGGTGCGCGCCGCCGGCTTGAACGTGCTCAACGTGGTCGATTCCTGGATCGGGCCGGAGACGCTCGAACAGCTGGCAGCGTTTGCGCCATGGGACATGGTGCTGTGGCCATTCCAGACCATGCGCGAGATCGCCGTCATCGCGCCGTCGCAGGCGCAGCCTGGCCCGGTCGACCTTCCCGACGACTGGATTCCCCAGCTGCGCGCGCTGGCGCCCCGGTACCTCGTGCCCAGCTCCTGCCAGTTCGTGCAGGAAGACTGGTCCTGGTACAACCATGCGATGTTCCCGATTACCTACCGCCAGTTCGCGCAGGAGATCGGCGCTGCGCTGCCCGAGGCGCACATCTTCCGCCTCGACCCATCGACGGCCGTGCTGCTCGATGCGCACGGTGTGAGCAGTGCCGAACCCTTGCCCTGGGTCATCCCCGTGGGCCCGCAAGACGTGGATTTCGACTACCGCCCCGACGCGCCGCCGCCCGTCACGGCGGACATCGCGCGCCGTTTCGCGCCATTGAGCGACGCCGATGCGGCCTTGGTGCTCGATTTCTGCCGCCACGGTTTGCTGGAACGCTACCGCGACATGGAGCTGCCCGAAGACAGCTATTTCCAGGCTCCGCGTGTGTGGCGGCTGTCGCTGTACGGCCATGACGGCGCGGCCACGATCCTGCATTACCGCACGCACGGCGACTTGATCGACCTCGTGCCGGACACGGGCGAGGCGCCGGGATGGACCACCGAGGTGCCGCTGGTGAAATGCCATGCGGCGCTGGTGCTCGGTGAATCGCTGACCTCAATGTACATGCGCATCAACGATGGTCCTTTCGACGCCGCCACGCGGGACGAACTGGACGAGGCCGACATCGTCGACGACCCACTGATCCGCTGCCTGTTCAACGATGCCATCGGCGCCTACCAGGCGGCGCAGCTCAAACGCTTGCTGGCCCGCTGAAGAAAGTCGCGCGACAGGGTAAGATAGCTGCTTCTGACTAGAACGGGAAAGACACCATGGCACAAGACAATGCACAAGGCAATGAAACCGCGATCCTGGCCGGCGGCTGCTTCTGGGGCGTGCAAGACTTGCTGCGCCGTTATCCGGGTGTGATCGCCACGCGTGTGGGCTATAGCGGCGGCGACGTGGCCAACGCCACCTACCGCAACCATGGCACGCATGCGGAAGCGATCGAGATCATTTTCGACCCGAACACCATCAGCTACCGCAAGATCCTGGAATTTTTCTTCCAGATCCACGACCCCAGCACAGAAGACCGCCAGGGCAACGACCGCGGCACGAGCTACCGTTCGGCCATCTATTACACGAGCGACGAGCAAAAACGGGTGGCCGAAGACACCATCCGCGACGTCGACGCTTCCGGCCTGTGGCCCGGCAAGGTGGTGACGGAAGTGGCGCCTGCAGGTCCGTTCTGGGAAGCGGAACCCGAGCACCAGGATTATCTGCAGCGCTTGCCGCATGGCTATACCTGCCATTACATCCGGCCGGACTGGGTCTTGCCGCAGCGCGGGCAGTAAGGAAACAGATATGCGTTACTGGCGCGTCGAGCGGCGGCAGGCGGAAGGGCAGCTGGACTTCGGGCGTACCCTGGAGCTGATGGCCGCCATCGGCCATGCGGACGTGAATGCCGTCGCTGGGGCCATCCTGAAAACGGTCAGCACGGTCGCGCCGATTGCCCAGTGCACGATCTTTGCCTATGAATTCGGCAACCGCCCCCGCACGGTCGCCGTGGCCGACCGGCGCGGCGGACGTTTCCTGCAAGATATTGCCGACAGCTACGCGCGCCACTATTACGCGCTCGATGGCAACCAGCGCGTGATCGCGCCGGCGCCGGGGCGAAAAACCGATCCCGCCATCGTGCTGCACCAGCAGGCCAGCGACGAGATCGACCATCCCGGCTACCGCGCCGCCTGCTATCAAAAACCGAATGTCTCGGACCGGCTATCGCTGCTGCTGCAGCCGGCCGGCGATATCTGGCTGTCCGTCAATTTCTACCGCGACAGCAGCCAGGGCCAGTTCCAGCCCGGCGAAGTGGCGGGCATCGAAACCCTGTCACCGCTGTTTGCCCATGCCGTCAAGCATCACTACAGCCTGAACGGCCAGAATACGCAAGGCGTCGCGCCCATGATGCTGGCACGGCTGCGCCAGCATTGTCCCGCCTTGAGCAAGCGCGAACTGGACGTGCTGCGCTGCGTGCTCGAAGGCCTGACGGCCGTGGAAATCGCCGAGATCATGGGCGTGCAGCCGTCCAGCGTGACGACTTACCAGAAACGCGCGTATAAACGCCTGGGTATTTCCAGCCAGCGCCAGTTGTTCGCCCTGTGCGTGGCGCCAGCACCCGTCTAGTCCCTTCGGCGTAGCAATGGCTCCGCCTTCTTGACTGTTTTGGCCGCGAAACGTCCCCAAAATGGGGACAGCCGCCGGCATCGTCGTCTGCATACTGTGTTTCAAGCCGGGATCACCCGGCCGCTCTCACCCAATAAAATCAACAAGGGGAGGGCGACACCTTATGGAGACAAGCATGACCATCGCCACCACTGCGCCCGTCCTCGACGCGGCCACCGACCAAATGGAACAGCAGGTGATGCGCAAGGTATCGCGCCATCTGCTGGGATTTCTGTTTCTGCTGTTCGTGTTTTCCTTTCTTGACCGCATCAATATCGGCTTTGCCGGTCTGACCATGATGCAGGACCTGGGCTTGAGCGGCACCCAGTTCGGTTTTGCCACCACCCTGTTTTACATCGCCTACATCGCCTGCAGCATCCCCAGCAATATCGTGCTGGCGCGTATCGGCGCGCGTAAATGGATAGGCAGCATGATGATCGCCTGGGGCCTGGCCTCGACGGCGACCCTGTTCGCCAGCGGCCCGGCCAGCCTGTATGCGCTGCGCTTTCTCGTCGGCGTGACGGAGGCTGGCTTCCTGCCCGGCATGCTGCTGTACCTGACGTACTGGTTTCCCAGCGCCTACCGGGCGCGGGCCAATGCCCTGTTCATGATCGCCATGCCCGTGACGGCCGCCATCGGCTCGGCCCTGTCGGGCCTGATCCTGGGACTCGATGGCCACTGGGGCTTGAAGGGCTGGCAATGGCTGTTTTTGCTGGAAGGCATGCCATCCGTATTCCTGGGCCTGGCCGTGTACGGCTACCTGGACGATGCGCCCAACAAGGCGAACTGGCTGAGCAAGCTGGAACAGCAGGTGCTGGCGCGCATGCTGGCGGCCGAGCACAAGCCTGCCGTCGTACACCTCGCGCAGCAGCAGAAGACCTCGGTGCTGGCGGAAATGTGCTCGCCCACCGTGCTGAAATTCGGCGTCGCCTATTTCTGCCTGGTCAACACCCTGGCGATGGTGGCCGTGTGGACGCCCTTGATCGTGAAAAGTTTTAATAGCAACGCCAGCAACACGCAAATTGGCTTGCTGGCCGCCATTCCGCAAGTGTGCACCGTCATCGGCATGATTGCCTGGGGCCGCCGCTCGGACCGCCTGCAGGAACGCCGCTGGCACATCGTCTGGCCCATGCTGCTGTCGGCCGCCGGCTGGCTGTTCACGGCGTACTCGGCCAGCCCCATCATGCAACTGCTGGGCGTGTGCATGGCTTCGACGGGCGCCTATACCGCCATGTCCGTCTTCTGGACCACGCCGGACCGAGCGCTGAGCCTGGGCGCGCGCGCCATCGGCATCGCCGTCATCAACGCCACGGGCAATATCGGCTCGGCCCTGAACCCCGTCGTCGTGGGCTGGCTGAAGGACATCACGCACAGCTTTGCCACGGGCTTGCTGTACGCCAGCGTGCTGCTGGTGGCAGGCGCGGCCATCGTGCTGACCCTGCCCATCGCGCGCGGCGGCAAAGAACAATCTTGATTGAAGAGGACCCATCATGAGCGACATCTTCCACCCTTATCCCCATGTGCCGAAAGTCTATCCGCCTGGCAAACCGGCCGGTGCATCGACGCAACACGTTCCTGTCCTGATCGTCGGCGGCGGCCCCGTGGGTCTGGCCACGGCCCTGGGCCTGGCGCGCCACGGCGTGCGCTCGGTGCTGATCGAAGCGGACGATGGTGTCTGCACGGGCAGCCGCGCCATCTGCATTTCGCGGCGCAGCCTGGAAATCATCGAACGCCTGGGCGCACTCGACGGCTTTATCAGCAAGGGCTTGCCATGGGCGGGGGGACGCAGCTTTTACCGCGACGAGGAAGTGCTGCACTTCACGATGCCGCAAGACGCGAACCAGAAGCTGCCGCCCATGGTCAACCTGGCGCAATACCATATCGAGCAATTCCTGCTCGACGCGGCCGAACGCCAGCCGGAGCTGATCGATATCCGCTGGCAATCGAAAGTCACGGGCGTGCAGCAGCGCGCCGATGGCGCCACGGTCACGGTGGCCACGCCAGACGAAACCTACCAGATTGACACGGACTGGCTGGTGGCGGCCGATGGCGGGCGCAGCGTCGTGCGCGAAGCGCTGGGCCTGAAATTGCAGGGCACCAGCTATGAAGGGCGCTACGTGATCGTCGACATCCATCTGAAGAGTGAGCGCCCGACGGAGCGCCTTGCGTATTTCGACCCGCCGTCGAATCCCGGCTCCACCGTGCTGGTGCACAAGCAGCCCGACGATATCTGGCGCATCGACTATCAATTGCGCGACGACGAGGATGCGCAGGCGGCCGTGCTGCTGGAAAACGTGGCGCCCCGCGTGGACAGCCTGCTGGCCATGATGGGCGAAACAGCGCCGTGGCATCCCGTATGGATCACCATTTATAAAGCCAACGCGCTGACCCTGGAAAAATACCGGCATGGCCCCGTGCTGTTCGCGGGCGATGCGGCCCATTTGGTGCCCATCTTCGGCGTGCGCGGGGCGAACTCCGGCATCGACGACGCGGACAACCTGGCCTGGAAGCTGGCGTATGTCGTCAAGGGACTGGCGCCGGACAGTTTGCTGGACAGCTATTCGGACGAGCGCGTGTTCGCCGCCCATGAAAACCTGCGCCACGGCACCAAAAGCACGGAATTCATGGCGCCGCCCACCTTCGCTTTCGATCTCATGCGCACGGCCGTGCTGGGCCTGGCGGGCAAGCACGCGCACGTGCGCTCCTTGATCAACCCGCGCCAGACGAGCGCCATCGCGTATGCGCAGTCTGCCCTGAATGCGCAGGATAGCGAGGCGTTTGCCGCCGGCCCCGCGCCGGGCACGGTCTTGCCCGAATGTCCGCTGGCGTTGCCGCACAACGGCGGACAAAAAGCGGGGTATATTACCGATTTGCTGAAACGCGCCGATGGCGATTTCACGGGGCTGTATTTCAGCGACGATGGCGCCGTGCCAGCCGAACTGCTGGCGCTGGACGATGCATTGCCGTTGAGTACCGTGGCGATCGCCCGCGGCGGGGCGCAAGGGTGCGCCTGGGACCACACGGCGCAGGTATTCTCGCTGTTTGACGCGCAGCCTGGCAGCTATTACCTGGTGCGCCCGGATGGGCATGTGCTGGGGCGCTGGCGTGAGGTGAGGGTGGAGCAGGTGCTTGAAGCGCTGAAATGGCTGTTGAATTGAGTCAAACCCACCGGCAAATTCTGGGGTCAGACCCTCAGGGTCTGACCCCAGCAGTTCCGCCTTTCGGGTTGAAAAGGCTGAACGTCATACATCAGGATCAGGAGACAACATGACCGACATCGAACTGGATAATTTATACACCGAGCTGTGCCACACCATGGGCGGCCTGGGCGAGCAGCGTTCGCCCCTGTTCCTGGCCCGCTTCGCCTTGCTGGCCATGGGCGCCATCGGCAAGGCCGACGTGGTGCAGGGCTTGCTGCGCGACGCGGCCGACGGCCTGGCGGAGCCGGCATGATCGCCGCCGGCTACCAAAGCGGCTTCGGCAACGAATTTGCCACGGAAGCCGTGCCCGGCGCCTTGCCGCAGGGGCAGAATTCGCCGCAGCAGGCGCCATTGGGCCTGTATGCGGAACAACTCTCGGGCACGGCCTTCACGGCGCCGCGCGCGCAAAACCGGCGCTCGTGGCTGTACCGCATCCGTCCCGCCAGCCAGCATCCGCCATTTACCCTGGCGGAAAATACCCGGATCGTCAGCGATTTCCACGCCATGCCCCCCACGCCGCCGAACCAGCTGCGCTGGGACCCGCTGCCGTTGCCCGACGGCGCGACGCCAACGGACTTCATCGACGGCTGGCAAACGATGGCCGGCAATGGCAGCGCTGAAACGATGAGCGGCTGCGCCATCCACGTGTACGCTGCCAACCGCTCGATGCAGCGCTTCTTTTACTCGGCCGATGGCGAATTGCTGGTCGTGCCGCAGGAGGGCAGGCTGGCGATCGCCACGGAACTGGGCTTGATCGAGCTGGCACCGCAGGAAATCGCCGTGATTCCGCGTGGCGTGCGCTTCCGCGTGACCCTGCCCGATGGCGCGGCGCGCGGCTATGTGTGTGAAAACTTCGGCACGGCCTTCCGCCTGCCGGACATGGGGCCCATCGGCTCGAACGGCCTGGCCAACAGCCGCGATTTCCTCACGCCGCACGCGGCCTACGAAGACATCGACGGCGCGTGCGAACTGCTGGCCAAGTTCGGCGGCCACCTGTGGCGCACTACTCTCGACCATTCACCGCTGGACGTGGTGGCCTGGCATGGCAATTACGCGCCCTATAAATACGATTTGCGCCGTTTTAACACCATCGGCTCGATCAGCTACGACCATCCGGACCCGTCGATCTTCCTCGTGCTGCAGGCGCCGAGCGAGAACCCGCTATTTGGCGCCATCGACTTTGCCATCTTCCCGCCGCGCTGGCTGGCCGCCGAACACACGTTCCGCCCGCCCTGGTTCCACCGCAACGTGGCCAGCGAATTCATGGGCCTGATCCACGGCGTGTACGACGCCAAGGCGGCCGGCTTCGTGCCTGGCGGTGCCAGCCTGCACAACTGCATGTCCGGCCACGGTCCCGATGCGCAGACCTTTGAGAAGGCCTCGCACAGCGACACGTCCGCGCCCGTGAAGGTGGGCGACACCATGGCCTTCATGTTCGAAACGCGCACCATCCTCAAGCCCACGCCATTCGCCTTGAACAGTGAACTGCTGCAAAACGATTATTTCGAGTGCTGGCAAGGCTTGCGCAAGCATTTCGACCCGGAGCCGTGACAGCTACACGGTTCGGCTTGCTCAAGTGATCAGTGCGGCAGGCACACGCGTCCCGCCACATTGATCACGTCGTCGCCCGCATGCGCGCGCAGTTGCAGCAACATCAGGGCCACGCCCAACATCAGCGCAGCGGCGCAGAGTTTCTTGTGCATCGTCTTTTCCGTTTTCACTATCTATGGAGGTGTTCAGCGATATTATTGCCGAAATTCATCGTGCGGGCTGAGCTTGTGCCAGGCGTGCTTTACAATTATGCATCGTGCGCATCCGCGCCATCTGAATTCTATGCATAGTATGTGAAGGGAATGACAAGCCTGTGACTTCCAAACCGATCAAGATCGCCGCCACCGTTGTCGTGGCACTCGCCGCTGGTGCCGGCATTTATAGCTACACGCGTCCCGCAGCCACCGCCACGCCCGGCGCACCCGCATCCGGCAGCCCGGCCGCCGCCGCCCAATCGACCGTCGATACGGCCGCCGTAGCCAGCCAGTTCCGCGACTTGCTGGGCAATTTCCGCAAGATCATCGTGCTGCTGGCTGACGAGCAAAGTCTGCCGGAAGGCGCGCGCGACGAAGCCCGTAAAGTGGGGCAGGCGCTGTTCCATGAAAACCAGGAACGCATCGCCAAGCTTGATCTTGCGCTCGACCAGCTGACGGCGCCCACCAATCCGGGCCGCTTCGAGGCGCTCGACAGCCTGTTGACGTATATCGAATCCGATCCCGGCCTGTATGACGCGGACCGCCTGGCTTTTCGTGAACTGCTGCAAAGCATGCTGGCCGACGTGGCCAAGGATTCGTCCTTGCCCGCCATCAAGCTGCACAAGCGTATTTCCGAAGACCTTGATGCGCTGGGCGAGATCGAGCGCAATTACGAGAAAGAAATCCGGCAAATCTTCGGCAGCCTGGGCCAGCGCGCCATCGAACTCAAGCGCGAGCGGTGGGACGATTATGTGGCGCAGCTGAAAAAACTCTACAGCCGCGACCAGATACTCAAGGAAAATGGCATCGTCGTACCGTATGCAGTACCCCCGGCTGGTTCCGTGCCCGAAGCCAAGCCCGTGCCAAAAAAAGATGAGGCGGAAATCTTCGGCCTGGGCTTGCCGAAGAAAACCATCGTGCTGACCTTTGACGATGGTCCGCACCGCCGCTACACGGAAGAAATCAGCGCCATTTTGAAACAATATGGCGTGCCTGCCGTGTTCTTCAACGTGGGCCGCAACCTCGGTTCGCTCGATGCGCAAGGCCACGCCAAGCTGAACGCGGGCGCGGAAGTAAGCCGCAAGCTGATGAAAGAAGGCTATGCCGTGGGTAACCACAGTTTCAGTCACGCACAATTGTCGAAACAGACGGGCGACAAGCTGAAAGGCGAAATCCTCGGCACCGACACTTTATTGAAGGCCATCAGCCCCGAGCGGGCCGCGCTGTTCCGCTTCCCGTATGGCGCGCGCAACAGCGAAGGCATGGCCGCGCTGGCCGATGCGCATTTGAAATCCGTGATGTGGAATATCGATTCGCTCGATTGGGCCGACCCCGTGCCTAGTTCCATCACGAACCGCGTGCTGGCGTCCGTCGACAAGGCGGGACGCGGCATCGTCCTGTTCCACGACATCCATGAACGCACGGTAAAAGCCTTGCCGGCCGTGCTCGACAAGCTGATCGCGGAAGGCTATCAATTCGCGGGCTGGGATGGCACCAGCTTCCAGGTGGCAAAAAGCACGGCCCCGGCGCCCGAGAAAGTGCCCGTGACCACCGGTTACGCCAATTCCTGGGCCGTCGTGATCGGCATCGACGATTATGCGAAGTGGCCGAAATTGCAATATGCGGTGCGCGACGCGCAAGGCATCCGCGAAACGCTGATTGAAAAGTTTGCGTTTGCGCCCGAGCGCGTCGTGACCCTGAAAAATGGCGAAGCGACGCGCAACAACATCCTGGCCGCTTTCCACGACAAGCTGGCCCATGGTGGCGTGCAAAAGAATGACCGTATCTTCGTCTTTTTCGCCGGCCACGGCGCCACGCGCAAGCTGAGCTCGGGACGCGACCTGGGCTACATCGTGCCCGTCGATTCCGACCCGGCGCAGTTCGCCACGGATGCGATCCCGATGACGGAAATCCAGAATATCGCGGAATCGCTGACGGCCAAGCACGCGTTCTTCGTCATGGACGCCTGCTACAGCGGCTTGGGCCTGACACGCGGCGCCGGTTCCAGTTCCTTCCTGCGCGACAACGCCAAGCGCATCGGCCGGCAAATGCTGACGGCTGGCGGCGGCGACCAGCTGGTGGCCGACGGCGGGCCGAACGGTCACTCCGTGTTCACGTGGACCCTGTTGCAGGGCCTGGCGGGCAAGGGCGACCTGAACGGCGACGGCCTCATCACGGCCACGGAACTGGCGGCGTATGTGGCGCCGGCCGTGTCCAGCGTATCGAACCAGACGCCCGCGTTCGGCAGCTTGCCTGGCTCGGAAGGGGGAGATTTCGTGTTTGAATTGCCGGGCGAGACGGAATTCCTCAGCCCGAATACGACGCAGTTGTCGACGGAAGCCATCGCCCTGAACAGCAAGCTCGATGCGAAACCGGCGGCGGCCAGCGTCACGGTGAAGGATTTGCAGGGCGGCGAACAGAAGATCGTCACGCCGGGCGCCGTGCCGAGCTCGACGCGTCAGCTGGCGCAGCGGGCCAACGACCGCGGCTTGCAGCTGTACAAGGAGAAACAGTATGCGGCGGCGGAAGCGCAATTTACGGAAGCGCTGAAACTGCGTCCCGACTTCGCGCTGGCGGCGAATAACCTGGGTTTTGTCTTCTACAAGCAGGAAAAGTTCCGCGAAGCGGCCCGCTGGTTTGAAAACACGGTCAAGATGGATCCGTCGCGCGCCATTGCCTATTTGAACCTGGGCGACGCCTATGCCAAGGCCGGCGATGCGGCCAAAGCGAAAGCCGCCTATAAAACCTATCTGGAACTGGCGCCGACGGCGGCGACGGCTCCGGCCGTGCGGCAAAAAATGGAAAAGCTGTAAGCGTGTCCGGCAGCTTGCCCATCGTCCACGTGTTTGCCTGCAGCGGGCGTTTCCCCAAATGGGAAGCGCTGCAGGCCTACTTGTCGCCCACGTACACGGAGGATGGCGATGCCGTGCCGTCGCCGTTCTTCCTGGAAACGGGCCTCACGTGCTATGAGCCAGCCTGCTTTGAAAGCGCCATGCTGGCCTCGCCCGTGCCGCTGGCACAGTTGCTCGATGGCGTGTCGTATGGCGACAGCTGGCTGGCGCAGGCGTGCGCGGACGCGGATGGGCAGCACTTGCTGGCTGACACGAGCGTGTGCGTGTTTGCGCCGAACCAGCTGGCGCACCCGCAGCGCAGTTCGCTGCATTACGTGGGCAGCTACCATTACCGGGTGGATTGATCGCCATCCTGGCGGTCCTCATGCAATAGCTTGTTGACGGCCGCCAGCAGGCTGGTGCCCGACGTGGTGATGAAACGAGCGCCGGCCGCCTCCGCTTCCGTGCCGTAACTGGCGACCGTATCTTTGCTGCAATACACGATGATCGGTAGCGCGGGCAGCGCCTGGCGCACTTCGCGCACCGTGCGCACGCCCGCATCCTTGATGCGGCGGCGGTTTTCCACCCGTGCCATGTCCGTGATGAACAGCGCGTAAGGCTTCTGTTGCAGCATGGCCAGCGCCTGCCGCGTCGATACGGCCTGGTCCACCTTGATGTTTTCCCGTTCCAGTTGTTCCACCAGCAAGGTATTGTTGCGCGGATGGTCGTCCAGCCACAGCACCAGGCTGGCGGGCTTTTTCTCCGCCGGCATGCCGGCCAGGGCCGTGACGGCCGCGTCCCCGTCCGGCGGATGCGCCAGCAGCAGCTGCGTGACGGCTTCCTGCATGTCGTCGAGCGATTTTTGCTGCAAACGGCTCAGTTCCGTCACTTCGATTTCCTTGCCGCTCTCCAGGCGCACGGATTCGTTCTTGACCATGCTGTCGGCCCGCTTGATCATGATGGACAGGTAGATGCGCGTGAGCAGGTAGCCGATCAAAAAACCATGCACGGAAAAGAACAGCATGATGCCGCCCACGACGGCCATGGCCGTGCCCGTATCGGTGGCCAGGCTCGGTGCGATGAAGGCGGCCATGCTGCGCGCGCTGCCGGGCAGGCTTTTGAGCTCGATCAAGCCCACGCCGACGATGATTTTCGTCAGCCAGTCCGATACTTCCACCAGATTTGAATTGATTTCCATGGGCGTGGGCGTGCCCAGGAACAGGGTATTGCTGGGGTTTGCGGCCGCCGCATCGGCCCCGGCGGCCGGCGGCTCGTCCGTGGGGCGGGCCTTGCCATTGGTGCGCTCGTCGGGCGGGGCTGCGTTGACGGTGCCCGATGGCAGGGTGCGCGGTATGCCGAACAAAAAGCCCAGCAGCATGCCGCTGACGCAAAATCCCAGGCTCCACAGCAGTGCCGGCACGGCGTGGTAGTAGGGCGGCAGCAGGGCGCCTGCCAGCACGGCCAGCAAGCCCGCCAGCAGGATGAACAGCAGGATATACGGCAGCGCATCGCGCTTGCGCACGGCGGCGGCGTTTGTTGCCTTGCCGGTGCTATCGCCCAGGTCCATGATCGTTCCTTCAAAAAATACTGAATCCAAACAAGCTGCCATCCACGTATATATCGGGTAGGCTAGACCAGGCCGTGGGCCCATATTGACATCATAAAAACTGGAGACGCGATGCGATTGAGAAAACGCAAACTGGTAGCAGCTTGTGCACTGGCATTGTTGGGCATGGGGCGCCAGGCGGCGGCGCAGGACCCGGCCGAGGCCGTCGCCATCGCCGATGAGGCGCGCACGGTAAGAGTGGCGGGCCATTACGACAACGCCGTCGGCACCTCGGATGCGGCCAGCCAGGGCGTCATCACTACTGAATTGATTGTCAACCGGCCTGCCTTGCGTACGGGCGAATTGCTGGAATTCGTGCCGGGGCTGATCGTCACCCAGCACAGCGGCGACGGCAAGGCCAACCAGTACTTTTTGCGCGGCTTTAATCTTGACCATGGCACGGATTTCGCCACGTATGTCGACGGCATGCCCGTCAACATGCGCACGCATGCGCACGGCCAAGGCTATTCCGACCTCAATTTCCTCATTCCCGAGCTGGTGCAGCGCATCGATTACAAGAAGGGGCCGTATTTTGCCGGCGAGGGTGATTTCGCCTCGGCAGGCAGCGCCCGCATCCGCCTGGCCGATAAATTACCGCAAGGCCAGGCCAGCGTGTCCGTGGGCCAGCACGGCTATCTGCGCGGCGTCGTCGCCGATTCGGTCGCGGCCGGGTCTGGCACCTTGCTGGTTGGCCTGGAAGTGAACCGCAACAACGGTCCCTGGGACGTGCCGGAGCGCGTGCGCAAGGTCAGCGGCGTGCTGCGCTACAGCCAGGGCACGCAAGATGACGGTTTCAGCGTGACGGGTATGGCGTATAAAAACAGCTGGAACGCCACCGACCAGGTGCCGCTGCGCGCCGTGGAATCGGGCCAGATCGGCCGTTTCGGCAGCCTGGCGCCCAGCGACGGCGGCGACACCTCGCGCTACAGCCTGTCGTACGCGATGCGCAAGCGCACGGAAAACCGCTTGTTCGAACTCGACGCCTACCTGATCCGCTCGCAGCTGGAACTCAGTAGCGATTTCACCTACTTCCTGGCCGACCCGGTAGCCGGCGACCAGTTCCAGCAAAGCGAGCGGCGCACGGTGGCGGGCGTGAACGCCAGCGAAAGCTGGACCACACAGCTGTTCGGTCTTCCCCTGCGCAACAAGCTGGGCGTGCAGGCGCGCTATGACCGCCTGTCGCCCGTGGGGCTGTACAACACGGTGAACAGAGTACGGCAAAGCACGGTGCGCGAAGACCGGGTGCGCGAAGCCAGCATCGGCCTGTATGGCGAAAACACGGTGCAATGGCTGCCCTGGCTGCGTTCCGTGGCGGGCGTGCGCTATGACGCCTACCGTTTCAATGTGGACAGCAGTATCGCCGGCAACAGCGGCGCGGCAAATGACCACGTGGTGTCGCCGAAGCTGTCATTGATCCTTGGTCCCTGGGGCAAGACGGAATTCTTCGTGAACTACGGAAAAGGTTTTCATAGCAACGACGCGCGCGGCACGACGCAGACGCGCCTGCCGGACGGCGAAGCGTCCACGCCCGTCACGCCTTTGGTGCCGACGAAAGGCATGGAATTGGGCGCGCGCACGGAATGGCTGCCGGGCCTGCAAAGCTCGCTGGCCCTGTGGCGCCTCGACATCGCGTCAGAATTGCTGTTCGTCGGTGACGCGGGCGAGACGGAGCCCAGCCGCGCCAGCCGCCGCCACGGCATCGAGTGGAACAACCATTACATAGCCGCGCCATGGCTGCTGTTCGACCTGGACCTGGCCGCCTCGCGCTCGCGCTATACGGAAAACGACCCCGCCGGCAATTTTATCCCCGGCTCGATTGACAAGGTGGCCTCGTTCGGCGTGACGGTGACGGATCAGGGGCCGTGGTCGGGCGCCTTCCAGCTGCGCTACTTCGGCCCTCGTCCCTTGATCGAGGACAATAGCGTGCGCTCCGCTTCCACCACCTTGGCCTACGCGCGCGTGTCGTATCAGCTCAACCGCAAGACGCGCATTGCGCTCGACGTGTTCAACCTGTTCGACAAGCGCGCCAGCGACATCGATTATTACTACGCGTCGCGCCTGCCCAGCGAGGCCACGGAAGGGGTGAACGACCGGCATTTCCATCCGGTCGAACCGCGTTCCGCGCGCCTGACCTTGTCATATGCGTTCTGAAAACGGTAGACTGGGGCATGACAGATCACTTGGTAAATACCAGCAAATTCCTTTCCCTGATCCTGCGCCACGCCCCCGAGAAAATCGGCCTGGCGCTCGATCCAAACGGCTGGGCCGACATCGGCCAGCTGCTGGCGCTGGCTGCCCAGCATGGCCGACGCCTTTCCCGTGAACAATTGGATGACGTGGTGGCGCTCGACAGCAAGACGCGCTATGCCATCAGTGATGATGGCTTGCGCATCCGCGCCAATCAGGGGCATACGCTGGCGGCCGTCGATATCGCCTTGCCGCCCGCCACGCCACCGGCCATGCTGTACCACGGCACGGCCAGCCGCTTTGTCGAGGCGATCCGCGCCGGCGGTTTGCTGCCAGGCTCGCGCAATCATGTGCACCTGTCGTCCAGCCGTGAAACGGCCGTGGCCGTCGGTGCGCGCCATGGCAAGCCCGTCGTGCTGACGGTGGATGCGGCCGCCATGCGGGCGCAGGGCCACGTGTTTTATGTATCGGACAATGGCGTGTGGCTGACGCAGGCCGTGCCGGTGGCATTCATCGGTTTTCCCTGACTAATGGCGTAGCGCCCTGGCCTTGGTTTGGCCTTGGCGCTTGCGGCGCCAGATCAGCACGCCCGTCACGCTCAGGCCCGCCACCAGCATGCCCATGGCGCAGATGAACAGTTTGAAAGGCCAGCCCCACATCGAGGCCATGTGCAGGGCGCTGATCCAGCTGCGGATGGTGTCGCCGCTGGCTGCGCCCGTGGGCAGCCAGGCGGCCAGCTGCCGGCCGCTGGCCGCATCGAAAAAGACGGTGGTGAGACCCTTGTGGGCGCGCACGTCGCGGCTGCTGCGCACGTTGTAGCTGTACACGCCCAGCGCGCGCTCGTAGGCCAGCGCATTTTCCTCGATGATCGTGAAAGAGTGCTGGCGCGCCAGCGCGTCCATCAACTGGCGGCCCTGCGCGCGCGCGGCCGGCCAGTCCAGCTGCTGGCCCGGCGACGGCGTGTGCCGCGCGACGATTTCCTCGGCACCCTGGTGGGCAAACAGCGGATGCATGATGGCCGCATAGGCGCCGTACAGGTTGAAGGCGACGCCGCTCCACGCAAACACCAGCAGCATGGCCCACAGCCACAGGCCGCCCGCGCGGTGCAGGTCGAATATGAGTTTATAGCTGCCGCCATTGCGGCGCAGCAGCCAGGACGGGCGCCAGCGCAGCAGCCACGGTTTTGCTCCCGGCGCGCGTTTCTTCAGGCGCGCGGGGAAGGTCAGGGCGGCGCCGATGAAGCAGTCGAGCGTCCACACGATGGCGACCAGACCGAACACCAGCAAGCCTGTGTCGCCCAGCGCCAGCGCGTAATGCAGGCGCTCGATGAAGGGCAGCAGGTTGATGGCGCCCTGGCTGATGGCGCCCCAGCGGCGCTGGCCAAGAATCGCGCCCGTGTAGGGATCGACGAACACCTCGTCGCTGGCCAGCGGCGCGTCGGCCGCCGGACGCAGGTAAAACACCATGCTGTGGCCTTGTGGCGCGGACAGCGGCGCGTAGCTCACCTGCGCTTGGGGAAAGCGCGCGGCGACGGATTCGCGCAGCAGCAGGGCGTCGAGCGGCACGGCGCCCGGCGTGGGCGGCGCGGCGCGGAAGACGGCGGGCAGCATGGCTGCCTCCAGTTCATCCTTCCACGCGAGCGCGCCGCCCGTCACGCCCGCGACGATGAGGAAGCCGGCCATCAGCAGGCCGGCATAGCGGTGCATGGCCGCCAAGACAGGGCGCATCAGAACCTGTACATCGCGCTGACGTTGGCCGTGCGTTCGGCATTGCGGTAGCACAGGTTGGGCAGGTAGCCGCAGTCATACAGGGTCTGCTTGTTCAGCACATTGTTCACGTTGAGGGCGAACTGCCATGGCCCGCGCGACACGCCCAGCGCCGCATCCCACTGCGTCAGGCCGCCATTGCGGATATTCAGGTTCTCGCCATCGGAGTTCGAGCGCATGGCGCCGAGAAAACGCATGCCCAGCGCCGCATACGCGGGCAGGCTGCCGGCCAGCGTGAACGACTGGCGCGCCCAGGCCGAGGCGCTGTGGCGCGGTGCGCCCGCCTGCTGCAAGCCCAGGTCGCCGTTATTGCTCTTTGTGACCTCCGTATCGAGGTAGGTGTATTGGGCGATCAGGCTCAGACGGCTGGCGAGCTCCGTGCGCGCTTCCAATTCCAAGCCGCGCGAACCGACTTTCCCCGTTTGCTGCAGGCGGCCCGGGTTGCCGATGTCGGACGTGGTGACGTTGTCGCGCACCAGGTCGAACACGGCCGCCGTGTAGCTGGCGCGCTGGCCCACGGGTTCGTAGCGCACGCCCGCCTCGAACTGCTTGCCGCGCGACGGTTTCAAGGCGTCGCCGTTGGCCGTGATGCCCAGCTCGGGCGAGAACGAGGTGGCGTAGCTGACATACGGCGCCCAGCCGCCATCGAACAGGTAGACGGCGCCCACGCGGCCCGTGGTGGCCGATGGCGACTGGTGGAAGTCGGGTTTGACGGCGCCGCTATGGAGGTCTGTGACGTCGCGCGACTGCGTGGCCTTGTCGCGGCGCAGGCCCGCCGTGACCACCCAGCGGTCCCATTTCAATTGATCCTGCGCGTACAGGCCCAGCTGGCGCGACGGCGCTTCGGCGCGCGTGGGCGCCTTGGCCGGAACCAGGGGCTGCTTGCCATACACGGGCTGGTACAGGTCGATCGGTTCGATAAAACCCTTCTGATGGCGGTAGTCGTCCGTGTTGCGGATATTCGCGTAATCGACGCCCAGCAGCACCTGGTGCGCCAGGCCGCCGGTGGCAAACCGTGCCTGCAGCTGCGTATCGGCGAACAGGCTTTTCGACGCCGTATCGACGGGCATGAAATAGCGCTCCACCGTGCCGTCGTCATTCAGGCCGCCGGGGAACATGTCCGTGCGGTCGTTCTTCAGGCGCGTGTAGCGCAGGTTCTGGCGCAGCGACCAGGTATCGTTGAACGTGTGCTCGAACTCGTAACCCAGCATGGTGTTGCGGCGCTTGAAGCGGTTATCGTCGCCCATCAGGTTGACTTCTGGATCGACCTGGCCGCGCGGGCCAGGCTGCAGCAGCTGGTTGGGAAACGCGTACTGCTGGTTGTCCTGCTCGTAGCGGGCCAGCAGAGTCAGACGCGTGGCGGGGCCGGCCTGCCACGTCAGCGAGGGGGCGAAGTACAGGCGGTTGTCGCGGTCGCGGTCCAGCCGCGTATGGGCTTCGCGGCCCAGCATGACGACCCGGTAAGTCCAGGCGCCCGGCGCGTCGATGGCGCCGCCCACGTCGGCTTTCAGCTGGCGGCGCTGGTAGCTGCCGTACTCAATCCCCACTTCGCGCACGGCGTCCGCGCTGGGACGCTTGCTGACGGCGTTGACCATGCCGCCCGGCGGAATCTGCCCGTACAGCACGGACGCGGGGCCGCGCAGCACTTCCAGGCGTTCCAGGCCATACGGTTCGATCGAGGCGCCAAAGGTGCGGCCCGAATTGCGCAAGCCATCTTGCAGGATGCCGTTCGTCTCGATGGTGAAACCGCGCAGCAGCGAGGAGTCGTCGCTGCCCAGCGGGCGCTGGTTCGGCGTCACGCCGGCCGTGTAGCGCAGGGTCTCGTCGAGCGATTCGGCATTGCGGTCGCTGATTTCATCGGCCGTGACGATGGACACGGATTGCGGGTTTTCATGCAGGGCCGTATCCGTCTTGGTGGCCGAGCCGGCGCGCCGCGCCACATAGCCGCGCACGGGGCCCGTCGCTGTTTCGCGTTCGCTGCTGGCATTGATGGTGATGGCGGGCAGGGTGGCGCTGGCCTGGGCCGGTGCCGTCTGTGCGCCTGCCGGCGCTGGTGCATTCTCCGCCCGCAGCGCATACGCGCCGTTGGCGCCCGCCACCACGCGCACGCCCTGGCCGCGCAGCAGTTCCTCGAAACCCTGGCGCACCGTGTAGCTGCCCGCCAGGCCGCCGCTGTGCTTGCCCTGCAACAGGGCCGCATCGGCCGACAGTTCCACGCCGGCCGCGCTGGCGAACGTGGTCAAGGCCCGTTCCAGCGGTCCGGCGGGCACCGCGTACTGGCGTTTCGCTTGCGTAGTCTCTAACGTCTGGGCGTGGGCGGCTGGTGCCGTGACGGCCAGGGCGCCGGCTGCGGCGCCAGCCAGGAACAGGGCCTGGATGGTGGCAGCGAGGGGAAATGGACGCAGTTTGTGCGCGGGTGCGCTCAGGCGAGGGGGCATGGTGCAAATCCTTGGAAAGTGGCGGGGAAAAAATCGGTTCTTCCCGTATTCCGAACGAAAAGCCAAAACCCTCAAGGTTTTTTCACTTATTTTGCATATATTTTTCAGGCGGCGGGGCGCGGTCCTACGCTGACCCAGTAGCGCGTGCGGTAGCGCAGTTGCACGGGCAGGCTGGCGGCCAGGTTGGCCAGCGAGCGGTCCGTGTCGCGCAGCGAATACACGCCCGTCACGCGCAGGCCGGCGATGGATGCGTCGCAGCGCAGCACGCCGTGACGGTAACGCCCCAGTTCGGCCAGCAGCTGATCCAGGCGCATACGCTCGGCAACCAGGCTGCCATCGGCCCAGGCGGCGGCGCTGTCTTCGACGTTCGTCACATCTTGCACCTCCCGGCGCGTATAGCCGGCTTGCTGGCCGGCCTGCAGGTGTAGTGAGGGGGCGCCGTCCCGCACCGGCTGCAGGGCGACTGCGCCCTGGAACACGGCGACACGGCTCTCGTCGTCATCGAGGCGCACACTGAAGCGCGTGCCCAGCGCCGTGGCCGTGCCTTGCGGCGTTGCCACCAGCAGCGGACGATAGACGGGCGCCGCTTCGCGGGCGCTGGTGACGAGGATGGCGCCGGCGCGCAGCACGATGCGCCGTTCGCCAGCGCTGTATGCCACGTCGATGGCGCTGGCCGTGTCGAGCACCACGTGCGTGCCGTCGGCAAGCGCGATGGCGCGCGTCTCGCCGACCGACGTGCGGTAATCGCCGGCGGCGCGCTGCCACAGGTCCGTTTCGTGCGCCAGCAGGGCCGTGCCGCCGCCCGCCGCGATCAGCCCCAGCAGCTGCAAGGCGCGCCGGCGGCCGATGGCATGGCGCGGTGCTGGCGTGAGGGCGCCGCGCGCCACGTCGCGCGGCAGGGCCTCGAATTGCCGGGCGAAGCGCTGCAGCCGGGCCCAGGCCCGTTCGTGCTCGGGGTGGGAGGCGCGCCAGGCGGCGCAGGCGTCGGCATCGGCCGCGCTGGCGTCCTCCGCCCACAGCCGCGCCATCCACTCGGCGGCGCGCTGCAGCACGGCGGGGGCGATGGGCGCGCTGTCCAACGGGGAGCTCATGCAAATTGCGCCGCACAGCAGGCCAGCAGGGCGCGGGCGATGTATTTTTCCACCGACGAGACGGAAACGTCGAGGCGCGCGGCGATGTCGGCGTAGGCCATGCCGTCCAGTTTACACAGCAAAAAGGCCTCGCGTACCTTATTTGGCAGGCTGGCCAGGATGGCGTCGATTTCCATCAGCGCTTCGACGATCAGCGCGCGCATTTCCGGCGTGGGCGCGGCCGCTTCCGGTTGCGCGGCGATGGCGTCCGCGTAGGCTGACTCGATATGCCGGCGGCGGAACAGGTCCACCAGCAGGCCGTTGGCGATCTGCGCCAGATGCTGGCGCGATTCGTCCGGTTCGGGTGCACGGCCGCGCGCGAGGATGCGCAGATAGGTGTCGTGCGCCAAGTCGGCCGCATCGAAGGCGTTGCCCAGCTTGCGGCGCAGCCAGCCCTGCAGCCAGCCGTGGTGGTTGCTGTAGAGGACTTCGATTTGCCGGTGCAGTTCCAGTTCGGGGCCTAGCATGCCACCTTTCCATGCCATGGTCCGCGGGACAGTCCGGCCTTGATGCGATTGAGAATTGTTCGTATTGTAGCCCGATTGCGCGCGCTTGTGGCTCGCTAGTGGCTGTCCAACAACGCCGTCAGGCCGAAATCAGCTTGATATCGGCCACCCGCTCCACCAGCCACACACACGCCACCAGCGCGATGGCCAGCGAGCCCACGGTCAGCATTTGCCGGTACAACCACGTCTTGCGCAGCAGCCAGGCGAGGGGCAGGAAGGCGGCGACGATGGCCAACTGGCCCAGTTCCACGCCCACGTTAAAGCCCAGCAGGCTGGCCAGCAAGGAACCCTGCGGCAAGCCCAGGTCGCGCAGTACGCTGGCAAAGCCGAAACCGTGGATCAGGCCAAACGCGAAGGCGGCCACGGGGCGCTTGCCCCGGAATAGCGGCAGCAGATTGTTCAGCGCGGCCAGGATCACGGAAGCGGCAATGGCCGACTCCACCCAGCGCGATGGCAGCGAGATGAGCGAGAGGCTGGCCAGGCTCAAGGTGATGGAGTGGGCCAAAGTGAACGCCGTGACGACTTTGAAAACGTCAATAAAAGCCGCATTCAAACCCAGATGCAAAGTCTGGGGTCGGACCCTCAGGGTCCGACCCCGGTTTTCTGCCGTTGGGTTTAAGCGCTTTTGTTGCTCGCTTATACCAGGCAGCAGCACGGCCGGCAGCAGTAAAGACAGCAAAAACAAAATATGGTCGTAGCCGATCCAGATATGCCAGATGCCGTGCTTGACGTAGGCGCCGAACTGCGCGAGGCGGTCGGGCGCGGCCAGTGAAATCGTCTGGCGCGGGCTGTCTGGGTCGAAGATGGCCGTTTGCGTATTGCCACCGCTATCGATTTTGACGAGTCCCTTGTGCTGCGGATCGAGGTCGGCGAACAAGGTGTAGCCGATGGCGAGACTGGCCGGGGCGGCGCCGGGACAGCTGGCCTGGAAGCGCAGCACGCTGTAGGCGCCGTCCGTATGATGGTCGATCAGCTGCTCGACGGCTTTCAGGGGGCACACGCCCTGGTCGCTGGCGACCTGCAGGCGCTGCAAGGCGTAGGCGGCGATGGCGTCGTGGCGCGCGCGGATTTCATTCCACGTCAGCGCGCCGTCGCCATTGCCATCGAGGCCGATGGCGAAATCGAGGTCGCGCAGGGCGATATCCCATTGTCCCTCGATCTGCTGGCCGTGCACGGCCAGGCTCAGGTAGCTGTCGCTGGGCTTGTGGGCTTGGGCGGGCGCGAGCCACATCCACAGAAGCAAAACCATGCAAGGCAGACGCAGTTTCACAGGGCACCCGCTTTCTTTGCACTACTGAGTTTCTGCCCATCCTGCGGCCCCAGCTGCCTGACGAGGCGCTGCAGGGCCACGTCTTCCACGCCATTGGCTGTGATCCAGGCCAGTACGGGCTGTGCCGCCGAATAGTTGCGCGCGGCGAGGGCCGCTTCCAGCAGGATGCGCATGTCGGGCACTTCCTTCTGGATGGCCCAGTTCTTCTGCGCCAGTTGCAGGGCGGCCGGCACATCCTGTTGTACAAACAGGGCGAAACGGGCTTGTTCGCGCTGGTGCACGGTGTCGCCGCGCTGCATGGCGGCGTTGAAGCGGGCGGCCAGTTCCGCCTTCGCCGCCAGGAAGGCTGGCTGCTGGCCGGGCAGCGCCTGCAGGGCGAGCGCGTAACGCAGCAGCAGGGCGTCGATGCGCTGCTGCTCTTTCAATAGTTTGACGACTTCCTGCGGGCGCTGGCGGTCGAGCAGGAAATCCGCGTAGGCGCCCAGCAGATAGCTGTCGCGCGGCTGCTGCGCCAGCGCCCTGGTGTAGCGCGCTTCGGCCAGCGCTGATTCTCCGCGCCGCGTGGCCATTTCCGCCAGCAGGGTTGCGGCCCAGCTTTCCAGTTCGGGCGCCGCGCCGGCGCTTCTTTGCAAGGTCAGATCCAGCAGGCGCTCGCTGCTGGCGGCGCGGCCCGTGACGCTGGCGATATTGGCAAGGCAGGTGACGGTGACGAGCTGCGTCGTCAAGGCCGACAGCCGGGCGCAGCTTGCGGTCGCCTGGGTGTAGTCGCCCTGCACGGTGAGGACTGTCGCGCGCGTCAGCCAGGCCTGGCCGTTTTGCGGCTGCTGCGCGATGACGGCGTCGAGATCCTGCAGGGCGGGGCCGAAATGGTGGGTGCTTTGCAAAATGGTGGCGCGCAGCAAACGCACGGGGACGGGCGGCGCCGCCTGCCGCCACCAAGGGGCCAGCGCCGCTTGCGCATAACCGAGGTAACGCGGATCCGTGTCGCTGCGCGCCAGGGCAATGTAGCGCTGCGCCAGGCCGCTGGCCAGGGCCAGGTCTTGCGGGGTGGTATTCAATTGCTGGCGCAAGGCGCGCAGTTCAAGTTGCGTGGCGTCGGCGCGGCGCGGCAGCTGTTCGATGACGGCGCCGCCATCTTTCGGCGTGTAGGGCGCGGCCCATGCCAGCAAGGGCAGGCAGGCGCACAACAGGGAAATCGGTGTTTTCATCGTGGACGCCATCGACGGTGATTGGTATAGGCGCCGGAGAGCTCACTCGCCGGCGCCCGCACGTTACAGTGGTACCGGCTCCGTATTGTCCGGAGACGTCGCCATGATGGCGTCGATGCCCACGCCATCCTTGTCATCGCTGGTGGTCAGGATGACGTTGCTGACGGCCACATAAAATGCGTCGAGCAGGACGACGGGGGGAGGGTTGACTCCACCGTTATCGCCGCCGTGGCTGCTGCTACCGCCGCCACCGCAGCCGGCCAGCAAGGCCGTGAGCGCCAGGGCGCTGCATGCATAGAGCTTTTTCATCGCGTTCTCCTGGTTACAGCTGCGGCGAACCGGCCACGGGATTTTTCAGGTAGGGGAAGCCTGCCGTAAACGACGTTTCGTCAAGGAAGGCGCCGTCCGTGAAGTGCAGGCCGCCGGCCGGGGCATCGGCCGGGGCGCAGCCGATGTTCAGGGTGCACAGCTTGCCCATGGCCACGCGCAGCACCACGTCGACCACGTCGTCGCCGGGGCGGCGGCCGTTCGGGAAGCCCGCGTTATCGCCGCCGATGACGCCGAGGCGGTTTTGCGCACCGACATTGGTGGCCGCGATCGAGGTGTTCAGGCGCAGCATTTCGGACGCCGTCACGGTGACGGGCTGGTTCACGCCCTTGATGCCCGTCAAAAAGGTGGCCACCAGGTCGTTGCGGGGGAAGTTGGTGGGCGCCTTGGCGCCTGCCGAGCCGTACAGCACTTCCACCAGGGCTGGCGCCGTGGGGTTGGTGACGTAGTCGGCAAATTGCGCGTCGCCCGACGGCTTGCTGGCGTTGAAGCGGTCCTTGTCCTTCAGGCCGATCACCAGTTCATTTACCAACGGCATGCCCAGGCGCGACACTTGCACCCACGCGCCGCCTTCCTTCGAGGCCGCGGTGGCCGTGCCGGGAGCAGGGTTCAGCAGGCGTCCCTGGCGCAGGCTGGCCGTGGTCCAGCCGCCGATGACGGGGTCGCTGCCCGCCGTCAGGCAGGCGGTCGGCACTTCCATCTCGATGGCCGTGACGTTTTTCTTCGCCAGGTCATCCTTGGCAGCGGACTCCGCATTCGCGGCAAACTCCGTGGCGGGCGCCTTGATGTTGATCAAGTCGAACGTTTCGCCCAGGTTGACCACGAACGGGTCCTTGCGCTGGCCGACGAACAGGCGCGCCGGCGTGGCGCAGCCGGGAATGTTGACAGCGTACACATGCTGCGCGGCATACGCGGCGTAATTGGGGATGGCCTTGTTGCCGATATTGTCGACCGGCTTGTCGAAGGTCGTGCCGCCGCCGCTGGCGTTGGTGACGCTGCTGCGCGTGCCCGTGCGGCGGTCGCCCCGCACCACCGTCACGCTGTAGGTTTCGCGCACGTTCAGGCCGGCCGGGTTGACGGAATCGATGGCGCCGCCGTTGATGACGAGCGGAATCGAGACTTTCTTGCCGCCTACGGTGAACTGGCCATCCTTGATGGTGTTGGTGAAGCGGAACTGGAAGGTGAGGTCTTCCTTGCCGTCGCCGTTGTTGTCGATATGGATTTCATACAGGGCGTTCGGGTCCATGGCGAAGTAGTTCGGGCCGCCGTACGCGTCTTGCAGGGGAATATAGTCGGCCACCAGCGTGGTGTAGGCGCCGCGCCCCGTTTCATAGCTACGGAACATATAGAAGTCGGTGGCGTCGACTTTGGGGTTTTGCGTGATGAACGGCGCTTCGCGGTGGCTGGAAGCGAAGGCCGATGGCGCGATGGCCAAAGCCAGCAGGTTGCCCAGTAGGGCGGCGCCCAGTGCGGTTTTCGAGTGTAACAATGACATGTCGATTCTCCCTGATTGTTATGTGCATACATAGGACTAGCGGGAATTACGGGGCTGCATCAGTTGTACGGAGCGCCAGCGCGATCGGATTCATTCCTTGCAAATTAATTTTGGGCAGCGGAATGAACGGCCGTCGATCACCAGGGGCTGGCGCACGAGGTCGAATCTACGTGGATATTGCACGTCAGTAAGAAAAAATATTTTGTGGACAAGAAGAGACGCCGCCACCAGTGATGGCGATAGCCTGTTGCGCTATGTCGCGGCGTTTGCGAAGGCGTGCACGAGGCGTGTGAGAATGCGTGAGTATGCGGATATGGAGACGATAGACGCTCGAAACCCGCTTGACCGGCGCCCCGCTTGCGGGGAGAGTGTGCTTACCAGGCCAGCACTTTGGGCCCGATGGCCGCGCCGATGGCGGTCGGCACCAGCATGCCCAGCACGTACCAGAAGCCGACGAAGCTGGCCGCCAGTTCCGGGCAATGCAGGCAATACACGAGCGCTGCCATGGCGCCGGCGGCAAAGCCGGCGGCCGCGCCGGCCAGGCGCAAGCGCGTGGGCGCCAGCTGGCGCATCAGGCGCAGCACGGCGGCCAGGATGGGCAAGGAGAGGGTGGCGATCAGCAAGGGGCAGCTGCGCCAGGTGGCGCCCCAGAACAGCTCGGCCCGTTGTTCGGGCGGCGCTTCCTGCACGATGATGGCGCCCAGCGCCCACATCAGCAGCAGGGGCATGGCGAGCAGCAGGGGCAGGGCCCGGGTGGCGGCGCCCGGCATGCACAGGCGGCGGCTGACGTGCCAGGCCGCCAGGGAGAGGCAGATGACGAAACCGACCTTGATCCAGAAGTCGGGCAGCAGGGCCAGCTGTTCCAGATTGGGCCGTACGCCCAGCAGCATGGCCATCAGCGCCACGCTGGCCAGCAGCCCGGCGCCCAACGTGGACGCGGCGCGCCAGTGCGTGCCCGGCGGCGGCGCGGCGGCCACGTCGGGGCCGCTGGCCAGCATGGCGATCAAGTCATCGGTTTTCATGGTGTCGTTATCCTCAAGTTGGCCGCCAGTGCCTTCAAGCCGCGATGCACGGCCACTTTGACGCTGGCTTCCGAAATCTGCATGGCCACGGCCGTGTCGCGCACGGACCAGCCATCGAGCTTGGTATGCACGATGGCGTCGCGCTGCTGCGCGGGCAAGCTGGCCAGCAGCTTGGCCAGGTCGCGGCTGGCTTCGGCCGCCTCCGCGTCGGCGCTGGAAAACAGTTCCTGCGCGCTATCTTCTTCGTCATACGGCAAGTGCTGCGCCTCGCGCCGCGCATGCCGGCGCAGCCAGTCGATCAATTTATAGCGCGCAATCGCATGAATCCACGACGTCAGCGGCACGCCCGTATCGTAGGTCAAGCGCTGGTTGTGGATGGCCAGCAAACACTCCTGCACCAGGTCTTCCACGTCGTCCGGCCAGCGCTGCAGGCGTTTGCGCAGGAACGCGCGCAAATGGCCGCTGGTGGCTTGCAAGAAACTGCGGTAAGCCGCCGCATCGCCATCGAGTCCGCGCAGCATCAAGCCATGCAGCCGCAGTTCCGTGCCATGCAGGTGTTCGCTTACAGGTATTCGTTGCATGCAGGCCTTTGGTGACAGGCGTTGAAAAAAATAAATTCAAAAATAATGGAGGGTGGCTGTAACCAATCCGGCCATCGCGGCGAATTGACAGGCAAGCACGCTTCTTATTTCAATATACCGGGTAACGACCATGGACATCAAGCACCGCCTTGCAACACTGCTTTTACCCGTCCTGAGCGCGGCCGTGGTCGCCCCGGCCATGGCGCAAATGGCGGCCGGCCAGCGCTGCGCCGTGCAAAGCGGGCCACAGACGGCGGCGCTGGTGGAGCTGTACAGCAGCGAAGGCTGCTCTAGCTGCCCGCCCGCCGACCAGCGCCTGAGCGCCTTGCGCAAGGAAGCGGGCGCGGCCAGCCTGATCGTGCCGCTGGCCTTGCACGTCACCTACTGGGACCAGATCGGCTGGACGGATCCGCTGGCGCAGGCGCAATTCGACGCGCGCCAGGCTGAATTGCTGCGCCACCAGCCGCGCCACGTGGCCTACACGCCGCAGTTTTTCGTCGGCGGCACGGAATTGCGCAGCTGGGATACGCAACTGCCGGCCGCCATCCGCCGCATCAACGCCACCGCCGCGCCCGTCAAGATTGACCTATCCGCCACGCCGGGGCCAGGTGGCAAGCTGCTGCTGGAAGCCCATGCCAGCGCGCCGGACGCACAGACGGGCGGCCAGCTGTATGTGGCCATCAGCGAAAGCGCGATCGTCTCGAAAGTGCTGCGCGGCGAAAACCGCGGCGCCACCCTGCAGCACGATGCGGCCGTGCGCCTGTGGCTGGGACCGGTTGCGCTGGCGCAAGGCCGCGCCCAGTTGCGCCGTGAAATCAATCTGCCCGCCAGCTGGCGTCCGGAGCAGCTGCAAGTGGTCGCCTTCGTGCAGCGCAGCGACAGCAGCGCCATCCTGCAAGCCGTCAGCACGGCATCCTGCGCGAAGGGAGCGATGTGATGAACGGACAAGCAAACGTGATCCACCCCGCCTGGCTGCGCATCACGCACTGGCTCAATGCCGTGGCCGTGGTCGTGCTGGCCACCAGCGGCTGGCGCATTTATAACGCGGCGCCATTCTTCCCGTTCGAACTGCCGCGCGCGCTGACCCTGGGCGGCTGGCTCGGCGGCGCGCTGCAATGGCATTTTGCCGCCATGTGGCTGCTGGTGGCCAATGGCTTGCTGTATCTGATTATCAATATCGTCTCGGGACGGCTGCGGCGCCAGTTCTTTCCCCTGTCGCCGCGCCTGCTGCTGGCCGATTTCGCCGCCGCGCTGAAGGGCAAGCTGGCCCATGCTGACCCGCGCCACTACAACATGGTGCAGCGCGCCGCCTACCTGTTCGTCATGCTTGACTGCATCGTGCTGGTGTTGTCCGGCCTGGTGCTGTGGAAGTCCGTGCAATTTCCCCTCTTGCGCGAGCTGATGGGCGGCTACGAGCGCGCGCGCAGGGTCCACTTCATCGCCATGGCGCTGCTGACGGGCTTTGTCGGCGTGCACCTGCTGATGGTGGCGCTGGTGCCGCGCACCCTGGTCGCCATGCTGCGCGGCCGCTAAGGAGATGAGCATGAAAAAAACCATCATCGTGCAAGAGCAGGGCCAGGCCATGCTGGACGACGCCTTGCGCCAGATCAGGCAGCCGTCGCGGCGCCTGTTCCTGCAGCGCAGTTTGACCCTGGGCGGCCTGTCCCTGCTGACGGGATGCAACGCCAGCGACCCGTCCGCCATCGAGACGGCCCTGACGGCCGTGTCGCGCATGAACGACACGGTGCAGGGCTGGCTGTTTGATCCGAACAAGCTGGCGCCCACGTATCCCGATTCCATGATCACGCGGCCGTTTCCATTCAACGCCTATTACGGCGAAGATGAAGTGGAAGAGGTCGATGGCGACGCGTGGCGCCTGGAATTGAGCGGCTTGATCGCCGACAAAAAGCCGTGGACCCTGCCGCAGCTGCGCGCGTTGCCGCAGGAAACGCAGGTGACGCGCCACATTTGCGTGGAAGGCTGGAGCGCCATCGGCAAGTGGGGCGGCGTGCCGTTTTCCCACTTCCTGAAGCGGGTCGGCGCCGACACGACGGCGAAATACATCGGCTTCAAGTGCGCCGACGATTATTTCACCAGCATCGACATGGCCACGGCCCTGCACCCGCAAACCATCATGGCCCTGACGTATGACGGCCAGGAATTGCCGCCCAAGTATGGCTATCCGATGAAATTGCGTATGCCGACCAAGCTGGGCTACAAGAATCCCAAGCACATCCAGGCGATTTTCGTGACGAATACGTATCCGGGAGGGTATTGGGAGAATCAGGGATACAACTGGTTCGGCGGCTCTTGATTACTTTTAGCATCACCTGTAGCACAGCAACAGCTTTACCACCGGGCAATCTCGCCCATACAACCCAGAGACAAGGACATATCATGAAAACCAGCATCACCGCCATCATCGCTTCCGCCATCCTCATGTCGGGCGCCGCTTTCGCCCAGGACGCCATGAAAAAAGATGCCATGGCCAAGGACGCTTCGGCCGACGCCATGCACAAGGATGCGATGGGCAAGGACGGCATGAAGAAGCCGATGGCCAAGAAGCACATGAAGAAGGATCACATGGACAAGGATGGCATGGCAAAAGATGCCATGGCGAAAGACGGCATGGCCAAGGGCGAGATGAAAAAGGATGAAATGAAAAAGGATGGCATGGCCAAGGATGCGATGGCCAAGTAAGGTGGAAGCCCGGCGCCGTCAACGTGACGGCGCCGGGCCTGGTTTGCGCTCCCCCTGCGTTTGCGTCAGACCAATCTTGCAATAATATTATTCTTGCTACGCTTCAAGATGCGAAGTTGCCAATTGGTGTAAGCTGGCTGTCTCGCGTTTTCCCCGTTTGCAGAATCATGAACGAACCATCGCTTGCCGCGCAGTCCCCCGAAGCACCTCCCTCCGACAAACCGATCCGCCGCCGCTCGCTGTTCGCCGCCTGCAGCGCGCATGCCGTGCATGACGGCTTGACGGACGTCATTTACGTGCTGTTGCCCATCTGGCAGGCGCAGTTTGCCATCAGCTATGCCATGGTAGGCCTGCTGCGGGGATCGTACTCGGGCATGATGGCCGGTTTCCAGCTGCTGGCCAGCCGCATGGCCAGGCGCTGGGGACGCGAACGCCTGCTGGTGGGCGGCACGGCGCTGGCCGGGGTCGCCTACCTGGTCGCGGGGCAGGCGGGCGGCCTGGCTGTGCTGCTGTTCGCCTTGCTGCTGGGAGGCCTGGGCGCCAGCACCCAGCATCCGCTGGCCTCGTCCATCGTCACCGACACGCACGAGGCGGGCGGCGGCGTGAAGGAAGCGCTGTCGCACTATAACTTTGCCGGCGATATCGGCAAGACCCTGATTCCCGCGCTAGTGGGCTTGCTGTTGCTGGTGTGCAGCTGGCAAGCCAGCGTTTCGCTGCTGGGCTTGCTGGGCCTGGGGGCGGCCGGCTTGCTGTGGTGGCTGCTGCCCAAGCCCGGCGACATCCAGGCCGGCGTGAAAAAGGCGGACAAGAGCATCGCTGGCAGTGGATCCAAAGGCAGTTTTCGTGCGCTGCTGGCCACGGGCACCCTCGACAGCGCCGTGCGCATGGGTTTTCTCACCTTTTTGCCATTCCTGCTGAAAAGCAAGGGCGCTGGCACGGCCGGCATCGGCGTGGCCCTGTCTCTGCTGTTTGTGGGCGGCGCCTTCGGCAAGCTGCTGTGCGGCTATCTGGGCGCGCGCATCGGCATGATGAAGACCGTGTGGCTGACGGAATCGATGACCTCGCTGCTGATCGTGCTGGCCCTGTGGCTGCCGCTGGCCGGCGTCATGGCCATGCTGCCCCTGCTGGGGCTGGCGCTGAACGGCACCTCGTCCGTGTTGTACGGCGCCGTGCCGGAACTGGCTGAGCCCGGCAAGCGCGAACACGCATTTGCCCTGTTCTACACGGGCAGCATCGGCGGCGGGGCGCTGTCGCCCGTGCTGTTCGGCGCCCTGGGCGACCATACGAGCGTGCCGACGGCCTTGCTGGCGCTGGCGGCCGTGTTGCTGCTGACTTTACCGCTGGCGTGGAAAGTGCAGCGGGGCCTGGCGCACGGCGCCGCCACATGACACCACGCATGACGCTGCCATTGTCGCGCGATAAACACGATACGCAGCATGCCTTGAACGGGGAATTGACCCGCCTCGCCCTGACGCCAACGCCTGGTGAGGTGGAAGAGGGCGTGGCCGAGGTGGCACGGGCGATTTTGGGGATATCCAAGGATTTTTAATGAATTGTTCAGATAATGTATCGACGGCCACGGCGGACGCGGCCAGCCTGATCGCCTGCATTGAACGCGAGTTCGCTGGTACGCAGCGCGCGGAAACATCTTTGCGCCAATTTCTCTTGACGGATCAATACGGTATGTCGGAGGACATCAGCGAAAGGGAATGGGTTGCGAGCGGCAAGGATCGAGTCGATTCGATCTGGCAAGAGATTCCCGATGCTGAAATCGAGGAGGGCGAAGGTTTGCTCGCCCATATGGAGGCTGAGGAGTTTCTGTATTACTTGCCGGCATACATGCGCTACGCTGTGGCATATCAGCATCGGACAAGCTGGGAGACTGATGTGCTCGGAATGACAGTGCATGCGCTTTCACCGTCTGAACGGAGCCAGGATTCGCGCGCGTATGCGATCGCGAAGTACGCCGGCTTCAATGCGGCGCAAAGAAAGGCCGTCGTGCAATTCCTGACGTTTGTCGTACAGGTGGATGAGAGCCTGTCTGGACAGTATGCCCTGGCCGCCCTGACAAATTACTGGCAAGCCGATACGGCGTGACTTGCCCGCCAGTACTGCCATCGTCTACACTCGCCGCATGAAAAATTTTGAAAAGCGGCGCGACCGCTATGACTTGTTCCGCGCGTTCGACAATCCCCTCGTCAACATCAACTTCCAGCTCGACGTGCCGGATTTCCGGCCGTGGTGCAAGGAACGGAACATCCCCGTATTCCACTTTTTCCTGTTCTGCCTGCTCAATACGGTCAGGGAAATCGACAACTTCATGTACCGCATCTACCAGGGCGAGGTGATCAAGATCGACGATTTCCCCGCCTCCTACACCGTCATCAACGGCGACGAGAACCTCAACTACACGCGCTTCGCGATGACGGACCAGCTTGATGTATTCATCGCACGCAGCCTGGAAGCGAAACGCTTGGCCGAAGCAAGTTCCGCGCTGATCAACACGGGTGAGGGAGAAACCGAGCGCGAGCAGCGCAACAATATCTTCATCACCTGCCTGCCTTGGCTGGAACTGGCGGCCATCGAGCATCCTGTCTACCGCCACGGCGACGCCGATATCCCGACCTTTACTTGGGGCAAGTTCGGTCCCGCGCAGGACGATGGCCGCATGCGGGTGCCGTTTTCCGCGCAAGCCCACCATGGCTTTGTCGATGGCTACCATGTGCAGAAACTGGCGCAGGCGCTGGCGCGGCGCATCGCCGCCATCATTGCCTAAGCTAGATAATCGCTGGGCGCCTGGCCCAGCACGCGGCGGAAGGCGGCCGTAAAGGCGCTGGGACTGGCATAGCCAAGGTCGAGCGCGATCCTGGTGACGGCTTGCCCGTCGGCCAGCCGCGTGATGGCCGCCAGCAGGCACGCTTGCTGGCGCCATTGGGCAAAGGCCAGGCCCGTCTGGGCGCGGAATTGCCGCGTAAAGGTGCGCCGGCTCATGCCGGCTTGCGCCGCCATCGCATCCAGGCTGCGGTCCAAAGTCGGTTGCCGTAGAAATTCCGTGCACAGCCGCGCCAGCCGCGGCTCCTGCGGCAGGGGCGCGCTCAAGGGCAGTGGGCTGGCGGCGGCAATCTCATCAAGCAGCAAGGCCATCAGTCGTCCGGCCCGCGATTGTTCCGCATACAAGGCATCGACGGTCACAGCCTCGGCCAGCAGCTGGCGCAGAAGCGGCGAGGCGTCCAGCACCTGGCAGTGGGACGGCAAGCCGCTTCCGGCGATGGCGGGCGCGTCGATAAACACGTTGTGCATGGTCACGGCGCCATGCATGCGCATGCCGTGGACGAGTTGGGGCGGAACCCAGCAAGCGCGCTGCGGCGGCACCAGCCAGTTGCCTTGCGGCGTGTGCACGCTGATGACACCGCGCGCCGCATACGCAAATTGCCCACGCGCATGGCTGTGGCTGGGAAAGACGGCATCAGCCGCATAGTCGCGCGCCGTGGCGATCAAGGGGCGCGGCACTTCCGTATAAAAATCATCCATGGCCCACACTCTATAGTATTTGACCTGGCATCGAAGGCGGGCCGTTTAAAGACCGCTTACCATGCACTCTTTTTCAGGAGTGAACATGCACAATACTTGTCACCGCGTGGGCCACGGTCCCCACGCCGTCATCGTCCTGCACGGCTGGTTTGGCGACGCGCGGGCGTTCGAACCGATGGAAGCGGCCCTTGATGGCGCCAGTTTCAGCTATGTCTTCATGGATAATCGCGGCTATGGCGGCATGCGCGGCGCGGCAGGTGAGTACTCGATGGACGAGGTCGCCCGCGACGCGCTGGCCTTGGCAGATGCGCTGGGCTTGGACACCTTCAGCGTGGTGGGGCACTCGATGGGCGGCATGGCGCTGGAACGGCTGGCCTTGCTGGCGCCCTTGCGCCTGCGCAAACTGGTGGCCGTGGCGCCCGTGCCCTGTTGTGGCGTAGCGCTTGATGGAGCGGCCCGGAAACTGTTTCTCGACGCCAGCGGCAATGTGCAGGTGCGGCGCGCCATCATCGACCGCAGCACGGGCGGACGCTTGCCGGCTACCTGGCTGGACTGGAAGGCGCAATATTCGTGGGAAAGGTCGGATCCAGCCGCGTTTACGGCTTATTTCCTCGCGTGGAGCGGGACGGATTTCAGTGAGGAAATCAAGGCGGCGCGCGTGGCACTGCCCTTGCTGGCGCTGGTGGGGGAGCATGACCCCCGTTTCGATGCGGCCCTGATGCGCCGCACGTATCTGGCGTGGTACCCGCAAGCCCGGCTGGAGGTGCTGGGCAATGCGGGACACTATCCGATGAATGAAACGCCGCTGGCCCTGGCGGCCAGCATCGAGACATTTTTACTACAGTAATTACGCTGCCTTGCTGCGCAGGCGCAGCAGGCTCAGGCCCAGCAGGACGAAGGCGCCGCCCGTGATGCGGTTGAACAGCTTGGCGCGGCCCGGCGTGGCCAGCTGGGTTTTCAGCAGGCGCGCCAGGTTGGCATAGAACAAGTGGGCCAGCATGGCGCAGGCGACAAACGAGGTCGTCAGCACGGTGAACTGGATGGCCACCGGTTCGCCCGGCGTGATGAATTGCGGGAACAGTGCCGAGAAGAACAAAATAGCTTTCGGATTGGTCAGCGCCACCGTCAAGCCCTGGCGGAACAGTTTCCAGAACGAATTGGGATTCGCCGCGCCGGCCACCACTGGGGCATCGGCCACGACGCTGGTCTTGCTGCGCCATTGCTTGATGCCCAGATACACGAGGTACAGGGCGCCAGCCAGTTTCAGCAGCATGAAGGCCGTGGCCGAGGTGGCCAGCACGACGCCCATGCCGGCCATGGCCACGCCGGAAATGATGAACAGGCCAAAACCATTGCCCATGCTGCTGATCATCGCGCGGCGCGGGCCGACGGCGATGGCATTCGAGATAGCCAGCAAGACTGCCGGGCCGGGAGAAAACGTGACGAGCAGGGCGACGCTGCAGAAAAGCAGCCAGTTCGAGAGATGCATGGGTGTTCCTGGGTGGGGCCGAAGCCGGATTGAGAGTCAAAACACCTGTATTGTACGAAGTTTTCGGCTCCCGCGTCAGCGGCCCCGGCTTGAATCAAGCTCAAAGTCAGGCAAACAGGCTGGCGACCACATGGTTGATGGCGGCGCCACCGGCGATCAGCCAGCAGAACAGCAGGCCGGCCAGCAGCAGCGGCTTGATGCCGGCGCGGCGGATGGCCGACATGTGCGTCGTCAAGCCCAGGGCCGCCATGGCCATGGCCAGCAGGACCGTATCGAGTTCGGTAATGGTGGCGACGGTGCCCGCTGGCAGCAGGCCCAGCGAATTGAAGGCCACTGCGCCGATAAAGATGAAGGCGAACCAGGGAATGGCCAGCTTGCTGGATTTATCGTGGTTGCCGCCTTTGGACTTGCCACGCGCCAGCACGGCCGACAGGATGACGAGGAACGGCGCCAGCATCATCACGCGCACCATCTTGGCGATCACGGCCGCATTCGCCGCTTCCTGCCCGATCGACTTGCCGGCCGCCACCACTTGCGCCACTTCATGCACGGTCGAGCCGATGTACACGCCAAACGCGGTGGGCGTGGCGCCCAGCAGATGCCAGCCTTGGTTCAACTGGTACAGCAATGGGTAGAGGAAAATGGCGATGGTGCCGAACACCACGACGGTGGAGACGGCGACGGTCACATCTTCGCTGCGCCCCTTGACGACGGGTTCCGTCGCCATCACGGCCGCCGCGCCGCAGATCGAGCTGCCCGCGCCGATCAGGATGGCGCTGTTGCGTTCCAGCTTGAACACCTTGGTGCCAAGGAACATGGCCAGGCCAAACGTGGACGCCAGCACCAGCGCGTCGATGGCGATGCCGGCCAGGCCCACCTGGCCGATATCCTGGAAGGTCAAACGGAAGCCGTACAGGATGATGCCAAGTCGTAATAATGTCTGCTTGGAAAAGGCCACGCCCGCGCCGCACGTGGGCGCCAGGCGGCCATACACGCTGTTGCCCAGCACAATGCCCAGCATGATGGCCAGGGTCAGGGCGCTCATGCCGTGGCTTTGCATCCATTCCAGTTTGCCCAGCGCGATGGCTGCATAAGCGATTGCGCCGCTCAGCAGAAGGCCTGGCAGAAGACGGCCATAGCGGCCGCTGAAACTTGTTGTGTTTGTTGTGTTAGTTGTTGAGAGGGATGACATGCCGTACTCCATGTTCTTGTTGCGTATGGCATGACTGTACAGCTCACTGATTAAATGGTAAAACGGATTGTTTTTGTATGTTTAACCTATTAAGTGAGTATGTGAGATGGCGTTGACCTTGCGGCAACTGCAAATTTTCCTGGCCGTGGCGGATACGGGCAGTACCAGTGCGGCCGGCGAGCAGATTGCGCTGTCGCAATCGGCTACCAGCGCGGCCCTGAATGAACTGGAAACCTTGCTGGGCGCGCAACTGTTCGACCGGGTGGGCAAGCGATTGCTGCTCAATGACAATGGCCGTTTGCTGTTGCCCCAGGCGCGGCAGATGCGCGACGGGGCCGCCAGCATCGAGCGCCAGTTCGCGGGCGCCGACCCGTCCGTGCCCGTCAGCCTGCAAATCGGCGCCAGCACGACGATAGGCATCTATCTGTTGCCGCAGATTCTGGCGCAGGCGGCGCAGCAATACGGGCGCAGCATCCCGCAAGTGACGATTGCCAACACGGCCGACATCGCGGCCGCCGTGGCGGAGTTCCGTGTCGATATCGGCCTGATCGAAGGGCCGTGCCACGAAGCGGGCTTGCTGGTGGAACCATGGCTGACGGACCAGATGCTGATCGTGGCCGCACCCACGCACCCGCTGGCGCAGCTGCGCCATCTTCTCAGCTTTACGGAACTGAACCAGGCGGGCTGGCTGCTGCGCGAAGCGGGCTCGGGCACACGCGAAGCCGTGGAGCAAGCCTTGGTGCCATATCTGCACTATCTGCGCGCCGCAGGCGAATTCAGCAACTCGGAAGCCATCAAATATGGCGCCGCGGCCGGTCTCGGCATCGCCTGCCTGTCGCGCGTGGTGGTGGCCGATCTGCTGGCCAGCGGGCAACTGGTGGAACTGGAGACCATGCTGCCACCATTGGAGCGCAACTTTTATCTGATTCGCCAGTCCAAGAAGATACTTTCGCCGCGTCTGGCTGGTTTCCTGGAATTGTGCCGCCACGCGTCGCGTATGGCTTGACTGTTTTTCATATATGGAATAAGTTCCCGTATATGGAAAATTTGGTGAGCGCAGATAACGATACGGAACAGCGTCTGGCGGCGCGCCTGAAACAGTTGCGCGTGGAGCGGGGCTGGTCGCTGGACCAGCTGGCCACCGCCAGCCAAGTCAGCCGCGCCACCCTGTCACGCCTGGAAAATGGCGAGGTCAGCCCGACCACGGTCGTGCTGGGCAAGTTGTGCGCTGCGTATGGCTTGGCCATGTCGCGCCTGTTGCGCATGGTGGAAGACGATTTTCCACCCGTGCTGCGGCGCGCCGAGCAAAGCGTGTGGACGGACCCTGACACCGGCTTTATCCGCCGTTCCGTCTCGCCGCCGTCGCGCGCGCTGGCGGGCGAAGCGCTCGAATGCGAGCTGGGCGCTGGCGTGACGATCAGTTATGCCGCCTCGCCCCGGCCCGGCATGGAACACCATCTGTTGCTGCAGGAAGGCAAGCTGAGCGTGACCGTCGACGGCCGCTCGCACGAGTTACTGGCCGGCGACTGCCTGCGCTACCAGTTGCATGGTCCCAGCGCATTCATGACGCCGCCAGACAGCGGCGCCCGCTATTTTCTTTTTCTTGTCTGAGGTCATCATGCGCGTATCGCTACGCCACTTTTCGCCCGCCGATATTCGTGAACGCTTGCCGGAGTTAGGCGCCTTGCTGCGAGACTGCGTGCACGACGGCGCCAGCATCGGTTTTATCTTGCCCTTCGATACGGCGTCCAGCCAGGCATTCTGGACGGATAACGTGTTGCCGGCCGTCACGCGCGGCGTGCGCCTGCTGCTGGTGGCCGAGGTGGAAGGGAGGTTGGCGGGCGCAGTGCAGCTGGACTGGGATACCAATCCCAACCAGGCGCACCGGGCCGAAGTACGCAAATTGCTGGTCGCGCCCGCTTTCCGTCGGCGCGGCCTTGCGCGCCAGCTGATGCAGGCGCTGGAAGCACAGGCGCGCCTCTTGCCGCGCAGCCTGCTGACCCTGGACACGCGCAGCAGCGACCATGCGGAACCGCTGTACTTGTCGCTCGGCTATGTGGTGGCCGGCAGCATCCCCGGCTATGCGCTGGCGCCGGCCGGCGACCGGCTGGACGCCACCACCATCATGTACAAGCAGCTATAAATGAGAGCGGCGCAGCGATAGGTGGGGAACTCAGGCTTTCAGCCGCGCTCTAACACCTACGGCAGGCCGGCTTGCCGGCGCTGTGACAGCGTGAGTGGTCTGTGCGGCCACGAGGCTGATGCCGTTCGCGGCTTGGGCGGGTGCCTGGTCACGACTCAGCTTGAAGATGTCCACCGTGCCCGACAACAAGGTGGCGCGCTGTTGCATGCTGGCCGCCGCCGTTGACGCCTGCTCCACCAGTGCCGCGTTTTGTTGCGTTACCTGTTCCATCTGCACGATGGCGGCATTGACTTGTTCGATGCCAGACAATTGTTCGCCGCTGGCCATGCTGATTTCGCCCATGATGTCCGTGACGCGGTGCACGCTGGCCACGATCTCGCGCATGGTGGCGCCAGCCGTATCGACCAGGCGCGCGCCCGCGTCGACCCGCTCGACGGAGTCGCCGATCAGCTGCTTGATTTCCTTGGCCGCATTGGCCGAGCGTTGCGCCAGGGTACGGACCTCAGCGGCCACGACGGCAAAGCCGCGCCCCTGTTCTCCGGCACGCGCGGCTTCCACGGCCGCGTTCAAGGCGAGGATATTCGTCTGGAAGGCGATCGCGTCGATGACACCGATGATGTCAACGATCTTTTTCGACGAAGCGTTGATCGAGCTCATGGTATCGACCACTTGCGCCACCACCGTGCCCCCTTTGCCGGCCACGGCCGCGGCCGATTGCGCCAGCTGATTGGCTTGCCGTGCGTTATCGGCATTTTGCTTGACGGTGCCCGTCAGCTCGTCCATCGAGGCGGCCGTGCGCTCCAGCGAACTAGCTTGTGCCTGCGTGCGCTGCGACAAGTCCAGGTTGCCGGCGGCGATTTCGCCCGAAGCGCCCGCGATGTCGTGCGTGCCGCCGCGCACCTCGCCCACGATGGTGATCAAGCTGGCATTCATGTCTTTCAGCGCTTGCAGCAGTTGTCCTACTTCATCGCTGGAATCGACGCGGATATGTTCGCTCAAGTCGCCGCCAGCCACCTTGCGCGCCACTTTGACGGCATGCCGCAAGGGCCGCACGATGCCGCTGCTGATGAACCAGGCCGTCGCCAGGCTCAGCACGCCGCCGACCAGGCCCAGCACAATGATCAGCACGCTGGTATCGTGCGCGCGGGCCATGGCCGCCTCGGCCGCTGAGCGCATCTGCGCCGATTGCGTGGCGATCTGCTGGTCGAGTTCGCGCAGGGCAGGCTGTTCCTGCGTGCTGTTGCGCGTGGCCTGCAATTGCGCGATGCGCGCATAGCGCTGGTTCACGCTGCTGTCGATTTCCCCGCTCACGGCCGACAGCTGCCAAGTGCTGATGATCACCACCACGGCCAGTAAAAGCGATGCGAGCAAAAAGCCTGTGGTCAGGCGCACACCGATACGTATGTTTGAAATATTCATGTCCCCTCAGCTGTTGTCCCATGGTGGCCACCTTCCATGCCTGCGGCATGATGCGGCGCTTGTCCCCTGAAGTTGCTGGGGTGAAATGAGTGTAGCAGCGCGGTACTAAGTAATCTATAAATATTTCCATATTGGAATTAGTCACTGCCTGTTTAGCAACAGCGGCACGGCCTGTTGCCAGATAAAATCACCCGTCTGATTACAGACGCTTCCTACCTCAATAGCCGGCATCGTCCGACTGGCGTATGCCGGCGCCGCGCCTACACTGTTACTTGTACAGACCCTTGACGGGGCATTTCTTCTCACAGGAGGCTGATATGGCGAATATCCAGGCAGGATCGGACGGAGCGGCAAAACAGGAAATGACGGCCAAGCGCCTGAATGTGGTCGACTGGATCTCGATGATCCTGTTGATCGTGGGCGGCTTGAACTGGGCGCTGGTGGGCTTGTTTGATATCGACATCGTGGCCCGCATCCTGGGCGCCATGTCGACGGCATCGCGCGGCGTGTACGTGCTGGTGGGGCTGGCTGCGCTGTATTCCATCTATCTGTGCGTGCGCAAGCTGCCAGCCAAGCCCTAGACGGGAGGACGCATGCCTGTTGGTGCCAGCCCCAAGCGCGAACGCGAATTCAAGCAGCTTGAAAAAGAGTTCAAGCAGGAGGGGCGCTATCCGGGCCGAGAGGAAGAAGTCGCCGCCCGTATCGTGAACAAGCAGAGGGCGCAGGCGGGTGAAACGCAGAAGGCGCAAGGCCGCCAGCGTGATGAAAAGCCTGCGGCCAGGGTTGCCAGCGAAACGGCGGCGCGCGACTTGCCGATTGCAGGATACCAGCACCTGACGGTGGCGCAGATACGCGACAAGCTGGGTGGCCTATCCGCCGCCCAGTTGCGACGCCTGCGCGACTATGAGGCGGCGCACAAGAAGCGCAAGGGTGTGCTGCAAGCGCTGGGAGCTTGATCTGGCGTAATGGGCTTGAGGGGGCTTGAGGCGGTGTGCCTGTGTGCTTACTGCGTGCGCAGATAGGCAAGCAGGTCGGCCACTTGCTGTGCGTTGCCGATGCCCCAGAAACGCATGTTATTGCCAGGAATGAAATCGCTGGGGGCTTTCAGGAAGCCGGCCAGGTTTTGCTCGGTCCAGACGATATTCGCATTTTTCATGGCCGCCGAGTATTTATAGTCGGTGGTAGCACCGGCTTTGCGGCCGATAACGCCTGTCAGCTTGGGGCCGAAGCCGCCGCGCGCCGATGGCCCCACCTGGTGGCAGGAGGCGCACTTCCGAAACGCGGCCTTGCCTGCTTCGGCATTGCCAGTGAGGGCGGCCGCAGCGGCTGGCGCGGCCGCGTTGGCCATGGCCATTGGCGCCAGCAGCAAGGCTGCAGCGCTTAAAGGGGAGAGCAAACGAAAAAGATATATGGATGTCATCGATGAGGCGGAAGTGCGCAATATGGATATGGCGAGCGATGACGCATTTTACAGGCGGGCATCAAAAGCTGCCTGTCAGCTGGGCAGCGATGCCAGGAAGCCATGCAGGATGACTGACAACGCTAGCGCTTGCCGCCCTGTGCACCCAGCGCCGCCATGGCCGACGCAAACACGATGCAGGCAATGGCCAGCCACTGCGTCAGACTCAGCAATTCTCCCAGAACGGCCATGGCAGCCAGCGCGCTGACGGCGGGCGCCGCGCTGCTGAACATGCCGAATACGCCTTGCGGCAAGCGGCGCAGGGCAAAGATTTCCAGCGAATACGGCAGGGCGCTGGACAGCATGGCAATGGCCAGGCCCATCAAGGCAATCGATGGTGCCAGCAAGGCCGTGCCCGAATACGCGACACCGATGGGCACCGTCACCATGGCCGCCACCGTCATGCCCCAGGCCACGGCTTGCCCACCTTGCAAGGTCGAGGCGCGCTTGCCAAAGATGATGTACAGCGCCCAGCACAGCGCTGCCCCCAGCGCGTAGGCCACGCCGACGGGATCCAGGCTGCCTGGGCTGCCTTGCAGGGGCAACAGCAAATACAAGCCGAACACGGCGCAGGCCACGGCCAGCAAATCGCGGGGCCGGCGCGACGACAGCATGGCCACAGCCAGCGGCCCCGTCACCTCGATGGCGACCGCGATGCCAATCGGTATCAGCGCAAACGCCCGGTAAATCAGCAAGTTCATCAAGCCCAGCACGGAACCGTAGACCAGCAAATTCAGCACATCCTTGCGCGTCAGGCGATAGCGCCACGGGCGGAAGATCGCCAGCAGGATCAGCGCCGAAAACCCCACCCGATACGCCGTAATCCCTTCCACGCCAATGACCGGAAACAGATTCTTCGCAATCGCCGCCCCTAGATTGACGGAAATCTGGCCTCCCAATACGGCCAGGGAAGGGAGCAAAATGCTGTCGGGGAGGGAAGAGGTCGAGGCGGGGGAGGTCATGGGACGCCATTTTAATACGCAACAGGCCGCCAGTCGCTGGCAGACATGCAAGCGACCGTAATTTATGGCTCTGTCATCGATAAATAGGGGATCTGCCTGAATCTTTCCTTGGCTGTGCTGTCTGACTCTGCATACCCACCATGCAGGAGCCGATCATGCAGCCAGCCGAATGGATACGCTTTATCGCGCAGTTTGCGCAGTTGAACCGACGCCAGCGGCAGGCAGGAATAGCCTTGCTGTGTGGCAATGGGCCACACGATGTGACCGTCACGCTGCTTGAAAACGCTACGCAAGCACGCCTGGGCTGTCCCGCCTGCCAATCGTGTCACCTGCACCGGCATGGCCATGCGCACGGCCTGCAGCGCTACCGCTGTGTATCCTGTGGGCGCACATTCAATGCCTTGACGGGCACGCCGCTGGCGCACTTGCGCCATAAATCGCTGTGGCTCGACTATGCGGATTGCCTGCTTGATTCCAGGTCGGTACGCCAGGCCGCTCAGCAGTTGGGACTGCACCGCAACACCACGTTTCGCTGGCGGCACCGTTTTCTCAGCGTAGCAAAGACGGACCGGCCGCATTGTCTGCATGGCATTGCCGAGGCCGATGAACTCTACGTGCTGGAATCAGAAAAGGGATCCAGGCAGATGACGCGTCCGGCGCGCCGCCGTGGCGGCCATGCCCATCAGCGCGGCATTTCCAATGAACAGGTTTGCATCCTGGTGGCGCGCGACCGTACGGGCCAGACCCTCGATTTCGTCACGGGCAAAGGGGCGTTGACGAAGGCACAGCTGCATCATTCCCTGTTACCCGTTATCGACAAGGACGTGCTGCTGGTGACCGACGGTCATGCCGCCTATCTGGCTTTTGCGAGGGAAGCGGGCATCAGCCACCAAGCAGTCAACTTGCGCGCTGGCATCCGTGTGCGAGGGGCCGCCCACGTGCAGAACGTCAATGCCTATCACAGCCGCTTGCGCGCATGGCTACGGCCCTTTCACGGCGTGGCGACGCGCTACCTGCCGAACTACCTGGGCTGGCGCTGGATACTCGACGCCAGGCGCATCCGTTCATCGGAAACGTTATTGAAAGCAACGTTGGGCGCATTCCCACACTTGACGGTGACATAGCCTAATTTATTGGCCTGTACTGGCAGCCGATATTGCAGATGGATGGCGATGCCAGTCGTTTTGGCGTTCACTGCCGGCATGGCAGGGTATTTCCATGCGGGCGAAACGCGTTATCCTTCATTAAATATCGACATAGCGAGGCAGCAAGTCCTGCTCGACCAAGCCAATCTCAATGGCGTTGGCGATCCTGACGTGCTCGGGGTTCTCATCAGAAAAAGGCTCGTCGGTGACACTGACGATGATGGTGCCGATCTGCTGGTCTTCACCTTGCTCGTCCATCGCCATCACGGGGATCAAGGCGCGGGCTTCTGGTACTTGCCGGACCGTCAGTACACGCGGCAAGTACAACATCCAGCCCGCACCCGGACGATCCTTGAAGACTTGTTTTTTAAAATACTGATTACGTGCAACCGTGATCAAGACCGGCCTTAGGGAGCCACCGATAATGGACAGCAGTTCTTTCACACCATCAATGCCGAGCCGTCTGGCGGCTTGACCGTAATCGCTGATCTTGAAAGTCCGGGAGGGCCAGTCACTGTCGCTGAACCCAAGCGCCATACTTGCTCCCTCACCGTCTGCGAGCTCGCCATTCCAGGCACTGAGATATCGAAATTTCTCATCCTTGAACTCGGCCTCGAGTACGGCTTCGGCCGCAGTGGTGAGTTCGCCCGAAGCATCGAAAACCGGATACAGAAACGACTCTGCTTCTGTCTCCTGCGACAGAAACCAATTCTTTCCAAACGCCTCCGTTTTTTGCAAGAAGCGGATAATTGTCGCGATTTTCTGGACGGAAGGTCGGAACGCAATGGATGGGTTTGCTGCATCGCGTTTGAACAAGGATTTTATTATCATAATATTATTTTGTGTAATAAGTGGTAATACCCAGTGCACTTAAACTGGGCAGCATGTGTTCATACGCGAGTGGCGTGTGAAAGTACCAAATCTGCGAGGATAGCGGGTTACAAGTCCTGCTATCAACCCCATTTCGAGCCAATCAGGCAGTCATTAATCTTTGCTTGTAATCGCGTGCGGCGGGCGACAGCTTGCGAGAGTCGCTCTCGTGGCGATATTTATCCTTTAATATTGTCACAATGCTTGCAATTGAGAAAGATATATTGCAAGATTGTTTTTTTGAAAAAGTCTAACACCTCATGCGCAAGCTGTGGTGCGCCATTTGCATTATTCGGAGCACCCTTTTCGCTGCTGCACTGGTCGTCGGGACGGCTGTGCATGTGTCATGATATTGTAGAAAAGGAGCAGTAAGTGAGTAAGGTTGGAAAAATTGCCGTGGGTCTCGCTGTTGCCATCATTTGCGTTAACTCGTTTGGGGCTCAGGGGCGGTGGACTGAAGGTTTTGGGCAGGGAAATCTCGAGTACTTTATCGATCAGGATGGAATGCGGCTGTATATTGGCTGTCCAACGCAAGATGGCAGTGCAGATTCCCAATCGAGCGTATCGCTTTCGCAATTGAATAATAATAAGGAAGTTGAGAAATTTACCGTTGACGTCAATGGCGTTTCTTATGATGGGCCATTCAGCGCCGACAGCCGCGCAGGTGATAATAACTTCATTTCCTTGCTGGAGAATCTGAGGAAAGGAAATGCCGTTGTGAAGTTTAATGGGAAGGCAATAAAAATCCCTAAAAGTAACGCAGCCAAGGTTATTCCTGTTTATGGCAAGAAATTTAGCTGCAATCTTTCCATGTAGACTGTTACTGTCCAGTCCCATTTGATCATGTCCTGCGCCGCGCTCAGCGTGGTATGCAGTGTATGGGCCCGGTGCGAATGGTTTTGTACATCGTCCCGCTTGAGCCACTTGGCAGCCGTGCACGGGTGATATTGAAGACCTTGGCGGCTTCGCGCTCGGACAGTCCGGAGTCTTTGATTTCCTGCCGGACCTTCAGGGTGGTGCGGGCTTGGGGATGAATGCGTGAGCTCATGGACTGAAGTTTATGCGATGTGCTGCAAGCGATGGGACGATCTTGGTGGCAAACCGCCTATCAACTCGTCAAGCACAGCTCCGGCACGGAACAGGGCCATGCTGCGACGAGGAATATGATCACATGGCTAAACAGCTGGCGCATGTCACGGCATGGATGCCGAATGGAATCGGGACCATTTCGCTCGGCAAGACGCGCAGCGAAGAGCTGCTTGCCTATTGCAAGGCCTATGCATTGAACGCTGATGTCGATCTCAGCGAAATGTGACCATATTGGCAGAGCGCTTCGCTAAGCTGCGGGCCTGTCGAACAGAGCATTAACGTGTCAATCAGGAGTAGAAGGGCAATGCATATATTTAGTATCGGCGACACCAATTTTGAAGTGGATGTCGCGAAATCCCGGATCAGCCTTGAGGCGCGCGCCGATGGCATGTGGGAAATCAATATCACGATCGAGGCCGACGACGACGTGTTCATGCGGCTGACGGAAGACGACGATGCGCCCTGGTCGTGGGCGCTGTATCCGCCGTCCTTCATTTTGCACGGTTTGCTCGTGGAGGGACCGGATGCCGCGCCCGTGCATAGGCTTGCCGTCGATGCAGGCAATACGCAGTGTGAATCCGCTTTTTACATGATGGAATACCGTGACGTAGCTGATCTTCGCCTGGAGGAATTGTCTGCACAACGCCTGGCAGTGACGGGCAGTGTGGACTTTTTTGGCAAAAGTCTGCCTTTTGCCATCGATATGCCGCGTACAAGATAGCGGCAATTTTTAATATCGCTATCGGACATGGGGCAGCCTTGACTGGCCGCCCCATGCTCATTACTCCAGCTTCAAGGCCTTCGCCACATCCCCCCACGCCACATACTTGAAGTTCTGCGGTCCATCGGGCAAGCGCTTGTAGCCGTCCTGGATCACCAGCATGCCTTGCGCATACGCGCCGCCCAGGTTGGCGGAAGTCACGTCCAGGCCATCCGTTTCCGAGGTGCCGTCGATGCCGGCGGGCAGGTTGAAGCCTACCTTGAAGCGGCCGCGCACCTTGTACGGCGCTTGGGCGTCGAGCACCACGTAGCTGCTGTCGCCCTGGCTGGAGACGATCAGGTAGCCAGAATCAGCCTTGCCGCCCGGTTTGCGGTAGATGGCCATGCCTTCCACATCGGCCGTCAGGTTCGCTCCCACGGGCAAGACCATGGAGAGTGTATCCGGCTTGGCGGCGTCGGCCGAGGTGGTCCAGATGCCGCGCGTTTCCTCGCCCAGGAACAATCTGCCGTTGGCGTCGTCGGCCACGCAGCCTTCCGGTTGGGTGGCGACCTTGAAGCTGCGCAAGAGGGTGGCGCTGAACTTGTTGCCTTCCAGGCCGATGCTGTATTGCTGGAAGGTGCCGTCCTTGTCGTTGATGAACGCTTGCACGCCGCCGCTGGCCGGTTGGTACAAGCACATGCCGTAGATGCTTTTCAGGCCGGTCGGAAAACGGCCCGCTTCCGCCACGACGCCATCGGCATTGATGGTGAACAACATCATGCTGTTGTCGTCGCGCTGGGTGGCCACGGCCAGGTCGACCTTGCTGCCACCCAAACTGATGTTCTGCCGCACGTCGACGTTGTTCAGGCGGCCCACTTCCAGCAGCTGCGTCTGCTTGCCTTGTAGGTCGTAGACGAGCAGTCCCTGCTTCTTGTTGGTGCCGAGGATGCGCGCATTGGCGGGGTTGCTGGACAGCCAGATGGCCGGATCATCGGCCGCGTCGCCCTGGCGCGCCATCGGCTCCGTTTGCGCTTGCGGGGCGATGATGGCCACCGCAGGCTGCGTTTCCACCTTGCCCGTCCATTTCAAGGGCCGCGCTTGCCAACCGTTCTTGCCGCGAAGCAGTAGCGATTCCTTGTGCAGCGCAAGCTGGCTGTCACCCTTGCGCACGTTCAAGGCAACGGCTTGGGCTGGCTGCGCCGTCCATTGACTTCCCTGATGGGTGAACAGGTGCAGCTTGTCCGCCTTGCCGTCGAGCACGGCCACGCCACCGGGCAACACGGCCAGCGCGCCGGCGCCTCCGTCCAGTTGGCCATACGGCTTGCGCAGGGCCACCACTTCGCGCTTGCCCATGCCCTCGGATTCGGCGTCATACGCCCACACGCCCATGTTGGACTCGCTCACCAGCAGGCGCTGAGCGCCATCGTCGACCCGGCAATGCTTGGCGTGCGGCGGCAAGGCCAGCTTGCGCACCAGCTGGCGCTGCTCACCCTGCATCACCCACTGTTCCGCCTGGCCATCCTTGCCGATCAGGAACAGATGGTCGAGTTGCTGGGCGTCGCGGTAGAGACAGGACGCTTCCACGGAAAACGTCGGCACGGGAAACGGCGCGAGCTTGACCAGCTTGCCGGCCTGCACGTCGACCGTCACGGGAAGCGGGCGCTGCGTGTCCGCTTCCAGGAACACGGCCAGCACTTTGCCGCCATCGATGCGCGTGTCGAGCTGCTTGGCGCGCACGGCGATGCGGTCCTGTTCCTGGCCGCTTGCATTGAACAGGCGCAAGCCATGCTTGTCGAGAAGCAGCCAGCCGCCGCCGGGCAGACGCGCCAGTTCTTCCGCTTCCTGCGTGAAGGAAGGAACGGTCTGGACAGGCGCGGCTTGCGCCGTGGCCGCGAGGCAAAAAGCAGCCAGCAAAGCGCTGCAGAGTACGGTTTTTTTCATGGTAGGTAAAATCATCATCAGAAGGCGCTGGCTTTCAGGCTCACTTTGAAAGTGCGGCCGTATTGTTCGTTCTGCACGTTGAATTGCTTCGTGCCCTGGTAAACATAGTATTTCTCGTTGTTCAGATTCGCCGCCTCGAACATCAGCTGGAACTGCTTGTTGATCTGGTAGGACAGCGAGAAATCGAGCTGCTTCTGGCTGGCGACGATATGGTCCTGGCTTTGGTCGAGGATATCGTTGCCCATTTCCAGCAGATACGGCGACTTGTAGTTGAGGGCCAGGCGGGCGCTCACCGGTCCTGTTTCATAGCCCAGCATCAAGTTCATCACCTGGTTCGACTGGCCCGGCAGGCGGATGTCGCGGTTCATTTGCTTGTTGCTGGCCTTGTCGAAGCGGCCGATTTGCGCGCTCGAGGTGCTCAGGGTGCCGTTCACGCCGACGAGGAATTTATTGAACGGCGCCGGCAGCATGCGCAGCGGCTGCATATAGGCCAGTTCGATACCTTTCACTTTGGCCGCGTCGCCATTCGCATACGAGGTGGCCGAGGTGTAATTGGCCCACTGACCCGTGCCGGCCAGGTTCGTCGTGTAGGTAAAATTCTTGATGTCCTTGTAGAAACCGTAAGCCGACATCACGCCGTCGTTGCCCAGGACTCTTTCGATACCGAGGTCCAGATTGTTGGCTTTCAAGGGTTTCAAGTCCGGGTTACCGATCACGGCTTCCGTGTTGCTGGCCAGGCTGATGCCCGGCGCCAGCTGGCTGAAGTTGGCGCGCACCACGGCTTGCGTCCACGCGGCCCGCACGCTGGTCTTTTGATCCAGGTCATAACGGGTTTGCAGGTTTGGCAGCCAGTTGGTGTACGAACGTTCGCGCGTCAATGGCGTCGCGACGCCGGCGCTGTCCACTTGCGAACCGGCCGCTTCAAAGCTTGTACGCTCGGCGCGCACGCCGCCGAGGATGTGCCAGGCGTCGAAGTCGTAGCTGTTTTGCACATACATGGCGTTGATGTCTTCATGCATGCGGTAGTCATTGATGATGGATTCCGTGGCCAGGCGCGCCTTGGTGCGGTCCAGTCCGGCCACTCTGGCGCGGATCAGCGTGGGGTCGAGCGCCACGCCGATGTTGCCCAGGTCGTAGTCGAGGGTATGGCCCTGCACGAAATTGCTCATCGACGTGGAACCGGTGCCCCAGTAATTGCCGCTCGTGGCCTTGCTGCTGTTATACGCCCATTGATCCGTGTCATTGGTTTTTTCGCGGCGGCTGACTTTGGCGCCGAATTTCAGCGTGGCGATGTCGAACTTGCGCGCCAGGTCGATGCGCGCATGGTGTTCATTGTCTTTCGAGTAGCGCTTTTGCAGGGTGATGGCGTTCAGCGCGTAATTGGCCGGGTCGTACAGCGCGGCGGGGCCGCTCAATTTCGGCTCCTGCGTATCCGTGAAGCTGATGCCGTTAAAGTTGCTGAGGCCGCGGAAACGGCCGTCGTTCAGGGATTCCGGCGTGTCCTCCGTGGCGCGGCTCATGCCGCCTTTCACGTCCAGCGTCCAGTCGCCCGATTTCTGCTGCGTGCCCAGGACCAGCGAGCGCACTTGCTGCGTGTATTTGCGCTGGCGGATGCGGCGCTCGGCGCGCGCGCTGGCCGTCTGGTCTTCGGCCAGGCTGCCGCCCGCGATATTGCTGATGGTCAGGCGGTCGCGCACTTCATTGTCGGAAAATTCGCTCACAAAAGAGCGCAGGAACCAGCTGTTGCCCGCTTCGGGACGGTAATCGAGATTGACGGCCAGGGCGCCGCGCTTGCGCACGGGCAGGTAGTCGCGCAATTCCAGGCCGGACAATTTCCCCTTGCTCCAGGCGCCGCCCGTTTCCACGTCGTCGGAGCCGAACGAGCGCTTTTCCGCGCTCAGGCCGGCTGCCACGCCCAGCTTGCCGTCGAGGAAGCGCTGGGCCCACAGGGCGCCGCCGCTGGGGCTGGTCTTGCCCGTCTTTTCATCGTAGCTGGCGCCCACGTTGGCCGACAGCAGCTTGCCCGGCAAGTCGAAGGCGGACAGCGATTTGACTTCGACCGTGGCGCCCAGCGAGTTGGCGTCCATTTCCGGCAGCAAGGTTTTCGAGACTTCCAGCGTGCGGATCAGGCCGGCCGGCAGGATGTCGAGCGCCACGGCGCGGCGGCCCGCTTCGGGCGACGGCACGAGGGCGCCGTTGATGGTGACGGCGTTCAAGTCCGGCCCCAGGCCGCGCACCGTGATGTAGCGGCCTTCGCCCTGGTCGCGCTGCACGGATACGCCGGGCAAGCGGGCCAGCGCTTCGGCCGCGTTTTTGTCCGGCAAGCCGCCGATATCGTCGCTGCTGATGACGCTGATGATGTTGTCGGCTTTCTCTTGCGCGGCGATGGCGTTGCGCAGGCTGGCGCGCTGGCCGCTGACGACCACGGTGGCGGCCGGCTGGCCGTCCTCACCTTGCGCTTGCGCATGGCTTTGACCGCTGAAGACGGCCATGATGCCGATGGCCACGGCCGTCAGGCGCAGCGGGGAGGGGAACGATGTGTGCATGGTTTTCATGAAGAGCTCGGTTAGGGGAGGGAACCGGGCGGATTCTAGGCAGCAAATATGACGGTTGCGTGACAGCCAAGGGATTGTCAGCCTGAAAACAACGGCCTGTGAACGCTTTGCGGCCAGAAATGGAACATGGTGAGCTGAAATGACCTGCCGCCGCAGGGCGCATGGGCAATGGCATGCCGTATTTGCATGAGCGCCCAAGGTAATGCTGAGCCGTTTGCACCTGCCGCACGGGCGTGGGGCATGTCATCGTGCCGTCATGGGCGGGCGCTATCGTGGCGACAGCACCACTTTTAAAGGTTTCCCCACATGCTGCCATTGCACCGTAACAGCCTGATTGCCGCCGCACTGGCCTTGCCCTTGTTCTTGTTCCTGTACGCCACACTGGGGCACCCTAAACCGGTTGCCATCTGGAAGTGGATGGATATCGTCTGTGAAGGCGGCACGGCCGTCATGGCGGGCATCTGGTTTTTGTTTACCCTCAGCAGCCGTCCGCGCGGACTGGTGACGAGTTTGATCGCGGGCGGCCTGTGCGCCATCATGCTGGGCTCCTGGGCCGATTGCCTCGATGAATTCTTTGCCGTCGATAAGAGCGCCGTGTGGGATAACTGGCTCGAAGCCTTGATTCCGTTTGGCATGCTGGTGCTGACGATCGGCATGTATTACTGGCGCCAGGAACAGTTTCGTCTGAACGAGCACCTGCAAAAGCGCGAGCGCCTGTTCCGCGACCACCGCGCCTTCGACCGCATCACGCAGCTGGCCGACGCCAGCTATCTGCGCACGCAGATGCGCCTGGAGCAGGAGCGCCGGCCCGGCCTCGATTGCGCGCTGGTCTTGCTCGACATCGACAGCTTTCATTTGATTAACCGTGAATACGGCCACCGCGAAGGCGACCGCGTGCTGCAAGCCGTGGGCCACATGCTGCTGCTGAACTTGCGCAATGACGATTTGCTGTGCCGCTATGCGGGCGACCGCTTTGCCGTGCTGATGCCCGGCGTATCGCGCGAGGATGCGGCCGTGAAGGCGCGCCACCTGTGCGCCATGGTGGGGCAGATGCGCCACCACGCCAACGACAACCGTGAAATCCGCCTGAGCCTGCGGCATGCCTGCTCGCTCACCGATGGTGTGCCGGAAGTGGTGCTGGCCGAGCTGAGCCGGGCCGTGGAAACGCCACGCTCCGGTGCCGGGATCAGTGCCGCCGCGCCTGCCTGATGCCGCTGAACCAGCAGGGCGATCCCAGCATCGCGGCCCACCACCAGCCGGCGCTGGTGCTCGATTACGCGCGCAGCCGCGAGCTGGCTGTGGCGCCGCTGCTCAAGGGTACGGGTCTCGACGGCGGCGCGCTGCCGTCCGCGGAAAGCCAGGTCAGCGCCGCGCAATACCTGCAATTGCTGGCCAACGTGGCGCGCGGCCTGGACAGTGCCGACACCAGCTTCATGCTGGGCCAGCAAATGCTGCCCGGACATTACGGCGCGGCCAGCCACGCCTTGCTGCAGGCGCAGAATCTGCGCCAGGCGCTCAGCATCCTGTGCGACTTTCATACCTTGCTGTGTCCGCTGCTGCAACCGCGCTTGCGCGAAGCGGGCGACATGCACGTGCTGTACTGGGTCGATGCGTTCGGCGCGCCGAGCCAGCTGCCTTTTCTGGTGGAAATGCACATGACGGCGCTGGCTGCCATGTGCCGCTGGCTGGCGGGAGAGTCCCTGCCGTGGCGCTTCTGCTTCAACCGCGCGCGCCCCCGTCACGTGGAGCAGCACGAAGTGCACCTGGGCCAGGCGCTGCGTTTCGATTGCCAGGTCGACGCCATGCTCATCGATACCAGCTGGCTCGACAAGCCCTGGCCGCGCGGCAATGCGACGGCGGCCGCGCTGGCCTTGCGCGCGGCGGCGCTGGCACCCGTGCCCGCCGCCAGCCTGCTCGGCGCGCTGTACGACTATCTGCTGGCGAACATCCGCTGCGCGCCGACCCTGGAGCGCACGGCGCAGGAGTTCGGCGTCAGTCCCGCCACCTTGAAGCGCCACCTGGCGCGCCATGGCACGCATTTCCAGGCCGAACTGGACCAGGTGCGCGCGCACAAGGCGATTTATCTGTTCCAGGCGCATGGTTACGACAACGATGCCGTGGCCGCCTACCTTGGCTTTCATGATGCCACCAACTTCCGCCGCTCGTTCAAGCGCTGGACAGGGCAAACGCCGCAGTTGCTGCGTCACGCGCTGGCCTTGTTCGTCGCTGGATGATCGAAGGCGTTGCGCGCCAGCGCCACGGACAGTCGTTCCTGAGGGAACAATTGCTCGTTCTGCTACATCCATAGTACACTCGATCAGAGAGCGAACAGACGCGCTTTGAGGCGCTCCGGCACGGCGTCACGCGACGCCGCAATACCGCCATTTTGATGGCGGTGCCGGCGGCAAACGACCGGTGTGCCGTGCCTTAACCCAGCCTGGAATCTGGTGTCACCAGTGTGGTGCGCCGGGAACCGGGCAACTTGATAATGCTCAATCGTGTATTCACAATCGCAGATCGATCCAGTCGTCAGTTTCCGCAACACCCAGGGTGAGGCGGTGCGCGGCACGATTTTCAACTTGCAGCGCAATTCGCTGGTCATGGAAATCTACAATCCATACTCGATTGTGCAGGTCAGCGAGGTGCTCAATGACGTGACGGTGCGCATGGGGGCGAAAAACGCCTACGTGGGCAAGGCCGTCGTCATCAGCAGCGTCAACACGGGCCTGACCGCCATCGTTTCCGTGACCTTGATCGACGAGTGGCGCGAGCTGAGCGACGTGGTCGTCGTCAAGGGCGCCGTATTGAAAGAGTCCAGCGCCTTTGTCGCCGGCTGGGGCGAACGCTTCCGCATCCGCCGCGATTACCAGATCGTTGTCAACGAAATGCGCGCTTTTTTGTCGGAAGTGTCGCGCTGGGTCGAGCAGGTCGACTTGTCCGATTCGCTGCCGAAGGAAAACGGCCGCCTGCGCCCCGACATCTTCGATGAACTGGCCCTGCCGCTGATGGAGCAGACGCAGCTGTACCTGCGCCAGCTCGAGGTGGAAGCGTCGCTCGTCGAGGAAGAGCGGGCGCCGGCCCACCGCGCCTTCGCCCAAGCCGCGCTGCACCCCTTGATCCTGCGCGCACCGTTCGTCTTCCGCACGTTTACCAAACCGCTCGGCTATGCGGGCGACTACCAGATGGTCAACCAGCTGCTCGACGATCCACGGCAAGGGCCGAGCACCTATTTTCAGATCGTCAATGCGGCCTTCTTGCAGGCGGCCGTGGCCACGGCGCACCGCAACCGCATCGATATCCTGACGGAATTCCTGTCGCAAAAGGCGGCCGCGGCGCGTGCGGCAGGGCGTGTGTATAAAGTGCTCAACGTGGGCTGCGGCCCGGCCATTGAAGTGCAGCGTTTCCTGGAAACCTGTCCGGACGCGCAATGGCTGGCCTTCGAGCTGGTCGACTTCAGCAGCGAGACCCTGGACTGGACGCGCGCGCGCCTGACCACCATCATGCAGCGCACGGGAAGAGTGGTCGAGATCGATTACGTGCACGACTCCGTGCACAACCTGCTCAAGCGCCGCCATGGCTCGGGCGTCACGGGCTTGCCCGGCAGTTTCGACGCCGTGTATTGCGCCGGCCTGTTCGACTACCTGTCCGACAAGGTCTGTGCGCGCCTGCTGATGCACTTCGCCTCGCGCGTGGGGCCGGGCGGACGTTTGCTCGTCACCAACGTGCACGCGAACAATCCGGGCAAGTTCGGCATGGAGCATTTGCTCGAGTGGCATTTGATCTATCGCAATGAAGAGGGGCTGTCAGCCTTGCTGCCCGAGCACGCGACGGATCCGCTGATCTATGTCGATCCCACGGGCGTGAATGTGTTCGCGGAAGTGAGCATTCCTTGATGGACACTCCAGGCCTGCACGCTGGCTACACGGCCGTTTTGCGCGACTTCCGCCTGGAATTCAGCCGTGGCGGGGCCTATACGGGCATCGTGCTGATCCTGCTGGGCATGGGCCTCGATTCTGCCTTGTATCCGGACAAGCAGTCGGCATTCACCAGCGCGCGCATTCTTGTGTCCGTGCTGATTTTTTGCGTCGTGCTGGCCATGCGCACGCGCTGGGCGCAAGACCGCATCCAGGGCCTGACCTTTGTCTGGCTGATCCTGCCGCAAATCATGATCGCCTGGATGATCGCCGTCACGGAAGGCGCCACCTCGATCTATTATGTGGGCATGACCCTGGCCATCTATTCCTCGGGCATCGTGCTGGCTTTCGGGCTGTGGCAAAACATGGTCTTCGGCGCCATTTCCTGCCTGCTGTACGTGGCCGCCTGCGCCTGGCATGCGGGCGGCTTCGACCTGGCCGGCACGTTTGTCGTCAACTGCCTGTTCCTCATCATGTCGGCCAGCATCAGCGCCGTATTTACGTATTTCAATGAGCGCGCCCGCTTCATGCTGTTCCAGCTGAAGGCAGAAGTGGCGCAAAAGAATACGCAGCTGGAAGAAACGAATAAGAGCCTGGCCGATATCAAGGGGCAGATGCTGCAGCAGGAGAAAATGGCCGCCATCGGCACCCTGGCCGCCGGCATGCTGCATGAAGTCAATAATCCCGTGAATTTCTGCATGATGGCCATCGAGGTGGCCATCGAAGACCCGGCCGCCAAGCAAAGCGCGCTGGTCAGCGAATGCCTGGCCGACGCCAAGCAAGGCATGCTGCGCGTGCAGCACATCGTGTCCGACCTGAAAACCTTTGCCTACCGCAAGAGCGGCAACCAGCTCGAGACGGGACACTTCCAGTTTCGCAGCGCGCTCGACGCGGCCATCCGCCTGGTCGGACATGAAACGAAAAATGTCAGCATCAGCCACGACTTGCCGGTCGACACCCTGGTGCGCGGCGATGAGGCGGCCATCGTGGGCGTGCTGATCAACTTGCTGGGCAATGCCGTGCTGTCCATGCGCAAGGGCAATGCGCCGCCATTCGAGATCCGCATCACGGCCCACTGGGACGACAATCGCCTGCGCATCAGCGTGCGCGACAACGGCCCCGGCATAGCGCCGGAAAACCTGGCGCGCGTGTTCGAACCGTTCTTTACCACGCGCGAAGTGGGGCAGGGCCTGGGCCTGGGCCTGAGCATCAGCTATGGCGTGATCGAGCGCCACGGCGGCACCCTCAGCGCCGAAAGCGAGCTTGGGGTGTGGGCCAGCATGAATTTCGACCTGCAGCGCTCCGATTGGGAGGGCCGCTAGCATGGACAGCGATAGCCGCGCCAGCGTGCTGTACGTGGACGACGAAGCGCTTGCCTGCAAGTATTTCGAGCGCGCCGTCGGTCCCCGCTACCGGGTGCTGACGGCGCAGAGCGTCGATGCGGCGCTCGCTCTGCTGCAAGACGAGGCTGGCCAGATCGACGTGCTCGTCACCGATTACCGCATGCCGGACCGCCTGGGCAGCGAGCTGCTGCAGGAAGTGGCGCAGCGCTATCCGCACATCGTCTGCATGCTGGTGACCGCGTATGCGGACAAGGACGTCCTGCTTGAACTGATCAACGGCGGCTCTTTGTTCCGCCTGCTGGAAAAGCCGCTCGACCTGGCCGCCATGCAAACGGCGCTGGAACTGGCGGTGCAGACGGGACGCGAGCGCGCCGCGCGCCGCCAGGGCCTGGTGGCGATGGAAGAATCGCTGGCTTTTCTTGCGCATGAATTGAACACGCCGCTGGCGGCCATCGCCAATTTTGCGCGCGGCATCGCGCGCCGCGCGCAGGCGGATGCCGCACCGCAGGCCGAGATCGGCGAAGCGGCCGCCTTGATGCACGACAATGCGCGTTATTGCCTGTCCGTGCTGGCCAGCTTTATCGACACGGTGCGCCTGGCCAGCGCCGGGCCCGGCATGCAGGGTGGCCGCCGCGCCGGCAGCGCGCGCCAGTTGCTGGACGCCTTGCTCGACAGCTATCCCTTGAGCGCGGCACAGCGCGCCGCCATCACGGTCGACGTAGGCGACGATTTCTCCATCGCCGAGTCGCCCAATTGCGTCGCTCTGATTTTATCGTCCGTGCTGGCAAATGCCTTGCGTTCGGCCGGCGAGCAAGCCCATCCGGCGATCGGCATCCGCATCGACGCCGGCCGCATCACGGTGCGCGACAACGGCGCCGGCATTGCCCCCGAGATCGTCGAACAGCTGTTGATCGACCCCGTCAGTGCCAGCGGCGGCGAAGGCAAGGGCTGGGGCATGGTGTTTTGCCACCGCATGATGCAGTCGTTCGGCGGCAACCTCGATATCGCCACCGAGTTTGGCACTTCCACCACGGTAACCCTGAATTTTCCAGTACATATAAGGAACGAGCATGATTGACGCCAATCTGCGTTTGCCGGCTCAGCGTGAGTCGGCGCAAGGCTTGCCGACGATACTCTATGTCGATGACGAGGCCAACGCCCTCAAATATTTCCAGCGCGCCATCGCGCCGCTGGCCGACGTGCTGACGGCCACCTCGGTCGAGGAGGGCAAGCGCATCCTCGACGAGCAAGCCGACCGCATCGCCGTGCTGGTGTCGGACCAGCGCATGCCCGGTGCCTACGGCAACGAATTGCTGTCGTATTGCTGGGACCGCCATCCGCACATCGTGCGCATTTTGACCACCGCATATTCCGAGCTGGAGCACACGGTGGAAGCCGTCAACCAGGGACAGATCCACCGCTACATCCAGAAGCCGTGGGATATCGCGGCCCTGCGCATGGAACTCAAGCAGGCACTGGAACTGGCGCGCTTGCGCAACGAACACGCCCAGTTGCTGCGCGAAAAGCTGATGGTGCGCCAGCGCCAAGCCGTCGCCAACCGCATCGGCACCCTGTACGCCCTGTGCGCCAGCCTGGCCGGTCCGGAGCAGCAGTTGCCGGTGGAAGCGTATTTGTCGGCGGCCCTGACGGCCGGGGTCACGCCGCCCGAGCCGGACTGGCTGTTGATGGATTATGCCGACCTGGTCAGCTCGGAAGCCTTCCGCGGCACGGCGTTTGCCGCCGCCGTGCGCCAGCAGCTCGACACGCTCGAGCGCGAGCATCCGGGGCGCGGCGTGGAGCATGTGATCGACATGCTGCTGCCCGTGGTGGGCGCTGCCCTGCAAAACCAGGGCGGCACGGCGCTGTTTCTCGATGGACGGCTGTTGACGGAATTCCTGGAAACGCCGACCACGGCGCCTGTCTCGGCCCTGCACTCGTTCTGGCTGGCTACCTTGCTGTGGCTGGCGCGGCGCGGCTGGTCCTTGCAGCTGAGCAAGACGGAACTGGGCTTGCAAGGCAAGATGGTGCAGGCTGAACCGGCACTCACGCCGGACCACCTGGCGGCCTGGATCGAGCAGTTCTGACCGGGTGTCAAGTAAAACAGGGCCGCGCGGGCCCTGTTTCTCGTGGCGGTGAGCGGGCTTAGCGCTCCGACGCCGCCTTCAGGCTGTTCAAGCCTTTTTCAAAGTCCTTGCCGATCATGGTATCCATGCTGACGAAGACCGTCATGACCTTGCTGACGTAAGGGCTGGGGCCTGTCATGGTCCAGTTCACCCTGGTGCTGTCGCCTTCTGGTGTCATGGTAAAGGTGGTGGTGTTGTGGCTTTCGAATGGTTTCAGGAAGTCGAGCTTGATGACGGTGCGTTCGGGCTGGGCCGCTTCCGTGATTTCCATGCGGCCGGCGCCCACCTTGTCATTGCCCGTCCAGGCATATTGCGCGCCCAGGCCGTTGGCCGGACCCGTAAACGTGCGGCGCATGGCCGGATCGAGCTTTTCCCACGGCGACCAGGCGGCCCAGTAATGGAAGTCCGTGATCAGGGCGGCGATTTTCTCGGGCGGTGCCTTGATGGTGATTTCGCGCTGGACACTGAAGGTGTCGGGTTTGGTCGTGGCATAGCCGAGGATGGCGGCGACGACGACAACGATCAGCAGCAGGGTTTTTTTGATCATATGCTCTCCAAATCTTGAATGGTCGATGCGAACGAATCAAGGCAATCTTAGCAGATATGAATGGCTGTGCGCGGCCTGTTGGCCTTTATTTGCGCCAGCGCGTGGCAGGGCCGCATGCGGCCTTGCACAGGGGCGCACGGCAGGATTGTGGTAGGGCGCCCGCGTCCGCTAGAATGCTGGCCTGCAAAGATTTCAGAGGGAAATATGATTCAACGATCGATCGCCAGGCTGACTCTGGCGTGCGGCTTGCTGGCGTCCGCCTTTGCCGCGAACCTGGCGCATGCCGATGCCTGTCCCGCCCATTACGTCGATGGCCGCAAGCCGGAAATCACCAACCCCAAGCTGGACGTCGCAACCAAGGAACTGTGTTACAACGTGTTTGGCGTGATGCACTCGGGGATTACGCGCACGCCGCTGTGGTCGGCTGAGCACTTGACGGCGAACAACCTCGAAGCGGCGCAGGATTTGTCGCGCGAAAATTCCTTCCATGCCGAACGCAAGCTGCCCGCCGCCCAGCGTGCGGAACTGGCCGACTATGCGCGCAGCGGTTTCGACCGTGGCCACATGGCGCCCAACGGCGACATGCCGGATCGCCAGAGCCAGCGCGACAGCTTTACCCTGGCCAACATGGTGCCGCAGGATGCGCGCAACAACCGCTACGTATGGGCCGGCATCGAGGGCGCCGTGCGCAAGATGGCGAAGAAAGAGGGCGATCTGTACGTGATCACGGGGCCGGCTTTTATTGGCGGCAACCTGCGCAAGGTGGGAAGAGTCATCGTGCCCAGCCATTTGTACAAGGCCGTGTACAGCCCGCGCCAGCGCGCTGGCGCCGCCTATTTCATAGAAAACGTCGATACCAAGACGTATGAGGTGCTGAGCATTGCGCAACTGGAAGACAGGATAGGCATCGATCTGTTACCGTCGCTGACGCGCCAGCAAAAACTGCGCATGCTGAGTTTGCCCAAGATCAATAGCAAGTCCAGGAAATAACAAGACCGTCGAAAAGGAAATACCATGTGCGCAAAGAAATTCGTCCCGTATGCCAATGAAAGCGATGTGCTGGAGATTGGCAACCTGAGCATCGAAAACCGCATCGACCGCATCAGCATCAGCGGCGACATCGACCTGACCCTGGACAAGCCGGGCCTGGCTCTGGCGAAACAGCTGCAAAAACTGCTGGCCGACGTGGTGGCGCAGCTGGAAAAGCAGGAATTGCCCGACCAGCTGCCGCCGCCCGAGGTGACGTCGGTGGCCAATCCCTTCGAGTGACGCTGGCGGGAAGGTCTACTGTGCCGCTTTGGCGGCGCGATAATAGCCCTTTCCTGCTGATCTCTTCCGGCGCGTTCGCCACTGCATACGCGCTCAGGGCGATGGCGATGGCCGAGTATTGCTGCGCCGCGCTGAAAGGCTGCACCTTGTCATACGTGTCGAGCAGCGTGTGATGCACGCGCGCATAGTCGAAATCGCCGAGCACGGTAAATTTCGGCGTCGGCACGCCATGCAGGCTGAAGACGGCGTCGTCGCTGCCGGCCCGCGCGTTCATTGCCTTGCTGGCATCGCGCGGCACGTCATTGATGCTGGCGGCGAAGCCGAACACGGGGTGGACGTCTTGCAGCGCCCGTTCGACCCGGCCAAACACGGGTTGCCAGGCCGTGGGAATCGTGATGCCGTCGATGGCGCCGGGCCGGCCGTCGCGGTTGAGCATCATGACGATATTCTTCAATTCACCCGCATGCCGCTCGGCGAACGCGAACGATCCCTTGCGGCCGATTTCCTCCGCGCCGAAGGCGACAAACATGATGGTGCGGCGCGGCTTCGCTTCCGATAACGCCAGCAGGCGCATCGCTTCGAGCATGGTGGACACGCCGCCGCCATTGTCGGCCGCACCCGTGCCGCCATCGTAGCTGTCGAGGTGGGCGCCGATCAGCACGATTTCCTCGGGCTTGTCCGTGCCGGGAATGCGGGCGACGACGTTGTGATACGTCACAGGGCCAGGATAGAACCAGTTGCGGATGTCAAACTCCAGGGTGACGGCTTCGCCGCGCGCCAGTCGCTGGCGCATGTCCGTGTACTGTGGCGCGGCCAGCTTGATGTCGGGCAAAGTCGGCAGGGCCGCCCAGGTGGCGGGCGCGGCGCTGGCGGCATACAGCGGTTCCTCGCCGGACTGGATGGTGCCGAGGGCGCCAGCGGCCATCAGCACTTGCGTGATGGCCCTGGGCTTGTGGATGGTGCTGCCATCGCGCCCGCCGCCACCGTTTTCGCCGCCCGTCAGCACCCATTTGCCCTTGAATTGCGCGGCGCGCTGGCGCGCCTCTTCCACGGTAGACGGACCCACGATGGCCAGTCCCTGCTGCACGCCACGCGTGCCGGCCGTGTAGGCGGGTGTCGCCAGGCGCAGGGGCTGCGCCTGGGGCGCCAGCATCCTGCCCGACCAGGGACCGCGGTTGAAGCCGACGGGCATCTGGCCCGCTTCTTCCAGCTCGGCTTGCACGCCCCATTGCCGCAGTTGCATGCGTGCCCATTGCGCCGCATGCGTGTAGGCATCGCTGCCGGCCATGCGGCCGCCAAAGCGGTTGCTGAGGATGTCGAGCCACTCCATCGCGCGCGGCTCGCTGGTGCCCAGCGCCACAATCCGGCGCGCCGTGGCGTCGTCCGATGGCGATGATGCAGGCTGGATGACGGCATCCCTGCCGGACAGCGCGGCCAGGAAGGCGGGCAGCCTGTCTTGCTGGCGCGCCGCCAGCGCCGCATCCAGCTTGGCGGAACGGCGCCGCTTATCCTGGCGCAGCAGTGTTTCATAGGCGCCCAGGACGCCCTGCATCCCCGCCAGGTCGCTGGCGTCTTGCTGCCCGGCCTGCTCCGGGTGTTCGATCTGGAAAGCCATCACGCTGGCCAGGTATTGAAACACCAGCGTTTCGCGGATAGTCGCCTGGCTGGCGATGGAGAGCCAGCTTTCCAGCGCACTGGCCGGTAGCGTGAAGTCGGGAATTGCCTCGATCCATTCTGTTAGCCAGGCGCCGTCGCGCCGTTGCACGGCCAGGGGATCGCGCTGCGCCTGTGTTGCCATCCGCAGCACGCGCACGCGCTCGGCCGGCGTGGAAGGACCGCGCGCGCCGCCATTGGCCACGGGCGGCGCGGCCAGCAGCGCCGGCGGCACATAGCGTTCCTGCAGCCGCGTGCCGCTCACGGGCTTGGGTTCGTTCTCATCGGTTTCGACCAGGCGTTCGCCGCTCAGCACGTCGCCCTTGGCTTGCAAGGTCCAGCGTATCGTCACCTCGGTGCTGACCTCCTTGCCGTTGCGCCCAGTGCTGACGCGCTTGCCGCCGTGCCGGAAGATGGTGCCGGCGGGGCCGGCCGTGCCATGCACCGTGCGCGGCGGCGTAAGCTGGCCCCGTTCGTCGAGCCACGCGATCGTCGCGCGCAAGCCGCCTGGCTCTTCGCTAATGTCGAGTATGCCCGTGTCGATCAGGTCGGCCTCGACGCCATTCGTCGTGGTCGTGCCCGTCGCCGTCTGGAATTGCCACTGTCCGGCGAGGGAGGGAGCCTGGGCGTACAGGGCGCCCGGCAGGGCGGCAACGGCGAGGACGCAGGTGGCGTAAAGGCGGGGAGGGAACAGGTGCATGGATATCCTTGTCGTGGTTTTCGCTCGGGAAGAGTCGAAAAACAGTATGCGGATAACCAGATTGCCAAGATGCTACTTTCCGACCAAGGCCGGGATTGGCGGACTGAAGGCGGGTTTGGCCGTGCCGAAGAATAGATCAACCTCATCCGGCAAGCTGCGTCGGACGAGGTTGATCTGGCACAAACTTACTTGGCGAAGGCCTGCGCCGCCGGTGTCACGGTGACGGCTGACGGCTGGATGTTCAGCTTCATCGCGCCGATGACCTTGTCTTCATCAAGCAGGGCCTGCGGCTTGTTGCCGTCGTACTTGATGGGAGAAAACGCGTCGCTGACGAGCTTTTCCTTCAAGCCGGCCCCATCCTTGGCGACGATCACCACGGACAGGTTTTTTGCCGACAGATGCTGCTTGATGGCGCGGTTGACGTCTTGTACCGTCAGCTTCGACAAGCCGTCACGCATCAGCTTGGTAAATTCCGGCGTGCCATACCATTGCGAATCGAGCGCATATCCGAGTTGCTGGTCCTGCGTCGACGTCATGACGAAGACGTTCTTCATCAGGTAGTCGCGCGTGGTGGCGAAGTCATCCTGCGTCAAGCCGTTGTCGATGAGCTTGCCCAGTTCCGTCAGGGCCACGCGCAGCGCGAAGTGGGCGTTGTCCGGCGCCACGGGGCGGATCCAGATTTCGAACAGCTGCGCCTTGCGGCCCAGGTTCGGGTTCGGGAAGAACTGATACATGCCGCGCGGGAAGGCCTCGATGTATGCGTAATCGCCATAGTTCATGCCGCGCAGCTCACGGATGCGCTGGTACAGATAGGAATTCGAGGCGCGGTGCTCGCCCAGCCACGTCTTCGCCAGCCACAGGGCGGGGAAGTCCGGGTGCGTGCGCGTCACGTCGAGCGGCAGGCCGAAGGAGATGGCCGTCGCACGCGTGTTTTTCTCGATGATCTCCACTTCCAGGCCGTTTGCCTTGCGGCCCGCGGGTTTCACCGTGGCCGGCAAGCCGGAGCCGGCCGGCAAGCTTGCCAGCGCCTGCTTCAGCGACGCCGTCATGGCGTCGGAGACGTCGCCGGAAATGCCCACCTTGACGGCGCCTTGCGCATACGCGCTTTTCCAGAACTGTTTCACGTCGTCCAGGGTGATGGCGTCGATGCCGGCAAGCGTGCCCAGCACAGGGTGGCCGTACGGTGTGCCCGCATACACATTGGTTTGCAGGCGTTCCTTGGCGAATTCCTCTTCGTTATTGTCCTTCAGGTCCAGCAGCAATGCATTCTTTTGCGCATCCTTCAGGCGGCGGAAGTCGTCTTCGCGGAAACCCGGCGAGAGCAGCAGCGGCAGGGCGATGGCGTTGAACTGCGACCAGTTATCCCGGTGGATGGAGCCCGTAAACGTCGTCATTTCCTTGTCCGTCTGCTGGCTGAAACTGCCGGCCAGCGGGAACAGGGCCTGGTTGACTTCGTCGATCTTGCGTTCGGACGAACCACCGGACGCCACCATGGACGCCGTCAGCGCGGCCAGGCCTTCCTTGCCTTGCGGATCTTGCGCGGAACCGGCCGCGAACAGCAGCTTGTAGCGGATCTGCGGCAGCGCGGATTTTTGCACGAGCACGTCGAACTTCGCGGTCGAGACGGCCGGCAGCAGGCTGGCCAGTTTAGGCGTGGTGGCGATGGCGGCCGCCATCGGCTGGTGCGACAGGGTCGTCACCACCAGGCCCTCGTCCGTCAGGTATTTGCGCGCGGCCGCCTGCAGGTCGGCTGGCGTGAGCGTATCGATCAGGCGGTAGTACTGGTTGATGGTGGCGTACGAGCGGTCGAAATGCACGAACGACGCCAGGGTGCCGGCGATTTGCTCCGTGTTGTCGAGCGAGCGGATCAAGCCGTATTTTTCGGCCGACTTGGCGTCCGCCAGGTCTTTTTCGCTCACTGGCGTGTCGCGCAGCTGCGCCACGGTTTTCAGGATGGCGTCGCGCACGTAGACGGCGTCATCGATGTTTTTCACGCGCGCGCCCAGCACGGCCAGGGTCGGGTCGACCCGGTCCGGCGTCATGTCGAACAACTGGTCGACCTTTTGCTCGTTTTGCACCAGGCGTTTATATAGCGGCGAGGTGCGGCCGAACGACAGCGACAGCAACGTTGCCAGCGCGGCCTGGTCCTTGTCCTTCACGGAAAACGCGGGCGCATGGAAGCCCACGGCTACCCACGGCAGGGTCGGCGTGGGCCAGGCCACGTGCTTGTAGACGGGGCCGCGTGGCGCGGGTTCCACGGGCACGGCCGCCTGCTGCTTGCCACGCTGCCAGGCGCTCCAGTATTTCTCCACCAGCGCGATGGCTTGCTGCGGCTCCACGTCGCCGGCGATGATGATGGTGGTGCGCTCGGGACGGTACCAGCGGTCGAAGAAGATCTTCGAGTACGCGTACTGGTTCGGCATGTCTTCGATGTCCTGAATAAAACCCATCGTCGTGTGCTTGTAGGTGTGCGTCGTGTAAGCGCTGTCGCGCATCACTTCGAACAGTTTCGAGACGGGATTGGCGCTGTTCTTGTTGTATTCGCCCAGCACGGCCCGCGATTCCGTCTTGAACGCGTCTTCCGCATAGTCGAGGTGCTGGAAGCGGTCCGCCTCCACCTTCAGCACGGTTTCCAGGTCTTGCTTGGCAAACGTCGTGTGGTAATTCGTCAGGTCGTCGCTCGTGTACGCGTTCTGGCGCGCACCGGCGCGGGTGATGACTTCCTGGTATTTTTCGGGCGGATAGGCCTTGGTGCCGCGGAACATCATGTGCTCGAAAAAGTGGGCAAAGCCGGACTTGCCCGGCTCGACTTCATCGCGCGAACCCGTCTGCACGGGAATTTGCAGCGAGACCAGGTTGGGGAAGCCGGTCGGCACGATGATAATTTTTAATCCATTGGCCAGGGTCTTTTCCGTGGCCTTGAATGGCAGCAGATCGGTCTTGCTGGCGGCAGCGCTGTGGGCGGCGGCCGGCTTGACGGGCGCGGCGCCCAGGTTCGACGCGGCCATGGCCGACAGGGCCAGGGCGAAAGCGGGTAATAAAACGGGCATGATTCTTGACACGGGGGCTCCTTCTTTTCTTGGAATGTGGAAAGTGCAACGCCGCAGCATAGAATATTCACGCCGCCCTGCATAGGGGCTAAAAGTCGGGCCGCAGGATGCGTGTCGTGAGATGGCTGAGAAAATCGCGCCGGGTGGGCAGGAACATGCGGATATACACGATGCCGTGCGCACGGTCGTGGTGGTAGATCACGCGGATCTCCTCGCACAGGCGTTGCCGCACATCCATGCCGACTTCGCGGGCGGCCTCGACGGGCGTGTCGCTGTCGGGAAAGGCTTTCAGATCAGCGAATAATTGCCGGAAAGCGGCGCTGAGCTGCGCCTGGGCGGCGGCCGTGTGGCGCGCCTTGAAGTCGCTGCGCAGCGCATTGAAATCGGCTTGCGCGCTGTTCAGCACGACGATGCGCGCCATCTCAAGCCTGATCTAGGCTGGACAGGAAGTCTTCTTCGGACACCACGTCGCCGCGCGCGATTTCCTGGTTGCCCATGGCGATCAATTTCATGAACGCATGCTGTTCCTGCATCTGCCGCGCTTGCCGCTTGCCTTCCTGGTAGGCGTGCATGGACAGCACGACCATCTTCGCCTCGCCATTTTGCGTGATGATGATGGGCTCATCCTGGCCAGCGTCAAAGCTGTTGACGATTTCCGTCGTATTGGCCTTGAGATAGGAGATCGGCTTGATGCGTTCCTTGAGATTCATGGCGGCTCCGAATGAGATAAACTGCGACACGACCAAATATACACCAAATTTGGTCGTGTTACTTGGACGCGTATTTGCTGCTTACGTCAGCGTCGTTTCCGGCAGGCTGATGCGGTTGCGGCCCAGGTGCTTGGCGCGGTACAGGGCGCAATCGGCCGTGTGTATCAATTGCCCCAGTTCCGTGCCGGGGCCGGGCAGGGCCGTGGCGGCGCCGATGCTGACGGTGACGCAGGCACTGGCACTGGCGCCATCGGCGCGCTTGCGCGGCAGCTGCAGCCGCTCCACGCGCTGGCGGATGCGTTCGGCAACGATGGCCGCGCCCTTGAGCGACTGGTTCGGCAGGATGACGGCAAATTCCTCGCCGCCGTAGCGGGCCACCAGGTCGTTCGTGCGCATTTCGCTGGCCACGGCGCCGGCCACCTTGCGCAGGCACAGGTCGCCGCCCTGGTGGCCGTGGTTATCGTTATATTCCTTGAAATTATCGACATCGACCATCAGCAGCGACAGGGGCTGGCCTTGCCGCTGGGCGCGCTGCCACTCGGCCAGGATGGTGTCGTCGAAGCAGCGCCGGTTGGCCAGGCCCGTCAGGCCGTCGCGCGTGGCCAGGCGCTCCAGTTCGACATGCGCGCGTTTTTCATCCGTCATGTCGCGCAGGGTTTCGACGACCGCGATCAGTTCGCCGTGATTGCCATAGATGGGGCTGGCATCGACGGCCAGGTAGCGCCGCCGTCCCGTGCGCGGCATGTCGCACCAGTTTTCCGCGCACAGATTGCTGCCCGTGCTGCTGCGGTATTGCTGCTGTGCATGCAGCGCGCGCATGTCGCCGCCGCGCCCGGCCAGCAGCAGGTCGGCCAGGGTGGGGCGCTCGTCGTTGTAGAAGCAGCGGCCCGGCTCGCGCGTGCGCAGCACTTCGGCCGCCGGCACGCCCGTCAGCTGCTCGCAGGCGCGGTTCCAGATCATCACCTGGCCATGCATGTCGAGGACAAAGGTGGGCACGACCAGCAATTCCATCATCTTGACGGCGAAACCCTGGGCTGCATCGCAGGGCGCAGCGCTGGCCTGTGCATGGCTATCCGGCATGTAAACATCCTTCTTGGGGTGAATGGGGCTGGCTCGCTGGCCATGATGCAGCGCAGCGAGACGGGGGATGTTGATATTGAGCAATATTTTCAGCGATGCGCCATCGCCTCATCGTGGCAACCTGGCAGGGGCAGCGACACGCGCAAGGTGGTGCCGGCGCCGCTGAGGCTTTCGATGTGCAGGCTGCCGCCGGCGGCGGCCACGCGCTCATGCATGCCGGACAGGCCGCAACCGAGGCGCGGTGGCGAACCCGACAGCCCGACGCCGTCGTCGCTGATGCGGCATGCCAGGGTGGCGCCCGTTTGTTGCAGGCTCAGCTGGACATGCGTGGCGCGCGCATGGCGGGCGATGTTCGCCAGCGCTTCCTGCAGCGCGTGGTACAGCAGGGGGCCATGTGCGCTGCCGGCGGCCGCGTCGAGCTGGTAATCGCAGCTGCAATCGATGCCTGTGGTGCGCTTGAAGTCCGCCAGCAAGCCGTCGCACGCCGCCTGCAGACCTGCGTCGAGGGCGGGAGGGCGCAGGTCGTGGATGACGCAGCGCAGCGCCGCGATGCTGAGGTCGACATTGCGCGCCATCACGGCCAGTTGCCGCGCCAGCAAGGGCGCCGCGTCATGCGTGCTGGTCTGCAGCATGGCCAGGTCGAATTTCAGGGTCAGCAGATGCTGGCCCAGGTCGTCGTGGATGTCGCGCCCGATGCGCAGGCGTTCCTGTGCGCGCGCCTTGTTTTGCTCAGCGGCCAGGCGCGCCTGTTCGGCGTCCGCGCGCAGCTGTTCCAGCGCCTGCAGGCGCAATGCCAGGCGGCGCTGGCGCCACAGCAGCAGCGCCAGCGCAGCGAGCAGGATGGCGCAGGCCAGCATCAAGGGGCCGGACCTGCCATCCTGCGGGCGCGGCCCGGCGGCGTGGCCGGCGTGCAGGGAAGCGACTGCGATGGCCGCCAGGCAGACCAGAATGCTCAGGCGGTACGGCGGACGTATCCAGCGTTGCAGCATCTCCATGCTCCCCAAAAATGTTTTCCATCAGGCAATGTTATTACAGAAAATATATTAACTTGGGGCTATTTATATTGTCTAAACGCAAAAGCTGCGCAGTTATGCCCGCCAATGTGGCTTTCTGGTCCGCTGGATGCCGCGGCGGCAGGTGGCGGGCACGGCATTTGCACGGGAAGTGTCGTGGCGGCATATAATAGAGGGTTGTCAATCGGCTTTTGCGGTGACGGCGCATTGCGCCGGCCTCGATGCGCTCGCCCTGCGCGATGGCGCCAGCCAGCTCTTAGGAAATACAGTGACTTATAGCATTAAAGAGATTTTTTACACCCTGCAGGGCGAAGGCGCGCACGCGGGCCGTCCGGCCGTGTTTTGCCGTTTTTCCGGCTGCAACCTGTGGACGGGCCGCGAAAGCGACCGCGCCACGGCCGTGTGCCAGTTCTGCGACACGGATTTCGTCGGCACCGATGGCGAACTGGGCGGCAAGTTCAAGACGCCGCAGGAACTGGCCGCGCTGATCGACAGCCTGTGGCCGGCCAGCTACGCGCCGAGCAAATACGTGGTGTTTACGGGCGGCGAACCGCTGCTGCAACTCGACACGGCCCTGATCGCCGCCATGCACGCGGTGGGCTTTACCATCGCCATCGAAACCAACGGCACCTTGCCCGTGCCGGCCGGCGTGGACTGGATCTGCGTCAGCCCGAAGATGGGCTCCACCCTGGTGGTGCACAAGGGTAACGAAATCAAGGTGGTCATTCCCCAGTTCCAGCAAGACCTGGCGGCCTACGAACAACTGGACTTCGAGAACTTCTTCGTGCAGGCGATGGATGGTCCTTTGGCCGCGCACAACATGAAGCTGGCCATCGAAACATGCAAAAGCAACCCGAAGTGGAAGCTGAGCCTGCAAACCCACAAACTCCTGCAAATTCCTTAAATACTAGTATCAATACAATAATATGCTGACTATCACACGCAAGCTCGAATTCGACGCGGGCCACCGCATTCCCGACCACAAAAGCCAGTGCCGCAACCTGCACGGCCACCGCTATACGGTGGAAATCACCCTGGTCGGCAAGGTCATCGAAGCGGAAGGCAATTCCGATAATGGCATGATCATGGACTTTTCCGACGTGAAAACCCTGGCCAAGCAGCACCTGGTCGACGTCTGGGACCACGCCTTCCTCGTCTACGAAAAAGACACGGCCGTGCGCGACTTCCTGGCCAGCCTGCCCGACCATAAGACCGTCGTCATCGATCGCATCCCGACCGTGGAAAACCTGGCGCGCATCGCCTTCGAGATCCTGAAAGCGGCATTTACCGACCACTTCGGCACGGGCTTGCACCTGCATAAGCTGGTGCTGCATGAAACGCCGAATTGCTGGGCAGAAGTGACCGATGACTGAAACGCACGCTGGCGCGCAGGACGCGCGCTACATGCAGCTGGCCCTGGAGCAGGCCCAGCACGCATGGGACCTGGGTGAAGTGCCCGTCGGCGCCGTCGTCGTCAAGGATGGCGAAGTCATCGCCGTCGGCTACAACCAGCCCATCGGCCGCCACGACCCCACGGCGCACGCGGAAGTGATGGCGCTGCGCGCGGCCGCTGAAAAGCTGGGCAACTACCGCTTGCCCGGCTGCGAGCTGTACGTGACCCTGGAGCCGTGCGTGATGTGTTCGGGCGCCATGCTGCATGCGCGCCTGGCGCGCGTGGTGTACGGCGCGGGCGACCCGAAGACGGGCGCCTGCGGTTCCGTGCTGAACCTGTTCGAGCAGCCGGCCCTGAATCACCAGACGGCGATACAGGGCGGTGTGCTGGCGGACGAGTGCGGCGCTTTCCTCAAGCGTTTTTTTGCCGAGCGCCGCCGCGCGCAGGCGGAAGCGCGCAAGCTGGCCAATCCGCCGGCCTGTTAGCTAGGTCTTGCCAGCCATGCCAGCCCTCCCGGCTGGCATTTTTTATAACTGTTGCGAAATAACATCTGTATAGACCACTTTGCCATTCTCAAATGAGAATGATTCGTGTTACAGTATTGTTTTCGCCAGCAAACTTTCCTTATGCATCGTTAACACTTTCGTTATCGATCCGGGTTCAAGAGCCAGCCTTTACTCTTAGACCGGATCATCATGACTACTGTGCCTACGCAGCGCCTCGCTGCCCCCGTTGTTCCTGCCGCCCAACTGCCTGCCCGCCGCCATAACCTGGTGCTGCGCGCCGCCTTGCTGGGCCTGTTCGCCGCGCCGCTGCTGCCTGCCATGGCGCAAACGGCCGCCATCAACGCGGGCACGGCCGCCCAGGAACCGGCCAAGCTGCCTGTCTTCCCGGAAATCGTTGTCAATGCCAAGCAGGATTATGAGCGCCGCGCCGGCACCAAGACGGTGATCCGCAGCGACGACCTGGAGCGCCGCAACGTGACGGACATGGCTGGTATCGTGCGCTATCAGCCGTTGATCAGCACGCCAATGGCGGCCTCGGGCGGTGGCGGCATCTGGGATGGCGCGGGCAATACAGGTTACAACATCCGGGGCCTGGAAGGCAACCGGGTCAGCCTGGAACTCGATGGCATTTCCCTGCCTGATGCCGCACCGAAGCCGGACAGCACTAACATGAACGCCTTCGGCATGGGCCGCGATTATTTTGATCCAGAAACTTTCCGCGAAGTGCGCATCGATTCGGGCACGACGGCCGTCAGCGGCGCCAATCCCGGTCTGGGCGGTGGCGTGGCTTTCATTACCAAGTCGCCCGAGGATTACCTGGGCGAAGGGGTGGACCATTACGTGGCCTATAAATACGGCCGCGCGACCGCCGACCGCAGCAATGCGCACACCCTGACGGGTGCGGCCAAGATCGGCACCAATCTGCAAGGCCTGGCCGTGTACGTGCACCGCGATGGAGAACAGCTGGACAGCCGTGGCAGCGCGCCAGTCAACCCGGATGACTGGCATTCGAACGCCTTGCTGTCGAAGCTGGTGTGGGCCTTGCCGGGCGAACAAAAGCTGGACTTGACGGTCGACATGTTCGAACGCAAGAACAAGCGCGACCTCAACAATAAAGTCAGCGCCATGTACCCGGACGGCGTGCAGCAAGATTCCGCCACCAAGCGCACCCGCGTCAGCCTGGGCCACGAGGTGGTGCTGAAGGATTTCGCCCTGTTCGACCGCCTGACCTCGAAAGTCTATCTGCAGAATGCGAAGATCGAGGACAAGAGCAAGGGGCGCTATGTCTACCGCGGCAACTCCCAGCGCGCCATCGACACCAGCTTCAAGAATGACAGCATCGGCTTGAGCTCGGAAGCGTTCAAGCAGCTCAACACGGACAACGCGCTGCTGTACGGCGTGCAGCTGGAACACGCCAAATCGCGCCGGCCCTGGATGGAAGACCGCACCCTCATCGCCACGGGCGAGCACCAGATCACGCGCAAGAACCGCATGGCCGACATGGATGTCACCAAGCTGGCCCTGTACGTGCGCGACGACCTCAGTTTCGACCTGGGCGGCAAGAAAGCCGTGCTGACGCCGGGCCTGCGTGCCGACTACCGCAAGCTGGAGCCGAAAAACCTGCAGAACTACCTGATCGGCGTGCCGAATGCGGCCAAGGAAGTGCGCAAGGAAAGCGACACCTACTTCACGCCGAGCCTGAGCCTGTCCGTGGAAGTGCTGCCGCAAATGCAAGCCTACGCCACGTTCACGCGCGGCACGCGCCTGCCGACGGCGATCGAACGCACGGGTACCTATGATTCCATCAGCTATACGGGCACGGGGAATGGCTATGCCGTGCTGGGCAACCCGAATCTGGGCAAGGAAACCAGCAAGGCGTATGAACTGGGCCTGAAAGGCGACGTGACCAGAGGCTTGAGCATGCAGGCGTCCGTCTACCAGACGGAGTACAAGAATATGATCGAGTACGTGGCGCAAGAGCTGGATCCGGTGAATTACCCGACCCTCACCCAAGGTCTGTTCCGTCCCGAAAACATCGGCAATGCGCGCACCTGGGGCGCCGAGCTGAGCCTGCACGCGGAGCTGGGAACCTGGTTGCCAGCCATGCAGGGCTACCGCGTCGACCTGGCCACGGGCGTGGCCAAGGGCCGCTCCTTCAATACCCTGACGGGCGAGAGCGGCGGCCTGGCCTCGGTGGCGCCGGCCAAGACGGCGCTGACCTTCGGCTATGACCATACGAACAAGCTGTTCGGTCTGGAACTGACGGCGCTGCATGCCGGCGAGAAACAGGCGCCGAACGATTTGCTGATGGGCGGGACCGCGCCGCTCTTCAAGGTGCCGTCGTACACCATCTTCGACCTGTCGACCTACTGGAACGTGCACAAGAACGCCAAGATCATCGTCGGCGTGTACAACTTGACTGATCGCAAGTACTGGGATTACGCCGCCGCGCGCAGCCTGGCCGCCGGCACCACGGTTGCCAGCCGCGCCGAGATCGAGCGCTACACCAAGCCGGGCCGCAACGTCGCCGCCAGCCTCAGCGTCAACTATTGATTTTTACCGGGGAGGGGTGCTTGCCCCTCTTTTTTTCCATGTTTGATTGAATGGTCTCTCTATGAAGTTATCCAAACTCGTTCTATCCCTGCTAGGCAGCCTGCTGATTGCAAACGCATATGCGGCCCCAGCCACCTTGGCGGAACGCTGGTCCACCTTGCGCACGGAACAGCCGAAGCTGCAGATTCGCGACGCGGCGCGCGCGCTGGGTGTATCTGAAGCGCAATTGCTGGCAACCAACATCGGCAAGGGCGTCACGCGCCTGCAGGCCGACGGCAACCAGCCGCGCGAAATCATGCGCGCCGCGCTGGACTTGGGCATCGTGCAAGCGATCACGCGCAATGAAAACGGCGTCATCGAAACGACGGGCGTCGCCAGTAAATTCAAGCAGGCGGGCGACAAGTCCGAGCAGGCCGACGCCAAGGACCCGGAAACGCAAGCGCGCCAGCGCAATATCGCCGGCGGCTACCTGGGCGGCCAGATCGACCTGCGTTTCCACTTTGAAAACTGGAAATATGCATTTGCTGTGGAGCAAGCGGGCCGCGACGGCAAGCCCACGCGCAGCCTGCAATTTTTTGATGCCAACGGCACGGCCGTGCACAAGATCTACCTGCGCAACGAGCCGGGCGTAGCCGTCTACGATAAATTGGTGGCGACTTTCCGCCTGCCGCAGCAAAGCGCGGAGCTGAACGTGCTGGCCGTGGCGCCGAAAGCGGCGGAAAAGCCGGATGCGGAAATCGATGTCAAGGAATTCCAGCTGGCCTGGAAAGACATGACGGATGTGCACCAGTTCGCGCAAATCATGCGTGAATTCCACCTGACGCGCGAACAGGCGCTGCGCCTGGCGCCGGCCGGCGTGGTCGAGCGCGTGACGCCGCAGGCGCTGCGCACCCTGCTGGAAAACGCGGCGAAGGACAAGGTCGCCATCATGGTGTTCCTGGGCAATGAGGGCTTGACGCAAATCTACAGCGGCAAGATCGAAAAAACCATGGCCGCCGGCGGCTTCTTCAATGTGCTGGACCCGGACTTCAACCTGCACATCCGCGACACAGCCCTGCGCAGCGGCTGGGTCGTCAAGCGCGGCGGCGTCACCTCGGTCGAGTTCTTCGACAACGACGGCACGCAAGTGGTCTCTTTCTTCGGCGTGCGCGAGCGCGGCAAACCGCAGCCGCAAGCGTGGGTGGATCTGGCTGACAGCCTGCCAAAGGCAAAATAACGTTTTTTTGCAAGTTGATTAGTATCAGCACATGACAGAACCGTAGCGAGCGGAAGCGAATTGTGGTCGAGAAGCGCAACCGTACTTTAGGTACGGTGAGCATCGCAGGCCGCAAGTCGCGACGCGCAGTAGGTTATGTCATGTGCGAGCAGAGCAACACTTCAGCTGGGTGCCGCGTGCCGGTCTCATGTCTGAAGCACAATAGTGGTATGCTGGTTGCAAGGCCGCAGCGATCGTGTCTGCGTGCTGGTTCCTGTAAGAGAGGCAATCATGGCAACCATCATGGCGAACGGCCTCAACATAGCTTATGAAAGCCACGGCGACCCCGACGATCCGTGCGTGCTGCTGGTCATGGGCCTGGGCATGCAACTGATCGCCTGGCCGGCGGACTTCGTCGAAGGCATCGTCGAGCAAGGCTTTCGGGTGCTGCGTTTCGACAACCGCGACAGCGGACTGTCGAGCAAGATGGCGCTGGCGGGCAAACCGTATCTGCCGCTGGCCTACGTGAAAAACCTGCTCGGCTGGCCCCTGAAAACTTCCTACACCTTGAATGACATGGCGGACGACGCGCTCGGTTTGCTGGCGGCCTTGCGCATTGCGCAGGCGCACGTGATCGGCGTGTCGATGGGCGGCATGATCGCGCAAGTGATGGCGGCGCGCGCGCCGCAGCAGGTGCTCAGCCTGACGTCCATCATGTCGAGCAGCGGCCGGCGCGGCTTGCCCGGCCCCACGCGGGCGGCGCGCAATGCGCTATTGCAACGTCCGAAACGCAATGCCAGCCGCGCCGAACTGATGGCGCACATGGCGGCCACCGTGCGCGTCATCGGCAGTCCCGCCTATCCCGTGTCGGAAAAACTGCTGTACCAGCGCATCGAAGCGGCGCTGCAGCGCGGCAGTTGCCCGGAAGGCGTGGCGCGGCAGATGGTGGCCATTGCCGCCTCGGGCGAACGCACGGCCTTGCTGCCGAGCATCAGTTGCCCGGCGCTGGTGATCCATGGCGCGGCCGATCCCCTGATCCCCGTTGCCTGCGGCATCGATACGGCGGCGCTGATTCCGGGCGCCCGGCTGGAAGTGATCGAAGGCATGGGACACGACATGCCGCCCCAGCTGATCGAGCGCCTGCTCGCCTTGATCGATGTGCATCTGCAAGGTAAGATGGCGCCCCAGATGCGCTCCCAGCCAGCTTAAAAGTAACTCGGCGCGCCCACAACTTTTGAAGGCACGGGCATTTTGAAGACACCTGAGATTGGCATCGCCATCGTGGCACCGGGCGGTTATGCGCCCGACGCGGCGGCTTTGGAACGCGGCATCGCCCGCTTGCAGGCGCAAGGCGCCACCGTCCACAATTACTACGACCACGAGCACATATTCCAGCGCTTCGGCGGCACGGATGCGGGCCGCCTGGCACAGCTGAACGCGGCCGCCGCCGACCCGGACGTGCAGGTGGTGATCGCCTTGCGCGGCAGCTACGGCATCAGCCGCCTCCTGCCCGACATCGATTTCGACGGCATGGCGGACAGTGGCAAGCTGTTTGTCGGCTACAGCGATTTCACGGCCTTCCACATGGGCTTGATGGCGAAAACGGGCCGCGCCAGCTTTGCCGGCCCCATGCTCTGCGACGATTTTACGCGCGACGAGCCCGAGCAATTTACGCTCGATCAACTGTGGTCGTGCCTGGCCGGACCCACGCACACGGTCACGGGTACGGCGGCGGGCAATCCGCAGGTCGAAGTCAGCGGTAAATTATGGGGCGGTAACCTGGCCATGCTGGTTCACTTGCTGGGCACGCCGTATTTCCCGGAAATCGACGGCGGCATTTTGTTCCTGGAAGACGTCAACGAACACCCGTACCGGGTCGAGCGCATGCTGCTGCAATTGCTGCACGCGGGCGTCATCGGACGCCAGCAAGCCGTGGTGCTCGGTGATTTTTCCGCCTATAAATTGAGCCCCATGGATAACGGTTATGATTTCGACGCCATGCTGGCCTATGTGCGCCAGCGCCTGCCCGTGCCCGTGCTGACGGGGCTGGAATTTGGCCATATCCGCCGCCGCGTCACCTTGCCGTTCGGCGGCCACGCGCGCCTGCAGTCGGATGCGTCCGGCTTCAGCTTGCAGGTGAGCGATTACCCGACCCTGGCGCGCCCCTGAGCTCCATGAGCGCCAAGCCCGGCAGGCTGCTGCAGCTCGACGTGCTGCGCGGTCTTGCCGTGTTTGGCATCCTGCTGGTGAATATCTGGGGCTTTGCCTGGGGCACGATTTCCTTGCGCTACGGCACCTTGCCGGCGCAGCCGCCCGTGCTCGACCAGCTCGTCATTTTCGGGATTGCGGCGCTGGCGCAATTCAAGTTCTATCCCATCTTCGCGTTTCTGTTAGGCGCCGGTTTTGCCCTGCAGACACGTTCCCTGCAGCGCCAGCTGGGCAGCTGGGAGCAGGTGCAAGCTGCCTATCGGCGCCGGCTGCGCTGGCTGCTCGTGTTTGGTCTGCTGCACGGTTTCCTCATCTGGAGCGGCGACGTGCTGACCTCGTATGCCGTGGCCGGCATGCTGATCCTGCCGCTGGCATCCGCCAGGCTCAGCCGTGTACGCAACCGCGCCTGGCTGGTCGCCGCCGGTTTTCTGCTGTTCATGTGCTTGCTCATTCCCGTGGGCCAGCAGGGCGGCGCGCCGGACATCGCGCGCGACCTGCACAGTTTTGCGGAGCGCTACGCCATCTACACGCAAGGCAGCGTATGGGCGGTGGCCAGGCTGCGCGCCAACGATTTCCTCGTCTCCTTGCTGTACGCCACCGTCATGCTGCCGCACATCATCGTGCTGTTCCTGCTGGGTATCTTGTCCGTACGTTGTGGCTGGCTGACGCAGCCGCAGCGCCACCAGCGGCTGTGGCGCCGGGTGCGCGCCGTGGGACTGGGCCTGGGCTTGCCGTTCAATCTGCTGGCGGCCGGGGCTGTCGCGTGGCAGGTGGCCGATCCGTATCAGACCGTGTTCGATACGGCCCTGTTCGAAGTGGGTCTGTTCGCCGGCGGCCCCGTGCTGGCGGCCGGCTACGTGGCCGCGCTGATGCTGGCCGGCCCCTTCATGCTGCGCTGGCTCGGCGCATGGCTGGCGCCCGTGGGACGCATGGCGCTGAGCAATTATCTGCTGCAATCGCTGATCGGCACCTGGTTGCTGCAGGGGCCAGGCCTGGGCTGGGGCGCCAGTTTGCGTCCGGCCGAGATGCTGGGCCTGGCCGTGCTGATCATGGTGGGGCAGGTGCTGCTGAGCCGCTACTGGCTGCGGCATTTCCGCCAGGGGCCGATGGAAGCGCTGTGGCGCCGTCTGGCGCGCTTGCCTTAATCCATTGCCTCAGTCCGTCCCCCAGTCAAACGCGCCTTGCGCCGCGGCCGGCGATGGTGCTTTGGCCTTGGCGGTCGGCACCAGCGGATTGTCGACGGCATGCCACTCGAACAGTTCCACATCCAGCATGCAGGTGCGCGCCAGGTGCAGCGCTTGCTCGGGTGTCAGGGCGGGATCGAGCCAGCGGTGCGCGTCTTCCTGGCTGACGGCCACGGGGCGGCGGTCGTGGATATCGACCATGCCGCCCAGGCTGTCGGCCGTCACCAGCACGAAGCCCGCTTCCTCGCGATTGACCTTGTATGGCCCGAACTGGGCCAGCGCCAGCAGGAACAGGGGCGCGCGGTCGCGGCGGTGGATGTGCCACGGTTGCTTGCTGCCTTTCTCTCCCGTCCATTCATACCAGCCACGTACGCAAACGATGCCGCGCCCCGCGCGCAGCAAGGGCTTCCAGTAGGCGCCGGCGAGTTTTTCCAGGCGGGCATTGATGGCGATGGGGATTTTTTTCTTGCCGGGAGCGGGTGTGGCCGCGGCTGCCCAGGCGGGCCGGTAGCCCCAGAAGACATCGTCGACCCGGTGCGCGCCATCTTGGATGTGCAGCACGGGCCGGTACGTGCCGGGCGACACGTTCAGGTGCGGCTCGGCTTCGCTGTCGAATACGGCGTCGGTCCAGCCGAAGGACGACGCCAGCACGCGCGCCGTGTCATTTTGATCGAATCGTCCACACATGGCGAAATCATACCCGATCGCCGGGCGCCGCGCGGGCAGGCGCGTGCGCGCTTCCTGTGTGTGATCAAACGTACAGACTGCCAGCGGCGCGTGGCGCACAGTAGGGACCAGTCAGCTTCCTGACGCTTCTTGCACCGGAGGAAATATGTCTTTTGAAAATCCCACCATCCATAAAGGCTTTATCATCAGCGCCACGGCCAGCCAGCGCCGCGATGGCCGCTGGGTCGGCTCGTATGTGAGCCAGAACCAGGCCTGCGGCGCGTATGCGGACACTTGCGATTACGACGATTGCAGCAATGAAAAAGAGGCGCAGCAACTGGCGCTGTCCATCGGCTGGCGCCTGGCCGATGGCGTGTCGGCACGTTGAAACAGCCTTAGCGCTTGCCCCGCAGGGCCAGTAGCAGGCCGGCCAGGGGGAAGAGCAGGGTAGCGCCCAGCCGTACGGAGGTCAGTGAAGCGGTCTCCACACCCAGCACATGTGGCAAGGCCAGCAGCAACAGGGGCACGGGCACGGCGATGGCAAAGAAAAACAGGTACCACGAATAGCCATTCTTCTTGGCCAGCAAGGCGATCAGCGCGCAGCCGACGAGGAAGACCAGCGGCAAGTTCACATATTCCATTGTTCTATGTTTTCATCCGGGAAAGCGCGTCATTATACGCGCCGCCAAGGCGTCCGGAGGGGCTTGCCGGCGTCAGTTGCCGACGAAATCCGGCGGCTGCGGGGCCTGCGGTGCCTGCTTTCCCGCGAGCGGCGCATCGGCCGGCAGCAGAGCCTTGATGGCGCCGTTATAGATGAGTTCCTGGGCATACGCCGAGGCCTCGATCAAAGCCGCATGCGCGGACTTGAAACTGCTGGGCGTTTCAACCAGCACCGGCTTGGCGTACACCTGCTGCGTATCGCCGCGCTTGCTGATCAAAATCATGCCCCGGTAGCGCCCATCCTTCTCCAGCGCCCCCGCCACATGAAATTCATAGCCCCTGATCTGGTGTTTTTGTCCCTGATCCATGTCTCCCGCCTCCAGACCTGATTGTCGTGGCCCGGACCTTTTTATGCGTATCGAACAGCTGAGTGTTTGATTTGGCTCAAGACCGCCAATTCAAGCAACGGTTCAACTAGCGTATCGACGCTTGCTGCAAGCGTAGCGAGCGGAGGGGATGTGTGGCTGAGAAGCGCAACCGCACTTTGGTGCGGTGAGCATCGCCAGCCGCAAAGCGCCCCGCGCAGTAGCTTGCGGCAAGCGTCATCATCCAGCGCGAATGGCGCGGATCTGCTGGGCGGTTTCCTCGATCTCCCGATACGCTTCCTGGATATAGCCGTTGATCGGATGCCCATCCATCCACTCGAAATAGGCGCGCTCGTCGTGTTTGATGGCAAATGGGACGTGGTGGTCGCGTATCGATTCGGCCGTTTCGCGCACCAGCGAGGCAAAAAGCAGCTCAAGAGTTTCCATGATGGTCACCTTGCGAGACAGGAATGCAGAGCCTTGAATGTAGCACAAAGCGCGTCGCCAGCCACGCTGCTGCCTGTGGCGTGCGCGCCCGTTGCCCGGCCCACCATCAGGCCGGATGGCCGATATGCTCGTACAGGATCACGCAGCCGATGACGATCAGCACCAGGCCACCCACCAGTTCGGCGCGCCGGCCCGCCACCGTGCCCAGCACGCGGCCCAGCATCACGCCCAGGGTCACCATGACGAAGGTGGAAAAACCGATGGCGGCGGCAGTCACGACAATATTTGCGCCCAGCAGGGCCAGGCCAGCGCCCACCACCATGGCGTCGATGCTGGTGGCCAGGCCCGTCACGGCCAGCACCCAGAACGAGTGCGACTGGGCCGGCGCCTCTTCCTCATCGGCATCGGAAAGGGCATTGCGTATCATCAGCAAGCCGATGATGCCCAGCAGGCTGAAGGCGATCCAGTGGTCCCACGCTTCCACGTAAGGTGCGGCCACGCTGCCCAGGGCCCAGCCGATGATGGGCGTGATGGCTTCGATGACGCCAAAGATCAGGCCCGTGCGCAGCGCCTCGCGCCATTGCGGCTTGTGCAGGGCGGCGCCCTTGCCCACGGCGGCCGCGAAGGCGTCGGTGGACATGGCAAGCGAGAGGGCGGCGGTGGCGGCGAAATTCATCGTTGGCTTTCTGTAAACCTGGCTGGGATGTGTGTATAAACTGCAAACCCGGCGATTTTACCCCAGGTACAGCACTACCAAGGAGGCCAGCAGGCAATACGCGCCAAAGAAATGCCAGCGCCCTTGCTCGAGCCAGCGTGACAGCCAGCGCAGGGCCAGCAAGCCGGCCAGGAAGGACAGCAGCATGCCCAGCAGGCTGGGGCCGAGCAGGTGCAGCAGGCTGTTGCCGTGTTCCATATGGTCCAGGCTGCCATTTGCCACGGCCTGGTAAAAGCGCCAGCCTTCCTTGACCAGCACGGCCGGCGTCAGTACGACGGCCAGGGCAAAGCTGAATTCCTCGGCGCGGCGCTGCGGCACGCCCATGGCGATGCCGGCGGAAATGGTGGCGCCCGAGCGGGAAAAGCCCCGGAAAGGCAGACACAGGCCTTGCACAGCGCCGATCACCATCGCCTTGCCGATGGACAAGGTGCCATGCTGGCGCGCTTGCAGGCGCGACGAGACAATGATCAGGACGCCTGCGGCAGCCAGCGCGGCGGCCATCAGCTTCGCGTTGCCGAACAGGTGCTCGATTTCAAAACCGGGCGCATCCTTGCTCATGACGTGCGTAATGCCCTTCAGCAATCCGAAGCCGACGATGCCCGTCAGGGCCGTGGCGGCCGCGAGCAGCAGGACATTGCTGCGGAAGGCGCTGGCCGAACTGAAATACGTGGCGCGCCAGGATTTCCAGAAATACACGATGACGGCGAACATGGTGCCCGTATGCAGCATCACCAGCAGCATGGTCAGCTCCGGCGAGGTGGGATCGAGGCCCATCCATTTTTCCGCCATGATGACGTGGGCGGAACTGGACACGGGCAGCAGCTCGGCGAAGCCCTGGACGATGGAAAGTATAAATAATTGCAAGAAGCTCATGGGTATCGGACTCGGGCGGGAAAAGCAGGGCCGCCGATTTTACCCGCCCGATCCTGCGGCTACGCCCCTCGCCAGATTACAGTTTGTCCATGTTTTATTGCCCAGCCGGCGCCTGCGGCTGGAAAACGCTGCGGAACGCCTTCAGTGCTGCCGGGTGATAGATCGTGCCGTGGGTTTCTTCCGGCATTTTTTCCACATGCCATTGCAGGCCGCGCGGTGCCTGTTTCTCCAGCACATCAGCCAGGCGCTGCACTTCGATGGCGATGCCCGCTTCGCTGCTGGACGCCAGATACAGGCTGTGCTTGCCTGGCGTGCCCTTGGCTATCAGCCCGGCCGCCTGGCGCGGCAGGGCGCCGTGGTCCCACCACAGGCTGGGGTCGAAGGCCAGGTAATGGTCGAACAACTGCGGTTCCAGCAGATAGGTTTCCACCACGAACAGGCCGGCCAGCGATTCGCCGACGATGGCCGTTTCGCCCGTCGTGCGGTAGCGGCGCTTGACTTCCGGCATCAGTTCGTCGCGGATGAAGGCCCGGTAGGCCGACGCGCCACCCACGACGGGGGCGATCTTGCGGTCTGCCGCGCTCTCCGTCGGGCCCGTCAAATCGCGCCGGCGCTGCGTGTTTTGCATGCCGACCAGCATGAAAGGGCGCATCGTGCCATTCGCTACCGACACTTGCAGCAAGCCGGCCACGTGCAAAAAATCTTCCGCTACGCCGCCGTCCGGCATGTACAGCACGGGCAGCGGCGCATCGGGCGGCGTATCCCAGGCGCGCGCCATGTACACATTGATGTGGCGCTTTTCCTGCAGCGCCTGCGAATCGATGCTGAAACTCTCGCCGATGACGAGCGGCGTGGCCGCACTGGAGGAAGCGGTGGCGGCGGGTGCGGCAATGGCGAGGTGGAAGGGGCTGGACAGCAGCAGGGCGGCGGCGAGGTGCAGTGCAAGGCAGGAGCGGCGCATGGTTTCCCGTGATAAGTAGTGGAAAGATGGCATGTACGTGTATGGACGTGCATCGGGCAATTCTATCTTATCTTTGATGCAGCATTACTTGATCGTCAAGAGTTTCCGCTCGCGCACGATACCGGCCTTGTCGATCGTGTAGGCGACCAGCAGCGCGCCATCCTCGGCGCAGGCGTGGCAGGTGATCAGGGGCGTGGAAAACAGCACGCTCTGGCCGCCATCGCTGGTCGCCGTGCTGCCGACGAAGTCGGCGGGCGCAAACGGGACAGAGTCCGGATGGGCGGCGGCAAACGCGCGCCAGGCCGGCGTGGCGCGGTCTTCCTCGCCCACGGAGCCTTCGTCGACGTCGATGGCGGCGCCATCGCTGCCGATCAGCAAGGTGCCTTCATTCGTGTTGGCGCGGAATGGATAGGTGACGGTGGCCAGGGCCGCCTTGCCCAGCGGGCGCCAGGCGGAGATGAAGCCGGCGTTGTTTGCCTTCACCAGCATCCGGGCGGCGGCGATGGCTTGCGGATGCGCGCCGCTGCGCTGCATGGTGCGCAACAGGCAGACGTCGGGCGCGGTGGAAGAATGTTCGCTGCGGCAAGCCGATAGCGAGCGTTCCTGCCACACGGCGCGCGCGTCGACCGGGCCGATGGGTGGAAGGCTGGCCGCCTGCACAGCCGCCAGGCTGGACAGTGCCAGCATGGCGCAGCCAAATACGTAGCGGGAAAATTGTGTGGGCATGGGGAACTTTCTGTAGCGGAAACAATAGAGCCTCCGATTATAGGAGGGGGCCGGCGAGCTTGCCCACACGAAACGGCCTCGCTGGCGGCCGGCTTGCGCCTCGATCAGCGCTTTTTTGCCGCCGCCTGGCGCAAGGCCTTCGCTTCCTGCTTGTTGGGGATATGCGGGCGCTTGGCCAGTTCCGCCTTGACGGCGGCGATGGCGGCGCCGAATAGCTGTTCAGCCTGCTCGACGCTGGCGCCCGCATAGTGCTGCTGGTTGGATTGGGCGGCACGCAGCCGGCGCAGCAGCGCCAGCAATTGCTTGCCGTGCAGGGCAGCCAAGTCCTGCGCCAGCACTTGCGCGCCCAGCGTGACCTCCACATGCTCGGGGGCGAGCAGCTGCAGCAAGGCCAGGCCTGCAGGCTGGGCGACTGGGGTCAGTTTGGGCTTGTCCATTGGCAGTTTAAAGCTCCGTGTAGGATTACAAGTATTCCCAGATTTCATCGAAGGTTTCGCGCGCGAAATCGTTGCGCCACGCTTCCGAGTTCTTTTCGCGGCTGACGCCAAACACGGCGCGCCACGTCTGCTTCGGCGAGCTCGTGTAGGTTGCGGCGATCTTTTCCAGGCCGGCCTTGCATTGCTCGACCTTGCAGCCGCTCTTCGCCAGTTGCTGGGCCGCAGGCGCCCAGGCGACAGGCGCCTTGACGACCTGGCATTCGAAGCTGACGGCGACCGTCTGCATGCCGTTTTCCACCGTGACCGGGTCCGCCTTGGTGGCCTGGCAGGCGGCGCCATTCTTGGCGGCGATAACGTTCGCGGCCAGCTGTTCGGCGGCCGGCGTCAGGGCCGCGCGCATGGCTGCCGGGAACAGGTCGGCGATCAGCTTGCCCGTTTGCGTTGGGAATTTGGCATCCGCTTCCTTCAAGCCGCTGTACGACGCGTATTCGGCGCTTTGATGGCCCGCCAGGCGGGTCGGGCGCAGGTAGGCGTTGAGTTTGGCAACGCTGGCTTCATCCTGGTTGATGATGGTCTTGATGTACAGATTGGCTACGTCCAGCGGAGCCAGCTCCGCAGTGTCGGCGGCAATGGCGGGCTGGGCCAGCGCCACGGCGGCGGCCATGCTTGCCGCCAGCAGGGCGGCGCGCGAGGTTGTGTGTGTGTTTTGCATGTATTTTCTCCACGATTCAATGTCAGGCGCCAAAAGATGCTTTAAAGAAATTTTGGCGCCCGCATTATAAATGGTGAAAGTCATAACGTTGCACACATTAGGCCTACCCCTTGCTGGCTGCTTCAAGCAAAGCCAGCAGCAGCTCCTTGCGCCGGCCTTGCGCCTTGCGCGCCAGCGTCGCCAGTTTTTCCAGCTTGCCCCAGACCGGATACAGCATGTGTTCCACCTGATAGCCTTCCAGCCCTTGCAGTTGCTGGCAGAACAGTTCCAATTTTTCCACCTCTTCCAGTTCCGCCTGGATTTTCACTTTGGCGTTGTCCGTGCATGCGCGCAGGCAGGCCGCCAGCACGGGGACGGAGTCTGGCGTGACGCCATGCTTTTCAGCAAAGGCCGCCGTGAACTGGTCTTGCACACACTGGTGTTCCTCGTCGACGTTCGCCATGTAGTGCTGCACCAGCGGAAAATAGCGAGCGTCGAGCAAGCCCAGCCCAAACGTGGCGTAACTGCCTGGCATGCAGTTCTTTTCGCCTTCCGTGTCGGCATAAAATTCGAATTGCTCGATGGCGGCGCGCGCATACGCTTCCAGCTGCGGCTGCAGGGTGGGCCAGGCGAGGGCGTTGGCAAAGAAGCGGTGCGTGTCGGATTTCGCCAGTCCCTTGAGCGGCAGATATGCCTTGACCTTCGATTTGAGCTTGATCTGGTAGCTTTTCGGAAAGCCGTTGTTCAGCAAATGCGTGACGAACGCCAGCGCCTGCGCATACGCGTCTTCCTCTTCCTGGACGATGCTGATGTTGATCGTGGCAAACACATCGTTGGCGCGGCATTCCAGCTGGGCATTTTTCAGGTGGATGGCGTCGGGCGCGAAAGTGCCGCTACCTTCCTTGAGCATGCGCACGGCCCGTTCGCTGCCCAGTTCGCGGGCGATTTCCAGGAATTTCAGGCCCGTCGACTTGGCGTAGCTCGGTTCGTGGCGCAAGATCATCACGGCGCCATACAGCAGCAGGTCGATCGGCGCCAGCGTCTGAGCGTCTGGCGCCGCGCCCGCTTTCAAGCTGTATTCCGCGCTGCGGTAGCTCGATTTCTGCACGTCATAGAACTGCGGCAGGAACTGCTTTTCCGCCCAGACCGTCACGGCCTGGATGATGTCGCTGCGGTGTTCGGCCAGCGCTTGCGGGCGCGACTTGTTCAGTTGCTCGATGCGCTCGAATAGGGCGATCGTCCAGGCGATATCGGGCTGCGGAAACAGCAGGGGATCGAGCAGGTGGCGCGCGAGGAAGAAGGTTTCCAGTTTTTTCGTCGGCCGCTTGCCGTGCTCGAGTTTTTGCGTGACGTAAGTATGTATGCGTTCGAGCAGGGTTTGGCGCTTGCCTTCGTTGACGTATTCCAGCAAGGTCAGGTGCAGCTTGCCCTGCGCCGTCTGGAATTTGCCGCGAAAGCTGAAGCGGTAGTCGATCATCGGTGTGTCGGCCAGTGTCTCCAGCTTCGCTTGCACCATGGCAAGCAGCTGGGGGGCGATGCTGTCGCGCACGACGGCTTCATCGAGGCGCGCCGGCGTGCGGGGACGCACGTCGTCGTCGAAGCCCAGGTCGATCTCGTCGGCGGTGGTGCGTCCTGGTTTGTAGTCGAGCAAGAAATCATTAAAGATGCCCATCTGCAGGGTGGTCCGATTCACGGCGCTTTCCAGATCGGTGCGCTTCAGGCGCTCGGCAAACCACGCCTCCACGGCCGCCATCATTTCCGCCGTTGCCTGTTCTTGCAGTGTACTCATCCTCTCATGCCTTTCGCTGGTTGTTGTCCTGGCGGCGCCGTTGCGTCCCGCGGGGGCAGTATACGTGATGCTGCCTTTTCGCCATGGTTTCAAGCGTGCCAGGCTGATTCTTTCTGCATGCTTATCTTCCGCATAATGTTGCCTTGCAATGTATTGGTATTTCCGCACAGATCGTCAAGTAAATGCAGGTATGGCTGGACGGAAATGTTACATCTGGGTATTCTGCGCATGATACTTATTTCTATACAGTTATTTCTATACAGAAAAAGGTAAGAGGGCGGTTCGTACCGGCGGCAACGCGGCGCGCCCCGCCACGCAAGGTCAGGCATGCAAAGGTGAAGTCGTCCGTCTGCTGAGCGAAACGGTCAGTTTCGGCTCGCGGCGGGCAGGGAACAGTGCTGTCATCTTAAAAATAGTAGGAGAGGTTGCTCATGGATGCAGAAAAGGATGTTGTGTACGGTACAGAAGATTTGTTGATGAGTTTGTGCAACTCGGTGGTTCGGGTGCTCAACGTTGCAACGCAAAGTAAAGTCAATTATTCGGGCATGGTGCAGCGCATTACGAAGACCGGCCTGAAGCCGGACATCGGCTGTTTCGTCATGTTCGATGGCGGTTTCACAGGCCTGGTGGTGCTCAATTTTGCCGCCGATACGGCAATGGAAATCTACGAGCGCTACATGTTGCACATGGGCATGCCGAAGTCGGAACTGGCCAGCTTCTACACGTCGGACGAAGTGTCGAACATCATGGGCGAGCTGATGAACCAGATCGTGGGCGACTTCACGGGCAAGGTGCGGCGCGAACTGCAAACGAACATCACCCAGAGCCAGCCGAAGATGCTGGTGCTGAACAAGCAGGTGATGCTTAGCGTCGACACGCCGCTGGACCGCCCGGAAATGCGCCGCGTCACTTTCTATACGGAAAAGAACAATATTTTCTATCTGGAACTGGCGATCGACCGTACCGAGTTCATCAAGCTGCACGATTTCGATTCGCGCGAAGTCGACGCCGACTCGCTGATGGATGGCGAATTCGCGAACCGCGAACGGGACGCCGCTCCCGCGCCTGCGGCGGAACCGGAAGACGACGACAACGCCGATTTGCTCAAGTCGCTGGGCATGTAAGCCGATGTCGCTGACAATGGCTGGCGACAAATTTACCGTCAGCCATTGTCGCATGCAGCCTACAAGGCCTTGCTCATGAATACCCGGCTCGTGCCTTCAGGGCTGCAGGCGATGTCGCCGAAGCGGCGCCAGCCGCGCCGCTCGTAAAATTCGGGCGCCTGGAAACTGATGGTGTACAGCACCGCCGAAGCGCAGCCGCGCCGGCGTCCTTCCTCTTCGAATTGCGCCAGTATCTGGCTGCCCAGGCCCAGCCCACGCAAGGCGGCGGGCAAATAAAACAGATCGAGAAACAGCAGGCCCAGCGAGGTCCGGCCCATGGCGCCGCCCAGCACCCGCTGGCTGTCGCGGTCGCGCACGACCACGCTCAATACCTGCCTGTCGCTATAGCCGGTGATGGCATCGTTGTAGGCGTTCAAGCCCTCGAGGATGGTTTGCTCGACCTCCGCGTCGATCGTGGCGCTGACGCAGATGGTGTAGGGCAAGGCGTTGTGCGGGTATGCAGGCATGGCGGACAGGAGAATAGTCGATAACTGTATAAATATACAGTATATTGACTAATTTTGCCCGGCTTGTTGCGGCAACGTCAATGTTTCCATGCGGCGCATGCCCACCATGCCGCTTTGCTGGCTGTCATCGAGCGACCAGTACTCAAGCGCATACGCATGGCTGCCATCGATGATGGTCAGCGATTCCTTCTGGCGTCCGTTGGGCGCCTTGTAATACAGGCGCCGCGCGGGCCTGCCATCCACAGTCTGCTTGAACGATTGCGCCGACATGCGGGCGCGCTTGCCAGTTTTGCCCGCCATCGACATGGCCGTGATCGTCACATAGGCCCGGTCCGGGCAGCGGGCCAGCAGGTGCCCTCCGCTCAGGACGGTGGGCTGCGCTTGTTCCAGCGGGAAACCGAACGGCTGCACGCCGACGATATCCATACAGCCCATCTGTTGCGCCAGGCCGGTCAAAGCGACCGGATCGAGCGCGCTGGTATAGTGTTTTTCAGCGGCCCGCGCCTGACCCAATGCCAGACGGCGCTCCAGTTCGGCCAGCGAAATGTCGCTGGGCACGGGCAGCGGGGCAGGGGCGTCAGGATCGGCGGCCGTGGATGTTTCCGCCTGCATGCGCGCGGCAACAGAGTGGCTGCTCCCGGCTGTGCCATCGAGTGCGTGGGCGAGTGATGTGGCGCTGGCAAGGGCCATGGCCAGCGATAAAGCTGGGTGTTTCAGCATGAAATTTCCCGGTTAACGTGCGGCCATCGCCGACGCAATCTCGATTGAACTGAGTTTCCAGCCCCACACGCCATGGCGCAGCAGGACCAGTGCGCCGTCCTGCGCATTGCCGTCTTTCGCACGCACGACAAAGGTGTTCACGCCGGCATAGCCTGCCGAATACTCGGCCTTTTTCTGCGCGCCATCGGCGGGCGCGTCCGCCGTGTCGCTTGCTTGCGGACTGACGGCGCTCTTGTTGACCAGCGCGACGACGCCTGCCGGCGAGACCATGGTATCGACCATCTTGCCCAGCATGGCACTGGCGATCGACTGGCCCAGGGCGGCCAGCGGGTTGCCGCTGCCGGCGGTCGCTTCGATGCTGCGCGCCATGCTGGCCTCCAGCTGCGTCTTGACGCTGGCGCGCAAGGCGGGGAAGTCCACGTGTGCGGCCAGGGCTTCGGCGTTGCGCTCGGCCAGCGCGGTCTTGATTTGGTGCAAGGCGTAGTAGGGAGAAGCGTAGACGGTGGCGGCGACGGCAACGGCGGCCAGAGCGGCGGCGATGGTGATTTTTTTCAAGTGAGGCCTGTAAGGTGGAGGGGAGAAAACGGATGCCGCGCAGCGTATCTGCTAAATGGGAATACGGCAATCGTATTTTCTTGCCATTATTCTTTACATTGATTTCCAACGTCCTGGCTGGCCCCCTATAGAGGGAAGAGGGTGGGTGCTGTATAATGGGTGCAAAGTACCTAACTAGCTGTTTTAACTGAATAAAGACCCAATATCACATGCTATCTACAGCAAATATTACGATGCAGTTTGGCGCCAAGCCATTGTTTGAGAATATCTCCGTCAAGTTCGGCGACGGCAACCGCTATGGTTTGATCGGCGCGAACGGCTGCGGCAAGTCGACGTTCATGAAGATCCTGGGCGGCGATCTGGATCCGTCGGGCGGCAATGTCATGCTCGATACCAACGAGCGCCTGGGCAAGCTGCGCCAGGACCAGTTTGCCTTTGAAGACATGCGCGTCCTCGACGTCGTCATGATGGGCCACACGGAAATGTGGGCCGCCATCCAGCAACGCGACGCGATCTACGCGAACCCGGAAGCGACGGACGACGACTACATGCAGGCCGCCGAGCTGGAAGGCAAAGTCTCCGAATACGACGGCTACACGGCCGAATCGCGCGCCGGCGAACTGCTGCTGGGCGCCGGTGTCGCCATCGACCTGCATCAAGGCCCGATGAGCAATGTCTCGCCAGGCTGGAAGCTGCGCGTGCTGCTGGCGCAGGCGCTGTTCTCGAACCCGGACATCCTGCTGCTCGACGAGCCGACGAATAACCTCGATATCAACACGATTCGCTGGCTGGAAGACGTGCTCAACGAGCGCAACTCCACCATGATCATCATTTCCCATGATCGCCACTTCCTGAACCAGGTCTGCACCCACGTGGCCGACATGGATTACGGTACCCTGAAGATTTACCCAGGCAACTACGACGAATACATGTTCGCCTCGACCCAGGCGCGCAACCAGCAGCTGGCCAACAACGCGAAAGCGAAAGACAAGGTTGCCGAGCTGCAGGAATTCGTGCGCCGCTTCGCCGCGAACAAGTCGAAGGCCCGCCAGGCCACGTCGCGCGCCAAGCAGATCGAAAAGATCAAGGTCGACGACATCAAGCCATCGTCGCGCGCCTATCCCTTCGTGCGTTTCGACGGCGAGAAGAAATTGCACCGCCTGGCCGTGGAAGTCGAGAACATCTCGAAAGGCTTTGACCGCCAGCTGTTCAAGAATTTCAGCATCATGGTCGAAGCGGGTGAGCGCATCGCCATCATCGGCGCCAACGGCGCCGGCAAGACCACCATGCTGCGCTGCATCGCGGGCGACATTGCCGGCTTGCAGCCTGACCAGGGCCGCGTGAAGTGGGCGGAAAACGCCAACGTGGGCTACATGCCGCAAGATCCGACGGAAGATTTCGCCAAGGACACGAATCTGACCGACTGGATCGGCCAGTGGACGAAAGAGGGCGACGACGACCAGGCCGTGCGTTCCATCCTGGGCCGCTTGCTGTTCGGCGGCGACGATGTCAAGAAGGCCGTCAAGGTACTGTCCGGTGGTGAAAAAGGCCGCATGATGTACGGCAAGCTGATGCTGGGCCGCCACAACGTGCTGATGCTCGATGAACCGACCAACCACATGGACATGGAATCGATCGAGTCCCTGAACATCGCGCTGGAAAAATACGCGGGCACCCTGATCTTCGTGTCGCATGACCGCGAATTCGTGTCCTCGCTGGCGAACCGCATCATCGAGATCAAGGAAGATGAAGTGGTCGATTACCGTGGCAACTACGAAGACTATTTGAAGAGCCAGGGTATTGATTAATTTGTAGGGTAACGTTGCGTCGGATTACGCGCTGTGCGCTAATCCGACCTACGTCAGGGTGAGTTGCCCGGATTGGTCGCGTAATCCGACAATTTCGGCCAGCGAAGCCACCCAGCACCACACCGACGCGCCGCGGTCCTTTCGTTCCGGCGCACCTGCTTTATTGCAATCGTGCCGGTCTATCCCGTTTTTGTTTGACACAGCCATGCAAACTTTAGCCATCAAATCCGTCGAGTATGAACATCCGCAAGACGGAGCCAGCTGCACTGCCCACGCCTGGGCACGCACGCCAGCGACGCCTTCCCCGGCTGAAAAAGCCGAACTGATCACGCGCATCAAGCGCCTGCTGATCGAGCGCGAAGCCGTGCTCGTTGCCCACTACTACGTTGATGCTGATCTGCAAGACCTGGCAGAAGCCACGGGCGGCTGCGTCTCCGATTCCCTGGAAATGGCCCGCTTCGGGCGCGACCATCCGGCCAAGACCCTCGTCGTGGCCGGCGTGCGTTTCATGGGCGAAACGGCAAAAATCCTCAGTCCCGAGAAAACCGTGCTGATGCCCGATCTCGACGCGACCTGTTCGCTCGACCTCGGTTGCCCGGCCGATGAATTCACGGCCTTCTGCGACGCCCATCCGGACCGCACGGTTGTCGTCTACGCCAACACCAGCGCGGCCGTCAAGGCGCGCGCGGACTGGATGGTGACCTCGTCCATCGGCCTCGATATCGTGGCCCACCTGCATGCGCAGGGCAAGAAAATCCTGTGGGCGCCGGACAAGCATCTGGGCGGATATATTCAGAAGGAAACGGGCGCCGACATGCTGCTGTGGCAGGGTAGTTGCCTCGTGCATGACGAATTCAAGGGCATCGAACTCGATTTGCTCAAGGAAGAGTATCCGCAAGCCAAGGTGCTCGTGCATCCGGAGTCGCCCGCGAATGTGGTGGCGCTGGCCGATATGGTCGGTTCCACGTCGCAAATGATTGCGGCAGCGCAAACCATGGACACGGACACCTTCATTGTCGCCACCGACAATGGCATCCTGCACAAAATGCGCGCGGCCGCGCCTGGCAAACGTTTCATCGAAGCGCCCACGGCCGGCAACAGCGCCACCTGCAAGAGCTGTGCGCACTGCCCGTGGATGGCCATGAACGGCTTGCTGAACCTGGCGCAAACGCTGGAAAACATGCACAACGAAATCCACGTCGATCCCGCCGTCGGCCAGTTGGCCGTGCGCTCGATCAACCGTATGCTCGATTTCGCCGCCGCCAAGAAGGCAGGCCTCAAGCCGGGTGCTGACCTGGCAAAAGAAACCACATTGTTCCAAGGAATCGGTCCAGCATGAGTACCCTCGTTAATTCTTTCGCTCCTTTCGATGCGGCCCTGGCGCGCGCGTTCGAAGGCAATTTGCTGGCCGCCTTGCTGGAAGACGTAGGTCAGTGCGACCTGACGGGCGAGCTGGTGCCGCCCGACCATATCGTCACGGCCCGTGTCATCGTGCGCGAAGCGGCCGTGCTGTGCGGCGCGCCGTGGTTCGAAGGCATCATGAAAAGCCTGGACCGCAGCATCGACATCGTTTGGCATTACGCCGAAGGCGACCTGATGACGGCCGACAGCGTCGTCTGCACCATTCAAGCGCCGGCGCGCGCCTTGCTCACGGCCGAGCGCAGCGCCCTCAATTTCCTGCAATTGCTGTCGGCGGTCGCCACGGCCACGCGCCAGTATGTCGATGTGATCGCCGGCACCAAGGCGTCCATTTTAGATACGCGCAAGACCTTGCCAGGCCTGCGCCTGGCGCAAAAGTATGCGGTGCGCGTCGGCGGCGGCAAGAACCAGCGTCTGGCCCTGTACGACGGCATCCTGATCAAGGAAAACCATATCGCGGCCGCGGGCGGCGTCAGCCAGGCCCTGGAAAACGCGCGCAACCTCGACGCGGGCGTGCCTGTGCAGATCGAGGTGGAAACTCTGGCGCAATTGCAGGAAGCGCTCGATGCGGGCGCCGTCTCCGTCCTGCTCGATAACTTCAGCAACGATATGATGCGCGAGGCCGTGGCCATCACCAACGGCCGCGCCTTGCTGGAAGCGTCCGGCGGCATCAACGTCGACACCGTGCGCGCCATCGCCGAAACGGGCGTGGATCGCATCTCGATCGGCAGCCTGACCAAGGATGTGCGGGCTACCGATTACTCCTTGCGCATCGTCGGCTGATGAAAAAAGCAGGGCGGCGTCTGCTGGCCCTGGCGCTGCTGTGGCCCGTGCTGCTTGTGCCATCGCAGGCGCCAGCCCGGGAACTGCTGGCCGTGGGCGCGCAGTTCGAGCGCGTGTTCGAGTATCAAAACAGCGGTGAATATGGCGGACTGGGCGCGGAACTGCTGCGCCTGATGGCGGCGCGCACGGGGCACACCGTGCGTTTTCGCATGGTGCCGTGGGCGCGCGCGCAAGCCATGCTGGTGCAGGGCCAGGCCGATATCCTGATCGGCCCCTACAAGACGCCCGAGCGCATCGCCAGCATGGCGTTTTCCGACAAGCCGTTTTACCAGGACCAGATGGTGTTTTATACGCGCCAGGACGCCAGCTTCGGCTGGGATGGCGACTACGCGGTGCTGAAGAACCGCCGGGTGGTGCTGCTCAATGGCTGGGCCTATGGCGCGGACTGGGAGCGCGTGCGGCCCGGCTTGCAGGTCAGCGTGGCCAACAACGTGGAAAATGGCTTGAAGATGCTGGTGCACAACCACGTCGACGTGTTCGTCAGCAACCGCCGCAACACCGATCCCGTCATCGCCCGTCTGGGCTACGGCCGCCAGGTGAAACCCCTGCCCAAAGTCATCGAGATACAAAACGGCTATTTCGCCTTCCCCCGTGCGCCCACTTTCGACAAGCTGCGCCTGCAGTTCGACCAGGAAATGAACAGCCTGATCGAGACGGGCGAGCTGAAACGACTGGGCAAGCGCTACGACGTCGGCGTGCCTTGATGGCGGTGCATGCCGGCCCGCGCGGGGCGGCATGCGTGGATTCATTTACAACTGGCGCGCCTCGAACGTATTGCACTGGGCAATCTGGCCGCTTTCGATGCCCTTGGTAAACCAGCGCACGCGCTGTTCCGAAGTGCCGTGCGTAAACGAATCCGGCACGACGTGGCCTTGCGCCTGGCGCTGCAGCGCATCGTCGCCGATGGCCGTGGCCGCTTTCAGGGCCGCTTCCACGTCGCCCTGTTCCAGGATCTTGCGATCCTGGTTCGCGTGGAAGGCCCACACGCCGGCAAAGCAGTCGGCCTGCAATTCCAGGCGCACGGACATGGCGTTGGCCTGGCGCTCCGACTGCGTGCGGCGCGCATTGTCGACCTTCTCGGACAAACCCATCAGGTTCTGCACGTGGTGGCCCACTTCATGCGCGATCACGTAGGCTTCGGCAAACTCGCCCGACACCTTGAAGCGCTGCTGCATCAGATTGAAAAAATCGAGGTCCAGATAGACTTTCTGGTCGCCGGGGCAGTAGAACGGCCCGCTGGCGCTCTGGCCCGTGCCGCAGGCGGTCGGAATGCTGCCCGAGAACAACACCAGCTTGGGTTTCACATAGTTGCCGCCTTCGGCCTTGAACAGGGCGCCCCACGTGTCTTCCGTATCGGCCAGCACGGTTTTCACGAAGCGGGCCATGTCGTCCGATTCGGGCGGCTGACGCGCCGGCGCCTGGCTTTGCTGGGTGCTGATCTGGCCGCCACCGCCGCTGAGCAGGTTCAGCAAGGTCAAGGGATTGACGCCCAGCACATACGAGCCGACGAGGGCGATGACGATGGTGCCGATGCCGATCGAGCGCCCGCCAAAACCAAAGCCGCCGCCACCGCCGCTCCCACCGTCTTCGCCACGGCGATCTTCCACATTGTCGCTTTCGCGATTGCCTTCCCATTTCATGATATTTACTCCTGCTGCGATTTGCGATTGATTGGTGACGCCGCAAGATGTCTCTTGCGGTGAATCTTATAACGAATCTTACAATTATCGCAGCAAACTGCGCCGCGACAGGAGCGACAGTGTTACGCTTTGCAACTTTCCAACCACATCACAACAGGTGCACGCATGGCGCTTGCCAACGATACACTTATTTCGCCAACGGCGGTGGTCCAGGCCCAACTGGACGCCTACAACGCCCACGACGTGCCGGCCTTGCTGGCCATCTACGCCGATGACGCACAGCAATTCCAGCATCCCGATACCTTGCTGGCGCAAGGCAGCGCGCAGATTGGCCCCCGTTTCACGGCACGTTTCGCCGCCAGCCGGCCGCGGGCGCAGTTGCTCAACCGCATAGCCTGCGGCAAGCTGGTGATCGACCATGAAATCGTCCATGGCGACACGGACGATGGCGTGTCGGCCCAGGAACTGGTGGCGACGTATGAAGTGGAGCAGGGCCGCATCCGCCGTGCCTGGTTCAGCTTTGGCGCTTTGACGCGCTTGCGCGTGGCGCTGCCGGCCGATGTACCCGCCATGAATGCGCTGATCGCCCGTTCCGGCGTGGAACTGAGCGCGGGATTTTATACGCAGGAGCAGGCCGAGTCCGTCACGCGCCACGTGTTCGGCGTCGATACGCAGCTCGTTGCCGACCGGACGTATTTCGTCATCGAACGCGATGGCGCCATGCTGGCCTGCGGCGGCTGGAGCCAGCGCGCCACCCTGTATGGGGCCGACCGCGCCAAGAGCGGGCCGGACCCGCTGCTCGATCCGGCCAGCCAGCCGGGCCGCATCCGCGCCTTCTTTGTGGAGCCTGCGGCCGCGCGCCAGGGAATGGGCAGCATGCTGATGCGCCATTGTGAACGGCAGGCCCTGGCCGCCGGTTTTACCGCCCTGGAACTGGCCGCCACCTTGCCCGGCGTGCCGCTGTACCTGGCCAGCGGCTTTGCCGTGACGGAAGAGTTTCATCTGGACTTGCCCGATGACATCAAACTGCCGCTGGCGCGCATGCACAAGCAGTTGTAAAACCATGTTTTACCAGGGCAGCGGTGCCTTTTCCCCGTTGGCGTGCTCGCCGTAGTACAGCGACGGCAGGAAGCGCGACAGATAGGTAAATTCGCTGTAGCAATGGCGCAGCAAATTGAGGCCCAGCACGTCGGGCACGTCGCGCACGGGATTCAGGCTATTGCGGCCCAGCAAGAAGCGGCTGCGCAGCACGCAGCCCGTGGGCGTGTCGCGCGTCAGGTGCAGCATTTCGCCATCGAGCGGATCGCCCTGCGGGTCCAGCTGTACATGTTCGCCAAAGCCGATGCGCGCGCAAATGGCGGCCGACAGGGCGCCGCTGTCCTGGGCCTGTTGCAGTTGCGCCGGATCAAATACTTCCTTCGGGTCATGGAACTTCAGCTTGGCTTTCACGGGCGGAATGTCGCCCAGCGATTCCACCGCCTCGATCGAGGCGCCGTAGTAATTTGCTCCCTTTTTCCACGCGCTGTTCCAGCCGTGATGGGCCACGTGATCGTGCGGGTGCCACCATTTGATGTGCTGCGTCGTCTCGAAAAACGTAAACCACCAGTCCAGCATGCGCCCGCTGCAGCCGTGCAGTTCCGTGCGCGCCGCCACCAGCAGGCAACCGTCGGGCAGGCGCGTGATGCCCGTTTCCAGGTGCAGGGGAAACGGGTCGAGCAAGTCGCCTGTGTTGGTGATGCTCCATGGGAATTCAATATGCTGCGTCATGTCCTTCTCCTTTGTTGGGGTGAGCCAATTATATATTAAAGAAACGCAATACGTTTCCAAAATATGTTTCAGTGTAAAATTGCTTATCGATCAAGCTGGGAGATGGCATGCAGGAAGAAGAGAGCAAGGCTGTGCGCGGACGGGGCCGTCCGGCGCGGCCGCCCGGGGAAGCGCGCGAGGCGGCCGTGCAGGCGGCCACCTGGCTGCTGCTGCAGGAAGGCTATGCGGCCACGACGATGGAAGCGGTGGCGCGCCACGCGGGTATGGCCAAGAAGTCGCTGTATCAGTACGCGGCCAACCGCGAGGAACTGGTCGCCCTGGTGGTGCGCGGCTGGACGGACGCCTTTTTGCCGGCCATGGCGCACGATGCGACCGCGCCCGCTGAGGTCTTGCCGTTATTGAAGGAGATCTTGCAGGCGATGGCGGCGCGCGTGCTGACGGCGGACGCCGTGGGCCTGTTCCGCCTGCTATGCACGGAGTTTCCCGCGCGCGCCGATTTACTTGCCGTGTATCAGCGCAACGGCATCGAGCGCGGCACGGCCATGCTGGCCGAGTGGCTGCAGCGCCAGGCCACGCGGGGCCACGTGATGCTCGGCGATGCTTCGGAACTGGCCGGCTTGCTGCTGGCGATGGTGATTGCCGAGCCCCTGCGGCAGATGGCGCTGGGTTTGCTGGCGCCCGTGCCGGCCTGGGATGCCGGCCCCCGCATCGACGCCGCGCTGCGTCTGCTGGGCGGATCGGCGTTCAAGGTGGCTGGTGCTTCAGCGCTTCGCGGTAGCTGAGCGGCGACAGTTGCTGGCGGTGCGTGTTGGCAAACGTCGTCACGGCCTCAGGCGCGTGGCGCGCATAATCGCGCAAGGCCCAGCCGATGGCCTTGCGGATGAAAAACTCGTCTTCGTGGGCCAGGGCCAATGCCGCGTCGAATAGCCAGGCCACATCCGTGTCGGCGCGCCAGCCCAGCTGGTGCAGCATGGCGATGCGGCGCAGCCAGAAGTCTTGGTGGTGCAGCGCGTCATCCATGTGCGCATGGCCGTCGCCGCCGCGCTGGTGCGCCGCCTGCAGCACCTCGCCGACGATGCCGGCCATGCCGTCCACGCTGTCCCACCAAGCCCGCTGGCGCGCCAGGCCAAGCAGGGCGGGGATGTGTTCAACGTCCAGCTGGCGCCAGTGCAGGGCCAGCATGTCGAGCGCCACGTGCTGGTATTCGCGCTGCGGCTGCTGCCACAGCCGTTGCGCGTGTTCCAGCAAGGTCGCGGCATCGATGCCCTTCAAGCTTGCCAGCAAGCCCCTGGCGGCCAGCCGCCGCTGCGGCGCCGCCACGCCCAGGAAAATGAACTGGTCGCGCATATAGGCTTGCATGGGCGCCGCACGGCCCGGTTCGGCCGCCGCTTCCAGCGCGATTTTTAATGCTTCATGTAGATCCATCCCAGCTCGCTTTCTTCAGGCGTAAAAAAAGGTTCATCGCGTTTTACCGGGGAAGGCATCCTTGATTTTGAGGAAAAAATATGCAGAGTCCCGGAATCCGTAGGCCATCCGTTTGATGACTTTGATGCGGTTGTTGACGCCTTCAAGAATGGACGAATTCATCGGATAGATGGCGGAGGCGATGATGCCCCGGACGTATTTGCGTAAGCGCTTGGCGAATTTAATCACGGGGGCGATCTCGCTCTCGAGGGCGAGGCGCATCCAGCGTTTCCATCGACGCGCACCCTCGCGAACGGATGGCGCGAACCAGATTTCTTTGAGTTCGGTTTTGAGCAAATAGACCGTCGACAGAGGGGCGTTGGCCGCGAGCAGTTCGTCAAGTTTGATAGCACGGTCGTCTTCAAGGTTGTCGCGATTGCGCAGCAGGAGCCAACGGCTACGCTTGATGACCTGGCGCGCTTTGGAATCGTCGCGCAGCGCGTTTGCCTGGTCGACACGCACCCGGTCGACGACTTCACGGCCAAAGCGCGCAACGACATGGAAAAGATCGTAGACGACTTCGGCGTTGGGGCATTGCGCCCGCACTTCGAGATCCATCGCCGTGTTCATATCCATCGCCACAGCCTCGATTCGGGCGCAGCCTTCTGCGCCCAACGCCTCGAAAAACGGACGGATGGCGACCCGGCTATTGCCTTCGCCAACCCAGAGCACACGCATGCGCTGGGCATCGAGAACGACCGTGGCATAACGATGGCCTTTGTGCAAAGCGAATTCATCCATGACGAGGCGCCGCACGTCGCCAGCGGCGAACTGGCCGTGCAGGTGTGCTAAGCGCTGTAGGTCAATGGCCTTGATGGTGTGCCAGTGCAGGCCTGTCAGCTGGGACACGTGCTTGATCGGGATAAGCTGTGCCAGCGCCTCCACCCAGACCCGGACGCGGTGAGTCACCCGCGAGCGCCGGTCCAGCCAGGAGATATGCTCCGTCATCCGGGCATCGCAGTGATGGCAGTCCAGGCGCCGGATTGGCACCTTCAACCAAACCCGTCGATCCAAAATATCCCGATCCCGGATGCGCCGCCAGCGCTGCTCATGAACTAGAGCACAAGGCTGCCGGCAGCTACCGCAAAGCGCGTCGGTAGTGGGGCAGGCGTTGAGAACGATCAGCAGCGATTCGTCGTCCTGTTCGACGACGGAATCGACAATATGCCCTTCCCAAAATGGAAGAGACGACATAGCATTGAGCATGGCGGCGAGAGTGGTAAGGTAATTGGTTTGTTTGGCGACAATCAATTTACCAATTCAAAACCCTTGCCGCCACCCCCTCCCAGCAAAAAACGTCAAGCCCGTCTTTCCCCATCAACCGCGATGAACCAAAAAAAAGCGCCCCAGGGAGCGCTTTTTCATGCCGATTCAGTATTACTGAATCTTGGCTTTTTTCATCAGTTCGTCGCGGTAGGCGGCGAGTTTCTTCTGTTGCAGCGACTCGGCCACTTGGCCCTTGACTTCTTCCAGTGCCGGCAGCTTCGTCGGACGGGTTTCTTCCAGCTTGATCACGTGGAAGCCGAATTGCGATTGCACTGGCGTTTGCGTGACCTGGCCTGGTTTCAGGGCAATCATGGCGTCGGAGAATGGCTTCACGTACGAAGCTGGGCTAGCCCAGTCCAGGTCGCCGCCATTGGCTGCGGAACCGTCTTTCGATACTTTCGCCAGTTCTTCGAACTTGGCGCCGCCTTTCAGCTTGGCGATGATGTCTTTCGCTTCCGCTTCGGTGGCCACCAGGATGTGGCGTGCATGGTATTCCTTGTCGCCGGCCTGTGCCTTGAACTTGTCGTACTCGGCCTTGATTTCAGCGTCCTTGACGGGGTTTTTCTTGACGTAGTCGGCCAGCAGGGCGTTGATGATGATGCTTTGACGGGCATTGTCGATCTGCGACTTGACTTCCGGACGCGTGCCGTAGCCTTGCTTGTCGGCTTCCTGGATCAGCACTTCGCGGCCGATCAGGTCTTTCTTGATGGCTTCGCGCAATTGCGGCGAATCCGCTTGTTTGCCTTGGGCGACGACTTGCTTGACGACCTGGTCGACGCGCGACGAAGGGATGGCCTTGCCATTCACGGTGGCCACGTTTTGCGCGAACGCAGGGATCGCTACAACGGCGACCAGGGCTAAGATCAGGCGGGCTGGCTTCAAAATCATGTTCATTCCTAATAAATATACTAAAAATCGATACGCGCGACTGCCGTGCAGTGCGCATTCAGGCGCAGAATACACGACCGGCGCCGAAAAGGGCGCCGGGGAGGTCAGTTCTTACTGAACTTTCGCTTTTTTGATCATTTCTTCCTGATACGCTTGCAGTTTCTTTTGCTGCAGCGCTTCGGCGATCTGTGGCTTGACTTCTTCCAGGGTCGGCAGTTTTGCCGCGCGGGTGTCGTCCAGCTTGATCACGTGGAAACCGTTAGGCGTTTGCACCGGGGTGTCGGTGACCTGGCCTTTTTGCAGTTTCACGAAGGCGTCCGAGAAGACTTTCGGGAAGGACGATGGGGCTGCCCAGTCCAGGTCGCCGCCATTGTCGGCCGAACCGGCATCTTTCGATTGCTTGGCCAGGTCTTCGAACTTGGCGCCGCCTTTCAGCTTGGCGATGATGTCTTTCGCTTCCGCTTCGGTGGCCACCAGGATGTGGCGCACGTGGTATTCCTTGTCGCCGGTCTGGGCCACGAACTTGTCGTATTCCGCCTTGATTTCAGCGTCGTTGACCGGGTTCTTTTTCAGGTAGTCGCCGACCAGGGCGTTGATGACGATGGCCTGGCGTGCGTTCTCGATTTGCTGCTTGACGGCTGCATCTTTACCGAAACCTTTGTTTTCCGCTTCTTGCATCAGCACTTCACGGCCGATCAAGTCCTTCTTGATCATTTCGCGCAGTTGCGGCGAATCCGGTTGCTGGCCTTGGGCGACGACTTGCTTGACGACTGCATCAACGCGCGACGATGGGATAGGCTTGCCATTAACAACGGCAACATTTTGCGCAAAAACAGGTACCGCGACAACGGCGAGTAGTGCGATCAGCAAGCGGGCTGGCTTAAAAGTCATTATTAAATCCTGTTAGGGAAAGTTTCGTAAAAAACGCATGGAAAGAAATTGATAACATGGCTCGGGTACGCCAAAACGCCATCCTTACACTACTTCGGACGGCGCCAGGGCCACAATCGCCAATGCATGTATCTCATTATGCATCATATCGTGCACGGAATCATACACCAGTCGATGGCGCATGACGAGCCTGAGCCCCTCAAATTGACTAGAAATAATGCGTAGATTGTAATGGCCTCCGCCCGAGGCGGCGCCAGCATGGCCCCGGTGGCGCGCCGAGTCGTCTTCCAGCACGCATTCCAGAGGAGAAAGTGCCGTTTCCAGGCGGGTACGAATGCGCTCCATGCGCGTTGTCGTGTCGTTCGTCATCATGCGTCTTCCTTGATATGTTTGGCCAGGAACAGGGTTTGCGCCACGATGAAGGCAAAGAAGATGCCCGTCGCGCCAAACGCCTTGAAACTGACCCAGGCAGCCATGTCGCCCTGGTACAGCACGAAGGCCACGAACAGGTTCAGTGCGCCCAGAAGGCCGAAGAAAATGATCCAGGCGGCCAGCAGCTGGTTCCATACGGCATCAGGCAATTGCACTTGCGCTTCCATGGTCTTGCGGATCAGGTTTTTCTTGAAGCCAACATGCGCGATCAGCAGGGCCAGGCCGGACAGCCAGTAAATCAGGGTCGGCTTCCATTTCAGGAAGAAATCGTCATGCAGGTAAATGCTGGCGCCGCCGAACACGACAAAGATGAACAGCGACAGCCACAGCATGCCGTCCACCTTGCGTCCGCGCAGCAGCAGATAGCTGACCTGGCAGGCGGTGGCGATGATGCCGACGAGGGTGGCGAGTATCCACGGCGCCTGGTCGGCCTTGATCAGGCCGCCTGACACGAAGCCGGACAAATATTGCTGCACGAAATCGTGCGTGGCCGCTTCATACATGCCGCCCAGCTTGAAGGCGGCGAAGAAGGCGATCAGGGGGAATAGGTCGAATAGAAATTTCATGGCGAGACTTTACACTGGTCTTATTAAAATCATCTTAGGAATGGCTTAGGAGCAACCGAATCGCTCCCAAGCATTCCTGTGTCTCACGGCTGCGGATCGAAGCGCAAGGAGGCCGAATTGATGCAATAGCGCAAGCCGGTCGGCGGCGGGCCGTCCGGGAAGACATGGCCCAGGTGGGCGTCGCAGACGGCGCAGATAATTTCCGTGCGCAGCATGCCGTGGCTGCGGTCAGTGATTTCCGTCACGTTGGCCGGGTCGAGTGCCTGGAAATAGCTGGGCCAGCCGCAGCCGGAATCGAACTTCGTGTCCGAGGCGAACAGGGGCGTGTTGCAGCAGACGCAGGTGTAGACGCCGTGTTCATGGTGGTCCCAGAACTTGCCCGTGAAGGCCCGTTCCGTAGCAGCGTGGCGCGTGACTTCGTATTGCATCGAGTCGAGCATGGCGCGCCATTCGGCGTCGGTTTTTTTGACTTTATTCGTGGTCATAATGACTCCTCAGGATGAGCAACTGACTTCAAGGTGGCTGGCCCAGTCGGGCGGCAGGGCCGCATAGTGCTGGTGTTCGGGCTGTTCGTCAAATGGCTTTTGCAATATTTCCAGCAGTTTCGCCACTTCCGTGTAGTCCTGCTGCTGGGCTTTTTCGATGGCCACTTGCGCCAGGTAGTTGCGCAGCACGTATTTCGGGTTGACCAGGTTCATCGCCTCTTGCCGTTCGGCATCGACGCTGTGCTCCTGCCGCAGACGCGCGCGGTATTGCGCCGCCCATGTATCGAAGGCGGGGCGGTCGATGAACATGTCGCGCAGCACCGTGTCGTGCTCGGGAGTATCTACTTGCAGTGTCGACAGGGCGCGGAAGAAGTTGGTGAAATCCACGTGATTGGCTTGCATCAGCGCAAACATGCTGTCGAACAGGGCCGTATCGTCGTCGTGTTGCGTGCGCAAGCCCAGCTTGGCGCGCAGCAAGGCATTCATCTTGTCTGCAAAAGCGGGCTGGTAGCTGTCCAGCGCCGCCTGCGCCAATTCCACTTCGCCGATCAAGGGCAGCAGTGCCTGGCCCAGCGCATAGCAGTTCCAGTGGCCCACCTGCGGCTGGTTGGCGTAGGAATAGCGGCCTTGCTGGTCCGTATGGTTGCAAATGTGTTCGGCATCAAACGCTTCCATGAAGCCGAAGGGACCGTAATCGAGCGTCAGGCCCAAGATCGACATATTGTCCGTATTCATGACGCCATGCATGAAGCCCACGGCTTGCCAGTGCGCAATCATGTGCGCCGTGCGCACGCACACTTCGGCCAGCAAGGCTTGATATGGATTTGATGCAGCGCGCAAGTGGGGATAAAAACTGTCGATGACGTAATCGGCGAGGATTTTCAGCTCGTCCGGCTGCTTGCGGTAAAACCAGTGTTCGAACGAGCCGAAGCGAACAAAACTAGGCGCCATGCGCGTCACGACGGCGGCCGTCTCGACGGTTTCGCGCATGATGCCTTGCTGCGAACCCATGATGGACAGCGCGCGCGACGTGGGTATGCCCAGCGCCGCCATGGCTTCCGAGCACAGGAATTCGCGGATGGACGAGCGCAGCACGGCGCGGCCGTCGCCCATGCGCGAATACGGCGTGGCGCCGGCGCCTTTCAGCTGCAGCTCCATGGGGCCGTGCTCGGTGGCGATATCGCCCAGCAGGATGGCGCGGCCATCGCCCAGCTGGCCGGCCCAGACGCCGAACTGGTGGCCCGAATACACGGCTGACAATGGTTGCGAGCGCTCGGCAACCGCATTGCCGCTCAGCAGCGCCACGTAGTCCGGCTCGGCCAGGCGCGCCGCATCGAGGCCGATGAGGGCTGCGGCGGGTGCGCTGGCGGCCACGAAATACGGGGCGGGCAGGGGCGTGGGCATCAAGCGCGTATAGAACGCGGGCGGCAAGGCCGCAAAGGCGTTATCCAGTGGTAAGGTATGAGCGGTGATGGCAATTCCAGTCAGTAAGATGGACCGGCAAGGTGCGCCAGCCTGGAGTACGATTTTACCGCACGGCGCCAAGGCGCGTGGCGGGCACTCTTGCAGCTGTTTGCATAGCAAGAAACGGAATCAAGAATTCCATGTTGCATCGCAATATCGAAATGCGTTGACGATTTCCGCACGACCGTACGAAACTAAGGAAAGTCTTTAAATTCCAACAACAAGCAAGTATCCACCCAGGAGAGACGATGTCGGCATTCCCCTTGAGTCCAGTGATGGGCCAGATGATGAATCAGCCCCTGCTGATTTCCAGCATTATCGAGTTTGCAGCGCGTCATTACGGGGGCAGCGAAATCATTTCGCGGCGGGTGGAAGGCGATATGCACCGCTACACCTACCGCGATTGCCACCAGCGCGCGCGGCGTCTGGCGAACGCCTTGCATGGCCTCGGTGTCGGCATGGGCGACCGCGTCGCCACGCTGGCCTGGAATGGTTACCGCCACCTGGAAGCGTACTATGCCGTGTCCGGCTCGGGGGCCGTGCTGCACACGATCAATCCGCGTTTGTTTCCCGACCAGATCGCCTACATCTCGAACCATGCGGAAGACCAGGTCTTGCTGTTCGATTTGACCTTCCTCCCCGTGGTGGAAAAGATCGCCGCCGACTGCACCTTCGTCCGTCATTTCGTGCTGATGTGCGACCGCGAGCGCATGCCCGCCAGCAGCACGATTCCCGACCTGCTGTGCTATGAAGACTTGATCGCCACGCATTCCGACGATTACGCCTGGCCCTTGTTCGACGAGAATGCGGCCGCCACCCTGTGCTACACGTCGGGCACGACGGGCAATCCCAAGGGCGCCCTGTATTCGCACCGCTCGACCGTGCTGCACGCGTATGCGTCGGCCATGCCCAGCGGCCTGAACGTGCGCGCCTCCGACACGGTCTTGCCCGTCGTGCCCATGTTCCACGTAAATGCCTGGGGCTTGCCGTATTCCGTGCCCCTGTCCGGCGCGCGCATGGTGTTTCCCGGCGCGGCGCTCGATGGCAAGTCGCTCTACGAACTGTTCGAGGCGGAAAAAGTGACGTTCTCGGCCGGCGTACCCACCGTCTGGCTGGGGCTGCTGAACCATGCCTTGCAGAATAACTTGAAATTTTCCACTTTCCGCCGCACGGTGATCGGCGGCGCGGCGTGCCCGCCGGCCATGATGGATACCCTGATCGACAAGTTCGACGTGGAAGTCATCCACGCCTGGGGCATGACGGAAATGTCGCCGCTGGGCACGGCCGGCGGCTTGCAGACCAAGCACCTGGACTTGCCGAAGGACGAACAGCGCAAGATACTGCAAAAGCAGGGCCATGCGATCTACGGCGTGGACATGAAGATCGTCGACGACGACGGCAAGGAATTGCCGTGGGACGGCATCAGTTATGGCCATTTGCTGGTGAAAGGGCCGTGGATCATCTCGTCGTATTACAAGAACGAGGGCGGCGAGGTGTTGCAGGATGGCTGGTTCCCCACGGGCGACGTGGCCACCATCGACACCGACGGCTATATGCAGATCACGGATCGCAGCAAGGACGTGATCAAGTCGGGCGGCGAGTGGATCGGCACCATCGACCTGGAAAACCTGGCCATGGCCCATCCGGCCGTGCTGCAGGCGGCCTGCATCGGCGTGTTCCACCCGAAATGGGACGAGCGCCCCGTACTCGTCGTCGTGCTGCGTCCCGGCATGACGGTCACGCGTGAAGCGTTATTGCAATTTTTCGAGGGCAAGATCGCCAAGTGGTGGACGCCGGACGACGTGCTGTTCATCGACGCCTTGCCCATGGGCGCCACGGGCAAGATCCAGAAGAACAAGCTGCGCGAGCAGTTCAAGGGGCACCAGCTGCCGGGGATGTAAAGCAGCCTAGGCAGCCTGCGGCAGCGCCGCCCCCAGTTTTTCCAGCAGATGGTCGCACTGGAAGACGGACAGGGTCTGGCGCTGCGCCTCCGTGCCGATATCGATCATCTCATCCATTTCGCTGCGCAAGTCGTCGTGTTCACCCGTACGGATGATTTGCGGCGCCGCAAAGCGCTGGCTGTCGGAAATGGTCATGATGTTGTCGACGTGGTCGACGAGAAAGCCGTAGCGCTCGTTGCCCCGTTCCACGATCAGAATCTTGCCGGTGCTATCGTCCGGCAAGGCCGGCATGGCGTACAGCTGGCGCAAGTCGATGATGCTGATCATTTGCTGGCGCAAGTTGAGCATGCCGCGCATGCAGGCCGGCATGCCCGGCGGCGTCGTGATGGCGCCGCTGAAATCAATGATTTCGCGCACTTGCCCGATTTCCACGGCGAAGCGGGTTTCCACGGTAAACGTGATGTAGACGCGGCGCTGCGCCTTGTGCGTGGCGGCCGCCGTTTCCGTCACGGCCGGGTACAGGCGCGCGTGGCCGTCGCGCATCTCGACAATTTCCGCCTGCGACAGAATGCCCTTGTGGTCGAGGAAAATGATGTCGCCCAGCCCCTCTTTCGTGATGCAGCCGGCGAACATGGCGGCGCGCGCCTTGCTCAGCAGGGGAATCGGCAGCACTTCGTCGCCAAAGAAATGCACGATGCTGTCGACGGAATCGACGAGAAAACCAACGGTCGTGTCATCGAGGCGCACGACGATGATGCGCTGGTCGCCTGTTGCAGCCGTGCCGGACGCGGGCGCCTGCAGCAGGGCGCCGAAGTCGACGACGGCCACCTGGCTGCCGCGAAAATGCATGCGCCCCAGGCACAGTTCGCTGTTCAGCAGGGAGCTGTGCAGTTCCGGTACCCGGATGATTTCCTGGATGGCCAGCATTTCAAAGGCAAACGTGGCGCCGGCCGCATGGAAGCTGACGCATTGCCGGCGTTCGCTTTGCGCATGGTAGCGGGCCGTGCTCAGCCTGGCGCCGGTCGCCTGCAGGGCTAGCACATGGGGCACGTTTTCAATGCGCAGCAGGGCATGCGGGTCGAGCACCTGCAGCAGGCGCGCGCCGCCATCGAGCAGGATCGTGCCGGCGATGACGGCGTGGCTGTCGCCGGCCGCATATTGCAGGGCGCTGCGAGCGCTGGCGGGCACGCGCAGGATTTCGCCCGTATCCTGGAAGACGATGCCGATCAGCACTTGCTGGAAGTCGAGGATGGCGATCTTGTCCGTGGCCACGGCGCGCGGCGCATCGGCACGGAACAAGCGGCCCAGGTTGACCACCGGAATGACGCTGCCGCGCAAGGTGAACATGCCTTCCAGATACGCGGGGGACAGGGGCAGGGCCGTGACTTTCGCCGGGTAGTTCACCACTTCGCGGATGCAGCTGGCGGGCAGGGCGAATTCATCGTCGCCCAGGTGGAAGGAGCCGAACAGTTCGGTGGCCGTGTCGCTTGCGCCCTGTGCTTGCAAGCCCGTCGCCTCATGCATATCCATATGCGCCTTCCTTGCGTGGAATTAATTCGGGTGGCGCCACCACATCGGTGACGGCAAAGCTGTGATGGGCGCAGTCGATCAGCAACTGGCGCCCGTGGCGGCCGCCCAGCGCGCAAAAACTCACCGCCAAGCCGCACTGGTCCAGGTATTTTTGCGCCGCTTGCGCGTTTTGCCGGCCCACTTGCAATCTCCCGTTGCGCGGGCCGAACATGCTGGCGCCGCCTGCCAGCACCACTTCGATGTCGGCGTAATCGGCCTGGCGCACGCCCATCAGGCGCAGCAGCGAGGGCACGGCCTGGCTCACATAGCGTGCCCCCAGGCTGCTGTCGGCGCCCGGCGCTTCCGGCAGCAAACAGTGGGCCAGGCCGCAGCATGGGCCATTCTTCCAGATGAAACCGATGCCGATGCACGAGCCCAGCAAGGCTTGCAGCTGCTCGCCATGCGTGCCCACGCTAAGTTGACCCATGCCAACATGGTGCAGCGGCAAGCCAGGGTCGATGATGATGCTCATGCGCTACCCGCCTTATAAATCATGGGAAACTCGAATTGGTAGCCGGTACCGAGCCGGGCGATGGTTTCCGACTCGCCCAGGATCAGCCGGCCTTCGTCCTTCAGACTCAGGCGAGCCTGGCGCAGCACGGTTTCCTGGTGCTCGGCATCGAAATAAATCAGCACGTTGCGCAGGAACACCAGGTCGAACTGCCGCGCCGGACGCAATGCTTCCAGCAAATTATGCTGGGCAAAGCTGACGTGTTGCCGCAGTTCTTCATTGACTTGGACGCCATACGGCGCGGGTGTGAAATATTTGCGCAGCAAGTCCGGGTGCGACAGACGGATGCGCTCGACGGAGCGGCCGCTGTACTGGCCGGCCCGCGCCGCGCCGAGGATCTGCTGCGAAATGTCGCTGGCCAGGATCTGGTAGCGGAAAGACGGCGTTTGCAGCTTGAATTGCTCGCACAGCATGGCGATCGAATACAGTTCCTCGCCGCTGGCGGCCGCCGCCGACCAGATGGCCAGGCAGCCATCCGGATGCGCGCGGGCCCAGGCGGGCAGGTAGCGGTCGCGGAAGTAATCCCAGATCGACGGCGTGCGGAAGAACAGGGTGTCGTTGGTGGTCACCAGGTCGATGAAATGGTCCACCTCGTCGCGGTCGCTGGCCACGCGCTCCAGGTACGCCTGGTAGCTGTGCAGGGACAGCGCCTGCAGCCGTGGCTGCAAACGCCGTTCCAGCAAGACGCTCTTGCGCGCCGTCATGGCGATGCCCGTATGCTGGCGCACCAGCGCGATCAGGGTTGTCAGCACCTCGGGCGTCAAGCTGGCCGCGTGGCTCATGGTCTATACCACGAAGCCGGAGACAGTCTGGTTCAGGCTGCCAGCGCGCTCGTTCAGTCCATCCGTCGAGCGAGCGATGCTGTCGCAGTTGGCGGCCGACTTTTCCGTTTCCTCGGCGATGTACTGGATGGCCGTCGACACTTCGCGCGCCGTCAGCAGCTGTTCATTGGCCGCCTTCGAGATATCGGAAATGGCCAGGGTGGTCTTCGCCACGCCCGAGACGATCTTGTCGAAGGCGTCGCTGGCCTGGCGCGAAATCTCGCTGCCGGTGGAAACCCGCTTGACGGATTCGTTGATCAGCTTGGAAATTTCCTTGGTCGCCTGCGACGAGCGCTCGGCCAGCTTGCGCACTTCGTCGGCGACGACGGAAAAGCCCAGGCCGTGTTCGCCCGCGCGCGCCGCCTCGATGGCCGCATTGAAGGCCAGCATATTCGTCTGGTTGGCGATTTCGCTGATGACCTTGACGATTTCGCCGATGTCTTCCGACGAGCGGTTGATCAAGTCCATCGCCTCGATCGACTTGGCGACGGCGCGCGCGCCCGCTTCCGCTTCCTGCTGCGTGGCTTTTGCCAGGAAATCGGCATTCGAGGTGTTTTCCGCGATGGAATTGATGGAAAACGTCAGGCCGTCGATGGAGGCGTTCATTTCTTCCACCGTGGCGCCCAGCGCCTGCGTGCCCACGGCCACGCCCGTGGCCCGCTCGGCGATGGCGTGCGAGGCGTCGGCAAAGCCGTTGGCAGCCGACACCACGTTGCCGATCACGCCGCGCAAGTCGACGATCATCTTGCTGATGCCGCCGGCCAGCAGGTCGATCGGCTCGTCGCCCTCGGGCACGATATTGCAGGTCAGGTCGCCTTGCGCCGCGCGCGCCACCGATTCGAGCAGGGCGTTGACCTTGCGGCTGTCGTTGGCGGCCTTGGACTGGATGCTGTTTTCCAGGTTCACCTGTTCGCTGATGTCGATGGCGAACTTGACCACTTTATATGGCTTGCCGTTCAGGTCGAGGATGGGGTTGTAGGTGGCCTGTATCCACACCACCTTGCCATGGTTGCCCAGGCGCTTGTAGCGGCCCGCGTCGAATTCTCCCCGGTTGAGCTTTTGCCAGAATTTCTTGTACTCGGCGCTGCTCGCATACTCGGGCTCGCAGAACATGCGGTGGTGCTCGCCCTGGATATCGCTCAAGTCGTAATCCATGACGGCGAGGAAATTCTCATTCGCTTCCAGCACATTGCCCTGCATGTCGAATTCGATCACGGCCTGCGCCTTACCGATGGCGCTGACCTTGCCTTCGTATTCGACATTGCGCTTTTTCAGGGCCGTGATGTCGGTAGCGAACTTGATGACTTTATACGGTTTGCCGTCCGCGTCGAGGATGGGGTTGTAGGAAGCGTTGATCCACACTTCGCGCCCATCCCTGGCGCGGCGCTTGTATTCGCCCTGGTCGAATTCACCGCGTCCCAGCTTGGCCCAGAAGTTGCTGTATTCATCCGTTTTGACATACTCGGGGTCGCAGAAGATGGCATGGTGCTTGCCTTGCACTTCGGCCAGGGTATAGCCGACGACACGCAGGAAATTCTCATTCGCATGCAGAATGGTGCCGTCGAGCTCGAATTCGATGACGGCCTGGACACGGTTCAATGCAGTATTTATCGCTTGTAAGTCCAGATCCTGGGAGTGGCTGACATGGCTGGCTGCGTCCATAGTATTTCCTTCGGGGTGAGAAGAGGAAGGGGGAGCGATAAGGCTGCTGTTATTATTTTTTCTGCTATCGGTTTAAGACAAGGATTAAGGCAAGGATTAAGGCAGCGGTGTTATTGCATCAGCCGGCATCCGGTGATAATCCGTGAGAATGTGCGCGATGAACGTCCGCCGATGTTCGCCATACGGATTGCCTATAGTGTTTGAATTGTAGAGTATTGATTTGAATCAATAATTTTATTATTCCCCAGCGTCTGGCGAAAAACAAGGGGCGGGAATAAATAATGTCAAAACTGTCGCAATTGGCCCCTGTCCACATATAACAAGCCCCTTCTTTCACATAATAAAACGATGTTATTATTATTGTGTTTTTATTATTTAAATGAATATCCAAGTGATAGCTTCTACAGACGCTTGCCGCTTGCAGCAGGATCTTCCCGCAAACGATGTTGTACCATGGCGTACCATGCTGGCGCCGGACGCGCCACGACAAAAATAATACGAGCGTTCTTTTATGCGGTATAGTGAAGCTTCATCCCTTGCAACCACCTCATCGCTGAGCAAAAATCAATAAGGAAGAGACATGAGTGCTGAATATCAAGTGAACGGCGCCGTTGCCGTCATTACCCTGGCCAACCCGCCCGTCAATGGACTGGGCCTGGCGACGCGCACGGCCGCCGTGGCCGGCATCCGCCAGGCGCTGGCGGACGAGGCCATCAAAGCCATCGTCATCACGGGCGCCGGCAAGGCCTTTTCGGGCGGCGCCGACATCAAGGAATTCAATTCGCCCAAGGCGCTCACGGAACCGACCCTGCATACCCTGATCAACGTTGTCGAGCAATCGACCAAACCGGTGGTGGCGGCCATCCACAGCGTTTGCATGGGCGGCGGCCTGGAGCTGGCGCTCGGCTGCAACTACCGCGTGGCCGCGCCTGGCGCGCAGATGGCCTTGCCGGAAGTCAAACTCGGCATCTTGCCGGGCGCGGGCGGCACGCAGCGCCTGCCGCGTGTGCTGGGCCTGGAAATGGCCCTGAACATGATCGTTTCCGGCACGCCCGTCGCATCTGAAAAATTGGCCGGCACGGCCCTGTTCGACGAAGTCATCGCGCCTGGCGCCGATTTGCTGGCCGCCGCCGTGGCCTTCGCCACGAAAGTGGCCGATGTGCGCCCGCTGCCGAAAGTGCGCGAGCGCAAGGTCGACTACCCGAACCACGAAGCGTTTTTGCAGTTTTCGCGCAATACCGTCAAAGCCATGTCCGGCCCATTCCCCGCGCCGCTCAAATGCGTCGACGCCGTGGCGGCCGCCGTGACGATGAAATTCGACGAGGGCTTGAAGTACGAGCGCGACCTGTTCATGCAGCTGGTGCAGTCGCCTGAATCGAAAGCCCTGCGCCACGCCTTCTTTGCCGAGCGTGTCGCCAGCAAGGTGCCCGACGTGCCGTCCGACACGCCCGTGCGCGCGATCGCCAGCGCGGCCATCGTCGGCGCCGGCACCATGGGCGGCGGCATCGCCATGAACTTCGCCAACGCGGGCATCCCCGTGATGCTGCTGGAAACGAAACAGGAAGCGCTGGACAAGGGTCTGGCCACGATACGCAAGAATTACGAGAACACGGTCAAAAAGGGCAAGCTGACGCAAGAGAAGGCCGAGCAGCGCATCGCGCTCGTTTCCGGCACGCTGGCCTACGCTGACATTGCGCAGGCGGACATCGTCATCGAAGCCGTCTTTGAAGAGCTGGGCGTCAAGGAAACCGTCTTCAAGCAGCTCGACGCCGTCATGAAGCCGGGCGCCATCCTCGCCTCGAACACGTCTACGTTGGACCTGGACAAGATCGCCGCGTTTACCCAGCGCCCGCAAGACGTGATCGGCACGCATTTCTTCAGCCCGGCAAATGTGATGAAACTGCTGGAAATCGTCCGCGGCAAGGAAACGGGCAAGGACGTGCTGGCCACGGCGCTGGCGCTGTCGAAAAAGCTCAAGAAAACCGGTGTCGTCTCGGGCGTGTGCGACGGTTTCATCGGCAACCGCATGATCGAGCAATACAGCCGCCAGGCCGGTTTCCTGCTGGAAGAGGGTTGTCTGCCGGAACAGGTCGACAAGGCGGCCGAGAAATTCGGCTTCGCCATGGGCCCGTTCCGCATGGGCGACCTGGCCGGCAACGACATCGGCTGGGCCATCCGCAAGCGCCGCTACGTGGAAAAACCGGAAGTGACGTATTCGAAGACGGCCGACCTGCTGTGCGAATTGAATCGCTATGGACAGAAGACGGGCGCCGGCTGGTATGACTACAAGCCGGGCGACCGCAAGGCCTATCCGTCGGAGCAGGTCAACGCCATGATCATCCAGCACTCCGCCGACATCGGCGTGGCGCGGCGCAAGATCAGCGACCAGGAAATCGTTGAACGGCTCGTGTATGCACTGGTCAACGAAGGCGCGCGCATCCTGGAAGAGGGCATCGCCCTGCGCGCCTCGGACATCGACATGGTGTATTTGACCGGTTACGGCTTCCCGCTGTTCCGCGGCGGCCCGATGTTCTATGCGGATACGGTCGGCTTGCCGAACGTGCTCGACACGATTGCCGGCTATGCCAAGGGCCGCCACGGCGAAGCGTGGACGCCGGCGCCGTTGCTGGTGAAGCTGGCGGGCGAGGGCAAGGGTTTCAATAGCTGATGTTGGGTTGTTGAATGACAAAGGGCAGATTTCTCTGCCCTTTTTTTATTTCTTCTTCGCCACCATCTTGACCGCCTCGTTGACGATGACGGGGTTGTCTTTCTGGATGTAGTAGCCGGCGCCCGTGATGCGCTCGATGGCTGGCGCGCCGGACAGGCGCTGCCAATCCTTTTCCTGGGCCCGCACCACGTTCTCGAACGAACCCATTTCCTCGATGCCGAACTTGTCGCGTACCAGCAGCATGGCGGGCACGCGCAGCGGGCTGCTCATGTCGACGTGTTGCAGGCACTGCGTCTGGGCATCGAATTCGGCCGATTCCGTACTGTTGAACATGAGTTTGCGCCGCGTTTTGACGAGCATGGCGTAGGCGGACGCGTCCGTCTGCAGGCGGTTCCATTGCTGCGGATGCGTGGGATCGAGCAAGACCAGGCCGGCCACGTCCTGCGGGTACAGCCTGGCATACACATACTGGTACAGCCCGCCCAGGCCATGGCCGACCAGCACATACGGCGGCTTCAGGCCCGCTTGCGCCAGCAGGGCGCGCTGCTGGGCGGCAATGGTGCACGGGTCGCGCGGCGTGGTGGTTTTTTTGCTGTCGCCGTAGCCGGGACGGTCATACACGAGCACGCGGTGCTGCCGAGCTACTTCGGGCACCACCTTGGCCCACACATCCTTGCCGTCGCCCATGGCCGACTGGAACACCACGGGCAAGCCGCTCTGGCCGCTCAGGGTGTAGGCGATGCTGGCGTCGGGCAGGGCGGCCGTGGCCGGCACGCCGGGCATGACCGGGGTCGATGGCAACAGGGAGCAGCCGGAAAAACAGCCTGCCAGCAGCAAGCCGGCGCTGGAGAGGAGCATGGTGCGCGCGGGGCGGCCGACGAATAGATGATGCATGAATCTCCTTCTTGGTGCACGGACCGGGGACGGGCGTGGCTTGCCAGCCATTATAGGCAAATCGTGCCGAAGTGGAAATGCCGAACAGAGGCGTATTTCCCGTCCTGTCAGCCGGCGTCGGCGTGATGGCAGACGGCTTCGATGCGGTTGCCGTCCGGATCGAACAAAAAGGCCGCGTAATAGCTGGCGTGATAGTGGCGCAAGCCGGGCGCGCCCAGGTCGATGCCGCCATGCGCCAGCCCCGCATGCCAGAACGCTTCCACGGCGGCGCGCGAGGGCGCCTTGAAGCAGCAATGGCGGCGCGGCGCGTCGTCGGGCGTGGGGCCGAGGCGCACGGAAAAATAGCTGCGCCCGGGATGCTGCGCATCGCTGCGCTCGCCATAGCCTATCCATGCATCGGCATGGTCGCTGCCCACCTTGGGCACGCCTAGCGCGGCGAAGATGGCGTCGTAGAAGCGCTCGGCGCGTTCCAGGTCGCTGACGGTGAGGGAAACGTGATCGAGCATGGGTACTCCGCTATAAAAACAAGGACGGCCATAGCATAGCCCGGATCAGGGCGGCCGTGGGCGGAAGTGACCGAGTGATACTGTTGCTGGCCGACTGCCGGTTAAGGGCGGCTGGCGAGCCGTGCCACGATACTGCGGCTGAACAGTTGCACGCGGGGCGCGAACAGCATCACGGCGCAAAAGGCCACGGGCCAGGCGGCAAAGAAGGCATGGCGCCAGCGGGGCAGGAAGTCTGCTTGCAGGCCGATATTGAGCCAGGTGACCCAGGCGCTCATCAGCAGGGTCATGAGCAGCGACATCAGGAAGGCAAATACGCAGCGCAGGCGCAGGGCGTCGGACATGGTGCACTTTCAAAGTGTAAAGATACGCCAGCGTAACGACTTGCAGCAATCTATACTAGAGCCATATTTTTAATTTCAAATTCCGAAAATGCAATCATGCTTGACGATTTAGCCTTATTTGTCGCCATTGTCGAGGCGGGCAGCCTGCATGCGGCGGCCGTCAAGGAAGGCTTGCCCGCCGCGACCGTCACGCGCCGGCTGCAAAAGCTGGAAAGCCAGCTTGGCTACCGCTTGCTCAACCGCAGCGCGCGCCGCCTGCAGCCGACGGCGGAAGGCTGGCAGTACTACGAGCAGTGCCGTCCCCTCGTGCACGCCCTGCGGCAGGCGACGCAGCAGCTCGACGCCAGCCTGTCGGCGGTCTCGGGCAGCATCCGCGTGCTGGCGCCCGTCAACTTCGCCAGCGGCTTGCTGACGCCGGCCTGGGTCAGCTTCATGCAGAAGTATCCGGACATCCGCCTGGAGCTGGAACTGTCGAACCTGCTGCAAGACCTGGTGGGCAGCGGCGCCGACCTGGCCATCCGCGTGGGCGCGCTCGACGATTCCTCGCTGATGCAGCGCAGGCTGGGCAGCGCTTCGCTGGTGATGGTGGCCGCGCCTGCCTACCTGGCGCGCGCCGGCGTGCCGCGCGACTTGCAGGAACTGGAAAAGCACGAGCTGATCGTGGCCGAGCCGCTGCGCAGCTGGCGCTTGCGGCGGCCCGGTGACGGCGCCGAGCTGGTGATCGAACCGCAGGCGCGCCTGCGCGTCAATGAAATGCGCCTGGCCGTGGAAATGGCCGACGCGGGCATTGGCATCCTGCTGTGTCCACTGCTGCAATGCCGCGACGAAGTGGCCAGCGGCAGCCTCGTGCGCGTGCTGCCCGACTGGATGCCGCAGCCGCGTCACGTGTACGCCGTGTGGACGCAGCGGCGCTACCTGCCGGCCCGCGTGCGCGTGCTGCTCGAGCACCTGGCAGCGTTCGCGGCGGACAATCCTCTGTTGAGCGAAGAGGCCGGCGCCGATCAGGTCGCTGCGCCGGGTATCCTTTCCAATAAGTAATACCGAGCGCTTGTACTTTTCGTCAAGATCGCGTTAAGATAAAGCAGCCCGCTTATCCAGTGGGCAATCTGGTGTTTTTTCGCGCAATCCCGTTCCTATCCATGAGAGTAGCAATGAAATATCTGATCATTCCCTTCTTGCTGGCCATCACCGGCTGCGAAGTACTGTATGACGCGAACCGGGACAAGATCGGCGAGTACTGCAACAGCCTCAATAATTTCGACGACCGCAACGCCTGCCGCAAGCGCAACCAGACCAGCTACCAGGAATACGTGCAGCAGCGCGACCAGGTGAAAAAGAGCAAGAGCGACAAGTAAGCTTGCAACCACATAAAAAAACGCCGCTGACCAGTCAGCGGCGTTTTGCATTGCGGACCCCGGCCTTGCGACCGGGGCTTGCTTCAGATTAATCGTCAGCGTAGATATTGTTATCCTTCGTTTCCTTGACGAACAAGGTACCGATCACGACAGTCGCCAGGGCGACGACGATCGGATACCACAGGCCGTAATAAATGTCGCCCTTGAAGGCCACCAGCGCGAAGGCCGTGGTCGGCAGCAAGCCGCCGAACCAGCCGTTACCGATATGGTAGGGCAGGGACATCGAGGTGTAGCGTATACGCGTCGGGAACATTTCCACCAGCATGGCGGCGATCGGGCCATACACCATGGTCACGTACAGCACCAGGATGAACAGCAGCAAGACCACCATCGGCTTGTTGATCTGGTCCGGATCGGCTTTCGCAGGGTAGCCCGCTTCCTTGATGCCGGCGCCCAGTTCTTTCTTCAGCGCCACTTCGTGGGCCTTGCTTTCCGCATCGAAGTTCAGGCCATCGGCCGTCATGACGGCGTTAAACGACGTAAATTCCTTCGTGCCGATGCGTACCTTGGCGATGCTGCCCGCTGGCGCGTCTTCCTTCGTGTAGTTCACCGAGCTGTTCGACAGGAAGCCCGTGGCGATGTCGCACGACGATGGGAATTTCTTCGTGCCCGTCATGTTGAACTGGAAGTGGCAAGAGGCAGGATCGGCGACCACCACCACTGGCGAGTTCTTCAGAGCCGCTTCCAGCTGCGGGTTGGCGAAGTGGGTCAGGCCGTTGAAGATCGGGAAGTAGGTGGCCGCGGCGATCAGGCAGCCGCCAAGGATGATGTACTTGCGGCCGATGCGGTCGGACAGGCTGCCGAAGAACAGGAAGAACGGCGTGGCCAGCAGCAGGGCGATGGCGACGAGCACGTTGGCCGTTGCCAGGTCCACTTTCAGGGTCTGGATCATGAAGAACAGGGCGTAGAACTGGCCCGTGTACCAGACGACGGCCTGACCGGCGGTCAGGCCGATCAGGGCCAGGATGACGATCTTCAGGTTTTTCCACTGACCGAATGCTTCCGTCAGCGGGGCTTTCGAGGTCTTGCCCTCGGCTTTCATCTTGGAAAACGCCGGCGATTCATTCATGGCCAGACGGATCCACACGGAAATACCCAGCAGGATGACGGAGACGAGGAAGGGAATGCGCCAGCCCCATGCTTCGAAATCCTTCTCGCCGGTCGCCAGGCGGGTGCCCAGGATGACCATCAGCGACAGGAAGAAGCCCAGGGTTGCCGTCGTTTGTATCCACGCCGTGAACGCGCCGCGCTTGCCTTCAGGCGCATGCTCGGCCACATAGGTGGCTGCGCCGCCGTACTCGCCGCCCAGCGCCAGGCCTTGCAGGATGCGCAGGATGACGAGGATGATCGGTGCGGCGATGCCGATGGACGCGTGGCCCGGCAGCAAGCCGACGATGAAGGTGGAGCCGCCCATGATCAGAATGGTGATCAGGAAGGTGTACTTGCGGCCGATCATGTCGCCCAGGCGGCCGAAGACCAGCGCGCCGAACGGACGCACGATGAAGCCGGCGGCGAAAGCCAGCAGCGCGAAAATGAAGGTGGTGGTGGGGTCGCCGATGAAGAATTGCTTGGCGATGATGGAAGCGAGCGAACCGTACAGGTAAAAATCGTACCATTCAAAGACGGTGCCGAGCGAGGATGCAAAGATGACCTTGCGTTCCTCGGGCGTGAGGGGCGTGCCTTTGGTGGAAAATTTTCGTACGTCGGCCGGGCCGGATGGTGATGCCATGGTTTGTCTCCCTATGTTTTATAGTGAACTGATGCCGCGGTCTTTTTGACCATTCTTGCAACAGCTGGAGGCGAGTGTGTTCTCCGAACCTTACGTCATGCTTGCTTGAAACTTACACCAAGCTTACAAATCGATGTTGTCCCGAACTTTGCGAACGACCGTACTTAAATGTGCTATTCTCATTGCGCAGATACCCCACCCCATAATATCCCCACAAGGAGACACAGCATGAATGAAGCCGTCATCGTATCGACCGCCCGCACGGGCCTGGCCAAGTCCTGGAAGGGCGCGTTCAACATGACGCATGGCGCCACCCTGGGCGGCCATGTGCTGGCGGCCGCCGTCGAGCGCGCGCGCATCGAGGCGGACGAAGTGGAAGACGTGCTGGTCGGCTGCGCCTTTCCCGAAGGCGCCACGGGCGGCAACATCGCGCGCCAGGTGGCGCTGCGCGGCGGCTGCCCCGTCACCACGGCCGGCATGACCGTCAACCGTTTCTGTTCCTCGGGCTTGCAGGCGATCGCCCTGGCGGCGCAGCGCATCATCGCCGGCGAAGGCGATATCTATGCGGCCGGCGGCGTGGAATCGATTTCGTGTGTGCAAAATGAAATGAATACGCATATGTACCGCGACGTCTGGTTGCAGCAGCACAAGCCGGAAGTGTACTGGCCCATGCTGCAGACGGCCGAAACCGTGGCCAAGCGCTACCAGATTTCGCGCGAGCGCCAGGATGCCTACGGCGCGCAAAGCCAGCAGCGCGCAGCAAGCGCCCTGGCCGCCGGCCTGTTCGACGCGGAAATCGTGCCGATGACCACCATCATGGGCGTGGCCGACAAGGCCAGCGGCATGCTGGTCTCGCGCGAAGTGACGATTGCCGCCGATGAAGGCATCCGTGCCGACACGACGTATGACGGCGTGGCGAAGATCCGCCCGGCCATTCCTGGCGGCGTCATCAGCGCCGGCAACGCCAGCCAGTTTTCCGATGGCGCTTCGATGGCCATCGTCATGAACGCGAAAGTGGCCGAAGCGAAAGGTCTACAACCGCTGGGCATCTTCCGCGGCTTTGCCGTGGCCGGCTGCGAACCCGATGAAATGGGCATCGGCCCCGTGTTTGCCATCCCGAAACTGCTGAAAAAAGCGGGCTTGACTGTCGCCGACATCGGCCTGTGGGAACTCAATGAAGCGTTCGCCGTGCAAGTGCTGTATTGCGCCGACACCCTGGGTATCCCCATGGACCGCCTGAACGTGAACGGCGGCGCGATTGCCGTCGGCCACCCGTACGGCGTGTCGGGCGCCCGGCTGACGGGCCACGCCTTAATCGAAGGCAAGCGCCGCGGCGTCAAGTACGTGGTCGTGACCATGTGCATCGGCGGCGGGCAGGGCGCGGCCGGGCTGTTCGAAGTACTGTGATTTAAATTAAACCCAGTCTGCGGGCGGCCTTCGAGGCTGCCCGTTTGTTTTGCGCGCCTGCTTCCTGCAAGACGCGCCGATAGCGGGTACAGTAATGCTTCATTAATAAACAAGCAGCCTGCCACCATGATCAAGCACATCGTTTTCTGGAAACTGTTAGACCACGCCGAAGGCGCCGACCGCGCCACGAACGCCTTGAAACTGAAAGCCCTGCTCGATTCCTGTTCCGACCTGGTGCCCGGCATCTTGAAATTCGAAGCCGCCGTGGCCCAGCCGGGCCTGGAAGCGACCTACGACATCGTCCTGTACAGCGAATTCGCCAGCCGCGAAGCGCTCGACGCCTACCAGAACCACCCCGAGCACGTGAAAATCAAGCCGTTTTTTGGGGCCGTGCGCGAAGCGCGGCAGTGCATGGACTATGAAGTGTGAAAACCCGTTAACCCCAAACGAAGGGCCGGGGTCGAACCCTCAGGGTTCGACCCCAGTTGTCGCCTCTGGGTTTCATTGATCAATAACAGGAGCATTCATGACCACCTACCAACGCATCGTCCTCGCCTCGCGTCCCGCCTCCACGGAGGAAGTCAACCCGGCACATTTTCGCCTGGAAAATCAAGACCTTCCCGCCATCAAGGATGGTGAATTGCTGGTACGTAACCAGTACCTGTCGCTCGATCCTTACATGCGCGGGCGCATGAGTGCGAATAAAAGCTATGCGGCGCCGCAGGCTTTGAATGAAACCATGATCGGCGGTACGGTGGGCGTCGTGCTGGAATCGAAGCATCCGAAGTTTGCCGTGGGCGACACGGTCGTGGGGACTTTGGGCTGGACGGAAGTGGCCGTGTCGGATGGCACCATGCTGCGCAAGGTCGACACGACGCAGATTCCCGCCTCCGCCTACCTCGGTTCCGTCGGCATGCCGGGCATGACGGCGTGGTATGGTTTGAATCAGATCATGGCGCCGAAAGCGGGCGAAACCGTGGTCGTGTCGGCCGCCAGCGGCGCCGTGGGCAGCGTCGTGGGGCAACTGGCGAAATTGAAAGGCTGCCGCGTCGTCGGCATCGCCGGCGGCGCGGACAAGTGCGCCTATGTGGTGAATGAACTGGGTTTCGATGCCTGCGTCGACTACAAGGCGGACAATCTTGAGGCCGATTTGGCGGCGGCCACGCCGGACGGCATCGACGCCATCTTTGAAAACGTGGGCGGCGCCATCTTCGATGCGGCGCTGGCGCGCACCAACGCGTTTGGCCGTGTGGCCGTGTGCGGCTGGATCGCCGGCTACAATGGCGAACCGACGCCGCTCGACAATGCGCGCCTGATCCTCACCAACCGCCTCACCGTGCGCGGCTTCATCGTTTCGGAACAGCCGGAATTCTGGCCGCAGGGACTGGCGGAACTGGGAACGCTGGTGGCGACGGGCAAGCTGAAATTCCGCGAATCCGTGGCTGACGGCCTGGCCAGCGCACCCGAGGCCTTCATCGGCCTCTTAAAAGGGCGCAACTTCGGCAAGCAGCTGGTGAAGTTGTAAGCGGGCCGTCCTGAAAAGTAACCGGGCCCGCCCGGTAGCACAGCAATGCTTTCAATAGATCGGGAGCGTGAAATCCTCGTCGATCCTGCGCGCCTTGCTCGTGGCGTTCGCTTGCAACAGCGACTGGATCAGGGCGCTGCCGAAGCACCGTTGCAGCAGGTGCGCGATGGCGATGCCGAACCGCGTCCGCACGTGCATGAGCCGGATGAGGCGAGGGCTTAGCTCCCGCTGTGTACGCTCGGCATACGGGCGAAGGATGCGTTCGTATGCCTCGAAAGCCTCGGTGTGGGTCGCGCATCTCTTGATTTCCCCCGCCAGCACGTTGGCTCCCACCAGCGCCAGCGCCGTGCCCTTGCCCGTGAATGGCGTCGGGCAGTGCGCCGCATCGCCCAGCAAGACCAGCCGGCCTTTTGACCAGGTGGAAGCTTGCACCTGGCTCATCGGCCCGAAGTAGAAGTCCTGGACATTATCCAGCTCGGCGATGATACGATCGGCCACCTTGCCCCGGCCCACCAGTGCCGCACGCAGCATCTCGCGCGGCGACGGCGTCGTCGGACTCCGCACGCCAGGCTCAGCGGAAGGAAAGGTCATCAGCACGGTAGTGTGCGTCAAGCCACCTGGCCTGAGGTTGATCATCGTCCCGCCTATGCCGTTGACGGAGCAGGCCCAGAAGTCGTCTTCCGGTCGCCGGGGAATGTTGAAAAATGCCATGTAGGCGCCGAGGTAACGCATGCGCGTTTCAGCAGCCAGCGCCAGGTCTCTGGTCGGCGAACTCACGCCATCGGCGCAGATCACCAGTTCGAAGTCCTCTGCCGTGCCATCGGCAAAGGTTGCCCGCACGCCATTTTCAATCTCTTCAACGCCACTGACGGACGTGCCAAAACGGTATTCGCAAGTACCGCTGGTCGCATCGAACAGAATACGGGCGAAGTCGCCGCGCAGGATTTCGAAATCGCAGGTCAGTCCACCGATACTACCTTTGGGAAAAACAGCCACCACCTTGCCGGCCGCGTCGAGCCACTTCTGTCCGCACTCCAGCGTGTCGCGTGCCTCGACCTGTTCCGTCAAACCCATGCGCTTGATGACCTGCTGCGCGGCATCCTTCACATCGACGTTCTGCCCGCCGACCCTGAGCGCGCCAGCCTTTTCGACGAGCACCACGGAGTAGCCGTACCTGCTCAGCCACCAGGCACACGCGGGGCCGGCGATGCCGCCGCCGCAGATCAGGATTTTCTTCGTTTGTTCCATATGACAGCTTTCGTGGTTGTGATGTCAGCGTCCATGTTAGGCGCGCCACGTGTTGGTCACAATGAGCCAACAGGCCATGTTATATTGAATTCTTGCCACTGATACTGACCCTTGAAAGGTGCCCGATGCCTGTTTTCAGCGACGATTCGTCCAGCGACTGGGAAGACCCCGACTGCGTGCCAAGGCCGGTGGTCACGCTTGGCGCCGTTGGCCGCGACATGGATAGCCGCAAGGAGAGGGATTTCCATCAGCATCGAAAAGGCCAGTTCCTGCTCTGGATGCGCGGCGTGCTGACCTGCGAGGTCGACGGTGGCTTCTGGTTGGTGCCGCCAGGAAGCGCCATTTGGGTACCCGGTGGCACACAACATCGAATGGATGGGGCCGGCACGGTCGATTGTTACGTGGTGTATGTCGATCCTGCGGAGGACGACGCGTTGCCGCGGGAGTGCTGCACCTTGTCGACCACGCCGCTGCTGCGTGAATTGGTGATCCGTTCAGCGGCACTGCCGATGCGCTATGAAGAGGGCGGCATGGCGTCACGACTGATGACACTGCTTCTCGACGAAATGGCGCTGGCGCAGCCCGGCCAGGTTCATCTTCCCCTGACGACAGACAAGCGGCTACGCAAACTGGTCGAGTGGATCATGGCGCGTCCGTCCGATCCGGGCAACATCGAATCGTGGGCGCAGCGGATGGGCATCAGTGCGCGCACGCTGTCACGCCTCGTGTCCCGGGAAACCGGCATGAGTTTCGGACGCTGGCGCAGGCAACTGCATATCCTGCTCGCCTTGCAATGGATGGCCAGGGGTGCCACGGTCCAGCATGTCGCAGAGGGCCTGGGCTACGAGAACGCGAGCAATTTTGTCGTCATGTTTCGCAAAATACTCGGTGAAACACCTGGACGCTACTTGAAACCGTACGCTTGAGCCGCACCACCTGCCACGGCGTGGCAGGCCGTGCGACAATGGCGGCCCCTCTCTTATTACCGCATGCCATGACCAAGCACACCATCCGCCTCGGCGACTGGGCCACCCTGGGCTCCGACGCCACCGCCATCCGTTTTGAAGTCTTTGTCGATGAACAGAAAGTGCCGGCCGAGATTGAACTCGACGACATGGACGCCGTCTGCCTGCACGCCGTCGCCTATGATGACTTTGGTGCCGCCATCGGCACGGGCCGGTTACTGCCCGATGGCCACATCGGCCGTATGGCCGTGCGCCAGCCGGGACGCGGCACGGGCGTGGGTGGCGCCATCTTGACTTTGCTGATGGAGAAAGCCCGCGAACGCGGCGATGCAGCGGTGGTGCTGAACGCGCAAACCGTGGCCGCGCCATTTTATGCGCGCCACGGTTTCGTGCAGCAGGGGGAACAGTTTGAAGAGGCGGGGATTGCGCATGTGGAGATGCGGCTGGTGTTCTAGGGTGTTGTCGGATTACGCGCGTAGCGCTAATCCGACCTACGACGTCAACGGTAGGTCGGGTTAGCGCGCAGCGCGTAACCCGACAACACCAGCACAATCAGTTCTGCGCGTGCGACTGGCGCCATTTGTCGAGAATCACCGCCAGCACGATCACAACACCTTTCGCCACATACTGCCAGAACGACGACAGCCCCAGGATCGTCAAGCCATTGTTCATCACGCCGATGATCAGGGCGCCGATGACGGTGCCCCAGACGGAACCCACGCCGCCCATCAGGCTGGTGCCGCCGAGCACGACGGCCGCAATCGCATCGAGTTCATAACCGGTACCCCAGTTGCCGTTGGCCGCGTACAGGCGGCTGGCCGACATGGCGCCGCCCAGGCCGGCGAACAGGCCGCTGATGGTGTAGACAAACATTAGCACGAGGCCAACCTTGATACCGGTCAAACGGGCCGCCTGGATATTGCCACCGACGGCGTAGATATGCAGACCCAGTGTCGTCTTGCGCAAAATAAACCACGTCAGCACGACGACGGCCGCCGCCAGCCAGATCAGCCAGGGCACGGCCAGGAAGCTGCCGTTGCCCATCCATTCGAAGCTCGGGATTTCCGTGTTCAGCACGCTGGTGCCGTCCGCCAGCAGGTAGGCGGCGCCGCGCAGGGCCGTCATGGTGCCCAGGGTCACGACAAACGGGTTCAGGCCGACGAGGGCGACCAGCACGCCATTGAGCGCGCCCAGCAGCAGGCCGACGATGAGGAAGGCGGGAATCGAGAAGCCGGCGAACTGGGCCGACAGCGACATCAGCATGCCTGCCACGGCCGAGACGGCCAGCACGGAGCCGACGGACAAATCGATGCCGCTGGTCAGGATGACGAAGGTCATGCCGGACGCCAGCACGATGTTGATCGACACCTGGCGGAAGATGTTCATGGTGTTATTGCTGGTCATGAACGTCGACGTGCCGTCGGCCGAGAAATACACGGTCAGGCCGTACATGGCCAGGTAGAGCACCACCAGCACGGGCAGCATGCCCAGGCGGCGCATCAGGTTCGAGGCATTGAAGGGTTCGCCGGCGCGCGCGGCGCCGCTGGTGGTACTCGTTGTCATGTTAAATCTCCTGAATGATTATTTTTATGCCGCTTCTTGCAGGGTGGCATAGGCAAGGATGTTTTCCTGCGTGATGTCGTCGCCCGTGACTTCGCCGGTGAGCCTGCCTTCGCACATCACCATCACGCGGTCGCAAATGCCGACCAGCTCGGCCAGTTCGCTGGAAATGCACAGCACGGCCGTGCCCGCGTCCGCCAGCTGGTGGATGATCTTGTAGATTTCGCTCTTCGCGCCCACGTCCACGCCCCGCGTCGGTTCATCGAGGATGAGGACCTTGGGCGCGATGGCCAGCCAGCGCGCCAGCAAGACTTTCTGCTGGTTGCCGCCGGAGAGTCCGCCGACGATGCCGTCCGGCCCCGACACTTTCACGTTGAGGTTGCTGATGGCCTCGCGCGTGAGCTGGGTCAGGGCGCCACGGTTGACCACGCCTGCCGTCGCATGCTTGGACAGGATATTCATCGACATGTTTTCCATGGCCGACAATTGCATGAACAGGCCCAGGCTCTTGCGGTCTTCGGGCAGGTAGCCGATGCCGTGGCGGATGGCCGCCAGCGGCCGGTGGATGTGCACTTCCTGGCCATCGAGCCATACTTGCCCGGATTGCTTCTTGTCCGCGCCAAAGATCAGGCGCGCCAGTTCCGTGCGGCCCGCGCCGACGAGGCCGGCAAGTCCCGTCACTTCACCCGCATGCAGGGCGAACGAGGCCGGCTTGACCTTGCCGCCGCCCACCTTGTCCACGCGCAGGCGCTCGGCGCCCCGGGTGGTGCGGCGCTGGTGCGAATAAAAGTCGTCGGCGGGGCGGCCCACCATCATTTGCACGACTTTCTTTTGATCGAGCTCATCCTTGCCCAGCTCGCCCACATAGGCGCCGTCGCGCAGCACCGTGATGCGGCGCGCCAGGCGTTCCACTTCGGCCATGCGGTGGCTGATGTAGAGTACGGCCAGGCCCTTGTCGCGCTGCTCTTCGATGATGCGGAACAATTGTTCTGTTTCCCGGTCGGACAGGGCGGCAGTGGGCTCGTCCATGATCAGGATGCGGCTTTCGTGCACGAGGGCGCGGGCGATTTCCACCTGCTGCTGCTCGGCGATCGACAGGGTCGACACCATGGTGTCGGCGTCGAAGCGGGAACCGAGATCGGCCAGGATGGCGTTCGTGCGCGCGCGCATTTCGCCGCCCTTGACGGTCCAGAACGGTCCCTTCGGCTCGCTGCCCATGAAGACGTTCTGCGCCACTGTCATGTTCTTGGCCACGCTCAGTTCCTGGTAAATCAGGTTGATGCCCAGCGCGCGTGCTTCGCCCGGGTTGCGGATGCGGATCGGCTTGCCGTCGAGAATGATCTCGCCGGCGTCCGGAGTGTACACGCCCGATAAAATCTTCATCAGGGTACTCTTGCCGGCGCCGTTCTCGCCCATCACGGCATGGATTTCGCCGCTGCGCACGGTCAGGTGCACGCCGCGCAGCGCGCGCGTGGCGCCAAAGCGCTTCTCGATGCCGCGCATTTCAAAAATAATATCGTCGCTCATGACTGTCCTTCCTTGCTTGTGAAACTGGCGCCGCCTGCCAACCGGCCAGCGGCGCCTCGTGGTTCAGGTCAGGCAGATCAGTTCTTTACCCAGCCCGTGTAAGTGGCGACGTTTTCCTTGGTGATGGCCGGGGTCGGCAACAGCACCATGGTCTGCTTCGGCGTGCGGCCGTTCATGATGTCGTAGCCCATCTGCACGGCGTCGGTCGCCATGCGGTACGGGTTTTGCGCCGAGGTGGCGGCAAACAGGCCGGCCTTGTTTTTCAAGGCGTTCTGGCCATCGGGCGCGCCATCGACGGCCGTGATCAGTTTCACGTCCGTGCGCTTCGACTGCTTGATCGCCAGTTCGGCGCCGATACCGGTCGGATCATTGATGGCGAACACGCCGTCGATCTTCGGATGGGCCGTCAGCAAGTTCGACATCACGGTCATGCCGCCGTCGCGGCTGCCGCCCGCGTTCTGGTTGTCGGACAGGATCTTGATATCCTTGAACGCAGCCAGGGTTTTCTTGCAGCCATTCACGCGGTCGATCACGGACGTGACCGGCGGGCCGTTCAAAATCACCACATTGCCCTTGCCGCCGATCTGCTTGGCCAGGTAGGCGCACGACACGTCGCCCGCCATGGTGTTGTCGGACATCACGGTGGCCGACGCGCCCACGGCGCCCACGTCGACGGCGATCACGACCACACCCGCATTGCGCGCTTTCTTGATGGCTGGCGCGATGCCCTTGGAATCGACGGCGTTCAGGATGATGATGTCGGTCTTGTTGGCAATAAAGTTCTCGATCTGGTCCACCTGGGTGTTCAGGTCATACTTGCTGGAAACAGTGGTGACTTTCACGCCAGGGCCGCCCAGCTTTTTCGCGCTTTCTTCCGCGCCGCGGCCAATGGCGACAAAAAACGGGTTGGCCAGGTCGCCCACGCTCACGCCGATCGATTTCAGCGGTTTGTCAGCAGCGAAAGCGCCACAGGCGGCGGACAGCAGCAGGGAGGCGGTAATGACTTTTTTCATGAGGATCTCCAAGGGTTTTTATTGTGAAAAACAAACGGTGCTACGGGTGAAAAAGGGTGCCAACTTATTGACTGCGTAATTTCTCGATCATGGCGTCCAGCTTGCCCGCATCGACGGCAAAGCCGCGGATGCCTTCGGCCAGCTTTTCGGTCGCCATCGCGTCGTCGTTCAAGGCGTAGCGGAAAGCCGCTTCGTCATACGTGATGGCCGGCTGCGCCTCGCCCAGGTCGCCGCCCAGGGCCCGCTCGAACGGTGCATCTGCCGTTTCGAGTTTCGCCAGCAGATCGGGGCTGATGGTCAGCAAGTCGCAGCCGGACAGGGCCGTGATCTGGCCCACGTTGCGGAAGCTGGCGCCCATCACTTGCGTGGCGATGCCATGTTGTTTGTAGTAATTGAAGATGCGCGTGACCGACTGTACACCTGGATCGTTGGACAAGCTGCGCGCCGCTTCGTCCCATGCCGCGCCCAGCGATTTTTTATGCCAGTCGTAGATGCGGCCCACAAAAGGCGAGATCAGGCGTACTTTCGCGTCGGCGCAGGCGACGGCCTGGCAAAACGCGAACAGCAGGGTCAGGTTGCAAAAGATGCCGTCTTTTTCCAGCTCGCACGCGGCCTGGATGCCTTCCCAGGTGGCGGCGACCTTGATCAGCACGCGCTCGCGACTGATGCCGGCTTGCTCGTACAGGGCGATCAGGCGGCGCCCGCGGGCCACGGTGGCGTCGCGGTCAAAGCTCAGACGGGCATCGACTTCCGTCGATACGCGGCCCGGCACCACCTTCAAAATTTCCAGGCCGAAGCGCACCAGCACCTGGTCGACAATATCGTCGAGCGACGCGTTCTTGTGCGCGGCGACGGTGCTTTCCAGCAAGGGCGCGTAATCGGGCTGCAGCACGGCTTTTAAAATCAGCGACGGGTTGGTGGTGGCGTCCTGCGGCGCGAAGCGCGCCAGTTGCAAGAAGTCGCCCGTGTCGGCGACGACGGTGCTGTGTTGTTTCAATTGTTGCAGCTGATTCATTACTCTTCCTTATCACTGAGTTGGTGCAAGGCTTGCACGGCGGGAAACAAGCTACGGTAGCGGCTGTAGCGGATGCTCAAGGCTGCGCTGTGCGCGGCATCGGGCAAGAAAGTGTTTTTGATGGGCAAGCTGGTGGCCAGCAGCTGGCGCTGGCCGATGGCGGCAAAGCCCAGCTTGGCCGCGCCCAGGCTGGCCGACAGTTCGCTGTTGTGCAGGGTGCGCATCTCGCGTCCCAGCACATTGGCCAGCAATTGCGCCCAGTACTGGCTGCGCGCGCCGCCGCCCACCAGCATGCAGTGGGGAACCACGGCACCCGTCGACGTGACGGCGGCCATCGCGTCGCGCAAGGCAAAGGCCACGCCTTCGAGCACGGCATAGCCGAGCTGCGCCGGCGTGCTGTCGTGGCCCAGCTGCAAAAAGGCACCGCGCACTTGCGGGTCGTTATGCGGCGTGCGTTCGCCGGACAGGTACGGCAGGAACAGGGGGGCCGATGGCGCGACGGGGGCGTCGAGCGGCAAGAGCGCTTCCACCAGCGCCAAGAGGGCTGCCTCGTCGGGCTGGCCCAGCACGCCAGTGGCCCAGCGCAAGCAGCTGGCGCCGGACAGGATCGCGCCCATCGCATACCAGCGGCCGGGCAGGGCGTGGCAAAAGCTGTGCACGCCGCCGGCCGGGTTGCCCAAAGGCTGTTCTGTGACGGAAACGATGGCGGCGCTGGTGCCCAGCGAAATGAAACTGTCGCCGCCATTGACGGCGCCGATGCCCACGGCCGAGACGGGGTTGTCGCCGCCACCGGCCGCCACCACCACGTTTGCTGGCAAGCCCAGTTTGTCTGCGACGGCGGCCAGTACCGTACCCGTGGCGGCGTCGCCTTCGGCCAGCGCCGGCATCTGTTCCGGCACCAGGCCGCAGGCGGCCAGCATGGGGGGGAACCAGGCGCGCCTGGCTTCGTCCAGCCACAGGGTACCGGCCGCGTCGGACATGTCGGTGACCTTGTTGCCCGTCAATTGCAGGCGCAGATAATCTTTCGGCGACAGCAGGCAGGCGATGGCGGCAAAGGCGTCAGGCTCGTGGGTTTGCAGCCACAGCAGTTTTGGCGCCGTCAGGCCCGCCATCGGCAGGCTGCCCGTCACGTCCGCATACGCGGGATAGTCGCGCGCCAGGCTGGCCGCTTCGGCTTCGGCGCGCGCATCGTTCCACAGGATGGCGGGACGGATCACGGCGTCTTGGTCGTCGAGCAGCACGGCGCCGTGCATCTGGCCCGACAGGCCGATGCAGGCGATCTGTGCGTATTCCTGCGGCCAGCCGGCGCGCAGCTGCGCCAGGGCGTTGACGCAGGCGGCCCACCAGTCCTGCGGCGCTTGTTCGGACCAGCCCGGCAGTGGGCGGCTGGTGTCGACGCGCACGGACGCCTGGCCGCGCACGGCGCCAGTGCTGTCCATCAGCACGGTTTTCAGTTCGGAGGTACCGAGGTCGATACCGAGGGAAATCGCTGGATGCATGTTGATTTACTGTAAAAGGTCAGGGGCAGCCGCAGGAATTGCGTACGCGCAAGGTCGGCGACAGGCGCTGCACGTGTTGGGCACGGCCGGGATGGGCGATGCGCTCGATCAGCAGGTCGACGGCCATGGCGCCCAGCTCTTCGAGCGGCTGCGCCATCACGGTCAGGCGGGGGCTGAAGTAATCGGCCCAGTCGAAATCATCGAAGCCAGCCAGCGCGACGTCTTGCGGTACCGCAATGTGCGCGTCGCGCAAGGCATGCATGGTGCCGATGGTCATCAGGTTATTGCCGGCCACAATGGCCGTCGGGCGCTGTCCGGCAGGCAAGGCCAGCAATTCGCGGGTGGCCGCGCCGCTGCGCTCGAGGTTGGAGTCGCCCGAGCGCAGCAGTTCCGCATCGAAGGCGATATTGGCGCGCTGCAAGGCCAGGCGGTAGCCTGCGATACGTTCATCCGTCGTGGACAGGCCGGGCGCGCCCGCGATGAAACCGATGCGGCGGTGGCCGTGGGCCGTGATCAGGTGGCTGACTAGCTGGGCCGTCGCCTCGATGTTTTCCACACCTACCTGGTCGAACGGCTGTGGCGACATGCGGTCGACCAGCACGGAAGCGATCTTGTTGCTGGTCAAATAGTCGAGCGCGCGGTTGTGCGGATCGCCGGACGGCGCCAGCACGATGCCGTCGACCCGGCGCTGGTGCAAGTTCTGTACTACTTTGAGTTCCTGCTCGGGATCGTCATGCGTATCGGAAAACAGCATCATCAAGCCATGGCGCGTGCAGGCCGCCTCGATGGCGCGCACGGTTTCGCTGAAATAATGATTGGTGAAGGCGGAAATGGCCACGCCGATGGTGCCCGACGAGGAGCCGGCCAGCGCGCGCGCCAGCATGTTCGGCACATAGCCGATCTGCTGCATGGCCGCGTTGACGGCGGCGACGGTTTTCGGGCTGACCTTGCGGGTGCCGTTGACTACGTGAGAGACGGTCGACAGCGATACGTCCGCCGCCCGCGCTACATCTTCCATGGTGGCCATGGTGTCTCCTGAGGTTTTTTTATTATTGTGTACTGCGATAGTGTGCGGCTGTGTCGCCGCGATTGAAGCTATCGTAAACAAAAGAAAGCGCTTGCGCAAGCGCTTTCTTTTTTGTGCGAGCGGATGTCGAGTGGGTTTTTGATGAAGAGAGAGGAGACTTGCGTAGGTCGGATTAGCGCGCCGCAGGGGCGCGTAATCCGACATCGGGGACGGTGGTGATGCCGGTTGAGGGCGCTGGTGTTGTCGGCTTACGCGCTTGCGCGCTAACCCGACCTACGCATGATGCAAGGTGGCGTTATTGAATCACCAGCTCATGCAATTCGCCAGGAGAATCCCGAAACAATTTGACGACGGTGGAGGTGCGCGTGCCGTAGCCCGGCGTTTCGATGCAGACGGCGGACAGCACGCGCTCGAGGTCGAGTGGCACGCCCGTGTCCGGCAAGCGGAAGTCGGGTGCGCGCGTGGTGTCGGCCAGCATGTCGAAATACGCTTCGTCGGGCGCGCCCTGGCACAGCAAGCTGGCGAACTGGGCCTTGGTCTTCAGGACCTTCGGCCATGGCGCGTCGAGCAGCGCGTTGGACAGGCCGTAGATGCCTGGCTCCAGAGGCTGGCCGTTGCGCGCATCGCCATCGCCCCGGTTGGAAAACCAGATCAGGGTATCCGCGTCGCCCAGCACCAGATTAAAACCGTTGTAGGCTTTGCATCCGGGGCGGATTTGCGCGATGTAGTCTTGCGGCGACATATTGCCAGCCAGGTAGTCGGCCACCAGGGCGCCGCGCGAGGGGGCGTCCGGGTTGCGGTCTTGCGGGCTGCGGATATTCGTGATGGCGGCAAAGCGCGAGCTGCCGGCGCCGGCTTGCGTGATACCCATCCAGCTGCCGCCCGCCTGCAGGTCGCGGCCAGCATACACTTGCGGGTGCTCGGGCCAGGCACCAGCGGGGGCGCTGGCGCGTTCGTAAAATTCGTCGCGGTTGGCGGCGGCAATCAGCGGGATGTGCGGATTGACTTTCCAGGCAAAAACGATCAGGCACATGGAGGCAAATCCATGAACACTTCCGTATGGCGCGCGCCGGCCGTCAATGACAGCAAGCCCGCTTCGTCGGCTGCGCTGGCCAGCAGTTCCGTAAAGCCTTCGCCGACGACGGGATAAATTTCCATCCACGTCTGCAAGCCATCCTTGGCGTCAGGACGGCGCTTGAGTTGCGGCGCCACGCCGGAGGCGGCCGCCAGTTTTGCCTGCAAGGCACGCACCCTGGCTTCCAGCGCCTGGGCGTGCTCTTCTTTTACCTGATAGTAAACGTACAGATCTTTCATGGCATTCTCACAAGTCGAGTGCGTCGAGCACGTAAGGCATGGTCAGGAATTGCACGGCGGCGCCCTGGGCCGAGCCGTAGCGCACGGCGCCGGCGGCGCTTGCACCTTCTTCGATGGCCGCCAGCTTCATTTCAACGAGGGCGTCGATGCCGCCCACGCCGTTCGGAGCCGCGTTGACGACCATGCCGCAAGGCTGCTCGGGGTCGCTGATGGCGAATAGTTCGCCGCCGGCCACGACCGAGGGATCGGCAATGCTGACGAGGGTGGTGCGGCGCTTGAGCTTGCCCAGATACTGGCTGCGCGCGACGATTTCCTGGCCCGGGTAGCAGCCTTTCTTGAAATTGACGCCGCCCAGCAGCTCGAAGTTGACCATTTGCGGCACGAATTGCTCTTGCGTGGCGGCCGTGATTTGCGGGATGCCCGCGTGGATCTCGGACAATTGCCAGGCGTCATTGCCGCCCTTGGCCAGCTGTTGCGTCAATGGGGTCCACACGTCGCGCGCCGTGGCGGCCGACGTCAGCCATTCATAGCGGGCGCTGCCAAATGCATCGGCCACGCGCAGCAGCGTGCCCAACTCATGCTCGACCTTGCTGAACGGCGTGGCGGGCAGTGCCGGGAACCAGGCGGACAGGGCCGAGCTGGCCTTTTGGCCGCCGAGGCCCAGGACGACCTGGTTCGCTTCGTCAAAGGATGCATCGTGCAGCTTGGCCTTGGCGCGCAGCACGAACATTTGCAGCCGCTTCTGGATGGCTGGCTGTATGGTGCGCGGCAATTGCAGATAAATGGTGGTGGCGTTGCGCCACATCAGGAAACTGGCCAGCAAGCGGCCCTTCGGCGTGCAGTAGCCGGCCAGGCGCACTTGCTCCTGGCTCAGGTGTTCCACGTCGTTGGTCAGCTGGCCGTGCAGGAAACTGGCTGCCTCGTCGCCGTTCAAGCCGATCAAGCCCTGGTCCGTGATGGCCGCGACAAAACCTTCTTGCAGCTGGAGCACTGTCAGGGACTGGCCGAAATCATGGATAGGGGCGGCGGCGATGGGGGCGGTGCCGTCAGGCACGCCACCGGTGGCAACGGGACGGGCGCCTTGGGCGGTTAAAAATTGATTCCAGTTATTCATAATTTCCATTAGATCAGCGATTAAGCATTATCATTACGGGTTCATTATAGTGATGTCGCGCAAATTGCGTCGGCAGCGGCGAGATTGCCAGTGTTGGCGCCGCTTTGCGCGGACTTGCTTCACAAATGAACGATCATAACAAGCGCGCGTTGCCCGCCAGCGAGCGCATCACAAGAATCGGAACAATGGCTTTCTTTAAAAAACTTGTAGTCAGCTCAGTCATCGCCGCCATCGGCGTCGGTGGTACTTTTGTGTATTGGGCGCAGCAGCCCATCACCACGGACGGCGAGGCGATCCCGTTTACGATCAGCCCGGGCAGCGGCGCGCATGCGGCCGGCCAGCAGATCGCGGACGCGGGCGTGCCCATCGTGCCCATCCTGTTCAACATGCTGGCGCGCATCGAAGGCAAGACCTCGAAGATCAAGGCCGGTTCCTACGAGTTGAAACCGGGCACCACGCCGCAGCGTTTGATCACGCAGCTGGCGCGCGGCGAGTTCGCGCAAGAGTCGCTGACCATCATCGAAGGCTGGACCTTCAAGCAGATGCGCCTGGCGATGGCGAATCACCCGGGCCTCAAGCACGATACCGTGGACCTGTCCGACAAGGAACTGATGGCGAAGATCAGTCCGGAATACGTGCTGCCGGAAGGCCTGTTCTTCCCGGACACGTATCTGTTCGCCAAGGGCGCCAGCGAAATGCAGATTTTCAAGCAGGCGCACGCGGCCATGATCGGCCGCCTGTCCGAAGCGTGGGACAAGCGCGATCCGGCCTTGCCATATAAAAATCCGTACGAGGCGCTGATCATGGCTTCCATTGTGGAAAAGGAAACGGGACAAAAGTCCGAGCGCGCCATGATCGCCGGCGTCTTCGTCAACCGCCTGAAGACGGGCATGCTGCTGCAGACGGACCCCACCGTGATCTATGGCATGGGCGACAATTACCAGGGCAAGATCCGCAAACGCGACCTGGAAGCGGACACCCCGTACAATACCTACACGCGCGGTGGCCTGCCGCCCACGCCGATCGCCCTGGCCGGCGCGCAATCGCTGACGGCGGCGCTGGCGCCGGCCCGCACGCAGGCACTGTATTTCGTCGCGCGCGGCGACGGCACCAGCCAGTTCTCGGCCAACTTGCCCGACCATAACCGCGCCGTGAACCAGTATCAGCGTTAACCCATCATCAGAGAACAAGAAGTTTCATGACTCAACACTATCAACCGCGTTTCATCACCTTCGAAGGCATCGATGGCGCGGGCAAGTCCACGCATATCGGCTTTGTCACCGACTACCTGCAGCAGCGGGGCGTGAGCCTCGTCTCGTCGCGCGAACCGGGCGGTACCAGCCTGGGTGAAAAGCTGCGCGAATTGCTGCTGCATGAAAAAATGCATCTGGAAACGGAAGCCTTGCTGATGTTCGCCAGCCGCCGCGAACACATCGCCCAAGTCATCGCGCCCGCTTTGGCGCGGGGCGAGTGGGTCATTTCCGACCGCTTTAGCGATGCCAGCTTCGCCTACCAGGGCGGCGGCCGTGGCATGGACCTGGGCAAGATGGAAGCGCTGGAGGCATGGGTGCACCCGCACTTGCAGCCGGACCTGACCTTCCTGTTCGACGTGCCGCTGGAAGTTGCCCGCGCCCGCCTGGACGCGACGCGCGCGCTCGACAAGTTCGAGCAGGAGCGGTCGGATTTCTTTGCCGCCACGCGCAACGAGTATCTGCGCCGCGCGGCCCAGTTCCCGGAACGCTTCCGCATCATTGATTCCACGCAAAGCATTGCCGATATTCAAGTACAGCTGGCAAAACTGCTGGATATTTTGCTCGAACAAAGCGTCGCAACATGCTGATTTACAAAGAATAAAATGACCAGTTCTCTCTATCCATGGCAACAGGACGCCTGGCAGCAATTGCAAGCCTTGCGCCCGCGCATGCCGCACGCCATTTTGTTCCATGGCGCGCAGGGCATCGGCAAGGCCGACTTCATCGAGCATTTTGCGCAAGCGCTGCTGTGCGAAGACGTGCGCGCCGACGGCCATGCCTGCGGCGCTTGCGCCTCGTGCGGCTGGTTTAGCCAGGGCAACCATCCCGATTACCGCCGGGTCCGTCCGGAAGCGCTGGAAGACGAGGTGGCCGACGAGGGCGAAGAGGGCGAAGGCGCGAAGAAAAGCGCCAAGAGCAAGACGCCGTCGAAAGACATCAAGATCGAGCAGATCCGCAACCTGGCCGACTTCATGAACATTTCCACGCACCGCCAGGGCTTGCGCGTGGTGGTGCTGTACCCGGCCGAGGCGCTGAATACGCCCGCCTCGAACGCCTTGCTGAAAACCCTGGAAGAGCCGCCGCCGGGCACTTTGTTCCTGCTGGCCTCGAACAGCCTGGACCGCTTGCTGCCGACGATTTTGTCGCGCTGCCGCAAATTCGCCTTGCCCATGCCCAGCCACGAGCAGGCCTTGACGTGGCTCAAGCAACAAGGCTTGAACGATGCGGACAGCTGGCTGCGTGAGCAGGGCGGCGCGCCGCTGGCTGCGCTGGCACAGTCCGAATCGGGCGGCCGCGAAGAAACGGAACAGTTGCTGCAAGTGCTGGCCAATCCCGGCGTGGAAGCGGCCCTGAAGGCGGCCGATAAATTGCAGAAGGCCCCGCTGGCGCCGCTGGTTGCGTCATTGCAGCGCTGGCTGTACGACGTGTTTTCCGTCAAGCTATCCGGCACCATCCGCTACTACCCGCGCCACCGGCGCGAGCTGGAAGCCTTGGCAGGACGCATCAACGTGAGCCGGCTGATGGCCGCCATCAAGGCCGCGAATGAGCGCCGGGCGATTGCCGAGCACCCCTTGTCGCCGAAGCTGTTCCTGGAAGACATGCTGCTCGACTACGCATCCAGCTGCCAATAAAATCAAGCGCTTGCATTGTCAAGTTAATCCAAATTCTTTGAATATTGGCGCACTTGGAACTTAGCCGCAGGCGCGCGTGCAACTGCGGTATTGCACTTCGCACGCTTGCTGGCGTTCGGCGCGCCGGGCACGGAAGGCCTGGGCTTCGGTGGGGCGCAGCTGCTCCGCTTGCGCGTCGACATTCCTGCCGGCCGCGACGTAGGGATTGCTGCTGGGCTTCATCGACAAGATGGGGCTGGTATCGTTTTCCGTGGCGCCTTGCGCCTGCGCGCGGCAATCCTGGCGCGCCGAGGCGCAGACGGGCTGGCACAGGTCCGCCTCGGCGGCAGGCTTGGGCACGCCGCGTTTATCCTGGGCATGCGCTGTCAGGGCCAGGCAGGCCAGCAGTATCAAAGGGCGGGCAACTTTCAGCATGAACACTCTCCACGTATCCGCGCGCAACCCCATGGTAGCGCTGCGGTAAGCCACTATACATCTTGATAATATTTTTGCCTATCAGGCATACCCGTTTGCTACGCTTGGCCCCCGGTGATACAGTCAGGACACTGGACAGCAACGGAGGCGGGCATGAAGCGAGTCACTGGCATCGGCGGCATCTTTTTCCACGCGCAAGACCCGGCCGCGCTACGCGCCTGGTACCAGCGCCACCTGGGCCTGGACGTGCAGCCGTGGGGCGGCGCCGCTTTCAGCTGGATGGACGCCGGCGGCAAGCCGACTGGCGGCACCACCATCTGGTCCGTCGCGGCCAATGACAACGAACAATTCGCGCCCGGCAAGGCATCCTTCATGATCAACTACCGCGTCGACGATCTCGACGCGCTGCTGCAAGCCTTGCGCGACGAAGGCTGCAACGTGCTGGAAAAGGCGCCCGATTCCGAGTATGGCCAGTTCGGCTGGGTCATCGATCCCGAAGGCAACAAGGTGGAGCTGTGGCAGCCGCCGCAGGGGCAGTAGGCGGATCACGCGGGAGTCGTCAGCAACAGGACGGATTTGCACCTTCCTCCTGCCAGATTCCGCTCCCTCCGGTACAATCCCGCCTTATGTATATCGATTCCCATTGCCATATCAATTTTCCCGAGCTGGCTGCTCGCATGCCCGAGATCCTCGCCAAGATGGCCGAGAACAAGGTGACCCATGCCTTGTGCGTGTCCGTCGACTTGCCGGACTTTCCACAGGTGCTGGCCTTGGCCGAGCAGTATCCGCATATCTTCGCTTCCGTCGGCGTGCATCCCGACTACGAGGACACGCCTGAACCGTCCGTGGAAGACCTGGTGCGCCTGGCCGACCATCCGAAGATCATCGCCATCGGCGAGACTGGCCTCGACTATTTCCGCCTGACGGGCGACCTGGAGTGGCAGCGCGAGCGTTTTCGCACTCACATCAAAGCTTCAAGAATCACGCGTAAGCCCTTGATTATTCACACAAGAGCGGCCAGCGAAGACACGATACGCATCATGCGCGAAGAGGGCGCTGGCGTGTCGGACGGCGGCGTGGCCGGCGTCATGCATTGCTTTACAGAATCGCTGGAAGTGGCGCGCGCCGCCATCGACATGGGCTTCTATATTTCGTTTTCCGGCATCGTCACGTTCAAGAGCGCCAAGGATTTGCAGGCCGTGGCTCTGGAAGTGCCGCTTGAGCGCATCCTCATCGAGACGGATTCGCCGTACCTGGCGCCCGTGCCGTTCCGCGGCCGCATGAACGAACCCGGCTACGTTGCCCACGTGGCGGAATACCTGTCGACCCTGAAAGGCATACCGCTGGATCAGGTGGCACGCCAGACGACGGATAATTTCTTCAAGTTATTCAATCAGTTGCCATAACTTCTTAAGGTCAGACATGATGAAAAAACTCGCGCTGGCGATGCTGCTGTGCTGCGCCAACGCCAGCCATGCCAGCCATGCGGCGCCGGAACCGGACGCTTTCTTCCGCGCCGTGTCCGTGAATAACGTCAGCGGCGTGCGCAGCATGCTGGCGGACGGGATGAATCCGAACCAGCCTGATGCGCAGCGCGGCGACATTCCCCTGGTGCTGGCCCTGCGCGACGATGCGGACCGGGTTTTCCAGGTGCTGCTCGAGGCGCCCGGTATCGACATCGAAGCCCGTTCAGCCAATGGCAACACGGCGCTGATGATGGCGGCCTACAAGCACAAGCAGGACGCCGTGAACGCCTTGCTGGCCAAGGGCGCCAAGGTCAACCAGAGCGGCTGGACGGCGCTGCACTATGCGGCCTCGGCGGGCGACTTGCCCATCATGAAGATTTTCCTGGACCGCGACGCCGTGGTCGATGCGCGCGCGCCCGCCAACGTCACGCCGCTGATGTTTGCCGCCCGCGAGGGGCAGGAGGGCGCCGTCAAGCTGCTGCTGTCTTGGGGCGCGGACGCCAGCCTGAAAAGCGACCATGGCTGGACGGCCGTGCAGTTTGCCCAGGCGGGCGACAAGCCCGGCGTGGTGGCCATCATCGAAGCGGCACAAAAGGCGCGCCGCACGTAAATAAGTCCATGCAAGCAATGCTTTAATTTCAATACTTTCCATGCCAGCGCTGAAACTGGCATGGAATTGCCTCTCACCTCAGCCCTTTGTTCTCCTTGCCGATTAACGATAATGATCGTGTCGCATTAATCAGGAGATACGTCGCATGGGTCATCACCTCACCGTCAGGCGCCGGCTGTATTGTCGCCGCCCCTCGCGCAGCCCGTGCGATATCACTGCTTTCTGGAATGACAAAACCGATCGGCCATCGGAGCCAGACTCCAAGAGGACAGACATGCTGAATGAACGAGAAATCGAGAGTTGTTACCTGGGGCAATTTATCCCCGTCCATTACCACCACAATATGTTGATGGACCAGAACCGCATGCACGGGTTCAAGTCGGCGATCGATTACGCGGTGAAGCCTGGCATGAAAGTGCTGGAGTTGGGCGGCGGCACGGGCGTGCTGTCGTGGTTTGCGGCCGCACGCGCCGACAAGGTGTGGTGCGTGGAGTTCAATCCGGACATGGTCAAGGAAGCGCGCAAGATGCTGGCGCTCAATCCCAACGGTGAAAAAGTCGAAGTCGTCCATGCGGACGCTTTCGAGTACCTGCCGCCAGAGCCTGTCGATGTGGTCATTTGCGAAATGATCCATGTCGGCATGCTGCGCGAAAAGCAGGTGGAAGTGATCGAATCGTTCAAGCGCCGCTACCTGGCCCGCTTTGGTGGCCCGCTGCCCATCTTCCTGCCCGAAGCCGTCATCATGGCCGTGCAGCCGATGCAGCAGGAATACGATTTCGAGGGTTTCTATGCGCCCATCGTGCAATTCCAGGAAACCACGGCCATCCATCCTGGCGTGCTGGAACTGGCGCCGCCTTCCGTCTACAGCATCATCGACTTCAGCCAGCCGACGGACAGCGTGTTCGGCTTTGACGGCAAGTTTGTCGTCGAGCGCAGCGGCACCCTGAACGCCTTGCGTTTCGTCACCAAGAACATCCTGGCCGTCGTGCCCGAGCGCTCGACCACCATCGACTGGCTGAACCACTACATGTGCCTGCCGCTGGCCACGCCGGTGGCCGTGAAGGCGGGCGACGTGCTGCAAGTGAGCTTCCAGTACCGCGCTGGTGGTTCGATCCCTTCGCTGGAAGCATCGATCCGTGCCCAGGTCATCTATGACGTCAACCTGCAGCCAGCGATACAGAACGCCGTCTACGCATAAGTAGCGTTAATTCCAAGGCAACGCCGCAGCGATTTCGTCCTGCGGCGTTTGTCCATTCAGGGTATATTTCGTCTTTTACCCACTGGACAGCTTTACTATCATGGAACAGATCGATCAGCGTTACCTCGTGCAACAGAACAAAATCAGCGATGGCGAGACCAGGCCACCCGTGTTTGCCAAGGTAATGCGCAGCAAGGAAGGCGTGTTTGAAGGCGTGTCCTTCATCAAGTCCAAGGACAAGGCCACCATCATGACCATCGAAGATGCCAACCAGGCGATCAAATGGGCCACCAGCAAGAAGCCGAACGCGCATGAATACATCACGAAAGTGATTTGCGTCGGTCAATAAAGGTATCCGCAGGCCCCGTTCATTCCCGTTTTTGCGCCGTTCATCCCCGTAGCACGCAGTTCATCGCACGGCCGTTGCCGCCGTGGCGGCGCTTTTATATAGTGCTGTCACGGTAGCGGGGCAAGCACGGCTTGCTCCGCACATTTCATTCTAGGGGGAACGCGATGCTGGGATTCGTGCTGTGGTTGCTGCTCTTGCTGGTGTGCTGGCCCCTGGCCTTGCTGGCGCTCGTGCTGTATCCGCTGGCCTGGCTGCTGTTGCTGCCATTCCGTTTGATCGGCATCGGCGTGGAAGGCGTGTTCGAATTGCTGCGCGCCATCGTCATGCTGCCGGCGCGCGTGCTGGGCGGTGGCCGGCGATAAACCAGATATTTCCCGTAAAAAATGGCGCCCTCGGCGCCATTTTTGTTTGCGTGACTGTGCCGCTTACAGGTCGACCATGAAACCGGCGCCGATCGATTTCTGCGAATAGTTGTAGTCGATCAAGCTCTGGCCATAGCCGGAGAACAGTTGCAGATAGCCTTTCAGGTTGGCCTTCAATGGGAAGGCCCAGCTTGCCTGCATGGAGCCATGCTTCTTGCTGAAATTGCGGCGCGCCGTCACGGCGTACTCGTGCCCCTTGTTGCGGTAGCTCACGCGCAAATCGCCATGTCCCATGTAATCGGTGATGTCGATATTGTCATTATCGGTCTTGCCATTGTCGAGGCGGTGCCAGATGCGCGTCGTGACGGCCAGATTGTCTTTTTCCACGCCCAGCTCGGCATACACGCGGTTCCAGCTGCGCGACAGAGTCGACGTCTGTCCGTTGGACTGGTGCACGAGGCCGAAGTTCAGGTAATTGAATTCCACGCCCGCGAAATTCTTGTTGATCGGCATCACCAGCATCAGTTCCGGCTGGTAATTGGTCTCGCGGAACGGGCTTGATGCCTTGCGGTTATACGCCTGCCAGAAACTTTGCTGCGTGTAGCCGAACCACATGTCGATCGGTGTGCCGGCGATGTCTTCCAGCAGCTTCATCTTGAAGCTCAGCTGGAACGTCAGTTCCACATGCTGGCTCTTGATGCCGCCTGGCGTGAAATCCTGGAACGGTTCGTCGTTCGAGGCGTCGCTGTAATTGGCCAGCAGCAGATAGGTGTCGCGGTGCGGGCGGAAGTTGAACAGGCCGCGCTTCGAGGCGTCGTTCAGTTCCCACGATTGCTGCGTGCGCGAAATCGGCGCTTCCGGTGGCGCAGCGCCAGCCTGCGCGATGGCGGGAATGGCGGCGTTGACGGCGTCCGGCGTGGCGACGCCCGGCGGGCTGACTGGCGTGAGGGGCGCGACCTCGGCCGCTGCTGCCAGGGTGACGGCCGCAGTGGCGGGATCGCCGCCAGCCGCGATGGTGGCCTTTTCCGCCGCCTTGGCCAGGGTGTCGAAGCAGCCGAGGCGGGCGCTGGCGTCACCAAGCACGGCGCAACGCTGCATTTGCTGTTCCAGTTCGCCGGCCATGGCCAGCGCCGGCGATGCCAGCAGGGAAGAGAGGATTATTTTTCTTAGTTGGATAGTCATAAGCTGAGTAGGGCATGTCGTTCGGTGCGCACCTGGGCTGCATGCCGGCGGCGTCGCCTTGCATGGCGGGATGCCATGCGTATTGATTTTTATTAATCTTTGTTGAATTAAAGTTCAAAAATTAAGGTCTTGGAAGTATAGCCGAATCTGCAATTAGCCCCGTGTCCCTGACGTGCGTAGCGCGGACAGTGTTGCGCGCTTGGTAAACGGCCCGCTGCCGTGCCGCCCAAATCGATGTCTGCTACACTGGAAAACCGGGCGCCGGGGCTAGCCATGGAGATTGTGATGACCCGCAAAACACCTATCGAGCGCTACCGCAACATCGGCATCAGCGCCCATATCGACGCCGGCAAGACCACCACCACCGAGCGCATTCTTTTCTACACCGGGGTGAATCACAAGATAGGCGAAGTGCACAATGGCGCCGCCACCATGGACTGGATGGAGCAGGAGCAGGAACGAGGCATCACCATCACCTCGGCCGCCACCACGGCCTTCTGGAAAGGCATGGCCGGCAACTTCCCCGAACACCGCATCAACATCATCGACACGCCCGGCCACGTGGATTTCACGATTGAAGTCGAGCGCTCGATGCGCGTGCTTGACGGCGCCGTGATGGTCTACGATGCCGTCGGCGGCGTGCAGCCGCAATCGGAAACCGTCTGGCGTCAAGCCAATAAATACCATGTGCCGCGCATCGCCTTCATCAACAAGATGGACCGGGTGGGAGCGGATTTCTTGCGTGTGCGCCAGCAGATCACCGACCGCCTGAAGGGCGTGGCCGTGCCGATCCAGCTGCCCATCGGCGCCGAAGAGCATTTCACGGGCGTGATCGACCTGTTGAAAATGCGCGCCATCACCTGGGACGATGCCAGCCAGGGTGTGCAGTTCAGCTATGGCGAGATTCCCGCCGAACTACAGGCGCAGGCGCAGCAGTGGCATGATCACATGGTCGAGCACGCGGCCGAAGCCACGCTGGACATGACGGAACGCTACCTGAATGGCGACACGTTTACGGAAGCGGAGCTCAAGCAGGCCTTGCGCGCGCGCACCATCCGCAATGAAATCGTGCCCATGCTGTGCGGCAGCGCCTTCAAGAACAAGGGCGTGCAGGCGATGCTCGACGCCGTCATCGAATACCTGCCGTCACCGATGGAAGTGCCGCCCATCATGGGCCATGACGAGCATGACAACGAAGTGGAGCGCCATCCGACGGACGACGAGCATTTTGCCGCCCTGGCTTTCAAGATCATGACGGATCCGTTCGTGGGGCAGCTGACCTTCTTCCGCGTGTATTCGGGCGTGGTCAATTCGGGCGACATGGTCTACAACCCGACCAAGAGCGCGCGCGAACGGCTGGGGCGCATCCTGCAGATGCATGCGAACGAGCGCAAGGAAATCAAGGAAGTGTATGCGGGCGACATCGCCGCCGCCGTGGGCCTGAAAGCCGTGACCACGGGCGACACACTGTGCGCCATCGATCACATCATCGTGCTGGAAAAGATGATTTTTCCGGAACCTGTGATCTCCCAGGCGGTCGAACCCAAGACCAAGCCTGACCAGGAAAAGATGGGCATCGCCCTGAACCGCCTGGCGCAGGAAGACCCGTCGTTCAGGGTGCATACGGACGAGGAATCGGGCCAGACCATCATGTCCGGCATGGGCGAGCTGCATCTGGAAATCCTGGTCGACCGCATGCGGCGCGAATTCGGCGTGGAAGCCAATGTTGGCAAGCCGCAGGTGGCGTACCGCGAAACCATCACGCGCGCGGTGGAAGACGTGGAGGGCAAGTTCGTCAAGCAATCGGGCGGACGGGGCCAGTACGGCCACGTGGTGCTCAAACTCGAACCCTTGCCGCCAGGCACAGGCTACCAGTTCGTCGACGCCATCAAGGGGGGCGTGGTGCCGCGCGAATTCATTCCGGCCGTCGACAAGGGCATCATCGAAACATTGAAGGCGGGCGTGCTGGCCGGCTACCCTGTCGTCGACGTGAAGGCCACCTTGACGTTCGGTTCCTACCACGACGTCGATTCGAACGAAAACGCGTTCCGCATGGCCGGCTCCATCGCCTTCAAGGATGGCATGCGCAAAGCGTCGCCCGTGCTGCTGGAACCGATGATGCAGGTGGAAGCGGAAACGCCGGAAGAGTTCATGGGCAACGTCATGGGCGACCTGACGGCCCGCCGCGGCATGGTGCAAGGCGTCGACGACATCCCCGGCGGCGCGGGACGCATCGTCAAGGCCCTCGTGCCGCTGGCGGAAATGTTTGGTTACTCCACCACCTTGCGGTCGCTGACGCAGGGCCGCGCCACCTATACGATGGAATTCAAGCACTATGCGGCCGTGCCGAAGCATATCCTCGACCAGGTGGCATCTGCTGGCAAAGCCAAGTAGGTCGGGTAGGTCGGATTAGGCCCTCCGGGCCGTAATCCGACACCATTGTTGGCCTGGTCCGTTGATGGTGTCGGCTTACGCGCTGCGCGCTAACCCGACCTACGCTCAAGATGGCGTGCAGGCCTTTCCCATTTTCGGCGTCACTGCTACATTAACTATCAGTTCACCAACATAGGAGAAAGCATGACCACCGCAGAACAGAAGCAGGAAGGACAGCACCGCGACAGCAGCGACTTTGTCATCACGCAGACTTTCGACGCGCCGCGCGAACTCGTGTTCCGCTCGTGGGTCGAGCCGGAGCGCCTGGCCCAGTGGTGGGGGCCCGTCGGCTTCGAATTGAGCGTGCTGGCGCTGGACCTCAAGCCGGGCGGAGTCTTCCATTACGGCATGCGCGCCGACAATGGCTATGAGATGTGGGGCAAGTTCACCTACCAGGCTATCGAAGCGCCTGAACGTATCGTTTCCATCTTGTCGTTTGCCGACAAGCAGGGCAATGCCGTGCAGCACCCCGTCAGCGCCACTTGGCCGCTGGAATCGTTCAATGTCATGACGCTTAGCGAAGAGAATGGCAAGACGACGATGACCTTGCGGTCAACGCCGCACAAGGCGACGGATGAGCAGCATCAGACTTTTGTGGAGGGGCATGAGTCGATGACGCAGGGGTTCAAGGCGACCTTCGCCCAGCTAGCCCAGTACCTGGCGCGTGTTCAGTGAGTTTTTATTGAATGGCGGGCCAGAGCCGCGGGCCTGAGAAAATGTCCATGGCTGCGTTGCTTGGGCTCGCCGTACATTCGTACTGTCTTCGCCCGCGCGCCTTGCCCTGGCCATTTTTCAGGTCCGCTGGGCCCGGGGAGCCTTTGTTGGAGACGCGGGCGTTTTCTGCTTATCGTTGTCAGTTCGCGTTTGAGTGACGCCTGCTTGCGCACCGTAGGCAGTCGTTCGCAGATCGAATGGCGCGTATAAAAAACGCTAAACTATTACATCCATTGCACTAGGTCGTGTATATCCTGTGGTCTTTGCGCGTGGTTCAGATTGCCGGAATGTAGAGCCGCGTTCAGAAAGTTCACTCGGTCTGTATCACTCTTTCCTATGCCAAGGTGCGCTTCAATCGCACCGCCAGGCCAGACCCAAATATCTTGCGTCCGAAGCGTTTGAACAAGCTGGTCGATTTCATTCGGCATGCCAACAGCAAGTAACTCGAAGGCTTCTGCAGGCGAATGGCTTGACATCCCGACCCCGTTTGGCCCCTTTCTTGTCGGAAGACCACTAGCATCTAGATAAATCCCAAGGCCGGGGCAATTTACTGCGAACCAATTTATGCAAGCAATAAAGGGCTGACTCACCGGGTCGACTAATCCGAAGCTAGGAGCAACCTTGAAGACGAAATCTAAGTCTGCGAGCGCCTTCGGAAAGAATCCTACCGCCCGGAGAATTTGCATCATCGGCAGCAACGTAGAACTACTTGAGCCTGAGACGATGCAGCCTTTATCATGTGCGTAGGAATGCCCGCGCGACGTCTGATAAATCTGCGGTAGGAGCATTAGCTCAGTTTTGCCTTCAACTAGCAACACCCTGTCGGAAAACAACACGTGAGTTGCAGTTTGTATTGAAAAAACTGCCTCCGCGTGATGTTGATTTGCAGCGAACGCAGTAGCTGCTGAGCTGAGCTTCTGGCGAGCGACAGTTTTGTTTGCCGCGTCCTTGTAAATCATCAATGTTTGGAGCGCCTGAGCTCTTCCTATCAACAGGGGCGAATGCGTTGAGAAGATAATTTGGAAGTTTTGATTTGAGAGTTGGAGAAGCGACTCCCTTAACAATTCTATTGCTTGTGGATGCAGATAAAGTTCAGGCTCATCAATCAGTAGAACTACAGTGCCCCCAGGGTTGCCAGCCGCGGTAGTCAAGTCAGCAAGGAGCTTGATGAGAGCCATATGAGTACTGCGTTGAGTTCCATGTCCGAAAGATGTAAATGGTCGTGGGCAACCCGCCATGTCAGAAAGAGTGACCGTTGACGATTTGAATAGGTCTTCTATTTGAGGTGTCGCGAAATTTAGATGCAAGGTCAGACCAGGGAAGAAAGATGCAATTGCTGCTGTCGCGTCCAATTCGAAGGCACCGAGCTCCGCCATCCTGTTTTGCCCATTGAGGTGACCCGAGACAGCTCCAAGGGCGACTTGCATTGCAGTGACTGCGGCAGCATTATTCGCATTAATTCGTCCCAATACTTGCTTCAGCAAAAGGCCAATTGTATTTTTTGCTCCGAACTTCCCGACATCTTCGCCAGCGTCCTCCATGGCCTCAATATGTAAGGGTTCGGGAAACAATACTGCGAGAGCGTTATCTAATCCCGCTGGGTTGTCTACCCACGCATTAGTTTGATAATCGTACACATCGATTTTCAGCTGTGCAGCTGTACAGTTTGGTACGTCCTGTCGACGTCGAAATTTAAGTGCGGCGCCATGTACGAAACGAGCTACAGCCTGTTGTTGATTTGCGGGGAGGAGTTGAAGATTTACATTTTCTATGATCCCCTCTACTGTCACGGCAACGGTCGTATCATGAAATACGTGGGCTTGCAAAACGCTTTTCCTAAGTAGCCAACTAATGGCCCGGAGAATATTTGACTTTCCAGAGTTGCTGTAGCCAACGATAGGATTGAAGTTGCCCATAGGCACTGTTACAGCCTCGCATGAGCAAAAATTGTTTATAACGACTTCAGATAGACGCATTTCCCCTCCAAATTGTTATCAGCACTTCTTCGAATCACTATTTGATTCGTACTGTCAACGATTGTAAGGCTTAATTGTTATTGGAAAATCTATCAATCTGGAAATATTCGCTTTATGTCAATTACGAGCGTTCTCGTCAGACTTTAACGCACCCGACAACCTATGCTGAATGAGCTTCAAAGCAAACGTTGCCGGTTTACAGCACCTTTCCTCCCTCCATCCCCAACATCCCCCGCACCACCGGCAAAATCATCCCCCACGCATTCGACGTTGCCGCAATCTCGTCATAGTGACTGGCCCCCGGCAAAATCAGTACTTCCGCATGGTCACCGGCCTTCACAGCTTTCGCTGCGTAATCGTGCGCCACGCGGGGTGGGGAGATGGTGTCGAGCTCGCCTGTGATCAGCACGGTGCGGCTGCCGTTGGGGATCAGGTCGGCGGCGTTGGTGTCGCTGTAGATGTCGGGGCGGTCGGTGCTGGCGCTGCCTGCCAGCTGGGCGATGTCGCGCTCGCAGCTGGTCTTGATCAAGTCTTTCTCATGGCGCAGGTCGGCCAGGCCGCCCAGGCTGACGATGTTTTTCGCTGGCAGGAACTTGTCGCGGTAGAGGGGGCTGGTCTTTGGCAGTTTTTCCCGGCCGGCGATCCATTGCACCAGCTGGCCGCCGGCCGAGTGACCCATGGCGACGATGCGGTTCACGTCCAGCTGGTACTGGGGCGCGTGCTGCTGCAGGCTGTCGAGCGCCGCGTGCATGTCTTCGTAGGTGCCCGGATAGCCGCCGCCCGGTTCGTCCACGCGCCGGTACTCCACATTCCACACGGCGATGCCTTGCGCCACGAGGGCGCCGGCCACGTTGCGCATCTGCTTGATGCCGCCGAAGGCCACCGTCCAGCAGCCGCCATGCACGAGCACGACGACGGGGAACGGCCCGCTGCCTTCGGGCCGGAACAGCTGCGCGTACTGCGATGGCGCGGCGCCATACGCGATCTGCGCCGTGGGTGGCGGGCCGTTCAGGGCCAGGTAGTCGTCCAGGCTCATGGGGGCGGCGACGGCGCCGTGGGCCGAGGCGAGCAGGGCGGTGGCGATCAGGGAGGATGGCAAGGAAGTAGGCATGCTGGAATTCGCTTGAGAAGAGAGCAACACTTTAGCATAGGGCCGCAGGGTCGCAGAGATCAAGCAGTGCGCTGTTTTCCTCCTGCAAGAGGGGTGCCCCATGGTATATTCCGGGCATCAGTTTTCCCCTTATCGACACGGTGCACGCAAACAACATTCTTTCCTTGCTGGACGCCGAGCATAGTGCGCTGGGCAGCATCGCGGCCGGCGCCGACCTGGCCCATGCACTGGAACACCTGTTGCTGGCGCTGCAAGACCTGGCCGAGGGCGGCGCGCATGCCTGCCTCGTGCTGATCGACGAGGCCGACCGCTTTTGCGGCTTGTCCGCGCCCAGCCTGCCGCAAGACCTGTGCCTGGCACTGCGCCACGGCGGCGAGCAGCCATCTCCGTTCGGCACGGCCGCCTTTTCCGGCGCGCCCGTGTATTGCGGCGACATCACGCGCGACGTGCACTGGAGCGCGGGACGCAAGGAAGCCATGCTGCACGGCTACCGGGCTTGCTGGGTCGCCCCCGTCTTCGGCGCCAAGGGACATATCCTGGGCGTGCTGGGTCTGTTTTTCCCCGCGCCATGCCATCCCACGCAACCCGAGATCGAATTGCTGGCGCTGGCCGCGCGCGTGGCCGCGCATGTGATCGAGCGGGGCCAGCTGGAACAGGCGCTGCACGACAGCCGCGAACATTTTCATTACGCCATAGAACTGAACACGCAAGTGCTGTGGACGGCCGACGTCGACGGCAAGCTCGATTATGTGGCGCAGCGCTGGCGCGAATGGACGGGCGGCATCGGCCTGGGCACCAGCTGGCTGGACGCCATCCACCCCGAGGACGTGCCCCATTCCCTGGCGGCCTGGAGTGAAGCGGTGGGCAGCGGTCAGCCTTTCGACCAGGAAATGCGCGTGCGCCGGCAGGACGGCCAGTACCGCTGGGTGCATTCGCGCGCGTATTGCCGGCAGGACGAGCGCGGCCAGCCCGTGAAATGGTATGGCTCGTGCGAGGATATCGACGAGCATTGGCAGGCGCGCAATGCCTTGCTCGACAGCGAGGCGCAGTTCCGTTCGCTCGCTTCCACCATGCCGAACCAGGCCTGGCTGGCGCATGGCAGCGGCGCCACCTACTGGGTCAACGAGCAAGTCTGCGACTACACGGGGCAATCGCTGAAGTCGCTGATCACCAGCGGTTTTCGCCACTGCGTGCATCCGGACGACGTGCAGGCCACGCAAAAAAGCTGGGAACGGGCCGTTACCACCGCCAGCGCCTACGAGCACGAATTCCGCATGCGCCGTGCCAGCGATGGCGCCTACCGCTGGTTCCTGGCGCGCGCCTTGCCGCTGTTCGACGAGGCGGGCACGGTGCTGCGCTGGGTGGGCACGAATACGGACGTGCAGGAACAAAAGAACGTGCTGGAAAAGATGGCTTACCTGAATTCCTCGCTGGAAGTGGAAATGGCCAACCGCACGGCCGACCGCGACCGCATGTGGCGCTTGTCGACCGACATCATGCTGGTGGCCGACCTGGCCGGCATGATCATCGCCGTCAATCCCGCCTGGAGCCAGATCCTCGAGCGGCCGGAAATCGAATCGCTGGGCATGGACTTCATCAGCCTCGTGCATCCCGACGACCGCATGGCGGCCTTGAAGGATTTGTCGCGCCTGGCTCATGGCGCACCGACCTTGCGCATGGAAAACCGCTACCGGCGCCGCGATGGCGGCTACCGCTGGATTTCCTGGACGGCCGTGCCGGCGCAAAAGCTGATCCACGCCATCGGCCGCGACGTCACCGATGAAAAAGAGGCGCGGCTGGCGCTGGTGCGCAGCGAGCAAGCTTTATTGCAGGCGCAAAAGCTGGAATCGATCGGCAAGCTGACGGGCGGAGTGGCCCACGATTTCAACAACGTGCTGCAAATTATCTCGGGCAATTTGCAGTTGCTGAAGCTGACCGTGGCCGACAATCCGCAGGCGGCCAGGCGCCTCGCTTCGGCGGCCTCGGCCGTCGAACGGGGCGCCAAGCTGTCGTCGCAACTGCTGGCCTTTGCCCGGCGTCAACCTTTGCGGCCGCTGGTGACGGACCTGGGCCGTTTGCTGCGCCGCATGCATGAGCTGATCCGCCGCGCCCTGGGCGAAGCGATTGCCGAGGAAACCTTCATCAGCGACGGCTTGTGGCATACCCTGGTCGACCCGAACCAGATGGAAAACGTGCTGCTGAACATGGCCATCAATGCGCGCGACGCGATGGACAAGGGCGGGCGCCTCACGTTCACCTTGAGCAACGTCACGCTCGATGCGGACTACGCCAGCCGGCATGCGGACGTGCTGGAAGGGCAATACGTGCTGCTGACCATCACCGACACGGGCCATGGCATGGAGCGCGACGTGATCGACCAGATTTTCGAGCCGTTTTTCACCACCAAGCGCGAAGGCGAGGGCACGGGACTGGGCCTGTCCATGGCTTACGGCTTCATCCGCCAGAGCGCGGGCCACATCAAGGTGCATAGCGCGCCGGGCGCCGGCACGACGTTCAAGATCTACTTGCCCCGTTCGCTGGAAAAGCTGGCCGAACCGCCACCGGGACTGACGGGCCCCGTGCTGGGCGGCAGCGAGACCATCCTCGTGGTGGAAGATGATGCTCCAGTTCAACATACGGTGGTCGACATGCTGCGTGGCCTCGGCTACGACGTGCTGCATGCGGACGATGGCACCTCGGCCCTGGCCCTGCTGGGCACAGGCGTGGCCATCGATTTGCTGTTCACGGACGTGGTCATGCCTGGGCCCGTCAGCAGCAAGGAACTGGCGCAGCAGGCCAGGCTGCTGCTGCCGGAACTGGCCGTATTGTTTACCTCGGGCTATACGCACAACGCCATCATGCAGGGCGGGCGGCTCGATCCGGGCGTTGAATTGTTGAGCAAACCGTACCAGCGCGAAGACCTGGCGCGGCGCATCCGCCATGTGCTGGCCGACCGCCGCCTGGTGGGCGCACCCGACCCGTCCGGGCGGCGCATCCTGCTGGTGGAAGACAATGACGATGCGCGCGAAATGACGACCGAGATGCTCAATATGCTGGGGCACACCGTGCACGGCGTGGCCAGCGCCGAAGAAGCCTTGCCCCTGTTGGCCATGCCGGGCCTGGACGTGCTGGTGACGGACATCAGCCTGCCCACCATGTCCGGCCTGGAACTGGCGCGCCATGCGCGCGCGCACTGGCCGCAGCTGGAGGTGGTGTTTGCTTCCGGGCATGACTGGGGCGCCAGCCTGATGCAGGACGCCAGCGCGCGCTTCCTGCGCAAGCCGTTTGGCCTGGAAGAGCTGGCCGGCGCACTGAAGGCGCGCCGGCTCGACGTCTACTAGGCACCCAAGCTTGGCGGCAGCAAGGCTTGCTGCAGTTGCTCGACGGTAAATGGTTTCACCAGGAAGCGCGCCTGCGGGTCCAGCACGCCGGAATTGGCCGGCGCGTGGCCCGTGGAAAACACCACTTCCAGCTGCGGATAGTCGCGCGCCGCGACTTCGGCCAGCTCGGCGCCCGACATCCGCGGCAGGCTGATGTCTGTCAGCAGCAGCTCCAGTCCCGGCGTGCCCAGCAGGGGCAAGGCTTCCTCGGCCGTGCCCACGGCCAGTACCGTGTGTCCCAGCATGGCCAGCAGCTCGCTCGTCATGGCGCGCGCGTCCGCATTGTCTTCCACCAGCAGGATGCGACGCACACCCGGCAGCGATGGCACAGGCTGCTGCGGCGCCAGCTGCGCGCGGTACTGGTGCAGGGCAGTCACGTGGCGGCCGTTCGCCAGCAAGTGGCGGATGCGCCGCGCCAGGTCTTCGCGGCGGTAGGGTTTGCTCAACAATTCCACGCCCGGCTCCAGGCGGCCGCCCTGCATCATGGCGTCCTGCGTGTAGCCCGAGGTAAACAACACGGCCAGCTGCGGCAGCAGCACGCGGGCCTGGCGCGCCAGCGCCGTGCTGGGTACTTTGCCTGGCATCACCACATCCGTAAACAGCAGGTCGATGGGGACGCCGCTGCCGATGATGGCCAGCGCGCTTTCGCCATCGCTGGCGCGCAGCACGACGTATCCCAAGCCGCGCAGCATGTCCACCACCGTCGTCTGCACCTGCACGTCGTCTTCCACGACGAGAATGGTTTCCTTGCCTCCCAGCACCGGGCCGCCCAGTTGCAGCGGCAGTTCCGTTTCCGCTTCAAGCGAGCGTGGCAGGTAGATGCGGAAGGTGCTGCCATGGCCCGGCAAACTGTCCACCGTCAGGTGGCCACCGCTCTGGCGCAGGAAACCGTAGGCCATGCTCAAACCCAGCCCCGTGCCTTCGCCTTCCTTTTTTGTCGTGAAGAACGGTTCGAAAATCTTGTCCAGCAGCTCGGCGGGAATGCCCGTACCCGTGTCCGAGACGGCCAGTTGCACGTAGTCGCCGGGCGCCACGTCCGCATGGCGGGCCGTGTAGTCGCTGCCCAGCACGCTGTTACTGAGTTCGATGGTCAGCTGGCCCTGGCCAGCCATGGCGTCGCGCGCGTTGATGGCCAGGTTGAGGATGACGTTTTCCAGCTGGTGCGGGTCGACCAGGGCGCGCCAGCAGTCGTCGGCCAGCAGCAGCCGCGTCTCGATGCTTTCGCCCGTGGCGCGCCGCAGCAGTTCTTCCGTCGCGCGCAGCAGTTGCGCCAGGTCGGTCACCAGCGGCTTCAAGGGCTGGCGCCGCGCAAACGCCAGCAGCTGGGCCGACAGCTTGGCGCCCCGTTCCACGGCGGCCGAGGCGCTGGCGATGCGCTTGGCGGCCAGCGGGTCGTCGGCCAGGCCCAGCTGCAGCAATTGCAGATTGCCGGAGATGATTTGCAGCACGTTATTGAAATCATGGGCCACGCCGCCCGTCAGCTTGCCCAGCGCTTCGAGCTTTTGCGATTGCAGCAGGGCCATCTCGCTGTGGCGCAACGATTCCTGCATGCTGCGCAAAGTGTTTTGCGCCTCTTTTTCCACCGTGACGTGGCGTCCGGTGGCGAAGATCAGGTCGCCTTCGGGCGCCGCCACCCACGACAGCCAGCGGTGGCCGCCACCGCGGTGCCGGTAGCGGTTCTCAAAGCTGGGCATGGATTCCTTGCCGACTTGCAGCAAGGCCTGGCGCGTGGCGGCGGCATCGTCGGGCAGCACGAAGTCGAAGATGCTGCGGCCCAGCATTTCTTCGGGCAGCCAGCCCAGGATGGCGCCGGCGGCCGGGTTGACGGCGGCAAAGCAGCCATCGGCATCGATGGCCACCATCAGGTCTTGCGCGCTGCGCCATAGCCGCTCGCGTTCGCTGTTGCGCGCGGCCAAGTCCGCTTCCAGTTTCTTTTCCACGGTGATGTCGCGCGCGCTGCAATACACCTTCTCGCCCTCGGGCACGGCCACCCACGACAGCCAGTGCCAGCCGCCCAGCTTGTGGCGGTAGCGGTTTTCGAAGCGCAGCGCCGGCTGGCCCTGGTTGGCCGCATCCCAGGCCGCATAGGTGCGCGGCAAGTCGTCCGGGTGGATCAGTTCAAAAAATTTCGTCGTGCGGATTTCCTCGGCCGACCAGCCCAGGGTGGCTTGCCAGGCGGGATTCGAGTGTTCGAAATAGCCGTCGAGGTTAAGCACGCCCAGCAGATCGGGGCTGACGTTCCAGGTACGGCCGAATTCGCGCGTGCGCTCGGCTACTTGCATTTCCATGCTGGCAGTCAGGGTGCGCAAACGCGCTTCCGCCCGCGCCCGCAAAATGGTCGACCAGACCCGTTCCGACACTTGCACGGCCAGTTCGATCTCGTCCGCATGCCACAGGCGCGCAGCGCGGCTGTGCACGACGAACAGGGCCGCCAGCTGACCATCCTTGGCAATGGGAATGTTCAGGAAGGCGCGGATGCCCAGGCGCGCGAACGTGGCCAGCGCGGCGGGTATGGCCGTGCGCGGGTCGCTGGCCACATCGCTGACGGCCAGCGCCTGGCCGGCGGCAAGCGCATCGGCCAGGCCTGCCGCGTAATCGCCGAGGAAATACTCGCCAGCGGCGCCCGGCGCCAGGCCATCGCTCCACGCATGCTGCAGGGTGGGGCACTGCAGGGTCTGGTCGATATCGAAACAGGCCACTTGCTGGGCGCCCAGGCGCTGGCCCAGCAACTGCGCCGACAGGGACAGGATCTCGCCCGTGTCTTGCAGCAGGCGCAGCCGGCGTTCCAGTTGCAGCAAAAAGGCGACGCCGCTGGCGCCGGCCTGGCTGCGGGGGGCGGGAGTGCTGCTCATGGGGGCCTCAGCTGCCGGCCAGCGGCAGAGTGACGCTGAACAGGGCGCCATTGCCGGGCTGGCTTTGCAGGGTGATGGCGCCGCCGTGCGCATCGACCAGCTGCTTGGTGATGAACAGGCCCAGACCCAGGCCGCCCGTGCGGTCCTGGTGGATGACGCGCTCGAAGGCGTCGAAAATGCGTTCCTGGTCGCGCGCATTGATGCCGATGCCATGGTCGCGCACTTCGATGACGGCGCTGTTTTGCGTGTGCGCCAGGCTGATTTCCACGGGCTGGCCTTGGCCGTAGCGCACGGCATTGCTGATCAGGTTGACGACGATCTGCTCGACGCGGAAGGCATCCCAGTAACCGTGGATGGGCTCGAAGGCCATCACTTCCAGCACGCTGCCCGTCGTGGCCGCATATGGCGCCAGGTCGTCCGCCACGCGGCGCACGAGGCAGGTCAGGTCGACGGCTTCGCGGCGGATCGACAGCTTGCCGCTGGTGATGCGCGAGACGTCGAGCATGTCGTCGATCAGGCGCACCATGCTGCGGATTTGCCGCCCGTCGCGCGCCACCATCTTGCCCAGCTTGTCCGGCTCGAAAGCGGCCAGGTTGCCCCGTTCCAGGTTGACGGTGCGCATCTGCGTTTCCAAAAACAGCGTGTTCAGGGGCGTGCGCAGTTCGTGCGCCACCATGGACATGAATTCGTCGCGCAGGCGCAGCGAGCGCTGCAGTTCCGCCTGCGTGGCGCGCAATTCTTTCAGCAGCGCTTCCTGCTGCTGGCGGCTGTGCTCGAGCGCCTGCACCTGGCGCCGCGTTTCGCTGCGCTGCTGGTGCAGGGCCACGAAGACGTTGACCTTGCTTTGCACGGCATTGATGTCGAGCGGCTTGTGCAGGAAGTCGACGGCGCCGCTTTCATAGCCCTGGAAGGCGAAATTCATTTCCTTGCCGGCCGCCGTGACGAAGACGATGGGGATGTGGCGCGTCTTTTCCGTGCCGCGCATCAATTGCGCCAATTCAAAACCATCCATTTCCGGCATTTGCACGTCGAGGATGGCCAGCGCGAAATCGTGTTCCAGCAGCAGGGCCAGCGCTTCTTCGCCCGAGGATGCCTGGTAGACGCTGCGGTCGCTCTCGCGGATCAGCGCATTGAGTGCGCGCAGGTTTTCCGGCAAGTCGTCGACGATCAGCAGTTTGGTACTTGTTTCATTCATCATGTTTCATTCCTGGCATGGCTTTGCCGTCCAGCGTAGTGGGAAGCGGCGTGCGAGGGCGCACGCTTGCGGTAGAGCTTTTCGGGACCCGGCAATGGCTCGAAGTCGGCGGCAAAGCGGGTGAAATGCGTGCTTTCCTTGCTGCCCAGGCCCAGGAAACCCCGGTGGCACAGCGAGTCGTGGAACAGGCCCAGGGCCCGCTCCTGCAAGGTTTTGTTGAAGTAAATCAGCACGTTACGGCACAAAATCAATTGCGTTTCAATAAACACGCTGTCCGTGGACAGGCTGTGGTCGGTAAAGTTGATACTGTCGAGCAGGCGCTGCTGGAAACGCGCAGTGGCATGTTCGACCGTGTAGTAATCGGCCAGCTGGCCCAGGCCGCCTGCGGCCAAGTAGTTGGCGCCGTACTCATCGAGCCGGTGCAGCGGATACACGCCGCGCGCGGCCGTGGCCAGCGCTTGCGGATTGATGTCGGTGGCGTAAATCGTGCTGCGTTCGAGCAAGCCTTCCTCGTGCAGCACGATGGCCAGCGACAGCGCCTCTTCGCCCGTGCAGCAGCCGGCCACCCAGATGGTCGGCGACGGGTAGGTTTTCAGCACGGGCACGACCTGTTCGCGCAAGGCGAGGAAAAAAGCCGGGTCGCGGAACATTTGCGTGACGGGCACGGTCAAAATCTGCAGCAGCTTGCCAAAGGCGGCCGCGTCGTCCAGCACCAGTTGCTGCAAGGCGGGCACGTCGGCGCAGTGCAAGCGTTCGAGCGCCTGACTCAGGCGGCGCCGCTGCGAGGGTAAGGAGTAATCGCGAAAATCATAGCTGTAGCGCTGATAGATCGCTTCCATCAGCGCGTGCAGTTGCGCGTCCGTGGTGCGCAGAGACATCAGATGCGTTCCATCTTCGGCATCCACACGCGCAACAGCGAATACAAGCGGTCGAGGTCGATCGGCTTGGCCAGGTAATCGGATGCGCCCGCCTGCAGGCATTCTTCCTGGTCATTCTTCATGGCCTTGGCCGTGATGGCGATGATGGGCAGCTTGTTGTAGCGGCCATCGGCGCGTATCAAGCGCGTCGCTTCCAGCCCATCCATGCCCGGCATCATGACATCCATCAACACCAGGTCGATATCGTCCACGCTGTTGAGCTTGCTGATGGCTTCGAAGCCGTTGCGGCCGATTTCCACCACCACGCCTCGCTGTTCCAGCGCATTCGTCAGGGCAAAGATATTGCGCACGTCGTCGTCCACCAGCAAAATCTTGCGCCCTTCAAATACGCGTTCGCGGCTGCGCACCTGCTGCAGCATGCCCTGGCGCTCGCTCGACAGTTCGGACTCCACCTTGTGCAGGAAGAGGGTGACTTCGTCGAGCAGGCGCTCGGGCGAACGGGCGCCCTTGATGATGATGGAGCGCGAGTATTTCATCAGGTCCGCTTCTTCCTCGCGGCTCAGGTTGCGGCCCGTGTAGACGATGACGGGCGGGAACGAGCACAGCTCTTCATGTTCCATGCGTTCGAGCAATTCGTTGCCCTGGATGTCGGGCAGCTTCAAGTCGATGATCATGCAGTCGAAAATCTGTGTTTTCAGCAATTCCAGCGCCTGCTCGCCCAGCGCCACGGCCGTGATTTCCACGTCGTCGTCGCTGATCAGGTGAACCACGCTTTCTCGCTGGCGTTCGTCGTCCTCGACCAGCAGGATGCGCTTCATTTTTTGCGTAAACTTCGATTCGAGCTTGCGGAACACTTCCTTCAGCTGTTCGCGCGTGCGCGGCTTGGTGGCGTAGCCGATGGCGCCCAGCTGCATGGCTTCCTGGATCTGGTCGTTGCCGGACACGATGTGCACGGGAATGTGGCGCGTCAGCGGGTTTTCCTTCAATTGCTGCAAGACCAGCAAGCCCGGACGGTCCGGCAAGCCCATGTCGAGCAAGATGGCGTCGGGCAGGAATTCCTCGGCCAGGCGCAAGCCTTCGTCGGCGCCGTGCGCCACCAGGCAGCGGTATTGCATTTCATGCGCGAGGTCGAACAGGATGCCGGCAAACGACGGCTCATCCTCGATCACCAGCACGGAACGCTGGCCCGTTTTGGCGGCCGGCACGCTATTCCTGTCATCCTCGAAGGTGGGTAGCGGCACGGGCTTGGCGGCGGGCGCCGCCTTGGGTGCGGCGGCCGCGGCGGGCGCTTGCGGCGCGGCGGTGGGCGTCGGCGTCGACGCCGCTTCCACCGCGCGTTCCGGCATGACGGCCGGCAGCACCAGGGTAAACGTGCTGCCCTGGCCGGGTGTGCTGGCCAGTTCGATGCTGCCGCCCAGCAAGGCGGCCAGGTCGCGCGAAATCGACAGGCCCAGGCCCGTGCCGCCATAGCGGCGGCTGGTGGTGCCGTCGGCCTGGTGGAAGGCGTCGAAAATCTTGTGCTGCTGGTCGCCGGCGATGCCGATGCCGGTATCCTGCACCTGGAAGCGCACCTGGCCGGCCGCATCCGTGCTCACGTGCAGGGACACCGTGCCCGCATCCGTGAACTTGATGGCGTTCGACAGCAGGTTTTTCAGGATTTGCTCGAGGCGCTGGCGGTCGCTGACGAAGGACGGCGGGACGTCCGGCGCCACCTTGACGTCAAACACCAGTTTCTTTTGCTGCGCCTGGGCGCCGAACAGCATCTTCATGCTGCTGAGCAGCTCGTTGAAGGGCACGGCTTCCGGCGTCAATTCCAGCTTGCCTGCCTCGACCTTGGAAATGTCGAGGATATCGTTGATGAGGGTAAGTAAATCGTTGCCGGCTGAATAAATGGTTTGCGCGAACGTCACTTGTTCCGGCGTCAGGTTGCCACTGGTATTGTCCGACAGCAGCTTGGACAGGATCAGCGAGCTGTTCAGCGGTGTGCGCAGCTCATGCGACATGTTCGCCAGGAATTCGGATTTGTAGCGGCTGGCCCGCTGCAGTTCTTCCGCGCGCGCTTCCAGCTGGGCGTGCGCCTCGCCGATGGCCATGTTTTTCTGGTCCAGCGACAGCGCCTGCACGGCCAGTTGCTCGTTCGACTGCTCCAGCGCCGCCTTTTGCTCTTCCAGGTGCGCCTGCGACTGTTCCAGCACGCGCGACTGTTCGCCCAGCTCTTCGTTGGCCGTGCGCAGTTCTTCCTGCTGCACTTCCAGCTCTTCATTCAGTTGCTGGGTTTCTTCCAGCACGTTTTGCAGGCGCTGGCGGTACAGGGCCGCTTCCAGCGAGGTGCCGACATTCGCGGCAATCAGGTTCAGCCATTCCTTGGCGCGGGCGCTGACGGGATGCGTAAAGCCCAGCTCGATGACGCCGTTGACGACGCCTTCGTTGTTGACTGGAGTCAAGACCAGTTCCAGCGGCGTACCGCGGCCCAGGCTTGACGTCACGGTCAGGTAATTGTCGGGCACTTGCTGCACATGCTTGAGGCGCTTTTCGCGCGCCGTCTCGCCCACCAGGCCTTCGCCCAGCTTGAAGACTTGCTTGTCCTTCACACCCTGATCGTTGAAACCGTACACGGCCGTGCGGCGCAGGCTGCCATCCTCGTCGATGACGTAGAGGGTGGCGATGGCCACGTCGAGGCGGTGGGCCAGGAAATCGAGCACGTGGCGTCCCAGTTGCGGCAAGCCCAGTTGGCCGCTCGTGTGGGCCGCCAGCTCCGTCTGCCCCGTGCGCAGCCAGGCTTGCTCCTGCAACACGTCGTTATCCTTGCCGCGCTGCTCCAGCGCATCGTTGTAGATGTCGGACAGGCGCAGCAGTTCGCGCCGTCCCAGGTAGGCCAGCAAGCCCGACAAGCCCAGACTGAGGATGAGGAACACGACGACGGCCAGCATGGTGCGGCTTTCGGCCGTATCGGCCCGTTCCTGGCGCAAGCGCTGTTCCATGGACAGGAAGGCGAGAAATTCGCGGCGGATTTCGTCAAATTCCAGCTTGCCTTCGCCCTGGCGCACGCGCGCGAGGAATTCCTGGTTGTTGCGGCGCTGGGCGATCACGGCTTCCGCGTAATCGAGCCACTGGCCTTGCAGCGCGCGGATGCGGCGCAAGCGGTCCACCTGGATGGGGCTGTCGGACACCAGATCCAGCAGGGTGGTCATTTCCACGGCGATCTTCGCCTTGCCCGATTTGTACGGCGCCAGGAACGTTTCGTCGCCCGTCAGCAAATAGCCGCGCATGCCCGTTTCCAGGTCGACCGACAGCTTCATGACTTCATTCGCATTGCCGATCACCCGTTCGGAATGTTCGACCGAGCGCAGGGCCGAGAGCAGGTAGGCGATCAGGCCGACAAACACGAGGGCCGTGATGACCCCGATGACCAGCGGCAAGGTCACATTGCGGGCGAGGATGCGGCGAAAGCTGAAGGAGTCGATCGGGGTCTTGGTATTCATTATGTCCGTGGAAGGCTGTCGCGAAAAAATCAATTTTAATTGAAATGCAAGATTTCTGGTGGTCAAGCATAGCGTGCGTTAGCATAACAGCCTTGGGGCATTTTCCGCAGGCGCAAGGTAGTGCAAAGCGCGCCAGCGCACAGATGAAAGTAGCTTGAAAATCAAGCTGGCCACGATTGAGGCGGATCAAAGAGATTGGTTGTTGACATCCTAAGATGCAGGAGGTGGTGGCGCCCATGCGGCTGGCCACCGTGTGCAAACCAGACCATGCAGGAGGACATCATGGCTAATCATTTGATCCGTCGCGATCCGCAAAACCCGCTGGCACGTTTCGACCCGTTCAGCGATATGGAAGAATTCATGCACGACTTTTTCGCGCCCGCCCTGCGCCTGCGCGATGGCGGTTCGCCACGCATGCGCGTCGACATTTCCGAAACTGAACAAGCGTATCAGGTGCAGGCGGACATTCCAGGCGTCAACAAGGACGATATCAAGGTGTCCATCGACGGCAACCGCGTCTCCATCAGCGCTGAACTCAAGGATGAAAGGGTGACCCGCGATAGCGGCGGCAAGAGCGTGCGCAGCGAGCGCGAGTACGGCCAGCAATACCGCAGCTTCGTGCTGCCGCAAGAAGTGGACGAGGCCGGCGCGCAGGCCCGCTATGAAAATGGCGTGTTGCTGCTGGACTTGCCGAAGAAGGAGGGCACGGGCGGCCGGCAGCTGGCGATACAGTGAGCCGGATCGGGTTTAGCTGCGTAGGTCAGATTAGTGCAGCGTAATCTGACCATCTTCGTGGCGTGCTTGTCGGCTTACGCCCTGCGGGCTAAGCCGACCTACGAAAAAACGCGGGACGATGCCGGCGTTTTTTCAAACTGCGCGCCGGGCCGGGTTTTAGTTGCGTAGGTCAGATTAGCGCAGCGTAATCTGACAATCTTCGTGGCGCGCCTGTCGGCTTACGCCCTGCGGGCTAAGCTGACCTACGAAAAAACGCCGGACGGTGCCGGCGTTTCGTGGGGTGTTCCGGGTGACGGCGCGCCGCCACCCGGATTGCCTCTGTATATATGTCAGTCGCGAATTTCCAGCGCCCGGTTCAGGCTCAGGGCGGCCAGTGAGGCGACGGCGCCTGACAGCAGGTAGAAACTGACGTAGGCGAGGCCGAAGTTGGCCGACAGGCCCAACGCCACGAGCGGGGCGAAGCCGGCACCGACCAGCCAGGCCAGGTCGGACGTCAACGCCGCACCCGTGTAGCGGAAGCGGGCAGGGAAGTTGGCCGTCACGGCGCCGGCTGCCTGGCCGTAGGACAGGCCCAGCAGGCTGAAGCCGACGAGGATGAAGACGTCCTGGCCAAAGTTGCCGCCACCCATCAGGGTTGGCACGAAGGCGCTGAAGATGGCGATCAGCACGGCCAGTACGCCCAGGGTGGTGCGGCGGCCCACTTTATCGGCCAGCACGCCGGAAATCACGACGCCGATGGCGGCCAGCACGGCGCCCAGCATCTGCACTTGCAGGAAGTCGGATGCGGAACGGGTCTGGTAGACGGAAATCCACGACAGCGGGAACACGGTGACGAGGTGGAACAGGGCGTAGCTGGCCAGTGCGGCGAGGGCGCCGATCAGCACGTTGCGGCCCTGGCCGCGGCTCATTTCAAACACGCTCACGGGCTGCAGTTCGCGTTCGTCGAGCAGGCGCGCATATTCATTCGTCGACACCAGGCGCAGGCGGGCAAACAGGGCTACCACGTTGATGGCGAAGGCCACATAGAAAGGATAGCGCCAGCCCCAGTCGAGGAAGTCCTCATCCGTCAGGGTGGTCAGCATGAACCAGAACAGGCCGGCGGCGATCAGGAAACCGACCGGTGCGCCCAGCTGGCCCAGCATGGCGTACCAGCCGCGCTTGTTTTCCGGCGCGTTCAGGGCCAGCAGCGACGGCAAGCCATCCCACGAGCCGCCCAGGGCCACGCCCTGGCCGATGCGCAGCACGGACAGCCAGATGATGGCGGCAAAGCCCAGGTGCGAATACGTCGGCAGGAAGGCGATGCCGGCCGTCGACACGCCCAGCAGGAAGAGGGCGAACGTCAGCTTGGCACTGCGTCCCATGCGGCGCTGGATCTCCATGAAGATCACGGTGCCGAACGGACGGGCGATGAAGGCGAACGAAAAGATCAGGAATGCATATAAGGTACCTTCCAGGCGTTCTTCAAACGGGAAGAAGACGCGTGGAAACACCAGCACCGAGGCGATGGCGTAGACAAAGAAGTCAAAGTATTCGGAAGCGCGGCCGATGATCACGCCGACGGCGATCTCACCGGGGTCGATATGCGATTCGACCGTGCCGGCCCCGCGTGCGTCGCGCAGGGAGTGGGGGGAAAAGTCGGCGGGTACATCCCCGCTGTGTATGCGCGTGCTGGACATGATGATCGTCTCCAATATAGTTTCGAGTTCGGCCAACGCGTAACATACCCCGGGTGTCTCACGCCCGGAGTAGGACTATTCAATAGATAGCTGTAGGAAAACTCCGCAACCACCGAGTGAAAATCCGAGCAAGGGGGTGGACAAAACGTCCAATTGCCAACGCGCTCCAGTGAGAATACAGTACCATATCTTCATCCCCTGTACTGGACTTTCCTGTATGTTTTCATTAAAAGTTCGTCGCGGACTGCTTCTTTTACCTCTCGCATTGTTGGCTGGTTGCAATACGGTGGTACTGAATGCGTCTGGTGACATCGCAGTTCAGCAAGGCAATCTGATTGTCATCTCGACATTGCTGATGCTGTTGATTATCGTTCCGGTAATCGCCCTGACCCTGCTTTTCGCATGGCGCTATAGAAAAAACAACACCGCGGCCAAATACGAGCCGGACTGGGACCACTCGACTCGCCTCGAGCTGATCATCTGGGGCGCGCCCCTGTTGATCATTATCGTGCTGGGCCTGCTGACCTGGATCAGCACCCACACCCTCGATCCATACCGCCCATTGAGCCGTATCGACGCCAACCGCCCCATTCCTGCCAGCCACAAGCCGATGATCGTCGAAGTCGTGGCCCTGGACTGGAAATGGCTGTTCATCTACCCGGAGCAAGGCATCGCTTCCGTGAATGAACTGTACGCGCCCGTCGATCGTCCGATCCGCTTCAAGATCACCGCCTCGTCCGTCATGAACTCGTTCTTCATCCCCGCACTGGCAGGTCAGATCTACGCCATGCCGGGCATGGAAACGCAGTTGAATGCCGTCATCAACAAGCCTGGTGTCTATAAAGGCTTCTCCGCCAACTACAGCGGTGCCGGTTTCTCGGGCATGCGCTTCAAGTTCCATGGCGTGAATGATGCGGACTTCGACAAATGGGTGGCATCGGCACGTGCCGGTGGCGGCGCGCTGAACCGCGACGACTACCTGTCGCTGGCCCAGCCTAGCGAACGCGATCCGGTTCGCCGCTACAGCGCCGTACCTAGCGATCTGTACAAGGCAATTCTGAACCGCACCATCGTTTCCGACGCCCTGTGCGTGACGCCGGTCGAGCCATACAAATTGACGATGGCAAATAGCCCGGTAGCGGCCGTAACGGCAGTAGTCGCTAGCGATGCAGTAGTTGAAAAGGGCGTTCAAGCCAAGTAACGACTGCATGAATCCCGCAGCGCATTGCGCTGCAGATACTGGCGCCGCTTGCCTGGCGCCTCCCTTTTTTCTCTGAGAGTAACAATGCTAGACCATATTGATCTGACGAAGCTTATATTCGGCCGTCTGACTTGGGATGCAATTCCATTTCACGAACCTATCCTGCTGGTGACCTTTGCGATGGTTGCCCTGGGCGGTATCGCACTCGTTGCGGCACTGACGTATTTCCGCGTCTGGGGTACCCTGTGGCGCGACTGGATCACCAGTATCGACCATAAAAAAATCGGTATCATGTACATGATCCTGGGCCTCGTCATGCTGCTGCGCGGCTTTGCCGACGCGCTCATGATGCGTACCCAGCAGGCTGTTGCCTTTGGCGACAATGCCGGCTTCCTGCCACCGCATCACTACGACCAGATCTTCACCGCCCACGGCGTGATCATGATCTTCTTCGTCGCGATGCCTTTCGTGACGGGTCTGATGAACTACGTGGTGCCGCTGCAAATCGGCGCGCGCGACGTGGCTTTCCCTTTCCTGAACAACTTCAGCTTCTGGATGACCACCATGGGCGCCGCCCTGGTCATGGCTTCGCTGTTCGTTGGCGAATTCGCCCGCACGGGCTGGCTGGCATATCCACCGCTGTCGGGCATCGTCGGCAGTCCGGACGTGGGGGTAGACTATTACATCTGGTCCTTGCAGATTGCCGGGGTCGGGACGCTCTTGTCCGGTGTCAACCTGATCGCCACCATCGTCAAGATGCGCGCGCCAGGCATGACCTGGATGAAAATGCCCGTCTTCACCTGGACCGCACTGTGCACCAACATCCTGATCGTCGCCGCTTTCCCGGTACTGACGGCCGTGCTGGCCATGCTGTCGCTGGACCGCGTTGCAGGCTTTAACTTCTTCACGACGGAACTGGGCGGCAACGCCATGATGTACGTCAACCTGATCTGGATCTGGGGTCACCCGGAAGTCTACATCCTGATCCTGCCGCTGTTCGGCGTGTTCTCGGAAGTCGTCGCCACGTTCAGCAGCAAGCGCCTGTTCGGCTACGCCTCGATGGTGTACGCCACCTGCGTCATCATGATCCTGTCGTACCTGGTATGGCTGCATCACTTCTTCACCATGGGTTCGGGCGCCAGCGTCAACTCCTTCTTCGGCATCACGACGATGATCATTTCGATCCCGACGGGCGCGAAGATCTTCAACTGGTTGTTTACCATGTACCGCGGCCGTATCCGCTTTGAACTGCCTATGCTGTGGACGATCGGCTTCATGGTCACCTTCACCATCGGCGGCATGACCGGCGTGTTGCTGGCCGTACCACCAGCGGACTTCGTGCTGCACAACAGCCTGTTCCTGATCGCCCACTTCCATAACGTGATTATCGGCGGCGTGGTCTTCGGTGTATTTGCTGCAATCAACTACTGGTACCCGAAAGCCTTCGGTTACAAGCTCGACGTGTTCTGGGGCAAGTGCTCGTTCTGGTTCTGGTTCGTCGGCTTCTACCTGGCCTTCATGCCGCTGTACGTGCTGGGCCTGATGGGCGTGACCCGTCGTGTCAACCACTTTGAAGATCCATCGTTGCAAATCTGGACCATCATCGCCTGGTTTGGCGCCGTCTCGATCGCACTGGGTATCGCTTCCATGCTGATCCAGTTCTTCGTCAGCTACCGCAACCGTCACGCCCTGCGCGACGTGACCGGTGACCCATGGGGTGGCCGTACGCTGGAATGGTCGACGTCGTCGCCACCGCCAGACTATAATTTCGCCTTCACGCCACAAGTGCACGAACTCGATGCATGGACTGACATGAAGAAACACGGTTACCAGCGTCCGACGTCCGGTTTCACGAAGATCCACATGCCGAAGAACACCTGGGCTGGTTTCGTGATCGCCGCGCTGAGCGCACTGGTTGGTTTTGGCCTGATCTGGCAAATGTGGCTCGTCGCCAGCATCGGCTTCGTGATCATGATGGTCACCATCATCGTCCATACCTTTAACTACAAGCGCGATTACTACATTCCTGCGGAAGAAGTGGTCCGTACCGAAGACGCTTATACTAAATTGCTGAGCAGCCATGTCTGATACCATCGCCCATAACACCGGCGCCGCTGGCGCCGCACCAAGCACGCGCAGCTACTTTGTGCGTGAGCACCACCCGGAAAACGGCAGCCTGCTGGGTTTCTGGCTCTACCTGATGAGCGATTGCCTGATCTTCGCCTGTCTGTTCGCCACGTACGCCGTGGTCGGCCGCAGCTATGCGGACGGCCCGACGGGCGCCGCGCTGTTCGACCTGCCGCTGGTGGCCGTCAACACGGCCATGCTGCTGCTGTCGTCGATCACCTACGGCTTCGCCATGCTGGCCATGCAGCGCAAGCAATTGCGCAGCACCCTGGTCTGGCTGGGCATCACGGGCCTGTTCGGCCTGGCCTTCCTGTCGCTGGAAATGTATGAATTCATTCATCTGATCCACGAAGGCGCCGGTCCGCAGCGCAGCGCGTTCCTGTCGTCGTTCTTCGCACTGGTCGGCACCCACGGCTTGCACGTGACGTTTGGCGTGATCTGGCTCGTGACCTTGATGTTCCAGTTGAACAAGCATGGCCTGACTCCGGAAAACGGCCGTCGCATGATGTGCCTGTCGCTGTTCTGGCACTTCCTGGACGTCATCTGGATTGGCGTCTTCACCTTTGTCTACCTGATGGGAGTGCTGCCATGAGCGACCACCACACACACGGCGATAGCCACCACCATGACAACCACGATCATGGCAGCCTGAAAAGCTACACGATCGGTTTCATCCTGTCGGTGATCCTGACGGCCATCCCGTTCTGGCTGGTGATGACGAAAGCCATCACCAACTCGGGCACCATGGGCCTGGTCCTGCTGGCGTTCGCGGCTGTTCAAGTCGTGGTGCACATGGTGTACTTCCTGCACATGAACACCAAGTCCGAAGGCGGCTGGAACATGATGGCGCTGATCTTCACGATCATGATCGTGGGCATCGCCATGGCCGGTTCCCTGTGGGTCATGTACCACATGAACCACAACATGATGCCGGATCTGATGCCTGAGTACATGCATACGAAAACGGCTCCATGATGAGTAATACGCGCCCAAGCAACACCGGGCGCGCCCCTGGCGCCGCATCGCAAGATGCCGCGCCAGGCCCACGCGGCATGGTCGTGCATTATTCAAAAATTGCATTGGCCTTGCTGGCGGGGATCTTGTTTGCCGGTTTCTGTGCCCTGGGCACCTGGCAAGTCAAGCGTCTGTTCTGGAAGCTTGACCTGATCGAGCGCGTCGAACAACGCGTACATGCGCCCGCAACGGACGCACCTGGACCCGCAGCCTGGGCCAGCATCACGCAGCAAACGGATGAATACCGCCATGTGCGACTCTCCGGTACCTATCTCCCCATTTTCAATACCCTGGTGCAAGCAACGACGGCACTGGGCAGCGGTTACTGGCTGATGACGCCCTTGCGTCTGGCCGATGGCAGCACCGTGCTGGTCAACCGCGGCTTCGTGCCGAAACGGGAAGGCATCGCCGCCAGCACGCCGGCCGGTATCGTCCACGTCGACGGCTTGCTGCGCGTCAGCGAGACGGGCGGCGGTTTCCTGCGCGAAAACAGTCCTGCCACGCAGCACTGGTATTCGCGCGACGTGGCCGCCATCGGCGCCTCGCACATGCTGAGCAATGTGGCGCCGTATTTTGTCGATGCGAAGGCCAAATCGGAAACGGCCGTTGATGCACCCGTCGGCGGCCTGACCGTGATTTCCTTCCACAACAACCACCTCGTGTACGCCTTGACGTGGTTCGCGCTGGCCCTGATGGTGGCCGGCATCACGTGGTGGCTCGTGCGCGAAGACAAGCGCCGCCGCGCGCGCCGTAGTGCCGGCACGCAAGAGAGTGACCATGCCGGGCAGGATTGAGATCCTGCCCAACCGCGAAGTGTTAGAGCGCGGTGCGGTGGCGGCCGAGATGGAACATCCGGCCGGCCACCAGAACATGAAGTTGCTGATCCAGCTGCGCTGGCTGGCCGTGATCGGCCAGATCAGCACGATCTTCGGCGTGGGCGTGGGACTGGGCATCGCCTTGCCCGTGCCTTACATGCTCGAAGTGCTGTCCTGCCTCATCGCTTTTAATCTTGCCAGCCTCTTGCGCTGGCACGAACGCCAGCCCGTTTCCAACACGGCCCTGTTCCTCGCTCTGCTGGTCGACGTCACCGTGCTGACGGCCCAGCTCTACCTGAGCGGCGGCATCAGCAACCCGTTTGCCTTCCTGTACCTGCTGCAAGTCATCCTCAGCGCCGTGCTGCTGGAAGTGTGGTCGACCTGGATCATGGTGGCCATCACCAGCCTGTGCCTGGCCGGCCTGGCCTTGCTGCCCGGCCCCTTGATCCTGCCGATCGACCCGGAGCGGGGCTTTTCCAGCCTCTACGTGCAGGGCCTGCTGATCTGCTTCATTTTGAACGCGGCCTTGCTGGTGGTGTTCATCACGCGCATCAACCGCAACCAGCGCGCTGGCGACGCCAAGGTGGCGGACTTGCGCCAGCGCGCGGCGGAAGAAGAGCACATCATCCGCATGGGCTTGCTTGCCTCGGGCGCCGCGCACGAGCTGGGCACGCCGCTGGCAACCCTCTCCGTCATCCTCGGCGACTGGCGCCGCATGCCGGAACTGAGCAAGAATAGCGAATTGCTGGAAGAAATCACGGAAATGCAGGCGCAGTTGCAGCGCTGCAAGAGCATCGTCAGCGGCATTCTGTTGTCGGCGGGCGAGGCGCGCGGGGAATCTTCCGTGAAAACGACGATCAATACCTTCCTCAACGACCTGGTCGACGAGTGGCGCACCAGCCGGCCGATCCAGGGTTTCGAGTACGATAACCGCATCGAGCACGACGTGCCCGTCGTCTTTGATTCGACCCTGAAACAAACCATTTGCAATGTGCTCGACAATGCGTTGGAAGCGTCGCCCGAGTGGCTGCGCTTTGAAGCCACGCGCGAAGCGGACGCCTTGCACCTGGTCATTACCGATGCGGGTCCCGGCTTCGAGCCGTCGATGCTGACGCACCTGGGCAAGCCGTATCAAAGCAGCAAGGGCAAGCCCGGCGGCGGTCTCGGACTGTTCCTGGTGGTCAATGTCGCGCGTACCCTGGGCGGCACGGTGACGGCACGCAACCGGGTGCAGGGCGGGGCGGTGGTGCACCTGGCCTTGCCGCTGGCGGCCATCAAACTGGAAAGAGAAAGCGACCACCATGCAGGATGACCGTCTGTTACTGATCATCGAAGACGACGCCGCGTTTGCCCGCACCCTGGGCCGCTCGTTCGAACGGCGCGGCTATCAGGTCATCCTGGCCACCAATTTCGACGAAGCGAGCGCCTTGCTGGAGCAGCATTGCCCCGACTACGCCGTCGTCGATTTGAAACTCAACGGCAATACCTCGGGTCTGGCCTGCGTGCAAATGCTGCACCAGCACGACCCGGACATGCTGATCGTCGTGCTCACCGGCTACGCCAGCATCGGCACGGCTGTCGAAGCCATCAAACTGGGCGCCTGCCAGTACCTGGCGAAACCGTCGAATACGGACGACATCGAAGCGGCCTTCGGCCACGTGGCCGGCAACGCCGACATCGAACTGACGAACCGCGCCACCAACATCAAGACCCTGGAATGGGAACGCATCCACGAAATGCTGGCCGAGACGGATTTCAATATCTCGGAAACGGCGAGAAGGCTGGGCATGCACCGGCGCACCTTGGCACGCAAGCTGGAAAAGCAGCGGGTGAAATAGTCACCGCGCAGTTTGGGCGTCGTCGAACGTCAGCTCGACAACGCTGTCATCGCCCCAGTCCTGTTCCCGCAACGGCGGCGTGAACGACGTTCCACTGAAGGGCACGGGCGCGCTTTTGCCGTTGTAGCTGATTGTCGCGGCCGTGATGCGCCGTGGTTCGGAAAAGCTGTAGGTGCCCTTTTGCGACACGAAGTTGCAGGGACCGCCCAGTGCGCCCATCGCCGTGCGCATGGCGAAAGGCAAGGTGTCCTTGTCGATGGCCCAATGCACTTCGCACGCCAGCCGCAGGTCGCCCAGGCGGCGGATGGTGTCGCTGGTGGCCGCGCTCCTGACGTAGGGAATCCACCGGACCGAGCCAGCCTTGCGGTTCACGCTCAGCTCGGCCTTTTCATACAGCGGACCTTGCTCGACGGGCAAGCTGAAGATATTGCGCTCGTTCAGCGGGATCGCCATCCCCGCTTCGTCGCTTTCCAGCCGCAGTGCGAGGGCGTGCATGTCGACATCGGCACGGCGCGGCTCCAAGATGAAGCGCAACTGCGCGCCAGGCGCCAGCGCGTGTTTTTCCTCGAAGCGTTTGACGCCCTTGAGCATGGCACTGTAGGGCTTCCAGTCCGGATCCCGGATGCCTTTGACATTGACGGAGGCCGCGACATCCTGAGCGGATGGCTCCGTGGCTTGCGCCGTATCCGCCTGGGCCTGTACCGCGGCGCCGTATAAACACAGCATAAGACCAGCTATTGCACGCATATTCATCCTGTTCATTTGACTCCCAAGTAATCGTAATCCCAGCTTGGCAGAGTGTAGAAAAAAACACAGGCGCCAGGTGGTTTTTAAGACAGGATGTCAATCGGGATGAATGGAGTGCCTGAAATCGCTGTTTTCCGGATTCGCCATCAATGATCTGCGGCTTTAATGGCGGTGCCCGAAATGACCAATGCCTCGTGCTCATAGGCGCCCAGATGGCCATAATGACCTTTGGGACTGAGATAAGCGACAATATGCACAAGCGGCTGCTCATAGGCTGAATTGGGCGCCACCAGGCCAACGTCCCGCCATGCAACACTGCCGAAGGAATTTAGCCACCATGGGCCGGCGTCACCAAGGTCAAGCTGGGCCGGCTGGAACATGCTCTTTTCAAAGCCTCGCGACCAGACGCCATCGCGTTCGATGGTACGGTAGCCATAGCCTGCCATGATATTGGCCCGTTCGGATGGATGGTCGCGCCAATAGCGTTGACCATTCGTGTAGGCATCACGCATGACGTCTGATTGCGTGAGAATTCCACCGTATGGATGAGTCAAGCCTTGAAAGAACCACTGCGCATATTCGGCTGGCGGCGTGGATGCTTGCTTGTTCGCCGCCTCTGATTGCGCAAACGCATGGGCATATTCAAGAACGATCTGTGGAATATTGCCAGCGTTTGCCTTGCCGGCAAGGGCGCTTATGAATAGCAGGACTGTTGCAATAGATCGTCGCATCGCGTTTCCTCTTTCCATTGTTAATGTCTAGGCAGGCTCCCGCCATTCCATTTTCTGCACCTGGATATGCGGATGGCTTTCCAGCGCTTCCCATTCCGGCAAAAAGACAAAGCCCTGTTTCTGATAAAACGCGGCCGCGCGCGCATTTTCCGGTGCCACGTCAAGCACCAGGCGAGGATGGCCATTGTTCACGGCGCATTGTTTCACGGCATCGACCAGGCCCTGCGCCACGGCCAGGCCCCGATATTCGCGATGCACCCACATGGCGATCAGATGGCACTCGCCATTGCCGGCCACCACTTGCGCGGCGAGGCCAATGGGTTTGTCGCCATCAAAGGCGAGGAAAAAGGTGCGCTGCGGCGTGCTGACGGCACGCTGCTGCCAGTCGGCATCGGAAAAACCGGCCGCGCTGGCATGGCTGGCGCCAAAGGCCGTGGGGGCGTCGAGCAGGGCGGCCAGGCGCGCGGCTTTCAGGGCGGGCCAGTCGCTGGCGGTGGTGGGGCGGATGAGAATATTGTTCAAATCTTCAGGATTCCTCAGGCGACAAGGTCAGTCATAGCGGTCATTGGCGATATTAACAGCATCGCTGCCGTGCCGGCTTCCCGTTCATATTTATCGGATGCAACTCAGGACTGGTCCCACACTTCGATGGTCAGCAGTTGATCGGGTTCACAGACGGCAATGCGGTTCTTGTGCACGGTAATGCAGCCGGGCCAGCCCGTCAGCTGGCCTTGCGGAAATTCGCCATCCAGCGCCTCGGCAATGCCCGCCTGCAGCAGGGGAACGATGTCGCTTGCCAGCGCCGTGTAGCGGTTGGGAAAGCCGTTGAAGGTCAGCTGGGTCGCTTTGCCTTGCTGGCACAGTTGCGCGATCCAGTCCGCGCCGAACAGGCCCGCTTCCCACGTGGCGAGAAATGCATCCTTGTTGACTTGCGTCATGTCGGCCATTTGCTCCGGCGTTTCTGTCGAGATAATGGTCCACCAGCCTGACATGGCTTGTCCTTGTGAAAAGTGAAAGTTAACGGGTCATGGCGCGGCGCAGCAGGTAGCTGAGGCCGTCGACGGCGGCCACCATCAGCAGCATGGCGACGATGACTGTAGCGGCGTTCTGCATCTGGAACAGCGACAGATGGTATTTCAGCATCTGCCCCAGGCCGCCCGCACCGACGACGCCGAGGATGGCGGCGGCGCGGATATTGTTTTCCCAGCGGTACAAAGTGTAGGACATCATCTGCGGGCTGCATTGCGGCAAGGTGGCGTACAGGAAGGCCACGGCGGGCCGTGCGCCGTTGATGCGCAAGGTGGCGGCCGGCAAGGGCGGACAATTTTCAAACGCGTCGGCAAACAATCGGCCCAGCACGCCGACCGTGTGCAGGGCCAGCGCCAGGGTGCCTGCAAACGGGCCCAGGCCGGCGGCGATCAGCAAAATCGAAGCCCACACCAGTTCCGGGACCGAACGCAGCACGTTGAGCACCGCGCGCGTGGCGTTGCGCGCCAAGGAACCAAAGCGGCCACTGGCGGGCAGGGCCAGCAGGGCCCCCAATATTGCCGCGATGACCGTGCCGATGGCCGACATGGCCAGGGTTTCAAACGTGGCCACGCCGACTTTCATGAGGAAGTTCGGCGCCAGCTCGGGCGGGGCGAAGCCGTGCAGGAAGTCGGCGCTCGTGCGCACGGCGTCGGCGCTGAAGAACTCGCCCCATTTCAGGGGCAGGGTGGCGAAGCTGGCGATGACCAGCAGCAGCAAACCGGCCAGCAAGGCCCAGGTCGACCAGCGCACGGGGGCAGGCGCGGGTATCGCGGCGAAATTCGGATGCTTCATGCCAGCCTCCGGCGCAGCATGGCGGACACGGCGTCGGCGCCCGCCACCAGCAGCACGAACACCATCAGCATGGTGGCCAGCTCATTGCCCGCCATCATTTTCATCGATTCATCCATGCGCTGGCCCAGGCCGCCCGCGCCGACAAAGCCCATGACAACGGAGCCGCGGATCGCGCATTCCCAGCGGTAAATCGTATATGACACCAGTTCGGCGGCCGATTCGGGCAAGGCGCCGTACAGCAAGGCTTTCAGGCGGCCGCTGCCATTGTGGAGCAGGGCGTTGCAGGCGGACGCATCCGATGATTCGAGGATTTCCGCGTAGACCTTGCCCAGCATGCCGCAATAGGTAAGGGCAATGGCGATCACGCCGGCCGTCGGCCCCAGGCCGACGATGCGCACTAATAATAATGCCCAGACCAGTTCCGGTACGCTGCGCAGCAGCACCAGCAGCGCACGGACTGCGTGGCGCAAGGCGGCGGCCAGCGGCGACACTTTGCCGCTGCCGATGCGCGAGATCGACAGGCGCTCCGTCACCAGCAGGGTCAATGGGATGGCGCCCAGCATGGCCAGCGCCATGCCGGCCGTGGCCATGGCGATGGTTTCCCAGCTGGACACAGCCACCAGTTGCAAAAATTCCAGCGAGTGGGCGGGCGGCACGAAGCTGGCGATGAATTGCCAGGTGGCCGCCAGGCTTTGCGCATCCCATAAAATCCACGGCTTGAATTCGGCCTGCACCAGCATCGGCCACAGCACGAGCAGCACGACGGCAGCGCCGGTCAGCCGGCCGCGCCAGGCGGGGTCGCGCGGCATGGCGGTGCTCTTCAGCAAAGGGGCCTCGCCGCGTCCAGATTCGTTTCCACGGCCTCGAACTTCGGCGCCGGATCGGCCTTGTTGCGGTACAGCTCGGCGATCATGGCGTCGCTGACCTCGCTGCTGGGCGCATCGAACACGATCTGGCCATCGCGCAGGGCGACGATGCGCGTAAAGCAGGCACGGGCGATTTCCACCTGGTGCAGGCTGCAGATCAGGGTGGCGTTGCGTTCCGCCGCTTCGGCCTGCAGCACATGGATCGTCTGCAAGGCCAGTGTGGGGTCGAGTGCGGACAAGGGTTCGTCGACGAGGAACACTTGCGCATCCGACACGAGTGCGCGGGCCATGCCGCAGCGCTGGCGTTCGCCGCCGGACAGACGGTCGACACGCGCATACAGTTTGTCTTGCAGATTGAATTTACCGAGCGCTTCCCACGCGGCGCGCGGGTCGACGGGCGCCAGCAGGGAGCGCATCGCCGTCCACAAGCTCCATTGCGGCAAGCGGCCCGCCAGCACGGCGTTGACGACCCGCTGGCGCGGCGGCAGCGGCGGCGTTTGCGGCGCCAGGAACAAGCGCGCGCGCAAGCGGTGGCGCGCGGCGCTGGCGACTTGCCAGGGTGAAGTGCCCAGGATGTTCAATGTGCCTGATGCCGGACGCAGCGCGCAGGCCAAGGTGTGCAGCAAGCTGGTCTTGCCGGCGCCGGAGGGGCCGATCAGGGCGATCTGTTCACCTTGGGCCACGTCCAGGTCCAGCTCGCGCAGCGCCAGCGCATTGCCGGCGGCGCCCGCGTGGTGGACGGAGACCTTGTGAAGTTGGAATGTCATGCGATGTTTCGGTTTTTTTGGGGCGGTGTCGGATTACGCGGCTGCGCCGCTAATCCGACCTACGCCATACAACGGACAGCGTAGGTCGGATTAGTCCGCAGGACGTAATCCGACAGGTTCGGCAATAAAGTTACTTCAACAACTTCGCATCGCGCGCGGCCGCTTCGATATCCTTGTAGTTCTCGGCCTTGGTCGGGATGAACTTGGTGGCGCGCTGGAGTTCGAGGATTTCCTTGCCTTCGGCCGTCGATGGATCGAGCGCCAGGAAGGCGTCCGTCAGCTTCTTGCGCACGACGGGGTTCATGTCGGCGCGCACGCTCCAGTTGTAATCGTAGTAGCCCGGTGTCGTGTAGAACACGCGCACTTTGCTGGGATCGACTTTTTTGGCTTCGACCAGTTTTTCCCAAACGGAAATGTTCAAGGTACCCGCATCGACCTTGCCGCCGGCAACTGCCGCCACGGTGGCGTCATGCGCGCCCGAAAACGCGATGCGCTTCATGTCCGTGTCCGGATTGATCTTGGCTGCCAGCAAGTAGTAACGCGGCATCAAGTGACCGGAGGTCGACGATTCCGAACCAAACGTGAAATTCTTGCCTTTCAGGTCCGACAACTGATTGATGTCCTTGCTGGTGGTCACGAACACCGAGCGGAACTTCGTGTCTTCCTCGCGCTGTACCAGCGGGACGATCTTGCCGCCGCTGCGCACGTTCGCTTGCACGAAAGTAAAACCGCCGAACCAGACCATGTCGAGCTTGTTGTTGATCAAGCCTTCCACGGAGGCCGCGTAATCGGTGACAGGCGTAAATTCCACCTTCATGCCCAGCTTTTTCTCCAGGTAGCTGCCCAGCGGCTTGAATTTGCGCTGCAACTCCGTCGGCGCTTCGTCGGGAATGGCGGACACGCGCAGCACTTGCTGCGCCTGCGCCAGGCCGCTGTGGATGGCCAGGGTAGCGGCAACGGTGGCCAGGATGGCGGGGAATTTTGAGAATGTGGTCATGGGACTGCCTTTAAAAAAATTGTTCATTAATATACGGAAACCCCGGTCGTGCCTTCCAGCATCTCGCCGATAACGACGGCGTCGGCAAAACCTTCGGCGCGGAAAATCGCCAGCACTTGCTCGACGGCTTCCGGCGCGCAGGCCACCAGCAGGGGGCCGGCCGTTTGCGGGTCCGTCAAAATGGCCTTGTCGATGGCGCTCAGGCTGTCGGCCAGCGCCACTTGCGCGCCGTAGCCTTGCCAGTTGCGGCCGGAGGCGCCCGTGATGTTGCCGTTGTGCGCCAGTTGCTGCACTTGCGGCAGCAGCGGCACGGAATCCATGGCGATGCGCGCCTGCAACTTGGCGCCGCGCGCCAGTTCCAGGGTGTGGCCCAGCAAGCCGAAGCCCGTTACGTCCGTCAGCGCATGCACGCCGTCGAGCAAAGCCAGCTTCTTGCCCGGGGTATTCAATTTGGTGGTGTTGGCTATCAGGGAAGCGTAACCACCCGCATCGAGTGCATTCTTCTTCAGCGCGGCCGACAAGATGCCCACGCCGATCGGTTTGCCCAATACCAGCTTGTCGCCGACGCGCGCGCCCGCGTTGCGTTTCACTTGCGATGGGTGAACCAGGCCCAGCACGACCAGGCCATAGATCGGCTCGACGGAATCGATGGTGTGGCCGCCCGCGATGGGGATGCCGGCCTGGGCGCAGATGGTTTCGCCGCCTTTTAATATGAGGCCGATGGTTTCCACGGGCAGCTTGTTGATCGGCATGCCGACCAGGGCCAGCGCCATGATGGGCGTGCCGCCCATGGCGTACACGTCGGAAATGGCATTGGTGGCGGCGATGCGGCCGAAGTCGAACGGGTCGTCGACGATGGGCATGAAGAAATCCGTCGTGGCGATCAGGGCCTGCTCGTCGTTGAGCTGGTAGACGGCCGCGTCATCCGAGGTTTCTATGCCGACCAGCAATTCCTTCGGCAGGGGAAAGCCGCCGCTGCCCTTCAAAATGTCGGCCAGCACGCCCGGCGCAATTTTGCAGCCGCAGCCGCCGCCATGGGCAAATTCGGTCAATCGGATGGGGGTATTTGGTGTTACTGCGCTATCTGACATGGGAGTTCCTGCTGATGTTGTGTACTGCTATGATCATTTTTACCCCAGACGCAAAATCTGGGGTCGGACCCTCAGGGTCCGACCCCGGTATTCTGCCTTTGGGTTCATTGCTTTCCGTCTCCGACGATAGCACATAATGCGCGCGCGGCTTGCTCAAAGGCATGTTCTGAAATATCGGGCAGTACCAGCGGCGTCGCCTGGGCGTAGCGGCTGAAGTTGCGGGCAATCGATTGCCGGTAAACGGGGTCGTAATGCTGTACCAGCAGTTCTTCCACCAGCTCGGCCATCCGGCCAGACGTGCCCAGTTGCTGCCAGTGGGCAATTTTCTCCTTGCCATGCAGCTGCGTCAGCAGGGCCAGCTGCACGTTCAGGCGCGCCGGGTCGCCGACGAAATGGTCATAGTCCTGCATCAGCAATTGCACGCGCTGGTCTGTTGCCAGCCGGACGTCCGTACAAGCGGCCGCGCGCATCTTTTCCATCAGCGCATCGGGCACGCGCAAACGGCCCACTTTCTTGCTTTCCGATTCGATGAAGACGGGCAGTGCCGGGTCGAAAGTGCGCAGTTGCTGCCACAGCGCGCTTTCAAACGCTTTTTGCGATGGCTGGTCTTCCTCGGGCAAGCCGCCCAGCACGGAACCGCGGTGGGCCGCCAATTGCTCCAGGTCGATCACTTGCGCGCCTTGGCTGTCCAGCACTTGCAGCAAGCGGCTCTTGCCACTGCCCGTGGGACCGCACAGCACGTTGATGAAGTCGAAGGGCTCGGGCAGGGTGGCCAGCTCGGCGTTCACGTGGCGCCGGTAATCCTTGTAGCCGCCCTCGAGCTGCGTGACGGGCCAGCCGATGCGCGCCAGGATGTGCGCCATGGCGCCGCTGCGGTTGCCGCCGCGCCAGCAGTAGACGAGCGGCTTCCAATGCTGCGGGTGGCCGAGCAAACCCTCTTCGATATGCCGCGCGATATTTTTCGCCACCAGCGCCGCGCCCAGCTTCTTCGCTTCAAACGCGCTCGTCTGCTTGTATAAGGTGCCCACGCGCACGCGCTGTTCGTCGTCGAGCACGGGCAGGTTGATGGCGCCCGGCAAGTGGTCTTCCGCGAACTCGGACGGGCTGCGCACATCAATGATGGCATCGAACTCGCTCAAGCGGGGCAGGATGTCGCTGAAAGGCTGAACTGCGGGGTATTTCATCGTGGCGCGGGTGCTGGCAAGGGGAAAGACGTATTATCCCCGATAAACGCCCGTGCCGTCAGTCCCTGCAAGCAATGGATGCCAGGCGCTTCAAGCGGCATCCGTGCCCAGGGCGGCCAGTTCCGTGCTGGCGGCCGTCGCCATCAAGGCAATGACGACCGCGGCATCGCCCGCGTCCAGGTCGCCGCTGACCTCGAGCAGGTCGCTGACGAGAAAATTGACGGCATTGCGCACGCCTGAAATGCTGCTGGCGAGGCCCTGGCAATCCGTGCCCAGCTGCTGGCACGCCGCCGTCATGCCATTGAAGGCACCGATCTGGCCATTCAAGCCGCCGATCTGGCCTTGCAGGTCGCTGACATCGGATTTCCATTTCAAGTACAGACCGAGGGCCACGGCCAGTCCGACCAGACCGAACGGACCGAGCGCCAGCAGATAGTAATAGCGCTTTTGCGCCGCATCGAGTTCGCTTTGCGCGTCGCCCAGTTGCCCCTGCAAGCTTGTCACCTGGCTTTGCAGTCCCGCTTCGACGCCGGCAAGCTGGTTGAAATACCCCATCAATTGCGCCGTTTGCGCCGTCAACGTGCCGGCCGTGGCGTTGGCTGTGCCTTGCAGCTGCTGTGCCTGTTGTTGCAGGGCAGACATCGCCGCCTTGATATCGGGCAGCGGCGCTTGCGCCGACAGCATGGTTTGTACTTGCGCCAGCTGCGGCGTTGCCGTCTGGACGAAGGCGGCAACAGCCTGTTGCAGCGCGCGCGTCTGCGTCACCATGGGCTGGATCAAGGCATTGCAGCCGGCCTGGATCTGCTGGGCGGCTGGCGGCAAGCTACCGAGGGCCGCGATCTGCTGCTGCGCGGCCAGCAGGTTGGCGAGGGTTTGCGTCAGCAGGCCGGCCATGGCGCTCACGCCGCTGCGGCAACGGCCGCTTCGCCCACCGTCTGGCCCTTGGGCGCGACGATGCTGGTGACGCCCGTCATCTGGCCCTTGATGGTGGTGATGTCCGTGGTGACGGCTTGCATTTCCGTGTTGGCGGCCGTCAGGAACAGGGTGCGGATGGTGTCCGTGTTTTGTATGCCTTGCTGGAGGTCGCTGATCAGGCTGCCCAGGTCGCTGCTGAGGAATTCCCACGCGTTTTCCATCTGCGTGGCCGATTGCACGGCCGCCTGCACCTGGTTCGACAGGCTGGCATAGCCGCTGCTGATGCCGGTGGCCAGCTTGACTTCGGCCGTCAGCGACGCTTCCTGTCCCAGCAAGGTCGCCTTTTCATCGTTCAGGTTTTTCAGGGTGATGGCCGAGGCCACTTCGCCGCCTATGCCGGCGGCCACGACGGCAACACCGGCCACCACCAGCGGCGTCGACGTGCCTGCCGTGACGAAATCGGCCACGCCCCCGACGACGACCATGAAGGTGCCGCCCACGATGGCCAGGCCGCTCAGCACGGTACCGGCAATGGCGCCGTCGATCTGGCCCTGGATGGTGCCGAGCTGGCTGTTGATGGAGCTGAGCACGCCATTGTCGCCATTCACGGCCGCGTTCAGGTCGCTGACGGTGGTGGAGAACGAGGCGGAATCCGTGGTCAGGTTGTCGTGCAAGGTCTGCAGGGCGCTGACGACGCCATTCGCGGCCGTCTGGTATTGCTGGGATTGCTGCTGCAGCGCCGTCAGGGTGGCGATCCATTGCGCCTCGGTCGAGCCGGTAGGCAAGGCCGTCAGCACGGCATTGTTGAGCGCATAGTAATTGCCGATATTGGCGATGTTGGCAATGATCGTGGGCTGGATGACATTCAGGTAGGCGGTGGCGTGGGTTTGCGCCTGACCCAGGCCATCGTTGATTTGCGACTGGTATTTCAGCAAATTGGCGTCGCCCGAAAAATCCACGCTGGGCTGCTCGTTGATGCTGTTGGCGTAGGTTTGTATCAGCAGCGCTTGTGAACATTGCGCTTTGTTGGCGGTGCTGATGCCTTGTGCTGCCTGGTTTTGATTCGACATGCGCGGCTCCTCGGATGGATCGTTGTGGGGACAAGCGGTGGCACGTTGTTCAGGACGCGCCTGTCATGGCTTGCTCCAGCGGCGCCAGGCTGGCGGCCAGCAGCTGCCACGCCGTGTTGGCGTAATCGAGCTGCCCGCCCAGCGTTTCGGCGTCGGCATTGCTGGCCATGCCGGCGACGGCGTCGGCAAAGGCGGCCAGGCCGGCGCTGACGCCCGTCGCAGGCGGCGCCTGTGGCGACTGGCCCCAGTCCTCGGCCAGCATCTGGGCCGTATCGAGTGCGCTGTTGAACGCGCTGGTGAACTGGCTGTTCTGCACCTGCACCACCTTGGCCACGGCTACTAGCGCATCGGCGTCGGCCAGCTGCTGGTAGGCGCTGGCCAGCAGGGCATTGTTGGCGTTCAGGGCCGCACGGGCCTGCGCCGTTTCGGCCACCCCCTGTTCCGCCGCATCGATGCCTTGCACCACGAAGTCGCCCGATGGCGCGGACTTTCCATCACTCTGGGTATCTCTGATGGTGGTCATGGTCTTGACGATCAATTCCGTCACGGCAGCGCCCGTCTTGTTGGCGCCGGCGACGATATCGGCGATATTCGTGTTGATGGTGGCCTTCAGCTGGTCGATGCTGGCCGATGACGCGCTGGCAGCGGCGCCCAGGGCGGCGATGGTGGCCGACAGCGCCGTGTTGAAGCCCGCGTTGAGCGGCGCCAGTTCGCCGGCGATGGCGCGCATGTCGCCCGCCAGCGCCTGGGCTTGCTGGTTGATGTGTCCCGACTGCACCGCCAGTTGCCGGTAGACCTGCGCGATGTCGGCGCGCGCGGCGGCATCCTGCGCCGCTTGCGCCAGCCGGTGCCGTTGCAGCTGGTAGGCGGCGTCCCATAGCGCGGCAAAGGCTGTCGCCTGGCTCAGCAGACCGATGTAGGCGGGCAGGATGCGGTCGCCGGCGGTCATCGCCCGGCTCTTCATTTGTGACTGGAACTGGCTGACCTGATAGGCCAGGCCGGCATCGACTTGGGCGTCAAGGTCGAGATTGGCTTGCTGCTCCAGCAGATCGGCGGCCATCTGCGTGAACAGGAACTGGTCGCTGGCGGAAAAATACTCGACTTGCAAGGCTTGCGGCCCTGGATTGGATGTGCTTGCCATAGGGTTTCCGGGATGGTGGGCGAACGAAACTCCACCCACTATCGCCCAACCCGCGCTTGCCGCTTTGACCTGCCGCAATCGCGCCGAGGGAACGTTAAGCGAGCAAGCGCCCCAGCAGCGGCGCCAGCAGCACCGTCACGACGCCGGAAAAAATCATCGTCAAGCTGGCCACGGCGCCTTCTTCCGTGCCCACCCGGCGCGCCACGGACAAGCCAAAACCGTGCGCGGCCGCGCCATACGGGGCGCCACGGGCGATGCGCATGCGCAAGGGCAGCAGTTTCAGCAGCGGTTTGCCCAGCATCAAGCCGAACAAACCCGTCATCACCACGAAGATGCCCGTCAGCTGGGCCGAGCCGCCCATGTGGCGCGACGCTTCCAGCGCGAATGGCGTCGACACGGAGCGGGCCAGCAGGCTGCGCGCCATGTCGCCGTGCACCCCCAGCAAGCGGTCCAGCAGCAGGGTGGCGGCGACCGAGGCGACGATGCCGGCGCAGCTGCCCAGCGACAGGGCCAGCCAGTGCTTGCGGATCAGCTTGCGCTCCTGGAAGATGGGCAGCGCAAACGCGATGGTGGCCGGCCCCAGCAGCCACGGCAGCCAGCGCGTTTCGCCGAAATACGTGGCGAACGGCGTCGAGGTCGCCTGCACAATGACGATGAGTATTGCCGAGGTGCAGATGGCGGGCGTGAGCAAAAAGTGCGGATGGCGGCGGTGCAGCGCCTGGTTGGCGTAGAACAGCACCAGGGTCAGCAGCAAAAACAGCAGGGACAGGAGCACGGTGTTCATGCTTGCGCCCTGGTTGTGCGCTGGCGCAGCAGTTTTTGCAGGCGCAGCTTGCGTTCATAGCGGCAGACCCATTCCACGGTGAACGCCGTGACCAGCATCACGCTGGCAAAGCCCAGGCCGATATTCACGAACAGCATCAAGCCCTGAGACTTCAGCAGCTGCGTAAATTGCACCACGGACACGACCAGCGGAATGAAGAACAGCAGCATGTTGGCCAGCAGCCAGTTCGCGCCCAGTTCGATGGCTGCTGGCCGCACCCAGCCGGCCAGCAGCAGTGCCACCAGCACGAACAGGCCGACGACGCCGCCGGAAAACGGCAGGTGCAGGGCGGAAGCGGCCGCATCGGCCAGCCACCAGGCGGCGATCAGCACGCCCACTTGCCACACGGTCTGCGCGGGCTGGCGCCAGACGGGGACGGAAAGTGGGGCGGTAGTGGAATAAGGGACGGCTTTCACGGCGGGCTTTCTAGTGGCAGGGGGAAGTTTTCATTGTAGGGATCCCGCATCAAAAGATAAAATGACTTAAACTCATGATTATCATTCGATATTGGAATGCATTATGGATATCCGCTCCCTGCGCTACTTCGTTGAAGTGGTCGAGCAGAATAGTTTTACGCGCGCGGCCGCCAGGCTGCACGTGACGCAACCCACCGTCAGCAAGATGGTCGCCCAGCTGGAGCAGTCGCTGGACCTGGCCTTGCTCGACCGCGCGGGCAAGCGGTTTACCCTGACGGACGCGGGCCAGGTGGTGCTGGCGCGCGCGCATGAGTTGCTGGCCCTACACGCGGAGCTGAAGGTGGAATTGCGCGACCTGCAACATCTGGAGCGGGGTGAATTGCGCGTCGGCGTGTCGCCGCAAACCCATTCGACCCTGGCGCCGTGGCTGGCCGAATACCACCAGCGCTATCCCGGTATCGAGCTGAAGATGTATGAAAGCGGCACGCAGGCGATCGAGCGCGACTTGCGCACCGGCACGGTGGAACTGGGCACCATGCTCGACTACCCGGGCAATGCGGCCACCTGGCAAGATTTCGAAGCCTTGCCTCTCGTGCGCTCGCCGCTGTGCTTGCTGGCCGCGCCCGGTTCTGCGTGGCAGGGACGCGCTTCCGTCGCCTTGGCCGAGCTGGCCGACAGCCCCTTCATTTTCTATGGTGCCGCGTTTGCCTTGAACGACATCGTGCTGGACGCTTGCCAGCGGGCCGGTTTCGCGCCGCGCATCACGGGCCGCAGCGGCCAGTGGGATTTTATCGCCTCGCTGGTCAGGCTGGGCGTGGGCATCTGCCTGCTGCCGAAGATGTATTGCGATACCCTGGAGCCGTCGCAATTTGCCGTCATTCCCCTGGACGGTCCGCCCGTGGAGTGGAATCTGATGCTGGCCTGGCGCCGCGGCGGGCGGCTGTCGTTTGCCGCGCGCGCCTGGCTGGAGCTCGTCAGGACGCGCATGGCGGACGCGGCCCGTTTACAATAGGCGCTCGCCAACCACCGTCAAGAATATGAAGAATATCGGTAAAACAAGTGTGAAACGCACGGCAGGTTCGCTGCTGCTGGGATTGTTGTGCACCGTGGGCCTGATGAGCGAAATGGGCTACGCCCAGGCGGCCATTCCCGTGTATGGCTATTTCGTCAAAAATACCTATCCACACGACCCCCAGGCGTTCACCCAGGGCTTGCTATTCAAGGATGGCCACCTGTATGAAAGCACGGGCCAGAACGGCCAGTCCTCCTTGCGCAAGGTGGAACTGGCGACGGGCAAGGTCTTGCAGAAAACCATGCTGGACAAAACAGTATTTGGAGAAGGCATCACCGACGTGGGCGATGAAATCCTGGGCCTGACGTGGATTTCGCAGACCGGCTATGTCTTCGACCTGAAGACCTTCAAATTGAAACGCAAATTCAGCTACCAGGGCGAAGGTTGGGGCCTGGCCAGCGACAGTCAATTCGTCTACATGAGCGATGGCACGTCCGCCATCCGCGTGCTCAATCCGAAAACCCTGGCCGAGGTGTGCCGCTTCGAGGTGAAGGCGGAAGGCCGCGCCATCGAGCGCCTGAACGAGCTGGAAATGGTCGACGGGGAATTGTTTGCCAATGTGTGGGGCGCGGACGTGATCGCCCGCATCGACCCGGCCAGCGGCAAGGTTGTCGGCTGGATCGACCTGACGGGCTTGCTGCCGCCCGGGCAGCGGGGCACGGCCAACCCCGACGCCGTGCTCAACGGCATCGCCTGGGATGCACGGGGCAAGCGCTTGTTTGTCACGGGAAAACTGTGGCCGAAGCTGTTCGAGATCGAGCTGATCGAAATCCAGCGCCGCTGATGTTTCCAATTGGGCAGTGTTGCTGGCGAGGAATCGTTTAGAATTCTGATTCTTCGCCCCGTGCGACCTTTACAGGATGCCATGCTGTCCCTCTCTTTATGCCGCCTGGCGGCCTCCGCCAGCTTGCTGGCCGCTGTCCTGCCCGCCGCGCAGGCGCAAACATCCTACGTGCCGGTGATGAAGCAGTACGGCGACTTTGTCGTCACGCGTGACCGCCACGACCCGCTCGTTACCCTGACTTTCCGCCGGCACGGCTACTGGCCCGGCGGCGCGCGCGAGGTGGTGGAAGTGCGGCCCATCAAGGCCACGCGCGAAGGCCAGCCCATGCTGCTGGCGTTTACCAAGGGCTATACGGGCCAGGGCACGATATTGATCGGCGTGCAGAATGGCGAGCCACTGATGCGCCCCATCAGTCCCATGCAGCGCGACAATATGGTCCGCACGGAACGCGACCCCGAATGGGGCGTACCGCAGCCGGGCAATAGCGAGGTACTGCTGTTTCCCCGCGACGGACGCGCGCTCGATACGGGCACGGGCGAACTGCTGTGGTTTGACGTGCCGGGCAACGTCCGCGGCGATTATCCGCATGCCATGCTCGTCTCCGTCTCGCCCGACGGGCGGCGCGGCGCCTATCTGACGAATACGCTGACGAAGGTGGGCATCATCGTTGCCACGCGCGACGACGGCGTGGCCGGTGAGCTGGCCTTGCCGCCGGACACCTATCAACGGTGGCTGAAGCCCTTGTCGGAGGCCGCTTCCGCGCAGGCGGGCGCCGCCATCAAGGCGCGCCAGGGCCGCACGGATTCGATCCGCATCCGGCGCGAGCTGGAACTGGCCTGGTTCGGCCAGCAATTTCAATGGAAACAAGGCAAGAACGGCTTGCAAGTGACGGGGCTGGGCCTCATCTCCGCGCCGCCGGAAGGAAAACAGCCATGACAATATGTAAACTGATCGCCGGCTGCTTTGCCGCCTCCTTGCTGGCCGGCTGCGTGCACGGCGAAACGTTCCCCAAGGATTATCTGGCGCAAGATATCGACAAGCAACAAGCTTTGCTGGAACTGGACGTGGTCTTTGGCAAAGAGCCCGATGACAAGCTGACGTCGCGCGTGACGGCGCGCAATACCGTGGAATACGCGGGTGCACCGCATATCGTCGTGCCGTTTTACCAGAAGGGACTTGGCTTCGACCAGGGGTTTGCCGGCACCTATATCTTTGGCGTCGTGTATCCCGTTGCCAAGGTCGAAACGGCCACGGCCAGCAGCCGCGTCTTCGGGCAGAAACTTGAGGGTCAGCAACAGGGCAGCCCCCGCTACCGTTTCCGCGTACCAGGCAAGGCGCAGTGGAACAGCAATGAAACCTTCATGCTGAGCTTTGAGCGCAAGGGCCGCCGCGAAGAAATCACTTTCCGCTTCAGCAACGAGCAAAGCTGCTCGACCGCCTTCCTGGCCACCACGCCACTCTATGGTTTCCCCATCAAGGTCGTCGCCACGTTCAAGGAGAACAAAGGTTGCCTGAAAGTGTGCGACAGCCGCGACCAGTGGCCGGGTTTCTGCGCCTTCCAGCCGCCGCCTGCAGCCTGATCGGCCGGCTGGGCAATTCCTGCGGACGTAAAAAAGGCCGATGCAAATCGGCCTCGATGACAACTGTAGGTGTTGCTTAGCGGTAGAACGCTTCGACTTTGCCCTTCAGCTTGATCTGCAGCGGACGGCCGCGGCGGTCGAGGGACTTGGTGGAAGCAACCTTGATCCAGCGTTCGCTGATGCAATATTCTTCCACGTCAAGACGTTCCTTGTCGTTGAAGCGGATGCCGACGTCGTTCTCGAACACGGCTGCAACGTGGTAAGGGCTGCTAGGGTCGATCGACAAGCGATCGGGCAATGGGGGTAAGGTGGTGGTATCGTTCATGGGCGTAATTATCGCCCAGAATGCCGTTCCAGACAACGGCCTTTCGCGCGCAGCCTATCTGGCCGGGGGTGAAATGGCAGGCGCGGCCGTGTGCGGGGAGGGTGGTGACGGCGATGACGCAGCGTGCTGCGTTCCGCTCGGGTCGGCCAGCTGGATGGTCGTGCCGTGTTGCCAGGCATCGGCGCCGTCTATGATGGCGGGCGCGGCGATGTCGGCCCGCTGGCGGCGTTTTTCGGCGGAATCGATGCGGAAGCGGCGGTCGCGCGCGGCGACCATGGCGGCGTCGGCCTGGCCATCGCTAGTAAAACCCATCATCAGTTGCGGCACGCCCAGCGGCAAGGTCTTGTGCAGATCCGTGTGCCAGGTATGCCAGGTCTTGCCATACGTGGCGACGAGTTTTTGCATCAAGACTTTTTCGGCCACGGCGGGAATGCCGGGAGCGATCAGCTGGCCTGATTTCACTTCATGCACATGGCTGTGCCACAGCGCTTTTTCCGCCGCCGGCAAGCCCTGGTACAGTCTGGCGCTGACGATGTATTCGACGCCCATCAGCTTGGCGTCCTTGACGTTGCCATCGTAGATCACGCACTGGATCAGCTCTTCATTGACGATGGCGCAATAGTGGTGCGCTTCCATCTGGCCGCGCAGATTGCCGTTGTAAAAATGAAAACCGTCAAGATAGGCATTGAGTGCCGCGACGGGCGGCCGCGCTTGCAATGCGTCGGCACCCGCGTCCAGCATACGCGTGGAGACTCCGGCCGGCGCGCCGGGCGCCTCCACGTTCGATGCCGTATTCCTGGCGCCGCAGGCGGCAAGGCCCATGCCCAGCCCGGCGCACAACATGGCCGTCAGTGCTTTCATGTTGAGAAGGCGCGTCTAGCCATGCCTGCGGGATCAGGATTTGTCGTCATTCTTGTGGCTTTGACGTCCCGCTTCCACGTGCTGCTCATGCGTGCCGCCGCGCGTGCCGGTGCCGGAGCCCGATTGCTGGCCCGACTGTTGGCCCGATTGCTGCGAGCCCGACTGCTTGTCGCCGTCATTCTTGTGGCTTTGGCGGCCTGCCTCGACATGCTGCTCGTGCGTGCCGCCCTGGGTGCCGCCCGACGATTGGCGGGTGCCGGACTGCTTGTCCGACTGCTGGCTGCCCGATTGGCCCGATTGCTGTTTGTCCGATTGGCTACCGGATTTGTCGTTGCTGTTCGAAGTCATGGTCGTGTCCCCTATGGTTGGTTTGCTTGGTTTGCATGATCATCCGGTCCAGCATAGGCTGCACCGTTGGAACCATTCTCGCTGCCTGCGTCGGGCTTAACCATAGGGACACTACTTGTCGCCACGTAGGAAAACTCTGTGGTGGATGACAACCATTTCAATATTGCATTATTTAGTGGTGCCCTTTACAGGGTTGCCGTACTCTCATGCAACTGCTGGAATTGCGACAGTTGCTGCTGCATCAGCCGCGCATACTGGCCGCCCGCGCGCAGCAGCTCGGCGTGCGTGCCTTGCTGGCAAATCCGGCCTTTGTCCATGACGATGATGCGGTCCGCCTTGACGATAGTGGAAAAGCGGTGGGCGATGATGATCGTGGTGCGGCCTTGCATCAAGGTATCGAGCGCGAGCTGCACCTGCTGTTCGCTGGCGGCGTCGAGCGCGCTGGTGGCTTCGTCCAGGATGAGGATTTTCGGCGCGCGCAGGATGGCGCGGGCGATCGCGATGCGCTGCTTCTGTCCGCCGGACAACTGCACGCCCCGTTCGCCCACGAGGGTCTCGTAGCCGTCCGGAAAGGCATCAATAAAATCGTGGGCGTGCGCCAGGCGCGCCGCCGCCTGCATCTCTTCGCGCGTCACGGCGCGGTCCGGTACGGCAAAGGCGATATTGTCCGCGATGCTGCCGGAAAACAGCGCCGGTTCCTGCTCCACCACGGCCATCTGGCGGCGCAGCTGCGCCACGCCCAGCACGCCCGCATCGATGCCGTCGAACTGCAGGCTGCCCGCGTCAAGCTGGTAATGGCCCAGCACCAGGCTGGCGATGGTGGACTTGCCCGCGCCCGAGGCGCCCACCAGGGCGATCTTTTCGCCCGCGCGTATCGACAGGCTGACGCCGTCGAGGGCCGTGACCTGCGTGCGCTCGGGATACGAAAAGCACGCGTCGCGCAGCGCGATATGGCCGGCCAGAGGCGGCTGCGGTGCCGCTTCGGGCACGGTGCGGTGGCTGCGCAGGATCTCGAAGATGCGGTCGGTCGAACCCATGGTGCGCATCCACGTGTTCCAGAATTCGCTGATGGAGCCGGCCGTGTCCGTCACCATGCTGGCATAGATGACGAAGGCCGTCAGCTCGCCCACGCTCAGGCGGCCCTGGCCGATCAGGTGGGCGCCGAAGCACAGGGTGGTCAGCAGGGCAATAAAAGCCAGCAAGCCCTGCGCGCCCTGGAACACGGCCAGCAGGCGCGTACCGGCCAGGGACACGTCCAGCAATTGCCGCATGGCTTGCGCGTAGCGGGCCATGGCGCCGCCTTGCTGGTTGAACGCCTGCACCAGCCGGGCATGGGCAAAGTATTCCTGCGCCACCTTGCCGCTGGCGGCCAGGGTGGCGGAAATGGCCCGCGAACGCTGCCGGTAATTGCTGCCTGATAATTTGCCGAGATACAGGCTGATGGGAATGAACAAGGCCAGCGGCAGGCTCAGCATGGGCGACAGATGCAGCAGCATGGCGATGCCGCCCACAAAGACGCACAGCGAGCGCAGGGCATTGGCCGCGCCGATGGTCAGGCTTTCATGCAGGGCCGATACGTCGGACGTGAGCCGGCTGTTCAGCTCGCCGCCATGGTGCTTGTCGAAGAAGGCGATGGGCTGGTTGATCACCACGTCGAACAGGCGCCGGCGCACGCCCATGACGATCATGTGGCCGCTCGATTGCAGTAAATAGAAGCGCGCGCTCGTGACCAGCGCATACAGCAGGCTGAAGGCCAGCATGGCGGCGACCATGCCCGGCGTGACGCCGCGCTGCGTCAGTTCCGCCACATTGTCGATGAAATACGCGATGGCCTGTGGAAAGGCCAGCTGCGCGCCCACGGTGAGGACCATGCACAGCAAGCCGGCGGCGACGCGCCAGCGCACGGGATACAGCAGGCGCAGGCGTTCAACATGCGGGCCGAAGTTCAGAAGGCTCATGCGGCGCGCTCCTGCGACGGTTCGGCGTTCAATTGTTCGGTCAGGGCCAGCCAGTCTTCATCGCCGATCAGGCCGACCGCTTCCACTGTGCCCTCGTGATTGACGAATACATAGGACGGCGAACTCATCAAAGGATTCACGCGCCGGTAGTCGCGCAGCGTGAGCCGTGCCGTGGCCGCCCGCAAGGCCTTGCCGGGCAAAAAGGCGCGCAGCCGGCGGGCCGGTTCTTCGCTGATCAGCCACAGGGTCAGGCCGGCCTCGCGCGCCAGCGGCAGCAGCTGTTCGATGCCGGCCAGCTTTTCCCCGCATTTCGGGCAGCGGCTGGCGAGGAACAGCAGCACGGCCGCCTGGCCGCTGGCGCCCGGCTGGAAACGCGCGCCGCCAGCCAGGGGACGGGCTTGCACTGTCGGCAGGGGTGCACCCGGCACCAGCGCCGTGGGCGCGATGCGTTCGCGGCGGCTGGCGCGCAGCACGGCCAGGGTCAGCCAGATGTTGCCGGCGAGCGCAAACGCCAGCGCCGCCAGCACCAGTTGCAATGTCGTGGAATCCATCAGCCGGCCTTTGCCAAGGTGGCGATGTCGTGCAGGGAAATCACGGCCACGCAGACGATGGCTGCAAGGCCGGCGGCCAGAATGGAGGTGGCGACGGGCAAGGCGGTGTCCTGCGCCAGCGCAAAGTAAGCGCCGTTGATGCCGACCGCCAGCACGTTGCGCAGCAGGTCGTATTGCGAGACGGGCCGCGCCGCTTCGCCAAAGCAACTGCAGCGCACCACGCTGTGCGTGAAGTAGCGCCAGGCCAGCACGGCCGTGAGGGTACTCAGCAGCAGTAGTGACAGCAGCATGGGCAACTGCGTGCCGCCCGCCAGCAGCCAGCCGGCCAGCAGCAGTTCCGCCGCCACCAGGCCTGGCGCAGCGAATTGGGCGGCGGCGGGCGGCACACCGAACGAGGTGGCCAGGTTGCCGCGGAAGGCAGCATAACTGCGCAGCTTGCCTACGCTGGCCGCCAGCAGCAGCAAGGCGATGGCATGGCGCGCGATATCGGACAAAAAGGGGAGAGCTGTCAGCATTGCGTGCTCCACACCGGCGCGTAGCCGCCCGGACGCTGGCGCCGCAGCTGCACGCCGTCGCGCGATGCCAGCAGGGCATCGTTCCACGGCTCGTCGGGCGCGCTGCGCAAGGCGCCGCCTATGCTCGCCTGCAATTGCGTCGAGATGGCCCAGCCCAGCCGTTCGGCGTGGGCATCGCGCGCCATGTTCAAGCCCAGCTGGGCCAATTCCTCGCGCGTCAAGGCATAGTTGTGCGAGTGGTAGCCCGTCACCAGTTGTGCGACGATGGCGCGCCGGGCCTCGGGTATGGCATCAGGCAATTGCCAGGCCAGCAATTCCTCGCCGATCTGCGCCAGCTCCAGGGTGGTGCGGTAAAAAGCCGTCAGGGAAGGGGGAAAGATGCTGCCGCACAGCAGGGACAGCGATTGCTGGCGCGCTTCGCTGGCATCCACGCCGAACCACTGCTGCGCCATGTCGCCGAAGACCTTGATGTCCAGGCTGGACATGGAGCCGCCGTCGGCGCCATCGAGCTGCGGGTCGATGGGCGAGAACAGGGCCAGGTCGCCGGCGATGATCTCATCGGCGCCCAGGGTCAGCAGGGTGGCGGCCGACTGGCAGTGGAAGGGCACGATAAAGCTCAGGTGGCGCGCATGCTGGCGCAGCAGGATGGCGATGCGCCGCGCCGCGTTGACGATGCCGCCACGGCCGTGCAGCACCACGTCGAGGCGCGCCACGGGCCCGATGCCCTGGCACAGTTCGTACAGGGCGGGCAGCAGCTCCATGTCCAGGTGCGAGGCGGCCAGGACGATGGCGCGGCTGTCGCGCGCCTGCTCCAGTTCGCGTAGCCGCAGAGGGATCTGGCTCAGGTCTGGCTGCGGCATACGGCTCCTTCGATGAGGGTTGCGGCCACGCTTTCCAGCATGGTCAAGGCAGGCACCAGTTGTTGCACATACAAGAATTGACCAACAGGGTTGTTTTCCAGGAAAACGTACTCGCCGTCAGGCGTGACGATGAGATCGAGCGCGCCATACTCGAGGCCATAGCTGTGCACGAAAGCGAGGCAGCGCTGCTGTATTTCCGCTGGCAAGGTGCATGCTTCATAGCGGATGGGGGCTGACATATCGCGCGAATCGATGGCCGTGCGGGCATCGTCCTGGGAATACAGGCGCGCGGCAAACAGTTGCTTGCCGATCACGGTGATGCGCAGTTCGTATTGCTTGGCGATATATTCCTGAAACTGGCAGCTTAGTTCGCTGACGGCGTCCAGGCTGTCCAGCATGGCATCGTCGACAATGGTGGTGCCGATGCCGGCGCTGACCCTGTCGACGTCCTCGACCGTTTCGGCGGCCAGGCTGGGCGTGGACATGCTCTTGAAAATGATGGGCCCGTTGATGGCCGCGCGGAAAGCGCACACGTCGTCGGGCACATTGGTGATCACGGTGGCGGGCACGCGAAAGCCCATGCGCGCGGCCCGCGCAAGCTGTTCGCCTTTCCATTGGGCGCCGCGCAGGGCCAGCGGATGGCTGAGCCAGTAGCAATCGAGCCCGTACAGCATGCTGAAGATGGCTTGCTCCGTTTCCAGCTGGGCGTAGGCGCGTTCCTGCAGCGTCAGGTCGGCGCTGGCGTAGGCATAGTCGGCCGCCTTGCGCAGCCAGACGGCGCCAACTTGCTGCAGCTCAAGCCAGTCGCCATCGGGCAAGTGGCGCAGGCGCGCGCTGGCGCGGCCGTCCAGCAGGCGCTGGCACAGCTGGTAATCGCGGGGAAAGGCGTCGAGATCGATACGGAAAGGAGCATGGCCGCGCGCGGCGAGGATGGCTTCGACCAGGTCGGCGTGCAGATCGCCGCTATGGCTGATAATCAAAACCTTTTTGTGCATGTCGGGGAGGCCGCGGTAAGGGGGAATCAAAAAAGCCTTGCCGTGGCAAGGCTTTCAGCTGGTGTACGTATCAGCAGAACTCGCCGCCGTCACTCGAACCGATACGCGAATAGCGGTATTGCTCCTCGCTGTCGACCGCCGTGCAGCCGGCTACGGCGACACCGTCGCGTACTTTCCAGGGCGCAGGAAGCGCCGGCTTTTCTTCTTCCTTCTTTTCCGCCAGTTTGAATGCGAACAGTTTGGTTTCTTTATGCATGGGATCCTCTATTAATGGTTGTGTTCCGATTTTTACCGATAAATACTGATTATAAAAATGGAATCTGCAATTGAAAGGTGTTTATGTATTCATTGCGCGCAGAGAAGCCGCGCCGGAATAGGCGCCAGCGCCAGTTTGAATATAGCGGAATAGATGAAACCCCCACGCGGGCGGGGGAATGGGGCGCCGGGAATCAGCAGTACTGGCCGCCGTCGTTCGGCTGGAAGCGCGATGAATCGCGGTATTGGTCACGGGTGCCGACGGCGGTGCAGCCGGCTACGGCGACGCCGTCGCGCACCTTCCAGACGGTGGCGGGCGCTACCTGTTTTTGTACCTGTTTTTCAGCCAGTTTGAATGCGAACAATTTGGAGTGGTTCTGTTTTTGCATTGTACTATCCTCTTGTGATGGTTAAGTACTGCTTGCGCTGTATGCCATGGTATATGGCCATTCGATATTAGCGCCTGAATAAATAAGCGTCAACTTGAAAATCAATCGTATCCGCGATTATATTTTTCAAATACTCACCAAATATCACGCGAGCCATTTATGTTATTGCAGTGCGATAAATAATAAGCGCGGCACTTTAAATAATCGGCACGGTGCTTGATTATTGCCAGCAAACGGATCGGCCATGCCCGCGGCGAGGCACTATAATGGCGCCTGTTGAATGGATAAGGCACAACGTACTCTATGGAAATGGCCATCACAGACAGCTTGCGGCAGCTGGCATACGCGCAGGCCGCCGCCTTCGTGCAGACGCTGGACGGGCGCGATCCTGTTGCGCTGCAACGCGACTGGGGCCTGTCGCCGGGCGTGGCCGACGAGATCATCGACATGCTCGACAGCTATCTTGCGGCGAACCAGGCATTGTCCCTGGCGCTGCTGGCGCAAGCCTTCGTACCGGGCAAGGGCGGCCGTCCCGCCGTCGACGTGTATGCCACCGACGCCGGAGCGCTGGGCCTGGAATGCCTGCTGCTGGCCGATGGCAAGCCGGGCGAAGCGATCCTGCACCTGGAAATGTCCGGCCACGATGGCGCGCTGCGCCTCCACTACCAATATATCGGATCCTGAAGACCCTATGACTGAACTGATCAGCGAAACACAGCAGCGCATCTGCGACAAATTCGGCTTGCCGGCGCAAGCACCCGAACCCATGGTGGCTCTGGCCATCGGCAGCCTGGACCAGTCGCCCATCTATGGCACGCGCGTCGTGCTGCCGGAAAACGGTACCATCAGCTGGTTCATCCACTGCGGCGAACACGACGATGCCAGCGGCTTTTACCAGCCCCTGCATGCGGAACACCTGCACGAGATGCTGCCGCAGGTGGTCGATTACCTGGCCTTGCCCAGCGGCGCCAGATTCATCCTCGACCGCGAAGGGTACGAGGACGTGTGGCTGGAAGAGTAACTTTCCGACCGGCAAGATTGTCGTTGACGTTGATAAATAGGTATGGGATGCTGCGGTTCCGTTTTCCACTGTCGAAAGCCGCATCTTGAAGCCACGCCTGCCGTCTGTCCTGTTCGCCCTGGCGCTTGCCGCCGCCCCCGCCAGCCATGTGCAGGCATCCCCAGTGGAACACGACATTGCCGCCTTCGTGCGCAGCGAAATGCAGGAGCGCCAGATTCCAGGGCTGCAACTGGCCGTGATACAAGGTGGCAAGGTTGTGCTGAAGCGCAATTTCGGCCTGGCCAGCCTGCAATACCAGGTGCCCGTGACGGAGGCGAGCCTGTTTTCCATCAATTCGGCAACGAAGGCGTTTGCGGGTGTCGCCGTACTGCAGCTGGTGCAACAGGGCAAGATCGACCTGGCCGCACCCATCGGGCAGTACCTGACGGGGCTGCCTGTCGCCTGGCACGCCGTGACGGTGACGCAATTGCTCAACCACACCTCGGGCTTGCCCGACGTGCTGGACCAGCGCAGCGGCAAGCTGGTGGGGCCGCAGCCGGACGATGCCGAGGCGGCATGGACAGCAGTGCAGGCGCTGCCCGTGGAAGCTGCGCCTGGCCAGCGCTTCCGCTATAACCAGACGAATTACGTGTTGCTGGCGCAATTGGTCGAGCGGCTAGGCGGAATGCCCTTTACCACTTTCGTCCAGCGCGGGCAGTTTGACGTGGCCGGCATGCCGCATAGCGGCTTTGGCGACGCGAAGGACGTGGTGGCCAACAAGGCCAGTTCCTACGTGCTGGACCGGGGCGGCAACGGTTACCGCAATGTGATCGAAGATTTTCCCGTGTTCATGCGCGCCGGCGCTGGCATCAACAGCAATGCGGGCGAACTGGCCAACTGGCTCATCGCGCTGCAGTCCGGGCGCTTGCTGGCGCCCGCCGGTGTGGAACGGCTGTGGCAGCCGACCAGCTTGAATGACGGCAAGCCGGCGCCATGGGCGCTGGGCTGGCCCACCATCGGCCGCGATGGTCACCGCGCCGTGGCCGGCATCGGCGGCGCCCGCTCAGCCTTTTATGTGTATCCCAACGATGGCCTGGCCGTCATTATCCTCAGCAACCTGGCCGGCGCCCAGCCGGAACAGCTGATCGATACTGTCGCCGGCTTTTATCTTCCCGCCCTGCGCCAGCAGCGCGGCGGCGCGTATGCCGCGCACTTGCTGCGCAACAAAGCGGCCAGCGCCGGTTTCGACGGACTGGACAAGAAACTGGCGGCCATCCGGCGCCAGCATGGCTTGCCGGAACCCACGGAAGATGACTTGAATGCCTGGGGCTATCGCCTGCTGGGACGGCAGCAGCCGAAACAGGCGGTGGCCGTCTTCGAGCTTGGCGTGCAGCTGTATCCGCAAGGGGCGAATGGCCACGACAGCCTGGCCGAAGCGTACGAGGCCAATGGCGCGAAGGCGCAGGCCGTCACGCATTACCGCCGTTCGCTGGAACTCGATCCGGGCAACACGCACGCAATGGAGCGCCTGCGCGCGCTGGGCGCCAATTAGCCGGGCGTCTTGCCGTGTTCGGCGCCGTGCATGGCCAGGTAGGCGGCCAGGTTGTCATCGGCGATGCCCAGGGCGCGCAAGACTTCCTTCGTGAAGCTGACGGGCGCCGTGCCCGGTGCCGTGATGACACGCTGGTCGGCCACGGCCCACGGCACATCCTGGTACAGGGCGGCGCCCGCATAGCCGGTTGCCGTCAGGTTATCGGCGCAATTCGAGGTGTGGCGCACGTTATCGAGCACGCCAGCCTGCGCCAGCACGCGCGTGCCGTCGCAAATACCGGCCAGCACGATATTCTTGTCGCGGGCCGCGCGCAGCAAGGGGGAGATGTCGGGCGCCTTGCCGCTTTGCCAGTGGCTGCCACCACATACCATCAGCAAATCGAGTTCATCGAGCACAATCTCTTCCAGCGCCAGTTGCGGCGTGACCAGCATGCCGCCGGACGAGGTGACGGGCAAACCGCCGGGCGTGGCGAACTGCGTGTAAAAGCCGTAATACAGGCGCGCCGTGGAATTGAGCAGGGCGGTTTCCCAATCGGCAAAGTTCTCGGTCAGAATGGTGATGGCACGTGTCATGAAAATTCCTGTCGCAGGTGGAGATATCAATAGTAATACAGGCTCGCTAGCCTGCTGGTGCCGAAATCATAATGAACGGTACTGACAGTTTCTGTCAGGAGCGAACAGCCTGCGCAACAATCGCCGGCCCACTGACGCGGCAATGAAAAAGGCCCGGCGCCGCCGCAGTGTGCGGCGGGACCGGGCCCCTGGGGTATGGCGGATGACTCTTGCGGATTACTTCTCGGCGAACGCGCGCTCGACAACGAAGTCGCCAGGCGTCGAGGTATTGCCTTCCTTGAAGCCACGCGCTTCCAGCATTTCCTTCAGGTCGCGCAGCATGTCCGAACTGCCGCAGATCATCACGCGGTCTTCGGCAGGGTTCAGTGCCGGCACGCCCAGATCTTCGGCCAGCTTGCCGTTTTCGATCAGTTCCGTGATGCGGCCCATGTTGCGGAAGTCTTCGCGCGTCACGGTCGGGTAATAGCGCAGCTTGTCGCTGACCATTTCGCCCAGGAATTCGTGTTTCGGCAGGTGCTCTTCCAGCAAGTCGTGGTAAGCCAGCTCATCGACCTGGCGCACGCCGTGCACGAGGATCAATTCGTCGAAGCGTTCGTAGATGTCCGGATCGCGCACGATGCTGAGGAAAGGCGCCAGGCCCGTGCCCGTCGACAGCATGTACAGGCGCTTGCCTGGCAGCAGGTAGTCGGACACCAGGGTGCCCGTCGGCTTGCGGCCGACGATGACGGTGTCGCCCACTTGCAAGTGCTGCAAGCGCGACGTCAATGGACCGCCCGGCACCTTGATGCTGAAAAATTCCAGGTGGTCTTCGTAATTGGCGCTGGCGATACTGTAGGCGCGCAGCAACGGCTTGCCATCGACGCGCAGGCCGATCATGGTGAAATGGCCATTCGAGAAACGCAGCGACGGGTCGCGCGTGGTGGTAAAGGAGAACAGGGTATCCGTCCAGTGGTGCACGCTTAAAACGCGCTCTTCATTCATCGAACTCATAGTATGTGTTGGCTGGTCAAAAAAATGGTTAGTTGCTGGCAACTGCTGGCAAAAGTGAAACCCTGTGTAGGCCCAGACGCTATTGTACTGGCCTCCACACGAAATTGTTACCGTCTATCGCCGCCATTGCTGCCGCACGCGGTGCCGACATTATAGTGCGAATGGCAAGCCGGGGCTGGAAATGGGCCGGAAATGAGCGGTGGGCATGCGGACTCTTGACCTGGCTCACTTTTCCGCGGCACGCCGCCAGCGCTGGCGGATGGCGGCATTGGCCGGTTCGGACACGTAGCGGGCCACGAGGGCGGCAGCCAGCGCCGTTGCGGCCAGGAACAGCGCCAGCCACGGCAGGCGCTCGGCGTAGGCCAGGCCCGCCTTGTCCACTACATTGCGCATGCCGGCCAGCACGATAATATGGAACAGATAGAGTTCGTAGCTATGGCGGCCCAGCCATTGCAGCGGGCCGGGCCGTCGCTGGCTGGCCGGTCCGGCCGCCACGCCGCCAAGGATGAAGGCGGCGCTGGCTACGGCGACCAGGGTAAAACCGAACACCTCATGGCCACCGATGCCGCGCACATACACGGCCGCCAGGGCCAGGCCCGCTGTCCAGCGCAAGAGTCGCCCGATCCGCGCGCTTGGTTGCCAGCGTTGCGTCAGCATGGCCGTCAGGCAACCGATGGCGATGGCGTCGAAGCAGGCGATATAGCCGTACATGAAGTCAATCTCGTTGTCCGCATGCAGGCTGCGATACACGGGGCCGGCGACGATGGCGGCGCCGCACAGCAGCATGATCGCCTGGCGCCGGCGCAGGATGCGGCACGACAAAGGCAGCAGCAGATAAAACATTTCCTCGACGGACAAGGACCAGTACACATTCAGGCAGTAATTGAAATAGCCGGCGCTTTGCATCAGCACGTTATGCCAGAAGGTCAGCACGGAGGCGATGGCGATGACGAAATAGCTGGCGGGCAAATCCTTGCCGCCGTCCGAGTTGGCAAAGTAGGGCACGTCCAGCACGCCCAGCAGCACGATGATGGACAGGGCCAGCAGCAGCGATGGCAGCAGGCGGGCAATGCGGTAAAGATAGAACGCCGCCAGGTCGATGCGCGCCAGGTCGCCCCAGCGCTGCAGCGAGGTCGAGGTGATCAGATAGCCGGAAATGACGAAAAACATGGTCACGCCGTAATTGCCCTGGTAGGCGGCGCGCAGCAGCCAGACGGGCAGGATTTCGAGCGGGCTGTTCTTCAAGCCGTAGGCGAGGGCGAAGTGCAGCAGCAGCACGCCCAGGATGGCGGCGCCGCGCAAGGCGTCGATATGGTGATTGCGGGTATTCAATGGTTTCCTTGTCAGCCTGTCTGGCGACTAATGGGGCAATTATGCGACATGTGTCGCTTGCCGGTCAACGATTTTACAGATAGTCGGTAACGAACGCGGCAACGGGGCACGGGCAGGGAAGTCCTGCGTGTATGATATTGCCGAACAGAATTGTTGGGCATCTGTCATCGTTGACGGCGCGTTTTTTCCTGCGCCCCGGCCCAAGACTCTGCGCGTGCCACGCCGCTTGCTACGATGCCTGACCCACAGCGAAAGGTAATAAAGATGTATAAAACAGTGCGAGACTTGTTCCTGCATTTCAAGGAAGCCGTCCCATTCCGCCTCGTCCCCGCCCTGATCTGCACCGCTTTGCTCGTGAGCATGCTATTGCTGCCGGCGCCGGACGGCTTGACGCCCAAGGCCTGGGGCCTGGTGGCGATTTTCCTCACCACGATTTTGGCGATCATCCTGAAAGTCATGCCGATCGGCGTGATGGCCATGATGGCCATCGTCATCGTGTCGCTGTCGCAAGTGACGTCGACCTCGTCCAAGGGCGCCATCACGGATGCGCTCAGCAGTTTCTCGAATCCCCTGATCTGGCTGATCGTCGTGGCGATCCTGATTTCGCGCGGCCTGAAAAAGACGGGACTGGGCAGCCGCATCGGCCTGCTGTTCATTTCCTTGCTGGGCAAGCGCACCATGGGCATCGGCTATGGCCTGGCCATTTGCGAACTGGTGCTGGCGCCATTTACGCCCAGTAACACGGCGCGCGGCGGCGGCATCGTCCACCCCGTCATGAAATCGATCGCCAACGCCTTCGATTCGGATCCGGCCAAGGGCACGGAAAAGAAAGTCGGCACCTACCTGGCCCTCGTCAACTACCACGCGAACCCCATCACGTCTGCCATGTTTTTGACGGCCACGGCGCCCAACCCGCTGGTGGTCGACTTCGTGGCCAAGGCCAGCGGCCAGAGTTTCCACCTGACGTGGACCACCTGGGCCCTGTGCATGCTGCTGCCGGGCCTGGTTTGCCTGCTGGTGATGCCTTTGATTATTTATTGGCTGTCGCCGCCGGAACTGAAAGCCACGCCCGACGCCGTCACCTACGCCAAGGCGGAACTGAAAAGCATGGGTCCGCTGTCGCCGTCGGAAAAAGTCATGCTGGGCACCTTCGCCCTGTTGCTGCTGCTGTGGGCCAACGTGCCCGCCATGCTGTTCGGTCCCGCGTTTTCGCTCGATGCGACGGTGGTTGCCTTTGTCGGCCTGTTCGTGCTGATCATCACAGGCACCATCGACTGGGATGACGTGCTGTCGGAAAAGAGCGCCTGGGACACTTTGGTGTGGTTCGGCGCGCTCGTCATGATGGCCGAGCAACTCAACAAGACGGGCGTGATCGCTTGGTTCTCGGCCGGCATGAAGGCGGCGATTGTCGCCAGCGGCATGGACTGGCTGCCGATCGCCGGCGTGCTGGTGCTGGTGTTTGTCTTCTCGCATTACTTCTTCGCCAGCACGACGGCCCACATCAGCGCCATGCTGCTGGCATTCCTGACGGTGGGCCTGCACCTGATCCCGGCCGAATACCACGTGCCGTTCATGCTGATGATGACGGCCGGCTCGGCCATCATGATGACATTGACGCACTATGCGACGGGCACCTCGCCCATCATCTTCGGCAGCGGCTTCGTGACCATGGGCAACTGGTGGAGAGTCGGCTTCATCATGTGCGTGGTGGAGCTGCTGATCTTTGCCATCGTCGGCACGACGTGGTGGAAGGTGCTTGGCTACTGGTAAGTGGTAAGTGGTAAGCGGTAAGTGGTCAGGCGGCGCGGTTGCCGATCTCGATGCCATGCGGACCCACGGGCGGGCGTTGCACGCCCGATTCGAAGCGCACGAAGGCTTCGCGCAAATGGTCTTTCAGCAAGGTTTCGTCCCAGGGCTTGGTGATGAACTTGTACACCGAGCCTTCATTGATGGCCGCCGTGACCGAATGCAATTCGGGGTAGCCGGACAACATCACGCGCACGATCTCCGGATAGATGCCCTTGATGCGGCGCAAGAGTTCGTTGCCGGACATGCCCGGCATGCGCGCATCCGTAAGGATCACGCCCACGGCATTGGCGGCCACCAGTTCCAGCGCTTCCTGCGGCTTGCTGGTGCTGAGTATCTGGTAGCCTTCCTTGCGCAGCGAGCGGCGCAGGGCGGACAGGATGTGCTCTTCGTCGTCCACCAGCAGCAGCACACGCTGCGGCGTTTCGGCATGGCAGTTCTCGGGCGGCAAATGGGTGCCGGCATGCAACATCTGATCCATCTCGGCGCCGGGCAGCGGGCGGCTGAAGTAATAGCCTTGCATGGCGTCACAGTGGTTGGTATTGAGAAATCCCAATTGCCCCTCCGTTTCCACGCCTTCGGCTACGGTGGTCATGTGCAGCGACTTGGCCATGGCGATGATGGAGCGGGTCAGCGACGCGCCATCCACGCTGTCGGTCACGTCGCGGATGAACGATTGATCGATTTTCACCACGTCGATGGGGAACTGCTTGAGGTAGGACAGGCTGGAATAGCCGGTGCCGAAGTCGTCCAGCGACAGGGTGACGCCGATTTCCTTCAACTGTTCCAATGCCTTCACCACGAGGTCGCGGTTTTGCATCAGCACGCTCTCCGTCAACTCCAGTTCCAGGCAGTGGGCCGGCACGCCGCTGTCGGCCAGCACTTCGCGCACCAGTTGCGGCATATCGGCCTGGCGGAACTGGCGCGCCGACACGTTGACGGCCATCGTCAGGTGCGTAAAGCCGTAGGCATGCCAGACGCCCAGTTGCGCGCACGCCGTGCGCAGCACCCATTCGCCGATGGGCACGATCATGCCCGTTTCCTCGGCCAGGGGAATGAAGCGGTCCGGCGGCACCAGGCCGATGCCGTCGCGGCGCCAGCGCAGCAGCGCTTCCATGCCATAAATCTTGCCGCTGGTGAGGTCGACCTTGGGCTGGTAGTGCAGTTCCAGCTCGCCCAGCGCCAGCGCCTGGTGCAGCGCGTGTTCGATTTCGGCCCGCTCCTCCACCAGCACGCCCATCTTGTGGTTGTAGAACTGGTAGCCGTTGCGGCCCTTGTCCTTGGCGCTGTAGAGGGCGGCATCGGCCGTCTTGAGCAGCATGTCGCCGCTGTCGCCGTCGGACGGAAACACGCTGGCGCCGATGCTGGTGCTCACGTGCAGGGTATGCTCGCCCAGCACGAAGGGATCGGCGAACACCGCCAGCACTTTTTGCACGATCTGTTCAGCCGTCACGATGTCGGGCAGGTCCGTCAGCAGGAGGACGAATTCGTCGCCGCCCTGGCGTGCCACGGTGTCACCCTCGCGCACCGCCAGCTTCAGCCGCCGGGCCACTTCCCGCAGCAGCGCGTCGCCCACCGGGTGGCCGTAGCTGTCGTTGACGAACTTGAAACGGTCGAGGTCCAGCATCAGGGTGGCCAGGTGCAAGCGGGTGCGTCGGGCATGGGCGATGGCCTGGCCGATGCGGTCGTTCAGCAACTGGCGGTTGGGCAAGTCCGTCAGCGCATCGTGGTTGGCCAGGTATTCGATGCGCAATTGCTGCAGCTTGCGCTCCGTGATGTCTTGCACGGTACCGCGCATCAGCAGCACCTGGCGGCCTTCGCGCACGGCTTCGGCCTGGTGAAAGACGATGCACTCGCCGCCATCCGGCTGCAGCACCTTGTGTTCCAGGCCGTAGCTGGTGCCGTTCGCATGCAGTTCCATGAAGGCATCGAGCAGCAGCGGTCGCTGGTCTTCCGGCAGGCACTGCAGCAGGCGCTCGAAGCTGGTGGGGCCGGGATCGGCGTCCAGGCCCAGGATGCGCAACAGCTCCGGCGACCAGTAGCCGTCGCCGCCGGCGACCCGGTATTCCCAGTTGCCGAGGCGGGCCAGCGCCTGCGCGTGGTTCAGGCTTTCCTGGATACGGCTCAATTCGGTGAGCGCGCTGCTGGCCCGCAGCAGGTAGCGCAGCCGGTGCGCCAGCAGCCGCCATTGCATCGGCTTGGAGATAAAATCGCTGGCGCCCGCTTCCAGCGCCTGCTTGATGGAGTCATCGTCGTCGTTGCCGGTCAGCACGACGATGGGCACGTGCGCGCCGCCGGGCAAGCGGCGCAGCTGGGCGCAGCATTCGAAGCCGCTCATGCCGGGCATGGCGACGTCGAGCAGGATCAGGTCGGGCACGCCGCGCTGAAAGGCGGCCAGCGCTTCCAGGCCGCTGGCCGCTTCCTCGATGCGGAAGCCTTCCGGCTCCAGCGCTTCCGTCACCAGGATGCGCGTCATGGTGTCGTCATCGACCACCAGGACCAGTGCTTGCGGGGGCAGTGCGGTATTCATATGGCTTCCTTCTCAATGGCCAGGGCGGCGAGGACACGGTCGAGTTCTTGCTGGATGCCGCGGATATGGTTGAGCGCGCTGCCGACGTCATTGCCGCGCGCGTATTGTTCGATTTCACGGCAGGTGGCCGACAAGCCCAGCGCGCCCACGTTGGCGCAGCTGGACTTGAGCGTATGGGCCGCCAGCTGCAGGGCCGCGGTATCGCTGGCCTCGGCGGCCACTTCCAGCTGGCCCAGCAGGCGCGGCGCGTCGCTGTAGAACAAGTCGATGATGCGGCCCAGCACGTCGGGACGGCCGGGACGGCGCATGGCGCGCAGGTTTTGCAGGGCGGCGGCGTCGAGGATGGCGCCGGGCGCCGCTGCCTTTTCCACTGTTTCCACCGTCTTCACCGTCTTCACCGTCCCGCTTGCCGCCGGCGCGGCGGGCGACGGGCGCCAGCGGGCCAGCACGGCCAGCAGGGCGGCGCGCGTGTACGGCTTGGCCAGGTAGTCGTCCATGCCCGCGTCCAGGCACAGTTCGCGGTCGCCGAGGATGGCGTTGGCCGTCAGGGCAATGATGGGTGTGCGGACACGGCCTTGCTCGGCTTCCATGCGGCGCAAGCGCCGCGTCGCTTCAAAACCGTCCATTTCGGGCATCTGGCAATCCATCAGGATCACGTCGAACGGGTAGCGCTCCCACAGGGCCAGCGCGCGCCGCCCGTTGTCGGCCGGCGTCGCTTCGTAGCCGCTGTCTTCCAGCATGGCCAGGGCGATTTCCTGGTTGATGGCGTTATCTTCCACCAATAGCATGCGCAGCGGCGCCTGGCCTGCGTCTACGGTGTCCGCTGGCGCGGGCAGGGCAGGCAGGGCAGGCATTGTTGGCGCAAGGGTGGCGTAGCCGCACACGGCTTCGATGCAGTGGCGCAGTTCCAGCGCCCGCACGGGCTTGGTCAGACAATATGCCACGCCCAGCGCCGTCACCTGGCGCAACTCGGCCGAGGCATCGAGTGAACTGAGCATGATGATTTTCAGGGCCGCCAGGCCGGCGTCGGCCTTGATCGCCCGCACCAGCTCGGGGCCATCCATGACCGGCATGCGCATGTCAATGATGGCCAGGTCGAACGGACGCCCGCCGCGCAGCGCGGCTTGCAGCAGGCCCAGCGCTTCGGCCCCGTCGGCGGCGCTGGCGGCGGCCATCTGCCACTCGATCGCGTGCTGCTGCAGGATCGTGCGGTTGGTGGCATGGTCATCGACGATCAGCACGTGCAAGGCGCCCAGCGACACGCGCGGCGGCGGCGCCGGCGGCGCGTCCTCGGGCGCCACGGTGCCCACCGCAACAGTGACGGCAAAGCTGGACCCCTGGCCCGCCACGGATTCGAGCACAATGTTGCCACCCATCATTTCCACCAGCTGCTTGATGATGGCCAGGCCCAGGCCCGTGCCGCCGTATTTGCGCGAAGTGGTGCTGTCGGCCTGGCGGAACGGCTGGAAGACGGCGGCGGCCGCCTCCGGCGCCATGCCGATGCCCGTGTCGCGTACCTCCAGGCGGATCTGGCCGGCGGCGGGACAGCTGACATCGACGGAAATCTCGCCCCGTTCGGTAAACTTGGTGGCGTTGTTGAGCAAATTGGTGAGGATCTGGCGCAGGCGCACGGGGTCGCCGCGCACGTGCTGCGGCACGTCGGAGGCGATGCGGCAGGTAAATTCGATGGCCTTGCGCTGGATGCCGTTGGCAAACAGGGCCACGACATCGTCGATCACCTGGCGCAGGTCGAAGGGGATATGTTCGAGCACCAGCTTGCCCGCCTCGATCTTGGAAAAATCGAGAATGTCATCGATGATGCTCAGCAGACTTTCGCCCGAGCGGTGTACCGTGTGCACGAAACGCTGCTGCTTGGGACTCAGTTCCGTGCGCTGCAGCAATTCCGTCATGCCCAGCACGCCATTCATCGGCGTGCGGATCTCGTGGCTCATCTTGGCCAGGAATTCTGACTTGGCGCGGTTGGCGGCGTCGGCCTCGGCCTTGGCCTGCTTGAGCGCCAGGTCGCGCTGTTCGACGTGCTCGAGCATGCCGTTAAAGCCCATGATCAATTGCCCCAGTTCATCGCTGCCATGCTGCGCCACGCGCACCGACAGCGGTTTGCCGCCGCGGATATGGGCAATCGCATGGGACAGGTGCGCCAGCGGCCTGGCGATGGAAGCGCTGATCAGCCCCGTGATGGCCACGCAGGCCAGCAGCAGGATCAGTCCGATGCCGAGAATCAGCACGAAGGCATGGCGCACGCCGTCGCGCACCTGGGCCACCGCGTCCTGCTGCTGCCCCGTGATGCGCGCCACTTGCTGCGCCGAATAGGCGGCCTGTTCGCGCTCGAAGGCGCGCACGTGGTCGATGACCTCGTCCAGCGCCTTTTCGCTGTCCAGTACGCTGCCCTTGGCTTGCACCAGCCGCTGTCCCGACCGCTCGACCTTGTCCAGGTAAGTGTTGACGCCGCGCGTTTCGGCCAGCAAGCCCAGCTGGCCTATGCTTTGCAGCAAGGTTTGCATGGTGGCCATGTCGCCGTGCAGGGTGCTGATGTGCAGGGCGATATCGTCGCCCAGGCGCGTGACGTCGCCGGCGGCCGTGGCCAGCATGACTTCGCCCACGCCGATGCTGATGGCGTCGACGGCCAGGTTGATTTCGCCGCTGGCGTCCTCGATGCGGGCCGAAGTACGCATGTAGCGGTTGGCCTGCGCCAGCCGGTCGCGCCCGATGGCCAGCTGCAGTTCGATGGGATCGAGTTCCTCGGCCAGGCGCAGGAGCGTGGAGGCCAGGGTGGCGCCGACTTGTTCCTTGAGCGCGGCATAGTGCGCCTGCTGCGCCGCGCTGGCGCCGCCCTCGGCCAGTAGTCCGGCGCGCAGGGCCAGCAAGCCGGTGGCGGGATCGAGCATCTGGCGCGCCGTGGCCAGCAGCTTTTCCCGCAGCGCCTGCTGGGCCGGGCTGATGCCGCGCTCGCCGCTTCCCGCCAGATGCGCGACGGCCGCCGTCAGCCGTTCGCGCAAGGGGGCGATGCGAAAACGGTTCTTCACGGCCTCCGTTTCGGCCAGCGCAATCTGCATGTCGAGGATGCTCTTGCGCAAGTCGGTCAGGTAGCGCGCGTTCTCGTTCAGGCGCTGGCTTTCCAGCTGCACTTCGGCGGCGGTGGCCTGGGCCTGGCTGTCGACCAGGCGGATCTTGCCGCGCGCGCCCTTGGCGGCGGCCTTGATCTGCGCCAGCACCTGGCGCATTTCCGTCGCCTGCGCCTTGTAATAAGCCTCGTTTTCCAGACGTTTGCGCACGGCCACGCGCATGCGCTGGAATTCCTGCTCGAAGGCCGAGTGGTAGCGCGGCGTTTGCAACTCGCCATGACGCCGTAATTGCTGGCTGATGCTCTCGGCGGCCTGGATATTGGCGACGATCTTGCTTGATACCTGCTCCAGCTGCGCCAGGTCTTCCGCCTTGCCCAGCTCGAAAAAATCCGATGCCATGTCTTGCACGGTATAGCGCAGGCGCAAGACGTCCGTGTACAGCGGCACGGTACGGTCGGTCAAGCCGTGCACATGGGTTTCGATGCCTTTCACCAGCAGCAGGCTGGCCGCCGCCATGGCCGCCACGCCCGCCAGCAGGACGGTGGTACTGATGATCAGCTTGGTCCTGATTTTCATGTCAGGCTCCAGGTCGCGCAGGGCAGGGGAGCGCGCATCACTTCGCGCCAGGGGCCGGGTCGGCCGGAACGATCCTGCCGTCGGCGATGCGGGTCAGGAACACGGCCGTCGACGCCTGGTGGTTGTCGGGCCGCAGCGTCACCCGCATGCCGCCCAAGTCAAGCCGGTCGAACGTTTCGAAGCTCTGGATCAGGTGCTCGCGCGTGAGGTCGGCGCCCGCGCCGCGCAGCGCCGCCACCATCAGGGTGGCCGAGATGCAGCCTTCAAAACTGACGAAAGACAGCCTGGCCGCCGGCACATGCCTGGCCAGCAGCGCGGCGCAATCGGCGGCGATGGGCAACTGGCGGTCGTCCGGCAGCGGCACCACCTGGGAAATGACGATATTGTCGCCTGCCTTGCCCAGCAATTGCAGCAGGCTGTCCGTGCCAACAAACGATACCGTGGCCAGGGCCGCCTTCAGCCCGGTCTGGCTTGCCTCGCGCACGAACGCGGCCACCGGCGTGTAGGGCCCGGCCATGATCACGGCTTGCAGGTCGTGTCCGATCAGGGCCGCCAGTCCCGCCTTGACGGCCGTCGTGCCGCGCTGAAAGGAACCCTTGGCGACGAGTTCCATGCCGCGCCGTTGCAGGGCGCGCACGGTGCCGTCGAGTACGGCATTGCCGAAGCCGTCGTCCTGGTACAGCACGCCAAAGCGTTTGACGCCGCGGCTGGTGAAATACTGCACCAGGGCATCGGATTCATCGTCATAACTGGCGCGGAAGTTGATGATTTCATGCACCACGGGGCGGCGCAAGGTCATCGCCCCCGTAAACGCGCCCACCAGCGGCACCTTCATTTCCCGGACGATAGGGATGACGGCGTTGGTGGTCGGCGTGCCCACGTTGCCGAACAGGGCGAACACCTGTTTTTCCTCTACCAGCCTGAGCGTTTCGCTGATGGCGCGGTCCGGATCGTAGCCATCGTCGGCAAGCACCAGTTCGATGCTGCGGCCATGGATGCCGCCGCGCTGGTTCGCTTCCTGGAAAACGGCCGTCGCGCCGTCGAGCATGGCTTTCCCCAGCCCCGAGGCCGCGCCCGTTTGCGCATTGACCATGCCCAGCCGGATGTGCGTATCGCTGACACCCGGTTCGGCGGCGTGGACCATGCCAGCCACGAGGGTGATAGCGAGCCAGCAGCATTCCGGGAAAACGCGCATGAGCTACCTTTATGGAGGTTGACCGGTATCAAGAGGCACACGGTTGACAACGAGTATGGAGTAAATTGCCAACAAAAAACTCACACATAGTCACAGCGCGGAAAGCAGTTCAAATATGCCTCAAGACTCGGGCAGTTGCACCACCACCTTGCCCCGTGCGCGGCCCTGCGCCAGGTAGGCCAGCGCCTGTTTCGCCTCAGCAAAAGGGAACACCTTGTCGATGACGGGGCGGATGGTTCCCGCCTCGAGCAGGGCGGCGATCTGTGCCAGCTGGCTGCCGTCGGGACGCACGAAGTGAAAGGCATAGCTGGCGCCGCGCCGCTTCGCCAGGCCGATGATCTTGCGGCTAAGCAAACCAAACACCAGTTTCAGCACCACGTTCATGCCGCGCGCGCGGGCAAAGGCGGCGTCCGGCGGACCGATCAGCGACACGATGTGGCTGCCCGGCTTGACGATGCGCAAGGCTTTTTCCAGCCCGTCGCCGCGCACCGTGCCCAGTACGGCGTCGTAGCCCTGCAGCACGTCCTCGAATGGCTGTTGCTTGTAGTCGATGACCTCATCGGCGCCCAGGCCGCGCACCAGCTCCACGTTTGCCGTGCTGGTGGTGGTGCCCACGCGGGCGCCCAAGTGCCTGGCCAACTGGATGGCAAACGTGCCGATGCCGCCGGAACCGGCTGGAATGAACACTTTCTGGCCGGCCTTGAGCTGCATGCGCTCGTGCATGGCTTGCCACGCCGTCAGGCCCACCATGGGAATCGACGCCGCCTGCACGAAATCGAGGTTGGCCGGTTTCAGCGCGGCCGCCTGTTCCGGCACGATGGCGAATTCGGCAAGGCTGCCGTGCGGCGTGTCGAAAATACTCGCATACACGGCGTCGCCCACTGTAAAACGCGTGACGCCGCTGCCGACGGCCACGACCACGCCGGCCAGATCGCTGCCCAGGGTGGCCGGCAAGCGCGTTTTCAAGATCGGCTTGAAGTCGCCCTTGGGAATCAGGTTGTCGATGGGGTTCAGACCCACGGCGTGCACCCGCACCAGCAATTCGCCGGGGCCGGGCGTGGGGCGGGGCAGTTCCACAAACGCCACGTGATCGGGGCCGCCGTATTTTTTCAGTTGCAGAGCTTGCATGCTGTTCTCTTTGTCAGGTTGAATGAAATGCCCGCGTTCACGCCAGGCGCAGGTCCTTGCGCAAGCCGGCGTCCAGCAGCGACGCGGGCATGAAACGTCGCATCAGGCGCAGGCGCGCGGCCAGCGGCCCGGCCGTGTAGCGCAATTTTGGCTCGCTTGCCTGCGCCGCCGCCAATACGCTGTCGGCCACGATGGCCGGGTCATCGGCACCGGCCATCAGCGCTTGCAGCCGGCTTGTGACGGCTGCGCTGACTTGCCGGTAGGCCGACAGCGGCGTATCGGGCGCCAGCAGATTGGCTTCGAACGTGGTTTTCGTATAGGCCGGTTCGATGACGCTGGCGCGGATGCCCCAGCCACGCACTTCATGGTCGAGCGATTCAGTGTAGCCTTCAATGGCGTGTTTGGTGGCCGAATACAGCGCGCCGTAGGGCATGGGCAAAAAGCCCACGACGGAACCGATATTGAGGATGCGCCCGCCCCCCTGGGCCCGCATGTGTGGCAGCACGGCCAGGGTCATGCGCACGACGCCAAAGAAATTCGTCTCGAAGATGGCGCGCGCTTGCGTGATGGAACTTTCTTCGGCGCCGGCCGGGGCCACGCCGAAACCGGCGTTATTCACCAGCAGGTCGATGCGGCCCTCGCGCTGCATTACCTCTGCCACGGCGGCAGCGACGGACTCCTCGCTGGTGACGTCGAGCGCCAGCATGGCGTATTGCTGGCCAGGGAGCTGCGCGCCGCTGCGGCTGGTGCCGTACACGGTATAGCCCGCTTGCGCCAGGCGCCGGGCCGTGGCCGCGCCGATGCCGGACGAGGCGCCGGTGACCAGGGCAATCTTCTTGTTTTTCATGATGTTCCTTCAGTAGTTGACAGCGTGGAATATAAAATATGACGGTCGTCATATTCTTGTTTGAAAAAAAGCCCGGGACGGATCATGGCCCAGGCCGGTACGGCTAGTCTGGTGTCTGAAACTGCGCCAGGGTGGCCGCGCACAGCGCGTCCGACAGGGCCGGCTCGTCGACGGCGCGCGCCAGGATGGTGGTGCCGATCATGGCGCACACCGTCGCCATGGCTTGCGCGTGGGCTTCCGGCTGGCCCCAGTTCGGCATCTGGCGCGCGAACAGGTCGATCATTTCCTTGATGTGGATGGTGGCGGCGCGCCGCACCTCGGGCGCCTGGCGCGGCATTTCCGAACCCAGCGCCGAGACGGGGCAACCCACCTCGATGGCGGCGATGTGTTCGGGCGACAGATAGGCGGCCAGCATGGCCTGCAGCGCCTGGCCCGGTGGGGCGGCGGCGGCTACCCGGGCTGCCAGCGCCACCGCTTCGGCGCCCGCGCGGTCTCCCGCTTCGGCCAGCAGGGCGTCGCGCGAGGCGAAGTGCGCATAAAAGCCGCCGTGCGTCAGGCCCGCTTCCTTCATGATGTCGGCCACGCCCGTGCCCGCGTAGCCGCTGCGGCGGATGGCGCGCGTGGCCACTTCGACGATGCGTTCGTGGGTGGCTTCCTTGCGGCTTTGCGCCGAGGGTTTCTTGTTGGGTAAGTTCTGCATGACGGTCATCATATCGTACTTTTCAACACCGTGCACGCGACCAGCCGCGGCAGACGTTTCACCGCCGCGGCCGGTAGTTGAGGAGGGACTAGCTCTTCAGGCTGCAAAAGCTGGCATAGTGGTCCTGCGTGTAATAGCGCTCCACCAATTTGCGTTTCCCCTTCGGTGTCTGCACAAGCAAGACCGCACGATGCGAACCGGCTCCGCCATCGCCGCCGATCCCCAGATAGTATTCATAATAAACCTCGTCCTTGCCGGCGGCGGGAAGGCGGCCCTCATTGTTATTGAAGACGGTATTGCCGGGACCACCGGCGACCGCGCTCGTTTTCGCATTGCGGTAGGCGTCATATTCGCTGTTTTGCGGCGTGGGCAGGGTTTTGCTTGGCTCCCTTTTGCCGCAGTCGGGGATTTTCGCCGCAAAGGCGTGGGAAGAGAGCAGGGCGCCTGCCACAATAAGACCCAGCGACCAGCTAGTTGCGCGTGAAGTTTTCATCGATATGCTTTCGTTGGTGGAACGTTCAATGGATGGGTTGCTTCCGATACGGCCAATGTCCGGCTGGCCGGCATAAATCTCTGCAATAGCGAATATAGTTAAATTTTTGAAAATATTACTATTCAATTGTCACGCACCGTTGTTGAACAGCCCCGTAGTCCAGTCGATGAACGCCCGCATCGCAGGGGAAAGAAAGCGCTGGTGGGGGTAGAGCAGCGATACCGGCACGGGCGCCGGCCGCCTGTCGGCCAGCACCTCGACCAATGTTCCGGCCTGCAAATGGCCGCTTACGAGGATCTCGGCCAGCTGCATCAAGCCGTGGCCGGCCAGGCCCAGCTCGATGTACAGCCCCGTCTCATTGACGGCGACCGTGCCGGGGAGGGGAACGGTGATACTGGCCCCGTCGTCGATGAACTGCAGCTCGCCGCCGCGCCGCGGCGTGCTGGAAAAGTAGTGGACGGCCCGGTGTCCATGTACATCTTCCAAAGTTGCGGGAACGCCGTGCTCGGCCAGGTAGGACGGCGCCGCGCAGGTGATCCAGCGCAGTTCGCCCAGCCGGCGCGCGACCAGCGTCGAGTCTTCCAGGCTGCCGGTGCGGATGACGCAATCGACGCCTTCCTGTATCAAGTCGACCTGGCGGTCATTGACGCCGATCATCAGGTAGATATCGGGGTAGCGTTGCTGGAATTGCGCCAACTGGGGCAGGATCACGGCATGGGCGATGCCGCCAGGCATATCCACGCGCAAACGTCCTTGCGGGCGCTCGCTGGAACCCTGCAGGCTCGCTTCGGTGTCGGCGATCAGGTCGAGTATCTCTCGGCAACGATGAAAGTAGCGTTCGCCCTCCGGTGTCAGGCTGAGGTTTCTGGTGGAACGGTTCAGCAGGCGCGCCTGCAAATGTTGTTCCAGCCGCTTGATGATGCCGGTGACCGACGAGGCAGGCAAGCCCAGGGTCTCTGCCGCGCGCACAAAACTCTTGCTCTCGACCACGCGGAGGAATACCTGCATTGCTTGTACGCGGTCCATGTCTTGTCTTGTCTTGTTGGCAGTAGGGGAAACGGCACTATAACCCAACATTGTTCGGTTTTTCCGCATGCTGAAAACGCGGGGCGCCACTTTTCCCCCGTGCTTGCCTGCACTAGACTGCGTGCAATCCACTACCTATGGCAGGAAATCACGCATGTCTGAACAAGTCTCCCAATTGCTGGCTCCGCTGGCCCCAGTCCCGCACAAGATGCTGATCAAAGGCGCCACCATCATCAGCATGGATGGCAATGTCGGCAATGTACCCAGGGGCGATATCCTGATTGCCGATGGCACCATCGCCGCCATCGGCCAGAACCTGCAAGCCGGCGGCGCCGAAGTGATCGATGCCGCAGGGATGATCGCCATTCCAGGCATGGTCGATACCCACCGCCATTCCTGGGAAGGCCAACTGCGCCGCATCAACCCGAATGCGGCAACGCTCGAGGACTATTGCAACGCCACGCATTTTTCGTTCGCCAAATACTACCGGCCGCGCGACATTTACGTAGGCAATGTGCTCACGGCTCTGGGCTGCATCGACGCCGGCATCACGACCGTGGTCGACAATTCCCACAACAGCCGCACGGCGGCGCACTCCGACGCGGCGGTCGACGCGCTGCTCGATGCGGGCATCCGCGCCGTGCACGCCTCGGGGGCGCCCGTGTCGGGTGTCTGGGATGAGGCGCATTGGCCGGGCAACCTGGCGCGCTTGCAGGCCAGGTATTTTACGAATCCCGACAGCCTGGTGACCAGTGCCGCCGGTTACGAGCCCGATCTGTTTGCCGAGTCGTTCGCGCCGATCCACCAGGCGTAGGCAGCGCCCGCTGGACGCTGCCGTGCCCCGACTGCAGGATCAGGCCAGCTTGCGTTTGCCTGCGGAAACGCGGTTCCAGCCATAGCCGGCGACGATGATGGCCACGATGGCCGCCTGCGCCAGCAGGGTTTCCAGGGTCGGCAGGATGCCCAGCAGGTCGACGCGGATGAAATCGACGGGGCTGACGCCAACCCAGCCCGCTTCCTGCAGCGCGGCCACGCCTTTGCCCATCAGGATCACGGCCAGCACGGCCACAAAGGCGGACGTCCACGAGAAGAACTTGCCAATTGGCATGCGGGCGCTGGTGCGCAGCAAGGCCCAGGCGATCACGACCAGCAGCACGATGGCCACCAGGAAGCCGCCCAGCAGGGCGCCGCCATTGCCGTCCGCCGCCAGGGCGGAATAGAACAGCACGGTTTCAAAGACTTCGCGGTAGACGGCGATGAAGGCCAGGGCGAACAGGCCCCAGGCGGAGCGCCGCGTCATGGCCGCCGTGAGTTTCTCGTGCAAATATTCCTGCCAGCGCCCGGCGCTGCTCTTCTGGTGCATCCACAAGCCCACGCTCAGCAGGACCAGGGCCGCGAACACGGAACCGAGTCCCTCGCTCACTTCCCGGCTGGCGCCGCTGATGGTGACCAGATACGTCGCCGCCACCCACGTCAGGCCGCCCGCCACCAGCGCGCTGGCCCAGCCCGCATGCACATAGGCCAGCACGTCCTTGCGCTTGGCCTTGCGCAGGAAGGCGATGATGCCGATCACGATCAGCAGCGCTTCCACGCCTTCGCGCAGCAGAATCGTCAGGGCGCCGACAAAGGTCGTCATCGGGTCGGCCTTGGCGTCGCCCAGCTCCGCTTCCACGTGGGTAAACAGTTGCTGCAGCTTTTCACCGGCCGCGTCGGCGTCGGCCACCGTGCCCTTGGCCACGGCGGAACGGTAGGCCAGCATGGCGTTTTCCACGGCCAGCAGCAAGGACTTGTTGCGCGCGCCGACCATCGGCTCGATCGGCTCGAAACCGTCCAGGTAGGCCGACAGGCCCAGGCGCGTGGCGCCCGCGCGGTCGCCCGCATGCATGGCGGCCAGGCTTTCGGCCAGGCGCAGACGCGACAAGGCCAGGCCGGCCGGCTTGTGCGCCTCGGCCTTGTCGGCATGGCTGCGCAAGTACGCCGTCAGCGCTTTGGCCTCGTCCGCGCCCAGCTTGGCGGTCACGGCTTCCTGCGTCAAGGTCGTCACGGCGGCCAGGTCCGCGTACAGTTTTTTGCTGCGCGGATCGTCCTGCCACAGCTTTTCGCCCTGCGCGCTGGCCGCCGCATCGTGCGACATGCCGCCGATATAGAAGGCCAGATCCCAGCGCTCGTTCTCGGACAGCTGGCCGAAACTGGCCATCGACGTGCCGGCCACGCCTTGCGAAATGACCTGGTACAGCGCCATCAGGCTGCGCGACTGCGCCCGTTCGCCATCCGTGAAGGCGATCGGTTTCGGCTCCAGGCTGGCCGCCAGCGGACCATCGCCGCCGCCGGCCACGCCGTGGCAAGAAGCGCACTGGGCCGCATACAGGGCCGCGCCGCGCGCCAGGTTCGGCAGCACTTTCGGTGCCACGGGTATCGGGTAGGCGGCGATCAGCAAGCCGTTCGCGTGGTGCGCCAGGCGCTTGACTTCCACGCCGTCCGCCTTGGCGACGACGGCTTTGCGCAGGTCGGCGATGGCGGAGGCGATGGCCGCTTGCGAAGCGTGGGCGGGCAGGGCGGCGATCTGCGTCGTCGCGTTGTCCGTAAAGTCGAGCATTTCGGCGTATTCCGCCTCGCTGACCACTTTGCCGTGCTCGACGGCGCCGCTGTAATCGACGGCAACATAGTCAATCAATTGCCACAATTGCTTGGCGCCGGCGCCAGCATCGGTCGCTTGCGCGTGCGCGCCACCGGCCAGTAACAGGCTGAGGCTGGCGGCCACGAGCGGGTAGCACGCGAGCCATTTCTTGATAGAACTGAACATGATTCTCATTCTCATTTGTCGTTAACCCGGCGACTATAGGACAGACCGCGCAGGGTGTCAACGGCGCACGGGCCTTGTCCTGGACGATATTGCCGGTCAGGCGCCGAGCTGCTGTAGAGAATGGGAGGGGGAAGGCGGCTTACTGGCCGGATGCCTTCGCGTACAGGCCCTTGGCGACGGCGCTGTCCATGCCGTGCAGTTTCAGGCCACCCTTGACCACCCGAAAGTTCAGCGTCTGGAAGGCTTGCCCCCTGAGCCATTGGGCGTCGGTGACGGCGAATGCGGCGAGGCGTTCCTGCGCCCGCTCGGCTGGCACGGCCAGCCATTGATAATCGGCTTTGGAACCCTGGCGGCGCAAACCGGCCCGCACCCAGTGTTCCGACGCCGGCATGCGGACGATGGCGTCGCCGTTCGCCACACTCACGGCCGTGGCCGTTTTGCCGCTTTGCGCTTCGAACTTCACTTCCACGTCGGCCATCGGTCCCACTTGGGGGAAACCGACGATGGCCACCCACGTGCCCGCTTCGGCGGGTTTCTGGATGCGCATTTCCGATTCCTCGAACACGCGAAACTGCGGCTCCTTGCCGCCGTCGCCCGCCACCAGGGTTACCATGTCGCCGGCCACGCGCCACTCGCCGCTGGCTTGCTCGTCGGTATTGCCATAACTGAGCGTCCATTCGAACTTGCCATCCTTTTTCAGCAGCAGTTCGGAGCCCACTTCCATGACGCCTTGCAGATAATAGTGTCCGGGCAGCGAAGTCGCGGCGGGTTCCGCCGCGTTGGCCGCGCCAGCCGAAAAGGACAAGGCGAGGGCGGCGCAGGCCAGCAGGCCGGAGAGGGATTTCTTCATCGGTAGGTCCTCGGTGTGTCTTTATGGAATGCCATCATAGCAACATAAATTTACTTGCCGTCGCACGACACACCGGCATGCCGGCGTCGCGCTTACTTGCCGCTGAAATCGAGCACCACGCGCGAGGCAACCTTGCCGTGCTCCAGCCGGCTGAAGATCTCGTTGATGGCCGACAGCGGCTGCAATTCCACGCCGGCCTTGACCTTGCCCGTGGCGGCGAAGGCGAGCGCCTCGGCCATGTCCTGGCGCGTGCCCACGAAAGAGCCGCGTATCGTCACGCAATTGGCGACGACGTCGAACAGCGGCGTCGGGAAGTCGCCCGGCGGCAAGCCCACCAGCACGCAGGTGCCGCGTTTGCGCGTCATGGCCACGCCTTGTTGGAAGGCATCGATCGACGGCGCCGTGATCAGCACGCCGTGGGCGCCGCCCCCGGTCGCTTCGCGCAAGGCCGCGACGGGGTCGCCCTGGCGCGCATTGATGGTCACTTCGGCTCCCAGGGCGCGCGCATGCTCCAGCTTGCCTTCATCGATGTCGACGGCCGCCACGCGCAAGCCCATGGCCACCGCATATTCGATGGCCAGGTGGCCCAGCCCGCCGATGCCGGACACGGCCAGCCACTGGCCCGGCCGCGCGCCCGTTTCCTTGATGCCCTTGTAACTGGTCACGCCGGCGCAGATGATGGGCGCCGCCTGCACGGCGGATAGACCCGCCGGAATGTGCGCGACGTAGCGCGGGTCGGCCAGGATGTACTCGGCAAAGCCGCCATTCTTGGTGTAGCCGCCGAATTGCGCCTCGGCGCACACGGTTTCCCAGGCTGCCAGGCAATGTTCGCAATGGCCGCACGCCGAGTACAACCATGGCACGCCGACCCGGTCGCCCAGCTGCACTTCCGTTACGCCCGTACCCACGGCCACCACCAGGCCGATGCCTTCGTGGCCGGGAATGAACGGCGGCGTCGGCTTGACGGGCCAGTCGCCGCGCGCCGCATGCAAGTCCGTGTGGCACACGCCGCACGCTTCCGTCTTGACGAGGATCTGGCCGGGGCCGGGCACCGGCACGGGGACGTCGCGCAGCACCAGCGGCTGGCCCAGTTGCTCGACAACGGCGGCTTTCATTGTTGTGGGTAGCATATTATTCCTTTGAAGTGGGTAATGTGTAGTGCAGGATGCAGAACAAAGTCTTGCGAATGATCATATTCTGCTGCACACGATACAAAAATTGATTGATCCACATCAACATATACGGGAAGCGATGGCATGTGCTCAGATGGAAAACAGGCTTACATTAATTCCATAATTCGACTATTATGGAATAATTGAAGAAGGAAACCACCATGCATGACTTGCCCAACATCAGCGCGTCCCACCTCGACACGCCGACCCTCGATAAACTTGCGCCGCCGGCGGTGGCCACGCATGCGCCGCGCATCCTCTTGCTGTACGGCTCGCTGCGGGAACGCTCGTTCAGCCGTTTGCTGACCCTGGAAGCGGAGCGGCTGCTGCGGCATTTCGGCGCCGAGACGCGGGTGTTCGACCCGCATGGCTTGCCCATGGTCGACAGCGTCGGCCCTGACCATCCCAAGGTGCGGGAACTGCGCGAACTGTCGCTGTGGTCGGAAGGGCAGGTGTGGTGCAGCCCGGAGCGTCATGGCGCCGTGACGGGCGTGTTCAAGTCGCAGATCGACTGGTTGCCGCTGGAAATGGGCAGCGTACGCCCCACGCAGGGACGCACCCTGGCCGTGATGCAAGTGTCGGGCGGCTCGCAATCGTTCAACGCCGTCAACGGCTTGCGCGTGCTGGGCCGCTGGATGCGCATGGTGACGATCCCGAACCAGTCGTCCGTCGCCAAGGCATACCAGGAATTCGACGACAACGACCGCATGAAGCCGTCGCCATACTACGACCGACTGGTCGACGTCATGGAGGAATTGTATAAATTCACCCTGGTGGTGCGCGACCGTTCGGATTACCTGACCAGCCGCTACAGCGAACGCAAGGAATCCATGCCGGCCGACGTGCGCGCCCTAGCTGCGGCGGCCATGGTGCACGAGGCGCCGGGCAAGTAGGCTGTTAATGGCCAGTTTGTTAATGACCTGTCAATGCCTGTCGACGCGCGACACAGTATGGAAGGCATTTTGTCGAAACATGCAATTATCCATGCACGATTGGCGACTTAGAGCGCCTAACAGAACCTCCGAATATATCGCCAGAAGATGAGTATGCAGGCAAGCGAGAGGAATGCATGGTGGATATCGGCTCGGCGCTCGTAGCGGATACGCAGCCGGCGGAAACGGTGAAGCCAACCGAGTGTGCGTTCGACAACCCAGCGCCATTTGCCCAGTCGCTCGCGCGATTCGATGCCGTAGCGAGCAATGCGCGGTGCAATCCCTCTGCTACGTAGCCAGGCCCGATGTGCACGTGATGCATAGGCCTTGTCGGCGTGCAGTTTGGCCGGACGTTTGCGTGGCCGGCCCGCCAGGCCTGCCACTGACGGGACGGCTTCGAGCAGCGGGATCAGCATCCGGGAATCATGTACCTGAGCCCCCGATATGCTCGCCACCAGAGGCAGTCCGCGTTGGTCGACGAGCAGATGGTGCTTGCAACCGAGCTTGCCGTGGTCGGTGGGATTGGGGCCGGTATGCTGTCCGCCCAGGGGGGATGGCACGCTGGCCGAGTCGACACTGGCGCGTTCCCATTGAATCTGGTCGTATTCCCGCAAGTGCTGCAGCATGGCTTCATGGATGCGTTGCCACACGCCAGCCTGTTGCCATGCATGCATGCATGCAGGCGCCGCCAGCAACTCATGCCGCTACCACAGCCCAGTTCACGAGGAAGATATTCCCAAGGCAAGCCTGTCTTGAGGACAAACAGGATGCCGGTCAAGGCGGTGCGGTCGTCAATGCGAGGGCGTCCTCCCTTTGGCGAAGGATGATGTACTGGCAGTAAAGGCTGGATCAGCGCCCACAGGTCATCAGGAAGAAGTGCTTTGGCCTTTTGTTACGTGTTCTAAAGCTAGTCACTAGCAATATGTCTCTATTTGGTTACTAGTGGTAGTCGGTAAAGCTGGAAGTCCAGCGGTCAGTGGTGGCAACCTGGCGACAAACTGGAGTTTTGAAATCTAGAATGTGTAGAGTAGGCAGGGAGCGTTCCTGCCCCGTCAGTTCGGAAAAAAAATGAACTTGGCCACGTAGACTGGCACAGCCTGGCCATTGTCTTCGGCATACTTGGCCACCTATACTGGCCAAGCTGACCTCCACAGTAACCCCGTCTACAGGAAGGAAAGTGGCCCGTCAGCAGCTGGGCCGAGAATAGCTATACCTCCGTCCCAGTTCCTCGGGAAAGGGTGAATAACTACACCAGTACGTGCAGTATGCAGCTATTGCTGTCATTTACCACGCCAGACATTACACGTATTTAGGTAAAATCCGTCGCATGACTTCAGTCACGAACCGCGCTGACAATACGCATGCACTATTATGCAGAGCATCTCCTTTCCCGGAGTTGCCCATATCGACGACCGATTTTGCAGCGAAATAAATGGGGTTTCCTTGTGATTGAATCGCAGCTTCGTACATTGCATACATTTCCATCTCCAAAGCAGCCCATTTTCGATGTTGTATCCCAATTTCGGCCATTCTTGCCTCATCAGCAACCACTGCGGAACCTGAAGAAATTGGTCCCAATGTCAACTTTGAGGTTTTTAGTTCTGTATCAAACAATCCAGCTTTCAGATTACTCAAAAAGGCTTTGTCCTCAATCAGTTGCTCAAGCAAAGTACGTATTTGACTCGATACAGGGGCTTGGTAAGGTTCCTGCAAAAATTGGTTATCTTTAAATTTACCTGTCTGATACTCCCAACATATATCGCCAATTACGATATCTAGCAAGTTGGTTGCACCATCAACACCGGCGCAAATTCCGCTCATTCCAACTGCTTTCGGTTGAAATATTTCGATAGCTTTTGCCGCTGCTATCGCCATATGTACCAACCCCATTCGACGCGGGGTAATACAAAACCCACTGAAATCATCAATAAAAATCTCTTGACAATTAAGACCACCAATAGTCGAGAGATCACCCAGCCTTGCAGATGTATCGGAAAATGCCGCTCGCTCTTTGCTGAGTGCACAAAAAATTAAGAAATCGCATCTCGGTTTTACTTCCAATCGCGCAAACTTTTGCGACAAGCTAAGCTTCCACTTGTCGTCACTATCATATGCAACTACAGTTATTCCATGATTGTTGAAGTTTGATAAATCCTTATCCTTATAGAGAGTTAGGGCTATACTTTCACAATGATAATTTTTGCTTTGAGCGAAGACATTAATCAAATCCTCAGAAATATCTTGTTCTTCCTCTCCCTTCCGCAATGGCAAATAGAGATCAAATATTATCAAATCGAAGGACATAGTTAAGATTTTAATCCGAGCGTCATCCAAATTATCTGTATGAACAATACTTGCTGTCGGGTCTAATTCTCGAAGCTCGGCTTCCACTGCTTGACGTTTTTCTTCGCGGTCTTCAATTATCAAAAAATTCATATTATTAATTATTCAAAAAAGTTTCAATCGGCATTACCCACTCGGTATCGCCATGCTCATAAAATACAGAAACAATGTTCTTTAATCCGTAATGACGAAAAAGTGCATCGGGTGCATCGATAAGCTCATAGTAATCGTCCTCAATCTCAAAATCTGGATACTGAGTGAGGATGGCAATGGGCAAATCGTTTATCTGTAAACGGCGCAATTCGAGAAGAACTTCAACCCCACCTGAACTCATGGAAACTGGGCTTCCTTCACCGGCCACCGGGGGGTGAGTGGGAAGTGCCATATCGAGGATCAGCTTATCTGGAATTTCTTTCCTCAAATATCTCACTGCGCCATGCACACTATCAAAGTGCGTTATTTCAGCAGTTGGTATCGTGGATTTTACGAGTGCGCAAATCTGAGTAAATTTATAGGAATCGTCTTCAATAATCAATATTTTCATGATTGGTAATCCAAGACAAATTCAAATGATGCAACAACACGATTTCCGTCAAAAGAATATTCGACGTTTCGTATATAAAGATCCTGCTCCATCCGTCGCAGCTTCCTAATACCACTCCTTCCTTCGACAACTAATGCATCCTCGCAGTCGTCATCAAGCGCTGATTGTATAGAATTCCGAACTTCGGTCGGATCATCGGAATCGGCCAACTCAGAGGCAATGGTGATCTTAAAATGAGCCTTACCTTCTTTTTCTTCGATAACAACACCGAAATACAGTTCACCATCGAGTTTTCCGTACCTTGCTGCGTTGTATATTATAATAAATAGCGCATCATAAATTACAAAGTAGGCACCTCCTCTAATAACCCAACCTTGCTCATCAAGGTTAAGCTTTGGCGAGAAATCAACAAAAAATCCTCGAATCTCTGATAGCACTGCCTTAAATAATAATAGCAATTCTGCGGATGGAGATGCGATTGAAGGCTTATTGAACCAGGACTCAATTAGGCGAAATTTATCTGATACTAGTGAGTTTAATTCCTGATTAAATTCTTGTACTTCTCGCTGTCGCGCTCTAGCGCCATTTGTACAATCAAATCTGAATACACCGTAACTCGCCTTTCGCTCCATGATGAGCTCCCTCAGCTTCGTTAGGTCTTCTTCAATAAGCCTCCAGCAGTATTCTGTGATGATATATGGCATTTCAAGGCCATTCTTATTGTTATAAAACGATTTTAGCACTTCCAAGAGCATATGATTTGCCGAGGATATCTTTCCTAGCGAATCAAAATGTCTAACAATCATCCCATTTGGGTGTTTTTCATCCTGGATGTGCACGTAGTTGTCACGAAGGTCGACAAGACAATTTTCGTAGTCACAGATCCAGCTCCGAAATTCCTGGTTAAAAGATTCTATTGTGAGTAAGTCAGTGAATTCATCGCGGGTCGCAAAATTTTTGACATCATTAAAGCCAGTATTCTTTAGCGTACCATGCCTAATTCGGCGACCTATATATGATGCAATCCCAAACTTCTTATTCGAACAGAATTCATCATATGCTTTCAATATAATTGTGGCTGCTTGCTCCAATTGTGTCATACCAGATCTGACTTTGCTCCATTCCATTGATGGCAGCGAAGGTTCATTTTCAGCACAAATGTCGGCAACCAATAATGATAATTGATCCAATACATTATCATTAATCCATTGCACAAACTTAACAGGGTCAACATAGATGCGCGAATCATCAATCGTTCCTTTCTCTTTATTGATTTGCACATCAATTCTTAGATTTTTAGCGCGTTCCAAATAGGTAGAGTCACCAACTTTGGAGGAATACCATTCAAATATCTTGGCACGATGCTCAATTGCGGAATTTGGCCGATCAACCATAATGAAGAGTTTCGTTAGAAACGCCTCATCCATGACTTGTATTAAGTGCTCAGTCACCGATGGAGATTTATGGTATAAATTCTCAAGTAGCAAAACCAAGTCGGAATCGAAACGAGACATCGCTATCTCTTGAATGACACTTCGTAATTCATGTTCATTCATTTGCGTCTGCGATTTAATATAGGAAAGGCAGGCAACAACAAGTCGAAATTCATCTGACGTCGCTTTACTGGACATTGAGAGCAGGTATCGCTTCTCACAAATAACTCCGATATCGCGGGTTGAGGACATAAGTTCGACAAATGTAGCCTCGTCGCCCACCTCACCGTCTCGCTGTTCTAATATATACATCAATGCAGTTGACTTCTCGAACCAAGCTATTGCGCAGTTGCTTTCATTTGTCGCCACGTCTACGAAACTTGCGACGTCCCTGAGGCTACGAATTTCGGAAAAATAGCCTTTAATTAGACCTACCTCGAACGGTAGTCGCTTAAATGCCTTTCCATCTGTTCCGCTGTAAAATGCACCGTGGCATGTGCGATACTCGTAGCAAACATTTAGTTCAATTAAGAGCAAGCTATCCCGGAAAAATGAAAGGCCAGGATCTCCGGAGTCAGCGTAATGTCTATCCGGGACAAGCATGGCGAGCTTTGAATACGCTGCTACGATCGATTCTTCGATCCTAGCTAAATCTCCGAATACTTGCGTACGCGAAACCACAAGGTAATAGAGCGTTGCATCCAGCGCTGAAATTGCGTAGAAGGAATTCAAGGTCTGAAGGAAGACTTCGCTTGATCTTGGGATGTGATCCGTCAGACTTTTTGCAATTAACCCAAGGTAATCGCTTTCGGCGAAGTTTACCTTTTCTCGTATATTCAAATACTCCGTATTTTGACTAGTTAACTCCCTTATAACCAGCTGGGGGTATCTAATATTTCTGGCTTGAAGCCGATCAAGCAGGCCATCGACCTTCTTTACCAAATTCGGTTGATCAGCGCGATTTTTTATATAGTAGGCTAGCCGCAACAAAAATACAGATGCGCCTTCTTTTTGCACAAAATCATCAATATGATCAATGGCCGACTCAAACTGTAGTTTGCAGATTGCATCAACGACGTCATACGCAATTATGATCAGCTCCGCAATTTTTGCAGAAGATGAGTTAATTTGCTCAATGATCTCGTCTTCAACATACTCAGGAAACTCAAATGGCCGAGAAAAATGCTTTGGAAAGTATCGGCTAAAGTCATTTAGCTTAAATAATTGACTTTTTCGCAATAAGTCAAGTGCTATTTTATAGTCGCTTAAGGTCGCAAACTGAGCAATCTTCGTTAGACCACGCTCAGTCGAGGTTTTGTTGGGGTTCGCCAACATCCCCCGAACGATGTTTCTTACCCCATGGGAACCAATTTTCTGCAGGCCAGTCTTGGTAGTCATTTTTGTAATAAAAATTTCAATTGACCAATATACCTTGCAACTCCATTCTTTGTCACGTTCTAATGTAATGCCCAGCCCAGCCCAGCCCAGCCCAGCCCAGCCCAGCCCAGCCTACTCAACTTATACCGCTAAAGAAAATGCCATTACGGGTGTTTTCATGCCCAGCGCCTGTTACATCCAGTCGGCTATCGTCCGCCTGGCGTGCTGCATGCTGTCGAAACGGTGGCGAATCACGCACTGCTCCTTCAGCGTACTGATCACGCGCTCCACCATGCCATTCTGGCCCGGACAGTGTGGTGTGATGAACTCCTGCCGCAAGCCATGGCATCGTACAAGCCTAGTGTAGTTGCGGCTGATGAAAACCAAGCCATTGTCTGACCGCAGTAGGAACGGCGCCGTGACCTTGCCCAGCGATCCATAGCAGGCAATCAGTGCTTGCTCCAAGGCCGCCTACGCGGTCTTGGCTCTGCCGGAACGTGACAGATGAAAGAGGAGGGAGGCGTACCGAATTTTGCCTTCTGCTTAATTTCAGTTTGGCTGTTAATTAGGCGAAGGTTGCCGCGAGGCGTCGAAGGAACAACGGGAACAGGAGCAACGCCGGCATGAACAGCAGGTCCAGTAATTACATGCCGTATTTTGGCAAGCGCAGCAGACGGCCGCAGTAAAGCAAGAGGACGTGACCAAGTTGAACTACGTGGGTGCCAAACTGGTGGCTGAGATCCATCGCATGCCAAGTTGGTCATTTCGACGGGCGTGCAAGCAGGAGGCGAAGCTGTAGCAGATCCTGGTCCTTGAACGGAAGCTGCATGGCACCGAGAAGAAGTCCGCCAATAAAGATGGTCGAATCGAGCAGCTGCGCCGCTAATTGGAATAGGTCCACGCGAACGACGAGCAGCTGGCGGGAAAAGTGCGCGAGGTTGAAGTCGCTTTGGCTTGTGCCGCCACGGCCTATCGGCAATTAGGATTGGCGGCGGAACTGCGACGATCGCTGGACAATCATTATCGAGTGGATTAAGCGAAGAAGCGACGCGGTGGAGCTGCTTTGGACAACAAAACCTGACTGGCCTAAAATGAGATGCTACTGCAGGACGATTTATACTATGACACTGATGAACACCCCTAACTTAGGTCGTTGTTTTACATAATATAAATTATGCGAAGTTATGGATGAATTTCGTAAAACCCCCATTTTGCCAACTCCCCAATCGCAAATGCGATTTTCCCTATCCGCGAGCCGCTGTCGCGGCCGCTGGATTCCTTCGCTTGAACACGCTACATGAAATACGGCTTGTCCCCGTCCGTGTTCGGTTTGTTCACGCCCAGGTTGGCGTGCTTGTGCAAATCTGGCGCGTCGATGATGCTGGCGATCAGGTCTGCCACGCTCTTGCGCGATACCACGGTGCCTTTGAATGGCGCGTGGCGCGTCGTCAGTTCGTAGTCAACTTCATCCTCGTCCGTCATCCAGGCTGGGCGCATGATGGTGTATGCCAGGCCCGACGCTTCGATGGCGTCGGCGGCGCGGCGGAATGGTTTCAGGTGTTCCGCCAGCCTGGCGTTGTTCCATGCGCCGAATTTGCCGGGAACTTCGTCGTAGATGCCCATCGACAGGACGAAAATCAGGCGCTCGACACCAGAGGCCTGCATGGCGGCAATGATGCTGTTGGCCTGGTCTTCCATGTCGTCGCCCACCAGATTGGCGTAGACCAGGTCGTGACCGGGCATCGTTTGCAGCAGCAATGCCTGGTCCAGCACGTCGCCGGCCAGCACGGTGCCGTTGGACGGGACTGGCGTGGGCAGCTTGCCGGGATTGCGCAGCAGCAGCGTCAAGGCGATGTTGTCACGACCCGCCAAGGCGCGGATGACCCACTGCGCCACCTGTCCGCCTGCACCCAGTATCAATATCTTTTTCATGATTGTCGCTTTCGCCATGGCACGCTGCCATGCAGGAAGTTACAGGTTTTCTTTGAAGAAAGGAACCTGGCGCTTGAAAAAGCGTCGCCCGCTCAGGCGTGCCGGCCCGGCGCCTGGTCTCGTGGTAAATTGCCGTCCGTGAGCAGTATTTTCAAAACCTACAATATCAATGAAATCAGGCATTTACCGACTATTTTGCATGAGAATTCTCAAGCTACCTGCACGCACGGCGCTAGCGTCTTGCCGTCGCTTCCTGTCCCTCGCCGGCGCGCTGGCCCTCGCGGCCGCCTTGTCCGCCTGCGCCAGCAAGCCTGGTCCCTGGCCTGCGCGCGCTCTGCCTGCATCGGCTGCCGTGACGGTCGACGCCACGCAGTTCCTGTCCAGAAAACAGCTGCTGGACTGGCAAGTCGACCTGGATGAGCGCCGCCTGCGCGCCACGGGATCGCCCCGGCATGAAGCGTATATCGACGCCCTGCATGAACGCCTGGCGCGCGCCGGTGTCAAACAACTGCGCTTCGAGCCCGTCAGCTTCCGGCAATGGTCGGTGCAAATGGACGACTGGGGCCTGGAACTGCTCTACGACGACAGAGTTAGCGTATTGTCCACGGTCGGCTACATCCCGTATTCGGGCGTAACGCCGCCGTCTGGTATTACGGGCCGCATCGCCTATCTGGCGCCGGGGGCCAGGCCCGATGCCAGCCTGGCCGGCAAGCTGGTGCTCGTCAACATGCCCGCCGTGGCGTGGACAGGCCAGGCGTTTCACCAGACCGCGGTGCACGTCCACGATCCGGACCACGCCATGGGGCCGGATACGTTGTATGCACGCCAGTTCCAGATGCTGGGGCCGTTCATCGCCCTGCTGGACAGCCTGCAGGCGGCCGGTGCGGCGGGCGTGATCGTCATTCTCGATACGCCGCCATTGACGGCGGCCGGCCTGTATGCGCCCGGCGATGGCAAAGTGCGCCAGTTGCCCGGCGTGTTTATCGACCGCGACGGTGGCCAGCGCCTGCGCGAAAGCGTGCTGGCAGGCACGGCGCCCGTGCTGCGGCTGACCATGGCTGCCACCGTGCGGCAGGTGCAGACGCGCAATCTGATCGGCATCATCCCCGGCAAGTCCGAGGAATTGATGGTGCTGGGCAGCCACACGGATGGCACGAACGCGCTGGCAGACAACGGGCCGAACGCCATCGTCGACATGGCCCAGTACCTGACGCGCCTGCCGCAGGACAGCTTGCCGCGCAGCGTCATGCTGTTGCTGACGAGCGGCGAGCTTGCCGGCGGCGTGGGCACCGAACAGTTTTTCGAACGGCACGAGAACGATGGCTTGATGCAGCGCATCGCCGTGATGCTCGCCATCGGGAACCTGGGCGCGCTGGAAGTCCTGCCCGACAGCAACGGTTATTTGGCTCCCACGGGCAGGTTTGAGCCGGCCGCCGTGTTTTCGCCCCGCACGCCGGCCCTGATGGAGGCGTCCCGTGCCATGGTGCGGCAGGCCGATGCGGCGCCAGCGTTCGTGTTGCCTTCAATCAAGCCCGGCGCAAAGTATGCCCGCTGGCCTGGCGCGGGCCAATATGTACGCGTTTCGCGGCGCATTCCCACGGTGCATTACGTCACGCAACCGACCTATTGGCTCAACTATGGCGTCGACGCCGTGACCCGGGCGGATTACCGGCTGATGCAGCGCCAGACCGTGGCCTTGACGCAAATGCTGCTGGATCTGTCGCGCGTGCCGCATGCCGATTTGCGCGAGGAAACAGCGCCGTAACCGCCGCAAGACCTTGCCTGGTATCCACCTCCCTTCCCCGCCCTGCTCCCGGCGCCATTTCTGGCACCATACCAGCACACTGGAAAATAGGCACTGGTATGGCCCACATCGCCCTTCATATGGGGAAAGACGGCAACTGGTATTGTGATCTTGCGCAAGGAACAAAACCAGTTGACTACCACCTGCAATGCTTGCACTCTGAAAAATCGGACGGTGTCCAGCCGCCCGGCCAAAAAAATACACAAGGAGACGCAATGAACCGGACAGTCATGAATACCCTCATCCTTACCCTCTTCGGGGGAACGTTGGCCGCCTGCGGTGGCGGCAGCGGCGACGCATCCAGCGCAAGCGCTAGCCAGCTGCTGGCCGCCTCGGCCCAGGCGGTCGCCTGCTACACGCCGTGGAACAGCGGCACGGCCTACAACGGCGGCGGCCAGGCCAGCTACAACAACGTCAATTACACGGCCAATTGGTGGACGCAAGGAAATAACCCGTCGACCAGCAGCGGCGGCGCCGGCAGCGGCCAGCCCTGGACGGCGGTGGGAGACTGCGGCACGCCGACACCTACGCCCACTCCGACACCCACTCCGACACCCACTCCGACACCCACGCCTACCCCAACACCTACGCCAACACCTACGCCAACTCCCACCCCGACGCCTACCCCGACTCCAACTCCTACACCGACGCCCACCCCCACCCCCACCCCCACCCCCACCCCCACGGGCCTGGCGAAACACGCGCTGATCGGTTACTGGCACAACTTCACCAACCCCAGCGGCGCCACGTATCCGATCAGCCAGGTCAGCGATGACTGGGACGTGATCGTCGTCTCCTTCGGCGACAACGCGGGCGGCGGCAATGTCAGCCTGACCATCGATCCGGGCGCGGGCACAGAGGCGCAATTCATCGCCGACGTGGCCGCCAAGCGTGCGAAAGGCAAGAAAGTCATCCTGTCGCTGGGTGGGCAAAACGGCTCCGTTTCCGTCGGCAACACGGCCGAAGCGACGAATTTCACCAACAGCCTGTACGCCATCATCACCAAGTATGGCTTCGATGGCATCGACCTGGACCTGGAAAACGGCGTGGCGCAAGGCGCGGCCATCCAGACCTACTTGCCGATTGCCGTGAAAAACCTGAAAACCAAGGTCGGCAGCAGCTTTTACCTGTCGATGGCGCCGGAATGGGTGTATGTGGAAGGGGGCTACACGAGTTATGGCAGCATCTGGGGCGCCTACATTCCCATCATCAACGCCTTGCGCAGCGAGCTGACGGTGTTGCATCCGCAGTATTACAACAATGGCGATATCTACACGCCGTACGCCACCGGCCCCATCAAGGCGGGCTCGGCCGACCAGCTGGTGGCCACGGCGCGCATGCTGATCGAAGGATTCAATTATGGCGGCAATACCTTCGCCGGCCTGCGTCCGGATCAGGTGGGCTTTGGCGTGCCGTCGGGCCGCAGCTCGGCCGGCTCGGGTTTCACGACGAATGCCGACGTCAGCAACGCCCTGAATTGCCTGACGCGCCTGCTCAACTGCGGCACCATCAAGCCGCTGCAGGCGTATCCGGACTTCCGCGGCGTGATGACGTGGTCGATCAACTGGGACCGCCACGACAACTATAATTTCTCAGTGCCGACGAAGACTGTGCTGAAAACCCTGCCGTAACAACCCTGGCTCGACTGCGCATGGGAGCTTTGCCGCTCACATGCGCAGCAGCGCCGCGCCCAGCAGGCGCATGTGCAGCGCCATGCCCTGGCGCAGCGCCTCCCCTCCCCCTTGCGTGTGCTTGATGCCATCCATGGTCGCCACCAGCAAGCCGGCCACCTGCACGGCAGTCGCGTCCACCCGGCGCAGCGCGATGTCGCCCGCCGCTTCGGCCTGATCCAGCGCGCCGGCCAGGGATGCCACCAAGGTTGCCCGCGCCGTCAGGGTGATGTCGGCAGCCAGGTTCATATTGGCATCGAACAATTCCTGCCCATGGGCGCTGGCTGAAATTTCCGCCATCAAGCCTTGCTGGAATGCCAGCAGCGCCGTTTCGATGCGCGTCAAAACGGGGCCGGGTTCGGCCAGCGCCGCGGTCACGTGCGCCATGACGGTGGCATGGGCCCGTTCGGAACCGGCGCGAAACACGTCTTCCTTGTTTTTGAAGTGCAGGTATAGCGCGGCGCGTGACATAGCGGCCGCCTGCGCGATGTCGAGCATGGACGTCTTGCGGTAGCCGTAGCGGCAAAACACGCCGAGGGCTGCGTCGAGTATGCGCTGGGTTTTATGGGTATCGGTGCTCATGTAGCCATGTTGACACTATGGTCATATCGTGTCAACATGGATTTTGGACAAAAACCGTCAAAGTGTCAATCACCTACCCGAACAGGACTGTCATGATCGATTTCAATGCAGCAATGGATAACGAACAGCAAATAGAACTGCTGCGCCACACGGAACGCAGCCGCTTGCGCGCCCTGGTGGCGGCGGATACCGACGCGGCGCACACCCTGCACGCGGATGATTTTCAGCTGATTACACCCATCGGCAGCATGCTGTCGCGGGAAGAATATCTGGGCGCCATCGCGGCGGGTCAGATGCGCTATCTGAGCTGGGAACCGGGCGAGATCGCCGTGCGCCTGTACGGCGATGCGGCCGTCCTGCGCTACCAGGCCCAGCTTGAAATCAATTTCGGCGGCCTATCCGTCCCCCGCTCGCGCTATTGGCATATGGATAGCTACGAATGGCGCGAGGGCCGCTGGCAAGCCGTGTGGTCGCAGGCGACGGCGATACGCTGAACGCTGTAGAGGCCTGTGCCTAGAGCAGGAGCAATTGATATTTCACATACCATAGCTTCAATCTATGAGTCCGGTTGAAATATTTTACTTCCTTTTGTAAATGAGAATCGTTACTATCTAAATCAAGGATAAGCGAATTCAACAGAAAGGAGCCTCCCTTGTTCACCGCCATCAAAACATTCAGCCAGGTCTGCACGCATATGTCGATCGCCTTCGGCCTCGCCTACTTGCTGACGGGGTCCCTAGCACTTGGAGGCCTGGCCGCAATCATCGAACCGATCATCAACGTGGCTCTGTTGCCTTGGCATGAAAAAGCCTGGCACGCGATTCGCCGCCGCTACGCCGCCAGCCGTCTGGGCTTTGCCGCCCTGGCCGGGGAAAAGCTCAGCCAGACAAGCCTGCACATGGGCGTGGCGTTCGGCGTCATGTACTGGGCCACGGGTTCCATGGCCTTCGGCGGCTTGCTGGCCGTGGTCGAGCCGATCTGCAACGTGATCGTCCTGCCCTTCCACGACCGGCTGTGGGAAAAAGCCCGCTTTCGCCTGGAAAGCCGCGGCGCGGCGCCGCTGGCGACGCTGCCCACCTGATATTTTTCACCCAAGAACAAGGAATGGGGCCGGGCCCGGCGTGTCCGACCCCGGCTACTTGCCGCAGGCCAAAGCCGATATGGCGGCCGGTTTCAGCCGCCTTCATGGCATGCTTACACCTTGCCCGCCCACACGGGCGGCCGCCGTTGTCCCCACGGCGCCGCCCGCTCCAGCTGCCCTGCCAGGCGCAGCAAGATCCCATCGTTCGCATAGCCAGCCATGAACTGCATGCCGATCGGCAAACCGTCATCCGACATGGCGAGTGGCACGGACATGGCCGGCAATCCCGCCACGTTGGCCAGCGGCGTGTACGGCGAATGCTCGAACAGGCGCGCCGTCCAGCCCAGGCCGTCAAGCTGTTCCTCCTTTTCACCATAGCGCCCCAGTTGCCACGGCAAGTCCGGCAAGGTGGGCGTCAGCAGCACGTCGTACTCGCCGAACAAGGCGCCGGCCTGGCGCGTGACCATGTTGCGCACGTCGAGGGCCGCCACGAAATCGATTGCCGACACCGTCTTTCCATGGCGGTAGCAGGCCAGGGTCGCCGCTTCCAGGGTGTCGAGCGACACGGCGCGGCCGCTTTCCTGCGCCAGGGCATCTATCCACGGCACCAGATTGGCGCACCAGATGCTGGCGTTCGCGTGCACGAAGGCTTCCCACGACACGCCCAGCGCGGGTGACACTTCTTCCACGTGATGGCCCAGGCTTTCCAGCAGGCGCACGGTGGCGTTCAGCGCGGCATCGATGGCGGGCACGGGCTGGGCGCCGTTGCAGGCGGCGGGCTGCACGGCGATGCGCAGCTTGCCTGGCGCCACGCTCACCTGCGACAGCCAGCTGTGGCCGGGCGGACTCGTCACATACGGCTCGCCCGGCAGCACGCCCTGCACGCAATCGAGCAAGGCGGCGCTGTCGCGCACCGTGCGGCTCACGCCCAGCTGCACGCCCAGGCCGCTGAAGATCTCGTCCATGGCGGGGCCGTTCGAGACCCTGCCCCGGCTCGGCTTCAGGCCGAACAGCCCCGTCGACGCGGCCGGCACGCGGATGGAGCCGGCCGCGTCCGTCGCATGGGCCAGCGGAACGATGCCGGCCGCCACGGCCGCCGCCGCGCCGCCGCTGGAGCCGCCCGCGCTCAAGTTCAGGTTCCAGGGATTGCGCGTGGCGCCGTAGAGCACGGGTTCCGTGGTGGTGGCAAACGCCATTTCCGGCGTGCTGGTGCGGCCAAAGGTGGCCAAGCCAGCTGCGCGAAACTGCGTCATCAGGTGGGAGTCAAGTGTCGCAACATGGCCGGCGCCCAGGCGGCTGCCCGCTTCGCTGCGCTGGCCCGCCATGGTGACGGCCACATCCTTGATCAGGAACGGCACCCCGGCGAACGGCGCCGCGTGGTCGATGGCGGACAAATCCGCCGGCCACAGCTCGACCACGGCGTTGAGGCGCGGGTTGACGGCGGCGCAGGCGCGCATGGCGGCGTCGTGCAATTCGGTAGCGGAAACGGCGCCGTCGCGCATCAGCTGGGCCAGTCCTAAACCATCAAAGCTTGTATATTCATGGAGTTGCATCAGTTTATTCCTGTAATGGATGAAGAGTGGATATCACAGGAACTACTGTAGGGCTTGCGCTATCATAGTGGAAATGAATAGTTGATATACAAGGTATAGCCATGAGCAATTTACACAAGCTGGACTTGAACCTGCTGCTGACCCTGAATGCCTTGTTGATTGAACGCAACGTCACGCGGGCGGCGACGCGGCTGCACTTAAGCCAGCCTTCCGTCAGTGTGCAGCTGGCCAAGTTGCGCGCGGCTTTCGACGATCCGCTGCTGCTGCCCGGCCCGCGCGGCATGCTGCCCACGGCACGGGCGCTGGGCCTGTTCGCGCCCTTGCAAGCCGTGCTGGCCCAGCTGGAGCAAGTCTTGCAGCCGGAGTCGGCGTTTGAACCGGCCACGGCGGAGGTGTGCTGGAACCTGGCGGCGGCCGATGCCACCGAATACGCGATTTTGCTGCCCATACTGCCGGCCCTGCGCGCGCAGGCGCCGTTGTCGCGCATGGCCGTGTTCGAAGCCGTGCCCGCGCGCATGGCGCACGACCTGGAAAGCGGCCAGGTCGACCTGGGCTTTTTGGCCCGGGAAGAAGCGCCGCCTGGTTTACGCCACCGCACCCTGTTTACCGAACATTACGTGCTGGCGGGCCGCCACGACCACCCGCTGCTGCAGGCACAGCCGGGCCTCGATCAATTTTGCGCGCTGGAATTCATCGTCGTCTCGCCCAACGGCGGCGGTTTCCGCAGCAACGTCGATACGGCGCTGGAACTGTTGGGACGAACGCGCAAGGTGGTGCTGTCCGTGCCGCACTTTCTGATCGTCCCACCCTTGCTGGCGGCGTCCGACATGGTGGCCCTGCTGCCGTCGCGCCTGCTGAAAAATGCGCTGGGTGGTCTGCGCACGTGGGAACCGCCCATCAGCCTGCCCGACTACGAGATGGCCATGGTGTGGCACGAGCGCATGCACCTGGATCCGGCGCACCGCTGGCTGCGCGAGCGCATCATGGCCTTCTGACCCCTATGCCGTCTTCGGCTTGAGCATGCCTTCCACGATGCCCAGCACGGTCTGGCGCGGCAGCAAGCGCGGCAGCCAGGCCAGCAGCCGGTTGGGCCGGCCCGCCACATGGCTGCTGCGGCCCCGGTCCAGCGCCCGCAGCGCTTCATCGACGACGGCTTGCGGATCCATGCGCTTTCCCACGGCCGCTTCGGGCGCGGCCACCACGTCGAAGAAGGCCGTCTCGGTTGCGCCCGGGCACAGGGCCAGCACGCGCACGCCGCGGCTGCGGTTTTCCGCCCACAGCGCTTCCGAAAACGACAGCACGAAAGCCTTGCTGGCGCCATATACGGCCATGTAGGGATCGGGCTGCAGGGCCGCCGTGGACGCCACGTTGATGATGGCACCCCGTCCTTTTGTCAGCATGTGCGGCAAGACGCAGTGCGTCATTTCCATGAGCGCCGTGCAATTGACGGTCACTTCGGCCGCCTGGCGCGCGAGATCGATGCTTTCGAAGCGGCCGTGCGTGGCGAAGCCCGCATTATTGATCAGTACATCGGGCGCCATGCCCATCGACCAGGCTTGCGCATGGGCTTGTGCCGCAGCGCCGGGCTGGCTCAGGTCGGCCACCAGCGCATGCGCGCGGATGCCATGGCGCTGCGAAAGTTCTTTGGCCAAATTGTCGAGCACGGCGCCGGAACGGGCCAGCAGCAGCAGATGGGCGCCGCGCGCGGCCAGGGTTTCCGCAAAGATGCGGCCGATGCCGGACGAGGCGCCCGTGATCAGCACGGTCTGGTTGGTGAAATTGAAAGCGGTCATGGCAGTGGTGTGGAGTAGATGAGGTTTTCACTGTAAACTGTCGACTTTAGTCCACGGTCAAGCGTGGAACGCAAAAAAGTGCGCATGGCTGCGTTGCATTGGCTTGCCGTACTAACGTACTGTCTGCGCCAATACGCCTTGCCCTGCACATTTTTCGCGTTCCACAAATTAGTAGAAAGTCAAAAAACGATGCGCATCGGAGAAATCACCCGCCTGACGGGCGTCAGCAAGGACACCGTGCGTTTTTACGAGCGCCAGGGGCTGCTGGATGAAGCGCCGCAGCCGGGTCTGACGAACAACTATAAAGAGTACTCGGCGCAAGCCTTGCGGCGCATCGAGCTGATCGGTCATGCCAAGGCGCTGGGTTTTACCTTGAAGGAAATTGCCGAAGTCATTGCCGTCTGGCAGGAAAATGCGCTCGATGCGCAGACCAAACGAGCTATGCTGGAAACGAAAATTGCCCAGATCGACGACAAGGCCCGCTCGATGGCCGTGCTGCGCGCCGGCCTCGTCGATGCGCTGGCCAAGGTGGAGACGGGTTGCACCGATGCGGCGCCAGTGCGCGTAGACAAGAATAAATACAAGGAGAATCAATGAGCAACCATTACACGCGCTACCGCCACCTGGCTATCGAGGGCGCCAAGCCTGCCCCCACGGCGCAGCAGATCGCCGCCATCGAAGCCTTGCTGGAAGCACCGTTGCCGCCCGCCTTCCTGGCGTTCTTGCAAGTGGCCAACGGCGCTTATTTTGATTACACCAGCGATGTGCCGGACGGTAATGGCGGCGTAGAAAAAATGGGCTTCAATACCTTCTTCAGCGCCGACGAAGGCGATTTCTGCGATGAAACCTTGGTGGGAGAGATTCGCGCCGCGCGCAAGCATACGGACATGCCGGCGCGCATCCTGCCGTTCGCCCGCGATGGCGGCAATTCCATGGTCTACCTGGACCTGACCGAGGAAGGCGGCGGCCGCGTGCTGGCTTATGTGCAGGAATTGCCGGACTGGACGGGCAAGCGCGCCCACGGCCTGATGGAACTGGCGCCCTCGTTCGACGCCTGGCTGGACAGCCTGTATATCGACCGCGACACGGTGCTCGATGAACTCGAACACAGCGTCTCGGAGCCATCGCACCTGGACGCGATGGCGGAATGGCTCGATATCGGCATGCCCGCCTGGCGCCGCGATGCCGGCATCGCGGCTTTGTTTACCCTGAAACAAGTCGAATTGTGCGCTAACGAACAGGACTAGTCCTGTGGGCTGCTCGACAGCGACCTCAAGACTGGCAAAATAAAATGCTGTTCAGTATTAGCTGAACAGCATCGGTTTGCAGACCGCCTTTTCACGAATCGCTATCAATGGGATTTTTTACGCCGTTGCGCAGTCAAGGAAGCGGCGAATGCAATCGCATTAAAAATGATCACACTCGATAGCAGATTCCAGCCATTGAAGCTCAATGAAGAAGTCATTGCCCATGCGATCAGGCCACCGCACGTGCCAAACGACAGAATTTTTAAGTAACGCATATTACTTTCCCCATGATAATTAAGAATCAACAATCCAATACTAGGCATAGTGATTCGCCCTGCATATCAGACTCCTCTTAAATTTGCTGTCGCAGCAATCTGACGACCGACCTCTTCGAACCTTCTCCGGCGAACAGGATCAATCCTACAGAGAAGATCGTTCCTGTCCTATGGGTGTGTGTGATTGGCTGGATTAACATTCCAATCAGCTTGTAAAAAAATCACGCACGATTTGACGGCATGACCGCGAATGTCATTCGATTTTCTGCGCCATACACGAAAGGAGTTCTTATGCCTATCTCTACCACCAGTTCCCGTACCCCCTCCCTGAAAAGCGTAGCCATCGGCGCCGCCGTGGCGCTGTTGAGCGGCATTGCCATCAACAGCATCGCCGCTGCCGCGCCGGGCGCGTACGACAAGCAATTCCTCAGCAAGGCCGCCGATGCGGGCAGCACGGAAATTGCCGCCAGCAAAGTGGCGCAAAGCAAAAGCAGCAATGCGCAAGTAAAGGCATTCGCCGATGCCATGGTCGCGGACCACACGAAAGTGGCTGAGGAGCTGAAACATCTGGCCAGCAGCAAGCAGATCGAGGTCAGCGACCAGCCCGGCAAGAAACACCAGGCGCAGATCGACAAACTGAGCCGCCTGGAAGGCCAGCAGTTCGACAAGGAATATGCGGCCAGCATCGGCGTGGCGGCGCACAAGGACGCCGTGAAACTGTTTACGGATGCCAGCCAGAAGGCGAGCGATCCCGACATCAAGGCTTTTGCCGCGAAAACCTTGCCAGCGTTGCAACATCACCTGGACATGGCGAATACCCTGCATGCGGCATTGGCGAAATAGACAGCCATACGCGGGGAAATACTTGCCGTACGTGCTGTACAGCAAGTATTTCTGCTCTTGACATACAATGCCGCAACTTCGTTTTCGGCCATGCCATGACCTCATGCAGCTACTCAAGAAAACCGGCCTGATCGCCGCCGCCTTCCTGCTTATCATTGTGCTGGCAGGCTGGCTCTTCATCAAGGTAAGCGCGGCGCGCAATGCCACCGTCTATGCACAGCAGTGGAACGACCAGGGCACGTGCGTGATCAAGACCTATGTACCGCATTACGGCAACGGCGTGCCGCAGAACATCGTGCGCGCGCTGAGCACCTCCACCTTCTTCCGCGTGTACCACAAGGATGGCACTTTGCTGGAAAGCACGGAATGGGTGCTGGACATGCATGAAGACGGCATCCTCGACCATGCTCGCTGGGGCCAGAACCAGAATCGCGCCATCTACCCGACCGACCTGGGCCACGAAGGCTGGACCTTGCCAGAATGCGCGTAAACGGGGGAACCATCATGCAAGAACTAAAACAAAAGGGGCTGCGCGGCCCCTGGAGCGACGCTCTCTACGTTCCCACCTTGTACCATTTCCTCGGCCCTTTCGACGTGTATGACCGCGAACACACCCTGGGCGTGGAGCTCGACACCTGGGACATGAACGACCCGGTCCAGCGCGCGGCCTTGATACGGCGCGACATCACCTCGCAATACAAGGAGCTCAGCTACCGCCACCGCCACGCGCTGGTGGCCGTGCTGGCGCAGGCCTTGCAAGACCCTGCCTACGATTTCCAGGCCATCCTCGAACACGACCCCGAGAGCACATACGCCCTGCCCGTGCTGTGGGTCGAAATGGACGACCCGCGCGCCTTCTTTGCCGATATCCACCGTCTGTTGCGGCAAGACTGGCGCGACGATCTGGCGCGCGCGGCGGAGGAAGACCCGGCCAGCTGGTAGCGCGGCACTGGCGCCACACTATCGACACGATAGCCTGCGCCTGTCTTCCCCCTATGACATATCGATTGCTGCATCGTGCACGCAACGTTGCAAAAACGCCCGTCTGAAAAAATATCTGTTGCACCAGCGCATCTTCGCTGGCATCGCGCTACCATGCACCGTCGGCATTCCGATAGGCGCCGCCTCACCGCGCCGGTTCCCCACCGGCGTCCCTCTGCCGCAATGTGAAGGAGATTCTCATGCCCAAGTTCGCCCCTGCCATGTGCCTGTCGCTCATGCTTGCCGCCGCTACTCTGCCGTGTATTGCCAGCGCTGCCGAAGGCGGCGCCACGCGCGCCGACGCGGAAGCCATGGTCAAGAAAGGCGTGGCCTACATCAAGAGCGCCGGCGACGCCAAGGCGTATGGCGAGATCACGGCCAAGTCGCCGCAATTCATCCTGCACGACCTGTACCTGGTCGTCTACAAACTCGACGGTACGGTCGCCGCGCATGGCGCCAACCAGAAAATGGTGGGCAAGAACCTGATCGAGCTGAAGGATATCGATGGCAAGGCTTTCGTCAAGGAACGAGTCGACCTGGCCAAGAGCAAGGGTACGTTCTGGCAGGAATACAAATTCACGAATCCGGAAACCAAGAAGATCGAGCCGAAGGCGATGTACTGCGAAAAGCTGGCCGAGACCGTCGTCTGCGGCGGCATCTACCTGTAGCCAGCCGCCGCGCCGCCAGTGCCGGGATGGTTTTCCACTCTCTTGACGATATGGGTTCCGATGAAAATCGCACAGAAGATGTTGATCGTCCCGGTGGTCGCGCTGGCTTGCCTGCTGGCCATGGGTGCCTTGCCCTACTTCGCCATGCAGCAGAACGAGCAGCGCATGCGCGAACTGAAAGACGTGACCCTGACGGCCGAACGGCTTGCCAACCAGCAAGCCATTGCCCTGGGCCAAGTGCACGCCGACGTGTATGCGAAGATCGCCATCGCCGCCAGCCTGTCGGAGGAACAGTTCAAGCAATTCGGCGCGCAAACGGATGGCCAGCTGAACGCCATCGCGCAAGGCTTGAAGGAATTGCAGAAATTCTCGGGCGCCGCCACGGAAGCGGGTCAGGCGCTGCCCGGCATCGAGCGCTACCGTGCCAGCGTGGCGCAAGCGCTGGACCTGGCGTCCATGGACCCGAATACGGGCGTGGCGGCGATGCAAAATGCCGCCGGACACTACCAGCAAGTGCGCGGACAGTTGCGCCAGGTGCTGCTCAACCTCGACCACCGTACCGTTGTCGCCTTGCAGGAAACAAAAAATGCGGGCCAGCGCGCCGGCTGGCTGTCGCTGGGCACCATGGCCGTCGGCTTCGCCCTGCTGGCCCTGATCGCCACCTGGGTGGCGCGCTCCGTCGTGCGGCCCATCGATGACGCTTGCCGCGCCGCCGAATCGCTGGCTGCCGGCGACTTGACCACGCGCATCGAGGCGCAGGGCGACGATGAAGTGGGCAAGCTGTCGCGGGCGCTGGCCACTGTGCTGAAAAACTGGAACACTTTATTGGGCGAGATACGCCAGGCGGGCTCCACCATCACGGTGGAAGCGAGTGAAATCGCGCTCGGCAATGCGGATTTGTCGGCCCGCACGGAGTCGCAGGCTCATTCCTTGCAAGAAACGGCAACGTCCATGCACGCCCTGACCGATACCGTGCGCGAGAATGCCAGCCACGCGCACCAGGCCAATCAGATGGTGTTGTCGACGTCGAACGTGGCGCTGGAAGGCGGCCGCGTGGTGGGCCAGGTGGTCGAGACGATGGGTTCAATCAAGGCCAGTTCCGGGCGTATCGTCGATATCATCGCCGTCATCGACGGCATTGCGTTCCAGACGAATATCCTCGCCTTGAACGCGGCCGTGGAAGCGGCGCGCGCGGGCGAACAGGGGCGCGGCTTTGCCGTCGTCGCCACCGAAGTGCGGGGCCTGGCGCAGCGCTCGGCCACGGCGGCGCGCGAAATCAAGCAGCTGATCGAGGATTCCGTGGCCAGGATAGAAACGGGCAGCGAGCTGGCCGACAGCGCCGGGCGCACCATGGGCGATATCGTTGCCTCCGTCCAGCAGGTGACGGAAATCATGAACGACATCACGGCGGCCAGCCAGCGCCAGAGCAAGGGCATCGAGGAAGTCAACAATGCCATCACGGAAATGGATGAATTGACGCAGCGCAATGCCGCCCTCGTCGAGCAATCGGCCGCCGCCGCGCAAAGCATGCAGGACCAGGCGCATGATTTATTGCGCGTGGTCGACGCCTTCCGCCTCGGTGATGGCGGCCCGCCCTTGCTGCCGCGTTAGTGAGGTTGCGGCAATGCGGCCCTGGCGCAGGCCAGCATGTTGCCGCCTGCCGCGGCCAGCGCGGGATCCTGGTCCGCCTGCAAGACCTTGCCCCGGCTGTTCTGATCGTCGTAACTGCCCAGCATGGCAGCATACAGCGAGGCCTGGTCCTGCAAACGCCAGGTGGCGCTGCGGGAATTGCCGGGCGCCTCAGGCATACTGGCGCTGAAGTAACTATACAGGCCGCCAATCTGCTTCTTGTGCAGCCATTCCATCAATTGCACGATGCGGTACTGTTCCAGCAGGCTCAATTCGCTGACATTCACGCTGGACAAGGCGTAATACAGTTCCAGACGGGCCATCCAGTTGCCCTTTGCGCCGGCCGCCACCAACCCATCCCAGGCGGGACCGGAGCGCACATCACGCACGGCGCGCGGCGCGACTGTCCAGGCATCGACAAAGGCCTGGTCCGGCACGGGGCCGTAGTCATCGGGCGCACGGCAGACGAACTGGCGCGCATCGGGCCCGCCATCCTTGAGCGCGTTGCCAATCTGCGCGGCAATCTTGTCGCCGATGCCCAGCAGGCGCGTGCCATAGCTCTCTATCGTCCAGCTCGAAGGCAAGCGCCCCAGCCAGGCCAGTGCATCGTCGTTGGCCCGCGCTTGCACCGCATAGGCGGCGATCCTGGCCTGCATCTTGGCGTCTTTCTGCTGCTCCGCCAGCTTGCGCGCATCCTGCTCTTCATCATGGCGGCTCGTGGTTTTGGCCAGTTGCATGCATTGCTGGAAGGCTTCCGGCGCACCCTGCCAGCATTGTGCCGGGACCTTCAGCTGCCAGCGCATGCTGACGGTTTTCAAAATATAGTTTTCTTCGCCGTCTTCCCCCTTGACATAGGCGCGGCCGTCCGCCTTGGTCACGCCTTTGCTCAGCTGCTTGCCGCCAACCGTGCTCCAGGTATACGGGTCATCGTCTTGCGGCACGCCGGGCGCGGCGTACAGGGTCAGGTAGTGGCTGGCTGCGGCGGGCGCATCGGCCGCATGGCTCAGCGGCGACAGCAGGGATAAGGCCAGTAAAGTGCTTCCAGGTTTCAGTTTCAGCATGCAGCAATCGTTCAATGCAGTTCGGTATGGCAGGCGCAATCGTGGCCGCTGGCCGCTTCCGACAGGTTTTGCAGGATGGCGCAATCTTGCGACGGCTGCGGCTGGTCGCATTGGTGGCGCAAGGTTACCAGTTGCTGCTGCAATATTTGTAAATTCGCCATTTGCTCGGCGATGCGCAAGATGTGGTGGTCGAGCAATTCATTGACGCTGTGGCAGCCTTCGGCCGGGTTGTTCTTAAATTCCAGCAAGGCGCGGATGTCCGTCAAACCGATCTGCAGGGAGCGGCAATGGCGGATGAATTGCAGCCGTTCCTGGTGTTCTTCGCGGTACTCGCGGTAGCCGGCGCTATTGCGCCCCGGTTCCTGCAGCAAACCCGCCTTTTCATAGTAACGCACGGTTTCCACGTCACAATCTGTCCGTTTGGCCAGTTCTCCGATACGCATGGCATCCCCTTTTCATTCTTTCATGCAAATTCTGCTTGACCCTGTAGCGACTACAGGCTTTCTAATGGAAGCATACACGAAACCGGAAGGACGAATGCGATGCCACACGATAGCCATACCCATACGCACGACCACGACCACGCGCACAAGCATGACCATAAGCACGACCATGAGCACAAGCATGACCATGCACCCAAGGCGGCCAGCTGCTGCTCCAGCCAGCATGCGTGCTCGTCCACGCCTGCCGACGCATCCGCACCGGCCCTGCCCAGCGCAGCCATCGCCGGCGCGAACACGGCCAAATACCGTATCGCCAACATGGATTGCCCCACGGAAGAACGGCTGATCCGCAACAAGCTGGGCAATATGGCTGGCGTCGTGGGCCTCGATTTCAACCTGATGAACCGGGTGCTCGACGTGCACCACACCCTGCCCTCGCTGGCCACGGTGGAAGCTGCCCTGCACGGCATCGGCATGGAAGCGATCCCCATGGCAGCGGACGCCGCCGTTGCGCGCGACCCGAACGAAGGCAGCCTGAGCACTCTGCAAAAAGGTTTGCTGGTCGTCTCCGGCCTGGCTGCTGCGGCCGCCGAAGCGCTGGCGTGGACCACGCATGAAGACAGTTCGCCCCTCGTCATCGCCCTGGCCCTGCTGTCGATTGCCACGGGCGGCTGGCCGACCCTGAAAAAGGGCTGGATTGCCCTGAAAACGTTCACGCTGAACATCAATTTCCTGATGAGCCTGGCGGTTTTCGGCGCCGTCGCCATCGGCCAGTGGCCGGAAGCGGCCATGGTCATCTTCCTGTTCGCCATTGCCGAGCTGATCGAAGGCTTGTCGCTGAACCGGGCGCGCAATGCCGTGCACAGCCTGATGCAACTGGCGCCCGACACGGCAACGGTCGCCGACGCCAGCGGCGCCTGGCAGCCAGTCTCCGTCGCCACGGTGGCCATCGGCGCGACCATGCGCGTGAAACCGGGCGAGCGCATCGCACTCGATGGCGTGGTGGCCAGCGGCGAATCGTCCGTCAACCAGGCGCCGATCACCGGTGAAAGCATGCCGGTAGACAAGGCTGTGGGCGACGTCGTGTATGCGGGCACCATCAATGAACGGGGCTTGCTCGACGTCACCGTCACGGCCAACAGTGGTAACAGCACCCTGGCGAAAATCGTCAAGGTGATCGAGGAAACACAAGGAAAACAGGCGCCCACGCAGCGCTTTGTCGACAATTTCGCCCGCTACTACACGCCGGCCGTCGTCGTCTTCGCCATCCTCGTGGCCGTGCTGCCGCCCCTGCTTTTCGGCGCGCCCTTCATGGACTGGATCTACAAGGCGCTGGTGATGCTGGTCATCGCCTGCCCGTGCGCACTGGTCATTTCCACCCCGGTCACGGTCGTCAGCGGCCTGACGGCGGCGGCGCGGCGCGGCATCCTGGTGAAAGGCGGGCAATTCCTGGAAACGGGTTATCGCATCAAGGCCATCGCCGTCGACAAGACGGGTACCTTGACCATGGGCAAACCGGCTGTGACGGACGTGGTGGCCATGGACGGCAGCAACCGCGACGCCATCTTGCTGCTGGCCGCCAGCCTGGACGCCAATTCGGCCCACCCCTTGGCCGCCGCCATCGTCAAGGCCGGTCCGCCCGCCGGCAGCCACTTGCCCGTGACCCAGTTTGCCGCCCTGCATGGCCGCGGCGTGCAAGGCCATATCGATGGCCAGACGTATTACCTGGGCAATGCCCGCCTGATGACGGAATTAAAGGTATTGACGCCGGCATTGCAAGCCATCCTGATGCGGCTGGAGCAGCATGCGTACACGGCCATGGTATTGGCCACCTCGGCCGGCGCGCTGGGCGTGATCGCCGTGGCCGACGTGCTGCGCCCGACGGCGGCGTCCGCCATCGCCAGATTGAATGCGCTGGGCGTCACCACCGTCATGCTGACGGGCGACAATGTGCTGACGGCGCAGCGTATCGCCGCCGAAGTCGGCGTCAGCCTGGTCAAGGCGGAGTTACTGCCGGAAAACAAGCTCGATGAAATCAAGGCCTTGCAGCAGCAATTCGGCGTGGTGGCCATGCTCGGCGACGGCGTCAACGACGCCCCTGCCCTGGCGCAGGCGGATATCGGCTTTGCCATGGGCGCGGCCGGCAGCGACACGGCCATCGAGACGGCGGACGTGGCCTTGATGGATGATGAGCTGGGCAAATTGCCCGAATTCATCAGCCTGAGCCAGCGCACGCGCAGCATCCTCGTGCAAAACATCAGCTTTGCCATCGGCATCAAGGCCGTGTTCTTCGGCCTGGCGCTGGCCGGCACGGCGACCTTGTGGATGGCCGTGTTCGCCGACGTGGGCGCCAGCTTGCTGGTGGTGGCGAACGGCCTCAGGCTGTTGCGTGGCAGCAAGGCCAAATAAATCCACGTGGAAAACTTTCCATCTGGACAATTACTGTAAAAAACGCTACTTTGGCAGCTGTTCCCCACCGCCGCCAAAGTAGCCGATGACCTTACTGCCCCGCCTGACCCTGCTGGCTGTACTGCTTTCCAGCGCATCCTTGCATGCCGAACCGATGTTCTTCACCCCCTGCGCCGATACGGCCATGCCCGGCAGCCTGTGCTCGGGCTTGGACGTGCCCGGCAGCTACGATGACCAGGGCCGCGCGATGGGCGATACGGACGCCATGCACGTCTTCGTGCGCAAGTTTGCCGCCGATGTACCTGCCGGCAAGCCTGCCAAGGGCACCCTGTGGCTGGTGGCGGGCGGTCCCGGCGAATCGGGCGCCTCGTTCTACAGCTTGCTGCCCACCTTGCGCCGCAGCTTTCCCGGCTTTGAATTCCTCATCCCCGACCACCGCGGCACGGGCCATTCGTCGCGCCTGTGCAAGGTGGAAGAGTCGGAACAAAGCCCCGGCGGCCGCGCGCTGGCGGGCGCCGAATGGGGCAGCTGCTTTGCCGGCCTCAACCTTGTACCGGAATACGCGGGCCAGTTTTCCATCACCATGGCGGCGCGCGACTTGCAAGCCCTGATTGAAGGCGAACGCAAGGTCAAAGGCAGACAGCCGCCCGCCTATGTCTACAGTGTGTCGTATGGCACGCAACTGGTCTTGCGGGCATTGCAACTGCGGCCACTGCCCGTCAAGGGCGTCATCTTCGACTCCTTGGTGCCGCCGCAAACGGATGCACGCTGGGATTTGAGCCAGCGTTCGCACGTGCTCAACACCGTCGGCATGCAGGTGCTGGCCGAATGCGACGCGGATGCGACTTGCCATGCGGCATTGGGCGAGCCGGCCGCAAGCCTGTACCGCCGCGTGCTGGACAAGGCGCAAGCCGATCCCGCCCTGCTGGCGAAGATCCCCGGCAAGAACCTGAAAAACTTCCTGGGCGGCATGCTTGACGTGCCAGCCGCCCGCGCGCGCATCCCGTATCTGCTGCGCGAGCTGGACCAGGGGGGCGAGGCGGAACTGGCGTCCGTGCGCGCCACGCTGACGCAGGCGGCGGCCAGCCTGGGCAGCTATCCCCAGTCGCCGCTGTCGATTCCGCTGGTCAGCATCATCAGCAATTCGGAAAACAATCTGCAGCCGTCCTTGCGCCCCGGCTGGACGGCCGCCGACATCGACCGCGACGAGGAGAAATTGCTGTTTACCAGTCCCCTGCCCCGCATCCTGCTGGGCGGCGGCTTGCCCACCTACCCGCGCGATAGCTACTTTGGCGCCTTGCCGGCGAAAATGCCGCCGACCCTGGTGCTGCAGGGAACGCTGGACCCGAAGACGCCGTACGCGGGCGCGCAGGCGCAAGTGCAGGCTTTGACGCAGAGCAAGGCCGGCAAGGTGGCCCTGTCCACCGTGCACAAGGCCCCGCATTTCCTGTTGTGGACGGCGCCCGCCTGTTTTGAACAGGCCAGCACCCGCTTTATTGCCGGCAAGCCGGCGCAGGATTGCACGCTGTAGTTCCCCCACTATATAGAAGAGGACGATATGCGCATCACGAGCCTGGCATTGCTGCTCTTAACTTGTTTCAACACGGCACAAGCGGCTCCCGTACCTGCGTGTGCCTCGCCTACGCAAGCCGTGCGCGAACAAGGCTATGTGCCCATCAATGGCATCGAGCAATGGATCACGGTCACGGGCGCCGCCTGCGGCAATCCCGTGATCCTGTTCATCCATGGCGGCCCCGGCAATGCACTGAGTCCCTATGCAGAGGCCATCTACGCCGGTTGGGAACGCCACTACACCCTGGTGCAGTGGGACCAGCGCGGCGCCGGCATGACGTATGCGAAACAGCAGCCGACGGAAGACATGACCTTGACGGTGGAACAGATGCGCGACGACGGCATCGCCGTGGCCCGCTATATTGAACAGCATCTGGGCCAGCAGAAAGTCATTTTGATGGGCAGTTCCTGGGGATCGATACTGGGCGTGCACATGGCCAAGGCGCGCCCCGACCTGTTCCACGCGTATATCGGCACGGCGCAGGTGGTCAATGCCAGGGACAATGAGACCGGCATGTACCGGGAAGTGATGGCGCTGGCGCAAGCGGCTGGCGATACCGCCACGGTGGACAAGCTGACGGCGCTCGGTGCACCGCCATGGACGGACCCGCGCAACTTCGGCATCTTGCGCCGCTTCGACCGCAAATATGAAGGATTGGCAACGGATCCGCCACCGAAACACTGGTGGCAGCCGGCGCCGTTCTACGCCACGCCGCAAGCCCTGGCGGATGCCGAGGCGGCCGATGACTACTCGTACATCCAGTTCATCGGCCTGCGCGGCGATGGCATGTTCGCCAAGGTCGACCTGCCCGCGTTGGGCACGCGCTTTGACTTGCCCGTGTTTTTCGTCATGGGCGAAGCGGACTTGCTGACCTCGCCCGTCATCGCGCGCACCTACTTTGACAGCATCACGGCGCCGGCCAAAGGTTTTACCCTGGTGAAACGGGCCGGGCACGACCCCAACCAGGCCGTGCACGACGCCCAATCGACGGTCTTGCGCGACAAGGTGGCGCCGCTGCTGAAGTAAGCAAGCCTTCAGTGGCGTGCGCGGCGATGCAGTTCCGCCTGCTGCGCGGCTTGCAGCGCCTGGATGAATGCGGCATCACCCCCGGCACAGGTGCTGGCCGTGCAGCCGCCCAGGTCCTCGGCAATGCGAAAACCTTCGCCCAGGCTGCTGGCATTGCCGCGGCCGCCATGCCCGCGCGCTGCGCTGCGCAGTACCTGGCGCGAGGACGAATAGCTGCCGCCCCGCGTGATGAAATAGTCGCCTTCCGCCTCGCAACCGCTGCGCCAAGCCGCCCCGTCGACGGGCGCGCCCCGGTAGTCGGGATGCTGGCAATCGGCCAACCATTCCGCCACGTTGCCCATCATGTCGTGCAAGCCGTAGCCGTTGGGAGCATACATGCCCACGACGGCCGTGTACTCGGCGCCGTCGTCGCAATCGGTGACCAGCATATCGAGGCCGTGATCGCGCTGCGCAGCCGCCTTGAAACGCCGGTCCTTCATGTTGGCGTACTTGCATAATTGTTCAGGCGCATCTCCGGACGAGTATTTCGTGCGGGTGCCGGCGCGCGCCGCGTATTCCCATTCCGCCTCGCTGGGCAGGCGGAATGGGCGCCCCGTTTCCCGGGCCAGCCATTGCACATAGGCCGCCGCATCGTCCCAGCTCACGCACATGACGGGGTGATAGTCCGTTGGCGCATGCGCGGGGGCGTCCCAGCCCGACGCCTTGAGCGCGATGCCGTCAGTGCGGTCGAATTCCCAGCATTCGCCAGCCGCCCGATAGCCTGTGGCGGCAACGAATTGCCGGAACTGCGCCACCGTCGTCTCGTATTTTGCAAGTCGGAATGCGGCCACGCGCACCTCGTGGGGCGGCCCCTCGGCCGGATTGTGGCTGCCGTCGCCGATACGAGGCTCCGTGCTGCCCATGGTAAACACGCCGGAGGGAATGCCTGCCATGGGAGGGAGGATGGCGGCGGCAGCTGCCTGGGCGCTGCAAAAGATGGCGCAGGCAACGATAAGTATGCTGTGCTTCATGTGGCTCCTGTAATCGGTGGGTGAGAACACAGATTGACAGCCGGGCCAGCGGATGGCCGCGCGCATGCGACGAATCGACAATGGGGCCGATGAATGGCAAGCCATGATCTGGTCAATCAGGCAACGGGCCGCTACACTATGCCCATGATCAGAAAAACGACTTTGCTACAGGGCTGGCGTTCACTTTGGGAACTGCGCCCCCGGCACGATGTGCCCACCCTGATCCGCCTGCTGATCGTTTCCCTGATCGGTGTCGCCCTGGCATTGGTCCTGATGACCATCGTCGCCATCTTCGGCCGGGTCGACCGGCCGCTCTGGTGGTGGGCATCGCTGCTGCCGAACATCGGCATCTGCCTGTGTATCGTGCATGCCCTGTTTGGCGTGCTGCGCCTGGCCGGGCGCTGCCTGCCGGCGCCGCTGGTCGAGCGCATGTCGAACGTGCACGACCTGCGCGCCGCCATGGTGCTGGGCGCGCTGTCCCTGGCGGCCATCATCCTGGGCATGAGCATCGGCTTTACCATCGTGCCAATACTGGTCGGTTTCAAGCTGTGGGGCATGTTCGTCTCGCTGCCCGCCGCGCTGACCAAGTTTGCCGTGTTCATCCTGTTTGTGATGGCGGCTAACTGGGCCTGGTGGCGTTCGCGCCTGCGCCAGCAGCAGCTGCAAAGCGAGGTGACGGATGCGCGCCTGCGCTTGCTGCAGGGTCAGATCGAGCCGCACCTGCTGTTCAATACCCTGGCCAACATCCAGAGCCTGATGGACTACGACCCGCCGCGCGCGAAACGCATGCTGGAAACGTTTTCCGGCTACCTTCGCGCCAGCCTGTCGCAGCTGCGCCAGGGCGACAGCACGCTGGAAGCGGAACTCGACATGGCAAGCCAGTATTTGTGCTTGATGCAGATCCGCATGGAGGAGCGTCTGCGTTTCCGCATCGACGCCAGCGCGCAAGCGCGCCTGGCCAGCATGCCCACGCTGATGCTGCAGCCGCTGGTCGAAAACGCGATCCAGCATGGACTCGGCCCCAAGCTGAACGGCGGCAGCGTCGTCGTGCATGCCGAGGTACGCGCGGGCCACCTGGAAATCCGCGTGCTTGACGACGGCGTGGGCTTGACGGCCCCAGGCAAGCCACCGCGTCCGGGCAACGGCATGGCGCTGGCCAATCTGCGCTCGCGCCTGCAGGCCCAGTTCGGCGCCGCCGCCAGCCTGAGCCTGCGTGAGCGCGAGAGCGGGCCTGGCGTCGAAGCCGTGCTGGAGCTGCCGTTCCTGGGCGCCGGCTCCACAATGCCGGCGGTCGCATGACGCGCGCCCTGATCGCGGACGATGAACCGCACCTGGCGCTCTACCTGCGCGACCAGCTGCTGGCCCTGTGGCCGGACTTGCAGATCATCCACATGGCGCGCAACGGCGTCGAGGCCGCCGCCTGCATCGCGGAACTGGAACCCGATATCGCCTTTCTCGATATCCAGATGCCGGGACTGACTGGGCTGGAGGTAGCACAAGGTATCGAAGGCCCAACCCGCGTGGTATTCGTCACCGCCTACGACGAATTTGCGCTGCAAGCCTTCGAGCACGCGGCGCTCGATTACGTATTGAAACCCGTCACCACCGAACGGCTGGCTCGCACCGTGGCGCGCCTGCGTGCGGCGCCGGCCTTGCCCCCCGCCGGTGCGGCCATGGCGCAGGCGCTGCGGCAACTGACGGCCGCACCCGGCCAGGCCCGCCCCCGGCTGCGCTACATACTCGCGTCCCGTGGCGAGCGCACGCACCACCTCGACGTGGCCAAGGTGCGCTTTTTCCACGCCGACGACAAGTACACGGTCGTCGCCAGCGTGGATGGTGAATTCCTGATCCGCACGCCCATCACGGAACTGGCGGCCCAGCTTGATCCTGAGCTATTCTGGCAAGTGCACCGCTCCACCCTGATCAACCTGGCCTGGCTGGACGGCACACGCCGCGACGACGCCAGCCGTTTGTTCCTGCGCATGCGCGGCCACGCCGGCGAGCTGCCCGTGAGCCGCGCCTTCGTGCACCTGTTCCGGGCCATGTAGCCAGCCACCAAATCGCGCTGCATCAAGCTGCCCGGCGCGCCCGCAGATGCAGGTGGCGGATGGTGGCCGCGGCCGCCATCAGGATGGCGGAAGCCGTAGCCAGCACGACAATGAATGCCTTGTCGAAGGCCGAGCGGGCCAGTTCCGACACTTGCAAGCCCAGTTCGGCCGGCAATTGCTCTGCGGCCAGCAGCGCCGCATCCAGGGTGTCGTGGGCGTTCGGCAACAGGCCAGCGCTTTCCGGGATCACCAGGGTGGCGCTGTAGACGGCCGACAAAATCGTGCCCAGCACCGTCACGCCGATCACGGCGCCCAGTTCATACGACACTTCCTCGATCGAGGCGGCCATGCCCGCTTGCTGGGGCGCCACGTTGAGCATCACGGCGCTCGATGCGGCCGTCATGACGGCGCCCAGGCCCAGGCCTAAAATTACCAGGCTGGCCACTTGCGCCGAGACGGCGGCGTCATGCAGCACCAGATACGCTGCCATGCCGATACCGGACAGCAGCAGCGAACCCCACAGTACCTTGGCCTTGTCGGCGCGCGGCAGCATGAAACCCGTCAGCGGCCCCGCAAACACGGACGCCAGCGGCAGCGGCAACAACAGCAGACCCGCTTCCAGCGGAGATAACTCACGCACCAACTGCATGTGCTGGCTCAGCGCCAGTTCCATGCCGATCAGGGCGGCGGACGCCACCATGGCGGCGGCCACGGCGCTGGAAAACGGCAGTTCGCGGAACAGGGCGAAGTCGATCAGCGGCTTGGCTTGCCGCTTCTGGCGGCGCACGAATTTGAGCATGAAGAAGGCGCCGACGGCGAACGAAGCGGCGGCCAGCGCATACGAGGGCTGCGACTTGCCCAGCTCCTTGATCGCATACACGCCACCAAGCAGACCCATCATGATTTGCAAAGAACCCTTCAAGTCCCACGGTTTGTCACGGTTACCGGCCCGTTTCGGCAGGACGACGGCGGCCAGCACCAGGGTCAGCAGCACGATGGGCACGTTGATCAGGAAGACGGAACCCCACCAGTAGTGTTCCATCAGGAAACCGCCGAGCACGGGGCCAAACGCGGCGCCGCCCGAGGCAATCGCCGCCCACACGCCGATGGCGAACGAGCGCTCGCGGTTGTCCGTAAAGGTCAGGCGAATGATGGACAAGGTGGCCGGCATCATCAAGGCGGCGCCGATGGCCAGCAGGATGCGCGAAAAAATCAACAGTTCCGGCGCGGGCGAAAACGCGGCGCACAGCGAGGCGATGCCGAACACGGCCAGGCCGGCAAGGAAAACGGGTTTGTGGCTCAAGCGGTCACCGAGGGTGCCGAGGCCGGGCAGCAGACCGGAGACAACCAGCGCGTACACGTTGATGATCCACAGTTTTTGCGAGGAAGTGGCCTGCAAGTCGCGCGTCAGCGCGGGCAAGGCGGTGTAGAGCACGGTCATGTCGACCACGATCAGGAACAAGGCGCTGGAGACGATGGCCAGCGTCAGCCATTTTTTCATTGGATGCATGGGTAACTCAGTAATTTTAGTGTAACTTTTAACAACTATCTGTTTGGATAAAGCGGGTGCTGCGCAAATATTTACGTTCCAGGCTGCCACAGGCCTGGGCTTGTCGGGGGCGGCGGGCGTCAGCCACGGTCACCATCCTTGTCATCCACGGCGGAGGTCATCGCGTCGAGTTCGCGCAGCATGACGACGGACACTTGCTTGAAACCGCGTCCCTGGAAGAAGGTCTGCGCCGTCAGGTTGTGCGCGCCGCATTCGAGGAACAAACGGGCGATGCCGTGGCTGCGCAACTCGTCGGCCACCCATTCCACCAGCTGACTGCCGATGCCGCTGCCGCGCACGGAAGGCAGCAAGACCAGGTCGTCCAGCGCGGCGAACGATTTCGAAGCGCGCTGGCGCGTGTCGATGGAGACCAAGGCCATGCCGACGATGGTCTCGCCCGACGTGGCGACAGCCAGCAGGGTCGAATCGCCATGCGCCCAGTCATGCGACAGGGCGGCGCGGATTTCACCACGGATCACCTCTGGCAAGTCCGCGCGCCAGTTGCCGGGCGCGTCGGCGCGCTCGCCCTGCAGCTCCGAATGGGAGATGTAATCGGCGCTGACGTTGTCAAGATATAACTTGCACAAGGTCTCTTCGGCGGTGGCATCGTGGCACCAGCTGAAGCTGATGGCGGGTGAATTGGCCTGGGCGTTTTTCATGGCGGATCTCGTGTTATTGACAATGAAAGGCATTTTATGTCGCCCCTGAATGGCATTCAAGTTAAAATCCATCTGTAAAACAGATAGGTGGATGCCATGCAATGGACTTTGGAACAAATGCGCTACTTTGAAGCGGCCGTCGCGGCCGGCTCTTTCTCGGGCGCGGCGCGCCGGCTGGGCCGCGCGCAATCGGTAGTCAGCACCTCGATCGGCTTGCTGGAAGCGGAATTCGGCGTGGAGTTGTTCGACCGCTCGCGCCGCAGCGCCGTGCTGACGGAAGCGGGCAAGGTCATGCACCTGGAAGCGTGCGAACTGCTGCGCCAGGCCGAGCGATTGCAGCTGCGCGCCCAACTGCTGAGCGAGGCCCCCGAAGCCCGGCTGACCCTGGCGCTGGACGAAGCCCTGCCCTACCTGGCCATCGGCACCCTGGTCAAGGAACTGGCGGCGCGCTACCCGGCGCTGGAACTGGTCATGCTCAACGCCACGGCGTCCGAGGTGGCGCAATACGTGGAGCAGCAGCAAGCCGACGTGGCCTTCCACTTCGACCGCGGCCCGATTTCTCCCGTGCTGGAACAGCAGCACATCGGCAGCGTGGCGCAAGGCGTGTTCGTGGCAAAAGGCCACGCTATGGCGCATGGCCAGGAAGTGAGCCGCAACGAGCTGACCCGCTACCGCCAGCTGATCATGGATTCCGAGCTCAACCGCGAACACGCGTTCAGCCCCGCCGTCTGGTTTTCCGATAGTTTTTACAGTATTGCCGAGATGGTCGCGGACGAGCTGGGCTGGGCCATCCTGCCCCTGAACATCGCCAATTACGACAATTACAAGGGGTATTTGCAGGAAGTGCCCTGCCCCGCGCTGGCCTTGTCACGCCTGCCCGTGCGGCGCTTGTCAATTCATGGGAAAAAGCTCAGCGAGACGAGTTTGTGGCTGACGACGAGGCTAGCGGAGTTGCTGCTGGATGGGCCGCGGGGGTGAGGTACGCTGCGATGTAATGGATCTGTTGCTCAGGAAGCGGTAGCGACGCTCATGAGGCATCCGGTGTTTCTTGCATGACATCCACAACGATTGTCCCTTGCTGCAGCACCACTACCCTTTGGGCCATGGCGATGGTTTCCGGCCTGTGCGCAACGATCACGCGCGTGAGCGTGATTGTTTGGATTGCCGCGTTCACCGCCTGTTCGTTGCGCGTATCGAGGTGGCTGGTCGCTTCGTCGAGCACCAGCAACTTCGGATTTTTATACAGGGCGCGTGCCAGCAGGATGCGCTGTTTCTGGCCGCCGGACAGGCCGCTGCCGATGTCGCCTACCAGGGTATTGAAGCCCATCGGCATGGCGGCGATTTCTGCATGCACGGCAGCCAAGTGCGCGCAGGCTTGCACTTGCCGGTCATTCGGAGACGGGGCAAAAAAGCTGATGTTGTCGGCGATCGAGCCAGCGAACAGGGTGTCTTCCTGCATCACTGTGCCCAGCAATTGCCGGTAGTTCGTCAAGCCCAGGCTGGCCAGCTGGATGCCGCCGATGAGGATCTCGCCTTGCGTCGGCTGCAGCAAGCCGAGCAACAACTTGAGCAAGGTTGTCTTGCCGCAGCCGGACGGGCCGGTAATGGCGATGCACTGGCCAGCGGGAATGTGCAGATTGAGGCCGCTCAGTACATCCGGTTCGCCATCGGCATACCGGAACGTCAGGTTGCGGATATCGATCGATGGCGAGATATCGTCCATGTCGACCTCGACGTCGCTGCCGTCTTCTTCCGCGTCCGTCAGGACGATGTCGGCCACGCGTTCGCCATGCAGGCGCAGCATGCGCAGCTCGAACAGTTTGTCGACCAGGCTGGCCATGCGCTGGCTGAACTGGTCCTTGTAGCTGATGAAGGCGAACAGCATGCCCACCGAAAAGCGGTTGTCCAGCACGGCCAGCGCCGCCATCCAGATGACGATCACCCGTTCGGCGCTGAAGAGCAAAGTATTGGCCGTCTGGTAGGAAACAGACAGCTTGGCGATGCGCAGGTCGGCGTTGAACTGGTCGGCCAGCGCGTTGGTCCAGCTGGCGCGGCGCTCGGCGGCGCGGCCGAACAGGCGGATGCTCTGGATGCCGCGCACGGATTCCAGGAAATGCGTTTGCTGTTTTGCCGCATGGATGATCTGTTCAGCCGTCGCTTCGCGCATGGCCTTGAACAGGGACCAGCGCAGCAAGATGTAAAGCAGCACGGCGATGCAGGCCACGCCTGCCAGCAGCGGGCTGTAGAACAGCATCATGCCCAGGGTGGCGAGCACCAGCACGCCGTCGATGGCGCCTTCGATAAACTGCGTCGTCAGGCTATGTTGCATGGTTTCGATGGAATTGAAGCGCGAGACGATATCGCCCGTGTGGCGCTTCTCGAAGTACGGCAGCGGTAGCTTCAATAAATGGGCAAAGGCATTGCCCAGCCATTGCAAGTTCAGATTGGTGGCCAGCACCGTGGTGATCCAGGAACGCACGGCGCCGATGGCCGTCTGCACCAGTACCAGCAGCAAGAAGCCGCAGCCAAGCACGGTGATCAGGTCGCGGTCGGCGGCCAGCAAGGCTTCATCGACCAGCCATTGCATGTAGAACGGCGCCACCAGCGCGCACACCTGCAAGGCCAGGCCCAGCACCAGTAATTGCAGCAAGCCGCGTTTCAGCCCCACCACGCGCCCCATCAGCGACAGCAGCGAGAACTGCTGCTTTTCCTCGGCCTTTTGGAACTCGGCGGTGGGCGTCAGCTCCAGCGCCACGCCCGTAAAATGTTTCGCCACTTCCGCCAAGGGCAGGCGGCGCTCGCCCACGGCCGGGTCGTGGATCACCGCATGGCTGCCGGAGACGGACTTGAGCACGACAAAATGGTTCAAGTCCCAATGCAGGATGGCGGGCAGCTTCAGCTCGGGCAAATGCTGCATGTCGAGTTTCAACGGCCGCGTATGCAGGGCCAGCCCCTGCGCCATCGCCATCAGCCCTTTTAAAGTCACGCCTTTCAATGACACGGAAAAGCGCCGGCGCATGCTGGAAATATCGGTCTGGTGGCCCCAGTAGCTGGCCACCATGCACAAGCAGGCCAGGCCGCATTCGGCCGCTTCCGTTTGCAGCAGGACGGGCAGGCGCTGGCTGCGCCAGAAGGACAGGTGGGCAAGATCAGGGAGGTGCATGAGTATTGTGGAAAATCAATATGGGGGCTTACAGCCGCCCGGAAATGCTGAACAGGGGTTCCAGCACCCATTCATACAGGCGCCGCTGTTCCAGCAGCACGCTGGCGTCGACCAGCATGCCCGACTTCAGGGGCAGGGTTTCGCCATACGCCTGCACGCTCTGGCGCTGCAAGCTCAAACGGATGCGATACAAGGGTTCGCCATTCGTGCCGCTGACGGCGCCCGGCACCGCCAGCTCTTCGGGCCGCAGCGAGGTGCTGGCCACTTCGCGCACCAGCGCCGGATACTGTCCGAATTTCTGGTACGGATAGGCCTGGTAGCGCAGCAGCACCGTCATGCCCGGCTTGATGAAGCCGACCGAGCGTGATGGCGCGTAAATCTCTGCCTCCAGCTGGGCGCCTTGCGGCAATACGGAGGCAAGCACGCTGTTGGCCGCCACGGTCTGGCCCAGTTCGGTGGTGATGGCCGTGACCATGCCATCCTGCGCCGCACGCACGAGGATTTCGCGGCGCGCCTCGTTCTCCGTCAGGTCTTGCTCGATGGCGGAGACATTGCGCTGCAAGCCTTCCGTGTCGCGCTGCGCCTGCACCTGCAAGTCGCGCACGTCCGCTTGCGTGGTGGCCAGGTCGCGGCCGCTAGCCGACTTGATGCGCTGCAGTTCGGCCAGGCGCTGGTGCTGGTCCAGCAGCTCGGCCTGCTTATCCTGCAGTTGCGCCGATGAAATGTAATGGGTGGCGTGCAGCTCGCCGTAGCGCTGGTAGGACTGTTCCGCCAGGGTGATGCGGCGCTGTTGCAGCGCGATCTGGTCGTCCATGCGGCCGATTTCCGCCGCCAGGTCGCTGGCCCGGCGCTGGCCCGCCGCCATGCGTTGGCGCGATTGCAGGCGCGACTGCTGCAATTCCGCGTCATAGCTGTCGCGCCGGCTTTTCAACAGGCTTGATACGAGCTGCTGGGGCGCCCCCGCATTGGTGCTGCTGCGTTCGCCCGACAGCACGAACAGCACCTCGCCCGCGCGCACGGCCTGGCCCTCTTTGACGCGTACCCCGGCAATGACGCCCGCCTGGCCCGGCATGATGCGGATCACGCCGCTGGTCGGCAACAGCACGCCCTGCGACTGCGCCTTGCGCGTGGTGCTGAAGAAGATAAAGAAAGCGACGATGGCCAGCGCGATGGCGAGGAACAGCCAGGTCAGGAATACATGGCTGACGGGTCGCGCCAGCAATACGGTGCCGTATTGTTTATTGCCCAGATGCTCGATGGCTTGCTGGCGGAACAGGGGCTTAATTGTGTGGGCGGATGCCGCAACAGTAGCTGAAGAGATTAGCTGGTCACTCAAAATAATGAACTTTTCAATGGCATGGTTGAGTGCTTCAATGGCCGTATCAGCGAGATTGTCAATCAGACCCGTTTCGGCTCTAAGTAATCCTCAGGAAATTATTGTGAAATTATGACGAACAGAACCGGATGCTATGCAAGGCGCCCGCTGCGACGCAGAGCGAGCACTGCTAGCAGCGGGCAACGCCGCAGAGCGCCGGTTATGGAAGTCAGAAATCACAATAATTTACTGGGGGTTACTTAGGGGCGAACTGGAATCGACGCGACGAAACCATCTGAAAATAGAAAATGACAAAATCCCCAACGCACCTGGATAATAAAATACTGATTCAGGCGATGAAAATATGGCAGGAGAAGAAGCCGAATTTATTATTTAAACGCATCCATAACCAGGCGGTTCTTGATATATAAAATAATAGAGCGTTCGGATTGAACCCCGAGCGCTCTAAAAACTACTTTTTGTTACGAGAGTAAAGAGTGAATGCAGCCATCATCGCGATGAAGAAGAACACAGACGAAATTACTACCGACGATGCCTTCCCATCGGCGCCGTTCACTAATGGGTAGATCAATGGAAACACAAAAGAAAAAATCAAAGTTGCCACCAAAGCCATTAATATGTTCTTTGCCATAGAGTCTCTTTTTTTAATCGATGTAATTATAATAATATCCATTACCCTATTCCCGAGGAACGCCACCAGGAGACACATTCATTTTTTTTGCAAGTTCTGCTATTGCTCTGCCTTGTTAAATTTTCTCTTTCTTGATTTGTAAATATAGAAAGAAACAAATGTCAATGAGATTAAAAATATAATTATTCCGTTAAAAATGGAAGGGTTGCGCATTGAGAAATTCAGTAAGCAATAATAAATCCATGCGCATTCACTCAATAGGAAAAATAGCAGGGCAATCGATGTCGCGAAAAAAATTATCGACACAATGATGCTTTTATCAAAATTTTTCATGGATATTCAAGAGTATTTGATGCAACAATCATCACTGCGCAGTCATGTTGCTTATCCTAAAACCAATAAATTCTGCCGCATATAAGATTAGTCCTAAAAATTTCTGGATGGGATGATGCTGGCATACAATGCTGTCTCATCTCACCTCTCTGTCGGCATCCAGCTTGCGCTGTACGTCGGTATTACTAAGGAGCACAGCATGGATTTCGATTGGCACGGCGGCGTCATTACCCGGCAGACCAGCGTCGACGCCCGCTATAAAAACACGCAAAACGTCAGGCGCTTCCTGTTGGATCAGTGCGGCCCCGGATTCAGACTGGACCGTGATCTCATGGCTTGGATACGCGATGGCGCCGCCAAAACCATGGGCGATGTGGCCGATGAGTGGATGCGTCGGCATACTCAAGCCGGCGATGCATAAATAAATATTGATAAGTACTGAAAGCTTTACATGATTCACTCAACCGTCGTAAGCAGCTGGTTCGCCATGGCAAAAGACGATGCCGTGGAAATTGATCCCGACGACATCAACCACGAAGCCCGAACCAATATGTGGAGCTTTTCGCCCACGGACGAGGAAACGCCGCAGATCCATGCGGCGGATATCGTCGAATTCATCAGAGAGTTGATCGCGGCGCGCAGCAGCGCGCTCACTGGCGAAGACATGCTGTTCTATTGCTGGCACGATGCGCAATGCCGGCAGTTGCGCTACAGCCTGGTGTCGCGCTCGCATGGGCGGCTGCCGTTTCGCTGCGAACTGCGCGAAACGCAGGATCTGGCGCTGATCGCCGAGCGCGTGGTGAACGGGGACTGGCGCAACGAACACTATATGCAGTCACCATCGGAGAATGACGATGAGCAGGAGGCAGCGCCATTCGTCCTGCCCGTGTTCGTGGTGCCTGTGCCGTAGGAATCAGCGACAAATAATCAAGCCAGGAAACGCGCGGGCCGGCAAGCTTTCAAGGCTGATCCTGGCTCGCCAGTGACGATTTCCTCGCTGGCAAGCTGGCCCACGATGGCGGCCAGCACGACGCCTGGATGCATGGCGCACACGTACGCGCCTTCGACCTGGGGCAAATGGCCGACGATGGGCACGCCATCGGCCGGCATGGGACGCAGGCCGATGCCGACGAATTCTGGCGCGATGGCCTCGGCTCCTTCCAGTTCATTGCGGATCGCGCTGGCCGTGCGCTGCGCCATGGCGGCGGGCTGGTTTTCCGGCGCGTCGTCGAGGTAATCTTCCGCCGCCAGCATGGTGCCGTCCTCGGCTTGCCGCACTTCCATTGCATGGCTGGAAATAATGCTGTGCACCAGGCCGGGCGGCGCCTGGTAGCGCATGAAAATGGCGGGCGAGGCGTGGATGGGCAGGCTGGCGCCCAGCATCTGCGCCAGCGCAGCAGTGCCCGTGCCTGCCGCCAGCACGACCACGTCCGCGTTCATGAGGCCAGCGACCGTTTTCACGCCCGTCACCCGCGCGTCCTGGACCACAAAACCCAGTACGGGCGTATGCGTGCGAACCGTCGCGCCCAACGCCCTGGCCGCTGCCAGCAAGGCGTGTGTGGCGGCAACGGCGTCGAGCGCGCCCTGTTCCGGCTCAAAGATCGCCTGCTCCGGCGGCTGCCGCAGACGCGGTTCAAGCTCAGTGATGCGCGCGCGGTCTATCAATAGGGATTCGGGCGACACCCGCCCATCCTGCGTGCCATACGACAAGGCGCCATGCCAGCGCACGCTCAAGCCGGGCACTTGCGTTTCCAGCCGGCGCCAGGCCGCGATGGCGCCACCGCGCAGGGCCGCAATGGGGTCGGGACCGGCGCAGGACGTGTTAATCCACGCAAACGACGTACCCGTCACGCCGCAAGCGATGCCGCCCGCCTCGACCACGGTGACTTTTTCACCCTTGCTGGCCAGGTGGTACGCGAGCGACGCGCCGACGATGCCGGCGCCGATGACGATAATGTGCTGGGGCTTTTCGTGATTCATATCTGTCAATTTTGTTTATTTATCACAGGGCATAGTCTACCCCAGCCGCCCGCAAATCCAGCGCATAGGCATGGCCATCGACAACCTTGCCTGCCACGATGGCAATATCGGGCACGGCCGTTCCCTGCACGAAACCGCAGCGTTCCAGCACGCGGATCGAGGCCGCATTGCCGTCGATAGCGTAGGCGCACAGACTGGCCAGCCGCCACTCGTCTTGTGCCAGGGCGATCAGGTGGTACAGCGCGGCCGTGGCCAGGCCCTTGCCCGCCTGCTGCTCGCCGATGCGGTAGCCGACTTCGGCCGTTTGCGCCTGCCCGTCAATGTCCTTGAGGTTGGCGCGGCCGATCAATTGTCCCTGTTCGTCGACGATGACGCAGGGGTGCATGCGCCCCTGTGCGTGCTCGTTCAGGAATTGCGCGACGTGGGCCTGGATGCCCTCGATGCTGTAAAAAGCATCGGGACGCCGGTCGATATGGCGCTCGAACCAAGTCCGGTTGGCGTGCTCGAAGGCCAGCAGCGGCGCGGCGTCGTCCGGGCGCAGGGTGCGAATGGTGTGTGTACTCATGGAGACTCCTGCAAAGGCATGAGTCTAGTGACGCGCTGCCCGGCCCGTCAATCTTGATTCTACGAATCAATATACAGATACAATCGCCGCCATGAAAAACGACTTATCCGCCCTTGACGCGGCGCGCCTCCTCGGCGTCAGCCTGCCCACCCTGTATTCCTACGTGAGCCGGGGCTTGCTGGCTTCCGTCAGCAAGGGAGATTCGCGCCGCAAGCGCTATCCGCAGGAAGAGGTATTGCGCCTGGCGGCTCGCAAAAATGACGCCAAGCGCGGCGGCCAGACGGCCGTGGCCGCCATGCACTGGGGCTTGCCCGTGCTCGAGACGCGGATTTCCCACATTCTCGATGGCCGGCTGCTGTACCGGGGCTGCGATGCGACGGCGCTGGCCGAGTCCGCGACGCTGGAGACGGCCGCCGGCCTGCTGTGGGACGACAACGCGACAGACTATTTCCAGCAAGATGCGCCGGCCCTGCCTTCAGGACTGGCCTGCGCATCAGATGCGACGCCGCTGGCGCGCGCCATGCTGGCCATGGCCATGCTGACGCCAGCGGACATGCCGCACGCGCTGGAGTCCGGTCCCGCCTTGATGCGCCTGCTGGCCGCCGCCCTGCTGCAGACGGCGCCATCCACCCTGCCGCTGCACCAGCAGTTGGCGCTGGCGTGGCAGGCGGACCCGGACCAGACTGAATTGCTGCGCGCCGCCCTCGTGCTGCTGGCCGACCATGAATTGAACGCGTCCACCTTTGCCGTGCGCTGCGTCGCCTCGACGGGCGCCAGCCTGCCGGCCGCACTGGGGGCAGGATTGGCGGCCTTGTCCGGTGACAAGCACGGCGGTGGCAGCGCGGCGGCCAGGTGCATGTTGACGCAGGCGCTGGCCGCGCCGGACGCCAGGGATAGCATCGACGCCTTTTACAAGACCGTCGCGCCGGAATTCGCCGGCTTTGGCCACCCGCTGTATCCGCTGGGCGACCCGCGCGCCGCGTATCTGCTGGACCGCTTGTCGGCGCTGTCGCAAGCGTATCCGCAGTTGCGCGCCATCCTGTCCGTCTGCGCCACGGCGGGCGAACTGCTCGATGCGCGTCCGAACGCCGATCTGGCGCTGGCGGCCATGGAGCTGGCGTTTGGCTGGCCCGCGGGCGCAGCATTGAGCGTGTTTGCGCTGGCCCGTTCGACCGGCTGGATCGCGCACGCGGCCGAGCAAGCCGCCAGCGCGGCGCTGATACGGCCACGCGCACGCTACATCGGACGCCACCAGCGCGACTAGCAATTGGCGCTTGATTTATTACGCATACGTAGTAGTATACTTCGCATGCGTACTAATAATTCTCCTACTTCAGACGTCCCCGATGCCGCCTTCTGCCCGTTGGGCGAGCGTTCGCCGCGCCTGTTCAATCTGCTTAACCTGGCGCGGCAGAATCTGTTTCGTTCGGCCGACGCCGTCTTTACCAGTGAACTGGGATTTTCCGGTACGCAAGTCGTCGCCCTGTTCGCCTTGAAGGGCGAGGAAGGCTGCCAACTGAAGGATCTGGGGCGGGCGCTGCAACTGAAAAACTCGGCCGTCACAGGCTTGGTCGCGCGCATGGAGGAAAACGGCCTGATCGTGCGCGGCCAGTCCGCGCTCGATGCGCGCGCCGGCACGCTGCACATGTCGCCCAGGGGGGGCGAGGTGCTGGCCGCCGCCCTGCCCCTGCTCGACAGCCTGAATGAACAACTGAAAGCGGGTTTCAGCGAGGAAGAGCTGGCCGTCGTCGCCCGCTTCCTGCTGCACGCCTCGCGCCTGCGTTTTGCGCAAGATCAAGCCAACCCACAGACAAAAGCTGGGGTCAGACCCTGAGGGTCTGACCCCGGTCATTGCCGTTGGGTTAAGCATTTTCATCCCCCCTTTTCTAACCCAAGGAGTTACCATGCACCCGAACGACATGACCGGCTTGCAACTGATGCAAGCTTTCGCCCAAGGCCTGTTTCCCCGGCCCGGCATTTCCAAGACCATGCCCATGGATGCGCATACGGTCGAGCATGGCCGTGTCATCTTCACGGCGACGGCGAATGAAACGCACACCAATCCCATGGGCGGCGTGCATGGCGGATTCGCCGCCACCGTGCTCGACACGGTCACGGGCTGCGCCACGCACACGGTCTTGCCGGCCGGCGAAAGCTACGGCACGACGGACCTGAACATCAAGATGTGCCGTCCCCTGCCCTTCAACGTGACGGTCTACGCCGAAGGCAAAGTCATCAATGCGGGACGCAACCTGGTCATTTCCGAAGGTACGATCCGCGACGAAGCCGGTAAAGTGTACGCGCATGCGACGGCCACCTGCATGATCATCCGCCCGCGGGAACAGGTGGCCGCATGATACGGCCCGGCAGCATCGCGGAAGCCTGGCGCGTGCTGCAGGCTTGCCATGGGAGCAACAACGCCATACACTGAGCCATTCTGCCCGAGGTCAAACGATGGTTAAAAAGATTGCTGTCCTCGGCTTACTGGTTGGCATCGCCTTCGATATGCTGCCTCATGCGTTTGAGGTCGTTGCCAAGACCAATATTTGCCGCGAATCATGCTCCAACTTGCTGAAAATCGTGTCGATCGTCATCTACGCGACCTTGCCCATAGCCTGGGGCACGCTCCTGGGGATAGTGATTGGAAAGCATCACGCAACGCGGATAGTGTGTATCAGCGCGCTATTCTCGCTGTTTATCATGGCAGTCTTGACCTGGTTTCTCTACAAGCAGCAACATCCCTGATTTTCAAGCGCAATGCTTTTTTTGGCGCGGCCTCAGTCCGCCGGTTTCTTCTTCGCCTTCAATAAACTGCCGGCCGCATCCTTCTCGAAGCGGCCCTGAAAGGATGTGCGCTGCGGCCAGTCCCTAGGCTGTAAGCTGGGAATGCGGACGAGGATGGCTTTTTGTAGCGCTGGCTGGGCGGTGTGCTTCCCGCGCACCGCAAGACGGGGTTGGCGCAGCGTCTGCTGCCTCAAAATGCCTCACAAAGCTGCATGCATATCTCTTGCTTGCCAAAGAGGCAATGATGCCATAAACTCAACCATGCTAGATCCTTGAGTCGACAGCATGAGATGCTACACCGCAGGCGCCCATGCTAACTCGTCGTTTTGCAATGTCTAACAGGTTGGGCCTAAAAATATGAAACTACCCGTTCAGCTTGAAAAACTGCATCAAGTCGCTGATGCTGCCGCAATTAAGTTTGAAACTTCCGCCGATATGGTCTTCGAGCCTTGTGGCCTTATCCTGGAAATGCCTAAAATAGAAGAGCAATACTGGTGCACCCCTACCAACGTCGTTCCCTTTGCAAGCACAGGCGGGGACGGTGTCCATTACAGTTATCTGAAAGATTTTGTATCCACTAACGGAACTTTGCCGATCATAATGACTCTGCCATCCGCAGACGAAAACAACGTAGTGATCGCCGAGTCCTTTGAGGAATTCTTTAATTTGGGCTACTACGTCGGTTGGTACTCGCTCGAGCAGCTGGTATATCAAGAGGAGCAGGCAATCGACTACTTTATAAAACCCGATGAGGAACACCGGGATTATGCAGAGTCTCGCCTGGAATACCTGCGGGAGGCTTTGCAGATGCGTCCTGTTCCGCCGCAGATGGCGCGGCTCGCCAAGCTGCGCGAGCAATATTTCGATCTTTTGCTCATACCGGAATTGCCGGAATAAACCCAGTCACCCATTCAACCGGACGCCCTCAGCCCGCCGCCTTCTTCTTCGCCTTCAATAAACTACAGCCTTTTGCGGCTTGCCAAATAAGCCCGAGGACGTCACCGGCAAGGAATGGGAATCCAAGGTCAAGGCGCGCACCGCTATCATCATGTTTCATGCTGACTGGACTCGCGATGGGGAAGTACCCGACAGCGCAAGCGGAGGCTATATTGATTTTTGGAATGGCAAGCGAATGACGGTCTCTGGCGCTGAAGGTTTCATCGCGGTGGTGGGCAGAAGAATTGGCGTATCAAGTGCTCATATTCCCGGCACCTCGATTGGCTACTCGGACTTGAGCAACGCGAGCGTCATCCTGTTTTGGGAGGTCAAGTGAAACGTATCGGCTTATCAGTAGGGTTTCTTATTGCTGGACTGCTAACAAGCTGGGCTGCAACGGTCGCTGGCAGTCACCTGCCGTTCTGGTTTCATGTCAAGCTGTTGCGCCACGACTCCAGCGCTTGCTACGAAATAGGGCCGTGTTCGGTATCCTGGTGGGTCACTGCCGCGCTTGTCGCCTATCTTCTTGGCCCATCGTTCATTTTTATGGTGACGGGATGGCTTAGCGCAAAGCCCGGCGTGACCACATCTAAAAAACTGAGCAGACTCTTGCTGCTGGCAGTCTTTACGTTTGTACTGTATTTGCTCGGGTATGTCATCAGTTGAATGTGGGATAACAGTCGGTCAACCGGCGCTCCGCTGCAAGGTGTCGTCGGGCGCCTCAGCCCGCCGCCTTCTTCTTCGCCTTCAACAAACTCCCGGCCGCATTTTCCTCGAAGCGTCCTGCCTCTTCTATATAGCCGTGCACGGTGCCGTCGTGGCGCCAGCCGCCCTGGCGCTTGATGGCCTGGAAATCGGCGCCGGCCCGGTGCGCGCTGGTGGCCATGCCGCGGCGCAGGCTGTGGCTCGATAGTTCCGGCACGTAATCGAGCTCCGCCAGTCTGGCGCAGCCCTCCAGTATCGTGTTGATGCTGCTCGCGTGCAATCCCTTCGCGCCCACGTGCCCCCACTGGTTCACTGTGCGCAATAGCGGCCCCGTGCGGATGTGCGCGGCGGCCAGCCAGGCGCGCAAGGCCGTGGCAGGACAGCAGACGCCGTCACCGAACGGAATCGCCTTGACGATGCCCTCCCCCAGTTGATCCGTTTTCGAGCGGGGCAAGGTGATGACCATGCCCTGCGGCTCCCAGCTCACGTCTTCCAGCATCAACCCCACCAGTTCGCTGCGGCGAAAACCGCCAAAAAATCCCAGCTGCAGCAAGGCGCTGTCGCGCAAGGCCTTGACTTTGCCCAGCGCGGCCAGTCTGGACACGATCGTTTCCAGGTCCTCCAGCGGCAGAGCCTTGGCCTTTTTCTTTGGCTTGCCGTGCAGGCGGGCGATGCCGGCCAGGGTTTTGCGCACGGTGGGCGTGGACGCGGGGTCGGCAAAGCCCTGGTACGTATGCCATTGCGACAGGGCCGTCAGACGCAGGGCCAGGGTGCGGGCGTTCAGGCTGTCCGCATACGCCATCAGGTAACGGATGACGGTGGACTCGTCGGCGGGCAGCGCCCCGCCCCAGGACTGGAAGTGGCGGATGGCGGAACGGTAGGTGCGGCGCGTGTTGTCCGAGGTGGCGGCGGCGAGAAACGCCTGGTGGCGCGCGGCCAACTCGGCATCGATCAGGGCGCCGTGTAATGGCGCGCTGGCGATGGCGGTGTTTTTGGCCACGGCGGCACGGCGTTTCGAGAGGGGTAAATCAGGCATGGCGGCGGCGAAATCGCGGTTTTGTACTGGGAGACACACAGAATAGCATGCCAAACACCCCCATAACACGCGATAAGCAATCTTATCGTGTGTTATATTTTTCAAAAAGACGCGAAATTTCTATCGTAATATTATGCGATATTACGTATCATGTAATACGTTACTAAATTTCGTTCATAGGTGGTTTCATGGCCCGCACCGGCATTCTGTACTCTGATGTTATGAAAGCAGCCCAAATCGTCGCCGCCGATGGGCGCAATCCCACGGTCGACAGCGTGCGCGAGGCGCTGGGCAGCACGGGCAGCAAGAGCACCATCGCGCCCCTGCTGAAACGCTGGAAGGAAGAATTCCAGGGTGCGGGCGCCGTCAAAACGGAGGCAGGCTTGCCGGCCGAGCTGATGGAAGCGATGCGCGGCGTCTATGAAAAGCAGCAGCGCGACGTGGCGCAGCAGCTGGAAACGGGCATGCAGCAGAATCGCGCTGAACTCGACGCGGCACTGGACAAGCTGAAGAAGACGGAAATGGAACGATTGAAACTGACGGAGGCGCGCGCCGCCCTCACCCAGGAATTGCGCGCCACGCAGCACGCACTGGCGCAACTGAAGGAAGAACACCATTTTCGCGCCGTCACCCTGGCCACCTTGCACAGCGATAACGCGGGCCTGACGCAGCGCCTGGCCGACCGGGGCGAGGACATCGCCGCCCTGAACCGCCAGTTGGCGCAGGTGCGTTCGCAGTTCGACCATTATCAGGAAGCAGCCGCCACCCAGCGCAGCGAGGAACGGGCCCAGGCACAGCAGCGGGAAAGCAGGCTGGAGCAGGAAAACGCCCAGCTGCAGCAGCGTTTGCAGGGCCAGCAAGCCACCCTGGTGCAGCAAGACATGCGGCTGGCGCAGCTGCAGGCCGACCACGCGCACCTTGCTGACGAAGCGGCCGCCGACCGCGCAGTGCTGGCCACCGTGCGTCCCGAGCGCGACCAGTTCGAATTTCAATACCTGCAGGCGGCCGCGTCGGCCGACGCCCTGCTGGCCAAGCTCGATACGGCCCTGCTGGCGCTGAACGACGCCAAGGTGGCGCTGGCCGCGCAAGACCGCCAGCTCGACATGCTGGCGGAAAATGGGCAACTATCGCAGCAGAAAATGGAAGCATGGGCGCAGGAGCGCGACGGCTTGTTGCGCGACAATGCCGGCATGGCGGCGCGCCTGGCGCTGCACGACAGCGCGGCATCGACGCCCGCTACGATAAGCTCGAGGACGCCCTCAAGGCAGCCCTGACGCACTCTTTACCGTCGGTAGCGCACCCGTACCCACGCGCCCATGGCGTCCACGCCGCTGTCCGCCGCGTCTTCGATCCAGCCCGCGCGCGCATAAAAGCGCCGCGCACCCGTATTGGCCAGCTGCGTCTTGAGGCTCAGATGGGGCCCGAAACGGGCGACGACGGCCGCCAGCAGGTGTGCGCCGATGCCCTGGCCGCTGTGCGCCGGGTGCACGTACAAATGGTGCAGGAAGTACTCCGGCGCGTCGCCCGTGTACACGGCGGCAAAGCCGGTGACGCTGCCATCGGATTCGGCAACGAGAATGGCTTCGCCCTGCGTCGCCGCCGTGAAAACGGCGCTGCCGGCGACCGGGCCGAAGGCGTCGCGCCCGGCCAGGGCCAGGATGGCGGTGCAGGACTGCGTGTCCCCGCTGGCGTAAGGTCGAATCAGGCACATGGCTGGCGCGTTATCCATTTCTTACAGGCGGCGGTTCAGCACGCTGTCGACAGCATGGGTTTTCAGCTCCACCTGGAGCGCGCCGTCTTGCAGCCAGTAGCCGTCGGCTCCCTGTTGCAGCGCCTCCATGTCGAGCGTGCCCAGGCTTGGCGCGATGGCGCCGGCGAGCAAGGCCGCAGCGTCATCCCATTCCCCATAAAACAGTTTCAGATACCAGCCATCGTCGTGGGCAAAGGCGAGAAAGCGGCTGCGCAAGGCGGGCAGCGGCGCGAGCGCGCCATGGTGGCCGAGCATCGCGGCCACGTGCGCATCATCGGAAGCGGGCGGCGCACCCTGCCAATCGGCCCAGGCATGGCTGCCCCAGGCATGGATATCTTCATGCGCCAGGGCTGGCAGTTGCTGCCGCATCAAGGTCTGCCAGGCGGCAGGCTTTTTGATTGTCCCGGCACTGCCCCTGCGCAGCACGATGCCATCCGCCTTGCCGAGGGCAGCAATACAATCCTTGAATTCGATGCCGGAAGCGACCAGCATGTGCTCGGCCGGGTCATGCCAGATATACAGATAATGTCTCAAGTAGTGGTCCGTTTTGGTGTTGGCGACGTGTTCAGGGCCACGGCGGCGCGTATCAGCGTGCGCACGCTGGCCAGGGTTTTGCCGCGCCAGTGCGCCAGCGAGGCGGCTTTCGCATCGAGCTGGCTGGCGGCGGTGGCGGTGTTTGCCGCCGTATCGTCGGGCGGCGTGCGCGGTTCTTTCATGGCTGGCATCTCTTTCACTGCGCGCACGCCTTACTGCGCTGGGTTGGCCATGCAGGGAACCAGCGCGGCAAGGAACTGGTCGCGCAAAGCCTGGTACTGCGCATCCGTCGCGAATTCCCGCTTGTCTGCCGGCTGATTGAGCAGGTAGGCGGTGGCGACCGTCCCGCTGGCGGCATGCAGCAAGGTGTATAAACTAATCACGCCGGACGATTGCGTGATATACGGGTTATTCAATCCTAGCACTTCCACGCCCTGGCGCGTGTCCGTTTCCAGCGGCACCAGCTGTGGCGGCTTGCTGTTGGCGGACATCTGCTGCATTTGCGCCAGGATCGTGTCACGGTCGGCGGCAAACTTGCCTTCAGCGCTGCGTTCGATCTTCAGGTTCACGAAGGGCAAGCTGCTCTTGTGGAACAGCATCAGCCGATAGCCGTCGGCCACCGATATATGCCCCTCTCCCGTTGCCAGCTTGACGCTGCGCGTCGTCACGTGGGCGGGCAGGCGGTCCTGCTGCCTGAACTGAAACTCGCTGCGATTGATGCATTGGGCCAAGGGCCCCAGGGGATCGGCCGTGCGGTCTTGCGCGTGGGCGGCCAGTGCGGCAAGCAGCATGGGAATGACAAGCAAGTGGCGGTGGTTCATGAAAGGCATCAGTCATCGGGTTGGCGAGCAGGGAGAATAAGCGCCAGTATTACTAAAAGGCAAATGTTTAGTTGTCATCCTCTAAATATGGATGGAACAGCGTCTTAATATGAAATTCACCCGGCCCACGTAGCATTCAGATTGGCAAGGCTCTCATTGTGCAGCGCCTGCCATTTTCCGGCTGAACCATGACTGACATCGCTTTATCCCTGCGCCACGGCGCCGTCCTACCCCACCGTGCCAGCGGACACCGGCTGAAAGCGGCGCTGGGCGCCCTCTTCTTTCCCCGCCAGCGCACGCGCTGGCAAGCCTTCCTGGGCAGCATGCCAGGCCTGAATTCGCTGGCGCAGCTGCATCCTTGTTTGCGCTTCAAGATCTACCGCCCGTACGCCTCGCGCCAACTCGGTTGCACGGACCGCCTGGCCTTGCTGGAAGGGCATTACCGTTTCCTGTGGCAAGCGGGCGCGCGCACCTTGGTCGAGCGGGCCGCGCGCCAAGCGGTGGTGCTGGCCGCGTTTGACGGCAAGGATGGGGCGCTGTACCGCTTGCAGCTGACGGCCATCCACGACAGCTACCGCGAAGGCGAACTGTGCCTGCGCCTGACGCGCGATGGCCAGCCATTTTACCTGGCCAGTTTTTTATTCCTGCCGCGCGCCGATGGCGTCTCGCTGCAGCTGGGCGCGCTGCAAGGCTTGCGCTCGGAAGCGGGCAAGCTGGCCGTCAAGGAAGCCACGCGGGCGCTGCACGGTTGCCGCCCGAAAAACCTGATGGTGACGGCCTTGCGCGATTTCGGCGATTTTTTTGCCTGCAATAACCTGTTCTTGATCAGCAATGACAACCGCATCGCCCTGAATGCGCGGCGCCGGCGCCATATCGCCGCCGATTACGACCATGTGTGGCAGGAATTGCACGCCTTGCGCATGCGCGACGGCAATTATCACTTGCCCTGCGCGGCTTACCGGGCGCCGGAGCTGGCCGCCGTGCCGTCGAAGAAACGCGCCGATGCGCGCCGGCGCGGCGAATTGCTGCAATGCATGTCCGCCGACATGCGCGCGCAGCTGGCGGGTTTGCTGGACGCACCCATGGCTGAAAAATGCGCAAGCGCAAGCCTTGGCATACTGACAAAAATGCCATAAACCTCAGGAAGCCTTCATGTTGGGGCCGTATCCTGCACCGGGCATGCCAGCCACCTTCTGCAAGGGCCGGCGCGCATTCGATCCACCCTGGACAAGGTTTCCCCATGACACCCACTTTCGCCCTCCTCCCCCTTTGCCTCGCTGGCACCGCTGCACTGGCCGCCCCCGTGCTGGACGACGTCGTTCGCCAGCGCGCGGAAGAACTGACGCGCACGGGCATGCACGCAAGCATCGTCATCGCCGTGATCGACGGCAAGGACAGCGCCGTCTACGGCTTTGGCAGCGTACACGCCGGCAAGCACATCAAACCGGGCGCCGACACCGTCTACCAGATCGGTTCCGTCACCAAGACCATGACGGCCTTGCTGCTGGCCGACGCCGTCGCCGAAAACAAGGTCAGACTCGACGAGCCGGTGGCCACTTTATTGCCAGGCTATACCTTGCCCGCCTTCGATGGCAAGAAGATCAGCCTGCTCGACCTGGCCACGCATTATTCCTCGCTGCCGCGCCTGCCCGACAACTTCGCGCCCAAGGATACGGCCAACCCGTATGCCGATTACACGGAAGCGAAACAGCGGCAGTTTCTCGCCGCCTACCGCCTGCCGCATGCGCCAGGCACGGCATTTGACTACTCGAACATCGGTTACGCTGTGCTGGGCACGGCTCTGGCCGCACAAGCTGGTACCAGCTATGAAGCGCTGCTGCAAAAGCGCATCGCCGTGCCGCTGGGCATGCGTTCCACCTCGAACCAGCCCACGCATGGCATGCTGGCGCGCCTGGCGCCCGGCCATTTGCTGTCGGGCGAGCCGACACCGGCCTGGGATTTGAACGTGGTGGCGCCGGCCGGCGGCGTGTATTCGAGCGCGCGCGACATGATCGCCTACCTGCAAGCGTATATGTTCAAGCCGCTGCGCCCGTATGCGCTGGCCATCCTGCCGCAGCGCCCGCTGGCGGCCGACGGCGACACGAAAATCGGCCTGTCCTGGCTGCTGGAGCAGAAACAGGGCCACAGCTACGCCTGGCACAGCGGCCAGACGGGCGGCTACGCCAGTTATGCGGCGTTCACAACGGACGGCAAGCGGGGCGTGATGGTGCTGACGAACACGGCGCGCGACGTCGACGCCCTGGGCCTGTCCACCCTGCTGCCCGGCACACCGCTCCCGCCGCTGAAGAAGCCGCAAGCGGCCATCGCGCTGCCGCGCGCCGCGCTGGCCGAGTACGTGGGCGAGTATCCATTGGACAAGGATTTCACGTTGACGGTGACCTTGGGCAAGAATGGCCTGGAAGCGGCCGGCACGGGCATGGGATCGGCGCCCTTGTTTGCCAGCGCGAAAGACCAATTCTTTTTCCGCGCCATCGATGCGGACCTGGCGTTTACGCGCGATGCCGCGGGCAAGATCGCCAGTGCCGTGCTCAAGCAAGGCGGGCAGGACGTCATCCTGCCGCGCAAGCCGTAAAAATCACGCTGCCGGGTCTTGCATGAATTGCTCGACCCGGGCGACAAATTCCCCCTTGCTGCGCGTGCGAAACTCGCCCAGGAAGGCGTCGCTGCCCTGGACGATCTTGCCGTGGCGGTCATATGCCACCTTGCCCATCTCCAGCACGAATTCGCCCTGCGGATCGTCTTCCGGCTCGAAATGCGAGTTGAAGCAGTAACCGGAGTCGCGGCAGCTGCCCCACAGCAGCAATGCGCTGCTGAACCATTCCATCGTATCGGGGCCAGGCTCCACTTCAAACAGGGTGTTGACGGTGATGTGCCAGCCGCCCGGTACGCGCAGCGGCTGCAAGGGATAGGGAAAGCGTGGCTGTTTCATGTGGACGATGGCGCGCGGCGCGCCCGGTAAAAGGTGAGGAATTCCGCGGCCGGCAGCGCTTTCGCGAACAGCCATCCCTGGCCGAATTCGACCTTGCGCTCCAGCAGATAATCCGCTTGCTGCTGCGTTTCGATGCCTTCGGCCACGATCAGCATGTTCAAGGTGCGGGCCATGGCGATGATGTGCGGCGTGACGCTGCTGGTGGCCGCGTCCGTGCCGATGGTGTCGACGAACGATTTGTCGATTTTCAGGGCGTCGAGCGGCAGGTTTTGCAGGCTCGACAGGCTGGAATAACCGGTGCCGAAGTCGTCGATGGCCACGGCATGGCCGCGCGCCCTGGCCTTTTCGATGGTGGCGCGGGCCGCTTCCACGTTGATGAAGCCCCGCTCCGTCGCTTCCAGCCAGATCTGCTGCGCCTCGATGCCCGTGCCGGCCAAGGCCCGTTCCAGCACGTCGAGCACCCGGCCCGTTTCGATGTCGCTGGCGCACAGGTTGATGGCGATGTGCAGCTCGCGGTCGGCCAGCAGCGCGGCGCGCATGTCGGCAATGACGCAATCAATGACCTGGTCCGTGATCGGCAGTATCAGTTCGGCATCCTCGGCCACGGGGATGAACAGGTCGGGGCGTATCATGCTGCCGTCGGGGCGGCGCCAGCGTATCAGCGCCTCGGCGCCCACGCACACGCCCGTGTCGAGCGCGATGATGGGCTGATAGTGGACAAAGAATTCACGCCGCTCGACCGCCGTTTCCAGCTCGCCGCGCAGCGACAGCCGGCGGCGCGACAGCCACACGACGATGCCGACGATGAAGGCGGCCATCAACAGGCCCAGCGGCAAGAGCAGCAGCTGTTCGCGGCGCAGCCTCTCGCTGAGCTTGCTGCGCGGCTCGATCATGACGGCCGTCAAGCCATCGCGGTACAGCATCGCATGGATGCTGTCCTCGTGCGCCAGTTCGCCCTTCGCCCCCGTGCCCGTCGCTCCTTTGCTGGCGAGCAATGCCTGCACCAGTGCCGGGTCCGGATGGTGCAAGGTGTCGAGCACGCCGCCCTTGCCGATGGCCACGGCCATCTGGATGTCGTTGTCGACGATGACGTCGGAAAAACGCACGGGATCGATCAGCACCTTATGGGCGCGGTAAGACAGCCCCACCATGCGCTTGCCGCCGCTGACGACGGGGCGCAGGTTGAAATCGAGGCCCATGCCATTGTCCAGCTTGAAGTCGGCGGGCGTGATGGCGATGCGCTCGTCCTCGATGCCATTCGACGTGCATTTGAGCAAGCCGTTTTCCACATAACCGATATCGTCGATGCTGCGCGTGGTGATGGTGATGCGGCGCAATTGCTGGACATGGGCTTCCGAACACGGCGCCAGGTCCAGCGCATCGGCGCTGCGCAGCGCCATGCTGGCCGAGGCGATCGAACGGTGGGCGCGCTCGAGCGCGTAGCCGGCCAGCAGGCGCAGGCGCTCCTGCTCGCCCTGCTCGGCGCGCACGGACGACAGATAGAAGGCCAGGCTCAAGGGAGCGGCCACGCCGATGACTGCCACCAGCACACTGGTAATGATGATCCGTTTTCTGCGCATGTGATTACCTGCGGTAGTTATATGATTGCCATGTATTGCTCGATGGCATCATATTACAAGCAGAGGCCGCGCACGCGGAACTTACTGAACAGTTACACTTTTTCCTGCGGCCGCGCCAGCACGAAGACCAGCGCCGCCACCACGGCCGCCAGTCCGCCCGCCAGGTAGAGCACGCTGGCAAAGCCCTCGATAAAAGCGTGGCGCGCCGCTTCCTGCGCCACGGCCTGCATCGCGGGCGGCAACTGGCCGAAGGCCTCGGCCGCGTTGCCGGCGACGATGCGGCCGATCATTTCAGGCGACGCCTTCAAGCCGTGCAGCCACGCCAGCTCGTTGAACGAAGCGGCCGTGCGCATGGCCAGCACGGCGCCCAGCGCGCCCACGGCCAGGACGATGCCGACAAAGCGCGTCGTCGTGCTGATGCCGGAACCCATGCCCGTGCGTTCGCGCGGGATGCAGGCAAGGATGGCCTTCTGGGTCGTGCCATTGAGCAATCCGGCCCCCGCGCCGGTGACCACCATGCCCACTGCCACCCAGCCGTACTGCAGGCTGGCGGCGGCCAGGGCCGTAGCCACGTTGCCCAAGGCGACGATCAGCAAGCCCGTCACCAGAATGCCGCGGTCGTCCAAATGGCGCATGGCGCGCGGCGCCAGACGCGACAGCGCCACCATGGCGACGGCAAACGGCAGCATGGCGCAGCCGGCCAGCACGGCGGAAAAGCCGAAGGCGTTCTGCAAATACAGGGGCAAAAAGGTCATCATCACTTGCGCGGCGATCGCGTAGCCGAACATGCCCAGCACGGCGCCGACGAAGACGCGCCGGCCAAACAGCGACAAATCGACCATGGGCGCGCGCTGGCGCCGTTCCACGACGATGAACACGGCCAGCAGCGCCGCGCCCGCGGCAAAGCGCAGCACGGTGGCGCGGCTGGACCAGCCCGCCACGCTGGCGTCGATCAAGCCCCAGATGATGGCGAACAGGCCGGCGGAGAATAATGCCGCGCCGAGCGGGTCGAAACTGGCGTTGGAGGCATCCTTCGACTCGTCCACGTGTTTGCTTACCAACCACATCAGGATGGCGACGACGGGCAGGTTCAGATAGAAAATCCAGCGCCAGTTGATGGCGCTCGTGATCAGGCCGCCCAGCAGGGGCGCCACCGTCATGGCCACGCCCATGGCCGCGCCCCAGACGGACCAGGCGCGCGCCCGCTCCTTTTCCGCATGGAAGGTGTGGCCGATGACGGCCAGCGCGGATGTGAGCAGCAGCGCGGCGCCGAGTCCCTTGACGGCGCGCGCCACGTTGAGCACGAACGGCGTCCACGCCAGGCCGCACAGCAAAGAGGCCAGCGCGAACACGGCCAGGCCGAACAGCATGACCCTGCGCCGTCCCAGGCGGTCGGCGATGCTGCCGGCGGGCAGCAAAAATGAGGCGAACGCCAGCATGTAGGCGCTGACCACCCATTCCACATCGACAAAGCTGGCGTTCAGCGAGCGGGCAATCGACGGCAGCGAGACGGCCACGACGTTGGTGTCGAGCATGATCAGCGCGCAGACGCCCGAGCACGTATATAAGGTCCAGTTGGTATTCTTCATGCCTGTATTTTAAGCAGGCTTGCATTACTTCCTGTTATAAGACAGCCGCCTTATAATTCACTGATGGTGAATACAGATAAAGACATGGAACTGCGGCATTTCCGCTGCGTGCTGGCCGTGGCGCACAGCCTGCACTTCGCGCGCGCGGCCGCGGAGCTGGGCATCTCTCCGCCCGCGCTGACCAAGCAGGTGCAGGAAACGGAGCAGTTGCTGGGCACGCGGCTGTTTCAGCGCAGCAAGCGCGCCGTGTCCCTGACGGCCGCCGGGGAACTGTTCGTCATCGAAGCTGCGCGCGCGCTGGGGCAGCTGGCGCAGGCGCAGGAAGTGGCGCGGCGGGCCGGACGGGGCGAACTGGGACGGCTGGAAATCGGCTACGTGGCGTCGGCTGCCTACTCAGGCGTGCTGCAAGGCCAGTTTGCACGCTTTCGCGCCAGCCACCCCGGCATCCACATCGGCGCGCGCGAAACCGCGATGGATACCCTGCCCGCCTTGCTGGACCAGGGCCGGGTCGACCTGGCCTTCGTGCGCCCGCCGCTGCACTTGCCGGACGGCTTGGACAGCGTGGTCTTGCTGCGCGACCGTTTCGTGCTGGCCGTGCAGGCGGACAGCCCGGTGGCTTTGTTTGATGTGGCGGCGCCGGCCGCGCTGGCGCAGCAGGCGTTCATCGTGCCGGAACAGGAATTGGGAACGCTGGAGGTGAGCCGGCGCGGCGGCTTTGCGGCGCAGGTGGTATCGCGCCCGGGCAGCCTGGTGGCCGTGCTGACGGAAGTGTCGCTGGGCGTCGGTTGCGCCATCGTGCCCCATTCCGTGATGGCCAGCGTGCAATTGCCTGGCGTGTGCTTTCGCGAACTGGCAGGGCCGCAGATCAGCTCGGAGATCGCCGTGGCCTTCCGCCGCCACGAACAGGCGCCCGCCGCGCGCGCCTTCATTGCCCAGCTGCGCGCGGCGGCACTGGCTTAATCTCGGTTCTTCAATACCGCCACGGCGTAGGTGCAGGCGGTGGCCGTTTCATTGCGGAACACGCAGTCGGCGGGCGGCCCCAGCTCCAGGCAGTCGCCCTCGTCCAGTACGTGGCGGGTCTCCCCTTCAATGAAGACGAGGCTGCCGCTGAGCGACCAGATGAGTTGTCGCCGCGACACATAGGCGGCGGCCGGCATGGCCACCACGGCGCCGGGCGGCAAGGTAATATGCACGAGGTCGAGCGGCATGTCGGACGCGGGCGACACGTGCCGCCGCACATAGCCGCTCTGCGGGTCGACCCACACGGGCTGCTCAAGCTTGCGCAGCAAGCGCCCGGCGCGCATCTCGGCGCGCGCGATCAGTTCGGACATGCTCAGGTCGAAGGCGCCCGACAGCCGCGCCAGCAAGGTGGCCGTGGGGCTGCAATCGCCCCGCTCCACCTTGTGCACCATCGCACGCGACACGCCCGAGCGGGCCGCCAGGTCCGTCAGCGACCAGCCCAGGTTTTCCCGCTCGAGGCGCACCCTGGCGCCGATGCGCTGATTCAATTCGTCTGGTTTAGTGGACATGTATCGGCTTCCATTCGGATTTTATTGGACAAGGCGTGAGCGGCAATCTATGATTTGTCCATTATAGTAGACGCCTTGCGAGGAAATCAACATGCAGATACGCGATGCCCATGCGGGCGACATCGAAGCCATACTGGACATCTACAACGATGCCGTCAGCCATACCCTGGCCATCTGGAATGAACGGACGGTCGATGCGGCCAACCGCGCCGCCTGGCTGGCCGACCGTCAGCGGGCCGGCTATCCGGTGCTGGTCGCCATCGATGCGCAAGGAACTGTCGCTGGCTACGCCTCGTTCGGCGACTGGCGCCCGTTCGAAGGCTTCCGGCATACGGTCGAGCATTCCGTGTACGTGCGCGCCGATAGTCGCGGCGCCGGCGTCGGCAAGGCCTTGATGACGGAATTGATCGCGCGGGCGTGCGGCCTGGGCAAGCACGTGATGGTGGCGGGCATCGAGGCGGGCAATGCCGGCTCGATCGCCCTGCATAAGCAGCTGGGCTTTGAGGAAGTGGGATTGATGCGCCAGGTGGGCACCAAGTTCGGCGCCTGGCTGGACCTGGCGTTTTTGCAACTGCAGCTCGACACGCGCAGCGATCCGGACGGCATCACGCCGCCCGGCTAAGCAAGCATCAGGGATCAATCTCCGGTGGCGGACGGCGCAGCGCCATATGTTCCCACACGGCCACCAGGACCAGCACGCAGCTGGTGATGCAGGCCAGGGTCAGGGGCGCATACAGCCGTCCATACGCCATCGGGATCAGCGCCAGGATGATCAAAATGCCCAGCAGATGCGACAGCGGCGGCGTGGAACGGTCGCTGCTGACCCATTTGAACAGCGCATTGCCCAGCAGATACAGGATCGGGCCGCCCAGCAAGGCGCTGATGCCGGCAAAACTCGCCTCATCAGGATGCACGAGGGCCAGTTCATCGGCCACGGCGCTGACGATCACGCCGCCGACGATCAACACGTGGATATACGTGTAGGCCTTGCGGGCGATGCGGCCCGGGTCCTTCGAGTGGGCGATGCGGTGGTGGCCCGCCTCGGCGCCCGTATCAAAGTATATCCACCACATGGCGATGCTGCCGACCAGGGCCGACAAAAAGCCCAGCCAGTTGGCGGCCGTCCATTCCAGGCCCGCGAAGGTGGCGCCCGTCACGAGCAACGATTCGCCGAGGGCGATGATGACGAACAGGCCGCAGCGCTCGGCCATGTGGCTGCCGTCGACGTCCCAGTCGGCCGTCGTCGAGCGGCCCAGGCCAGGCAGGCCGAACTGCATCCAGGGGCCGGCCAGGTCGATCGCCAGTGCCAGCATCCACCAGAAGATGCGCTGCTCGGGCGATGCAACGCCGCCCGCGATCCAGAAGATGCCGGACAGCACGGCCCACAGGGCGATGCGCTGGAAATTGCGGCGGCGCGACAGCGTTTCATGGCGCACGGCCCACCAGGCAAACAGGGGCCGGCCCACCTGCATGGCCACGTAGGCGCCGGCAAAAGCCAGGCCACGCGTGCCGAACGCTTCGGGGATCGATGCCGACATGATCAGGCCGCCCAGCATCAGCGCGAACAGGCTGATGCGCACGGGAATGCGTTCGGGGTCGAGCCAGTTGGTGATCCAAGACGTGAAAATCCATACCCACCAGACGGCCATCAGCAGCAAACCCGTCTGCAGCCAGCCCATGGCGCTCAGGTGCGCCAGCAAGCCGTGCGACAGTTGTGTGACGGCAAACACGAACACCAGATCGAAGAACAGCTCGATCATGCCCACCTTGCCGCTGTCTTGCCCGCCGCGCGTGCGCAACAGCGATTTTGTCAATTCCATAGCTACTCTTTCATTCAAGCTTGATTAAAACGGTTCATCGTGGACTTTATGGCTTTACGGGTGTCAACAAGGGCAAGCCGGCGAAGTGCGCGGCCAGGTTATCGACCACCAGTTGCCCCATCGCATGGCGCGTTTCCACGGTCAGGCTGCCCACGTGCGGCGTCAGCACGACGTTGGGCAAGGCGCGCAAGGCGTTTGGTACGCGCGGTTCGTCCGCAAACACGTCGAGGCCAGCCGCGCCCAGGTGGCCATCCTGCAAGGCGGCGATCAGGGCCACTTCGTCGATGAGGGCGCCGCGGGCGATGTTGATCAGGGTGCCTTGCGGCCCCAGCGCATCGAGTATGGTGCGGTCGACGATCTTGCGCGTGGCCGGGGTGCCCGGCGCGCAGACAATCAGGTAATCGCTTTCCTGCGCCAGGGCGAGCAAGGATTCGGCGCGCGGCACGCTGGTGCCGGCAATGGGACGCGGCTGGAAATAGCGTACGTGGACGCCGAAAGCGGCCAGGCGCAGCGCGATGGCCTGGCCGATCTGGCCGAAACCGAAGATGCCGGCCGTCTTGCCGCGCAGGCTGGACGCGGGGGCGATGGCTTCACGGCGTTCCCAGCCACCGTCGCGCACGAAACGGTCGAGCGTCACGATGTGCCGCGCGCTGGCCAGCAGCAAGGCCAGCGCCACGTCGGCCACGTCGTCCGTCAGCACGTTCGGCGTGGTGGTGACGGCGATGCCGCGTTCACGCGCCACATCGAGCGCCACGCCGTCGAGACCCACGCCATTGACGGCGATGATTTCCAGATTCGGCAGCAAGCCCATGTCGGTCGCGTTCAAGCCCAGCGCGCCCGTCGTGACGACGGCGCGGATGGACGGCGCCCGCTCGGCCAGCCAGGCGTGGCGCTCGTCCGCCGGCACTTGCCAGGCGTGGTGGCAGGTATATTGCTGGTCCAGCTGCGCGTTGACGGCTGCCGAAGGGCTGGGAGCGAGGATGAGGAGTTCGGGGAGCATGGGCGTCCTGGGTCGTGTCACATGAATTGCAGACGCAACTTAGCATATTTGAGACCCTGCCGGGGGTGGCATACCCTATTACAGCCCCTAAAACCCTGCACGCCGTGCGGTCTTTGCCCGGCATGGATCACGCTTGCATCATGCGTAGGTCGGCTTAGCCCAACGGGCGTAAGCCGACAAGCGCCGCCACGCAACCTGTCAGATTACGCTGCGCTAATCTGACCTGCACAGCCTTCCATCCGACTCAACCCGGGCAAGGCACTCTTTTCACCTTGCCGCCCGTCTTGAACGGATCGGCGCCGGAACCGGGATTGTCGGCCATGCCATAGCAGGTGGCGCCGCCAGCGCTGACGACGCGCGTGGCGGGCCGGCCATCGGCCGTGAGGAATTCCTCCACGCGGATGACGGGGCCGCCGCGCCAGGCGGAGGCGACCAGCTTCTGGAAGGTGCTTTCGCTCTTCAGGTCGGCGGAGGCCAGCCACGGCTGGTCTTGTTTGAGCTCGCCGCGCAAGGCCTTGTCGGCGGCGCCCGCGGCCAGCCGGGCGCGCGTGCGCAAGTCCGCCGTGGAAGGCGCCGTGGCAGGCGCAGCGGGAAATTCCTCGGCCGGCACGGTGATGGCCTCCACTATGACGGGAGGTGGTTCGAGGATGGCGGACGGCGCGACGGGCGGTGCCGTTGCCCGCGCGCGCGGCAAGGGAGCCGGCATGGGCATGGGCAAGGCCATCGGTGGCGTCTGCGCCATTGGCCGGGACGGCAGCAAGGTCATGAACGCCACTTCCGTGTATTGCTTGAGTTGCCGCGCCGGCAGCAGCAGGAAATACAGGCCCAGCACGTGCATGCACAGGATCAGCGCGACGGCCGCGCCTTTCAGGCTCAAGCCCTCCCGCATACGCATGGAAGCGGACTGTAAATGGTGGTGCAATGGCATGCGGTTTCCTGTGGGCGCGCGGCGCGGTGGTCCATTTTAGCGAAACTTGGATATGCGCATTAATAAATCCACAAGGTATCGTTTGGCGCGCCTTTTTCCGCCAGATTCCGGCACCCTGGCTGGCCCGGTGTTGTATGAATGGCGACTTTTTTGATCGCTTTGTCACACTTTCTCACGCGCTGCGCCACGCTGGAATATAATGATAATCATTCTCATTAATATCCAGATAACACCATGCGCACCTTCCACCTCGTCCCTACCCCGTTCGCCCTGGCCGCCTTCCTGCTGGCCAGCGCCGCCGCCCACGCCCAAACCACGTCCACCACATCTGCCGGCGACGCGCAAAGCATGCCGACCGTGGTCGTCAACGCGTCGGCAGATGCGTCGGCGGAAGGCTTGTCGAAGGCGTATGCGGGCGGCCAGGTGGCGCGCGGCGGGCGTATGGGCATCCTCGGTGCCGTGGACATGATGGACTCGCCATTCGGCAGCACCAGTTACACGCAGCAATTCATCGCCGACCAGCAAGCGCGCAGCGTGGGCGACCTGCTGCAAAGCGATCCGGCCGTGCGCATGTCGCGCGGCTATGGCAATTTCCAGGAAGTGTATGTGATCCGCGGTTTCGCCCTCGATTCGGACGACGTGGCCTACAACGGCCTGTATGGCGTGCTGCCGCGTCAATATGTATCGCCGGAACTGCTCGAAAGAGTGGAAGTGTTTCGTGGCGCCAGCGCCTTCCTCAACGGCGCGGCACCGGGCGGCAGCGGCATCGGCGGCGCCATCAACCTGATGCCCAAGCGCGCCGGCAACACGCCGCTGACGGAATTGACCGTGGGAGTGGAATCGGGCGGACACGCCTATGCGGCCATCGACGTGGCGCGCCGCTTTGGCGAAAACAAGGAATTCGGCGTGCGCGTCAACGCCGCCAAGCGCCAGGGCGAGACCGGCATCAAGCGCGAAGACCACGACGTGGGCATGTTCTCGGTGGGCCTCGACTATCGCGGCCGCAACTACCGTCTGTCGGCCGATGCCGGCTACCAGAATTTCGATCTGACGGCGCCGCGCCCCTCCGTCGCCATTGGCGCCGTGGCTGTACTGCCATCCGCTCCCGATGCGTCGAAGAACTTTGCCCAGCCTTGGAGCTATTCGAAGGAACACGATGTGTTCGGCACGGCGCGCGCCGAGGTGGACCTGGCCAAGGATGTCGTGGCCTGGGCCGCATTTGGCTCCCGTTCGACCAAGGAAGCCAATAGCCTGGCCGAGCCATCGTTGACCTCGAGCAATGGCGACGCCACAGTGTCGCGCTTCGACAATGCCCGCAAACAGGAGATCCGCACGGGCGAACTGGGCATTCGCGGCAAGCTCGTGACGGGCGCCGTCAAGCACACCCTGGTGGCCAGCTGGTCCGGGCACTGGAATGAGGCGAAGAACGCCTATGCCATCGGCGACAAGTTTGCCACCAATATTTATGCGCCGGTCAGCGTGGCCCCGCCGCCAACACCTTACACGGGCGGCATCATGAGCGACCCGCGCATCACCCAGAAAACCATCCTCAACAGCTATGCCCTGGCTGACACCATGGCCTTCATGGACGACAAGCTGCTGCTGACCGTGGGCTTGCGCCGCCAGCAGATCAAGGATGCCGGCTACGACTACAACACTTCGGTGCTGCAAGGAAAGGCCTATGACGAGAGCGCCACGACGCCCGTGGCTGGCATCGTCTTCAAGGCCAGCAAGGATGTGTCGCTGTACGCCAACTACATCGAGGCGCTGGTCAAAGGTCCGACGGCCACTGGAACGTATGTGGAAAACGGCCAGCAGCTCAATGTCGACAACATGGGCGACGTGTTTGCGCCGTACAAATCGAAGCAAAAGGAAATCGGCGTCAAATATGACGGCGGCAAGCTGGGCATGAGCGCCGCCCTGTTCAGCACGGCCAAGCCTTTGCTGGCCGTGGTCGGCAAGCGGGCAGAACTCGATGGCGAGCAGCGCAACCGTGGCCTGGAATTGTCGGTTTTCGGCACGCCGATGCAGGGCGTGCGCCTGCTGGGCGGCTTGACCTGGCTCGATGCAAAGCTCAGCAATACCGGCATGACCGAGAATAATGGCAAGAAACCCATTGGCGCACCGGAAACGCAGATGAGCGTGGGCGGCGAATGGGACGTGCCCGGCGCGCCAGGCCTGACCCTGAACGCCCGCACCATCTACACCTCGACGCAATACGCGGACCAGGCCAACACCAAGCAACTGCCATCGTGGACCCGCCTCGATATCGGCGCGCGCTACCTGACGCAAGTGGCAGGCCGTGACGTGACCTTGCGCGCCCGCGTGGACAACGTGACGGACCGCAATTACTGGTCGTCGGCCGTGTCGTCCTTCAATATCGGCTCGCTGGTGCTGGCCGCGCCGCGCACCGTGGTCGTCTCGGCCAGCGTGGCGTTTTAAAGGCCGCGCGCTCTGTCGCACCGCGAAAGCTGCCCTCGGGCAGCTTTTTTTTCGCGTGCGCGCCTGTGCCGCAAGCCGCGCTTGGGCGACAATGCCGCATGAAACGACTCCCTGCCCTGCTGCTCCTGCTCTGCCTGTCCCTGCCCGCTGCCGCCCAGAAGCAGGCCGCCTGCCCTTATGCTGCCTGGAAAAGCGGCTTCAAGGGCGATGCGCGGGCGCAAGCCACGTGCTTGCTGCGTCCCGTCAAGCTGTATGCGCGCCTGGGCGACAGCGCGCCGCTGCCGGCGTTTCTTGCCGCCCGCATCGGCCAGCGCACGGGCATCGCGCCGGCCCGGTTGCGGGCCTGGCTGGCGGAACAGGGGATCGCCGAGGCGGATGTGGGCGGCCCCGTCGACGCGCCATTGTCGCGCGCCGTGGGCCGGCTGGCCGCACCCATGGCCCGCTATTTCGTCATCCACGACACCAGCTACCCGAATTTTTTATTGGAACCCATTCCCGCCCACATCAACGACGCCAGCTGGGATTTCAACGATTTCAATCTACGCAACCCGGCGCTGGGCGGCGGTCCGAAAGGCCATGTCTACGTCAACCGCCTGGGCGGCTCCTTGCTGGTGCGCGACTTTGGCACGGCCAGCTACGCCAGCAAGCTGGAAAAGGACAAGCCGTCGCTGGCGGGCCTGTTCCTGCACGTGGAACTGGTGCAGCCGCGCCACTCCGTGCCCGGCGGCGGCAAGGGCAACGACGGCCTGGCGCCCGATCCCGGTTTTACGCCCGCGCAATACGAGCGCCTGGCCTTGCTGTACATCGCCGCCAGCGTGCGCAAGGGCACGTGGCTGATCCCCGCCTTCCACGTCGTGATCGACACAGGTTTTGCGAACGGTCATGACGATCCGCAGAACTTTTCGCTGGAACAATGGGATACGACCCTCAGCCATTTGAGCGCCGTCATTGCAGGCGTCGACGCGCCGAATTGAACACCACCTGCACGCCGATTTGGAGGATACTTTAGCTCCCGCCGATGCACGACGCGGATGCCGAGCTGTCCAGGGAGAGCTACGATGACCTATGCCTCTGACCAGAAAATGCACACGCTGGACATGCCCGCGCGCACGCGGCGGCTCTTCAGCATGCGCGATGCCGTGCTGACACAGTGGGAACACGAGGTGCGCGCCAAGGTACGCGGCGCCGACGCCTTGCTGACGCCCATCCTGATCAATACCTTGCCCACTTTCTTCGATAACCTGGCCGAGGCGCTGACGCCAGGCTATCCGCGCGACGATGCCACCAGCCATACCAATGCCCCTGCCGTGCACGGCAACGAACGGGCGCGCATGACCAGCTATGGCCCGGAGCAAGTGATCCAGGAATACCAGATCTTCCGCGACTGTTTCGCCGATGCGGCCCTCGACGCGGGCGTGCCGTTGCGCCGCCGCGACTGGAAGGTGATCAATGCCTCGATCGACACGGGCATCCGCGAAGCTATCCTGGAATTTACGGCCATGCATGAAAGCTTCCAGCGGCGCATCGCGGCCGGCCTGTCGCACGACATGCGCAATCCCCTCTCCGTCATGCTCAACAGCGCCCAGCTGCTGCAGCGGCGCGCGCAGCAGCTCGACGTGCCGGCCCTGGCATCGAAAATCATCGAACACGGCAAGCGCCTCGACGACATGATCCAGGAATTGCTCGATACGCTCAGCTACCACCGGGGGCAGAAACTGCCGCTGGTCTTGCATCGCTTCGATATCCTGCCGCTGGCGCAGCAGGTGGCCGACAGCGTGAATACGGGCCATCCGGGCAAGTGCCAGGTCACGGGCGCGTCCGTCACTGGCTGGTGGTGCGAAAATTCGCTGCGCCGGGCCCTGGAAAACCTGGTGGGCAATGCCCTCAAGTACGGCGACGACGGCCCCATCCATATCCACGTCAACACCCTGCGCGAACGCATGATACTCACGGTGCACAACACGGGCAGTACTATCGCGCCCGAGCAGACCGAGCGCATCTTCGAATACCTGCGCCGCGAACACCAGGGCAGCGCGCCCGGCTGGGGCATCGGCCTGCCCTTCGTGCAAAACGTGGCGGAAAGCCATGGCGGCAGCGCGCTGGTCGACAGTGCGCCGGAAACGGGCACCACGTTTACCATCGACCTGCCCGTCGATTGCCGTCCCTTCGTCACGCCGGACGCCTGATTTCACCCGCCCCGCGCCCCATAGCCCTGCAGAATCGACACCGTAGCGCACCAAAGCGGTGCGGATGACGGTTTTACGCCACAAAAATGGTCATTTTCTACATACTTTCGGGTGTGCGGCATTGGCACGCTTCCTGCTGAGCTATAGTCAGACACGGCTCAAGGGAAATCACAACATGGCAAATTTTTTCAATGAAATGACTGCAAATGAAGTGGGTACGGACAGCAAGGTACGTGAACACTATCGTGAATTCAGCAACTGGCTGGAGCAGCAATCCCCCGAGACCATCGCCCGCAAGCGGGCGGAAGCCGACCTGACGTTCCGCCGGGTCGGCATCACGTTCGCCGTGTATGGCGACGATGCCGGCACGGAACGCCTGATTCCGTTCGACACCATCCCGCGCATCATTCCCGCCACGGAATGGGCGCAGATGCAGACGGGCCTGGTGCAGCGCGTGCAAGCCTTGAACATGTTTATCCATGATATTTATCATGAGCAAAAGATCATCAAGGCGGGCATCATTCCCGCCGAGCAAATCTACAAGAATGCCCAGTACCGCCCGGAAATGCAGGGCATTTCCGTCGCCTCCGACATCTATGCCCACATCGCCGGCGTCGATATCGTGCGCGCGGGCCAGGGCGAATTCTATGTACTGGAAGACAATCTGCGCGTGCCGTCCGGCGTATCCTACATGCTGGAAGACCGCAAGATGATGATGCGGCTGTTCCCGGAACTGTTCGCCCGTAACCGCATCGCGCCCGTCGACCATTACCCGGATATGCTGCTCGACAACCTGCGCTCGGTCGCGCCCATGGGCGTGGATGACCCGACGGTCGTCGTCATGACGCCAGGCATGTACAACTCCGCCTACTTCGAACATGCGTTCCTGGCCCAGCAGATGGGCGTGGAACTGGTCGAAGGCAAGGATTTGTTCGTCAACGATAACTCGGTGTACATGCGCACCACGCGCGGTCCGAAGAGAGTCGACGTCATTTATCGCCGCGTGGACGACGATTTCCTCGATCCGCTGGCCTTCCGCTCCGATTCCTCGCTGGGCGTGCCGGGCCTGCTGTCCGTGTACCGCGCCGGCCGCGTGACCCTGGCGAACGCCATCGGCACGGGCGTGGCCGACGACAAGTCGATCTATCCTTTTGTTCCCGACATGATCAAGTTCTATCTGTCGCAGGAACCCATACTCAACAACGTGCCCACGTACCAGTGCCGCAAACCGGCCGATTTGTCCTACGTGCTGGCGAACCTGGCGCAACTCGTCGTCAAGGAAGTGCATGGCGCGGGCGGCTACGGCATGCTGGTGGGGCCGGCGTCCAGCCTGGCGCAGATCGAGGACTTCCGCCAGCGCCTGCTGGCCAATCCGGGCGGCTACATCGCCCAGCCAACACTCGCCCTGTCCGCCTGCCCCACGTATGTCGAGGCCGGCATCGCACCGCGCCACATCGATTTGCGGCCGTTCGTGCTGTCCGGCAAGACGATTTCCATGGTGCCGGGCGGCTTGACCCGCGTGGCGCTCGGTGAAGGCTCGCTCGTGGTCAACTCCTCGCAAGGGGGCGGCACCAAGGATACCTGGGTACTGGAAGCCACATCCGCTTTTGCAGGAGAGAAAACATGCTGAGCCGCACCGCCGATCATTTGTTCTGGATGGCCCGCTACACGGAGCGGGCGGAAAACACGGCGCGCATGCTCGACGTCAATATGCAGACCTCGATGCTGCCCCAGTCCGAACAGGACGCGGAGCAAGGCTGGCGCGCCACCCTGGGCATTTCCGAGCTGCAAAGCGCCTACGACCACAAATATGGCCGCTTCCACACGCGCGACGTGCTCGACTTCATGGTGCGCGACCCGAACAACCCCTCGTCCATCCTCGCCTGCCTGACGGGCGCGCGCGAAAACGCCCGCGCCGTGCGGGGGACTTTGACGACAGAAGTGTGGGAAATCCAGAACGCCACCTGGCTCGACATGCAGAAACGCTTGAAAAGCAATCTGCTGGAAACGGATCCCAGCCAGTTCTTCGAATGGGTCAAGTACCGCTCGCACCTGTCGCGTGGCGTGACCCTGGGCACCATGCTCAAGGACGAAGCCATCCACTTCATTCGCCTGGGCACCTTCCTGGAACGGGCCGACAACACGGCGCGCATCCTCGACGTGAAGTTCCACGGCGCGCGCGACACGTCGAAAGACATTACCCAGCGCGACTTTTATTACTGGGCGGCCCTGCTGCGCTCCGTGTCCGGCTTCGAGATCTACCGCAAGGTCTACCGTGACGTCATCACCCCGGCGCGGGTGGCGGAATTGCTGATGCTGCGCGGCGACATGCCGCGTTCCCTGCTGGCCTGCATGGATGACGTGGTGGAAAATCTCAAGCACATCCGCAACGATGTGTCGGCCGATACGGAGCGCTTCGCCGGCAAATTGCACGCGGAACTGAAATTCGGCCATATCGACGACATCATGAAGACGGGTTTGCATCTGACCTTGACGGAGTTTCTGGAAAACATCAATGACCTGGGCAACCGGGTCAGCCGCGACTTCCTCGTTCCCTTGGCGGCCTGATGCAGCTCACCATCCGCCACAAAACCGAGTACGCCTACAGCGCACCGCTGGCCCACACCATCCAGCAGCTGCACCTGACGCCGCGTATCGAGCCGCAGCAGCGGGCATTGTCCTGGCAAATCACGACGCCGGGCCAGTGCCACGCCTACACGGATGCTTACGGCAATCTGTCGCACATGCTGACGATTAACGGCAGCCATCACTCCCTGAGCCTGGTGGCGCAGGGCGTGGTGGAAACCATCTACCCGCACAAGGGACGGCTGAACCTGATCGATACCCTGTCGCCGCTGCTGTTTACCATGCCGACGCCGCTGACCCTGGCCAATCCCGCCATCCTCGACCTGGCGGCCGCCAGCCTGCCGGACCAGCACGTGACGGCGGGCACGGGCCATCTGCTGCGCCTGGCCGAGCACATCGTCGGCAAGGTCGCGTATGAAAGCGGCGCCACCATGGTCACCACGACGGCTGGCGACGCCCTGGCCCTGGGCCGCGGCGTATGCCAGGACCACGCCCATCTGTTCCTGGCCTGCTGCCACGCCTGGGGCATCCCGGCCCGCTATGTGTCCGGCTACATCGATCCGGGCACGACGGGCCACGCGGCCAGCCACGCCTGGGTCGACGCGTGGGCCGAGGACACGGATTTTGCGGGCTGGGTCAGCATCGACGTCACGCATGCGCGGCTGATGACGGATGCGTATTGCCGCCTGGCCATCGGACGCGACTACGATTCGGCCGCGCCCGTGCGCGGCGTGCGCCAGGGTGGCGGCACGGAAACGTTGAGCGTCGATGTGCAGATTGTGCCCGTATAACTGGCAGGAATGAGGCTGGCCGGGCCTTGCCAGCAGGTGGCAAGGCCCGGCTGGTGTAAAATGCTTCCCCTTTTGATGTGATTTACGACGATGACTTATTGCATAGGCATGCGCCTGAACGAAGGCCTGGTCTTCCTGTCCGACTCCCGCACCAACGCCGGCGTGGACCAGGTGGGCACCTTCCGCAAGATGAGCGTGTTCGAAAACCCGGGCGACCGCATGCTGGTCCTGATGACGGCCGGCAACTTGTCGATCTCGCAGGCGATCCGCCAGATCGTTTCCGAACACGTGGATGCGGATGGACGCAGCATCTGGAACGTGGCCAGCATGTACGACGCGGCGCGCATCGTGGGCGAAGCCGTGCGCACCGTGCACCTGCGCGAAGCGAAGGCCCTGGCCGACTGCGGCATCGATTTCAACGTCAGCATCATCCTGGGTGGCCAGATAGGCACCGAGCGCTGCCGGCTGTTCCAGGTGTATTCGGCCGGCAATTTCATCGAATCGCACGATGAAAACACGTATTTCCAGATCGGCGAAGCCAAATATGGCAAGCCCATCATCGACCGGGTCGTCAATCCGTTCACCCGCCTGGACGAGGCGGCCAAGTGCGCCCTCATTTCCATGGATTCGACCCTGCGCTCGAACATTTCCGTCGGCTTGCCGCTGGACCTGCTCGTCTATGAGACGGGTAGCCTGGCCGTCACGCGCTTCGTCACCATCGATGAAAAGAACCAGTATTTCCGCATGATCCGCGACACCTGGGGCGAGCAATTGAAACATGTGTTCGAAGGCATCGTCGACCCCGTATGGAATGCGGCGCCCGAGACGACGACGAACGTGCTGTCGTCCGCCAATATGCACAGCAAGCCCGTGCGCGTCGCCATCCCCGAGCACGTGAGCCGCGGCGGCCTGACCGTGGCGCCCTTGCAATCGCTGGCGCAGCAGTTCAGCGACGACAAGCAGCATTGACCGTTGACAGGCCCGCTGCGCGCGCCGCTGGACAAGTCGCTTTTCGCGTGCTTTTATGGCGATGGGTTGACATTTAATCCAGACTGACCTGAAAGGCAGGTGGCGCATGGACTTGATCACTTCCGCTGTGGTGGCAGCCATCGGGCATGGCGCGCCCGGCCACGCGCCTGAAGCCGTCGCCAGCCATTATCAACGGCTGAAGCAGGCCATCACCAGGTTCGACGGCGCGGCCGCCATCCTGGCCGCCATCGCCGCGCTGGAAGCCGAGCCTGCAAATAGTCAGCTGCAACTGGCCCTGTCGGCCGCCCTGTCCAGCGCGAAAGTGCCGGACGACATGGAAACCCTGTTTGCCGCGCAAGGCTTGCTAGATGCGCTGCAGCGCCCTTTCCCCCAGGCACCCGAAGTGGAAGCCGTGCCCGCCCCGGCCGATAAAAGCGCCGTCGTCTCGAATTATGCGGTGGTCAAGGTGTATTTCGCCACCGACCGCCAGCGCGATGTGGGCAAGCCGCCGGCCCAGCGCTTCAGCGGTGAACGCAACATCATGAGCGGCAATGGCCCGCTCAGCTATGGCAGCTGCGACGTCAGCATTCCCCGTGACCACCGCATGGGCCAGCTGGAATCGCCATCGCTGTGGCGCCTGGAGTTTCGCGACGACCCGACCAAGCACGTGGTGCTGCTGTCGGCCGAGGTGCAGGACCGCGACAATTTCTTTGCCGCACTCAAAACGCAGATCCGCGCCTCGGCCGATAAAAGCGCCTTTGTCTTCGTGCACGGTTACAACGTGAGTTTCGAGGATGCGGCGCGGCGCACGGGACAGATGGCCTACGACCTCGGTTTCGATGGCGCGCCCGCGTTCTACAGCTGGCCGTCGCGCGGCGAGGTGGCCGGCTACACCATCGATGAAAACAATATCGAGTGGAGCACGCCCCACCTCACGGCCTTCCTGGCCGACTTTCTTGCCAGCACGGAGGCGGCGCAAGTCTATCTGGTGGGACACAGCATGGGCAGCCGGGGCCTGACGCGCGCCGTGGCCGACTTGCTGGCCGCGCAGCCGCAGCTGGCGCAAAAGATCACGGAAATCATCCTGTCCGCGCCCGACATCGACGCCGCCATCTTCAAGCACGATATCGCGCCGAAACTGGCCGGCGCGCGCAACCCCGTCACCCTGTATGCCTCGTCGCAAGACCTGGCCCTGGCCGCCTCGAAAGCCGTGCACGGCTACGCGCGCGCGGGCGACAGCGGCGCCGGCATGCTGATCGTGGCGGGCGTGGAAACCATCGACGCCACCGGGGTCGACACGAGCTTCATGAAACACATGTATTTCGCGGAAAAGCGCTCCGCCCTGTCCGACATGTTTTATCTGATACGCAACCATGCGCGCGCCGACCAGCGCTTTCTCGACCCCGTCGACACGGTGGCCGGCCGCTATTGGACGTTCAAACCGTGACGCCGTTCCATCGGGAGCGGCACGCATGCTAAGATACGGCCCAGAGGGTGGCAACGGGCACGGCGATGACGCCGCCAGCCGATCCCCCGCAAGCAGGCCTATCATGTTGACAACATCTTCTACACCGCAAGCCGAATCGCTGATCCGCAACACCAACGCCCGCGTCACCAAGACGCGCGTGAAGGTGCTCGACTTTTTAATGGCGCAAAGCCGTTCGCTGACCCACCATGAAATCCAGCAGGCGCTGTCGCAGGACAGCGACATCGATTCCGTCACCCTGTACCGGGTGCTGGAATGGCTGACGGAAAATGAACTGGTGCACCGCATCGCGGGCGCCGACCAGGTGTGGCGCTTCAGCGCGGGCGCCGGCCACCAGGCGCACGAGCACGCGCATTTCCAGTGCACCAAATGCGCGAACGTCACCTGCTTCAATGAAGTCAAGCTGCCGCCGCCCGTGCTCTTGCCGGAAGGCTTCAGCGGCGGCGAGGTCGATTACCTGATCAAGGGCCTGTGCCCGCGCTGCAAATAGCGGGGGTTACCTGAGCAGCAAGGCCAGGTGATGCTCGTCATAAAATAGCTCGCCCACGCGCATCGAGCGCGGCTCCGTGCCATACGCGATAAATCCCAGCGATTCATACAGGCGCAAGGCGGCATTGTTTTCCGCATTCACGCTCAAATGCACTTGCATGACGGCAGGGTCCGTCTCGGCCTGTTCGATGCAGGCGTTCACGAGGCGCCGCGCCACGCCCTTGCCCCGCTGCGTCACATCGACGAACACGCCCCACAGCAAGGCCTTGTGCGACAGTTGCCGCATGGATTCGCGCCGCAAGCCGGCAAAGCCGACCAGGCGTTCGCCATCGAAGGCACCGAAAGCCCTGTGCAGCGGGCCGCCGGCGATGCGCTGCGCATGTTCTTCCGGCGTGCGCGCCAGCTCATCCTCGCGCGACGAGGAAAACGAGCTGGGCGAATCAAGGATGGCGCGCAGGCGCAGCGCGCAAAAGGCGGTGGTGTCGGCTGGCGTCAGCAGGCGAATGACGATCTCGGGTGCGGGCATGGTGGAATCCGGCAGTTTTTTTCCATTATACCCACGCCACTGCCTCAGGCACGCACGCGGCGCAAACCCAGCAAGGTCCAGCCGTACAGGGCCGCCATCAGCAATACCATGGCCGCGCCCAGCGCCGCCGTCCAGCTTTCCGGCAGCGACCATGCGGAGTCAAACTTGCCTGCCGCCATATAGGTCGCCATGGCCACGCAGACGGCGACGATGGGCCAGCCCAGGCGGCGCCGGAAGGCGCGCACGATATCCGCCTGCCCCGTGCGCATGACCTTTGCCGTGACCCAGCCATCGAAGGTATCCGTCACGCCCATGCCGACGGCAAACACCAGGCCCGTCAGCAAGGCTGGCTGCATGCCGCCCAGCGCAACGGCCGCGTAGCCCCAGGCGGCCGCCTGCAGGGCCGTGTCGAACACCAGCGCGAACAGCATGCCGACGAGGATGGCGGCCAGCGGCCCCGATGCGCCCCGCAGCGACCGTGGCAACAGCCGTCCGCGCACCTCGGCCAGTTGCGCCCCGGCCAGCAAGCTGCGCGCATTCATGCCAGCGATCAACAGCAGCAAGGCGATGGGCAGCCATTCCAGCCAGCCGAACACGGCTTCAGACGGTGTAAATTGCTGCGACGCCACGGCGGCCAAGGCCACGATGGCCAGCACGGTAACGCCATGGCCCAGCGCAAACAGCGCCCCCATCCACGGCGCCCAGCGCGGCGCTGCGGCCTGGCTGCGCAAGGTCAAGCCATCGACGGCGGCCAGGTGGTCGGGTTCCAGGCCATGTCGCATGCCAAGCAGAAAGATCAGCGCCAGGGCGGGCAAGCCCGCTTCCACGCTCATGCGGCCACCTCGACGGGGCTGTCCGCCGTGGCCAGCGCGACCACGCAACGGTCCAGGCCCCGGATCAGCATATCCTGCGGCAAGTCGCGGCCGATAAAAATGATCTTGCTGGCGCGCGTCTCGCCATCGCGCCACGGCGCGCCGAGTTCCGAGCCCATCAGCATATGCACGCCCTGGAAGACGGCGCGGCATGGCAGGTCGGCAACATACAAAATGCCCTTGTAGCGCATCAGCTGGGCACCGAACAGCTGCACCACGGCATCAAGAAAATTTTCCACCTGCAGCAGATTCAGGGGCTGGGACTGGTGGTAGACGAACGATTGCACGCCGTCGCCATGGCGGTGGCCCAGTTCCCCCAGGAAATCCGGCTCCAGCTCGACGATGGCGTTCAAATTGAAACCGCGAATGTTCAGGATGTCGCGCAGCGGCACATTGCCAAAGCTGACTTTCTGTATGCTGGCACGGCCATTGATGGCGACCAAGCGCTGGCGCAGCGCGGCCAGTTCGTCCTTGCTGACCAGGTCCGTCTTCGACAGCAGGATGCGGTCGGCAAAGCCGACTTGCTCCTGGGCTTCCTTGTGCGCCGTCAATTGCTGCTGCGCGTGGCGCGCGTCGACCACCGTCAAAATCGCGTCGAGCATGTAAAACTCGCTGATGGAGGGCTCGGCAAAGAAGGTTTGCGCCACGGGACCAGGCGCGGCCAGACCCGTCGTTTCGATGATCACGTGGTCGAACGCGATGGTTCCGGCTTGACGCTTGGCGTGCAATTCGCCCAGGATGCGGATCAGGTCGCCGCGCACGCTGCAACAGATGCAACCATTGTTCATTTCCACGATCTGCTCGTCGCTGTCCTGCACCAGCAAGCCATGGTCGATGCTTTCGGCGGCGAATTCGTTTTCGATCACGGCGATGCGCATGCCGTGATCGCCCTGCAATATGCGCTTGAGCATGGTGGTTTTCCCGCTGCCGAGAAAACCCGTGATGATGGTGACGGGGATCAGTTCTGTCATAGTGCTTTCCTGTTGATGGTTAATCTTCGAGTTCTTCCATGCGCTGCCATTGGGGAAATGGGTCGGGCAGCTTGCGCCAGGCGGCCATGCCCTGGCGCGTTTCCGTGTAGTTGAGTTGACATTTCTTCAAGTCCGCCTCGATGGCGGCCTGGTCCATGTCCTGGCCGATGAAGACGAGCTCCTGGTAGCGGTCGCCATACGTTTCGCTCCAGCCCGCTTTAACTTCCGCCAGCGAGGCCGCATCCGTAGGCCAGCGCTCCTTCGGCACGGACGCCCACCACAGGCCCACGGGTTCGATATTCATCAGCTTGCCCGCGCCGGACAGGCTGGCCACCCATTCGGGACGGCTGGCCAGCCAGAAATATCCCTTGCTGCGCACCACGCCCTTGATCGGCTGGGCAATGTAGTCATGCAGACGCTGCGCGTGGAACGGCTCTTTCGACCGGTACACAAAACTGCTGATGCCATACGTGTCCGTTTCCGGCGTGTGGGTGCCGGCCAGCTCCTGCGCCCAGCCCGGCATGCTGGCCGCCTGCTCCAGGTCGAACAAGTTCGTGCCCAGGATGGCGTCCAGCGGCACGACGGACTGGTTGGTTTCGATAATGCGGGCGCCGGGATTGAGGGCTTTGATGACGGCCAGCACGCGCAGGCGCTCGGCCGCATCGACCATGTCGACCTTGTTGAGGACGATGACATTGGCAAACTCGATCTGTTCCGTCAGCAAGTTGGCCAGCTGGCGGTCGTCACCCTCGCCCGCGATCTCACCGCGCTGCTCCAGGCTGTCTTCGCTATGGAAATCGGCCAGCAGGTTGGCGCAGTCGACGACTGTGACCATGCAGTCGATGCGCGCCACGTCGTTCAGGCTGTCGCCGTGATCGTCTTCGAAGTCGAAGGTGGCGGCCACGGGCATCGGCTCGCCCACGCCCGTCGATTCGATCAGCAAATAATCGAAGCGGTCTTCCGCAGCCAGGCGCCGCACTTCCAGCAACAGATCGTCGCGCAGCGTGCAGCAGATGCAGCCGTTCGACATTTCCACCAGTTTTTCTTCCGTGCGCGACAGGGCCGCACCGGCCGCTTCCGCGCTGTCTTTCACCAGCGAGGCGTCGATATTGACTTCGCTCATGTCGTTGACGATGACGGCCACCCGCTTGCCTTCGCGGTTGCGCAAGATGTGGTTGAGCAAGGTGGTCTTGCCGGCGCCGAGAAAGCCGGACAGGACTGTGACGGGGAGTTTGCGCTGGGTCATGGGTATCTTTCAGAGGGCGTTGATTAAGGGAGACTAAGGGAGGCAATGGATGCTGGCATTTTAAATGCAAGTCGATTGCGTTTGAATTATAATGCAGCTCAGTTGCATTTGTGCGGCAATCTTTGCCAGCCAGCCACCCGAAAGAACTCCATGCTCCACCTCGCCTCCCTGACCTATGGCTACGATCCCGCCAGCCCGGTGCTCGATATCGCCGCCTTTCACTTGCCCGCCGGGCGCCACGCGCTGCTGCTTGGGCCATCCGGCTCCGGCAAATCGACCTTGCTGCATTTGCTGGCCGGCATCCTGGCGCCCCAGGCGGGCCGCCTCGACGTCGCGGGCACGTCCCTGCCCAGCCTCACGCCGCGCCAGCGCGACAACTGGCGCGGCCGCGCCATCGGCTTGTTGCCCCAGCAACTGGCATTGGTGCCCAGCTTGAACGTGCTCGATAATGTCTTGCTGCCCGCCTATGCCATCGGCCAGCGGCCCGATCCCGCCCGCGCGGCCAGCCTGCTGGGCCAGCTGGGCCTGGCCAACAAGCTCGATGCCTATCCGCACGCCCTGAGCGGCGGCGAACGGCAGCGGGCCGCCATCGCGCGCGCCGTCGTCATGCGACCGCGGCTGATCCTGGCCGACGAGCCGACGGACAACCTCGACGACGACGCCTGCGCCGCCGTCGTCAACCTGATGGCTAGCCAGGCTGAACAAGTTGGCGCCTCGCTGGTGATCGCCAGCCACGACGCCAGGGTGCTGGCCGCCTTGCCCGATGCGCTCGTGTTGCGCCTGCCCCGCTCCAGCTCCAGAGTGGCGACATGAACGCGGCCACCCTGGCCTGGCGCGCCCTGCGCCACAAGCCGCTGGCGTCCAGCCTGAATCTGCTGCTGGTCGCCATCGGCATCGCCATGATGACCTTCATCCTTGCCGTCTCCAGCCAGCTGGAAGAGCACGCCGAACGCGATGCCCAGGGCATCGACCTGGTGGTGGGCGCGAAAGGTTCGCCCTTGCAATTGATTTTGTCATCCGTGTATCACGCCGATATTCCGACCGGTAACATTCCCGACACGGCACTGGCGGCGCTGTCCGCGCAGCCGCTGGTGCAATCCGCGATCCCGCTCGCGCTGGGCGACAACTTCCACGGTTACCGCATCGTCGGCAGCACCAAGGCGCTGCTGGATCACTATGGCGCGCACCTGGCGCAAGGCAAACTGTTCACGCAGCCAATGCAAGCCGTGTTCGGCGCCCAAGCGGCCCGCGAAACGGGCGCGACTCTGGGCGCCAGCTTTGCCGGCTCGCACGGCCTGGCGGCGGGCGGAGAATTGCACGACCACGCGCCCTACACGGTAGCGGGCATCCTGGCGCCCACGGGCACGGTGCTCGATCGCCTGATCCTCACGCCCGTCGCTTCCGTGTGGCGAGTGCATGAAACGGATCCCGATGAACACCCCAGCAGCGCGCCGGAGCGCGAACTGACGGCCGTGCTGGTGCAGTACGCTTCGCCCCTGGCCGCGCTCAGCCTGCCGCGCTGGGTCAATGGCCAGCCGCGCCTGCAGGCGGCGCAGCCCGCCTTCGAGGCGGCACGGCTGTTCAATCTAGTTGGCGTGGGTATCGATGTGCTGCGGGCGATCGCCGCCGGCGTGCTGCTGGTGGCGGCCCTGTCGCTGTTCGTGGCCCTGTATGGCGCGCTGGAAGAGCGCAAGACTGACCTGGCCATCCTGCGCACCCTGGGCGCCTCGCCCGCCAAACTGCTGCGCTTGCTGCTGGCGCAAGGCTTGCTGCTGTCATTGACGGGCGCGGCGCTGGGCTGGCTGCTGGGCCATGCCGGTGTCGGCTTGCTGGAATCGATGCAGCAACTGAATCTGCAAGCGTGGCGTATCGCGCCCGGTGAAGCGTGGTTGCCCGTGACTGCCGCAGCGGTGGGTTTGCTGGCCGCCGCCATTCCCGCCGCGCGCGCCTACCGCACCGATATCGCCGCCACCCTGGCGCGCCCCTGAAAGGAAATACATGTTGAAAATCATGGTGTTGACTGTCTGCCTGCTGCCGGCCGGCCTCGCCGCAGCGGCCCCCGTCGACGAACCACCGTCGTTCTTCGCCCCCTTGACGGACTTGCCCGGCGTCGTATCGTGGAAACTGCTGGGCCAGGCCACCACGGTCAAGGCGAAAAAGGGCCGCATGGTGCCGAAATACACGCCGGAAATCAGCGCGCTCGACAATACGGAGGTGAAAGTGCAAGGCTTCATGATGCCCTTGGAACCGGGGCAAAAGCAGAAACACTTCCTGCTGACCATTACCTCGGCCAGCTGCGCCTTTTGCCTGCCTGCCGGCCCGGAAGGCGTGGTGGAGATCAAGAGCAAGACGCCCGTAAAGTTCAGCTATGCGCCCTTTATCGTGCAAGGCAAGCTGAAAGTGCTGGCCAGCGACCCCATGGGCCTGTATTACCGCATGACGGATGCGGCCGTGGTGCCGCAATGACACGCTGGCCAGCGCTGCTGCTGATGGCCACGGCATGCCATGCAAACGCCGCGCCGCTCTCCTTTGACTTGCCCCGCCTCGATGGCGATGGCAGGCTGGATCTCGGCCAGCTCCCAGGGCAACCTGTGGTGCTGAACTTCTGGGCCAGCAACTGCCTGCCGTGCATCCGGGAGTTGCCGATTTTCAATGCCCACGCCGCCAGCGAGCCCGGCTTGACCTTTATCGGCATCGCCATCGACACGCGGGCGGCCGCGCAAGCGTTCCTGCGGCAGCACCCGGCCAGCTATCCGCAGGCCTTGGCCTCACCCGCCTTGCTGCCCATCTTTGGCAATCAAATCAAGGGCTTGCCGTACACAGTGATTCTGACTTCTCAACATCAAATCTGTACCCGGCGCCTGGGCGCCATCGATGCGGCCTGGCTAGCCAAGGCCGTGGCCGCCTGCGCGCGCCCCTGAATCCATGCGCCCCGCACGGCTGTCATCGCCGCGTCATATGGCGGCGTTACAGTCGCGTCCTTTGAATCTCTCCGAGAGCGGTAATGAAAACAAATTGGGTCATGCTGGCGGCGCTGGCAAGTGCAGGTCTCGTCGGTTGCAACGGCAGTTCGAATACCCCGGCGGCGCCGGCCATTCCCGAAGGCACGACGGTCACGGTGGCATTGCTGGAAACCACCGATATCCACTCGAACGTCTTGAGTTATAACTACTATGCGCTGGCCGAAGACACGAGCCTGGGGCTGGAGCGCACGTCGACCCTGATCCAGGCGGCGCGCACGGAAAATCCGAACAACGTGCTGCTCGACGATGGCGACGTCATCCAGGGCACCCTGCTGGCCGACCTGCAGGCCGTGGCCGCGCCCGTTCCGTGCAGCGGCACGCTGGCCGTGCACAAGGCCATGAACGCGCTGAAATACGATGCGGGCGGCATGGGCAACCACGAATTCAACTACGGCTTGCCATACCTGAGCCAGATCACCAACACGGATTTCGGCATACCCGGCGTGGCCAAGCCGACGGGTACGTGCGGCGCGCCCGCCTTCCCTTCCGTGCTGAGCAATGTCGTCGGCGTGTCCAGCGGCAAGCCGATTTTCCAGCCCTATACCCTGCTCCCGCGCGATTTTACCGCCACGGCGCCCGATGGCAGCAAGCTGACCGTGAAAATCAATGTGGGCGTGCTGAGCTTTGTGCCGCCGCAAATCCTCGAATGGGACCAGAAAGTGCTCGCTGGCAAGGTCAGTGTGACGGGCGTGCAGGAAGCGGCGAAACAATACGTGCCGGAATTGCGCAGCAAGGGCGCCGACCTCGTCGTGGCCCTGTCGCACGGCGGCCTCGATACCACTCCCTACAGCCCGAAGATGGAAAACGGCAGCTATCACTTGACCAGCACGGGCATTGACGCGCTGATGATCGGCCACTCACACTTGATCTTCCCGAAAGGCAAGGAAGAAGGCGCGGCCGCGCTGGACGCCTCGTTCGCGGCCTTCCCCGCCAGCGCCAAGATCGATGCCGAGAACGGCTTTGTCAACGGCGTGCCCACCGTCATGGCGCAAAGCTGGGGCCGCCGCCTGGGCATCATCAAGCTGACGATGGCCTATCAGGGCAGCAAATGGGTGGTGCAGCCGGCCAAGACGACGGTGGAATCGCGCGGCTTCAAGTATACGGATGGCAAGACCCTCGTGAACGCCGACCCCGCCATCGCGCCGCTGGTGGCCACCGAGCACGCGGCTACCATCGCCTATGCCAAGCAGCCGCTGGGCATCAGCACGGATTTCGAGATGTCCGCCTATTTTGCGCTGGTGGGCGACGTGAGCGCCATCCAACTGGTGAACCAGGCGCAGCTTGATTACGTGAAAAACTTCATCGCCACCAGCACGGACGCGACCTTGTCCAGCTACAAGAACATCCCCGTCATCTCGTGCAGCGCGCCGTTCAAGGCAGGCCGCAACGGACCATCGGACTTCACGGACGTGGCCTCGGGCGCGACGCCTGCCGCACCGGTTGGCTTGCAGGTGCGCAATCCGGGCGACCTGTATTTATATAGCAATAACAACCTGCAAGCCGTGAAAATCAAGGGATCTGACTTGAAGGCCTGGCTGGAAACGTCGGCCAAGCAATTCAACCAGATCGACCCGGCCAGCAGCGCCGAGCAAGACCTGGTGCCGTCGTATGCCACGATCTATAACTACGACGTGTTTTATGCGGAAAACAATGCGCTGACGTACCAGATCGATGTGACGAAAAAGCTGGGCAGCCGCATCGTCAATCTCACGTACAAGGGCGCGCCAGTGGCCGACGGCGATGACTTCATCGTCGCCACCAACGACTACCGCGCCGGCGGCGGCGGCGCCGTGCCTGGCATCGATGGCAGCAAAACCATCATCAAGTCGCCCGATGCGAACCAGGCCGTGGTCAGCAACTACCTGGCGTCGCTCAGCACCAAAGGCGGCAAGGTGACCCTGGCGGCGAATGGCAGCGCGCGTAGCTGGAGCTTCGTCAAGACGGCCACGGCCGGCCCCGTGATCCTGCGCTCGGCGCCGGGCCATCTGGCGCTGGCGCAAGGCAGCGGCATCGCCAACGTGGCGGCCGAAGGCGGCCTCGATGCCAGCGGCTTCGCCAAGTACCGCATCGACCTGAGCAAATAAGGTCCATGGGCCGGGGCTGCGGCAGTTCCGGCCTGTCTTGATGAAAGCTGATCAATATGAAACATGCACTCTCCCTGCCCGCCATCGTGCTGGCCACTGTGCTGGCCACTGCCCTGTCCGCCTGCCAGTCGTCGCCACCACCCACGGCGGCCGAAATCGAAGCCGTCGCCATGCATGCGCGCCAGGCGGGCGACCAGCAGGCCGAGCGCAAGGTACGCGGCTGGGCCAGCAAGGACATGCCCGTCGCCGAGCGCGAACTGGCGCTGATTTACCAGCCCCGTCCCGAACGCCGCGCCGAGGCCTTGAGCCTGTTCGAGCAGGCGGCCCGCGCGGGTGACACGGAAGCCGCCTTCGAACTGGGCCAGATGCTGCGCGCCGCCACGCCGGCCCAGGCCTGGCTGTGGTACCGGCAAGCGGCGCAGCAAGGCCATGCGAAGGCGGCCCTGATGCTGGGCCTGCTGGCGGCGAATGGCGAAGGCGTGCCGCAAGATCCCGTGATCGCCGCGCACTGGCTGGACAAGTCGAGCGAACTGGGCAATCCACACGCCATGTTCCTGCTCTACAACGCCTACCGCGAAGGCCGCGGCGTGCCGCGCGACCTGGCCAAGGGCCACGAGCTGCTGGAAGAAGCGGCCCACCACGAATACCCGCCCGCCCTCCAGGAACTGGCCATGACGGTGCAAGCCGACGACGCCCTGCGCGCCGGCCACCTGATGAAGGAAGCGACGGAGCACCGGCACAATAACTGGAACAAGTTTTAGAAACTGGGCAAAAGGCCAGTGGCGCGATCAAGACCTGCCTTTATATACTTGCAACTTGCAAGCGTGCGGGAGCGGCACGCATTGAGCGCTTATGATGCAAGTACGCCGCCTGAGCTTGCTCGGGCGGCGTGGCAAGCCATCCCGCACAAAAAAGTTTACACTGGTTTGCATTTTAGAAATTTTACTCTGGACCAGCCCCGGTGAGTGTTCATTCAACCCAGCCAGTGTTTGAGTAGCGCCGGTGCGTCCATTGCTCTGCCTAGCCATGAAAGAAAGAGTCCAATGAAAAAGCTGACCACCGCCTTTGGCGCGCCTGTTGTCGACAACCAGAACATCCAGACGGCCGGTCCACGCGGCCCCGCCCTGCTGCAAGATGTGTGGTTCCTGGAAAAGCTGGCCCACTTCGACCGCGAAGTCATTCCCGAGCGCCGCATGCATGCCAAGGGTTCCGGCGCGCACGGCACGTTTACCGTCACGCACGACATCACGCGCTACACGCGGGCGAAAATCTTTGGCGAAGTGGGCAAGAAAACGCCGATGTTCGCGCGCTTTTCCACGGTGGCCGGCGAACGGGGCGCGGCGGATGCGGAACGCGATATCCGCGGCTTCGCCCTGAAGTTCTACACGGAAGAAGGCAACTGGGATCTGGTCGGCAACAATACGCCCGTGTTTTTCATGCGCGACCCGCTAAAATTTCCCGATCTGAATCACGCCATCAAGCGCGATCCACGCACGGGCTTGCGCAGCGCCAACAGCAACTGGGATTTCTGGACCTCGCTGCCCGAAGCCCTGCACCAGGTGACGGTGGTGATGAGCGACCGTGGCTTGCCGCGCAGCTTCCGCCACATGCACGGCTTCGGCAGCCACACTTTCAGCTTCCTGAATGCGCAAAACGAGCGTTTCTGGGTCAAGTTCACCTTGAAAACCCAGCAAGGCATTCAAAACCTGACGGACCAGGAAGCCGAGGAACTGGTCGGCAAGGACCGCGAAAGCTCGCACCGCGACCTGTACGAAAGCATCGAAAACAAGGATTTCCCCCGCTGGACCCTGTACGTGCAGATCATGCCGGAAAAAGAGGCAGGCACGTATCACCTGAACCCCTTCGACCTGTCGAAAGTTTGGCCGCACGGCGACTATCCGCTGATCGAAGTGGGCGTGCTGGAACTGAACCGCAATGCCGACAACCACTTCGCCGAAGTGGAACAGGCAGCCTTCAACCCTGCCAACGTGGTGCCCGGCATCAGCTTTTCGCCGGACAAGATGCTGCAAGGCCGGCTGTTTTCGTATGGCGACGCGCAGCGCTACCGCCTCGGCGTCAACCACAGCCATATCCCCGTCAACGCGCCGAAGTGCCCGTTCCACAGCTACCACCGCGACGGCCAGATGCGGGTCGACGGCAACATGGGCGGCACCCTGGGCTATGAACCGAACAGCGAGCAGGAATGGGCCGAGCAACCGGACTTCCGCGAGCCGCCGCTGAGCATCGAAGGCGCGGCCGACCACTGGAACCACCGGGTCGACGAGGATTACTATTCGCAGCCGCGCGCCCTGTTCCGCCTGATGACCGCGACGCAGCAGCAAGCCTTGTTCGACAACACGGCGCGCGCCATCTCGGGCGCGTCGGAACAAGTCAAGCAACGCCACATCGGCAACTGCACCCTGTGCGACCCCGCCTATGGCGCGGGCGTGGCCGAAGCGATCGGCCGCCTGAGCAAATAAGGCAGGCTACAGGACTGCATGGAAGGCCTGGCAACAGGTCTTCCATCGCAACGCAACGCTCCGCCGCGGCAAGGTGTCCAGGCCCGCTTGCTGCCTACCAGCGCTGGATATCGATCTGGCCCGTGATGCTCGTTTCCACCGGATAACCTTCGACCTGCGAAGGCACGCGCCGCTTGACGGACGAGTCGCGCAGGTACACGACGAGCGCTTCCTTGCCCACGGCCGTTTGCCCCACGCTGACGCCTTCCACGCCATCGATGGCCATCAGCGCCCGCTCGTTGCGGCGCTTTGCCGCTTCCAGGCGGCCCTGGGGCGCGGCAGGGGCGTACTGCCCCATGCCCTGTCCAGGGGTCTCATCCGGCAAATACGGCATGGCGGCGTCCTCGAAGACGGCATATGGCGATTGTGCGAATTTACTGTTTGACATGACAGACCCTCCTGATGCCTTCCATGATACACCCGCCCATCCGGCGTTGCAGCACGCTTCGCCAGCCCGAACCAGGCGTGGCGGCGTCCCTTGCCCAAGATCATCATCGTGCAAAAAGTGGCGTTATGCAAGGCGCCTCGCCTGGTCGTAAAAGCGTGCTCAGGTGTACAAATTGATGTCGAGCGCCACCACCACGCGCCGCATCTGGTTGGCAAAGGTGATGTTATTACCGCCCGCAAACAGCAGACCGACGGGATTGCGCTGCTGGTTCCAGGTCCAGATGGACGAGCCGGAGTCGCCGCCCGCGCTGAACGCCCCGCTCACGCCCGTGATGGCGATCTGGTCCTGGAACAGCGCGATCCTGCCGCCGCCGTAATTGACGTTGATGGTGGCGCCCAGGCCCGTGATGCGGCCCTGCGTCAACTGCGTCGTGCGGCCGGACTTGCCAACCATCATGCCCAGCGCGGGCGCCACCAGCGCATTGCTGATGCGAAAGTAGGCGGGCACCCCGCCGCTCAGGTAGACCAGTTCGGGGCGCACCCTGTCTGGCCAGGCCCAGCCGGTGGCGCAATCGACAAAATTGACGCCGCCGCTGAAATTGATGGGCACGAAGCGCTCAAGCACGGCCACCTGGTCTTGCGGGCAGCGGCCGCCGTCGATGGGGCCAGGCTGCACGATGCAGTCGTTGAACACGCCGCCATTGGAATTGGCCAGCACGTGGTTATTGCTAAGTATCATCAAGCGGCTGTTGCGCGGCGCGCTGCGCCCCACGGCCAGGCAGCCGATGGTGCCTGCCGTGATGCGGAAATGCCCGACAGACACGCCGCCCGGCGCCGGACGCAGGCGGAAACGGTGCGGTTGCGCATCGATCACGCCCGTGACGACGATGTTGACGGGCACGCTGTCGCTGGCCACGGCGCGCACGCCCATGGCTCCCACGATGGCGGCCTTGGCGCGGTCGACGGAAGTGGGCTCGGCCACGTACAGGGTCAGGGCCGGCAAGCCTGGCTCGCCGGACGAGCTGTCGCTGGCGCCCTCGCCCAGGCCGATGGACACACCCTGGATATTGCCGCCGTCACTGAAGGCGTCGGCCGCGCGCACGCCGGCCGCCTGGGAAATGGACTGGCGCATGCCGTCTTCGATGCTGCGCTTGATTTCCAGCAATTCCATGCTGACGCCGCTCAAGGCGTCGGGCACGTCCGAGACGGACGCGCTCTCGATCGTATTGTCGTCTTCGCCGGGGGCGGAAAATTGCCCGACGGCCTCTTCATCATCCGCGCTTTGCCCCCTGCCGCTGCCGCCAGGCGGGGCGCTGAAACCATTCTCGTTACCTACCATGATGTTCTCCTCGTTGGTCATTTCGAAGCACCAGTGTGGGCGGGCTGCGCCGGCCGGTATTGATCTGGATTGAACCGCGCCGACACATGGCCGCCCTTCCTGCAGGGGCGAGCGAGGATCAAAATAGTTCCGTCGTCAGGGTTGAGCGAGATCAGGCGTGCGGCCAGAGGCTGCGCCGTATACTTGACTGACAGGCTGGAACCGGGCCTGCTCCACGGCTGCTCCACGGCAGCAACGGTATGGATGGGGAAACAATGACGAGCCCTGGTATGACACGCCAAAACATGACACGCCAAGACGACGCGCCCGCGGGCGAGCAAGCAGGCCAGCATGCCGGTTTTATGCACGGCATGGCGGCCTGGGCGGAAAAACATCGCATCAGCCCCTGGCGCGGCAGTTTCGCCGACTTCATCGAGCAGATCCTGCCCGGCCGCGCCGCCCTGCTGACGCGCAGCGCGCACCAGTATCTGTGGGACATGATGCGCTGGAACGGCCAGACGGACGACGCCGGACGTTTCCGCTGCCGCCTGTTCGACGACGAGCTGTTCGGCATCGACGAGGCGATCGACCGGGTTGCCGCCTATTTCAAGGCGGCGGCTGCCGGCTCCGAGGTGGGCCGGCGCATGCTGCTGTTGCTGGGACCGCCATCGGGCGGCAAGTCGACCATGGTAATCCTGCTCAAGCGGGGGCTGGAAGAATACAGCCACAGCAGCGAAGGCGCGCTGTACGGCATCGCCGGCTGTCCCGTGCACGAGTCGCCGCTGCATCTGGTGCCGCACAGCATGCGCGCCGACTTTCGCGCCAGCTATGATGCCGAGCTGCACGGCGAATTGTGTCCACACTGCCGCGCCCGCCTGGAAGAACAGTATGCGGGCGACTTCCTGCGCATGCCCGTCGAGCGCATCCACCTGTCCGAGGCGGGCCGGTGCGGCATCGGCACGTATGCGCCGCACGATCCCACCACGGCCGACCTGGCCGACCTGGTCGGCTCCGTCGACCTGTCGAAAGTGGCGCAGTACGGCGACGAAGGCGACCCGCGCGCCTGGTCGTGGTCGGGCGCCGTGTATGCGGCCAGCCGCGGCATGCTGGAAATGATCGAGATCCTCAAGGTCAAGCGGGAATTTCTCTACCTGCTGCTGACCCTGACACAGGAAAAGAATGTCAAGGTCTCGCGCTTTCCCCTGATTTACCTCGACGAAACCATCCTCGCGCACACGAACCTGGCCGAATTTCGCAAATTTCTGCAAGAAAGCGAAAACGAGGCGCTGCTCGACCGCATGGTCATCGTGCAAGTGCCCTATACCCTCAACTACCGCGAGGAAGCGCGCATTTACCGCAAGCTGATCCTGGCGGCCGCGCCCGCCTTCCGCGACGTGCACCTCGATCCGCACGTATTGCATGCGGCGGCCGTGTTTGCCATCCTCAGCCGTCTGCCCGAAGGCGACGACAAGGAAGCAGAACTGGTCAAGAAACTGCGCGTGTACGCCAATGAAGACGTGGACGACTTGCAGCCGGCCGACCTCCGCCGCATGCGCGAACGCGACAAATCGCCCGATGAGGGCCTGTCGGGCGTATCTCCCCGTTTCGTCATCAATGCCCTGTCGCACGCCATCATTTCCGCCCAGCGCAACAGCCTGTCGACCATGGACGTGCTGCTGGCCCTGAAGGACGGCATAGAAAACGATGCCCGCATCGAGCCCCGGCGCAAGCGCCAGTGGGTCGATTACCTGGTGCTCACACGCAAGGATTTTTATAACCGCTGGGTCAAGGCCGACGTGCACAAGGCCCTGTTCGTGTCGTTCGAACAGGAAGCGCAAGACTTGCTGAACAAATATCTCGATGAAGTCGAAGCCATGCTCGACAACCGCCAGATCCGCGATCCCATCACCAGCGAAGAACGCCGGCCAGACGAGCGTTTCCTGCGCGCCGTGGAAGAAAAAATCCACATCAGCGACTCGGGCAAGCAATCTTTCCGGCAAGAAGTGGTGCGCAAGGCCATGAGCGCCTTCAAGCGGGGCGAAGCGTTTGGCCTGGGTAGCCATGCGCAATTGCACGACGCCATCCAGCAATATCTGTTCGAACAGCGGCGCGACGTGCTGCGCCTGGTCGGCTCGGCCAAGCGCCCCGACGACGACGTGCGGGCCAGAATCTCCGCCGTCGAGCAGCGCCTGGTCGACGAATACGGCTATGACGCCCATAGCGCGCGCGAAGCGCTCAACTACGTGACCACCTTGCTGGCGCAGGAATAGCCATGTCCGCCACGACCTCGCCCGCTTCCGCCGCGCCGGCCCTGGCGCGGCCCTGGTACGGGCTGTTCTCGCGCGGCGCGCGCGACTGGCTGCGCCACAATCAGAAAGTGCGCGACGCCGTGCAGGCGCACTTGCCCGAGCTGATCGCCACACCGGACCTGATCGGCGGGCCGCAGCAGCGCACGGTGCAAGTGCCCATGCACCTGCTCGAACATGCGCGTTTCCGCCTGGCGCCCGCGCGCAACAGCGTGGGCGCGGGCCAGGGCGACGGCCAGCCCGGCGATATCCTGCGCGCCCCCCATCCCGCCACCACGGGCGGGGCGGGAACGCAGGGCGAAGGCGGTGATGGCGAGGGAGCGGTGCGCCTGCTGCTCGAGTTTCCCATCGACGACATACTCGACTGGCTATGGGACGCCTTCGAGTTGCCGCACCTCCAACCCCGCCACTTGGGCGCCATCGACGACGTGCGGCTCGTGCGTAGCGGCCTAGACCGCCATGGCGCTCGTTCGCGCCTGGACCGGCGGCGCACCGTCAAGGAAGCGATCAAGCGGCGCGCCTTGCAAGCCCAACCCGTGCCATTCACCAATGAAGACTTGCGCTACCGCCAAGTGCTGCAACAGCCCCGGCCCAGCGCGAATGCCGTCGTGTTTTTCGTGCTGGACGTGTCGGCCAGCATGGGGCAGGCCGAACGAAAGCTGGCCAAATCCTTCTTTTTCTTTGCCTTGCAAGGCTTGCGCCGCAGGTATGCGCGCGTGGAAACGCGCTTTATCGCCCATACGACGCGCGCCTGGGAATTTTCCGAAGCCGAGTTCTTCCAGGTCAACGGCATGGGCGGCACCATGGCTTCCACCGCCTTCCGCCTGAGCCGCGAACTGCTGCAGGAACACTACGCGCCGGGCCGCTACAACGCCTACCTGTTCTATGCCTCCGATGGCGAGAATTTCAGCGAAGACCGCGGTCCGGCCAGCCTGGCCCTCGGTGAACTGGCCGCCTTGCTCAACTATATGGGCTATGTGGAAACCGTGCCCGGTGTGCCGCGCAGCCTGGAAACGGAAATGCACGGCCTGTTTGCCGAGCAGGAACGGCGCGGCTTGCCCTTGCACAGCAGCATCCTCAGCAGGAATGACGATATCTGGGCGGCCATCCGCACCTTTTTCCAGCACGAGGCGGCCGATGCGGAGGAAACGCCATGACGCAGGCTGACACTGCCGGCCTGGACGGCTATGCGGCGCGCATCGAAGCGCTGGCGCGGGAACTGGGGCTGGAGTTTGCCCCCGTCGAGTTCGAACTGGTGCCGGACAGCTTCATGGCCGAGATCGCCATCTATGGATTGCCCGTGCGCATGCGTCACTGGTCATTCGGCGTGCGCTACATCCACCAGCTCGTGCATCAAAAGATGGGCAACTCGCATATGTTCGAAGTCATGTTTCCCGGCGACCCTTGCCATGCCTACATGGCCGAGCACAATTGCGTGGCGGAAAACACCCTTGTCACGGCCCACGTGCTGGGCCACGCCGATTTCGCCAGCCGCAACACCCTGTTCCTGCGTTTTGGCGCCATGGCGGGCCAGCGCATTCTGGAACAGAGCGCGGCGCGGGCGCAACGTCTGGAAATGGCACTGCAACGCCACGGGCAAGAGCAGGTGGAAGCCGTGCTCGACGCGGCACTGGCGCTGGAGCAGCACGTGGATATCCATGCCGAGCTGCACCGCCCGCCCTACTCCGTTCCATCCGCACCATCCGCGCGATCCGGGCCGCCGGGCGTGGCCGGCATGCAAGACGCGGCCGGCACAGACGATCCTTTTACGCAACGCTACCGGCGCCTGCCCGGTGAAGCGGCCGCGCTGGCGGCGCACGAGGCCGCACGGGCACGCGTGACGCAACGCCCTCTCCTGCCGCCGCAGCCCGAATACGATTTACTGTGGTTCATCGCGCAATATGGGCCGGAGCTGGCTGACTGGGAGCGCGACATTTTTCTGGCCGTGCGCGAAGAGTCGTTTTACTTCTATCCCGTGTACGCCTGCCAGATCATGAACGAAGGCTGGGCCTCGTACTGGCACGCGCGGCTGCTGCGCGAAGCCGACTTCCTGCCGCCGGCCCTGTATCTGTCCGCCATCAAGTCGCACTCTGACGTGGTGCGCCCCTACGCGGGCGAGCACCAGCAAGCGCTGGCCGTCAACCCCTATCACCTGGGCTTTTGCATGTGGGAACACATCATCGAGCGCGAAGGACTGGCCCGGGCACGCCAGATTTGCCGCGACGACGATGACTGCAGCTTCATACGCAACTATCTGGACGATGCACTGGCCGACCGGCTGGGCCTGTTCGTGCATGAAAGTCGCCGCGACGGCGAAACGCGCCTGGCCAGCCGCGACTTGCGGACCATCCGCGAAGCCATCCTGGCGCCCAAATACAACTATGGCGCGCCGTGCATCGCCGTCACCCTGCTCAACGACGACGGCAGCCTGGTGCTGCGCCACGATCACCAGCGCGATGGGCGCGGCCTCGACCTGGAGCGGGCGGAACAGGTACTGGCGTACATCGCCCGCATCTGGCGCCGCCCCGTCACCCTGCATACGGCCGATTTTCGGGGCACGCCGCGGGTTCTGCGCAGCAAGAGCGAGGGCATACCGGAACCGCCCGCGCCGGCAGCGTCATCAACAACGTCAACAACGCCGACAGCGCCGCCCGTGCAATATTGAACGCTCAAGCACGGCCAGCGTGTCCGGCCAGCGTGCCCTCGGCCTGGGCTGCCTGTTTCTCACGCGAGCCAACTGGCCTGCCGGCATGTGCCTCACGGCTGGCCGGCCCGACCCTCAAGCCCGGCCCGCCTGCGCCACATACCAGGCGATGGTGTGCCGCAAGCCTTGCGTCAGGTCGTGTGTGGGGGCATAACCGAGCAAGCGGGCCGCCTTGGCGATGTCCGCCTGCGAATGGCGCACGTCGCCGGCGCGGAACTCGCCATAGTGTGGCGCCAGCGGCACGTGCTGCGGACGGGCGGCAAGCAGCATCTGCTGCATGGTGGCGTGCAGCTGCGTCAGGCTGGTACGGGCGTTGACGGCCACGTTGTAGACCTGGTTGACGGCCGCCGGGTCGGCGCGCGTGGCGGCCAGGATATTCGCTTGCACGGCATTGTGTACGAAGCAGAAGTCGCGGCTGGTGGCGCCATCGCCATGGATGTGCACGGCCTGCTTGTCCAGCATGGCGGCGATCCAGCGGGGAATGACGGCCGCGTAGGCGCCCAGCGGGTCCTGGCGCGGGCCGAAGACATTGAAATAGCGCAGTCCCACCGTCTGCATGGCGTAGCAGCGCGCATACACCTGCGCATACAGCTCGTTGACATATTTGCTCAAGGCATACGGTGACAGGGGCGCGCCGATGTGCTGTTCCACTTTCGGCAAGGCCGGATGGTCGCCATACGTGGCGCTCGAGGCCGCATATACGAAGCGCCGCACGCCCGCGTCCCGGGCGGCGGCCAGCATGTTCAAGAAACCGCTGACATTGACGGCGTGGCACAGCAGCGGATCTTCCAGCGAACGCGAGACGGAACCGAGCGCCGCCTGGTGCAGCACATAATCGACGGCGACGCCAGCGGTGGCGGAGCCGCCCGCACTGGCACGCCCGCGCTTGCCCAAGCTGCTGCCCCTGCCGTCGCTGGCGCCATCTGCCGCATCTATTTCACCTTCCGGCTCGCCGTCTGCCTCGCTGCCATCGGCGCTGCCAGCCTGCGCCGGCACGCCGCACGCGCGCGCGCACGCCTGCGGGTCGCGGATGTCGCCTTCGATGAAGGTGAAACGCCGCCATGCATCTTCTCCCACGCTGGCGCGCACTTGCTCCAGGTTGTGGCGGTGGCCCGTCATGAAATTGTCGAGGCCGCGCACTTCCTGTCCCAGCTTCAGCAAGGTTTCCAGCAGGTGCGAACCGATGAAGCCGGCCACGCCCGTCACCAGCCAGCGCCGCGGCGTTTGCGCCAGCTGCGCACAGGCTTGCTCATACGCGCCGGCAGCCGGGGCGCCAGCGGGGGCGCCTTGCGCCGCGCTTGCCGCCCGATCGAAAGCATCGGCCGCCATCACAGCCGCCACACGTGCAAGCCGCCGTCCTCGAGCGGACGGGGGTCGAAATGCGATTTGATATCGATGAAGCAACCGTTTTCCAGCACCTTGCCCTGGAAGTCCGCCAGCGGGCGGGCCAGCAGGGCCTGGTGCGAGACGGCGCTGATGATGGCCTCGGCCCGCGGCAGCTGTTCCCAGCTTTCCAGGGTCAAGCCGTATTCTTCCAGCGCTTCGCGGCCATCGGCGACGGGATCGTGCACGTGCACCTGCACGCCATACGATTGCAGCTCGTGGATCATGTCGACCACTTTCGAGTTGCGCAGGTCGGGGCAATTTTCCTTGAAAGTCAGGCCCAGCACGTTCACGTGCGCCCCTTTCAATTTGAAGCCCGCGCGCACCATTTCCTTGATGGTCTTTTCCGCCACGAACTTGGCCATGCCGTCGTTGATGCGGCGCCCGGCCAGGATCACGTGCGGGTGGTAGCCGAGCATTTCCGCCTTGTGCGTCAAATAGTATGGGTCGACGCCGATGCAGTGGCCGCCCACCAAACCGGGACGGAACGGCAGGAAATTCCATTTCGTGCCCGCCGCCTGCAGCACTTCCAGCGTGTCGATGCCGATGCGGTCGAAGATGATGGCCAGTTCGTTCATCAGCGCGATGTTCAGGTCGCGCTGCGTGTTTTCGATCACCTTGGCCGCCTCGGCTACCTTGATGCTCGATGCCCGGTGCACGCCGGCCTCGACCACGCCTTCGTACAGCGCTGCCACTTGCTCCAGGGTGGCGGCATCGTCGCCCGAGACCACTTTGCGGATGCTGTGCAGGGTATGGTCCCGGTCGCCGGGGTTGATGCGCTCGGGTGAAAAGCCCACATGAAAGTCTTCCTTCCAGCGCAGGCCCGAATGCTGCTCGAGGATGGGGATACAGATTTCTTCGGTGGCGCCCGGATATACGGTCGACTCGTAGATGACGATGGCGCCGCGCCGCATGTGGCGGCCGACGGCCGCGCTGGCGCCGGCCAGGGCGGAGAAATCGGGATTGTGCGCGCTGTCGACGGGCGTGGGCACGGCCACGACGATGAAGTCGGCCAGTTGCAGCTCGGCCGGGTCGCAGCCGACGCTCAGCCCTTGCGCCGCCAGCAACTGTTCATGGCTGACTTCGCCCGTCGGGTCGATGTGGCGCCGGTAGCTTTCCACCTTGCGGGCCGACAAGTCAAAGCCGATCGTGCGCTGGCGCATGCCAAACGCCACGGCCAGCTGCAAGCCCACATAACCGAGCCCCACCACCGCCACCACGCCGCCCTTGCTATCCACCTTGCTGTCCATATGCCTGTGCTCCGAAAGGTTGCGGCCCGAGCATCGCCGTCCGGGAAATTCTACGGTTGCCGATCCGGCGATTCTTGAGCGGGAACAAGAAATACGGGGCAGCGGCCAGCATGCACGCCGACAATCGGCAGCTTGTTGAGCGCAATCAAGGAGACCGGCGGCCATCTTTTTAAGCTAGGCCATGCCGATCCCTCACGCACGCCGCTACCGGAGACTTCCATGGCCCGTTCCCTGCCCCGCCCTTTCCCTGGCCTGCCCGCCATTGCGCTGTGCTGTACTTTGCTGCTGCCTCTGCTGACGGCTTGCCACGGCACGCAAAGCAGCGAAAGCCTGCTGGCCGATGCGCAGCAGTACCGCCAGAAAGGCGAAGCGCGGGCCGCCATCATCCAGTTGAAGAACCTGCTGCAAAAGGAACCGGACAACGCGGCCGCGCGCTTGCTGCTGGGCAGCATCTATATCGACACGGGCGAAGCGCTGTCGGCAGAGAAAGAATTGCGCAAGGCAATGTCGCTGGGCCTCGCTTCGCAGCAAGTGATGCCGCTGCTGGGCAAGGCCTGGCTGATGCTGGGCCAGTTCGACAAGGTGCTGGCCGAGATCGCCGACGATGCGGCGCAGCCCGCCAGCGTGCTGGCCCTGCGCGGCGATGCCTTGCTGGCCCTGGGCCGCCGGGACGAGGCACGCGCCCTGTATTCGCGCCTGCTCGAAGCCCATCCGGACCAGGTCGGAGCCTTGCTGGGCCTGGCCCGCCTGGCGGCGCTGGACCAGCAAGTGGAGGCGGCCGAGCTGCTGCTGGCGCAAGCCCTGAAAAGCGCGCCCGCCAATCTCGACGCCTTGCGCCTGCAGGGCGACCTGCTGCGTCTGCAAGGCAAGAACGGCGCGGCGCGGCTCGCCTACATGCAGATTCTCAAGATAAAACCGGACAATACTCAGGCGCACATCGACTTGGCCAACCTCGATATCGTGGAAAATCGCTACCTTGAAGCGGCGGCCCAGCTGGCCACGGCGCGCAAGACGGCGCCCAACAGCCTGGGTTTGCTGCAAGCCCAGGCGCTGCTCGATTTCCGCCAGGGCAAGAACAAGGCGGCCTTGCAAGCCTTGCAACTGGTGCTCAAGGCGGCGCCCGATCACATGCCGTCCATCCTGCTGGCCGGCGCCGTGCAACTGGCGCTCGGCTCGCCGCCGCAGGCGGAAAACTACCTGCGGCGCTTCCTCGCCGTGTATCCCAAACACTTGTATGCCGTCAAGATGATGGCGTCGATCGAATTGATGCGTGGCAAGACCGATACGGCCATCGACTTGCTGCAACCGATGCTGGCCGCCTTCCCCGACGACGTGGAATTGCTGTCGCTGGCCGGCGAAGCCCACTTGCGCGCGCGCCAGTACGACAAGGCGACGGCGTATTTCGAACAGGCCAGCACCCTGGCGCCGGATACGACCAGGCTGCACGCGGCGCTGGGCATCAGCCGCCTGGGCATGGGCGAGCACAGCCGCGCCATCAATGAACTGGAACGCGCCAGCATGCTCGACAAGAGCACGCCGCAAGCAGGCACCATGCTGGTGATGACCTTGCTGCGCAACAAGCAGAACGACAAGGCCCTGGCCAGCGTCAAGATGATGGAGCAACAGCAGAAAGGCACGAATCCCTTGCTGCTGAACCTGAAAGGCGGCGTCTACCTGGCCTTGCGCGATTTACCGGCCGCGCGCGCCAGCTTCGAGCAAGCCCTGGGCATGGACCCTATCTATTTACCCGCCCTGAACAACCTGGCGCAGATCGACCTGGCCGAGAAAAAACCGGAGCAGGCGAAACAGCGCTTCGAAAAAGCGCTGGCGAAGGCGCCGAAAAATGCCGACCTGTGCGCGGCGCTGGCCAAGCTGGCCGCGTCGCAGGGCAAGACGGACGAGGCGCGGCGCTGGCTCGAGCGGGCCCACCGCGACAATCCCGACGCCGTCGCGCCGGCCCTGCTGCTGAGTAACTTTTACCTGAAGACGGGTACACCCGACAAGGCACTGGAACTGGCGCGCACCTTGCAAACGGGCCATCCGGGCGACGCCGATGCGCTGGCCCTGCGCGCCCAGGTGGAATACAGCGCCGGCCTGGCGCCAGCCGCGCTCGACAGCTACAACAAGCTGGCAAGCATACAAACCACGTCCGCCCCCCTGCAGATGCGCATCGCCAGCCTGCACCTGGCGCTGGGCGACCATCACAATGCGCTGCAAGCCGTCAAGCGGGCGCAGGCGCTTGACCCGGCCCTGCTCGAAGCGCGCGTGGTGGAAGTGGCGATGCTGCTGACCCTGAACCGCCAGCGCGAGGCGCTGGCCGTGGCGCGCCAGGTGCAGGAACAGCAGCCGAAGCTGGCGGCCGGCTACAAGCTCGAGGGCGACGTGCTGATGGAGCAAAAGCTGCCGCAGCAAGCCGTCAAGCTGTACCAGCACGCCTTCGGCATCAGCCCCATCGGCCCCTTGCAGGTGCAGCTGTACCGCGCCTTGCAGGCGTCCGGGCAAGAACGCGAAGCCGAGGCGCGCATGGCCACCTGGCTGAAGGCGCATCCGGAAGATTTGCCTACGCGCACCTTCCTGGCGGGCACCCGGCTGGCGGCAAAGCAATACCGCGCCGCCATCGAGCACTTCCAGTACGTCGTCGCCAAGGATGGGGCCAATGTGGTGGCCTTGAACGACCTGGCCTGGGCGTATCAGCAGGAAAAAGATCCGCGCGCGCAGGCCACGGCCGAGCAGGCGCTGAAGCTGGCGCCCGACAATCCCGCCGTGCTCGACACCCTGGGCTGGATCGTGCTGGAGCAAGGCGACGTCAAGCGCGCCACGGCCCTGCTGCGCAAGGCGGCGGCGCTGGCGCCAAAGTCGCCCGAAGTGGCGTACCACCTGGGCGCGGCGCTGGCGAAATCAGGCGACAAGGGCGGCGCGCGCAAGCAGCTGGAACAATTGCTTGCCGCCAACAAGGACTTTCCGCAGCGGGCCGCAGCGCAAGCCCTGCTGACCCAACTGTAGGCCATGGCTGTGCACGCGGCCATGCCCGGCGTGGCGGCGCGGCCGCTGGCCCTGCTGGCGGGCGCGGCCTGCGTGCTGGCCTTGCGCCACTATCCGCTGGGCCACGGCTGGCCCGGCCTGCTGTTTGCCATCCTGCTGCCCGCGTATTTTCTGCTGCTGTGCTGGCGTCCCGCCAGCTGGCTGTTCTGCGTGCCCGCCCTGCTGCCCGTGCTGGACCTGGCGCCGTGGACGGGCTGGTTCTTCCTGGAAGAAATCGATCTGCTGCTGTTGCTGACGGTGGCCTGCGGCTACTGGCGCCTGGGCGGGCCGGCCCAAGGCGCAGCGGCGCGGCTGTTGCCCGCCGCCCGCGTCTGTTTGCTGCTGTGCAGCCTGGCCTGGCTGGTGGCGATGCTGCGCGGCGTCCTGCCGCTGCCGCACCTCGACTTGAATACCTGGGATAACTATCTGAGCCCCTACAACAGCTTGCGGCTGGGCAAGGCCTGGGCCTGGAGCATGCTGCTGCTGCCGCTGCTGCTGCGCGACGCGGATCCTCCCGCCTTGCGCCGCTACGCGCTGCCGGGCATGCTGGCCGGACTGGCCATGGTGTCGCTGTTCGCCCTGTGGGAACGGGCCGTGTTTCCCGGCCTGTCGAATTTGGCCAGCGACTATCGCATCACGGCGCCGTTTTCCGCCATGCACACGGGCGGCGCCGCGCTGGACGGCTACCTGGCGTTGAGCCTGCCGTTTGCGGGCCTGTGGCTGGCGCGCGCGCGCAGCCGCTGGCAGGCGGCGCTGGCCTTGCTGCTGCTGGGCCTGGCCCTGCACGCGGCATTCACCACCTTTTCGCGGGGCTTGTACGCGGCCCTGGCCGCAGCCATGCTGCTGGCATTCTGGCACACCCTGCGGACGGTGCCCGCTGCGGCGCGGCACCCACCGGGCCAGCCGCCCGTGCGCAAAATCTTGCTGAGGCTGCTGCTGGCCGGTCTGGGCACGGTCCTGCTCGTGTACATGTTCAGCCTGGCCGGCTACCGGGGCTTGCTGGCTGCCGTCGTCCTGCTTGCGGCCAGTTTCGTGCTGGCGGCGCGGCCCTTGCCGTGGCGTCTGGCGCCGGCCAGCCTGCTGTGCGCGCTGTGCCTGCAGGGCTTGCTGGCCGCCTGGTGGCCGGAAGGGACAGGCCAGCAAACGGCCGGCTGGCTGAAAGGTCCATATTTCCTGTTTTTGCTGGCGGCCGCGCTGCTGGCGGGCGCATTGTGGCCCAGCGGCACCGGCGGCAAAGGGCCGGCCAGGCTGGGCCTGGCAATGATGGCGTGGACCATGCTGGCATGCAACCTCGCCTGGATAGGCTGGCACTGGGCCGGACCGCCGGCCCTGCTGCCCGCCGGCCTCGTCGTGGGGCTGGCCACGCTGATGTTGTGCAATGGACGCTTGCGGCCGCCGTTGTGGCGGCTGGACCGGGCCAGCCTGAGCATCGCGGGCGCAGCCGGCATCCTGCTGCTGCTGGCCATACCCGTCTCGGCCAGCTATTACGCCACAGAACGTTTCTCGACCACGGCCTTCGACATGCAAGGCCGCTTGCGCCACTGGCGGCAAGTGCTGGCCATGCAGCCGTCCGACTGGGGCGACCGCCTGTTCGGCATGGGGTTCGGCAGTTTCCCCGCCACGTATTACTGGCACAATCCGCAGCGCGAGGTGCCGGCCAGCATCGCGTATGCCGAGGAAGGCGGCAACCCGGACAATCCTGGCAACAGGTATGTGCGCCTGGCCAGTCCCGGCTACAGCGCCGGCTATGGCGAACTGCTGCGGCTGCTGCAACGCCTGCCCGTGCAGCCTGCCACGCCTTACACCCTGGCGCTCGACGTGCGCCGGACCGGCCCCATGCCCGTGCTGCTGGTGCGCCTGTGCCAGCGGCAATTGCTGTATGCGCAAGGCTGCGTAAACGTTCCGTTGCGCCTGCGCCCTGCGCCGGCTGGCACGCAGGCCAGTGCTTGGCAGCATTATGACGTGCCGTTCGACAGCGCCTGGCTGGGCGCGGGCGCTTGGCTGCTGCGTCCGCCCGTGCAGCTGGAACTGGCGGCCAGCGGCACGGCCACCTCGTCCGTGCTCGAAGTCGACAATCTGAGCTTGCGCGCACCGGGTGGCGAGGAACTGATCGCCAATGGGCGCTTTACCCAGGCCAACAATTACTGGTTTTTCAGCAGCGACCACCACCACTTGCCATGGCATATCAAAAGCATGGCCTTGCACTTGCTGGTGGAAACGGGCTGGTGCGGCGCCCTGTCGATGCTGGCCCTGCTGGCTGCGGCCGGCCAGCGCCTGCTGCGCCGCGCCGCGCGGGGCGATCCGGGCGCGCTGGCCTGCGCCGCAGCCTTGCTGGGTTTTCTCGTCGTCGGCCTGTTCGACAGCCTGCTCGACGTGCCGCGCATCGCCCTGCTGTGTTACCTGATGCTGCTGTGCGCGCTGCTGCAGCCCGTGTCATCTCCTCCCGTTGAAAGTACACCGCCATGAAAGCCCTGCTCTCCGCCTTGCTGTCCTGCCTTTTTCTGCTCCTGGTTGCCGCGCCCTGCCGCGCCGATGCGCCGCTGGCGCACACCATCGCGCGCGTCAAACCGTCCATCGTCGGCGTGGGCAGCCTGCAAAAGACGCGCACGCCGCCGATGAACTTCATCGGCACAGGCTTCGTGACGGGCGACGGCTTAAGCGTGCTGACCTGCGCCCATGTGATCCAGAAACTGCTCGACGCCAATCCGAACGAAGTCATCGGCATACTCACGGGCCAGGGCGAGGCGGCGCAGTTTCGCCCCGCCAAGGTCCAGGCGCTGGACACGGAACACGACCTGGCCTTGCTGCGCCTGGCGGGCGCACCTCTGCCCGCCTTGGCGCTGGGCGACGCGGCCACGGTGCGCGAAGGCCAGGCCATGGCGTTTACAGGATTTCCCCTGGGTACCTTGCTGGGACTGCACCACGTCACGCACCGCGCCACCGTGTCATCGCTGACGCCCGTGGTCATGCCCAGCGAAAATGCGCAGCGCCTCGACGTGCGTCGCCTGGCGCAGTTGCAAAAGGCGCCGTACACGGTGTTCCAGCTGGACGCGACGGCGTATCCGGGCAGCAGCGGCAGCCCGCTGTTCGATCCCGAGACCGGTCTCGTCTACGGTATCGTCAACATGGTGTACGTCAAGGGCCTCAAGGAGACGGCCATCAGCGCGCCCAGCGGCATCACTTACGCCATTCCAGGCAGCCACATGCAGGCGATCTTGCTGAAAAATAAATGACTTCTCAGTTGCGCCCCTGCCTCAGCCGGTCGGTAATGCCAGGCTCATCCCATGTCGGGAAAAAAAAGGGGTAAAACGACCGTTCCCCCCCATGCTGTTCCATCAGGCCACCGTACTTGCGGATCTGGGCCCCCATGTAATCGAGGTCCAGCCGTAGCAGCACGGCCGGCGCCCCCACGCGCGTGCACTCGCGCTCGCCGCCGAAGTCCTGGAAGCCCAGCATGCGCTTGTAAAACACCACGTGGCGCGGGTTGACTTCGATCACGTAATCCGTAAAGCCGTGAATATTATGGGCATAGATATAAGAGATATGAATCAGCGCCGCAAACACGCGCTTGCTCACACCCTTGTCGATGGCCAGGCGCGACGGTTCGCACAGGCGGCGGCCCTGCTCGCGCAGGACGTCGAGCTTGTCGCGGAAGTTTTCATCGGCAGGCAAGCCCGTCTCGTCATTGTCGAGGCACAGGGTCATGGTGCCGACGGTGCTGCCGGCCGTTTCCGCAAACAGCGTGATTTTATTCAGCGCATGCGCGGTGCCGGGATCGACGGCATAGCCGCGCCAGCCGTACATCTTGCGGATCAGCAAACTGGCCGCCTCGCGCCGGCCACGCGAATTGGCCATGCGGATATGAAAGCGCTGCAGGTCGAGCTCGTGCTCCATGGCCGGGTCGATCTGCCCCTCGCCCACCACCAGGTCACTCAGGGCGCCTGGCGTGTCGAAGGAAATAATGGGTTCATCTTGAAAGCTCATCTTGTCCTCACGTTCATCGGCTGCCGTTGAGACGGACTGAAGCCAATGCCTTGTGACAAGACAAAAACTGGAGAAGTTCCCAGCTTTAGTTAAAAAAACAGAAGAATTTCACCTTTAGATAGCAAAATTACACGCTGAAATTTGCCGAAAAATACAAAATGACAAATATAAGTGTTGTTTTGATATTGCCGAGGCCGCTGTTAAAAAAAGCTTTCCGGTATCAGCAGCACATCGCCCGGCCGCATCATGACATTCGCGGAAATATCGCCTTCCTTCAGCAAATCATCGAGGCGGACCCGCAGCTGCTGCTGGTTGCCTTCGCGCATGCGGATGATGCTGGCCTTGTTGCCGGCCGCGAAATCGGTGATGCCGCCCACTGCGATGAGCACGTCCATCAGCGACATGCCCAGCCGGTACGGCAGCGCCTGCGGCTTGGCCGCCTCGCCAATCACCCGGATCTGCTCGCCATACGGCCCCGAGAAATTGGTGACGATGACCGTCACCACGGGCTGCTGGATGAATTTGCTCAAGGCTTGCTCGATGTCGCGCGCCAGCTGGGTCGACGTCTTGCCGCTGGCGGCTAAATCCTCGACCAGCGGCGTGGTGATCTTGCCGTCCGGCCGGACGGCCACCGTCAGCGACACTTCCGGGTTGCGCCAGACGATGATGTTGACGGAGTCGCCCGGCCCGATCAGGTAATCGTGCATGGGCGCGCTGTCGTCGGACGGTGCCAGCGGATGGGACGTGCGGCAGGCGCCCAGCAGGCTGGCAGAAAGGGCCAGGCCCAGCGCGTTACGGACAAATGCACGGCGAAACGGATTCATGCGGAGCCTCTTCGAGTCGATGGCGCATCCATGGTCGGCCCCGCAGAACCAGCCTGGGCCGCGAACTTCCTATGATTATTAAAACTCGGCAAGAGAACCTTGAGGCGTATCAAGAAGCAATCATCTTGGGAAATCTTGCTCCACAGCCGCCCTATACTTTGCTTACCCAACAGGCAAGCATTTCTTGCAAGATGCCGCTGTTGTCCGCGCCGCCAGCCCATCTCCCGTGCAGCACCGCACCGCCACCTGAAGGAAGCGACATGGAAGACTTGATACAGCAACTGCTGTCCAGCCTGAAAGGCATCTGGAAGTACCGCTGGCACGCGGTCGTGGTGGCGTGGCTGGTGGCCATCGCCGGCTTCATCCGGGTGATCTCCCTGCCCGACGACTTCCAGACGTCGGCGCGCGTGTTTGTCGATACGCAAACCATCCTCAAGCCGTTGATGGCCGGCATGACCAGCGTGCCGAACACGGAACAGCAGGTAGCCATCATGAGCCGCACCCTGCTCAGCCGCCCGAACGTCGAGCGCGTCATGCGCATGGTTGACCTCGACCTGGGTTCGAAGACCGTGCGCGAGCACGAGGCCCAGCTGGACGAACTGATGAGCCGCATCAAGATCACCGGCACCAACGCCTACGACATCTACACCATCAGCTACAGCGGGCGCGACCCCAAGCTCGTGCGCGACGTCGTGCAAAGCCTGCTGACCATCTTTGTCGAAGGCAGTTTCCAGGGCAAGAAAGGCGATTCGCAAAAGGCGGTGCAATTCATCGACGAGCAGATCAAGAATTACGAGGACAAACTGAGCGCGGCGGAAAACCTGGTGAAGGAATTCAAGATCCGCAACAACCTGCTGCTGCCGCGCCAGGGCATCGACTATGGCAGCCAGCTGCTGATGTCGTCCGATAGCCTGAACAATGCCAAGCTGGAACTGGTCGAGGCGGAACAATCGCGCAAGGCCATCCTGAGCCAGATCGAAGGCGACGAGCCCGTGCTCGACCTGGAACCGAACGCGGCGGCCATCACGAATCCCGAACTCGACGAGCGCATCGCATCGATCAACAAGAACCTTGACAGCCTGCGCATGCAATTTACGGAATTGCATCCCGACATCATCGCCTCGAAACGCCTGGTGGCCCAGCTGGAAGAACGCAAGATCGAGGAAAGCAAGCTGAAAACGGCGGCCGGCGATCCGGGCAAGAACTACAGCCCCATGCTGCAGCAACTGAAGGTGGCGCTGACGGACGCTGACGCCAAGGTGGCCGCCATCCGCGCCCGCGTGCAGGAATACAGCGCGCGCAACGAGCGCCTGCTGGCGCAGAGCAATGCCGTGCCCGAGGTGGAATCGCAGCTGGCGCAGCTCAACCGCGACTACATCATCAACAAGGAAAACTATGAAAAGCTGATCGGCCGGCGCGAAGCGGCCAAGCTGTCGGGCGAACTCAGTTCCACCACGGACATGATGGCCTTCAAGATCATCGACCCGCCCACGGTGCAATATGCGCCCGTCGGCCCGAACCGCCCGCTGCTGTTTTCCGCGGCGCTGGGCGCGGCCCTGATTGCCGGCGTCGCCACGGCCCTCCTGATCAGCCAGGTGCGCCCCACCTTCCTCAGTCCTTCCGAACTGCGCGACGCCACGGGCTTGAACGTGCTGGGCACGGTATCGATGAACTGGACGCCGCTGCAGCAAGTACGCCGCCGCCGCGCCCGCTATGGCTTCGGCGCCTGCCTGGGCAGCCTGTTCGTGCTGTACGGCGGGGTCATGACGGCCGCGCTGCTGAAATTCTAGATCCCAAGGAGCGACGATGAGCAGCAAGGACAGCGGCAAGCACGAATCCACCATCCTCGGCGTGGCCGAGGCCGGCGTGCCCTATACGGTGAACGGTACGCAGGGCGCGGACGCGGCCCGCTCGCCCCGCTACCGCCCCCTGAACCTGGACCGGCTGGCCGAGCAAGGCATGCTCACGCACGACGGCGGGCGCAGCGCGGTGGCCGAGGATTTTCGCATCATCAAGCGCCCGCTGCTGCGCCAGGCGCGCGCCAGCGGCGCCGAGGCCATCCGCCACGGCAACCTCATCGTCGTCACCAGCGCCATGCCGGGCGAAGGCAAGACTTACTGCGCCGTCAACCTGGCCATGAGCATCGCCATGGAAATGGATATCACGGTGCTGCTGGTCGATGCGGACGTGGCGCGCCCGTCCGTGCTGAAAGTGCTGGGCCTGCCGCCCGAGCCGGGGCTGATGGATATCCTGCTCGACCCGCAACTGGCCATGGCCGACGTGATCCTGAAAACCAATGTGGCCAACCTGAGCATCCTGCCAGCCGGGCGCAGCAACAAGCACGCGACGGAATTGCTGGCCAGCCGGGCCATGAGCCGCTTACTGGCGGAAATTGCCAGCCGCTATGGCGACCGCATCGTCGTCTTCGATTCGCCGCCCCTCCTGATCACCAGCGAGGCGCATGCGCTGGTCGGGCAGATGGGACAAGTCGTCATGGTGGTCGAGGCGGAAACGACGACGCAGCACGCCGTCAAGGAAGCGCTGCGGCAGATCGAGTCGTGCGAACACATACATTTGATCTACAACAAGACCAAATCGTTCCCCGGCAACGACTACTACGGCTATGGCCATTACGATTAGCCGCCGGGTTTCGCTAACGCCGCCGCCATCGCCGCTGCTGCCGTTGCTGCCGTTGCTATCTCTGCTGCTGCCCCTGCCGGCCGGCGCCGTCGACTGGCTGGTGCAGCCGTCGCTGCGCCTGCGCGAAAGCTATACGGACAATGCCTTGCGCGCGCCGCCCGGCAAGGCGCAATCGGACTTCATCACGGAAATCGCGCCCGCCATCGCCCTCATCGGCACGGGCCCCCGCCTGCGCATGCACCTCGATTACAGCTGGCACAAATACCTGTCCGGCCAGCGCGCCGATACCGAGCACCACGAACTGGGCGCCTCGGCCGACGCCGAACTGGTCAAGGACTGGTTCTTCATCGATGCGGACGCCAGCGTGAGCCGGCGCAACATCTCGCCGTTCGGCCCGCAATTGATCGACGACCTGCCCGATACGGACAATGCCAGCACCGTGCGCACCACCGGCATCAGTCCCTATTTGCGCCACCGTTTCCGCGGCCTGGCCACGACCGAGCTGCGCTACACGCGCAACACGGTCGACAGCGGCGGCGCACTGCTGTCCGTGCACAGCGATGAAATGGAATTGCTGCTCAGCGGCGAGCCGCGCGGCAAGGGCTGGACCTGGAACGCCAGCCACGACGTGCGCCGCACGCAGGACAGCAAGCTGGCGCCCATGCGCATGCAGCGCAGCAGCGTGGGCCTGCGCTATCCGTTCAGCAGCAAATGGGCGGCCACGGCCAGCGGCGGCACGGAAAAGGAAGGTTATGTGTCGGCCAGCGGCAAGGCGCCGGCTGGCCGCTTCTGGTCGCTGGGCGGCGTGTGGACGCCGTCGCCGCGCACCAGCGTGGCCTTCAGCACGGGCAAACGCTTTTTTGGCAACACCTACAGCCTGGACGCCACTTTCCTGCAGCGTCATACCAACTGGCAACTGAACTACAGCGAAAACATCACCACCCTGCCGACGCAGTTTTCACGCCTGGGCGACCGCGACGCGGGCCAGTTGCTTGATCAATTGTGGCGCGGCATCTTTCCCAATGCGCGCGACCGGCGCCTGCGCATCGATGCCTTCCTGCGCTACGCCAACAGCCTGGGGCCGGAACGGGGCGCCATCAATTACTTCAGCCACCGCTATTTCCTGCAAAAGCAGCTGAAGCTGACGATGGCGCGCGCCACGGCGAAAAGCACGATGATCGCCGGCATCACGGCCGTCGACCGCACGGCGCAAACGGCCAGCGGCATCGACAGCGGCTTGCTTCCCGGCGTGGAATTTGGCAGCGAAGACCGCACGCGCCAGATGAGCGGCAACCTGGGCTGGAGCTGGAAAGCCAGTTCGCGCACCAGCCTGAACGCCAATGCCGGCTACGCCAGCGTGCGCTCGCTGAGCGTGCCCCGGCACGACAACAACATCACCGTGACGGCCGGCTACACGCGCATCCTGCAGCAGAACATGACGGCCAGCATCGACGTGCGGCACACGCGGCACGCCAGCAACCGCGGCGGCGATTACCGCGAAAACGGCGTCAGCGCCACGCTCACCATGCAATTCTAAGGAGGCCGCAATGTCCGACCCTACTCTTGCGTCCGCCGCGCCGGCGCACCTGCTGTGCGTGGTGGCCGCGCGTCCAAACCTGATGAAGATGGCGCCCATCCTGGCCGCGCTGGCCCGCCAGGCGCCCACCGTACGGGTGACCTTGCTGCATACGGGCCAGCACTACGACACGGCCATGAATGGCCAGCTGTTTGCGGACCTGGACCTGCGCCCGCCCGACATTTGCCTCGATGTCGGTTCCGGCAACCACGCGCAGCAGACGGCCGAGATCATGCGCCGCTTCGACGCCGTACTCGACGCGCAGCCGCCGCTGGCGCCCGATGCCGTGCTGGTGGTGGGCGACGTCAATTCCACGCTGGCTTGCGCGCTGGTGGCGGCCAAGCGTGACATTCCCGTGATCCACGTCGAGGCGGGCTTGCGCAGCGGCGACCGGCGCATGCCCGAAGAAATCAACCGCGTGCTCACCGACCAGTTATCCAGCCTGCTGCTGACCAGCGAGGAAGGCGCGCGCGCCCACCTGCTGCGCGAAGGCATCGCGCCCGAACGCATCCATTTTACGGGCAACGTCATGATCGACAGCCTGCGGCAGCAGCTGCCGCGCGCGATAACGCCCGCCGCCACCCTGCGCACCCACGGCCACGCCTGCCCGCCCGCGTATGGACTCTTGACCTTGCACCGGCCGTCGAACGTGGACGACCCGGCGCAGCTCGAAGCGCTGCTGGGGGCGCTGGGAGAATTGTCGCAGCAACTGCCGCTGCTGTTTCCCATCCACCCGCGCACCCTGGCCGGCCTGCGTCTGGCGGGCCTGGAACCGCTGCTGGCGCGGCATGCCATCGTCCGCCTGCCGCCGCTGGGCTACCTGGAAATGCTGGGCCTGATGCAAGAGGCGCGCCTGGTGCTGACGGATTCGGGCGGCATCCAGGAAGAAAGCACGGCCCTGGGCGTGCCTTGCCTGACCTTGCGCGACAATACGGAGCGGCCCGTCACCGTGACCGACGGCACGAATACCCTGGCCGGCACGCAGCCGGCCGCCATCCTGGCGCTGGCGCGGGGCATCCTCGACACGGGCGGCAAGCGGGGCCGCCTTCCGCCCCTGTGGGATGGCCACGCGGCCACGCGCATCGCCGCCGTCATCGCACCCTGGCTGGCGGCGCGCCGGGGGCCGCCATGACGCCGCCGCTGATACTGCGCAACGCGCTCACCATCGACGTGGAAGATTACTTCCAGGTGTCCGCCTTTGCGCCGCACATCGCGCGCGCCGACTGGCCCCGCCTGGAATGCCGGGTCGAGGCGAATATCGAGCGCATCCTGCTGCTGCTCGACAGCCGGCGCATCCACGCCACCTTTTTCACCCTGGGCTGGATCGCCGAGCGCTATCCGGCCATGCTGCGCCGCGTGGCCGCCGCCGGGCACGAAGTGGCCAGCCACGGCTATGCGCACCTGCGCGCCTGCGACCAGTCGGCCGCGCAGTTCGCCGACGATGTGCGCCACAGCAAGACCATCCTGGAACAATTGACGGGGCTGGCCGTGCACGGCTACCGGGCGCCCAGCTTTTCCATCGGCGCGGCCAATCTGTGGGCTTTCGACGTGCTGCAGGAGGCGGGCTACCGCTACAGTTCCAGCATCTATCCGATCCGCCACGACCACTACGGCATGCCCGATTCCCCCCGCTTCGCCTGGCGGCCACGGGGGGCGCACGGCATGCTGGAATTGCCCGTCAGCACAGTACGCTTGCGCGGGCGCAACCTGCCGGCCGGCGGCGGCGGTTATTTCAGGTTGATGCCGTATGCACTGTCGCGCTGGCTTTTGCGACGCATCAATTCGCGCGACGGGCAAGCTGGCATATTCTATTTTCATCCTTGGGAACTCGATCCCGGCCAGCCGCGTCCGACGGGCCTGAGTGCCAGGACGCGCTTTCGCCACTACCTGAACCTGGGGCGCATGGAAGCGCGGCTGGGGCGCCTGACTCGCGATTTCTCCTGGGACCGCATGGACCGTATTTTTCTGGAAAGCACATGATGCACGAGGCCAGCCTTGCTCCCGACCCGCTACAGTCCCGCGCCGCCATCGCCGTGCGGTCGCTGCAGGGGCACGAGCATGCGCGCTGGGATGCCTTTGTCGACACGTGCCCGGAAGCGACCTTCTTTCACCGCGCCGGCTGGCAAACCATCATGGAGCAAGGTTTCAAGCACGACAGCTATTTCTTGTACGCGGAACAGGACGGGCGCATCGCCGGCGTGCTGCCGCTGGCCCATCTGCGCAGCCGTTTGTTCGGCTCTTCCCTCGTCTCGCTGCCCTTTTGCGTGTACGGCGGCATCGCCGGCGGCAGCGCGGCCGTGCGTCAGGCGCTTGACGGCGCGGCACTGGCGCTGGCGCGGCGCCTCGGCGTGGGGCACCTGGAATACCGCTGGCGCGAAGTGCCAGAAAGTGCAGACCCTTCCTGGCTGCACAAACCCCTGTACGCGACCTTCCGCCGCCCCTTGCTCCCCGATGCCGAGCAGAACCTGTTGGCCATTCCCCGCAAGCAGCGCGCCGTCGTGCGCAAGGCCATCGCGGGCGGCCTGCACAGCGCCATCGACTATGACCTCAACCGTTTCTACCCGATTTACGCGGCCAGTGTGCACCGGCTGGGCACGCCCGTCTTCGCGCGCCGCCATTTTGCCCTGCTGCGCACGGTGTTTGGCGACGCCTGCCAAATCCTCACCGTCTACCACGGCCAGCAGGCGCAAGCGAGCGTGCTGCTGTTCTATTTCCGCGATGAAGTATTGCCATATTACGGCGGCGGCAGCGTGCTGGCGCGCAGCACGGGCGCCAACGACTTCATGTACTGGGAAGCGATGCGCCGCGCCTGCGCGCGCGGCTACCGCCTGTTCGATTTCGGCCGCAGCAAGCTGGGGACCGGGGCATACGACTTCAAGAAGAACTGGGGCTTTGCGCCGCAGCCGCTGCCCTACGCCTACCAGCTCGTGCGCGCCAAGGCCTTGCCTGAGGTCAACCCACTGAATCCGAAATATGCGCTGTTCATCCGCGCCTGGCGCCGCCTGCCGCTGCCGCTGGCCAACCTGCTGGGGCCGCACATCGTGCGGCAGCTGGGCTAAGCGACGGGACCCACCATGCGTGAACTGCTATTCCTTGCCCACCGCCTGCCGTATCCGCCCAACAAGGGCGACAAGATACGCTCATGGCACATGTTGCAATACCTGAGCCGGCATTTCCGCGTGCACCTGGGCTGCTTCATCGACGATGACGACGACTGGCAGCACGCGAAAACCGTGGCCGCCCTGTGCGCCAGCACGCGCTTCATCGGCTTGCGGCGCGGCGCGGCCCGCTGGCGCGCCATGCAGGCGCTGCTGTCGCGCCAGGCCATGAGCGTGCAGTACTACCGCGATGAACGCCTGCTGCAATGGGTCGACGGCTTGCTGTCCTGCGGCAAGGTGCGCCACGCGCTGGCCTTTTCCGGCCCCATGGCGCAATACATCGACGGCAGCGCGGGCCGCGCCCTGCACCGCGTGATCGATTTCGTCGACGTCGATTCCGACAAATGGCGCCAGTACGGCGACAGCAAGCCCTGGCCCATGTCGCAGCTGTACCGGCACGAAGCGCACATGCTGCTGCAGTACGAGCGCCATATCGCCCAGCAGTTCACGGCCGCCAGCTTCGTCTCGCCGGCCGAAGCGGCCCTGTTCCGCCAATGCGCCCCGATGGCGCGGCGCAAGACGGGATTTTTCAATAACGGCGTCGACACGGCGTATTTCACGCCCCTGCCAGCCCAGCCCCCCGTCTATCCGACCGGCGTGCAGGTGCTGGTATTTACGGGCGCCATGGATTACTGGCCGAACATCGACGCCGTGCAATGGTTCGTGCGCCACGTCTGGCCCGCCTTGCGGCGCCAGTTTCCCCAGTTACAGTTTTATATCGTCGGCAGCGCGCCCGTGCCCGCCGTGACGGCGCTGGCAAGGATAGCTGGCGTGGTGGTGACGGGCAAGGTGCCCGACATCCGACCCTACCTGGCCGGCGCGGCGCTGGTCGTGGCGCCCCTGCGCATCGCCCGCGGCGTGCAAAACAAGGTACTGGAAGCGATGGCAATGGGCAAGGTCGTGCTGGCCACGCCGCAGGCGCTCGAAGGCATCGCCGCCCAGCCGGGCCTGGAACTGCTGCTGGCGCGCGACGACGTCGAATTCATCCACCATGCGGCGCGCGTGCTGCGCCATGCCCAGGCAGGCGCAGCCGAAGGGAGCGGCGCGGCCATGGGCACTGCGGCGCGCCAGCTGGTCTTGCAGGATTACAACTGGGAACGCAATCTGCGGGGCCTGGGCGCCATGCTGGGCCTGCCTGCCGAGACGGATGCCGATACCGATGCGGCCGCCAGCGGCGCCATCGCGCCTTTGCTGCCCGTGCGGGAGCCATCCACATGAGCGTGCAACTCGACCCGGTGGCCCGCTTGCCGGACGCGGCCGTCTGGCGGCACGGGCACGCCCAGGGCCAGCAGCAAGCGCTGCTGCTCCTGCTGCTGGCCCTGGCCGCCATCGTGCTGCTGTACCACGCCACCTTCTGGTCGATGCTGGAACTGTGGTCCCGTTCGCAAACCTTTGCGCACGGTTTCTTGATCGTGCCCATCAGTTGCTGGCTGGCCTGGCGCCAGCGCGCCCGCCTGGCCGCGCTGGCGCCCCAGCCGTCGCGCCCGGGCTTGCTGCTGCTGGGCGTACTGGGCCTGGCCTGGCTGCTGGCCGACGCCGCCAACGTGCCCGTGGTGGAACAATATGCGGCCACGGCCATGCTGCCCGCCTGCGTGCTGGCCATCCTCGGCCGGCCGGCCGTGCGCCTGCTGGCCTTTCCGCTCGCGTATCTGTTTCTCGCCGTGCCGTTTGGCGAAGTCTTCCTGGACCCGCTGATCGACTTCACGGCCGCCTTCACCGTCACCGCGCTGCAATGGACGGGCGTGCCCGTGTTTCGCGATGGCAGCAATTTTTCTCTGCCCACCGGCAACTGGTCGGTGGTGGAAGCGTGCAGCGGCTTGCGCTACCTGATCGCCGCGCTGGCCCTGGGCGCCCTGTACGCCCATGTCAACTTCCACAGCGCGCGGCGGCGCCTGGCCGTCATGGCCGCCGCCCTGCTCGTCCCCATCCTCGCCAATGGCGTGCGCGCCTACCTGATCGTGATGCTGGGCCACCTGAGCGACATGCGCCTGGCCGTGGGCATCGACCACCTGATCTATGGCTGGCTGTTCTTCGGCCTGGTGGCGTTGCTGCTGTTCTGGCTGGCTGCGCGCTGGCGCGAACTGCCGCCGGCGCGCGCCGTGCCGCCGGCTCGGCCCACACGCCTGAGCGCTGGCGCGGCCACCCCGCGCGCCGCCGTGCGCGCCAGCGTCGCCTGCCTGCTGCTGGCGGCCGTGTGGCCGGTATTGGCGCTGGCCAGCCACCGCGATGATGCTCCCAAGCTGCCCGCCGTTGTGCTGGCACTGCCCGATCCGCCCGCCTGGCATCGCCTGCCCGCTGTTCCTCCTGCCTGGCAGGCGCCGTATGCGGGCACGCCCGCGCGGTTTGCCGCCATGTATGTGCGCCAGGACGGCGACGGCGCGCCCGTGGGACTGCAACTGCACTGGTATGCGCGCCAGGCGCGCGATGCCGAACTGCTGACGCACCAGGCCTCGCCCTACGGCGCGCGCTGGATGCCATTGGCGCAGGGCGAGCGGCACGTCAACCTGTCCGGCGGCCAGATTGGGGTGCGCGAAAGCGTGCTGGCCCACGGCAGCGAACGCCTGCTGCTGTGGCGCGTGTATCGCCAGGGTGGTGTCTTCACGGCCAGGCCCGTGCTGGTAAAACTGCTGCTGGCGCAAGCCAAGCTGCTGGGCAGGCGCCAGGATGGCGCCGACATCATCGTCTTTGCCGCCTACGACGAGCTGGCGCCGCCGCCGCGCGCGCAGCTGCAAGCCTTTATGCGGGCGGCGCTGCCCGTCATCGAACAACGCTTGCAGGAGTTGCCGCATGGCCCTTGACTTCGATACCGTCGGCACGGGGGCGGCCAGCACGGCCCCGCTGATCGTGCATGTGATCCACCAGCTCGACGTGGGCGGGCTGGAAAACGGTCTGGTCAACCTGATCAACCATTTGCCGCCGGAACGCTACCGCCACGCCATCGTCTGCATGAAGAACGCCACCGCGTTTCGCCTGCGCCTGACCACCCCGGGTGTCGACATCATCAGCCTGGACAAACGCGAAGGCAAGGACTGGCGCCACTATCTGCACCTGTACCGCGTGCTGAAACGCTTGCAGCCGGCACTCGTGCACACGCGCAACCTGGGCTGCCTTGAAGCGCAGCTTCTGGCCTGCCTGGCCGGCGTGCGCCTGCGCGTGCATGGCGAACACGGGCGCGACATGAGCGACTTGCACGGCACCCGCCGCAAATACCGGCTGCTGCGCAAATGCATGCTGCCGCTGGTGCAGCATTTCATCGCCGTCAGCGCCGACCTGGGGCTATGGCTGGTGGACGCCATCGGCGCGGCGCCCACGCAGGTGTCGCACATCGGCAACGGCGTCGACAGCGTGCAGTTTCACCCGCGCCTGGGGCCGCCGGCCGCCGTGGGCCCGCCCGGTTTCCTGTGCAACGGCGCCTTCGTCATCGGCAGCGTGGGCCGCATGGCGACCGTCAAGGATCACGCCTCGCTGGTGCACGCCTTTTTGCTGTTGCTGGCGCAGCCGGGCGCCCGCGCGCGCCTGCGCCTGATCATCGTCGGCGACGGGCCGTGCCGCCAGACTTGCCTGGACCTGCTGCAGCAAGCCGGCGTGGCGCACCTTGCCTGGCTGCCCGGCGCGCGCGACGACGTGGCGCAACTGCTGCGTGCCATGGACCTGTTCGTGCTGCCCTCGCTGGCCGAAGGCAGCTCGAACACCATCCTCGAAGCGATGGCGACGGGCCTGCCCATCGTTGCCACGCAGGTGGGCGGCAACGCGGAACTGGTGCAGTCGGGCTGGAGCGGCACGCTGGTGCCGCCCGGCTCGCCCGAGATGCTGGCCGACGCCATGCTCGACTACTACAGCATGCCCGAACTGGGCCCGCGCCACGGCGCGCGCGGGCGGCGCCAGGTGCTGGCCGAGCACAGTCTGCCCGCCATGGCCGGCGCCTACCTGGCCGTGTACGACCGCCTGACGGGCGCGCGCCAGCCGTCTCCCCTGTCCACCATTCCCTGAAAGGCCCCCCATGTGCGGCATCAGCGGCATCTTTGATTTGCAGGGCCAGCGCGACATCGACGTGCTGCTGCTGGCGCGCATGAACCACAGCCTGCGCCACCGTGGGCCGGACGAAGGCGGCTTGCACCGCGAGCCGGGCCTCGGTCTGGCGCACCGGCGCCTGTCCGTGATCGACCTGGCCAGCGGCCAGCAGCCGCTGTTCAACGCCGACCGCAGCATCGCCATCGTCTTCAATGGCGAAATCTATAACTATCGCAGCCTGATGGCGGAGCTGCGCCAGTTCGGCCATCAATTCCGCACCAGCAGCGACACGGAAGTCATCGTCCACGCCTGGGAACAGTGGGGCGAGCAATGCGTGCAGCGCCTGCGCGGCATGTTCGCCTTCGCCCTGTGGGACCGCCGCCGCCACCTGCTGTTCCTGGCGCGCGACCGCCTGGGTGTCAAACCGCTTTATTACGGCGAGGCGCAGGACGGCACCCTGCTGTTCGGCTCCGAACTCAAAGCCCTGCTCGCCCATCCGGCCATGCCGCGCGCGCTCGACCCGCTGGCCGTGGAAGAGTATTTCGCCTATGGCTACGTGCCCGAGCCGCGCAGCATTTTCCAGCACGCGCGCAAGTTGCCGCCCGGGCATACCCTGTCGATACGCGCCGGCCAGCCGCTGCCCGCGCCGCAAGCGTACTGGGACATCCCGTTCACGCCGAATCCGCCCGCCAGCGAGGCGCAGGCGGCCGACGAGTTGCTGGCGCGCCTGCGCGAAGCCGTGCGCATCCGCATGGTGGCCGAAGTGCCGCTCGGGGCATTCCTGTCCGGCGGCGTCGATTCAAGCGCCGTCGTGGCGCTGATGGCCGGGGCCAGCGCCACGCCCGTCAACACGTGTTCGATTTCGTTCGGCGACCCGGCCTACAACGAAGCGCGCTACGCCGACCTGGTGGCGCGCCGCTATGGCACGGCGCACCACGCGCGCCAGGTGGAACAGGACGACTTCGAACTGATCGACCTGCTGGCCAACCTGTACGACGAACCGTTCGCCGACAGTTCCGCCATGCCCACGTACAGAGTCTGCCAACTGGCGCGCCAGCGGGTCACGGTGGCCCTGTCGGGCGACGGCGGCGATGAAAGCCTGGCCGGCTACCGGCGCTACCGCCTGCACACGCGCGAAGAAAAGGTCCGCAAGGCGATGGATCCGCTGCTGCCGGCCGGCTTGCGCCAGTCGCTGTTCGGCACCCTGGGGCGGCTGTACCCGAAGGCCGACTGGGCGCCGCGCTTCCTGCGCGCCAAGACCACCTTCGAAGGCCTGGCGCGCGACACCACGGACGCGTATTTTCACGGCGTCAGCCTGCTGGGCGACGCCATGCGCGCACGCCTGTTCAGCCCCGAGCTGCGGCGCAGCCTGCAGGGCTACCGCGCCGTCGAGGTGCTGCGCCGCCACGCGCTGGCCAGTCCCGCGCAAGATCCCCTGTCGCAGGTGCAGTACCTGGACCTGAAAACCTATCTGCCCGGCGACATCCTGACGAAAGTCGACCGGGCCAGCATGGCGCACGCGCTGGAAGTGCGCTCGCCCCTGCTCGACCATGAACTGGTGGCGTGGATGTCGGGCCTGCCGCCGCACTTCAAGCTGCGGCGCGGTGTAGGCAAGTATTTGCTGAAGAAAGCCCTGCGCCCGCTGCTGCCCGATACCCTGCTGTACCGCCAGAAGATGGGCTTTTCCGTGCCGCTGGCCGACTGGCTGCGCGGCCCGCTGCGCCAGCGCCTGCAACAGCGGCTGCTCGGTCCCACGCTGGCGCAGTGCGGCCTGTTCGACATGGACTACGTGCGCCTGCTGCTCGAGCAACATGCGAGCGGCCGGCGCGACTACAGCGCGCCCCTCTGGTCGCTGCTGATGTTCGAGGCCTTTTTGCGCCAGGTGCTGCCGGCGGGCGGACAAAAAACGCCGGCGCCGGCGCCCGCCGTGGCGGTGGAGTAAATCCATGCGCATCCTGCACATCCTCGACCATTCGCTGCCCCTGCACAGCGGCTACACGTTTCGCACCCTGGCCATCCTGCGGCAGCAGCGCGCGATGGGCTGGCACACGACGCAGCTCACCAGTGCCAAGCAGGGGCCGGCCGACGGCGCGCAGCAGCTGGTCGACGGCTGGCATTTCTACCGCACGGCGCCCAGTGCGCGCTGGTGGACGCGCCTGCCCGTGCTGCGGCAGGTGGCCGTCATCGTCGGCCTGGCCGTGCGCCTGCGCCGGCTGGCGCAACGGATCAAACCCGACATCCTGCATGCGCATTCGCCGGCGCTGAACGCCATCGCCGCCCTCAACGCGGGCCGCGCGCTGGGCATTCCCGTCGTGTATGAAGTGCGCGCCTTCTGGGAAGACGCGGCCGCCGACCATGGCAGCAGCCGGCCCGACGGCCTGCGCTACCGGCTCACGCGCGCGCTGGAAACCTACGCGCTGCGCCGCGCCGATGCCGTCACCACCATCTGCGACGGCTTGCGACGCGAGCTGTGCGCGCGCGGCGTGCCGGCACATAAAATCACCGTGATTCCAAACGCCGTCGATGCGGGAGCCTTCAGCGTCACGGCGCCCGACGACTTGTGGCTGGCGCGCAAACTGGGCTTGCACGGACACCTGGTCATCGGCTTCATCGGCTCGTTTTACGCCTACGAGGGACTGGCCCTGCTGCTGCGCGCCATGCCGCGCCTGCTGGCGGCGCAGCCGGCATTGCGGCTGCTGCTGGCCGGCGGCGGTCCGCAGGAGGCGGCGCTGTGGGCGCTGGCGGCGCAGCTGGGCATAGACCACGCCGTGGTCTTCGCGGGCCGGGTGCCGCATGCGCAGGTGGCCGCGTATTATCAGCTGGTCGACATCTGCGTGTATCCGCGCCTGCCGATGCGCCTGACGGAACTGGTGACGCCCTTGAAACCGTTGGAGGCGATGGCGCAAGGCCGCCTCGTGGTGGCGTCCGACGTGGGCGGCCACCGCGAACTGGTCGAGCATGGCAAGACGGGCATGCTGTTTCGCGCCGGCGACGCCGGGGCGCTGGCGCAGGCCATCTTGTCGCTGCTGCTGGCACCCGCCAGCTGGCCGGCGCTGCGGCGTCAGGCGCGCGCCTTCGTCGAGACGGAGCGCAGCTGGAACGCCAGCGTGAGCCGCTATGCGCCCGTGTATGCGCGCGTGACGGCGGTGCGCATGGCGGAGGAACTGGCAGGAGTCGCGCCATGATCTTCGCGGGCCTGCGCGTCGCGCTGGTCGGCCCACTGCCGCCGCCGGCCGGCGGCATGGCGAATCAGACGGCGCAACTGGCGCGCAAGCTGCGCGAAGATGGCGCGCATGTACAGCTGCTGGCCGTCAACGGGCCGCATCTGCCCCCATGGCTGGCGCGCATCCGCTACCTGCGTGCGGCGCTACGCCTGCCCGTGCACCTGTGGCGCCTGTGGCGCGCGGCCAATACCGTCGACCTGTTCCACATCATGGCCAATTCCGGCTGGTCCTGGCATCTGCAGGCCGCGCCCGCGCTGTGGATCGCCAGCCTGAAAGGCAAGCCGGCCCTGCTCAATTACCGGGGTGGCGAAGCGGCCGTTTTTTTCGCCCGCGCGCCGCGCCTGGTGGCGTTCAGCCTGCGCCGCGCCAGCGCCATCGTCGTGCCGTCGGCCTACCTGGCCGGCGTCTTCGAACAATATGGGCATACGGCGCATATCGTGCCGAACGTGCTGGACTTGCAGCGCTTTACGCGCGCCACATCCGCCGCGCCGCGCGCGCCAGTGGCCGATGGCCCCTGCATTCTCGTGGCGCGCCACCTGGAAGCGCTGTACGACAACGCCAGCGCCGTGCGCGCCTTTGCCATCGTGCGCGAGGCTTTTCCCGCGGCGCGCCTGGTGCTGGCCGGCGGCGGGCCGCAGCGCGCGGCGCTGGCGCGCCTGGCCAGGTCGCTCGGCGTTCTGGACGCCGTGCGCTTCGCCGGCCCCGTCGACAACGCCGCCATGCCCGCGCTGTACCAGGCCAGCGACGTCGTCCTCAACCCCAGCCTGGCCGACAACATGCCCAATTCCGTGCTCGAGGCGCTGGCCTGCGGCGTGCCCGTCGTCAGCACCAACGTGGGCGGCATCCCCGCCCTGCTGCAAGACGGCGTGACGGCGCTGCTGGTACCGCCCGGTGATCCGGCCGCCATGGCGCAGGCCATCCTGGCGCTGCTGCGCGACCCGCCGCGCGCCCAAGCGCTGGTCGACGCGGGCCTGGCGCACGCCGCCACCTTTGGCTGGGCCGATATCGCGCCCAGGCTGGCCGCCCACTACCGCCGCATCCGCGCCGCGCCCCGTCCTGGCGCCTACACGCGCTGCGTCGCCCGCTGGCTGTTTCCGCTGCATGAATGGATCAAAGGCCACCGCAGCGCGCGCCTGCTGCGCCGGCTGGAACGCTCGCAATGGTGGAGCGCGCAGCAGCTGCAGGAATGGCAGCTGGCCCGCCTGCGCGCGCTGCTGCGCCATGCGGCCGAGCACGTGCCGTATTACCGCGCCCTGTTCGCCCGCAGCGGTTTCGATCCGGAACAGGTGCGGCAACTGGCCGACTTGTCGCGCCTGCCGCTGCTGAGGAAGGTTGATATCGCCAGCGCGCGCGACAGTTTCAAATCATCGCGCGCCGTGGGTTTGCGCCCCTTCGCCACAGGCGGCTCCAGCGGCGAACCGCTGCAATTTTTTCTTGGCAGGCGCAGGGTCAGCCATGACATCGCCGCCAAGTGGCGCGCCACGCGCTGGTGGGGCGTCGACATCGGCGACCGCGAAGCCGTGCTGTGGGGCTCGCCCATCGAACTGCACGCGCAAGACCGCGTGCGCCGCCTGCGCGACGCGCTGCTGCGCACGACCTTGCTGCCCGCGTTTGCCATGTCGCCCGACCGGCTCGATGGTTATGTCAGGCAATTGCGCAGCTGGCGTCCACGCATGCTGTTCGGTTACCCGTCCGCCCTGTGCCGCATCGCCAGCCACGCCAGCGCGCGCGACCTGCCGCTCGACGGCCTGGGCGTGAAAGTGGCGTTTGTCACGGCCGAACGCCTGTACGACGAGCAGCGCGCGCAAATCGCCGCCGCCTTCGGCTGCCCCGTGGCCAACGGCTACGGCGGGCGCGACGCGGGCTTCATCGCCCACGAATGCCCGGAAGGCGGCATGCACATCACGGCCGAAGACATCATCGTGGAAATCGTCGATGGCCAGGGCCAGCCGCTGCCGCCAGGGGCCACGGGCGACATCGTCGTCACCCACCTGGCCACGCAAGACTACCCCTTCATCCGCTACGCCACGGGCGACGTGGGCGCGCTGGGCACCGAGCCGTGCGCCTGCGGCCGCGGCTTGCCCCTGCTGCAGAAAATCGAAGGGCGCAGCACGGATTTCCTCACGGCCGTCGATGGCACCGTCATGCACGGCCTGGCCCTCGTCTACATCGTGCGCGAACTGCCGCAGGTGCGCAGTTTTAAAATCATCCAGGAAAGCCTGCTGCGCACGCGCGTGCTGCTGGTCTGCCTGCCGCGCCTGGACGCCGCCACGCGCACGGCCATCGTCACCGGCTTCCAGGCCAGGCTGGGCGCGCACGTGGACATCGCCATCGATGAGGTCGACGAGATCGCGGCGGAGGCGTCGGGGAAATACCGCTATGTGGTGAGCGCAGTGACGCAGGCGGGCAGCCCGTAGTTAGCTGGCAGCGCGGCCCGCCGGCAGCGACAGCAGAATTTTCCCGTGCTCGGATTGGAAAAGCTGCCTCGCATTTGCTTCAAGCGAGCGATAAACCTCGCTGCGCGCTCCGGCGACGCCGCGTATCACTTCGCGGTGTAACTCATTCATGAACTGACGGAAAACTTGCAAACCATCGTTGAATCGCCCCGCACCATCGAGCAGGATATGTTCTGCAAGCCGCAGTTTGCCAATACGCGCGCAAAGCAGGTATTCGATATGAATTCCCGCAGGCATCATGTCGAGCATTAATTGGGCGAAATTGGTGATCGACGCTAAATGCGTCTGGGTCACGTCATTGGACGACTTCGCCATGGCAAGAATATTATCGATAAAGGACAGGATTTCATTGCGTTTCGCCGCCATGCTGGTCAACAGCGGAATGGCAAGCTCGCGTATTTCCGATGCCAGGCTACGATCCTGCAACAAGGTTCGCGCTGCCTCCACCAGTCCCACATATTCACTGATCTTACCCATGTAAAATACAATGTGCTGCGAGCGCACATCTTGCGCAATGACATCGACAGTGGCCTGGATTTTATCCAGTTTCTTTGCCAAATATTTTGTCTGCACCACGATCGCGGCAAGAATAATGCCGGTCGACACGGCCGCGGCGATCACCGTCGTCGCCTGCGCCATTTTCAGCGCTTCTTCCACGCTCTTGGCCGCACTTTCCTTGAATGGAAGATGCTGGATGATGCCAGACCCGCCGCTGCCCTCGGCCCAGTATGCCACGCCGTCATGTATGGCTGCCTTGCCTTCCGCCATCGCTTGTATCAACACTGGCTTCAATTTTGCCTGGTCGATGATCCATATTGTTTCTTGCAGCATTTATACTTCCTTAGAAAAATTCACGTGCTTCACATTCCCGGCGCATATAAGCGATTTGAATGACGGCAGGAATCGTTACACGATAAGCGGCGCCGCTGATTGCGGGCACGGTGAGCGCGGCCGACACGGCCAATCCGACGGGGCCGGCAAACACGGCCAGGCTTCTGCCCAGACCACCTGTCGCAATGACGCCAAGCGCCCGTCCCGCGAACATGCTTGCAGCGGATCTGGCGATCAGCGAAGATATTTGCAGGGAACCGATGCCACTCAACAAGGCCGCTTTCAGCAAGGCCAATCCGTCCCCATCGCGTGAGTTGTAGCCGATATCAAATTCCTTCAGCAGCGAAGCGCGTTGTTCCGCACCGAGCTTTTCCCAGGCATCGCCGATGAATTTCTCCAGCAGCTTGTTTTCCATCGCATAGGCGGAACTGTTTTTTTCCGTTTTGACTTTCTGGTTATCGCACACGTCCGACAAAATCTCCTTGTACAGCACGCCATCGCCACGAAACAGGTTGACGATAGTGTCGCCGCCGAAATGCTGAAGCTCGCCGGCAATCAACTGCCAGCATTGCTGGTACTGGTCCGTCTTTCCAGCAAACTTCTTGAAGTTATCATCTGCAAGAAGTTCGCTGGCCATGCGAGCCGACTGATCTTTGTCGTGCGTGAGATAGCCAGCCAAAATACGCAAATCCTCTTCCTTGCAATACTCCAGGAATGCGAGGTCTTCATCGACGCGATATTTGATACCCATATTTTCCCTTGGTAATTTTCTTGTATTGTATTTTTAATTGCACCCAACTTACAAGGCAAAACAAGGAAAACATGCAATATAAAGCCGATGCCGCTTTTATTCTCCCATTGGCGCATGACGGCGCGGAACTGGCACTTGCACTGGCACTCGAGCCTGCCACTGTCGCCGGCATATGCGCCGCTGTAACGTGTGACAACGCTGGCAGCATGGTGGAAGTCAAAACGGCCAAGGGAGCTTCGCGTTAGCGTATGGCCTTCAAGCGCATTCTTCGGCCGAGCGTGATTGCAGGATCACAGCCAGCACCTTGCAAGACGGCTGATGCGCGGAGGTTCAGCTATTTCAAAAGGCTGCTGTTCATTACTATTTCCCTTACTTTTATTTCGAAATGGTAATGAACGCCACTATCTTCGCTAAACTGATTTTCCAAAACAATGACATCAACATCTTTTTCAGGGAAATAGACTTTGATCGAGGCAAAGCCCAAGCCCTTCCCGGAGTGGCCTATATACTTGACCGTATCCTTGTCACTCACATAAACACCGTAACCATAACCGATTTCTCTGTCACCGAAAGCCACGTGCTGGCTGGATATGGAATAATTCGTCATCAGCTTATAGGTTTCGGCCTTCAAAATCTTCCCCTTATGAAGTTTTTCATCCCAGATATTCAAGTCCTTCACATTTGAAACAATTCCCCCTGCCGGGATGAAGCTTGTCCAGCCTTTTCCCTGAACAGGATGTTCCTTCAGTGCGAATACATTTTTCGTATTGACATATCCATTGATGACGTTATTATTCTTGTTTTCCTCATAGCAGAAACTACTCACCATCCCCAGCTCTCTGAACAGCTCATGCGCTGCATCAACATACATTTTTCCGCTGACTTTTTCAAAAATATTGCTCAGCATTGAATAAGTCGTAACGCCATACAGAAAGTCCGTTCCGGGCTTGAAGCTGAGTGGCTTGTCGATTTCCGTGATTCCTGCTGAAAAGTTGAGCAGTTGATGCACCGTCACCTCGTCGGCCCAGGCCTGCGGCAAATCGGGTAAATATCTTCTAACGGGACTTTGCAAGTCTATCGTGCCTTTTTCAACTTCCCTCAAAATCAACACAGCCGTAATTTGCTTGCTATTCGACATGATTCGGAAATTATCTTCCAGCCTCAACCGTGTTTTATTTTCAACATCAGAATAACCAAAGGCTTTTGCGTATTTCTCCTTGCCATTCTTCGTGATGAGAATGACGCCATTAAAACTTCTTGGGCTTGTTGATTTGACCAAGCTGTCGATCTTGGCGGAATAATCATCTATCTTTTCCGCATGTGAATGATCGCCAACTTGGGCAGTCACGAATGTGGATGTCATCAACAAAAAAGAAAGTGCAGATATTGTCAGTGACAGCATCGTTTTTCTTTCAATATGGAGATTCTGGTTTGATTTATTATTTCCAATGAACAAAAAATTCTACAAGATTGATCACCTGACAAGTACTGGCCTGTCAGTGAATGCGGATCCAGGCGCGCAAAAGAATGAAGGCTAGCCACGCCGGGCGTTCAGTCGTCCACCAGATCGAAGTCGGTCAGCAAACCGTCCGCGGTCAGGTAAACCAACAATTTTCGCTCCGGCTTGATGCCGCTCACGTGGAAGGCAAGGACGCTGTCCACCTTGCTGCCATGCCGTTCGATCTCGCGGCCAGCGACAGCTTGCTCGTGCAAAAAAGTCAGCGACTTGACATTGACCAGTTCGCCAATAGCCTGTGTGCCAAAATTGTTCTTGATGCCGGGCGTGGCAAAATCCGAGTTGGCCAGGGCGCTGCCGCCACGCCCAATGTCGGACAGCACAGCCTGCACATTCCGGGTGCGCGCAGGCTTGGGGTCGGTGCGTGCTGCCAATGTGTGCAGCAGCGGGCCGATGCGCGGCGCCGTGTTGGCTTTGTCTTTGGTCGTCACGACGACGCCTGTCACCTCTGCCTGCGCATCGACGACGAACGCCAGTTCGCAATTGCGCGACGTCGAATGGAAGCGATGCCGGCCGACAGGCACGAAAGTTTCGTCGGGCAAGCCATCGAAAATGCTGCGTAGCTGACCACCCTGCATATCGAAGGTTCCCATCGTATTGTTCGCCAACTCGTAGCGGCCCGTGTAGCGGATGAGTTCCTTGGCATCGATGTTGATGGCGGGTTGCTTGAGCAACACGTCGTAATCGGCTTCTGGCCAGTGATAGGCGCGGCCGATGGCGGCCGTCAGGCGGTCCATCATGCGGGAATTGTCATTTGCGTTAATCATGATCACGACACCCTGGCCTGTGCCGGAAAATGCCGTCAGCAAGGTATCGAAGCCTTCGTCACGCCCGCCGTGCGAGAAGCGTTGCGCGCTGCCGCTGCCGTGAAGGAAGACGCCCAGGCCCGCGTTCTCTTTTTGCGGGCTCAGCATCTGCCGGGCCAAGGCTGCCGAGATGACGGGGTTGGACGTGCCAGCCAGGGACTGCTGTACCCCGATGGCGAAGCGCGCCAGGTCCGACGCGTTGGTCCATAAGCCGGCCGCCGCCATTTCAGGGTACACATGCCAGCGTCCCGCGACCAGGCTGCGGTCGGCAAGGTGGCCGCTGGCATTCAGGCGCGCGCGCTCGGCTGGCGGCGGTTGCAAATACGAGCTCTCGTTCATGCCCAAGGGATTGAGGACGGCGTCGCGCATGTAGTCGGGAAACGCCTGGCCGCTCACGTCGGCCACCATTTGTTGCATGACGGTATAGCCGCCACCCGAGTAACGCACCTTGCTGCCTGGAACGATGTCAACGCGAATGGCTGCGGTATTCGCGGGCTTCTCGCCGTCGAGCACCTGGACCACGCTGGGTACTGGCGCATTGCTGGCGTAGCCGGGAAAGCCGTGCACGGTCAGTCCCGCGTTGTGGCTGAGCAGCCTGCGCAGGGTCACCTTCTGTTCGGCCAACAAGGCGTTGTGCGGCAGTTTCCACGTGCGCAGCCTGGTGTTGACGTCATCGTCAAGCGCAAGCTTGCCTAGCTCGACCAGATGCAACGCCCCCAGTGCGGCCACCGGTTTGCTGACCGAACCGGCCTGGAACAGTGTGTGCGGGCTGACCGGCGTCTTGCCGCCCTTTTCCGTGACACCGTATCCTTGCGCCCTAACAATCTTGCCATTCTCGATGATGGCAAGCGACAGGCCGGGGATTTGCCGCATCGTCATTTCGGCGTTGATGATGTCGTCCAATGCGTCCGCCTGGGCACTACTTGCGAACAACAGGGTCACGATGAATGCCAGGGGATGAACTCGCATGAACGCTTCTTTCAATGGTGGTTGACGGATGCCAGGAAGGAAAAGTTGACGATACGTCAGCGCACCCTGCCGCCATGCGGGATTGCGACAGGCCGTCAGATATCGGCCATGGGAGGTCATTTTCCCGGATGCGTTGCGTTCCGCCTTTGCTGGCGTGACCGATTGCATCCGCAGCGGGAAGCAAATATCGGTCGGCAACGAAATTCGTCACTTCATACAGTCTACTATCTGTCCTGCTTGCGTCTTGTGAAAACCGCCCAGGCAAGCACCGCAATGCCTGCGACGATACATCCGGCCAAACTAACGGCGGCACCAAAAATGTACCACGCCACATCGAATCCGTGACTATAGAATGTTCCGACAAATAGCCCGCTCACCAGCCAGACCAACACCGCCAATTTAAGCAGAGAGTATTTTACTTTAGCGATGGGGCGACCAAGGCGCATCTGTTGAAGAGCGGCCGCACCCATGATTAAACAAGCCAAACTGGCCGCAATTGTCAAGCGTGAAAATGAATACTCCATATCGCAACCTAACTTGTAGCTGAGCCAGCGGGCCCGGAGAGTAAAGGACCGAGGGGTTCAAGTGCAGCAGCCAATTATCGCCTGCAACTACACCACCGGCTTGAACCTGCACTACGGAACTTGTGCTACCACCGACAATCACTGCCCGAACAGTTGTTCCAGCCTTCGTTGATCTCCCGCCGCCACAAAACAGGCACTCTGCCAGCGCTGCGTACGCAAAGCCTGGACCGATTCCGGCGCGCACCAGGGTGGATACACGCGCAGCGCCCGTTTGCCGCCCTGGCCGGAGCGCGACATCACGCCCCGTTCGACCAGCACGCTGCGCGGGAAAATGAAAAAACCGTGTTGTACCTCATCGCTGACGGAGATGATGACGACATCAACAGGATCCGCTTCGTCCAGCGGCGCGATGTCGGCATCGGGATGGGGGCGCTTCCAGACGGTGACGAACTGGCCGGTTTTTGTCGGCGTGATTTTCGCCACGCGCAGGACCAGGCGCTTGCCATGCAGTTCTGTGCGGCAAGCGCCGTAGTCCGCGCTTTCCGCTTCCGGCACGGGCGCTTGCGGCAAGCCCAGGAAGGCCCATGGACTGGCCTTCATTGCGCGCTGAACTCGGCGGCGGCCTTGGCCGCCCACAGCGCTTCGGCATGGCTGGCGAACGGGCTGTCGTAGCCGTCGACCTTGCCATCTTCGTCGACAAAATACAGCCACCAGCCGTCAGCCTGCTGGCGGATGGCCGTGTGGCCCGGTGCGCAATGGGTTTCGATGGCGTCGCTGGCGGCCAGGGTGGTAATGCGGATGCCGCGGTGAATAATATGCTCGGGTGTCATGTGCAAATACGTCATGTATAAAAATCAATGGCCGTAGTGTAGCCTTGCCGGAGAATCCTTGCCAGTGCGCTACACTATTCCTTCACACGGAGGACGACATGGCATCACAGCAAGGCACGGTGGATTTTTTGCTCGACCAGATGGCGGGCGCGGGCAGCATCAGCGCGAAGAAAATGTTTGGGGAATATGGTTTGTATTGCGACGGCAAGATGTTCGCCATCGTCGCCGACGACCAGCTGTTCATCAAGCCGACGGACGCGGGACGCGCCTGGATCAGTACACAAGGCTCGCTGCAGGAAGCGCCGCCCTATCCGCAAGCCAAGCCGTATTTCCGCATCGATGGCGGGCTGTGGGACGAGCGCGACTGGCTCAGCCAGCTGGCGCGGCGCACGGCCGACGCCTTGCCGCTGCCAAAACCCAAGCCGCCGCCCAAGCCTAAAAAACCGGCGTCAGCTGCTTAAGACGCTGTTTTCACACGCCTTGCCTTCACGGAAGCACGCCAGGTTGTGATACGTGATGGCGGCGATCTCGCGCAGCGCTTCCATCGTGAAGAAACCCTGATGGCCCGTCACCAGCACGTTCGGGAAGGTCATCAGGCGCTGGAAGATGTCGTCGTCGATGATGTCGGACGAACGGTCCTGGAAGAACAGATTGCTTTCCTGCTCGTAGACGTCGATGGCCAGGGAACCGAGCTGGCGCGATTTGAGCGCCTCGATGACGGCGCCCGTGTCGATCAGGCCGCCGCGCGAGGTGTTCACCAGCATGGCGCCCTTCTTCATCAGCGGCAAGGTTGCTTCGCTGATCATGTGGCGCGTGCTGTCCATCAAGGGGCAATGCAGCGAGACGATGTCGGACTCGGCCAGCAGCCGCGGCAATTCCACCATCGTGCCCAGGTCCCCGAACGCGGGCGCCGGATACGGGTCGTGACCCAGCACCGTGCAGCCAAAGCCTTTGAAGATGCGCGCCGTGGCCAGGCCAATCTTGCCCGTGCCGACGATGCCGACCGTTTTGCCGTGCAAGGTGGCGCCCAGCAAGCCATCGAGCGAGAAATTGCCTTCGCGCACGCGGGCGTAGGCGCGGTGCGTGTGGCGGTTCAGCGTTTGCACGAGGGCCAGGGTGTATTCGGCCACGGCTTCCGGCGAATACGCGGGCACGCGGGCGACAAACAGGCCCAGGCGCTTGGCCGCTTCCAGGTCGAGGTTGTTGTAGCCGGCGCAGCGCAGCAGGATGGCGCGCACGCCGTAACCGTGCAGGGCTTCCAGCACGGGTGCGTCGAGCACGTCGTTGACGAAGACGCAGACGGCGTCGGCGCCTTGCGCCAGGACCACGGTTTCCTGGCTCAGCAAAGCGCTGTGGTAGACCAGTTCGATGCCGGTGGCGTCGGGCTGGGACGGCAAGGCTTCGTCGAAGAAACGGCGGTCGTAGGGTTGGCTGGCAAAGAAGGCGATTTTCATGGGGCGTCCTGGAACTTGCTGTATGGCAAAACACCATCATAGCGCAAGCGCCCTGCCCCACGGTGTACGCCTGGCGTCCCTGGCCGCCTATTTGGGTTCGCGCGGCAAGGTCAGCACGTGGCGCAGATACGCCGTTTCCTCGGCGTGCCGCGCGTGATAGCGCTCGCGCGCGGCGCGCATGGCCGCCTGGTGGGCCGCGATGCCGGTTTCCGTCAGCTCGGCGCCGAAGTCCGCCGGCGGCGGCACCGGGCCGCCGAACAGGCGCGCCAGGATGAAGCGGCCCACATTGTCGCGGTAGTGCGACGCTTCCCAGTAATAGCGCATCTCGCGCGCGCCTGTCACTTGCGGGATAGCCTCGCTGGTGATGCTGTTGAAACCGGAAAAATCATACACGCGCACGTCGCAGCCCTGGCTGCGGTAGCGCCCGGCCATCTGCGCCAAGTCGCGCTGCCATGCTTCCATGGCGTCCCACTTGCCGCGCCAGTACAGGGCGTCGAGCGTGAGCGCGTGCGTGGGATTGATGTACAGGCGCAAGCGCGTGCCGCCACGGCACAGCTTCCCGACGCTCGCATCGAAGGCATGCAGCGCCGCTTCGGTGGGGCCGGCGCCATCGCCGAACTCCTGCAGGCGCGGCTTGAAGGCGCGCGCCGTGCCGGCCCAGCCATGGTTGCGGCTGGTGATGCAGGACTCGTCGCGCTGGCCGTGCAAGGCCAGGCTGGACAGGCACACGCCGTCATAAGTGCCGCTGAGGATGCGCCAGCTGTCGTGGGTCATGTCCACCGTCAGGCCGCGCTTGAGGTTGAGCAAGGCGCGCCGCGCGAAAAATGCGGGGCCGTCATCCGTCAAGCCCGGCTCCACGCCGGCCGAGCCCAGCTCCAGGGAAAACGAAGGCGCGTCGATGCCCCACACGAGGGTGTCGACATGGCTGACCCGGGCCGCGTGTTCGGCCAGGCGGATGGCGTCGCCGATCGAAGCGCCCGAGACGGCGCTGTTGAAGACGCTCTTGCCATCGAACAAGGTACGCATGCTGCTTGCAGGCAAGCCCATTTCCGTGCGCGAATTGCCGATGTACACGACGGCGGGCCGGTAACGCGCCACGGCGTACGTCTTGCCCCACACGCTGAGTTTTTCGTTGGTCGGGCGCAATCGCTGCACCAGCGGGCTGTCCCACTGGTGCAGCAAGTACGGATCGACCTGATAGTTGACGGCGGAGACCAGGGCCAGCGCGCCCAGCGCGCAGGCAAGGAAGACGGCGAGATAGCGGCGGGCGTTGGTATCCATGGTCAGAATTGAAAGTAGAGAAATTCGGTAACCCGGTTCATGCCAAAAATGCAGGCGATGAACAGCGCGGCAAAGCCCAGGCTCCAGCGCGAGGTGGGCCGCCAACTGAAGGCCCAGCGCCCAGCCGGTTGAAAGATTCTTTCAATGGCAGGCTCGTAGAGAAAGAATATTTCTTGCGTGTTTGGCGCCCGGAAAGCCAGCAGCATGGCGCCCAGCAACACGGGCAAGCCCGGGCCCACCAGTTCGATCCAGCGGATGCCGTCGAACGCCGGATGCATGCCCCACTGCGCCAGGCTGGCCGCGTGGCTGGCCAGGCCACGCGGTAGGCTCACGCCGTTCGCGCCCACCAGCGCGCCCGTGATGTCCCAGGCCGTGGCCACGTCGGGCGCGCGGAAAAAGATCCAGGCCAGCATGACGGCAAGAAAAGTCAGCAAGCTCGGCCACCAACGCGCCGTGGCCGCGCCAAACATGCGCTGCCACGCCTGCTGCAGCACCAGGTACAGGCCGTGCAAGCCGCCCCAGATGACAAAGGTCCAGCCGGCGCCATGCCACAGGCCGCCCAGCAGCATGGTCAGCATCAGGTTGCGGTAGCGCATGGCTTCGCCGCGCCGGCTGCCGCCTAGCGGGATATATAAATAGTCACGCAGGAAACGCGACAAGGTCATGTGCCAGCGGCGCCAGAAGTCGGCGATATTGGCCGCCTTGTACGGCGAATTGAAGTTCAGCGGCAATTTCACGCCGAACAGGCGCGACAGGCCGATGGCCATGTCGGAATAGCCGGAAAAGTCGAAATACAGCTGGAAGGTATAGGCCAGCACGCCGATCCACGCTTCGATCAGGGTCGGCTGCGCGCCGGCCGCAAAAACAGGGATGGCCAGCGGCGACAGGTTGTCGGCGATCAGCACTTTTTTTGCCAGGCCAATAGTAAAGATCGACAAGCCGATGGCGAAATTGGCGGCGCGCGGATGGGCGTTGGCCGGGTCGGCGAACTGCGGCATCATGTCGCGGTGGTGCAGCACGGGGCCGGCGATCAGGTGCGGGAAATAGCTGACGAACAGCACATAGTGGATGAAACGGTACTCGCGCACCTCGCCCCGGTAACAATCGACGAGGAAGGCGATCTGCGTGAAGGTAAAGAACGAGATACCGATGGGCAGGATGATGTCGAGGCCAGCCCACGGCAGACCTCCGGTGCTGGCGGCGACGGCATTGATGCTGTCGATAAAGAAATTCGCATATTTGTAGTAGGCGAGCAGCCCCAGGTTCAAGGCCAGGGCCGCGACCAGCGCGCGCTTGCGGGCCCCGCCCGCGCAAGAGCCGATCAGGCGGCCGGCGCCGTAGTTGAAGCAGATCGAGGCCAGCAGCAGCGGCAGGTAGCGCACGTCCCACCAGGCATAAAAGAACAGCGAGGCGAGCGCCAGCCAGGCGGCCGGTGCCAGGCGCCAGCTGGCCTTGCTGCCCCCGGCAGACGCCCAGCGGTCCAGCAGAAAATAGCCAGCCAGCACGATGGGCAGATAGCCGAACAGGAAGGCGAAGGAATTAAACAGCATGCTGCCTCCTGGCAGGCAAGGACTGGGCCTGGTAGTAACAATCGGCGATCTGGGCCGCCACCCGCTCCCACGTAAAGCGCTCCACCAGCGCTTGCACGCGGGCCCGTTCGGGCGGCAGCGCCAGCAGTTCGAGGATGGCCTGGCGCTGCGCGTGGCCATCGTCCCAGCGCACCTTGCGCAGCGCGAAGGCGGAATCGGGCAAGTCCAGCGCGCTTTGCGCCGTCATGACGACGGGCGTGCCGGCCGCCAGCGCTTCGAGCACGCTCAAGGGAAACACCTCGCCCTGGCTGGGCAAGGCCGCCACGGCCGCCGCATGGTAGGCGCTGGCCAGCAGCGGATCGGCGTGGTCGAGCGCGCCCAGCCAGCTGACGTGCGGCAAGTCCAGCAACAGTTGCAGATACGCTTGCTGCTCGCGCGGCGCGGCGCCGATCAGCACCAGGGGCAAGCCGGCACCCGCCAGCGCCTGCGCCAGTCCCAGCTGGTTTTTGTAGGGCGAAATACTGCCTACCATCAGCACGAACGGCCCGGCGATGCCCGTTTCGCGCAGGAACAGGTCGCCATTAGCCGTGAAGAAATGCGGATTGATTCCATTTGGCAGGACGCGAATGGCGTCGGCCGGCATGCCGAAACCTTGCGCAATGGCGTCGCGCTCGGCCTCGCCCAGGGCGATCACCACGTCGGCCAGCTGCAAGGCGCGCCGGGTTTGCGCATAGCTCGTTTGCACCATCCACTCCGTCAGGCGCCCCGCCAGCCGGTCGGCCAGCCGTGCGCGCCAGGCGCTGGCCCGGCCCCAGCCCGGCGACAGCAGCGGCGACAGCACCACGGGCACGCCTTGCTCGCTGGCCATTTCCATGATGCGGTAAGTCCCGTTGCTCGCCGAAAATACGTGCAGTACGTCGAAATCGGCCAGCCGCTCATGGTTGGCGTCGACCAACTGCACTTCCAGGGGCCGCGCCGGCTGCACGGGTAGCCGGTTCAGCGCGGCAATGGTTTCGCGTACCTGGATCTGCAAGCCGCCGTCGCGCTGGAACAGCATCGGGTAGGACAAGATACCGACACGCATGGTCATCCTTTCGTGGATTTGACTGCCAGCCAGCGGCCTGCCAGCTTGCGTTGCAATAACAAAAACTCACCAGCGAGCTCATGCTTCAACAGGAACAGGCCGGCCAGCCAGCACAGCAAGGTGGCCAGCGCCGTGCCCGTCAGCGCCAGCAGCGCCGGGGTTTCCGTTGGCAGCCACAGCAGCGAAGCGACGGGCGCGAAGGCGCTGACACCGCAGAGCAGCAGGCTCTTGCGCACGGCCCGCGCCAGGATGCGCCAGTCCAGCGCGCTCAAACGCCGCAGGCAGCCGTAGTTCAGCCAGCTGCGCAGCACGTTGCTGAGCACCACGGCCCAAGCTACCACCACCAGGCCGAACGGCGCCGCGGCCAGCAGCAGCGCCACCTTGATGACGCCGGCGCAGGCATCGAGCCGCACTTGCGCGTGCAGCTGGCCCGTCGCCACGAACAGGTAGCGGGCCATGCTGAACATGCTATACACGGCCGAAGACAGGCACATGATGCGTATCAAGGGCACACAGGCTAGCCATTGCGTGCCATACAACACCTTGACCAGGGGCAAAGCCATGCAGGCGAGAAAGAGAAAAAACGGCCAGGCCAGCGCCGTCATGTAGCTGATCGTGCGCAAATACACAAGTTCCGCCCCGCCCCGCCCCCCCTGTCCCCCACCCTCGCGCGCACGCGCCGCGAACAGGGGAAACACGACGGGAGAAATCGCGCTGGTGATAGCCTGGTTGAAGATGTTGAGCACGCTTTGCGCCTTGCCGAACAGAGCCAGGCTTTCAATGCCGATCAGCTTGCCGATGATGAGGTCTGGCGCCGCCACGCCCGCCTCGTCGACCAGACCGCCACCGGTCGCATACGCGCCAAAGCGGGCGATATCTGCCATGCCGCGCCGTCCCGGCAGCCACGGCAGCTCCTTGGGCCGCACCAGCAGGCTCACCAGCAGCGAGGCGCAGGAACCGGCCAGCGCCGCCCACACCATGCTCATGTAACTGTAGCCCTGCAGCGCCAGCAGCACGGCCACCAGCAGGTTGACGAAGCTATTGGCCGCGTTGATGGCATAGATGGCGCGAAAGCGCAGTTGCCGGCGCAGCATCGGCAACGTCAAGGCGCTGAACGGTATCAGCAGGAAATTGATGGACAGCAAACGCAGCACGAGGGTCAGCCGGGGTTCGCCATAGAACTGCGCGAGCGGCGCGCTGGCCAGCAGCACCAGGCCCGCCAGCAGCCAGGCGACAAGCAGGCTGGTGGCCAGCGCCGCCCGCAATTTCACGGTATCGAGCTGCTTTTCCTGGATCAGGTATTGCCCCACGCCAAAATCGCGCACCACTTGCGCCAGGGCCACCAGCACGGCGCCCAGCGAATACACGCCCACCTCGGCCGGCGTCAGCAGGCGCGACAGCACCATGGTGGCGACAATGCCCAGCAGCAGCACCGTATATTTTTCGGCGAAGGAAAAGAAAAACGAATGGCGGGTGGCACTCATGCGGGCCGCCCGCGCCTACACGAGGCCGGCGTAAAATGCGCGCAGCTGGCGTTCCAGACGCGGCATCGAATAGCGCTGCACGGTTTCTTCGCGGGCCAGCCGTCCCATGCGGGCGCGCCGGGGCGCATCGAGCAACAGCGTCGCCACGGCCGCGCAGGCGGCGTGCTCGTCGTCGAGCGGCAACAGCAGCCCGCCTTCGCTGTCATGCAGGATGTCGTGGGTGCCCGGCACGTCCGTCCCCACGGCCGGTACGCCGCAAGCCATGGCTTCGATCGTGGCGATGCCGAAGCCCTCGTTTTGACTCAGCAACACATGCAAGTCGAAGGCCGGCATCAGCAACTCGACGCGCTGCTGGAAACCGGCAAACACGATGCGCTCCTGCAAGCCCGATTGCTGTGCCTGCAGCCGCAGCATGGCTTCCAGCGGCCCCGTGCCCACCAGCACCAGATATAAGTTGGGAAATTGCGCGGCCAGCCTGGCGAACAGGGCGAGCAGCGCTTGGGGACGCTTTTGTGCCGACAGCCGCGCCACGCAACCGAGCACCAGCGCGTCCGGCGGCAGCCCGAGTTGTCGCCGCGCCAATACTCTCCGTTCGGGCGAGACGATAAACGTGTCCGTATCGACGCCGTTCGGAATCACGGCCAGCCGCGTTTGTGGCGCCAGCATGCCGCGGTACAGCTCAAGAAAATGCCGCATGGCCGACGGCGACACGGCATACACGCCCTTGACGCTGCGAAACGCTTCCAGCAGCCGGGGCCGCTGCCAGTCGCTGAAGGCTTCCAGGGGAAACGCATTGTGCACGCTGATCACGGCCGGCAGCCGACATTGCCGGGCCAGCCACAGGATGGACGCGCCATAACTGGTCCAGCAAAAGGCCACGTGAACCAGATCGGGCCGCAGCCGCCGCAGCCGCCAGGCGCCCGTGACCCTGGCGCGCAACCAATTCCAGCGCCGCCAGGCCCAGTGTTCGAGAAACAATGGCGGTTCATACACTTGCACCTGCAAGCGCTGCGCGCGCAGGCCCTGTACCCACTGCGTAAAACCGGGAAAGCGCCGCAGGGCCAGCACGCTGTCGTAACCGCTCGCGCCCAGCACTTTCGCCTCTTGCGCCATGCGCAGCTCCATGCCGCCCAGCTCGCCTGAATAACTGCTGATGACGATGCGCGGCAAGCGTTTGCGCCGTCCCCGCCACGCTTCATGAAAGAAACCGCGCAGCCACGCCCGCTCCCATTGGCGCAGGAACAGGTCGGCGTGGTCGCGCCGCAGCCAGGCCCGCACAGCGCCGAGGGTGTCGCGCACGTATCTGCCCAGCATCCAGCGTGGCACGCCCAGCAACTCCACGCTCGGTGCAAAGGTGGCCAGCCGGCATTGGCCCCGGCCGAACAGCATGGCGCGGCGCAGTATCCAGGCGCGTTGCACTTGCGGCACGCGGATGATGTGCGCCACTTTCGCCTGCGGACAGAACCAGGATGGATTGCCGGCCGCATGCATTTCCAGGTTGAGCCGGGTTTCGCTGCCCATGGCGTAATTGGCCCCCTGCGGGCCGATGCTTTCGTCATAGCGGGCGCCCGCCTCGAAGATGCGGCGGCGTATCGCCATGTTGGCGCCCCAGACCAGGCCCGGATAGATGGGCGCGTCGCGCAGGTCTGGGCTGGTGATGCCCCACGTCAAGCCAACGGGCGTCAGGCGCAGCAGCCAGTCTTCCGGTTGCTGGCGCCAGGCGGGCACGATGGCGCCGCCGAACAGGGCGTAGCCGGGGTGGGCGCGGGCGCTATCCTGCAAGCGGCACAGCCAGTCCGGTGCGGGCATGGCGTCGTCGTCGCCAAACACGTACAGCTCGCCGCCATCGCCGCCCAGGCGCAAGGCGTGTTCGACGGCCCCGTTCAGGGCGGGACTGCGGCCGCGCCGCGCCACGTAGATATCGCTCAAAGGCAAACGGCCGCGGAAGGCGGCGATCACCTGGGCCGTGGCGTCCGTGCTGCCATTGTCGGCGATGACGAGGCGCCAGCCGCCCACGGGAGAACGCAGACCCATGTAGGCGCGCAATACCTGGGGCAAGGTGCCGGCGCCATTGTAGGTCGCCATGAGAACGGTCAACAAGGACATGCCTCCTTGGTCTTACCATGACAAAACTATGCATCAAGCAGTATTGATCCAGTGTACTGAGCCTGCCCGCCAGCCCGTTGACAGGCATCAAGTCCTTGCCAGCCCGGACACAACCAGGAGCGTCCCCCTTCATGCGCGACATACTGATTACCATCATCATCCTCGGTTCGCTGCCCTTCATCCTGAAGTCGCCGGCCATCGGCGGCCTGATGTGGGTCTGGGTCAGCGTGATGAATCCGCACACGCAGGGCTGGGGCTTTGCCACCCACATGCCGTTCGCCTTCATCATCGCCGTCGCCACCCTGCTCAGCCTGCTCATGACGCGCGAGCCGAAAAGCTTGCCGCTCACGCCCGTCAGCGTGCTGCTGCTGTTGTTTGTCGCGTGGATGAATGTCACGGCCCCGTTCGCCCTGCTGCCGGCGGCGTCGTGGGTGCAGTGGAACAAGGTCATGAAGATCATGCTGATGAGCTTTGTCATCATGATGGTGATACGCACGCGGCGCGACATCGTGCGCCTCGTCTGGGTGCTGGTCGGCTCGATCGGCTATTACGGCGTAAAAGGCGGCATCTTCACCATCCGCAGCGGCGGCACGGAGCGGGTCTGGGGGCCGGAAGAAACCTTTATTGGCGATAACAATTCCCTGGCCCTGGCCCTGATCATCACCATCCCCCTCATGTATTATTTGCAGCAAAACACGGACAAGCGCTGGGTACGCCATGGCTTGTCGGCGGCGATGTTGCTGTCGGCCCTGGCTGCGCTGGGCTCGTATTCGCGCGGCGGGCTGCTGGCGATTGCCGCCATGGGCCTGTTCATGTGGCTGAAAAGCGACCGCAAGCTGGTGCTGGGCGCGCTGCTCGGCGCGGTCGCGCCGCTGCTGCTGGCCTTCATGCCCGAACGCTGGGCCGAACGCATGGACACCATCAATACCTACCAGGACGATGTTTCCGCCATGGGCCGCCTGAACGCCTGGCGCATGGCCTGGAACCTGGCGCGCGACCGTTTTCCCGGCGGCGGCTTCGACGTGTCCGACGCCGCCATCTTTGCCCGCTACGCGCCCAACCCCATGGATGTGCACGCGGCGCACAGCATTTATTTCCAGGCGCTGGGCGAACACGGCTTTGTCGGCTTGCTGATTTACCTGGCGCTGGGCATCGCCACCTGGCGCACTGCCGCCGCCATCATCCGCCGCACGCGGGGCAAGCCTGAATTGCGCTGGGCGCTGGGCCTGGCCACCATGAGCCAGGCCAGCCTGATCGGCTTTGCCGTGGGCGGCGCCTTCCTCAGCCTGCTGTACTTCGACATGCCGTATTACCTGATGGCCGCCCTGATCGCCACACGCATCGTCGTCGAGCAGCAAGCCACGGCCCCCACGCCCACGATCCGCCGGGCCAAACCCGGACCAGCCATCGCGGAGCAGCCATGACGGCCACCTTGTCCATCCTGATTTACCACCGCGTGCTGGCGCGGCCCGACCCGCTGTTTCCCGGCGAAGTCGATGCCGTGCTGTTCGAGCGCCAGTTGCGCCTTATCAAACGTTTCTATACGCCGCTGCCGCTCAGAGAGGCCGTGCAGCGCCTGCAAGATGGCAGCCTGCCACAGCGCGCCGCCTGCATCACGTTTGACGACGGCTATGCGGACAATGCGCAAATCGCCCTGCCGCTGCTGCGGCGCCACGGTTTGCACGCCACGTTTTTCATCGCCACGGGCTACCTGGACGGGGGCCAGATGTGGAACGACACGGTGATCGAGGCCGTGCGCCAGGCGGCAGGACCTATGCTGGACTTGCGCGAGCATGAGTTGGGAGCGTTCGCCGTCGCCAGCCTGGCGCAGCGGCAAACGGCCATCGCGACCCTTCTGGGCCAGCTCAAATACCTGCCGTTCGCGCGGCGCCAGCAGCTGGCCATGTACATCCGCCGCCAGGCGGGCGTGGCGGCAGGCCCGCCAGCCATGCTGAGCACGGCGCAGCTGCGCCAGTTGCAGGCGGCCGGCATGGAGCTGGGCGCGCACACGGACAGCCATCCAATTTTATCCACCTTGCCGGACCACGCCGCGCGGCAAAACATTGCCGACGGCAAGCGCCAGCTGGAAGCGTTGATCCAGGCGCCCGTGACCCTGTTTGCGTATCCGAACGGCAAGGCCGGGCGCGATTATGGCGCGCCGCACGTGGCGATGGTCAAGAGCCTCGGTTTCAAGGCGGCCGTGGCGACGGACTGGGGCGTGGCGCGTCCCGGCGCGGAGCTGGACTTGCTGCAACTGCCCCGCTTTACGCCGTGGGATCGAGGACGGCTGGCGTTTCTGTGGCGCATGCGGCAAAACCGCCGGCAAGCGCACTCAGCGCGCCCGGATGCTGGCTGAGCCATTGTTCCAGCATCAGCAGCAGCCACACCATGGTGCCGTGATAAGCCGGGTGTTCCGCCAGCAAGCGCCCTTGCAGATCGTCGATGAAGGCGGGCCGCACGATGCCGCGCCCGCGCAGCTGGGTCAAGTTGTCAAACGCGAATTCGCGCAGCGGAGGATGGCTGTGCAGCCACTGGCCGAAAGGCAGGCCGAAGCCGTGCTTTTTCTTGCGCACGATGGCCGGCGGCAGGATTTCCGCCAGCGCCCGCTTGAAGAAAGGCCGCAGGCGCATGCCGTCGAGCTTGTCGCGCGGCGCCAGGCGCGCGGCAAACGCCACCATCGCATCGTGCAGGAAGGGAAACGCCGCTTCCACGCCTGCCAGCTCGCACGCCTTGCGCACCTTGAACAGGTCGTTGTCGGCCAGGGTAAAACGCATGTCCAGGGCCAGCAGTTCATTAATCTGGCTCAAACCCTGGCCTTGGCGCTCCCAATACGCGCCATTCACGCAGCCGGGCGCCATGCCCGGGTCGATGGTGTCGATGAAGCCCGCTTCCAGCACCGTGCGGTGGCCGTGGCGCAGCAGCAGGTTGTAGCTGTCGAGCCGTGCCGGCAGCGGCAGGCTCGCTTGCTCGATGTAGCGGCGCGCCTTGTCGGCCAGCCGCCACGGTTTGCCCCGTTGCTGGCGGAACAGCAGCGGCTCGATGATGGCCTGGCGCAACATGACGGGCAAGCGCTCGTACTGCGACAGCAAGGCCTGGTGCGCATAGCGCTCATTACCGCCAAACAATTCATCGCCGCCATCGCCACCCAGCAGGCGCGTCACGCCATCCTCGCGCGCCATCTGCGCGCAATAGTAAGCGGGAATGGCCGAGGCGTTGCCGAAAGGCTGGTCGAAGATGGCCGCCATGGCGGGGATGGCGGCCAGCACGTCGGACGGCGTCACGTAGCGCTCGTGGTGGATGCTGCCCGCGTGGCTGGCGGCCAGGCGCGCATACGCCATTTCATCGTAGCCGGGAGCGTCGAAGCCGATGGAATACGTGCGCGCGGGCCGGCCCGTCACCTGGCCGATGATGGCGGCCAGGGTGGAACTGTCCGTGCCGCCGCTGAGAAACGCGCCCGTGTCCGCCCCATCCGCGCCCAGGCTGCTTTCCACGGCCTGGCGCAGCAGGCGCAGGAATTCCTGCTTGTTGCTGGCAAAGCTGGGCCGCGCGCGCCCTGCTGGCGGCTCGTGGAAGGCCAGCTGCCAGTAGCTGCCCTTGCATTGCTTGCCGCCGCGCACATGCAGGTATTCGCCGGGCAGCAGGCGCTGCTGGCCAAGATAAGCCGTTGCCGGGCCGGGCACCATGTGGAAGAATAAATAGTGATACAGCGCTTGCGGATCGAGCGCGCCCCTCACGGATGGATGGGCCAGCAAGGCGTCATGCGAGGAGGCAAAGAACAAGCCTTGCGCATTGCTCGCATAGCTGAGCGGGTGGATGCCGGCGCGGTCCACGGCCAGCAGGGCCGAGCCGGAAAAGGAATCGAGGATGGCCAGACAGAAAGGCCCGGACAGGTTGGCGCAGGCGGCCACGCCCCGGCTCAGCCACAGGGACGCGAGGCGGGACGCCACGTCGTCGGCCGAGCCGTCAAGCTCGGGCCGGCCCCAGATAGCCACTTGCAAGCCATCTTGCTGATATACATGGCGGCTGCCGTCGATGGCGGCCACGGCCACGCCGCCCACTTCGCTCACGCTGGCGGCCAGCGGTGCGCTATCGAAACGCGACAAGGGCGCGGCCATGCCTGCCAGCGCAGTCTGGGCTGCGCCATCGGATGCAGCCCAGCCAGCATCAGCCCCGTTCGCCGCCGCCAGCCAACCGCACAGGCCGCTCATACGAGCACCTCGGCCGGCAGCGGATGGCCGAGAAAGGCCGTCGGGCTGGCCGTCAAGCCATACGCGCCCGACTGGAACACGACCACCAGGTCGCCCTCTTCGGCGCGCGCCATCTCCATCTGGTCGGCCAGCAAGTCCAGCGGCGTGCACAGCGGCCCCACGACGGACGCCACTTCGCGCGGCCCGCCGTGCAGCCGGTTGCCAATGGCGACCGGATAATTCTTGCGGATCAGCTGGCCAAAGTTGCCGGAGGCCGCCAAGTGATGATGCAAGCCGCCATCCGTGACGAGAAATACTTGTCCATGCGACACCTTGCGTTCGATCACCTTGCACACATAGATACCGGCTTCGGCCACCAGATAACGGCCCAGTTCCAGATTCAGGCGCACGCCCGGTGCCGCCTGGGCCAGGATGGCCAGCTGCCGCTGCAAACCGTCCGCCACGGGTGCCAGGTCGAGCGCCTGATCGCCGGGAAAATACGGCACGCCGAAGCCGCCGCCGATATTCAGGGTGCGCACCGGCGATGGCGCGCTATCGGCCAGTTGCAGGGCCAGTTGCACGCTCAGCGCCTGCGCTTCGGCCAGGGCTGTCGCCGACAGGCTTTGCGAACCCGCATACAGATGAAAGCCGTGAAAATCCAGGCCCAGCTGGCCGATGCGGCCCAGCAGCGCCGGCACGAGGGCCACATCGACGCCGAACGGCTGCGCGCCGCCGCCCATGCGCATGCCCGTGCGGCGCAAGGCGAAATCAGGATTCACGCGCACGGCCACCCTGGCCGCCACGCCCAGCCGTTCACTGGCCAGCGCCACCTTTTCCAGTTGGGCGCCGGACTCCACGTTGATCAAGACGCCAGCGGCCACGGCCCGCGCCAGCTCCCCATCGCGCTTGCCCGGCCCCGCAAAACTGATGCGCTGCGGCGCCATCGGCGTATCGAGCGCGGTGGCAAGTTCGCCGCCCGAGGCCACGTCGATGCCATCGACCAGGCCCGCCAGCCACTGCACCACGGCCGGCATGGGGTTGGCCTTCATGGCGTAATGCAGGTGCACGCCGGCCGGCAAGGCGGCGCGCAGTTCGGCCACGCGGCGCGTGATGTGCGCGCGTTCATAGGCGTAGAACGGCGTGCTGCCCACCCTCTGGGCCAGCTGGCGCAGGGCCACGCCGCCGATCTGCAGCATGTCACCATCCACGGCAAACTGCTGGCCCAAGTGCGAGTGCGTGGGCAATTCCGTATTGTTCGAGCGGATCAAGTCCTTCATGCCGCACCTCCTGTTTGGACCGCATACGCGCGCGCCAGTTCCCTGGCCAGCAAGGGGCGATCGATCTTGCCGTTCGGATTACGCGGCAGCACGCCATCGCGGATCTCCACCCACAGCGGCACCATATAGCTGGGCAGGCGGGCGCGGCAGGCGGCCAGCACGCTGTCGCGCTGCAATTCCACGCCGGGTGCGGGCGTGACGAGCAAGGCGATGGCCTGGCCCAGCACGGCGTGGGGCAAGCCCAGCGCGGCGGCCTCGCCCACCAGTCCGCTCGCATACGCGACTTCCTCGATCTCGGCCGGGCTGACCCGGTAGCCCGACGTCTTGATCATGTCATCGCTGCGGCCCACGAAATACAGATAGCCGTCCGCATCGCGGCGCACCGTGTCGCCCGACCAGACGGCCAGCTCCGGCAGCACCAGGCCGCTGGCCTGCGGCGGCAGCGGCTTGAAACGCTCGGCCGTGCGCGCCGCGTCGTTCCAGTAGCCCAGCGCCACCAGCGCGCCGCGGTGCACCAGTTCGCCTGGCTCGTCGGCGTCGCACACGCTGCCGTCCGGACGCAGCACCAGCACTTCCGCATTCGGAATTGCTTGCCCGATGGAATCGGGGCGCCGCTCCAGCTGTTCCGGCGCCAAATAGGTCGAGCGGAACGCTTCCGTCAGGCCATACATCAGGTAGACCTGCGTGCGCGGCAGCGACTGGCGCAGCCGGTCGAGCGTGGATCGCTGCATCACGCCGCCCGAATTGGTGATGTAGCGCAGGGGCGTGGACAGGGGCCAGCTCAGCTGCGACAGCTGCACCCACAGCGGCGGCACGGCGGCCAGGCCCGTGATGGCTTCCTGCTCGACGGCTTCGACGATATCGCGCAGCAGCAGATAATTCATCAGCACGGCGCAGGCGCCGCTGGCAAACGCCGTCGTCAGCTGGCTCAAGCCATAATCAAAACTGAGCGGCAGGACGCACAAAATGCGGTCTTCCGGCGTGTTGCGCAGATAGCCCGACACGCTGAGCGCGCCCGCCAGCATGTTGCGGTGCGACAGCACCACGCCTTTCGGCCGCCCCGTGCTGCCCGAGGTATATAAAATGGCGGCCATGTCGATGTCGATGGCCCCGTGCGGCTGGGCCGAGGGCACGCCAGCGACAGGCACGGCGTTCCACGGCAGCAGCCGTATCTTGCCCAGACTCGATTGCGCCTCGCCTTCGCCAGTCAGCAGCACCGTGCGCAAGTCCGGGCAGGCGGCCAGCGCCGGGCCCAGCTGCGCCAGGCGTTCGCGCGAAGTGACGAGGATGTCCACGTTGCAGTCGGCCAGGATATACGCCACCTGCTCCGGCTTGAGCAGCGGATTGACGGGCACGAACACGCCGCCGGCGGCCGCCGCGCCAAACATGGCGCTGACGTTTTCCGGGCGTTTTTCCAGGTAAACGGCCACGCGCGCGCCGCGCTGCAAGCCCAGGGTCAGCAAGGTAGCGGCCGCCTCGCGCACGGACTGCGCCAGCGCGGCATAGCTCAACTCCGCACCCTGCCACGACAGGGCCGGCGCATGGGGGCTGCGCTGCGCCGTTTCGAAGATCAGATCGTGTATCAGTGTCGCCATCGTGTCATCCCCAGGTTGCCATGATTGCCATGCATTCCCCTATGATTCAGACAAACGGCCACAGCGGTCTTGATTTTGATCAATTAACAGTTTCAGCAACACAGCTTGAGCCGGCGCAAGACCGCCGCTGGCCGCTGCGCTCTAATGGACAGCGTTGGCTGCATAGCCGCCCCATCCGTTACCGCCATGGCCCTGTCCTCGCAATTTCCCCTGCTGCAACGGCTGGCTGCCAGCGTCGCCCTGCTGGGCTGGCGCGACAGCGCCTGGCTGGCCCTGGCGCGGCTGCTGGCGATGGTGCCCGGCGGGCGCTGCGCGCTGTACCGTTATCAATTTGTGGCGCAGGCCGTGGCGCCCGGTTCGCTGTGCCGCGGGCGCGGCCAGTCGGTCAGCGTCACGCCCTGCCTGGCCGAAGCGGACTTGCCGCCCGGTCCCGAGCGCCGGGCCGGCGCGCTGCGCGAACGCTACCGGCAAGGCGCGCAATGCCTGGTGGCGCGCAGTTCGCAAGAAGCTGGCAAGGACAGCATGGCCGGCTGGATCTGGCTGCTGCGCCACGGCTGCCAGGAAGACGAGGTGCGCGCCCGCTACGCGCTGGCCTCACACCAGTCGTCGTGGGACCTGGACGTGTGGGTGCATCCCGAGCAGCGCGGCGGCCTGGTCTTCGCGCGCCTGTGGGAAGAAGCCAACGCCGTGCTGTACGCGCAGGGCGTGCGCTGGACATGCAGCCGCATCTCGCGCTTCAACCGCGCCTCGCTGGGCGCCCATGCGCGCCTGGGCACGCATGCGCTGGGCACCGCCACCTTCATGCGCTGCGGGCGCTGGCAATGGATGGCCGCCAGCCTGCCGCCGTATCTGCACCTGTCGCGCCGCCCCGACGATATCCCCTGCCTGGCCTTCGATACGTCGTCCCTGCCGCACTACCCTTCCCTGGAGCTGACATGCCGCATCTTGAAGCAGTAAAGCACATCCTCGACACCACGCTGGGCTTGAACGGGCGCCTGCTGGAATCGCACACGCCGCTGCTGGGCAGCGTGCCGGAACTCGACTCGATGGCCGTGATCGGCGTGATCGCCGCGCTGGAAGACCATTTCGGCATCATCGTCGACGACGACGACATCCACGCGCGCCACTTTGCCACCGTCGGCACCCTGCACGATTTCGTGTTTGCAAAGCTGCGACCATGAACCGCGCCGCCCTCGACGCGCTGCCGCTGCTGCCCTTCTTCCTGCCCGCCAGCGGCGGCCAGCGCTACTGCCTGCTGCATCTGCCGCCGCCGGGCCAGGCCGCGCGCGGCGGCATTATCTACGTCCATCCCTTCGCCGAAGAACTCAATAAGAGCCGCCACGTGGCCGCCGCGCAGGCGCGCGCCTTTGCCGCCTCCGGTTACAGCGTGCTGCAGATCGACCTGTTTGGCTGCGGCGACAGCAGCGGCGATTTTAACGAAGCGCGCTGGGACATCTGGCACAACGACCTGCACCTGGCTTGCGCCTGGCTGGCACAGAGGGTCGACGGCCCCTTGACCTTGTGGGGCCTGCGCCTGGGCGCCCTGCTGGCCCTCGATTTCGCCAGCCGCGCGCCGCTGCCGCTGGCGCGTTTGCTGCTGTGGCAACCGGAACTCGATGGACGGCGCAGCATCGACCGTTTCCTGCGCCTGCGCCTGGCGACCGGCATGCTGGCCGGCGGCACGCAGGAAGCGCCCGGCCAGGCGCGCGCCACGCTGGCGAAAGGCGAGCCTGTGGAAGTGGCTGGCTACCTGCTGGCGCCCGAACTGGCGCACGCCATCGACGGCGTCAGCGCCTCCGCGCTGCAGCCGGCCGTTCCTGAGCTGCCCGTCTACTGGCTCGATTACCAGGCGACGGAACAGACTTGCGCGCCTGTGCCGCCACTGGCGCGGCAATGGCGCGAACAGGGCGCCGCCGTGCATGTGGCCAGCTTCGGCGACGGCCCGTTCTGGCAAAGCGGCGAACTGCTCGCGTGTCCACAACTGCTGGACGCCACGCGCGTGCTGTGCCGCGACTGGCTCGACGAGGAAAGGACGCCGTCATGAAGCGCGACAGCGGTCAGCAGCAGCTGGCAGGGCACGCCGTGCGCGAACTGGCCCTGCGCTTTCGCAGCACATGTGACGACGACGAGGCGCAGGCGCGCCTGGCCGGCATCCTCAGCCTGCCCGAAGTGCCGGGCCCGCGCGGCGTCTTGATCGTCACGGGCGGGCCGCAGTACCGAATCGGCAGCCACCGCCAGTTCGTCTTGCAGGCCCGCGCCCTGGCCGCGCAAGGCTGGCCCGTGCTGCGTTTCGACTTGCGCGGCATGGGCGACAGCGAGGGCAGCGCGCGCGACTACCGCGCCGCCGGTCCCGACATCGCCGGCGCGCTGGCGCAACTCTTCGACGCCGTGCCGTCCTTGCGCGAAGTGGCGCTGTGGGGCTTGTGCGATGGCGCCACGGCCGCCGCCTGCCATGCGCCGCGCGACGCGCGCGTCACAGCCCTGATCCTGCTCAACCCGTGGGTGCGCAGCAGCGCCGGCCTGGCGCGCGCCACTTTGCGCCATTATTATCTGCCACGCTTGCTGCAAGGCGGTTTCTGGCGCAAGCTGGCCAGCGGCGGATTGCAACTGGGCGCCAGCCTGGCCTCGCTGCGGCAGGTGGCGGCCGCCACGCAAGCACCGACAACGCAGGCAGACGACGCGCCCGCGCCGGCCCTGCTGCGGGCGCTGACGCAATTCCAGGGCAAGGTGCTGCTGATCCTCAGCGGCGACGACCTGGGCGCCCGCGAGTGGCAAGCCCTGCTCGATGGCGATGCGGCCTGGCGCGGCGTCGCCGCCCGCGCGCAGTGGACGCAGGCGCAGATCGACGGCGCCAACCACACGTTTGCCAGCGCCGCCTGGCGCGGCGAAGTGGAACAGCGGTGCGCGCGGTGGCTGCGGTCATGGTAAAAACCTCGCCAAAACGCGTGCTGATGGTCGCCTACCATTTCCCGCCGTTCGCTGGCGGCAGCGGCATCCTGCGCACCCTGGGCTTTGCGCGCCATTTGCCCGACTGCGGCTGGCAGCCGCTGGTGCTCAGTCCCGGCGCCACCGCGTATCCGCATCAGGGCGATTCCCAGCTGGCGCAGACAGTTGCGCAAGCCACCGTGCGGCGCACCCTGGCGCTGGATGCGGCGCGCCATTTGTCCATCGGCGGGCGCTATCCGCGCTGCCTGGCGCTGCCCGACCGCTGGAGTTCCTGGTGGCTGAGCGCCGTGCCGGCCGGCCTGCGCATGATCCGGCAGTACCGCCCCGACGCCATCTGGTCGACGTATCCGATCGCCACGGCGCACCTGATCGCGATGACCTTGCAAAAACTCAGCGGCCTGCCGTGGATCGCCGACCAGCGCGACCCCATGCTCGACGACAGCGACCCGCTGGCGCCGTATCCGCCCGAGCCGCGCCTGCACCGCATGCATGCGTGGATAGAACAGCGCATCGCGGCGCGCAGCGCGGCCATCGTCTGCACCACGCCGGGCGCCGTCGCGGCGCACCAGCGGCGCCTGGCACAACTGCCGCGCGAACGATTCCAGCTGATAGAGAACGGTTACGATGAAGACGGCTATGCAGACAGCCCTGAACGCACGGGCCACCGCGGCCGTTTTCTGCTGCTGCACAGCGGCGTAATCTATCCGTCCGAGCGCGATCCGCAAGCGCTGTTCGAAGCCCTGGCCCGGCTGCGCCATGACGGCGTGCTCCACGCCCGCAATTTCCAGCTGGTGCTGCGCGCCACGGGCCACGATGCGTGGCTGGCGGGCCTGCTGGCAAAATATGCCATCGAAGACCTGGTCAGCCTGGCACCCTTGCAGCCGCACGGCGCGGCGCTGCGCGAAATGCTGGCCGCCGACGGCTTGCTGCTGCTGCAGGCGGCCAACTGCAACGGGCAGATTCCGGCCAAGCTGTATGAATACCTGCGCTGTCGCCGCCCCATCCTCGCGCTGACCGACCTGGCGGGCGACAGCGCGGCCAAGCTGCGCCACTGCGGCATCGACACCATCGGCCAGCTGGCGTCCAGCGGCGACTGCGCGCGTGCGCTGCTGCGCTTCCTGGAACTGGCGCGCCAGGGGCGCGCGCCCCTGGCCAGCCCCACGGCCATCGCCCTGCAATCGCGGCAAGCCCGCAGCAACGCCCTGGCCGATTTGCTGGACCAGGTCAGTCACAGGAGTCCACCATGAAGCATTGCTTGTTTGCCTGCGCCCTCGCCGCCTGCTGCGCCAGCGCCGGTGCCGCCGATTGTCCACCCTACGTCAAGCACACGCCGGGCGGCGACTACACGAGCGCGGAAGACCGTTCCGGCTTGACCGTGGTCGAGAAATTCCATTTTTCGCGCGCCGTGGAAACGCTCACGCAAGGCATGACGGGCAGCCTGGGCGCCGACATCAGCTACACGCTCGAACACTTCCCCAACCACCACCGGGCGCTGGCGTCGATGGCCAAGCTGGGACTGCGTCTGAAAAGCGCGCAGCCGCCCGGCGCCCGCTACACGGTCAGCTGCTACTTCGAACGGGCGATCGCCTTCGCGCCCCACGACGTGACGGCGCGCATGGTGTATGGCAGCTATTTGCTGTCCACGGGCCAGGATGCGATGGCACTGGAACAGCTGGACGCAGCCAGCCGCCTGGCGCCCGAGCAGGCCACCATCCAGTACAACCTGGGCCTGATGTATGTGAAAAAGAAGGAATACGACAAGGCCAGCGCGCACGCGCAAAAAGCCTATGCGCTGGGTTTTCCTCTGCCAGGGCTGAAGAACAAGCTGAAGGCGGCGGGCAAGTGGAAAGAACCGCCACCCGCCGTCATCGAAGCAAAGGAAGCGCCAAAAACGGAAGAACCGGCCGTGGCGCCGGTCGAACCTAGCGGCGAATGACGGCAGGCCGCCGGGCCACGCTCAAGTGGCCCGTTGGTGACGCGGCAAGCGCGGCGGCCAGGTCTCGCCGCGACTGCGCCTTGTCTTCCGCTTCGCTGATGTACGCCAGTTCGGCCGGCTGCAGCACGGTAAGAGCCAGCAGCATCACTTCGCCATACGGCGTGTCGAACGATGGGGGAATGGTGCTTGCGCCCTGGGCCAGCAGCACGCCCACCTGTTCGTTTTCGTCTTCCAGCCCGTTTGGTGCATCGTGCAAGTCGAGCGCCATCGACACGCTGCCGTGGCGCTGCACCAGCAAATCGATGGAGCCGTGATCGGCCACGTTCTGGCTGACCTGGTAAACGAGGTCGAAGAGCCACGATGCCTGCACGGGATTGCCGTCAAGGGCGGACAGCGGCGCCTCGATGCACACTTCCAGCAAATGGCCGCGCGGCACGAACACGTCGTCGTCATCCTCGAACGGATCGCTCAAGCCATCGCTGGCGATGAGGATGGCATCAGGCCGGCGGATCACCCGCCACGCCTGGCGCAACGAGGGCCAGCGCTGGCCTCCCATGAAGGCGGGATTGACCAGCGGCGCCAGCACGTCGGCGTCCATGGCGCCCAGGGTGGCATAGAAGGCGTCGCGCGCGGCGCAGGCCGTGGCCAGCATGTGCGCGCCCGCTTCCTTGCCGACGACGGCGTCGTCCGGTTGCGGCACCTGGGGAATAAGGTTTTCAGGCATACGATTACTCTAGTCGGTGGGTGGAAAATCGTGATACGAACGGGGCAGATAAGCCCAGATGCGCGCCACCCGGCCCCGCACTTCAAAATCAAAGCCGATGCGTTCCAGTTCGGGCACGATCCACACGCCGTGATCGATGATTTTCTTCGGCAGCAGCATGGCCACGTGCTCTTCCGAGTACAGGCTGATATCGAACCATTCCACGCCCAGGAACGGGAACGGCGGATGGTAATCCCATTCCGTATCCCAGCGCGAGACATAGCCGGAGACGGAGCCGTAGCGGTATGACGGCGCCCAGTCCGTGCGTCCGCGCATGAAGGCCAGCAGCTCGTTCCACTTGCAGTCGTTGGCGGCGCCGGCCAGGTTGCGCCGCGCGATGTGGCCGCGCAGCTTGCGCTTGATGTCCTCGCCGCCGGCGTCGGCCTGCGGCAGGCTGGCCTCTGCCATCAGCGCGCCACCGGCTTGACCTTGGACGCGGCCAGCACGGCGCGCGCGCGTGCCGTGTCGATATCGTCGGCCGTGGCCAGCGCCACGCCCATGCGGCGGCGGGCGAACGATTCCGGCTTGCCGAACAGGCGCAAGTCCGCGCCCGGCACGCTCAAGGCGTCGGCCACGCCTTCGAAGGCGATGCCTTTCGCTTCCAGCTGGCCGTAGATGACGGCCGAGGCGCCGGGTGAACGCAGGGCCACGTTGACGGGCAAACCCAGGATGGCTTTCGCGTGCAGCTCGAATTCGCTCTGCACCTGGCTGGCCATGGTGACCATGCCCGTGTCGTGCGGACGGGGGCTCACTTCCGAGAACCACACCATGTCGTCCTTGACGAACAGCTCCACGCCGAACAGGCCCAGGCCGCCCAAGTTGTCCGTCACCTTGCGGGCGATGTCGCGCGAACGCTCCAGAGCCAGCGGCGCCATGCGGGCCGGCTGCCACGATTCCACGTAGTCGCCATGCACTTGCAAGTGGCCGATCGGTTCGCAGAACTGCGTCTCGATCTGGCCCGAGGCGCCCACGGCACGCACCGTCAGCAAGGTGATTTCGTAGTCGAAGTCGATGAAGCCTTCGACGATGACTCGGCCCGTATCGACCCGGCTGCCGCTGGCCGCATACGCCCACGCCGCGTCCACGTCAGCGGCGCTATCCAATTTGGACTGGCCCTTGCCCGACGACGACATCACGGGTTTCACCACGCACGGGAAGCCGATCTCCTCGCAAGCGGCCTGCAAGTCCTGCAGGCTGCTGGCGAAGCGGTATGGCGACGTCGCCACGCCCAGGGTTTCCGCAGCCAGGGTGCGGATGCCTTCGCGGTTCATCGTCAGCACGGCCGCGCGCGCGTTCGGGATGCACGTGATTTGCCCGGCCGCCTCCAGCGCCGCCAGGGTGTCGGTGGCGATGGCTTCGATTTCCGGCACGATCAGATCGGGCTTTTCCAGGGCTATCAGGGCGGCCAGCGCCACGCCGTCGCTCATGTCGATCACGTGCGAACGGTGCGCCACCGGGTGGCCCGGCGCGTTCGGATAGCGGTCGACGGCGATCACTTCCACGCCCAGGCGCTGCAGCGAGATGATCACTTCCTTGCCCAGCTCACCGGAACCGAGCAGCATGACCTTGATGGCGGTGGAAGACAGGGGCGTGCCGAAGGTGCGGGGCGCGATGGTGCTGCTGGTGCTAGTGGTCATGGCAGGATCTGTAAGCGGATGGAAAGATGGCTGGGACTATAGCAAATGCCGGCCATCTTGGACAGGGCGCGCCGCTGGCGTGCGGCGACCGCCCGCCCCGCTACCCCGCGTACGCCCGCTTGATCTCGTCAATGTTGATTTTTTTCATGCCCATCATGGCTTTCATCACGCGCTGGGCCTTGACGGGATCGGGGTCGGTCAGCAGCTTGATCATGAGCGTGGGCACGATTTGCCAGGACACGCCGAACTTGTCCTTGAGCCAGCTGCATTGCTGCGCTTCCGGCGGCCCGCCTTCGGACAGTAGGTTCCAATAGTGATCGACCTCGTCCTGGGTGTCGCAATTGACCTGGAACGAGATCGCCTCGGAAAACTGGAACAGGGGACCGCCGTTCAGCCCCGTAAACGTCTGGCCGTCCAGTTCGAAGGCCACCGTCAGCACGCTGCCCGGCTCCTGGCCGTGGATTTCCTTGCCCTCCTCGCCGTAGCGCAGGATCTGGCCGATCTTCGAATTGGGAAATATTTCCGTATAAAACCGGGCCGCCGCCTCGGCGTTGCCGTTGAACCATAAACATGGGGTAATCTTTTGTACGCTGTGCATGATGTCTCCCTGGTCCGGTGTGTGGATTAGCGTCTCTAATATAGTCGCAATCGCGCCGGCATGGCGCGCGGAACGCGCCTGTTTTGAGTGCATTACCGTCCAGGAATAGCCTCGCGCCCCAGCACACCGGCGCTGGCAAGCAGCCGCAGCCGGGCCGAGCGCCATTCCGCCTGGCAACGGATCCGCTCCTGCTGCGCCTCGAGCAGCGCCGACTGCGTGTTCAGCATTTCCAGGATATCGGCCGCGCCCAGGCCGAACTTGCGCTGCACGCTGGCCTGGGCATCGCGCGCCGCGTCCAGCCACGTTTGCGAGGCGGCCAGGTTGGCCAAGGCCGTGCTCGCCTCCGCATGCGTTTTCACCAGCTCCATCAGGGTCTGCTGCTGCACTTCCTCGGCTTCCGCTTCCCTTTGCCCGGCTTGCGCCAGCGCGCCGCGCACCTTGTAATGGCGCGCAAAACCGTCGAACAGGGGAATGTTCAATCCGATGCCCACCAGGGTTTCGCGCGTGGAGGCGGCGGACAAGCCCTGGTTGGGACGGCCGTTCTGGTAGATATTGGCCGTCAGGTCGATGCTGGGGCGGCCTTCCGACTCGGTCACGGCCACCCGTTCGCGCGCGGCCGCCAGCTGCGCCCGCGCGGCCACAATGGCCGGGTGCCGCGCCTGGGCCAGCGCCAGCCAGGTGTGCAAATCTTCGCTCAAGCCCGCCACCGGGGCATCCGCATCGTCGTCGAGCACCACGCCCGCCTCCGCCGGCAAGCCCAGGATGTACACGAGCACGGCGCGCGCCTTCTGGAACTCGCCATCGGCGCGGCTGGCGCCCAGGGCCGCCTTGGCCAGCGCGCTGGTCGCCTGCAGGGTGTCGCTGTGCGAGCCGAGGCCCCGCTGGGCGCGGCGCTGCGTGGCGAGCACCGTTTCATTCACCAGGGCCGCGTAGTCCTGGCGCATGCGCACATTTGCCCGCGCCGTCTGCGCCTCGAAATACGCGCTGACGGTGGCCGCCAGCGTCTTTTGCAGCACCGCGTCGCGGTTGGCCAGCGCCGCGTCCAGCAAGGCTTGCGCCGAACGCTGGCCCGCCGCGCGCCCGCCAAAGTCGAACAAACGCCAGGACAGATTCAGCGAACCCGTATTGCTGTTCAAGCTGCCGGAAGGCGTGCTGGCGCCCGGATAGGCCGTGCGGTCGTGCACCCGGCTCAGGCCCGCATTCAGGGTCGGCAAAAAGGCGGCCCGCGCCTCGCCCAGGCCGGCCGCCTGCAAGCGGATGCCGGCCCAGGCGCCATGCACTTGCGCGTTGCGGCACAGGGCCAGGTCGACGGCCGCCGGCAGGGTCAATGGCACAGTCAACAGCACACCAGCCTCATACGCGGACGGGCAAGGCGCGGCTTCGAGTTCGTCCGCCCGCGCCACAGCACTGGCCAGCAGCAAGCTGGCGGCGATGGCGCGGCCTCTAGCGTTCATGCAGCGCCTCCTTCTGGTGCTGCACCAGCGGCGAGAGCACGTATTCGATCACCCTGCGCGTCCCCGTGCGGATTTCCGCGCGCACGGCCATGCCGGCCGACAGCGGCACCAATCTGCCATCGATGACGATGGATGGCTGCTGCAGCGTGATCCTGACGGCATACACGGGACCCTTCTTTTCATCCTCGACGGCGTCGCGCGAGACGCTGCTGACGACGGCGGGCACGGTGCCATACTTGGTGTAGTCGAAGGCGTCGACCTTGATGGCCACCATCTGCCCTTCCTGCACGAAGCCGACGTCGCGGTTTTCCAGCACGGCGTCGATTTCCAGCCTGCCCTGGCGCGGCACGATCTGCATCAGCGCCTGCGCGGCCGGCACGACGCCGCCCACCGTATGCAGCTTCAGCTGCTGCACCGTGCCCTCGACGGGCGCCGTCAGGCGCAGCAAGCTGCCGCGGGCGCCGGCGCGGCGCGCATCCTGGCCGCTGGCCGCCGCCACCCTGGCCCCTTCCGTCAGCGCGTCGTAGGCGTCCTTGCGCGTCTGCGCCACCAGGGCCGCGCGCTCGCTGCGGGCCGACGCCAGCTGGCCGGCCAGGTCGATGCGCGCCTGTTCCTTTTCCAGCCACGCGTGTTCGGCCACGTCGCGCGTCGCCAGCAGCGCCTGGTAGTCGCCGGCCCTCTGCGCCGCCAGCGGCAGCGCCTGGGCGTAGCGGGCGATTTCACCATCGAGATGCGCCAGCCTGGCGCGGAAACTCGCGTACTGGCCGTCGAGGTGGCCCTGCGCTTCTTCGCGCTGGGCGGCGGAGGCGCCATCGGGCGCCGCCAGCTTGGGCAGCGTCAGGCTGTCGATGGCGGCGATCAGCGCGCGCGAACGGGCCATCTGCAGCGCGGCCGCCACGGCATCACCGGCGGCCTTGTCGCGCTCGGCGTCCGGGCCGCGGCTGTCGAGTTCCACCAGCAGCTGGCCCGCCTGCACGGCTTGCCCCTCGCGCACATGCAGGGCGCGCACGGCCGCCACATCGACGGAAGCGATGGTCTTGCTGTTACCGGACGGAATAATCTTGCCGGCCGCGTTGACGATAATGTCGACCTGGCCGAAGACCGCCCACAGCACCACGCAGCCGACCAGCAGCATCAGCACCTGGGCCGTCAGGCGCAAGGACGGCGACACGGGCCGCTCCTGCAGCGCCAGCGCGGCCGGCAAAAAGGCCGCCTCGTCTTCGCTCAGCACGGGGCCGCTCAAGGCCGCGCGGTTACGCCAGCTGTGCCGCAGCACCTGGGCGTAACGTTGCAACAGCTCGCCATACGCGGCCAGGCGGTGGCCGGCGCTCATGTTGCGTCCCCTGTTGCGCTCCCGTGCGTGCCCTGCTGCAGGCTGTACAGATGGGCGTAGATGCCGCCCGGGTTCGCCAGCAGCGCGTCATGCGTGCCCAGTTCGGCCACCTGCCCCCGCTCCATGACGACGATGCGGTGTGCCTCGCGCACGGCCGACAGGCGGTGGGCGATGATCAGCACGGTGCGTCCCGCACAGATGCCGCGCATATTGTCCTGGATGATTTTTTCCGATTCATAGTCGAGCGCGCTCGTCGCTTCGTCGAAAATCAGGATGCGCGGATTGCCGATCAGGGCGCGGGCGATGGCGATGCGCTGGCGCTGGCCGCCCGACAGGCCCGTGCCGTGCTCGCCCACCATGGTGTCGTAGCCTTCCGGTAATTCGCAAATGAAATCGTGGGCGCCCGCCAGTTTCGCCACGGCGATGACGGCATCGATGGGCAACGCCGGGTCGCTCAGTGCGATGTTGTCGCGCACGGAGCGGTTGAACAGGATGTTTTCCTGCAGCACCACGCCGATCTGGCGCCGCAGCGAGGCCGTATCGATGACGGCAATATCCTGCCCGTCGATCAGCACCTTGCCCCGTTCGGGAATGTACAGGCGCTGCGCCAGCCGCGTCAGCGTGCTCTTGCCGGAACCGGAACGCCCGACGATGCCGATCACTTCGCCTGGTGCGATGGCGATCGACACATTGCGCAGCACTTCGGCCGCATCGGGCCGGTAGCGGAAACCCACTTGCTGGAACTCGATGGCGCCGGCGATGCGCGGCAGGCGCGCCTTCTGGCTACCCGCTTCCACCCTAGCGTTGAGAATGTCGCCGAGCCGGCTCATCGAGATGCCCACCTGCTGGAAATCGTTCCACAGCTGCGCCAGGCGCAGGATGGGCGAGGCCACCTGCCCGGCCAGCATATTGAAGGCGACCAGTTCGCCCACCGTCATCTTGCCGTCGATGACGAGGGTGGCGCCCCACCACATGATGGCCGCCGTCACCAGCTTGCTGACGAGGGTGACGCCGCCGCTGGCCAGCATGCCGATGTTATTCGCCGACAAGCCCGCCGACACATAGCCGGCCAGCTGCTTTTCCCACTGCTGCTGCCAGCGCGGCTCGACGGCCATGGCCTTGAGCGTGTCGACGCCGCTGATGGTTTCGACCAGGAAGGACTGGTTTTCCGCGCTGCGGTTGAATTTATCGTTCAGGCGGCCCCGCAGCACGGGCGTGAGCAGCATCGACAGGGCCGCGTAGACGGGAATCGAGGCCAGCACGACGACGCTGAGCGCGGCGCTGTACCACAGCATGGCGGCAATGAAAATGAAGGAAAACAGCAAATCGAGCACCAGGGTCATCGCGTTGCCGGTGAGAAAAGAGCGGATGTTTTCCAGTTCATGGATGCGCGCCACGGAATCGCCCACGCGGCGCGCCTGGAAATACGCGATCGGCAAGGCCAGCAAATGGCGGAACAGGCGCGCGCCCAGTTCCACGTCGATCTTGCTGCTGGTGCGCGCGAAAACATAGGTGCGGATGAGGCCCAGCACGGCCTCGAAGACGATGGCGCAGATCAGGCCGATGGCCACCACGTGCAGGGTTTTCATGGCGTGGTTGACCAGCACCTTGTCCATCACCACCTGGAAAAACAGGGGCGTGGCCAGGCCGATCAGTTGCAGCACGAAGGAAATGAGCAACACTTCGCCCAGCAGCCTGCGGTATTTGACGATGGCGGGGATGAACCAGCTGAAATCGAAACGGGCCGTCTCGCCCGCATAACTGACCTTGCTGGTGAAAAAGATCAGTTCGCCCGTCCAGGCGGCAAGGAAGGCTGCACGGCCGAGAATTTGCGGCGGCTGGCCCGGATGCTGGACCAGCACCTTGCTCACGCCGTCGTCGTCCGGCTCGACCTTGCCGAGGATAAAGAAACGGCCGGCGGTATCGATCGCGATGGCGGGCAGCGGCGCTTGCCCTAGCCGTTCGGGCGCCTGGCGCACCAGTTTGGCCGTCAAGCCAAGTTGCCGCGCGGCCAGCAGCACGGTTTGCCGCGTGAACACGGCCTGGCCGAAGGCGTGCTTGAGCTGGGCGCCATCGGCGGCGATGCCGTGCAGGCTGGCCATCAGCAGCAGTGACAGCAAGCCCGTGTCGGGCGAGGTTTTTTCAATCGGTGGCGGATCGTTGCGGTAGGAGAGGACTGTCATCGGGCAATATCAGAATTTCAATGGCGCAGCCAGGCCGTGGCGGGTCACCCCGGCCCGGCTGCGTGATGGTGGATCTAGTTGCTCAACGGTTTAATGCGCCGCCGCCAGCTGGAGTTGCGTCGACGGATTGCCGTGGCCTGACCATGGCGCCGATGCGGCCGCCGGCACGGCAAAGCCGGCCATCGCTTGCACCAGCTGCGCGGAATCGGCTTGCCAGCCGCTGAAGCCGCCCTGGCTGGCGCCAGCCGCTTGTGGAGCGGCGCGCCAGTTCTGCGCCAGCACCGGCGCCAGGATGGCGGCCGTGCCGGCAGGTAAAGTGAGCTGGCCGGCTGGCGGCGGCGTCAGGCCAGCCATCGCCTGCACCAGGTTTTGCACCTGGCTGCCCAGCAAGACCCGGCCATCGGCCATGCGGAATTCCTCGATGCGCCGCTCCGCGCTCTCGTACCAGCCGGTGACGGTGATCTTGTCGCTGGTGCCGATGGTGCTCACTTCCAGAGCCGTGCCCACCTGGCGGAACCACAGCTGCTCGGCGCTGACGCCGGCCAGGAAGGACACGACATCGCGGCTGCCCGCCTCGTTGGCCTCGTTGATCAAGTCGGCGCCGTCGCCGCGGGCGAAGATATAGGTGTCGTTGCCCAGCACTCCAGCCAGGATGTCGTCGCCCTTGCCGCCTTGCAAGATATCGTTGCCCAGGACGCCCAGCAGGGTGTTCTTCAGTTCATTGCCGATCAACACGTCATCGAACTTGCTGCCGACAACCGCGATGAAATTGGCCGCCACATCCACGCCCGGACGCGCCGCCAGGGCCGTGCCTGCGGCTGCGAAGGCAACCGTCGCGCCAGCGCTAGCATTGACGTAATTGAGCGTGTTGCCCGCACCGCCGCCGTCGAGCACATTGCCGCCGGGGGTAGTGACGAAAAAGACGTTGTTGGTGAAGGCGCTGCCCGTCACCGTCAGGCCAGGGGCGCCGAGGCGCACATTCTCGACGTTGTCGGCCACCGTGTAGTTGACCGTGGTAAACGCGGTGTCGCTGCCGCCATTGCCCCGTTCGACGATGAAGTCGCCACTGTGGTTGACGTGATAGGTGTCGTCACCGCCCAGGCCTTCCATCAGGTCGGCGCCGGCCGTGCCCTTGATGAGGTCGGCATTTTCCGTGCCGACAAAGGTTTGCTCCGTCAACTGCGTGGGGCCGTTGAAGTGCCAGGCCTGGGACAGCACGGGCGCCAGGGCGGCGGCGGTGCCCGCCGGCAGGGTCAGCTGGCCCAATGGCGGCGGCGTCAGGGTCGCCATTGCCTGCACCAGCAGTTGCACGTCGGCGCCGCGCAGGACGTGGCCGGCGGCCGTGCGGAATTCCTCGATGTTCGGCGCAGCCTTGTTCCAGGCGCGGATGGTGATCTTGTCCGTCGTGCCGATGGTGCTCACTTCCAGGTCATTGCCCACCTGGCGAAACCACAGTTGGTCGATGTAGACGCCGGCCAGGAAGGCGATGGCGTCGTAATTGGCATCGGCGGACGCTTCGATGATGACGTCGGCGCCGTCGCCGCGCGCAAAGACATAGGTATCGTCGCCCAGGCCGCCGGTCAGCACATCGTCGCCCTTGCCGCCTTGCAAGGTATCCTTGCCGAGCCCGCCAGACAGGGTGTTGGCCAGTTCGTTGCCGATCAGCACGTCGTCATAGGCACTGCCTGTCACGCTGGAAATATTGACCAGCACATCGCTGCCAGGCAAGAGCGCGCTACCGCCGACGACGGGAACGATGGTCGCCGTGGCGCCCGCCTTGGAACCCGCGTAAGTAGCCGAATTATTGCTGCCGATGCCATACAACAAGTTGCCGCCAGCAACGTCGACGTGAAAGACGTTGCCGCTGCCGTTCCCTGTCACACCCACGCCCGCGGCGGCCAGGTGCACCTCTTCGATGTTGGCGCCCATGGTGTAGCTGACCGTCGTGTAGACAGTGTCGCGGCCGCCGCCAGGCTGTTCGGTCACCACGTCGTAGCCATGGTTGACGTAATAAATGTCGTCGCCGGCCAGGCCCGCCATTACATCGGCGCCCGCCGTGCCCTTGATGATGTCCGGATTCGCCGTGCCGGTAAAGACGCCATTGCCGGGCTGATTCGGTCCTTCCGTGCGCCAGTTCTGCGCCAGCACGGGAGCCAGGACGGTGGCTGCGTAGATTGGCAAAGTCAGCTGGCCAGCCGGTGGCGGCTGCAGTGCGGCCATCGCCTGCACCAGGTTTTGCACGTCGCTGCCCAGCAGCACGCGGCCGTCGGCCGTGCGGAATTCCTGGATGCGGGGCGCGCTGCCTGCGCTGAACCAGCCGTTGATGCTGATCTTGTCGCTCGTGCCGATGGTGCTCACTTCCAGGTTCGCGCCCACCTGGCGGAACCACAACTGGTCGGCGCTGACGCCGGCCAGGAAGGAAACGACATTGTGGCCGCCGCCCTCGACCACCTCGGAGATGATATCGGCGCCGTCACCGCGGGCAAAAATATAGGTATCGTCGCCCGCTACGCCGAACAGCGTATCGTCGCCCTTGCCGCCCCGCAAGGTGTCGTTGCCGATGCCGCCAATCAGGAGGTTCTTGAGTTCATTGCCGGTCAGGACGTCGTCGAACTTGCTGCCCACGATGCTGGCGAAATTGACCAGCACATCGCTGCCCGGAGCTGCCGCCACCGGACCACTGGCCCCGGACAGGGTGGCCGTCACGCCTGTGCTGGAGCCAAGGTAATTGACCGAGTTGCCCGTGCCGCCACCGTCGAGCACATTGCCGCCGGCCACGCTCACATGAAAGATATTGTTGGTGTTGGCGCTGCCCGTCACCGTCAGGCCGCTGGCGGCGAGGCGCACGTTCTCAACGTTGTCGGCCACCGTGTAGTTAACGCTGGTATAAACGGTATCGGTGCCGCCATTGGCCAGCTCGACAATCACGTCGCCGCTGTCGTTGACGTAATACGTATCGTCGCCGGCCAGGCCTTCGAGCAAGTCGGCGCCTGCGGTGCCGCTGAGCACATCGGCATCCGGCGTGCCGGTGAAGCGCTGCAGCGCCGCGGCGGCGGCACTGTCCAGGTATGCCTCGATGGCGGCAATGCCATCGCCTGCGGAGGCGGAAGTGTGCGATGCAAATTTTTCAGTCATGTTGCAGTTTCCTGTCGTTAAACGTCAAAACCAAGATGGAATATGTCGGCGCAAGCCGGCATGCAAGGCAAAAGTCCCGGCCGCATCCACCTGCCATTCAGCGTGCACCTTCAACGGTCCGGCACTTTCGGCGCATGGACGGCGAGCGCTTGAGCGTCGCCTCGCATGCACGCCTTAATGACGGTCAAACGGGACAGCCACTGTTATTTGTCATGCAAATGTCACACTACATGGAGGAAAGAATAGGAACTTTTGCCAGGTTTTTTCTGTCGCCGCTGCATCCATTGTGCGAGAATGCCCCTCCCCCCTGGATGGTGCGCATGATGACCAAACTCGCCGCAAGCATCACTGTAATGACACTCGCGCTGGCAGCTTGCAAGCCCGCAGCCACGGCTCCTGCGCATGACATTCCCGCGGCCATGCGCCAGACCGCGACCACCCTGCTGCAGTCAACATTGCTGCACGCGACCTCGATTGCCGTCGTGTATCGCGGCAAGGAATTCATGCTGCATCAAGGCGAGCTGGAGACCGGCAAAGCCAATCCGCCGAACGATACAACGCTGTATGAAATCGGCTCGGTCAGCAAAACTTTTGCCGGCCTGCTGCTGGCGAACGCTGTGCTCGATGGGAAGGCGGCGCTCGACGATCCCATCCAAAAGTACCTGCCGGCCGCCTACCCGAACCTGCAGTGGCAGGGGCAGCCAGTGCGCTTGCGCCATTTGATCACGCACACCAGCACCATGCCGGGCATGCTGCCATTGCAGGTGAACAGCATATTGAAGGATTTCACCGCACACGCCACGCCGGCAAAGCTCAATGCGGCCTACGCCAGCTACGGACAGCAGCAGTTCTGGCAAGACTTGCACACAGTCAGCATCTCAGGTCCGCTAGGCAAGGACTACGCCTATTCCAGCGCCGGCACCGAACTCATTGCGCACACGCTGGAAAAAATCTACGGCATGCCCTATGAAGTCCTGCTCGCGCAATTCCTCGCGCGCGAAGCGGGCATGCACGCTACCAGACTGAGAATCGCCGCCACGGATGCCGGCCGGCTGGCGCCCGGCTACCACAGCGACAATCCCGTCGTGACAACACCGATGCCGCAACTGCCCTGGGGAGCGGCCGGCAACCTGAAGTCGACCTTGCCGGACATGGCAAAATACCTGCGCCTGCAATTGAGCGCCCATCCCGCAGTCATCGAATCGCACCAGCCGCTGGTGCGCTTTCAGGACGACTTCAGCATTGGCTACTTCTGGAACATCGGCAGCAATAGCCAGTTGGGCACGCATTATGTACACCATGGCGGCGTGCCGCGTGCGCAAAGCTACGCCTGGGTCGTTCCCAAATATCAGCTGGGGGTCTTCATCATCACCAACCAGAGCGGCGACGCGACCGCCGGCGCCATGGAAAGCGCGCTGGCGCATATTTTCGACACGGTGGCATCGATGGAAAGCGTGGAGTAGGCCGCCAGAAATACGCAGGCTTCAAAGTTTGGCGAGATGGCGCTTATCTGCCGGGCGCCGCGCGCACGGTAGCGCCGGCCACATGCAACTGCAAGGCCGTCAGGGAAGCATCCGCCGTCATGGCAAGGCGCCAAAAGTCTGATCCTGCAACTGCTGCACCAGGAAATCGATGAACACGCGCAGGCGCGGCGGCAGGTGGCGGCTGGCTGGCCACAGCAGCCAGAAGGCCGTGCGCGCCTGCGTATGCTCGTCCAGCAACGAGACCAGTTGCCCAGCCGCCAGCTCGCGCTGCACGGCAAACGCGGGCAGGTAGGCGATGCCCTGCCCCTGCACGGCCAGGTAGACGCGCATTTCCACGCTGTTGCAGACCATGCCGGGCGCCGGCTGGGCAGTCTCGTCCATCAGCGGCCATTGCTCCAGGCGGCCCGTGGCGGGAAAGCGGTAGTCGAGGCGCGCATGCCGCAGCAGCGCGGCGCCATCGGCGGGCCGGCCATGGCGCGCCAGGTAGGCAGGCGACGCCAGCAGCAGGCGGCGGAAGGTGCACAGTTTGCGCCGCATCAAGCTTGAGTCGGCCAGCTCGCCCGTGCGCACGGCCGCGTCAAAGCCGTCGCTGACGATGTTGACCATGGCGTCGGAAAAATCAAGGTCGAGTTCGATGGCGGGATAGGCTTGCATGAACGCGCCGATGGCCGGCTCGAACAGGCCGCTGTAGCGTGGCAGGCTGATGCGCAGGCGGCCGCTGGGCGCGCCGCCCGATTCACCGAGCTCGCGCTCTGCCGCTTCCACCTCGGCCAGGATGCGCTTGCAGCGCTGCAGGAATTTTTCCCCTTCCGCCGTCAATGCCAGGTGCCGCGTGCTGCGCTGGAACAGGCGCGCGCCCAGCCGCGCCTCCATGCGCGCCACGCTCTTGCCGACGGCCGACGATGACAGTCCCAGCAGCCGGCCCGTAGCCGAAAAACTGCCGCTGTCAGCCACCTGCACGAACATGGCGATGCCACCCAAGCTATCCATTTGCGCTCCATTCACGACATTTTTGTCCGATATGTTGATCAGTTTAGCCTATTTTTCTTCAATGACGGGCGCGCCATACTCGCCCCTCTTTCTTTCATATCCCACACCCATGTCCTCTTCCTTACGTCTTTCACTCCCCCTGCAAGTGCTGGCCGCTTGCCTGACGGGCTTGCTGATTCCCCTGTGCTTCACGGGCCCGGCCGTGGCCCTGCCCGCCCTCGGCGCCGAATTGCACGGCAGCGCCGCCGCCCTGAACTGGGTCATCAATGCGTATATCCTCAGCTATGGCAGCGCCATGATGGTGGCCGGCAGCCTGACGGACGTGCTGGGACGGCGCCGCGTCTGGCTGGCGGGCCTGGCGCTGTTTTGCGTAGCGACACTGGCCATCGCCCACGCGCCATCGGTGGCTTGGATCGCCGTGCTGCGCTTCGTGCAGGGCCTGGGCGGCGCGGCCGCGTTCGCCGCCGCCATGTCCTCGCTGGCGCCCTTGTTCCACGGCGCGGCGCGCAGCCGCGTGATGAGCGTGCTGGGCACGACGTTCGGCCTGGGCCTGGCCTTCGGTCCGCTGGCGGCCGGCGCCATGCTGGCGCTGGCCCGCTGGCCCGCCATCTTTTATGCCACGGCCGTGCTGGGCGCCATCGGCATGCTGCTGGTATGGGTCAGCGTGCCGGCCGATCCGGCGCGCGGCCAGGGCCGGCTGGACTGGCCCGGCGCCATCAGCTTCAGCGCCGCGCTGGGCCTGCTGACCCTGGGCATGCTGCTGGCGCCCGAACACGGCTGGCGCCACGGCGCCGTGCTGGTGTCCGTCGCCGCATCCGTACTGCTGTTCCTCGCCTTTGTCGCCATCGAGCGCAGGACGGCGCGCCCCATGCTGGATTTGTCGCTGTTCCGCCAGCGCCGCTTTGTCGCCGTGCAAGTGCTGGCCGCCTCGCCCGCCTTCCTGTTCATCGTGCTCATCGTCATGCTGCCGGGGCGCTTCATCGGCATCGATGATATGTCCGCGCTGGCGGCGGGCCGTTTGATGATCGCCCTGGCAGCGCCGCTGCTGCTCGTGCCCATGCTGGCGGCGCTGCTGTCGCGCTGGGTCGAGACGGGCGCCCTGTGCGCGGCGGGACTGCTGCTGGCCGCGGCGGGCCTGGCCTGGCTGGCGCAGGTGCTGGGCCATGGCGGCACCGCGGCGCTGGCCGGCCCCCTGCTGCTGATCGGCGTGGGCATAGGCTTGCCGTGGGGCTTGATGGATGGCATGGCCCTGAGCGTGGTGGAAACGGAGCGGGCCGGCATGGCGACGGGCATCTTCAATACCGTGCGCGTCAGCGCCGACGGGGTGGCGCTGGCGCTGGCGGGTTCCTTGTTGGCCGGCCTGATCGGCGCGGGCCTGGCGCATCAACTGCCAGCCGAGCTACCCGTGCTGGCCGCCGCCAGCCGCGCCGCGCTCGGCGATATCGAGCAGGCGACACAGCTGCTGGGCGGCCAGGAAGCGCTGCTGCGCGCCAGCTATGACGCCGCCTTCCGCCAGCTGCTGCTCGGCCTGGCGTTGCTGGCCGTGGCGCTGGCGGCGCTGGTGCCGTATCTGCTCAGGAAGAAAGAAAAGCGCCTGACAAAACCGTAGCGAGCGGAAGGTAGAGGTGGTCGAGAAGCGCAACCGTACTAGAGTACGGTGAGCATCGCAGGCCGCCTATACCGACGCGCAGTAGGTTTTGGACGGTGCTTTAGGCGTCCAGGCCGTAGAACACCGCCACCAGGATGGCGATATTGTTGCAGGCGCGCGCGAACGCCGTTGTCGCGTAGGCAACGGCCACGCTGGGGCCGCGGTAGCGCAGGTAGACAAAGCTGAACATGGCGCCCGACCCCAGCGCGACGATGGCGTGCAGCAAGCCGCCGCTGATGAAATGCACGACGGCCCACAGGATGGCGCCGATAAAAACGCTCAGTTGCCGGCTGGAGCCCAGGCGGCGGAGGATTTCCAGCGGCAGCAACTGGCCGAGGAAGGTTTCCAGGATGGGGGAATAGATGACGACCCAGAACACCAGCAGCGGCAGCGACATTTCGCGCTTGAACTTGGACAAGCCCGTGTGCGCGCCCCAGTATTCGGGCGGCAACAGCCATTTGGTGATAAACAGGATGGCAAAGCACAGCATGCAGGTGAGCAGACCCCAGCCGAGACCGGCAAGGGCCAGCTGCAGCACGGGCGGCGCCGGTTTGTCGTCGTCCGGGCTGGATAGATCATGGCTGCTGCGCACTTGCATGAGAAGTCCTGGCGGTGATCCAGCGCTCATTGTAGCGCGGAATATGCCTGGTGGCGCACGCCGCGCTAAAGTGCCATCCGCCTCAAGCGGCGAGGCGCAGCGGTCCGTTGGCCGGCTTGGCGAGTTTGAAAATGCCCACTTCCTGTTCCAGCTGCGCCGCCTGCTGCTGCAATTCGTGCGCGGCGGCGGCCGCCTGCTCGACCAGGGCCGCATTCTGCTGGGTCACGCGATCCATGTCGACGATGGCGCGGTTGACTTGCTCGATGCCGGCGCCCTGCTCCTGCGTGGCGTGGCTGATCTCGGCCATGATGCCCGTTACCCTGCCGATGCCGGCCACCACGTCGTGCATGGTGACGCCAGCTTGCTCGACGAGCAAGGTTCCCGTGCCCACCTTGCTGACGGAATCGTCGATCAGCAGCTTGATTTCGCGCGCGGCGGCGCTTGAGCGTTGCGCCAGGTTGCGCACTTCCGTGGCGACGACGGCAAAACCGCGTCCCTGTTCACCGGCGCGCGCCGCTTCCACGGCCGCGTTCAAGGCCAGGATATTCGTCTGGAAGGCAATGCTGTCGATCACGCCGATGATGTCGACGATCTTGTTCGATGAAGCATTGATCAGGCCCATGGTGTGCACCACTTCGGCCACCGCCTTGCCGCCCTGCTCCGAGACCTTGGACGCTTCGCGCGCCAGGTGGTTCGCCTGCTGGGCGTTGTCCGCATTCTGGCGCACGGTGGAAATCAGTTCTTCCATCGATGACGCCACCTCTTCGAGTGAGCCGGCCTGCTGCTCCGTGCGCTGCGACAAATCGCGGTTGCCCGAGGCGATCTCGGTCGATGCCGTGGCGATACTTTCCGTACCGTGGCGCACCTTGCCGACGATGGCGGCCAGGTTGTCGCGCATGGTCTTGATCGCAAACAATAAACTGCTGTCGTCGCCGTGGCGCGTGTGCACGTCGATGGCCAGTTCACCGAGCGCGATGCGCCCCGCAATCGCGGCCGCATACGCCGGTTCACCGCCCAGCTGGCGCAGCAGGCCGCGCGTGATGACGGTAGCCACGGCTATGCAAATGAGCACGCTGAGCGCGGCCAGCACGCCGATCCAGCGCAGCGACTGGCCGTAGATGGCGCGCGCGGCCACGCTGGCCTGCTCCGATTCGCGCTGCACGGATTTCAGCACCGTGTCGATGTCGGCGACGATCTGGCGCCGCAAAGGGCTGCACTCCTCGACGAGGAAGGTGCCGTACTGCTCCATCTGTCCCGTGGCGCGGAACTGGCGCGGACGCTGCAATTCCTGCGCCATGGCTTTCAAGCCCGTGCTGACTTTCTCGAATTGCGCATCGCCAACGAACTGCGGCGCCAGGCGCGCCAGCGCTTCCAGGTACAGCGCTTTCTGGCTGTCGAGGATGGCCAGCTCTTTCTCGGCGGCAGCCTGGTCATGGAAGATATACGCGTTGCGGGCGGCCAGGCCCGTCTGGTCGAGCGCTTCGCGCGCCACGTACAGCGGTTCGAGTTTTTCCAGTTGGACTTTTTCTTGCGCGTCCATGGCGCCGGAAATGGCGCCGATGCGCAGCAGCGCGAAGGCGGCCAGTACCAGCATCAGTAGCACCAGCAGCCCGAAGCCTGCGCTCAGGCGCGCGCCTATCGTCAAACGATTGAATGACATCATTGTTGTTATTGCCCTGTAATAAAGTTGATTGTTGCTGGTTACTTGGAAACCAGCGATCTGCTCGCCGTCGTCTTGCCTTTCCCGCATGGCGCGGGATGGGTCTCTAACTGGCGTTTTTTGGGCAGTCAGCTTCTAATTTCGGGCAATGTCGGCGCGTAGGGTACTCCCCCTGCGCCAAACAACAGCACACTGAATTATAAGCGAACAGCGTTATGGATGATTCCACGTGTCCACTTTTAGTGCCTTGACGCATATCAAAAAAGACAATCAACTCTGCTCTGGGGCGTCGATGACGGCCATGGTGATGCGCGAAATGCAGCACAGTTTGCCGTCGTCGCCAGTGATGCGGATTTCCCAGACCTGGCTCGTGCGGCCCCGGTGGATCGGCGTGGCGCGCCCCGTCACCAGGCCGCCGCGCACGCCGCGCAAATGGTTGGCGTTGATTTCCTGGCCCACGCTCACGTACCGGCGCGAATCGAGGCAGGCATTCGCGGCCATGCTGCCCAGGGTTTCGGCCAGCAGCACGGAAGCGCCGCCATGCAGCAGTTTAAAAGGCTGCATGGTGCGGTGGTCGACGGGCATGGTCGCCTCGATCCAGTCGGGGCCGAAAGCCGTGAATACGATGCCCAGGTGGCGCATGGCCGTGCCCTCGCTGGCGGCGTTGAGGATAGCCAGGTCGAGCGGTGCGTGCCAGATTTCCATTGTTGCCTCGGATAAGTAAGGAGAAAAGGCCATTGTAGGACAGCGCGCCCATATGCGCCGCTTCATCTTTCCTTCACCGTGGCCCGGGGTGGCGATGGCATTAACTGGTTATAATTGCCCCATTCTTAAAAAACGAGGTTGTGTATGAAGTGGGCCTTGCTGGGCATTTTTGTGTTTTCTGTTTTACATATTCATTTTCGGGGCAAGGTGCGCCTGCCGTTCCGCCGCCAGATCTTCGATCATTCCTCGTTCATGGCGCCGCTGAACCTGTTCATGCACACCTTTTCCAAGGTGCCGGCCACGCCATATTTAGCCGTCGAGCAATTCCCGGAACTGGCGCCGCTGCAGCAGAACTGGCAAATCATCCGCGATGAAGCGCTGCGCATGCAGGAAATGAAAAAGATCAAGGCCGCTGAAAAGAACAATGACGTGGGTTTCAATTCCTTCTTTAAATATGGCTGGAAGCGTTTCTACCTGAAATGGTATGACGCGAACCACCCGTCGGCACAGCAGATGTGCCCGCAGACCTATGCGCTGCTGCAATCGATTCCCTCGATTAAAGCGGCCATGTTCGCGGAGCTGCCGCAAGGCGGCAAGCTCAACCCGCACCGCGATCCGTTCGCCGGCTCCCTGCGCTACCACCTGGGCTTGCAGACGCCGAACGATGACCGCTGCTTCATCGACGTCGATGGCGAGCGCCACAGCTGGCGCGACGGCCAGGCCGTGATGTTCGATGAAACGTATATCCACTGGGCCCGCAACGATGCCGACAGCGACCGCATCATCCTGTTCTGCGACATCGAACGCCCGATGCGCTACCGCTGGGCGCAAGGCTTGAACCGCTGGCTGGGCCGCACCCTGATGACGGCAGCCGCCTCGCCAAACGAACTGGGCGACCAGGTCGGCGGCGTGAGCAAGCTGTTCCAGATTTCCTGGACCATGGGCCAGTACCGCCGCCGCTTCAAGGCGTGGAACAAGACGGCGTACCAGGTTACCCGCGTGGCGCTGGTGGTGGGCATCATCGCGCTGATCTACTTTATCTAGGCGTTACATTGCCTCTTTGACAAAACCGCCTTCGGGCGGTTTTTTTTATAATGCGATGTCCCCGCCAGGAGAATCTACAAAATGACCGAACGCGACCGCAAGCACGATATCCAGATCGGCGATGAGACATGGATCGAGTTCATCAGCCTTGACGGCCGCTACGAGCAGTCGCTCGACATCGACGCCCTGCTGGCCGGATTATGGCCGCTGATCTGCCGCCTGGAAACGCATTGCGACGCCGGCTGCTGCGGCATCGACGCCTTCGATTTCACGTGCGAAAGTATCGATACGGCCCTGCTTGAGCTTGACCGCGCGCAACTGCACGCGGCCTGCTTGCAAGCCCGCGCTGCCGTGGCCGCGGCCGGCAGCGACGTATTGACGAGCAAAACGATGAATCATATTGCGGATAGACGCGTGTTCCTGCAGTTGCTCGGGCATCTCGAGCGCTGCCTTGCCGGCCCTCAAAACGGCCCGCCGGCAAGCCAGCCGCGCTGACATCGGCGATAATACGGGCTCACACCACTCTTTTCTTTTATTTATGCGCGACATCATTGCCGGATTTCTACGTTTCCAGAAGGAAGTCTTTCCTGAACGCCGAGAGCTGTTCAAGAGCCTGGCCACGGGACAGACACCCAAGGCCCTGTTCATTTCCTGCTCCGACAGCAGGATGGTGCCGGAACTGGTGACGCAGCGCGAACCTGGCGAACTGTTCGTCATCCGCAACGCGGGCAACATCGTGCCTTCGTTTGGCCCGGAACCGGGCGGCGTGAGCGCGTCCGTCGAATTTGCCGTCGCCGCCCTGAATGTGACGGACATCGTCATTTGCGGCCATTCCGATTGCGGCGCGATGAAAGCCATCGCCACCTGCACCTGCCTCGAACACATGCCGGCGGTCAAGAACTGGCTGCGGCACGCGGATGCGGCGCGCATGATCAATGAGTCGATCGAACATGCCACGGAACAGGAGCGCATCGACGGCATGGTGCGGGCCAACGTGGTGGCGCAACTCAACAACATCCGCACCCACCCTTCGGTGGCGCTGGGCATCACGCAAAAACGCCTGACCCTGCATGGCTGGGTGTATGACATCGAAAATGGCTCGCTCGACGCGCTCGACGAGGCTACCGGCCAGTTTGTCCCGCTGGCGGAACATCCGGCGTCGAAGATGTAAGGCAAGGGTCGGCCTACCACCGTCTTCCCCCGTATCGCCAGCACAGCGATGAATTCAAGCGTGCCGCTGTGGCGCGTACTCAGGTTGACAGGGCATCCGTTTCGCTGCTTGCCCGCGATCTGAAGATCAACACCAATCAGCTGTTCAGTTGGCGCAAGCGCTGCGGCGACGAGACGCTTGCTGCGCGCCAAGTCAACTGGCCACTGCTGGTATGAACGGTCTGGCGGCGAAGGCGCAGACGGCGCTCGCCGAAGGTCCGACAACGTATGAACTTGCAGCTCAAAGCAGTTGGGTTGACTTATGGCGTTAAAAAATACATTGGCGGAAATGCCGATAAACCGCACTGGTCAACTACGGGACATTCATATGAAATTTTTCGCCGCCTTTCTGATCGCCGCAGGTCTCCTGCCGACGGCGCACGCTGTAGTGTCCGTGCCGGCGCGCTTGATTGGCTACTACTCGAATATGCGGACCGAAGGCGCTGACGATCCACATTTTGTCTCCGGATACGACATCGTGCTTTACCAACGCGTAGCGGAAACGATAGGCCATGTCGCTGTCGCCATCGGCACCTCCGAACCGGTCAGAGCCACCATCAAAGAGATGACATACGATACGAAGAAGAAATTGCTGACCTTCACCGCCGAGTACTACAGCGGACTGGCCACCAATCCTGTGAAAGGAGCGCCCGACCGCGAAGCTGTGCAAGTGCTCATCTTCAGCGGCGTCGTGCGTCCGCAGTCGATCTCGGGGAAAGTGGGCATCAAAGATTTCTACTGCGGTCAATGCAAGCCGGTGTTCAAGCGCGTGACACTCAAACGTATCGTTGAAATGGGGCGCACGGGCGAATTACGGGCCATCCCGTTATAGTCGCCTGAGCACTTGGGCCGACTGGAAATACATCAATCTGAAAAGAGATTACGTCTGGGCTTCAGAACAGCTTGGCTTAGCGCCCGATTTTTTCCGTTTTCCCTCTACTCCACATCGCGCTTCAGAATCCTGGCATGAGCGCAGTTGGGGCCGGCACGTTGGCCATCGCCACGCAGAATTCAGGCGCAAGTTGCGCTTGACCTTGTCAAGGCGGGAAGGTTCAAGGTAGCGGTATTCAAGCGACATCAAGGAGAATCCCGCATGCCAAAAATCACCGTCCTGCCCCATCCCGAGCTGGCGCCGGAAGGCGCCGTGTTCGACGCGCCCGAGAACATGAGCATTTGCGATGCATTGCAGCGCAACAAAATAGATATAGAACACGCCTGCGGCCAGGTGGGTGCCTGTTCCACCTGCCACGTGGTCGTGGTGCAGGGTTTCGACTCGCTCAACGAACTGGGCGACAATGAGGAAGACATGCTCGACCAGGCCTGGGGCTTGCAGCCCCACTCGCGCCTGTCGTGCCAGGCCCGCGTGTCAAACGCAGACCTGACGCTCGAACTGCCCAGGTACACGCTCAACCACGCCAAGGAATAGTCCCCGGCGCGGTGAGCTGCTTAAACCATCCTTACCACATGATCACGCGCTGCTCGGGCGGCAGATACATCGGGTCGCCCGGCTTGATGCCGAACGCTTCGTAGAAGCCGGGCTGGTTCTTGACCGTGCCCTTGGCGCGGAATTCGCCCGGCGAATGCGGATCGCTCTTGATCTGCGCGATGGCCGCTTCGGGACGCAGTTTCGCGCGCCATTTCTGCGCAAAGCCGATGTACAGGCGCTGTTCGCCCGTCAAGCCATCGATGACCGGCGACGGCTTGCCGTTCAACGAGCGCTGGTAGGCCTTGTAGGTGATCGACAGGCCGGAATTGTCGCCGATGTTTTCACCCAGGGTCAGCTCGCCATTGATGTGGTAGCCCGGCACGGGGCTATAGGCGCCGTATTGCTTGACGAGGCCGGCGGCCAGCGCCTTGAAGGCCGTGCGGTCTTCTGCCGTCCACCAGTTGCGCAAGCGGCCCTTGGCGTCATATTGACTGCCCGAATCGTCGAAGGCATGGCTGATTTCATGGCCGAAGGTGATGCCCAGCAAGCCGTAATTGACGGCATCTTCCGCCTTCACGTTGAAAAATGGCGGCTGCAAAATGGCGGCCGGGATCGTGATGGCGTTGAGGGCCGGGCTGTAGCTGGCGTTGACGGTTTGCGGCGTCATCGACCATTCATCGCGGTCGACGGGCTTGCCCAGCTTGGCCAGGTTTTGCTGACGGCTCCACGCGCGCGCGGCGCGCACGTTGGCGATCAGGTCGTTTGGCTGCGTCTTCATGCTGCTGTAGTCGCGCCAGGTATCGGGATAGGCGATCTTCGGCTTCAACGCTGCCAGCTTGAGCTGGGCTTCTTTCTTGGTTTCCGGGCCCATCCAGTCGAGCTGCTCGATGCCATCCTTGAACGAGGCGACGAAATTGTCGAACATGGCCATCACGCGGGGCCGGGTTTCCGGCGGCAAATACATTTCCACGTAGCGCTTGCCGACGGCGTCGCTGATGGCGTTATCCGTGAAGCGCAGCGCCAGCTGCCACTGCGGTTCGCTTTGCGGCACGCCGCGCAGCACCGTGCCGTCGAAGGCGAAGCGTTCCTTGACGGTGGCGCTGTCCAGGAACGAGGCATAGCTTTCGATGATGCGCCAGTTCAGATAGCTCTTCCACGATTCCAGCGGCACGGCGGCCACGGTCTCGGCAAAGCCTGTCATGAAGCTGGGCTGGCGCACGACGGCAGAAGTAGCCTTTGGCGCGAGGCCGGCGGCGGTGAAATACGCGTTCCAGTCGAAGGCCGGCGCCAGTGCCGTAAATTTGTCGAAGTCGACCCGGTTGTACGATTTGACGGGGTCGCGCATCTGCACGCGCGTCCACTGCACGGCCGCCAGGCGCGTTTCAATGTCGAGTATCTGCGCCGCGTGGGCGGCAGCGGCCTTGTCGCCGCTCATGGCCAGCATGGTCTCGATATGCTTGAGGTACTTGGCGCGCACGGCTTGCAGCTTGGCGTCGTCATCCTTCAGGTAGTAATCGCGGTCAGGCAAGCCCAGGCCGGACTGGCTGATGTTGACCGTGTAGCGCTCGGGGTCTTGCGCATCGGGCGCCACATAGGCGGAAAACGGCGTGGCAACGCCATTGCCTTGCAGATAGGCCAGCAGCGCCGGCAAGTCTTTCTTGTCTTTCACGGCGGCGACGCGGGCCAGCTCGGCGCGCAGTGGCTTGAAGCCGGCCGCGTTGCGCGCCTTGTCGTTCATGAAGCTCGTGTACAGGTCGGCGATCTTGTGCGCTTCGCTGCCGGGCTTGCCGGGATTTTTCAGGGTGGCGTCGATCAGGCCGCGCAACTGGCCCTGGGCGATTTCGCGCAATTCGATGTAGGTGCCCCAGACGGATTTGTCGGCCGGGATGTCCGTATTGCGGGTCCAGACGCCGTTGACGTAGCCGTAGAAGTCATCCCGGGGGCTGACGGCCGGGTCCAGGGTTTTCAGGTCGATGCCGGAGACGGGCGCGCCGGCATCGGAGGCTTGGGCGTACAGCGATGGCGAAGATAAGGCGAGCAAGGCGCAGCAGGCGGCGCTGATCAGCGAACGTTTCACGAAGATTCCTTTAATTGTTTTCACTTCATGTTGGGGAACATGCTTGTCCAGGCATGAGAGGCTGGATTATAGTCCGCGTGCTTGCCGCGCAACAATGACAGTTGAATAACTACGGGAATCAGCGGCTCAGGAGATCGAACAGGTCCACCGTCTTTTTACCCTGATTTTTCAGCAGATCCGCAAGCGAACCCGGCGTTGGCCCGCCATTGCCGGCCGCATGATTGAAATAATTAAAATCGAGCTTGATCTTGTCTTCCAGGTCGCTCGCATAATTGGCAGGATACTGCGATTGCTCCAGACGCGGCAATGTATTGAAATGCGCCAGCACCGACTTGAAGAAATTGGTCGTCTTGCCGGTAGTATTGTATTCATGCATGGCTTGCGCCACGACTTGGGTGCGCCAGGCCTCTTCTTCCTGATACGCCTGCATAAAGGCGGCGCGCCGCTCGTTGACGGTAAAGGTCCCGCTGTCATCGTTCGAAATGGCGGACAATTGCTCGCGCGACAAGCCGGCAAACGGATTCGGGCCCTTCCGGTCGACATAAGCGGTGGCAGCGGCGGCCGACTTTGCCGATGCCGCGTCATTCGGTTGCGGCAGCTGTTTGGCGGCCGCCGCCTTGTGTTCGGCGTCCAGCGGATACAGGATGTCGTCGGTATTGCGATTCACCCACGCACCCAGCGCCGCATGATCGAAGCCCCGGATGGTGGCGCTGGTGGCCTCCGAAGCTTTCGCCAGGCGCCCGGCCAGGGTCGAAATGACGACATCGCCCGCCACGGCGCCAGCGCCGGCCGGCGCCTGTGCGGCCTGAGCCTTGTCCGAGGATGGCTTGCTGCCTTCCGCGGCAGACAGCGCCCCGCGTTGAATTCCTGCCGTGCTGATATGCATCATTGCTCGCCCCGAGATCAGTAAAAGTTACTATTTAAGTAAATGTTACTATAGCACAATATATGTGTACGCCGGGCCAGGCGCATGCACGGGGGCGGTTCGGCTCCGGCTTTACTTCACCGGCTCGAACGTCACCGTCAAGCCGTTGCCCGTGGTCCTGATCTGCGTCGGCACGAACTGCACGCCCGCGTAGCGCAATTCGTCGGGTTTGAAGGTGTAGATCGGCGTTTCATGCATGAGCTGGTCCGCCACCAGGCTGGCCACCTTGGCGAACTGGCGCTGCTGCGACTCGTCCATGCCGTCGATGGTCACCTTGTCCACGCTCGCCTCGCTCAGATAGACGGCATTGCGCTGGGCGTCGAGCACGAGGCGGCCCGACATGGCCAGGCTGCCGCGCCAGCTCTGGCGTATGAATGGCGGCAAAACGCTGGCGTCCACGCTGAGGGCGACTCTTTCGCGCTCGGGCTGCAAGGATAGTTGCGGGCGGGTCAGCTTGACGTCCAGCACGGACAGCACACGCTTGTCGATGGGAAAGCGGCGCTCCAGGCCTTGCTGCATCTTGCTCAGCGACACATTCACGTCGCGCGGGCCGATCAGGGTGGAACACGCGGCCAGCACGGTACAAGCGAAGGCAGCGATGGCGGCGGTTTTCAGCAAGGGGCGGATGGCGGTCAAGGTCATGGATAGTCTCGGTGGAAAGATGGCGCCATCTTACACATGCGCCCGCTTTCACGCAAAAACCGGCGCCCACCTTGCAGCGGGCGCCGGTTCTGGTGTTGGCCTTGTCAGCGTACGAACAGGGCGATCAGTATGACGATGGGCAATGGAATACCCAGCAGCAGCAAGAGGATGGAACGCATGGCAGACTCCTTGATTGTATGGGTGGCTTAAATGGTCACGTGGCGCAGCACTCGTTCATGGTCGCGCTGGCGGCCGCCAAACGTTGCCGCCAGGCTGGCCACGAAAGCGCCCAGCAGCAAGGCGACGAACATCCACAACGCCGTATGCGCGCCAGCCTTGCGGGCCGTGTCAGCCGCTTGCTGGGCACGCGCCTTGGCATCGGCGGCGGCCTTGGCGGCGCGGGCGTAGACGGCGTCGACCCGCGCTTCCGCTTCCGCCTGCGTCAGGCCCGTACGGCTGGCCACGACCTGGCCCAGATAGGCGCGGTCATCGGCGGCCAGGCTGCCCGTGGACAGGCTGGTGGCGAAGATCCTGCCGGTTTCCAAGCGCTGCTCGGCGACCGTGCCGCCCGCCTCACCCGTACCAGCCGCCGGCGCCGCACGCAGCAGCATGTCGGAGAAATAGTCGAGCGGATTGACGTCGCCGCCCTCGCCCGCCTTGGCACCTGCCGCCCCGGCACCGGCCGCCGCGGCCGGGGACACCGCCGCCGCCACGCCGCTGCCCGCATCGATGGCGCCGCTCAGTACGGCGCGCGTGCCGCCGGCCAGCACGGCCACGGTGATCAGGGTGGCCACGGCCCAGGCCAGCAAGCCATGGGCCGTATCGCGGAAATGCACCTCATCCGTGTGGATGGAGCTCCATTTCACGCGCAGGCGGCCCGCCATGTAGCCGCCGATGCCGGAGGCGGCCAGTTGCATGAAGGCCAGCCAGGCGATGGTCGACACGCCGATGGCCGTCGCATTGAACGACCATGGCGACACGGACGACAGGCCCAGGCCCACGCCGAGGATCAGCAGGATGAAGGACAAGGCGGCCGCAGCGGCAGCGCCCGCCAGCACGGCGCCCCAGGATACGCCCGGATTGTTCAGGTCCGACACGGACAATGGTGTAGCTTGCATGGAATACTCCCTTGGTTGTTGATTTTTTTAAGCCGTTCAGGCGGCCACGCCCGTCAGTTGCTCCTTGCGCGCGGCCATTTCCTGGCCCAGCGCGTCGAGGTCGACGGCCGTCTCGCGCACCTTGGGAAACATGTCGCCCTCTTCTTCCTTGACGTGGTGCTCGATCTGCTCGGACAGCACCTTGACCTTGGCGTCGTACAGGTCGTCGGCCGGGTCCATGGCGGCAATCTGCGCGATGAGCTCCTTGGCGCTGGCGTGCTCGACGACGGCTTCATCCATCAGGTCGCCGTCGTGGATCGGGCGGCGCACGGCCGGATAGAAGATTTCTTCTTCCAGCTGCGTGTGCACGGTGAGTTCCTGACAGATCTGGTCGGCCAGCTTTTTCTTGGTGGCAAATGAGCGGTCGCTCAAGCCTTCATACTGGGCAAACAGGGCTTTGACGGCCTTGTGGTCCTGCATCAATAATGTGATCGCGTTCATGGCGCCTCCTTGTTGTGGATGAGGCAAGGATGCGCCACGGCGGCGCCAGCGTATGTGCGACGCCTTACACAATCTTGATTTTTAATACACTCAGCTATTAAGCTGCGACTTGATGCCGTGATGGCCCATCAGGTCGTACAGGGTGGGCCGGCTCACGCCCAGCAGTTCGGCCGCCCTGGCGATATTGCCGTCGGCCCGCGCCAGCGCGCGCACCATCACCTTGTATTCGGCCCCTTCGCGGGCCTGGCGCAGGTTCAGCGGCTCATCCGGGGCCGCCGCCTGGGCGCTGGCGGGCAAACCCAGGTCGTCTGTCGCGATCTGCGGGCCGTCACTCATGATGACGGCCCGCTTGATGCAGTTTTCCACTTCGCGCACATTGCCGGGCCAGCCATAGCTTTCGATCAGCTGCAGCGCGCCCGCGCTGAAATGCAGGTTGCTGCGCCCTTCGCTGGCGCAGAACTTGTTCTTGAAATGGTGGGCCAGCAAGGCCGCATCGCCAGCCCGTTCGCGCAGCGGCGGAATGCGCAGGACGATTTCGCTGAGGCGGTAAAACAGGTCTTCGCGGAAACGCCCCTGCTCCGCCAGCACCTTTAAATCCTGGTGCGTGGCGCAGACGATGCGTACGTCGACGGCGATCTCGGCGCGCCCGCCCACGCGCTCGATGACCCGTTCCTGCAGGAAGCGCAGCAGTTTCGCCTGCAGCCCCATCGGCATGTCGCCGATCTCGTCGAGAAAGAACGTGCCGCCATGGGCCAGCTCGATCTTGCCCAGGGTTTGCCGCGCCGCGCCCGTAAATGCCCCCCGCTCGTAGCCGAACAGCTCGCTTTCCAGCAGGTTTTCGGGAATCGCCGCGCAATTGATGGCAACAAAGCGTTGCGCATGGCGGCTCGACAGCGCGTGCAGGCCACGCGCAATCAGTTCCTTGCCGCTGCCCGAATCGCCGAGCAGCATCACGCTGGCCGACGAGGGCGCCACTTTTTCCACGTTGCGGCACAGTTTCAGCATGCCCGGATCGCGGCTGACGATGCCGGCCAGAGGGGAATCGGCCTGCGTTTGCAGCATGCGGCGGTTTTCCTGCTGCATCGCGTGCAGATAAAACGCGCGGGCGATGACCAGGCCCAGCATGTCGGCCTCGAACGGTTTCTGGTGGAAATCGTAGGCGCCCAGCGCGATGGCTTTCAAGGCATGCGCGCGCTCCTGGTTGCCCGACAGGATGATGACTTTCGTGTCCGGCGCCAGCGCGAGGATTTGCTGCAGGGTGGCCAGGCCTTCCGTGGCACCGTCCGGGTCGGGCGGCAAGCCCAGGTCCATCGTCACGACGGCCGGCTGGTGGCGCCGCACCAGCGCCAGCGCCGCCTCGCGCTCGCCCGCCAGCAGCACCTCGTAACCGTCAAAGCTCCAGTGCAACTGCTTTTGCAGGCCGGGATCGTCTTCGATGACCAGCAGTTTTTGTTTCGCCATTCGATCACCTAATGTCAGTGGATAGGGCAACGGAAGTCTGGGGTCAGACCCGACGGGTCTGACCCCAAAGGCGCATGCAGCGGCAGGATCACGCGAAACGTCGTGCCCACTTGCGGCTCGCTGCGCACTTCCAGGCTGCCGCCCACTTCACGCAGGTACTCTCGGCTTTCGAAGACGCCGATGCCCATGCCCGCCGTCTTGGTCGTGTCGAACGGTGTAAATAGACGTTCGCGGATGAATTGCTCGCTCATGCCCTGCCCCGTATCATCGAGCTCGACGACGGCCGTGTGCTGTACGCGCCGCAGCCGCACGGCCACCTTGCCATCGCTGGCCGTCGCCTCGATGGCGTTCTGGATCAAGTGCCCCAGCACCCGTTCCAGGCGCGCGCGGTTGGCCAGCACCGTCAGCTCGCCATCGACGATTTCCAGCCGGGGCGCCGGCGCCAGGCTGGCCTTGGCGGCAACGGCCTGGCGCAGCAAGCCGTCCAGCTGCAGCGGCGCGGGCGCTTCCGGCGCTTCGCCGCGCGCCAGTTTCTGCAGCAAGGTCTTCATTTTTTGCACGGAATGGTCCAGGGTGCCCAGCATGTCTTCCTGGAAAGCGGGATTGGCGCGGTGTTTTTCCGCATTGCTTAACAACAATGACAGCTGAAATACGAGGTTTTTGAGGTCGTGCACGATGAAAGTGGACATGCGGTTGAACGAGTCGAACTGGCGCGCCACCGTCAGGGTATCGAGCGATTCGCGGTGCGCCAGGTAGCTGGCGGCCTGGCTGCCGGCAATTTTCAGCACGTCGCGGATTTCCCAGTTCAGGCCGATGCGCGTGCGGGGCCGCGCCAGCGCGACAAAGGCGAACAGCTGGCCATGCAGCATCAGGGGCACCAGCAGCCACACGTCGGGCAGCGCCAGCAGCGCGGGAGGCAAGCGCAAGCCGCCGTACTGGCGCGGGTTTTGCTGGCAATCGGGCACGTCAATCACCCACTGCCGTGCCTCGAGGAACTGGCACAGGGGGCCAAGCGCCGGTTCGCTCCACGTGCCAGGCGGCCAGTTCCAGCTGGCGGCCGGGGCGAACTGCCCCTGTTCGCGCAAGATCCACAGCGCGCCGGCGCGGCTTTCCACCAGCTGCGCCATGGCCTGTATCGTGCGTTCGCCCAAGGCCGGGCCATCTTCGGACAGCGCGCGCGTAAATCTCAGCCATTCCTCGCGGTAATCGAAGATGGCATTGTAAAAATGTTTATTGATGTACACCTTGAGCTTGGCGCGCAAGCTGCCGGAAAACAGCACACCAGCCAATAGCAGCGCCGCGCCGCCCAGGTAAGCCATCTGCATGAAGGAACCCCAGGTGCCGCCGAAATAGCGCAAGTAATAGGCGCTGGCCGCCATGGCCAGCAAATAGATGGCCGAGCCCAGCAAGGCGGCCGAGCGGTACAGCATCTGGCGCGAGACGGACAAGCCTAACGCCCAGCCAGGATTGCGCGCGGCCGAGACGGCCAGCAGCGGCGCGCACAGGGCGTCGACGATGCCGCGCGCGGCCCAGATGTCATCGTTGACCGTACGGAACAGCAAGGCGTCGCTGTACAGATAAAAATCGTAGGCGAACAAGCCGCCCACGCCCAGGCACGCAAACTTGATGCCCCAGCGTTTCAAGGGCGGCGTGTTGCGGTACCACTGTTCCACCAGCAACATGCCCAGCACGGCCAGCAGCAAACGGCAGACACTGGCGATGATGCGCGCCGGCAAAGGCAGCGCCAGCCACGATGAGGCCATGGAGAGCAGCCACGGCGCCAGCGCCGTAAGGACGATGCCGGCCAGCAGCAGGCGCAAACGGGGCCGCGACGGTTCGATCAGCAGCAGCAAAAACACCAGCCAGGCCAGGGTACGCAGCAATTCGAGCGCATCGCCGGCCAGCGCGGTGCGCTGTCCCAGCAGCACCAGCACCACCGTGCCCGTCGCCCAGCCGCCCGTCGCCAGGCAGGCGACCAGCAAGGCGCGCACGTTTTGCCGCGCGCGCCAGTTGCTGATGAGCAGCAGCGCCAGCACAAAGAAAGCCAGCGACGCCAGGCCATGGCTGAGGGCCGCCGCGTCGGCCGCCGCCAGCCAGTCCGACTGCTGCCGCATCACCGGCTGCCCTTGCCAAACAACACCACCTGCACCGTGTCGAGCAGGATCAGCAAGTCGAGGAACAGGCTATTGTTTTTCACGTAATACAAATCGTATTGCAGTTTCTTGACGGCATCGTCGACGGAAGCGCCATACTGGTAGCGCACTTGGGCCAGGCCTGTGATGCCCGGCTTGATATTGTGACGAATGTTGTAGTACGGCACCTGCTCCTTCAGTTGCTCGACAAAATAGGCGCGCTCGGGACGGGGACCGACGAAACTCATCTCGCCGCGAAACACATTGAGCATCTGCGGCAATTCATCGATGCGCAGCTTGCGGATCAGCTTGCCCACGCGCGTGATGCGCGCATCGTTGTCCAACGCCCAGATCGGCTTGCCATCGCGCTCGGCATCGCAGCGCATGCTGCGAAATTTCAGCACGTTGAAGGGCAAGCCGTCGCGCCCCACCCGCTCTTGCTGGTAAAACACGGGGCCGCCGTCTTCCATGCGGATGCACAGGGCCGTCACGAGCATCACGGGCAGCGCGGCCAGACAGATGACGCCGCTGGCGGCAAGGTCGAACAAACGCTTCGATGTGGCGCGGAAAAAACTCTGGTCAAAACCGCCGCCATAGATCAGATAGCTCGGTTGCAAGGAATCGATGCGGATCTGGCACGCTTCGCGCTCGAAAAACGTGGCCGCATCGATCACCTTGACGCCGCCCAGCGCGCATTCCAGCAATTGCTTGACGGGAAACGCGCCATTGCGCCGGTCGCTGAGGGAAACGACGATCTCATGCGCGGCATGGCGCTGGGCCATGGCCAGCAGCGATGCTTCGGCCGGCAGCAAGGCCGAGGCCGGCACACAGCGTTGTTCGCCAGCCACATCGATGCAGCCCACCACCGTGAACTGATGAAAACCGATCTTGCTCGCCGCCAGCTCCATGCATTCGCGCGCCAGCGCCCCGCCGCCCACGAGGATCAGCCGGCCTTCCATCAGCGCCGATTGCGAGGATTTGAACACCACCAGGCGCGCCAGCAGCACGCCGATGGCGCCCAGGCCGAAGATCAGCACGCTGCCGCGCCCGAAATGCAAGGAAGGGATAAAACGGATCAGGACGCTGAGCACGGCAAAACCCAGCGCGAACGACGGCAGGATGCGTAATAGCGTGTTGCGGATGTCTTCGCGCGAGCGGTGCTGGTACATGCCCAGCGCGCTCATGCTGAAAACGATGACCAGGGCGAAGATTGAGGACGACAGGTAGACCTCGCTCACCCGCAGCACGCGGCTGCCGTCAGCCAGCCACATCAGGGATGTCAGGACGGCCGACAGCAGCAGGATCATAATTTCGAGCAACAGCAAGATAAACGCTGTTTTCGAGACGTAATGGCTGAAGATGCGGATCATGGGGGCCTCCTGCGGCAAAGGCGGCACGCCGCGCACAAGGCGGCTTGCTGCCGGTCTTGCCATCATGGCGAACTGTTCCAGCAAGACATTGATACGCCACAAGCTACGGCCCCAGCTATCTTTCACTGGCAGAATTTATCTCAACACATTACCGATTGATGTGAAATGGACTATAGTATGCTTCCCCTGAAAAAAGATAAATGTCATGAAATTTGATGTAGCGATTGTCGGCAGTGGCCTGGCGGGTTTATCGGTTGCACTGCATTTAGCTGAGACGCGCACCGTCGCGATCATTTCCAAACGCGCGCTGCTCGATGGCGCCAGCAACTGGGCGCAAGGCGGGATCGCGGCCGTGCTGGACTCGGGCGACAGCCACCAGCAGCACATCGAAGACACCCTGATCGCCGGCGGCGGCCTGTGCGACGAGAGCGCCACGCGCTACATCGTCGAGCACGGCCGCGAAGCCATCGAATGGCTGATCGAGCAAGGCGTGCCGTTTACACGCGACGCCACGGCCGAACTGGGTTTCCACCTGACCCGCGAAGGCGGACACAGCCAACGCCGCATCATCCACGCGGCCGACGCCACCGGGCACGCCGTACAAGTGACCCTGGAAGAAAAAGTCCGTGCCCACCCGAACATCAGCCTGTTCGAACACCATTGCGCGATCGACCTGATCACTTCCGACAAGCTGGGCATGAAGCCGACCCAGCGCAATGCGCAGCCGCATTGCCACGGCCTGTACGTGCAGGATGAGCAAACCGGCAAGGTACTCACGTTTGCCGCCGAGCACACCGTGCTGGCCACGGGCGGCGCCGGCAAGGTGTATTTATATACCACCAACCCGGACACGGCCAGCGGCGACGGCATCGCCATGGCCTGGCGCGCCGGCTGCCGCGTGTCGAACATGGAATTCATCCAGTTTCACCCGACCTGTTTGTACCATCCGTACGCGAAATCGTTTTTGATCACCGAAGCCATCCGTGGCGAAGGCGGCTTGCTGAAACTGCCGCCCGAAGCGGGCGCGGCGGCCGGTCAGCGCTTCATGCTGGCGCACGACGAGCGGGCCGAACTGGCACCGCGCGACGTGGTGGCGCGCGCCATCGACTTCGAGATCAAGAAACGCGGCCTCGACTACGTGCACCTGGACATCAGCCACAAGCCGGCCGAATTTCTCATCGAACACTTCCCCACCATCTACGCTCGCTGCCTGGAACTGGGCATCGACATCACCAAGCAGCCTATCCCCATCGTGCCCGCCGCCCATTACACCTGCGGCGGCGTCGTGACGGACCTGGCGGGCCGGGCCGACTTGCCGGGCCTGTATGCGGTCGGCGAAACGGCCTGCACGGGTTTACATGGCGCGAACCGCCTGGCGTCGAATTCCTTGCTGGAGTGCATCGTCATCGGCCGCGCCTGCGCACAGGACATCGAAAGCAAGGAAAAGCTGGGCACGCCGTATCTGCCCGACTGGGATGAAAGCCGGGTCACGGATGCGGACGAAGAAGTGGTAATTTCGCACAACTGGGACGAGCTGCGCCGCTTCATGTGGAATTACGTGGGCATCGTGCGCACGACCAAGCGCCTGGAGCGGGCCCAGCACCGCATCGCCCTGTTGAAGGAAGAAATCGACGAGTACTACCGCAACTTCCGCATCACGCACGACTTATTGGAACTGCGCAATCTCGTCGACGTAGCCTCGATGATCGTCAACAGCGCCCTGTCGCGCCGCGAAAGCCGCGGCCTGCACTTCAGCCGCGATTATCCGGAAACCTTGCCGAAGGCGATCGCCAGCGTGCTGACGCCGCCGCACCGGTAAATAACCAACAGCCTTCTCATTCCAGCATGACGATTTCCGAATTCCTCACCGCCGTTCGTACGCCATACATCGACACCCTCGCACGGGTCGCCACGCAGCTTGAATCGCATGTGGAGCCGGCATACCGGCAAAGCGATGGATCATTGGCCGTCGAAGGCGCACTCGGCCTTCCTTGCAGAGCCGACGTCATCCAAATGGAAGGGATCACTGCGGGCCAGACGATTCAAGTCGACTCCGAGACCCGGTTGGAGTTTGAGGCAGTCACTTTTGCGTCGGGTGCAGGTGAAGTGGTTCTTTCACCGTTCGTTTGGGACTGGACGCCACTCGAAGTGCTTGGTCTGAGCCAAGAGGCCGTTTCAAACGTCTGTCAGGCGTGGTTCCTGACGTGGTTCGACGCCGACGACGAAAATGTCGCTACCGAGGAAGGCCTGTTCGGCGTCGTACACTTCATGTCCGAGCTGGAACCGACACAGGAGGGGTGGAAAGTGACGGTTGATCTTGGCTCGTCACCGGTGAGCGCAGTTGAAGATTTCTTGTTCCGCATATTGGATGCCGGTGCACCTCAAGTTCGTATCGGCTGACCCCGCCGTCTATCGAACGTCCTGGCGAATCGCAAGCCCGTCACTTTTGACAACAGACATTGAAAACGTTAACGTTTTGTGCGGTTCAATGCACCTGGAGAAAATCATGGCAGGAAAATTTTTGAGTCGAGGCGCGCTAGTCCACCTTATCAAGAGTCAGGAACGAACTAACGCGATTCAAAAGCGCGATGGATTAACCCAGCACCCGGTGCGAACAACGGTGTGTGGTTGCACTGACCCCGATTGCGGTGGCTGGCATACCATACTGACTGACAGAAACGTGCCTACCGCAGACGAGTGCAAATCGATTTTGCAACACGAAAAGGCCAAAAGAAAGAGCTAGCTGCGTATGGAATCAATGACAGTGATGGCAACAAAGTGGAAGAACCAGGAGGTGCGAAGCCACAATGGCCTTCTGTGCAGCAACGGTGATCTGTACGACGTGCACGAAACCAGAATGGCCAGAGTACGTGAAAAACAGGAACTTGGCGGTTGGCTCAATGTCGCGATTCTGGCGCAAGAAGAGCTGTATGGTGGACAGTACATGGTTAAGTGCGGCGAGGCTGCGGAACACGGCTCAATCGGCGTAGTCGTTTTGGAATCACTGCAAAATCATGAACCTGTCTGGACGTTTGTTTCGGATCAATCCAATCCATTTGATCAAATAGCAATAAAGGGCGGCTTGGTTTTGGTGCTGTCAACGTCAGGCGCCGTGTTACGGTTTGCTGCGCCGATGAGGGAGGCAAGGCTTCTGCTTCCGAGTGGTTCGATCCATGGTGCTAACGACGGGCGCTTGTAAACCCGGGAGTTTTTCAACACAATAGGGCGAAAGCTGCCGACCACAAAAGGTCCTGCCCGGCACAAGCAGCCATGCGCCATGGTCCATTACGGCCTCACCGGCTCACGATTCCGGCATCTCAAACTCAATCCCATCGTCCGTGTACGACATCTTCGCGGCCGCGCCCGTACAACTACCCTGCGCCTCGTCCGCCACATAGCGGCACTCGCTTTCCAACCCGCCATCCTCGCGCCAGTGCCGGGTCCAGCCGTGGCGTTCGCCATCGACATATTCGATCAATTGACGCGGCTTGCCATTCGCATGCCAGGAACGCAACGCGCCCTCCTCGCGCCCGCTCGCGTTCCACAGCTTGTGTACGAGCAATACGCCGGCCCGGCTGAAACGCTGTTCGCTGCGCAAGACGAAGTGGCCGCTGTGGCTGCGCTTGCTGGCCACTGTGCCATCCGGGTAATATTCGACGCTGTCGCCGGCCGGCTTGTCGTCCACGTACTGCGTTGTACGCTGCACCTTGCCATCCGGGAAGTAGCCAGTGCTCGGTCCTGACTGGATGCCGTTGTCATACCGGCTGCGGCTTTCCACCGTGCCATCCGGATAGAACAGCAGAAGCTCGCCCTCCGTCTGGCCCTTGATCTGATTCATGCGCGTGCGCAACTTGCCGTCTATATCAAAAGACTCCACCACGCCATCGGCGCGGGCGCCGTTCACGTACTGGCTGGCCTCGTTCAGCTTGCCCGTATCGTGATAGATCCGCTGTTCGCCTTCCTGCAAGCCATTGCGCCACGTGTTGCGCATGGAAATCTGGCCCTCAGGACGATACAGGGTCTGCACACCTTCCTGCACGCCGCGGCCATCCTGCTCCACCTGCATCTCGACCTGGCCATGCGGGTAGTACATGCTGTAGTTGCCCACCAGCTTGCCGCGCAGGTAATCGGGATCGTTGACCTCGCCAATCAGCCGCTTCGGCTCGCCTTCGCGCGCGTGCACCACCTCGACTTGCCAGGTGCCGCGCGTCTTGCCTGGCGGCAGCGGCACGACCAGCGCATAGCGCGCATGTTCCTTGACTTCGCCGCGCGTCAGATTGTGATTCAGGTACAGGCGCGCCTTGCCATCGGCACAGGCTTGCGGCTCACAGCCGCCCAGTTTACCGACATCGGGCATGCCAAGCGCCCCCACATTACCTGGCGCAGGGCAGAATTTGATACGCATCAACAAGGGCGTTTTGTCACGTATCAGCTTGGCCAATTGCTGCTTCATGGCGGCGTATTGCTGCGCGTCCAGGCCCACGGACACGGCATCCATGCGCACCTGCCGCCCGCTGCAGCCGCTGTCGCTGGCGAGGGTCAGCACATCGCCGTCGGGCGTCGCCTTGATGGCGGTGACCACTTGCCGCTGTTCGATCTCGGCGTGGGCCAGCACCGGCCACAGCAGCGTTGCAAGCAGCACATGCTTCACAAGGCGCGCCATGCCTGCTCCTTGCGCTGCAGTTCCGGCGCTGGCGGCGCCTCGCCGCAGCCGCCCTGGGCCTTGCCGGCCACGTACTGGCATTCGCTTTTCAGGCTGCCATCCGCGTGCCAGCTGCGGCTCCAGCCGTCGCGCCGGTCGTTCACGTAGTCGATGGCTTGTTCCGGCTTGCCGTTCTCGTACCACGAGCGCGACGTGCCCTGTTCGCGCAGTTGTGCATCCCATTTCCGTTCCAGCACCAGCACGCCCTGAGGGCTGTAGCGCTGGATACTGAGCAGCCCGCCCTTGTCTCCATATTGCTGGCGGCTTTTCACCTTGCCGTCCGCATAGAATTCCATTGCCTCGCCCGTGGGCAAGTCGTTAACCTGCGTCATCCTGGCTTGCACGGCGCCATTTGGGTAGTAATTCGTGCTCACGCCATTGAACTTGCCGTGTTGCATTTCCGCGCGGCTGGAGATTTTTCCATCAGGGAAGTATGTGAGCATCTCGCCTTCCATCTTGCCGCCGCGCAAAGTGTAGCTGCTACTCAGCTTGCCATTTTCATCAAACGTCTGCACTGGCCCGTCGAGCTGCTTGCCGTCGCGGTAGATGCTCGTTTCACTCAACTTGCCGGTAGCGTGATAGCGTTGATGCTCGCCTTCTGGCAAGCCATGGCGCCAGTCACCGCGCAGCTCCAGCGTGCCATCGGGAAAATACTTGCTGCCGATGCCATGCTGACGGCCCTGCCCATCCTGCGCCACCTGTTTCTCGATCTTGCCATTCGGGTAATACGTGACATAGCCACCCACCAGCTCGCCCTGCGCATAATCGGCGCGGTTGACCTGGCCCGACAGGCGCAGCTTGTGGCCGGCCACGCTGTAAATGTCCACCTTCCACGTACCCGGTAGCTTGCCTTTCGGCAAAGGCAACAGCAACACGTTTGGCGCCTTTTCCTGCTCGATGGGGTAGAAACGCTCGTGCAGGTACAACCGCGCCCGGCCGTCGGTGCAGGCCGCTGGCGTGCAGGCGGCGATCTGGCGCACGATGGGCACGCTCGCATCGTCCGGGCATTTTTTCAAGGTGACAAGCATGGACGTCTTGCTGAGGATCTGCCTGGCCAGCCGGGCTTTCATCGCTTCGTATGGCCCATCGTCCAGCCCGACCGAGCGCGCATCCATGCGCACTTGGCGGCCGCCGCAAGCCGTGTTCGCGGCCACGGTCAGCACGTCGGCGCCTTCGCTATCCTGCTCGCCGGCGATGGCTGTCACCACCTGGCGTTGAACGATCTCCGCCTGCGACAACGCGGGCCACAATAAGGACGCGCCCAGCACGGCGCATAAGGTCTTGATTTCCATGGTATTCCTTTAATTTTCCGCCGTGACGGCCACGCCGCCCGGCACAAAGCTGACCCGGCCATCGCGGTAGCGCACCAGCACCACCACCTTGGCATCCTGCAATTGACCGTGCTGCACGGCCGGAAAATAGGTCCAGCGCTTCACGCTGTCGAGCAGCACCTTGTTGAGCATCGGCTCCATCGGCAACTCGGCCGCCGCATAGGTCAGGGTGCCGTCGGCCGCGATGGTCAGGGTCAGGCGGTTTTCACCCGTTGCGTGCTTTTCGTCCAGCACGCCATACGCAACCGTCGTCATCGTGTCGCGCTGTACGCCGCCGACCTGGTCGCGCAAGGGCGGCATGGCCTTGAGTTTGGCCGCCAACAGCGCGCCCTCGGCCAGCACCTTGTCCCAGCGTTTCTGGTAATCCCACCCCTGAGCCAGGCGCAACACCTTGGCGTTCAGGTCCATGCGCTGCATCGTGCGAGCGACGCCGTTGTCGGCCGGTTCGCCCGGTTCCGCCGGCAAGGCGTTCTGCACGGCATAACGGTAAGCCGTCAGCTGCGCCAGCGCTACCAGATTCACGGCATCGCGCTCATCGCCGCCGCGCAGCAGGGCCGTGGCCGCGATGCCCAGCCAGGCTACGCCATCGGTGGGGCGTGCCCACACGGCTTGCTCGAAATACTGGCGCGCCGCCTGCGGTTCGTCCAGGCTCAGGTACATGCGGCCCATGGCCGCCGCCGCCAGATAGTCGCGCGGGTCGGCTTGCAAGTTGTCGAGATACGTATCCGACAATTCGGGGGCGTAGCCCGGCATCGACCCCAGGCCTTCCATCAAGGTGGTGCGCAGCCGGACGCGCATCGGGTCGCCAGTGTAGGTGGACGGCTTTCCTTCGCCGGCCCGGTACAACAGCTGCAAGCCGCGCGTAACGGCGTCGTCGTCGCCCTTGCTGACCGCTTGCGACATGCTGCGCACGGCCTTGCGCGCATCGGACGGCTGGAAACCGGCAGTCTTGCGCGTGCGCCAGCGAAATACTTCCAGGCCAGCCGCCTGGTCCGCTTGCGCCTGCAGGCTGGCCTTGGCCTTGGCTTCATCGGGCGACGAGGTCCAGGCCGTAAAGCCAATCAGGAACAGCACGATCAGCAGCACCACCACGGCCCAGCCCTTGCCGGAAATGCCGACCGCATTGGCCTGCCCACCGCCTGCAGGCAGCCGGACGGGCATCTGCCCCGGCGCCGTATGATGCGCGCCGCGCTTACTGCGCTGCGGCGGCAACGATTGCTGTTGCAGCTGCATCTGCTGCGCCTGCACCGAGGCTTGCGCGGCCGCGCCGATGACCTTGTCCCGTGCGCACGCCGCGCAACCCTGGCCCGCGAAATGCTGGTGTTCGGGATTCACGGCGCAAATGACCAACTTGCCGCCGCTGCGCTGCGCATAGCCGCGCAGCAGCTGCGCCCAGTCGGCCGCCGATGGCCGTTGCGGTTTGGGGGATGGCGAAAACGCACGGTCGAACATGGCGCGCAGCTCGGGTGGCATCAGCGCGTGGCCGCTGGTGGCGTTCGGCGCCAGCTGCTTGTGGCGTTTGACGCCATACGCATAGCAGCCGTCGCGGATGCGCCCGGGAATATCGGTCGCCACTTGCGCATTGCCGGGCCGCCCGCTGTACGGGTGGATGCCAAAGTTGAGCAGCTGGAAGATGACGACGGCCAGCGCAAAACGGTCTTGCGCCATTTCCGTGCCCGCCGGCATGCCCTTGCGCTGGAATTCCGGCGCCAGGTAGTCGGCCGTGAATTGCTCCGCAGGAAAGCGCTCCGCATGGCCCTGGATGCTGAAACCGTCGCAATCGAGCATGGCGATGTACAGCGAATCGCGGTAAAAGCGCAGATTCACGGGTTTCAGATCGACCACATAATGCTGCTGCTGGTGCAGCGCATCGATCACGGCGGCCAGGTTGGCGGCCAGGGTCAGCTTGGGGCCGAGTCCCGTGGGCAAGCCTGCCGCGCGCGCTTGCCGCTCCTGCATGATCTGTTCCAGCTCGGCCGTCTGCGCCATGTCCAGCAAGGGCATGACGAAACCAGCGAAGCCGCCCTGGCCGTCGAACACGGCCGCTTGCGGCCAGGCGATCTGCACGTAGCGCTTGCCGTTTTCCAACTGGTCCGGCAGCTCGGGCGACAGTTCCAGCATCGCTTCGAGCTTGCGCCGGTTGGCCGCCCGGTCCAGGTGCGGGTGGTACAGCTTGGCCACCTGCGCAGGCGCGCCCGGCAGCAGATACACGCTGCCCGCGCCGCCGCTTTTAATCAGTTTGCCCAGCACCAGCGTACGGACTTTGTCGAGCCAGATTTTTCCACCTGGACTCAGCCCCGGTGTCACACCTTGCTTCCGGCTCATGCGCGCAAGGCCAGCAACAGGGTCTTGTCGTCGCCCGTGATCTGGTGCGTGCGCGGGTCGGCCAGAGTGGATGCCAGTGCTTCGTTGCCCAGCTCGACGCTGTCGACCGTGCGCAGATAGCCTTGCACGGCATCCATGAAGGGTGCGTACAGGGCCGCATTGTTCTTGCTCATGGCAAAGGGCATGCAGCCATCGGACATCAGCACCACGCCGCGCACAGACTGGGGAACCGGCAACAGGCGCAGCTGTTCGCGCCAGCGCTCGCCGCTGATAAAGTAGGTTTCGTTGGCGTATTCGCCGTTGGCGGGCAGCGAGATCAGTTCGCCGCCGTCAATCAGCTGCGCCACGCCCAGGCCATCGCCCAGGTGGAAGAAGAAGCCGGTATCTTGCCCCATGACCACACCGACCACCGTGGCGGCGTAGTCGTCGAGGGTAGCGTCGGCGGCGCGGGCAATGTCTTCCAGCGCGGCGCGGATCTGCGCCAGGGTGCCCGCCAGCGCGCCGTCATGCAAATCCCGCACGGTGGCGCCCTGCTCCAGCCGGCCGGCCAGCGCCTGCACGGTGTGCGCGGCAACAAACTGCGCGCCCTGCTCGCTGAGCCTGGCCGAACCGGCGCCATCGCAGACGATGGCCACCAGCACGTCGCCCACGACGGCGTGCGCGTGCGCATCCTGGCAAGGGATGGCTTTATCCAGGTGGGCCTTGCCCGTGACGGAGGCGCCAAACACGCGCCAACTATTCTGTACTGCGGCCATGGATCAGGTGCTTACGACGGACCAGCCGTCCGTCGAGGCCAGCTGCGCCTGCGCACCGGGACGCGATTGCGACACCACCTGCATGCTGGCGCTCAGCCACAGGAACAGTTCGCGGAACTGCAAGCCTTTCAGCTGCTTGACGCCCCGCTCGCCCCGGCTGGAAAACTGCCCCAGGGAATCGATATTCGCGTTGTCGCCCACGGCGATGGGGAAGATCGCCACCTTATTGGCTTGCTCGGCCGCGCGCGCCTGTTCGGCGCCGTGCTGCCAGCGGTCCGTCGGCTCGCCGTCCGACATCAAGAACAGCCACGGCCGCGTGTACGCCACGCCTGCCTGGCGGAAACGCTGTTTTTCCTGCTCGATCTCGGCCAGCGCCAGTTCGACGGCCGCGCCGGTCGGCGTGGTGCCGTTCGCTTCCAACTGGGGCGCCGTGAAATCCATGGCGTCGCACCAGTTGCTGGCCACCACGGCTTCATCGTGCGCGCCATATTGAATCACGAGGATGCGCACGCGCTTGGCGGCGATCACGTCGGACTTGAGTTCCTGTTCCAGCAAGGCCAGGCCTTCGTTGAGCAGCGAGACGGGTTCACCAGCCATGCTGCCGGAGCAGTCCAGCACGAGCACCAGCGGGGTGCGTTGTTCTGTATTGTCGACCAGGGCGACGTCGGGGATCATTATGGAAGTCATGTATTTTTAATAGAGTTGCGAAATAGCTTAGGGCCGAAGCTTACCCTATGGATATGTTTTCCATGCGTCCGATTGCATCGGATTTCACCATGCGGTATCAAACACCTGACAAAACATCTAGCTTGCAATGAAAATAACAAGCTCGTACACTGCGCCATTCTGCCCCGACTCTGGCGGCCATCCATCTACTGACGTTTTGGAAAGAAAGTAATGCAACCGCACCCTGAAATGGACTATGTCGGCTTTTGGCCGCGCGTTGGCGCGACGTTGATCGACACCTTGCTCTTGCTGATTTTCATCATACCGATGTTGATAGCCATCTATGGCGAAAGCTACTTTTTGACCGATTCCTTTTTCCGTGGCCCGGCCCACTTCATGATTTCATGTGTCATGCCGCCACTGATTCAACTGGCGTTTTGGATTGCCCTGTCTACAACGCCTGGCAAGATGGCCATCGGCGCGATCATTGTCGATGCGAAGACGGGCGGCAAACCGTCTGCCAGCCAGTGTGTCAAACGCTGCCTCAGTGCTTACCTGTCGGCGCTACCGTTTTACCTGGGATTTCTTTGGGTCGCCAGGGACCCGCGCAAGCAGGGATGGCACGACAAGATCGCTGGTACGGCTGTGATACGGCGCAAGACCACGGCAGTGCCGGCCGCCCTGCAATAAGCAATCTGGATGATGATACCGATCGCCAGCCTGGAAGAACTTGAAGAATTCCTTGGAGAAAAGCTGGACCAGTTCGCTTCTGGGGCGCCAATCGCGCATCCCGGGCTGCGCCTGTCGCAGGTGTGCAAGCAGGTGGTGCTGGATATCCGCAACGGCAACGCCACTGCCGTGCGCGTCGCCTGTCGGGTAATCACAGAAGACCCTGGCATGCCATTCGGGAAGCTGATCAAGAGTGCTTTCGCCAGGGCGTTAAGGCAAAGTGCCGATCTCCTGTCCGAGGTGCAACGGCGTGGCTTGACAGCGAAAACCGTTGCGTTGCTGGAACTCGAATTCTGTCCGCGAGAAACAGAAGATTATTGCAAGTTAATCAAAAAATTTGACCCGGCAGAGCTGCTCGCCCGGATCGAGGACGTGCGCGCCACGGATGCGAAATCGCGCATGCTCCTGCAAAGCCTGATGGCCGACGGAGCGCGACGGACAGCCGCAAGCTAGCGGCACTATTCCCAGATGATTTCCAAGGGCACGCCCGGCTCCATCTCCGCCTCCTTGCCGGAAAGCGGATATTTTCGATGCCCCAGCGAGTATTTGGTCACGAAGACCTTGTAGCCGCCATCGTGAAGAAAATGCACGACGAAGCGGCCAGCATCGGCGGGAGCATACGGAGGAACCGCCACCGTTTGCTCCACGCGGACATCCTCGCCGTTTTTTACCGTATGCATGGCGACGGCCGCCGTCATCCCCGGCTTCCATCGCGCCGGTATCGAAAGACAGCAAGTCTCTCCCCCTCCGCCCTCGCCGGGAGCAAGATATCCGGCCTCCGCCGACGAGCCATCGGCCAGTGTCACGGTATAACTGCCGACGCCGTACTCGCCATGGTTGTAGGCCGTCAGGCTCACGGCGATTTGTCGTTCACTCCTCGCACAGCCGACATTCAAAAGCGACAAGACCATGCACACGAAACAGGCGGCATAGCTATTTTTCGAGAAAAATATCATTTGGTCCTCACAGGGAAGCGCATGTGCATGACCATTCTGCCGCGCAGCGTCTTCAGCCCCAGATAATTTCAATCGGAACGCCCCGCTCCAGTTGCGCCTCTTTCCCTGACAGCGGGTATTTTCGATGGCCGAGCAGGTATCGGGTGACGAACACCTTGTATTTGCCATTGCTCAGAAAATGCACGATGAACATTCCCGCATCGTCAGCCGTGTACTTGGGCACTGGCACGGTTTGTTCCACGCGGATGTCCTTGCCATTCTTGATGGTGTGCATGACGATAGTCGCAGTCATTCCCGCTTGCCACACGCGGGGAAGGGAAAGGCAGCAAGTATGTCCGCCGCCACCCTGGCCAGCATCCAGATAGCCCGCCCCCGCGCTGGCGCCATTCTGCAAGGTCACCTCATAACTTCCCACCCCGTGATCGGTATGGTTGTAGGCGCTTATATTTACGATCAACTCCTTGCTTTCCTTACCCGTTGCCGCATGTGAAACCGACATGCAAAGCCACAGGAAACCGATCAGCGCCGGCTTCATCGACCTAAGATTTTTTAGCATAAGATACCCTCAGCAATCACGAATGATGACACCGTCAATTCTGCAATGTTGTCACGGCTCGACGAATTATTATTTTGCCGCATACGCCTCCCACAACGGCGGCCCCGCCTCCCAGACGGTATTCGGCAAGGCGTGCAAGGCATCGTAAAAGGCGTCCACCGAGGCGGGCGGATTTTTCATCAGGGCCACGAACTGCGGCTGCTCCATCGCCTTGCCCGACGTGTACAGCGCCAGCACCACGTATTGCGACTGCCGGTCGAGGTCGTCAATTCCCGCATCGAGCGCGCGCTGCTGGTATTTGGCGACGAAAGCATTGAGTATGCGCGGCGGCGTGTCATTCGTTTCATCGGTGATCACGCGCCGCAGATGACTGACCAGGTTGGCCGTATCGGCAGGCTTGACCTTGCCCTGCCGCGCTTCGCTGGACGCTGACGGCGCCTTGTCGGCAGCCTGCGCCACGGAGCTGCCGCCCATAAACGCCAGCGTCAGGCATAGTGCCAGCGCCGGGAGCGTCGTCAGGTAATGCTTGCTTGGTTGCATAAAAACTTTCGCTAAGTGAATGGCATGCGACTCCCGCCCATGCCCCATGGTTTATATTTTTAACAATTTTTTTATTGTATCGAGGAATTTTTAATCCGGGAGCACGATTGCATCGGCAGCGCCGCATTGCGGTGGTGCAGCGTTTGTACTATCTTGATAGTTGCCCAGGACAGATGGCAACAACCAGCCCCTCCTCACGAAGGCGGGGCGGATCGCCGCGCAAGACCGCCCTTACCCAGTTCCGCACCTGCACGCCTGCGGCACACTGATGTCATCAGGATTGGGGACTAGCATGGACACAGGGACAGTCACGGCGGATGTGGGCAAGCTGATCGGCGCCATGTATGACTCAGCCTGCGGCACAGGCGACTGGCCGCAGCTAGACAGCGCTGGCCTGAACGGCCAGCAATGGCAGGAACTCCTGCCGCATCTGCAACGCGCGCTGTGCCTGCAGCAGCACCTGCGCGAGGCGCGGCTGGCCAGCCACTGCGCGCAGGCGGCGCTCGACGCCATGGGCGCCGCCGTGCTGGTGCTCGACGCCAGCCTCGCGCTGCGCTTCGCCACCCCCGCCGGACACGCGCTGCATGCGGCGCAGCTGGAACACGCCGCGCCGCCCACCCTGGTGCGCGCCGTGCGCCTGGTGATCGCCAGCGCCGGTGGCGCGGCGCAATGCCAGTCGCTGCGCCTGGCGCGCAAGCAGCAAGCGCCGCTGGCCGTGACCATCAGCCCGCTTGCTGATTGCCAGCCCAGCTGCGCACTGCTGATCGCGCGCGACCCCACAAAAACGTGCACGTCCGTTCCTGCCTTGCGCCAGCTGTTTGACTTGACGCAAGCCGAGGCGCAAGTGGGCAAGGCGCTGGCGCAAGGGGCCACCATCGAGGAAATCGCCGCGCAGGGCGGCATCAGCGTCAACACCGTCAAGACGCATCTGCACCACACCTATTTGAAGACGGATACGCGGCGCCAGGGCGAGCTGATCGCGTTGATCCACGGCGCGACGGCGCACCTGGCCATCGTCTATGCATGAGGCCGTGTCATCCGATCGGATGATGCGCGGTGCATCTTGCCTGCCTACACTGGCAACACCGGTCGCCCGCGCCTTGCCAGAGTGACAGCAAGGCACGCGGACCAGCCGGTGTGGTTCCCTGTCACCTATAACAACATCGCCGCGCCGGCAGCGGCCGGCACCAAAGTTCAAGGATGGGTAAAAAAATGAAAACATGGATACTGGCCGGCACCCTGGGCGTCTGCGCCCTGCTGGCAAATGCGCAAACGCTCCCCGACAGCCAGACCGTCGTCATTCCAGGCGGGCGCCTGCAGACGATCGAACTGCCGGCACACAAGCATTTCATGAGTGCGGAAAGGTTTGCTCCGTTTCGCGGCGGCTATGAGCTGTCGAACGGGCAAGTGCTGTATCTGCGCAATGCGGGCAACATCGGCGCCATGATGTATGCACGCATCGACGACCAGGAAGAACACCGCATCATCGCCAGCGGCAGCAACAGCTTCGTGGCACTCGACCAGCAACTGGCCGTGCGCATCGACTTGCGCGACGACGGCAGCGTGGGCGGCGAAGTGCTGATGCAGGTACCGGCCGAAAAACTGGCCAGCGGCGCCATCGTGCCCGCCCACGTGCAAAGCATGAGCCTGGCATTGCGCTAAGCCGGCAAGCGGCATTCCACATGGGGTGGCAGCCATGAGCAAACAGTATTCTGTCCAACAGCAAAACGCGCAGTCCCAGGCCGCCATCAAGCAGACGGCGGCCTGGGACGACATCAGCGCCGGCTACGACCTGGCCGCACACAAGCGCGGCGCGGGTGTGGGCTATGGGGTGTTGTGCAAGAAAGTGCTGCAGGAATTGAATCGCGGCGCGTCCTGGCGGAACGGCTGCCTTCGCATGCTATGATCGCCGTCCAGTTCATGAGACAAATGGCAACGGCACATGCGGCAATCACCCGGCAACAACCCGATCTCGACGCTGCTGCGCGGCATCCTGCGCCTGCTGGCCTGGCCCTTGCTGGCCCTCGTCAGCGCCGCCTGCACCAGCACCACGCGCCATCCCGCCAGCGAGCCCACGCAAGTCATCCTGCGCTTTACCTATGACGACGGCAAGCCGATGCGGCATGACGATTACCTGGCCCAGGCGCGCCAGCAAACGTATATCAAGTACTGCAGCAAGATCGGCAGCACCACTGTCTGCGACGTCGGCTCGGATCCACTCTTCATGGGTGGCGACGCCCCGCTGGACGCCAACGGCGAAGTGCGCGTCACCCTGCACTCGACCGGCCCCATCGGCAACAATCCGAGCAGCCTTTGCATCAAGGGCAAAGGCTACGTCTTTGATTCCGGCGACTGGCGACGCGGTCCGTTTCACCATGGCCAGGTGATCGAGATCCGCTACAGGATCAGCGAAGTGCAAATGACGTGCCCCTGGTCGTCGGGCACGCCGCCGTGGTGGGACAAGAGTTAAGTCTGGCCAGCCGGGGCCGGCTGGCTTAACAGTTACTGCAGCTCGAACTCCGCAGGAGTCAAGCCCAGCTCGCGCGCGATCTTGCTGGCCACGCGCTGCTCGTTGGCGTCGAAATTGCCGTCCGACGAAGCGACGGCGATAATCATGCGCACCAGCAGGCGCGACGCCTCCACATTCGACTTCATCTTGCCCAGCGCCTGATACGCCTTGGCTTCGCCGATATCCTTGTCGAACTCCAGCTGACCGACATATTCCTGGAACGCCTTGATCACGTCCGTGGTGGTAAACACCGACAGCGCATCATTGCTTTCAATGAATTTGACCATCTTCTGCTTCTCTTCCGCACTGACGCTGCCGTCCGCCATGGCGATCAAGGCCGAACCGGCCATCGCGGCGTTCAGGAAATCCTTGTTCTTGTACTTCAGTGCCTCGGTTTTCAGTTCGCTGGCTTTGGTCTTCAGTTTGGACAGAAAGGAATCGAAACTCATGGGGTTCTCCTGGTTGGTTCGAATGAGGCAGCGCTACAGGCTACCATTGCAACCCAGATGAGGGCGCGGGGGTGGAATGCAAGCACTGGGAGCGCGCTATGCCCCGATACTGGCATGGCCAAACCCAAGCGCAAAGGCCGGGGGCTGACCCCAGTTTCTCAGCGAACGCCACACTAACGCGCATAAAACACCACAAAAGCTAGATCACGTGATAATTATCTTATTTGCAGTTGAAAAATAAGTAACTCCATGGCAGCATGGAATGACTTTTTCTTTACTGCAAGGTTGTGATGGACAAGCAATTGCTGTTGATTTGCGCACTGACGTTCATCATCCACATTATCGGCACCCTCGCCTACTCCGTGCGCATCGCCGGCATCCGCACGCGGCGCATCGCTGTCTCGCTGGCCCTGTTCAGCATCCTGATGCTGCTGTCGCGCACTTCGAACTTGTTCCAAGTTTCGATTTTCAGTCTGCCATTGGGCAAAAGAGTTATCACTGTTATTGACTACCGCTTCTCAACAGCGCTCCCCTCATCGTTTTTTACTGACTACCAATGTCTTAATATGACTTGCTTCATCCAGCAGTGTATAGGTGTGGATCAGTGCAATATGAGATCTACAATATAAATATGCATTAATTATTTTACTCCAAAAAACATCTAAATGAGTCAACATTGCACACGCGGATAATTAGATATTTCAAAATTACTGAATTCCTCATTTATAATTTCAACTTAAAAAAAGAGTTCCATGAACAATCAAAAAGACTACTTCTCAACTAATGGTTTTTCAGCAAAAGATTATTCAAATCAACACATTGAAGATGCTGGAGGAAAAGGTTTATCTTTCATTGGCTGCAATTTCAGTTACTGCTTTTTGGAGAGATGTTATTTTCACAATGCGAAATTTGAGCGATGCAGTTTCATCGGAACAAGAATTTCTTATTGCAATTTTCGCTCATCAACATTTTCAAATTGTGACTTTTCATATGCAACATTTGAAACAACAATAATATCAGAAAATGAAATTATACAAAACTTACCTTACGAACCGAATAAGAGACGCGACCTTATTAGAAGTTTAAGAATGAATTCATCAGCAATGGGAAATCAAGCCGCGACGAATGGTTTATTATCTTTAGAGCTCAAGGCCAGCGCTCAACATCATTACAACGTATATCGAAGTTCGTCCTCCTATTACAACAAATACTCCTTTAGAGATAAAGTATCCTCTTTCTTCAGCTACATAGGACTACAACTAGAAGATAAAATATGGGGCTATGGAATATCACCTATTAGACTATTCAAATGGATATTATTAATTATAACAATATCTGGGATAATCATAGGAATCGGAGAGTCAGGCGATTTAATAGTAAAATCAAACCTACCAAAAAACATATTCGATGGATTATCAAATTCGACATTGGCAATTTTAGATCTAGGGTTGGTAAATAGTACTATTATTGAAAGGCATAGAACGGTATTTGGAATATTAGTTGCAGCAAGAACCACTATTTTAGGTTTATTCATCACCGTTATATATCGCAGATATGCAAGATGATAAAATATTAAGTATTAGGGTATTTGGATCAGTGGCACGAAAAGAAAATAATGAAGGGAGTGACCTTGACATATTAATAGTTTCCGAAAAAAATGAATTCATCCCAGAAATCATTAAGGAAAGTTTTCAACAGCATAAAAATGTTGAATTTTCCACATATTCACGAAGCCGGCTGGAGGAAATGTTTAACGAGGGCCACCTATTTGCTTGGCATTTATATTTAGAGTCAATTCCAGCTGAGAATGACCCAGGGAATAACTGGTTTTCCGAACTTGGCGCCCCAAACCCATATAAAGAAGCAAATATAGATTTGACACAATTTTTACTTATACTGGATGAATCAACTGACGCAATTAATACAGACTCCGATTACATCTTCGAGGCTGGAATGATTTATTTATGTTTAAGAAATATAGGAATGATACTTAGCTATCTGGATGCAGGATTGCCAAACTTCTCAAAATATTCCGCATTGGAACTCCCATTAAAAATACGCCCGTCTATTTCTAAAGAAAGCTATGATTTTCTAATTCTATGCCGAAGAATTTCAGCACGGGGAAATACTAGTGACGCACCAACAAAAAATATTATATTTTCAATATTTGCAGAAATTAAAAATTGGTCAATTACAATAAAGGAACAATTTCCATGTCGAGATCTGAAAGATTCAGGAATAGAGTAAAAATAGAAAGGGAAACCCTTTCACTGATAAATTTAAAATTTCAAAAAAACAAATTACACGGCCTTGGCATTGACTCCATCAACCAATGGAGAGATGGATTTTCCAGCGTAAGCCTTGAAAAATCAATCATTGACTCCATTGCAGAACAACTTAAAAAAATATCAGTCAAATTGAAAATTATTGCTACTTCGAGCAGGATTTCATTTGATGTCGACTCCTTAGATTTCATCATTAATGAAGAGCAGGAAGAAATTATTATCCTAATGAAAAATGTTAATCCATAAAAACTCAAAGATACAAGACTATCTTAAAATTAATGAAGAAGGAGCATTTTCATGCGAAGAAATATTTACATCACTTCCCTATGGAATGAATGGCATCGCCAGTGATGATTTTTATGATATTGTTTTAAAATCAAAGAAAAAAACCACCAACTACTTCAGAATAGATTGGAGCATACCTTTTGACACAAGAATATTGGAAAAATATAAAGATGAAAACATCACATTCCTTGGAGTGCAAGATTACTTACACGCAAAAGTAATTTGGTGGAAGGGATGGGGCGTTTACATCGGATCATGCAATTTAACTGATAGAGCATGCTTTGAGAATTTTGAGGCCGGTATATTCTTAAATAACAACGAAATAGTTAGAATGAGCATGGGAGAAAGTCTTCTTTCCTTTTTTAAGGAACTAGAAAGCTCAGCAACACCATGTGATGAGAAATTAGTAGGAATACTAAAGCTACAAAATGAAAATATTGCAGAATTTAGAAAAATGCGAGTCAATTTAGACTTGAACTTCCGAAAACTACTTCTTGGCGCCAAGTCTTAGTGGATAATAATGTGTAACTCAACCTAAAATTCATCTAAGAATTGTAAAAAAGCCGCTGTCTCTCGACAGCGGCGTCTGTATTCCTCCCCCTGCAGCAGCGCCTTAACCAAGACGCCGCGCTGAAAGCGAGCTAATTACCCCACAAACTTCCGCGCATTCCTGAACATGCGCATCCACGGCGAATCCTCGCCCCACGCTTCAGGGTGGTAGGACTGCTGCACGCTGCGGAACACGCGCTCCGCGTGCGGCATCAGCACGGTGAAGCGTCCGTCTGGCGTGGTGACAGAGGTGATGCCTTCCGGCGAGCCGTTCGGGTTGTATGGGTACGCTTCGGTAGCAAAGCCCTTGTTGTCGACGAAGCGCATGGCTTTGTTGACCTGGGTGATGTCGCCCGTTTGCGAGAAGTCGGCGTAGCCTTCGCCGTGGGCGATGGCGATGCCGGCTTGCGTGCCGGCCATGCCGTTGAAGAAGATCGATGGGGAGTCCATCACTTCGACCATGGCAAAGCGGCCTTCGAATTTCTCCGACTTGTTGCGCGTGAATTTAGGCCAGGCGTGGGCGCCGGGGATGATGGATTTCAAATTGCTCATCATCTGGCAACCGTTGCAGATACCCAGACCAAAACTGTCCGTGCGGTTGAAGAAGCGCGCGAACTGTTCCGCCAGGCTGGCGTTGAACAGAATCGTTTTCGCCCAGCCTTCGCCCGCGCCCAGCACGTCGCCGTACGAGAAGCCGCCCACGGCGATAACGCCCTGGAAGTCGTCCAGTTTCACGCGGCCGGCAATCAGGTCGCTCATGTGCACGTCGACAGCCGTGAAACCTGCCTGGTGCATCACGTACGCCGTCTCGATATGCGAGTTGACGCCCTGCTCGCGCAGGATGGCGACACGTGGACGCACGCCGGTGGCGATGAATGGCGCGGCGATGTTCTCGTTCTGGTCGAAGGTGACGATCGGCGACATGCCCGGATCTTGCGCGTCCAGCAGGCGGTCGTATTCAGCGTCCGCGCAGGCCGGATTGTCACGCAGGCGGGCGATGCGCCAGCTCGTTTCGCTCCACAGGCGGTGCAGTTCAGCGCGTGGCTGGGTGTAAATCAGCTTGGCGTCGCGCGTGAATTCGATCACGTCGCGGTCATTCAATTTGCCGATGATATGGCTGCAGGCGCCCAAGTTAAACGTGCGCAGCACGTCCATGACGAGCGACTTTTCTTCCGCGCGCACCTGGATCACCGCGCCCAGCTCTTCGCTGAACAAGGCGCGCAAGGTCAGTTCGTTGCGGCGTTCCGCTACCTGGCCGGTCCAGTTCTTGGCGTCGCCCCAGTCGCTCGAATGCTCGCCTTCCATGGTCAGCATGTCCAGGTTGACGGACATGCCCGTGTGGCCGGCGAAGGCCATTTCCGTCAGGGTGGCGTACAGGCCGCCGTCCGAACGGTCATGGTAGGCCAGCAGCTTGTCGTCGCTGTTCAGCTTTTGGATGGCGGCGAAGAAGCCTTTCAGGTCTTCCGCGCTGTCGACGTCCGGCGTCTCATTGCCCAATTGGCCCATGACTTGCGCCAGCGCGGAAGCGCCCAGGCGGTTCTTGCCGCGGCCCAGGTCGATCAGGATCAATGACGTGTCGCCCTTGTCCGTTTTCAGCTGCGGCGTGAGCGACTTGCGCACATCCGTTACTGGCGCGAACGAAGACACGATCAGCGACACCGGCGACGTGACGGATTTCGCCGCGCCCGTGCTCTCGTCTTTCCACGTCGTGCGCATCGACAGCGAATCCTTGCCGACGGGGATGCTGATGCCCAGCGCCGGGCACAGGTCCATGCCGACGGCTTTGACCGTGTCGTACAGGGCCGCGTCCTGGCCAGGCTGGCCGCAAGCGGCCATCCAATTGGCGGACAATTTGATGTCGCTGATATCGCTGATTGCTGCGGCGGCGATGTTGGTGACGGCTTCGCCCACGGCCATGCGGCCGGAAGCTGCGGCGTCGATAACGGCCAGCGGCGTGCGTTCGCCCATGGCCATCGCTTCGCCCAAGTAGCCTTCGAAGCTCATGGTGGTGACGGCGCAATCGGCCACCGGCACTTGCCATGGTCCCACCATCTGGTCGCGCACGGTCATGCCGCCCACGCTGCGGTCGCCGATGGTGATCAGGAAGGATTTGTCGGCCACGGTCGGCAGCAGCAGCACTTTTTGCGCCACGTCCTTCAAGTCCATGCCCGTCAGGTCGATCGCCGGGAAATCGTTGGCCACGTGGACCACGTCGCGCTGCATCTTCGGCGGCTTGCCCAGCAAGACGTCCATCGGCATGTCGACCGGCTCGTTACCGAGTTCCGGGTCGATCAGTTTCAGTTGACGCTCTTCGGTGGCCACGCCCACGGCGGCGAACAAACAGCGTTCGCGTTCGCACATGGCTTTGAACAGTGGCAGGCTTTCCGGCGCGATGGCCAGAACGTAGCGTTCCTGCGATTCATTGCTCCAGATTTCCTTCGGCGCCATGCCCGATTCTTCCAGCGGCACTTTGCGCAGGTCGAAAATTGCGCCGCGCTTGGCGTCGTTGGTGATTTCAGGGAACGCGTTCGACAAGCCGCCCGCACCCACGTCGTGGATCGAGATGATCGGATTGTCCGCGCCCATTTGCCAGCAGGCGTTGATGACTTCCTGGGCACGGCGTTCCATTTCCGGATTGCCGCGCTGGACGGAATCGAAGTCCAGGTCGGCCGTGTTGCTGCCGGTGGTCATCGACGAAGCGGCGCTGCCGCCCATGCCGATGCGCATGCCCGGGCCACCGAGCTGCACCAGCAGGCTGCCGACGGGGATGTCGTTCTTGTGCGTGTGCTGCGCCGAGATATTGCCGATGCCGCCAGCGATCATGATCGGCTTGTGGTAGCCGAACACGGCGTCTTTGTCGACGCCGACGTTCTGCTCATACGTGCGGAAGTAGCCGCCCAATACGGGACGACCGAATTCGTTCGAGAACGCGGCGCCGCCCAGCGGGCCTTCGATCATGATTTGCAGCGGCGACGCGATGCGTTCCGGTTTGCCGTACTGGTCCGCATCCGCGCGGCCTGCCAGTGGCGCCGTCACGGAAGCGGCCGTTTCCCAGCTGCGCACGGCGTCCGGCAGCGACAAATTCGATACGGTGAAACCCGTCAGGCCAGCTTTTGGCTTGGCGCCGCGGCCCGTCGCGCCTTCGTCGCGGATCTCGCCGCCCGCGCCCGTGGAGGCGCCAGGGAATGGAGAAATGGCCGTCGGGTGGTTATGCGTTTCCACCTTCATCAGGGTGTGCGTCAGCTCCGTCGACGCCGCGTATTCGTGGCTGGCGCCGCGCGGGTAGAAGCGCGAGACCGTCGCGCCTTCCATGATCGAGGAATTGTCGCTGTAGGCGACGACGGTGCCCTTCGGCTGCAGTTCGTGCGTGTTCTTGATCATGCCGAACAGCGACTTGGGCTGCGCCACGCCGTCGATGGTCCAGTCGGCGTTGAATATCTTGTGGCGGCAATGCTCGCTGTTCGCCTGCGCGAACATCATCAGTTCCACGTCCGTCGGGTTGCGGCCGGCCTTGGTGAAGGCGGCGTCCAGGTAGTCGATTTCGTCTTCCGACATCGCCAGGCCCAGTTCCGTGTTCGCCGTTTCCAAAGCAAGCTTGCCCTGCCCCAGCAAGTCGATCGATTCGAGCGGACGCGCTTCCAGGGTGCGGAACAGGTCCTTGGCGTCGTCCGCGCTGCGCAGCACGGATTCGGTCATGCGGTCGTGCAGCAGGTCGGCAACGGCCTGTACCTGCTCGTCCGTCAATTTGCCGGCGCCGATGGCGCTGCCCAGGATGCCCGATTTCAGGTTGATGCGGAAAGCGACGCCGCGTTCGACGCGTTTGATGTGCGCCATGCCGCAGTTGTGCGCGATGTCGGTGGCTTTCGAGGCCCACGGCGAAATCGTGCCGAAACGGGGGATGACGAAGAATTCTTCGGCAGCGCCTTCCGTATTGTCAGCGTGGGCTGGCTCGCCGTACGTCAGCATGGCGCCAAGGCGCGTGCTGTCGTCGCTGGTGAGAGGCGCGCTGGCATCGATGAAATGGACATAGCGTGCTTGTACGGCAACAATCGCAGGCGAGACGGCTTGCAGTTGGCTTAACAGACGGTGGCTACGGAAATGGGACAGGGCATTGGAACCCGGCAGTATCAACATGATTGGAAGGTGGTTGATGCAGCGTGGCTGCGGGTTAAAGGTAGGTATGACAATATCTTTCGTACGGCAAATTTCCTTTGCGCGCATTATACCCGTTTTACCCCTGCCTTATGACCGGAACTTGGGGTTTTACCCCCCTTTTGCCCCCCTTTTGCCCCGCTTTTGCCCCAAAGGGCGGCAGTTTTTGACACGGCAACAACACCGTCAGCCGGCCATCAGGCGATCACGTAGCGGTTCTTGCCTTGCCGCTTGGCCAGGTACAGGGCCTCGTCGGCCAGCCGGTAGCTGTGGCCGAGGTCCTTGCTCCGGTCCAGCTCGGCCACGCCCACGCTGATCGACACGAACTGCGCTGCCAGGAAAGCCTGGCTGACGGCGTCGACCAGGGCGCCGGCAAAGGCGCGCGCGTCTTCCCGCCCGCCCGCGTAGACGATGCCGAATTCCTCGCCGCCCAGGCGCCCGCACAGATGGCCCTGCGCCTTGTCGGCGATGACGGCGGCCGTGCGCACGAGCACTTCGTCGCCCGCATCGTGTCCCTGCTGGTCGTTGATGATCTTGAAATCGTCGATATCGATCATCAGGAAATGCAGCATGCCGCCCTGCGGCGCACCATGCATCTGCTGGGCGCGCTGCGTGAACATGCGGCGGTTGTTCAGGCCCGTCAGGCTGTCCTGGAAGGCCAGCCGCGTCAATTCCACCTTGGAGTGATAGTTGCGCAAGCGCAATAAACTGAAACTGACGTTCAGCGCCAGCCCGAACAGCACGCTGACGGCGATCATCAGCGGCGCCCAGGACTGGTCGGGCAAGCCCGCGTTGACGGGATACAGGCCGTGGCCCACGTTCCACCACACGCCGGCCACCACGGCCAGGTAGCTGAGGCCGCCATTGAAGATGGAAGCGATGGCCAGGGTCATGAAGACGCCGACTGGCAAGACCCAGAAGCTGGCGTGCTGCACGGCGTCGGCCATGGTGCGCAGGCCAAAAGTCAGGGTCAGCACGGCGCAGGCGCCCGTAATGGTCAGCACGGGCAAGGTGGTGCAACGGTAGCGCACGACCAGGCTCGTCAACATGCCCAGCAAGGCCAGCACGGCATGCGTCTGGTTTGGATGATAGGAATCGGGCATCATCAGCCACGTCAGGCTGAAGGCGATAATGCCCAGCACTTGCGTGACCATGCCGACCCGGTGCAGCTCCGCAAAATACGTATGCTGCTGTTCGCTGTTGCCGCCAAACGCAAGGGGAACGGCAATGCGCCGCAGGGAAGAAAGGTCAGGAACACGCATACGGGTATCGACACCAGAGAGAAGAAAAGCGCCCGGTACAGCCTTGCGCATGCCTGGCCGCAAGATTGTGCGGCATCCAACACTAGTTGTAATTAGGATACTATCATGCTAGTCAACTATCTGCTGGAATTTGCGGCGCCGGCACTGGCGCGCAGGGCGGCGGCGCCATGAAATACAACGCTGCGCGCCACCGGAAGCACCCGGCGCCCTGCCCCGCGCCCGATTGCATGCATTTTGCTGGCAGTGTCGGCCGGCTTTGCAGTATGCTGATAAAAAGTAATACTGCCAGGCAGATACATATATAAGAAGAGTTCCCGCAAATGACCGAACAGATGAACGAGAGCTGAACCATGCCAGAAACTAGCGACTTATCTGTCCTGATCGTCGACCCGAACCCCAGCATGCGGGGCAATCTGCACAATATGCTGAACCAGGCGGCCATCACCAAGGTGGAATATGCCGTCAATGCCGGCACGGCCATCCGCTTGCTGACGAAGAAACCGTTCGACATCATCCTGTGCGAATACGATCTTGGTAGCGGCACGGACGGCCAGGATGGCCAGCAATTGCTGGAAGACTTGCGCCACCACAAGCTGATCGGCCTGTGGACGATCTTCATCATGCTGACCTCCGAAGCCATCCACAGCAAGGTCATCAGCGCGGCCGAACTGACCCCGTCCGACTACATATTAAAACCGTTCACCGTCGACGTGCTGAGCGGACGCATCGCGCGCGCCATCGAGCGGCGCGCCGTGTTCCTGCCCACGTATCAGCTGATCGACAAGGGCGACTTGCGCGAAGCCGTGAAAAGCTGCCGCGCGGCCGAACTGCAGCACCCGCGTCTGGCGGCCGATTTCACCCGCCTGCGCGCCGAGCTGCACATCGCCCTCGACGAATGGAAGGAAGCGGAACAGCTGTACGCCGACATGCTGGCCACGCGCCCCATGGCCTGGGCCCACCTGGGACTGGCGCGCACCCTGTTCGAGCAGCAGCGCCACGAGGAAGCGCAGGACGCGCTGCTGGAACTGGTGGAGGTCTATCCCCGCTTCATGGCCGCCTATGACCTTCTTGCGAAGAACCATGAAGCCATGGGCCAGCAGCTGCAGGCAAAGAAAATCCTCGAGGACGCGGTGGCCATCTCGCCGCACATGGTGCGCCGGCTGCGCCACCTGGGCGGCATCGCCTATGACACGGGCGACATCGGCGCGGCCGAACGGGCGTATAAACAGGTCGTGACGAAAGCGAAGTACTCGGAATTTCGCGACCCGGAAGACCACGTCAACCTGGTCAAGACACTGGTCAAGAAAGGCGACGCGCCGCAAGCGAGCGGCGTGCTGCGCGACATGGAGCGTTCCTTGCGCGGCGGCGCCAACGTGGAAGCGTGCCGCGCCATCTCGGCCGCCATGCTGCATGAACTGTCGGGCAACGACATCGCCGCCGCCAGCGAACTGCAGCTGGCCGCCGCCGCCCTGGACACGGCGCGGGGCCTGTCGACGCAGCTGAAGGTGGGCCTCGTGCAAAGCTGCCTGAAAAACAATCTGGAGCAGGCCGCGTCCGACGTCATGATGAAACTCGTCAACGAAGCCGACAGCGACGTGACGATGGAGGCGGCCGTCGACGTATTTGAGAAGGCGGGCCGCCACGACCTGGCGCAAGGCATGGGCCAGCAGATCACGCACCAGGTGCAGGAACTGATGCAGGATGCGGCCAGCAAGTCGGAAAGCGGAGAGCTCAAGGGGGCGGTATTCGTGCTGCGCCAGGCCCTGCGCAAAACCCCAGGCAACCTGCCCGTGCTGTTCGCCTCCGTCGACGCCATCCTGCGCCAGCTCAACATGCTGGGCTGGGAAGCCCCGCTGGCCGAACAGGCGCAGCACCAGATGCAGGTGATCAGCAAGATCGACCCCAAGCATCCGAAGCTGGAGTCGCTCAAGCAGCAGTATGCGGCCACGCAGCACAAGTACGGTATTGCTACCTGATGTGAGGGACGCACTGCAAACCTGCTCGCTACGGTTTTCAGAAGCGTCGTGACGTGCGTTGACGTCAAAAACGCACAGCCCATTCTTGATGGCGTAGGTCGGATTAGCGTAGCGTAATCCGACACCATTGCTGGCTCCGCAGTGTCGGATTACGCGGCGTGCCGCCGCTAATCCGACCTACGCCTACGGTTTGCAGAAGCGTCGTGAGGTGCGTTGACGTCAAAAACGCACAGCCAATTCTTGACGGCGTAGGTCGGATTAGCGTAGCGTAATCCGACACCATTGCTGGCTCCGCAGTGTCGGATTACGCGCCACACGTGCCAACACCAGCACAATCAACGCCGCGATATTAACGCTCGCCCCTGAGCGTGTAGACCGGCTTCTCGGACTCCCCTTTCTCCGCCATCGCCAGCACGCGCTGCAGTTCCTTGCGCTCGTTGCCCTCCTTGGCCGATGACACCAGCTTGCGCAGGATGGCGACGTGCGCCGTCTGCAGCGCCTGTGCCGCCGGCACGGCGATGTCCGGTTTCACGCCGACGTGCTCCCAGTTGGTTTTGGTGACGACATTGATCGTGCGTGCGGTCGGGATCGCGACTATGATGTCCTGCCCCAGGTTGTACCAGCTCACGGGATTGGAGCCGCCGCCGGTGGTCTCTCCGACCACCGTGCCGCGCTTCTGCGCCTGGATGCCATAGGAGAAATCCTCGCCGCCGGAAAACGTGCGGGCCGAGGTCAGCACGTACACGGGCTTGTCGTAACGCTGTGTGACCGTCTTCACGGTCCAGAACTGCCGCGTCGTGCCGGTCGGACGATCGTACATGTCGATCAGATGACGCTCGTCGCCGAACGGGAAGAAATGACTCATCAGGTAGGCCACGCTGGCCGGACTGCCGCCGCCGTTGCGGCGCAAGTCGAGGATCAGCGCATCCGTCCCCGCCATGAGCGACATCGCCGCCGTGTACGCCGCGCCGACGAATTCCGGACCGCCGAAGCCGCGCAGTTCGATATAGCCGACGTTGCCGGGAAGGCGTTCGATCTTCTCGATGTCATAGCCGCGCCGCACGGTCTGGTCGCGCCATTCGTCAATCTTGGCGCGGCCAGGCAGTTCGTCGGCACCGCTGCGCTCACGAAGACCTTCGTAAAACGCGGCGCTGAAATGCAAGTCACCGCTCAACTCCCGCAAGTCCTTCGCCAGCACCTCGCTGAACGCCTTCACGCTGGCGGCGCTCGCATAACCTCCTGCCGCATTTTTCCTGGTGATCGCACTGCCGACCCGTTCAGCCACCGCTGGTTCGATGTAATTCGCGTTCATTTTCGTGACCAGTGTCTGCACGATCGCGGCGCGGGCGGACGCGCTCAGGACAGTGTCCTCCGCCGCGTAGGCGGAAAACGACAACAACGCACCCAATACGACTGCTGCGACAAACTTCTTTCTACCTGCCATACATTCCTCCAAGTTGGACTACGAAGCCTTTGATTGTTGCGTGAAAAAATGCGCGTGTTGCGCCCTGCCTCATTCGGCTTTCTTGTCGCGGCGTTGCAGTGCTTCCGTCAGAGCGGGCATATAGGAGCGGCTGGCGCGCAGCACACTGCCGTCGCGCAGGCGCAGCATGGCGTCCCGGTTGGTGAGCGAGCGCAGCTCGGCGATCATGTCCAGCCGCACGATGGACGAGCGGTGCACGCGATGAAACTGGCGCGGATCGAGCTGCATGGCCAGGTTGTGCAGGCGCTCACGCATCAGCCAGGTCTTGCCGTTCGCATGCAGGGAGGCGTAATCGCCGTCGGCCTCGATGCGTTCGACCTCCGCAACCGGCACCAGCACCGTGCGCGATCCGACACGCACGCTGAAAGTGCGCGCTGCCGGCGTCGCCGACGCTGCGGCACGACCATGGCCGCGATAGGGAAAAGCCTGCTCAGCACGGTCAAGGGCTTCGTCGAAGCGTTCGTCATCGACGGGCTTGAGCAGGTAATCGAGGGCGGCCAGTTCGAAGGCTTGCAGGGCGAAGCCGTCGTAGGCGGTGAGCAGGATCGCCATCGGCCGCTGCGCCGGCGCCAGTGCGGCCAGCATTTCGAGGCCGGACTTGCCCGGCATTTCGACGTCGACGAACACCAGGTCGGGCTTCAGCGCCAGAATACCTTCGCCAGCGCTGGCGCCGTCGCCGAATTGGCCAACCAGCGTGAAGGCATCGCGCCGGGCCAGCCTGACTTTGACCGCCAGCCTGGCCAGCGGCTCGTCGTCGATGATAACGACCCGGATGCTCATGCCGCCGCCCCCATACCGCGCAGCGGCATGGCGATGCGCACGTGGAAGCGACCGTCCGTACGCCAGCCTGCGTCCACTTCTTGAGCCTCGCCGTACAGGTGGCGCAGCCGTTCCCTGACGTTGCTCAGGCCGATCCCGCTTTCCGCGTGCGCCCGCTGCTGGCCGTCGTTCCGCACGTCGATGAGCAGGCGCGCCCCGGCGCGCTCGACCAGAATATCGAGCCGGCCGGGAGCGGCCAGCGGCGCGATGCCGTGGCGGATCGCATTCTCCACCAGCGGCTGCAGCATCAGATAGGGCACGACGCTGTCGAGCAGGTCAGGGCCGGCCTTCATCGTCAGGCGCAGGCGCTCGCCGAGCCGCGCCTTTTCGATGGCGAGGTAGGCGTCGAGCAGGGCCAATTCATCGGCAAGCGTATGCTCGTGGCGGCCGTCGTGTGCGAGGGTGGCGCGCAGGAAATCGGACACGCACGCGAGCATGCGGTTGGCTTCACGGTTGGACTGCGCCGACACCAGCGCGGAAATCGCGTTCAGGGAGTTGAACAGGAAATGCGGATTGACCTGCAGGCGCAGCGCGCGCAGCTCGGCGTCGCGCGCAGCGCTTTGCGCCTGGACGAGATGCAGGCGGACCTGTTGCAGCGACAGGTAATACACCCCCACCGCATGCACCGCGCAGAACGCGATCAGCGCCAGCCAGCAGCTATCCAGACCCCGTGCGAGAGAGGCCCAGTGGTAGCCCTTCTCCATTCCGAGCGAAATCCCAAGGCGCTGCCCCAGCAAGGCGTTCACAATGGCCATTGCGTAGGTGACCGCCAACAGTATCATCCCCATCCGCAGCCACGACCATTCGCGGCGCCACATGGCCCGCTGCAGCAGCGTCAGCGGAATCAGCCACACCAGGCAGGCGACGAAGAAAAGCGTACGAAAGGCAACTATATAGCCATTACTGTAGGCCGGCAGACCGAGGATGGCCATGCAGGCGCACACCGGCAGCGCGGCCAGCACGGGAACGAGCAAGGGCGTTTCGACCTTCACGCCGGGCTTCCAAAAATGCAACTCCGCAATTCTGTTGTGTCAGTCAGCCATCGAATGGAAGGTAAAACGCGCATGGAAAGTCCCGAGCTACGAAAGCCACCACCTTAAGCGATAGCCGGACGGCGGTCCAGTCAAATGCGCCGACCCGTGCATGCCCTGCGACCAGCCGGTTCGGGCTCCGGTAATGTGCTCGCGGGCGTCGAGTTCATGCGTATGCGCCGCGAGGGCCAGGCCACGCCGACGGCCCCTGCCAGACAGCGCTGCCGTAGACCTCCCTGGCGCGTTGGCACTTAACAGGTAAAGCCGCCGTCGACGGTAATGCTTTGTCCTGTGATGAAGGCCGAATCGTCGGACAGCAGGAAACGCACGACGCCGACCACGTCGGCGACGGTGCCGAAACGGCCCATCGGCGTGAGACCGATGATCTTCTGTTTCTCCACTTCCGAGGTCGCGTCCGCCATCTCGGTGGCGATCAAGCCTGGCGCGACCACGTTTACGCGCACCATGCGTTCGCCCAGCTCGCGCGCGAGGCAGCGGCTGAAGCCGTCGAGCGCGCTCTTGGTCGCGCCGTAGATCGACATGCCGGAAAAGCCGCGCTTGCCGGAAATCGAACCGATGTTGATGATGCTGCCGGCCCCCTCCCTGAGCAGATAAGGCGCCACGAAATGCGTGATGCGGATCAAGGCCTCGAGGTTGGTGCTCAGCAGCTTTTGCAGCAGTTCCTCGTTCATCATCGTCAGCAACTGGCCATCGCTGTAGCCGGCATTGTTGACCAGCCCCGAAATGGCGCCGTAGCGGCGTGCCACTTCCTTGACGAATTTCTTGCTCTCGGCGCCGTTGGTGATGTCGAGCGCGCGCCAGCAGAAGCGGTTCTCGTCCGGGTCGGCCGCGCGCAGTTCGCGGATGAAGGCCGTCTCGTTGCGGCTGCAGGTAGCCACGATGTGGCCGCATGCCAGCGCGTCGCGCACGAAGGCCTGGCCCAGGCCGCGGCTGCCGCCAGTGATGATGATCGCACCAATTTTTCGCATGGGGACTCCTTAATCTGTTTTCCAGGTGTAGTTGCTGGCACGCCGGTGGGTGCCGATGGCGTAGACGCGGCGCGCCATCAGCATGATCAGGCGGCCCAGCATGTGCGCCGGCTGCGGCATCGGGCGCAGCACGTCCACGATCAGCACGACCCGCACTTCCTGGGCGTCGTTGATGATTTCATGGTCCCAGCTGTCGTCGAACAGCACTGCCTCGCCTTCCTTCCAGGTGTACTTGGTGTCGTGCAGCAGCAGCGACGGCGGATTGTGCTTCGGCACTTTCAGGCCGAGGTGGTAGCGCAGGTAGTAGCGCGAGGGGCTGGTGTGGCGCGGGATCGACTTGCCGGGATCGAGGATCGAGAAGAATCCCTGGCACAGGTGCGGAATCGCGTCGAGCAGTTCGCAGGTCTTCGGGCACTGCTTGCGGTTGAATTCCGGCTTCTCGCCGTAGCAGTACAGCATGAACACGTTCCAGCGCTTCTCGCGGTTGTAGCGGCCCGAGGCATACAACAGGTCGATATCGATGTCGTGGTAGCGCGGCATTTCGTGCTGGTGCGGCAGCACGGCGTCAAGCTCGGCCCGGATCGCGTCATAGTTCTGCTCGAACAGGCGCAAGGCGGGACAGGTCTCGTCGATGTCGAAGTACAGCGGCCGCTTGTCGCCCCCGATCACCCGGTTGAAGATGGGGTTGAACACGCTGACGATCTTGTAGTTGAGCAGGCGCGTCCTGGCGATGAAGTAGAGTTTTTTCAGCAGCATCATGGTTCCCCGTCGTGGCGCCCGACTGCCAGCACGCCGTTGAGTCCGCCAAAGGCGAACGAATTGCACAGTGCATGGCGCTTGCCATGCCCGATGGCCGTCCCATGGACGATGTTGAGCCTGCTGGCGGGGTCGGGAATGTGCGGCGCGCCGATCGGCGGAACCACCCCGTGCTCGAGCGCCAGCAGCGCACTGATGCATTCCAGCGCGCCGGTGGCGCCCAAAGCGTGCCCGTGAATCGCCTTGCCGCCCGAAACAGGCACGCTGGCGCCGTGGCGGCCGAACACTGCGTGGATGGCCTCGCTCTCGGCCGCGTCGTTGAGCAAGGTGCCGGTGCCGTGCGCGATCACGAAGCCCACCTGCTCGACGTCGAGCCCGGCACTCTTGACGGCCCGCGCGATGCAGCGCGCCATGCTGGCGCTGTCGGGACGGGTCCAGTCGGCGGCCGAGGCGTTCATCGCAAAGCCGCAGATTTCGCCAAGGATGGTGGCGCCGCGCGCGCGCGCCGAGGCCAGCGTTTCGAGCACCAGCACGCCGGCGCCCTCGCCCAGCACCATGCCGTTGCGGTCGGCCCCGAAGGGCCGGCAGGCGTCCGGCGAAAGCACGCGCATCTGGCGCCACGCGCTGTACAGGCTGTACGACGGCAACTGTTCGCTGCCGCCGGCCAGCATCACGTCGGCCAGGCCGGCCCGTATCATCTGGTAAGCCTGTCCGATGGCGTGCGTGGCCGAGGCGCAGGCGCTCACCACCGAGTGGCTCGGCCCTTGCAGGCCGAAGGCCATCGAGACGGTGCTCGCGCCGGCGTTGGCCATGGCGCGGATCAGGGTTTGTGGCGCCGGCGGACGCCGCTTGACATACACCCGGAAGCCGGCCAGGTTGCGCGCATCCTCGCCGCCCATCGCCGTGCCCAGCACCACGCCGACCTCTTCCCTGTTCTCCATCAGGTAGTCGAAGCCGGCCTGGCGCATCGCCTGTTCGGCCGCGTGCAGGGCGAAGCGCGCGAAATCGTCGATGCTTTCGGGCGATATATTGGCCGCCACCGCGCGCGCGGCCGGCAGGCTGACCTGGGCGCCGATCAGGCGTACCGGTTCCTGCGCCGTCGCGCACCACTGCTCGCCCTCGCGGCTGAGCGCGGCCACGCCGCTGCGCCCGCTGCGCAAACTGTCCCAATAGCTGGCCAGGTCGTTGCCGGCGGCCGAGACCACGCCCATTCCCGTGACCACCACGCGCCGTTGGGCGGCCATGTGCGAGCCCGTCATGCCGGGCAACGCTTGATGGCGAGCACCGAATTCATGCCGCCCAGGCCGAAGGAATTGGACAAGGCGGCATCGATCCGCTTTTCGCGCAGTTCATTGGGCACCATGTCGATGTCGCACAGCGGATCGCGCTCGAGGAAATTGGCGGTCGGCGGGATCAGGCCGTGCTTGAGCGCGAGGGTGGCGGCGATCAACTCGAAGCCGCCGGTCGCGCCCAGCGCGTGCCCGTGCACCGCCTTGGTCGACGACACGGCCACCGCGTCGCGCGCGCCGAACACGCTGCGGATCGCCGCGCTTTCCACCAGGTCGTTCGATTCGGTGCCGCTGCCGTGGGCGTTGATGTAGCCGATCTGATCGGGGCGCAGGCCGGCCGAGCGCATCGCTTTGTTCATGGCCGCGGCCGAGCCCTGCGCGAGCGGGTTGACCGGGTCGCCCGCGTCCGAGGTGATGCCGACGCCCGCCAGTTCGGCGTACACGACGGCGCCGCGCGCGCGCGCCGAGGCCAGCGTTTCGAGCGCCACCACGCCGGCGCCCTCGCCCAGCGCCAGGCCGCTGCGGCCGCTCGAAAACGGGCGGCAGGTGTCGCTGGCCAGCACGCCCATGGCCTGGAAGGCGAGCAAGGTCGAATAGATGACGCTGGCCTCGCTGCCGCCGCTGATGGCGTAGCCGGCGTGGCCGTGGCGCAGCATCAAAAAGGCCTGCGCGATCGCGTGCGTGCCCGAGGCGCAGCCGCTATGGACCACGAAGGCCGGGCCCGTGAAGCCAAATTCCATCGAAATGCAGCTGACCGACGCCTGATGGTTGGTGCGCACCACCAGCGCCGGATTGCAGCTCTTTTTGCCGAGGTGGAACAGGCGGATCGCCTCGGCCTCGCGCGAGGCCTCGCCACCGCTGGTGGTGCCCAGGATCACGGCCACCTGGTCGCCCGGAACCTGCTCGCGGTTCCAGCCGGCGTCGGCGATCGCCTCCTGGGCCGCCACCAGCGCGTACTGCGAGAACGGGTCGAGCAGCGGTTGCTGGCTGGTGCGTATGTGCTGCTGCAACTGGAAGCCTTCGACTACGGCGGCCGGCGCCGTGATCGTATGCCCCACCTGGGTCCGGGTGACGGGACGGATCGCCGATTTGGCATGGATCAGCGCATCCCAGAACGGGGCCACCCCGATCCCGCTCGCCGACACGCAGCCCATGCCGGTGATGACCACCCTTTGCTCGTCGCTCAGCTCATGCATCGGCGACCACCGTCCCGACCGCTCCGTTCTTGCGGCGCTCCTGGTCGACGTGGACGCAGGCGTCCTCGATGGTATCCAGGGTCATCAAGGTGTAGAGTTCGATCTCGATGTCGAAGGCGTCGTTGATCTCGAACACGATCATCGCCATTTCCAGCGACGCAATGTCGAACTTGTCGAAGCGGGTCGCGGGGGTGAGCTCGGTTTCGATCAGCGAGGGTTTGACCTTGCGGATGGCTTCGTAAATGACACGTTCAGATTCTCGCATAAGATTGCTCCATTTGGCAGGGTTGATTGATTACGACGGGCTGACGACGACACTGAGGGAACTGGTCACGATGTTGCCGTTGGCGTCGCTGACGCTGAGCACATAGTCGGTCGTGACGGCCGGGTTGACGACGACGCTGCCCTTGGCCACCTGGTCGCTGGCGATGGCGCGGCTCACGCCGTTCGCGCCAAGGTTGGCCGACAGCGCCAGGCTGGTTTGCCATTGCAGCGTCACCGCCGTGCCGGCGGCCACGCTATAGGCGCTGGCGAGGAACACCTGCACCTGCAACGAAGGATAATCGCCCAGGTATTGAACCACCGGCCCGTAGGCGCCGCTGGCCGTGAGCCGGAAATAGCCGGTGAACTGGTCAACCTGCCAAATGCCGTTGCTCACGCCGACCTGGTAGGTGTTGGTCACGCCGAAGGCCGGATAACGGAAGTAATCGACCGTCACAGGCTTGAACGGGATGTCGATCTGCGCCAGCACCGGCTGGCCAAGCCCGGTCGCGCGCAACGTGTAGGTGGCCGAATTGCCTTGCAACCTGTTGTAGGGCTGCACGGGCAAGCTGCCGGAACTGCCCACCTGCACCACGCCCGTGTCCGTCGTCAGTTGCACCGTTTGGGCGTAGTCGACATTCCAGCTCAAGGTGACGGTATCGAAATAATTGATGGCCGGGCTGTTTTTGGGTTCGAAACTCTCGACCACCGGCACGCTGATCGTCACCACCACGATGTCGCGCGCGAATTCCTGCGAAGGCGTCCACGCGTAGAAAGTGTAGGCGACCTGCACCGCGCCGGGGGCCACGTCCTTCGACGGCGTCGTGACCAGCTGGTCGATGGTCTTGTACTGGTTCGGCAGCGGCGAAATCGTCACGTAGGCGGCCTTGGCCGCCGTCCATTTCAGCGTCGTACTCTGGCCCAGGCCGACAATCTGCGGGACCGCCTGCGCCACGATGCTGAGCACGGCCACGCTTTTTGATACCGGGAAGCTGGTCTTGGCCTGGCCGGCGCCGATGAACTCATCGAGCAGCACGGATACGTTGCCCTGCTCCAGATTGATGACCACCGCATTGAATTCGAAGGCCAGGAAGGCGCCCGCGGCGAGCGTGACGTTCTGGCTCGGCGAAATCAGGAAATTGTACGGGGCGGCCGAGGCGTTCTTGCTGCAGCGCCAGCTGGCAGGCGCCCCGGTGTTGACCGTGCTCAAGTCCGCCGTCAAGTCGGTGGCGCCGCTGCCCACCGGCAGGCAGATGTAGATTTCATCGTTCGGCGTCAGCTGCAAGGGCTTGGCGCCGCCGTTGCTGGCCACGAGGGTGAAATTGACGCGGCTGTTGGCCACGGCCGTGGCCGGGGAGAGTACATAAGTGAGGACTGTCGCGCTCATCGCATCTTTCTTCTATCGGGGTAAGTGAAAAATCAAGGCTGATCGCCGCCCAGGGCGCCGCTCAGCTTGAGCCAGCCTTCGCTCAGGATCGGCCGCGTGGCCGGCAGCGCCGCCACGGCGGCGGCGCTGGTGAGCGCGTCGCTCTCGCTCCAGGTGGTCACGCCGGAGCGCTCGACCCAGGTCCATACGCCTTTCACGCTGGCCGGCAGCGGCAACTGGATCTGCGGCGTTTCAAGCAATACCGGACCGGTGCGGAAGGTCGTGGACATGTTGTTGAGCGCGCTGTTGACCGGGCCGGCCGGCAACGACAGCCATTGCACCGGCAGGTAGCCGGAGATGGCCGGCATCCAGCCACGCGGGTCGACCAGCATCGTCACGCTGTGGGTGGTCACGCCGTCGGCCACGGTGGTGAAGCCGGGGTCGCCCACCAGGTAGGAGTTCGGCCCGGGCGCGCCAGGCGCGCCGCTGGCGGCCAGGTCGCTGGCCATGCGCGCGAGTTTGTCGCGCGGCGCCAGGGTGCGATCGGCCATCACCCGGCGCGGGATGGCGAGCCGGTCGTCATAGCCGTAGTAGGGATAAAAGCAACTGTAGTCGTCGTCGAGGAAGTAACCCATCACGCCGTTGTTGCTCAAGCCGATGTCGCCGATGCGCAGCGGCAGCGCCACCGACGTGAAGTCCTCAGTGACGTTCATGCCGGTGTCGGCCCATGACTGGTCGTTGGCGTCCGAGCCGCTCACGCCGAGCGTGACGAGGGCGCGCACCATCGCGATCGGGCGGCCCAGCAGGATCGCCAGGTTGCCCTGGATCGGCTGGCCCAGGGGGTCGACTTTCCACAGGCTTGAATCTATCACGTCGAGCAACTCCTGCAGGGCCGGACATCCCTCGGAGCCGCGCAGCAGGATGCCGTCGACGAAATCGTTGAGGTGCCGCAAAGCTGGGCCGAATTCGGGCGGACTGCCCAGCACCGCATTGCTGCCGGGGACGGCGTCCCAGCGCAAGCCGGAGCCGACATCGACGGCGTCGTTGCCGTAGTCGATGAGCATCACCTCGCCCAGGTTGTTGCCGGCCGGGTCGAACACCACCAGGCTATGGTCGATATGGTTCGGGATCACCCAGCCGCAGATGGCGCTGGTGAGGTCCGACGAATTGCTGCGCACGCTGTCATCGTCCGCCTTCACCATGCGGAAGTCCAGCCGCAGCGGCTGCGTCACGCGCGGCGTCAGCTGCATGTATTTGCTGTTGCCCTCGCCCAAGGTCACCAGGCTGGCGCTACGGATCGGTTCGAGGTTGTCGCTCAGTTGCGAGCCGCGCAGGATCTGGCCGTAGGCATCGACCACCTGCAGCTTGGGGATGCGGAAATGGCCGGCGTGGATAGGAAAGAACAGGTCGGCGCCGGCATCGGGCAAGTAGCTGGCCACGTCGGCGAGCAGTTCGGCGATCTCGGTCTTCTGGACGGAGCTGAGCTTGCTCATTTTCAGCTGTTGCATGATCAGTTGCTGGATGATGCCGGACATCGATTGGGCCAGCACGTCGAACTGGCCGATGGTGGCGGCCATGTCGCGCAATTCGTCGATCTGGTATTGCGGCAACAGCGCCGTGTTCGGATCGCTGTTGAGGAAGTCGTTGAGCTTGTCCTGCAGGCCGAGCGCGCTTTGCCCGTTCAGGATGCTGCGTCCGGTGTAGGTGGCGGCGGCGGCGGTCACGGTGGTGCCGGTCCATTCGAAATCGAGTTCGTCGAGCTGCCAGTCCGCCAGCATCGCTTGCGGGGTGGCGGCGCTCGGATGCCATTCGATTTCCCAGTCGAGGTAAATCGGCGCCCACGGCGGGGTCCAGGCGGCAACCGACAGCTTGGCCGGCGGCACGCCATACAGGCCGGCGGTCCCGGCGATCGTGCGCACGTCGACCACCTCGGCGGCCGGCCCGTTCCAGGCCAGCGTTTGCTGGCGCGCGATTTGCGCGCTCAGGTCGGCCAGCTGAGCCGCGCTCGGGACGATGTTCGCCTTTTCGAACGCGCGCGCGGCGATCAATTGGGCGTTGTTGGTGTCGAGCAGGAAGGTCTCGAACCAATAGTCATGCATTTCCTTCGGGATCATGACGCCGGCCGGCCACTCGATGGCCGGGAAATCGCCCACCGCCAGCGTCACGTCAAACGGCACCGGTGTGTAGACGACGTCGATCGCGTAAATGGTCTGGCCGGTGAAGCGGGTGAACAGCTGGCCGTCGCCGGCGCTGTAGCCCAGGGCGCCGAACTTGGTGTCCTGGCTGGCGCCAGCGAGCAGAATCACCGGATCCTGGCGGTAGTTGAAGCGCGCCTGGTTGATCGTGTTCATCGTCAGGTTCAGCGGCGCGACCAGGGTCTGCAGCGCCGCCCTGTCCTGCTCCAGGGTCAGCGCGAGCGCGGCGATCTGGTCTTGCAGCGCGCCGACCTGCGGGCTCAAGGCATCGATCTGCGCCTGCGCCTTGGCGCCGTAGCCGGGATTGGTGCGCGGATAGTTTTCCAGTTTCCAGTAAGCCGCGTACAACTGCCACTTCAAGGTGGCCAGCAAGGCGGTGTCGGCGTCGAGCCGGTACTGGTCGCTGTTGAGCTTGATCAAGGCCGCGGTTGCGGCCGGATCGAGCGGCACCGAATAGGCGCCCGTCGGGATGTCGGTCGGCGACGAGGTTTGCCCGTCCTGGAAAACGACCCATTGCTTGCCGCCGCCCTGGGTGGCGAAACGCGCCGCTTGCGACTGGACCAGGAACACGCTGCGGTTGTCGACGTAGTCGTACACCATGTCCTGCTGGAACGCGAGCAGCAAAGCTTCGGCCTCGACACTGCCGACTTCCTTGGCCAGCCAGGCCGACAGCGCCTCCTCGGCGTTGGCGCCGATCGCCACCGTGGGCGGATTGGTGCCGTCCAGAATCTTGTTGATCGGGTAAAACTCGTCGCTCCCCTTCCATTGCAAGCCATACACGAAGCCGTGGCACAGGTTCTGCGCCGGCCACTGATTCTGGGCGGCGGTCAGGGGCGGGCCGCCGCTGACCGGGTTGGCCGCCAGCCAGGCCTGCCAGTCCAGCTCGGCGTCGGCCAGGTCGGCGTCATTCCCGACGGTCCACTGCATGGTGTCCATGATGGCCCGCCACTGCTCTTCGGTGGTGAAACCGGACGGCATGTCGACCGTCTTGCCATAGAGCGGATCGTCGTCCGGCGTGGCATACCAGCCGCAGCTGCTGTAGCTGTATACGCCGGCGGCCGCGCCCGCCATGTCGTCGTGGAAGGCGAGCACGTTGGTCATGTTGTCGTACACCGCGACATAGGTCGGGTCGCCCGGCCCCATCGCCTGCAGGAAGGCCTTGCCGTAGGTCGAGGTGGTGCCGTCCCAGGCGCTCAGGTCGAAGCGCCGGCCGATGTAGCGCAAGGTGCTGCCGCCGTCGGGATCGGGAAACACGTGCGTGCCTTCGGGCGCGGGGCCGAGGTAATCGCTCTCGAGCACCCAGGCCGTCAGTTGCGGCACGTCGCCGGGCTGGGCGATGAAGCTGCGTGTGACGATCCAGCGGTTCGGCAGCGAGGGGAAGCTGACGCCGCCCAGCGCGTCCACCTGGCCATGGCGCAGCGCGCTGGGCACGGTCCAGATCAGGTGGATGCCGAGCGCGGGCGGGTTCGACGCAATTTCGAACGCGCTCGGCTGCGGCTGCCCGAGGCGCAGGCCGAGCTGGTCGTACTGCACCGCGACGGCGGCCCAGTCGCCGGTCTGGTTCGGGGCACCCACCATCAGCGCGTCGAGGTAGATCGGGGTCAGCAGGACCGGGCCGGCCCAGGTTGGATTGACGATAGGCGTGCTCATGCTTTCACCAGATTTCCGTTGCAAATTTTTCCAGTCGCGGGTTCGAATTGCTGCAAGCCCGCCCCCTTGACCATCTCGACCGCGAATTGCGAGGAAGTAAACGCAGCGCCGGCCTGCCAGGCGCCCAGGCCGACCAGCTTGTCCACCATGGCGTCCTTGCATTTGACGATGTCGAGCACGCCGCTGGCGCGGTCGCCGTCGCGAAACGTGATCGGCGAGGTGCAGGCATCGCCGTGGCTATCGTTGATCTGCTTGCCGGCCGGGAAGGCGCCGCCCAGGCCGCGCAGGGCGATCTGGTATGCGCCCGGCTCGGCCGGCACGCCGATGACGCCGAAATGCAAGCCTTCCGGCGGTTCCGAGAAGTTGACCAGCTGCGGCACGCCGTTGAACAGGGCCAGCAGCACGTTGTCGGACAGCCGGTCCAGGCGCAGCAGGGGCACCGGCCTGGTGCCCAGGACGTCGAAGAAGGCGTTCACCTCCATACCCGGCCAGCCCGTGACGGCGGCCGAGCGCAGCAGCACGCCGGTCACCGTGCCGCCCACCTCCAGCGTGGGCGCGAGCGCCTTGCGGCGCAGCTTGGGGCGCACGTTGCCGACGGCGAGCGCGGCCTGCTGGGCCAGGCGCTCGAAGGTGCGCAGCACTTGCGCGTAATCCTGCGACGAGCCGAGCGCGATATTGACGGCGCCGTTGACGGCGCAATCGGTCCAGTTCTGGTCCATGTAAAAGAAGCGGATCGATTCAGGCGGCAGCATGGCCGCGTCCGGCACCAGATATTCGAACGGCACGCCGTACAGCAGGCACAGCTCGGCCAGCCAGGCGACGATGTCGTCGGGAATGTCGAGCAGGCCATTTTCCTTGTCGCCATCGGTCCTGGCCAGCGCCTGCTGGTACATCTTGAGCAACTCGGTCGCGCCGCTATGGCTGCTTGTGGTCATGTGAACTTCCTCGTTTAGTTTGGCTTGCGCACGTGCTGGTGCAACAGGTGCAGCGCGTCCTCGCCGGCGGCGATGCGCTCCTCCCAGTCAGGCACCACGCCGGGCAACAGGTCCTCGTCGCGCCGCTCGTGCGCCTTGAGCGGCGCAATCGAGACGGCCTGCCCGGCCACCCTCGAGAGCACCGCCAGCAATACCGGCGTGACGCCGGCGCGCGGCTGCTGGAACTGGTCGGCCAGGCCGTGCAGGTGGTCCGAGGCGACGGCCGACAGGGCCGCCTGGTAACTGTTGATGCGCCACTGGAACAGCGAACTGGCGAAGGCCGCGTCAGACAAGCCGAGCAACTGGCCTATTTGCCAGGCGCTGGCGTAAGACATGTTGAACAAGCCGTTGGCCGGGTCGTAGCGGATCGCGCGGTCGCTGAAGAAATACGGGCCCAGCGGGTCGGCCTTGGTGGGCACCGGCGACAGGGGGCCGCGGTACCAGGACGTCGTCACTTCGCCGCTGCGGGTCACGTTTTGCAGGGGAATGTAGCCGATCTGGAGTGCCTCCACGGCCGTTTTCTCGGCTCCGCTCAAGTCGGCGGGGAATGGTCGGTGGGTCGGCTGCATCAGGTCGACCCCGCCCTGCCCGCACAGGTTCTGCATGTAGTCGAGGAAGCTGCCGCGCGGGCCGGCGGCGGTGAACTTCCAGGTCGCCAGGCAAACCAGGCGGATCGTCTTGTATTGGGCCGCGATGGCGGGGCCGCCGTGCAGATGCGCCTGCTGGCCTTCGAGCGAGACCAGGAAACAGCTGTTGTCGCAGCCGCTCCTGGGCAGCCGGTTGCCGACGGCGACCGAGAACCAGCCGTCCTCGACCATGCCCAGCACCTCTTTCTGGTCCGTGTTGACTTCGCGCACGTGGGCCAGCAGCGGCAGTTCGGCCAGCGACGGCGCGAGCGCGAGGAAGGCGGCCAGGTCGAGGTCGATGGCCAGCAGTTGCGAGGCCAGTTCATCGGCACTGAGGGTGTCCGCGTCGATCAGGGTCGGCCCCAGGATGGACGGGTCGCCCGGGTCGATCAGCTGCGCCACCGTGATCACCTGCGGGGTGGCGCCTTTGAGCTCGTCCGGATACAGCGTCAGCAGGCCGATCCAGGGCGGCGTGGTGCCGTCGTTGTCGCCCGCGTTGTTGGTGTTGCCGTCGATCGACCTGACCCACGGCAAGGTGCGGGTGCGCAACACCACGTGCGGCAGCGATTCCTCGTAGTTGCCGACCATATTGGCCGGCGGATAGACCAGCTGCAAGTCCTGGGACGGCAGCTGGAAGCGCGGGCCGCTCACCAGGAACGGGGTTTGCACGCCGAAGCTGTTGCCCTTCACATCGGCCTTGAGCCCGTCGACCGTCTGCTGCGCCTGCAACCAGTAGGAACCTGCCTGGAGCGGGGGCTCGGCGGCGCAATAGAAGCGGATCTGTCCCGCTGCGAGCGGCACATCCTCGTCGGCGATGGCGATATCGTTCATGGACTTGTCCTTATGCTATTTGAAGTTGGCAAGACGGCGGCGCGGTATCGGCCGGCGCCCCCGCGGCGCACTGCATGAGGCCGCTCAAGCCGCCCGATTTCAGGGTCGCCGCATCGGCGCAAAAGCCGAACACGCCCTGCACGCTGGCCGACGCCGGCGAGCGGTAACAGGCGGTGTCGCGCCCGTGCACCAGCAGCGCCAGGCCGAGCTTGCCGTCTAGGCAATCGGGCACCTGGTACACATACACCTGCAGCGCGCCGGCCTGGAGCACGAATTGCGGATCGAGGTCGTCCTCCCCGGCATACGCCGGGTTGGCCGGATCGTCGGTCCAGCGCGCCTGCACGCGTGGCCGGACCGAGCCGCCGACCAGCACCGCCACCGTCGACACCTGCTCGAAGAACAGGGTTTCGAGCCAGCCCTGCCCCAGGCTGCCGTCGGCCTGGCGCACCTGGTTGCCCTTGAGGACGTCGCTGGCCAGGATCTGGCCGCGCTGCAGTTTTTTCAGCACCGGCGCCGCTTCCGGACGCAGCAGGCAGCCGTCGGCCTGGAAGTAATAGTGGTTCAGGCGCGTCCAGTCGCTGTCGTGGTACCAGCCGGCAACGCCCTCCGGGCTGGCGTCGCCGGCGATCACCACCAGTTCGCTGGTGGCGGCTGGCAGCTCGTGGTATGCGCCGCACGCCGGATCGGCGAGGCGCAGCTGCAGCGGCTCCTCGTAGCGGTTGAAGGCGAGCAGGCGCAGCGCCAGGTTGCCGCGCAGCTCCACGCTGCGCGCGGCGTCGTCGCCGAGGCGCACGATGCTGGTCGCGCCCGGCGCCAGGGTCAGGTACAGCTTGCCGGCCACGTTGGCAGCGAACTGGCCGAGGCCGGCCACCCATTTGGCGCGGCTGCGGTAGCGCATCAGTGGCAAGGCGGTGTCGCCCTTGCCCAGCGCGTGCCGGGTGGCGCCGGCCCGGTAGCGCCGGCTGTGGCCAATCACCCGGCTGGCGTTCACGGCGGCGGGCGCTTCCGCGGGGACCCGCGGCGCCGCCTGCGCCATCGTGGTCGAGGCAGTGATCACCGGCGCGAGGTCCATGCCGAGCGGCGCGATGCTGGGCGGCGACTGGAAGATGTTGCCGACGTTGTGTTGCAGCACCGACAGGTTGGGCGCCTCCAGCGCCGGCTGGCCAAACAGGCGCAGCGCGGCCAGGATGTCGTTGCGCAGCAGCACGACCAGCGGGTCCATGATGGTCGAAGCGATCACCTCGGCGCGGTCGGTTTGGAGCGGCTCCGCCTGGGCCGGGTAGTTCGGCGTCCAGGCGAACGGCAGCGGCAGCGGACCCAACGTGACGAAGGCCAGCGTGGCCATGTCCATCGGACCGACCGGCGCATACAGCAACACCTGCGAGCCCTGCAGGGTGGCGCCCAGGATGGTGCCGGGAATCGACTTCGCCTGCGGGATGCCATTCGGATCGAAGGAGTTCTTCGACCACAGGGCATCGGGCGAGCTGCTTTGCTGCATGCCCACGTCGATCAGGCGCGCATCCAGGCCGATCGCTTCCCAGGCCTGGTCCTTGACGGACCAGCCCAGCACGCTCAAGGTCAACGGCGTCGTCACGGTGACTTGCGCCATCGGCTGGATGCCGATGGCCGGACCGCTGAAGCTGGCGGCGGCGCCGGCGAAGCGCAAGGTGGTCGCCGGAACGACGGTGCCGACGGTGAGCGCGAACGGACTCTGGATCACCCAGCCGACATCCGGGTAGTCGCCGATCAGGCCGCGCGTCACTTGCGGCTTGAGCACGGCGTAGGCCTGGGTCAGCGCCGGGGTCGGCGCCTGCTGCGCCAGCGCCATCAGCGCGGCCGGGGCTGTTCTAGCGCCCGCCGGCGCCGTGTCGATGCTCAGCGCGGGCAGGAAGCTGAGCTGGAAGGCGTCCCAGTCGAGCGGATTGGTGCCGGGCTGGGCCTGCTTGCTGTCGCCGAACGGGATCGAAAACGAAATCACGTACCAGTCGACCCCGACCTCGCCGGCGATCGGCGGGCCCCACAGGACCAGGCGAGCGCCGATCTGGGCCGTCAGCGACAGCTTGACGCCGGCCACTTCGGTCTCGAATCCGGCGCCGACGGTGATGTAGGCCTCGAGCTTGAAATAGAACGGCTGCCACTGGATCAGGAAATCGACGCCGGCGGCGAACCAGGCGCGCAGCGGGCCGCTTTCGAACAACACTTTCAGGTAGCCGCCGGCCATGATGGCCGACGGGGTCAACGCGAAATAAGCGCCGCCGTTGATGTTGAGCGAACCGATCGGCATGACCATCGGCCAGTTGAAGCCCAGGCGCGGCACGACCGGATAGTTCTCGGGCACGCTGAAGGCCGGGTTGTAGCCGCCCAGGGTGATGACGAAGTCGCCCGCGTAGAGGCCGTCGTACCAGACGATGGCCGCAAAGCCGCCCGTCAACTGGCAATCCTTGGACAGCACGAAGGAGTTCGGCGTCAGTTGCGCGCGCACCGACACCACGCCGTCGCTGGGACGGAACGAGACCAGCAAGCCCAGCTCCACGTAGGCGAGCGCGTTGGCCGGCTTGGCCTTGGGCGGGAACGAGGCCGAGCTGATGCCGATCAGGTCGATCGAGAACTCGCGCCCGAACTTGACGATCAGCAGCGCGAACGAGTTGAGCATCTGGAAGCTGGTGAACTGGATGCCGCCTGCGGCCCAGTATTGCCCGATCTCAGGATAGACCACCTTGGAGAGCACGCTCAGGGCCGAATCCGGCGTCGCGCCCGAGCCGAACACGCTGCTGTCGATGGCGCCCTGCACCAGCGGGAATTCGGCGATGTCGCCCACGTCCGGGATGCGCAGGTTGCGGTTGTAGCCGAAACCGGCGGCCAGGCCGTTGATGAAGAAGGCCGGGGTGGGCCCGAGCGGGATGTTCAGGTTGACAAAGATGAACAGCGAGGCGGCCGTCGGGCCGTCCGGCCTGGCCGGATCGAGCGGCACCAGCGCGTACGAGCCGAGCGCCAGCAGGCCGAAGGAGCCGGCCTTGACGGTGGCGTAGCCGTCGTAGCTGAGCGGGTTGTCCTGCTTGAGGAAGCCGCCGGCGATTTCCACGCCACCGCCGCTGAACTGGATGTCGATGCCGGCCAGGTCCATGCTGTAGGCGCTCGGGTCGAGCGGGGTCTTGACGGGCACGCCGACGGACAGCGAATCGAGGCCGATGAACAGGCCCGCCATGGTGACGTTGCCGTCGAACAGCATGTCGAGCAGATACTTGTCCTGCTCCCAGCCAACCCCGATCTGGCTGGCGTACAGGGGTCCGAAGCTGCGCTGCACCGGGAACCACACCTGGGTGCCCTCGCTGCCGTCGCCGCTGAACAGCTCGACGTACAAATCGTTGACATAGGAGGTGCGCACCGAGAAACCGGGATTGGCGACCGGGTTGGCCGACTGCGGCGAGGCGTCGCTGCCGGAGCCGAGCAGGTTTTCCGCCACCGGATTGGCCTTCCCGCCCGGCACGGCCACGTTGGGCGCGAGCGAAATGCCTATATCGCTGAGCATCACGCCCCCGCCGAACGACGTGACCTGGCTGGGTTTGGCGAAGTCGAAGGTGATCAGGCCGCGCGGCGCGACCGCGCCCAGGCTGAAGCGGCTCATCTGGACCAGGTTCTGGCCTTCCTTGCCATGGAAATCCATGCCGATGTTGACCAGTTCAAGCAGCAATTTCCTGAATTCCGGAGAGTCCGTGCTGATCGGCACGTACAGCGAGACGCCGCCCTTCAGGTCGGGGTCGCCGCCGGCCTTGGCGATCCATTCGGTGTCTTCGTCGCCCAGCTGCAAGGTCACGTAGGGTACGGCGGCCAGTTCCAGGCCGGGCACCATCACGCGCAGGCCGAAATAGTCGCTGCCGTCGCTGCGCGGACCGAGCCAGATGCCGCCGGTCTTGCCGATGCTGACCAGCTGGAACTGCTGGGCCAACATGGCGCGCAGGAAACGGGCGAGGAATTGCTCGATGGTCAGGCTTTCCAGCGCGGACAGGCTGTTGAGCATGTACAGCTTGTCTTCCTGGATCATCAGTTGCGAGGCCAGCAAAATGGTGGCGGCGCTCGGCCCCTTGTCCGACGAGAACAGCGGTTGCTCCATCCACTTGCTGACGGCGGCCTGATTCAGCACCAGGATCGACAGGTAGCGCGGCACGATGTTGAGCAGGATCGATTCGAGCCAGTCAACGACATCCTGGCTCCATTGGGTCGTATCGGGTTGACCGAAGAAGGTCGGCAGCAATTCGCGGTAGTAGCTGCTGGCGGCCAGCGCCGTGCCGGCCGGGTCGACGCCGAGCAGGAACTTGCTGCTGAGCATGTCGAACTGCATCGACAGTTTCGGTCCGCAGCCGTCCTGCAGCGGCGCCAGGATGGCCAGCTGGAAGTTCAGCTGCGGCTTGACCGGGCTGACCGGGGTGCCGTCGGCCAGCACCGGAATGCCGATCCCGGTGGGCGCGATCTCGAGCACGATGCTGTCGCCGGTGGGCAGGTTCAGTTCGACCCACAGGCCGACCTGCAAGATGTCCGACAGGGTTTGCACCCCCGTCACCAGGGTGACCGGCAGGCTGGCCGATGGCTTGTAGCGCAACAGGCCGGCATCGGTCTCGATGCTGGCGAAATACGGCTTGAGCAGGCCGGCCACGGCTTGCACGGTGGCCGGCGCGTTGGCGCTCGACAGGCGTGCGGACAGCCACGCGAGCGCCGCGCTGCCGACCGCGTCCGCGCCCTCCTCGCTGACCGCGATCAGCTGCTGGACCAGCTGCGGCACCTGCAATTCGTCCGAGGCGCTGCGCAGGCTGGCCACGAAGGCGGCCGCGCCGCCGGCGGCCAGTTCGTCCAGCAGCACGGCGGTCAGTTGCTTGAGCAAGGCTTGCGCGGCTTGCTGCGCGGCCTCGACCACCAGCGTTTGCCATCCGGGGAACGGCAGTATCTGGAAATTCTGCCCGCTCTCGAGCTGCCTGGCCGACAGGTGGAACACCTTGTCGTAGGCGGCCTGGAGCACCAGCGTGGTGTCGCCCGCGACCTTGCCGCTGAGCGAGACCTTGCCGGCCAGGCCGGGCTGGAAGTTCGGCCCCAGCGAGAGCGAGAACGCCAGCGTCAGCAACTCGACGCCGTCGGCCAGCGCCAGCGTCTTGCCGGCTGCGAGGCCGGGCGTGATGCTGAATGTCTGCGCGGCAACGTCAGCCACCAGCTCGATTTGCTGGCTGTACGGCAAACCGAAAATGCACAGGCCGCCCGTGATCGGCTTGATGCCGACGCCGCTGGAGGCCTGCGAGGCGACCGTGATGGTGGAGAACACGCGCGCCAGGGCGGCGATGTTGAGCTGGCCATTGGCGCCGAGCACGGCGTCACCCAGCAGCCAGCCGAGCGGATCGCCGAACAGGCCGAGCGGCGACTTGGTGAACCACAGGCCGGTGGCGCTGTCCTGGAATGCCAGCCCGAGCGCCGACATGGCGGTGCGCGCGACCGGGTAGGCGTTGAGCAGCTGGGCGTCGACCACTTGCCCGAAAAAGGTCGAGAGCGCGAAATTGGGCGCCAGCGCGATGGTTTGCTCAAGGAACAGCGCGGCATCGAAGGGATACAGGGTCAGCGGCAGCGGCATTGGCTGGGTGCCGTCGCCCCAGCACAGTTCGACCGCGAACGCGGCCTTGGGCGCCGCGGCGACCGTGACGGCCAGCCTGGAGCGCACTTCGAGCTGCACTTGCGCGCAATACAGGCCCAGTTCGGCGCTCAATTCGCTGCTGCGCAGGTCGAACCCCATTGCCCCGCTGATCTGCAGGAAGTTGCCCCACATCGGCAGCGCGTCGGCCAGCAGGCTGACCTGGATCAGCGCGCCCTCCGACACCGACAATTGCACCGGCCCCACGATCACCGGTTCGATCTGCGAGCACAGTTCGGCGCTCAGCTGGGCCACGCGCGCCGGGTCGTCCATCAGGGCGGTAAAACGGCTTTCCAGCTGCGCCGCCGGATTGGCGGCCAGCGCCACCCAGTCGTACAGGCAGGGGGCGAAGCCGCTGTCCTGGTCCTGCACCAGCTGCAGCGCGTGCAACAGTTGCAGCATCGGCAGCGGCAGCGCCGGCAGCGTGATGCCGATGATGGATTCGAGCAGCGCCACCGCCTGGGCCCGGCTGTCGGCATCCTGGAACAGGGCGATGCCGCGTTCGATGAAGTAATTGAGCGGATCGGCCAGCATCGCGGTCCAGCCGGCCGAATCGACGCCGGCCAGCGCATCGGCCCTGGACAGCGGGACGACCAGGTTCATCAGGCCCAGCACCTGGTAGGCGTTGCCGATGGCGGCGTTGCCCAGCAACGGCGTGACGAACTGGCCCACGCCCACGTTCAGCAGGCCGTAGAACACGGCCACCCATTCGCTGCTCTCTTGCGTCAACTGGTCCAGGTCGTAGACCAGCGTGTCGTCCCCGCTATGCATGGTCAGCAGCACCTGCGGCTGCAGCACGAGGCTGCCCTGGTCGAGCGCCATGTCGATCCCGAGCCGCATCGACACGAGCGTCTTGACGGTGCCGTCGGTGCTCGGCACCACGACGGGCGTCTGCGGCGTGAGCAGGGTCTGCAGGCGCAAGCCTGGCAGGTAGTTGCTCTGCGGCGCGGCGCCCGTCAGGGGCACTTCGACGAAGCGCAGCAGCAGGTCGGTGCTGGTGTCGATACCGAGGGCGCTGAAGCTGAAGCTGCGCTGCAAGCCCAGGCCGAGGGTCTGGCCAAGGGCCGACGTCCACACGGCCAGGTCCAGGTCGCCCGGCAGGTCGACCGCCACCGCGAACGGCGCCGCGTAGCTGCCGCTGCCCGACACCGCCGGGATTGGCGCGCCGTCGCTGACGGCCCAGCCCAGCAAGGACATGGCCGCTTTCGTGTAGTCCGCCTGCGCCAGCAGCGCCGAGATCTGGCGCTTGACGTCGCCGACCGGGTCGGTGAAGCCGTCCGGCTTCATCACCGGCATCGTGGCCGGCCAGCTCAGGCCGGCGGGCACGAAGGCGCCCAGGTTCGGCAGCAGACCGAGCAAGGCGTTGAGCGCGAGGCCGGGACGGTTGCTGGTGCGGTACACGGCCACGCCGGACAGGGCGGTGACGATGGGCGCGAAGGTCTGTCCCTGCTTCGTGACGAGTTCATCGAGCGAATCGGCGTCCGAGAACACCATGTCCTGCCCGACCGGCATCGAGGTGCCGTCGACGATGATGGCCGGCTGGCCGACGGCGACATTCCAGTGCCAACTGTCGTAGGGCGACCAGCTGCCGCTGAAGGAGGCGCCGTCGACGCTGACGGCGGCGCCGGCGACGGCCGGCGTGACGAGGGTTTGCGGCAGCGCGATGTGCGCGGCGATGCCCGGGAATATGCACGCCTGCACCGGCGCGCCGTTACCGAACTGCATGCTCAGCGCGTACACGTCGATGCCGATGTCCAGCGTTTGCAGGCTGGCGTAACTGATGTCCGGGCTCAGTTGCAGGCCCAAGGTGAGGCGGTTGGCGCCACCGGCCTGGCTTTCCACATACGCCAGCAGGGACGCCGGCAGGCTGGCCTCCGTAAGCGAAAACAGCCACGGGTCGGCCGCCTGTCCCTTGCCGGTCACGCTGCTCGTGACGCCGGTCTGGTCGAACAAGGCGCCGGCCGCCTGCAGCAGCCAGTACACGGGCAACTGCCCGTCGACCAGGGTGCCGCCTTGCAGCAGCGCGCTGTAATACGTGCTGAACGCGGCCACCGGGTTCTGGAACGAGGTGACCATTTGCGCGGCGCTGAACGGCGGCGCCAGCGTGGCCGGCCAGCTCACGCCCGCCTCCAGGTCCGGCGCGATCACGCCGAGAAGGATGGCGGCCTGGCGCCCATAGGAGGAGCCGCCGGCCAGGCCGAACACGCCCTGCAGAGCAGCGTCGACCAGGGTGTACAACTCCGTGATCGCCTGCTCGACCAGGGTGCCCGGCTGGGTCAGGTCGATCTGCGCGTATTGCCCATTTGGCGTCGATACATCGACCAGCTGGAACGCGGGCACCACCTTCATCGCCGCGGTACTGCTTTGCAAGACCGAAACTCCGCCGCTCAAGCTGCCAAAGCTGTACTGTTCGCCGCCCACGCTGCCGGCGAACAGCGGCTTGCCGGCGTCGGTGCTGGTCAGCGCGATGCCGACATTGAGGTTGAGGAAACTGGTGCTCACGCCAAGCTGGCCGGTGGTGGCCAGCGAAAACTGGGCCAGGTCGAGCTGGGCCTGGATCAGGATGTGCGCCGGGGCCGTGCCCAGTTGCTGGCCCTTGCCGCGGAAATTGAGGCCCGGCAGCAGGTAGCGGGTGCCGAGGGCGTCGACCTGGGTGACCATGGTCAGCGCCAGCGCGCCGTAGGCCGGCTCACTCAGCAGCGGCACCATGAACGGCGCGGCCACGCTGCCGTCGCCGGCCACCTCGGGCGCGGCCACGCCGAGCAAGGCGCCGATCGCGCCCATCCAGGCCGGGAATGCGGCCTCGTCAGCCAGCAGGCTGTTGAACCAGGCGACGAAGGGCGCGCTCAGCGAGGCTTCCGCCTTCGCTTGCGACAGCAGCGTGTCCCAGCGCAGCAGCGGCAGGCGCACCGCCGAATCGGGGACGATGGGCGACAGGCCCAGGATCGGCAACAGGTTGCTGGCGCGATTGTCCTGGCTCAGCACTTGCTGCAAGGCCGAGACGAACAGGGTCGACACCGTGCTCAGCCATTCTTGCGGCGTGATCTGGGCGATCTGGCTCAGGTTGCGGTCGGCCGGGACCAGTTCGGTCGGCAATTGCAGTTGCATCACCACCACCGACAGGTCGACCGATGGCGCACCCAGGTCGAGCTGGGCGCTGAACTTGACGCCGTTGAACGACAGGCCGTTGCTGTTGATGATATTTTGCCCACCTGCGGCGGCGAACTGCACGCCCATGTTGAGCGGGAAGTCGCTGTTCCCCAGCACCATGTGCATGCCGCCCTGCCCGATTTTCAAGACCGGCAGCAAGCCCCAGGCGCTGACCTCGATGTCGCTGACGCCGTCGGCCACGCCCTGGGCCGCGAAATCCCACTGGTGCAGCACGCCGATGCCAAATACCTGGTCGCTGTTGACGAGGTCCGGATTGACGGCGTAATTGACGAGGTAAAAACCAGTCGCCGTCAGGCTGCCCGGATACGGGATCGGATTCCACACGCCCATGCTGCCCAGGTCCTGGGCCGGCAAGCCGAGCGCGCTGGCCGACACTTCGCCGAGCAGCTCGGCGAACAGTTCGGCGATCGTCGCGCCGTTGGTCGACAGATTGTCCCCGGTCAGATTCATGGGGTTCTGGAACCAGTCCGGATTGAGCTCGTAGCTGTTGGCCTGGCCCTGGACCGCGCGCAGAATGCCGATCGCGATGCCCAGCTTGAGCAGCGTGGGCGCCAGTTGCGACGCGTCGAAGGTGGCCGCGCTACCCACGACGGGCCTCACAAGAGAACGTGTTGATGAACATCATTTACTCCCGTTGCATGAGCTTCAAGGACTGTTTCCGTCAAACCAACTTTACTTCGACCACTCCGGGCGTGCCGGCCGAACCGGGATTGCCCGGCAGACCGGGCTGGCCGAATGCGCCATCCGGATGGCCCATACCGGGAATGCCGGGCGCGCCGCCGGCGCCGGCCGTGCCGCCCGGTATCTGGTCGGCCCGGGTGGTGAAGCTGGCGCCCGGATCGATCGCCTCGATCCACACCCGCAGGCGCCCGCCGTTGCCGCCGGAACCGCCATGGCCGCCGGGTCCGCCAGCCGCGCCGGCGCCGCCCGCCGCCATCTTCCTGGTGGCCGGATCGATCCCGCCCATGCCGCCCTGGCCGCCCTTGCCGCCGGCGCCGCCATCGCCGCCCTTGCCCGCGCTGACTTCGAACAGCGTGTCGCCGCCCAGGCGCGCGATGGTGATGAGCGCGTCGGGACTGTCGAGGCCGCGACTGCCGTTCCCGCCGGCGCCGCCAAAGGTGCCGGGGCCGCCCGGGGTATGACTGTCAACGCCGTTCACGCCCGTTGCGCCCCGCGATCCGGCCGGGCCGGCCTGGCCGTCGGGGGCGGTCAGCAAGACTACCCTGGTTCCGCCCGGCGCCGCGCCGGGGCACCATTGATCAACCACAAGGTCGGTGTTGGCCGTCAGGACGAGGCGCGCGTCGTCCGCCATCGACAGCGATGCGAGCACCAGGACCACGCGCTGCCCGGCCCTGCCACTCACCAGCAAGCGTTGCCCCGGCCCGAGGGTCAGTTCGCTCAACGCGAACACGGCCGCCTGCCTCGCTCCGACCGAATGGGGCGCCAGGTCGGACTGCGCCGGATCCCCGCTCAGGGCCAGGCCGGCATGCACCGGCCCGGCCAGCGCGGCCGGATCGACCCCGTAGTACTCCAGCTGGCGCAGAAAATACGGCGACATCGCGCGTCGCGTCACAGCGTCCATCGTTCAGCTCCCTGGATTGAGAAGGTCGATATAGTTGTACAAGCCGTGGAAAGTGCTGCCGTTGTAGCTGTCGAAATCACCTCCCGACAACGGCACGGGCGTGCCCAGGGTTTGCGGTGCGCCCAGCAGTTGCAAGGCGGGCATGATGTCGAGCGTCCTGGCCACCTGGAAATTGCAACTTCCCAGGCGGCTCAAGCCATAGTTGCGCGCGAACGTGAGATCGGCCGCCGGTCCCGTGCCGAAGGTGTAGACCGAAGCGACCGTGCGATTGCCGGCCAGCGGATTGGTCAGGATGTCGACCGCCATCAGGTTGGCCAGCGCGCCGCCGCAGTCGTGCCCGGTCAGGATCACCGGCTTGTTGCCCAGCACGTTGAGCGCGGCGCGCAGGCTGTCGCGGCCGCTGGCATACAGGTCGACCAGGGGCTGGGCATATTTCCCGTAATTGCCGCCGAGCCAGGCTGGCGAGGACGGGGCGGCATTGCTCACGAGGGTGATCAGTTCGATCCACGTGAACGTGCCGCGCAGCGCAATGACGAGCGTGTCGGGGCCCTCGAACAGGCTGGCCCAGACCGTCGCGCCCACGCTCAGGTTTTGCTGCAGCACGTAGGGGCTGTAAGTGAAAGCCAGGGTGCTGCCCGGATGCTGGGCCATCTGGTAGGGGATGGCCGACAGCTTGGCCATCGCAAAGGCCAGCAGCGGATCGAATCCGGGCACCGCGGCCGTTGTGCCCGCGCCGTCATTGACGGGGGCCACCCCCGTCAGCAATTGCTGGTAGTACGGACCGTCGCGCTCGACCCAGGGCGAATCGTAGGTCGGGATCGCCATGGCCAGGTTTTGCTGCGCGCCGGCCTGGACGTAGCCGCTGGCCGGCAGCGGCTGCGACGGAAACAGGTCGGCCGGCGCCTGCACCCGGTAGGCCGCCGGCACCATGCTGGCGAACGAGGCGGCGAAGGCGGCGTCGGCGAAGGGCGGGCAGGAATACACGTAGGACTGCAAGCTGGTCACCGGCGACGGCGACAGGGTCTTGTTCGGCCGCAGGTCGAGCGACGCCAATTGCGCCACCGGCGCGCCCGGCCCGAGGCCGACCACCACCAGCGGCAACGTGGTGGCGAAGGCGGGAATGGTCCGCTGGATCTTGGCCAGGTCTACCCACAGCGACCTGCGGATGGACTGGTACATGGTTTCGAAGCCGCCGTCGGCCGAGATCGCCGCGGCGGTGCCGACGACGCTGCTCGGCACCAGGAACAAGGAATGGTTGTCGGGCGTGTAGAAGGCGATGAAATCGCTCCACAGCGCGCCGAGCACCAGCACGCACATGGTCGGCGAGGAAGCTGGGCTGACCGCCAGGAAGTACTGGCAGCCGCCCATCGAAGCGGCGCCGGTGTAGCTGTATGCCAGGCCCCAGTCGGACGGCAGGTACAGGTTCGCCAGCGACGCGTTGGCCAAGGTGGCCAGCGGCACCAGTTCGGCTGCCAGCGCGGCGTCGTAGGACTCGAGGGCGGCGTCGGCCATCATGCCGCCACCGCTGTTTGACTCTGCAGTATCAGCACCGCGCCGACGGCGCCGGCCACGCCGGGGTTGCCGCTCGCGCCGGCCACTCCGACGCTGCCGCTGGCCGCGTTGCTCGGATCGCTGGTGCCCGAGGCGACTTCGTTGGCGCCGCCCAGGCCGCCGGCGCCGCCCAGGCCGCCCAGTCCGCCGGGACCGGCCAGCCCGCCGGTCGAGATCGCCACGATCGGTTCGCTCATGGTGGTGTAGGTGATGGTGACGCCGCCACCGCTGCCGCCAGACCCGGCATTGCCGCCGATGCCGCCATTGCCGCCATTGCCGCCGACGCCGCCGACCGCCGTGCTGCACTCGGGCGATTTGCCGCCGGACGCCTCCAGGCAACTCGTTTCGACCGAAGCCGGCATTTGCCCGGCCGCGCCGCCGAGCCCGCCGAGTCCGCCCACGCCGCCCGCGCCGCCTGCGGCGCCCGCGCCACCGGTCGAGGAGATCGTCAGCAAGCCCTCGACGCTGCCGACGACCATCGTGAAGGTGGGTGCCGGCCAGCCCGGCCCGCCGGGCGAACCATTATTGCCAAAGCCGCCAGGTCCGCCGGCGCTCCCGTTGCTGGAACAGTTGCAGCACTTTCCAGACGTCAAGCTGCCCGCCGTACCGGCGGCCCCCGCCGTGCCAGCGGCGCCGGCGGCGGCGTCCGGGACCGGAATCGCGTCCTGGCCAAGCAGACGTATCACTGCAGTGCTGCCATCAAAAGTAGTCATCTCTTCTCCCTTTCAAGACCCCGCGCTGGCTTGCGCGGGGAGGTCACCCACAGTCGTGAAGCTGCCCTTACGCCGGTTGCAGACGCGCCGAGAGGGTACCTGGAGAACCGGTGATGCCGGGCACGCCTGCCGTGCCGGGGTTCCCGGCCGTGCCGCCGCCGGTGCCGCCGCTGCCGGCCGCGCCGCCGGCGCCCGCCGCGCCGCCCGAGCCGGCGGCGATCGACGAGGTGTCGATCGAAAACGTGGTGTCCGATGTGATCGAGGAGTAATAGATCGTCACGTTCGGCCCGTTGGCGCCATTCCCGCCATTGCCGCCGTTGCCGCCATTGGCGCCATTACCGGACGGGGTGCCGGCGTAGGAGTTATTGCAGGGCGCAGCCGCCGCCCCGGCCGCGTTGCCGCCATTGCCGCCGGCGCCGCCAGCCTTGCCGGCGCCGCCATTGCCCCCCACGCCGCCGATGTAGGTCACCTGGATCGGACCGGAGATCGCGCCCAGCGAAAACACCGAGGTGCCGGAAATGGAACCGTCCGCGCCCCGGGTGCCGGCACTGCCCGCAGTGCCGTTGCCGCTGGCCGTGGCGGCCACCGGCGAAGGATTGTTGCAATCGCAGTTATTGCCGCTCGGCGAACCTTGCACGGCATTGCCGCCGTTGCTGCCGTTGGTGCCGGCCGTGCCGTCGGTGCCGTTGCTGCCGTTGGCACCCCGGAAGTTAATGGTCGGAACGGTGCCGCCGGCACCGCCCAACGCTGTCTGGCCGTTGAATACCTGCGAATCCATCTGGGCGGCGGTGACGACCTGGATACTGCCGCCCGGCTCCACCGTCACGACGCCGAAATTGTACAAACCGATCTGGTCGGAATCGAGCACCAGCGGATTGGCGGCGGTGATCGTGATGTCCTGGGCTGCGTAGACCGCCAGCGACATCGGAAAATGGATCGCGTTGATGATCGCCTCGTAATCCTTGACCTTGTTCGAGTTGCCCACCAGGAAAGCGTGCAAGGCCTGCACCACCGCCGCCTTCTGGGTCTCGGTCATGAAGTTCTCGATCAAAGCCACGTCGCGCCCGTGGGAGGACAGCGGCGGCAGCGCCAGCTCCGAGAGCGGTTGCGGATACCTGACCTGGGCATCGCTTTCCAGCCCGCGCACATAATCCTCGTCCTTGCAGGCGCACAGGGCCTTCAATTGCGCCACATTGGCGACCTTGAGGATGTTCGCGGGAGGAAAAGTCGAATTGGCGGCGGGATGCCCGCAGTGCAGGCCGTCCTCGGCGCCGGCGGTCGTCACGCTGGTCTGAATCTTGCTGGGGTCCACGCCAAGCTGGGCGCAGCGCGCATTGAATTTCGCCACTTGCTCGTCGCTCAGATCTTTAAAGTGTTTAACCATCATCTCGCTCCTTCAGATTGGATAAAAATCCGTCAAGTCATCAGCCATATTATGGGAATGAAGCCATTCGTTAATATTCGCGATCTCGACACGAAACATCAACTGCATGTGATGTTGAAAATAAAACGTGACAATTACGACATTCTCGGTGACGAGATCAGGAAACGATGGTCATGGTTTGCACATTCATCTGCAATGTGGACCGCGCCTCGATATAGCCGCCCGGCTGCACCGTGACCGTGCCGAATATCAGGCTGGTGGGCGCGTTCGAATTGTCGACCAGCAATGGATTGGCAGCCGTGATTTCCAGGTCGGTCACCGCGTAGACGGCCATTTGCAGCGGAAAGTGCAGCGTGTTGATGTAGTCTTCATAGTCCGCGACGCGGCTTGAATCACCGAGCAGGTAGGCGTTCATGGCGTCGGAAACGGCTTGGAATTGCGGGCGCGAGAGGCTGTTGCGCAGCTTGACGGCCTTCCCGCCAAATGCGGCCAGGTCCGGCATCGCCATCTCGGCCAGCGGCCTGGGGTAGCTGACCTCGGCCGCACCGGTGGCGCCGAGAACATCGTCCACGCCCTCACCGCGGCCCAGGGCTTTCAGCTGTTTTATGCTGTCGACCTGGACGATATTATCGGGCGGGAAAGCGGAACTGGCCGCCGGATGGCCGCACAAGACGCCCTTGCCCATATTTTCGGTTGATAGTGTCGCCCGAACTGCGGTTGGATCGATGCCATGACGCCGGCATGTGGTCTTGAATTGCTCTTGTTGATTCCAGGACAAGTCATTAAACAGTATTGTCATCATCGCACCCTTCAAGAATGAATCGGGAAATGAACTGGGAAAAGCCATGCTGGAAGTGCGTGAAACTGTCGAATGGCCGTAAATCAAGCACATCGCTCATTTCCGTCATGCCAGTGAATAATATAATCATAAAAAAATGCTAAAAACACTCGCATTGTCACAATTACAAATTTATTTTTAAATCATCCAGACGCGGCCCCGGAGGCTAGTCTCCGGCCGCTAAGACAGGCGGAATCAGACCGGCAACGCGGGTCGGATGCCCTTGCAAATCCGTGGAAAAAAAGGGGGGTAATTTTCAGTGCAGCTTAACGCGGCGGCAGACGGCCACATCCCACCCGCGCCAGCACCAGCTCGATCAGCTCCGCGATCAAGGGCCGGAACGTGGCCGCATCGCCGCCCTGCCCCAGCATGACGGTGCGCGTGGTCAGGTGCGAAAAAACAGCGTCGAAGAGGATCTGCGGCAGGTTGGAAAACGAGGTGTCGGGCGCGATGCGGCCCTGGGTGCGCTGCTGTTCCAGCAGGCGCAGGATCAATGCATGCCACACTTGCGGGCCGTGTTCGTACCAGGTGAGGCCCACGGCCGGCACTGCGGCCGCGCCCGTGACGACGAGGCGGTAGAAATCCACGTGGCGGGGGCTGGTGACGACGGCCACCAGTTCATCGAGGATCAGCTGCAAGCCCTGCTCCAGGCCGACTTGCGAGGTATCGAGCTGGCGTAGCGCGATGATGAAATCGGCGCACAGGTATTCGACCACGGCCACCAGCAGGTCCTGCTTGCTGCCGAAATAGCGGTAGGCGGTGGCTTTCGAGCCGCCCGCCTCGGCCACGATGGCGTCCATGCTGACGCCGTCGTAGCCGGAGTCAAGAAAGAGCCTGGATGCCGCCACCAGCAGCTTGCGCCGCCGCTCCTCGCTTCGGGTACTCGGGGAAGCGGGAACGGTGCGCAACTGGGGCATGAAGCAAACTCTTACTGTGTCTTGGGAAGCGCGTATGCTATCACGTAATCCCCCCGGTCCGGACTCTGGCGGGCGCCGCCTGCGACCACCACGACGTACTGGCGGCCCGACTTGGGCGACACGTACGTCATCGGCGTGCCTTGCGAACCGACCGGCATGCGCGCCTTCCACACTTCACGGCCGGTGGCGATATCCATGGCGCGCAGATAGTAATCCTGCGTGCCCGCATAAAACACGAGGCCGGACGCCGTGCTCATGCCGCCGCCCAGGGTCGGCATGCCCAGCGGGATGGGCAGCCTGGCGCGCACGCCGTTGATGACGGCATCCTGCACCGTGCCGGCAGGACGCTCCCACACTTTTTTCTTCGTCTTGAGGTCGATGGCGGCAAACACGCCCCATGGCGGGCTTTGGCACGGTATGCCCAGCGGCGAATTGAAGGCCTTGTGGTCGATGACGAACGGCGTGCCATCCATCGGATAGGTGCTGCCCACGCCGTGGCCAGCCGTCAGCTTCGCCACGTCCACCGTTTCGCGCGGCACCAGCCTGACCACTTGCGGCATGCGGATATCGTTGACGAACATATAGCCATTGCTTTCATCGACGGCCGCGCCGCCCCAGTTGAAGCCGCCGTAATAGCCCGGATAGATCAAGGTCTCTTTCGTGCTCGGCGCCGTGAACTCGCCCTGGTAATTGAGCTTGCGGAAGCTGATGCGGCACGCCAGCTGGTCGAAGAAGGTGGCGCCCCACATGTCGCGCTCCGTCAGCGTGTCCGCACCGAGGGCCGGCATGCCGGTGGAGTATGGCTGCGTTTTGGATACCCAGTCGCCGGCCGCGTGCTCTTGCGGCACGGGTTTTTCCACCACGTCCGCAATCGGTTTGCCCGTGCGGCGGTCCAGCATGAAGATCTGGCCACGCTTGGTCAGCTGCACCAGCGCGGGAATTTTGCCGCCCTTGCCGTCCGGGACGTCGTACAGGGCTGGCTGCGCGGCCACGTCGTAATCCCAGATATCGTGGTGGACGGTCTGATACGTCCAGCGCTCGCGGCCCGTGGCCATGTCGAGGGCGACGATGGCCGACGCGTATTTTTCCGTCAGCGGCGGACGCTTGCCGCCCCAGAAGTCGGGCTGCTCGTTCCCCGTCGGCAGGTAGACCAGGCCCAATTCGTCGTCGAAGGCGGGCGCCGACCACATGTTCGGCGTGCTGCGCGTGTAGGTCTGCCCTTCCGGCGGCAGCTTGGTGATGGCTGGATTGCCCAGGTCCCAGGCCCACACCAGTTCCCCCGTGTCGGCGCTGTAGGCGCGCACGACGCCCGACGGTTCGTCGGTGGAGCGGCCATCGAAGACCCAGCCACCGAGGATGATCAGGTTGCGCGCCACCGTGGGCGCGGACGTGTAGGCGTAGTACGGCACGTTCATCTTGACCTTGCCCAGGCCGACGGTCAGGTCGACGGAACCCTTGTCGCCGAAGCCCTCGCACTGTTTGCCCGTCTGCGCGTCGATCTGAATCAGGCGCGCATCCATGGTCACTTGCACGATGCGTTTGGCGCACGCGCCCGCCACCGGCGCGCTGGCCGCGGCCATGCCGTCAAACTGAAATGGCTTTATCACTTTGGCCGGCTCGTAGTAAGCCACGCCGCGGCAGCGGTTCCACGTTTTGATGTTGGCCGGCTTCGGATCGAAGGTCCAGCGCTCCTTGCCCGTGTCCGCGTCAAGCGCGATGACCTTGCTCGTCGGCGTGCACGTGTAGATGGTGTCGCCGATCTGCAGCGGCGTGTTTTGCGATTCGGACGCGCCTTCGGCCAGCTCGCCCGAGCGGTAGGTCCACGCCACTTGCAGCTGGCCGGCATTCCGCTTGTCGATCTGCGTGTACGGCGCGAAGCGCGTGCCCTTCGGCCCATAGCCGTAATGCGCCCAGTTGGCACTGCCGCCATTCACCGCCGCGATCGCATCCTGCTGCGGCTGCACGGTGGCATCGAGCACGCCGTGCGGCTGGAACATGGCAGCGAAACCGGCCACCAGCACGACGGCGAACAAGGCCGCGAAGCCGCGCGACTGGCCAGTGTGCTTGCGCCCCGCCAGCCACGGATGCAGCAAGGCGGCCACCAGGCCGATAACGAGGAACGGCGCCAAACGCGGCACCATGGGCCAGAAGGCAAAGCCGATTTCCCACACGGCCCAGGCCAGGGTGGCGATGACCAGCACGGCGACAACGCCGCTGGCGATGGGTTTGCGGCGCAGATACAGCACGCCGGCGAGGAGCAGGCCGAGACCGGCCAGCAGGTAGTACCAGGAACCGCCGAGGGTAATGAGTTCGATGCCGCCCGCCGCCAGGGCCAGGCCGGAGAATCCGAGAAAAACGCCAAAAACCGTCAAGGCAAGCCGCTTGCCCCTGAAGACCGCCGGGATCACCGGCGCTCCTTTATTTACTGAAGTGTCCATTTTTTATCCATGACGCCTCCCCTGCCCGGGCAAACACGCCGGGGATGGCTGATTTTTTTAAATCCACGTAGTGAAACTGTACTGTACGGTTTCATTTTATGCCGATTTTTGACGCAAGGAAAGAAAAATTGACGCGGGAGCTTGATTTTTGGCGGGGATGGGGGCGTTCAGGGGGATTGTCGGATTACGCTCTACGAGCTAATCCGACCTACCGGACTGCTGGATATGCGTAGGTTGGATTAGCGCAAAGCGCGTAATCCAACAAACACAGGTCAACCAGATAGTAGCCGGTTTTGCTTTTAAAGCATACCGGTTGGAACGCCCGAAAAATGCCCAGGGCTAGGCGCCGCGTCGAAGACAGTACGAATAGTACGGCGAGACGCGGCAACAACGCCCTGGGCTTTTTCTCGAGCGTTACAGCGATGCCATGTCGATCACGAAGCGGTAGCGTACATCGCTTTTGACCACGCGCTCAAACGCTTCATTGATATCCTGAATGCGGATGATCTCGATGTCCGACACAATATTGTGCTTGCCACAGAAATCCAGCATTTCCTGGGTTTCCTTGATCGAGCCGATCATGGAGCCGGACAGGCTGCGGCGCGCGCCCACCAGGCCGAAGGCGTTCACGGGCGGCACGGCGCCGTCCGGGATGCCGACGATGACCATGTTGCCGTCGACTTTCAGCAGGTTGATGTACTGGTTCCAGTCGATGGACGCGCCCACGGTGCAGATGATCAGGTCGAACGTGCCGGCCAGTTTGCTGAACGTTTCCGCATCGTTGGTGGCGTAGTAATGGTCGGCTCCCAGGCGCAGGCCGTCTTCGCGCTTCGACAGGGTCTGGCTCAGTACCGTCACTTCGGCGCCCATGGCGTGGGCGATTTTCACGCCCATGTGGCCCAGGCCGCCCATGCCCAGGATGGCGACCTGCTTGCCAGGACCGGCCTTCCAGTGGTTCAGCGGCGAATACAGGGTGATGCCGGCGCACAGCAGCGGCGCGGCCGCGTCCAGCGGCAGGTTGTCGGGAATCGACAGCACATAGCCTTCCTTGACGACGATGCTGTCCGAGTAGCCGCCCTGCGTGGCCGTCTTGCCGTCCGCTTCCAGGCCGTTGTAGGTCTGGATCAGGCCTGGCATGTACTGTTCCAGGTCCACGTTGCGCGTCTTGCAGGTGGTGCAGGAATCGACGAAGCAGCCCACGCCCACGTGGTCGCCCACCTTGAACTTGCTGACGTTGGCGCCAACGGCCGTGACGACGCCGGCGATTTCATGGCCGGGCACCATCGGGAAGGCGGCGCCGCCCCATTCGTCGCGCGCCTGGTGGATGTCGGAGTGGCACACGCCACAGTATTTGATCGAGATGGCCACGTCGTCTTCGCGCGGGGCGCGGCGCTCGAACGTGAACGGTTGCAGTGCGGAAGTCGGGCCCAGTGCGGCGTAGCCTTTGGCGATGGTGGTCATGAAAACTCCTGTATCTAGATGTGTGTGACGAGGGGAACGCGTGCCATGCAGGCGATTGCACAAGTGTGCCCGAGAAGCCGGCCCGGCGTTACCGTGATCCTGCAAGACCTTTGCACGATCCTCCAAATCTGCGTAAGATCAGCCCCTGCCCTACTTCGCCTCATGCATACTGAACGCCATGTCCACGCCACTTACTCCACAAGATGAAATCGCCGCCCTGATCAGCCGCCACGCGCCGCGCACGGGCGACTACGCGACGGCCATCGGCAACCTCAGTTTCCACCGCCAGTCCTCGGTCACGGAATCGCTGTTCCACGCGGCGCGCCCCAGCGTGGCCATCATCGCGCAGGGCGCGAAAGACGTCACCCTGGGCAGCGAAACCTTCCATTACAGCCGCATGCAGTATCTGCTGACGTCCGTCGACTTGCCGGTGCAGGTGCGCGTGGTGGAAGCGAGCGAAGACAAGCCGCACCTGTGCGTGGTGCTTGGCATCGACATCGCCGACGTGGCCGCGCTGCTCGATAGCGAAAGCAGCAGTAACAGCGCGGCGCAGCAGAAAATCCTGCCCGCCACGCGCGGCATTTCCGTCAGCGACGTGTCGGCCGAGCTGCTCGACGCCATGCTGCGCCTCGTGCGCCTGCTCGACAAACCGGGCGAGATCGCCGCGCTGGCGCCATTGATCCGCCGCGAGCTGACGTACCGCCTGCTCAATGGCCCCGTCGGCGCGCGCCTGCGGCACATGGCGCTGGCCAGCAGCCAGTCGCACCAGGTGGGGCAAGCCATCGACTGGATCAAGCACAATTATTGCGAGCCGCTGCGCATCGAGCACCTGGCCGGCATGGCGAACATGAGCATGTCGTCGCTGCACCACCACTTCAAGGCGATTACCGCCATGACGCCGATGCAGTACCAGAAGCTGCTGCGATTGCAGGAAGCACGGCGCCTCATGCTGGTCGAGCAGATCGACGCGGGCACGGCCGGCTACCGGGTCGGCTACGCCAGCGAATCGCAGTTCAGCCGCGAATACAGCCGCCAGTTCGGACGCGCGCCCATGCGCGACGTGGGCCAGGTGCGCGCGCAGCTCAGCGGAGCCACAGCCTATTCCGGCTTGCCGTAAGCGCCGCCGCCCGGCGTCTCGATCACGAACACGTCGCCCGCCTGCATATCGGTCTTGCCGATATGCGCCAGGTGCTCCACCGTGCCGTCCGCCCGCTCCACGTAATTGCGTCCCAGCGCACCCGCCGCGCCGCCATCCATGCCGAAAGGCGGATGGATGCGGTTGTTCGACAGGATCGCCGCCGTCATGGGTTCCAGGAAGCGCACCCGGCGCACGCCGCCATTGCCGCCGTGCCAGCGCCCCGCCCCGCCCGACCCTGCGCGGATGCTGTAGCTGTCCAGCCGCACAGGAAAGCGCCACTCGAGGATTTCCGGGTCCGTCAGGCGCGAATTGGTCATGTTCGTCTGCACCACGTCCGTGCCGTCAAAACCGGGGCCGGCGCCCGAGCCGCCCGATATCGTCTCGTAATACTGGTACTTTTCGCTGCCGAACGTGAAATTGTTCATCGTCCCCTGCGAGGCGGCCATCGCCCCCAGCGCGCCATACAGGGCATTCGTGATGCAGGTCGAGGTTTCCACATTGCCCGACACGACGGAGGCCGGATACTGCGGATTGAGCATGGAGCCGGACGGGATGATCACGGTCAAAGGCTTCAGGCAGCCCGCGTTCAAGGGAATCTCGTCGTCGACGAGGGTGCGGAACACGTACAGCACGGCCGCCATGCAGACGGCGGACGGCGCATTGAAGTTGTTCGGCAGCTGGCTGGACGTGCCCGTGAAATCGATGACGGCGCTGCGCCGCGCCACATCGACCCTGATCGCCACTTTGATCTGCGCGCCGTTGTCCAGGTCCAGCGCATAGCTGCCATTCTTCAGGGTCGTGATGACCCTGCGCACGGCTTCCTCGGCATTGTCCTGCACGTGGCCCATGTAGGCCTGCACGACAGTCAAACCGAAATGCGCGACCATCTTGTGCAGTTCTTCGGCGCCCTTCTGGTTGGCCGCCACCTGGGCGCGCAGGTCAGCCACATTCTGCTGCGGATTGCGGGCCGGCCAGCTGGCGCCCGCCAGCAGGGCCAGGGTTGCGTCTTCGCGCAGCAAACCCGTGGCGCCGTCGACCAGCTTGAAGTTGTCGATCAACACGCCCTCTTCCTCGATGCGCGTGGAGTCGGGCGGCATGGAACCGGGTGTCGTGCCGCCGATGTCCGCATGGTGGCCGCGCGAGCCGACGTAGAACAGGATGGCGCCGCCCGCCTCATCGAACACCGGCGAGATCACCGTCACGTCGGGCAGATGCGTGCCGCCGTGATAAGGATCATTGAGCATGAAGACGTCGGCCGGCCGCATGGCGCCCGCATTGCGCGTCATGACGGTGCGGATGCTCTCGCCCATGGAACCGAGGTGCACGGGCATGTGCGGCGCGTTGGCGATCAAATGGCCTTGCGCGTCGAAGATGGCGCAGCTGAAATCGAGCCGCTCCTTGATGTTGACGGAATGGGCCGTATTTTGCAGGCGCAGGCCCATCTGCTCGGCGATCGACATGAACAGGTTGTTGAAAATTTCCAGCATCACGGGATCGGCCTGCGTCGCTGTTTGCAACCCCTTGGCGCGCCGCTCCGGCAAGGCGGCGACCCTGCGCAAGATCAAATGGCCGTGCGCCGTGACATCCGCGCGCCAACCTGGTTCGATCACGGTGGTGGCGTTGGCGTCGCTGACAATGGCCGGGCCATCGATGCTATCGCCGGGGCGCAGGCTGTCTGCCCCATACAGGCCGCTGTCGCGCCACGCGCCGGCGCAGTACATGTCCACCGTTTGCACGGGCGCCAGCACGCCTGCGCGCGGTGCATGGACCGGCGCGGCCACTTGCGGCGCATCGGACGCGCCGATGGCTTCCACGGAGATCGCCTCGACGATCAGCGCACGCGCCGGCATCAAAAAGGAAAAGCGTTTTTTGTAGGCCGCTTCGAACTGCGCCTGCATGCTGGCAGCCGTTTCGAACAGCACGACGAGGGCCGAATCCGTGCCTTCGTAGCGCAGGTGCACGCGCGACACCAGCGCGATGCGCTTCCCTTCCACGCCCTGGCGCAGCAAGTCGCCACGCGCCAGTTCGCCCAATTGCGCAAATTCCCCAGCCAGGTCCGCGCCCAGGGCCGCCTCGATGGCGCACTCGCGCATGGCGCTCTGGTCGGCCAGGCCCATGCCGTAGGCCGACATCACGCCCGCCAGGCTGTGGATGAACACCGTGCGCATGCCCAGCGCATCGGCCACCAGGCAGGCATGCTGGCCGCCTGCGCCGCCAAAGCTGGTGAGCGTGTATTCGGTGACGTCGTGGCCGCGCTGCACGGAAATCTGCTTGATGGCGTTGGCCATGTTCCCCACGGCGATGGCGATGTAACCTTGCGCCACCTCTTCCGGCGTGCTATCTACCGTACGGGCCAGCGCTTCGAACTGGGCGCGCACCGTGGCCGCGTCCAGCGCTTCATTCGCGTCGGGACCGAAGACGCGGGGGAAGAAGGCGGGCTGCAGCTTGCCCAGCATGACGTTGCAGTCGGTGACGGCCAGCGGGCCGCCGCGCCGGTAGCTGGCGGGGCCGGGATTGGCGCCCGCGCTGTCCGGCCCCACCTTGTAGCGGGCGCCATCGAAATGCAGGATGGAGCCGCCGCCCGCGGCCACCGTGTGGATGCTCATCATGGGCGCGCGCATGCGCACGCCGGCGATCTGCGTCTCGAACACGCGTTCGAACTCGCCCGCGTAATGCGACACGTCGGTGGAGGTGCCGCCCATGTCGAAGCCGATGACTTTATCGAAGCCGGCCAGCGCGCTGGCGCGCACCATGCCGACGATGCCGCCTGCGGGGCCGGACAAAATGCTGTCCTTGCCCTGGAAGGCCCGCGCATCCGTCAAGCCGCCGTTCGACTGCATGAATTGCAGGTGCACGCCGGGCAGCTCCATCACCAGCTGGTCGACGTAGCGGCGCAAAATCGGCGACAGATAGGCGTCGACCACGGTCGTGTCACCGCGCGCCACCAGTTTCATCATGGGGCTGACCTCGTGCGACACGGACACCTGCGTAAAACCGGCCTCGCGCGCCAGCTGCGCCACCCGTGCCTCGTGCGCGTGATGGCGGTAGCCGTGCATCAGCACGACCGCGATGGCGCGCACGCCGCGCGCATAGGCCTGTTCCAGCGCCGTGCGCGCGGCCGCCTCGTCGAGCGGCGTCACGACGTCGCCGTGGGCGCCCACGCGCTCATCGATCTCGATCACGTCGCCGTACAGCAGTTCCGGCAGGATGATCTGGCGGGCGAACAACTGCGGGCGGTTCTGGTAGGCGATCCGCAAGGCGTCGCGAAAACCGCGCGTGATGGCCAGCACGGTCGGCTCGCCCTTGCGTTCAAGCAGCGCATTGGTCGCCACCGTGGTGCCCATCTTGATGGCGCCCACCCGTTCGACGGGCAGCGGCGCGTCAGGCGCCAGGTCCATCAGCTGGCGCATGCCGGCCAGCGCCGCGTCGCGGTACTGGCCCGGGTTCTCCGACAGCAGTTTATGCGTGGCCAGGCTGCCGTCAGGACGGCGCGCCACGATGTCCGTAAAGGTGCCGCCCCGGTCGATCCAGAATTGCCAGTCCATCGCCTTGCCCCCGCACTTATGTGAGATGGCTATTGTAGCCGCCAAACAGGGGCGCGTTTCAGGCGTGCGCGCCTTGCCTTTCGCCCGCTTCGGCCTTATGTTGAAGGCATGCTGACTAATGGAACACGCTCCATGCCCCTGATCGACTCTTCCACACCGCTGTACTCCATCGCCGAACTGCGCGCCATCGAACAAGCGGCCATGCAAGACCTGCCGCAAGGGCTGCTGATGCAGCGCGCGGGCCAGGCTGCCGCCAGCGCCGCCCTGAAGCTGCTGCACGCCCAGGAAGATGGCGACGATGCGGGCCACCGCCGCGTCCTGGTGCTGGCCGGCCCTGGCGACAACGGCGGCGATGCGCTGGAAGCGGCCGCGCACCTGGCCGGCAGCGGCACCGAGGTGCTCGTCTGGCTGGCGCCCGAGGCGCAAGCCACGTCGCCCGAACGCGAACAGGCGCTGAGCCGCGCACGCAACAGCGCCGCGCGCCTGATGGAAGCGGCAACGTCCATGGCCTCGGCGGCAGTGGGCGCGGCGCCATGGCACCTCGTCATCGACGGCCTGTTCGGCATCGGCGCGTCGCGTCCCCTCGACGGCGAATGCCGAGACATGGCGCAGCTGGTCAACAATCTCGATTGCCCCGTGCTGGCCCTCGACGTGCCCAGCGGCCTGCACGCGGACACGGGAGCCATCGACGGCGTCGCCATCCGCGCCACGCATACGCTCACCTTCATCGGCGACAAACCGGGCCTGCACACGGCGCATGGCCGCGACCATGCGGGGGAAGTGGAAGTGGCCGCGCTGGCCATAGCTCCTTCCCTGCTGCCTGCGGCGAAGGCGCAGCTGGGCGGCCTGCACCTGTTCGCGCGCCAGCTGCAGCCGCGCCGGCAAAACACGCACAAGGGCAGCTACGGCAGCGTGGCCATCGTCGGCGGCGCGCAAGGCATGGCCGGCGCGCCCATCCTGGCGGCCCGCACGGCCCTGCATGCGGGCGCGGGAAGAGTCTACATCGCGTTTCCGGACGCTCCGCCCGCCTTCGACAGCGGCCAGCCGGAGCTGATGTGCCGGCACGCCAGGGACGTGGACTTCTCGGGCCTGCACTTCGCCGCGCTGGTGGCCGGCCCCGGTCTCGGCGACAAGGCCGGCACGGTGGAACTGCTGCAGCGTGCCATTGACAGCGACAGCCCGCTGCTGCTGGACGCGGATGCGCTGAACCTGATGGCGGCCGAGCCGGAGCTGCAATCGGCGCTGGCCGTGCGCACGGGCGCGGGAGCGACGATACTGACGCCGCACCCGCTGGAAGCGGCGCGCCTGCTCGACATGACGGTGGCCGAGGTGCAGGCCGACCGCCTGGGCGCGGCGCGCCAGCTGGCAACGCAGCTGGGCGCCATCGTGGTATTGAAAGGCTCGGGCACGGTGATCGCCGCGCCCGACGGCCAGGTCGTCGTCAACAACACGGGCGGCCCCGCGCTGGCGACGGCCGGCACGGGCGACGTCTTGTCCGGCCTGTGCGGCAGCCTGCTGGCGCAAGGCTGGTCCGAATGGGAAGCGGCAATTGGCGCCGTGTGGCTGCATGGCGCGGCGGCCGATGCGCTGGTGGCGGCAGGCAGCGGCCCCATTGGCTTGACGGCCGGGGAATTGATCCCGGCGATACGCAGGTTGATCAATGCCTTGTCGGCATAAGCTATGGCGCGGGTGTGTTGGATTACGCTGCGCTAATCCAAGCTACACCTCGGAGGGCGGGTAGGTCGGGTAGGTCGGATTAGCGCGCAAGCGCGTAATCCGACAAACTCGCGCAACAATCACACCAATCGACCAGCAGCAATCGTGATCGTCCGCCCGCAACGGGCCGCGATCGAGCTGTCATGCGTGACGAGCACCAGGGTCGATCCGCGTTCACGGTTCAACTCGAACATCAGCTGGATCACGGCCTCGCCGGTGGCCGCATCGAGGCTGCCCGTCGGTTCATCGGCGAACAGCAGCGGCGGCTCCGTGACGAACGCACGCGCCAGGGCCACGCGCTGCTGCTCGCCGCCGGACAGGTATTTCGGATAGTGTTTCAGGCGGCTGCCCAGGTTCACTCTGCCCAGCATGGCTTGCGCCTTTTCCTTTGCGTCCGGGTCGCCGCGCAATTCCAGCGGCAGCATGACGTTTTCCAGCGCCGTCAGGTGGGCCAGCAGCTGGAAGGACTGGAACACGAAACCGAGCTTTTCCTTGCGGAAACCGGCGCGGCCGTCTTCGTCGAGGGCGAAGATATCGGTGCCATCGAGGATGACCTTGCCCTCGCTGGGCGTGTCGAGTCCGGCCAGCAAGCCCAGCAAGGTGGACTTGCCGGAACCGGAAGCGCCGACGATGGCCAGCGTCTCCGCCGTTTGCACGGTAAAATCGACTTGATGCAGGATGGTCAGCTCACCATCGGCATCGGGTACGCGCTTGGCCAGCTGGACCACTTCGATGGCCGGCCGGGCCTTTTGGCTGTTGGGTGCGGCGGGCCGCTGGGCCGCTGCGTCTGATGGGAGAAAACTGGTGGAAGTCGCTTTAGGGAATTCGGGCATGCTGATCTATCTTAAAAAATTTCGTGAACAAATAAGTGTCGAGGGCAGCAGCCGCATGCGGCGGCGCACGCTGTCCCTGCTTCCTGCGGCAGCCCTGCTGCTGGTATCGAGCATGACGAACGCCTATTCTGCACCAAAAACGCTGCTGGTGCTCGGCGACAGTCTCTCGGCCGAGTATGGGCTGGCACGGGGCACGGGCTGGGTGGCGCTGCTGGAACAGCGGCTGCAAGCGCAAAAGAACGATACGCGCATCGTCAATGCCAGCATCAGCGGCGAGACGACCAGCGGCGGCCGCGCGCGCCTGCCTGCGCTGCTGGCCAAGCATCAGCCCGACGTCGTGCTGATCGAACTGGGCGCCAACGACGGCTTGCGCGGCTTGCCCGTGGCGGCCGCCGAAGCGAATCTGCGCGCCATGGGCGAAGCGGCCAAAAAATCGGGCGCGCAGGTGGTGCTGGTGGGCATGCGCATGCCGCCCAACTATGGCCGCGCCTATGGCGAGCAGTTTTATGGCGTGTACGGCAAGCTGGCCAAGGAATGGAAGGCGCCACTCGTGCCCTTCATGTTCGAAGGCATCGCCGACCAGCCGCAGCTGTTCCAGGCCGACCGCATGCACCCGAATGCGCAGGCGCATCCGACGATTTTAAAGAATATCTGGCCGCGGCTGGCGCCGTTGCTGGACGCGAAGTAAGCCGGTTGTTGACGTTAGCTCTAGCCCGAGGCAAAAATCCGGGGTCAGACTCGGCGGGTCTGACCCCAGCTTTACGCTGGTGGTCATGGTAAATTCATTGACACGCACATTCCACAGACAAAAAAATAGCCGCTCGAAAGCGGCTATTTTTATGGGCTAAAACTGATTACGGCGCTTCCGGCGCTGCGGCAACCGGCGCGGTCACCGGCTTGACGATCTTCACCTTGGCCTTGGCTTTCAGGTATTCGACGTAATCGAACATTTCCTGTTGTGCCAGGATGCCGCTGATCTGGTCTTTCTCTTGCTGGCGGCGCGCTGCGTCCACTTGCGTCGGCTGCTGCACCTTGGCAATGCGGTAGATGCCGTAGCCCAGGGCTGGCAGATCCACGCCCACGTAGGCTGGCAACTTGCTCGTGTCCGCTTTCATGACTTGCGCGATGGCGGCACGGTTGATGCCATCCAGCTTGCTGCGCGATACCCATTGCGCCGCGCCGAAACCGGTCGCGTCGCCCGAAGCCTTCAAGGCGGCCAGCTTGGTCTCGCCCGCTTTCTTGGCCAGCTTTTCCGCTTCTTCCAGGGTCACGCGCTGACGGATCATCGCTTCGACTTCGGCCAGCGGACGCTTGCTGGCAGGCTTGAATTCCACCACGCGACCGGCGATCAGCACGTTAGGAGCGACGGTCACGGCTTCCGTGTTGCGCTTGTCTTTGAGCGAATCGTTCGAGAAGATGGCGGTCAGGAACTTGGCGTTGTTGAACGGCGCCTTGCCCAGTGCTGGCGACGGCGTGCGCGACAGGTTGGCGACGCTTTCCACTTTCAGTTTCAGCTTGTCGGCCACCGGCTTCAGGCTGTCCGATTGCTCGTAGACCGTGTTGGTGAACGTTTCCGCCATTTCCGAGTATTTCTTGGCGGCGAATTGCTTGCGCAAGTCCGCCGTGATTTCGCCGCGTACTTCATCGAGCGCACGCACGTGCTGTGGCTTGAGCGAGGTCACGGTCAGGATGTGGAAGCCGAAATCGGAAGCGACGACGTCGCTGATCTCGCCTTGCTTGAGTTTCGAAACCGCGCTCAGCAGCGGTGCCGGCAAACCATCCTTGCCAATCACGCCCAGGTCGCCGCCCTGTTCCGCGGACGCCGGATCTTCCGACTTGGCTTTCGCCACGGCGGCAAAGCTGGCTGGCGTCTTGCGCACTTCCGCCAGGATGGCTTCGGCCTTGGCCTTGGCGGCTGCCTTGTCGGCGGCCGATGCGTCTTTCTTGACGGCGACGAGGATATGGCTGGCCTGACGCGCTTCTTCCGTCGTGTAGGCTTTCTGGTTCTTCGCGTAGTAGCCCGTCACGTCGGCGTCGGTGACGTCGACTTGCTCGCCGGCGGCGCTGTCGTCAAGCACAACGTACTCGATCTTGGCTTGTTCCGGGATCTCGAAGAACTTGCTGTTCTTGTCATAGAAAGCCTTGATCATGGCGTCCGTCACTTTGACTTCCGGCACGTACTGGGCAATCGGCAGCAGCAGTTCCTGCACTTCACGCTCTTCCGAGGTGATGTCGGACAGGCGCTTGGAGACGGTGCTCGGCGCGAAGGCCGTGCCTTGCACGGCGCCGGCCAGTTGCTGCAGGGCCATGTCGCTGCGGCGGCGCGCATCGTACATCTGCGGCGTCATGCCTTGGGCGGCCAGCATGGCCTTGTAGCGTTCCAGGTCGAATTTACCGTCCGGCAAGGTCAAGCCTGGGATTTCCAGCACTTCCTTTTGCAGCACGGCATCGCTGATGACCAGGTGGCTACGGCCCACTTCGGCGGCCACGGCGCGCTCGGCGATCAGGTTGTCGAGGATGCTCTGGCGCGCTTCCGGCGTGTCAAACATTTTCTGGTCGAACTGCTCGCCCATCATCTGGCGGTAGCGGTCGATCTGCTGGCGTTGCGCTTCTTCATATTGCTGCTGCGTAACGACCTGGTCGCCGACCTTGGCGATGGTGTTCGCGCCATCGCCGAAGCTTTGGTAGCCGCTGATACCGACCAGTGCAAAAGACGGGACGATGACCAGCATCAGGAGAAACTGCATCAAGCGTCGATGGGTACGAATAAATTCAAACATGGTCAGCCAATTCGGGATGAGTGGATCACTATAAAAAAAGGCGAACATGCGTTCGCCTTGATTTCTTCGGCGGAATGGACGGGACAGATGTCCACTTCCCCTTTAGATTCAACAACTTGGCGCTGGAACTAAAGCAGGATTCTGACGCCCAAGCCATTATCTCCTGATTCTACAATGCCCATAGCGCTATAGCAAGAGTAAATCAGGGCGCGCGCCCTGCCCTGGCGCCGCCTGGACGGCAAGGCGCCGGACTCGGGCATTTAACCGGACGCAGCTTAAAGCGGATTTAAATGCGGGTGTTTTTATTCAAAACGGCAGGACGGGATTTTAAAAGCAGGCGCGCCGAGATAATCTGGCGCTGAAAAAGAAAAACCCGCGCTACTTATTCAGCAGCGCGGGCTTCTATATTCTGGCGGAGCGGACGGGACTCGAACCCGCGACCCCCGACGTGACAGGCCGGTATTCTAACCAACTGAACTACCACTCCTTAAGAGCGTATTTTTTTGGCGGAGCGGACGGGACTCGAACCCGCGACCTCCGACGTGACAGGCCGGCATTCTAACCAACTGAACTACCACTCCGAAAAATACACAGTACTACTTGCATTTGTATCCAGGGTTGTTATTCGAAGAACTTCAACCCTGAAATCGCGGCACCCGTAGGCGCCGCCAAATGTTTCCGGTGATTGTCACCTCACCGAAGTCCGTTAGTTTACAGCATCCTTCAAAGCTTTACCAGCTTTAAATTTTGGAACTTTTGCAGCTTCGATCGTGATCGCTTCTTTCGTACGCGGATTGCGGCCGGTACGCTCAGCGCGTTCGCTGACCGAGAAAGTGCCAAAACCAACCAGCGTCACGCTGTCGTTGTTTTTCAAAGTTTCCGTCACGCCGCCGATAACAGCGTCGAGTGCGCGCGCAGCGGCGGCTTTGGAAATGTCAGCTTTTTCAGCAATGTGGTCGATCAATTCAGTCTTGTTCACTAGCATCCCCAATTACAAAGGTATAAAACGTTTACCGTATCGTTGCGGCACTTTTGGCACCACAGCTGTCCGGCGAAAAAAATGTGCAGGCGTATTAAACAAGCCACACTGTATATGTGTCAAGCGCTTTGGGGGCGCAATTCACGTTTCAATATAAAACAAGCGCTCTAAAAGCGCTTGTTTGGGGAAAACAGGGGTAAAACGTTAGTGTTTTACTACCTCGCCGGCCGCGTCAGGCTTGGCCGCGGCGGCCGTGACAGCCTCCACCGCAGCGACATCCGCCAACGCTTCAGGCATGCGTTCGAGGGCGATTTCCAGCACTTTGTCGATCCAGCGCACCGGTACGATCTCCAGTTTGTTCTTGACGTTGTCCGGAATGTCGGCCAGGTCTTTCACATTCTGCTCTGGAATTAGGACCGTCTTGATGCCGCCGCGATGGGCCGCCAGCAGCTTTTCTTTCAGGCCGCCGATCGGCAATACTTCGCCGCGCAAGGTGATCTCGCCCGTCATCGCCACGTCGGCACGCACGGGAATGCCCGTGAAGACCGACACCATCGCCACCGTCATGGCCGCGCCAGCCGAAGGACCGTCCTTCGGCGTCGCGCCTTCCGGCACGTGGATGTGGATGTCGCTCTTCTCGAACACGTCCGCCTTGATGCCCAGGCGCTGTGCCCGGCTGCGCACCACCGTGCGGGCCGCCTCGATCGACTCTTTCATGACGTCGCCCAGGGTACCCGTGCGGATGATGCCGCCCTTGCCCGGCATCGACACGGCTTCGATGGTCAGCAGATCGCCGCCCACTTCCGTCCATGCCAGACCGACCACCTGGCCCACCTGGTTTTCTTTCTCTGCGACACCGAAATCATAGCGGCGCACACCGAGGAATTTATCCAGGTTCTTCGAGTTGACGATGACTTTTTTGTCGGATTTCTTCAGCAGCAGCATCTTGACCACCTTGCGGCAGATCTTCGATACTTCACGCTCGAGCGAACGCACACCGGCTTCCCGCGTGTAGTAGCGGATGATGTCGCGCAGCGCCGACTCGGCCACCGAAATTTCCTCTTCCTTCAAGCCATTGTTCTTGATCTGCTTCGGCAGCAGGTAACGCTGCGCGATGCTGGTCTTTTCATCTTCCGTGTAACCGGACAGACGGATCACTTCCATGCGGTCAAGCAAGGCTGGCGGAATGTTGTACGAGTTCGACGTGGCCACGAACATCACGTCGGAGAGGTCGAAATCGACTTCGATGTAATGGTCGGAGAACGTGTGATTCTGTTCCGGGTCTAACACTTCCAGCAGGGCCGACGAAGGATCGCCACGGAAATCGGCGCCCATCTTGTCGACTTCATCGAGCAGGAACAGAGGATTGCGCACGCCGACTTTCGACAGCGATTGCAATATCTTGCCCGGCATCGAGCCGATGTAGGTGCGGCGGTGGCCGCGGATCTCGGCCTCGTCGCGCACGCCGCCCAGGGCCATGCGCACGAACTTGCGGTTCGTCGCGCGGGCGATGGACTGGCCCAGCGAGGTTTTACCGACGCCAGGAGGACCGACGAAGCACAGGATAGGGGCTTTGAGCTTGTCGACGCGCTGTTGCACCGCGAGGTATTCCAGGATGCGTTCCTTGACCTTGTCGAGGCCGTAGTGGTCGCCCTCGAGCACTTTTTCCGCATTCGACAGGTCGTTATTGACCTTCGATTTCTTTTTCCAAGGCAAATTGACCAGGGTGTCGATGTAGTTGCGCACGACGGTGGCTTCGGCCGACATCGGCGACATCAGTTTCAGCTTTTTCAGCTCGTTGGTAGCCTTGTCGAGCGCTTCCTTCGGCATCTTGGCCGAAGCGACTTTTTTCTCCAGCTCGTCGAGGTCGGCGCCATCTTCGCCCTCGCCCAGTTCTTTCTGGATCGCCTTGACTTGCTCGTTCAGGTAGTACTCGCGCTGCGACTTTTCCATCTGGCGCTTCACGCGGCCGCGGATGCGCTTTTCCACCTGCAGAATGTCGAGTTCGCCTTCGAGCTGGCCCAGCAGGTGCTCGAGGCGCTTGGCCACGCTGAAAATTTCCAGGATGACTTGTTTTTGCTCCAGCTTCAGCGGCAGATGCGCGGCCACCGTGTCGGCCAGGCGGCCGGCATCGTCGATGCCCGACAGCGAAGCGAGGATTTCCGGTGGAATCTTTTTGTTCAGTTTGACGTACTGGTCGAACTGCTGCACGATCGCGCGGCGCATGGCTTCGACTTCCGACTCGTCGCCCGGCTCGGACTCGAGCGGCGTCAGGTCGGCGATGAAGTGCGTCGGCGCATCGCTGATGTGGTTGATACGGGCACGCTGCGCGCCTTCGACCAGCACCTTGACGGTGCCATCGGGCAGCTTCAGCATTTGCAGAATATTGGCAACGCAGCCAATTTCATAGATATCCGAAGGAGACGGCTCGTCCTTCGCGGCTGCTTTTTGAGCGGCAAGCATGATGCTCTTGCCCTGCTCCATCGCAGCTTCCAGCGCCTTGATCGACTTTGGACGGCCAACGAACAGCGGTATCACCATATGCGGGAAAACGACGACATCCCGCAGCGGCAATAACGGCAGTTGAGTTTGCTCAGTTAATTTGGAAGTTGTCATGGCGTACCTTATAGAAAGCGTGTTTACGATGTTGGCGCTCGCTGCCAAAACACAAGACCGGCGAGAATAAATAATTCTGTGAAACAAACATTTTTCTGTTTATTTCGCAAAACACACCCGCATGACGTTAATAAATGCAGTTTTCACAGTAAAAAAGCCACGCGCAGCTAAGCGCCGCGAGTGGCTTTCCGATTGAAGCCTGCACTCATTGATTTAAATTGTACTGCCATGCATTAAGGAATCAAAATCCTTTTTATGCATTTGTCTCAGCAGTAATCAATTTTCTCCGGAGGCCTTGGCAGTCTCTTGATAAATCAACAAAGGTTTGGCGCCGCTGGTGATGGTATTTTCGTCGATGACGACCTTCACCACGTTTTGTTCGCTCGGCAGTTCGTACATGACGTCCAGCAAAGCATGTTCCAGAATGGAACGCAAGCCACGGGCGCCGGTCTTGCGCGCCAGCGCTTTCTTGGCGATCGCATGCAGGGCGGCCGGACGAATCTCCAGTTCCGCGCCTTCCATCTCGAGCAGCTTCGAATACTGCTTGATCAGCGCATTTTTCGGCTCGACGAGGATCTGGATCAGCGCCTCTTCCGTCAATTCCGCCAGGGTGGCGATGACGGGCAGACGGCCGACCAGTTCCGGGATCAGGCCGAACTTGACCAGATCTTCCGGTTCCGCTTGCAGCATCAGTTCGCTGGCCGAGCTTTGCGACTTGCTGCGCACCGTGGCCGAGAAGCCGATGCCGCTCTTTTCGGAACGGTTGGCGATCACTTTGGACAGGCCGTCAAAGGCGCCGCCGCAGATGAACATGATGTTGGTCGTGTCGATCTGCACGAAATCCTGGTTCGGATGCTTGCGGCCGCCTTGTGGCGGCACGGAAGCCATCGTGCCTTCGATCAATTTCAACAAGGCTTGCTGCACGCCCTCGCCCGACACGTCGCGCGTGATGGACGGATTGTCGGACTTGCGCGAAATCTTGTCGATCTCATCGATGTAGACGATGCCGCGCTGGGCTTTCTCGACGTCGTAGTTGCAGCTTTGCAGCAGCTTCTGGATGATGTTTTCCACGTCTTCACCCACGTAACCGGCTTCGGTCAGGGTGGTGGCGTCGGCGATCACGAACGGCACGTTGAGCATGCGCGCCAGGGTCTGTGCCAGCAGGGTCTTGCCCGAGCCGGTAGGACCGACCAGCAAGATGTTGCTCTTGGCCAGTTCGATGTCGTCTTTCTTGCCCAGGTGCTTGAGACGCTTGTAATGGTTGTACACCGCCACCGACAGGATGCGCTTGGCAGTCTGCTGGCCGATCACGTACTGATCGAGCAAGGCGGCAATTTCTTGCGGCGTCGGGAGGTCGGATTTGGTACCGGTCACCGTCTCGATGCTCGACGTTTCATCACGGATGATGTCGTTGCACAGGTCGATGCACTCGTCGCAAATGAACACGGACGGGCCGGCGATGAGTTTCTTCACCTCGTGCTGGCTTTTGCCGCAGAACGAGCAATACAGTAATTTTTCGCCGCTAGAGGATTTTTTGTCTGACATAAGGCATTTTGGTTGGAACTGCATTAACAATATTGCAAAATCGCAAGCCGGATGATGATTGCCGCCCGTAAAGGCGGCTAGCCATGGCGCAAGTCAACAACGCGCACAAGCTCCATGCTACCCGAAATAAAAGCGAAACGCCCGAACGTTTGATCGCCCGGGCGTTTACTTACGTACTTAGCAATACCGGTAGGGGCTCATCAAGCGCGGCTGGTCAACACTTTGTCGATCAAACCATACTCAACGGCCTCGTCGGCGGACATGAAACGGTCGCGGTCGGTGTCCTTGGCGATCTGTTCGATCGACTGGCCCGTGCGCTCGGCCATGATGCCGTTCAAGCGGGTGCGCAGGTAAAGGATTTCCTTCGCCTGGATCTCGATATCGGACGCCATGCCTTGCGAACCACCGGACGGCTGGTGAATCATGATGCGCGAGTTCGGCAGCGAGAAACGCTTGCCCTTGGCGCCAGCGGCCAGCAGGAAAGCACCCATCGAAGCAGCCATGCCCGTGCACAGGGTCGAGACGTCCGGCTTGATGAACTGCATGGTGTCGTAGATGGCCATGCCGGCCGAGACCGAACCACCTGGCGAGTTGATGTAGAGCGAGATTTCCTTTTCGGGATTTTCGCTTTCCAGGAACAGCAGCTGGGCGACAACCAGGTTGGCCATCTGGTCATTGACCGGGCCGACCATGAAAATCAAACGTTCCTTCAGCAGGCGCGAGTAAATATCATACGAGCGCTCGCCGCGACCGCTTTGTTCCACCACCATCGGCACCAGGCCGAGCATCTGTGTGTCCAGCGCCGGATTACGGTTCATACCTGTCATTTCATTTCCTTGTGAAGCAGTTAGGGGAAGCCGCCCTCACCTTTCGGCAGGAGCAGGCATCCCAATACCAACTGGTTTACGCTTGTGCGTTGCTTCCCATCAGTTCGTCAAAAGCAACTGCTTTCGACGTGACTTTCGACAGGCCCAACACGTAGGTGACGACGTTTTCTTCCAATACAAGGGCTTCGATCTCACCCAGACGACGACGGTCGCTGTAGTAGTACTTCAGCACTTCGCGTGGGTCTTCGTAGCTTTGGGCGAAATCTTCGATCTGCGCCTTGACTTGCTCAGGCGTAGCCTGCAGCTTGTTGTCGCCCACCAGTTGCGACAGGATCAGGCCCAGGCGTACGCGACGCTCGGCTTTTTCCGCGAACAGTTCTGCTGGGAAAGGCACGTCCTTGACGTTCATGCCGCGCTGCGCCATGTCCTGGCGGGTCATTTCGGCCAGGCGCTCGGAATCCTGAGCGATCAGCGTTTTTGGCACTTCCAGCTCAGCAACTTTGATCAGCGCGTCCATGACGGCTTCCTTGTTGCGCGCTTTCACGCGGCCAGCGACTTCGCGTTGCAGATTGACTTTGATGTCTTCGCGCATTTTGGCCAGGTCGCCATCGGCAACGCCCAGGGACTTGGCGAATTCGGCATCGACTTCCGGCAGGTGCGCCCATTCCAGCTTTTGCAGGGTGATGGTAAACGATGCGGTTTTGCCGGCAACGTCCTTGCCATGGTAGTCCTCAGGGAACGACAATGGGAACGTCTTCGACTCGCCCACTTTCAGGCCCAGGGTTGCTGCTTCGAATTCTGGCAGCATGCGGCCTTCGCCCAGCACGAAAGCGTAGCCTTCAGCTTTGCCGCCTGGGAATTCAACGCCGTCGATCGAGCCGACGAAGTCAACGGTCACGCGGTCGCCATTGGCAGCGATAGCCTCACCGCCGTCGCCGTGTTCGCCAGCTTCGCCCTTGGTGTGGAAGTGCACGCGCTGCTTGCGCAGGATGTCGATGGTCTTGTCGATTTCGGCTTCCGATACGTCGGCTTGCACGGTTTCGATTTCAACGGCCGTCAGGTCGCCGATGGCAACTTCCGGATACACTTCGAACGTTGCGTCGAAAGCCAGCTGGCCTTCGGCTGCTTCTTCTTTCGGCACGATGTTCGGGAAACCGGCCACGCGCAGATTGTTTTCGTTGGCGGCGTCGTTGAACGCGCGGCCGACTTTGTCATTCAGCACTTCGGATTCAATTTGGTAGCCGTATTGTGCTGCGACCATTTTCAACGGCACTTTGCCCGGACGGAAGCCCGGTGCCTTAGCCGTACGGGCTTGCACTTTCAGGCGCTTCTCAACTTCCGTGCGGACGTCCGTCAGCGGGAAGGAGATCGTGATACGACGTTCGAGTTTGCCCAAGGTTTCGACTGCAGTTGCCATGTAAAAAATCGTCCAAAAAATAAACACTGTTGGTGCGAGAAAAGAAGACCCGACCCCTTGCGCCATCACTGGCGGCAAGACATGGGTCCAGCTTCACTCGCTCGCATATTCATCTGTAAAAGTACTAAAAACAGGACGATGGACCTGGTCTACCCGGCTGAGGGAAAAACCCGCACCAGGCACCAAACAATCCGCCGCTTCCAGTACTGCGACAGGGCTCCGAGCGTCCAGCCTTGCTTCTAAGTAAATGCAGGGCCGGCCATCATTCGGTAAAGCGTGGCATTATAACAAAGGACTTCGGGAAAGTGGCTGGCTTTGCAGCCCGGCCACAGAGGATACCAGCGGCGGCGAACGAGTCGCCACAGCCTGGGGGTGCCCTGCCTTTACTCTTGCCCCGGCATTCTTTGTTTCGCCAGAGACAGGCTTTCCAGCCTGCTTCGTTCATTAGTATATGCGAACTGGCGCCCCGTCCGAAACAAAGAAATGCGCTCACGACGAAGATTTCGGGCAAAAAACCTTTGATTTACCTCAATTTGGCCATTTTTCAGGCAAATCTCCGCCTGAGCCCCGCCCCGCGGCCCGGTCGCTGACGAAAAATGGCGCAAACAAAGACATCCCGAATGACGGAAATACAGGCTAGACAACAGGAAAACGGGAAAGACGCCTGCAAGGAGGCTGAAGAACAACTTGATGGTGCTGCACCTCCGGGCTGGAACAACCCGGATTGGTGCGGATGGGGAGACTCGAACTCCCAAGCCGAAGCACTGGCTTCTAAGACCAGCGTGTCTACCAATTCCACCACATCCGCATTTGTACTACTGTGTGCTACTTGCTACAAACTGCTTCCCTGATTTTAACAACTCGGGAGCGATCTGGCTACCGTGGACTTAGAGGGCAAGCCCGGAGCAAGCGCTCGGTAAAGCAAAGGCGGCATTCTACTGGATTTCCCAGAGGAATGCCGCCTTTTTTATGCCTGCGCCCTGGCGCTGGCTGCTAGCCTTCTTTTGCGCTCACCGGCTCCGGCTTCCTGACCCGGAACCAGGCCGCATACAGGGCGGGCAGGAACAATAAAGTCAAGGCCGTCGCCAGGATCAGCCCGCCCATGATGGCCACCGCCATCGGGCCCCAGAACACGGAACGCGACAAGGGGATCATGGCCAGCGCCGCGGCGGCGGCCGTCAGCACGATGGGGCGGCAGCGGCGCACGGCCGAGTCAATGATGGCATCCCACGGGGCCGAGCCGTCCTTGATGTCTTGCTCGATCTGGTCGACGAGGATCACCGAGTTGCGGATGATCATGCCGAACAGCGCGATGATGCCGAGATTGGCCACGAAACCAAGTGGCCGGCCCAGCGCCAGCAAGGCAAACGCGGCGCCCGCCACACCCAGCGGCCCCGTCAGGAAGACCAGCAGGGAACGCGAGAAACTGTGCAGCTGCAACATCAGCAAGGTGAAGATGATGAAGATGGCCAGCGGCAGGTTCGCCGAGATCGACGCTTCCGCCTCGCCGCTGTCGGCCGCCACGCCTTTCACCACGATGCGGTAGCCGGACGGCAACTTGGCCCGCAAGGCGTCCAGCTGCGGCGCCAGTTGCGTCGACACGGTGGCGCCCTGGATGCCGTCGATCACGTCCGACTGCACGGTGATGGCCCATGCGCGCTTGTCGCGCCAGACGACACCCGGTTCCCACACGAAATGCGCGCGGGCCAGTTGCGAGATCGGCACGGACTTGCCCGTCGCCGTCGGGATATTTGTGTCATTCAACACGGAAATCGTGGCCCGCTCTTCCAGAGGCTGGCGCACCTGAATATCGATCAGCTTGTTATCTTCACGGAACTGGCCGATGACCGTGCCCGACAGGATCGTATTGGCCGCCTGCATCACCGTTTTCGAGGTGACGCCCAGCGCGCGCATCTTGTCCTGGTCCAGGTCCAGGCGCAGCACTTTCACCGATTCATTCCAGTTGTCATTGACGCCCAGGGTGTTCGGATTGGCGCGCATGATGTCCTTGACCTGGTCGGCGATGGCCCGCACACCGGCCACTTCCGGCCCCAAGACGCGGAACTGCACCGGATACGGCACCGGCGGCCCATTCGGCAACAGCTTGACGCGGCCCCGCACTTCCGGGAAATCCTTCTTGAAGACATCGACGATTTGCTGGCGCAAGCGTTCGCGGTCAGCCAGGCTTTTCGGCAGGACCACCACTTGCGACACGTTGGTCTGCGGGAAGATCTGGTCCAGCGGCAAGTAGAAACGGGGGCTGCCCGTGCCGACATAGCTGGTCACGCTTTCCACGCCGTCGAGCTTGCCCACAAACGCTTCGAACTTCTTGACCTGCTTTTCATTCGCGGCGAACGTCGTGCCTTCGGGCGACCACAGTTCCACCATCAGTTCGGGACGGCTGGAATCGGGGAAAAATTGCTTTTCGATAAAATTGAAACCATAGATGCCCAGCGCAAAGATAGCCAGGGTGGCGGCAATGGTGGTCTTGCGCCATTCCACGCACCAGGTGACGGCGCGGCGGAAGCGGCGGAAGTTCGGCGTGTCGAACAATTCATGGTCGTTGTGCGCGTGCGGCTTCACCTTCAGCAAGACGTAGCCGATATACGGCGTGAAGACGACGGCCACCACCCACGAAATGATCAGGGCTAGCGCATTGACGGAGAACAAGGAAAACGTGTATTCGCCGGCGGCCGACTTGGCCAGGCCGATGGGCAAGAAGCCCGCCACCGTGATCAGGGTGCCCGTCAGCATAGGCATGGCCGTCGACGTGTAGGCAAACGTGGCCGCGTCGAAACGCGACATGCCCTCTTCCATCTTGCGCACCATCATCTCGACGGCAATGATGGCGTCATCGACCAGCAAGCCCAGCGCGATGATCAGGGCGCCCAGGGAAATCTTGTGCAAGTCGATGTCGAGCAGGCGCATGAACAGGAAGGTGACGGCCAGCACCAGGGGAATGGTCAGCGCCACCACCAGGCCCGGCCGCACGTCGATGCGCAGCGGCTTGGTGTGCAAGCCCAGCGCCACGAAGCTGACGGCCAGCACGATCAGGATGGCTTCGATCAGGGTATGCACGAACTCGCCCACGGAGGCGGACACGGCTTCCGGCTGGTTCGACACGCGCTGCAGTTCTATGCCGACTGGCAATTCGCTCTTCATGCGCGCGACCGTTGCCTGCAAGGCCTTGCCCATGTCGATGATGTTGCCGCCCTTTTCCATCGACACGCCCAGGCCGATCACTTCCTTGCCGTTGAAACGCATCTTGTCCTTGGGCGGATCGACGAGTTCACGTTTTACGGTGGCAAAATCACCGAGGCGGAAGGTGGTGCCGTTGGCGCGCAGTTCCAGGTTTTCCAGGTCCTTGACGGTCACCATGGCGCCCGTCACGCGCACTTGCAGATTGTCCGTCGGCGTCACCAGCACGCCGGTGGCGTTGATGCTGTTTTGCGCCGACAATTGCTGCACGATGGCATCGAAAGGAATGCCCAGCTGGGCAAATTTCTTGTGCGAAAAGATGATATTGATCTTTTCATCCTGCACGCCGAACAGTTCCACCTTCGATACCAGCCCCACGGCCAGCAGTTCCTGGCGTACCTTGTCCGCGTAATCTTTCATTTCCGCGTAGGTAAAACCGTCGCCGGACAGGGCAAAGATGGAGCCGTACGTGTCGCCGAACTCATCATTGAAGAACGGACCCACGACGCCGGCAGGCAAGGTGCCCTGGATGTCGCCGATCTTCTTGCGCACCTGGTACCAGGCGGCCGCCGTTTCCTTGGGCGGCGCCGATTCGCGCAGCTCGAGCAAAATCAAGGTTTCGCCCGGCTTCGAATAGCTGGTGATTTCGTCGATGTACGGCGTTTCCTGCAGTTTCTTTTCCAGCTTGTCCGTCACCTGCTCGGCCATCTGCAAGGCCGTGGCGCCGGGCCAGTACGCTTGCAGCACCATGGCGCGGAAGGTGAACGGGGGATCTTCATCCTGGCCCAGGCTGGCGTAGCTGAGCATGCCGCCGATCAGCAGCACGGCCATCAGGTAGCGCGTCAGCGGGATGTGTTCGAGCGCCCAGCGCGACAGATTGAAGCCGCCCTTCATTTGATGGCCTCGGCAGCAACGACGGCAGGCTTGCTGGCCAGCTCGGCGCCTAGGATGGTGACTTTCTGGCCCGGCTTGAGCAGGTTGACGCCGGCCGTGACCACCGTCTGACCCGCTTTCACGCCCGAGGTCAGCAGCAACTCATTGCCCGCCACCCCACCCACCGTCACGGGCACGAGCTTCACGGCGCCGTTTTCCACTACCCACACGGAGCTTTGCGATTTTTCATTGAACAGGGCCGTCAACGGCACCTTGATTTGCGGCGTGGCCGTTTGCGAGGCGAACTGCACCACGGCCGTCATGCCCAGACGCACTTGCGGCGCGTCCGGAATGCTGACCTTGGCTGTGTAGGTGCGCGTGGCGGCATCGGCCACGGGCGACACTTCGCGTATCTTGCCCGGCAAGCCCTGCTTCGGATCGGCCCACAGGCGCACGACCACATCATTGACGCCGCGCAAGGTTTCCACCTTGTCTTCAGGAATGCCGATCACGACTTCCTTCTCGCCGCTCTTCGCCACTTGCACGACGGGCGCGCCGGGCGCCACCACCTGCCCCACTTCAGCCTCGATGCGCGTGACGACGCCATCGACGTCCGCCAGCAAGCTGGCATAGCCGGACTGGTTCGCCTGGCCACGGTACAGGGCCTGGGCCGCTTCCACGTTTGCCTGCGCCGCCTTGTAGGTGGCGTCCTTGCCGTCGAGCACGGCCTGGCTGACGAAGTTCTTCTCGCGCAAATCCTGGTAGCGCTTGAGTTCCGCGCGCGCCAGGTCGCGGCTCGTTTCCGAACTCACCAGCGAAGCCTTGGCTTGCGCCTGCGACAGTTGCAAATCGACGGGATCGAGCTGCATCAGCACTTGCCCCTTCTTCACGCTGGCGCCCACGTCGACCTTGCGCGCGACGATCTTGCCCCCCACGCGGAACCCCAGCTGCGACACGACGCGGGGTACGACCTCGCCCGACAGCTCGGCACTGACGTCAACATTGCTGCTAGACAACACGATGGCGCGCACGGGGCGCACGTCTTCCACTTTGACGGCAGGCTTGGAACAGGCCGCCAGGGTCAGCGCCAGAGCGGCGGCGGCAATCAGCCGCAGGGCAGGAAGTGCGGAAGCGCCGGTCTCGCGGCGCAGGGTTTTCAGGGCAAACAAGGTATTTTCCTTTACTATGCGGGCTGCAATATTTTTATGCGGAGAAACTTTTTGCTTGTCCTTTGGGCCAAGCCAAACTTTTTCGCACGCGATATCCTTAAATTTGTGACAATATCAGCTTGGTCATGGCGGGGACTGCTCTTCGCCTAATGACTTTCTGGTTATTAATTATAATCGTGCGTAAAAGTTTTTAGTGACTTATGCGTCATTAATCTTGAGACGTACAACGCCCGGCCGCAATCCAGCGTTTGTGGGGGCCGGACAAACGCAAGACTAGAAAAGTGTGTTCATGCCTGTAGACCATTACGAAAATTTTCCTGTTGCATCATTTTTACTGCCGCGCCGCCTGGTGCCCGCCGTCGAAGCCATCTATGCCTTCGCCCGCAGCGCCGACGACCTGGCCGATGAAGGCGACGCCAGGCCGGCCGAGCGCCTGGCCGCCCTGCACGCCTATGAAGCGGCGCTGGGCCGCATCGCCCGCCACGAAGGACATGGGGGCGAGAACGCCGCCATGTTCGAACGCCTGGCCGCCGTCATCGGCAAACACCAACTGCCGCTGCAGCCGTTTTACGATCTGCTGTCGGCCTTCAAGCAGGATGTGGAAACGACGCGCTACGCCAGCTACGACGACGTGCTCGATTACTGCGCCCGCTCGGCCAACCCCGTGGGGCTGCTGATGCTGCACCTGTATGGCGCGGCCGATGAACAGAATGTACGCGATTCCGATGCGATATGTTCAGCTTTGCAACTAATTAATTTCCTGCAAGACGTCGCCATCGACCAGCAAAAAGAGCGCATCTACCTGCCGATGGAAGACCTAACCCGCTTTGCCGTCTCCGCCGCCGCCTTCGAGCGGCCCGAGGCGCACGGCAAGTGGAGCGCCCTGATGCGCTTCGAAGTGGCACGCACGCGCGCCCTGATGCTGTCCGGCGCGCCGCTGGCCCTGCGCCTGCGCGGGCGCATCGGCTGGGAGCTGCGTCTGGTGGTGCAAGGGGGTTTGCGCATCCTCGAATGCATCGAAGCCGTCAATTACGACGTGTTCCGGCGCCGCCCCAAGCTGGAGAAACGCGACTGGCTGATCATTTTCTGGCGCGCGCTGCGCATGTCGCGCAAAAGCTTGCATCAAGAGACACAAGTAAAAACGGCTTTTCCCCCGTCGCCCACTCTGTAAGACGATAGAATAGCGGCTTCGATCTGCAACCCTTGCTCTTTTGACTATGTCTCCCGACGAATACTGCCAACAAAAGGCCGCCCAGAGCGGCTCCAGCTTCTACTACAGCTTCCTGTTCCTGCCGGCCGAGCGCCGCAAGGCCATCACGGCCCTGTACGCGTTCTGCCGCGAAGTCGATGACACGGTTGACGAATGCACGGACGAAGCCGTGGCACGCACCAAGCTGGTCTGGTGGCGCAAGGAAGTCAAGGCCATGTACGAGGGCAACCCCACGCATCCCGTGATGCGCGCGCTGCAGCCGCACCTGGACATCTATAAATTGGAAGAAAAGCATTTGCAGGCCATCATCGACGGCATGGAAATGGACTTGAACCAGACCCGCTACCTCGACTACCAGGCCATGAGCCGCTATTGCTGGCATGTGGCCAGCGTGGTGGGCATCTTGTCGGCCAGCATCTTCGGCGCGACCCGCCCGGAAACCCTGCTGTACGCGGAAAAACTGGGCCATGCCTTCCAGCTGACCAACATCATCCGCGACGTGGGCGAGGATGCGCGCAAGGGGCGCATCTATTTGCCGATCAGCGAATTGCAGCAATTCAATGTGACGGCGGCCGACCTGCTGAACGCGCGCCACAGCGAAAACTTTGAAAACCTCATGCGTTTCCAGGTGGCGCGCGCGCAAAAGTCCTACGACGAAGCATTCGCGCTCTTGCCAGCCGAGGACCGCCGCGCCCAGCGCCCGGGCCTGATCATGGCCGCCATCTACCGCACCGTGCTCAACGAAGTCGAGCGCGACGGCTACCACGTGCTGAAACAGCGCATCTCGCTCACGCCGATCCGCAAACTGTGGCTGGCCTGGAAGACCTGGGTTCGTGGCTAAGAGTCGCGTGAAGCAACGCTACGCCGTCATCGGCGCCGGCTGGGCTGGCTGCGCGGCGGCCATGGAACTGGCGCGCGCCGGTCACGCGGTGAGCGTATTCGAGGCGGCGCGCACCTTGGGCGGGCGCGCGCGCCGCGTCGAAAGAGAAAATACGGTGCTCGACAACGGCCAGCACATCTTGCTGGGCGCGTACACGGAAACCTTGCGCCTGATCAAGCTGGCGGGGCAAGACCCTGCCGAGCTGATCCTCACGCTGCCCCTGCAGATGCGCTATCCGGCGAACTCCGGCGGCATGGATTTTCTCGCGCCGCGCCTGCCCGCACCGCTGCACCTGGCCTGGGCTCTGCTGCGCGCCAAGGGATTAGTGCGCGCCGACAAGCTGGCCCTGATGCGCTTTTCCACCGCCATGCGGACGATGGGCTGGCAGCTGTACAACGATTGCACGGTCAGCGAATTGCTGCAGCGCTTCGACCAGACGGACCGCCTGAACCGGCTGATGTGGCACCCGCTGTGTCTGGCCGCACTGAATACCCCGCCCGAACGCGCCTCGGCCCGCGTCTTCCTCAACGTGCTGCGCGACAGCCTGGGTGCAAGCCGCCGCCGCGCCTCCGACATGCTGATCCCGAAAGCGGACCTCTCTACCCTGTTGCCAGACGCGGCCGCCCGCTATGTGGCACGGCATGGCGGTACAGTGCGCACGGGAGCCAAGGTCGATGCATTGCAAGCGCTACCCGATGGCCGCTGGCAACTCGATGATGGCGAGAATTATGATGGCGTCATCGTCGCCACCTCGTCCGTACAGGCAGCCAGCCTGCTGCAAGGCTTGCAGGATCCGCGGCTGGCCGACGCTATTGACCGCATGCAAGCCTTCACGCCGGAAGCCATCAGCACCTGCTACCTGCAATACGATGCCTCGCTGCGCCTGGACTTGCCGTTTTACGCTCTCGTCGATACGCCGCAGCTGCAGCACTGGGGCCAGTTCGTCTTCGACCGGGGCCAGCTCGACGCCAGCCAGGCCGGCTTGCTGGCCGTCGTCATCAGCGCCTCCGGCAATGCCGCAGAGCAAGGCCACGGACCATTGGCGCACGCGATCGCGGCGCAGCTGGCGCAGGTGTTGCAACGCCCGGAACTGGCGCAGCCCGTGTGGACCCAGCTGATCACGGAAAAGCGCGCCACCTTTGCCTGCACGCCGGACCTGGCCCGCCCCGGCAACGCCAGCGGCATGCCGGGCTTGCTGCTGGCAGGCGACTACACGGCCAATGAAGACCGGACGCAGGACTATCCGGCCACCATCGAGGCAGCCGTGCGCAGCGGCGTGGCGGCGGCCAGGATGATGAACACGGGCAAGGCAGCAAAACAGCCTTGACGGTGCATCCTCCCCTGGTGTCGCTCGCCCCCGCGAAATTGCATTCTGTCGCACCGCACTGGTGCGCTCGCGTACGCTTGGGTACAGTCTGATCATCGACAACGGCCATGCCACGGGGAATACCATGCACACCACCTTGCACTTGAAAAATAGCTTGAAAGCCCTGGCGCTGCTGGCTGGCGTGGTGCTGGCCACCTTGATCGTCATTCAGGTACAGCAAGCGCCACAAACGCCATTACTGCTGAGCCAGGCAAGCATGCTGCTGCCGGCCATGGGCTGAAGCGGCGAAGCGGAATGACAGGAAGAATATGATGAACAAGCAAGATTATCTCGACGCACTGCGGCGCGCGCTGGCAGGCTTGCCACCGGACCTGGTGGCCAAGACCCTCGACTATTACGAACAGACCTTCATCGAAGGCGCGGCGGCCGGCCGCAGCGAGCACGAAATCGCCGAGGACCTGGGCGACCCGAAAAAAATCGCCCTCACCTTGCGCAGCAGCACGCACCGCCAGGCCTTCGAGCAAAAGAAAACCCCCGTCAACCTGCTGCGCCTGCTCGTCTCGCTCGTGGGCCTGGCCATCTTCAACCTGTTCATGGTCGTGCCTGCCGCCGTCTACGCGGCCCTGCTGGCCACCCTGTACGCCGTCAGCCTGAGCTTTTACCTGGCCGGCATCGCCATCACGGCCAGCGGCTTGTCCGGCGCCAACGAACTGGTGCTCGATGGTCCGCTGCGCCACGTCTTCATCCATGACGATGACGGCGGCGAAGGCGGCGAACGGCGCGAAACGCGCATCACCATCGGCGACAAGGGCATCGAAGTCGACCACCTGCCCGGCCCTTTGCAGCCTGAACCGGCCGAGTCCGAAACCAAGACGCCAGGCGCCTCGTCGCGCGTGATGGAGCGGGCTGAAGCGCTTGCCGGCGGCGGCATCCGCATCTCCACCGACATGGACCGCGATGCGCGCACCACGCAAACCGTCTTCGGCGTGGGCATGCTGCTCGGCGGCATCGCCATCTTCCTGCTCAGTCTGGTTGTCACGCGCTATACCTTGATCGGCATCAAGCGCTACGTCGCCATGAATGTCTCCCTGCTCAAAGGTCACTAGAAAGGCTGCCATGAAACGCTTGCTCAAAGTTGGCCTGTCCATGCTCTTGCTGGCCATGGTCCTGATCGCCATGTCGTATGCGGCGCTGCGCGCCAAGGGAATCAGCAATCCCAGCAGCGCCGCCGGCCGCGCCGTGCGCAGCGAAACGCGCCCGGTTGCCGCCAATATCACCAGCATCGACCTGGCCGGCCCCATCGACCTGGTGCTGCGCCGCGGCGCCACGCCCTCGCTGAAGGTGAGCGGCGAGCAGCGCCTGCTGTCGAACGTCGACACGACGGCCGATGGCACGACCCTGCATATCGGCCCGAAAGGCATGCTGTTCCACCATCGCCAGCCTTTGCAGGTGGAACTGGTGCTGCCGGCCCTTGTGCGCGTGGAAGTGCACGGCAATGGCGACAGCAAGATCACGGGGTTTTCGGGAGACAGTTTTATTCTGGAACTGACGGGATCGGGCGACGTCAGCTTTACTGGACGCTACAAGCAGGTTGCCGCCACCGTCAACGGCAGTGGCGACCTCGACATCAATGCAGGCAACAGCGACAGCGTGGTGCTGGAAATGGTGGGCTCCGGGCGCATCGCCGCCAGCGGCAACACGAAATTCCTGCGCGCCGACCTGAGCGGTTCAGGCGACATCGACGCCGAGCACCTGGCCGCCGACAAGGCCAGCGTCAGCCTGCAAGGCTCCGGCACGAGCACCGTCTTTGTGCGCGACGCCAGCAACCTGACCCTGCGCGGCAGCGGCGACATCCACGTCCACGGCAACCCGCGCCAGCGCGAGACGCAAAAGAGCGGCTCAGGCGAAATCACCTGGCATTAACTTTCGGCATTAACTTTCTCTTCCAACCAGCCGACCGCCTGCTCGCCAGCCGCCTTGCCTTGCGCCAGGCAGGCCGTCAGCAGGTAGCCGCCCGTCGGCGCTTCCCAGTCCAGCATTTCCCCCGCCAGGAAGACGCCCGGCATGGCGCGCAGCATGCTGCCGTCGATGCCGTCGAATTCCACGCCGCCGGCGCTGCTGATGGCTTCATCGATGGGACGCGGGCGTACGAGTGTCACGGGCAGCAGCTTGATGGCGTCCGCCAGCCTGGCTTCATCGGCAAAGTCGGCCGCGCTCAGGCATTCGCGCAGCAAGCCCGATTTCACGCCCTTGATGCCCAAACGGCTATTCAGGTGGCTGGACATGGAGCGCGAACCGCGCGGGCGCGTCACTTCTTCGAACACGCGTTCATGCGTGTGGTCGGGCGCCAGGTCGAGCCAGATGGTAGTGCTGCCCTCGGCGGCGATCTGCTCGCGCAGCGCGGCCGATAAGGCATAAATCAGGCTGCCTTCCACGCCGCCCGCCGTGATGACGAACTGGCCCTGGCGCTTGATCATGCAGTCATGGATGTTGCGCGCCGAGATGGCCACCGTCGTCAGCGGTTCGCCCGCATGACGGCCGCTGAAATGCTCGCTCCAGTCCACGTCGAAGCCGCAATTGGCCGGCACCAAAGGCGTCACGGCCACGCCCTGCTCTTGCAGCAGCGGCACCCAGGCGCCATCGGAACCGAGTCGCGCCCAGCTGCCGCCACCGAGCGCCAGGATCACGGCGTCGAAGGCGCGCAGGCGTTCGCCGTCCGGCGTGGCGAATACCAGCTGGCCGTCGCGCCAGCCCGTCCAGCGGTGGCGCATGTGAAATTGCACGCCCGCTTCGCGCAGGCGGTGCAGCCAGGCGCGCAGCAGCGGCGCCGCTTTCATATCCGTCGGGAAGACGCGGTTCGAGGAACCGACGAAGGTCTCCACGCCCAGGCCGTGTACCCAGTCGCGCACTTTTTGCGGACCGAACTGGTCCAGCGCCGGCTTGATCCAGCGTGCCGGCCTGCCGTAGCGCGAGATGAAGGAACAGTAGTCTTCCGCATGGGTGATATTCATGCCGCCCCGCCCCGCCAGCAGGAATTTTCGGCCGACGGACGGCATGGCGTCAAACAGTTCCACCCTGGCGCCCTGGCTGGACGCTTCCTGGGCGGCCATCAGGCCGGCGGGGCCGCCGCCGATGACGGCGATGTGAAACGGAGGGGGACTGGAATGGGTCATGGGAAACTGGAAAGACGGTGAAAACCCCGGCATTTTAGTCGAGATAAGGCGCGGGGATGGCAAGAATGCCGAAAAATGATGCATACTGCGCGGAGATGCCGCAGCGATCAGCGGCGGGACTTCACGAGACAACGAGACGACAAGAGGAGAAACACATGGGCGCAGGATTCTGGATTTCCCGCTATTTGCTGGCCAGTTCGATCTTATTCATCATCCTGACGGTGGTCGAGTACAGCAAGGGCACCACCAGCCAGGCCGACATCCTCAGCGCGCTGGCCTGGTCGCTGGTGGCGTCGGCCATCTTCATCGGCTCGAAATACTGGCGCTACAAGAAAGCCGTTGCTTGCGCCACGTGCAGCGGTGATAAACCAAAAGCCAAGTCGTCATGAAAAAACGGCCACTTCGATGAAGTGGCCGTCTCACTGGCAAGCGGGATCAACCGCCCGTCACGGGCGGGAAGAACGCCACCTCGTCGCCTTCGCCGATCACGGTATCGGCATCGCACATCACCTGATTGTGGGCCATGCGCAGGGCGCGGCCCTGCGCCAGCGCGTATTCCCAGTTGCCGCCGCGGGCGATCAGCAGGGTTCTCACCTCGCCCACCGTCAGCTGTGACACGCCCCCCGCGTCCACTTCCAGCACTTCCTGGCCCGTGCCCACCAGCTCGCGCACGCTGGCAAAAAATCGCAGATTGATCTTCATCGATACTTCCTCAGTACAGCAATTCGTTAAACGGGATAAAACGCAGCATGTCGCCGCGCGCAATCGACAGCCCCGGCGGACAATCGATCAAGCCATCGCCCCACACGGTGGAGGTCAGCACGCCCGAACTCTGGTTGGCGAATAGTTCCAGCTCGCCCTCGTCATTGACCTTGGCGCGCAAGAACTCGTTGCGCTTGTCCGCCTTCAGGCGCTCGAACGCGGCCGGCAGCTTGTAGCTGCGCGGCGCCAGGCTCCCCGCCACGCCTTGCAGGCGCAGGATGAACGGGCGCACGAACAGCAAAAACGTGACAAAGCTCGAGACGGGATTGCCGGGCAAGCCGACAAAGAACGCGTCCCGCACTTCGCCAAACGCCAGCGGTTTGCCCGGCTTGACGGCGATCTGCCACATGTTCAGGCGCCCTTCCGCCTCCACGGCCGGCTTGATATGGTCTTCCTCGCCGACGGACACGCCACCCGAAGTGATGATCAGATCATTGCCCTGGGCCGCCTGGCGCAGCACGGCTTTTGTCGCTTCCAGGCTGTCGGGCACGATGCCCAGGTCCGTGATCTCGCAGCCGAGGTTTTCCAGCAGGCCGCGCAAGGTAAAGCGGTTCGAGTTGTAGACGGCGCCCGGCGCCAGGCGTTCGCCCGGCATGGCCAGCTCGTCGCCCGTGAAAAATACGGCCACGCGCAGCTTGCGCAGCACGGGCACTTGCGCCAGGCCCACCGAGGCGGCCAGGCCCATTTCCTGGCTGCGCAGGCGCCGGCCCGCGCCAAGGATTTCGCCGCCGGCGCGGATATCCTCGCCCTGGCGGCGCACCCATTCGCCCGCGTGCGGCACGTGATTGACCGTCACCACGCCGTCAAGCACAGTGCACTGCTCCTGCATCACGACGCAATCGGCGCCGTCCGGGATCAGCGCACCCGTGAAGATGCGCGCCGCCGTACCCGGCTGCAAGGGCTGGCCCACGTGGCCTGCCGCGATGCGCTGCGACACGGGCAAGCTGGCCGCGCCGCTGGCGCAATCCTGTGCGCGCACGGCATAGCCATCCATCTGCGTGTTGTCGCGCTCGGGCACGTTCAGGGTCGACGTCTGCGCGGCCGCCAGCACGCGGCCGTTGGCGCGCATGGTGTCGACCAGTTCCACCTCGGCCACCGGGCGCGCCGCGCCCAGCATGAAGGCTTGCGCCTCGGCCACCGACAGCATCGGTTTGCGTACAGTGCTGGCGTCTGTCATCACAAGCCCGTATTGGCGGCGATATACGCCTTCATTTTTTCCACGTCCGCATCCATCACGACGAACTTTTGCGGCAAGTCCTCGATGTTCTCGAAGCCCTTTGGCCGTTCCGCGTCCACGCCCAGCGCTTCGAGGATGGTTTCGTTGAACTTGGCCGCCAGCGCCGTTTCCAGCACGATCATCGGCACATTCGGTTCCAGGTGCTCGCGCGCCACCTTGATGCCGTCGGCCGTGTGCGTGTCGATGGTGATGCCGTAGTCGTCGGCCACGTCGCGGATGGTGTCGAGGCGGTCCTGGTGCGTGGACTTGCCCGACTTGAAGCCGTATTTGGCCACCAGCTTGAATTCGTCGCCATCGCTGCCAGGTTTACCGGACAAGTCGAAGCCGCCATGCGTTTCCACTTTCGTGAACAGAGCGCGCACGCGGTCGCTGTCGCGGCCCACGAGGTCGTAGACGAAGCGCTCGAAGTTCGACGCTTTCGAGATATCCATCGACGGGCTGCTCGTGTGATACGTTTCGGCCGACTTGCGCACGCGGTAGACGCCCGTGCGGAAGAATTCGTCGAGCACGTCGTTTTCATTCGTCGCGGCCACCAGTTTCGAGATGGGCAGGCCCATCATGCGGGCGATATGGCCGGCGCAGATATTGCCGAAGTTGCCCGATGGCACCGTGAACGACACTTTTTGCTCGTTGCTGGTGGTGGCCGCCAGGTAGCCGCGGAAGTAGTACACGACTTGCGCCACGACACGCGCCCAGTTGATGGAATTGACGGTGCCGATCTTCTGTTTCGCCTTGAACGGCAAGTCGTTCGACACGGCCTTCACCATATCCTGGCAGTCGTCGAACACGCCTTCGACGGCGATGTTGACAATGTTCGGGTCTTGCAGGCTGAACATCTGCGCCGTCTGGAAGGCGCTCATTTTCTTGTGCGGCGACAGCATGAAGACGCGGATGCCCTTCTTGCCGCGCATCGCGTATTCGGCCGCGCTGCCCGTGTCGCCCGAGGTGGCGCCAAAGATATTGAGTTCGGCGCCCGTCTTGGCCAGGGTGTATTCAAACAGATTGCCCAGCAGCTGCATGGCCATGTCCTTGAAGGCCAGGGTCGGGCCGTTCGACAACGCCTGCAGCATCAGGGTGGTCGATCCGCCCTTGACGACGTTTTCTTCGAGCACGCGCAGCGGCGTGATGTCGGCCGCGTTTTCGCCGGCGCGGGCGTTCTTGTAGACTGCCTTGGTATAGGTTTTCGCCGTCAGTGCCTTCAGGTCCGCGGCCGGGATATCGGTGGCGAACTTCTTCAGGATTTCGAATGCCAGGTCGGCATACGACAATGTGCGCCAGGCGTTAAGCTCGGCACCAGTGACTTGCGGGTAGTATTCTGGGAGATACAGTCCGCCATCGGGGGCCAGGCCGCCCAGGAGGATGTCGGAGAATTGCTGCAGATTCGATGGCGCTTTATCAGCGCGGGTAGACACGTAATGCATAAATTTGAAGAGTCCAGTTGAGCTGAGTGCGGTTGATCATGAATGGCAGCGGATATTATAGTGCCAGCCGCCGCCCAAGGCGAATCCGTCGCGTTTGCCCGGGCGCCAGCGTCGTCGCGCGGGCAGCGTCTGTTGTCAAACGACACACCTTGTCGCATGGCAACTGTATCATGGCCGCTTTCCTGACCAGGCGGGCGCCCCAGCCAGCCCACGACGACCATGCCACAGCCAAGCCACATGAAACGAGACGATTTTCTCAAGCAGGACGATGTACGCGGTTTTATCGACTGGCTGGCGGCCGAACTGCCAGCCAGGTCCTTTCACCTGAAGATGGCGCGCAGCCGCTTCGTGCCGGGTGGCCTGGACGTGCAGGCAACGGGCCTCGAAGCGGTGCTGGGTCACTATGTGTGGAGCACGCGCTGGACCGATGCGCAAGGCAAGGCGGTCGTCTCGGGCAACTGGCATGAGACACGCGCCTCGCTGGGCCAGCTGCGCGGCTGGCTGAAGGACGCCATCGCGCGGCAGGATGAAGACCAGACGCTAGCCGCCTGCCTGGCCATCCTCGAATGGGGCGGCGTGCGCGGCGCCATCGTCTTCCTCAAGCGCCTGCACGCGCAAGGCCGCCCGGTCGCCTATTTCACGCGCCTGGCGCCCTTGATGGCGCTTGACTCGGACGCCTCGCTGGACGCCCTCGATACGGATACCGTGGAGCGCTTCGACGCAGGCCTGACCAAGATCCACGCCCTGTTTGACGGCAGCGGCTCGCCCATCTACGACAGCCGCGTCGGCGCGGCCATGGCCATGCTGTATGCGCAGTACCGCAGCCAGGCAGGCAGCAAACGGGCAAAGAAACACTGGCTGGCATTCCCCTCGGGCGCCGCGCGCGGCAAGCAAATCCGCAATCCCAAGGGAATCGACGGCGGCTTTGCCGGCGCCCCGCAATTCTTCGGCAAGGCCGTATCGTGCCAGGACTGGGCGCAATGGCAAGTCAAGCTGGGCTGGATCCTGCGCGCCGTGCTGGAACAGTGCGACTGGTTCAAGGCGGGCAGCGCCGACATGGCCGCCCGCTGCCATGCCTTCGAGGCGTGTTTGTTCATGCTGGGGTATGACTTGCGGTGTTTTGGAGAGGCGACTGCGGAAGCCACTATGGCAAAAGAAAGAGTTGCAAAAGACGACGTGCCACAAAGCGGCTGGGTGCCGACTGGCTGCTCATTCAAGAACGTCCTTCCTGTGTACGCACAATTCCGGCAGAGACACGAAAAAGATGATCTTGCCACCTTCGCCAAGTGGTACGCCAGAACTCAGGGTGCAGCAGAGAAGACAGCCAATGCCTACTGTTTCCCATATTCCGAAAGCGAATTCGATATGTTTGACAGCAGTGAAGAACGGCTGGACACCATAGTCAAGGGTGGAAAAGAAGGACTGTATGCGGCAGTGGAGAGCACGGAACCATATGCGGAAGGCGCCGAGCGCGAGCGAATCTGCCTGGTCGACGCTTTGCTGGCCGGACGTACGGCGGATATGTCGGTTCCGGTGCGCACCGCCTGGCTGCTACAAAAAGGCTATGCCGGAACGAAAAGTGCAGCCAACACCCTGATGACTGTCGGACGCCAGGTCGGCCGTCATTTCGGCCTGCTCGACAAGAAAAATCGCCCTACCGCCTTCTTCCACGAGTACTTCGGCGATTGCATGCGCGAGCCTTAAGTCAAAAAATCCGGCGCCCGTGCTGGCGCGTGCGCCGGATTTGCGCCACACTGGTGCTTGTCGTCCCGTCTGCGGGTCATTCATGGAATCGGCCATGTCGCTGAGTAAAAAACCGTATTTGCAAAGCGCCGCGCTGCGCCCCGACGCCGTCGTCGACCTGGAGCACTATCCGTTCACCATTCCCGCCATCCGCGACTTCGTGCACATGGACTTCCACCGCGATGTGACGTTTTTCGTGGGCGAGAATGGCAGCGGCAAGTCGACCATGCTCGAAGCGCTGGCCGTGGCGCTGGGTTTCGGCAAGGATGGCGGCACGCGCAACGTACGCATCGCCCTGCCCTCGGACGAGGAATCGGGCTTGCACGCGCATCTGCGCCTGAGCAAGAGCTACAAGAAGCCGGAGGACAGCTATTTCCTGCGCGCCGAAAGCTTTTTCAACGTCGCCACCTATATGGACGACATGCCCGAATACCTGGCCAGCTATGGCGGCAAGTCGCTGCACGCGCAATCGCACGGCGAGGCGTTCATGGCGACCCTGATCAACAAGCTGCGTGGCAAGGGCCTGTACCTGCTGGACGAGCCGGAGGCGGCCCTGTCACCGAGCCGCCAGATGGCGGCATTGTCCGTCATCCACCAGCTGGTGCAGGACGACTCGCAGCTGATCATCGCCACCCACTCGCCGATTTTACTGGCCTACCCGAACGCAAAGATTTTGATGTTTACAGGCGGCGGCATCCACGAAGTGGCGTATGAAGACACGGAACACTTCGCCGTGACGCGCGATTTTTTGAATAACTATCCACGAAGGCTGGAGCAGTTGTTTGAGGAGGAGTGAGTTATTGGATGGTGTTGTCGGCTTACGCGCGTTGCGCTAAGCCGACCTACGCCATACCGGATCCGCTGCAGTTGTAGGTCGGCTTAGCCCGCAGGGCGTAAGCCGACAATACCGCCATCAGCAAGCCGCGTGATTGACCGTAATAACGTGGACTGCCAGCCCACCCAACGACGTTTCCTTGTACTTGTCCTGCATGTCCGCGCCCGTCTGGCGCATGGTTTCGATGACTTCGTCGAGGCTGACGAAGTGGGTGCCGTCGCCCTTCAGCGCCAGCGAGGCGGCCGTAATCGCTTTCACGGCGCCCATGCCATTGCGCTCGATGCACGGGATCTGCACCAGGCCGCCGATCGGGTCGCAGGTCATGCCCAGGTGGTGCTCGATGCCGATTTCGGCCGCGTTTTCGATCTGTTCATTCGTGCCGCCCAGGGCCGCTACCAGGCCGGCCGCCGCCATGGCGCAGGCCACGCCCACTTCGCCCTGGCAACCCACTTCGGCGCCCGAGATCGATGCATTGCGTTTGCATAGCATGCCGATGGCGGCCGCCGTCAGCATGAAACGGCGCACGCCGCCGACCGGGTCGCTGGGGCGGCAATCCTGCGCGTAGTAGCGCAGCACGGCCGGGATAATGCCGGCGGCGCCGTTGGTCGGCGCCGTGACGACCCTGCCGCCAGCCGCGTTTTCCTCGTTGACGGCCATCGCATACAGGCTGACCAGGTGCACGGCGTCGTGCGGCAAGTCGTTGGCGCGGTTGTCGGACGCCTTCGCCTCCTGCGCCAATCGCCACAATTTCGCGGCGCGGCGTTTGACGTTCAAGCCGCCCGGCAGGTTGCCCGTCGTTTCCAGGCCGTGCGCGATGCAGTCGCGCATGACGTGCCAGATGCGATCCAGGCCTTCATCGAGTTCCGTTTCGCTGCGCTTGACGCACTCGTTCGCGCGCAGCATTTCAGGGATCGACAAACCGCTTTCCACGCCGTGCGCCAGCAACTGCTCCATGGTGTCGAAGGGGAAGACGACTCTAGCGCTGGCGGCCGACTCCACGGCCGCTTCGGCCTGCGCCGCAGTTTGAACTTCCTCGGCCTCACGGATAAAACCGCCGCCGATCGAGTAATACACCTTGTCGGCACGGCTGCCGTCCGCCAGTTTCAGGGTAAAGCGCATGCCGTTCGGGTGTTCGGGCAAGGATACGCTCTTGTGCCAGACCAGGCCCGTGGCGGCCGTGAATGGCACCACGTGCGTGCCCAGCAAGGCGATCTCGCCGGCCGCCTCGATGGCGGCCAGCTTGCTGTCAACTTCATCGGGCGCCACGTCCTGCGGCGTTTCGCCCATCAGGCCAAGAATGACGGCCTTGTCCGTGGCATGGCCCACGCCCGTCAGCGCCAGCGAGCCATACAAGGCCGCCTCGACGCCCACCACCTGGTCCAGCGGACCGTATTCGACCAGAAAACGCCGCGCCGCCACCATCGGTCCCACCGTGTGGGAACTCGACGGCCCGATGCCGATTTTAAAAAGGTCAAATACGCTCATGTCCATGTAGTGTCTCTTTATTTAGTATGTTTTTTTAGTACTGCTGCAAAACTCAGGCTGCCTTGGCGGCATGCCCGACGTCGACATTGGCCAGCATGTCGGTGACCATCTGCTCGACGCCGATCTGCGCCTTCCAGCCCCAGTCGGCGCTGGCCTTGCTGTCGTCCAGGCTTTGCGGCCAGCTGTCGGCGATGGCCTGGCGGCTGTCCGGCTTGTAGCTGATCTTGAAGTCCGGCACCATGCGCACGATGGCCTTGGCCAGCTGCTCGGGGTTGAACGACACGCCGGCCACGTTGTACGAGGAGCGGATCTTGATCGATGCCGCTGGCGCGTCCATCAGTTCGATGGTGGCGCGGATGGCGTCGGGCATGTAAATCATCGGCAAGGTGGTGTTCGCGTCGAGGAAGCAGTCATAGCGCTCGCCGCGCAAGGCCGCGTGGAAGATGGCGATGGCGTAATCGGTGGTGCCGCCGCCCGGAGGCGATTTGTAGCTGATGATGCCCGGGTAGCGGATGCTGCGCACGTCCACGCCATACTTGTTGAAGTAATACTCGCACAGGCGCTCGCCGGCCAGCTTGCTGATGCCGTACATCGAGGTCGGGTCCATCACCGTCATTTGCGGCGTGTTTACTTGCGGCGTATTCGGGCCGAAGGCGGCGATCGACGATGGCCAGAAGATGCGCAGCGGTTTGCCCGCTTCGCCGCGCTCGCGCGCCAGTTCCAGGATATTGAGCAAGCCATCCATGTTCAGGCTCCACGCCTTCAGCGGCGCCGCCTCGCCCGTGGCCGACAGCATGGCCGCCAGCTGGTACACCTGGGTGATGTTCTCGTCGGCGATGATCTTCGCCAGGCCGTCCTTGTCCAGCACATTCAATTGCGCGTAGCGCTTGGCCTGGTACAGGTTGTTCGTGCCGATGTCGCTGGCGATGACGTTGTCCGCGCCGTGCTGCTGCGCCAGCGCGCCCACCAGCTCACTACCGATTTGGCCGTTTGCGCCAATGACTAAGATGCGTTCCATGCTATTTTCCTGAATTCGTATTAATTAGTAGTGGTAGTGGTGGTCAGCAAACCGAGTTCCTTGCCAGCCTGCTCGAAGGCGGCCAGCACTTGCACCAGCTGTTCGCGGGTGTGGGCGGCGGACAGCTGCACGCGGACACGGGCCTGGCCCATCGGCACGACCGGGTAGAAGAAGCCCGTCACCAGCACGCCCAGTTCATACAGGCGGGCGGCGAACTTCTGCGCCACGGGAGCGTCGAACAGCATCACGGGAACCACCGGATGGGTGCCCGGCTTGATGGTAAAGCCGATGCGTTCGATCTCGCTGCGGAAGAAAGCCGTGTTCTCATGCAGGCGGTCGCGCAGTTCCGTCGACTTGGCCAGCCGTTCCAGTACCGACAGCGAGGCGCCGGCAATCGATGGCGCCAGGGTGTTCGAGAACAGATAAGGACGCGATTTCTGGCGCAGGGTGTCGATGACCTCCTTGCGCGCGGAGGTAAAACCGCCCATGGCGCCGCCCAGGGCCTTGCCCAGTGTGCCCGTGATGATGTCGATGCGGCCCATCACATTGTGGTGTTCGTGCGTGCCGCGGCCCGTCGCGCCCATGAAGCCGGATGCGTGGCATTCGTCGATCATCACCAGCGCGCCGTACTGGTCGGCCAGGTCGCAGATCTTGTCGAGTTGCGCGATCGTGCCGTCCATCGAGAACACGCCGTCCGTGACGATGACCTTATGGCGCTTGCCCGCGGCAATGGCCGCTTTCAGCTGCACTTCCAGGTCGGCCATGTCGTTGTGCGCGTAGCGGTAGCGGCCAGCCTTGCACAGGCGGATGCCGTCGATGATGGAAGCGTGGTTCAGCGCGTCGGAGATGATGGCGTCGTTCTCATCGAACAGGGGCTCGAATACGCCGCCGTTGGCGTCAAAGGCGGCCGCGTACAAAATCGTGTCTTCGGTACCCAGAAAAGCGGAGATCGCCTGTTCCAGTTCTTTATGCACGGTTTGCGTGCCGCAGATGAAACGCACGGACGACAGGCCATAGCCATACTTTTGCGTCGCGGCAATGGATGCTTCCTGCGTCTGCAGGTCGCCGGACAGGCCCAGGTAGTTGTTCGCACACATATTGATCAGGGTACGGCCATCGTCGCACACCACTTCGGCGCCCTGGCGCGAGGCGATCACGCGCTCGGGCTTGTACAAGCCCTGCTGGCGCAGTTGATCGAGATTCTGTTGCAGACCGCTGAAAAAGGTGTTCTTCGCTTGCTCGCTCATGATGATCCTTGTGTGTCCCTGCGTTTGTGGTATCCGTGTGACCTCAGCCGCCATAGGGAAAAGCGGCCGCTTGACCGGTGCGCGCACAATGCTGTACCGTGAAGCGCTGTTTGAAGTCTACACGTTTCCGTGTTTTTCCTCAAAATCCACTATTTCGAACTGAAATTCAATATAGTGGATATTACCCAAGCCTTTTGAACTTTGCAAGCCACCTGCCGATGAAAACCAGCGTTTCGACCAATTCTCCGCCCGAAGTGGGCGCCACCCTGCAACGGCTGCGCCTGGCGCGCGGCCTGACACTGGAGGATTTGTCGCGCATCGCCGGCGTCTCGAAGTCCATGCTGTCGCAAATCGAGCGCGAAAAAGCCAATCCCACCATCGCCATCACGTGGCGCCTGGCCAACGCCCTGGGCGTGCAGATCGGCGAATTGCTGTCGAGCGCGGAAAAAGCCGTGGAAACCATCCGCATCACGGACGCCCACGAAACCCCCACCCTGCCCGGCGACCACGCTGGCTACGTGCTGCGCATCCTGGGGCCGATGGAACTGGCCGGCAAATACGAATGGTATGAAGTGACCCTGGCGCCGGGCGGTGAGCTGGCGTCGCAACCGCATGATCCGGGCACCACCGAGCATTTGACGGTGATTCACGGCAACCTGGAGCTGGAAGTGGGCACGGCGAAGAAAAAGGTCAAGAATGGCGGCACGGCGCGCTATCCGGCGGACCAGCCACATACGATACGCAACCTGGGCAAGACGGAAGGCAAGGCATTATTGGTGGTCATCCATAGATAGTTGCTTTTCAGCAGTGTGCAATAAGCTCTTTCGCCCATGCTAAGATTTTGGATTAGACAAGATTTTCACTGTCTTTCATGGAGCCTTAGCAATGACGATTTCCGAAAGCACCACCCTCTTCCACAAGAAAAAAGTCGTCGAGTACGATCCTGATATTGCGCTGCAATCCGGGCAGGATATCGTCTACCGCCTCTCGCTCGAGTATGACGACAAGCGCAAGATGCCGGACCTGATCGCCGGCTTCCTGGAAAAAACCGACAAGAATGCGCTTGAAGCGCTGATCATCGGCATGTGGGGCGACCCGTACGAAGCGGGCGCCGACGAGGTGATCGCCGCGCTGGCCAGCCACGCGCCGCAGTTGCCGAACTTGCGCGCCCTGTTCATCGGCGACATGACGTACGAGGAATGCGAAATCTCGTGGATCGTGCAAGGCAGCTACAAGCCCCTGCTGGACGCTTTCCCGCAGCTGGAAGAGCTGCGCATCCGTGGCGGCAATGAACTCGTCATCGAACCGTTCGCGCACCAGAACCTGCGCCGCTTCACCATCGAAGCGGGCGGCATCGATCAAAAGATCGCCGAAGCGCTGGCGCAATCGAGCATGCCGCAGCTGGAACACCTGGAGCTGTGGCTGGGCACGGACGACTATGGCTTTTCGGGCGACGCCGACCTGTACCGCAAGGTGCTGGCGCAGCTGACCGTGCCAACCCTGCGCTACCTGGGCTTGCGCGACGCGGAAATCGCCGACGACCTGGCCGTCTGGCTGGCGGAAGAACCATTGGTGGCGCAGCTCGACACCCTCGACCTGTCGCTGGGCACCATCGGCGACCTGGGCGCCGTAGCCGTGCTCAATCATACGCAGCTGGGCAAGTTGAAGCGCCTGGACCTGTCGCACCATTACATCTCGGAAGAAAACCAGGCCAAGCTGAAGGCGCTGCCCTTCGAGGTGGTGCTGGACGATCCGCAGAAAGCCGATGAAGACGATGGTGAAAGCTATCGTTATGTCGCCGTCGGCGAATAAAACCTGATGCTTTTGCTGGCCACCAGCGGCAGCAAGCGCGTGCGCCTGATGCAGGCGGCGCGCGCGCAATTGCGCCTCCCGCCCGCGCAAGTGCTGGAATGGCGCGACTGGCTGGCGCAGCCTGCCCTGCTCGAGGACGCTTTGCGCCGGCCCTGCCGGTTCAAGATCGAGCCGCCCGGCGACGACCCGGCGGCGCACCTGCGGCTGCTGCATGACGGTTGTCGACAGCTTGATCGCGCGCCCGTGCATGCACCGGAACATGGCGAGCTGCTGGCCATGGATGCGTGGTTCGCAGGATTTGCCTCCGCCATGGCCTCCCTGGCCGCGCAGCTGGCTGGCCTGCCGCAGGCGCGCGTCGTCAATGCGCCAGCCGAAATCTGTCTCATGACGGACAAGCTGGCGTGCCAGCGCCACCTGGCTGCGCACGGCGTCGCCATTCCCAGCCTGCTCGGCCCCGTGCACGGCTATGAGCACCTGCAGGCACTGCTGCACGAACACCAGCTTGACCGCGTTTACCTGAAACCGCGCTACGGCTCGTCCGCCTCCGGCGTCGTCGCCTACCGCAGCAACAAGGCCGGGCGCCAGCAAGCCACCACCTCGGCAACCCTGTCGCGGAAGGACGGAAAAACACGTTTATTCAACGTCAAGCGCATGGCCCGCTACGAGACGCAGCATGACATCGCCGCCCTCGTCGACGCGCTGGCCGCCCAGGAACTGTATGCGGAGGCATGGCTGAACAAGCCGCGCTGCGGCGACGGCCACTACGACTTGCGCGTCGTGACCCTGGCCGGCCAGCCGGCGCACCGGGTGGCGCGCATCGGCAACCAGATGATGACGAATCTGCACCTCGACAACCGGCGCGGCGACGCATCCGGCCTCTTGAACGCAGCCGACCTGGCGGCGCTGGAAGCGGCCAGCGCCCAGGCCGCGCGCGCCTTCCCACACAGCCATGTGACGGGCTACGACCTCGTGGTGCGCCAGGGCCAGGCCCATGTGCTGGAGGCGAACGCCTTCGGCGACCTGCTGCCAGGCCTGCTGTGGCAAGGCGCGGACACTTACGCAGCGCAACTGACGCAACTGCCCCATGTTTAAAGACCCACCTGCCATCCCCGACATGCGCGCCATCGTCGGCAGCCACGACATCGTCTTCATCACGCTCGACACCCTGCGCCATGACGTGGCGCAAGCCTTGTATGCGGCGGGTGAATTGCCCGTGCTGGGACGTTTTCTGCCGCCGGGCGGCTGGGACAAGCGCCACTCGCCCGCCACGTTCACGTATGCCGCGCACCAGGCTTTTTTTGCCGGTTTTTTGCCCACGCCGGCCGCGCCTGGCCGCCATCCGCGCCTGTTCGCCAGCGCTTTTGCGGGCAGCGAAACCACCTCGCCGCACACGTTTGCGTTCGAAGAAGCGGACCTCCCCGCCGCGCTGGCCGCGCGCGGCTACCGCACCATCTGCATCGGCGGCGTGGGCTTCTTCAATAAACAGACGGCGCTGGGCACGGTGCTGCCGTCGCTGTTCCAGGAAAGCCACTGGAGCGCCGGCATGGGCGTGGCCAGCCGCCATTCGACGCAAAAGCAGGTGGCGCTGGCGACCCGGCTGCTGGCGCAAAACGATCAGCGCACCTTCTTGTTCATCAACGTGGCCGCCCTGCACACGCCGAACCGCGCCTACCTGCCCGGCTGCCGCGCCGACAATCTTGACAGCCATGCGGCGGCCCTGCGCTATGTCGACAGCGCGCTGGCGCCCCTGTTTACGGCATGCGCCGCGCGCGCCCCCACGTTTGCCATCGTCTGCTCGGATCACGGCAGCGCGTATGGCGAAGACGGCTACCGTGGCCACCGCATCGCCCACGACAGCGTGTGGCAGGTGCCGTACGCGCACTTCTTCCTCACGCCAGATACCATTTCTCAGGAGTCCCCACCGTGAACCCATCCGAACAACCGGGCACCCTGGCGCAGCGCATGCGCCACACGCCCTACCAGGCGTATTCATACTCGTATCCGCACAAGGCCGCCTACCGCGCCTTGCCGCAGGCCGCGCCGCTGGCGCCCCTGTGGGCGCAGCAGGACCGCTCCGCCCTCTTCGCCTACATCCACATCCCGTTTTGCGAAATGCGCTGCGGCTTTTGCAACCTGTTCGCCATGGCGCGCCCGAGTGCCGACATGGTCGAGCGCTACGTCCAGCAAGTGCTGGTGCAGATGCGCGCGCTCAACGGCGCGCTGGGCGAACGGCGCTTTGCCCGCTTCGCGCTGGGCGGCGGCACGCCTACTTACCTGTCACCGGCGCAGCTTGACACCCTGCTGTGTGGCGCGCGCGACATCCTCGGCATCGACCTGCAGCACACGCCGGCCGGCATCGAGGCGTCGCCTGAAACCATCACGGCCGAGCGGCTTGCCGTCTGCCGCGCGCATGGCATCGACCGGGTCAGCCTGGGCATCCAGAGCTTTGCCGCCGGCGAGATGCGCGCGCTGGCGCGTCCCCAGCAAAACGCCACCGTGCATCACGCCATCGGCCTGATACGCGCGGCCGGCTTTCCCACCCTGAACCTGGACCTGATCTACGGCATCGCCGGGCAAACCGTGGCCAGCCTGCTCGCGTCCCTCGACAGCGCGCTGGCCTTTCAGCCGGAAGAAATCTACCTGTACCCGCTCTACGTGCGCGAACAAACAGGTCTCGGCAAGGTGGCGCGCCGCCAAGGCGCGGAGTCGCTCAACCCCATCATGCTGGCGCGCGACGGCGACAGCCGCCTGGCCCTGTACGCGGCCGCGCGCGACCATCTGTGCGCGCAAGGCTATGAGCAGGTCTCCATGCGCATGTTCCGCGCGCCGCATGCGCCGGAGCAGAACGGGCCCTCGTACTGCTGCCAGAACGATGGCATGGTGGGCCTGGGCGCGGGCGCCCGCTCTTACACTTCGCGCCTGCATTATTCGAGCGAGTACGCGGTGGCGAGAACGGAGACCATCGGCATCATCGACAACTACCTGGCGCTGGACGAGGAACGCTTCGCGCAGGCCGAACACGGCTATGTGCTCGATGATGCGGAACAGCGCCGCCGCTACGTGATTCAGTCGCTGCTGACGGAACCGGGCCTGGACCGCAACGCCTACACGGCGCGCTTCGGCACGCGCTGCGAGCTTGATCTTCCGCAGCTGGCCGAACTGCACGCCTTGGAACTGGTGGAGGAAAACGGCCCGCTGCTGCGCCTGAATGACCGTGGCTACAGCTACGCCGACACCATCGGCCCGTGGCTGGCCTCCGAGACGGTGCGCACGCTGATGGCCGAAGGCGGCCAGGCGTGCTGACAGCACCAAAAGAAACGCTGTCCCTGCTATACCGCGGCACCTTGGCAAGCTGCAATTACGCCTGCGGCTACTGCCCGTTCGCCAAGAAGCGCGACAGCCGCGCCACCCTGGCCCGCGATGCGCGCGAAGTGGCGCGTTTTACCAGCTGGGTGGCGGCACAAAATCGGGAAATCAGCGTCCTGTTTACGCCCTGGGGCGAAGCGCTGGTGCGGCGCCACTACCGCGCGGCCATGCAAACGCTGGCAGCTTTGCCCCATGTGCGCCAGGTGGCGCTGCAAACGAATCTGTCCGGCCCATTGAACTGGCTGCAAGCGATGGACGGGCTGGAAAAAATCGGCCTGTGGTGCACCTATCACCCTGACCAGACGACCCTTGCCCGCTTTCTCGAACGCTGCGCGCGCCTGGACACGATGGGCGTGCGCTATTCCGTCGGCGTCGTCGCCATGAACGAACACCTGGACGCCATCCGCGCCCTGCGCGCGGCCCTGCCGGCCCACGTCTACCTGTGGCTGAACGCGTATGACCGGCGTGGCCCCGGCTATTACAGCGGGGAAGACCTGACCTGGTTTGATACCATCGACCCGTGGTTCGCGCAAAACCGCCGCCCGTCTCCCTCGCGCGGCAAACCGTGTCTGGCGGGCGAAGCGTCGCTGTCCGTCGATGGCGATGGCGAACTGGCGCGTTGCCATTTCGTGCCGGAGCGCCTGGGGAATCTGTACGTTGATGACCTGGCCGACATGCTGCAAGAACGCAGCTGCCCGCGCTTCAAGTGCGATTGCTATATCGGCTATGCGCAGCGCAAGGATTTGCCGTTTCAAACGGTGTTTGGGGAGGGGGTGCTGGCGAGGATCGTGCACGCAGAGCAACGTAGGCCGGATTAGCGGCGGCACGCCGCGTAATCCGACACATTGTTGGCTCCGGTGGTGTCGGATTACGCACGGCGATGCCGCGCTAATCCGACCTACCGCGTTTTACTGCGCCGCCACCTTGGCCGGCTCCGCCACTACCGGCGTCATCTTCAGCGAACGGCTGAGGAAGCCCCAGCGGTCCGCCACTTCTTCGATCTGCTTGGTCGTCGGCTTGCCGGCGCCATGGCCAGCCTTGCTGTCGATGCGGATCAGCACGGGTGCCGCGCCGCCTTGCGCTGCCTGGGCGGCGGCGGCGAACTTGAAGCTGTGGGCTGGCACGACGCGGTCGTCGTGGTCGGCCGTCGTGATCATGGTGGCTGGATAGCAGCCGCCCGCTTTCAGATTGTGCAGCGGCGAGTATTTCACCAGCGCCTTGAACTGCTCGGCGTCGTCCGACGAACCATAGTCAGGCACCCAGCCCCAGCCCACGGTGAACTTGTGGAAGCGCAACATGTCGAGCACGCCCACTTGCGGAATCGCTGCGGCGAACAGGTCGGGACGCTGCGTCATGGCCGCACCGACCAGCAGGCCGCCATTGCTGCCGCCGCCGATCGCCAGTTTCGATGGCGAGGTGACTTTATTGTCCACCAGCCATTGCGCCGCGCCGATGAAATCGTCGAACACGTTTTGCTTGTTCAGCTTGGTGCCAGCCTGATGCCAGGCTTCGCCGTATTCTCCGCCGCCGCGCAGGTTGGCCATCACGTAGACGCCGCCCATTTCTACCCAGGCAAGATTCGCCACGGAGAAGCTCGGCGTGAGCGAAATATTGAAGCCGCCATAGCCGTACAGATAGGTCGGATTCGTGCCGTCCAGCTTCATGCCTTTTTTCGAGACGATGAACATCGGCACCTTGGTGCCGTCGCGGCTGGTGAAGAATTGCTGGCGTGTTTCAAAGGCGTTCGGGTCGAAATCGACTTTCGGCTGGCGGTACACGCTGCTCTTGCCCGATTTCATGTCGTAGCGGTAAATGGTCGCTGGCGTCGTGAAGCTGGTAAACGAGTAGAACGTTTCCGTGTCGCCACGCTTGCCCGCAAAACCGCCGGCCGAACCGATGCCCGGCAAGGCCACTTCGCGCACCAGCTTGCCTTTCAGGTCGACGATCTTGATTTGCGTTTGCGCATCTTTCAAGTAGTCGAGCACCAGCTGGTTGTTGATCAGGTTGACGGCGACCAGGGTTTCCGCGCTTTGCGGCACGATTTCTTTCCAGTCGGCAGGCGCAGGTTTGCGCGTATCAATGGCGATCACGCGCGATTTTGGCGCCTTGTTGTCCGTCTTGAAGAAGAACACGGGACCGTCATTGTCGATGAACGAGTACGACGCGTCGAATTCTTCCAGCAAGCCGACGACCTTGGCATTCTTCTGGCGCAAGTCCTTGTAGAAGACGCGGTTCTTGCGTTCCGTGCCCTGCGTGGCCGTGATGATCAAATAGTTGCCGTCGTCGCTGACGGTGCTGCCGCCAAACGCCCATTCCTTCTGGTCGGGACGGTCGAAGACCAGCACGTCGTCGCTTTGCGGCGTGCCGATCTTGTGGAAATACAATTTCTGGAAGTAATTGATATCGGCCAGCTTGGTGGCTTCATTCGGCGCGTCATAGCGGCTGTAGAAGAAACCGGTATTGTCCTTGGTCCACGAGGCGCCGGAGAACTTGGCCCACTTGATGTGATCCGTCAAATCCTTGCCCGATTCGATGTCGCGCACTTTCCACTCGTTCCAGTCGGAACCGGAGGCGGACGTGGCATACGCCAGGTACTTGCCGTTCGGGCTGATCGAGGTGCCGGCCAGCGCCACCGTGCCATCCGTCGACAGGGTGTTCGGATCCAGCAGCAGACGCGGCTCGTCCGTCAGTTTTTTCACCGTGTACAGCACGGCCTGGTTCTGCAAACCGTCATTGCGGCTGTAGAAGTAGCGGCCACCCTGCTTCGTTGGCGTAGAGAAACGCTCATAGTTCCACAGCTTGGTCAGGCGCTGCTTGATCGCGGCGCGCTCGGGGATGGTGCCCAGGTACGACTGCGTCAGCTTGTTTTGCGCCGTGACCCATTCGCCCGTTTCCGCGCTGTTGGCGTCTTCCAGCCAGCGGTACGGATCGGCAATGGTGGTGCCGAAATAGCTGTCTTGCTGGTCGACTTTTTTGCTGACCGGATACGTCACGGCAGCGCCGTCGCCAGCCGGGCACGATGGCATCGCGGCGCTTTGCGCCAGGGCATTGCCGCCGAAAGCGGTCATCAAGCTGAATATGAGGGTTGCACTACGTAATTGCATGGGTTGTCGTCTCATTGTTGGATGTCGGGGAAAGCATGCCGCTCAAGCAAACTCTGCGGCTGCCTATGTTGACTTTCGCCAAGAGAAATCATAGCGCGGATTGCCACTTTTAAAGCACAGTTATCCGGTGGATTTGCCGTCTTTTGTTTGGCAAATTTACGTGGATCACCATGATAAATCTCGCTTTCGACGGAATCGGCAGACTGACGTTCATGCAAGAAACATTATCAAAAGCAAAGTCGTTTCATCAAGCCGTCATAAATCTTCTTTACTATCGGCAACATGTTCATGGCCCGTCCAGAGGCCGTGCCGCCACGTCCGCCTATGCACACTCTCGCCCTCCCCACCGCCGCGCCGCCCGGCGCGATGCCATCGAATGTGGCTTACCTGACGCCGCCATCGATATCCATGAGCATCGAAGGGACGGATGCCTTGCACGAGATCCTCGCGGGCCGCAAGCTCAGTGCGCTGTTCCAGCCCATCATCCACATGCACAGCGGCGACATCATCGGCTACGAAGGCTTGATACGGGGGCCGTCCGACAGCCCCCTGCACGCGCCGATGAATCTGTTCAAGGTGGCGCGCGCGCATGACCTGACCCTGGAAGTGGAGCACCTGTGCCGGCAAGTGGTGCTCGAACGCTTTGCCGAACTGCAACTACCCGGCAAATTGTTCCTCAACGTCAGCCCCGAATGCCTGTTGCTGCGCAATGCGCGCCATGGCGAAACCCTGGAATACATCGAGCATATCGGCATCAATCCGGACCGCGTCATTATCGAGCTGACGGAAAATCAGCCCACGTATGACTACGAACTGATGCGCGAAGCGGTGCTGCATTACCGCAACATGGGTTTCCAGATCGCCATCGACGACCTCGGCGAAGGTTTTTCCAGCCTGCGCCTGTGGTCGGAGCTGCGCCCGGAATACGTGAAAATCGACATGCATTTCATCCAGGGCATCAATAATGACCCCGTGAAACTGCAGTTCGTGCGCTCGATCCAGGAAATCGCGGAAAAATCGGGCACCCTGGTGATCGCCGAAGGCATCGAGGCGCAGACGGAATTGCTGGTCTTGCGCGACCTGGGCGTGGCCTTCGGGCAAGGCTATCACCTGGGCCGGCCCAACGCGGTGCCGGCGCGCGCGCTGCCGGCCGAAGTAGTGCAGGCGCTGGGACGCAATGGCGTGGCCGTGTATCCGCAGCGCAGCAGCCTGGAAAAGAATGGCGCCAGCATCCGCAAGCTGCTGCACCGGGTGGCGGCCGTGTCGCCCGAGAAAAACAATAACGAGGTGTACGATATTTTCCTGAAAGACCCGAAGCTGATGATCATCCCCGTCGTCGACGACGGCATGCCGCTGGGCCTGATCAGCCGCTTCGAAATGATCGACCACTTCGCCCGCCCCTATCAGCGCGAACTGTATGGCAAGAAATCCTGCAGCCTGTTCATGGATGCCACGCCCCTGATCGCCGACCATGAGACGAGCTTGCAGGAACTCAGCTACACCATGGTGCAATCGGATGCCCACCACCTGTTCAACGGTTTCATCATCACCGAGCACGGCCGCTACCTGGGCATGGGCACGGGACACGACCTGATGCGCGAAATCACGCAAATGCAGATCAATGCGGCCCGCTACGCCAATCCGCTGACGCAACTGCCCGGCAACGTGCCCATCAACGAGCATATCGACCGCTTATTGCACAGCGGCAGCCGCTTCTGGGTCTGCTATTGCGACCTCGACCACTTCAAGCCATTCAACGATGTGTACGGCTACCGCAAGGGCGACGACGTGATCCAGCTGACGGGAGAAATCCTCAGCGGCCACTGCGACCCGAACCGCGACTTCATCGGCCACATCGGCGGAGACGATTTCATGATACTGTTCCAGAGCGAAGACTGGGAAACGCGCTGCCAGGCCATGCTGGACGACTTCGCGGCCGCCATCCTCGCCTATTACAGCTCGGGCGACTGCGAACGGGGCGGCTACATCAGCGAAGACCGGCAAGGCAAGAAAGTGTTTTACTCCTTGATCAGCCTGTCGCTGGGCGTCATCAAGGTCGAGGCGCACCAGTACTACACGCACCATCAGATCGCCACGCAGGCGGCCGAAGCGAAGAAACAGGCCAAGAAAATCCACGGCAACAGCCTGTTTCTGGATCGCCGGCAAAGTGCGGGCGTGGCGCGCATGGATGCGTAGCCAGCGACAATAGCAAGAAGCTCAACGGAATCAGATGCGCACGAGGTCGCCAAACGCATTGCTGCCGCGGGCATCGGGCACGAATGCCAGGCTGATGTGCGCGCCATCGCGGCGCGCCTGCAGGCGGTAGTTGCCTGCGGGAACGTCCACGAACAGGCCGCCATATGCCGTGTCCGGTTCCAGGCCGCCGCCCGTCACGTCCTCCCCTGCGCCGATGAAGACGCGGCCCGAGACGACAGCCAGATGCACGACCACCTGCGGTTCGGTAAGTTCGGCATGCAAGACAAGTTCATACGCGCCGTCGCCGCCCACATTGAAAAACGCCACCTGCCCCGCATTCACGGCAGCCAGTTCCGCGCTGGGGAGGCTCCACCAGTCGCAGTCATCGTCCAGCCTGTGGCGCACCAGCGCCGGGTCGAACACGCACACGGTGGCCGTGCCGGTGACAATGCTCGTCATGCCACCAGCGGCGCCGGTCCCAGCAGAGGCTGGCTTTTCACATACTGCGCACTGGCTTGCGTTTGCCACGGAAAATGGCCATCGCGCGAGGGCCAGACGATCTGGTACAAGATAAAATCATCGCCCTGGTAATACCAGCGCGCATAGCCGACATAGTTGCGGTATTGCTCGACGGGCACGCGCACGAAGGCGCACTGATGGCCTTCCAGCAAGACGTCCGTGGTGGCCGTGAAATCCGTGATGGCGCCGCTGCGCGCGGCGTCCAGCGCCACGTCGAGTATCTGGTGGGCCATGGCACGTGGCAAGCCCATGATCAGGAATTCAGGCTGGCCGAAGCTGTGGCAAGCGCCTATGCTAAAAGCATAGCCGGGACCTTCTTCATCCGCGCTGATATGCACGCCATGCCAGCCATGCGTGGCGATGTCGTCGATGACTTTTTGCTCGGATGCATCCTCGCCTGCCTGCCTTACCATGTTCCACCTTTCACTGTGCCGAAAACCGCGCCGCTTGCGCGACATGCCTGCCGGCAATTATCGCATGCAGCACGCGTCCACGTGCACAGCCGACGCTTCAGTCGCGCGGCGTCCGCGGCGGAAAGCGCACCTGGTGCCATTGCCGCATGCGCTGCTGCGCCTCTTGCAGCTGCGCCGGCTCCAGCCTGGCGGCAGCCGCTTCCCGCGCCTTCGCCGCCCCGCTATCGCCACCCTCGGCCGCCAGCGCCAGCCACATGTAGCCGCAGACGGGATCTTTCTCCACGCCGCGCCCGCTGTTGTACATGCCGCCCAGGTTGTATTGCGCCAGCGCATGACCCTGGCCAGCCGCGCGCGCATACCATTGCACGGCCAGGCCATCGTCTTGATGCACGCCATGACCGTTCGCATACATGACGCCCAGGTTGTTTTGCGCACTGGCATCGCCCTGCTCGGCGGCCGTGCGGTACCAGCGCACGGCGCACACCTCGTCGCGTTCGACGCCCTGGCCATTGGCATACATCACGCCCAGGTTGAACTGCGCATTCGAGGCGCCCTGGGCCGCCGCCCTGGCGTACCAATCCAGCGCCTGGCGCAGGTCGCGGACGACGCCGCGCCCGCCCGCAAACATGCCGCCCAGATTGTATTGCGCCATGCAATGGCCTTGCAGGGCGGCACGCCGGTACCAGACGACGGCGCGTGCCTCGTCCTTGTCCACGCCCTGGCCCCGTGCCAGCATCAGGCCCAGGTTGAACTGGGCGTCGGCGTCATCCTGCTCGGCCGCCCGCTGCAGCCAGGCGTAGGCGCGCAGCTGGTCAGGCGCCACGCCCAGGCCTTCCGCATACGCCACGCCAAGTTGCCGCTGCGCCACGGCCAGGCCTTGGGCGGCGGCCTGACGGAACCAGGCCAGCGCCTGCGCATCGCTTTGCGCCACGCCCTGGCCCCGCTTGTAGACGAGCCCCAGGTTCAGCTGCGCCTGCGCATCGCCCTGCAAGGCGGCCTTGCGGAACCAGGCCAGGGCCAACGCATCGTTCTTTTTCGCGCCCAGCCCTTGCGCATAGGCTTCGCCCAGCAACGATTGCGCACTGGCCACGCCCTGCTCGGAAGCGCGGTAAAACCACGCCAGGGCCAGCTCGTCGCTCTGCAGCACGCCGCGTCCCTTGCGGTACATCTGTCCCAGGTTTTGCTGGGCCGAGGCGTCGCCCTGAGCGGCCGCGCGGCGAAACCACAGCACGGCGTCCTCGTCGCTCTGCGCCACGCCGCGGCCATGGTAATACAGGGCGCCCAGGTGATTCTGCGCGAAGGCCAGCCCTTGCAGCGCGGCCAGGCGCAGCCAGACAAAGGCGCGCGCATCGTCCTGCGCCACGCCTTCACCCTTCTTGTACATCAGGCCCAGGTTGAACTGGGCATAGGCATTGCCCTGCTCGGCAGCCGTGCGGAACCAGATATACGCTTCGTGGCTATCTCTGGCAGTATGGTGCTTGTCCATGTACGCCCCCATCCACATTGCGCTTGCCGGCAGCACGCGCAAAACGGCGGCCCAGGGCGGCGAAATCGTGTGTTGCTTAAATTTTAAATTCGATGCGGGGGAAGGACTTGAGCAGGCTCAAACGAAATAACAAAATTATATCGTTTTGATGAGCCCGCTTAGAGGGGAAACGGCGGTCAGCGGCGTGATGGGTGTTTTTGCAGGAATTGCGGCACCTTGGCGGCGGCCAGCTTGTTCAGCGACACGAGCAAATCCGCATCGACATCGGCGATGCCATAGCTGCTGCGCAAATGGCGGCCGATATGGATCAGCACTTGCGCCGCCACTTCCGCATCGGACTCGGCCCTGTGGGCGGCGCTCTTGAAGGCGATGCCCAGCTGGCTCGACAGCAAGCCCAGCTTGTAGCTGGCCATGCCGGGAAACACGCGGCGCGACAGTTTCAAGGAACACACGAGCGACTGGTGCGCCGGTGTCAGGTTCAGCCTGGCGCTTTCCGCGCGCAGGAATTTTTCATCGAAGCTGGCATTGTGCGCCGACAAGGCATCGCTGCCAATAAAATCCAGCAACTGCGGCACCACCTCGGCCACGGGCGGCGCCTTGTCCACCATGGCCTGCGTGATGCCCGTCAAGCCCGTGATGAACGAGGGGATGCGCGCATTGCAGTTGATCAGGGTCACATAGCGGTCCGTGATCCGCCCGCCCTCGATGCGCAGCGCCGCCACTTCCGTGATGCGGTCGCCCATGTCGGGCGACAATCCGGTCGTCTCGAAGTCGATCATGACGATCGGTTTGTCAAACACATTCATGAAGTCAGGCTCTTTCTGCGATGCTGCGGTGGGCCAGCTTAGCCGAACTTGCGCACGGCGTCCAGCGCGAGTCCCGCGCCAATGCTGCCGAACAGGTCACCCTCGACCTTGCGCGCGGCCGGCACCAGGGCTGCGATCTTTTCGCGCAGCAAGCGCACGCCGCTCGAACCGCCCGTGAAGAACACGGTATCGACGGCGTCCGGCGCCACGCCCGCATCGCGCAGCAAACGCAACACGGTTTCTTCCACGGAACCGCACAGGTGGCCGATGGCTTCGTCGAACTGCGTACGTTTGAGCAACAGGCTTTGCGCGGGCGACAGGCGATCCAGCTCCAGCTGCACTTCGGCCGCGTCGGACAGGGCGATCTTGCCCTCTTCCACTTTCATGGCCAGCCAGTGGCCGGCGCGCTCGTCGATCAGCTTTTGCAAGCGTCCCATCTTGTCTTGCTCACGCGCATCGCGGCACACGTCGGCCAGCTGCACCCAGATCTTCTTCGTGTACGCCAGGTTGATCGTGTGCCAGGTGGCCAGGTTGAAATAATAGCTGGACGGCACTTCGCTATTGTTATGCAGGCGGCTGCCATAGCCGAGCAGAGGCATGACGGAAGACAGGCTCAGGTATTTATCGAAATCCGTGCCACCGATGTGCACGCCGCCGGTGGCGAGGATGTCCTCACGCCGTTCGGTCTTTTTTGCCCGCTCGGGCGACAAACGCACCAGCGAAAAGTCGGAGGTCCCGCCGCCGATGTCGGCGATCAGCACCAGTTCTTCCTTGTCGATTTGCGACTCGTAGTCGAAGGCGGCGGCAATCGGCTCGAACTGGAAGGCGACGTCCTTGAAGCCGACGGAACGGGCAACTTCGGCCAGGGTGTCTTGCGCCAGCTGGTCGGCTTGCGCGTTGTCATCGATAAAGAAGACGGGACGGCCGAACACGGCAGACGAGAATTCGCGGCCGGCGGACTGCTCGGCGCGGCGCTTCACTTCACCAATGAATTGGGCCAGCAACATGCGGAAGGGCAAGGCGCGGCCACCCACTTCCGTCTGGCCATCGATGAGACTCGTGCCCAGCAAGCTTTTCAGCGAGCGCATCAAACGCCCCTCGTAACCGGCCAGATAGCCGGCCAACGCCGCGCGGCCAAAACTGACTTCCTCGTCTTCCGCATTGAAGAAGACGACGGACGGTAAGGTCGTCTTGCCATCTTCCAGGCCGAGCATGGTGCTCTGCCCGGGACGTGCCCAGCCTACCGTGGAATTTGACGTGCCGAAATCGACGCCGCAAGCATTGGCCATGTCGACCCTTCCCTGAATAAAGGGGCGTTATGTTATCAGAAGGAAGGACATTGCACCAGCAAAACCCGTTCAGCTCCGTCAACAGCATAAGCTTGCTTTGCATCAAGTAGTTGCCGCGCGCAAAAGCTACTCTTGAAAAATTGAAGCCGAGCAACTCGGCCAGCTCCCGGAGACCCATCGTGCCCCTCGCCCCTCTGCGCCGCCCACGCCACCTGCCCGCTACTTTGCTGGCCGCCTTCCTCGTTTCCCTGGCCGGCTGCGGCGGTGGTTCGGCCGATAGCCAGGCTGGCGCCGGCTGCGCGCTGCACAGCACGGCAGGCTGCGGCGGCAGCCCGCCGCCGGTCGTCAATCCGCCCATCACCCCGCCCGTGATTCCGCCCGTCACGCCGCCCGAGCCGGCCAGCCTGGCCAGCGCCGTCAACCTGGTGTTTTCCAGCACGGAACTGGCTTCGGCTGGCCAGCCTGGCGGCGAAGTGGCGGTCACGGCCCTCGTCAAGGATGGCGCCAACCTGGCCTTGCCCAACGCAAAGATTTCCTTTGCCGCGGATTCCGGCATCCTCGGCAGCGTCGATGCCGTGACGGACAAGAACGGCCAGGCGCGCGCCCTGCTGGGCACTGGCGGCGCCAACAGCAACCGCAGCATCACCGTCACGGCAAATGTGGGCACGCGCAGCGGCAAGGGTACGGTGGCGGTCACGGGCAGTAGCGTGGAATTACTGGGGCCGGCCTCCCTGATGCTGGGCCAGGGCGCCGACCTCACCGTCACCGTGCGCGACTCGGCGCGCAAGCCTGTGGCCGGCGCCGCCATCGCCTACAGCACGGGCGCCGGCAACGGCGTGCGTACCAAGGATGGCGGCGCAGCGCTCAGCAATGCACAAGGCCAGCTGGTGCTGCGCCTGACGGCAGGCAGCCTGGGCAAGGATGCCGTTTCCGTCAATGCGCTGGGCGCCGCCGCCACGCAAGCGTATGCCGTGGCCGGCAGCGACCTGCGCCTGAGCCCGGCCGTAAGCCAGGACGCCAGCGGCGCCGACGTGCTGCCGGAAGTGGCCACCCTGGCGTGCCAGCCCATCGATGCGCGCTACGACAAGGCGGGCGTGGCGCAAACGGGCAGCGCCAGCCTGTCGACCTCGCGCGGCAGCCTGTTTGCGGACAGCGATTGCAGCCAGGCCTTGCCCGCCAGCTTGATTTTCAGCAATGGCAACTTGCCGCGCAGCTATGTGCAATCGGCCAACGCGGGCGTGACCACCATCACGGCCGCCGTGGCGGGCGGGCCCTCGGCGCAGACGCGGCTGGAATTCGTCGCGCCATTGAGCCCTGCCAGCAAGCTGGCCGTGCAGGCGGATCCTGCCGTGCTGCGCGCCAATACGAGCACTGCGGCCGCAGCGGCCGACAACGCCAGTATCAGCACAATCAGCGCCGTGGTGCGCGATGGCGCGGCCAACAACCTGGTCAAGAACGCGCCCTTGCTGTTCAGCATCTTGAGCGACCCCAGCGGCGGCTACCTGCGGCAGGCGGGCCGGGTGCTGACGGGCAGCGACGGCCTGGCGCGCGCCGTGTACGTGGCGGGGCCGGCCGATAGCGGCCGCGACGGCGTGCTGATCCAGGCCCGCATCGAGGGCGCGCCGCAAGCGGCGGCCACGGCCCTCGTGCGCCTGACGGTGGCGCGGCAAGCGCTGTCGATCAAGCTGGGCACGGGCAGCCTGCTGCGCGAGCATTCGGCCAACGTGCTGCAGAAGGACTTTGCCGTGTTCGTCTCCGACAGCGCCGGCAATGCCGTGCATGGCGTTGCCATCACGGCGGCAGCGTGGCCCAGCCGCTACGCCAAGGGATCTTATGTGTGGCAGGCGGACAAGCCCGAGTTTCCCGACACGGGCATCTGGCGCCTGGCCCTGCCCCGTTACAGCTGCGCCAATGAAGACGTCTTGCGTAACGGCATCTTTGACGCCGCCTACGACCGCAACGGCAATGGCGTGCTCGACCCGGGCATCCCCCTGACCGTCAGCGCCAGCGGCCTGAGCGACGCGCTGGGCATGGCCACCGTCACCGTCAGCTATCCGCGCAACTATGCTTCCTGGGTGGAAGTCACCCTGACGGTAAGGGGTACGGTCAGCGGCACGGAGGCGAGCGCGACGGCAGATTTCCCCTTACCCACCCTGGCCAGCGATTTCAGCGCGCGCCGCGTGGACCCGCCGGGACGCCTCAGCCCCTATGGCAGCGGCCCCTGTGACACCCCCGATTAAGGGGGGCGCTCGACACTTGCCATTCAGTCATATTTTTTGCAACATAATCAAGAAGGCAGTCTTGCCATGCGGCAATCTTTTGCGCTATGCTCATTCTGCCCGCCCAGGCCGCCACAAGCGGCCGGGCCTGCAGGAATATTTTGAGACAGGTTGCTTGCCAGACCAATATGCGAAAAAAGAATACTGTAGCCCGGACACCCAGCACCACCAGCCGCGCCATACCCGGCGCGGGACGGCGCGTGACCTCGTATGACGTGGCCCTGCTGGCAGGCGTATCGCAATCGGCCGTGTCGCGCTGCTTCAAGCCGGGGGCCAGCATCTCACAAGCCACCCATGCCAAGGTCATGCAGGCGGCCATCAGCCTCGACTACATCCCCAACGCGGCCGCGCGCAGCCTGATCACGCGCCGCTCGAACCTGGTGGCCGTCATCATTTCCAACCTGGCCAATCTGTACTATCCGCAAGTGCTGTCCGACCTGAGCCAGCAAATCGCCCGCCAGGGCAAGCGCCTGTTACTGTTTACCCTGGAGCGCGAAGCCGATATCGGCAAGGTCTTGTGCGATGTGTGGCAATACCAGGTCGATGGCGCCGTCGTGGCCGCCTGCCTGTCGGACGAGCAAATGGCCGAATTCGGCCGGCGCGACGTGCCGCTGGTGCTGTTCAACCGCAGTCCGCGCGAGCACGCCGTGCACGCCGTGCTGTGCGACCAGGCCGAAGCGGCGCGCCTGCTCGTCTCGCGTCTGGCCGAGGCGGGCCACCGCCAGTTCGCCATCATCGACGGCCCCGGCGACTCGGCCGTCGCGCAGGAACGCAAGGCCGGCATGCTGGACCGTTTGCTGAGCCTGGGCTTGCCCGCCCCCATCGTCGTCAGCGGCAACTACGATTACGCCAGCGGCGGACGGGGCTTGCGCAAGGTCATCGACCGCCTGGGCCGCGTGCCGGACGCCGTCATTTGCGGCAACGACATCATGGCCATCGGCTGCCTGGACACGGCACGCCACCAAATGGGCATCCAGGTGCCGCTGCAAATGTCGGTGGCCGGTTTCGACGCGCTGGATGCGTCGGGCTGGCTCAGCTACGACATCACCACCCTGCGCCAGCCCGTGCAAAAGATGGCCACTGACGCCGTCGCCATGCTGGGCGAACTGATGGAGCGGCGCGGCGGCAGCGCCGAACGGCGCCGCTATTGCTCGTATCTGGTGGAAGGCAGTACGGCCAGGCTGACTGTCGAGCAGCCATATTTCGGCATGATGGCCGCCGCTTAGAACGCCTGAGAAAACGCCCATGGCGTTGTTGCCTGCCCCTCGCCGTACTATTCGTACTGTCTTCGGGGCGGCGCCTAGCCCTAGGCGTTTTTCAGACGTTCCTTCCTCTCATACAAAATACAAAATCCCGCGCAACAAAAAACCTCGCATCGCTGCGAGGTTTTTCATTTCAAGGCCAGGGAATCAACCGAAGATCTTGCCCTTGAGCATATTCAAACCCTGGCTGACGAGGTCATTGCCTTCCGGTACCTGACCGTCGGGGGTCAGCTTGTCGATCAACTGGGGCAGCAAGGCTGCCAGGCCGCCCGAGGCGGCGTCCGGCGCGACGCCCGCTTTTTCAGCGATTTGGGTGATCGTGTCGCTACCGAGCGCATCCTTGATCTGGTCGCCGGACACGGGCGCATTGGCGCCGGTGCCGATCCAGCTGGCCACCTGGTCGCCCAGGCCGCTTTCCTGGAATTTCTGCAGCAGACCGGGCAAGCCGCCATGCTGGTTGACCAGGTCCATCACACTGGCCATCAATCCCGATGGGGCTTCCCCGTCAGCACTTTTATTACCCAAAGCGCTCATCGCCTGTCCTGCAAGTTGGTCTAGCAAACTCATCATATTCTCCTGAACGCTATCGATTCGTGCCGCGTGACTGCGGCGTCCGGCATGGCGCAGACCTTTCTCCGCCATGGAAATCATTATACTATGAATAATAAAATGCCATAATTGCAATCTCGAAGCGAACGCACGGACGGCCTCGCTGCCGAGGCATCCACCTCCATCATATTTAGTTCGGCACAACTTGCAAGCGTAAATTGACACTTTGCAAAAACGTGTAGAATTAATTTCCCCACTTACTGAGGAGTATCAACACATGAACATCAATAAAGCGGTAGACAAGGCTTACGAAAAAAAGACGTTCAAGGAAATCGCTGATGCCCCCGTCGATGCGCTGCAAGGCGTGAGCGAGAAGGATGCGGAGCTGCTCAAGCAAGCCTTCAATATCAAGACCGTGCGCGACCTGGCGAACCTGAAATACTCGAAGTGGGCGCGCGCCATCGTCACCCTGGCCGATACGGAAGAATAAGCCGGGCCATGCCTTTGGCATTCCCGTCAGCACAGCCCGCCCGAGACGGCGGGCTTTTTCATGTCGATCCACTATCGGCTCGCAAGCCGATAGCTGCGCGGAGGTCCCATTGCTCACGCCGCTGACCCTGCCCGGCATCTGCTGGCCCCTGCAAGCGAGCACGGGCAACCTTGCCGTCACCACGTCCCACATCACGGGCCACTTTCGCGCCGGTGCGGGCCTGGACGCCATCGTTCTGTGCGATCTGCTGCCTGCTGGAAAATTTCGCAACGGCGTGGCGCGCCACTGGTGCCGTACGCACCAGTGCTACTGGGGCACGCAAGCCGACCTTGCCGACCGGCAAGCAACGCAGCCCATGCGTTGCCGCCAACACGCCAGTCCCATGGGCTATGTGCTGTATCCGGAACTGTTCGACCCCATGCAATTTCACGCCACCACCTTGCGCCTGGGCACGGATGGCTTGCTGCAACTGCGCGCCCGGGCCGATGACGGCGGCACCCTGCTGGCGCGCGACTTGGCCGCGCTGGCCATCGACTGCCGCGCCCTGCCTGGCCTGTTTCCTCCCGACATAGTGCATTTGAATATCACGCCGCCCGCCGCGCTGGCCTTCGCCGCCGCCTTGCAGGCCGGCGCGCCGCTCGCTTGCAGCGACTGCGCCCGCTGCGGCCACCCGCACCTGGACCTGGGCAGCTTCGCGCTGGCGCCGCACCGGCGCCACAGTTGCGGCCATTGCGGCCACGACGCCTCGCACAGCGCCACGGCCATCGTCTCGACGCCGCTGTGGCGCTTGCGCCAACGCTACACGCAATGGTTCTGAAGGTGCGCCCGCCCACAGTCGGCCTGGTCGCTTGTGCGTAGACTGGTGCCATCACCACCACGAGGATAGCCCCATGCCGCAAGCGCAAGATCAGGATGAAAACGGCCAGCCAGGCGACGAAGGCGACTTGTCCGACCTGCTCAGCGAATTGCGCATCCTCTTGCCGGGCGCGCAGATGCTGACGGCCTTCCTCATCATCCTGCCCTTCAACGGCGGCTTCGCGAAGATCGTGCAGGCGGAAAAAGTCGTCTTCCTGCTGACTTTTTTTCTGTCCATGACCAGCCTGGTGCTGCTCAGCGCGCCCGCCATCCAGCACCGCGTGATGCGCCCCCTGCAAGACCGCGAACGTTTTAAAAGAGTGGCCGACCGCATCATGATGTGCGGCGCCTTTACCCTGGCGCTGGCGTTTATCCTGGGCACCAACCTGGTGATGTCGGAAGTGTTTGGCCACATCGCCGGCATCATCGCCGGCGTGCTGATGGGGTCGCTCATCATTTGCATGTGGTGGTGGCTGCCCCTGCATTTAAAGCGCAGCAAGAAAATGTGATCCGGGCGCTTACTTTTGCAGGATGGTGATCTTGCCATCGGCCTCCAGGAAGGCGCATTTCATGTCCTGCAAGGAACAATCCGCCTCGCGCAGCGCCTGCTCCACATCGCCGCCAGCCACCCTGCATTTCTTGACGACATCGTCAAAAATCTGGCCATCGCGTCCCAGCAGCACGGGCTTGCCATCGACCAGGTCGGCGAACTTGCGGCTGCGCGAACTCAGCCAGGCGATCAGCATGTTGAGACAGATCAATGTCAAGGCCAGCACCAGGCCGCCGGGAATCGAATCGTCGCCGCCCGACAGCGAATTCGAGACGGCTTCGCTCAGCAGCATGACGACCAGCAAGTCGAAGGGCGTGAATTGTCCCACCGTCCGCTTGCCCGTCATGCGCACCATCAACAGCAAGGCAAGGTAGACGACAACGGCGCGCGCCACCAGTTCCCACACCGGCACATCCAGATCGAACATGGCAATCCTCCTGACGAATGATTGCCTTATTTATACGTCTTTTCACGCCGCCATGGCCACACCGCTGGCCTGTTCCAGCAGTGTCTCGCGGAAAATCCCCACCAGCGGACGCAGGTTGACCTTGTGCCAGGCCAGCCACAAGGGCGTGCGATAGCTGAACCACGGCAGTTCTCTCACGACGACGCCGGCCGGCGCGTGCTGGCGCAGGCTGTGCTGGATCATGGCCATGCCCAGCCCGGCCGCCACCAGGCCCAACGCCGTCAGCGGTTCCGTTGCCTCCAGCCGGATATCGGGCGTAAAACCGGCGCGCGCGCAGGCGGCGATGAAGTTATCGTGTTTCAGCACGCTTTCTTTGTGCAGCACGGCAATCCACTCCTCGCCTGCCAGATCCTCCGGGGTCAGCTCGGCCTTGGCCGCCAGCGCGTGCGTTTCCGGCAAGGCCAGCAGCATGGGGTCGCTCAGCACTTGCGCGCAATCGAGGTCCGGATCGTTCGGCAGCGGCGGTTCGCACAGCAGTGCGATATCGAGGCTGCGCTGGCGCAAGCCTTCGATCTGCTCGGCCGAATGCAGGTTATACAGGGCGATGTGCACTTGCGGGCGCGTGGCGCGCAAGGCGCGCAAGCCGTCCGGCAACACCCCCGCATGCATGGCGTTTTCGATATAGCCGATGCACAAGCCACCTTCGTCGCCGCGCCCCAGGCGTTTCGCCAATGCTTCCAGACGATTCCCGTGCGTAATAAAAGCGCGCGCTTCGGCCAGGAAAGTATGGCCATCGCGCGTCAGGCGGATGCGCTGCGCGCTGCGCTCGAACAGGGTCAGGCCCAGCCTGTCTTCGAGCTGGGCGATTTGCCGGCTCAGCGGTGATTGGGAAATGTGCAGGCGCTCGGCGGCGCGCCCCACGTGTTCTTCCTCGGCGACGGCGATGAAGTATTGCAATTGGCGGATGTCCAGCATATCAGACCTTTCAGGACTCAAGTTGCGCCAATTATGTCTTGGACAGGCTTAACTTGTCCAGCTATTCTGTCTTCACTGATCCACACATTGAAGGAAAACATCATGAGTATCAAACACTTACTGACAGGCAAACTGGGTTTCGGCACGGCGCCGCTGGGCAATATGTTCCGCAACATTCCCGAAGAGGAAGCGCGGGCAACGGTCGACGCGGCCTGGGAATCGGGCATCCGCTACTTCGATACGGCTCCGTTCTACGGCGCCGGCCTGGCCGAGCTGCGCCTGGGCGCCGCCCTGAAGCAGCGCCGCCGCGACGATTACGTGCTCAGCACCAAGGTCGGCCGCCTCATCCTTGATGAACTGGAAGACCCGGCCGCCCGCGAACTGGGCGAAAAAGGCGGCTTGTTCGAATTTGGCCGCAAGAACAGAATCGTCGATGACTATTCGGCCGACGCCACCCTGCGCTCAATCGAAGACAGCCTCAAACGCCTGGATACGGACCGCCTCGACATCGTCTGGGTACACGACATCGCCCAGGATTTCCACGGCGACAACTGGCTGGCGCAGTTCGAGATCGCCCGCACGGGCGCCTTCCGCGTACTGACCCGCTTGCGCGAAGAAGGCGTGATCAAGGCATGGGGCGTGGGCGTCAACAAGGTGGAACCGCTGGAACTGACCCTGGACCTGGCCGAAGCCCAGCCGGACGCCTTCCTGCTGGCCGGCCGCTACACCCTGCTCGACCATGAGCGTGCGCTGCAGCGATTGATGCCAGCCGCGGCAAGACAAAACGTCGACATCGTCGTGGGCGGCCCCTACAGCTCGGGCATCCTGGCCGGTGGCGCGCATTTCGAATACCAGAAGGCGTCGCCCGAGATCATTGCCAAGGTGGAACGCATCAAGGCGATTGCCGCGCGCCACGGCGTCAGCGTGAAGGCGGCCGCCCTGCAATTCTCGCTGGCCAATCCGGCCGTGGCTGCCGTGATCCCCGGCGCCAGCCGTCCAGAACGCCTGGCCGAAGACCAGCAAGCATTGAACAGCGTCATCCCCGCCGCCTTCTGGCAAGACATGCGCGCCGAACAACTGGTGTCGGCATTCGCGCCGCTGCCAACTGGCACCAACTAATATATAAAGGAATACCATCATGGCACATACCACGACTTCCATCGACATCGCCGCCACGCCGGCGCAAGTGTGGCAACTGATCGGCGGCTTCAATTCGCTGCCCGACTGGCTGCCGTATATTCCCAGCAGCACGCTCAGCGACGGGGGCCGCATCCGCCACCTGGCCACCCCGGCCGGCGACGTCATCGTCGAGCAGCTGGAAGCGTACGACAACGCGGCGCGCAGTTACAGCTATTCCATTCTGCAGGCGCCGTTTCCTGCCAGCGACTACCTGTCGACCCTGCAAGTCGAGCCGCTGGCGGATAGCGCTGGCGCGCGGGTCACCTGGTCCGGCCGCTTTACGCCTGTCGGGGTCAGCGAACAGGATGTGACGGAGCTGTTCCACGGCATTTATGTGGCGGGACTGGAAGCGTTGCAGCAATCATTAGCGAAGTAAAGCGCTGCGAAGACCATTTCCGCCACAGCCAGCTTTTCTTCGTCTGCCCTGTGGCGGAATCGCGCAGATTCCGTGTTATCGTTAACAACAAGCGCAAGTGCGGTTGTGTGCGGTGCAGCAGATTTTAGCCATCGCCCAGCAGAGCTTGCCCGAATCTTTTACAATGTTGTCCTTGGGCAGTTCCTATCGCCCGAAAATACCGGCCAGCCGTCGACTCTGGTGGCGCATTGCCACTTCCGGCCGGGCCACAACGCACCACTCCACCCTGTCATTCTTTACCCAACCAACAAGAACATGCACGCCTCCGTAGATCCCCTGATTCCGCGCGTCACCGCGCCTTTTGGCGCCGGCTATGCCGACCTGGCCCTGGCCATCGGCGGCCTCGCCATCGGCACGGGCGAATTCGCCTCCATGAGCATCCTGCCCGTGGTGGCCGACGACCTGGGCACGACCTTGCCGCAGATGAGCCACATGATCAGCGCCTATGCGCTGGGCGTGGTCGTCGGCGCGCCCCTGATCACGATCTTCCTGGCCCGCATGCCGCGCCGGCTGATGCTGATCTGTCTGATGCTGATGTTCGCTGGCGGCAACTTGCTCAGCGCTATCGCCCCTAATTATGGCTTGCTGGTCGTGGCGCGTTTCGTGGCTGGCATCCCGCATGGCGCCTATTTCGGCGTGGCGGCGCTGGTGGCGGCCGCGCTGGCCGAACCGGACAAGCGGGGCCAGGCTGTCGCCCGTGTCCTGATGGGCTTGACCGTGGCGAATATCTTTGGCGTGCCGCTGGCCACGTATATCGGCCAGACCCTCGGCTGGCGCTCGGCCTTTTTGCTGGTCGCCGCGCTGGGCTTGCTGACCATGCTGATGGTGCGCATCTTCGTGCCGATGGTCGCTGCCGGCGATTCCAGCCCGCGCCGCGAACTGGGCGTGTTCCGCCGCCTGCAAGTGTGGCTGACCCTGCTGATGGTGGCGATCGGCTTCGGCGGCATGTTCGCCGTCTACACGTTCATCACGCCAACCTTGCTGGAAATCACGAAAGTGTCGCCCCTGGTCATTTCCATCTTGCTGGCCATTATTGGCGTCGGCATGACGGTGGGTAATCTGATCGGCGGCTGGCTGGCCGACCGCTCGCGCCTGTGGACGATCTTTGGCGTGCTGCTGTGGAACGTGGCCGCCCTGGCCGCATTTACCTACACCAGCAGCAATGTCTGGCTGACGGCCATCAATCTGTTCGCCATCGGCGCCGGCATCGCCGTTGCTCCCGCCGTACAGACGCGCTTGATGGACGTGGCCGGCGACGCGCAAACCGTGGCCGCCGCCCTCAACCATTCCGCCTTCAACATCGCCAACGCGCTGGGCGCCTGGGCCGGCGGCATCGCCATCGCCATGGGCATGGGCTTGCGTTCGACGGGCTGGGTCGGCGCCATGCTGGCCTGCGGCGGCATCGTCGTGCTCGGCATTTCCGTGCTGGTGGAAAACCGCAGCCGCAATGTGGGCGGCGCGCAGCCGGCTTGATGGCATAAGCAGGCGGCCCCTGGCGCGTCAGCGCCCTGCGGCCTTAAGCGTCCACCCACGCAAACAGCGCCTTGTCCGGCGTGGCGGACCGATGCCAGTTTGATTTCAATTCCATCAACAATCCGGCCAGGTCGCATGGCTGGGCATCCAGATCCGCCCATGGCGCCGTTCTGGACCATGCCACGGCAAGCGCCAGCAAGTCGTCATCCGCCATCCGGCCTATCGCTTGCGCAATCGCATCATTGAATACGTGAATGTCGCGCCCCTCGATCCGCAGGGGCCGCAGCACCGGCTCTGCCGACTGGGTCAGCAATTGACCCAGCGATGCAAAATCGAGTTCCCCTGGCAAGGTGATGCCGGTGACGGGAAACGCATCGAAGGCATCTTCCCAGCTGGCACAGGCGCGCATCCCGGCGTCGGAACAGACAAAAATATCGATTTTCTTCATGTAATCAAGTCATGCATCAGGCATGTATCAGTAGGGCTGAATATTGATGAGCTCAAGCTTCGTTCAGCAAGGCACGCCCTGCCGGTCCGACCTCTCGCGGTCATACAGCCGTTCAAAGGCGCCGACATCGCCCGCTTCTGCCCACAAGCTTGCGATGTAGTCGAATTCCAGCTCAAACGGCTGCTGAAAATCGGGCACGTCGAGCGCGTATTCGCAATTGCGGCTCAGCATGACCAGCCAGTCGGGATAATCGAGCGCAAGATACAGGCGTGTCAGTTTGGCGTCGAGCGACTGCACGCTTTCCCGGCCTGCCAGATAGGCGGCGCGCAGTTCGACGATGTATTTGCCAGCGAGGAATTGTTCCTCCAGGCGCGTGTCGCCGCGGTAGCGTCCGATGATGGCCTCGGTCAAGGGTAGCACCTCGTCAACGCCCCGGGCGCTGGCCAGCAGCACGATATTCAGGTCGTCGCCCTCCTGATCCAGGCGCAAGCGCTCCACGGCCCAGTCCACGCAGCGGTCCGCCCGGCCATCGCCATGGCGCAGCCGGAAGCATTCCAGCTCAAGTTCCGTCAATTGTTCCATTATTTATTCTTCGCAAGCGCGTCGTTGCCATAAACGGTGTCCGGCACCAAGAAGGATGGTTGCCGCGGCCACATTATACGACGGGCAGAAAAAAACACGCGCAGGGAATAACGATTGAAAAGACCGGGGACTCGTTTCGATAAGCGAGAGAGGAAACAATTAATTATACTGCCGCGCAGCGGAGCATTTAATCAGAGCAAGGAAACCAATGAATCAATTAACAATCCAGGGAATCAGGAAAATATTCTTTTAAAGAAACATCAAAACAAAATGGCCATGCGCGCAAGGTGCGAACATGGCCATCACATCGCTTATTGCGGATTCGACGCCACGATGAACGGATCGAAGGTCAGCAGCGTATTACCCGCCAGCAACAAGGTCATCGTATATTGCACATTGCTGCCTTTGGCATTCACGCGGCCGCCCCATACGGTGTTGCTGTATTGCGGATAAGGCGCCGGATTAATCATGCCATTGCTGATGGCGGTGCCACCGAAGCTGTGAATGGAAACCTGCTCGGCCGGGTCCAGCGATTCGACGTTCCAGACGATGGTGTCGCCGTTCTGGCAGGTGGTCACCAGTTCATTGCCGCCTTCGTTGCCGTTGCCCGAGTAGCCCGTCGTGTCGACCATGAAGACATACTTGCTCAGATTTTTTTGCGCCACTGCCTGACCGACATTGACCGCCACCAGTACGTTAATTGTTGCCATGGATTTACCCCTATTTGGAATGGAATTAAACATTACAACTATCCTTTGTGCGATGAAATAACGAAGATCCAGTCAAATTACCGGCAGCGCTTCGCACGCAATCGGAATTCATCACTGGCGCATAAAAATACGCGAAATGTATCAATTAAAATACACAGAATATATCAATAAATCACCAAATCTATCAATAATATCGTGCGCTTGATGATCAATAATATTTTTTGACCCGCATTATCGCAACCACGATGAGAGGATATTTTAATTATTTTTTCAAGTCAAATTATTTTTAATAATAATCAGAATCTATCCATTAATAACATTTAATTTTTAAATGAAATTTTTTATGAATTGAGTATTGGTATTCCGTGTTTGATTTACCGCAAACAAGTGAGGTATTCCAACGGAAATAGATGATGGGGAGGCGAACAGGCGCAGGCAATGGCTGCCGCATGCGGACCGGACGGCCCTGCGGCAACTCAGCTCGTTTGCAGCATCTTTTGCAGCACTGCATCGAGCTCGTAAAAATCCACGGGCTTGGTCAGGTGCAAATCGAAGCCCGCATCGGATGCCATCTGGCGATCCTTGTCCTGGCCCCAGCCCGTGACGGCCACGAGGATGGCGTCCTTGCCGCAGGGTTCACTACGCAACAGCCGCGCCACGTCGTAGCCATTCATGTGCGGCAAGCCGATATCGAGCAGGATCACTTGCGGCATGAAAACTTGCGCCGCCGCCATGCCGGCCGGACCATCGTAGGCCGTGCGCACGTCATAGCCGAGGATGTCGAGCGCCAGCGCCAGGCTTTCGGCCGCGTCGGCGCTGTCGTCGATGACCAGCACCTTGCCCTCGCGCGTGCCGGCCAGCAAGCGGCGGTTGGATTCGGGCGGCGCCAGCAAAGGCACGGCCGGCAGCGGCAGACGCAATGTAAAGGTGCTGCCCTGCCCGACGCCGTCGCTGTGCGCGCTGATGCTGCCGCCATGCAATTCGGCTAGGCCGCGCACCAGCGACAGGCCGATGCCCAGCCCGCCCTGGGCCCGCGACAGGGCCGGCTCCAGCTGCGAAAACAGGTCAAATACCTTGTCCAGATGCTCGGGCGCGATGCCGATGCCCGAATCGCGCACGGTAATGTGTACGTCGTTTTCCGTGCATGCCACGTCCAGCCCGATGATGCCGTTGGCGGGCGTGTACTTGACGGCGTTGGTCAGCAGGTTGCCGATCATCTGCCCCAGGCGCGTGGCGTCGGCGTCGAGCCAGACAGCTTGCGGCCATTGCTCCACGAGCACCTTGTGGCCCGATTGCGCCGCCAGCTCCGCCACGCTGTGCAGGGCGGCCTCCACTACGGGCGCCAGTTCCACGCTGGCGCGGCGCAGTTCCAGACGGCCTTGCGTGATGCGCGACACTTCCATCAAATCGTCGACCAGGTGCGTCATGTGGCCCACCTGCCGGCCCAGCACGTCGCGCGCCCAGCACAGCTGCGGGTCATCCAGCTGCGCCAGGCGCAACACTTCCAGCACATTGCGCATGGGCGCCAGCGGATTGCGCAGTTCGTGCGCCAGGGTGGCCAGGAATTCGTCCTTGCGCCGGTCGGCGGCCGCCAGCTGCTCGTTGAGTTCGCCCGCCTCCTTGCGCGCCAGTTGCAGCTGCTGTTCGTACTTGCGCCGGTCGCTGGCGACAAAGGCGGCGATCTCGTCATAGCGAACGCCGTCATGCACGCGGCGCACGGCGTTGAACAGCATGGGGATGGATTGCCCTTGGCGCTGGCGCATGTCGAGCAATATTTCCGATACGCTGCCCTGCACCTGCATCAACGGCAGCCAGTGCGTCTGGTGAAACACGCGCCCGCCGATGGTCAGCAAGTCCTGCAACTTCTTTTTCCCGATCAATTCTTCGGCGCCATAGCCGAGCCAGCCGCAAAACGTGGCGTTCGCCTGCACGATGGTACCGTCGGCCGTGCACAGCAGCAAGCCGCAAGCCGCGTGCTGGAACAAGGTAGTGGTATCAGGCAAGGAAGGCATCGTGTCGCGCATTACAGGTGCAGGCCGTCGAGAAAGTGGCGGACGGCGCGGTAGCTGGCATCGGGCGCGCTCATGTGCGGGCAATGGCCGACATTGTCGACTACGTGCAGGCGGCTGTGCGGCAGCATCTCGCGCAGGTAGTCGCCCACAAACGGCGGCGCGATGAAGTCGTCACTGCATTGCACGATCAGGGCCGGCGTGCTGTTGTGCGGCAAGACGGCGCGGTGGTCGGACAAAAAAGTGGCTTGCGCGAAATGCCGGGCGATGACGGGATCCGTGCGGCAAAAGCTGCTCACCAGGTCTTGCCCCAGCGCCGGCTGGCCGGGCGCGCCCATGATGGCAGGCGCCATGCCGGCGGACCAGCCCAGGTAATTGCTGTCCATGGCATCGAGCAAGTCGTCGATATCGGCACGGCTGAAGCCGCCACGGTAGCCGGCCGCCGCATCGTCGACATAGCACGGCGACGGCGCCAGCATGACTTGCGCGGCAAACAGCTCCGGCTCGGCAATGGTCGCCAGCAAGGCGCTCATGGCGCTGACGGAATGGCCCACGCAAATCACGGGGCCGCCGCCAACGGCATGGATGACCCGGCGCAAATCGGCGCCATGCGCGTCGAGCCGCGCGTAGCTTTCGAAATCATAGGCGTCCAGGTCCGAAGCGCCGCTGCCGACCAGGTCGAACAGCACGGTGCGGTAGTGGGGGCGAAACAGCGGCTCCAGGTAGCGCCACATGGTTTGATCGCAGCCAAAGCCATGCATGAACACCATGGTGGCTGCCGCGTGCCTTGGCGGCACGGCGCTGCATTCGCGAATGCGGACATTGTTCCGGTCTTCTATGCGCATACCGCTTCAGCCTTGAATATTTCCATGTGGAATGTATATTAACTTCTTGCTAGCATCTTAGCATGCGCTATTTAACATTGGGCAACACCATTGGCGCTGGACAAACGCCACATCACGGCGGATAATGAGAACGATTCCCATTATCAAAATGCCAGGCTTGTGCCTGGCCCTGTGCGCCCCGGTGGCGCCTGCTGGCGGCAACAAGCCGGTTTCATGTTGAAGGTTTGTACCGCATGCGCGCTTTCTGGACTGTCATACACCGCTGGGCCGGTCTCACCATCGCCCTCTTCCTCATCGTTGCTGGCCTCACGGGCGCCGTCACGTCGTGGGACCACGAACTGGACGAGTGGCTCAACGCCGACATCATGGACACGCCGGGCCGCGGTCCCCTGCAGCCGCCGTTCGTGCTGGCGCAAAAAGTCGCCGCCGCCGACACGCGCGTGGAAGTCAATTACATGACCCTGGGCCTGGAAGAAGGCCATGCGGGCGCCTTCATGGTGCGGCCATTGACCGACCCGGCCACGAACAAGCCGTTCGTGCTCGACTACAACACCGTCTACATCGACCCCGTCACGGCGCAGATCACGGGCACGCGCGATTCGACGGCCATTTCCCTGTCGCGCCGCAGCCTGATGCCGTTCTTGCGCCACTTGCACTACAGCCTGCACGTGCCCGCCTTCTGGGGTACGGACCGCTGGGGTTACTGGCTGATGGGGACGGTTGCCCTAATCTGGCTGCTCGACAGCATGGTGGCGTTTTACCTGACCACGCCGCGCCGTTTGCGCCCGCGCGCGCAAGACGAAACGCCGCGCCACCGCGACGCCGCCAGCTGGTGGCAGCGGTGGAAACCGTCGTGGGTGGTGCGCTGGGCGGCCGGCGGCTACAAGCTCAATTTCGATCTGCACCGCGCGGGCGGCCTGTGGGTGTGGGCCGTCATTATTGTTGTCGCGTTTACCTCGTTCTCGCTGAACCTGTACCGCGAAGTGTTTTATCCCGTCATGTCGCTCGTCTCCACCACCACGCCGGGACCGTACGAAACGCAAACGCCGGCACCGTACGGCACCTACATCACGCCCGTGATCGGTTTCGAGCAAGCGGTGGACATCGCCAAAAAGCAGGCCGTGCAGCGTGGCATCACGGCGCCCATCGGCGGCATTTATTATGGCGGCAATTACTCGTTCTACAACGTCTCCTTCTTCGACCCGGCCGACGAATTCGGCGCGGCCGGCATGGGCCTGTCGAACCTGTACGTCGACGGCATGGACGGCAGCATCATCGGCCAGCACAAGCCATGGGAAGGCACGGCGGCCGACGTCTTCGTGCAACTGCAATTCCCCCTGCACTCGGGCCGCATCCTCGGCCTGCCAGGCCGCATCATGATGTCCTTCATGGGCGTGATGGTGGCCATGCTGTCGGTGACGGGCATCGTCATCTGGGAACGCAAACGGCGCGCGCGCCGGCTGCAGACGAGAAGCCATTGAAGCTTACCTGAAGCAGCCCCCCCATCACGGCGCAGGCGGACGCATTCAGCCTTCGCCGCACACGCGCACCGCGCAACTAATAATAGCGGCCACCCCACCTCCGCACTTTGCTAGACGGTAGCCGGCTCATGCCGGCTGTCCGCGCTGCGCTTTCCTCCTATCAAATGCAGTTTACTTGCAATAGCGTTAGGCGCAAGATATTATTGCAACTCAATTGCATCTATACCTTCGCGCTGCGCCTGCGTCCAGCGCCAGCACCCATTCCGTCTTTTTAGAGAGTCTTATGCGCCATCACGTATTCGCAGCCGCCATGCTGTCCACTGCCCCGCTCGCTTACGCGGCCGACGACGTCACCTTGCAGACCATCAAGGTCCGGGCAGACAAGCCTGCAAGCATCGACAGCGTCGTTCTGGTCGAGAATACGCAAGCCCAGAACAGGACCTTGGGCAACATGCTCGAGCATGTCTCTGGCGTACAAAGCAGCGCCTTCGGGCCGAATGCGGGCGCACCGGTGATACGCAGCCTGAGCGGCAGCCGCGTGCAGATACTCGAAGATGGCCAGTCCATCCTCGGCATGAATGCGCTCAGCGGCGACATCAACATCCCGTTCGATCCCCTGTTTGCGCGCAGCGTGACCGTCAACAAATCGTCCGATAGCGTGCGTTTTGGCGGCAATGCGATTGGCGGCAGCGTCGATGTCGATTCCGGCCTCATTTCCAGGAAGATGGAGAGCAAGGAGAAAGACCTGGAATTCGTCTTGCGCAAGGGCTTCAACGATGCCGACGCCCAGGGCTTGCGCATGAACTTCAACGATGGGAAGCGCTTCTCGACCAACCTGCAGATGTCCTTCCAGAAGATCGGACACTACGATATTCCGGGCAACAGCAAGGCCGGCGTGTGCAACAGCCAGCTATTCCCTTCGAGCGGCGGCGTGAATACCTTTCTGGCCGACAGTTGCCAGAAAGAAGCGAGGGTCCAGCAAGTCTACAACAAGGCGTCGCAACCGTTTATCGACCAGTTCATGAAGGAAAATCCGGACTGGGCCGATGGTGATTTTTCCTTCTATACGAATCAGCCGACCTCCGTCTGGCAGCGCAAGACCTACGTCAATCCGGCCAACCCCGCTTACGTGCCCGGTACGCCCAAGACAGTGCAGAACAAGATCAACAAGGACGTGACTCCCGACTACCACGGCACCCTGGGCAACAGCCATGCCAGCAATTCCCACTTTGCCGTCGGCAGCACCTACTTTTTCGATCGCGGCTACGTGGCCGTCAGCCTCGACACCAAGAATAGCGAGTATGGCGTGCCGGGCTTTTCCATGGAAAACAAGTCGTTCGGCGCGAACTATGACGAGGGACTGCCCGTCGGCGTCGTGATCAGCCAGGATAAATATGCGCTGGAAGCGAAGCTGCTCGACCCCGTCGCGTATATGGAAAGCGCGCAGCTGCGCGTATCCCGCCTGAACAATACGTCGGGAGAACGTCTCGGTGCGGCCAAGGCGAACGATTACCAGTTCGACACCAATCAGGCCGAACTGCTGCTGGCGCACCGGCGCGCGGGCCCATTGAGCGGCTTGCTTGGCTTGAGCCATCAATCCCGGGAAATCGCCGGTAGCGGACCTCAACTGTACCTGCCCGATGCGAGCACGGCCAGCCGCGCACTGTTCCTGAAGGAAAGGCTGGACTTCGACTGGGCCACCTTCGATGCCGGTTTTCGCCATGAAAAAGTCGATCACGAGATCCGCAAGAGCGGCTTCAAGACGTCGAGGAATGCCAGCAATTCCAAACTCGAGGACAAGTCGTTCAGCCTGAACAGCTATAGCCTGGGGGCCTCGGCCAAGCTGGGCCAGCTGTTCGGTGCAAAGCTGCGCTATGCCGCCTCGGAAAGAGCACCCGACGTCAATGAGTTGTATGCGAGCAACCGTCACTATTCGATCATGACGCAGGAAGAAGGCAACCAGGACCTGAAGGCCGAGCGCGCGCGGAATACCGAGCTTACGGGCTTATTCGCCAATCGCGGCTTCCAGCTGTCCGCAACGGGCTACGTCATGAAGTACGAAAACTATCTCTACCTTGGCCATTCGGGAGCGCAGATGGCCAATCGCTTGCCCTTGAAATATTGGAAGCAGACCGATACGACGGTCAGGGGATTCGAGATCGATGCCTCCCAGGTCATCCAGCTCGGCAGCTACGGCAAGCTGAACCTCTCCGCATTTGCCGACCTGGTCAAGAGCAAGGCGGACAATCCCGACAAGCTGCGCGCGCACAACGACGGCGCCTATCTGCCCAACATGCCCACCAACCGCTATGGCGCCAACGTGCTGTGGGAAAACAAGGGCTGGAAGACCCGGCTGTCCAGCACCTGGTACGACAAGCAGAAGTATCTGGGCAAAAGCGTCAGCGAGGAAGTGCCACTCGACGGCTACACCATGGTGAACTTCCAGGTGAGCCGCGCACTGCAGGTGCCGAATTCGCCGTTCGCAGGCATCGAAGTGTTCATCAGCGGCACCAACCTGCTCGATGACGATGCCCGGCCGCACAATTCTCCACTGAAATACATCGCGCCCTTGCCGGGCAGGGGTTTCCAGATTGGGTTGAGCGCCAAGCTTTAAAGCACGGTACCACCGCGCTCCCTGCCCACCAGCGCCAGCAGGCTGTCGCCCCGGTTGCCATCGCAGCAGATGGCCACGCCGTCCGTGAAGTCGGGCGCCGTCAGCCGCGTCAGGACGCTGCCGGGCGGCATTTCCACTGCCAGCCGTGCGCCCCGCTCCCACGCCAGGCGCACGGTAGCGCTCCACTGCACGCGCTGCGCCATGTTGGCGGTCAGGCTGTCGCGGATGCGGGCCGGGTCGAACAGCGCGCGCGCCGCGCTGCTGCTCAGGTAGACGAGCGATGGCCGGCGCACGACCACACCATCGAAGGCGGCAGCCATGTCGCCCGCGGCAGCCGCCATCAACGGGCAATGCGACGGCACGCTGACGGCCAGGCGCCTGGTCTTGCTGGCGCCATGCGCCAGGGCCAGCGCCATCACAGCGTGCAAGGCGGCTTCGCTGCCGGCAATGGCGATCTGGCGCGGCGCGTTCAGGTTGGCGACATACACGGGCGTGGCCGCGCCATGCACTTGCGCCAGCAAGGGTTCCAGCTGCGCAAGATCAAGCCCGATGATGGCCGCCATGCCGTAACCGGCGGGATACGCCTGCTCCATCAACTCGCCGCGCCGCGCCACCAGGCGCACGGCATCGGTGAAATCGAGCGCGCCGGCGACGACGGCCGCCGCATACTCTCCGATGGAAAAGCCGGCCACCATGGCCGGCAGCGCGCCGCGCGCCCCCAAGGAGCGCGCCATGGCCACGCCCGCGATCAGCAAACACAGTTGCACGGCCCGCGTCGACGCCAGCGCGGCAGCCGTGTCCAACGCCAAGGGATCGTGACCCAGCACGTCCGCCGCTTCGGCCAGAACCGCCGCCACGGCCGCATCGCCGGGCAGCGCATGCAGCATGCCCGGAGTCTGGGCGCCCTGGCCGGGAAATGTAAACAAGACGCTCATGTCAGCTCCCATGGCGTGGCCGTCAGCACGGGACCACGATCCGTTTTCAGCAAGACCTTGGCCCGCCCCGCCGCCCACTCGGCATACGCAAAGCCGCCCATGCCCGTGTCGATCTGCAGATCCAGCCGGCATGCCGTGACGGTCGCCGCGATGGCGCGCAGGGCCTCGGCCTGGTCGGCGTCCGGCGGCGCGGCGATGCGCAGCAAGAGATCGAGGTCGCTGTCGGCGCGCAGCACGGGCAAGCTGCTGGCCAGCGCAAATCCCACGCCGCCCGTTGGACCCCAGGCCCAGCCTGTGGCGTCGAGCAGCGGCGCGACTTGCCGCAACGCGTCCAGCGCGGCGCAGGAAAAATCCGCCACTGGCGCATGCGCCAGCATTTCCGGTGTCACGCGGCGCACGACGGCGGCGGCATCCACTTCGCACGCATGCCGCTCGCTGCGCAGCATGCCGCGCAAGCCCACGGGGATGCGCCCGGGCGAGCAGCTGGCGCGCCGCAGCACCACCGGTGCGGTCTGCAGCCAGGCGACGTCGGCCCAGGCGGGCAAGGATGCGTCGTCCGGCAAGCCGTCCAGCCACAGCAAATCATGCGCGCGCCAGGCGTCCATCAGGCCACCACCGCCTTGACGGCAAAGAACAGCAACGATGGACCCAGCAAGCAGCCCAGGCCCGTATGAAACGTGGCCACCAGCGCGCCATACGGCACCAATTTGCGGTCGGTGGCGGCAAGGCCCGCCGAGACGCCGCTGACAGTGCCGGCCAGGCCGCCGAAGACCATGGCCGAACGCGGCGTTTTCAGGCGCAGGAAACGCGCTGCGGCCGGCGTGCCGACCATCACCAGGATGGCCTTGATGAGGCCCGCCGCGATGCTCAGGGCCATGACGTCGGAACTGGCGCCGATGGCCGCACCCGTGACGGGGCCGACGATGTACGTGACGGCGCCGGCCCCGATGGTGGTCATGCTGACGGCGTCCGAATAGCCAAACGCGTACGCGACGCCGGCGCCGACGAGAAATGGCAGCACCACGCCCAGCATCAGCGCCACGACACCGATCAGGCCCGCCTTGCGCGCCTCAGTCGCCTGCACTTCGAAGGCCGTGGCGACGATGGCAAAATCGCGCAGCATGGCGCCGCCCATCAGGCCGATGCCGCCGAACAGCGACAAATCGGCCAGTCCCTTGTGGCCGCCGCTATGCACGCCGCCCCAGTAAGCGAGGCCCAGGCCGATCACGATGGCAATCGCCGAACCGTGCACGCGGCCCAGGGTCAGATACTTCGACAGCGCCACCGACAGCAGCATGATCAGGCCGACAAAGGCGAATGCCGTCACCAGGCCGTTGTGGATGGCGGCTTTTTCAAAGAGTTCAAGCATGACGGTGCTCCTTGATCAACATCGGGTCGGCTTCGGCGGCGGGGTTTTCCATCCTGTTCATCAGAGAAATCACGGCGCCGCAAACGAGCACGGAACCGATGGCGGCCAGCACGGCCACCGGGCCGCCGCGCAAGGCCGCCACCACGTCCTGCTGCGCCGCCATCGCCACCACCACGGGAATATACATGGCGCCCCAGTATTCGACGCCCCGCTCCGTCATCTGCGGCAGCCCTGCGCGGCGCTGCATGTAGAGCCGGGCGCAGATCAATAGCAGCATGGCGATGCCCACGCCGCCCACGTTGGTCTTGACGCCCATCAGCTGCCCGAGCAGGTCGCCCAGGAAGATGCCGAGCAAATGGCACAGGGCCAGCAGTGCGGTTCCGTAAATGATCATGATTTGTCTCCGTTATAGGAATAGGAATGACTTGAAGTCTTCTCTGTTGTTTCACTTACCACTGCTGCCCCAGCACCTCCCTGACTTTTGCCGACGCCTGGCGGTGCAGCGCGCCCAGGCGGCTGGACAGGTCGCGCTGCGGATCGGCGCGGATGTCGGCCAGCGCCGCCTGCAGGCTGCCCTGCACCTGTGCCAGATCAAGCTGGGACGGATCGTCCGGCTGCGCCACTTGCAAGGTTTGCCACAGCAAGCCCAGGGTGGCGTAGTTGCCAATGTCGTAGGCCATCGGCGCGATGCTTGCGGCCAGCGCTTCCAGTGCTGCCACAGTGCGCAGGGTGATGCGGGCGGCCGAGGCCTTGCCCATCGCATGCACCATCACGTGCGGATCGTCGAGCGCGATCAGGCGGTTGGCCTGGTAGCCGTGCGCGAGGAAGGCGCCCGACATGGCCTTGCCGACGATCAGGCCAATCACGGGATGGCCGGCCAGGCGCGCCTCGGCATACGCCCCCGCCGCGCCGGCCAGCGCCTGGTGGATGCCGTACGCTTCCTCGCGCCGGCCATACGCCTGGCTGGCCACGTCGATGACGGCGACGATGGGCCGCTTCACGGCCAACTCGCGGTCTTCAAGCACCACCTGCCGCACGGCGCGCGCCAGCTGCCACGCCTCGACCAGGCCGATTTCACCGGTGCGGGCGCGCGAAAAACGGTTGTCCGGGTCGGGCAGCACGGCGAGGTAGCGCGCAGTTTCTACGGCCAGCGGCGCGTCGACCACGCGCACGGAAGGCGGATAACCGTCCAGCGGCGCAGCGTTATTCGTGAGTGCCGCCAGCCAGACGGCGCCCCGGCTCGTTTCGGTGATGGCGTTCATGCTGCGGTTCCTTTGCTGTAGATGCTGCGCACGGCTTGCGGCGTGGCTTGCGGCCCGGCGTCCACTTGCGCCAGGCGGGCGAGAAAATCATCTGCCTGACTGCTGCGGTGCTGTGCCGGCACGCCGCGTGCGAACAATGCGGCCACTGTGGCGCGCATCTGCGCCGTATCGTCCTCGACATAGGCGTCGGCCAGGCCGCTGTGGAAACGCTGCTCGCCGCCCGTGAGGCTCCAGATGAACGGTTTGTTGCGCGAGTCGAATTCGTCCACGCCCGCTTCCTGCTCGATCACGGCGGGACCATTGAGCCCCAGGCGCGCCTCGCGCGTGACGATCAAGTAACTGCACAGACCTGCCGCGATCGACATGCCGCCGTAGCAGCCGACGGTGCCGGCCGTGATCCCGATCACGGGCTGGTAGCGGCGCAGATCGACAATCGCCGCATGGATGTCGGCGATGGCAGCGAGGCCCAGGTTGGCTTCCTGCAGGCGCACGCCGCCCGTCTCGAACAGGATCACGGCGCGTGTCGGTATGCCGTTGCGGTTGTCGCGCGCCGCCAGTTCCAGCGCGCCGGCGATTTTCGCGCCGCCCACTTCGCCCATGCTGCCGCCCTGGTAGGCGCCTTCGATGGCCAGCACCACGGCCGGCTGGCCGTCGAACAGGCCCTTGGCCACCACCACGCCGTCATCCGCCTGGGCCGTCACGCCTTGTTGCGGCAGCCAGGGCGAGGCGATGCCGCAGAACGGATCGAGCAGTTCGCGCATGCTGCCAGCGTCCAGCAAGGCCCTGGCCCGGCTGCGCGCCCCGCGTTCGATGAAGCTGTCGCGCTCCAGCAATTCCTTCAAGGTGCTCATGCCGTCCTCCCCGCTTGCAATTCTTCGTAGGCTTGCTCGATGCGCATGCGCACCACGCCCGGCGTGGCGCCGCAATCGTTGATGACGATGCGCGCCGCCGGCAGCGGCTCGCCGCCGAATACGCGCTGCAGGAGCGCATCCCACACGGCGCCCTTGCCATCGACGGAGGTGTTGACGACGATGCGGGTCACGCCATCGTCGCCTGGCTGCAGCAGCACTTCCAGATCGCCCGAGCCGACGACGCCGGCCAGGGCGCGGCTAGACGCCGGCTGCCCGGCCGGGAATGTATAGTCACGCGTTTCCATGCGCTTCTCCCTGTGTCAATCGGTCGAGGAACAGGGTCGCCGCCAACAGATCGGCCGCGCCGCCAGGCGACACGCCGCGCGCCAGCGCCACCGCTTCCAGCGCCAGCAGCGCTTGTGAACCGTCGGCCGTGGCCGCGCCGCCGGCCGCCAGCACCCGCGCCGCCCCTGCCTGCAATGCCAGCAAAGCCGCCTCGCCGCCGCGCGACAGCACGCAGGTGTCATCGAGCTGGCTCACTATCGCCAGCAAGGCGTTCAGGCGCGCCGTCGTTTCGTTATCGCCGCGCGCCCGCGAGGCGTGCAAGGCCGGCAATCCGGCGCCCGTCACCAGGGGAAAGCCTGCCCGGGCCTGGCCGCGCGCACCATCGACCTGGTACTGGCGGCACGCCAGCTCGCCCTTGTTGCCGGTGGCGCCAGGCGCGCCGCGGTCGTGCAAACGGGCCAGCGCACCGGCCCGCGCCGCCACGGCTGTTGGCGCCAGCGATGCGCCGCGCGCGCCCTGCTGCGCCGCCGCCGTCACCAGGAGACCCAGCGCCCAGATGGCGCCCCGGTGCGTGTTCACGCCGCCCGTCGCCGCCAGCATCAGCGCCTCGCCATCGCGGCCGATGGCGCCGATGCGCTGGCGCAGCTGGTCGTCGTCTTCACTCTGCGCGCCAGCGTCGGCCATGGCGGCAAACACGGGCTCCAGCACGCAGGCCGAATGGCACATCAGGGCCCAGTTCAAGTCCGTGTGTGCGCCACGGCTGCGCAAATCGACCAGGCCCGGTTTCGGCGTCAAGGTCACTTCATCGAGCAGCGCCTGCCGCACTTGCCGTCCCAGCGCGGCAGAACGTCTCTGCACTGGCCTTATCATCATTGTGCTCATTGCAATCATTACCAGCTCCTGAATTTGGCGGGGGGTTGATACAGGCCGTCCGACCATTCGACCAGGTCGGCGATGCTTTTCGCCGCCAGCAGCGAGCGGTTCGCCGCGCCGCGCTGCACACCGATATCCTCGGGCAGCGCGATCAGGCCGTCGGCGCGCAACTTGGCCGTCGTCTTCGGGTCGTGGCGCAGGCCGATGGGCGTGACGCCGGCGACCGCCGCCAGCATGGCCTTGCGCTCGTCGAGCGAACGGGCCTTGTACAGGTAGGCGATGCCCTCTTCCGTCAGCACGTGGGTGACATCGTCACCGTAGATCATCACGGGCGCCAGCGGCATGCCGCTGGCCTGGCCCACTGCGACGGCGTCGAGCGATTCGACGATCGTCGGCTGGCCGCCATCCTGGAACGTTTCGACCATCTGCACCACCAGCTTCTTGCCGCGCGCGAGCGGGTCGTCCGTCTCGATCAGGTCCAGCCAGGCCGGTGTCGGGTGGCGCCGGCCATGCGGATCGTGGCCCATGTTGGGCGCGCCGCCGAAGCCGGCCAGGCGGCCATTCGTCACCGTCGACGAATTGCCCAGGCCATCCATCTGCAAGGTGGCGCCGATGAACAGGTCGACCGCGTACTGGCCCGCCAGCTGGCACAGGGCGCGGTTCGAGCGCATCGAACCGTCGCGGCCCGTGAAGAACACGTCGGGCCGGGCCGCCGCATAACCTTCCATGCCCAGTTCCGCGCCGAAGCAGTGCACGCTCTCGACCCAGCCCGTCTCAATGGCGGGGATCAGGGTCGGATGGGGGTTGAGCACCCAGTTGCGGCAAATCTTGCCTTTCAAGCCCAACTGCTCTCCATACGTGGGCAAAATCAGCTCGATGGCGGCCGTATTGAAGCCGATGCCGTGATTCAGCGACTGCACCTGGTGTTTTTCGTACACGCCGCGAATCGCCATCATGGCCATCAGCACGTGCACGGGCTTGATCACGCGCGGGTCGCGGGTAAACAGCGGTTCGATGAAGAACGGTTTATCGGACTGCACGACGAAATCGATCCACGAGCCAGGCACGTCGACCCTGGGTAAATCGCTGACGTCGTCGACGATCTGGTTGACCTGGGCGATGACGATGCCGTCGCGGAAGGCCGCCGATTCCACCAAAGTCGGCGTGTCCTCGGTGCTGGGGCCCGTATACAGATTGCCCTGGCGGTCGGCCATGTAGCCGGCCACCATGACGACGTTGGGCGTGAGGTCGACGAACAGGCGCGCATACAGTTCGATGTAGGTGTGGATGGCGCCCACCTCGAGCAAGCCATCCTGCAGGAACTGGGCGATGCGCAGGCTTTGCGTGCCGGCAAACGAGAAATCGAGCTTGCGGGCGATGCCCCGCTCGAACAGGTCCAGGTGCTCGGGCAGGCTGACGCTGGGCATGATCAGGTGCAGATGGTGGATCTTGTCGGGGTTGACCTGGGTCAACATGCGGGCGAGGAAATCGGCCTGCTTCTGGTTATTGCCTTCGAGGACGACGCGGTCGCCCGGCGCAAGCAGGGCTTCCAGCACGGCGACCATGTCGCCCTGTTGCAGCACGGGGCCGCTCGCGTACTGGCGCACGGCTTCCAGGCGGCGGCGCTTCTCGGTGCGCCGCGTGTCCCATTGTTTTTGCCGCTGCCCTGGCGCTGCTGTGGCGGTTGACATCTTGCCTCCGAATTGAGCTATCGAAGCCTGACGATAGAGCGAAAACGGAACCGCGACAATCAACCTGCTACCATGTTCATTACTCTGAAGTTAATGAACTCACGATAATCACGGTGATCATGGCCATCAACGAAGAAATCACGCTGAAAAAGCTCGAGGTTTTTCTCAGCTTTATGGAATTGAACAACCTGGCAAGGGTGGCCGATGCGCTGGGCCAAAGCACGGTCAGCGTGCACCGCGCCCTGCACTCGCTGGAAGACGGCTTGCGCTGCCCCCTGTTCAAGCGCGAGGGGCGCAGCCTGATCCCCCTGCATGCGGCCTACACCTTTGCCGAGTCGGCGCGGCGCGCGCTGGCCGAGTGCGAGGAAGGCGTGCGCAAGGTGCGCGAAATGTCGGGCATCAACCCCGTGCGCCTGAAGATCGGTTCGCTGTATTCACTGACCCTGCACTGCATCCCGCAACTGGTGATCGCCCTGAAACTGCGCCGGCCCGGCCTCGACATCGACCTGACGCTGGGCTCGAACCGCGAACTGCTGCAAAGCCTGGCCGATGGACGTTTGGACGCCATCATCGTCGGCGTGCAGGAAGACGAACAGCATGCGGGCCTGGTGGCCGTGCCCCTGTTCCAGGACGACATCTACCTGGCCGCACCGCTAGCCTCGCCGTATGCGGGAGCCGCATCGGTGGACTTGCAGCAGCTGCGCAACGATAAATTCGTCACCCTGAACGAAGGTTTCGTCACCTCGCAAAGCTTCAACCACGCGTTCGACCTGGCGGGATTCGTGCCCGACACGGCCATGCGCGTGGGCGACATCTTCTCGCTGATCAACCTGGTCAGCGGCGGCATCGGCTACAGCCTGCTGCCGGGCCGCGTGCGCGCCTTCAGCTCGCGCATCGAACTGCTGCCGCTGGACGCGCGCTACGGCTCGCACCAGCAGATTACCCTGCTGATGCTGAGCAGCCGCGAGCGCGACCCGAATTTGCTGGCCCTGGCGGCGGAGTGCCGATTGTATGGACGTGGCGAGCGCGCAACTGGCAACTGAAATAGCGTCGCAGGAGCGCCGCGAGCATGCCTGTATCAACTCAAGTTGGAAACTCTCCGCGCATATAGGTTTTCCAGAGATTGTCGATAAAGTCGATCTCGACTTTATTCTGGCATGCCTGCGCAATCAAGCCCATATCGTCCGACACGTAGCCAGCAAGGTCGGAATTTTCAGTGACTTGATACACTTTCTTGAATGCGATCTCCCTGATCTCCTTCACTTGGGCGCCTTCAGATGGACAAGATGAGCTCACTTTTTCGTAGCTGGCACACCATGCGCCATCAAACTCAGCAGATTCCCTGTCGTCCAATGCAGCATCCCAATCAGTCTCTTTCTGGAAAATAGTCTCAAGAAAAGTGCTGTCATTTATTGTCGCTAAAATGTCGTTTTCGGTCGTCATCTCGATATTTCATATTGATCAGTGTAGATGCCATTCGGCATTTCGTGTTCTGGCGCACCAAGGCGGGTGATGACCTGGCGCGGAATGACACGGTACGATTAAACCGCGCTATCCCAAGGCGCTGACAAGCGCACGGCGCAGTTGATGAGGCCCACCATCGAATACGTCTGCGGGAAATTGCCCCACATCTCGCCCGTCACGGGATGCGTATCTTCCGACAACAAGCCCAGGTGGTTGCGCGCCAGCAGCATGGTCTCGAAGATTTTGCGCGCTTCGTCTTTCCTGCCGATGCGCGCCAGCGCGTCGATGCGCCAGAAGGTGCAGATGTTGAAGGCCGTTTCAGGTTTGCCGAAGTCGTCGGGCGCTTCGTAGCGGCGCATGTAGGGGCCGTCGCACAGCGATGCTTCCAGCGCGTCGACTGTCGCGATGAAACGCGGATCCATGGGGTCGATGAAGTTGACTTCCGCCATCAGCAGCACGGAGGCGTCGAGGTCGCGCCCGCCCAGGCTTTCCGCGAAGGCCTGGCGCTCCTCGCTCCACGCTTCGCGCAGTAATCTCTCGCGTATCAGCACGGCGCGGCTGTTCCAGTGGTCGGCGCGGTCCGGCAAGCCCAGTTTATGCGCGACCTTGGCCAGGCGGTCGCAGGCGGCCCAGCTCATCAGCATGGACGAGGTATGGACCCTGGCGCGCGTGCGCAGCTCCCACATGCCCGCGTCCGGTTCCGCGTGCAGTTTGAAGGCCTGGTCGCCCACGGCTTCCAGCGCGGCGAACTCGGCTTTTCCCGCCCGGTGGAACAAGCGATGGTCAAGAAACGCCTGCGCCGCGCCCAGGACGATATTGCCGTAGACATCGTGCTGGAAGTGTTCCTGCGCCTGGTTGCCGACGCGCACGGGGCCATTGCCGCGGTAGCCGGGCAAGTGGTCGAGCATGGATTCGGGCAACTGCTCTTCCAGGCCGATGCCGTACAGGGGCTGGATGTGCCCGCCTTTCGAGCGGGCGACGATATTCGTCAGCCAGCGCAAATACTCTTCCATGGTGCCCACTTCCGACAGGCTGTTCAGCGCGCGCACGACAAAGAAGGCGTCGCGCAGCCAGCAGTAGCGGTAATCCCAGTTGCGGCTGCTGCCGGGCGCTTCCGGGATGCTGGTGGTCATGGCGGCGATGATGGCGCCCGTGTCTTCATATAAAGACAGTTTCAGGGTGATGGCCGCGCGGATGACCACGTCCTGCCATTCCAGCGGCACGGCCAGGCGGCGCGTGTAGGTGCGCCAATAGTTGATGGTTTCCTTTTCGAAGATGCGCGCCGTCTCGTCGATGCCGCCGGCCAGGGTTTCATCGGGACCCAGCAGGAAGTTGGCCGTGCCGCCCAGCACGAAGTACGTTTCGCTCAGTACATAGTTGAGCGATACATCGGTGTTCAGGCGCAAGGTCTGTTCCGGCCCCACGTAGCGGATGTGGTGGCTGCCCTGCGTGATCTGCGGCGCCAGCTTGCCCCAGTCGTAGCGGGGGCGCAGGCGAACACGGATGCGCACGGCGTGGTCGAGCGGCCGGACGCGGCGGATCAGCATCAGCGGGCGGAACATGCGGTCGCGGCTGAGGAATCGGGGCGCGAAGTCCGTGATTTCCACGCCGCGCCCTTGCGTGTCGTACAGCCGCGTGCGCAGCACGGCCGTGTTCGGCTCGTAGAATTGCTCGCTGCGGGCAAAGTTTTCAATGTCGATGGCCCACACGCTGCCGTTTTCCGTGGCGTCCAGCAAGCCGTTGAAGACCGGGTCGCCATCGAAACGGGGCAGGCACGACCAGACGACTTGCCCCGCCTGGTCGATCAGCGCGCTGAAGGCGCAATTGCCCACCACGCCGCAGTTGAGGGACGCTTGCGCGGGCACGCCGCCGGGGGCGTCATAAGCTTGTTCTGGGGATATGGTCATCGGCTACTCCTTGAAGGGGGATACGGACGCGGCCAGCAGCGCCGTGCGCAAGGCGCCCGGGCTGGCCAGGCGCAGGGTGGCGGCGCTGGGGCCCTTGCCCACTTTCACGCCCTGCCCGCCTGCTTGTTGTACAAAGGCAAAGCCTGCCTCGTCGGTGGTGTCATCGCCCGCGAACACGGGACGGCGGCCGGCGAATGGCGCCTCCACCATGAAGGCGGCGATGGCGCCACCCTTGTCCGTGGCGGCCGGCTTGGCTTCCAGGACCATTTTGCCATGCAACAGCAATACCCCCGGGCACGCTTGCACGGCCGCCGTCATTTCGTGTACGCACAATTGCTCGAGTTCCGGCGCCAGCCGGTAATGCAGGGCCACGGCGCCGCGCTTGTGTTCCACCAGCAAGCCGGGATATATCGCCGCCAGCGCCCGGGCGCGGGCCAGCACGGGCGAGACGTCGGGCGTGGCCGCCACATGCAGCGCGCCATCGGCGTCGCGCCGCTCCACGCCGTGCACGCCGGCAACCGGCAAGGTCAAGGGCGCCAGCATGGCGTCGATCTGGGCGATGGGACGGCCGGAAATGAGGGCCAGCGCGCCGCCGTGGCGCTCGGCCAGCAGCGCCAGCGCTTCGACCACGCCCCCTTCCAGGCGCACGCCGTCGGGCGTGGGCGCCAGGTCGACCAGGGTGCCGTCAAAGTCGAGGAAAACGGCACTGCCAGGCGCACCCAGCAGCTGCAGCAAAGCCGCACTATCGTCAGGTGTATCGTCCATCAGATCCCCTTGCGCCGCTTGATGCGGCTGTGGGCGTCGATCTTGGTCATGACCTTGTCGCGCTGGCGCAAACGGGCCGCGTCCAGCAGCATGCGCCCCGCCCAGCGGTAGACATTGAAATGCTTGACTCGCGCCCGCATGCTTTTCATGCGTTCGCGCTGCTCCACGGGCGGCATCACGAGGGCGCGGTACAGGGCTTCGGCGCCCTGCTCGATGTGGTAGGGGTTGATGATCAGCGCTTCGTGCAGCTCGCGCGCGGCGCCAGTGAACTGGCTCAGCACCAGCACGCCCAGCTCGTCGTCGCGCGCGGCGATGAATTCCTTGGCCACCAGGTTCATGCCGTCATGCAAGCTCGTCACCATACACACTTCGGAAGCGCGGAAATAGCGCTGCAAATCGTCCTGGCCATGGTGCTCCGCTTTCAGCAGGATGGGCACATAGTTGCCGCTGCCGAAGCGGCGGTTGATGCGCTCGACCATCTTGCGCACCCGGGCGTCGAAACTTTGATATTCATCGAGCGAAGCGCGGCTGGGGGCGGCAATTTGCACGAAGGTAAAATTGCCCACCATGCCAGGCTGCTGTTCCAGCATGCGCTCGACCGCCTGGAAGCGCTCGACGATGCCTTTGGTGTAGTCGAGGCGATCCACGCCGATGCCCAGCAAGTGGTCGGGCGCCACGCCCAGTTCGCTGCGGATTTGCGCGCGGCACGTGGCCACGTCGGGCTGCGCCGGATTGTCTTCCGGCCAGGCGATGGAAATCGGATAATCCTCGACCTGCGTCATCTCGCCGCCGTAGGAAATCGTCGACGCTTCGGGTTCGATGCGGGTTTCCAGGTAGCGGTCCACCGTTTCCAGGAAATTCTTGCGGTGGAATGGCGTGTGGAAACCGAGGATGGTGCTGCCCAGCAAGCCGTCGAGGATTTCTTCACGCCAAGGGCAAATGCCGAACGATTCCGAGTTCGGCCAGGGGATATGCCAGAAGGTGATAATCGTCGCCTTCGGCAAGGCTTCGCGCACCATGCGCGGCAGCAAGGCAAAATGGTAATCCTGCACCAGCACGACGGGGTTGTCCGTCTTCGCTTCGGCGATCACGGCGTCGGCGAAGCGGCGGTTGACTTTCACGTACTGCTCCCAGTCGGACGAGCGGAACACGGGGCGCACGTGGGCGATATGGCACAGCGGCCACATGCCTTCATTGGCGAAGCCATAATAATAGCCCTGCTCTTCCTCGTCCGTCAGCCACACGCGGCGCAAGGTATAGCTGGGATTGTCGGGCGGCACGGGCACGTGGTCGAGTTTATCGACCGTCTCGCGGTCGGCGGAACCGGCGCCATGCGCGATCCACGTGCCGGAACAGGCGCGCATCACGGCTTCCACGGCCGTCACCAGGCCGCTGGCGGGACGCTGCACCGCAACACCGGTCTCCGTTTTGGTGTGGATGTACGGCTCGCGGTTCGACACGACGAGCACCTGGTCGCCCGACAAGTCCGCTTCCAGCAAGGCGCGCAGCTTGTCCGGCGTCCAGTCGGACGACCAGCCGTTATCGCCCTGGCGTTCCAAATGGTATTCCTGCAGCAATTCGCGCAAGTCGCCGATCAGCGGCTGCATTTCCGGCGGTGGCGCGGGCGCGGCGGCGGGTGCGGCAGCGGCCACTGCGCCATTACTCTTCGGCAGCAACTCGCCCCGTAAAATATCCTTGACGGCCGCCAGCCAGCCGCGCCAGCTCAGGTGCGCGACGAACACGGTCATCAGGGAAATCAGCACGGCCAGCACGGCCAGGAAAGCAAATATAAAACGTTTGGTATCCGTATTGCGGCGCTCGACAAAGCTCATGTCCTGCACCAGCACCAGGCGGCCCAGCTGGGACGCATCCTGCATCACGGGCGTTTCGCTGAGGTGGACCTGGCCTTGGGGCAATTGCGCCAGGGATTTGTACAGGCCGCCGGTGGGAGGCGTGCTCCAGCAACCGATGGAAGCGGGGTATTGCGCGGATTGGTACAGCAAGTGGCCCGCGTTGTCGCAAAAGCCGATGGCGATCAGGCGTTCGTCGCGCGTGGCGCCCTGGAACAGTTCGCTGATGCGGCTGGCGTCTTGCGCGGGCAGGTATTCGGTGAGCGAGGGCCGGAGGGTTCCAGCGAGCAATTCCGCCCGGCTGTCGAGATCGCGCACATACCAGCGCAGGGTGATGTTGTCGAGCAGGGGTACTACGATATAAGCAAACAGTCCCAGCACCAGGGCCAGTGGCAGGATGAAGCGCAAGGACATTCGGAGTGATCGTACTATCATCGTTTTCCTTTGCAAAAACAAAAAGCATGGCAAGTATGACTATGTTTCCGCTGCGGCGACGCCCGTTTGCTTTCCATATTGAAACGTCAACGTGACATGGCGCAGCGCAGCAATTTCGTCCAGTATCCACCTTGACGCAAGTCTTATCCGTACGGCAACGCACGCCCCCGTTACGCCATCTGCCCGTAAAATACCCGCTTCCGACATCCATTTCACCAATACACAAGGAGTTTTCGCCTATGGATCTCAGCACGTTCCACTCGCTGATGGGAGGCCCGCTTCGCTCGGCGCTGACCGTGCTCGTTTCCGCCCTGCTCGTCACCGTGGTCGCCATCGGCGTGCACCGGGCCGGCATCGGCTTGCTGAAAAGACTGGCCAATGGCCGACCGTTCACCACCAACGCCACGCGCGTGGCCTTCCGCGCCAGCCAGCTGTGCGTGATCGTCTTCGGCCTGCGCATGGTGCTGGCCGGCGCGCCCGACGACACGCCGGGCCTCGTTGCCATGTCGCACATGGCCAGCGTGGCGCTGATCATCGCGCTGACCTGGCTGGCCATGCAATGCATCCAGGCCCTCTCCATCACGATTTCCGAAGTCAATCCCGTCGATGTGGCCGACAACCTGCGCGCGCGCCGCCTGATCACCCAGGCCCGCGTGCTCACGCGCAGTGCGCACGCCATCGTGGTCATCCTGGGCCTGGCCTTCGTGCTGCTGACCCTGCCCGGCGCGCGGCAGATCGGCGCCAGCCTGCTGGCCTCGGCCGGTGTGGCGGGCCTGGTGGCCGGTATCGCCGCCCGCCCCGTGCTCGGCAATTTCATTGCTGGGCTGCAAATTGCGTTTTCGCAACCGATCCGCATCGATGACGTGCTGATCGTCAATGGCGAATGGGGCAAGGTCGAGGAAATCAAGGGCACGTATGTGGTCGTGCGCGTGTGGGACGAGCGGCGCCTGATCGTGCCGCTGCAATGGTTCATTGAAAATCCGTTCGAGAACTGGACGCACAGCTCGTCCACACTGCTGGGCACGGTGTTCCTGTGGCTCGATTTCAGCATCCCGCTCGAACCGCTGCGCGCGGAACTGGCGCGCATCTGCGAATCCGCCACGCAATGGGATGGCCGCGTCTGCACGGTGCAGGCGACGGATTCGAACGAGCGGGCCGTACGCGTGCGTTTCCTGATCAGCGCTGTAGATTCGGGCACGGCGTTTGAATTGCGCTGCCTCGTGCGCGAGCAGATGCTGGCCTTTATCACGACCCATTATCCGCACAGCCTGCCCCGCTTGCGCTCCACGCACGACCCGATCGAAGTGCATGGCATGCAGGCGCAGAACGACAGCGTGTCGCTGCACAAAGCATAAAAAACCTGCGGCGCGCTGCCCTGGCCCGCGCGCCGCTAGAATAAGGCGCATGAGCACCACCGCCTGGTTCATCCTGATCGGCTGCCTGATGCTGGCGCGCGGCCTGGGCGCCGACAGCATCGCGCGCCTGCCATTGACTTCGGCCATGGCTTACCTGGGCGTGGGCCTGCTGCTGGGCCCCATGTTCCTTGGCCTGTTTTCCTTCGACCTGGTGCGGCAGGCGCCGCTGCTGGAAACCCTGACGGAAATCGCCGTCCTCGTCTCCCTGTTTTCCGCCGGCGTCAAGATGCCCGTGCCGTTCAGCCTGGCCCGCTGGCTGCCCTCGCTGCGCCTGGCGTGGCTGTCGATGGCCATTTCCGTGGCCCTGGTGGCCGCGTTCGCCTACTGGGTGCTGGGCCTGCCCCTGGGCGCGGGCGTGCTGCTGGGCGCCATCCTCGCGCCCACCGACCCCGTGCTGGCCACCGACGTGCAGCTGCGCCATGCGGGCGACAGCGAGCAATTGCGCTTCATCCTGACCAGCGAGGCGGGCATGAACGATGGCAGCGGCTTTCCCTTCGTCATGCTGGGCCTGGGCTTGCTGGGCCTGCATGAACTGGGGCCGCACGGCGCCACCTGGCTGTGGCGCGACTTGCTCTGGGCCAGCGCGGGCGCCATCGCCCTGGGCGCGGCCGGCGGCGCGCTGCTGGCCTGGCTGGGCTGGCAGGTGCGCGCCAAGGAACCGAAGCACGCCATGCTGGACGACCTGGCGGCGCTGGGCTTGATCGCCCTCGTGTATGGCCTGGCCACGTGGCTGCACGCGTGGGGCTTCTTGGCCGTGTTCTTTGCCGGCGTGGCCTTGCGCCAGACGGAACTGCGGCTGGCCGGCGCGCCAAAAGACCGGCAAGGCTTGCTGCAGGCCGAGGACACCCACGCCGTATCCGCCGCCAAACCGCACGACAGCGACGTGCCGCTGACCGTCAGCGGCGAATCGCTCGTCTTCAAGGAACACCTGGAACGCCTGTCCGAACTGACCCTGGTGCTGCTGCTGGGCGGCGCCGTCACGGCCGCCGCCTGGAGCTGGCAGGCGTGGAGCGTGGCCCTGTTCCTGCTGCTGGTGGCGCGCCCGGCCAGCGTGATGCTCGGCTTGCTGGCCTCGGGCACCAGCGTGCGCCTGCGGGGCCTGGCTGCCTGGTTCGGCGTGCGCGGCATCGGTTCGCTGTACTACCTCAGCTATGCCATCGCGCATGGCTTGCCGCGCCCCCTGGCGCGCGAGCTGGCCGACGTCACCCTGGTCGTCGTCATCCTGTCCATCGTCGCGCACGGCCTGACGGTCAAACCGCTGCTGGTGCGCTACTGGCGCAAATAACGGGTGCAAACAAGCGCTGGCGATCCCCCTTTGTCATTGCTACACAGCAATGTTTTGTCAATTGCCCCTATGGCGGGCAGAAATATTGTTAAGATCATTAAAAATGGCAAAAGAGAGAAGCGATGAAACGACGAAGTGTGCTGGGACTGGGCGTCTCACTGGCCCTGCTGCAAACGGGCTGCGCCACCGATCCGGCCAGGCTGGCGTGGGAAACGGAATTTGACGGCTTCATGCGCGACGGCCTGGCCCGCACGGAAACGCCGGGAATGAGCGTGGCCGTGGTGCGCGGCGAACAGACCATTTTCGCGCGCGGCTATGGCTGGGCCGACATCCAGGGCGGCAAAAAGGCCGATGCCAACACGGTGTTCCATGTCGCCTCCGTCAGCAAGCTCGTCACGGCCACGGCCGTCATGATGCTGCTGGAACAGGGGGCCTTCCAGCTCGACGACAAGGTGGCGGCCTATCTGGACTTCCCGCTCATGCATCCGAAGTTTCCCGACGTGCCCATCACCTTTCGGCACTTGCTCAGCCACACCTCGGGCATTTCCGACGCCGTGTACGAAAAGACGACGGCCTTTGCCGTGCAGGGCGACCCGCGATTGCCCCTGCGCGACTTCGTCAAGGGCTATCTGTCGCGCGGCGGCGCCTGGTATGACGCGGACGTGTCGTTTGCCGCCCGGCCCGGCACGGAATGGCGCTACAGCAATGTCGGCATCGCCCTGCTCGGCTATCTGGTGGGCCGCTTGAACCCCGACGGCCTCGACGCCTTTGCGCACGAGCACCTGTTCGAACCGCTGGGCATGGACAGCACGGCGTGGAATTTGGCCGGCTTGCCGCGGCGCGCCGTCGTGGCCCAGCCGTATGCGCACAAGGAACCGGGCCTGCAAGTGCTGCCGCCCGTCGGCTATCCGGACTGGCCGGCCGGCCTGCTGCGCAGCTCGGCGCATGACTTCGCCCGTTTCCTGGCCATCTTCAGCAATAACGGCCGGGTCGATGGCCACCGCTACCTGCAGGACGCCACCTTGCAATTGTTTTTCGCGCCGCAAGCGGCCGCCGTCTCGCCCGCCGATGCATCCGTGCGGCAAGCCCTGGTGTGGCTGCTGCGCGACGTCGATGGCAGGCCGCTGGCCACGCACAGCGGCGGCGACCCGGGCGCCGCGTCCGTCGTCTGCGTGGACCGCGCCAGCAAGACGGCCGTGCTGGCCTTCGCCAACGTCAGCGCCGACAAGGAGTTTCGTTCATTCCAGAAAGAAGTCGTGCTGCGCCTGCTGGCCCATGGCGGCAGCGGCGTGCTGGCGCGGTAGGCATGCCGCTTGTGTGAGCGGGCGCACGGTAGCGTACAAGCAAGAAAGTATGCTGTGCTGGTCAGACTTGACACTCAACGAGGAGACCAGCATGACGAACCGCATCGGCAACAAGGACGTGGCGCAACAGCGCAGCAAGAGTGAAAAAGCCCGCATCAAGGCACAGAACATCGCCAGCGAGGCGGTCAAGCGGGCCGAGGCCAGGGCCAAGTACCGCAACGCCGTCAAGGGACAAGCGGGCCAGCCGGGCCAGCCCGCTCCTGCTGGCTAGGCGCCGAACCAGCCGTGCAGTTTTTCGGCGGCCCGTTCCTTGACCTCGGCCGTGATGTAGGTGGCGACCGTGGCGACGGCCGCCGCCAGCACGGCCAGGTCATCCGCATAGCCGACCACGGGCGTGATGTCGGGAATCGCATCGATGGGCGAAATGAAATAGCCGAGCGCGCCATAGATGGCCGTCTTGGCCCACAGCGGCGTATTCGGCTGCTGCGCCGCGTAGTACAGCCACAGGGCTTTTTCGATGACTTCGCGTCCCGCCGTCTTGGCGAACTTGACGACCTTGTCCCAGAAGCTGTCATCCGTGTATTTCTTTTCATACTGCTTGTCGGCCTGGGGGGCGTGGTCTTCTTCCAGATTCTTTTTTCTGCCAAACATCTGCTGCTCCTGTCTGTGCCGCGCACGGCGTTACGAATGCGCACCTTAGCATAACGGCGCTGCAGGTGCGCGGTGTGCAAGGTACCTTATATCCATGGAAATATCCGCCACCACCACGGCCCGCGCGGCCGGCCTACGCTACACGGGCGACCATCAAAGCGGCATCGCCCGATTGGGCAAGCCCGGCAAGTTCCGCTACCGCGACGGGGACGGCCATATCCTGCGCGATGCCGCCACCCTGGCGCGCATCAAGGCGCTGGCCATACCGCCGGCCTGGACGGACGTGTGGATCTGCCCGCACGCCAACGGCCACCTGCAGGCGACGGGACGCGATGCGCGCGGCCGAAAACAGTACCGCTACCATGCGCGCTGGCGCCAGGTGCGCGACGAAGTGAAATACGAGCGCATGCTCAGCTTTGGCCGCGCCCTGCCAGCCATCCGCGCCGCCGTCGCGCGCGGCATGCAGCTGCCGGGCTTGCCCCGTGAAAAAGTGCTGGCCACCATCGTCCACCTGCTGGAATTGACGATGATGCGCATCGGCAATGAAGAATACGCGCGCACAAACAAATCGTTCGGCCTGACCACCCTGCGCACGCGCCATGTGCAGGTCGACGGCAGCGCCGTGGCCTTTCACTTCAAGGGCAAGAGCGGCGTGCGCCACGATATCCGCCTGAGCGACCGGCGCCTGGCCAGGGTGCTGCAGCGCATGCGCGAACTGCCGGGACAGGAACTGTTTCAATATGTCGATGAGGACGGTGCGCGCCATGGCGTCGATTCGGGCGACGTCAACGACTACCTGCGCGAGGTGACGGGCGAAGACTACACGGCCAAGGATTTCCGCACCTGGTCCGGCACCCTGCTGGCCGCACTGGCCCTGCAGGCGTTCGAACAGGTCGATTCCGATGCGCAAGCGAAGAAAAACATCGTGCAGGCGATCGAGTCCGTGGCGAAAAAGCTGGGCAACACGCCGACGATCTGCCGCAAGTGCTATGTGCACCCGGCCGTGCTGGAATCGTATCTGGATGGCAGTTTATTGGAAGGCATGCGCGCGCGGGCGCGGCAGCAGATGCAGGACGATTTACAGGCGCTGGCGCCGGAAGAAGCGGCCGTGCTGGCCTTGCTGCAGCAGCGGCTGCAGGGTGCGCTCAAGCCTGGCGCGCGGGCTGCGGCTGGCAGCGTACCGACAGTGTGAGGGCGTCGCTGCTGCAGATGGGCAAGGCGCCATGGCCAGCATCGCGCGCCACGGGCGCCGGCGCGGCGTCGCTGGCCGGCGCCTCGACCGTCGTCATCCAGGTGGCCGCCAGGGTCGAGAAGGTAAACAGGCAGATCAGCAGGAAAGGCTTGTTCACGTGGAGGGACTGGCCTGGCTTTTGCATCGCATACTCCGTCGGACTGGTTGGCTGTTTCAGCATGGACACGATCATCGCGTGTTTCCGCAAGGCATACAATCAGACAGTTTAGACAAGACGGGTAGGACAGCGCTGACAGGCTCAGCCATAAAGACCTGTGTCGGCAGATTTGACACCTGCTCCCGCCCGTATCAGCCAAGCCCTTGTTTTTACAGCATAATTGATACAGGAACGCTTCCTGCTTGACCTCCTGCCTGGGCACGCTTGGCGCCAGTCAACGGGGGAACGATCATGAGCTTTATCAAACAGGCGCTGCTGGCGCTGCTGCTATGTGTGATGTCTGCCGCGCACGCCACCAGCATCGGCTACACGGCAACATCGCTGGGCGGCACCCAGTGGCGCTACGACTATACGGTCAGCAATACCACGCTTGCCATTCCCATCGAGGAATTCACCTTGTTCTTCAGCGTGGGCCAGTACGCCAACCTGCACAGCGTCTCCACGCTGCCAGGCTGGGACGTGCTGCTGGTGCAGCCCGACCCAGCCATTCCAGGCGACGGCTACCTCGACGCGCTGGCGCTGGCCGGCGGCATCGCGCCCGGCGGCACGGCCACGGGCTTTTCCGTCACCTTCGATTACCTGGGCGCGGGCAGCCCAGGCGCCCAGCCGTTTTCCATCCTCGACCCTGTCTCCTTCGTCGAGCTCGAGCCGGGCATCACGCAGCCGGCCGCCGTCGCCCTGCCCTCCACCCCATGGCTGTTGCTGGCGGGCGTACTGGCCATGGCCTGCCTGCGGCGCCGGCAACTGGCGTGCGCCGCGCTGGCCACAGGGCTGGCAATGGGCCTGTGCGCCTGCGGCGGGCCGAACGATCCCACGCAAGCACCCGCGCCAAAGGTCATGCTGGCCGCCGCCGCGACCAGCACCACCGTCCAGGCCGCCGGAGACCTGGAAGTGACCTTGCTGGAAAAAGTGGCCGAGCAGCGCGTCAGCCGCACGGCGTGGGACTACACCTATCGCGTGCACATCCGCAACAATGGCGGCGAGACGGCCAGCAATGTGCAAGCCGTGCTGGCCAGCGCCCCGGCGGGCAGCACCATCATCGATGGCGAGGTGCTGGCCGGCAACATCGGCGCGGGCGCCACCGTCACGCCCACCGACACCATCACCCTGCGCATCGAGCGCAACATCCCCTTCCAGAGCGCCGGTCTGACGTGGACCTTCAGCACCGGCGCCGGCCTCGTCCTCGCCCCCGTGCGGCCCGCGCAAGTGGTCGTGCTGCCGCTGGCCGGGCTGGGCTTTCCCGACGGCGCCGACAGCGTCAAGACCAGCGGCGCCGTCACGGACGTGCTGCTGCAGGACGGCAGCCTGCGCTTTTCCACGCCTGGCGACACGGGCGTGGATCAGCACGCGCAATTTACCCTCAGCAAGGGCGGCAAGACCACCACCCTGGACTTGCTGATCCAGACGGCACTGCCCACGGCCGTGGAAACCTATGTGGAGCCGGACGACGATGGCAACCTGCCTTCCGCGGCGCCCGTGCTGGCCATCACGGGACTGGGGCCGAACAACCGCCTGCAGCCGGGCGCCCTGGGATTGCGCCTGATGGGCGCGGCCCCGATGGCGCTGCAGGATGACAGCGACGGCCTGCTGTCGACCCCGAATGGCCTGGCCATCAGCCTCAAAGCCTACTGGACGTTCGATGCGTCCAGCGGCACCTTCAGCATCAGCGCCACGGCCATGCAGCAGTTGCTGGCATCTTTGCCCAACGGCAGTTATGACCTGAACCTCAATTTCGTCTCGCAGGATGGTGAATTCACGGCCAGCTATGTCTTGATCGTCATCAAGTCCGGCATCGTGCTGCAAGGACAATTGCGCACGCCGGCAGGCGGCAATGCCACGGGGCTGGCCGGCAAGAAAATGTTATTGGCCGGCTATAACAACCACCAGCGCCAGGTGGCCATGGTCGACGCCACGGGCGCCTTCCACTTCGATGGCGTGCTGCCCGATACCTACCAGCTGACCTTGAACGACCTCGTCCACCCAAACGTGGTCAGCGTCAGCGCCGTCGTGTTTGAGAACAGCAGCAGCGTCAACGTCGGCATCGTCTACCCGTACGGGGCCGGCCTGGCCCTGCGCGCCGAGGCGAAGACCTATGTGGCGGGCAGCGTCACGCAGGATGGCGCCGGGCCGCGCGCGCGCGAAGTGCCCGCCGGCCCGCGCGCCGCGGGCGACGCCACGCCGCAGGATGACGAGGGCAGCAAGACGTTCACGGCCACGGCGGCCGCGCAAAACCAGACCATCACGACGCCCGTCGCCTTCACGGTACCGAAAGGCACGAAAAACGTGGGCGTGAAAATCACCGTCAGCACGGCCGAGTATCCCACCTACACGACGGCGCAAAGCCAGTACAACGATACTTGGTCGTACGCCGTGACGGGGCTGCCCGGCGTCAACCTGGCCGCCGCGGGCGCCGTCAACCAGACGCACTTCACGCAAGGCACCATCGTCAGGGCGGAGTGCGTCGACGTCAGCAAGCAAACCGAGGCTGGAGCCTTGAGCCTGGGCGGCAACGTCAGCGCCACGAATATCGGCGACAGCGCCCTGGCCACCGTGACGACGGTGGAACTGAGCCTCGCCTGCAAGGGCTTGAAGGTGACGCTGGCGAAGTTCAGCTCGCCGAACCAGGCCGCCCACCCCGTGCTGCAGCCGATCAAGCTGACGGGCAATCTGGCGGGGCCGTATGTATCCGTGTCGCAAGGATCGGCCACGGCCACGCACACCTTGCCGCTGGAATTGCACTACACGCCGGCGGCGGCAACGATTACGGAAGTCAACATCGGCATCTCGTCGGGCGGCGGCGATCCCGCCTTCAGCACGGAGAATTTATTGTCCCAAACGAATACCAAGACTGCCGGCACAGTGAAATTCCCCGGCCTGGTGCTGCCCGCCTTTGCCGGCGCCAAGCTCGACAAGAAGGCCGTCGTCACCTTGCGACTGAAAGGCAGCATCGACAATGTCGATGCCAGTTCCGACCCGGCCGAAGGGGGGCAAGTGGAGTTCAAGGGCGACACGGCCTACACCCCCCTGTACCTGGCCAACGACGAGGCGGCGCTGGCGGCGCGGCGCTACGGCACGCGCGATGCGGGCGGCGATTCCTGGGCCACGCGCCTGGCCATCGCCTGGCTGGCGGGCAAGCCCTACCGCTTTGACGACATCAGTGGCCAGCATGTGACACAAACGGCGGCGGGCGATTCCATCCTGCGCCACCTCGGCCACAGTGACGGCCAGCAGATCGACTTGCGCTACGCGGATGGCGCGGGCGGCTACACGGACGCGCTGGGCGGCCATAAAGATGGCGTCGCCATCCACAAGCTGATCACCGATGCGAAGGCGGAAGTGGTGGCCAACCCCGCGCAAAAGCCGAAACTGGCCACCCTGCTGGCGTGGATCGCGGCGAACCGCGCCATGCTGGCCCAGGAAGCGGCGCCGGCCAGCACGCGCATCATCCACATCGGCCCCAGCTTCGTCAAGCTGGCCCTCGTCGACGGGCGTTTTTCCGCCGCGCCGGCCGACAAGATCCCCGGCGCGGGCGAGTGGAACAAGCCGATCAAAGTGCACATCGAGAAGGGACACCTGAGCCACTGGCACATCAGCCTGACGGCCCATCCTTGAGCAGGGTCAGGCGGGCAGATCGGACAGTTCCAGCTCCGAAAAGCCCGCCCGGCGCCGCGCTTCCAGGTTGAACGGGCCGCGCAGGGTGGGCGCTTCGTAACGCAGCGCCAGCTCGGCATAGGTAGCGCGCAGCTCCAGGCCCCTTTGATCGCACAGATAGCCGTACCAGCGGTTGCCGATCTCCACATGCCCCACTTCATCGCGCAGGATGATGTCGAGGATGGCGGCGGCGGCCATGTCGCCCGCCTGCGCCAGCTTGGCGCGCAGCGGTGGAATCGCGTCCAGACCCCGCGCTTCCAGGGTGCGCGGCACCAGCGCCATGCGCGCCAGCACGTCGCCGCGCGTCTTGTCGACCATTTCCCACAGGCTGTCGTGGCCGGGGAAGTCGCCATACATGTGGCCCAGTACCTGCAGGTGCGCCTGCAGCATGGCGAAGTGCGTGGCTTCTTCCTTCGCCACGCGCAGCCAGTCCGTATAGTAATCAAAGGGCAAGTCCGGGAAGCGCCACAGGGCGTCGAGCGCCAGATTCATGGCATTGAACTCGATGTGCGCCAGCGCGTGGACCAGCATGGCGCGCCCTTCCGGCGTGATCATCGAACGCCGCCCCACGAGGCGCGGCGGCACCAGCTCCGGACGCTCGGGACGGCCCGGCACGGGGCCGGTCGGCGCCAGCGGCGCCTGCGCATCGAGCGCAAGCGGCGCTTCGGCCATGGCCGCCACCATCGCCACCTTCGTTGCCGGATCCGGTTCCAGCAGGCAGGCGAGCGCATAGGTGCGCAATTCCTGCGGCGGCATGGGGGTCAGTGGAGATGATGCGTGCATGGTGCTTCCTTCGTGCGCGTTCTTGAACAAGGCGCGCAGTGTATCAAATTGCCTGCCCCAGAAGCCAGTCGAACAAGGCCTGCACTCTTGCAGGCAGCGCCGCGCGCCCGCTGTGCACGAGGTAATACGCCTGCGGACTGGCCAAGGAAAAATCGCCAAACGGCAGGATCAGCTGGCCGCTATCCAACCAAGGCTGCACCAGCTGGCGCCGGCCCATGGCCACGCCCGCGTGGTGGATGGCCGCCTGCGCGCACAGGTCGGCGCGGTCAAAGCGCAGGCTGCGCGCGGGCAAGCTCACCTCGGGCGCCTGCGCGTCCAGCCACAGCCGCCACTCGGCATCGGGCGCGCAGGCGGGCCAGGCCAGGGTGTCGTGCAACACCGTCGCATCGCGCAAGTTGTGTGGCGCATCCAGCAAGCCGTGGTGGCGCGCATAGTCGGGACTGCAGACGGGCGCCAGCCATTCCTCCATCAGCTTGTGCGAGGCCAGGCCGGGGAAATGGCCGTCGCCATAGTGCAAGGCCAGGTCGACCTGGCCGGCGCGAAAGTCCACGCTATCATTGCCCACGCGCAAGTCCATCGACAGGTCCGGATACTGCGCCGTAAAACCTGCCAGGCGCGGCACCAGCCAGCATTGGGCGATGGACGGGCGCGCATGCACGGTGAGGCTGCCCGTGAGCGTGTCGCCGCCGGCCAGGGCCGCGTGCAGGCTGTCCCAGCCACTTTGCAGGGCGGCAAAGATGCGTTCGCCGTCGGCCGTCAGCTTGACTTGCCGTGTCAGGCGCTGGAACAGCCGCAAGCCCAGGCTGCTTTCCAGCCGCGCGATGCGATGGCTGACGGCGCTGGGCGTGAGCGCCAGTTCCTGCGCCGCCAGCGCAAAGCTGGCATGGCGCGCCGCCACGAGAAAGGTGTGCAGGTTGGCGAACTGGCTGGCCGTCAGCGTTGTCGTGAGCGCCGCGCCGGCCGGCATCAGGCGGCTCCGGCCGCCAGCAGCGCGCGGCCACGCGCCACGTAGGCGTCCATTTCCGCCTGCGGCACCATGCTGCCGCCCGTGCCCCACACCAGATGCGTGGCCTGGGCCAGATTCAGTTGATATTGCGGCGCGGCCAGCACGTGCTGGATGCCGGCGAAACCGGCCACGGCGGACGGTTCCAGGCGCAGCTGCTCCGTTTGCTCAAGCAGCGCCAGCAAGCGGTACAGTTCTTCATCCGTGACGGTGGCGTAGCCGTCGATCAACCGCTGCATGGCGCGTCCGACGAAGCCGGACGGGCGTCCCACGGCCAGGCCATCGGCAGCCGTCAGGTTGTCGATGCCGATTTCCTGCACGCTGATGCCATCGTGCAAGCCCGTGTGCACGCCCAGCAGCATGCACGGCGAGTGGGTCGGCTCGACGAACACACAGTGAACATCGTCGCCAAAGGCCAGCTTCAAGCCGAAGGCAACGCCGCCGGGGCCGCCGCCCACGCCGCACGGCAGGTAGACGAACAGCGGGTGCTGCGCATCGACCGCGACGCCAGCCGCCGCAAATTGTGCTTTCAGCCGCTGGCCAGCCACCGCATAGCCGAGGAACAGATCGTGCGAGTTTTCATCGTCGACGAAGTGGCAGGTCGGATCGTTTTCCGCCTGTTTGCGTCCCGCTTCCACGGCCACGCTGTAGTCGGTCGCGTATTCGACGACGGTGACGCCGTGGCTGCGCAATTTATCTTTCTTCCACTGGCGCGCGTCGGCCGACATGTGCACCGTGGCGCGAAAGCCCAGGCGCGCGCTCATGATGCCGATCGACAAGCCCAGATTGCCAGTGGAGCCGACGGCGATCGCATACTGGCCAAAGAAGGCGCGCACGGCATCGCCGGCCAGCAAGCTGTAATCATCGCCCTCCTTCAGCAAGCCGGCGTCCAGCGCCAGCATTTCCGCATGTTTCAGCACTTCATAAATGCCGCCGCGCGCCTTGATGGAACCGGAAATGGGCAAATGGCTATCCTGCTTGAGCCACAGCTGACCGCTCGTCATGCTGGATGCCAAGCCTAGCGCCGCCTGCATGGCCGGCAGCGGCACGACGGGCGACTCGATGATGCCGCCGCTGGCCTGCGTTTCCGGAAACGCCCTGGCCAGATAGGCCGCGAAGCGCGCCAGGCGCGCGCTGGCGTCGGCCACGTCAGCCGCCGTCAAGCCCACGTCGTTCAAGGCCTCGGCCGCGGGCGCGATGGCGGGATTGAACCAGCTCAAGGGCTGCAAGGCCATCAGTTCTGTAATCAGGGGAAATTTTTCGCGCAGCGCGGCGATGGCGGAAGTGGGCAGCATGGCAAGCTCGTGAAGGAACAAGCCATGATTAGACCGCATCCTGGCAGCGCTGGCAAACGATGCTTGCTCAGGCGATGGATGACCACAGATCATCTGTGATGCTGCAACAGAAAAAAAACAGGCTAGTCGCCAGGAGCAAGAGCCCTGGATTTTCTGCTGCTCAAGAACGATGCGATGAACACGGCTGGAAAACAGGCCAGCCAAAGATAGCATCCGGCGCCGAATCCCAGCACGGCATAGGAACCACTATCACTGGGAATTGTCTTGATACCAAAGGCTGTCAGTGCCAGCGCAAAACCAAAAAAGGCGGCCAGCTTGGCGGCACTGGGCTTGTCTTTCGAGAAGTACATGGCAAAAATAAGCAGCGGATTGGCAAACCAGGCAAAACTGCCAGCCAACGGCCCTAACCAGCCGAGCAATAACACGCCCCCACCCAGCAAGACTTCGTGGGAGTCCACGATTGCCGTCAAGAACAGCGATACCACATACGCGACAACAGTCAGGGACAGCACGATGGCGGCGGCATCTTCGCCAAGCAGTTTGCGGGGAAAAATACTTATCTCCTTATGGTTTACACGGCACGGAGCCAACTTCCTACCCGCACAGGCCTCGCTATCGCACCTGGACGGCACATGCCGGCAACAGGACGCCATGCAGCATAACAAATTACCAAGAAGAAACATACGCACATTGTCACGATCACCTGGCTTTCGCCCATGCGGTGAATTCGGCAGGCGCCCTCCACCTGCCGCAGCGGCAGCTGGAAAGCGCCATTGCCGTTAGAACGTCAGTTGCAGCCCCACATCAATCGACCTGCCCTCGGCCGGCAAGGCTTGCAGCACGCCGCCGTTCGCCTTCAAACCCGACAGGTACACGCCACCGAGCGGGTCCGCATACGCGCGGTTGAACAGGTTGCTGACACCGGCGCTCAGGCTGGCCATCTTGTTCAATGCCACGCTGCTGCGCAGGTTGACGAGCGCATAGCCGCCCGTCTCCGGCTCGAAGCGGCGCGCATCGACCTTGTCCTTGCGGACCACGATCTTCGTTTCGATGCGGCTGCTCCAGGCGCCCAGCTTGTGCTCGACGGCCAGCAAGGCGTTGAACGGCATCATGCGGTACAGGTCGCCGCCATCCCTGCGCTTGCCCCGCGTGTAAGCGGCATTGCCCGTCGCCATGAAGCGGCCCCAGCGCGCGCTGCTGGCCAGCGGCAACTGCCACGCCAGATTGGCGCCATACAACTTGGCGTCGTGGTTGGCAAAGCGCAGCAAGTTGCCGTTGGCGCCCATTTTCATGTACGGGTGGAATGACGCCAGCACGTCGACGTCGATGTAATTGTCGACCTTGCTGTAGTAGGGATTGACGCGCAGGAACCAGCCCTCCTCGCCGCCGCCATGCCAGTCGGCCGTGAAAGCCGCCGTATAAGCCGTCTCGGGTTTCAGGTCGATATTGCCCACATAGCCGTTGCCATCGCCAAACCAGTTGGTCATGGTCATCGCCATCGAGCCGCGGCCCCAGGAATAGCGCTCGTACAGGTTGGGCGAGCGCACTTTGCGCGCCAGCGCGAATTCATAGCTGCTGGCAAGATCGGGCGTGAAGGTAGCTTGCGCCGAAGCATCGATATTCGTGTCGCGCTGGCTGCGGCTGCGCGCATTGAAGGCCTTGGCGGCCATCAGGTCCGGCATGTTCATCATATTGGTACCGTACGATTGCACGTCGCCCGCATCCATGCGCACGGATTCGCCGCGCAAGCCCAGCACGCTCGTCCAGCGCGCATCATGGCGCGTTTCCAGCTCGCCAAACAGCACGGTGCGGTCGCGCTTGCCATCGTTGATGTTCAGATAGGTGCGCGGCCCCATCATCATGGAACCGGGCACGGCCGGCCAGTAATCGTCGAGGCGGAAGCCATGCCACTCCTGGCCCAGGCGCAATTCGCCCGCGCTCATGGGCAGGCTGGCCATCAGCGCATAACCCGTATTGCGCCCGTGCGTGATCATCGGCATCGAACCCTTGCGCTCGGGCGAGAAAAAGCCCATTTCATGGTCCGTCTGCTGCCAGTAGGCGCGCGCGTCGAGCACGCCCCAGCCGAATTCACCTTTGTAGGCGAGATTGGCGAACTGGCCATGGTTGTCCGTCATGTCCATGTACTGGTTGGGGAAGCCCTGGTACGGAATGTGCTGCACGCCGGCGCGCAGGGTCAGCTGCTGGCCATCGCGCTTGGCCGCCAGCACGATGGACTGGTTGATGCTTTCATACATGCTGGCCAGCACTTTATTGCCGTGACCATCTTCATAGCTGTGGCCGCGCATGTAAGCGCCGCTGTAGCCGATGCTGAGCACGTCGCTGGCGGCCGAGGCGTTCACGCTGGTCGCCACGCTGTTGTTGACGCTGCGGCCCGACACGGCAAAGCTGCCTTGCGTCAACAGGCCCGCACCGGGCTGGGCGAACACGGGGGCGTTCGATTGCACCTCGATAGTGCCGGCGATGCTGTCGCCACCCGCGCTGACGGGTGTCACGCCCGCGATCAACTTGATGCGCTGCACCTGCTGCGGATCGATGTACGACAACGGCGCATTCATGTGATTGGCGCAGGCCGACGTCAGTTCCATGCCGTCGATGCGGATCTTGATGCGGTCATCGGCAAAGCCATTCACGACAGGCAAGCCGGATACGCCGCCACCGGCCGCCACGCTGTAGCCAGGCGTGCTGCTGAGCATCAGAGCCGTGTCGGCGGCGGGACGGTAGCCGTCGCCGATGGCCGTGACGATGACTTTCATTTCAGGCAGTACCTGTTCAGTGCGCGTTTGCGCCACGGCGGGCATGGCGATGGCGAGGGAAATCAATATTGGTAAATGTTTCATGGTGCTGCTTTCAGATTCTGAGTAGACAAGGCGAACGGCGGCGCGCGCACAATCGGCGCGGCAAAAAAGCCATTCACACGGGAAATGAAAAAATCAGAAAGCGGCGGGCGGGCCGCGGGGCTGGACGGGTGTCCAGGCGAACAAGGGCGTGGCGGATTGGTAGAACAGCTCGGGCAGCAAGCCCGTGAGGATTTCTCCGGAAGCGAGCACGAGAGTCTTTGGGGGAATATCCAGGGCTGCCGCATGCATGCTGCAGCACGGGCAATCACCCATGCGCAGGCTGCCCTTGGAGGTATCGGGCGCATCCGTGGACAATGTTGCGGGCAGCATATTCATGCCGCCTGCCACCGAGCAGATTTCCAGGCTGGGCACGGCCAGGCCGCTGGCGACCGTCAGCGCGCGCGACACCGTAGGGGCGAGCGTGGCCAGGAAGATGGCGATACACGCGATCCACAGGACGATGCTGGCCTTGCCTTTGCTGATGAACATGGCAACATTGTATCAGCGCAAGGCCCCTGCGCACAGGGCGCAAGTCAAACCTTGCTTACAAATCCACCTTCATGCTCAGCTTGATTGCGCGCGGCGCACCGGACGCCAAACGCGTGCCGGCGCCGGCCCAGTAGCGCTTGTCGGCCGCATTTTCCACGTTCAGCTGCCACACGACGGCCTTGTCCAGCACGCGGCTCGCATAGCGGGCGCCGGCGCTGAACAGGCTCACGCCACCTAAGAAGGCCTGGTTCAGGTCGTTGACGGGACGGGCGCTGTAGTAATACGCGCCGCCGTTGACGGACAGGCCCGGCACGGCGTCGAACGCGTAGGCGAGAAAGGCGCTGGCCGTGCGTTTCGACGCGTTTTCCGGCGCCTTGCCGTTGTAGTCGGCGTTGATGTGCGCAAAGCGAGGGTCGAGGAACTGGGCCGACGTCTGCCACGACAGCTGGCGCGTCAGCTTGCCCTGGGTCGACAGTTCCAGGCCGCGGTAGCGTTGTTCACCGTCCGACGTGAACACATTGCTGGCATTCGTATAGTAGCCGGGGCGCGTGATGTCGAACAAGGCGGCGGAGAGCAAGGTGCCGCTTGGCGTCAGCCAGCGCGCGCCCAGCTCCTTTTGTTTACTCACGCCAGGCGCCATCTTGACGCCCTGGTTGACGGTGCCCGTCGGGCCCGTTTCGCCCTCTTCCAGCCCCCGCGCCGTGGACGCATAGAACGACAGCTCGGGCGTGGCCTTGTAGATCAACGAGGCCATCGGCGTCGTCTTGCTGACGTCGTAGTGGCTGGCGCCCTGGTCGCTTTGATAGCTGCTGCGGCGCACGCCGATGACGCTTTGCCATTGCTGGCTGAAAACCATGCGGTCGAGCGCGTACAGTCCAGTGTCGCGCGTATCCAAGGCGGCCGTCGTGGGCGCCGTCGGCTTGGGACCGAACACGACATTCGTCACGGGGACGGGGTTGTACAGGTTTTGCGAGGCGATCGTGTAATTGCTCTGGAAAATCGGATCTTGCGACTTGTCCGTGCGCGACGCGCCCAGGGTCAGTTCGTGGGCGATGTAGCCCGTGTGGAAATTGCCGGCCAGTTCCGCGCGCAGCAAGTCCGACGCCGTCACGCTGTGCTGGATATTGCCCGTGATGCGGCCCGCGCCCGTGGCCAGCGCGGCAGCGTTGTTCAGGCGGAAGATGGCCAGGCGGCGGTCGCGCGCCGTTTCCGAGTGGCCCGCCTCCACCGTCAAGGCCCAGCCATCGGCGATGGCGTAGTCGGCGCGCAATTGCGCGTTTTTCGTTTGTGCTTCGAAATTCGACCAGTCGGGGCCGATCAACTGGCGTGGATCGACGGCGCGCGGCAAGCGGATCACGCCTTTGACGGCCGTGGGCAAGGCCACGCCCGCCTGCTCCGTCACTCTGCGGCGCTCGTATTCCAGGTCGGCCTTGAGCAGCAATTTGTTCGTTACTCTCCAGTCGAGCGCCGTCGAAATGAAGCGGCGGTTGCCGTTGCCGACATGGTCGAGGTAGGAACCGAGGGTGCCGCCGGCCGCATTCACGCGCACGCCGAATTCCTGTTGCGCGCCAAAGCGGCGCGCCACGTCGACGTTCGCCACGGCACTGCCACGGTCATCGAGGCTCAAGCCCATGCTCGTGACGGGCTGGCTGCCGGCCCGCTTGGTAACGAAATTGACGACGCCGGCTGGCGACGTAAAACCGTAGTACAGGGCCGAGGCGCCCTTCAGCACTTCCACCCGCTCCTTGTTTTCCATGGGTACTTGCGAGAAGTTCATGATGGGCAGGGAACCGTTGAGGCGGTAATTCGTGCGGTTTTCCACGGCGATGCCGCGTATCACCAGCTGATCCCACGTCTCTCCCCCGTTTTGCTGGCGCGTCACGCCGGCCGTGTTACGCACGGCGTCGTACAGGCCGGACACGGCTTGCTGCTCCAGCAATTCGCGCGTGATCACGTTGACGGTCGACGGCACGTCCATGATGCTGGCGCCACGGAAACTTCCCGCCTCCGTGGTCAGCGGCACCAGTCCTTGCGCGCGGGCGCCCGTCACTTGCACGGCTTGCATGACTTTCTCATCGCCAGCCGTCGGCTCGTCCTGGCCGCCGGCTGCATTGGCCGCCAGCACGGCGTGGGAAGCGAAGGCCAGCGACAGGGCTGCGGCGACTGGAAGTAAGCGGGTACGAGGAGTGACGACAGGCATGACATCAGGCTTTCAATGAGAAAATAGTGCGGATGAGAACTTACGGTTAGCGGACATGATACCGATAATGAGAATCATTATCAAGTAAGAGTGAGTTTGTGTGAGTTTTATAGAAGAAACTAGCTCCCTTAGGCGCCTGTTATCACTTAAACACGTTTGGATTTTGCAGACGAGGCCGCAAAGAGGCATACTGACAGTCACGGCGCGCAAGACGTGCCATCTAACAAGATCAAAAGGTAAGTTCGTGAACACAATCGACAACAAAAGCGTGCAGACGAAAACATTTCGCTGGAAACGCTGGCAGCGCTGGGCCGTCGGCACAGGCTGCGCCCTGGCCGCCTACAGCGCGGCCGGCTTCTGGCTGGTGCCCTACGTCATCAAAAACCAGCTGCCTAAATTTGCCGAGAAAGAACTCACGCGCCAGGCCAGCATAGGCGACGTGCGCTTCAACCCGTTTACCTTGCGCCTGGAAGCGGACCAGATCGCGTTCAAGGAAGCGGCTAGCGCAAACAATGCGCCGCTGCTGTCCATCGGCGCCCTGGCCGTGCAGCTGGAATGGAAATCCATCGTGCGCCGCGCCTGGAGCCTGGCGGAAATCCGTATCACGGCCCCGCAAGCCCAGCTGACGATCACGCCGGACGGCAAGTTCAACCTGGCCGAAGTGCTGGCCACCTGGCAACGCAAGCATCCGGAAAAAAGCGAAGGCGGCATGCCGCGCCTCGTCATCGCCCACTTCGCGCTGGAACAAGGCAAAGTGGACTGGCACGACGAGAAGGCGGGCTATGCGGACAACTTCACGCCCATCAACTTTACGCTCGACAATATTTCCACCCTGCCCGACGCCAACGGCAGCTATAGCCTCAGCGCCGATGCGGCGCGCGGCGGCAAGCTGCACTGGCGCGGCACGGCCTCGCTCAGCCCGATCCGTGGCGAAGGCGAACTGATACTGAACGACGCTTCCCTGCCCGGCCTGGCGGCCTATTTGAAAACGTACACGCGCGCGCTAGTGACCAGCGGCAAGTTGTCGGCGCGCCTGCCCTATGCCTTTTCGTATGCCGACGGCAAGCTGGAAGCGACCGTCAAAGGCGCGGGCCTGGCCTTGCGCGACCTGGCGCTGGTGCAAAGTGGCAAGAGCGCGCCATTTACGTCGCTGGCTACTTTGGGCATTGCCGGCGTGAACGTCGACCTGGCGCGCCAGAAGGTCACCGTGGATAAAGTCAATCTGGTCGGCGGCAAGGTGGCCGTGCGGCGCGACAGCAAGGGCGAGATCGACGTGGCGAACCTGATGCTGCCGGGTAATCCCGCACCAGCCGCATCGGCCATCGCCGCACCCGCCGCACCAGCCAAGCCAGGTCAATGGAAAGTGGACTTGAAACAGCTGGCGCTGGCCAATGTGGATGTGTCCGCCATCGATGAAACCGTCTCGCCGGCCCTGCAATTGAGCGCGAAGCAGTTGCAACTGCAGCTGCAGCTGGGCTTGCAGCAAGGGCAAGCAGGAAACAGCGTGCTGGTCGACAACGCCAGCTTTGCCTTGGCCGATCTGGCCATGCAACGGGGCGCGCAAACGCCGTTCAAGCTGGCGCAGTTGGGTTTTACGGAAGGCAAGATCGACCTGACCGCGCATACCGTGCACCTGGCCGCCGTGACGGCCAGCGGCGCGCAGATCGACCTGGCGCGCAACCGCCAGGGCGAATTTGCAATTGCGCAAAAGCTGCCCGTGTTTGCCTCCGGCAAAGCCGACACTGCCAAGGATGCGCCATCCGCGCCCTGGTCCACCAAGATAGACAAGGTAGAACTGAGCAAGTTCGGCGCCCGTTTCGATGATGCGGGCACTGGCATCAAGGGCACGCTGCAGGATGCCCGTTTGTCCCTACACAACGTCAGCAATGATATGAAACAGGCGCTGCCGTTCGAGCTGGGCGTGGGCCTGCGCGAAGGCGGCTTGCTCACGGCCAACGGCAAGTTCGTGCCAGGCACGAGCGCCGTCGATGCGCAGCTGAATTTGAAACAGCTGACCCTGGCCCCTGTGCAACCGTTGCTGGCGCAGCACATCAAACTGAAACTGGCGGGCGGCTCGCTTTCCGGCAGCGGCCGCCTGACGACGGGCGGCGGCGCGCCGAAAGCGCCGAAAGTGCGCTATGAGGGCGGCGTGGATATCGCCGGCCTCGTGCTCAATGAAACGGATGGCAAACGCTTCGCCTCGTGGAAAAGCGTGCGCGCCGACAAGCTGACGGCCAGCGTGGGTCCCGACTTTGTCGACATCCCCGAACTGCGCGTGGTGGAACCGAACGCCCAGCTGATCATCGAAAACGACCGCAGCCTGAACGCCCAGCGCCTGCTGGTCAAGGCGCCCGAGCCTGCCACGGCCACTGCACCTGCGCCGGCTCCCGTCGTCGCTGCCACGCCGGCGGCCGACGCCGCCTTCCCCGTGCGCGTGCGCCGCGTGCGCCTGCAAAACGCCAAGCTGGACTTTGCCGACCTCAGCTTGCGGCCCCAGTTCGCCGCCAAGATCTATGAGCTCAACGGCGTCGTCACGGGTCTGTCGACCAAGCGCGATGCGCGCAGCCAGATCGAACTCGATGGCCGCATCGACGAGTTCGGCCTGGCCCGCGTGCGCGGCCAGCTCAATCCCTTCGCCCCGACCGACAACACGGACTTGAACGTGGTCTTCAAGAACGTCGACATGGTCTCCGCCTCGCCGTACACGATGAAGTTCGCCGGCTACAAGGTGGCCGAAGGCAAGATTTCGCTGGACTTGCAATACAAGGTGCGCAACCGCCAGCTCGACGGCACCAACCAGATCGTGCTCGACAAGCTGACCCTGGGCGAGCGCATCGACAGCCCGGACGCCCTGAAGCTGCCGCTGGAACTGGCGCTGGCCATCCTCAAGGACTCGGACGGACGCATCGACCTGGGCTTGCCCGTGTCGGGCGACATGAATGACCCGCAATTCAGCTATGGCGCGCTGATCTGGAAAGCCGTGGGCAATGTGCTGACGAAAATCGTCACGGCGCCGTTCCGCGCGCTGGGCAACTTGCTCGGCATCAGCGCCGACAAGCTCGAATCCATCGACTTCGATGCGGGCAGCGCCGTATTGCTGCCGCCCGAGCGGGAAAAGCTCAAGCAGGTGGCGCAAATCCTCGCCAAGCGCGAACAGCTGAAGCTGGCCGTGCCAGGCCAGTACAGCGACACGGATGCGGCCGCCCTGCGCGCCCAGGCCGTGCGCCGCGCCGTCGCCGCCAAGGCCGGCATCAAGCTGGAAGCGGGCGAAGAACCGGGACCGTTGAACCTGGGCGAACGCAAGATACGTGGCGCCCTGCGCGACCTGTACGGCGAGCGCTTCGGCAAGGCCGAGCTGGACAAGCAGAAAAAGGCGGCGGAGTCGGCGGCGCCTGCGCCAACGGCGGCCTCCGCTCCGGTGGCAAAAATCCCCGTCCTGCAACGCTTGGGCAAGCTGATCGAGGGAGAGCCGCAAGTGGCCGACACGGGCGCCTTCTACAACGGCTTGCGCGAGCAGCTGGAAGCCAAGCAGCCCCTGCCTGCCGACGCCTTGAGCAAGCTGGGCACCCAGCGCAGCGCGGCCATCCTGGCCGCCCTGCAGCAGGACGGCACGCCTGCGGCCAGGGTCAGCGCCGGTGCGCCGGAAAAAACCGATGCCGCACCGGGCAAGCTGGTGGGACTGAAACTGGGATTGGCGGCGCAATAAAATCTGGGGTCAGACCCGTGGGGGTCTGACCCCAGCTCTTTGCCTGTGGGCTCCAAGCATCCCGCAGCATGCACATTAAGCCCTTTACTTTTTCTTCTCCACCGCCTCATCCGGCAAGGCAAACGCTACCAGGCTATCGCCCATCTTCGTCCCCAGCGACCCATGGCCGCCGGCCATGACGACGACATATTGCTTGCCCGTCTTGTCGGACACGTAACTCATCGGCGTGGCCTGGCCGCCGGCTGGCAGGCGGGCTTTCCACACGGTCTTGCCGTTGCGCACGTCGTAGCCGCGGATGTAGTAGTCGAGCGTGCTGCTCAGAAATGCCACGCCGCCGCCCGTGGTGCTGATGCCGCCCAGGCTGGGCACGCCCAGCGGCAAGGCGATGGGCACGGGGGCGCTGTCACGCGTGGTGCCGTTCTTGTGCATCCACACTTTTTTCATGGTGCGCAAGTCGACGGCGGCGATATAGCCCCACGGCGGCGCCTGGCATGGGAAGCCCAGCGGAGAAAGAAAAGGCTTGATTTCCACGGCAAACGGCACACCCGTCTGCGGCTGCAATCCCATTTCCGAGCCCGTGCCGCCCTTCGCATTGGCTTGCGCGCGCGGCACCAGGCGTTCCAGGAAGCCCATGTAGTCGGGGTTCACCAGCAACAATTGACGCACGGGATCGACAGCCGCCCCGCCCCACTCGAAGATACCGAGCGGGCCAGGCGAGATGATGGCGCCCTTGATCTTGCCTTCGGCCACCGTTTGCGGCGTGAACGGCCCTTCGTAGCGGTGCTGGCGGAAGATGATGCGGCAGGCCAGCTGATCGAACGGCGTCGTGCCCCACATATCCGTTTCGCTGATTTTTTTCTCGGGCAAGAAAGTGAGGGCCGAAAACGGCTGCGTGGGCGACAGGCGGTCGCCGGGAGCCGGGTTGTTCGTCGGCACGGGTTTTTCCGGCGCCGGCACGACCAGGCTGCCATCGCGGCGGTCGATCACATAGATGTCGCCGCGTTTCGTCGTGGCCACGACGGACGGCACTTTGCCTTTCGGCGTGTCGATGTCGACCAGAGTGGGCTGGCCGCCGATATCCATGTCCCAGATATCGTGGTGCACGGTCTGGTACACCCAGCGTACCTTGCCCGTCGCCAGATCCAGCGCGACGATGGCGCTATTGTATTTCTCGCCATGGGGATTGCGGTTGCCGCCCCACGTGTCCGGTGTTTCATTGCCCATCGGAATGTACACCATGCCCAGCTTTTCATCGACGCTGGACACGCCCCAGGAATTGGGCGAGTTGTTCGTGTACGTCTTGCCGTCGGCAATCGGCGCCGTGTCGTCGGGATTCGAGGCGTCCCAGTTCCACATCAGCTTGCCCGTGACGGGATCGTAGCCACGGATCACGCCGGAAGGTTCTTCCGTGGAAAAGTTATCGGTCACGCTGGCGGCCATCACCACCACGTTTTGCGCCACCGCCGGCGGCGACGTCGGCATCAAAAAGCCCCGCTTCTTCATGCCCATGCCGTGGTACAGGCCGATGACCCCGTTTTCGCCAAAACTTTTGCAGGCTACGCCCGTATCGGCGTTGACGGCGATCAGGGTGGCATCCATGGTGGGCGCGAGGATGCGGCGCGGGCACTCCATGCCGGCCGCCTCGGGTGCCGGGTCGCCCTTGGCGCGGCCCGCGTTGACGTCCCAGTAGGCGACGCCGCGGCAGATCATGTGCTGGTAGCTCGATGCATCGCGGTTGATCTTCGGATCATGGCGCCAGATTTCCTTGCCCGTGTCCGGATCGAGCGCGATGACGATGTTATGCGGCGTGCACAGGTACAGCATGCCGTTTACTTTCAGCGGCGTGACTTCGTTGGCAATCTCGCCCGGATCGTTCGGCCCCTTGAAGTCGCCCGTGTTATAGACCCACGCCTGTTTCAGCTGCGCCGCGTTGGTCGGCGTGATCTGCGCGGCCGGCGCGTAGCGGTCGCCATAGCCGGAGCGGCCATACGCGGCCCAGTCGTTGGGCGCCACGCCGGGCGCGAAATCGCCTTGCGGCGCGGCGGCCATGTTTTCGGCCGGCACTTCGCCATGCAGGGTGTAATAGTCCTGGAACAGGGAGAACACGCCCACGGCGGCGGTAACCAGCACGGCGGCCGTCAGCGCGCTCTTGCCCGCGTCGCGCGGTTTCGCCCCGGCCGTCAAGGGCGGATCGAGGCGGCGGTCGACGAACGGCAGCAGCAGCCAGACGGCGGCGGCGAACCAGATATCGAGGCGCGGCAGCAATTGCCACCAGTCGAACTTCACTTCGATCACGGACCAGATCAGGGTGGCGAACAGCAGCAGCGCGAGAAACAGCTGGGCGCTGCGCCGCCCCTTCCACACGAGCGCGCCCGCGATGAGCATGCCGATACCGGCCACGATGTAATACCAGGAACCGCCCAGGCTGACGAGCCAGGCGCCGCCGCCGGCAAGCGCCAGGCCCAGCAAGATGAAGATGACTGCGGTGATGACAAGCAAGGGTCCAGGCCGGGCAGAGGCAGTCATGATGCTCCTTTACAAGAGTCAGTCGGCGGCACGCGCCTGCGCACCGTATTTGATGGCGATCAAGGAAATTCCATTTTTTCACTAATCGGCAAAGCGTGCCACACGCCAGAGCATCGGTTGCCTGCCGTGTGGCTTTTTATACACGGCCTGACGGTCCAGCCCGTCACAAGCATGCGATTTTGATGAAAAACATCGATTAAAATAAATAAACAACAAATTTCTCGAATAAAACAAATTTATATCGTAAAATAAAAAAACAGACAGACCAAGCATTTCCGTGATTTTTCACTTTCCCTGGAGCGGCGCCCATCATGACCATCGCTAAACGCCTGTACGCATTGATCCTTTCCGTCGTCTTTGGACTGGCCGCCCTGGCGGGCTTTGGCATCTACCAGATGGACCGCGTGTACACGGCGGCCAGCTATGCCACCGTCAACACCGTTCCCAGCCTGCTGACCTTGAACCAGGCGTTCGTGCCGTTCGCGCAGATGCGCACGGCCGTCTGGCAGCACATGGCCAGCAAGGATGCCGCCGGGCGCGACAAGCTGGAAGCAGGCATCACGGAAGCACGCGCGGCGGTCGGCAAGGCGCTCGACCAGTATGAAAAAGAAGACATCACCGATGAACAGGACCGCGCGCTGCTGGCCGCCGAGCGTGCCGTGCTGCTGCGCTACGACACGCTGCGCGACAAGGTGCTGGCCCTGTCGCAGGCGGGCGAACCCGGCGCGGCACGCGACTTGCTGATGGCAAGCCAGCCCATCATCAAGGAACTGGTCGACGCCCTTGCCGCCCACCACCGCTACAACGAAACCCTGGCCGCCAGGGGTGCGGCCGACGGGGCCGCCGCCGCTGCCAGCGCGCGCTGGATTGCCATCGGCCTGGCCCTGGCCGTGACGGTCCTGGTGGCCGGCATGGGCCTGCTGCTGGCGCGGCGCATCGCCGCCTCGCTGGACGGCGCCATCGGCGTGGCCCGCACCATCGCCGGCGGCGACCTCAGCGTGCAGGTCCGCGCCGCCTCGAACGACGAGGTGGGCCAGCTGATGACGGCCCTGGCGGACATGAGCGGGAGCCTGGTGCGCATCGTGGCCGAAGTGCGCTCCGGCACGGACACCATCGGCACGGCGTCAAGCGAGATCGCGGCAGGCAACCTGGACCTGTCGGCGCGCACGGAGCAGCAAGCCGGTTCGCTGGAAGAAACCGCCTCGGCCATGGAAGAACTGACGGCCACCGTGCGGCAGAATGCGGACAACGCCCGCCAGGCCCAGCAAATGGCCGTCAGCGCCTCGGACAAGGCGCAGCGAGGCGGCCAGGTGATGGGCGACGTGATACGCACGATGGAAGCGATCGACAGCTCATCCAACAAGATCGCCGACATCATCGGCGTCATCGACGGCATCGCCTTCCAGACCAATATCCTGGCACTGAATGCGGCCGTGGAGGCGGCGCGCGCCGGGGAACAAGGACGCGGCTTTGCCGTCGTGGCCACCGAAGTGCGCAACCTGGCGCACCGTTCCGCGGCGGCCGCGAAGGAAATCAAGGTGCTCATCAGCGACTCCGTGCAACAGGTGCGGCAAGGCGGCAAGCTGGTCCGGCAGGCCGGCGCGAGCATGACGGAAGTGGTTGACACGGTACGCAGCGTGACCGACATCGTCAGCGAAATCTCGGCCGCCAGCGTGGAGCAAAGCACGGGTATCGAGGAAATCAACCGCGCCATCACGCAGATGGATGAAGTCACGCAGCAGAATGCGGCCCTGGTCGAGCAAGCGGCGGCGGCATCGCAATCGCTGCAGGAGCAGGCGGCCAGCCTGGCCGGCGTGGTGGCCACCTTCAAGCTGGCGCAGGGGCAAGCCGGCACAGCGCCCCAGGCGCCTTCAGCCCGGCGGCCCGCACAACACAAGGCCACGCTCAGGCTGGTCGCCACGCGCCCCGCAGGCCAGGCCAAAAACACGGCCCCGGCCGCCGCCGATGCGGGCGACTGGGAAGTATTTTAGGTCCGCCGTCACGCAGGATCACTAGCATAGCCCGTACTGGAGCACTGCCATGAACGCCTTTCTCTCGATCCACCCCTTCCTGCGCTGCGAAGACCTGTCGCTGATGCGCCCGGCGCTGGCGCTGGCAGGCTTGCTGTTGCTGCTGGCCGCCCTGCTGTGGCGCCGCAAGCGCTGGCGCCAGGCCGGCCGCGCGCCGGTCGCCAGCGGCACGCCGTCCGATCTGCATGCGCTGCTGCAAATGCGCAAGGCCTCCCCGCAGGCGAAGGCGGCTGACAGCGCACCGCCGCCAGCCCCCAGGGCACCGGACACGCCGCCGTTCGACGCACCCCGCCTGGACGCCATGTTCGGCTACGACCGGCGCCTGCAGGGCGAGATTCTGGCCCTGTTCGTGGCCGAGACGCGCGACCGCCTCGCCGGCATCGCCCACGCGCTGCGCTGCGAGCGGACCGCCCCGGCAAGAGTGCTGGCGCAGGAAATTCTCGACGGCAGCCAGTCCATGGGCCTGCTCCCCTTGCAGGCGCTGGCGCGCCAGGCCGTGCATGCGGGCTTTGCCAACGATATCGGCGCACTGCGCCGACTGCATGCGGAATTGCTGATGGCGCTCGATGCGCTGTCGCAAGCCGTCACGGCCCTGCAAACGGGCGCGGCGCTGGCTGACGACCGCAGCGGCGTCGGCAGCCGGCCATGAGCACGCGCCAGACCCCGGCTCGCCACATGCAAAGTTTTTAGTGAATTCATCTAATTCGTTGAAATTGATTTTTTATGCGCGATTGCGTATCATTCCCTTCAACTACATCCGCGACCATAAAGCCCATCATGCACACTGCAGACGTTTGCACTACCCAAAAGGCTGCCGAAATCCTCGGCATCTCGGTCACTTCGGTGCAGCAACTGGTCGAGGCAGGCGTCATCGAAGCCTGGAAGACCAAGGGCGGCCACCGGCGCATTCCCCTTGCGGCCGTCGAAGCGTACAAAGGCAATCCCGGCCAGCCGGGCCAGGACCAGCGCGCGGCACGCGCCAGCCGCCCTGCCCCATCAGGCCGCCCGCCCTCGATCCTGGTCATCGAAGACAATCCGATCGAGCGCGCGCTGTATGAAAAGCAGATCGGTTCATGGGGCTTGCAGGCAAGCTTGCGCTTTTGCGAAAACGGCTACCAGGCGCTGATGGAAATCGCCCGCGACCAGCCCGACATCCTGCTGGCCGACATCATCATGGAAGGCATCGACGGCTACGAGGTGATCCGCACCATCCTGGCCGACCCGCTGCTGGCGGAGATGCACATCGCCATGCTGTCGAGCCTGACGCCGGAGGAACTGGAAGAACGGGGCGGCGTGCCGCCCGGCGTGGTGTTCTTTGCCAAGCCCGTCAATTACGACGAGTTGCGCGGCTATCTGCGCGCCTGTTGCGCCGGCCATGCCCGGCGCAACAGCCTGGCCGCATAGGTCGCCACCGCCTCCCCCTTCGTCACGGAGCCGCCATGCCAGCCTATCGCCACATCGATCCTGCCGTGCTGTTCCACGCCACCGGCCACGACCTGGAGATGTTCCGCGCCCTGTCGCAGACCTACCTCGATACGTCGCCGGCCATGCTTGCGCGCGTCGAGCAGGCCGTGCGCGGCGGCGCGGCGCAAGCCATCGTGCACAGCTGCCATACCTTGCGCGGCACCGTGGCCCTGCTGGGCGCCAGCGCCCTGGTGGCGCGCCTGGCGCAACTCGAGCAGCTGGTGCGCCACCAGGGCGTGGCGGCACCGGGCTGGCTGGCCGAAACGGCGGCGCTGATCGGAGAAGTGGAGCGGGAGGTACGCCGCAGCATGCTTGACTACACGGGTGTACAAGCATGAACGGGGGCCAGGAGCGCGGCGCGGCCATGGCGCCGCAACCGGACGAAGAAGCGGCTTCCGTACCCGCACCCGCCCCGGAACCGGGCGCGCGCATCCTGCTGGTCGAGGACACGGCGCTGAACCGCCAGCTCGTGTGCCTGCAGCTGAGTGGCCGCGGCTACAGCATCGACACGGCGGAGAACGGCGCGCTGGGCCTGCAGGCGCTGGCCACGCAGCCATACGACTTGGTGCTGATGGATTGCATGATGCCCGTCATGGACGGCTACCAGGCGTGCCTGGCCCTGCGCGCGCGCGAAGCGGCCAGCGGCGCGACGCGCCTGCCCGTCATCGCCCTCACGGCCGGCGTCACCGGGGATGACCGGCAGCGCTGCGCGGCCGCCGGCATGGACGATTACCTGTCCAAACCCTTCACGGCCGCCCAGCTGCGCGACATGGTCGAGCACTGGCTGACACGCCAGCCGCCCAGGCCGGCGTCCGATACAACACTTCCCACATAAAAATCATTTTATTCGATAAAATCAATTATATTCGCTATAATTGATTCATATTGACGCGCGCCGGTGACGCCGGACATCCACGCGTAACGCTTTATCCTGCGGAGGCGGCATGCGGCAGCACACAGATGGCAAGGCCGTGGCCTGGGAGCGCTGGGATGCGCGCACCCTGCTGTCGCTCTTCATGGCCATCCTGCTGGCGGGGCTGTGGAACATCACCGTGCTGCAACTGCGGCACGCCTATGTCGCCGCCATCGCCGGCGCCGGGCGCGATGCGCGCAGCATGGCGCGCGTCTTCGACGAGCACGCAATCCGCACGATCGAGGCGGCGGACCAGGCGGCCACCTACCTGCGCAGCCGCTACCAAGCGCTGGGCAACCGCCTCGACATCGTGGCGGACCTGCGGCAAGGCCTCAATCCAGGTCCCTTGTACAACCTGTTCAGCATCATCGACGAACACGGCGACACGGTGCTGTCGAGCCGCCCCTTCCAGCCGACCAATCTGGCCGACCGCAAGCACATCCGGGTACACATGCAGCGCGACAGCGGCGAACTGTATATCAGCAAGCCGGTGCTGGGCCGCGTGTCGAAAAAATGGTCGCTCCAGATGACGCGCCGCATCAACCATGCCGACGGCCGCTTCAAGGGCGTCGTGGTGGTCTCGATGGACCCGTATTACTTTACGCGCCTGTACGATGAAGTCGACCTGGGCGAGAACAGCTCCATCGCGCTCGTCGGCAGCGACGGCGTGGTGCGCGCGCGCCGGGTCGGCGCCGTCAACACCATCGGCCAGGATGTCGGCGACAGCAAGGTATTTGCCCTGATGCGTGGCGGCGCGCGCGGCAGTTTCACGGAGCGCAGTCCCGTCGATGGCACGCTGCGCCTGTATGCGTTCGAAAAACTGGCCGGCTACCCGCTCTACGTGCTGGTCGGCCTGGACCGCGACACCGTACTGGCCGACTACGTTTCGCGCCGCGACCAGGCTTTGCTGATGGCGGCCATCACGAGCGTGCTGATCGTGCTGTCGTGGGCCGCGCTGGTGCTGCTGATCGGCCGCCTGGTCGACAGCCGCGCCAGGGCCATCGCCGCCAGCGAGGCCAAGTCGCGCTTCCTGTCGAACATGTCGCATGAATTGCGCACGCCCCTCAACGGCATCCTCGGTTTCTCCGAGCTGCTGCAGGAACAGTTGCGCGAGCCGGAGCAAGCCGCCTACGCGCAAACGATACACGACTGCGGCCGCCAGTTGCTGTCCATGGTCGAGGCGGCGATGGAATTGAGCGCGCTCGAGCACGACCAGGTGCGGCTGGCGCCGGGCGCCGCGTCCCTGGACCAGCTGCTGGAACTGGCGCTGGCGCCGCACCGGCCGCGCGCAGCGCACAAGGGCTTGCAGCTGGCCGCGCAAATCGCGCCCGCCACGCCGCCCAGCATCGATTGCGACCGCGTCCGCCTGGTGCGCGTGCTCGATATCCTGCTCGACAACGCCATCCGCTACACGGCCGCGGGACGGGTCGACGTGCACGTCATGCACAGCGGCGCCGACCTGCAAATCGAGGTGCGCGATACGGGCATCGGCATCGCGCTGGCGCGGCAGGACGACATCTTCGACAAATTCTCGCAGGCCGACGACTCGCCGAGCCGCGCCCATGGCGGCGCCGGCATGGGCCTGGCCATCGCGCGCCAGCTCGTCAACCTGATGGGCGGGCGCATCGGCGTGACCTCCGCGCCGGGCTGCGGCGCCGTCTTCCGCCTGCACCTGCCGCTGGGCGGCAAATTGACCACACTATCAACTGCATAGTCGTGGCAAAAGTTGTTCTTCGTGCATATCGGGTATAGCATCGCCACATGAACCTCCACACAGATGCGGCGGCAGTGCGCAGACGATTGATCGAATGGCTGTTTTTTCTCCTCGGGCTGCTGATCATGGCCGCCGCCCTCGCCTACGCCCACCTGTCTGAAGTTTCGCGGCATGACGCGGCCGAACGCGAGCGGCTCAGCGTGCTGACGGCGCTGCTGGCAAAAAATATCGAAGTCGACTTGGCGGCGACCAACCTGGTGCTTGACGGCGTGATCCGCGACTACCTTGGCGCCGGCGCCGCTCCCGACGCCGGGCAAGCGCTGCCCCGGCGCCTGGCCGCGCTGGTCGACGCCATGCCGGGCGTGCGCACCATGCTGGTCATCGACGCCAATGGCAAGCCGGTCGCCACCAACATCCCGGAACTGGCCGGCCAGGACTTTTCGCGCCGCGGCTACTTCCAGACGGCGCGCGATGCGCCCGATGCGCGCATGCTGTACATCTCGGCGCCTTTCCTGTCCTTCAAGCGCGACCTGGTCATCACGGCGGCGCGCATGGTGCAGGACCGGCAAGGCCGCTTTGCCGGCGTCGTGGTGGCCACCTTCGACCCCGAATACTTCACGGCCAAGTTCCGCACCGCCATGTATGCGGCCGATGTCTGGGCCGTCGTCGTGCATGGCGACGGCCGGCAATTCCTCAACTATCCGGCCAGAAGCGCGAACGGCGACAATGTGGACCTGCCCGGCAGCTTCCTGCGGCGCTTCCGCGACAGCGGCTTTCAGGCGGGCGTGCTGGGCGGCGTCGAGATTGCCGGCGCCGGCGCCGCCTCCCCCCGCGTCATGGCGATGGCGACCATCGCGCCCGCCGCGCTGCGCATGGACCGCGCCCTGATCATCGGCCTGAGCCGCGAAGAAGCGGCCATCGCCGCCCCGCTGCGGCGGCAGGCGCTGAGCTACATCCTCGGCTTTGCCATGCTGGCGCTGGCCGGCGCCAGCCTGCTGTTCTGGAGCCAGCGGCGGCGCCGGCAGCAAGCCGCCTGGCAGGTGGAACAGGAAAGGGAGCGCCAGGCCATGCAAGCCGTGTCCGACAGCGAAACGCGCTTTCGCACCCTGATCGAAGATGCGCCCGTGGCCATCGCCATCCTGCGCCATGGACGCTTCGTGTATTCCAATCCCCGCTACCGCCACCTGCATGGCTATGCCCCCGAGGATGACCTGAGCGGCCTGGCCTGGCGCAGCATGCTCACGGCCGCCTCGCAAGTGGCGCTGGCAAGCAACGAAGCGCTGATCGAGGCCGATTCGGCCAGTGAACAGATGTTTGAAGCCGTCGGCGTGGACAAGCAGGGCCGGCCCGTGCCCATCCTCAAGACCAGCACGCGCGTGATGCTCAAGGATGGACCGGCCACCCTGATCTTTGCCCAGGATATTTCCGCGCAAAAGCAGGCCGAGGCGGCCATGCTGCTGGCGCGCGACGGGGCCGAAGCGGCCAACCGCAGCAAGGCGGAATTCCTCGCCAACATGAGCCATGAAATCCGCTCGCCGCTGAACGCCATCCTTGGCATGGCCTGGCTGCTGGAAAGGGGCAGCCAGGACGAAGAAGGACTGCTGATGACGCGCAAGATCCGCGCCGCCGGCCAGTCCCTGCTGGGCATCATCAACGATGTGCTGGACGTGTCGAAAATCGAGGCGGGCCACATGACCATCGAACAGGCGCCGTTCCGCCTGGCCGAGGTGATCGAGAAGATCGCCGCCAGCATGGGCGTGGCCGCGCACGACAAACCGGTCGAGGTGCGCATCGGACCGCTGCCCGACGGCATCGACCACGTGCTCGGCGACGCGCTGCGGCTGGAGCAAGTGCTGGTCAACCTGGGCAGCAATGCCATCAAATTCACGCCGCAGGGCACGGTCGAGCTGCTGACGACGCTGGACAGTCGCGACGGCGACGCCGCCGTGCTGCGTTTTTGCGTGCGCGACACAGGCATCGGCATCGCCCCGGAAGTGCAGGAGGCGATCTTTTCCGCCTTCGCCCAGGCCGACACGTCCACCACGCGCCGTTTCGGCGGCACGGGCCTGGGCCTGACCATCTGCCGCCAGCTGGTGCGCCTGATGGGCGGCACCCTGCACCTGCAAAGCGCCCTGGGCCAGGGCAGCGCCTTCAGTTTTACGGTGCCGGTGCGGCTGATACCCGCCGGCACCCCGTCCTCGCCCGGCATGCAGGGCATGCAGGATCTGCGCGTCTTGCTGGCCGATGGCGACGCCGGCACGCGCGAGGCCGTGGCTGCCGTGACGCGCGGCCTGGGCTGGAACGTGCATGCCGTGTCCGGCGGCCAGGCGGCGCTCGATTATGCGCTGTCCTGCGCCGACGACGCGCGCCCCGGCGTGGTGTTGCTGGCCGCGCGCTTGCCCGACATGGAAGGGGAAGCCGCGGCGCGCGCGCTGCGTGAATACCTGCCGCCGCAGGAATGCCCCGTCGTCATCCTGGCCGCCAGCGGCGTGCCGGCGACGTCACCCGCGCGGCGCCGTACCGACCCGGCCAATGCCGCCGATGCCATCCTCAACGAACCTGTGACCGCTACGAGCCTGTACCACGCGGCGATGGAGGCGCGCCAGCAGCGCGCCATGGCCGCCGGCCTGGACGCCAGTCTGGTTCCGCTGGAAGAGCGCCAGCTGGCTGGCGTGCGGGTGCTGGTGGTCGACGACAGCGAGATCAACCGCGACGTGGTCAGGCACATCCTGTGCGACCAGGGCGCCTTGCCCTCGTTCGCCTGCGATGGCCAGCAGGCGCTGGACTGGCTGCTGGCCCACCCCGACGACGTCGACATCGTGCTGATGGACGTGCAGATGCCCATCATGGATGGCTTGCAGGCGACGCGCGCGCTGCGCCAGCTGCCGCAGTTTCAGGATTTGCCCGTGGTGGCGCTGACGGCCGGCGCCTTCCAGACGCAGCGCACGGCGGCACTGGAAGCGGGCGTCAACCATTTCATCAGCAAGCCGTTCGACGTGCCGCAGACCATCGCCCTGGTCGCGCGCGTGCACCGGCGCCATGCGCAAGGCTTGCCTGCCCTGCCGCCGGGCGTGGCCGAAGGCGTGATGCCCGTGCCGCCGGACGGCGCGGCGCCCGCGATCGACCTGGCGCAAGGTCTGGCGCAGTGGCTCGATGAAGCGCCCTACCGCCAGCACCTGTCGCGCTTTGGCGACACCTACAGCAACACGGTGGGCGCCATGCGCGCGCTGCTGGCGGCCGATGCACGCGACGACGCGGCCGCGCTGGCGCACCAGCTGGCCGGCGTGGCCGGCAGCCTGGCCCTGCCCGCCACCCTGCATGCGGCCCGGCATGCGGAACAGCTGCTGCACGCAGGCGACGATGCGGCCGCCGCGCTCGATGCACTGGAACAGGCGCTGGCGCACGCCATCGAGGCCGCCGCCGCCTTCACGGCACAGACGCCGGCCAGCCAGGCTGCCATGCCAGAAACTCAACATGGCCGTGCATGCCAATGGTAAACTTGTCAACATGAAAACTGGGGGGACACTATGATCTGGTGCAGGGATTTGCTGCTGAAGGCCATCATGCTGGCCCTGCTGCTCTTCGTCGTGGGCGATTCGCTGTCCTACTGGGCGCCGGAAATCAGGGAACTGATAAGCTGGCGCCCTTCCTGACCCTGGCCTAGCCTTCGCGGCCATCCACCCTCGCGCGCCACAGGTAGGGCGCATACACGCACGCATACAGGCCAAAGGCCAGCGACCAGCAGGCGCCAGCCGCCAGCAGCAGCGGCATGGCCAGCGTAGCGGGACCGACGGCGGCCAGCAGGCGCGCCAGCGCGCCCACTTGGATCAGCCAGTACATCGCCGCCTCCGCCCTGCCACCCTTGAGCGCACGTCCCGTGTGGCCCAGCGTGGTGCGCGTCATCATGCCGATGATCAGGCCCGCCATCGAGCCCACGGTCAGCGCGTGCAAGGCGGCGCTGACCGGCAGCAGGCCCAGGCTGGCGGCCGCCAGCAGCGCGAAGCCGATGCCGATCCACGCATACGACAGGTGCAATATCCACAGCAGCGGCACGCGCAGCGTGCGCTGCGGCTGCCAGGCCAGCAGGTTGGCCAGCGACACGCCGCTTGCCACGAGGGCCAGCGGCGCCGTCAGCCAGGCCGGCGCACCAGCCAGCCACGCGATCGCGGCAGCCGCCATGCAGGCCACGGCGACCAGCGCGCGCTTCGGGCTGGCCACGGGTGAGCTGCCAGGTGCCCCATTGCGGGTGAACATGGGGATCACGCGCGCGCCGATCACCGATTCGATCAGCACGATGATGAAGATGGCCGCCTGCACGGGCAGGAACAGCGACAGCGGCAACCAGCCCAGCACGGCCGCGTGGAACAGGCCATTGGCCAGCGCCAGCAGGGCCAGCAAACCGACAAGGAACAGGTTGCGCGTATTGCCCGAGCGGCGCAGCACCTGGTACAGAGGCCAGGCGGCCAGCGGCAGAAAGATCCAGTCCACCAGCGCCGGCAGCAGGCCGGGGCCGCACAGCATGGCGATGCGCCCCGCCAGCCACAACGCCACCAGCGCCATCAGCTGCGCGCCGTGCGGCGTGGGCAAGCCCGTCCAGTTGCGCCCTGCCGTGTACAAAAAGCCTACGACGACGGCCAGCGCGAAGCCGAACACCATTTCATGCATATGCCAGCCCAGGCCTACTTGCAAGCCGCCCGTCAGCCAGCCCGCATAGCTGGCCAGCCACAGGGGAATGCCGAGGGCCGCGAACACGGCCGCCAGCAGATAAAACGGGCGAAAACCCAGTTGCCAGACGGCGTGGCCGGCCTGCCAGGGCGCGGCGCCTGCCGTCGTGGAAGGTGGGGAAGGTTCGCTGATCGGGGTAATGGCCATGATGGGCTCGCTTTTAAAGATATATTCAATATACTACTTTAAAAGCGCAAGGACATCCATCGGCAAAAAGGACTAGAGAGAGATATTCGCCATGGGGTCCGGCCCGGCGGGTCAGACCCCGACTCGGGCTATTTGCCCTGGCGGTGCTCGACCGCGTACACGGCCGCCTGCACGCGGCTGGTGAGGTTGAGTTTTTTCAGCACGTTCTGCACGTGGATCTTGACCGTGCTTTCGGCCAGGTCCAGCGTGCGGGCGATGCCCTTGTTGCTCTCGCCGCGCGACAGGCAATCGATGATTTCCTTTTCGCGTGGCGTGAGCTTGTCCAGTTCCGACACGGGTTCCTCGCGCCGCGTGCCCGCCTGCAGCTGCGCCACCAGTTTGCCCGTCATCGCTTCGGCGATGACGACTTCACCTGCCGCCGCACGGCGGATGGCGCGCACCAGGTAGTCGGCGTCGATGTTCTTGATCAGATAGCCGCAGGCGCCCGCGCGCAGGGCCGTCGCCAGGTCTTCCGCGTCTTCCGACACGGTCAGCATGACGATGGCCGTATCGGGGCAGTCGTGCTGCATCAGCTGCAGCGCTTCCACGCCGGACATGCCGGCCATGTTCAGGTCCAGCAGCACCACGTCGGGCTGCAGCTGGATGGCGCGCTTGATGCCTTCCACGCCATCGGCCGCCTCGCCCACGACGGAAAAGTCCGTATGCCGCTGCAGCAGCGAGCGTATGCCGCTGCGGAACAGCGCGTGGTCGTCCACCAGCATGACGGTGATCGGTTTATCGGGTGTCTCCATTTTTTATACTTTCAGGTAGTTACTCAGGCGGCGCGGCGCTGCTCGCGCGACAGATGCAGTTCGACCGTGGTGCCGCCGCCCTGGCAGGCATGCACGTCGAACGTGGCCTCGATGCGCTGCGCGCGCTCGCGCATGATATGGATGCCGACATGGCTGTCGCCCTTTTCCAGCACGGCGGCGGCGTCGAAGCCAACGCCATTATCGCTGATCGTCAGCGTAAAATCTTGGTGATCGGCGAGGCGCACTTCGACGTGGCTGGCCTGGGCGTGCTTGCGGATGTTCGACAGCGCTTCCTGCACGATGAATAATAACTGCAATTGCTGCTCGCGGGGGAATGGCGCGCCGTCGACGTCGGCCAGCAGATCGGCCTCGATGCCCGTCTGGCGGCGGAATTTGTCCACCGCCGCGCGCAGGGAGCCGATCAAATCATCCTCCATCAGGCGGCTGCGGAAGTTGGCCAGCAGTTCGCGCACGTCCTCGTAGCTTTCCTTCACGCCCGCATGCAGGGCCGGCACGATGCCCGCCACCTCGTCGAAACGCGCGTTGCGCACGGAGTCGTCAAGCATCTGCACTTGCAGGTTGAGGAAATTGAGGCTTTGCGCGATGCTGTCGTGCAGGCCCTGCGCCACCAGGTTGCGCTCTTCGGAAATGGCCATCTCGCGCTCGCGCGCGGCCAGGCGCAGGTTTTCCAGCGCGATGCCCAGCAGCTGGCCCAGGGTTTCGAGCAAGGCCAGTTCGCGCGCGGAAAACACGCGCGCATGGCGGAAATGCAGGTTAAAGAAGCCCAGGTGCTGTTCGTGCGCATGGATATGGAAGACGGAGACGGTGGCAAAGCCCTCGCGGTGGCAGCGCAGCTCGTGCGCCTTGTCGATGCGGCGCATGTCGTGCACCTTCGCCACCTTCATTTCGACGGCCGTGCCGCACAGGCAGTCGCCCACCTTCAAGCAATGCTCGGACGCCACCAGTTCCTCGGACAGGCCCGTATGCACCACCATGTGCAGGTTGCCCCGCTCGGCGTCGAGCACGCGCACGGTGGAGCCGTCCGCCTCGAAATAGTCGACGATACGCTGCATGAAGCCGCCGCAAATGTCTTCCAGCGGCTGCGGGCGCTGCAAAAAGGCGGCGCTTTCGTACAGCAACGCCAGTTCGCGGTTGCGGTATTCGAGCGTGGCCGTCTTGCTGCGCACGCCCTCTTCCAGGTTGCCGTACAGCGCCTGCAGGCGGTCGGCCATCTGGTTGAATCCACTGGCCAACTGGCCGAATTCGTCATTGCTTTCGACGGCCAGGCGCACGCTGAAATCGCGCTCCTTCATGCGCTGCATGCCCAGGCGCAGCCGCGTGACGGGTTCGATGATGAGCATGAACATCAGGTAAATCATGCTGACCGTGCCGATGACGGCCATGCCGACGAGGATCAGTTGCGAGGCGCGCAGCCAGAAGGTGCGCTGTTCGCTATCGTGCTCGATCAGGCGCACCAGTTGATCGACCTGTCCCACAAAGGTATCGGCGTCATGCTCGAACTGGCGCGCCCGCGCGGTGGAATCGGCGGCCAGCGCGGCCGGGCGCAAGGCGCCGCGCCAGGCAGTGCCGATGCGTTCGAATTCGGACTTGATGGCCGTGCTGGGAGGCAGGAACAGGGGGCGCTGCGGGTCGCCGTGGCCGATCTTGGCCAGGGTCTCGTCGATCAGCAGCACTTGCTGGTGCGCCTGCTCGCGGGCGTCGCTGGCAAGCAGCAGGGTCAGGCGGTAGGTCTGCATGCGCAGCCGGCCCGTCTCGTTGATGGCGGCCGAACTGCCTTCGAGCTGCCACGACAAAAACAGGGTGCAGCCGATGGCGCTCAGGGCCAGCACCAGCATGAGCAGCAGAGCGCCGACGATCTTGGTCGACAGCTTCTGCCAGGAGGAAAACATCGCTTTAAATTTCATACACCCTTTACTTGGCACCGCCCCGTTCAGCCTCCGGTTTGGGCCATAAAACGGATAATCTTGTCTGGCTGCGTATTGAAATCATGCTGCTGCGGCTTGAGTTCGATGGCGGCGCGGATCGCCGCTTCGATCTCCGCATCCGTGGCCCCGCCGCGCAGCATGGGGCCGAGGGCGAATTTCTCTTCCTGGCCCAGGCACAAATACAGGGTACCATCGACGGACAGGCGCACGCGGTTGCAGGTGGCGCAAAAATGCTGCGACATGGGCGTAATAAAACCGATGCTCGAGCGTCCATCGGCTGTCGCCATGTAGCGCGCCGGCCCGCCGCCCAATTCCTGCGCCTGCGGCACCAGGCCAAAACGGGCCGCCAGGCGCTCACGCACGGGACCGAGCGGCATGTAGCTGGCATTGCGGCCCGTACTGCCCATCGGCATGGCTTCGATCAGGCGCAGGATGAACTGCTGCTCGATGCAGAACGCCGCCATGGCCTCGATCTGGCCGTCATTGATGCCGCGCATGGCCACCATATTGATCTTGATCGGGTCGAAACCGGCCGCCTTGCCCGCCATCAGGCCATCGAGAATCGGCTGCAGGCTGTCGCGCCCCGTGATCTGCTGCATGCAGGCGCGGTCGAGCGAGTCCAGGCTCACGTTGATGCGGTCCACGCCCGCCGCGCGCAAGGCCACGGCGTGCTTGCCCAGTTGCGTGGCGTTGGTCGACAGCGACAGGTCCTGCAGACCGGGCAACGCCGTCAGCTTGCGCGCCAGTTCCGGCAGATTGCGCCGCAACAGCGGTTCGCCACCCGTCAGGCGCACGCGGCGCGTGCCGAGGCGAACGAAGATGCCCATCAGGCGCTCGATCTCGTCGAACGTCAGCCAGTCCTTCGGCTCCTCGAAGCCGCGAAAGCCCTTGGGCATGCAGTAACTGCAGCGCAAGTCGCAGCGGTCGGTGACGGACAGCCGCACATAATCGATCGAACGGCCAAAACGGTCCTGCAACTTGACGCTACCCATGACGCTACTCCTGATTCTTTCGTGATTGTAAAGGCTGGGGCACGATCTGGCTGTGCCCCAGAAGGCCTAGCGGCCTACGCCTTTCGGCCTACGCACTTCTACCTACTGAACCAGCGGACTGGCCGTGCCTTCGAGCTCGATGCCCGCGATCTCGGCGCGCCCCACCAGCAAGTGCAGATACTGGTGCACGGCGCGCTGCCACGCGGCGCGCGACAGGCGGTCGGCGATCTGCGCCTGCACGGCCTCGTAGGCGATGGCCTGGCCTTCGACCCGGCGCAGCACTTGCACGATGTGGTAGCCGAAACGCGTTTCCAGCAAATGGCCGGCCAGCGCGCCCTCTTCCAGGCGGAACAGAAGCGCGTCGAATTCCGGCACGCTCTGGCCCGGCGACAGCTGGCCCAGGTTGCCCCCCAGGGCGCCCGACGGGCAATTCGAATACTGCGCCGCCAGCTCGCCGAAGCGCTCGGGCGCCAGTTTTAAGGCGTCGAGCACGGCCTGCGCCGTCGTGCGCAGCAGTTCCAAAGGCGCCTCGGGCGTCACCTGGAACAGGATGTGGCGCGCCTCGACCAGCGCCCCGCTGCTAAACAGCTGCGGGCGCTGCGCATAAAAGGTGCGGCAAGCCGCATCGTCGGCGGGCGGCACGCGCACTTCCTGCGCGAACAGCGCTTCGATGCGGTCATCAATACTGCCGCCCTGCACGCCGAGGCGGTCGGCTTCTTCCAGCAGCAGCCGGCGCAGCACCAGTTCATGCACGGCCTGTTTCAGCGGATTGCCGGCACCATCGTGATGCGGCAGTTCCTGCGCGATGTCGGCATCGTCGATATCGATGCCATTGACGGAGATTCCCATGATGTGACTCCTTTCTTAGCGGCGGCGAACCAACTGGTAAGCGCGGCCCAGATATCCGATGGCGCCGAAGCCGCTCCACACGTGCACCAGACGGGTGAACGGGAAGATGACGAACAGCGACATGCCCATGAACAGGTGCAGCTTGAACACCAGCGGCGCATCGACGATGAAGCTGGCGGCGTCACCGCGGAAGGTCACGATGTGCTGCGCCCAGTTCATCAGCAAGACCATCATGTGGCCATCCATGTGCGACGCCGAGACAAAGATCGACGACAGGCCCAACAGCAAGGTCAGCAAAATCCACAGCATCACCAGCTTGTCGCCGGCCGTGGTGACGGCGCGCAGCCGGTCGTTACTGAAGCGGCGCACCAGCAGGATCAGGATGCCGACCAGGCACAGGCCGCCCATCACGCCGCCGGCCGCCATGGCCACGCCCTGCTTCAGGCTGTGGGACACGCCCAGCGTGTCCCACACCCAGACGGGGGTGAGCAAGCCGGCCGCATGGCCGAACAGCAGGCCGATGATGCCGAGGTGGAACAGGATATTGCCCAGGCGCAGGCTGCCGCGGTGCAGCAGCTGGCTGGAATCGGACTTCCACGTATATTGCTCGCGGTCGAAACGGATCAGGCTACCCAGGAAAAAGATGGCCAGCGCGATGTATGGATAAATGCCATACACAAATTGATGCAAATAATTACTCATGATGTACTCTCCTCATGCGGGCGCAAGCGGCCAATTAAGCAGCGCGCCGCGGCTGCGGGTGAAAATGCACGGGATGGACGCCGCCCGGAACTTGGCCCGGACCTTGGCGCAGCAACGGCTCGACGCCGTCCGCACCGGGACCGAAGGTTTCCAGCGCTTCGTCCATGTCGCGCACCGGCGGTTCGGCCAGCATTTCCGCCGCCACGGGGCTCAGGCGTTCGAGCACGGTGAAGACGGGCGCATACGGACTGCCGTTGGCCGTCAGCTTGCGGCCGATGTGCGCCAGCACGTGGACGGCGTCGCCCAGCAGCGGCGCCGAAACTGCCTCGTCGAGCTGCGCCAGGAATTCCAGGAACAGCGGCACGAAGTCGGGCAAGTCGTCGCCCACCATTTGCAGGCCGTGGCGCTTGTATTCCTCCATCAGGTCGACCATGGCCTGGCCCCGGTCACGCGATTCGCCGTGGATATGCTCGAACAGATGCAGCGAGTGCGACGGATTGCGGTCGAACGTGGCCACGTACTGCTGCTGCAGGTCGATCAGGCTGCTGCTTTCCAGGTGCGCCAGCAAGGGCCGCAGCAGCGCGTGCTGTTCCGGCACGGCCGCCAGCGCGGCGTCCAGCTGCGGCAGGTGGGCGATCAGCTCGGGCTCCGGATACAGCAGCAGGCGCGAGAGGATTTGGTAGTGATGCATAGCGTGTTCCATATCAGCTCCTTAAGCGCCTGGCGCCGTTTTGCGCGACTTCGGCATCTGCATGAAGATGGCCGAACCGTGTTTTTTCTTGCCGAACAAGGTCGGTTCGCTGGTGCCGTCCGAGCAGCCGTTGCCGAAGCTGAAGCCGCACGAACCCTTCTCGTTGAAGCTGTCCTCGGCCATTTCCTTGTGGCTGCTGGGGATGACGAAGCGGTCTTCGTAATTGGCAATGGCCATGATGTGGTACATGTCCTCCACCTGCGCCTTGCTCAAACCCACTTGCTTGAGCACCGTGAGGTTCTCCACCTTTTCAACCGTCTTGCTGCGCATGTAGGCACGCATGGCCAGCATGCGGTCCAGCGCCGTGACGATGGGCGGCTGGTCGCCGGCCGTCAGCAAATTGGCCAGGTACTGCACCGGAATGCGCAGGCTTTGGGTGTCCGGCAGCATGCCGTTCACGCCCAGCTTGCCCGATTCGGCGGCCGCCTGGATCGGCGACAGCGGCGGCACGTACCACACCATCGGCAAGGTGCGGTATTCGGGATGCAGCGGGAACGCCACTTTCCACTCGACGGCCATCTTGTAGACGGGCGACTTGACGGCCGCTTCCAGCCACAGGTCGGGAATGCCCTGACGGCGCGCCTCGGCGATGATGGCCGGGTCGTGCGGATCGAGGAACAGGTCGAGCTGCGCCTGGTACAGGTCCTGCTCCTGCGGCACCGAGGCGGCAGCCTCGATCTTGTCGGCGTCGTACAGCAGCACGCCCAGGTAGCGGATGCGGCCCACGCACGTTTCCGAGCACACGGTAGGCTGGCCCGCTTCGATGCGGGGGAAGCAGAAGGTGCACTTCTCCGCCTTGCCGGACGACCAATTGTAGTAAATCTTCTTGTACGGGCAACCGGAGATGCACATGCGCCAGCCGCGGCACTTGTCCTGGTCGATCAGCACGATGCCGTCGTCTTCGCGCTTGTACACGGAGCCGGACGGGCAAGACGCCACGCACGTCGGATTGAGGCAATGCTCGCACAGGCGCGGCAAGTACATCATGAAGGTGTTTTCAAACGTGCCGTACATCTCCTTCTGCATGTTGTCGAACAGTTTATCCTTGCTGCGCTGGGCAAACTCGCCGCCCAGGTCATCTTCCCAGTTCGGACCCCACTCGATTTTTTCCATCTTTTTCCCCGTCAGCACGGAGATCGGACGGGCCGTCGGCGGCGTCTGCGACAGCGGCGCGCTTTGCAGGTGCTCGTAGTCGTAGGTGAACGGCTCGTAGTACTCGTCGATGGCGGGCAGGTTCGGGTTGGCGAAGATATTCGCCAGAATTTTCAGACGGCTGCCCTGGCGCGGCTCGATCTTGCCCGCATCCGTGCGGCGCCAGCCGCCGTTCCACTTGTCCTGGTTTTCCCACTGCTTCGGATAGCCGATGCCCGGCTTGGTTTCCACGTTGTTGAACCATGCGTACTCGACGCCGTCGCGGCTGGTCCATACGTTCTTGCAGGTGACGGAACAAGTGTGGCAGCCGATGCACTTGTCCAGGTTCAGCACCATGCCGATTTGCGCTCTGATTTTCATACTATGCTCCTTCTTCCTGCAACGGGCCTTCGAGCCAGTCAACCTTGTTCATCTTGCGCACCAATACGAATTCATCGCGGTTGGAGCCCACCGTGCCGTAGTAATTGAAGCCGTACGCCAGTTGGGCGTAGCCGCCGATCATGTGCGTCGGCTTGGGCACGGCGCGCGTCACCGAGTTATGGATGCCGCCCCGCTTGCCCGTCATCTCCGCGCCAGGCACGTTGATGATTTTTTCCTGGGCGTGGTACATCATCGTCATGCCGGCCGGGATGCGCTGGCTGACGATGGCGCGCGCCGTCAGGCTGCCGTTCACGTTGAAGACTTCGATCCAGTCGTTGTCGACGATGCCGGCCGTCTGCGCGTCCGTCTCCGACAGCCACACGTGCGGTCCGCCACGCGACAGGGTCAGCATGCGCAGGTTGTCCGAATACGTGGAGTGGATGCCCCACTTCTGGTGCGGTGTAAGGAAGTTCAGCGCCAGCTCCTTGTTGCCGTTCGGCTTGGTGCCCAGCAGCGCTTCCGTCGTCTTCGTGTTGATGGCCGGCTTGTACACGCACAGTCCCTCGCCAAAATCGCGCATCCACAGGTGATCCTGGTAAAACTGCTGGCGGCCCGTCAGGGTGCGCCAAGGGATCAGTTCATGCACGTTGGTATAGCCGGCCGTGTAGCTGACTTCTTCGCTTTCCAGGCCCGACCACGTCGGCGAGGAAATGATCTTGCGCGGCTGCGCCTGCACGTCGCGGAAGCGGATGCTGTCATGCTCGCGCGGCAGCGCCAGATGCGTATGCTCGCGTCCCGTGATGGCGGACAGCGCGGCCCAGGCTTTTACGGCCACGTGGCCATTCGTTTCCGGCGCCAGCGACAGAATCATCTCGGCCGCATCGATGGCCGTATCGAGGCGCGGCTGGCCCTGCGACACGCCTTCTTCCAGCACCGTGCGGTTGATGCCGCGCAGGACCTCGACTTCATGCCCCGTTTTCCAGGAAATGCCCTTGCCGCCATTGCCGATGGTTTCCAGCAGCGGGCCGATCGAGGTGAACTTCTTGTAGACGTCGCGGTAATTGCGCTCGACCACCGTCATGTTCGGCATGGTCTTGCCGGGGATGGCGTCGCATTCGCCGGCGCGCCAGTCCTTGGGATCGAAAGGCTGGCCCAACTCACCCGGCGTGTCGTGCATCAGCGGCGTGAGGATGATGTCTTGCTGGGTGCCCAGCAGCTCGCCGCCGATTTCCGAGAATTTCTCGGCCAGCCCCTTGTAGATTTCCCAGTCCGACTTCGATTGCCACAGCGGCTGCACGGCTTCGGACAGCGGGTGGATGAACGGATGCATGTCCGACGTATTCAAGTCGTCTTTTTCATACCAGGTGGCCGTCGGCAGCACCACGTCGCCATACAGGCAGGTGGTCGACATGCGGAAGTCCAGCACCACCAGCAGATCGAGCTTGCCTTCGGCGGCCGGGCGTACTTTCACCTGTTTCGGCGTGATGCAATCGTCTTCGTCGCTGAGCAAGCCATTCTGCGTGCCGAGCAGGTATTTCAGGAAGTACTCGTGGCCCTTGCCCGAGCTGCCGAGGATATTCGAGCGCCAGACAAACATATTGCGCGGGAAGTTGGCCGGGTTGTCCGGATCATCGCACGAGAACTGCAGCTGGCCCGCCTTGATCTGGTCGAGCGCATACGCGGCCGGTGCCTGCCCTGCCGCCTTGGCGGCCTTGGCCACTTCCAGCGGATTGGTTTGCAGCTGCGGCGCCGATGGCAGCCAGCCCATGCGCTCAGCCTTGGCGTTGTAGTCGAGCAGGGTCAGGTCGCCCGTGCCGCCGGCCGCCGATGGCGAGGCGATGTCGCCCGTTTCCAGCTTTTCGTGGCGCCACTGGCTCGTGTGGGCATAGAAGAACGAGGTGCCGTTCATCTGACGCATCGGACGCACCCAGTCCTGGGCGAAGGCCAATGGTGTCCAGCCTGTTTGCGGACGCAGCTTTTCCTGGCCCACGTAATGGGCCCAGCCGCCACCGGACTGGCCGATACAGCCGCACATCATCAGCATGTTGATGATGCCGCGGTAGGTCATGTCCATGTGGTACCAGTGATTCAGGCCGGCGCCCACGATGACCATGCTCTTGCCGCGTGTCTGGTCCGCGTTTTCCGCGAACTGGCGCGCCACGGTGATGACGTCGGCGCGTTTCACGCCCGTGTGCTTCTCTTGCCATGCGGGGGTGTACGGCACGTCGTCGTCATAGCTTTCCGCGACATTGGCGCCGCCGAGGCCACGGTCGATGCCGTAGTTGGCCAGGGTCAGGTCGAACACGGTGGTGACGAGGCCCGTCGTGCCGTCAGCCAGGCGGATGGTTTTCACCGGCACTTTGCGCAGCAGCATGTCGGACGCGTCCTTGCCGCCGAAGTAGGCAAAGCCCACTTCCGTAACGGCGTCGCTGTCGTTGATCATGGAGAGCATCGGCACGATGGGTTCACCGCTGCCGCCAGCCTTCTGTTCCAGATTCCACTTGCCCGACTCGCCCCAGCGGAAGCCGATGGAGCCGGCCGGCGCGGTAATGGCGCCCGTGGTCTCGTCGATGACGAGGGTTTTCCATTCCGGATTGTTGGTTTCGTCGAGATTGTTGTCCAGGTGCGAAGCGCGCAGGAAGTAGTCGGGCACCAGGGTGCCGTTATGTTCCTTGAGCAGCACCAGCATGGGGAAGTCCGTGTACTGGCGTGCGTAGTCGCGGAAGTAGGCGCTCTGCCCTTCCGAGTGGAATTCCTTGAGGATGACGTGGCCCATGGCCAGCGCCAGCGCGGCGTCCGTGCCTTGCTTCGGCGCCAGCCAGATGTCGCCGAACTTCACCATTTCGCCGTAGTCGGGCGAGATGGCCACGGTTTTCGTGCCCTTGTAGCGCACTTCCGTGTAGAAGTGGGCGTCCGGCGTGCGCGTCATCGGCACGTTCGAGCCCCACACCATCAGATAGGTCGAGTTGTACCAGTCGGCCGATTCCGGCACGTCCGTCTGCTCGCCCCACACTTGCGGGCTGGCCGGCGGCAAGTCGCAGTACCAGTCGTAGAAGCTCAGGGCCACGCCGCCGATCAGCGACAGGTAGCGCGTGCCGGAGGCATAGCTGACCATGGACATGGCGGGAATCGGCGAGAAGCCGACGACGCGGTCCGGGCCGTATTTCTTGATCGTCAGCGCATTCGCGGCGGCGATGATTTCATTCGATTCATCCCACGTGGCGCGCACGAAGCCGCCCAGGCCGCGGATGGATTTGTACTGCTGCGAACGCACGGGATCCTGGCTGATCCAGTCCCAGGCCGTGACGGGATCCATGGTCTTGCGCGCTTCGCGCCACATTTCCATCAGGCGGCCGCGCACCATCGGGTATTTCACGCGCTGGGCCGAATACACGTACCAGGAATAGCTGGCGCCGCGCGGGCAGCCGCGCGGTTCGTGGTTGGGCAGGTCGGGCCGCGTGCGCGGGTAATCGGTTTGCTGGGTTTCCCAGGTGATCAGGCCATTCTTGACATACACCTTCCAGCTGCACGAGCCGGTGCAGTTCACGCCATGCGTGGAGCGCACGATCTTGTCGTGCTGCCAGCGCTGGCGGTAGGCGTTTTCCCAGGTACGGTCTTCATCGACCACGGTGCCATGGCCGTTTGAAAACGGCTCGGCGGGCTTGCTAAAAAATTTCAGGCGGTCCAGAAAGTGACTCATGCTACCTCCACATTGCGCCGCCGACAGCGGCGCCAGGTCTTAAAAAACGCTGCAAGCAGGATGGCTCAAGCGTCGATACAAACAGTCTATCGATGCGCCGCGCCCGGCGGTATTGGCAAGAAGTCGGTTTCCGGCACCAGGAATGCATAGGCGCGTAGTCACCCGGATAGTCACTATTGCCTATGGGCGGCGCGGCGGAGCTGCGGTATACCTGTCGTCATCGTTCAACACAGAGAAAGAGCATCATGCCAATTACCGATTACGCCAGCCTGCTGAGCAGCGCCCGCAACCAGGAACAGCCGCAACGCCTGCTGTTCACCTTTACCCAGGCGCAGGCCCAGCCTGGCGGCCAGGGCAAGTCCCTCACGCCCGTGATGTGCGCCGACAAGCTGCCCGAGGAACTGGACAGCTTCGAGACATTGAAGGAGGAGTCGAAACAGATGCAGACGCACTGGGACGTGGTCTTCGTGGCGGGACTGGCGGGCCGCGAGGGCCAGCCACCCGCCGCGCAGGAATGCGAAGCGCCCCTGCGCGCCATGGTGACGGCCATCGAGCAAGGCCGCATCGACAGCCTGCTGGCGTTTGACCGCAGCGGGGATTTGTTACGGTTCAGCTGAGTCCGGCCACGGGCGCTCATGCAAATGCCGCGCCCTTTCTATCGGACAGACCAGCGGCAAAAACTGCTGCTGGCGCGCCGAATACGCCATCAGCGCACCGCTGTCGATATCGAAATACCATCCATGCAATTTCAATAATCCCTGCTCCACCCGGCGTTTCAGCCATGGGTAGGTGAGCAGGTTGTCCAGCGACTGCAATATGCTGGCCAGCTCGCACGCGTGGTGCTGTTCCGCCGACGAGCGGTGCGCCAGCTCGCGCCGCACGCGCTGCGCCACCGGTTCGGCGATGCGCATCCACTGTCCCACGAAGTCCGTTTCCTGGCCTTCCGCGCGCGGCTGCGGTTCCAGCAGCGCGCGGATGCCGCCGCAGCGCGCATGTCCGAGCACGATGACCCTGGCCACTTCGAGCTTGCAGACGGCGAACTCGATGGCCGAACTGACGCCGGGCGGCGCGTCCGGGGTACAGGGCGGCACCAGGTTGGCGATATTGCGCACGACGAACATGTCGCCCGGGTCGCTGCCCGTCAGCAGCATGGGGTCGACCCTCGAATCGCAGCAGCCGATCAGCAAGGTCGAGGGCCGCTGCCCGTCGCGCAGGCTGTCGTACAGGGTTTGCGGCTCGCTGAAATACTGCTGCTGAAACAGGCTGAAGCCGTTGACGAATTTTTCCAGTTCTTCCATGACTACCTCTTACTGTGTTCAACGCCAGGCAAGCAGGACTCGCCCGGCGTTCTGACGCTAACTAGCAAGGCATAGCGGCGTTCTTGCGCGCATAGCACCACCAGGTGATCGCGATGCAGCTGACATAAAAGCCGATGAAGCACCACAGGGCCGCGTCGGGGCTGCCCGTCAGCGCGATCGAGGTGCCGTAGCTTTTCGGGATGAAGAAGGCGCCATACGCGGCCACGGCCGAGGTGAAGCCCAGGACGGCGGCGCCTTCCTTGTTGGCGTCGACGATGGCTTGCTCCTGCACCGCCTTGCCCTTGCCGGCGGCAGCGCGCTGGTGTTCCGTCAAAAAGATCACGGGGATCATGCGGAAGGTCGACGCATTGCCGACGCCCGTGCCGGCAAACAGCAGCATGAACATCCAGAAGAAGCCATTGAAACTGCCACCCACTCCGCCTTGCGGCATGAAGTACAGCACGCCCAGCACGGCGGCTATCATCAGCAGGAAGGACCACAGGGTGACGCGGGCGCCGCCCAGTTTGTCAGAAATCACGCCGCCGGCCACGCGCGCCAGCGCACCGACCAAGGGGCCGAGGAAGGCGTAATCGAGCGGATTCACATCGGGGAACTGGATCTTGATCAGCAGCGGAAACGCGGCCGAATAACCGATGAAGGAGCCGAAGGTGCCCGTGTACAGCCAGCACATGAGCCAGTTGTGCTTGCGCTTGAAGATCACGGCCTGTTCGGAAAACGAGGCCTTGGCCGACGCCAGGTCATTCATGCCGAACCAGGCCAGCAAGGTGGACAGCGCGATGAACGGCACCCAGATGAAGCCCGCGTTTTGCAGCCACATGTCCTTGCTCACGCCATTTTTCACCCAGGTGAGCGAATCGCCGCCCCAGGCGCCGAAGACGGCAAACGTGATCACCAGCGGCACGACGAACTGCACCACCGATACGCCCAGGTTGCCCAGGCCCGCATTCATGCCCAGCGCGAAGCCCTTGCTCGCCTTTGGATAGAAAAAGCTGATGTTGGCCATCGACGAGGCGAAATTGCCGCCGCCGAAGCCGCACAGCAGCGCCAGGATCAGCATGGTCGGATAGCCCGTGTTCACATCCTGCACGGCCAGGCCGATGCCGATGGCGGGAATCAGCAGCGAGCCCGTGGAAATGGCCGTCCAGCGGCGCCCGCCGAAGATCGGCACCATGAATGAATAAAAGATGCGCAAGGTGGCGCCGGACAGTCCCGGCAAGGCCGTCAACCAGAACAGCTGGTTGTTACTGTAAGTAAAACCGATGTTGGGCAGATTGACCACCACCACGCTCCACACCATCCACACGGCGAATGCCAGCAGCAGCGCGGGAATCGATATCCACAGATTGCGCGCGGCCGTGGCCTTGCCCGTGTTTTGCCAGAAGCTCGGGGTTTCCGGCTCCCAGGTATTGATCATGTAGCGGCTCATGCTTTAACTCCTGCAGGTTGAGGGATAGTCGCCGCGCGCAGCGGCTTGAACGAGAAATACATCCAGACGAGGGAAACGCAGACGGTGCCGTACAAGAGCATGAAGGAGCTCGAACGCACGCCCGTGAAGTCCACCAGGGCGCCGAACATCACGGGCAGGATGAAGCCGCCCAGGCCGCCGGCCAGGCCCACCACGCCCGAGACGGCGCCGATGTTGTCGGAAAAGTCATCGCCGATAAACTTGAAGACGGACGCCTTGCCGACCGCCATGGCGATGCCGACGATGAACAGCAGCACGGTGAACCACAGCGGCGACAGGCCGATGTGGAAGGCCAGCGGCCCCGTGACGGTTTCCACGACCATTTGCGTTTGCGGATACGACAGCAGGAAGAAGCACACCCAGCACACCCACATCACGGCCCAGGTGACTTTCGCCGCGCCGTATTTGTCGGAGATCCAGCCGCCAAACGCGCGCAGCACGCCGCCCGGCAACGAGAAGCAGGCGGCCAGCAGCGCCGCGTGCTTCAAATCAAAACCGTATTCGGCCACGTAGTATTTCGTCATCCACAGCGCCAGCGCCACGTAGCCGCCGAACACCACCGAGTAGTACTGGCAATAGCGCCACACGCGCGGGTCCTTCAGCACCTTCATTTGCGCCGTAAAACTTTCGCCCGATGGCGCGAGGTGCGATTTGTCCGTATACGAAAACAGCCAGAAGATGATGGCCGTGGCCAGCATGGCGACCGCGTACACCTTGGGCAGCATCTGCCAGCCGAAGGCGGCGACGATGCCCGGCGCGACAAACTTGGTCAGCGCGGAACCGGAGTTACCGGCGCCGAAGATGCCCATCGCCAGGCCGCGGCGCTCTTTTTCATACCAGCGCGCCACGTACGGCGTACCGACGGAAAACGAGCCGCCCGCCAGGCCGACGAACATGCCCAGCACGAGGAAATGCCAGTAGGCGGTGGCGTAGGAGATCAGGTAGATCGGCACGACGCTGGCCAGCATCAGCCAGAAGAAGACGCGGCGTCCGCCGTATTTGTCCGTCCAGATGCCCAGCGGCACGCGCACGAGAGAGCCCGTCAGCACGGGCATGGCGGCCAGCAGGCCGAATTGTGTTTCAGTCAAGCCCAGGCTGGTCTTGATGGGGATGCCGAGCACGGCAAACATCATCCAGACTGCAAAGCAGATGGTGAAGGCGAAGGTGCTGCTGATCAGCACGGACGCCTGCTTGCGCCGCATGCCGGGTTCGACTGCCTTGTTACTACTGTTGTTCTTAGTGCCATCTAGGGTAGCCACGATGTTTCTCCATGAATGCACTGGCCGTCTGGCCAGCCGTCCCGACCAGCTTACGTGCCAGAGTCGAAAGGCACTATCGGTCACAGGGTGATTCTGGAAAGGCAATCTGGATAGCCGTATCGGCAAAAGTGACTAGATGGCGCGGTATGAGCCTAGGCTGGATGGCGGGTGTTTTACAAACGGACGCATTTTTGGCACACTCGGCGCCTGGAGAAAAGGAGCGGCATGCAGAACAGAACGGAAGCAGATGAAATCATCACGCGCACGGCGCTGCCGGGCGATGTGGCAGCCATGCTGGCCTGCGACGCGTACGCGCAGGCGCACGCCAGCCGGGGCGACGCCATGCGCGCCGCCGTCGGCAAGGGGCACTGCCAGGTGGCCATCCGCGCTGGCCAGGTGGCCGGCTATGTCCTCACGCACGACGACTTCTTTGGCTGCGGATTTGTCTCGCTGGTGGTGGTCGCTGCCGGCCAGCAGCGCTGCGGCGTGGGATTGCGCCTGCTGGCAGCCGCCGCAGACGCGTGCCGGACAGGGAAAATTTTCACGTCGACGAACCAGTCCAACCTGGCCGCGCAACAGCTGTTCGCCAGCGCGGGCTTCGTGCGCAGCGGCCAGATCGACCATCTCGACGAGGGAGACCCGGAACTCGTGTATGTCAAATTCCTGTCTTAGGCCAGTCTCCTCCCGACGGTGTATGGCGCGGCGCGCCAAAGGCGGCTATGCTGGCGCCACCATCAATCAACGCCCACCACATCACGCATGGACTATCTGAGCCTCAAGCATTTCCACATGGGCTGCGCCGCGGCCAGCGGCTTTCTTTTCCTCTTGCGCGGCGCCTGGATGCTGCGCGCCTCGCCCGCCTTGCAGCAGCGCTGGGTAAAAATCCTGCCGCACCTGGTCGACACGGCCCTGCTGGCCAGCGCCATCACCCTGGCCGTGTGGAGCGGCCAGTCGCCGGGCAGCCAGCCCTGGCTGGCCGCCAAGCTGTGCGCACTGGTGGCCTACATCGTGCTGGGCACCATCGCGCTGAAACGGGGCAAGACGCCGGCCGTGCGCGGCGCCGCCTTCGCGCTCGCCGTGCTGGTCTTCGCCTACATCGTCGCCGTAGCCGTGACCAAACAGGCCTGGCCGCTCTGATGCAGCAAAAAATGTAGCGCAGGGTCGCGCCTGCAGTACAGAGTGACGCGTGCGCGGCGCGACCTGCAGGTGCTTATTTGGCGCGGTTTCTTTCCTGAATTTCCTTGCCAAGGGCGTCCTGTAGCCACCATTCACGCACCTCGAGCGCCTTGTTCTCGATGCTGGCATTGGCCAGCAAGGGATTTTTCTTCAGGTATGCGATATCTTCCTCGAAATTGTCGTATATCGAAGCCACTTGCAGGAAACGGTTGGCATCCAGACGTCCCAGGTAGGTGACCTTGCCAGCAACGACGTCAAACTCGATCGGCTTCGGCGACGATTCGGAGTACCTGGACCTGAATCCATAGTCAAGCAGCCAGATGATGACGCTGTAGCGTCCCGGCGTCAGCTGCAGCGCAAAGGTGCTGCCCTTGCCCGTAGGCACTTTTGGCAAGACATTCTGCAAGGCTACCTGGCCGGCGGGAGCATGGCTGGATAACCACAGACTTTTGCCCTCGAGGGCGGCAGGGTCGCTGCTGACGATGCCGAACCTGGCGCCATGCGCCTCGAAGACGGAGCTCTCGAACACGGTGCCGACGACAACGCCCTTGGCAAGGTCGGGTGTCCTGTAGGTAAACGCAGGCGCGCTATTGCGGCCGGTGACGCAGGCCGACAACAGCGCCGGCAGCAAGACGGCGCACGCCAGCGCGCGCAGCATGGTGGTTCGGACAAACATGGATGATCCTGAATAAAATGAAAAATGGGTCACAAGTGATGGGCAAAGGGCAAAGGACGGCAAGCGCGCCTGTGCCTGCATGAGTCCAGATAAATATTGCTAATTGGAAATATTTTCAGTGTATCCGCCTGGCACGAAAATGTCTAGTTGACAAGTAGCCAAAGGACGCCATACGACTTCTGCGGAACGCGGCAAGCTGCACGGTAATGATAGTATTGGCAACTTCATCGACAAGGCAGCCACCGTGGCCGTGCCGCTCCCCTGAAAGGCAACCATGCTCTTATCTGAACTATTGACCAAGCTGACCTGCGGCGACCTGGAAGGCGAGGAACTCGACGACGCCGTCGCCGCCATCACCGAAGCTCCCTCCGCGCCGCGCGACGAGTGGATCGACAGCGATGCGCAAGCCTATGCGGTGGAAATGCTCTCGCAGCTGGCCGGCCATATGGCGTCGAGCGACAAGCTCGATGAACTGCACGAACAGATACAGGACATGTTCGACGAATTCCCCGACTTCCCGATCGCGCTGCTCAAGGACAGCGGCGGTAGCGCGCTGCCCTATTTCGAGTGGCTGGACACGGAACTGGCGCAGCGCGCCGTGGACGAAGGCGGCTATGACCTGATCCAGATCGACGGCAATGGCACCGATGAAATGGATGCGCTGGTCGTGTACCGGCGCGATACAAACGACATCATCCAGGCGGCGGCATTGATGGGCGTGACGATAGACCGGCCGCTCACCTACTATCGCGGCATCGAGGCGATGGTGGGCAAGCGGCCGGGCTAAGGGCCGGCTAAGGCTGGTGCAGATTATCCTTCGGCGCGCGCTCGAAGCCGGGCACGGCATCGAGCATCAGCCACGGCGCGCCACCGTCAGGCACCACCTCGCCGGGCGCGCCAAATGCCAGCACGCCGTCGCGCCACGTCACCCGCACGGGGTGCGCCGAGGCCTGCGCCGGATTCTCCTCCCGCCAGCCGCCGTCGCGCCAGCGCCAGGCCTGAACGGCGGCGATCCGCGCGCCGCGCAGCCGCAGGTCGACGGCGCGCGGCGCGCCAAGCAAGGCCTCCGCCTGCGCCGCGTCAACATGGCGCACGGCATCGGGCACGCTGCCGCCACTTTTCACCTGCGCCAGCAAGGCATCGATTTCCTGCGGTGTGCGCGCCGCGGCCCAGGCCAGCAAGGCCAGCGGCGCGTAATCCTTCAGCCAGCCGTTCGCCACGGCCTCCGGCGCCGCCCCCACGGGAATCGCGCTGGCGGCCAGCGACTGCGTGGCGGCGTCGGCGCCGCGCATCAGCAAGGCGGACAAGGCGGGCACGCCGCCCGCGTCGCCGGCGCACAGCAGGCCGATGGCGCCTCCCAGTCCCTGCGTCAGCCATAGCGCACCATCGGCGCCGCGCAAGCCCGTTTGCGCGATGAAATGCTGGCGCGCCATGGCGGCGGCGATGTCGGCGCGGCGCAGCGCGCGTCCCGTGCCCGCTTGCGCCACATCCCAGCCCGGTCCTTCCGGCAGCAACAGGCGGCCATCAACCAGCGCCGTGTTACCCATGCCGCGCGGCATCTGCAGCACCTCCCGCACGGCGGGCGCCTGGCCAAGGCGGCGCGCCACGCAGCGGCGCATGTCCGCCACATCAGCGCCCACGGCCTGCGCGGTGGCCGCCCTGCCCGCATCGTGGAACAGCACCAGTCCTGCCACCTGCGACGGCTGCGCCTGCGGCGTCCACCAGGCGGCGAAATCGAGCGCGCCAGCGGCAACCCCGCGCTGCGTGGCGATGCTGGCGCCGTCCTGGCGCCGCACCGTCCAGCGCCATGCGCCAGCGGAAGCCGGTGCGGGAGCGATTCCCGTGGCCGCCACGGCGGCGGCAGGCGGCAAGGCAGGCCATTGCGCCGGCAAGTCCAGCGCGATACGGTCGTTCGGCGCGCGCACGATGCGTTCGCGGTCCAGGCCCAGGCGCGGCGCCAGGTCGGCCGCCCGTGCCCACACGCCACCGGCCAGCATCCACGGCGGCGCGCCTTTCGCATCCCAGCCACGCGCCGCGACCTGCCAGCGCAGCAGCAGCTCGCAGCCCGGCGCCGCGCATGCGGGCAGCGACAACTCGGCATGCTCGCCATCCTCGCGCAGCGGCACGGGTTTGCCACCCACCGAAGCCTGCAAGCCATGCAAGCCGCGCGGCAGCTCCAGCTGCAGCACGCCATGTTGCGCCACCACGCCATGCAGACGCCATTCGCCGCGCACCGTGGCGTCGGCCGGCGACAGGTCGATGGCCAGGTCGCCGCCCGTGGCGCTGAACGGGGCCGCCTGCGCCAGCCAGCGGCGCTCCCAGGCCGCAGCGTCAGCCAGTTCGCCATCGAGCGAGCGGTAGCCGCCCTGCTCCACCAGCCGCAGGTGCTGCCATGGCCCCAGCACGGCCAGCGCCAGGACGGCGGCCAGCCCGGCCAGCCCGACAGGCCCCATCAGGCGGGCACGCGCCTGGCGCAGCGCCACACGCCAGCGCCCGTCCGTGCCGCGCGGCGCGGCCAGTCCCGCCAGCGCCAGCATCAGCACGGCGCAGGCCAGCTTCCAGGCGTCGCCCGCCAGCAGGCGTTCCGTCCACGGCGCCCAGCCCGTCAGGCCCGACATCAGCACATGCGCGGGGATCGCCACCTCGGCCGGCGGATACGCCACCAGTTCCAGCTCGTGGTTGACGATGAAGATGAACGCCACCAGCATCGAGGACGCATACGCCAGTCCCGCAGGCCGGATCAGCGCATGCATCAGCACCATCATGGCGGCCATTTCCAGCAGCGCCGGCAGCATCACCGCCAGCTGGTACGTGAGCGGCAGCAGCGGATCGACGCCGCCGGGCGCCGACAGCAGCACCACCAGCACGCCGGAGACGCCGGGCACCAGCGCAAAGACGGCCGTCATGGCAAAGACGGCGGCGGCGCGTCCCGCCAGGCGCACGCCATCGGGTGCGGGAGCGGCATCGAGCATTTCGCCGAAGCCTTCCACGCCGTCGCGGCGCACGATCAGGCCCGCCGCGCCGGCGACCACGAAGGCGACCAGCAGGTACATCATCTTGAGCATCAATGGCGCCAGCAATTCCGCGCGCGGCACCAGCGGGCCATCCGCGTGGCCCACCACGTGCGCATATGCGCCAGCGACGCCAATCAGCACCAGGCCGCCGGCGGCCAGCCACAAGCCCTTGCGCGCCAGCGCCTGGCGGCACTGCCAGCACGACTCGGCCCAGGCTGCCAGCAGCCAGCGCGTGGGCGCTGCGGCCGCCGGCACCGCCACGGGCGCGGCGGCGCTGGCCACACGCGCCGCAACACGCCTCTGGCGCGCCGGCTGCTCCAGCACCAGCTGTTCGCGCCGCGCGCGCAGCACGGTCCAGCCTAGCCACAGCAGCGGCAAGCCGCACCACAGCAGGCGGTTCAGTACCAGCGCCGGCGTGAGGGCAAGCAAGGCCGTCGATTTTTCATGCGGCGTCCAGTTCAGGGCCTGGCTTTCCGCCTCGGCGAAACCGGTGGGGTCCAGCAAGGTGGACCAGAACGGGTCCATGTGCGCGTCCTTCAGCACGATCATGGCAAACATCCAGCACATCATCAGGGCGGCGGCGGCCGCGAACGGGCCGGCCAGGCTGCGCGTACGCAGGCCGGCGATCAGGTACAGCGCGCCGCAGCCCAGCGAGCCGGGCACGACGAACACCAGCCAGGCCCAGGCCAGCGCGGCCCAGGGCGTGGGTCCCACCGAGCCGGCCGGCACGATGCCCAGCCACTCCAGCACGGGCGCCATGAGGAAACCCAGCACCTGCGAGGAACCGAGCAGCATGGCGACGGCGGCGGCGCCGAGGAAGCGTCCCAGCAGCAGCGCGCGCAGCGACACGGGCGCCGCCATCACCAGTTCCTGCAATTGCGCCTGGCGGTCGCGCATCACGGGCTGGGCAAACACCCAGGCCCAGGCGAACAGCAGGAAGAAGGCGTCGCCAGAGGTCATCATGTAGACCAGGCTGGGCGCGTTGCGGGGGATATCGGCGGCGCCCATCTGGCGCAGATAGCCCGCGTGGCTGAGCACCATCAGCAGGTAGGCCGTCAAGCCGATGAAGATCAGGGCGATGACGCCGCTGCGCAGGCCGAAGGCAAACTCGCTGCCCGCCTCGCGCCATGCCAGCTGCCAGGCGCCCAGGGCTGAGTGGCTGGCTGGCCGGGCGGCGGCACCGCGCGCCGCAGCCGCTTGCGCGACGGCGCTCATGCCGTTTCCTCCAGGCCCAGGCTGCCCAGGGCCAGGTGGTACACATCTTCCAGGCGCGGCACATGCGGCGCATAGCCGGCGCCAGGCATGGCGTCGGACTGCACGATGACGCGCGTGCCGTCCGGCGTGGCGTGCGCATGCAGGACAGGCGGCAGCGCTTCGCCGCGCGGCACCACGCGCTGCCACAAGCGGCCACGGTAGGCATCCGTCAGGCTGGCCGGCGTGCCCTGCGCGACGATGCGCCCGCCCGCCAGGATGGCCAGGCGCGGACACAGGTTTTCCACGTCTTCGACGATATGCGTCGACAGCAGCACCACCGCCTCGGCGGCGACATCGGCCAGCACGCGGTGAAAGCGGTTGCGCTCGGCCGGGTCCAGCCCCGCCGTCGGCTCGTCGACGATCAGCAGGCGGGGCGATCCGATCAGGGCCAGTGCGATGCCGAAGCGGCGCAGCATGCCGCCAGAATACGTCGACACGGGCCGGTGCGCCGCATCGGACAGGTTGACCCGCGCCAGCAGCATCTGCACTTCGGCGCGGCGCCGGACCTTGTCGCTGTTGCCCTTGAGCCAGGCGAAGCGTTCCAGCAGGCTGTGGCCGGATACGCCCGGATAGGCGCCGATCTGCTGCGGCAGGTAGCCGAGACGGCGGCGCAGGTGGTCGGGGTCGGCCAGCACGTCGACGCCATCGAGGTGGATGCTGCCGCGGTCGGGCGCCTGCAGGGTGGCCAGGGTGCGCATCAGGGTACTCTTGCCGGCGCCGTTCGGCCCCAGCAAGCCGTACAGGCCGGGCGGCACTTCCAGGTCGATGCCGTTCAGCGCGGGCACGCCGTTGGCATAGGTCTTGGCGAGTCCTCGAACGACGAGGCCGGGGGAAATGGACATGAAAATCCTCTCAACAGAAAGCGGGGGCTGGGCCAGCGCGGCAGGCTGCGCGCGCCGGAAACTGCCACGATATGCATTGCTGTCGATTTTTTCCGCCCGGATCGGCTGCACTTCTGCCCGGATCCGGTTAATGATTACCCGCCGCGTTTTACCTCGGCCGGATTGACGCCGAACTGCTTGCGGAAGGCGGCCGCGAAATGGCTGGCGTTGGTGTAGCCCAGGTCCGACGCCACGCGCATGACGGACAGGTGGCCGCCGCGCAGGCGGCGGCGCGCGTCGTGCATGCGCTCCTGCTGGAACAGGCCGTACACGCTGGCGCCGAACATCTGGCGAAATCCCCGTTTCAGGCGCAGCACGCTCAAACCCGTATTGCCGGCCAGTTCCGCCAGAGTGGGGGCGCGGCTCAGGTCCGCCAGCAGGCGGTCGCGCGCCTGCTGCAGCAGCTTCCAGTCCGCATGCGACGAATCGCAGGTGCACGGCGTGCCGCCGCGTCCTTCCAGGAACAGGCCCACCATCGCCAGGCCCTGCGCCTGCAGCCACAGGCGGTGGCGCGCCGGTTCGCCCAGCAGGCGCGTGCGCGCCGGATGCAGCGCCTGGCTCAAGGCATGCGCCGTGGCGTGCAGTTCGGCGCCCCGGTGGCCTTCGGCGAAGCAGCGCCCCGCGGCCAGCGCCTGGCGCAAGGACGGGTCGACCTCGTCGAGCCAGGTGCTGAAAATGTCCGGCCGCACCATCACCGTCACGCTCTCGAACGCGCCTTGCTGGCTGAAGCGGCCGCGCCGGTCCGGGCCATAGTTGATGCTGCCTTCGTTGATCCTGACGGTATGTTCGTGGCCGCCCACGCCGCCCTCGAACCAGCAGCGGCAGTTGCCCTGCAGCGGATACGTGAAGTGTATGCGGTCGCTGTCGTCGCGCAGGGCGATCTCCAGCGGCTGCTCGAAGCTGCCCTTCCAGCTCATCACCTCGATGCCGTCCTGCAGCGGTACGGTGGTCAGGCGGCAGTCGTGGTCGGGGCCGAGCCGCAGCACGGAAATGTCGGCCAGCAGCGCGGCGGCCGATATATCGGGAACGATGACGGGTGGATCAAGCAAAGCCATGGCGGGTCCTGTTGTCCCGATGCGGGCCGAAATGGCACGGATTCGGGCGGAAATATCAAATGGGAATGATTATCATCTAAATGCTGTGCTTGCACAATCGAAGAGTGCCACGCGCCGCAACGCCCTGTTTCCTCCTTCCTGATACCCAACCGTGCAAGACGCCCATACCATGATGCCTGTTCCCGTCCCGTTCCTTCCCCGCTTGCGCCGCCTGGCCTGGCTGACCGCCGCCGCACTGGCATCCTGCCCCGCCGCCCACGCCAGCGATGCGCCGCCCGCCGCCGACAGCGGCACCTTGAGCCTGCCCAGCGTCAGCGTGACGGCGCGCCGCAGCAACGAACTGGCAAAAGACTTGCCCTTCAGCGTCAGCGTGATCGGCGGCGACACGGTGGAGCAGCGGCGTCTGCTCAACCTGGACGACGCGCTGCGCACCCTGCCCGGCGTCGACATCAACTCCTGGGGCGGCTTCAACGACGCCAACGTGCGCATCCGCGGCGTCGGCTCGCTGTACCAGGTCAGCGCCGAAGACAGTTCCGTGGTCATGAGCGTGGACGGCGTGCCCCTGTCCAGCCGTGGCGCCTCGCTGGCCACCATGGATATCGAACGCATCGAAGTGCTGAAAGGCCCGCAAGGCACCTTGTTCGGCCGTAACAGCGAAGCGGGCGCCATCAACATCACCACGCGCCGCCCCGGCCGCACGCCGGAAGGCCTGCTGCGTGGCGAGATGGGCCAGGACGGCCAGTACCTGACGGAAGCGGCCGTGGGCGGCCCCCTGTCGGCCAGCGTCAGCGCACGCGTGGCGCTGCGCGGCGCCGGCGCCGACAGCCAGGTGATCAACGTGCAGGATGGCCGGCCCGTGCTGAAGGCGCGCGACGCGGGCGCGCGCCTCAGCGTGCTGTGGCAGCCGGCGAGCGCCACCTCGCTGCTGCTCGTCGCGGAACGCCAGCGCCAGCGCGGCAAGGTCGGCATGATGCTGCTGCGTCCCTACGCCGAGCCGCCCACGATCGACCTGGCGCCGGGCGGCTTTTATGCCCACAACACGGTGACGCGCCACTCGGTGGAGATCAATCACGATCTGGCCGCCAGCCGCCTCACTTCTCTCACCTCCTATGTGCGCAGCGACATGGACCAGCGCAGCGGCGCCGACCTGCGCATGGCGCGCGAGGTCTATGGCCTGCCCATGGAGTATTTCAAGACCGACCGCGCCAGCGATGACCTGATCCAGCAAGACCTGCGCTGGTCGTCCCTGCCCGGCGCACGCGTATTCTGGGTGGCCGGCGCCAACCTGCTCAAATCCCTGCGCGGCGCGGACATGCATGACGAAGTAAGCGGCAGCCTGGCGCTGCGCCGTTTCGACACGCGCGCCAACGCCGTGTATGGCGAGGCGACCTATCCACTGGCGGCGGCGCTGAAACTGACGGCAGGCCTGCGCCATGCGTACGAACGCAAGTCGTATGCGGCCACCTTCAGCGGCGCCGGGCCGGCCGGCAGCGATGCGCGCAGCCTGCGCGACAGCTACAGCACAGGCAGGGTCGCGCTGTCGTGGGCGGCCACGCCGTCAACCAATCTGTATGCGGTGGCCGCGCGCGGCTACAAGAGCGGCGGCTTCAACGACAGCAGCAGCAACGTCGCCGACGGCACGCCGTACAAGGCGGCCAGCGCGCATACCCTGGAACTGGGCTTCAAGATGGAGGACGCGGCGCGCCGCCTGGCCCTGAACGGCGCCATTTTCAGCAACCAGGTGCGCGACGACCACATGATGGGCTACGACTACGCCACTTTCGCCACCACCGCCTTGAATACGGACACGCGCAGCCGCGGCGCGGAACTCGAGGGCGTGTGGCGCATTGCGCGCGCCTGGACCGTCACGGGCGGCGTCAACTTCACCGATGGCGAAATCACGCGCGGCGTGGCCGGGGTCTCGGGCGGCGATGTGAGCGCCGGCAACCGCCTGCCCGATATCGCGCGCTGGAGCGGCGCCCTGTCGCTGGCGCACCGTCTGCCGCTGGCATCGTTTTGGGGCCTGGCCGCGCCCAGCGTGCGCACCCTGCTGTCCTACCGCTACACGGGACGCCGCGCCAACGATCCGCAAAACCATTTTGAACTGGGCAGCTACCAGAAACTCGACCTGCGGGTCAGCCTGGCGGCCGGCAATGGCGAAGTGTATGTCTGGGCCGACAACCTGCTGGACCGCCGCCACGAACTGTATGGCTATTACTTCACCCCCACCGCCAGCGCCGGCATGCCCGCGCGCGGGCGCAGCATCGGCGCCGGCGCCAGCTGGCATTTTTAAGGAGCGCGCATGCCTGACCATGGCAACAACAAGACGGGCGGCGATACGCCCTGGGCCATCATGCGCCCCGTGCGGGGGCAGGTGCGGCTGGCCATGCTGCTGTCGGCCTGCGGCGCCGTGCTGGGCATGGCGGCCCTGGCGCAACTGGCGTGGCTGGCCGACAGCCTGCTGCGCGCGCCGCACGCCTGGCCATGGCGCCTCATGCTGGGCGCGGCCGCCTGCACGGTAGCCGCGTACGTGCTGCGCCTGACGGCGTTCCAGCAATCGCACTTCGCCGCGTTTCGCCTGGAAACCGTGCTGCGCACGGAACTGAGCGCACACCTGGCGCGCGTGCCGCTGGGCCAGGTGCAGCAACTGGGCGCGGGCGCGCTGGCCAAGGTGCTGCAGGACGACGTCAAGGAACTGCATATTTTTATTGCCGACAGCACGCCCCTGTTTGCGCGTGCCTATGCCCTGCCCCCGCTGACCTGCATCGTGCTGCTGTGGCTGGACTGGCGCCTGGCACTGGCCGCCGGCGCCGTGCTGCTGGGCGGCTTCGGCGTGCTGTCGCTGGCCATGCGCGGCCACGGCGACATGACGCGCCAGTACAATGCGGCGCGCGAGCGGGTCAGCGCCGCCGTGATCGAATTCGTGCAGGCCATGCCCGTCGTGCGCAGCTTCGACACGGGCCGCAGCAGCTTTGGCCGCTACCAGGCGGCGCTCGATACCTACCTGGAAGTGCTGACGCGCTGGTACCGCGGCGCGGGGTTCAGCGCGCGCTTCTCGATGGCCGTGCTCAATCCCATGCCGACCCTGGCGCTGCTGCTGTGGCTGGGCGCCTGGCTGAGTTGGCACGACAGCCTGTCCTTCGGCGCCTGGCTGGCGGTGCTGCTGCTGGGCACGGGCATGGCCGAAGCCATGCTGCCGCTGATGCTGCTAAATCACATGGTGGAGAAATCGCGGCTCAGCATCGCCCGCATCGTGCAGCTGCTGCGCCTGCCCGCCCTGCCCATGCCAGTGCACAGCCAGAGGCCCGCCGACGCCAGCGTGGTCTTCGAGAACGTCGATTTCAGCTATGCAAGCGGGGACGAGCCGGCCTTGCGCAACATCAGTTTCCACGCCCCGGCCGGCAGCATCACGGCGCTGGTGGGTCCGTCGGGCGCAGGCAAGAGCACGGTGGCGCGCCTGATCGGGCGCTTCTGGGACGCCGGCGCGGGACGCATCCTGGTCGGCGGCGTCGACGTGCGCGCCATGGATGCCGATACCCTGATGAGTCATGTGGGCATGGTATTCCAGGATACTTTCCTGTTTGCCGACAGCATCGCCAATAATATCCGCCTCGGTTTGCCCGCAGCCAGCCTGCAGGACGTGCAGGCTGCCGCGCGGGCGGCGCAGGCGCACGACTTCATCATGGCCCTGCCGCAGGGCTACGAAACACAGGCGGGGGAACAGGGCTTGTTCCTGTCGGGCGGCCAGCGCCAGCGCATCACCATCGCGCGCGCCATCCTGCAAGACCGGCCCATCCTCGTGCTCGACGAAGCAACCGCCTTTGCCGACCCGGAAAACGAGGCGGCGCTGGTGGCCGCGCTGTCGGCCCTGATGCGCGGCAAGACCGTGCTGATGGTGGCGCATCGCCTGTCGACCATTTGCGATGCACAGCAAATCCTCGTCTTCGAACGGGGCCAACTGGTGCAGACGGGCCGCCATGCCGGCCTGCTGGCCGAGGGCGGCGTGTATGCGCGCCTGTGGGCCAGCCATGAACAGGCGCAGCGATGGGCACTGCACGCGCATGCGCCCCTGCAGCCGCCCGGCCCCGCCACCCCACTTCAGGAGTCCCTGTTTTGAGCACACCTGCCGTCACCCCATGGCGCGACACCTACCGCCAGCTGCTGCGCAGCGCCGGTCCGCTGGCGCCGCAGCTGCGGCGCGCCCTGCACGGCCTGGCGCTGGCCGCCGCCGTGCAAGGCCTGGCCCTGGCCTGCCTGTTTCCATTTTTCCGCGCCATGCTGACGGCGCCCGCGCCGCGCACCGCCACGGCCTGGCTCGGCGCCATGACGGCGCTGATGCTGGTCTCCAGCGTGCTGCGCTGGCGCGCCCAGGGCTTCGACTATGACGGCAAGATGGCCGCCACCACGCATGCGCTGCGCACGCGCCTGGGCGCACAGCTGCGGCGCATGCCGCTGGAACTGCTGCGCACGCGGCGCGCCGGCGAAATCAACGCCACCTTGCTGGGCAACGTGGATGAGCATTTCAACTATGCGCTGAGCATCATCAATATCATCCTGCTGGCCCTGGTCACGCCGCTGGTGACGGCGCTGGCCGCGCTGGCGTTCGACTGGCGCCTGGGCTTGCTGCTCCTGCTGGTCTTCCCCGCCATCGTGCCCCTGTACCGCTGGCGCCGTCCCGCCTATGGCCGCGGCATGCGCGCGCTGGCCGCCGCGCACCAGCGCAGCGCAGCCGATATCGTCGAATACACGCAGGGACTGCCCGTGCTGCGCAGCGCCCGCAGCGTGGGCGCGCGGGCGACAACCCTGCAAGCGAGCCTGCTGCGGCTGCAACAACTGCAGACCATGGCGCAAAAAAAAGGCACCAAGCCGAATGTGGTGGTCGCCAGCGTGGTCGAACTGGGCTTGCTGCTGGTGGTGGCGGCCGGCGTCGCCTGGGTGGTGCAAGGCAGCCTGGACCTGGGCATGCTGGCCGCCGTGCTGGTGGTGGTGGTGCGCTTCGCGGAACCGCTGGCCACCTTCGTCAGCTATACGGCCATTTTCGAGCTGATCGAGGCGGCGCTGGAACGCATCGAGGCGCTGCTGGCCGTGCCGCCGCTGCCGCAATTGCAGCCCGCGCAGGCGCCCGTCGGCCACGCGGTGACGTTCGAAGGCGTGACCTTCGCCTATGCCGATGCGGGGCAGCCAGCCTTGCGCGGCTTCGGCGCGCGCCTGGCGCCGAACAGCATGACGGCGCTGGTGGGACCGTCCGGCTCCGGCAAGACCACCGTGGCGCGCCTGCTGCTGCGCCACGCCGACCCGCAGCAGGGCCGCATCGCCATCGGCGGCGCCGACCTGCGCCACCTGGGAACGGAAGCGCTGGACCGCCTGGTGGGTGTGGTCTTCCAGGAGGTATATCTGTTCGACGACAGCGTGCTGGCGAACATCCGCATGGCGCGCCCCGAGGCCAGCGACGACGAGGTGCGCGCGGCGGCCGGCAAGGCGCAGTGCATTGATTTCATCGAACGGCTGCCGCAAGGCTGGCACACTCCCCTGGGCGACAACGGCGCGCGCCTGTCGGGCGGCGAGCGCCAGCGCCTGTCGATCGCCCGCGCCCTGCTCAAGGATGCGCCCATCGTCATCCTCGACGAGCCGACGGCAGCCCTGGACACGGAAAGCGAAGTGGCGGTGCAGCGCGCCATCGACGCACTGGTGCGCGACAAGACCGTGATCGTCATTGCGCACCGCCTGTCGACCATCGCCGGCGCCGCGCAGATCCTCGTCATCGCCGACGGCCAGCTGGCGGAACAGGGCACGCATGGCGAGCTGCTGGCGCGCCATGGCAAATACCACGCCATGTGGCAGGCGCAGCAAGCCGTGAAGTCCTGGCGGCTGGCGGGGCCGCCAGCTTCCGCCTAGCACAAACGGCCCTATTGCATCGGCAAGGTCGCCACATCGACGGCCGGTGCCTGGCCCGTGGCCGGGCGCGTGAAGTTCTGGCCGGTTTTCACGACATCAGCGAAGAAGCCGCCGTTATGCAGATAGAACCTGCCGTTTTCCAGCCCGCCCGCATAATCCATGCGCTGCGCATTCGTGGCCGTGGCGTCACCGGTGAACCTTCCCGCCGTCACTTCGGACCATGTACCGGAAACGTTCCTGGCCCATTGGTTGCCGAACTGGACGCGGCGCTGCGTGTAGCCCAGGGTGTCGATGAAGTTCTCGAGGAAGGAATGCACGCGCGTCAGATAGGTGGAAATCGCCGGCCGCTTCCAGGTGGCGATGTAGCGCCACTGGCCCGTTTCCGGCGCGAAGAACCAAGCCGAATAATCGCTGCCGCCCTTGCCGTCGGGCCGCGCGCGCGTGATGAAGCGGTACGTGGTGCCGGCCGCCCAGTTGTACGACAGATAGGTCTGCCCGCCCGTGCCCTCGCCGCCGAAGGCATTGTCGATGACGCCCTCGCCCTTGCTGACCAGGGTGGTCTTGGCGCCATTGTCGGCGTCCCACACGGAAAACAATATCCAGCGCTCGCTCGGTGATTTCACCTGGATGCCCATGTAACCCTGGCCGAAGCCGTTGGCCATGAAGTAGGAACCGATGGCGTCCTGGCCGACGGGTATCGTCATCTCGTTATAAAAATACTCGGTATTGGCCGGCACCGTATAGCCCATGTGCACGGACGGCCCGCGTCGCGACCAGTAGTAATTGGCAGGATCGCTGGCATAGTTCAGCGTGGCACCTGCCGTCACCTTCAGCGCCGTGACCTCGCCAAACGAGGCCTTTGCGCGCGACAGCCCCTGCAAGTCCACCCTCACATAACCGGCCGCCGGCACGTTCACCGTGCCCACGGCATAGGTCTTGCGGGCCTTGCCGGCCAGCTTGACGTCGAACGGCACGCCATTGATCTTCACGCGGATGGTGCTGTTGCCGCCATCGGCCAGACTGGCGTCGAGCGCCACCTGGACGGGACCTGCTTCGGCCACGCGGAAATACGTGCTGGCGACGGCAGCCGGATTGCTCCAGCCGGCCAGGCCATGCTCGCCGATGACGGCGCCCTCCTGCCCGCTGGTGATAAAGGCATTGCCAGCCAGTTCCACGCTGGCGGGCGTCGCGTGCGCCGCGGGCGCGGCCACGCTGGCGGCCACGCAAGCGGCAAGTAAGGGCATGGCGGAAAGGACTGCGCAGAGCAATGAATTTGTGTGTTTCATCAACGTCTCCTGGGATGGAAAAAACCCGCTACGGCGGCAGGCGCGGTAGCGGGTCGTCAAGCCTTAGTACTTGCCGTCGAGGGCGAAGATCGGCTTGCGCGATTTCCACTGCCCGCCCGTGAAGTCCGGGAAGTCCAGGGTCTGGAAGTTGGCGGCAATCGATTGCTCGGACAGCGGCGTGATGGCGCTCCACGTCACGGCATCGTAGATATCGATCGGCATCGGGGCGTTGGCCTTCAGGGCTTCGACAAAGGCGTGGATGACGAAGAAGTCCATGCCGCCGTGGCCCGCGCCTTCCGCTTGCGCCGCGTACTTGCGCCAGACCGGATGCTCATACTTGTCCTGGTAGACCTTGAAGTCGTCCCACTGGTGCGGCTTGCTGACGCCTTCGATGTGAATCGAATTGTTCAAGTCCATCCACAGGCCATCCGTGCCTTGCACGCGGAAGCCCAGCGAATAAGGGCGCGGCAGGCTCGTATCGTGCTGCAGGATGATGGTTTCGCCGTTCTCGCACGCCAGCGTGGTGGTGACCACGTCGCCCAGTTTGAATTTCACCTTGGCGTTCGCATGCTGCGCGCCGCCCGGCTGCTTGACGATGTAGTCGTGCAAGCCGCGCGCCTTGGTGGCGAAGGCGTTGATGCGCGTAAAACGGTTGCCGCGGTTGATGTTGGTGTACATGGCGCAGGGGCCGATGCCGTGGCTTGGATACAGCTCGCCATTGCGCTCGACCGAGTGCTGCGTGCGCCAATGGGCTTCCGACCAGCCCTTTTCGCCGAATTCCACGCCGCCGCCATACGGCTTGGCCGGATTGCCGCTGTTGAATTTGACGGCGCGCAGGTCGTGCTGGTAGCCGCCCTGCAGGTGCAGCAGTTCGCCGAACAGGCCCGCCCGCACCATCTGCAGCGCAGCCATCACGTCGCGGCGGTAGCATACATTTTCCAGCAACATGTAGGGCGTGCCCGTCTTCAGCTGGGTATTGAGGACATCCCAGTGGTCTTGCAGGGTGATGCCGGCCACCACTTCGCAACCGACGGGTATCTTTGCCTGCATGGCGGCGATCGCCATCGGCGCGTGGAATTCCCACGGCGTGGCGATGATCACGCCATCGAGGCCGCCCGCGTCCAGCATGCGCTTGTAGGCTTTCTGGTCGCGGTCTTCGCCATACGTGCGCGGACGGGGCTTGCCGGCCTTGGCCACCTGGCCCAGCGCGTGTTTCAGCATGATCGGCTCGATATCGCACAGGGCAACGACTTCCACGTCGTCGCGGCGCACCAGTTCGGCCAGCAGCACCTGGCCGCGCATGCCCGTGCCGATCAGGCCCAGGCGGACCTTGTCGCGGCCGGCCGCAGGGGCGGCGCTGGCGTCGCCGGGCAGCAGTGCGCTACCGGCCATGGCGCCACCGGCCAGCGCGGCGCTGGCGGACAGGAAATTGCGTCGATTGATTTGTGTCGTCATTGGTCTCTTCTCGCTTCCGTTGGTAATGATCGTCGCCGGCCCGCCGCATGGCAGACCGGCTGCAGTTTAATAGGTGTATTCAGCCGTGAAGCGCACGGAACGCGGCGCCGTGCGTCCATCAACCTGCAGGTAATTGCGGGAGATGGCGCCATGGTCTTCGCGCGTTTCACTGTAGCGTGTCACGGTCTGGCTGTTGAACACATTGAAGACGTCCACTTTCAGGCTCAGGCCCTTGACGGCGCTGGGAGTATAGGCCACATTCATGTCCAGCTGGGCTTGCCACGGCAGGCGGCCCTGGCTGCCGCGAGGCGCCGGCTTGCCATTGCAATAGAAGTAGGAATCACCGTAATCGTCCTCGAACCTCAGGTTGTCGGGCAGCGCGCCGATGCAGTTGCGCGGCGCACCCGAGGTCAGCGACAGGTTGGCGCCCACCATCACGTCCGGGATGACCTGCATGAAGCCGTAGGCCTTGAAGGCGTGGCGGTGGTCGCCCGGCAGATAGCCATACGCGTTGTACATCAGTTCCTTGTGGTCGTCGCTGACCGTCAGGCCCACGTCGCCGCCGCCGATGCTGTCCGTCTGGCCTTCCATATTGCCCTTCAAGCCGGACAAGGTGTAAGTCAGCTTGCCGTACCAGCCGTTCGTGTACGGGTGCTCGACGAACAGGTTCAGGGCGCGGTAGGTGCGTGCCGGTTTCGGATTGCCCCACTCCGCGGCAGAAATATCCACGCGGCGCAAGCCCTTGCCATCGTCAAAGTCCACCATCAGGCTGTTGTCGCGGCCCGGGTTGATGATGGCGCACTGGAAGCCGCTCCAGTTGCCCGTGTCGACGCCGTTGCGCGTGGCCCAGGCTTGCAACGGACGCGCGTCGCAGGTGTCGTCGTTGGTGTCGTTCAGCTTGCGGTACAGGAAGCTGGCGCCCACCACCAGCTTCTTGCTCAGGGCGCGTTCGAAGCCGAGCGAGAATTCATCCTGCGACAGCGGCTTCAGGCCGACGGCCGTCACTTCGCGCGCATCGCGGCTCTGGCCATACGCGTTGTTGGCCGAATACGGCTTGCTGATGGCGTGCAGGCCCGTCGGCGCGCCCGTCACGGGATCGACGCCCGTATAGGTGTACATCTCGCTGGTGGCCAGGAAGGGGCTGGCCATATTGCTCGACAGGTTAGACGGCACCGGCAAGTGATAACGGCCGCCGTTGGCGAAGAATTTCAGGGTGCCGTCGCCCAGGTAATCCCAGGTGGCGCCCACGCGCGGGGCGATCATGTTGCGCTGCGAGATAAAAGCCACGCCATCGGTGCTGTAGTTGGTGAACTGCTCGCGGCGCAGGCCCAGGTCCAGCAGCACCCGTTCCGTGACCTGGTAATGATCCTGGATGTACTGCGCCGATTGCACGCTGGTCGGACGCGCCAGGTTGGCGTTCAGGTCCTTGCTGACGTAATAGCCATCCTTGCCGTAGCCCTGGCCCTGGGCCGGCGTTTCAAAGGCGCCGTTGATCGGCAGATTCGGATCGGTGGCCCGCAGGTAGTTCCAGCGGTAGCCGCCGGCCAGGCTCAGGCCCACTTGCGATTCCACGTCGATGCGGTCGATGCCGCCGCGCAGCGAATGCTTGCCCAGCTTGTATTCCAGGTCCAGGCGCTTGGCCTTCTGGCGGTCTTCCGAGGAAGGGTCAACCAGAGTACCGGTCACTGTTTGCGGATTCACGTAGACCAGGCCTGGCACTTGCGTCGACTGGATGGACCTGGTTTGCGCCAGGCTGGGGTCATAGCCCTCGGGCGTGCGGCGATGGCTGGTCCGCGACTGCCCCATCATGGCCGTCACCGTCAGATTGTCCGTCAGGTAGCCCGTATACTTGAAGATGTCGACATTCGCGCCCGGCGCGGCCGACGAGCCGCAGCAGTTGATGGTGGTCTCGCTCCCGCCGCCACGGACGTTGTTGCGTTTCAAGGTGGCATAGTCGAAGCCATAGCTCTGGCTATCCGTTGTCGTGCGGTCATACAGCTTGGTATATTCAAAGTGATGGTCGTCCGTCAGGTTGTAATCGAGCTTGGCCATCATGCGGTCAACCTTGCTCTTGCTCTCGCGCCAGCCGTTCGGCAACACCTTGTCCGAGTCGTCGCGCGCACCGGCGACGGCGCCGCCGTCCGTGCGCGTCTGTTCCAGCGCCACGAAGGCGAACAGCTTGTTCTTGATCAGCGGCCCGCTGCCATACAAGCCGACGACCTTGCTGGTGCTGCCGTTATCGCGGTTCCAGTACTTCAAGGTGCCATCCGTGTCCGGATTGGCGCCCGTGTTCGGGTAATGCCGGTTTTCCGTTGTGCCCTTCAGCGAACGGGGAATGATGGAGACCTTGCCGCCGAATTCGACATTGTTGCCGCCGCTCTTGGTCGTGATGTTGATCACGCCGCCCGTGGAACGGCCAAATTCCGAGCCGTAACCGCCCGACAGCACCTGCAGGTTCGAGATCGCGCCAAACGGCAGCTCCGACGCACCCACCTGGGTCAGGAGATTCGTGATCGGGAAACCGTTGACATAGAACGCGTTCTCCGACTGGCCCGAGCCGCCGATCGATGGCGCATTGCCATACACGCTGTTGGTGCCACGGGCCACGCCCGGCGTCAGCTGCACGATGGAAGCGACGTCATTGCCGACTGGCAGCGCTTTCAATTCCTTGGCCGTGAAGATCACGCCATTGTTCGTGTTCGATACGTCGATCGGATTGCGCGACGCCTTCACCACGACGGTCTGCTCCTGGCCCACGGCGCCTGCCGCGCTGGCCGGGCCGAAGTTCGCTTCCGCGCCGGCGCCGATCAGCGCTTCGACTTCCTGCGATGCTTCCACCGAACCGGCACGCAGCACGCGCACCGCATAGCGCCCTGGCGGCATGGAGTTGGCCACATAGCGGCCCGACGTATCGGGCGTCAGGCTGCGCTGCACGCCCGTCGCCAGGTTTTCCAGCACCACGGTGGCGCCGGCCGGCGCGCTTACTTCACCGAAAATGGTGCTGGTGGCGTTCGACTGTGCCCAGGCCTGGCCTGGCACGCCGGCCGCCAGGGCGATCACGATCGCGGCGGCGCGGCTGATGTCGCGCAATTTGAGTCGGGTGGTATGCATGCTGTGTCTCCGTCTATATCGAGGGTTATGCGCGCCCTCCCCGCTCCAGGGCGGAGCCGGGGGATGCAATTTTTATGGTGGTCGTCGGCCGGCGCAGCCAGGCAATTGCGCCTTCCGGGAAATCAGTCCGTATCGGCTGATTTTCGTTTTCTTGGGATTACTTTAAAAAGAAAAATAAGTATCGTCAACAAAAAGAAAGTTATAACGCAAATTTATCGCTAAATTCAGTAAATTTGGGCGTTTTATCTTTCGATTAAACCAGCCATGCGTCATATAACTTTCGTTATCGTGGTGTGACGGATACACACGTAGGTACGGAGATGGCCATGAGCACAGAACCGGCGCCAAAATCTGGGGATATCAACGCGAAAGCAGCCAGGGCAATCGCCTTTCACTTACGTTTATCTTTCGTATTGCACATTTAAGAATATTGTCTTTTCTTTTCGTGGCAATACCCCGGCCCGCCACCATGCTGGCTGGCGGACCGGGGCCGCGTCACGTGTTAAAAGAACTTGTAGCTGGCTGACAGGGCGAACTGGCGGCCGAACAGGTCCTGGCTATGGTTGTAGCCTTCCCAGCCGTTCGGGTCGTAGTAGGGCTGCTTGTTGAACGCGTTTTTCACGTTCAGGCCCACGTCCAGGTTCTTCATCGGCTTCCAGCTGAAGGCCAGGTTGACCGTCGTGTACGACGGCGCGCCCTTGCACTGGCCGGCCGGCAGCGCCACCGAGGCGGCGGTGCAGTTTTCCGGCGTGTTGTCCTTGTCCCAGGGACCGTAGGCCCAGCGCGTCTTGCCCGAGTAGTTGACGAAGACGCTGCTGACGAAGTTACGGTAGCTCCAGTCGGCATTCACGGTGGCGCGGTAGCGCGGCGAATCGTAGTAGCCGACGGTGTTGCCCTTGATGTCGCTGCCGTCTTCGCTGTCGTGGGTGTCGCGCTTGCGGATGGTGGCCGCGATGCCGGTACTCAGCTTGCCCCAGTCGCCGAGCGCGAAGCGCGTGCGGGCATCGATGTCCACGCCGTCCATCAGGGTGCGGCCGCGGTTCGAATACGAGTTGATCAAGCCGCCCAGGTTGCCCACCGAGTAGCCAGGCACGCCGCCCGCGCACACGCCCGCGTTGGCGGGATTGGCGCACATGGCCGCCACCGCCGCCACGTTGCCCCGGTCCGTATCCGTCAAGTCGTTGCGGATGGCGCTCGATGTGCCGGCCAGGGTCGGGCCGTACTTGTCCACCAGTTCCGTAAACAGCTCGTTGAAGTCCTGGCGCACGATTTCGTCGCGGCGGTTGATGAACCAGTAATCGATGGAGATGCTCACGTCCTTGGCCGGCTGCAGCACCAGGCCCACGGTCGATATCTTCGCCTTTTCCGGACGCAGGTTCTGGTTCGGCGGCGTCAGGCCGCCCACCGTCGTGGAGCAGTTCGAATTGAGCAGGCTCTTGCCCAGGTCAGCATCCGTCGCTATTTTTGACTTCATCAGCGCGCGCGCCATGGCGTTCGTTTCATCGCAGCGCACCGTGTCACGGATGCCGCCCACCTGCGCAAAGACGCCGCCCGTGCCCGATTCGGCCAGGTTGGGCGCGCGGAAGCCTTCCGAATACGTCCCGCGCAGCATCAGGTCGGGCCGCGCGCGCCAGATCACGCCCAGCTTGGGCGCCAGGTTGGCGGCGAAATGCGGGTATTTGTCCAGGCGTGCGGCCGCGTTGACTTCCAGCGTGTCGCTAAGCGGCACCACCACTTCGCCAAACACGGCGGCAATGGTACGCCGGCCATCGAACCAGGAACCGCCCTGCTGCGTGATCAGGCCATTGGCCGCATCCGCGTTGCCGGGCGTGAGAAAACTCTCGCGCATCACGTTGGTGCCGACGGCGGCGCGCACTTCGCGCTCGCCCAGCTTGAACAGGGTGCCTTCCACTTTCGCATCCCACGTCATCAGCTTGGTCCACGATTCGATGGCGAAGGTCGGATAGGCGCTGCGTACCAGCGCCGCATTCGCCTCGCTGATTTCGCCGAATTTGTAGGCGGGATTGTCGGAGATATACGTGCGGCCGCTGACGGGGTCTTTCGTGAACGGCCCGAACGCCTGCTCGAAGCCCAAGATGTTGATGTTCGCCGTCTGGAACAGGGTCGAGTGGCTGCCCGCCACGCTGAGCGCCGTTTCAAAATCCCAGCCACCGCCGATGCTGCCGCGCAGGCCGACGAGCGCGCGGTAGTTTTCATCGACGTTCTTCTGGCCGAAGTGGCCTTGTGCATCCTGCAGCAGGTAGTTCAAGCCGGCCGCGCCGCCCATCCTGGCTACCATGTCGGCATCGAGCTTGCCTTTCAGGTAGACGTTGTTCGGGCTCAGGAAAGGCGTGGCGAAGGTGTTCAGGGTATTGCCCGTATTGCGCGCGAACCAGTTGTTCGTGCTGCCGCTGTTGAAGCTGGACGGGCCATTTTCGCCGCGCATCTTGATGTGGGTGAAAGCGCCTTCCGCGAACGCTTCCATGTCGCCGCCCAGTTTCAGCCTGCCGCTCAGGTAAGCCGTGGCCCGCTCCGAGGTGGGTCCCGTATCGAGCTGGTTGGGCAGCGCATTCCACACGCAGCGCGTGCCCGACGCTTCGGTGATGCTGTTGTTGCAGCCATTGACGGCGCGCTGGGTGCGCGCATTGTTGTTGGCCTTGTCGAAGACAAAGAAGGTTCCGGGATTCACCGTGCCCGGTTCGCTGCCGACGCCCACGCGCATGTTCGGGATGAAATTGGGATTGTTCGCATAAAAATACGAAGGACGCTTGCGCCAGGTATCGGCCAGCGCAATGCGGTCGCGCTGGTAGACGTTCACGGAACCATAGATGTTGTAGCCGTCGCTGGCCAGGTCGCCCAGGCCATACAGCACGCTGGCCTGGCGTTCGCCATAGGATTTCACGCTCGGTGAAAACTCGCCATTGGCGCGCGCTTCCAGGCCCTGGTACGACTTCTTGGTGATCACGTTGATGACGCCGGCGACGGCGTCGGAGCCATACACGGCCGACGCGCCATCCGTCAAAATTTCCATGCGCTCGATGGCGGCGGCGGGAATGGCGTCGATATTGACGAACATGGTCTGGAAGCCGGCCGGCGCGCCATAGAACGACAGGCGGCGGCCATTCAAGAGCACCAGCGTGCCCTGCGCGCCGAGGCCGCGCAAGTTCGCTTGCGAACCGCCATCGGACCCCGTGAACATCGAGCGGAAATCCTGCTGCGCCGGGCGGGCGGCAGGCAGGTTGTCGAGCACTTGCAGCAGAGTGAGCGCGCCCATGTTTTCGATCTGCTTGGCGTTGATCACCTGCACCGGCGACGCCGTCTCCGCGTTGATGCGCTTCAGGCTGGAACCCGTCACTTCCACACGCTGCAGTTTCTCCTCCTCCGCTGCCAGCGCCGTCGAGGCCAACCCTACCGCCACCATGGCGGCCATCAGTTTTTTCAAGTGCATTCTCAACTCCCTTTTATAAGTGATTTGTTTTCGCAAGGCTGCAAGAGCCCCTCCCCGGTCCGAAGAGGGGCTCTTTTTTAATGCATGATTGAGTGTCTAGCGCGGCTTGACGGTCGCGCCTTCCATGCCGGTCAGCACGGCGTTGGCCCAGTTACCGCACACCTGGGCCGGGTGGGCGCCGCGCGCGCCCAGGGTGCGCAAACTGAGCTGGCTCAGGCCGCGCACGTCGATTTCGGGTTTGACCACCCCGGGAGCCATGACCAGGCCGCTGTCATACAGCAGCCGCTCACCGCTCCAGACCTGGAATTGCAAGCCGCCCGCGCCGCGGCAGCTATCGTCCACGCCCAGGTCGGCGCGCAGCAGATTCCAGTTGCCGGCCAGCTGCAAGTCGATGCGGCTGGCCGGTCCCACGCCGAGGCCCTTGCGGAACCACAGCCCGTTCATGCGCATGTCGGCCGCCTTGCCGGCCGGCCGGTCGCGTCCGATATTCTTCGGCAGCACCAGGTCCGACAGATAGTGCTGCACCTCCTCGCCTTCGGCCACTCTGTGTTCGAGCACGCGGAATGCCGACAGGGTGACGGGCGCCACGTCGGTGGCCAGCGCCGCGTCAAACGCACGCGCCACCGGACCCGCTTGTGCCGCCGTCACCATCGGGTCGGTGGACGCGGCGCCATCGCCTTCCGGATTTTGCGTGCTCATGACGCGGAAGCGCAGCAAGCGCCCGGCCGTGGCGGGGAAGTTGATCGTCTGCCTGCCTTCCTGCAGTTTGAGGGTGCCGCGCGCAAGTGCCGCGCCCCATTCGCCGTTGTTGTCGCCGATGTAGATTTCATAGTCGCGCACCTGGCCATGCTTCCAGTGCTGGTCGTTGCGCGGCGCCAGTTCGATGCCATCGATCAGCCGGCGCTCCGTGAAGCCGATCACCCATTCGTGCGGCCCGCTTTTCACGGACGGACTGCGCACGGTGCGGAACCACGTCTCCGGCTTGCCATCGAAGGCGTTTTCCAGCGGATAGCCGTTTTCTTCGGCAGGACGCGCCACCACCTGCATGGCGTCGGCCGGCAAGGCGCGGCCCGGCACGGGGGCGGCCGGGAAATCGGCGTCGACTCTCGCCACGGCCAGCGCGCCGGCGACCTGCAAAGCTAAAGGCTGGCGGATATCCTGCGCCGCCACTTTCACGTGCAAGGTGCCTTGCCGGTCGGCTACGTCGAAATACCAGCCTTCGACCGCCTTGTCGTAGGCGGCGCGGTCGCCCGCTGCCGTGATCAGCCGTTCGCCAGCCCGCACGGTGGCCGGAGCCTGGCCCGCCAGCATGCGCAGCGCATAGCCGCGGCGCGCTTCCTGGCCCTGGTACTGGCCATCGACGGCGCCGATATCGACCTGCACGTCGGCGCCCGTCTGGCGCATGCGGATGACTTGCTGGCTGAAGGCGCCGCCCTGGTACTGGCGCGTGCTGCCGTCGTCTTCATACAGCGTGTAGTCGGAATCGCCGTGCGGGTAGATATCGAGGGTCAGCTGATCCTTCGGCTTCTGGCCGTCATACAGCATTTCCGGATACATGGGCAGGATGGCGCCGGCGCGCACGAACACGGGCAGTTTATCGAGCGTCACCTGCATGTCCAGGTCGCGCCCCTTGGCGTCCGCCGTGGCCTGGCGGCCATCCCAGTAGTCGTACCACGTACCCTGCGGCAGGTGGATGCCCTTGCGCCAGCCGCCGCTGACGGCCTGGCTGCGGTAGACGGGCGCCACCAGCAAGTCGCGACCCAGCAGGAATTGGTATTTATAGGCTTCCGTGTAGGCGGCCGGGTCTTGCGGGTAATCCCACATCAGGCCGCGCACCAGCGGCGCACCCGATTGCTCCGCTTTGCGCACGAGGGTATACATATAGGGGGTGAGGCGCATCTTGAGCTTCAGATAGCGGCGGTTGATGTCGCGGTACGGCTCATCAAACCACCACGGATGCTTGCGCTCGGCCGCGGCCCAGCCGGACATGCCCATCAGGACGGGCGTAAAACTTTTCCACTGCAAGTCGCGCAGATAGGTTTCCGGGCTGCCGCCGAAGATGGCGTCCACGTCGCCCGATGCATACGCCTGGCCGGACAGTCCCGAGCCGATCAGGGTCGGGATGTGCCAGCGGATGTAGTCCCAGCTGGCGCTCTGGTCGCCCGTCCACGCCACGGCGTAGCGCTGGATGCCGGCCCAGCCCATCACCGTCCACAGGAAGGGCCGGCTGTCGGAGTTGTTCAGGATGCCGTCATAGGCCGACTTGTTCGCATCCATGGCGAACTGGTAGCCCTTGCCCGTCCACGCCACGTCCAGCTTTTGCACGCGGCTGCCCGCCTGGCCCACTTCCCAGGCGATCTTGTCGACGCCGTTTTCCGTCCACAATCCCGTGCGAAAACCATAGCCGGCCAGTCCCTTCACGGTTTCCGGCAAATTCGTGTAGCCGCAGCCATAGCCGTCGTTGGGCAATATCCAGCCGCCCGGCATGTCGTGTTCGCGGTACTGGCGCGCCACCGTTTCCACCACGTCCGGCGTCTTGCCGCTTGGGCCGTCGCTCCAGCCCTTGGGCACGGAACCGGGCTTTTTCACGTTGTCGCCATCGTTGTAGCAATCGGCGTCGCCGTATTCCAGCGCCCAGCGGGGCAGCATGCGCGCGCGGCCCGTCAAGTCCGTGTAGCGGGCGACGACGTCGCGCAAGTCCTTGCCGACGAAGAAATACGCATCGAAGCGCCCTTCCGCGTGCTGCAGCGAGATCTGCTCCTTGTCGCGCAAGTCGTAGTTCCCGTCGGACCAGGTATTGCGCAGCATGCCCCATCCGCGTGAACTCATGAGGAATGGCGCGGGATTCGGCCGGTCGCCCTCTTCCCAGCCGCCCGAATACGACACGGGCACCTGCTTGCCCTTGAATTCGAAGCGGCCATTTTGCTGGCCGCCGCCAAAGTAACGCTCGCCCGGCAGGCTCGATAGCACCTGCACGCCCTGCTTGTCGTCGAGCGACAGCGGCTGCACCTCGCGCCACAGGGGCGCCGCATCGCCCTTGCGCAGCAGGGTAAAGCGCAACGGTTTGCGGTCGATGCGCAGGCTCAGGGCTTCGGTAGTGATCAGGATATGGTCAGGCTGTTCATGGATCTGGTACGCCACCTGCGCGGCCGACTGGCCCACGACGATGGGCGCGGCCTTGTCGCCTGGCCCCGTCAAGCCCCCTTTTCCGCCCGCCTGGATGCGCAGCACGTCCACCTGCGGCAGGCTGATACGCAGCTGCATGCCCGTGTCGCTGCGCAGATCCCAGCCCAGTGCCTCGCCCTTGGCCACGTCGGCCGCGTGCACGGCACTCACGCTGGCCAGGTTGCCGAGAGGCGCGGCCTGCAAGCTTTGCGCAGACAAGGTGGCAAGGGCGGCGAGGACACAGGCGGCAAGGACGCGGCGGGGAAGCGGGAGAGGTTTCATCTATCGGCTTTCAGAAGTGATTCGATGAAATACTTTAAGAAGAAAAATAAATATCGTCAATCAAAAGAAAGTTAAAGCGGCAATTTATTAATAAAATGCCCATAATTGGCGCATTTTTCTTACGTTTCACCAAAATGTCACAAAACATACTTTCGTTATCGTGGCATTTCAGCGACAAGCCGCGCCGCCACGGGCTTTTACGCTGCACCGCAGCACGCTTCACCACCTTTAAAACGACATTATTTCGCAAGCCAGCAAACTATTTACTTTCGTTTTGCTTTCGTATTTGACTTTTCGAAATTTAGTATTTATGCTTTCTCCAACAAACACTTTACTGAGCTCTCATGACTACCCTTCTTCAGCGTGACATTCAAACCTGGCGCGACATCGGCGGCCTGCACACGGCCGAGGAAATCGCCCACCAGCCGGCCATCTGGCGCGCGCTGGCCGGCATTTTGCGCAAGGAGCAAGCGGCACTGGCCGCCTTCCTCGGCGACGCGCTGTCGAATCCACAACAACGCGTCATTCTGACGGGCGCCGGCAGCTCGGCCTACGTGGGTGAAATCGTCGTCGATACCCTGAATGCGGCCTGGCCCGCGCAGATCCGCGCCATCGCCACCACAACCTTGCTGACGCACCATGAGCTGTACCTGGAAGCGGACGCGCCCACCCTGCTCGTCTCGTTTGCCCGCAGCGGCGACAGCCCGGAAAGCCTGGCGGCCGTGGAACTGCTGCGCCAGGTCGTGCCCGGCGCGCGCTTCCTGAACATCACCTGCAACGCGGACGGCAAGCTGGCGCGCCAGGGCGCCAACGACGGCAATACCTATAACCTGCTGATGCCGGAAGGCAGCTGCGACCGCGGCTTCGCCATGACCAGCAGTTTTAGCAGCATGCTGCTGGCGGCCCTGTCGGTACTGGGCAAGGACGTCGATTTGACGCGCCTGGACACCCTGGCGCAGCTGGGCGAGCAAGCCTTGCGCGACTGGTCGGCGCCCGTGGCGGACCTCGGTTCGACACCCGTGCAGCGCGTCGTCTACCTGGGCAGCGGCCCGCTGGAAGCGCTGGCCAAGGAAGCGGCATTAAAGATCCTGGAATTGACGGGCGGCCGCGTGATGGCGATGGCCAATACGCCGCTGGGCTTCCGCCACGGCCCGAAATCGGCCGTCACCACGGAATCGCTGGTGATCCTGCTGCGCAGCAGCAAGCCGCTGGCGCGCCAGTACGAAGACGACCTATTGAAAGAACTGCAGCGCGACAGCGTGGCGCAGACGTGCCTGACCGTCGGTATCGGCGGTGACTTATCTGCCGATGCGCCGGCCTGGCCCGACGCCTGGCTGGCCCCGCTGTGGCTGCTGATGGCGCAGCAATATGCGCTGCACCAGTCCGCACTGCTGCAACTGCGCCCCGACAATCCATTCGCCGGCGGCATCGTCAACCGTGTCGTGCAAGGCGTCACCATCTATGGCCATGACCAATTCTAATCACACAGCCGGCTACCACGGCATCGACATCGGCGGCAGCAAGATGGAGCTGGTCGCCTTTGCCGACCGCGATGGCGCGCTGGAAGAAGTGTTCCGCGAACGGGTGGCCACGCCGGGCGACGATTTTGCCGCTTTCGTGCAAGCCATCGTCGACCTGGTGGCGCGCGGCGACCTGGCACTGGGCACGACGGCCCCCGTCGGCATCGGCTTGCCCGGCGTGATCGACAGCGCCAGCGGCCGACAGCTCAGTTCCAACGTGCCGGCCCTGAATGGCCGCCTGGTGGCGCAAACCCTGCAGCAGGCCTTGCAGCGTCCTGTCGCCATCGGCAACGATTGCCAGTGCTTCGCCCTGTCGGAAGCGCAAGGCGGCGCGGCCGACAACGCCGCCAGCATGTTCGGCGCCATCCTCGGCACGGGCGCGGGCGGCGGCTATTGCGTGGGTGGCCAGCTGCTGCGCGGTTTCAACGGCGTGGCCGGCGAATGGGGCCACTGGAGCCTGCCCGCCACCCTGATGGCGCAGCATGGCCTGGCCGATTACCCCTGTCCGTGCGGCAAGGCGGGCTGCCTGGAGCGCTATGTCTCCGGCCCCGCCATGCGCAAAATCCACGCCCACTTTGGCGGCGACGGCGCAGAGCCTCTGGCGATCGTGGCGCGCGCCAACATGGGTGACGCCGTGGCCCAGCGCACGGTGGCCGTGCACCTCGACGTGCTGGGCCACGCGCTGGCCGGCCTGGTGCTGGCCTACGACCCGCACGTCATCGTGCTCGGCGGCGGCTTGTCCAAGCTGCCGCACCTGTACGACAAGCTGCCGGCCGCCGTGAAGCGCCATCTGTTCCCCGGCGTGCACGTGCCGCCGATACTGCCGCCCCGCTTTGGCGATGCCGGCGGCGCGCGCGGCGCGGCCCTTTTGATCCGACAACATACGAAGGCGTAACCATGATGAAGCAAGCGGAAAACCCGACTTTTACCCTGTCCCCGATCCAGCAAGTGATCAAGGCGCACCGCCGCGGCGAGCGCGTGGGACTGTACGCCGTCTGCTGCAGCCACCCGAGCGTGCTGCGCGCCGCCATGCGCGTGGCCAGCGAGTACGACACGGTGCTGCTGGTCGAGGCGACGTCGAACCAGGTCGACCAGTTCGGCGGCTACACGGGCATGACGCCGGCCGTTTTCCGCGACACCATGCTGGCACTGGCCCGCGAACAGGGTTTCCCCGCCAGCCGCCTCGTGCTGGGCGGCGACCATCTGGGCCCGAACGCCTGGCAGCACCTCGATGCGGCCACCGCCATGAACCACGCCGAAACCCTGATCGCCGCGTATGCGGCCGCCGGCTTCCATAAAATCCACCTCGATTGCAGCATGCGCTGCGCCGACGACCCGTTGCAGCTCGACGATGAAACCGTGGCCGCCCGTTCGGCGCGCCTGTGCATCGTGGCAGAGGAAGCGGCGGCGGCCGCCGGCTTCGCGCCGCCCGTCTACGTGATCGGCACGGAAGTGCCGATTCCCGGCGGCGAAGCGTCGCTGGCGCAAGCCGGCGCCGTCACCAGTCCGCAGGCGGCGCGCCGCACCCTCGACGTGCACCGCCGCGCGTTTCTGGAAAACGAGCTGCACGGCGCCTGGCGCCGCGTCATCGCCATGGTGGTGCAGCCGGGCGTCGATTTCGACCAGAGCAGCATCCAGCATTACGACGCCGATGCCGCCACCGAACTGTCGGCCTTTGTCGCCGAGCAGCCTGGCCTCGTGTTCGAAGCCCATTCCACCGACTACCAGCGCGAAACGGCGCTGCACGCCATGGTGCGCGACCATTTCGCCATCCTGAAAGTGGGTCCTGCCGCCACCTTCGCGCTGCGCGAAGCGCTGTTCGCCCTGTGCCAGATCGAGGAAGAACTGCTGCCGGCGCACGCCACCTCGCAGCTGATGCAGGTGCTCGACGACGTGATGGTGGCCAAGCCGAAGAACTGGATCAAGCATTACCTGGGCACGCCGGACGAGCAGCGATTGATGCGCCGCTACGGCTTGAGCGACCGTTGCCGCTATTACTGGGGCGAGCCGGAAGTGGCGGCCGCCGTCGCCAAGCTGCTGGCCAACCTGGACACGGTGGCCATTCCGCTGCCGCTGTTGAGCCAGCATTTGCCGGAGCAGTACCTGGCCGTGGTGCAGGGCAGCCTGCCAGCGCAGGCACCGGCCTTGATCGAGCACAAGATCGGCAGCTTGCTGGCGCAATATGCGCGTGCCTGCAATCGCAATGCGGCAGTCCCCGTCATTGCCGAAGCGGCAATCTGTTAAGCTCGGTATTTTCATTTTTTACTGAGCCCGCCACCATGCGAAATACCAGCCAACGCCGTGAATCCATCCTCCAAATGCTTGCCCAGCAGGGCTCGGTGCAGGTGACCGATCTGGTGGAAAAGCTCGGCGTGTCCGCGGTCACCATCCGCAGCGACTTGAATGCGCTGGAAGCGCAAGGCATGGCCACGCGCAGCCACGGCGGCGCGACCCTCACGCGCACGCCGCCGCCTGAACACACGATACGCCAGAAGGACGCCATCAACCACGAGCAGAAGGAGCGCATCGGCGCCTATGCGGCGCGGCTGGTGGAACCGGGCGACAACATCATCATCGACTCGGGCACCACCACCATCTCGCTGGCGCGCCATTTGCGCGACGCCACCGGCGTGACGGTGGCGACGAATGGCCTGAACATCGCGTGGGAACTGGCCGACGCGCCCGGCGTGGACCTGATCCTGACGGGCGGCCTGCTGCGCAAGCAGTCGCTGTCGATCCAGGGCAGCCAGGCGGAAACCTGCTTGCAGGCGTACAGCTTCGACAAGCTGTTTCTGGGCGTGGACGGCTTCGACCTGCAGTTTGGCGTCACCACCCACCACGAAGCGGAAGCAAGCCTGAACCACAAGATGGTGGAACGGGCCAAGAAAATCATCGTCCTCACGGACGCCTCCAAGTTCGGCCGCGTCAGCCTGCACCGCATCGTGCAGCTGGACCGGGTCGATACCGTCATCACCGATGCCAGCATCAGCCAGGAGTACCGCGAAGGGCTGCAAAAGCTGGGCATCGAACTTTTTATAGCGGAATAACACATGCTGAGCGGCAGAATCCTTACCCCATCTGGCTGGATCACGGGCACCATCACCTTTGACCAGCGCATCGTCCAGATACAAGAAGACCCTGCCGCCGACAGCGCGCTGACCATTCTGCCCGGCTTCATCGACCTGCACGTGCATGGCGCGGCCGGCGTCGACATCATGGAAGGCGGAGACGCGGGCGCCACCGTGGCGCAAGTGCACGCGCGCCATGGCACCACGGCCCTGCTGGGCACCACCCTGACGGCGAAAGAGCCGTCGATCCTGCGCGCCCTGCAAGGCCTGGCTGGCGTCATCGCCGAGCGCCCCGCCAACGGCGCGCGCATGCTGGGCGTGCACCTAGAGGGACCATTTTTGAACCTGCACCGCCTGGGCGCGCAGCCGCCCGACGTCGTGCAGGCCAGCCTGGCGCTGGTGCAGCGCTTCCACGCCATCGCGCCCATCAAGGTCTTGACCATGGCGCCGGAAATCCCCGGCCACCTGGAACTGATCCCGCAGCTGGCGGCGATGGGCATCCGCGTGCAGATCGGCCACAGCGCCGGCACGTATGACGAAGGCGTGGCCGCGCTGAACGCCGGCGTTTCCGGTTTTACCCACCTGTACAACGGCATGACGGGCATGACCCACTACGACCCGGGCATGGTGGGCGCGGCGCTGGCACATGCCGAATACGCGGAAATCATCCCCGACCTGCAGCACGTGGCCAAGGGCGCCCTGCGCGCGGCCCTGCGCGCCATTCCGCGCCTGTACGGCGTGACGGACGCCACCTCGGCCACCGGCATGCCCGATGGCGAATACGGCCTGGGTACGCAGCGCGTCTACAAATGCCTGGGCTGCGTGCGCCTGGCCACGGGTTCGCTGGCCGGCAGCGTGCTGACCATGGACCAGGCCCTGCGCAATTTCGTCGACCTGGGCCTGGACCTGGCCGACGCCTCGAACCGCTTGTCGCTGTACCCGGCCGACTACCTGGGCGAGTCCGAACGGGGCCGATTGGCGCCGGGCGCCTGGGCCGATATCGTCGTCCTCGATTCCACACTACAGCCAGTGTCCGTCTTCGTCGAAGGCGCGGCCATCGATCTTTCCACCCGCTAGACCATCCCCCAACCTCAACCCCGTCCCGGAGTTACCATGCACGACACGTCACACAAGGCCCCCGTGTGGGCCATGCGCTACCTGCTATTTATTGCCGGCATGGGGGGATTGCTGTACGGCATAGACATCGGCATCATCGCCGGCGCCCTGCCCTATCTGGAATCGACGGCCTCGGTGGCCTGGAAACTGACGGCCCAGCAGCTGAGCTTTATCGTCGCCGCCGTGCTATTGGGTTCGGTTCTGTCCTCGCTGTTCGCCGGCGCCCTGGCCGATATCATCGGCCGGCGCTGGGTGATGTTCCTGGCCGGCGCCCTGTTCAGCGCCAGCATCCCGCTGATCGCGCTGGCCGATGGCTACACGCCACTGCTGCTGGGGCGCCTGCTGCAAGGCATCAGCGGCGGCTTGATCGGCGTCGTCGTGCCCCTGTACCTGGCCGAATGCCTGCCGGCGCAACAGCGCGGACGGGGCGCCGCCCTGTTCCAGCTGCTGCTGACCATCGGCCTGGTGGCCGCCGCCCTGATCGGCCTGCTGCAGGCGCAGACGGTGGAAACGGCCACGCAGGCGGCGCAGGCGTTGCCGGAAGCGGGCCGCGTCGCCGCCATCTTCACGGCCAAGGACCAGGCCTGGCGCAGCATCTTCTGGGTCTGTTTGACGCCGGGCCTCGTGTTTACCGTCGGCGCCCTGCTGCTGGCCGAGTCGCCGCGCTGGCTGGCGCAACGGGGCCGCATCGAGCAGGCGCGCCAGTCGCTGCTGCGCACACGCCTGCCCGCCGCCGCCGACATCGAGCTGCGCGAAATGCAGGACACGCCGGAAAATACGGCCAAGGCCAGCGGCAAGGCGAAGGATCCGCTGCTGAGCCGCCGCTACGTGCTGCCCTTCCTGCTCGCGTGCCTGATCCTCGCCTGCACGCAGGCGACGGGCATCAATTCCATCCTCGCCTATGTCGTCAACATTTTGAACCAGGCGGGCCTGTCGGGCGCCTCGGCCAACATGGCGGACGTCTTGCTGAAAGTGCTCAATGCCGTGATGACGGTGGTGGCCGTGCTGCTGGTGGACCGCAAGGGCCGCAAGTTCCTGCTGATGCTGGGCACGGGCGGCATCGTCGTCTCGCTGCTGGCGGCCGGCCTGCTGTTCCGCGGCGCCGAAGCGCACCTGGCCGACGTGCGCCCCGCCATCGCGGCGCAAGTGCAAGCCGATGGTCTGCGCCTGAACCTCGATGCGGCCGCCTTGACGGCCCTGGGTGCGGCCGCCGACGGCACACCGCAGCAGCTGACCATCGCCTACGCCTACGGCCCGTTCACGAACGTGAAAAGCCTGCGCAGCGACGATCCCGTACTGCGCCAGGTGACCATCGCCCGCGACGACGCCGTGCAGCCTGACAGCGTGATCGGCGTGTTCTTCCGCAAACTGCACCTGAACCCCTTCGCCGACCCGGCCGCCGGGCGCGAAGCGCCGCTGCGCATCGAGAAGGCCAGCCTGGGCCCCGTGCCCTCGTCCACGCATGGCTGGCTGGTGGCGATTGCCATCTGCGTGTTCGTGTCCAGCTTTGCCGTGGGACCGGGCGTGTGCGTGTGGCTGGCCCTTTCCGAGCTGATGCCGACGCGCATCCGCTCGAACGGCATGAGCATCGCCCTGCTGGTCAACCAGTTCGTCTCGACAGTGATCGCCGCCATCTTCCTGCCCACGGTGGGTTTGCATGGCTATTCGACCCTGTTCTTCTTTGGCGCCGGCTGCACCGTGCTGTATTTCCTGGCGGCGGCCTTCCTGCTGCCGGAAACCAAGGGCAAGACGCTGGAGGAAATTGAAGCGCACTTTGCCAAATAAGCCAGAGTAAGCAACTGTAGCAGTCTCCTTTCCAGCCCCGGCCCACCATCCGGGGCTGTTTTTTTGCCTGCTGGACAAGTTTGCAGGGCTGGCGCGCACGGCACCGTACGGTTTTCCTTCAGGAATCACGGGCGCGTGGGCTAGAATCTGGCTGCGTCGTGCTACTCACGAGGCGGCAATGGCGCCATGACAAAAACCACCAGGAGACACAGTGAGCTTATTTAGAACCAAGAATTTGGATGACATGATTGCCCACAGCAAGAAGCCAGGAGGCCTGGCCAAGGTGCTGGGGCCCTTCGACCTTGTCCTCATGGGCATCGGCGCCATCGTCGGCACGGGCATTTTCGTGCTCACCGGCACGGGCGCGCTGACGGCCGGCCCCGCGCTGTCGCTGTCATTTGTCGTGGCGGCCGTCGCCTGCTGCTTCGCCGCCCTGTGCTACGCGGAATTCGCCTCCACCGTGCCGGTGGCCGGCTCCATCTACACCTACAGCTATGCCACCCTGGGCGAGCTGGCCGCCTGGATGATAGGCTGGGACTTGCTGCTCGAGTACGGCCTGGCCGCCGCCGCCGTCTCCGTCGGCTGGTCCGGCTACTTCCAGTCGCTGCTGTCCGGCTTTGGCATCGCCCTGCCCGTGGCCCTGACTGCCGCACCGGGTGCGCTGCCCGGCGTGACCACCTTCATCAACCTGCCGGCCCTGGTCATCATGCTGGCCCTGACGGCCATGCTGGGCTGGGGCGTGCGCGAATCGGCGCGCCTGAACAACATCATGGTGGCCATCAAGGTGGGCGTGGTGCTGCTGTTCATCATCTTCGGCGCGCGCCACGTGCAGCCTGCCAACTGGCAGCCCTACATGCCGTTCGGCTACCACGGCATGCTGAGCGCCGCCGCCCTCGTCTTCTTCGCCTTCATCGGCTTTGACGCCGTCACCTCGGCCGCAGAGGAAGTCAAGAAGCCGTCGCGCGATTTGCCGATCGGCATCATCGGCTCCCTGGCCGTGTGCGCCGTGCTGTACGTGGTGGTGTCGGCCATCATGACGGGCATCGTGCCGTACCAAAAATTCCTCGGCGTCGACCATCCCGTCTCGCTGGCCCTGCAGTATGCGGGCGAAAACTGGATCGCCGGCTTCGTCGACCTGGGCGCCATCCTCGGCATGACCACCGTGATTCTCGTGATGGCTTTCGGCCAGACGCGCATCATCTTCGCCATGTCGCGCGACGGCTTGCTGCCCAAGCGCCTGTCGACCGTGCACCCGCGCTTCCACACGCCGTTCTTCGCCACCTGGCTGGTCGGCATCGTCTTCGGCCTGATCGCCGCCGTGATCCCGCTCAACATCCTCGCCGAACTGATCAACATTGGTACTTTGGCCGCCTTCACCATGGTCTCGATTGCCGTGGTGGTGCTGCGCAAGAAGCGCCCTGACCTGCCGCGCGCCTTCCGCTGCCCCGGCGTGCCCTACGTGCCGGCGCTGGCCGTGATCCTGTGCGTGGGTCTGATGACCTTCCTCAGCTGGGTCACCTGGTTGGCCTTTTCCATCTGGCTGGTGATCGGCCTGGTCATCTACTTCGGCTACGCGCGCCGCCGTTCGCTGCTGCACCCGCAACAGTAAAAAGTCCCCGGCAGCGACACATCCTGTCGCTGCCGCAGTTAAGATGGCGGTCTCGCAACCACCGCAGGCCGCCATCCATGCAACGTTCCCCCGACCTCATCGCACAACTGGACCAGAGCACGGACCAGCTCAAGCGCGCGCGCCTGCGCAACATGCAGTGGCTGGCCGTCGGCTTGCTGCTGCTGGCCGCGCTGGTCTTCGCCGTGGCCCGCTCGCAGCGGGACGGCCCCCCCGCCTGGGGCTATGTGGAAGCATTCGCCGAAGCGGCCATGGTGGGGGCGATCGCCGACTGGTTCGCCGTCGTCGCCCTGTTCCGCCACCCGCTGGGCATTCCCCTGTGGCATACGGCCATCATCCCGAACAGCAAGGCCGACATCGGCCGCAGCCTGGGCGCCTTCGTGGAAAACCATTTCATTACCGAACAAGGCATCGCCGAGCGCATCGCGCAGGCCGATCCCGCCGCGCGCCTGGGCGCCTGGCTCGGTGACGAGAGCCACGCGCGGCAGCTGGGCATGGCCAGCGCCAGCGTCGCCAGACAGCTGCTGGCGATGGCCGACCACGAGCAGCTGGGACGATTGCTGCGCGAGCAGGCCAGCAACTACCTGGGACAATTGAATGTATCGGACGTGGCGGCCGACTGCATCGATGCGCTGATCGCCGACGGCAAGCCGCAGGAGCTGCTGGACTTCCTGCTCGACCGCAGCGCCGCCTACCTCGACGACGAGACGCATCACGCGGCCATCGGCGACTTCGTGCTGGGCGCTTTCCAGATCGAGAACGCACTCGTGAAAAAGGCCGTGAAAGCGTATGAACCGCGCATGATCGCCTCGCTGCAAAAATTCGCCCTCGCCGTGCGCGTCGATCCGCAGCACCCGCTGCGCCAGCGCATCGCCGGCTGGATCGCCGACAGCGCCCTGCACCTGAAGGCCGACCCGCAGTGGCAGGAAACCGTGCGCCGCTACCAGCTGCAACTGATCGCCAGCGACACGGTGCAAGCCATGCTGGGCGACGTCTGGACCAACATCAGCACGCGTCTGCTGGCCGACCTGCACGCCGACCAGCCCGTGCTGGCGCAAGCCATCGCCAACGTGGCGCGCAACACGGGCAAGGTGCTGGAGGAGGACAAAGCTGCGCGGGAATGGCTGAACACCGCCATCGTCGCCGGCAGCGGTTCGCTGGTGCGCCGCTACCGGGGCGAAGTGGGCGCCTTCATCGCCGCCCGCCTGGACCTGTGGAGCAAGGACGAAATGAGCGAGCGCATCGAACTGGCCATCGGGCGCGACCTGCAATTCATCCGCATCAACGGCACCATCGTGGGCGGCCTGGCCGGCTTGCTGATTTATTCAGTCAGCCAGGCGTTTTAGCGCCACTACCAGCGAAGAAGTTCCCCTGACGGCGCCGCATGCGAAGGAAAATGCGGCAGCACTTCCTGCGCCAGTTCCTGCAGCACCTCCGCGGCCGGGCGCTGGCCATGCTGGATGCCCAGCGCCGCATGGTTGACGCCCGCCGCGCGCCATTCACCGAGCAGATCGATCAATCCCTTGCGCCCCGTGCGCAGCACATAGCCGCTGCGCACCGGCGTGCGCGGGTAGTCGGGGTCGTCCACCAGATCCAGCCACTCATTGCACATGTGGGGGCGGAAGCCGCCATCCGGGATGCACCGGCGCCAGGCGCGGATCTTGTCCGCCAGCCGGCGCGGCCCTTCCGGCGTATCCGTCGCTTCCGGATACGTCAGCCAGCCGTCTGCATGGCGCCCTATCCACTCAAGCGGCTGGCCCGAGGAACTGGTGACGACCAGGGGAATGGCGCCCGCCACGGGCTTGGGCAGCAGTTCCAGGCCCTCGATGCTGCCCAGCGGGCCTTTGACGCTGGCGGGGCCGGCGCGCAGCAACTGGCGGAACAGCTGCACGGCCTGCGCATAGCGCTCGCCGCGCGTGGCGTACGGCACGCCATACGCGGGAAATTCGCTGGCGCGGTCGCCCGACGCCGTGCCCAGCACCAGGCGCCCTCCCGACAGCTGGTCGATGCTAGCGGCCGCCTTGGCCAGGTCGATGGGGTGGCGCAGGGTAAAGATGGCGCTGCCCGTGGCCAGGGCCAGCGAGTCCGTGCGCGCCGCCAGATACGCCAGGTAGGTCCACGGGTCGAACAACTGGCCCGCATCGCCGAAGCGCGGGTCGAACAGGGGAATGTCGCGCACCCAGGCGGCGGCAAAGCCTTGCCTGTCCATGGCGGCGACCAGCTCGGCCTGGCCGGCCAGCGCCCGCATGTCGCCCTGGTAAAAGCGCAGCGGCAGATAAATGCCGAGAGTGAGCGCGCCGGGCGCGAACATGCGGCGGTAGCCGGCATGGTGGGAAAACGCGTGCGAGGACGCGCCACTGGTATCGATCGTCATATTGTTCCTTGACAAAAATCAGGCGCCCGTGGCGGGCGCGGGAATGGTGATACCCAGCTGCACGGCCGGGCGGGCCGCCACGCGGGCGTACCAGGCGCGCACGTGCGGCCAGGCGGAAAAATCGAAGCCGACCAGGTCGGCGATATGCAGCCAGCCAAAGCTGGCGATGTCGGCGATGGAATAGTCGTCGCCGCCCAGGTAGGCGTGATCCGCCAGGCGGCCATCCATGGTGGCCAGCGCGGCGTCGCACAAGCGGCGAAAGTGCGCCGTGGCGGCCGCATTCGCGCCCGCTTCCGCAATCTCGAAATGCACGCGCTGGCCCAGCATCGGCCCCATGCTGGCCGCGTGAAATTGCAGCCAGGTGATGGCGGCCCAGCGCTGCGCGGGCGCCTTCGGCAGCAAGCGCCCCGTTTTCCCGGCCAGGTACAGCAGGATGGCGGCCGACTCGAACACGGTGACGCCCGCGTCGTGGTCGACCAGCACGGGAATGCGTCCATGCGGATTGAGGGCCAGGAAAGCGGGCAAGCGGTGTTCGCCCTGATCGATGCGCACGTGGCGCAATTGGTAGAGCAAGCCCAGTTCGGCCAGCGCGATGGTGGCTTTGAAACCGTTGGGCGAGCTGTCGGTGTAGAGTTCAAGCGAACCGGCCGGGGATGTGATGCTGTGCATGGAGTATCCTGTCGATATAGTTTTACTGAAGTACAATCAGCCTTGTAAACACCGCCATCCTCGTTTTTATTCTCAAAGAATGGAAACGATGATTTTTACTGTCTGGCTATAGAAAAACTATATCGATGAAGCATCCTTTACCGCTCCAGGCGCTGCGCGCCTTTGTCGAGGTGGGCCAGCGCGGCAGCATCAAGGCCGCCGCCGAGGCGCTGCACGTGACGTCGGGCGCCGTCAGCCAGCAAATCCGCCTGCTCGAAGAACGGGTCGGCATGCCCCTGTTTACGCGCGAACGCCAGGGCTTGCGTCTGACCGAGGCGGGCGCCATGGTCCACCCCGCCCTGCTGGGCGCCTTCGCGCAGATCGCCGGCGCCAGCCAGGCGCTGGAAGACATGGGCGCCCGCCAGACGCTGACCGTCAGCACGGTCGCCACCTTTGCCGCCGCGTGGCTGGTGCCGCGCCTGGGTCGCTTCAACCAGCGCCATCCGCAGATCGAGGTGCGCGTGGAAGCGACATCGGCCCTCGTCGACCTGCACCGCGACCGGGTCGACGTGGCCTTGCGCCACGGCCTGGGCGACTATCCGGGCTTGCAGGTGACGCGCCTGATGGCGCCCGTGCTGGTACCTGTCGCCAGCCCCGCCCTGATGGCGGGCCAGCCACCCATCGCCACGCCGGGCGATTGCCTGCGCTACCCGCTGCTGCACGATACGGACCGCGCCGACTGGCCCTTGTGGCTGGCCGCGCACGGCGCGCAGGACGACGCTGCGGATGCGGCGCGGGCGCTGCGCGGCTCGGCCTTCGAAGATGATTTTCTGTTGATACGCGCGGCCGAGGCGGGCCAGGGCCTGGCCTTGGTGCCGCAGCTGTACGCGCAGGAGGAGATCGCCGCCGGGCGCCTGGTGCAAGTGCTGGACTTGCCCTGGCCCGCGCGCTTTGCCTACTATCTGGTGACGCGGCCCGACGCGGCCACGCGCCCCGCCGTGCAGGCCTTCATGGCATGGATCTGCGAGGAAGCGCAGGCAGCGCGCTAGAACGCATGCGCGCCGGACGCGCACGACACCACGCCGCACATGGTGGTAAACAGCACCGGCACACCGGCGCGCCCCGTGGCGATGCAGGCCGCAGCCGGCACCACGGCCAGCAACAGGGCCAGGTAGCCGATTGCCTTCAGGCGCCGCGCGGAAGAACGACGCACGCCCCCGGCTGCCCCGCGTAAATAGCCTCTGGCCGCCTCTTCGTTGCCGCTTGCCGACATTTTCGTATGCATGTCCATCTCCTCCATCCATAGTGACCGGTCTTGCCTCACTGCATTTTGCTACATAAATTTGCCAAATACAATAAATAAATTCACGAATAAATCGCTTTTCTTTCTTTACTCACGAAAAACAATGAAATTACGATATTCGATTAAATCATTTTTAGTCGCACTTGCCATCAGGCGGCAAGCCACATGGGCACGCATCCGGCCAAACTTGATGTAGATCATAATTTTTTGAACAAGCTCTTGCTATCCTGTAAAAAAATGACGGGAGCACCGGATGAGCAAGACGCAGCCGAGCGACGCGCAGCACAACGTGGAACATGAGCGCCTGGGCAGCGCCTGGCAAGGCGTGCCGGCGCCCGGTTATCCGGAAAGCGCACCGGAAGGCGCCACCCTGGATCTGCTGCTGAACGCCTGGCTGGGCAAGTTCACGGGCGGCATTTCGCCGGCCGCGCTGGGCAACGCCTATGCCGACTGGCTCGGCCACCTGGCATTGGCGCCATCGAAGCAGCAAACCCTGCTGGAGGAAGCGTGGAAGAAGATCGGCCGCTGGCAGCAATATGCGCTCCAATCGGCCCTCACCGGCGGCGACGCCAAACCGTGCATCGCGCCGCTGCCGCAGGACCGGCGCTTCGACGACCCGGCCTGGCGGCGCTGGCCGTACAACCTCGTCTACCAGGGCTTTTTGCTGCAGCAGCAATGGTGGCACCGCGCCACCACGGGCGTGCGCGGCGTCTCGCCGCACCACGAGGATGTCGTCACGTTCACCGTGCGCCAGTGGCTCGACATGCTGGCGCCGTCGAACTTCGTGCCGACCAATCCCGTGGTGCAGCAATCGGCCCTGGAAAGCGGCTGCGCCAGCCTGGCGCGCGGCGCAGCGCATGCGGCCGCCGACTGGCAGCGCGCCGCCATGGGGCCGTATGCGCCCGACACGCGTCACTACCAGGCGGGCCAGAACGTGGCCGTCACGCCGGGCAAGGTGGTCTACCGCAATGACCTGATCGAATTGATACAGTACACCCCCACAACAGCGACGGTGCATGCCACGCCGCTGCTGTTCGTGCCGGCCTGGATCATGAAGTTCTATATTCTCGACCTGTCGCCGCACAATTCGCTGGTGCGCTACCTGGTGGACCAGGGCCACACGGTGTTCATGATTTCCTGGAAAAACCCGACGGAAGAAGACCGCGAGCTGTCGCTGGAAGACTACCGCCAGCTGGGCGTGATGGACGCGCTTGACGCCGTTGCCAGCATCGCGGGCGCGCCGCAGGTGCACGCTGTCGGCTACTGCCTGGGCGGCACCCTGCTGGCGATCGCCGCCGCGACCATGGCGCGCGATGGCGATGCGCGCCTGGCCAGCCTCACCATGCTGGCGTCGCAGGTGGACTTCAAGGAGCCGGGCGAACTGTCGCTGTTCATCGACGAGAGCCAGGTCAGCTTCCTGGAAGCGGCCATGTGGAAGCAGGGTTACCTCGACACGAAGCAGATGGCGGGCGCCTTCCAGCTGCTGCGCTCGAACGATCTGATCTGGTCGCGCCAGCTGCGCCACTACCTGCTGGGACAAGACGAGCAGGACAGCGACCTGATGGCCTGGAACGGCGACGCCACGCGCATGCCCTGCCGCATGCATTCGGAATACCTGCGCCGCCTGTTCCTGCACAACGACCTGGCCGAAGGCCGCTACCGCACGGCCGGCCGCCACATCGCCCTGCCCGACATCGATGCGCCCATCTTTGCCGTCGGCACCCTGACGGATCACGTGGCGCCATGGCGCTCCGTGTATAAACTGCAGCTGCTGACCGACACCGACGTCACCTTTTTGCTGACCTCGGACGGCCACAATGCGGGCGTCGTCTCGCCGCCGGGCCAGCCGCGCCGCAGCTACCAGCTGGCCACGCACCGTCACGACGCGCCCTACATCGACGCGGACAGCTGGCAGCGCGACGTGCCGCAGCATGACGGTTCGTGGTGGCCCGCCTGGCAAGCCTGGCTGGAAGAACGCGCGGGCGCGCAAGTGGCGCCGCCGACCATGGGGCCCGACCTGGGCGATGCGCCGGGCAGCTACGTGCTGCAAACCTGATCACCGACAACCGAGCGACAATCTAGCGACAACCGAGGAAAACGCCATGCCCTACACCACCCTGCTGGTCCACGTCGACAATTCGCGCCACTGCGCCCAGCGCATCCGCCTGGCCGTGCGCCTGGCCGTTGCCGACGGCGCCCACCTGATCGGCTCGGCCATGAGCGGCATCTCGCGCTACGCGTATGGCGGCGGCGTCAACGCGCTGCAGTTCGCGCCGGCGCAGATGCAGGCGCTGCGCACCCAGGCCAGCGAGGCCTTGCACGACTTCGAGCGCATCGCCCGCGAGGAAGGCCTGGGCAGTTACGAGACGCGCTTCGTCGACGACGACGCGCAAGGCGCGCTGCTGCTGCAGGCGCGCTATTGCGACTTGCTGATCCTGGGCCAGACGGATGCGCAGGATACGCCGTCGCGCGTCATCGCCGGCACGGCCGAATACCTGATGCTCCATTGCGGCCGGCCCGTGCTGATGGTGCCGCACGCGCCGGCCGCCGCGCCGGCGGGCATCGCGCAGCATCCGCTGCTGGCCTGGAACGGCAGCGCCGAAGCGCTGCGCGCCATTACCGATGCGCTGCCGCTGCTGCAAGGGGCGCGGCAGGTAACGCTGGCCGTCGTCAATTCGCACGCCCAGCCGGCCGCGCACGGCGAGCAGCCGGGCGCTGACCTGGCCCTGTACCTGGCGCGCCACGGCGTCAACGTCGAGGTGCTGCAGCACGACACGCCGCCGGGCCAGGACGTGGGCGCGGCCCTGCTGGCCATGGCCGCCCAGCGGCACTGCGACCTGGTCGTGATGGGCTGCTACGGCCACATGCGCCTGCGCGAAGCGCTGCTGGGCGGCGTCACGCGCACGGTGCTGCAGGACATGACCTTGCCGGTGCTGGTGTCGCACTAGCCGCCACCGCGTGCTGGCCATCACGCACCACGGCTATGGCCAATCGGGCAAACCGCTTCGCACCGGCGCCGGCAACGAGCTGACCCTGCTCGCCGGCAGCAGCCATGCGTGGGTCAAACCCGAGCACTACCATGACAGCTTTTGCCAGGACCTCGACGCGGAGGAAGGCGCCGTGCTGGGCGTGGTGCAGAAAGCGCCGCTGGCCAGCACCTTTGGCGACACCGTCAGCGACCCGGCCTGGAAGCACAAACCCAGCTGGTACCAGGTGTCCACTGCCGACCGCATGATTTCCCCCGTCAACCAGGAACGCATGGCGGCGCGCCTGGGCGCCAGGAAAGTCATCAGCCCGAACGCCAGCCACGCGTCGCTGGCCTCGCGCCCCATCGAAGTGGCGGCGCTGATACTGGAGGCGGCAAGCGCGGTGGCAGGCGGCTAAGCTTGCCGGCTACAGCCAGCCTTCGCGCTTCAGGCGCCGGTGCAGCCAGTAGCAGCCGGCGATGATGACGACGATCACGGCCGGATAGCTGCCGCGCCACTTCAGTTCCGGCATGAATTCGAAGTTCATGCCGTACAGGCTGAAGACCATGGTGGGCACGGCCAGGATGGCGGCCCAGGCGGCCAGCCGCTTGACGACCTCGTTCTGGCGGATCGAAATTTGCCCCAGCGCCACCTGCATGGCCGAATTGACCAGCTCGCGCATCTGTCCCGCCGTGTGGGTGACCCGTTTGACGTGGTCGAGGATGTCGCGGTAATAGATGCGGTTTTCCTTGGGCACGATGTCGCCATGGAAGCGGATCAATTGGGTGCAGATGTCGTGCAGCGGGTTGACGGCCGCGTCGAGCTTGAGCAGTTCCGTCTTGAGCTGGTAAAAATCCTGCAGCTTGTCCTCGCTCAAACTGGGCTTGAACAGCTGCAATTCATAGTGCTGAAACTTCGCCTGCAAATGGTCGATGCAGGGCTGGTACTGATCGACGATGAAGTCGATGATGGAATACAGCACGTAACCAGGGCCGCTGGCCAGTTTCTCGGGCACGCTTTCCTTGCGTTCGCGCAACTTCGCATAGCCGGCCGAGGGGCCGTGGCGCACCGTGATGATGAAGCGGGGGCCGAGAAAGACGTGGGTTTCGCCGTAGACGATGGCCTCGCCGTCCAGCGTGGCCGTGTGCACCACCATGAACAGGGTGTCGCCGTACTCTTCCAGCTTGGGCCGCTCGTGCGCACCCTGCGCATCCTCGACGGCCAGCTCGTGCAAGCCAAACGCCGATTGCAGCGCCTGCATGGCCGTGGCATCGGGACTGGCCATGCCGATCCAGACGAAACAATCGGGGTCGCACAGAAAGTCGCCCACTTTGTCGATGTCGAAATGCGCGATCTTCTTGCCGTCGCGATAGGCTTCGCAATTGATGACGGCGGCGTGGGTACTCAAGTCCATGGTGGTTTTCGGCTAAGGGCGGCAATATCGGGGGGCCAGTATAGCGGAAAGACCATGATGGCCCTGCCAACCGAACTGCCACATTCACATTTGGGCACGCCAATTTGAAATACCGCTGGCAGCCGTCTCCTGAACACGCGCTGGGCCATGGCTGGATATCCGAACCGCCATATTGGCCAACGCGACCAGAGAGCAGCACCGACGTGACACTGTCCGGCCCATTCACCCTGGGCGGACGCCTGACGCGATGGGACAAGAACCGCATCGGTTATAACAGCAGCGCCCGTTTTGCCTTCGCCAAGAGCAAGTTCGTGCCGTATGCAAACGTGGTGGTGGACCTGAACGACACGTATTCCATGGATGCCAGGCACTCCGCCACCTCCCCAGCATGCATGCCATGCGGTATTCGCCTTGCCGCTGTCTCTTCGCAATCAGCATTTTTCAGATACGGCATTCAAAACCATTTGATGATAAACATGGTCCAATCCGAAATTTTGTTTTCATACGGAAATATGTTGACAATAAATGAATAAATCCGGACTATGTGGGCGATCAAGCTGACTATGCCTTCGTATAAAAATACCCGGATAGGCAGGTAAAGGTCAAACGTACTCCGCGATACCAAAGCTGATTCACCAGCATGCCGACAGGACCAAAGATGAAAGACACATACCACTTGCGCGCCGTTCACAATTTTACTTCTGGAATGCTTGCTGAAGACCAATGGGCTGACAAGCCGCGAATCGCAAGCAACACTGGCGCGTTTGCGCAACTGTCCTGATGGCTACCTTTTCCCGCCTCCTGGCAGACTTTCTATGGCCTTCGCCTGGAAAAAATTATCTACGTCGTCAAAAAGAGGAAAATGAAAAAAAACAAAGCCATGAAATTAATTTTGACATCATTCTCCATATTGCAATATTAGTTTTTCTTTTCGCAGCAGGATGTGTTCTTTTCTTAATTGGCAAAGCGCATCTCGACACACCAATGACGAGATTTTTTTTCATATTTGCTTGTATCTACTTGCCTCTCCAGTGGATTGCGGCGCTGCGCGCAACAATTAGAGGATTAACTGCGAAAGCATTCTTGACTTACCGGAACGGCTGGACAATTTATCCGCGAAATAAAAAAAAGAGCGCTTTTAATTCAAATAGAAAAAATAGATTTTTATTCGACATTTCCTCGCTACATGAAATCAATCAAATAAAACTTGACAATCTTACAGTGGCAAGCCGGGCGATAAACAATTATCTATGGGCCATGCTTTTCTTTACTATCATGTTCATCATCTCGATGATGATCCCCGCATCCACTTCCCCCAGTATTGTCGCCAACGAAATCATTCAATCACAAAAACAGATAACAAGCACGCCAACGACAGGTGGCAATGTCGCTGACGGCTTACGGATGACACTCTTCATTGCGCTGGCTGCCACTTTCGCGATGCTGGGCGCGGCGCTTTTTTTATTGGGGAAAACATGGCGTCAGAAAATTGTCGGTGGAATAATGCTCGTTAGCGGTTCAATCTTGGGCTTTGGAGGAAAAATCAAGTTTGATACCACGCTGTTCGCGCTGGACAACTTGGTCGGGGAAATTCAAGTCAAGCTCACGAAGATTGAAAATACGGTCGATAATCCACGTCCGTACTATACGTTCATACGAAAAGTCGTGACGGTAGGTCCGTTTCCCGATGGAGGGCATTTGCTTGATGCGCACAGTACCGTAGAGTGTGTCCGCAATGCGCTGGCACGGTACGACAAGATACAGGTTGGTGGATGGGAAGTCATCGGACGGGTCGACAAGCGCCAGCTCAAGCCGCAACCGATGGGCATCTATGGCTCGAATCAGGCGCTGGCCATGGCGCGTGCCAGTTGGGTGGTTCAAAAAATATTGACGCCGCAACCCACTTTTAATGTTGAACATGCCGTGATCTCGGTGGGCGGCGCACAAGGCGTTGGCACCTCCGTGGGAGTAAACGACATGCAATCCGATCGCGCCGTCGATGTCTTTGCCATGGTCAATTCGCACAATGACAAAGACGCGCTGGCTGCGCTGCCCAAGCCCGTCATCTGCCCTTGAATGTAGCCTGAGAAAATGTAAAAAACTACACCCCGCGCGGCGTATCCGGCAGTCTTGCCAGCAGCTTGTCCAACGTTACCGGATAGTCCCGCACCCGCACCCCCGTCGCGTTGTACACGGCGTTCGCGACAGCGGCCGCCACGCCGCAGATGCCCAGCTCGCCCACGCCCTTGGCTTTCATGGGCGAGGACGTGGGGTCCGTTTCATCGAGGAAAATGACATCCTGGTGCGGGATGTCAGCGTGCACGGGCACTTCGTAGCTGGCCAGGTCGTGGTTGACGAAAAAGCCGCGGCGCTGGTCGACCACCAGTTCTTCCATCAGGGCCGCGCCCACGCCCATGGTCATGGCGCCGATGACCTGGCTGCGGGCCGCTTTCGGGTTCAGGATGCGGCCTGCCGCGCACACGGCCAGCATGCGGCGCACGCGCACTTCGCCCGTGTCGCCGTCCACGCCCACTTCCACGAAATGCGCGCCGAACGTCGATTGCTGGAATTTTTTATCGAGGTCGCCGTATTCCATGTGGTCTTCCGCGACGATGTCGCCATGGAACGCGGCGGCCGCGAGTGGCACGCTGCGGTCGCCCTGGCTCACCTGGCCATCAGAAAAGCGCGCCTCTTTCTCATCGAAGCCCAGCTTGGCGGCGATGGTCTGGCGCAGGCGCACGCAGGCCGCGTAGACGCCGGCCGTGGAACTGTTGCCGCCCCACTGTCCGCCGGAACCGGCGGAGACGGGAAAATCCGAATCGCCCAGGCGCACGACCACCTTGTTCAAGGTCACGCCCAGCATTTCCGCCGCCGTCTGGGCGATGATGGTATAGCTGCCCGTGCCGATGTCCGTCATGTCAGTTTCCACCGTGATCACGCCATTGCCATCGAGGCGCACGCGGGCGGCGGACTGCATGACGAGGTTGTTGCGGAAGGCCGCCGCCACGCCCATGCCCACGAGCCAGCGGCCATCGCGCCGCATGCCCGGCTGCGCTGATCTCTCCTTCCAGCCGAATTCCACGGCGCCCGTGCGCAGGCAGTCGATCAGGCGGCGCTGGGAAAACGGCCTGCCCGGTTTTTCCGGGTCCACTTTGGTGTCGTTCAGGATGCGAAAGACGATGGGATCCATTTTCAGCTTGTCGGCCATCTCGTCCATGGCGATTTCCAGCGCCATCAAGCCCGGCGCCTCGCCCGGCGCGCGCATGGCATTGCCTTCCGGCAAGTCGAGCACGGCCAGGCGCATGGCCGTCATGCGGTTCGGGCCCGCATACAGCAGCCGCGTCTGCATCACGGCCGTTTCCGGCTGCCCACCTTTGAGGTCGCCGGACCACGATTCATGGCCGATGGCCGTGATCTTGCCGTCGCGCGTGGCGCCGATGCGCAGGCGCTGGATGGTGGCGGGCCTGTGCGTCGTGTTGTTGATCATCAAGGGGCGCACCAGGGCCACCTTGACGGGACGCTGGGCCGCGCGCGCGCCCAAGGCCGCCAGCAAGGCTTCCGCGCGCACGAACAGCTTGCCGCCGAAACCGCCGCCGATGTACGGCGAAACGATGCGCACCTTGTCTTTCGCAATGCCAAGCGTACGGGCCAGGTCGCCACGGCCCCAGTCCACCATCTGGTTCGCCGTCCACACCGTCACCTTGTCGCCTTCCCAGGCGGCAATCGAGGCGTGCGGCTCCATCATGGCGTGCGACTGGTCAGGCGTCGTGTAGGTGGCGTCCAGGCGCACGGGCGCATTGGCAAAGGCGCCGGCGAAGTTGCCCGTCTTGCTGTCGGGCTTGCCGTCTTTCGGCTTGGTGGCCGTGCTTTTTGCCTTGGCCAGGTCGAAAACGCCCTTCTGCTCGACATATTTGACGTCCAGCAACTGCGCGGCCGAGCGGGCTTGCTCGAAGGTTTCCGCCACCACCAGCGCGATGGCCTGGTGGTAGTGCTGGATTTCAGGGCCACCGAGCAGATTGGCCGTGTTCATCTTGCCTTTACCCAGCTTGCCAGCCGACTCGGCCGTCACCACGGCCAGCACGCCCGGCGCGCGCCGCGCGGCGCTCGAGTCGATCGAGGCGATGCGCCCCTTGGCGATGGCCGCGCCGACGACATGGCCGTAAGCGGCATGCGGCGCGGCCTTGTTCTGTTCATATGCATACGGCGCCGTGCCCGTGGTTTTCAGGGGGCCGTCGATGCGGTCCGTGGGACGGCCCACGACTTTCAGCTGGTCGATGGGATTGGTGGTCGCCGGTGTCGTAAATTTCATGGCCCTAGCCTTTCTTTGCTTGCGCTTCAGCCAGCACCGAGGCAATCGTGCGCTGCGCCAGGGTCACCTTGAAGGCATTGTCGTCAGTCGTCCTGGCGCCGGCCAGCAGGCGTTCGCTCACGGCGGCGGCGCCATTGGGGATCGCCTGCTCGGCGGCAGGCACTCGCCATGGCTGCGGCGCGACGCCGCCCAAGGCCAGCTTGCCCGTACCATTGGGCAAGATGATGGCCGCCACGGATACGAGCGCGAACGCATACGAGGCGCGGTCGCGCACCTTGCGGTAGACGTGCGTGCCGCCGATGGGCCGGGGCAAGGTCACGCTGGTGATCAGTTCGCCCGGCTGCAGCACGGTTTCCACGTGCGGCGTGCTGCCCGGCAAACGGTAAAAGTCGGCGATGGGGATGCTGCGCGTGCTGCCATCGGACCGCACCGTGTCAATGGCCGCGTCAAGCACGCGCATGGCCACGGCCATGTCGCTCGGGTGGGTGGCGATGCAAGCCTCGCTGCCGCCCAGGATGGCCAGCGGCCGGCTGAAGCCGGCTATGGCCGAGCAGCCGCTGCCCGGCACGCGCTTGTTGCAGGCCTGGTTCGTGTCATAAAAGTAAGGGCAGCGCGTGCGCTGCAGCAGGTTGCCGGCCGTCGTCGCCTTGTTGCGCAATTGCGCCGAGGCGCCCGCCAGCAAGGCGCGCGACAGCACGGCATAATCGCGCCGCACCGTGGCGTGCGCGGCCAGGGCCGTGTTGCGCACGAGGGCGCCGATGCGCAAGCCGCCGTCCTTTGTTGCTTCCACTTTATCCAGCGCCAGGCCATTGACGTCGATCAAGTGCGCGGGCGTTTCGATTTCCAGTTTCATCAGGTCGAGCAGATTCGTGCCGCCGGCGATGAAGCGGGCACCCGGCGTGTGCAAGGCGGCGGCCGCCGCTTCGGCCGGCGAGGCGGCCTTCTGGTAGCTGAAGACTCTCATGCCGGCCTCCCCGCCACCTCGGTGATGGCCTCGATGATGTTGGAATAGGCGCCGCAACGGCAGATGTTGCCGCTCATGCGCTCGCGCAATTCTTCGGGCGTCACCGAGGCGGCCGCATTCAAATCGGTGCTGACGTGGCTGGGGATGCCCTGGCGGATTTCTCCCAGCGCGGCCACGGCCGAGCAGATCTGCCCCGGCGTGCAGTAGCCGCACTGGTAACCGTCATGCGCGATGAAGGCGGCCTGCATCGGGTGCAGCTTGTCGGGCGTGCCGAGTCCCTCGATGGTGGTCACCTTGGCGCCGTCATGCATCACAGCAAGCGTTAAACAGGCATTGATGCGCTGGCCATCGAGCATGATGGTGCAAGCGCCGCACTGGCCGTGGTCGCAGCCCTTCTTGGTGCCCGTCAGGTGCAAGTGTTCGCGCAAGGCGTCGAGCAAGGTGGTGCGCGTGTCGAGTTCCAGGCTGTGGCGCCGGCCGTTGACGTCGAGGCTGACTTTCATCAGCACTGGCGGTGCCTGGCCAGCCGTGTTGACGGCCTGCGCCGCTCCCGCGACGCCGGGAACGGCCGCCGCCGTGGCCGACAGCGCGCCGGCGATCAGCAAGCCGCGCCTGCCGGCATTGATGTGATGGGACTCTGTCATCTCGCGCTTCCTCCTGGCTGTGGACTGGCTGGGTGGGCGCTTGCAGGCCCGAAGCACCAGTCTGACGGCCGGATTCCTAAGAGTCTGTACGCGAACGAACGTTCAGCCTCAGGCTGCGCCGGGTCGTGCCGACGCCGCCCTGCGCCGCGTAGCCCGTGTGGCGGGCGCAATGGTCGAGCGCCTGGCGCAGAGCCGTATCGACGTTGCGCAGCGACATGTCGTGCCGCTCGGCCACTTCCTGGCGGGTCAGCTCGTCCACGCGCAGCGCTTCGAGCACTTGCCGATGGCGCCGCGGCAGCAAGTCGACGGCCTGCGCCAGACGCCGCACGTCGGCCTGCAGCTCGGCCAGGCGTTCTGGCCCGGCCGCCGTATCGGCGAGGAAATCGACGAGGCCGGCGCCGCCATCCCCTTCGCCCTCGTCCGCATACAGCCAGGCTCGGTTGCGGCGCAGACTGTCCATGGCCGCATTGCACGCCACGCGGAACACATAGGCGACGGGGTTGAGCGCCAGCGCAGCCCCGTCCCCGGCCGCCAGCGCGCCCAGGCGCAGCCAGGCGTCGTGCAGGCTGTCGCTGGCCAGCTCGGCGCAGCCCAGGTGGCGCGCCAGGCGCCGGTGCAGGGCCGCGTAATTGCTTTCCAGCACCGTCTGCAGTTGCGCGCCCTGCCCTGGCGCCACGTCGTTGGCCGCCTGCAGACGGGGCCGGATGGCCGGGCGGTACCAGGCCATGCCGGCCATGCGCAGGGGCAAGGCAGCAGCCATACTCACCAAGCCGGCCATCATGGCGACAACCTGCTGCGCTCTTGCGCCGTCAGCTGGCGCGTGGCCGATTCCGGCAGCGTGCCCAGGCCCAGCACGCGCACGGCGCTGCGCGGGTTGTAGTCGGCCGCCTCGATGCGCGCGCCGTCCTGCGGCGCCGCTTGCGCGCTGTCGGGCGGTGCGTCATTGCCAAAGCCCAGCACGCGCACCGTAAACACCGATGGCTGCGCGGAACGGGTGGCGGCGCGCTCGCGCTGCACCACATCCTGGGCGGCGGCCGTGGCCTGCGTGGCGGCCGCGCTGGCGTTCGTCATGGCGGCCACGTTGACGGACGCCACCGCCGGCATGCCCTTCGCTTCGCCCTTGACCTGGATATTCGCCGCGTTCATCACGGTCAGCGCGGCCAGGTTGACGTTGCCCGACACGCGGATCCCCGCCTCGCCCGCATCGATGGTACCCAGCGGGGCCAGCAAGTCCACGTCGCCAGCCGGCACTTCGGCGATCGGCGCCAGCGTGGCGATGCCGGCGCCCGTGCTCGGCACGTCGGACGACAGGGTCACGTTGCCCCAGTTGTCATACACGCGCTTGGGCGGCGTGTAGACGATGGTCGACTTCGAGCCGCGGCCCGCGTTGATGTCGCCTTGCGAGGACCAGCCGAGGATATCGCCGCCAAACGTCGTCATGATGCGGCTCTGGCCCAGCAAAATGCTGCCTTGCGAGAACAGATCGATGTTGCCGCCGCCCTTGGTGATGACGCCCGAGGTCGACGGCGGCGCCTCGCCTTCAATGCCCAGCACCTGCTTGCCGCCCGGCGTCAGCAGCTCGATATCGCCGCCGAAGTTCGTGTGCACGTAGCCGCTGCGGGGGAAATAGTCGCGGCGCTGCTCGCCGTCGTTCCACTTGGAATACAGGCCGCGGTACATGATGATGTCGCCCGTATAGGCAATCGCCTTGCCGTTCGCGTCCGTGGCCGGCGCCAGGCCCGCGATGGCGTTGCGGCTGCGCAGGAAGCTGCCGTAACGCGCGCTGTCCGCATCGTTGTACTCGCGCCCGCCCGCCTTCAGTTCCGCGAAATACACGTCGCGGGCGAACACGCGCTGCTGCGGTGCCGGCAAGGCCAGGAAGTAGGCCAGCGCCTCGGCAGGCGTGCCCTTGAAGCCGTAGCGTTCACCGAGCCAGGTGGCCAGTTCGCCGCCGTACGATTTCACCACCTTGCCGGCCTGGTCGGCCAGCGGCACGCCCGACTGCGCCACGTTCGCCGGGTCAAGATAGGGTTTGACGAAGCGCAGGTAGTCGAGGCCCGCCGCGCCCACGCCGGCCTGCATGGCGATGCCGGCGCCCGGGCGCTTGTCTCCCACGACGACGGGGCCGAGGCTGACGACGCTGCCCTTGTCCTGCATCAATATATTGCGCCCGGCGCTGATGTCGAGCGTGCCGGGGCCGGCCACGTTGAAGGAGCTATTGAGTATGTCGCGTCCGGCCGAGACCACCGACACGTCGAACGCGTTGTTGTGCACGAACAGGTTGCTGTAATTGCGGAACATCATGTCGCCACCGCCCGTGCCGTCGATGGCTTCCAGCAGCGCCGTGCCGCTGCCGACGATATCGCGGCCCGCCTTCATCCACACCGGTTGCGCCCCCTCGTACCAGGTGACGCCTGCGTGTTTGGCATCGTAGAACGCGACCATGCGGCCGCTATTGACGCCGATCAGATCGCCCTTCACGGCGTAGATGCGCGCCGCTTGCGTGCCGCTGTTGGCCGGGCCGGCGGCGGAATCGGGCCCGAAGGCGAACAGCGGAGCGTTCCACTGCGACGACGGCACGCCCGTGCTCGAAACATTGCCGCCCAGGGCAGTCTGGCTGCCGGGCCTGAGGTTCCAGGCCGCGAAGGCTGGCTTGAACGGCGTCGCCATGCTGTCGGCGGCCGCGCCGGACTGGCTGACGGCGTAGCCGCCCGCATAAATGGAATCGCCGGCCAGCCATTCCAGCTGGGCGTTTGGCGACGGCGCCAGCAGCAAAGGATCGGCATACGCGGTTGCGCCACCCCAGTCCGTGATGGTCTTGCCATAGTACAAGCTGCCATTCGCGGCCGCGGCCCGCACGATGGAGGGATAGACGACGGCCAGGTCGGTGGCCGTGCCGATCGGCGCGGTCAGCGGCGTCATGTTGCCGCCGGCGGAAAACAGGTCGAGCGCCGTGCGCGGCGTCCACAGGCTGAACCAGCTGTAGCCGGCGCCCGCTTCGCCCGCCGCGCTCGTATACGACGCGGCGTTGAACATCGGTACGCGGCCGGGGTCGGCCACATCCTGCAGCACCTGGTCGCCCAGGGTGGCCACATTGAAAGTGGCGTCGCCGGGCACCAGGGTCATGCCGCCCTGCGGCGTGGCGCGGGTGGCGCGGAAGGCGTCGAAGGCGCGCGTTTCCAGCGGCACGTGGTCGGTAGCGCGCGTGCCGTACTGCAGCGCGACCTTGCCCAGCTGGGCAGCGGCCACCTCCACATGGCCGCGCAAGTCGGCCAGCGCGCCATTCAAGTGGCCGCCACCGGACTGGCTGGACGGATTGAGGCCGCCGCCCACGCGCAGGTCCAGGTCGCCGCCGCCCGTCAGTTGCAGGCTGCCGTCGGCCAGCACGCGGCCCGTGCTGCCCACGGCCAGCAGCAAGCCCTGCGAGCGCGGATTGATGTTGGTGTTGAAGACGGTGGCAACCTTCGGCGCCAGCACGCCCGCATCGCCGGCCACGTCGGCGCGCACATTGCCGCCGCCCAGGGTGCCGAAGCCCGTAAAGCCCAGCACGGTATCGGCCAGGGCATCGCGGCCCACATAGCTGCCGAAATTGATCCACCACGCCGTCGGCTGGGCCGGACCGCCCGTGGCCACGCCGCCGCTGCCCTGGCGCCACAGCCAGTTGCCCACCGCCACCGAATCGCCGGGGCCATCCTTGCTGACGGGGCGCCCGTTGGTGGCGGCAGCCCCGCCGACCAGCGAGCCGCTCAGGTCGCCGGCCACCCGCAGCAGCAGATTGCCGCCCTGGTCCGGATACCAGGCGCGGTAGAGACTGTCTGCGCCGCCATCGACCAGGCGCTCATGCGCGCCATCGGGGTTGGACAGCACCGTGCCGTCCAGATTGCGCGCGCGCGGCAGGTTGTACGGGTCGCCCGCCGCCGTCGCCACCGACGACATGCCGGCCGTGTACACGCCGTACAGGCTGTCCATGCGCAAGTCGCCGCCGCTGACGAGGTCCAGGTCGCCCGTGCCCGTGCGCAGCACGCTGTAGCGCAGGCTGGACGCCTTGTTGTCGAAGGTGGGGTTGGAGGTGCCGCACCAGGTGGGGTTTTCCTCGCACATGGTGGGCCAGCCCAGGCCGGCCAGGTCGACCACGTCGCCCGCCTTCACGCTCGGGTCGGCGAATTCTTCGGCGCCGGCCTTGGTCCACACATAGGCCAGCTTCAGCACGCACATGCTGGCGTCGCCAGCGCAAAATTCCGCCACGGTCTGGCCGAACTGGCTGATGAATTCCTCGGTGATCGGTTCGCCCGCCACGATGCCGACGATGCCCTCGCGCTCGCCCAGCTCCTGCGCCGCCAGCGTCCAGTGCTGCACGCCCTTCGGCGGGATCATGACGCCATACATGCCGTAATGGCTGTCGGCCAGGCGCAGGGTGCCGTGCTCCGGATGCGCCTGCACGCTGCGCGTGTCGGCCGCCTCCAGGTCGGCGCCGGCCGCCAGGCGCATGCCCCACGATTGCGAGCCTTCGGCCAGCATGGGCGCGATGGCCCACAGCGCGCCTTGGCGCCCCGCCACTTCCGAGCGCAATGCGATGGACGTCACGCCGGGCAGCAGCTTGACGTCGGTGCCGTTGGGGATCAGCGCGCCGACGGGCAGCACCACTTTGCCACTGAGGGTGACCACGTTGCGCTCGCCCAGCAAGCCCGGCAAGGCAACGCCTTTCGGCCAGGTCATGGCGCGCACCTTGACCATTTGCGCGACCACGCTGCCCGCGTCGAGCCGCATGCCGGCGGTAAAGGTCTGTTCCGTGGCCAGCAAGGTACCCGCCGCGTGGACGATATTGCCGGCGCTGTCGCGCACGGCAGCCGCCAGGACCGTGCCGGCCGGCAAGGTGAGCACCTGGTTCAGGACCACATCCACGGGCAGGCGCGTGTTGGCGCGGAAACTCAGCGCCTTGACGGGCACGTCGTAATTGAGTGTGACGCCGCCCGGGAAAATGGTGCCGTCGGCCAGGGTCACGCCCGTGCCCGGAACGATGACGTCGCTGCCGTTGATGTCGCGCCCCGGCAGCAGCAACCAGCCCTTGTCGTCCTGCGTGGACGGCGGCGGCGCGAAGCCGTCATTGATGCTGCCATAGATATTCAAATCGCCGCCGGCGCGCAGCAGCAGGCTGCCCACCTCGCCCGAGCCGCGCGCATGCGTTACTTGAAAACGCGGGTTCAGGCTGGCATAGCGCATGCCCGACAAATCCAGGTCGCCCTGCACCACCAGGTCGCCGTCTGGCGTCTTGCTGACGATATCGACGCCGGGACGCAGGTGCAGCGCCTCGGCATACGCGGCCGTGTTCAAGCCCGCCAGCTTGCCATTGCGCAAGTTCGTGTTGGCCAGCGCCGCATTGATAAAGGCCGTGCTGTCCGCATGCTTGCTGTCGAGGTATGCCTGGTTGACCACCTGATACGGGCGGCCGCTGGCCGACAGGTCCGTGGCATAAGCCGCATCGTCGTAGCGCTGCATGGCGTTGATGGCGATCGATTTCGCGCCGCGCACGGTAAAACCGCTGCCGCTGGCGATGGCGACGTCGCCGAAGGTGGCCGCGTCTGCGTCCGTGCGGGAACCGCCGCTGCCCAGGCGCGGCGCGCTCAGTTCCACCGTGCCGCGCGCGGCGCCGTCGTATTCGCCCTTGCCCTTGCCAAGCACGGCCGCCGTGCCGTGGCGCACGTCGATCTGCGCGCCGCCGGCCAGGTCCAATGTGCCCTCGCCCCCGTTCAGTTCCACCGTGGCCCGGTTCGGGCTATCGATGATCTTGCCATAGCTGTCGACGCGCAGGACGGTGCCGTGCGCGTCGAGCACGGCGTTGTTGGCCAGAGTGACGCCCTGCTTGCCGGCCAGGCGGATGCTGCCCACGCGCTCGCCGCTGGCGTCGATGGTGCCAGCAACGGTGAGGCGGCCGTTATCGACGGACACCTGCACTTCGCCCGCCTTGAGTTCATTGCCGATGGTCAGGTCGCCCTGCTTCAGCTGGAAGCTGCGTGCGCCCGTCACGCCGCCTTCGTTCAGGCGCTTGTTCAGCGACGCGAACTGGCTGTCCAGGGTGCCACTTGGGCCCAGGGTTTGCGCGCGCACGTCCACGCTGCCCAGCTTGTACGGCACCACGGTGCCGCCCGCGTCGTAGCTGCCGCTGGCGCCGCCGAGTATCTTGCCTTGCAGCTCCACCATGCCGGCCGCGCCGTCGAGGGCCACGGCCTTCAGGCTGCCGGCGCGGTTGTTCTCGGCCGACAGGTCGATCACGCTGCCGCCAGCTGTGCGGATATCGCCGGCGCGGCTGTCCAGGGTCACGTCACCGCCCCAGCTGTATTTATCCACGTCGAAGAAAGTGCTCTTGCGGCCCGCCATGTCGATGCGCGCAGCATCGGCCACGCTGATGTCGTGCTGCGCGTTGACGGTGAGCTTGCCGCTCGGCAGCACCACGGCTGTCGCCACCGTCACGCTGTCGCCGTTCAAGGCCAGCTGGGCGCCCAGCGCCGCGTTAGTTTTGGCGAAAGGGGCTGGCGCGCCGGCCGGCGCCGTCACGGCCAGCGCGCCGCCCGCCGTGTAGCTGTGCGACGAACCGGCCTCGCCCGTCAGCAGCGGCGTGCTGATGTTCAGGTTGCCGCCGCTGTACCGGAAGCCCTTGCCCGTTTCATACGCGCCCTGCGCCTCGTAGACTGACAGGCTGCCCTTGTGGTTGGCCGTGACCTGGCCCGAGGCTTTCAGGTTGACGGTGCCAAAACCCAGCGCCAGGCGGTCGAAGGTGGCGACGCCGGCCGGCTGCGTGAAGGGGCCGAAGCCGAAATCGATGCGCTGCGTCTCCAGGTTCAGGGTGCCGCTGCCCGTGCCGGCGCCATGCGCGATCACATTGCCGGGCGCCGACAGGGCGCCGCCCCAGATCAGGTTGGCCGTGCGGATAGTCGCCACCGTGCCGGCCTGGCCCTGGCCATACATGGCCGGCGTGGTCAGCACCAGGCGCTCCAGGTTCGATTTTCCGCTGACTTTGTCGTAGGTGTCGAGCACCACGTCGCCATAAAAATTGACGCTGTCGGCCGCGTTCAGCATCAGCGCCTGCAGCGCCGGCGCGCCCGTGCTGGTGTCGCCGCGCAGCAAACGGTCCAGCAGATCCTGGTTCAGGGTCAGTCCGGCGGGACGCGTGCCGCTGGCCTGGGCCGCCGCCAGCGCCTCGTTCGAGCCGATATTGATGGCGCCCACAGCCAGGCTCAGGTTGCGCGTGCCGTAGCGGGCCGTGTCGTCGAGCTGGAAGCTGCCGCTGGTCGCCAGCAGCAAGGTGCCTTCCGAGTACAGGCTGGCCGTGCCGCTACCCGCGCAAGCGTCGGCGCACATGCCGATGCGGATGCCGCCGCGCGTCGCGCCGCTGACGGGCGCCACGTTGAGCAAGCCGTTCGACGCGGCCAGCACGTGCACGTCCGGGCGGCTCTGGTAGATGAAGCCATCGTTGGCGTCGTAGGCCGCCTTGCCGCGTCCCAGGGTGTTGATGCCGGCGCCGGGCGCGATATCGATCACGCCGTCGCCCAGTTCAGAATTGCCCGGATCCTGGGCGACGAGGAATACTTCGGGCGCCGACAGGACGGCACCAGCGCGCAGGTAGATGGCGCGCGCCGACTGGACGCCGAAGTTCACGTAATTGCCGCCCTGGCCATATTCCACCGTGGGCGCATTGCCCACCACGATGCGGGCCGCGCCGATATTGTTCAGGCTGGAAGCGCGTATGCTGACCTGTTTCACGTCACCGCTGGCCGGCGCGCCATCAGCGAGGAGCTCGATCTCGCCAGCGGAGGTATTGCTCGACATCAGCACCACGGTGCCGCCATAGCCGCCCTCGGCTGCGCCGAACTTGCCCGTGCCGTGGAACTGGAACGTCTCCAGGCCGCCGCCGGGCGCCAGGTTCAGCTTGAGCGTTTTCGCATCGGCCGGCAGCATCGCGCGGGGAATGCCACGCGTTTGCGCATCGGCCAGGGCAAACGCGGCATAACCCATTTCGTTGTACTGGGAATACGTGCGCACGACCTTGGCCGGCGTGATGATCAGCTGGCTGGCCAGCGGCGCACGGATGTCCGTGCCGGCAATCGACAAGGTGCCGGGCGCGGCCCAGGAACCGTTGCGCAGCGGCTGCGCCAGCGTACCGGCGCTGCCCTGCCCCGCCAGGCCGTTCAGCTCCACGCGGAAGGCGCCCGGCAGCAAGGCGTAGGTCGACGGCATCAGGGTGTAGGTGCCTGCCGCCAGGCCCGGCACGCCGCTGCCTATCGTCACCTGCCGGCCGATGGCCGCATCGGGGGCGCCCGAAGGCGCTTGCGGCGCCTGCACACCGGGCACGATGGCGTACACGGGATTCGTCGCCAGGCCCGGCAGGATGAAACCACCGTTCGCATGCACTTGCGCCAGCGGGTGGTAGCGCGCATCGGTGGAACCGCCGCGGCCCGCGATGAAGCCGGCGCCCGTCAGTTCGCCGCCGCCGGACAGGTCGAGCAGCGCGCCCGGCTGCACCTGCACGGCCACGCCGGCCATTTCCACGCCGACGCGCAAGCCGCCCTGCGCATTGAAGCCGCCCACGCCCATGAAGGTGGCCAGCTTGCCATCCACGTTCCAGCTCTGGCCATCGACCGTGCCGCCATACGGCATGACCAGGCCGGCGCCGCTGACCGAGCTGATGCTGTTGGCCAGCAGATTGACGCTCAGGCTCTTGTCATTTTCATAGCGGGCCGCGCCGATCGCCAGGCGCCCCAGCGGCGCACGCACCACGCCGCCCTGCTCGATATGCGCGGCCTCCAGTTCCAGCGAGCCGAAGGCAGAATACGGCATGGCCGGCACGCCCTCAGTCGTGCGAGCGATGCGCAGGCTGCGCGCCGGATCGTAGCCGAACTTTCCATCCGTGCGGCCATAACCGACGCGTACGGCGGCGCCGGCGCCCGTTTCCGGATACAGCTGGGCTGCACTGAGGGTCATGTCGCCCGGCGAGGACAGCACCGTCGTCGCCTCCGCGCCGCCCCAGCCCAGCGGGGACAGCAGGAAGCGCAAGTCGCCGCGGCTGCTCAGGCGCACGTCGTCGGCAACGATATTGACGAGGCCACGCACGTCGATCAGGTCGCCCGCGATGCTGACCTGGCCAGCCATCGGCGACTCCCCGGCCGTGCCTGGCGTGACATAGAAATCCTTGCCGGCCGGCTTGATGCTGGCCAGGCGCACATACGGCGCCGTAACGCTGACCTTCGCGCCGGGCTTGCTGCCGGATGTCAGCACGGGCGCGCCGTACAGCTGGAAGCTTTGCTGCAGATGCAGCGACACGTCGCCATCGAAGGAGGCGGCGCCCAGCAGGGCCAGGCTGCCGAAGCCGCCCGCTTCCACTTGCTCGACGGAAAAACGCCCGTGGCCGTACTGCAGCGTTGCCGCCGCATCCCGAGCGTTCACGTGTTCAGCCAGGTCGCTGGCGCCCTGGCGCTGCGTCAGCGCCAGCTGGCGCCCCTGCTGCACCTTGTCCGTGGCCAGCACTTTCAGGTAGACGGGGGTGCCCGTGGCGACGGACAGGCTGCCGCCCGCCGCGCCCGCGCCGCCCGCCCGGGCCAGCAACTGGCCATCGAGGTACAAGCCATTGTTCGACGCCAGCGCGATGCTGCCGCCGGCGCTGGCCACGTCGACCGCCGCGCCGTTCACATCGAGCACCGCATGCGCGCCCGAAGCGTCCAGCACGGCGCCGTCGCGCACGACAACAAACAGGCTGGCCGCCGACGTGCTGCCCTGCGCATGGTCGATTTCACCGCCGATGACGATGCTGCCGCCATCGACCACCTTGCCGTAGCGCCGGCCCTGCGCGTCCGTGGCGCTGACGGCGCGCGCGGCCACGTCGAGCACGGCGTTCTCGCCTATCCACAGGGAACGGCCATGGCCGGCCGCTTCCACCGCTTCGGACACATTCACGGCAACGCCCACGCCGCCGAGGCTGATCTTGCCGCCCCAGGCGTTCAAGCGCCCGTCCACCGTCAGCTGGCCCACGCTGGACAGCTTGATCGACTGGCCCGCATCGACATTCACCACGGCGCCCTTGCCGACCAGCAGCTCGGCGCTGGCCATGTCGGCCGCATCGGACTGCACGTCGCCCACCTGCAGGGCCAGGCTGGCGCCCTTGCGCTGCGTCAAGGTGCCCTTGACGGCGTTTTCCGTGACCTGTTCCGGCGTCCACAGGGCCAGTTTTTCATTGTCCACCACGCGCAGCACGGGCATGCGCACGTCAACCTGCGTGCCGTCCGCCACCGTCACGCCCTGCTTGCCGAGCAGGCTGTAGCTGGAAAAACCCTTGTCAAAGAAGTCGCCCTCCAGCTGCAGGGTACCTTTCTGTCCGGTATCGGCTTGGCCGACCAGGATCTTGTTGGCCTGCAATTCCAGCTTGCCGCCACCCGCCACGCCATGGCCGCGCACTTGCGCGCCCTCGCCCAGCACCAGGTCGGCTTCCGGCCCATAGCTGGCCAGGGCCACGTTACCGCCCTTGCCGCCCTGCTGTTTCGCCTGCGACAGGATGGCCGCGCCCGAGCTCACGTCGATCAGACTGCCATTGCCGATGCGCACGTCGCCAAACGCGCGCAACGATACCGTGCCGCCGTTCAGGTACGGCAAGCCGGCGGCGGCCAGCGGATCGCGCAGCACGTTGCTGAGCAAGCCGCTGGTGTCCAGACTCACGCCATCGGCCAGCAGCAACGTGCCCGGCGGCACGCCCGGATTGACGACAGTGTCAGCCATGCCCAGTGCGCCGATCTGGTTCAGCACATTGCCGGCCATGATGCTACCGCCATGGCTGCGCAGGCTGCTATTGATGGCCACGTCCTTGCCGAACAGGGTGATGTTGCCGCCATCGGCCACTTGCAGCGCGCTGTCGACGGTGATCGCGCCCTTGGCGGCGATGCGGATGGCGCCCAGTTGCTGATTGTTCAGCAAAGTTGTGTCGAGCAGCAGCCTGCCCTGGCGCTCAGCGTCCAGCGCGCCTGCCACGTCGAGGCCGGCGGCGATGCCGTCCTGCACCCGCGTCAGGCGCACGTCGTCCATGACGGCCGACAGCGCATGCTGCAGCACGCCCGTGCGCTTGTCGAACATGGCCTGATACTGGCCGACGACCAGCTGGCCCCGCTGCGCTGCCGCCAGTTGCGACTGCTGGTAGCCGTCCAGCAGCGCCTGCGGCGCCTGGCTCTGGCGCTCGCCCTGGAAGACATCGCCCGCAATCGCTCCTTCCAGCACGGCCGACTCCGTGGCCACCACCAGCTTGCCCGCGTCGCGGCCCACCGTGTAGCCGTTTTCCAGGCGCTGTTGTGCGGCGATCAGGGGATTGGCGTAGAAGGCGCTGGCTTCCTTGCCCCAGCGCGCATGTTCTTCCTCGTAGCCCTTGTACACGCCCGCATACGGCAAGTCGGCCGGTGCGCTGCCCGCTTCGTACAGCTTGCCGTCCGCGCCTTTCAGCCAGGTCTGGCGCAACGCGCCCGTCTGCACGTCCAGGGTGCCGCCGGACAGATTGATGCTGGAGCCAAGCTGCGTGACGACATCCTTGCCGCCGAAGCTGACGGTGCCGCCCTGCCCCATCCATTCGCTGACGGAGTGCCCCTGCGTGCCCAGATAACCGGCCACTTCCAGCAAGCCGCCGGCCGTGTACCAGCGGTCGCTGTCATAGCCATTCGTGCCTTTCGGTACGAACACGAGTTTGCGGCGATCGACCCAGATGCTGTTGTTGATCAAGGCCTTGCCGTCGCGGTTGACGGGCGCATCGCGCTGCTCGTTGCCCTGCACATTGATCTCGATATTGTTGGCCGCCATCGCCACCTTGACGCCGACGGCGCCGGACACGTCAAGCTGCGCCCCGTCGCGCAACAGGCTGCGGCTGGCCGCATTCACGGCGATCTGGCCGCCCGTGGCCAGGGTCAGCGAGTCGCCGATGAATTCCACCGTGCCGGCGCTGCCGATCTCGATGCGCGACTGGTCCCGGCGGTCGTTGACGGCAACGATGTTTTCCGTGCCCGTCACGGCCGGTCCGCGCATGGCGTCGCGCTGGCTGTCGAGTGCCATCGTCTTGCCGTCATCCTCGACGAGGATGGCCGTGGTGGCGCCGCGTCCCACGGTGACGGCCGCGTCGCTGCCCAAGGCGTTGAGGTGGACCGTGCCGCGCGTGGCGGCCGTGGTGGTGGCGAGCAGCACGCCTTCCTGGCGCACGTCGCGGCCCGCCAGCGTGACGTCCCCTTCCCGCGCCTGTATCAGGCCCGTGTTGACGACCTTGCCCGCCGTGCTGGCGGCCGCGAACTGCGGCGTGACTTCGCTGCCGCGCGTGGTCGACAGCGGATTGCCATCCGTGCCCACGCCCTTCTTGATGGTAAAACCGTCGCCGGCGGCCAGCAGGGCCTGGCCTTTCGGCGTATTGATCTCGCCCCCATTGTGGACCTCTGTCCCCAGCAGCATCACGTAACCGCCGCCTTCCGTGCTGCCCTTGGGCGCATTGCTACTGACGCGCGCGCCGGCCTGCACTTGCACCTTGCCGGCCGCATCGGTGAACGTTGCGGCGCCGGCCGTGCCAGGGCTGTAGATGCCGTTTTTCTGGAATTGCGCATCGCTGATGCGGGCCGCGGCCGCCACCAGGCTGCGCGTGTCGACCTGGCTCGTGCCCGTAAACACGATGCCGTTGCGGTTGACCAGCAGCACCGTGCCGTCGGCCTTGATCTGGCCCTGGATCTGGCTGGGACGCGCCAGCGGATCGTTGACCCGGTTCAGCACGGCCCAGTCCTTTTGCTGCTGGAAGGTCAAGGTCGTGTCCTTGCCCACATTGAACGTTTCCCAGTTCAGGATGGCCTTGTCCGCCGTCTGCTGCACCACCACGGCCGTCTTGCCGTTCGCCACCGTCTGCACGGGAACCTGGGCATGGAGCCAGCCGGCCGTCAGGCTGTTGGTGTCGACCTGCAAGCCGCCCTGCGCCAGGCCATTTGGCACACTGGCGCCGCCGGCGGCCGCCTGGCGCGCCTGCGCCTGGGATGCTTGCTGCGCGGCGATGGCGCGCGCGGCCAGGTTCAGGTTGTTGAGCGAGCGCTGCAACTGCTGGTTCGCCTGCTGTTGCTGGCCGTCGGGACGGCTGCCCAGCGGCAGCGGCTGGCCATTCGGCAGGCGGCCCGAGTTGGCCGCCGTATTTTGCGCCGCGCCCTTGGCCGCGAACCAGCCGCCGCTGAACGCCTGCTGCGCGCGCGCCGGCGTGGCAAAGGCGCCCGCCATCAGCATGGTGGTCAGTGCGTAAGCGAGCGGCGTGAGCCGCAAGCGGCTGCCCAGCGTGGAGGTACGCTGCGCGTCCGTGTCAACGTTTGGGACTGGGCGCTGGGCAGTGTGAAACTTGGTCATGGCAATGGTTTCCTGGCTAGAGAGTAGGGAACGGAGCCTGGCGGTAGCGCAAGCGTCCATACCTCCATGACGTAGCTGGGCGGCGGAAGGGATAATGCTTTTTGAAAAATATTTTGATTCCCCTGCCGCAGGGAAACCAGGAATCAGCTGAGCAGCACGATGCCGCCCGGCAGGCTGGTCATTTGCGCGCCGTACAGGTCGCGTATCATCGCCAGCGCGCCATCGGTTTGCCCGATGGAAAAACGCATGCGCACGAGGCGGCGGCCCAGCTCGGCATTGCGCAGCACGACCCGGCCGGGCCGGTAGCGGTTGATTTCATCGACGACATCGGCCAGCGGCTTGCCGACAAACGACAGCGCGCCCGTGCGCCACGCGCTGGCCTCTTCCACCGGCGCCGCCATGGCCGCCTGCACGCCCCGCTCGTCGTAGACCAGTTGCTGCCCCGCATCGAGGGTGTGGCGGCGCTGCCGCCAGACCACCTCCACGGCGCCCGCCAGGCAGGTGACGCACACGGCGTCGTCCGTGTGACGCACATTGAAGCGGGCCGACTGCGCCAGCAGGCGCCCCGCGCCCGCCAGCACCGTGACGGGCTGGCGCGCGCCGCTGGCGAGGATTTCCGCCTCGCCGCCGAGCAATTCGATGGACTCGGGCGCGCGCACATCGATGCGCGTCTGCGTATTCATCTGTATCGTAATCTGCTGCGACAGGGCCACTTGCCGCTGCTCGCCCGTGCCCGTGCGGTAGTCGGCTGCAAATTCCTGCAGCGACGGCCAGGCGCCCAGCGGTGGACGCAAAGCCAGCACGGCCACGCCGGCCGCCAGCGCGCCACCGAGAAACGCCCGCCGGCCGGGGCGCGCAGGGAACGCCAGCACGTTTTCCCCCTGCGGCGCGACGGCGGCGCGGGTCAAGGCGGGATCGAGCGCCTGCCATACTTGTTGAAGCTCGCGCCAGGCGCGCGCATGGTCGGGGCTGCGCGCGCACCAGGCGCGCAAGGCGTCGGCGTCGGCCTGCGTAAAATCGTCGGCACGCAGGCGCGCCCACCAGGCGGCGGCTTCCCGGCCGATGGCCGTGTCGGTATGTTCAAAAACGTCGCGTGGATCGCGGTCAGGAGCAGTCATGGGATTCATCAATATTTACGGCGGCCCGACACATCGCTGCGCTGGGCGGCATCGGCGCCGGCCATGCACGTTTTACAGTGTTGCATGGCGGCCTGCAATTCTTTCTTTACCATCGCCACGGAAATGCCGAAGCGCTCGGCGATGTCCGCATTGAGCATGCCGTCGATGCGCGCCGCCGTCAGGATGGCGCGGCGGCGCGGCGACAGGCCCGCCAGCGCAGAGTCGAGCGCCTGCACGTCGAGCCGGGCCGAGACGATACGCGCCGGGTCGCTGATGTCGTCGCCGGCCTCGTCGGCCATGTGCATCAGCTCTTCGCGTTCGCGCTCCGTGACGATGATGCGGTCGCGCCGGTACGCGTCGGTGGCGATATTGGCCGCCATGCGCAGCAGATAGGCATCGGGATTGTGGACGGGCGCGGCGGACGGGCCCGGCGCCACCATCGCTTCGAGGCGCAGCCAGGTTTCCTGCAGCGCATCGGCCGCATGGTGCTTGCAGCCGACCACGCGCTCCAGGCGCCAGCGCAGCACGGCATAGCGCGAGCTGAGGTGGCGTTTGAGCTTGGTGCGCAGGTCGGGCATGCTCATGGCGCAAGCCTTGCCGTCGTGCCGGGGCCGCAATCGACTTCGCTGCCCGGCCCCTGCGGCAGCAGCAGGATGGAAACGGGCTGCGGCATCGACGGCAGCGGCGCCGCGCCCACTCGCATGCCCAGCACCACGCGCGCAATGGCCGTGTCGCGCGCGCGCAAGCCTGTGCTGTCGAGCAGGTGCACGCGGTCCACCACGCCGGCGCGGTTCAGATACAGTTGCAGCGCCAGCCGGTAGCCGCCGGGACGCGTCTGCGCCGCGCGGCACAGCAGTCCCAGCAGCACGTGCTGCAAGCGGCTGACATAGGCCGCATGGTCGCCGCCGCCCTGCGTGGCGCCGGGGATATCTGCGGCGGCCACGACGGCGGCCTGCGGCAAGTCCGCAGCGGTGGCTGCCGCTGAAGCTGCGGCCGGCGCATACACGATGACGGCTTGCGCATCGGACAGACGCGATTGCAGGCCCGTGCCTTCCAGCAAGGCTTGCAGGGCCGCGCCGGCCGCATGGGGGCCGCGCACGGCGGACGACTGGCGCTGCGCGTAGCGCTGGTCCATCAGCACGGCGATACCCGTGCGGCGGCTGTACAGGTCGAGCGCATCGCCGAGGTTTTGCGCGGCGATATCGAACTGCAGCACGGCGCCATCGGCCGGCTGCGCCCGCACCGGTCCCACCGCGGCCAGGAAACCCAGCAAAACCAGGTATCCCGCCAGCGCTAGCACATGGACGGATGCCGGGCTGCCTGTCATATCGCTATCGAGTCGCTATCGTGTGAGGGAGAAGTGCGTGGAAACAAGGCATTGCCAAGTAACAATTCTTGCATCAACTGCAATAGCCTACACACAAAAAATGACGGCTTCGTGACATCAGCGGCGTGCGCAAATTTCGCCATGCGGGACGTCGGGTGCGGCGGCGATTTCGGCTACACTGGCTGCTACTCTCCCTTTCAGACGCCTGATGATCGAAAAGAATCTGCCCGAGCTGGTCATGCTGAAGCGCCTCATCGACGAGGGCGGCAGCCACCTGGAAGTGGCCGCGCCCTGCAGCATCGCCATGGATGGGCGCGAGTTTCCCGTGTACACGATTGCGCTGGGCAATCCGAGTCCCGACGTGCCCGTGCTGGGTTTTTTTGGCGGCATCCACGGCCTCGAACGCATCGGCACGCAAGTCATCCTGTCTTTCCTGGAAAGCCTGATCGCCCGCCTGCGCTGGGATGCCACCCTGCACCAGCAGCTGGAAAGCATGCGTCTCGTGTTCATGCCGCTGGTCAATCCGGGCGGTATGTGGCAAGCCACGCGCTGCAATCCGCAGGGGGTCGACCTGATGCGCAACGCACCGCTGAGCGCGCGCGAAAAAGTGCCGTTCATGCTCGGCGGACAGCGCTACAGCGCCCGCCTGCCCTGGTACCGCGGTGCGGCAGACGGCCCGATGGAGGTGGAAAGCCAGGCCGTGTGCGACCTCGTCGAGCGCGAACTGCTGTCGCGCCAGTTCAGCATCGCCCTCGATTGCCATTCCGGTTTCGGCTTGCGCGACCGCATCTGGTTTCCCCACGCGCACACCCAGGTGCCAATCGAGCACCTGGCCGAGATCGGCGCGCTGGAAGAGCTGTTCAGCCAGAGCTATCCCAACCACAACTATGTGTTCGAGCCGCAAAGCCGCCAATACCGCACGCATGGCGACCTGTGGGACTATCTGTACCTGAACGGCACCAGCTACAGCGGGCGCGTGTTCCTGCCGCTGACCCTGGAAATGGGTTCATGGCGCTGGGTCAAGAAAAACCCGCGCCAGCTGTTCAACCGGGTCAGCATCTTCAACCCCACGGCCGCGCACCGCCTGCAGCGCGTGCTGCGCCGGCATCTCGTGTGGTTCGATTTCCTCATGCGCGCCGCCAGCAGCCACGGACGCTGGATGCCGGAAGGCTTGCTGCGCAAGGCGCAGCGCCGGCGCGCGCTGGCGCAATGGTACGAGTCATGAACGGCGCGCCCACCTGGGTCCTGCTGCGCGGCCTGATGCGCGAACAGCGCCACTGGGGCAGCTTCCCCGCCACCCTGGCGCGCGCCCTGCCCGGCGCCCACATCGTCACGCCCGACCTGCCCGGCAATGGCACGCGCCACGCGCAGAACAGCGCCACCCGCGTGGCCGACATGGTGGAAGCCTGCCGCCAGGAGCTGCAGGCGCGCGGCATCCCGGCGCCGTACCACTTGCTGGCACTTTCCCTGGGCGGCATGGTGGCCGTGGAATGGGCTCACCGCTACCCACAGGAAATCGCCCGCTGCGTGCTGATCAACACCAGCATGCGGCCATATAGTCCGTTTTACCGGCGCCTGCGCTGGCAAAACTATGGCGCGCTGCTGCGCCAGCTGCTGCTGGGCGACAAAAGTAGCCAGGAAGCGCTGATCCTGCGCCTGACGAGCCAGCGGCATGCTGCCGGCAATCCCGCGCTGCTGGCCGACTGGCTCAGTTACCAGCAGCAATATCCGGTCAGCCGCCGCAACGCGCTGCGCCAGCTGCTGTCGGCGGCCCGCTACCGCGCCCCGGCAATCCGCCCGGCCATGCCGGTACTGGTGATGGCCGGCGCGCTGGACCGATTGGTCGACCACCGCTGCTCGCAGCGTCTGGCGCGCGCCTGGCAAGCCGATTGTTTGATCCACGGCGACGCCGGTCACGACCTGCCGCTCGACGAGGGGCAATGGGTGGCGCAATCGGTGGCGCGCTGGCTGGGCGTGGCAGCGGCGGAGCATGACAAGATAAACACGGCACAATCATCATGCAAATAGCGGAACATACGGACCAACTGACGGCGCTGGTGGAAGCCGGCGTACACGACCACATTTTTCCGGGCGCGGCCTGGGCCGTGGGCAGCGTCGACCACGGCGTGGCAGGCGCGGCCGGGCGGCTCACGCCCGATCCCGCCAGTGCCGCGATGCAAGTCGACACCTTGTTCGACATCGCGTCGCTGACCAAGATCATCAGCGTCTGGTCGCTGATGGGCAGGCTGGTGAAGCAGAATCGCCTGCGCCTGGACAGCCGGCTGGCCGACGTACTGCCCGGCACCCAAGGTTATGCACTGGCGCCCATCACGATTTTCCAGCTGCTCACGCACACGGCCGGCTTGCCGCTGCGCGCCCGCCTGCGCGCCAGCTATGGCGAGGTGTAAGACGATATCGTGCGCGGCGTGCTGCGCGAGCCGCTGGAAGGCATGCCAGGCCGGGCCGTCGAATACACGGACCGCGTGGCCCTGATCCTCGGCCTGGTCATCGAGCGGCTGCTGGGCATGCCGCTGGACGTGGCGCTGGCCGAGTACGTGCTGCAGCCGCTGGGCATGGCCGCCACGGGCTACGGCCCTGTGGCGCCACAGTACGGCCAGCTGGTCGCGCCGACCGAATATTGCGAGCAGGCGGGCACCCACCTGTCTGGCGTGGTGCATGATTTTTCAACCCGGCTACTGGGCGGCGTGTGCGGCATTTCCGGGCTGTTTTCCAACGTGCCGGACCTGGAGCGCTTCCTGCGGGCGATGCTGGCGCCGGACGGCAAGGTATTCGACGCCGGCTGGGTGCGCGATTCGCTGACGGTGCGGACGGGCGAGCTGCAGCCGTCGCGCGGCCTGTTCTGGCACCCGGCGGCAGGCACCGGGCCGCAAGACGATGTCTGGTGCCACCTGGGCTTTACGGGCACGGCCATGTGGATCAGCCCGAGGCGCGGCCGCTATGCGATGCTGCTGACGAACAAGCTGTATTACACGCGCGAGTTCGACAGGATCAACGACATCCGGCGCGACTTCATGCGCTGCGCATTCGATCTCTGAAACCGAAGGTGTCCGCTACTGCTGCAAAAAAACACTTTGCATGCTCGACGCCAGCCAGCATTCCAGGTACGCCTGAGCCAGCACAGTCCTCCTCCCTCCCCTGACGTCTCCATCCACAGGATTACTACCCTATCCGGCGGTCCAGCGGCCCCCTGTTGTATTAAGAATTTCACGGAATGCTTTAGGACCAGTCCTATTTTTTCACCTTCGCCCGCTCGGTATATTTGAAGTTGCTCATTGAGAAAAATACAATATTTCGATGAGCACTAGCCGCTGATGCATCAGGCCACACCGGTGCCACACCAGGGACCATGCGGCCAGGCGGCGAATCACGTTATTGGCAACCACAACAACGGCTTCATATAACCAAAGAGGGTGCAATGTTATTCAACGAAAAAAAAATCGTCGTACTGGTCCGGCTGGCGCTGGCAACAGCCGCCAGCCTCAGCATCGCGGGCCAGGCACAGGCGCAACAAACAGGTGCGGGTACGCCCGCCTTGCAAGAGGAAAAGCAGGCGGATAAGCAAACGGCAACGACTGAAAAATCCTCCCCGCAAAGAGTCTACGTCACGGGCTCGAACGTGCGGCGCATCGAACTGGAATCGGCCTCTCCCGTGCAGATCATCACGCGCGAAGAACTGACGCGCGGCGGCGCCACTTCCCTCAACGAAGTACTGCGCACCATCTCCGCGAACATGGGGGGCGTCAATGAAAACAAGACCAACGGTTTCACGGCCGGTGCCGCCGGCATGAACCTGCGCGGCATCGGCAGCCAGGCGACTTTGATGCTGATCAACGGACGCCGGCTGGCCGCATATGCGCAACCGGACTTCCAGACCACCTTCGTCGATCTCAACTCCATTCCCGTCGGTGCCGTCGAGCGCATTGAAATCCTGAAGGATGGCGCCTCGGCGATCTACGGCTCCGAAGCGATGGCCGGTGTGATCAACATTATCCTTCGCAACAGTTACGAAGGCCTGGAACTGAGCGGTTCGCTGGGCCAGTCCAGCCGCAACGATGGCGAAACGCAGCGCGCCACCATCACCTTCGGTAAAGGCAGCCTGGTCAAGGATCACTTCAACGCCTATGCCACGCTCGACATGCGCTCGCGCAAGGAAGCGTATCTGCACAAGCGCGACGCCTACCTGGGTACGGATGATTTGCGCGCCTGGGGCTACAAGGATAATCGCACGCTCTACACTTACCCTGGTAATCTTTTCTGGACAGACAAGGCGACTGGCCGGTATGTGATGCGCACCCTGGACAGTCAATGTCCGGCGGACCGTCTGGTACCTGCGTCGGGGATACTGGAAAAGAATGCCATGGGACAAGCCTGCGTCTTTGACAATGCAAAGGATAGCAGCATCAACGCAGGCGGCAAGACGGACCGCATCGGCCTGACCAGCAAGATTACCTGGCAGGCCAACGCCAGCACCACCGTATTCGGCGAGTTGATGTTGAACCGGAATACGGCAACCGTGACCGGCCTACCTCACTGGTTTGCCGGGCAAAATAACCAGCCCACTCTCGACCTGCCCATTACCCATCCGCAATATCCGAAAGAATTGATCGGCCCTGACGGCAAGACCCTGGCCGGTGGCAATGGCACGGTAAGAGTGCGTGCTTCGCTGCGCGATTTCCCGTCCCAAGGCATGAAGAATACGACCGATTTCAGCCGTTACCTGGCGGGCGCCAAAGGCGACTACAAGAACTGGGATTGGGAGACGGCCATTCTTTTCACTGGCAGCAAAGTCCAATCCCACAATAGCAGCGCCATTCTGACCGCGCCCCTCGCCAAGGCCTACCAGGAAGGCCGCTTTATTTTTGGCGGCGGCAGCGCCAACGAGTCGCTGTACCGCACGATATTAAGCAGCACTGACAGTGCATTCAAGTCGTCCCTGGCACAAATCGACGCCAAGGTTTCCGGCGAATTGTTCACGCTGCCCGCCGGCGCCGTGGGTGTAGCGCTGGGTACGGAATTCCGACGCGAATCGCTGACGACCTCGCCCGACCCCCGCTCCATTGCTGGCGAACTCTTGCATCAAGCGCAATCGCCTCCTGGCATAGCGAACAGCCGCCATATCACCTCCGTGTTTGGCGAAGCCACCATTCCTCTGGTAAAGAACCTGGAAGCGAGCTTGGCTGCAAGGCATGACCGCTATTCTGACTATGGCAGTTCGACGACGCCAAAGCTGGGATTGAAATGGTCGGTCACGCCAGCATTCATGTTGCGCGGTACGTATGCGGAAGGTTTCCGCGCACCCACGCTGGTAGAAAATTCGACCGATATACGCAATGCCTATCTCACGTACAAGGATCCGGCCCGCTGCAATACCAATTTTAAGTTGGGCTGCAACAGTAACTTTGCGTATCGCAGCGGGGCCAACAAGGATCTCAAGCCGGAGACGGCAAAAAACGTCACCCTTGGCATGGCCTGGGAGCCCAGCAGCGCATTCCTGAGCACGCTCGATGTGTGGCAGATCAAACGCGATAGCGAAATTTCCACCTTGGACCTGTCGAAAGTGCTGGATAATCCAGCGGCCTACGCCAACAATTCCGCCGTGGCCGTCGTACGCACACCGCTCTCGTCCGCCGATCAACTGGCAGGGGCGACTGCGGGCGAAATCACCGCCGTTACCATGCTGCTGACCAACTTGGCAGTGACACAGGTCCGCGGCCTGGACTTGAAGATGGTGGGCAGGCTCAACCTGGGCGAATACGGCACCCTGCATCCACAGCTGAACCTGAGCCATACTCATTCATACCAATATGCGGCATCGCCGGACGACAAACCGGCTCAGCAGGCTGGTCTCGCAGGAGTTCCTACCGTGCAGGGTAATCTGGGCGTGGCCTGGAAAAAGGCCGCCTACCAGCTGTCGGCGGATGTGGATTTTATCGGCAAGATGTCGTCTTTTACAGACCGAAGCCAACCATGCAAACTGGCAACAGAAGGTTATCCCGCCTTGTGCAAGGGCATCGCCTCTTTCACCGTCTTTAATCTGGGCGGCAGCTATTCCGGCTTCAAGAACACCAAGCTGAGTTTTGCGGTGCGCAATGCCTTTGACCGGAAATCGCCATTCTATCCACATTACGGCAATAACTTCATTTCCGGCCTGCATAGTGCAATGGGACGCTACGTCCAATTGACGGCCGATTACACCTTCAAGTAAGCCATGCATCAGGCCGCGCCAGTTTCTCTGGCGCGGCCTTGCCTGCCGCAGGCGCTCTGGCTGGCCAGAGCGCCTGCCCTTGCCCCATTTTTCATGGAGATATAAGTGAAACACACTCCCACTCTCACCCTGCTCGTCTTGCTGCTCGCCGGCGCCGGCATGCATACCGGCCCGGCCCACGCCGGCGAGACGATTCCTATCGAGGACTTCTTCAAGAAAAGCGAATTTAGCGGCAGCCCCGTGCTGTCGCCTGACGGACAGAACCTTGCCGTGCTCACGCCCCGCAACGGACGTTTTGTGCTGGCCATTATCAACCTCGAGACGCGCGCCTCCACTGTCGTAGCCTCCGATCCGGATTGGGATGTCGCCAGTCCGCTGTGGGTAAACAACCAGCGCCTGGTGTTCAGCATCAGCAAGGGCAGCAGCGAAGTAATGGAAAAACAGACGGGCGGCGGCTTGTTTGCCGTCAACCGCGATGGCAGCGCTTTCCGCATCCTGGTAGCCAGCGTCAAGGACGCCATAAGCACGGGCAAACCCTACAAACCGGTGCGGGTATTGAAGCGGGTTGGCGACGACAGCAACGACTTGATTGTCTCCAATAACGAGCGCGGCCGCGGAGCCGATCTGGGCGCCAGCGACGTTTTTCGCCTCGACACGACCACTGGCCGCAAAACCTTGTTGACCTTTCACAATCCCGGCGCCGTCAGCAGTTGGCAACTCGATCACGCCAACGTGATCCGCGTAGCCTCGGCATTGACCGTGGAGCCGGGTAGCAAACGCATCAAACAGACTGTCTACCATCGCGAAAGTGAATCCGCGCCGTGGAAATCCATACACCAGGCCTACCTTGACGAAGGCAAGGAAATGACGCCGCTGGGTTTTGATTTCGACAACAAAACCTTGTTTGTCGGAGGCCGCTTCAATGGCCGCGACAAGGCCGGCGTGCATATCTGGAACTTTGCCGATAACAGCGCTGGCGAACTGATCGTCGAAGATGCGCAGGCCGATGTCGACGATGGCCTGTTGTTTGACGTTGCGCGCAAGAAAATCATCGGCGTACAGGTGGATGGCATGAAAACGACGAAGCACTACTTCGATCCCGAATATGCCCGCCTGCAGGCGTCGCTGAACGCCAGCTTGCCTAACGAAGAGGTCAATTTCCAATGGCGCGGCGACCACGCGGTCGTCACCGCCACCAGCGTCAACAATGTGGGCAAGGTATATCTGTTCGATACCCGCAAGAAAACGCTGGAATCGCTGTACAGCATGCAGCCCCTTCTGGACGGCAAGAAGCTCTCGGAGCAGAAGGTCATCTCATACCAGGCGCGCGATGGACTGAACATTCCCGCCTACCTCACCTTGCCGCAAGGACGCCCTGCCAAGGCGCTGCCGCTGGTCGCCTACATCCATGGCGGACCGCATGCGCGCGATCATTTCGGCTATGACGGGCTGACTCAAATGCTCGCCTCGCGCGGTTACGCCGTGCTGCAGCCGCAATTTCGCATGTCGACGGGTTTTGGCTGGAAACACCACACGGCGGGCTGGAAGCAATGGGGCCTGGCCATGCAGGACGATATCACGGATGGCATCGAGGATTTGGTGAAGCAGGGCATCGTCGACCGCAAGCGCGTATGCATCATCGGCGCCAGTTACGGCGGTTACGCCACCATGTACGGCCTGGTGAAAAACCCGGATCTGTACAAATGCGGCATCAACTGGGTAGGCGTTACGGATGTCAAGATGCTATTCACCGTCAACTGGTCCGACATGTCGGGGCCGTACATGGACGACATCGGCGCCAAGATGCACGGCGACCCGAAGACCGATGAGGCATATTTCCAGAAAGCCTCGGCCCTCGGCAATGCAGCCAGCATCAAGGCACCGGTGCTGATGGCCTACGGCAGCGAAGACGTGCGCGTGCCGCTGATTCACGGCGAGAAAATGCGCGATCAATTGCGCAAGCAAGGCAATACCGTCGAATGGATGGTGATGACGGGCGAGGGACATGGCTGGGCCAAGGAAAGCAACCGGATCCTATGGGGCGAGAGCGTATTCCGCTTCATCGACCGTTATATCGGCCCAGGCGCGGTACGCTAACGTCGGGGCTTTTCAGAACAGTCCGATTTTCCCTGAAAGTCGGACTTCCTATACTGCATCCATCTTAAACTGTCAGGAAAATCGCCATGAGCGCTGCCGTGTATGCCCTTCCATCCATCACGATGAGACAGCGCCTGCCAGCGCGCCCCTTCGCAATGCCCGGCAACGGGCTGCAAGAAAGCAGAAAAATCCCGCAAGCGCCCAGGCACCATCCATCTTCCCAGCCCAGCGACGCGGACGTCATCCATGCCATCCATTCGGGTGACGGGCTGCGTGTCGTCTACCAGCCCCAGTATGACTTGCACAGCCGGCGCGTTGTCAGCGCGGAAGCGCTGCTGCGCTGGGACCATCCACAGCATGGCAGCGTGCCGCCGTCGGTACTCATTCCCATGGTGAACCGGCTCGGCCTGCATCTGCCGCTGTTCGACCTGGTCGTCAAGGAAGTCATCGCCATGTTGCAGCACCTGCGCCGTCAAGGTGGCGACGTGCCCGTTGCCGTCAACGCCTCGATCGATACCGTGTGCGAACCGGGCATGGCCGAGCAGCTGGCCGCCAGAATGTGGGATGCCTGCCTGCCGACGCGCCTGCTGAAAGTCGAAGTCACCGAAGACTTGCCGGTCCTCGACGAACTGTGCCTGTCGGCTTGCCTCAACACCTTGCGGGCGAAGGGCTTTCCCCTGTCGCTCGACGATTTCGGCGCAGGTTCCGCCACCTTCAACGTCCTGTTCAAGATGCCTTTCGATGAAGTCAAGATCGACGGCTCCTTCATTCGCGACATGGAAACCAACGCTCATTCGCACGCCATCGTCGCCACCCTCATTTCACTGGCACAAAGACTCAACCTCAAGCTGGTGGCCGAAGGCATCGAGAACGAATCGGTGCTGGCGGCCTTGCTGGGCATCGGCTGCCATATCGGCCAGGGCTATGCACTGGCACGCCCGATGGAGCGCGAAGAGTTTATCCAGCGTCAACTGACCAGGCCAGTGGCAATGGCAATGACACTGAAGGCGATGTGACATGAGCGACATGAAGCAATTACCGCTGATCTTGACCACCGATGCCATGGCTGCCGGCACAGCCGTCCACACGCACGATGCCGCGGCGCTGGTCGAACGCCTGCTCGCCTACATGGGGCTGCGCAATGACGCCTGCCTGGCGCGCGAACTGGGTGTGCCGCCCTTTGCGATCAGCAAGCTAAGAAGAGGCAATGCCGCGCTCGATACCGACATGCTGATACGCATGCACGAAGCATCGGGCCTGTCCATCGGCGAACTGCGGGCACTTATCGTCGTCCGCACGCGTCACTTACACACCTGAGCTACTGGCACCACACCGCCAGTTGATAACGGCGTGATCCGCGCGTAAATTGAGCGCCCGAATGGCAACGAGCACGCAAACCCTACTGATAAGTCAGGCTGTAGGTCGCCACGGCATTAGCCCAGCCGGGTGTGACATTGGTCGCCGTTTGCAGATAGCGCGCGCCCAACTTGATGCTCACCGAGGTGGTATATACCTTGAGATTGGGCACGCTGATATCCTTGGACAAGGTCCAGGGTTTGCCAGATGCGTCGAGCAATTATCCCCCCCACACACCGGTAGCGGTCCATTTCTGCGCCGTCAGGCCCAGCACGCCTTTGCTGGCATCGATAGCAGTGTCCCCCGGCGCTATGCGGATCTTGACATTCACCGGCAAAAAAGAAGGAGCTTGAATAATGCCATCTTGTGAAGAGGATGGCGACGCAGCAGTGGTTCCAGCATTAAATCTGCCAGGAAAAGCAGGGCAGTCGGTCAAGTGGACATCGAAGGTGACCGTCGGCGTAAAGGACCCGATCCCTTTCAGGGACGATACCTTATGACGGATCAACGGCACGCTGACATTGGGATTCATGCAGGTTTTGCTGACAACCTGGATACTCCCTCTCAAGCTAAGCGTAGCGAAGTTCACTTCATTGCTGCCATCAAATTTTGCACTGTACCTCACCTGGCCTAAATCGCTTGCAAGTATGACTCCCGCCTCCACTGATCCAGTCTTGAGCAGAATAAACGCCGTTGCCGGTCAGAACTTCAACCAGTGGGTGCGACACTGAGTACGGTTATTCATACCGCTGCACAGATAATGCAAGCCGACGAAGTCTCCATTGCCACCCAAGAGATATTGCCCGCGCCCGTCCCACCACATCACACCGATGCCAGGTACGCCAGTTGCGTAGATCCTATTGCCTGGAATGGTATCAGCACTTGCGCCAATGTCTGCGAGCCTGCAGCTAGTCCTTCCTGATAAACGCCGCGCGTCGCATTCAATCTGCACACCGCTACCGCTTTGAAGAAAAACCTGTTGGTAGAGCCAGCTACCAACAGGCAAGTCGCGCGGTACGACAAGGTTGCCGGTCTGCAGCGCCATTGTTCCGTTAAAAGGGCCGCCTACGGCAAAACATCTGGGCGCAGCCTGGGCAGGTCGCGGCGCCGCGCACAGTATCAGCCCGGCTAGCAAGAAAAGCACTCCACGGATGTGCAGGGTTCCTATCCTCGGTAATGTGCGCAACAATTTGCTTGTGTTTGCTGGCCGCGGCGGCCCCAGCCGCATCAGCCTGACGGAACCGAAGTCCTACTGATAGTTCAGGGTGTACGTCGCCACGGCATTGGCCCAGCCGGGCTTCACCTCGGCCGCCGTTTGGAGATAGCGTGCGCCGAACTTGATAGTCACCGAATTGGAATTGCCGTTGATATTGGGTACACTGACATCCTGCGACAAAGGCCAGGATTTGCCTGATTCGTCAAGCAGTTGTACACCCACTCCAGTGGCGCTATACTTCTGCGCCGTCAGGCCCAGCACGCCTTTGCTGGCATCGATCACAGTGTCCCCCGGCACTATCCGGATGGTGAGTTTATTCTGCACAAACACAGGGCCTTTGATAACCCCGTCCTGCGAAGAGATTGGCGCATTATCTGAAGCTGCATTAAGTTTGCCGGGAAACCACGGACAATCGGTTAAGCGTATCTCGAAGCTGACCGTCGGAGTAGAATTTCCTATTCCCTTCAAGGGCGTTATCATTCTTCGGCCCATTGGCACACTAACATCGGATGTCGTGCAGGTTTTGCTGACAACGCTAATACTGCCTGTCAGCCTTAGTGAAGAAAACTCCACATCATCGCCAGCCGCAAATTCCGCACTAAATCTCACCCGGCCGAAATCGCTCGCCTGTATGACCCCCACTCCCACCGGCCCGGTTTTTATCAGTATTATCGCCGTGTAATTTGGCACCTTCAACCAGTCGGTACTACATACAACATTATCGACGCTCTTGCACTCAAGGCCTGATACTACGCTTCTTAATTCCGTGTCATTTAACCATGAACGTCCGCCCCACCACATAATGCCGATACCTGGTACGCCGGTAGCATAGACGAAGCCGGACGCATAGGCCGGAAGCGCAGGATTTTTGATGGCACTGGCGCCGACGCCGAAAATTTTTGCGCCATAGCTACCTATTCCGGTCCGCTCACTGCATCCTATCTTCACGCCGTTACCGGCCTGCTGAAAAAACTGTTGATAGAGCCAAGTACCGACGGGCAAATCACGCGCCACGGTAAGGCTGCTGACCTGCAGAGGCGTCGCTGCCACAAAAGGGCCGCCAAAGGTAACACATTTGGCAGCAGCCTGGGCCAGCCGTGGCGCGGTGCACGCCAGCAGCCCGGCCAGCAGGAAAAGCAGTCTACAGATATTCATGGTTTTCTCTTTCGGGTGATTTTCATAGCGGTTTCATCATGTTGGCTGGCTGCGGCGGCCATGTGCATATCCCGGCGTGGCGACCGCGCCGTCAAAAGTTCAGACGGCACCTGTAGATCGAGACGCTGGAAGCCGGCCTCATGGCGCCAGTTGGCGCCACGGATCGACGCCAGTACCTGCTGACACGGAAGTAGCAATTGCTCTTTGGACAGCTGCACGCCATACTCCTGCAGATCAACCGTGCTCATACAAGGCGCCGCGCGTTGTTCTCCGTCCAGCGGCAGGAACGCAACATCACGCCGTTCCATGCGTTTGCCATTGACGAAGATGTCGACCGTATGCGTGCCGCCCAACAGTTCAACGTTACGTTCATCGTCGGACGCCGCCTGGGCCGTGATCTGGTCAGGCGCACACACCGCAACGGCTTGCTGCAATTTCCCGCGCTCGCCCTGCAACAGCGCTGCGGCGACGGGCACAGTGCAACGCTCATGCGCCTTCCCGCCCCAGGTAATCGACAACTGACGGCTGCTTTCTTTCAGGCGCGCATACAACTGGCCATCCTGGCCCACCATGCCCACGGACTGCCCTTGCTCATCCTTGACCGTGGCGCCAAACGGCAGCACGTCGCCGCCCGACAGGCGCACCTGGAACAGGACCGCGCGGCCCGTGCTGGTGCTGTATTTGAGGAAGACGACGGCGCCGTCGCGCGGCGCCACCTGCTGGCTTGTTTCGCGCATTTCCACGTCCATCGACGAGCCCACGGGATCGATCGCCACTTCGTTCAGTTCATATGGACGCAGATACGGCACCACCGCATTGCCGCTGGCGTCAAGCCTGAGACCCGGATAACCGGCCACCCTGGCACCGGCGGCGCCAGGCGCATGCACCACGGCCATGGTATCGCCGCGGTGCGGCGACAGGGTCACGCCACCAGGATGGGCCACCACGCTGCCGTTCATGTTGAACGAGGCGCTGGTATAGTCCTGGCCTCGCCCCAGGGTGGCGCCGGCAAACGCCCGCGCCCCCGTGTACTGGCCATTCAGCGTCCCACTGCTGGTGCCGCTTATGCCGTCGCGGCTGACCGACGCGCCGTATCCATACTGGCGATCCTCGCCAGCCGTGCCGCTGACGGTGGCCAGCTGGCTGTAGCGGCCATCGGCGTTGCGTGACAACTGTGCCGACATTTGCGGAGCGTCCATACCTGCGCGGCCACCAAGCGGCAAGTTGACGGACAGCAGCAAGCGGTTTTCCATGCCGCCGGACGACATCCGGCTGCGATTGGCGCTGATGCCGTAGCTGATGTGCCCCATCCGATTGTGATAGCTGAACTGGTATTGCAAATCCTGCCCTTCCCGGTTCCAATAGTTTTGCGTATAACCGCTGATGCTTAGGTTGCCCCACTCGCCCAGGCTCTGGTCGGCCGTCAGCGACAGCCGGTTGCGGGGGCGATCCAGCATATTCGTGGCATAGCCCTGCCGCTCGGCGTCAAGCGCCTGCATAGCGCTGGCGAAATCCAGGTAGCTGCTGGTGGAAAAACGGTAAGCGGCCATCGAAAAGTTACTGCCAGTGCTCAGAATATTCTTGTTGTACGACAGGCGCAGACTCTGGCCTTTTGCTTTCTCGGCATCCACGGCTGTCTGCGCATGGCTCAGATCGACGGACATGGCGCCGATCGGCGTGGCAAACGCCATGCCGCCCAGCAGCGCCAGATAGTCCGCGCTGGCTTGCACGCCGCCATAGCCGGTCATGCTATTATTCAAGCCGTACTGCAGGGTGCCTTGCAGGAAATGCGCTTGCCGGCCCAGATAATGGCTGCGCGTCACGCCAGCCGTCGCGCCGAAACGCAGAGCACCCGGACGCAGCAGCTGCGTCACGGCGGCATACGGCACCACAAAGCGCTGTTCGCTGCCGTCCGCTTCGGACACGGTCACGTTCAGGTCGCCGCCGTAGCCAGTGGCGTACAGGTCGTCGATGACGAAGGCGCCTGGCGCCACCGTCGTTTCCAGCAAAATATTTCCTGCCTGGCGTATCGTCACGCGGGCGCTGGTGCGGGCGATGCCGCGCACCACGGGCGCGTAGCCGCGCAGCGAGTTCGGCAGCATGCGGTCATCGCTGGCCAATTGCACGCCACGGAAGGACTGGGTGTCGAAAATCTCGCCACTGGTATTTGAGTCGCCCAGGGTCAGCTGACTTTTAAGCGGGATGATGTCGCGCCGGGCATAGGTATCGAGCACCTGGTACTGGCTGCCGCCGGTTTGCCGCCAGCTCAACGCCCCCTTGTGGCGCAAGCGCCACGCGCCGATGTTGAAGCCACCATCAAGGCCCAGGTAGGCAGAACTGTATGCATCGCCGCGACTCTTGCTGTAATTGCTGTTGAAGTTATAGCCCAATATGCCGGACGTGACGCCGCTGTCCCACAATTCCGGGCTGACATAGCCGCGCGCATCGCGGCGTAGCGAAATCTGCGGAATACTGATGTCGACTTGCTGGCTCTCCGGCACGAAGGTGGCCGTCGCATTCTGGATCAGCTTGCCCAGTTCGGCACAGTTGTCCGCTTCCAGCAAGGCCGTCGCTTCCGGCGACAGACGAGCCATGTCGACGCCAAGCAATTCAAGCAGCTTGCGCGATACGCACACCACCGGATGGCTGCCATCGTCATTGGCGCGAATCCTGATATCCTGGCGGTTTTTCAGCTGGCCGTTGAGTGCGATATCGGCACGGTAAGTGCCTGGCAAAACAGGATTTCCTTTTTGATACACCGCCAGATCCAAGCCGCGCGACCCTTCCGGCAAGAACGCACCATTGAACTCGACCTCACCGGCGCGCACGGTCGGCGTGACCAGGACACAGGAACTCAACGCCACCAACCTGACTATTGTGCACGCAAGCGTACTGGCGACCGGACGATAACACAGCGGCCGCTGATAACGGATACGCAAGCGAGCCGCTATCATTTCACACCTGAAGGTGCAAGTCTGGTGCTCTGCGTCGACACGGCGCGCCGGGTCGGCACTTGCGCCCCGTAATCGTTTATCGCACTAAACTCCACCTGCGCGCCAGCGGCCGGAAAGGTTTTCAAGGTTGGCAGGGCAAATTGCTTCGTTTGACCAGGTTCAACCATGCCATCTTCACTGGCATTTCGCTCGGCGCCTGAAACCAGGGTCAAGGCCACCAGGGAGACGTGAAAGGCAGATGGATTGTGCGCTTCTAAGGCGTAACCTTCCCCATTTCCGAGGGAGACGATGCGCCATTGCACTTGTCCGATTGCCTCATCAGGAGAGCCGGGCAAGCCCTCATGACGATAAAAAACCTTGATGCGCGTACGGAACGCCATCTGCAAGGTATTTTCGTCGGCCTGCTGCGCTTTCGGAGGAATTTCCAGCACATTCAGCCAAAACACGGATTCCTTATTCGAAGGCAAGGGCGTACCGGCAAACATCATGCGCAAGCTCTGGCCCTTGCCCGGATCGATGCGAGCCAGTGGCGGCGTCAGCACGAATGGAGCTTTGGCCGTGGCAGGTGTCGAGGCGACATCACCGCTATCAACCCACGCTTGCACCAGTGCAGGCCGCACACCATCGTTATTCAGCTTGACGGTGATTTCTTTCTGCTTGGCTGGATACACCTGGCGCGTGCCGGTAATCACCACGCTGGCCATAGTGGAAGAACAAAACAGCAAGGCCAGACTGAAGATAACCGGGCGTTGCAGTGAAGAGCGACGAAACATGTGCGAATTCCTCGATAATTACCGCGAGAGCCCCCAACCTTCCGGACCAGGATGCTCCCGCTGGACTGTTTGATTACTGATAGTTAATCGAATACGTCACGACACCTTCCACGGAGCCGGGAGTTGCTTCACCGGTCGCGACATATTGCACGGCATACGGCAGAATCGTGTCGCCGCTGGCGGCTTTGGCGACGCGGCTGGTGGGGGTAATCTGATCCACGTCACCAGCCTTGATCGCCTTACCCTCAAAATCGACCAATTGCAGCTGAACAAACTTGGCAGTACCGCTGCTTTTGACGTTGAAGGTGAGCGGATCGACGCCAGGGCCCGATTCAAAAAACGCGGCAGCCGTTGTCGTCTTACCTGTGCAAGCGCTCAGATGAATGTTGAAACCGGTCTGGCCAGCAATGTTCTTGGCCGTTTTCAGCATGGCGGCCGACAGCTTGGGCAAGGTAACGGTCGAAGTGGCACCATTAACAGCAACGGCGCAAGTCGAGTCCAACAGCTCACCTTTGAAGTTGATGGTGCCATCGGATGCGAAAGCGGACTGTGTGGTGGCGGCGGCGAGCAGAACGGCAAGGATGCGGGCGTGAAAATTCATTGAAACGACTCCTGAAAAATATAGATAAATGCGCTCCTTTTAATGGGAACGCGGCTGTTGTTGCAGGTTGTACTGTACAGAGCCACGATACTTATCGATATGAGAATGGTCTTAAAAATCCGGGCGGCAAGGCAATGCATGCTTATTCACACGTTGGCCCCAGAAGGCGCACGATGCGCGCGTGTCGATCCGGCCTTCTGAAATGACTTGAAAAAATGGACTAGGAGTGAGGAGGGAGGGGACGGGGAAACAGCGCTTCACGGCAGACGAGCACACCGTATGGCCGTTGACTTGCGCGGGTGGAAAAGCGCCTGCAAGGTGGTGCTTGCAAGCGGGGTACATGACGGCCGGCCAATCAGCCAGGCGCCACCACCTTGTCTGCCGGCATCAATACTCTCTGCGCCAGCCAGACCAGCACGGTCGCTAGCAGGAGTGGACAGACAAGCTGCAATAAAACCAGCGTCCTCCAGCCAACCACCTCTCTCAGATTGGTGAAGAGGACACCCGCGACAGGGATACCCAGGTTGAACGCGAAATAGAACATGCCTGTGGCCCGCATGTTCTGAATGGGCGCCACCGCGCGAATCAGGGCCGCCAGGATATTGACATAAAACACAGAACTCAAGCCAAATGACACGAGGAACTCGAGCGGTAGCAGGACAGCCAGGGGTATCTGCCATCCCCAAAATATCAGGCCGCCGGCAACAGCCGTGATGGGCAGAGCAGTCTTCAACGTTCTCAAGGCGCCATAGCGGTCGCCCAGCCAGCCAGCCAACGGCGTCAACAAGTTGGCTATCAGCGCAATACCAATAGTCATCTGCAGCGTCTTGATGGGAAATCCCATTATCTCGCGCATGTAAGCGCTATAAATGAAATCCAGACTAACCGAACTCAATGGCAGGTAGGTGGCTGCCAGAAACAGCAGCAACGGCCCCTTAGACCAGACTGCCACTACCGGACTCCTGGCTTCGGGACGAACAAAACGCCGCTCGCTGGAAGCGTTGACTTGCTGAAAGAGATGCCAGATCAGAACATATAGCAGTGCCACAATCAGCGTGCCGGCCAGGGCAGGTAGCAGCGGTACTCGCCCTTGCTCACTGACAGCAAGGTGAATTGCGGAAAGGCGGGTAGCGACGATGCTGGTGGCCACGGCAAGACAGTGCATGAGGCCTACCACCAGCGCGCAATGACGCGGAAAGTAAGTGGCTCCTATACTGATCCAAGCACAGACATTCATGGTACATCCTATGCCACCCAAAAAGCTCCAACAGCACAGCTCGAATGGCGAGCTGGAAAAAAGGCCCATCAGCGCAGCCACCAAAAGCAGCAGGAAACCACCCAGCAAGGTTTTCTTGCGCGACAAGGTTGCCGGCAGCAGTGCCAGGGCCAGCCCCGTCAAACCCATGCTGGAATACAAGATCACTGCGGCTATCGGGAGATTGCCAAGTGTGTCAGGCAGGCCGAACGGCAAGGGCTGGGATGCTAGTGGCAGTAGCGCCGGATCTTTGCCCGACAGTGCCATAAACAGCAAGGTGGTAGGCAACATCAACGCCAGCATCCCCATGGCCGCTCTTTTATTCTTGTTTATGCCAAGAAACATGTTCTCCCTTTCAACTGAAATCAATGCTGGGCGCGCTACGCCAGGCTACCACCAGTTCCTGCAGGAGTTGGCTGCAGCGCGCATCACTGAGTGTTTCCGCGTTGCGCAACAGGCTCTCGAGCTGCCCTGCCGGCTGCGCCATCTGCGTCCATTGCATGGCCAGGGCGGCGCCATGCAGGCGATGCGCGGCACGCAAGGCGGCATCGCGTTCGTGCATGGCCATGGCCTGCAGCAACTCGCCCATATCGTTGGCGAACGCTGCGCGCACCTGCGGCATATCGAATACCGCCAGGGTTTCCATCGGCGGCGCATGCAGCGCCAAGGCCACGTCGCACCACAGTTCGACGATATCCTGCAGTTTCGCCAACCGGATCGGCTTGCTCAATATGCCATCCATGCCTGCCTCGAAGCAGCGTTCCGCATGATCCGCGCCCGTCGAAGCGGAAATCGCGATGACCGGGCAGCGCGCCTGTTCAAGGTCCGCTTCGCGCTTGCGCCATTCGGCCGTCAGGCTGTAGCCGTCGATGTCGGGCAAGTCGCAATCCATCAGCACCAGGTCATATTCGCGCAGGCTGAAGCAGGCCAGTGCCCTGGCGCCATTCTCGGCGATGTCCGCATCGCAGCCCAGGCTGGCAAGCTGGGCCCGCAGCACGGCCTGGTTGGCCGGCACATCCTCGACCACCAGAATCGACAGGCGCTGCGCCGCCGTGCCGCCCACCGGGGCGGGCCGGGGCGCCGCCGCGGCGGCCACCAGGGAGGTGCCCGGCGCCGCGTCCGCAGTCAGCGAGACCACCATGCGCGTTCCCTTGCCCATCTCGCTGTCGATGGTGATCGTGCCATGCATCAGATTGACCAGTTCGCGGCAAATGACTAGCCCGAGTCCGGTGCCGCCCGAACGCTTGTAGGTACCCTCCACCTGCACATACGGCCGGAACAGGCTCGCCTGCGTGGCGGCGGCTATGCCAATGCCCGTATCGGCAACGGCAATTTCCAGGCGCGCCTGGCCCTGCCCGTCGTCCAGCATGGCAATCTGTATCTCGACGCCGCCGCTTGCCGTAAATTTGATGGCGTTCGAGACCAGGTTGTGCAGCACCTGCAACAGCCTGGCCTCGTCCAGCATCAGCAGCGGCACCGCCACGGGCAGCACTACATCGAGCGTAATGCCCTTCTCCCGCGCCCGCAGCTGCTGCAGGGCCGCCACGTCGTTGGCCAGGGCTGCGACATCGACCGCATCGAGGCTGAGCGTCAGTTGTCCCGCCTCCAGCTTGGAAACATCGAGCACGTCGTCGAGCAAGCGCAGCAGGATATTTCCGCCGTTGCTGGCCAGGTCGACAAAGTGACGCTGCTCCGCATTCATGGGCGTGGAGCGCAGCAATTCCACGGCGGCCAGCACGGCATTCATGGGCGAGCGGATTTCATGGCTCATCACGGCCAGGAACATGGCCGCCCTGCGCTCGTTGCGCAAGGCACGCCGGTGCGCGCTGTAGGCCTGGTACGCCAGGCCCGCCAGGATCAGCAGCAAGGCGACAGCCAGGCCCACATGTTCGCCAAAGTGGTCCGCGGAGAACAGCATGCCCGAGTGATCATCGCCCGGTGCTCCCAGCCAATCCTGGCGTACCAGCCGGATCTGGGCCGGGGTCATCGCGGCCAGCGACTTGTTCATGATCGATACCAGCAAGGGATCGCTATCGCGCAGCGCCATGCGCACGTCGGACGTCATCGCCACGGGCAGTTCCGTAAAATGCAGGTCCGCGCCTTCCTCGCGCATCAATCCCGGCAATAACTGCGCCTTGCTGCCGATGGCGACGTCGGCGCCGCCTTTCGACAGCAGCGCCAGCGCCTGGCGCATGGTGGGGCTGACAACGATGCGCATGCCGTCGTGGCGTTCACGCAGGAAGGGACCGAACAGGCCAGCTTCCGCGGCCGGCAGCGCCACGGTCTTGCCATCGAATGCGATGCCATCGGCACCAGGCTCACCCTGCTCACGCGTGGCGGCGATAGCCGTGGTCGAGAGGTAGGGCAAGCTGTAGCTGATGCCGGGCACTTGCGGCGGTGTGCCGATGCTGCGCACCGCAGGCAGGCAATCGACCCGTCCTTCACGCAACGCGGCCAGGCCGTTGTCCGTTTCGGCCAAGGTCACGATGTCAAAGTCCAGGCCGCTATGCCGCTCAATGATTTTGATGTAATCGGGGCCGATGCCAACCCCGATAGCGCCACGCTGGATAGATTCGAACGGTGGCCGGTTTTGCAGCAGGCCCAGCTTCAACACGGGATGCGCGCGCACCCAGGCTTGCTCCGCGGCGTTGAGCGCGTGCGCCCTTTCCTGCCCCTGCGCCGCCATGCAGCAAACGGCCAGCAGGAAAGCGGCGATGCCGGCTCGCCAGCGCCTCATGCTTCGCCTATGGTATGCCTGATCTTGAATAGTTCATTATTCGACGTGACGCCGAGCTTGCGGAAGGCGGTGGTCTTTTGCGAGCTGATGGTCTTGATGCTGCGCTTGAATTTTTCGGCGATTTCCGTCACCGTCATCCCCGCCAGATAACAGCGGATCACCTCGCGCTCGCGCGCCGACAGCGCCGCCCCCAGCAGCAGCGCATCCGCGCCGTCCTCACCCTCTCGCGCATCAAAGGTGGTGCTCGCCTCCGCCACCCGATAGGACATCTCGGCGCTCAGGTACACGGCGCCCGACACCACCTTGCGCAGCGCCTTGACCAGTTCCGACATTTCCTCGCCCTTGCCGGCAAAACCGCGGGCGCCGACGCGCAAGGCCAGCGCCACCGTGGCCGGCTCATGATGCGTGGACAACACGAGGATGGGGCAATCGGGGAATTTGGCCCGCAGCGCACGGATCAACGACACGCCATCGAGTTCGTCCGGACCCAGCGCATAGTCGAGCAAAATGACGTCGGCTGGGGCCGCGAGCAAGCCCGCGATCAGCTCCCGGCTGGTACTGTAGGCACCCACGACGTCGATATCCTGTTCGGCCGAGAGGCGGGCGACGAGACCGTGCCGCACCACGGCGTGATCGTCGAGCAAGGCAATACGTAAGCGTTTCATAGGCATGGGCAAGGACCGGACGCTGTATGAAAAAAGTTTCTTTTGATGAGATTACTCCTATTTACGCCACCACCACCATACGAGATGCAGTTTATTAACATAGGTGCTCCTGTGCAACAAAAATGCTTCGATTTACCCGCCTTCAGACTCACATCACAATAAAGTTACTTTTATTGCATTAGCGAAGGCACGCATTATTTATTGCTGACGCTGGCAAAAAAATCGCGCAACTCCATGGGGCGCGCCAATGCATAGCCTTGCCCCGTGGGGCAGCCAAGCTGGCACAGCGCCTCGATGCACGATGCGTCTTCGATCCCTTCCGCCACCACTTTCAGATTCATCAGACGTGCCAGATTGACCGTCGCGGTAATCACGGCCTGCGCGGAGGCACTGGTTTTCATGTCGCGCACAAACGCGCCATCGATCTTGACCTCGTCAAAGGTCATCTTTGCCAGCAGATTCAGGGTCGATGAACCCTGCCCAAAATCATCAAGCGAAACGGGAAACCCTTTCGCGCGCAGCGTATTGAGCGAGGCGGACAGCAACAGTTCATCGTCGACCGGCAGATCGCCAGTCAATTCAATTTTCAGCAATTGCGGCGGTACGCCAGCCCGCTGCATCTTTTCAGCCAGCCGCTGCGCCAGACCTGGCGTACACACGGTTTCGGCAGAAGCATTCAGGGCAATGGGCAAGGTCACCTGGCGGCTCTTGAGCACCAGCAGAACGTCGATCACGCGCGTCTCGATAAAGCTGAACAACAGCAAGTGCAGGCCCAGGCGGTTGACCATGGGAATCAGCACCGATGGCGGCACTTCGCCAACGCCGGGATGGTTCCAGCGCAGCAGCGCCTCGGCGCCGATGATGCGCCTGGTACGCAAATCGTACTGCGGCTGCAGCATCACGCGCAGATTCTTGCCTGTCGTCAACGCTTCGATCACATCGGCTTCCGTCGGACCGTCGGGTGGCGCAAAACTGCCTGCCTGCCGCTTGATCGACGGGACCAGCAGCAAAGCGCGCAAGGCCTCGGCAAACGCGGCATTACCTCCACCGTAGACCATGCCGACATTGATGCCGGCGCGATGCGCCAGCCGGGCATGCGCCAATAATGCCGACACGGACAGGCCGCCGATGCGAGCAACCGCCGGTTTTTCCAGCATCGCCGCGGCTTGCCCATGCAGCAAATTGAGCAGTGTCGGCTGGCCGACCCACAGCACATGCGGAAAACGCGCCAGCGGGTTGGCCGCATCGAGCGTCTTGAGCAAGGTCGGCACCATCAGGCCACCATGTTCGACATCCGCGACGATCACGTCAACCTTCCCTTCGCGCAACAGCGAGGGAATCAAGCTCAAGGAATTGATACTTTTCACGTCTGCGACATTGATGGCACTCAGCATCGTGCCCAGCCATCGGGCACCACTCTTGTCCGTATCAGGCGTCAAGGTCAGCACGCGCAGGCAATGAAATTCGCTACGCACAGGGGAGCTGATGGTTTTCACGGAAGTTTTCCTTGGGTTAAGACGCATGGGTGGACAAAGAGTGGGGATGCCAGAAAATGACGGGCGGCAAACCTCTTAATTGCTGTCCTCGTCATCGGGCATGCCGAAACGCGTGCGATGATCGCCCATGCATGCCCGCAGCTCTTGAATACTCAAGCGGCTCACTTCGTGCATGCGTATGAGGATGGCGGCGCTCACTGGCAGCGAACCATGTCTGATTTTGGAAAGGATGGGCGCCGATACCTGCAATTCGCGCCCCAGGGCCGCATCGTTCTTCAAGCCCAGAAAATCGATGAGCACATCGAGCAGATCGGCATTGCGAAAACCGCTTGCGGCATTCAGAGGAAGCCGGTTGCGTAATCCCGTCACGCGTGGGGGATGCTGCTGTATTTGCTTTGTCATAGCTGCTACTTTCAATATGGAAGGTCAGGAACCGGCCGCGCCATGCGCATGGCGGCTGGCGCGAACCGGTGATGACTTGAAGTGTAGCGACAGACTTTCTTGACCGAAATCAGAACAGTCCTAAAATTCCCAGCGAGCATTTAAAGCGGCGGCTTACAGCCGCAGGCTGACGACAATCGCCAGCAGCAGCGCGCCAGCCGCCGCCAATAATGCATTATTGAAACTATGCGACTGCGCATACAGGCTGCCGGCCAGCACGGGGCCGAGGATCTGGCCGATGCCGTACACCACCGTCATGATGGCCATCATGTTGCTGCCGGCCTTGACTGCGGCCCACTGCGCGGCAGGCATGGCGATGGTCACCGTGCCGACAAACGTGCCGCCGACGAGAATGGCGCTGAGCAGATAACCGGCGGCCGAGGGCGCCAGCACGGGCAAGGCCACGCCCAGCGCCTGCAGCAGCAAGTTCAGCCTGAGCACCTGGCGCGTGCCAAGCCTCTCGTGCAGGCGGTGCCACAGGAAACACGAGGGCGCCGCACCGAGGCCGAAGACGGCCCACACGTGGGCGGAATTGAGCCCGGGCAAGGCCGCGCCGACCAGCACGGGCAAATACGTGGCCGTGACGATGTAGCCGAGTCCCGCCAGTCCGTAGATCAGCACCAGCGGCCACGGCGCCACGGGCGCCAGCGCGGTGGCGCCAACTTGCGCCGGCGCATCCGGCGCATCCGGCGCCGGCTGGCCGCTGGCGGCAATGGCGGGTGCGGCCGCCAGCCCCGCCAGCACGGTGACGCCGGCCAGCAGCAGCCACATGCCGGCGCTGTGCCAGCCCAGGTGCGACGCCAGCACCAGCAATTCGGCCGACACGGCGATGCCGGCGCCCACGCCCGCGTACAGCAGCGGCGCGCCGCGACCATGTCCGCGCTGGACCAACAGCCACAGCGAGGCGGCCACCATGGCCAGGGCGCTGAAGACGCCCGCCACGCCGCGCACCGTCACGATGAGCCAGACGGGCATAGTCAAGGCCAGCACGCCCAGGCAGATGGCCGTGCCCGCCACCGACCACAGGCACAGCCGGTGCGCGTTGTGCGCCCGCGCGCGCATGGCCAGGATGGCGCCCAGCAAGTAACCGGCATAGTTGGCCGAGGCGGCCAGGCTGCCGTCGCGCAAGCTCAACACGCCTTCCCCCACCATATGCGGGTAGATGGCCGTGAAGGCGAAGCGGCCAAAGCCCATGCCGATGGCGAGGATGGTTGCCGCGGCGATGGCCGCGCGCAGCCTGGTCGGCGCGCTCACGGCGCCTCGGCGAGCTGCACCAGCAAATGCTGAAAGGCAGGCACGTCGAATCCGGCGCGCCACACCAGCACGGTGTCAATCTGCCCTGCGGGCAAGGTTGTCAAAGTGGCGGGTGCGTCCGACAGCGCCAGCACGCTGGCCGGTAGCAGGGTCACGCAGGCGCCGGCCGCCACGCAGGCGATCATGGTGTGATATGAACTCAGCTCCTGCACCCGCCACTGCGTGCTGCCGGCCACGCCCAGCAGCTCTTCGGCGATGCCGCGATAGGTGCAGCCCTGCGGAAACGCCGCCAGCGAGCGCGTGCGCACGTCCGCAGCGCGGCGCGCCTGCCCTTCGCTGGCCGGCAGCAGCAAACACAGTTCCTCACGCCACACGGGCATCGATGCCAGGCCCAGCTCTTCCAATGCGGCGGCGCCGCCGAACGCGGGCGGCAAAGCCACGAAAGCGCAGTCGAGCAAGCCCGTGCGCACCTGCTCGATCAGGGGGCGCGACGGCCCCGTGCTCAGCGCCAGGCGCGTGGCCGGATGGCGGGCGTGATATGCGGCCAGCAGGGCCGGCAAGCGGCTGGCCGCCGTGCTTTCCATGCTGCCGACGCGCAAGGTGCCGCCCTCGCGCCCGCCCGTGACGACGTGCCGCGCTTCTTCCGCCAGCGCCAGCAAACGCTGCGCATACTCGAGAAAGCGCTCGCCGGCCGCCGTCAGGGCCATGCGTTTATTGGTGCGCACGAACAGTTCCGCGCCGATATCGGCTTCCAGCTGCTGGAGGCGCGTGGTGACGCTGGACGGCGCGCGGCCCAGCCTGGCGGCGGCCTGGGTCACGCTCAGCTCACTGGCAACAGAGCAAAAAATCCGCAATGATTCCAACTCCATCGTATTCTCCATTTGAAAATGATTATGCTATTATATTCTCAAAATACGAATTGAATGCAGCATCCTCAACTTCATGAAGGAAACATCATGACTTCAATCCAGCCCTTCCTCGACCGTCTCGGCTTGCAACTGCCCATCATCCAGGCGCCGATGGCGGGCGTCTCCACACCGCGCATGGCCGCCGCCGTCTCGAACGCGGGCGGCCTCGGTTCGCTGGCCATCGGCGCGGGCACGGTGGCGCAGGCGCGCCAGGTGATAGCCGACACGCGCGCGCTGACGGACCGTCCCTTCAATGTGAATGTGTTTTGCCATGCGCCGGCCGTGCGGGATGCGCGGCGCGAAGCCGCCTGGCTGGCCCATCTGGCGCCCCTGTTCGCGGAGCTGGGGGCAAGCGTGCCCGTGGAACTCGACGAAATCTACGCAACGTTCATCGGCAATGACGCGGCATTCGATCTGTTGCTGGAACAGCGGCCCGCCGTCGTCAGCTTCCATTTCGGCTTGCCGACGCCGCAGCAAGTCCAGGCCCTGCGCCAGGCCGGCATCTACACCATGGCCACGGCCACCAATCCGCGCGAGGCGTTGCTGATCGAACAGGCCGGCGTCGACGCCATCGTGGCGCAAGGCGTGGAAGCGGGCGGCCATCGCGGCGTGTTCGACCCGCAAGCGCCGGACGAACGCCACAGCACCAGCGTGCTGCTGCGCCTGCTGGCGGACCGCACCGCCCTGCCCCTGATCGCCGCCGGCGGCATCATGGATGGGCAAGGCATCCGCGCCGCGCTGGACCTGGGCGCGGCAGCCGCGCAGCTGGGCACGGCCTTCGTGCTATGCCCGGAATCGTCGGCCAATGCCGGCTACCGCGCCAACCTAAAAAGCGAGCGGGCATCGGCCACGCGCCTGACCAGCGTGCTCTCGGGCCGCCTCGCGCGCGGCATGGTGAACCGCTTGATCGAGTATGGCGAGGCGCCGGGCAGCCCGCCACTAGCCGACTACCCCGTCGCCTACGATGCCGCCAAGCAACTGAACGCGCTGGCCAGCCAGCACGGCAACAGCGAATTTGCCGCGCAATGGGCTGGCCAGGGCGCGCCGCTGGCGCGGGAAATGGGGGCGGAGGAACTGGTGTTGACACTGGCCAGGGAAATGGCGGTGTGAGGCCTCCGCCAAATCGGTGCAGGTGCATATCCGGCATGAAAAAACCGTATGCGTCAAGCTTCATCCTGCAGTTCGGCCAAGCTTCACCTTTCACGGCCGCCCGGCTTATTTTTTATACCGCGTCGCCAGTAAATAAACGCCAACTGCCAGGCTGACCATGCCGACCAGGCTCAATCCGGCTCGCGAGAAACCGGACCAGAACAATGAACTTGCCAAGGCTGCGGTCATCACCGGCTGCAATTTAAAAGCACACATGCCGATAACAAAAAAAATCAGTCCGCGGACCGTACGAGGAGACCAACTATTCATTTTCTTCCCATTCCTGTAAGCGCGCACCGGCGCCGGCTGGCAAATCTTACACCAGACGTGCTTTCAGGAAAGTAGCAAATTTCGCGCGCCCTATCCACGCCTAGGCCTGCTGCTGCTGCGTGGTGCAGTGAATGCCGCCACCACCGGCCGCGATGGCATCGATGTTCAACTGCACGATGTCACGCCCGGGAAATTGTTCGCGCAGGATGGCTTTGGTGTTGCGGTCGGCTGCCGCATCGCCAAATTCCGGGCATAGCACGGCGCCGTTGCAGACATAGAAATTGATGTAACCGGCGGCGAAGTCCTGGTTTTCATAGCGGGGGCGCACATAAGCCGGGCCGGGCAGGACCACCACCTGCAGCGGACGGCCGCGCGCATCCGTGGCCTTGCGCAGGATGTCGAGGTGGCGCTGGGTGACGGCGCGCTCGGGCGACGTCGGGTCGTTTTCAAAGCCGGCCGCCACTACGCCGGGGGCGCAGAAGCGGGCATAAAAATCCGTGTGGCCATCGGTGATATCCTGGCCGGCAATACCGGGCAGCCAGATGACTTTCTCGATGCCCAGCAGCCGGCGCAGTTCCAGCTCGCAGCGCGCCTTGCCGACGCCGGGATTGCGGTTCGCGTTCAGCACGCAGCTTTCCGTGATGATGGCCGTGCCCTGGCCATCGACTTCGATGCCGCCCCCTTCCAGCACCAGGCTGCTTTCCAGCACGGCAGCACCGGCGCGCCCGGCCACGAAAGGCGCCACCAGCGCATCGTCGCCATGGTCTTGTTTTCCGCCCCAGCCATTGAAATTGAAATTCACGCCGGCCAGCGCCCCGCCCGCGTGTTTGACGAAGACGGGCCCCGTGTCGCGCATCCACAGGTCGTCGATGGGCTGCACCAGCAGCTTGACCTTGTTGTCGCACAGGCGCGCCGCCACGTCATAGTCTTCCTCGTTGACCAGCATGTGCACGGGTTCGACGCTGGCGATTGCCCGCGCAATGCGCGCCAGGTCCGCCTGCGCGCCCGCCTTCAGGCGCTTGCCCCACACCTCGTCATTCGCGCCGAAAGCCATCCACGTGGCAGCGTGGCGCTCGCTTTCGTCGGGCATGCGCCAGCCATCGGCCTGTTGAACGTCGGCGCCGCTATTAATCGGTGGCAATGGCGCAATGGAGCGCGCTTCCGCTCCACCGCCGCAACCGGCCAGCAAGCCGCCCATGGCCAGCGTGCTGCTATTCAGCATGCAATGGCGCAAGAAATATCGACGTGTGTTCATGATTCCTCCTTATCAACAGGCCAATTGGCATAAACGACATTGTGGATCGATCAAGGCATGAAAACAAATGATATGATTTACCTTAATTCATTAACTTTTCTCATATGTCAGAACATCGCATTCCTTCGCTGAAATTGTTGATGGGTTTTGAGGCGGCCGCCCGCCACGGCAATTTCTCGCGCGCGGCCGACGAGCTGCACGTGACGCAGTCGGCCATCAGCCACCAGGTGCAATTGCTGGAAGAGCAAGTCAAGCAGCCGCTGTTCCGCCGCGCGGGACGGGGGGTGGAACTGACGGTGGCCGGCGAAGTGCTGCTGCGCAGCGTGCAGCGCTCGATGACCGTGCTGCGCAGCGGCCTGGGGCGCATCGCCACCTATCTCGACCCGGGCCTTGTCGTGCTGGTGTGCCCGGCGCCCGTGCTGCACGGCTGGCTGCAGCCGCGGCTGCGCGCGCTCGAAGCGCAGCTGCCCGAGCTGTGTTTGCTATTGTCGGTCGATGAAAGCGCCCGTTTCGTCGATGAGATCGACGTTGACATTGCCATCGGCGAGCGCCCCATGCTGCAGCCGGACTTGCAGGAAATCCCCTTGCTGCACGATGAATGGCTGCTGGTGGCCAACAGCGAAGTGGCGGCGCGGCTGGCCGGCGTGCCGCAGGATGCGCATCACCTGCACGCGGATCTGGTGTGCCTGGAAGAAAGCTTGACGGGCGACGCCACGGCGCCCCTGTTCCTCGGTCCGCTGGCGCGCTTTCGCAAGCGGGCCATTTATGACGATGCGCGCCTGTTGCTCGACGCCACCCTGGATGGACGCGGCATCGCCTGCCTGCCGCGTCTGCTGGCCGATGCCAGCCTGGCGCGCGGCCAGTTGCACGTGCTGCCCGATTATCCACGCGTGCCCGGCGCCACCTGGTGGCTGTCGGCAGTGGCCGGGCAGCCGCGCTCGGAAATTGTCTTGCAAGTATTCGAATGGCTGCGCGCGCAGGGTGCGGCGCCATCGCCTTGAACAGCGTCAAGCCATGGGCGTGGCAACAAACACCGCTTGCTGTTCCGCCAGGGCCGCAAACCCGGCCACGGCAGGATACTCGCCCGCCGGCAGCACATCGGGCAGCATGGACTGCGTAAAGCTCCAGGCCACCGCGATGCTGATGCCGGCGACGCCCAGGCCAACGGGCGTGTCGTGCCGCACGGACGCTTCCAGCTCTTGCCAGGCGCCATGCAATTGCAGCTGGACTCTGTCCAGCCAGGGCTGGTGCTGTTTCTCCGGCGGCCGCAGGCGCCGCTCATACACGATCTGCACGGCTTTTTCGCAGGCCGCCAGGGCCAGCGCCGTCTGGCACAGCGCACGCAAGCGGGCCGGGCCCGGTGCCGGCCGGATGCGGGGCGCGCCCACGGCCAGTTCTTCCAGATAGCCGATGATCAGGGTGGAATCCATCAGCACCTGCCCGTCATCCGTGACCAGGGTCGGCACCTTGACGGCCGGATTGATTTTCCTGAACATATCGAAATCGGAAAATACCGACAGGCTCCGGTGTTCACATTCCAGCCCCAGTACTTTCAGGCAGATGGCGACGCGCCGGACGTAGGGTGAATCGAGCATTCCAATCAATTGCATGGCCTAGTTCCTTTCAATGTTTTGAATGAATTCAATGACTTGGGCGGCAACCGGCAGCGGCGCATCTTCCATCAGGAAATGCCCGGCCTGCTCATACAGGTGCACCGCGGCGCCAGGAATATCGCGCTGCAGGCGCCGCGCATACGCCACCGGCTGCCACTCGTCTTCCACGCCCCAGAGTAGTTGCACCGGCAGCCGCAGCCGCGGCAATTCCTGCGCAAAGTCCATGGTATAGCAAGCGTTGTAATGCGCCACCTGGTGCTGGTAAAACGATGGCTGTCCCACCACGCCGCACAGCGGTGCCAGGTAGCGCTCCAGGAGTTCGTCACGCATGCGCTCCTTGTGGAAGACGGCCATCTTCAGCTGGCGCGCCATGGCGCTGCGGTGGACGCTGTCCGTTTGCAGCGCATGGTGCGCATGGTTGTCGCGCATGTCCTTCCAGGTGGGCGACGGCCACGAGTCATAGCTGGGAATATCGGCCAGGGTCAGGCTGTGCAGGCGCGGCGCATGCTCGAAGGCCAGCCGCAGCGCAATGGCGCCGCCGATATCGTGGCCGAACAAATGGGTCCTTGGCAACTGCCAGTGGTCGAGCAGCGCCAGCAAAATGCCGGCCTGGGCGGCCACGGAAGTATCGGCGTGGAGCGGCCGTTCCGATGCGCCAAACCCCAGCAAGTCATACAGGCGCACCTGGAAACCTGCACGCACGAACAGCGGCACCAGTTCGCGCCAGATGATGGAATGGGCGGGCGTGCCGTGCACCAGCACCAGCGGCGTGCCGGCGCCATGGATGCCCGTGGCGATGCGGCAGCCGTTGATCAGGGCTTGGCCGTTCAGCAATGGCGGAGGTACATTCATCGTTGTCCTCATGGTTCAATACTGCAGACTAAGCATTGACTGAACATGACACAAGTGACATTCTTCTCGCCTTGCCATCAACTTTTGTCATGACCAACATGAATATGCGCCTTTCCGTCGACGCGCTGCGGGTCTTCAGGACCGTGGCGCAAACGGGCAATATGAGCCAGGCCGCCACCCTGCTTCATCTGAGCCAGTCCGCCGTCAGCTGGAAAATCAAGCGGCTGGAGCAGCAGTTGGGATGCCTGTTGCTGCTGCGCGGCGGCAAGACGCTGGACTTGACGGACCAGGGCGCCTTGCTGCTGCAGCATGCGGCCAGGATCGTGGATGCGCACGATGAGGCCGTCGCCTGCTTTTCGCCGTCCGCCATGCGCGGCCAGCTGCGCATCGGCGTAGCGGAACAGGTATCCCTGCCGGAAGTGTGCCGTGTCATCGCGCTGTTTGCGCACCAGCATCCGCAGGTGGAGGTGCAGCTGGTGATCGCGCAAAGCCAGCTTCTGCGCCAGCTCTGTGCCGGCGGCGAACTCGATATCATCCTGCACCAGGATTTTGCCGGCCTGGCGGCGCCCGCCGACAGGCTGCTGTGGCTGGAAAAACTGCACTGGTGCGCCCCGCTGGCGGGCCAGCACCTGTCCGGCCAGCAAGTCAAGCTCATCAGTTACGGGCCGGACTGTTTTTATCGCCGCCTGGCCGAGGAAAAGTTGAACGCGGCGGGCATGGCCTGGAGCGTGGCCCTGGAATGCCCGTCCATCGCCGGCATGCTGACGGCCATCGCCGCCGGACTGGGCGTGGGCATCCTGAATGAATACAGCCTGAACAATAGCGTGCGGCGCTGCCCCGAGCTGGAGCACATCGCGCCCCTGCCCCAGGTCGCCAGCCTGCTGCGGGTGGCCGACAAGCAAGCGGACGCGGCGCGCGACGCCTTTTGCGCCTTGCTGGTGACGGCGTTGCATCAGCCGGCGTGAGTGGGGCTGGTTTGCGCGAGCAGCGAGCCATGCGCCACCACGCAGGCTGGCGCGGGATTACGGCAGCCGGTGCCGGAAGGTCGGCTCGATGTTGCGCGCGTGCAGCCAGCGCACGATGTCTTCCAGGCTGGCGTCCTGCAACAGCAGGCCCGGCTGCGTCGGTGACTGGGGCATTGGCGCTGGCAATGGGACGGCGACGGGAGCGGGCGCGGCGTCAAGCAACCCCGCATGGCCCTGCAACTTCGCCAGCGCCTGGGCGAACTGTCCCGGGTTGATGCTGCGCAAGCCTTCCAGGAAACCCAGCTGGGCGGCGGGCGGCGGCGGCATGTCCAGGCTCGGTTCGTCGACGAAGGCGGCGCCCATGCTGGGGTGGATGAAGGCGGCCCACTTGCCCGTCGGCTGCAACGCGGGCGGCAGCGCCGCCTGTTCCACGTAGTCTGGCGGCGCGATGGCGAGGATGTCGGTCGATGCTGGCAGGAAAGTCGAGCGCAGCAATTGGACGAACTGGCGCGCCTGGACGACGGGAACGGGCGTGGCCAGCGACAGCCACAGCTGGAATGCACTGCCCGAGATGCTGACGGCGGGCGCCGGCAAGTCCAGCTCGTGCTGCACGGCATTGGCGATCGTGCACAGCGCGCTCCAGTGCGCCTCGCCGCCGCCCTTGCCGCCAAACTCCAGCAGCAGCGCGCGTGCCAGGCCGTGCTCGCTGACCAGGCGCACCGCCACCGTCTGCTCGCCCGACAGATGACGCGCCAGCACGGCCGGCGTCAGCGGCAGCGCGCCACCGTCGGCCTCGACATATTGCTGTTGCTCATCGAACAGATACAGGCGGTTCAGTTCAGAAATCAGTTTGTGCATGTGCGGCTCCGTGATGACGTTGCGCAACACTTGCCAACGTGCCCGGATTATAGCCGAGCGCCAGCGTCCATTCCGCACGCCTTCAGGCGGCGAGCGATACCCCGCCTTTTTGTTCGATCGACCTCTCGCACCAGCCTAGTCATAACTGATCGTGAATGTCGCCGAGGCGTTTGCCGGGCCCGGCGTCACCCTGCTGCCGGTCTGCAGGTAGCGGGCGCGCAGGGGGATGGAATAGCTGCGTTCGAAGAAGCTCAAAATCAGGCCGCTGCTCTCCAGGCTTGCCAAGGACAGCGTACTAGTGGCCTGGGTGGCTATCTGCAAGCCAATGCCGGTGGCGGCGGAAGGACGGCCGGGGGCGCTGGGATCGAGGCTCAGTACGCCGTTGCCGAGGCTGATGGCCGTGCGCACGGGGTCGATGCGGTAGCGCAGGCTGTTCATTTCACGCACGCCCTTCGTTCCCGTGCCGCCCGGCGAGTTGCCGCTGTCCGACAGCCAGCTTGCAGCGGTCTTGCCAACTGTTCCATGGAACGCCGGGCAATCGTTGAGGCGTATGGCAAAATCCTTCCAGCCGCTGGAGCTGTTGATCCCGGTAAAATCCTTGGATTTATACGTGCCCATGGGCACCGTGACATCCGGCGTACTGCAGGTCCTCGAGACTATCTGCAGGTTGCCGGAGATGCCCATCTGGAAGCCCAGCATTCTGGCATCGCCGAAATTGCCGAACAAACTGACGATCGGCAAGGAGCTGCCGCTCAGCACCCCGGGTGTGACAGCCCCAATCTTAATCAATATCAATTCAAAATTGGCCGGCCCGGTATTGGTGTTCGAATCGGCAAAAGGAATAATGCAGCGATAGCCCGGCGTGCAAGTGCTCGGCTGCGAAGATGTCCGTCTGGGCAGCAGACCGCCGGTACTGTTGAAAACAACCCCCAGCCCCTCAATGCTGGTTTTGTAGACTTTATTGGCATACTTCCCGGTGGACCAGGCGGCCAGGGCGGAGCTGGTATCCACCGTCAGCTCGGTAAACATCTGGAACGGAGCATACAGGCAGTCGAGTGTCACAGTCTGGCCGGACCGCGCCCTGTATGTCTGGCGATACACCTCCGTGCCCACCGGCACCTCGCGTCCGACGCTGATCGCCGATGCCTGAAAAGGCATGGAACCTTTGGCCGGCTGGATGCCATACATATAGCTACAAGCTACAGCTGATTGCGAAATCCGGATTGGCGACCGCCCACAGTAGCGCGATAGCCACCACGGATTTGAGCAAAGAGCCGATATGCATGACGCGACCTTATCTATGTTGATTGGTGCAACTGGCGCAAGGGTCAGCATACAAGCCATTCTGCTGCGCGCCCCTGGTGTTTCCTTAATGTAGTTATTTATAACTTATCGTAAACGTTGCCGAGGCATTTGCCGGACCGGACGTTACCTTGCCGCCCGTCTGCAGGTAGCGTGCCCGCAAGGGAATGGAATAGCTGGTTTCGAAGCTACTCAGGCCCAGGCCGCCGCTCTGCAAGTTTGCCAGCGGCAGCGCGTTGCCGGCCTGGGTGGCTATTTGCAGGCCAATGCCGGTGGCGGCGGGAGGACGGCCTGCAGCACTGGGGTCGAGGCTCAGCACGCCATTGCCTGCGTTGATGGCCGTGCGAACGGGATCGATGCGGTAGCGCAGGCTGTTATTGTCGCGGCTTACGGCGCCAGCCGTGCCGCTCGGTGACGTGCCGCTTTGCGATATCCAGCTGACAGCGGTGGTGCTCACTGTTCCATAGAACGCCGGGCAATCATTCAAGTTGATGGAAAAATCCTTCCAGCCCGTAGCGCTGTTGATCCCGCTAAAATCTTTGGTTTTATACTTGCCCATGGGCACCGCGACATCGGGCGTGCTGCAGGTCTTCGAGGCTATCCGAAGGTTGCCGGAAATGCCCATCTTGAACCCAAGCATTCTTGCATCGCCGAAATTACCGAACAGGCTGACGCCCGGCAGCGTATCGCCTCTCAGCATCCCGGGCGTCACCTTGCCTACCTTGATCAGCAGCAGTTCAAAATTGGACGGCCCGTCAAAAGGAAGAATGCAGTTTTTGCCTGCCGTGCAAGCGGTCCATGTCTTGCTTGACTGTCTGGGCAGCGGACCGCCCACACTGTTGAAGGCAATCCCCAGCCCAGGAAGGTTGGTGCTGTAGACTTTATTCGCATACTTCCCGCTGGACCAGTTTGCCAAGAGGAAGCCGCCATCAACCGTCAGCTCGGTATCCTGTTGAAACGGGGCATACAGGCACTCCACTTTCACTGCCTGGCCGCTGGCCACCTTGAATGTCTGGCGATACACCTCGGTGCCCAACGGCACCTCGCGCCCGACGGTGATCGCCGACCCCAGCAAGGGCATGGCGCCCATGGCCGGCCGGATGCCATTCATGTAGGTGCAGGTGATCGCGAAGGCCGGATTGCCCACCGCCCACAGTAGCGCGACGGCTACCGCCGATTTGAGTAAATAGGCTATCTGCATAACGCAACCTTTATATATTGATGGATGCAACTGACTGTTGCCTTGGCGGCGTAGCAATCGCTCAATTGACTATTGCAACCGGTCCGTGACATCCGGGAACCGGGAATGTCCGGCACGCTGCAGGGAAGCATGCTTGCGCGCAAGCGCTACTGTGTTGTAGCGGAAAGAAGTGTATGGCCCCCACGGCACATGCCATATAGGAGCACTCCGAAAAGCGGATAAATTGTAAAAAAATATGATCAAACAAGCCCGGCGAAATCCGGCGACACTGCGGCAGCGATGCATGCAACGGCAAAAAAGTGTAGCCTTCCAAGGTGTTCATTTTCAGGCCAAAGGAAATCCTCTCCATGACATCCCGTACTTTTCTCGTCACTGGCGCGACACACGGTATCGGTTATGCCATCAGCACCCTGCTGCATCGGCAAGGCCATTGGGTCGTCGGCATCGCCCGGCATATTGAAGGCGTGGACTTTCCAGGCACCTTGGTGGCCTGCCACTGGGTCAGATCGACTTTGCCACGTTGCAGAATGTCTTCGATCTGAACGTGCGCGCCGCCATCCAGGTGACGCAGCAGTTCGTGGAGGCGATGAAGCAGCGCCGCTATGGACGTATCGTGAATATCTGCAGCCGTGCGATCTATGGCAACGTGAACCGTACCGCCTATTCCGCTGCCAAAAGCGCCCTGGTCGGCTGCACGAGAACCTGGGCCCTGGAACTGGCCGAGCACGGCGTGACGGCCAATGCGGTCGCGCCAGGCCCCGTGGGAACGGAACTGTTCCGCAAGACCCGGCCCGTCGGCAGCGAGATGGAACGCCAGGTGCTTGCAACAATCCCGATGCAGCGGCTGGGACAGCCCGATGACATTGCCGCCGCCGTCGGCTTCCTGCTATCGAAACAAGCCAGTTACGTGACAGGTCAGGTACTGGCGGTGGATGGCGGCGGCAGCCTCGGCGCTTTACAGGGCGATGGCGAGGATGGCTGCCTTGTACGGCGCAGCGGGGAGAGTCAAATCGGGAGCAGTTTTCATGCCGCCACTGTAAGGCTGGCGCATTATCATGAATAGATGCTGAAGTCCGCATGAACTTATTAGAAGGACTAATGAATACAAGTTGACATGTGTTGCAAGCCACTCACCGCCGTTCGCGCCCTTGCGGGCCGGCTAGCCTTTGATCATGTCGTCGGCTCAGCAAGGCTGCCACTATCGCCGCCCCGAACGCAAAACATAGCCAGCATAGAAAGAAAATATCGGCTGCATACGGCGTGCGGTCCCAATAGCTGTCGCCTTGTTTTAGCTTGAGCAACATGGCGCTCCATATGAATAGACCGCCCCAGGCAATGATGCTGGCGATAACAAAAGCAAGGATGGAATAAAGAAAGGTTCTCATCATTTGATTGAGAAAAAGCGAATCTTCCCGGCTTTGCGGAGATCCGACCAAATGGTAGGAATGACAATGCCGAAGCTCGTGCGCAGGCCTGAAGTCAGATCCGTCATGCGGCTCCCGTTCCAAAGGTCGATATGATCGGCACCCGAGCCACCGGAGGGCGTGTAATAGTCCTCAAAGCAAATAATACCCGTCCGGTCAACCACCTTGTCACGCCAGTCCTTGCCGGTAATATCCTCAACTTTGCCACAGCCAAGGAAAGGCTGCTTTTCAAGCCAGGTGGCAAGTTCCGCAGCCGCCAGGCAGTGATCTTCAGCCGGATGAACCCAGCACTTGCGCTTGGAAGGATAGGACTTGAACGTGACCCCGACTTTCTTTAGCGCGTGGCTTACTCGAATGGCGCACTGATTCGCAAACAAAATATCTCCCTTGGCATCCTTGGCGTTGCAAGGGTTTCCTTTTTCGTAGGCGGACCAGAGGGCACTGAATTTAATGATTGATGCATTGATCTTGTAAACCGAATCCTTGATCGCATTCGTCTTTACGCTGGCTTGCTGCTTGACGGCTTTTGTCACGCGGGTCCCCCTTCGATACGGGCCAGTGCCTCATCACCCCAAAAAACCTCATACTCGGCAATTCCATCCGTAACTACCCGCTGCATCTTGCCATCCACATCGACCTGACCAGAAAGGCGCTGGCCATCCGGCAATACAATCAGGTAAGGCACACCATAGGCCAGGCGTTCGGCGAACACAGGTTGCTCATCGTATAGCTCCTTTACCCCACTCAAAGCTTGATTGATGAGAATACCCGCTGCCATGGTTGCAACTGCATTCTCTGCTGCGTTCGGTGCACCGGATGCACCGCTACTCCAGTCAACCGTATCCGTAAACTGGGTTGCGATCAGTGTCGCACCGCACGCGGTCTTCATGCCGACAACGGCCACCCCTCGGCCATACAACGTCGTTGTATTGACTCCCTCGATAATCGGGTAACTCCCCTTGCACCGGGGACACATGACCTTGTGCCCCATATATGCAATCGGTTTGCCATGGCAAAGATCAGTTACCGAACCTTCAAGCACTTTGCCGCCGTGGCTAGTGGGATCGCCTAATCGAATTATCTCTGGCATGCCAAGTTTTCTTTATGAGAAATTTTATCAATTAATCATTATGTCTCACTAACTCAATTGTCCGAGCACGATAGGATGTCGCGGATAAATGTTAAAGTCGCCATGAACTTATTAGCAGTACTAATGAATAAAAAATGCGCATGGAACAGACCAACTTCAACGACATCCTTGCCTTCGTGGCCGTGGCCCGCGAAGGCAGTTTTATCCGGGCGGCGGCCAAGCTGGGCGTGCCACAGTCGGCCTTGATACAGACCGTGCGTGCGCTGGAAGAACGGCTCGCCTTGCGCCTGCTGGTGCGCACCACGCGCAGCGTCTCGCCCACGGAAGCGGGCAAACAGCTGCTGCGCACGGTGGCGCCCCGCTTCGACGAGATCAAGGCGGAACTGGCCCTGCTCAGTAAGCGTCGCGACAAGCCGGTAGACAACATCAGCATCAGCGCGGGAGAGCATGCGGCGCTCACCGTCCTGCAGCCGGCCATCGCCAGACTGCTGCCGGCCCACCCTGGGCGGCCTGTTTGCCTGGGAATTTGCCAAAGATGGGCAGGAACTGAAAGTACGCATGGAAGGGCAAATGATCTACAACAACATGGCCGTGCAGCTCCATTCGGCGCTCGATGGCCTGGGCGTGGCTTGCATGGCCGAAGACGTCGTGCTGCCCTATGTGCCCAATGGCAGGCTGGTGCGCGTGCTAGATGATTTGAGCCAGCGCAATCGTTGACCCGAGGCGTGCTGAAAATGACGCGAACACGCATTTACCCGCCGCCTGCGCAGGACTATAGTGGCGTCTTCCCAATCTGTTCAAGGATAGGATCGCCATGAAACTCTTTTACTCGCCAGGCGCCTGCTCGCAGGCGCCGCACATCCTCCTGCGCGAAACGGGCACGCCGTTCACCCTGGTCAAGGTCGACCTGGGCCAGCACAAGACGCAGGAAGGCGGCAATTACTACGAACTCAACCCCAAAGGCCAGGTGCCGCTGCTGGCACTCGACGATGGCACGACCTTGAGCGAAGGCCCCGTCATCGCCCAGTACATCGCCGAACAGGCCGGCAAGCAGGACCTGCTGCCGCCCGTGGGCAGCCTGGCCCGCTACAAGGTGCTGGAATGGCAGAACTACATCACGTCCGAGCTGCATAAATCGTTCAGTCCCCTGTTCGATTCCCGCATCGACCTTGCCACCAAGGCCTTGTTCGTTGAACAACTAGGCAAGAAATACAAGTGGGTCGACAGCCGCCTGGAAGGCCAGGACTACCTGACGGGCGACACGTTCACGGTCGCCGACGCCTACCTGTTCGTCATCACGGGCTGGGCGCCAGGCGTGGGCGTGGATTTGTCCGCACTGGCGAATCTGCAAGCCTTCCTGGCAAGAGTGTCCCAGCGCGACAGCGTCAAGGCGGCGCAGGCAGCGGAAGCCTAGATCAAGGCAGCTAGAGCGCCGCTGTCCGTTGCACGGCTCACGTCTTTTCCGACTTGCCGTGCATCACCATGATGGTTTGCTGCATCAGCGCGCACAGGGTTTGCTTGCCATCGCGCACGGCGAACACCTCGGCCTGCGTGACGATCAGGGTGCGCCCCGGGCGCACCACCTTGCCGCGCGCGATCAGTTTCTCGCCATCGGCGGGCACCAGCAGGTTCATCTTGTATTCCACCGTCAGCACGGACGCGCCGCCAGCCACCATGGTCATGGCCGCGTAACCGGCGGCCGAGTCCGCGATCATGCCCACCACGCCGCCATGCACGAAGCCGTGCTGCTGCTCGATGCCGCTCCAGTGCGGCACGTGGATTTCCGTGCTGCCATGCGTCACCACGGGCAGACTGGCCTTGATCAAGGTCATGGCGTTCTGCAAACCAAAACTGGCGCGCACGCGTTCAGCGAAGTGCGGATCGGGAAGGTGGGAAGAACCGTTGGACATGGCGCATGCGCTTTCAAGTGGGAGGGAGATGGACGTTAATCCTGTCACTGTACCGTTTTATGACCGCCACCGGCATCATCCAGGCCCTCGCTAGCCAGCATCACGCGCCATTGTTCGGGCGTGTGCGCAAAATGCGTCGTGCGCCAGCTCGAGGCGATGCCGATGTCATAGCCCGTCGTCAGGGTCACGACGATCACGTCCTGGCTGGCCGCCTCGGGATACTGCTGCATTGCCGTTTGCGCAACGCGCCGCGCCAGCGCGGGGGCATCGCTTGACGGCGTGGCCAGGAAGGCGCCGATATCCAGACGCCGCATCGGCTCAGGCTGAGCAGACGACGCATATTTGCCGAGCGCGACGCTGGTGCGGTCGATGCCGGGCATGGCCGCAAGGCTTTGCTGCAGGGCGATCAGGGGTGCGAGTGTCACGCCGGGCAAGAGGCGCTCCGACAGCAGCGTGCCCGCCCCGCACAGCACGGCCAACGCCACGGCAGCGACGGCCGCATGGCCGCGCCAGGTCGGGCTGAGCGTCAGCTCGACCTGGCCTGGGCCAGCCTTGACGACCAGCGCGCCGGTGGCCAGGTCGTGCAGCGATTGCCCCGTTCGGCGGTTGAATAGCAGCAAGTAAAAGATGCCAAACAGCAAGGCACCGATGAGTATATACACGACCATGTTCAGCCAGACGAGTCCGGGACCCAGGTCGATGGCGGCGCCGTTCAGGAAATGCGCGAGGCAAAAAATACTGGCGCGCAAGAATGCGGCCGGTACGCCCGGCATGTCGCCGCCGCGTGTCACCACGCGCAAGCCCAGCATCCGCATGCCCGGCGACTGGCCGCCGCCCACGCTGCTTTGCGTGACGCCAAAGTACAGCACCGTGACGACAAATCCCAGCAAGCGTCCCCAGGCGCCCAGCGCGGCAAATTGCGCCTCCAGCAGCGCGCCCGCGGCCATGCCGACCAGGCCCAGAATCAGCATATCGATGCCGAAAGCCACAGCCCGGCGCCACAGGGGAGCAATGACCGGCGCCGGTCCTGACGCCGCCTCCACAGGTTCTGAGGCTGCGCCAGCAGCCAGCGCCGCCAGGCGCGCCTCGACTTCCCGCACCCGCTCGGGGTAGCGGGTCACGTCGATGCGCATCAATACCTGCCTGAGTTGCGCCTGTGTGTACTTGCTGTAATCTGGGGCATCCATTGCATGCATCCGTTAAAGAAATGAATATTGTAACCAGCAAAATTGTCTTTTGGAAACAACCTGATTGGCCGCATGTCAACCGCGCACCGGCCCGCAAGCGCCACGCGCGCTTCAGCGGGTACGCGAGGTATCCGTCGCCCCTGTAATGGCTGCGCTGTGCGAAAATGCCCGCCTTCGCCATTGCCGGATTCTGCCCATGCCGCACGCTGCCCTTGCTTCCCTTTCCGAGCGCGACGCGCGCCGCATCGCCCGCCATGCCCAGGCGGCCGACGCGGCCCGCTTTTTGCATCCGGCCCAGCAGGCGCTGCTGCACCGGCGCGGCTGGCTGACGATGCTGGCGCCGCGCAGCGCGGGCGGCGCCGAACTGCCCCTGCCGCAAGTGGTGCGCCTGGAAGAAGCCGTGGCCGCCGTCGATGGCAGCATGGGCTGGGTACTGACCCTGTGCGCGGGCGCCGGCTGGTTCGCGGGCTTTATCGCGCCCGACATGGCGCGGGCAATCATCGGCACACCCCGCGTCTGCCTGGGCGGCAGCGGCGCGGCCACCGGTTACGCGGAGGAAGAAGGCGACGGCTACCGCATCACGGGCAGCTGGGACTATGCCAGCGGCGCGCCGATGGCGACCCACTTCACCCTGAACGCCCGGCTGCAGCGCGATGGCCAGCCGCTGCTCGATGCAGATGGCAAGCCGCGCATCCGCGCCTTCCTCGTGCCCGCCGCGCTGGTGCAACTGGTGCCCTCGTGGACCAGCATCGGCATGCGCGCCAGCGCCTCGCACAGTTATCGGATCGACGGCCAGTGGCTTGCCAAGGAACACGGTTTTACCATCGATGCCAGCGCCGCGACGGCCGGCGGCCCCCTGTACCGCTATCCATTCTATTCATTAGCGTATGCCACCCTGGCCGCCAACGTGGCCGGCATGGCCAGCCATTTCATGGAATTGGCCGAAGAATGCATGCGCCACCGCCGCCATGCGCGCGCCGGCTTGCCGCTGCTGGACGTGCCGCAAGTGGCGGCCATGCTGCAAGGCAAGAAAGACGCGTTCACCGCCGCCCGCGCCCATTTTTATGCTGTGCTCGACAGCAGCTGGGCGCAGGTAGCGGGCGGCGCGGCGCTCGACGCGGAGACCATGCAAGCCGTGCAAGACCGTTCGCTGGATTTGGCCGCCGTGTGCCGCGCCGCCGTCGATGGCCTGTATCCGTATTGCGGCCTGTACGCGGCCCGCGAAGACAGCACCATCAACCGCGTGTGGCGCGATTTCCATACGGCTGGCCAGCATGCATTGCTGCTGCCCTGACGTTGCCGCCCTCGGCTCCGCCGCGCAGGCGCATGGCTGAAACCGCAGGCGGACGCCATGCAGGCCGCATTGCCTGATAATATGGGAGCATTGCTACTTCCCGCTCCCCTACCCATGCACGTCAACACGCTCAGCAGCCTGGCGCAACTTTTGGCCAGCGCCGAAACGGAAACCCTGGCCTTTCCCACCAGCATCAATACGGCCCTGCTCCTGCAAAAGGAACTGGCCAATCCCGATTGCCACTCGGCCGACATCAGCCGGCTGCTGCTGTGCGAACCGACCTTGTCGGCGCGCGCCGTGGCGCTGGCCAATTCGGCCCTGTTTGCGCCCGGCCAGTCGCCCGCCATCACCAGCGTGCGCGCCGCCGTCGAGCGGCTGGGCCACCGCAACCTGTATGCGCTGGCGACGGCGGCCGTCATCCGCCAGCTGAACGCGGGCATCCGCGACGAAGCCTTGCGCGCCCGCGCCACCCAGCTGTGGGCGCACACCGTGCACGTGGCGGCGCTGGCACATGGCCTGGCAGGCGCCGTCACGCACACGGATGCCGATACGGCCCTGTTCGCCGGCATCGTGCATGAAGTGGCCGGCTTTTATTTGCTGGCCCAGGCCGACAAGACCCCGGGCCTGTACGCCCACCTGGAAACGCAGATGGCGTCCGCCCTCGAAGTGATCGGCCGCGCGCTGATGCGCCAGCTGGGCGTGCCGCTGCAGGTAGCCGATGCCGTCAATACCTTGCCCGGCTCGACCATCATGCTGCCGCCCGAGGGCTTGCGCGACACCCTGCTGCTGGCCAAGGCGCTGGCGCCCGTGCCTTCGCCGCTGCCGCAGGCCGGCATCACCATCAGCGCGCCGCTGCAAGCCTACCTGGAAAATGATCCCGTGCTGCAGGCGCTGCGCACGCAGCCGTCGGCCGAGGCGAAGGGCCTGATCGAGGTACTGCTCAGCTGATGGCCTATCTGCTATGATTGCGCAGGCCGGAATGGATCCGGCTTGCTTTCATTGACGTCCACTGGAAAACTGCCTTGACTACCTCCTTACGCATGCTCGGCCTGGCCGCAGCTCTGACCATGGCGTGCAACGCCAACGCCGACAGCTTTGTTTCCTCGGCCTCCAGCGCCGGTTCCCAGTCGAGCGGCAGCATTTCCGATTCGCTCAACGGTTCGAGCAACAGCTCCTCGCGCGACAACAAGGTGGCCAATGGCCCCTACCGCATCATCGACGTGGCCGCCGTGCCGGGCCGCGACGGCATGACGCGCCTGACCATGCAGGCCGACGCCACGGCGACGCCGCTGGTGCTGGACTTGCCGCAAGCGGCGCTCGACAAGCAGCAACTGGCGCAGGGCGACGTGGTGCATGCGCAAAACCGCGCCTACGGCATCGAATTCTCGCGCAACGACACGCGCGCCGCCTTCTTCCTCGTGCTGGCCGACGACTGGTACGGCGAAATGGCAACGCGTCCCGTCAGCCTTTGATCCGTTTTCTCCTGCGCCGCCCCGCGCTGCTGCTGGGCGTTTGCGCCATCGTCGGCGCCGGCGCCGCCCAGGCAGGTACTTCGCTCGCCTCATCGCGCTTTTGCGACCGCGCACAGGAACTCACTGCCACGGAACAGGACCGGCTATTGCGCTTTGCCGCCGTCGTGCGCGAAGAACTGGCCGCCAGCGAAGGCAGCGTGGCCCTGATCAGCCGCTCCGGCCTGGACCTGGCGCGCTTCGGCATCCGCTATTCGCATGCGGCGCTGGCCTGGCGCCACGACAATGACAGCGGCTGGTCCGCGCGCCAGCTGTACTACGCCTGCGACGAAGGCCGCCCGCGCATCTTCGACCAGGGCACGGCCGGTTTCGCCATGGGCACGGAAAATCCGTCACTCGGCTACATCTCGCTCGTGAAACTGCCGGCCGAAACCGTGCCGCCCCTGCGCCGCGCCCTGCTCGACCCCGTGCGCGTGCAGCAGTTGCTGGCGGGCCGCTACAGCGCCAATGCGTACGCCTTCAATTTGAAATACCAGAACTGCAATCAATGGGTGGTGGAAATGCTGGCCGCCGCCTGGGGCGAACTGGCGGCCGGCGGCGACTTGCGCGCGCGCGCCCAGGACTGGCTGCGCGCCGCGCCGTATGCGCCCTCCCCCGTCGACGTGGGTGCGCGCTGGCTGATGCTGGGATCGATCTTCGTGCCGCTCGTGCACATGGACGACCACCCGCCGGAAGCCATCGGCACGATGCAGCTGGAAGTGAGTCTGCCGGCCAGCCTGGAAGCGTTCGCGCGCCAGCGCCTGCCCGCCAGCGAGCGCGTGGAAATCTGCCACGACGGCAAGCAGGTGGTGGTGCACCGGGGCTGGGATGCGATCGCCGACGGCTGTATTCCAGGCGCAAACGACAGGGTCATCGCCCTCGACTGATCATTTGTCCGCGTCGAGCGCTTCGCCGATCGCATAAAAGCGCCCGCCGGCAATGTAGTGCAGGCTGCGCCACGATGGATCGGCATCCTCGAAATGCCAGTGCCCGTCGCGGAACACGCGCGTGTCGGCCCAGGCGCCCACCACTTCGCCAATGAACAAATCATATGCCTGCTGATTGTGCGGCTCGGGGATCAACCGGCAAGCCAGCCAGGCCGAGCATCCGGCCACGAACGGCAGATCAAACCCTTCCCGATGGAATAGCCCTACCCCGGCGCGCGCCAGTTTATCGGGCTGCGCATCGAGGCTGTGCGTGCCCACCGCATGCGTGAGCTGCAACTGCGCCGCCGTCGGCACCTGGATGACGAAGCTGCCGCTGCCTTCGACCAGCGCGCGCGTGCGCGTGGCCTTGTCCAGCACCACGGTCAGTTTGGGCGGCGCGAAATCGAGGGCGCAAGCCCACGCGGCGGCCATCACGTTGTCGATGCCCGCATGGCGCGCCGAAACGAGAATAGACGGGCCGTGATTGAGCAGCCGGTAGGCTTTTTCCAGTGGCACGGCGGCGATGTGGTCCCGTTCATTTAGCGACAGCAGCATGTCCCACTGGTCGATGCCGGGCCCGAAGCCGTCCGGCGTCACCTTGACCGGTTCAAAGCCGAAGCGCGCATAAAAGGCCTGCGTGTGCTGGCTGGTATGCATGCTCACCTTGGCCACTCCCGGCACGGTGAGGATGGCGTCCAGGCGCGCCTGCGTCAGCACGTGGCCCAGGCCCTGACCGTGCAGATCCCGCGCCACCATGCCCCAGCACAGGCTGGCCACCGTGCCGCTCGCATCGAGCGCATGGCCGCCGCAGGCGACGATGTTCCCGTCGCGTTCGATGACCAGATAAGGATGTGTCGAATTTTCCAGCCAGGCGACAAAGCTGGCGCGCTCGGACGGGTCGAAAAAACGCGGCGTATTGCCGTCGAAAAGGGACAGGCAGGCATCGCGGTCGCCGGCCTGGTAAACACGTACTGTCTGCATTGTTTGTACTCGCAAGTAGATGATCGGGAATTATACGGGCGGCGCGTTCAAACCAGCTGCTCCGGGCTGACGACGTGCACGCCCGGCGCGCTGGCCAGCGCCGCTGCCAGCAAGGCGCTGGCGATGCGTGGCGCGGGATTGATGCGCCAGCGGCGCGGCAGCACGGGACCGAGCACGCGCAGCAGGCGCAAGGCGGCGCCCTCGCCCGCCCGCGCCACGTCGCGCTCGCCGCCGATCAGGCCGGGACGCACGTGCGTGAGCGAGCCAAACCCCAGCGCTTCCAGGTCGCGTTCCAGCTCGCCCTTGACGCGGTTGTAGAAAAAGCGCAAGGCCGCATTGGCGCCGGCGGCGGAATTGAGCGCATACGTGCGCGTGCCGGCCGCCAGTGCCAGGCGCGCCGCGGCCAGCGGATAGTCGTGGTCGACTCTGCGGAACGCCTGCCGCGTGCCCGCCACCTTCATGGTCGTGCCCAGCGTGCAGATGACGGCGTCCGCCTGCCACCAGGGCGCGTCCGCCGGCAAGCGGTCGAAATCGACGAGCGGCGCATCGAGCTTGGCATGCGCCGGCAAGGGTTTGCGCACGGGCGCGACGATGGCCGTGACGCGACCGTCAGCCAGCGCCAGGCGCAGCACTTCGCGCCCCACGAGGCCCGTGGCGCCTATCAGTATCAGTTTCATTCCTTCTCCCGCATACACTGGACGCCACACGATACAGTATCAGGCGCCCGCGTGCGTGTGATAGATCTTGCTGACGATGGTCCACTCGCCCTGCACCTTGAGCAAATTGAAAAAGTCGGTGAAGCGGAAGCCCGAGATGTCGTCCGTATCGACGCGCGCGCTGGCTGCCGTGCCCACGATATCGACGCGCACGATGGCCGCCCTGGCCTGCGGCGATGGACGAAAGGCGCTGTCGATGATTTCGAACAGGCCTTCGATGGGCCCGCCCGTCAGTTGATCGTCGCCATCGACGCCGAAAATGGTGGCCTCGCTGCTGAAGGCCGGGCGCATGATGCCGCTGTCTGCCTGCGCCCCGCCCGCATTGTATTGATTCAGCACGGCGACGATGGCCTGATAATCCTGCACATAAGTGGTGTTGTTCATGTTGCGCTCCTTGGGTGGGTGAAAAAATCAGGTCGGACTGGCGGGCCAGTCGGTGTAGCCGACGGCGCCGCCGCCGTAATACGCCGCGCGCGGCGCCACGGCCAGCGCCACGCCATGGCGCAGGCGGGCCACGAGGTCCGGGTTGGCGATGAAGGGACGGCCGAAGGCCACCGCATCGACCTTGCCTTCGGCGCGGCGCGCCAGCGCCAGCTGCAGGTCGTAATGGTTGTTGCCGATGTAGGGGCCGGTGAACAGCGCGCGCAGCGCATCGAGATCGACGCCATCGGGCACGTCGCGCGAGGTGGCCGTGGCGCCCTCGACGAAGTGCAGGTAGGCCAGAGCGTGGCGGTTCAGTTGCTCGATCAGGTAGCCATAGGTGGCCATCACATCGCTGTCGACGGGCGTGTTGCCCGCGTCGGGCGTGACGGGCGACAAACGGATGCCGACCCTTGCTGCGCCCCACACTTGCACCACGGCGTCGGTCACTTCCAGGGTCAGGCGCGTGCGGTTGTCGATGCTGCCGCCATACGCATCCGTGCGCCGGTTGGTCGAGTCGCGCAGAAACTGGTCGAGCAGGTAGCTATTGGCCGAATGCACCTCGACGCCATCGAAACCAGCGCGCAGCGCGCATGCGGCGGCATGCGCGTACTGCGCCACGATGCCGGCGATTTCCCGCGTTTCCAGCGCGCGCGGCATCGATACGGGCTGCATGCCGCTGGCCGTGTAGGTGCTGCCTTCGGCCCGGATGGCGGAAGGCGCGACGGGTGCGGCGCCGCCGGGCTGCAGGCTCGTATGCGAAAAGCGTCCCACATGCCACAGCTGGCAGACGATCTTGCCTCCCGCCGCATGCACGGCATCGGTCACCAGCTTCCAGCCCGCCACCTGCTCGTCCGTCCAGATGCCCGGTGTCATCGCATAGCCGCGCGCCTGGGGCGAGATATTCGTCGCCTCGCTGATGATCAGGCCGGCGCTGGCACGCTGGGCGTAATACTCGGCGTGCATGGCGTTCGGCACACCATCATCGCCCATGCGGCTGCGCGTGAGCGGCGCCATGACGATGCGGTTGGCCAGGGCCAGCGCGCCCAAGTCGACTGGAGAAAATAGATCGCTTTCATGCTGTTCGGTCATCGTACTGCTTTCATATTGTGCGAGAGGTCAAAATAACTGACCGGTCGTCTAGTTAATGGTTAAAAAAAACGGCTAGGACAACAGCCGTTGCGTGGTCGACATAGCAGCGTCGAACGGTCCGCCGTTCCTGGCCACCTTGACCATCAGCGAAGCGCCCAGCCACAGCTGGTACAGCGATTCGGCCAGCACGCGGGCCGGCGTTGCCACCGCCACGGAACCGTCGAAGTGGCCCGCTTCGATGCACTGCGTCAGGCGCTCCAGGATGGCGCCCGTGCCCTGCTGCAGCACGGCGCTCATGTCCACGGACAGGTCGCACACTTCGGCGCCCAGTTTGACCACCAGGCATTTGCCTTCCGGCGCGCTGCCGGCCTGGGTGGCGCTCCAGTAGTCAAAATAGGCCAGCAGGCGCTCGCGGGCATTGCCCGGGCCGTCCAGCAAGGCGTCAACCGTCTGCAGATAGGTGGTGAAGTAATCGTCGAGCAAGGCTTGGCCAAACTCTTCCTTCGACTTGAAGTAATAGTAGAACGAGCCTTTCGGCACGCCGGCCGCCGCCACCAGTTCGGCCAGGCCCACGGCCGTATAGCCCTTCTCGGCCATCAGGGCCTTGGCGATGTCGATCAGGTGCTGGCGCATGTCAGCGGAAGATTTTTTGCTCATGCGGCCAGTATAGCAAAAAATCTGACCGGTCGTCTAGTAAGCTATCCCCTGCTCCGCCATCACCCCAGGCGCAGCGCCAGCGCGGCCAGGGTCACCAGCAGCACGGGCATGGTCAGCACGATGCCGACGCGGAAATAGTATCCCCAGGAAATGTGGATGTTCTTGCTGTCGAGCACGTGCAGCCACAGCAAGGTGGCCAGGCTGCCGATGGGCGTGATCTTCGGGCCCAGATCGCTGCCGATGACGTTCGCGTAGATCATCGCTTCGCGCACTGCCCCTTGCGCCGTCGTCGGATCGATGGCCAGCGCGCCCACCAGCACCGTCGGCAGGTTGTTCATCACGGAAGACAATAAGGCCGTCAGCACGCCCGTGCCCATGGCCGTGCCCCACACGCCGTACTGCGCGAAGTGGTTCAGCATGCCCGTCAGGTAAGCCGTCAGGCCCGCATTGCGCAAGCCGTACACGACGAGATACATGCCCAGTGAAAAGACGACGATCTGCCACGGCGCATGGCGCAGCACGTGGCGCGTGGAAATCACATGGCCCTTGCCGGCCACCACCAGCAGCAGCGCGGCGCCCACGGCGGCGATCAGGCTGATGGGCACGCCCAAGGCTTCTTGCGAGAAAAAGCCCACCAGCAGCAGCGACAGCACCAGCCAGCCGGCGCGGAAGGTGCCCGGGTCGCGGATGGCGGCGCCAGGCTGTTTGAGCTGCGCCACTGCGTAGTCGGTCGGTATATCCTTGCGAAAAAAGATCAGCAAGGCCGCCAGGGTGGCGCCCACGGCGACAACGTTGACGGGCACCATGACGGACGCGTACTCGGCAAAGCCGATCTTGAAGAAATCGGCCGAAACGATATTCACCAGGTTCGACACCACCAGCGGCAGGCTGGCCGTGTCCGCAATAAAACCGGCGGCCATCACGTAGGCCAGGGTGGCCTTGGCGGAAAATTTCAGGGCGCGCAGCATGGCGATGACGATGGGCGTCAGGATCAGCGCGGCGCCGTCATTGGCGAACACGGCGGAGACGAGCGCGCCCAGCAAGACCAGCAGCACGAACAGTTTGCGTCCGCTGCCGCCGCCCCAGCGCGCCACATGCAGCGCGGCCCATTCAAAGAAGCCGGCCGCGTCGAGCAGCAGGCTGATGATGATCACGGCAACAAACGTGCCGGTGGCGTTCCACACGATATGCCAGACGACGGGGATGTCGCCCCAGTGGATCACGCCGGCCAGCAAGGCGACGCCAGCGCCGATGACGGCGCTCCAGCCGATGCCCAGGCCGCGCGGCTGCCAGATGACGAGGACTAATGTGGTGAGAAAGATGAGGAAAGCGGTGAGCATGAGGTCCCGTTCGTTGCGGCATCGCGGGCACCATGCGCCGCAGCCATTGAATATCAACAATAATTCTATAATACTGGAATTATTGAATCGAAGCAAAGCTGCGGCGTGTTTCCTTACTTGAGCGCGATGGCAATATCGACCAAGCCCACCGACCCGTTGCCGATGGCGGAAGCGGCCGGCGTGGCCGCGCCGCCGCTCAGCACGGCCGCACCCGTCGCCAGGTCGATGCGGTACAGCGAGCTCGGTCCCGTGGCCGACGTGCGCAGCACCGCCAGGGCCAGGCCGTTGGCGCCGCCCGCGATATCGAAGCCCACGTCACCGGCCACGGCCACGCCAAGCGCGCCGACGTTGACGAGGGTGCCGTCGTTCGGCGGATTTTGCAAGGCGAGACTGGCGCTGGCCGTGTCGATATCGAACAGCATGGTCGACGTCGTGCCCGCAAAGCTGTTGCTGTAGGCGGCGGCCGTGACGACAGGCGCCGCGCCAGCCCTGTTGACGGCGCCGTCGGTGGTGGTGGCGCCCGTGTCGACATTGATGCGCAGGCTTTGCCCCGTGTTGCCGATCACGCGCAGGCGGTCGGCGACGGGGTTGAAATCGACGCCAAAGGCCGTACCGGCGATGGCCGTGTACGGCGCGCTGGCATCCGCCGCATCGGCGGCCAGCGTCGCCTTGACGGTGACGGCGCCCGTGTCCGGGGCGATGGTGACGATGCGTCCCGCCGACGATATCCCGTACAGCAAGCCATCCTTGGGACGGATGTCAAAACCCAGCAGGCGCTCGCCCGCCGCCAGGCCCGTGACCGCCACATTGGCGTCCAGGGTGTTCGGGGTGGCCGTCTTGAAGCTGACGATGCGATTGTCGTCCGTCAGGCCGTAGGCGACGGGCGCCGCCGGCGCCTTCAAGGCGATGCCGCGCAATTCTTCCGTCACGCCGATGGCCGCCACCAGGGTCGCCGGCGCGGTGCTGGCTGCCAGATTCAGCGTGTACAGATTGCGCACGCCGGCCACCGTCATGACGGCGTAGCCCGTGTTGGCGCGCGCGTCGATGTCGAAGCCGGCCACGCCGGTCGCCGCCACGCCCAGCGGCACGGCGCTGGCCAGGGTGCCGTTGTTGGGCGGATTTTGCGTGTACAGGGTGGCGTTGGCCGCGTCGATGACGAACAGGGTCGTGCTGGCCGTGCCCGCAAAACTGTTGGTGTAGGCGGCGGCCGTGATGGCGGTATTGCCTGCTCCGCCATTGATATTGCCATCCGTCGTGGTGGCGCCCGTATCGACATTGATGCGCAGGCTTTGCCCCGTGTTGCTGACGATGCGCAGGCGGTCGGCGACCGGATTGAAGTCGACGCCGAACTCCGTGCCGGCCAGCGCCGTGTAAGGCGCCGTCGCATCGCCCGCATCGGCCGCCAGGGTGGCTTTGACGGTGGCGGCGCCCGTCACGCCATTCAGGGTATAGATGCGTCCCGTGCTGCCAACGCCATACAGCTGGCCATCGGCGGGACGGAAATCGATGCCCAGCAGGTTTTCGCCAGCTTGCAAGCCCGTGACGGTGACCGTGCTGCGGATGGTGGCTGGCGCGGCGCGGTCGAACGACAGCAGTTTATTACTGGCGGTGAGCACGAAGACGTCGCCGGCCACCACCGCGGGCGGCGGTGGCGGAACAACAACATCGTCATGGTCGCTGCCGCCGCCGCAGGCGGAAAGCGACATGGCGACGGCGGAAACGAGCAGCAGCTTGGCGTATGGCAAAGTTGGCAAATATGGCATGGTCGTGGCCCCTGTAAGAGTGAGTGAAGGTGCCGCTCATGCCGCGTTTGCGGCGAGCGCACCCCTGTACTACTTGCCATGCGCGCGTTTGGATGCAGCGGCGCAAAAAAAGTTTTGCCGTCTCAGCTTATGGTTGTCTTTAGGCAACTTAATCGGTGTATAGTCGCAGGCACGATTAAAACCGGGGTCAGGAAAGTGGCGCGCATCTATCAAACCAACAACATGGGCGAAGCCGACGTACGGGTCGCCATCGTGCAGCGTGGCAACGCCGACTTGCTGGTGCACCGCGCGGCCAGCTACGGCCTGGCGCATGGCGACGCGCAGTGGTTCATCACCCGCGAGCGCCAGGATGCGACGGCCAGCATGTACTTCACCTCGCCAGGCTTCGCGCAACTGGCCATCTGTTTTGTCGACAGCGCCAGCGAGGCGGGCTGGACCAAACCACACCGGCTGAAGGGCTGCCTGTCGTAGGCGGCGCCAAGCCCGCAAGGCGGCTACTCTTCCAGCCCTCCCCCCAGCGCCTTGTACAGGGCCACGGCCGACTTGAACTGGTCGCGCCGCGCGTCGAGCAGGGTTTGCTGCGCCGCGTACGACTGGCGCTGCGCGTCGAGCAATTCCAGGCGGCTGTCCTGGCCCGCGTCGTAGCGCAGCTGCGACAGGCGCTGGCGCTGCTGCGCCGCCACCACCACGCGTTCTTGCGCGGCGATCTGCTGCGCATACGTGGCGCTGCCCGCCAGGCCGTCGCGCACGTCGCGAAACGCCGCCTGGATCGCCTGTTCGTATTGCAGCACGGCCACGTCCTTGCGCAGGCGCGACAGCTGCAATTCCGCGCGCAGCTGGCCACCCTGGAACAGCGGTTGCGTCACTTGCGGCGCAAACGACCAGCTGCGCGCGCTGCCGCGGAACAAGTCACCGAGTTCCGGGCTAGCAAAGCCCAGCGACGCCGTCAGCGACAGGCGCGGGAAGAAGGCGGCGCGGGCGGCGCCGATTTCCGCATTCGCCGCCACCAGCGCATGTTCCGCCTGCAGGATATCGGGGCGGCGCGCCAGCAAGTCCGATGGCAGGCCGGGCGGCAGCTGCGTCAGCACGGGCTGGCCATCGAGCGGACGGCCAGCCGGCAAGTCCGTTGGCAGCGGTGCGCCCAGCAACAATTCCAGATTGTTGCGCGAAAGTAGACTGGCCCGTTCACGCGCCTGCACGTCCGCTTCCGCCGTGGCGGCCTGCCCTTCGGCTTGCGCCACGTCAAGGCCACTGCCCTGCTGCGCGGCGTGCAGGCGCTGCGTCAGGACCAGGGCCTGACGCCAGTCAAGCAGGGTTTGCCGCGCCAGCGCCAGCTGTTCCTCGGCCAGGCGCTGCTCCAGATAAGCGTCGGCCACGGCGCCGATCAGGGCCATGTGCGCGGCGCGCTGACCCTGCTGCGTGGCCAGGTAACGGGCAAAGGCGGCATCCGACAGCGAGCGCAGGCGGCCGAACAGGTCGATCTCGAACGCGCTCATGGCGATGCCGGCCGTGAACTGGTTTTGTGTCACCGCGTCGGCGCCGCGCTGGCGCACACCGCCCGCATTCGCGCCGATGGCCGGATAACGGCCCGCATCCTGGATCTGGTACTGGGCCCGCACGGCTTCCACGTTGAGGGACGCGACGCGCAAGTCGCGGTTGTTTTCCAGTGCGATATCGACCAGGCGCTGCAGGCGCGCATCGAGCAGCATCTGACGCCAGCCCAGGTCCGCGGCGCTACCCTGCGCAGCGAGTTCGCCATAGCTGGCAGGGATCGGCGCCGCCGGCTTGACCAGCGGCGGCGTCAAGGAACACGCCGACAGGGCCAGCGCGGCCAGGGGTGTGATAAAGAATAAACGCATTACAACTCTCCTTCCACCGCCTTGACGGCGATGCGGTTACTGCGTTTGTTGAAGTACGCGCCCATCTTGTCGACGGCGCCCAGCACCACGACAAAGAACACGGGCACGAAAAACACGGCCAGCACGGTGGCGGTGATCATGCCGCCGAACACGCCCGTGCCGATCGCGTGCTGCGTCTCGGCGCTGGCGCCCGTGGCCAGCATCAGCGGCACGACGCCCAGCGCAAACGCCAGCGACGTCATCAAAATCGGGCGCAAGCGCAATCTAGCCGCTTCCACGGTCGCTTCGACCAGTCCACGCCCTTGCGCCTGCAGCTGGCGCGCATACTCGACGATCAAAATGGCGTTCTTCGCCGACAGGCCGATGATCGTGATCATGCCCACCTTGAAGAAGACGTCGTTCGGCATGCCGCGCAACATCACGGCCAGCACGGCGCCCAGCAAGCCCAAAGGCACGACCAGCATCACGGAGACGGGAATCGACCAGCTTTCATACAGGGCCGCCAGCACGAGGAAGACCACCAGCATCGACAGCGCCATCAGCATGGGCGCTTGCGACGCCGATTCCTTCTCTTGCAGCGACTGGCCCGTCCACGCCAGCGCGAAGCCCGGTGGCAGCTGCTTCACGAGGCGCTCCATTTCCAGCATGGCGTCGCCGCTCGACACACCCGGTGCGGCGCTGCCCGAAATGCGCGCCGCAGGATAACCCTGGTAGCGCACCAGCTGCAGCGGCGACTCGCTCCACACGGGGCGCACCAGTTCACCCAGGGCCACCATGCCGCCCGCGTTATTGCGGATGCGCAGGGCCAGCACGTCGTTCAACTGCATGCGCGATGGCGCATCGGCCTGGATGATCACCTGCTGCATGCGGCCAGCGTTGGGGAAATCGTTGACATAGGTCGAACCCATGGCTGCCGTCAGCATGTCGGCAATGGCCGTAAACGACACGCCCAGCGCTTCGGCCTTGGTGCGGTCGATATCGAGGCGCACACTGGCGCCGGGAGGCAAGCCGTCCGGATACACGCCCGCCACCTTGCCGCTTTGCGCGGCCAGGCCCAGCAACTGGTTCTGCGCCGCCTGCAGGGCAGTGATGCCCTGGTTGGCGCGGTCTTGCAGGCGCATGGAAAAGCCGGACGAGTTGCCCAGTTCATCGATGGCGGGCGGCATCAAACTCATGATCACGCCCTCCTTTGCCTGCGACATGGCGGCCTGCGCCAGCGCCACTTCTTCCTGCGCCGTGGCGCCGTTGCGCTCTTTCCAGTCCTTCAGCATGGTGAACGCCAGGCCCGCATTCGGTCCCGCGCCGGAAAAGCTGAAGCCAAGAATAGACTGGTTCACTTCGATGCCGGGCCGCGTGGCCACGTGCTGCTCGTACAGTTTGACGACGTCCAGCGTGCGCTCCATGGTGGCGTCGGACGGCAGCTGGATCGAGGTGATGAAATATCCCTGGTCTTCTTCCGGCAAGAAGGCCGACGGCAGCTGCATGAAAGCCACGCCCAGCGCCGCGACGATGGCGCCATACACGACCATCGAGCGGCCGGCGCGTTTCACCATCGCCACCACGCCTTTTTCATAGCGCGCCGTCATGCGCTCAAACTGGCGGTCGAACCACAGGAAAAAGCCCTTTTTATCGTGGTCGTGCGGGCCTATCGGTTTGAGCATGGTGGCGCACAGGGCCGGCGTCAGGGTCAAGGCCAGGAACGCCGAGAACAAAATCGACACGGCCATGGCCAGCGTGAACTGGCGGTAGATGGCGCCCACGGAACCGCTGGCCAGCGCCATCGGGATGAACACGGCCGTCAGCACCAGGGTGATGCCGACGACGGCACCCGTGATTTCGCGCATGGCTTTCGACGTCGCTTCCTTCGGCGACAAGCCCTCGGTCGCCATCAGGCGCTCGACGGCTTCCACCACCACGATGGCATCATCGACGATGATGCCGATGGCCAGCACCATGCCGAACATGGTCAGCACGTTGACGGAATAGCCGGCCATCAGCATCACCGTGAAGGTGCCCATCAGGGCAATCGGCGCGACGATGGCGGGTATCAGGGTGTAGCGTATCTTTTGCAGGAACAGATACATGACGAGGAAGACCAGCACCATCGCTTCCAGCAGGGTGACGATGACCTTTTCAATCGAGATTTTCACGAACGGCGCCGTATCGAACGGCACCGAGTACTTGATCCCGGCCGGCATGGTGTGCGCCAGTTCGGCCATGCGCGCGCGCACGGCGGCCGCCGTCTGCACGGCGTTGGCGCCCGGCGACAGCATGATGGCGGCGCCCGACGCGGCTTGCCCGTTTTCGCGGATGCTGAAGTTGAAGCTTTGCGCTCCCAGCGACACTTTCGCCACGTCGCCGATCGTCACTTTCGAGCCATCCGCATTCGCGCGCAGCACGATGGCGGCAAATTCCGCCGGCGTTTGCAACTGGCCCTGCACCGTCAGCGGAATGGTCACGCGCTGGCCGTGCACGGCCGGCGAATCGCCCAGGCGGCCCGGCGCGATCTGCGCATTTTGCTGCGCGATGGCGGCCGTCAGCTCGCCCATGGCGATGTTGTACGACACCAGCTTGGCCGGATCGACCCAGATGCGCATGGCCCGCTCGGAGCCGAACAGCTGCACCTTGCCCACGCCGGGAATGCGGCGCAGTTCTTCCGTCACGTTGCGCGCCAGGTAGTCGCCCAGCGCCACTTCATCGTGCTTGCCATTCTCGGAAATCAGGCTGACGATCATCAGGAAGCCGGACGACGCCGACTCCACCGTCAAGCCGTTTTGCCGCACGGCTTGCGGCAAACGCGGTTCGATGGCTTTCAGGCGGTTCTGCACGTCCACCTGCGCCATTTCCGGGTTCGTTCCCGGCTGGAAGGTGACGGTGATCGAGGCCGAACCCGACGTATCGGTGGACGACTCGAAATACAGCAGGTGCTTGACGCCCGACAGTTCGCGCTCGATCAGGCCAACCACGGAATCGTTCATGGTTTGCGGCGTGGCGCCGGGATAGTTGGCGCTGATGCTGACGCTGGGCGGCGCCACCGAAGGGAAGCGCGCAATCGGCAATTGCGGTATGGCGATCAGTCCGAACAGGACGATGAAGACCGCCACCACCCACGCAAAGACGGGGCGGTTGATGAAAAATTGAGGCATGTCGTTAGGCTTTCATTGTATTCAAAGTGTGCATCAACGGGCCTTGGCGGCAGCCGCCGTTGCCACGACGGCCGGCTTCCACGGCTGCGGCGCGGCGGTGGCGCCAGGCTGCAAGCGTTCCTGGCCTTCGATGACGACGGTTTCGCCAGCCTTCAAGCCGCCGTTGACCACGTACTGGTGGTCGACCACGTCGCCCACGGCGATCGTTTTCAGGCTCGCTTTGTTCGTGCCATCGAGCACCCAGGCCTGCGCCTGGCCGCCGCTGCTGCGCAAGACGGCTTGCTGCGGCAGCAGCACGCCATTTGCCTGCACGGCGCGGGCGATGCGGGCGCGCACGAACATGCCCGGCAGCAGCTGGCGCTGCGGGTTGTCGACCAGCACGCGGACGACGGCGTCGCCCGTACCCGCATCGACGCTGATGCCCGAGAACAGGATGCGCCCCGTGACGGGATGCGGCTGGCCATCGGCACCGAGAATGGTCACGGGCAGCTTGTCCGCGCCACCGTTGCCCGAGGCCCGCAGCGCGGCCAGCGCGGCGGCCGGCTGGCGCACGTCGACATACACCTTGTCGATCTGCTGGATGCGCGCCATCGGCGTGGCATCAGCCAGGCCCACGAGCGCGCCTTCCGTCACCAGTTCGGAGCCGATGCGCCCGGCAATCGGCGCCTCGATGCTGGCAAAAGCCAGGTCCAGGCGGCGGCGCGCCAGGCTGGCCCGCGCCTGCGCCACGGTGGCCACGGCTTGCTCGCGCTGGGCCACGGCGTCGTCATATGCCTGGCGGCTGATGGCGTCCGCCTCGACCAGCGGTTTTAACCTGTCGGCCTGGCTGCTGGCGCGCTTGGCCGTGGCCACCGCATGCTGCAGGGCGGCGGCGGCCGAATCGACGTCCGCCTGGAATGGGGCCGGGTTCAGCTGGAACAGCTTCTGCCCCGCTTTTACTTCGGCGCCCTGCTCGAACTGGCGGCGCAGCACGATGCCGCCCACCTGCGGGCGGATGTCGGCCGTGCGAAAGGCGACCACCCTGCCCGGCAATTCATCGCTGAGGACGACGGGCGCCGCTTGCAGCTTGAGCACGGTGACGGCGGCGGGCGGCGCCGCGCCCTCTTCCTGCGCGGGTTGGGAACAGGCGGCAAGGCTGAACAGCGCCGCAGCGATCAAACTATTTTTTTTGGTGAAGGTGCTCGGATGCATGGTCTTTCTCTATGGCAGATCCCAACCGGCGGTCCGGTCGACAGATAGGCCGCAGCATAAAAGCCTTGCGTGGATGTTCCGTCAAAGAAATGTGGAGATTCGATGGAGACAGCGAAGAATGCTAGACTATTTATATGAACTATCATCACAGCGCCAGCCAGCCCTCCTTCCTTGCCACCACGCCGCCTTCCGCCCTCGTCCTGATCGCCGAAGATGAACCGCAAATTGCCCGCATCCTCGCCGGCTACCTGGAGCGCGACGGCTACCGCACGGCCTTTGCGCACGATGGCCAGGAAGCGCTGCAGCAACACCTGGCGCTGGCGCCGGACCTGCTGCTGCTCGACGTGCAAATGCCCCGTGTCGATGGCTGGGGCGTGCTGGCGGAAGTGCGCCGGCGCGGCGAGACGCCCGTCATCATGCTCACAGCCCGCGACCAGGATGCCGACAAGCTGGCCGCCCTGCGCGTGGGCGCCGACGACTACATCATCAAGCCTTTCAATCCAGCCGAAGTGGTGGCCCGCGTGGCCGCCGTGCTGCGCCGCTCGCGCGTGCGCCACCACCCGGTGGGCGGCCAGCGCCTGCGCTGCGGCCCCATCGACATCGACCAGGAAACCTATGTGGCCAGCGTGCTGCGCGATGGCGCGCCCGTGCCCTTGAGCCTGACCCTGACGGAATTTCGCCTGCTGGCCCACCTGGCGCGCACGCCGCGCCGCGTCTGCAGCCGCCTGGAATTGCTCGAGTCATGCATGCCCGAGAGCAATTCGATGGAACGCACGGTGGACAGCCACGTCAGCAAGCTGCGCAAGAAGCTGGAGGAAGCGGGCGTGCAGAACATGCCGGCCAGCCTGCGCGGCGTAGGCTACCGGCTGGAAAGCGACTTCTGATGCGCTTCACAGGCCTGAACCGGCAAATCATCCTGTCGATGTCCGTGCTGATGGTCAGCAGCATCCTGATCATCTGGATCGGTTCCTGGACCTTCTTTGCCATCGCCTTCAAGATCGATCCCGGCATGCTGTCCGAGCCGGACGACTGGTCGCCCAGCACCGTCGAATGGCTGTGGATTTTCGCCATCACCATCTTTGGCCTGGGCCTGGCCGCGTTTTTCGCCCTCAAGCTCGCTTCGCGCATCCTCAAACCGATCAATTCCGTGATGGACAGCGTGCGCCGCGTGGCCCATGGCGACCTGTCCGCGCGCGCCTTCGCGGGCGACCGCAGCCTGGGCGAGACGGCCATGCTGGTCGACGATTTCAACAGCATGGCCGAGCGTCTGCAGCGGGGCGCCAAGGAAAGCGAAACGTGGAACGCGGCCATTGCGCACGAATTGCGCACGCCCGTGACCATCCTGCGCGGCACCTTGCAAGGCGTCGTCGACGGCGTCTTCAAGCCCGAGGAAGTGCCGTTTTCCAGCCTGCTGGCGCAAGTGGAAGACCTGGGACGGCTGATCGAGGACTTGCGCACCCTGAGCCTGGCCGACAGCGGCCACATGCAGCTGCGCATGGCGTGGACGGACCTGACCCTGGAAATCGGCGAAGTGCGCCGCCTGCTGGCGCAAGAGATGGAAGCGGCGGGCTTTACGTTGCAACTGCACCTGTCCGACCATCCCGTCTGCTGCGACGCGGCGCGCATCCGGCAAATCGTGCTGGCCCTGCTCGACAACGCGCGCCGCTATGCGCATCCGGGCCTGCTGCGCGTGCGCACCCGCGTGCAGGCCGGCCAGTACTATCTGAGCGTCGAGGATGCGGGTCCCGGCATTGCAGAGGAACTGGCGCCGCACGTGTTCGAGGCGTTTCGCCGCGGCGACAGCGCCAGGGTCGACCTGAACGCGGGCAGCGGCCTGGGACTGGCCGTGGTCGAAGCCATCGCGCGCGCCCACGGCGGCAGCGCCGTCTGCACGCGTGGCAAGGCGGGCGGCAGCGTGTTTACCGTCAAGTGGCCGGTCGAACATGCTGCGCCGCCGCCCGCCGGCTGACTACGCCGGCGCGCGCAGCATGTCGACAAAGGCGCGCAGCACGGCCGGCATCTGCCGCCGGCTCGGGTAATACAGGAAGTAGCGCGACGGCGGCGGCATGCAGTGCTGCAACACGCACGCCAGGCGCCCTGACGCGAGATCGGCGCGCGCATCGGCCTCGTACACGTAGGCCAGCCCCGCGCCATCGCGCGCCGCGCGCAGCATCAATTCATCGTCGTCGAACACCAGCGGGCCGCCGACGGCGATGCTGACACCCTCCCCGTCCTGCCCGAACTCCCACGCATACTGGCGCCCGCTGGGGAAACGCCGGCCTATGCAAGCGTGCTCCAGCAAGCCGCGCGGCGTGCTTGGCGCCCCATGCGCCGCCAGGTAGGCGGGCGACGCCACCACCACGAACGGTTGCGGCGCGCCCACGGGCACGGCGATCATGTCGGCCGCCACCTGCTCGCCGAAGCGGATGCCCGCGTCAAAACCGTCGCGCACGATATCGATCATGCCATCATCGGTGACCACTTCGACCTGCACGCGCGGATAGCGGGCGACAAAACTGGCCAGCATGGGCGCGAGCAGCAGCCGGGCAGCCGGACGGGGCACGTTCAGGCGCAGCTTGCCTGCGGGCACATCCTGCAAAGTGCTCAAGTCCAGCAAGGCATCATCGATTTCGCGCATGGCCGGCGTGAGGCGCGCCAATAGCTGCTGCCCTGCCTCGGTCGGCGTGACGCTGCGCGTGGTGCGGTTCAGCAGGCGCACGCCCAGGCGCTCTTCCAGCGCGCGCAGCGCATGGCTGAGGGCGGAGGCGGACACGCCCCGTTCCAGGGCCGCCTTGCGAAAGCTGCGCAGGCGGGCGACGGCGGCAAAGGCCGCCAATTCGTTCAGATCAGCCATCATTCATGAGTTTCATTCATCAATACATGCAGGATTAACCATCTTATCGCATGCTGTTGCTTCTCCCATACTCCTTGCATCTTTTTTTGAAAAGGAATGACAATGGAACACAGAACACTGGGCAACTCCGGCTTGCGCGTCGCCCCCATCGGCCTGGGCTGCATGGGCATGAGCTTTGCCTACGGCGGCGCGGACGAGGCCACCTCGCTGCGCGTGTTGCACCGCGCCGTGGAACTGGGCGTGACCCTGATCGACACGGCGGAAGTCTACGGCCCCTACGTCAACGAGGACTTGGTAGGCCGCGCCCTGAAGCAGCTGCGCGGCAAGGTCCACATCGCCACCAAGTTTGGCTTCAGGATATTGCCCCACGGCCAGGGCGTGGAACGCATGGCCGGTGTCGACAGCCGCCCCGAGCACATTGTCCAAGCCGTGGAAGCGTCGCTGTCCAGACTGGGCATCGAGTGCATCGACTTGCTGTACCAGCACCGCGTGGATCCCGCCGTGCCCATCGAAGACGTGGTGGGCGCCATGGCGGAGCTGGTGCGGGCCGGCAAGGTGCGCCACCTGGGGCTGTCGGAGGTGTCGGCCGGCACCCTGCGCCGCGCCCACGCCGTGCACCCGATCACGGCCGTCCAGTCCGAATACTCGCTGTGGAGCCGCGACGTGGAAGCCGAGGTGCTGCCCGCCTGCCGCGCGCTCGGTATCGGCTTCGTGCCCTACAGCCCGCTGGGCCGGGGCTTCCTGACGGGCCAGCTAACTTCCAGCGCCGCGCTGGCGCCAGACGATTACCGCCACAGCCTGCCCCGCTTCCAGCCGCCCGCGATGGCCGCCAATGCCCATCTCGTTGCCGAATTGCAGCGCCTGGCGGCCGCGCGCGGCGCCACGGCGGCCCAGCTGGCGCTGGCCTGGCTGCTGGCGCAAGGTACTGACATCGTGCCGATACCGGGCGCCCGCAGCCTGGCGCACCTGGAAGAGAACGTGGCCGCCGCGCAGATATCCCTGAGCGACACCGAGCTGGCCGCCATCGGCGTCGCCATCGCGCCCGCTGCCGTGCAGGGCGCGCGCTACCCGCAACATGAGCTTGCCATGCTTGGCCTGTAGACAACCGTGCATGAGTGCGCTATACCGGTACTTTTTTGTCCAGCGCACTTGAAATGCCCGAATCCGCTATCATTTCCAATCTGAACTATTCATTATGAAAGAGATTGACATGTCCGCACTGCTCGAAACACTGCAATGGCGCTACGCCACCAAGAAGATGGATCCGACGAAAACGGTACCGCAAGACAAGGTCGAGCGCATCCTGGAAGCCGTGCGCCTGACGGCCAGCTCCAGCGGACTGCATCCTTATGAAGTCTTCGTCGTGACGAATCCGGCCCTGCGCGAGCAGATCAAGCCGCACGCATGGAACCAGTCGCAAGTGACGGACGCCTCGCACCTGCTGGTGTTTGCCGCCTGGGACAATTACACGGTAGAACGCATCAACGCGCGCTTTGACCTGGTCAATGAAGTGCGCGGCTTCAAGAACGAAGGCTGGGAAGCGTACCGCCAGCAAATCCTGGCCGCGTATCCGCAGCGCGATGCGGAAACCAACTACCAGCACGCGGCGCGCCAGGCATATATCGGCGTGGGCACGGCCCTGATCGCCGCGGCGCAGGAAAAGGTCGATTCGACGCCGATGGAAGGTTTTGATCCGGCCAAGGTCGACGAAATCCTGAACCTGCGCGAAAAAGGCCTGCGTTCCGTCGTCATGTTGCCGCTCGGCTACCGCGCCGACGCAGGCGACTGGCTCGTGGACTTGAAAAAAGTGCGCCCTGCGCGCGAGCAATTCATCACCGAGCTGGCGTAAGCGTTGTCAGCGCCTCGCCCGTGACTGAAAAGCGGATGCCCTCGCCGGCATCCGCTTTTTTTGCTTTCAGGCTGGCTGCGGGAAGCGCACCGTCACTTGCAATCCCCGCCCCTCGTCCCCTTCGGCCAGCGCGATATCGGCCTGGTGGTGCTCGGCGATGTGGCGCACGATGGACAGGCCCAGGCCGCAGCCCCAGGCGTCGTTGCCGTCGGGACGGAAGAAGCGGTCGAACAGGCGCGCATGGTGCTGTTGCGGCACGCCCGGGCCGTTGTCGGACACGCGCAGCAGCGGCCGGCCCTCTTCCAGCGCCGCCTGCAAGTCGACCCTGCCGCCCTGCTGCGTGTAGCGCAAGGCGTTGTCGATCAGGTTATTCAGCAACACTTGCAAGCCGTCGGGATCGGCCTGCACCAATACCCTGGCCGGCGGCGCTTCCACCACGCCCAGGTCGATCGCCCGGCTGTCGGCCAGCGCGCTGTGGTCGGCCACGGCCGCTTCCAGCAATTGTCCCAGGTCCACCGTGTGCAGCTGGCTGGAAGTCAACGCCGTTTCATGGCGCGCCAGGCTGAGCAATTGACGCACGAGGTGCGTGCTGCGGTCCAGCCGTTCGTGCAGCCGCGCCAGCGCCACGCGGCGTTCCTCCTCGCTGCCGGCCCGTTCGGCCACCTGCAGCTGCAGTTTCAGCGCCGTCAGCGGCGAGCGCAATTCATGCGCGGCATCGGCGACAAAGGTGCGCTGCGCAGTCAGCGCCGCCTCGAACTGCCCCATCAGGCTATTCAGCGCCAAGGCCACGGGCCGCAGTTCGGGCGGCATGTCGTCGGCCGCCAGCGGCGTCAGGGCGTCTGGCGACCGGCCCGCCACGGATTCGGCCAGCCGGTGCAGCGGCGCCAGCGCGCGCCCGACCACGGCGACGATCAGCAGCGCCAGGATCAGCGCGAACACCAGCAGCGGTGCGCCGGCGCGCGTGGTCATCTGCCAGGCCAGCTGGTCGCGCACGGCCTGCGCCTGCGCCACCTGCACGTAGCGGCCGCGCCGCGTTTCGCCGTACAGGCGCCAGTCCTCGCCGTGCAGCACGACATCGGCAAAGCCGGCCAGCGCATAGCGCGGCAGTGCCGGCTGGCCTTGCAGGACGGGCAAGGGCTGGCCGTCCTCGTCCCACGCCTGCAGCACGAACGCTTCTTCCGGGTCTTGCGCGGCGGCCAGGCCCGTCTGCGTCTCGAACTCGTCGGGCAAGGCCACGGCCAGCTGGCGCAGCTGCAAGTCGGCCAGTTCATTGGTTTCTTCCAGCAGCGAGCGGAACAGCGAAATGCCGGCGCCCAGCACGCACAGCAAGGTGGCGGCCAGCAAACCGAGCAGCAACTGGCGGCGGATGGTCAGCATGCTGCCACCCGCATCTTGTAGCCCACGCCGCGCACGGTCTGGATGCTGTCCGCACCGAGCTTCTTGCGCAACTGGTACACGTACACGTCGACGGTATTGCTTTCCACTTCGCAATCCCAGCCGTACAGCTTTTCGCTCAGCTGGCGCTTCGACACCACCTTGCCTGGATGGTCGAGCAAGGCGCGCAGCACGGAAAACTCGCGCGGCGGCAGCTTGATCAGCTCACCTTCGAACGTGACGTCGTGGCTGGCCAGGTCGAGGATCAGCGCGCCATGCTCGATGACGGAGCGCGAACGGCTGACCCGGCGCCGCAGCAAGGCGCGGATGCGCGCCAGCAGTTCGTCGAGGTCGAAGGGCTTGACCAGGTAATCGTCGGCGCCGCTGTCCAGGCCTTCCACGCGGGCCGGCGTGCCGTCGCGCGCCGTGATGATCAGCACGGGCAACTCGGCGCCCCGCGCGCGCATGCTGCGCAGCACGTCCATGCCCTGCTTGCCGGGCAAGCCCAGGTCCAGCAGCATCAAATCGTAGGCGAAACCGGCCAGCGCCAGCTCCGCATCGTGGCCATCGCGCACCCAGTCGACGGCATAGCACTCGCCGCGCAAGCCCTCGACCAGGCTTTCCCCGATCATCGGATCGTCTTCCACCAGCAATACGCGCACCCGGGCCTCTCAATGTCTTGAAAATGCCACCATCTTACCTTGAGCGGCGCCGCGCCGCATGGGCGGCCGCGGCGGCCTTACCTGGAGCCGGAACCGCGGAACGGCGGGATATTGCCTTCTTGGGGATACAGCGCCACGCCATTCGATAGCGGTGCCGCCGCAGCGAGCGCCTCGCCTGGCTGGGCCGCTTGCGATACGGGCAGAAAAGCCAGCAGGGATACCGCGCCAACACAGAAAATAGCCTTGATTTTCATATCATTCCTTAAAGGTTGGGTTGGAAATATCCGATGAATATACTATTTTATATATTTACAAACAAGCAATATGTATCAGGCCCTGCACAGCGCAAGGCCTGGTATTACGATTACTGCACCAGGTAGCGTTCCGAACGGGGACCGTACAGCAAGCCATTCGGCACGCCGGCCGACAGCATGCGCGCATTCGCCGTGCCAGCCAACGGATGGCTGGCGTCGGTGCTGGTGTTGATGATCTGCTTGACGGCCGCCGTCACCAGCATGCCGACCAGGCCACCCCCACCGCTGTTGTTGCCTTCGTTGCTCGACGCGCTGGCCGCGCCCTGCCACAGCAACGCGCCCGTCTTCAGGTCGACCAGCTTGGCATCGACCGACACCACCGTCACGCTGTCGATCACGGCGTAGGTCGTGCCGTACTTGGAGATCGTCACGTACAGGCCAGCATCAGCGCCAAAGATCTCGTTGAGCTTTTTCGCATCGACGCCATGAATATCGGCGGCGTTCGTCAAGCCGTTCTGCTTGAAGGTTTCACCGACCACGGCCACCGGCAGCACATAGTAGCCCGCTTCGGCCAGCGGATAGGTCACTTGGGCATAGACGCTGTTGCCGGCATTGACTTCCGGCGAATTGTTCAACGGCGGCAAGACCACGATCGAGCGGGGCTTGGCTGCCTTGAAGGCGGTGTAATCGTATGCCGCCTGCTTGGTGGCGCAACCGACCATGAAGATGGCGGGACCCAGGCACAGGGCCATTTTCAACATGCGCGACATCATAATTTCTCGCCTTTTTTCAATTTACCCAACAGGAAGTCCATGTACGGCGTCGATTCCGGGAACAGTTTTTTCTCGTCTTCGAACTGCGCGGCCACCTGCTCCGGCTTGCCCGCGATCGAGTACAGCATGCCCAGGTGGGCGTGGTAGCCCGGCGGCGCGTGATTGCCCTTGGCGCCGATCACTTGCAAGTCTTTTTCCATGGCGGCGATCTGCTGCTCGGGGCTTTCACCCTTCAGGTATTCATACACTTGCGGCTGGTAGCCTTCCCATTGGTACAGGGTCTTCGATTGCGTGGCGCAACCGGTCAGTGCGGCACAGGCGAGCAGCGCCAGCAGGGCTGCGCCCTTGTTCATCATTGTTTTCATGGGATACCTTATTGTTTGCGCAGTGCGCCCGCTTCGACGCCAGCCACCAGGCGCTCGACCGCTTCGCGCATGGCCAGGTCCAGGACTTTGCCGTTGAGGGTGGCGTCATAGCTGGCGGTGCCGCCAAAACCCAGTACTTCACGGTTCGACAGGCTGTATTCGCCGGCGCCGCCAGCCGAGTACACGACTTCCGAGGTCGCGATATTGACGACGTTCAAGGTAACCTTGGCATAGGCCACTTGCGTCTTGCCGCGGCCCATGATGCCGAACAATTGCTTGTCGCCCACTTCCTTGCGGCCGAATTCGGTCACGTCGCCCGTGACGACGAAATCGGCGCCCTTGATATTCTGGCCTTGCTTCTTGAACTCGGCTTCCTGCTTGAGTTCTGCCATATTGTCGCGGTCGAGCACGTTGAAACGGTTGGACGTCTGCAGGTGCGCAATCAAAATCGTTTTCGACTGGCTGCCCAGGCGGTCGACGCCATCGGAAAAGATGCCGCGCATGAAATTCGAGCGGTTGTCGAACTTGCCGACAGCGATCAGCGTGCGTGGACCAACGTAGGGACGGGCTGCGCTGGCAACCGTAGGGACAGCCAAAGCTTGCGAGGATTCGGAAGCGCAGCCAGCCAACGCCGCGCCAATCAGCGCTGCAATCAACAACGCGCCGGGTTTATTCTTGTTCATAGTGCCCTTATGATATGGAGGATCAGGAGCCACCTGCAAAATTGATTTTTAGCAAGTTAATTTCCTAATGGCAATTATATGGTATTGCATGTCTCACAATTCTCTCCAAAAGTAACGATGGCAAGGATTGCACTATTACCCGCCATACACAGGCGCGGCACTGCTTGACTTCCCAGCGCCAATTCATTAACTTGATAGTAAAAAAGCGTGTCGTCAGCGCCCTGCGCCACTGTCCCACACAGACCTCGCCCGCCGGCCTGCCCCGGCGCCAATGTCACGCTGTTCATATAAACGGGTCCCAAGGCCATGCCGACACACAATCATTCCCCGGCCCATCCGCTGGCCACGGCGCTGGCGCTCTCGCTGGGCGCCGCCGTCGCCCTGGGCCTGTCGCGCTTTTCCTACGGCTTGCTGCTACCGCCCATGCGCGCCGACCTGGGCTGGTCCTACCTGCTGGCCGGGGCCATGAACACCTTCAATGCGCTCGGCTATTTTCTCGGCGCCCTGGCCACGCCGGCCCTGATGCGCCGCCTGGGCGTGTGGCGCTTGCTGATCATCGGTTCCGTGCTGGCGAGCATCTTCATGCTGATGTCGGGCCTCGTCAGCGACACGGCCACCCTGTTCCTGCAGCGCGTGTGCGCGGGCGTGGCCAGCGCCTTCATCTTCATCGCCGGCGGCGTGCTGGCGGCACGGCTCGGTTCCATGCACAGCCAGCGCGCCGGCTTCTACATCGGCCTGTATTACGGCGGCACGGGTTTCGGCATTGCTTTGTCTGCCCTGCTGGTGCCGGCCGCATTGGCGTCCGCCCAGGAGCACGGCGCCGCGCATGCCTGGCAGTGGCCCTGGCTGGCACTGGGCATCGCCTGCCTGCTCGCCACCGCCATCATGGCCCTGCCGGCGAAGGCGATCGGCGAAGCGCCGCGTACCCTCGACACGCCGCGGCCTTTCGCCTGGCGCGATTTCTTGCCCAGCCTGGCCGGCTATTTCATGTTTGGCGTCGGCTATATCGGCTACATGACCTTCGTCATTGCCCTGCTCAAGCAGCAAGGCATGAGCGCCACCCTGATCACCGTGTTCTACACCTTGCTGGGGCTGGCGGTGGTGGCGTCGTCGCGCATCTGGGCGCGCATGCTGGACCGCTACAAGGGCGGCGAATCGCTGGCGATATTGAATGGCGTGCTGGGCGCAGTCACCATCCTGCCCGCGCTGACGAGCTTTGCGCCCGTCGTGTTCCTTTCAGGCCTCGTCTTCGGCGCAGTATTCCTGTCGGTGGTGGCGTCGACCACGGCCCTGGTGCGGCATAACCTGCCGCAACAATCCTGGACGGCTGGCATCAGCGCCTACACGACGGTGTTTGCGCTGGGCCAGATCGTCGGCCCCATCGTCGTCGGCTGGATCGCCGATGGCCCGGCCGGCCTGGAACGGGGCTTGATCGCCTCGGCCATCGCCCTCTTCATCGGCGCGGCGCTGGCCGCGCGGCAAAAAGCGCTGGCGCCGGCCACATAGTAGACTGCAGGCATAGTCCACCTCCACGGAAAGAACACGATGACCAACGACGCACGAAAAATCCCTGCAACGATGGATGCCGAGACGCTGGAATTCATCCAGGGCCTGTTCGCCCTGGTGCGCGAAGGCGACACGCAGCAACTGGGCGCCATGGTGGCTCAGGGCGTGCCAGTGAACTTTCGCAACGAAAAAGGCGACAGCCTGATCATGCTGGCCAGCTACCATGGCCACCTGGCAACATCGCGCCTGCTGCTCGCAGCGGGCGCAGACGCCAACGTGCCCAACGACCAGGGCCAGACGCCGCTGGCCGGCGTGGCCTACAAAGGCTACCTGGACATCGCAGAGCTACTGCTGCAGCACGGCGCCAGGGTGGAAGGCGCCAGCCCGGACGGCAAGACCCCATTGATGATGGCCGCCATGTTCAACCGCCTGGCCATCCTCGACCTGCTGCTGCAACACGGCGCCCTCATCGATGCTGTGGACAGCCGCGGCATGACTGCCGTGTCACTGGCCAAGAGCATGAATGCGCAGGAGACGCTGGGCCGCCTGGTCAGTTTGGGGCAGACGGCATAGCCCATGCAGATATCGCCAGCGGTCTTGCGACTGGCGCTTAAAAACCTGAGAATCAGAGGCTTAGCTGCTTCATTGATCCGGTATTAGCTTACGCTGCAGGATGGGAGATTATTCCCACTCAATTGTCAACGATCTTGCTAAGCGCTTGATTTTTAAGTGTTTGTCCAAACCACTCAGTTACCGATACCCGCAAAAATACCCTCACCTGCAAAATCCGCTACTGCCGGTTTGTCGCGACCGAGATGGAAGACACCAGTCCGCTTGCTAGCACCTGGCGCACTGTATTGGGATAGAGCGCGAAACTTCGCGTTGAACCTCAAAACTGCCAGCACCAACTTGCAGCGACTCGTGTATTTGAAGAAACGAGGCCTACCGGCATTCTGAAACGCGGAACCCAGCGTCATAATGTGGCCCTAGCTGCCCAGTAAAGCTTAACGCTGTAGCCAACCGACTGATCGCACGCACTGAAAACAGCAGCAAATTGAACGCGCATCATGCAGCGGTCCCGACGGCGTGCCTAGTTACTGCAAAGTTCGATTATTTGAAATGGCCTTCAGTGAAGGGGCGCAGTATGACCAGTCGTACCGGCAATACCTCGCTGCGCACGCCGCTTTACATGCCCAACTTGGTCGCACGCCGCCACAATCCCATTCTCTGCCGTTTTGCCGAACGCTTGTCTGCAACGGGCATGGCGAAAAAAACAGTGATTGGCGCAATCATGCACAAATTAGTCCATCTGATATATGGCGTGACCCACACTGACAGGCCCTTTGATGCGCATTATTTGGCAAAAGGACTTGTCATTCAAGACGGTATCTGACCCTGGCTCACGCCCTGGCTCGCGCCTGTAAATAGCGGAGAGAATGGTCCAACAATTTCTGGCTTCGCGCTGAGAAGTGAGTACGGACACAGCTTAAATTAGTCGGGAAAGTGTCTTGACTGATGGATCACTTTACCCCCAGCCACAACAGCTATAGGAATAACACCTACTCCTTCGTATAAACCCACGGGGATTCAGGAGTTCGCCTTCTCGCCTCAAACCCGACTGGTAAGTCTGATACCTCTACAATATTCGGATCAATATTTATAATCGTTCGCAAGCTTACCAATTGCATTTTATCCATTGAGTAGTCATCGTTGCCACTGTGGAACTGCCATTGGCTTCCATCCTCCTCATCATATTGATGGCTTACATACAAAATTGGAAACTCCTCAATCGTGACATATTTCGTTGTAACCACAACGTTATTTTCCTCTATTTCAAATTTTTTCATTTAATCATCCTCCGGTAGCGGCCATTTATCTGATTTATCACGATTCCCCTTTCTACTTCTTAATAAAAGATTATATTGCTCTCGTGTTCCACCTGCATTAACTGGCTTCCTATGATCAATTTGAGCCTCATTACTTGGAGGAATAACGCCAGATTGCGATTTTTTTGAATCAACCAAAATCTCACCAGTTACGTCGTCACGCAGAAGCCCATCATTATTTTCACGATTGGCTTTTTTCATTTCACGAACCTGTCGTGGCGTTGGTTTTGTGCTGGCCTCAATATTCTTTGGATTAGGAATATGACTATAATCGGTAGGCCCCTTCCACTCTGAAACATCAACTCCATCGCCTATATTTTTTAGCGCTGAATCAGTCCCATAAAAATCATTAAGAACCTTTTTCCCAAACAAATTAAAAGATTTTCCAGCATTTTTGATCATGCCAGAAAAGCCACCAAAACTGACCGCCACTATAGACGTTGAACCAACTTTCCCCTTGACAACTGCTTCACCAGTATATCCTGCTCCTTCAAAACCTCGGGTAAAATAACCACCGACAGCATCTGTCGCTTGACCCATGAGGTTTTCCACTGCAGGCAACTTCTTAACCCCGTAAATGATAGGGCCAGAGGCAAAATCAAGGGTTTCTACAGTATATTTGGCAATCATGTTACTTTCGACATAGTTACCGAAAGCAATCAAAACACCACCTACTCCCTGCGTTCCCTTGTCGATTATATCTGTCCCCAAGAATGGACCCGGCGTAGAACCAGTCTCCGTGTACTGATGCTCAACATCACCGTTGGGCGCATCCATACTACCCATCAGCCTGACCTCGACATTCGGCGTACGTCGAGTGTTAACCGCAGAAAGCCCCGCATTTGCAAAATTGGCCGTGACTTCGGCAATTTGCTGTGGTGACGCGCCACGCAAACTCAAGTAGTTTCCTATGCGACGATTTACCTCGTTTTGGGGAAGATTTTGAGACTCAGGGTCAAACCGCAGATTAGTTAGAAGCCTCAGTGTTTCCCAGTCCTCCTTCGACGTGAACTCATTGAACCCGGCATCGGTTGCAAGTTTCTGTACACGTGCTTGTTGCTCATAGGAGAGTGCCTTCAAGGACTCAGGAATATTTGCATGGTAAAGCAGGCCTGATGCGCTACTCCCTCCAGAGCTTGCCGCCGCACCAATCAGCCCTCCCCCTAAGGCGCCAGCCAATGCGTTGGCCAATACACGTGAGGAACCTCCTTCACTCCAGTTATGCTCAGTTTCGGCCGCTTGCTTGTACATCTCCTCACGTTGCGCTCCATCTGGCACATCCCCTGCCGCCTTCTTCAGCTTGTCGGCCTCGTCCAGCTTTCCGTTCGCAAATTTGCCGATTTCAGCAGTGGCAGCCTTACTGAACGCTTCTGTAATTGCCACTTGCGCCTGCACTTCTTGCTCCAGCTTTTTGCCATCCCAGCCTTTCTTTAGGGCTCCGCTACTATCTTTTTCGCTGCTCACATCACGATTCAGACCTGCCAACATTTCTGCCGTTGTCTTGCCCGTCAATGCTTGTTGTTTCTGCGCGTCACTGATCAAGATCGCGCCGCCACTAATCGCGGATGTCGTGGTACTTCCCTGGCTTCCAGACGCGCCACCAAAACCGGCAGAACCACTCGACCCTGATTTGCTGTTCGCTGCGGCGATTTTCTCCGGCGTACTCGCCGTATTCTGCGTCCCAACTTTGGCTTCCAACGATCCGCTCAAGCTGAACCCGCTCGCCGCATGCTGATCCTTGTTTTGCAACTCGCTCGTCGTCAAAGTGCCTGTGCTCAGCGCGTTCTTGCCGTCCGTGATCGCCTTGCCGCTGCTGGCGATCAGGCCCGCCTGCAGATCGGTATTGCCGGCCACCTGTATCTGGAAGCCGCCGTCGCCGGCCTTGATGCCGCTCTGTTCCGTGACGCTGGCAAAGTCACCTTTGGTCTTACTCTTCGAGACGCTGCCGCCGATGCTGCTGGCGCCATAGCAGAACGGAGGAATGCACAAGCTCATATTGAAACCCGCGCTGCTGTTCTTGCTGGCGTAGGTGCTGGTGTCTTGCAGGCTGACGATGTTCAAATCGCCGCCGATACCCGCCTTGACCGTGTTTGCCTCCAGGACAGCGCCGTGCAGATTGGTGTCGCCGCCACTGATCACGGTTGCGGTCTTGCCTGCCGTCACATAAGTGTTGGTGTAGTCAATATCCGTGCCATCGGCCTTGCCGCGCGCCTGGTTGGCGGCCAGGTCCAGACTGAAGCCGTTTTGTGTGCCGCCAAAGGTATAGCCGATGCCGATGCTGGAGCCGCTGCTGCTGTTCTTGCTGGTTTGCGTTGCCGTGTTTTTTGCCGCAAGCAGGTTGATCTTGTCGTCGGCGAACAAGGTAAGATTGCCGCCTGCAGCAATCTTGCTGCCGGCCACCGTCAAGTCACTGCCCGCCCCTGCCCCGGTCGCAACAATGCTGACGTTGCCAGCCGCATTGACGGCGCTGCCGACCACGGTGCTGCTGCTCTGGTGCATGTCGCTTTCGCTCTTGCTGCTGCCCAGGCTGACGCTAATCTTGATGCCAGCAGTGTTGGTCAATCCCTTCGAAGCCATGCCAGCCAGATCTGTGGCCTTCGATGCCAAAGTCACGGCCGCCAGGGCCTGCATGCGCGAGTCCTTCGTTTGTTCGGCGGCCTTCGCCAAGCTGCCGATGCTTTTCACGGCATCGACAATCGGCACGTTGACCGTACCGCCGAGGGCCACCTTGCTGAAGGTCGTGTGCTGCTCGCTGGCATTGCTGTTGTACGCCTCCTTGATCAGCACGTTCTTGCCCACGATGCTGATATCGCCAGGCAAGGCGCCATTCACACCCGTGCCGGTCGCCAGCACTTCGCTGGCCGTCTGCGTGTAAGTTTCTCCCGCGCGCAGCGCTACATTGCCGCCCAGGCTGGCAATCTGGCTGCCCACCTGCGCCACGCCTGTGCTCTTGCCATCGGACGTGGTTTTCACGCTACCGATGGCTGGCTGAATCAAGCTGCCGATCAGGCCAGACTTCTTGCTGTAGCTGCTGGACGTGGTGTCCTTGTCATTTTCCGCACTGCTAATACGCAGGTCGCGCAGCGCCGTCACGGCCACGTCGCCATCGGCCACCAGCGTACTGCCCTTGACGGCAATGTCACGCCCGCCCACCATGGTTACGCTGGCGCCGCTGATGCTGCTGGCGGCTTGCGTCGTGGTCCGGCCATCATCGGCCTGGCTGCTCAGCGATTTGCTCAGACCAAAGGTACTGTTCTTCTTGACTTGCTTGGAGTGCACTTCCTGACCATCCAAACCCACGGACTCGATTGCGATATCGTTCCTGGCCATCAAGTTAGCGGCCTCATGGGCGAGAATTGACGAAGCGGCCACCTTCAGGTCATGCCCGGCGACGATATCGACGCTCTTGCCCGTCAATGAAGTCCCCAGCGCCGTGCTGGTCTGCACCGCGTCGCGCGTGGTGATGGTCTTGCTATTCAGGAAGCCCTTGCTGGCGTGTTGGTGCCCTTCGTCCACTGTCGCTTGGTTCGCGCCGGCGCTCAGCACGATGTCATGGCCCGCCTTCACGGCCAGGCCCGCGCCGGCCTGCACCTCGGCCGCCCGCGCGATCAGGTCGTTGCCGGCCCTCAGCGCGATGCTGCCGCTGCCCTGGATCTGGCTGCCCACCTCGCTACTGCTGCTGTCCTTGCGGTAGTTTTTTGGATCCCAACTCAGATCGCTGCGGCTCGCAGTCGTCAGCGTCCCCAGCTTGATGTCGCGCCCGGCGCTGACCATGGTTTGGCCATCCTTGCCGGCATTGCCGATGACGCCAGCCAGCAGGCTCAAGTCGCGCCCTGCCGACACCACCAGCGTCCCACCGCCATTGTTACCGTCGCCGCTCACGTACAGTCCCGCCACCCGGTCGATATCCGTGCGGCTGAAACTGTTGCCGCCAGCAGCGTTACTGGCGCTTTGCGTGGTGCTGTTGATATGGATGTCGCGCCCGGCAGTGGCGACCAGCGCGCTGTTGGCCGAAATCGTGCCGCCGATATTGTTCAAGTCATTCCTGGCGGCGACAGCGACGGCGTCGCCATGCAGGCGCCCGCCCATGTTTGCCACATTCTCCGCCGTCAGCTTGACGACGCTGCGCCCGGCGATCGTGCCGCTGTTGGTCAAGTCGCCCGACAGATTGATATTGATGTCCTTGCCAGCCAGCAATGCTCCGCTACCGTCCAGGTCCCCGTCGCGCAGCCGCAGATAGATTTGCGGCACCAGTGCTTTTTGCACCGATCCATCGGCCAGCGTCACATCGCGCTCGACCAGCCAGACGATATCGCTGGTCAGCGCCGCCATCTGGCCCGGCGTCAGCGCTAAGCCCGGCCGCAGATCCCAGGCGTTGGCGTATGCGACGCCAGCGTCCATCAAGGCGCAGTATTGCTGCTCGTCGCTGCTGTAGTCGCCCACAAAGCGCCGCCCCGTCAATTGCGCCACTTGTTCGCGAATCAGCTTTTGCTCGTAAAAGCCGTCGCCCAGGCGTTTTTGGGTCACATTCGGATCAAGCGTGACCTGCTTCAGAAAATAATCGGAGCCCATCCATTCGCGGAAATTGGCAAAGCGCGGATCAGTTTCAACCAGATAACGCGACGAAGGCGACGGCAAAGTACGAAACAGGCTCGCATTGGGCAGCGCAATCGATGGAGCGCTGGTGCGCACCACTTGTGCCTGTCCTGCGGGATGGGCAAGCGCCACCTGCACGATACCAGCCAGGCGTGCCTGGCCGGGTGCACCGCCCACGCTGACTGCCTGGGCCGCACTTCCGGAAGCATGGCCTATGCTGATCTTGATACCGGGTGCCAGGCTGGCCTGGCTTTGCATATTCGTGCCCGCCACTGTCACCGCCGCTGCGCCTGTGACGGGATCAATGGTTGCTGCCTGGCCCGCACCGCCTAACCGTGTGGTCCCGTTCAGTCCGCTACCGCCGCTTACCGCTGCTGCCTGCCCGCCCGTCACATGATCAACGCCGGCCAAGCCCGCCAGCGTACTGACGATGGCTTTGCCTTGCACTTGCGCGCTGACTACGCCGGCCGTACTAGTGGACGCAGTCGTGCCGCCGGACGCGGCAGCGGACAAGCTGGTGCCGCTGCCCTGTGCAGCAACGAGCTGGTCTTCCCGCGCAATGTTCAGTGTAATATTTTCAATTTTCTCCGCAGGAGCATATGCCGTTGATTTTTCTCCCGTTCTATCCCGGCCTTTTTTGAAATCGCGCCAGTATGCAGTCGATGTTCCCGTTTCATTGGTGATTTTCTGGCCTTGCGTCTGTCCATTTATGACGCGGCTGCCGTGCATATCGAGCAAGCCGCCAGCGATAATGTGGCTATCTTCGTTGGCAACTAGATCGGCACCGATGGAAATATTTCCGCCAGCAATGATGCGCCCCGGATCCGAGCTGACGATCTCGCTCTGGCGCGAAGTACGGGTGGTCTGGTACAGCGTCCACTTTTCGTAGTTGCCATCCGGCGTGCTTAAATGCAGGGACTCATCATCATAGGTCGCCACGCCCGGCGTGCCCGCAGCATAGCGTTTCACTGCACCAGCGCCCTGGTACTCGGTCACGGTTTCCAGTTTCTCTGATGCGGACATTTCCACCTGAATATGCTTGTTCAGGTTATTGATTTGTTCAGCCCCCACATCCAGATTACCCAGTGCCTCGATGGTGGCGCTGGCATTGTTCAGTGCAGTTGCACGGCCTGTCGCCTGCCGGTTCCCATCCAGGCTACCTCCGATAGACAGCGTATTGGCACTGAATATGAGCGCATGTGCCAGGTTATTGATAGTTTTCGCGCCAATATGCAGACTGTCGCGCGCCGCAATGGTCGCCGCAACGCCATTTTCCACATCATTGTTCAGGGTCCCGGCCCGAATACTGAGCTGGTCGCCATAGATGCGTCCGCTGCCCATGTTATGCACGATGTCTGCGTTAATTTCGGTAGCAACACCGTCGACGACGCCTCGATTTACCAGCAAACCAGCGGTATTGAGGCGCGTGGTAGTCCCACTGATATCGCCGCCGGCGCTGTTTTCAATACTGTTAGTGCTTTGCAGGGACAATGTGCCGCCCGCGCGCAGTTTGCCCATATTAAGAACGGCGCCGCCGGCAGAGAGCGCCAGATCACGGTTGGCGATGAGCTCTGCACCCGCGCTGTGGCTATAGCTACCACTCACATCAAGGCGCATGTCTTGCTGCGACAAGACGCGCCCATCACCCGTCAGACTTGCGGCGCTGATATCCGTCAGCGCTCCGGCGATTACCGTGCCGCCTGTATTGATGATAGCCAGGCTACGCTGTGCCGACTGATCGGCCACGCTCAAGGTCTTTCCTGCGCTGGCCAGTCCCTGCGTATTGTCAAACGTTCCCGACGCTATCATGGACAAATTACCATCGACGCGCAGCGCCCCCGTCTGGTTATTCAAGGCACCCGCCGTCAGAATCGCGTCTGGCCCTTCGATGCCTTGGTTACTGGCCTGGGTCATGCTGTTGTCGAGTGTGCTCGCCGTCAGGCTGACCAAGGCACCCGAGCGTATCAGTCCCTTGCGGTTATCGATCGTGCCAGGCGTGGCGAACGAGAGCTTGCCCACCACCTGGATCTGTCCATTCTGATTATCCAGGCCAGCACCTGACAACGCCAAGCTGGACTGGCCCAGAATCTGCCCGCCCGCATTGTTGATCAAACCGGTAGTACCGCTGATCGCACCCGCGGCACCGAAATAACCTGCTGTGTTATTCCAGCTACCTATCGACACGACGGCGTCACCGCCGCTGACGATGCCGCCGGCATTGCCTGGGTTGCGCGCCGCATACGCGTCGGTTGTACCATTGCCCAGGACGTGGCCGCGCGTGTCGATCCGCAGGCTGGTACCTGACTGCAACAGGCCGCCGTCATTCGTCAACGGGCCGGAGGACACGCTCAGTGTCTGGCTGGCAGCGATGGTGCCCAGATGGTTGTCCAACGCCCATTGCCCCGTATCCATCCGAATATTCTTGCCGACGATCATCCCGGCAGCGCCTTGCCCGGCAGCGACCGTATTGCTTAGTTCTGTACTCTGGATTGCTATGTCGCCAGCGGCCTGGAAACTGCCGCTGTCATTCTTCATGACCCCGCCTGAAACAAGGTTCACATTGCCTTGCACCGCAGCGACCTTGCCGCGCGTATTGTCCAGTGCCCCTAGCGTGAGATCGACGTTGCCGGTCGCGGCCAGCAAGCCGCCCTCGTTGCGCAGCGCCTGTGCCACGTTGGCATTGAGGCTGCCGCCAGCGGTCAGTTTTGCGCCCTGGTTCAGCAGTTCACCTACCGCCGCCGTGAAATTGCCGCCAGCGGCAATTACGCCATTCATGCTGTTGTCCAGCGTGCTACCGCCGCGAATATCCAGGCTGCCGCTGCCGGCCTGCTGTAATGTACCACCCTGGTTATTCAAAGAGTCGGCAGCGATACTGGTACTGCCGTTGCTGGCGATGGTGCCGCCACGGTTATCCAGATTCTGACTGGCGCCGACGACAGTTTTCCCCAGACCAAGCTGGGTAATATTGCCTTGTCGATTGTCCAACGTTCCCGACGAGATCGCCACCTGCTGCGCGATGGTGCTGGCATTGCGATGATCGATAGCGGCCGCTTTAATGTCCAGGCCGCCATTCGACGTGATCTGTCCCCTCACACCATTCAGTTGACCGAGATGCACTGTCAGCGCACCGCTACCAGCATGCTCGATCTTGCCATTCGTATTGGCTAGCGTGCCAGCGTTCAGGTTCAGATTGACACTGTTGACGGCGATGCGTCCGTCAGAATTGTCAAGTACGCCATCAAGCGATGTGAGCTTGAGCGACGTGGCACCGCTGCCAGTCTGGATGATGCTGCCCTGTACATTGCCCAGATTCGCCACTTGTGCAGTCAACTGGCCTGCGCTGACCTGGCCACGGCCATTCTCCCAGCGCTGGCTATATTGATTGGCAGCCTTTACTTCGAGTGTGCCAGGGGTCGTCACCACGGCGCCGCTTGTGGAGATATCGCCTGCGCTGGCATTGAGCGCAATATTGGACGCACTGGTCTGACTGCCAGCCAAACCCACCTTGGCACCGCTAAAGGCCATATTGCCGGCGGCCAGGTTCTGCCCTGACGCGCCTAAAGCGTGCACGGTTGTCACATTCAGATCGCCCGCCCCCTGCAAACTTCCATCAGCCTTGACGCCTGCACCCAGCAAGCTCGACGCGTCCCCGGACAGGCTGCCTGCATCAATCGTAGTATGCCCTTGTGCCAGGATAGCGCCGGCATTACTGACAGCGCCCGATGCGCGCAAGCTCTGGTTGGCACCGGCATACAGGCTGCCGCTGTTGACGACATTGGCGGCGACCGTGTTCAGGTCGCCACTGGCAAACACCTTGCCGGCACTGTTGTTCAGGTCGCCGATCATCAGATCCGCATTGCCATCGAGCGCCTGGATCTGGCCGTGTGTATTATCCACATCGCCGCCGCGCAGGGTCAGCTTGCGTCCGGCAAGAATATTCCCATCCCTATTGTTTAACGCCGTACTGCCACTCACACTGATATTCTGTGCCGAGGCAATGCGGCCATGGTCGTTGAGCAGCGTAGCCGCTTCGACCTGCACATCGCCATTGGCTGCGATCTTGCCGCCGCTATTGTCCAGGCTGCGCGTGGCGACTATGCTGGCCAAGTCGCTGCCTAGCTGGACGATTTCACCCTGACGATTGTCCAAGGTACCGGCCGCCACCGTCACATGGCGCGCAATCGTGCTGGCATTGCTGTGATCGACGTCATCGGCTGTCACGCTTAGCGCACCATTGCCCGTGATCTGGCCCCGTTGGCCGGACAGCTTCGCCGCGCGGATCGTCAGCGTGCCCGTGCCCGCATGTTCGAGCTTGCCATCGATATTTATTAACTCACCCGCGCCCAGGCTCAAATTGCCACTGTTGACGGCGATGCGTCCACCTGTGTTGTCCAGCACGCCGCCAGGCGTACTCAATTCGATGGCGACATCGCCAGTACCCAACTGCATGATGTCACCGTTGACGTTGCGCACATTGGCCACTGCCAAGGCCAGTTGTCCCGCGCTCAGCTGACCACCTGCGTTCACCAGCGCCTGCGCGTTGTTGTCCTTGGCCGTGATCGCCAGCAAGCCGGCCGTATTCACTACCGCCTTGCTGGTGTCGATATCGCCCGCGCGCGCCGTCAGCGCGATATTTGCTGCGCTACTCTGGCTGCCCGTCAGGTCGAGCGAAGCGCCGTCCAGCGTGGCGTCGCCCGCTGCCAGATTCTGCCCTGTAGCACGCATGGCTTGCTTTGCTGTCACGTTCAAATTGCCCGCCTGACCCAGCGTGCCGTCGGCCCGCAAGCCGGCGCCCAGCAAGCCGCTGCTATCGACACTGCCCGCCTGTAAGCTGACATTGCGGCCCGCATACAGCAAGCCCGTATTCACCACGTCGCCCGCCACTGTGGCTACCAGGTCCGTGGCAGCGCTCAGCGTGCCTTGCCGGTTCAGCAAACTCGCCGCCGTCACCTCCAGCGCCCCCGTGCCAGCCTGCAGCAAGCCGCGCGTGTTATCCAGCGCAGCTGCACTCACTTGCAGCGCGCCGCCCGCCGCCAGCACGCCATCGCTATTGCCCAGGCCCCCTACGCTGCTCACTTGCGCCGCTTGCGCTGCCGTGATGCGGCCCTGGCTGTTGTCGAACGTGCCAGCCTGCACTACTACGCTGCCATTGCCGCTGATTTCGCCGCCAGCGTTGTTCAACTGCCCCGTCGCCGCCACCGTCATTGTCGCCTCGCCCGTCTGCAGCAAATGCCCACCACGGTTACTCAGGCTGTCCGCATGCAGCGTCACTTGATGTCCCACGGTGCTGGCCTGGTCATGACGCATGGCGCCCGCATCGATACTCACCTTGCCGTTGCCGATGGTGCGGCTACGCTCGCCATCGAGCGTGGCGGCAGTGATTACCAGCGTGCCGGTACCTGCGTGTTCAAGCTTGCCGTCCGTATTGATCAATTTGCCCGCGCCCAGTGCCACATTGGCGCTGTTGACGGCGATGCGGCCGCCCGTGTTGTCCAGCAGGCCTGCCGGCGTCTTCAAGACGATGCGCGTGTCGCCCGCGCCCGTCTGCACCAGCGTGCCGTCGCGGTTGTCCAGGTTACTCAGTTGTAAGTCCAGCTGTCCCGCGCTCAGTTTCCCTTGCTCATTGACCAGCGTCTGCCCGGCATGCGCACCCGCCGTGACAGTCAGGGTGCCCGGCGTCGTCACCAGTGCCTGGCGTGTCAGTACGTCACCCTGCGTGGCCGTCAGCGCGATCTGCGCCGCCCCCGTCTCGCTGCCCGTCAGGTCCACAGAGGCGCCGTTCAAATCCAGATGACCCGCCGCCAGGTTCTGTCCCGTGGCGCGCAAGGCTTGCGCCGTCGTCGCGCGCAAATCGCCCACCGTCAGCAAGCTGCCGTCCGCTTTCACGCCCGCACCCAACAGGCTGGATGCCGAACTGGCCAGGCTCGCCGCCTGAAGCGTCGTATGGCCCTGCGCCGCGATCACGCCCGTATTCACAACGGCGCCCGTCACCTGCAAGTTCTGGTTGGCACCCGCGTACAGGCTGCCACTGTTGTCGACCTTTCCGGCCGCAATCGCCAGGTCGCCTGCCGCAAACACGCTGCCACCGGTATTGTTCAAGTCGATAATGGCCAGGGTAGCTGCCCCTGCCACCGCCTGGAGCTGGCCGCGCGTATTATTCACGTCGCCTGCATGCAAAGCCAATGCATGGCCAGCGGCCAGTACGCCGCTCGTATTGTCCACGCGGCCAGCCACGTTCATGTTGACGTCCTGGGCCGCTGCAATGCGGCCTTGCTCACTCAGCACGCTTGCTGCAGAAAGGTCAAGACTACCGTTGGTCTCCAGCCTGCCGTCGCTATTGTCCATACCACGTGCAACATGTACTTTTGTTTCTTGCGTCCCCGTCTGAATCAGGCTGCCACCATGATTGTCCAGCGTACCTGCCTGCACCGTCAGGTGCCTGGCCAGCGTTGTCGCCTCGCGGTGATCCACCGCATCACCGGCTAGCATCACGTCGCCATTGCTAGTTATCTGTCCGCGCTTGACTGCCAGCGAGGCGGCATGGATGGCCAAGGCGCCCGTGCCCGCATGTTCAATCTTGCCGTCTGAATTGACCAGCACCGCCACTTCGACCGTCAGATTGCGGCTATTGGTGGCAATCCGGCCTGCGCTATTGTCGAGTTGACCAGGTAGCCGAAGCGCCAGGTCGCCTTCGCCCAATTGCAGAATCTGACCGCCCACGTTGGAGAGCTCATGTGCAGCGATATGGATTTGCTCACCCGTTGCCTGAGCGCCATCGGTACGCAACACGCGTGCAGCCTCCAGTGCCAGCGTACCGTGCGCTGTCAGGGTGGCGCGGCTGGCATCCAGATCGCCCTGGCTTGCCGTAGCAGCCATTGTTTGAGAAGAAAGCTTGGCCATAGCAAGATCGACAACTGCACCTGCAATGTGCATCGTGCTGCCCGCCGCGCCAATGCCATGGATGCCCACCCTGGTATTTGCTTCGACAGTCAAATCGCCTGTCGCACGCAGCAAATTGTCAGCATTCAAACCGGCCGCCAGCACTGCGCCGGCGCCTGAATCAATGCGTCCGCCACCATGCAGTGCAGTATTGCCGGCAGCAGCGATCAGGCCGCTGTTGCTGATATCGCCACCGCTCGACATACTGGTATCGCCTGCCGCATAGATCGTGCCGGCATTCTGCAGATTGCCCGCCGCGCGGGCCTGTACCTTGCCGCCTTCGCCACCCGACTGGATATACCCACTGTTGCTGATCCAGCCATCCGATTGCAGCACCACATTGCCCGCTGATGCTGCTACCGTCCCAGCGTTGCGCGTACCGATACCGGCCTCGGTGCCTATCAGTGTAATTTTTCCGGCATACATGCCGCCCAACTGGGCCACGTCCAGTGCAAACGCAGGCGTCGCGTCGTCCCCAGACGCGGTAGCCCCAACTGTTAGGTTTGCATCAACCCGATTCGCCCCCGTGACGACCCGCAGATCGTTAGCCCAGATGCCTGCATTCACCTGCACCGCGCGCGCCAGAATGGCTGTGTAGTCGCTTTGTGACGTATCGAGTCCCCTGCCGCTCACGCTGACCACGCCCCGTTGCACCACATAACCATCAAGATTGCCACCATTGACGATGGGCGAGCCGGTCGTTAAAGTCACACGACTGGCATTAATGAAACCACCACCATCGACAGCCACCCCGGCAGGATTGGCAATGATGACCTCAGCGCGTTGCCCCGCCACCTCGACATAGCCGCGTAATTGACTGGGATTGGTGGAGTTGACTTCGTTCAGGATCACGCGGGCATTGCCACCGGCAAGCCACGGATTGCCTTGCACCCAGCCGCCGGTCTGCGTTTGCGTATTGCCACGACTATTATTTAAGATGACGCCATTGCTCTGCACGTCGAATTGACTATAAGTATTGCGCGACACGCCAGCCGCGCTGGGCGTCTGGATATTGACTTGCGGTACGCCATTCGCCGTTTGCAGCACGGTCGGCCGCTGGTTTCCAGGGGCATTGCGGTCCGCCACCACCTGGCCATGCGCCGCGCCAGTCACGAATAGCAGCATTCCCAAGGCACTGAACACTGCAAGACAGGCAGGGCGTAGCGTAGCCAGTGTCAGCTCTGCGCCGCCGCCTCCTGCACCGTCGCTCATGATACTTTTGCTGCCGGGCGCTTTGCCTTGCGATGCGGCGTTCTCGCCCACCACCATCAGTTCGCCACGACGTCGATTGAAAATGATGCGGTACAGGTGCCTATTCATAGATGCGTCTCGCTAAAGTGTCTAAATTGCTGTCGCCATGGCGCTATAGGCCATCATCGGCCTGGCGCTCCACCAACTGGCGGCCTGTGCCTTGGAAACCGCACAGCCGCGCGATGTCTTCACTTGCATACCTGTCTCATCTCCCTTGTGATACAAAAATCTGAAACAGGACTCGGGGAGGCGCGTAGAGACTTCGCGTACGAACGATGCTGTGTGGCCAAACGGAGCGACCCAATCCATGATCCACATGCGGTCACCACTATTCCAGTCTTCCGGGCGCATGAGGGAGTGGTTGCCGTCTGCCAGATAGCGGCTTTCGGCATCGGCATCGAAATTTGCCCAAGCTATGTACGCCACCGGTTGCTGAACCCCATCAACCAATGTCGACGCCAACATGAACTGCTGCCTTTTGACGGGATTTAACAAGCTCTGATTCAATGAGGCCAGCCACAGGTAACGATGGTTCTTGGAATGCATACAAAGCCAGGCCAGCGCGCCGAACATTTCCGCTTCGCTGTGTCCAGGCAAGCCCAGAGCTGGGGCAATAATGTCTAAAGAAGATGTATTCATTGCGTATCAAAAACTCGTATTCAAATTGAAGCCCGCCGTATGGCTGGCCGTGCGGAACAGCTCGGGCTTGCGCACGGGCCAGCCGACAAAGGCGTCGTACTGCACGCCCAGCCACTGGCCGCGCACGCCGACGAAGCCGCCCGTCAGGCGCCGCGCGATCAGCCATTCGGCGGACGGCCCTGCCACTTCGCCGTGATCGAGTCCGGCATACGCTTCCTGGCCGCTGCTGCCCAGTGGCATGGCGAGCTCGTTGCGCAGCAGCCATCCCCGTTCGGCCGACAGGCTGCTTTCGCCGTCATAGCCGCGCACCGTGTAACGTCCGCCGATGGCAAAGCGGTCCTGCGGCACCAGCGGCGTGCGGTTGTGCTGCGTGCGCCAGCTGCCCGAGTAGCGCAGCGGCTGGCCAGCCAGCGTGAACGGCACCGACAGGGCCGCGTCGGCCAGGATCAGTTTGAAACGCGAGGTGCCTTCGCCAAACGCTTCCTCGGGCGCGGCGATCGCGTCCATTGCGCCCGTGCCGCGCCGGTATTGCAGATTCAGATCCAGCGTCGCCTGGCCCAGAAATTCGCGGTGGCCGATGCCAACTTCCCAGCCCGCCATGCGGCGGCGCTGCACTTCCACTTCCGTGTCATCGATGAAGTTTTGCGCAGAGCGCTGCCAGCCGCGCAGGGACACCGTCGTCTTGCGCGAGGCGTCGCGGTACACCAGGCGCGACAACTTGACTTCGCGATTCTGGCTGGCGCCGCTGTAGTTGTAGTCCTGGCTGATGCCGGCCACGGACTGGTGGTAGCGACTGTCGCTGGCCGTGAAGGCCAGCAGCCAGTAGGCGTAGGGAATCGAATAATGGGCCACCATGCCACCCGTACCGCGCGGACCGTGGCGGTTACCGTCGACGTTCTGATTCAGGCTCAGGTAAAACAGGTCGTTCAGGGTCAGCCAGTGGTCATACGACAGGGTCACGCTGCCCTGCAGCTTGCCGGTCGAGCGCGAACCGCCATCGTCGAGGCCCAGCGCCAGGCGAAACGGCAAGCCCTGCTTCCACTGGATCTGCAGGTCGCTCTCGCCCGGCTTGGCATTGCCGCCCTCGGCCGGCATGATCTGGATATCGGCCTCGGCCGTCGGCACGCGCTTGAAGTTTTCCAGCGCCTGTTCCGTATCGCGCACATTGAGCAAGTCGCCGGGCCGCGCCGGCACGGCGTTCCACCAGGTGGCGCGGGGATTGGCGCCGGGCGCGAAATGGATCGCGCGGATGTAGCCAGGCACCAGCATCAGCTTGAGCGTTCCTGTTGCCAGGTTTTGCGGCTCTGCCAGCACCCGGGTGGTGACATATCCCTTTTGCATGATGGCGTTCTGCACGCGCGCCATCAAAAGATTGATGCCCCCTGTGCCAAGGCAGCGGCCGGCAAACGGATCGGCTTGCCCATCGTCGGCGCGCCGCGCCGCCGCCAGCGCCCACTGAAACTGTGCCGAGCGCTCGCCGCTCAACTCCAGCGTATCGATCACGAAACACGGTGCCTCGCCGGAGGGTAGGCGCGTGGATGGCGTGGCGACCGTCGTGGCGGGTAGGCGCACATCGGGCACCGCTTCCTGCTGCTGGCGTATGCTGCGTTCACGCTCTTGCTGACGCATCAATTCCTGCTCTGCCGCCTCGCGCTGAGGCGACTGCAGTCCCGGCGCCCCCGTTCCTGTCTGCGCCTGGGCCAACGATGACAAGGCCAACATGGTTAACGCGACGAGCCTCCTGGCACCTCGAAAGCGCTTCAGTCTCGCCGCCAGCGGGAATACCTTACCGGCATTGTCCAAATACCGAGATGGCAGCAAGCTGACATCCATTCTTCGCTTCCAGACAGTAACCGCAGTACGTATAAATACCATTCATCCATCCTTGATTGAGGTACTGCTTCCTGTCGCAACTTCCGCAGCCATGCCCAGCCAAAATGCACTGCATGGCCAGGGGCCAAAACTCAAGCGACGGATATTTCGGGATGACATCGAAGTTTTACTAATTTAGCAATTTACGGAGGCGCGCAACAATGGTAAATAGGACTACTCCGAAACCAAGTGCCCGCATGCTGTCGACGCAGAACATGGCGACATGTCTGGGTGGCAAGAGAAGAACAGCAATAGGTGAACGAGTATGGATCCACTTGCCAGCATCGGCAGCCATGCACTCACTGCCGATGGGAACAAATAGACATGAAGCTGGGCGTGTGGGTGCCTGCCTTTCGCTATAATTGCGTGCTATTTCTTTTTAAGAGGTATGAACAGTGCGGGGACGACGCTTCAAAACGCAAACCGATATTGATCGTTATATTGCACACGGATACGGGCAAGGGGATGGTGCAAACTACAAGCCCTGGCTGCGCGTACAGGACGTCCCATCGCAAGGCCGGTCACGCAAGGCGCAGCACTGATTCGCCGATGCCGACCGACCGGCTTGCCTCCGTATGGCTATATCCTTCGTCCAGTACCAGGCATGCCGCCTGCTGTTTGAACTCAGGGGAAAACGTACGTCTTTGCTTGCTCATCAAACACCTCTCCATGGCGAGCATTCTCGCCTAAATCAGTGTCCGGGTACATTAAACCACTACACGTACCATTAATAACGCCATGAAAAAAACAGTGCTTAAGCGCGCCAATCGTTGCCAGGCAGTGCCAGAAAAATAACAAAAAAGCCCGTGAAATCACGGGCTTAGGTGTGGTTTACTGCCTCTCAGTGCCAGCAGTTGCTAGACATCAAATCATTCCCACTCGATGGTCGCCGGCGGCTTGCCCGAGATATCGTAGACGACACGGTTGATGCCGCGCACTTCATTGATGATGCGATTGGAGACCTTGCCCAGCAAGCTATGCGGCAGGTGCGCCCAGTGGGCCGTCATGAAGTCTTGCGTTTGCACGGCGCGCAGGGCCACCACGTATTCGTAGGTGCGGCCATCGCCCATCACGCCCACCGATTTGACGGGCAGGAAGACGGCAAACGCCTGGCTCGTCGCTTCGTACCAGTTGGTCGGCACGCTATCCTGGTCGAAGCCAGGAACGACGACCGGCTCATATGGCGTGTTGCGCAGTTCTTCGATGAAGATGGCGTCGGCGCGGCGCAGCAGGTCGGCGTAGTCTTTCTTGACTTCGCCGAGGATGCGCACGCCCAGGCCTGGGCCCGGGAATGGGTGGCGGTAGACCATGTCATGCGGCAAGCCCAAGGCCACGCCGAGTTTGCGCACTTCGTCCTTGAACAGTTCGCGCAAGGGTTCCAGCAACTTGAGCTTCATGGTGTCCGGCAAGCCGCCCACGTTGTGGTGACTCTTGATGGTCTGGCCTTTCTTGCCCTTGCCGGCCGATTCGATGACGTCCGGGTAAATCGTGCCTTGCGCCAGCCATTTGGCATTGACCAGCTTGCCCGATTCGACCTGGAACACTTCAACGAATTCGCGGCCGATGATCTTGCGCTTTTGCTCTGGGTCGGTCACGCCGGCCAGGTGGCCCATGAACTGCTCTTCCGCATCGACGCGGATGACTTTCACGCCCAGGTTCTTGGCGAACATGTCCATTACCATCTTGCCTTCGTCCAGGCGCAGCAGGCCGTGGTCGACGAAGACGCAGGTCAGCTGATCGCCGATGGCGCGGTGGATCAGCGCTGCCGCGACGGACGAATCGACGCCGCCGGACAGGCCCAGGATGACGTCATCGGTGCCCACTTGCGCGCGGATTTTTTCCACCGCTTCGCTGATGTAATCAGGCATGTTCCAGTCCGACTTGCAGCCGCAGATTTCATGCACGAAACGGCCGAGCATAGCCTTGCCCTGCACCGTGTGCGTCACTTCCGGATGGAATTGCACGCCGTAGAACTGGCGCTCTTCATCGGCCATGGCGGCGATCGGGCAGCTCGGGGTGTTGCCCATCAGCTTGAAGCCTGGCGGCATTTCCAGCACCTTGTCGCCATGGCTCATCCACACTTTCAGCATGCCGTGGCCTTCGTCGGTGACGAAGTCGGCGATACCATTGAGCAACTTCGTATGGCTGCGGGCGCGCACTTCGGCGTAGCCAAATTCGCGCACCAGACCGTTTTCCACCTTGCCGCCCAATTGAGCCGCCATGGTTTGCATGCCGTAGCAGATGCCCAGCACGGGCACGCCCAGCTCGAACACGGCTTGCGGCGCGCGCGGCGAGTCGCCGTCCAGCGTGGAATTGTGGCTGCCCGACAGGATCACGCCGGCGGCGCCATAGTTGCGCACGAATTCGTCGCTGACGTCATACGGGAAGACTTCGGAAAACACGCCGGAATCGCGCACGCGGCGGGCGATCAACTGGGTGACTTGGGAGCCGAAATCGAGAATGAGGATTTTAGAATGCATGGTCGGAGCTTTATTCAAGGTCAATTGCAAAACCGGCGCACTGGGCGCCGGTCTGGACTTTCGTTACCGCTTACTCGGAGCGATAATTTGGCGCTTCTTTCGTGATCTGCACATCATGGACATGCGACTCGCGCATGCCGGCCGAGGTGATTTCCACGAATTCCGCTTTTTCGCGCAGTTCGTCGATGGTGGCGCAACCGCAGTAACCCATCGATTGACGCACGCCGCCCACCAGCTGGAAGATGATCGCCAGCACGCTGCCCTTGTAGGCCACGCGGCCTTCGATACCTTCCGGCACGAACTTGTCGGCCTTCATGGTGGCGTCCTGGAAATAACGGTCAGCCGAACCATCGGACATCGCGCCCAGCGAACCCATGCCACGGTACGACTTGTAGCTGCGGCCCTGGTACAGGATCACTTCGCCCGGTGCTTCTTCCGTACCGGCAAACATGGAGCCCATCATGACGGTCGAGGCGCCAGCGGCCAGCGCTTTCGAGATATCGCCCGAGAAGCGGATACCGCCATCGGCGATACATGGCACGCCCGTGCCTTCCAGTGCTTCGGCAACATTCGAGATAGCCGTGATTTGCGGCACGCCCACACCGGCGACGATACGCGTAGTGCAGATCGAGCCAGGACCGATGCCGACCTTGACGGCGTCGGCGCCGTATTCCACCAGCGCCTTGGCGGCGGCGGCGGTCGCGATGTTGCCGCCAATCACTTCCACCTGCGGGTACTTGGTCTTGATCCAGCGTACGCGGTCGAGGATGCCTTGCGAGTGGCCGTGGGCCGTGTCGACCACCAGCACGTCGACACCGGCGGCGACCAGCAGGTCGATGCGTTCTTCATCCTTGGCGCCGACGCCGACGGCAGCGCCGACCAGCAGTTTGCCCTGGCTGTCTTTCGACGCGAACGGGTGCGAGGTCGACTTCTGGATATCCTTGACGGTGATCAGACCGCGCAACTCAAACGCGTCGTTGACGACCAGCACGCGCTCGAGGCGGTGCTTGTTCATCAGGCGCTTGGCTTCGGCCGTATCGGCGTCTTCATTGACGACCACCAGCTTTTCGCGCGGGGTCATCTTGGCGGAGGCTTCCGCGTCGAGTTCCTGCTCAAAGCGCAAATCGCGGTTGGTAATGATGCCGACAACTTCCTTGCCCTTGACGACAGGGAAACCGCTGATGCCGTATTGTTCCGTCAGCGCGATCACATCGCGGATTTTCATTTCCGGTGGAATCGTGATCGGATCACGCAACACGCCAGCTTCGAAACGCTTCACGCGGGCCACTTCACGCGCCTGGTCCTTCGGATTCAAATTCTTGTGGATGATGCCGATGCCGCCTTCCTGGGCCATCGCGATCGCCAGACGGGCTTCCGTCACCGTATCCATGGCTGCGGACAGCAAGGGAATATTCAGGGTGATATTGCGGGTCAGGCGAGTTTTGAGGGACGTATCGGCGGGCAGAACGTTGGAGTAGGCTGGGACGAGCAGCACGTCATCGAATGTGAGTGCTTTTTGAAGTAGACGCATAGCATTTCCTATTGGCGCAAAAGCAGATTATACAGAAAAAAGCACCCTCCGTCCTTGCAGCATAGAAAAGATATTTGAAAATAGCAAAAAATGGCGCTCGGCCGGCAGCGGGCAAGCTGCCGCCACCCTTGCCCGCTCAGCCCTTGGCAGGCTTGCCGCCAGCCCGGCGCCGGCGCGCTTCTTTCGGGTCCGCCTGCAAAGGCCGGTACACTTCCACGCGGTCATGCTCGCGCAGGATGGTATCGAGCGGCTTCTTCTTGCCATAAATGCCAACCATGTTCACGGTCAGGTCGATAGAGGGGATTTCCCGCAGCAAGCCGCTCTGCTCTACCGCCTGCCCGATGGTGGCGCCTGCAGGCACCGTCAAGGCACGCAGAAAGCTGCTGCCAGGCAAGGCGTGACAGACTTGGACCTTGATGTTGGCCTCAGCCATACACCGTCTCCGCGCGCTTGCAGAAGGAATCGACCATGCTGTTGGCGATCATGCCGAAAACGGGGCCGATGATCTGTTCCAGTACGCGGCTGGAAAACTCGTAGTGCAGGTCCAGTTCGATCTTGCAGGCATCTTCGCGCAGGGCCTTGAAGGTCCACACGCCGTCGAGGGTCTTGAAAGGACCGTCCACCAGCTTCATCTTGATGGAAGTCGGCGGCACGTTCTCGTTGGACGTGGTGAAGCTTTGGCGCACGCCGTGGTAATGTATGCCCACGCTGGCGACGACCGTGTTCTCGCCCCGCTCGCGAATCTCAACCGCACCGCACCAGGGCAGGAATTTGGGATAATCTTCCACCGCCGCCACCAGCGCGAACATTTGTTCGGCGCTATAGCCGAGAAAAACTGATTTATGTACTACTGCCATTGAAGAACCATTTGCTATGATGTTGGATACATTTGATTTTATCGCGCTTGCGCGAGACAGTAGTTTAACCGACCCGCGCACATTTACCATCTCATGACCATAGCAGACAACAGAAAAGCCTTCCACGACTACTTTATCGAGGATCGCTATGAAGCCGGCATCGTGCTGGAAGGCTGGGAAGTCAAAGCCATCCGCGACGCCCGTGTACAAATCAAGGAAGCCTACGTCGTCGTCCGCGGCGATGAGCTCTTCCTGTTCGGCGCGCATATCAGCGCCCTGCCGACCGCCTCCACCCACATCCACCCGGAAGCCGTACGCACGCGCAAGCTGCTGCTGCACCGCACGGAAATGGATAAACTGATCGGCAAGGTGGAACGCTCCGGCTATACCCTGGTGCCGCTCAACCTGCACTACAAGGGCGGCCGCGTGAAATGCGAAATCGGCCTGGCCAAGGGCAAGAAGCAACACGACAAGCGGGCAGCGGAACGCGACCGCGATGGGGCGCGCGAAGTCCAGGCGGCAATGAAGTCGCACCGCCGCTGATACGGCACTACGCGCAGCGTGCTGCGCCAACACCATCAAACCCGGCTATATGCCGGGTTTTATTTTGCCGGCGCCTGCGGCAAATGAAAAGCATGGCGCGACGGGATGCAAACAGGAGAAGGAAAGAGATACGGCGGAAATAAGACTGGTATGGGCGAAAATACCGGGGAGATAAGTGATGCGAATCCGCTTTGCCTGTCTGGCCAAAGACGATAAATCAGGAAAGTTCCGGATGCTTGCATGCTGCCTTGTACTACACCTGTACTACTCCACAGGACAAGCATCCGAATGAATGGCGTATTACATTACACCTTCAGCAGATCACGCGATTTGCCCGCATCGGTCCACTCTTTGACCCATTTCGGTTGACGGCCACGGCCAGTCCATTGCTGCGTCGCATCATCCGGATTGCGATAGCGTACTGCGACCGTGCCGGTTTTAGCGCGGATACCCGTGCCAACCAGATCTTTGACGGAAACGCCAACGCTTTGGGCAATTGCCAGGATTTGCTCGCGCGCTTTGGACAGATCGTCCTGTTCGCGTTTCTTCATTTGCTTCTTGATGTCGTCCTGCAAGGTACGCAGTTCGGACAGGGATAAGCTGGACAGATCCATGATATTTCCTTGTGTGAGTTGAAAAATATAACTGAACAGTTAAATTCTATCCAATTGTAACGCGACTGAGGTGATTTTTCTTCAGATTTGATTGTTTTTTACAATTCTTTTACCAAAAAACCGACTTCCCTGGCTTTCGAGCGCTGCAAACCTTCAATCCCCGGAACATCCATCGCGCGCAAACAGTCTGCGCAAGCGTCCCTGCTTTGGGCGGCGGCGATTCAATGCAGCACCATCGACAGTATTTATTTTGCAGTACTTTTTGTTTCATTGCAATTTATAGTAATTATAAATGGCAATTCAAAATATACATGGGAGCAATACTATCGCCAATTTTGCATCGGCTACCCAAACACCTCCCAAGCATCCGTCGCGGATATCGGCGCAATCATCGCCACGCATGCGCAGCAGATTCTACTTCAATCAAAAATATAAGCGTCGCACGACAGCATATAATCCCGAAAGTGCGCACAGCATAGCATAAAGAAAATATTTCAACGTTATGGATTCAAGCGCAGATACTCGAGCCCGGCTGCCGACATATATTCCAGCGGCGCAAATGAAAACTGCCCGCGATACGGCGGGCAGTTTTTGACGACAAACTTGCTACGGATTTGCTATTCACCCATCCAGCGGCAATCAGGGAATCGCCACGCCGCCTTTCGGCTTCTGCGTTTTCACCACCTGCATCGCCGTGGCGATCAAGCCGCTCATATCGCCCAGATTGGCCGGCACGATAATCGAGTTATTTGTTTTTGCCAATTGCGCGAACGCGCCCACATACTGCTCTGCCACTTTCAGGTTGACGGCATCTTCCCCGCCCGGCTCACGTATGGCCGCGCCCACCTGGCGCAGCGCTTCGGCGCTAGCCTGCGCCAGCGCGACAATGGCCGTGGCCTGGCCTTCGGCACGGTTGATCGACGCCTGCTTCTCGCCTTCAGAGCGGGCAATGGCAGCTTCGCGCTCACCGCTGGCGATATTGATCTGCTCCTGCTTGCGCCCTTCCGAAGCGGCAATCAAGGCGCGCTTTTCGCGTTCGGCCGTAATCTGCGCCTGCATCGCATGCAGGATTTCCTTGGGTGGCGTCAAATCCTTGATTTCATAGCGTAATACCTTGACGCCCCAATTCGCCGCCGATTCATCGATGGCATTCACGATGGCCGTATTGATATGGTCGCGTTCTTCAAATGTCTTGTCGAGTTCCATTTTACCGATCACGGAACGCAAGGTCGTTTGCGCCAGTTGCGTAATGGCGGCAATATAATTCGACGAGCCATATGAAGCACGCATGGCGTCGGTAATCTGGAAATACAGAATGCCATCGACCTGCAATTGCGTATTGTCGCGCGTAATGCACACCTGCGGCGGCACGTCGAGCGGAATTTCCTTGAGCACGTGCTTGTAAGCGATGCGGTCAACAAAAGGCACGACGATATTCAGGCCTGGGCCCAATACTGCATGGAACTTGCCCAGGCGCTCCACCACCCAGGCATGCTGCTGCGGCACCACATTGACCGTCTTGAAGACAAATACCAATGCCAGCAATAACAAGATCAGCGACACGCTTCCAGTGCTTACTTCCATAATCTACTCTCCAGGTTATTCAACAATCAAACGGCTGCCACGCACGGCACGTATGGTGTAATGACCGGCCTGCGTATCGCTGCCGGGAATCAGTTCCACATCCCACAAGGCGCCGCGGTACATGACGCGCGCCGCGCCATCGACCCAATGCGCGACCGCCACGCTTTGGCCGATATCGAGATTCACATTCGGATCCTGCGCCGCATCGCGCCGCGCCGCCTTGCCAAAACGGCTGCGCCGCAATAACAAAGTGGCCGCCACGCCGACAATGGCCGCCGTCAGAGCTTGCCAGCCACCATTGCCGCCCGCCAGCGCCACCAGTCCTCCGGCACTGATGCCGATGGCGATCATCAGCAAATAAAACGTGCCCGTAAACAGCTCAAGGATCAATACCGCGCCTGCCGCCACAAACCAGCCTACCCATTCAGCCATGATGCCTCCATCTTTGCGAATCCGAAAATAAAAAACCCCGCAGCCTATATAAGCGACGGGGTTTAATGCGTATGACTGCCTGATATTATTCTTGCCAAACACCTATATACAAGCAGTCTAACGCAATTCCTGATGGCGTCAATAGGCAGGGGCGAATTAGCGCCGCAGGCCCGGCATTACTCTTCCAGCAGGCTGCGCAGCATCCACGCCGTTTTTTCATGCAAATCGAGGCGCTGCGTGATCAGGTCGGCCGTCGGCTGGTCATTGGCCTTTTCCAGCAAAGGGAACAGGCGGCGCGCCGTGCGCGCGGTCGCTTCCTGCGCCGACACCAGGTGGCTGACCATGTCCAGCGCCGGCGGCACGCCGTCGATTTCCTTGATCGAGGCCAGCTTCACGAATTCCTTGTAGGTGCCCGGCGCCGGATAGCCGAGGGCGCGAATGCGCTCGGCGATCAGATCCAGCGCGGCCCACTGCTCCGTGTATTGCGTCATGAACATCAGGTGCAGGGTGTTGAACATCGGCCCCTTGACGTTCCAGTGAAAATTATGGGTCATCAGGTACAAGGTGTAGCTGTCGGCCAGCAGGCCGGACAGGCCTTCCGCGATCTTCGCGCGGTCCGCCTCGGAAATGCCGATGTCGATCTTTGCCACTTTGCTCGGTTTCTTGCTTGCCATGAGAACTCCCGTTTCAATGTATTGGTGGAATCATTTTAGCTGATCTGGCGCAAGCCCATCGAATACTGCCGTGCGCCGCATGGTTATCGCCTGTCCCTGCATGATGGGCATAAAAAAACCCGCTGCCAGGTGAGCGGCAGCGGGTTTTCAGAGGGCGATAAAGATGCTTACGCTTTCAGCGCAGCCAGCTTTTGCCAGGTGTCGATCACCGAGTCGGGATTCAGGGACATCGATTCGATGCCCTGCTCCATCAGCCAGACGGCGAAGTCAGGATGATCGGAAGGACCCTGGCCGCAGATGCCGATGTACTTGCCGCGTGCCAGGCACGCCTTGATGGCCAGGGCCAGCAGGGCTTTCACGGCAGGATCGCGTTCGTCGAAGTCGGCGGCCAGCAATTCCATGCCGGAATCGCGGTCCAGGCCCAGGGTCAGCTGGGTCAGGTCGTTCGAACCAATCGAGAAGCCGTCGAAATGGTCGAGGAACTGGTCGGCCAGGATGGCGTTCGACGGCACTTCGCACATCATGATGACGCGCAGGTCGTTCTCGCCGCGCTTCAGGCCATTTTTCGCCAGCAGGTCGATGACTTTCTCGGCCTGGCCCAGGGTGCGCACGAATGGCACCATGATTTCCACGTTCGTCAGGCCCATGTCATTGCGCACGCGCTTCATCGCTTCGCATTCCATGTTGAACGCTTCGGAGAAGTCGGCCGACAGATAGCGCGCCGCGCCGCGGAAGCCCAGCATCGGGTTTTCCTCGTCCGGCTCGTAGCGCGAACCGCCGATCAGCTTCTTGTACTCGTTCGACTTGAAGTCGGACAGGCGCACGATGACTTTTTTCGGCCAGAACGCGGCGGCGATGGTGGCGATGCCTTCGGCCAGCTTGTCGATATAAAACGCTTTTGGCGATGCATGGCCACGCGCCACCGATTCCACGGCCTTTTTCAGGTCGGCATCGATGTTCGGGTATTCCAGGATCGCGCGCGGATGCACACCAATATTGTTATTGATGATGAATTCCAGGCGCGCCAGGCCCACGCCGGCATTCGGCACGGACTGGAAGTCGAACGCCAGCTGCGGGTTGCCCACGTTGAGCATGATCTTGGTATCGAGCTTCGGCAATTCGCCGCGCGACACTTCCGACACTTCCGTTTCCAGCAAGCCGTCGTAGATCTTGCCTTCGTCACCTTCGGAGCACACGACGGTGACGAACGTGCCGTCTTTCAGCACATCGGTGGCATTGCCGCAGCCGACGACGGCCGGCACGCCGAGTTCACGCGCGATAATTGCTGCGTGGCAGGTACGGCCGCCACGGTTGGTGACGATGGCCGAAGCGCGCTTCATGACCGGTTCCCAGTTCGGATCCGTCATGTCGGCAACGAGCACGTCGCCTGGCTGCACGCGCTCCATGTCGGCCGGGTCGTGAATCACGCGCACGGGGCCGGCGCCGATCTTCTGGCCGATGGCGCGGCCCGAAGTCAGCACGGTACCGGTGCTTTTCAGCTTGAAGCGTTCCTGCACGTCGGTCGCCTTTTGCTGCGACTTGACGGTCTCGGGACGCGCTTGCAGGATGTACAGCTTGCCGTCGCGGCCATCCTTGCCCCACTCGATGTCCATCGGACGGCCGTAGTGGTTCTCGATGATGACGGCGTATTTGGCCAGTTCCACCACTTCGCTGTCGTTCAGCGAGTAGCGGTTGCGCATTTCGACGGGCACGTCGACGGTTTTCACGGAACGGCCAGCTTTCGCTTCGTTCGTGAATTCCATCTTCAGCAGCTTCGAGCCGATATTGCGGCGGATGACAGGCGACTTGCCTTTTTCCAGCATCGGCTTGTGCACATAGAATTCGTCGGGATTGACGGCGCCCTGCACCACGGTTTCGCCCAGGCCATAGCTGGAGGTGACGAAGACCACGTCCTTGAAGCCCGATTCCGTGTCGATGGTAAACATCACGCCGGCCGCGCCCAGGTCGGAACGCACCATGCGCTGCACGCCAGCCGACAAGGCCACTTCCGCGTGGGTAAAGCCTTTGTGTACGCGATACGAGATGGCGCGGTCGTTGTACAGCGACGCGAACACCTGTTTCATGGCGTCGAGCACGTTGTCGATGCCGACCACGTTCAGGAAGGTTTCTTGCTGACCAGCAAAAGACGCATCCGGCAAGTCTTCCGCCGTGGCGGAGGAGCGCACGGCAAACGACATTTCGGTATCGGAATCGGCCACCAGTTTGGCGTAGAACTGGTCGATTTCGGCGGCCAGGCGTGGCTGGAATGGCGTTTCCACGATCCACTGACGGATCTCGGCACCGGCTTGCGCCAGCGAGCGCACGTCATCGATGTTCAGCCCTTCGAGGCGCTGGGCGATGCGTTCGGCCAGCGGCAAGCCGCCATTGGCGCTATACGACAGGAAATCGCGGAATGCCTGCGCCGTGGTGGCAAAGCCACCGGGCACGCGCACGCCGGCTTCCGCCAGCTGGCTGATCATTTCGCCCAGGGAGGCGTTCTTGCCGCCGACGGATTCGACATCCGTCATGCGCAAATGCTCGAACGAGGCAACATACACCGCGTCCTTGTCTTCCTGCTGTTGCGATACTGCGTTGGTCATAATGACACCCTTACTGATGATAGAAATCTTTACGCGCGGCGCACAGACAGTCTTCTTGTTATTCTTGGCGTCGTGCAGCACAATCATACCGTTGCAGCCATTTTACCTTGTGCGGCGCAAATTGACGACGCACAATCTTGATCCGAAAACCCATGACACAAGAACCACGCCCTCCTCTGCCCTCCGCGGCCCGCACCGTCTTCTTCGTTTCCGACGGCACCGGCATCACCGCCGAGACGTTCGGCCACTCGGTGCTGACGCAGTTCGATCTGCGCTTCCGTCAGATCCGCCTGCCCTTCATCGACACCATGGACAAGGCCTACGAGGCGGCGCGCAAGATCAACGAAGCATTCGCCACCGATGGCCAGCGCCCGATCATTTTCTCGACCCTGGTGAAGAACGACCTGTCGGCCGTGATCCGCAAATCCAGCGGCATGCACATGGACCTGATCCAGACCTTTGTCGCTCCGCTGGAGCAGGAACTGGGCGTGATGTCGACCCATACCATCGGCCGTTCGCACAACATCGTCGACAGCGAGGAATACAAGAACCGCATCGAGGCGATCAACTATTCGCTGGCGCATGACGACGGCCAGTCGCACAAGAACCTGTCGTCGGCCGATGTCATTCTGGTGGGTGTTTCACGCTCTGGCAAGACCCCGACCAGCCTGTACCTGGCCATGCAATACGGTATCAAGGCGGCCAATTATCCGCTGATTCCCGACGATTTCGAGCGCGACAAGCTGCCTTCCGCCTTACTGGAATTTAAGAATAAAATTTTCGGATTGAGCATTACGCCCGAACGTTTGTCGGAAATACGCAACGAAAGACGCGCTGGAAGCAAGTATGCGGCCATCGAAAATTGCCGTTACGAGGTCAACGAGGCGGAAAAAATGATGAAACGCGAGGGCATCCGCTGGCTATCGTCGACCACCAAGTCGATCGAGGAGATCTCCACGACGATCCTCCAGGAGATCAAACCGAACCGCCGCGAGTATTAACACAGAAAGGTCCGCCGCGTAGCGCAGGCATCACGTCGAAAGCAAGGTGTCTGCAATAAAACTTGCCAGCGGTTTGCGCTAGCGGCCTGGCGGTCTGGCGGCGGCCTTCATCGTCGTAACGGCATTGGATTCAGAGCAAAGCAAAACCGCGTGGCCAGCGATGCTTTTGCCATGCCGTTCAAGGCTTGCTCTTAAAATATCTTTCGCACTTTCCACGACCATACTTTCTGCTGCAGTCATCCCCGACTGGCCAGTGATCAAAAACTCCCTTTCGATATCCCTGACCAAACTGCGGTGATCCGGCGTGGCCGATAGCCGGCCAGGTCGCAGCGGGCTGAAAACTCAATCTTTACACTTTCTTATTTATCAAAAATACATTATTATTTTATTTCTTAAAAGCAAATAAGAGTTCTCGACCGCGCGGACATTATTTTTGCTCGATCGCGTTACCACCTAGGCCATCATAGTATGTTTAAACGTAATACCCTTTCCGTGTTTGCTTCAAGCTGCACTATGCTGGCGGCCCTGTCACTGACCGGCTGCGCTGTCAATAAAGCCACCAGCTCGCTCAGTCCGGGAACCGATCTGAACAGTATCAAAAGCGTCTACGTGGTGAAGTTGCCGCAAGACGGGCGCCATATCGACAAGATCATCAAGGCTAATCTGGAAAAGCGCGGCTATGTGGTGACCAACGGTCCTGTATTGGCGGGACCGTACAACGCCGATGTCGCCGTCACGTACGCCGACAAGTGGGTGTGGGATATCACCATGTACATGGTGGAACTGAGCGTCAACTTGCGCGACCCGAAAACCGGCTTCCCGCTTGCCACTGGCAATTCCTTTCATACCTCAATGACACGCAAGTCGCCCGACGAAATGGTCGATGAAGTGCTGAACAATATTTTTTCCGCCTCGCCGCAGTAAATCCTGCGGTTTGCTGCCAGCGGCAAACCGCGCCGTGTTCACTCATCCACTACCCATATCATGAAAAAAATTCTGCCATTCCCTGCAGCGCGCCTGCTCGCCATCCCTGTCGTTGCCACTCTGCTGGCACTGGGCGGTTGCGCATCTCCCGTCACCTATCAGGCAATGGTGCCGGTGACGCTGAAAGTAAGCCAGCAACACCCACAATCGGTGTCAGTGGCGGCGCTCGGCGGCAGCGGCACCAACAGCATGGGTAAATCGCAGATCGACAACGCGGAACTGGCGAAAGCGGTCACCGAAGCGATCAACCAGACCAAGACCTTTTCGCGCGTGGTGCCCGGCAAGGGCGGCGACTACCTGCTGACCGTCAACATCGTCAACGTCGTCCAGCCCAATTTCGGCTTTTCCTTTACTGTGGGCCTGGAAATGGGCTGGACACTGATACGCGCCAGCGACAGCAGCAAGGTGTGGCAGGAAGCCATCAAATCGGAATACACGGCCAGCGCCACCGACGCTTTCGCAGGAACCACACGCCTGCGCCTGGCGACGGAAGGTGCGGCACGTAACAATGTCGAACAGGGTCTGCGCAAGATCGCTGAGCTAAAACTGTAAGTCACCGCACAGCCGGCTTTCCTGGCGGACCTGCCGCTATGCCTCGCTGCCCAGCACCGTCAGCGCCGCCACCAGCTGGTCCAGTTCAGCTGTGGTGGTCGTGACGGCCACCGTGGCGCGCACGACATCGGTAGCGCCGATATTGCGCTGCACGGTAAATACGCCAAAGCGCTGCAGCAAGACTTGCTGCAGTGCGCGCGCGTCCATGCCGTCGACGGCAAAGGCGACCAGCGCCGTGCCGTGCCTGGCGTCCAGCGGCGACAACATGCGCACGCCGGGCAGTTGCGCGGCGCGGCTGACCCAGTAATCGCGCAGCCAGGCCAGGCGTTCGGTCTTGGCCGGCGTGCCGCCCAGTCGCGCATGAAAGTCCAGCGCTGCAGGCGCGGCCAGGATGGCGCCGATCGGCGGCATGCCCATGTGCAGGCGGCTGCGGATATCGTCCAGCGGATAATCATCGTCGCCACAATGCGGCTCGATCTTGTGCAACTGCGACGCGCGGATATACACGACACCGAGTCCCGCCGGCGCGCCCAGCCATTTATGCAGATTGAAACCGGCGAAAACGACGCCCATGGCTTGCACGTCCACGTCGACCTGCCCCAGCGCATGGGCGCTGTCGAGCAGCACATCGATGCCATGTTCGCGCGCCAGCGCCATGATGGCTTTCACCGGCAGTTGCTGGCCGTTGGCCGGCGTCACCTGCGACAGCAGCAGCAATTTTGGATTGACGGCCTGGCGCATGGCTTGCGCGTAACTGGCGATGATCTCGTCATCGCTGATGGGCAGGCTCAATGTGACTTGCGTGCTGGTGACACCACGGCGCTGCGCCAGCCAGCGCATGGCCGTGCGCATGGCCGGATAATCGAGATTACTCCATAGAACCGTATCGCCGGGCGCCAGGCCGTGGTATTGCGTGATCAGCACCTGCATCGATTCGGTGCCGCTGCGGGTCAGCAGGATCTCGTGCGGCTCGGCGTGGATCAGCGCGGCGACGCGCTGGCGCAGGATATCCACGTGCGTGCGCGTAAACTCGCCGCGCACGAAGGGACTCAGTTGCTCGTTGGTGTAGCGCACGGCCTGCTCGAACGCCGCTTGCACGGGTGCGGCCATGGCGCCGAAATAGCCGTGTTCGAGATTGACGATGGCGTCCGGCGGCGTGGGATACAACGCGGCCACCTGGCGCCACCAGGCCTCGTCACGTGCGGCGCCATCGGCTAGCACAGGGAAAGTCATGGCTACGCTGTTCAGGGCTGGCCCTGGCGCAGCTGCTCGAAGAAGCAGACGGCGGCGCAGGCGGCCACGTTCAGCGATTCGATCTGGCCCAGGTGGGGAATGACCACCTGGTGTGTCGCCATCGACAATAAATCGTCGGCCACGCCCTGCCCTTCATGGCCAAACAGCCAGGCGACCGGTTGGCGCAGGTCGACGTCGTACAGCTGCTGCGTGGCGTAGCCGCTGGTGGCCAGGGTCGCCACAGTGGCGCCCGACACGAGCGCCGCCAGGTCGACGTTTTCAAAGATGTCGAGCACGAAGTGCGCGCCCATCGCCGCGCGCAGCACTTTCGGCGACCAGCAGAAGGCCGTGCCGGCGCTGCAGTACACCTGCGTGATGCCGGCGGCGGCCGCGCTGCGCAAAATCGACCCCACGTTGCCTGGGTCTTGCAGGTTATCGAGCAGCACGGCCGACACGCTCAGCGGCTGCGTGACGGCACGTTCCGGCGTCTCGACGAGGAACATCACGCCCACGCCGTGTTCGACCTGGCTCACCGCGTTGTACAGCGCGTCGGGCAAGCCCAGTACGTGCGCGCGCTGGCTTTCCAGCTGGCCGACGATCTCCATCACTTCCGGGTTACGCAAGGCGCTTTCGCTGACGATGCATTGCTCCGGCATGCCGCGCAGCTGCAGATACGACTGGCACAGATGCACCCCATCGAGCAGGGTGCGGCCCGACTTGCGGCGCGCCTGCGAACTGCCCGCCAGTTTCAGCAAATCCTTGTATTGCGCGTTGTCGCGCGAGGTAATCGTCTTCATGCCGCCACCTCCTGTCCACCAAACAGGGCGATCACATTGCGCACGGGAGCGAACGAGCGGCGGTGCACGGGCGAGGCGCCGTGCAGGTGCAGGCGTTCCAGGTGCAATTTGGTGCCATAGCCCTTGTGCTGGTCGAAGCAGTACTCGGGATAGGCCGCATGCAGATGCACCAGGGCCGCGTCGCGCGCCGTCTTGGCCAGGATCGAGGCGGCCGAAATCGAATCGACCTTGTCGTCGCCACCGATGATGGCCATGCCGCGTATCGGCATCACGGGGCAGCGGTTGCCGTCGATCAGGGCCAGGGTCGGCACGGTCGCCAGCGCCTCGACGGCGCGGCGCATGGCCAGCATCGATGCCTGCAAAATGTTCAGGCGGTCGATCTCTTCTTCCGACGCTTCGGCGATGGCCCAGGCCAGGGCCTTGGCCTTGATCTGCGGCGCCAGCAGGTCGCGTTTGGCTTCGCTGAGTTTTTTCGAATCGCGCAAGCCGTCGATCGGCTGATTCGGGTCGAGGATCACGGCGGCGGCGAACACGGGGCCGGCCAGCGGACCGCGGCCTGCCTCGTCGACGCCACAGATGATTTCATCGAGCGAGAATGGCAAGTCGTCAAACAGGCCGGGATAGATATTTTTCACGTTGAATCTTTGGTAGGAACTGCGATTGAAACGGTGCTTACTTGCGGTGTGCGGCGATGACCTGCATGACGGCATTCGCGCTTTCCTGCGCGCTGTCGCGCAGCAGGCTGTGATGCATGTCCGTGAAGCGCTGCACCAGGCGCAAACGGCCCGGCACGTCGCTCAGCTGCTGCCACATGGCCTCGGCCAGCGCCTCGGGGCTGGCCGCGTTTTGCAGCAGTTCGGGCACCAGGTAGTCGCGCGCCAGGATGTTCGGCAAACCTATCCACGGCTGGTAACCCATGTGGCGCATGATTTCCCACGAAGCGCGCATCATCTTGTAGGCGATGACCATGGGCTTCTTGTACAGCGCCACTTCCAGCGACGCCGTGCCGGACGCCACAAGCACCGCATCGGCGGCGCAGATGGCCGTGTGCGAGCCACCGTCGGTGAGCAGTATCTCGACGTCCTGCAAGCCCGCTTCCGCGATCAATTGCAGGAAGTACTGGCGCTGTTTTTCGCCGGCCATGGGCGCGACGAAACGCAGGGAGCGGTCGCGCGCCAGCAGCAATTTGCAGGCGGTCACGAAAGCCACCGTATTGTATTTGAGTTCGCCCGTGCGGCTGCCCGGCATCAGGGTCACGACATTGGCGTCTTCCGGCAAGCCCAGGGTACGGCGCGCGGCCGCTTCGTCGGGCTGCAACGGAATCATCTCGGCCAGCGGATGGCCGACATAGGTGACGGGCACGCCTGCCTTGCGGTAGATCTCTTCCTCGAACGGGAAGATCACCAGCATGTGCGAGACGGCCTTGATGATTTTCTTGATACGGCCACCGCGCCAGGCCCAGATCTGCGGCCCGATGTAGTGCACGGTGGGGATGCCGCCTTCCTTGAGCTGTTGTTCCAGTCCCAGGTTAAAACCCGGATAGTCGGCGCCGATGAAGACGGCGGGACGCTCGGCCAGCAACTGGTCGCGCAGCGCGTTCTGGATGCCCTTGATCTCGCGGTAGCGGGGGATGATCTCGAACAGGCCGCGCACGGTCAGCTTGTCGAGCGGCCAGTCAGAGACAAAACCCTGCCTGGCCATGTGCTCGCCGCCGATGCCGTGGAAGCGCGCGCCGGGCAGCTGCGGCACGAGGCCGGACAGCAGCCGGCTGGCCAGCAGGTCGCCCGACACCTCGCCGGCGACGATGGCGACGTTGGCGACCGGCAGGCCGCTGGTTTGGTCAGCGGACGATGCCACGCGACGCCACGCCAAGGAATTCGCGCATGGCGCGTATGTGTTGCGCCACCTCGGGCGACGACGCCGCTTCTTCTTCGAACAGGGCAGCCTTGGATTCTTCCAGGGTCAGTCCCGCGCGGTAGATGAGTTTATATGCGGTGCGGATGCCGTTGATCTGCTCGCGCGTGAAGCCGCGGCGTTTCAGGCCTTCGATATTGACGCCGTGGGCTTGCGCCGGATTGCCGTTCAACAGGACGAACGGTGGTACGTCCTGCGTCAGGCTGGTGCTCATGCCGACGAAGGCGTGCGCGCCGATCTTGCAGAACTGGTGCACGTTGGCGAAGCCGCTCATGATGACCCAGTCGCCGATTTCCACGTGGCCCGCCAGCTGGGCATTGTTGGAAAAAATCGTGTTGTTGCCCACCAGGCAGTCGTGCGCCAGGTGCACATACGCCGAGATCCAGTTGTCATTGCCCAGGCGCGTGACGCCGCCACCCTGCACGGTGCCCGTGTTGAAGGTGCAAAATTCGCGGATGGTGTTGCGGTCGCCGATGTCCAGGCGCGTCGCCTCGCCCGCCCATTTTTTATCCTGTGGCTGCGCGCCGATGGAGGAAAACTGGAACAGGTGGTTGTCGCTGCCGATCGTCGTGTGGCCGTCGATGACCACGTGCGGGCCAACCTTGGTGCCAGCGCCGATGCGCACGTGCGGACCGATGATGGTGTACGGACCCACCTCGACCGAGCTGTCGAGCTCGGCCTTCGGATCGATGACTGCCGTGGAGTGGATGGCCGCCATTACTGCCCCGCTGGCTGGCTCGCAGATTGGCTCGCATCCTGCGCGCTGCGGATGGTGCACATCAGTTCCGCTTCCAGCGCGACCTTGCCGTCGACCGTGCCGACGGCCTTGTACTTCCAGATGCCGCGCGAAACGCGCAGGATTTCCACATCCATCTTCAGCTGGTCACCCGGTTCGACGGGACGCTTGAAGCGCGCATTGTCGATGCCGACGAAGTACACCACCGAATTTTCGTCCGGTTTCACGCCCATCGACAGGAACGACAGCAGTGCCGCCGTCTGCGCCAGCGCTTCGATCATCAGCACGCCAGGCATGACCGGCTTGTGCGGGAAATGGCCCTGGAAGAACTCTTCGTTGACCGTCACGTTCTTGATGGCGGTGATGGTTTTGTTCGCTTCCCAGTCCAGCACGCGGTCAACCAGCAGCAGCGGGTAGCGGTGCGGCAGCAGCGATTTGATGGCGAGGATGTCGAGGGTCTTTTTTTCAGTAGTCATTTTTCGTCTTGCGTGGTCAGTGTTTTAATTGTTTTTTCAAGCGCGCGGATCTTCTCGCGCATGCTTGACAGGTTGCGCACGATGGCGGCGCTCTTTTCCCAGTCGGCGTTCTTGGCCAGCGGATAGAAGCCCGTGTACTGGCCCGGCTCCACTATCGAACGAGAGACCATGCTGCCCGAGCCCACGTGGACGCGGTCGGCGATGGTCAAATGGCCCAGCACCATGGCGGCGCCGCCAAAGGTGCAGTACTTGCCGATGATGGCGCTGCCGGCCACGCCGACGCAGCCGGCCATGGCCGTGTGCGCGCCGATGTGGCAGTTGTGGCCGATCTGGATCTGGTTATCGAGCTTGACGCCATCTTCGATGATGGTGTCGGCCAGTGCGCCACGGTCGATGGTGGTGTTGGCGCCGATGTCGACATCGTCACCGATCACCACCCTGCCCGTCTGCGGAATCTTGATATACACGCCGCCTTCGTTGGCGAAGCCGAATCCGTCGGTGCCGATGACGGCGCCCGAATGGATGATGCCGCGCTGGCCAATCACGCAGCGCGCATGGAAGGTGACGTTGGCGAACAACTGGGTACCGGCGCCGATGACGGCGTCGCGCCCTACCACGCAACCGGCGCCGATGACGCAGGCAGGACCGATCACGGCGCCCGCTTCGATCACGGCGCGCGGCCCGACCGATGCGGTCGCGTCGACCTGCGCGCCATCATCGACGATGGCGCTGGCATGGATACCCACGGGCGGCTTGATCTCGGCCAAGGAGGCGAAATACTGCGCCGCGCGCGCGAAATACACATAGGGATTCGGGGTGACGATACGCGCACCGGCGTACTCGCCGCCGATCAGCGCGTCGTCGGCCGGCGTGAGTATCAGCGCGCAAGCGCCGCTCTGGGCCGCCTGTGCGCGGAATTTGCTATTGCTGAGAAAGCTGATGTGCGAAGCGCCGGCGTCGGCCAGCGGTGCGATGCCTGTAACTTCCAGGTTCGGATCGCCCGCCAACTGCCCGCCGAAGCGTTCGACCAATTCACCTAGTCGAGTGCCCATCGATATACCCTTATAAAAACGCCTGACTATGCCTGCTGCGCGGCGCGATTTGCGGTCTCCGATGCTCACTGTGCTCCAGCACAGCTCCGCTTCTCAACCACAACTCACATCCGCTCGCTACGGCACTGCCAGGCTTGAAACCGTTACTGTTACTTGTCCAGCGCCTTCAAAACCTTGTCGGTAATGTCGATGCGCGGGCTGGCCCACAGGGCTTCCTGCAGCACGATGTCATATCCTTCGATATGCGCCATCTGCTGGATGATGGTGTTGGCTTTTTCCGCGATGGCGCTGCGCTCTTCGTTCGTGCGCTGGCTCAGGTCTTCGCGAAACTCGCGCTGGCGGCGTTGCAGCTCCTTGTCCAGCTCGAAAAACTCGCGCTGGCGCTTGGCGCGCTCCGCCTCGCTCAGGGTCGGCATGTCCTTTTCCAGGGCTTCGTTGGCGACCTTGAAGCGGCTGGCCAGTTCCTGCACGGCCTTTTCACGCGAGCGGAACTCTTCGGCCAGCTTGGCGCTGGCCAGCTTGGCCAGTCTCGATTCGTTATAAATACGTTCGCTGCTGATCCAGGCGATCTTCGACTCCTGAGCCTGCGCCTGCACCGGCAACAGCGAACTCCAGCACAATGCGATCACGGCAAGGGTCTTGGGCAGGGTAGCGGATGCGGTGTTCATGATACTCCATGGTCAAAAAGTAAAAGCTCTCGCCCCGGTTCAGATGGCCGGTTAAAAACCGGTGCCCATCTGGAACTGGAAGCGCTCCAGGCGGTCCGTCGGCTTGGCGTTCAGCGGCTTGGCATAGCTCAGCTTGAGCGGGCCCACCGGTGAAATCCAGCTGATGCCCAAGCCAGCAGAATAGCGCAATTGCGACAGACGCATTTTTTCGCCTTCCTGGTAGACCTGGCCGCCGTCAAGGAAACCGAACCAGCGCAAGCTGCGGTCATTGCCCGAACCGGGGAATGGCATCTGCAGTTCCGCGTTGGCGATCAGGCGCGAAGCGCCGCCCAAGGCATCGTTGGTGCTCGGTTCGACCGCGCCCAGCGAGGAACTCAGGTAGCCGCGCACCGAACCGATGCCGCCGCCGTAGAAGTTCTTGAAGACCGGATACACGTGCTTGCCGATGCCGTGGCCGTAATCGAGCTCACCCTTCAGCGCCAGGGTGACTTTGCTGAACAGCGGACGGAAATACTGGTGCTCGTAGATGGCACGGAAGTACTTCTGGTCGCCGATCAGGTCAGCCTCCAGGTTGACGCGCTGGTAGCGGCCGATCGATGGCGTCAGGGCGCTGTCGCGGCTGTCGCGCTGCCATGCCGCCGTCAGCGGAATGGAGTTCGTCGTGGCCGAACCGATGCCGTCGGACGGGCCGCCATTGTCGACCACGTACTGCTTGAAGCGGATCGGGCTGGTGATATCGGTCTCGATGCGCGAGCGCTCGCCGCCGATACCAAAGAAGACGGTATCGACTTCCGAGAACGGCACGCCGAAACTGACGCGGCCGCCGGTCTGCTTGATCTTGTAGCTGCCGATATTCAGCGCCGGCGGTTCCGTCGTGCGCAGGTAGACTTCAAAACTGCGCGAAATGCCATCGTCCGTGTAGTACGGATTGGTTTGCGAAAACGCAATGGTGCGGCTGTAATGGCTGGTATTGAGTTCAATGCCGACCGTGTTGCCGCTACCGGCGAAGTTGGCCTGCGAAATCGACGCCGACAGCGTGAATTTTTCCGATTGCGAGAACGCGCCGCCGATCAGGAAGTTACCCGTCGGTTTTTCCACCACCGTCACGTTGACGTCGACCTGGTCGGTCGTGCCCTGCGCTTCCGGCGTGTCGATGGTCACGTCCTTGAAGTAGCCGAGGCGGTCGACACGGTCGCGCGACAGCTTGATCTTGTTGCTGTCGTACCAGGACGATTCGAACTGGCGGAATTCACGGCGGATGACTTCATCGCGCGTGGTGGTGTTGCCGGCGATATTCATGTGGCGCACATAGACGCGCTTGCCCGGATCGATGAAGAAGGTGAAACCGACTTCATGCTTTTCACGGTTGATTTCCGGATTGGCGTTGACGTTGGCAAAGGCGTAGCCGAACGTGGCCAGGCGGTCCTGGATGCGCTTGTTCGTGGCCGTCAGGCGCGCGCCCGAATAGATCTCGCCTTCGCGCATCAGGTTCAGGGCTTTCAGTTCTTCTTCGCGGCCGAACATCTCGCCTTCGAACTTGGTGCCGGCGATCTTGTACTTTTCACCTTCGGTGATATTGATCGTCAGGTAAATGTCTTTTTTATCGGGCGTGATCGACACTTGCGTCGAGTCGACCTGCATCTCGATATAGCCGCGGTCCAGGTAGTAGGACTTGAGCGACTCGATGTCGCCCGTCAGCTTGGTCTTCGAATATTGATCGGCCTTGGTGTACCAGCTGAACCAGCCGCCCGTATTCAAGGCCAGCTGTTCGCGCAGCTCCTTGTCGGTGAAGGCCTTGTTGCCGACGATATTGATCTGCTTGATGCGGGCCACGTCGCCCTCGTCGACGGCGAACACCACGTTGACGCGGTTGCGCTCGATCGGCGTGACGGTGGTGGTGATCTTCACGCCATACAGGCCATGCGACAGGTACTGGCGCTTGAGTTCCTGTTCCGCGCGGTCAACGGATGCCTTGTCGAAAATCTTGGCTTCACCCACGCCGATTTCCTTCAATGCCTTGACCAGCACATCCTTTTCAAATTCCTTGGTACCCGTAAATGCCACGGAAGCGATGGCCGGACGTTCCTCGACCAGCACCACCAGCACATCGCCCTCGGCTTCCAGGCGCACATCCTTGAACATGCCCGTCGCATACAGGGCCTTGATGGCGGCGATACTCTTCTCGTCGGAGAACGTTTCGCCGACCCGCACCGGCAGGTAGGCAAACACGGTGCCCGCTTCAGTACGCTGGATCCCTTCGACCCGGATGTCCTTGACAGTAAATGGCTGGACGGCCAGCGCGTGGCCGGAACAGATGGCCATGACGGCGGCGCCGATCAGGCTGCGGCGAAAGGAAGGCAAGGCAAAACGAGCAGAATGTAATTTCATTGGGGTTATTCAATGGGTAAATCAATGGACAACATACACAAAAGATTGCTTGTGCGACTCACGCAATGGCATCAACCACCGCCCTAATTCAGCAATCGCAACACGTCATTAAAGACGGCAAGCACCATCAAGGTCAGCAACAAACCGATCCCCAGGCGCTGGGCAATCTCGCCTACGCGCTCCGGCAAGGGGCGTCCGGTCAAAACTTCCAGCGAATAATACAGCAAATGCCCGCCATCCAGAACAGGAATGGGTAGCAAATTCATCACGCCCAGACTGATACTGATGAAGGCAATGAAGCTCAGGTAGCTTACCAGGCCGATGCGCGCCGTCTGGCCCGCATAATCGGCGATGGTAATGGGCCCCGTCACATTCTTCAGCGAGACCTGGCCGGTGATCATTTTGCCCAGCATTTTCAGGCTCATGACACTGGTATCCCAGACCTTGGTGGACGCCTTGCCCACGGCGGCGAACGGTCCGGATGCCACGGTGATCATATCCGGCACCTGCCCCAGCTTTGCTTGTATCTTACCAACTGTTACAGCTCCCTCCGCCCCGGCACCCGGCACGGCGTCGGGCGTGATGGACAGGGTCAGATCCTGGCCCTGGCGCAGGAGCTGCAATTGCAAGGTCTTGCCCGGCGCCTGGCTCAGGGTGGCGATGACGGCCGCCACGTCGTGCACGGGCTGTTCATCGATGGCCAGGATCTGGTCGTTCTTCTGCAGGCCGGCGCGCGCGGCGGCGCCACCGGGCATGATTTCCATCAAGGTGGGCGCGGAACGGGCCAGGGTCAGGCCCAGCTTGCCCAGCACGTCGCCTTCCAGGTCCGTTTCCGTCAGGCTGGCCGTCGGCAAGATCGCTTCCTGCTGGCCGCGGTCGGGACGGCGCACTTCGATGCGGGCCGGCTGCTTGTCGAGGGTAGCCTGGATCAATTCCCAGCGCAGTTCGGACCAGCTGGCCACGGCCTTGCCATTCACCGCTTCAACCGTATCGCCGCTGCGCAAGCCGGCCGCATGGGCGGCCGTCTCTTCGGCCACGGGACCGAGTTTACTCGATGGCTCTTCGATGCCATGCATGAACAGGCCCGCATACAGCACGATGGCGACGAGGAAATTGGCCAGCGGGCCGGCGGCCACGATGGCGATGCGGCGCCACACGCTCTGGCGCGTGAATTCGCGGCGCAATTCGCTTTCCGGCAAATCGCTGAGGTCTTGCGCGCGGCTGTCGAGCATGCTCACATAGCCGCCCAGCGGCAGCGCGGAAATCGCCCACTCCGTCTGGTCCTTGCCAAACTTGCGCGAATACACCACTTTTCCCATGCCGATCGAGAAACGCAGCACTTTGACGCCGCACCAGCGCGCCACCAGGTAATGCCCCAGCTCGTGCAGAGTGATCAGCGAACCCAGCGCAACGATGAACGCCAGCAAGGTGGTAATCAAGGTCATGCGGCCAGCCTTTGGGCGATGTACGCTTGCGCGACCGCTCGGGCCAGGCGGTCCTGCTCCATCACGGCTTCGATGCTGGACGCGGCGCCGTGCGGCACCGTCTCGATCACGTGCGCGATGACCCGGTCGATATGGCGGAAGCCGATCTGTTCGTCAAGAAACGCTTGCACGGCCACTTCATTGGCCGCGTTCAGCAGGGCCGGCGCCGTACCGCCCGCGCGCAAGGCGTCGAACGCCAGCGCCAGGCAAGGGAAACGGCGGAAATCGGGACGCTCGAACTGCAGGGTCGCCACTTGCGCCAGGTCCAGTTGCGCCACGCCGGAAGCGATACGCTGCGGATACGCCAGCGCGTGCGCGATCGGCGTGCGCATGTCCGGATTGCCCAGCTGGGCCAGCACGGAACCGTCGATGTACGACACCATCGAATGGATCACGCTTTGCGGGTGGATCAGCACTTCGATCTGCTCGGCCGGCGCGCCGAACAGCCAGTGCGCCTCGATCACTTCCAAGCCCTTGTTCATCATGGTGGCCGAATCGACGGAAATCTTGCGTCCCATGGCCCAGGTCGGATGCTTGCAGGCCTGGTCCGGCGTGACCGCGTCGAGCGTCTCGACATCGCGCGTGAGGAAGGGACCGCCGGAAGCGGTCAGCACGATTTTCGCCACGCCGGCGGCGCCCGGCGCGCGGCCATGGGCGTGCGGCATGCATTGGAAGATGGCGTTGTGTTCGCTGTCGATCGGCAGCAGCACGGCGCCGTTATCGTGCACGGCATCGATGAACAGCTGGCCGGACATCACCAGCGCTTCTTTATTGGCCAACAATACTTTCTTGCCAGCACGCGCCGCCGCCAGGGTGGGCGCCAGGCCGGCCGCGCCGACGATGGCCGCCATCACACCCGTCACTTGCGGCGCGCTGGCGATGGCGCACAGGGCGTCCACGCCGTACTCGACCTGCGTATCGACGCCCTGCCCGCGCAGCAAGCGCGTCAGTTCAAGGGCGGCATCCGCCGTGCCGACGACGGCGCGCTGGGGACGGAATTGCAGACACTGGGCGGCCAGCTCAGCCACACGGCTGTGCGCGCTCAGCGCATACACGCTGTATTGCTCCGGATGACGCGCGAGCACGTCCAGGGTGGACACGCCGATCGAGCCGGTCGCGCCAAGGATGGTGATGTATTGCATGAGTTTCCTTAAAGCCAGCTGGCCACGAGGGCGGCAAATGGCAGGACCGGGATCAAGGCATCGATACGGTCGAGTACGCCGCCATGGCCAGGCAGCAGGTTGCTGCTGTCCTTGATGCCGGCGCGGCGCTTCAATTGGGATTCGAACAGGTCGCCGACGATGCTGGCGGCGACGATCAGCAGCAGCACCAGCAAGGCCACCAGCCAGCCGCGGCGCAATTGTAGCTGCACGGCAAAGGTGTCTTGCAAGACCGGCAGCGATGGCGCGGCCACGATGGTGATGGCGGAGATGACGAGCACGGCGATGCCGCCGCCGATGGCGCCTTCCCAGGATTTACCGGGGGAAATACTTGGCGCCAGCTTGCGCTTGCCGAAAGCCTTGCCCGAGAAGTACGCGCCGATATCGGCGATCCACACGAGGGCCATGACGGACAGCAGGTACAAGGGGCTATGCAGGAACAGGGCGATGATGGCAACAAAACAGCCGACGATGGTCACCGGGTACACCAGGCTGAGCAAGGTATTGCCCAGGCCTTCGGTGGGCGGCAAGCCCGTCGCCAGCGAAGGCACGAAACGGATCAGCCAGATGGCCACACACAGGGCGAACCAGAAATTGAGCTGCGCCATGCCGTTACCGACAAAAAACGTATACGCGAAGGCGGCAGTCCAGATGGCGGCAATCAGCAGCGCCTGGCGATTTTTGAAAATGCGGAAACTTTCCCAGATGGCGGCGCCGAAGAACGCCGTGGCGATCACGGCGAAGGCGGGGAAATAATTCAGATACAGAACCGGCAGCAAGACCGCCAACAAGACCAGGGCGGTGATTATCCGTGTTTTCAGCATCAGTTTGTCTTTTCAGTTAATTGCGCGCTGGTACGGCCAAAGCGCCGTTCGCGCTGCTGGTAAGACGCGATTGCCGCGTCGAGGCACTCGTCATTGAAGTCGGGCCAGAAAGTCTCGGTGAAAAACAACTCAGTGTACGCCAGTTGCCACAGGAGGAAATTGGAAATGCGCTGCTCGCCGCCCGTGCGGATGAACAGGTCGGGCTCGGGCGCGTAGGCCATGGCCAGGTGCGGCGCCAGTTGCTCTTCCGTGTAAGCGTGTGCGGCGGGCTGGCCATTGACTGCCGCCTCGGCCGTCATTTTATTGACTGCCTGCATGATGTCCCAGCGGCCGCCGTAATTGGCGCAGATGGACACCGTCAGGCGTGTGTTGTTCGCCGTCTTGCGCTCCGCATTGGCGATCAGGGTTTGCAGCTGCTCATTGAAGCGCGACAGGTCGCCCACCACCTTCAGGCGGATATCGTTGGCATGCATCTTGACCACTTCGCGTTCCAGCATCGTGACGAACAGGCGCATCAGCATCGACACCTCTTCTTCCGGGCGGCGCCAGTTTTCAGAACTGAAGGCAAACAGGGTCAGGTACTCGACACCGCGTTCGAGGCAAGTCTCGACGATGCCGCGCACGGCGTCGGCGCCCTTGACGTGGCCAGCCACGCGGGGCAGGAAGCGTTTGGTTGCCCAGCGACCATTGCCATCCATAATGATTGCCACATGGCGCGGCACCGTACCGACCTCAGGTACTGCCGTTGTCGAACTCGAATAGATCATGAAAACAAGAATACCAAAAATAAAAGATAGCTATTATGCGCCAAATAGCACTGCCCGGAAAAGCCATGCTTTTCCGGGCAGTGTCGAAGGACTGAAAACTAGACCGTCAGCACTTCTTTTTCTTTGTCGACGACCATCTTGTCGATGTCGGCAATAAACTTGTCCGTCAGCTTCTGCACTTCTTCCGACGAGCGGCGCTCATCGTCCTCGGAGCAGGCTTTTTCCTTGACCAGCTTCTTCAGCGACTCGTTCGCATCGCGGCGAATGTTACGCACGGCAATCTTCGCGTCTTCCGCTTCGCTCTTGACCAGCTTGACCATTTCCTTGCGGCGCTCTTCCGTCAGCGGCGGCGTCGGAACGCGGATCAGGTCGCCCTGTGCCGACGGGTTCAGGCCCAGGTCGGCGTCGCGGATGGCTTTTTCGATGGTGTTGGCCATCTTCTTTTCGTACGGCTGCACACCGATGGTGCGCGCGTCGATCAGGGTCACGTTGGCAACCTGGGTCAGCGCCGTCGGCGAACCGTAGTAATCGACCATCACGTGGTCCAGGATACCCGTATGGGCGCGGCCGGTACGCACTTTGGCCAGGTCGGCCCGCAGTGTTTCCAGCGACTTCGTCATGCGTTCCTGGGTGTTCTTTTTAACGTCAGCTAAGGACATACGCCCTCCTATATCTTGATAATAAATGGGTATTACAATTATTCACTGCAGTGTAAATGTTCGCGCAGTCGGGAGTGCCGAAAACCGTTCAGGGCAAGGCGCAGCGCCGAAGACAGTACGAATGTACGGCGAGGCGCTGCAACGCAGCCATGGACGGTTTCTCGGTGCTCCTTATTTCTATACGTGAACCAGCGTGCCTTCATCTTCGCCCATGATGACGCGCATCAGCGCGCCTGGCTTGGTGATCGAAAACACTTTGATTGGCAGTTTCTGGTCGCGGCACAGGGCGAATGCCGTGGCATCCATCACTTGCAGGTGCTTGGCGATGGCGTCGTCGAACGTAATCGTGTGGAACAGGGTGGCGTTCGGATCTTTCTGCGGATCGGCCGTGTACACGCCGTCGACCTTAGTGGCCTTCAGGACGATCTCGGCGCTGATCTCGGCACCGCGCAGGGCAGCTGCCGTGTCGGTGGTGAAGAACGGATTGCCGGTGCCGGCGGCGAAGACCACCACTTTACCTTCTTCCAGGTATTGCAGGGCTTTCGGGCGGACGTACGGCTCGACCACTTGCTCGATGCCGATGGCCGACATGACGCGCGCGGTAATGCCGACGTGGCGCATGGCATCGGCCAGGGCCAGTGCGTTCATCACGGTGGCAAGCATGCCCATGTAGTCGGCGGTGGCACGGTCCATGCCTTGCGCGCCAGGCGCGACGCCGCGGAAAATATTGCCGCCGCCAATCACGATTGCCAGTTCCACACCCAACTTCGCCACCTCGGCCACATCGGCCACCATGCGCTCGATCGTGGCGCGGTTGATGCCGTAGGGATCATCGCCCATCAGGGCTTCGCCGGACAACTTGAGGAGGACGCGCTTGTAGGCTGGTTTTGACATGAGCTGGGGCTCCATAAATGAGGTTATTCGAGTATGACATGGCGCAGCGCCTTGCAGCGCCGGATAGGCGGGAGGAAGCTGCCCATGCCGCCGCCCGGCACGACAGGTGCGGGCGGGCCAAAAAAACGGGCCTCTCGGCCCGCTTTACTTACGCTCCCTGGGAGGCAGCCATCTGTGCTGCGACTTCTGCTGCGAAGTCGTCTTGCTTCTTCTCGATGCCCTCGCCCACTACGTACATGGCGAAACCTTTGACGCTGGTGTTAGCCGCCTTCAGCATTTGCTCAACCGACAGCTTGTCGTTTTTCACGAAAGCCTGATTCAGCAGGGAAACTTCTTTCAGGAACTTCTGCACGGAGCCTTCCAGGCGCTTGGCCAGGATTTCCGGCGATTGCGCTGGCTTGCCTTCGGCCGCCGCTTTGGCTGCGTCTTCTTCGGCTTTCAGTTGTGCAACCGAACGCTCTTTTTCGATCAGTTCCGCAGGAACTTCGTTCGACGACAGCGACACTGGCTTCATGGCAGCGATGTGCATGGCCACGTCTTTACCCACTTGCTCATCGGCGCCGTCGAATTCGACGATCACGCCAATGCGCGAACCGTGCAGGTACGAAGCCAGCTTGGCGCTGGTTTCGAAACGCTGGAAGCGGCGGATGGTCATGTTTTCGCCGATTTTGCCGATCAGGGCAGCGCGCACGTCTTCCAGGGTCTTGCCGTCGAGCGGCAGAGCCAGCAGGGCAGCGACGTCAGCCGGGTTGTGTTCTGCTACCAGACGGGCAGCGTTGTTGGCCAGCGCCAGGAAATCGTCGTTTTTCGCAACGAAGTCGGTTTCCGAGTTCACTTCGACCAGGGCGCCTACGCCGTTGGCGATGTAGGTTGCCACGACGCCTTCAGCGGTGATGCGTGCCGATGCTTTCGATGCCTTGCCGCCCAGTTTGACGCGCAGGATCTCTTCCGCACGAGCCATGTCGCCTTCGGCTTCGGTCAGTGCTTTTTTGCATTCCATCATTGGTGCGTCGGTTTTGCCGCGTAATTCGCCTACCATCGCTGCTGTAATCGCTGCCATGTGTTTCTCCTGATTCGGTGAGTCGATAGTCGCGGCCGGGCATGCATGCCTCGCCAGCGGTCACTATCGTTTTTTTGTTAAAAAAAAGGGGGAGCTGCTGCCACCCCTTTTCCCTTACTGCTGTGCTTACAAACGGCTATCTTGCGATAGCCTGGCCATTAAGCCTGTTCGTTAACTTCGACGAATTCGTCGCCAGCGGCTGCTTTAACCATTTCAACAACTTCGTTACCGGCAGCTGCACGGCCTTCGATGATTGCATCAGCAACACCGCGAGCGTACAACATGATGGCTTTCGAGGAGTCATCGTTACCTGGGATCACGAAGTTCACGCCTTCTGGGGAGTGGTTGGTATCGACAACGCCGATGACCGGGATACCCAGTTTAGCTGCTTCGGTGATCGCACCTTTGTGGTAGCCGACGTCCACAACGAAGATTGCGTCAGGAATGCCGCCCATGTCCTTGATGCCGCCGATCGATTTTTGCAGCTTGATCATTTCGCGGGAGAACATCAGCGCTTCTTTTTTCGACAGCTTCTCGATCGAACCGTCTTCGATCATCACTTCCATGTCTTTCAGACGCTTGATCGAGGTTTTGATCGTTTTGAAGTTGGTCAGCATGCCGCCCAACCAACGTTGATCAACGAAAGGCACGCCAGCGCGTTGTGCTTCAGCAGCGATGATTTCGCGAGCTTGACGCTTGGTGCCAACCATCAGGATGGTGCCACGGTTTGCAGCCAGTTGACGCACGTGCTTCATTGCGTCCTGGTACATCGCCATGGTTTTTTCCAGGTTGATGATGTGGATCTTGTTGCGATGGCCGAAGATGAACGGTGCCATTTTTGGATTCCAAAAACGGGTTTGGTGACCAAAGTGGACACCGGCTTCCAGCATTTCGCGCATTGTTACGGACATTATTAACTCCAGGGTTGGGTCTGGAATCCGATCAGTCACCATACAGGCACCCTTGTCGACCGGATTCGCGTGTTTATATAAATTAAAGACACTGTTTTACTGCATTGCTTAAAAGAGAATTCAAGCAACCCGGGATTCTACACTGAAATGCCCATTTCATCAAGCCCGCGCCGCAAATCGCGCGCGCAGCGACGGCAAGCGTTGCACCACACTGGTGCAAGGCGTATCGACCATCGGTTTTCCCGCAAAAATCACCTGCCAGCCACAGGATGGAGGCGGCGGATGCCGGGCGCCTCGTTTATAATTTCGACATATTTGCAGACTTTTCCTCATACGCTGAGATTCGTCTGTGCTTTTCACCCGAACATCTTGCAGATTGCGAATTACACCATGTCCACCATCCGTATCAATACCGCCGCCGACATCGAAGGCATGCGCGTTGCCGGCAAACTCGGCGCCGAAGTACTCGATTACATCACGCCTTTCGTCAAGGTCGGCGTCACGACCGGCGAACTGGACCGCCTGTGTCACGAATACATGGTCAACGTGCAGGGCACCATCCCTGCCCCGCTGAACTATTGCCCGCCCGGCTACACGCCTTACCCGAAAGCCATCTGCACCTCCGTCAACGACGTCATTTGCCACGGCATTCCCGGCGACAAGGTCCTGAAAAGCGGCGACTCCGTCAACCTCGACATCACCGTCATCAAGGATGGCTACCACGGCGACAACAGCCGCATGTTCCTCGTCGGCACGCCGACCATCCTGGCCAAGCGCCTGTCGGAAATCACCTATGAATGCATGTGGCTGGGCATCGACCAGATCAAGCCGGGCGCCCACCTGGGCGATATCGGCCACGCCATCCAGCAGCATGCTGAAAAGGCCGGCTACAGCGTGGTGCGCGAATTCTGCGGCCACGGCATCGGCAAGGTCTTCCATGAAGAGCCGCAAGTGCTGCATTACGGCAAACCAGGCACCCTGGAGCGCCTGGAAGCGGGCATGATTTTCACGGTCGAGCCGATGATCAACTCGGGCCGCCGCGAAATCCGCGAAATGAACGACGGCTGGACCATCAAAACCAAGGACCGCAGCCTGTCGGCGCAATGGGAACACACGGTGCTGGTGACGGAAACGGGCTATGAAGTGCTGACCGTCTCGCCCGGCATGCCGCCGCCACCCGCCTTGATCCTGAACAAAGCCTGATTCTCCATCCCACGCACCGCCACCCCAGGGCCCAGATGAAAAAGCAAGTTCGGGAACAGCTGAAACAGCAACTGAAAGCCGACCGCCAGGTCGTCATTGCGGCCTTCCAGGCCGACGGCAAGCCTGAAAAACTGCTGCGCAGCCTGCGCCACAGCGTCGATGGCGTGCTGGCGCGTGCCTGGCAGGAAGCGGGCTTGCCGCCAGGCACGGCCCTGGTGGGCGTGGGCGGCTATGGCCGCGGCGAACTGTTTCCGTATTCCGACGTCGACCTGCTGATCCTGCTGCAACAGGCGCCCGACGCCGCCACGCAGGAAAAGCTCGAGGAACTGGTGCAACTGCTGTGGGACCTGGGCCTCGAAATCGGCCACAGCATCCGCACGGTCGACGAGTGCCTGGTCGAATCGAAGGCCGACATCACCGTGCAAACAAGCTTGCTCGAAGCGCGCCTCGTGTGCGGCAACGCGGACCTGTTCGCGCAATTGCAGCAGCGCTACGACGCGGCCATGGACCCGCAAGCCTTCTTTCAGGCAAAAACGGCGGAAATGCGCCAGAGACACGCCAAGTACGAGGACACGGCCTTCAGCCTGGAACCGAATTGCAAGGAAAGCCCGGGCGGCCTGCGCGACTTGCAAGTGATCCTGTGGGTGGCCAAGGCAGCCGGCCTGGCGAACTCGTGGCGCACCCTGGCCACGGGCGGCCTGATCACCCTGACGGAAGCGCGCCAGTTGATGGAAAAGGAGCGCGCCTTCAAGGATATCCGCGTGCGCCTGCACCTGCACGCGGGCCGGCGCGAAGACCGCCTCGTGTTCGACGTGCAGACGGCGATCGCCGAATCGCTGGGCCTGCAAGCGACGGGCAGCGGGCCGCACATGCGCCGCGCCAGCGAATTTCTGATGCAACGCTATTACTGGGCCGCCAAGACGGTGACCCAGCTCAATACGATTTTGCTGCAAAACATCGAGGCACGGCTGTTTCCGCAAGACGACGTGGCCGTGCCCATCAACGAGCGCTTCAATGAAGTCAACAGCCTGATCGACATCAGCGCCGACGATACCTTCGAACAATACCCATCGGCCATGCTGGAAGTCTTCGTGCTGATGACGGAACGCCCAGCCCTGAAGGGCATGACCTCGCGCGCCACGCGGGCCCTGTGGCACGCGCGCTTCAAGATCGACGCCGCCTTCCGCCAAGATCCCGTCAACCGCGCCCTCTTCCTGCGCATCATGCAAGCCCCGGTCGGCATCATCCATGCGCTGCGGCGCATGAACGAGATGAGCATCCTGGGGCGCTACCTGCCGAATTTCCGCCGCATCGTGGGCCAGATGCAGCACGACCTGTTCCATGTGTACACGGTCGACCAGCACATTCTGATGGTGGTGCGTAACATGCGCCGCTTCACCATGAGTGAACACGCACACGAATACCCGTTCTGCAGCCAGCTGATGGCCGACTTCTCGCAGTCGTGGCTGCTGTACGTGGCGGCCCTGTTCCACGACATCGCCAAGGGCCGCGGCGGCGACCACTCGAAGCTGGGCGTGGCCGACGCCACCCAGTTCTGCCAGGACCACGGCCTGTCGCAAGAAGACACGGAACTCGTGGCTTTCTTGGTGGAAAATCACCTGACCATGTCGCAAGTGGCGCAAAAGCAGGACTTGTCCGATCCCGACGTCATCGCCGCCTTTGCGAAAGTGGTCAAGGACGAGCGTCATCTGACGGGCTTGTACCTGCTGACGGTGGCCGACATCCGCGGCACCAGCCCGAAAGTGTGGAATGCCTGGAAGGGCAAGCTGCTGGAAGACTTGTACAAGATCACCTTGCGCGTGCTAGGCGGCGAGCCGCACACGGCCGACCGCGAGCTGAAAAACCGCCAGCAGGAAGCGCTGGCCACCCTGCGCCTGTACGGTTTGCCGCCCGATGCCCATCTGAAACTGTGGCAGCAGCTGGACGTGGCGTATTTCCTGCGCCACGACGCGTCCGACATCGCCTGGCAGACGCGCTCGCTGTATGACAAGCTCGACAGCAAGTTGCCGGTGGTAAAATGCCGGCTGGCGCCCATCGGCGAAGGCTTGCAGGTGGCCGTGTACATTCCCGACCAGCCCGACCTGTTCGCGCGCATCTGCAGTTATTTCGACCGCAAGAATTTCAGCATCCTCGACGCGAAGATCCACACAACGAAAAACGGCTATGCGCTCGACACCTTCCTTGTCACCGAGCAGAACTTCGCCAAGAGCTACCGCGACATCATCAGCCTGATCGAGCATGAGCTGGGCGAGCTGCTGCAGTCGCAAACGCCACTGCCGCCGCCGGGCAAGGGACGGCTGTCGCGCCTGTCGCGCACCTTCCCCTTCCAGCCGACCGTGGATTTGCGGCCCGATGAAAAGGGTCAATATTATTTACTGTCGGTGGCGGCCAACGACCGCACGGGCTTGCTGTATGCGATCGCCAACGTGCTGACCAAGTACCGCATCAACTTGCACACGGCCAAGATCATGACCCTGGGCGAGCGGGTCGAAGACGTCTTCCTCGTCGACGGGCCCGCGCTCAACAATGCCCGCAACCAGATATTGCTGGAAACCGATTTACTCGATGCGCTGAAAGTGTAGACTTTCCGCGCAGCGCCTACTTTACTGAAACTGAAACAACATGACCGAAGAATTATTACGCTTGTCCAAACGCATGTCCGAACTGGGCCTGTCCTCCCGCCGTGAAGCCGATGAATGGATCGCACGCGGCTGGGTCCGTGTGGACGGCAAGGTGGTGTCCGAGCTGGGCAGCAAGGTCTACCCGAGCCAGAAAGTCACCGTGGAACGCCAGGCGGCAGCCGAGCAATCGAAGCGCGTCACCGTGCTGATCAACAAACCCGTCGGTTACGTCAGCGGCCAGGCCGAAGATGGCTACACACCCGCCGTAGCCCTGATCAAGGCGGAAAACCGCTGGGCGGAAGACCGCAGCCCGGAACAGTTCCACCCGACCCAGCTGCGCAGCCTGGTGGCGGCCGGCCGCCTGGACATCGATTCCGTCGGCTTGCTGGTCCTGACGCAGGATGGGCGCGTGGCCAAGCAACTGATCGGCCACGATACCGATATCGACAAGGAATACCTGGTGCGCGTGAGCTACACCAAGGGCGGCACCCTGCCCGACAGCGAACTGAAAAAGCTCAACCACGGCCTGTGGCTCGACGGCAAGCCGCTGCTGCCGGCCAAGGTGCGCTGGCAAAACGAAGACCAGCTGAGCTTTACCCTGCGCGAAGGCAAGAAACGCCAGATCCGCCGCATGTGCGAAGCCGTGGGCCTGAAAGTGCTGGGACTGAAACGCGTGCGCATCGGCAAGGTCAAGCTGGGCGATTTGCCGACGGGCCAATGGCGTTATCTGAGCGCGGACGAACAGTTTTAAGCTACGACGTCAAGATGGCGTGCCGCGCGGCGCGCCTAGTCACATAAGCAACAGGAATATAGTGATATAAAAACAATTATTGTGATTTACTTAGTAAATATTGCTTTAAACCTATACACTATTCCCCATCAGAACAAAAGAGATACGCTGTCGTGAACGATCCCATCCCCAATCCCCTGCGCAAAGGCGCGCCCAGCCTGGCTGACGTGGCCGAGCCGATGGCGCCAGGCACCAAGCCGCACCATATGAGCGATCCGTGGGATATCGGCGAAACCCTGTGCAGCCTGGCTGACAACGGCGACGCCATTTCCATCTACCCGACGGGCGGCGAAGACGTCATCATGGGGCGCATTTTGTCCGTCGACGACGACTTGCCGCAATTCGTGCTGGAACTCAATGAAGGCGCGACCCTGCCCGAAGGCGGCGCCACATTTGTATCGTGGGTACAAAGCGCCAAGCTGCAATTTACCATCAATGGCGAATGGCAAGCGTATCCCGAGCGGCCGAACGTGTATCTGACCAACTTCCCCAGTCATTGCCTGGTGCTGGAACGGCGCGAATCGACGCGCCTGGAAACGCCGCTGGGCGTGTACTACCTGGCCGCCTTCGTGCTCGAAGGTCGTCCGTATGAATTGCAGCTGTATGATTTCTCGGCCGGCGGCATCGGCATGCGCGCCCATCCGCGCGACACGATCGGCCTGTACGTGGGGCGCAAGCTGTCGCGTGTGCGCCTGGAACTGGGACCGAACAAGGTCATGATCGCCGACCTGGAAATCCGCCTGTCGCGCACCTTCCGCTCCTTCCTGCTGGGCGAGCAAGTGCAGATCGGCTGCCGCTTCCTGAACCTGACGGATGCCATGCAGGATGAATTAAAGATGCTGCTCGATAACCTGGGCAGCAGCCGCAAGGTGCGCTAGGTTCGCCCGATTTGCCTCAGGCATAAAAAATGGCCGCCCAGCTCTTGCTGCGCGGCCATTGTTTTATCGTCGACAGGTATCCGGCGCCTAGTCGTCGTCGTTTGGGTCGAGATCGGGGAACATGACTTCGGTATAGCCGAACTGCGTGAAGTCGACGATACGCATCGGATACAAAATACCGTGCAAGTGGTCCACCTCATGCTGCACCACGCGCGCATGGAAGCCGTCGCAGTCGCGGCTGATGGGCTGGCCGAACTGGTCCACGCCTTCGTAGTGCAGCTCGCTCCAGCGCGGCACGCTGCCGCGCAGGCCGGGCACGGACAGGCAGCCTTCAAAACCCTCTTCCTTGCGTTCCGACAAAGGCGTCAGCACAGGGTTGATCAGCACGGTTTCCGGCACTTGCGGCGCGTCAGGATAGCGCAGGTTCTGTTTGAAGCCGTAGATCACCAGCTGCAGGTTGACGCCGATCTGCGGCGCCGCCAGGCCCGCGCCATTGGCCGCATGCATGGTGTCGAACATGTCGGCGATCAGGGCATGCAGTTCGGGCGTATCGAATTCACGCACGGGCTCGGCCATGCGCAGCAGGCGCGGATCGCCCATCTTGAGGATTTCACGTACGGTCATTTTGCGTCCAGTGCCGATTGCAGTTCTTGCAGGTAGCTGCGGAAGGCCGCGCCCGTTTCAGGGTGTTTCATGCCCATCGCCGTCGTTGCCTTCAAGTAGCCAAGCTTGGAGCCGCAATCATAACGCTGCCCCTGATAGCGGTAAGCCAGCACGCGCTCTTCGCGCATCAGGGCGGCAATGCCGTCCGTCAACTGGATTTCGCCGCCGGCGCCCGTGCCGATATTTTCCAGGTGGCTAAAGATACGGCTGGTCAGCACATAACGGCCCACCACGGCCAGGGTCGATGGCGCCTCTTCAGGCGCAGGCTTTTCCACGATGGCCGAGACCAGTTCCAGGTCGGGCTGATAATTCTTTGCCGAGACAATACCGTACTGCTTGGTTTCCGCGCGCGGCACATCCTGCACCGCCAGCAGCGAGCAATTTTCATACTGGAAGACATCAGTCATCTGCGCCAGCACGGGGCGCACGCCCTCTTCCACATCCATGAAATCGTCGGCCAGCAAGACGGCAAACGGCTCGTCCCCAATCACGGGACGGGCGCACAGTACGGCATGCCCCAGGCCCAGCGGCGCCGACTGGCGGATGTAAATGCAATTAATGTGCTTGGGAATGACGTTTTGCACCATGTCGAGCAACTGGCGCTTGCCGGCCGCTTCCAGTTCCGACTCGAGTTCGTAAGCCGTATCGAAATGGTCTTCGATGGCGCGCTTGTTGCGGCCCGTGATGAAGATCATTTCCGTGATGCCGGCCGCCACGGCCTCTTCCACCGCGTACTGGATCAATGGTTTGTCGACGATGGGCAACATTTCCTTCGGTTGCGCCTTGGTCGCGGGCAAGAAACGGCTGCCCAGGCCGGCGACGGGAAAGACTGCTTTTCTGATTTTTTTCATGGGTCTTTTGTAGTATTTTAATGATTAGTTTTGCGCGAGCAAGGCCAGCAAACCAGCCTCGTCGAGGATGGCCACGCCCAGTTCCTGCGCCTTGGCCAGCTTGCTGCCAGCGTCAGAACCGGCCACGACATAGCCTGTCTTCTTCGATACAGAACCGCTGACCTTGCCACCAGCCGCCTCGATCAGCTCCGCGGCCTCGTCGCGGCTCATATTGGGCAAGGTGCCCGTCAGGACGAAAGTCTTGCCGTCCAGCTTGCCGCCAGCGGCTGGCATTTCAGGTAATTGTGACATTAATTCATTGCGCAGGGCGTCCAGTTGAACCAGCAGCTTGACATTGCTCTCATCGGCCAGCCATTGCGCCAGCGCTTCGGCCACAGCGGCGGGCAAGCCAGCGTGGAAGCTGGCGCCTTGCGCGGCCAGGCTGGCCAGGGTCACGCCCCTCTCCACCAGCTGCTTGCTGCGCGGCTCCGTCAGCTTCGGGATGCCGATGGCTGCCAGCAATTTGGTTTCCTCGAGTTGCGTACGCAACTTGGCGCTGGGCGCATGTTCGCCTTGCGGCGTAACACCGGCATCGAGCAAAGCCTGCAGCGCCTGCTGATTCTTTTCCTCGGCAAAGAAGTCGGCGATCGATTCCGCCACGGTGCCGCCGATGTCGGGCAGCACGCGCAGCAAAGCCGCCGGCGCTTTGCGCACATACGCCAGACTGCCCAGCCACTCGGCCAGGGTCTTGGCCGTCGATTCGCCCACGTGGCGGATGCCCAGCGCGAACAGGAAACGCTCAAGCGGCGGGCGCTTGCTCGCCTCGATGCCAGCCAGCAAGTTTTCCGCCCACTTGGTAGGAATCTTGCCCTGTTGCACTGTCTCTGGCGTCGAACCATCGCGCTCATCGGCGCGCACTTTCATTTCCAACAATTTATCGAGGGTCAGGCTGTACAGGTCAGCGAGGCCATGCACGTATTCCAGTTCGACCAGGGTATCGATATAACGTTCCCCCAGGCCTTCGATATCCATCATGCGCCGTCCCGCGAAATGGCGGAACGCTTCCTTGCGCTGCGCCGAGCAGAACAGGCCACCCGAGCAACGGGCAATCGCCTCGCCCTCTTCGCGCACTACGTGCGAGCCGCAAATCGGGCAAGTATCACGCATCACGAAGGCAACAGTTCCTTCTGGACGCTTGTCGGGCACCATCGCCAGCACCTCAGGTATGACATCGCCTGCGCGGCGCACGATGACCGTGTCGCCAATCCGAATATCCTTGCGCTGAACCTCTCCTTCATTGTGCAAGGTGGCGTTGGTCACCGTCACGCCGCCGACTGATACGGGCGCCAGGCGCGCCACGGGCGTCATGGCGCCCGTGCGGCCCACCTGGATATCGATGCCCAGCACTTGCGTCAGCGCCTCTTCGGCGGGGAATTTGTGCGCCAGCGCAAAGCGCGGCGCGCGCGACACAAAGCCCAGCTCCTGCTGGTCTTCCGTCGCATTCACCTTGTAGACGACGCCGTCGATTTCGTACGGCAAGGCGGGACGGCGCGCGCCGATATCGGCGTAGTAGGCAAGCAAGCCCTGCGCGCCCTGCACCACCTTGCGCTCTTTTGACACGGGAATGCCCAGGGTTTCGTACCAGTCCAGCAAGGCCGAATGCGACACCGGCATGGCGGCGCCATCGAGGGCGCCGATGCCGTAGGCATAGAAACGCAGCTTGCGCTGCGCCGTGATGCGCGAATCGAGCTGGCGCAGGCTGCCGGCGGCCGCATTGCGCGGATTGGCGAATTCCTTCTGCCCCGCCTCGCGCTGGCGTTCGTTCAGGCGGGCAAAATCGCCCTTGAACATCATCACTTCGCCGCGCACGTCGAGCAGTGCGGGAATCTTGTCGCCATGCAGGCGCAAAGGGATGCCGGAAATGGTGCGGATATTGGCCGTCACGTCCTCGCCCGTGGCGCCGTCGCCGCGCGTGGCCGCCTGCACGAACAGGCCGTTTTCATAGCGCAGGTTGATGGCCAGGCCGTCGAATTTCACTTCGGCCGCATACGCGACGTCCTGCGCGTCGAAGCCCAGGCCTTCACGTACGCGGCGGTCGAAATTGACGATATCGTCGTCGGAGAAACCATTATTCAGCGACAACATCGGCACCGTGTGCGTGACTTGCTCGAATTGCGGCAACGGTGCCGCCCCCACGCGCAAGGTGGGCGAATCGGGCGTGCGCAAGTCGGGATGGGTCGCTTCCAGCACCTGCAGTTCGACGAACAGCTTGTCGTACTCGGCGTCGGGAATGGTGGGATTGTCGAGCACGTGGTAGGCGTGCAGATGCCGATTGAGTTCGGCCGTGAGTGCCAGGACGCGCTGGGCGGCGTCCTGGTTGATCGGATCAGTCATTGTTGCGGGATTCTTCAGCTAAATAAACGCAGGGCGCGGGTGGAGCCGGCCGGAATGTCGGCCGCGTCCATTTCCTGGTAAAACTCTTGCACCTGGCCGGCGATCTCGGCCAGCGCCGCATCGGACAGGGCCTGGTTGTAATCGTCGACGATGGTCGCGTCGAGGCGGCCCACCAGTGCCTTGGCGCAAGCGACCATGGCGCCAAAACCGTCACGCGCAGGCGCCACGCAAGGCACGTCCAGCAGCAGGGTCAGGCGCGGCGTGGTTTCCTCGGCCAGCGTCACATTCGTCGACAGCGAGAACAGATAGCCACCATCGCCGTCCGGCATGACGAAACGGCCGTCCGGACGCACGTCGAAGCCCTGCTTTTCCAGCGCGAACAGCAAGGTGGAAATGGCCCATGGGGCGCCATTCGTGTGCAGGTTCACGCCCAGCTGGGCGTCGTGGCCGGCCACGAAACGGTGCAGATTGCGCGCTTCGGCCATCACTTCCATCATGTCGGGCACTTCCGGCTCGGCGCCGATCTCGTCAGCCACGCCGCGCAGGCGCGTGACCAGTTCCGAGTATTCGAGTTCATTCAAGGCCGTGCTGCGGCTGGCCAGCTGCACGCCGCCCTGCATCTTGGTGTAGACACCGCCATGCGTGATCGGTTCCCAATCGCCATTCACGTGCAAGCCGATGAAGTGGACGGGCTTGTTGCCCACCAGGCGCAGGGTTTGCAGCACGGGCAGGATCTTGTCGCCGCGCACGGGCGCTTCCAGCGACAACGGCAGCAGGCAATCGATGAGCGGGTCGACCAGGCTGGTCGCCTGTTCGCTGGCGGCGCTGACTTCCTGCTGCGCCGGCGCGGCAGGGGTGGCAGCGACAGGATCGGCATCGGCCAGCGACGGTTCCGCATGCACGGGGGCGTCGGACACCGGGGCCGCTGGCGGCGCGCCAAACGACGGTTCGGCCTTGGCGGCGGGCGCAGCATCGAAGCGCGGCTCCTGGCGCAGCACGGGTTCCTGGGCTTCGACCGCGGGGGCGTCGCCCTCGCGCATCAGCACGTCGTCGTGGTCGGTGGAAAAAGCCCGTTCCACGCTTTTCTTGGCCTTGTATTCCTGCCATTTGTTGTACGAGAAAACGCCGACGATAAAGACGCCGCCGGCGCCGAACAAGGTAATTTGAAGGTCTGTCATGCTGCTTGTGCCTCGGTTGCAAAATTTGCGGCGGACTCCATGTCCACCGCCACGATGCGCGATACGCCTTGCTCCTGCATCGTCACACCGATCAATTGATGGGCCATTTCCATCGCAATCTTGTTATGCGAAATGAAAAGGAATTGGGTCTGGTCGGACATGCGCTTGACCATGCGGCAGAAGCGTTCCGTGTTCGAATCGTCCAGCGGTGCATCGACTTCGTCGAGCAGGCAGAACGGCGCCGGATTCAGGCGGAACATGGAAAACACCAATGCGGTCGCGGTCAGCGCCTTCTCTCCACCGGACAACAGGTGGATGGTGGCATTTTTCTTGCCGGGAGGCTGCGCCATGACTTGTACACCGGAATCGAGAATCTCGTCGCCCGTCATGGTCAGTTTCGCCTGGCCGCCGCCGAACAGAATCGGGAACAGTTCGGAAAAGTGATGGTTGACCTTGTCGAACGTGTCTTGCAGCAAGTCGCGCGTTTCCTTGTCGATCTTGTGGATCGCGTCTTCCAGGGTATTGATCGCTTCCGTCAGGTCGGCATTCTGGGCGTCGAGGAAATTCTTGCGCTCGGACGCCTGTGCCAACTCGTCCAGCGCGGCCAGGTTGACGGCGCCCAGGCCCGTGATGGCGTTCGTCAAACGCGTGACTTCGCCCTGCAGATACGATGGACGCATGTCCGGGTGCAACTTTTCCGTCAACGCAGCCTCGTCGGCGCCCGACTCCAGCAATTGCTGGGCGAATTGCTCCTGGTTCAGGCGCGCGGCCTGTTCCTTGAGCTGCATTTCCATGATCTTGTCGCGCTGCGGCTGCAGACTGCGTTCCGATTGCGTACGCGCATCTTCGGACAGGCGCAGCTGCTGCGTAATCTGGTCCAGTTCGTGGCGCGCGTCGGCCAGCGCCCGCTCCTGCGTCGTGCGGCGTTCTAACAGGTCCTGCAAGCCATCGGCGGCCGCGCCGCTTTCCAGGTTGGCCAGCTCGAGTTCGCCCGCCTGCAGGCTGGCCGTCACTTGCTGGGCCTGCGTACTGGCCGTGGCGATGTTGCGGCGCAATTCCTCGATCTTCGCGCGGTGGGCTTTTTCCGCGTATTCCGTATCTTTGGCGTTTCGTTCCAGGTCGCGCAAGGCTTCGCGCGCTTCGGCCAGACGCTGTTCCTTCTGCAGGAAGTCCGTATGGCCGTCTTCGTGCGCTTCCTGCAAGTTGCCCAGCTCCATGTCCAGCTGTTCGAATTTTTCTTCCGATTCCAGCTTGGTCTGCATCTGCTCCGCTTCCTGCGCGGCGATTTCCGCCAGGTCCGCCCCGATCTGCGTGCTGCGCTGATTAAAACGCGCTTCCACTTCCGACAGTTTCACCACGTCCAGTTGCAGAGTATGCACGGAGGAAGTGAGCTGCTGTATGCGCAAGCGCAAGTCGGACAGGTTGCGCGTCAGGGTAGCCACAGCCGCGTCGGCCCGCACGGAACGGGCGCGCGCCTCTTCGGCCAGCAATTGCTGGGCGCGCAACTGTTTGCCGATGTTGTCGATTTCCTGCTGGCGGCCCAGCATGCCTTCCTGCTCCGAATCGGCCGCATAGAAGCGCACGCTGGTGGCCGTGACCACGTGGCCCGCGCGCGTGACGAAATAGCCGCCCGGCGGCAATTTGCTGCGTTCGGCCAGCGCTTCGGCCGCGTCTTCCACGGCGTAGGCGTTGTGCAGCCAATCCTGCAGCAAGCCGCGCAAGCCCGGATCATTGAGTTTCAATAAGTTCAGGAAAGGCTTGAGGCCCGGCACTTCCGGCTGCGGCAGCGGCGCCACGGTGGACGGCGCATACAGGGCCAGCTTGGCCGGTGGCGCGTCGGCAAAGAAGGCCTTGGCCCAGTCGATATTCGACAGTTGCAAGGCCGACGTGCGTTCGCGCAAGATCGATTCCATGGCCGCTTCCCAGCCCGCTTCGATCTGCAGCTTTTGCCACAGGCGCGGCAAGGTGTCGAGCTCGTGCTTTTTCAGCCACGGCTGGACCTTGCCCTGGGTTTGCACCCGTTCCTGCAATTGTTTCAAAGCGGAAAGACGCGCTTCCAGCTGGGCGTTGGCAGCCGTTTCGGCATTGACTTGCGCCTGTGCTTCGGCCCGTTCCTGCTCCAGCTTCGGTTGCTGCTCCAGCGCTTCTTCCAGGTAAAAACCCTGCTCTTCCAGCGTCTGCTGCTTTTCTTCCAGCTGCAGTTTCAGGTTTTCCAGGTGGCTGCTGTCGGGCAAACTCAGGCTGTTCTTTTCCTGCTGCAGGCGCTCGCGGCGCGTCAACAGGCTGGCCAGGATGTTCGAGGCGTTGCGCTGATGCGCCGATTCCAGTTCCAGCTGCTGCTGGGCCTGCATGATGCGGGCGCGCGATTCCGTGCTCTTGTTTTGCGCGGCGCGCCAGGCGGCATCGAGCTCGGGCAATTGCTCGCCCTTCTGCTCGGCCATCATTTGCGATTGCTCCACCTTCGCGGCCAGCTCTTCGAGGTGGAATTCCGCCTCTTCGATCTGTTCCTGGTATTCGCCGCCCTGTTGCGTCCACTGGTCGCGCTGGGCCGTCAGGGTCGCCAGCTGTGCCTGCAGGCGGGCGCGCGATTCGATGACGAACTTGATCTGCGCTTCCAGGCTGCCGATTTCCGCATTTGTCTGGTACAGGTGACCCTGCGCCGTATGCAAACGGTCGCCCACGGCAAAGTGCGCCTGGCGCATCTGCTCCAGGGTCAGTTCCACATTGCGCAGCTTGGCCGTCTGTTCTTCCAGGTCCGTCTGCGCCTGCTCCACTTCGCGGAAATAGCGCGTCTGCTCGTTTTGCGCCTCGTTCTTGCGCAGCAGCCACAAGAGTTTCTGCTTTTCTTCCTGGTCCGCCTGCAAGGCGTGGAAACGCGTGGCCACGGCCGCCTGCGCTTCCAGCTTTTCCAGGTTGGCGTTAAGTTCGCGCAAGATGTCTTCCACGCGCAGCAAATTCTCGCGCGTGTCCTGCAGGCGGTTTTCCGTCTCGCGGCGGCGTTCCTTATATTTGGAGACACCGGCCGCTTCTTCGAGGAAGACGCGCAATTCTTCCGGGCGCGATTCGATGATGCGCGAAATCATGCCCTGGCCGATGATGGCGTAGGCGCGCGGGCCGAGGCCGGTGCCGAGGAAAATATCCTGGATGTCGCGCCGGCGCACGGGCTGGCCATTAATGTAATAGGTGGAGGTGCCGTCGCGCGTCAGGGTGCGCTTGACGGCAATCTCGGCGTACTGGCCCCATTGGCCGGACGCCTTGCCATCGTTATTGTCGAACACCAGTTCCACGGAAGCGCGCCCGGCCGGCTTGCGGTGCGTGGAGCCATTGAAAATGACGTCCTGCATCGATTCGCCGCGCAATTCAGATGCTTTCGATTCGCCCAGCACCCAGCGCACGGCGTCGATGATGTTCGACTTGCCGCAGCCATTCGGCCCGACCACGCCCACGAGCTGGCCTGGCACCTGGAAATTGGTGGGATCGACGAAAGACTTAAATCCCGACAACTTGATGGAAGAGAGACGCACGTGTTTTAGAGTTCCTGGCCTATGCTGGCGGTTATATTATGGGTGAACCCGGTTCATACTCAGTTCAGGTGCACGGTGGAGGCCTGGCCACTCACCGCAAAAAAGTGGTTCATCATACCATTTCCTGATACTTTTCTGGCCAAAAACAGCAGCGTCAAGTACCAGCCGGCACCATCTTAAGGGGCTGGGCGGCCATCCTGCGCCAGTTTCCAGTCTTCACGGGAAAAAACGCGCTCATGGCCGGACAGCACCAGGGCGAGTTTTTGCAGCCATTGCTCGGTCGGCATGGGTTCGGCCTTGAAGCTGAGCACCACCATCAGCACCAGGCTGGCCAGTGCCAGCGCATGGCTGACGGCGAAATGGACGGCGCCCCGGGCATTCCACATGAAGCCCAGCGCCAGCGCCAGGCCCAGTACGCAGCCGCTGACGGCTTCCGACACGCTGTGCGCATGCACGACCACGCGCGAAATGGCCACCAGCACGGCAAAGGCCACGCCGACGAGCACGCCGGCATGGCGCCAGCGCGGTTCGGCCCGCTGCAGCAACACGTACATCAGCACGGGAAACACGGCGCCGGCGCGCATGGCGTGGCCGCTGAAACCCGTAAAATCGAGGGCGCTGCTGCCCACGCCCCAGCTCATGAAGGCCAGCTTGGACAGCACCACGAGGGCCAGGCCGCCGCCGTACCACAGGCTCCAGCTGAGCACCAGACGCCATTGGCGCGAGACGAGCAGCCACAGGGCGATCGCCACGCCAGCCGGCCCCATCACGGACATGTCGGCCGCAAAAGAAATCCCATTCCACCAAGTCATCGTGCACGCGCTTATTTCATGATCAGCTTGCACTATGCCACGACTCTGCCCTGTTCCGCGCGGCTTTTGCTGTGCTGCAGCGAAGAATTACATTCGATTACAAAATTCCCACGCCAACACCATCCGCCTGGCCAGCCTGATGGGCGTCAGATATTCGTCAGGCGCCTGCCCTTGGGCGGCGCAAAGTCGCGGATCGATTCGATCATGCCCACTTCCAGCGCCTGGTCGGCCGTCAAATGCAGGTCGGAATACGCGTGCACCTGCCACTGCTCTTCCGTCAGGTTGACGTGGCCGCGCAGGATGCGCTCGGTGCGCATGTCGTCGGCACGCAAACCTTCGACGATGATGCTGAGCGCATCGGGGCGCGAACCGGGCGAAGCTGTCGCATGCGACTTGTGCACCATGAAGCGGGCCGTGTCGCTGGCATGGCGGCGCCGCCCCGCCAGGAACAGGGTGACTGCGATGGAGGCCACGGCGCCCGCGTTATAGGTGACGATGTCGAGCGGCAACTTGCTGAGAAAGTTGTACAGGCAGATGCCATCGCTGACATAGCCGCCGTTGGACTGTATCAAAATGTGCGCGGTGGTGAGCTTGTCTTCCGTGATGTCGGCCACGGCGTTGAAGACGCGCCGCACCATATCGCTGTTGACGTCGCCCGAGAGAGTAAAGTAACCGTGCTGCTCGGTGTTGTTTTGCGTCTCGCTTTGTGTAGTGTTCATGGCAGGCACCCGCAAGAAAGCCAGAATTTCATCATAACGCATTCCCGCGCGGCCGGGCGCCCTTTTGCAACGGGCCAGCGCCCCTGCCAGCCCCGCAAACCGGGGCTTTTGCTGCAATTTGGCAACGTCTTTTCAGATTGACAGAAACACCCTGCTGGCATATATTCCTCCCACTTGATCGGGAGAGGGCAACCCAGCGTTGCCGCCGAAGGGGCACTACCCAAAAACTCTCAGGCAAAAGGACCGATCAGGCGGACTGAAGCTGTTGCTTTGGCGACATCTTTAGCTCAACTCTGGAGAGCGGCCGCGGCTATTGCCGGCGGCCCACCGAAGGGGCGCACGGGGCAAGCCCCCGTAATCTCTCAGGTACAAAGGACAGGGGGGTCAGTGATCACGCTGGAAAGCCGTGTTTGGCTATTCTATGTTTTGTTAACTCCCCTATTACCTTCGTCCCGAGGAATCCATGACGCTCAAAGCGACCCCACTCAACAACGCCCACCGTGCCCTCGGCGCCCGCATGGTCGATTTCGGCGGCTGGGACATGCCCGTCAACTACGGCTCGCAAATCGAAGAACACAACGCCGTGCGCGGCGATGCCGGCATGTTCGACGTGTCCCATATGTGCGTGGTCGATATCGAAGGCCCGAACGTGCGCGCCTTCCTGCGCGGCTTGCTGGCCAACAACGTTGACAAGCTGCAAGTGTCGGGCAAGGCGCTGTACTCGTGCATGTTGAATGCCGAAGGCACCGTCATCGATGACCTGATCGTCTACTTCTTCAACGAAAACTGGTTCCGCCTCGTCGTCAACGCGGGCACGGCTGAAAAAGACGTGGCCTGGATGCAGCAGCAAAACACCGCCACCAGCAGCGGCCTGACGATCACCGAACGCCGCAACGCCAACGATCCGATGGCCCTGGTGGCAGTGCAAGGCCCGAACGCGCGCGCCAAGGTATGGCAAGTGCTGCCGGAAACGCAAGCCGCCTCCGAAGCCATCAAACCGTTCAACGTCGTCATCGTCAAGGGCACGGCTTTCGGCGAAGTGATGCTGGCGCGCACCGGATACACGGGCGAAGACGGCTTTGAAATCGGCGTGGCCGCCACCCAGGTGGAAGCGCTGTGGAACGCCCTGGCAGCGGCTGGCGTCAAGCCGGCCGGCCTGGGGGCGCGCGACACCCTGCGCCTGGAAGCGGGCATGAATCTGTACGGCCAGGACATGGACGAAAGCGTCAACCCGCTCGACGCGGGCCTGGCGTGGACCATCGACCTGGTCAGCGAGCGCGACTTCATCGGCAAGGCCGCCCTGCTGGCCAAGGGCCAGAACGCGCAATTCGTGGGACTGATCCTGCGCGAAAAAGGCGGCGTGCTGCGCGCCCACCAGAAAGTCATCATCGCCGGCAGCGACGCCACGGGCGAAATCACCAGCGGCACCTTCAGCCCGACCATGCAGGAAGCGATTGCCCTGGCGCGCGTGCCCAACGGCGTAGCGGTAGGCGACAGCGTGCACGTGGAAATCCGCGGCAAGCAGCTGGCCGCTTCCGTCGTCAAGCTGCCTTTCGTGCGTAACGGTAAAATCCTGGCTGCGTAAGCGTTTTAGAGCCGCCCGCAAGACCGAACAAACATAATCAATAACGAACACTTACCATCTGGAGCCACACATGAACATTCCTGCAGACCTGAAGTACACCGCTTCCCACGAATGGGTACGCCTTGAAGGCGACGGCACGATCACCGTCGGCATCACCGAGTACGCGCAGGACGCCTTGGGCGACATCGTCTTCGTCGAACTGCCAACCGTGGGCAATACCTACGGCGCCGGCGACGACGCCGCCGTGGTGGAATCGGTCAAGGCAGCGAGCGACATCTACGCGCCGATCGCCGGCGAAGTCGTGGCCGTTAACGACGACGTGGTCAACTCGCCAGAGTCGATCAACGCCGACGCCTACGCCAACTGGCTGTTCAAGATCAAGCCAGCCGACGTGTCGGCCCTGGACGGCTTGCTCGACGCTGCCGCCTATGGCGCCACCACCAGCGCGTAATCGCGTTTGACTCACGGGCCGCGTTTGCGGCCCGTTTGCATTTAATTTTGTAGCTATGCCCCGCCGCCGCGCCCGCGCGCCGCATCCCGGTTTTTCAGTCTTTTTTGGCCTCTATATCATGACCCGCACCAGCCTGACCCAACTCGAAGCACGCGATGCCTTCATCGCCCGCCACATCGGCCCTTCCGCCACCGAACAGCAAGCCATGCTGGCGACCCTCGGCTATCCATCGCGCGCCGCGCTGATCGACGCCCTGGTGCCGGCCAACATCCGCAACAAGGGCGCCCTGCCATTGGGTGCTTACTCGCAGCCGATGCCGGAACAGGAAGCGCTGTCGCGCCTGAAAGCCATCGCCGGCAAGAACCAGGTGCTCAAATCCCTGATCGGCCAGGGCTACTACAACACGTTCACCCCCGGCGTCGTGCTGCGCAACATCTTTGAAAACCCGGCCTGGTACACGGCGTACACGCCTTACCAGCCTGAGATTTCGCAAGGCCGCCTGGAAGCCATTTTGAACTTCCAGCAAGTCATCACGGACCTGACCGGCATGGGCATCTCGAACGCCTCGATGCTGGACGAAGGCACGGCCGCCGCCGAAGCGATGACATTGATTCAGCGCGTGGGCAAGTCGAAGTCGAACGTGCTGTATGTCGCCAATGACGTGCTGCCGCAAACGCTGGAAGTGGTGCAGACGCGCGCCCAGCCGATCGGCATCGACGTGCGCACCTTCGACCCGGCGGAAATCGAGTCGCTGGACGCCTGCTTCGGCGTGCTGCTGCAATACCCTGGCGTGAACGGTTTAGTCCGCGACTACCGCGCCGGCGTGGAAAAACTGCACGCGAATGGCGCCATGGTCATCGTCGCTGCCGACCTGCTGGCCCTGACCATGCTCACGCCTCCGGGCGAATGGGGCGCCGACGTCGTCGTCGGCAACAGCCAGCGCTTCGGCGTGCCGCTCGGTTTCGGCGGCCCGCACGCGGGCTATCTGTCCACGCGCGATGAATTCAAGCGCAATATGTCGGGCCGCCTGGTCGGCGTGACCGTCGATGCGCAAGGCAACAAGGCGTACCGTTTGGCCCTGCAAACGCGCGAGCAGCACATCCGCCGCGAAAAAGCGACGTCGAATATCTGCACGGCGCAAGTGCTGCTGGCCGTGATGGCCTCGATGTACGCCGTCTACCACGGCCCTGCCGGCCTGCTGCAGATCGCCCAGCGCGTGCACCGGTTCACCGGCGTGCTGGCGGCGAACCTGAAGACCCTCGGTTATGGCGTCGTCAACGCGAGCTACTTCGACACCCTGACCATCAACGTGGCCGATGCGGCGCAACTGCACGCGACGGCCATGCACCACGGCGTCAACCTGCGCAAGATCGACAACACCCATGTCGGCGTGTCGCTCGATGAAACCACCACGCGCGACGATATCGCGTTGCTGTGGAAAGTGTTCGCGCACGGCCTGGTCAACGCGCCTGCCGCCCCGGACCTGGACGCCGTTGAAGCAGCCGTGACCAGCGCGCTGCCGGCGAATCTGGCGCGCGAAAGCGCGTATCTGACGCACCCGGTCTTCAACAGCTACCACTCGGAACACGAAATGCTGCGCTACCTGCGCAGCCTGGCCGACAAGGATCTGGCGCTGGACCGCACCATGATCCCGCTCGGCTCGTGCACCATGAAGCTGAACGCGACGAGCGAAATGATTCCCGTCACCTGGCCCGAGTTTTCGAACATCCACCCGTTCGCGCCCGATGCGCAAACGGTCGGCTACCGCGAAATGATCTCGCAGCTGGAAGAAATGCTGTGCGCGCTGACGGGCTACGCTGCCGTCTCGCTGCAGCCGAACGCCGGCTCGCAGGGCGAGTACGCGGGTCTGCTGGTGATCAAGGCATATCACGAATCGCGCGGCGAAGGCCACCGCAACATCTGTCTGATTCCATCGTCGGCGCACGGCACCAACCCGGCATCGGCCAATATGGTCGGCATGCAGGTCGTCGTCACCAGCTGCGACGCCAACGGCAACGTGGACCTGGCCGACCTGAAAGCTAAAGCGGAAAAGCACAGCGCCAACCTGGCTTGCGTGATGGTCACCTACCCATCCACCCACGGCGTGTTTGAAGAAGGCATCCAGGAACTGTGCGAAATCATCCACTCGCACGGCGGCCAGGTCTACATCGACGGCGCCAACATGAACGCGCTGGTCGGCGTGGCCGCTCCCGGCTCGTTTGGCGGCGACGTGTCGCACCTGAACCTGCACAAAACCTTCTGCATCCCGCACGGCGGTGGCGGACCAGGCGTCGGCCCGATCGGCGTGGGCGCCCACCTGGCGAAATTCCTGCCGAACCAGCGTTCCTCCGGCTACCAACGTGACGCCGCCGGCATCGGCGCCGTCAGCGCCGCGCCATTCGGCTCGGCCAGCATCCTGCCGATTTCGTGGATGTACATCGCCATGATGGGCGCAGAGGGATTAACCGCAGCGACCGAGACGGCGATCCTGGCGGCGAACTACATCGCGCGCCGCCTGGCGCCGCACTACCCTGTGCTGTACTCGGGTCACGACGGCCTGGTCGCGCACGAATGCATCCTGGACCTGCGCCCGATCACGGACGCCACCGGCATCAGCAACGAAGACGTGGCCAAGCGTTTGATGGACTTCGGTTTCCATGCGCCGACCATGAGCTTCCCCGTGCCGGGCACCCTGATGATCGAGCCGACGGAAAGCGAATCGAAAGTGGAAATCGACCGCTTCATCGACGCCATGATCGCCATCCGCGCGGAAATCGCCAAGGTCGCCAGCGGCGAATTCGACCACGACGACAACCCATTGAAAAACGCGCCGCACACGGCACAGGTGTTGATGTCGGACAACTGGGAGCGCAAGTACAGCCGTGAGATCGCCGCCTACCCGGTCGCCTCGCTGCGCCAGCGCAAATACTGGCCACCGGTCGGCCGCGCCGACAACGTGTACGGCGACCGCAACCTGTTCTGCGGTTGTGCCCCCATCAGCTCTTACGAAGAAGAGTAAGCGCCAGGCGCCCGCTTAGGCGGGCGTGCCAGCGACAAAGGCAGGCCACGCGGCCTGCCTTTTTTCATCGTAGGTCGGATTAGCGCGCAAGCGCGTAATCCGACACCACCACCAGCCTCGCCAACAATATTGTCGGATTACGCTCCGCTAATCCGACCTACGTGACCGACAACGCCAGCAGGGCGGCGCCCGGCAGCCCTAGGGTCGTGCCGAGTATCGTCAGCAACATGACATCGCGCCGCTCGCAGCGGGTGCGGTGCGAGCTCCAGGCGGCAAACAGCAACGCGACAGCCACGCCGCTGAGCGCAATTCCCACTTCCGTCATGCCAGCTCTCCCGCCATTGATTCTTTTTTCATCGTTCTCATCCTTTTCATTGATTGAACAAGCTACCTACCGGTAGGCAGTAAGTGTACAATAAAAAACACGGCGGCGTCCATGCCCCGTTTTTTTGACGACACGAAGGAAGCGCAATGCAGCAGCAAACCACTCTCCCCGCCGCCAGTCTCGGGCTGGCGGCTTCCCTGGCCCTCGTGGCCGTGCTCGGCCCGGCCGGCATCGACATGTATCTGGCCTCGATGCCCGCCATGGCGCGCGAGCTGCACACCTCGTATGCGAACGTGCAACTGAGCCTGACCGTCTTCCTGCTGGCCCTGGGCGGCGGGCATCTGCTGTGCGGTCCGCTGACCGACATGCTGGGCCGGCGCCGTCCGCTCCTGGCCGGCATCGTCGTGTATATACTTGCGGCCGCCTGGGCGTCGCAGGCGGATCAATTGAGCACCCTGCTGCTGGCGCGCACCCTGCAGGGTCTGGGCGCGGCGCTGACCCTGGTCGTGGTGATGAGCATGGTGCGCGACGTGGCCGATGGCGTGCAGGCGGCGCGGCTGTTTGCCCTCCTGATGACCATCGTCGGCCTGGCGCCCGTGCTGGCGCCGGCCGTGGGCGGCTTGCTCGACGCGCACTACGGCTGGCGCGCCGTGATGCTGGCCCTGGCCGCGCTGGGCGCCGTGACCCTGCTCAATAGCGCGCTGTTCCTGCCGGAAACCTTGCCGCTGAAGAAGCGCGTTTCGCCGCAAGGCATGCACCGCACCTATGCGCGCATCGCACTGGACCGCGCCTTCCTGCTGCCTGCGCTGGCCCTGTCCGCCGCTTTCTTTTTCCTGTTTGCGTATATCGGCGGCGCCTCGCTCGTGTACCAGCGCGATTTCGGCCTGTCCGCCAGCAATTTCGGCCTGGTCTTTGGGGCCACGGGCGTGGCCGTGCTGCTGGGCGCGATGGCCAGCGCCCGCCTGGTGGAAAAGCATGGCGTGGCGCGCCTGAGCGTGGCGGGCAGCGTGGCCATGCTGGGCGGCGCTGGACTGGCACTGCTCGGTGCCTGGGCGGGAGGGGGAATAACTGCCGTCGTGCCGGGCATGTTCGTGGCCCTGTTCGGCCTGGGCATCGCGGAAGCGGCGCTGATGGCCATGGCCATGGGTTCGCAGCAGCGCGCGCTCGGTTCCACGGCCGCCCTGCTGGGCGCCATCCAGATGAGCTTGTCGTCCCTGGCCACGCCGCTGGCGGCCAGCCTGTCCGAATGGGGGCCGCTGCCCTGGCTGCTGTTCTTGACCGTGGCCGGCCTGCTGGTATCATGGCTGACCCTGGCCACTGCGCGCGTCCATCCGGTCCATGCCAGCAGTCTGGGAGCGCACTGACGCCTCACCCACTCTCACCCCAATGATGAAAAAACGCTCGGCTTCGGCCGATAACATCTGTGCCGTCGCCGTCGTGCACTTTTCGGAGCACGGCTACGATGCCTCGTCGCTCAGCGACATCGCCGAACAGGCGGGCATGCGCAAGGCCTCGCTGTATTCGCATTTCGCCGGCAAGGATGCCCTGTTTCTGGACGTGTTTGCCGACGCGCTGGCTGAAGAGCAAGCCTTCATGGACGCCTGCTTCGCCGACGAAGCGGCGCTGGCGGCACCCGGCGGCCAGCAAGCTGGCGCCGTGTACTGCGACCGCATGGCGCAGCGCTATGCCGAGTCGGCCCATTTGCGCTTTTTGCTGCGCACGGCGTATTTGCCGCCCGCGCCCCTGCGCGTGGAAGTGGGCACGGGCTACGAAGCCTTGCTGGCACAGCTGCAGCAGTATTACGTGCAGAGCCTGGCCCGTCTCGCGCCCACGTTATCGTCGCAGCGCGTCGACCTGTATGCGCAAGCCTACCTGGGCATCGTCGACAGCCTGCACGTGGAACTGATCTACGCGGGCGGCGCCGCGCTGCAGCAGCGACATGCTGCGCTATGGCAGATATTGTCCGATTCGCTGGCGATGGCGGCGCAGGCGGCCTGATGTGGCATAAGGTGGAGGCCACATGGTTTTCGGCGAGGCTCACTGCGCGAAAACTGGGTCAGGCATACGCGTGCACCAGTATCAAGCCAGCAAGCGGAACGACAGCAAACAGCACAACAACGCCAAGACATCCTGATCTGGATCCCGGTCTGGAGCCCGCAGGAGAAGTGCCGCGCTCACGCTCGCGTGGCGTCCTTGCATGTAGCCATTTGATATGGCAGGACTGGCAGAAGAACGTGGTTTTGTTGTTGCGCCAGGCTTCAATCGTTCGATCGGTGTGGCATGCAAGCGTACCGCAACGGGCACATTCGAAATGTGTTTCTTTGGGCCGCTTTTTAGAAAAGTGCTTGCCGACAAAGAAGATGACGACAAGGCCGGCTATTATCGCCCCACCGATCAATTCCATAGACATGTGTTTTTCTGTATTTGCATAGAGTTTACCGTGGCTACTTCCAGCCAATCACCGTACTCAAGCATAATGGATTGCCAAACGGAAAAAATCACACTTTGTCACATTACACTTTGGAAACCTAAGATTTCTTCAGTTGACACCTGGTCAGCCCATCCATAAGATGCCCCCATTATTCATTTACGGAGTCCCACGTGGGTACTTGTTCTAGTGACAGTAGCCGATCTTGTATCGGTGATTGCCTCGGCAGCTAAACAGCAAGCAACGCGGAACTTTCTTTCCTCCGTGCCTTGCTGAGCAAGGTGCGGTGTCTCGCGCGGCCAGTCCGGTTGCGCGCCCCCTCCCTCTTTCCGATCGCGACCGGCTACTGACCCGGATTGCCCGCCAGCGCCATGCTTTGCCATGCGTGCTGTCGGCACGCAAGTCTTGCCTGCGGCTGCGCCGCCCGTCAACACCTCGTCGTGAAAGGAAGAGCCATGAATCTCTTCACCCGCTTATTCGAATCGTTCCTGCGCAAGCGCCATACGGCCGGCCACTTCCGCCGGCGCGCCATGCCGCTGGAAAACAGCACGGCCCGCCCCGTGCCCGACCATCTGGCGCGCCAGCTGCTGGCCGCCGCCCATGAAGACCTGGACAGCGCGCTGAACCGGCTGCACACGCGAGCCGAAGGCTTGCGCGATGCCGAGGCGCAAGTCATCGGCGCGCAAACGGGCCCGAACGAGGTCGAGCATGAAAAACCGCTGGCCTGGTACCAGCACCTGTGGCTGTGCTACAAGAATCCGTTCAACCTGCTGCTCACGGTGCTGGCCATCGTGTCCTACCTGACGGAAGACCCAAAGGCGACCATCGTCATCGGCACCATGGTGATTCTGTCGACCCTGCTGCGCTTCGTGCAGGAAGGCCGCTCGAACCGGGCCGCCGAGCGCCTGAAAGCCATGGTCAGCAATACGGCCACCGTGCTGCGCAATGGCCAGCAGATCGAGCTGCCGATTCGCCAGCTGGTGCAAGGCGACATCATCGTGCTGTCGGCCGGCGACATGATCCCCGCCGACTGCCGTTTGCTGTCCGCGAAAGACCTGTTCGTCAGCCAGGCCGCCATGACGGGCGAATCCTTGCCGGTGGAAAAGATGGCCGAGCTGGCCGACGCCCATGGCAAAGACCCGATGGAACTGGCCAATTTGCTGTTCATGGGCACGAATGTGATTTCGGGCGCGGCCACGGCGCTGGTCCTGGCGACCGGCAACCGCACCTATTTCGGCACCATCGCCACGAGAGTGACGGCCACGGAGCGCACGCCGACGGCGTTCGAAGCGGGCGTCAACAGTGTCAGCTGGCTCTTGATCCGCTTCGCCCTCGTGATGGCGCCGCTCGTGTTCCTGATCAATGGCTGGACCAAGGGCGATTGGATGGAAGCGTTTTTGTTCGCCCTGTCGGTCGCCGTGGGCCTGACGCCGGAAATGCTGCCCATGATCGTCACCAGCACCCTGGCCAAGGGCGCCGTGAAACTGTCGAAAAAGAAAGTCGTCGTGAAACGCCTGGACGCCATCCAGAACTTCGGCGCCATGGACGTGCTGTGCACGGACAAGACGGGCACCTTAACGCAGGACAAGATCGTGCTCGAGCGCCACACGGACGTGTTCGGCCAACCGTCCGATGAAGTGCTGCAATTCGCGTATCTGAACAGCCACTACCAGACGGGCCTGAAAAACCTGCTCGATCGCGCCGTGCTCGACCACGTGGAATTGCAGACGGAAATGCAGCTGGCCCGCGATTACGTGAAAGTCGATGAGATCCCGTTTGATTTCGTGCGCCGCCGCATGTCCGTCGTCGTTTCCGAAAAGAATGACCACCATGAACTGATCTGCAAGGGCGCCGTCGAGGAAATCCTCGCCGCCTGCAGCCATCTGCGCCTGGGCGGCGTGAACATTCCCCTCGATCCTGCCCTGCTGGCCAAGGTGCTGGACACCACGCAGGGCCTGAATGCGGAGGGTTTACGCGTCGTGGCCGTGGCCGTCAAGGAAGTGCCGCCGCATAAAACCGTGTATGGCGTGGCCGATGAAACGGCGCTGACCCTGATCGGCTATGTGGCGTTTCTCGATCCGCCGAAGGAATCGACGGCGCCCGCCCTGCGCGCGCTGGCCGAACATGGCGTCACCGTGAAAGTCTTGACGGGCGACAACCACCTGGTGACGGCGAAGATTTGCCGCGAAGTGGGTCTGGCCGTGCATGGCGTGCTGCAAGGTCCGCAACTGGACGACATGGACGACGCGACCCTGGCGCAGGCGGCCGAAGACAACACGGTGTTTGCCAAGCTCAGCCCGCTGCACAAGGAACGCCTCGTGCGCGCCCTGCGCGGCAATGGCCACATCGTCGGCTTCATGGGCGACGGCATCAACGACGCGCCCGCCCTGCGCGCGGCCGACATCGGCATTTCCGTCGATTCGGCCGTCGATATCGCCAAGGAAGCGGCCGACATCATCCTGCTGGAAAAGAGCCTGATGGTGCTGGAAGAAGGCGTGCTGGAAGGCCGGCGCACCTTCAGCAACATGCTCAAATACATACGCATGACGGCCAGTTCGAACTTCGGCAATGTGTTTTCCGTGCTGGTGGCCAGCGCCTTCTTGCCGTTTTTGCCGATGCTGCCGCTGCACTTGCTGGTGCAAAACCTGTTGTATGACGTGTCGCAGATCGCCATTCCCTTCGACAATGTGGATGCCGAGCTGATCCAGCAGCCGCTGAGCTGGAACCCGCGCGACATCGGCCGCTTCATGGTCTTTTTTGGGCCCATCAGCTCGATCTTTGACATCAGCACGTTTATCCTGATGTGGCATGTGTTTGGCGCGAATACGCCTGAGCAGCAGACGCTGTTCCAGTCCGGCTGGTTCGTCGTGGGGCTGCTGACGCAAACCCTGATCGTGCACCTGATCCGCACGCCCAAGCTGCCCTTCATCGACAGCATCGCGTCCGTGCCCCTGCTGGTGGCCACGACCCTCATCATGGCCGTGGGCGTGTTCCTGCCGATGGGACCGCTGGCGACCTACTTCAAGCTGCAAGCCTTGCCACTGGGCTATTTCCCCTGGCTGCTGGGCATCCTCGTGTGCTACACGGTGCTGACGACGTTCATGAAACGCGTGTATCTGCGCAAATTCGGCTGGCAATAGTATGATGAGCCGCTCTTTCCCCTACAAAAGGCGCGCATGAGCGGCTCTTCCCTTTCCAAACGTAATCTTGCCCTGCTGTTGTCGGCCCTCGTCTTCCCCGGCAGCGGGCATTTTGTATTGAAACGCAAGGCGCGCGGCTGCCTCTTCCTGGTGCCGGCCCTGGTCGCGCTGGTACTCGTATTGCGCCAGATCATGGCACGTTTAGACCAGGTAATGGCACAGATCGACAGCGGCGCCCTGCCCCTCGACGTGCAGCTGATCGTGGAAAAAGTCGATGCGCTGTCTGCCAATGACGGGCCCGCCATGACGGTGGCCGTGGGTGTGCTGGCGGCGTGCTGGATCGGCAGCCTGATCGACACCTTCCTGATCAAGCCATGACGCCGGAAGCAGTCGCGCGCAAAGCACGCAAGGAAGCCAGGATGCAGGCGCGCCGCGCGCAGCTGGCGCTCAGCCGCCAGGACCACAGCGGCCCGCTGGCCTGGCGCGGCTGGTTCGACGGCTCAGCCCATCCGAATCCGGGCAAGCTGGGCATAGGCGCCCTGCTGCTGGGACCGAACGGCGAGCGCATCGAGGTGAGCGAGGCGGCCGGCTATGGCAGCAGCAGCGACGCGGAATACGCGGCCCTGACGGCCGTGCTGCAAGCGGCGCTAGCCGTGCGCCCGCCGCCCGTGCAACTGCTGCTGTACGGCGACAGCCAGGTGGTGATCAACGACGTGCTGGGAACGACGCCGGTCGGCGCCAAAGGACTGGAAACGCACAGGGCCACCGTAGTGGCCCTGCTGGAACAATTCACGGATGTGAGCTTGCGCTGGATTCCTCGCCACAGGAATGGCGAGGCGGACCGGCTGTCGCAGCTGGCGATTACCGGCTGGGTGGAGAAAGATTAAGCGGCGCGGCCGATCCGCAATGCTTCCTTTGACTCTTTCGCCGCAGGGCGTTGCTTGCCCTTCAAACCGCTGACACTGGCCTGCTGCCCGTTCAGTTTAAAGACGCTGACGACCTGCGCCAGGTTATGCGCCTGGTGCTGCATCGATTCGGCGGCCGCCGCCGACTCTTCCACCAGGGCCGCGTTTTGCTGCGTGACGGCGTCCATCTGGCCGATGGCGCGGTTGATCTCGTCGATGCCCACGCTTTGCTCGCTGCTCGCCGCCGTGATTTCCGTGATGATGTCGCTCACGCGCTGCACGCTGTCGACGATGTCGGTCATGGTCGAACCGGCTTGCGCCACCAGCATGCTGCCCGCGTTGACTTGCTCCACGGACGCGCCGATCAGGGTCTTGATCTCTTTCGCGGCCGAAGCGGAACGCTGGGCCAGGTTGCGCACTTCGGACGCCACCACGGCAAAACCACGGCCCTGCTCACCCGCGCGCGCCGCTTCCACGGCCGCGTTCAGCGCCAGGATATTCGTCTGGAAGGCGATGCCGTCGATGACACTGATGATGTCGACGATCTTGTTCGACGAAGCGTTGATCGATTCCATCGTGCCCACCACTTGCGCCACGACTTCGCCACCCTTGACGGCCACTTGCGCCGCCGAGGCCGCCAATTGATTCGCCTGGCGCGCATTGTCCGCATTCTGTTTCACGGTGCTGGTCAATTCTTCCATCGACGACGCAGTTTCTTCCAAGGAACCGGCCTGCTCTTCCGTGCGGGAAGACAGGTCCTGGTTGCCGGCGGCAATTTGCGTCGACGACGTGGCGATGCTGTCCGTGCCGCTGCGCACTTCGCCCACGATGTTGAGCAGGCTCGTGTTCATGTCCTTCAGAGCCAGCAAGAGTTGGCCCGTCTCATCCTTGGCGCTGGCGTCGATCTGCGCCGTCAAGTCGCCATCAGCCACCTTGCGGGCGATGTCCACGGCCGTGCGCAAGGGACGCACGATGCCCATCGTCAACAACCAGGCGCACACGACGCCAAAACCCAGCGCCAGCACGGCCAGAGTCAGCAGCAAGTTGCGGCTCGTCTTGGCGACCTCGTCGATCTCGCGCGCGGTTTTATCGATGCTGGCGCGCTGGTGCTGCAGCATGTCGTTGACCACTTTCAGGTATTTCGTCGAACCGGGCACGAAGATGCCCTGGAAAGCCTGCTCCGCTTCCGCTTCCTGTCCATCCGCCTTCAGCTTCGACACTTGCGCGCGCGAATCGAGGTAGACCTTGCGCTGTTCGCTCACCAGGCGGAACAGTTCTTTTTCTTCCGGGCTGGAAATCAAGGCTTCGATTTTCTTTTGCAATTCGCCCGAGACGACGGACGATTGCTTGGCTTCTTCCGCGAAATACGCGCCCAAGGTCGTGTCGCTGCTGCGCGCGATGGCTGTGGTGCGGCGCACGCCGCTGTCAATTTTCGCGTACCAGTCGGAAATATAGCGTTCCTTCGTCAGCGGCAATTCCATCATGGTGCGCGTGGCCGTGGCCACGTCATGCAAACGCCACACGCTGATACCGGTGATGAGCATGGAAAACAGCAAGATCACGGCAAAACCCAGGCCGAGGCGCACACCAATACTGACGTTTCTTAACAAATTCATGTGAATATCCTAAAAAAGCGGAACCAGACTATATAAAAGGGGTTGCGGCTGCACGTGGCAGCCGCGGCGCGATCAGCGTGTGCCGATGCGCAAGGTGGTTTGCGGCGCTGCCGGGCGTTTTGGCGTCTTGGCAGCACTGGCGCCGGCCTGCTGGCCGTTGAGCTTGAAGACGCTGACGACCTGCGCCAGGTTGTGCGCCTGGTGCTGCATCGATTCGGCGGCGGCCGCCGACTCTTCCACCAAGGCCGCATTTTGCTGCGTGACGGCGTCCATCTGGCCGATGGCGCGGTTGATCTCGTCGATGCCCACGCTTTGCTCGCTGCTGGCCGCCGTTATTTCCGTGATGATGTCGCTCACGCGCTGCACGCTGTCGACGATGTCGGTCATGGTCGAACCAGCTTGTGCCACCAGCATGCTGCCCGCGTTGACTTGCTCCACGGACGCGCCGATCAGGGTTTTGATCTCTTTCGCGGCCGAAGCGGAACGCTGGGCCAGGTTGCGCACTTCGGACGCCACGACGGCAAAACCACGTCCCTGTTCACCGGCACGGGCCGCTTCCACGGCCGCGTTCAGCGCCAGGATATTCGTCTGGAAGGCGATGCCGTCGATCACGGAAATGATGTCGACGATCTTGTTCGACGACGCATTGATCGATTCCATCGTACCCACCACTTGCGCCACGACTTCGCCGCCCTTGACGGCCACTTGCGCCGCCGAGGCCGCCAATTGATTCGCCTGGCGCGCATTGTCCGCATTCTGTTTCACGGTACTGGTCAGTTCTTCCATCGACGACGCTGTTTCCTCCAGGGAACCGGCCTGCTCTTCCGTGCGGGAAGACAGGTCCTGGTTGCCGGCGGCGATTTGCGTCGACGAGGTCGCGATGCTGTCCGTGCCGCTGCGCACTTCGCCCACGATGTTGAGCAGGCTCGTGTTCATGTCCTTCAGGGCCAGCAAGAGTTGGCCCGTCTCATCCTTGGCGCTGGCGTCGATCTGCGCCGTCAAGTCGCCATCGGCCACCTTGCGGGCGATGTCCACAGCCGTGCGCAGGGGACGCACGATGCCCATCGTCAAGACCCAGGCACACACGACGCCGAAGCCCAGCGCCAGCGCGGCCAGCACCAGCATCAGGTTGCGGCTGGTATTGGCGACGCCGTCGATTTCGCGCGCCGTCGTGTCGATGCTGGCGCGCTGGTGTTCCAGCAAGTCCTGCACCATCTTCTGATACTTGGCGGCGGCCGGCACGAAGATCTTTTCAAACACCTCATTGGCGGCGTCGGCCTGCGCTTCGCCCTTCAGCTTGTAGACCTGGTCGCGCGAACTGATGTAGACCTTGCGCTGTTCCAGCAAGCCCGCGAACATGGCTTTTTCTTCCGGCTTGTCGATCAGCGCCTCGATTTTCTTTTGCAGTTCAGCCGAGCTGGACGACGAGACTTTCGATTCTTCCGCGAAATAGCCGCTGAGCGAGGTGTCGCTGCTGCGGGCAATCGCGATGGTGCGGCGCACGGCGCTGTCGATACGGCCGTACCAGTCGGAAATATAGCGTTCCTTCGCCAGCGGTTGCTCCATCATGACGCGCGTGGCGCTGGCCACGTCGTGCAGGCGCCAGACGCTGATGCCCGTAATGAGCATGGAAAACAGCAAAATCACGGCAAAACCGAGTCCGAGGCGGACACCGATGCTGACGTTGCGTAATAAATTCATGTGACTATCCTAAAAAGCCCTGATGCCGTGGCGACAGGCTGGCAGTTTTGCGCTGGCGTGGGATCGCTGCCTTGGCGAAACGGGCGTGAAAGTGAAACTGAAGTGAAACTGGCGCACGGTTCGGCTGAACCGTGCGCCAGGAAAGGCGCTAGCGTGCGCCTTGCAGAAAAATCAAGCAATGCCGAGAGTCAATTGTTTCCGACAAATCCAGTCAAAATGACCGCAGCGAGAATTAAGCGGCTAATTTTTCGATCAAGCCCATGTCGGCGCTAGACATCAGCTGGTCGATATCGACCAGGATCAGCATGCGCTCGTCGATGGTGCCCAGGCCGATCACGTATTCCGTGTTGATCGAACGGCCCATGTCCGGCGCCGGCTTGATCTGTTCCGGCATCAGCGTGGTGACGTCGGAGACGCGGTCGACGACCATGCCGACGACGCGGTTGCCGATGTTGAGGATGATGACGACGGTGAACTGGTCATAGCTGGGCGTGCCCAGGTTGAACTTGATGCGCATGTCGACGATCGGCACGATGATGCCGCGCAGGTTGACCACGCCCTTGACGAACTCGGGAGCGTTGGCGATGCGGGTCGGCGTTTCATAGCTGCGGATTTCGCTGACTTTCTGGATGTCGATGCCATACTCTTCCTGGCCCAGGGTAAAAGCCAGGTATTCGGCAGCCTTGGCAACGGTTGCGCCAGTGTCGCTGGAAATGGTGTTCATGATAATCCTTTAGTTAACTCGCCTGGGGCGCAGGCCAGCATGCACGATGGCATGACTGCCACTAGTATGTTTTTTGCAAATACTTTCTCGCAATTAGCTTATGCTTCTAATTTCCGTGCGGCAATGTTACCCCATGTAAATTCTACATGCACTAAAAAAGAGCAATTGCTGGACGAATGATTTCAAAAATACAATTTATGTAGCAAATACGGCACGCCGAAGAGCAGACCACCGGCCGCAGGCGGTGGCGTTTTATGCCACACTGGCGGCCCCTGCTTTTTATGACCTTGACCATGCACTCTTTGCTTTCTCAATGGCAACCACGCCTGCTGGCGCTGGCCACGGCCGGCCTGGGCGATGACAGCGCCCACGACCTCAACCACCTGCACCGCGTCTGGCGCAACGCCAGTGCCCTGCTGCAAGAGCATGCGGACGCGGACGCCCTCACCGTGATGGCCGCCTGTTATTTGCACGACCTCGTCAACTTGCCGAAAAACCACCCCGAACGCCACCTGGCCTCGCGCCAGGCGGCGGCGCTGGCATGCCGCCAGCTGGCGGAACTGGATTTCCCGGCAGAAAAATTGGCGGGCGTGGCCCACGCCATCGAGACGCACAGTTTTTCCGCCAACTTGCCGCCACACACCATCGAAGCGCAGATTGTGCAGGACGCAGACCGCATCGACGCGCTGGGCGCCGTGGGACTGGCGCGCCTGTTTTACACGGCCGCGCGCATGGATAGCGCACTGGCGCATGGCACGGATCCGCTGGCGCGACAGCGTCCGCTCGACGACAAGGCCTATGCGCTCGACCATATCGTCACCAAGCTCGACAAGCTGCCCGGCAAGATGCAAACGGCGGCAGGCCGCGCACTGGCCGAACAGCGGCTGGCCGTGTTGACGGACTTCCGCGCCGCCTTTGCCGACGAATGGGGAATGCCCCCGGACATGGATGGCGATAGCCAGCATGGTTCCCGCTGTCTATAATGCAAGCCTCAGCTATCGCGCCGCGCGTCAGCAGCATCCTGTCACGCGCCGGCGCTATGCCAACGCGCCGAAAGCATGCATGTCCGATAAAACCAGCCCCGACAGCCATTCCCCGTCCTCCCCCGCCCTAAAGAGCGCCGGCAACCTCAATTTCATCCTCGTCTGCGTCTTCATCGACATGCTGGGCATCGGCCTGGTGGTGCCCGTGCTGCCCATCCTGATCGGCAACTTTGTCGATGGCAAGGATGCGCAAGCGTTCTGGTACGGCATCATGGCGGCCCTCTTCGGTTTGCTGCAATTCATCTTCATGCCCATGCTGGGCGCCATCAGCGACCGCGTGGGACGCCGTCCCGTGCTGCTGTACTCGATGGCCGGCATGGGCATCAACTTTCTCGCCACGGGCTGGGCGCCGAACCTGGCCTGCCTGTTCATCGGCAGGGTCATCGGCGGCGTCTCGTCGGCCAGCATGTCGGTCGCGTCCGCCTATGCCTCCGACGTGTCCACGCCCGACAACCGCGCCAAGAGTTTCGGCAAGATCGGCGCCGCCTTTGGCCTGGGCTTCATCTGCGGGCCCATGCTGGGCGGCCTGCTGGGCGAAATCGATCTGCGCCTGCCGTTTTACGTGGCGGCGGGCCTTTCGGCGGCCAATTTCATCTACGGCTATTTCTGCGTGCCCGAGTCGCTGCGGCCTGGCCCGCGCGCACCGTTCACCCTGGCGCGCATCAACCCGTTTGCCGCCCTGCTGAAGCTGGTGCGCCGCGTGGAAATCCGCGGCCTGGTGCTGGCCTTCGGCCTGATGACGTTCGCGCAAATGATGCTCAACACCACCTGGGTGCTGTACACGCATTTCCGCTTCGACTGGACGCCGCGCCAGAACGGCATCGCCCTGTTCTGCGTGGGCCTGTGCGCGGCCGTCGTGCAGGCGGGCTTGCTAGGCATACTCATCAAGCGCTTTGGCGAAGTGCGCCTGTCCCTGCTCGGCATGGCCTCGGGCGCCCTCACCTATTTGCTGTACGGACTGGCCACACAGGGCTGGATGATGTATGCGCTAATCCTGTGCAACCTGCTGGCCTTTGCCGCCGGCCCCGCCCTGCAAGGCATCATCTCGAAATCATCGAACGCCAGCGAACAGGGAGAGCTGATGGGCTCGCTGCAATCGATCAGCAGCCTGGGCATCATCATCATGCCTTTGCTCGGCAGCATGATCCTGGGCGAAGTGAGCCACTTGCCGCCGCAGGACTGGCGCATCGGCAGCACTTTCTACCTGTGCGCCATCATGCAAATGCTGGGCATCCTGGTGGCCTGGCGCTACTTCAAGGCGCAACGCCAGGCAAGACTTGTGGTTTCCACCACAAAGTAGTCGGCGGTATAATATTGCACTTGAGAAATAAATAGGCGAGAATGGGATAATCAGCGGAGCGTTGCCGACGCCCCGCATTCGATGGTGAGCAAGGATGGGTATGACTGACTTTTATTCCAGCGCCTGGCGCCGGACCGTGGCCATGCTGGCGCTGGCGCTGCCACCGCTGGCGGGCGCGCAATGCTCGCGCGACATCCAGGTGCCCGTCTCGGCCATCGGCGCCAGCGTGGTGGTCAATGGCGCCACGATCGGCGGCATCTATCCCGACTTGCTGCGCAGCATGGGCGCCAAACTTGGCTGCAATTTCATCTTCACGGCCGTGCCCCGCGCGCGCCTGGAAGCGATGTTCGAGACGGGCAAGGCCGATATGCTGATCCCGGCCAGCAGCACCTTGCGGCGCGACCAGCATGGCCTGTTCATTCCCATGCTGGGCAGCCGCCCCCTGCTGATCTCGCTACAGGGCGCACGCGCGCCCATCAACACCATGCAGGAACTGATCGAGCGGCGCGAATTGCGCGTGGCGCTGGTGCGCGGCTACGACTATGGCGCACCGTACCAGGCGCTGGCGAAGGAGCTGAGCAGCCAGGGGCGCCTGTTTTACGAAGTCGACGCCCTGTCCGTGGCCCGCCTGATGCAAAGCGGCTTCATCGATGCCACCATCATGAGCCCCACCATCCTCGCCGGCGTGGCGCAGAACGACGCGCGCGTATATGGCCTGGCCGACCGCTTGCGCCTGGAAGCGCTGCCGGAACTGCCGTGGGGCATGAGCGGCGTCTACCTGTCGCGCAAGTCCCTCACGCCGGAAGACCAGGCCACCCTGCGCGAACTGCTGGACAAGGCGGGCCGCTCGGGTTCCGTGATGGAAGGCTTCCAGCGCCATCACCGCCAGGAACTGTTGTCGCTGAGCATACGCCCCCGCTAAGGCCTGCATGTCCGGTCTGGTCGTCGCCGTCGTCCTGTTTGCCGCCCTGCTGCACGCCAGCTGGAACGCCATCGTCAAGTCGGGCAAGGATACCTTTCTCAGCACGGTGCTCGTTTCCGTGGGCGCGGCCCTGATTTCGCTGGCCGTCCTGCCTTTCGTCAACCCTCCCGCCCCTGCCAGCTGGCCTTACCTGGCTGCCTCGGCCATGGCGCAGCTGGCCTATTACTCGCTGCTGGCGGCCGCCTACAAGGCGGGCGACATGAGCCATGCCTATCCCCTGATGCGCGGCAGCGCGCCATTGCTCGTGGCGCTGGCCAGCTGGCCGCTGATCGGCGAGCGCCTGTCCGCCACGCAGATGGGCGCCGTCGCCTGCATCTGCGCGGGCATCTTCGGCCTGTATCTTGCCGCGCGCACCAGCACTATCGGCAAGGCGCCGAAAAGCACGGGCCGCGCCACCGCCTTTGCGCTGGGCAACGCCTGCGTCATCGCCAGCTATACCCTGATCGACGGCATCGGCGTGCGCCTGTCCGGCGCCCCGGCCGCCTACACGATGTGGATTTTTGTCTTGAACGGAACGGGCCTGCTGCTGTGGACGGCGTTGCGCCGCCCCGCCGACCTGCTTGCCTATGCGCAAACGCAATGGCGTTTGGCCGCCGTTGGCGGTTTCGGCACCCTCGCCTCGTATGGCCTGGCCCTGTGGGCCATGACGCAGGTGCCCGTGGCCGCCATCGCGGCCCTGCGCGAAACGTCGATCCTGTTCGCCATCGCCATTGCGGCCCTGTTCCTGCGCGAAAAAATCAGCCCCCGCCGCTACCTGGCCATCGGCCTGATCGCGGCGGGCGCCATCCTCATGCGCATGGGCTAGCGGGCGTCGAGCGGCGCTATCGGCAACTCGATGGCGCTGGCCGCCCCTGCCGCGTGGTACACGCGCTGCGTCGCCTTTTTATAATCGCCTGGCTGGGCCAGGAAGATATTCGGCACGAAGGTTTGCGGATTGCGGTCGTACAGGGGGAACCAGCTCGACTGCACTTGCACGGCGATGCGGTGGCCCGGCAGGAAGACGTGGTTCGCGTTCGGCAAGGCGAAACGGTAGCGCTCGACCTTACCGGCAGGAATCGCCGTCGGGTGTTCGAGGCTGTCCCGGTAGCGCCCGCGGAAGATGTCCATCGCCACGCCCAATTGATACCCACCCATGGCCGGCTGCGACGGTACTTCATCCGGATACACGTCGATCAGTTTTACCACCCAGTCGGCATCCGTGCCGCTGGTGGCGGCGAACAGGTTGACCATCGGCGCGCCGGCGATGCGCACGGCCGTCTTCAACGGTTCGGAAACATAGCTGAGCACGTCCGTGCGGTCCGCATAGCCGCGCTGGTCGCTGACCAGCCATGGCTTCCACACGTCGCCATCGTTCAGGCGCACGGGACGGGGCACGAACGGCACGGGTTTCGCAGGATCGGCCACGTATTCGTCGAAGGCGCCGCTGGCTGCATCGGCTGTGGCCGATGACGCCGCAAAGCCCAGCTTGTAGCCATCCTGCAGATAGATCGGCGTCAGCTTGATATCACACGTCTCGCAGGCCAGCGGCCACTGCTGCAGGCGCTGCCACTGGTTGGTGCCGCTCTGGTACGACACGACGGGCGCCGTGTTCGCTTCCGGCGCGCCATCCTTCAGATATTGATTGAGGAATGGCTGCATGACTTTTTCACGGAACTGGCGCGCCGTATCGCCGTCAAACTTCAAGGCGCCCAGACTGGAGCCATCATAATTGACGCCGCTGTGGCGCCACGGGCCGATGGCCAGGTAATTGAGGTTGTTGCGCGTGTCGCGCCCTTCCATCGCCCAGTAGGTGGCGTAGGGGCCATAGATATCTTCCTGGTCCCACTGTCCCACCACGTGCATGGTGGGCACGATCAGCTGACGCTTGGCGAGTATCTTGTCGAGCGCCTGTTCCTGCCAGTAACTGTCGTAAGCCGGGTGTTCGAACAGCTTTTTCGTGTAGGTCAGCTTGTCGATGCCGAATTTCTTCGCGTAATCACCGGCCGAACCGATGCGCAGATACGCCTCGTAATCGTCGTAGACACCGAGCGCCGGCGATTCGCCGCTGCCGCGCACGCTCGTCTGGCCCGCGATGTACGACAGGCTGGGCATGCGGAAGGCGCCATTATGAAACCAGTCGTCGCCGCGCCAGCCGTCGACCATGGCGCTCATGGGCACGGCCACCTTCAGGGCCGGATGCGGGTCGACCAGGGCCATCAGTACCGTGTGTCCCTCGTACGAGGAACCGAGCATGCCGACTTTGCCATTGCTTTCCGGCACATTTTTCACGAGCCAGTCGATCGTGTCCCACGCATCGGTCACATTATCGACCTTGGTATTGTTCAGCGGGCCGCGCACGGGCCGCGTCATCACGTAATCGCCTTCCGAGCCATGCTTGCCGCGCACGTCCTGGAACACGCGGATGTAGCCGTTTTCCACCAGGGTATCGTCGCCCAGCGGCAAGGTGACCAGCATGCTGGGGCTGGCGGCGCGCTGGGCGCGGCGGGCCGCATTGTACGGCGTGCGCGTGAGCATGATCGGCGCTTTTTGCGCGCCTTTCGGCACGACGATCACCGTGTACAGCTTGACGCCGTCGCGCATGGGGATCATTACCACGCGCTTGACGTAGTCGTTCAGGTCCGGCATCACCAGTTTGGCGCCGATATCGGGCGTCATCGGCGGCGTTTTCGGCGTTTGCGCCAGCACGGGCGCGGTAAACAGGGAACTTACAATCAAGGCCAGGCAGGTGAGCCGGACGGGGGACGACACGTGCATACTGTTCTCCAATGATTCATGCCACGCAAAAGTGGCCGAACGGCAATAGTACCCGGAAAGCAAGTTTTGCATAAGGCATGCCTCTGACGCGGCGCAGCAGAGAAATCGGGGCGCAAACTTGACAGAACGCGTGCGAACTGCAACCATAACGCCATGAAATTTATCCCTTCACAACACGCCTGCTTGAATTGGTGGTCCCGCTCACTTTCGCGCGGCCACTGCATAGTGATGTGAATCTGATCCACGCCGCCTCGATCGGTGGCGTAACAGGCTCAGCCTGGATCATCCCCGATGCAGGCGGCTCAAAAGGAAACTTGATGAGCTTGCCTAATACCCCCGATACCCAAGACCAGAACGACGCACCGGCAGCGCCGCTGTCCCCTGCCGCCATCGCTTCGCAATCCGTGATCCTGACGGGCGACCGCCCGACCGGTCCCTTGCACCTGGGTCACTACGTGGGCAGCCTGCGCGACAGGGTCCGTTACCAGAACAGCTACAAGCAATTCATCATGCTGGCCGACGCGCAGGCGCTGACGGACAATATGGACGACATCGACAAGGTGCACCGCAACGTCGTCGAAGTGGCGCTCGATTACCTGGCCGTCGGCATCGACCCGGCGAAAACCACGGTCTTCATCCAGTCGCAGATCCCGGAACTGGCCGAGCTGACCTTTTACTACCTGAACATCGTTACCGTGGCGCGCCTCGAGCGCAATCCTACCGTCAAGGAAGAAATCCGCCTGCGCGGCTTCGAGCGCGACATCCCGGCCGGCTTCCTGACCTACCCTGCCAGCCAGGCGGCCGACATCACGGCATTCAAGGCGGGCGTGGTGCCCGTGGGCGAAGACCAGATCCCGATGATCGAGCAAACGAATGAAATCGTGCGCCGCTTCAACCGCATGTACAACCGCGAAGTATTGATGGAATGCAAGGCGCTGGTGCCGGACATCGGCCGCCTGCCCGGCATCGATGGCAAGGCGAAGATGAGCAAGTCGCTGGGCAACACCATCAACCTGGGCGCGACCTCGGCCGAAATCACGGCCGCCGTGAAAAAAGTCTATACCGATCCGCTGCACCTGCGCGTGGAAGATCCGGGCCACCTGGAAGGCAACATCGCGTTTACCTACCTGGACGCGTTCGACCCGGAAAAAGCGGCGCTGGCCGAAATGAAAGCCCATTATGTACGTGGCGGCCTGGGCGACAGCATCGTCAAGAAGCGCCTGGACGTGGTTTTGCAGGAAATGCTGGCGCCGATCCGCGCCCGCCGCGAAGAGTTCGCCAAGGACAAAGGGCAAGTCATCCAGATGCTCAAGGAAGGCACGTTCAAGGCGCGCGAAGTGGCGGCCCGCACGGCCGATGAAGTCAAGTCGGCGCTGGGTCTCAACTACTTCTGATCAATAGCAGTAATAGCAAACTGATGCGCTCAGGCGGAGTCGGGTAAAATCCCGCTTTCGCCTGGGCGCAATTCGTTTGTCACCGTGGCACCAGCAATCCGTAGAGAAGACAACGCGCCATGACCGATACCCCTATCGAACAGCTGCTGCAGCAGCATTTTTCCATCGATGCGCTGCAACGCTCGCCCGCGCCCCTGCAACAGGCGCTGGGCATGCTGGGCGGCTGGCTGGCCGCCGAGCGCGACACTCCCTACCCGCATACGCCGTATGCGGAACTGCTGACGCAATTGTCCGACACCTGCCTGCCCGCGCACGGCATGCCCGTGGCGCAATTCCTGCAAGAACTCGACACCACCGTGCTGGCCAATACGGCCCAGCTGAACCACCCGCAATACATCGGCCACATGACGCAGGCCTTGCCATGGATCAGCGTGCTGGCCGAAGCGTTTACGGCCACCCTGAACCAGAACCAGGTCAAGATCGAGACGGCGTACGTGTCGACCCTGATCGAAAAGCAGATCCTCGGCTGGCTGCACCGTCAGGTGTACCAGCAACCGGACGCCGTCTACACACAGGCCATGGCCGCCACCAGCGGCGCGCTGGGCAATGTCGTCAATGGCGGCACCATGGGCAACCTGACGGCCCTGGCCGTGGCGCTGGAACAGCAATTGCCCGGCACCCGCAAGCGCGGTTTGTTTGCCGCCATGCAGGAATCCAGTTACGCGGGACTGGCCGTGATCGGTTCGGCCCGCAGCCATTACTCCGTGAAAAAGGCGCTGGCGACCCTGGGGCTCGGTGAAAACGCCTTGCAGCTGGTGGCCGTCGACCGCGACAACCGCATCGACGTCGCCGCGCTGGAAGCAACCATTGCCGACTTGAAATTGCGCAATATCAAGGTCGTCGCCATGATCGGCATCGCCGGCACGACGGAAACGGGCGCCATCGACCCGCTGGCCGCCATGGCAGCCATTGCCGCACGGGAAAACATCTGGTTCCATGTGGATGCGGCCTGGGGCGGCGCCCTCTTGATCGCGGAACAATACCGCGCACTGTACGACGGCATTGCCCTAGCCGACTCCGTCGTCATCGACGGGCATAAATTGCTGTGGGTGCCGATGGCGCAAAGCATGGTGCTGTTCAAGGACAGCGCCAGCCTGAACCTGCTCAAACACAACGCCAACTACATCTTGCGCGACAACTCGGGCGACCTGGGCCAGACCTCGCTGGAAGGTTCGCGCCGCTTCGATGCCCTGAAACTGTGGACCTCGTTCAAGGTGCTCGGCGTGTCCGGCTACACCACCTTGCTGCAGCAGGCGGCCACCCTGTCCGGCCAGTTGCAGGATTTATTGACCGACCAGCAGGATTTCGAACTGGTCACGCGCTCGGACACCTTCATTCTCACCTACCGCTACGTGCCCGCGCACTTGCGCCAGCGCATGGAAAGCTTGCTGGCCAGCGGCGACGTGGAGGCGGCGAGCGAACTGAACAAGCAACTCAACACCTTGAACGCCAAGCTGCAGAACCGGCAAAAGGCGCAAGGCCACAGCTTCGTGTCGCGCACGGTACTCGAATCGACGCGCTACCCCGGCCCGACCAATGTGCTGCGCGTGGTCATGACCAACGTCAAGACGCGCCCCCACCACTTGCGCGCCATTTTGGCCGAACAGCGCGCCATCGGCCAGGCGCTGGTGGCGGAATTGGGCCTGTAAGGAATCCCCCACCCATCAGCCTTGACTGGATGAACAATGCAGCGTCTTAGCGCCCTCACCGATCTGTTAAAGCATCTGTTGAAATGGCTGCTACTGGCCTTGGTCGTGGCCGTGCTGGCGGGATCGGCCTCGGCCTTCTTCCTGTTCGCCCTGGACTGGGCCACGCGCACGCGGATGGCGCACGCGTGGCTGATCTGGCTGCTGCCCGTGGCGGGCTTTGCCGTCGGCTGGCTGTATCTGCGCTATGGCCGCAGTGTCGAAGGCGGCGCGAACCTGCTCATCGATGAAATCCACGACCCGAAAAAAATCATCCCCCTGCGCATGGCGCCGCTGGTGCTGGGCGGCACCGTCATCTCGCATTTGTTCGGCGCTTCCGTCGGACGCGAAGGCACGGCCGTGCAGATGGGCGGCGCCTTGGCAGACCAGCTGACCCGCATGTTTCGCTTGAACAATGAAGACCGCCGCATCATCCTGATGGCCGGCATCAGCGCCGGCTTTGCCTCCGTCTTCGGCACGCCATTGGCAGGCGCCCTCTTCGGCCTGGAAGTATTGGCCATCGGCCGCCTGCGCTATGAAGCCATGCTGCCCTGCCTGGCTGCCGCCGTCATCGCCGACCAGGTGGGCTTGCTGTGGGCGCAGTTATTGAACATTCACCATACGCATTACGCCGTGCCCTTGATCCCCGCCCTCTCCGCCTGGACCTTGTGCGCGATGGTGATCGCTGGCGTGCTGTTCGGCGTGACGGGCAAAGTATTCGCTCAAGCCACGCACGGCTTGAGCGGCCTGATGAAACGCTGGATCGCCTACGCCCCGCTGCGTCCGCTTGCCGGCGGCGTGATCATCGCCGCCGCCGTATGGCTGATCGGCACGGACAAGTATATCGGCCTGGGCATTCCCACCATCGTCGATGCGCTGAAGGAACCGCTGCCCGCCTGGGATTTCCTCGGCAAGATGGCGTTTACCATCATTTCATTAGGCACCAGTTTCAAGGGCGGCGAAGTGACGCCATTGTTCTTCATCGGGGCGACCCTGGGCAATGCGCTGGGCCCGCTGCTGCACCAGCCCGCCACCCTGCTGGCCGCCATCGGTTTTGTCGCCGTCTTTGCGGGCGCGGCCAACACGCCGATCGCCTCCACCCTGATGGCGATGGAACTGTTCGGCGCCGAAATCGGCGTGTACGCGGCCATCGCCTGCGTCGTGGCCTACCTGTTTTCCGGCCACGCGGGCATTTACCGGGCGCAACGCAGTGGCCATGCCAAGCGCACAGAGCACAAGGATCTCGATACATGACACAGAATATCTACGACAACGACGCCTTTTTCACGGCTTACAGCCAGCTGCCCCGCTCCCTCGGTGGCCTCGACAGCGCCCCCGAATGGCCAGCCCTGCGCGCCATGCTGCCAGAGCTGCAAGGCAAAAGCGTACTCGACCTGGGCTGCGGCTATGGCTGGTTCTGCCGCTGGGCTGCCGAGGCGGGCGCGGCATCAGTGCTGGGGGTGGACGTGTCGGCAAAGATGCTGGCGCAGGCACGCAGCATGGGGGAGTACGCGGTGGTCGACTATGCACGGCTGGACCTGGAGCAATTGGTTTTGCCGCCCGCCAGCTACGACCTCGTCTACAGTTCGCTGGCGTTCCACTACATCGAGGATTTTGGCACCCTGCTGGCCGCTATCCACCACGCCTTGAAGCCTAGCGGCAAGCTGGTATTTTCCATCGAGCACCCGATCTTCATGGCGCCACGCCAGCCCGGCTGGCTGACGGATGCGCAAGGATGCAAGACCTGGCCCATCGACAGCTACCAGCAGCAAGGCCCGAGGACGTCGGACTGGCTGGCGCCCGGAGTGATCAAGCAGCACCGCACCCTCGGCACGACCTTGAATGCACTGATACGCGCCGGTTTCCAGCTGGAACACGTGGAAGAATGGGGGCCGACCGACGCGCAGGTGGCGCAACAGCCGGCCCTGGCGGAAGAGCGCGAGCGGCCGATGCTGCTGCTGGTGGGCTGCGGCCTGCGCTAGGGTCTGGCCCGCTCGAACAAATTGTCCGCCAGCTCTTCGATATCTCCCCGCATGGCCAGGACGTCGAGCCAGCGCGCAGGAATTGCCTGGGCGCCATAATAGGCGCCGGCAAGCTGGCCGACGATGGCGCCGGTTGTATCGGCATCCTCGCCCAGGTTGACGGCGCGCAATACGGCCTCTTCCAGTGAATCCGTATTGAAGAAGCACCAGAGCGCCGCTTCCAGCGATTCCACGCAATAGCCGGTGCCGCGTATCTGCTGCTCCGTTTTGCCGATGAAACTGCCGCTTGCCAGCTCCCTCAGCTTCGGTTCGGCAGGCCGGTACGCGATGCTGCCCATCAACGCTTCCTTCGCCGTGCCCGCCAGCGCACTGCACAGCAAGGCGGCAAACAGCTGGCAGCTTTCGACCGCTTCCGGCGCCGCGTGGGTGGTGCGGGAACTGTCGGCGGCGCAGGCCACGGCTGCCGCCACATCCGGATAAGCAAACAGCACGACCGGGGCCAGGCGCATGAGTGAGCCATTGCCCGCCGTGTCAGGCGCGGTGGAACCACTCCAGGGGTCGCCCGTTTCCTGGAAACTGGCCAGCGCGTCCCTTACCGTTCCGCCGATATCGAAGCAGGTGCCGGTGGAACTCAGGTAACCCCATTGCCACCAGTTCAAATACCGCACCATCTGGTCCGCCGGATCGAACGCCCCTTTCAATACCAGACTCTCGGCCAGGCACAGCGCCATCGAGGTATCGTCCGTCCATTGTCCCGGCTGCAGGCCGAATGGGCCGCCGCCAATCATGTCCGTCACGGGCGCAAAACTGCCGCGCGGGGAAAACTCCACGGTCGTGCCGACGGCATCGCCACAGGCAAGTCCCAGCATGGCGCCCAGATATCGGTCATGCAAAGTCGGCTGGTATAAAGTTGACGTCATCATGATTCTCCCTTGGTTCCTAGCTGGCCACATTGCGCGTAAAGCGCAAGGTGGATGCGCCCGCATTCACGTAGGCATACGCTTGCGCGCTGCTGAAGACGAAAAAATCGCCCGTGGCCAGTTGCCTGGTTTCCGCCGCCAGCACGAGCTGCAACTCGCCTTCGAGCACGTAGAGCATTTCGCTGAAGCCGGCCGGGTCGGCTTGCGCATCGTAGCGCTCGCCCGGCGCCAGGGTCCATGACCACAGTTCCACCTGGCGGCTGGCGGGCGCCGCGCCCAGCAGCACGGCCTGGCTGGCCTGCGATGCACTTTGCCACATCAGCACGCGCAGGCTGGCCTGCGCTTGCTGCGGCGGCTGGACGAGGTCGACAAAGGCCACGTTCAAGGCGGCCGCCACATGGTCGAGATTGGCCAGGCTGATGTTGGTGCTGCCCGCCTCCACGCCATTGACCATGCGCCGGCTCAGACCCGACAGGCGCGCCAGCTCTTCCTGGCTAAGGCCGGCGGCAAGGCGCAAGCGCCGCAAATTGGTGGCCAGGTGTGCCAGCACGCCACCGGCCTCGGCTTGACTGCGCAATATATTGCTCCTATTATGATGGGAAATATTTTGCTCATAGCATAGCCTCCCATGAAAACACACGCAAGTCCCCCTCCCGCCATGGGTCTGCCCGAACTGGCCCTGATCGCCATTACCTTCATCTGGGGCGGCACGTTTCTCATCGTGCAACATGCCGTGACGGTCAGCGGCCCCTTGGCCTTCGTGGCCGCCCGCTTTGCCGTGGCCGCGGGCATCGGCGCTCTGATTTGCCGGGGCCAGTTGCGCCAGTTGACGAAGGCGGAGTTATTCACCGGCATGGCCATCGGCGTGAGCATCTTTGGCGGCTACGCGCTGCAAACCTATGGCTTGATGCATATCACGAGCAGCAAATCGGCCTTCATCACAGCCTTCTACGTGCCCATCGTGCCGCTGGTGCAATGGCTGGTCTTCAAGCAGCGGCCCCACCCTGCCGTATGGGCGGCCGTCGTGCTGGCGTTCGTCGGCTTGCTGCTGCTGACGGGAACGGATGGCTTGAGCATGGGTTTCGGCAAGGGCGAGCTGATGACGGCCGTGGGCGCCATCGCCATTGCCCTGGAAATCATCCTCATCAGCCGCGTCTCGCCGCAGCTGAACATCCTGCGCGTGACCATCGTGCAACTGGCCACGGCGTCCTTGATCGCCCTGCTGCTGATGCCCGTCATGGGCGAAGCGCCGCCAGTACTCGGCAAGACTTTCATCCTCAGCGTGCTGGCGCTGGGTTGCGCCAGCGCACTGATCCAGTATGTGATGAACTGGGCGCAAAAGCGCATTTCCGCCACCAAGGCCACCTTGATCTATGCGGGCGAACCTGTGTGGGCGGGCGTCATCGGCCGCATTGCCGGCGAACGGCTGCCGGCCCTGGCCATCGTGGGCGCGATATTGATCATCGCTGCGGGCATCCTCAGCGAGTGGCGGCCCCGGCGTTTGCGCGCCGATGGCAAGGCCATCGTGTCATCAGATTAAGCCTCGGTACGCCGCAACTCCGCCCCGCCATGCAAGGCCAGCGGCACGGCCCTGGCCCAGCGGTTCGACGACAGCGAAAACGTCAGCGCCCGCACCTGGTGGTACCAGCCGGCGGGCACGTACAGCATGTCGCCCGGCTCGACGAGGCACTCGATCATGGTGGCCTGGCGCGCCAGGGGAAAGCGCTGGAAATCGGGCGCTTCCGGATCGAAGGGCGAGCCGAACAGGATGGCGTTCGCTTCGCTGGGATACAGAAAGGCGTCATGGTGCGGCGGCGATAAAAAGATGCGCTTGCGGCCCCACACTTGCGCGAAGATATTGTCATCGTAATCGCAATGCAAGGGCGTGACAGTGCCTGCCGGCCCGACCCAGAAGCGCGGCGGGCCCATCTTGTCGAAATACGTGGGCCAGTGGCACAAACGGTTCAGTTCGCGCAATTCCAGGTTGCCCAGGTAAGGCGGCAGCACATGCGCGCCCCCTTCCACCAGGTCCAGGTATTGCCCCATCGACATATCCTGCATGGCGCGGTCGGCAGCAAAGGCCGTGTTGATGTAGTCGCCCACCCGCGCCCGCACGGGCACATGGCTGAACTGCTCGCGCAAGACTTCGGGCGCCAGCTGGGACAAAGGCCAGCGCTGTACCAGCCCGCGCATCAGGAAAGGCAAGCCCAGCGCGGCGCGTGCGCGGAAGGCGGCGGCGTCCAGCATGCCCAGGCATGGCACGGCGGTGATAGCCGGCAAGTCACGCGCCGCCAGCTTGATGGCCTCGCGCATGGCGTCGATGGAGGTCACTCCGCGCACCTGTGCATCCTTGTCTTCGCGCGCCTGCTTGCGCGCCAGGGCCGCTTCGGGCGAACTGAATTCGGCTGGGGGCCGGGGCGGCAATGCGCGTGGCAATATGGGGGCTGCCGCAAGCGGAAGCGGCTGTTTTTTTTCTGCAGACATAAACCTTCTTTGCGATCAGGCGTCGCGCGCCATGGCGCGACCGTGCGCTATTTTAAGCCAGCAGAGCCCGTTTCAGCACATCGGCCTGCTCGCCCGCCTGGCGCGCCTTGGCCGCATACTCGCTGGCCGTGCCTGGATGCTGCCAGACCTGGGCCTTGGCGGCCAGGTTCAGATACAGTTTTTCTTTTTCCTGCAGCGCCCTGACGGCGGCCCAGATGGCGTCTTCCGCCTTGTCATGCTGCAACTCACCGAGCATCTTCGCCGTGAAACTGTGGCCCGTATGGCAGCGAAAACGCTGCGGCTGCTGGCCATGCAGCTCCCACAGGGTGCCCTGGCATTCAGGACAGGTGAAAGTCGATGGCGTGGCAATTTTTTCCAGTTGGTCCATATTCCCCACTCCCCGGGCAAAACGGTTTTCCACGGCAATCCATTGGGGTACGGGCGGCAAGGACGGCGCGGCGCTGGCCGGCGCCGAGTTGCCGCTGGCCAGCGCCAGCAGGGCCGGCCCGATCTCGGCGGCCGGCAGACGCCAGTCCACTTCGGCATAGTCGATCGCGCTTTGCGGCATCGACGGCGCCACCGCGTCCTGCGGCTCCTGCACCAGCGCCCTGCCGCCGCAAGCCTTGATGGCCTGTAAGCCTGCCGTGCCATCGTCGAGGTAGCCGCTGAGTACCACGCCCACCACCTTCGGGCCGAAAGCGGCGGCCGCACTGCGAAACAGGGGGTCGATGGCGGGACGCGTATGGTTTTCCTTCGGTCCCCGGGTCAGCTCGACCGTCGCCTGGCCGGCCAGGTTGGCAACAAGCATGTGCCGGTCCGGCGGCGCCAGCAGGATGCGCCCTGCGCGCACGGGTTCGCGTTCTTCGGCAAAGCGCACGGGCAAGGCGGAGGTTTTGCCGAGGATCTCGTGCAACACGCTGTTGCGCGCGCCTACGTGCATGACGGCCAGGATTGCCGCGGGAAAATTCGCCGGCAAGGCGGCGAAGATGGTGGACAGTGCGCTCACGCCGCCCACCGAGGCTCCCATGACGATCAACGTTTCCATGCCGGCCCTTTCCCGCCTGGATCACTGAACTATTTTGCCGCGTCTGGCGACACGATTCCGTGCGCCGGCTAACACTGTACGCAGCGTTAGCTTACAACAGAGACGTCACGACACCTGACAAAACCGTCGCGAGCGGAAGGGAGAGGTGGCCGAGAAGCGCAACCGCACTGAAGTGCGGGGGCGCCGAGCCGGTGAGCATCGCAAGCCACCTATGCCGACGCGCAGCAGGTTTGGTCAGGCGTCTTCAGACTGGCGTCTTGAATATTGGGTCCACGATGAACTGCTGCGCCTTGATGCGCAAGGTGCGCTCTTCGTCGAGTTCGGCGCGCGTTTCGCCCAGCTCTTCACGCTCCGCTTCCAGTTCCAGACGCGCGGCAGCCAGTTCCGTTTCCACGCGCGTCAGGCTTTCCAGCTTCAGCTGGGCCTGGATCAGTTCCGCGCGCGCCGCTTCGGCGGCCTCTTCCAAGCGGGGGATGCCTTCGAGCTTGAATTGCGCCTTGGCCAGGTCCATGCGGGCCTGCTCGGCCGCCTCTTCCAGGCGCGGCAAGCCTTCCAGGCGCAACTGCGCCTTGGCCAGGTCCGTGCGGGCCTGGTTCGCCACTTGCCGCTCGCGTTCAAGTTCCTCGCGCAAGGTTTCCAGCTCACCGGCCTGCAGGTCGAGCAACTCTTGCTGGCGCTCGTTCTCGCTGGCCAGGTCCATCAATTCCTGTTGATTGTCGTTCATCTCGGCTTCATGCGCGCTGTGGCTGGCGCTTAATTCCTGTCCTACATAATCGAGGATGGCTTGCTGCAGCACGGGCGACAGTTCGGCGGCGGCAGCGATCTGGCGCTGCGCACCGGCCTTGCGGCGCAGCAAGAGCTTGCTGATGGTGCCCAGGCAGGCGCCGTTGCCCAGCCGTTCGCGCAGGGCGCGCACCGTGATGGCCTGGCCTTCGCCCGCCATCGCTTCCATTGCCGCATTGATCTGTTCCGCGCTTACTTTTGCCATGTCGTCTGCTCTTGAATGTTGCCCAGGGCAATCTTGCCCAGGGGCATTATCTTATGCCAGCGGCGGCAAAGCGTAAAGTATTTCTCAATAGAAATTGCAATTGCACAACGGAAGCATGAGAAAACATGCGGCCTCAGGCAATTTATTCCTCTAACAAGCCGTTTTCCGTGAGCATATCCTGCACCAGTTCCAGGCGCAGCACGGGATTGTCCTGGCTCAGCAACAATTGTTTTTGCATGGCGCTCAGGGACAACAGCTCGCACCAGCGGTTCGCCACCCAGCCGCACTCGTCGAGCCGGTATGGCGGCTGCAAGGGCATTTGCTCGGGCGGGATCTTTTGCTCCTGCAATGTGCGGATCAGGGCGCCGAGCGCGTCGGCCACGTTCTGCTGCTCTTGCGGGATGGGGATGGTTTTATCGGGCGCCAAGGTCTCGACCTGCGCCATCCACAAGCCGTGCTTCAGCTGTTCGCTGGAAACGATGTGAAAGCGCTGCATGCCCATGCATTTGATTTGCAGCAAGCCCGACAGGGGCGCGGCCCAGTCGACGACGCGCGCCAGGGTGCCCACGGGCGCCAGAGCTTCTTGCTGGCCCGGCTTGCGCACTTCCGTGCCGTCCAGCAGCTGCACCACGCCAAACGGCTGCTCGCCCATGATGCACTGACGTATCATGTCCAGATAGCGTACCTCGAAGATCTGCAGGGGCAGATAGCCGTCGGGATACAGCACCGTATTGAGCGGGAACAAAGGTATCGAGGTCATGGCGCATGATGGCACGAATGCGATATCCGTGCAGCGCGCCTTGCGTCCCCTTTTTACTTATAAAAACGGCGCTTCTTGGCCCGCTCCGCCGCCTTCGGCGCCAGCACTTTCACGGCCTTCTTCTGGATGGTGCCGCCGGCGGACGTGCCCGGCACGCGGTGCTCGGCCTCGAAACCGGGCTCCTCGTTGCGTTTCAGGGTTTGCCGGGTCAGCGCTTCCACGGCCGACAGCAATTCCACCTCGTCGGCGCAAACGAGCGAGATCGCTTCGCCTGAAGCACCCGCGCGGCCCGTGCGGCCGATGCGGTGGATATAGTCTTCCGCCACGGTGGGCAAGTCGAAATTGACGACGACAGGCAACTGGTCGATGTCCAGGCCACGGGCAGCCACGTCGGTCGCCACCAGCACCTGCACCTCGGCCGATTTGAAGCGGGCCAGCGCGCGCAAACGGTTCGGCTGGGTCTTGTCGCCGTGGATGGAATCGGCGCGCACGCCCTGCTCCAGCAAGGTGTTCACCAATAGCTCGACACACTTGCGCGTCTTGACGAAGACCAATACCTGGCCCCAGCGCTTTTTCTTCAGCAAGTGCAAAAAGAGTTCCGGCTTGCGTTTCTTGTCGCACACGATCACCGATTGCTTCACGGCCTTGACGGTGCTGTTGCGCGCGCTGACCTCCACCGAAACGGGATCTTTCAACATGGTTTTCGCCATGGCGCGGATGGCGTCCGAGAAGGTGGCCGAGAACAGCAGGGTCTGGCGCTGCTTGGGCATGGTCATCAGCAATATATCAAGCTCGCGCTCGAAGCCCAGGTCCAGCATGCGGTCGGCCTCGTCCAGCACCAGGGTTTGCACTTGCTCGAACTTGACGGCGCCCTGCGTCTGCAAGTCCAGCAAGCGGCCTGGCGTAGCCACCAGCACGTCGAGGCCCTTGCGCAGTTTGCTGATCTGCGGCTCGATGGGCACGCCGCCGTACGCGACAAAACTGCGCAGCGGCAAGTTGCCGCCATAGCTGCGGAAGCTGGCATAGACTTGCTCGGCCAGTTCGCGCGTGGGCACGAGCACCAGCACGCGCACGCACTCGGGCGCCACCACGCCTTCCAAAGTCAGGCGCTGCAGCAGCGGCACGGCGAAACCGGCCGTCTTGCCCGTGCCCGTCTGGGCGGCGGCCATCAGGTCGCGGCCAGCCAGCACGGCAGGAATGGCCTGCGCCTGCACGGGCGTGGGCTTGGCATAACCGAGCTCGTCAAGTTTGCGGACCAGGGGATCGATCAGACCGAGGGAGGAAAACGTCATGGGGAAAGCAATCTTGGCAAAGTAAAAGGTGGCGCGCACGGACGGGCCGTGCGCGCGATTGCCGAGATTATAGGCCAGCGGGGATGCCGGCCGGGGTTTCACCGTTAAAACAAACGCGTCAAAACTTCATTTCCAGGGTCGCGCGCGCCTGCGGTGAACTCGGTGAAATGCTGTTGCGCACGATGGTGCCGCTGGCGTCCGCATACGCTGTGGTGCTTTCGAAGTCTTGCGCCAGCAAATTCGACACGGCCAGGCGCAGCTGGTTTTTCGCATCGAATTTCCACAGCGCATAAATGTCGACGTCGCGCCGCGGCGACGTATAGGCGCTCTGGCGTTCGGTGATGCGCACGGGGCCGCCATTGCGGAAATTGAAGCTGCCGCCCGTCGTCAGCACGCCATCCGGCGTCTTGTAATCGAGACCGAAATTGCCGCTGACGGGCGTTTGCTGATCGAGCCGATTGTTTGGCCCCGGCACCTGCTCCACCTGCGACCAGTTGCGGCTGACGCTGGCGCGCAAGTCGATGGCGGGCACGGGCGCGGCCAGCACGGCGCGCAGCGGGAACTTCGCCTCCAGTTCCAGTGTCTGAGTATTCGCGCGGCCATCATTGACGGGCGTGGACACCCAGCGATCATTGATGAACAGCAAGCCTTGGCGCGTATAGCCATCGATACGGCGGGCCGAGGCGCGCGCGCTGAGCAAAGCGCCTTCGGCCCAGTAGTGCTCGTACGAGGCGTCGATGCCCAGCGCCAGCTCCGGCTTCAGGTAGGGATTGCCTTCGCGGTCGGGGTCCGTCTGGCTATTGTTGGTCGAGGTATTACGACGCGGAATCAGGCTCGCCGTGGGCTGCGCCTTGTAGGTGCGCGTCAGGGCCAGGCGTACCTGGTCACCCTTGGTATCAGGCAACTTCCACAAGGTTTGCAACAGCGGGCTCCACACGCTGGTGCGCTGGCTCACTTCATCATAGGTATTGCCCGCGCTGCGCGTGTCGATGCCTTCCCAGCGCACGCCCGCATACATGGACCAGCGCGGCGTGATTTCCCAGTCGTCCTGCACAAACAGGGCCAGACGCTTGATGGTGGCATCGAAACCTTCGTCGCTGTCGACGGGCGGGCGCGCACCCGAGGTGCCCAGCACCGCTTCGCGCTGGCGGCGCGTTTCCTCGCGCTCCGTGTAGGCGCCGTCCCAGCCCATCGACAGGGCGTGGCCGGGCAGCAAGGGTGTGGAGTACTTGCCGGTCGAACTGACGCCGTTTTCCGTCGCCTTCACGCCCACTTTGCGGTCGAGCGCCAGGCCGTTGCCATCGATAAAGCCCTGCTGCAGGCTGTCGGACGTATTGCGGGCGGCCGAGGCGCCAACTTTCAGTTCCAGCCGGGCGCCGCCGGCCAGCTTGTGCATCCACGTCAGGTCGCTGCGGCCGAAGGCATTGTGGTTGCTGGAGCTGCCCGTATTCGTGTCGTAATCGGGGCGCATGCCCTGCTGCGTTTCCGCGCGGCTGAAATTGCGGTGGTTCGAGCGCCCGCCATTGAAAAAGAATTGCGCCGTCACGTTATCGCCGTTGGCCAGCACCCAGTTCAGGCGTGGCGACAGATTGATGCCTTCCGGGCGGCCATCGCCCGTGCCGTTCGTGCGGCGCAGCAGGTTTTGCCGACCATCGGGCGCGTAGCCCAGTTCCAGCCCGGGATTGTCGTAATGGTAGTCGTAGCGGAACAGCGAGCCAGCCAACGAATACGAAAAATTGCCGTCGCGGTCGGACAGTTGCACGTTGACGCTGGGCGAAAAGCTCACGTCGCTACCCTGCACGCCCAGCTTGAGCTCGCGCTGCGCTGTCTTCACGGCTTTCTTGAGCACCACATTGATGGTGCCGGCAATCGACTGCGTGCTGTATTCGGCGCTGGCCGCATGCAAAATCTCGATGCGTTCGATCACGTCCGGCGACAGGGTGTCGAGCGAAAAACCGGCCGGCGCCCGCTCGCCATTGAGCAATATCTGCGTGTAGCCGCTGCCCAGGCCGCGCATGCGGATTTCGCCGCCCGAGCGCCCGGCCGCGCCGGACACGGTAATGCCGGGCAAGCGCTTGAGCACGTCGGTGACATTCGTGTCGCCATACTTGAGGATTTCCTCGCTGCCAACGACCATCTTGCTGGCCGTATCGTCGCGGCGCGGATCATAGTCGCTGCCCTTGACTTCCACGGTTTGCATCGCGGGCGCGGCGGGCTTTTCAGCCTTCAGCGGCGCAGAGGCAGCGGCAGCGTCGGCTGGCGCTTCGGATTGCTGGGCCTGGGCATTCCAGGCAAGTAAAACGGCTGAACAAAGGACGGTAAGGCGAAGGCAACGGCGTGGCATCATGACCTGGCTAAAAAAGTTGGCTGAATAAAAATGGCTAAAAGCTAAAAAACAGGCCGCTGTATTGTGCTGTAATTTTTTCCAAGTGACACAGTTTCCTGAAAATATTTCCTATGGCAAATTAAATTCGGCGGCGGGCTGCGATACGCACCCTTGCATACGGCGCATAGTATTGCGCGCCACATCGCCGCTATAATGCGTTTTCACCATTGTTCCCATCACCCCGTCAAAGGCTTCCCATCGTGTCTGACCGTCTTGCCGTCCTGCCTCAATATCTGCTTCCCAAAGGAGCGTTGACCAACTTTGCCGGCCGTGTCGCCGGCGCCAAAGGCGGCGCCATGACGACGCGTTTGATCCGCTGGTTCGTCGGCTACTACAACGTCAACATGGATGAGGCGCTGGATCCGGACATCACGCACTACACGAGCTTTAACGACTTTTTCACGCGCGCGCTGCGCCCCGATGCCCGTCCGCTGGCCCAGGCCGACTACGTCTGCCCCGTCGATGGCCGCATCAGCCAGTTCGGCAGCATCGACAAGGACCAGATCTTCCAGGCCAAGGGCCACAACTTCAGCACGACGGCCCTGGTCGGCGGCGATGCGGCACTGGCGGCCCAGTTCGAACACGGCAGCTTCGCCAATCTGTACCTGAGCCCGCGCGACTACCACCGCATCCACATGCCCTGCGACGGCCGCCTGACGCGCATGATTTATGTCCCTGGTGAATTGTTCTCCGTCAACCCGACGACAGCGCGCGGCATTCCCGGCCTGTTCGCCCGCAACGAGCGCGTCGTCTGCGTGTTCGACACGGCCAACGGCCCCTTCGTCATGACCCTGGTCGGCGCCACCATCGTCGGCAGCATGGCCACCGTCTGGCACGGCGTCGTCAACCCGCCCCGCACGGGACAGGTGCGCGACTGGAGCTATGCGAACGACAATGTCGTGCTGAAACAGGGTGAAGAGCTGGGACGCTTCCTGCTCGGCTCCACCGTCGTCATGCTGTTCCCGAAAGACACCGTGACGTTCAATGCCAACTGGCAACCGGCCGGCCCCGTGCAGCTGGGCGAGGTCATGGGCAACCTGCCCAAGTAAAGCATCCGGACGCGCGCCTAGACGGGCGCGTCCGTGCGATACATCTCCTCCATCAGATCCAGAAACGCGCGCGTCTTGGCCGGCATCAAGCGCCGGCCAGGAAACACGGCCCAACCCGTGACCAGCGGGAAACTCCACTCCGGCAACACCCGCACCAATTCCCCCGTCGCCACATACGCCTTGGCAAAACGGTCCGTGCTGGCCGCGATGCCCACGCCCGTGCACGCCATGCGCACCAGCAATTCCGGCGAGTTGGCCAGCAGGCGCACGGGCAGATCGCGTTCCCACGTCGTCTTGCCGCGGATCAAAGTCCAGTGCACGAGGCCATGCACGGCCCGTGGCAAGCTGAGCAGATCATGGCCATACAGATCGTCGGGATGCTCGGGCAAGCCGTGCACGCTCGTGTATTGCGGCGAGGCATACAACGCCAGGGTGCTGAAGGCCACGCGGCGCGCGGACAGGCTGGCGTCGTCGGGCAAGTTGCCCATGCGGATGGCCAGGTCGAAATTTTCTTCCAGCAAATCCACCCTGCGCGCCGACAAGTCCAGTTCCAGCGAAATGGCAGGATAGCGGCGCACGAACTCGGCCAGCACCTGGCGCATCAGGGTGTCGCCAAAGTCGGCCGGCATGGAAATGCGCAGCAAGCCGCTGGGACCTGCCTGCCGGTGCTGCGCCAAGGCGCCGGCCGCCTCCGTTTCCTCGACCACCTTGCGCGCATGCTCGAGCAGGCTGGCGCCAAACTCCGTCAGCGCCAGCTTGCGCGTGGTGCGCAGCAGCAATCGTTCGCCCAGTTTTGCTTCCAGCAGCGAGATGCGGCGCGACAGGGTCGACTTGGGCAAGTCCACGCGCACGGCGGCACGACTGAAACTGCCGCATTCGACGACTCTGGCAAACAGCAATAAATCTCCGGGATCGATATCCATACTTTTGATTGTTCCATGAGTGGATTAATGTTATCCATTTTAACGGCTTCCGCATCAATTTTGGAATTGCTATAGTTCATCCATCGCAAGACACCTCACAACGGAGAAAACAAGATGAACATCCTGCAAATCAATTCCAGCGCCCGCAGCACCGGTTCCGCCTCGACCCGCCTGGCTGACGCCATCGTCAGCCGCGTACAAGCAGCCAACCCGGGCGCCGCCCTCGTCCGCCGTGACCTGGCTGCCGCACCGCACCCCGTGCTCGACGAGCCGACCCTGCAAGCGCTGTTCACGCCAGCCGACAAGCGCACGCCGGAGCAAGCGGCCCGCATCGCCCTGGACGACGCGTTGATTGCGCAAGTGCAAGCAGCTGACGTGATCGTCATCGGCGCGCCGATGTACAACTTCGGTATCACCGTGCAACTGAAAAGCTGGTTCGACGCGATTGCCCGCGCCAACGTCACCTTCAAGTACACGGAAAACGGCCCTGTTGGCCTCTTGACCGGCAAGAAAGTCTACGTGGGCCTGTCCCGCGGCGGCTTGCACCGCGACAGCGCCAATGATAGCCAAGTGCCTTACCTGAACACCATGTTCGGCTTCCTGGGCCTGACCGACGTGCAGTACGTGTATTCGGAAGGCATGGGCATGGGCCCGGAAGCCGTGGCCAAGGCACAAGCCCAGGCGGACGCCGAGATCAACGCCATTTTGGTGTAATTCCCAGCAGTGAAAGGGACGGCGCAGTGGCGCCGTCCTGGCCTAGAGGAGAAAGCAATGAGCGACATCACCACCGTCAACAAGCCACGCGCCGTCGAGCGCGTGATCGCCGGCCAGGCCGTCATGGATGGCGCCGGCGTGAAGATCAACCGCGTGCTGACGCAGCAACTGCAGCGCCGTCTCGACCCGTTTTTGATGCTCGACAATTTCGCCAGCGACAAGCCGAACGACTATATCGCCGGCTTCCCCGAGCATCCACACCGCGGCTTTGAAACGGTCTCGTACATGATCACGGGGCGCATGCGCCACAAGGACAGCGCGGGCCACGAAGGCTTGCTGACGTCGGGCGGCGTGCAATGGATGACGGCCGGCAGCGGCGTGATCCACTCGGAAATGCCGGAGCAGGAAGAAGGCGTGATGGAAGGTTTTCAGCTGTGGCTGAACCTGCCCGCGCGCGACAAGATGCGCACGCCGTGGTACCGCGATTTCACGAGCAGTGAAATCCCCCGCTACACGACGGAGGCAGGCGTGGCCGTGCAAGTGATCGCCGGCGAGAGCCATGGCGTGACGGGCGCCGTGCAGCGCGAACTGACGGAACCGTTGTACCTCGATATCGACCTGCCAGCCGGCGCCAGTTTCGAGCAGCCCTTGCCGCCAGGCCATAACGCCTTCATCTACACGTTCCGTGGCGAAGTGCAGGTCGACGGCAAGGCCGTGCCCGCCCTGCGCATGGCGATCTTCGCCAACACGCCGGGCAGCGACGGCGTGCGCATCGAGGCGCCCGAAGGCGGCCGCGTGATCCTCGTCGCCGGCCAGCCCTTGAACGAGCCGATCGCGCAATATGGCCCGTTCGTCATGAATACCCAGGCGGAAGTGTTCCAGGCCGTGCAGGATTTCCGCGAAGGCAAGTTTGGCGAGACGGCGCCGCAGTAAGCTTGTCTCCGTAAAAATGTTTGCTCCAGGTAAAACCTGCAGTGCCTCACGGCCTGCAGGTTTTTTTATGCGCCGACTATTTTGTTGCTTTTCAATTACACTGACGGCAACATCATTCCACAAAGCATTCCATGCATCCCACGCACGACAACACCGAACACGACGCCACCCATTTGCACGCCCACCTGAAAGGCGACGCCAAGCATACCCACTCGTTCGAGGGACGCAGCCAGAGCATCCTCGCGTGGGCGCTGGGGCTGACCCTGTCATTCGCCGGCATCGAGGTCATCGCCGGTTTCATGTCCAATTCGCTGGCCCTGATTTCCGACGCGGGCCACATGGTCACGGACGCGGCCGCGCTGGGCCTGGCCCTGCTGGCGCAGCTGATCGCGCGCCGCCCGCCTTCCCCGCGCCACTCGTTCGGCTTTGGCCGCGCCGAGGCGCTGGCCGCCTTCGTCAACGGCCTGGCCATGCTGTGCGTGGTGGGCTGGATCTGCTATGAAGCCGTGCAGCGCTTTTCCGCGCCGCAAACCGTGCAAGGCGGCATGGTCTTCATCGTCGCCTTCATCGGCCTGGCCATCAACCTGGTGGTGGCGTGGGTCTTGTCGAAAGACAAGCAAAGCGTCAACACGCGCGCCGCCCTCGTGCATGTGATGGGCGATTTGCTCGGCTCGGTCGCCGCCATCGTCGCCGGCGCCGTGATTTACTTCACGGGCTGGATGCAGATCGACCCGCTGCTGTCCGTGCTGGTGTCCCTGCTGATCCTGAAGTCCACGTTCGGGGTATTGAAAGAGTCCTACCACTTCCTGATGGAAGGCGTGCCCATGCACATTGACTACATCCAGGTGGGCGCGGACGTGGAGCAGGTGGACGGCGTGATTTCCGTGCACGACCTGCACGTATGGGACATGTCGCCAGGCCAGCCAGCCCTGATCGGCCACGTGGAAATCGAGCATCTCGACCATTGGCCGAAGGTCTTGCGGGCGATCAAGAAGATGTTACTGAGTAAGCATGGCATCGACCATATTACCTTGCAGCCGGAGACGGCGGCGATGGCGGGGTTGCATGCGGGTGACAAAACCCACTAGCAAGGACCGGGGTCGTACCCTCAGGGTACGACCCCAGCATCTGTCCTTGGGGTGCAAAGACTAGCTACGCCTTGCCTCCAGCACCCCACTCACGTCTTTAATTACATTCAGCGCCTTCAACAACTGCGCCGTCGAGCTGATCTCGGCCGTAAAGGTCATGCGGGCCTGGCCCTTGGCGCTTTGGGTATTGACGCCGATGACGTTGATCTTTTCACGCGAAAAGATTTCGGAGATGTCGCGCAGCAAACCCTGGCGGTCGCCTGCCAGAATGAAAATGTCGACCGGATACACGGTGTCGTGCCCGCCCGTGCTGCCCCACTCCGTGAAGATCACACGCTCGGGCGACTTGGCGCGCATTTCCTCGAAGTTCTTGCACGTGGCGCGGTGTATCGACACACCCTTGCCGCGCGTGACAAAACCGACGATGCTGTCCGGCGGCGCCGGCTTGCAGCACTTGGCCAGCACGGTCATCAAGCCTTCGGTGCCCACCACCAGCACGCCGGACTTGGCGCCCTGCTCCACGCTGGAAGCGCGGCTTTTGCCGACCAGCACGGCGTCTTCCGGCACCACCACTTCGCCATTGTCGTGCAGCGCCTGCTCCACGTGGCGCAGGCTGAATTCATCCTTGCCGACCGACAGGAACAGCTCGTCGACTTTCGCAAAACCCAGCTTTTGCGCCAGCGCTTCGAGGTTGACGGCCGTCTTGCCTTCGCGCTGCAAGGATTTCTCCACCAGCGCGCGGCCGTGGGCCAGGGTTTCCTGCATGTCGATGGCGTGGAACCAGGCGCGGATTTTCGAGCGCGTGCGCGTGCTGACGGCGTAGCCGGCGCTGAGCCAGTCGCGCGACGGCCCGGCCGTGCCCGGCGCGCCCTTGGCCGTGATGATTTCGCAGGTCTGGCCGTTTTTCAGTTGCGTATTCAGCGGCACCATGATGCCGTCGACCTTGGCGCCGCGGCAGCGGTGGCCCACGTCCGTGTGCAGGTGATAGGCAAAGTCGACGGGCGTGGCGCCCACGGGCAACTCCAGCACCCGCGCTTGCGGCGTCATGACGAAGATGCGGTCGTCCAGGGTGGCCGATTTGAGCTTTTCCACCCATTCGCGCTGGATTTCTTCCTGGCCCACGACGGCGTCGGCCACTTCCGTTTTCCAGGCCAGCAACTGGCGCAGCCAGGCGATCTTTTCGTCGTATTTCTGACCGGCAAAGTTCGAACCGCCCTCTTCCTTGTAGCGCCAGTGCGCGGCCACGCCGTATTCGGCAAAGCTGTGCATTTCATTGGTGCGGATTTGCACTTCCAGCGGGCGGCCATCCTCGGCCGTCACCACCGTGTGCAGCGACTGGTAACCGTTGGGTTTCGGCCGCGAAATGTAATCGTCAAATTCTTTCGGGATGGGGGTCCAGATATTGTGGACCACGCCCAACACCGTGTAGCAGGTTTTCACGTCGGCAACGATGACGCGGAAGGCGCGCACGTCGTACAGGGCCGTAAAGTCCAGTTCCTTGCCGCGCATCTTGTTCCAGATGCTGTAAATGTGTTTCGGGCGGCCAAACACTTCCGCCTGGATACCGGCCGAAGCCAGTTCCGTCTGCAGGCGCAAAATCGCGGAGGAAACAAAACCCTCGCGCATCATGCGCTTTTCTTCCAGCATCTTGGCGATGCGTTTATACGCTTCCGGCTCGATGAAGCGGAACGACAAATCTTCCAGTTCCCACTTCAGCTGCCAGATGCCGAGGCGGTTGGCCAGCGGCGCGTACAAATCCAGCGTTTCCTTGCCGTATTCACGCGTCATTTCGTTAAACAGCTTTAGTTCGGCAAAGTAACGCAAGGTCGTCACGCAGGCGGCCAGGCGCACCAGCACGACACGCATGTCGGAAGCCATCGCCAGCAACATCTTGCGCAGGGTTTCCACCTGGGCCACGGCTTGCTGCGCCGCATTCTTGCCGCGCCCGCCGACGCTGCCGTGCTGCGCCTGGGTCAGCGCGCGCAAGCGGATCAGCTGGCGCACGCCTGTCGCCAGGTCGCACACCTGCTTGCCGAAACGGGGCTCGATGTCGGCCGCCGTGTCCGGTTCCAGCAGGGTCAGCTCGAACATCAGGCCGGCGATGCGCGTTTCCGCATCGCTGCGCAGGAAAGCCAGCGTGGTGGCCACGCCGATGGCGAACTCCAGCGCGGAGCGGCCGGCAAAGGTCTGCTTGTCGCCATACGCTTCGGTGGCATACGCGAGCGCGTCCAGCACGCGCGCGCAGTCCGGCGCACTCAAGCCCTCTACCAGTTGTTCCGAGGTGACGCTATTCGGGGCCGAGATGGAAACCATGTAATACCTTTAAACTTGATGACTGAGCAACTTGATGACTTAGCGTTCTGCAGCGATGATGACGATTTCCACCAGGCAAGCCGGATTGGCCAGTTTCGCTTCCACCGTGGCGCGCGGCGGCGTGTGGCCTGAGGCGACCCAGTCGTCCCACACTTCATTCATGCCGGGGAAATCCTTCATGTCGGCGATGTATATCTGGCACGACAGGATGCAAGTCTTGTCGCTGCCCGCTTCCATCAGCAAACGGTCGACGTGGCCGAGCACTTCGCGCGTCTGGCCGACGATGCCTTGCGTGGTGTCTTCGGCGATCTGGCCCGCCAGGTAGATGGTGTTGTTGTGTATGGCTACTTCGGAGAGGCGTTTGCCTACGTGCAGTCGTGTAATTTCCATGCTTCTTCTTTCGGTTGTTTCAAAATCTGTACAGCGTTACTGATTGTTACTGACTATTACTTGCCCAGCAAAAACTTGCGGGCGATGGCGATCTGGTCGTCGTGGACGAAAGTGGGCGCATGGCCCACGCCGGCGATTTCCACCAGCTCCGCCTTCGGGCCGCGACCGAGCATGATCTGCGCCGTCTCGCGCGACAGCAGGTCCGATTCCGACCCGCGCACCAGCAAGGTGGGGCAGCGCACGGCATCATACGCGGCCCACAGCATGGCTTCGTCGCTGGCCGCCGATTCCGGCGTGGCCGAGCGGAACGGCATGGCCAGTCCCATATCATAGTGGCGGCGCCAGTGGCCATCCTTATCCTGGCGCAACACATCCACCGCCAGTTTATGCCATTCCGCGTCCGTGTGCGGGCCGAAGCTGGCGGACACGTCGCGCACGAACCTGGCGCCCTGTTCAAACGTCTCGAAACGCAGGTCCTGGCCGATGTAGTCGCCGATGCGCTGCAAGGCTTCCGGCGCCAGGGTCGGGCCGATATCGTTCAGCACCAGTTTGCTGATCGGGCTGTTGGGCAACGAGGCCAGGCCCAGGCCGATCAAGCCGCCCATCGAGGTGCCGAACCAGTCCACCGTCTGGCGCTCGCCATTGGCCAGCACGCGCGCCAGCAGGGTCACCATGTCGCTCACATATTGCGGCACGCGGTAAAACTGGGGATTGGCCAGCCAGCCAGAGCGCCCGCGTCCCACCACGTCGGGGCAGATCACGCGGTAATCGCTGGCCATGGCGCGCGCCAGGTTGTCGAAGTCGTCCGCCACGCGCGTCACGCCATGGGCGCAGACGAGCACGTTCGGATTATCGGCCGCCCCCCACTCCTTGTACGACATGGTATGCAAGCCTGCGGGGGAGATGCATTGCACGGATTTGATGCTCGCTTCGATCATGCCAATTCCTTATTCGATATAAAAAGAGCACCGCTTCCTGCCCGCCAAGAGGTGTCCCGCGCGCGACGCTACGGCAGTGTAGCGCAGCGCGGGCAATGCTCCAAGCGCGCGCCTGAAATGCTGCGCCGCAGCACAGTACTCGCACGGTCGCCATGGCGCAATACCCGATATAGCGAAAATGCATATCTGCGGTTATCCACAATTGAGGCGGCCTGGCAATGGGCGGATGATCGCAGCATCAACCCGCAAGAGGAGACCACTCGTGAAAAAACCATTCTATAAAATCCTGTACGTACAGGTGCTGTTCGCCATCGTGGCCGGCGTGCTGCTGGGGGTGTTCTACCCTTCGAACGCCGTCGACATGAAACCGCTGGGCGACGGCTTTATCAAACTGATCAAGATGATCATCGCCCCGGTGATCTTCTGTACCGTGGTCTCCGGTATCGCCGGCATGCAGGACGTCAAGAAGATCGGCCGAGTGGGCGGCAAGGCGCTGCTGTACTTCGAAGTGGTCTCCACCTTCGCACTGGCCATCGGCTTGCTGGTCGCCAACATCCTCAAACCGGGTGCCGGCTTCAACGCCGATCCGGCCCACCTGGACGCCAAGTCGATCGCGCAATACACGCACGCCGAAGGCATGTCGACGGTCGACTTCGTGATGAACATCATCCCGAAGACCTTCGTTGACGCCTTCGCCAAGGGCGACATCCTGCAAGTGCTGTTGATCGCCATCCTGTTCGGTTTCTCGCTGTCCCTGCTGGGCGAGCGCGGCCGTCCGGTCACCAAGCTGATCGACGAGCTGTCGCATGCCATCTTCGGCATGGTCAACATCATCATGAAAGTCGCTCCCGTCGGCGCGTTCGGCGCGATGGCCTTTACCATCGGTAAATACGGCCTGGCTTCGCTGATCCCGCTGGCCAAGCTGATGGGTTCGTTCTACCTGACCTGCTTCCTGTTCGTCTTCGTCGTGCTGGGCCTGATCGCCAAGTACACGGGCTTCTCCATCGGCCGCTTCTTGCTGTACATCAAGGAAGAGCTGCTGATCGTGCTCGGTACCAGCTCGTCGGAATCGGCCCTGCCGGCCCTGATGAAAAAACTCGAACGCCTGGGCTGCTCCAAGCCAGTCGTCGGCCTGGTCGTGCCGACCGGCTACTCGTTCAACCTGGACGGCACCAATATCTACATGACCATGGCCGCCCTGTTCGTGGCGCAAGCCACCAACACGGAACTGACCATCTGGCAGGAACTGACCATCTTGGGCGTGGCGATGCTGACGTCGAAAGGCGCCTCCGGCATCACGGGCGCCGGCTTCATCACCCTGGCCGCGACCCTGGCCGTCGTGCCGACGATCCCCGTGGCCGGCATGGCGCTGATTCTGGGCATCGACCGCTTCATGAGCGAATGCCGCGCGCTGACCAATTTCGTCGGCAACGGCGTGGCCACCATCGTCGTGTCGAAATGGGAAAAGGAACTGGACATGGACAAGCTGCATAGCGAGCTGGCGAATCCCACCCACCCGACCGACGACGCGTATGTCGCCCCGGCCGTGAATATCGTCAAGTAAGCAGTACACTCCTTTGAAAGCCCCGCAGAGCGATCTGCGGGGCTTTTTTCATGGCGCGCGCAATTGATCACATCATCAACACACAGTAAATCATGCATCAATATTTACCACGATGATCAATGATTGAAAAACCATTACAGTACTGTCACCTGTTCGCCGCCAGGCTCGCGCATAATGACATTGCGTTAATGCAAGCCTGACACCGAACCATCCACCTTTGAATGGAGTACGTCATGTCCCTCTCGCCCGCCTTTTACGCCACCTGGAGCTCACGTTTGCTGGGCCTGCTGCGCATCATCCTCGGTTTCCTCTTCCTGCAACACGGCACGGCCAAGCTGTTCGGCGCGCCGCACGTGGCCATGTTCGATGGCTTGCAACTGTTTTCCGTGATGGGCGCGGCCGGCGTCATCGAACTGGTCGGCGGTACCTTGCTGCTGGTTGGCCTGTTCACGCGCCCCGTCGCTTTCATCCTGTCGGGCCAGATGGCGGCCGCCTATTTCATGGCGCATGCGCCAGCAGGTTTCCTGCCGATCCTGAACGGCGGCGAAATGGCCGTGATGTACTGCTTCACCTTCCTGTATTTCGCAGCAGCGGGCGCCGGCGCCTACAGCCTGGACGGGCTGCGCGGCAAGGCGGCCGCATAAAAAAGGGCGGACATCGCTGTCCGCCCTGCTTTCATACGACGATCCGCCGAGCTTACACGGCGGAGACGTCCAGCTCAGCGCCCGTGGCCGCCTGCACTTGTTCCTTGGTCACGCCCGGCGCCAGCTCCACCAGCTTCAAGCCGTTTTCCGTCACATCGATCACGCCCAGGTCGCTGATGATGACGTCGACCACGCCCACGCCCGTCAGCGGCAAGTCGCACTGCTTCAGCAGCTTGTGCGACGTCGTGCCATCCTTGGCCGTGGCCACGTGTTCCATCAGCACGACCACGCGCTTGACGCCGGCAACCAGGTCCATCGCGCCGCCCATGCCCTTGACCATTTTGCCTGGAATCATCCAGTTTGCCAGGTCGCCCTTTTCCGACACTTGCATGGCGCCCAGGATGGCCAGGTTGATCTTGCCGCCGCGGATCATGCCAAACGAATCGGCCGAGCTGAAGTAGGCGGCGCCGGGCAAGGCCGTCACCGTCTGTTTGCCCGCGTTGATCAGGTCGGCATCGACTTCCGCATCGGTGGGGAACGGGCCGATGCCCAGCAAGCCGTTTTCCGACTGCAGGAAAACTTCGATGTTCTCCGGCACATAGTTGGCCACCAGGGTCGGCAAGCCGATGCCCAGGTTCACATAAAAGCCATCCTGCAATTCCTTTGCCGCGCGCGCGGCCATCTCATCTCTCGTCCAAGCCATAATAATCTCCGTATTCTGTTTTATGCTTCAGTGCGCACGGTGCGCTGCTCGATGCGTTTTTCCGGGTTCGCGTTGACCACGATGCGGTGCACGAAGATGCTCGGCGTGTGGACCTGGTCCGGGTCGATCTCGCCCACTTCCACCAGTTTTTCCACTTCGACGATGGTGATCTTGCCGGCCATGGCCACGTTCGGGTTGAAATTGCGCGCCGTCTTGCGGTAGACCAAATTGCCTGCACGGTCGGCCATGTAGGCTTTGACCAGCGACACGTCGGCCACGAGGCTGCGCTCCATCACGTATTGCTCGCCGTCGAATTCGCGCAGTTCCTTGCCGTCGGCAACGATGGTGCCCACGCCCGCCTTGGTGAAGAAGGCGGGAATGCCGGCGCCGCCGGCGCGCAGTTTTTCAGCCAGAGTGCCTTGCGGCGTGAATTCCAGTTCCAGTTCGCCGGCCAGGTACTGGCGCGCGAATTCCTTGTTTTCACCCACGTAGGAGGCGATCATTTTCTTGATCTGGCGCGTGGTCAAGAGCTGGCCCAGGCCGAAGCCGTCCACGCCGGCGTTATTCGAAATGGCCGTCAGGCCCGTCACGCCCGAATCGCGCAAGGCGCCGATCAGGGCTTCGGGAATGCCGCACAGGCCGAAGCCGCCGACGGCGATGGTCTGGCCATCTTGGACGATACCGGCCAGCGCCGAGGCGGCGTCAGGATAAACTTTATTCATGGGTGTCCCTCTATCTTTTGTTAAGCTTTGATCTTGAGTCCATGACTCAGGCAGCGACTCAGCATAAAATACGCGAGTGGAAAGTACAATACCGTAGAACTACCGGCGCCGTGCCAGCAATCCCCCTGTGAGAGTGATACGTATCAGATGAACGCCGCGTCAGCCATCGATTATGAAAGCATCTTCCTGCACGCGCCCGTGGGCATGTGCATGTCGGAAAACCGTATCATGCGCAGCTGCAACGAAGCGCTGGCAGCCATGTTCGGCTATGCGCGCGCCCAGCTCGACGACCAGTCCTTCGAAGTACTCTACCCCACGCACGACGAATTCCTGCGCACGGGTGACCGCATCATCCCCATCATGAACGCCAAAGGCCGCTATTCGGACGAGCGCATCATGCGCCGCAGTAATGGGGAATTGTTCTGGTGCCACGTCACGGGCCACGCCATGCTGCCGAACAAACCGCTGGGAGCGGGCATCTGGACGTTCGAGGATGTCAGCGAGAAACGTCCCGTGACGGCGGAGCTGACCCCGCGCGAGCGCGAAATCGCCGCCCTGCTGGTGGAAGGCAAGACCAGCAAGGTCATCGCCCGCCAGATCGACCTCAGCCCCCGCACGGTGGAAATGCACCGCGCCAAGCTGATGCGCAAGTTCGCCGCATCGACGTCGTCGGAACTCGTGCACAAGCTGGTGGGGCTGCAGCTGCAGCGTTAGAAGGTACTCATTCCACCGTCTGCGGAAATGATGGCGCCGTTGATGAAATGCGAATCCTCGCCGGCCAGCAGCAGCAACAGGCCGTCGAGGTCTTCCGGCTTGCCCGGACGTTTATTCGGCAGCATTTCGATCAGCTTCTTGCCCTGCTCGGTGGCAAAGTAATCTTCATTGATTTCCGTGGAAATATAGCCGGGACAGATGGCGTTGGTGTTGATGCCATATTTCCCCCACTCCACGGCCATGGCGCGCGTCATGTGCACCATGCCCGCCTTGCTCATGCAGTACACGCCGATCTGCGGCAGCACCTGCAAGCCCGCCATCGAGGCGATATTGATGATGCGGTGCTGTTTCTTCGGGTCGCCCTTGGCGCGCGCGATCATGCGCTTGGCCGTTTGCTGGGCCACGAAGAACGATCCGCGCAGGTTGGTGTCCATCACGAACGAGTAATCTTCGGGCGTGACGTCGACCAGGCGTTGCGTGGTGGAGACACCGGAATTGTTGACGAGGATATCGATGGGGCCCGCTTCCGTTTCCGCATGCGCGATGGCCGACTTGATGCTGGCGAAGTCGGTCACGTCGAGCGACACCACGTGCGCGGCGCCGCCGTCCGCTTCGATCTCGGCGCGCAACTCCTTCAGGCGTTCGGTGCGGCGCGACGCCAGCACGACCTGTGCGCCGGCCTGGGCCAGCACTTTCGCAAAGCGCGCGCCGAGGCCGCTCGATGCGCCGGTAATCAGGGCAATCTTGCCCTCGAAATTGACTTCTATGCCCACGAGCTACTCCTGTTTTATTTTAGACAACACTTTACGCCGTGCCTATGGCAATCGGGCACATTCCCCCGCAGCGCACTCGAGCAAAAGTAAACGCCATCATTACACAAAATGGCCGGATTTAGATTGCGGCGAGGGGCAATGTCACGCAAAATGGCGCCAAAGTTGCAATCCTCGTCAAAAACAAGCACACTCGTGCTTAAATTTCCCCGATGATGCTTTATTCCCTATCCTTGCTACCTATTTAGTTACTAACAATCGAGACCATGACACAGCCTAATAACTTAGTTGAACAGTACGGACCGCGCGAAACCATGGAGTATGACGTGGTGATCGTCGGCGGTGGCCCCGCAGGCTTGGCCGCGGCGATCCGCCTGAAGCAGCTGGCCGCTGAAAAGAGCCAGGAAGTGTCCGTCTGCGTGCTGGAAAAAGGCGGCGAACTGGGCGCGCATATCCTGTCGGGCGCCATCATGGACCCGAAAGCGTTGACCGAACTGATTCCGAACTGGAAAGAACTGGGCGCGCCCCTGAACACGGAAGTGACGGAAGACCGCATCCTGTTCCTGACCGAAACGAAAGCGTATAAAACGCCGGGCTTCGCCGTGCCGGCCTGCTTTGAAAACCACGGCAACTACATCGTCTCGCTGGGCAATGTGGTGCGCTGGATGGGCCAGCAGGCGGAAAACCTGGGCGTGGAAATCTTCCCGGGCTTCCCTGCCGCGGAAATCCTCTACAACGACGACGGCTCCGTGAAAGGCGTGGCGACCGGCAACATGGGCGTCAAGCGCGACGGCGAACCGGGCCCCGACTTCCAGCTGGGCATGGAATTGCACGCCAAGTACACCCTGTTCGCCGAAGGCGCGCGCGGCCACCTGGGCAAGCAATTGATGGCCAAGTATGACTTGAACGCCGGCAAAGATCCCCAGTCATACGGTATCGGCATCAAGGAATTGTGGGAAATCGACCCGGCCCAGCACAAGCCGGGCCTGGTGATCCACTCGAGCGGCTGGCCGCTGGACACGAAAACCTATGGCGGCTCCTTCCTGTACCACCTGGAAAACAACCAGGTGATGGTCGGCTACGTGGTGGGCCTGAACTACGAAAACCCGTATTTGTCGCCGTACGAGGAATTCCAGCGCTATAAAACGCATCCGGAAATCCGCAAGTTCTTCGAAGGCGGCAAGCGTATTTCCTACGGCGCGCGCGCGATCGCGGCCGGCGGCCTGCAATCATTGCCGAAACTGGTGTTTGCCGGCGGCGCGCTGATCGGCTGCGATGCGGGCTTCCTGAACATGAGCCGCATCAAGGGCAGCCACGCGGCCATCAAGAGCGGCATGCTGGCGGCGGACGCGGCCTTCGGCGCGCTGGGCGAACAGCGCCAGCACGACGAACTGACGAGCTACCCTGTCGCGTTTGAACAATCGTGGCTGCATGAAGAGCTGCACGTGGCGCGCAACGTCAAGCCATGGCTGTCGAAGGGCCTGTACCTGGGCAGCCTGATGACGGGCATCGACCAGCTGATCTTCCGCGGCAAGGCGCCGTGGACGCTGCACCACTCGCATGGCGACCATGAATGCCTGAAACCGGCCGCCCAGTCGAAAAAGATCGTGTATCCGAAACCCGATGGCAAGCTGACGTTCGACAAGATGTCGTCCGTGTTCATTTCGAACACGAACCACGCGGAAGACCAGCCGATCCACCTGACGTTGAAGAACGCCAGCGTCCCGGTCGACGTCAACCTGGCCACGTATGCGGGTCCGGAAGCGCGTTACTGTCCTGCCGGCGTGTACGAATTCGTGAAAAACGACGACGGCGCCGAACGCCTGCAGATCAATGCGCAGAACTGCGTGCACTGTAAAACCTGCGACATCAAGGACCCGACGCAGAACATCGTGTGGGTGACACCTGAAGGCGGCGGCGGGCCGAATTATCCGAATATGTAAGTTGGCGATCAGCCGCCGGGGTGGCGGCTGTTGCCGCCTGCTTTAGCGGCAATATGACATTCGTTGCAACAACGGGGCTGGCCAGACGAGCCTGCCCCGCAGCTCCCCCGTTGCCGGCACCGCTGGCGCAAGACGCAGGCTAGCTTGCTACCTGGATAAAGAGTGCCCCACCCGAGAAAAAGGCGCAGGAAATGCGTGCAGCATGCTGGAACAGGAATTCATCCGTGGCGCGGCGCGGTCCGTCACCGTAAGCCCATGCATAGTCATCCATCACGATCCAGCCACCCGGTCTGACCAGATCGCACCAGGAGGCAATATCGGCCCGCACTTCGGCGTAGCCGTGGTTGCCATCGATATGCAGCAAGGCGATGTTGCCGCTGTACTCGGTCCGGCCAAAGGCCTCCGTCTCGACCACGTGATCCTGGCGGTATTCGAGCGCCGCCTCCACCGAGGGCAAGCGCAGATAATTCACCATGCCATTCGCATAGGGCAACAGGTTGAGCTGGAAGACGGTCAGCGCTTCACTGGCATCCCACGCAACGTTATCGATCAGGTCGCTCTTGTTTGCCTGCACCAGGTGCTCGCTCGTCCACGGATCGACGCACAGCAGCTTGCCCGTACCATGGCAACGCGCCAGCGAAGCGAGCACGAAGGCGGATTTCCCCCACCAGCTGCCCACTTCCACGACATCGCCTGCCGGGCAATAGCGGAAAACTTCGCACAAGGCACGTATCTTTTCCTGGTCGCACATGCCAGGGATGGTTTCGGCATGCCGGAACAGCGCGGCGATCTGAGTCGCGGCCGCCGGCGCCTGCTCGCCGCTGGCCGCCAGCCCGAATGGCTGCGCCAGCACCGCCTTGCCGAATGCAAGGGCACGCGCATACGGCGCCATTTCACTGGCGAGCGGCGCGCTGTTGACCAGCACCAGACCCGGGAAGTCGCGCTCCAGACGCCGCTGCAGGTAATCCCAGACGACGGGATTGGGCGTGTAGATGCTGCCGATATCATGGGCAGCAACGGCCTGCCGCAAGGCCTGGTCGAATTCCGGCGCGGTCACGTAGGGCAGCTGCACCCAGCGCGAGTAACGCTCGCGCGCAGGGTCGTGCCCGAGCGAAGACGAACCCACCACCTGCATGCCGTTCGCCAGGGCCTGGTCGAGGTAGGCCAGCGAGCGTGGCATGCCTGCGGGAAAAATCAATACGCGCTTATTTATAGTGTCCGCCTTTCCAATATTCATCGATAGCCAATCCAGACAGGGCTAGGCCTTGGGACGCGCGATCGCGTACACGTCCGCGCACATATCGGGATACTCGTTGCCCATGCGATACAGGCCTTCCAGCTGCGGCTCGCCGAGGATGCCGGAATCAATCATCTTGTCCATCTGGAAATCTGCCAGCGGCTTGAAGAAGATCCCGCCCAGCGCTACCACCTCGAAACCGGCAGTCTCAAGCTCACGGTTCAATGTCACGCGGTCGTAGACCCGGCGATGACCGCCACGCAGATCGTTCGGCGTCAGCTCATACAGGTCGTTGATCAGCCCCATGTGACGCGCGAGCTGGCGCGACATGGCGCGCGCATTCGGCACCGCCACGAGCAGGTGTCCGGTAGGCGACATCTGCGCCTTGACCTGCTTCAAGACCTGCTGCACATCCAGCAGATGTTCCAGCACGTGCGAGGCGAACACGGCCTCGTAAGGCTGCTCGGCAACATATTCCTCGAACAGGGAACAGAAAAAGCGCGCGTTGGGGATGTTGCGCGCCCGCGTTCTTTGCAGGAACAACTCGGAGGCATCGACGATGTCGAGCTGGTCGACCAGCGGCGCGATCAGTTCGGACATGTAGCCGATTTCGCAGCCCAGTTCCAGCGCGCGTCCCCTGTTGACATACGGCTTGAATACCCGCATTTCCAGATGGCGCATCAGTCTTTGCTGGCTCGAATCATCCGAGGTAATGTAGTTGGCCGCATAATTTTCCAGCAGCGTTTTTTCCTCATTCAAACCTGTTTGCATTTTCACTACTCCCTCTGCGCAATTATTCATTGTATGTTCATCCTCGCCAGACCAAAGCCGTGCCGTCCCATCTGATTGCCCAAGTAAAGCAGGTAGATTTCGCCATCCAGGGCAAACACGTGCGGGAAGCACACCATTTCCGAGTCCCAGCCCTCTTCGGACACGCTCAGTCCGGCCTTGCTGTCATCGCGTTCCCAGTGCAGCAGATCGTCCGACACCGCGTAGCCGAGCTTGTAGCCGCCGTCTTTCCCGTGATAATTCTCATGCGCCCGATAACAGAACAGCATGTGGTATTTGCCGCCAAACTCGAAGACGTCGGGACAGGCCTGGCATTCGTTGTCGCCGATCACGCACTCGACCAGGTCGCGATCTTCCTTCACCCAGTGCACCCCGTCGTCCGACGTAGCCATGCGGATGTGATACACAGGCTCCGCCCTGCGGCCCGTCTCCACCCACCGCTTGCCGGCGCTGTACCACATATGCCAGCGCGCGCCGAACTTGCGGACCCGCGGGGTCGTCAGGAAGAACGGTTCATTCGGGGTACAGGGCAAAAGTGGCCCTTGGCCCAGGCGACTGAAAGTGTTGCCGCCATCGCGGCTGACTGCGGCGCCGATATTGATAGTGAACGGTACCGATTCGCAACGGGTATAACCTACGTAGTAGGCCATCACGTCATCGTCGCGCGCCACCACCGACGTGAAATAGGCGCCGAATTCGTCAAACGTGCCGAGGCCGCCCAATTCCAGCAAAGGCTGCTCGCTGACGCCGACCAGTTCAAGCAGGTTGTCGCGCCGAAAATCGGCGTAGGCGGAAAGGCTGACATAATTCCCCTGCGCATCGGGGGGCGGACGGCAGGCGAAATACACGCGCACCACCTGGTCCATGACCACCACGGATGGCGCCTGGGAAAACTCTTTCATCCAGGGACGATCTCTCACTGTCGAGGGATCGAACATTTTCCCCAGCTTTTCCCACTTGAACATCGCTCGCTTCTCCCATCGCAAGTAGGGCCAGATCCACTCTGCGCCACCGTTGAGCCGCGCAAGAAAAATCTTGCCAGCGGACAAGATTATCGCATATTCCCTTGGGCAGGGAGGTGAAATCAGGCGCAATATGCAGCCCTGCGGCACCGCGCGTGGCGGCAACAGCACAGTTACTCAGGAGACATCGAGGCGCGGCTTCCGGCAAGCCCGCGAGCGCCAGGCAATATGGAAATGCCATGATTTGCCGCGCTTTGACCTTCCTGCAACAGCCAGTTTGCGCCGCAACACCATGTACGAATTAATTCTGCCCGGAAAGTTTCTCATAAGCACTTCCAACAGTTACAATTCCTGTTGCTAATTCTTTTCGATCACTTCCGTCCATGAACGCGTCCCCTGCTGCGGCATTGCACCTCAAAACTGAACAGCTTGCACGCCCATGGGCACGGGCGGCATCCAATATGAACATGCCTGGCCTGGCCAGGCACTTACCCGCACCATTCGGAGGCCACCATGCGGCATGACGCACTGAGCAAACCGCTATATGTCACGCAACCCGCGCTGCCGCCACTCGAGGATTTCCTGCCCTACCTGCAGGAAATCTGGGGAAACAAGATCCTGACGAATGGCGGGCCGTTCCATCAGCAACTGGAGCAGGCCCTGTGCGACTACCTCGGCGTCAAACATATCAGCCTGTTTACCAACGGCACGCTGGCCCTGATTACCGCCTTGCAGTCGCTGCGCATCACCGGCGAAGTCATCACCACGCCCTACTCGTTCGTGGCGACGGCCCACTCGTTGCTGTGGAATGGCATCAAGCCGGTATTTGTCGATATCGATCCGCACACCTTCAATCTGGATCCGGCCAAAATCGAGGCGGCCATTACGCCGCAGACCACCGCCATCATGCCGGTGCACTGCTACGGCCACCCTTGCGACGTCCAGCGCATACAGAAAATCGCGGACAATTACGGCCTGAAGGTCATCTACGACGCGGCCCATGCATTTGGCGTCCGGCACGCGCAAGGCAGCGTCCTCAATGACGGCGACCTGTCCGTACTGAGCTTTCACGCCACCAAGGTCTTCAATACCTTCGAGGGCGGCGCGATCATTTCGCCGGATGCCAAGACCAAGCAGCGTATTGACCATTTGAAAAATTTTGGCTTTGTCGATGAGACAACCGTCGTGGCGCCGGGCATTAACGGCAAAATGAGTGAAATCAATGCCGCCTTCGGCCTGCTGCAGCTCAAGAATATCGATACGACGCTTGCACAGCGCAAGGAAGTCGACGCGCGCTACCGCAGAAATCTGGCGCACGTGCGCGGCATCGACTGCATCAGCCCGCCGCCCAACGTCACCCCCAACCACGCGTATTTCCCGATACTCGTCAGGCCCGACTACCCGCTGAGCCGCGACGCCCTTTTCGAGAAATTGCGCGAGAGCAATATCTACGCGCGACGCTATTTCTATCCGCTCATCAGTGACTTCCCCATGTACCGCGGCATGCCTTCGGCAGCGCCGGCGAACCTGCCAGCAGCTCGCGTTGCCGCGGAGCAAGTGATTTGCCTGCCGCTGTATCCGACCTTGGAAACAGCACACATCGACGCCATCAGCGAGCTGATCGCGCAATATGGGGCGCCGCCGGCGCTGCTGCACGCCATATGAGAGTGGCCATCATGCAGCCGTATTTCCTGCCCTACATCGGCTATTTCCAGCTGATCGCGGCGGCGGACCTGTTTATTGTCTATGACAATATCAAATACACCAAGAAAGGCTGGATCAACCGCAATCGCATGCTGCTCAACGACGGGGATGCACTCTTCAGTGTGCCTCTGAAAAACGCTTCGGACCAGCTGGATGTCTGCGAGCGCGAGATTTCACCGCAGTTCGACGCGGAAAAACTGCTCAACCAGTTCAGGGGGGCGTACCGTCGCGCACCGTATCTGCGCGAAACCATGGCCCTGCTGGAAACCATCGTGCGCCACCCTGCCGTCAACCTGTTTGATTTCCTGCTGCACAGCCTGGTACAGACCTGCGGGCACCTTGGCATCACCACGCCTCTGCGGCGTTCGTCCGACATCGGCATCGACCATGCGCTCAAGGGGCAGGACAAGGTGCTGGCCCTGTGCCAGGCCACTGGCGCCGACCACTACATCAACCCCATTGGCGGCCTGCAACTGTATCGCGAGGCGGATTTCCTCGCCAAGGGCATTGCGCTGGAGTTCCTGCAGTCGCGCCTGCACCCCTACCCGCAGGGCGGGGGCGAATTCGTGCCGTGGTTATCCATTGTCGACGTGATGATGTTTACGTCGCCGGCGTCCTTGCAGGCGGCCATTCGCCAGCAGTTCGACATGACGCGGCCTACGGCGTGAAGCCAGAGGAATCAGCATGACAACCAATTCACTACATCAGGCGCGGGACATTCACGCCACGACGCCGGCAAGGCTGGCATCGCCATGGCGCGCCAACCTTGGCCAGCCAGTATCAAAAGGACATGACGCATGAACAAAGCCATGCAATGGAAAAAACTTGGCCACATATTCGATCCCGCCGAGCATGTGCTGGCAAACGACTGCAAGCAGTTTGCGCAGTCGCCGCAGGCACTGGTCTTCGACGACTTCGTGCGCATCTATTTTTCGACCCGCGCGGTCGATCCCGCGAATGGCAAATACCTGAGCCACATTTCCTACGTCGACATGCGCAAGGACCTGCGCACGGTCATCGGCGTTGCCGAGCATTCCGTCATCGCCCTTGGCGGCCTGGGCTGTTTCGATGAGCATGGCATTTTCCCGATGAGCGTCATGCGCCACGGCGACGCCGTGTATGGCTACACGTGCGGCTGGAACCGGCGCGTTTCTGTTTCCGTCGATACAGCCATCGGCCTGGCCATCAGCCACGACAATGGCTTGACGTTCGAGCGCATCGGTCCCGGCCCCGTGCTCGGCCCATCGCTGCACGAGCCCTGCCTGGTCGGCGATGGCTTCGTCAAGCACATCGACGGCGTCTTTCACATGTGGTACATCTTTGGCACAGGCTGGCGCCGCTACAGCGAGGACAGCGCGCCCGACCGAACCTACAAGATCGGCCATGCCACGTCCAGCGACGGCATCAACTGGACCAAGGAAGAAGCGCGCCAGATCATCGCGGACCGCCTCGGCGCCGATGAAAGCCAGGCACTGCCCACAGTGATCACCATTGACGGTCGCCACCACATGTTCTTCTGCTACCGGCAATCATCGGATTTCCGCGTGAACAGCGGGCGCGGCTATCGCATCGGCCACGCCTGGTCCGACGACCTGGCCAACTGGACACGCAACGACGAGCAGCCGGGCCTGGAAGGCACCGAGGGCGAGTGGGATAGCGACATGCAGTGCTATCCGCACGTGTTCGAGTGCGACGGCAACGTCTACCTGCTGTATAACGGCAACCAGTTCGGGCGCCATGGTTTCGGCCTGGCAAAGCTGGAACAATGAACACGCTACTCGACTTGCGCCGCGAGCACGCCTCGGCAGAAGAGATCGTCGCGCATTTTCTCGGCTGCGATGCGGCGTTCCTCGCACTCTTGCGTGCACGCGTCAATTTGCCCGACTACGCCAGCAAGCTGCACACGCGCGCGCTGCGCTTCGAAAACTGGTCCGGCACGCGGCTGGCCGGCTTGCTGGCCGTCTACCACGACGCAGCCGCAGGGACGGCTTACATCAGCAACGTCAGCGTGCTGAGCGAATTTTGCCGCCAGGGCATCGCCAGCCAGATGCTCACCGCCTGCCTTGCGCACGCGCGCCAGCTGGACCTGCGGGGCATCACGCTGGAAGTGGCAAGCGAGAACCAGGCCGCCATCGCGCTCTACCGCCGGCATGACTTTACTGCCCTGCCGGCAACGGATGGCCCGCGCTTGCGCATGCAGTGGCAATTCCAACATCGCTAGCAACAGGCCAGGCAGCGCCGCGCCCTGCTCATGTTTTGTTGCAAAACGGATGGGGCAAAAAAATTCCACACGGAAACTCTCCATTTCAATTCCTAGCAGTTACAATTCCCGCTGGCACACCTTCCTCCGACATCCATGAGCACCCATACCCCTGAAGCAGTGAACCTCGACGCTGAGCTGCAGCGCGCTATCGAACATCACCAGGCGGGGCGCCATGCGCAGGCCGAGGAGTTGTATCTGTCGATCGTCCAGGCGCAGCCCTACCATGCCATCGCCAACCACAATGTCGGCCTGCTGGCCGGGCAACTGGGCTTCCACGATGCGGCCCTGCCCTATTTGCGCACGGCACTATCGGTCAATCCGGACGAGGGCCAGTTCTGGATTTCCTACGCGAATGGCCTGCTGGCGGCGGAGCAGGTCGTACAAGGACTGGAGATCATTGAAAGCGCGATCCAGCGCGGACTCGACAACGCGGAGTCGCAGGCATTGCTGGCAAGGGCCAAAGCCGCGGTCGCGCAGCTGCCACAAACCCCGACGACAGAGGAAATGCAGCATGTAATTACCTTGTATAACGCCGGCCAGTACGCGCAACTGGAGAGCGCCACGCGCGCCCTGATCGCCAGCTATCCTGAATCAGGGTTCGCGTGGAGCGTTCTGGGTACGGCCTTGCAGCTGCAGGGCAAGGATGCGCTGGCGACCTTGCAGAAAACCGTGGCGCTCACACCGCACGATGCGGAAGCGCATGGCAATCTGGGTAATGCCTGGCAAGCTACAGGGCAATACGACCAAGCCATCGACTGTTATCTGCGGGCACTGGAAATCCAGCCTGACTTTGCCGAAGCACATGGCAACCTGGGCAGCGCACTGGTGGCGCTGGGACGACTGGACGAAGCGGCGCACGCATACCGCCAGGCCCTCGCCATCAATCCGGCCTATGCCATGGCGCATTTCAATCTGGGCAACACCCTCAAGTCGCTGGGCGACCTGGAAGGCGCCGTCGCCAGCTATCGCCAGGCGCTGGAGATCGTGCCCGGCGACGCGGAAATGCATGGCAACCTGGGCAATGCGCTGCAAGCCCTCGCGCAACTCGACGACGCGGCGGCCAGTTACCGGCACGCCGTCGCGCTGGCGCCGGACTATGCCATGGCGCACAGCAACCTCGGCGCCACCTTGCAAGACCTGGAACAACTCGATGACGCCCTGGCCAGTCATGCCACAGCGGTCCGCCTCGATGCCGGCAATGCCGCTTTTCAGAATAGCCTGGGACTGTGCCTGAGGGCACTGGAACGGCAGGAAGAGGCGCTCGACGCCTTCCAGCGCGCACATGACAGCAACCCCACGGACATCGGCATCTGCACCAATCTGGGCGGCACACTGCTGGCGCTGGACCGCAAGACGCAGGCACTGGAAATCTACCAGGCCCTGGTGGAACTGGATGCGGAAAATGCCCTCAACTATAACAATCTGGGCCTGATTCTGCTGGAGCTGGCACGCCTGGACGAAGCCATTGCCATGCATCGCAAGGCGCTGCAGCTGGACCCCGCTTATGGCAAGACCCTGCTGCACCTGGCCGACGCCCTGACTGCCGCGCGCGACTTCGACGGCGCGGTCGATTGCCAACGCCAGGCGCTGGCGCTGGATCCGCAGTCGGCCGACTTGCACAACCGGCTCGGCATCGCCCTGCAAAAAGCCAAATGCTATGACGAAGCACTGCTCGTGTACGCCAAGGCACTCGAATTTGACACCGGGCATGCTATCGTGCATAGCAATATCGGCGCCGTCCTGCATGACCAGAAGCACCACGAAGAGGCGCTGGAGGAATACCGCAAGGCGATCGCGCTCGACCCCGGCTTTGCCGCCGCCCACCTGAACATGGGCATCGCGCATCGCATGCTGAGCCAGTATGACGAGGCCATCGCCGCGTTCAACCAGGCGATCGCGCTCAAGCCTGCCTATCTGGAGGCGCATGCCAGCCTGGGCGCCACCTTGTGCGAAAAAGGCATGCTGCAGGAAGCCATCGCCAGTTGCCGGGCCGCCCTGGCCATCGATCCGCAATGCGCCCCCGTGTACAGCAACCTGCTGTTTTGCCTGACGCACCTGGATTACCCCGATCCGGCCCTGCTGTTTGCGGAACACCAGAAATTTGCCGACCTATTCGAAACGCCGCTGCGCGCCAGCTGGCCGCAACATCGCAATGACCGTGATCCGGAGCGGGTGCTCAAGGTGGGCTTTGTCTCGGGTGACTTCAATAACCACGCGGTGGCCAATTTTGTCCTGCCCATCTTCCATCACCTGAGCTCCTCACCGCGTGTCGTGATGTATGGTTATTACACCAATGTGCTCGAGGATGACTGCACCGCGCGCATCCGCGAACTGCTGCACCATTGGCGCCCAGTGAATCACCTCAGCAATACCGAGCTGGCGGCGCGGATTGAAAACGACGAAATCGATATCCTGATCGACCTGTCGGGCCATACCGGCATTAACCGCTTGCTGGCCTTTGCCCACAAACCGGCACCTGTGCAGGCAAGCTGGATGGGCTACCCTGGCACCACCGGCCTGCAAGCCATCGATTACTTCCTGTGCGACCGCTTTTACTTGCCGCCTGGCGAGATGGAAAAGCAGTTCAGCGAAGCCATCGCCTATCTACCGGCTGCCGCGCCGTTCCTGCCGTCCGCGATGTCGCCACCCGTGAATGCCCTGCCCGCGTTGCAGAACGGCTACATGACCTTTGGCAGCTTCAACCGGCCGAACAAACTCAGCCGCGAAGTGATCGCCGCCTGGGCGCAACTGCTGCGCGCCGTACCCACCGCACGCATGCTGATGGGTGCCATGCCGAAAAGCGGCACCTTCGACACCTATATCGACTGGTTCGCCAGCGAGGGCATCGCGCGCGAGCGCCTCGAATTCCATCCGCGCACCTCGACCGAGGAATATTTGCATTTGCATCACAAAGTCGACCTGTGTCTCGACACCTTCCCGTATACGGGCGGCACCACCACCATGCATGCCCTGTGGATGGGCGTGCCCACGCTGACCATTCCGGGCAACACCTTGCCGGGCAGGGTCACGGCGTGCGCCCTCAGCCACATGGGCCTGAACGCCTTCATCGCGCGCGACACCGATGATTTCGTGGCCAAGGGCACGTATATCGCCAACGATCCGTCGCTGCTGGCCAACATCCGCAGCAATTTGCGCCAACTGATTGAAAATTCGGCCATGGGCCGCTCGGAAGTCATCGCCGCCGGCTTCGAAGGCGCCATGCGTGCCATGTGGCACCGCTGGTGCGAGGGCAAGGCAGCGGCCAGCTTCGAGATTGAACTGGACACGCAAGCGGACGCGGCATGATTGTGCCCTGCCACATAAATATTTCCAGAAAGCATTTAATAAAGAAGCGCTAATGGTCGTCCTGTAGTGATGGAGAGCGCAACTTTGCAGCTCCCGGCCGAATTTACCCTATTAGGAGTTTTCCCATGTTGAGTTTGCATACCAACAACGCGTCGTTGTCCGCACAAAACTCGATTGCAAAAACGCAATCGCAATTGTCGACCTCGATGACCCGCCTGAGCACCGGCTACCGCATCAATTCGGCTATGGACGACGCCGCCGGCCTGCAGATCGCCACACGCCTGAAAGCCCAGACCAGCGGCATGACCGTTGCCATGAGCAACACGCAAAACAGCACCTCGATGCTGCAAACGGCCGAAGGCGCGTTTGGCGAAGTGACCAACATGCTGGTGCGCATGAAGGATCTGGCCACGCAAGCTGCCGATGCTTCGTCGAACACGGATGACCAGAAAGCCATGCAGGCAGAGTTCGACGCCCTGGGCCAAGAACTGTACAACATCATGAGCAACACCACGTTCGGCGGCAGCAAGCTGCTGGGCGACGGCGCCGGCACCGCCGGTTCGCCGACCCTGTCGACGACGATGACGTTCCAGATCGGCGCAAGCTCGACGGAAAAAATGTCGATCGACGTCTCGGGCGGCATGTCGACCCTGAACACGGCGCTGAAAGCCGTGTCGGCCAAGTTCTCGTCGGTTGCCACGACGACCGCCGGCGCCGAGATCTCCTCGGGCACCACCGCCAACGCCATGATCAAGACGCTGGCCGATGCCATCGACAACGTCGGCACCGTGCGCTCGGCACTGGGCGCCGCCGCCAACCGTCTGGACCACATCAACAGCAACCTGTCGAACATCTCGACCAACACCAAGGCTGCAACCGGCCGCATCATGGACGTCGATTTCGCCACCGAAAGCTCGAACATGACGTCGTCGCAAATGCTGCTGCAAGCCGGCACCGCAATGCTGAAACAAAGCAACAGCATGTCCTCGATGGTCATGTCCCTGCTGCAATAATCGACTGCGCTTCACGACCAGCCCCGGCAAGCGATTGCCGGGGCTTTTTTCATCCAGCAACATCCATATAAAAAATTTCCACATGGCATTTAATAAACGTCGCGGCATGGTCGTCTTGTACTAGGGAGAGCGCGATGGTTCGCGGCTCCCGACCGAACATACTTATTAGGAGTTTTTCCAATGCTGAGCCTGCATACCAACAATGCGTCGCTGTCCGCGCAAAATTCGATTGCTAAAACACAATCGCAACTGTCCACCTCGATGACCCGCCTGAGCACCGGCTACCGCATCAATTCGGCCATGGATGACGCAGCCGGTCTGCAGATCGCCACGCGCCTGAAAGCCCAGACCAGCGGCATGACCGTTGCCATGAGCAACACGCAGAACAGCACCTCGATGCTGCAAACGGCCGAAGGCGCGTTTGGCGAAGTGACCAACATGCTGATCCGCATGAAAGACCTGGCCACGCAAGCTGCCGATGCCTCGTCGAACACGGACGACAAAAAGGCCATGCAGGCTGAATTCGATGCCCTGGGTTCGGAACTGGCCAACGTCATGACCAACACCACCTTCGGCGGCAGCTTGCTGCTGGGCAATGGCACGGGCACCACCGGCACGCTGTCGTCGGCCATGACCTTCCAGATCGGCGCGAGCTCGACGGAAAAAATGTCGATCGACGTCACCGCCGGCATGACCGGCCTGGCAGCTGCCCTGAAAGCCGTTTCGGCCAGCTTCTCCACCGCCGGCGCCGCTGGTACGGAATTGACGGCAGCGGCCAACGCCGCCATCGGCAACCTGACCACCGCCATCGACAAGGTTGGCACCGTGCGCTCGGCTCTGGGCGCCGCCGCCAACCGCCTGGACCACATCAACAGCAACCTGTCGAACATCGCCACCAACACCAAAGCCGCTACCGGCCGCATCATGGACGTTGACTTCGCCACCGAAAGCTCGAACATGACGTCGTCGCAAATGCTGCTGCAAGCCGGCACCGCGATGCTGAAACAAAGCAACAGCATGTCCTCGATGGTCATGTCCCTGCTGCAATAATCGACTGCGCCTCACGACGAGCCCCGGCAAGCGATTGCCGGGGCTTTTTTCATGGCCATACGCGATTATGAAAAATTTCCATACAGCATTTAATAAGCTGGCAGATCTGGTCGTCTTGTACTATTGAGGGCAAGAAACGTTGCCCCTCGACGAATTCACCTTACAGGAGCAACACCATGCTGAGCCTTCACACCAATAACGCATCGCTGTCCGCACAGAACTCGATTGCCAAAACCCAATCGCAACTGTCGACCTCGATGACACGCCTGAGCACCGGCTACCGCATCAACTCGGCCATGGATGACGCAGCCGGCCTGCAGATCGCCACGCGCCTGAAAGCCCAGACCAGCGGCATGACCGTTGCCATGAGCAACACGCAAAACAGCACCTCGATGCTGCAAACGGCCGAAGGCGCGTTTGGCGAAGTCACCAACATGCTGGTGCGCATGAAGGATCTGGCCACGCAAGCTGCCGATGCTTCGTCGAACGCACAAGACAAGACCGCCATGCAGGCAGAGTACAACGCCCTGGGCCAGGAACTGTACAACGTCATGACCAACACCACCTTCGGCGGCAGCTTGCTGATGGGTAACGGCACGGGCACCACCGGCACGCTGTCGGCTGCCATGACCTTCCAGATCGGCGCGAGCTCGACGGAAAAAATGTCGATCGACGTCAAGCAAAACATGGTTGACCTGTCGGCATCGCTGCTGGCCGCGACGAAGAACTTCGCCGCAGCGGGATCGACCGGCGCGTCGGAACTGACCACCACCGCCAACACCACCATCGATTTGCTGGCTACGGCCATCAACGACGTCGGTGTCGTGCGTTCAGCACTGGGCGCCGCCGCCAACCGCCTCGACCACATCAACAGCAATCTGTCGAACATCGCCACCAACACCAAAGCCGCGACCGGCCGCATCATGGACGTTGACTTCGCTACCGAAAGCTCGAACATGACGTCGTCGCAAATGTTGCTGCAAGCCGGCACCGCGATGCTGAAACAAAGCAACAGCATGTCCTCGATGGTAATGTCCTTGCTGCAATAATTTTTATCCGCATTACTCGCTGGTACCGGCCAGCAAGAAAGCCAGACCGCGCGTCTGGCTTTTTTACGTCCATCGCATCCTATTAAATAATTTCCACGCAGCATTTAACATTTACTGGAACGCGGTCGCCTGTCTTGCTTGAGGACGAAAAATACCACCGTCCTGCAATGCATTCACCACAGGAGTTACCATATGCTGAGCCTTCACACCAACAACGCATCGCTGTCTGCACAGAACTCGATCGCCAAGACCCAATCGCAACTGTCGACCTCGATGACACGCTTGTCCACCGGCTACCGCATCAACTCGGCCATGGACGACGCCGCCGGCCTGCAGATCGCCACGCGTCTGAAAGCGCAGACCAGCGGCATGACCGTCGCCATGAGCAACACCCAAAACAGCACCTCGATGCTGCAAACAGCCGAAGGCGCGTTTGGCGAAGTGACCAACATGCTGGTACGCATGAAGGATCTGGCTACGCAAGCGGCCGATGCTTCGTCGAACGGTCAGGACAAGACCGCCATGCAAGCCGAATTTGACGCGCTGGGTCTGGAACTGTACAACGTCATGACCAACACCACCTATGGTGGTCAGACCCTGCTGGGCAACGGCACCGCCGGCAACGGCACGCTGTCGGATGCCATGACGTTCCAGATCGGCGCCAGCTCGACGGAAAAAATGAGCATCAACGTCTCGACTGACATGGGCGCTCTGAACACCAAGCTGGTGGCGCTGTCGGCCAACAACTTCAAGGCGACTTCCGCTGGCGTCGGCACCGAGCTGACCGCAGCCGGCACGGCCAACACCACCATCGACAAGCTGGCCGCGGCCATCGACAACGTCGGCATCGTGCGTTCGGCACTGGGCGCCGCCGCCAACCGCCTCGACCACATCAACAGCAACTTGTCGAACATCTCGACCAACACCAAAGCCGCTACCGGCCGCATCATGGACGTCGACTTCGCCACCGAAAGCTCGAACATGACGTCGTCGCAAATGCTGCTGCAAGCCGGCACCGCGATGCTGAAACAAAGCAACAGCATGTCCTCGATGGTCATGTCCTTGCTGCAATAATCTTTGCCTGGCCGTCCGCGGCCAGCAACGCCAAGCCAGACCGCGGTCTGGCTTTTTTTATGCGCAAAACGTATTTATTTGACTATATTGCCTTTCGATTTAACAATGCTGGCGCCGCAGTCGCCTATACAAGGTAGACCCGACTCACCCTCACCGCCCACCGGAGCCGCCACGTGCTGAGCATTCACACCAATATCGCCGCAATGTACGCCCAAAGCGCCGCCGCCAGTGCGCAAAGCCGGCTGTCGACGTCGATGATGCGCCTCTCCACCGGCTTTCGCATCAACTCGGCCATGGACGACGCTGCGGGCCTGCAGATCGCCACGCGGCTCAGCGCCCAGGTCAGCGGCATGACGGTGGCCATGCGCAATACGCAGAACAGCACCTCGATGCTGCAGACGGCCGAAGGCGCGTTTGGCGAAGTCACCGACATGCTGGTGCGCATGAAAGACCTGGCCACGCAGGCGGCCGACGCTTCGTCCAACCAGACCGACCGCGACGCCATGCAGTCCGAGTACGATGCGCTGGGGCTCGAGCTGTACAACATCCTGACCAACACTTCCTACGGCGGCAGCCTGCTGCTGGGCAACGGTGCTGCCGGCAAGGGTACGCTGTCGGAGGCGATGACCTTCCAGATCGGCGCCAGCAGCAGCGAAACCATGGGCTTCGACGTGTCGGGCAAGATGGGCAGCCTGGACACGATACTGAAAGCCATTTCCACCAACTTTGCCGCCACCGGCACGACCGGCAGCGAAATCGGCACGAATGCGAGCGCCAACAGCATGATCGACCAGCTGGCGGCGGCGCTCGACCAGGTCGGCGGCGTGCGCTCTGCCCTGGGCGCGGCGGCCAACCGCCTCGACCACGTGCACAACAACCTGGCCAACATGGTCAGCAACACCAAGGCCGCCATCGGCCGCATCATGGATGTCGATTACGCGGCGGAAAGCGCCAACATGGTGTCGGCGCAAATGCTGATGCAGGCCAGCACGGCGATGCTCAAGCAAAGCCAGAGCATGCAGAAAATGATACTGTCGCTGTTGCAGCCATGATGGCTGATACCGCCTGATTCACCGGCTTTTATGGACTTTCATCTGGACACAGTGGCATGGCGATAGACCGCATTTCATCGGGTAACCCGGTTCCCCTGATTACCCAGCGCTTCGACGTCAGCCCCGCTACGCCGATGGTGCCGGGCGTGGTCCAGCCGCTGGTGCCCATCGGTCCCTACATGGCGCCCGCCCCCGACGCCGGCACCCTGCCCGCCCAGCTGCAACAGAAGGGGCAGGACAGCCTGGCGTCCCTCATCAAGCCGAATGCCGACGGCACGGGCGGCGCCATGCCGCGCGACAGCAGCGCCATGCAGGTCAATCAACTGTTCTTCACGCGCCAGCTGGTCTGGCAACCGCCCGACGCGGCGCAGCTGGCCGCCTCGTGGCGCGTGATGGTCAAGACGTATGGCGAGCAATATGCGGCGCTGCAGGAGCAGGCGCGCGGCCAGCACGTGCCGGGCAATCTGTTCATGGCCGAGCAGCAACCGGCCCTGCTGCGCGAAGGCGCCCGTCCGCCGTTGACGGTCGACAGCGAAGCGTGGCGCTTTGCCGTGTATGGCTGGGGCGGCCAGCGCCTGCTGCTGCGCGTGCTGGCCAGCGACGAAGACGAAGAAGCAACACCGAGGCGGCGCGGCAAGGTGGCGCTGCGCGTCGAGCTGATCATCATCGACATCGGCCGGGTCGTGATCCAGATGGAGCCGTCCGGCGACGGCGTGCTGCTGGAACTGGCTGCCGACGAAGAACCGGCATTGCGCCATTTACGCCTGGCCCTGCCCGAGATCGCCGACGCCGTGCGGCGCACCGGCCTGCGCGTGGTGCGCTGCCGCCTGAACCGCCAACTGCATGCGCAGCGCGTGCACGGCAATTACCCGATGCAGGCGGGCGCCGCGTCGCTGTCGCTGGCCCTGTTCCGCGCCATGGCCGAAGTGGCCCTGCTGCTGACGCGGCCGGAAGCGGAAGCGGCAGCCGATCCCGAGGCGCCGGCAGAGGCGCCCGCCGCCGAGCCGGAGGAAGAAATCATCGTCTCGAAGGAAGTGGCGGCACCGCTCGGTTACGACTATGGCGACGAAGAAGACACGGCGCAAGCCAGCACCGTGCTGCTGCTGGCCGATGGCCAGGAACACGAGCTACTGCCACCCATCGACGAGCAGGATTGATGCAGCAGGATTGATACAATATAAAAACGGCGCCCGTAGCGCCGTTTTTGTTAATCCATCGATTACCCCACCGTGCCGATGATGCTCACTTCGCGGTTTTCCGGAATCTCGTTATACGACAGTACGTGCAGGCCAGGCGCGAACAGGCGCGCGTAGCGGGCCAGCAGCGGACGGATCTGCGGCAGCACCAGCAGCAGCGGCGGCGTGGCCTGCTGCTTCATCTGTTCGCGCGCCACCGGCATGTTCACTTGCAGCTGCGACAGCAGATGCGGATCGATCGGATAGTTATCGAGGGTCACCTTGCCGGACTGGCGCGCCTGGTTCAGCGAACCGAGCAGCATATTTTCCAGCTCGCCACCCAGGTTAAACGCCTGCATTTCCATCTTCTGGCCGAACAGGCCGCTGACGATCTGGCGCCGCAGCGCGCAGCGTACTTCGGCCGCCAGCAGGATCGGGTCCTTGGTGGTTTCCGAACTGTCGAGCAAGGTGGTGGCGATGGGCACGATATCCTTCAGCGACACATTTTCCGCCAGCAAGACGCGGAATACGCGCAGCAGCTGCGTGTGCGTCAGCGCCTTGTCCAGCGCGCCGGCCAGCTTGGGCGACAGGGCCGTCAGTCGCTCCATCATGTTAGAGACATCTTCGTGGCGGAACAGTTCCGGCAAGTATTCGCGCACCATCTTCGACAAGTGCGTGGCGATCACGCTGGGCGCCTCGATGACCTGGTAACCGAGACCCAGCGCATGCGCCTTCTCGCTCGGCTCAATCCACGTCACGGGCATGCCGTAGGCCGGCTCGATGCCGGGAATGCCGTCCAGCTGGCCATACACGTTCGGCGACGGGATCGCCATCAGGCGGTCGGCCTGCACTTCCGCCTGCGCCACGACGGTGCCCGACAGGACGATCGCGTATTGCGACGGCTTCAGGGCCAGGTCGTCGCGCACGCCGATATTCGGCAGCAGCAAGCCCATCGCCTCGGACAGGCTCTGGCGCACGCCCTTGACGCGCTTGTTCAGCGGTTCGCCTTGCGTTTTATCCACCATGCCAACCAGTTTATAGCCGAGCATCACCATCAGCGGCTGCACGGCAGGCAGTTGCTGCCACTCCAGTTCGGCCGGACGCTCGTCGCGCAAGGCCGCCTCGATGGCCGCCATGCCGGCCGCATCGGGTCCCTTCACGCGCTTGGTCAATCGCCAGGCGACAAACGCCAGCACGCCGGCGAAGGTCATGAACATAAACCATGGCATGCCTGGAATCAGGGCCAGCGCCACCATCATGCCGGCCGCGCTGTAGATCACCGTTGGCGAGGTCAGCACCTGGCCTGCCACCTGCTGTTCGAAGTCGCCCGAATCGCTGATGCGGGTGACCAGGATGGCGGCCGCGGCCGACAGCAGCAGCGCCGGAATCTGCGCCACCAGGCCATCACCGATGGTCAGCAGTGCGTATTGACGGAAGGCATCGCCGAACGACAGGTCGTGCATCAGCGAGCCGATGGCCACGCCGCCGACCATATTGATGATCAAAATCAGGATACTGGCGACGGCGTCGCCGCGCACGAACTTCGACGCGCCGTCCATGGCGCCATAGAAATCCGCTTCGGCGGCCACGTCCTTGCGGCGGATCTGGGCTTTTTCCTGATTGATCAGGCCGGCGTTCAGGTCGGCGTCAATGGCCATCTGCTTGCCCGGCAAGGCGTCGAGGGTAAAGCGCGCCGACACTTCCGAGATGCGCTCGGCGCCCTTGGTGACGACGGCGAAGTTGATGATCATCAAGATCACGAAGACCACGATACCGACGACGAAGTTGCCGCCGATCACCACGTTACCAAACGCCTCGATCACCTTACCGGCCGCATCCGCACCCGTATGGCCGTGCAGCAGCACCACGCGCGTCGACGCCACGTTCAGAGTCAGCCTGAGCATGGTGGTGGCCAGGATCACCGTCGGGAAGACGGAGAAATCGAGCGGCCGCTTGGCCGACACGCTGACCAGGATGACGATCAGTGCCAGCACGATATTGAAAGTGAACAAGATATCGAGCAGCACCGGCGGCAGCGGCAGGATGATCATTGCCAGGATCACCAGCAGGAACAGCGGCGTGGCGAACTTGTGGCGGCGCATTTCAGCAACCACGCGGTTCAGGAAATTCATGAAGGGACTACCTCGCTCAGATGAGATGGCACGGCCATCTCGGTGGGTAATACGGGCTGGGCGGCACGCTGCCCGGACCGGAATGCTTTCAATTGCAGGATGTAGTTAAGCACCTGCGACACGGCCTGGTACAGCTGCACGGGAATCTGCTGCTGCACCTGGCTGGTGTTGTAGATGGCGCGCGCCAGCGGCGGCAACTCCAGCGTTTCGATATTGTGTTCCTTCGCCACTTGCCGGATATACAGCGCCATCTCGTCGACGCCCTTGGCAACGACGAACGGCGCCTCGGCGCGGTCCTGGTCATACTTCAGTGCGACGGCGTAATGCTCGGGGTTGACGATCACCACGTCGGCGTCGGGCACGGTCTTGCGCACGCTGCGCCGGCCGATCTGCTGCTGCAACTGGCGGATGCGCTGGCGCACTTCGGGGCGGCCTTCGCTGCTTTTATGTTCTTCCTTGACATCCTGCTTGCTCATGCGCTGGTTGCGGGCAAAGAAAAACGCCTGCGCCGGCACGTCGATGATGGCAAACAGGACGAAGACGGAAATGAGCGCCATCAGGCCGTCGAGCATCAGCGCCGAGCCATCGAGCATGGCCTGCTGCAGGGGCCGGTGTTGCAAGTCCACGTATTGCACCAGGCTGGAGCGGCTCACGTGCACCAGCACCATGCCCAGCACGGCGGCCTTGGCGATCGACAAGCCGAATTCAAAAGCATGCTTGGGCGCAAACAGACGGCCCAGATTCTTGGCCGGGCTCAGGCGCTCCATCTTCGGCATCCAGTTCTTCGAGCTGATGACCCAGCCGCCGGGGATCAATGAGCCGAGCACGACGAACAGGGGCACGCAGAACAGCGGCACGATCATCTTGATCAGCAAGCCCACCGACGTCGTAAACGCCATCGACATGGCATTTTCCAGCGCGCCCTTGCTGTCGAGCGGCATGAAGGCCATGGCGAACAGCTCGCGAAAGCTCACCAGATAGCCCGGCAACAGGTAAATGAAGACCTTCATGCTGATCAGGATGCCCAGCGCCGTCGACAGGTCGCGCGAACGCACCACCTGCCCTTCCTGGCGCGACTTCTTCAGCTTTTGCTGTGACGCCTTTTCGGTTTTGTCGCCCGTGCTGCTATCCGCCATGGGCCACCCCTTTCCGCACGTGCCCTACAAGCGTAGCGAGCAAGTTCAATGCCGGGTTGAGTAGCGCAGCTGTACGGAGGTACAGCGAGCAACGGATGCCCGGAAGTGGACTGCGCAGTAGCTTGTTGGCACGTGCGCTATCCATGGGCCACCCGCATCTGTTCGGCGATCATATCGAGCACCCGGTTCGTCATGGCGATGTAGTGCTCCGGGATAAAGCGCACGATCTGCCCCAGCATCAGCAGGCCGAACACGGTGATCATGGAAAAGCCCAGCGAAAACAGGTTCAGCGACGGCGCCACGCGGTTCAGGAAGCCGAAACCCAGTTGCACCACCATGGTGGAAAAGACGATGGGCAAGGCCAGCAGCATGGCGGCGGCGAAAATCCACGCCACGTTGTACGCCACCGTCTGCAGCAACAGCGGCCCGTAGCCCTGCCCCACTGGCCAGGCCGTGAAGCTGGCGCCGATCACGCCCGTCAGCACGAGGTGGCCGTCGATGGCGAAAAACACGATCATGCACATGATGGTGAGCATCCCCGTGATCACGTCCGACGAGGTGCCGTTGAGCGGGTCGTTCATGACGGCCATGGAAAAGCCGACCTGGCTCGACACCAGGTAGCCGAGCACCGACATCACCGACATGGCGAAGTGGAAGGCCAGGCCCAGGACGAAGCCGATGATGGCTTGCTCAAGCGTGGCGACGAGGGCGTGCAGGGAAAACGGATCAATCTTCAGCAAGTCCTGCGACACGCCCGACGCCTGCATCACGGGCAGCATCAGGATTGCCAGCACCAGCGACAGCAGCACCCGCACGGGCACGGGCACCATGGCGTCGCCGATCACGGGCGAGGCGCTGAGCATGGCCAGGATGCGGCAGAACGGCCACCACACGGCCAGCAGAAACGGCAGCACCTGATTGAAAATCTGATCCATGGCGCGCGGCGCTATCCGACCAGGGTGGCGGCGCGCTGAAAGATGGACACGCAATAATCCATCAGATAACCGGCCATCCAGCGTCCGGCCAGGATCAGGGCCAGCAGGGTGACCAGCAGGCGCGGCAGGAAACTCATGGTCTGTTCATTAATCGAGGTGGCCGCCTGCACCAGCGCGACCAGCAGGCCCATGAGCAAACCGGGCACGACCAGGATCACCACCAGCAGCATGACGACATGCAATGCTTCGATGATCAGGTCGACGGCGACTTCAGGGGTAAACATCGGTCAATAGCCCTGTATGCTGGTAACTAGGGTGTTGACGGTCAGGGTCCAGCCGTCGACGAGCACGAACAGCAGCAGCTTGAACGGCAGCGAAATGACGAGCGGCGAGAGCATCATCATGCCCATGGCCATCAGCACGGACGCCACCACCAGATCGATGATGAGGAACGGTATGAACAGCATGCAGCCGATCTGGAACGCCGTCTTGAGTTCGGACAGCACGAACGCGGCCAGCTTGACCGTGAAACTGTGGTCTTGCGGGCGCATGCTTGCCGGTTCGCCTGCCAGGTGCGCGATCTGCGCCAGCGCCGCCTTGCTCGTCTGCGCCAGCATGAAGCGCGAAATGGGCACTTCGGCGATCTTCAGGGCTTCCTGCATGCCGATCTGGTCGCGGTCGTAAGGCACGAACGCTTCCTTCCACACCTGGTCGCCGATGGGGCGCATGACCAGCAAGGTGAGGATCAGGGCGATGCCGGTGACGATGCGGTTGGGCAAGCCCTGCTGCAGGCCCAGGGCCTGGCGCAGCAGGGACAGCACGATGACGAAGCGGGTAAAGCTGGTCATCATCATGACCATCACGGGCAGCAGCCCGAGCAGGGTCATGACGACGAGGATCTGCATCTTGACCGACAGGTCGGTCTTCGCGCCCGGCACCACGCCGGCCAATAAATCCTGCGCGCCAGCGGTGGCGCAGCACAGCATCAGGACGGGAACAGCCAGCGCGGCAGCCAGCGCGCCGCGGCGCCGGCTCAAACCGGGTACCGCCAGCTTCATGCTGTCATCAGGTCGAGATTGAGGCCGTCGAGGTCGATGACTTTCAGGCCATAGTTCTCGCCGGCCACCACCACTTCGGCGCGGCCGATCGGCGTGCCGTTGACCTTGATCACCAGCGGTTCGCCGGCCAGCATGTCGAGTTCGATCACGCTTTCCGGGCCGATGGCCATCAACTCTTCCAGCGAGATGCGGGCCGAGCCCACTTCCAGGGTCAGGGTGACGGGAATCTTGCGCATCATCTGCGGAATGTCGCGCCGCGCACGGCCGCTGGCCACGTCGGACACGTCGCCCTGCTCGATGATCATGTCATCGCCCAGGTCTTCCAGCAGGGTTTCGCTCTGGTTGGTATCGGTCATATTCATATTATTCGACATCTTCAAAGGAGGTTAAACAGAGCTTGCCCTTGTGTTCGGAAACAGCAGCTGTAAATAAACGGGAGTCGTCGAGCATGACGTCGGTACGGCTGAGGCTGACGGGAATCACGTCGCCCACGCGCAGGTCGAACAAGGCGCCCAGTTGCACCTGTTTGCTGACGAGCCGGCCTTCCAGGGTCACTTGCAGGCGCGACGCGAGCGGGCGTACGCTGCCGCGCAGGGCTTTCTTCGCTTGCGCGCGCTCGGGCAGCAAGCCGCGCAGCACGTCGGCCATCAGGCGCTTGTCCAGCGAGAACCAGAACTGGCCGCTCTGCCCCGCCTCGACGTCGCTGAGCGCCACGGTGACGATCCAGCTGCCGCGCACCGGATGCACGCCCGACTGCACGGCGACCTCGGCACTGGTGTCGATGTCGCTGCTTTTGCCCAGGGTTTGCAGATTCTTGTGGACGCGGGAAATCAAACTGTTGACCAACTGTTGTCCCAGCACCACAGCGAGGCGCTCTTCCGTGGCCGTCACGCGCACCTGCGCCGGATCGGGCAACGCGCCCTTGGCGCCGGCACTACCATAGCGATAGTTCAGCACGCTCAAGAGTATCTGCCGCTCGAGGGCAAAGCCCGTCTGGCTGGCCGGCGTGGAAAAACTCAGCCAGCGGTTCACGCTGTCCTCGTTTTCCACGCGCGACAAGGTGACGGCGTCGATCTGGAAATTACCCCAGTAGCGACGGCTCATCGGCTGGCGCAGGGCCACGGCCAGGTCGTCGCGCAGCTGGGCGCCGAATACATGCAGCAAATGGACAGGACGTCCAAGCAGACAGGAATCGAGGACTTGATGGCGCACAGTTTGATCTGTCTTGGTAAGGATTGTCATGTAGTGGTCATGTCGGTATTGCGGTGGCAGAACAAATTATACGGATCGCCCGAAATTAAATACAGCATCATCTTGACCCAGGGTACTGGTCCGCAAGCAAACGATTGCGCATCGTATCGCATGCTAGATGACTACGGTGCTGAACAATACATGAAAAAGCTAAATATTGCCATGTATCAATATTCCTTGAGGCAATCCTCTCTTTACTTTATAGTTGCCGCGAGGTAAGCTTATAGCGAGAAAATAGTGATTTGCAGTGCGCCATTCCGCTTACCTGATTCCGGTTTTTATGGCAGTTTTCAGTTTCCTTATTGCCACCAGAAGAAACTTTTATCAGATAATTATTAGTTGTCATGGCCATGTAAATCATATCGGCGCGGGTCTGCCGGGTTTGTTTGAATCTGCTTGAGCGGATGGTGTGGCAACTGATAAAACTGATGGGCCCTGTCATTCGGGCCGGGCGCGATGGCATTCAATGAAATGCCTGCCGGAATGGCAACACCAGTAATTTCTGATTGATACGTCACCGCATATTGAAAGTAGAGGGCACGATGAGCAACGAACTCGCAGGTCTGATCAAGGCCGATCTGGCAGCACTGAGCAACGACGCGCGCGCCCTGGGCGCCAGCATCGCGCCTGCCGCCCAATTCGGCGCCCCGGAACAATCGGGCTTCTCCTTTGCGCAAAGCATGAAAGACGCCATTGGCAAGGTCAACGGCGACGACCGCATGGCGGCGCAGAAAATGAGCGACGTCGACAGCGGCAAGAGCGACGACATGGTCGGCGCCATGCTGGCCAGCCAGGAAGCGAGCCTGTCCTTCTCCATGTTGATGCAAGTACGCAACAAGGTCATGGGCGCCGTCGACGAACTCATCAAACTGCCTCTGTAATCTTCACGTCCTGAACCACGCCCAGCCTCCCAGCGAAAGTTATCCCAAGTGATTACCCCCATGAAGTCCGCATTTGCGCGCTGGCGCCTTGGCGCCCAGCCCGCCATCCCGCCCGCCCTGCTGAAAAACCTGGTTCCCATCGTCGTGCTGGCCATCGGCATCACCGCCATGGTGACCATGTATGCCTGGCGCGACCAGGCCAACTACAAGCCGGTGTTTGGCGCGCGCGAAAAAGTGGCCGTGACGGACATGATGGCCACCCTGGACGCCGAGCACATCCCCTACCGCCTGCATCCGGACAGCGGCCAGGTGCTGGTGCCCGACGCCATGCTGGGCAAGGTGCGCATGCTGCTCGCCTCGAAAGGCGTGACGGCGCAGCTGCCGGCCGGCCTGGAGCTGATGGACAAGAACGACCCGTTGGGCGTGTCGCAATTCGTGCAGGATGTGCGCTTCCGCCGCGGCCTGGAAGGCGAGCTAGCGCAAAGCATCATGACGATGGACGCGATCGCTTCGGCGCGCGTCCATCTGTCGATTGCGAAATCGACATCGTTTGTCGCCAGCGACGGCGACAAATCGTCCGCCTCCATCGTCGTGGCGCTGAAACCGGGCCGCACCCTGGCGCCGGAACAGATCGCCGCCGTCATCAACATGGTGGCCGGCAGCGTCGCCAGCCTGGCGCCCACGCGCGTGAGCCTGGTCGACCAGGGCGGCAACCTGCTGTCCGCGCACGTCGACCTGACGGATGGCTTCGATGCCTCGGCCGCCGGCAATGAAGGCGCGAAACGTTTTCAGGATGAAATCCGCCGCAACGTCACGGGCTTGCTCGGTCCCGTCATCGGCGAAGACAACTTCAAGCTCAGCGTGACGGCCGCCGTGAACAACGACCGCGTGGACGAAACCCTGGAAAAATACGGCGAAGCCCCGAAAGTGACGAGCGAAGCGATGCGCGAAGAGCAGGAACGCAACCGCACCGTGGCCGGCATTCCCGGCAGCCTGTCGAACCGTCCGCCAGCGGCCGCCGTGCCGGCACCGGCCGACGCCGCCGGCGCCGCGCCCGCCGATGGCGCACCGAAACCGTCCGACGACGGCACGGCCCGCAAGAACGCCACCACGCGCCAGTACGCCTACGACCGCAGCATCACGCAGATCAAGCGCAGCCGCGGCCGTCTGGAAAAACTCAGCGTCGCCGTGGTCCTCAACAGCGCCGCCGCACCGAATCCGAAAACCGGCTGGACCCCTGCCGAACTGGGCAATATCGAAAAAATGCTCAACAGCGGCCTCGGCATCAACGCCCAGCGCGGCGACAGCCTGAGCCTGACGGCGCTGGCCTTCCCGGCCAAGCCGCCCGTGGCGCAGTGGTGGGAAGAGCGCGACACCGTCGTCGATTTCAGCAGCTGGCTGCTGTACGCGCTGGGCGCCATCCTCGGCTACTTCCTGATCCTGCGTCCGCTGCTGCGTCTGCTGACCACGCGCCTGGCGCCGCCAGCGCTCAAGCAGATCGATCCCGCCATGGCCCTGGCCGGCAGCAGCGCCGCTGGCGCGAATGGCGCGGCCGTTGCCGGCGCGCCAGCCCTGGGCGTGAATGGCAGCCCGCTGGCGCTCGAAGGCGAGTCCGCCGGCGGCAACATGCCGGTCGTGCCGCTGCTGGAAAACTATGACTTGCCGCCACCAGGCTCGGCGGTCGACGTGATGGTCGACCACCTGAAAGTGCTGGCTGAAAAAGAACCCGAGCGTGTCGCCGAAGTCGTCAAACAATGGATGCAGAAAAATGGCCGAACTCAACAACAATAATCCCTCCGACGGCGCCGAGTACGAAAGTGCCAGCCTGAATCCCGTGGAACAGGCGGCCATCGTGCTGCTGAGCATCGGCGAAGAACAGGCCGCCAACGTGCTGCGCTGCCTGTCGCGCGAAGAATTGCTGGAAGTCACCCAAGTGATGTCGCGCATGAGCGGCATCAAGGTCGAATCCGTGAAAACGGCGATGCAGACCTTCTTCGACGACTACCGCCAGCAAAGCGGCGTGCATGGCGCCTCGCGCAGCTACCTGAAGCGCTCGCTGGACATGGCGCTGGGCAGCGATATCGCAAATAGCGTGCTGAACAACATTTACGGCGACGCCATCCGCCCCAAAATGGCGCGCCTGCAGTGGGCCTCGCCAAAATGGCTGGCCGAATACATCGTCAACGAACACGTGCAGATGCAAGCCGTGTTCCTGGCCTTTTTGCCGCCCGCGCTGGCCGGCCAGATCCTCGACGCCCTGCCCGTCGAAGGCCGCGACCTGGTCTTGCTGAACCTGGCGCGCCTGGACGAGATCGACCGCGACCTGCTGGTCGAGCTCGACGAACTGGTGGGCCGCTGCCTGGGCACGCTCGACACGCAAAGCACCAGCGTGGAAGGCATCCGCCAGGCGGCAGAGATTCTCAACCGCATGCCGGGCAACCGCGCCGCGCTGGTCGAACTGCTGCGCGCACACGATCCGGACGTGGTCTCGGAAATCGAACTGAGCATGTACGACTTCCTGATCCTGGCCACGCAGAGCGATGTCACGCTCACGCGCATCCTGGAAGACGTGCCGATGGAACAGTGGGCGATTGCACTGAAGGGCGCGGAACCGTCGATCCGCGACGCCGTGCTGAAAACCATGCCGCGCCGCCAGGCACAGAGCTTCGAAGACATGATGCGCCGTTCCGGCCCCGTGCCGCTGTCGCGCATCGAACAGACGCGCCAGGAAATCATGGCCACCGTCAAGGGCCTCGCCGATGCAGGCGAGATCGAAGTGCAACTGTTTGCCGAAGCGGTGATCGAATGAAACACTTCCGCTCGTATCGCTTCCCTCCCCTGTCGCAATTCATCGCCGCCGGCCAGCGTGCCTCCAACGAGGACACGGATGGCCAGTGGCAGGCGTCCGTCTCGGAAGGCTTCGAGCAGGGCCAGCGCGACGGCTACGAAGTGGGCCTGGTGCAAGGCCAGCAGGACGGCTACGACACCGGACGCAACGACGGCATGGCGCAGGGCCGCGAAGAAGGCCGCAATGAAACCCTGGTGGCGCTGGACCGCCTGGCGCGCCCCGTCGACGCTATCCTGCGCGACCTGAAAAAAGTGCGCGCCGATTACCGCGAAGCGCAGCGCAAGGAAGTGGTCGACCTGGTGGCCAAGGTGGCGCGCCAGGTGATCCGCGCGGAACTGGCGTTGCAGCCGGTGCAATTGCTGGCTCTGGTCGACGAGACCCTGGCCTCGATGCCGCCCACGCGCGAAGAAATCGACGTCTTCCTCAATCCGGAAGAATTGAAACGCATCAGCGAACTCGATCCGAAGCGCGCCAAGCGCTGGAACCTGATCGCCGACGCGCGCCTCGACGCGGGCGAATGCCGCATCAAGGCGGGCGACAATGAAGTCGACGCGGGCTGCCATCAGCGCCTGTCGGCCTGCATGGAGCAAGTCAGCAGCCACCTGGCGCTGGCCGCCGAACACGCGGACCAGGGCGCGCCTGCATGATCGCCGACACGCTGCGCAGTTTCGAGATCGGCGATATCCCGGTCGCGACGCCGACCGGCCGCCTGGTCGGCGCGTCCGGCCTGCTGCTGGAAAGCGCCGGCTGCCGCCTGCACACGGGCCAGCGTTGTCAAATTGAAACTGTGAGCGGCGAGTGGCTCGATGCACAAGTCGTCGGCTTTCGCGAAAAACTGTCCTATTTAATGCCGTTCAAGAAAGCCACCGGTCTGACCACCGGCGCGCGCGTACTGCCCCTGCCCGACAAGGCCAGCCTGCAGATCGGCCCATCGTGGCTGGGCCGCATGGTCAATGGCCTGGGCGAGCCGATCGACGACCTGGGCCGCCTCGGTGGCGAACACACGCTGGAAGTCACGCCGCCAAAAATCAATCCCCTGAAGAAACAACCGGTGATCGAGCCGCTGGACGTGGGCGTGCGCGCCATCAACAGCATGCTGACCCTGGGCAAGGGCCAGCGCGTGGGCCTGATGGCCGGTTCCGGCGTGGGCAAGAGCGTGCTGCTGGGCCTGATCACGCGCCAGACGGTGGCCGATGTCGTCGTCGTCGGCCTGATCGGCGAGCGGGGCCGCGAAGTGCGCGAATTCGTGGAAAAGTCGCTCGGCGCCGAAGGTCTCAAGAAGGCCGTGCTGGTGATCGCGCCGGCCGATGAATCGCCCTTGATGCGCATCATGGCCACCGAGTTGTGCCATTCGATCGCCGCCCATTACCGCGACCAGGGCAAGCACGTGCTGCTGCTGGTCGATTCGCTGACGCGCTATGCGATGGCCTTGCGCGAAGTGGCGCTGGCCCTGGGCGAGCCGCCGGCCACGCGCGGCTATCCGCCGTCCGTCTTTTCGAACCTGCCGCAACTGGTGGAAAGCGCCGGCAATGGCGCCCACCCGGAAGGCAGCATGAGCGCCATCTACACGGTGCTGGCCGAGGGCGACGACCAGCAGGACCCCGTGGTCGACACGGCGCGCGCGATTCTCGACGGCCACATCGTGCTCACGCGCGAACTGGCCGAGCGGGGCCACTACCCCGCCATCGACATCGCCGCCTCGATCAGCCGCTGCATGGCGCAGGTGATCACGCCGCCCCACATGCAGGCGGCGCGCGCGCTGAAAGCATCGATGGCGCGCCATGCGCGCGTGCGCGACCTGATCCCGCTGGGCGCCTACGTGCCCGGCGCCGACCCGATCACCGACCGCGCCGTCCAGTTGCACGCGCCCATCGAAGCCTTCCTGTGCCAGGGCACCAAGGAAGAGGCGCCGATGGGGCCGTGCATCGAACAACTTGAACAGATCATGGCCTAGGAGCATACGTGAGCGACGCGCATACCATCCGCAACCTGACCACCCTGGTCGGCCTGCGCAGCACCGAAGTGGAACGCCTGCAAGGTGAAATGGCGGCGCAGACGGCCGTGCGCGAGCGCTACCAGAAAAACCTGGAGCGCCTGACGGGCCTGTACACGGATAGCGGCCCCAGCGGCGCCCTGCCCCTGGCCCTGTCCGTCAACTGCGGCAACTTCAAGCAAGCCGTGATGCAGATGGCCGACCAGCACCGTACCGATTTGCACCTGCACGAAGCCAATATGGCCGTGTCGCAACGCGCCCTGAATACGGCCTGGGCCAAGCGCGAAGTGCTGGACCAGGTGCTGACGCAAAAACAAAAGCATGTTGCAAATGAGCAACACCGAGTTGATGCCAAGCGGCAAGACGAGCTGGCGACGCAATTCTGGTTCCGCGGGCAGGTAAAATGAGGTTGGTGTAAGTTTCTTTCAGGAAAACTTCACAAAACGGGAATGGGGGTCGCCTTATACCGGTATATCCCTTTATTCAGGAGTCTGGCATGGCAAACGTAATTACCGCACCGCAATACGATCCGATCCCAACGTCTGAAAAACTGGCGACCAAGGCTGTCGCTGCGCAAAAGGCAGCCCTGCAGGCACAGAACACGCTGGCCAGCAACACCAGCACGGCGCTGGGCAATCTGAAGTCGGCCATCTCGGCCTTCCAGAGCGCCATGTCGAGCATGACCAGCAGCAAATCGGTGCTGAGCCAGTCCGCCACCTTCCCGGCCGCCGGCTACGGCTCTGCCACGGCCGGCATCAATGCGACGCCGGGCACCTATTCCTTTTTCGTTGAAAAACTGGCCACGGCCAGCCAGATGTCGTATGGCGGCCTGAGCAGCGTCAACACGGCCGATGGCACGGGTACGCTGAAAGTCAAAATTGGCGATGGCGTGGGCGACAACACGCTCGACATCGACCTGGCCGCCGCCGACAAGGATGGCAACGGCACACTGACACCGCAGGAAATCGCTGCCGCCATCAATGGCAACAGCAAGAACAATTCGCGCGTCACCGCGTCCATCGTGACCATCAACAACCAGGCGCAACTGGTACTGACGTCGAATGCGACGGGCATTGCAAACGCCGCCACGCTCGACGCCAGCGGCGTCGACAATATCGCGCTGAAAGGCGCGCTGATCGCTCCGGCCAACATCAAGGAAGTCGTCAAGGCTGACGACGCCACCGTCTGGCTGGGCGGCAAACCCGGCGGCACGGCCATCACGCAAGCATCGAATACCTTCACCAACGTGCAGGATGTGAAAATCACCTTCACCCGCGCCATGAGTGCCGCAGAAGCGCCCGTGACCTTGACTGTGGCCACGGACAGCAGCGGCACCGCCGCCAACGTGCAGGCGTTCGTCGATGCCTACAACAAGCTGAAAAGCCTGATGGATGGCCTGGCCAGTCCCGGCAACCCGGAAAAGGGGATTAGCGCGGGCATCTTCGCCCATGATTCCGGCCTGAATGCCCTGCGCAGCAGCATGGGCGATGCACTGCGCCTGAACGTCAATGGCGTATCGCTGGTGTCCTACGGCATTACGGCCCAGCGCGACGGCACAATCAGCCTCAACACCGCCAAGCTGACGGCCAAACTGGCCGACAACCCGACGGGCCTCGACAAGCTTTTTGGCAACAACAGCCTGTCCGCCCCTGCCGGCGTGCTCGGTAGCCTGGACAAGGTACTGGGCCAGTGGAGCAATATCACCAAGGGCCAGATCACCCTGCGCCAGGCCGCCACGGAGAAGCTGCAGAAAAGCCTGGTCAAGAGCGGCGAGCGCCTCACGGCCCAATATGACACGGCATACAAACGTTTCCTCGATCAATTTACGCGCCTGCAAGTCATGCAGGAACAAATGAGCAAGACGTCCGATATGTTCGATGCCATGTTCAGCAACAATAAATCCTAAGGCGAGCGTGCCTGCCGCGCCGCCACAGTTAACATAGCGAGAATACAATAATGTTAAACAATGAAGCTTACGGCAACTACCACGCCGTCAACCTGGATGCCCAGACCGCCCGCGCCACACCGGTCGAGCTGGTACTGGTGCTGACGGACGGCCTGCTGGAAGAACTGGCGCGCGCGCGCGGGCATATCGTGGGCAAACGCTACGAACAAAAGGCCGTCAGCCTGGATAAATGCACGCAGATCATCAACGGTCTGTCGAGCTCGCTCGATTTCGACAATGGCGGCGAAGTGGTCGTCAACCTGGCGCGCCTGTACGACTATTGCGTGGCGCGCCTGTACACGGCCGGCATCAAGCTCGACCCGACCCTGATCGACGAGGTGACGACCTTGATGACCACCATCAAGCGCGGCTGGGTGGGCGTCCAGGCCAACAATGCCTAGGCGCGCCGCGCTGCAGCAGCTGAGCCGGCAATTGAGCGCGGCGATCGCGCAGCCGGACTGGGAAGCGATGGGAAAACTCTCGGCCAGCCTGGCGAAAAACATCCCGCTGCTGGCTGAACGGGGCGCATGGAATGCGCTGGAACAAACAGAATTGTTGCAATTGCGCAAAATTCACGCGCAAGCGGTTAAAATTTGCTCTGAGGAAAAAGAACGCCTGGGTCAACACCTGGGTGCATTACAGGCAAATAAGGAAGGTTGGGTCGCCTACGCCGCGCTCGGCGAATACGACTCGGACGGGAATCAAGCATGATCATGAACTTCAACAAGGCGCCGGCCGCTCCGGCACCGGCCGCCACTGCGGCATCCGCACCGGCGCCAGCGTCGGCACAGGCCGCTGCCTTGCCCGGCACGCCAGGCTACGGCAGCACTGGCGCCGCGCCCTCCGCCCTGCCCCTGTTTGCGCAGGTGCTCGACGTGACCGCCGTGGAAACGGCCGATGCGGGCACGCCCGCGCCCGCCCCCGCCAAGGATAGCGACAGCGACAGCCAGGCAGACAACAGCCTGCCAGCCATGGCCGCGCCCGTCATCGGCTTGCCGGTGACGCTGCTGCCGCCAACGGACGCGGCCGCAGCCGAGGCACGCGCCGCCGCGCAAGCGCAGACACAAGCGCAGGCGAATGTGGCGCAAGCCAACCCTGCACTCAACATCAGCCTGCACCCGGCGGCAATCACCCTCACCGCACAGGGAGCGGCGCAGCCGGCAGGCCGCGATACGCGTGAACCGCTGGCAGCGGCCATCCCGGCGACCGCCGCCAAAGGCAATGCACCGGCACAGCCGTTCGAATCGCTGCTGCAGCAAGCCGCTCCGGTGACCGCCGCAGCGGCCCCTGCCGCGCGCGATGGCGAACGTGGCGCCGCGACGCCTGCGCCAGCCACGCCCAACCTGGGCCTGACGGGCGCGGTCGCCAATACGGCTACGCCGCCCCCGGCCGGCGACACCATCAAGCTCAGCGGCCCTGCCCAGCAATGGCAGGAACCGTTGCGCGAAGCGCTGGGCGAACGCCTGCAGACGCAACTCGGCCGCAACAGCGAACACGCGACGATCCGCCTCGACCCGCCGATGCTGGGCCGCATTGAAATTTCCATCCGTCACACAGCCGGCGCGCTGCAGGTGAACGTCACGGCGTCGAACTCGGAAGTGTTGCGCCAGCTGCAAGGCATCGGCGAAAACATGCGCAGCGACCTGGCGCAGCGCCAGTACACCGACGTGGCCGTGAATATCAGCGCCACCCCGCGCAGCCCGGCCGCCCAGGCGTTTGCCGAAGGCGATGCGCGCGGCCAGCGCCAACCGGGCCGCCAGAACGATGATGCCGAGCCGGGCCGCGCCCTGTCCGACGGCAGCACAGCCGGTACCACTTACGCCATGCATGAGCGAGAAACTGCCTGATGAATATGAAAATGAAACTGATAGGCGGCTTTGTCGCCGTGGCCGTCCTGGCCGCCGGCGCGGCTGGCGGCGCCATGTGGTACCTGGCCAAGCCGGTTGCCGGCCATGCCGAGGTGGCCGAAGCGAAAGCCCCGCCCCCCGCCACAGGCAAGAAGGCGCGCAAGTTCATCACGCTGGACAAGGTCATCGTGATGCTGCGCCGCGGCCCCGGCGAAGGTGAAACGCATTACCTGTCGGCCGACCTGGTGATCGCCACCACCGAGGAAAAGGAAAAGCTGACCAAGGACCACTTGCCGCTGATGCGCTCGATCGCCGTCAGCACCCTGTCGAGCTTTCCGATGGACAAGGCGCAGACCATGACGGTGGAGCAATTTGCCGAGCAGATCAACAAGGCCTTCAATGTCAGCTATGAACGCGAGCAGATGGAAAAGCCGTTCACCGAAGTCATGGTCGGCAAGCTGATCATTGAATAAGCCGACACGCCAGACGACCTAGTGGGAGATCCCTTGGCCTATGTAGAGCAATACCAGGAAGCGTATGGCGCCGGCGAATATGCCGCCGCCAGCGCTTGCGCGGCCGTGCTCAGCGTTGCTGAAGAGCAACAACATCTGGTGGCGTACTCCCCGCTGGTGAAACGCATCGTGCGCCAGCTCAATTCGCAGGTGTCGGGCGCCATCGACCGCGACGACATGGAACAGATCGGCCTGATGGGCTTGCTCGAAGCCTTGCGCCGCTACGGCGTGCCGGACCAGTCGTTCGGCAGCTATGCCAGCCTGCGCATCCGCGGCGCCATCCTCGATGAACTGCGCCGCCAGGACTGGCGTCCGCGCGCCGTGCGCCAGGAAAGCCACCGCCTGCGCGACAGCGTGCGCGCCCTGACCCGGCGCCTGGGGCGCGAGCCGCTGGACGCGGAAATCATGGCGGCCCTGAAACTGACGCCGGAAGCCTTCCAGGAGTACCAGCTGGCGGAAAACGCCGAGCTGATCGCCAGTTTTGACGAAGTGCTGCAGGAAAGCCTGGGACAAGCGGACAGCGCCCCGAGCCCGGAAGAGCAATTGATGGTGCGGCGCAGCCTGGAACAGGCGCTGCGCACGCTGGACGAACGCGAGCAGCGCGTAATCCAGATGTATTACGAATTCGAACTGAGCTACAAAGAAATTGCCGCCGTGCTGGACCTGAGCGACGCCCGCGTCTGCCAGCTCAACAAGACGGCGCTGGGCAAGATGAAAGCCATGCTGCAAGACGCATAAGTTTCAGCACTAGTTTCAGCAACACCCATCAAATTGACGCAGCACAATGACGCAGAAAGGCAGTTGACATGGTAATTATCGGTATCTTAATCGTGATGGGGTGTGTATTCGGAGGCTTCGCCCTGATGGGCGGCACCGTCCATGCGATCTGGCAACCGGTCGAGTTGATCATCATCATCGGCGCCGCCGTCGGCGCGCTGGTGCTGGGCAACCCCAAGCATGTACTCGGTGAAATGCTGCACCAGATGCGCAAGATCGTCACGCACAAGAAGCAAGGCTCGGAATTCCAGCGCCAGTTGCTGCTGCTGATGTATGAACTGCTGCAAACGGCCGCCGGCGGCCTGAAGGCGCTCGACGCCCACGTCGAGGCGCCGCGCGAAAGCGCCCTGTTCCAGCGCTATCCGCTGGTGCTGGAAGAGCCAAAGCTGCTGGCCTTCATCGTCGACAACTTCCGCTTGATGGCGATGGGCAAGATCAACGCGCACGAACTCGAAGGCGTGCTGGAGCAGGAACTGGAAGCCATCCACGACGAATTGCTGCAACCGTCGAAATCCTTGCACAAGATCGCAGAAGCCATGCCTGGTTTCGGTATCCTGGCCGCCGTTCTCGGCATCGTGATGGCCATGAATTCCGTGGCCGACGGCGCCGATGCGGCGGAAATTTCGGAAAAAGTGGGCGCCGCCATGGTCGGTACCTTCATCGGCATCTTCTTTTGCTACGGCGTGCTCGATCCGATGTGCAACATGATGAAGCAATTGGTGGGCGAGGAAGGCTCGACCATGGAATGCGTGAAGGTCGTGCTGGTCACGCACGTGGCGGGCAAGCCGCCCCTGCTGGCCATCGATGCGGGCCGCCGTCTGGTGCAGCTGAACATCAAGCCGAGCTTCGCCCAGCTGGAAAGCTGGATCAATGCGCTGGAAGATGGCGGCGCCGAACAAGAGCAAGGCCAAGGCCGGGGAGGCCGCCGTGCTAAAGCCGCATGAGAAACATGAACAGGCCATCATCAAGCGTGCCGGTCGCAAGCATGATGACGATGGCCATGGCGGCGCCTGGAAAGTAGCGTTCGCCGACTTTTGCCTGGCCCTGCTGTCGCTCTTCCTCGTGCTGTGGCTGATGGCCGCGCGCGAGCAGCAGGCGATGAAGGAAATCATGATGGATGCGTCGGCAGGCAGCCGCCAGGGCGAAGGCCAGGGCGTCATGCCGGAACAGAAAGGCGGCCCGCGCGGCAGCCTGATCGAGCGCTTCCCCATGCCCCGCAAGGGCACGGGCGACACGCGCACGGAAGGCAAGCAGATGCAGGATGGCAAGGCTGGCTCCGCCCCGCCGAATCAGACCAAGGTCAGCTACCAGTCGCCGGAAGACTTGCTGTCCCTGTCGCGCGCGCTCGACAAGCTCAGCGACGAAGCGGGATTGAAGAGCAACCTGCAGTCGGTGATCACGCCGTACGGCTTGCGCGTCATGCTGCACGATACGGACAAGCAAGGCATGTTCGTGCGCGGCAGCGCCGTGCCGACCGACCGTTTCCGCAAGCTGCTGCGCCAGATGGGCCCCGTGTTTGCCCAAATGGAAAACCAGATGCTGATCGTCGGCCACACCGATTCGATGCAATACGCCAATACCGGCTATGAAGGCTTTTCGAACTGGACCCTGTCGGCCAACCGCGCCATGTCGGCGCGCGCGCAATTGTTGATCGGCAGCATGAGTCCTGACAGCGTGCTGCAAGTAGTCGGCATGGCCGACCGCGCGCCGCTGGACGTGAAAAATGCCAGCGCCGGCATCAACCGCCGCATCGAACTGTTAATATTGACGCGTGGCCAGGCTGACAGCATCGCCGCCATGTTCGGCATGGCCGGACAAAAGGCGCAGGGCGAAGAGTTGCAAGTGGGTGAACCGGATGCGGGCACCTTGCAGCGCCTGCGCGAGAAACTGGGCCTGCCCGCCAAGAAGGAGCGGGATGAGCATGCAAATTAAGGGCAAGGGACAACGTATGAAAATCTCCTCCGGCAATACCGGCGCTGCCGTACGCAGCAGCGCCGTCGCGCCAGCCGAGGCGATCGCCGAGAACGCGGGCGCCGCTGGCGCCATGGGCGGCTCCTCGGCCGGCGCGGAACTGCAATCGGCCGTGCTGCAACCGGCCATGGCCGCACTGCGCGCCATGCCCGAAATCGACCATGAGCGTGTGGCCATGCTGCGCGATGCGCTGGCCAAGGGCGAATTGCCGTTCGATCCGTCGAAACTGGCAGGCCTGATCCAGCGTTTCCACGGCGGCGAATCGTGACCGCGCCACGCAAGGGCATCACGCGCCAGGAAGCCATGCGCCGCGTATTGCAAGGCATGGCGGACGACCGCGCCGGCTATGCCGCCCTGCACACCTTATTGGAAGAGCAATTCCAGGCCACCCTGCACCACCAGAGCGCGCAGCTGACGGCACTGGCCGACCAGGTCATCGCCGCCGTCGAGCCGCTCGATGCGCGCCGCCGCCAGCGGGTCAGCCTCGTCACTGCCCTGCTGGGCCCGCAAGGCGATATGCCACAATTGTTTGCGTTGTTGCAAGAAAGCGCACGCACCACCGCCGAGCGCGACTGGGCCGCGCTCGAGCAGATGGTGCTTGAATGCAAGCGCCTGAACGCCCGCAACAGCGATTTATTAACAGAGCAGTACAGCATCATGCAGCGCGTGCTGCATGGCGAGGAAGATACCTATGCGCCAGGCTGATTTCCTGACCACCCGCGCCACGGCGGCAACGCCATCGACGGCAGCCACATCCGCCGTGCAAAGCAATATGCGCGCCACCGACGCCACGGGCTCCATCGGCAGCTTCAGCAGCGTGTTCCGGCAAGTGCAGGGCGAAGTGGCCCGCTTCATCGAACAGGGCGGCGGCAACGCCACCAGCCTGAACCCGCAAGGCCGCGCCTACCTGGAGCAAAGCCAGCCCGTCAATGTGCTGGGCAGCATCAGCCAGGGCGGCGAGATCGGCGAAACGCAGCAGCAATTCCTCGCCTCGATCAAACCGTGGACGCAAGAAACGGGCGCGCGCCTGGGCGTGGCGCCGGAAATCGTCGCCGCCCACGCGGCGCTGGAATCGGGCTGGGGCCAGCGTCCGCTGCGCCAGGGCACGGGTGCGGACACGAATAATCTGTTCGGCATCAAGGCCGGCGGCAAATGGCAGGGCGACGTGGCCAGCAATGTCACCACAGAATACGAGGCGGGCAGCGGCACGGCCCTGAAGAAAACCGAGCGTTTCCGCAGCTACCCGGACCAGGCCAGCGCCTTCCGCGACTATGCGCAGGTATTGCTCGACAACCCGCGCTACCGCGCCGCCCTGAACACGGGTGCCGATGCGGGTGCGTTCGCGCAAGGTCTGGCACGCGGCGGCTACGCCACCGATCCCAACTACGCCGCCAAGCTGACGCAGCTGGCGACACGTCTGCAGCGCACGGCCGCCGCAGACTGATACTCCTTAACGGCCGGGAATATCGGCCGGTTCCACGACGCCCGCATCGACCACCCTGGCACGTATCACCGTGCCGCTGGTGGCGTTGCGCACGCGAATCACCTCGCCCAGCGCGCCCGGATCCATCGCCTCGCCGGCCATGCTCACTTCCACCTGCTCCTTGCGCGCCACGATATTCACCGCACTGCCCCGCTTGATCAACACGGGTGATGCCAGTTGTCCCTCTCGCAACACTTCGCCAGCACGCAAGCTGCGCCGGCTCGACAGACCGACGGCGCCGGGCAAGGAAGCAATACTGTCGGGCACCATCGTCACGTCGCGCCGCGCCAGGGTCACGTCGCCCGCTTGCAACGGCGTATTCGCCGTGACGGGGACGGTGGTGACAGCCACCTGGGCCGTGATGCTGCCGCGCGCCAGCATTTCATAGCGCCAACCGTTGCTTCCAGGACACACCGCCACAAAGCGCATGCGCTGCGCCGAACGGCTGTCCGCCGTTTCCAGCGCGACGGGCGCCGCGCACGCCGGCACGGGGCGCGTGCTTTTTACCACGGTCACCTGGAACTGCGGTTCCAGCAGCCCCGCCGAGGCTGCTTGCCGTGTTAATTGCTCCCGCGCCAATTGTTCCACACGCGAAAATATATTGTCGGCTGGCAATTCTGCGCGTCCTGCACTACTATATAGGCTGGTCAGTAAAAATAGGCTTGGCAACAGTAGGTGACGACATTGCGCCTTGTTCCACATCACGGAATAGTTCTCAAAGTAAATCATTGCTAACCTTAATCAAAGATACTGAAGCGGCATGACCTTACCATGCGTCAACATGACCTGGCTGGGATTTTACCTCTGCACTACCTGTTTTCTAGCCCGAACCGCAAAAAGCACGAACGAATTCAACACAAAGGATGACCATGGGGATTAATTTCAAGGATGCGCTGGGCGTGCACGCCGATGCACTCGCGCTGCGTGCCGACCGTACACGCGTACTGGCCGCCAACATCGCCAATGAAAACACGCCCGGCTTCCAGGCCATGGACATGGATTTCGGCAGCGCCCTGCAGCAGTTGCAGGACAACGAGGCCGGCCTGCTGTCGACCGATGACGATGCCAGCGCCCTGTACCGCGTCCCCTACCACCCTAGCCGCGACGGCAACACCGTCGAAATCGGCGTCGAGCAGGCGGCGTTCTCGCAGAATGCCACCGACTTCCAGACCAGCCTGACTTTCGTCAACATGAAACTGAAGGGTCTGTCCAAGGCCATTTCCGGACAATAAGGATCAGCATGAGCTTCCAGGATATTTCCAAGATCGCCGGTTCGGCGATGGCGGCGCAAACCGTGCGCCTCAATACCATCGCCAGCAACCTGGCCAATGCCGATTCCGTTGCCGGTTCCGAAGGCGAAACCTACCGCGCGCGCAAACCCGTGTTTGCGGCCGTGATGGACGGCCCAGGCGCCAGCGGCGCCGGTGGACGGGTACAGGTCCTCGACGTGGTGCAAAGCGACGAGCCGCTGCGCAAAGTGTATGAGCCAGGCCACCCGATGGCCAATGCCGACGGCATGGTGTTCTACCCCAACGTCAATCAGGTGGCCGAGATGACCGACATGATGTCGGCGTCGCGCGCCTTTGAAACCAATGTCGAAGTTCTGGGCCGCATCAAGTCGATGCAGCAATCGCTCCTCAAATTAGGTGAAGCATAATCCATGGAAACCAATCTCTTTACAAACAACACCAGCGGCAGCAACAGCGGCAGCAATGCCGTCAAGTCGCAAAGCAATGCCACCCAGGATATGTTCACCAAATTGCTGGTCGCGCAGATCAAGAACCAGGATCCCCTGGCACCGACCGATCCGAGCCAGTTCGTCAATCAATTGACGCAGCAGGCACAAACGGAAGCGATGCAAAACCTGTCGGCGCTGACCAGCGCCAATGCCAGCGTGCTGCAATCGATGCAAGTGCTGGCCCTGGGCGCGCAAGTGGGCTCGGAAGTCATGGTCAACAGCGAAACGGTGCAGCTCGACAAGAGCAAGGTCAGCGGCACCATCGCGCTGGCCGCCAGCACCACCAAGACCACCGTCACCCTGAAAGGGCTGGACGACAAGGAATACAAGATCGAACTGGGCGCCAAAGCGCCGGGCACGGTGCCGTTCACCATCGATCCCGTGGCCTTGGGCTTGCCTGCTGGCACCTACAGCATGAAGGTCAGCACCAGCGGCACCGAAAAGCCATCGGTCGACATCGCAGGCAAACTCAACAGCGTGCGCCTGTCGTCCGGCGGCAGCATGATACTGAGCGTGTCGAACCTGGGCGAAGTCAACCCTGGCGCGATCACTGGCTTTAACGGCAAGACGGCCTGATCCGCCCGCCCCTTCGCTCCCTGCACACTAATCTCGTCCTTCACTAAAGGAAGTCAACATGAGTTTCGACATCGCCCTGTCCGGTATCCAGTCCATCAACCAACAGTTGAACAGCACCAGTAACAATATCGCCAACGCCGGCACCTACGGCTTCAAGAGCAGCCGCGCCAACTTTTCGGCCATGTACGCCGGTTCGCGCGCCACGGGCACGGAAATCGGCTCGATCACGCAAAGCATGTCGCTCAACGGCGGCGTGCTGAACACGGGCCGCGCGCTCGACGCGGCCATCGATGGCCGCGGCTATTTCGTCGCGCGCGATGCGCAAAACACCATGAGCTACAGCCGGGTCGGCATCTTTTCAGCCAGCAATGACGGCAAGCTGATCGACTCGAACGGCCGCCTGGTGCAAGGCTATGCCGCCGTCAAGGGCAGCACCACGCTGGGTACCTTGGGCGACATGCTCATTCCGACGGGCCAGATTCCCGCCGAGGCGTCGACCAAGCTGGCGTATGCCGCCAACATGTCGTCCGAATGGCCCATCAAGGCCGTGCCCTTCAACAAGACCAACGAACTGAGCTACAACAGCGCCAAGTCCTCGATCATCTACGATTCGCTGGGCGCCAAGCACTCGCTGGGCCAGTACTTCGTCAAGACGGCAGCGGGCGTCGACGTGCACTACACCCTGGACAACGTCGATGTGACATTGCCAGGGCCGGCACCAGCGCCGGCGCTGGTGACGAGCATGACGTTCGACACCTCCGGCAAGCTGACGATGACCGCGCCGGTCACGCTGGCGCTGGGCACGCCGACCGGCGCCGCGCCGCTGTCGATCGCCATCGACTACACGGGCACGACCCAGTTCGCGGGCGAATCGACCACCTCGACCGACCGCGCCGACGGCTATGCCTCGGGCACCTACACGGGCGTGGAACTGGCCGATGACGGCTCCGTCGTGGCGAAATACACGAACGGCCAGAAGCAAAGCATCGGCGTGATCGCCCTGGCCACCTTCCCCGACGAAGGCGCGCTGACGGCCGTCAACGATACCAGCTGGGTCGCCTCGACCACCTCCGGCACCGCCATCTATGACCGCCCGGGCGTCGGCATGGCCGGCAAACTGGTGACGAGCTCGCTGGAACAGTCGAACGTCGACATCACCTCCGAACTGGTGGGTCTGATGACGTCGCAGCGTAACTACCAGGCGAACTCGAAGGTCATCTCGACCGAGAACGCCATGCTGCAATCGCTGATGCAAGCGTTGTAATCGCCACCACGCAAAGGTAAAAAGCAATGGATGCGCTGATTTATACCGCCATGAGCGGGGCCGACCGTGCCCTGCGGGCACAGCAGGTACACGCCAACAACCTGGCCAACATCGAGACGGGCGGCTTTCGCGCCAACCTCGAGGTGTCCACCGCCCAGCCGTTGCAAAACGGCTATGGCTACGACGACCGCCACATGACGCAGACGCAGTCGAGCGCCATCGGTACGCGCACGGGCGCCATCAAGGAAACGGGACGCGAACTCGATGTGGCCGTCACGGGCCCCGGCTTTCTCGCGGTACAGTGGCAAAACGGCGAAGCCTACACGCGCGCCGGCGCCATGGATCTCGATGAAACGGGCGCGCTGACCATCAATGGCCGGCCCGTGCTGGGCGAAGGCGGACCGATCACGATACCCGAACACACCAGCCTGTCGATCGGCGGCGATGGCACGATTTCCATCCAGGTGCCGGGCACCGCGCAGATGCAGACGGTCGACAAGCTCAAGCTGGTCAACGCGGAAGCGGGCGAGCTGACCAAGAACGAAGCGGGCCTGATCGTGGCGCGCGGCGGCGAAGACTTGCAAGCCGATCCGGCGGTACGCATCCGCGACCGCCACCTGGAAGGCAGCAACGTCTCGGCCGTCGAGGAAATGGTCGCCACCATGAGCCTGAACCGCAGTTTCGAGATGCAGATGAAAATTTTCAAGGCCAGCGATTCCATGACGGAATCCGGTAACCGCCTGCTGGGCGCTTAAGCCCAACGCCAACCAATTATCAGGAGTAAACCATGAATCCAGCAATGTGGATCAGCAAGACCGGCGTGCAGGCACAAGATGCCAAACTGCAAGCCATCGCGAATAACCTGGCCAACGTCAACACCGTCGGCTTCAAGCGCGACCGCGTCGTCTTCGAAGACCTGTTTTACCAGGTCGAGCAGCAACCGGGCACACAGCGCGCCGACAATACCCTCTCGCCCTCGGGCGTACAGCTGGGTAACGGTACCCACATGGTCGGCACGCAAAAGGTGTTTACCACCGGTAGCCTGCAAACGACGAGCCGCGAATTCGACGTCGCCATCACCGGCAACGGTTTCCTGCAAGTGCTGCGCCCCAACGGCGAGGCAGCCTACACGCGCGCCGGCCAGCTGGGCATCAATGAAAACGGCGTGATGGTCAACGCCCAGGGCTTGCCCCTGGTGCCGCAGATCACCGTGCCGAACAACGCCACGGCCATCACCATCGGTGAAAACGGCATGGTCACGGCCACCGTGCCGGGCAATGTCGCCGGTACTGAACTGGGCCAGTTGAACCTCTCCAGCTTCGTCAACCCGACCGGCCTGCTGGCACTCGGTGAAAACCTGTTCCAGGAAACGGCATCGAGCGGCACACCGACGGAAGGCCGTCCCGGCGAAGGCGCCCTGGGCAAGCTGAAACAGTTCGCGCTGGAAGGCTCGAACGTACAAGTGGTCGAAGAGATGGTCGACATGATCGCAGCCCAGCGCACCTATGAAATGAACACAAAGGTGCTGTCGGCCGCCGACAATATGCTGCAATACCTGGCGCAAGCGGCACGTTGATGAAGGCCGCACTGAAAGCCGGAGCGGCGCTGCTGCTGATCCTGGCGGCCGGTTGCGCCAGCCAGCCGGTGGCCCCTCTGGCGCCCAGCTTTTCCGATACGCCGCTGCCCGTGGCGCCGCGCAGCGCTGCGCGCGGCGGCATCGCGGGCGGCGTCTTCAATCCTGACGCGGGACTGGCCCTGACTTCCGACAGCCGCGCCTTCCGCGTGGGCGACGTCGTCACGGTGGCCCTGCAGGAAACCACGCAGGCCAGCAAGAAGGCGGGCACCTCGTTCAACAAGGGCTCGTCCGTCGGCGTGCAGGCGGCCAACATCCTCGGCAAGACTTTCCCCAAGACGGGCATCGACCTGTCGGCCGACCGCAACTTCGCCGGCGACTCGACCAGCACGCAGCAAAACGCACTGTCCGGCGCCATCACCGTGATCGTGCAGGAAGTGCTGCCGAACGGCTTGCTGCGCGTGCAGGGCGAAAAAACCCTGACCCTGAACCAGGGCGAGGAATTCGTGCGCCTGCGCGGCTACCTGCGCGCGGCCGATATCGATTCCAACAACCAGGTGTCATCGTTGCGCATCGCCAATGCGCAGATCGCCTATTCCGGCCAGGGCACCCTGGCCGAAGCCAACAAACCAGGCTGGCTGACGCGCTTCTTCGTCGGCCCATGGATGCCGTTTTAAGGTGAGCTCATGAAATTTCGTTCCGCCCTGCCCCTGGCAGCCATGCTCGCTGCGCTGTCCGGCTTTGCCCTGCCCGCCAGCGCCGCGCAAGTGCTGCGCAACCTGGTCAGCATCGAGGGCGTGCGCGACAACCCGCTGGTCGGCTATGGCCTCGTCGTCGGCCTGAACGGCAGCGGCGACACCACCCAGGTGAAGTTTTCCAGCCAGTCCGTGGTCAACATGCTCAAGCAGTTCGGCGTCAAAATGCCGGACGGCGCCGAATCGAAAAGCAAGAACGTCGCCACCGTCATGGTCAGCGCCGTGTTTCCTCCAGGATACCGCCGTGGCCAGGCCATCGACGTCACCGTGTCGTCCCTGGGCGATGCGAAAAGCTTGCGCGGCGGCACCTTGCTGCTGACGCAGTTGCGCGCGGCCGACAATGAAACGTATGCGCTGGCGCAAGGCAACGTCGTCGTCGGCGGCCTGAACGCCACCGGCAAGAGCGGCTCGTCCGTTACCGTCAACACGCCCACCTCGGGCCGCATCCCCAACGGCGGCAATATCGAGCGCGAAATCCTCAGCGATTTCTCGACCAAACCGACCGTCACCCTGAACTTGCGCCACCCGCATTTCGAAACGGCGATCAATATCGTCGAAGCCGTCAACCGCCGCTTTGGCGCCGTCGCCACCACCAGCGACGCCACCAGCGTAGAAGTGCTGGCGCCGGAAAACCCGACCCAGCGCGTGGCCTTCATGGCCAAACTGGAAGCGCTGTCCGTCGATGTGGGCGTCGATACGCCGAAAGTGGTCTTCAATTCCCGCACCGGCACCGTGGTCATCGCCGAAGGCTTGCGCGTGAAGGCGGCCGCCGTCACGCACGGCTCGCTGAAAGTCGTCATTTCCGAAAGCTCGGCAGTGAGCCAACCGGCGCCGTTCGGCCGCGGCCAGACCACCGTCACGCCGCAATCGAAAGTGTCGGTCGACCAGGGCAACGGCAATATGTTCAAATGGCCGGCCGGCGCCAAGCTGCAATCGATCATCGACGTGGTCAACAGCCTGGGTGCCTCGCCCGATGATATCATGGCAATTTTGCAAGCCTTGGATCAAGCCGGGGCCATCGAAGGCGAACTGGTGGTAATTTGATGATCAATATCAATGACAGCAGCAGCGCCCTGCCCTCGGCGCTCGACGACAAGTCTCCTGCGGCGGCCACGCCGGCCGATCCCCGCTATGCGGCCAAGGCCACCGAGGCGGCCGTCAAGTTCGAAGCGTTCTTCATCTCGCACATGCTGCGCCAGATGCGCTCGGGCACGCGCGAGATGGCCGGCGAAGACAGCGTCTTCAAGGACCCCGTCAACAGCGACATGCTGGAAATGGCCGACAACCTGGTAGCCGACAAGATGGCCGGCCAGCGCGCCTTCGGCATCGCCGACGCCATTCTGCGCCAGTTGCTGCCGGCGGCCAACGCGCCCGTGGCAGCCAAAAGCACTGTCAAGACCGACAATATTGCAGCGCCGCTTAATAAAACCGTCTGAAGCGTCGCCTGTACAAGGTAACAACGATTCAAGGCCTGCCCACCCGCACGCGCCACACTCTTCACGAAAGAAACTTGCCCAATGAGCATCATCAGCAATGCATTGTCAGGCAGCATCGCCGCCCAGGCCGCACTGAATGCGGCCAGCCAGAACATCGCCAACCTGCAAACGGCGGGCTACACCCGTCAAGGCGTGCTGTTGTCTTCGCTTGGCGCCACCGCCGGCGTACGCTCGGCCGGCAATGGCGTGGAAGTGTCCGCCCTGCTGCGCTTTGCCGATGCTTATAAAAGCCAGCAAATGTGGCGTGCCGCGTCCGACCAGGGCGCCCGTTCGCAGACCCAGCCTTACCTGACGCAGCTCGAGCGCGTGATGGGCGACGATGCCTCCAGCATCAGCAACGGCATCGACGGCTTCTTCGCTGCGCTCAATGCCTCGGCCGTCGACCCGACCTCGACACCGCTGCGCCAGCAGATCATCACCTCGGCCGACGCCATGTCGCAGCGCTTCAACAGCATCAGCACCGTGATGGGCAACCAGCTGCTGTCGCTGCAGCAACAACGCGCAGCGATCGTGCCGCAAGCCAATACCACCCTGGCCAATATCGCCGCACTGAACCAGCGCATCAGCACCTCCGCGGCCTCGGGCACGAACGTGTCATCGCTGATGGATGCGCGCGACCAGCTGATCGATGGCCTGGCCGCGCAAATGGGCATCGACGTCCTCGACCAGCCGGACGGCTCGCGCAATATCTCGCTGAAATCGGGCCAGCCGCTGGTCATCGGCAGCCTGGCCGGCACCTTGACCAGCAACATGACGAACACGGGCGAGCAAACCCTGAGCCTTGATTTCGCCAAGTCCTCGTACACCCTCGATCTGGTCGCCATCGGCGGCCAGATGGGCGGCCTGGGCGAATTCGAGAGAAATACCCTGAAACCGCTGCAACAGTCGCTGCAAGACATGGCCACCCAGTTGACCAGCAAGGTCAACGCGCAGCTGGCACTGGGCACGACCATGGCCCCGCCTCCTGGCAATAACGGCACTCCCCTGCTGGCCTACGCGAATGGCAAGCTGAGCATTACTCCCGGCTTCAACGCCAAGGACCTGGCCCTGTCGCTGACGGGCGCGGCCGGCGACAGCGGCAACTTGCAGAAATTGATCGATATCAAGAATCAATCGATCAATGTGAGCTGGGTGGGTTCCGTCCTGATGAGCGATGCGGATACGCAGCTGGTCGGCAAGCTGGCTATCTACAGCCAGCAGAACCAGGCCCTGCTGAAGACGTCCAACACGGTGCGCGCGCAAGCCATCGACGACTGGAAGTCCACCAGCGGCGTGAACAAGGACGAGGAAGCGATGAACCTGGTCGAATTCCAGAATATGTACCAGGCAAACATGAAAGTCATTTCCGTGGCGAATACCTTGTTTGATGCCACTTTGCAAATGATGGGTTAAGGAGAAGAGCATGCGTGTCGCCAGCAGCCAGTACCAATCGCTGATTAATATTTCTCTTCAGCAAAATCAGGAACGCATCAATTACCTGACCCAGCAAATGTCCTCGGGCTTGCGCATCCAGCTGCCATCGGACGATCCGATCGGCAACGTGCGCATTTCGCGCCTGACGCGCGAGCAAGCCATGGTCGCGCAATACCAGGACAATATCGCCACGGTGAAAGTGCGCCTGCTGAAAAATGAAAACTACCTGTCGAGCATGGTCACCGACATGGGCCAGGTGCGCGACCTGCTGGTGTGGGCCGCCGACGGCAGCAATGCGCCGGACGACCTGAATGCGATGACGCAATCGCTGATCGCCATGCGCGACAGCGTGCTGTACACGGCCAACCTGAAGGACCAGGAAGGCCGCTACATGTTTTCCGGCACGGATACCGACAAGCCGGCCATCGCTTTCAATCCCGCCGCGGCCCCCGGCTTGCGCTACACTTACAACGGCAACACCGCCACGCAAACCGTGGTGGTGGGCAATGGCGTGACGCAGGCGGCCAACGTCGACGTGGACAAGCTGCAAGTATGGCTGAACAAGATCGACCAGGCTATCACCACGCTGGGCGTGCCTGGCGTCAGCCCGAACGATCCAGCAGTGCGCAGCGTGGTGGGCGCGGCGCTCGATGGCACCGATGATGGCATGGATTTACTTTCCGGCAAGATCGCCATCTTTGGCGGCGCGCAAAACATCCTCACCACGCTCTCCGGCAACCTGGCCAATGTATCGCTGTCGAACAACATGGCCTTGTCCGATCTGAAAAAGACCGACATGGGCGCGGCCGCCATTGAACTGACCGGCTACCAGACGGCCCTGCAGGCAACCTATAAAGCCTACGCCAAGGTTGGCACCATTTCCCTGTTTGATCTTCTCTGACCATCATGCAAATCGTTCAGACCTCCTCCTCTTCCGGCGTCAATGCCAAAGGCGCCGGCACCGCGCGCGTCGTCGATGACGCGTCCGCCGCGGTCAAAGGCAGCGCCAGCGCGCGCAGCGAGGCGCCTGCAGCGAGGGGTTCAACGGCGAACCTGCAGCGTGGCCTGAGCAACTGGGATCACCAGTTGCAGGGGGAAATTTCTAACGCGCAACAAACCCTCGACTATCTGGAACGCAGCAGCAGCCAGTTGCAGGCGCTGAAAAGCGAACTGGCGGCCAAGCTGGCCGCGCGCCAGGGCCGCGAAGGACAAGTCGAGGCCAGGGTACGCCAGTTCAGCAATACCTGGCGCCAGCGCGCCAGCGCCTCGGGCGGCTCGCTCGACGCACAGCTCAGCTATACCAGCCCGCAGGCGGCGCAGCAGAACTTCAGCATCCGCGGCCTGACCATGGCCAGCCTGCAGGAAGGCCCGCAGGAAGTGCTGGCCTTTTCCGTCGGCGGCGCGAACCAGGCCTTGCGTTCGGTGAATATCGAACCTGGCCTGAGCCAGAATGAAATCGTCTCGCGCTTCGACCGCGCACTGATGCCGTCCGGCATCGGCGTCAAGCTGGGCGAAAATGGCGAACTGGTGTTCAGCACATCGGAAGCGGCCTGGACCAACGTGCGCGACAGCCTGTCCGTGCGCGGCAGCGGCATCCGCTACCCGACCGGCCAGATGAGCCGCGTGCGCACGGATGCGGAACCGGCCGCCATCGCCCCGGAAGAATGGCATACCGGCGACACGGAAGCCCTGCGCGCCACCTTGCAGCAAGTGGTGCAGGCGCTGGCGCGGTTGCAGGCGGCGCGCAGCTCCGTCAGCCTGGCCATGGCGCAAGCGACGGGACGAGTGGCCCGCGCGCAACCGGTACAAGTGCACGTCAGCATGGATACCCTGGCGGAAAACTTCACGGAAAAGGCCAGCCAGCCCGGCTATGAGTCGCTGCTGGCGATCAGCTCGGCGCTGGTCGGCATCAGCCGCGAGCGAGTCGTCGCGCTGCTGGGCCTGGATTAAAAACGCCGGCCCGCGGCCAGCATTGCGCTCAGCTGCTCGACAGGCACCGCGCCTGAAAACACATAACCCTGCGCATAATCGCAACCGGCGGCCCGCAGCAAGTCACGCTGCGTGGCCGTTTCCACGCCTTCCGCCACCACTGTCAGGCCCAGCTGCTGCGCCAGACTGATGATGGCCACGCATACGGCCAGCGCAGCGTCTCCCGGCCCCAGATCCCGCACCAGCGAGCAGTCGAGCTTGAGCACTTCGAGATCGCCCCGTTTCAGGCAGGCCAGCGAGATGTTGCCTGCGCCAAAGTCGTCAAGCGCCAGCGCCAGGCCCATGGCGCGCAACTGGCGCAGGCGATCCGTCACCTGGCGCGCCTCGTCGAGCAGCACGGCTTCCGTTGTTTCGATGACGATGGCGCCCGGCGCCAGGCCCGCGCGCGCCAGGGCGTTGCCCCAATCCTGGTACAGCGCGGCGTCGCAGCGAAATTCCACGGCCGACTTGTTGATACATATCTGGATCATGGCGCCATGCTCATCCTGCCACTGGCGCGCCTGGCGCACGACCTGACGAAACACCCATTCGCCGATATCGATGATCAGGCCATTGGCCTCGGCAAAGCCAATGAAATCGGCGGGTAGCAGCAAGCCGCGCAGCGGATGGCGCCAGCGCAACAGCGCCTCGGCCCGCTCGATGGTGCCATCGCACAGGCGGATGATGGGCTGGTAATGCACTTCGAACTGGTCCTGCGCCAGCGCCAGGCGCATCTCGCGCACCGTGGCGCGGCGCAAGTCGGCCGCCTGCTGCAAGGCCGGCGTGAAATAGCTGTAGCCGTTGCGCCCCGCGCTCTTGGCCGCATACATGGCCTGGTCGGCATGCCGCAGCAAGCTGTCCGGCGCCTCCGCGTCGGCCGGATACAGCGCCACGCCCACGCTGGCCGACACTTGCGCCGTATCGCCGTCGAGCACGAACGGCAGGGCCAGCGCCGTCGTCAAGTCCTGCAGCACGCGCTCGATGCCGCCCAACTGCCCCACGCTGGCCAGGATGACGGTGAACTCGTCGCCGCCCAGGCGCGCCACCGTATCGGTGGCGCGCACGCGCTCGCTGATGCGCAGCGCCGCCTGGCGCAGCAGCATGTCGCCCTTCTCGTGGCCGAGGCGGTCATTCACCTGCTTGAAATGGTCGAGGTCGATGAACAGCAGGGCCAGGCAAGCGCCCTCCCGTTTGGCGTGCCGCGCCTCATGTTGCAAGCGGTCGAGGAACATGTGGCGGTTCGGCAATCCCGTCAAGGGATCGAAATTGGCTTGCCGCCAGATGCGCTCGGACGCCGCGCGCTGCGCCGTGATGTCGCTGACCAGCGCCAGCGCGCCCAAATAGGTGCCGCAGGAGTCGAAGATGGGATTGGTGGCCAGGGTGGCCCACAAGGTGCTGCCGTCACGCCGCTGGAACTTGAATTCGTGGCGCTCGACGATGCCATCCTGGCGCCGCGCAATATTGCGCTCCAGGATGGTGCGCCCCTCGTCATCCATGAAGGCGGCCAGCGGCTGGCCCAGCATATCCTCGATCCGGCAACCGAGCATCTGCGCCATCTTCGGATTGACAAAGCTGGTCAGCGCCTGCGCATCGATTTCCCAGATGCCCTCCTCGGCGCTGTGCACGATGCGCCGGAAGCGCTCTTCGCTGCGTTCTAGCGCGGCCAGCTTGCCCTCGGCCTGCTCCAGCACCAAGCGTAGCGCCTGGCCGTTCGGATCGGCGCTGCCCAGCAGGCTGACGGGCAAGCCCGCCTCGCGCGCGCCCGGGCGCAACCGTACCTGCAGCTGGATGCGCTCGGGCTCGCTGCTATTGAGCACGCGCTGCACGAACTGCTCGAAATCGTGGCGGAACGCCTCATGCACATAGGATCGGAACAGCACGTGGCCAAGGCGCTCGCGTACCAGGCCGAACAATTCGGCCGCCACCAGGTTGACCTGCACGATCGCGCCATCGATGCCCAGCACGAAATAGGCGACGGGCGCCAGCAGGTATAAATCGTTGAAATAGGCTTGCTCGCGTTCGGCCTTCACCCGTTCCGGGCTGAAGACGCCATCGTCAAGCAAAGACATGGCCGGCCACGGCACGGGGTCGTGGCCATGCAGGGAGGAATCAGGAGCTGAGACCGCATGCGGCGTATTGTCCATGGCTATCCTTTGCACCACCGCCCAGGCAATCAGGCGGACGCTGTCCCGAGACTAGCATGCGCAACGCGCAGTGTCGAGCGATGCATGCCGGCATGACACTTCCGGCACGCGGCGGCCGTCAGGACGGCTAGGCGCGCGGCGAAGCCGGGCGCGAGCGGCCATGCTTGAGCGCGTGCATGCCTGTCCGCAAGGCAAGCAGGCAAGCATCGCCGAATAACGACGCGCCGCCGTTGAGGCGCCGCCGCAATACCCGTAGCGCCATCCGGTAGCGGCCGGAGCGATACAACTGCTTGATCAGCCCGCGCGCGACTGGCGCATGCAGCGTGGCATCGTCGCACTTGCGCAGGTAGTCGGTCAGTTCCGTGTCGTCCAGCACTTCGCCAAAATTGAAAAAACCATGGAAACCGAACGTGGGACCGGCCGGCATAATGCCTTCGAAGGCAAAGCTGGAGGCCAGGCCCGCATCGGCGAAACGCACGCCAAACTCCTGGCGCAGCCGGTCGCCATGCAGTTCGCAGATTGCATAATCCTCTGGATGGGGTTGCGTGATGGCCAGCTGCGGCAAGACGTCATACAGGCGCCGCGAACGCAGCGAAAAGCCGCCATTGCCGACGACCACCGGGCGATGCGACCACGGTGAACCGATATAGTCGCAGTCCAGGAAAGCGTCCTGCCATTGGCGTGCATCGACGATGAAACTGTCCCACTGCATGACGAGCACATGCGTGCCGCTGAAATGGGCACCCAGCTCATGCACCATGAATGCCGAATACGCTTCCACGCTCTCGATGGGGGCGATCAGTACCTGGCGTATATGCGGGGGCAAATCATGCAGGCGGGAAGTGAACAGCAGGCATTCCTTGAAATCGGCGCCGGCCAGGCAGCGCTCGATGGCAAAGCTGGCCAGCTCGGGATAACGCGTTTCCACGCACACCAGGCTGATGTTGCGAAGGTCCAGTTTGTCATTATGCATTACAGGCTTTTCATCGGAGTGCAGGTGGAAGGCGTGCCAGGCGCGGGCATGGCATATTTTGCAACGCCCGCATGATACAGCGCAAACGGGAGCGGGACAAGGGGCATGGCCGCCCGGCCCCATCGGCGTGCGGACGGCTCAACGGCCCATGCGGCGCCGGCGCAAACCGAAATCATGGCCCACCACCAGCAAGGTGCTGGCCACCAGGCTTGATAAGCCCACGATCAGCTGGATCAATTTGTCGTCAGGCAAGATCCACAGCGACGAGTCCGGCGTCTCGCAGCCCGTGGCCGCGCTGATCAGGGGAGAGACCCAGGCCGCGTCCGGCGTCACGTCGAGCACGACGGCGCCGTCGGCGCTCGTCTGCATATAGATATCGCCCCCTTCGGCCAGGGTGAAGCAGATGCCCACGCCCGTTTCCGTGGCGCGGATATTGTCCTGCATGCTGCGGTTATGTTCTTCGATCCACACTTCCACGTCGTACGGCGTTTCCAGGTGCTCCCACGGACGGGGGCGGAAACGGGGACGTTCGTCCGCACTGGCCGGCGTGTCGGGAATGTCGGGAACGTCGGGGATGTTGCTGTCTGCTGCGCCTTGCATGCTGGTTGACCTTTTCTGCGGTGATGCGGCGGGACCGGTTGCCTGCCAGTCGCCATTATCCACCGTTCATGGCAAGCATGGTATTCCCATGGCGAATTCATCAGAAAAACTGACAGCTATCGACTTTAAAGATCAACATACCTGACTTAAAATACGCGCCATCTCTTCTTTACAGGCTTTACATGCAAGGCATCAAACGCAAAATCGTCTACGTCACCGCCTTTGAAATCATCGGCATGGCCATTTCCACGGCTTGGCTGACCCTGCTTTCAGGCGAGTCGCCCACCAGCACGGGGCCGCTGGCCATCATGATCACCACCATCGCCGTGATCTGGAACCTGCTCTACAACACGGCCTTCGAATACTGGGAAATCCGGCAAGTGTCGCGCACGCGCACCGTCTGGCGCCGCATCCTGCACGCGATCGGCTTCCAGATCACCTTGGTCATCTATCTGATCCCGCTGATCGCCTGGTGGCTCGACATCAGCCTGTGGCAAGCCTTCGTGCTGGACTTCGCGCTGATGCTGATCATCCCGTGCTACAGCTTCATTTTTAACTATTTCTTCGATGGTTTATTCGGCGTGCCCCTGTCGGCGCAGCAGCCGAAGGAAGAGGCGCCCGACGTTCAGGCAGCTTCGCTGAGCAACTGAAGAAAGGACCGCGCCGCCATGCCCAGCGGCCGGTCCTTCATCCACACCAGGTGGATGGGCACGACCAGGCCATTGCCCGTATTCTTGAACGCCACGCAGCGCACCCGCCCCGCCGCCAGAGAATGCTGGATGGCCGAGGCGGCAAAGTTGCCCCATCCCAAGCCCGCTTCCACCATGGCCAGCGCCATCGGCAAGCTGTCCGTGCGCCAATAGGACAGCCCTACCACGGGGCGCGCATCGGCCAGGTCGAGTTCGCGGCTGGCAACGATGATCTGACGCAGATTCACCAATTCCTCGATATACAAGGGCTGGCCCGCCGCGCTGGGCGGATGCTGGGTCGAGATAATCGCCAGCAAGGCATCGCTGCCCACAAGCTGGAACTGTTCCTCGTGATTGATGCGCCCGCCAGCAAACGCCATGCAGGCGCTGATGCGGCCACGGTGCAGCATGTCGAGCACATCGTCCTGCGGCGCCGTCAGCACTTCGATGTCGAGCAGCGGATGGCGCTGCGACAGCGCGCGCACGGCGGGCAGGAAGGGCGTATGGTCGAGCTCGGCCGCGATGCCCAGCGAAATGCGGCTTTCCAGTCCCTGCGACAATTCCTGCACGTGCAGGTGCAACTGTTTCAACTGTTCGGCGATCAGGCGCGCATGCGGTATCAGGGCCATCGCGGCCGGCGTGGGCACGGCTTCGCGCGCGCCGCGGTCGAACAGGGTGATGCCCAGTTCCGCCTCGATATTGGCCATCGCCATGCTGACGGCCGACGGCGCCCGCCGCAAGGCGCGCGCGGCGGCCGAGAACGAGCCGCCGTCGACGACGGCCAGGAACAGTTCGATGTTATGGCTGGAGAGTTTCATGAGGAGTGTGGAAACTGCGGTGGAAACTGCGGTGGAAACTGCGGTGGAAAGTGCGGCACTTTCGGACGCGCGGGCGGTCAAACGGGGAACGACAGCAACACCCGGGAGCACACATGCGCCATCGATTGACTTACCGCCGCAGCGGCTACGTTTCCGACTTTACCCGCTTTATCGACGGCTATCTGCAGACGCACCCGGAAGTGCTGGAAAACCAGCGGCGCGGCTGGCGCATCTGGTGGGAGCGGCCCGCCAACCTGCATGAACTGGAACTGATCCACGCCGACAGCGTGCCGGAACCGCCGTATCACTATGACTGATCAAACAAACGCCTGGCAAAACCGTCGCGAGCGGCAGTGATTTGTGGCCGAGGTCAGGTGTTTAGCCTTTCCAGACGCGCTGCAATCCCGTATCGGCATGGATCCAGCCGCCACGCGGGCCGTTGCGGTAATAGAAGCCCACGCCGCCCTGCTTGAAGCTGCGCACGAGCGAACCGAGCACTTCCGCATTGAGGTTCGCCACGCGGATGTCGGCGGCGCGGCCGGAGATGTGCAGCGACTGGCGCGCGGCCGGCACGCCCGCTTCGCGCAGGCGGCTGTTCGACTCGGCCGTGCGGTAGCCCGACAAAATCTCCAGCGGCTGCTCGATGCCGTAGCGGGCCACGAACGCTTGCGTGCCCCACAGGGTTTCCAGCAGTTTCGGGTCGATGGGCGCCGTCTTCTTGCCGTTAACGTCGCGCAGCAAGTGGCACAGTTCCTGGTAGGCCGAATCGATGACTTCGCCATCTTTCCAGTACAGCAGCTTGGCTTTTTCATTGCTGGCCGGGCGCACCACTTCCAGGGTGCGGGGCTTGAGCCAGAATTCCAGGTCCAGCGCTTGCGCATCAAAAATGTCGGGTGGCGGTTCCATCTCGGTGATGACCGAGCGCGATTGCGAGGTGACCGAGCGGTCGATGCTGGCCAATTGCGTCGGCTGCGGCGGCACGGCCGTACGCGGCGCGCGCGGCTTGGCGCTGGCCGAAGCCGAGGCGGGAGCGGCCGTGCGCGAGGCGCAGCCGATGAGCGGGGTGGCAACCAGGCCCAGCGCGGCCAGGCCCATACCGTGGTGTAGAAAATTTCTGCGCGATGCCATAGTCAGTCCAATATAACGATGGGAATACTATAGCGTATTGTGCCGCGAAGAAAAACCCTCAATGCCTATCGTGTCACCCTCATTTCAAGGCATTTTGCGTCAGGCGGCAGCTGCGACGGCGACGCCGGCGCCTTTCGCCTGCGCCAGCGCCGTCAATGGCTTGTCGAGCAGATAACCCTGGGCGACGATGGGCAAGCCCGTGATGGCGGCGATGCGCTGCAGCGCAGCCAGCGCGGCCGGCGTGTCGAGGCGTTTGAAAATGACGCGGATTTTCGCCGCATGGCACACGGTGACGAAGCTGGCAACGGCCTGCTCGTCGCTGAGGTTGCCCGCGTCAAGCTTGAACGCATGCGGGTGCAGGCGCTCCAGCATGCCCGTGGCCTCCTGCACGCTGGCCACGTTGATGGCCAGGCGGAAACCGTTGCGCCGGTAATTGTCGGCCACGTAGTTAAGCAGCCACCCCTGGTTAGTCGTGACCGTCGGCAATTGCAGCACGATGCGCTCGATGGGCAAGCCCAGCGCGTCGAGGATGCGCTGGAAGGCGTGGCCGTGATTACTGCTGACGGCGCTCAGCAGGCGGTCATGCACGTTCAGGTACAGGTCGGCTTCCTCCGCTTCGCTCTGGCGGAAGAAATTGATCGCGTGCAGCATGCGGCACAGCCGGTCCAGCTCCACGGATTCATCGTCGCTGGCCGCGTGATCGAGCAAACGCCACAGCGACAAACCCTCGTCCGCCTTCGACACGCTGCGCGCCAGCCCTTCGAACGCCACCAGCTTGCCGCTGTCCAGTTCGCGCAGTGGCTGGAAAGCGCTGGTCATGGTGCAATTGAAAAAGCGCCCCAGCGCCCTGCCCTCCCCGTCGAGCCAGACGCTGGTGCCGGCCTGGGTTTGGTGCGACAGGCGGGCCAGGTAATTTTTCAGGACGGGAAATGGCATACATGCTCCTTCATCGGGCTGCGCCAGCTGCCTTCACGGGGAAGACGGCGCCAAAGTGTGCAGAGTAAGGCAGCGCCAGGCAAAGGAGAACGAATGGTTTCGCCATTTGATATGCGCCCAGCACATAAGAAATGCGACGGCCAGCGCATAACGATAGACGGAAACATTCCTTCCAGCCACCTGCCCCGGCCTTTACTGTGTTCTTGTACCGATACCATCAGGAAGGGCCGCCATGTGCCAGTTACTCGCAATGAACAGCAGCAAGCCCGCGGCGCTGGGATTTTCCTTTGCCGGCTTTGCCGAACGGGGCGGACGCACGGACGAGCACCGCGACGGCTGGGGCATCGCCTATCATTCCAGTAGCGGCTGCACCCTGCTGACGGATCACCTGGCTGCCATCGATTCGCCGCTGGCGGCCGCGGTGCAGCGGCATCCCGTGAAGGCGAAAAACATCGTCGCGCACATCCGCAAGGCCACCCAAGGCCGCATCGCCCCGGAAAACACTCACCCGTTCGCCCGCGAACTGTGGGGCAAGACCTGGTCGTTCGCCCACAATGGCGACTTGAAAACGTGGCGCGCGCCCGCCAATGCGCACTACCGCGCCAGCGGCGACACGGACAGCGAACAGGCGTTTTGCCACCTGCTGGCCACCTTGCGCACGCAGTTTCCCCTCGGTGAACCTGCGCGCGCCGCCTTGCGCGCCGCCATCGCCGAGGTCGCCACGGAAATCGCTGCGCACGGCACCTTCAATTTCATCCTGTCGGACGGCGAGCTGCTGTTTGCCCACTGTTCCACGCATTTGCACTACGTGATACGCGAATACCCGTTTTCCGTGGCGCAACTGATCGACTGCGAGCGCAGCATCGACTTTCGCCAGCACAACCACCTGGACGACCGCATCGCCGTCATCGCCACGCATCCGCTGACGCAAAACGAGGATTGGCTGGCGTTCGCACCCGGAGAACTGAAACTGTTTGCCGGCGGCACTTTGATGCCGGCAAACCATGCCGCGCCGCAAGGCATGCAACCAGGCGTGTATATCCAGATCAGTTACTGAAGGGAATATTCAAATGGAGGAAAGGGCCCGCCGCCGGATGGGCGGGCTGAAGTGCAAAAAAGCCGTCAGGCCGAATTGCAGTTGCAAAAGCGTTTGCGCTTGGGGTCACCGCTGGCGATACCCGCGGGATCAATCTGTTTCCAGCAAAAAATCGTTTCCACGCCATATGGCGACCGCACATTGCCCGCCTCGACATACCCCTGCTTGACGAAAAAGGCCTGGCTGCTGGCCGTGCTGTGCAGTTGCAGGGCCTTGATGCCCCACTCGCGCGCCTGCGCCTCCAGTTGCTCGACCAACGCCTTGCCCGCGCCGCGGCCTTGCGCCTCGGGCAACAGGTAGCACAGGGCCAGCTTGCCGGCGCGCGTCAGCAAGCCGACGCCGACCACGGCGCCCGCCTCGACTGCGACCAGCGAAAAATTGGTGGGCGACGCGAACCAGCACGCCACCATCTGCGGTGTTTTATTGCCCAGCCAAGCTTCCAGGATGGCCGGATCGTCCCGATGATCGAGGCTGCAGCATTCGACGATGGAGCGTCGTAATACGTTGCACGCCTCGAAAGCGTCGGTCGATGTTGCAATACGAATTTCAAGACTCATGTACGCTCACAAAATATTCCAGTTGCCGATGCAGACGGTTCTACCCCTGTATCGTGCGATTCGACTATACACCAAGCGGCGCTTTCGGGTTTTTTGCCGCACGCCACGGGCCGGTTTTGCCTATGGCGCGCTGCCTGCAGACTAAGTGCTGATGCGCATCTTGCCCACGAATGTTTCCAGAAATCGATATCTGTTTTTTAGCGCAAACGGGAATCGAATCTAAGCATATTACGAAAAATTCGTTTCTTTTCCGGCCGGAATTTTAGACTATGTCTATCTATTCTCACAACAAGAGTTCAACATGACCCATTCCAACGCCGTATCGACTGCCGCAGCAGCGCTCACCCAACGCTCGCGCCGCTGGTTCCTGGCCAGCGCCCTGGCCGCTTCCGCTGCCGCCATGAGCTTGCCGATGGCCGCCAGCGCCGCCGAACCCGTGGTCTTGCTGAACGCGTCCTACGACGTGATGCGCGAACTGTTCAAGGATGTGAATCCGGCATTTATTGCTGATTGGAAAGCCAAAACGGGCGAAACGATTACCATCAAGCAATCGCACGGCGGTTCCAGCAAGCAGGCGCGCTCCGTCGCCGATGGCCTGGAAGCGTCCGTCGTGACGATGAACCAGGCCAATGACATCGACATCCTCGTCGACCGCGGCCTCGTGGTGGCCGACTGGGCCAAGAAATTCCCGAACAATGCGGCGCCGTTCTACTCGACCATGGTGTACCTGGTGCGCAAAGGCAACCCGAAACACATCAAGGATTGGGACGACCTGGCCAAGCCCGGCATCAAGGTCATCGTGCCAAACCCGAAAACCTCGGGCAACGGCCGCTACACCTACCTGGCGGCCTGGGGCTATGCCGTGAAAAAAGGCGGCAGCGAAGCGCAGGCGCGCGAGCTCGTCACCAAGCTGTTCAAGAACGTGCCCGTGCTCGATGGCGGCGGCCGCGGCGCCACCACCACCTTCACCCAGCGTGAAATCGGCGATGTACTGGTGACGTTTGAAAATGAAGTGCAACTGGTGCGCGCCGAGTTCGGCGACAACTTTGAAGTGGTATATCCAAGCATCTCGATCCTGGCCGAGTCGCCGGTGGCCGTCGTCGACAAGGTCGTGGACCGCCGGGGCGTCCGCAAGGAAGCCACGGCCTACCTGCAATACCTGTACTCGGAAGCAGGCCAGGAACTGGTCGCCAAGCACTATTTGCGCCCCCGTTCGGCAACAATAGCCAAGAAATACGCGGCCAGCTTCAAGCCGATCACCCTGTTTAGCATTGATGACGTCTTTGGCGGCTGGAAACAGGCGCAAAAGAAACACTTTGACGATGGCGGCGAGTTCGACAAGATTTATCAGAAGTAAATTCGCCGCATCAGCTCAAAACCGGGACATGTCCCGGTTTTTTTCATGGCGGCGCGCCAGCGTGCCACTCAAGCGCACTGAACAGGCTGGCGATCTCGCTGCTGCGGTGCGTGCCTGTCTTGGCCAGGATGGCCTGGATCTGGCTGCGCACGGTACTGATCCGCACGCCGTGGCGCAAGGCGTACTCGGCAGGCTCCATGCCATCGGCCAGCGCCAGCGCCAGCGACCACTCCGCACCCGTCAAACCGCATGGCCGCTCGGCCGTGCCGGGCCAATGCCGCAGCCCTGCCCTGAACAGCGGCCGCAAGGACAGCATGGCCAGGCTGGCGCCAGCCCCGTCCGCCTCGCCTATGCGCAAGGGCAGCGGCAGGATGCCAATTTCCAGCACCGGACGACCTTCTTCATCGCTGGCATACAAGGGAGCTGGACGGTGGCACGCCAGTCCCGCGCAGGCCTGCCGCACGCGCTGCGCCAATTGCTGTTGCAAGGGACTCATGCGCACAGCCACCTTACCGCCGTGCATGGTGATCACGGAGGCGAGCGGCGACGTGGCGGCCAGCAGCCGCTGCGCCGCCACATTCAGGAAAACCAGCCGCAGGCAGGCGTCGGTCAGCAAGATGGCGCGCGGCAAGGCATCGAGCGCCTCCCAGGCCAGCGCGCCATGCGCCTGGGCTTGCTGCGCCGTATCGCGCAGGCGAAACACATTCGGCAGATGGTCGAGCACGCGCTGCAGCTGGCTCCGCGTGTTCCCGTCATACGGCCCCTGGCCGGCGGCGCGGTGCGCGGACAGGATGGTGAGCGCGCCGCTGTCGCGCACGACGCCGCTGCAGGAATAGCGCACGCCTGCGCGCAAATAGAAATCCTGGAAATACTCGCTGCGCTCCACGGCCTGCTCGCTGAAATACTCCTGCATCAGATGCATGCGCCCGGGCGGCGCCCGCGTGAGCACCGCATAGCCGGGATCGAGCGCGTGATAGTAGCGCCGGTAGCCGTCCTCCCAGGCTCCCTGGTCCAGCCCGGTCACATAGCCGCGCGACGGCACCGCGCCCGTTTCCGCCTTCAGGAAACAGCAAGCGACTTCGCCGCCCGCCAGCAGGGCGAACGCACGCATGGCCACGCTCCACTGCAATGGCTCCAATGCCGCCCGGTAAAAAGCGGCGATAACGGCATCCGCGCCGTCCTTGTCCATCGTTCCCTACCTGTAAAAAAAACGGCAAACCAGTGCCACATCCTTCACTTGAAGGATGCGCGGCAACGCTCCGGCACGCAACATGGCATCGACGGCTGTCGCCTTGCGCATGCCATCGCCAGTGTTTTCCGCAACTTCGTCCTCATCAAGGAGCAGCATCATGCCTTCAATCGATACCGGTCGCCGCACTCTCCACTTGATCCACGCAGGCAACAAACCCTTGCGCATGGCCGCGAGCGCCTCCCTCCTGCTGGCGCTGTCCGGCTGCGCCAACCTGCACACCATCAACCGCACGACGGAACTGCCGGGCAATGGCAAGGCCATCCATCTGGACGCCCCCCAGCGCCTCGTGTACTCCAATGCCAAAGGACATACCTGTGCGGAGCCAACACCGGATGCCCTGCAAGCCTATATTTCGTCCGCCGGCGCCGGCGTTAACAGTGGCCAGAACGCCGCCTCCATTTCAACCGCCCTGAGCGCCAATGCCGCCAGCGTCGGCTTGCATTCGCAATCGATCACCCTGATGCGCGAACACCTGTTCCGTATCTGCGAATACGCGCAAAACAAGTCGATCAACCCTGCCGACACCATGCTGCTGATGGAACGCTCGCAAGACCTGACAATGGGCGTGCTCGCCATCGAACAGCTAACGGGTGCTGTCGTGGCGCGCCAGCCGGCATTGACGGGACAAGGCCAGTCCACCGCATCAGCCGGCGTCCTGGCAACCCAGGCGCAGCTTGACAAGGCGGAAGAACGCCTCGCCGAGCGCGAAGGCGACCTCGACGATGTCCGCGATGCGCGCATTGCCCAAGCCAGCGCAAACGAGCAGGCACAACAAGCTCTGCGGGACGCAGCCAAGGCAGATCCCAAAAAAACAGCGGCCGAAATTAAGACCTTGCAGGATGCGGCAAGTTCCGCACAGCTGAAATTGAGCCAGCTCGATGCGCGCCTGGCCGCCGCCCAGCAGGCCGTCGACAAGGCAGCAAGCGAAAGAGATACCCTTGAGAAAAAACTCGACGCGGCGTTGGCCGACAGCAGCGCATCGGCAGCGGGAAAGGCACAGTTCAGCGGCGGCCGAGGCCGCAGCAATGTGTCGCCCGCCACGGCGCGCCATCTGGCCAGGGCCAGCGTCGAGATCGTGAAAGCCGTGCTGGAGAAAGGTCACATGATCGACAACTGCATCAATTTCATGAGTGCCATACGAGAACGGCGGCAGGAGCGCAGCGACGCGCCATTTCAGGCCACGACGGCGCTGTGCGCAAAGGTATTCGAGGCAGCCATCAAAAAAAATCTGGAGAACCCGGATCAAAAAACACTGATGATGACGGAATGAAAACAGCGTGCATCGGAACACTTTCGCATATCGATATGCGCATCGATTCGTGGTCAAAACTCCGCACGCGCCGTACTCTGACCTTGTCGCGCCGCATGGCGTATTACGGGCATAAAGGAAACATCATGGCTATCTCGGAAGTGAATGTACGCAACCAGTTTCGCGGCAAGATCAAGGAAATCATCTTCGGGCCCGTGGTCTCGGAAGTGGACGTGGAAACGCCGCACGGCATCGTCACCTCGGTCATCACTTCGCGCTCGATCAAGGACCTGGACCTGAAAGTGGGCAGCGAAGTCATCGCGCTGGTGAAATCGACGGAAGTGTCGATCGCCAAGATCCAGTAAGCGCGCGGTTTGCCTTGCACGCTAATCGCGGAACAGATACGTAAACGTGCGGCTGACGGGCAGCTTTTCCGTGCTGCCCCGCAGCAGCACCTGCATGCGTTCGGCGTCGATGCGCTCGGCCGCTTCGATGGCTTTCACGTTGACCATGGTGCCACGGTGGATTTGCCAGAACTGTTCCGGATCGAGGCCGCCCAATAAATCCTTGAGCGGCGTGCGCACCAGCGCTTCCGAGCCGGCCAGCACCACGCGCGTGTACTTGGTGTCGGCCTGGAAGAACAGCACGTCGTTGATGTCGATCAAACGGATCTGCTTGCCCACGCTGGCCCTGATCCATTTCAGTTTTTCGCGCGGCGGCGCCGGCAAGGCGGCGCGCAGCGATTGCAATAAATTGGCCATATCGGCCGGCTGGGCGCCGAGTTTGTCGCGCAGCCGGGCCAGCGCGCGCTGCAAGCGTTCGGCCTGCACGGGCTTCAACAAATAGTCGACGGCGCCCGCGTCGAACGCGTCGACGGCATACTGGTCATACGCGGTGACAAACACCACGTGCGCCCGGGTGCCGATGCGCTCAGCCACTTCCAGGCCCGACAGGCCCGGCATGCGGATGTCGAGGAAGACCACGTCCGGCTCATGCTCGAGGAAACCGTCCCAAGCATCGTTGCCGTTTTCCGCCACCAGCACGATGCGTGCCTCGGGCCAGGCCAGCGCCAGCATCGTTTGCAGGCGTTCGCGCATCAGGGGCTCGTCTTCGGCGATCAAGATGGTGGTATTCATGCGGCAAGTTCCTTGGTAGTCATCGGCAATACGATCTCGGCGAGCACGCCCTCCTCCTCGCCATTTTGCACGTGCAGGCTGGCAGCGGCCGCGGCCAGCTGCAGACGGCGGCGCACATTCTCCAGGCCCAGGCCGCCTCCGGGCGCACTCGCGGCACCCAGGCCCACACCGGTATCCCGCACGCGCAAGCGCATGGCGCCGTCCGCATCGAGCAGGGCCGAGACGACGATCTCGCCACCCCGCAGCGATGGCTCGATGCCATGCTTGATGGCGTTTTCCACCAGGGTCAGCAAGATCATGCTGGGCACCTGTATCTGCGCCAGGCCGGGCGGCAAGCCGAGGCGGAAGGACAGGCGCGCGCCCATGCGTACCTGCATCACTTGCAGATACGCTTGCACGACGTCAAATTCCGTTTGCAGGGGCACCTGGTCGGCGCGCATCTCGGCCAGGCTGGCGCGCAAGAAGGCGATCAGGTTGGCCGTCAGCGCGGCCGCCTGCGCCGCCCCGCTGGCGCCCTGCTCGGCCAGCTGCTGCACGGCGCCCAGGGTGTTGAACAGGAAATGCGGTTCGATCTGCGCGCGCAGCAGGCGCAGCTGCGATTCGCTCAGTTCGCGCGCCAGCCGGTCGCGCTCGGCATCCTGCTGCAGCTGCAGGGCCAGCGCCTCGTACTGGCGGTTGCGCCACAGAACGACGATGGTCATCGGCACCATGTAGACCAGCCCGGCAGTGAGCGCGGCCCAGCCGCCCACACGCGCGCCGCGCTCAATGGCCTCGCCGATGGAAGCATGACCTTCCAGCATGGCGCGCAGCACACCGATCGCCACACCGCCCAGGGCCGGCACCAGCAGTAGCAACAGCAGCGTCTTGAACTTCTTTTGCGCCAGCTTGCGGTAATTGAACCAGACCCCCAGCACGCCCCAGGCCATCGCCAGGCCCAACACATTGCTGAGCACCACGGCCTTGGTCCAGCCCACCTTGTCGGGCAGCAGCAGATGCAGCACGACGCCGACGATACTGAACAACAGCACCAGCCTGGCTGCCGCCAGGTAAAAGCCGGCGCCCCGGTACTTGAGCATGAAGGCGTGGAATTGCTGGCGCTCGATCGGCGTCAAAGTCACGAGCCGCAACGCCACCCAGCGCCGCCAGCCCTGCGGGACCTGGGCCGCCGTGTCCGGATGCGCAAGCACCCTGAGGGTTTCATCGTCGTAACAGCGATACCATCCGGCAAATTTTTTCCACATGCTGCGTTCTCCTTGTCGTCTCAATCAGGCATGAACGCAGTCTACGGCGCCCTTGTTGCAGGGCATAGCGCGGGGCGACGAAGCACGAAGCGGCAGGCATCAACGACGAAGCGCACGGCGCCTGCCGGACCATGGCTGCCAATATTGCTGAAATAATACGAAGTTTCCAAGACGAAATCAATAATCGCGCAACAATTTTCACTACGGCAAGATTAGCCTCATTTATTTGCCAAATTGGCCGCAACGCCGCTTGTCGCGGGCCTGTACCGTAGACATCGCTTGATCTTTAATGGTATTGTTTAAGCTTGGCAAATATTGCCCCCGAGATACACGCCGCGTCCCCGCGCGGCCCGTTTCCGGATTTGCGCGCAGCGCCCACGATGGCGCCCCAAAACTGCTTTCCCACATACAATCCCATGCTCAAAAAAATGTTCGCCGCGGTGCTGATGACGCTTTCGACAGCGGCCATCGCCGTGCCCTTCGGTTCCCAGTCGATACTGGTGGTCGAAGACGGCACAGGCAAAGTCTTGCTTGAAAAAAATTCCAACGTGGTGGTACCCATCGCCTCGCTGACCAAACTCATGACGGCCATGGTCGTGCTCGATTCCAAGGCGAACATGCAGGAAGAGATCAGCATCGACCGTGAAGACGTTGACACCTTGAAGCACAGCACCTCGCGCGTACCCGTGGGCGCCACCCTGAGCCGCCACGACGTGTTGCAACTGGCGCTGATGTCGTCCGACAACCGTGCCGCCGCCTCGCTGGCGCGCACCTTCCCCGGCGGCCCGACGGCGTTTGCCGTGGCCGTCAACGCCAAGATCAAGGCCCTCGGCATGCGCCAGACCGTGATCGAAGAGCCGACGGGCCTGTCGCCGAACAACCAGTCGACGGCGGCCGACCTCGTCAAGATGGCCGTGGCCGCCTCGCGCTACCCGGAAATCAGCCGCATCACGACGGACTCGAAGGACGTGATCCAGATCAAGGGCCGCGATGTGGAATACCACAACACGAACCGCCTGGTGGGCGCCAAGGGCTGGGATATCGGCCTGTCGAAGACGGGCTACACGAATGAAGCGGGCCGCTGCCTGATCATGCGCATCAAGTCGGCCGGCAAGTTCGCCACCATGATCCTGCTCAACGCGCGCGCCAATTCCGTGCGCGCCATGGACGCCGTCAACATCCGCCGCATGCTGGCGGCCGAGAACGGCATCGAAGAGCCGAAAGTGATGCGCGCCTCGGTCAGCCGGCACAAGAAGGCGCCGGCGAAACCATCGAAGCGCCGCCGCGCCAAATAACTATTTCGCTTGCCGGTTGGTCATGATGACGCCGGCAATCGTCACCGCACCGCCCACCAGCATCGAAACCAGCACGGGTTCGCCCAGCAGCACTGCCGCCAGCACGATGCCGAATACGGGCACGAGGTTGTTGAACACGGCAGTGCGCGACGGGCCCAGCGCTTTGACGCCCTCGTAATACCAGACAAAGCCGATCACCGTGCCGAACACGCCCAGATAGCCGATGGCGGCCCACACTTGCCAGCCAAAGCTGTGCCATGGCACGTTCGGGAATTCCACGGCCGCACCCACCAGCAAAAAGGCCAGGCCCCACATCGATGCATACGTGGTGGCGGCAATCGGGCTCAAGCCCTTCAGCGCCACCCGGCCGATCAGGGTGTAGGCGGCCCAGCTGGAGATGCCGCAAAACATGAACACCTCGCCCATGCCGATGCCGCCGCCATTCCCGTGCAGCACGCCGGCCAGGTCGCCGCGCGTGATGACGATGGCCGTGCCGCAAAACGCCAGCATGATGCCCAGCCATTTGAACGAGCCGAGCCGTTCGCGGAACAGGAAGGCCGAGGCCAGCGCCGTGACGATGGGGTTCAAGGCCACGAACAGGGCCGTGCGCCCGGCCGGCATGCGCGACAGGGCCGCCAGGAAACACAGGTTGTACAGAAAGATGCCCGTCAGGCCCAGCGCGGCCGTCGTCATCAGCTGCTTGCGGTCCAGGCGCGGCAAGCCGCCTTCCAGTTTCCACGCCAGCACGAGCAGCAAGAGCACAGCGACGCCGAAACGTCCGCTGGCCGCCGTCATCGGCGGCATCTGCTGCGCCAGCACGCGGCCCGCGATAAAGGTACCGCCCCAGAACAGGGCGACGAAAATCAGTTTGAGGTAAACGAGCGGCGATTGCACGGAAGGCAAGGCGGCGGAAGGGATGGCGGTAGTGCGCATGGAAAGTCCTATGATATCGCTTGTACAGCGGACGCTGCAGATATATATTAATACTAATATCAACTCATGAAATAATGAGTAAATACTCATAGCACAGGAAAGCCACAGCATGACCTTCACGCAACTGGAAATTTTTACCCTGGTGGCCGAACTGCACGGCTTTTCCGCCGCCGCCGCGCAACTGGGCATCAGCCAGTCGGCCGTCTCGCATGCCTTGAAAGCGCTGGAAAAGGAGATGGGCGTGGACCTGATCGTGCGCCACCAGGCCTCGGCCGAGCTGACCGACGTGGGCCGCCAGCTGCTGGTGCGTGCGCGCGAAATCCTCGGCTTGTCGGAAGCCATGCGCCAGGAGGCGGCCGACGTGCTGGGCCAGCGCCAGGGCACCCTGCGCATCGGCTCCTTCGGTCCGACGTCGTCGCTGAATCTACTGCCGGCCATCACGGCGCAATTCCGCCTGCGCTATCCCGGCATCGACCTGCGCATCGACGAAGGCGCCGACCATGAAGTGGTGCAGTGGATACGCGAACGCAGAGTCGACGTCGGCTTCGTCGTGCTGCCCGACGAGCGTTTCGATACTGCGCCGCTGGTGGAAGACCAGATGATGGCGCTGGTGCCGCGCAGCCATGCGCTGGCCAGCGAAACGGCCATCACCCTGGCGCAGCTGTGCGACGGGCCGTTCATCATGTCCGAGGCGGGCTGCGCCTGCCTGATCGAACCGCTGTTCGCCAACGCGGGCCTGCAGCCGAACGTGCCTTACCGCATCAGCCAGGTGATCACCATCCTCGATATGGTCAGCCGCGGCGACGGCCTGTCCATCGTCGCCGAACTGGCCCTGCCGCAGCGCCTGCGCGAGCAGTATCCGGAGCTGGTCGCCCTGCCGTTAAACCCGCCCGTCAGCCGCAAGGTGGGCCTGGCCGTGCGCGACCGGCGCCAGAACACGCCGGCTACCAACGCTTTTTTCGAGGTGGCGAAACAGATGGCGCCGACCCTGGCGCCACGGCGCGCCTAGCCGCGCTTAAAACGTCTCCCACTCCTCGCCGCGCTCCGGCTTGACGGCAGCCGTCCTTGCCGGACTGTTGGCGAGGCGCGGCGCGGCAGGTGCGCGCAGCACCGGTTTGACAGGCGCCGGCGCCTGCCCCTCATCGAGCTTGAACACGCCCACCACCTGCGCCAGGGTGCTGGCCTGGTCTTGCAGGCTTTCCGCCGCGGCGGCCGCCTCTTCCACCAGGGCCGCGTTCTGCTGCGTCACCTGGTCCATCTGCGCAATCGCCTGGTTCACCTGCTCGATGCCCGAGCTTTGCTCGGCGCTGGCGGCCGTGATCTCGCCCATGATGTCGGTAACGCGGCGCACGCTGTCGACGATTTCCTGCATCGTCGCGCCAGCCTCGTCGACGAGGCGCGCGCCAGAATCGACCTTGCCCACCGAATCGTCGATCAGCAGCTTGATTTCCTTCGCTGCGCCAGCGGAGCGTTGCGCCAGGCTGCGCACCTCTGTTGCCACCACGGCAAAGCCGCGTCCCTGCTCGCCCGCGCGCGCCGCTTCCACGGCCGCATTGAGGGCGAGGATATTCGTCTGGAAGGCGATGCCGTCGATGACGCTGATGATGTCGACGATCTTCTTCGACGAGTCGTTGATCGAGGCCATGGTATCGACCACCTGCGCCACCACTTGCCCGCCCTTGCTGGCCACGCCGGACGCCGATTGCGCCATCTGATTCGCCTGGCGCGCATTGTCGGCGTTCTGCTTGACGGTGCTGGTCAGCTCCTCCATCGAGGCGGCCGTTTCTTCCAGCGAGCTGGCTTGCTGTTCCGTGCGCGACGACAGGTCCTGGTTGCCGGCGGCGATTTCCGACGACGAGACTTTCACCGATTCGCTGGCCGTGCGGATTTTCACGAGCACGGCGGCGATCTTGTCGATGAAGCGGTTGAAGGCGCCGGCGATCTGCGCCAGTTCATCCACGCCGGAAGCGTCGAGGCGGAGAGTCAGATCACCTTCGCCCGAGGCGATATCGTCGAGCGCGTCGCGCACCAGTTCCAGGCGCTTGAGCATCCTGAACACCAGCAGCGACAGCAGCAGCGCCGCCAGCCCCGTCAACAGCGCGGCCGTGACGGTGGCCGTCGTCAGCATCGTCTGCAAAGCTTGCATGGCTTCCTGCTGATCCAGCACCACGGCCAGCAGCCAGTCGGTGCCCGCCACGCGCGTGACGTACAGCTTGCCGTCGCGGTCATTGAGTCGCACGGCCTCGCTGGTGCGCGCGCTTTCCAGGCGGTTGACCTGCGCGGCCGACAGCGCCGCATCGAGTTTCGCCACCGGCTGCAGGCTCAGGTCCTTGTTCGCATGGGCGATGATGGTGCCGCTCTGGTCGACGAGGAAGGCAAAGCTGTGCGGCGTCGGCTTGATCGCCACCACGTTGGCGATCACCGTATCGAGCAGCACGTCCGCGCCCGCCACACCCACCAATGCCTCTTTCGGCCCGACGGGCGCCGTGAACGACACCACGAGTTTGTGGCTGGCCGCGTCCACGTACGGCGGCGTGAGCATCGGCACGCCCGCCTTGACGGTGTCCGTGTACCAGGCGCGCGCCGTGGGATCGAAATCGGCCGGGCGCCCCGGATGGGTAAACACGGAACGCTTGTCCGCGTAGCCGATGAACACTTCCGCGAAATCGCCGGCCTTTTCCGCGATCTGGAAGGCGCGCAGCGGATCGGGCGTCTCGGCCGACATGACGACGGACGCCATGACCTTTTTCTTGCCATCGACCCATTGCGCCAGCACGGCCGACTGGCTTTGCAGCAACTGCTGCATCTGCTGGTCCGACGACGCCAGCATGCTGCTGCGCGTGGTGACGTAATTGGCGACCGACAGGGCCAGCATGGACAATACGACGATGGCCACGCAAATGAGCACCAGACGCGTGCGCAACGATGAAAACATGGTGTACTCCCTTGTAGTGATTTTTATGGTGTGAAGCAGCAGCCTTGCCACGCACACTCGCCACCATTCTCACACAAAAATCGGAACATTATCATTCAATATTTGGAATAATTAACGTTTATTACATCGAAGCAACACCATCAACCGTTGACGCTCTACAACGATTGCCTCATAGTCAATCTTTTCAAAGGAGCCGCCATGCGTTTGCACCACCTCATCCTTGCCTGCGCCAGCTTCACCGCCGCCAACGCCTTCGCCTCGCCGCAAGCACCCGTGCAGGGCGCCGACTACCTGGTGCTGGCCACGCCGCAGCCCGTGCAAACGGCGCCGGGCAAGGTGGAAGTGATCGAATTTTTCATGTACCACTGCCCTGCCTGCAACGCGCTGGAGCCGAGCCTGGCGCGCTGGGTCAAGGACAATGCCGCCACGGTGTCGTTCCGCCGCATCCATTTGCCGCACACGCCGGCAAATGATCCGGAAGCGCATCTGTTCCTGACCCTGGAAGCGTTGAAGAAGGAAGAAGCGCTGCACGCGCAAGTCATGCATACCTGGCATGTAGAACGCAAGCGCCTGGCCAGCGACAAGGATAACCTCGACTGGGCGCTGAAAAATGGCCTGGACAAGGCTACCTTCGAAGGCGCCTACCAGTCGTTTGGCGTGCAAACCAGGCTGAAAAACCTGCCGCGACTGGCCGCCAGCTACCAGGTCGACAGCACGCCCACCCTGATCGTGGGCGGGCGCTATTTAACCAATCCATCGATGGTGGCCGGCGCCAACCCGGCCTTGCCGCGCCAGGGCGTCGATCAGGCGACCCTGCAAGTGGTGCAGGCGCTGGTGGCCAAGGCGAAGCTGGCGAAGTAACTCAGCCGATCAAGCCGCGCAGCCCGCTGGCCCGCTGCGTGCGGCGCAGAATCGCGTCGAACAGCACGGCCTGCGTGGGCGAGACGAGGGTAAAGAAGTCGCGCGCGCGCGTGATGCCCGTGTAGACCAGTTCGCGCGCCAGCATGGCGCCGCCTTCCTGCGGCAGCACCAGCACCGTGTGGCGAAATTCCGAGCCCTGCGATTTGTGCACGGTCATGGCGAACGCCGTTTCCACATGACGCAAACGCGTGGCCAGCACACTGCGCACGTTCTCGCCTTCCAGGAAGTACACGCGCAGGGAGCCGGGCCGCGCAGGGTCGCGCAAAGTCAGGCCGATGTCGCCATTGAACACGCCCGTGCCATAGTCGTTGCGCGTGACCATCACGGGACGGCCCACATACCATTCGCTGCGGCGTATCAAGCCTTCCTTTTCCAGCCGCAGCTCAATGGCCGTGTTCAGGCCGGCCACGCCCCACTCGCCCTCGCGCACGGCGCACAGGATGCGGAACGCTTCAAACGCGTGCAGCACGGCGCGCACCCAGTCGTCATGCTGCGCGTACGCGGCCTCGCCGGCATTCACCAGTTGCAGATACGGCTGATACCCGCCCGGCGCGTCAAGCCGTCCGCGCAAGGCCAGGCGCAGCACGTCTTCCTGCTGCGCCGGCACCGTCCACGCCAGCTGGCCACCGCTGTCACCAGCGAAGCAGGCCCTGGCCAGATCGGGCCTGCCGCCATTCACGGCCAGCGCCAGTTCGCCGATCGGGCCGCTGAAACGGTGGCTGTGACGCAGCATCACCGTCTGCTGCGCCAGCGCACCGGCCGCCCCCGCAAAGGCGGCCGGAATGGCCACGCCGCTGGCCGCCTGCGCATACGCGATGGTGGCGTCCGTATAGCCGCCCGCCTGCGCGTCGTGGCACAAGTCACCGAGCACGGCGCCCGCTTCCACGGACGCCAGTTGATCCTTGTCGCCCAGCAATATCAATATCGCCGTGGACGGCAAGGCGTCAAGCACGGACGCCATCATTTCCAGGTGCACCATCGACGCTTCATCGACGATCAGCACGTCGACGTCGAGCGGATTGCCCGCGTGGTGAGCAAAGGCGCGCGTATCGGGCCGCGCGCCCAGCAAGCTATGCAGGGTGCGGGCCGCGCCCATGCGCCGCGCCAGTTCCAGCAGGGGCAAGGCTACCCCGACCTTTTTCGCCAGGCCGCTCAAGGCCTTGTCGATCGACTGTTTTAAGCGCGCGGCCGCCTTGCCCGTGGGCGCGGCCAGCGCGATGCGCAGCTGCTCCGGCTGCGGCGAGACGGCAAACAGCAAGGTCAGCAAACTGGCCACCGTGTACGTCTTGCCCGTCCCCGGCCCGCCCGTGATGATGGCCACCTTGCCGCGCAGGGCGACGGCGCACGCCACTTTTTGCCAGTCCGGGCCACCATCCTGCGTGGGCTGGTCGAACAGGATGTCGAGCCATTGCCGCACCTGCGCCAGCGGCGGATTCGTCAAATCCTGTGCGCGCGCGGCGATTTTTTCGCCCACCAGGCTCTCATCGCGCCAGTAGCGGCGCAAATACAGGCGGTCGCCATCGAGCACCAGCGGCTGTTTCACGTCGGGCGCACCCACCTGCCACACCTGCGGCGCGCCGGCCAGCAGCGCGCGCCAGCCAGCGACGCTGTCCGGCAACGGGCCGGAAACGGCCAGCACGCCATGCCACAGCTCCTCGCTCCAACCCAGCAACTGCGACGGTTCGCCAGACAGGTCAGCGAGCATCAGACAACTGTGACCCCGCCCTTCCAGCTCGGACAGCACGACGCAGGCCACGGCCACGGCGGACGCAAGCGGCGCCCCCTCGTCCAGGCTGGCGATGAAGCGGGCAAAGGCGGCGCTCAGGCGGCGCAGATGGCCCGCTTCGGCGACGCCGTCCACATGGGTAAACAGGGCGTCCAGGGCCACGTCATGGTTCATGCTATTTCCACTTCTTCTGACAATAATTGATCGAGGCCATCCAGCAGTTCCAGCTGCGGCGCCAGCCAGTAGCAGCCATGCGTGTCCGCATTCGCGATACCGCGCAGGAACAGGAAGATGGCGCCGCCCAGGTGCTCGGCCGGGTCATACGCGTCACCGATGCGGCTTTTCAGCAGCCGGTGCAGGGCCAGCATGTAGATGGCGCCCTGGATATCGTAGCGGTGCTGCGCCATGCCGGCCGCCAGTGCCTGCGTGTGGTAGGCGGCGTCGTTGGCGCCCAGCGCATTCGACTTGTAGTCGAGCACCCAGTAGCGGCCATCTTGTTCGATGACCAGGTCGGCAAAGCCTTTCAGCATGCCGTGCAGCTGGCGCCGCGGCAGCACGGGACGCGGCGCGCCGTCGAGCAGCAAGCGCGTGCACAGCTGATCGAGCGCCCCCGTCGACAAATGCTCGCTGGGGAACCAGAACTCCATCTCGGACAGGGTGCTATTAAGCTGCGACAGCGAGGCATCGAGCAGCGGCAGCGGCGTGATGGCGATCTCGCGCAGCCAGGCGATGGCGTCGTCCTGGCGGTGGCCCCAGCCCGCCCGCTCGCAGCGCGCGGCCAGGCGGGTATTGAAATTGTCGTCGTGGACGCAGTCAAAACCCTCGCCGCCCATCCATTCGAGCTGCTCGTGCAGGAAATTGCCGGGCACGGAACCGCGCGGGAAGCGGTGCCAGGGCGCGTCGCCCATGTGCATCGGCGTGGCCACGGCCACCGCCGTGCCATCTTCCAGCAAGGTTTCTTCCAGCGCCCGCTGCGGCACGTGCGCGGCCGTCACGGCGCCGATCTGGCGCGTCAGCGACGTGAAGCTGCCCACCGACCAGTCGCGTTCGAATTCGCCCGCGAACACGGGGGCGGGACGCAGCTCGGGACGCCGCTCGACGCGGTCCAGCACCGTGCAGGCGTCGGGCTGCGCCAAAGAACCCACGTAGATGGCGTCGCAACTGCCCGCCACCTGCTGCCAGCGCAACAGCAGCTGGTCGAACGGCAGCTTGTCGCCGCCCGTCAGCAGGTAGCCGAGCGCCGATTCGTGCAAGGTGTTATCGCCCGCCTTGCGCGCCGCCTGGGCGGCCACGCCCAGCCACAGGAAGTGGCGCGCGCGCGTCAGCGCCACGTACAGCAGGCGCAAGTCTTCCTCGATACGTGCTTCTTCGACGGCCGCCATGGCTTCGTCGGACAAGGACAAGTCGAGGCGGCGTTCGCCATCCTCGCCCGCGTACTCGAAGAAGCTGCGGTTGCGTTTGTCCACCTTGCGCGCCGTGACGGAAAACGGCAGATACACGAGCGGATATTCGAGTCCCTTGGATTTGTGCACCGTGATGACTTTCACCAGCTCCGCATCGCTTTCCAGGCGCAGCACGCGTTCGCCGCCGCCCTCGCCTTCGCCGGCGATCTGCTCGGCCAGCCAGCGTATCAGCGCCTGCTCGCCATCAAGCTGGCGGCTGGCCGATTGCAGCAGTTCGGCCAGGTGCAGCAGATTCGTCAAGCGCCGCTCGCCGCCCGTCTGCTGCAGCAGCATGGCCGGCAACTGCAGTTCGTGGATGAAGCGGCGCAGCATGGCCAGCACGCCCTGGCGCTGCCAGATCAAATGCAAGGCCTTCAGTTGCTCGACCCGGCGCTCCCATTCCAGTTCATCGCTCGACAGGCGCGCCAGTTCGCCCAGCGACAGGCCAATGGTGCGCGTGGCAAAGGCGGCGCGCGCCAGCCCCCCGTCGAGCGGGTTGGCCAGCGCCGCCAGCCAGCGCAGCACGTCTTGCGCTTCCTCGCTGTCGACGACGGAATCCTTGTCGGACAGGTAGACGCTGGCGACCCGGCGGCGCGCCAGCGCGCGGCGGATGGCTGCCGCCTCCTTGCGGTCGCGCACGAGGATGGCGACATCGGCCGGCTGCAGGCGCGTAAAACCGTCCGGGCCAGTAAAACCAGCTTGCGCATCGCCCAGCATGGCGACGATATGTTCGGCGCAGTGCTGCGCGAAATACTCGCGGTAGCTGTCGCCGCGCAGCCCTTCATCGCTGGCGCAGGCGGCCATCAGGGCAGGCAGCGGGCCGCTGGCGTTCACCAGGTGCTCGGCGCGGCCCTTGGCGTCGACGGCCTCGAACGGCAGCGGATTCTCGCCGTTTTTGCGGTAGCGGAAGGCGCCAGCCGGCACCTCCTCGCGCTCGGCGTGCAGGAACAGCTGGTTGACGGCCGCCACCAGCGGCGCCGTGGAACGGTAATTGGTACCCAGCTGGTAATGGCGTCCCGTTGTCGCGCGGCGCGCCGCCAGGTAGCTCTGGATGTCGGCGCCGCGAAAGCCGTAGATCGACTGTTTCGGGTCGCCGATCAGGAACAGGCCCAGGGCCGGATCGTTGTCGGCGATGCGGTACAGCAGGTTGAAAATCCGGTACTGGGCCGGCGCCGTATCCTGGAATTCATCGACCATGGCCAGCGGATACTGGTCGATGATGCGCTGGCGCAGGGCCGCGCCATTTTCGCCAGCCAGCGCGTCGTGCAATCGCTGCAGCATGTCGGCAAAGCCGAACTGGCGCGACTGGCGCTTCAACTGGTCCATGCGCCGCGCGATGGCCGCCGCCGCATGCAGGTGCAGCTTGTGCGCCAGCGGCGTGATACCCGCCAGGGCGATCCCCAACGCCTCCGTATGCTCGAAGCATTCGGGCACCTGCGCCGTGAAACTCTTGGCAAACGCATCCTCGATGCCGAACGGCGTCAATCGCTCCCACGCCTTGGCCGTGATGGCCGGCAGCAGCAACAGCGGATCCTGCGCCCACTTGCGCAAGCCGTCGAACCACTTCGCCAGGTTCTCCGGCTTCATCTTGACGCCGTTAAAACACTTGGGATTGGCGGCACGGTGGTCGTTGATCCACACGGCCATCCGGTCGACGCGCTCGACCCAACCCGCCTTCAGGGTGGCCAGCTGCGCGGCCAGCGCCCGCTGTTCGCGCGCGATCAGCATGGATAACGGTTCTTCGTCCGCCATGCCCATGATGTCGGCGCGGCGCGCCAGCTCGCGCGCGCCTTTCTTCAGCGCCCCCACGTCGGGCCAGCAGGCCAGCAGCACGTCGAGCGCCTGCGGCGGCAAGGGATAGACTTGCTGGCGCCAGTAATCGTGGGCGGCATCCTCGAACAGGGCTTGCTCGTCGCTGACCAGTTCTTCGTCGAACAGGCTGCCGCTGTCGAACGCATGCTCGCGCAGCATGCGCTGGCACCACGCGTCGATGGTGAAAATGGCCGCTTCATCCATCGTCTCGGCAGCGAGCATCAGCCGGTGCGCGGCCTTTTGCCGCTCGCTCTCATCCGGATAGGACTCGAGCAAGGCGTCGAGAAACGGGTCGCTGCCGCCAGACTCGTGGCGGAAATATGCGGCCGCCTCGATCAGGCGCTCGCGCACGCGGTTCGACAATTCGCGCGTGGCGGCGCGGGTAAACGTCATCACCAAAATATCGGCCGGCAGCAGGGGACGGGTAAAAGCAGTGCCTTCGCCGCCGTGGCCCACGCCGTGACCAAGTACTAGCCGCACGTACAGCGCGGCGATGGTCCAGGTTTTACCGGTGCCGGCGGACGCTTCGATCAGGCGCGAGCCGTGCAGCGGGAACGCCAGGGGGTTGAGCAGATGGCTCGTCATTGTTCTTCTCCCGCGCCATCATCGGGCGCGCTGATCGGGTCTATCGTAATGTGCTGCTGCAGCCAGTCGGCCAGCGGGCCATACAGCTCGCGCGTGCAGTCTTCCCAGGCTTCCTCCGCGGCCAGCGCGGAAAACTCGGGCCACAGGCGCGCCAGACACAGTTCGTCGCGCTCGCCCGACAGCTCAAAACCGCCATCGTAGACAGCGCGCGGGTCGCCTTGCTGCACCAGCGCCAGGCCAGTCTTGCAGGCCGTCGGCAGCGGATGGTTCATGCCTTCGCGCCACAGCGCCAGCAAGGTGGCCAGCGCCTCGCGCGAACTGGCCGGATCGAGCGGCGCCATGCTGACGATGGCGTCGCGCGCCACCAGGTAGCCGGTGACGGGAAAGCCGAGGGCGGCGGCGGCCAGCTGGCGCAGCCACATCAGCATCAGCTTGTCGCCGCGCGCCAGGCCGCCCTTGTCCGTCACCTTCGAGGAAATCTGCATCAGCCAGGCCGTTTCCTGCCCGTTGCTGCACAATTTGTCGAGCCAGTCGTCGATCTGCAGCTCGCCAAACGGCAGATTGATGGCGCGCTTGTCGGCCGCGTACGGGAACGAGGCGCGCAAGGACAACCACGCGCTGCGCACGGGCACCAGCGCCTCGACCAGCTGCGCCTGCACCTGCCGGCCGATCAGGCCGATGGGCAGCACGCCTTCGCGCGCCAGCTTTTCCGCGCGCGCTTGCAGGCTGGCGCGCACGTCATCCAAGGCTTCCACGGCACCGCCGTCGTCCAGCATGGTGTCTTCCAGCAGATAGCGTTCGAGCGCATTCAGGCCGAACGGCTCTTCATCCTCGCCCAGCATGGCCGCGTCGGCGAAATACACGCTCAGGCGGCAGCGGAAAAAGTATTTGACGGGCTGGCGCAAAAAGCTGGCCAGCTCGCCCAGTTTCAAGCGCGTGCCGGGATCGAGTTCGTAGGGGCCCAGCGGCAGTACGGCGGCCTGCGCATCCACATCTGCATCGGCATGCGCCACGCGCCATTCGCGCGCATAGGTCAGCAAACCGTCGGCTTCGAAATAGCGGCGGCTGAACGGCTGCAACGCATGCTCGGTCGTCAGGCTTGCCATATGCCGGTCCAGCGACCAGCCGGCGGCCAGGTAATCGCGCAGCTGCGACACGAGGACGGACGGCGGCTGCTCGGAATTGTCGCGCACATTGCGCCCCACCCAGCTCACGTACAGCTTGTCGCGCGCGGCCAGCAAGGCTTCGAGCATCAGGTAGCGGTCATCGTCGCGGCGCGAGCGGTCGCCCGGGCGCGCCATGCCGGGCAATGCCAGCAAGTCGAAATCGGCCTTTTGCGCGCGGCGCGGGAAGTCGCCATCGTTCATGCCCAGCAGGCACACGACGCGGAATGGCACGGCGCGCATCGGCATCAGGGTGCAGAAGGTCACGCCGCCGGAGACGAATTGATGGTTCAGGGTCGGCTCGTCGAGCGCGCCCAGCCACGCCACGCGCAGCACGGACAGCGGCACCTGCTCGACAAAGCCCGCGTGTTCGCAGGTTTCCAGCCAGCCCTGCAAAGCGCCTTCCAGCTGCGCCAGGGTCAGGCGATCGCCTTCGTCATCGGCGTCAAAGAAGGCGGCCAGCAGCGCGCGCGCCTGCACGCCCCATTCGGCTGGCGTGCGCGCGCCGGCCAGCACACCGCGCCAGTGCAGCAGCGCCTCGACCAGCTGCGCCAGCGAACCCGCCAGCGCCGCATCGAGGCCGCCCACTTCCGCATACGGCTCGATGCCGCCAAAGCTGGCGCCACTGCCGCTGGCATAGCCGAGCAACATGCGCCGCACGCCGAATATCCACGCATTCTGCTCGCCGGCCGCACCCAGTCCCAGGCCGGCGCGGTGTTGCTGGTCCAGGCCCCAGCGCACGCCCGCCCCTTCGATCCAGGCGCCCAGGGTGGCCAGGTCGTCCGGCTGCAGGCCAAAGCGGGCCGCCAGGGCCGGCACGTCGAGCAGGTCGCGCACTTCGCTCTGGCGGCAGCGCTGCTGCGGCAGCTGCAGCAGCCACTCGAGCGCGACGAGCAGCGGATTGACGCTGCGGTCCTTCACGTCGCCAATCTCGAACGGGATGAAACGCTCGTCGTTGCGCCGGTACTGGCCGAAGACGGCGTGGATGGCGGCCGTGAAGGTGTCGATGTCGGGCACCATCACCACTACGTCGCGCGGGCGCAGGCCCGTCTCGGCGCTGTGCGCGAACATGGCCAGCAGCTGGTCGTGCAGCACTTCCACTTCGCGCTGCACGCTGTGCGCCACGTGAAATTCAATCGAGCGGTCGCCTGCCTCGGGCGGTGTCTGCTCGTGTTCGGCCAGCGGGCGCAGTTCGCGGATGGCCACCTGCACCTGCTGCAGCAGGGTCTCGCCCGTTTCCTCGCCAAACAGGTCGATGCGCAGGCTGTCGTCGCGCCCTTCGGCTTGCGCGTGTTCGTCAAATTCGTCAAGCATGCGGATAAAGTCGCGCCCTTGCCTGCCCCAGCTGGCCAGCAGCGGGTGGCTGTGCGCATGCAGTTCTTCCAGCGGAATCCCGGCCAGGTCGGTGCCGTTGCGCTGCCGCTGGCGTTTGTTTTGCGCGCGCAGCAAGTCGCGCCCGTCGATGATGTCGCCCCAGTAGAACTGGCACGGATTCGGCACGGCCAGCACCACCTGCGTGTGGCGCGCCAGCGCGGCCAGCGCCTGCAAGGTCTGGTACGGCAAGGCTGACACGCCGAACAGCACGACCCGGCGCGGCAGCTTGCCGGCAGGCGCATCGCCGGCGGCGATCGCCGCCAGGAAGGCGTCGTGGATGTCGGCGCGGCCCGTGTCGCGCTCGAAGGCCTCGACGTCGGCCGCCACGGCGCGCCACAACTGCGCCTGCCAGCGCTGGTCCTCCTTCAACGGGATAGCTTCGCCGCGCGCCGTGCGCAACTGGTCACGCCCTGCAGCCCAGTCGGCCAGCCAGTCGGCGCGGTAGACCTGGTACTGGTCGAACAGGTCGGCCAGGCGCTCGGCCAGCTGCAGCCGGCGTTCGCTATCGCCATCGGCAAGGAAGTAGCGCAGCGGCTCAAACACCGGGTCGGCCAGCAGCGACGGCAACAGACGCATCAAGCGCCACGTCAGCGGGGATTTGTCGAACGGCGACACGCGCGGAACGCGCTCGCGCCCCAGCATGCCGCGGTAGCTTTCCCACAGCAGGCGCGCCGGCAGGGCGATGCGCGTGGCGGCGCACACACCCATCTCCTCGGCCAGGGCGATCTTCAGCCATTCGGCCACGCCGTTCGACTGCACCAGGAAGATATCCGTTTCCAGGGGTGCCAGCGGATGCTGGCGCAGCCACTGGAAGACGGCGGCGCGCAGCTGTTCCAGCTGGTTGCCATGCAGGATAAGGAGGCCGGGCGTGACGGGAGTATGCATGCTGATCCGATGGGTTGCCGCGCCTGCGGCCGGGTGGCCGCAAGCGTCAAACGCATATTATCGCCGCTGCCTGCGTCAGGGAGTGTCGCTGGCGGCAAATTCCAGGGAAATTTGTTCCGCCACCTGCGCCAGCGCCGGCCTCAGGGCCGTCAGCAGGGCGCGCGCCTGCTGCAGGTCGCCGCCCACGCGCAAGCCTTCGATCGACGTGCACAGGCCGGCAAAGGCATGCGCGCCCACGGCCAGCGCCGACGATTTGCTGCGGTGGCCCAGGTCGGCCAGGCGTCCCAGGTCTTCCAGCGCCATGGCCTGCTCCATTTCGGCGATGCCGTCGCGCGCCGTGTCGAGAAACAGCTGGGTGTACTTGCGCATCTTCGCGGCGTCATTGCTGAACGTGAGCGCCAGGGTGCCCAGGTCGAGGATGGCCGTATCGCGCGATTCCGGCGCGGCGTCCGCTGGCGGCGCTGTCGGCGCCACCGCCAGCCTGTCGCTTGCGCGCATGCGGCCGATGTTGCCGATGCCGCCGCGCAGCCGGAACCATTTCGCCAGCAGGCGAAACAGCAGATTCGGGGCGATCGGCTTGGTCAGGAATTCATCCATGCCCGCCGCCAGGCAGCGGGCGCGGTCTTCGCTGCCCGCATTGGCCGTCATGGCGATCACCAGCAGGCCGGCAAGCTGCGGGTCGGCGCGGATGCGGCGCGTCGCCTCGAAGCCGTCCATCTCCGGCATCTGCACGTCCATCAGCACGCAGTCGTAGCGCCGGTGCGCCAGCAATTCCAGCGCTTCGCGGCCATTGCAGGCGACGCAGACTGTGGCGCCGGCGTCTTCCAGCAATTCGCAGCCCACCTGCTGGCTGAAGACGTTGTCCTCCACCAGCAGAATGGACGCGCCGCGTATCACGTCCAGTACTTCCGGCTCGACTTCGGCGATACGCTCGTCAGCCGCCTGCGCGCTTTTCTCCAGGCGCGCCGTGAACCAGAAGGTGCTGCCCAGGCCCGGCTGGCTGTACACGCCCACCTTGCCGCCCATGAGCTCGACCAGCTGCTTGCTGATCACCAGTCCCAGGCCACTGCCGCCATATTTGCGCGTGGTCGACGGGTCGGCCTGGTGGAAGGAGCGGAACAGCTGCGCCACCTCTTCCTGGTTCATGCCGATGCCCCGGTCCTGCACCTCGAAGCGCAGCATGGCGTGGCTGCCCCGCTCCTCGGACTGGCGCACGCGCACGAAGATGCTGCCATTGTCGGAAAACTTGATGGCGTTGCTGGTCAGGTTCAGCAAGACCTGTTCCAGGCGCAGCGGGTCGCCACGCCAGCGCTGCGACAGCTCCGGCGCGATATCGAACTGCAGCGCCAGGCCCTTGACGGCGGCCGCGTCGCCCAGCTGGCTGGCGATGTTCGCCAGCAGGGTGTCAAGACGGAAGTCCAGCACTTCCAGTTCCAGCTTGCCCGCCTCGATCTTGGAAAAGTCGAGGATGTCGTTGATCAGGCCCAGCAAATGCTGGCCCGAATGGAAGATTTTTTGCAGGTAGTCGCGCTGGCGCGCGTCGGCCACCGATTTCAGCGCCAGGTGCGCCATGCCGATGATGCTGTTCATCGGCGTGCGGATTTCATGGCTCATGTTCGACAGGAAGTCGCTCTTGGCCTGGCTGGCCGCGTCGGCCTGCTCCTTCAGGCGGTGCAGTTCCGTCACGTCGGTGGACAGGCCGATCAGGCCCGTGACGGGACCGGGCAAGCCGAGCGGCACCTTCACGCTCCACAGATGGTGCACCTGGCCCTGTGCATCGACGAAGCGCTCCTCGCCGACGAACTTGGTGCCGCTGTCGAACACCTGGCGCTCCGTGCGCTGCGCGGACGCGGCCGCATCGCCGAGCATCAATTCGCCATCCTGGCGGCCGATCAGCTGCTCCGCCGGACGGCCCAGTATCTTCGCCGTGCGCGCATTCACATAGCGGTAGCGCAGGTCGGCATCCTTCATGTAGACGTAGGCGTCGACGCTGTCGAGCACCGTATCGAGCAGGGTGCGCTGCGCCACCGCGTTGCGGCGCGACCGGTACAGGGTAAAGATATAGCCGTAAATGAGCAGGGTGCCAGCCACGCCGACGGCCAGCGCCAGCCAGGGAAAATAGCGGTCGAAGGGACTGTACAGCTCCGCCTTGCGCACGCGGAAATGGGCTTTCCACAGGCCGCCCTGGTACGCCACGGGCAGCACCTGGTCGAAATAGCCGGCATCGCTGCCCGGTTGCGGCGGCGCCGCCGCCAGATCGCCGTCATCGTTGAACAGCAGGCGGTCCTGCGGCGTGATGCGCAGGACGCCTTGGGCCGGCAGAGGTTCGCCCGCGCTGTACAGGGTCAGGTGCAGCGGTTCCAGGGCGCTGCGTTCGAGCGCGCTGTGCACCAGCTGCGCCACGCCGAAGCCGATGCCGACGGAACCCTGGTAGGCGGCGCGGCGCTCGGCCACGCTGCCCTGCGGCATGCCGTTGCGGTACACGGGCAGGCGCATGCCCAGGCCCACGTGCGCGGGCGGCCCCTTGATCATGATCACCTGGCCCGACGCGCTGACCTCGCCGCTGTCGCGCGCCTGCGCCAGCGATTGCGCCACCAGCGGGTTGGCGCCGATGTCGACGCCCATGCGTTCGGCCAGCAGGGAATCGGGTTCCAGGTAAGTGAGCACCGTGTGTTCCGGCCGCTCGCCGGGTGGGCGGATGGTGAAGGCAGGATAGCCGCGCGGCGACAGGCTGGTGTCTTTGCGCACGGCCTCGATGAAGGCGGCGCGCTGCGCCGATGGCACGGCCGCCGCATAGTTAACCGATTCGATGGCGGGGAACTGGCGCGCGATATCGAGGCCGGCCACGTAATCGTGGAACTGGCGCCGCGTCAGGTGCTCGCTGGTGCGGAACAGGGCTTCGAGGCCGCGCAGCAGGTCGGAATAGCTTTTTACACGCGTGATCAGGCTATGCTGGGCGCTATGCGTGAGATTGTCGAAACGCTGTTCGGCGTCGTCATTGACCGTGCGCGCCGCGCCCGCGTACAGGGCGCCGCCCACCGCCAGGGCCAGCAACAGGCCACCCGCCCAGATCCTGATGCCTGATCCCGCCCCGCCCTTGCTCAAAGTGTGCATTGTCGATCGCTTATTCCGGTTTCCTCGAATGGGCTGCGCTCCGGCCGCCCAGCAAGTACGAGGATACTATCAAAGCTCCTGCCCGACGCGCTTGCGCAAGAAAAAAAGCGCGCACGATGGTTGCACTGGAAAACACCGGGTGCTTAAGCTTCCCGCAGCGCCCCGACCAGCAAGGCGCCGGCGCCATGCTCATCCCAGGCATCGGCGCAGCGCACCACCTCGCCCACGACGATGATGCTGGGACTGCCCAGGCCGCTGGCTTGCAAGTCATCGGGCAAAGCGTGCAAAGTGCTGAGCAACTGGCGCTGCGCCGGCAGGCTGGCCGATTGCACCACTGCCACGGGCGTGCCGGGCGCCATGCCGCCAGCCAGCAAGCCGGCCTGGATGGCCGCCACCCGGGCCACGCCCATGTAGATGACCAGGGTCAGGCCGCTGTGCGCCAGGGCCGCCCAGTTCGGCTCGGACGCGGCATCCTTGCCGTGACCCGTGACGAAGATGGCGCCCTGGCTCCAGCCGCGGTGCGTCAGCGGCACGCCGATGGCCGTTGGCGCGGCCAGGCCGCTGCTGATGCCGGGGATCACGTCGACGGCCACGCCGTGGCTGCGCAGGTAGGCGCGCTCTTCGCCGCCGCGCCCGAACAGATACGGGTCGCCCCCTTTCAGGCGCACCACGTGCAGGCCGGCGCGCGCTTCGGCCAGCATCAGGCGTTCGATGAACGCTTGCGGCGTGGACGCGCAGCCGCCCCGCTTGCCCACCTCGACCACGCGCACGCCTTGTGCCGCATGCGCGAGGATGGCCGGGTTGACGAGGTCGTCAATCAGCACGACGTCGGCTCGCGCGATGGCCTTCACTGCCTTGATCGTCAGCAGGTCCGGGTCGCCGGGCCCGGCGCCGACCAAGGTCACGCTTCCTTGTTGCGCCATGATGAACTCTCCCATTAAAAAAAGTGACCGATGGCAAACGATGCCGCGTACGCTTCCGGCGCGCTGCCGTCCCACACGACGCCGTCGCACAGAGTCGAGCTGCGCATGGGCGCCTTGGGTAGGGGCGTGGCCGTCATTTCCGCCGCCTGGCGGTACAGGTCGATGCGGTTGACTTGCCTTGCCACCGCCAGATAATCGGGTTCGTCGCGCAGCAAGCCCCAGCGCCGGTGCTGGGTCATGAACCACATGCCGTCGGACAAATACGGGAAATTCACGGCGCCATCGCCGTAAAACCGCAAACCGTGCGCCTCGTCCCAGGTTTTGCCCAGGCCATCCTGGTAATGGCCGAGGATGCGCGGCGCCAGGGTTTCCTGCGGCGTATGCAGATAAGCGGGCTCGGCCAGGGTGGCCGCCATGGCCAGGCGGTTGGTGTCGCTGGCGTCGATCCAGCGCCCCGCCTCGAGCACGGCGGCGATCAGGGCGCGGCAGCTGTTCGGATGCTGCTGCGCAAACGCGGCGCTGGTGCCCAGCACCTTGCCCGGATGGTCGGGCCAGATGGCGCCGCTGGTGGTGGCCGTCACGCCCACGCCATCGACGATGGCCTTGTAGCCCCACGGTTCGCCGGCGCAAAAGCCATCCATCTGGCCTGCGCGCAAGGCGGCCACCATCTGCGACGGCGGCACCGTCATCACGCGCGCGTCGCGCAGCGGATCGATACCGTGCGCGGCCAGCCAGTATTGCAGCAGCATCGCGTGGTTGCCAGTTGGGAAAGTATGCGCAAACGCAAATGGCCGCGCCGCGGCGCGCATGTGCTGCGCCAGCGAGGCGCCATCGTGGGCGCCCTCGCGCGCCAGCGCCGCCGACAGGGTGACGGCCTGGCCGCTGTGATTGAGGTTCATCAGCACGGCCATGTCGTGCTGTTGCCCGCCGATGCCCATCTGCACGCCATACACGAGACCGTACAACACGTGAGCAGCGTCGAGTTCGCCGCTGTTCAATTTATCGCGCACGCCGGCCCATGACATCTCCCGGCTCAGTTCGATCTTGATGCCGTACTTTTCATCCAGGCCCAGCTTAGCCGCCATCACCAGCGAGGCGCAATCGGTCAGCGGCAGATAGCCGATGCGTATCGTCTGTTTTTCCGGATGCAGCGATCGCATCACGTGGGCGCTGCTTGCCACCGGGTTACCCGCTTGCTCTGTCATACTGGATTCCTTTGCCTGACCTTGCTGGCAGCATTGCACCAATACAGTGCACTGCACCACGATATGTCATAAAACCACGTCATAAAATTGGCATACCCGCTCATCCCAGCAAATCTTCCACGTCGAGGATGCGCTGGGCGATGTCCGCCAGCTTGAGTTTCTTGTTCATGGCCATGCTGCGCAAGCGCTGGTAAGCCTGCTCTTCCGTCAAGCCGTGATGCGTCATCAACAGGCCCTTGGCCCGTTCGATCACCTTGCGTTCCTGCAGCTTGTGCCGCGTGTCGAGCAATTCGGCGCGCAATTTTTCTTCCTGGCGAAAGCGCGCCAGCGCCACGTTCAGCACGGGCTGGATGCGCTCGGCCTGCAAGCCGGCCACGATATAGGCGGATACGCCGGCCGCCATGGCCGCGTCGATGCTGGCCGTGGCGCCGTCTTCCGTAAACAGGACGATGGGGCGGCGCTCGTCGCGCGTGGCGATGACGATGTGTTCGAGCACGTCGCGCGCGTCCGAATCGGCGTCGATGATGATGAGGTCAGGCTGCAGTTGCGCGATGCGCTCGGGAAGGTAGAGGTCGGCTGGCAGCGAGGCGACGATGTCGAAACCCGATTCCAGCAAGCCGATGCGCAAGGCATTGCCGCGCTGCACCTGGGCAGCCAGGGTCGCGTTCTCGTGCACGCCGTGCTCGACGATGGTGTTGACGACAACGATGCGCAAAGGCTGGGTACGGCTGGACGTCATGGGAGCGATCTGCAATGGCTAAACACAAGCATTGCAGTAAGCAAGAAGCGAACCAGCCGGGTTTACACGGTGCTTTACTTCAGGGTCGGCATGGCAAACTCGGCGCCAGCAGCCGTCGAGGCGGGCCAGCGTTGGGTCACGGCCTTTTGTTTCGTATAGAAACGCACGGATTCCGGGCCATGCGCATGGTGGTCGCCGAACAGGCTGCGCTTCCAGCCGCCAAAGCTGTGGAAAGCCATCGGCACGGGGATCGGCACGTTGACGCCGACCATGCCGACCTGCACGCGATGCGTGTATTCGCGCGCCGTATTGCCGTCGCGCGTGTAGATGGCCGTGCCGTTGCCATATTCATGCGCATTGACCAGGTCCAGCGCCGTGGCGAAATCGGACACGCGCACGATGCACAGCACGGGGCCGAAGATTTCCTCTTTATAAATCGTCATTTCCGGCGTGACATGGTCGAACAGGCTGCCGCCAAGGAAGAACCCTTGCTCGTGGCCGGGCAAGACGAAACCGCGCCCGTCGGCCACCAGCTTGGCGCCCTCTTCCACACCCTTGGCGATATAGCCGGCGATCTTGTCCTTGTGCACTTGCGTGACAACCGGGCCCATCTCGGCCGACAGATCCATGCCCTGCGTAATCTTGAGTGCTGCGATGCGCGGCACCAAGGCTTCGACCAATTGATCCGCCACATTGCCCACCGCCACGACGACGGATATGGCCATGCAGCGCTCGCCGGCCGAGCCAAACGCCGCGCCCATCAGCGCGTCGACCGTCTGCGGGATGTCCGCGTCGGGCATGACGACCATGTGATTCTTGGCGCCACCCAGGGCCTGCACGCGCTTGCCCTGCGCACAGCCGGTCGCATAGATATATTCGGCAATCGGCGTGGAACCGACGAAACTGACGGCGCGCACGTCCGGGTGGTGCAGCAAGCCGTCCACGGCTTCCTTGTCACCCTGCACCACATTGAAGACGCCATCGGGCAAGCCCGCGTCCGTCAGCAATTGCGCCAGCAGCAGGCTGGCGGACGGATCGCGCTCGGACGGTTTCAAGACAAACGTATTGCCGCAGGCAATCGCCATGGGGAACATCCACATCGGCACCATCACGGGAAAGTTGAAGGGCGTGATGCCGACGCAGACACCGAGCGCCTGACGGATGGACCACGCATCGATGCCGCCGGCCACTTGCTCCGAATACTCCCCCTTCATCATTTGCGGGATGCCGCAGGCAAATTCCACTACTTCGATGCCGCGCGTGACTTCGCCTTTGGCATCCGTGAAGACTTTGCCGTGCTCCGCCGTGATCAGGGCGGCCAGCTGGTCGGCATGCTCTTCCAGCAATTCCTTGAATTTGAACATGACCCTGGCGCGGCGCAGCGGCGAGGTTTGCGACCAGGCGGGAAACGCCGCATGGGCTGCCGCCACGGCCGCGTTCAGTTCGGAAGGCGTGGCCAGCGCCACCTTGGCCGTCACGGCGCCCGTGGCGGGATTGAAGACGTCGCTCGTGCGCTCGGAGCGTGAAGCCATGGGGTTGCCACCAATAAAGTGGCCGATCTGTTGCGTTGTCATTGGGATTCCTTTATTTGGTATGCATCAGCCACTCATGGGCCGGGTCGTTCTTGAAATGCCAGACCCGCTTGGGGCCGGCCATCACGTTCAGGTAATAGCCATCGTAGCCATACGGCACGGTCACGGGGTGGTAACCCCTGGGCACCATCACCACGTCGTGGTTTTCCACGGCCATGGCTTCATCGATGGAACGGTCGTCAGTATAGACTCGTTGGTAGGCAAAGCCCTGCTCGGGATGGAGGCGGTGGTAATACGTTTCTTCCAGCGAGCTTTCCAGCGGCACATTGTCGCTGTCGTGCTTGTGCGGTGGATAGCTCGACGAATGGCCCGATGGCGTGACCACCTCAACGACCAGCAAGCCGTCCGCTTCTTCCGTCTGCGGCAGGATGTCGCACACATAGCGGGTATTGGCGCCCTTGCCGCGCACGGAGCGCGTCATGGTCGATGGCTCGATCAGGCGCGCCGGGCGCTGGGCCGTGGCCGGCGCGCTGCACAGCGCCACTTCCGCAGCGCTCACCGCCGTGATGCTGACCTTGGTTTCCAATGGGACATACACGGCGTAGGGTGAGATGTCTTCAAAAACGCTGGCGCGATTGCCGATGGCTTCCCAGCTCTGTTTGCCCGCCTGCACGGTGACCGTCCCCGTCAGCACGACGATGCACAGTTCGCGGCTACCCGTCTCCAGCTTCAGGGACTCGCCGGCGGCCAGCCGGTGCGCGGCGAAACCGACATGCGTCCAGCCGGCCGACTCGGGCGTCACCTCGACGATCTTGCCGCCGGCCTTGTTCGCTTTGACCAATAGCGGGCTCATGCCGCCTCCCGGCCCAGGCGCGGAATGGCCTCGACGAGCTTGGCCAGGTAGTCATGGCCCATCTTCGCGTATTCGTAGCTGGGGGCCACGGCCGGATCCTGCTCCGCTTCCACCACGAGCCAGCCTTCGTAGCCGTGCAGATATAAACGCGTGAGGATGGCCGGAAAGTCGATGCTGCCGTCGCCAGGCACGCTGAAAGCGCCATTGATGACTGCCTGCAGGAAACTCCAGTGGCCATTGCGCGCCAGTTTCACGACGTTCGGGCGCACGTCCTTGCAATGCACGTGGCAAATCCGTTCGATGTGTTTGTTGAGCACCGCCAGCGCGTCGCCGCCGGCAAACGTGATGTGGCCCGTGTCGAACAGCAAGCCGACCTCGGCTCCCGTCAAGGCCATCAATTGATCCACGTCGGCCGGCGTTTCCACGTAAGCGCCCATATGATGGTGGTAGGCCAGGCGCACGCCGTGCGCCAGCAGGTGGGCGGCAAAGGCCGTCAATTTGTTGGCGTATTCCTGCCATTGCTGCTGCGACTGGAAACGGGGGCGCTTATATAAAGGACGCGCTTCGCCCTGGATGGCGTCAGCCACTTCGCCGTAGACCATGACGGTGGCGCCGCTGTCGGCCAGCAAGCGCAAGTGCGATGCCACGGCGGCGATTTCCTCTTCCACCGAGCGATGGGCCAGGCGGCCCGAATACCAGCCGGAGACACACGCGAGGCCATACTTGCCCAGCACGGCGTTCAGGGCCGGGGCATCTTTTGGAAACTTGTTGCCCAGTTCAAAGCCCACATAGCCGATCTCGGCGCCCTCTTTCAACGCCGTTTCCAAAGGTGTTTCGCCGCCCAGGCTGGGCAAGTCATCGTTCATCCACGAGATCGGGTTGATGCCGATCTTCACATTCCATGTCGGTGCGTTCATTGTATTTGTCCTTGGCGGTCAAGTTCATAACGGGCGCGCGCAGCTTGCACGCCGGCTTGCGTGGAGACCTCGGGCACGGCCACTTCCCACCAGCAACCGCCCTCTTCGGTCGTGCGCGTGTCATCCGTATTGATGCAGATCAGGTAGGTGCGCGAAGCTGCCCGGGCGCGCAGCATCGCCTGTTCCAGCTCGGCAATCGAGTCCACGTGCTCGGACTGCGCGCCCAAGGATTGCGCATGCAGGGCGAAGTCGATACGGGGTGCGCTATCGGGCAACATATTGTTGAACGAAGGATTACCGCACGCCTGCTGCAGACGGTTGATGCAGCCATAGCCACGGTTGTCGAGCACGACGATGATGAGTTTTTTATCGAGCATGACGGAAGTGGCGATTTCCGAATTCATCATCAAGTAACTGCCATCGCCGACCATGACGATGACCTCTGCATCGGGCTTGGCCATCTTGACGCCGAGGCCGCCGGCGATTTCATAGCCCATGCACGAGTAGCCGTATTCCATGTGGTAGCCACCCGGCGTTGACGTGCGCCACAGCTTGTGCAGTTCGGCCGGCAGAGTCCCTGCCGCGCAGACGACGATGTCGTTGCAGGTGGAATCCTTGGATGAGCGTTGCACGGCGCCGATGACTTCGCCGTCGTACGGCAAGCCGGCCACCTCGCGTTTGCCGGTGATGCTTGCGACTGTCGCGCGCCACGCGTGGCCCGCCTGCTGTGCCCGGTTCATCCACTGGCCCGCGCTGTTCCAGCTGCCCAGCAGGCGCGACAGGCCTTGCAAGCCCAGCGTCGCGTCCGCCTGCACACCGAGGCCACGGCGTTTCAGGGCGTCAAAATGGTTGACGTTCAGGCTCACCAGTTGTGCTTGCGCAAACAGGGAATTGGAGCCCGTCGTGAAATCCTGCAGGCGCGTGCCGACGGCCAGCACCACGTCCGCCTCCGCCGCCAGCGCGTTCGCCGCAGGCGAGCCCGTCACGCCGATGGCGCCCAGCTGCAAAGGGTGGTCCCATGGCAAGGAACTTTTGCCGGCCTGGGTTTCCGCCACGGGAATGCCATGGTGCTCGGCAAACGCCTGCAAGGCGGCGCTGGCCTGGCCGTACAGCACGCCGCCACCGGCCAGTATCAGCGGCTGTTTCGCGTTTTTCAACAACGCTGCCGCCTCTTCCAGTTCCTGCTCGACGGGCGGCAAGGCGCGGAAACGCACGATGCGCGGCTCAAAAAAGTCGGCCGGATAGTCATACGCCATCGTTTGTACGTCTTGCGGCAAGGATAAAGTCACGGGACCGCAGGCGGCCGGGTCCGTCAAGGCGGCAATGGCACGCGGCAAGGCGGTCAGTAGCTGTTCCGGATAGACGATGCGGTCGAAATAACGCGATAAAGGTTTGAATGCATCGTTGACGGACACGCTGCCATCCGTGCCGTCTTCCAGCTGTTGCAGCACGGGATCGGGCGCGCGCGAGACGAACACGTCGCCCGGCAGCAGCAATACCGGCAGGCGGTTCACGTGGGCCAGCGCGGCCGCCGTCAGCAAGTTGGTGGCGCCTGGGCCGATGGAACTGGTGACGGCCATCATGCGGCGGCGCATGTGGGCTTTCGCATAGGCGATGGCCGAGTGCGCCATTGCCTGTTCGTTGTGGGCGCGGTAAGTCGGGAAGCTGTCGCGGTACTGGTACAGCGCCTCGCCCAGCCCCGCCACGTTGCCGTGGCCAAAGATGGCGAAGGCGCCGCCGAATAGCGGCTGTCCATCGTCCGTGCGCAAGGCAGCCAGGTAGCGCACGAGAGCCTGGGCCATGGTCAAGCGGATGGTGGCGCTCATGCTGCACGCTCCAGGCGGTTGCGCGTGCGTTGCCACAAGCTAATGAGCTGCTCGAAGTTGGCGCGCACTGCGGCGATCAGGCCCGCATCGTCGAGTTCCCCGGCCAGCCAGCGGCGGCTCGGTTCCTGGAAGATGGTGCGGCCGACCATGAAACCCTTGCAAGTACGGCTGGCACTGGCTTGCTCGAAACTGGCGGCCAGGGCGGCAATCGGTGCGTTCAAACCCAGCAACACGACGCCACGGCAATGCGGATCGCGCTCGTGCACGAGGGCATCGATGGCTTGCCATTGCTGGGCTGACATGCTTTCCAGCTTCCACCATTCCGGGTAAATGCCCAGGTTGTACAGGCGCTTGACGGCGCGCAAGACCGTATCGTCGCTTTGCGGCAAGGCTTCCGACGGTATGACTTCCAGCAACAGTTCGTGACCGCTCACTTGCGCCGCATCGTACAGGGCCTTGATCTGCGCTTCCTGCTCCAGACGGTTTTCCACGGCGTCGTCCGGATGCAGTTGCACCAGGCACTTGATCACGTGTTCCTTCGGCCAGCTGAGCAGGTGCGAACCGATGGAACGGCCCCAGTCGAATTGCAGCGGGTTCGATCCCGGCAACTCCACGGGGCGGCCGATCCACCAGCCCCGCCCCGTCGCATCGTTGAGCGCATCAACGCCATAGCGGCCATCGATCAGCACGCCCGTCTTGCCGGCCAGCTGCAAGGCTGTTTCCGTCTGCGCCACGGCTTGCACCATCAATTGCTTCAAGGCCGCAATGGCGGACTCGGGCGCGCCCGTCTGTTGCGCCAGCTCAAAGAATTGCGTGCGGTGGTCAAAGGCAAATACGCACAACTCATCCCACTGCTTGCGCGCCACCGTCGTGCGGTGCAAGCGCGACAAGGTCGCGTCCTGGTCCGGCTGCGTCAGTTTCGCCGCATTGGCGAGGAAATAGTCGAGCTCGACGGGCGATGGCATGGCCGGCGCGCAGCCGTGGCGCGACACGACCAGGGCGCCGCAGCCGTTCGCATAGCGGCAGCACGCCTCGTAATCCTCGCCGCGCAGCCAGCCTTTCAGGAAGCCGGACAGAAAAGCGTCGCCCGCGCCCAGCACGTTCAGCACTTCCACGCGCACCCCGCGGTAATTATAGGCGTCGTCGAGACTGGCCGGCACCACATTGTCGATGACGGCGCTGCCCAACGGCCCGCGCTTGACGACCAGGGTGGCCAGGGTGGCGGCCCGCACGGCGCGCAAGGACGCCATGATGTCGGCGCCACCGCCGGCGATCATGAATTCCTCTTCCGTGCCGACGATCAGGTCGAACTGCGGCAGGATGCTTTGCAGATGTTTGGTGACGCCTTCGTTCGAAACGAAACGCGTTTCGCCATCGGCCTTGCCCGACAGGCCCCACAGCACGGGCCGGTAATCGATGTCGAGCACGGTGCGCACATTGTTCGCGCGGGCCAGTTGCAAGGCTTGCGTGCTGACGGCGTGCATGGCAGACGTGGAGAAATGCGTGCCGGTGATCAACAACGCCTTGCTGGATGCAATGAAGGCCGCATCCACCGACGACGCGTCGATGGCCATGTCGGCGCAATTTTCACGGTAGAAAATCAGGGGAAAGGTGTTTTTATCCTTGATACCCAGCATGACTAAAGCCGTCAGGCGGTCGCGGTCGATGCCGACGTGGCTGACGTCGCAGCCTTCCTTCGACAAAGTGTCGGTGAGGAAACGGCCCATGTGGTCGTCGCCCACTTTCGACAGCATGGCGGACTTGAGGCCCAGGCGCGCCGTGCCGAAGGCGATATTCGCCGACGAGCCGCCCAGGTATTTGGCGAAACTGGTGGCGTCTTCCAGGGTGCTGCCGATCTGCTGCGCGTACAGGTCCACCGCCAGACGGCCCAGGCAGATGACGTCCAGCGCGCGGCCCTGGGCAAATTGTGTGGAATTATTCATGGCTATCCTTAAATCGTGACACCGTCGAGTTCACTCATCAGCGTTTGCATTTCCGCACCGCCCGCCATCATGTCAAGCAAGGCTTCCTTGGTCACCGTTTCCTTGGTGAAGGTGCCCAGCGACTTGCCCCGGTTCAGCAAGGTAAACGAGTCGCCGACCGGATACGCATGGTGCACATTGTGCGTGATAAAGATCACGGAAATGCCCCGTTCGCGCGCCTTGTAAATCAGTTTCAATACATTGAACGATTGCTTGACGCCCAGCGCCGCCGTCGGCTCGTCGAGGATCAGCACGCGGGCGCCGAAGTGGATGGCGCGGGCGATGGCCAGGCACTGCTTCTCTCCGCCCGACATGGTGCCGATGGCCTGGTGCGGGTCGCGCACCATGATGCCCATTTCTGCCAGCTTGGCGCGCGCCGTGTCAGCCGCATAATCGATATCCATCACGGGCACCAGGCCCAGCAGCTTTTTCATCGGCTCGCGGCCCATGAAGAAATTGCGCGCCACGGACAGCAATGGCACCAGCGCCAGGTCCTGGTAGACGGTGGCCACGCCCATGTCCAGCGCTTCGCTGGGCGAATTGAAGACGACGGGCTTGCCATCGACCAGGTATTGGCCATCGGTCGGCTTGTGCACGCCGGCCAGGGTCTTGATCAACGTCGACTTGCCGGCGCCGTTGTCGCCCAGCAAACAATGAACCTCCCCCTCGCGCAAGCGCATGGTGATGTTTTGCAGGGCCAGCACGGAGCCGAAACGCTTGCTGACATTTTCCAGGGCAAGAATATGCTCGCTCATGATTTATCTCGCTTCCGTGACGCGTGAGCGTACAAAGTTATTGAACAGCACCGCGATCAGCAGCATCACGCCGAGGAACACGCGGAACCAGTCCGAATTGATGTTGGTGTAGGTGATGCCGATCTGAACCACGCCGAAGATCAGCGCGCCGAAGCAGGCACCGACGACGGAACCGTAGCCGCCCGTCAACAAGGCGCCACCGATGACGGCCGCGATGATGGCTTCAAATTCCTTTTGCATGCCGCGGTCGGCGGCGGCCGAACCTACGTCGCATACTTGCAAGGTGGCAAACAGGCAGGCGCAGAAGGCCGTGAAGACGAACAGGGAAATTTTCACCTTGCGCACCGGCACGCCCACATTCTTGGCCGCGTTGGCGTCGCCGCCCACGGCGAACATCCAGTTGCCGAAGCGGGTACGCGACAGAACAAAAGCGGCACCGGCGGCCAGCACCAGCCACCAGGCGATGACTTTCGGAATGCCTTTCACCAGCGGCGAGCCGTCGTCGAGCACGGCAATCCAGCCATGCGCGCCCATCCACTGGAACAGGCCAGTGGCCACATTGCCGTGGAACAGCAGGCTGGCCAGCCAGTCCTGCGCCGCCAGGTCGCCCACGCCGCTGACGATGGTGCGGTTGGCGAACATGATCGACAGGGCCAATGTCAGGCCGCGCAGGATGAACAGGAATGCCAGGGTAACGATGAACGATGGCAAGCGCGTCTTGATGACGATGTAGCCGTTGAGCCAGCCGAGCGCCATGGAACCGGCGAAGGCGAACAGGATGGCGGCCCACAATGGCCATTGGAAATAGATCGTCGGAATGGCGATCATCATGCCGGCAAAGCCGATCATGGAACCGATCGACAGGTCGAATTCACCGGCGATCATCAACAGGCAGGCGCCGATGGCGATGATGCCCAGGTAGGACGCCACTTGCATCCAGTTGACGACGCCATCGAGGTTGAACATGCCGGAATCGCCGGCCGTGATGACGAAGAAGGCAAATACGAGCACCGCGCCGGAAATCGAGGCGAACTCGGGGCGGCCAAAAACCCGTTTGACCCAGCTGGTCGTGCCCACGCGCTCGTCGGCGGCGGCAACTGGCTTGCTGGCGGCGCCGGGAGGCGGAGGAGGATTCATGCCGGGGCTAGCCAGGCTGGATTTGAGCGCAGTCATACAAAGTCCTTTCAGTGATACTTGTACCAATTTCAATTACTTTCCTGCCAGCATCGCTGGCGCCAGGCGTGTTCCTCCCATGCGCCGCCCGCGGGAGGCGGTGCGGCGCTGGGCAAACCCGGTGGCGACTGTGTGGATTAGCGGTATTGGCCGGCGTATTTTTCGACCTTGGCGATGTTGTCCTTGGTCACGAAACCGGGGCCGGAGCTGATGTGGCGCGGGCCATAGATGGGCGTCAGGCCGTATTCCGCCAGGCGCGCCTGGTATTTCGGATTGGCGATCAGGATTTCCTTGACCTTGGCCAGGTCAGTGATCTTTTGCTGTTTCATGATGGCCATCACGGCGACAGGAATGTAGCCTTGCAGGTAGGGTTGCTGGTCGATGGCGAACTGGATGCTGCCATCCTTGATGCCCTTGGCGATTTCTTCCGACAAGTCGAAGCTGGCGAAGTACATCTTGCCTTTCAGCCCCAGCTTCTCGACGGCGCGCATGGCGGCTGGCGCCGAATCCGGTCCCAGCGCCAGCACGGCCTGGGTCTTCGGATTGCTGCGCAGATAAGCGCTGACCTTGCTTTCGATCACGCCAGGGTCGACGCCATTGGTATCGAGCGTGGACGATTTGAAGTCAACGCCGAGCGCATCGGCAAAACCGCGGCAGCGTTCGAACGACGAGGCATTCATCGCATAGTGATTCACGCACACGAAGGACTTGATGCCCGCTTCCTTGGCGCGCTTGCCGGCGCCCAGGCCCGCGTCATACTCGGGCTGGCCCACGTGCATGATGGCTTTCAACTGTTCGCTTTGCGCGATGGTGCCCGAATTGATGGTCACGAGCATGATTTTCTTGGCCACTACCGTGCCCAGCGGTTTTTGCAGCACGCTGAAGTCGGCGATATCGGCGATCAAGCCATCGTAATTGCGCGCGGCCGACTGCTCTATCAGGCGCGCCATGTCGGCCAGGTCGCCATTGGGCGGATTGCGGTAGTCGACGGACACGTTGAAGTCTTCACCGGCTTGCTTGATGGCGTTCTTGATGGTGTTCCACCAGGAATCGGAGTCCGGCGCGTGGCTGACCATGACGAATTTCTCGCCGGCAGCATGGCTGGCGCCCGTGCTCAAACCCAGGCTCAGGCCCAGGCTGGCGATGGCCAGGCACTTCATCAAACCCTTGCTTTTATTGCTATGCATGAATGTCTCCTAGACGGATTAATTTTTATAGTTGCGAGCTTTTATGAAGGGTGTCACCGGCCTGGCCTTGCGGCACACGAACCGATGCACTGCGCACAGCTTAGGCCACAAAAAAGACAAATGCAATAAAATTTTCAAAATAAATTTAAATAGAAAATCATTTCTATTTTCTGGATTCACTCCTATAATTCTCGCCAGAACCAGCCCAAAGGAAACAACATGGCAGCCACCGCCCCCATCGAACAGCTGATGCAGCACATTGCCGCCGAGTACGACAACCTGTCGCGCCAGCTGAAAGTCATCGCCCAATACATTGAAAAGCACCGCGCCAGCCTGATGCTCGAGCGCATCAGCGACATCGCCGCCGCCTGCGACGTGCAGCCGTCGGCCATCGTGCGCTTCGCGCAGCGCTTCGGCTACACGGGTTTCAGTGAAATGCAGGATGTCTTCCGCCAGGCTTATACGGACCAGGCCGGCGCCACGCCTGACTACCAGCAGCGCATCCGCAAGCTCATTTCCACGCGCGACGCGGCGCTGAGCGCGGGCGACCTGACGCGCGAATTCGTCGGCGCCAGCCGCGCCGGCCTCGACGATCTGGCCGCAGGCCTCGACGACGCGCAGCTGGAAGCGGCCGTCAACCTGCTGCTGAAAGCGGAAAACATCTATGTGATCGGCGTGCGCCGGTCCTTCCCGATCGCCTCCTACATCGCCTATGCGCTGGAACACACGGACAAGCGCGTGCACCTGATCAGCGGACTGGGCGGCATGCACCGCGAACAGATGCGCAGCGTGCGCGAACGCGATGTGGCGATCGCCATCAGTTTCTCGCCTTACGGCAAGGAAACCCAGCAGTGCATCAAGGCGGCGCAAGACAAGGGCGCCAAGGTCCTGGTGATTACCGACAGCAAGCTGGCCCCGCTCGCGCGGGCCGCCGACGCGCTGCTCACCGTCACCGAGGGCAGCGCCTTCGCCTTCCGCTCGCTGACCAGCACCATCTGCCTGTGCCAGGCGCTGTTCATCGCGCTGGCATACAAATTAGAGCTCGACATCGAAGAAATCCACACCCCAGGAGAACATGATGATTGAAGTAGCGTTGTTCGGCGCCGGACGCATCGGCAAAATCCACGCGGCCAACCTGGCTGCCCAACCCGGCGTGCAGTTCAAGTACGTGGTCGACGTCAACCAGGAAGCGGCCGCCGCGCTGGCTGGCCTGCATGGCGGCAGCAGCGCCACGGTCGAGGCGGCATTGGCCGACCCGGCCATCAAGGCCGTCGTCATCGCTTCCAGCACGGACACGCACGCGGACCTGATCCTGCGCTCGGCCGCCGCCGGCAAGGCCATCTTTTGCGAAAAACCCGTCGACCTGACCCTCGACCGGGCGCGCGCCTGCGCCGCCGCCGTCAAGGAAGCCGGGGTCCTGTGCATGCTGGGCTTCCAGCGCCGCTACGACCCGACATTCAATGCCGTCAAGACACGCATCGCAGCGGGCGAGATCGGCACGCCGGAATTGCTGGTCGTCACCAGCCGCGATCCGGGCCCGCCGCCCGTGAGCTACATCAAGGTGTCGGGCGGCATCTTCAAGGATATGCTGATCCACGATTTCGACATCTTCCGCTGGATACTCGACGATGAAGCCGTCAGCGTGAACGCCACGGGCAGCTGCCTGGTCGATCCGGCCATCGGCGAGGCGGGCGATCTGGACACGGCCGTCGTCACCATCCGCACGGCAAAAGGCCGGTTGTGCCAGATCAATGCCTCGCGCCGGGCCGCCTACGGCTACGACCAGCGTTTTGAGGTGCTGGGCAGCGCCGGCATGCTGCAAGCGGGCAACCACAAGCCGACGGAAGTGACGGCCTATGGTTCGGTGAATGTCAGCGTGGACAAGCCGGAAGATTTTTTCCTGGAACGTTACCGCGTGGCTTACGCACAGGAAATGGCGCACTTCTTTGACGCCCTCAGCCACGGCACGCCGCTGCGCACGACCGTGCACGATGGCTTGAAGGCGCTGGAACTGGCCGAAGCGGCCACCCTGTCGTGGCGCGAGGGTCGTGTTGTAAACCTCGCGTCGTGACCCTGTAAAAATACAAAAAAATACTGGAGACCAAATGTCATCCCCTACATTAAAAGTCGGCATCGTCGGCCTGGGCCGGCTGGGCCAGCGCCATGCCATCAACCTGGCGCAGCGCGTGCCGAATGCCGAAGTCGTGGCCGCCTGCAGCCCCGTGCCGGCCGAACTGGACTGGGCCGCCAGCACGCTCGGCATCACCACCGGCTATGCGGACTACGACACCCTGCTGGCCCATCCTGGCCTGGACGCCGTCTTCCTCGTCACGCCCACCTCGCTGCATGCGGACCAGATCATCGCCGCCCTGCGCGCCGGCAAGCACGTGTTTTGCGAAAAACCGCTGTCGCTGGACCTGGCCGATTGCCTGAAGGTTGAAGCGGAAGCGGCGCGCCACCCGCAGCTGACCATCATGATCGGCTTCGTGCGGCGTTTCGACGCCAGCTACCATGACGCGCAACAAAAGATCGCCCAAGGCCTGATCGGCAAGCCTTACCTTGTCCGTTCGCAAACCTGCGACCAGAACGACCCCAGCGGCGCCTTCATGCGTTTCGCCCCCACCAGCGGCGGCATCTTCCTCGATTGCAGCGTGCACGATATCGACCTGGCGCGCTGGCTGCTGGGCAATCCCGTGCCCAAACGCGTGTATGCGAGCGGCACCAACGCCATCCACACGGGATTGCAGGCGTTCGGCGATGTCGACAACGGCCTGGCGACGGTCGAATTTTCCGATGGCAGCATGGCCAGCTTCATGGCCTCGCGCACCATGGCGCACGGCCACGAAACCCTGACGGAAGTGTTCGGCACGGGCGGCCGTCTGGCCGTGGGCAGCAACCCGCGTCTGAACCGGGTGGAAATCTCGGATGCGCATGGCGTGCGCAATGAGTGCACGCCGGACTTCTATGCCCGCTTCGCCGACGCCTTCTTGATCGAGGCGCAGGAGTTTACGGATGCGGCACTGGGCCGGCGCACCTTGTCGCTGACCTTGCACGATGCAACGGAAGCGACGCGCATCGGCCTGGCCATGACGCAAGCGATGCGCGAAGCGCGCCCGGTGGAATTCTAGCCGCGTGCCAAGAACTCAGGCAGCCGGTGCGGGAAATGAACGTTCGGGCTGCCTGGGTTCGACGGCCAGCCGCAAGCCCATGGCATCGAGGATGGCCGTCAAGGTGCTCAGGGACGGATTGCCATCGGGCGACAGGGTGCGGTACAGCTGGGTAGGGTTGAGCTTGGCCGCCTGCGCCACGGCAGGCACGCCGCCAAAGGCGCGCGTCAGCTGGCGCAGCACGGCCAGCAGTTCGCCGTGGTCGCCATCGACGAGGATATTGTTGATCAGTTCAAGGGCGAGATCGGGATCATCGCGGTACAGTTCGGCCATTGCTTCGTCATGCGAGCGGTCTCTTGGTGGTTTGCTCATGACCTGTTTCACGTCCTCTTTCATGTCCTCTCTCCTTCCAGTCGTGCCAGCAGGCACAGGCGTATTCGATATCTTTCGGCTGCGTGCGCTTGTCTCCACCGCACAATAATAAAATGATCTGCCCGTCAGCGATGGCGTAATACACGCGGTAGCCGGGCCCCACATCGATGCGCAATTCCCACACGCCGTCGTGGCAAAATTTATGGTCGCCAAAATTACCAGGCATCATGCGCAGCACGCGCCGCACGATAGCCACCCTGGCCGTATTGTCGCGCTGGCGTTTCAGCCATTCCGTATATAAATCCCTGCCCGATGATGTCAGGTAGTGCCGGATCTCGTACATCATATTCGTCCATAAACGAAGAAAGATCAAGGAGAAAATCACGTGCACGCATAAAAAAGAAGACCACGCCATCTTGCTACCAAACCCGCGCACGCAGTCCGTGAATGCCGGGCTCACTGAGCTACATCAAGATGCGTTTTCCTAATTGTTATAAAGAAATGATGCCTCGCGTCCGTGCTTCACTCCAGCCTGTTGCGCTATACAATAAGCGCCTGCCCAACCGCAAAATCAGGCCGCCATGACGAACAACGACAGCAACTCCCCCCTTCACGCCGACGTGGCCGAACGCTACGTCAAGCTGGTCCTGGCCATGGGTCAGCACGATGCCTCGTATGTGGACGCGTATTACGGCCCGCCCGCATGGCAACAGGAAGCGGTAGAACAGCAACTGAGTTTGAGCGATATCCAGGCCGCGACAGACAAGGCGCTGGCCCTGCTGGCCGGTGAAACTTGCCTGCGCGCCGTCAACCTGCGCAAGCAGTTGCAAGCCGTGCTGGCCAAGGCGGACATGCTGCAAGGCGCACGCCTCGATTTCGATACGGAAAGCGCGCGCCTGTACGACGCCGTCTCGCCCCATCACAGCCGCGCATACTATGAAGCACTGGTGGCGCAGATCGACGCCCTGCTGCCTGGCGACGGCACGGTCAGCGACAGGGTCAACGCCTTGCGCGCGCAACTCGTCATTCCCGCCGACAAGCTGCGCGCCGTCATGGATGCGGCCATCCGCGCGGGCCGCGAGCGCACCTTGCGCTACATCGCCCTGCCAGAGGGCGAAGATTTCATATTGGAATTCGTCACCGGCAAACCATGGAGCGGCTACAACTGGTACAAGGGCAACTACCAGAGCGTGATCCAGATCAATACCGACTTGCCCGTGTACATCGATCGCGCCGTCGACCTCGGCTGCCATGAAGCGTTTCCGGGCCACCACGTCTACAACGCGCTGCTGGAATGCGACCTGGTGCGTGGCAAGGGCTGGATGGAATACTGCATCTATCCGCTGTACTCGCCACAATCCCTGATCGCCGAAGGCACGGCCAATTACGGCATCGAACTGAGCTTTACGGATGAAGAACGGCTGGCTTTCGAACAGCAGGTGCTGTACCCGCTGGCCGGCCTCGATCCGGCATTGGCGCCCCGCTATGCGCAACTCAATGCGCTGCTGGCCAAACTGAGTTACGCCGACAACGACATCGCGCGCCAGTACCTCGAAGGCAGCATCACGCGCGAGGAAGCGCTGGAATGGCTGGTCAACGTGCGCCTGTATCCGGCCGAGAAATCGGCGCAGCGCCTGCAGTTCTACGATGCGATGGGCGCGTACGTCATCAATTACAACCTGGGCCAGGATATGGCGAAAGCCTATGTCGAGCGCCAGGGCGCGACGCGCGCGGAACACTGGGCCGCGTTCCGCGATTTGATGTCTTCGCCGCGCGTGCCCAGCGGCTTGCTCGCCTAGGGCTGCCTGGCTGGCAGCCAGTACAGCGGCAAGGCCACCGCCAGGCATGCCAGCCCCGCCAGCAGCATGGCCAGCTGGAAGCCGGCGGCGAGTGCGGCAACCTGTCCCGACCGCTCCAGCATGGCGGCGGCACGCAAGCTCATCACGCTACCCAGCACGGCCACGCCCAGTGTCATGCCTGCCTGGCGCAAGGCATTCATGATGGCCGACGGCATGGCGCCACGCTCGCTGCCCACGCTGGCCATGGCCAGCAAGCCGGTGGCCGGCACGGCCAGTCCCATGGCCACGCCTAGCAAGCCGAACAGGGTACCGACGATGGCATACGGCGTCTGTGGCGCCAAGGTCGCCGTCGCCAGCAGCACCAGTCCCGCCAGCATGTAGCCACCCAACATCAGGCGGCGCAAAGGCACGTGGCGGCTGAGACGGCCAAAGCCCAGGGAAACGATGCCCATGGCGGCAAACTGCGGCAACATGCGCCAGCCGCTGGCTCCCGCCGCCCAGCCCTGGATTTGCTGCAAGTACAGCGAGAAAAAGAACAGGCTGCTGTAGCAAGCAAAGCCCAGCACCAGCGAGGCCAGGTTGACCAGCGCGAAGCTTCGCTCGCGAAACATTCGTAGCGGCAACAAGGGGCGCGGCGCGCGCGCCTCGACGGCAAGGAAGGCGATAAAGGCCAGCAGCGCGAACACCAGTGGCGGCCAGGCCGGCGTACTACCTGAACCCAGCGCGATCAAGCCATACGTGAGTGCGCCCAGCCAGGCGATGCTCAACACCTGCCCGGTCCGGTCCAGCGCCGCCTGCTCGCGGTAATGACGCTCCGTGATGCCCCAGGCGCCCAGCAGCATGGCCAGCAAACCCAGCGGCAGATTGATCAGGAAGATGCTTTGCCATCCCGTGGCCTCCAGCAGCATGCCGCCCAACAACGGTCCCAGAATCAGCGCCAGCGCACTGAAGGCCGACCAGCCGCCGATCACATGCGCCCGTTCGCGCGGATCCGGAAAAGCATGGCTGAGTATCGGCATCGCGCCTGGAATCAACAAGGCCCCCGCCACGCCCTGCACGGCGCGCCCGGCCAGCAGCAGCGGCAGGCTGGCCGCCAGCGCGCACAGTAGCGAACCGGCGGTAAACAATGCCACGCCCAGCAGCCAGATGCGCTTGTGGCCACGCCGGTCGCCCAGCGGGCCGGCCGACAGCATGCAGGCCGACAGGCAGAGCGCGTACGCATTGACCACCCACTGCAAACCCGCCATGTCCGTCGCCAGCGCCGTCTGCAAGGTCGGCAGGGCCACGTTGACGATGCTGATGTCGAGCGACGCAAGAAAAGTGCCCAGGTAGGCGGCGGCCACCAAGGCCGCGCGGCGATAACGTTGCATGGAGATGCTCCAATTCATGAGTTCCCCTTCATCATACATATCGACTGACCGTCAGTCAATTGAATGAAAGCAGCGTGCGCCATATGCTTGGGCTGCGCCGGCGCTTCATTTATACTGGGCGCATGACTACTTCCCACCCCGCCATGCCCGATGCCGCCGCCACGCCAGCGTCCGCCCGCCCGCGCACCAAGCCGGCCGAGATTCGCCTTGATGAATTGATGGCCGCCGCCGAGCAGCTGTTCCTGGACAAGGGCGTGGAAGCGACCACGGTCAGCGATATCACCACTCTGGCGGGGGTGGCGAAAGGCACGTTCTATCATTATTTTCCGTCCAAGCAGGAAATGCTGGCGGCGCTGGCCGCACGCTACACCAGCCGCTTCCTGGCCAGCCTGGAAGCGGCCGTTGACCTGTGCATGCCGCACGACTGGGAGGGCCGGCTGCGCGCATGGGTACAGGCCAATGTCGCTACCTATCTGCGTACCTGGCGGCTGCACGACATCGTCTACACGAGCCACCGGCGCAGCCTCGGCATCGAGCCGGCGGACAACCACGACAAGAACGCCATCCTGGCCCAGCTGGACGCCATCCTCGCTGGCGGCGCGGCAGCGGGCGCATGGCCGTTGCCGCAGCCGCGCCTGACGGCCCTGATGATTTACTCGGCCGTGCATGGCGTGACGGACGACGCCATCGCCGCACAACTGCAGGACAGCAGCGCCTTTGCCGCCGACGTCGCCGACGCCTGCCTGCGCATGCTGGGCCGCTGACGGCGGGCCGCATGAATTGACGCCAGCCTGCGCGGCATCAAGCTGCGGTGCATGGCATCAGCGATACTGTGTCTTTTAGCGAGGATGCAATGCTCCGGATTTTCCACCGTTCCCCTGCCCTGCTGCTGGCATTGGGCTGCCAGTCGGCATTCCTGCCGCCGGCACTGGCACGCGATGCCGCCACGCTGCCCGCCTTGAGCGCGCGCCAGCAGGCGCTGATGGCCACCGTCGTGGGCAACGCCGCCCATCCGCGCATCCTGCAGGTGCGCCTCGATGAACTGCATCCGACCCAGCCGGCCATCGGCTACGACCAGGTCTATTACAAGCTGGGACGCTATGCGGCCGAAGAAAAACACATCGCCGACATCGCCAAGCCGAAGAAATTCGCTGACCTGTGCGAAGCCAATGGCCAGCACGACGTTCTCCCCGGAACGGCCAATGTGCCAGGTGCCACCCTGGCCGCGCCACCGGCCGGCTACCGCTGCGAGGCGGCCGTGGGCAGCCGCCCGGGTGCCATGAAAAGCGTCGTCATCGGCCCGCGCGGCATCGTCTACCTGACCGATGGCCACCACACGTTTTCCACCTTCTGGGATGCCGATGGCGGGCGCAATCATCAATTGAAGGTGTGGGTCAAGGTCAGCGACAATTTCAGCGCGCTGGGCGAAGCGGCCTTCTGGGCCCGCATGCGCGCGGAGAACAAGGTGTGGCTGAAAGATGGGCGCAACCAGGCCATCACGCCGCAGCAACTACCATCGGCCATCGGCCTCGCAGCGCTGGGCGACGACCCATACCGCTCGCTCGTCTACTTTACGCGCGAAATCGGCTACGAGCCGCCGAAGCACGCCACGGAATTCCTCGAATTTTACTGGGCCGACTGGCTGCGCCGCAAACCGGCGCCGGACCTTGCGCGTGTCGACCTGCGCGATCCCGCCGCGTATGCGAATGCGATACTGCTGGCGGCGCAGGCGATGGTGGCGCTGCAAGCGGACGATATCGTCAGCGACGGCAAGCGCGCGGCGGACCTGGGCGCGCTGCGGGAAGTCAACCGGGAAGAATTCGATGAACTGATTGACGACAAGGGCAAGCTGCGCCAGTCCATCATGTACAAGAAATCGCTGGCACGATAAGCGCCTGCGCAAACAACAACGGCCCGCTTGTCACCAGGACAAGCGGGCCGTTTTTATGGAGACAACGCCTAGGCGATGCGTTCGCCGTTGGCCGGATCAAACATGGCCGCTTTCGACAGGTTGAACGACAGCTGCATGGTCTGCCCCGGCAGCACGGCTTCGCGCGGATGCGTGCGGCAAGTGACGGCGGCGCCGTTCAAACGCGTCGTCAGCAGGGTGTCGGGGCCGGTCGGCTCGACCAGGTCGATCAGGCAACCGAGCTCCTGGCCCACGTCGCCGTGCGCGCTGCTCATGTCCGTGATCTGCTCCGGACGCACGCCCAGGATTACGTCGCGGCCCGCATAGCTGCGCAGCTTGTCGGCCGCGAACGGCAGGGCAAGACGCAGGCTCTTGCCCGCGTTCTCGATGGCGACAAACACCTCGTTGCCTTCGATGACAGGCTTGACGGTAATAAAATTCATCGACGGCGAGCCGATGAAACCGGCCACGAACAGGTTGGCCGGGTTGTCGTAGATTTCCTGCGGCGTACCCAGTTGCTGCACCACCCCATCCTTCATGACGGCGATCAAATCGCCCATCGTCATCGCCTCGATCTGGTCATGCGTGACGTAGACGATGGTCGCTTTCAGGCGCTGGTGCAGCAGCTTGATCTCGGCGCGCATTTCCACGCGCAGCTTGGCGTCCAGGTTCGACAGCGGTTCGTCGAACAGAAACAGCGACGGCTTGCGCGAAATGGCGCGGCCCATGGCCACGCGCTGACGCTGGCCGCCCGACAGCTGCGCCGGACGACGATCCAGCAAGTGCGTGATCTGCAGGGTTTCGGCGACTCGGGCGACGATTTCTTGCTGCTCCGCCTTCGGCACTTTTTTCACGTTCAAACCGAACGCGATGTTTTCGCGCACCGTCATCGACGGGTACAGCGCGTAGGACTGGAACACCATGGCGATGTCGCGGTCTTTCGGCGGCAAGTCGTTGACGACCTTGCCGTCGATGAGGATTTCGCCGGACGTAACGCTTTCCAGGCCGGCCACCATGTTGAGCAAGGTCGACTTGCCGGAGCCGGAGCCGCCGACGAGGATCAGGAACTGGCCATCCTTGATCTCGATGTCGATGCCTTTCAAGACTTCGACGCCATTCGTGTACACCTTGCGGATGCTGCGTATCGATAAACTGGACATATTCTTTCCTTAACCTTTGACTGCGCCTGCGGTCAGACCGCGCACAAAATAACGGCCTGCGACCAGATAGACCAGCAGGGTCGGCAGCGCGGCAATCACCGCGGCGGCCATGTTGACGTTGTATTCCTTCACGCCCGTGGACGTGTTGACCAGGTTGTTCAAGCCCACCGTGATCGGCTGCGAATCGCCGCTGGCGAAGACGATACCGAACAGGAAGTCGTTCCAGATCTGCGTGAATTGCCAGATGATGCAGACGACGAAAATCGGACCCGAAATCGGCAGCACGATCTTGCGGAAGATCAGGAAGAAGCCGGCGCCGTCGATGCGCGCCGCCTTGATCAGCTCTTCCGGCACGCCGATATAGTAATTGCGGAAGAACAGGGTCGTGAACGCCGTGCCATACACCACGTGCACGAAGACGAGGCCCGTGGTGGTATTGGCCAGGCCAAATTCGCCCAGCAGGCGCGCCATCGGCAGGATCACCACCTGGAAAGGAATGAAGCAACCCACCAGCAAGGCGGCAAACAGGATTTCCGAACCGCGGAAGCGCCAGTGCGCGAACACATAGCCGTTGAAGGCACCCAGGAAGGTCGAGATCAGCACGGCGGGAATCACCATCTTGATCGAGTTCCAGAAGAACGGCTGCATGCCGTCGCAGGTAACGCCGGTGCAGGCCGAAGACCAGGCCTTGGACCAGGAGTCGAACTGCCATACGTGCGGCAAGGCCAGCAGGTTGCCGCTGCGGATCTCGTCGAGCGACTTGAACGACGTCGACAGGGTCACGTACAGGGGCACGATGTAGTACACCGCGAACAGGATCAGCAGCAGGTATAGCACCACCCGTCCCAGGGTGAGTTTGTTGTTACGTGTAGGTGTGTGTGTCATCTCATCGCCTTTGCGCTGCGCGTTTCCAGGTACATCAGCGGCACGAGCACGGCCACGATGGTGGCCAGCATCATCATTGCCGATGCCGAGCCCAGGCCCAGCTGGCCGCGGGTGAAGGAAAACTGGTACATGAAGATGGCCGGCACGGACGACGAATTGCCAGGGCCGCCAGCCGTCAGTGCGATGACCAGGTCGAAGCTCTTGATGGCGATGTGCGCGAGGATCAGCAGCACGCTGAAGAACACGGGACGCATGGCGGGAATCACGATGCGCCAGTAGATCGTCGGCAGGGACGCGCCATCGACTTGCGCCGCCTTGATGATCTCGTCATCGATGCCGCGCAGGCCGGCCAGGAACAGGGCCATGACAAAGCCCGACGACTGCCACACGCCGGCGATCACCACCGTGTAGATGGCCATGTCGGAGTTCACCAGCCAGTCGAAGGTAAACGAGGTCCAGCCCCAGTCGTGCATGACCTTTTCCAGGCCCAGGCTGGGATTGAGCATCCATTTCCAGGCCGTGCCGGTGACGATGAAGGACAGCGCCATCGGATACAGGTAGATGGCGCGCAGCGCGCCTTCGGCGCGGATTTTCTGGTCCAGCAGGATGGCCAGGAACAGGCCGATGGCGATGCTGCAACCGATGAACAGGACACCGAAGATGCCGAGGTTCTTGAGCGAGGTCCACCAGCGCTCGTTGTCGAACAGCTCATAGTATTGCACCAGGCCGGCGAACTCGTAGTTCGGCATCAGCCGCGATTCGGTCAGCGACAGCCAACCGGTCAAAAAGATAAAACCATAGACGAATACCAGGCTGGCGATGAGCGTGGGGCCCAACACCATCTGCGGTATCCATCGGTCGAATTGCTTGCGTATGGACATAGGAGAGCCGTAGAGAGAACTGCGTGTGGCGCCGGCCTGGTCGAAGCCAGGGCGGACGCCTGCGATGCATGCAATGCAGCGGGCGCCGGCGAGCGTGCCGGCGCCGTCGTGATTACTTCACTTTTGCCGCTTTGGCCAGGGCTGCAACCGCGTCTTTCGAGCTCATGTTGGTGTTCATGAACTTGGCGATGACGTCGGTCACGGCGCCTTGCGTGGCCGATGGCAGCGCCATGCCATGGGCGAACGATGGCACCAGACCGCCGGTCTTGTTGGTGGCGTCCATGTCTTCCATCGATTTCAGGGCGCAAGCGTCAAACTTGTCCTTCGATACGCCGGAACGCACTGGGATGGAACCCTTGTTCAGGTTGAAGATCGACTGGAACTTCGGATTCATGATGGCGTTGGCCAGGGCGATCTGCCCTTTCTTCGCATTTGCATCCTTTTGCGTGAACATGGCAAACGAATCGATGTTGAAGGTGTAGGCCTTGTCCGTGCCAGGCGCTGCCACGCACAGATAGTCCTTGCCCGGCACCTTGCCAGCGGCCGTGAACTCGCCCTTGGCCCAGTCGCCCATGAACTGGAAGCCGGCCTTGTTGTTGATGACCATGGCGGTGGCCAGATTCCAGTCGCGGCCGGCCGCATCCTTGTCGATGTAGGTCTTCACCTTGCCCAGGGTGTCGAACACCTTGAGCATGGTCGGGCCGGTCAATTCCTTCTGGTCCAGCTTGAGGATGGCTTTCTTGTAGAACTCCGTGCCGCCCACGCCCAGCGCGACGGATTCAAACACGGTGGCGTCCTGCCAAGGCTGGCCGCCGTGGGCGATCGCGATGCCGCCCGATTTCTTGATCTTCTCGGCCGCGTCGAAGAACGCATCCCAAGTGGTCGGGGTGGTGGCCACGCCGGCTTTTTTCAGCACTTCCGGATTGACCCACATCCAGTTGACGCGGTGGACGTTGACGGGAGCGGCAACATAGTGGCCCTTGTATTTCATGATGTCGGCGACGACTTTCGGCAGCACGGCATCCCATTTGCCTGGAATGGCGGCATCATCGATATTGGCCAGCACGCCTTCAGCGCCCCACTCCTGGATCGATGGGCCCTTGATCTGGGCGGCCGTCGGCGGGTTGCCGGAAATGACGCGGGTTTTCAGCGCGGTCGCGGCGTTTTCGCCAGCGCCACCGGCCACGGCGAAGTCTTTCCAGCCGAAGCCGCTTTCTTTCACGATTTGCTGCAACTGGCCCACGGACTTCGCTTCACCGCCGGAGGTCCAGTAGTGCAACACTTCCACGTCGGTCGCAAACGCGCTGCCGGCAAATGCCAGGGTGGTCAATGCGGCCAGTTGGGTAATCTTGAATTTCAGTTTCATCTCCACATTCCTTTTTTGATCAAGCTTTTAGGGGGCTTCGGCATACGGGGGCCGAAAAAGGTGAAATCTGCGCCTGTACCGGCGCTCTTGTGCTCAGACCCGCTTATAAACGGGCATCATCTTGGTGTAAAGACGGCGCCGTGATCCATGACATGACTACACTGCATTTATATCACGGGACGGCGCCAAAAACGCATCCGCGAAGGATGCGCCAGGTTGATCTGCACTTACAAACATCAACACTGAACAAAACCGTCGCGAGCGGCAGTGATTTGTGGCCGAGAAGCGCAGCCGTGCTGGAGCACGGTGAGCATCGCAGGCCGCAAAGCGCGCCGCGCAGCAGGTTTGGTTCGGTGTTTAGAACCAGGTTTCGACTTGGAAGCCGTACGAAGTGCCGCTGGTATTGTTGTTGTAGATCGGGCCGCCGTTGTTCGACGCGTTGACCGAGGCGGTGGCCGCATCGTTCCATTTGCCGTAGGTAACAAAAGCGCGCAGTTCAGGACGCGACCACAGGCCAGGACCGGCCGAGATCGTCGGGGCGATGGTCAGCTTGGTCAAACGCTTGGCTGGCTGGCCGCCCGATTGCGTCACGCGATCCGTGCCCAGTTCGCCCACAAGCTTGAAGTTGTTGGTGAATGCATACACGGGACGCACGCCGACCGAGGTCCAGGTCGAGGAACCGTTGGCGTTCGATTCGTCTTTTTGCCACAGGGCGACGAATTCCATGCCGAAGTTGGCCATCGGCTGGATCGCCATGTCATTGAAGATGCGCGTGCGTTTCACGTCCGAACCGAAAGTGGTGTCGCCCGAAGCGCCGAACTGCGCGCCCGTGCCGGTGCCAGGGCCGACGCCGTACTGCACGCCGAAGGTATTGCCGCCGCCGAACACTTTCGCCTGGCGGTGGAATGCCGACAACTGCCAGCCGTTATGCTTCTTGCCGTAGAAGTCGTTGTCCTTGCCTTCGCCGATGATGTAGGTCGCGGCCAGATCCAGGGTGCCGTTTTCATTGACGGGAATTTCACCGTAGATGAAGTTCTGGCGCACGGCCGAGGTGGTGCCGAGGATGGCGCCGTTATCGTCACGCTTGTTGACATCGTTGTCCTTGAAGAAGGCGTACGAGAATTTACCCGGGCCAGCAGGAATGCGGTCCAGGCCGGCGCCCGTGCCGTTCATGTTGATGTACTGCAAGTCCAGCATGTGGATGTCAGGACGGTAGTAGAAGCGTTTACCGATCCAGGCCGTGCCGCCGTTCAGGAAATCGAGTCCCTGCGCTTCGACATAGGCCTTGACGATGCCCAGCTTGTTGCTGCCGAAATCCGAGTTTGGCGCGTAGGCGTTGACCCAGACGGTGGCCAGATAGTTCACGCCGCCGGACTGGGCAACGGACTTGGTGTAGCCGAATTCCGTGTAGGCGTCGCACTCATTGCCCAGACGGTATTTCATGGTATTGCCACCCAGGCCGAAGCAGCCTTGCGAACCGCCGTCGCCCGAGGTATTGCTGCCGGCGCCAGCGCGCAGGTAGCCGTGGAAGCCTTCGGCGTCGGATGGGTACATTGGATCGGCGGCAGCGGAACCGCTGGCGATGGCTAAGACGATGGCAGCCGGCAGTGTCTTCAACACGGCCTTCAACATGTTGCGATGCAGCATGGTAAGTCTCCTCAGTAGTTATTTTTTATCTAGTCATTCGTGGCCGAATGTACTGGCCAGAATTCTTTCCAGCAGAGACATAGTAACTATACTACGAACAAATATCAACATATTATGTTGTAATCCTACGACTACTCTGCGACACTTTATTTGCGTACCGACAGGCGAGTTGACTGCCCTGTTTTTCCCGCTGGCGCCATCCGTTTCCAGCACTGCGGGCAAGCATTTGCGCAGGCGCCCCGCATTTTTCGGCACGCGGCACGTATACGAATTAAAATCCTTGGTTTTTGCCATAACGACAGTGCGCCGCCAAGACAGCGCACGCATACGAGACTAGGCACCGCCATGAAAATTGATGAAAAAATGGAAGTAGCAGGCAGCGATCCGGCGGAGCGCTTCAGTGAAGGGCCGCGCCTGCTGGCCGACATCGGCGGCACCAACGCCCGCTTCGTGCTCGAAACGCGCCAGGGCCACCTGGAAGCGGTGGCCGTGCTGCCCTGCGACGACTACGCATCGCTGCTCGACGCCATCACCGCCTATATGGACAGCAGCGAGGCGCGCGCCGCCGGTTCGGCGCGCGTGCGCCATGCGGCCATCGCCATCGCCAATCCCATCGACGACGACAATATCCGCATGATGAACCATCACTGGTTCTTCTCGATCGAAGCCATGCGCGCCACGCTGGGCCTCGACACCCTGCTGGTGGTAAACGACTTCACGGCGCTGGCCATGGCCCTGCCCTACCTGCGGCCCGACCAGCGCCTGCAGATCGGCGGCGGCATGGCGCGCGCCGACAGCGTCATCGGCCTGCTCGGCTCGGGCACGGGCCTGGGCGTGTCGGGCATGATCCCCGCCGAAGACCGCTGGATCGCGCTGGGCAGCGAAGGGGGCCACGTCAGTTTCGCCCCGTGCGACCAGCGCGAGATGGACGTGCTGTCCTTCGCCTGGCGCGAACTGTCGCACGTCTCGGCCGAACGCCTCGCCTCCGGACGCGGGCTGGAACTGATCTACCGCGCCCTGTCCGAGCGCGCCGGCATGCCCGATGCGCCGCCGCTGCTGGCGGCCGACATCACCAGCCGCGCGCTGAACAATGAATGCGACGTATGCCTCGAAGCGGTGGACTGCTTCTGCGCCATCCTCGGCTCCATCGCCGGCAACGTGGCCATGACCCTGGGCGCGCTGGGCGGCATCTATATAGGCGGGGGCATCGTGCCGCGCCTCGGGCCCCTGTTCGAACAGTCGCAGTTCCGCGCCCGCTTCGAGCAAAAGGGCCGCCTGAACGAATACCTGGCGCAGATCCCCACCTTCCTGATCACGGCCGAACTGCCCACTTTCCTCGGCATCGCCGCCATCCTGGCGCAAAAGCTCAAACGTGCCCATACCGGCGCGCCCATGCTCGAATCCGTGCGCCAGGCGCGCGGCCGCATGAGCCCATCGGAATGCAAGGTGGCCGACTGGGTCTTGAAAGAGCCGAACGCCATGCTCACGCTGCCGATCGCCGAAATTGCCCAGCGGGTTGGCGTCAGCCAGCCGACCGTCATGCGCTTTTGCCGCTCGGTCGGCGTGCAGGGCCTGGCCGACTTCAAACTCAAGCTGGCGTCGGGACTGACGGGCGGCGCCATCACCGTGGCGCACTGCCATGTGGAGATCTCGGATTCCGACGCGGAACTGGCACGCAAGGTACTGGGCAATAACGCTTCGGCCGCGCTGGCCATGCGCGACATGCTCGACGTGAAAGCGCTGACGGCCGCCATCGAGCTGCTGCGCGGCGCGCAGCGCGTGGAACTGCTGGCCGTGGGCAGCGCCCGCGTGGTGGCCGACGACATGCAGCACAAGCTGCTCAACCTGGGCATCGTCAGCAGCTTCTTTGCCGACCCGCAGGCGCAGGAAATGAGCGCCGCCATGCTGAAACCGGGCGACGTGGCGCTGGTCATTTCCCGCTCGGGCGCCCTGCCCGACCTGCTGCGCACCGTCAAGGTGGCGCAAGGTTGCGGCGCGCGCGTGCTGGCCATTACGGCCAGCGGTTCGCCGCTGGCCAAGCTGGCCGACGTGCTGCTGACCCTGAACCACCCGGAAGGCAATCTCAATTTCGTGCCCATGATCGTGCGCCTGCTGCAGCTGATGATGCTCGATATCCTGTCGGTGGGACTGGCGCGGCGCGACACGGCGCAGCGCACCAGCGCCGCCGAACTGGAAGAGGGTCAATTGCACGGCATGCGCATCAGCGGCAAGCTGAAATTCGGTGGCCACCTCGAATAAGGCGGCGCACGCCGCCCTTGATACCGCCAGCGGCGCCACCGTGCATGACGTGGCGCGCGTGGCCGGCGTCTCGGCCATGACGGTATCGCGCGTGATCAACGGACGCACCAGCGTCAGCGCGGCCACGCGCGACAAGGTCGAGGCGGCGATCGCCAGCCTGCGCTACCAGCCCAACCTGGCGGCCAGGGCGGCCCGCACGGGCACCCTGCGCATCGGTCTGTTGTACAGCAACCCCAGCGCCGCCTTTCTCAGCGAATTCCTCGTCGGCGCCATGGATCAATGCCGCCAGGGCGGCGGCCAGTTGCTGCTCGAACGCTGCGAAGACATCAACAGTCAGCGCGCCGGCATCGATTGCCTGGTGGCGGCCGGCGTGGACGGCATCCTCGTGCCGCCGCCCCTGTGCGATTCGCCAGAAGTGCTGGCGCAGCTGAACCAGATGGGCATCCCCGCCATCGCCGTGGCCACGGCGCGCCCCTCGCCCGGCGTCTCGGCCGTGCGCATCGACGACTACGAAGGGGCGCTGGCCATGACGCGCCATTTGATCGCACTGGGCCACCGCGACATCGGCTTCATCGAAGGCGACCCGGCGCACACGCCCGCCCTGCTGCGCCGCCAGGCCTTCGAGGACGCCATGCGGGAAGCGGGCTTGCAGGTAGCGCCGCACAGGGTGGCGCAAGGCTACTTTACGTATCGCTCGGGACTCGACGCGGCGCGCCAGCTGCTGGCGCAAGCACCGCACCCGAGCGCCATCTTCGCCAGCAACGACGACATGGCCGCCGCCACCCTGGCCGTGGCGCACGGCATGGGCTTGCAGGTGCCGGCGGAATTGAGCGTGTGCGGCTTCGACGACACGCCCGTCGCCACCACCGTCTGGCCCGAGCTGACCACCATCCACCAGCCCATCGCCGACATGGCGCGCGCCGCCGTCAATCTCGTCATCGACGAGATACGCCAGCGCCGCGCAGGAGAACCCGCACCGGCCACGCATCGCCTGATGGAATTTACCCTGGTCGAGCGGGCATCGTCGGACAGGTATGCGCCGCCGGCGGCAAAGGGCCAGCGCAGGCCTTGACGCTGCCAGAACCGGTGATGCCAGCCATTCGCCTTGCCGGCGCGCCCGGCCCTACACCGCCTCGGTCAAGGCTTGGCTGCCGATGGAGGTGATGGCATAACCGTTGCGGCCAGCGTTTTTTGCCTGGTAGAGCGCAGTATCGGCTGCCGTCAACAATGTCCCTGCCGTCGTATCGCCCTCGGCGCTGAACGCCAAGCCGACACTGGTGCTGACATGCAGACCGATACCGCCGCAATCAAAGTGCACGACCATCTCTTGCACGATTTTCTTGCCCAGTATCGCGAGCTCGGACTGATCACTCAGTTGTTCAAAAATGATGACAAACTCGTCGCCTGCAAGGCGCGCTACCGTGTCCGAGGCCCGGACGCAAGCTTTGAGCCGTTGGGCAAATTCAATCAACACCAGGTCGCCGATGCCATGCCCATAGGTATCATTTATTTTTTTAAAATAATCGATATCCAGATAGGCCAGCGCCAGGCCCGTACCAGCGCGCCGGGCGCGCGTCAATGCCGCGGCCAGCGCCTCGTCAAACATGCGCCTGTTGTGCAGGCCGGTCAGCATGTCAGTACGCGCCAGAGCGGCGAGATTGCTCTCCGCGGCTTCCCTCTGCAGCGACAGCGCGTAGAATGCACGGCTCAGTTTTCCGAACTCGTCTTTGCGGGCGATATCAAACACCGCAATATCAGCATGGCCGGAGCGTATGCTCGCCACATGCCGGCCCAGATCGCCCAAGGGACGCAAGAGCAGCATCACCGCCAGCCAGCCGGCACAACTGGCCAGCAAGGCGACGCATGACGAAGCAATCATGACTTGGGCATAGATATCGGTGATCGGTGTGAATGCCTCGCTTTCAGGGTAGACGGCACCGATGATCCAATCGGCCGCATGCAAATGCTTGTACGTGAGAATGGCCTGCACGCCCAGCTTGGTTTTACCCTGCGTCCAGCCGTCGAATCCACGCAATGCGGCCAAGGTGGAAGGCGTAGCCCCACCCTTCTCCTCACTCACCCGCTTCAGGACGCGCGCCGCGTCCGGATGGTGGAGTATCGTGCCGTCGTCGGTCAACATGAACAGATAACCGCTTTTGCCCGGCTTGAGCTGCTCCCATTGGCCAAAAAATGTCGGGCTTTGCAAATTGATACCGCCAGCGATCACATACAGCAATTTGCCGGCTTCGTCATAGATCGGTTCGGTGACCAGCACAATGGGCTTGCCCGACAGCTGGCTCTTGAATGGACGCGATATCACGCCTTCCCTGAGTTTCACGGTATCGATAAAATATTCCCGCGCGGCGAAATTGAGCTTGCCGACCACGCGCCGGTCATTCATGCTGGCAATTAATTTCCCCGTAGCATCAAAGGCGACGAGATTGAAAAATTCCTCGCGCAGGGTTGGATGCTTTTCAATAAATGCCTGCATCCGCTGCGGATGTTCAACCACATCCGCGGATAGCCCTTCCGCCAGCACCTTGAGCAGTGCTTTCTTCGCATTCAAGTCTTCGTCGATATATGCCGCCGCACTGGTCAGCAAGGCATATTGCTGATTGCCGATGACGGATACCATCTGCCCTTGCGCGACAGACAGCGATGTGAGCGCAACAGAGCCCGTCGCGCACAGCACCAGCACGCCCACGAGCACCGTCATCTTGAATTTGAAGCTCCTGGGATTGAAAAATTTCCAGATTTTATGCATGCGGCCTTCCTTCTCAGCGCCCATGCTCTGTAAAGCACACGGATCCGGCCAGGTGGCGCCATGCATGGCACTGGGAGAATGGCATATTGGTCAGCGGATGACCTGGCGCCTATCCCTGCAGATGAATACCGTTCCCAAGACAGGCTCTTGACATGGCGAGAGAGCAAATCTTACACCTATTCTTGCAAGAAGGGCGCCCTGGCGCCGCTGAATACGCACAAGCTACCACGCCATCACAATATAGTGCGCTCCAGCAACGATTCCACCAATTGCACCGACGGCGAAACGCAAGTGCTGGCCCCCATCGGCCTCTGGCCGGGACATCAGGCTGGACAGCCAGCCGCCGATGCTGGCGTCGCCCGCCCCCACCGAGTCGACCACCTCGATGACGGGCGGCGCCGCCTGCCATGTTTGCTCGCCCCGGTACAGCGCCGCGCGTATATAAATACGTCGATTGCAGATTCCTGCTGCGCAAGGTGGCAAACGCGCCATCGTTATCGTTGTAGCTGATCTTGACGCCAGCCGCATTGAGTTCCTTGATGGAATGGGGCCGACGGGGGCCTGCGCTTCAATGGAGCACAGGCCGATCACGAAGTGAGCGCACGGCCATGGCGTTCAAGCCTGCATGTCCGGCAACGCAATTTCCGCCTTGCGCGCCGCGATCTGGCTGGCCATGGCTTGCAGGTCGAGTTCCGCGTCGCGCGCGCGCGGGAAAATCTCGCCCTCCTCTTCCAGCACGTGGTGATCGATTTGCTCGGACAAAACCTTGACCTTGGCGTCGTACAAGTCTTCGCCCGGCGCCATGGCAACGATTTGCGCGATCAATTCCTTGGCCGATGCGTGCTCGACGACGGCTTCGTCGATCAAGTCTTCATTCGAGCGGCTGGCATCGCGCACGGCGGGATAGAAAATTTCTTCTTCCACCATCGCATGCTTGCTCAGTTCCTCACAGATCTTCAGGGCCAGCTTGCGCTTGCTGGCCAGCGAACGGTCGCTGAGGGCCTCATACTGCTCGAACAGTTCTTTCGCGGTTTGATGGTCTTGCGTCAGCAGCTCGATCGCGTCCATGTCCGGCATGCCTGCCTGTGTTTGGGAAACGGAAGCTGCCTGAGGTGATTGGGTGGCCATGATGTTGTCTCCAGTTGTACACATGAAGTCCCCATTCTAGACAGCACCCTGTGATAGCCATGTAGGAGCATGGCTTACGACAAGGTAGGCCGAACGTAAAGGTGCCTACCTTGTTGATGCAGATCACGCCTGGTCGGACTTAACTGACGACCGTGCGCGCCTCCAGCGATTCCACCAGTTCCACCGAAGGTGGCGCGCCGCCGGCCGCCAGGCAGGCGCCCGCGCCCGCCGCGACGGCAAAGCGCAAGTGCTGGCCGCCATCGGCGTCAGGCCGGTACATCAGGCTGTACAGCAGGCCGCCGATGCTGGCGTCGCCCGCCCCCACCGAGTCGACCACCTCGATGACGGGCGGCGCCGCCTGCCATGTTTGCTCGCCCTGGTACAGGGCCGCGCCCTGCGCGCCGCGCGTATATAAATACGTGGCGTGCGGATTCCAGCTGCGCAGCATGGCAAACGCGCCATCGATGTCGTCGTGGCGGAACAGGCCCGCCAGGTCTTCATCGGACACCTTGATCACGTCGGCCAGCTGCGTCATGCGGCGCAGGGTGGCGTCGTAGCGTTCATCCATCATGATGCGGAAATTCGGGTCGTAGCTGATCTTCACGCCAGCCGCCTTGAGTTCCTGCGCCAGCGCCACCAGCTTGCCCGCCAGCGGTTCGCGCGCCAGGCTGATGCCGCCGAAATGCACCCATTGCGCGCCCTGCATCCAGCCGGCCGGCAAGCGCGCCGCGTCGAAATGCAGGTCGGCGCTGTCGTCGCCGATGAAGTAATACGTGGGCGGATGCAGTTCATGCACGATGGCCAGCAGCGGCGACTTCGCATGGCGCTGCAAAAAGCGCATGTCCAGGCCCGCCACGTCGGTGGCAGCGGCCAGCGCGTCGCCAAAGACGTCGAGGCTGACGGCGCCCGCAAAGGCGCTGGGCACGCCCAGGCGTGCCATCACGCGCGCCACATTCCAGGTCGAGCCGCCCACCTGGCTGCTCCAGGAATCCGCGCCCGTGCGCAGCATGTCCGTCAGCGCTTCGCCGGCCGATACAAAAGTTGGAAAAGAGGTGGCGTTCATGCGGCACCGCCAATCACGTTCAGCACTTCATGGCAGGCGCCCATGGTGTGGTAATCGGTCTTGCCGGCCGGGCTTTTCTCCTTGCTGATCTTGCCATTCTCGGGCGTCAGAATGCGGTACCAGGCACCGTGTTCATGGTCGACGAAGTGCTGCCAGCTGTAGTCCCAGATCTTGTCATAGCTTTGCCAGTAGGCCTCGTCCCCGGTGCGCGCGGCCAGCACGGCGGCCGCGGCGAAGCTTTCCGCCTGCACCCAGAAGTATTTGTCGCCGTCGCAGATTTCATCTTGCGGGCCGAAGCCGTAATGGATGCCGCCATGCGCGCCATCCCAGGCCTTGGCCAGGGCCGTGTCGTACAGTTCGCGCGCGCGCGGCAGCAGCCAGTCCGACGGACCGGCCATGAATTGTGAATGGCGCTCCATGATCAGCAGCAGCTTGGCCCATTCCGTGAAGTGGCCGGGCTGGTAGCCCCACGGACGGAAGATATTGCTCTTGTCGTGCAGGTTGTAATCCCAGTCGATGGCCCAATCGGGCGTGTAGTGTTCCCAGATCATGCCGTTTGCCAGGCCCGCCTGGCGCACCGTGATGTTGTGCGCCAGCGTCTCGGCGCGGTGCAGATAGCGTGCCTCGCCCGTCGCTTCGAACGCGGCCAGCATCGCTTCGCACGCATGCATGTTGGCGTTCTGGCCACGGTAACCATCCAAAGTAGACCAGTCGGCGCTGGCCACATCCGCGTACAGGCCGTGTTCGGGCAGCCAGAAACGCTGCTCCATCAGCTCAAACGTTTCGTCCAGATAGGCGCGCGCTTCCGGCAAGCCCGCCTGCAAGGCGTGGGCATACGCCAGCAGCACGAAAGCGAGGCCGTAGCAGTGGTTGGCGCCGTCTTCCACCTGCTTGACGCCATCTTTCCACGACAGTTGCCAGGCGTAGCCGCCCGTGGCCGGGTCGCGGTGCGCGTCGCGCAAGAAGGCCACGCCGTGGCGCACGGCCGCCTGGTATTCGTCGCCGCCGAAACGGCGGTACGCCATGGCGTAATTGAAGATGAAGCGCGTGCTGCTGACCAGGTGGCGCGTGCTGGCGTCGTACACCGTGCCATCGTCGAGGAAGAAGTGATAAAAGCCGCCGCTGGGGTCAATGGCGCGCGGGTGATAAAAGTGCATCGTGTGCAGGATATGCGCTTCGAGCATCGCCTTGGAGCGGAAATCGGGATTCATCGGTCTCTCATGATATTGTTATCGATAACAATGATGATAGCATGCCGTTTCCGCGCCGTCATGCCCCCTCAGGGAGTCTTGGCCAGCCTGAGCTTTTCGCGCCACAGTGCGGCCTGCGCGGGGTCGGCAGCCTGTCCCAGCTCGCCCTTGTCGTACACCTTGACCAGCCGTTCGATGGCCTCCACGTCGCCCTGCTTTGCCGCCAGCAGATACAACTCGAACGGCTCAGGAGCCGGCCCTTGCCGGGTCGGCCCGCCGCGGCCCTGCTCCAGCAGCCGCGCGAAACCCGTCTGGCCCGGCGGGCTTTTGGCGATGGCCGCCATCTCGTACCAGCCCAGGGCAGCTTCGTCGCTCCGCGGCACGCCCTGCCCCACTTCATATGAATACGCGACATTGTTCAAGCCGGACGGATCGAGCGCCTTGGCCGACTTCATGTACCAGCCGAACGCCTCCTTGCGCTGCGCCTCGTCCTTGGCCGTCATCATTAGTCGGTAGCCGATTTCATTGTAGGCGGGAATGAAGCCTTTCTCGGCATAGAACTTCAGCCAGTGCAGCGCATGCGCCTGTTCTTCCGGGCTGCTGTGGATGTTTTCAAAGTGCTGGGCCACGGTGAAATTGGCCAGTTCCACGCCTTGCGCGGCGCCCTTACGCGACCAGAATTCGCCCAGCTTGCGGTCGATGGCCATGCCCTGGCCCAGGGTATAGGCCACACCCAGGAAAGCCTGCGCCGGGCCGTAGCCGCCTTCGGCCGATTTCCGCAGCCACGCCAGGCCGGCGTCAAGGTCACGCGGCGTGCCTTCGCCCTGGTGCAGCATCTGCGCCAGCTCCAGCTGCGCGGCGCTATCTCCCGCTTGCGCCGCCAGCCGCGCCTTGTCGAAGGCGACGACCTTGTCCGGCGACAGGTCGGCCGGGCGGTTGATCACGGCCTGCACCTTTGCGCGCATGGCGTCCTGGCCGGACATATCGAATTCCACCAGCGCCGGATGCTGGCGCGGTGCTTTGGCGGACGCCTGTTGCGCCAAGACGGGCTGCGCCAACGCAAGGCTCAAGATGAACAACATGGTCTTCATTTGTTTTCCTTTTCAGCCAATTTGCCGCGCCATTCGGCGGCGTCTTCGGCATTCGCCTGCTGTCCCAGTTCGCCGTTGACGTACACGTCGACCATGCGCCGCATGGCGGGCACGTCGCCGCTCCATCCCGCCCGTTCGTACCAGAGCAGGGCCAGCTTGTCGGACTGTTTCACGCCCAGGCCCAGTTCATGTGCGCGGGCCAGGTTGCGCATGCCGGCCGGCTCCTTTTCACGCGCTGATCGGTCAAACCAGTGGAAAGCCTCGCCGCGGTCCTGCTCATCGGTGGCGGCGCGCATCAGGTGCTCGCCCAGCGCATTGTAGGCCGGCACAAAGTGCTGCTCGTTCGCCGCCGCCTTCAGCCAGGTGATGGCCAGCGCCTGCTCTTCGGCACTGCTGTCGCCATCGATGAATTCCAGCGCCAGGATGGTTTGCGCCTGTGCGTCGCCCTGCGCCGCGCCCTTGCGCAGCCAGTATTCACCCTGCACGCGATCGACGGGCACCTTGCCACCGACAGAATAGGCCAGGCCCAAAGCCGCTTGCGCCGGCGCATAGCCGCCCTCGGCCGACTTGCGTATCCAGGCCATCGACTGCGCCATATCTTGCGGCGCGCCCACGCCCAGCTGCAGCATGCGCGCCAGGTCCAGCTGCGCCTCCACGTCGCCCGTTTCCGCCAGCCGCCGGGTCTCGGCAAATTCAGCGATGCTTTCCGGGCTATGGGTAGTCACATCGGCCCGTGCCTTGATGGCGAGCAGCTGCAGATCGAGCAAGGTGGGCGAAGTTTGCGCCAGGACGGGCAGCGGCAGCAGAAAAGGCAGCAGACAGAGTAATTTCTTGGGCATGCGGTGGTATCGGGAGGAAGAAAACACGCATGGTAGCCGATGGCCGGCCAGACAGGCGCGCACTGCAGGCGAAGTTTGACAGGGCATCCCGGCGGGCTTACATTGCACGAGCTTATCACTTATACAGGAACGCCATGAACCGCCTCGCCACCACCGCCTTGACCCTGCTGCTCGCCGCGGCCTCCGTGGGCGCCAGCGCCGCAGACACCCAGCTGGCCGGCTGCGCCGCCAAGCGCGAAAGCATCCGCAGCGAATTGCACCAGGCGCAGGAACAGGGCCTGTCCGACAAGGTCGCTGGCCTCACGCGCGCGCTCGACGAAGTCAACGCTCACTGCCGCGACAACACCCTGGTCGAACGCCACAACAAGAAGGTGCTGAAGGCGCAGGCGAAGGTCAACCAGACGGAGCGTTCGCTGCGCCTGGCCCAGGAAGCGAATAAACAGCCGAAGAAGATCGCCAAGCTGGAAGGTAAGCTGGAAAAAGCCAGGGCGGAACTGGCCGCCCTGCAGGCGCAGCAGCCTTAGGCTTTGTCGCCCAGCATTTGGTAGATGCTGGAAAAGTCCAGCGCGCCAGATCCCGCCTTGCTGTGCAAACTGTATAAATTGCGCGACAAGGCGCCCAGCGGCACACTCGCTCCGCTGGCCAGCGCGCTTTCCACGGCCAGCCCCAGGTCTTTCAGCATCAAATCGACGCCAAAGCCGCCCGTATAGCCGCGCGATGCGGGCACGTTTTCGGCCACGCCGGGACACGGGTTGTACACGTCCAGGGTCCAGTTGCGACCCGAGCTTTTCGCCATCACGTCCGACACCACCTTCGGGTCCAGGCCATTGGCCACGCCCAGGCGGATCGCTTCGCTGGTGCCGATCATCAAAATCCCCAGCAGCATGTTGTTGCAGATCTTGACCGTCTGGCCGCAGCCCGAGCCGCCCGCGTGGAAAACCGCCTTGCCCATGACGTCCAGATAAGGCCGCGCCGCCGCCAGCGCGGATTCTTCGCCGCCCACCATGAAGGTCAGGGTGCCGTTGGTGGCGCCCGCCGTGCCGCCGGAAACGGGCGCGTCCAGCATGGGCATGCCCTTTTCCTCGGCCGCGCGGCCCACCTGGCGCGCCGCCTCGGTGGAAATCGTCGAACAGTCGATCAGCAAGGTGCCGGGCCGCGCCTGCGCCAGGATGCCCGTGTCGCCAAGATAGGCTCCCAGCACGTGGCGGCTGGCCGGCAGCATGGTGATGACGATGTCGGCCGCCTGGATCGCCGCCGCCTGGTCGTCGGACACCAGGCCGCCGCCATCGGCGAACTGCCGCACGCTGGCCGGCACCAGGTCAAAACCCGTCACGGCATGGCCGGCCCGCACGAGGTTTTGCGCCATGGGCAAGCCCATGTTCCCCAGGCCGATGAAAACGATATTGGTCGCCATGGCAGCCCCTTATTTCATCGAGATGGTGGTATTGACGCCGCTGCCGCCATCGTCCGGGGCGAACCAGCGCGCCGTGACGGTCTTGGTCTGCGTCCAGAAGTACAAGGCTTGCTTGCCGTTCGGGCCCAGATCGCCCAGTTTCGACGCGCGCGAACCCGTGAAGCTGAAATAGGCGACAGGCACGGGGATGGCCACGTTGATGCCCACCTGGCCCACGTCGATCTCGTTCTGGAACTTGCGCCCAGCCCAGCCGGACGACGTGAAGATCGAGGTGCCGTTGCCGTTCGGGTTGGCGTTGATGAAGGCGATGGCCTGGTCCAGCGTGTCCGTCTCGACCACGCACATGGCGGGGCCGAAGATTTCCTGCGTGTAGACGGCGTTCGATGCGGCCACCTTCGAGAAAATCGTCGGGCCCATGAAGTTGCCGCCCTCGTAGCCAGCCACCTTGTGGCCACGGCCATCAAGCAGCAGCTGCGCGCCTTCGTCCACGCCCGCCTGTATCAGTTTTTCCGCCCGCTGCATGGCCGCTTTGGAGACCATCGGCCCCAGGTCGGCCGTGCGGTCGCTGCCCGGCCCCACTTTCAGCGCTTGCGAACGGGCGACGATTTCCGGCAGCCAGGAGCGGGCCTCGCCCACCAGCACCACGACGGAATTGGCCATGCAGCGCTGGCCGGCCGCGCCGAACGCCGCACCGATCAGGTTATTGATCGCCTGCTCCTTGTTGGCGTCGGCCAGCACGACGCAATGGTTTTTCGCGCCCATCATCGATTGCGCGCGCTTGCCCGATTCGCTGGCGCGGCGGTACACATGCGTGCCCACGTGGGTGGAACCGATGAAGGACACGGCCTTGATGTCGGGATGGTCGCACAGCATGTTGACGACGTCGGCGCCGCCGTGCACGACGTTCAGCACGCCGGCCGGCAAGCCCGCCTGGTACATCAGTTCGACCAGGTACATCGACGAGGACGGGTCTTGCTCCGACGGTTTCAGCACAAACGTATTGCCGCAGGCGATGGCGATCGGGAACATGAAGCATGGCAGCATGACGGGGAAGTTGAAGGCCGTGATGCCGGCGCCCACGCCCAGCGGCTGGTAGATATTGTAGACATCGACGCCGGTGGCCGCGTTTTCCGCGATCTCGCCCAGCTGCAGGGTGGCGATCGAGCACGCGTGTTCCACCACTTCCAGGCCGCGCATCACCTCCCCTTCCGCGTCGGGCAAGGTCTTGCCGTGTTCGCGCGTGATCAGTTCGGCCAAAGTACCGATGTTTTCGCGGATCAGGTGCTGGTACTTGAGCATGATGCGCATGCGCGCGGCCAGCGGGGTATTCCGCCAGGTTTTAAAGGCGTCCTTGGCCGTGGCGACGGCCAGGTTGACTTCGTCGGGCGTGGAAAACGGCACCTTGGCGACGATTTCCTGCGTGGCGGGGTTGATGACGTCGCGCCATTCCGTGCTGGTCGACGCATGGTGCTTGCCGGCGATGTGCAGGGGGATGGCTGGGATTTGGGTGAGGGCTTGGTTCATTTGTTTGGCTCCGTGATTGATCAGTTACCCCAAGAGCAGATTCCGGGGTCGGACCCTGAGGGTCCGACCCCAGCTTTTTCGCCGTTAGGGGTGAAAATTATTTTTTAACGAGGTTGCACGCCGCCGCATCCATAGTCTTGAACGCCTGGTCGGCAGGGATGGTCGACAGCACTTTCAGGTAATCCCACGCGCCTTTCGATTCTGCCGGGGTTTTCACCTGCACCAGATACATGTCGTGGATGACGCGGCCGTCGGGGCGGATGGAGGCGTTGTTCATGACGGCGTCCTTGATCGGCAGTTCGCGCATTTTCTGGGCGACGATTTTCGAATCGTCGCTTTTGGCCGCCGCCACCGATTTCAGGTAGTGGTAGACACTGGAATACACGCCCGCCTGCACCATGGTCGGCTTGGCGCCCTTGTTGAGCGCCTCGAAACGCTTGGCGAACGCGCGGCTGCGGTCGTCGTAATCCCAGTAAAAACCGTCCGCATAGACGAGGCCCTGTGCCGTTTCCAGCCCCAGCGCGTGCACGTCGGAAAGGAACACGAGCAAGGCGGCCAGGCGCTGGTCCTTGCCGCTGCCGATGCGAAATTCGCGCGCCTGCTTGATGGCCGAGACCACGTCTGCGCCGCCATTGGCCAGGCCGATCACCTGCGCTTTCGAGCCTTGCGCCTGCACCAGGAAGGACGAGAAATCGGACGCGTTGAGCGGATGGCGCACGGCGCCCAGCACCGTGCCGCCATTGCGCTTGACGACGTCGCTGGCGTCTTTTTCCAGCGAGTGGCCGAACGCGTAATCGACGGTGACGAAGTACCACGATTTCTGACCCAGTTTCGTCAGCGCCGCCGCCGTGCCGGCCGCCTGCGAATAGGTATCGAACATCCAGTGGAAGCCGTTCGGCGAGCAGTCTTCATTGGTCAACCGTCCCGTGGCCGGGCCGCTGAACATGGCGATGCCGCCCTTCTCTTTCATCAGCTTTTGCACGGACAGGGCCACCGAGGAATTGGTCAGATCGGCGATGGCGTCGACCTTGTCGCGGTCTATCCATTCGCGTGCCTTGGAGGCGGCGATGTCGGCCTTGTTCAAATGGTCGGCCGAGACGATTTCGATCTTCATGCCCTTGCATTCGGCTTTTAAACAATCCTCGACGGCCATCTGGCTGGCGACGACGGAGCCGCGCCCGCCCATGGCCGAATACGGGCCGGACATGTCGGTCAGGATGCCGACCTTGACGACGCCATCGGAAATCTGCGCCTGCGCGCCAAAGGACAGGGTGAGCGCCAGCGCGCCCATGGCCAGAACGGTTTTTTTCATGCGTGTCTCCTGAGGGGTGAGGGTTTTTCTTATATGTATATCTGCATTCTGCATGTGTAAAAATATGCGCTCAAGTGAAATTAATGCATAATTCCTTTGCAAAAATGCACAGAGAGGATCAGCCATGCTCGATTGGGACAATGTACGGGTCTTCCTGGAACTGACGCGCAGCGCCGGCCTCGTCGATGCGGCGAAAAAGCTGGGCATCGACCATTCCACCGTGTCGCGGCGCATGCGCAAGTTCGAGGAGCAGGTGGGCACGCAGCTGTTCGACCGCAACTACGTGGGCTACCAGCTGACGCCCGAAGGCCACCGCCTGATGGAATACGCGGAAACCATGGAAAGCACGGTGTTTGCCGCCACCGAAGAACTGGGCGAACATAACCGGCTGCTGTCGGGCCAGGTGCGCCTGGGCGCCACCGAGGGCTTCGGCGCCATCGTGCTGGCGCCCCACCTGGCGCAGTTTTGCGGCCGCTACCCGCACATCAGCGTGGACCTGATCGCCGTGCCCCGCTTCGTCAGCCTGTCCAAGCGCGAGGCGGACGTGGCCATTTCCATCGAGCGCCCCCTGTCCGGCCCGTACGTGGTGACGAAGCTGTCCGACTACCGGCTGAAACTGTACGCCACGCCGGCCTACCTGGCGCGCCACGCACCGATCACCAGCGTGGCGCAACTGGCGCAGCACCCGATCATCGGCTATGTGGACGATCTGGTCTTCAGTTCGGAACTGCGCTACATGGACAACGTGGCGCCCGATTCCCTGCGCGCCTTTCGCAGCACCAGCGTGATCGCCCAGTACCACGCGGCGCGCGCGGGCCAGGCGCTGGCAATTTTGCCCTGCTTCGTGGCGCAGCAGTCGAACGAACTGGTACCCGTGCTCGATGGCGAGATCGACCTGCTGCGCGCCTTCTGGATGATTTCACCGAGCGAGCGGCGCAACATCGCCAGGGTCAGCGCCCTGTGGAACTACCTGCGCAGCGCCATCGATTTGAATCACGCCTATCTGATGGGCGAAACAGCCGTGCCCAGCTGGCCAGCTTGAGCACGCTGCGGCGCGCTACACTGTCGCCACATACTAAAAGGAGAACGCCATGCTGATAAGGAGAACGCCATGCTGATGGATGCGAACCAGGCTGTGCTGGTCATTGTCGACCTGCAAGGCCGCTTGATGCCGGCCATCCACGATGCCGGTCTGGTGCTGGCGCAAAACCTGCGCCTGGCAAAGATCGCCCGCCTGCTCGACGTGCCCGTGCTGGGCACGGAACAAAACCGCCAGGGACTGGGGCCGAACGTGGAAGAGATCGCCGCCCTGTGCGAACGGACCTTGCACAAGACGCATTTCGGCGCCTGTTACGATGGCTTGCAGGAGATGCTGCCCGCCGGGCGCAGACAGATCGTCGTCACCGGTTGCGAAGCCCATGTGTGCATGCTGCAGACGGCCATCGGCCTGCTGCAGCTGGGGTACGAGGTCATCATCGCCATCGATGCCGTCGGTTCGCGCCAGGCCGCCAGCCGCGACGCGGCGCTGGCCCGCCTGGGCAAGCTCGGTGCGCATCTGGTGACGGTGGAGATGCTGGCCTTCGAGTGGCTGCGCGACTGCAAGCATCCGCGTTTCCGCGAAGTGCTGGCACTGATTAAATAGCTGGCCCGCCTTTAATCCAGATCAAGTCCATCGGCCATTCATTTGCTAGCTTGGTAACAGCGCCGCCATTCCGAGCGGCGCGCCGTCCACATCAGCAAGGGAGCCATCATGGCCTACATCCTGCGGGGCAAGCTGTGCGGCTTGATCTGTGCCGAGTGTCCTGAAGCCTTATCCCACGTCATCGTGCGCCTGTACCGGCCGCGCGAGTCGCAAAACGTCACGGCGCTGGCCATGGCCAGCGCCAAGGAAACCTTCGCCATCCTCACGGATGAAGAGGTGCAGGCGAAGGCGCCTTTCCTGCTAGCCGAAGCACGCACGGATGACGACGGCAATTACAGTTTCACTTTGGACGACGATTATCAGGGCGAGGCCGTCGAAGTCGACGTCCTGTGCCCTACCGTGCCGCAATTGAAACCGGGGCCGAAAGACCCCGTGCCGCTGCAGTTTTCCATCACCACCATCCAGCCCCGCTGGCGCCAGGTAGAGAACGACTTCCTCGCCATCTGGGACTATTGCCTGCCGCAACGCTTCTGGTGCCTGGTGCGCGCCCGCTTCGGCGCCTGGACCATCTGCGGCCGATTGCGCACCTGCGACGCTCCCCACGCGCCGATCGCTGGAGCAACAGTGCGGGCCTTCGACGCCGACTGGCTGCAGGACGACGCGCTGGGCCAGGCCGTCACGGACGCCAGCGGGCGCTTCCGCATCGATTACCTGACGTCGGACTTCACCTTGACGCCCTTCTCTCCGTTCATCAACGTGGAGTTCGCCAGCGGCCCCGACGTGTATTTCACGGCGCAGCTGGGCAGCGTGACGATTCTGTCGGAAACGCAGGCCAACGGCCGCCAGCCGGGCCGCGAAAACGTGGGTCACTGTTTCTGCGTGGAATTGTGCTCGAAGGAAGTCTTGCCGCCCGACGTGGAAGGCGTGCCCCACTGGCAGCAAGTGGAAATCTTCGACATCCACCCGTTCCCCTCGCTGGCCGGCTTTTCCCCGCAAGGCTATGCGGGCGGCCCCGGCGCCTCGTATGTGTTCGCCGGCGGCGCCACACTGAAGGGCAATTGCCCGCTGCGCAACAGCGCCATTCCCGCCAACCCGCTTGAATACCGCTTTCTCATCGGCGAATGGACCTGGCCAGGCGGCAGCGACGACCCGGCAGCCATCCCTTCAGTCGCGCCCGCTAGCCTGGCGCCGTTGACGCAAATCATCGGCACGCACGTCGGCTATGTGTTTTATACGAACGGCTTGGGTCTCGGCGATTCGGCGCCCGTCATCATCGACGCGGGCGACTTGAAACCGGGCGGCTGGATACGGGTGGACGGCAAGCCCGTCACCGTGGACATGCGCGACGGCACCACGGCCGTCGTCAACGTGGCGCCCAACATCTTCCTGCGCACGTTTGACTTGCTGACCGTGAATACGCCAGCCATCACCAGCCTGCACCCGGCCAAGTTGCCGGGCGGCTTGCCCATCCTCGACGCGGGCCGCAGCCTGAGCGCGGCCGAGAGCGAACCGATACGCCGCTACCGCCTGGGCTTCGAGGTGCGCGACGGCATCAGCCTGGCGCTGGTGGCCACGGACGGGCTCGATTCCATCGTCTTCGACAACTCGCCCGTGATCGTGGCGCTGGACTTGGAAGAGCTGCGCAGCAATGCCTGCAATCCCATCGCGGGCGGCCTCGTGCATATCCTGTACACGATCGATCACCCGCATCTGCGCTTTTTCAATATCACGATTTCCAACAACAACGGCATCACGCACCCGCCGCCACCGCTGCCGGCCGCCACATTCACCCCACCGCCACCACCGAGCAATTACCTGTTCCGCGGCGGCGCGGGCGGGCCTCATTTATCGGGCAACAACGGCGGCTTCCCCGTCAACGTGGCGCTCGATCCACCGTGCGCCTACCGGGTGGCCATCGGTTGGCAGACGCGGCATTACCTGGCGTCGGCGCACAGCATTGACCGCCTCTACTGCAAGTAGGCGAGCTTAGAAGTAGCGCACCCACGCCTGCTTCGACGTGCGCTTGTAATTGGCAAACGCGCGGCAAGGGAAATACAGCACGGGCATCAGGGCCAGCGCAATCAGCCAGACTTGCCAGATGTGCTCGACGCCATAGCGGGCGCCGTGATTGGCGCCCAGCACGGCCGTCAAGGTAGTGCCGATGAGCAGTAACAGATACAGGTGCAGCAGATAGTAAAACATGGGCGCGCCGCCAAAGGTGGCGCAGGCCCGCGTAAACCAGTTATCGACGCTTTCCAGCCAGGCCATGCCCAGCAAGCCCAGGCCCAGGGTGAACAGCAAAAAGTCCAGCGATGGCGGGTACTTGGTGAAGTTCAGCACGCTCATCGCCGTGCGCAAGACCGTGTCGCCGGCCACCCACGGCAGGGTTTCGCCATAGAGATTGAAGCCGCGCAGCACGGCCAGCAGCAGCAAACTGCCACCGCCCAGTGCCAGCAGCAGGTGCCGACGTCCTTCGGCGGACACCCCGCGCGCATACAGGGGCCCGGCCGCATAGCCGAGCACGATCACGCCTATCCATGGCAGCAGCGGATAGCTGACCTTGATTTTCATGGCGCCATCGGCCACCAGATAACCGCGTTGCAGCAGCAGCGTCAGCAGATAGTAGCCAAGGCTGCCTTCTTCCGCGTGCAGCCAGGTAAACAAATGCTGGCCCGCGATGATCGCCACGCCCAGCACAAGCAGCACTTTCAACGGGAGTTTATGCAACACGGCCAGCGCCATCATGGCCAGGCCGATGACCCAGATCACCTGCAGATACAGGATCGCCGGCGTGAAAGTACCCATCCAGGCAAAGTTGACGAAGACCAGTTCCAGCACGACCAGCAGCAAGCCCCGCTTGAACAGGAAACCGGTAGCGCTGCGCGGACCGGCGGCCGGATGCGCGTACAGCCAGGCGGACAGACCCGTCAAAAAGACAAACATGGGCGCGCACACGTGAGCGGCCAGGCGCGTGAAGAACAGGGCAGGATCGACGTGGGCCGCATCCATCGGGTCACCCACCTGGTGGTGCAGGAAGAACGTTTCGCGCACATGGTCGAACAGCATGATCAGCATGACGAGGCCGCGCATGACGTCGATGACGGCGATGCGGGTGCGCAGGGTGGCGGGGGAATTTAGGGATGTGGAAACAGTCATCAGTTTATGTCTATGTATTGGTGCGTTTATGTGTTGGTGCATTGGAGTTTCGCTGACGTTACTTGCAACACAGGCAAAAATCTGGGGTCAGACCCGTCGGGTCTGACCCCGGCTTTATGCTGCTGGTTCTAAACAATACCGCGGCAGGTAAAGTTTGTTTATTCCAGCGGGAAAACTGGATGAACACATCAAAACCTGTAATGCGCATTCAACGTCACCGCACGCTCCGCCCCCGGCGCCACCCACAGCTGGCTATACGAACTCGCATAGTAGCTGCGGTTGAACAGGTTTTCCACGTTCAGGGCCAGGCGCAGTTTGGCGTTGGGAGAATAAGACGCCAGCAGCTTGGCCGTCGTATAGGCCGGCAGGGTAAAGCTGCTGCTGACGGCCACGTCGCCCAGGCGCTCGCCCACGTATTGCAGGCCGCCGCCCACGCTGGCCGTGCCCGCGCCCAGCGCGAATTGCTGCGTGGCCAGCAGGTTGGCGCTGTGGCGCGGCACGTTGGCGAAACGGCTGCCCGTCACGATCGTATTGTCGCCGCGCGTAACGGTGGCGTTGGTGTAGGCATAGGCGCCCGAGACGCGCAAGCCGCGCACCACTTCGCCCGACACGTCGAGTTCCAGGCCACGGCTGCCCACCTCGCCCGCCGCGATGGCGAAGTCCGTGTTGGCGGGATTGGTCGTCAGCACATTGCTCTTGCGGATGTCGTACACAGCCACGGTGCCCGTCAGCTTGCCCGTTTCCAGCTTGGCGCCCAGCTCATACGAGCGGCTGCGCTCGGCCGGGAAAGCCTGGTTGGCGATGCTGATGCCGCTGTTGGGCCGAAAGCCCTTGGCCGCGCTCGCATACAGCGACCACGCCTGCGACGGCTGGTAGACGAGGCCCGCGCGCGGACTGGTGGCCGACAGCGACTGGCGGTTGCTCACGTTCAGGCGATTATTCGTCACGTCCTGCGTGTACGTATCGTGGCGCACGCCGACCAGCGCCTTCCATTGCGCGCCCAGGTCGACCTGGTCCTGCGCATACAGTCCCCGCGCCCTTTGCCCTTCCTGCGTGTCGATGGACAGGGCCAGCGGAGCGGCCTTGCCGCCATACACAGGATTGAAAATGTCGATGGCATAGGCATTCGCGGCCGAGGGATTGCGGCGCAGTTGCACCCGGTGGTCGTCGAAGTGATAGGCGTCGACACCGGCCAGCACCTCGTGCGCCAGCGCGCCCGTTTTGACCTTGCCCAGCACTTCAACGCGTGCCGACGCGTCGGTGGCCGAAAAATCGCGGTGGCGGCGCTGGCGGTTCAAGGTGCGGCCATCGGCCAGCAGCTTGCTCGCCTCGGTCGAATAACCGCGCAATTCGCTGTCGCGGTAGGACGCACCCGCCTGCACCGTCCAGTCATCGGACAGCGCGTGGTGAATGAACAGTTGCTGCCCCAGCGACTTGACCGTCATGGGGCCGTCGTCCGGTTCACCCAGGAAGCGCGAGACGGGCACCGCCCCCAGCTTGCCATTCACGGCGACGACGCCGCGGTCGAACGGGGCGCGCTGCCGCACTGCTTCGATTTCATACGACACGGTCGTGTGCTCGCCCACCAGCCAGAGGAAGGACGGAGAAAACAGGCTGCGCTCGACTTTCACCGTATCGCGGAAGCTGTGCCCCTCTTCATGCGCGGCGTTCAGGCGGTAGGCGATGGTGTCGCTCAAGGGTCCCGTCAAATCGACGGCGGCGCGGCGCGTCTGGAAACTGCCGAGTGACATATCGGCACTGTATTCAGGCGCGAACTTCGGCTTTTTCGTCGTGATATTGACCGTGCCGCCCGGCTCGCCCCGGCCGTACAGGGCCGATGCGGGACCTTTCAGCACTTCCACTGCCTGCGTATTGCCACCGTCGCGCATGCCGTTGTAGCCGCGGCTGGAACTGAAGCCGTTGACCATGTAGTCGGAACCGAAATTCGGGTCGCCCGTGAAGCCGCGCATGGCGTAGCTGTCCCACAGGCCGCCCAGCGGACTTTGCTTTGCAATACCGCTGGCCAGGTCCAGGGCGCCAGCCAGGGTCGTCACGCCCGCGTCGCGCAGCAGGTCGCCGGTCAGCACGCGCACGCTTTGCGGCAAGTCCATCAGCAATGCGTCCGTCTTGGTGGCGCCCGTGGCGGACAGGCTGCGGTAGTGCTGGCGCTCGGCCTTGACGGTGACGACATCATCGGGCTGCGCACCATCGACTGCCAGTGACCAGGGGCTGGCGGCGGCCAGCAAAAGCGCCACGGGGCGGCGGTAAAACACGGACATGGGATTCCTGACTATGGATAATTCAATGCAATAGGCTTGCATTATAATTGATAATCAATTCTCATTAAAGCCTTCATCAACAATCTGTGCCAAAAACTCCACGAACACTTGCACCTTCGCCGCGCGCAGCTGGCGCGGGTGGAACAGCGCCCACAGATCCGGCCCCCGCGTGCGGAACGCTTGCAGCACGGGCACGAGGCTGCCTTCACGCAGCGGCTGCAACACGGAAACAGACAGCGCCTGCACGATGCCGCAGCCAGCCTGGGCGGCGGCGATCATCGATTCGATATGGTCGAAGGACAAGGCGGCCGGCGGCGTGTGCGCATACGCCGCGTCGCTCCCCTCTCCCTTCTCGGCCTGGAACAGCCAGGGCCGCACCTGGCGCGCTTTCGGATACACGAAATGCAGGCAGGCAAACTGGTCCAGCTCCTGCGGCGTGCGCGGCAGGCCATGCCGGGCGACAAAGGCGGGCGAGGCGCAGCACAGATAATCCATGATCAGCAGGCTGCGCGCCACCAGCGACGAATCCTGCGGTTCGCCGATGCGCAGCATCACGTCGATACCCTCTTCCACCATATCGACCAGGCGGTCGCTGACGGTCAGGCGCAGCGCGATGTCGGGATAGGCGGCGATAAAGCGGGGCAAGGCGGGCGCCACCAGATTGCGGCTGATGCTGCTGGGCATGTCCACGCGCAAGCTGCCCGAGGGTTTCCCGGCAGCTTGTTCAAGACTGGACTCCAGCGCCGCCATGTCGGCCAGCAACTGGCGCGCCTGCGCATGGCAGTGCTGGCCTTCCGCCGTCAGCGACATGCTGCGCGTGGTGCGCTGCAAGAGGCGCACGCCAAAGTGTTTTTCCAGCGCCGCCACCTGGTTCGTCACGGACGAGGTCGAGATGCCCAGGCGCTGCGCCGCCTTGCTGAAACCGCCCGCCTCGACCACGGCGCAAAACACCTGCATCGCTTCCAGCCTGTCCATGCATTCCCTCCTGTTTGACTATGATTATCCACGATATCGAAATAGTGCATGCGGCCACGCCCCATTTTTCTTTGTGCCGGCCCCGCCTAGACTGGGGGCATCAACCACAGGAGAACCCCATGCAAGCCCTCGTCCTCACCAGCTTTGCCGCCCTAATGACCGTCGAAAACCTGCCCGTGCCGCAGCCCGGCCCCGGGCAAGTGCTCGTGCGCATCGCCGCCAGCGGCGTCAATCCGCTCGACACGAAAATCGCCGCCGGCGCCGCCCCGCACGCCCGGCCCCGCCTGCCCGCCATCCTCGGCATCGACGTGGCCGGCACGGTGGCGGCCGTCGGCGATGGCGTGACGACTTTTCACGTTGGCACAACAGTCTATGGCATGGCCGGCGGCATAGCCGGCGTCCAGGGCTCGCTGGCCGAATACGGCGTCTTCGATGCAGCGCTGCTGGCGCCCGTGCCGCCAGCGCTGAGCATGCGTGTAGCGGCCGCCCTGCCCCTCGTCTTCATCACGGCCTGGGAAGGCTTGGTCGACCGCGCCCACGTGAAGGCCGGCGACAGCGTGCTCGTGCATGGAGGCGTGGGCGGCGTGGGCCACATGGCCGTGCAACTCGCCGTCGCCCTTGGCGCCACAGTGTATGCCACGGGCAGCGCGGCCAGCCGCGATGCCATCGAAGCGCTGGGCGCCCGCTTCATCGATTACCGGACCAGCACGGTGGACGACTACGTGGCCGAACACACGGGCGGCGCCGGCTTCGACATCGTCTACGACACGGTGGGCGGCGCCACCCTCGATGCCAGCTTCCGGGCGACACGCCTCTACGGCGGCCATGTCGTCAGCTGCCTCGGCTGGGGCACGTTCGCCCTGAGCCCGCTGACGGCGCGCGCGGCGACGTACTCGGGCGTGTTCACCCTGCTGCCCCTGTTAACCGGCGAAAATCATGCACGCCACGGCGCCATCCTGCGCGAAGCCAACAAGCTGATCGAGGCGGGCAAGCTGCAGGTGCGGCTCGATCCACGCCGCTTTACCCTGCGCACGGCACACGAAGCGCATGTGGCGCAGATGGACGGCAGCGCGCGTGGCAAGCTGGTGGTGGATGTGCAGGATTGAACGCCCGCTTGTTTCCCGCGCGCTCAAGCGTTAATATGCAAGCATTAACTTGCATATTAAGGAGCCGGGCATGCGTGAAAATCTGGAAAAACTGCTGGCGCAGGGGCGCGACAATGCCCTGCTGCGCTTTGGCCTGGGAGATGCTTGCCTGAAAGACCAAGACGCCGAGCAAGCCGCCCTGCACCTGGCGCAAGCCACCGTGCAGCAGCCCGGCTATTCCGCCGCCTGGAAACTGCTGGGCAAGGCCTTGCACCAGCTGGGCCGGCTGGATGAAGCGTAGGCTGCGTGGACCACCGGCGTGAGCGTGGCCCAGCAGCAAGGCGACTTGCAAGCCGTCAAGGAAATGACGGTATTCCTGAAACGCCTGCACAAACAGCGGCAGGCGGCAGAGTAAAAAGCTTAATGCGCGTGCGCCGCGCCTTTGGCTTCGGTTGGTAACGCCACGCCCCGTTCTTTCGCCAGCTTTTTGGCCAGCAAGCCGCCCGCTTCGGCCGCATAGGCGCGGCAGGCGCCGGCGTCGATCAGGGGATTGTCTTGACCGCTGCGCCTGGCGGCCTTGCCCAGCACGTCCGTCGTGCCCGGATGCACGGGGATGATGATGTCGCATGGCAAGGCAGCCACCTTGGCGATGCTCGCTTCGAACGAGGCCGAGATATCGGGCGTGCCGCCTTTGCCCGCGCCTTTGCCCGTATAGCGGAAATCGCCGCTCGAATACGGGTTCAGGCTATCCGCATACACGACGTCCAGGCAGCGCTGGCCTTCGCACGACGTCCACGTCCACGTCGTGCCGCCTGGCGTGTGGCCCGGCGTCATGTGGGCCGTCAAGGACAACGGTCCTACCTTGACGGTATCGCCCTCGCCCACCAGGCTGACCTTGCGCACCTTGGCGACGTGCACGACGGGATCGGCCTGGTACTGCGGATCGTCTTTGCCGTTGGTGCCGCTTTGCAGCACGGGGGCGGCGGCCGCGCTGGCCATCACGGTGGCGCCGCTGGCCCGCTGCAGCGCGGCAATGCCGCCCGCATGGTCCCAATGGGCATGCGAATTGAGGATGTATTTCACATCCTCGATGCGAAAGCCCAGCGCCTTGATGTTCGCCACGATCAAAGGCGCCGATTGCGGCAACGCGCCGTCGAGCAGGATATGGCCCTGCGGACTCGTCACCAGCACGGCCGACAGGCCGGCCGTGCCCACATACCAGGTATTGCCAAAGACATTGAACGGCTTGACGGGCGCGTTCCATTCCTTGCAATTGTCGCAATTCACCGGTTTATCTTGCACAGTCGCCGGCGTCTTCGCCTGCACCGTACCAGCCGCCATGGTCGCAACCGTAGCCAGCATCAACTTCGCCAATAGTGTCATCTTCATCTCCAGAGTGTAAAAAGATGGGCGCCCGCACTGGCGCGCCCGGGGGGGGGTATCAATGCATGCGACCGGTCCTGTCGGCCAGGGTGTCGCGGATGTGTCCGGCGTCAAGCGAGCGCCGCTGCGCGCCGGCGGCGTCCAGCAGCACCACGGTGACGTGCTTGCCGCCGCTGCGCATGCGCATGGTCAGGCAGCTGCCCGCCTCGTGGCTGCTGCCCGTCTTGGACAGCACAATGTCCCAGCCTTTGCCGCCCACCAACGGGTTGGTGTTGTGCAAAGTGCGCAGCTTGCCATTGACGGCCACGCTCGCTTGCGGGTGGCTGGTGATGCGCGCGATGTCCGGATAGCGCGCGGCCGCCGCGACGATCTTCGCCACCTCGCTGGCCGTGGATGTGTTCGCCGGCGAGCTGCCGACGGGGTCCAGCAAGGTGGTGCGCGTCAGCCCCAGGTGGCGGATCTTCGCTTGCAAGGCGTCATTAAAAGCCGCGCTGCCGCCCGGATAGGTGCGCGCCAGCGCGGCGGCGGCCCGGTTTTCGGACGGCAGCAGCGCCAGTTGCAACAGCGCGCCGCGCGACACGGCCACGCCATCGGCCAGCAGGCTGTGGCGCTGCAGCGACGCGTCGCCATCGGCGCGCACGATGCGCACCTGCTCTTCCTTATCCTGCCCCGCGTCGAGCACCACCATGGCCGTCATCAGCTTGGTGATCGAAGCGATCGGCACGACGGCGTCCGCGTCTTTCGCCATCAATACCTTGCCGCTGGCGTCATCGAACACCAGCATGTGTTTGGCGCTGACGGGCAAGTCCAGCATGCCGGCGGCGGCCTCGGCAAGGATCGCCCCGCTGACTTCGGGCTTGCCCTGCGTCTGCAGCAGCAAGGTGGCACAGGCCAGCAGCAAGGCGGGCACGGCCAGCTTCCAGCTGCCGCTGTCAAGGCCAGGCGCCATCAGGCGTTCGATACGCGTGAGCAACGCCCCGCCCCGGGCCGACATCAGCAAGCCGGAGTGCTGCGGCGCGGCCGTCTGCAAGGACAGCGCATGCAGCGCCGTGGCCAGTTGCTGCGGATCTTTTAGCGCTTGCGCGGCCAGGGCGTCGGCCACCTGTTCCCGTTCGGCCCGCATGCGCGCCGACAACCACCAGACGACGGGGTGAAAAAACAGCAGCGCCTCGGCCACGCTTTGCAACAGATTGACCAGGTAATCCCAGCGCCGCACGTGCGCCAGCTCATGCGCCAGCAGCGCTTCGAGCAAGGCGACGGGCATGCCGCTCAGCAAGGCGGCCGGCAGCAGGACGACGGGACGCCAGAAGCCCACGGTGACGGGACTGGCCAGCCCAGCGTGCAGCTTCAGCGGCGGCCGCCCGTGCAGGCCCATGCGCAAAGCCAGCGCATCGAGGCGCGCCTGCCAGATGGCGGGTGCGGCCACCGCCTGGCGGCGCAGCTTGCCGACCCAGGCCAGGCCCAGGCACAGCCGCAAGCTCATCAGGCCAACGCCGGCGCTCCAGGCCAGCACCAGGGCCGGCATCCACGCTTGCAGCGCGGCACGCCAGGCGGGCGGCGCGGCCATGGGCAGCTGGACCAGCGCTGTGCCGGACAGGAGCGAGAGCAGGTGGACGGTGGGAATACACAGGCACAACAGCAGCGCCAGCGCGCAAACGGCATAGCGCCAGCGCGCGCTGGCGTGGCGCAGCAGCCACAGCAGGACGGCGGACATTGCGCCGACGATCACGCCCTGCCAGACAAAATACAGCAAGACCCAGCCCAGCGCAGGGACAAGCTTGCCCAACTCAATGCCCAAGCCCATGTCCAGGTTCATGGCGCCTTGCCATCCTTGCTGCGCAGGATCTTTTCAATTTCCAGGCGTTCCGCGTCGCTCACGTGCTCGCGCAGCGCCGTCAGCACGAGCGCCTTGCCGGAACCGGAAAACACCTTGCCTATCAAATCCTTGAGCAAGCTGGTCTGTAACTTTTCCTGCGCTTCGACGGCCGCATACAGCTGCGGCCGCTGGCTTTCATCGCGGCTCAGCAAGCCCTTGCCATGCATCAGCTGCAGCTGGCGCAGCACGGTGGCGTAACTGGCGGCGGCACGCTCGGCGGCCAGGGCGTCATACACGGCGCGCGCGTCGGACGGACCGCGCTGCCACAGGATGCGCAGCAGGTCCAGTTCAGCGGCCGTGGGATGGGGAGTGGAGGTATTTTTTAACATGCCGCCAGAATACCGATTCTAGAACTCAATGTCTAGAACTTTTTTTCTATATCGCTTGGCGATGGCCCTAGAACTCGCGCAAGCGGTCGAATAGGTCCAGCAAGGCCGGCTCATCGACCAGCGCCGGCCCCAGTTGCTGCGCCAGCTCGGCCAGCAGCTCCGCCAGCACCGTGTAAATTTCCTCGCGCTCGACCGTCTCGATGATGCTGGCGCGCCGCTCGATCTTGTTGAATGCATCGACATAGGCGATGACCATCGCTTCCAGCGCGGCGGCGGCCGCCGTCGCCTCCATGGCGGCATCGATGCCGCGCGTTGCGGCCAGCATGTTCTTGTAGGCCAGCGCCGCCTTTTTCGCATACGCGGGGGAAATATGCTCGCGGCCATCCCAGTCGCGGAACGGGTTGAGCAGGTTGTCCGCCAGCCATTCCGGCTTGCGCGCCTTGCTCACCGACAAGTCCAGTCCCAGCGCCGCCGCCCTCTTGTAGCCGGCCTTGACGGCCTTGGCCACATCGGCGGGCAAGCTGGTCAGCCACAAGGCCGACAACTGCGGCAATTGCGTGGCTGATGGAAACTCTTGCGCCGTGTAACCGAACAGATCATAGGCGGTGAACATACGCAACTGGGTCAGCTGCACCAGGCTGGCCATCTGCGACGCCAGCCCCGGCTTGCCCCAGATGCGCAAGGCCGTCAAATGGGGAAAGCGCTGCGCCACCTGCGCCAGGTCGACTTCCTTCATGCTGACCAGCGACAGGCCACCCAGCTGGCCGAGACCGTGGAACGGCGGCAGCGTCTGCGTACACTGCAGTGTCAGATGGCGGCCATCGGCGCCATCGTCAATGCGCAGCGCCGGCGATGGCGCACCGCGCAACGCGAGCAGGCCCAGGCCTTTGTTCAAGACCAGGCTGGTAACGCCATCGGGCTGCAGGATCAGCCGGCTCACGCCGCTGCCGCTGAAATCGAGCGCATGCACCGTCGATGATTGCCAGTGCAGCTCATTGATGAAGGGATTGCCCTGGATAAACTCCATCAGAGCCTGCGTGCCATTGCTGGTCTCGATGGACATCAGGCAAGGCAGTTGTTCCAGCTCGGACATGTCGCCCAGCGCCTGCAAGACGCTGTCATCGATTTTCGTCGCATCCTGGCGGAAAACGTGGCCGCCGACTGTTACTTCACGCTCCTCCGACGCGGCCTTGAACCGCTGGCGCCGCAGCGGATCGATGCGTTCCCAGTTGCGCTGGCGCAGCACGCTGTCGCCCACGTTCCAGCCGCTGCGGTAGCTGTTGACTTCCACATCCACCAGCGGCGCGATATTGCCAACAAGGGTATGGCCAGGCGGCACGTTCGCCGTGGCATAGCAGTGGTCGTGGCGATTATTCCAGAAGAAATAGTCGCACAGCAACGGCCGCATGGCTTGCACGGCCGCCGCATCGGGCAAGGCGTCGCCGGTCCAGTCCAGCTCAAGCACGGCAGCTGCGGGCCTGGACGAGGACACATCCTTGATGCGGGTGACCTGGCAAGCCACGTACTGCTGCAGCTCGGACGAAAACACACTGTAAACATCGCCAACATTCGGTAGCACGCAACTTCCTTTCAAAACACCTGACGGTCGAATGTTGAAAGATAGCAAAAATGACAGCGCAGCGTCGTCCTGTTCAGTTCGCGTGCAGCTTGTGGTGCATGCGGCGCAGGCCCAGCCACACGGCCGCTGCCACGAACGGCACCAGGGCGCCGACGAGGATTTCCGGATTCACGGGCAAGCCCATCACCTTGGCCGCCTTGCCCGTGTAGCTGAACAGGCCGATCACGTAGTACGAGATCGCCGCCACGGACAAGCCTTCCACCGCCTGCTGCAGTTGCAGCTGCTGCGCGGCGCGGGCGTTCATCGATTGCAGGATTTGCCGGTTTTGCAATTCCTGCACGATGCCCACGCGCGTGCGCAGCAAGTCATTCGTGTTGGCAATACGCTGCGCCATCGCTTCCTGGCGGCTGGCCATCGCTTCGCACGTGTTCATGGCCGGTGTCAGGCGGCGATCCATGAATTCCTCAACCGTCGGGATGCCTTCGATACGCACTTCTCGCAACTCGTCGATGCGCGCTTTCACGAGGCCCATGTAGGCTTTCGAGGCGGAAAAACGGTAGCTATTGTCGAGCGACAGCTTTTCAATGCGGGCCGCCAGGCGCGTGATGCGGTCGAGCAAGGCTTGCTCGGAGACACCGTCGTCGCTCTTGGCCAGGCCCGGCGCGTCGTCCGTATCGACCATGGCGGCGGCCAGCGTCGCCAATTCGTTCTCGATGGCGTTCAACGATGGCGCCGCCTGCATGGCGTAAGGCAAGCCCAGCAAGGCCATCATGCGGTAGGTTTCGATTTCCAGCACGCGCTGCACCAAACGGCCCGACTGCTGCGAGCGCATGCCCGCGTCGCGGATGACGAAACGGCTGAAGCCGTCGGACTGGATCGTGAAATCCGTCCACAATTCTCCGCCTTGCAATACTTTGCTGCCGGCCAGGGTATTGCCCTCAAATACGCGCGACAAGCCCTGCATGAAGATCTCGGCAGGCTCGGTCGCCTGCTCCAGCACCACGTGGGCCGCCACCATCAGCTTGCCCTTCAAGCCCACCAGCCACTGCTGCGGCAACTGTTCCAGGGGCATGCGCTCGAACGCCTGTTCCAGAGGCAAGGCGGCACCAGGATGCTCGGCGAAGGTAAACGTGGCAAATTCCGTGTGGCATTCCCATTTCAGGCGGAAGCGGCCAAAGTCATAATAAAAATACTTGGCTTCGGCAGCGGGCGGCGTGACGCCGAAATGCGTGCACAGGGCCGCCAGGGTGGCGTGCTGGGCCGCCATATTCGACGCACCGGACGCCGCACTGTCATCTTTATACACGGCCAGATGGGTGATCAGCTCGGGGGCATCGAGCTGCAAAAACGGCCGCGAGTGGATTTCCGCAGCCAGCGGAACGCGCAAGGCGTGGTTCAAACTGGAGTTAATCAAGTGCATGATAGCCAAAGGTAAAGTTGCAAAACTGCTTAGACCCGCGCGGGTCTGATTGTCACAGTGTAACAAAGCAGGAAGCATGCCTACCTTTTCAAACTTCGTTCATGCCGTTTTGGCAACGCCCATCGCACCCTGTTCCGCCTCCTGGCGGCTGCCCAGCCACCAGAACGCGGCGGCCAGCACGACGGCAGAAGCCTGTCCCAGCGCCAATTTAAATGCGCTGTCGAACAGCAGCGGTGCGACAAAACCGGACACCAGCGCAAACACCAGCATTTGCACGAAGTTTTGCAGGGACGCGGCCAGGCCCCGCATCTGCGGGAAAATATCGAGCGTGGACATGGTCATGCCCGGCAAAGCCAGCGACATGCCGAACGCGTACAGCATCACGGGCACGACGGCGAACGGGATGCTGGCAGCGAACCAGTAGTTATAAGCAATATTGAGCGCGCCCGTGGCCGCCATGGCCAGCAAGCCCCAGCGCACCAGCACGGCACTTTCCACCTTGTGCGCCAGCTTGCCGGACAGCGCCGAGCCGCCCACCAGGCCGGCCACCATGGGGATGAACATCCAGCCGAAGGCCGTTTCCGGCAGATGCAGCAACTCCAAAATAAAATGCGGGGCGGACGCGATGTACAGGGCGAAGCCGCCAAAGGCGAAAGCCACGGCCAGCGAACGCAACAGGAATGCCCTGTGGCGCAAGGCCAGCCAGTAATTGCGCGCGATATTGCCTGGGTGAAAAGGCTGGCGCTGTTCGACGGCCAAACTTTCCGGCAAGCCTTTCAGGCAGGCCAGCGCCAGCAGCACGGTGACGGCAAAAGTGAACACAAACGTCGATTGCCAGCCGTAGGCCACATGCAGCCAGCCGCCGATGATGGGCGCGATGGCTGGCGCGATGCCGAACACCATCATGATATTGGCCAGCATCTTTTGCGCGGCCGCGCCCGACAAGCTGTCGCGCACGATGGCTTGGCCGATGACCCTGCCCGCTCCCGCCGACGCGCCCTGCATGCCGCGGAAAAACAGCAGCCAGCCAAAGCTGGGCGCGAACGCGGCGCCGATGGAGCCCACGGCGAAGAGCAGCAGCGAAGCGAGAATCACGGGACGGCGGCCGAACGAGTCGGACAAGGTGCCATAAAACAAGGTCATGAAGGCGTAGGCGGCCAGGTAGACGCTCAGGGTCTGCTGCACCAGCACGCTGCTGACATCGAAATGCGTGCCGATCGCGGGAAACGACGGCAAGAAGGTATCGGTGGCGAACGGGCCCAGCATGGCCAGCCCGGCCAGCACCAGAGTCAGGTTGCGGGCCTTCATGCAAGCTCCTGCGCAACATGCTGGCGACGCAAGCCGTCCAGGGCCGCCAGCGAGAAAGCGGCAATGTGCCGGGCGATATCAGCGATGCCCGCCTCGTCATAGGTGATTTCCGGCACCACCAGTTCATGCACGATGCGCGAACGGGCATAAAACACCACCTGGCCAATCACGCTGAACACGCATTTCTGCACCACCTCGGCGGGCATGGCCGGCCCCACCACGCCACGGATCAAGCTCGTGAACAAGGCGTGCTGCGGACGCACGTTGCGCTCGGCCAGCTTGTGGATGGCGGCCGTCGGCTCGATCAGTTCGCGCGCCACCAGGCGGCTGAACAGGGACGCGGAACCCGAGCGCAGCATGTCGGAGACGAGCGCTTCTATGGCCAGGCGCAACTGCTCCACCGGCGGCAGCTGCGCCTGCGCGCTGGCGGCGGCCACGTCCGCAGCCGAGGCCTGCGCCAGCTCGCGCGCATAATCAAAAGCGGCAAGATACAGCTCCTCCTTGCCGTGAAAATAGTAATTGACCATCGCCACGTTGACGTGGGCCGCCTCGCAGATCCTGCGCACGGACGCGAGCTTGTAGCCATCATCGGCAAACAGCTGGACGGCCGCCTGCAGGATGCGCGTGCGCGCCGGTTCGCTTTCATTCTCGATCTTCTTGTCTTGCGTCATGCCATTCCCATCATTTAAACAGCTGTTTAATATTGTGCGGAATTATATCAAACAACCGTTTAACTTTCAGGCGGGCGCAAAAAAGCCCGGCGAACCGGGCTTCTGGCCAGAATGATGGCGATCAGTGCTTCATGGCAGGCATCGGGGCCGAAGTGGCGCCCAGCGGACGGGCCACGGCATTGACTTCGATGGTTTCTCGGCGCTTGTCCTCGCCTTCGACAACGAGGGTCAGCGGGATCTTGTCGCCCGCCTTCACCTGCCCTTTCAGGTCCAGCAGCATCACGTGGTAGCCGCCCGGCTTCAGCTCGACGGCTTTGCCGGCTGGCAAGGCGATTTCCTTGACCTGGCGCATGCGCATCATATTGTCCGTCATGCTCATTTCATGGATTTCCGCCACGCCGGCCACGGGAGAACGCACTTCCAGCAGGCGCATGGCTTTCGGCGCCGTGATCTGCATGAAGGCACCCGTGGCTTTTTGCTGCGGCACGGTGGCGCGCACCCACGGGTCGGAAATCTGCACGCTGGTTTGTGCGATGGCGGAGAAGGACAGCACGGTCAGGGCCGTGGCCAGCAGGGTTTTCAAATGGGTCATGATTATTTCCTCGGTATGGTTATAAGGTGTATTTCGATTTCATCAGGGTCTTGATATCCTGCACGCACTCGTCGCCCGTCAACTGGTGCTTCAAGCCCAGGCGCATGCGTCCCTCGGCATCGAGCACATAGCTGATGGCCGTGTGATCCATCGTGTACGAGCTGCCGCTCGGCACTCTGCGGTAGAAGACCTTGTAATTGAAGGCCGTCTGCGCCGTGTTCTTCGGGTCCGTGCGCAAGCCGAGGAAGCTGGGGTCGAAGGCGCGCATGTATTCGCCCAGCAACTCGGGTGTGTCGCGCTCGGGGTCGATGCTGATGAAGATTACCTGCAATTTATCGCCATCGGCGCCCAGTTTCTGGCGGATTTCCAGCGCGCGCGACAGGGCTGTCGGGCACACGTCCGGGCATTGCGTGAAGCCAAAGAAGACCATCACATATTTGCCCTTGAAGTCGGCCAGGGTGTACACCTTGCCGTCGGGGCCGCTCAACTTGAAGTCGGGCTTGTAATCGCCTCCCGTCAGGTCGAGGCCGTTGTAATGGGGTTTCGGCGCTGGTTCGCAAGCGGCAAGCGTAAGCAATCCCGCCGTACCGGCGAGAAGGAAAAGACGACGTTTCATGGCATTCTGGCCCGAGGGGCGTAGTGGATACGGTTAAGACGTGGAAGGCGTGACTGGGTGTTCAGGCAGCTGAAGGGGGACCGCGCGGGCTGGCGGCCAGCCACGCGAACGGGGCCTGCGGCGCCTGGTAAAACAGGGGCGGATACAGGTCGTGGCCCGTGATGACGGGCAGCGGCGATGCTGACGACGGCGGCAAACCCACGCTGCCCGCATGGCTCATGCAGAATGGGCAATGCTCGATGTGGTGCAGCACGGAATCGGTGGTGGATGTGGCGGCTGGCGCCAGGTCCGCCTGCGTATAGACGGCGCCGCTGGCCGAGCAGATCTCGACGGCGGCATTGTTCGCGTTCGCATGCAGCGAGGCAAAGGCATACGACAGGGACGGCGACAGCGCATTGAGCAGTATCGCCAGGCAGGCGAACCACATATGCCACTGTTTGCGCTTCAATAATGATCCCATGGCCCCGATTATAACGGAGTCTGGCTATCCGGGCGCCGGCCCGCGCAGGAACAGGCTGGGGCGCACGCCCGCCACGTCCACGCAGGCGTCGCAAAACGCGGGGATCGAGGCAAAGCCGGAGCCGGCCGCCACTTGCGCGAGGTCGCGCTCGCCCTGTTCTCCATCGGCGTCCGCTTGCGCCGCCGTGTGCAGCGCATGCGCGAGGCGCTGCTCGCGCACCAGGCTGAGCAAGGCCTCGCCCTCGGAAAACAATCGCGCCCTGGCCTTGTGCGGCGTCACTTGCCACAGGGTGGCCAGGCGCGCCGCCGTCCACTTGCCTTGCGGCGTATCAAAGATATGCTGCGCCAGTGCCTGGCTCCAACGCTTGCCGCCGCCGTGGCCGCCATCGGGCTCATCGTCTTCCAGCGCCAGGGTGAACACGGCCGGCTTGCCCCGCCCCGGCATCACGTCGCAGGCGAAGCGCAAGAAGGCGGGCACGACGAAGCTGTCGCCGCTGGCCAGTTTCTTGGTGGTGATTTCATTGTGCAAAGTCACAAAACCCTGGCGCACGGTAACGCGCAGCCTGAGCGGAAAGCGCAAGCCCAGCAAGTGCAAGGGATGATCGGAAACGAGGGCCATGCGTCAGGTCAATATGGTGAACGAGGCGCCAGCATGCCACACATCGCGCGTCCGGTCTGTCATCACAGCGACGCTACGCCATAACGGCGCAAGCCGTCGAGGTCGACGACGCGGATCGACTGGTAGGCGATGCTGATGAGGTTTAATGCGGCCAAGTGGCCCAGCGCCTGGTTCACGCGCTGGCGCGAAATGCCGGTCAGCAAGCCGATTTCTTCCTGCGACAGCTCAAGCACGCTGGAAGTGCGCGGATATAACATGGGGTGGAACAGTTGCGCGATGGCTTGCGCCACTTGCGCGTCGACGGCCAGCAGGCGCTGGTTCTGGATGGTGGCGATGAACTGGCCCATGCGTTCGTTCAGCTGGCGGATGACGAAGGCGTTAAAGGAAAGGCTTTCGGCCAGCAGCAGGTGAAACAGGTCCACCGGCACGAGGAGGATGCCCGATGCGCGCACGGCCACCACGTCGTAGCGGCGCAGTTCGCGTTTGAGCACGCTGCCCTCGCCGCACCAGCCGCCGGCCGGCACGCCGGAAAACGTGGCGCCGCGCCCATCGGCGTTGTAGACGGCCAGTTTGATCAAGCCCGTGTGCACGCCGATCCAGTGCACCGACGGTTCGCCGCGCCGCGTGATGAAGGCGCCCGCCTCGACATGCCGCAGTACGCTGCCGGCACGCAACAGGGTCTGATGCCGGGCATCGAGGGCCGTGAACCAGTCGTGGCTGTCGAGTTCCGGCATCGTACGTTCTACACTATCGTTGCTATCCATTCCATCCTTCAGACCTGTCACTAAGATGACAGTGATTTTCCAGCACCGGTGCTATGCTAACCGCTATCAATCCCGAAACAGGGAGCTACAAGATTCTTTTACCAGGAGACAAGCATGACAGCTGATTTCAACACCGGCCTCGGCAAAAACAGCGCCAACTACGCCGCCCTCACCCCGCTCGACTATATCGCCAGGGCAGCCGCAGTATATGGCAATCGCCTGGCAATTGCACATGGCGCCTTGCGCCAGACGTGGGGCGAAACGTATGCGCGCACGCGCCGCCTGGCGTCCGGCCTCGTCAAGCTGGGCGTGGGCACGGGCGATACGGTGGCCGTGATGCTGCCGAACACCCCCGCCATGGTGGAAGCGAGCTTTGGCGTCCCGATGGCGGGCGCCGTCCTCAACGCCCTGAATATCCGCCTCGACCTGGCTTCGCTGACCTTCATGCTGCGCCATGGCCAGGCGAAAGTCTTGCTGGCCGACACGGAATTTGCCGAACTGGCGCGCCAGATGGCGGCGCAGATTCCCGGCTTGCGCGTGATCCAGGTCAATGACGTGCTGGGACCGGAAGTGGACGCATTTGCCGAGCTCGACTACGAAGCCTTGCTGGCCAGCGGCGACCCCGATTACGACTGGCAGCCGCCTGCGGACGAATGGGATGCCATCGCCCTCAACTACACGTCCGGCACCACGGGCGATCCGAAAGGCGTGGTCTACCACCACCGGGGCGCGGCCCTGAATGCCCTGTCGAATATCCTGGAGTGGGACATGCCCAAGCATGCCGTGTATTTATGGACCTTGCCGATGTTCCACTGCAATGGCTGGTGCTTCCCGTGGACCGTCGCCGCGCGCGCCGGCGTCAACGTGTGCCTGCGCAAGTTCGAGCCAAAGCTCGTGTTCGACCTGATGCGCGAATTGCGCATCACCCACTATTGCGCCGCGCCCATCGTGCACGCGGCCCTGGCCAACGCGCCCGCCAACTGGCGCGACGGCATAGCCTGGACCGTGCGCGGCATGGTGGCCGGTGCGCCGCCGCCGGCGGCCATGGTGGCGAAGATCGAAGCCATGGGCTTTGACTTGATCCACTCGTATGGCTTGACGGAAGTGTACGGCCCGGCCGCCATCTGCGCCGAGCAGGACGAGTGGGCGGCGCTGTCGCAGGAAGAGCGGGCCGTGTTGAAATCGCGCCAGGGCGTGCGCTACCACTTGCAAAGCGCCGTGGCCGTGATCGACCCGGACACCATGCAGCCCGTGGCGGCAGACGGCGAACAGATCGGCGAGATCATGTTCCGTGGCAACATCTGCATGAAGGGTTATCTGAAGAATGAAAAGGCGACGCTGGAAGCGTTCGCGGGCGGCTGGTTCCATACGGGCGACCTCGGCGTGATGTATCCGGATGGCTATATCAAGCTGAAGGACCGCAGCAAGGACATCATCATTTCCGGCGGAGAAAACATTTCCAGCGTGGAAGTGGAAGACGCCTTGTACCACCACCCGCAAGTGCTGGCCGCCGCCGTCATCGCCCAGCCGGACGAAAAGTGGGGCGAAACGCCATGCGCCTTTGTCGAACTGCGCGAAGGCGGCACGGTGACGGAAGCGGAATTGATCGCGTTCTGCAAGAACAACCTGGCCGGTTTCAAGGTGCCGAAAGCCATTTATTTTGGTCCCCTGCCCCGCACGTCGACGGGCAAGATCCAGAAGTTCGAATTGCGCAAGCGCATGCAGTCGGACAAGGCCATCGACGTCTAGGCGCGTCCAGGCGCTTAGCTGCCCTTGCCGGTCAGCCACGCCGGCTGCGCCACCACCAGGCGCGAGAAGCTGGCGATGCTGGCCACGGCGGCGAACCCTGCCGCCAGGCACAGCGCATACGTCGTGCCTTTGGCGGCGGAAACCGTGAAGCAGTACGCGACCAGCGCCGCGCCCGTGGCTTGTCCGATCAGGCGGGACGTGGCCACCACGCCGCTGGCGCCGCCAGCCCGCTCGGGCGGCGCGCTGCCCATGATGGCTTTCAGATTGGGTGCCTGGAAGAAACCGAAGCCGATGCCGCACAAGGCCATGCGCCAGCCGATGTCGAACACGCTGGGGTGCGCCGGTATCCACACCAGGGTCAGTAAGCCGCCCGCCAGCGCCGCCAGGCCGATGCCGCCCAGCATGCCCGGCGAATAACGGTCGCTCAGGCGCCCGGCCACGGGCGCCATCACGGCCACCAGCACTGCCCACGGCGTCATCAAAAAGCCCGTCTCGACGGGCGAGCGGCCCAGGGTCACTTCAAAATAGAATGGCAGCGAGACGAAGGCCAGGCCCTGCGCGGCAAACGTGCAGATGGCCGTCAGCGACGACAGCAGGAATAATGGACGGCGAAACAGGTCGATCGGCAGCATCGGCGCCGCGTGCCCCGCCTGGCGGCGCAGCAGCAAGATAAAGAAGATCACCACGGCCACCAGTTCCGCCAGCAGGACGGCGCTGGACGCGTGATGGGCCGCATCGCCAAACAGCAGAATCAGCAAGCCGAAGGCGCCCACGTTGTACAGCGCCGTGCGCGCATCGAGGGTGTGGCCGGACAATTTGGTGGCCGGCAACATGCGGCTGGCGAGGAAAAACCCAATCACGCCCAGCGGCACATTGATGGCGAACAGCCAAGGCCACGATGCCGTCGCCAGGATCAGCGAGGCGGCCGTGGGCCCGATGGCGAACGCGACAGCCACCACCAGCGCATTGTTACCGAACGCGCGGCCCAGCAAATGCTTCGGATACAGGGCACGCAGCAGCGCCGTATTGACGCTCATCATGGCGCTGGCACCGACGCCTTGAAACAGCCGCGCCACCACCAGCGAGGGCAAGGACCAGGCCAGCGCGCAGGCGAGCGAGGCCAAGGTAAACAGAAGCATGCCGGAGATAAACACGCGCCGGTAGCCGGCGATTTCGCCGAGGGCGGAAAACGGCAGCAGGGTCGCCACCATGGCCAGTTGATAGACGTTGACGATCCAGACGGAAGCGGCCGGCGTCGTGTGCAGGTCGCTGGCAATGGCTGGCAAGGCCGTGTTGGCGATCGCCGTATCGAGCGAGGCCATGCCTACGCCGATGGCCAGCGCCAGCATGGCCCATAAACGGGCGCCCGGCGGCAAGCCGTCCTCGCCTACCATGACGGCTTGCGTGCGCCGCTGCCTAGTCTGCTGCATAAATACACTACCTGTTCATCTTGCTGATCCGGGCAATACACTAGCATGTATGCAAAAAACCTGCAGGACAGGCAAGCTTACTTCTGGCAATCGATGACCTTGAAATCTTTCGAATAACAGATGCGCAACTCGCCCGAGTGCTTTTCATAGCCGAGCCAGCGGCCCTTCAATTGCGGGTTGTGCTGCTTCATCCACTGGAACAGCTCGTTTTTCGGCATGGTGGAATCCGGCAACTTCAAGGCCTGGAACAGTTCGCGCTCCTTCTCGAAATACTGCTTGGCGGTATCGAAATCGCAGGCGCCATGCTTTTCCCATTCACCCTGCAGCAAGGCTTCGCCCGGTTGCATGCACATATAGGGCAGGATCTCCGACGGCGCCAGTTTCGGCAAATTGCCCTTGCAGTAGCGCGGATGCATGTCCGTCTTGCGCGGCGGCGTCACGGAAATGTCTTCGCAGGTGGCCGGATTGGCAGACTGCGCCCACAGGCCATGCACGATCCAGCCGAACTGGTTGCTCTCGGCGCACTGGAAGGCAGCCTTTTTCGACACGGCGCCACGACGGCGCTGGCTGTCGCAAAAGCCCGGCGACCACGACAGCGCCAGCATGAAGTAATCGGTGGGTACGTTCGTGCTTTGCTTGTAGCACGTGTTTTTCTCATCCGACGGCTTCACGTCGTAATCGTAGTAACTGACGTTGCGCGGAATGGCGCAACTGGCGTCGGCCGCATGGACGGCGCCAGCGGACAGACTGAGGAAAACGGCGGCCAGCGCGGGCAGGACAGTTCGAAATTGCATCAGGTTTCCCTTTCAGAATATAAAACGCCGGCAACTGGGTGCCGGCGCGGTATCAATCAAGCAAGCTGATTAGCAAACCTTGTGCATCCAGCCATGCGTATCCGGTGCCGTGCCATGTTGCAGACCCAGCAGCGCTTCGCGCAGGGCCAGGGTGACGGCGCCGTTTTCATTGTTGTTGATGGTCATTTCAAAGCCATTGGCCTTGGCCACGCCCACGGGCGTGATGACGGCGGCCGTGCCGCAGGCGAACACTTCGGTCATGCGGCCCGAGGCGATGTCGTCGCGCCATTGCTGGACCGACAATTTACGCTCTTCCGTGGCATAGCCGAGGTCTTTCGCCATTTCCAGCAGGCTGCGGCGGGTGATGCCTGGCAGCAAGGTGCCCGTCAGTTCCGGCGTGACGACGGTGATCTTCTCGCCATCCTTGTAGACGAAGAACAAATTCATGCCGCCCATTTCCTCGATGAATTCGCGGTGCACGGCGTCCAGCCACACGACCTGGTCGCAGCCCTTCTCTTGCGCTTGCGACTGCGCCATCAGGCTGGCCGCGTAGTTGCCCGCGCACTTGGCTTCACCGGTGCCGCCCGGCGCGGCGCGCACGAAGTCTTCGCTGATCCACACGGTGACGGGTTTCACGCCTTTCGGGAAGTAGGCGCCGGCTGGCGAGGCGAACAGCACGAACAGGTATTCTTCCGACGGACGCACGCCCAGGTACGGGTCGGTGGCGATCATCAGCGGACGCATGTACAGGCTCTCGCCCGTATTCTTCGGCACCCAGTTGCGGTCTTGCGCAATCAGCGCGTCGCCCGCTTCCAGGAACAGCTCGACAGGAATGGCCGGCATGGCCAGGCGCGCGGCGCTGCGGTTGAAGCGCTCCGCGTTTTGTTCCGGGCGGAAGGTCTTGATGCTGCCGTCAGGCTGGGCAAACGCCTTGTAACCTTCGAAGATGGCCTGGCCGTAGTGCAGCGACGACGCGGACGGGTCCAGCATCAACGGGCCGTAAGCCTTCAGTTCACCCTGCTGCCACTTGCCGTCGCGGTAAGGAATCACCACCATGTGGTCGGTAAAGATGCGGCCAAACGCCGGGTTGACCATGCGCGCGGCGCGCTCGGCGTCGGACAGGGGGTGGGCGGATGGGGTGACGACGAGATTCTGTGTGGAAGTGGTCATGGCAGCAGGAAACAAATAAGAGGTTCCCTATTGTAGCGCCTAATGCGCGCGGCGAGGAGGCGGATGGGCCAGCCGTTCTTGTTGCGCCGCATCAATCAAACGGCTGCCCGCGCCGGCCGGCCCCGCCCTGCCTGCGCTTCGTCGGCGCACTGGCTGCAACGCATCTGCACGGAAATCACGTTCGCGCCGATTTCCATGCCGTGCGCCACCGCCGTCTGGCGCAATTGCTCCACCAGCGGCGTATCCTGCACCAGCACGCTGCGTTCGCAGACGCGGCACACGAGGTAGCAGCTATCCGTTTCCACCTGGTCCGGCTTGATCAGGTAGCGCGCCTTGTTGCCGCTGGCACTCGCCTCGCGCTCGCGCAGCAGCAGGCCGGCCCCTTCCATCTCCTTGAGCACGCGGTAAATCGTGCCCAGGCTGACGGCAATGCCGATCTGCAGCAATTGCTGATAAATGCTTTCCGCATTCATCGCTTGCCGCTGCGTGCCGGCCAGCACTTGCAGGATGCAGATGCGCGCGCTGGTCGGGCGCAGGCGCACGGCGCGCAAGCGCTCGAACACGCGGCCATCGCCCTGGGTTTGAATGTCTTGCATGGGATTCTCCGCTGGTGCGTTCTGCTCTCCCTACCTTGCCAAGCGAAAACGTCAAAAGGGAACCGGAAAATGAAAAAAGGCGCCATTCCAATTGCTGGAACGGCGCCTTGCGCTACCTCAAACGGGCATACATCAGAACTTGATGTTGGCCGTCAGGGTCGCCGAGCGGCCTGGTGCCACGCCAGCGTAGTGCGGCGACGAGACCTTGTCAAAGTACAGCTTGTTCGTCAGGTTCTGGATATTCAGCTGCAGGGTCACGTTGCGGTTGACCACGTAGCTGGCCATGGCGTCGAAGCGCGTGTAAGCCGGTGCATATTTGTTGTTGGCCACGTTCGCATAGACTTTATCGACGTAGTTCACGCCGCCACCGACCGTGATGGCTGGCGTGACCAGGTAGGAGGTCCACAGCGACGCGCTGTTCTTCGGCGTGGTCGCGAACTGGTTGCCGTTGTAAGGCGATGGCGCATACACGGGCACAGCCGTCGTGCCCGTATTGACGTAGCCATTGTTTTCCAGGACGGCGTTCAGGTGCGTGTAGCCGCCGAAAACCGACCATTCGCGGGTGATATTGCCGCTCAAGCCCAGCTCGATACCCTTGACTTGCTTGTCGCCCACGTTTTGCGAACTGCCATCCGGTGCCGTCACGCGCGCATTGCTCATGTCGCTCTGGAAATAGGTGCCGCTCAGTGACAGACGGCCGCCTGGCAGCACTTCCCATTTCGTGCCCAGCTCGAAGCTCTTGCTCTCTTGCGGCTTCAGGTTCTGAATGGCTACCGACAGGCCGTCCAGGCCGTCGCCGCCGTCATTGCCCGGTGGCGTGGACGAGGTGCCGTAGGAAACATACACGCTGCTGTTGGTCGATGGCTTGTAGACCAGACCGGCCTGGTAGCTGGCAAACGTGGCGTGCACATTGGCGCTGCCGGCGGCGGTGGTCTTGCCGTCGAGCGTGTATTGTGGCGTGTTCAGCGAGCTCTTGTAGTCATCCCAGCGGATGCCCACGTTCAGCAGCCATTGCGGCGTGAACTCGATGGTATCGAAGCCGTACACGGAGCGCGTGTTGGTAACGATGTTGGTACGGGCCGGCGACACCGAGCGCGTGTAGACCCATGGGTCGTTGGCGTTCGGGTTGAGCAATGGAGCGCAGTTGTACAGGGTGGCCGCACCATAGGTCGGGCAATTGGAGCCGACTTTTTCCAGCGGGTTGTTGGTACCCGGGCTAAACAGATAGGAGCTGCGGTCCGTTTCTTCGCGGCTGATTTCCATGCCCAGCGTGTAGGTGTGCTTCACGCCGCCGGCCAGGAATTCGCCGCCCAGGCTGGTCGCGTTGGCCAGCGCGTCCGTATCGGTCGTACGCGTGTTGGCGCGGCGCCAGACGGTGCCGTACAGCATGGTGTTGCCCTTCGAATCGTCGGGCTGGGTCCACACGTAGTCGTTGCTGGTCTTGCCGTAACGGGTCACGTTGCGCAAGATCAATTTGTTGCCGAAGTCGTGGCGCACGTCGATGGTGCCGATATCGCTCTGGGTGTCGCGGAAGTCGCGGTTCAGCAGGCCATAGAAGGTGTCGCGCGGCACATTGACGGGCGTGCCGTTGCCGTTTTTCGACACATTGGCGCCCGACGAGAACGGGTTGTTGAACGGCAAGCCGGTATCCGGCAATTCGCTCGACTGCATGTGGTAGTAGCTGAGGGTCGCTTGCGTGGCCGACTTCAGGCCGAAGGTGATCGATGGCGCGATGCCCCAGCGGTCGCCATTGATGTAGTCGCGGCCGGCAACGTGGGCGTCGTGCGCCATCACGTTCAGGCGCACGGCCACGTCGTCGCTGATGACGCGGTTCGCATCCAGGGTGGCGCGGCGGTACTTGGCGCTGCCCAGGCCGACGGTGGCGTTGGTGAAATTGTCGGCTTTCGGCGTCTTGCTGATCAGGTTGACGCCGCCGCCTGCGGACGAGCGTCCACCGTAAGCCGAATTCGGGCCTTTGACGACTTCGATTTGTTCCAGCGCAAAGATTTCACGCGATTGCGAACCCGTGTCGCGGATGCCATCGATATACGTATCCGTTTGCGCGTTGTAGCCGCGGATAAACAGATTATCGCCCACGGGATTGCCGCCTTCGCCGGCGCCGATGGTGATGCCCGGCACGGTACGCAGCGCATCCGTCAGCGAGACGGCGCCCGTTTGCGAAATGATTTCAGCAGGAATCACCGTCACGGATTTGGGCGTGTCCAGCAGCGGCGCCGTCAGCTTGTCGCTGGCCGATTTGACCGGCGCCTGGATCAGGCGGTCAGCCGTGCCGATCACTTTAACTTCCTGCAACTGCTGCGGCTTGTCCGTCGTTTGCGCGTGCAGTGCCAGCGGCATGGCCAGGGTGGCAAATGCGGCCAGGGCCGTGCCATGCATGCGCGGCGTGGAAGTGGCGTGGTGCTTGCGGCTGCGGATGGTAACGCCCGCTTTGTCTTTCGATGTCATCGCTATCTTTCAATGTATCGGATGGAATAAATTGGCTGGCTACTGCCCCCCGGCAGTTGGCTGGCTCGTTGATTGCTTGGGTACTGCAAACTTGCTAATACAAAACTAGAACCGCCACAGTGCCGTCATGCGCAAGGCCCGGGGCGAACCGGGCGCGATGTTGTCGTTGCTGTGGGCAGAGGCGTAATATTTCTTGTTGAATAAGTTTTCCACATTCAGCTGCAGCTGGAAATGCCCGTGCGGCTTGAAGTAGACGGCGCCGTCGACACGCGTAAAACCGGGCAATACCACCGTATTCGACACCGAGGCGTACACGGCGCTGCGGGCGATCAGGCCCAGGCCGGCGCCCCAGGTGGGCGAAAAATCGTAGCGGTTCCACAGCGACAGGCTGTGCCTGGGCACATGCGCCACCGTGGCGCCCTCCACGGCCGTGGCCGCTTGCGTGGCCGTCAGCACAGCGCGCTGCCAGGCATAGCCGCCGGTGATACTCCAGCCAGCTTGGACCTTGCCATTGACGTCCAGTTCCAGGCCCTCGCTGCGCTGGCCGTCGACCAGCATCGCCCGCGTCGTATCGACGGGGTCGGTGACGGCCACATTGCTGCGTTCCAGCCGGTACACGGCCGCGCTGGCGGAGAGTAGCGGCGTGACCTCCCACTTGGCGCCCAGCTCCGCGTTGCGAAAACGCTCCGGCTCGAAGACGACATTGCTGGGCGTCAACGACGCCAGCTGTTCACCCGCGCGCGGCAAGAAAGACTGGCTGACGCTGGCATACAGCGACAGCGCTGGCACAGGCTGATAGATGAGGGCCACGCGCGGCGACCACGGCGTATCCGTGCGGGCGATGCGCGCACCAGTACGGTTGTTGACGAAATCAACGGCGAAGCGTTCGTAGCGCACGCCGGCAACCGCTTGCCAGCGGGGGCTGAAACGCAGCTGGTCCTGCAAATAGATGGCGGCCGTGTCGGCCACGCCATGGTTGTCCGCATCCGTGGCGCTGGGCCGGAAAGTCACGGGCAAGTCCGTCACGGGGTGCGATGTAGGCAGGCTGATGTGGGTGACGTTGTCGCCCAGGGTAGTGAAATAGCCGGTGTTGCGCAGATTGTCCGTCGTCTGGCGGCCCAGTTCCAGGCCCGCCGTCAGCCGGTGCCGCACGCTGCCACTATCGACTGTCCACTCGACGTCCGTCTGGTTGAACAAGTTGCGCCGCCGGGTGGCACTGTTGTATGCCAGCACGGTCACGTTCTCGCCATCGGCGCTGACGGGGCCGGGAAAGGCGTTCTGGTACAGCTTGTCGTAATCGGCCAGGCGCGTGCGGTTGCGCACGCTTACGCCGCCGCCCAGGTCGTGTTCCAGCGTCACGCCCAGCGCATCGATGTAGGCCCACGACGGGCTGCTGCCGGCGATGCCGAAAAACGTGGACGGGTCCGTCTCAAACGGCCGCCCCCGGTAAGAAGGCAGGCCCCGGTCCGTCACCCGGTCATCGCGAAAATGTTCATAGCTGGCCACTACGCTGGTGCGCGGCGACAAGCGCCAGGCCAGCACGGGATTGATGGCGCTGCGGCGCACGTTGACGCCCTGGCGAAACGAGTCGCTGTTTTCCGCCATGGCATTGACGCGCATGGCCACCTCAGTGCCGAACACCTGTTGCACGTCGAGCGCGGCGCGCCGGTTGCGCCAGCTACCCAGGCTCACCGTCGCTTCGCCATTGTTGGTCCATTGCGGCTGCTTGGTGGCGCGGTTGATGACGCCGCCACCGCCGCCACGGCCAAAGACCATGGCGTTCGGCCCCTTGATGGCTTCGACTCGTTCGATATTGTAGAAATCGCGGTAGTACTGCACGTCGTCGCGCATGCCGTCCAGGTAAAAGTCCGACGTGGAACTGTTGCCGCGCATCACGGCCGTATCGCGGTTGCCCTCGCCTGCGGCAGTGCCCACGCCCGGCATGTAGCGCATGGCGTCGGCCAGGCTGCGCATGTCCTGATCGCGTATCAGTTCGCCGCTGACCACGCTGACGGCCTGCGGCGTGTCGCGCAAGGCCGTGGCATTGCGGTTGGCGGCGGCAGAGCTGGCACGGCGGTAGCCATCGTCGTTGTCTCCCAGCACGGTGACAGGCGCTAGCACTTGCAGGCCCGCGCCCTCCCCGTCCAGGTCGGCGCGCAAGGGCACAGGCGCCTGGCGGACGATATAACTACCATCCGGCAACTGCACGGCCACCAGGCCCGTGCCCGCCAGCAATTGCTGCAAGCCCTGTGGTATGGACAAGCTGGCATGCACGCCGCCGCTGCGTTTGCCCTGCGTCAAGCCGCCTTCGGCCGACAGCAAGATCCCCGCCTGGCCCGCAAATTGGCGCAAGGCCTGACCCAGCGGCGCGGCGGCGATGCGGAAGATGCGTACCGTGTCTTCCGCCGCCGGCGCCATGACAGGCACGGCCAGCAGCGCGGCAGCCAGGGACAGCGGCAGCAGGCGGCGGGCGAACGGCAGGCAAGGTGGGAACAGCGGCACGGATTTCCTTTGTTATTGCATTGTTGAGCAGGCTACTTCTACCTTGCCAAACAACTTTTCAAAAAGGGAACCACTTTTTGAGAAATATTCTTATTTACTGTTTTGAGTGGGGATGCTGGGCTTCCACCGTGACCCACCAGTCGTGCAGCCGGTTGATCCTGACGGGCAAGGTCGCTTCCAGCGCCGCCAGGATACGGTCCGTGTCGGCCAGCGGATAGCTGCCCACCAGGCGCAAGTGCGCCACGTCGGGCGCGCAGCCCAGGTGGCCGCGGCGGTAGCGCGACAGTTGCGCGAGGAAATCATCGAGCCGCATCTGCTCCGGTTGCAAGCGGTACTCGATCCAGGCGGCCGCATTCGGATCGGCGGCAAACGGCTCGCCAATCAAACCGTCGCCAAAACGCACTTGCCGGCCGGCCGGCACGATGCGCGGCGCACCGCCATCGCGGGGCGCCACTTCGACACTGCCCTCGTAGACGGCCAGCAAGGTCGCATCGCCCTGCGGCTGCACGCTGAAACGCGTGCCCAGCGCGCGCAGGCGGCCGTGCACGGTGTCGACGACGAGCGGACGCGCCGGCTGCCGGCTGTCGCGCGCGCTACTGATATAAATTTCGCCGCCGTGCAAATTGATGCGGCGCAGCTTGGCGCTGTAATCGATGTCGAGGGAGGTTGCCGTATTGAGCCACAATTGCGAGCCGTCGGCCAGCGCCAGCTGGCGCACGCTGCCGATGGCCGTTTTTTCAGTCGCGCGCAGACTGGCGATCCAGCTGCGCGTATCGCGCCGCAGCAGCATGGCGCCGCCCAGGCCGCTTGTCAGGCACATCGCCAGCAGCCCCTTGACGAGGCTGCGCCGCTGGGCATCGCTCTGGCGCGGCCCCGCAGCGTCGAGCGCCTGGCGTGCCGGCTCGCCAGGCAGCAGGCGAAATTCCGCGCTGACGGCTTCCACCCGGCGCCAGGCGGCACGGTGGGCGGGCGAGGCGGCATGCCAGCGTTCCCATGCTTGCTGCTCGGCAGGATCGGCGTCTTCGCCGCACAGCACGGCGTACCATTCGGCCGCTTCCTGCAAGATGGCGTAGTCGGCCGGCGGCGTGGCAGGAGCAGGCTTAGGCGGCATCGTCCATGCACAGCATACATTGCAGCATGGCTTGCGCCATGTATTTCTTGACCATCCGTTCGGACACGTCCAACTGGACGGCGATCTGCGCATACGTCAGGCCATCGAGCTGCGCCAGCAGAAAAGCCTGGCGCGCGCGCGGCGACAGGGTCTCGAGCATGGCGTCGATGCGGTACAGCGACTCCACCACCAGTGCCCGCTCCTCGGGCGACGGCGCCGTCAATTCGGGACGGTTGGCCAGGGCGGCAAGAAAAGTGCGTTCCAGGGTCAGCCGGCGCCAGTGATTCACCAGCAAGCCATTGGCAACTGTGCTCAGATAAGCGCGCGGTTCGCGCAGGCTGTCCGCCGACTGCGTGGCCAGCATGCGCACGAAGGTGTCTTGCGCCAGGTCGGCTGCGCCATCGCGGCAGCCCAGCTTGCGCCACAGCCAGTTGTACAGCCAGCCATGGTGGCTGCTGTACAAATCACTAAAGAGATCGAGGGAAGGAGAAATGGTGGACACGGGCAAACGAACAAAGGGGCTGCCAAACTTGCCGGTCAAGTGGGTCAGCACTGCATCATGATCACGAATGAGAATGATTTTCATTTTCACACAATTTCACGACGATGTAAATTATCAAAACCATCATCCTTGCCCGGCGTGGACCTTTTGCGCAACATATGCCACTGCGGCATCATTTGCGAATGATTCTCGTTTGCGTTAAAATGTCAGCCTTCCTTCTTCCCGCCATGCCTGACGCACTGCATGGCGGCGCTATCGAAAGCCGCCATGACCACCTCCTCCCTTCCCCAGTTGCGCGCCAGCGCCGACGATGCGCCGCAGACTCGCCAGCTTGCTGCCGCGCAACAGCAACGCCGGCACTGGAACTGGAAGCAGGTGTGGTTTCAATTGCACTGGTTTATCGGCATCACGGCCGGCACGGTGCTGGTGATCATTGGCCTGAGCGGCGCCACCCTGGCCTTCAAGGATGAATTGCTGGACCTCATGAATCCTGGCGTGCGCCACGTCGCCGTGGAAACGCGCGCGCCGCTGACGCCAGCCCAGCTGAGCAACATTGCTGCCGTCGAACACGGCCAGCGCGTAGCCTCGATCACCATGTATGCAGAAGCGGGCGCGGCGCCACGCCTGTTCTTCGCGCCGAAGAATGGCCAGCGGCGCGGCGAGTCGATCTACCTGCACCCGTACACGGGCGCCACCCAGCCGGCGCTGGCGGGCGCGGAATTTTTCGAGTGGACGGAATCCTTGCACCGCTGGCTGCTGCTGCCGCGCGATCCGGGCCGGCAAGTGGCGGGCGCACTGGCCCTGTGCCTGCTGGGGTTGGCATTGTCGGGCCTGTATCTGCGCTGGCCCCGCCGTCCGCTGGACTGGCGCACCTGGCTGACCTTCGATCCGGCCCTGAAAGGCCGTTCCTTTTTGTGGAATCTGCATGCCGTGGCCGGCACCTGGTGCCTGGTCGTCTACGTGGCGCTGACCTTGACGGGGATTTACTGGAGCTACGACGTGGTGCGCGACAATATCGACGCCTGGGCCGGCAAGCCGCCGCGCGCAGCGCAATCGCCCAAGCGTGTAGCCAAAGAGAAAAAAGATGCGCCCGCCGTCGACATCAGCCTGGCCTGGACCAGCTTCCAGCAGCACGCCGCTGGCTGGACCCTGGCCAGCGTGCGCCTGCCCACGCGCGCAGGTGAAGCCGTGCAATTCACGTGGCTGGCCAGCGATGCGCCGCACGAACGGGCGCGCAGCCGCATGAGCATTGCACCGGCCGACGGCACGCTCACGGAAAGCGAACCGTACAGCCAGCAGGCGCTGGGATCGCGCCTCGTCAACATCATTTATCCGCTGCACATGGGCACGTATTTTGGCTTGCCGGGCCGCATCATCGTCACCGTGGCCAGCCTGGGCCTGCCCCTGTTCGCCGTCACGGGCTGGATGCTGTATCTGGGCCGCCGCAAGGCTAAGCGGGCTGTGCAGGCGCAGCGCGCCATGCTGGGCGCCGGCGCAGCGAACAAGCAAAATACCGGCTTGCCGACGCTCGTCGCCTACGCCAGCCAATCGGGCCAGGCCGAACGCCTGGCCCTGGAAAGCGCGCGCGCCCTGCAGCAGGCGGGCGTGGCCGTCGACGTGCAATCGCTGGACCGCTTTGACCCCGCGCAATTGCGCCAGTACGAACGGGCACTGATCGTCGCCAGCACCTTTGGCGAAGGCGAGGCGCCGGACGGCACGCGCCGCTTCGCGCGCCTGTTGCAAGCGACCACCGGCATGCCGCTGGCGGGCCTGGAATTCGGCATGCTGGCCCTGGGCGACCGCCACTACAGCGCCTTCTGCGGCTTTGGCCATGCGCTGGCGCAACAATTGCAAGCGCTGGGCGCCACTTCCCTGTTCCCCTTGATCGAGGTGGACAAGCACGACCCCGCCGCCTTGGCCGGCTGGTCCAAGGCGCTGGCCCGCTGCAGCGGCAGCGCCATCGACGCCATCGGCGTGCAGGAAGAAGCGTCGTATGCCGAGTGGCGCCTGGCGCGCCGCGTGCTGCTCAACCCGGGCAGCCTGGGCGGCGAACTGCATGAAATCACCTTGACGGGCCCGGCCGGCGCCACCTGGGAAGCGGGCGCGCTGGCGGAAATCATTCCCTGCAACGCGGACGGCAGCGATGGCGAGGGTAGCCACCCCGACAATGCCCATCACGCGCCGCGCAGCTATTCGCTCGCTTCGCTGCCATCCGACGGCGAAGTGCAATTGCTGGTGCGCCAGGAGCGCCATGCGGGCGATGACAACCAGGGCCATGGCCTCGCTTCCGGCTGGCTCACCCGCTTCGCCCCGCTAGGCAGCCCCATCCGCCTGCGCCTGCAAGCCAATCCCGCCTTCGCGCCGGCCCTGGTCGACGTGCCCTGCATTTATATCGGCAACGGTTCCGGCCTGGCAGGCCTGCGTGCGCACCTGCGCGCGCGCCATCGGGCGGGGCTGGCCCGCAACTGGCTGCTGTTCGGTGAGCGCCAGCAAGCTTTTGACAGCATCTGCGGCGCAGAGTTGCAAGGCTGGCTCGACGCTGGCCACCTGGCACGCCTGGACAAGGTCTTTTCGCGCGATGGTGAACGACAATACGTGCAGGATCGCCTGCGCGCCAGCGCGAATGACCTGCGCGAGTGGCTGGCGCAAGGCGCCATCGTCTACGTGTGCGGCAGCCTGCAAGGCATGGCCACAGGAATCGATGCTGTACTGCAAGAAGTGCTGGGCCAGGAGGGACTCGACGCCCTGCTGGCGGCCGGACGCTACCGCCGCGACGTGTATTGATCTGCCTCAGCCAATCGCCAGCACGGCCCGGCTATGTGGGCAGGCGCACTGTCGGCGCCAGCCATCGGGATAGAGTGGAGACATTCCCCCCACCGTCTGCGAGGCTAGCCATGAAAAACCCCTGGATGAGCATGTACCTGAGCGCGGCCAACCGCATCGCCAACACGGCGCGCGGCCACGCGACAGCGGCCGTCAAGCGCGAGGCGGCGAAAAATACGCGGCAACTGACGCAAGTGTGGTTCGATTCCTTTCTGCCGCCAACAGGCAAGGCACGGCGCAGCCGCAAGGCCAAATAAGCCCGTGGCAACAGGCGAACTGGTGCAGTGCATCACAGCAATAAGTTGAAGTTACGACCAGATGAACTAAACTGCAAGCATGGTAGTGCATAAGGAAGTGACCGGCAGGCGCCGCATCCCCGCGCCGCCGCCGGGACACCGGGAGACGACCATGTTGACGCTCAAAGTGCTGGCCTGCCTTGCCTTGTCGGCCTTGCTGCTCGCGCCCCTCGTGCTGAGGGATACGATGCAATTGTCTGCCGGGCAGCAACTGCAAGTGCCGAATGTCGATGCCCATGCCATGTGGAGCCATTGGCCTCGGCAATAAGACGCGCGGCTGAGAAAACGCCGCTGGCTGCGCTGCTTTCAGCGGAGCTCGCTAGTGGCGTTCACATTCAAAAACCGCTTTGTTGCCGGTGGGAATTTGTTCTCTTTACCGATCAGTTTTTCTAGTTTTCCTCAAACGCTCTTCACTGCACATTTGATCCAGGTCATGGATTTCCCTCTTCGCCGCGTCCACACTGGAACAGTCCGCTTCGCACCGCGACGGACTTAACCTGGAGCATCGGCATGGGTAAATCGCATTGGAAGGATGAGATGGCACTGGGGGTTCCCGTCATCGACGAGGCACACGAGGCGCTGTTTCAGGAGCTTGCGCGCCTGCAGCAACTGGGCGACCAGCATTTCAGCGTGGCGTTTCGCGAGCTGATTGCGGCCGTCGAACGCGATTTCCGCGAGGAAGAGGATTTGATGGAAGAAATCGCCTTTCCCTCGCTGGCCAACCACCGGGAACAGCATGCGCGCGTGCTCAGCGGCTTGCACCATGCCTGGGCCGCCGTCGATGAAGGCGACCTGGAACAGGGCCGCCATGCGCTGTCGCTCTTGCCGCAATGGCTGATCTTCCACCAGGCCACCATGGACCTGGCCTTGGCGGCGGCGCTGGAACTGGTGCAGCGCCAGCCGAACTAGTCGCTACAGCAGCAGCACCGTGGCCTGCTCGGGCATGACGACGCGGTAGTGTCTCGGGTATTTGTCTTCACCGTCGAAAATCTTGCAAAACACGGGCTGGTTGATGTCGTTGACGGCCGCCTCGTTCATGGGCAAGGTGGCAATCAATTGCTCGCCATCCATCAACTGCAAGGCGCTGCCCCGCTCGGCTGCGCAAAAGGCCAGCGATTGCACGTCGCTGGCGAACGGCCGCTTGTACCACGGCGTGATGGCCCGCACGGCGCGCCGGGCGTCCTGCAAGACTTGCCCCACGCGCGTGACGTTCCACGCATCGCGCGCCACGGACGGCTGGAGGACGATATTCGCCGTCAGCTCGCCCCTGCCCTTGTTCACCAGGAAAGCACCATCCTGCGCGGCGATGTCATCGTTGAGCGGCACGACGAACACGCCGCCGCTGGACACCTTGATCGGCACGGGCGCGCCATAGCCTTGCAAGGCCACGCGCACGTCGTCAATGGTGGCGCTCAGCTTGGCAGGAATCAGGCGCAGGGCCATCACCACGCTGCCGCTCGACACTTGCCACACTTTCCTGGCCGTCAGATAACTTTCGCGATACGCCGTGAAGCGCACGCGCGGCGCCTTGGCGTCGCTGCTGGCCGTGATCGTCACCGTTTGCGACGGCAAGGCGTCCTCTGCGCTCGCCGTTACCTCTGGCGCTGATGCTGCGGATGCGGCCGGCGCAACGGGCGGCGATACAGGTGGCGATACGGCGGCGGGCGGCACGCTGGCACTCTGCAGCGGCGCGGGAACAGCCGGCGGCGGCGCGTGCTCCTGGGCCTGGCCCAGCGACACGACACACAACCATCCGGCACAAGCGATCCATGTACGCATGCATTTCTTTCAATGAGGAAAATATTTTATCAGCGCCTGCATTATCGCAGAAGGCCAGCCGATGCGCGCCATAGCCCCAATTGCACTCTTTTGGTGCGAACGCTTGATTATTTGGCAAATATCCTCTATATTGATAATGATTCTTATTCACAAATGTAACAGGAATCATGCTCATCTTTCCACTGCCAGGCGCGGGTGGAACTGCTATCCAAGCCAGACCACGGGCCAGCGTCACGCCATCCCCCCCAGCTACTGCGCACCTCGCCAGACGAGATAGGAACACACACGACTAAAAATACTCCAGGAAAATTATGCAATCGATCACCATCGTCTCTTCTTCGCGCCAGCCCGCCTTGCGCCCCCTGCCCCGTTTATTACACATCGCTCTGCTGAGCCTTGCCGCCGGCGTGGTCTTGCCGGCACACGCAACCGACGACGCCGCGGCCGACGTCACCATGCCGGCCGTCACGGTGCTGGGCCAGTCGATGGCCACCACGGAAGGCACGCAGTCGTACACGGCAGGCGAAACGCGCAGCGCCACGCGCATGGACCTGTCCCTGCGCGAGACACCGCAATCGGTCAGCGTCATCACGCGCCAGTTGCTCGACGATCTGGGCGCCGTGCGGCTGGACCAGGCGCTGGCGCAGACGACGGGCATCCAGGTGGGCCAGAACGACACGGAGCGCACGACCTTTTATGCGCGCGGCTTCGGCATCAACAATCTCCAGATCGATGGCATGGCGCGTGGCGGCAATGCACCGCTGCAAGACACGATTTTGTACGACCGCATCGAGGTCGTGCGCGGCGCCACCGGCCTGATGGGCGGCAAAGGCGACCCGTCGGCCACCATCAACATGATACGCAAGCGACCCACGAAAACCTTCCAGGCCAGCGCCGGCCTGATCATGGGCCGCTGGGATGACCAGCGCTTCGAGGCCGACCTGTCCACCCCGCTGAACGCGGAAGGCAGCGTGCGCGCGCGCACGGCCCTGGCCTGGCAAAAACGCGATTCCTACCTGGACATGTATCACGAACGCAAGACGGTCGGCATGGTCATCGTCGAGGCGGACGTGCGTCCCGGCACCCTGCTGACGGCCGGCGTCGACTTCCAGGACAACAAGCCAACAGGTGCCACCTGGGGCGCCGTGCCCTACTGGAACGCGGACGGCAGTCTGGCGAACTTGCCACGCAATACCAGCTGGACGACGCCATGGAGCACCTGGGCCAACAAGCAGCACACGGTATTTACGTCGCTGGATCAGCGCCTGCCCGGCAACTGGAATCTGCACCTCGGCTATGCGCGCACGGAAAGCACGAACCGCACCACCGTTCTCTATGCAGGCAAGGGTTATCCCGATCCCGCCACCGGCGAAGGCATGGAACTGTGGACGGGCGCCTGGGGTGCAGGCAAGAAGAACAGCGACAATTTCGACGTCTACGCCAGCGGGCCATTTACCTTGCTCGGACGCAAGCACACGGCCATCGTCGGCTGGAATGGCAATAACGGCCAGGACAATTCGATAGGCGGCAAGGCGAAAATCGACTATGAACCTTTGGTCCCTGATTATCGCAGCTGGACGGGCAACATCCCCCGCCCCGTGTTCCACCCGGACGGCTCGCACACGAAAAAAGTCACGCGCCTGGCGGGTGCCTATGTCGCCACGCGCCTGAGCCTGGCCGACCCGCTGCACGTGATCATCGGCGCGCGCAGCAGCACTTACCGCACGGATACACGCGATTACAACACGCAAGGCGTGTACACGGGCAGCGGCGACTTTGTGGAAACGCGCAATGAAGTCACGCCCTACGTGGGCGCCGTGTTCGACATCAACAAGCAGTATTCGGCCTACGCCAGCTTCACGCAGCTGTTCAATCCGCAATCGAGCAAGGACCGCAACAACCAGTTCCTGGCGCCGGAAACGGGGGACAATGCCGAGCTGGGCATCAAGGGGGAATTCTATGAAGGCAAGCTGAATGCGTCGGCCGCCCTGTTCCACACGAAGAAAAAGAATCTGGCGGAACTCGACCGCACGGTGCCGCCCGGCTTTTTGCTGCCCGATGGCGGCCAGGCCATGGTGGCCAACGGCGCCGGCGTGACGGCCAAGGGCGTCGAGTTCGACGTCTCCGGCCAGATCACGCCGGCCTGGGAAGCGAGCGGCGGCTATACCTATCTGCACGCGGCAGAGGCCGACGGCCGCCGCGCCGCCACCACGCAGCCGCGACATTTGCTGCGCCTGGCCACCAGCTACCGTTTCGATGGCCAGCTGGCCGGCTTGAGGGCGGGCGCCAGCATGACGGCGCAAAGCGCCACCTACAGCGAATCGTGGTACGGCCGCCCGCCATCGGGCAGAATCACGAATATCCCGCAAGCGGGCTACGCGCTGTTCAACGCCATGGCCAGCTATGCGCTCAACCGCCACGCCAGCGTGCAGCTGAACGTGAATAACTTGCTCGACAAAAAGTACTACCGCAACGTGGGCTTCTTCGACGGCGTATTCTGGGGCGAACCGCGCAACATCAGCCTGGCGGTGCGCACGGCGTTTTAAGCACGCCAGTGTGCGGGCGCCGGCAAAGTAAAACCTTCGAGCAAGGGACCGCCCACGGGCGCCAGCACGGCGGCGACAACTTGCTCGAACGCGTGCTGGCCGGCCGGCAAGTCGCTGGCGACCAGGCGCAGCGCGCCATCGAGCTGGTCGGCGATGGCGGCGTCGAAGGCCTGCAGGCGGCGAAACAGGTGCTTGCCCTCGCCAATCCACTGGCCCGCCGCGCGCAAGTGCAGGTCGGCCAGTGCCGCGTACAACTGGCAAGCCACGGCCAGCGCCTCGCCCGGATGCCGGCTGTCGACCAGGTCTTCCACCGCGGTGGTGATGGCGTAGCGGCGCCGCAGTAAATTGTCGGCGTCCAGCACGGGCGGCCCGGCGGCGGCGAATGCTTGCGCCAGCGCCAGCAGTTGCGCGTGCTGCGGTCCGGGCGCGGCGATGTTCTCGCCTTCGAGCACCATCATCGCCAGCGGCACCCTGCCGCCTGGCGCGTCGATTTCCTTGCAAAAATACGTGAACGTGGCCACGTCGTGCGCGAACAGTTCCACCGTGCGCCCTTCGGCCACGAGGGTATCGCGCCAGGCGCAATCGACGTGGTCGAACAGCAGCAGCAAGTCGATATCGGAACTGGGCGTTTGCCGGCCCGTGGCGAACGAGCCGCCGATGATGGCCGCCACGGCCGTGGGGTAGCGCTGCCGCACCAGCCGCGCGGCAATCGCGCGGATATCGTCATAGCTGGGAATCGTCGTCAAAGCCAGTGCTCCGTGCTGAAAAACCCTATCCTACACGCAATATGCACGCTGCCGCCATCCTGCTACACTGGCGCTCTCCGATCAAGGAACCAACATGGAATACGATTGCATCGTGGTGCCCTCGCCCGTGGGCGAGCTGACCCTGGTGGCGCGCGGCGCGGCGCTGGCCGCCATCCTGTGGGAAAACGACAAGCCCAACCGCGTGCGCCTGGGCGCGATGCGCGTCGCTGACGGTTGCGCCGTGCTGCAGGAAACGGCGCGCCAGCTGGGGGAATATTTCGCCGGCACGCGCCAGCGTTTTGAGGTTCCGCTCGATTTTGCCGGCACGCCATTCCAGCAGGAAGTGTGGCGCGCGCTGCTGACGATACCGTATGGCCAGACGCGCAGCTATGGCGAGATCGCGCGCCAGATCGGCCGGCCCGCCGCCGTGCGCGCCGTAGGCGCCGCCAACGGCAAGAATCCCATTTCCATCATCGCCCCCTGCCACCGGGTCATCGGCGCCACGGGCGAGTTGACGGGCTTCGCGGGCGGCCTGCATGCCAAGGAAACCTTGCTGGCCCTGGAAGGCATCACCCTGTCCAGCGACCGCGAAACGCTGAAAACGGGCCACGCCCGCCGCCGCGCCATGCCCATCGATACGGCGCAAGGCTGCTTGTTTTAGGCTGCAGCATCGCGCCCCTTGTGGGATACTCACGCCCCCGTTCAAGCAAACACATCCTATGTCCTATCTTGTCATCCTGTTTTTTGTCGTTCTGTATTTGCTGGCCACCTTCTTTTTCCACATCCCCGCCCTCGTCGCCCTCGTGTATGGCGTGCTGAGCCTGAGCTGTTTCGTTGCCTATGCGATCGACAAATCGGCCGCAAAAGGGGGACGCTGGCGCACGTCGGAACGCACCCTGCTGCTATTGGGACTGCTGTGCGGCTGGCCTGGCGCCGTGCTGGCCCAGCAATGGCTGCGCCACAAGTCCAGCAAGCGCTCGTTCCGCATCGTGTTCTGGATTACGGTCGCCCTCAATATCGGCGCCTTCGTGTATTTCAGCATGCATTACGCGGCACCCGATATCGGCACGGAAGTAGCGCCCATTGAACTGTAAAACGGTTTTCCGCCAAGATGTAACAATTATTGCAGCGCATTGTTCTTGAAATGATCACCTGTCAGAATATCAATATTCACGATATTCAAGCTAATTCATTTACACGGGAAAATACTTTTCAAGCATGCGTACTTTGCAAATCCACCATTCCTTCTTGTTCCGCCTTGCCGCAGCGATTTGTTTCGCCATTACCTTGGCGGGCTGCACCAGCTATCGCTATATTCCGCCGGACTCGGATGCCGGGCGTCAATGCGTGACGAGCTGCGGGACCAATCAACAGATATGCATTGCCGGCAAGGAGCAGGTTGCTGCGGCCCAGGCACAAGCTTGCGAGATGCGCAACGTCAGTACGGTTTCCATCTGCCTGGCAGTGGCGAAAACCGATGCGGACCGGGAACTGTGCTCGAAGAAACGCCAATATTGCTCCTCCAGCCCTTCTGGAACGTGGCAATGCGAGTCAGACTACAGAGCCTGCTATACGCAATGTGGCGGCAGGATCGAAGAAAGCGAATAATCGATCGCAAGGCTGATGCCGCCGAACGAGAGGCCCGCGCGGCAGGCTTGATTGATCTTGTTACTCGCCCAGCAGGCGCAGCGATTCCAGCCAGTCCGCCTTCCATTCGCGCAGCAACGGTTGCGTGGCGAAGGCCTTCTTCAGGTGCGCCATCGGCACGCGGTGCACGTCGTGCAGGCCGAACGCCAACGTCACCGGATGCCACAGGTGGCTGTTCTTGCCGCCGCGCGAATTCTTGCGCACGCGCGCGCCATCGTCGCCAAAGATACCCACGCCGCTGGCCATTCCCTGGTCCAGGTCGACCTTGCCCACACCGGCAAAGGCCAGCAAAATCTGCTCGCGGCCCAGGCCCTTCAAGGCGCTGGGCAAGACCACGGGCGCCTTGTCCGCCTGCGCTTCAGCGGGCTGCGGATGCTGCAATTCCTTGAGCAAACGCAACAAATCCCGCTCCTGGAAGTGCAAGCCGTCCAAGGGCACGCGCAGTCCGGGCGCCTTCAGCTCGATGGCGATGTTGCCCGAGTCGCGCGTAAAACGCAGCCACACATCGTCCGCACCCGAAGCCAGGTGCTGCTTGTCGCCGATGAACACGATGGGCGCCGCATAGCGCGTCACGCCGTCATGGAACAGCTCGGCCCATGCTTCGCTGTAATCGAGCCAGACAAACGGCAAGCCGCCCTGCTCCAGCAAACGCGCCAGGGTCCACGGCGTGCCCGTCTCTTGCGCCAGCCAGGCACAGGCTTCGATTGCGGTGGCGCGGTATGGCAGGGATAGGGAGGTCATGGCGGTTCCATCGATAAAAGTGGAGCGCAGTGTAGCAGACGCCGTCACCGTCGCTTCGGCAGGCGCATCCGGCGCGCCATTCCTGCGCGATGTGCTAGGCTGGAAACAGCAGCACGCGCCACGGCCACCTCGGCAGCATGGCGCACCACCGCGAGGAGATCATCATGCATTCGAGCACCAACGCCGCCACCGCACCCGCCCCGCCGCCAGAGCGCGATTCGCCCACGCCGGCCAATGAAGGCCATGCCGAGGAAGCACTCGATGAAGCGCTGAAGGAAAGCTTTCCGGCCAGCGACCCGATCGCCATTGCCACCCCAAAACCAGCCGGCAAGACACCTTCCTGATACACGCCCCAACAGCCACCCTTGCGGTGGCTTCTTTTTTTGCTGAAACTGAATCCGGACGCCCCGCCCCCGCGTACATGGCTATGCCATGACCGAACGACGTTATCACGCGGAAAGGAATCGCCATGCAGCATTACAGCAAAAAGACGGATCCCATGGACCAGCGCCTGTATCTGGCCCAGCGTATCGACCGTGCCGATGCGCGTTTGCAGCGCATGCACGATGCGGCCGAGCGGCAACGCTGCGCGCAATGGATCACGGCCTGGGCCGTGGCGGCAGGTGCCGACGCGCCGCGCGGCATGAAACTGCGCATCCGTGGCGAATTCATCTTGCTGTAGCAAGCAAAAAGCCCCGCCGGGCATGGCGCCAGGCGGGGCTGTTCAGTCCGTACTGCGGCCAGTTGGCCTAGTCGCGGTACTGCTCGGGCGTCGTGTCGCCATCGGCGATTTCATACCACATCGCATTGAGCACGGCGAAGGTCGCCGCCAGCGGAAGACCCAGTATCCAGGCGAAATACCACATAGTTATATCCTTTCGTAAATTCTTAGTAGGCGTGACCGCTGTCGTCTTCAATGGCTTTGCCGTCAACCTTGCCCCACAGCACTTTATACACCCACGTCGTGTACGCCACGATGAGGGGAATGAAAACGGCCGTGACGACCAGCATGATGAACAGGGTCATGTGGCTGGACGAGGAATCCCACACCGTCAGGCTGGCGCGCGGGTCGATCGACGAAGGCAGGATGAACGGGAACATGGCCGCGCCCACGCCGAGGATGATGCCGGCGATGGCCGCCGCGCTGGCCAGCAAGGCCGGTACTTCGCGGCGCGCGCGCTGGAAGGCGAAAGCCAGCAGCGGGCCAAGCAGACCCAGTGCAGGGACGATCCAGGTCCACGGATGGGCTGCAAAGTTGAGGAACCAGGCGCCCACGTGCACTTGCGCCGTTTTCAGCATCGGGTTCGACGGACCGTCGACGACGACGGCGCTGGTGACGCGATAGCCATCGACCCACAGCCACAGGGCCACGCCGGCGGCCGCATACAGCACGACGGTGGCGATTGCCGCCACGCTGCCATAGCGGCGCGCCCGTTCGGCCACGGCACCGTCCGTCTTCAGCTGCAGCCAGGTGGCGCCGTGCATCACCAGCATGGCCACCGAGACGAGGCCGCACAGCAGCGCGAACGGGTTGAGCAGCGCAAAGAAGGTGCCGTCATAAAAGATGTGCATGTCCGGCGAGAAACGGAACGGCACGCCTTGCAGCACGTTGCCAATCGCCACGCCGCAGATCAGGGCCGGCACGAAGCCGCCCACGAACAGGGCCGCGTCCCAGCGGGCGCGCCAGCGCGGATCTTCGCGCTTGCTGCGGAATTTGAACGCCACGGGACGCACGATCAGCGCCACCAGGATGACGAACATGGCCAGGTAAAAGCCCGAGAACGAGACGGCGTACAGTTGCGGCCAGGCGGCGAAGATGGCGCCACCGCCAAGGATCAGCCACACCTGGTTGCCTTCCCACACGGGACCGATACTGTTGATGACGACCCTGCGTTCCAGGTCCGTCTTGCCGACGAAGGGCAGCAAAATACCCGTGCCCAGGTCGAAGCCGTCCGTGATGGCAAAGCCCACCAGCAGGATGCCGATCAGCAGCCACCAGATCAGGCGCAGGGTTTCATACGAAATCATTTCATGCAAAATCATGGTCTGGCCCTCCTCAGGCGCGTTGAGTATGAATGGCTGCGGCCGCAGGCGCGGGGGCCGGCGCCTTCTCTTCCGGCCCCTTGCGGATGGCCTTGAGCATGAGCTTCATTTCGATAATCAGCAGCACGGTGTAGATGGCGGCAAAGCCGGCAATCGTGATCAACAGGGTCGAAGCGCCCAGGTTGGAGACGGCCACGGCCGTCGGCAGCACGCCTTCGATGACCCATGGCTGGCGGCCCACTTCTGCCACGATCCAGCCCGCCTCAATGGCCACCCACGGCAGCGGGATGGCGAACACGGCCAGCTTCAACAGCCAGCGGTGCTTGTCCAGGGTGCGGCGCGTCGACAGCACGAAGAAGGTACCGGTCAGCAAGATAAAGAACATGCCCAGGCCCACCATCACGCGGAAGGACCAGAACAAGGGTCCCACGGGCGGCACGGTATCGAGCGCGGCCTTGCGGATCTGCTCGGGCGTGGCCTGGCGCGGATCGTCGACATAGCGTTTCAGCAGCAAGGCATAGCCCATGGACTGGCCTTTCGACTCGAACACGTCCTTCGCGTCCTGCGGCACGGGGGCGCCTGGCGCCACGCTGCGGATGGTTTGCAGCGCGTCATACGCCTTGATACCGTCCTTGATCAGCAACTCGCCACGATCGACCAGCTGCTCGATGCCGGGGATTTCCGTCGACAGCGAACGCGTGCCGATCAAGCCCATCACCATCGGGATGTGCACGGCGTAATGCGTCTCGCGCGCTTTCGCGTCAGGGAAGCCGATGGCCGTGAAGGCGGCCGGGGCCGGCTCCGTGGTCCACATGGCCTCGATGGCGGCCAGCTTCATTTTTTGATGTTCGGACGACAGATAGCCGCTTTCATCACCGAGCACCACCACCGACAAGGTGGCGGCCAGGCCGAACGAGGCGGCCACCGTCATCGAGCGCTTGGCCAGCTGCACGTGGCGGCCCTTCAGCAGATACCAAGCGGAAATACCGAGCACGAAGATGGCCGCGGCCGTATAGCCAGCCGACACCGTGTGCACGAATTTCGCCTGCGCCACCGGATTCGTCAGTACGGCGCCGAAGTCCGTCACTTCCATGCGCATGGTTTGCGGATTGAAGGCCGCGCCGACGGGATTTTGCATCCAGCCGTTGGCGATCAAAATCCACAGGGCCGAGAAGTTCGAACCGATGGCCACCAGCCAGGTCGTGACCAGGTGGCCGCGCTTCGACAGCTTGTCCCAGCCGAAGAAGAACAGGCCGACAAAGGTCGCTTCCAGGAAGAAGGCCATCAAGCCCTCGATGGCCAGCGGCGCGCCGAAAATGTCGCCCACATAATGGCTGTAATAGCTCCAGTTCATGCCGAACTGAAATTCCATGACGATGCCCGTCGCCACGCCCATGGCGAAGTTGATGCCGAACAAGACGCCCCAGAACTTGGTCATGTCACGCCAGATGGGGCGGTTCGTCATCACGTAAACCGTCTCCATGATGGCGAGGATCACTGACAGGCCTATCGTCAGCGGAACAAATATAAAGTGGTACAGAGCTGTCAGCGCGAACTGCAGTCTGGATAAAGCGACAATATCGAAGTCCATATGATTTCCTTGGTGTTTCCCTACTGTGTGTAAATTTGCTACCGTTCAAATACTGACCGCTTGCCCGTCAGTCCCCCCGCAAGCCCGCCATGGCTGCCTCAAAGGCTGGCGTGCCACGGCGCGCATCGCCCACGATGCGGCCATCGCGCAGGCTGACCAGCCGGTCCGCCTGCGCCGCTTCGCGCCGCAAGTGGGTGGCGATCAGCAAAGTACGTCCTTCGCTGCGCGCCCCCAGGCGCTGCAGGACGTCGATCGCGGTCTGCGCATTGAGCGCTTCCGTCGCTTCGTCCAGCAGCCACAAGGTCGATTCGTGCAGGAACAGCCGCGCCAGCGCCAATCGCCGCGCCTGGCCGCCCGACAAGCCCAGGCCGCCTTCGCCCAGCTTGGTGTCCAGGCCGTCCGCGAAGGACCGCACCTCGTCGTCCAGGCCGGCTGCCTGCAGCGCCGCCCACAGCTGCGCATCGCTGGCGTACGGGTCGGCCAGGCGCAGGTTGTCGCGCAAGCTGTCCTGGAACAATTCCGTCTTCTGCGTGAACAGGCAGGCGCGTCCCGCGTGGACACTGCCCGACAGCGGCGCCAGCTCGCGCGCGGCCAGGGCCAGCAAAGTGGACTTGCCCGCGCCGCTGGGGCCGATCAAGGCCACGCGCTCGCCATCGGCGATGTGCAGCGATACGTCATGCAAAATGGCAACATGGCTGCCCGCATGCGCGGCGCTCACGTGTTCCAGGCGCAAGCCCGGCGCGGCATCGACGGGCGGCTGAGGTACCTCACTATCCAGGCGCGGCGCCAGGCGGCGCATGGCCAGCAGCATGCGGCCCGCTTCCAGCGCGCCGCGGCGCAGTCCCGCGAACGGTTCCACGGCCGTCAGGGCGATCAGCAGGGCCAGGGCCGCCAGCGGCACGCTCATCGTTTGCTGTTCCACCAGCGCAGCCACGGCCAGCAACACGCCCGCCAGGGTCGCGCTGCCCGCCACGCCATACGCGGCGCCGGCGGCAGTTTCCAGGCGCAGCAGGGCGAAATCGGCTTGCGCCAGCGACCGGTCGATCTGCCCCAGCGCCGCGCACTGGGCGTCGATGCGGCCCGCCATCACGAGATCCGTCTGGCCCGCCACCAGGTCGATGGTGCCGGAACGCAGCTTTTCGATGGCGCGTGTACGCACGATGGCGGGACGGCGGGCGCGTTGCGCCACCACCCAGCTGATGCCGCCGCCGGCGGCCAGCAGCCACGCGGCCAGGCCCAGCCCCAGTTGCCACCGCATCACGCCCAGCGCCACGCCGGCCAGCAAGGCTACGCACAAGGCCGTGAAGGCAGGCACCAGCAGGCGCAAATACAGCGATTCGAGCGCGTCGATATCGGCCGTCAGGCGGAACAGCAGCTTGGCGGGCTGGCGCAGCAGCCGGCTGGCCGCTTCCGGGCGCGACCAGCCACGGAACAGCTGCACGCGGATGCTGGCCAGCGCGGCGAACGTGGCGTCGTGCGTGACGAGGCGTTCCGCATAGCGCGAACCCGTGCGGCCGATGGCCAGCAGGCGGATGCCGGCCGACGGGCCGAAGACGTCGAACAGGATCGCCGTCGAAGCGTGCAGGCCGGCAATCGAGGTGGCCGTGATAAACCAGCCCGACAAGCCCAGCAAGGCCATGCCGGACACCGCCGTCAGGGCCGCCAGCAAGGCACCCCCGATCAGCTTGCCGGGCTGTTCCAGCAGCAATTGCCGCAGCACGGGGTTCGATATGAGGGAAGTTTTCATGCCTGCCGCTCCTGCGCCGATGCCCGGGCATCGACCTGCACCGTGCGCTGCAGGCGGCCAGCCAGCACGGGGTCGTGCGTGGCGACGATCATCGTCTTGCCTTGCGCCAGTGCCAGCAAGGCGTCCGTGACGCGCGCCGCCGTTTCGCTGTCCAGGTGGGCCGTCGGTTCATCGACCAGCAGCAAATCGGCATGCGGATGCAGGGCCACGCGGGCCAGGGCCAGACGCACGGCTTCGCCGCCGGACAAGCCCTGGCCGCCATCGCTGAGCATGACGGCCGGCTGGGCCTGCGCCACGGCAGCCAGGTCGGCCAGGTGCAGCGCCTGCGTCACTTGCGCGGCGCTGGCGCCCGTGCGGCCCAGGGTCACGTTCTGGCTGACGGAGGCGGCAAACACGTGCGGGCGCTGGCCCATCCAGGCCATGCGCTGGCGCAAGGTATTGACGGTACTGTCGGTCAGGCGCACGCCGCCGATGCGGATGTCTCCGCCGCTGGCGGGCAGCAAGCCGGCCAGCAGCGACAGCAAGGTGGTCTTGCCGGTGCCGCTGGCGCCCAGCAGGGCCACGTGTTCACCGGCACGCACCGTCAGGTCGAAGCCGTCGAACACGGGCGCTTCGCCAGGGTGGGCAAAGCGCAGTTGATGGATGTCGATAGCGGGCGGCGGCGCCACGGCCATGGCGGCGGCGGAGACGACGGCAGACAGGACCTCCGCGCCGGGCAGCGGAACGCCGTCGGCCGCCAGGTCGTGCAGGCCGGCCAGGCCCGCTTCGCCGGCCGCCTTGTCGTGCCAGACGGCGGCCAGTTCGCGCAAGGGTTCGAAGAACGCGGGCGCCAGCAACAGGATGAACAAGCCCTGCCCCAAGGTCAGTTCCCGGCCCCAGGTGCCAAAATTGATGCTGCCCAACAGGGAGAAACCGATAAACGCGGCCACCATGGCCACGCCCAGCGCGGAAAACAGTTCCAGCACGGCGGACGACAAAAAGGCGATGCGCAGCACCACCATCGTGCGCCGGCGCACGGATTGCGATGAGGCATCGAGCCGTGCGGCCGTGGCGTCGATGGCGTCGAGCGCGCGCAGGGTGGCCAGGCCGCGCAGGCGGTCCAATAGAAAAGCGTTCATGCTGCCCATTTCCACCATCTGCGCGCGGCTGGCCGCTTGCGCGCCCATGCCGACGAGGGCCATGAAGACGGGAATCAGGGGCGCGGCGATGAGCAGGATCAAGGCGGCGATCCACGACAGCGGCGTCACCACGGCGAGGATCACGAGCGGCACCAGCATGACTTTCCAGCGCGCGGGCTTGTAGCGCACCAGATATGGCACGATGGCTTCGGCCTGTTCGGCGATGACGCCGGCCGCCTGGCCCGACTGCGCACGCTGGCGGTCCAGCGGCGAACGGCGCGCCAGCGCTTGCGCCACTTGCGCGCGCAAGGTGGACAGGTGCGCGCGCGCCGCCGCATACATGCGCCGCGCGCCCCACGCTTCGCAGCCGGCCCGCAGCACGCCCAACAGCAGCACGCCAGCGGCCGGCAGCAGGGCCGCGCGCCATGGAGCACCATCGAGCATGGCTTGCACGGCCCAGGCCAGCAAGGCCGCTTGCGGCAGCCACAACAAGGCGGCGCCGCCCTGCGCCAGGCTGGGCGTGCGGGGAAGGATAAAGCGGGGCAAGGACAGTGGCGTGGTCGGCATCTCTATACTTTTTGAGTTTTCAGAATTTTCTGTAAATTCGATATTTTGTATAATACTGCGAAACATGACATATATCAATTGACCCTGCGGGTGTGGCGTGAAAAAATTCAGATAATTATGAAAACTCAACATATCCAAATGACGCCGCTGATCCTGACCTTCGTCAGCCATTTCGGCGAGATGGGCAGCCGCTGGGGCTTTAACCGCACGGTGGGGCAAGTGTACGCCTTGTTGTTTGTCGCGGAGCATCCTTTACACGCGGATGAAATCGCGGAACACCTGAGTTTTTCGCGCTCGAACGTGAGCATCGGCCTGAAGGAATTGCAGGGCTGGGGCTTGATACGCCAGTCGCGCATCCCCGGCGACCGGCGCGAGTATTTTTCCTCGCTGGGCGATGTGTGGCAAATCTTCCGCGTGGTGGCCGCCGAGCGCCGCCGCCGCGAAGTGGCCCCTACCCTGACGGTGCTGCGCGAATCGCTGCTGGCGCCGGCCACGGAACCCGTCGACCAGTATGCGCAGGAGCGCATGCGCGAAATGTATGAATTGGTCGACCTGGCCAACACCTGGTTCGACGACTTGCAGCGCCTGTCGCCCGAATCGATGGCGCAGCTGATGAAAATGGGCGCCAAGGTGCAAAAATTGCTCAACGCCAAGGATCGCCTGTTTGGCGTCAGCAATAACAGCGACTGAAACCCGCCTCCCCTCTTCCCACTCAAGGCGTTGCCAGCACAAGCTGGCACGCCTTGTCACGCCATGTCTATTCCCGCACAGGCCCTCGCCAGCACAGCCATACATAGCCGTATGCGATGTTGTCAAGCATGCCAATAGTATTATTTAAATTGTATTAATTTATATCAAGACTAAGCTTGCATATGCGTACTCACGCGAAGGCGAACGGGCGACAAGTTGACCTCCCTGACAGGACGGCGCGCACCCTGAAGCAGTGAAATGCCTGCAATAAAACCAAAGGGGATTTTCATGAAAAGCATAACAAGCATTGCCATACGGACATCCATACTGGCCGCCCTTGCGGCCTTGATGGGCATGGCACAGGCAGCTACATGGATCGACGTGGGACCGGCCAGCGGTTTCAGCATCGAAGGCAGCACCGTCACTTACTCGCCGTCGCCAGCCACCATGGTGAAATACTATGACGACAATCTCGTGCCGCAGAGTCCAGCCAACATCCAGAGCCAAATCAACAGCGTTTTCGGCACCAGCCTGGGTGCGGCCGTCTCATTTTGCGACAATGCCACTTCGGGCTGTACCGCCGGCACCACGGCAGGCGCCAGCGGCGGGGGGAATTCCTTCACGAGCGCGGCGGCCTATGACTATCTGGCCATCCATTTCGGCCAGGGCGAACTGGTCTTCCACTGGGCCGCTCCCGTCGCAGCCGGCACGACCTTCACGGTAGAGGGCTTGCCCAAGGACCTGAGCAATTACCGCGCCTATGTTTCCGCCATACCTGAACCGGAAACCTATGCCATGCTGCTCGCCGGCCTGGGCCTGCTCGGCGTCCTGGCGCGCCGCCGCCAGGCAAAATAAGAGCATCGGGCAAGGCCCGCAACACGGCGCCGGCGCATCCATGTTTACAGCGCGCTTGCGCCGCGCCGCCCACTCTTTACACCGCCTTTATGCCGCTCCCGCTATGCTGGCCGACATCATCAGCCATCGTTGCGAGGGAGTTCACATGCATGAAACACCATTCCAGCCGCGCGCGCGCGACCTGGTCCGCCGGCATTTGCCTGCGCGCGAACGGCTGCGCCTGGCACGCCTGGCGAGCAAGAAAATGCTGTCGGTGTTGTCTGCGCTGCTGTGCGCCGTGCCGCTGCTGTATTTGCTGAGCGTGGTGCTGTTTGCGCAGCCTTAGGGCCGCGTGCTGATAGACAGGAAAGAGAGAAGATGCGGCCGCATGGCGCAAGCCGTGGCCAGTATGAAACTGGTCCGCCCAGAGGGAATCGAACCCCCATTCACGGTTTAGAAGACCGTTGTCCTATCCGTTGAACGATGGGCGGAGAGGTGCAGTATTTTAGTCCATGCGCGCCAGCAATGAAATGCCAGCGCGGAATAGAAAACGGGCTGTCATTTCTGACAGCCCGCTTATGACTTTGGTCGGAGTACAAGGATTCGAACCTTGGACCCCCTGGTCCCAAACCAGGTGCGCTACCGGGCTGCGCCACACTCCGAAGACAAGATAATAACGCCCCCACCCAATTTCGTCAATTGCCATAGACGAATTAGATGGAAATAACTATCGACGCCTGCCTTTACACAGCCACTTTATCGGCGATGCGGCGCGCCATGCTTTCAGCGTTCGCTTTATCCTTCGCTTCCACCATCACGCGGATCAGCGGTTCCGTGCCCGAAGCGCGGATCAGCACGCGGCCCGTGTCACCCAGCTCGGCCTCGACCAGTTCTTTCTCGGCCACCATGGCGGCATTTTTCTGCCAGTCGAAACCGGGCGCCACGCGCAGGTTGATCAGGGTTTGCGGGAACAGCACCAGTTCGGCCAGGCATTGCTGCAGGCTCTGTCCGCTGCGCTTGAGCGCGGACAATACTTGCAGCGCGGAGACGATGCCGTCACCCGTCGTGTGCTTGTCCAGGCACAGCAAATGGCCGGAGCCTTCGCCGCCCAGTATCCAGCCCTTTTCCTTCATGACTTCCAGCACGTAGCGGTCGCCCACCTTGGCGCGCGCAAAGCCGATGCCCTGCTGCTTGAACAGCACTTCCAGCGCCATGTTGGTCATCAAGGTGCCGACGGCACCGGCCACGGGGCCTGTTGCCAGGCGGTCCTTGACCATGACGTACAACAGTTCGTCGCCGTTATACAGGCGGCCCGTGGCGTCGCACATGATCAGGCGGTCGGCGTCGCCATCGAGGGCGATGCCCAGGTCCGCGCCGTGCTCGACGACGGCTTCGGCCATGGCCTTGGTTGCCGTGGCGCCGAAGCCCGCATTGATGTTGAAACCGTCGGGCTTGTTGCCGATGGCGATGACTTCCGCGCCCAGCTCATGGAACACGTGCGGCGCGATATGGTAGGCGGCGCCGTGTGCGCAATCGACGACGATCTTCAGGCCGCGCAGATCCAGCTCGTTCGGGAAGGTGCCCTTGCAAAATTCGATGTAGCGGCCCTGGGCATCGTCCAGGCGCTTGGCGCGGCCCAGCTTTTCAGATGGCACGCAGGCCATCGGTTCGTCGAGCGCCGCTTCGATTTCCAGCTCCACGCTGTCGGGCAGCTTGGTGCCCTGGCCGGAAAAGAACTTGATGCCATTGTCATGGTAGGGATTGTGCGAGGCGGAAATGACGACGCCAGCCGACAGGCGCAACGCCCGCGTCAGGTAGGCGATGGCCGGCGTCGGCATGGGGCCGGCCAGCATCACGTCCACGCCAGCGGCCGACAGGCCCGCTTCCAGCGCCGCTTCCAGCATGTAGCCGGAAATGCGCGTGTCCTTGCCGATCAGCACCGTCGGGCGGGTCTTGCCGCCTTGCGACTTGGCCAGCACCTTGCCGGCCGCATAGCCGAGGCGCATGACGAAATCGGGGGTAATCGGAGCCGTGCCCACCAGGCCACGAATGCCATCGGTACCAAAATATTTACGCGTCATAGTATTTCTCTTTTTGTTGTTTATGATAAATCTTACAGGCTCAGTGTGCCATGCGCCAGACCTTCAGTGCATCGACGGTTTCAGCTACATCATGCACACGGATAATTTCCGCACCTTGCGCTACCGCAGCAAGCGCACCGGCAACACTGCCGGCCAGGCGCTGCTCGACGGGACGTCCCGTGACGGCGCCGATCATCGATTTGCGCGACAGGCCGGCCAGCACCGGCAGGTCCAGCTCGCTGCGCAGCTGGCGCGTGGCGCGCAGCAAGGCATAGTTCTGCTCCACCGTCTTGCCAAAACCGAAACCGGGGTCAATGCACAGGCGTTCGCGGGCGATGCCGGCCGCCGTCATCGTGTCGATGCGTTCGCGCAAGAAGTCGATGACTTCGCGCACCACATCCTCGTACTGCGGCTGGGCTTGCATGGTTTCTGGCATGTTCTGCATGTGCATGATGCACAGCGCACAATCGCTGTCCCGCACGGCGTCGATGGCGCCTGGCGCGCGGAAACCGTTGATATCGTTGATCATGTCGGCACCCGCCAGGATGGCTTCGCGCATCACTTCGGGTTTATAGGTGTCGACGGACAGCGGCTTGCCGCAATCGCGCAAGGCGTACAGCACCGGCATGACGCGCTGCAACTCGTCCTGCAGCGGCAGCGGCGGCGCGCCGGGACGGCTCGATTCGCCGCCGATGTCGATGATGTCGACGCCGTCAACCATCATCTGCTCGGCGCGCGAGATGGCAAACTCCAGGTGTTGATACTGGCCCGCATCGGAAAACGAGTCAGGCGTGATGTTCAGGATGCCCATCACCAGCGCCTGCGTGCCGGACAGGTTGAAGCCGAAACGGCCGAATTGCAAATAGTGTCGCATGTGAATCTTTGTAGTCGTCAGGAAAAAACTGCCGCGGCAACGAAAAAGGGCAAGGATTGCTCCTTACCCTCGTTCTTGCCATACCCTTGCGCGCCGCCGGTCAGGGCGGCCGTTATCAGGCTGGTGCCGTCACGTTAGGCGAGATGCCGCCCGTGCCGCTGTCGCCCGCATTGCGGCGTGGCGGGATGACTTTCGGTGGACGCGGCTCCAGGCCGGCCATGATGTCATTGATTTGCTCTGCATCAATGGTTTCCCATTCCAGCAAGGCTTTGGTCATCATTTCGACCTTGTCTCGGTTGCCTTCCAGCAAGGTGCGCGCCAAAGCATATTGCTTGTCGAGAATGTTGCGGATTTCAGCATCGACCTTTTGCTGGGTCGCTTCCGAGATCGTCTTGGTGGCGCCACCGAAGAAACCTTCGTTTTCGCTGTCTTCGTAGACCATCACGCCCATGCTGTCGGACATGCCGAAACGGGTCACCATGGAACGGGCCAGCTTGGTGGCGCGCGAGAAGTCGTTCGACGCGCCCGTGGACATTTGTCCCACGAAAATCTCTTCGGCGATACGGCCACCGAACAGGATGGAAATTTCTTCCAGCATCTTGTCCTTGTAGGCGGACAAGTTGTCGTGTTCCGGCAGCTGCCAGGTCAGGCCCAGGGCCCAGCCGCGCGGCATGATCGTCACTTTATGCACGGGATCAGCCTTCGGCAGCAGCTTGGCGACGACGGCGTGACCGGACTCATGGTAAGCCGTATTGCGACGCTCTTCCTCGCGGATGATCATCGATTTACGCTCAGGACCCATGTAGATCTTGTCTTTCGCATCTTCAAAGTCGGCCATTTCGACCAGACGCTTGCTGCGGCGTGCCGCGAACAGGGCTGCCTCGTTGACCAGGTTGGCCAGGTCCGCGCCCGAGAAACCAGGGGTGCCGCGGGCCAGGATATCGGCTTTCACGTCGGTACCGATAGGCACTTTGCGCATGTGCACGTTCAAGATCTGTTCGCGGCCGCGGATATCGGGCAAGCCGACGGACACCTGGCGGTCGAAACGGCCTGGACGCAGCAAAGCTTTGTCGAGCACGTCGGCGCGGTTGGTGGCGGCCACGACGATCACGCCGGAGTTCGCTTCAAAACCGTCCATCTCGACCAGCAACTGGTTCAAGGTCTGTTCGCGCTCGTCATTACCGCCGCCCATGCCGGCACCACGGTGACGGCCGACAGCGTCGATCTCATCGATGAAGATGATGCACGGCGAATGCTTTTTCGCGTTTTCAAACATGTCGCGGACACGGCTGGCACCGACGCCGACAAACATTTCCACGAAGTCAGAACCGGAAATCGAGAAGAACGGCACCTTGGCTTCGCCAGCGATGGCGCGCGCCAGCAGGGTTTTACCCGTGCCCGGAGGACCGACCATCAGCACGCCGCGGGGAATGCGGCCGCCCAGTTTCTGGAACTTGCTCGGATCCTTGAGGAAGTCGACTACTTCGTTGACTTCTTCTTTCGCTTCGTCGCAACCGGCGACATCGGCGAAGGTGACGGTGTTGCTGGCTTCATCCATCATGCGTGCCTTCGACTTGCCGAACGAGAATGCCCCGCCCTTGCCGCCGCCTTGCATCTGACGCATGAAGAAGACCCAGACGCCGATCAACAGCAGCATGGGGAACCAGGAAACAAAAATAGTTTGCAGGAAGGACGCTTCCTCAGGCGGACGCACATCGAAATGCACGCCATTGTCGCGCAAGTCGCCGATCAGGCCCTTGTCGAGGCTGGTGGCGGTGGTACGCACCTTGGTGTCGTCCATCAGCTTGGCGGTGATCGACGAACCTTCGATCACGACATCCTTGACGCGCTTGGCTTTGACTTCATCCAGCAAATCGGAATAAGCGATGGCCTTGCTGCCGCCTGTGGCGCCATGACTGTCGAATTGCTTGAACAGCATGAACAACAGCAGCAATACGACTACCCAGATGGCAGATTTGGAAAACATGTTATTCACGAAGACTCCTTGGATGCAGTGCGCATCTCTTTACCTATAGCTAGAAACACGATTTTACTCGCAATAAGCGGGCCGTGCCAAAGCCCGCCGATCCGTGCGCGCGAAAAAATCGCGTTCACGCAAAAAAATGCAGTATAAACAATTTAGGCTTTTATGCCATCAGACGCTACTGCACTTCTCGTTCCCATGTGCGGATTCCCGCTTAAATATCAAGGGCGGAATCATCTTCTTCCACGGCATTTTTCAGCGGATTCTTGATTCCACGGCCCATCAGGAAGATTTCCGACGATTTATCGCGGCTGGCCTTCGGCTTTTTCTGCACCACGACCTTGAATTCAGCGCGGAATTTCTCCACGATCTGGCTGAAACCCATGTCTTTGAAGCATTTCACCAGCAGCACGCCAGACGGCTTCAGGTGCAATTGCGAAAATTCGATGGCCAGGTCGATCAAGTGTTCCATGCGCGCGGCGTCCGCCGTGGCGATGCCCGACAGGTTCGGCGCCATGTCCGACAGGACCAGGTCGACCTTGCGGCCCTGCAACACCACTTCCAGCTGGCGCAGCACGCGCGCTTCGCGGAAGTCGCCCTGGATGAAGTGGAAATCGGCTATTGGCTCCATTTCCAGCATGTCCAGGCCAATCAGGGTACCATTGACCCCGCCGCCGTCCTTGCCGGCCAGCTTGCGCCGCGTGTACTGGGCCCAGCTGCCAGGAGTGCAACCAAGGTCGACAATCACCTGCCCAGGTTTGATCAGTTTTTCGTCTTCATCGATTTCTTTGAGCTTGTATGCTGCCCGGGCGCGGTAGCCCTCTTTTTGCGCCAACTTCACATATGGATCATTTATGTGGTCGTGCAACCAGTTTTTGTTTAATTTCTTCTTTGCCATTCGCGTAGAATACTGCTTTTAAGGGAATTACTAAATATTATTATGCTAAAACTTACACCCGTAGAGCGCAGCGCACTGCGCGCCGAAGCACACGCGCTGAAGCCTATCGTCATTATTGGCGAAGCGGGCTTGACACCTGCTGTCCTCAAAGAGATCGACCTTGGCCTGGATTCGCACGGTCTGATTAAAGTCCGCGTGTTCGGCGACGACCGCGAAGCCCGCGTCGGAATGTACGATACGATTTGCGGCAATCTCGGCGCCGCCCCGGTACAACATATTGGCAAACTGCTGGTAATCTACCGTCCGAAAAAAGAAGTGGTTAAGGAGAAGGTCAGCGCCGGCAAAGGCATGCGCGAAGTGACCATCGTCAAGGCCAGCGCCAGCGGCACCAAGCGCCCGAGCGTGACGAAAGTCATGATCAAGGGCAATGAGCGCGTTACCGAAGGCGGTTCCATCAAGCGTGCCAAGCCACGTCAGAAAAGCGCCAAGAAAAGCGCACTGGGCAGCAAGTAAGCCTGTCGTTCAGCAGCCGCAAGGCAGTTGAAACAAGAAGCGGAGCACGGGATCTTCCCTGCTCCGCTTTTTTATTACCATAAACCCAACAGCAAAGGCTGGGGTCAGACCCTGAGGGTCTGACCCCGGTTTTTTTGCTTCTCGGGTTAAAACAATTATTGCTGTTTCCAGATCAGCACGCCCGCCAGCAAGCTTTGCACGGCAAAGATCAGCGTCGACACGCCATGCAGCATGCCGAAACGGCTGCGCATGGCTTCGTCCATGATACCCGACGGGGCTTGCGCCTTGAGCTCGGCCATCAGCGGCGAAATGCCGAAATGGCTGAGCAGCGCGCACACCAGCATCGACAGCACCAGCGCGCCCAGCAGGCGGCGGCGCTTGAGTTCCAGCGCGCCGGGCGCCCATTGCAGCAAGGCCAGCAGTACCACAGCGCAGGCGATGGACAGCCAGGCCTCGGCGCGGAACATGCTGCCGGCGATATTACCCGCCAGTACTCTGTCGCTCAGGGTGCCGAACAAGGTCGGCGCCACGATGAAGCCGATGGTCCACAAGCTGCCGGCCCACAGGGTGGCAACGAGGATGCGCACGCGGGCGAGCATCAGATGTACAGTACTTCCAGGATTTCGTATTCGCGCGGGCCGGACGGCGCCTGCACTTCCACCACGTCGCCGGCATACTTGCCGATCAGCGCGCGGGCGATCGGGGACGTCACGGAAACCTTGTTCTTTTTCAGGTCGGCTTCATCGAGGCCGACGATCTGGTACGTGACTTTCTGGCCCGATTCCAGGTCTTCCAGGTTCACCGTCGAGGCAAACACCACGCGGCCTTCCGCGTCGAGCGCGGTCGGGTCGATGATTTGCGCCGCACCCAGTTTGCCTTCGAGCTCGGCGATGCGGCCTTCGACGAAGGCCTGGCGTTCCTTGGCGGCATCGTACTCGGCGTTTTCCGACAAATCTCCGTGCGAACGCGCTTCGGCGATCGCATCGATGACGATGCGGCGTTCCTTGGTCTTCAAATGATGCAGCTCTTCCTTCAGAAGTTCTGCGCCGTATTTGGTCAATGGGACTGAGGTCATGTTATCTCTACTATCTGCTAGTTATCGGCGCCGTTGCAGTGTGTTGCCACGTTTAACGGCCTTACCAAGTGAAAACCACAGAGGCCGCGCGCTACTCTGCACGGAACTCTGTGGTTGATAAGCATGCAGTGTACCGCCTAACGGCGGTCACTGCAAATGGCGCGCGGACTACGCTTGCTGCAGGGTCTTGTGCAGACCTTGCAAATCGTACACACGCAGCTCATCCAGGTGGCGGATGCCTTCGACGGCCGCTTCCGCGCCGGCGATGGTGGTGTAGGTCGTCACGCGCGACGCCAGGGCCGACGTGCGGATGGCCCGCGAATCGACGATGGCGCTGCGCTTTTCTTCCACGGTGTTGATCACCAGCACGATTTCATGATTCTTGATCATGTCGACCACGTGCGGACGGCCCTCGATCACCTTGTTCACTGGCGTGACGGCGATGCCGGCAGCAGCGATCACGGCGGCGGTACCCTTGGTGGCGACCACGGTGAAACCGGACTCGACCAAGTCACGCGCCACTTGCACGGCGCGCGGCTTGTCCGACGCTTTCACGCTGATGAAGACCTTGCCCGATTTTGGCAGGTTCACGCCGGCGCCCAGCTGCGATTTCACAAACGCTTCGCCGAAGGTCAGGCCCACGCCCATGACTTCGCCCGTCGACTTCATTTCAGGGCCCAGGATGGTGTCCACGCCCGGGAACTTGACGAACGGGAACACGGCTTCCTTGACGCTGAAGTATGGCGGCACGACTTCCTGCGTGATGCCTTGCGACGCCAGCGACTGGCCAACCATGCAGCGCGCGGCAATCTTCGCCAGTTGCAGACCGGTGGCTTTCGAAACGAAAGGCACGGTGCGCGACGCGCGTGGATTGACTTCCAGCACGAAGACGACGTCTTTCATTTCGCCATCGATCTCTTGCTTCTGGATCGCGAACTGCACATTCATCAGGCCGACCACATTCAAACCCTTGGCCATCAGCGCCGTCTGGCGTTTCAGTTCATCAATGGTTTCTTGCGACAGCGAGTATGGTGGCAGCGAGCAAGCCGAGTCGCCCGAGTGGACGCCTGCCTGTTCGATGTGCTCCATCACGCCGCCGATGAACGTCGTTTCGCCGTCGGAGATGCAATCGACGTCGCACTCGATGGCGTCGTTCAGGAAGCGGTCCAGCAACACTGGCGAATCGTGCGAAACCTTGACGGCTTCGCGCATGTAGCGCTCGAGGTCGCGTTGCTCGTGAACGATTTCCATGGCGCGCCCGCCCAGCACGTACGATGGACGCACGACCAGCGGGTAGCCGATTTCCTGCGCCAGCGCCAGGGCGTCGGCTTCCGTGCGCGCGGTGCGGTTAGGCGGCTGGCGCAGTTCCAGCTTGTGCAGCATTTGCTGGAAACGCTCGCGGTCTTCGGCCGCATCGATCATGTCGGGCGAGGTGCCGATGATCGGCACGCCATTCGCTTCCAGGTCCAGCGCCAGTTTCAATGGCGTCTGACCGCCGTACTGCACGATCACGCCCACCGGTTTTTCGATGGCGACGATTTCCAGCACGTCTTCCAGGGTCAGGGACTCGAAGTACAAACGGTCGGAAGTGTCATAGTCGGTCGAAACCGTTTCTGGGTTGCAATTGACCATGATGGTTTCGTAGCCGTCTTCGCGCATGGCGAGGGCAGCGTGGACGCAGCAATAGTCAAACTCGATACCCTGGCCGATACGGTTCGGGCCACCGCCCAGCACCATGATCTTTTTCTTGTCGGTCGGATTCGATTCGCACTCTTCGTCGTACGTGGAATACATGTACGCCGTATCGGTCGAAAATTCCGCTGCGCAGGTGTCGACGCGCTTGTAGACGGGACGGATGTTCAGCGCATGGCGCTGCTGGCGCACGGCCGTGTCGGTCGTCTGCAGCAAAAAGCCCAGGCGGCGGTCCGAGAAGCCCTTCTGTTTCAACTTGTACAGGGTGTTCTTGTCCAGGTTTTCCAGCTTCTGCGTGTCCAGCCACAGTTCCAGGTCGACGATTTCCTTGATCTGGATCAGGAACCATGGGTCGATCTTGGTCAGATTATGCACTTCTTCCAGAGTAAAACCTTGGGCAAACGCATCGCCCACGTACCAGATGCGCTCAGGACCAGGCTCGCCCAGTTCTTCTTCGATCTTTTCGCGGTCCTTGGTCTTTTCGTTCATGCCGTCCACGCCCACTTCCAGGCCGCGCAAGGCTTTCTGGAACGATTCCTGGAAGGTACGGCCAATCGCCATCACTTCGCCGACGGATTTCATTTGCGTCGTCAGGTGGTGGTCGGCGGTCGGGAACTTCTCGAACGTGAAACGGGGAATCTTCGTGACGACGTAATCGATCGATGGTTCGAACGAGGCCGGCGTGGCGCCGCCCGTGATTTCATTGCGCAGCTCGTCCAGGGTGAAACCGACGGCCAGCTTGGCAGCGATCTTGGCGATCGGGAAGCCCGTCGCTTTCGAGGCCAGGGCCGACGAACGCGATACGCGCGGATTCATCTCGATGACGATCATGCGGCCATCGACCGGGTTGATCGAAAATTGCACGTTCGAGCCACCGGTGTCGACGCCGATCTCGCGCAGCACTGCCAGCGAGGCATTGCGCATGATCTGGTATTCCTTGTCCGTCAGGGTTTGCGCTGGCGCCACCGTGATGGAGTCGCCCGTGTGCACGCCCATTGGATCGAGGTTTTCGATCGAGCAGATGATGATGCAGTTGTCCGCCTTGTCGCGCACCACTTCCATCTCGTACTCTTTCCAGCCCAGCAACGATTCTTCGATCAGCAACTCTTTCGTCGGCGACGCTTCCAGGCCGCGTTTGCAGATGGTTTCGAATTCTTCTTCGTTGTAGGCGATGCCGCCGCCGGAACCGCCCATGGTGAACGATGGACGGATGATGGTCGGGAAGCCCAGGGTGCGCTGCACGGCCCACGATTCTTCCATCGAGTGCGCCACGCCGGAACGGGCCGAACCGAGGCCGATCTTGGTCATCGCGTCCTTGAACTTGGAACGGTCTTCGGCCTTGTCGATGGCTTCCGGCGACGCGCCGATCAGCTCGACGTTGTATTTTTCCAGCACGCCATTGTTGAACAGGTCCAGCGCGCAGTTCAGCGCCGTCTGGCCACCCATCGTCGGCAGGATCGCGTCAGGACGCTCCTTGGCGATGATGCGCTCGACGACCGACCAGGTGATCGGTTCGATGTAGGTGACGTCGGCCATTTCCGGATCCGTCATGATGGTCGCAGGATTGCTGTTGACCAGGATGACTTTGTAGCCCTCTTCGCGCAGGGCCTTGCACGCTTGCGCGCCGGAATAATCGAATTCGCAGGCCTGGCCGATCACGATCGGGCCAGCGCCAATAATCAGAATACTTTTAATATCTAAACGTTTAGGCATTTTTCTTTTTCTCCTCCGCAGCCATCAGGTTGATGAAGCGGTCAAACAGGTAAGCAACATCCATCGGGCCCGGCGACGCTTCAGGGTGGCCCTGGAAGCAGAAGGCCGGCTTGTCCGTGCGGGCAAAGCCCTGCAGGGAACCGTCGAACAGCGATTCATGGGTCACGCGGCAGTTCGCGGGCAGAGTTGCCGCGTCGACTGCGAAACCGTGGTTTTGCGAGGTAATCAAAACCTGTTTCGTTTCCAGGTCTTGCACCGGGTGGTTGGCGCCGTGGTGGCCGAACTTCATCTTCAAGGTTTTCGCGCCGGAAGCCAAAGCCATGATCTGGTGACCGAGGCAGATGCCGAAGGTCGGGATGCCCTTCTCGATCAATTCCTTGGTGGCCGCGATGGCGTAGTCGCATGGTTCCGGGTCGCCAGGGCCGTTCGACAGGAAGATGCCGTCCGGGTTCAACGCCAGGGCGTCGGCGGCGGAAGCTTGCGCCGGCAGCACGGTGACTTTGCAGCCGCGTGCCGTCAGCATGCGCAGGATGTTGCGCTTGACGCCGTAGTCGAAGGCGACCACGTGGTATTTCGCGTCCGCATCGGCCAGCTGGCCGTAGCCTTGGCCCAAGGTCCATTCCGTTTCGCGGTATTCGTAGGCGTCCTTGCTTGAGACTACTTTAGCCAGGTCCATGCCGGCCAGGCCGGGGAAGGAGCGGGCCAGTTCCAGCGCTTGCGCGGCGGAAGGCTCGTTGCCTTGCGTGCCGACGAGGATGGCGCCGCCCTGCGCACCTTTTTCACGCAGGATGCGCGTGAGCTTGCGTGTATCGATGCCGGCGATGGCGACGATATTTTCAGCTTTGAGGTAGTCGGACAGGGAGAGGGTGGAACGGAAATTGGATGCCAGCAATGGCAGATCGCGGATGATGAGGCCAGCGGCGTGAACCTTGGAAGATTCGACGTCTTCCGGATTGACGCCCGTATTGCCGATGTGCGGATAGGTCAGGGTGACCATCTGGCGGCAATAGCTTGGGTCGGTAAGGATTTCCTGATACCCGGTCATCGAGGTGTTGAAAACAACCTCGCCCGTGGTATGACCGGCGGCACCGATCGAAAAACCTTTAAAGATCGTTCCATCAGCAAGCGCTAATATGGCTGGAACGGCAGGGCCAGAAAAAAATGGCGGCAAGGGCAACTCCTGATAAAGTTACCGTAGCTGCGCCACGTCAGACCGACCGCCTAGTTACCCGAGCCAGATGCACTCAGGGTGTTTCAACGGTCATTTTGAATGAGGGGATGGGTAGTCGCTACGGTATATGTGTGATTGGCTAAACCTTTGAATTATAACCAAAAGGAAGCTTTTCCACAAGGAAGAAAATGCAGAAGGCCCGGCATTTTTTTGCGCAGCAACATAAATCCTGCGCCCCATGAAAAAAGCCGCCCGGCTTGCGCGGGGCGGCTTGCAAAGCAATACCGGTTACTACTTACACTAGCGCCGCAATGCCGGCCTTGGCGATTTGCGCGTCCTCGGCGGATTTCACGCCCGAGACACCGACGGCGCCCACATAGTGACCATCAAACACGATGGGCACGCCACCTTCGAGCAAGCCGTCGATTTCCGGCGCGCTCAGGAACGACACGCGGCCGCCATTGATCATCTCTTCATAGATGCGCGATTCGCGACGGCCCAGCGCGGCCGTCTTGGCTTTCGATGGGGCGATGTGCGACGAGATCGGCGCCACGCCATCCATGCGCTGCAGCCACAGCAGGTGGCCGCCGTCATCGACGATGGCGATCGTGACCGCCCAGTTATTCTTGACCGCTTCCGCTTCGGCGGCGGCAGCGATTTTCTTTACGTCGTCCAGGGTCAAAATCGGTTTCGATTGCATGGTGCATCCTTGTTATGTTGAAACAAAATTGTATACGAAATGCGCCGCGGCGCTATCCATCACTGCTCGCGTTTGGCTTTCAATTTTTGCTTGAGCTGCGCCATCACGGCAAAGGTCGCCTGCTCGCCCGCCAGGATGGCCTGGTTGCGGCTGTTGAAATCGTTGCCCTTCATGGTGCCCAGGCTGGGCTGGATCACCACGTCCGCATCTTTCAGCTCGAACTGGTTGATGCGCTGGCCCATGATGGCAAACGTCTGCATCAGCACTTCCATCGAGCTGATGGCCTTCTGCGTATCCGTTTGCGATGAAATATTCACGGCGATGATGAAATCGGCGCCCATGTCGCGCGCAAAGCGCACGGGCACGGGAGCGACGAGGCCGCCATCGACATAAGTGTGCCCCGCGATCGTCACGGGCTGGAACACGCCGGGCACGGCCGACGAGGCGCGCACGGCCATGCCGGTGTTACCGCGCTGGAACAGGATCGGCTGGCCATTTTTCAAATCGGTCGCCACCACGCCAAACGGTATCTTGAGTTTTTCCAGCGGCACGCCGCCGACAGCCTTGTTGACATAGCTTTGCAGCGCTTCGCCTTTCAGCACGCCGGACGACTTGCCGAACAGGGGCAAGGCCCAGTCGGAAATGGCCGCCTCGTCCATGTCGAACGCCATCTTTTGCAGGGCGAAGCCGGAGTTGCCCGCCGCATACATGGCGCCCACTACGCTGCCGGCGCTGGTGCCCGTAACGATGTCGGCCTGAATGCCTTGCGATTCGAGCGCCTTGATCACGCCGATATGCGCGAAACCGCGCGCCGCGCCGCCGCCCAGCGCCAGGCCGATCTTGATCTTGCGCGGCGTGACGACGATGGGTTCCGGCGGCGTCAATACTTGTATCGGTTTCGGGGCGGTGGTATCGCAGCCGGTCAGCGCAAAGGCGGCCAGGGCAAGCAGGGTCAGGCGTTTAGGGAACATGGTGGAGAGGGAGAACCGCGCGCGGCAGTGGCAATAAAGGAGAGCCGATTGTAGCGCAAGCGGAGCCGCCCGCACTGAAGGTGGTCTTAAATGTTTAAAAATGACAATATTTCGAACCGTGCGCACCACGCCGGCTGCTAGACTGGCCCCTGGCTTCCCACCTCCCCCACTTTCATTGAGCGGCTTATGAAAACAGACCTGTTCCACCTCATCGCGCACCCATGCTTGCTCGTTGCAGCCCTGCTGGGTGCGGCCTGCGCCAACGCCGCCCCCGTCGCGGCGACGGAGCGCCAGGATAGCATCGCGGCAAGAATGGAGGGCTTTACTTGTACGGGGAACATACAAATTCCCAATGATACGGAGAAACACACGATTGAGCTCAGCTTCGACGCCCCCGACCAGCACGGCGCGCAAGGCACCCACCTGGTTGACGGGCGCGGCAAAGCAGGCAACTTTTACGGTTGCCGGCAAAGCGGCGACAGCCTGTCTTGCACATATGACGCAGGGCCGGCCAGCGGCCCCCTGACCATGCGCTTTAGCGGCAACTTGACGCAGGTAAAGGGCGAGTTCAATTCCCCTTTTGAAAATAGCGCCACCATGCAATTTTCCGCACGCTGCCAAAAATCGGCGCCGTAGCGGCGTCCAGTTTGCCGAAATGGTCGTGGGCTGCATGCACGAAAACCTGCAGAACTTGCTCAAGGAAATAGTATGAATCGACAAGCCCTCGTGACAATCGACTTGAGCGATATCAACACGCCGCGCCAGTTGCATGCGGCACTGGCAGCCGCGCTGGGCTTTCCTACCTTCTACGGCATGAACTGGGATGCCTTCCACGATGCCATCACGGGCCTGGTGGACATGCCGCAACAGCTGGAGCTGCGCGGCTGGCCAGCCTTCGCGGCACGCCTGCCCGGCGAAGCGGCCATCCTGCAGCGCATTCTGGCGCGCATGGCGCAGGACATGCCGGCCCAGGCGGCGCAGGTGCGCCATGCCTGAGCCTGCGACATTTTCTATTTCGAATACCCCTGCTCATTGAATTGCCCAGCATCCAGAGTCGCCCAGGCATGACGGATGCCCCACCACATCAGATAGGCATTGCCGCCGCCGCGCGCGCGGAACCACGGTTTCACGGGGTCGATGGGCCGCACCTTGGCCGGCGGCAGTATCAATACACCAGTCGTCTGGCCGGCGTCGCCGGTGCCCGCCACCAGCACGTTCTGGCCAAAGTGATTCGCCTGCGCGATGCCCAGCGCCACGTTCGTCAGGGCCGTGGCGGCGCCCATTTCGCCCAGCAAGGCCGGTGTATTAAAGCTTTGCTGGAGGAAATCGAAGGCCGGCAATTCCATCGTCAAGGTTTGCGCCAGGTGGGCGATGCGGTCGGGCGACGCTGGCCGAGTGTTGTTCGCGTCGTGGATTACATAACCAATATCTACCTCGCTCTTGCGTCCATTTCCTGCCGCCTGCGCCAGCGTCGCCTGCCACGCCTGCACGGTGGGCGGCGGCAAGCCCTTTTCCGCCCTAAAAGCGCTGACCTGCCGCGTGGCCGGATAGCCTATCCACGCCAGCGCATCGCGCTCCGTTTTGTAATGGGGACCGGCCAGCACCAGCAAGACCATGTTTTCATTGATCTGCTCATCTTTCGGAAAACTGGGCGCATCCCAGCTCATCACCCACACCGTTTCCTTCGGATGCGCCTGCAGATAATCGAGGGCGGCGGCCAGGGAAATGAATCCGGCATTCGCGCCACCGGCCGTCACGCGCACATCGGGCGGGGTGGATTTGGTCCAGGAGTTGGGGAAATTCGGGTTGCCGATTGAAAAAGTATCGATGATTTCCTCGCGCAGGGCGGCGCCAGCCAGGAGAGGATCAAAGCGCGTTGCAGGCAAGGCATATTCAACATGAATACCCGCCAGTTCGTTCCAGCCTTTTTTGCGTTTGAAGTCGTGGGCGTTATAAAAATAGGTCGGATTGGAAAAATACATACCGTGAAATATCGAAATCATATTTGAAACATATGATTTATGAAAATTCCTAAAATTGCTCTTACTTTTTTCTATCTGCGAAATGTCTGAAACAAACCTGATTTTTGAAAAAATCTCTGGATATAACTCCAACATATCATCCTTCTTATTCGGATTAACTTTCCCAAGGGTCCATAGCAATTGCCACTCAGTCGGATAATCTTGGCGTTGAAGCGGGTTCAACCATTTCACTCCCACCACTTGCGCCATGAAGGGCTGGGCAATTACTTTTTCATTCTCACGGTCATCTTTGCTCGCCGGATGCGTCACGCATGCCGATAAAGCCAGGCCCGCCAGCAGTATCGCCAAGTTGCGAAAGGAAAAGAGAAGGTTCATTTTTCACCCTGGTCAGTTCATCGAAAACGCCATCTGGCGCGCCATTCCCATCGCCTACTTCGAATATCCCTGCTCATTGAACTGTCCCGCGTCCAGCGTGGCCCAGGCATGCTGTATGCCCCACCACATCAGATAGGCATTGCCGCCGCCGCGCGCGCGGAACCACGGTTTCACTGGGTCGATGGGCCGCACCTTGGCCGGCGGCAGTATCAATACACCAGTCGTCTGGCCGGCGTCGCCGGTGCCCGCCACCAGCACGTTCTGGCCAAAGTGATTCGCCTGCGCGATGCCCAGCGCCACGTTCGTCAGGGCCGTGGCGGCGCCCATTTCGCCCAGCAAGGCCGGTGTATTAAAGCTTTGCTGGAGGAAATCGAAGGCCGGCAATTCCATCGTCAAGGTTTGCGCCAGGTGGGCGATGCGGTCGGGCGACGCTGGCCGAGTGTTGTTCGCGTCGTGGATTACATAACCAATATCTACCTCGCTCTTGCGTCCATTGCCTGCCGCCTGCACCAGCGTCGCCTGCCACGCCTGCACGGTGGGCGGCGGCAAGCCCTTTTCCGCCGTAAAAGCGCTGACCTGCCGCGTGGCCGGATAGCCTATCCACGCCAGCGCATCGCGCTCCGTTTTGTAATGGGGACCGGCCAGCACCAGCAAGACCATGTTTTCATTGATCTGCTCATCTTTCGGAAAACTGGGCGCATCCCAGCTCATCACCCACACCGTTTCCTTCGGATGCGCCTGCAAATAATCGAGGGCGGCGGCCAGGGAAATGAATCCGGCATTCGTGCCGCCCGCCGTCACGCGCACGTCGGGCGGTGTGGATTTGGTCCAGGAGTTGGGGAAGTCCGGATTCCCGATGGAAAAAGTACTTGTAATTTGCTTGCGCAAGTCGTCACCTGCAAGAAGGGGATCAAACCGTTCTGCAGGCAAAGCGTACTCAACATGGATACCGGCCAGTTCATTCCAGCCTTTTTTGTGTTTGAAGTCGTGGGCGTTATAAAAATAGGTGGGATTGGAAAAATACATTCCATGAAATTTTGTTATTATTTGCCTGACATACTTAATATGAAAATTACTAAAAGTAATTTTTCCTTCGTTCGAAGATGCTATCCCTGAAACTGATCTGACATTCGAAAATATAGTCGGGTATAACTCCACCATGTCGTCTTTTTTATTTGGACGCACTTTTCCCAGAGTCCACAATAACTGCCATTCCGTGGGGTAATCTTGTCTATGAAGCGGATTTAACCATTGCACCCCAACTACTTGGGCAGTAAACGGCATGCCGATACCAGCAGTACCAGCTTTGCTTTTATCGATCATTGGTTCCGATTTGAGTGCGCATGACGATAGCCCTAGCGTCGCCATGATCGCCGCAACAGAAGTAAATATGAAATTCTTAGCCATTTCCCCTCCTGCATAAATATTTTGAAATATAAATTAAGGCACATTGTTTTCACGTGAATCCCTTATTTTTTTGGGCATTACTCCATCTACTGATTTTCTTACCCACTTCGAAGGTGCGGCACCATTCACTTTGCCCTCGTAAAAATATTCAATACACATATTTATATGTTCAGGGCCTGCAAGATCGTCAAGAAACCGCCAATCCGCCATCGTCCGCAACTCCCGCAAATCCGTTTCCAGCAAATGACAACAGCCCACGGCCACGTCATACGCCAGCGCCTTTCTGGAGTGTTCGCTGTTGGTCAGGATGGTGGAGTGATCGGTGGCATAGGTGCCGACATTGCCAGCGAGTCCCGCCTGGATTTTCCGCTGGCGCCATGCCGTGTGTTGCGCGCTTGCCGTCTCGGGATGGTCTTCTTCCGTGACTTGTTTGCCTTTCTCGACCTTGCCTTCGCGCTTGGCCATCATGCGCAGGGAAGCATGGTATTCGTATTGCAGGGCCGCTTCGCTCGCCTCGTTGCCGCGCGCCGCATCGGTGCGCTGTTGTTCGCCATGCAGGCCACCGCGCGGTATCTCCAGCTCGCGCTCGCCATGGAACGGGTCGCCCGCCGGATGGGCGGCAGCCTTGTTGCGATTCCAGCCATGCGGATGCAGTCCCATGTCAAAGCTGGGGCAGATCTCGCCAAATAACTTCGCCTGCGGAAAGAAGGTCTCCGGCAGGTCGGGCGCTTCCAGCGGGATTTTCCAGTACTTGTCGGGCGAGGCATTGATACGCTTGCGCATCAATGCGGTGGCCATGATGGCGATGGGCGCAAACGCCACGGTGAGTATCCGGAACAGCCAGTTCTCTTGCGCTTCCACCCCCTTTTCCACGCTATAGGTGGAAATCATGGAAGGCGGATTCCAGAAATGGTCGCTGCCAAAATCGATGGCAGGACGATGGTCGCCCCAGTAGTCGTACGCGCCTTTTACGCCGACGGGAAAACCCTCGGCAAACACGCGCTGGGTCAATATTCCCTCCCCGCCCGCTCTGGCGATTTCACCCGGATCGAGCTTGCCCTGGCGGTCTTTCTTCGGCAGGCCATTCTTGTCCAGCACAGGGCCGGCCAGGCCGCGCCAGCCGATGCCTTGCACCGTCAATGATGAGATCACCTGGTCGTGCGGATTGCAATACAGGGTCACGCGTCCCACGGTGGCGCCCCGCACGCCATAACTGTCAATATCGTGCTGCGCCTTGAACGGGTGGTGCGCACTGCTCATGGCCTGGTCGATTTTCCCGGCTGGCCATTGTGCGGCGCGCCGCTCGCCGATGAGGGCAAAGAAGGCCGCCAGCGTGTCGAAGCGCGCCGCGGCCGTCTGGCGGCCAGTGCTGCCGTCGGCCGCCGTCAGGTTCGACGACGTCCAGTTCTCCGCCATGTTGTCTTCCACCACGCTGTACGGCGGATTGCACAGGACATAATTATCGGCAATGCAAGGCCACATCCTGCCTTGGGAGTCCGCCACCTTGGGCAGCCGCTCGCCCAGAAAGGCCGCCGCCATGCTGACCATATTGCCCTGGCTATGGCATACGATGGTGATCGGCACATCGGCCTGCTTTTTCCGGATGGCCTCGATCAGCCGCGCCAGGCGGTAGGCGGCCAGCACGAAATACGGCCTTGGCGGACAGGCGTACACCTGCCTGTCATTGGTCGGATTCATGTGCTGGATCTGCATCCACAGGAAAAGTTGATCCGACAAGCCTTCGCCCCACAAGTCCGGCAGCGAACTGCAGCCATTGGCGAACGGTCCGCCGCCCCAGTAATTCTGCTCGTTCAGGAAAATGCCGTCGCCATACGTCTGCAACTCGATATCATTGGCTGCGTAACCCCAGCGAAAGCGGATCACGGGCGAATAGCCATCGCCCTCCATGAAGGTTCTCGGTTTCATCAGGGGATTGATGAAGCCGTCGCGCGTCAGCTGCTGCAAATAGCGGGCCGGCGTCATGGCGATGCCCTCCTGGGCGCCGCGCCCGGCATCGTGTACGCGCCGGTGCAGGCGTGCATTCAATCCCGCGCACAGACCGGTTTCCGCCTCGTCATACCACTCGCCATCGGAGTTGACGCCATGCACGAAGATCATGATGCCCGGCAAAGGCAGGCGCGTGGTAATCGGCAGCGTGTCATGGTCGAAGCGCAGCAGGCCGTCTTTTTCGCCTATCTGCAGGTATTTGCTTTCATCGAAGGGCAAGGAACCCGCCTTGGGCTTGTGTACACTCATGCTTGACTCCCATTCATGACGCAGAAGGTGCAATATCGATGCTCAGTCGCGCGGCCTGAAAATACGCACCTTGAGTTTTTCCAGGCTGTCGCCCACGATGGCCGCGCCCTTGCCTTCGCTGTCGGCATCGACCACTTGCTGCGCGCCATCCTCGCGCTCGACAACGATCTTGACGCCACTGACGGGACTGCCATCGAGGCCGGAAAGCACCTGCGGCATGCGGCCCAGGTCGCCCTCGTTAAAGCTCGGCAGTTCAGCCTTGCTGCTGGCCGGCCCATTCCAGTGATGGCCGTCGGTCTTGATGGTCAGCGCACCCGGACCACCGAGTTCCACGCTGCCGCCCGCCAGTTTCAGATAGGCGCCGCCGGCCGTCATGAAGGTGATTTCATCCTGCGCCATGCCGATCAGGCGGGTATTCGCCGTCAATTTCAGGGCCTTGGCGGCGTTCAGCTGCATCTCGTCAAACTGGCTCTGCATGAGAAATTTTCCATGGTGCGCAATCTGGGCGATACCGCCCTTGTGGGCAAACACGGATACGCCATCGCCGGCCTGTACGCTGCAGCGCTGGCCCGCGATCACGTGCACATGCTGCTGCGCCACCGTGTCGACATTCACGCCGGCGTAGCTGACGATGGTCTTCGGACTGCTCAGCGCCAGCCCCGCAGGCGCCGTCAGGCTGGCAGTGGGCGCCTCGGCAGCAGCGACCTCCTCTTGCAAGGCGGCGGCGGGCGCCACGTCGACCGGCAGCGCCTGATGCGCGCCAGCGTACTCGCCCAGCGATTTGAACAGGTTCAAACATTCCTGCATCAGGGCCACATGCTCCTCGGCCGATAACTGGCCGCCTGCGGCGTCGAGCCGCCGCCAGGCCGACAGCAGCAGTGCCTTGCCGCTGCGCACGGCGCCGCCATGATCGCTGCGCAACTCGAAACCATCGCCGCGCTGCCGGCCCGCGCCGCCTGCGCGCGGCTCGACGAGGAAGCCCAGGTTAAGCTCGGTGGCGGCGTGATCGCTGGCCAGCTGGGCACTGATCTGCCCGGGCGTATCGTCGAAACGCAGCTGATTGCCGCCCTGGCCGCGCACTTCGCGGCTGCGCATGCCCGCCAGGTAGCGGTTGCCCGGCAGCGCGCCGCGCTTGCTGAGCGCCGGTGGCGGCGCCACGGCGTTGAACAATTGTCCCAGCACAATGGGCCGGTCAGGGTCGCCCGCCAAAAACCCGATCAGCACTTCCGACCCGACTCTCGGCAAGGCCAAGGTGCCGCACTGGTGCGCGCTGCCCTGTCCATCGCCAGCCCAGTTGCTGACGACGCGCAGCCAGGCCGTGTCGCGCTCCGTGTCCGAAGCGCCGGAACCTTGCGCATGCGCATGGTCGGCGGCGCGGGTGGCGGGAAAGCGCACCTTGATGCGCCCTTGCTCGTCGCAATGCACTTCTTCGCCGCTGGGCCCGACGACGATGGCGCTTTGCAGTTGCGGCTGGGGCACGTCGCGCTGCGGATCGAATGCGGGAACCAGGACCACGCTGGCGCGCACGCAACTGAAGCGCATGCGATAACGCGGCGTTTGTGGCCCGAATGCTTCTTGCCCCGGCCAAGCGCTGGCGGCGAACAGGCGCGCGATGCGCGCATCCAGGGCTTGCGGCAGATTGTTGCTGGCATGCACTTCCAATGCCGTGACCAGGAAACGCCGGCCATCCGGCCGATGCTGGTCGATCTCGGGATGACCTTCCAGGCTGAACTGCTGGCCCGCGCACATCGAACGCACCACGCCCTCGCCATGAAAACACTTGGTTTCCACATCGTGGCGCGCCATCGCCAGCAAACCCAGCTGTCGAAAATCCTCAGCATCATTGCCCAGGTGCGGCGTCGCCACAGAATAATCGTCGAGGCTGGCGGCAAAACTATTGCCGCTGGCCCCCTGATCCGCCATCCCGCCAGCGTCCACCTGCATGAACTGGCGGTTGCGCGGCGCCGCATAATCCCAGCTGTGGTAGCCGGCACTGCCGGCTTGCAAGGTGCGCACGGCGCCCCAGGCCGTGATGGTATCGCTCTCTTCGGTGGCGTCGGCGCGGTGGTAGCGGATCACGGGCGCCACATTCTCAGGCAGGCGGCCGCCATCATCGAACAGCAACAGGACGTGCGACGGCATGGCGTCGGACGCCCCGCTCTGCGCGGCGCCAGGCTGGATGACCCAGGAAATGCCGCGCCGCCGCAGCAGGCGCCGGATGAATGCGGCATCGGATTCATTGTGCTGCATGGTCAATTCACGGGCCGGAAAAGGACGGCCGGCCAGGGCCTGATCGATTTTGCAAGCAAACGTGGCGCCGATGATGGTGTTGCCTAGCCGCCATTCGGCAATCAGCAATTCGACGATCTCCAGCTCCGTCTTGCCACGAAAAACCCGCGTGTTGCGGCGTTTCTCCATCAAGGTCAGCGTATCGTGCAGCACCAGCTGGTAGGTGGCGAGGCCGCCATCGCTCAGCCCGGCGGAAGCCTGCGCGACGATGCCGCACACGCTGCGCAATTGCCCCATATCGGTGACAATCTGCAACTCCGCCGGGACGCCGATGAACTGCTTGAGCGGCAAATGCGCATCGAGCGAGACGCAACGTATGGTGTACTCGAGGCTGGCGCAAATGGCTTCGCGGCCGTCTACCTGCTGCGGCAACAGGACATCGTCGTTGACGCCGTCCGCATACGCCAGCCGCAGGCGCAACGGACGGTTACTGGAGTTCAACTCCTTCGCCGCCAGCATGAACTGCATGAAGTCGTCCGCGCTATCCATTCACTCTCCCTGAATGCCGATACACATCGTCCCAAGCTCATCAGTATTCATACATTTACCAGCGGCCAGTTGCGGCGCATCAAGCGGCACCGGGAAATCGGATCTCATAGCGCATGGCGTCGCAGTCGCTGCCTGCCGCTCCCGCCAGCAAACGTGCTGCCTGCCCCAGGCGGGCTGCGCCCTGCTCCATCCTGGCCGTCAGGCTGCTGCCGCGCACATCGGCAGCGCGCAGGATCAAGCGGATTTCGTATTGCACGCAAGGCAGGCCAAACAGGCTCAACATGCTTTTCAACGCCATGGCGCCTGAGTTTCCAGGCAGAAAATCGTCGAACCGTGCCCGCGTCAAAGGGCCCAGGTACAGGCGCACGCGCAAATCCCGGCGCCGGCAGCGCGCACCGAGCATGGCGCCCTGCCCCAGGCTCACATTGCTGCGATTGAGCAGGGAATGCTCATCGCTTGGGCGCAAGTGCCAGGTGCTGATGAAGGACTCGATGCGCAAGGGCACACCGAAATAGTCGCCCAGCACCCCGGCCATCAATTCGGCGCTGACGGGCCGCTGCCGCAGCGCCGCAGCGTAGTAAGCGAGCGCTTCCGGCGGCAATGCGCCACTGCTTGCCTGGTGCGACGGCCAGGCGCCAGCCAGCGCCAGCTGCAGTGACAGGAACCCAGGGCGGCCGCTTGCGTCGACCTGGCACTCGATCCGGCTGCCGGCCCAGGCCTGATACAGCAGCACGGGAGCGCGTTGCGACAGGGCATCGAGAAACGCGCGCGCGCCGGCATTGCCCGTCGCCCGCTCCTGGCGCACCAGCCGCTCCGTATAGTGCAGGGGCAAGGTGCCGTTCACACCCAGTAAACCCGCGAAACTGGGGCGCAGGTGCAGGCGGCCATGCTCGCTGTCATGCCACACCGCCTCGATCTCGCAGGCAGGAAACACCAGCGCAACGCTATGATGGAAACGCACGCCATCGTGCAATGCGGAATCGGCGCACGCCCCCTGCCGGCATAGCCAGCGTTCGAGCAAGCGCACCGTCTGGAAGAAGCCGAAACGGTATGGCGCCTGGGACAACAGCGCGACTACGCCAGCGTCTGCTGGCCATTGCGGGGCAGGCATCGCAGCAACTCCTTCCCACTTTTGTGCGACATCAGGAGCAAGCGGCAATAGCTGTTCACATGCACATACATGCCCAGCACATGGTCGATCACTTGCGCAAAGACATGCAGGCCGCTGCCGACATACGCTTCTTCCTCCACGGTCAGCAAGACGTCGATGCCAAATACCAGCACACCGCCACTGGCGTCGGGCATCCAGGTACTGCTGGCGCGGTGCGTCATGGCCTTGATGCCTTGAATTTGCCGTTGCGACATCAAGGAAGCGGGCAAATCATGCAGCGCCAGCATTTCCTGAAACAAGGCCACACCATCGTCCAGCAAAGATTGATGATTCAAGGACAGCAATGCCAGCAAGCGCGCCTGCGCAGCCAGGTCGGCCTTGAAGCGATACGCCGGACTCGGCTGACGCAACAGGCGCACCGGCAAGGCGCCAGCCGCCCCCTCGTGCCGCAAGTCGCCACCGGGTGCGCCGAATGGCAATGCGCTCGGCAAATCGCGATTGCTGCACGTCAGGTCGACCGATACCGTCGCCATGCCGGCATGCGTATCGTCCTCGTCGCTGTCGACAAACGCCAGGCTGCTTTCGTAACCGGGATGGCTGAGCGCCCGCGCCTCATCGCGCCGCAACACCCAGTAGCGGCGCTTCGCTCCGCCAGCCTGCCCGTGGTGCATGGCATAAAACGGCTGGCAATGCGTGACCGTACTGGCATGCTCGCCCTGCCGCACCAGGCGCACGGCGTCGACACTATGGATGTCATACGCATGCGCATATTTATGTTCGGCGAGCAGCGGATACTCGCTGTGCGTTTGCGTCAGCCTGATCGGCGCTGCTGCCTGCTGGAACAGGTTCATCACCGGCGTGCAGCCAAGCAGAAAATTTGTTGCCGATACGGAGCGCAGCAGACGTGCGGCAGCGCTGCTGGCAGCGATGTCCCGCAGGCCCAGGTGCAAGCTCCAGCGCTCGCATCCAGGCGGCAACAGCGGTGTAATCAAGCCGAGGTCGATATCAAAAAACTGGAACTTTTCAGGGAAAGCAAAGTATTCGGTCAGCAAACAATATGCACGATGCGTGCCTGGCTTGCGCGGCAACAGCGCTTCCTCCGGCAAAAAACCGACGGCGCGCAGCGGCACTTGCGCCAGCGGCAACCGTACGCCGCCGGCCTCGATCCAGGCATGCGCCGCATGCAGAAACAGGGCATCGCGCAAGGTGGCGGTGAGCGATGGCGTGCCGTCGATGAAGACGCGCAAGGCAGGCAAGGTCAATTGCTCCAGCGTGCCGGTGGCCGACGTCGACACGATATCGATGGCGAGCGCGGTCGATATGTCGGGGGGCAGATGGATCGCCGCCGTCGCATCAATGATGGGAAGGAAACGCGCGCCAGCAAGGCTGAGCGGCGCCAGCACCACGTCATAGGCGGTGCGAAACTTGCAGACGACGCCCTGATACTGCGGTGCATGCATCAAGGTTCCACGCGGCAGGGTATCGATGCCGTCGCGCGCCTGGCCCGGTGCGCCACCGGCGTCCACATGGGCAATCGAACACGCTGGAAACGGCCGCAGGTAGTGCGGAAAATTTACTTCCAGCATGGACTCGGTGAAAACACGGCGTGCATCATCGATTTTCTTGGCCGTGCGGGCATTGCACAGGGCATACGCTTCAATCAGGCGTTCAATATGCGGATCCTGGCAGTTGCTGCCCACGATACCCAGTGCGGCAGCGACACCAGGATAGCGAGCGGCAAATTCCTGCTGATGCGTACGCAACATGCCCAGTTCGAGTTCATAGTATTTCAGCAAAGATTCCATGCCGGCGACTCCCAAGCAGGACGGGCGACACACGTCGCCAGACGGAAACTGCATTATTCAACAATGATAAAAAAGTAAGTTGCGCAGGAACAATAAGTCCACCTGCGGCGTGGCAGCGTCATCGTTCCCTGCTGAAATATGCTTGACAGCCCCGCCCGACTTCCCTTACATTGAGTGCATGTCCTCCTTCAAACATTCCTCCCCTTCCCTGCTGTCGCTATCGCGACTACTACCAGCACGCGCATAAGTTTGCCGCATTGCTTCGCCTGGCCACACGCCGGCGTGTTTCAAAAACCCTGGAAGGTTTGATGATGTTTGCACCATCCCCCGCTACACCCGTATTTTCTGACGCGACCGCCGCTGGCGCCGTTGCCGTCCTTTGCCTGCTAAAACTACCGATCGCTTGCCTGGCCTAGTGTTGCGTGGCCGCCCGGCAAGCTTGCGCCACAACCATTGATTTCCCCCTATCTTCAGGAGTACCCGATCATGATGTTGCAGAACCCAGCTTCCAAATACCGCGCCTTTCCTCCAGTTAAATTGACCGACCGTCAATGGCCGAACCAGATCATCAGCAAACCGCCGATCTGGATGAGCACCGACTTGCGCGACGGCAACCAGTCGCTGATCGAGCCCATGAGCGCGGAAAAGAAGCTGCGGTTCTTCGAGATGCTGATCGCCATCGGCCTGAAGGAAATCGAAGTGGGTTTCCCATCGGCATCGCAGACGGACTTCGATTTCGTGCGCAAGCTCGTCGATGAAGGCCGCATCCCGGACGACGTCACCATCATCGTGCTGACACAGTCGCGTGAAGAGCTGATCCGCCGCACGGTGGAATCGGTCGTCGGCGCCAAGCGCGCCATCGTGCACCTGTACAACTCCGTAGCGCCCGTGTTCCGCAAGGTCGTGTTCGGCATGTCGCGCGAGGAAATCACGAACATCGCCACCACCGGCACCACCCTGGTCAAACAGCTGGTGGCCCAGCATCCGCAAACGGAATGGGGCTTTGAATACACGCCGGAATCGTTCTCGACGACGGAACTCGATTTCTCCAAGCATATCTGCGACGCCGTCAGCGCCATCTGGAAGCCGACGCCCGCCAACAAGATGATCATCAACCTGCCATCGACCGTGGAGTGCAGCACGCCCAACGTGTATGCGGACCAGATCGAATGGATGTCGCGCAAGCTGGCGCGCCGCGATTCCATCATCATCAGCGTGCACCCGCATAACGACCGCGGCACAGCCGTCGCCTCGGCCGAGCTGGCCGTGATGGCCGGTGCCGACCGCGTGGAAGGCTGCTTGTTCGGCAATGGTGAGCGCACCGGCAACGTCGACCTGGTGACGTTGGCGATGAACTTGTACACGCAGGGCGTGCATCCGGGCCTGGATTTCTCCGACATCGACAGCGTGCGCAAGTGCGTGGAAGAGTGCAACCAGTTGCCCGTCCACCCGCGCCACCCCTATGCGGGCGACCTGGTCTTCACGGCGTTCTCCGGCTCGCACCAGGATGCGATCAAGAAAGGTTTTGCCAAACAACAACCAGACAGCATCTGGGAAGTGCCGTACTTGCCAATCGACCCGGCCGATCTGGGCCGCAGCTACGACGCCGTGATCCGCGTCAACAGCCAGTCCGGCAAGGGCGGCATGGCGTACTTGCTGGAACAGGAATACGGCCTGGTCTTGCCGCGCCGCCTGCAAATCGAATTCTCGCGCGCCGTGCAAGCCGTGGCCGACGCCACGGGCCGCGAAATCGCCGCGCAGGATATCCATGACATCTTCCAGAAGGAATACCTGGAGCAGACGGCCCCGTACGCCTACGCCTCGCACCGCATGGTGGAAGACACGAGCAGCGATGAATCCGTGCAAATCGACATCAGCCTGTCGCACCGCCAGACGCCGCTGGCCCTGCAAGGCGGCGGCAATGGCCCCATCGACGCCTTCGTCAATGCGCTCGGTCTCGACATCAAACTGATGGATTACCATGAACACTCGATCGGCTCCGGCGCCAACGCGCAAGCGGCTTGCTACGTGGAATTGCGTCTGGACAACGGCCCGACCCTGTTCGGCGCCGCCATCGATAGCAATATCGTCACTGCCTCGTTCAAGGCTGTCTTGTCGGCCGTGAACCGCCGCATCGGGCAGACGGACGCCGAAAAAACAACAGCGGCCGACGTGGCTGCCAGCGCCGCCTGAGTCTTTTCAGCACGCTCCATAGGGAGAAAAAGCGGTACGGCTTGATCGCCGTGCCGCTTTTTCATTTCTATGCGGCAATTAGTAGTGCAAATCATGTATCACCAGCCGTATAATCGTTTCATAACAAGACCACCGGAGACAGATCATTAGCTACCGAGGGAATCAGTATGAAATTGACGGACATGAAGATAGGCGTGCGCCTGGGCGCCGGTTTTGGCGTGGTGCTGCTGCTGATGGCAGTGCTGGTGGGCACGGGCCTGCTGCGCCTGGACAAGATCGGCGCGCTCAGCGAAGCCATCATCGAGAAAGACTGGGCCAAGGCCGACGCCATCGCCACGATCCGCAGCACCACGCGTTCGAACGCGGCACTGGTGCTGGAGCTGTTCATCCATGAAGATCCGGCCCGCGCCAACGCGATCCACGGCGAAATCGACGCCAACAAAGCCACCATCACCGATGCGCTGGCCATACTCGACCGCCTGATCGTGCTGCCTGAAGGCAAGGAACTGCTGGCTACCCTGAAGCAGCAGCGCAAGGCTTATGTCGTGTCGTTCAGCCAGGCCGACAAGCTGCTGGTGGCGGGACAGCGCGCGGAAGCGGCCATGCACGTGCGCGACGATACCCTGCCCGCCCTGAACCAATTGCAACAATCCGTGAACCGCCTGAATGAAATCCAGCGCGGCGTGGTCGTGCATGGCGGCCAGCAGATCAAGCAGAATATTTCCGCGGCGAATGTGCTGATGGCCAGCCTGGGCACGGCCGCGCTGCTGCTGGGCGTGCTCTTTGCCTGGCGGGTCACGCGCTCGATCACCACGCCGATCGCGTATGCCCTGCGCGTGGCGCAAGCCGTGGCCGGAGGCGACCTGAGCAGTAAAATCGTGGCCGACGGCAAGGATGAAGCGGGCCAGTTGCTGCAGGCCCTGCGCGACATGAACACCAACCTGGCCACGCTGGTGGGACAAGTGCGCGGTGGCACGGGCACGATCGCCGTGGCGTCGAGCCAGATCGCCAGCGGCAATGCCGACCTGTCGGCCCGCACGGAAGCGCAAGCCAGCGCGCTGGAAGAGACGGCTTCGTCGATGATCGAACTGACGGGCACCGTGCGCAGCAATAGCGACAATGCGCGCCAGGCCGACAGCCTGGCCCTCTCGGCGTCCGCCATCGCGCAGCGCGGCGGCTCGGCCATGGCGGAAGTGATCGGCACCATGGACGCCATCAATGCCTCGTCGCGCAAGATCGTCGACATCATCGCCGTCATCGACGGCATCGCCTTCCAGACGAATATCCTGGCCCTGAACGCGGCTGTCGAGGCGGCGCGTGCCGGCGAGCAAGGCCGTGGCTTTGCCGTCGTGGCCTCCGAAGTGCGCAACCTGGCGCAACGCTCGGCGGCGGCGGCGAAGGAAATCAAGGAACTGATCGCCGACTCCGTCAGCCGGGTCGATCAGGGCGCGCAACTGGTCAGCCAGGCGGGCGCCACGATGGATGAAGTGGTGGCCAGCGTGGGCCGGGTCAGCGCCATCGTCGGTGAAATCAGCGTCGCCAACCACGAGCAAAGCGAAGGCATCGAGCAAATCAATGCGGCCATCATGCAGATGGATCAGACGACGCAGCAAAATGCGGCCCTCGTCGAGGAAGCCGCCGCGGCGGCGGCAGCCATGCATGAACAGGCGGGCGAACTGGAAACCCTCGTCAGCCAGTTCAAGCTGGAACAGAATGCCGGTGGCAAAGTGCCCTCACCTGCTGTCCTGCGCTTGCACTAAGTTGCTATTCCACCTGGCGCGCCAGGCGGACGCCCGTAAATTGCCAGCGCGCGCCGGCCGGGAAGAAATTGCGGTAGCTGGCGCGCGCATGGCCGGCCGGCGTGGCGCACGACGAGCCGCGCAGCACATACTGATTCAGCATGAACTTGCCGTTGTATTCGCCGAGCGCCCCGGGCGCCGTGCGGTAACCGGGATACGGCGCGTAGCTGCTGCTGGTCCACTGCCAGCAGTGGCCGAACATTTGCCGCAATCCCGTTCCCGGCGCGCCGGCGGCCGGATGCAGCTGGCCCACTTCCACGGCGACGCCTTGCGCCGCCACTTCCCACTCCGCTTCCGTCGGCAGGCGCGCGCCAGCCCAGTGCGCATAAGCGTCCGCCTCGAACAGGGACAGATGCGTGGCCGGCGCCTGCCAGTCCAGCGGACGCAAGCCAAATAAGGTGAATTCCTGCCAGTGGCCGGCGTCATCGCGCTGCCAGTACAGCGGGCATGCCAGCTGCTGACTACGTACCCAGTCCCAGCCTTCGGCCAGCCACAAATGTGCCGTGCGGTAGCCGCCCGCCTCGATGAAAGCGAGATATTCGCCATTCGTCACCAGCGCGCTGGCCAGTTCGAACGGCGCCACGTATTGCGGATGGCGCGGTAATTCATTGTCAAAGCAAAAACCATGGCCCGCATGGCCGATCTGCGCCAGGCCGCCGTCGAAGGCGAGCCAGGCCGTGGACTGCGCAGCTTGCGGCGCGGGCGGAGCGGCGTTGTCAAGATAAGCGGGAAACAGGGCGCTCTGCGCCAGCAGGTGCTTGACGTCCGTCAACAGCAATTCCTGGTGCTGCTGTTCGTGCTCGAGACCCAGCGCCAGCAGCATGGTCAGCCGTTCACGCTCGCCGCGCGCCAGTTCGCCCGCCAGCAGACGCGCGATGCGCGCATCGACGTTGGCCCGGTAGGCGCGCACGACATCCATGCCGGGCCGCGTCAGCAAACCCCGCTGGGCGCGCGGGTGCTTTTCGCCCACGCCGTTGTAATAGGAATTGAACAGCACGCGGAAGGCGGGGTGGAATGGCGCGAACGCCGCTTCCATGCTTTCCAGGATAAACGTTTCGAAAAACCAGGTGGTATGCGCCAGATGCCATTTCACGGGACTGGCGTCCGGCATCGACTGGGCGCCGCAATCCTCGTCGGACAGGGGTTCGGCCAGCAGCAGCGAATGTTGGCGCACCTTGTTGTAATGATCGATCAGCATCTTTTCTTTCTTAATCCCGGATCACTCTGGCGTAAATCACGGCGAACCACTGCTGCGGGTCCGTCCAGACTTGCACGGTGGAAAACCCGGCCTGCTCCAGCAAGCCGACGAAGGTGGCGCGCGTGTATTTGTAGCTGTCTTCCGTATGGATGCGCTCGCCTTTCGCGAAGCGCCGTTGACCACCTTTCCAGTGGACAATTTGTTCACTGCGCGCTTCCAGGTGCATCTCGACGCGGCGCTCGTCGGCGTTGAAAAAGCCGTGGTGCTGCCACGCGCGCACGTCGAAGTCGGCGCCGATCAGCCCGTTCACGTGGCGCAGCATGTTCAGGTTGAAGGCGGCCGTGACGCCCAAGGCGTCGTCATAGGCCGCGTCGAGGATGGCGTCGTCCTTGATCAGGTCGACGCCGATCAGCAGGCCGCCGTCGCCGTCCGCATTCGCGCGCAGGCGGCGCAAAAAGGCGGTTGCTTGCTCTGGCGCAAAATTGCCGATCGACGAGCCGGGATAGAAGAACAATCGCCGCGCCTCGCGCACGCTGTCGGGCAAGTCCAGGCGGCTGGAGAAATCCAGGCCCAGGCCCGTCATTTCGATGTGCGGAAAGCGCTGCTGCAGCCGGCTCAGCGATTCGCTGAGGAAATCGTAGGAAATGTCCACGGCCACGTACTGGGCCGGGTGCAGCAGCGGAAACAGGCTGGCGGCCTTGGCGCAATTGCCCGCGCCCAGGTCGATCAGGGTGCTGCCCGGCCCTACGGCATGGGCGATCTCGGCGCCGTGGCGGGCGAAGATGGCCGCTTCCGTGCGCGTCGGATAGTACTCGGGCAAGGCGCAGATGGCTTCGAACAGTTTCGAACCGAGCGCGTCGTACAGGTACTTGGGCGACGTCCAGGCATCGCGTGCCAGCAGGCCGCTGCTGATCTCGGCTATCGTGGCAGGAGTGGCGCTGGCCGCTTCTGCGTTGCTGGCGGGATACAAATTAAACTGCTGTGGCGCAAGTGGCATGGTCATGGGCTGGCGTCGTCAATGTTAGGTTCACGAAGGGCTTGCACGGTCAGCCACCGGGCGCGCCGCCCCTGCCGTAGCGGTTTGCGGGCGCCTTGCCGATGACTTTTTTCCATCATAACGGAATCCGCGCAAGCCAGCCGTGCGGCAGGTAACTTAAGGTCAAACCGGCAGTGTGAACACAAAAGTGGTATTGCCAAGCAAAAAGCATAAGCCTGTCGTATACTACACATTGCCGGCCAAACAATCCGCGCCCCTTTGCAGTTCCCAGGCCCCCCTCTCCCCCGCGTGCCTCCCTTTACGATAGCCGTTATTAATCAAGATCACCATGCTCGAATTGCGCCATCTGTCGAAGTCCTATGCCAACGCCCGTCCCGTGCTGGCCAACATTTCCTGCCGTTTCAAGGCCGGGGAATTCATCGCCATCATGGGCGACTCGGGCGTGGGCAAGTCGACACTGCTGAACCTGATCGCCGGCCTCGATACGCCCGACGCGGGTGCCGAAGCGCACCCTATCCTGGTGGACGGCATTGCCATGTCCAGCCTCGATGACGCCGCCGCGACCCGGCTGCGTCGCGCCCGCATGGGCTTTATTTTCCAGGCCTTCCACGTCTTGCCGCACCTGACCCTGCTGCAAAACGTGGCCCTGCCGCTGTTGCTCAACGGATTGCCCCAGGAGCGTGCCGCCAGCATGCTCGAGGCGGTCGGCCTGGGCGGACGCGGCGGCGACTTTCCGCAGCAATTGTCCGGCGGCGAAATGCAGCGCGTGGCCATCGCCCGCGCGCTCGTCCACAAGCCGGCGCTGGTGCTGGCCGACGAGCCCACGGGCAACCTCGACCCGGACACGGCGCACAGCATCCTGCAATTGCTGCGCGCCGAAATCAAGGCCAACGGCAGTTGCGCGATCATGGTCACGCATTCGCTGGCCGCCGCCGAAATGGCGGACCGGACCATGATTTTGACGAAAAGCGGATTACAAAATACAACAATCGTCAACCAAATTGATCAAACAATCAGTTAATTTAACTGACCATCTGTCACAATTTTTGTTATCGTAGTATTATTTAAAACACTTGCCTGGTTATCAATGTTGTAACGCGAATGGTGTACTACGTCACCCGGACAGCCGTACTGCGATGACGAACTATAGCCGGGACCGCGTAAAGTGGTCTCGTCCCTTGCATAACCTGAAGGAGGAGTAAATGAACGTTCGGCAAAAGAAGCTGGAAATGATTGAAGCGATGAACCGGGCGCGTGCGCTCGAACCATCGAGTTTTGTGCCCAACAAGCTGCTCGATACCCTGATCGAGAAGCTGAACCTGAAAAATGATGCGGAACTGTGCCGTGTACTGGAGGTCCAGCCCCCCATCATCAGCAAGATTCGGCACGGCAAACTGTCGGTCGGTGCAACGATTTTATTGCGCATGCATGAAAAATCGGACATCACCATCCGCGAACTGAAGGAACTGTCCGCCACGCCAGTCCATTGATATACCCGCTGTTGTAATGCCATGCCAGGCACCCAGGTCCCCGGCGCCATGAACTTTTGCCATACAATTCGCGCAGTTCGCCCACCGCACCACAACCGGGCACGATAGCGAAGAGACCCAGCCCAAACCATGCTGACCGTTTCTCTGCCCTCCCGCTCCAGCACGCCCCCCTCCAGCGTCTCCCCTGCATTTCCACTCAAACTTGATCTGACACAACACGCATAGTCCGCGCAGGCATCAAGGTCAGCTTTTAACCAGCGATCCCAACCGCATGTCCAGCGATCCTCTTGCGCCGCCCGTGCTGCGCCTGACGCTCACGCGCGATCCCCTCGCCCATGCCGGCGACTGCCCCGCCGCGCCCGGCTGGCATGCCGAAACCCACGTGCTGTCCGGCGCGCGCGGCATCGGCAGTTGCCGCATCGCCCTCGATATCGGCGCGGACGACGTGGTGCAACTGCTGCTGTGCGACGGCAGTTCGCTGCTCGCTGGCAGCCTGGACCTGCCACGCTACCTGGGGCCGGCCACCATCGCGCGCGACGGCGCCCCCGCCAGCATCGAAGTGGGGCTGGCCTTGCGTCCGCAGGCGGCGCGCCAGCCTCCCGGCGCCAGCCGCGACGGCCTGGGCGCCTGGATGCTGCGGGCCGTGCGCGTGTACCGCTGCGGCGCCGCCGCCATGACGGCCCTGGCGGCGGCGGGCGCCTTCCAGGACCGCCAGCTGGACCAGCGCCTGGGCCTGTACCGCTGCGGCATCGAGGCGGGCAGCATGACGGCCGTCGCCAGCCTGCCCGCCGGGCCGGAACCGGTGCTGCTGCTGTTGCACGGCACGGCCTCGTCGACCCAGCGCAGCTTTGCCGGCCTGTGGCGCAACGGCCTGGCGCCGCAACTGGCGGCGCAATATGGCAACCGCATCTATGGCTATGAGCACCGCAGCCTCAGCGACAGCCCCATCGAGAATGCGCTGACCCTCGTGCGCCAGTTGCCGCACGGCGCCGTGCTGCACCTGCTGAGCCATTCGCGCGGCGGCCTGGTGGGCGAATTGCTGGCGCGCGCGCAGCGCATCGACAGCCGCGGCGCCGTCGACCTGGCCGGCGACGGCCTGGAGCGGCTGAGCGAAAACACGGTGGGCGGCGAAGCGTTCAACAGCCACGATATCGACCACTTCACGGCGCAGGCGCGGCTGGGCGCACGCGCCGGCCACGACGCGGATGCGGCGCGCCTGCGCGCACTGAGCGTGGAACTGAAAACGCGCGCCATCCGCGTCGCCCGCTTCGTGCGCGTGGCCTGCCCGGCGCGCGGCACCACCCTGATGTCGGGCCGGCTCGACCGCTGGGCCAGCGTGATGTTCAATCTGCTGCTGCACGGCGGCGTACCCGACGGCGCCATGGCTTTCCTGCTGGCCGTGGTGCGGCAGCGCTGCGACGCGCGCATCCTGCCGGGCCTCGAAGCGATGATGCCCGACTCGCCCCTGGTGGCGCTGCTCAACGCGCCCGACGTGCGCGTGGCCAGCCCGCTGCATGTGCTGGCCGGCGCGTGCAGCGGCGATGGCTTGCTGGGCTGGCTGGGCGACTGCCTCGACGACCAGCTGTACGGCGGGCAGAACGACCTGGTGGTCAATTGCGCCTCGATGGCCGGCGGCGCCACGCGCAGCACGCCGGTACGGCAACTGCTGCTGCGCGGGCCGCACGCGCACCACCTGAACTACTTCGAGCGCGCGCCGTCGGGCCAGGCCGCCGTGCAGGCGCTCACCGGCGACGAGACGGCCTACCTGCCGCTGCCCGGCATCGAACACGGCCCGCTGGCGCGCGGCGGCGAAGTGCCGAAACGGCGCGCGCACGCACCGATCGTGCTGCTGCTGCCCGACATCATGGGCAGCCACCTGCAAGTGGGCAGCAACCGCATCTGGTTCGACCCCGTCAACCTGGTCGAAGGGCGCATCGAACGCCTGGCCGTGGGCCAGCCGCACATCGTCAGCGCCGGCTGGATCGAATCTTGCTACGAACCGTTTGCCCGTTTTCTCGCGCAAAGCCAGGAAGTGCGGCCCTTTACCTATGACTGGCGTCTGTCGCTGCAGCACTCCAGCAACGCCTTCCTGCCCGTGCTCGACGACGCCATGCGCGACGCGGAACAGCGCGGACAAGCGTTGCGCATCGTCGCCCACGGCATGGGCGGGCTGGTGGCGCGCCTGGCCCTGAAGGACCGCTGGCAGCGCTTCGGCGCCCTGCCCGGCAGCCGCTTGCTGCAGGTGGGCACGGCCAACCGCGGCACGCAGGCGATGGTGCAAGTGCTGCTGGGACGCGACCGGCTGGTGCAGATGCTGGCCTGCTGGATAGGCTGGAAGCACACGCGGCGCCAGTTCCTCGGCTTCGTGCGCGCCTTTCCCGGCGTGCTGGACATGCTGCCGTGGCCGCAGGCGGGCGGCATCGACTACTTCGATGCCGAGGCCTGGGCGCGGCTGGCCGCCGGCGATGTTAAAGCGGGCCTGCCCGGCGGCTGGCAGGCGCCCGAAGCCCAGGCGCTGGCCGCCGCGCGCGCCACCGTGGCCCTGCTGGAAGCGGCCCCGCTCGACGCGCGCCATTGCAGCTACCTGGCCGGCTGCGCCGCCACGCCGGTGGCGCTGCGCCTGCGCGACGGCGGCATCGAGACGGCCTGGTCACCGGACGGCGATGGCCGCACGCCCTGGCAAGGTGCGGTGCCGGACGGCGTGGCGGCCTGCTACCTGCCGGTGGCGCACGGCGACCTGCTGCTGCAAAAGGACTACTACCCGGCCATCGCGCAGCTGCTCGACAGCGGCCAGGCCGCCGCCCTGCCGCGCCACCCGCCGCACGCGCCCGGCGGCATACCGCCCCGCTTCCATCCATACGCCCCCGACGCCACGCCGCTGTACCCGCAGCCGCAGGAACTGCTCGACGCGGCCATCGGCGCCGCCGGCCCCGCCAGCGCGCCGGAAAGCCGCGCCCCCCAGCTGAGCCTATCCCTCATCCACGGCAGCATGGCCTCGGCCGACGCGCCCGTCATGAGCGGCTGCTACGCCTCCGAATCGCTGCGCGGCAGCATGAGCTTTCTCGACCGCCTGCTGGCCGGCAAGCTGCAGGAAATCCACGCGCTGGGGCGCTTTCCGCAGCGTCCCGACTCCGCCCTCGTGGTGCTGCAGCCCGACGCGGCGCGCCGGCCCGGCGGCGCCATCGTCATCGGCCTGGGCGCGCTGGGCGAACTGACGCCGGGCGAACTGGCGCGCGCCTTTGCCGGCGGCCTGCTCGAATACGCGTGCGTGTGCCTGCAGGTGCGCGCCGCCGGCCATGTGGCCGCGCCGCCGATGGGCGAACACGGCTTGCGCGTGGCCAGCCTGCTGTCCGGATCCGGCTATGGCGGCTTGAGCATCGCCCTGTGCGCGCGCGCCCTGATCGATGGCGCGCGCAGCGCCAACCGGCGCCTGGAAGACGCGGGCATGGCATGCCGCATCGGCCACATCGCCATCTACGAACAGTCCGAGGCGCGCGCCATCGCCGCCGCCGTGGCCATCGAACAGATCATGGCCGAGGCGCGCTACCAGGGCAGCTTCACGTTCGAGCGGCGCATCCGCCACAGCCCGGGCGGCTACCGGCGCATCCTGCCCAGCCTGAGCGGCGACAATGGCTGGCGCCGCGTGCAGATCGTCGCCGCAGACCTCTCCGGCGCCCTGCGCTTCACCGTGCTGACGGACCGCGCCCACAACAGCGTCGACGAAGAGCCGAACCAGCGGCAAGCCGTCGATGGCCTGATCATGGACGCCACCGACAACACCACCGACCAGCCGGGCCTGTCGCGCGCCCTGTACGAACTGATGCTGCCCAATGGCCTGAAGGCGGCCATCCCCGAGATGCGCGGCCTGATCCTGGCCGTCGACCAGAGCGCCGCCATCTATCCGTGGGAGCTGATGCGCGACGAGGCGGGCAGCGAGGAAAGCCCGCTGTCAACGCGCATCGGCATGGTCCGCCAGCTGGCCAGCCTGCGCGAGCAGCCGCCCGCCGTCAGCCCGCCCAGCAACAGCGTGCTGGTGATCGGCGACACCGATTCCGGCCTGCCCGAGCTGCCCGGCGCGCAAGCCGAGGCGCAGGACGTGGCGCGCATGTTCGGCGCGTACGGCTACCAGGTGCGCGAGCTGCTGCGCCCGCAGGCGCAGCGCGTGCTGGTGCACCTGTTCGACGAGCGCTATTTCGCCATCCACCTGGCCGGCCACGGCGAAGTGGCCGGCCCCGGCATCGCCCATACGGGCCTGGTGCTGGGACCGAAGACGCGGCTGACGGCGGCGCAGGTGGGTAAATTGAAGCGCGTGCCGCAATTCGTCTTCATCAATTGCTGCCACCTGGGCGACATGCGCCCGGACGCCATCGCACCGTGGTCGAAACTGGCCGCCAGCCTGGCCACGGCCTTCATCGAAATGGGCTCGCAGGCGGTGATCGCGGCTGGCTGGCGCATCGACGACCAGGCGGCCAGCATCTTCGCGCACAGCTTTTATCACGCCATGCTGAGCGGCGAATACTTCGGCGACGCCGTGCGCCTGGCGCGCGAAGCGGCCTACCTGCAGTTCCCTGCCTCGAACACCTGGGGCGCCTACCAGGCGTATGGCGACGACCGCTACCGCTTTCCGAATACCCAGAGCCGCCCCTGGCAAGCGCCCGACTACCACTACCACGGCCACTTGCTGGCCGACCTGGAAACCCTGCACGCGCGCCTGGCGGGCGCCGATCCTGCGCGCCGCGCGGCCATCGAGGAAAAGCTGGGCAGCATCGAGGAAGCCGTGCGCGCGCGCTTCTTCGGCTGCGCCGACATCCGCGAAAACATGGCCGCCGCGCGCGCCGGCCTCGGTGGCCTGGAGAACACCCTGCGCGCCATCGAACACTATCGGGCGGCGCACAGCGCGGCCGACGGCAAGGTGGGCTTGCGCGCGCTGGCGCACTGGGCGGAACTGGAGATACGCCAGGGCGCGGCCCTGTGCGGGCTCGATGCGGGCGCCGGCATCGAGGTGCCGGCCGTGCCCGATATGGCGCAGGGACGCCAGTTGCTGCAGGATGGAAAACAGCATATCGACCTGCTGGTGGCGCTGGCGCCCACGGCGCAGCGTCTGGCCCTGCTGGGACGCTACTGGGCCTTGCAGGCGCGCCTGGCCTGCACCGAAGGAAGCTCCGGCGCGCCGGCACTGCGCGCCATGACGGATGCCTGCCTGGCCGCGCTGGAAGAAGCGCGGCGGCGCAGCGGCGTGGCCGACTGCGACCTGATTTTCCAGGTGCTGGCGGGCGCCCTGCTGCTGAAAGCCCATGGCGACGGCGGCGCCTGGCGCGCGCTCGATCCGCAGCTGGGCGACTTGCTGCACGACGCCATCGCCTATGCGCGCCAGCGCCACGCGGACGAACACCGCGCCATCGACGCCGGCGCCCCCGTGCGCGCCGCCCTGCTGGCGGCCCTGTGGCAAGTACCGGAAGGCCAGCCCTTCGACGCGCCCGCGCGCGCCGCCTTCCTGGCCCTGTACCACGACGCCGTGCGGCGCCACGGCAGCATCGGCGAACCCGAAACGATCACGGCGCCGCTGCGCTTCCTGCTTGAACTGCTGCCGCACGACAGCGCGGACACCGGCTTGCGCAGCGCCGTGCAGGCCCTGGCCAGCCAGCTGCAGGCCTCACTTCCCGGCGTCGGTCTTAGCCAGGCACCACACCGTAATGGCGCGCATAGCGCTCGTCCAGATTCGCCAGCGGCATCATCATGAACATGTCGGCGCTTTCGAAATCAGGATCCCAGGCCGGTTCGCCGCAAATCCAGGCGCCCGAACGCAGATAGCCCTTGATCAGCGGCGGCACCTGCGGCTTGTGCGCCGCTTCCACCTGGTGGATGGGGAAAGGCAGGTGCGGCGTGACGCGGTATTCGCTTGGGGCCATGTGCTTCTCCGCCAGCGCCTGGTACACGGCGACGGCGTTATGCCCGCCATCGGCCAGGCTGATGCTGGCGCAGCCGACCAGGTAGTCGCAGCGCTCGCGGCGCATGTACTCGGCCAGGCCAGACCACAGCAGCATGATCACGCTGCCGCCCCGGTATTTCGGGTGGATGCAGGCGCGGCCCGCTTCGACCATGCGTCCGCGCAGATTCTTCAGGCGGCTCAGGTCGAACTCGTTTTCCGAATACAGCCGGCCGATCTTGGCCGCCTTGGCCGCGCTCAGCACGCGGTAGGTGCCCACCACTTTCAGGGTATCGGCATCGCGCACGATCAGGTGGTCGCAGTGCGCGTCGAATTCATCGCTGTCGAGGCCATCGGCGTTGGCCAGCGACGTCAAGCCCATGGTTTCGATAAACACCTTGTAGCGCAAACGCTGGACTTCGCGCACTTCCGCCGCGGTAGTGGCCTGGCTCAGCACCAGTTGGACCGGACGGGCCTTGGCTTCGTTTGATGCGATTATGTTCTGCATGGTTTCATCCCTGTGATCAAGACGACTCCAGCGTACTTGTCTAATATGTCAGGAAAATGACAGCCGAATGTCATTTCCGTGACGCAAGTCAATGTCATTCGGGGATCGTGCATAATTACCACACTCGCCCAGCCAAAAGAGCCCATGAAAGACACCGACGCCGTCCACATCACGCCCTACACCAAGCCCGCCGCCGGCTGGGACGCCTTGAAACACGTGGCCATCAGCCTGCGCCAGGAGCGCGTCGCGCCCGAGAACCTGAAGGCGCTGCTGGCGCAAAACCAGCCCGACGGTTTTGACTGTCCCGGCTGCGCCTGGCCCGACCGCAACCACGCTTCCACGTTTGCCTTTTGCGAAAACGGCGCCAAGGCCGTCGCCGCCGAAGCGACCAGCCGCCGCGCCGGCCCGGAACTGTTCGCCAGCCATACCGTCACGCAGCTGCTGGAGCAATCGGACTACGCGCTCGAGCAGCACGGCCGTTTGACGGAACCGATGGTGTACGACGCTGCCAGCGACCGCTACGTGCCGATCTCCTGGGACGACGCCTATGCCCTCGTGGGCCGCCACCTGCGCGCCCTGCCCGACCCGAACCAGGCCGCGTTCTATACGTCGGGCCGCGCCAGCAACGAAGCGGCCTTTCTGTACCAGCTGATGGCGCGCCTGTACGGCACCAATAACTTCCCCGACTGCTCCAACCTGTGCCACGAGGCGACCAGCCGCGGCTTGCCGGCCACTGTCGGCATCGGCAAGGGCACGGTAACCCTGGCCGACTTCGAACTGGCCGACACCATCCTCATCTTTGGCCAGAATCCCGCCACCAACCACCCGCGCATGCTGGGCGAACTGCGCGACTGCGCACGCCGCGGCGGCAGCATCGTCTCCATCAATCCCCTGCGCGAGCGGGGCTTGCAGCGCTTCATGGACCCGCAAAGCGCGCTGGAAATGGCGACCCTGGGCAGCACGCGCCTGGCCGGCCTGTTCGTCCAGCCCACCCTGGGCGGCGACTTCGCCCTGATCAAGGCCGTCGCCAAGAGGGTCGTCGAGCATGACGATGCGGCGCAGGCGGCAGGCAAGCCCGCCGTCATCGACCACGCTTTCATTCTTGAGCACTGCAGCGGCTTCGACGCCTTCCGCGACGACTTGCGCGCAGAGAATTGGCAATTGCTCGTGGCAGAATCGGGCGTGGCGCGCGCGCAGATCGAGGCGCTGACGGACGTTTTTATTCATGGCCAGCGCATCATCGCCACCTGGGGCATGGGCCTGACGCAGCACAAGCACAGCGTGGCGGCCATCCGCATGCTGTCGAACCTGATGATGCTGCGCGGGCAGATCGGCAAGCCCGGTGCAGGGCTGTGCCCCGTGCGCGGCCACTCCAACGTGCAGGGCGACCGCACGGTGGGCATCGAGGAAAAGCCGACGGCGGCCTTCCTCGACCGTCTGGGCCAGGTGTATGGATTCGCGCCACCGCGCGCGCATGGCCACGACGTGGTGGCCACCATCGCAGCGATGCGGCGCGGCGAGGTAAAAGTGTTCATCGCGCTGGGCGGCAATTTCGCCGCCGCCACGCCGGACACGCCGCTGACCTTTGCCGCCCTGCGCCAGTGCGCGCTGACGGTGCAGGTGGCCACCAAGCTCAATCGCAGCCACCTGGTCGTCGGCAAGGCAGCCCTGCTGCTGCCCACCCTGGGGCGCACGGAAATCGACCTGCAGCACGGCGTGGCGCAGGGCGTGACGGTGGAAGACTCGATGAGCATGGTGCATATCTCGTACGGCCGCAATGCGCCCGCTTCGCCGCAGCTGCGCTCGGAAGTGGCCATCGTGGCCGGCATGGCCGAAGCGACGGTGGGCAGCGGCCTGGTCGACTGGCGCGCGTATGCAGCCGACTATGCGCGTATCCGCGACGACATCGAAAAGGTGTTTGACGACTTTTACGACTACAACGCCAGGGTGGCGCAGCCGGGCGGCTTTCATCTGACGGTGGCTTCGCGCGAGCGCGTGTGGAAGACGGCCAGCGGCAAGGCCAGCTTCCTCGTCGCTCCGCTGGACCTCGATACGCCGCTGCACCGCGCCAGAGCGCGCCACGGCGAACGCCTGATGGTGTTGATGAGCACGCGCTCGCACGACCAGTACAACACCACCATCTACGGCATGGATGACCGCTACCGCGGCGTGTACGGCACGCGCAAGGTGGTCTTCGCCAACGCGGAAGATATCGCCATGCTGGGCTTTGCCGATGGCGAGCTGGTGGACCTGATCGGCGCCTGGGACGATGGCGTGGCGCGCCGCGCCGACGGTTTCCGGCTCGTCGCCTACGACATCCCGCGCGGCTCCCTGGGCGCGTATTACCCCGAGACGAACGCGCTGGTGCCGCTGGCCAGCACGGCCGACGGCGCCGGCACGCCCACGTCAAAGTCCGTGCCCGTGCTGCTGCAACGCAGTGAAGTTAAAGCGTGATGGCTGGCGTGTAATCGACGTAGGCATCCTGGCGGCAGAAACCCACCAGCTTCATGCCCGCCTGCGTGGCGATGGAAATGGCCAGTGAACTGGGGGCGGAAATCGTCGCCAGCAGCGGGATCCGCATGCGCGCCGCCTTGCGCGCCAGCTCGTAGCTGCCACGGCTGGACAGGAAGACGAAGCCGCGCCGCATGTCGATATCGTGCAGCGCCAGATGGCCGATCAGTTTATCGAGGCCATTGTGGCGGCCGACATCCTCGAACACGTGCACGATATCGCCGTCGGGCGTGCACCACGCGGCCGCGTGCACGCCGCCCGTTTCCCGCATCAGCGCCTGGTGCTCGCGCAAGCCGCTTGATGCGCGCGCCAATGCGGCCGGCAAGTCGACGCGGATCAGGGACGGCGGCAGCGCTTGCGGCTGCAAGTCGAGCATGTCGATGCTGTCGATGCCGCACACGCCGCAGCCCGTGCGGCCCGTCAGCTGGCGGCGCCGGTCCTTCAGGCGCACAAAATCTTCCTGGGCGATGCTCAACGCCACTTCGGCCGAATCTGCGCGCAGGAACACTTCGCAGTCGAAGATGGCATCGGCGGAAGCGACCACGCCTTCCGTCAGCGCGAAGCCATATGCGAACGCTTCCAGATCGCGCGGGGTGGCCATCATGACGACGTGGGAAATGCCATTGAAGACCAGCGCGACGGGGATTTCCTCGGCGACGTGGTCGATGGCGGGGGTAGCAACGCCCGCCTGGTGGCGGACGATGGCGCGCTCGACGAAGCCGGCGCGTTCGATCTCTGTATCTTCTGACATGGCAACCATGGGGGAACTATCACAGGCCCCATGGTAAACCAGAACGGCCAGGCAGGGGGCGGCCCCTGCCCGCGCCCTCAGTCCTTCTTCGGACGGCCCGTTTTCAGCTGCGGCAAGCCGGCCAGCACGTTTTGCAGGGTGGCCAGGTCGATCTGGCTGATCAGCGCCACGCCGATGCGCAGCAATTCGCTTTTCTTGATCTCGAAACCGGCCTTCAGGCAGGCTTTTTTCACCTGGCCCAGCACTTCATATTCCGCTTCCGGCATGGTGAAGCTGTCGCGCACGAGTTTCGGCTTGCGGGCTTTTTCCTTGACGGCGGCGACCTTGGCGACCGGCGCTTTTTTCGCTGGCGCAGGCTTGGCGGCCGCTTTGGCCACCGGTTTCGCTACCGGTTTGGCGGCGGCTTTCGCTGCAGGCTTGGCGATGGCCTTGGCGGCGGGCTTCGCAACGGCTTTGGCGACGACGGCCTTGGCCGCAGGCTTGGCGGCAGGCGCCTTGGCTGCTACTGGTTTCGCCGCCACAGGCTTGGCGGCGACAGGCTTGACGGCGGCCGGTTTGGCGGCCACCGGCTTGACGGCGGCTTTTGCCACCGGCTTGGCCGCAGGCTTCACGGCTGGCTTGGCTGCCGGCTTGGCGGCTGGCGCGGCCTTGGCCGCTGCCGCATTGATCGAAGCGCTGGTGGGAAACATCGATACGGGTGCGCTGTCGGCTTTTTTCGCTGGGACGGTTTTGGTCATGGATTTTCCAATCTAGTAAATAATATAAACAATATATACTGTTTTTAAAAATATTGCTTGCTGCACATCAAGCCATGCGTACGGCATGGCGCAATGACCCACTATGCGCTGGCGCGGATGGTGAAATCGACTCCCACCTCGTCCCAGAATTCCTGCTCCTTCTCGATCCAGAACGACACGGTAGGATGGTGCGCCACCCAGCCGCGCTTGATATCGAGCTCGATGCGGCTCTTCATGCGCAGGCGCAGTTCGCTGAAATCGGCTTCGATGCGCGCATGCATGAGCAGAATCGACAGGCGCAGGGCCAGCACGGCCTTGGCGAAGTCGGGGTCGGACAGCACTTCGCCGATCTTGCGCAAGTTGCCCTTCTGCGCCAGGATCAAGCGGCTCATGGTCTTCTGTTCGCGCGTGGTAAAACCTGGCAAGTCGGCGTTTTCCACGATGTAGGAGGCGTGCTTGTGGTAGCCCGTCTGCGACACGGCCAGGCCCACTTCGTGCAGCAGGCTGCTCCAGCGCAGGCATTTCACCAGGGCGTCGGAGGTGGGCTTGAGCTGCGCATACATGGCCAGCGCCTGCTCGGCCACCCGGCCGGCGCGCTGCTGGTCAATGTGGAATTTCTCCATGCAGCCCTGCACCGACTGCTCGCGGCGGTCGCGCTTGGTCGAGCGCAGGTACAAATCCCACATCACGCCCATGCGCAAGCCCGCCTCGATCGGCGTCATCGCGGGAATGGCCAGTTCGCGGAACAGGCCGATCAAAATGGCCAGGCCGCCGACGATGGTGCTGGCGCGGTCGGGGCGCAAGCCGGGCATGTCGATGCGGCTGGTGTGACCGAGTTCGATGAAGCGGCGCGCCAGCGCGTCGAGGCTGACGCTCGTAAGCAAGCCGTCACCGAGCTTGTTGCGGGCGATGATGTCGGCGATGGTGCGGATGGTGCCGGAAGAGCCGTAAGCCGTCTTCCAGTGCTGCGGATGATACGGCGGCGCCGCATCCTCGAAGTGGCTGCGCGCCGACAAAATGGCGGCCTCGAACGACGGCGCGTCGATGCGTCCGCCGATGAAGAACGACAGGCTTTGCTTGACCGTGCCCAGGCTGAACGACTCCACCCGCTCGATATCGTTGCCGCGCCCCAGTATCAGTTCCGTCGATCCGCCGCCGATGTCCATCACCAGCCGGCGTTCGCCGGGTATGGCCAGCGCATTGGCCACGCCCATGTAGATCAGGCGCCCCTCTTCCTCGCCCGAGATGATCTCGATCGGATGGCCGATGGCTTGCTCGGCCAGCGGCAGGAAGACGGCGCCGTTGCGCGCCACGCGCATGGCCGACGTGGCCACCACGCGCACGGCATCGAGCTCAAAGCCGGCGAGGATGGCGCGAAAGCGCTGCAGGCAAGCCAGCGCGCCCTGCATGGCCGCTTCGGTCAGGTCGCCATTGGCGTCCAGACCGGCGGCCAGGCGTATCGGGTCGCGCACGCTCTTGACCACGCGGATCGTGTCGCCATCATGCTTGCCGACGTGTAAACGAAAACTGTTGGACCCCAGGTCCACCGCTGCATACATACTGGCCTCTTGTCTTGTCATTGCAATGCCAACTGCAAAAGTTGGCAAACTCAGTTGCTAAACTATATAAATCATTTAAACGATTTAAAAATCCTACCACACTACCCCCATCGTATGACAGCGGCGTGACAGGATTGTGACAAAACGGCGAGCAACGGTAACGCTCAAGAACACCTGACAAAACCGTAGCGAGCGGAAGGAAGTTGTGGTTGAGACGCGCAACTGTACGAAGGTACAGTGAGCATCGCAAACCATAAATTCCGACGCGCAGTAGGTTTTGACAGGTGTTCTACGGCACGATGGTGGTGAACAGATAGACAGCAAAAATCACCAGGTGCACCGTGCCCTGCATGACCGTGGTGCGCCCCGTGCCCAGCGACAGGGTGGCCACCATCAGCGACAGCAGCAACAGCACCGTCGACTTGATGTCGAGTCCCAGGGTAATCGTCAGGCCCGTGGCCAGCGACACCACCACCACGGCGGGTATCGTCAGGCCGATGCTGGCCAGCGCGGAACCGAGCGCCAGGTTCAGGCTCGTTTGCAAACGGTTCGCACGCGCGGCGCGCACGGCGGCCAGGCCTTCGGGCAGCAGCACGATGGCGGCGATGACGATGCCGACCAGGGTTTTCGGCGCGCCCATGGCGGCAATCGCCGTCTCCAGCGCGGGCGCCAGCGACTTGGCCAGCAGCACCACTGCGCCCAGGCACACGAGCAGCGCGCCGGCGCTGACCCAGGCGACCGTGGGCGTGGGCGGCGCCGCATGCACCTCTTCATCACCGACGGCTTCCTTGGGCAGGAAGTAGTCGCGGTGGCGCACCGTCTGCACCAGCACGAAGGTGCCATACAGCACCAGCGAGATCACGGCGATGAAAATCAGCTGGCTGGAATTGTAGAAAGGACCGGCGGCGCTCGAGGTGTAGTTCGGCAGCACCAGGGTCAGAACGGCAATCGCCGCCAGGGTGGCCAGCGACGCGCTCACGCCCAGCAGGCCGAAGGTCTGCTCGCGATGGCGCCCGGCGCCCAGCAACAGGCAGATGCCGACGATGCCGTTCAAAATGATCATGATGGCGGCAAACACGGTGTCGCGCGCCAGGCCCGTCGTTTCCGGTCCGCCGGCCAGCATCAGCGAGACGATCAGCGCCACCTCGATCAGGGTCACGGCCAGCGCCAGCACCAAGGTGCCATACGGTTCGCCGATGCGATGGGCCACCACTTCCGCGTGGTACACGGCGGCCAGCACGCTGCCGATCAGGCCAGCCACCAGCAGTATCTGGTAGGCGCCGCCAAGATTGAAGGTGGAACCGAACAGGAACAGCCAACCGGCAATCGGGGCGGCAAGCGGCCATACAGGCAGGGATTTGAGCATTTTCATTATGGGCCTGGCAAGAGTAAAAAAAGGGGAACTGCGGTGCGAACGGCAAAGGACAGCCTGGCGTGCATGCCATAGCATAACTTGCCTAGCTTAAATTAAAGTTAGGGAATGCACATGCTCGGGTGCCGGCGCCCCGCGCCGCGCTCACCTTTCAATCACCTTGCTGCAGTGCACCTGCTTGCTATCAGTAACTATAGTCCCTTTGGTAACATGCCGTTGCAATTTTCTTGTGTTTTTGCTTCCGGCTGGCGTCATAATGCAGAGCCAGCCCTCGCGGCACCGACCAAGGACAGACCATGATTTCAATAAACAGCACAGCCATGCGCACGCTCATCTTCGCCAGCAGCTTGCTGTGCGCCGCCGCTCATGCGGACACGCCGCCAGCGCCCGAAGCGCAGGTTGACGCGAACTGGGCCACTCCGCCCGCGCCTGCCGCGGAGTCACGCTGGCAAGACAGCCTGCCGCCCGCGCCACCCGTGGCGCCACGCGAAGAAAAGATACTGCCCAAGAGCGAATGGCTGACCGTCGAGCCGATGAAGGCGCCTGACCGGCGCTGCGATCCGGGCCTCGATGCCCTGTTCCTGCCCAAGGAATGCGGCAAAGAACCGAGCTGGCTGGGCTCGCGCAAAAAGTAAGCTGATAAAAAGTAGGCTGACTTATACGTCCAGGGTGCTGGCGCCCTGCGCCTCGACGACCCTGTTGCGGCCCGCCTGCTTGGCCGATTGCAGCGCTTCGTCGGCCCGCTTGAACAGGCTGACGGTGCTGTCTTCGGCGCGGATGGTGGTCACGCCCAGGCTGGCCGTCAGTTGCAGCACGGCGCGCTCCGTCTTGACGGGCAGCACTTCGACGGCGGCGCGGATGCGCTCGGCCACCATCAGCGCATCGGCCAGGGTCGTGCGCGGCAGCTGGATGGCGAACTCGGCGCCGCCCAAGCGGCCCATCAGGTCGCTGTCGCGCAACTGCTGGCGGCAGGTGTCGACGATGGTTTTCAGCACCGCATCGCCGACCGGATGGCCATAGCTGTCGTTGACTCGTTTGAAGTGGTCGATATTGAGCACCACCAGCGCCGTGGGCAAGCCGGGCCGGCGCGCCAGCGCCATCCACGGCGCCAGCGCCTGGTAAAAGCCGCGCCGGTTCGGCACGCCCGTGGCCGCGTCGAGCACTTCCAGGCGCGCCAGCTCGCCGCCCAGTTTTTCACGCGACAGCAGCAAATAGCCGAAGGCGTTCGTCAGCATCATCAGGTACAGGGCGCCGAAGCCGGCCAGCTGCAGCAGCTCCGCGTCAAAAGCCGGGATCGTGGCGGCCAGCACGCCGCGCGCGGCGATCAGCAAGGACAGCAGACCCATGCTGACGACGAGGAAGCGGCGCAGCATGCTCGCCTCGCGCCATTTCAGGCACAGCGCGGCCACACCGGCGAGGAAGAAACCGGCCACGATCAGCGAACCGCCGGCGCTGCGCAGCAGCGGCGCCACGTCGAACAGATAACAGGCGGCAAACAGCCCCACCGACACACCCAGCGCCGGCAAGACATAGCGGCGCCAACCGCTGCGCCCGGCCGCCTGCCACAGCGCGCCCGCGTCCAGCGCCATGCCGGCAAACAGCAGGCTGTTGCCCAGCAAGATGGAGAGGGAATCGGGCAGCACGCCGCGGAAATACAGCAGACACCAGGCCACGGCCTGGCATTGCTTGGCCACCGCCCAGGTGGACATGCTGAGCGACTTCTTGCGCTCGTACTCGAAGAAGAACAGGGCCGCGCACAGGCTCAGGTTGCCGAGCGCCAGGGCCAGTACCAGGGTCTTGATATCCATGGGCTACGCCGTCGCCGCGCAGGCGCGGCACGCCAGCTCAGATTTCGTGCTCGACATTGGTACTGCCGTCGCCGACCTTGCTGGCCCAGGCCTGCACGAAATACTGCTTTTCCACTTCGCTGGGAACTTCGTGCCAGAAGACGATGAGGGTACCCTTGTGGTCGTGGATTTGCGCCACTTTTTCAATGAAACCGACATTGCCGGCCTGGTCGGCCAGCGCCGCCGCGTAGCCGTACACGCGCGTCAACCGCTCGATGCGGTCAGGCTCCGTAAAACTGTTCGTCGCCGTAATGATGGGGTGGTCCAAAAACATGCTTGTCTCCATGGTGCCCGACTGCGCAGCCGTGCCGCCGCGCGCCGTATGCATATACATATACGCATGCTCGGCGCGGATTAATCGGGTATGCTCACGGGAGCTTATCAGATTTCTCTGAATGCAACAAAGCATCTCCCCCAGTCCACTCAGCGAAGTCGTCCCATGCCGGAAAACAGAAGCACCACCCCGCCTGCCCCGCAGGTGCATACCTGTGGCGACCGGCGCCGCCTGGAATTCCAGCCCGGCATGATCCAGAGCGAAATGCTGCTGTCGCGCCCCGACCATCTGCTGCTGCGCTACGCACGCGCCATGATGTGCTTTACCCTGTTCGTGCCGCGCCCGCGGCACATCCTGATGGTGGGCCTGGGCGGCGGCTCGCTGCTGAAATTCTGCCACCGCCACCTGCCCGACACGCGCATCACGGTGCTGGAATTGCGCGCCGACGTGATCGCCCTGCGCGAGCAGTTCATGCTGCCGCCCGACGATGCGCGCCTGCGCGTCATCGAGACGGACGCCGTCAGCTATATCCGCCAGCATCCGGGCTGCGCCGACGTGCTGCTGCTCGACGGCTATGATGAGACGGGTTTGCCGCCGGCGCTGGGCAGCGCGCGCTTCTATGCGGACTGCCTGCGCGCACTGCTGCCCGGCGGCGTGCTGGTGGCCAACCTGTTCAGTTATGACGAGCACTACCCCGCCATGCTGGCGCGCCTGATGCTCACCTTCCGCGGCGCCGTCTGCCACTTCGACGGCATCGCCGGCAATAACCGCATCGTCTTTGCCGCCAAGCCCGAGCCGGGCCAGGACGCCGACGGCCGCGCCATGCGCATGGTGCGCCTGGTGCGCTGGCGCCGGATGGCCGGCCTGTCTTTCCTGAACCGCTGGCTGCCGGCATGGCAGTTATGGCGCCTGCGCCGCCAGTCAGGCGCGGGCAGCGACTGAAAGTCGTCTTCCCCCGTCATAGATGTTGTTGCTTATTAGCAGTGATTTGGTGCAAAATTCGCATGATGGAAGTGGTTTATGACAAACTACGGCCTGCGTGGGGCCGGCAGGCGCCGCCGAACCCATGTGTCCATGAAGTGAGATAGGAAAAACCATGCTGCGTGGCCGCCTGCCATTGTCGATTTCCGCCGCGGCCGCGCTGACCTTTGCCTGCGGTGTCAGCGTGACGGCCGTGCTGTTTGCCGCCATCAGCCAGCTTGAATACGACAAGATGGGCCTGAGCCTGCAGCAGCGCGCCGGCGCCAGGGTGGCCGCCATCGAGCAGGGGCTCGACGACGCGGTCGAGGTGCTGACCACGACGAACCAGCTGTTTGCCGCCGTCGTGCCCGTCACGCGCGAACAGTTCCACGATTTCACCACGCCGCTGCTGCAGCGCCACCCCTTCATCCAGGCCTTCAATTTCCACCGCATCGTGCCGCATGCGCAGCGCCCTGCATTCGAGGCCGAACTGCGGCGCATCGTGCCCGGCTACGCCATGACGGAAATGCGCGATGGCGTCGTCGTGCCCGCCACCACGCGCGCCAGCTACCTGGTGGTCGATTACCTCGAACCCTTGCAGGGCAACGGCCCCGCCTTCGGCCTGAACGTCAGCCCGAGCGGCGTGCTGGCGCGCGCGCTGGAACAGGCGATCATCAGCGGCCAGACCACCGCCACCGGTCTGCTGGCCCTGGCGCAAGGGCCGCAACGGGGCTTCGTCATCGTGCGTCCCGTGTACCGCCACGGCGTGCCCCTGCAAACGATAGCGCAGCGGCGCGCGGCGCTGATCGGCGATACGGCCGTCATCGTGCGCGCCGGGGAACTGGTGCAGAAAATCCTTGCCGGCGCCGACCTGCTGGGCGACTCGCAGCTTGAACTCAGTGTCTACGCCGACGCCGGCGCCGACCCGCGCCAATTGATCTTCCGCCACGGCCAGGCGCCCGTCGACGAGCCGGGCGGCGCCTGGGAGTCCTTGCCCCGCTGGCTGCACTTTGCCTACCACAGCCATTATGACCGGGCCTTCACCTCCGCCGGCCGGCCCTGGCACGTGCGCGTGGTGGCCCATCCGCGCCCCTTCCTGGCCGACCATCTGGGCTCATTGTTTACCCTGATCACGGGCTTGCTGTTCAGCTTGCTGACGGCCGCCTTCGTGCAGTCGCTGACACAGCGCTCGCGCCGCGTGCAACTGCTGGTGGAGCAGCGCACGGCCGACCTCAAGCGCAGCAACGAGCTGCTCAGCGCCGACGTGCGGGCGCGCCAGCGCACGGAGCGCGCCTTGCAGGAAAGCGAAAAGCGCTTCCGCCGCCTGCTGGCCCTGTCCTCGGACTGGTACTGGGAACAGGACGCCCATTTCTGCTTCACCCACATCACCAGCGGTTTCACGGACAAGTCGAACATGCCGCTGGAACGCTTCATCGGCATGACGCGCTGGGACAACAACGCGGAGATGCGCAATTCGCGCTGGGGCAAGCAGCATATCGCCAACCTGGAAGCGCACCTGCCCTTTTCCAACCTCGAATATGCGATGCAGGACCGCGACGGCCAGCTGCGCTGGTTCAGCATCAATGGCGAACCGCTGTTCAACGAGCTCGGTGAATTTCGCGGCTACCGGGGCACGGGTTCCGAAATCACGGAGCGCAAGCTGGCCGAGCAGCAAATCCAGCACATCGCCCACCACGACGTACTGACGGGTTTGCCCAACCGCGCGCTGCTGCGCGACCGCCTGGCGCAGGCGATGGCCCTGTCGCGCCGCAAGAACCGCGCCTTGTGGGTGCTGTTGATCGACCTCGACCGTTTCAAGTTCGTCAACGACAGCCTCGGACACAAGGCCGGCGACCTGCTGCTGAAAACCATCGCCACGCGATTGCAGGCCAGCCTGCGCGAAAGCGATACGGTGGCGCGCCTGTCGGGCGATGAATTCGTCGCCATCCTGTGCGAACAGGCCGACGAAGTGCTTAGCGGCGCCATCGTGCAGCGCGTGATGGATGCCGTGGCCCAGCCCGTGCTATTGGACGGCAAGGAATTTTTCGTCACCTGCAGCATCGGCGTGGCCGTGTACGACATGTCGCGCTACGACGCGCCCGGCGACGTGACCTTGAATGGCGAAACGCAAAACCTGATCGAGCAGGCCGACATCGCCATGTACTGCGCCAAGAAACAGGGCCGCAACAACATCAAGTTCTACACGACGGCCATGAACCAGGCCACCCTGGAGCGCCTGCGCATCGAGACGGCGCTGCGCAACGCGCTCGAACGCGAGCAGTTCGTGCTGCATTACCAGCCGCAGGTGGACCTGGCCAGCGGGCGCATCGTCGGCGTGGAAGCGCTGCTGCGCTGGCAGCATCCTGACCTGGGCATGGTGGCGCCGCAGCGCTTCATCGCGCTGGCCGAAGATACGGGCCTGATCGTGCCGATCGGCGCCTGGGTCATGCGCGAAGCGTGCGCGCAGGTGAAGCGCTGGCATGCGGCGGGACTCGACACCTTGCGCCTGGCCGTGAACCTGTCGGCGCGCCAGTTCAACGAGCCGAACCTGGTGGCCTCGATTGCGGAAGTGCTGCTGGAAACGGGCCTGCCGCCCGCCTGCCTGGAACTGGAACTGACGGAAAGCCTGTTCATGCACGATGTGGCGCTGGCCGTCAGTCAGCTGCACGACATGAAGGCGCTGGGGGTGCAGCTGTCGATCGACGACTTCGGCACCGGCTATTCCAGCTTTGCCTACCTGCGCACCTTCCCCATCGACGTGCTGAAGATCGACCGCAGCTTCGTCGGCGACGTGGCGCGCGACGCGGACGATGCGGCCATCGTCGTCTCCATCATCGCCCTGGCGCACAATCTGAAGCTGCGCGTGGTGGCCGAAGGCGTGGAAACGGCGGAGCAGCTCGATTACCTGCGCCGCCATGGCTGCGACGAGGCACAAGGTTTTTACTTCAGCCGGCCGCTGCCCGCGCACGAGGTGGAAGCGCTGCTGCGGGCGGAAGAAACGCCCGTCACACAGTAGCCGGCGGCGGCACCCTGGCGCCCAGTTGCAGCTCCTGCCAATCGGGCTCAATGCCCGCCTGCGCCAAAAACGACGCCACATCCGATGCGCGGGCCGGATCGATATCCTGTTGCGGATGCGCCCACAACAGATCGCACTCCGAGCAAACGATCACCTGTTGCCCCGTTTTGCGGATGGTCACATGCAGCAGGTCGCCATATTCGCCGCAGGTGGGGCACTCCATGCTCTTCTCCTTCATGCCCGGCCTTACAGCTTCTGCTGCAGGAATTCGAGGAAGCAGCTGATGCGCTGCGCCAGCTGCGTATTGCGGTAGTAGACGGCGTGGATCTGCTGCCGGTAGCCCGTATAGAACGGCTGCAGCACCTGCACCAGGCGGCCGGCGGCGATGTCGTCCTTCGTCATGAAGTCGGACAGGCAGACGATGCCCTGGTCGTGCAGGGCCAGCTGGCGCAGGGTTTCGCCGCTGGACGCGGCCAGCGCGGGCACGATCTGCAGGCTGTTGCCCGCTTCGTGGCGCAGCGGCCAGTTATTCCCCAGTTCATATTGCGCAAAGCCCAGCAGCGCATGGCCGGACAGCGCTTCCGGCGTGGCCGGTTCGCCGTGGCGCGCCAGGTAGGCGGGCGTTGCCAGCACGTGCAGCGGACTGGCACTGAGCGGGCGCGCATGCAGGGTCGAATCGACCAGGACGCCGATGCGGATGGCGATATCGGTGCGGTGCTCGAGCAGGTCGGCGATCTGGTCGTTGCTGGTCAGCTCCAGGCGGATGTCCGGGTACATGGCGCGAAATTCCGCCACGTGCGGCACCACGCAATGGAGCATGAAGGGCGAGGCGGCGTCGACGGACAGGCGTCCGGCCGGTTTCTGGCGGCGGATGCGGATCGATTCCTCCACGTCTTCCATCGACGCGAGAATGGCGCGCGCTTTGTCGAGGAACAGCTGCCCCTCTTCCGTCAGTTCCATGCGACGCGTGGTGCGCGTCAGGAGCGAGGTTGCCAGCTTGTCTTCCAGGCGCGACAGGGCCCGGCTGACGCCCGAGGTGGTTTGCCCCAGATGCACGGCGGCCGCGCTCAGGGTGCCGCTGTCGATGACGGTGACGAAGATTTTCAGGTCGTCCGAATTGATATCCATTGTTGCCTTATTGTTGCCGCATTGTTGCGCTACTTTCACATATCGCGCCATTATAATGGAATAGCGGCAACAGTGAAGGCGGCAGCCAACGTCAGGCAACGTAGAACAAAATGGCGATAAAATGACAGCTACTGCCGGCCAGCACGAACAGGTGCCAGATGCCGTGGCCATGGCGCAGTTTGTGGTCGGTGGCATAGAAAGCGATGCCGCCCGTGTAGCACAGGCCGCCCGCCACCAGCCACAGGAAGCCGTTCCACTCGAGCGCCGCCAAGAGCGGCTCGATGCCGATGACGATCAGCCAGCCCATGGCCACGTATATCACCAGCGACAATATGCGCGCGCCTTTCGCGTACACATACTCCTGCACGATGCCAATGATGGCCAGGCCCCAGACGACGCCGAACAGCGACCAGCCCCACGGCCCGCGCAGGGTCACCAGCATGAACGGTGTGTAGGTTCCCGCGATGAGCAGATAGATGGCGCAGTGGTCGAGCCGCTGCAGCACGGCCTTGGCCTTGCCGCGCACGCTGTGGTACAGGGTGGACGTCAGATACAAGGTCAGCAGCATGGCCGCATACACGCTGCAGCTGACGATTTTCCACGGGTCGCCTGTGCGGGCCGCCACGACGATCAGGATGACGCCGCCGATGGCCGCCAGCGCGGCGCCCACCGTATGGGAAATGCTGTTGAAGCGTTCGCCGTGGTACATGGCTTAAGCCGAACGTACCGGAACGCAGCAGACATCCGGGGTCAGACCCGCCGGGACTCGGCGTCCCCGTCCGACCCCAGCCCTTGCTTTCGGGGCTTCAATCAAGCCGCTTCCGCCTTCTTGCGTGCAGGACGGCGTGCCGGCGTTTTGCGCGGCGCCTTGGCTGGCTTGTCTTCGGCCACGACAGCTACTTCGACCGGAGCAGGCTCGATCACAGGTGCAGCTTCCACTACCGCCTCAGCCGCCTTCTTGGCAGGCTTCTTCGCCGCTGCCGCCTTGCGGGCCGGCGTGCGCGGCTTGGCCTTTGGCTTCGCTTCGGCGACGGCTTCCACGATCGCTTCAACTACCGGTTCAGGCATGGCTTCCACCACCGGCGCCACCTCGACTTCGACGACTTCGGCGCGCGCTTCGCGGGCGCCATCGCCATTCTTGCGGCCGCCGCGGCCATTGCGGCGCGAACCGCGCTTGGCGTTGCCTTCTTCTGCCATTACTTCCACAACCTCGGCTACCTCGTGCTGTACCTCCGGCTGCGGCGCCGGCGCGTACGGCTCGACGACGTCTGTTTCCGCGTCGGCCACCGGCACGAAAGCCTGTGGCGCGGACTCGCCGCGGCGCTGCTCGTTCTGTTTGCGGCCGCCACGGCCATTGCGGCGCGAATCGCGGCGGCTGCCGCCATCGCGCTGATTGCCCTCTTCCGCCGCCATGCCGGACTCGCCGGTGACGATGGCTACGCTGGCGACTTCGCCATTTACTGGCGCGGCGACAGGCACCAGGCCGCTGCTGCGGTAGACGTAGGCGCCCGATTTTTCATCGCGGCCAAATTCCAGCAAGCCGCGCGTCTGCGCTTCTTCCAGCAGGTTGCCGAAGGTGCGGAAACCATAGTACGACTCGCTGAAGTCCGGCTTGCGGCGCTTGATCGCTTCTTTCAGCATCGAGGCCCAGATCTTGCCGCTGTCGCCACGTTCGGACACCAGCGCATCGAAAGTGGCAACGGCCATCTCGATCGCTTCCGTCTTGCGCGACTCGTATTTTTCCTTGCGGCGCACTTCTTCGTCCGGCGAACGCTTGGCCGCCGGAGTTTCGCGCGCATCGCGCTTGGCGGCCGTACGGCGGCTCTCGCGCACCAGGTCATCATAGAAAATGAATTCGTCGCAATTGGCCACCAGCAGGTCGGAGGTCGATTGCTTGACGCCCACGCCGATCACCTGCTTGGCGTTTTCGCGCAGTTTCGACACGAGCGGCGAAAAGTCGGAATCGCCGCTGATGATGACGAAGGTGTTGACGTGGGCCTTGGTGTAGCACAAGTCCAGCGCATCGACCACGAGGCGGATGTCGGCCGAATTCTTGCCGGACTGGCGCACGTGGGGAATTTCGATCAGTTCGAAGTTCGCCTCATGCATGGTGCCCTTGAAACTTTTATAACGGTCCCAGTCGCAATATGCCTTCTTGACAACAATGCTGCCCTTGAGCAGCAAGCGTTCGAGGATGGGCTTGATATCGAATTTTTCGTAATTTGCATCTCGCACGCCGAGCGCGACGTTCTCGAAGTCGCAAAACACGGCCATGCTGAGGTTTTCTGGGGATGACGCCATAAGGGTGAATTCTCGCTGATGATAAGGGCGGACGGGAAGCGCAACGCCTCCCTTTTCGCCTAGTATATTCGCCCATCCCCCGTTTCGGCGACAACTATCGTGCGCGGCAGCCTATTGCGCACCGCCGGCGGCGCTCGCGCTGGCGCCGGCGACGGGCCAAACGACGCTTTCATCGACCGAATACAGCTGGCACGGCAGGCTGCTCCGGCGCTGGCACGAGGCCAGCGCGCGCACGTCGGGACTTTCGCCCTCCTCGGCCCAGCCCCAGGCGCCGCTGGCCGACAGGGCAAAGGCGCGCGGCGCCGTTTTCTCCAGAAAATCGCGGTAAGCGGCGCGGCCCTGCTCTTCCAGGTAGGGCACGGCGGCGATGTCGTCCTGCGGCGCAAAATGCGTGGCGGCCGGCGATGGCGCATCGGCCACGCGGTAGACCTGGCGCACCGGCATGCCGATTTTCTGCAGGAAGCGCTCGGTGGCGGGCAGCCACACGGCCACCCCATCGCGGCTGCCCAGGGTCAGGTGGGCGTCGCGCTTGAACGGGCCATAGGCGACCAGCTGCGCCTGCCCGCCGGATCCCGTAAACGAGCGAAACAGGCGCCGCGCCAGGGCTGGTCCGAAATACGAGTCGTTGGCGCCATACAGCCACAGGCTGGGAATGTGGTTGTAAGCGCCCATCGTGGCAAAGGACTTGGCCAGCGCCGCTTGCCAGTCGCAGCCCGGCATGTCAACGCGCAGCCCGCCGGAAAAATTGAGCACGCCGCGCACGCCGGGCACCACCCGGGTGGCCAGCGCCAGCGCCGCCATGCCGCCATACGACTGGCCCGCGACGACGATGCGCTGCGGGTCGACCCAGCTCTGGCGGCGCGCGTACGCGAGCGCGGCGAGCATGTCGCGCGCCTGGCCCTGGGCGTTGCCCAGCATGTCGCAGCCGAAATCGCGGTAGGCGCCCGTGGAACGGGCAAAGCCGGCGCGCATGGGCAGCATCACGGCATAGCCGCGGCGCACGAATTCGGTGGCCATATAGATAAAGCGCTCGCGCTGCTGCAGCCTGGCCGGCCCGGCCTGCTTGCCGTGATTCATCAGCAGCAGGGGAAACGGGCCGGGGCCGGCGGGACGGAACACCGTCGTTTCCAGCGTCTCGCGCAAGCCGTCGCCGGCCGGCAGCATGATGACTTGCTCGTTCAGGCGCGCATCAAGCGGCAACGGCGTGGGAACAAGCTGGGCTTTCAGGGGCAGGCAAAGCAAACTGAGCAGCAAACCCGGGAAAAGAGGGCGAAGCAGGTGAAAAATGGCGGACTCCGTGGATGACTTCCCTGCCAGTCTAGACAGTGAAATGCCACAGAACAATATAAAAAAATTACGTGACGCACATATTTTTTGCGGCAACCACCTGTGGGGAAAATTGTTGCCTTGCACCAACCACTTTTTCCGATGGCGGGAGTAAACTGGAAGCCTACTGAAGGAGTTGCCATGTCCATATCCGCCCTCACCACCGGCACCTCGGGGCTGACCGCCAACCAGCGCGCGCTGGATGTGGCCGCCAACAATATCGCCAATGCGAATACGCCGGGTTTCCAGCCGCAGCAAGCCCAGTTCCAGGAGTCCAGCCCGGCCGGCACGGGCGTCACCCTCTCCGTCGAAGGGCGCAAGCTGGCCGCCAGCGAAAGCGTCAGCGGCGCCAACGCGAATGCGGCCAAGGCGGCCGAAAGCCGGCCGAACGGCGTGGGCCTCGCGTCCGAACTGACGGATAACCTCGTCTACAAGGCCGGCTTTAATTTGTCGGCGAATGTCGTCAAGGCGGCCGACCAGGCCCTGGGCAGCCTGATCGACGTCAAGACTTAAGCGCGGCGACTATCGACAAGATAGTTTAATTTTTCATTTCCAGCGCCAACGGCGCCAGCGCCGGTTGAATCAGCGCCAGCAGCCGTTCGGCCGGAATGCCGTCGCGCGCCTGCACCGACAGGCCATGCAGCAAGGCCGCATAATAGTCGCCCAGCGCCTGCACGTCCGCCTCCCCTTTCAATTCCCCCGCCAGCTGTGCCGCGCGCAAACGCTCGATGACGGCTTGCGTGCGCGCGCGGCGGTGCTGCGCCAGCCAGTCGGCGATGCCCGCGTTGTCCGCGCTCGTATTCGTGGCGGCCGTCACCACCATGCAGCCTTGCGGCTGGCCGCTGCGCGTGTACAGCAGCACGGCTTCTTCCAGCATGCGCGCCACGGCGTCGCGCACATTCAGGCTGGCGGCCAGCGCGTGCACGGCAAACGCGCCTTCGCCCGTTTCATACAATTCCACGGCTTCGCGGAACAGCTGCTCCTTCGAGCCGAACGCCGCATAGATGCGCGCCGAGGCGATGCCCAGCGCCGCCACCAGGTCGGCCATCGACACGCCTTCGTAGCCGCGCGTCCAGAACGCATCGCGCGCTTTTGCCAGCGCCAGCGCGCGGTCAAATTCCCTCGGTCTTCCTGCCATTTTCATCCTCTGCTTACGAACTGGCGGCCAGTATAACGCCTGGCGCCCGCCGCGCATTCGCGATTTATTTTGCATGACCGCCTTGACCGAACAGAAAATTTCGCCTATTCTTTGTCGATCGACAAACAATAGGAGCCGATATGAAAACCATCCAAGGACCGAGCCTGCACCTGGCCCAATTCGCCGCCGACACGGCGCCCTTCAACACCCTGCCCGCCATCGCCGAGTGGGCGGCCGGCATGGGCTTCAAGGCCCTGCAGATTCCCGCCTGGGATGCGCGCCTGTTCGACGTGGCGCAGGCCGCGCGCAGCCAGCAATATTGCGACGATCTGGTCGCGATGCTGGCCAGCCATGGCCTCGTCATCAGCGAACTGACGACGCACATCCTCGGCCAGCTGGTGGCCGTGCACCCGGCCTACGACGCGCTGTGCGACAGCTTCGCGCCGGAACACCTGCACGGCCAGCCGGAAGCGCGCACGGCGTGGGCCATCGAGCAGGTCAAGCTGGCGGCCATGGCCTCGAAGCGCCTGGGCCTGACCGACATGGGCACGTTTTCCGGCTCGTTCGCCTGGCCCTACCTGTTCCCGTTCCCCCAGCGCCCGCCCGGCCTGATCGAGACGGCCTTCGACGAACTGGCGCGCCGCTGGCTGCCCATCCTCGACGTGTGCGAGGAACAAGGCGTCAACCTGTGCTACGAAATCCACCCGAGCGAAGACCTGCATGACGGCATCAGCTTCGAGATGTTTTATGAGCGCGTGGGCCGCCATCCGCGCTGCAAGATGCTGTTCGACCCCAGCCACTTCGTGCTGCAGCAGCTGAACTACCTGGAATTCATCGACATCTACAAGGACCACATCCGCATGTTCCATGTGAAGGATGCGGAGTTCAATCCGACGGGGCGGCAAGGCATTTACGGCGGCTACCAGTCGTGGGAAAACCGCGCCGGGCGTTTCCGTTCACTCGGCGATGGCCAGGTCGACTTCAAGGCGATTTTTTCCAAGATGGCGCAGAACGACTACGCGGGCTGGGCGACGCTGGAATGGGAGTGCTGCCTGAAGGACCAGGAAACGGGCGCGCGCGAAGGCGTGGCCTTCATCAACGCCCACATCATTCCCGTCACGGACAAGATCTTCGACGACTTCGCCGGCGCCCCCGTCAGCGCAGAGCAGATCCATACCCTGCTGGGCATCCAGCACAACTAATCAAGGAAACCATATGAACGACTTCATTCACGACTACGTCCGCATCGACGGCCAGCGCCTGCATTGCGTCATCGCTGGCGAAGGCAAACCGGTACTGCTGATCCCCGGCTGGCCGCAAACCTGGTATGCGTGGCGCCACGTGATGGCGGCGCTGGCCGCCAACGGCTATCAGGCGATCGCCATCGACCCGCCGGGCAGCGGCCATTCCGACCGCCCGGCCGGCGGCTACGACACGGGCGGCGTGGCAACTACCCTGCACCGCACCATGCTGGCCCTGGGCCACGCGCAGTACGACGTGGTCGGCCACGACATCGGCATGTGGGTCGGCTACGCGCTGGCCAGCGATTTCCCGCAAGCCGTGACGAAACTGGCGCTGACGGAAGCCGTCATTCCCGGCCTGGCGCCCGCGCCGCCCATTTTTGTCGCGCCGTCCGACAACATCTTCCTGTGGCACTTCATGTTCAACCAGGTGCTGGACTTGCCGGAAATGCTCACGGCGGGCAAGGAGCGCGAGTACATCCGCTTCATCTTCGACCGCTGGTCGTACCGCCGCGACAAGGTGGCCGTCGACGTGTATGCGGACGCCTACGCCACGCCGGGCGCCCTGCGCGCCGGTTTCGCCTACTATCGGGCCATCCCCGAAACCATCAAGCAAAACCTGGAGCGCGCGAACAAGAGCCTGGCCATGCCCGTGCTGGCCATCGGCGCCGACCATGCGACGAATGACGCGCCCCTGCTGACCATGCAGGGCAAGGCTGACAATTTGCAAGGCGCCATCGTCGCCGAGTGCGGCCACTTCATCATGGAAGAACAGCCGGAAGCATTCATCGCCCACCTGCTGCCGTTCCTGGCCGGAGAACCAGCGTGAGCCTCGATCCGCTGATCGCCGCCTGGCTGGAACAAACAAAAGACGCGCCGCCGCCCGCCTCGCTGGCAGACTTGCGCGCATCCACGGAAACGGGCTTGCGCCAGTTGCATGGGCCACTGGAAGACGTCGCGGCCATCAAGGACTACGTGCTGCCCGGCGAGCATGCACTGGCCGTGCGCGCCTATGTGCCGGCCGGCGCGGACACGGGCCAGCCCTTGCCCGCCATCGTCTTTGCGCATGGGGGCGGATGGTGTCTGTGCTCGCTGGACCTGTACGACAACCCGTGCCGCGCGCTGGCCAACGCCACCGGCTGCGTGATCTTTTCCGTCGACTACCGGCTGGCGCCCGAGCACAAGTTCCCCATGCCGCTCGACGATTTTTACACGGCGCTGTGCTGGGTTGCCGAGCATGCGGCGGCGCTGGGCATCGACGCGCGGCGGCTGGCCGTGGGAGGCGACAGCGCGGGCGGCAACCTGGCGGCGGCCGCCGCCCTGATGGCGCGCGACCAGGCCGGCCCCGCGCTGGCGCACCAGCTGCTGCTGTACCCGGCGCTTGATTTTGCCTTCGACACTGCTTCCTACCAGCGCTATGCGGACGGCCATTCGCTGACGCGGGAAGCCATGCGTTTTTGCTGGTCGGCCTACCTGAATGAACCGGCCGACGGCGCGCAACCCTATGCGGCGCCATTGCGGGCAAGTACGCTGAAGGACTTGCCGCCGGCAACCGTGCTGGTATGCGAGTACGACCCGCTGCATGACGAGGGGGTAACGTACGCACAGCGGCTGCGCGACGATGGCGTGGCGGCAGAGTGCGTGCAGCTTGACGGCATGATCCATGCGGCTATGCACATGCTGGGCTTGACGCCAGCGGCGCGGGGATTGTTCGACGTGGCGGGCCAGGCGATGAAAAAAGCACTGGCAAGGTAAGAAAATCGGCCGCCGGGGATGGCTCCACGGCGGCCGATCTTGTCACTTCCTTATTCCACCAGCTTGCGCACCTCGATACCGTTCAGCCACTTCACATGGCGCGGCCCCGTACGGATATCCTTGGCCGAGATCAGCGCGATCTCGCCATCGTTCTCGTCGAGCGCCTTGCCGTTTTTTTCGTAGTAGACGATCACGCCCTCGCCGGCCGGAGAGTTATACAGCTCGCCCCAGGAAAACACCACCGCGTAGCCATCCGTGGCGGTGGCAATGATGGCGAGCTTCTTGACGTCGTTGTGGCCCGGTGCGTCGAGCACCGCCTTGTCGAGAATGTCGCGCAGGCGCACGCCTTTGTAACTGGTGATGGTTTCGGCCTTGTCGCCATTGTGGCGCGTGACGGCGATGTCCCCGCCGTTGGCCGGCGGCAGCTGGCGCAGGTCGGCCACCTTCAGGGTCAAGGGCGTTTCCACCATGCCCGTGACGGTCAGCGCGTGGCTCATGTTGTCGCGTGCCGGTGCCGCGGCGGCCCACGCGGGCGCCGCCGCCAGCAACGAGGCCGAAGCAAAACCGGCGAATATTTTCTTCAACATGCTGTGTCCTTTCATGGAACGATCAAAAAATCAGAACTGGTATTGCGCATTGGCCAGCCACGTGCGGCCCGCACTGGGGAAACCGTCGGCCAGCGCGTAATTGCGGTCGCCCATATTTGCCACGCCCGCCTCCAGGGTCAAGGCTGGCAAGGGGCGGACCACGGCCTTCAGGTTCAGCGTCGCAAAACCACCGAGTTCCAGGGTGTTCGAGACCCAGCGCCCGCTGTTCGATTCCGCGATGGCCACCACGTCGATCTGGCGCGCCGCGTGCAGCACGGCGTGCGCCGTCAGCTTGTGGCGCGGCACATCGGTCAGGCTCATGGCGCGGTCGCTGACGTTCTTCATGTCCGTGTAGGTGTAGTTGCCGCCCCAGTCCAGCCATGCACCGGCGCGCCCGCGCAAGCCCAGTTCCACGCCGCTGATGTGCGCCCTGCCCGCGTTGCGCATCTGCGCGCGCACGCCCACGACATTCGCCACGCTCTGGATCTTGTCCTTCACGTCGCTGTAGAACAGCGCCGCTTCCAGGCTGGCCCCCTCCACGTTTCCTTGATATCCCAGCTCATAGTTGATCGCCTGTTCCGCGCGCAAGGCCGGATTTTCGATATACGTGCCCAGGCGCTGCGAGTAACGGTCCTTCAGTGTCGGCAGGCGCGACTTGCGCGCCACGGTGGCATATACCTTCGCCTCGGGATGCAATTGATGGAACACGCCCGCCTGCAGGTCGGTGGCCGACTGATTCTCCGGCAAGGTATAGGCGTTGCCGGCGCTGTAGACGGTGTCCGGGCGCAGTGCATTGCGCGACACGCCCAGCGACAGTTCCGTCGCCGCATTGAGGGCGATGCGGTCTTCCGCGCCCAGGGTCCACAAGGCATCCTTGTACCAGGTGGTGCGCACGCCTTTGCCATCGCGTTCCTGGTGTTCATCGGCCTTGTAGCTGGCCACAAAACGCAGGCTGTGCGCGGCCAGGCGGAACGATTCGAGTTCCACCGCGCCGCCGTTCGTGCGGTCGTTATAGATGCTGCGCCCACCGCTCACGCTGCCCTGGCCGCTGCTCTTGAGGGTGCCGTAGCTGCCGTTCGTGTAGGACGTGATTTCATTGTCGTAGCTGTCGTGGTACAGGCGCAGTATCAGGCGTTCCACGTCGCCCAGACGCGTCTGCGAGACGAAATACACGCTTTCCTTGTTCCAGTACGGCCATTGCCAGTAGCGCGCGCCGACGGGATTCGTCGATGGCGGCTGGCCCTTTTCGCCATGCTGCTTGTAGTAACTAAGAGCGTATTCATCACCGCCCGTGGGCGTGTAGCCCACCTTGAACGACAGCTTGTGGTCCTTGCGGTAGGCGTTGTTGCGCGTGCCGCCGTCTTCCGTGGCCGTCGGGCGGAAATCGGACGACATCGGAAAGCCGTCGCTGTCGATATACGACACGCCCGCCTGCAGATACCACAGGCCCTGGTTCGTGCCCACGTTGGCCGACACCTGGCGTTCGCTGCCCGAGCCGAAACCCACGGACACATCGCCTTCCGTCAACGCCGTCGGCTTGCGCGACACCAGGTTGATGGCGCCGCCCAGGGTATTGGCGCCGTACGCCACGGAGCTGAACCCTTTCGCCACCTGGATGGCCGCCAGGTCGCTCGTCGTGAAGCGGTTGAAATCGACGTAGCCGTCGTACGGCACGTAGACGGGAATACCGTCGATGTACAGCGGCACCTGGCGCGCATCAAAGCCGCGGATGGCGATGGTTTTTTCGTTGCGCGTATTCGTCGACAGCGACACGCCGGACAGCAGATTCAAGGCGTCGCCCACGTTATCGCGGTTAAAGCGGCGCATCTGGGCGCGGCTCACTTGCGATCCCACCTGCTGTTCCATCTGCCCCGCCTGCTCGCGCTGGCCGACCACCGTTACCGTGCCCAGCACGAACGGCGCCGCCGCATCCGCGTCTTCCTTGCCGGCGGCCTGCTGCGCCAGCGCCAGCATCACGGCGCCTGCCATTACCTGTTTCAACATCGTCGTTAATCTTTCTTTCTCGTTATATATCGCTTTATATAGCGATATGCAAAAAAATACAAAATCGGCCACGCATGCGGCGGCCGCCATCCAACAGCGCAATATACAGACGTATATAACGATGCTCAAGCGACAAGGCCACAAACCGCTGCGCAGGTCAATTTTCCGGGAAAAATTCATGCACAATTTCATGCACCGCACCATTTCGCTGTGCGAACGAATGTTTCACAAAACGATTGACACGTCCCATTTGACTAGGCAAACTGATTTCCAGGGAGCCTGAAAATGAATGCAAATATGACAAATATTCAGACCGCGGCAGATCCGGAACTCATCGTCTTTGGCGATGACGAGGAAGGCAAGGACCGCCAGTTCGTCAACGCGCTGGCGCGCGGGCTGGAAGTGCTGCGTTGCTTCCGTCCCGGCGAAGTCTATCTGTCGAACGCGGACATGGCCAAGCGCACGGGCATCCCGAAACCGACGATTTCACGCCTCACCTACACGCTCACCAAACTCGGCTACCTCAATTACTCGGACAGCCTGGGCAAATACCAGCTGGGCGCCGGCGTGCTGGCCCTCGGCTACCGCATGCTGTCGAACCTCGACGTGCGCAAGATGGCGCGCCCGCTGATGGAGGAACTGGCCGAACATGCGCAAGCGTCCGTGTCGCTGGGCACGCGCGACCGCCTCAGCATGGTCTACGTGGAGACGTGCCGCAGCAGCGCCAACGTCACCCTGCGCCTCGATGTCGGCTCGCGCATCCCCTTGATGACGACGGCCATGGGCAAGGCCCTGCTGTGCATCCTGCCGCAGGCCGAACGCGACTACCTGATGGACCACGCCAGGGTGCATGAGACGGAACGCTGGCCCCGTATCAAGGCCGGTATCGAACAAGGTTTCAAGGATTACCAGGACCGGGGCTTTTGCATTTCGGCCGGCGAGTGGCAGAACGACGTGCATGCCGTGGGCGTGCCCATGCTGGGAGCGGACGGCGAACAGGTGATGGCCTTCAATTGCGGCGGCCCCGCCTTTTTGCTGTCGCGTGAAAAGCTCGAATCGGACCTGGGACCGCGCCTGGTGGCCCTCGTCAAGACAGTGGAAAAAAACCTGGGCCGCGGTTAGACTGCGCGCCCCCTCTCAACATCGCCTACGAGGACCCTGATGATACGCGACGAAGAAACCCTGAACATCCTGCTCGACAGCATCGCCCGTTTCGTGCGCGAAGTGCTGGTGCCGAACGAGGCGCTGGTGGCTGAAACGGACACGATCCCGCCCGCCATCGTGGCGCAGATGCGCGAACTGGGCCTGTTCGGCCTGTCGATTCCGGAAGCCTATGGCGGCCTGGAACTGAGCATGGAAGAGGAAGTGCGCGTCGCGTTTGAAATTGCCCGCACTTCGCCCGCTTTCCGCTCGCTGATCGGCACCAACAATGGCATCGGCTCGCAAGGCATCGTGATCGATGGCACGGAAGCGCAAAAACAATACTACCTGCCCAAGCTGGCCGCCGGCGAGATCATCGGCTCCTTCGCCCTGACGGAAGCGGGATCGGGGTCGGATGCGGCCTCGCTGCGCACGACGGCCGTGCGCGATGGCGATTTTTATATCCTCAACGGCAGCAAGCGCTACATCACCAACGCGCCCGAAGCCAGCATTTTTACCGTCATGGCGCGCACGGACCCCGTCAAGCGGGGCGCCTCGGCCATTTCCGCCTTCATCGTGGAAAAGGATACGCCGGGCCTTTCACTGGGCAAGATCGACAAGAAAATGGGCCAGCAAGGTGCGCATACCTGTGACGTGATCTTTGAAAATTGCAAGGTCCCCGCCGCGAACATCATCGGCGGCAAGGAAGGCGTGGGTTTTAAAACGGCCATGAAAGTGCTCGACAAGGGACGCCTGCACATCGCCGCCGTCTGCGTGGGCGCGGCCGAACGCATGCTGGCCGACGCGCTGGCCTACGCCATGGAGCGCCAGCAGTTCGGCCAGCCCATCGCCGAATTCCAGCTGATCCAGGCCATGCTGGCCGACAGCAAGGCGGAGATTTATGCGGCGCGCAGCATGGTGCTCGACGCGGCGCGCCGGCGCGACAACAAGGAAGACATTTCGACGGAAGCGTCGTGCTGCAAGCTGTTCGCCTCCGAAATGTGCGGCAGGGTCGCTGACCGCTCCGTGCAGATCCACGGCGGCGCCGGCTACATCAGCGAATACGCGGCCGAGCGCTTCTACCGCGACGTGCGCCTGTTCCGCATTTATGAGGGCACGACGCAGATCCAGCAAATCGTCATCGCCCGCAACATGATCAAGGCAGCGCAAAAGTGAAGGAGGCCGCGATGGACATCCCTTCCCTGCTGGCCGGCTTGCCGGCGCGCCTGTCGGCCATCCCCGCCTACTGGGCCGCGCGCGCGCCCGACGCGCCGGCGCTGCATGAAGGTGGCCGCCACTGGACCTATGCCCAGTTGCAGCACGGTGTGGAAAACGCAGCGCAGCTGCTGCGCCAGCTGGATGTGCGCGCCGGCGACCGCCTGATGGTGGTGGGCGAGAACGGCGCGCTGCAGGTGGCGCTGATTTTTGCTGCCGCCAGCATCGATGCGTGGATCGTCAACGTCAATGCACGGCTGTCGGCGCGCGAGATCGACACCATCGCCACGCACAGTTCCGCGCGGCGCGTGCTGTTCCTGGCCGGCGCCTCGCCGGAAGCGGCCGCTCACGCGGCGCGGCGCGGCGCCAGCCCCGTCACCGTCGATGGCATGGGCGAGCTGCTGGCGGGTGAATTGAACGAGCTGGCCATCGCGGAAGACACGGTCCCCGGCAACGAACAGGTGGCCGCGCTGATCTACACGACGGGCACCACGGGACAATCGAAAGGCGTGATGCTCACGCACCGCAACCTGCTGTTCATCGCCGCCGTCTCCAGCACCCTGCGTGGCCTGACCAGCACCGACCGCGCCTACGGCGTGCTGCCGATTTCGCACGTGTACGGCCTGGCCTCGGTGGCCCTGGGCACCTTGTATGCGGGCGCCGCGCTGTACCTGGTGCCGCGTTTTTCCGTCGACGGCCTGCTCTCGGCGCTGAAGAACGATGAGTTGACCATCGTGCAGGGCGTGCCCGCCATGTACGCCAAGCTGCTGCAAACCTTGGGCGGCGCGGAGACTCCTTTGCCCACGCGGCTGCGCTTTGCGTATGCGGGCGGCTCGCCGCTGGCGCCGTCGCTCAAGCACGAGGTGGAAAAGCTGCTGGGCACCGCGCTGCACAATGGCTACGGCATGACGGAAAGCGCGCCCACCATCAGCCAGACGCGCCTGGAAACGCCGCGCCGCGACGATTCCGTCGGCATGCCGATACCTGGCGTGGATGTGCGCGTGGTGGACCTCGCCGGCCTTGACGTGACGCCGGGCGAGCCGGGAGAATTGTGGATACGCGGGCCGAACATCATGGCAGGCTATTACCACGAGCCGGCCATGACGGCGGCCACCATGCGCGACGGCGGCTGGCTGAACACGGGCGACATGGCGCGCCAGGACCCGGACGGGGCGCTGTTCATCGTGGGCCGCACCAAGGAACTGATCATCCGCTCCGGCTTCAATGTGTATCCGCTGGAAGTGGAAACGGCCCTGAACGCCCACCCGTCCGTGGTGCAGTCGGCCGTGGTGGGACGCACTGTGGACGATGGCAACGAGGACGTCATCGCCTATGTGGAGCTGGATCCGCGCCAGCCCGCCAGCGTGGCACAATTGCAGGCCTGGCTGGCGCAGACCCTGTCGCCGTACAAATGCCCGTCCGCCATCATCGTCATGGAAGCGCTGCCGGCCGCCGCCACGGGCAAGATTTTAAAGGGGCAGCTGCGGCAAATGGCGCAGAATGCACGATAAGTTGACCATGTAGTACCAGACCCGACAATAAAACCAAGCCACATCACCGGAGGAGACACGATGAAACGCACCTACACACGCATCGCCATGGCAGCGCTGGTTGCCAGCGCCTGGATGACGCAGGCCAGCGCCGACGAATTCCTGGTCGGCGCGGAAATCCCGCTGACGGGCAACCTGGCGCGCGTCGGCGCCGGCATGCAGGAAGGGATCATGGTCGCGGCCGAAGTCTTCAACAAGACCAACGGCAAGCACACGATCAAGATCATCACCGTCGACGACGAATCGGCGCCCGCCAAGGCCATCGCCGCCGTGGAAAAGCTGGCCAGCCAGGGCGTGGTGGCCATCACGGGCGGCTATGGTTCGAACAATATCTCGCCCGCCTCGGACACGGCGAATAAACTGGGCCTCGTCTACATCACCTCGGGCGGCGTGGACGACAGCCTGGTGACCAGCGGGCGCAAGAATTTTTTCCGCATCAATAACACGGCCGGCTACGAAAAAGCCATGCTGGGACTGCTTGCCGACGTGGGCGCCAAGTCCGTCTCCATCGTGTATTCGACCAAGGACGCGACCACAGGCCTGGCGAAAGACGTGGAAAAAGCCCTGGCCGCCAAGGGCGTGAAAGTGACGACGCACTCGTTCGACCCGGCCATTACGGACTTCAAGCCCATCATCAACAAGATCAAGCTGCAGGATAAATCGGAAGTCGTCGCCATGGTCGGCTACGAAAACGATTACGTGGGCATCATTCGCGCCGCCCGCGTCCTGAAACCGAAGATCAAGGCCATGGTGGGCGTGTGGTCGCTGGCCACGCCGAAAATGGCGGCCGACTTCCCCGACCTGATGCCGAACGTGTTCGGCACGGCCCTGCTGCCCTTCCCCACGGAATTCAAGACAGCCGACGGCAAGGCCTTCAGCGACGCCTACAAGCAGCTGTACAAGAAGGAGCCGGACTACCTGGGCCAGTTCGGCTATGTGCAGTCGATGCTGCTGTTCGAAGCGATCGCGCGCGCGGCCGACAAGGGCACGCTCAAGAAAGGCGGCGTGGCCGAGGAAATGCGCAAGACGGACCGCGAAACCCTGATCGGCCGGGTGCAGTTCGCCGCCAACGGCGACAACCAGAACTTCGTGCACCGCATGGCGCAGCACCAGGACAAGAAAGTGGTGATCGTCTGGCCGAAGGAACACGCGACGGGCAAGCTGGCCTATCCCGCCCTGCCCTGGTAACAGCAGCCTCCCGCTGCACACGCGCGCGCCTGCCGGGCGCGCACCGATGAACGGCAGTCCTGGCGCAGCTTCGCGGTGCGCCAGGGAGGCCTGACGGGATGACGACATGACAGAATTAATCTTGCAAGCCCTGTATTCGGGCTTGCTGCAGGGCGGCTCCTACGCCCTGATCGCACTGGGACTGGCGCTGGTCTTCGGCACCATGAAAGTGATCAACCTGGCGCACGGCGAACTGGTGCTGCTGGCCGCCTACATCGCCTACAGCGTGGAGTCCGGCCTGGGCCTGGGCCCCATGTTCGCCATTCCCATCGCGCTGGTGATCGTCAGCCTCACGTCCGTGGGCGTGTACCTGATCGTCAGCCGCATCAAGAAAGACCGCGAAATCAATTCGCTGATCCTCACCTATGGTATCGGCGTGATCCTCACCAATTTCATCCTGCTCGTATGGAAGGCCGACATCCGTTCGACGTCGTCGAGCTGGCTGCAGGAAGGGTTTGAAATCGGTCCGTTTTTCAGCATGCGCAGCGAAGTGATTTTCTTTGGCGTCAGCCTGGTGCTGATGGCGGCCCTGTGGCGCTGGTTGTCGACCAGCTGGTATGGCCGCGCCGTGCGCGCCGTGTCCAGCAACCGCGATGCGGCCAAGCTGATGGGCATCGACCCGGGCCGCACGGAACTGGTGTCCTTTTTAGTCGCCGGCATCCTGGCTGCGTTTGCCGGCGTGGCCCTGTTCAGTTATGGCGTGATCCAGCCCGCCTATGGCGGCGCGCTGACGGTGAAAGCCTTCATCATCACGGTATTGGCCGGCATCGGCTCGATCCCCGGCGTGCTGCTGGCCGCCGTGCTGCTGGGCGTGGCCGAAGCCTTGACCGTTACCCTGGCCAGCTCCGCGCTGCAGGAATTGTCCGGCATGGTGCTGTTCCTGCTGGTGCTGTTCATCATGCCGAACGGCTTGTTCGGCGCACAACGGAGGCGCGGATGAAGCGCTCGACACTGATCTCCACGGCGGGCCTGCTGCTGGCCGCCTACGTCGCCGTGCCGCTGGCCCTGGGCGCCAACCAGTATGTGATGAGCATGGTGGTGGCGGCCCTGATCATCGGCGGCGTGGCCATGTCCTGGGCTCTGCTGGGCAATTTGGGCGGCATGGTCAGCTTCGGCCATGCGGCCTTCTTCGGCGTGGGCGCGTATGTCTCCGCGCTGGCCACGGTGAAACTGGGCTTGCCCGTGTTTGCCGCCATGCTGCTGGGCGGCGCGGGGGCGGCCATCGCCGCCGTCATCATGCTGCCCGTGCTGCGCCTGCGCGGGCCGTATTTTGCGCTGGCCATCCTCGCCTACGCGCACATCTTCCGCATCCTGGCCACGGAATGGAGCTCGGTGACGGGCGGCGCCGGCGGCATCAACAATATTCCCACCTTGCCCACCGTCTTGGGCTTCGATCTGGCCAGCAAGACGGGTGCCTACCTGGTGGTCTTGACCCTGGTGGTGTGCTGCGCCTTTGCCTACAGCCGCATCCGCGCCAGCCATTACGGCATCGCCCTGCGCGCCATGCACGACAGCGAAGACGCCACGCGCGTCGTCGGCGTCAACAGCACCTTGCTGAAAGGCGCCATGCTGCTCGTGTCGGCCTTCATGGCGGGCCTGTTCGGCGCCTTCAACGCCCACTACATCAACTTCCTGGAACCGGACTACGCCTTCAACAGCCTGTGGGTCACGTTACCGATCGTGGCGGCCATCTTCGGCGGCTACCGCACGATACTCGGCCCCGTGCTGGGCGCCGTGGTGGTCTACCTGGTTGACCAGCTGATCTTCAAGTCGCTGATCCCCACTGGCCACCAGCTGGTGCTGGGCGTGCTGCTGGTGGCGATGATCGTCTTCAGTCCGAACGGCTTGCTGCCGCTGCTCCGCAAACTGTTCAACGCGAAGGAGAAAGCACATGCTTGAACTCGATAATGTGTCCGTGCGCTTCGGCGGCCTGACGGCCATCGACAGCGTCACGTTAAAGGTGGGCAGCCACGACGTGATCGGCCTGGTGGGCGCGAACGGCGCCGGCAAGACCACCCTGTTCAACGCCATTTCCGGCCTGGTGCGCCCCACCAGCGGCGGCATCCGCTTCGAGGGACGCGACATCATGGCCACGCCCATGTACCAGCGCGCGCGCCTGGGGCTGGGGCGCACTTTCCAGATTCCGCAGCCCATGCATGAATTGACGGTGCGCGAAAACCTCGTCGTGGCGCAGCGCTTCGGCACCGGCAAGGTAGACCAGCGCAAGATCGATGAAATCCTCGACTTTACGAGCCTGGCGGACAAGGCCGGGCGCGACGCGGCCAGCGAACTGGCGCTGACGGAATTGAAAGCGCTGGAAGTGGCCAAGGCGCTGGCGACCAACCCGAAGCTGCTGCTGCTCGACGAAGTGCTGGCCGGCCTGGAAACGAACGGCAAGCGTCGCTTCATGGGCATGCTGAAGGACTTGCACACCGCCTTTGGCGTAGGCATCGTCATGATCGAACACGATATTGAGACCATCAGCAATCTGTGCCAGCGCGTGGCCGTGCTCAATTTTGGCCAGCTGATCGCCGATGGCACGCCCGAAGCCGTGTTCCGCGATCCGGCCGTCATCGAAAGTTATACGGGGGCAGCCCATGCTTGAAATAGAGAATCTGCGCGCCGGCTATGGCGCCATCAATGTGCTGTGGGATGTGTCGCTGTCCATCCAGAAGGGCAAGCTGACCACCATCATCGGTCCGAACGGCGCCGGCAAGACGACCCTGCTGCGCGCCATCATGGGCCTGCTGCCCGTGGACGCGGGCAGCATCGCGCTCGACGGCGTGGCCATCAACGGCACGCCCACCTGGAAGATGAGCGACGCGCGGGTCACCATGATCCCCGAGGGGCGCATGACGTTTCGCGACATGAGCGTGGAAGAAAACCTGATCATGGGCGCCTTCCCGAAAGAGCACCGCAGCCACATGCCGGCGCGCCTGGCCGAAGCCTACTCCATGTTCCCGCGCCTGCACGAGCGGCGCCGCCAACTGGCCGGGTCACTGTCCGGCGGCGAGGCGCAGATGCTGGCCATGGCGCGCGGCCTGATGTCGGACCCGTCGCTGCTCATCATCGACGAGCCTTCGCTGGGCTTGGCGCCGCTGGTGGTCAACGAACTGTTCGAGATCCTCGCGCGCCTGAACGACGGCAAGCGCACCATCATCCTCGTCGAACAAAACACGGCGAGGGCCGTCGGCGTGGCCGACCACGTCTACCTGATGCAAAGCGGCAAGGTGGCGCTGTCGCAAAAAGCCGATGAGGTCGACCTCGAGCACCTGCACGAACTGTATTTTGCGCGCTGAGTGATATCCGCTGCCTGCGGCTATTACTCGTCCTCGTCTTCGTCCTCGTCGGCCAGCTTGTCGAACACCAGCAGCTCACTCTTGCCCATTCCGGTCATCACGAAGGGATCGTCGGCAGGAAAGCGGCCCGTATCGACCAGCATGCGCAGCTTGCTCAAGCGCTCGCCCAGCGCCAGCGCTCGGGCCTGCGGATCGGCATCGTCGTGGACATCGACGCCCGCATGCCCGATCGCGCGGGTCACCGACTCGGGAAACTCCCATAATTCGGCGATACGGACCGACAGGATGCGCGCTTGCGCAAACACCTGGGCAATGAAGGCGTCCGATTGCGGGAAGGCGTCGGGCGCATGCATCTGGTCGATCAGGCGGAACGCCACCACCAGGCCCACATTGGCCATCAGTCCCGCCAGATAGGCGTCGAAGGCGTTGGCCTGCATGGCCGGTGCGACCAGATTGGCCGCCAGCGCGCATTTTTCGGACTGGCGCCAGATCAGCGGCGCCGTGCGTATGGTCAGTCCGCCGCTTTGCATGCTGACGATGGGGCGGAAGGCGACGCGGGCCAGCAGCATGCGCATGCCGTTTTGCCCGAGCAGCATGATGGCGCCTTCCATGTTGTTGATCGACGGGCTGGCGTTGTAGCGCGAATGGTAGCGGGGCCGGTTCGCCTCGCGGTAGACTTCGGCCACCAGCAGCACGTCCTGGGCCAGCTGGCGCGACAGCTCGGCCGCGCTCATGTTTTCATTTTGCAAGGTCCGCATCAACTGCGGAATGATGGCCGGAATGCGCGGTATCAGCGCGGCGCCAGCGATCGGCTCACTGGCCAGGCGCGTCAATTCGTCCAGAATCTGCTGCTCCGCCTGCTTTGTCGCCTGCGCCGAACCGGCGGCCGCCAGCCAGCGGTAGTAGGTGGCATCGATTTCGGTGATGCTGGCCGGCTGCCGTGCCATCTCGGGCGCCGCCGCTGCCGTGAGGGGCGCAAGTTTGTTTTTTTCGTCGCCGCCGTTCAGTAATTTTCCTATCCAACCCATTTTATTCTTCTAGTCCTATCTGCATCACTATCGCGACATCCGCCCCGCGATTTTACTTGATGACAGCCGTGCCGGTGCGGCGGGCGTGACCGGCGTTGTTCATCTGCCGCAAAGTGCTACAGTGGCGCTCTCGCAGCTTCCCTGCTTTGCAAGGTAAATCATGAGCAATATGCTTGCCCAGTACGTCACCGCTCAGGCCTGCAACAACGCCTGGGCCAACCACCGCCTGCTGAAGGCTTGCGGACAGCTGAGCCAGGCCGAGTTCCAGGCCACGCGCGTCAGCTTTTTCCCCACCATCCAGTCCACCCTGAACCACATCCTCACATGCGACTGGTTTTACCTCGATGCGCTCGAACGCGAGCTGCGCGGCGAAGCGCCGCATGCCGACTGCTATGTCTTCTTTGAAAAGGACGAGCCATTTACCGACTGCGCGGCCCTTCACGCGGCGCAGCGCGCGTCGGACCTGCGCCTGATCGCCCATTGCCGCAGCCTGTGCGATGCGGACCTGGCGCGGCCCGTGACGATATTGCGCGACACGCCGCAAGTCGACACGCGACTGCGCATGCTGGCGCATCTGTTCCAGCACCAGATCCACCACCGGGGGCAAGTACACGCCATGCTGGCCGGCACGCGCATCGCGCCGCCGCAGCTCGACGAATTCTATTGCGCCGGCGAGGCGGACGAGCGGGCGCAGGATTTTGCGGAACTGGGCTGGACGGAAGACGCCGTCTGGGGCCAGCGCTGAGTCATTCCCCGGCGTGGCAGCAGACGCACAGCTTGTTGCCATCGAGGTCGCGGAAGTAGGCGCCATAGTAATGGGCGTGGTAATCGGGACGCAGTCCTGGCGGCCCTTCGCACGCGGCGCCCAGCGCCAGCACGGCCTGGTAGCAGCGGTTCACCTGGGCGCGGCTGGCCGCCAGCAAGGCCGTCATCTGTCCATTGCCGGGCGCGGCCGGCAAGCCGTCATGCGGCACCGTCAGCACCAACAGGGGGCGCGGCGCCTCGTTCGCCATCCAGCCGGCCCAGGGTTTGGCCGGGTCGTGGAATTTCTCGATCAAGCCGAGTTCTCCCAGCAGGGTCGTGTAGAAGACGTAGGCGCGTGGAAAGTCGTTGGTGCCGAGGCAAATATGGGACAGCATGCTGCTCCTTGATGAATTCAGGCAGGTGTGCGGCGAAATGCGCCAGCTGATTATAATGGCGCATCGCTTTTTGACACGCTCCCATGCCAGACCTCGACCGCCTTCAGCTACACCCGCCGGCCAGCAGCGACCTTCCCGCCTTGCTGGCCTTTGAACTCGAAAACCGCGCGTATTTTGAAAACTGGGTCACGGCGCGCGCGCCATCCTACTATCACCAGGAAGCCATCGCCGCCGCCATCGAGCAGGCTCAGCGCGAGCGCCAGCAAGACCTCGCCTACCAGTACCTGGCAAAACTGGACGGACAAATCATCGGCCGGGTCAACCTGACGGCCCTTACCCGTCCCTATTTCAATAAAGCAACGCTCGGTTACCGCATCGGCGAACGCTTCGGCGGACGCGGCTACGCCACCCGCGTGGTGGCCCTGCTGCTGGAAGAGGCTTTCGGCCCACTGGAACTGTGGCGCCTGGAAGCGACGGCGCGGCCGCAAAACCTGGGCTCGGTCGCCGTCATGCAGCGCAACGGCTTTCACCAGTATGGCCGCTCGGAAAAAGCCATGCGCTTCCAGGATGCTTGGTCGGATTTGCTGTATTTTGAACGGCGCAACACACAAACCATGGCCTGAGATGCCGGATTTTTTCCGGCAGCAACGCGACTTTGATACTATCAGGGGCGACTTTGTGCAAACGCAAAGCCGCACCATGATGGACTGATAACTTCAAGGCTCGGGAATCTTCCCAACCTTGCCAAGTCCAACATGAAACTGCGGCTACGCCTGTTCGAACACGTGCTGGTGGTGCTGGCATTGGCCGTCGTCATCTTTGCCGCCGCCATCGTGCTGGCACGGATGACACAGTGGGCGGAAGCGCGGGAACTGCCCGCCTATCTTGTACAAGGCATGCATCTGGTGGGCAAGGTACTGTTTTTCCTGGACGGCTGCATCGTCATTGCCGTCAGCAGCATCCTGGCCGCCCGGCTGTTCCGCATGCTCACCAAGGAGGATTTATGAACGACTTTCACTACCTGCTGACCCTGCGGCATCCGCGCCGCTTCTGGTGCAGCGCCATCGTCATCGCCGTGGTCTCGGCCATCGTGCTGGGGCCCTGGCTCGACAGCAATCCATGGCTGGTGGCGATCCCCTTCGTGGGCGGCGGCTTGCTGGTGGCGCTCGGCGAGCTGTGGGATGACATGCACGGCAAGCGCCTGCAGAACGGCGACGACACGCATACACCGTGCCAGCCTCGCTGAAACCGGCGTAGTGATGCGTGCACGCAACAGCGGCACGCCGTCGCGCGCCCTTGCCGGCCCCATACCGGCCTATTACCGGCCCTTTACCGTCCATTTACCTGCGCATTGGCCGCCGTTTTAGCACCATTTAAGACTGGCTTAGCACCATTTAAGACTGGCTTCAGCCTCGCCGTGCATCGTGAATATATCGCCAGCAGCCATGGCGCCCCCTTCACCATCACGGGTACAGCCCAGCGAAAGAGCCAACATGAGCACATGGATGCGCGCCAACAAAGGTTTTTTGATGTTTCTCCTGCTGTTCGGCGTGTTCCGCACGGCCGTGGCGGACTGGAATCCCATACCGTCGGCGTCGATGCGCCCCAACCTGCTCGAAGGAGACGTGGTCTTCGTCAACCGCCTGGCCTTCAACCTGAAAGTGCCGCTCACCGATATCGTGCTGCAGCGCCTGGGCGAACCGCAGCGGGGCGACATCGTCACCTTTTCTTCGCCGAAAGACGGCACGCGCTTGATCAAGCGCATCATCGCCCTGCCCGGCGACACAGTCGAGATGCGCAATGAACAGCTGGTCATCAATGGCCAGCCCGCCCAGTACACGGCACTCGACACGGCGCCGGAGACCATCGCCCACGTGGGCCAACTGACGGCACAGCGCATCAGCGAACGCAACCAGACCGAGCAGCACCGCATCCAGGTCTTGCCGCAAATCGCGGGTGCGGCCCGCAGCTTTGCGCCCGTGACCGTGCCAGCCGACCATTTCCTCATGCTGGGCGATAATCGCGACAACAGCGCCGACTCGCGCTACTTCGGCTTCGTGCCCCGCGCACTGCTGATCGGCAAGGCCGAACGCATCCTCGTCTCGGCCAATATCCAGGAGCATTGGCAGCCGCGGCTGCAGCGTTTCGGCATGAAGCTCGAATAAACAACGCCCTTGCAACGGCGCCGTGCTTTTCGGTTAGCATGGCGCATCATGCAAAATTTTTCCTCAGCCAGCCAGCAGTCCGCCAGCGACGATCTTGCCCTTGAGCAGCTGGCGCAGTTTCTGCAGCGCCATCCCGACGTGCTGCTGCTGACGGGCGCCGGCATCAGCACGGCGTCCGGCATACCCGACTACCGCGATACAGAAGGCGTGCGGCGCGGCAATGCGCCCGTGCAAGGCCCCGATTTTCGCCGCCAGGAAGCCGTGCGCCGCCGCTACTGGGCACGCAGCATGGTGGGCTGGCCGACCCTGGCGCGCGCCACGCCCAATCCTGGCCACCTGGCCATCGCCCAACTGGCCCAGCGCCAGAGAATAGGCGGCCTGGTCACGCAAAACGTGGATGGCCTGCATCAGCAAGCCGGCAGCACCGCCGTCACGGAGTTGCACGGCAGCATACATGGCGTCGTGTGCCTCGATTGCCAAAGCCGCCATACGCGCCGCCTGATCCAGGACCAGCTCGAACGCGACAATCCGCAGCTGCTGGGCGCCACGGCCACGCCGGCGCCCGATGGCGACGCCTTGCTGGAGCCGTCGCAGCTGGCCACCTTCCACGTGCCCGTCTGTCCCCGCTGCGGCGGCACCCTGCAGCCCGACGTGGTGTTTTTCGGCGACGGCGTGCCCGCCGCCTGCGCGGCCGAAGCCGAAAGCAAGATGCACACGGCCAGCGCCCTGCTGGTGGTGGGCTCGTCCGTCATGGTGTATTCGAGCTTTCGCCTGTGCCGCATGGCGGCCGAAACGGGCAAGCCCGTGGCCGCCATCAACCTGGGCAAGACGCGCGCCGACCATTTGCTGGCCTTCAAGACCGAAGCGCCGGCACAAGACATCTTGCCTGCATTAGCGGCCATGCTTGGCTGATCCGATGCCGGCCCTGCGCCGCTCTGGCTATACTGTGGCATTAACGAGGAGAATTCATGCTGGAACTGTTGAGTGAACACGCCTGTTTTGGCGGCGTACAACGCTTTTATCGCCACGACGCGCAAGCCATCGGCTTGCCCATGCGTTTCTCGGCCTTCATTCCCGACACGGCGCCAGGCGCCACGGTCAGCACCAAGCGCCCCGCCCTGTTTTACCTGGCGGGCCTGACCTGCACGGAAGAAACGTTCATGATCAAGGGCGGCGCCCAGCGCGTGGCGGCCGAGGAAGGCTTGATCCTGATCGCGCCCGACACCAGCCCCCGTGGCGCGAACATCGCGGGCGAAACGGATGCCTGGGATTTCGGCGCGGGCGCCGGTTTTTACGTCGACGCCACCGAAGCGCCATGGCGCAGCCATTATCGGATGTACAGCTACATCCTGGAACTGCGCGCCTTGCTGGAACAGGAACTGGCGATCGATGCGCAGCGCACGGGCATTTTCGGCCACTCGATGGGCGGTCACGGCGCGCTGGTGCTGGCCTTGCGCAATCCTGAGCTGTTCCGTTCCGTGTCCGCCTTCGCCCCCATCGCCGCACCGAGCCAGTGTCCATGGGGCAAGAAGGCGTTTTCGGGCTACCTGGGCAGCGATGAGTCCAGCTGGCAGCAGTACGACGCCAGCGCGCTGATGCGCGGCCTGCAGGGCCAGCCGCCGCTGTTCCCCGAAGGCATCCTGATCGACCAGGGCCTGGCCGACAAATTCCTGCCCGAGCAACTGCACCCCGACATCTTCGAAGCGGCATGCCGCGACGCCGGCCAGCCACTACGGCTGCGCCGCCATGCCGGCTACGACCACGGCTATTACTTCATCGCCAGCTTCATGGAAGAGCATGTGCGCTTCCATGCGAGGAATCTGCGCGCCCTTGCCTGATCTATTGATCTACTCTACTGCGCCGTACTGGTATGCCCGTTGAAATGGCGCGTATACCAGTCCGTTGCCAGCAGGGCGGCCTGGTGGCGCGTGTCGGGGCCGCCGGGGGCGGCGATCTGTTCCAGTTGTTTGTCGCAGCGCAAGGTGGCGAACGCCATGCGGTTCAGGCCAGCCACGTCGGGGTCGCGCCCGCCCACGATCAGCAGCGACGGTACGCGCACGTTTTCCAGTGCCGCCTTGCCGGCCATTTCCACCTGGCCATCGCAGACGGCCAGCGCGGCAATCTCCGCGCTGCGCCAGGCCGCCAGTTGCATCACGACGGCCGCGCTGGTGCCATAGCCGTACAGGCCGCAGGGCAAGCGCCGCGTGGACGGGTCCACTTGCAGCCAGCCCAGGGCTTTTTCCAGTTGGCGCGCCAGCAGCACGATATCGCTGCGCACGAAATACGCATGGCCATTGCTGCCGCCGCCAGGCCCGACACCGGCCTGGTCGAAGCGCAGGGTGGCGATGCCCGCTCGCAAGAAATCCTGGGAAGTGGCGTGGCTGGAGGCGCCCAGGTAGTCGCTGTCGGCGCCTGCGCCGTGGGCAAACAGGACGATGCCCACGGGCCGCTCGGGCATGTCGAGCACGCCATCCATTTGAAGTTCATCGGCCGTAATGCTGACAAATTGTTCTTGCATGGTTGCCTCCGCAATCGAGCTGGGATCTTGCCGGGCCGGGCACAGCCTGCATGCCCAGGGTGCTGACCTCAGTGTAGCAGCCTGCGCCCGTTCACGCGCGGCGCACGTCAAATTCGCCGCGCGCCCGCATCAGACGGCGCCGTGCCGGTCCAGCCCCTTCAGCACGGCTTCCGGGCGGATCGGCAAATGCCGCACGCGCGACGCCACGGCGGCAAAGATGGCGTTGCCTATCGCCGGCGCCACGGCCGTCGTGGGCGGCTCGCCCATGCCCGTCGAAGTTTGCGTACTGGCAACAAATTCGATGTCGAGCTCGGGCACATCGGCCATGCGCAGCGGCGTGTAGGTATTCAGGTTGGTATCCTTCACTTCGCCGTTGAGGAAAGCCGTGCCTTCATGCAAGGCCATGCTCACGCCCCACAGGGCACCCCCTTCCGCCTGCGCCAGCGCGCCATCGGGGTCGACGATGCTGCCCGCGTCGATCACCATGAACAGCTTTTCGACTTTCACCATGCAAGTGCTGCGGTCCACTTTCACTCTAGCAACGCACGCCGTCCAGGTGGGCATATCGCGTTCCTGGCCGAACGTGGCGGCAATGCCCAGGCCCGTGTCGGGCGGCATGGCCGTACCCCAGCCCGCCTTGTCCGCCACGCGCCGCAGCACGTGGGCCAGGCGCGCGGCGCCGCCGACGGCGTTCGGCGCGCTGCCCGCATTGCGCCCGGTGGCCTGCAACAGCGACAAACGGAACGCCAGCGGATCGACCTTGGCCGCCTGCGCCGCCTCGTCCATGAAACTTTCCACAGCCCAATTCGTCCAGCCCGGACCCACGGAGCGCAGCCAGCCGGGGCGGAAACTGCTGTTGGCCAGGTCATTCGACACGGCCCGCACGCGCTGCGCGCCCACCGTGTACCAGTGGTCGGCGCCGGCGATGGCAAACGGGTCATACGGATGGCCTTGCTTATCCTTGGCCAGGAAGGCGGGAATCATCGCCTGCGTGGGCCAGCCCGCGCTCGCTTCGTGCACCATCGCCGACACCTTGCCGGCGCCGTCGAACGCCATGCGCACATGCTGCACGGAGGGCGAACGGGGCGAATCGAAACGGGCGTCGTCGGATCGCGTGCAAATCATCTTGACGGGGCGTCCCACGGCTTGCGCCGCCAGCGCGGCCGGCACGCAATAATCGCCATTCAGGCGCCGCCCGAAGCCGCCACCGAGCAGATAGGTGTGCAGCATGACATTGCTCTCCGGCACCTTCAACGCTTGCGCCAGCACGGGCAGAATCAGCGATTGCCACTGATTACCCGCATGAATGTGCCAGACGCCGTCGATTTCCTGCGCCACGGCATTCACGGGTTCCAGCTGGAAATGCAACACGGTGCTGGTCGTGTAGTGGCGTTCCAGTTGCAGGCTGGCATCGTTGAACGCTTGCTCCACGCCATCATCATCGACCACGCGGGCACCCAGGCTCGCATCGGCCAGCTGCCTGGTGGCATAGTTGAGGATATCCTGTTCCGCCACGTGGGCCGCCGCGCCGGCCCGCCATTTCACTTGCACCAGGTCGGCCGCGCGCATGGCGGCCGCATAGGTTTCGGCCACCACCATGACCCAGCCGGGCACCGTGCCGCTGGGGTCTTGCAGGGCGAACGAACGCAGGTAGCCCTGCACCTTCCTGGCCGCCGAGTCATCGATGGACACGACTTTTGAGCCGTAGCGCGTGGGCGGGATCTTCGGGCGCGCAAACAGCATGCCCTCGACTTCCGCATCGATGCCGTACACGGCCGTGCCATTGATTTTCGCGGGAATGTCGAGCGCCTGCACGTTCTGGCCGATCAGGCTGCGCTGCTGCGGCGTTTTCAGCACGATGGCTTTCAGTTGCTCGGGCGTGTACTGGCGCGCCAGCTTGCCACGGCGCACGATGTCGCCATAGCTGATCGACCGCCCACGGCCATGCACGACACCGAGCCGGGCGTGGCAGGCGGACACGGGCACGCGCAGCAGGCGCGCGCCCTCCTCGACCAGCGCCAGGCGCCCGGCCGCGCCGGCACGGCTGAGCGGGTCGAAATTCTGCCAGACGGACCAGCTGCCGCCCGTCACCATCAGCCCCCATTTCGGGTCCGTGTCCACGTAATGCAGGCGCACCTTGCTCCAGTCCGCTTCCAGCTCTTCGGCCACGATGCGCGCCAGCGCCGTGCCGATGTGCTGGCCCATTTCCGCCTTGGCGATGTTGACGGTGACGATGCCGTCGCGGCCGATCTGGAACCAGATGCTGGGATCGAACACGGGCGCAACGGTTTGTTTCGACGGCACGGATGCCGCCTTGCCGGCGGCCAGGGAACTGTCGGCGCGCAAGAAGGCCAGGGTAAAACCCGCGCCGGCGGCGGCGATCAGGAAACCGCGCCGCTCCAGCGCGCTGGGACGGGCACTGGTAGTTTCTTTTGGCAACTTAAACACCGGGCGCCTCCTGCATGCCGGCCGCCATTTTAATGGCCTTGCGGATGCGCACATACGCCATGCAGCGGCACAGGTTGCCGCTCATGACGGCATCGATATTCGCATCCGTCGGCTGCGGATAATCTTTCAACAAGGTAGCCGCCTGCATGATCTGGCCCGACTGGCAATAGCCGCACTGGGGCGCCTGCGTGGCGAGCCATGCCCGCTGCAAGGGGTGCGTGCCATCGGGCGAGAGGCCTTCGATGGTGGTGATGGCGCAGCCGGCCACGGCGGCAATCGGCGTGATGCACGAACGCATGGCGCGGCCATCCACGTGCACGGTGCAGGCGCCGCACATGCCGATGCCGCAGCCAAACTTCGTGCCTTTTAATTTAACTTCGTCGCGCAGCACCCACAGCAGGGGCGTCTCGGCGTCGGTCTCGGTGCCGAAGGGCTGGCCATTGACAATAAGGTTATACATAAGTGTTATACATAAAAAACTTTCAAGAATTACTTGCCGGCGCGCGCGCGTGCCACGGCCGCTTCCAGATTCGTCCAGGCCGGCTGGTGGCTGCGGCTGCGGCGCAAATAGGCGGCCAGCTGGGCCACGTCGTTATCCGTCAGCGAGGCGGCAAAGCCGGGCATCAGCACGCCGGGCATGGCCTCGTCCTTGCTGATGCCGCGCAGTATCACCTGGATCAGGTTGGCGGGATCGGGCGCGCTGACGGCGCTATTCAGGCTCAGCTCCGGCCGCAGGGTCGCGGGCTTGCCGTCGCTGTTTGAATGGCACGCCGCGCAGGCGGCCACATACAGGCTGGCGCCACGATCATTGTCGACCAGGCTGACGCGCTGCGAGCGGGCGATGCCGGCTTTGACCACGGTATCGGTATCGATCTGGCGCTGCTCCGCCCCGGCCACGCCGGCAAAATACGTTGCCAGCGCACGGATATCGCTATCGGGCGAAGCGCCCATGCCTTCGTGCACGACGGCCGACATGGGCCCGGCCGCCACGCCGTGCAGGGCCGTCGCGCCCGTGCGCAAAAAGGCGTACAGCTCGTCCTGCGTCCACGGCAAAGGCGCCGTATTGGCGCTGGTCAAGGCCGGCGCATACCAGTGGTCGATGGACGCGCCCAGATAGGACGAACCGGCAAGTTCGGCGCCCAGCGCATTGCGCGGCGTGTGGCAGGCGGCGCAATGGGCCAGGCCTTCGGCCAGGTAGCGGCCCCGGTTCCAGTCCAGGCCTTGCGCGGGGTTCAGTTGAAAGCTGGCAGGCTTGAAAAACAGCAGCTTCCAGCCTGCCTGCAGCGGCCGCAAGTTCAGGGGGAACGGCACGCTGTTGGCGGGCGCCACCGCATACACGGGTGGGCGCGTCATGACATACGCGTACAGGGCCGTCAGGTCGGCATCCGAGACAAGATTAAAATGGGTGTACGGAAAGACGGGATACAAATGGGCGCCATCGCGCCCCACGCCTTCGCGCATGGCACGCTGGAAGGCGGCCTGCGACCAGCGGCCGATGCCTGTTTGCCGGTCGGGCGTGATATTCGTCGCGTAAATCGTGCCGAACGGCGTGGCCAGGCCGTGGCCGCCCGCATACTCGGCGCCGCCCTTGGCCGTATGGCAGGCGGCGCAATTGCCCATGCCCGCCAGGATGCGCCCCCGCTCCACCACTTGCGGGGAAAATGCCGTGGCCGCAGGCGGATCGATGGGCGCCAGCGCGGGGCGCCAGTAATACAGGTACGCGGCCAGGGCCGCCACGATGAGCAATGCCAGCGACAGCAGCAAGCCGGTGAAGATTTTCTTGAGCAAAACAGGAGTCCGGTAAGAGGCCAGGCACGCGCCTGCCGCGCACGGACGGCGGCAGCAGGGCAGATTGTGGCAATGAATGGGAGAATCTTACCGCGATTGTGACTTGTTGTATGTACGCAATGACACGCAGGTGCTGCCCGCAGGCGGGCTGCGCCTTATAATCAGCGTTTCAGCACGCCGCCGCTCCTTCATGCATACCGTTACCATCATCCTCATCCTCGTGTTGACCGTCGTCCTGTGCGGCTTTCTCGCCCGCTCGCGCTGGGTCAAGCTACCGCTGCCCCTGATCCAGATCGCCGGCGGCACGGGATTGGCCGTGTTTGGCGTGCAAGTGCCGCTCGATCCCGACATTTTCTTCCTGCTCTTCATTCCGCCGCTGCTGTTTCTCGATGGCTGGCGCATTCCCAAGGGCGCCTTCTTTTCCGACGCGCGCTCGATCCTGATGCTGGCCATCGGCCTCGTGCTGTTTACCGTGCTGGGCATGGGATTTTTCATCGACTGGCTGATTCCCAGCGTGCCGCTGGCCGTCGCCTTCGCGCTGGGCGCCATCCTGTCGCCGACGGACCCCGTGGCCGTCTCGGCGATTGCCGCCGGCAACCCGATCCCCCCGCGCCTGATGCACATCCTCGAAGGCGAATCCCTGCTCAACGACGCGTCGGGCCTCGTCTGCTTCACGTTTGCCGTGGGCGCCATGATGACGGGTGGCTTTTCCATCGGCGCCGCCTCGCTGAGCTTCCTGCAGGAAGCGGGCGGCGGCATCATCATCGGCCTGGCCATCTCCTGGGGCGTGGGCCTGGCGAATAAATGGCTGGTGAGCAAGGTCGGCGAAGAACCGGGCCTGCAAATTCTCATCAGCATCCTGATCCCGTTCGCCGCCTACCTGGGCGCCGAGCAAATCCACGGTTCCGGCATCCTGGCCGCCGCCACGGCGGGCGTGTCCATGCATTACGCCGACCTGATCGGCCGCCCGCTGGCCGCCACGCGCACCCAGCGCAAGGCCGTGTGGGATACCGTACAACTGGTCTTGAATGGCGTGATCTTCGTCATGCTGGGCGCGCAACTGCCCACCACCGTTGCCGGCTTGCCGGCCGCCTCCGCCGAAATCGGCGCCGGCAGCGCCTGGAAACTGCCCCTGTTCGTCATCGCCATCACGGTGGGGCTGACCTTCATGCGCTTCCTGTGGGTCTTCATTTCCATGAAGCTGACCCTGTTCAAGCACCACAAAAAGGTGGCGGGCGAACCGAAGGATGCGGCGCTGCTGGCCCGTCCCAGCCTGCGCTTGCTGCTGGTGGCATCGTTCGCGGGCGTGCGCGGCGCGCTGACCCTGGCCGGCATCCTGACCCTGCCCTTGTTCTTGCCCGACGGCACGCGCTTTCCCGCGCGCGACCTCGTCATCTTCCTCGCCATGGGCGTGATTTTATTGTCTCTGCTGCTGGCCAGCGTCACCCTGCCCTTGCTGACCAAGGGCCTGGTGTTCGCGCCGCCCGCGCGCCGCTCCACGGAAGAGCGCAATGCGCGCGCCGCCGCCGCCGAAGCGGCCATCTCCAGGCTGGAAAAAGTGTGCGAAGGCATCGACAAGAATGACAAGCAGCAAGTCGTCACGGAGGCGGCCAACCGCCTGATCGAAGCCTACCGGCGCCGCCTGGCGTATGGCGAAAGCAGCAACGACGAGGCGATGCGGCTGCAGGAACTGGCCAAGGCCGAGCGGGCGCTGCGCCTGGAAGCGCTCAATGCGGAGCGGGACGAACTGTTCCGCCGCCGCATCTCGGGCGAACTGGACGACACCATCCATTTGCGCCTGCTGCGCGAAATCGACTTGCTGGAAGCGACATTGGAAGAATAGCAACACTCTGAGGCGGCATGGCAGTGTTGATAAGTAATTCTCATGGCAAAGAATGCAAGTTTTAACATTCGTGTTTATAATGCAAGGTTTATGGCGTAGCGCCGTGATTTACTTTCAACTGGGACTTCCGTAGAGTCTGTGTTGCTGCGTAACTATTTGAATAGCCACCCGACCTGCATAAAGACACCGACGCCGTGCCCTCCTCTTCCCGCCACCGGCAGCGCCCAGCGCCGCCCGTCCTGCTCGCTGCCGTGCTGCTCGCCTCGCTGCTCGCCTGCGCTGTGCTGGCGCCGCGCGCCGCGTGGGCGCAATCGGGCGTGGCGCTGGACGCCAGGCGTCCCGCCGAAGTGGCCCAGGTCCTGTTTGGCATCATCAGTTATGTGCGCTGGCCCGTGGCGCGCCAGGAAGTGCGCGTCTGCATGCTCGGTGCGCCCCGCTACGGCGCGGCCATCGTCGACAAGCCCGCTTCCAGCCTGGGCCAGCGCATCCGCGTGAAAATCCCGGCGGTGGCCAGCACGGCCGGCGAATGCGACGTCGTCTACATGGGCAGCCTGCCCGAGGGCGAACGCGAGCATCTGCTGGCGCAGATCATCGGCAAGCCGATCTTGTCGGTCGCCGAACCGGGCACCTCCTGCACCGTGGGCACCATGTTCTGCCTGCGCCTGAACGAGGCGCAGATCGGTTTTGACGTCAACCTAGACGCCATCGCCCGCAGCGGCCTGCGCGTGCATCCGAACGCCTTGCAAATTGCACGTCGCAAGGGACCGCCGCCATGAGCGCCCGCCTGAGCAACAAGCCAGCCCGCCAGCCCCGCCCCACGCTCGACAGCGTGCTGCGGCGCGCCCACCTGAGCGTGTCGCTGATCGCCGTGCTGGCGGCCGGCCTGACCCTGACGGCCGTGGCGCTGCTGGCCCTGCGCGTGTATTCGGACCAGAACCTGCGCCTGGTGGCCCGCTCGATGAGCTACACGGTGGAAGGGGCCGTCGTCTTTGGCGACTCCATGGCCGCCAGGGAAGCGCTGGCCCTGATCGGCGTCAACGAAGATATCGACCAGGCGCAGGTGAGCGACATGGCCGGCAAGGTGCTGGCCCGCTGGGAACGGGGCGAACACGGCACGCGCTACTACATCGAACGCGCGCTGACGGGCTGGATGCTGCCCGATTCGCTGACGTTCCCCATCACGCGCAATGAACAGGCCATCGGCAGCATCAAGCTGGTGCCGCACAGCCGCAGCCTGCTGCCCTTCCTGCTCAGCGGCCTGTCCTGCCTGCTCGCCTGCCTGGTACTGAGTCTGATCGTCGCCGTGCGCCTGTCGCGCCGCATGGAAACGGAAATCACGTCGCCGCTGCGCCACCTGGCGGAAACGGCGCACCGCGTGCGGCGCGACCGCTCGTTCGAACTGCGCGTGCCGCCGGCCAATATCGCCGAACTGAACCAGATCAATGACGACTTCAACGCCCTGCTCGACGAACTGGAAGCATGGCAAAGCCATCTGCAGAAGGAACACGCCTCGCTGTCGCACCGCGCCAACCACGACAGCCTGACGGGCCTGTCGAACCGCGCCTTCATGGAAGCGGAACTGGAACGCGCCATCCTCGACGCGCGGGTCGGCAATGGCAAGGTGGCCGTGCTGTTCCTCGACAGCGACCGTTTCAAATACATCAACGATACCTTCGGCCACGCCTCGGGCGACCGGGTGCTGGTGACGATCGCCGCGCGCATCAAGCAGCAATTGCGCGAAGGCGACCTGGTGGCCCGCCTGGGCGGCGACGAATTCGCCATCGTGCTCAAGCCGCTGCGCAACAGCAGCGACGCCATGCACATCGCCGACAACATCATCGCCGCCATGGCGCAAGCCATTGAACTGCCTACAGGCAACAGCATCGTCAGCTCGCTGACCATCGGCGTGGCCGTCTTCCCCGATCACGCCGTCGACGCCGTCTCGCTGGTGGGCGCGGCGGACGAAGCCATGTACCGCGCCAAGCAGGCGCAACGCGGCACGCGCCAGGTGGCGCGCCTGCCGCAACCCCATATTCACCCCTGAACCAAGGAGCAACACCATGCAATCCATCTACACGCAATTACGCCGCGGCTTCCTCGGCTTGTTCATGCTGGGCCTGCTGGCCGCCTGCCAGAGCACGCCAGAGACCAAACCCGTGTTCAACGCCGAGCAAGTCGCCACCCTGAAGGAACAAGGCTTCAACCAGACGGACGAAGGCTGGGAACTGAGCTTTACCGACAAGCTGCTGTTCGAGTTCGACGCCGCCAAGCTGATCCCGCCCAGCCGCGTCGCCATCCAGAAAATCAGCGCCGCCCTGCTGAAAGTGGGCATCACCCACATGCGCGTGGAAGGCCATACGGATAACGAAGGCACGGAAGCGTACAACAACAAGCTGTCGCTGGCGCGCGCCAACGTGGTGGCCGACGCCATGAGCGCCTCGGGCATTCCACGCGACAACATCACCGTCAAGGGCCTGGGCATGAGTAAACCCGTGGCCTCGAACGCCAGCAAGACGGGCAAGGCGGAAAACCGCCGCGTCACCGTCATCGTGTCGGCGCCTTGAGCCTGGGCGTGCCCGCCGTGCGCTGGGTCGTGATGGGCGTGTCCGGCTGCGGCAAGAGCGCCGTCGGCAGCCTGCTGGCCGACGCCTTGCACGTGCCCTACGTGGAAGGCGACGATGTGCATACGCCGGAAAACGTCGCCAAGATGGCGGCCGGCATTGCGCTCGACGATGCCGACCGGGCCGGCTGGCTGGCCGCCCTGCGCGAGCGCATCGCCACGGCCCGCGCGCAAGGCAGCGGTCTCGTCGTCTCCTGCTCGGCCCTGAAGCGCGCCTACCGCGACGTGCTGCGCGCAGGCGACCCGGCCCTGCGCTTTGTCCACCTGGACGGCCCGCGCGCCGTGCTGGAAAGCCGCTTGCAGCGGCCCGGCCATTTCATGCCGGCCAGCCTGCTCGACAGCCAGCTGGCCACCCTGCAGCCCCTGCAGGCGGACGAAGCCGGCATCGTGCTCGATATCCGCCAGCCGCTGGCCGTGCTGGTCGAACAGATCCTGCAAGCGCCCTGAGCGGCGGCCGCGCGGCTGGACAGCCCGCGCCCCCCTGTGTAGACTGGCGCGCACTTTCATGAGGGATTTTATGAGCACACCAACGACAAAACCAGCACCGGGCCCGGAATTCTGGGAACGCGCCGACCAGGTCATCGCCCTGGCCAATGAGCAATGCATGCATAGCGGCGGCAACGAAGTGGCCACCTCGCTGCTGTACGCGGCCGCCCGCTTCAACGCCTTCCTCGTCGCCAGCAAGAGCAACGATGTGGCCAAGATGCAGGAAGAAAAGGAAGGCGCCGTGGCCTTCTTCACGGAACAGTACAAGCGCATGCTGACCGACAACTTCAACGACTACATCACCAACTTCGACAAGTACACGCAACCATCGTCGGCCCCCAAGGGTTGATGACGGCGGCCAGCCTGGATGGCCACCGCGCCCGCGCCAGCCACGCCAACAGCGTGCTGGACGGCACGGTGCGCTTTGCGCCGTTGCCATCGCTATGGCTGGCGGCCATGCTGGCTGGCGCCGTGACGGGCACCCTGTTCTTTTTCAGCTGGACGGGCCTGCTGCTGTTTGCGGCCGGCACGGCCATCGTCCTGCTGTTCGGCCATTCGCTGGGCAGCCACCGCAAACTGATCCACGACAGCTTTGCATGCCCGCAGTGGCTGGAATACCTGCTCGTGTACCTGGGCATGCTGGTGGGCCTGAGCGGCCCGCTGGCCTTGCTGCGCCAGCATGAGCTGCGCGACTATGCCCAGCGCCTGCCCGCTTGCCACCCCTATCTGCGCCACGGCGCCGGCTTCTGGCGCGATGCCTGGTGGCAATTATTCTGCCGTCTCGACCTTGACCACCCGCCGCACATCGCCATCGAAGCGCGCATCGCGCACGACCGCTTTTACCGTTTTCTGGAAAGAAGCTGGATGCTGCAGCAATTGCCGTGGGCCGTGCTGTTCTACGTCTGGGGCGGCTGGGGCCTGGTCTGCTGGGGCGTCTGCGCGCGGGTCAGCGCCGGCGTGCTCGGTCACTGGCTGATCGGCTACTTTGCCCACAACCATGGGCAAATGCACTTTCATGTCGACGGCGCCGCCGTGCAAGGCAGGAATATCCGCCTGACGTCGCTGCTGACCATGGGAGAATGCTGGCACAACAACCATCACGCGTATCCGGGCTCAGCCAGGCTGGGCCTGCTGCCGGGCGAATGGGACCCGGGCTGGTGGATCCTGCTGCTGTTGCGGCGCCTGGGCCTCGTGTCCGGCCTGCGCCTGCCGCAAGACCTGGCGCCGCGGCCGGAACTGCGCGAAACGACTGTCCGCAGATAGTTGTTGACCAATCGTTCACCAATACCTATAGTGGTGGCAGACACGGGGCATCCCGCCCCGCCGCACACTTTGCACCGCTACCATGGCCAGACCGCGCAACTTTGACGAAGCCACCGTGACCAGCCAGGCCGCCGCCGTCTTTGGCAGCCTGGGCTACAACGCCGCGTCGATCGATGACCTGGTCAAGGCGACGGGTTTGCTGCGCGGCAGCCTGTACAAGGCTTTCGGTTCCAAGCGCCATCTGTTTGAGCGCGTGCTGACGCAAGCACTGCAGCCTGGCTGGCCAGCGCGGGAAGAAGCCGTCGATTTGCTGATCATCGCCCTGAAGGAACTGGCGCCCTCTGACGCCGCGATCACGGCGCTGTGCCGTGCAGCCGTGCTGGACACAGGCGCCGATACGTCCCGCCTGCTGGGCGAACGCCTGTTAAGCCATCTGGATCAACCACCGAAGGAGACACCATGCCCAGCCTCGAATTGAACGACGATGCACTGACCATCCGCCTGGCCCTGTGGGAAAAGCTGGCGTCCTTCCACGGCAATGTGCGCATTCCCCTGCGGCATGTACGTGGCGCCACCGACGATGACGGTTTCCGCGGCGCGGCCCTGGGCTTGCGCGCACCGGGCACCAACTTGCCGGGATTCATTTCGGCGGGTACTTACCACAAGGGCGGCGACCGCCAGTTCGTCTTCATGACGCGCGGCATGCAGCCACTGGTCATCGAATTGCAAGGCGAAAAATGGGCGCGCCTGGTACTAGGCGTGCCTGATGCGCGCGCCATGGCGGCGCGCATCAATGCGCTGGCCACGGCGCCAGCCTGACGCATCAACCCGGTTCGCCCGCCAGGTAGTTGTTCTTCACGCGCACATAATGCTCGGCTGAATAGCGCAGGTAGGCGATCTCGGCGTCCGTCAGTGCGCGCACCTTGGCGGCGGGACGGCCCACGTACAGGTGCCCGCTTTCCAGCACCTTGCCCGGCGACACCAGGCTGCCCGCGCCCAGCATCACGTGTTTTTCCACCACCACGTCATCCATGACGATGCTGCCCATGCCGATCAGGCACTCGTCGCCGATGGTGCAGCCGTGCAGGATCACGGAATGGCCGATGGTCACGTACTTGCCGATGGTCAAGGGTGAACCGTCGGGCTTGGCCGCATTTTTGTGCGACACATGGCCCATGGAAAAGTCCTGGATATTGCTGCCTTCGCCGATGACGATGCGGTTGACGTCGCCGCGCAGCACGCTGTTGCACCAGATGGAGCAGTCGTCGCCGATCTGCACGTCGCCAATCACTTGCGCCGTGTCATGCAGGTAGACGCGCTCGCCCACGACGGGACGGGTATTCAGGTAGGAACTGACAGGCATCGCTTTCTCACTCTTCATTAAATTGAAACAACAGGATTCACACCCAGCCAGCGGCCAGCGCAAAAATCGCCAGGCCATGGGCAAGGGACGCGCCCAGCAAGCCGGCACGGCAATATACCAGCCCCGCCACCACACCTTCGATCACGGTGAACACGACGATGGGCGCACCCACCTGCGTGACGGTGGTGGCAAGAAAAGCGTGGCACAGGCCAAACAGCAGGCCCGACACGAGCGCCGCGCGCCAGGCCGGCAGCCAGGCGCGCAATTGCTGCTGCAGCAAGCCGCGAAACAGCAATTCTTCATAACAGTTGGCGGCCAGCGCAAAACCCAGCAGCAAGGGCAGCAGCGATGGCGCGACGGGCGGCAGGGACGGCAAGGCAAACAAGGCTTTCAAGCCCATGGCCAGCGCAACGATCAGGCAAGCGCCCGCCACGCCCAGCAGCACGGACAGGGCCGGGCGCATGCCCAGCCAGTGGATCTGGCGGCGCGCCTCGCTTTCCAGCCAGCAGGTGCTTGCCACCAGTCCCAGCGACATGGCGCCCAGCGCCAGCAAGACCAGCGGCGGCGCCGTGAAGCGCAAGCCGCCCGCCGCCACTTGCCAGTAGCCGTGCGCCGTCATCGCGTCGCGCGCCAGCACGAAAAACAGGATGTGCACGAGCACGCGCAGCAGCGGCACCGAATGTGGCACAGTACGTGGAGTTGCCAACAGCAAGGCGGCGCAGACGAGGAAGGCGGGCGTGATTGCCAGCAGATACTGCGCCAGGGAAGTCAGGTCGGCCATCGCTCACATCGGGAAAAGGACGGTGCCAACGGGCACGGGCGCAGCAATTGTATGCGGCGGCGGGCAACATGGGCAACCTGTCTTGCTATGCCGCCTTGCGCCAGCCATGCATCAGCCCGTGCGCCGCCAGTCCCGCCGCCAGCCCCCACAGGGCGCCGCCCACACCCAGCAGGGTCACGTTCGCGGCCGTCGCCAGGAAAGTAATCAGGGCCGTTTCGCGCATGCGCACGTCCGCCATCGCCTGCGCCAGGCTATTGCCGATGGCACCCAGCAGGGCCAGGCCCGCCAGCGCCGTGATGAAGGGGCGCGGCAAAACCATGAACAGGCTGGCCAGGGTCACGCCGAAGACACCCACCAGAATGTACAGCACGCCGCACGCCAGCCCGGCGACATAGCGTTTCGACGGGTCCGCATGTGCATCCTTGCCCGTGCAGATGGCGGCCGTGATGGCGGCCACGTTGAAGGCATGCGCGCCGAACGGCGCCATGAGCAGCGAGCCGAGGCCCGTCACCGTCAGAATGGGATTGGCGCTGACCTGGTAACCGTCATTGCGCAGCACCAGCATGCCGGGCATGTATTGGCCCGTCAGGGTGATCAGGAACAGGGGCAGCGCCACGCCCAAGAGCGACGACACGGAAAAGCGCGGCATCTCGAACACGGGTGCGGCCAGGGCCAGTGCTATGCCTTGCGCATCGATGCGCCCCTGCGCCAGCAGCAGGGCCAGGCCGATCAGCATGATGCCCACGACGGCAAAGCGTGCCGTGAAACGGCGCAGCACGGCGTATGACAGCAGCAATACCACGACCAGCAGCGGGTCGGCGCTGGCGCCGCCGAATGCATTTACGCCAAACTGCAGCAGGATACCAGCCAGCAAGCCGGCCGCGATGCCGCCCGGTATCAGGCGCACGAGGCGCTCGAAGGCGCCGGACATGCCCAACAAAATGAAGGCGATGGCGGACACGATGTAGGCGCCGATCACCTCGGCATACGGCGTGTGCGGCATGACCGTGGCCAGGAAAGCCACGCCGGGCGTGGACCAGGCCGTGATGATGGGCGCGCGGTAGCGGTAGCTGAGCCAGATGCCCGTCACGCCCACGCCGATGCTCAGCGACCAGACCCAGGACGCCGTCTGCGCCGCGCTCAGCTGGGCCAGCTGGGCCGCCTGGAACACCAGCACGAAGGTGCCGCCATAGTTGACGAGGACGGAAATGAAGGCGGCCGTGGCGGGGGACGCCAGGTCGCGCCAGCGCGCCCGGCCGGCCATGGCGGCGCTTGTTGTGGTGGTTGTCATGTATATGCCTCTGCCATTGAAAGCGAGCATATTAATGGTTACATGGACTGCTCAAGCAGGCCAATTCAAGCACATACAACAGACCATTTTGACAGCATCAGCCCAGCGCGTGGGCCAGGCGGACGATGCCGCTGTCGATCTCGTGCGGGGTCAAGGCCGCAAAGCCCAGCAGCCAGCCGCCCCGCGCCGGCGGCGTCGCGTACAAGCGGCTCAGGCCGGGCAGCACGATGCCAGCCTGCGCCGCCAGGCGTATCGTGTCCAGCTCCTCCCTGCCCTCGTGCAGCAGACAGGGCATCTGCAAGCCGCCCGGCGGCAGCTGCGCCGTGACCACGTGCGGCAAGTGCCGCTGCACGGCCTGCGCCATCGCATCGCGGCGCACGGCATAGACCTTGCGCATGGCGCGTACATGGGCCGCGAAATGGCCATCGGCGATGAAACGGGCAAGTGTCAATTGATCGAGTTGCGGCGTGTGGCCATCGAGGATGCTGCGCGCGTACGTCATCGGTTTGACCAGCGCGGGCGGCAGCACCATGTAGCCGATGCGCAGGCCCGGATACAGCGACTTGGCGAAAGTGCCCAGGTAAATCGTGCGCTGCTGCGTGTCGAGCCCCTGCACGCACGCCGTCGGCAAGCCCGCATAGTGAAACTGGCTGTCGTAATCGTCCTCGATGATCCAGCCCTGGCGCTCGGCCGCCCAGGCAGTCAGGGCCAGGCGGCGCTCGAGCGCCAGGGTGGCGCCCGTCGGATATTGATGCGACGGCGTGACGTACACCGTGTTCGCGCCGCTGCGATCCGCCCGCAGGTGCTCGATGGACAAGCCATCCGCATCGACGGGCACGGGCACGACTCGTAATTGCGCCATCTCGAACGCCTTGCGCGCGCCGAAATAGCCGGGGTCTTCCATCAGGATGGGGCCATGCGCATCGGCCAGCACTTGCGCGCACAGGTACAGGGCCTGGCGCGTGCTGCTCAGCACCAGCACCTGGCTGGCCGTGGCCCGCGCGCCCCGCTCCAGATTCACATAATCGGCGATGGCCTGGCGCAAAGGCTCGGCCCCTTGCGGGTCGCCGTGCAGCAGTATGCCGGAACGGTGTTCGCCGGCTGCCTGGCGCCGCAAGCGCTCCCACACGTCGAGCGGAAAGGCCCGCGTTTCCGGCAAACCCGTGGCGAAAGCTTTGACGCTCTGCTGGTCGGCCACGCCGCCGCTGGCGAGAATCTGCGCGCCGCGCGCGCTGAGGGCCACCGGCTGCGCTGGCATGGACAACGGCGCTACCGCCGGCTTGCCCAGCAAGTTCGCGCCTATCGTCGGCGACACAAAACTGCCCGATCCCGCTTGCCGCCGCAGATAGCCATCGAGGCGCAGCTGCGCATACGCCATTTCCACCGTGTCGCGCGATACACCCAGCGACTGCGCCAGCGCGCGCGTGGCCGGCAGGCGCAGGCCGGGCGCCAGCACGCCATCGAGTATCAGCTGGCGCAGCGCGCGCTGCACGCGCACGCGCAAATCGAGCGCCGCCAGTTCGGGCGCGGCGATGCGCATTTTCAGGGTATCGAGTTCGAACTGCGGTGTCATACGGCCTTGGCGCGGGTGGCAGCAACGGCAGCCACGGCCGCCATGCTGCTGGCCAGGGAAAAGCCGTGCTGCTGCAGCACGGCTACCAGCTGTTCGCCGGCGCAGCCCAAACGCAGGTTTTCCGCCACCCAGTCCAGCCACTCGCGGCTGATGTCCGGCATGGCTTCCTCTTCCAGCGCAAGACCCAGTATGCACTTGGCCAGTAGACCATTGATGCGCTTCGTGTCGATCAGGTGCTGCACCACGGCGTGGCCCGACTGGGGAAACGGATGCAAGGTAGAGCGGCCGAAGGCGGCCAGGCGCTGCGCGTGCATGGCGTCGAGGTTGACCGATTCGCTGGCGCTGGCGCCCACGCTGGCCACGTCGGGCCGGGCCGCGTCAGGCCGAGTGCCGAACACCAGATGCAGCTGCGTAGCGTCCGTCGCCCTGGCGCGGCACAGGGCCGCCAGGTCGTAGTAGCCGGACGCCGGCGGATCTTGCGCCAGCGACTCCATCACGGGCAGCCAGCGCAGCTCGTGGTACAAGCGCGCCTGCTGCACGTCGAGGAAGGACAATGGCCCGAAGGCGACGATCTGCTGCGCGTCCAGCAGCAAGCCATACATGACGGCCGCGTACGCACCCATGGACTGGCCGACGGTGGTGACCTGGCTGGGCGAGATGCGGCGCACCAGTTCGCGCAAGGCTTGCGCCGTCTCGTCGACATGGCTGCCAAGGCCCGCGATGCGGCGGTGGTACCAGGCATTGCCCGAATCGCGCACGAGGATTTTGTTCAGGTGCTGGCCGCTGGCCTGCTCCAGCTTTCTCAGGCGCCCGTAAAAATCGAAGGCGGGACGCGTGGTCCACGAAACGAAGCCAAAGGCGATCACCAGCGGCGCGCCGGGCACGATGCGGTCGACCAGCACGTCGTCGGCAGCGGTGGCCACCAGTCGATTATCCAGCGCTTGCGCTTGCAGCATCGGCCCGGCTCCCCGATCAAGGTTGAACAATAGAAAGCATGAGTTTAATGCCAGGACTGGCAAAATGGAAACAATTGCGGCTGCGGAACGCGAGCATGCCCGGCAAAGCTGCTAGTCTGGCGGCTATTCCCCCATGAACAGGAGCCTTCCATGCTGCATCGCCTGAAATACCTTCCCCTTGCCGCCGCCATCGCCATGGCCGGCGGTTGCGCCGCCACCGGCGACAGCGCCAAGACAAACGCCAGCCTGGCCCCGCAGGCCAGCCTGACGAATACCTACTGGAAGCTGACGCAGCTCGATGGGGCCGCCGTGACGATGGCCCCGCAGCAGGAGCGCGAAGTGCGCATCACCCTGGCCGGCGATGGCAAGGTCACCGGTTTCACGGGCTGCAACCGCGTCATGGGCGGCTATACGCTGGCCGGCACGGCCCTGCGCTTCACGCAACTGGCCGGCACGCGCATGGCCTGCCCTCCCCCGTTGATGCAGCTGGAGAGCGCCGTGCTGGCCAATTTGAACAGCGTGACGGGCTACCGGCTCGAAGGCGAGCAGCTGATCCTGCTCAAGGATGGTGCGCCCGTGGCCAGGTTTGAATCGGTCTACCTGTGAAATAAAAATCGACTGCCGTTACAATGGCTTCCAGCCCATCATCAGGAAGGAAGCCATGTCCGCACTGCCCTCGCCGTCTTCATCCCCGCTACCATCGGCCGCCGGCCGCTACCGCGCTTTTCTGTTCGACATGGACGGCACCGTCATCAATTCCATCGCCGCCGCCGAACGCATCTGGGGCACGTGGGCGCGGCGCCAGGGCCTCGACGTGGCGGCCTTTTTGCCCACCATCCACGGCGCGCGCTCGGTCGACACCATCGCCAAACTGCGCTTGCCCGGCGTCGACGCGCAGCGCGAGTCGCAAGGCATCACGGATGCGGAAATCATCGATGTGGAAGGAATTATTGAAATCGCCGGTGCGCTGCGCTTTTTGCAATCGCTGCCGCCCGCGCAATGGGCCATCGTCACCTCGGCGCCGCGTGCGCTGGCCACTGCCCGCCTGAAGGCGGCCGGCATGCCGATCCCGGCCATCATGGTGACGGCAGAAGACGTCAAGGCGGGCAAACCAAAACCCGATTGCTACCTGCTGGCAGCGCAAAAACTGGGCGTGGCGCCCATGGATTGCCTGGTCTTCGAGGATGCCTCGGTCGGCATCGAGGCGGGCGAAGCGGCTGGCGCGAAAGTCATCGTCGTCACCGCCACGCACGCGCACCCGCTGGCCACGCGCCACCCTGCCATCGACAATTATGAAGCCATCGTGGCAAGCGTCGATGGCGACGGTTTCATCGTGCTGGCCGAGACGGCTGCAGCACCCGCGACAAGATAGCCTGCTCCAGCGCGGCGAAAGTCGCATGGCCGCGCTGTCGCGGGCGCGGCAAGTCCACCGGCACGTCCATGGTGATCTGGCCATCCTCGATCAGCAGCACCCGGTCGGCCAGGGCCACGGCTTCGGCCACGTCGTGCGTCACCAGCACGGCCGTGAAACCGCGCGCCTGCCACAGCGACTCGATCAGCTGCTGCATCTCGATGCGCGTCAGGGCGTCGAGCGCGCCCAGGGGTTCGTCGAGCAGCAGCAGTTGTGGTTCGTGCACGAGGGCGCGTGCCAGCGCCACGCGCTGCTTCTGCCCGCCCGACAGGGCCGACGGCCAGTCGTCCGCCCGTTCGGCCAGGCCCACCGTCCACAGCGAAGCGGCCGCCGCGCCGACGCAGCGGGGTAGCCCCAGGGCCACGTTGTCGAGCACCGTCTTCCACGGCAGCAGACGCGATTCCTGGAACATAATGCGGATGTCGGGCGCGCCCACGCCGCTGCCGATGGCGATGCTACCGTCATCGACGCTTTCCAGCCCCGCGATCGAGCGCAGCAAGGTGCTCTTGCCGCAGCCGCTGCGCCCGACGATGGCGACAAATTCTCCCGCTTCCAGCTGCAGGTCGACGTTTTTCAACACCGGACGTTCGCCATAGGCCTTGCTCAATTGCGTCAGTTCCAAAGGCACGCCGCGGCGCGCCAAAGGAGCTTGCGGCGCGGCCTTCGCCTGCGGCGGCGCGCTGGCCGGGTCGTACTGCACGAAGTGCGACAAAAAATCCGTTTCGATCTGGATGGGGGCAAGCAGCATGGTAGTTTCTTTCCTCATTTCGTCACTATCGGTAAGCGGGATTCCAGCGCAGGCAGTGGCGTTCCAGCCGGCGCGAGAACAGATCGGCCAGCTTGCCCAGCAAGGCGTACAGCAAAATCCCCACCAGCACCACGTCCGTTTGCAGGAATTCGCGGGCATTCATGGTCATGTAGCCGATGCCGGCCTGCGCCGAGATGGTTTCGGCGACGATCAGCAGCACCCACACGAGGCCCAGCGAAAAGCGCACGCCGACCAGAATGGACGGCATGGCGGCCGGCAGGATCACGTCGCGGTACAAGGGCCAGCCGGACAAGCCATAGCTTTTCGCCATTTCGATCAAGCCCTGATCGGCCGAGCGGATGCCGTGGAAGGTGTTCAGGTAGACGGGAAAGAAGACGCCGACGGCCAGCAGGAACAGCTTGGCCGTTTCATCGATGCCGAACCACAGGATCACCAGCGGGATCAGGGCCAGCGCGGGGATGTTGCGCACCATTTGCAGGGTCGTGTCGAGCAGGGTTTCCGCGTGGCGGAAGCTGCCCGTCAATAAGCCCAGCAGCAAGCCCAGTCCCGCGCCGATAACGAAACCGACCGTGGCGCGCCACAAGCTCGTTTTCAGGTGCAGCCACAGTTCGCCCGACACGGCCAGGTGCCAGAAGGCTTTCGCCACGGCCCACGGCTCGGGCAGGATGCGGCTTGACAGCCAGCCCCACTGCGCCGCCAATTGCCAGGCCAGCAGCAGCGCCACGGGCAAGGCCCATGGCGCCAGCGAATCACGCCACGGCTCGGCGCCTGCCCGTCGTATGGAGCCGGCCGCCATCTCAGGCCGCCTTTTTCTGTGGCGCAGCAGGCACGATATTGCTGGCCATGACTTCGCCGAAGGGGCCGCTCAAGGACTGCTCACCCACGGCCTTGCCCTTGCCCAGTAGCGGAAATACCAGTTCGGCAAAGCGGTACGATTCTTCCAGGTGCGGGTAGCCCGAGAAAATGAAGGTGTCGATACCCAGGTCGGCATACTCCTGCATGCGCGCCACCACGGTCGGGCCGTCGCCGACGAGGGCCGTGCCCGCGCCGCCGCGCACCAGGCCCACGCCGGCCCACAGGTTGGGCGACACTTCGAGCTTGTCGCGCCGTCCGCCATGCAGGGCCGCCATGCGCTGCTGGCCCACGGAATCCATCTTGCCGAAGGCCGCCTGTGCCTTGGCGATGATGTCGTCGTCCAGATGGCTGATCAGTTCATCGGCCGCGCGCCAGGCCGCCTCGTTCGTTTCGCGCACGATCACGTGCAATCGGATGCCAAACCGCACTGTGCGGCCTTTTTTTGCCGCGCGCGCGCGGATGTCGGCAATCTTTTCCGCGACGGCGGCCGGCGGCTCGCCCCACGTCAGGTACACGTCCATCTGCTCGGCCGCCAGTTCATGCGCGGGCTCGGACGAGCCGCCGAAATACAGCGGCGGATATGGTTTCTGCACGGGCGGATACAGGGTTTTCGCGCCTTTGACCTGGATATGCTTGCCCTCGAAATCGTAGCCGGCCGCGCCGCCCTCGCCCGCCAAGGTGGCGCGCCACACCTTGATGAATTCATCGGAGATTTCATAGCGCTTGGCGTGGTCGGCAAACAGACCGTCCGCCTCCAGCTCGCCCTGGTCGCCGCCCGTGACGACGTTGATCAACAGGCGCCCGTTCGACAGGCGGTCGAACGTGGACGCCATGCGCACGGCCAGGCCGGGCGTGGACAGGCCGGGGCGGATGGCGACGAGGAATTTGAGCTTTTGCGTCACGCTGATCAGCGACGAGGCCACCACCCATGCATCTTCGCAGGAGCGGCCCGTCGGCAGCAGCACGCCGTCGTAGCCGAGCGTGTCGGCGGCCACGGCCACCTGGCGCAAATAATCGGCATCGACGGGACGCGCGCCCTGCGACGTGCCCAGGTAACGGCTGTCGCCGTGCGTAGGAATGAACCAGAATATATTCAATGACATGGTGTTTTCTATCTCTCTTTGTTTATTTGATGGCGACTTGCTTGACGGGCAACAGCGCGTCCTTGACAACGATCGGTTTCGGAATCAGCTTCAGGCTGGAAAACGCGTCCGCCACCCTTTGCTGCGACGCGATGACGTCGACCGACACGGGTTTGACGCCATACGCATAGCGCGAGGCGGCCAGCGCCACCACATCCTTGCCCAGCCCCGTCTGTGCCGACAGGATCGTCGCCACTTCTTCCGGGTTGTTGCGGCCCCAGTCGTCGACCTTGGCCACTTCATCGAGCACGATGCGCAGGATCTCGGGATGCTTTTCCGCATACGTGCGCGAGGCCAGATAAAACTGGTAGTTCGCCACCAGGCCCTTGCCATCGGCCAGCACGCGGGCGCCCAGTTGCTTCTCGGCGGCCGCCAGGAACGGGTCCCAGATGGCCCACGCATCCACGCTGCCCCGTTCAAAAGCGGCGCGCGCATCGGCCGGCGGCAGGAACACGGGCTGGATGTCGGCGTACGCGACGCCGGCCTTTTCCAGCGCTTTCAATAACAGGTAGTGCACGTTCGAGCCCTTGTTCAGGGCGATTTTCTTGCCCTTCAAGTCGGCCAGGGTGCGCAGGCCGGAACCCTTGGGCACGACGATGGCTTCGCTGGCCGGCGACGCCGGCTCATTGCCGACGTAGACCAGGTTGGCGCCGGCCGCCTGGGCAAAGATCGGCGGCGCCTCGCCCACGGTGCCGAAATCGATGCTACCCACGTTCAAGCCTTCCAGCAGCACGGGGCCGGCCGGGAACTCCGTCCATTTCACGCCCACGCCCTGTTCGGCCAGGCGTTTTTCCAGCGTGCCGCGCCCCTTCAACAAGGTCAGGGTGCCGTATTTCTGGTAGCCGATACGCACCTGCACCTGCACCTGGACCTCCCCTTTGGCCTGCGCCTGCGCCGCGATCGGCATGCCGGCCGCCATCACGCCGGCGGCGGCGGCAAACAGCAGGCCCAAAGTGGTACGGCGCGAAAGGCGTTGTGCGTGGCGGTGTGTCATGGCGGTTCCTTGGTCGGTAAATAATCAGGCGGCTTGATATTGCGGAGCGTAAGGCTGGTCTTGCAGCGTACGCACGGGGTGCGAGACCTCGGCTGGCGCGGTCGGACGGCGGCCCTGCAGCACGAACAGGCCGGTGGAGAGTTCCTCGATGCCGGCCTGCACGCGGTCGGCAATCGGCGCATCCAGGCTCAGGCCCCTTTCTTCGTGCCACGCCAGCTGCTGCGCATTGGCATAAATGCTGGTGAAGACTTGCTTGGCGCCCAGCGCATGCAGCACGGGACGCAGCGCATAGTCGAGCGCCAGGGTGTGGGCATGGCCGCCGCCCGTGGCCAGCGGCAGCACCAGCTTGCCGGCCAGGCCATCTTGCGGCAGCAAGTCGAGGAAGGCTTTCAGCAGCCCGGTATAGGAGGCCTTGTAGATGGGCGTGGCGATCACGATGGCGTCGGCATCGGCCACGGCGCGCACGGCGCGGGCAATCGCCGCGTCGTCGTAGTCGGCCAGCAGCAAGGCGCGCGCCGGCAAGTCGCGCACATGCAGCTTGGCGTAGCTGTGGCCCTGCAGCGCCAGCTGTTCGCCGATATGCAGCAGCAGGCGGCTGGAACTCGATGGGAGTTGCGGGCTACCGCCCAATAACAAAATGCTCATGTGATGCCCGTCCCTGTACGTTGTCGGATTGGAGTTGCTCGGATGCTTGCAGCCTATCGCCATCAGCAGCCGTGTAAAACGAATGCTTTCGCGCTTCGATATGCGTTTTTTGACTATCCGGGCCTGACGCCCGGCAAGCGAAGTCGCCGCTCCTTGCACGGCTTTTTTCGCATATCCATGCGCGGTTTTCTTCGTGTACGGCGCGTGCCTGAAGGTGCAATATCGGCGTCATCGTCTTTCTGGAATGTCACTCATGTCTAGCGTTTTTCTCCATGCCGCCCGTCCCCAGCCGCCTGTACCGGAACCCCTGCAGGACGCCATCAACATCGCAACAAAGCTGGCCGCTCGCTTGGCTGAAACGGCCAATGCCCGCGACCAGGCCGGCGGCCATGCGGCGCAGGAACGCGAATGGCTGCGCGAGTCGGGCTTGCTGACCCTGTCGATCCCCGTGGAATTCGGCGGCCAGGGCGCATCGTGGCCCCTCGTGTACCAGGTGATCCGCATCCTGGCGCGGGCCGACAGCGCGCTGGCGCATGTCTTCGGCTTCCACCATTTGCAGCTGGCCGGCCTGCAGCTGTATGGCAGCGCGCAGCAACAGCGCCGCCTGCTCACCCTGACCGTTGACGAGCGCCTGTTCTGGGGCAATGCCTTGAACCCGCTCGACAAACGGGTCACGGCTACCGACAGCGACGACGGCTATATCCTCGACGGCATCAAGAGCTTTTCCTCCGGCTCGGTCGGTTCCGACTGGCTGACCGTCTCCGCCTGGCACGCGCCCACGCAAACGGCGCTGATTGCCGCCCTGCCCACGCGCCAGGATGGCGTGACCGTGCAGGCGGACTGGGACGCCTTCGGCCAGCGCCAGACGGACAGCGGCAACGTGCATTTCCAAAGTGTCGCCCTGCCGCGCGAGCTGGTGCTGCAGGCGCCCGCGCAGGCCGCCACGCCGCAAGCGACCGTGCGCTCGCAGATCGCGCAGCTGATCATGGCCAACCTGTACCTGGGCATCGCCGAAGGCGCGTTCGAGGCGGCGCGCCAGTACACGGACGAACAGGCAAAAGCCTGGTTTGCCTCGGGCGTGGACAAGGCAACGGACGACCCATTGGTGCAGCACCGCTACGGCCAGCTGTGGCTCTTGCTGCGCCCCGCGCAGGTGCTGGCCGACGCGGCGGCGCAGGAACTGGAAAAGGTGTTCCGCAAGGGCGCGCTGGTGACGGCGCGCGAACGTGGCTTGCTGGCAGTGGCCGTGGCCGAAGCCAAGTGCCTGGCGCACAAGGCGGGGCTGGACATCAGCAGCCAGATGTTCGAACTGACGGGTGCCCGTTCCACCTCGGCCCAGTATGGATACGACCGCTACTGGCGCAACGTGCGCGTGCATACGCTGCACGACCCCATCGACTACAAGCTGCGCGACCTGGGACGCTTTGCCTTGAATGGCACGGTGCCCGAGCCGACGGCGTATTCCTGACTCACCCACCAAGGAGCTACCATGACCATCGCCCGCCGCAGCATCCTCCTCACCGCCCTGTCACTCGCCCTGGCCGGCGGCTTCGCCCACGCCAAGGATCCGAAAGACATCACCATCGGCACCAGCGCGGGGCCGTACGCGGACCAGATCAAGCTGGGCATCAAGCCTATCCTGGAAAAGCAGGGCTACAAGGTCAAGCTGGTGGAATTCAATGACTACATCCAGCCGAACTTCGCGCTGGCCGAAGGTTCGCTGGACGCCAACGTCTTCCAGCACATCGTCTACCTGAAGAAATTCGCGCTGGAGCACAAGCTGGCCCTGACGGACCTGATCACGATCCCCACGGCGCCGATTGCCATCTATAGCAAGAAGCACAAGACCCTGGACGATGTGAAGGAAGGCACGACGGTGGGCTTGCCGAACGATCCGACCAACCAGGCGCGCGCGCTGGTGCTGCTCGACCAGCTGGGATGGATCAAGCTGCGCGCCAGCTTCGACCCCGTGCGCGCGTCGGAAAAGGATATCGCCGTCAACACGAAGAAAATCAGGCTGCTGCCGCTGGAAGCGGCGCAGCTGCCACGTTCGCTGGGCGACACCGACTACTCCTTCATCAACGGCAATTACGCGCTGGCGTCGGGGCTGAAGCTGACGGAGGCGCTGGTGGCCGAGAAAATCTCGCCCAACTACATCAACCTGGTGGCCATCCGCACGGCGGACAAGGACAAGCAGTTCGCCAAGGATCTGGCGGCCGCCTACCGCTCGCGCGAATTCCTCGACATCACGAATAAACACTTTGCCGGCTATTCGAAACCCGACTACCAGCAAGCCTTGCAGACGGCGGCAAAATAAGCCATGGCAAAGACGATACGCTTCAACGCCTTCCAGATGAACACTGTGGGCCACCAGTCGCCGGGCCTGTGGACGCATGCGCGCGACCGCAGCCACCGTTACACGGATCCCGCGCACTGGACGGAACTGGCGCAGCTGCTGGAAGCGGGCCTGTTCGACGCGGTGTTCCTGGCCGACGTGCTGGGCGTGTATGACGTGTACCGGGACAGTCTCGACGCGGCCCTGGAACACGGCGTGCAGGTGCCGCTGAACGACCCGCTGGCCCTCGTGCCCATCATGGCGCAAGCGACCACGCACCTGGGTTTCGGCGTCACCTGCGCCCTCACCTACGAACATCCGTACACGTTCGCGCGGCGCATCTCCACGCTCGACCACCTGACGGGTGGGCGCATCGGCTGGAATATCGTCACCGGCTACCTCGATAGCGCGGCGCGCAACCTGGGCCTGCAACAGCAGCTGGGCCACGACGAACGCTATGACCTGGCCGACGAATACCTCGACGTCGTCTACAAGCTGTGGGAAAAAAGCTGGGACGACGACGCCGTCGTCAACGACAAGGCGCGCGGCATCTACGCCGATCCCGCCAGAATCCATCCGATCAACCATGCCGGGCGCCACTACCAGGTGCCCGGCATCCATTTGTGCGAGCCGTCGCCCCAGCGCACGCCGCTGCTGTACCAGGCGGGCACCTCGCCGCGCGGCACGCGCTTCGCGGCGCGCCACGCGGAAGCCACCTTTGTCAGTGGCCCCAGCAAGACGGTGGTGAAACGCTATGCGGACGACTTGCGCGCCGCCGTGCGGCAAAGCGGGCGCGATGGCGACGCGCTGCTGATCTACGCGCAGGCGCTGGTCATCACGGGCGCTACCGAGGAAGAAGCGCGCGCCAAGCATGCCGACTACCTGCGCCATGTGAATATCGAGGCGGCGCTGGTGCTGCTGTCCGGCTGGACGGGCGTCGATTTCAGCCGCTACCCGCTCGACGCCACCATCGACTACATCGATTCCCCGGCCGGCCGCTCGGCGCTGGCCTCGTTCAGCCAGGCCGACCCGGACCGCACGTGGACGGTACGCGAAGCGGCCGAATACATCGGCCTGGGCGGACGCGGCCCGGTACTGGTGGGCGATGCGCGCCAGGTGGCCGACCAGCTGGAAAGCTGGCTCGATGAAACGGGTATCGACGGTTTCAATCTCGCCTTCGCCGTGGCCCACGACAGCATGGCCGACGTGGTGACCCACATCGTGCCGGAACTGCAGCGGCGCGGCCGCTACCGCACCCATTACGAAGATGGCAGCTTGCGCCACAAGGTCTTCGGCCAAGGCCCGCGCCTGCCTGCCGGTCATGCGGGTCGGCAGGTCAGCATCGCACCAGCCAGCGCCATCCTGGTTGCGGCCTGAAAACCCGCTTCGCCGGCAGCTATCCATGCAAGGATGCGTTTGCGTCCAGCTCCGTTCCATGTCAGCATACGCCACCTTGGCAACACGGATAAGGAACGCAATGCCCCCCACTCTTACACGCGCGCTGGCACTGGTGCTGCTGGCAGGCCATGCTTCCCTGGCATGGGCGCAGGCGCCAGTCACGGCGCCGACGCCGGGCTGCGACGTCTGCGCCACCTGGAACGCGGACCAGACACCGTTCCGCATCTTCGGCAATACCTATTATGTGGGCGTGAAAGGCCTCAGTTCCGTGCTGGTGACGTCGCCGCAGGGCCACGCGCTGATCGACGGTGGCTTGCCGGAATCGGCGCCCAAGATCGTCGACAATATCGCCACCCTGGGTTTTCGCATCGAGGACGTCAAGCTGATACTCAATTCGCATGGCCATATCGACCATGCGGGCGGCCTGGCCGAACTGCAGCGGCGCAGCAATGCGCTGGTGGCCGCCAGCCCGTCGGCCGCGCTGGACCTGGCGTCGGGCGAAGTGGGCCCGGACGACCCGCAATACCACGCGCTGCCCAAGTACCCGCCCGTCAAGGACATGCGCCTGGCGCGCGACGGCGGCCAGTTCAACGTCGGCCCCGTCAACCTGACGGCGCATGCCACGCCGGGGCACACGCCCGGAGGCCTGAGCTGGACGTGGCAATCGTGCGACGGTCCCCGCTGCCTGAACATGGTCTACGCGGACAGTGTCAACGCCGTCTCGCGTCCAGGCTTCAAGTTCAGCGCCAGCAGCGAGTATCCGAACGCGGTGGCGGACTTGCGCCACAGCTTCGAGACCCTGGAAAAACTGCCTTGCGACGTGCTGATCTCGGCCCACCCGGAGGCGTCGCAATTATGGGAGCGTCTGGAGGCCAGCGCCACGGTCGGCAGCGAGGCGTTCATCGACCCGCAGGCTTGCCGCGCCTACGTGGCGGCGGCGCGCAACGTGCTCGAGGCGCGCCTGGAGCAGGAGCGGTAGGCCTGTCAACCGTGCACGCTGGCGTGGCGCCAATCTGCTACGCTGGCGCCATTCATTTAAAGAAGGATTGCCATGTTTAAACTCGCCAGACTGATTCCCCTCGCCGCCATCGTCGCCATCACGGCCGGCTGCGCGCAAACGCCCGTACGCAGCGACGCAGCCGCCGCCGCCGCGCCAGGCGCCACATCGCCCGCCAAGCCGGCGCCGAAGCTGACGGGCACGCAGTGGAAGCTGAAGGAATTGAAGGGCAAGCAAGTGGTGCGCAAGGCGCCCGAACAGCGCGAAGTGACCCTGCAGCTGGCTGATGGCCGTGCCAGCGGCAACAGCGGCTGCAACCAGATGATGGGCGGCTACACCAGCGATGGCGTCAGCACCTTGAACTTTGGACAGATGGCCGGCACCATGATGATGTGCCAGCCGCAGGACATGGACCTCGAGCGCCTGCTCTTGAGCACCCTGGGCGAAGTCAATGGCTACCGCTACGCCGACCAGGAATTGCTGCTGCTGAAAGATGGCGTGCCCGTGGCACGGTATGAAGTGCTGACGGTGAAGTAAACCCAACCGCAAATACCGGGGTCGTACCCTGAGGGTACGACCCCAGTTTCTGCGCTGGGGTTCGTTTTCCCTTCCATTCTTCTCAATCGTTGCGCATCTGCGCCTGCGATACATTGCTATTCGCCGGCACGCTCTGCGTCAGCCACACATTCCCCCCGATAGTCGATCCCGCGCCGATGGTGATGCGCCCCAGCACGGTTGCGCCCGCGTAGATGACCACGTCGTCCTCGACGATGGGGTGGCGCGGCGTGCCCTTGATCAGCGCACCGCTTGCGTCAGCCGGGAAGCGCTTCGCGCCCAATGTCACGGCCTGGTACAGGCGCACGCGCTGGCCGATGATGGCCGTCTCGCCGATCACCACGCCCGTGCCATGGTCGATGAAGAAGGACGCGCCGATGTGCGCGCCCGGATGGATGTCGATGCCCGTCAGGGTATGCGCGATGTCGGCGATCAGGCGCGCCAGGAACGGCGCACCCAGCGCATGCAGGCGGTGTGCCAGGCGGTGGTACAGGATGGCGATGGTGCCCGGGTAGCACAGCATGATCTCGGCCACCGAGGTGGCGGCCGGGTCGCCCGCATACGCGGCCTGCACGTCCGACACCAGCAGGGCGCGGATGTCGGGCAGGCTGGCGGCAAATGCACGGGTGATGTCGCGCGCCTGCTGCGCCAAGGCCGCATCGTCACTGGCGCCATCCTGCTCCTCGCCGGCAGGCACGGAGAACAGCAAGCCGCGCCGCACCTGTTCGCTGAGGCGGTTCAGGGTGGTGTTGAGGGTATCGCCGACAAAATAATCGATGCTTTCGTCCGTCAGGTTGGGCCGCCCGTAATGCGTGGGGAACAGGGCCGCCGACAAGCCGTTGACGATGGTGGTGAGCGCTTCGCGCGACGGCAATTCACGCACCCTGCCGTTATGGCGGATCTTGTGCTTGTCTTCGCGCGAGCTGCGCAAGGCCTGGATCACGGGCCCCAGGTTCCACTGGGCCGTGTCGTCGGCGGGCGCCGCGGGGTAAATGCTGTGCATGGCGTATCACTTCCAGAAAACGGCGAACAGGCCGGGTCGCCCCAGCTTAAAGGCGGCACATGACAAAGCAAACGAAGAATTCCAAACATCCATATGCAAAAAACGTATATGCCTGACTAAGAGAGGTGGCCGGCAAACCCGATTGCTTCCACTAGCGTAAAATGACGGGCTAACAAAAACACTGTTCAACATGACTAAATTATTAACATGGATTTTGGCGGGCCTGGCGATGGTCGGACCGCTTGCAATTGACACCTATCTGCCGTCTTTCCCCGCCATCGTGCAAGATTTCAATGCCAGCCCCCTGCTGGTGCAGCAGACCCTGAGCTTTTTCCTGTTCACGTTCGCCTTCATGATGCTGTTCTACGGCACCCTGTCCGACTCGTTCGGCCGCCGTCCCGTGATTCTCGTCTCGCTGGTGCTGTATGTGATCGCTTCCGTGGGCGCCGCGCTGGCGCCGTCGCTGGGCTGGCTGCTGGCCTGGCGCGTGCTGCAGGGATTGTCGGCGGGCGCCGGCTCCGTGATCGGCCGCGCCATCGTGCAAGACCGTTATTCGGGCGCCGCCGCGCAAAAAATCCTCTCGCACATCATGATGGTGTTCGCGCTGGCGCCGGCCATCGCGCCCGTGCTGGGCGGCTGGCTGCAGGTGGGCCTGGGCTGGCGCTGGATCTTCTGGTTCCTGACGGCCTTCGGCGTGCTGATGTTCGTCGTCGTCTGGCGCGCGCTGCCGGAGAGCTTGCCGAAGGAGCAGCGCCACGCCTTCCACCTGGGCGACATCGCCGTCAATTACTGGAAAGTGCTGTGCCACCGTCAGTTCCTGCTGCTGTCGACGGCCATCGGCGCCGCCTTTGGCGGCTTCGCCCTGTACATCGGTTCGGCCGCCTACTTCATCATCAACATCCTGCACCTGCCGGAAACGGCATTTGCCTGGCTGTTCATTCCCCTGATCAGCGGCATGGTGTTCGGTTCGGCCCTGTCGGCGAAAATCGCCCACCGCTACAGCCAGCGCCAGATGATCTGGGCCGGCTTCATCCTGATGCTGGTGGCGGCCGCCGCCAACATCGGCTACAACTATGTCTTTGCCGCCGAAGTGCCATGGGCCGTGCTGCCGCTGTTCTTCTACTCGTTCGCCCTGTCGATCGCCATGCCGCCGATGACCCTGATGGCCCTGAACCACTTTCCCAACAACAGCGGCCTGGCGTCGTCGATGCAATCATTCATCCAGATGCTGCTGTTCGCGCTGGTCTCGGGCCTGGTGGCGCCGCTGCTGTTCGACAGCGCCCTGAATCTGGCGTATGGCGTGATGGCGGGGCTGCTGGTAAGTTTGGTTTGCTGGGTGTTTGCGCAGGGTAAAAGCGACGCGTAGGTCGGATTAGCGCGCAAGCGCGTAATCCGACAACATTGTTGGCGGGTGACGTCGGATTACGGTCAAGGTTACGGCCATGGCGCTGGCGTCACATCAACATATTGCGCCCCGCCCTGCTCCGGTTCCGCTTCATTTTGCTGCGCTGGCTGGTTCAACGACCCAGCCGGCGAACGCAAGCTCAATATCTCCTTGCGCGATTCGACAAAGTCGGCGGAACTGAGCGGGTGTTGCTGGTCCGGCCAATGGCTGACGGCCCATTCCTGCAACGCTTCAAAGCGCCGCCACAGTTCGGCGATGAATTCGCGGCGCGCTTCTTCGTGCTGCTCCAACGTCTTGTCGGCGCCTTCCTCAATAGGTACTTGCATGGCTGCTCCCTGGCTGATCAATCGTCCAGCCAGCCTACGCAGCAGCAAACCATACGTCTGTTCGCGAACGAACACAGGACTTATTCAGGCATCTTGCGAAAGCCCACGGCCAGGCGGTTCCAGGTGTTGATGGAGCCGATGGCCAGGGTCACGTTGACCATTTCCGCCGGCGTCAATTGTTCCGCCAGCGCCGCATACACGTCATCCGGTGCCTGACTTTGCGGCAGCAGGGTCAACGCTTCCGTCCAGGCCAGCACGGCCCGCTCGCGCGGCGTGAAGAACGGCGTTTCGCGCCAGACGGACACGGCATACAGGCGGCGCTCCGTTTCGCCGGCCTTGCGCGCGTCGCTCGTGTGCATGTCCACGCAAAAGGCGCAGCCGTTGATTTGCGAGGCGCGCAGGCGGATCAGTTCGAGCAGCGAGTGTTCCACGCCCAGCCTGGCGATCGCCGCTTCCAGCGCGTACATGGCCTTGACGGCGTCCGGCGAAGCTTGTGTGAAGTCGAGTCGTTGCTGTGTCATGATGGCATTCCTTGTAAAGTAGAGATGCATCATTGTAAAAGCGCAGGCAGTACGCGCGGCAGGCCAATCCCCCCGAAAACCGGCAGACCACCAGCAGACACACCATGGAATTACATATCCTGATCGACGGCACGCGCGACCTGGGCGGCCAGCTGTACCGCCAGCTCAGCGAGGCCATCCGCTCGGGCCGGCTGACGGACGGCCAGCAATTGCCGCCATCGCGCCTGCTGGCCAGCCAGCTGGGCCTGTCGCGCAAGACGGTATCCGACGTGTATGACAGGCTCGGTTATGAAAAGCTGCTGGTCGGCAAAGTGGGCGTGGGCAGCTTCGTGCAGACGCCGCACGCCTCGCCGCAGCGCCGCCACGCCAGCACGCCGCTGGCCAGCGCGCAGCGCATCGCCCGCTGGGAAGCGACGCCCACGCCCCTGCGCCGCGCCAGCCAGGAAACGCCGGCGCGCTACGCCTTCATCGGCGGACGCGCCACGCCCGCGCACTTCCCGCAGGATGAATGGCGCGCCTGCATGCTGCACGCGCTGCGCCAGGGTGGCCAGGCGCGCGGCCGTTATGGCCCTGTCGCCGGTTTGCCGGCCTTGCGCGCGGCGATTGCCGGCCATGCCGCCTTCAGCCGCGGCATCCATTGCACCGAGGAACAAGTGCTCGTCACCAGCGGCGCGCAGCAAGCCTTGCACCTGCTGGCGCTGACCCTGCTGGAAGCGGGCGACACGGTTGCCGTGGAAGAACCTGGCTACCCGGTGGCGCGCGCCGTGTTCGCCAGCCAGGGCGCCCGAGTGGTGGGCGTCGAAGTGGATGAGGATGGCCTCATCGTCGGGCAAATCCCGGACGGCACGCGGCTGATCTATGTCACGCCCGCGCATCAATTTCCGCTGGGTATGCCGATGAGCATGGCGCGCCGCCATGCCTTGCTGGAGCGGGCGCATCAGCTGGGCGCCATCATCATCGAGGACGATTACGACAGCGCCTTCCGCTACGAAGGTCGGCCCGAGGATTCCCTGCAAAGCATGGACCGCTACGGCATCGTCGCCCACGTGGGCAGCTTTTCGAAAATCATGCTGCCGGAATTGCGGCTCGGCTATGCGGTGCTGCCGCAAGCCATCGTGGCTGCCGTGGAAACGGTGAAATACCTGAGCGATTGCCATACGGCCAGCCTGGGCCAGCATGCGCTGGCCAAGTTCATCGGCGACGGCCATTTGCTGCGCCACATACGCCGCTGCCACGATATTTATGCGGGGCGGCGCGAGCGGCTGCAGCACTGGTTCAACGGTCCGCTGGCGCCGTGGTTCCGACTGGTGCCAGCCAGCGCCGGCTTCCACGTGGCGGCTCTGGCGCAGGCGCCGCTCGATATCGCCGAATTGCTGCGCCGCGCACGCCAGGCCGACGTCAGCCTGTATGCGCTATCGGGCTTTTATCACGGAGAGGCGCGCCATGCCGGCCTGTTCCTCGGCTATGGCGCCATCGACAAACTCGATATCGACACGGCGCTTGCACTCGTGCTGGCGATCCTGCAGGAAATAGCGCCGCTCCCCGTCAACGTGGCTGCCAGCCGGGTTGCCAACGATAGTGCCCCGTGATCGGATAGCTGAACAGAATATTTTCCTCGCGCGCGCCCTCGCCGATGTTGTGGATGATGAGCGGCACGCCGCCCCACGACTGCTTGTCGCTGACGATGCCGATATGCGTGAGGTTGCGCGGCAGGCGCCAGGTGACGATGTCGCCCGCGCGGTAAGCGTTCGCTTCCTTGCTTGGCGGCAGGCTGGTGCCATGGCGGGCAAAGTAGGTGCCCAGGTTCGGCACGCGGCGGTGGTCGATATTGCGGTCCGGCCCCTTCATTTGCCAGCGTCCCTGCTGCTGGTACACCTGCCACGCCTTGCGCATGTCTTCGTGCACCAGCACCTGCAAATCCTGCCCCAGCTGGCGGTAGGCACGCACGACCACATCCGTGCACACGCCCCGCTCGAGCGGCACGTCGCCGCCCGGATAGGCGAGCCGTTCATAGCGCGGATCGTACTGCACGGTCACGCCCACCTGCTTGCGGGCGGCGGCGACGAGGGCTTGCGGGGTGGCAGGGATTGCCGACGCCAGCATGGGCGCCAGGGCAAGCATCAGTGCGGAAAGCAGTTTAATTGGCATCAACGTCAGTGTTCAGATGGAAATGCCAACTTTACCTCAGTGGCAAGGAAAATGGCGGACGCTTAAACGCCGGCCAGCTGCGCCAGGTGGGCGGGGAAATCCACGGCCGGGCCAGCCGCATTGATGGTGTCAAAATAATCATGCCAGCCCGTGGCGGCGATGCCAGCCAGCAAGGTGTCCAGTGCGGCCTCGTCCGGGAAGCGCCAGACGGCATAGAATTGCTGGGCAGCCGCATGCAGCTTGCCGCCATCGATGGCGCCCATGGCCAGCGCTTCGGCGCCCGTGCCGGACAAGGCCGCCATGCCGGCGCCCACCGTGTCGAAATACGCCTGGCGCGCGGCGCCGTCGAGGGCCAGCCAGGCCGGTTTCGGGCTGTACAGTTCTAACAGGTAATGCATGCTTTCTCCTTGGGTAATCAATCGTCAGGCCAGCGAGCGCTGGGCACGCTTGCAGATGCGCTGGGTGGCGGCATTGTCACTTTCCAGCAGCCATTGCGCGCACAGACTGCGCACCCAGTCAGGCTGGCTCTTGGCTGCATCGTTGAGCCAGTTGGCCACGGAATCCTGCACATAAACGGCCGGGTCGGCACGCAAGGCTTGCAGCATGGGCAAGGCCAGCTGCGGCTGCTCTTTTAAGCGGGCGATATGCGCGCACCAGACGCCGCGCGGGCGCAGCGCTTCGCAGGCGAAACGGCGCACTCTTTCCGACGGGTCCGCCGTCCACGGCGCCAGCAAGGCAATCGCCTCGTCAAGCTGCGCCGCCAGATGGGGCCGCAGCGCCAGCCAGGCCCATTCCCGCACGCCGAAGTGGCCATCGTCGGCCAGCGGCCGCATGGCGGCCAGCTGCTGCGGCAAGGTCCAGCCAGCCTGCGCGGCAATGGCAAAGCAGGCCCAGCCTCGTACCGTGTCGGAGGCATGTGCTTGCAGCAGCGCCAGGTCGGTGTTGGCTTCCAACAGCAATTGCGCCGCCAGCGCCATGCGTCTGGTGATGCCGGCTGCGGCCTGCGCGCGCAGTTGCTCCAGGCGGGCGGCGCCGACAGCGGGCACGGCCGCGGCCAGCAGCTGGGCGAAATCGATGGCCAGGCCTTCCGTCAGGGTGGTGCTGGCCACGCTGCCCCCGTTCAGCAGGGCCAGGCGCGCGGGAGCGATGTCGGCGACGCCACGGCTCATGCGGCACCTCGATCCGTCTTGCGCCAGGCTTTTTCCAGCAGCGCGCTCAACAACTGCATCTCCTCGGCCGTGAAATCGGCAAACAGGCTGGCGATCCATTGCGCGTGTTCATCGACCAGGGTCGCGGCGGCCATGTCTCCCTTGGGACTCAGGCGCACCAGCAGCTTGCGCCGGTCGACCTGATCCGCATGGCGCGCCAGGAAACCGTCGCGTTCAAGCCCGTCGAGCAAGCCCGTGATGGTGCCGCGCGTCACGCCTGCCCGTTCGGCCAGTTCATGCGGCGACAGCCCGCCCGGCACGTCGCGCAACAGGGACAGCAAGACAAATTTTCCTTCCGACAAGCCATGCCGGCCCAGGCGCGCGGCGCAATCGCCATCGATGGCGGACGCCAGGCCCAGCACTTCAAAGCACAGGCGCAACTGTCCGATGGAGCGCGTCATGTCGAGACCACTGGCGCGGCGCTGCACATCACCGAGCAAGACCGTGTATTTCTGTTCGAGCTTTATCATATGGCGCAATATAATATGGCGCCATACTAAATGTCAAATGGAAAACCGCGATGGTTTTCCTCTCGCCTCAAAAGCGGGCTTTATCCCTTGCCCAGGCGATGATGGCATTCGCATCGATGGCGCCCGGCTGGCGCGCCACTTCCACGCCCTTGTGGAACAGGGCCAAGGTGGGAATGCTGCGGATATTGAAACGGCTGCCCAGGTCCGGCGACGCTTCCGTATTCACCTTGACGACGCGGAACGCCGGCTCCAGGGTCTTGGCGGCTTGCACATAGAATGGCGCCATGCTGCGGCACGGCCCGCACCACGGCGCCCAGAAGTCGACCAGCACGGGAATGTCGCTGCGTTCGATATGCTTGAGGAAGCGGGCGCTGGCCAGGTCCACGGGCTGGCCCGTAAATAAATCCTTCTGGCACTTGCCGCAAGTGGGCTGCTCAATCAGGCGGGCGGCCGGCAGGCGGTTGACGGCGTCGCAATGGGGGCACACGATGTGCAGGGAGTCTGGCGTGGTCGGGGTCATGGCATTCCTGGAAAGGGTAGCGTACAGTTGCCGGACATTTTACGGCGTATCGTGCAAGGCCGTCGGCACGCTGGCGGCGACTATCTGAATACTCGACTATAGTGTGCCGGAACGGCGCGCGCATTGCCGAGCCAGCCAAGGAAAACAATGCCTGATGTCGCAGAAAACAGGGAATTGAAGAACGCCGAGCTGGCTGCCGCCCTGGCCTTGCAGCGTGCCGCCTGCCTGGCCCACCCCGTGCCGACCCTGGCCGAGCGCAAACGCGACCTGCAAACCTTGCAGCGCTTCATCCGCGAGCACAAAGACGCGCTCTGCGAAGCGATCAGCGCCGATTATGGCAACCGTTCACGCCACGAAACCTTGCTGGCGGAGATCTTTCCCGCCATTGACGGCATCACCCATGTATTAAAACACTTGAAAAAATGGATGCGGCCGCAGCGCCGTGGCGTCGACTGGCGCACCTTCCCTGGCGCCCGCAACCGCGTGATGCCGCAGCCGCTGGGCGTGGTGGGCGTCATCGTGCCGTGGAATTTTCCCGTGAACCTGAGCCTGGTGCCCTTGACCTATATCTTCGCCGCCGGCAACCGCGCCATGGTCAAGATGAGCGAAAACTCGCGCCACCTGGCACGGCTGCTGATCGCCACCATGCCCGCCTACTTTCCGCCTGAAAAACTGCAGTTCTTTGACGAGACGGGCGGCGTGGGCATTGACTTCTCGCAACTGCCGTTCGACCATCTGCTGTTTACGGGCTCCGGCCAGACGGGACGCGCCGTCATGGCGGCGGCCGCGCAGAACCTGTGCCCCGTCACCCTGGAGCTGGGCGGCAAGGCGCCGGCCATCGTCTGCGCCGATTTCGACGTGCGCACGGCAGCCGAGCGCATCCTGTTCGTCAAGTACCTGAACGCGGGACAAATCTGCACCAGCGTCGACCACGCCTGGCTGCCCGAAGCCAGCATCGCCGCCTTCGTCGACCATGCACGCCAGATCATGCCGGCCCGCTATGCCGGGCTGAATACGCCAGACTACACGTCCATCATCGACGCGGCTGCCTTTGAACGGCTGCTGCAGGCGCTCGACGAGGCGCGCGCACGGGGCGCGCAAGTGATTTCGCTGCTGCCGGGCCCAAGCCACGACCGGGCCACGCGCAAGATCGCGCCGCACATCGTGCTCGATGCACCCGAAGACAGCCTGCTGCTGACGCGGGAAATCTTCGGCCCCATCCTGCCGCTGCGCGGCTACACGAATCTGGAAAGCGTCATCGACAGCATCAACGCGGGGCCGCGCCCGCTGGCCATCTATCCGTTCAGCAATGATGCCCGTACGGTGCAGTTGCTGATCGACCGGGTGATGTCGGGCGGCGTGTCCGTCAACGACGCCCTGTACCACGTGGGCCAGCACGACCTGCCCTTCGGCGGCGTGGGCGAATCCGGCATGGGCCACTACCATGGCGTGGAAGGTTTCCACACCTTCAGCAAGCTGCGGCCCGTGTTTTACCAGGCCCGCTACAGCGCTTTGAAACTGCTGTGGCCGCCGTATGGCAAGCTGGCCAGCCGCGTGCTGGCCTTCCTGACGCGCTGATGCTTTACAGGAACAACGAGGCGGCGATGGCCCACATGACGAGGGCGATGATGCCGTCGAGCACGCGCCAGGCCATGGGCTTGGCAAACACGGGCGCCAGGTAGCGGGCGCCAAAGCCCAGCAGGAAGAACCACAGGGCCGAAGCCATGATGGCGCCGCCGGCAAAGTAAAAGCGTCCCACGCCTTCATGCTGGCCGCCGATCGAGCCGAGCAAGATGACCGTATCGAGGAAGGCGTGCGGGTTCAGCAGGCTGAACGCCAGCGCCGCGCCGATCACGGCCCAGTAGCCTTCCGGCGACTTGGCGGCCGACACCGTCAGTGCTGTTGGACGCCAGGCGGACTTGGCCGCGCGCAAGCCATACGCGATCAGGAAGGTGGCGCCGCCAGCCTTGGCCCACAGCAGGAAATTAGGATTGTCGGCAATGAAGGTGCCCATGCCGGCCACGCCGGCCGTGATCAACATCGCGTCGCACACGAGGCAGACGAGGATGCAGGTGAGCACGTAATGGCGCTTCAAGCCCTGCTTGAGCAAAAAAGCGTTTTGCGTGCCGATGGCCACGATCAGGCTCGCTCCGAGCCCCATGCCTTTCAAGAAGATTGCGCTGTCCATATCGATTCCTTTATTGCTTTCCATCACGCGCACGGCCGCCCACGCTCTGCCGGCGACGGCAAAGTCATCAAAGGTAGGTGGAGGGTGTAGCGGTACCAGCAGGACCGCGCGGGAGAGTGGAGTTGTTACCCTATTTCAACAGTGTAAAGAAAAAGTAAATATAAGTATAATGAATGATTCTAACCATATATAAGAGAAACTTATGCGCGTCGTCGATTACCGTGGATTGGCCGCCCTCGACGCCGTGATCGGCCTGGGCAGCTTTGAAAAGGCCGCGCAAGCGCTGGCGATCAGCCAGCCGGCCGTGTCGCAACGCATCCGCACCCTGGAAAACCTGGAAGGCACCTTGCTGATCATCCGCAGCCACCCGCCCCTGCCGACGGAAGCGGGCCAGCGCCTGATCGCCCACTACCGGCAAGTCAAGCTGCTCGAAGCGGCGCTCGACGCCCAGCCCGGCCCGACCACGCAATTGCCGGCACTGGCCATCGCCGTCAACGCCGACAGCGCCGCCACGTGGATTCCGGAAGCGCTGGGGCCGCTGCTGTCGCCGCCGTCCTGCCTGCTCGATATCCGCCTCGACGACCAGGACCACACCCTGAGCCAATTGCGCGAAGGGCGCGTGTTTGCCTGCGTCACCAGCGCCAACGACCTGGTGGCCGGCACCACGGCCACGCCGCTGGGCGGCATGCGCTATCTGTGCGTGGCCTCGCCCGCATTCGCGCAGCAATGGTTTCCCCATGGTTTTACGGTGGAAGCCGTCAGCCAGGCGCCCGCCATCACGTTTGGCAGCAAGGATGCGCTGCACGAGCGCTATCTGCAGCACCGCCTCGGCTACACGGGCCGCTATCCGCACCATGTGCTCGGTTCGGCGCGCGACTTCGTGCGCTTCATCGAAGCGGGCTATGCTTATGGCATGGTGCCCTTGCTGCAGGCGGAAACGGCGCTGGCCGCCGGCAGGCTGGTCGACGTGGCGGCCGGTCAGGCGCTTGACGTGCCCCTGACATGGCATGCCTGGGATATCCAGACGCCCCTCACGCGCACCCTGTCGGACGCCGTCATCGCCACGGCGCGCAAATGGCTGTTACAGGATTGATTGACGCATGCAACATTTTTCTATGCTATACAGCAACTTCCCCGTGTGCGCCCTGCCCGGCCTGGCCTACACTGCAAGCATCAACCATCACCATCAGGAGCAAGCATGACGATCCTGCGCACCACCCTGCTCGGCGTGCTGGGCGCCATCCCGCTGGCTGCCGGCCTGGCCGCCTGCTCACCCTTGATTGCCATCAATGCCTTGTCGTCCGGCAGCGCCTCGCAAGTGACGCGCGGCCTGGCCTACGGCCCCTTGCCGCGGCAAAAGCTCGATGTCTACGCTCCAAAAGTGCGCACGGGACCGGTGCCCGTGGTGGTGTTCTTTTATGGCGGCAACTGGACGACGGGCGAGCGCGCCGACTATGCCTTCGTTGGCCACGCGCTCGCCGCGCGCGGCTACCTGGCCGTGATCGCCGACTACCGGCTGTATCCGGACGTGCATTACCCCGAGATTTTGCAGGATGCGGCCCGCGCCGTGGCCTGGGCCGCGATGGAGTCCAGCCGCCATGGCGGCGACCCGGCGCGTCTGTTCGTCATGGGTCATAGCGCCGGCGCCTACAATGCGGCGATGGTGGCGCTCGACGCCAGCCTGCTGGCGCGCCACGGCATGCGCCCGCACGACTTGCGGGGCTGGATAGGCCTGGCCGGCCCCTATGATTTTTTACCCATCGAAAACACCACCACGCGGCCCGTTTTCTTTTACCCGGATACCCCCGCCGCTTCGCAACCCATCCATCACGTGACGGCCGAGGCCCCGCCCGCCCTGCTGATCGCCCCCTTGCCCGGACAGGATAAACTGGTCGATCCGCAACGCAACACGGGCGGCCTGGCCCAGGCCTTGCGCGCGCTTTCCAGGCCCGTGACGGAAACCTACTTCGACCACGTGGGCCACGCCACCCTGGTTGCCACGCTGGCCGCACCGTTGCGCAGGCTGGCGCCCACCCTGGACGCCGTCAGCGCTTTTATCGATGCCAACAGCGGCACCGGTGACGCGGTCTCGTCCGCGGCCCTGTCCGCAGATTTGTCCGCAGACGTGCCAGCCAAGGCCTTGCCAGCAAGCATAGCCTTGCCGTCCCGCTCAGCGGGCACGGCCAAGCCAGCCCCTGAACTGCACGCATACGACAAAACGCCCGCCCCGTGAAGGGCGGGCGCTCTGCCCAGACCAATACGCACGATATTGCGTGCCAGCTGGCCGCATGGCTAGCCGCATATCAAGGCTCGGCCCTTGCGATGCGGCTTAGCTGCAAGCAGCCTCGTGCTTACTCTTTACGGCTGGCGCTGCTGCTTTTGTTTTGTGCGGAGCCCGCTTGCGAGGCGCTGCCGCTGGCCGAGCTTTCGCTGCCGGCCGACTGCTGGCTGCCCTGATGGCTGGCGCTTTGCAGGCTTTGGCCATCACGGCTTTGCACACCACGCTGCTGGTCGCGGCTGGCGCCGTTTTGCTGATAGGCCTGGAACGGTTCGGCCATGCGCTGCATCGCTTCCTGCTGCTTGCGCACGTTTTTCTCCGTTTCTTCCGAAGCAGTACGGGCGACTTCTTCGGCCAGGGCCTTGGCGGTACGGCTCGTTTCATTCACATGACGCTCTGCCACGTTGGCCAGTTCGACCTGCGTATCGGCTGCCAGACGCGACACCTGTTGCTGGTACTTGCGCAGTTGCTCGGCGGCTGGCTGGCCCGAGGCGGCAGCCACCTGGAACGCATCTTCAGCACGCTCGACCGTCAGCAGGTTCTGGCTGGTGACCGTGGTTTCTTCCAGCAAACCTTGCGCCAGTTGCATGTTCAGGTCGCTGAAGTGCTGCACCGACTGAAACAAGGACTTCGACAGGCCATTGAAGAAAGCCAGTTGCGCTTCCAGGTGGTTTTTGGCGGCGGGGGTAACACTACGGGAATATGGATACATGGAGTTCCTCATTAAATAGCGGTTGGGTGGACATAAACAGATGGCGACACCACCGGCAGTCAAACGGTGAGGCAGACGGCCGGGCTACGCCACGAAACGCGAAAAAACATATCCGGTTGGTGGGAAGATGCTTTGCAACGCGAGTCCCAAGGCTACGTGAGCACCGCAGGTGAGGGATGATCTGGATCAAAGGTGCGCTCGGCTGCGCAGAAAGTTTTGGCTGGACGGCTTGCCCTTGGCAAACGTCAGTGACGGGGAAGAAAATCTGTGCCAGGCACGCTCAAGCAGCGGCGCCCGCGCCCGGCACGACGGGCTTGTAGCCATGGCTGCGCAACGACGCTTCCAGCCAGCGGTTGCCATACCAGCCACGCGCCAGCAGGTAACTGAGCTCCGCGGCGGCCATCAGCAGCATCATCGGGCCGATGCGCAGTTCGGTGGCCAGATGGCTGCCAAACCACAGGCAGGCATCCATCGCCAGCATGAGCAGCAACAGCCACCAGCGGCGCTTGGCGACGGCCCAGAACGAACCCAGGAACAGGGCCGGCCAGGAAAAACCCGCTTTCACGTAGGCATAGCGGCCGGCATCGTCGGCAAACAGGGTGGCGCTGTGCTTCATGCTGCTCTCTTCAGAAAATAACGGTGTCAGGGTTCGGGACGGTGGCAGACGGCTTCGACATTGTGACCATCGGGCCCCAGCACGAAAGCGCCATAGTAATTCGGATGGTACAGGGCGCGGATGCCTGGCGCGCCGTTATCCTTGCCGCCCGCTTCCAGCGCTGCCTGGTAAAACGCATCCACCTGGGCACGGTTGTCCGCCGTGAAGGCCAGATGCATGCCGGCATGCGGGGTGCCGCCCACGCCGAACCAGAAATCGGGCTTGCCATCCTTCCCCAGGCCGACCCAGCCCTGCTCTTCCATCACCACCGACACGCCCAAGGGCGCCAGGGCGGCCGAAAAGAAGGCCTTGCTGGCCTGTGCATCGCTGACATTCAAACCAATGTGATCAAGAATCATGATGGTGCTCCCTGGAGGTAGTGGAATGGAAAATATAGTATGCGCCAATATTGCCTTTTAGGCAAGCATAACTGCAGATCCCGCACCGTTGCTCCAGAGAGCGCCAGGCGCCCGCCTAGCGCAGATTGCCCGTGTGACCAAGCGAATAGCGGCCCGGCTGCGGCCACACGGTCAGGCCGTGCGGTTCCTGGCCAACTTTCACCTTGGCAACGTCGCCGCTGGCCGTATCGATGCGATAGACCACGTCGTCGAAACGGCCGGACAGCCACAGATACTTGCCGTCGGCGGACACATTGCCCATGTCGGGACTGCCGCCGCCGGGAATTGGCCAGTTCGACACGACTTTTTCCGTGGCGAAATCGATCACGCTGACGCTGCCCTTGCCATTGCGCTTGCCGTGGATGCGGTGCGTGCCGCGGTTGGCCACGTACAATTTTTTGCCGTCACGGCTAGGATACAGGCCGTGCGCGCCCACGCCCGTCTGGATGAAGCCGATTTCCTTCAGGGTGGCGCCATCGACGATGTGCACGCCGTCGGCGTCCATGTCGGCGATAAAGAATTTCTTGCCGTCAGGCGAGATGCGTATGTCTTGCGGCATGCCTTTCTTGACGCTGCAGATTTCATTCGCCGGGCCGCCCACGGGACCGGACTCGGCAAAGCGCTTGGCCGGCATCTGCAATTTCAGGTAGCCGTCGACCTTGCGGCCCACGAGGTCGATCTTGGCGATGGTGCCGTCGAACTCGCAGGTGAACATGGCGTAGCGGCCGTCATTCGAAAAATCCGCATGGTTGATGCCGCCGCACTGGGGCGTGTCGATCGAATACTGCACGGCCATGGTCTTCGGATCGCGGAAATCGAGGCGGTGGCGCGCTTCGGCCACGACGATGGCCGACTTGCCGTCCGGCGTGTAATACATATTGTAGGGATCGTCCACGGGCACTTCCTTGCCCGGCTTGCCCGTCAAGGGGTCGATCGGCGTCAAACTGCCCTTGTCCGTGCGCTCGGCATTGTTCGCCACCCACAGGGTGCGCAGATCCCACGACGGCACGACGTGCTGCGGGCCGCTGCCGACCTTGAACTTGTCGACCACTTTCAGGCTGTCCTGATCGATCACATACACATCGTTCGAGCGCAGGTTGGGCACGTAGACCCGGCGCAAATGATCCTTGACGACGGGGCTCATATTGCTGCTGGCGATGCTGCCATACACGTTTTTCGGATCCACCAGCGGCGGCATGCCCGGCAGCGACGAATAGGCGGCGGCCGGAGCCGCTGTGCTGGCGCCGATGACCTGGCTGGCCACGCCCAGGCCAGCCAGTGCGGCAGCCAGGGCGGACAAGGTGACGATGGTGCGTCGTTGGAGTTTTTTCATGTGATTTCGCGTCGTTTCGTTGCAAAAGCCGGAAGTTCAGCACTTCCAGCGGAGTTATTTAGTACGTTGCAGCAGCTGCCTGATGGCGGCCACCGAAGTGTCCACCTGCAGCTTGATACCGATCTGGCCCAGCTCCGCCGTGGCACGGGTCGCGTCGCCGCGCACGCCGTCCGCCACGCCCGGTTTCGGGCCGTGCGCCATGGCCTCGCTGCGTACCAGCGACGGATCCGTCGCCAGCATCAGCGCCGCGTCCGCCAAACCAGCGTGCAGGCCGATCTCGGTGCTGCTGTGGCCGCGTTTCTGCAACTCGGCGATATAGGCCGATTGCGTGATGTCATAGTAGTCGAGCAAGGCGTACGCGCGCGCATCCTTGGCGGCGGCAGCCTTGCCCCAGGCCCGATTGAGCTTGTTGGCCACGTTCTGCTCGTTCTTTTGATAGCCGCCATGGTCGCCGAGGAAGATGATGTCGCGGAAACCATGCTGGCGCAGGCTGGCGGCCGCCCCTTCCAGCACGGCTTCAAAGGCGGCTGGCGGTATCGAGATCGTGCCGGCAAAACGCATGTGGCCGGTTGGCGGAGCAATCGCGCCTTCGGGCACGTAGGAAACGACAGGCGCGACGATGGTATTGCCCAGCTTTTGCGCAATCTGCCGCGCCAGCAGCCCGGCGCGCACATTGTGCTTGCCCAGCGCGATATACGGCCCGCTCTGCTCGACGCCGCCTATCGGCACCAGCACGGTGGTGGCGCCATGATCGATACGGCTGCGCAACTCCGTGCTGGTCAGCTCTTCCAGCATGACGCTGCTGCTGGCGGGCGCGGCCGCCATGACGGACGCGGCTGAAATCAGGCAGAACAGGGTCAGGGCAAACAGGGAGCCGAGTGGCTGGGACAGGCTGGATGGCGCGCAAGGCGCCGTTCGCTGGGGGAACTGCAGAGTCATAAGCCAACATCTTTCCGAGGTCATAGCGTGACGCCGTGCCCGGCCTTGCCAGGCAAGCTGGCTGCCACGCAGGAATTGTATTCCATCATGACAGGAAGGGCACGTTAATTTGACGCGGTGCTTTGCAAGGAATTGACGAGGGGAAACTATCTATCAGGCTGTCGTCGCGTTTGCCCCATTCACCTCGCCATCATGGAGAGCCGCGTGGCGTTTCTCGGCATAGGCCTTGAGCGAGCGCATCGTCTTGGGTAGCCCTTGCCGCACTTGTTTGGCAACGCCTGGCCCGAACAGAAAAGCAAGCGCTCCCGTGAACCACACGCGGTGAACGACTTGCGATCCGCCATCTGAGGCAACCACCGTGTGCTCGAAGTGGATGCGGAACAAAGGGATGTAGCCCTCGACGGTGAACGAGCGCCCTGCAGTGCGCTCGGTGACCACCATCGGAATACCCATCCCCTTGTTCGGGACTATCCTGCCCTGTGTTCCCACCGCAAATGGCCCATTGAGCCGGGCTTGCTTGGTGTCCGGATCCCACAGCTGCCATCGGTCGACCTCGCTCCAGATTTGATCAATGACCGTGGGCGGGACCGCAACTTGAATGCTTTCTTCAATTTGCATCAATCGGGTTCTCCCTACTATTATCAATATAATTGCATTCCGGCTGTACTGGCCGGGCCATGAAGAGCGCCTTGTCTATAGCCAGGCTCAAGCGCTATGCCATTGAGCAGGCGCGCTTGACAAGGCCAGTGACCAGGCATGTAGTCACACCTGAGCACGATGCTACCTTAGAAACGCTGCCCAGGGCACCTTGGATGTTGAAAGATGATAAACGAAACACATTGGCGGGTTAAGGAGCTAAAACATCACTCGGCCGATATCGTCTGGCTTGATGCCGAGGGTGCTCGCCGTGCCTATGATTTGGTGGGTCTGCATGATTCGAAGGCGCATCTCGGCTTGAACATTAACACCGTTGATTCCATCGAGCGGTTCGCCTTCGGAGACGACGTGGCCATCGCAACCAGCTGGTTACGGGAGCGCGTACCAGGAATTCAGCAGGTCGTGGTGGTGTTTGGCGAAGACGAATGCTTCGCATGCAGCAGTGTGTTCCTGGTCGAGAACTGGTCGGATATTTTTGTACCGTCACGTGACGACGCGATGATCTATTCGAACGACACGCCGTTCATCCTGTTTTATTGCCATGAAAATGCATTCGAGATGGGGCAGCGAATTGTCTTTGATTAAAGGCCGAGTTCGGCCAGGAGCGGACATTGGAAAGCACTCATCGGTTCCCCCCAACCATTATTATTAGAGGCGTATTGTTTAGAGATGTGCTTGATCAATCAGAAAATGAAATACCTGGCGTTAAGTGCCATGCTCCTTTGGCCAATAGCTGCGAAGGCCGATATTATTCAACGGCATGTGTTTACGGCTATTTCTAGCGGGAAGGACAGCGAAGGTGCCGAGGTACTCACCGTGGCGGAAACGACTGCATGTGGTGGCAATCAGCTGCGCATGAAGGAGGGGATGCTCGAGAACAAAGACGAATATGCGGACCTCAGATCCGGACTCGTCCAACGGATCCACGATAAGACGCCAATGGCCGTGACCTTGTTTGGCTGCCCTGTAGGGAAAACTGGCGAGGAGGCGGTACCGTTTGCACGCATGATTGCCGGTTGCGGCCCCAGTTCCTGTTTCGACGATAAGGCGCGCTTGTACTTGGACGAAGAACTCATGCCGCAGGTCAAGGAGCGCTCGCCTTATCTGCTGGTGTTGCCCTTGCCGAAAGCAGCGCTTCCCGGTACTTGGAAGGTGGAGATCTTCGATACGATAAGACGCGACGTGGTGCGAATCTCCGGACAGACCGATGCGGCTGATTTTGTTTCAGGCAAGATGGTAGGTGATTACAGGGATTATGATAGCGATGGCAATATCGGATCACAGGTAGGGCTCGATGCAAATGGGCGCAAACATGGAGTCGGGACTACATATTTTGACGACGGCAAGCTGGAGTCGTTGGGGCAATGGCGCAATGGTCTGCCCGTAGGTGTGCAAAACAGTTACCACCGTAACGGCAAGCTATACATTCGGCTAGTTTACAATGAGAAAGGCGAGCTCCTGAGTACTGAGCAGTTCAACGAGCAAGGCGTACTGGTGCATTCAGATGGTCAAATGTCGAAAAAATGAACTGATGCAGTGTGCCAGGCGCCAGAAGTATGTAGAGAGATGTAGCAACCATGCAAGGCGCCGTAGAGTGTAGGATAGTTTTTCTATTAAGTGAGGTTGACTGAAAGCGGCCATAAGCAGACAAAAAAACACGGGAAAGCCCATGAAGATCAAACTCTTTCCTATGAAATCCTTGTTTTTGGCGCCGCTGTCGGGTATCCCGGCAGTCACATAGGCAGGTATCGCCGGCTCCCAAGCGCGCATCCACGCGACGGCAGCGGTACGCGGCGGTGCCATCGAGGCATTGAGTTTTTTTGGAAGAGGACGGCTATTTCATTTTGCCGGTGAAAAAAGACGAGGAGCGTCTATCGCTCATCCTTCGGCTGATCGCGTTGCGCTCCGTATTCTTCGCCGGCTGGGGCTGGAATGCGGCCGAGGTGGTAACGTACTACAGGGATCAAGGCCATATCAACGGCCCGTCCAGGATCATCGCCTGGACCGGCCCCGGGCAGTACACGGCCACGTAGCGTCAGGCTTGACGGCCTGTCGTCCATCGCTTAAGTTAATGCAATGGAAAAACACACTGAAACGACACCACTCGATCTGCGTTCTGCCGCTTGGGCAAGTCTGACGGATGGTTACGGCGGCGCTGAAAAAATTCCCGCGATGCTGCAAGACCTGCGGCGAGGAGACGCCGAGGCCCTGGACGATTTGTATGGCCATATTTGTCACCAGGGATCGATTTATCCGGCGTCGGTCGCCACATTCCCGCACTTGGTTTCCCTGGCGGCGGCGGTGACATCGCCGGACCTGCGCGCCGGCGTGCTGTCGCTGGCGGCGTCGATTCATGAAAGCGCCGGCCTCGACGAGGAATTGAAGGCATCCCCTTATGTCGCGGCTTTTCATGCCGCAGTCCCGGCCGCGCTCGCCATGGCAAGCTCCGACCTGCGGCAGGTCGAGGACACGGTGACTGGCATCTACATGCTTAAGGCCGCCGCTTCATTCGCTGGATTTGCCGGCGTGGCGCGAGTGCTGAGCGGCTTTACCAACGAGGAGTTCTGCCTGGCATGTCCTGCCTGCGGCGCAGAGCTCTATGTCTGGCCGGTAGCGCAAGGGCTGTCGGTCGCCGCCGAGGATCCCGTCTTTACGCCAGCAGCGAAAACGCTGCTGGTGATTGCCGGCCCTGCCGACAATTCACCCCACCTTGCCGCCTTTGCCTGGTTGCAAGCGCAAACGGACGCTTTGCCATTGCTGGATGACATCGCGTTTCGCTTACCTTTCCTGTTTGGCAGCGCATGTTGCGCCGGATGCGGTCACGTTTTTTCCCTGATGGATGCGCTGCTCAGCGATGCAGTGGATTAATCCGGCTGCCTCACTGGAGCGCGCCTTGAAGTCAGGCACAAAACAATAATGTTTGGCACAGGAGGCCGAGGTAGACATGCTCTCGGGGAGTTCCGCTTTCGGCCAAAAGCAGACAATGAAAGACAGGAATATGGCGCAAGTTCGACTGATCGTTTTTGACTTAGACGAAACTCTGGTGCACGCAACCGAGGTCGTTTTACCTTGCCCTCACGCTTTTCAAATTGGGCCGTACTTTGTCTACGTACGGCCGTTTGCAGCCGAACTGATCAGGTTTTGCGCATCGCACTTCGAGATCGCGGTCTGGTCCTCATCAAGTGAACGTTACGTCGAGACGGTCACAAGCCAGCTGTTCGGCACTTCGTTTCCGGTTGCATTTTCATGGGCGATTTCGAAGTGTGTTCAGAAGGTCGATGCAAAAAGTAACGGTTATGTGTACATCAAGGACCTGCGCAAAGCGTTGAAGTACGGGTATGCGGCAGACGAGATCATTATGATCGACGACAGCCCCGAAAAGATTCAACGGCAGCCGACGCGACATCTCTGCCTGCCCGCTTTCACAGGCGATCCGCTTGATAATGAGCTTCTTGGCGTTATCGAACGCGTCAAGGCAATGGCGGGAATCCAGTCAGCTACCGCTTAATGGGAATGTCCGCAATGGGGCGCAACCTGCCAACGACGGCAAACGGCCAGGAGCGGACATTTAGCGTTAATGCAGTCGTCACCTAACAAACTTATTTCGGCACGGATAAATGGCGACCTTACTTGAGAACGGCGGGACAGTTGATCTGTGGGGCGGCTGGGTCGTAAGGCTACCGCCTGCATACCATGAGCGGAATGACAATGGCTTGTGGTCTGCATGGGGCGCCGACTGGACAGTCGATGTGCACATCATGGAGGTTGGGGGACAAGCAAACGGCCAGCCTGCGTCACCTGAGGAAATGCTTGGCAAAGAGCGTACAGTCAACGTAAGCGGAAATGGCTGGGTAGGCAGTCGCGAGGTCTTGCATGAGGCCGACAACGGGCGCGAAGTATATCGGCTTGCAGCAAATCTAGCGGCGACAAATACCGTGATGTCTTTCTGGGTTTCGTATTTCGAAGCACACCGGAAGCCTTTCGCCGAAGAACTCATGCTTAACGTTGCGCACAGCGATTAAGGGCAAGGTAAGCAACGGCGCGGAAGTTGCCAATGACTGTAACCGGCCAAAAGCGGCCCTTCATTCCAGTCCGTGTGAAACGTAAGGTCAACAATGAAACGAATTTCAGGCATATCGATAGCGCCGAAGGAATTGGACGAGCTGCAGGCGATCGCCCGAGTGGCGACTCGTACTGCGCTCGACGGATACGAACCAATGCCCGAGGAGTGGGCAAAAAATCTAACGCTTGGAACGGTTTTCGATGGTGACGACCGAATTTTTGAGCTATACATCGCCGCAGAAAAGCCAGCTGACGCTGTGGTAATCAGTACTGCACGGGTCAACCGAAAATCGAGAAATGTCGTGGTCACAATCTCAAATCTCACGGAGCGAAAGCGAAGCTAGTCTCTTAGTTGCTGAGGAATGGCTACTATGGGGCGAAAGCGGACTCACGCGCCCGACAATGAAGCAGACATCCTGACTGGCGAGAAGCCGAGCGGTGCCCCTCCCTCCGCCCCGCCAGCCCGAACAACTTTACTGCCACTCGCCATAGCTGCAAAACTCAACGCCCCCATCCGACGACGCCAGCACCAAAGAAAAACCCCGGCGTACCGGGGCAGTCACAAGGTTTAAGCGCGGGCGCTGCGACCCGGCAACGCCAGGCGCCGGCTGGCGGCGGTTGTTGCCGGGGCCGGCAAGCCGCCCGCCACTTTCAACGCTTTCCCTTGGGTATCGCCGCGCAGGCGGAACACGGCCACCACGTCGACCAGCTCGATGGCGCGGTCTTGCAGCGAGGAGGCTGCCGCGGCCGCCTCTTCCACCAGGGCCGCGTTTTGCTGGGTGACCTGGTCCATTTGCGAAATGGCCTGGTTCACTTGCTCGATGCCGGCGCTTTGTTCGTGGCTGGCGTTGGCGATGTCGCCCATGATGTCTGTCACGCGCAAGATGCTGGCGACGATTTCTTCCATCGTCGCGCCAGCCTGGTCGACCAGCACGCTGCCCGTGTTGACTTTATCGACGGAATCCTCGATCAAGCCCTTGATTTCCTTGGCGGCCGCCGCCGAGCGCTGCGCCAGGTTGCGCACTTCGGTGGCGACCACGGCGAAGCCCCTGCCCTGCTCGCCTGCGCGGGCCGCTTCGACGGCCGCATTCAACGCCAAAATGTTGGTTTGGAAGGCAATGCCGTCGATCACGCCGATAATGTCGGCGATCTTCTTCGCCGATTCGTTGATCGAACCCATCGTGCCCACCACTTGCGCCACCACGGCGCCGCCTTTGCGGGCCACGTCCGAGGCCGACACGGCCAGCGCGTTCGCTTGGCGCGCATTGTCCGTGTTCTGGCGCACGGCCGAGGTCAGCTCTTCCAGGCTCGACGCCGTTTCTTCCAGCGACGACGCCTGCTGCTCGGTGCGCACGGACAAGTCCGCATTGCCGGCAGAAATCTGCGCGGCCGCCACGCTGACCGTATCGGCCGAGGTGCGCACGGTGGCGATCACGCCGACGATGCGTTCCAGGAATTTGTTGAAGGCCGTGGCCGTGCGGCCCACTTCATCCATGCGTTCGACGGGCATGGCGGCGGACAGGTCCAGCGAGGCGCTGACGCGCTCCAGCGTGTGTTCGATATTGCCCAGGCCGCCGCTGATGGTGCGGTAGATATGCCAGGCCAGCGCACCCGTCAGCAGCACGGCCACGCCCAGCACGGCCAGCATGGTGTTGAACGCCGTGTCGTAGGCGGCCAGGCTTTCGGCCTTCACGTCATCGACCAGCTTGTTGTTGTAGGCGATATGGTCATCCATGCTTTTCTTGGCGGCGGCGGCCGTGATGGCCAGCGGCGTGCCGGCCAGCAAGGTGGCGCGCACGCCATCCATATCGCCCGCGTAGGCGGCGGCAAAGAATGGCGCCAGCGCGCGGCGGTAGGCTTCCATGGCGGCCTGGTCGGCGTCGAGCATCTTGCTGTCTGTCGCGTCGTACAGGCGCTCGGCGCGGTAGGTGGCGATGACCTTGTCGAAATTCGTGTTGGCGTCGGCCACGGCCTTGTCCAGCGCCGTCTTGTCAGACAGGTTAGAGAACACGGACAGGCGGTAGCCGGCCAGACGCGAATCGGCCAGGAAACCCTTGGCCGCATTCAAGCCCTGGATACTGGGAATGATGCGGTTTTGCACGGTGTCAAAACGCTCCTGGGCGCGCTGCAGCTGGATGGCGCCGCCGGCGCCCAGCAATAGCAGGGCCAGCAAGGCGATGGTGAGGGTCAGAATTAATTGCTTGGTGATATTCATGGTGTGTCACAGTAAAAAGTGTGGCCTGGCAAGGCCAGGCGGGATAAGAGCTGCCGATCAGGTGGCCGGGATCGCTTGCAGGCGGCTAGGCCGCCAGCGGTGCGGCGTCGGGCGCGCGGCGCAGCAAGTCGCCATGCTGGCGGCAAAACGCCAGGCCCGCCTTGTGGCCTACGTCGAACAGCAGCTGCATGTTCGAGCTCGACCAGTCCAGGGTGTCGGGCCAGTGCTGCTCCGGGATGCCGCCCATCAGGTCGAGCTTCAGCAAACGTCGCTTGGGCTGGCCCGTGCGCGCATCCGTGTTGTGCTCGAGTTCGAACAGGCGCAGCTCGCTTTTGGAAATTTTCACCAGCGGCGTGATGATGGAGCGCACCCAGGCGTCGTACAGGTTGCGCGGCTTGCGCAGCAAGCGCTCGTCGCCGAGGATGTCGAGGATGACCAGGGTGTCGGCGTCATGGTGCTCGCCCTTGCCTTCGATAAATGGGTCGAAATTGAGCGTGTCGAGGGCCGCGCCTTCGATGTAATCGTCGCCCGCGATGGTCGTCGGTGCATACAGGAAGGGAAACGACAGCGCGGCGCGCACGTGGATCGGCTCGATCTCGTGCTTGCCCCAGATTTGCATGCGGTGCTCGCTGAGGTTGTAGGCATTGATGTAAAAATCGGGGCGCATGCGCGCCACGCCCGAAAAATCCACGGCTTTTTCCAGGAAGGGCAAGTGCGCGCACAGGCCCAGGCTTTTCGCCGACAGGTCCGATGGCGACAGCGATGACACCATCAATTTCCCCCAGTCCGACCAGGCTGTGGGCACGCCCGCAAACGTTTGCTGAAATGCCTGAAAAAAAGGATTGTTGGCCGGCGGCTGGAAGGCGTCGCGGAAAGTGCTCGCATGCATGCCCGGCTTCTGGAAGACCTTGTAGTTGATCGGAATCATCTTGTAGATGCTGTCGGCCACGCCCGTATCGGCCCAGCTTTGCAAGGCCTGGCGCGGCGTGGCTTCATGCGGCGTCGTGTAAAGCAAACCCATCAACACACCGGCGCCCGAGGCGGAAATGACGTCGAACTCGATGCCTTCGTCGAGGAACGCGGCCAGGGCGCCGGCGATCAAAGTGGAATTTGGTGCGCCGCCACCCAGCAGCAGACCCGTTTTGCGGGCCGGTTTCGCTGGCGCGGCTGGCGCCGCATCCGGCGGCGTCGTCGTGGCTGTCTTCATGCACACTCCCTGAACGGAATGGGGTGATTACCCCTAATTGTTGGTTACTACACGCTTATGGCGCCTAATCCTGCTCATGTCCCCGCAAGCGGCGAGCCGATGCAATGTTGCGGAAACAGATATGAAATTAACATAAATAAATTCCTTATGGCAATTTCCATAACGAATGACCGGTATTCAGAAAGGGCATAAGTTGATGCCGTGCGGCATGGCTTGATGCGGCGCAGCAAATATAAATTCGGCGCTGCTAGGAATAATCGCGTTGGGGTAGGAATATTCCCCAAGCAGCCGCCAGCGCGGCGGCCAGGGGCATCAGAGGGATGATGCAGGGATGGAAGGTGCCGAGGAGAAATGCAGGTGGGTACACAAATGGTCAACAAAGACGCGAATCTTGGGCGACAGGTGGCGGCTTGACGGCCACAGCACCCAGAACTTGCTCGAGTACGACAAATAGTCGGCCAGCACGGCTTGCAGCTCACCCCGTCCGATGGCGTCGCGCACGATAAAGTCAGGTAAATAAGCAAGGCCCACGCCCTGCGTGGCGGCGCCGATCAAGGCTTCAATATTGTTGCAGGTCAAGGCGGTCGGCAAGCGCAACTCGCCGCCGTTGTCGCCCCCGGCGCGCTGCAACGCCCATTCCTGCAGCTTGCCCGTGGTGGGAAATTTATAGCGCACGCAAGCGTGCCCTTCCAGCGCGCGCGGCGTGGCCGGCACGCCATGGCGGGCGAAATACGCGGGCGAGCCGACGATGGCAAAGGCAAACGGTCCTAGTTCGCGCGCCATCAGCCGCGAATCGGTGAGCGTACCGCTGCGCACGGCCACGTCGACGCCTTCGGCCACCACGTCGACCAGGCGGTCGTTGAAATCAAGGTCGAGCTCGATCTCCGGATACAGACGGGTAAACTCGGCCAGCAGGGGCAGGATGATGCGGTAGCCGATCACGGGCAGGCTGACCTTGAGCTTGCCGCGCGGCGCCTCGGCCAGGTGCGATAGTTCCGCCTCGGCATCACCGAGGTCGGCCAGGATGCGCTGGCAGCGCTCGTAAAACAGCGCGCCCTCGTTGCTTAGGCTGATGCGCCGCGTGCTGCGGTTGAGCAGGCGCACGCCCAGCTTTTCTTCCAACCGCGCCACGCTCTTGCCCACGGCCGAGGCCGACACCCCGAGCAGCCGGCCGGCCGCCACATAACTGGAAGTTTCCGCCGCGCGCACGAAGGCAGCAATGCCGTTCAGATTACCCATGCCGTCTCGCCATCTTGATTAAGGAATATTTGTCCGTTATGAGTGGATTTTCAGCCACTTTTTCATGGATTGCGTCCATATTATCATCAGATTCCCTCTTTCTGGAATCATCCCCATGGATACGAATCTTTCCGCGCAAGCCCCGGAACCAGCGGCAGCACGACGCACGCTGGTGCTGGCCGCCGTCAGCCTGGCTGCGCTATGCATGCCGCTCAGTTTTACGGGACCGGCCATCGCCATTCCCGCCATCGCCGCCGACCTGCACGGCACGCCGCTGGCGCTGGCGTGGATCACGAATGCCTTCATGCTCAGCTTTGGCGGCTGCCTGATGGTGGCCGGCGCGCTGGCCGACCGCTATGGCCGCAAGCGCGTGTTCTTGCTGGGCATGGCCGTGTTTTCCGCCGCCGCGCTGGCGCTGGCGGCCGCGCCCGGCATTGTGTGGCTCGACGTGCTGCGCGCCGTCCAGGGCCTCGGTTGCGCCATGGCCCTGTCGAGCGGACTGGCGGCCCTGGCACAGGAATTCGACGGCCCTGCCCGCGCGCGCGCCTTCAGCCTGATCGGCACGGCCTTCGGCGTGGGCCTGGCCTTCGGCCCCTTCCTGGCAGGCACCTTGATCACCCGCACGGGCTGGCGCGCCATTTTTATCGCCACGGCCGCAGCCGGCCTGGCCGCCCTGCTGGCCGCCACGCACGCCATGCGCGAAACGCGCGACCCGCAGGCGCAAGGCGTCGACTGGCCCGGCGCCCTGACGTTTACCGGTGCGCTGTCCCTGTTTACCTATGGCTTGCTGCAGGCGCCCGACAGTGGCTGGGGCAGCGCCGCCAGCCTGGCGCTGCTCGGTGGCGCGGCCTTGCTGCTGGCCGTTTTCATCCGCGTGGAGCGGCGCGCGGCGCGGCCCATGCTGGACTTGACCCTGTTCCGCCTGCCCGCCTTTGCCGGCGTGCAACTGCTGGCCGCCGCGCCCGCGTTTTCCTTCGTCGTGCTGCTGGTGCTGCTGCCGGCCCGCTTCATCGGCATCGAAGGCTACAGTGCGCTGGAGGCGGGACGCATGATGATCGCCCTGTCCGCGCCCATGCTGGTGCTGCCGGTACTGGCCGGCATGGCGGCGCAACGCATCGCCGCCGCGCACATTTGCGCCAGCGGCCTGCTGCTGGCGGCGGGCGGCTTGCTGTGGCTATCGACCTGCGCGCCGGGCCAGCCGCCCGCCACCTTGATCGGGCCGCTGCTGCTGATCGGCTGCGGCATCAGCCTCCCGTGGGGCTTGATGGATGGTCTGGCCATCAGCGTCGTGCCCGTCGAGCGGGCCGGCATGGCGGCCGGCATCTTCAATACGACGCGCGTGGCGGGCGAAGGCCTGGCGCTGGCCATCGTCAGCGCGCTGCTGGGCACGTTCACCGTCGCGGCGCTGGGCGGTACCGGCATCGGCGCGGAACAGGCGGCGCACGCCGGCCCCTTCCTGGCACTGGGCGAGCTGCACCATGCAGCTACCCTGTTGCCGCAGGCCGGCGCCGGCGAACTGGCGCAAGCGTATGGTGCCGCCTTCCGCCATTTGCTGTATGTGCTGGCCAGCATCACGACGGCGTCGGCACTGCTGATCCTGACATTCCTGCGTCATCCGGCCGGTGCTACCGAACATATTGCCACCGCGTCCGCCAGCAAGACGACAAACTGACCCGCTAGCATCTCCCCTGCAAGACCGGGCGGCTCACGTGCCGCCCTTCCTCCCCTGATGTTTCTCCGCAACACCTCAAAAGTTTCAAGGAATAAAACTAGTTTACTGATCAAAGCGCTTTGAACTATACTCAAAGCGCTTTGAAACATAACTAAAGCGCTTTGGTTGTGCGAAGTTATGCGCACCGATCCCACACCTATAAAAACACTGGAGACGCAATGAACAAACATTTCTTGAAAACTTTGCCTGCCGCCGTGGCGTTGGCCTTGAGCGCTTCGGCCGCCCAGGCCGCCCTGCCGATCGATTTCGGCGGCTACATCCGCTCGGGCTTCGGCACCAGCAGCGAAGGCGGCAAGGAAGCGTGTTTCGGCCTGGCCGGCGCCTCGTCCAAGTATCGTCTGGGCAATGAGTGCGAAACCTACGGCGAGCTGAAATTCGGCGGCGAAGCCTTCAAGGCGGCCAACGGCACCACTTTCCGCATCAATACCCTGGTGGCCTTCTCCGTCAACCAGAACCAGGACTGGGAACAATCGGACCCGTCGTGGCGCGAAATGAACGTCGTCGCCGACAAGATCGGCACGGGCGCCTTCGCCGAAGCGCGCGCCTGGGTCGGCAAGCGCTACTACGACCGCCAGGACGTGCACATCACCGATTACTACTTCTGGAATAATAGCGGCCCTGGCGCCGGCCTGGAAAACATCGACCTGGGCGCCGCCAAACTGGCCTACGCCATCGTGCGCACGGCCGACGACGGCGACAGCAATCGCATGGGCCTGTCCCACGACCTGCGCTTCTCCGGCATCAAGGTTAACCCGGACGGCGAACTGACCCTGGGCCTGCAATTCAACCAGAAACGCAACGCGCAAGGCGCGGCCCCCATCGCCAGCGGCCACTTGCTGACCATCATGCATACGCAAGGCAATCTGCTGGGCGGCTTCAACAAGGTGGCATTGCAGTACGGCAAAGGTAGCGCCGCCAACACGGGCGGCTTTAGCCTGGGCGCCGGCAAGGATGACAAGGTCGTGCGCCTGACGGAACAGATCATGATCCAGCCCAAAGGCGCCTGGTCGGGCATGGGCACCTTCGTCTATGAAGACAAGGAAACGGCGGGCGTCAGCAGCAAGTGGACATCGATCGGCGCGCGCCCCGTCTACCACTTCACGGACAACTACAGCCTGGCCGTGGAACTGGGCCACGACATCGTCAAGCCGGAAGGCGGCGAGAGCCGCAACCTGACCAAGCTGACGATTGCCCCGCAACTGTCGGCCGGCAACAGCTTCTGGTCGCGCCCCGTGCTGCGCGCCTTCTACACCTACGCCAAATGGAACAAGGCAGCCCAGTCGGCCGCCGCGGCGGAAACCGCGCTGTCGTCGACGGGCGTGTTTGGTGGCAAGACCAACGGCAGCTCGGTTGGTTTCCAAGTGGAAAGCTGGTGGTAATCGCAGGCATCTAAAACATTGGCAAGCATCCGTAGATGCTTGCCACTGGCAGCAACACCGCCCGCCTTCCTGGGGGCATGCTTTAACCGGACCCACCATTTCGCCGCTGCACGCGATGGCCGGCAGCTTCAATGTAGTGATTCAGCAGTATCCTCTTTTAGCGCGGGCGCCCCTGGGTTTGCCCGCGTATTTTTTTGGGCGCTGCCGCCGCCGGTCATCCCCCTGATCATTCCGGCATTTATCAGATAAACTACTCTGCATCGCTCCCGATCCACCCCAGACGCAGCATCCATGAACCTCAAAAATCTCGCCAAAACGCTAGGAATATCCGAAACCACCGTCAGCCGCGCCTTGAATGGCTATCCGGAAGTGAGCGAACGCACTCGCGAGCGGGTGCTGGCCGCCGCGCAGGCGGCTGGCTACCGTCCCAATCCCATGGCGCGCAGTCTGGCCGTCGGGCGCACGAATATCGTCGGCATCATCTACCCGCTGATGCCGAACGACCTGGCCGACCCCATGTTCATCGAGATCGTCGGCGGCATGTCGGAAGCGCTGGAAGCGCAGCAGATGGACATGATGATCGCGCCCGCTTCCGCCACCAATGAATTCCACACGTATGAACGCATGGTCAAGGGCCGCCGCATCGATGGCCTGATCGTCGGCCGTACAAAGCCGTTCGACGAGCGCATCGCCTACCTGGCGCAACAGGGCATGCCGTTTGTCGCGCACGGCCGCACGCAGCTGAACCAGCCGCACGCGTGGTTCGACTATGACAACGAGGCCGGCATGCGCCTGGCCGTCGAGCGCCTGGCGCAGCTGGGCCACCAGCGCATTGGCCTCATCAGCGCCACGCCGGACCTGAACTTCGTGCGCCAGCGCGTCGACAGTTTCCAGCACGCCATGCAGGCGGGCGGACTGCCCGTCGACCCGGACAACCTGGTCGACAACGCCCATGACCGCCGCGCCGGCTACCAGGCCATGCAGCGCCTGCTGGCCCGCTCGCCCCGTCCCACTGCCGTCATCGTCGACAATCACATGTCGGGCGTGGGCGCCGTGCGCGCCCTGCTCGACGCGGGCATCGCCATCGGCAGCGAGATGTCGCTGATTGTCTGGGGCGTGATGGAAGATTCCCTGGCCGGCCACAACGTCACCACCGTCGTCCAGCCCGACCCGCGCGGCGCCGGCGCGAAGATGATCCATATGCTGCTGGCCCTGATGGACGGCACGCCCGTCACCGACCTGCAGGAACTGTGGCCGTGCGAACTGTTGCCGGGGGAGTCGGCGGGACCGGTAATACGCGCCTGATTTACCCCTAGAGCAAACTACTGGGGTCGGACCCTCAGGGTCCGACCCCAGCCTCCGCTTGGGGTTTCGTAAAACGCCCTCTTCCGCTCTGTTTTGCCCTCCTGAATCACCCTCATAAAAAAATCGTATGTCTGGCGCGTGTATCGCTTTACTTTTCAAAGCGCTTTGAACTATACTCATTTCATACCCAAAGCGCTTTGAATTTTAAAATAAGACGTTCGCCTACCAACCAGCAGCGCCGCCCTGATAGCCAAGGCTACAGGCAACTTTTAAGAAATCATTCATGCCGACCATCCAGAACAATCTCGCCCACCTGCCCGCCGACTGGTGGCGCAGCGCCGTCATCTACCAGGTGTATCCACGCAGCTTCCTCGACAGCAATGGCGACGGCATCGGCGACTTGCCCGGCATTACCTCCAAGCTCGCATACATCGCCGCCCTGGGCGCCGACATCGTGTGGATCTCGCCCTTCTTCACGTCGCCGATGAAAGACTTCGGCTATGACGTGGCCGATTTCTGCGACGTCGATCCCATGTTTGGTACTTTGGCCGACTTCGACCGCCTGGTGGCGCGCGCCCATGAACTGGGCTTGAAAGTAATGATCGACCAGGTGCTGTCGCACTCGTCCGACGTCCACCCATGGTTCGTGGAAAGCCGCTCCAGCCGCGACAATCCCAAGGCCGACTGGTATGTGTGGGCCGACCAGAAACCGGACGGCACGGCGCCAAACAACTGGCTGTCCGTGTTCGGCGGTTCGGCCTGGCAATGGGAGCCGCGCCGAGGCCAGTACTACCTGCATGATTTCCTCGTCAGCCAGCCCGACCTGAATTTCCACAATCCGGCCGTGCAGCAGGCGCAGCTGGACAATCTGCGTTTCTGGCTGGAACGCGGCGTCGACGGTTTCCGCTTCGATTCCTGCAACTTCCCGTATCACGATCAATTGCTGCGCGACAATCCGCCAGCCGCGCAACGCGATGCGAGCAGCGTGTCGGCCATCAACCCGTATGGCATGCAGGCCCACGTGTACGACAAGACGCAGCCGGAAAACATCGCCTACCTGCAGCGCGTGCGCGCCGTGCTCGATGAATACCAGGCCATTTCCATCGGCGAAGTGGGCGACGACAATGCGCTGGCCACCATGGCGGCCTACACGGGCGCCGACAAGCTGCACATGGCTTACAGTTTCAACTTGCTGACGGCAGAGTTTTCCGCCGCGCACATCCGCACGCAAGTGGAAGAATTCGAAGCGCAAGTGGCCGACGGCTGGGCTTCCTGGTCCGTGGGCAACCACGACAGCGTGCGCGTCATGACGCGCTGGGGCGGCGAAAACCCGTCGCCGTCGCTGGCCAAGGTGGTGCTGGCCGTGCAGGCCGCGCTGAAAGGCACGCCGTGCCTGTACCAGGGCGACGAGCTGGCCCTGACGGAAGCGGACATTCCTTTCGAAGCGCTGCAAGACCCGTACGGCATTCCGTTCTGGCCCCAGTTCAAGGGCCGCGACGGCTGCCGCACGCCGATGCCATGGGTATCTGACGCGCCGCACGGCGGCTTCAGTTCGGCAAAACCCTGGTTGCCCGTGGCGCCCGAGCATCTGGCGCGCGCTGTCGACGTGGAAGAACACGACAGTGCCTCGGCGCTGCGCTTTGCGCAGAACATCCTCGCCTGGCGCCGCACCCTGCCGCAATTGCTGCGCGGCGACATCAGTTTCTTCCATGCGCCCGAACCCGTGCTGGCCCTGCGCCGCGACCTGCCCGGCCAACCGTCCGTCCTGGCTGCCTTCAACCTGGGCACGCAAGCCGTCACCTTCGCCTGGCCAGACGCGGCGCCGGCGGCCGACCTGGCCGGTCACGGCTTGCCAGGTAGCAAAGATGGCCAGCAGATCACCCTGCCCGCGCATGGCGGCTGGTTCGGCACCCTGGCGTAAATCGCAGGCTTTGGCGGCCATGCCGCCAATTACAATAACGAGCCCCGCGCATCAGCGGGGCCAAATTGAGATGATGAGGACGACATGGCTGGACTGAAGTTAACAGGCCTGAAGAAGGCATATGGCGACGTGCAAACCTTGCACGGCATCGACCTGGAGATCGCCGACGGCGAATTCATGGTCTTCGTGGGCCCGTCGGGTTGCGGCAAATCTACCTTGCTGCGCAGCATCTGCGGCCTGGAAGAAATCAGCGGCGGCGACTTGTATATTGGCAAGACGCGCATGAACGACGTGCCGCCCGCCAAGCGGGGCATCGCCATGGTCTTCCAGAGCTACGCCCTGTACCCGCACATGAGCGTGGCGCAGAACATGGCCTTCGGCCTGAAACTGGCCGGCATGAACAAGGTGCAGATCGCCGACGCCGTGCAGCGCGCCGCGCAAATCCTGCGCATCGAACCTTTGCTGGAACGCAAACCAAAAGACTTGTCGGGCGGCCAGCGCCAGCGCGTGGCCATCGGCCGCGCCATCGTGCGCAAACCCGACGTTTTCCTGTTCGACGAACCGCTGTCCAACCTGGACGCCTCGCTGCGCGTGCAGATGCGCATCGAACTGGCGAATTTGCACCGCGAATTGCGCTCGACCATGATTTACGTCACGCATGACCAGGTCGAAGCGATGACCCTGGCCGACCGCATCGTCGTGCTCAACGCGGGCCGCATCGAACAGGTGGGTGCGCCGCTCGAGCTGTACCACCATCCGGCCAACCTGTTCGTGGCCGGCTTCCTTGGTTCGCCCCGCATGAACTTCCTTAAAGGCAAGATCCACAGCTATGCCGACGGCGTGGCCACCATCGCCACCAACGCGGGCGGCATGCTGCAGGCCGTGTTGACGCAGCCATTGGCCAGCGGTACCCCCGTCACCGTCGGCGCGCGTCCCGAGCATGTGCAAGCGTGCGCGCCCGGCGCCACAGCCGCCATCACGGCCACCGTGCAGGCGGTGGAAAAACTGGGCGACATCAGCTATCTGTATGTGCAGGTAGCAGGCGGCGACGAACCGCTGGTGGTGCGCGCCGATGCGGAAACGGACTGGGCAATTGGCCAGTCCGTGGCGCTGCAAGTGGCGCCCGCCCGCGTCCACGTGTTCGACGAGCACGGCCAGACCCGTACCTGATTCCAAATTTAAGGGGCCAGGCGCTACAGGCGCCGCCTGGCCTGGTTGCATCATTTCAGCCTAGATACTCAACATAAACTTAGCATAAAAAAAGATACTGGAGATTGACATGTCCTTCACGCACCCGAAACGCAGCTTCATCAAAACCACCCTGATCGCCGCCGCCCTGGCCGGCATCGGCAACCTGGCCGCCGTCAGCATGGCGAACGCGGCCGAAGCAGGCACCCTGCTGATCTGGATCAATGGCGACAAAGGCTACAAGGGCCTGGCCAAGGTCGGCGAAGAATTTACCAAGAAGACGGGCATCAAGGTCGTCGTCGAGCATCCTGAAGATGCGCCAAACAAATTCCAGCAAGCAGCGGCCGCAGGCAAGGGCCCGGACATCTGGATCTGGCCGCATGACCGCATCGGCACCTGGATTGACGCCGGCTTGCTGCAACCATTGACACCAAGCAAAGAAGCGCGCGCCGCCATCCTGCCGCTGGCCTGGAACGCCTTTACGGTGAGCGGCAAGACCTGGGGCTACCCGATCTCCATCGAAGCCGTCGCCCTCGTCTACAACAAGGACCTGGTGCCGACGCCGCCAAAAACCTTCGAGGAAATCGCCGCGCTGGACAAGAAACTGTCCGCGCAAGGCAAGAAAGCCATCCTGTGGGATTACACGAACACCTATTTCACGTGGCCATTGCTGGGCGCGGGCGGCGGCTTCCCGTTTGAAGTCAAGTCCGACGGCCGCTACGATGCAGCGAAAACGGGCGTAAACAATGCCGGCTCGCAGGCGGGCGTGAATGCGCTGATGACCCTGATCAACAGCGGCGCCATGCCGAAAGGCGCCGGCTACGCGGAAATGGAAGCTGGCTTCAACCAGGGCAAGATCGCCATGATGATCAACGGCCCATGGTCGTGGGACAACGCGCGCAAGTCGAAGATCAACTTCGGCGTGGCAACGATTCCTACCGTGGCAGGCAAGACGGCCACCCCATTCGTGGGCGTGCTGGGCGCGATGATTTCGAAAGCCAGCCCGAACAAGGACCTGGCGACGGAATTCCTGGAAAACCAGATGCTGCAGCTCAATGGCCTGAAAACCATCAACGCCGATGTCCCGCTGGGCACGCCAGCTAATAAAGTGCTGTTCGCGGAATTGAAAGCCAATCCGAACATCCAGGCGACGATGGAAAGCGCGCAAGCTGGCCGTCCAATGCCGAACAACCCGGAAATGGGCCGCTTCTGGTCGTCGATGCAATCGGCGCTTGAAAACATCACGCAAGGCCGCCAGACGACCAAGGATGGCCTGGATGCGGCGGCGAAGCGGATTACGACCGCCAATTAAGCCATATTTTGTTTGAGCGTAGGTCGGATTAGCGTGTAGCGCGTAATCCGACATGTGCCGCCAACAATGTTGTCGGATTACGGCCCTTTGGGCCTAATCCGACCTACGTATCATTACAGGTATCCATCGTGCGCAAGTTTATCGGCCCTACGGTATTGACCATCAGCATGGCGCTGGGTCTGTATCTGCTCTTCATGTTGTACATTTCCGGCCAGACCATGCTGGCCGCCGTCTTCCTCGGCTTGCTGACCCTGACGACGTTCGTCTTCACGTCGCCGCGCGCCTATGCCTACCGTTATCTGTTTCCCGGCATCACGGCGGTGATCGTCTTCGTGCTGCTGCCGATGGTGTACACGGTGTCGATCGGCTTTACCAATTTCAGTTCGCGCAACCTGCTCACCTATGAACGGGCCACGCAATATTTGCTGGACGAGACGCAGCGGGTGGAAAGCGCCGGCTATGCCATGACCGTGCATGCCGACAATAAAGAATACCGCTTGCGCCTGGAAAGCCCGGACACGGGCGAAGTGCTCTTGACGCAGCCGCTGGCCCTCAAGCGCGCCGTGCCCCTGAACGTGGAAGTGGCGCCGATCGATCCCGTGCAGGCGCCCGTGCTGGCCGCGCCGCTGGGCATCAAGGACATCATCGCCCTGCAAAAAGATTTGAAACTGCTCACCCTCGTGCTGCCGAACAAGATCGAGCTGCGCATGGTGGGCTTGCGCGAATTCGGTCCCGTCGCGCACGTCTACAAGCAACTGCCGGACAAGACCCTGAAGAAGATCGCCACGGGCGAACTGGTCACGCCGAACTTCAAGACGGGCTTTTATGAAATGCCGGACGGCACTAAACTGGAACCGGGCTTCAAGGTCAACGTCGGCTTCGCCAACTTCGTCAAGATTTTCTCCGATGAAGCGTTCCGCGGCCCCTTCCTGCGCATTTTCGTGTGGACCATCGTTTTCGCCCTGATCAGCGTGGCCACCACGACGGGCTTGGGCATGGTATTGGCTGTTCTGTTGAACTGGGATGCGCTGCGCTTCCGCGGCCTGTACCGTACCCTGCTGTTCCTGCCGTACGCCGTGCCGGGCTTCATTTCCATCCTCGTCTTCAAGGGCTTGTTCAACAATAACTTTGGCGAAATCAACCTCGTGCTAGACGCCCTGTTCGGCATCAAACCCGCCTGGTTCTCGGACACCACCCTGGCCAAGGCCATGATTTTGATCGTCAACACCTGGCTCGGCTACCCCTACATGATGGTGGTGTGCATGGGCTTGATCAAGGCTATCCCGTCAGACCTGTATGAAGCGTCGGCCCTGGCCGGCGCGGGACCGCTGACGAATTTCTTCAAGATCACCCTGCCCCTGATCATCAAGCCACTCACGCCGCTGATGGTAGCCAGCCTGGGTTTCAATTTCAACAATTTCGTGCTGATCAGCTTGCTGACGGGCGGGCGTCCCGATTTCCTCGACACCACCCTGCCGGCCGGCACGACGGACTTGCTTGTGTCCTACACCTACCGCATCGCGTTCGAGGATTCCGGCCAGAACTTTGGCCTGGCCGCCGCCATCTCGACCCTGATCTTCTTCCTCGTGGCCGCGATTTCGCTGGTCAACATGCGCCTGACGCGCATGAACAAAGCATAAAGGACAGCCATGGCTATCGTTGTCGACCGTTCCAACCGCTGGCGCATCCTGGCGGCCCACGTCGCCGTGATCGCGCTGATCGCGCTGGTGATGTTCCCCTTCCTGATGATCTTGTCGATCTCGCTGCGGCCCGGCAACTTCGCCTCGGGCAGTCTGATACCGCCCGAGATCAGCTTCGAGCACTGGCGTTTGGCGCTGGGCATGTCCTACCAGGCGCCCAACGGCGCCCTGGTCGAACCGGATTTCCCCGTGCTGCTGTGGCTATGGAATTCCATCAAGGTGGCCAGCATGAGCGCCACCGTCACCGTGCTGCTGTCGACCACCTGCGCCTATGCGTTCGCGCGCATGCAGTTCCGCTTCAAGTCGCAGACCCTGTCCGCACTGATGCTGCTGCAGATGTTCCCCGCCGTGCTGGCCCTGGTGGCCATCTACGCCATCTTCGACGTACTGGGCAGCTACGTGCCATGGCTGGGTATCGACCACCACGGCAGCCTGGTGCTGGCCTACACGGGCGGCATCGCCCTGCATATCTGGACCATCAAGGGCTACTATCAAACCATCCCCATCGAGATCGAGGAAGCGGCCAAGGTCGACGGCGCCACGCAATGGCAGGCCTTCGTCTACGTGCTGCTGCCGATGACGGTGCCCATCCTGATGGTGGTGTTTTTGTTGTCCTTCATCGGCGCCATCATCGAGTACCCGATCGCTTCCGTGCTGCTGCATGAACAGAACAACCTGACCCTGGCCGTCGGCTCCAAGCTGTTCCTGTACGAGCAAAAATACCTGTGGGGCGACTTCGCCGCGGCAGCCATCTTGTCCGGCTTGCCCATCACGGCCGTGTTCCTGCTGGCGCAAAAATGGATGATCTCCGGCCTGACGGCTGGCGGCGTGAAAGGCTGACCATGCGGCGCACCCTGACTACGCTGGCCGCCCTGCTGTTGTGCGCTTCGGCGCAGGCAGGGAGCTTTGCCGAGAATCCGATTGTCTACTTCGCCGTGACGGACCGTTTCGCCAACGGCAATCCCGGCAACGACCACAGTTATGGCCGCGCCGCCGACCCGCAAGGCGGCGATGTCGGCAGCTTTCACGGCGGCGACATCGCCGGCATCACGCAGCAACTGAAAGCCGGCTATTTTCAAGACCTGGGCGTCAACGCCCTGTGGATCACGGCGCCGTACGAGCAGATCCACGGCTGGGTAGTGGGCGGCAAGCAGCAATTCCAGCACTACGCCTACCACGGCTACTGGGCGCTCGACTACACGACGATGGACGCCAACATGGGCACGCGCGAAGAATTGCGCGAGATGATCAACACGGCCCACGCGCAAGGCATCCGCGTGCTGTTCGACGTGGTGCTCAATCACCCCGGCTACGCGGACGTGCGCACCCTGGCCGAGTACAAGGTGCCCGTGCTGTGGCCCGGCCATGAAAAGGCCAACCTGCGCGATTATCACAGCTTTATCGACTACAACAACTTCGCATTCGCGCAGTGGTGGGGCCCGGAGTGGGTGCGCGCGGGCTTGCCCGGCTACCCGGACGGCGGCAAGGACGATTTCACGATGCAGCTGGCCTACCTGCCCGACTTCCGCACGGAAAGCGGCAAGGCCGTGGGCTTGCCGCCCATCCTGCAACACAAAGCCGACACGCGCGCCGTGGCCCTGCCCGACACCACCGTGCGCGGCTACCTGGTGCACTGGCTGGCAGACTGGGTGCGCGAATTCGGCGTCGACGGTTTCAGGGCCGACACCGTCAAGCACGTGGAGCCTGCCAGCTGGCTGGCCCTGCGCGCGGCGGCCACCGATGCCTTGAAAGATTGGAAAACGCGTCATCCAGAACAGAAAATCGACGACGCACCGTTCTGGATGACGGGCGAAGCGTGGGGCCATGGCCCCGAGCGCAGCAGCTGGCATGACGCGGGCTTCGACTCGATGATCAATTTCGATTTCCAGCATCGCGCTGGCGGCGACTGGAAAAGCATCGATGGCGTGTACCGCCAGTACGCGGGCTTGCTGGGCAAGGGCCCGGGCCCCCGCTACGACATCCTGTCGTATATCTCGTCGCACGACACCAGCCTGTTCCCGCGCGAGCAACTGAAGCATGGCTTGTCCGCCCTGCTGCTGGCGCCGGGCGGCGTGCAGCTGTTTTATGGCGATGAAAGCGCGCGCCAGCCTGGCGCGGCGCCCGTCGGCGACGAACAGCAGGCGACGCGCTCCGACATGAACTGGAACACGCTCGATGCGGCCACCCTGGCCCATGCACGCAAGCTGGGCCAGTTCCGGCTGCGCCACCCTGCCCTGGCGCGCGGCGAACACCGGTTCATCAACGACAAGCCGTATGCGTTCGCCCGCGTGATGGATGGCGACGCCGTCATCGCCGTGCCCGAGGCGCAAGGCACACTCGAACTGAAAGTTCACGGTGTTTTCGCCGACGGCACCCTGCTACGCGACGCCTATACCAATCAAACCTGTATCGTCAAAGATGGTGCCGTCGCGGTGAACGCGGCCGGCACCGTCCTGTTAGAAAAGGCTGCACCATGAGTACCTATGACATCTTAGTGGTCGGCGGCGCCGGCATCGACACGATCGTGCGCGTCCCCGACCTGCAACTGCCCGTCGCCGATTCGCTGCACGTGCCGCCCATCCGCGACTACGTGGCGCACACGGGCAATGGCGTGGCGCTCGGTTGCCACGCGCTGGGCTTGCGCTGCAAGTTCATCGACTTCATCGGCGACGACGCGCAAGGCGCAGCCATCCTGCAGCGCTACAAGGAAGCCAGGCTCGATTTTTCGCACATCGTCGAACCCTCGGGCACGCGGCGCAGCGTCAACCTGGTCGACCCGCAAGGGCGCCGGCTGTCGTTGTACGACGGCCGTCATCCGGAAGACGTGCGCATGCCGGCCGCCTTCTATCTACCCTACCTGGGTCCGGCGCGCCACGCGCACTTTTCCATCATGGGCTGGGTGGCCGAACTGTTCGACGATGCGCTGGTGTGCGGCACGACGGTGTCGACCGATTTGCACGACTGGGATGGCGTCAACCCGCACCACAAGGTCTTTGCGCTGCGCGCCGACCTGGTGTTTCTCAGCACGGCGGCACTGGGCGAGCGCCGGGACGACGTCATGCGCGCGATTATCGCGGAAGGCCGCGCGCAAGCCGTCATCGCCATGGCGGGCGCGCACGGCGCCTACCTACTGGAACGGGACGGCGCGTCCGTGCATCACTATCCGACGGCAGGCTTGACGCTGCCCGTGGTGGATACGAACGGTGCCGGCGATTCCTTCGTGGCGGCGTTTTTGCGCGCCTGGCTCGATGGTTCGGGCATCGACGCGGCCATGCGCCGTGGCGCCATCGGCGGCGCGTTTGCCTGCGCGCAGAACGGCACGCATGAACGCTTCATCGGGCTGGCAGATCTGAATGACTTATATCAAGACCGCACTAGTTTATGACTTAATATTCTATCAAGCGTAGCATCGAGCTAAGGGGCGCATGGCACAATGGCTGCGGATTTCACCACGCAGACTATTGAAACCGGAGACCTCATGAGAATCGAAACCCTGGCCGTGCACGCCGGCTACACCCCCGACCCGACCACCAAGGCCGCCGCCGTCCCCATTTACCAGACGGTGGCCTACGCCTTCGACAATGCCCAGCATGGCGCCGACCTGTTCGACCTCAAGGTGGCAGGCAATATCTATACGCGCATCATGAACCCCACGCAGGACGTGCTGGAAAAGCGCGTCGCGGCGCTGGAAGGCGGCGTGGCCGCGCTGGCCGTGGCCTCGGGCATGGCGGCCATCACCTATGCGATCCAGACGATTGCCGAAGCGGGCGACAACTTCATCTCCGCCAGCCAGCTATATGGCGGCACCTACAACCTGTTTGCACACACCCTGCCGCAGATCGGCATCGAAGTGCGCTTCGCCGACGCGCGCCAGCCCGAGACCTTCGCAGCCCTGATCGATGCGCGCACCAAGGCCATCTTCTGCGAATCGATCGGCAACCCGCTGGGCAATGTCACCGATGTGGCGAAACTGGCCGAGATCGCGCATGCGCACGGCATCCCGCTGATCGTCGACAACACGGTACCCAGCCCCTATCTGTTCCGCCCGATCGAGCATGGCGCCGATATCGTCGTCCATTCGCTGACCAAATACCTGGGCGGCCACGGCACCACCGTGGGCGGCGCCATCGTCGACAGCGGCAAATTTCCGTGGTTTGATCACAAGGAGCGCTTCAAGCGCCTGAACGAACCGGACGTGTCGTATCACGGCGTCGTCTACACGGAAGCGTTCGGCCCCGCCGCCTTCATCGGCCGCGCGCGCGTCGTCCCGCTGCGCAACATGGGTGCGGCGATTTCGCCCCTCTCCGCCTTCCAGCTGATCCAGGGCATCGAGACCTTGGCCCTGCGCATGGACCGCATCTGCGACAACACGCTGGCCCTGGCAAAGCACCTGAAACAGCATCCGAAAGTCGCGTGGGTCAATTACGCGGGCCTGGAAGACCACCCGGACCACGCGCTGGTGAAAAAATACATGGGTGGCCGCGCCTCGGGCATCCTGTCCTTCGGCCTGAAGCTGGCGGCCGGCGAGGATCCGCGCGCGGCTGGCGCCCGCGTGCTCGACGCCTTGCAGCTGTTTACGCGCCTCGTCAACATCGGCGACGCCAAGTCGCTGGCCACGCATCCCGCGTCCACCACGCACCGCCAGCTCAATCCCGAGGAACTGGCCAAGGCGGGCGTGTCCGAAGACATGCTGCGCCTGTCCGTCGGCATCGAGCATATCGACGACTTGCGCGAAGACCTGGAACAGGCGCTCAACGCCGCTTAAGCGCTGGCTTTGACCCCATAGCGCGATGCCGGCTTGCCGCGCATCGCGCCCGCGAACAGGGCCAGGCGGGCCGCATCGAACTGCTCCCACAAGGCCTGGTCTTCCACCGAAGGCAAGGTCACCAGCTCGCCCTGGTCCAGGCCCGCCAGCGCCGCATCGACGCAATCTTCCGCGCGCATGATGGTGGCCTGGTCCAGCTGTGCCAGCGGCACGCCGCTCAATTCCCAGATCTCCGTCGCCGTCGACGCGGGCAGCACCAGCTGCACCGTGATGCCCGTGCCGGCCAGTTCCTGCTGCAAGCCCCGCGTGAAATTCATCACATAGCCCTTGGTGGCGCTGTAGATCGTGCTGACAGGCAGGATATGGAAGGACAGCACGGAACCGATGTTAATGATGGTGCCGCTGTTGCGCTGCTTGAATTGCGGCAGCACGGCGTACGTCAGTTGTGCCAGCGCCGCCACGTTGACCTGGTCCATCGCCGCAATGCCCTCGCGCGGCGCGTCCACGACGACGCCCAGGGTCGAGACACCCGCGTTATTGACCAGCATGGTGATGGCAGGGTTGCCGGCCAGTTCTTCGGCCACGCGCTGCAGATCGGCCGGTGCGGCCAGATCGGCCGCCATGGCGCGCACGGCCACGCCATATTTTTCCGCCAGCGAGGCAGCCAGGGTGCCCAGGCGCTCGACCCGGCGCGCCACGAGGATCAAATCGAAGCCGCGCGCGGCCAGGCGGTCCGCATACACGGCGCCCAGGCCGGACGAGGCACCGGTGATGAGGGCCGTGCCTTGGGTAGTAACTGCATTCATGATCATTCCTTCTTCAGTATGGGGTGGTTGAGGCCATCAAACATGACAGCCATCATGCTTCAACACATTAAATATGACGGTCATCATGTTTAATGTGTTGAAACATGACGAACATCATGTATGATGTCAACCATTATTTTTACACCGCGATCAAGAGCCTGTCATGCGTTATCCCGCCGAAGAAACCGCCGAAAAGCACCAGCGCATCCTGAAGCAGGCGGCGCGGCTGTTCCGTGAAAAAGGTTACGACGGCGTCAGCGTGGGGCAGATCATGCAGGCGACGGGACTCACGCACGGCCCCTTCTACAACCATTTCGCCTCGAAGGAAGCGCTGATGGCGGAAAGCACCCTGCACGGCTCGGAACATTCGCGCGTGGCGCTCGATGCGGCGACCATCAGCCCGGAAACGATGCGCCAGTACGTGCGCGATTACGTGAGCACGGCCCACCGTGATGCGCCGGGCGATGGCTGTCTGCTGGCGGCGCTGGCCGGCGACGCGCGCAAGCAACCGGCCGTGCGCCCTGCCTTCACCTTCCACCTGAAAGCCATCATCGGCAAGCTGGCAGTGCATTTTCCGTGGCAGAAAAAGCGCAACGCGCGCCAGGACGCCATCGTCATGCTATCGGCCATGGTGGGCGCCGTGGCGCTGGCGCGCGCCGTCGACGATGAAGCGTTTTCGGATGAGATTCTGGCAGCGGTTAAGACCGCATTCGCGGCGTAGGTCGGATTAGCGCGCGAGCGCGTAATCCGACATGGCACGCCAACAATGATGTCGGATTACGCTCCGCTAATCCGACCTACGCGCCAACAACTGGGCAACTTGTCCGACCCTGTCTGCAACCGTGCCTGACACATTGACATAGGCAATGCCCCGCCGCGCCAGCTCGTCCTGATACCACGCATGCTGGCGCGCGCGGAAATCCTCGTCCCGGCGCGTGCCATCCTGGATGAACGGGAAGTCGGGGGCGCACAGCAGCACCAGGTCGTAGCCGTGTTCGGCCAGCCGCGCCAGTTCCTGCTCGGCCTTGCCGAACATCTCGACGCAGTAAAAATACGTGGTCATGGGCGAGGTGTCGCAAAACAGCCAGCGCCGCGCCGCCAACAGCGCCTGCGCTTCGCGGCGCAGCTGCTCCCGGCCGATCTTGAGCAGATCGTCATAAACCAAAATCCCATCCTGGCTTTCCCACAGTTCGCGCCCATATTCAGCCACCCAGGCCGTCTCGAAATGCGCCGCCAGCGCGGCCGCCAGGGTCGTCTTGCCGCTCGATTCGCCGCCGAGCACGCACACGCGCGCGACAAAATCGGCGCGCACGATGGGCGACAGGAAGGCGCCGTGCGCATGCGGGTCTTGCCGCGCCACGGTACCGGACACGGGCACCAACGTTCTCGCCTGGTCCACACTCACGTGCGCCACCGGCCCGCTCGCATAGTGCCGTTCCAGCACCTGCGCAAAGCCGGGGCCATAGTCTTCGCTGGTAAAGACGGCATCGACGGGCCGCTCCAGCACCGTCCAGCACAGCCAGCCCATGAAGTGGCGATGCAGCTCGCCATCGTCGTCGTTGTGCGGCAGCGCGCGCGCCGGCACGCCGCGCGCGGCGCACAGGGCGGCCAGGCGCGCATCGTCCAGCACCACGATCTGCGCCTGCGGGAACTGCGCGCGCAGCCAGCGTTCACGGCGCGCCGACTCGCAGCCGGGAAATTCAGGCTTGGTGTAGCTAACCACCAGCAGTTCTTCGCTGGCGTCTTGCGCACGGTTGATCAACAGTTCGTGGCCCTGGTGCAGCGGGCAAAATTTGCCGACCACGAGACCGCGTTTATATAGGTTCATGCCACTGCTTCCTGCAAATCCGAGGTGTATTGAATGATCTTGTCTTCCGCCAGCAAAGTCTCGACCGTGATGGCGCCGAAAAAAGGCGCGAGCAAGGCGCGCGCCTGGTCGGCCTGCGGCATGGCGCCCGGCGCCAGACGCAGCGCGATGGCGCCGTCGCCGTGCTGGTGCACGCCGAACAGGGCGATGGCCAGCGGTTTCAGGGCGTGCGTGATGTCGATATTGTTGATCCACTCGCCCTTGACCGTGCGATAGCGCAAGGGGCTGCGGCCGGCCAGCCCCACCAGCACGGGACCATGCGGGCCATGCGCCAGCGAGGCGTAATCGCCCGTGCGGTAGCGCACCAGGGGCAGGCAGAAATTGAAGCCGCCCGTCACGGTGATCTCGCCGCGCGCGCCATCGGGCACGGGCTGGCCCGCGCCATCGAGAATTTCCACATACAGACGGTGCTGCAGCAGCACGTGGCCGCCCGCCCGTTCATCGTAGACGGCAACGGGCCCCACTTCATTGAGCGAATAGATGTCGAGCACGGGGCAACCGAAGCGCGCTTCGAGGCGCGCGCGCATGCCCGGCAACAGCATCATCGAGACGGACATCAGCGCGGCCGGCTTGTGCGCCATGGGCAAGGTCAGCAACTCGGCAAACGAGATGGGGTCGCCCGCGATCAGCTCGGGCGCCATGGCATCCAGGTAGCGCGCGCGGTCCTCCGGGTCGCGCCAGTCGTCCAGGTGCAGGTTGATCTTGGCCAGACCCGATTCATGCATCGTCGGCGTGACGGAGACATAGGTGAAGCAGCGGCGCTGGTGCCCCAGCAGCATCACGCCCACCTGGCCCGCGCCATGGCGCAGAGTCACGCCGAAACGGCGCAGCGCGCGCTTGTGGAAGGCCAGGTAACGGCCCGCCACCAGCGGGTGCGAGGCGATCAGCAGCGGGTGTCCCGTGGTGCCCGTCGTCTGGAAATTGATCATGCGGTCCAGGTCCGCATCATCGGGCACGAAGGCGGCGATGTCGTGCGCCAGTTCGGCGCGGCTGATAGGCGCCACGTCCTGCAAGCGCGCTGGCGGCGAGCCGCAGGCGCGGTAATGCGGCACCGTGGCGTAGGCCGTCCTGAGAAAACCGGTCAGCCAGGGCGGCGGCGCGTCTGTGCTCCAGCCTATCTCCGCCTGCATGACTTCCTGCTCGTAGGCGCGCAGCGCTTCCACTTCCGCGGCCAGCAGCTTGTTGCCGCTGCGGTTGCGGTAGACGGGCGCCGCCGGATGGCTGCGCAGTTTTTCCAGCATGCGCGCACCCGCCTGTGTCAGGGTGGGACAGTACTCGTGGTCCGATTCCCAGGCGCCACCCGGCAGATTGACGTCAGGTTTGCCAGCGAGCGTCATTCGCGCGACCACTTGTCGGCCGATTCCTCGGCCGCCTTTTTTGCCAGCGCCTCGCGGATTTCACGCGCGCGCTGCTCGGCCAAGCGGCTCGCTTCGAGCAGGCGGCGGCGTTCCGTGCCGCTGATGGCGGACAAGCGGTCCGTGGCCTGCGCCACGCTTTCGTCGCGGGGCCGAAAGCCCAGGCGCGCCAGCACGATGCGCGCCAGTTCCTCGCGCCGTTCGGGGTCTTGCGTGAACTGGTGGGCCGGCGTGGCAGCGGCCAGTTCGCGCGCCGCCTCGCCCAGCAACTGCAACAAATCGTGCTGCGGCAACTGCTGCCCGATGAACCACTCGTCGGCCAGCAGCCAGCACACGATCATGGCCAGAGCCAGCCGGTTGCGGTCCGCCTTCACCTGCGCGCCGATAAAACCCTGCAGGGACGCGGCCGGCGCGCGGGCGCAGTGCAGCAGCAAAATATCGCTGACGAGCGCGGCAACGGCCACGGCCTGCGCATTGGCGACGCCGGCGATGCGGGGCTCGGCGAGGAATTCGACAGGCGTGTCGGCCAGGCGGTGGGTCAGGGTTTCGAGGTGGGGACCGTGAGTATGCATGTCATTGTTGTATATAGTGGCGCCGGCTGAACGCCCGCGCAAAGTCCAGCAAGTCCTCGTAGCGCTCGACGGCGTGGATATCCCAGCCCTGCTCGCGGCGCGCGCGCTTCAAATCGTCGTAGGTTTTCTGCAGCCATGTGTGGCTGGCCGCGCCCTCCCAGTCGCGCTCCAGGTTCAGGGCCATGGTGCCACCCGCGCCCCCCTGCGCCAGCGCCTTGGCGGAAATATCCCAGCCGCTGTTGCCCAGTTCATCCTTGTCGAACATGGTGGTGATGCCATCATCGGAAATCATCAAAATGTGCGCGGGCCGCTCGCGCCTGGCCGCATAGGTCTGGCGCAGGCGGTGGATGGGGAAACAGGTGCCGCCGCCGAAAAATTCCGTCAGCACACCCAGGATCAGGTCTTCATCGCGCACGAAACCGGGCGTTTGCATCACTTCGTTCTTGCCGCTCCACAGGGTCACCTGCACTTTCGCGCCAGCGCGCAAGGCCGATAGCGCGATGACGGCGCCAGCCAGTGTCAAAAACGAGGTGTGCGCCTGCGGGTTCGGCATGGAACCGGAACTGTCCACGTACATGTCGAGGTCCACGGGCACGGCGTCGATGGCGCGCGCCGGTTCGCGGCCATACACGCGGCGCACGGTGGTCACACCAGGCACGGGGCGCGGCGATTGCATCACGGATTGCAGCCAGTCGATGTCTTCCAGCGGGTCGCCGATTTCCCACGGCTCCAGCCCTTCCATCTGCGGCTCCTGCGACTCGGGTGCGGGACGGCTGGGAAATGCGACCAGGTGCGGCAAGGCCCGCTCGCGGTAATAGCGGATGGCGATTTCATGGTCGCTCAGGTCCACGCCCGACGCCTTTAAAATATCGCCCAGCTCGAACGGTTCGCGCAGCTGGCCGCCGCCCTGCCTGGTCGCCGGCTCTGCAGGCGCTTCGTCCCCGTCTAGGCCCGAGATGCGCTTGTCGTGCACGGGATGGATGGCGCCGTCCTCCTCGTCATCCTCGATCTGCTGCGCGCCATACGTCTGGCAGCCACGGGCCGCATCGCGCGTGTCGAGCAGATAGCGGCTCGGGCTCAACGCGTCCGTGTCTTCCACCAGATAGGGCAGCAGCAAGGTGGCGAAGCGGCCCGCCGCCAGCATCCAGTCGTTCGCATAGACGCGGATCAGGCGCGCACCCAGCCAGGCATCCGTGTCCAGACGTTCGTCGGCCTGGCCGCCTCCCAATTCGCCCTTTTCCAGCTGCCACAGGTTTTCATAGATGCGCATGTACAGGGTCCATACGCCGCCGCTGGACTTGGCTTCCACAGAGCGTCCCTGTTCCAGCTTTCGGTAGATGTCGGCCATGCGCAGGTTCGCCTGGCGCTGCAGGCGGTCGTTGATGAACAGGTCCGTGTACAGGTTGGCCACCATGGGCGCATGCTGCTCCAGGGTGGGCAAGGCGCGGCGCATGCGGGCCAGCAGGCGGAACTGGTCGCTGGCGCTGCCCGGCGCGAGGATATGGTGGCCGATTTCATGGGCAAGCACTTCCAGCGCATAGTCGTCCAGGCCCAGCTCAGTCACCAGCGGCAAATCCACCACCACGCTCTGGTCCAGCAAGCGGATCATGGCAAAGCTGCCGGACAGTCCCTGCTTGCTGGCCTCGACGCGGCTGGCGCACAGGCTCGGGTCGCGCAGGCGCGTAAACTTGCTCCACACGGCCAGGGCCTCGGGCCAGGCGGCGCGCCAGGCGTCGATCAGCGCGGTGTCGGCGGTCGTCTTCATGCGAGCGGCAGCAGGCGGATCGCGTGCGTCCATGGCGACGTGATGGCCAGCGTATGCGCATTCGCGGCGATGGCGATGTCGCCGGCCGGCAGGTCGAGCGCGATGCTGCGCGCGCCGACGTGCACGGTGGCACCATCGAGGCGCACGGACGGCGGCATGCCGGTATTGGCCTGCTCGTACTCCTGCGCCGTGGCGCTGTGCAGCACGGCGCCATAGGCGTCGGCCACCAGCAGGTAGTGGCGCTCGGCGCTGCGCACGACAAAACCATCGTTTGTCGCGCGCACTTGCGGCGGCGTGCCGAAAGCGCCACCGAGGCCGCTGAAGCTGCCGAACTCCCGGCCATCGGCATTGCCGCGCCATGGATTCGCCATGAGCTGCGCATGCACCTGCGGCCATTGCGCACCCGGCTCGTCAAAGGCGGCCAGCGCCAGCGCGGGCGGCAAGGTGTCGGCGGCGGCCAGCGCGCCCAGGCGGAAATGCGCGACGCCGGCGCGCCACGCCAATACCTGGCCCACGGCGCGCAGCTGCACGACGCTGCCCACTTGCGGCGCCACGGCAGCCATCCCGGCCTGCCACTGCGCGGGCCGCGCTCCGGCCACGCTCCCCAGGTGTATGGCCGCGTTGCTGAGCATGCCCAATACATCCACGGGCGCCGTCGCCAGCAGCGGTGCAAACTGCGGCGCCAGTTCGCGCCACACGGTATTCAAGAACGGATTTTTCGCGGCCGGTCCGGCCAGGCCATGGCCCACCAGTTCCAGGGCCATGTCGTAGGCGGCCAGGGTCACGCCGCCCACGCGCTCGGGTGCGGCGGCGGCCACGGCCTGCACCAGCGGATCGACGCCGTCGTGCAAGAAGGCGCCAAAGGCGGCCATGTCGAGCGAGGCGAAACGCCGGCGCGCTTCCACAGCGCGCGCATTGAACTGGGCGCGGCCGCTGGCAAGTATCGAGGCGAAGGCAGGAGAAATCATCGCAGCCTTTCAGTCGCTGTGCGAAAAGTGCAGCAGATAGCGTTCGCCATCACGCTCGAACGCGATCTCGTCCCAGTGGATCGCGTACCACATTGGTGGCGTCATCGTCACGGCGTGCAGGGAAAATCCACCGAGCGCGTCGTCGAGCGACTCGAGGAAGGCGGCCACCAGCTGTGCGCGGAAGTGCCCCGGTGGCGCCGCCTGCATGTGCTGCGACGAGAAAAACCAGCGCTGGCATACCTGCTCCAGGTGCGCGCGCCCGCACGGCGCCACCTTGATGTGCCACAGCGGCGCCGGCAAGTCGCGCGCGGGTGCGATGACGTTCAAGGCGTAATCTTCCACGCGCAAGCCCAGCGCCGTGGTCAAATCGGGCGCAGCGGGCAAGCGCTGCAACTCGTAGCTCGCGCACAGATCGCTCGCTTCGCCATTGAGCAGGGCCAGCGCTTCCAGGAAGCCTTGACAGCGAAGGACGCTCATTGCGAACGCAGCCAGCTGCGGTAATTCGTATAGCGCTGGTGCAGGTACTTGAGTTTCAACAGGTCGTCGTACAGGGGACCGTACAGTTTTCTACCCTTCGTGCGTTCGCCGATCAGCTTTTCGATGCGGTTCAAACGCGCCAGGGTTTCGCGCTCGCTGACGCCATCGAGGCCCAGGTCGAATTCGGCCGACAGCACGCCGACAGGGTCATCGCGGTCCAGGTCCAGGCGGTTGAATTCATCGTTCGACAAATCGAACAAACGGCGCAACCAGCCCAGTCTGTCGCTGCGGTAGGCGGCGTTTTCCGGCAGCGCGAAAAATGGCGCGTCCGGGTCCGGCTGCAGCTTGTTATGCAGGACGAATGGCAGCACCTGGCGCAAGTCTTCCAGCTCCACCTCGCCATTGCCGCGGAAATACGCCATGGCCTTGGCGTAGATCATCAGCGCCATCAGGGTGCGCACGGAGATGCCGTTCAGGGTCTGGCAGCCCAGATCCTTCAGGCGGTCGCGCCCATTGTCGGCCGCCTGCGCCTGCCCCCGGTCGGCGCCGGCCAGGCGGGCCGTATCCTTGGTCATGTATTCGAACTGTCCGCCGGCCGTCTCGAACAGCTCGAACTGGCTGGCGAAGAATTCCAGGCGCCGGCGCACGGCGTCGGGGATACCCACCTGGCGGATCGCTTCGCCGATCTGGTCCACTTCCGCTTCCGTGAAGATGATATCGGGCGGTACCAGCTCTTCGGGGCGCACGTTTTCTTCCACGCGCAGCAGCAACTCGTTCAGAAAGCGCGGGTTGAAGGCCAGCGCCTGCACCGTCACGTCGACCCGGTCGCGCAGCGCTTCGATCACCTGGTAGGTGCCGCCGCCCTGGTCGTCGTTGGCCGTCAGATACCAAGCCGCTTCCGGGCATTCGTAAATATGGTTCAGCACTTCCGCGTAATTGTCGCCCATGACGGTGAGCAGCGCGCTTTGCGTGCGCGTGGGGATGCGGTTGTATTCATCGACGATCTTCACGCGCATGCCCAGCCAGGCGCGCCAGGCGATGCGGATATCGTCCATGCTTTGCGCGTTCACCAGATCGGCGGGCAGCGGATTGCCAAGCAAATCGGCCACCGTCATCTGCGGGTGGCCATGCTGCATGGCGCGTTTGACTTCCTTGACGGTGGAACCGGCCAGCACGCCCATCAGCAAGGCGCTGGCCGTCTTGCCCCGCCCCGGTCCGCCGACGAACAGACATTTGCGGCGCGTGGCGAACGTCAGCAGCGGCAGCAAAATGAAGCTCGAATAGCTTTGCGCCGACGGCAGATTCAGGGTGCGGCGGCTGTCGCCCACCGAATACGTCTGCGACGGGCCATCGTTGTATTCGATATCGTAATGGGGACTGATGATGGCGTGGTTGACGATCCAGAAATACGCCTGGCGCAGCTTTTCATCGAAAGGCCGCGCCTGCGTCTCGCCTTCCGCTCCCAGCGCGATGGGGCCCTGGTACAGGTCGGCCACGTCGAACTGCCGCGCAACGGGCGCGGACTTGGGTTTGGTGGGGGCCTGGGACAGGCGCTGGAAGAGGTTGAAAGCCATGGACAATTTTCAGAAAATCAGTAATTTCGAACCCAGCCATTTGCCGGGTTCACCTAAGTAAAATTATTACATAAAGTACCAGCTAGCATTGTTCAGTTCGCCAGCCGCGCGCGCCAGTGACAAGCTGCCCGATCCCGTGCGTGACGGTTTTTACCGGCTGCTGCTGGCAGCATTGCAGAAAAAGAACCAAGCGACCATGAGCCTGCCTTGCCCCACCACGACAGCACGCCACCGCCCTGGTGTGCCAAGCTTGCATGGTGTACACATGATGGATACCGTCGCTAGCGTTGCGGCCAGAGTGCATCAACCTTCTCTTCGTCGGTCAACCACAAGCGCTTTCCGTCCTTGTCCTTGTGCGCACCGAATATTTTCTTGTAGTTATAGCTCTTGCAGTGCAGCTTCAACCAGGCGTGGTAGTAGTCATCAAGAAAAGCGCTGAATATCTGCTGGAAGCCTGGTTCGCTTGCGTCTTTTTCGGACAGCTCGAAGCGGCCTATCCTGGCAACGATGTGTGCGATGTCCATCCTGCTGACATCGTCAAGTTTCACGGGGTCGGGCAAGGCGATCCTGAACGCCAGCACTTCCGCGCCCTCCTCTTCCCACCACTCGCGCAAATTGAAGCGGGAGATATCTTTTCCCGTTAGCGTCTGCAATTGATCCGCGAGTCTGTCGTATTCGGCATTGTCGTCGTCGCCATGTGCGTCACAGAACTGCGCAAAAGCCTGGATCGATGCCAAAATCATGGCATATCTTTCTTCCGCCACGGCCAGCTGGGGCTCCAACGCTTTCTCTGGTGTCATGTTCATCCTTGTTTGATGACGGGCGCTGGCGTCTCGGCGCGCCAGCGCCACCAGCCCAGCGCCACGCACGCTACCAGCAGGGCCAGCAAGCCCGCCACTTCATGGCGGATTTCATACAGCGAAGCGCCCATCTGGTTGAGCGCGACAAAGCCCTGGATGCCGGCCGTCGATGGCAGCAGCCAGCGCAGCCATTGCAGCACGACGGGCATGGACGACACGGGCCAGGTCAGGCCCGCGAGGAACAGCACGGGCATCGAGGTGGCGATCATCAGCTGCGTACCCCGTTCGCGCGTGCGGAACAGCATGCCCAGCAACATGCCGAAGGCCGCTTCCGCCAGCGAAAACAGCACCAGCAGCAAGAGCATGCCGCCGAAGTTGCCGCCACGCGGGTAATCCTGGAACCAGAAGACGAAGCCGAAGAAATAGCAGCAGTTGAGGAACGCCACGCAGGCAAACGCCAGCAGCATGCCGATGTAACCACCCGCCGTGCGCTTGCCGGCCACAGGGAAACTCTTGCGCTGGTACCAGGTGCCGAACAGCATGGTCATGCCGATCAGCAAGGTCTGCTGCACGATCAAGGTCGCCACGCCGGGCACGACATAGGCGCCATAGCCTTCCTTGACGTTAAACAGGGGCACGGCGTCGAAGGCGATGGGCGAGCGCTGCTGGTTGGCCTGCACGGTCGATGGCGTACCCGCCCCCAGACGTTTCAATTCGATACCGGCCGACACCGTGCCCACCACTTCGGCCAGGCCATTCAGGGCCACCTTGTTGAGCATCAGATACAAGCCATTGCCTGCCACCTGCGCGTGGGCAGCGCGTCCGGCCAGCACGTCCGTCTGCAAGCCGTCGGGAATGATCAAGACGCCCATGACTTCGTCGCGCCACAGCAGGTCCTGCGCGACGGGCAAGTCCGGCGTGACGGCGATCACTTGCAGCGATGGATGGGCCATGGCAAAGCGCGTCAACTGGCGCGACATGGCGCTGCGGTCCTGGTCGACGACGGCCACGGGCACGCGCTGGACGATTTCCGTCGAGTACGGCAGCGGATAAAAGAAGGAATAGATGATGCCGCCGATGAACAGCAAGGTCAGCGCGCCCTTGTCCGTCAGCATGGCGCGCCAGGTGGCGAGAAATGCCGGCCACATCATGCGCGTCCCCAGGCGGCAGGCGCATTCGCGCGGCGCGCCAGCAGGAGTATGCCCACGGCGCCGCAGCCGATGGCGATACCGGCCAGTATCAGCATTTCCTGTACGCCATAACGCCACGGCGCGCCGGCCAGCCAGTATTTCGTTTGCAGCTGCAGATAATGCGTGAGCGGCAAGGCTTGCGCCCAAGCGCGGGCCGGCGCCGGCATGGCCATCAGGGGAAAGGCCTGGCCCGCAAACGCGAAGGCCGGCGCCGTGATGAAGGCCGCGCCCGACAGGGCCAGCCGCAGGGAAAGAGTGGCGGCGATCAGCAAGGTGGCCAGGCCGCAATACGCGAGCACCAGCAGCAGCATGCTCAACAGCAAGGCCGGCAAGCTGCCCGCCACGGCCCAGCCTCGCGCCAGGCTGAAGAACAGCAAGTACAACAGCGCCAGCGCGCAATAGGCGACGAGGGGGAACAGCAGCTTGGCGCCGACGGCGCGCAGCCAGCTGCCATGGGCCGAGGCCAGCCATTGCGGCACCGTTCCGTCGCGCAACTCGCGTCCGATGGACGTGACGACGGCGACGACGATGAAGATCTGCAGCATGGCCGGCATCAGGGCCAACGTCAAGAACGCTTCATAGCTGATGTTTTCATTGTATAGACTGTTCAGTGTCGTGCGTATCGGTTCGAACTGGGCCGCCGCCTGCACGCCCGACATGCCTTTTTTCACGCGCGCCGTCATCTCGATGCCGGCCGACAAGGTCGTGCTGACCGTGCGCACGTCGCGCAGCAAGGCGCCCGCGTGCGAGGAAAACTGCGCGTTGTACAGCCATTGCACGGTGGCTTGGCGTCCGCCCAGCAGTTTCTGCTCGAAATCGTCGGGGATCAGCAGGTAGCCGAATGCCGTGCGTTCGCGCAAGCGATGCAAGGCTGCGTCGCTGGACGCCACTTTCGCCGCCACCTTGATGCCGGGCGACGCGTCGAGCCAGCGCGTCAGCTGGCGCGACAGGGTGGAGTTGTCGTTATCGATGACGACGATGGGCAAGTCGCGCGCGATGCCGGCGGAAAACACCAGCCACAACATGCCGCACAGCACAACCGGAATCCAGCTGAGCATGCCAAAGTCCCAGAAGTCGCCGCGCAAGCGCCGCCACTCGCGTGCCAGCGCCGAAACCAGCTCTTTATCCGCTTCGTTCATCTCGTATCAGAGCGGTGGAAACACGACCGACATGCCCGGGCGCAAGCCCTCGACCTTGATGGCGGGACGCAAGCGGATTTCAAACGTGCGCAAATCCGTGCCGCCCGGACGGGCCGCGCGCCACGTGGCGAAGTCCGGCAGCACGGCGACCGAACTGACCTTGAAGCTCAGCTGCTGTTTCAGCGCCGGCACATTGGCCGTATGCGTGCTGCCCATGGCAAACGCGGCCATTTCATCTTCGCGCACCTGCAGCACGGCCCAGGCGTCATCGAGGTTCACCAAGGTGATTACGGGAAAGCCTTGCGGCGCCAGTTCACCGGGCTGTATCTGGATCTTGCTGACCTGGCCCGCCACGGGCGCGGCGATCTTCGTTTCCGCCAGAGCGATCTGCGCTTCCGTCAGCACGGCCCCCACCTGGCGCGCCTGGGCGGCGGCGGCCGTCTTGTCTTCCTGACGAGCGCCCTTTTGCGCCATGTCATATTGCGCGCGGGCCGCCTGCGCCAGCTGGTCGGCGGCGCGCCATTGCGCTTGCACCTCGTCGCGTTTCTGCTGGGCGATCACGCCTTGTTCGTACATATTGTTGACGCGGGTGTACGTGGTTTTGGCGATGGTGGCGCCCGTTTGCGCCCGCTCCCAGTTGGCTTTGGCGGCGGCGACTTCTTCCGGACGCGCTCCCGCTTGCGCCTTTTGCGCCACGGCCTCGGCCGCTTGCGTGGCGGCCGTCGCCTGCGCGATCTTCGCATCCACTTCCGGACTCGTCAGCTGGAACAGCAGCTCACCTTTCGGCACCGTCTGGCCCAGTTTGACGTACAGCTCGCCCACCCGACCCGGCACTTTCGACGAGACATTGACTTCCTGCGCATCCATCTGCCCCTGCAAAGGCAGACGCTGCGGCTGGAACGCCTGGTACAGGCCCCAGCCGACGAAGGCCAGCACGATGACAGCGGCGACTATGGCCAACGGTTTTTTGGAGGTACTCATTATTATTTGTCCACAGGCAATTGGATATCGGCCGCGGCGGCCAGGCTGCCCAGGCGCTGCGTTTCGCCCGTCGCTTCCAGCAATTGCGCCAGCCCCATCACATAGTTATAGGCCGTCTGCGCCCGCTGGGTCTCGACCTTGGCCAGGTTCAGACGCGCGTCGACCACTTCCAGCGACGTCACTTGCCCTTGCTGGAAAGCCACCGTTTGCAAGCGGATATTTTCGCGCGCCAGCTCCACCGACGACGCCGTGGACAGGTACTGGATGCGGGCGTTTTCCAGCGCGCGCCAGTTCTTTTCGATCAGGGTGGGAATGTCGCGCTCGGCCTGGCGCGCCACCACTTCCACCCGCTCCTGGTCCAGCTTGGCGGCGGCGATCATCTTGCCCGTATTGATGCGGTGCACGAGCGGTACGGACACGACCAGGCCGATGGCCCAGTTCGAGCGCACGAGCTTTTCATTGCCGCGGTTCAAATTGTAATTACCGATGGCAAAGACGGTGGGCGCGTATTCCTTGCCGTGCAGCTTCAAGGCTTGCTCGGCCTGCACACGCTTGCTGTCGATCTTTTTCCAGTTCGCGTTTTCGCGCATGCCCGTGCTGATGAACGATTGCAAAGTACCGACCGGCAAGCTGTTGACGAACAGCGGCGTGCTGGGCAGCACTTGCGTGTTGACGGCAAGCAAGCGATCAAGCGCCACCTGGGCGATTTCCTCGTCGCTGCGCGCCTGCGCCTCGTCGCTGCGGGCGCTGTCCAGGGCCACGTCGGCGCGCAGGCGTTCCGCGCGCGAAATCAGGCCGCCCTTTTCCAGCCTGGCCGCGTCGCGCTGGTGCTGCGTCACGCCGGCCGTCACTTCGGACCGCACGGCCACCACTCTTTTGGCCAGCAGCAACTGGAAGTAGCGCTGCGCCACCAGGGTGGCCAGCTGCTCTTCCGCTTCCGTGCGCTCGGCTTGCGCGGCCAGAGTCAGGCTCGATGCGAGTCCCTTGACGGCATCCAGGCGCCCGCCCGTGTAGATGGGCCACATGCCCAGCAAGCCGAACGACGTCAAATCCGTCACCACTTCGCGGTTCAGGGAATTGGGAATGTGCGGCGTGGGCAAGCCGGGAATCGCCGGCAGCGCGGATTCGATGCCGCCCACCACGCCGGCCAGGCCGCTCGTATCGATACTCAAATCCGTCGACAACCGGCCGCGAAACGCCGTCAAGTCCACGGAAGGACCATCGATATTCGACAAGGCTTCGGCCTTCAGTGTTTTGGCCCGCACGTCGAGCGCGGCGCCCTGCACGGCGCCCGAAGCCCTGGCCGCTTGCTGCAGCGCTTCGTTAAAGGTCAGCGGTTCCGCCTGGGCGGGCATGGCCGCGCCCAGCGCGCCCGCCAGCAATAATGATAAGTGTCCTTGCAATCTGCCCATGTAGCGTCCAGTCAATGAATGAGGGGAAAGCACGGGGTTGCCATGTTTATACTTTCGCAATAGCAATTATATCCACGGATGTCCATTCCAGCCTGCACTATTGGTTACTGGAACTAAAACAAAAAAACGGGCGCCTCTTGCGGGGCGCCCGTTGCGGTCAAACCTCTGCCAAGCCAGTTATTTCTTGGCCTTCTTGCCGCCCTTCTCCTTTTCAAACACGGCAAAGAACTCGGACGCCATGTTGCGGATGGCGCGGCCGATGTTGGCGTAGTCGTATTCGTTCAGGTTGGCCAGCGACACGCGGCCGGACGGGTGCGTGGTGCCGAAGCCGCGGCCCGGCAACAGGATGACGCCCGTCTCCTCGGCCAGGCGGAACAGGGCTTCGTTCGGTTTCAGCTTTTTCAGCAGCCACTGCGAAAACTCCACGCCATGCATCTGCGCGGCCAGCGATTCCATGTCCAGCAAATGGTAGTAGCGCACGGAATTGGCGTCGTGCACCATTGGCAAGCCCAGTTCGCGATACAGCGCTTCCTTGCGGCGCAGCACGATGCGCTTCATCGACTGCTTGTACTTTTGCTCTTCATCCATCAGCGAGAACAGGGAGAACAAGGTCATCTGCGCCTGCACGGGGGTGGACAAGCCGGCCGTGTGGTTCAGCGCCACCGTGCGGCTGTCGGCCACCAGGCGGTCGATGAATTTCAGCTCGCGCGGCTCCGTCGTGATCGAGTGGTAGCGCGCATCGAGCTGCTTCTTGATGGTTTCCGGCAACTTGGCAATCTTGGCGTCAAGCACATTGTCTTCATGCGTGGCCACCACGCCCATGCGCCAGCCCGTCGCGCCGAAATATTTCGAGAACGAGTACACGAGGATGGTATTGAACGGGCAAATGGCGAACAGCGAAACGAAATTGTCGGCAAAAGTGCCATACACGTCATCGGTCAAAATGATCAGGTCCGGGCGCTTCTTGATGATCTTGGCGATGTATTCCAGGGTTTCGTCATCGATCTTGACGGATGGCGGATTGCTGGGGTTGACGAGGAAGAAAGCTTTGACTTTGGGGTCGAGCAGCTTGTCCAGCTCCTTCTTGGTGAATTGCCAGTTGTTCGATTGCGGCGCATCGATGTGCACGGTGTTCAGCTTGTAATCGTTCAGCTGGGGAATTTCAATGTAGGGCGTGAAGATCGGCATGCCCAGGGCGATCGTGTCGCCTTCCTGGATGATGTGGTTCGATTTCAGGCTGGCAAACAGATACGTCATGGCGGCAGTGCCGCCTTCGACGGCGTACATGTCGAAGTTGCCGACGAACGGGTGCTTGCCGATCATTTCGCGGTGGATATACTGGCCGACGATTTTCTCGGACAGGCGCAGCATGCGGTCCGGCACGGGATAGTTGCAGCCAAGGATGGCTTCGCACATCTCGTAGAGGAAATCGCCCGCGCTCAAGCCCAGCTGGTCGCGCACGTACGACACGGCCGCCTCGATGAAATGCACGCCGGGGTTGCCTTCGTGTTTACGCACGAAGATTTCAAAGCGCGCCTCGATGCCGTCGCGCGTGGGGAAACCACCCACGTCGTCCATGTACACATAGGAACGTTCCGCTTCCGTCATGGCGAACTGGCCGAACTGGAAGAAACCGTGGCGCGGCGTGGTCGCCAAGAAATTCGGGTTGCCGCGGCCCGCATTGAGCATCAAACGGTTGCTTTGTTTGGCCGTCTGGATCAGCGCATCCTTCAATTCGAAGGGGCTCAACAGGGCGAGTTTGCTTGGGTTACTGAAATCCATTTTTGCTACTCCTTATAGACAGACAATGTGCAGGGTTCTTGCAGACTCAGACGAAGGCCACGATCAGCGGCCCCAGCAAGGTCAGGAAAACGTTGGCCAAGGCATACGTGATGGCAAACGGTACGGTGGGAATCGAGTTTTGCGCCGCGTTCAACACTTCGCCGAACGCGGGATTGGCGCTGCGCGAGCCGGACAAGGCGCCCGCAAACACGGCCACGTTGTCATAACGCAAGATGTAACGGCCGATCAGCATGGTCAAAATCATCGGCAGAATGGTCACCACCACGCCCACGCCAAACAGGGTCAGGCCGTGTTCGCGCACGGTTTGCACGGCTTGCAGGCCGGACGTGAGGCCGACGACGGCAACGAAGCCGGCCAGGCCCAGGTCTTTCAAGATTTGCACGGCGCCGCTAGGCATGTAGCCGAAGGTCTGGCGCTTGGCCCGGAACCAGCCGAATACCAGACCCGACAGCAGAACGCCGCCGCCGCTGCCCAGGGTCAGCGGAATCGAGCCGATGCGCGCCACCAGCAAGCCCACCAGCAAACCGACGACGAGGCCGGCGCCCATGTAAACAAAATCCGTCTTGGCGCTTGGCACGATCATGTAGCCCACTTCGGCCGCCACGCGCTTGACGTCCTGCTCGGCGCCGTAGATGGTCACCACGTCGCCCGTCTGCACGATGGTTTCCGCCTGCATCGGCAGGATCTTGCCCATGCTGCTCAGTTGCACGACAAAGATGCCGTGACGCACGCCCGGCGCCGTGGCGCTGCGGATCTCGCCCACCGTCTTGTTGTGGTAAGCCTTGTTGGTCAGCACCATATCGCGGCGCTGCATCACCAGTTCCATGCCTTCGACGGCCAGCAATTCCTTGCCCAGCTGGGAAGACACGCTGAGCATGGCTTCGCGCCGGCCCACCAGCAGCACGATATCGTCGGCCGCCAGCACCAGGTCGGGGCTGACGTCGATGATCTGGCCATTGCGTTTCACGCGCTCGATGGTAATCGCCGTGTTCGGATGCGCGCTTTCGATCTCCTCCACGGAGCGTCCTGCGCCCGGGCCCACATCGTAGATGCGGCCGATCAGGTCGGGCGCGGCCGGCGTCTGGCCCGGCCCCAGCACCTGCACGCCTGCCTGCAGCGCCGTTTCCGCCTTGATCGCGTCTTCGCGGATGGTGCGTCCCATGAGCTTTGGCAAGATGTTGACGCAGACGATGATGGCGCCAAACGAGCCGAACACATACGTGACGGCATAGCCGACGGCCACGTTGCCCTGCAGGCGCGCCACTTCCTCGGCCGCCAGGCCCAGCTTGGTGATCGCGTCGCCGGCCGTGCCGATGATGGCCGACTGCGTCAAGCCGCCCGCCGCCACGCCGGCCGCCAGGCCCTTGTCCAGGCCAAAGAGCCTGGCCAGGATGACCACCGTCAGCAGCGACGTCACGGCCAGCACGACGGCCAGGATGATTTCGCGCACCGACTGGCGCCCCAGGGAATTGAAGAATTGCGGCCCGCTTTCATAGCCGACCGCGTAAATGAACAGGGCGAACAGCACCGACTTGACGCCAGGATCGATGGCGACGCCTACCTGGCTGACGAGTACCGCCACCAGCAGTGAACCGGCTACCCCGCCCAGCTGAAACGAGCCGAACTTGATCTTGCCGATGTAATAACCCGCTGCCAGGGAGAGAAACAAGGCAATTTCAGGCGACTTCTTGAATAACTCATGCAACCATTCCATGCGGACCGCCTTTCGTGTTGAAGGAATTCTTTACTACTTGTGCTCTTGCTGATTACTTATGCGTGCACCGACCCGGCCAGGGCCACGATGAGCGGCCCCAGCAGGGGCAGCACCACGTTCGAGATCGCATACGTGATCGTGTAGCCCAGCAAGGGCGTGGAGTTGCCGGCCGCGTTCTGCACGGCGGACAGGGCCGGCGTGCTGCACTGCTGCCCGGCGATGGCGCCCAGCAGCACGGGCGCTTCCAGCTTGAGGAAAAAGTGCCCCACCACCAGGGACAGCGAGGCGGGGACGACGGCGATCAACACGCCCATCAGCGGCAGCGACAGACCGTACTGGCGGATCAGATCGATCGCCTGCGGCCCCGACGCCAGGCCCACGCAGGCGATGAAGGTGGCCAGGCCGATATCTTTCATCATGTCGAGCGCGCTCGGGTGGATGCCCGGCATGCCCGGTTTTCTCGCCTGGTACCAGCCGAACACGAGGCCCGTCAGCAAAGCGCCGCCACCCGTGCCCAGCGAAAACGGGATGCCGCCCAGCTTGGCACTGAAGCCGCCGATATACACGCCCAGCACGATGCCGATGCTGGCGTAGACGATATTGCTGCGGTCGCCCGTGGGCACGCGCTTGCCGATGGCGGCCAGCGCCGTGTTCAGCTCGCGCCCTTCCGTCGTGCCGTACAGGCGCAGCACGTCGTCGCGCTGCAGTGTCAGGTCAGGCAGCGGCGGCATGCTGTGCTCGCCACGGACGACGGCCGCCACGTGCACGCCCGAAGGCAAGGCCAGCTGGCGCAAGGGCTGGCCCACCAGCGAAGCTTGTTGCAGCACCACTTCGACGGCCGAGACGGCCATGTTCAAGCCCGTCGTGTCGGCAAATTCCTCTCCCAGGATGGCTTCGGCCGCCACCAGCGCGGGACGGTGGCCGATGACCAGCACTTCGTCGTTGTTGCGCAGGCGCAGTTCCGGTTCCAAAGGCAATACCTTGCCGTGCCGGCGCACACGCGTGATGCTGGCGCGGCCCGCAAAAATATGCTGCAAGGCGTCGAGACGGCGTCCCGCGCCGCGGCTGATGCGGTAGGCGCGGCCCACCATGTCCGGCGTCGCCTGCACGCCATCGCCATCGGTCTGCGCGCCGCCCATCTTTTCCCACAACTTGTCGGCTTCCTCGCGCAGGTTGACGCGCAGCAGGAGCGGAAAAATCTGGCTGGTGGCGATGACGATGGCGATCAGGCCGAAGATATACGTGATGGAATACGCGGTGACCACGTTGGCTTGCAATTCGGCGATGCGGGCGGCCGGCAGCGCCAGCTTCGAGATGGCGTCCGTGGCTGTGCCGACGACGGCCGATTCCGTCGCCGCGCCCGCCATCATGCCGGCCGCCGTGCCCTGGTCCAGGCCGAGGAAACGCGTGGCCAGCAGCACCAGCGCCAGCACCACCACCACTTCGATCAGGCACAGCAAACCCAGGCGCAAGCCCTTGGCGTTGAGGTTGGCAAAGAACTGGGGACCGCCCGCATAGCCGAGGGCAAAGATGAACAGCATGAAGAAGACGTTCTTGACGCTGGCGTCCAGGGTGATGCCCAACTGGCCGATCAGCAGCGCGGCGATCAGGGTGCCACACACGCCGCCCAGCTGGATGGGGCCGAAGCGTATCTGCCCTACCGCATAGCCCAGCGCCAGCGCCAAAAACAGGGCCAGTTCCGGCACTTGATGCAATACCGACGTGATCGAATCGAACATGGGCAAACCTTCGAAAAGATAACGGATGGTTACAAGGGGACAGAGCGTTCGGCGGCTGGCGGCGGCTGGCTTTCGAACGGGCGCACGGGTCCCGCACGACACCTGCGGTAAACGCTTGTGCTGGGAGAGTCTTGCAAAATGTTGCAACGTGGAATTATGTTCGGTGAAAATTTTATAAGTGTCAACAGGTGTTCTGTTGAACTCGTCTTGCGTTTTATCAAACATCGTGCGCACGATTGAAGCGTCTGTTTGACACTGATCAATAAAACCATTAGTAATGTTTTGGACGATACCAAAGCGCCTGGCGCGCCAGCGGCGTTGCCTCCGGCAAACGGAAATAAGGCAGCCATGGATGGGGCAACAGCACTTCCAGGCTGGCCAGCAGGGTTGGGAATTAATCCAGATCAATAAAACCGCAAATACAAAATAAATCTTGCGTGCTGCTCTGGACGGCATGCGCGCCCCTCGCCTACGCTGTTTTTTTATTTGAAAAACAAGAGGAACCCATGCAGACAGCGCGCTTGAATATTATTGGAATGGATCACGAAGGCTGCGCCGACAGGCTGACGGGGGCGCTCGAAGCCGTCACGGGCGTGGCCACCGTGTGCGTCTCGCTGGCGCGCCACGGCGCAACGGTGCAATTCGACGAACGTCTGGCCACGCAGGAACGCCTGCTGGCCGCCGTCAACGACGCCGGCTTCATGGGCGAAGCCTCCAACGCAGAGCAACTGCCGTCGTGCAGCGGCGCCTGCGGCCACTGCCGCCACTGAACGCAGCCAACTCCCCCGCTCAGCCTTCCCGCGCGCCCCGGTCGCGCAAATGCGCCAGCACGCGGCGCGGTCCCAGCGCCTGCAAGTCGAACGGCGGCAATTCGATGGCGTCGAGCGTATTCTTGAACAACAAGCCCAGTTCCGTGTCGCCTTCCAGGCTCAAACGGCGGCTGAAGAACAGGGTATCCGGATCTTCCTGGCGCCGCGCCAGCAGCATCAGATCATGCACGCTGGCGGCGATGCACAGGTCCGGCACATCGACATAGCGCTCGGCCACGAACACCGTGCCCTGCCACTCGAAATCGAAGGCGATGCCCGCGTCCAGCAGGCGCAAGCGCAGGCTGCGCCCTTCCAGGCTGCGCCGCACATCGTCGGGCAATTGCGGCGCCAGCAGGCGGTTCAAGCCTTGCACGAACAGCCAGGAGGCGGGATACGGCGGCAGCTTGGACAGCAATTCGGCCAGCGGTTCGGGCAGACGGTATGACGCGGCGGGCTTGCTCATGGGTGGCTTGGCCGGGACGGGCAATCTTTCCAGTTGATCTTGCATGGTGCTTCCTTTCAATGCGTTCAATGGGCGGCGTGCTGTTCCATGCCGGGCTGGCCGTGCCAGTAACCGTCACAGGCGCCGGCCGGCTGGCAGGCCGCCAGCTGGGCCTGGGCGCCGATGCCGCTGACCTGGCCGCGGCGGGCGCGGTCAAAGATGGCGATCACCTGTTCCGTGTGCATGGCCTGCGGGCTGATACGCGCCACCGCCACGCCCATGTCGCGCATGGCGTCGAGTTCACGCACCAGGTTGTAGACCAGTGCCGACTGCGTCTGCGTGCCGTTCAACACGAGGAACGGCACTTCGTCGCGCGTGCGCAGCAGCAGGCCGTCCGGTTCTTCCAGGCAGCTGTAGCCGCAATCGTCCTTCGGCAGGTTGCGGTTGCGCGCCGTGAAGCAGCGCGCGGAAAACGCCAGAGGCATGCGACCGTAGGCGAACACTTCCGTCTCCAGCCCTTCCGGTTTCTGGCGCTGCATCTCGGCCAGCGCCGTCTGTCCCATTTCCAGCGGCATCACCCAGCGCCGCGCACCGAGGCGCGCCAGCAACTGCAAGCTGGGGCCATTGAACAGGTTCAAATGGGGACCGGCGACGAAGGGCGTACCCTTTTCCATGCAATGCACGGCGCCCATGTCGTTGGCCTCGACGCCGTAGCGGCCATTGCCCGTGATGCGGCGCAGGGTCGCCAGTTCCGCGCCCGCCTCGATCAGCGCCTGCGTCGACAGCACCACTTCCTTGCCGGCGGCGGCCAGCATGTCGGCGATATCGAGCCAGTCGGCCAGGCGCACTTCATGCCGGCGCGAACACACGGTTTCACCCAGGTAGACGATATCGACGGCCGTGCCGGCGATCTGCTGGTAAAACTCGAAAACGGTGGCGCGCGGCCAGTAGTACAGCAAGGGGCCCAAAGAAAGCTTCAGCATGTTCATCCTTTATTTCCAAGATCTATGGTAAGCGCCGAGGGTGTGCTGCTGGCCCTCGGCCAGCTTGTCCATGGCCGCCATCCAGCCCGGCTTGACGGCGTAGCGCGCATTGCCTTCGCGGCAGGCGTCGATCGCTTCGCGCCACACGCGCGTCACCTGGGCCACGTAGGCGGGGCTGCGCTGGCGTCCTTCGATTTTCACGGCGCGCACGCCCATGGCGATCAGCTGCGGCAGCAGCGCCAGCGTGTTCAGGCTGGCCGGCTCCTCGATGGCGTAATACTCTTCGTCGTTGACTTCGAAACGCCCCTTGCACAGGGTGGGATAGCTGGCGTTTTCGCCCGGTGCATAGCGGTCGATCAGCACGCCGTTCAGGCGCGATTCGAGGCCGTTCGGCGTTTCCAGCCAGCGCACGGATTTCGCCGGCGAGCACACGCCGTGCGTGTTCGGCGCCTCGCCCGTCGCATACGACGACAGCGCGCAGCGCCCTTCGACCATCACGCACAGGCTGCCGAAACCGAAGACTTCGATCTCGACTTCCGTCTTGCTGATCAACTGTTCCACCTGCGCCATCGACAACACGCGCGGCAGCACGGCGCGGGCGATGCCAAAGTGCTCATGGTAAAAATTGATGGCTTCGTAGTTGGTGGCCGAGCCTTGCACGGACAGGTGCAAACGCAGCTGCGGGTGGTGCTGGGCCGCATACGCCATCAGGCCCGGATCGGCCACGATCATGGCGTCGATGCCGGCTTGCGCGGCGCGGTCGATGGCGCTGCGCCACACGGCCCAGTTGTGCGGCTGCGGATAGGTATTCAGCGCCAGCAGCACCTTGCGTCCATATTGATGGGCGTAGCGCACGCCCTCGGCGATGGCCTTCTCGTCGAAATTAAGGCCGGCGAAATTGCGCGCATTGGTGGCGTCGCGAAAACCCAGGTAGACCGTGTCGGCGCCATTGTCGATGGCCGCTTTCAGGGCAGGCAGGCTGCCGGCGGGGCAGACCAGTTCCAGCGGTCCGGCCACGCGGGTGGCGGTGGTTGAATCAAGCATCATGATATTCACAGTCCTGTATCGGCTCAGGGTGCAGACTATAGCCCCGCCCATGCCGCCCAGTCCTTGACGCAGGTGAAGGAATGCATGCATGGCTGGCGCGCGTTCAACTTGCTTGACCTGGCTGTAAAATGCCCCATTTTTCACCCTCGTCGATTGACCGCCATGACCCGCAAACCGCTGCTGATTTTCCTGCTTACCTTGTTCCTCACCGCGCTGCAAGTGCAGTGGGCCGGCCCGGCCGATGGCTATGACGCAGGGACCATCTCCGTGCTGTCGCCGGAAGTGCTGGGCGCGTATCCGGGCGTGCTGCTGCTGTTCCTGCTGGCCGTGTTCGCGCGCCGCCAACTGCCGCTGCTGCGTCAGGCCGCCATCTGCACGGGCCTGCTGGCCGTCTACTGGCTGCTGGCGAACTACGTCACGTTCGACGCACGCGTGGCCAGCTGGAGCACCTACTCGCCGCTGGAAATCTGGGCGCATGTGCTGCCCGCCTCCGTCGCCAGCATCGCCGCCTGCGGCGTCGCATTCTTTTGCGCGAGCTGGCTGATCCTGCGCGAAACGCGCTGGAACAAAACCGGCTGAGGTGGTTTTTTCACCTGCATCAAGGATTCGTCACGCAACTGCACGCACCCTTTGACGCCACTATATTTAGTGATTAATCTCCATAAAAACACCGCATGTTGTGTTTATTGGAGGTTTCATGACGACAAATGCAGTTTCCCCCACACGCGGCCAGGTCGATGTCGCCGCGTCCATCAATGAATACCTGGACCGGCGCGACTGGCGTGTCAACGCCAACGCCAACCAGGGCTACTCGCTGGGCGGCCTGATACTCAACGTGTCGGGCAAGGTCATCGCCAACTACTGGCTGGACCAGGTGTATCCGCCGGAAGTGGGCGCGGCGCACCGCGAAGCGGCGCTGCACATCCACGACCTCGACATGCTGGCCGGCTATTGCGCCGGCTGGTCGCTGCGCACCTTGCTGCACGAAGGCTTGAATGGCGTGCCGGGCAAGATCGAATCGGGCCCGCCGAAGCACATGTCGAGCGCCATCGGCCAGATCGTCAACTTCCTCGGCACCCTGCAAAACGAGTGGGCCGGCGCGCAGGCGTTCAGCTCCTTCGACACCTACATGGCGCCCTACATCCGCAAGGACAGCCTGCGCTACGAAGACGTGCGCCAGTACATGCAGGAGCTGATCTTCAACCTCAACGTGCCATCACGCTGGGGCACGCAAACGCCGTTCACCAACCTCACGTTCGACTGGGTCTGCCCGGACGACTTGCGCGAGCAGATTCCCGTCATCGCCGGCCAAGAGATGGACTTCAGCTATGGCGAGCTGCAGGCCGAGATGGACATGATCAACCGCGCCTACATCGAGATCATGATGGCGGGCGACGCCAAGGGCCGGGTCTTCACCTTCCCCATCCCCACCTACAACATCACCGAGGATTTCGACTGGCATAGCGAAAACGCGGAACGCCTGTTCGAAATGACGGCCCGCTACGGCCTGCCCTACTTCCAGAACTTCATCAATTCGGAACTCAAGCCGAACATGATACGTTCCATGTGCTGCCGCTTGCAGCTGGACTTGCGCGAACTGCTCAAAAGGGGCAATGGCCTGTTCGGTTCCGCCGAGCAGACCGGTTCCCTGGGCGTGGTGACGATCAACTGCGCGCGCCTGGGCCACCTGTGGCGCGGCGACGAAGCGGCGCTGATGGCCGACCTGGACCGCCTGCTGGAGCTGGGCAAGACCAGTCTGGAAATCAAGCGCCGCACCATCGAGGAACTGATGCAGCAAGGCCTGTTCCCGTACACGAAACGCTACCTGGGCACCCTGCGCAATCACTTCTCCACCTTGGGCGTGAACGGCATCAACGAGATGATCCGCAATTTCAGCGGCGACGCTTACGACATCACGTCCGCCGAGGGCCATGCGCTGGCGATACGCCTGCTCGACCACGTGCGCGCCCGCATGGTGCAATTCCAGGAAGAGACGGGCCATATGTACAACCTGGAAGCGACGCCGGCCGAAGGCACGACGTACCGCTTCGCCCGCGAAGACCGCAAGCGCTATCCCGCCATCCTGCAGGCGGGAACAAGCGACAATCCGTATTACACGAATTCGTCGCAGCTGCCCGTGGGTCACACGGACGATCCGTTCGAGGCGCTGGAATTGCAGGACGCGCTGCAACGCAAGTACACGGGCGGCACGGTGCTGCACCTGTACATGACGGAAGCGCTGTCGGATGCGAACGCCTGCCGCGAGCTGGTCAAACGCGCGCTGAGCCGCTTCTCGCTGCCCTACATCACCGTCACGCCCACGTTTTCCATCTGCCCGCGCCACGGCTACCTGGCCGGCAAACATGAATTCTGTCCCACCTGCGACGCGGAACTGATCGCCCGCAAGCAGTCCGATCTCGCTCACCCACTCAAGGAAACGCCATGAACGCACGTCCCGACTTCACTCCCGCCATCACCCTGCTCGACACGGAACGCCAGCGCTGCGAAATCTGGACGCGCGTGATGGGCTACCACCGCCCCGTCGCCTCGTTCAACATCGGCAAGCAGGGCGAATTCCACGAGCGCCAGTATTTTACGGAAGCGAGCGCCAAGGTTGGCCAGCCCGCCTGCCATGGCTGAGTTGAAAGTGGGCGGCCTGACACCCTTTTCCGCCACCGACTACCCGGGCAAGCTGGCGGCCGTGGTGTTCGTGCAGGGCTGCCCCTGGCGTTGCGGCTATTGCCACAATCCGCATTTGCAGGCGCGCACGCCGGAAGGCGCCATGCCCTGGCAGGACGTCCTGACCTGGCTGCGCCGCCGCGTGGGCCTGGTCGACGCCGTCGTCTTCAGCGGCGGCGAAGCGTGCATGGACCCGGCGCTGGCGCGCGCCATGCAGGACGCCAGGGAACTGGGGTTCGGCATCGGCCTGCACACGGCCTGCATCTATCCGCAGCGCCTGCAGGAAGTGCTGCCCCTGGTCGATTGGGTCGGCTTCGACATCAAGGCGCCGTTTGCCGATTATCGTCATGTGACCCGCGTGGCCGGCAGCGGCGACCCGGCGCGCACCTGCCTGGACGCCATCCTCGCCAGCGGCGTGGCCTACGAATGCCGCACCACCACCCACCCGGACCTGCTGCCGGACGAGCAGTTGCTGGCCCTGGCCACCACCCTGGCCGCAAAAGGCGTCGACAACTACGTGCTGCAGCAGTTCCGCGCCGAAGGCTGCGCGGACGCGGCGCTGTCCGGCCGCCCCTTGCACGGCTATCCGGCGGCGACGACTGTGGCGCAAATCGGCGCCATGTTTCCGCGATTTACATTCCGTAATCATGGCGGTTGATCCTGCAGCCACATAATTGCTGAAAGCCTCACAAAATTCCCCGTTCTGCAACGCTGAAACGTCTTGCGTACTGTAATGTATCAACTGTGCCGCGCACGCTGCGCGGCCCGACAGATTCCTCACTCCGCATTACAGATAAGCGTCATCCATGAACGATTTCACCGCAGTCAGCCCAGGCATCCCTTCCACCCACGCCGACATCCTGTACGGCCCGCCGCGACCGGATCTGCTGCGCGAGGAAGTGCTGGCCGACCTGCTGGAAGCGACGGCCCGTCGCTGCCCGGAACAGATCGCCCTGATCGACGGCGCGCGCCGCATCACGTATGCGCAACTCGATGCGCGGGCGGGCCTGGCCGCATCGCGCCTGGTGGCGGCCGGCGTCAAGCCCGGCGACATCGTGGGACTGTGGCTGCCGCGCGGCGCCCATCTGCTGCTGATGCAGGCGGCCATTGCCAAGGCGGGCGCCGCCTGGCTGCCCGTCGATGAAGACACGCCCGTCGAACGCCTGCAGGTGTGCCTTGATGACGCGAATGGCTTTGGTGTCGTCAGCTGCGCGCAGTTCGCGCCGCGCCTGGCCGATGCCGGACTTGGGCGTCCCGTGTGGACGGCGGAAAGCCTGCTGGCCCCCGCCACGCCGGGCGAACTGCTGCCCGCGCGCGCCACCGTGCTGCCCGAACACCCGGCCTACGTGATCTATACGTCCGGCTCCACGGGCAAACCCAAGGGCATATTGATCAATCAGCGCAGCATCTGCCACTTCCTGCGCAGCGAAAACGCCGTGCTGGAAGTGACGCAAGCCGACACCGTCTACCAGGGCTTTTCCGTCGCCTTCGACATGTCGTTCGAGGAAATCTGGATCGCCTACCTGGTGGGCGCCACCCTGTGGCTGGGTCCCAAGGAGATTTCGGGCGACCCGGAAGCCTTGCCGCGCGCGCTGGCCGACAACAAGGTCACCGTTCTGCACGCCGTGCCGACCTTGCTGGCCCTGTTCGCCGAGGAAGTACCGAGCCTGCGCCTGATCAACCTGGGCGGCGAGATGTGCCCGGAATCGCTCGTCGAGCGCTGGTCGCGCCCGGGCCGCGCCATGTTCAACACCTATGGCCCCACGGAGGCGACCGTCTCGTGCAGCCTGGCGCGCCTGCGGCCCGGCGAACCGGTGACCATCGGTACGCCGCTGCCCAACTACGGCTTGCTGGTGCTGCAGGTGGCCGAGCCGGGAGAAAATCGTTCCTTGACTTTGCTGGCGCGCGGCGAGACGGGTGAGCTGTGCATCATCGGCCCCGGCCTGGCCGAGGGCTACCTGGGCCGGCCCGACCTGACGGTGGAAAAATTCCTGCCCAATCCCTGGAGCACGGGCCCCGACGATGCGCGCCTGTACCGCACGGGCGACCTGGCGCGCATCGATCTTGATGGCCAGGTGCTGTGCCTGGGCCGCGCCGACGACCAGGTCAAAATCCGCGGCTTCCGCGTGGAACTGGGCGAGATCGAAGCCGTGCTGGCGCAGCAACCGGGCGTGGGCACGGTGGCCGTCTTGCTGCGCAAGGATGACGGCATCGACCAGCTGGTGGCCTACATCGTCGACAGCGACGATGCGCCGGCCGATGCGCTGGGCACGAAAACCCTGCGCGCGGCCTTGAACCTGCACCTGCCGCCCTACATGGTGCCGGGCCGTTTTGAATTGCTGCCGCTGATGCCGCGCCTCACTTCCGGCAAGATCGACAGAAAAGCCTTGAAAGCCATGCCCCTGTCCGCACCGCCGGCCGGCGAGGCGGGCGAATCGGACGTGCCGGAAACGCCGGCCGAAGCGGCCCTGTTCGCGGCCCTGGCCAAGCTGTTCCCCGGCCAGGCGATCTTGCGCCAGCTGGACTTTTTCAGCGACCTCGGTGGCCATTCCTTCCTGGCCGCGCGCCTGGCGTCCGCCCTGCGCGCCGATCCGGCCTACGCCCACATGACGGTGCGCGACATTTACCAGAACCGCCAGATCGGCAAGATCGCCGCCGTACTGAATGAAGCGCCGGCGCTGGCCACGCCGGAAGCGGAGTGGACGCCGCCGTCGACCCTGAAACGCTGGCTGTGCGGCGCGGCGCAGGCGGCGGCCGTGCCGGGCCTGGTCACCCTGCGTATGGCGCAGTGGATGGCGCCGTTCTTTACGTACCACTTCTTCACGGGCGACACGGGCGACACCGTGCCGCGCGCCATCGCCGCCTCCATCGGCGTGTTTTTACTCGCGACCCTGGCCGAATTTGCCATCGCGATTGCCGGCAAGTGGCTGATCGCGGGGCGCTTGAAACCGGGCAGCTATCCGCTGTGGGGCGTTACCTATTACCGCTGGTGGCTGGCCGACCGCCTGGTCGAATCGGCGCCCGCCTACCTGCTCAGCGGCTCGTCGCTGAACAGCTGGTGGCTGCGCGCGCTGGGCGCCAAAGTGGGCAAGGAAGTCGTCATCGGCTCGATGACCCTGCGCGCGCCCGACCTGCTGTCCATCGGCGACAACGTCAGCGTGGGCAATGCCGTCAACTTTGAAAACGCCCGGGTCGAGCGGGGCCGTTTGCTGCTGGGCCGGATCAGCATCGGCGACGATGCCTGCATCAGTTCTTACGCGATCATGGAAGGCAATACCACAGTCGGCGCGTTTGGCCACCTGGAAGGTCAATCGGCGCTGGCCGATGGCGCGGCGGTGCCGGCTGGAAGAGTCTACACAGGTTCTCCCGCGCGCGACATTGGCGCGTTCGACCCTGCCAGCCAGCCGCCGCGCCCCGCCGTCTCCCGCCTGCGCCTGACGGGCGAAACCGCGTTCTTTTGCTTCGGCATGGTCCTCATCGCCGTGCTGTTCTTCATGCCCGTTTTCCCCAGCTTCGTGCTGATCGACTGGTTCGACGAGCGCGAAATGATGCCGTGGCTGCAGGGCCGCGACGTGACGACCCAGCTGGCCCGTTACTTCCTGCTGGCCTTCCCCGCCAGCGCCGTGCTGATCGTACTGACCGCCCTGCTGTCGGCCGCCATCCGCTGGGGCGCGCTGCCCCGATTAAAGCCGGGCAGCTCGCCCGTGCACAGCAATATCTATTGCGCCAAGTGGCTGGTCAGCCATATCCAGGAATCGAGCCTGAACGTCCTGCACGGCATTTACGCCACCGTGTACGCGCCGTATTGGTACCGCCTGCTGGGCGCCAAGGTGGGCAAGGGCGCCGAGATTTCCACGGCCCTGGGCGTGGTGCCCGACATGTTGACCCTGGGCGACGACACCTTCATCGCCGACGCCGTCATGCTGGGCGACGAGCAGATCGACGGCGGCTGGATGACCATGCGTCCCACCGTCGTCTCGCACCGCAGCTTCGTCGGCAACGGCAGCTACATCCCGGACGGCACGGTGCTGCCCGAGCACGTGCTGATCGGCGTGCACACGCATGCGCCGCGCAATGAGCAGATGCACAGCGGCGACACGTGGCTCGGCTCACCGCCCATGCATTTGCCCGCGCGCGAACAGGTCAGCGGCTTTGCCGAACACCTGACATTCAAGCCATCGCTGTTGCGCCGCCTGGGCCGCAGCCTGATCGAAGCGTTCCGCATCGTCGCGCCGCACGCCGTGGTGATCGCCGTCGGCTACACCCTGGTACTGGACGTGATGCCGATCGCGGGCGCGGGACGCTGGGGCGAAGTGGTGAGCGACCTGGCCATTGCCGGCCTGGCCTACGGCGTCGGCAATTTTTTGGTGGTCGTGCTGTTCAAGTGGCTGCTGCTGGGACGTTACCGCAAGCACGCGGCGCCCATGTGGACGCCGTTCGTGTGGATTTCGGAAGGCGTGACCAATCTGTACGAAGGCATCGCCGTGCCCAACTTCATGCGCTACCTGCGCGGCACGCCGTGGCTGCCGCTGGCCTTCCGACTGTTCGGCTGCAAGATCGGCCGCGGTGTCTACATGGACACGACGGACATCACGGAATTCGACTGCGTGCACATCGGCGACTACAGCGAATTGAACGCCCTCACCTGTCCGCAAACGCACTTGTTCGAGGACCGCGTGATGAAGATCGACCACGTGGAGATCGGCCAGCGCGTCTACATGGGGCCGCGCAGCTCCGTGCTGTACAGCGCCAAGGTGGGCGACAATGCGCGCCTGGGACCGTTGACCCTGGTGATGAAGGGCGAGCACATCCCCGCCGGCAGCAACTGGGCGGGCTGCCCGGCCGCGCCGCTGCGTAGCTGATGGATTCGACCGTGTTCTGGTCGACGGACGACGTACTAGTGATTGGCATTGTGCCGCCGCCGTCACGCATGGAAGCACGGGCGCAGCTTCGCCAGGCCGTACGCGAGGCGCTAGCCCAATGGCTGAAGCTGGACAGCGAAGCGATTTCGATGGAGTCAACGCCGGGCGCCCCTCCCCGCCTGCTGTTTCCCGGCGGCGTTGCGGGCCTGTCGTTCAGCCATGACGAGGGCATCTCGCTGGCCGCCATCGGCCTGCATGGCCCTGTCGGCATCGACGTGATGCGGGTACAGGACATCCCCGACTGGTTCAATCTGGCGCGCGATTATCTGGGGCCGCACGTGGCCGAAGCATTGAGCGCCTGCACCGATGCGCAGCGCCCATTGGCGCTGGCGCAAGCATGGACGGCGCGCGAGGCGGCGCTCAAGTGCGCGGGTTTACAATTGGCGGAGTGGGAGGGGGCAGCACCGGCTTGCCTCTCGCACGCCCTGCCCCTGCCTGCACCCTACGTCGCGACCCTGGCATATTAATCTTCTTTCCCTTTGCCGCTACCGCTACCGCCAATCTGGACGAAAATCAGTTTTACGATAATACTGACGAGCAATCCCAGCACCCCGATCAATTCCAGCATGGCCATTCCTTTGCAGTGACAGCAGACCAGGCCACTGTAACGCGAATGCCGGGGTCAGGCCAATATCAAATCAGGCAGTCTCCGATCTCGAAAAGGCATACGATTGATTTCCATCAGACAGTTCCGCTATTTTGTCGAAGTCGTCGATGCAGGCAGCTACTCGCGCGCGGCGGAAAAGCTGTACATCGCGCAGTCGGCCCTGAGCCGCCAGATCAAGGAGCTGGAAGGTGAAGTGCAGGCCCTGCTGCTGACGCGCGACTCTCGCCATATCGAACTCACGCCCGCGGGCCAGGTCTTTTATGAGCGGGCCAAGCGCATCCTCGACGACATCGAGGAAACCGTGCGCCAGACGCGCCACGTGGGACAAGGCGAGCAAGGCATCATCCGCCTGCTGCATTCGAGCTCCGTCACCCTCACGCCCGCCATTGGCGCCGTGCTGAACCGGCTGCTGGCGCAGTTCCCCGGCGTCTCGCTCGATGTATCGAAGGGATCGTCGGAAAACCAGGCTGCCGACATCGAGGAAGGCCGCGCCGACCTGGGCCTCGTGCGCCTACCCACCCTGCGCAAGCATGCCAATATCGTCGTGCGCGAACTGTTTGCGGAAAAGCTGGTGGTGGCCGTGTCAGCAATATCGCCGCTGGCCGCGCTGGAGCGTACGACGATAGCCGCGCTGCGCGACGAAGCCTTCGTCTCGATCCCGCACAAGGACAGGGGAGGCTTGAGCTACCTGGTGGCGGGCCTGTGCCTGGCGCAGGGCTTCTTTCCGAAGGCGGCGCGCGCCCTGTCGCGCAAGACCTCGCAACTGAACCTGATCGAGGCCAACATGGGCATCGCCATCGTCCCCGATAGCATGCGCCTGGTGGCGCCGCCCGGCGTGCATTTTATTGCGCTGCCGGACGAGGAATCGCATTCCGTCGTCGGCCTGATCTCGCCGCGCGCGGCCAGCGGCATGGTGGCCGCGTTTACGGAAGCGTTCGTGCGCGAGATGAATACACTCTAGCCTTCCGCATACAGCGCCGCGTCCACGTCGCGCACGGCAGCCATCAGCAAGGCCAGCTTCATGACATCGAGCTTGCCGTCCGTGCGCACGCGCGAGCACAGGTCGATGCCGTAGGGGCGCACCTGGCGCAACGCGTCGGCAACGTTGGTGTCGTCCAGCCCACCGGCGAGGAAAACGGGACGGGGACTGGCGCGCACGAAGCGCGCACTGATGGACCAGTCGTGCGTGCGGCCCGTGCCGCCCAGTTCCGGGACCAGCGCGCCAGGGCGGCCCGAATCGAGCAGGAAAGCGTGCACGTGGGGCGCGTAGGCGGGGATCAGGTCCAAAGCCTCGGGTCCTTCCACGTGGATCACCTGCACGCGCCGCACATGCGGCAGCATGTGCGCCAGTTCCTCGACTTCACGCGGGTCGATATGGCCGACGATCTGCACGGTGGACGGCTGCGTGGCGCGCACGTGTTCGGCGATGGCTTGCGCCGTCGTCTCGGACGTCAGCAGGAACGTGGCCACGGGCGGCGGCGTCCAGGCGGCGATCTGCGCGATGCGCGCGTCGGGAATCGGGCCGGGGCCGGACGGCATGGCCGCCACCAGGCCCAGCGCATCGGCGCCGGCGGCTATGGCCAGTTGCGCTTCGTCGATGGAAGCGATGCAGCAAATCTTGATGCGGGTTCTCATGGCCTTGCGTGTTCAAATGGGATGAGCAACATTACAACACAGGGCGGCGCGCGCGCCAAGACACGCGGTCAAGGCCGCGCCATGCCGCCGCAAACCCATCACCAGCACAGCAACGAGCAAGGGCAGACTCCTTGGCGTCTGATCGTCAGCCCGCGCCGATTGACAGGCGCCAGGTGGCGGACGATACTTGATTTATCCCGGATCGCCATTGGAAGCCGCACATGCGTATCGTCGACTTTGAAGTCCGCAAGGAGTGTCCGCCGCAGCTGTGCGACTGCGGGCGCGAGCGCCTGCTTGGCGATGCGCAGGCGGACCTGTCCATCCTGCGCCTGAACCTGACGGAAGAAAAGCGTTTGCTGGCGCACATCGAAGGCATCGCCACCCTTGCCCAGCTGCGGAAACTGCAACTGCTGTTGCAGAAAAACCTGGGTGTGGACCTGCAGATTGCACCGGGCAGCGGCGAAGTGCGCACCGTGCGCGGCTTCCAGATCCGCCTGCTGGAACGGCCCGGCCTGTGCCGCAAGACGCGCGCCGCCATTCCGGCCGCCGTGCGGCGCTGCCTGGCCGCGCATCCAGAGATCGCGTTTGCGATATTGAATGAAAACGATTTGCTCGGTGGGGTGTGAGCCGAGTAGGTCGGATTAGCGGGCACCGCGTAATCCGACACCATTGTTGGCGTATGTGCGAATGTCGGATTACGCTCCGCTAATCCGACCTACGCCGCCACGCTGGCGCGGATGGGAATGACCTTGCCCTTCGCTTCGCGCGCCCTTAACTGCCCGCAGCCGCCTTCCACGTCCTGCCCGGCCGAATCGCGCAATTTGGTCAGCACGCCGCGCGCGTGCAGGGCGGCGGCAATGGCGCGCGCCTTTTTCCAGCTGGGGCGCTTGAACGGCAAGTCGGCGATGGTGTTATACGGGATCATGTTCAGCACCGCGTACTTGCCCTGCAAGAGCGCGACGATGCCATCCATCTCGTCGTCGCCATCGTTGACGCCTTCCATCAGGGTCCACTGGTACTGCACCGGGTAGCCGGTCAGGCGCGCATATGATTCGCCGAAGTCCACCAGTTCGCGCGGAGTGAGCTTGGGCGCGCGCGGCAGCAGCTGTTCGCGCAACGCCGGCTTGGTCGTGTGCAAAGACAGGGCCAGCGCCGGCTTGACCCTGCCTTGCGGCAGGCGCTCGAAGGCGCGTGGGTCGCCCACGGTGGAAAACACGAGGTTCTTGTGGCCGATATTGCCCTCGGTGCCCAGCAGCTCGATCGCTTCCATCACATTGTTCAGGTTATGCGCCGGCTCGCCCATGCCCATGAAGACGACTTTTTTCACGGGACGCATGGTGCGCGCCAGTACCACCTGGGCGACAATTTCTCCGCTGGTGACTTGCCGGATCAAGCCGTCGCGGCCCGTCATGCAGAACTGGCAGCCGACGGCGCAACCGACCTGGCTCGATACGCACAAGCCGTCGCGCGGCAGCAGCACGCTTTCCACCGTCTGGCCATCGTGCAGGCCCACCAGCAGGCGCGCGGAACCGTCCGCGCCCGGGTGCGTGCTGAGCAATTTCAGCATGCCCTGCAACTCGAGGTCGAGCGCGGGCAAGGCCACGCGCACGGGCAGCGGCAAAAAGTCTTCGGCGCGGCGCCGGCCCTGGTCGTGCGGCTGGCCCTGGATCCAGTCGCGCAGCACGCGCTGTTCGTGCAGGGGCTTGGCGCCCAAGGCGCGCAGGCGCTGGCGGAGATGGTCGATTTGCATGGCGTCTGAATAAAAAAACGGCGCGCAGGAATGAAACCGGCGCGCCGTATGACAGGAATAGCGTTAGACTTTCTTGACGAATTCCGTCTTCAGGCTCATGGAACCGAAGCCGTCGATCTTGCAGTCGATATCGTGGTCGCTGTCGACCAGGCGGATGTTCTTGACCTTGGTGCCCATCTTGACGACACCGCCGCCGCCCTTCAATTTCAAGTCCTTGATGACGCTGACCGTGTCGCCGTCCTGCAGGATGTTGCCGGCCGAATCGCGGTACACCTTGGCGCCCTCTTCCACCGCTTCGCCGGCCGTGGCCGACCATTCATGCGCGCATTCAGGGCAGATCAACTGGCTGCCGTCTTCGTACGTGAATTCGGATTTGCATTGCGGGCATGGTGGTAATGTGCTCATTTTATTCTCTGTCTGGTGAACAGCGCGTGCTGTAAAAGCCGACATTATACTGCCTACGCCCCGCATCAGCGGGCTTGTTTCACCATCATTGTCAAGGCCGGCGAATAATCTCGATGGTGCTGTGGACGATTTCCTCGTGGATGCCGATGCGCGCGCGCAGCTCGGCGCCTGTCAGCGCGGGGTCGCGGCTGACGACGGACAGGGCGCACGAGTACAGCTGCTTGCCGACTCGCCACACGTGCAGGTCGACGATGCGCGGCGTGTCGCCGGCACTTGCCACTTCCACGGCCTCGCGGATTTCATCGACCACGGGGTGGTCCATCTCGCGGTCCAGCAAGACCTTGCCCGTTTCCTGCATCAGCTTTTTCGCCCACAGGGCCACCAGCACGGCGCCCGCGATGCCCATCACGGGATCGAGCCACTGCCAGCCGTAAGCCCAAGCGCCGCCCAGCGCGACGATGGCCAGCACGGACGTGGCGGCATCGGCCAGCACGTGGATGTACGCGGCCTTCATGTTCAGGTCTTCGCCATGGCCGTGGTGGTCGTGGTGACCGTGATGGTCATGGTGATCGTGGCCGTGGTCATGTTGGTGATCGTGATGCCCGCCGAGGATCAGCGCGCATACGAGGTTGACGGCCAGGCCGAAAGCCGCCACCGCCATCGCCTGCGGATAGTGGATGGGCTGCGGCGACAACAGGCGCTCGATCGAGGCCACGACCATCAGCACGGCCACGCCCAGCAGCAGGATGGCGCTCGTGTAGCCGGCCAGCACCTCGATCTTCCACGTGCCGAAGGCAAAGCGCGGGTCGCGCGCATAGCGACGTGCGGCCGCATACGCAAACGCGGCCAGGCCGATGGCCAGCGCGTGCGAGCTCATATGCCAGCCATCGGCCAGCAGGGCCATGGAGTTGTACCACCAGCCGGCGACAATTTCCAGCACCATGGTGGCCAGAGTGATCCACATGACGATGCGCGCACGGCGCTCGGCCTTGTCGCTGGCTGCGCCAAAGACGTGTTCGTGCTGCCAGGCGGAGAGGTCTTCCTTGATGAATGGCGTTTGCATGACGGTCTCCTTATTTGAGGTAGGTGCGCAGGATGCCCGCGATGTCGTCGGCGCCCCTGGCCCGCTCCTCGCCGGAGATATCGGGACTGGCCACGTGCTCGCGCAAGTGTTCTTCGATGACTTCGGCCATCAGACCATTGACGGCGCCGCGCACGGCGGCGATCAGCTGCAGCACCTCGCCGCAGTCGCGCCCCTCTTCCAGGCCCCGCTCCAGACCTTCCACCTGTCCCCGGATACGCTTTACGCGATTGAGCAGCTTAGTCTTGTTGTGCGCCGTGTGTCCCATGATTCACCCTCGATAAATACTATAGGGGGGTATACTATCAGAAACGGCTGTAGCCGCGTCAAGGCGCCGGCGCGATCTTTTGCAGCTTGCTGGCCAGCGAGGCGTCGGACAATTCGCCCAGGTGGGTGTCGATCAACCTCCCCTGCGCGTCGTAGAACAGGGTGGTGGGCAGGGCCGAGGAACCGGCCGCCTTGCCCAGCGCCGCCTCGCTGTCGAGCAGCACATTGCGCAGGGTTACGCCGCTCCGCTCCAGAAAAGCGCTGGCGGCAGCCGCATCCTCGCGCTGGTTCGCATACACGAAGACGATATCGTCGCGCGCCTGCTGCGCGGCGGCCAGCACGGGCATCTCGCGCCGGCATGGCGGGCACCAGCTGGCCCACAGGTTGACCACCATGGGCTTGCCGCCGGCCAGCGCCGCCAGGGTCACCGGCGCGCCGTCGAGCGCCTGCAACGCCACAGCCGGCAAGGCCGACGGCTTGTCGTACGCCAGCGAGATCCCTGCGCTCAGCACGCCCCAGGCCAGCGCGCCAGTAGCCACGCTGACAGCCAGCGGGCGGCGCATGGCCGCCATGGCGGGGCGCCGGCAGCGCCACGCGGCGATGGCCAGCGCGGCCGCGATGCCGGCCGGCGCGAGAAAACCGCCATCGCGGATATTGATGATGGACCAGGGCGCCACCAGATATTGTTCGTGCCAACGCAGGACGAACGCCAGGCGCGCCGCCAGCAGGCCGGCGATCAGCATGTCGGAAACGAGAGGACCGGCGTCCGGCTGTTGGCGATACCGCCTTAGCGACCACGCCACGCCATAGGCGACGCACAGGGAAATGATCAGCAGGACGAGGCCCGTGGGCAGGGCCAAGGGACCGATTTGCAGGGACAGCATGGGCGCTTTCAGGAACGTCGAGGGACGGCCATTGTGGCCCATGCGGATTAAGCAGGCGTTAAGCGGTGCGAAGGTCAGGTGAGCAGCGCTTCCTTGCGCACAAAATGCATGGCTTGCGGCTGGTCCACCAGCACGCACTGCTTGCCCGTGCGCTTGCAGTGGTCGTGCACGCGCCAGTAGGCGTCGTGGCTGACGCAGCCCGTCTGGCAAATCACCAGGTCGGCCGCCACCAGGCCCGCTTCCAGCGCCGCTACGTCGTCGGCGCCATCGTCACCGCCAGCATGGTGCAGGAAGCGCCCGCCGGCCTGCTCGATGGCTTGCTGCGCCACGTTGGCGCCGGCGGCCTGCTGGCCCGCATTCTGCTCCAGATAGCTGCCCACATACAGCACGGCTTTTTCGCGCACGTCGGCCTGCAATGCTGGCGCAGGCAGCCACTGCAGGCGCAGCAGCTCGCGCATCAGGTCCTGCACCCGCTCACCGAGCCACTCGACCCGGCGCGCCAGCCTTGCACGCGTCGGCAAGCCAGGCACGCTGGCCGCCAGTTCGGCCAGTGCATCGCGCGCCAGCGCCAGTTTTGTATCGCGGATCACGACCTGCGCCCGCGCGCGCATCAAGTCCGACTCCAGCTGCGCGATGCGGGCCGCCTGCGCAGCCAGCTGCGCACTGCAGCGCGCCTGCGCGCGGCCATATTCCCCCATCAGCACGCGATGCTCGCGCGCGATCATGTCCTCGTTGCCATACATGCTGCCCATCATGCCCTCCTTCACCGACCGTGGCGCCATGGCGCCAGCCCATCGCTACCCCATGGATCCGCATTATAAATGAGAATCATTATTATTTGTCCATGCGCGTGCGCGCAGTAGGGGTATGCGGTGGGCGCCAGCGTCACGCAGCCGGCGGGCAAGACAGCAGGCGCTTCCATACGTCGTCCTGCACCTCCCGCACATGCCGCAGGCCATCGGGGCCACGATAGATACCCAGCGTGTTCGGCCACGCCATATCGATGAACAACAGCCGCGCCGGATCGATCAGCAGGGACTGGCCCACATAGTTCCCCTTGATCTCGCCCTTGTTGACGGTCAGCAGGCGCGCGCCACCGGCAAGCACCCGCTCGTCCAGCGCCACGCCGCTGCGCTCGGCCACGTCGCGCAGCCAGCGTTCGCGCCAGCGCGCCTGCTCGCCGAACTGTCCCTTGGGCGGCCGGTCCAGCTTGACGATGGCCGCCACGGGCCCGTCTATCCCCGCCTGCAGCGAAAAGCCCAGGCGTTCCTGCAGTTCGACCGTGTAGGCCTCGCCCTTGACGTCGATCTGATAGCGCCCCACCCCGTCCTGTACCCGCAGGTCAGCCTGATGGTAGGAAGGTTTGACGCAATTGGCGTATTGACCGACGAGCACATCGAGAAACGGCGGCTCGACGGGGGATGTCGCCGCCATGGCGGGCGACAGGCTGGCACACAACATGGCGGCAGCCACGCATTGCATCGTATTCATTCTTGCTCCGGTTGTTGCACAATTTTTTCAATGGTGGAATTGGCAAGATCCGCACTCTACCTGATAGGGAGAAAACAGCCCACACGACATGGAAGGACAGGCCCCGGCGCACGATTCAATTGAATCGCGCTTGTTAAATCATTATTTCTGAGGTGTAATCTTATAAGTAAATCATTGAATTAATTGCAAGCACACTCATCTCGCCACACGGAGTTCCAGTCCATGTCCGAATTGGTCCAAACAAGCGCGTCGTCATCACCCGGTGCAGCACCCGTCGCCAATGGCTACAGCCAGGCCACGCGCCTGCTGAAGCTGAGCACGCCCCTGGGCCCGGACAAGCTGCTGGCCGAATGCGTGCGCGGCGAGGAAGGCCTGGGGCTGGGCTATACCTTCAACATCGCCGCCCTGTCGCTCGACGCGGCCATTCCCCTCAAGTCGCTGATCGGCCAGCCCATCCTGCTGGAATTGCTCATGGCCGATGGCGGCTGGCGCCCGTTCCATGGCCACGTCACCGCCGTCGAACTGGCGGGCGCGAACGGCGGCTTTGCCCGCTACAACCTGACCATGCAGCCGTGGACGGCCTTCCTGGCGCACGGCCGCGACAGCCGCGTCTTCCAGGACTTGGCGGTGCCCGACATCCTCGAAGTCGTCTTTGCCCGCTACCAGGGCCAGGGCATGCTGGCGCCGGCCTGGCGCTTCGACCTGCTCGACCGCGCAATCTATCCGAAACGCAGCATCTGCAGCCAATACCAGGAAAGCGACTGGGCCTTTGCCGAGCGGCTGATGAGCGAGGAAGGCCTGTTTTACTATGCCGAACACACGGGCGACGCGGGCAGCGCCAGCCTGGGCAGCCATACCCTCGTCATCGCCGACCACAACGGCAGCTTCAAGCCCAACACCCAGGCCAACATCGCCTACAGCCAGCCAGGCGCCGTCATGCCGCAAGACACGATGGATCGCTGGCGCATGCAGCTGCGCCAGCAAACCAACGGTATCGAACTGTCCAGCTGGGACTACCGCGCGCTGGGCCAGCGCCCCATCAGCGCCGCCAGCGCCCATGACGGAACGATGGCGCTGCTCAGCCGCGACGCGCCCGGCACCTATGCCTACCCGTCGCGCGAACACGGACAACGGCTGGCCGAGCGCCAGTTGCAGGCGCTGACGGCGTCCAGGGAAGTGTTTACGGGCGCCGGCACCGTGCGCACCCTGGCGCCCGGCACCACGTTTACCCTGAGCGGCCAGGCGCAAACGGATGCGGCGGGCGGTGGCGACGCTGCAAGCTTCCTCGTCACCCGCACGGTGCACCTGATGCATAACAACCTCGATGCGGAACTCGGCGGCGGCCTGCTGCAGCGCTTCGGCCAGGGCTTGCTCGACGCGCTGATCGGCGAAGAGGCGGCCGGCAGCCTGCATGCCGTCGGCGACACCATCAGCGAACGCCCGCCCTACCGCAACCGCATCGACGCCATCCGCAGCAAGGTCCCCTACCGCAGCACCTATGCCAACGACCACGGCCAGTTGCTGCATCCACGCCCCGTCATCATGGGCCAGCAGACGGCCATCGTCGTCGGCCCGGCCGGCGCCCAGCTGCATACGGACCGCGACCACCGCATCAAGGTGCAATTCCACTGGCAGCGGGGCGCGCAAAGCCATAGCCGGCTGGCGCATCCGGCCGCCGACGGCCATACGGGCGCGCCCGGCGACGACAGCGCCGGCACGTGGGTGCGGGTGGCCACGCCGCTGGCGCCCGTTGCCGGCGCCAACTGGGGCAGCAACGCCCTGCCCCGCGTGGGCCAGGAAGTGCTCGTCGATTTCCTTGAAGGCAATATCGACCGTCCCGTCGTCATCGGCACGCTGTACAACGGCCGCGGCCAGGCCGACGCGCAAAACAACCAGGTCAGCCAGGGCACGGGCGCGGCGACGGGCAACGCGCCGGCCTGGTTTCCCGGCCAGGCCGGCGCCCACGCTCACCCGGCGGCCTTGTCGGGCATCAAGACGCAGGCAATGCCAACGAGCCAGGGCGGCGGCGGCGCCTACAGCCAGCTGGTGTTCGACGACAGCCCGGGCCAGGGCCGCGTCGCCTTGCAGCGCCACGCCGGCCCCCACCAGGGCACGGCCGAACTGAACCTGGGCCATTTGCGCCACCAGAGCGACAACCAGCGGCTGGCGCCGGCCGGCTTTGGCGCCGAACTGAAAACGGAACACAGCGCCGCCCTGCGCGCGGGAGCGGGCATGCTGCTGTCGGCGCATGGCCGCGATGCTGGCGGCAGCCAGATGGATGCGCAGGAAGCGCTGGAACAGCTCAGGCAAAGCTTGCAACTGCAGACTTCGCTGGCCGAGCAGGCGCAGAAACATTTCGCGCTCGAAATGCCCAGCCCGGCCACAGCCGGTGCGGCCGCGCCAGCTTCCACTGCCACACCGGACCAGGCGGAGACGCCTTCGCCAGCCGCCCAGCTCCCCGCCCTCGCCCAGATGCAGCACAGCATCGAGGTCCTGGGCGCGACGGCCGAGGGCGCCGCCACGACGGGCCAGGGCCAGGGCCAGCAGGCGGCGGGCGGCGAAGGCCAGGCCAGCGCGTATGGCGACCCGCAGCTGCAATTGTCCAGTCCGTCCGGCATCGCCGCCACCACGCCGGCCAACGCCGTGCTGGTTGCTGGCGGCAATGGCAATCTGGCGGCGGGCGCGGATCTCAACTTTGCCGCGCAGGGCAACAGCCTGTACGCGCTGGGCAAGGGCATCAGCCTGTTCACCTACGGCAAGGCCAGCAGCAAGGACAAGCCCAACCAGGAAACCGGTATCCGCCTGCATGCGGCCAGCGGCAAGGTCAGCAGTCAAAGCCAGTCCGATGCGACACGGCTGACGGCGGACAAGGCCATCACCGTCAGCAGCACCGCCAAGAGCGTCACGGCGGCGGCCAAGCAGCACATTTTGATGACGGCCCAGGGCGCGTACATCCGCCTCGAAGGCGGCAACATCATGCTGCATGGACCGGGCAAGATCGATTTCAACGCCAGCATGAAGGAATTGACGGGGCCGGCGAGCAGCACCCCAAAATTACCTTTGTTGCCACAGGCTGGAGACGTAAGCAATTTCATGGAATTGAATTATCGCTGGGATGATTTACAGCCCATGGTGGGGGCGCCATACGCCTTGCTGTTCGACAATGGCACCCGCCTGGAAGGCAAGCTCGATGCAAACGGCTTTGCCCGTCTGGAAAACCTGCCTGATCGCAATGCCGTCGTGATCTACGGCGAAGACGAAAGGGAAGCGGTTCCCCGCCACAAGCAGAAACCGAACCAGCTGGCTGGCAGCAAGCCGAAAAGCGACGACGAGGCGCAATCGGTCCTCGAACGCTATCTGGCGCAAGAGGCCGCTTACTACAAAGACAACTTTTTTCCGGATGAGCTCGCTGAAATGGCTGAAGACTTTCCTGCAGGCGCCACCGTCAGCACACTTGAATATGATTTTCACTACGACGATTATCGCTACAAGGACGAGGACAGCATTGCAGACAAAGCCGCAAGCAAAAGCTACCGGGACTTGCACGATCAGGAAGGCGACGAGTCATGAGCGGCCTCACCCCTACCGTCCCGGCCAGCGCGATCCGTGGCGCCTCGCCTGCCAGCCGGGCGCTCAGGCAGGCCGATGACGGCATCGGTACTTGGCTGAGTGACCTCGTCACTGGTTCGGGCTCATCTCCCGCGCACATCATCATCACCGGTATTCTCGGTGTCGTCCCTGGTGTGGGACAGGCCATGGATGCGCGCGACTTGATCCTTGGCATCATTGTCATCAGCAAATCGCCGTCCGCCATCGGTGCCTGGGTGGAACTGGCCATCACCCTGGTCGGTTGCGTACCCGCCGTGGGCGATACGCTCAAGGTCGGCTTCAAGCTGATGAACAAGGGACACAATTTTGGCCGTGTGCTGGAAGCCGTCTCGCCCAAGCTGCGCGGCAACGTCGAAAAATTCATGCGCAAGATCGACTGGAACGTACTGGCCCGTGAAAGCAAGAGCTTGTTCAAGGGTGTAATCGATACGTTTATCGACGGCATCGATAGCTGGATCGTCAAAGCCGTGGCGGGAAAGTCGGAAGTCAAGCTGTTGATCCAGGAAATGCAGGCAATCCAGAAGCGCGGACCCAAAATGATCGAGGACGCCTTCGCCGAACTGAAAAAACTGCATGGCAAGATGATGGGCCATGACCTGCCGCACAACACGGCTGCGGTCGGCAACGCGACAGGAAAAGGCGTGCAGCATGCAGCACAGGAGGCGGGAAAGGACATTGCCGGCAAGGAAGCAAAAGCCGCCAGCAAGGCCGAAAAGAGACTTGCAGCGAAAAAGAACAAGGACGTCACCGGCAATCAGGCCAAGCCCAATTCCAGCAAGGTCAATACCAAGAAAAAAGGCGAAAAGAAAAAGCAGGGCTGGCACACCGGCGTACCGGCCGAGCACATCACGGATTACTTCGTGAAGAAAAGACATGCGCTGTTCAAGAAGGCGAACAATGCCGGCAAGCTGACCGAAGAGCATAGCCTGCCGCACGCAGGACTCGATCATCTGTGGTTCAAAGGCGCTGCACTTAGCCAGCCTTTCGTTGTCGGCGAAACCAAGTCGAGCCTGTTCGATTCCTTCCGCCTGATGGCGGCGCTACCGGCCGATCTGCAGGAAAAATTCAGTTCCCTGAGGGCGGACGAAGCGGCGAATCCCACGAAAAACAATAACAAACCGAATATTTTCGAAAATGCGGACCGCGATGCCCATGCAAATCAAGACGTAAAAATAGGGAACCAGGAAGCGGATGAAAAAGAACTGAGAAAGGGCTTGAACAAGGAAAATAAAGAAACGAAGCTGCCGACGCAAATGAGCCACGAATGGATCGCCCGCTCGATAAAATCGGAGAAACTGACGGCTACCGGAGTCACCATCAAGCCCTTGATGAAAAAATACGCGGCAGGCCAGCTGCTCAATCCCAAAGCCAGCCCCCCCTATCTGCGCTGGATTTCACTGGTCACCGGTCGTCAATTGACCAAGCATCGGCAGTCAAAGGGGCGCAATCATGAAATCCAGTTGATGCTGGATATTCCAGAAAATATATTAAGGAAATAAGCATGCAGACACTGGATGAAAAGACTTTTCTCGCATCCCGTAGGGAGTTGCTGTTGTCATACGCCATCTATGTTGAAAGCAAAGACAGCCAGGACGAGTGCTTCGACATGGTGGAGGCAGGCTTGCAACAGCCCGCGGAAGTACTGCAAAATATCCCGCCAGAAAACTTCATGACGGCGACGCGCCAGCGGGCCTGGGAAGGTATCGACCAGCTCACCCTGGCCTACAGCGCCGGCCATACGACAGCCGATCTGCGCGCGCTGTATCCCACGATACTGGAATATTGGGAAGAGTTTGCCAGATATGACACGGCTTTTGACCTGCAGGCCAGCGCCGCGGAACGGGGCTTTCCCCACTTCGCCCTGCCCGATGTCGCATACGAACAAGTCAACCGGATGATCTGCCTTGGCATTCTCCTGGGTTGGGGTAATTTGCTGCCCCGCTTGGCGCCTGTCATCGATTTCAACAACCATGAAAAAGATGGGCTGGTTGAACGCCTGCTGGCATTTTCCATCGATGGCAGGGATACCGACTGGCCGGAATGCACGCGCCACCTGCCCTATTTCAAGACACTCAAGATATTCGCGGCAGAAGAAAAAGATCGTCCGGCGTTGATGCAGGACTACCTGGAAGAATGGTATTACGCCAGCCGCCGTGAACCCTACTATGACAGTCACGAGCGCGATACGTCATTTTTAGGCTACTGGTCATGGGAAGCGGCAGCCATCACCTGCCTGCTCGATATCGACGACAGCAGCTATCGCGATGCCACATTCTATCCGGCAGACCTGACGGCCTTTTTCCGGCAGGCACGCGTGGACTATGAACCGGACGGCGGCGGTCCTGTGCCGGCAAACGAGTTGCGCGCCAAGGCTGGCGACCCCTGCCCCAAGGCGGGAACGTGGGAATCGCTCGATATTCCTCCGCGTGCCATGTCGTATGAGCGGGAACAGCCCATGCTCGACCTCGAATCAGGATATGGATTGACTGTCTGGCGATATCTGGAAAATTGAATATGCCCGCGGGGCGCCAGGCGCTCAAAAACATCCCAAGGCGGCAAGATGCCGGTTTTCGATGACTCCAACTATGGGAAAACAATTTGGTATTGGAGTACGGAACGGTATCCGGCCATGAAAATCATCCGCGCTGGTACGATGAGCATCTCAAAATCAGCGAGGAAGGCTATGCCGCCTTTTACGGCTACGTGACCTTCGAAGCGGCTGCGACCGTCTTTATGCTCGACCTGGACGACAGCCAGATCGAGCATCTCGTCTCCCCCAAAGACCTGGTCGATTATGCACGACAGTTATGGGAAGAAGGCCGCTACACCAGTCAGGAAACAGAACCACTGATACGCAAGGGACGCGTCGAGGGCGGCCAGTCCTGCCCTCAAACAGGCTTCTGGGAAACCCCAGCAAAGTTACACAGCCGCAGTCATTTTGAGCAAGGCCAAGTGATGCCTGTTTTTGATGACGCTGCATACGGTGAAACCATCTGGTATTGGAGTGAAGAACAATAGCCCATTTTCCATTTCGCACAACCAAGTATCTTAGGTATTTACATTGAACGCAAGTTCGACAACATCTTGCAGAAATCTGCGCCAAACAAGAAAAATGGTACTTCGCCATGAAAAATAGCGTCTTTCACGAACGGCGTCGGCAACAATTCCTTTACGAAGAGCTTTACAATAAAACACGGGAAAATCAACTTCTTCTCATTAAAGTAGGACATGATAATAAAAAAGTAGCCAGTACAACGCAAGGTGAAAATTCGATTTATCAGTTCTTGCATCTCGAACTATTTTGGATCTGGATGTTGGACTACACCGCAGGCATCCCCATCAATGAACTTGCCTCGCGCCTTGTCGCCATTGTCGATGCATTTGAAAAATGGAATGATGCATATCAATTATTCCAACAGGATGCTGCACTCGAATTTCCAGAATTTGGGCCTTACGAATATGTCGGCGCCCCGCAATTTCCCAATCTTTTTGAATACGAAAATACGCTTCAATTAATTAGCATTGCCATTTTGCTGCGCGACCAGCAATCGGTCATGCGCATCATTAATGTACTACGTAGTCACCGTGGGCAAGATGGACTATTCGAACAATTAATTGGAGGATATGTCGAAAAAGAAATAACTCTAGACAGTTGCGTTCTTGGGAAACCCTATGACACACTGCTGCAGGTATTTTATGAAGAAGATGAAGGTGCCACGCTCAATCTTTTGAAAAAATATCTGAAAATATGGTATCCCGCCATGAAGGATCATCCACGCTGGCATGATGAACACTTACATATCAACGAGGAAGGTTATTCCGGTTATTATGGTTACTGGGCATTCGAAGCAGGTGCGACAGTCTATCTTCTCGATCTAGATGACAGCAGCATCAATCATCTGGTCTACCCAAAAGACCTTGTGGACTATGGGAGAAAATTACGCAAAGAGAACCGTTACACCAGCTTGCATACGAAACAACTGCACAACATTCACCGTGTTGAAGGGGGAAGTCCATGTCCCCAAAGTGGTTTCTGGGAAACCCCTGCAAAATTACACAGCCGCAGTCATTTTGAGCAGGGCCAAATCATGCCTGTTTTTGATGATGCGGCATACGGTGAAACCATCTGGCATTGGATTGAAGAACAATAGCCAATTTTCCATCTGGCACAATCAGCAACTGGCCCACCGCCGAGCTGCGCCAGCGATCAGAAAAAACGACGGAAAAACAATGATGACAACCCCGTTCGACATGCGTCGCCGACAGCAATTTCTCTACGAAGATCTTTATAACAAAACGAGAGCAAATCAATTTGCGTTAATTAACGGGGGCATTGAAAACAAAAAAGTAGCCGACTCGACGCTGGAAAATTCTTCAGTGCATCAGTTTTTATATTTAGAAGCGTTCTGGATATGGATGCTCGACTATACGGCGGGCGAGCCGATCACTGCACTGGCGCCGCGCATCGCCGACATCGTGGATAAGTTTGAAGAGTGGAATAAGGTCGATCAATTCTGTCAGCAGGAAGCAGCGCTCGAGTTTCCAGAGTTTGGGCCGTACGAATATGAGGGAGCACCGGAGTTTCCCATCCTTTCCGACTATCAGGACACACTGCAACTACTCAGCATTGCCATCCTTCTGCGCGACCATCATTCGGTTAAACGCATTATCTACATGCTACGCAGTCACCGTGGCCGCGATGGCCTGTTCGAACAATTGATTGACGGGTATGTGGAGGATGGACAAGCCCTCGACACCTGTATCATCGGCAAGCCCTATAGCACGCTGTTGCAAGTGTTCTATGAGGAAGATGAGAAGGCCACGCTCGACCTGCTCCAAAAATACCTGAGACAGTGGTATCCAGCCATGAAAAATCATCCCCGCTGGTATGAAGGGCATCTAAGAATCCGGGACGAAGGCTACGCGCCCTATTACGGTTACTGGGCATTTGAAGCGGGTGCGACGGTTTTTTTACTCGACCTGGACGACAGCCAAATCGACCATCTTGTCTATCCCAAGGACTTGGTCGATTATGCACGTCAGCTGCGGAAAGATGGCCGCTACACTCGCCTGGGCACAGAACCTCTGATACGCAATGTGCGCGTCGAGGGCGGCCAACCCTGCCCCCAAACTGGCTTCTGGGAAACCCCAGCAAAATTACACAGCCGTAGCCATTTTGAGCAAGGCCAAGTCATGCCTGTTTTTGATGATGCGGCATACGGTGAAACCATCTGGCATTGGAGTGAAGAACAATAGCCCATTTTCCATCTGGCACAGCCAGCGACTGGCCCAGCGCCGGGCTGCCTCAGCGCATGAGCCTTTGGAATGGCGCGCCTACGCAGGCCGGTCAGCGGCAAGCACTGGACATTCGGCTGCCAACCCGCAGATTGGAACAGGGCGAGATCATGAGCAATCTGGATGCTGCCTGTGGCTTGACGGTGTGGCATTTTCTGAAGGTATAAAAAAACAACGACGTGAGAGGAGAAAAGATGAGCACAACGGAACGTTTTTTTACTGCCGAAGATGTAGAGGGAATGGTTGCTGACCTCAAGGAATGGCCAAACATGTCCTGTGACGATGGTAATCAAGATCTGGGAGTGTCTCCTTTTATTACTTTCTATTTCTTATATGATACCAATCACTCTTTGACAACATCGCTACTGATGGTAGACATCCACGAAGATTTTGAGCGTTTAACTGGAATGCCTTATCTTTTCGCCACGCATCCAGATTCAGAACGGCCACATCGTTACGGGTCCAAACGCCTACCTGATTTGCGGGAGTTTGCGCACAAGAGAAAACCCGGTCAATCATTCATTTTCGATTTTTCTGATCAAAAAAATCACAGATCATCTCCTTCCACAGCGGGATATTTTTGGAAGATGAAAGATTATATGAACGATAATTCAGAACCGTCAAACAAGGTTTACTCATCCATTCAATTCTACTATCGCTGGTCATGGTGGAAGGACAACAAGAATGCGTGGCGGCAGTTTGTTCTGGAAACCATGGGAAAACTAAAACCTGATCAGGTTTACAGCGGCTTTTCGATGGCCAATCCGCTTGCTTTCGGCACCCGCTCGGCAGTGACCGTGTGGGAACGCTCTCTGGCGCCGCGATTTTTTGGTTTGGACATTGATTATCCTTTTTCCATGAGCGGCTCACTGGCAGACGGCATCCGCCCGCCAACCTGGGGCTTTTTGCTATCGGATACGTGGCGTGAAAAATTGGACCTCAGCCGCGACCAGATAAAACTCAGCCTGCAGCATCCGCAAATCCGGATCGACGAGCTCGACTCCGGCCTATGGATCGAACTGGGCGAGGAGCCGGCGCTCTACCCGGTAGAGGACGGCGTGCCGGAATTGCCGGCGCTGCTCAACAAGCTGCTCAAGCCGATCCGCGACGATCACATGGCGCTGCTGGGCTTTGGCCAATGGGACGGCGATCCCAACGAACGCTTCAACGATGCCGACTCGCTGCGCTGGATGCGGCGCTTCGACGCCGACAGCGACTGGCCCAGCGTCGAACTGCGTCAGCGAGCAGCAAAAACGACGGGAAAACAATGATCACCGCCCCGTTCGACGTGCGGCGCCGGCAGAAATTTCTCTACGAAGATCTTTACCATAAAACGCGGGAAAATCAACTCGCAATAATAGATGTTGAACTCGAAAATAAAAGAATAACCGACTCAATGCAGGGAAATGCTTCCGTCCATCATTTTTTGTATTTAGAAGAATTCTGGATCTGGATGCTCGACTATACCGCTGGTGAACCAATCGAAGCACTGGCGCCGCGCATCGCGGGTATCGTGGATAAATTTGAAGAATGGAATGAAGTCGCTCAACTCTATCAGCAGGAAGCGGCGCTCGATTTTTCAGAAGATGGGCCATATGAATACGAGGGTGCGCCGCAGTTTTCCACCCTTTCCGACTATGAGGACACACTACAACTGCTCAGCATCGCCATCCTGCTGCGCGATCAGCGTTCGGTGCGACGTATTATTCACGTACTGCGCAGCCACCGTGGCCGCGATGGGCTGTTCGAGCAATTGTTTGGCGCATATGTCGAGGACGGTCAAGACCTGGACACCTGCATTATCGGCAAGCCCTACAACACCCTGCTGCAAGTATTCTATGAAGAAGACGACAACGCTGCCTTAGCCCTGCTCCAGAAGTATTTGAAACAGTGGTATCCGGCCATGAAAAATCATCCACGCTGGTACGATGAGCATCTCCACATCAACGAGGAAGGCTATGCCGCGTATTACGGTTACTGGGCCTTTGAAACGGGGGCGACCGTCTTTATACTCGACCTGGACGACAGCCAGATCGACCATCTGGTTTACCCCAAAGACCTGGTCGACTATGCGCGAACATTATGGGAAGAAGGCCGCTACACCAGTCAGGAAACAGAGCCACTGATACGCAAGGGGCGCGTCGAGGGCGGCCTGCCCTGCCCGCAAGCAGGCTTCTGGGAAAACCCAGCAAAGTTGCACAGCCGTAGCCATTTTGAGCAGGGCCAAATCATGCCTGTTTTTAACGATGCGGTACATGGCGAAACCATCTGGTACTGGAGTGAAGAACAATAATGAGTACAAGGGACAGTTTTCTTGGCAATGACGATATCGAAGGATTTGTTTCCGATCTCAAGGAGTGGCCGAATTCATCTTATGGAAATGACCAGATCACACATAATGTCAGCCCTTTCGTCAGCTTTTATTTTCTCTACGACAGCAAGCATCATCTTGATACGTCACTGCTGATGGTGGATATACATGAGCAATTTGAGCGTCTGACGGGAAACCCCTATCTTGTTGGCACGCACCCCGATTCGGAACGTCCTCACCCTTACGGCTCAAAGCGTTTGCCAGATTTGCGTGAATTTGCCCGAAAAACAAAAAAAGAAGACTATTTCGCCTTCAATTTTACCGATCAGAAAAATCATATTTCCTCACCTGCCACGGCAGGATATTTTTTGGAAAGTTCGGGACTATATGAACGACGACGCGGTGCCATCAAACAGAACCTATTCGTCGATTCAGTTTTACTATCGTTGGTCATGGTGGCTCGAAAATAAAGACGCCTGGAGACAATTTGTCCTTCAAACGGCTGAAATCCTTGATGCTGCGCAGGTATACAGCGGCTTTGCCATGGCGACGCCATTGGCGTATGGCTCCCGATCGGAAGTCTCAGTCTGGGAACGTTCTCTGACAACCCATTTTTACGGACTTGATATCGATGATTATCTCGGCATGCACGGTGAATTGGCGGTAGGTATCCGTCCCCCCACGTGGGGCTTTCTGCTGTCGGACACCTGGCGCGAGAAACTGGATATCAGCCGCGAGCAGGTCAAGCTCAGCCTCCATCATCCAAGCATCAAAATAGAAGAACTCAGCGTGGGGCTATGGATTGAATTGGGCGAAGAGCCGTCACTTTACCCGGTTGAAGATGGTGTCCCGGCGCTGCCGGTATTACTCAACAAATTGCTCAAGCCGATACGTCATGATCATATGGGCCTGCTAAGTGGCGCCCAATGGAATGACGATCCCAACGAACGCTTCAACGACGCCGACTCGCTGCGCTGGATGCGGCGCTTCGATGCCGACAGCGACTGGCCCAGCGCCGAACTGCGTCAGCGAGCAGCAAAAACGACGGGAAAACAATGATCACCGCCCCGTTCGACGTACGGCGCCGGCAGAAATTTCTCTACGAAGATCTTTACCATAAAACGCGGGAAAATCTGCTCGCATTAATTGAAGTCCGACTTGCAAATAAAAAGATAGTGGAATCAACGCTGGAAAACTCTGTGGCGCATCAATTTCTGTATTTGGAAGCGTTCTGGATCTGGATGCTGGACTACACAGCGGGTGAACCGATCGATGCACTGGCGCCGCGTATCCCCGGCATCGTGGACAGGTTTGAAGAATGGAATGAGATCGATCAATTCTGTCAACAGGAGGCGGCGCTCGAGTTTCCGGATTATGGGCCGTACGAATACAACGGAGCGCCGGACTTTTCCACCCTTGCAAATTACGAGAACACGCTACAACTACTCAGCATTGCGATATTATTGCGCGATCAACATTCGGTCTTACGCATCATCCATGTGCTACGCAGTCACCGTGGCCAGGATGGCTTATTTGAGCAATTGATAGACGCATATGTCGAAGATAAGCAAGATCTCGATTCGTGCATTCTCGAAAAGCCCTATGATACTTTGCTTCAGGTTTTCTATGAAAATAATGAGAGAGAGACACTCAAACTGGTCCAGAAATACCTGAAACAGTGGTATCCAGCCATGAAAGGTCATCCCCGCTGGTACGACGGGCATCTGAGAATCAGGGACGAGGGATACGCTCCCTATTACGGTTACTGGGCATTTGAAGCGGGTGCGACGGTTTTTTTACTTGACCTGGACGACAGCCAGATCGACCATCTGGTCTACCCCAAAGACCTGGTCGATTATGCGCGCCAGCTACGGAAAGAGAGCCGCCACAGCAGCGTGGAGATAAAACCATCGGCCAAACGAGAGCGCGGCGAATAAAATGAAAAATCCACCATTCGATGATCGCCGCCGCCAACAATTTCTTTGTCGGCAGTTATATGAAAAAACCCTGGAGAATTCACGTGCGCTGCTACAAGTTCAGCTAAGAAACAAGGAATCAGCTGAATGCGCTGGAGACACCAGTTTGGCTTGCCATTTCCTATATCTGGAAAATTTCTGGATCTGGATGCTGGATTACACCGCTGGCGTGCCAATCGAGGAACTTGCGCCACGGCTGTCCGATATCGTGGACAGGTTTTCGGAATGGAACGAAGCCGATCAGCATCAACAAAAGGAAATATTGTCGCAATACCCCGAGTATGGCCCATACAAATACAGGGCGGCGCCAAATTTCGGCGATCTTTCCGATTATGAAGATACGCTGCAATTACTAAGTGTCGCCATATTATTGCGCGATCAGCGCTCGGTCATGCGCATCATCCGCATATTTCGCAGTCACCGAGGACAGGACGGCCTGTTTGAACAGCTGATTGGCGCATATGTGGACGATGAGATGGCCCTCGATACCTGCATACTGGGCCAGCCCTACGAGACGTTGCTGCAGACGGTATATGAAAGCGATGAAGGTGCGGCACAAACTCTCATTAAAAAATATTTGAAGCAGTGGTACCCTGCCATGAAGGATCATCCCCGCTGGTACAACGGCCATCTGCGCATTAGCGACGAAGGCTACGCTCCCTATTACGGTTACTGGGCATTTGAAGCGGGTGCAATGGCCTTTGTGTTTGACCTCGATGACAGCGGTATCGATCATTTCGCCTACCCGACAGATCTCGTTGCGTATGGGCGTGCACTGCGCGAGGAAAACCGTTATACCAGCATAGATATGAATGCGGCGGGCGATGTCGGACATGTCGAAGGCAAACAGCCCTGCCATGACACGGATTTTCAGGAGTAAGCATGCAGACTCTGGACGAACACACTTTTTTGGCTGGTCGAACGCCTGTTGGCCTTTTCCGTCGATGGCAGGGACACCGCCTGGCCAACATGCACGCGCCGCCAGCCCTATGTCAAGACGCTCAAGATATTTGCGGCAGAAAAACAAGAGCGTCCGGCATTGATGCAGGACTACCTGGCAAAATGGTATGACGCCAGCCGCCGCGAACCCTACCATGACAGCCACGCGCGCGACACGTCACTTCAGGCTACTGGTCATGGGAAGCGGCAGCCATCACCTGCCTGCTCGATATCGACGACAGCAGCTATCGCGATGCCGCATTCTATCCCGCCGACCTGGTGGCATTCCAGCGTCAGCCACCCTCCATGCGATTGGATCCAGCATGAGCAACAAACCCGCCGTGATGGCAGCCTGTCTCATTTTCGCCATGCCCGCGCTTGCGCACGCCGCCGACGGCCCCTTCCCAGGGATTTACTCCGTCATCGATCCCGTCACGGGCATGACACAGGATGTGCTGAAGATCAAACCCTTCATCGATGGCGAATTCAACGTCTTTCCCCGTTTCGCGGGCGAACGGGCATGGGCCGGCGTGCTCTCCGCCAAGGTCATGGGCGCCAGGGATCGCTACCTGGCGGAAGCATTATTCCCTCAGGACGGCAAGGTGCGCGCCCTGGCGATAGAGGACATCGGCTACCTCTACTACACGCCCGGCGGAAGTTACTCGCGCGACGGCCGCTCGGATACAGGCTACCTGAGCCATATCTTTGCCATCGGCATCAAGTCCATGCAGCGCCGTCCGCTGCTGGCAGGCCATGCCGAACGGGGCGAGCGCGGCCAGCATGACTACCGGCCCGGGGCCGATGAGGCAAAGATAGCGGTCAGCACCTTGAACTACAGCGCCCGCTCCATCCAGGTCGGCGTCAGCGATGCCGGCAATCCGGCCAACGCCGTCGATACCGATCCCCTGAACCCTTACATGAGCAGCGCCGCCAATTGCTGTTTCTACCTGCCAGCCGCCCCACAGAAGCCGACACAGCTCAACATCGAGTACCGCTGGCTGCCGGACGGCAAGCCGGAAACGCGCACCTTGCCGCTGCCGGCCGGCACCGCCACCGAGGAACTGCTGGTCATCGTGCAGGCCGATGGCAAGCTGGCGCTGGAATTTCGCACCCCGCACGCGTCGCTGTCGATGACGGCCGATGGCAGTGTCGAGGCTGGCAATGGCCGGCTGTATCCGGCCCTGCCCGCCGCCGAGCGCAAGGCCGTGCTGGCCGCGGAACTGGCGCGTCAAAAAAATTCGCTACAAGACATCACCAGGAAACTGGAGAAAATGCCCGCGACGACAGCGATGCAGCTCACGCAGCAGGTGGCAGAACAGGTCGCAGAGCGGCAGAGCGCCGTGACCTATCTGGAAGCGTTTTCCGCATGCAAAGCCGCCGTGCGCGAGTGCGACAAGCAAGCCAGGGCGGCGGTCCGCGCCAGATAGCGGCAAAGCCCGTTTCTGCTAGGCTATCGCCGTATCGCCACCTGCCGACGCTTCTTTCGGCACCAGCATCGCCTCTTTTACGCCGCCCAATTCCGGTTTTGAACCCTCATATCGCCAATAAAGATATTTCTTGCCCCGTTTCCCCATGAAATACTGCCGGTTTCGGGACCAGCGACTGGCTTCAACAAAGCCGATACTGGCGTCAGTCATCTGATTCTTGAATCCCGCAACAGAATCATGCACATAACGATCGAAGAATTTGTCAAATAAAGTCCGCTCCGCAACCGACATCGATTTTCGGAGCTTGCCTTTCCAGGCATCGTAGATCGCGTCTTCCAGCGGTTCCGTCGCACTACGAAAAAAGCCTGTTTTCTTTTCTGCGATGTTCTGCACGTCGCGTTCCCATTCGCTGTCCGTCGTGGTCATGTATTTATCCGGCGTGGCATACATGACGGACTGCCCCTTTGCGATGATGGCTTCGCGTTCTTTGCGCGCCGCGCGCTGGCGTTCCGTGCGCCCCCAGCGCCAATGATAGTAATTGTTCATGTGGCTGATGACTTGTTTCTCGAGCCGCTTGTCTGCGCTGACGTGCTTCATGTAGGTGTCGAAGCATCCCTGCAATTCGCTGCTGATGTTAAACAGCGAGCCATAATCCTGAAGAACCTCTTCGGGAGACTTGAACGGCACCCCCGCCGCATATGCCGACAGATACATATTGCACAGCGGAATGCGCGACAACTCGTTTGAGCGTCCCTCCTGATTCATGTCGTCATAACCGCCGCCCACGTCGGAGTGTGCCCCGGGATAAAGGGTTTCCCGGCAGTTTGAATCAGTGGCCTGATCGATTCGAATAGAATCGGATGGGAATTTCTCCCGTACTTCATGCGCTGCGACATAATGTTCGCAGAAGCGCACGTATGGTGGAATACGCAGATCGGCGGCCCATTCCGCATGGCCGCCCTCGTCCGCCAAATACATCACGCCGCCCCACACAGGCCCCAGGTAATATTTGAGATCGGACTCAAGGCGACTGCCGCCAAACCCCACCGAGGCCACGGTATCAAAAATGCCGAGGAAGTAGATCACCAGACGCGGCTGAATAAATCCGCCACTTTTGGTCCAGATCAGCCCATCTCCTTGCTGATAACATTGTCCAGCCAACTGACGCACAAAAGCCCGCGCCTGGGCTGCCCCCCGGCTGAAGCCAAACACCGCAACATTGATTTGATTTACATGCGGCATGTGTTTGTCCACCCGCATCTTGAACTCCTTCAGCATCCAGCTGATCCGGGCCTGCCCTTTTGCAGCAGATGCCATGCCGAGCGCCCCATCGATTCCATCACCACTATCCTGAACCTCTGGAAACGGCGTGCCGACCCCTGGCGCATATATCGCGTAGGTCTTGTTTTTTTCATCTTCAGCCGTATGCGCAAATTTTCCCAATTTCGCAATATTGCTGTACTTTACCTTCGACGAAGCCAGCGAGCCATTGCCATCTTTTTTGAAATTATTTCCAGTTCCGTCAAAAAAACAACTGATCCAGACGGGCTTTCGGCAATCCGACTCCTTCGCACATTTTTCCAGTTCCTTGCGATAAATTCCTCGCGCAAGCCGCTCACTCTTCGTGACGTCGCTAAGCCGGCGTATCGTTGGATTGCTCATGGTCTATTCCCTGTGCGGTGTCCGCGGTATGCCATAAAAAGGATTCTCGATTTCCTGCTTGCAGAACTGGCCTTGGGGAAGGCGCGCCGAATGCAGTTTTACCTGCTCGGCAGCAAGCGGCGCCTGCGTCTTGAATGTGCCCAGATGTGCCTGAACCGTACCATCGGCAAGAAAGTGCAAAAGCACGATGGTTGGGCGCTCGGGCCCTTTGGCGGGCAGGATGTCAACAGTAGCCTGACACCAGCGGCTTCCAGGAGCACTCATCCTGGAAGTGCGTTCGTCATAGTCGACACTCGATTTTCCATCGTGGTAGGTCGTATCGAAAACCACGCTCCAGACCACGCGCACGCGCAGCGGTTTATCCACAGGACTATCCCAGATGAAACAGCAATTTCCACTGCTGAAACTGACTTTTTCACCATTGTCCATTTCCGCCTCGCTTGCGTCGCGAAAAAAAATGGAACCACCGCTGGGCGCTTCATCGACATTGAATGGCAGTGAAATGCCCTTGAATGCGATCGAATAAATATCGTACGGCGTGTAGTTATATGACGTCGTAGTGAAGGTTTTCTCGTTTAATTCCTGTTGCAAGCGTTCTTCCTTCGCCCTGGAATCGCAAGCGGCCAAAATAAATAGGCACAACACGATGGAGGTCAGTTTTTTCATGTCGGGATCGCATTCATATTAGAAGCGGAAACTTCTTCGAGCGCAGCCCATTGCCCAGGAGTCCAGGCCAGGATCCGGTCACTGAAGGACTGCGCCGTTCCTTCGGCCTGCAAAGCGATGGCGGCGAGTGGCGCCAGATGAAAATCGGCACCTAACATGAGCGACAACATGCAGTAACTTTTCAAGTCTGTGGGCGAACTTAATCCATATGCCTGCGCCCTGCCCAGTTGTTCAAAAAAAAAGTCGTAGCGCTGATCCGGAGGCAAACCATCTAGCGCCTGCGGATCATCGCTCTCCATTTGCTTCATCAGCATGTACGGCGATGCTCTATGCATCAGTTCGAGATATTGATGTTGCGTCAAAAGCATGCATTCACTGCCAGGCGGGGCAGGCGCCTCATTTTTCTCGCCAGGTACAATTTGTGGCACCCCACGCACGTCCTTGTACAACCAGCCCGTGATGCCTGCGAGTGCAATCTTGCGCTGCGCCGTTTCCAGCACGTCCAGCCAGTGCGGCAGGATAAGCGGATCGTAGTAGCGCATGATCCACTCGGTACCGTCATCGTGCACCACCTCTGTCAACCAGGTCAGCCGTTCTAACAATTGCTGCAGGGGCTGGCCAGAAACAATCAGCGACATAAAATGGGCGCTGCCGGCAGTGCACAGCAATTTGGCGAGCAAGGGACATTTCTCGCGCTGCATATGCCGCAACAATATCGGGCCAGCGTACAGGGCGTCCGGCTCAGCCAATTCACCCAACAGGGAATACAACTCAACGCTGTGATCGCCAGGCAAGCGGATACGGGCCACACCATCCAACTTGGCGCCATCAATCAAGCTGTAGAGGGACTCCCCCTTGTCGAGAGCAGGACTATCGAGCAGCGCAAGCAACTGCAAACCACACGCGGGGGTCCCGCCATCGTTTTCGCGCATGATCATTCCCCCTTCGCGGCAAAGGGCGAGCCGCTCCTGGCCGCATTTAACAGGCATTCCTTGCAAATACTGCGAGGCATTACCGGCAGTGGATAGCTTGCACGGGATGGCCCGTCAAAACTCTTCTTGCCGGCATGCACCGTGATCTTGCCCGGGCACTGCACGGTGATGTTGCCGCCCTCGATGGTGATGTTGGCGCCGCCCGCCGTCGACAGGCGGATGCTTTTCGCCGCCGCCCAGTCGATGTGCGCGGCGGCGCTGACGATATTGACTTCCTCGCGCGCCTGCACGTTGAGCACGTCGGCCTGCGCCTGCAGGTCGATGGCTTGTTTGGCGGCGATCAGTTGCAGGCCGATATTGTTCTCGCCCGCCTTGACCACGCCGGCCAGCGCGCCGATGGCCTGGCCGCTGTGCACGCGCAACTGGCCGCCGCCGACGAACTGGGTGTCCTGGCCGCTCATCAGGGAGGTGGTTTCGCCATTGACCAGCTGGATATCCTGGCCCGCCAGCACGCCCAGGCCGGCGCGGGCGGCGATGGCGATGATGGCGTCGCTGCTGTGCGGCAGCTTGTCGTCGCCGGGACTGGTCGGCTTGCCCGCCGCGTCGCGCCTGGCGGCGGCCGTATTTTCCTGGCTCAGCATGCCGGAGACGCTGGTCAGGAACGCCGGCAAGGGTGCCGCCTTTTCGTCGAGCACGCTGGCATTCGCCTTGGCCGGGCCCAGGTGGCTGGCATACGCGACCGTCTTGTGCGTGACGGCGGCGGCGCTGAAGGTTGCACCCAGCTTGGCGGCCTGCTTGAGCAAGACCATGCCGGGCGCATTGTCGCCGGCCGGATCGCGCGCCTGCGCGTCGTGGTTGACGAGGTAGCTGGAAATGAGCAGGCCGGCGCCGGCCCGCACGGCGCCGTAAGCGTCCGTGCGCAGCTCGGCGCCCGTGCCGCGCAGGCTGCCCCGGTAATTGTCGGCCGCATGGATCAGGTGGCCAAGATTGAGTTCGCTTGCCGCATGGCTGCTCTTGAGCTGGATGCGCCCCTGCTGGTCGGTATCGTCGAACAGCAACTGGTTATAGCCAGAGCCGGAGCCGGCGGCGCCGAATTCCTTGCTGCGGATGCCCCATTGCGCCGCGCCGTTGCGGTGACCGGCGCTGCCGCCAGCCGCACCATGCCAGAGCGGGCTGTTACCGCCGGCCACGTTGCCCTGCGCCGATGGCGCATGGTCGCGCGCCGGCTCGAAGACGCTGGCGTCCGCGGGCTTGTCCGTGATGCCGCCCGGCGTGGGCGCGACGCCGCCCTCGCCTTGCCCGTTGTACAGGGCGCCGACGATGATGGGCCGGTCGATATCGTTTTCCAGAAATTGCACCAGCACTTCCTGGCCGATGCGCGGCAGGAACTGGCTGCCCATGCCGCCGCCGGCCGAGCGCTGCGCCACGCGCACCCAGCAGGTGGCGCTGCCGTCAAGTTGCCAGTGGAAACGGATGCGCACCCGGCCCAGCTTGTCGCAATGGATCTCGCTGCCGCCGCTGGCGCTGGTGCCGCCGTCGGCGCCGACGACGATGGCGCTCTGGCTGCCGCAGGCCGTCGGTTTCGGGTGGTGGCGCGCGTCGCCGCCGTCATGCACGGGGCGCCATGGCGTATCGGCCGCGATCGCTTCAATATGGTTGGCATAGCCGCTCTCGGCCGCCTGCGCGATCACTTGCTGGCATTGCGCGATATCGCGCGGCGCCAGCGCCTGGCCAGCCAGGCTTTCCTGCAGCAATTCGGGGATGGGGCCGAACAGTTCAGCCAGGCCCTGCCGCGCGGGCGCCGGCAGATTATTCACGCCCACGCTGCACACGCGCAGCACCACCAGCGCCGGCGCCTCGGCGCCATCCTGCTGCAGCGGTCCCTGCGTCAGGGTAAAGCGCGTGCCGGCACGCAAGGTGCGCACGGTCGAACGCGCCTGCCAGCGCTCGCCGCGCGCTTCGATCGCCTGCATCTGCAGCAAGGCGTAGCGTTCGGCCTGGGCCGCACTGGCATAGAAATACTGGCCCGGCGTGTCATAGCTTTCCAGCGCGGGCGCGTTTTTTCCGCCCGGCGCCAGCCGCGTCGGCACGCTGGCGCTGACGGCTTTCTTGGCCTTGTAATCGTAGCTGAGCACGCTCGCGACCGCCGTGCGCAAGACGCGCGCCCGGCTGAGCGCCTGGATGGAATCGGCCTGTTCCATGGCCCGCGCGCCATGAAAACGGATGCCGCCGCCTTGCGCGCTGCTGGCGTCTTCCGGCACCGCGCTCAAGGCGCTGCTGTCGGCGAACAGCACCAGGCAATGGCCGCCCTCATGTTCTTCGAAACGCCAGGCCAGACCTTCTTCGCTCAGCAGGCGCGTGACGAAAGCCAGGTCCGACTCGCGGTACTGGCAGCAATAGCTGCGCGGCTGCGCCTCGGCCATGAACGGCCCCGTGTCGCCGCTCCAGCGCCAGTCGGCTTGCGGCGCGTACGCCTGGAACACGCTGTCGACGATCTCGATCACGCTCTTGTCTTGCCAGACGCGGCTGTTGCGTACCTGGCTCAACAGCCATAGCCACGGCGTCAGGCGCAGCCGGAAACGGGCCAGTCCGCCATCGCTGCCCAGCATGGCTGCAGCGCTGATATAGCCGGAAAACTGCGTGCGCGTGCCATCGGCCAGGCTGGCGTGCAGCGCGGCCGGCTTGCCCAGCAACGGCGCCAGCGCCACATTCGCCTGCGTGGACAGCACGATGATGTCGCGCGCGCCCACGGTCTGCAACTGCTCGTCGGCGACAAACGCTTCCACCAGCCACTGTGACGTCCCGCCCTCGCCGCCGTCCAGCGACAGCTCATACAGCCGCGTCACGCTGCTGAAACCAGCCAGGGAAGCGTTGACCTGATCGGCGCTGGCGGCACTCATTTTCCGCCTTTCGCGGCAACTTGCCCGGCCTTGCATTGCGCGTTGCCGGCATGGCCCTGGCAGGCGCGTGCGCGGCACGCCACGGCCGCGTCGCGCTTGAGCGCCGCGCATTGCTGCAACTGGGTCCGCAGGCCGGAAGCGGTTTTCTTCGGCACCGGCGCGGCCTGCGTGTGGGCCAGCAGGGCCGACAGCAGGGCGACATCGCTGTCTTCGGCGCGGCGCGCGGGCGTGGCAGCCGGCCCTTTCACCGGTGGCTTTTTGGCTGCAGGACGGGGCGCCTTGACCGCCGGTCTCACGGCAGCCGGTGGCGGCGATGGCGTTTCCAGCGCCTTGCTCAGCACATCGTCGGGATGCGCGGCACGCGCGTTCCCGGCAGCGGCCGTGGCGGCTGTTGCGGTCGCGCCGGCATCAAGCATCTCGCTCAGGCTCTGCTGCGGCGCCTCGTCATGGATGCTGGCGACGGCCGGCGGCGGCGCCACGGCGGCGGGTGCGGCAGTGGCGGCGGGCAAGGGAAGCGGCGCAGCGTCGTCGCCAGCCCTTTCTCCGCGCTGGCCCAGCCAGATGCCGGCGGCCAACAAGAGCAGCAGCGCGGCCACCGCGCCCATGCCCCCGCGCAGCGCCAGACTGCCGCGCCTGGCCTTGACGGGCGAGCCGGTATTGCCACCCTCGAGCGTGGTCAGGATGCGGTTACGGTCGGCCTCCGCCTGCTGCGCCTGGGTCAACAGGCTGGGCCGGGCCGGGAGCCGGGGGCTATCGTCATGAGTTCGCAAAATGTGCGCTCCTGTAATATTTGCAAGACTTTACGCTATTCAACAAAATCATGACGCGTGCCATAAAATCAACAGTGCGCACCCCCCGCACAATTGAAAAAAGCCCCCCTTAATTATCAGTTTTGTAAGATATACTTCCAGGCAATATCCATCGCGTCCCTGTTTTCCCTGATGGACAGCACCGTTCCCCGCAGCCAAACATTTATTGATTGAGGTTAGCGTGTTCCTACTCGCGGTAGCGCTGTATTTCATCCTGGCATGCCTGATCAGCTGGCTGATCCTGTTTCCTGCCGGGCGCGATTTCGTGCTGCACGCCGTCGATGGCGCGGAGCAGCGCCTCGCCGCCTGCCTGCAGCGCGTGGCCAGGCGCCGGCAGACGGGCATGGCCAGCCTGGGACTGCGCGGCGCCACGCTGTGGACCCGCACGGCCGACCTGCTGCGCCGTCATTACCTGCTGTGTCTCGCGGGCGTGGTCGCGATCAGCCTGCCGACCCTGCTGGCCCTGATGGCCGACAGCAAATCCATGCTGGGCGCCTACGATGTGTCGACGCGGGAAATGAATACGCAGGTGGCCAGCCTGCTGCAGGGCGAGCAGCTGGTGCCGCCCGTCGATCTGCCGCCGCTGGTGTTTGCCACCGAAGAAGTGCGCCAGGAGCGTCCGCTGCTGGTATCGGCCAGCCGCAACTGGACCTTGCTGAATGTGGAGTACGCCCAGCGCCTGCTGCTGGTCTTCAAGATCATGAAGGAAAAACATGGCTACGAGATGGCGCTGCTGGAAGGCTACCGCAGCCCCGAGCGGCAAGACATGCTGGCAGGCATGGGCCCCAACGTCAGCAACGCGGCCGCTTTTCAAAGCTGGCACCAGTACGGCCTGGCGGCCGACTGCGCCTTCCTGCGCAATGGCAAGCTGGTCATTTCCGAGAAGGATCCGTGGGCCATGCGCGGCTACCAGCTGTATGGCGAAGTGGCCGAATCGGTCGGCATGACCTGGGGCGGACGCTGGAAGATGATGGATTTCGGGCATACGGAACTGCGCCTGCCCGGCGTCATGAAAAAACACTGAAGGGAGCGCGTATGGCGGGTCCGGTAATCAGATTAGGCGACAAGACATCGCATGGCGGCACCGTGCTGGAAGCATCGGCGGTGAGCGACAGCGGCGGCATCGGCATGGCGCGGGTCGGCGACAAGGTCGCCTGTCCCCTGCCCGGCCATGGCGTGTGCCCCATCGTCAGCGGCGACTCCAGCCTCATCGTCGATGGCAAGCCCGTGGCGCGCCACGGCGACAAGACCAGCTGCGGGGCGCTGCTGATCGCCAGCCAGCAAGCCACCACCGACCAGGCATGACGACCCTGCCCATATGCGGAGGAGCCCGCTGATGCGCCCCTGGTTGCGACGCTGCCTGCTGACCGTGTCCGTCTTTGCGCTGAGCTGGACGGGCGCCATCGCCTACTGGCGCGACAGCACGCGCATGCCGACACCCGGCGAGCTGGCCGGCGCCATGCTGGCGCTGCCGCTGGCCCTGCTATTCATGCTGTGGCTGGGCAAAAAAGTGCTGGCCAGGCTGCTGGCCGGGCCAGCCCTGGCGGCGCCGGGCCCTGCCGCGCCCCTGCAGGCCGAGGCGGCGACACCTCCCGCGGCGGCGGCGCCGCTGCATATCGTGGCCGCCAGCCTGCGCATGCCGGGCGGCGCCACGCCGTCAGAATTGCTGGCTGCCATGCGCTCGCGCCAATGCCGTCCCGCGCTCGACAGCCAGTTGCTCGATGCGGACGGCTATCCCCTGCTGTGCGCCAGGGTGGACGGCATCGACGAAGAGCTGCAGCAGCAATTGCTGGCCACCTGGCTGCGCGAGCATCCGCAGGCCGGCCTGGCCAGCGAACCGTTTCCCTTCAATCCGGAAGACTTGCGCGCGCTGGCCCTGGGCGCCGTGGTGCTGGCCGAACTGGTGGACGAAGCCCTGCAGTATGCGCTGTCCGCAGGCGCACCGGCCTCGCCGGCCAGCGCGCGGCCCATGCTGCGGCTGCACCTGCTGACGCCGGCCTCGTGGAGCGCCGCCCAGCACCAGGCCGGCGACGCCTGGCTGCGCCATCTGGCGCGCGAACAGGGCTGGCCGGCGCAGCAATTGCTGCCACCCACCGAGCCGGCCACCCGGCAAGCGGCGCCGTTTGCCCTGTTGAACCAGCTTGCCGGCCACGCGGCCCCGCCGCAGCCGCCCTGCCTGTCCATCGTGCTGGCCTGCGATTCGCACCTGGGCGAGCTGCGCGTGCATGTCCTGGCGAGCCAGGAGCAGCTGTTCAGCGCCAGCCAGACGAATGGACAGATTCCCGGCGAAGGCGCGGCCGGCCTGCTGCTGCTGGACATCCCAGGCGCGGCGGCGCCGCTGGACGAGCCGGCGCCAGTCCTGCTGCACCGCGCCGCCACGGGCGAACTGCCGCAAGGCGCCAGCCAGCGGGGAGCGGCCGACAAGAACATGCTGGCGGACCTGGGCAGGCAGGCGCTGGCGGCGGCCGGCGACGAGGCCGCGGCCGGCATCGCGCTGGTCAGCGCCGATACCGACCAGCGCGCCAACCGCATGCTCGAACTGATGCAGTGCGCCGGCGCCCTCTTGCCCCAACTGGACCTGGGCGAACAGGTGCTGGGCGTCGGCGCCGCATGCGGCCAGTGCGGCGCCGTCACGACGCTGGCCGCCCTGGCCATGGCACGGCAAGCGGCGGCCGACGACGGCGCGCAAGTTTTATGTTTCAGCAATCTCGATCCACTCCAGCGCGGCGCCCTCGTCATTGGTCCGCCCGCGCAAAACAGTCACAGCACCACCTGATACACAGCGACGTCCCATTCACGCACCTTAACGGTTTGCACACGATAAAACTATGATGCAACGATTCTGGCACTTCCTGACTTCACGCACCAGCCTGCTCATCCTCGGCATCGCGGCCGCCATCCTGCTGCTGTTCGCCTGCGCCGTCATTTTCGACTGGCCAGCCATCCGGCTGCTGCCCTTCCTGGCCGCGGCGGCGCTGCTGGGCGCCATCGTGTGGTGGCTGCGCCGCCGCCGGCGCCGGCGCGAGGGCGCCAGTTTCAACAGCATGCTGGAGCAGCAGGCGGCCGGCGCCGCGCCCAAAGCCGGCCCGGTGCAGCGCGAGGAAACCGAAGCCATCCGCAAGCGCATGCTGGAAGCGATCAATACCATCAAGACATCGCGGCTGGGCCAGCTGTCGGGCGATGCCGCGCTGTATGAATTGCCGTGGTACATGATCATCGGCAATCCCGCCGCCGGCAAGAGCACGGCGATCGCCAATTCCGGCCTGCAGTTTCCTTTTGTCGACAGCAAGATCGTGCAAGGCATGGGCGGCACGCGCAACTGCGACTGGTTTTTCACCACCGACGGCATCCTGCTCGACACGGCCGGGCGCTACGCCATCAACGATGAAGACCGCGCCGAGTGGTTCGGCTTTCTCAACCTGCTGAAAAAACACCGCAAGCGCGCACCGATCAACGGCATCATCATCGCCGTCAGCATTGCCGAGCTGACCGGCAGCAAGCCTGAATTCGCCATCGAACTGGCCAAGAACCTGCGCCAGCGCGTGCAGGAACTGACGGAGAAGCTGGAAGTCCATGCGCCCGTGTACGTGGTATTCACCAAGGCCGACCTGATCACCGGCTTCAGCGAATTTTTCCACGATGCCGAGCGCGCCGAACGCGACAAGGTCTGGGGCGCCACCCTGCCCTACGGCGTCAACAACTCGAAGCAGGACGTGCTGGAACAGTTCGACCAGCGCTTCGACGAGCTGTACGATGGCTTGAAAGACCTCAGCCTGGCCAACATGTCGCTGCTGGGACGCGAGCGCATGCCGCCCGGCGTGTTCACCTTCCCGCTGGAATTCAGTTCCGTGAAAGGGCCGCTGCGCGCCTTCATCGCCACCCTGTTCGAGGAAAATCCGTTCCAGTTCAAGCCCGTCTTCCGCGGTTTCTATTTCACCAGCGCGCTGCAGGAAGGCGCTTCCGTCTCCGCCTCGTCGGAGCGGGTGGCGCAGCGCTTCGACCTCAAGCCGCAGCCGCAGGAACACCAGGCTGTCCAGGCCCAGGACCAGCACGGCTACTTCCTGCTGAACCTGTTCCGCAAGGTGATCTTCGCCGACCGGGAACTGGTGGCGCAATACGCCAGCCCGCGCAAGACGCGCTTGCGCTATGCCACGTTTTTCACCGCCATCACGCTGGCCGGCCTGGCGCTGGGCGGCTGGAGCTGGTCCTACCTGGCCAACCGCCAGCTGGCGGCCAACGTCCAGGCCGACCTGGAGCAAGCCATCAAGGTGCAGGACAAGCGCCTGGATCTGCAGTCGCGCTTCCAGGCCCTGGAAATCATGCAGGACCGCATTGAGCAGCTGGAAGCGTACCGCAGCAAGCGGCCGCTGGCGCTCAGCCTGGGCCTGTACCAGGGCGATTTGCTGGAGCGCAAGCTGCGCGAAGAGTATTTTTCCGGCCTCAAGGAAGTCATGCTCGCGCCGGTGGCGCAATCGCTGGAATCGTTCCTGGCGGAAGTAAACGCGGGCGCCGACCAGCTGCAGCCGCTGACGGCCGTGCCGGCCGGCACGACGGCCGCGACCACAGCCAATCCGCCAGCCAGTGCGCCAGTCAATGCGGCAAGCCAGCCCTTCAAGGATGCCGCGCCGACGAATGTCGAGGATGCCTACAATGCCCTGAAAACCTACCTGATGCTGGGCGACAAGTCGCGTGCCGAGGCCGGCCACCTGAACGACCAGCTGACCCGCTACTGGCGCGGCTGGCTCGACGCCAACCGGGGCAACATGCCGCGCGAACAGATGATCCGCAGCGCCGAGCGCCTGATCTCGTTCTATCTGACGCAGATCGACGATCCGTCCTGGCCGCAGATCGAGAACAAGCGGGCCCTGGCCGACCAGTCGCGCGACAGCCTGCGCCGCGTGGTGCGCGGCATGCCGGCGCGCGACCGCGTGTATGCGGACGTGAAGGCGCGCGCCGCCACGCGCTTCCCGTCGATGACGGTGGCGCGCATCGTTGGCGAGCAGGACAAGGAACTGGTGCTGGGCAGCTACGCCATCCCCGGCACCTTCACGCGCGACGCGTGGGAAAAATACATCCAGCAGGCGTTCCAGGAAGCGGCCAACCGCGAATTGCAAAGCGCCGACTGGGTGCTCAAGACGGCGTCGAAGGATGACCTGACCCTGGAAGGCAGCCCGGAACAGATCCAGAAGGCGCTGGTGGAACTGTACAAGACCGATTACGCCAGGGAGTGGCAGAAACTCCTCCAGGGCGTGAGCATCCGCGAATTGAACGGTTTCGACAACGCGGCGCAGGCGATGAACCGCCTCGGCGATCCGCAAGCGTCGCCCCTCAACAAGCTGATCGAGACGGTGTACCAGGAAACCTCGTGGGACAACCCTTCGCTGCTGGGCCAGGGCTTGCAGCGGGCCCAGCGCGGGGCGATGGACTGGTTCCGCGAAACGGTGCTGCGCCAGAAGCCCGCCGTCGCGGCGGCGGGCCAGGCCGGCGCCGCCATGCCGATGGGACCCGTCGGCCGCGAATTTTCCGGCGTGGCGCGCCTGGTGGTGGCGCGCGACAAGGAAGCCTCGCCCATGCGCGGCTACCTGGCGGCCCTGTCGAAGCTGCGCGTGCGCTTCAACCAGATCAAGAACCAGGGCGACACGGGCCCCGGCGCCAAGCAGCTGATGCAGCAGACGCTCGATGGCAACGGCTCGGAGCTGGCCGACGCGCTCAAGTACGTGGACGAGCAGATGCTGACCGGCATGAGCGACCAGCAAAAGCAGGCCATCCGCCCGCTGCTGGTGCGCCCGCTGATGCAGACCTTCGCCGTCATCGTCAAGCCGACCGAAACGGAGATCAACAAGGTCTGGCTGGCGCAGGTGCTCGAACCGTTCCAGAAAACCCTGGCGCCGAAATATCCGTTCGCGCCCGACTCGCGCATCGAGGCGAGCAATGCCGACATCGGCCAGGTCTTCGGCCCGGAAGGCGCCATCGCCAAGTTCTTCAACACCACCATCGGCCCGCTGGTCGTGCGGCGCGGCGACGCCATCAGCGCCAGGACCTGGGCCGCGATGGGCATCACCCTGGCGCCGCCGGTGGTGGCCAGCCTGCCCGGCTGGGTCGCCCCGCTCAGCGCCAACGGCGTGGCCACGGCGGCCGGCGCCGCCGAAGCGCAAACGCGCTTCGACCTGCAGGCACTGAATGCGCCCGGCGCCGCCGAATACACGATCGAGATCGATGGCCAGGCGCTGCGCTGGCGCGGCCAGCCGCAGCCCTGGGTGCACATGGTCTGGCCCAACCCGCAGGGCGTGCCCGGCTCGCGCATCAGCGCCATTACGCCGGAAGGGCGCACCGTGGTGCTGCTGAACGAACCGGGGCATTTCGGCCTGAAGAAGATGATCGACTCGGCCAGGCGCACGCGCAAGGAGGGCGGCGTATTCGAACTGAGCTGGGAAAACAGCGGCGTCACCGTGACGGCCAACCTGAAGATCGTGACCGCGCCCGCGCCGGCCGCCACCTCCGCTGGCAACCAGGGTTTCCGTGGCCTGAAACTGCCGGAATCGGTCGCCATCGGCGCGCCGGAAACGGCCACCGCCATCGCCGGGAACACGCCATGAGCCGCCCTACCGTTACCCAGATCGGCTATTTCGGCAAGATCCCCAGCCGCGGCGACTTCATCAAGCACGGCGACAATCCGCCCCTGCTGAAGATGCTCGATGACTGGCTCGCCAACGCCATGGAACTGATGACTGCCGATGCGCGCTGGAAGCTCACCTACGATGCGCTGCCGCCGCTGCATTTCGCCTTCATCGGCCCGCGCCGCGGCCGCGCCATCGCCGGGCATATCGCCGCCAGCAGCGATGCCTCGTCGCGCCGCTTTCCCTTCCTGATGATGGGCGCCATGGAAGTGGCGCAGCCGGCCGGCTTTGTACCGACCAGTCCGCTGGTGCTGTCGCGCCTGTGGAACCGCCTCGATGCCCTGAGCGCCGAGATGTGCGGCGCGGCGGCCGGCGCCGCGCTGCCGGCGGCCGCCGCGGGCGCCAGCATCGAACTGGACTTGCGCGGCAGCGCCTACGAGGCCGCCTTCGACGATTTTCTCGCCTTGCAGACGGTGGGCGCGCTCGACGCCCTGCTGGCGCCCACGGGTTTTGGCGGTTCCGTGCGCCAGGTGCTGCTGGCCCTGGGCATGCTGCTGCAACCCGTCATGGCCAGCAGCTCCAGCCGGCTGGAAAAAAGCCTGGAACTGCCGCTGCCGGCCGACCCGCTGTACCGCAACCTGGTGGCGGCCTTCTGGATGCACCTGATCTCCCCGTTCCTGGCGCGCGCCGACTTCGAACTGGCGCTGTTCATCACCCGCATCCGCGGCCGCCATGCGCTGGTGCTGGGCTTTTGCGGCGCCTCGGCGCAGACCCTGCACGCCATCATGGAACCGCAGGCGGCGCTGGAGCACCACATCGCCTTCGACGATCTGGCCTGGGTCGAGGAACACGCCGACAGCGACTACGCCATCAAGAAAGCCTCTAGCTACCTCGCGCAGGCCAATCTGTCACTCAAATCGGCGCACGACACGTTTCGTGCCGCCTTCATCGGGACCTGATCATGCGCCACATCCGCCTTGCCATCCTTCTCAGCCTGGTCTTCGCGCCGGCCGGCGCCGGCGCGCAAAGCGCCGCCGCGCCGGCGGCCACTGTCTCGGCGCCCGCCGCCGCCACGCCGCAGCCGGGCCAGGTCCTGGCCAGCGGCACGGTGCCGGACGAAGCGGCCAAGGCGGCGGTGCTGGTGCGCCTGCGCGAACTGTACGGCGCCGACAAGGTGGTCGACCAGATCGCCGTCGGCCAGGTCGCGCAGCCGGCCAACTGGAACGCCTATGTGCAAAAGCTGCTGACGGCGGACCTCAAGCAGATCCGCCGCGGCCAGCTGAAGATCGAAGGCAGCGTGGTCAGCGTGCGCGGCGAAGTGGCCAACGAGGCGCAGCGGCAAAAGATCGCCAGTGACTTCGCCACCAGCCTCAATCCCACGTACACCGTCAACAACGGCTTGCGCGTGTCCGCCTCCGAGCAGAACATCCTCGACGGCGCGCTGGCCAACCGCACCATCGAATTCGAGAGCGGCAAGACCACGCTGACGCCGTCGGGCCGCGCCATCCTCGACGAAATGAGCGCGGCGCTGCACAAGCTGGCGGGCCGCAAGGTGGACATCATCGGCCACACCGACAACCAAGGACTGCGCGCCAGCAACCAGAACCTGAGCCAGGCGCGCGCCGAGGCGGTCAAGACCTACCTGGCAGGCAAAGGCATCGACGGCGATCTGCTCAGCGCTTCCGGACAGGGCCCGGACCGCCCCATCGCCAGCAATGACAGCGCCGATGGCCGCGCGCGCAACCGCCGCATCGAATTTCGCATGGTCCAGTAAGGCCGCCATGCCGCCAGCAAGCCATCCGCCCCACTGCCGAGAACACACATGATTTCAGCCGACCAGCTTCTACTTCCCATCAGCGCCGAGCAGCCATGCGGCGTCGACCTGTCCTTCTCCACCGACTTCGACGCCATCGGCCAGGCGCGCAAGTTCGACGACCCCACGCTCGACCAGGGCGAGTGGGTCACCGACCTGAAGGAAGCCGACTGGGCCTTCGTCCAGCAGCGCTGCGCCGCCCTGCTGGGCACAAAGAGCAAGGACTTGCGGCTCGCCGCCTGGCTGGCCGAAGCCAGCGCCAGGCAAGACCATTTGCGCGGCCTGGGCGAAGGCTATCGCCTGCTGGCCGGCCTGCTGCGCCAGTACTGGGACCTGGGCCTGTACCCGCAGCCCGATGGCGACGACCACGAGCAGCGCATCGGCAACCTGAGCTGGATCCTGGCGCGCACGCCATCCCTGGTGCGCGCCATGGCGCTGACGGACAAGCAATCGGGCGGCTGGTCGACCATCGACTTCGAGACGGCGCGCAAGCGGGCCGCCAGCAACCAGGACGGCGTCAACGGCACCAAGCTGGTGGACATGGAGGCGGCGCGGCGCGCCACGTCGGCGCAGTTCCGCGCCGCCTTTGCCGCGGACGCCCAGTTCTGCCTGGACGCGCTGGCCGAGCTGGAACAGGCCGCCGATAGCCGCCTGGGCAAGGATAGTCCGGGCTTTTCGCTGGCGCGCGAGGCGCTGCAGGCGATGCAGCTGGCCCTGCCCGCCGCGGCCGTCGCCATCCCTGCCGCCAGCGTCGCCGCCGCACCGGTGGCGGCTGGCGGCCTGGCGGCACCGGCCGCCGTGCCGGCGCTGCCACCGGCGGCGCCCGGAGAGTTACAAAGCCGCGCCCAGGCGCTGGCGCAGCTGCGCCAGGTAGCGCAGTACTTCCGCCAGACGGAGCCGCACAGCCCCGTCTCGTACTTCGCCGACAAGGCCGCCAACGCGGGCGAACAGAATTTGCACGAATGGCTGCGCGGCGTGGTCAAGGACGGCGCCTCGCTGGCCCACATCGAGGAGCTGCTGGGCATCGCGCCCGGCAGCGGCCACTGAACAGGTTTGGCGCCTATTTGATCGTATACCGGAACTGTCCCTGCTTGCCGGCGCTGGCCTTGATCCGGCTGATGCCCTGCCCTTCCGCCATGCGCGCCAGCACGGCTTCGGCGATTTCCGGCAGCAGGCTGCCATTGAGGATATTGTCGACATTGCGCGCGCCCGAATCGACTTCGGTGCAGCGCGCCAGCACCGCCTCGACCAGCGCCTCGTCGTAGATAAACTCGGCCTGGTGATTGGCGGCGATGCGCGCGGCGATCCGGCCCAGCTTCAGGCCGATGATACGGGCCAGCACATCGTCGCCGAGCGGATAAAAGGGGATCACCTTCAGGCGCCCCAGGAACGCGGGCTTGAAGACCTTCAGCAACTGCGGGCGGATGGCCAGCTCCAGCTGCTCCGGCGTCGGCAGCTGCTCTTGCGGCAGGTTCAGGCACGCCTGCATCATGCTGGCCGACGCCACGTTCGAGGTCAGGATGATGATGGTATTCTTGAAATCGATCTCGCGTCCCTCGGCATCGTCCATCACGCCCTTGTCGAAGACCTGGAAGAACAGCTCCATGACATCGGGATGCGCCTTTTCCACCTCGTCGAGCAGCAGCACGCTGTACGGATTGCGGCGCACCGCTTCGGTCAGCACGCCGCCTTCGCCATAGCCGACATAGCCGGGCGGCGAACCCTTCAAGCCCGACACGCTGTGGGCTTCCTGATATTCGCTCATGTTGATGGAAATGAGCTTGCGCTCGCCGCCATACAGCACGTCGGCCAGCGCCAGCGCCGTTTCCGTCTTGCCGATGCCGGACGGGCCGACAAACAGGAACACGCCCTTCGGCTTGTCCGGGTCGTCCAGATTGGCGCGCGCCGTGCGCACGCGCTGCGCCACGGCTTCGATCGCGTGGGACTGGCCCAGCACGCGCTCCTGCAGCAAATCCTTCAGCCGCAGCACCGTCTTGAGTTCATCCTTGACCATCTTGCCCAGCGGGATGCCGGTCCAGCCGGCGACGATTTCCGCCACCACGTGGCCGTCGACCTGCACCGGCACAAGCGGCGTCTCGCCCTGCAGCGACGCCAACTCGGCCTGCAGCGCCAGCAGCTCGCGTCCCTGGCCCGCGTCGGCCGGCGTGCCCTCCTCGAGCTGGCGGCGGATCGCCTGGATCTGTTCCGACAGCGCCTTTTCGCTGTCCCAGCGCGCGGCCAGCTGCGCGTGTTCCTGCGTGGCGGCGCCGCGTTCGGCGTCGAGCAGCTGCAGCCGCGCGCCGTGGCGCGCGCCGCCGCTCTCCTCGCGCGCCAGGGCCGAGGCTTCCGCATCGATGCGCTCGCGCCGGCGCGCCACGCTGTCGAGCAGGGCCGGCGTGGCGCTCTGCCCCAGCGCCACCCTGGCGCAAGCCGTATCGAGCACGCTGATGGCCTTGTCCGGCAGCTGGCGGCCGGCGATGTAGCGGTGCGACAGGCGCACGGCCTCGGTGATCGCCTCGTCGAAGATGCGCACCTTGAAATGCTGTTCCATCAGCGGCGCCATGCCGCGCAACATGGCGCACGCCAGCTCTTCACTCGGTTCCTCGATCTTGACGACCTGGAAGCGGCGCGCCAGCGCGGCATCCTTTTCAAAATATTTTTTGTATTCGCCCCAAGTGGTGGCGGCGATGGTGCGCAGCTCGCCGCGCGCCAGCGCCGGTTTCAGCAGGTTCGCCGCATCGTTCTGGCCGGCGCTGCCGCCGGCGCCGATCATCGTGTGCGCCTCGTCGATGAAAAGGATGATGGCGTGCGCGCTCTTGCCCACTTCGGCAATGACGTTTTTCAGGCGGTTCTCGAACTCGCCCTTGACGCTGGCGCCGGCCTGCAGCAGGCCCATGTCCAGCGTGTGGATTTCCACGCCCTGCAAAATGTCGGGCACGTCGCCCTGCACGATGCGCAGCGCCAGGCCCTCCACCACGGCCGTCTTGCCGACGCCCGCCTCGCCCGTCAGGATGGGATTGTTCTGGCGCCGCCGCATCAGGATGTCGATCGCCTGGCGGATTTCCATGTCGCGCCCGATCACGGGATCGACCTTGCCGGCGCGCGCGCGGGCCGTCAGGTTGACGGTGAACTGATCCAGCGCCGGCGTTTTCGACGCCGCCGCACCGGCCAGTTCCCCCACGGGATCGCCGCCGGCGTCGCCCGCATCCTCCTGCCCCGTCGCCGCCTCGCCGGCTTCCTGCGACCCCTCGGTCAGCTTGTCGAGCCCGTGCTTGATCTCGTCGAGCTTGAATTCGTGGAACAGCGCCGAACCCCGGTAGGCCAGCTGCGCCAGTTCCGGCTCGGTCAGCAGCGCCTGCAGCAGGTGGCCGCTGCGGATGCTCACCTGCCGCCCGGCGCGCAAATCGAGCGAAGCGATCAGCCAGGCATGCTCGAACAGCTTGGGCAGGCGCACGGAAAACACGGGCGTGCGCGTGTTGCCCGTCTGCAGGCGCGCCACTTCGGCGCGCAAATCCGCTTCCAGCATGCTCACGCTGACGCCGCTCCTGCGCGCTATCAGCACGAAATCGCTGCGCGGCTGCTCCAGCAGCGCGAGGAAGACGTGCTCCAGGTCGACTTCATACTGCCCCAGGCCGACGCAAAGGCTGGCCGCCCGCGTGGCGGCCGTGCGGCAGGTGTCGTTCAACTTGCTGATCAGGGTTTTCAGGTTGATGCTCATGGGGCGGCGGTCCTTGTCGGGTGATGGTTAACGAAATCGGTGGAGAAGCGCGAGCTCAGGCCGGCGCATGCAATTCATAGCGGACATCGGCGCGGTCGCGCGCCTCGCCGCCGGTGATCAGGAAACTGTCCCAGCCCAGCCGCCCGCCGCTGCGCGGCACCGCCAGCGCTATGCCCTGCACGTCGGCGGCGCGCAGCACCAATTGCACTTCGTATTCCAGGCACAAGCCGGTGAACATGGCGAGCATCTTCTCGAGCGCGAGGGCGGCCGCGCCGCCAGGCAGGAAGGCGTCGAAGTGGCAGCGGGCCAGCGGGCCGATGGTCAGCCGCAGGCGCAGGTCGCGCTGCCAGACGCGCGCGCCGACCATGGCGGTGGCGCCCAGCAGGGCGTTGCTGCCACCCAGCGTGCTTTGCTGCTCGCGCGGCACGTCGTACCAGCAGCCGACAAACTGGCTGACGGCGATGCGCTGCCCGAAATACTCGGACAGCACCTGGCCGATCAGCACGGCCGACGGCGGCCGGTGGCGCATGGCGGCGGCAAAGTAGCCCACCGACTCATCGAGCACGCCGGCGCCGTCCCCCGCCAGGCGCTGGCGCAGCGAGGCGTTGCCCAGCCCCGCCAGCGACAGCAGCAGCGGCAGGAACTGGTCCTTGCCGTCGAGCTGGTATTTGAGTTCCAGCCGGTATTTGCGCCACGCTTCATAGAACAGGGCCAGGGCGCGGTTCGAAAACGTGTCGAGGAAGGCGCGCGGCCCCTCATCCTTTTCATATAGCTGGTGCGTGGCGATGCGTTCCGTATAGTGCAGCGGCAGCGCGCCGGCGACGCCGAGAAAGCCCATGAAGGCCGGCGTGACGCGCACGTATTTCAGCTGCCCGCCGCGCAGCGCCGCGCCCAGAGCGCTGGCGTCCGTGGCCAGTTCGCGCGGTTCCGGCGCCAGCGCTTCGATCTGGCTGGGGGCGAAGTCGAGCGAGACGGAATTCTGGAAGCGCAGGAAACTGGCCACCGCATCGTCGTGCGGCAAGCCGTTGCGCCTGAGCCAAAGCTCCAGCATGCGTACCGCTTGGAAGTACTGAAAGCGGCAAGGCTGGGCAAACAGGCGCTCGATTACACTAGGCTCGAATCGCCGCTGCGTGGTTTGCATCGCCACAGCTCCTCTCCTGATTTTTTGGCCAGCACCACCAGTTGCGTGAAGCTGTTCGCATGCACATACAAGCCCAGGAAGCACTCGATCACATGCGCAAAGGCGTGGATGCCGCTGCCGACGAAGGCCTCTTCGTCTATCGTCAGCCGCACTTCGACGCCGCGCACCAGGCAGGCGAAGGGATTGCCCGGCAGCCAGGCATTGACGGCCTGGTGGGCGATGGCCGTGATGCCGCGGATTTGCCGCTGCGAAGTGGCCGAGCGCGGCAAGTCGTACAGGGTCAGCATTTCCTGGAACGCTTCCAGGCCGCTGCCGGCCAGCGACAGGTGATTCAGCGCCAGATGCGAAATCAAGCGCCAGTGGGCGCCCCGTCCCCGTTCGAAACGGTGCGACTCGCTGGGTTTGCGCAGCAGGCTGATGCTGCGCACGCTGGAGCCGCCTTCGAGGAACAGGTCGCCACCGTGCAAGCCGTAGGTCAGCTGCGCCGGCAAATCGCGGTTGGTGCAGCTCAGCTCCAGGCTGAGCGTGTCCGTTTCCACCGCGGCCGGATCGAAATCGATGTCGACGATCGAGATCTGCGTCTCGTAGCCGGGACTCTTGCCAGCGAGGATCTCGTCGCGCCGCATGACCCAGTAATGGCCATCCCTGGCCGGGGTCTCGCCATGGCGCAGCGAATAGAAGGGACGAAATTCCACCACGGATTCGCCCTGCGGCGTCTGCCGCACCAGCTTGACCGAGTCGATCGACTGCACCTCGAACGCATAGGCGCGGCGCGCATCGGCCAGCACGGGATAGCTGGCGGCCGTGTGCGTGAGCCGGATAGGCTCGCCGCGCTGGCGGAACAGGTTGACCACCGGCGTGCATCCCAGCAGCAGGTTGTGCGTATTCATCGTCCCCAGCAGGCGCGCCGTGTTCGAATCGGTGCGCAGGCCGCTCAGCGCCAGATGCAAGGTGATGCGGCGGCAGCCGGACGGCAGCGCGGCGCACAGCGCGCCCAGGTCGATGTCGAAGAAATTGAATTTTTCGGGAAAGCAGAAATACTCGGTCAGCAGCCGGTAGGCCGGATGCGAGCGGGCGGAAAACGGGATCAGCGCATCGTCCTCGGCAAAGCCGGCGCTGCGCACCGGAATGCCGTCGAGCGCGACCCAGCTGCCGCTGCCGTCCGCCTCGGCGTAGGCCTTCACGGTGCGCATGAACAGGGCGTCGCGCAGCGCCGCGCAAAACGAGGGCTGGCCATCGATGAACACGCGCAGCGACGCCAGTCCCAGCTGGCCCGGCGACAGCTGCGCGGCGCTCGACTCGATGGTGATGCGCACGCCCGAGGTGGCATTCGCCGGCAGCAGCACCTGTTCCGGCGCCTCGATGATGGCGGAAAAAGCCGCGTGCGTGAGCGCCAGCGGCGCCACCGTCACGGGGTAGGCCGTGCGGAAGGTGCAGGCCACGCCCTTCACGGGGCGCGTCGTCAGCTCCGTGCCGCGGGCGATTTCCGCCGGCGCCGTCAGCTGCGCCGCGGCGGCGGCGTAATCCATGCGCGCGATCGAGCACGACGGAAACGGCCGCAGGTAATGCGGATACAGCACTTCGAACAGCGCTTCGGTAAATTCGGGATAATCGTCGTCGATACGCTTCGAGATGCGCGAATTGAGCAGCGCGAACGACTGGATCATGCGCTCGATGTGCGGGTCTTCGCACACTTCGCCGCCCATCAGCAGGCGGCCGGCGATCTTCGGGTAGCGCTCGGAAAACTCGCGCGAATAGCGGCGCAGGAAACCCAGTTCGCGCTCGTAATAAGGCAGCAATTCGTCCAAGCTCAGGCTCCCGTGGACGCGGCGCGGCGTCCCTTGCTGATCGTGTAATGCAGGCTGGAAGGCTGCAGGATGGCGTCGAAGCTGACCGGTTCGTGCGCCGCATGCACCACCAGCAGCGCGCTGATGGCGAAATTGAGGCGGTTGATCGAGCCTTCCTCGATTTCCAGCGATGCGCGTACCTGGCGCAAGCGCGGCTCGTGGCGGGCGATGGCCTTTTCCAGGCACTGGCAGATATAGGCGCGGTCGTCCGTGCTCGACAGGCTAAGCCCGGCGAAATCGTTCAAGCCGTACGTGATGATCGACTTGCCGCATTCGGGAAAGGGTTTGAGCAGCGCCTCGGGCAGCACGGCGCGCGTGTTGAGCAGCGCTTCGAGATCGCGCGCCACGGTGTCTTTCAAGTCCTCGAGCGAAAGGCGCGAGACGGTGCCGCTGGAGGCGCCGTGCACGGGCGTATCCATCAGGCGGTCGAACAGGCCCGGCGTAAAACCTTTCATGGGTTTCCCGTTTCATGGCTGGCATGGACGCCGCTGCCGGCGGCCAGGAAAGCCAGCGGCGGCAGCGCGCCGCTGGCGTACGCGGTCAGGTACGATCAGGCCGTCTTGTTGGCCGACAGGTCCCAGCCGCCCGAGGTGTTGCCGCCCGAACCGCCACCCACTTTTTGCTGGGTGTATTTCCACTTGACCTTGGAATACTTGAGCGCCAGGTCTTCGCCGAGTATGTCGCCCGCGGCCACCGATGGCGCCACGCTGCTGATCATCACGTTCTCGAGTTCGATTTCGAAGTACTTGATGCGCTCGCCCTGGCCATCGGCGCGCAGGAACTCGAGCTTGGCTTTCGGGATGGTCTTGCCCGAGGAGCACGTCTGCAGCAGCAAGGGACTGGCGAGATCGGCCATCTTGGCGATGACGATATCCTTGTGCTCGGTACGTTCGGCGGTATGGCCGCCGCCTGTCGAGGCGGTCGCCGATTTGGGTTGCAACACCTGCCACTGGACCGACTTGCACTCGATCCAATCTTTGTGGCTGTTATCCGTGGATTCGCCTTTGATGCCATCAATTTGCAAGTATACGTCGATTGCCATGTCATTCCTTTCAAGGGTGTGAAGAAAAATACATTACGATTTGGTCGACTGCGGAAGCTCCGCGACCAAACGGAGTGAAACGGACAATTCGTCCAGCTGGAAATGCGGACGCAAAAAGGACACGGCGCGGTACACGCCGGGCCGGCCCGGCACTTCCGCCACCTGCACCGAGGCTTCGCGCAGCGGAAACTGGGCTTTCTGTTCCTGGCTGGCGTTATCGTCGAGCAGCACGTACTGCGTCAGCCAGCGGTTGAGGAAATCTTCCACGTTGGAGGCGGCGGCAAAGCTGCCGATCTTGTCGCGCATCATGGCCTTCATGTAGTGGGCGATGCGCGACACGGCGAAGATGTATTGCAGCTGCGCCGACAGCACGGCGTTCGCGTTGGCGGCGTCGGTATTGTATTTTTTCGCCTTCTGCGCCGACTGGGCGCCGAAAAACGCGGCATAGTCCGTGTTCTTGCAGTGCACGAGAGAGATGAAGCCCAGGTCGCTCAATTCCTTTTCGCGGCGGTCCGTGATGGCGATCTCGGTCGGGCATTTCAGCGCCACCTCGCCCTCGTCCGTCTTGAAGGTATGCGTCGGCAAGTCTTCCACCAGGCCGCCACCCTCCACGCCGCGGATCGCCGCGCACCAGCCGTAATCCTCGAAGGCGGCCGTCAGCTTGGTGCCGAACGCGTAGGCGGCATTGCACCACAGGTATTTCTGGTGGTCGGTGCCGTCGACGTCCTCGACGAAATTGAAGCCGTCGACGGTGGCGCCATCGAGCGGATTGAACGGCAGCCGGCCCAGGAAGCGGGGCAAGGTCAGGCCCACGTAGCGCGAGTCTTCCGATTCGCGCAGGGATTTCCACTTCGCATACTCGACCGTGTCGAATACCTTGGCCAGGTCGCGCGGCTTGCCCAGGTCGCTGTAGCTTTCCAGGCCAAACAGTTCCGGCGACGCGGACGAGATGAACGGCGCGTGCGCGGCGGCGGCCACATGCGACATCTGTTCGATGAAATACATGTCTTCCGGCTGGCGGCTGAATTCGAAGTCGCCCAGCAAGGTGCCGAACGGCGCCCCGCCGAAGGTGCCGAATTCCTCTTCGTAGACCTTCTTGAACATGGTCGACTGGTCGAACTCCAGCGCGCTCTGGAAATCCTTGACCAGTTCGCGCTTGGTCGCGTTCATCAGCTTGATTTTCAGGTTCGTGCCGGTGGCCGTGTTCTTCACCAGGTAATGCAGGCCCGTCCAGCTGCTTTCCAGCTTCTGGAATTCGGGCGCGTGCATGATGGCGCTGAGCTGCGCGGAAATGAGCTGGTCCAGTTCGGCCACGCGGGCATCGATGGTGGCGGCCAGGTTGTTCGATACCACCACCGTGCCATCCATGACCTGGCTCACCAGTTCGGAAATCAGATCCTTGGCGCGGGCGTGTTCGACGCTGGACTTGGCCACCTTGCTCTGCTCGACGATCTGGTCGAGCAAATCGATTTCGGCGGCGCCGGCGGCGCTCAATGCGGGGGTCAGTTGTGCGGACATATCAATCTTTCCTGACGTGCGAATGTTGTTCCAGCTGGGCCAGTTTTTCCGTGCTGTTGAGCACGTCATTGAGGATGTCTTCCAGCTTGTCGTTGCCGGCCAGCTTGTTGCGCAGGTCGGCCAGCTTGGTGCGCGCTTCGAGCAGCTTGCGCAGCGGCTCGACCTGCCCGACCACCGCTTCCGGGCGGAAATCGGCGATCGAGCGGAATTTCAGTTCAACGCCAAACTGGTCGCCTCCGGCGCCCAGTTCATTCGGCACGCGGAAGGTGGCGCGCGGCTCGATGCCCTTCATCACTTCATCGAAATTATCGCGGTCGATATCGACGAACTTGCGGTCCTTCAGGCGCTTCTGTTCGAGTTCGGAATTGCCGCCGAAATCGCCGACCACGCCGACCACGAAGGGCAGCTCCTTGTTTTCGATGGCGTCGCCGATCTCGACGTCATACGTCATCTGCACGCGTGGCGGGCGTACCTTTTGCAAGCGCTTCTGCACACTATCTTTCTTCGACATGACATCCCCTTCCAAATATTGGCGGCATCGGCGATGCGCCTGTTGAACTGCGGCGTAGCTGTGCCTGGCTGACTACTTCAGGGCATTGAATGGATTGGCGCTGCCCTCGTCGGCAGTGCGCTTGCTTGGCTGCTTGCGCGACGCGCGCACGGGCGGCTTGTCCGGCGGCGGCACCAGCACGGTTTCGCCGAGGCTCTCGCGCAGCAGCTTGGCCAGATCCTGCGATTCCGCGCGCAGCGGACCGGACAGGTTGTTCTGACGGCTCAGGTCAGCCAGCGCCCGCGTCGACAGGCGCAGTCCGCTGATGGCGATCACGCTGTTGGCCAGCTTGTCGGCAGGATCGCGCACCAGCACTTCCTGGGCGTTGAGGATGGCTTCGCCATACTGGCCGGCATCGTAGCGGCTTTGCGCCATGCGCACCCAGGGCTGCTTGTCGGCGGGCGCGGCGGCTGCGGCCTCCTGCCACAGCGCCAGCGCCGCCGCCTTGTTGCCCGTGTCCACGGCCTGCGTGGCCTTGGCCATCAGCTCCTCCAGCGTCGGCGGCGCCGCGGCGGGCGGCGCTTTGGCCACCGGCGCCGTACTGCAGGCGCTGAGGGCAAAAGCACAGGCGATTACTGCAAGCGTGCGTAGCGAAACCGAGCGTGTCATGTTGGGCTTTCCTTCAAAAAAGAAGACTGTTTGGTGGACTGAAAAGTTGCTTTTTATAGTTGCTAATTATCTATTTTTCGGAGCGTAGCATGATTTGAAAAAATACTGCGTTCAATAGAAAATACGCGAAAACTCACACTACTCACGCCAAAAACGTACAGTACGCGCCATTATTCAAGATAATGTTAAGGTTCTTGCAGTTGCGAAAAAAGCACCACCTTGCGCGATGCGAAGCATGATTTTCAGTCGCTGCCGCGCCTCACTGTGTCTGGCATAGAGGGCAATCCATGAGCATGGCAAACAAATTGTTATGGGGCGAAGGGCTGTTCCTGCGGCCCCAGCATTTCCAGCAGCAAGACCAGTACCACGAGCAGCGCCTGCACGAAAGCGTCAAGGCGCTGCATCCGTATGCGTGGGGCGTGAACCAGTTGCAGATCGACCGCGATGCGCTGGCCAACAACAGCTTGCGCCTGCTGGAACTGTCGCTGGTCTTCCAGGACGGCGAAATCTACAACGCCGCCGGGAGCGATGAACTGCCCGACGCGCTCGACCTGGGCAACGTGCCGTCGTCCTTGCAATCGGTGACCTTTCACGCCGCCTTGCCGGCGTTCAAGCCATTCGGCGGCAACTTCGCCGCCAGCGGCCAGCCCAACAACGCGGCGCGCTACGCCCAGGCCAATCTGAGCACGCCGGACCTGTACACCCAGGCCGCGCAGGCCGAACTGACCTACCTGAAAAAAACCCTGCGCCTGGTCGCCGATGCCGAACCGCGCGATTCCTACGTCAGCTTCCCGCTGCTGCGCCTGCGGCGCCTGTCGACGGGCGGCTTCGAGCAGGATCCGGCCTTCGTGCCGCCCAGCCTGTCCATCCGCAGCGCGCCCCTGCTGTTCCTGCAGCTGCGCCGCCTGATCGACGCGCTGCAGGCCAAGGTCAACGCGCTGTATGGGCATCACCGCGAGCCGAGCAAGAGCGTGATCGAGTTCCGCTCCGGCGACATGTCCTCGTTCTGGCTGCTGCATACGGCCAGCGCGGCCTACGCCTCGCTCAGCCATTATTTCCATCATCCGGCCCTGCATCCGGAGCGGCTGTACGAACAGCTGCTGGGCCTGGCGGGCGGCTTGATGACCTTTTCAAGAAGCCATGCGCTGGCCGACCTGCCGCCGTACCGGCATGCCGATCCCGGTCCCGCGTTCGCCCAGCTGCACGCCATGATCCGCGAATTGCTCGACACCGTGATCTCGTCGAAATACTTCGCCATCGCGCTGACGGAAACCAAACCGTCCTACCATCACGGCAAGCTCGACTCGGAAAAGATCGATGCCAAGACGGCGTTCTACCTGGGCGTGTCGGCCGACATGGCCGGCGTGGAACTGGTCGACGTGGTGCCGCTGCGCTTCAAGGTGGGCGCGCCGGACGATGTGGAAAAATTCGTGCTCTCCGCCCTGCCCGGAGTGCGCCTGCAGCATGCGCCGCAGGTGCCGGCCGCCGTGCCGGTGCGCCCCGACATGTTTTACTTCACCATCGAGGCCAAGGGGCAGATGTACGAACGCATGCTGCAGGCGCAGTCGCTGCTGGTGTATGTCCCTTCCGGCATGCGTGAACTGAAACTCGAACTTGTCGCCGTCACTTCCTGAGGTCCAACGATGCACTCCAGCGCTACCCCTTCCCTGATGTCCGGCGGCCAGGCCGCCTATGCCTCCAGCATGGCTGCCGGTCCCGGCACCGAACACACCTTGATGGACTTGATGTACGACGGCTTTTACGCCCTCTTCATGCTGAAGAACGGCAGCGGGCCGCAAGACAATGCCGATTTCATCAGCAAGATGACGCACTTCCTCGATGAGTTCAGCCGCGGCGCGAAAAAACAGGGCGCGTCGGCGGACGACATCGACGCCGCAAAATATGCGTTCTGCGCGGCCGTCGATGAAATCATCCTGCGCTCGCCCTACAGCATCCGCGACGAATGGGCGCGCCGGCCCTTGCAGCTGGTGCTGTTCGGTGACCAGCTGGCCGGCGAAAACTTCTTCATCCGTCTCGAAGCGCTGCGCGCGCGCGGCAGCGAGCACCTGCAGGCGCTCGAAGTCTTCCACATATGCCTGCTGCTGGGTTTCCAGGGCCGCTACATCCTCGAAGGCCCGGAAAAACTCAACTACCTGACGGCGCGCCTGGGCGACGAAATCGCCCAGATGAAGGGCAAGAAAACCGGCTTCGCCCCGCATGCGGAGCGGCCCGACCAGATCATCCACAAGCTGCGCAACAACGTGCCGGTCTGGGTGCTGTGTTCGGTGTTCGCCCTGATCTGCGCCATGGGCTACCTGGGGCTGCGCACCATGCTGGCCAAACAGACGCAAGCGCAGATCAATGCCTACAACGACATCGTCAAGCTGGCGCCGCGCGTGGCTAACCTGAGCATTACCCTGCCGTGATGAGCGACGCACAAGCAAGCCCCGCAGCGACGGGTCAGTTCGGCACAGGCCTGAGCCAGCATGCGCGGCTCATCACCCTGGCCACGGCGCAGCAGTCCGGGCAGCCGGAATCGCTGATGGCGGAACAGTTCGAGGGCCGCGAGGCCGTCAATGAACTGTTCCGCTTCGAGGTCGACGCGCTGAGCACCGCGGCCAGCCTGGACCTGGCTTCCTTCATCGGCGAGGAAATGACGCTGTGCCTGCTGCAGCCCGACGGCAGCCAGCGCGCCTGGCACGGCATCTGCACCGATTGCGCCTGGATCGGCGCCGACGGCGGCGTGGCGCGCTACCGGCTGCGCCTCGAGCCGGCCCTGGCGCTGCTGCAGCTGCGCCGCGACAGCTATATTTTCCAGGACAAGAACGCACGCGACATCGTCACCGAGCTGCTTGCCGACTACCCGCAGCTGCGCTTCGAATTCGACGTCAGCCAGGCCTTGGCCACGCGCGCCATCTGTACCCAGTACCGCGAAAGCGACTTCGAATTCTTCGCGCGCCTGCTGGCGGCGGAAGGCCTGAGCTGGCGCTTCGAGCACGACCAGCCCGGCGGCGCGCAGGAAGGCGGCGATGGCGACGCGCAGGCCAGGCACAAACTGGTGATCTTCGACAGCAAGGCCGCCGCGCCGCAGACGCCGGGCGGCGCCGACATGCGCTTTCACGGCGTGCGCGCCACCGATACGGACGACGCCATCGACCGCTTCGGCGCGCGCCGCCAGGTGCGGTCGAATGCCGTCAGCATCAGCAGCTGGCATCCGGAACAGGTGACGGCGCCCGCCGCCGAGCAGGTTTCCAGCCTGGAGGCGGGGCAATTGCCGCAGCTGGCCTTGTATGACGGCGCCGGCGAACGCCGGCACGCCGACCGCGCGGCGGCCGGGCCGCACAGCGAGCGCATGCTGCAAGCGCTGGAACTGGACAACAAGCAGTTCGACGGCGCCGGCGCCGTGCGCCGCCTGGCCGCCGGCCACGCCATGCGCCTGCTGCAGCACGAACAGCATGCCGATGGCGCCAACGCCTTCACCGTGCTGTGGGCCGAACACCAGGCGCGCAACAATGCGGGAACAGCCGGCGCCAGTCTGGGCGGCATGCTGTCGACGCTGGCCAAGAAGGCCGGCCTGGGCGGCGTGGCCGACTGGATCGCCGGCCAGATCGAACCGGGCACCTACCGCAACCGCTTCGGCTGCGTGCGCACCAGCGTGGCCATCGTGCCACGCGCCACCGCCGCGCGCGCGCCGGCCGTGGCGCTGGGCCCGCAGACGGCGCTGGTGGTGGGGCTGGCCGACAGCGTGGCCACCACGGGCCGCGACCACCAGGTGCGCATCCAGTTCGCCTGGCAGCGCGGCAGCGCCGCCAATCCGGGCGGCCTGGCGCACAATACCGACGCGCAGGGCAACGCGCCCGGCAACGAGGCCTCCGGCGCCTGGGTGCGCGTGGCCGAAGCGCTGGCCGGCCCGAACTGGGGTTCGCAATTCACGCCGCGCCTCGGCACGGAAGTGCTGGTCGACTTCATCGAAGGCGACATGGACCGCCCGCTGGTCGTCGCCCAGCTCTACACGGGCAGCGACACGCCGCCATATGCGGCCGGCGAGGATTCGGGCGTCAACCACGCGGGCGTCCTGTCGGGCATGCACAGCCACAATTTCGACGGCGCCGGCTACAACCAGTGGGTACTCGACGATACCCAGGGCCAGCTGCGCACCCGGCTCGCTTCGAGCAGCGCCGCCACCGAGCTCAATCTGGGCTACCTGGTGCAGCAAGGCGCCAGCTCGGCGCAACGGGGCAGCTACCGCGGCAGCGGCTTTGAATTGCGCACCGATGCCTGGGCCATGCTGCGCGCCGGCGAAGGCATGCTGATCTCGACCACGGCGCGCGCGCGCCAGGGGGCCGGCGTGACCTCGAGCCAGCTCGACACGAAAGAAGCGCTGGCCCTGTTGCGCGGCGCCTGTGAACTGAGCAAGACGGTGGCGACGTCGGCAAGCCAGCAAAACGCCCTCGTCAGCAAGGATGCGAACCAGGCACAGCTGGACATGGCGACGCAGATCGACCCGCAACAGGATGGCAAGTACCAGGCCGCTGTCGGCGGCCAGGAAGCCAGCAAGGCGGGCAGCGGCACGCGCGCGCCCGATGCGGCGCAGCCCGTGGAACGCTACGCCCAGCCGCTGGTGGTGATGGAGTCGCCCAGCAGCATCAACTGGGCCACGCCCGCGTCGACCGTGCTGTTCGCGGGCCAGCAGCTGCACTGGACGGCGCAGGCCGACCTGCACATGACGGCTGGCCAGACGGTCGCCTCGGTGGCGGCCAACGCGGCCACGCTGTTCAGCCAGGAAGGCGGCATCAAGGCCGTCGCGGGCAACGGCCCCGTCTCGCTCGAAGCGCATACCGACCAGTTGGAAATCCTCGCCGATCAAGCCGTCACGGTGATCTCCGTGAGCGACAGCATCGACATCAAGGCCAATCAGAAAATCGTCCTGCAGGCGGGACAATCGTCGATCACGCTCGAAGGCGGCGACATCACCTTCCGCTGCCCCGGTCATTTCACGGTCAAGGGCGGGCAGCATGTCTTCAACGGCGGCGCCAGCGTCGCCGCCGGCCTGCCGCCGCTGCCCGACAGCCGCTTGAAACTGTTCGACGAAGGCTTCGTGCTGAAAGACCGCGACACGGGCGAACTGATGCCGCGCCAGCCGTACCGCGTCAAGCGCGCCGACGGCAGCATCGAAACGGGCATGACGGACGCCAGGGGCTTGACCCACATCGTGGCGGCTGCCGCCGTCGAGCTACTGGTGATCGAACTGCTCAAATCGCCGGGCGAGTTGCCCGAGACACCGGACAGCCCCGCACCCGCGCCAGATACGCGCGCCAAGGCGCCCGCGCCCGGCACGACGGCCAAGGCGCCGCCCAAGCCCGAGCCGAAATTCAAGGAAACGGGTACGTCGAGCACCAGCCCCGTCGACAACAAGCAGCGCAAGGAAGTGCTGATCAAGCGCCCCGCCTGCTGGATCGCCGACTACGAAAAGGAGATCGATGTCTCCAGCGTGCCGCGCTACAACAATACTTTCGGCACCAATGGCGCGCCGCATAATTATTTCGACACCGTGCGCTACAAGATCTACGTGCCCGTCAAGTCGAATACCAGCATCATCGCCGAATTGCGCGTCAAGGTGGTGACGGTGCTGTCGGCCGAAGACCAGGCGCTGGAAGCGCGCGAGAAGGGTACCCCACAGGCCGCCACGCGGGCCAAGCAGCGCGCCGCCGTCATCAAGTACGTCAAGGAAGTCGCCAGGACGGGCCTGGAACAACACTGGAACAATAAATTCCGCATGGAGATCGTCGATCCGGAATGCGGCACGCGCATCCTGCCCATCGTCTACCGCGTGGAGTACGTGGAAAGCAGGGAGCACTACACCATGCAGATCCACAAACGCTACGACCGCGAAGGCGTGACCGGCACCGTGATCGACGTATCGATGGCCACCAATGGGCAAACCCATGCGCATGAATTCGGCCATTGCTATGGCATACCGGACGAATATTCCTATGTCGACGGCGATGACGAAACCGTCAAGTACATGAAGCCCGACGGCAGCTGGGATGCGCCCGTGCCGGCCCTGGCGGACGGCGCGGAACCGGACCCGGCAGTTGCCAACATCATGAGTGCCTACGGCTCCGTGATTGTCCTCAAGCGGCACGGCTGGCAAATCGCCATCGAAGTACAAGAATTGCTGCGGGCGAAAATAGGACGGAAAATCAAATGCGATATCATCCTCAATGGCTCGTAACCGGGCTGTTTGCAACCTCCCTACACCTCACAGGACACGCCATGCCGAACGACGTACTTTCCGTTAGCGCCCATTGCCTCGACAATCCGGCCTGCATTTTCACGGGCAGCGACATGCGCATCGAGGTCGTCATCAAAAATACCGGCAGCGCGGCCGTCGGCTATCCGCTCGACTACATCCAGCAGCGCGGCCCCAACCTGCGCCTGGTCGACAACGTGAGCGAACAAAGCCAGGTCCTGAAGACGGGCCTGGCGAACCATGCGCTCAAGCGCGCCTTTACCACCATCGCGCCGGGCCAGTCGATTGCGCTGCAAAGCATCATCAAGCATACGGAGCTGCTGCTGTTCCGCAAGGAATTCGTCGACGTGACGGCCGAAATCGGCGTCTCGGCGGGGATCCGGATCGGCGGCGGCGCCGCATCTGACGCTGGCGAGGAAACGTTGCCGTTCAAGGGCGGGACGAGCTTGAAGATTATTGGCAGGGATACGCTGGAGCGGGAGGCGAAGCGGTGATTTTGGCCGCTACGGCTTGAGATGAGGGGACGGCGCTGGCCGCTGCGCGGCCAGCGGGGCCGCGCGGGGCGCGGCAGAATGGCGATTCGGATAGCCTCGCGCCCCTCAGGGCGCTGCGTCTTCGAATCCCACCGTTCCGTCCAGACAAACAAAAAAGCCTCCCGCAGGGGAGGCTTTTTTGTTTGATTCTGGCGGAGACGGTGGGATTCGAACCCACGATACAGGTATAAGCCGTATGCATCCTTAGCAGGGATGTGCCTTCGGCCACTCGGCCACGTCTCCTAGCTGATTACTCAACTATGTCTCTGTAGCTAACTGCGCTGCAGCGACGAACGTCATAATATCGATTGCCCCCCCTTTGGTCAAGGGCGTGGGGCAATTTTTTTGGATATTTAAGCTTTTTCCAGCTCGAACGCCTTATGCAGCGCGCGCACGGCCAGTTCCATGTACTTTTCATCGATCAGCACGGAGATCTTGATCTCGGAAGTGGAGATCATCATGATGTTGATGCCCTCTTCCGACAGGGTGCGGAACATTTGCGAGGCGACGCCCACGTGGCTGCGCATGCCCACGCCGACGACGGACAGTTTCGACACTTTCGCGTCGCCCGTGATGCTGGCCGCGCCCAGCGATTCGCGGTTCGCTTCCAGCACGGCCAGCGCACGCGTGTATTCGCCGCGCGAGACGGTGAAGGTGAAGTCCGTTTTACCGTCGACCGACTGATTCTGTATGATCATGTCGACCTCGATGTTCGCGTCCGCCACCGGCCCCAGGATGTGGTACGCCACGCCTGGGCGGTCGGGCACGCCGAGCACGGTGATTTTGGCTTCATCGCGGTTGAAGGCGATGCCGGAGATGACTGCTTGTTCCATGTTTGTATCTTCCTCAAACGAAATCAGGGTGCCTGAATTGGCTTCTATTTCCAGCGGCAACATCGGGTCGGTCAGCGACGATAGCACGCGCGTAGGCACGCGGTAGTTGCCGGCGAATTCCACCGAACGCGTTTGCAGCACTTTGGAACCCAGCGAAGCCAGTTCCAGCATTTCTTCAAAGGTGATGGTCTTCAGGCGGCGCGCCTCGGAGACCACGCGCGGGTCGGTCGTGTAGACGCCGTCGACGTCCGTGAAGATCAGGCATTCGGCCGCCTTCATGGCGGCGGCGATCGCCACTGCCGAGGTATCCGAACCGCCGCGGCCCAGGGTCGCGATGTTGTCGTGTTCGTCAACGCCCTGGAAACCGGTAATGATGACAATCTTGCCCGCATCGAGGTCGCGTTTGACTTTTTCGTCATCGATCGACTGGATGCGTGCCTTGGTAAAGGCGGAATCGGTCTTGATCGCGACTTGCCAGCCAGCATAGGATACGGCTTGTTTGCCGATCGCCAGCAGTGCCATCGACAATAGGCCGACGGACACTTGTTCGCCTGTCGAGGCGATCATGTCAAGTTCACGGGGATCGGGTTGATCCATGATTTCCTTGGCCAGTCCAATCAGGCGGTTCGTTTCGCCCGACATGGCGGATGGCACCACCACGATTTGATGCCCAGCGTCGTGCCACTTGGCAACGCGCTTGGCGACATTCTTGATACGGTCAGTCGAGCCCATCGACGTACCGCCATATTTGTGGACGATTAAAGCCATAAGAGTGAAGTTTCCGCTCAAGAAGAATAAAAAAGGAGGGCTTTACTCTACATGCCGCAATGCAAAATAACAAGCTAAAAAGCGCATTAGCTCATACCGATTGCGCATATGGAAATAACCAATCCATGCAGTCCAGCTGGCTTGGACAGCCGCTTGGCGGCCACCCCGAGAGTGGCCGTGGCGGCTGGCCCTACGCTCAGCAGGAGACCCAGCGCAAGGCGACACGGGGACGGTCAAGCAGACTCAGGCAATGGCAATCGAGGCCGATACCGGCCGCGAACAGCAATTGTTGCGCCGCACAGACAAGGGGCAGGCGTTCGCGCTCCCAGGCGGGCACGTCGAACGCCTGGTAGTGGTATTTCAAGCTCTTGGTGGGACGGTTCAAGGCCAGTTTCAAGCGCTCGCCACCCTGGCGGAAGTCTATCGTCAAGGTTTGAGATTGCAACCAGGCAATATCGATACCCTGGCCGCCCTCTTCCACCGCATCGAAATGCAGCACGCCGCCATACGCGGGAAAGGCCAGGCTGGCTTCGCCTTGCCAGCTAAATTGCTGGCTGGCCTTTTCCAGGCCGGGAATGCCCGCGTCGTCACGCTCGCGCATGCCGGCAAGGTCATCGAGCTTCGGCGTCAGATATAAACGGTCGCGGTGGCGCCGCACATGGCATTCGGGGTGCGTCACCAGCAATTGCGCATCGGGCCGCGCTTCCAGCAACTGCGCCAGCATTTCCGCCAGCCACGCCGTCGACGGCATGCGCAAGCCGCGCGTGCCGAACCAGTGGCGCAGCAGGTTGTAGCAGCGGTCCGCGCTCAACTCGCGCAATTTCGCCAGCTCGATGCAATCGCCATCGAGGCACGCCGCCAGATCCTGCGTCGCCAGTTCCGTCAACAGGCGCTGCGCCGATTGCGCATGCTGGGCGCTGCGGGCGAAGCGTTCCTGGAAACCAGGAAAGGCCTGCGCCAGCACGGGCATGACCTGATGCCGCAAGGCATTGCGGGCAAAACGGGGATCGTCGTTCGATTCATCATGGATGTGCGCGATCGCATGTTTTTCCACGTAGCTTTCCAGCTGTTTGCGCGATGCGGGCAGCAAGGGGCGCGCCATCACCAGGTCAGGGTTGCCCAGCAACTCGGGCGCGCTGTTGGCGCCATCCATGCCGGACAAGCCCGCCGTGCCCGAGCCGCGCAGCAATTGCAGCAGCACCGTTTCGGCCTGGTCATCCTGGTGATGGGCCGTGAGCAGCAGGCGCACGCCGTGCGCGGCGCACAGTTCGCCCAGGGCCGCATAACGGCGCTTGCGGGCCGCCTCTTCCGTGCCCGTCTTCGCGTTTTTCTCCAGGGTGACCTTGCGCGCCTCGAAGGCAATCCCCATGCCGGCGCACAATTGCGCGCAGTGGACCAGCCAGGCATCCGCGTTCGGACTCAGGCCGTGGTGCACGTGGAAGGCGTGCAAGGCCACGCCATGCTCTTGCGCCCAGGCATGCGCCAGGTGCAGCAGGGCCGAGGAATCGAGGCCGCCGCTGAGGGCGATGCCGACCGTCTCGCCGGCTTGGGGTGCGCAGGTTGCCAGCGCGCTGGCGAAGATATCGGCGACGGTGGCGGTTTGTTGCTTTTTCAATCAGGACTCCGGGAATGCAAAGAGGGACAGGCTGCTAAACGGATGATGTCGTTTAGCGGACTGTCCCTGGTGTCGTTTTAACCCAAGACCTTGAAAAGCCGGGGTCAGACCCTGAGGGTCTGACCCCGGACTCTGCCGTTGGGTTTAAATATTACTCGCTCGGCGTCGTTTCCTTGAACTTGCCGTAGCTCAGCAGTTTTTCATGGCGCGCGGCCAGCAGGTCCTTGGTTTTCATGCCGTGGAACTGGCGCAGGGTGTCGGCCAGTGCGCGCTTGAGCAAGGTGGCCATCTGTTTCGGATCGCGGTGGGCGCCGCCCAGCGGTTCGTTGATGATCTTGTCGATCAGGCCCATGGCTTTCAGGCGGTGCGCCGTCAAACCCAGTGCTTCGGCCGCGTCGGAGGCGCGCTCGGCGCTCTTCCACAGGATCGAGGCGCAGCCTTCCGGCGAGATCACGGCGTAGGTCGAGTATTGCAGCATCAGCACGGCGTCGCCCACGGCAATCGCCAGCGCGCCGCCGGAACCGCCTTCACCGATGATGGTGGCGATCAGCGGCACTTTCAGTTCGGCCATCACGTACAGGTTGTGGCCGATGGCTTCCGACTGGCCGCGCTCTTCCGCGTCGATGCCGGGGAAGGCGCCTGGCGTGTCAACAAAAGTAAAGATCGGCAGGTTGAACTTTTCAGCCACTTTCATCAGGCGCATGGCCTTGCGGTAGCCTTCCGGCTTCGGCATGCCGAAATTGCGCATGGCGCGCTCTTTCGTGTCGCGGCCCTTCTGGTGACCGATGACCATGCACGGCTGGCCATTGAAGCGGGCCAGGCCGCCGACGACGGACAGATCGTCCGCGTAGCTGCGGTCGCCATGCAGTTCGTGGAAATCGGTAAAGATTTCATTCACGTAATCCATGGTGTAGGGGCGCTGTGGGTGGCGCGCGATCTGCGCCACTTGCCAAGGGGTCAGCTTGGCGTAGATATCCTTGGTCAGCTGCTGGCTCTTTTTGGCCAGGCGGTCGATCTCTTCCGAGATGTCGACGGCCGAATCGTCTTGCACGAAGCGCAACTCTTCGATCTTGGAATCGAGTTCCGCGATCGGCTGTTCAAAATTGAGGAAAGTCGTTTTAGTCATTGTACCTCCAGGTTTTACCGGCCACGGCGCCAGGGCGCGCGGCGTCATCTATGTTTATTTTACCGTACCGGCTGCTGCGCCGGGGGCTGCATCGGGTGCGGCAGGGGTGGCTGCAGGGTCGAGACTGCGCCACAAATACCACGTCGCCACGGTGCGCCACGGTTCCCAATTGGCGGAAACCTCGCGCGCATCGCTGCGGGAAACTGGTTCGCCGGAGAAGTAATTGACGCTGATGCCCTGGATCAAACCGGGGTCGTCGAGCGGCAAGACATTCGGCCGGAGCAGATTAAATATCAAAAACATCTCGGCTGTCCAGCGGCCGATGCCGCGGATTTGCACCAGTTCGGCGATGACGGCTTCGTCATCCATCTGGTCCCACTGGCTCGCGTGCACGCGCTTGGCCTTGAAATGGTCAGCCAGGTCGAGGATGTATTCGGTCTTGCGTTTGGACAAACCACAGGCGGACAGTTGCTCGGCGCCGGCCTTCAAGACTTGTGACGGCGTGCATTTCGGGCAAGCCAGCAGCAGCTTTTTCCAGGCGGCATCTGCCGCCTTGGGCGTGATCTGCTGCCCCACCAGCGAACGGGCCAGGGTGGTAAACGGGTCGCTATGGCCGACCAGGTGCAGGTCGCCAAATTGCGGGATGAGCTTTTTCATGATGCGGTCGCGCTTCATCAGCTCGATCTTCGCCTCTTCCCAGTAGTGCGGCACCTGGATCACTTGCGCCAAGTCCGTCACCTTGGGGGCTTCCCCGTTTTCCCTGGACGTAGGCATCATGCGCGGCGCCAGTTGGTCGAGCCGTCAGGCTTGTCTTCAAGAATGATGCCTGCCGCCAGCAGCTCGGCGCGGATCTTGTCGGACTGCGCAAAGTCGCGCGCCTTTTTCGCCGCGCTGCGCGCCGCGATGGCCGCTTCGATGCCCGCTGCCTCATCCTGGCCGCCGGCGGCAGCGCCGACGGTTGCTTGCAGGAATTGCTGCGGCGTGCGTTCCAGCAAGCCGAATACGCCCGCCAGGCCCTTCAATTGACGCGCCAGGGCTGGCGACTTGCTCTTGTTCACTTCCGTTGCCAGGTCGAACAGGGCGGCCACGGCCAGCGGCGTGTTGAAATCGTCGTCCATCGCTTCGCGCACGCGCACGGCGTGGGCTTCGCTCCAGTCGATGGCGCCCTCTTCCACCGCCACGTCGGCCAGCGCCGTGTACAAGCGGGTCAGCGACAGGCGCGCGTCATCGAGGTGCACGTCCGAGTAATTCAGGGGGCTGCGGTAGTGCGCGCGCAGGATGAAGAAGCGGATCACTTCGGCATCGAATTTTTGCAGCACTTCGCGGATGGTAAAGAAGTTGCCGAGCGACTTGGACATTTTTTCATTGTCCAGGCGCACGAAACCGTTATGTATCCAGTAATTCACGCTGGTGTGGCCAAACGCGCCTTCGGATTGGGCGATCTCGTTTTCGTGGTGCGGGAATTGCAAGTCCGCGCCGCCGCCATGGATGTCGAACTGTTCACCAAGCAAGGCGCACGACATGGCCGAGCACTCGATATGCCAGCCCGGGCGGCCGCGGCCCCACTTCGAATCCCATTTGACTTCTTCCGGCTCGGATTCCTTCGACGACTTCCACAGCACGAAGTCGAGCGGATCGCGCTTGCCCGTGTTCACGTCGACACGTTCGCCAGCGCGCAGATCGTCGAGCGACTTGCCCGACAGCTTGCCGTAGTGGGGGAAATTGCGCACGGCATAGTTCACATCGCCATCGGCGCCCTGGTAAGCCAGGTCCTTCGCTTCCAGCTGCTCAATCAGGCGCAGCATCTGCGGCACGTATTCGGTGGCGCGCGGCGTGTGGTCGGGCGTCAAAATGCCCAGCGCGGCCGTGTCTTCATCCATGTACTGGGTGAAACGCGTCGTCAGCTGGGAAATCGTCTCGCCGTTTTCCACGGCGCGGCGGATGATCTTGTCATCGATGTCCGTAATGTTGCGCACATAGGTGACGTCGAAACCGGACGCCTTCAGCCAGCGGTAGATGACGTCGAACGCCATCATCATGCGCGCATGGCCGATATGGCAATAATCGTAGATGGTCATGCCGCACACGTACATGCGTACCTTGCCCGCTTCCATCGGGACGAATACCTGCTTTTCGCGCGCCAGGGTGTTGTAAATCTTTAGATTGCTCATCGTGCTTTGCAAGTGGAGCGGCCGCCAGCCTGGCAAAACGACAGACAGGCGCGGACACCGGGGGTGCCGCGCCACTGAACTGCCGTGTGCGCCGAGACGGGACGACCCGCTGTATTGTTGTTCTTGTTTGTTAGAATTAGGGCGTTAGCGGTCAAGTATAACATTGATAAAAACCATACTGGCCCGATATGAATCAGGTTTTTACGATGTTCAACCGAATTTTCATTTCTTTACAATTAAAGCAAGTTTAGAGAAAAATAACGATCAAGGACGCCTTCATGCAAGAAATCAAATCGAAACGCCTGTCTTTCCTGGCCCGCTTTTGCACCGTGTTTGCCGGCCTGACCCTGGGCAGCGCCGTCGTGGCAGCCGCTCCGGCGACCGCCCTCGACCCGACGCCGCACGTGGCCCTGAAAACCAGCATGGGCGAAATCGTGCTGGAACTGGATCAGGAAAAAGCGCCGAAAAGCGTGGCCAACTTCCTGCAGTACGTCAACAGCGGTTACTACAAGGGCACCGTGTTTCACCGCGTCATCGACGGCTTCATGATACAGGGCGGCGGCTTCGACAAGAACATGAAACAGAAAGCCACCAAGGCGCCGATCAAGAATGAAGCGCAAAACGGCTTGCAAAACGTCACCTACAGCATCGCCATGGCGCGCACGGGCGACCCGCATTCGGCCACCGCGCAATTCTTTATCAACGTCAACGACAATGGCGCGCTCGACTATCCTGGTCGCGACGGCTTCGGCTACACGGTGTTCGGCAAAGTCGTCAGTGGCATGGAAGTGGTCGACAAGATCAAGGCCGTGCCGGTAGCCGACAAGGGCCCGCACCAGAACGTGCCGGTCACCCCCGTGGTGATCGAATCGGCGACTTTACTCAAGACAGCGCCCGCAAAACTGTAAAATAGCGTTTTTGCGGCGCCGGCCTGCCTGGCGCCGCTGAATCAATTATTCATCCAATTTATTAAGGATCATCATGACCTCCGTCATCATCACCACCAATCTGGGCAAGATCACCGCTGAACTGGACGCCGAGAAAGCGCCGAAAACGGTTGCCAACTTCCTGGCCTACATGCAAGCCGGTCACTACGACAACACGATTTTCCACCGCGTCATCGACGGCTTCATGATCCAGGGCGGCGGTTTCGAGCCAGGCATGAAACAAAAGCCAGCCGACACCACCGTCGAAAACGAAGCCAAGAACGGCCTGAAAAACGACACGTACACGCTGGCCATGGCCCGCACGTCGGACCCGCACTCGGCATCGGCCCAGTTCTTCATCAACATCAAGAACAACAGCTTCCTCGACTATCCAGGCCAGGACGGCTGGGGCTATGCCGTCTTCGGTAAAGTCACCGAAGGCAAGGAAGTCGTCGACGCCATCCGCGCCGTGAAAACCTCGCGCGCCGGCATGTTCGCCGACGTGCCAGTGACGGACGTTGTCATCGAGAAAGTAGAAGCCGCGTAATCAGGCTTTCGCATCATGAAAAACAGGCATTGCCGCGTTTGCGCTTTTCCATGCACATCACTTTTTGGGAGCGTTGAACGATGACAATGCCTGCCGCACTCTTTATTTCCGACCTGCATCTGCAGAGCTCGCACCCGCGCACCAGCGCGGCGTTTCTTTCTTTCCTCGAACACCATGCGCAATATGCGCAAGCGCTGTATCTATTAGGCGACCTGTTCGAATACTGGGCCGGCGACGATGACCTGGAAGACCCGTTCAATGCGCGCATGACGGCCGCCATCCGCGCCGTCAGCGATGCGGGCGTGCACGTCTACTGGATCGCCGGCAACCGCGACTTTCTGGTCGGCTCCGGCTTTGCGGCCGCCGCCGGCGCTACCCTGCTCAGCGAACCGCATGTGGCCACGCTTGCCGGCCGGCGCATCGTCTTGCTGCATGGCGACGCCGAATGCACGAAAGACATGCAATACATGGAGTTTCGCGCCATGGTGCGCCAGCCCGCCTGGCAAAAACAGTTCCTGTCCATGCCGCTGGCGCAGCGCAAGGCCATCATCGACGGTTTGCGCAAGAGCAGCCGCGAGCACAATGGCGAAAAGGCCATGGACATCATGGATGTCACGCCCGATGCTGTCGCGCAAGTATTTGCCGAACATGCGAGCACCGTGATGATCCACGGCCACACGCACCGCCCCGCCCTGCATAAAGTCGACGATACCTTGCGCTATGTCTTGCCCGACTGGGAATGCGACGTGACACCGCCGCAACAGCCGCGCGGCGGCTGGATCGCCATCGATACGCGCGGCAACATCACGCGCCACGACCTGAATGGCGACTTCATCGACTAGACGGTCGCTGACCGCGACACGGGCGTTTGTCCGATAGCCGCGCCCGCCTGGCCCTGCTGTAATGGCGCCATGCACCCTGTTTACATCGGCACGGCCGGCTGGAGTATTTCCAGCGCCGCCGCCAGCCACTTCCCCCTCGATGGCAGCCACCTGCAGCGCTATGCCCAAGTGCTCAGCTGCGTGGAAATCAACAGCTCCTTCTACCGTTCGCACCAGAGCGCCACCTATGCGCGCTGGGCCGCCAGCGTACCCGACCACTTCCGCTTCAGCGTGAAATTGCCGCGCAGCATCACGCACGAACGGCGCTTGCGCGACTGTGCAGCCGAACTCGATCGTTTTGCGGGAGAAGTGATGCAACTGGGGAATAAACTGGGCTGCGTGCTGGTGCAGATGCCGCCCAGCCTGCGATTCGAAGCGGACGTGGCCTTTGACTTCCTGACTGCGCTACGGCAACGTTTCGACGGCATGCTCGCGTGCGAGGCGCGCCACCCCAGCTGGTTCGAGGCAGGCGCCACCGAGCTGTTAGCGATGCAGCGCATCACCCGCGTGCGCGCCGATCCGCCAGCCGGGCAGCCGGGGCCGCACGTGCCGACGACCAGCGTGGCCTATCTGCGCCTGCACGGCAGCCCGAGAATATATTATTCGGACTATCCGGCCGAGTACCTGGCAGCGCTGGCGACCGAATTGCGCGCATCGGCGCAGGCGGACAGCTGGTGCATCTTCGACAATACGGCGGCCGGGGCCGCCCTGTTCAATGCGCTGGACTTGCAGGCGCGGCTGTCGGACTCATTAGCCGCGCCTGCGCATCGCTCCATTTAAGGCAAGGGCATCTGGACGATGGCGCGGGCGGTATAGCCATACAAGGTACCGTTGCCAAAAGCCAGAACCTCCACGATGGGATTGCCCCATGCCAGTTGCGGTGAGGAAATGACCCCGGCCGTATCGATCTTGCGTACGCCATCCTGGCCGCTCAGGTACAGGTTGTCAGCCTTGTCGACGGCCAGACTGGGCATGCCGGCAAAGGACAGGCTGCCCACGCCAGGCCCACCATCGGCATTTTTAGTCGAGTACAAGGTGCCGGCAAACACCGTCACGGTGCCGGAACGATCCGCCTTGAAGATCACTTGATGATAAAAGTCATCAAAATACAAATCACCTTTGCTGTCAAACACCATGCTGTAAGGCAAAACATCTTGCAAGCCGAGATCGCTATCGCCGAAGGAGCGCGTGAGCGTTTCAAAGGACACAAACAAGGAAAATACGCCACCAGGCGGGCGCCGATAAATCCCCCCGCTCAAAGCCTCCGTCCAGGTGACATAGCCATCCTTGTCCACCGCCAGAATATACTGCTGAAGGCCAAAACCGCCTGCTGGCAATGGCTCGACGGTGGACATGATCCCGTCAGCATTGATCTTGCGCAAATTAAAGGAAGGGGAATTCAGCGCCTTGTCCGCCACATACACGGCGCCATCCGCACCACAAGCGATCGCCACGGGGCCGGCCATGGTCGCGCTGAGCCGCGCCCCATCGTCGATGCCGGCGCGGCCGGCAATCCCCGCATAGACTTCCAGCTTGCCGTTCGGCGCCAGCCGGCGCAGCACTTTGCTGGCCGCATCGAGCAGATAGACATTCCCGGCTGGGTCGCTGCACATGTCCGAGGCCCTGACATTGCCCACGCGGGCGGCGGCGCCCACGCCGTCCGCCGGCCCCATACTGCTCAGCATGAGAGGAATAGTCGCGATCCCGTTGCCGGCATCCACCCTGCTCAAGCGCAGCAGGCTGGCATCGAAGACCAGCATGTTGCCTGCATCCCCGATCGATATCTGGGTCAGGCTTTTCCAGTCGAGATATTTTCCTCCCGCGTCAGGCACCAAGCGCCCCACCACCGTCGTCACCTCGCCAGCGGGCGTCATGCGGCGGATGGCATCGCGGTCGGCCAGCAACAAATTGCCGCTACGCTCAAACACCATGCCGCGCACGCCCCTGAAGCTGGCATTGACGCCCTTGCCGTCATAGCCGGTCGTCATCGCATTTCCGGCAACCAGGGAGGCCACGCCATTATTATCAAGGCGATATATCTTGCTGCCGTTAGTGTTGCTCAAGTAAATGACACCGTTGGCATCGACTGCCATCTGGCCCACTCGTCCTGCGCGCGGCAGGCCATTCGGCTCGGCCAACATGACAATGTAGGAACTGACTACGCCAGCTGGCGTCACACGGCGAACCTGGAGCTGTCCATCGTCGACGAGCAGCAAGTCACCGTTCGGATCCATGACCATGCTGGCGATCACGCCAAACCGGGCTTGCGTCCCCGGCCCATCGGCATGCACAGGCACGCCATCCGGCTCTGCCGGTGTCGCACTGCAATTGGCACGGCGCTTGCCGGCCAGTGTACTGACCACGCCAGCCGGCGTAATTTTCCTTATCTGACCATTGCAGGTGTCGGCCACATACAGGTTCCCCTTGCCGTCGATCACCAGCGGTGCACGGCCCCCCATGTAAAAAGTCGCGCTGGCGGCAGGCCCATCAACGGCGCCAGCCTTGCCTGGCATACCGGCATAGATACTCAGGCTGCCGTCAGGGGCCAGCTTGTGAATCACCTGCGTGGAAGCATCGGCGAAGTAATAATTGCCCGCGCCATCCTGCGCCATGCCATCGACACGCTGGATCCGCTCCTGCACGCCGGCCAGCAGAGTCGGCAGGCAACGCACGGCAAGGCTGCTGACGTCCGCGCTGCCCATGGTGGCCGCGCCTTGCGCGATGCTGCAAGCGAGGCCTGCGGAAGCGCTGTCAACCTTGCCTTCATAACTGGCGCCCGCCGCCAGCTTGCCGGCAAAGCTGAAGGGGCCGTTGGCCGTGACGGTCACTTTATCCGTGCCGTTCGCCAGCACGACACTGGCGCCAGGCAGCAGGCCGCTGACCGTGCCGCCCAGCAAATAGCGCGACGTCTCGACCGGCGCCACGGGTGTCGGTGGCGGCGTGGACGTGCCGCCACCGGAACCTCCGCCACAGGCGCTCAGCAGCGCCAACAGGACGACGCCGCCACCGGCACGCCTGAACAGTTTTTGTACTTCCCCAAAGCAATTTATCATTTCTGCTTTCATGGTTGCGGCGACATGCACGCCAAAAGTTATCAAGTAAGATTTTCAAACACGCAATATTATAGTTTCCTTGTGGATAGAAAAACATGAATATGTTGACATTTTGATTTTCACTGTTATAGTTAACTACAACACCAACTCAATACATCACGGAGCTTCGATGCCTACAGCATTTTTCATGCGCCGCACCGCCCCGCCCTTGTCGGAGCGCATCCCATGAGCGCGGAATGGAATGACAATAGCCCCATCTACCGCCAGCTCAAGGCCAGAGTGGTGGGCATGATGCTCGATGGCGTGCTGCAATCCGGCGACGCCTTGCCTTCGGTGCGCCAGGTGGCGGCCGATTATCAATTGAATCCCATCACGGTCTCGCGCGCCTACCAGGAACTGGTCGACGATGCCCTGGTGGAAAAACGCAGAGGACTCGGCATGTATGTACTGGAAGGCGTCCGCGACAAATTGCTGGCCAGTGAACGCGAACGCTTCCTGCGCGAAGAATGGCCAGCCTTGCTGGAACACATCACGCGCCTGGGCCTCGACCTCGATCAACTGCTGCAAGCGAGCCGCGACGCCGGCGCACACGGAGAGAACGCATGAATGCATTGAACAAGGACAGCGTCATCAGCGCGCGCGGCCTGCGCAAGCAGTATGGCAAGCAGGTGGCCATCAATGGCATCAGCTTCGATATCGCGCCGGGCCGCATCGTCGGCTTGATCGGGCCTAATGGCTCCGGCAAGACCACCACCCTGAAAGCCATCCTGGGCCTGACGGGCTTCGATGGCGACTTGTCGGTGCTGGGGCGCGATCCCCGCGTGCAGCGCGACGCGCTGATGGAAGACGTGTGCTTCATCGCCGACGTGGCCATCCTGCCGGGCTGGCTGCGCGTGGCCGACGCCATCGATTTCGTTGCCGGCGTGCATCCACGTTTCGACCGCAGCAAGGCTGAACGCTACCTGGCCCACACCAAACTGTCGCCGAAAATGAAGGTCAAGGCCATGTCGAAGGGCATGGTGGTGCAGCTGCACCTGGCGCTGGTGATGGCCATCGACGCCAAACTGCTGGTGCTCGACGAGCCGACCCTGGGCCTGGACATTCTTTACCGCAAGCAGTTCTACCAGAACTTGCTGGAAGACTATTTCGATGAAAACAAAACCATCGTCATCACCACGCACCAGATCGAGGAAGTGGAACACATCCTCAGCGACCTGATGTTCATTCGCGACGGCCAGATCGTGCTGGCGTCGAGCATGGAAGAAGTAGGCGAGCGCTACATCGAGGTGATGGTGGGTCCGCAGCACGTCAATCCGGCGCGCGCCCTGCAGCCGATCAGCGAACGCAGCGTGTTCGGCAAGTCGGTGATGCTGTTCGATGGCGTCGCCCGCACCCAGCTGGCGGCCCTCGGCGAAGTACGCACGCCAAGCCTGGCTGACCTGTTTGTCGCGACCATGAAAGGATCGTACCAATGAGTATTTCCCCTGTAAACAAGATGCAATGGCTGCTCCGGCGCGAGTTGTGGGAACACAAGGGCATGCTGGTGTGGACGCCTGCCCTGATCGGCGTCGTCATGACGGTGCTGGGCTCCCTGATGGCGATAGGCACCATCGCCAAGACCAAGATGCGCACGGCACTCATCGTCAACGGCGAGGAAATTTCCTGGAGTACCGTCTTCAATACGCGCTCCTTCGGTCCGCGCCGCACGGAAATCATCGACGCCGTCGCCAACAACTATACGTACGCGGCCGCGCCCCTGTTCCTGGCGCTGGGTTTCCTCGTGTTTTTCTATTGCCTGAGCGCCCTGCACGACGACCGCCGCGACCGCAGCGTGCTGTTCTGGAAGTCGCTGCCCATCTCGGATGCGCAGACGGTGCTGTCGAAAGCGGCCGTCGCCCTGCTGGTCGCGCCGCTGATCGTGACCGCCGCCGCCAGCCTGACGTCGCTGGCCCTGATCCTGATCCTCAGCGGCGTGCTGGCGGCCAACGGCATCCACGTGTTTGCCGAACTGCTGGCCACCCCGGGCCTGTACCTGGGACCGCTGCGCGTGTTCGGCTTGCTGCCCGTGTATTGCCTGTGGGCCTTGCCGACCGTCGGCTGGCTGCTGATGGTGTCGAGCTGGGCCAGGTCGAAAGTCTTCCTGTGGGCCGTCGGCGTGCCGCTGCTGCTGCTCATCCTGACAGTCTGGGCAGGCAAGCTGACGCAGACGGAAAGCGGCGTCGAGTGGATACAGATGAATGTCATCGGGCGCGCCCTGCTGGGCACCCTCCCCGGCAGCTGGTATCTGTTCGAACCGGAACTGCTGCCGCGCATGCACGCCCTGGCGGAAGGGAGTTCGCACATGACACGCATCGATGTATTCAGCAATTCCTGGTCGAGCCTGGCCTTGCCTGCCGTCTGGCTGGGCGCGGCGGCAGGCGCGGCGCTGATTTACGCCGCCATCCGCCTGCGCCGCTGGCGCGAGGAAGGCTGACAGCGCACTGTCTCATCCCCTGAAAAACGCCCCGCCCGTCGGGGCGTTTTGCATTTTCCGCCCCATTCAAGTCAATAAAACAATAACTACTTTACTGATAGTTATTATGAAAAATCCTCTTCATTCAATACCGGCTATCCGATCGATAGCAATAAATCGATATGATAATTACAAATAATTATTTCTATCGTATTTTATTCCCAATCACATTTGATAATCACCACACAAAAAAGCAACAACTAGCAATTCGATAGCGATATGTTTTTTGAATAAAAGACGCAGAAACACTGGCGCATGTTGGCGGATTCAGCCGGAAAGTTCCATTTCGTGACAATTCGTGATGATTGGTGAAAGCAAAGCTTGACAGAATAGAGTCATGAAAAATGATCAAAATGAAATTGAAAGTTTCAGAATTGAAACTATCATCAGAGTGGGAGCAGATAGGCATCGCCTGTAAATACTGCATTCCGCGAGTGAATATCAGCTGGCAATCCAGTTGCAATAGAAACAAAAGACAAAAAAATGATGCCGCATGAAACAACTATAAAAATGGCATTTTTATAGTTTCTAAATAAATGTTCTGTTGTGCCAGCGTTTTTTTGCCAGTTATGTTTTACTTGCCACTATCGACATCGGTAACACCCAAGTTCGACCACGGCCCAAGCCTCGCCGGAGCAAGCAAGGAATCGAATCAGATTATTGATTTTTTATTATTTTAGAAAATTGAACGAGTACATAACCTTTTCCGGAGACTTCCAAATGGCCACCACCCAAAATCCAGCCCAAGTTCCCGTCAATGCCGAAGGCGCAGCCGCCAGGATCACGACGCCGGCAAAAAAAGCCGTCACTCCAAAAGACGGCGAGCGCAAGCAGTATGACGAAGACGAACTGATCAAAGGGGCCGATGCCAGCGCGACCATGCCGCCTGAAAATGTCGTGGAAGTCACGGGAAGCGCCGAGAGCGGCAATGCCGCCGCCCTGGGCACGGCCGCGGCGCTGGCTGCGGCAGCCGCCCTGGCAGCCGGCGGCAGTGGTGCGGCGGCCGGCCAGGCGGGCAACGGCGGCGCCGATTCCGGCACGCCGCAAAGCGACAACAACGGTGGCGCCGCTGGCGCCGGCGCCGGGGCGGCCGGCATCCCCAGCGGCAGTGTGGTCGATGTCGCCGGGGCTTCGGCTGGTGCCGGTGCGGGTGCCGGCGCTACAGGCGGTCTGGGCGGACTTGGCGTGCTGGGCGCGCTCGGCGGCCTTGGCCTGGTTGCCGCCGCGGCAGGCGGTGGCGGAGGCGGTGGCGCTGCGGCCGGCGGCTCCGGCACCGGTGGCACGGGCGGTACCGGTGGTGGCACGGGCACCGGCGGCACCGGCGGCGGTACGGGCACTGGCGGTACCGGCGGTGGCACGGGGACAGGAGGTTCGACCGGCGGTGGCACGGGCAATCAATCCACCACCACCGTCGTCACCGACGCAGCCATCCTGGCCGCCGCCGCGGCTGTCGCCGCCGCCAACAATGCTTTGGCCGATGACGCCGCCGCCGCCGCGGCAGCGGCCACGGCAGCCGCTTCGCTGGCCGCGGCGAATGCGGCCGCCCTGGCCGACCAACTGGCGGCGCAGGCCGCCGCTGCGGCGGCGGCAGCGTTGCTCGCCGCCAATACCGCCACCAGCGACGACACGCTGGCGGCCAGCACGGCGGCCGTCGTCCCCGGCGCGCAAGCGGCCGCTGGCGCCGCCACGGATGACGACAGCGCGGCCGCCGCCGCTGCCGCCACCGCCGCCATATCCCTGGCCGCCACCACCTCGGCGCAAAATGCCGATGCGGCCGCCGCCACGGCCGCCGCCAATGCCGCCGCCGCGCACGCCGCTGCCGATGCGGCGCAAACGCAAGCGGACCAGACCAACGCCCCGGCGCTGCAAGCCGTCGCCGATGCCGCCGACGTGGTCGCCGCCGCGGCCAACACCCAGGCAGCGCTGACCGATGCGGCAGCCCTTGGCGTCATCGCGGCCAATGATGCCGCCGCCGCTGCCGCCGCCACGGCGCTGGCCAATGCCACGGATGCCGCCGCGCTGGACCTGGCGGCAACGGCCGCCGCCAACGCCGCCGTCGCCGCAGGCATCCAGGCCAGCTTTACCGATGCCGACGCCCTGGCCCTCATCTCGGATGCGGATGCCGCCGCGTCTGCCGCCGCGACCGAACTGGCCGATGTGACCGATGCCGCCGCCCTGGCCGCCGCCGCCAGCGCCGCCGCCACGGCCGCCGCCGATGCGGCGACAGCGGCCAATGCCAGCGACGCCACGGCACTGGGCATCGCCGCCACCGCCGCCGCGAACGCAGCCACCGCCGCCGCCACGCAGGCGGGGCTGACCGACGCCGTCACCTTGAGCATGGCAGCCGATGCCGCCGCCGGCGTTGCCGCCCAGGACGCCACCATCGCCAACGCCACCGACGCCGTCGCCCTGCAAGCGGCAGCCAATGCCGCCGCGACAAACGCCGCCAATGCCCAGACGCAAGCGAACATGACGGACGCGCCCACCCTGGGCCTGATCGCCGATGCCGCCACCCTGGCATCGGACGCCGCGCAACTCCAGGCCGGCCTGACGGATGCGGCCGCGCTGGCCCTGATTTCCGATGCCGATGCCGCCACGGCGGCCGCCGCCGCCCTGGCAGCCAGTAGCGACGCCGCCGCGCTCGACGCGGCCGCTGCCCTTGCCGCCACGGTGGCGGCGAATGCCGTCGTCACGGCCAGCCTGAGCGACGCGGCCGCCCTGCAAATCACGGCCGATGCAGCCGCCAGCACGGCCGCCAGCGCCGCCACGCAAGCGGCATTGACGGACGCGGCCGCCCTGCAAGTGATTTCCGACGCCGATGCCGCCGCCGCGCTGACGGCGCAAACGACGGCCAACCAGACGGATGCGGCCGCCCTGGCCGCTGCCGACGCAGCCGCCGCCAGCGATGCGGCGAATGCGCAAACAGTGGCCGACCAGACCGATGTCGTCGCCCTGCAGCAAGCGGCCGACCAGGCCGATGCCGATGCCGATGCCGCGAATGCGCAAGCCAGCCTGCTGGACGTCAATGTCGCGCTCAATGCCTTCAATCTCGCCAACCTCGCCGCCCTGGCCGCCAACGTCACGGCTGGCCAAACCAGCGTGCTCGACCTGACGGCCACCGTCAATAGCTTGCAGCTCGGCGCCGATAACGCCGATATCACTGCCGCCCTGTTCGATGCCACCATTCTTGCCGGCATCTCCACCGCCGATGCGCTGACGGCCACCGGCCTGCAAGCCATCGCCGCCGCGACCGATGCCGATGCACTCATCGCCACGGCGGCATCTGCCGTCTCGGCGGCGGAAATAGCCGCCGGGCTGGGCGGGGTCGACATCTCGGCCGTCAGCGCGGCTGCCGCGGCGCAGGCCACCGCCACTGCCGCAGCCGCCACTGCCGCATTGACCGATGCCGGCGCGCTGGGCCTCGTTTCCACCACCGACGCCGCCGCTGAACTTGCCGCCCAGACCGCCGTCAACACGCTGAGCGCTGCCAATACCTTGGCACAAGCGGCAGCCACGGCTGCGCAAAACACGGCCAACCTGACCGACGCCGTGGCCCTGGGCCTCGTCTCGACGGCCGCCGACGCGGCCGCGGGCCTGGCCTTGACGACGGCTGGCCAGACCGATGCCACCGCGCTGAGCCTCATCTCGAATGCCGATGCGCTGGTCGCCTCCTCGGCAGCCAGCCTGGCGGCGCTGACGGACGCCACGGCGCTGGGCCTGATCTCGACCGCCGATGCCACCGTGGCCGCCACCCTGCAGACAACGGCCAACCTGACGGATGCCGCCGCACTGGGCCTGCTCGCCACGGCCGCCGCAGCCGCCGCCAATACGGCGACGAATGTTGCCAACCTGACCGATGCGGTGGCCCTGGGCACGCTCTCGACCGCTGCCACCACGGCCGCCAATACGGCTGCCGCCACCGCCGCGCTGACCGACGCCACGGCCCTGGGCCTGGTCGCCACGGCCGACGCGGCTGCCGCTGCCGCCCTGCAAACGACGGCCAACCTGACCGACGCCGTTGCGCTGGGCCTCGTGTCGACGGCCGCCAACACGGCCGCCAGCACCGCTGCCGCCGTTGCCAGCCTGACCGATGCCGTGGCGCTGGGCACCGTCTCGACAGCCGCCACGGCCGCCGCCAACACGGCAGCGGCCACGGCCGCCCTGACCGATGCCGTCGCCCTGGGCCTGGTAGCGACCGTCGATGCGGCCGCCGCCACCGCAGCGCAAACGACGGCCAACCTGACGGACGCCGTCGCCCTGGGCCTGGCAGCGACCGTCAACGCCACCGCCTCCACGGCCGCGGCCGCCGTCGCCGGCCTCACCGACGCCGTCCTGCTGGGGACTGCCCACACGCTCAACGTCACGGCCGCCACCGTGGCGGCCACCAAGGCCGCCTTGACGGATGCCGCCGCCCTGACCACCGTCGCCAACAACGATGCCGCGAATGCCGCCGCCCTGGCCGCCTATTCGGCCGCCCATCCATTCGACCTGGTGGCGGCACTGGCCTCCACCGTCGCCGCCACCACGGCATCCTTGTCGCTCGCCGCCGCGCAATCGGCGCAGGCCGATGACGCGGCGGCCGCCTCGACAGCAGCCACGGCGGCAGCGTCCCTGACCGCCCTGAACAATGCGCTGGCGGCCGACAGTGCCGCCACCGCCGCCGCCACGCTGGCCCTGACCTCGCAAGCTGCGGCCACCGCGGCGGCGCTGGACGACACGCTCGCCGCCACTGCCGCCGGCGTGGCCGCCACCTCGCTGGCAGCGGCCCAGGCCGCGCAAGCGGCCGATGCCGCCGCCGCCGCGACAGCCGCAACGGCCGCCAATGCCCTGGCCGCCCTGAATGCGGCCCTGCAAGCGGACGCGAATGCGGCCGCCACGGCCGCTGCCGCCATCACGGCGAGTGCGGCCACCGCTGCCGCCGTCGCCGACGATCTGGCCGCTGCGACGGCCGCCACTGTCGCCAACGTCTCGCAAGCTGCCGCGCAAGCGGCGCAACTGGCCGACAATGCCGCCGCCAGCGCCGCCACCATCGCCGCCAACGCGCTGGCCTCCCTGAATGCAGCCCTGGCCGACGACGCGGCGGCCGCCGCAGCTGTGCTCAACTCCACCAATGCAACGGCCGCCGCGGTTGCCGCTGCCACCGCCGATACGGCTGCCGCGGCGGCCGCCGCCGTGGCCGCCATCTCGGCCGCCGCCACGCAGCATGCGCAGGCGGACGATATCGCCGCTGCCACCGCCGCCCTCACGGCGTCCATCTCGCTGGCCGCCACGCAGGCTGCGCAAGCGGCCGATCTCGCCGTCGGCACGACCGCGGCAACGGCAGCGAGCGCGCTGGCCGCATTGACCCAGGCCCTGAACGACGACAGCCTCGCCGCGGCGGCAGCCACGGCGGCGGCCAACGCGCAAACGGCCCTGAATAACGCCACGACGGCACTCAACGCGGCGATATTGACGGCCAGCGCCTCGCTCGCCGCCGCCAATGCCGCCGCGGCCGACGACGCCACGGCGGCAAGCACGGCGGCGGCCGCCGCAGCGGCACAGCTCCTTGCCAATGCGGCCTTGCAGGCCGATAGCGACCTGGCCTTGCTCGCCACGGCGGCCAACAACGCATTGAAAGCCGCCAGCGCGGCCCTGGCCGCCGACGATGCCGCCGCCAATGCCGCGCACACGGCCGCCCTCTCGGCGGCCGCCACTCTGGCGGCGCAACTGGCCGATACGGCAGCGCTGAACGCCCATGCCGCACTCAACGCGGCCATCGCCAACCTGACCGCCGCCGTGACGGCCGATGTCAACGCCACGGATGCCGACGATGACAAGACGCTGAAACTGAACCTCCTGCTCGCCGCCCAAGGTGCGGCCGATGACGCGGCCCAGGCCAATGCCAATGCGGCTGCCGCCCATGCGGCGCTGGCGGCAGCCCAGGCCGACGACACGGCGGCCGCCACCGCTGCCGCCAATGCGGTTGCCGCGCATGCGGCGGCCGTCGCCGCGCAAAACGCCGATGCCGCCGCGGCAGCGGCAGCGGCGCAAGCGGCCACCTCGATGGCCAACACGCTCAATGCCCAGGCCGACGACGCCACGGCGGCAGCGGCCGCCACGGCCGCCGCCAATGCGCAACTGGCGCTGGACGCCGCCATCGCCGCCGACGCCAACGTCGCCGCCACCGCGGCCGCAGCCGCAGCCGCCCAGCTGGCGGCGCAAAACGCGCACGACGCCGATGTCGCGGCAGCGGCAGCGGCCGTTGCCGCCGCCATCACCCTGGCAGCCACGCAGGCGGCGCAGGCCGACGACGCGGCAGCCGCACTGGCAGCGGCCAATGCCGCCAACGCCCAGGCGGCGCATAACGCCGCCGTCGCCGACGACCAGGCCGCCGCCGATGCCGCCGCCGCAGCAGCGCTGGCGCAAGCGGCTGCCACCGCAGCGGCAGCGGCCGATGCCGCCGCCACCGCCAGCGCCGCCGCAGCGGCGGCATCGCTGCTCGCCGCACAGGCGGCGCAGGCCGACGACACGGCCGCCAACCAGGCAGCGGCCAATGCCGCCGCCGCCGCCGCCGCGCATACGGCCGCCATCGCCGCCGATGCCCTGGCCGTCAGTACGGCAACCGCGGCAGCGAGCGCACTGGCTGCCGCCACGGCAGCGCAGAACGACGACGACGCTGCCGCGGCCGCAGCCGCCCAGGCAGCCTCCTCGCTGGCCGACACGCAGCAGGCACAGGCTGACGATGCGGCGGCGGCAGCCGCCACGGTCAATGCCAATACTGCGATAGCAGCGGCAGCGGCGGCCCATGCGGCCGATGCGGCCGCGCCGCTGGCACAGGCGCAGGCCGCAGCCTCTCTGGCGGCCCTGCAAGCGGCGCAAGCCGACGATGCGGCCGCCGCAAGCGCGGCAGCGGCAGCGGCGCAAGCGCACGCCAATGCAAACGCGGCGTATGCGGACGACGCGGCAGCGGCCCAGGCCAATGCCGACGCGCAGGCTGCCGACACGGCCTTGGCACAAGCGAACGCCCTCGCCGCGCAGACCGACGCCAGCGCCCTGGCCGTCGTGTCGAATGCGGACGCCGCCGCTGCTGCCGCCGCGCAAGCGCTGGCCGACCAGACAGACGCCGTGGCCCTCACCCAGGCTGCCGATGCGGCAGCGGCAGCGGCGCTGGCGGCGGCGCAGACGGCCGCCCTGACGGACGCCAATGCCCTGCACCTGGCAGCCGATGCGGCCGCCGTCGCCGCCGTGCAGGCCCAGGCGCAGGCAGACCTGACGGATGCCAGCTCGCTGACGGTGGCGGCGAATGCCGATGCCGCCGCGGCGGCGGCGGCGCAGGCGCAAGCGGACCTGACGGACGCGAGCCAGCTGTTCGTGCTGAGCCAGAATGCCCTGCACAACCCGCTGACGGTCGCCGACTTCAGCACCGGTCTGCCGGCCGCCGGCGGCGACGTGATCGACATGTCGGCCATCGCCGACCTGACGGCTGCCGTGGCCGTGGGCGTCAATCTGAGCACGGACTTTGGCAACGACAACCTGTTCATCTTCGACGGTACGTCCGTGTCGATCGGCGCGGCGGCCAGCGCCATCGCGGCCGACAGCAGCGTCTTGTCGGGCCAGGGCTACATCGTCATCGCCGATGCGCAAAACAGCGGCGCCGTGACGGTGTATCACTCGAGTGACCTGAGCAACGCCAACGCCATCGACACGGCGCTGGTGCTGCTCAGCGGGGTGAACATCACGCAACTGACGGCGGCCAACTTCGTCGTCTGAAGCAGGGCACCCACGCCAGGCGCCGCGCCTGGCACGGCGGCGGGAGCGCAACGCAAAACGGCGCGCTCCCGCCAATACCTAGAAATGCGTCAGGCCTGGTGCCGGAAAAATACGGGATGAGATTACGCGGTTTCCCAGCATTGTCTTCACTGCCACGCATCGCGGCCCTGCTGGCTGCCGTGGCCATGGCATCGATATCGTCTTTCGCCGGCGCCCAGGGCGCCACCGCCTGGAGCTTCGACCAGGTCTTGCAGCAGGCGCTGCAAAACCATCCCGCCGTGCAGGGCAGGCGCTCGGCGCAGGCGGCCGCGCGCGCCGAACTCGATGGCGCGCAATGGCAGCGCTATCCCAGCCTGTCGGCGGAAGTGCCCACCGGTTCGCAGGAAACGGGCGGCGTGGTGCGCATCGAGCAGCCGCTGTGGAGCGGCGGGCGCATCGACGCCGGCATCGATGCGGCCGGCAGCCGGGTCGACGCGGCCGGCGCCGCCATCGAGGAAGAACGCCTGAGCCTCTCGCTGCGCGTGATCGCCGCCTACACGGAAGCGCTGCGCCAGACGGCGCGCGTGCGCTCGGCGGAAGGGGGACTGGCCGAGCACCAGCGCCTGCTGGACATGATCAAGCGCCGCGTGGCGCAGTCGGTCAGCTCGCAAACGGACCAGCGCCTGGCCGAATCGCGCGCCTACCAGGCGGCCAACGATGTATCGAATGCGCGCCAGGCGCTGGAAAACGCGCTGGCGCAGCTGTCGCAACTGGCCGGCAAACCCGTGCGCCTCGTCAGCGCCGCAGGCATCGGCGTGGGCGAACCGCTGCCCGACGCCAGCCTGGATCGGGTCATGCGCCAAGCCATCGACTACTCCCCTACCCTGCACCGCCTCGAGTTCGAGGCGCAGGCAGCCGATTCCGACATCACCCTGCAGCGCTCGGCCTACATGCCGAAAGTGGTGCTGCGCATGGAAAAGCCCACGGGCGGCGGCATCAATGCCGACAACCGCACGCGCGCCATGCTGGTGCTGCAGGCGCAGCCGGGCGCAGGCCTGTCGGCCAAGGCCGGCGTGGACGCCGCCGTGGCCCGGCGCGAAGGCGCGCGCGCCGCGCACGACGTGGCCGAACGCGAGGTACGCGAGCGTTTCACCCTGGACTGGAACGAGGCCGAGGCGAGCCGCCAGCGCCTGGGCAACGCGGGCGAGGCCAGCACCACCTCGACGCAGGTATTCGAATCGTATGCGCGCCAGTACGTGATCGGCCGCAAGAGCTGGAACGACGTGCTCAATGCCGTGCGCGAAGCGACCCAGGCGCAGTTTTCGCTGGAAGACACGCGCGCGCAGGCGATTGCCGCCAGCCTGCGCCTGGCAGCGCAAACGGGCACCCTGGCCGGGCGCACTGCGCCGGCCGGCATGATGCGCGCGAATTGACACCGACATGATGCACACAGGAGACAGCGTGGATACCTCCATCAAACATGGCTTGCTGACACTCGTCGAGCGCGCCGCCCGCCTGACGGGCCAGCACGTGCCTGCCGCGCGCTTGGCCGACCTGCAGCGCCAGCTCGATGACGCCGACGGCAATGGTGCGCCCAGCGCGGTAGTGACCAGCATCTGGCAGGCGGCCGGCCTGGAAGGCGCGGCGCGCATGCTGCACGAGCCGACGCCGGGCGAGCTGCCGTTCGCCGTCTACAGCGCCAGCACGGGCTGGGGCTTGCTGCAGTCGCGCGGCGCCGACGGCGCCTGGCGCGGCGAAGGCGTCGATGGGTGCGCCTTGCAACTGGCGACACTGGCCGGCCTGGCTTGCGTGGGCCTGCCGCGCCGCAGCGAAAAAAGCGGCGCCCGCCCCGGCGCCCTGGGGCTGGTGCGCAACGCCCTGTGGCTGAAGAAAAGCGTGTTTGTCGACGCCGTGCTGGCCACCGCGCTGGTGACCCTGCTGACCATGGCCACCTCGCTGTTTTCCATGCAGGTGTACGACCGCGTGATCCCGAACCAGAGCTTCAGCACCCTGTGGGTGCTGGTGGTGGGCGTGGCCCTGTCGATCGGCCTGGAATTCATCCTCAAGCAGGTGCGCAGCCGCATCGTCGACCACTCGTGCAATGACGTCGACCATGAATTGTCCGAGTGGTTTTTCCAGCGCATGCTGGGCATCCGCATGGAGGCGCGTCCCGCTTCCGTCGGCACCCTGGCGGCGCAGGTCAAAGGTTTTGAAATGGTGCGCGGCGTGCTGACGTCGACCTCGCTGTTCGTGCTCACGGACGTGCCCTTCGCGGTGATTTTTCTCGCCATGATCACCATCATCGGCGGCTGGCTCGTGGTGGTGCCGCTGGTGGCCCTGCCGCTGGCCCTCGTGTGCGGCCTGATGTTCCAGCGCGCCATCGAGAGCCATACGCGCAAGAACCTCAACGCCAGCAACCGCAAGGCGGGCCTGCTGGTGGAAGCCGTCGATGGCGTGGAAACGCTCAAGGGCAGCAGCGCAGAATGGATGATGCAGGCGCGCTGGGCCGAACTGGTGGCCGAGAGCAGCCACGCGGAGCAGAATATCCGCGACTATGCGGCCCTGTCGCAAAACATCACGGCCGCCTTCCAGCAGCTGACCAACGTGGCGCTGATCTCCATGGGCGCGTGGTTCGTGGCGGAAAACCAGATGACCATGGGCGCCCTGATGGCGTGCACCATCATCAGCAACCGCGCGCTGATGCCCATCGTGCAGCTGCCCGCCGTGATGGTGCAGTGGGCGCATGCGCGCGCCTCGATCGACGGCCTGGAACAGGTCATCAGTCTGCCCAATGAAGCGGACAACGCGCAGTTCGCGCTGACGCCGCGCAGCCTCGATACGGGCTTGCGCTTCGAACGCATCCGCTTTACGTATGGCGGCGCGCAAAAGGTGGCGCTGGAAGTGGAAAGCCTGGCCATCCGCCCCGGCGAACGGGTCGGCCTGGTGGGTGCCATCGGTTCGGGCAAGAGCACCCTGCTGAAACTGGCCTCGGGCCTGTACCAGCCGGCCGAGGGCAAGGCCTACCTGGGCGACGTCGACATGGCCCTGCTGGCGCCGGCCGTGGTGCGTGAAATGGTCGGCTACCTGCCGCAGGAAACGCGGCTGTTCAGCGGCACCCTGCGCGACAACCTGCTGTTGGGACTGGCCGACCCGGGCGAGGAAGCGATCCTGGCGGCGGCCAAGCGCACGGGATTGATCGAACTGATACTGGGCCAGCCACGGGGGCTGGCGCTGGGCATCACCGAGGGCGGGCGCGGCGTGTCGGGCGGCCAGCGGCAATTGATCGCCGTCACGCGTTTGCTGCTGGCCAAGCCGCGCATCTGGCTGCTCGATGAACCGACGGGCGCCATGGATGCGAAGACGGAAGCGCGCATCGTCGGCCTGCTGGGCGAACTGGCGGCCGAAGGCGTGACCATGGTCGCCACCACGCACAAGAACGCCCTCTTGCCCCTGCTCGACCGCCTGGTGGTGCTGCAGGCGGGAAGAGTACTGCTCGACGGTCCGCGCGATGCCGTGCTGGCCAAGCTGTCGGGCAAGCCGCAGGCCGTGCCCAGTTCCGCAACCGCGCCGGTGGCGCAAGGAGCCGTCGCATGAAGCTGGCCAGGGTCGAAGCGAAAGAGGAAGCGAAACGGGGCCGCGTGCTGATCTGGAGCTGCACGGCGGCGCTGGCCGGTGTCATCGCCTGGGCTTCGTGGGCGGAGCTGGACCAGGTCACGCGCGCCAACGGCCAGGTGATCGCCAGTTCGCGCAACCAGGTCATCCAGGTGGCCGATGGCGGCGTGCTGGCCGAGCTGCGCGTGCATGAAGGCAGCGTCGTGAAAAAGGGCGAATTGCTGGCGCGCTTCGACCGCACACGGGCCGAAACGAGCTACCTGGAAAGCACGGCCAAGGCGGCCGGCCTTAAGGCGGCCGTGGCGCGCCTGCAAGCCGAGGTGTTTGGCGGCGCGCCGAAGTTCCCGCCCGAACTGCAGGCGTTCCCGGAATTTCGCGCCAACCAGCTGGCCCTGTTCAGCAAGCGCCAGGGCGCCGTGCAGGCGGAAGTGAGCTCGCTGGAAAGCGCCATGAAGCTGATCAAGGAAGAGCTGGAAATGAATTTGCCGCTGCTGGAAACGGGAGATGTCAGCCGCGCCGAGGTGCTGAAACTGCGGCGGCAAGTGGTCGACATCCAGGCGCAGATCACCAACCGGCGCAACAAATACCTGCAGGACAGCCAGACGGACCTGGTGAAAGCCCAGGAAGACCTGGCCGGCGTGCTGCAGACGGTGACGCAGCGCAAGGAGCAGCTGGGATCGACGGATATTTACGCGCCCACAGACGGCATCGTGCGCAACGTGCGCCTCACCACCCTGGGCGGCGTGGCCAAGCCGGGCGAGGAAATCCTGCAGATCGTGCCGACGGACGATGACCTGATCATCGAGGCGAAAGTCAAACCGGCCGACATCGCCTTCATCAAGCCGGGCCTGCCCACGGCCGTGAAACTCGACGCCTACGACTACGGCATTTACGGGCGTTTGCGCGGCACCGTCAGCTACATCAGCGCGGACACCTTAAGTGAGGACAACAAGGGCAACGAGCAGCCCTACTACCGCGTGCAGATCAAGACCAGCGGGCGCAATCTGATGGGCAAGAATGGCGAGCCGATCCTGATCCAGCCCGGCATGACGGCCACGGTGGAAATCAACACGGGGCGCAAGACGGTCTTGCGCTACCTGACGAAACCGATCACCAAGACGTTTTCGGAATCGATGGGGGAGCGCTGACGCAGCGTGCTTTTAGCCGGCAGGCTTCAGGCGGCCAATGACGCTGGCCACCTTGGCCGTGATCATGTCGACCGCGGGGCCATTCGCGCCATGCGGCAAGATGACGTCGGCATTGCGCTTGGTCGGTTCGATGAATTGCTTGTGCATCGGGCGCACGGTTTCCAGATACTGCTCGATGACGCTTTCCACCGAGCGGCCGCGCTCCGTGATGTCGCGTTGCATGCGGCGGATGAAGCGCACGTCGGAGGCCGTGTCGACAAAGATCTTCAGCGACATCATGTCGCGCAAGTTCTCGTCATACAGGGCAAACAGGCCTTCGATGACGATCACCGGCGCCGGCTTGACGGGTATGGTCCGGCTGGAGCGATTGTGCAGCGTGAAATCGTACTCGGGCATCTCGATCGCTTCGCCATTGCGCAAGGCCTGGATGTGCTGCACCAGCAATGGCCACTCGAACGCCTGCGGATGGTCGTAATTCTGCTGGCGCCGGACTTCAGGGGAAAGATGGGTTTGGTCGCAGTAGTAGTCGTCCTGCATCACGACCGAGACCATGTCGGCGCCAAAGGACGCCAGCACTTGTTGGGATACGGTGGACTTGCCACTGCCGCTTCCGCCAGCGACACCAATAACAAACGGTTGGAAGGAAATAGTATTCATGCCGAATGATACCGGAAACGCGAGCGGACTGACAGGGAGCGGCTGCAAAGCCGGGCCTGTCACGCGCCATGCACCAGCCGCGCATACAGCTCGGCCACCCGCTCTGCCGTGATGCCGTCGCGCTGTTCGATGGCCAGCGGATGCTCCGTCGGCTCCAGCTCGATGGATGGGCGCATGCCATCGTCGCGCAGGTGGACGCGGGTTTTCAGGTTCAGGGTATCCGGGTACACGGGCAGCTGCGTGCTGAGCCAGCCGAAGAAGGGGCCGATGTGCGCCCGCTGCGCGTCATTGAAGCAGGCATCCCAGGAGTCGAAGCTCTCGCCGCTCAAGGACACCCACACGCCCCAGCTGAACGGCTCGTCCGAGCCATGCACGGGGATGTCGATGGTGGCGCGCACGAAACAGTGCGCTTCATCGACGATGCAGGCGTCGCTGTCGAGCTGGCAGCGCGCTTCGCGCTCGGCGGGCGCCATCTGCTCATACAGCCACGGCGCATCGGCGCCGAAGCTGGGCATGCCCGTGTGGGTCTCGCCGCAGGAGCGGCACAGAAAGGAAAAAGTCATGCGGGCAGTGACGTTATTCGAACTGCTTGCGGAATGCCTCGAACTGCGCCGCCAGGCCATCGAAGTCGCTGCGCAATTGCAGCACTTCCTGTTCCAGCTGAGCGACACGGCTGCCCTGCTGCGGCGCGCTGACGGCACCCGCAAAACCGGCCGCCGTCTCGATCTGCGCCAGCGCCTCTTCACCGCCCAGCAAGTGTCCGTAGCGCGGTTCCTTGGCGCCAGGAGCGACGGCCAGCTTGGCCACCAGCGGCGGGTATTTGTCGATCAAAAATTGCAGGCCGGATTCCACTTCCGCCACGGACTTGAATTCATGTACGCGGCCGCTGCGGCTGCGGATCTCGCCCGCCGTCTGCAAGCCGCGCAGCATCAATATCGTCAGGATGGCCAGCTTGTCCTGTTCCAGCGACCACTTGATGCGCATGCGGTGTTCATACTTGGCGACCCGCGCGCCCGCCTGCGTGATGCCGTTGACGAACTTGCGCTGCATCAGCCGCTGCAGCACGTCGTAGACGGTTTCCTCGGACAGGGCCATGACGGGGTCGCGGCTCGATAGCTGGTTGCAGCCGTTCGTCAGCGCGTTGAGCGACAGCGGATAGCTGTCCGGCGTCAGCGCTTCCTTTTCGGCCAGCACGGCCAGCACGCGGATCTCGAAGGGGTCGAGCAGATTCGGATTGTCAGTGCTTTTTTCTGCTGCGTTTTCAGCTATGTTTGCGTCTGTAGTCATGCCTGTATCCTTAATCAACCAGCTTGTTCATTTGCTCGGAATCGAATTTATCACACTCGGGCACAGCCTGGCAGCAGATACCGGCCGCCTTCAGCGTGGCGAGGATGGTTTCGATGCGCTGTTCCTGCGCCACGGCATGCGTGATCAAGCCTTGCAGGGCTTTCGACAGCGGATCGTCGCCGTTGGGCGTGACGCCATACGCGGCGAACAGGTGGGCCGTGCTGCCCTCGCGCAGGGCGCTGACATCCTTTTGCACGATGTGCGCGGGGTTGCCGACGGCCGTCGCGCCGGACGGCACGGGTTTCAACAGCACGGCGTTCGAACCCACCTTGGCGTACTCGCCCACCGTGAAGCTGCCCAGCACCTGCGCGCCGGCGCCGACGATGACGCCGCGCTCCAGGGTCGGATGGCGCTTGGCGCCGCTGTGCAGCGAGGTGCCGCCCAAAGTAACGCCCTGGTAGATGGTGCAGTCGTCGCCGACGACGGCCGTCTCGCCGATCACCACGCCGAAGCCGTGGTCGATGAAGACGCGCCGGCCGATGACGGCACCCGGATGGATCTCGATGCCCGTGATGATGCGGGCGATATACGAAATGAAGCGCCCCACCCACTTCATGCGCCGCGTCCAGCACCAGTGCGCCCAGCCATGCATGACGATGGCGTGCAAGCCCGGATAACAGGTCAGCACCTCCCAGCCATTGCGGGCGGCCGGGTCACGTTCGATGATGCTGTTGATGTCTTCGCGCAGGTGGTGGAACATAATGACAATGGATAAGGTGGAACGCAAATGGTAGCGTATTCGGAGGGGGAGTGCTGGAGGGGAAAGCAAATCGGCCGCCAGCACCAAGGCGGCGGCCGATCATGGAAGCGCTACAAAACGTGCAGGACGTTCTTATGCTTCTAAAGCAATCCGCTGACGGCGGGCTTCGTAGAGACACACGCCCGATGCCACGGACACGTTCAGACTCTCGACGGAGCCGAACATCGGGATGCTGACGAGGATGTCGCAGGTGTCGCGCGTCAAGCGGCGCATGCCTTCGCCTTCGGAACCCATGACGAGAGCCGTCGGGCCCGTGAAATCGGCTTCGTACAAGCCTTTTTCGCCGTCGTCCGAGGTGCCGATCAGCCAGATGCCGCGATCCTTCAATTCACGCATGGTGCGCGCCAGGTTCGTCACGGTGATGTACGGGACGGTTTCGGCGGCGCCGCTGGCGACCTTGGCTGCCGTGGCATTCAAGCCCACGGCGCGGTCCTTCGGCACGATGACGGCATGTGCGCCGACGCCGTCGGCCACGCGCAGGCAGGCGCCCAGGTTGTGCGGGTCGGTGATGCCGTCGAGAATCAACAGCAGCGGCGGGCCATCGATGGCGTCCAGCAGCTCATCGAGATTGCGCGCCAGCGACAGTTGCGAGGCAAACGCGATCACGCCTTGGTGGCGGCGCGTGCCGACGATCTTGTCCAGACGCGACGAATCGACGGGCATGACGCGCACGTTGGCAGCCTTGGCGGCGGCGATCATGTCCTTCATGCGGCCGTCGACGCGGCTGGCATCGACGAAAATTTCTTCCACGGACGACGCTTCATGACGCAGACGCGAGGTGACGGCGTGGAAGCCGAAAATCATTTTATTCTTCATTTGTTATCGTTTCTTTTATCGCTTGTTCTTGCTTGATTTTGATACAGTTTTTGCTGCACGTGGTGCCGCCGCAGCGGGTGCCACGGCTGGTTTCTTGCTGCGCTTCGGCGCGGCGGCCTTGGGGGCTTCCTTCAGCGCTGCCTTGGCTGCAGGCTTGGCTTGCGCCTTGGCGCCATTGGAACGTCCGCCGGAACCCTTGCCGCCATTGACGCTGGCCTTGATCTCGTGGCGCTGCTCGGTCGCGGGACCGGGCTTGACCATCGATTTCTTTTCGCCCTTGCGCTTGCCGCCAGCTTGCTTGGCTGGCGCTTCTTCGCCCGCCAGTTCCGCATCGGTGACCAGACGCAGGTCGATCTTGCGCGTTTCCAGGTCGACACGCGCCACTTGCACCGTCAGACGGTCGGTCAGCTGGTAGCGCTTGCCCGTGCGTTCGCCGCGCAATTCATGGCGCGCATCGTCGTACTGGAAGTAGTCGGTGCCCAGCTCGGTGACATGCACCAGGCCTTCGACAAACAGGGTGTCCAGTTGCACGAAGACGCCAAACGTGGTCACGCCGGTGATGGTGCCGGTGAATTCTTCGCCCAGCTTGTCTTGCATGAAGTAGCACTTCAGCCATGCCTCGACGTCGCGCGACGCTTCGTCGGCGCGGCGCTCGTTGGCCGAGCAATGCACGCCGAGCGCATCCCAGATCGTCAGATCCGTCTTTTTCGGCTTGCCGTCGGCCTTGTCCTTGGCCTGCTGCTTGCGCGTGGCGTTCGACACGTTGGTGTTCAACACGACTTTATCGGACAGCTTCGGCTCGTATTTCTTGCCTTGCAGAATGGCCTTGATGGCGCGGTGCGTCAGCAGGTCGGGATAGCGGCGGATCGGGCTGGTGAAGTGGGCATACGCCTCGTACGCCAGGCCGAAGTGGCCGATATTGTCCGGGCTGTAGACGGCTTGCTGCATCGAACGCAGCAGCATCGTTTGCAGCAGAGCCGCGTCGGGACGCTGCTTGATCTGCTGCATCAGGGTCTGGTAATCGGATGCCGATGGCGTGTCGCCGCCCGTCAGGTTCAGGCCAACCTGTTTCAGGAAGGTGCGCACTTGCGTGAGCTTTTCCTTGGTCGGGCTGGCATGGATGCGGTACGTGCCTGGGTGCTTGTTACGCAGCAACAGATCGGCCGCGCAAACGTTGGCCGCCAGCATGCACTCTTCGATGATCTTGTGCGCTTCGTTGCGCGTGCGGGGGATGATCTTTTCGATCTTGCCAGCCGTATTGCAGACGATATAGGTTTCCGTCGTCTCGAAATCGATGGCGCCCCGCTCCGTGCGCGCTTTCAGCAAGGCGCGGTAGACGGCTTCCAGATTCTGCAGGTGCGGCAGGATGTCCGCGCGGCGTGCCGCTTCGGGTCCCTTGGTATTGCCCAGCACGGCAGCGACTTCGTCATACGTGAGGCGCGCGGCAGAGTGGATCACGGCCGGGTAGAACTGGTAAGCCTTCAGCTCGCCCTTGTCGCTGACGACGGCGTCGCAGACGAGGGTCAAACGGTCGACGGCCGGGTTCAGCGAGCACAGGCCATTCGACAGTTTTTCCGGCAGCATCGGGATGACGCGGCGCGGGAAGTAGACGGACGTGCTGCGCTCCAACGCGTCGATATCGAGCGCGTCGTTCGGTTTCACGTAATGGCTGACGTCGGCAATCGCCACGATCAGGCGGAAGCAGTTGGCGCGGCCGATCTTGACGGGTTCGCAATACACGGCATCGTCGAAATCGCGCGCATCTTCGCCATCGATGGTCACCAAAGGCACGTCGCGCAGGTCGACACGGTCTTTCAGGTCGGCGGCGCGCACTTCGAACGGCAGCTTTTCAGCTTGCTTGAGGGCGGCGGCGGAAAAGATGTGCGGCACGTTGAATTTGCGCACGGCAATTTCAATTTCCATGCCGGGGTCATCGAGCGCACCGAGCACTTCGACGATCTTGCCGACCGGCTGCTTGAAGCGCATCGGTTGCTCGGTCAGTTCGACGCTGACGATCTGGCCGGCTTTTGCCTTGCCGACCGAACCGGTGACGAGGATGTCCTGGCCGATGCGCTGGTCTTCCGGCGCCACGACCCAGGTGCCGTTTTCATGAATCAAACGGCCGATGACGTGGGTATTGGCGCGGTAGGTGACTTCGACGATCGTGCCTTCCGGGCGGCCGCGGCGGTCCGTGCCGACGATGCGGGCCATGACCTTGTCGCCATGCAGTACTTTCTGCATTTCTTTCTCGGGCAGGAACAGGTCGGCGCTGGCGTCGTCGGGAATGACGAAGCCGAAGCCATCGCGGTGGCTGGTGACGCGACCGGCGACAAGCGCGCTCTGGTCGGCCAGGCTGAAAACACCGCTGGCGTCAGACTTGAGCTGGCCGTCGCGCTCCATCGCCTTCAGGCGACGGACCAGGACATCCATGGAATCGGCATGCACTTGCAGCGTTTTCCCGAGAGACTGCGGGTCGAGAGGCGCGTTGACGCTGCGGAATATGCCGAGAATGTCCTCCCGGCTGGGGATGGTGTGGGTATTTTGGCTCAAAAGTATTTCTATAGTTGTTATTGACAGTGATCAAACGGAAGACAAAGACCGATGACATCACCGTCAATATTGACACGGTGATGTCCGGTAGTGTACCGGAGGACGCCTTGGTTTGCCTAACGGACAGCGTAGCGGAAACCGAACAAGTGCCCCGCCGATGAAAAAAAGGAGAAAAGCTGCGCAATGCATTTGACTTCGGCAAATATTGCTCTATAATCTCGGTCTCTTGCAGCGACAAACCTTCACGGGAATGCAGTTGCAGGAAAGCGGTACAGGGTTGATGTGCAGTATGGAGCGAAAGCTCATCTGGCGCAAAACTCTTCAAGTCGCTATAATAGCAGAATTGTTGTGAAGTTATTTTTCAACAAGTAGTAATAGCAGCATCAGTGCCCACGTGGCGGAATTGGTAGACGCGCATGGTTCAGGTCCATGTGCCTTCGGGTGTAGGGGTTCGAGTCCCTTCGTGGGCACCATTACCTAATTCGCAAAAAGGCCGCAAACTTTCACGAGTTTGCGGCTTTTTTCATTTCCGCAGCAAAAAGCACTCCCCTCCAGGCAGCCGGATCACCTGACACGCGTACGGACGGAAAGCTGCGGAAAAGCGCTGAAAAAAGAGGCAGATCCAGCCATTTTTCATAGGGAACAGCCCTTTTCAGACGAAAAAACATGTTTCTTGAAGAAAAGTGCAAAATGTTGATTGACCGAATGCGCGCCAGCCCTTATGATTTTGTCCTCGCTGCAGAACACGCAGCGACAAGCAGCAAGCAGTAACAATGCCCACGTGGCGGAATTGGTAGACGCGCATGGTTCAGGTCCATGTGCCTTCGGGTGTAGGGGTTCGAGTCCCTTCGTGGGCACCACCAGCAACAAGTTGTTCATTGTTGTGATCCGCAGTACAGTAGTAAGATAGCAGCAACAAGCAGCACAATGCCCACGTGGCGGAATTGGTAGACGCGCATGGTTCAGGTCCATGTGCCTTCGGGTGTAGGGGTTCGAGTCCCTTCGTGGGCACCACCAGCAACGAGTTGTTTTCGTTGTAGTCCGCAGTACAGTAGTGAGATATCGTTGTAAGCAGCATCAGTGCCCACGTGGCGGAATTGGTAGACGCGCATGGTTCAGGTCCATGTGCCTTCGGGTGTAGGGGTTCGAGTCCCTTCGTGGGCACCATTACCTAATTCGCAAAAAAGCCGCAAACTTTCACGAGTTTGCGGCTTTTTTCATTCCAGAATGCCGCATCCCTGCGGCACCCTCCCCTTATTTGGCCAGCGCCGCCTTCACGGCGTCAAGCAGGCTCGTCGTCGGACGGCCGATCAGCGCGCTCAATTGCTTGCCATGGTCTTCCAGGCCGCCCTTGGCCGTGCCCGCATCGGAATCGGCCAGCAGGTCGGCAAAGCCTTCCGGCACACCTACGCCCACCAGCGCCGCCCTGAAGTCCGCCTGCGGCAAATCTTTATACACAATCGGCTTGCCCGACTGGCGCGCCACTTCGGCCGCATATTCCGCCAGGGTAAAGCCCTGGTCGCCCGCCAGTTCATAGATGGCTTGCGGTTTATCCGCTGTCAAGACGGCAGCGGCCGCCGCTGCGTAGTCGGCGCGCGCGGCCGACGAGAAACGCCCGTCTTGCGCCGCGCCCAGCACGACGCCATGCTCGAGCACGGGCGCCAGGTGTTCCGTATGGTTTTCCAGGTACCAGCCGTTGCGAAGGAAACTGTAAGGCAGGCCGGATGCGCGGATCGCCGCTTCCGTGATCACGTGCTCGGCGGCCAGGCCCAGCGGCGACGTGTCCGCGCGCAAGACGCTGGTGTAGGCCAGCAGGGCCACGCCGGCCCGCTTGGCGGCATCGATGACGTTCTGGTGCTGCTGTGCGCGCTGGCCCACTTCGCTCGACGAAATCAGCAGGATTTTCGTTGCGCCCTTGAATGCCGCATCGAGGCTGGCGCCATCGTTGTAATCGGCCTGGCGCACTTGCACGCCCTGCGCGGCCAGATTGCCGGCCTTGGCCGGGTTGCGCACGGCGGCGATGATGCCGGCTGCGGGGACGGACTTGAGCAGGCTGGCGATGACGTGCTGGCCCAGATTGCCTGTGGCGCCGGTGATGACGATCATGATTTCTCCTTGGTACGTGGGTGGTAAAACCCTATAATAGGACTATTACTTACTTATTGTAAGTACGTACCTTTTGGTAAGTATGAGTAAAATCTCAATTAACAAGGCCAACTATCATGTCCACAGACACTCCCGGCGCCAGCCTGCGCGCCGCCCTCGCCCGGCAAACCCAGGGCGCGCACCTGCTGGCGGCCGCCTGCCCGTCGCGCGCCGTGCTCAGCCACCTGACCAGCCGCTGGGCCGTGCTGGTGCTGGTGCTACTGCTGAGCGGCACCCGGCGCTTCAGCGAACTGCGCCGCGAAGTGGGCGGCGTCAGCGAAAAAATGCTGGCGCAAACCCTGGAAGCGCTGGCCGGCGACGGCTTCGTGCTGCGCCAGGCGTATCTGGTGATCCCGCCCAAGGTGGAATACAGCCTCACGCCGCTGGGACGCGAGGCGGCCGAACGCCTGGCCGTGCTGGTCGACTGGATCGAGGATAATTACCCGCGCATCGAACAGGCGCGCGCCGATCTGGCGCCGCAAGCCGCACAAAACGCCGCCTGAACGAGTGCTGCGACCCTTGCTTTTGGTCATCAAGAATTATCGTTTACTCCTACTTGCCTTGATGTAATACTAGGCCCATGAAACGCGTAAGGGCGCGATACCATGAATCAGTTGATTTCTTCCATCACCGACCGGGCCAATGTGCTGCTGGTCAGCAATTCGCCGAACGAAGTGCGCGAACTGCTGTATGTGCTGGACCGGCATAACCTGGGCACGGGACTGGCGGGCGATATCGACGAAGGCGTGGAACTGGCGGCCGGCGGCACGGACCTGATCCTGCTTGACGCGGCCCTGGCGGGCTCGAATATCGGCGCCACCTGCATGCGCCTGCGCAATGCGGGTGGACGCCACAGCGTGCCCCTGCTGCTGATGTCGGCCACCCCCAGCGCCGAGGAGCAGGGCCGCAGCGTGGGCGCCGGCGCCAGCGACTACATCAAGATGCCCTTCAATGCACGCGACGTGGCGGAAAAAATCCTCATGGAACTGGCGCTGCACAGGGCCGAGGCGCCCGCGCCGCATGCCGTCACACCGCCGCGCCCCCTGCATCCGCAAACGCTGGAAGTCAATTACCACTCCATCCTGGCCGGTTCGCCCGACGCCGTGCTGCTGTTCGATATCGACAACGGCCTGCTGATCGACGCCAACCACCTGGCCGAGGAACTGTTCGGCATGCCGCTGGCCGAGCTGCTGCAAGGCGGCATGGAACCGCTGTTCCCCAAGCATCAGGGCGATGGCCGCGCCTCGCCGCAACTGCTGGAAGAAAAGATCCGCGATACCTTGCAAGGCAAGATCGTCGTCTTCCGCGCCAGCTGCTGCCACCGCGACAGCCACCCGATCGCCTGCGAAATCCGCCTGATGCGATTGTCCGTGCCGGGCCGCCAGCTGGTGCATGCGCGCATCATCGACTTGACCGAACGCAACCTCGCCGAAGCGATGCGCTCGGGCCAGAGCGCCCTGCTGGAAATGGTCGCCAAGGGCGCGCCTTTGACCCCCACCCTGAACCACTTGCTGCTCTTGATCGAAGGCCAGTCGCGCGGCGTGCTCTGTTCCATCATGCTGCTCGACGACGACGGCGTCCACATGCACAGCGCGGCCGGCCCCAGCCTGCCGCCCGAGTACATGGCCCTGCTCGAAGGCGTGGCCATCGGCGACGGCGTGGGTTCCTGCGGCACGGCCATGTTCCTGCGCGAACCGGTGGTCGTCACCGACATCATGCACGACCCGCTGTGGGCGCCCTACCGCGAGCTGGCCGCGCCGTTCGGCTTGCGCGCCTGCTGGTCGCGTCCCATCTTCAGCCAGGATGGCGCCGTGCTCGGCTCGTTTGCCATGTACTACCGCGAAGTGCGCAAGCCAGACGCGCGCGACCTGGAACTGATCGACACGGCGACCGACCTGGCCGGCATCGCGATTGGCCGCATGCGACACGAACGCGAACTGCAGCGCCACCGCGCCCACCTGGAAGACCTGGTGGCCGAACGCACGGCAGCGCTGACGCTGGCCAAGGAACACTCGGAGCAAACGAACCTGGAACTGGCCGCCGCGCTGGAAAACCTGTCCATCACGCAGGAAGAACTGGTGCGCCGCGACAAGCTGGCCGCGCTCGGCGCGCTGGTGGCCGGCATCGCGCATGAACTCAATACGCCGATCGGCAACGGCCTGGTGGTGGCCACCACCATGGCCGAACGCACGCGTGAAATCCAGGCCAGCTTCCTCGACGGCTTGCGCCGCTCCGAACTGGGGGCCTACCTGACGCAAGCCAGCGAGGCGGACGCCATCATGCTGCGCAACCTGCAGCGCGCCGCCGACCTCGTGTCGAGCTTCAAGCAGATCGCCGTCGACCGCGCCAGCTCGCAGCGCCGCCACTTCCTGCTGCGCCAGTTCGTCGCCGAGCTGATGCTGCCCCTGTGCACGCAGCTCAAGGCCGCCGGCTTGACGCTGACGCAGGACGTGCCCGAGGGCCTGGCCATGGACAGCTATCCCGGTCCGCTGGGCCAGGTGCTGAGCAACCTGCTGGAAAACTGCCTGCGCCACGCCTTCGAGGGCCGCAGCGGCGGCACCATTCACATCAGGGCGCGTGGCAGCGACGACGGCAAGACGATCACCATGTCCATCGCCGACACGGGCGTGGGCATCGCCGCCGACGACCTCGTGCACGTCTACGACCCCTTCTTCACGACCAAGCTCGGTTCCGGCGGTTCGGGCCTGGGCCTGCATGTGGCGCACAACATCGTCACGGGCGTGCTGGGCGGCCATATCGACGCCACCAGCAGCACCGGCGATGGCAGCGGCACCACCTTCACCCTGCAGCTGCCCGCCGCCGCGCCGCAAGCGCCCGCCCCCTGAATGACAAGCGCGCTACAATGCCCGCAAGCATTTCTTTCGGAGCACCCATGAAATACCTGACCGCCGCCGCCCTGCTGGCAGTTTGCGCCTGCGCATTGGCCGGACCCGCCCCCTGGTACAAATGGCGCAGCAAGATCGACGGCACCCTGTCGTGCGCCCAATCGACCCTGGGATTTGGCTGGGAACTGGCCTCGGGACCGTACAAAGATAGCCGTTGCGAAAAACCGGCGCTTGTTAAATAATGGGGCCATGACCACACGGGGCACCGGCTTGAGATCAAGCGATGGCATTGCGGCGTCGAAAGAGTATGGAACGATAAGAACGTATCTATTCAAACCGAGGAGACCACATGTTTACGAATCCCGAACAATTCGCAACGGCCACCAAGGCCCTGTTTGAATTCCAGCTGATGACCTTCAACACCCTCACCTCGAAGGCCGTGCAAGGCGTGGAACAGGTATTGGCGCTGAACATGGCCACCGCCAGGTCCGGCATCGAAGATGGCCTTGCCGCCGGCAAGGAAATCAGCCAGGCCAAGGATCCGAAAGCCGCCATGGCCGCCGCCGCCGCCCAGCTGCAACCGGGCGTGGCTGGCGCCAAAGCATATAAACAGCAACTCGACGACATCATCAAGGAAATCCACACGGAATTCACCACGGCCGCCGAAGCCCATGTGGCCGAAGCGAAAAGCAATCTGAGCGCCCTGATCTACGACGTCACGAAAAACGTGCCGCCAGGCTCGGAAAATGCCGTCGCCATCGTCAAGGCCGCCATCGACAACGCCTTCCTCGGCTACGAACAAGTCACCAAGGCCACGAAACAGGCCGTGAAAACCGTGGAAGAGCAGATCGCCAAGGCCAGCGCGCAAGTAGCGCAGGCAACGGAAAAAGCCACGGCCGCACCTGAAAAAGCAGCGCCGGCAGCCAAGCCGAAAGCAGCCAAGAAGTAAGCCGCAGGTCGGATTAGCGCGGCAAGACCGCGCGTAATCCGACGCATTGTTGGCGCTCATGGTGATGTCGGATTACGCGCTTGCGCGCTAATCCGACCTGCCCGACCTACAATGAATCTACCGGCAGGGTCCGGTATTCGCCCCCTCCCATACCCCCGAAAGATAGCCAACTCCTAGCCGCATAAATCCTGGCATGCCTTCGCCTCGACGGCGCCGTCCAGCTGGCGCCGCCAGGCCACCATGCGCCACGCGGCCCAGGCGGCGGACAAGGCGCCCGCGACGAGTATCAGCCGCGTATCGATCAGGGTCAGCACGGAGCCGCTAAGGGCGACGACGATGTTGGCGATGCAAAAGGTGGTGGCCAGCAAGCCCATCACGGCGCCCTGCCCGTGCGCGCTGAAGCGTTCGGCGCACCAGCCCTGTATCACCGTGTTGTACAGCGCATTCGGAATGCCGAACAGCACGATGGCCGCGATGCCCACCCAGATATTACCCAGCGCTAAGATTCCTACGGCCAGCGCCACGCCGCACGCATACCAGCTGGCCCGCAGCAAGGGCGCATGGCGGCTGGGACCGCCCGCCAGCAAGGACGTGACCGTCATCGTGCCGCACAGTCCCACATTCACCCAGGCAATCTCCTGTGCGTGGTAATTGGCCGTTTCGACCAGCCACAGCGGATAGAACTCGTAAAAGCTGGCCACGCCGCACGTAAATGCCAGTTGCACGATGAACAGCGTGCGCAACTCCTCATGACGCAGCAAATTGAGCGAATGGCGGTCGCGCGCCACTTGCCACCACGACGTCGTCAAGAGCGAGGGCGTTTCGCGCGGCAAGCCCACGGCCACCAGCACGGCGACCAACATCAGGGCGGCGGCGGCGATCCAGAACGGCACCGTCACGCCCCAATGCAAGGTCGCGCCCGCCAGGATCGGCCCGACCAGCCAGCCCAGGTAAAACGCGCCGTTCAGCCATGACATGGCGCGCAGGCGCAGCGGCCCCGTCAGCTGGTCGGCCAGCATGGCGCGCGCCACGGCGCCGTTACCTTCCAGCAAACCCGTGATGAAACGGGCGACGATGAACAGCGGGTAGGACTGGATCACCAGCGCCCAGGCCGTGATGGCGTGGCCGATGGCGGCGCCCACGGCAGTGCGCATCAGCAAGGGACGGCGGCCATAACGGTCGGACAAGGGACCCAGCAAGGCCGAACCGATCAGCAAGCCCAGCGGGTTGATGGTCAGCGCCAGGCCGAACAGCAATTTCGACGGCAAGCCCAGAAAATTGTTGAAGGCATTCGGCGCCTCTGCGGCGAACAGGGGCGGCAGGATAGGATATGGCAGCGAGGCGCCGATGGTCGACAGCAGCGCCAGCAGGCAGGCGGCGGAAATCAGGATGATGTTTTTCATGCGGGTTCGGCGAATTTTAGTCTGGCTTAGTCTGGCAAGCATACGTGGCCATGCCACATAAGCAAATGTAAATGTTTATTAATGGCGCCCTCCTTGCTGCGGTGAAGCGTGCCAGGCACGGCCTCGGCTATCATGCCCACACGAATCACGTTTAACGGGGCAAACATGACACTGTCAGAAATTGAACAACAACACGGCTTCACCTATCCCGCATTGTATCGGCAACTGGAGCGCGACGGCATGCTGGCCGTGGGCGAATATGGGCCCGACTGGCATAAGCTGGTCTATCCCACCTTGACGGACCGGCCCACCCTGCTATTGCATGCGGACGATTTCGAATTGCTCAACATCGAGGCCGTTGCCGCGGAAGTGGACGCGCTGCTGGATACGGACGATTACCGGCAGATCGACCCCGCCTTCCAGTTCATCCCGTTCGCGCAAACGGGCGCGGGCGACCACTACTGCTTTTTCGCGTCAAGCGAGCAAGACGGCGAGATGCCCATCGTGCTGCTGTGGCATGACGACAATGAAGCCCAGTACCTGGCGAAAAACCTGCAAGATTTCATGGTTCACATGTTGTTGAACAGCATGGCCGACCAGGATACGTACAACGACGTCAGCGACGAGGCATTCAAGGATCAACTGACGAAAACCCTGGGCACGCATGCGCGCTACCTGACGGCGCGGCAAGCCGACGTGCTGCAGGGCCTGCTGGCCAGGGACATCATCGATTACGACGTGGCGTTGCCGAAAGGACGCACGGAAGCGCACCGGGGCTTGCTGACCGACATCGAACTGGCCAGCCGGCGCGCGGAATTGATTCCCTACGAAAAGTTCGACAGCGGTTTTGCCTACAGCACGGCTGACTGAACATAATTCGCTGGGCAAGCGGCGGCTGAAGGTTTAAACTGTATATAAACACAGTAAAACCCATCACCTTGCATCTTGCCCTATTGCCATCCCCATGTTGAGAGTCCTGGAAAATCCCCTGTACTATCTGGATAATTTCCAGGATGTGCTGAACTGGATAGCCGCGCGTTACGCCGATCTGCTGAGTCCTGAAGAAACGCAATTCATCGCCGCCTTCGGTGCCCTGCCGCAACCGTCGCGCGCCCTGTTCGTGCGCCTCGTCATGCGCAAGGGCTGCCTGTTTCGCGCCAGCAAACTCAATTACCCGGAAATCGGCGACACGCGCGCCGCCGCCCTGCCCTTGCTGGCAACTAGCTGGGTGGAAGCCGATCCTGCCATTGCGCTCGATGAACTGTTCGACCTGCTGCTGAAAGCGGAAATCGCCCAGGCCTTCGGCCTCGACGCGCCCCTGAAGGCGGCGCGCAAGGCGGAACAACTGGACGCCTTGCGCGAGCAGCATGGGGAAAGTAAACCGTTTTCCGCCTGGCATCCGGCTTCCAGTGACGTACTGTACCGCATCGGCCTGCAAGCGCTGTGCGACCGCCTGCGCCTGATTTACTTTGGTAATTATCACCAGGACTGGTCGGAATTCGTGCTGTCCGACCTCGGCGTGTATCAATATGAAAAAGTGGAATTCTCGCCGCAGTCGCGCGGTTTTCGCACGCGCCAGGATATCGAGCACTATGAAGTGCTGCACCAGTGCCGCGAACGCTACAACGACAGCGCGCCGGCCGACGAGGTGCTGCAGGAACTGGCTGCGCTGCCCTTGTCCGAGGACAACACCTGGCTGGCCAGCCGGCGCGACAAGCTGCGCTTCCAGATCGCCCAGCACCTGGAAAAATGCCAGGACTGGCCGGCCGCCTACCGCGCCTACGCCGATTGCCGCTATCCGGGCGCGCGTGGCCGCGCCATCCGCGTGCTGGAGAAAGATGAGCAGCCGCAAGCTGCCTACGAGCGCCTGATGATCGCCCTGGCCGCGCCGGAAAGCGAAGCGGAACAGCAATTGCTGCTGCGCATGGCGCCCCGTTTGCGGCGCAAACTGGGCCATGCGAAGCAGGCGGCCAACGCGGCCGCCGCCGTGGAACGCATCGATCTGCTGCTGCCCTGCCCGGAACAGGCGTGCTACGTGGAAGGGGTGGTACAGCAACATCTGATGCAGGATGACGCCCCCGTGTATTACGTGGAAAACACCCTGATCAATTCGCTGTTCGGCCTGCTGTGCTGGCCCGCCATCTTCAAGCCCATGCCGGGCGCCTTCTTCCACCCGTTTCACAGGGGCCCAGCCGACTTGCACAGCGCCGATTTTTACCAGCGCCGCTGCCTGGACTTTGCCGCTTGCCTGGCGCAACTGGACGATGGCAGCTACCCCGCCGCCATCCGCGCCACGCTTGCCGCCAAGCACGGCATCGTCTCGCCCTTCGTCAGCTGGGGCATACTCGACGACGGCTTGCTGGACCTGGCGCTGGACTGCATCCCGGCCGCGCACCTGAAGAAGTCGTTCGAGCGCATCTTGCTCGACATCAAAAGCAACCGCAGCGGCTTTCCCGACCTGATCCAGTTCTGGCCTGCGGAACGGCGCTACCGCATGATCGAAGTCAAGGGTCCGGGCGACCGCCTGCAAGACAACCAGCTGCGCTGGATCGCGTATTGCGCCGAGCACGCCATGCCCGTCAGCGTGTGCTACCTGCAATGGCAGGCGGCAGCATGAGCCGCAACACTTACACCATCGCCGTGCGCGCCCTGTGCGAATTCACGGCCAAGGTGGGCGACCTGGACCTGCGTTTCACACCGTCCCCCACGGCGCAGGAAGGCATGGCCGGCCACGCCACCGTGACGGGCCGGCGCGATGACGATTACCAGCGCGAAATCAGCTTGTGCGGCGACTTCGGCCCCCTGCACGTGCGCGGCCGTGCCGATGGCTACGACCCGGCGCGGCGCCAGCTGGAAGAGATCAAGACCTACCGGGGCGAACTCGACGCGATGCCCGCCAACCACCGCCAGCTGCATTGGGCGCAGGCGCGCATCTACGGCCATTTACTGTGCCAGCAACTGAACCTGCCCATGCTGCGCGTGGCGCTCGTGTATTTCGATATCGTGAGCCAGAAGGAAACCGTCATGCACGAGGAATGCACGGCCGAGGCACTGCGTTTGTTCTTCGAGCAGCATTGCACGCTGTTTCTCGACTGGGCCGAGCAGGAAATGGCGCACCGGGCCAGCCGCGACGCGCAACTGACAGCCATGGCCTTTCCCCATGCCGATTTTCGTCCGGGCCAGCGCCAGCTGGCCGAAGCCATGTACAAGGCCAGCAGCCGTGGCTGCGGCTTGCTGGCGCAGGCGCCGACGGGCATCGGCAAGACGGTAGGCAGCCTGTTTCCCATGTTGAAAGCGACGGCCGCGCATGGCCTCGATAAACTGTTTTTTCTGGCCGCCAAGGTGCCGGGCCGGCAAATGGCGCTCGACGCCTGCGCCATCCTCAAGGACAGCGCCCCGTTGCTGCCGCTGCGCGTGCTGGAACTGAGCGCCAAGAGCAGCGCCTGCGAGCATCCGGACAAGGCGTGCCATGGCGAATCGTGTCCGCTGGCCAAGGGTTTTTACGACCGCCTGCCGCTGGCGCGCGAAGTGGCGCTGGCCAGCGGCTTGATCCTCGACAAGGAAGCCGTGCGCGCCATCGCCTTGCAGCAGGGTATCTGTCCGTATTACCTGGGCATGGAGCTGGCGCGCTGGAGCGACGTCGTCATCGGCGACTACAATTATTACTTCGACCTCAGCGCCATGCTATACGGCATGACCCTGGCCCACGACTGGAAAGTCAATGTGCTGGTCGACGAAGCGCACAATATGGTGTCGCGCGCACGCAGCATGTATACCGCCGAGCTGGCGCAGATCAACCTGAAAATGCTGCGCAAGTTCGCGCCCGAGGCGCTGAAAAAGCCGCTGGACCGCCTCTCGCGCCAGTGGACAGCTTTGCTGAAAGAGCAGGATGGCGACTACCACGTGCATCCCGCCTTGCCCGAGAAATTCTTTGGCGCCCTGCAAGGCGTGGCCACGGCCATCGGCGACTACATGGCCGAACACGCGGCGGCCCTGGACGAAGACTTGCAGCGCTTTTATTTCGACGTGCTGCTGATCAACCGTCTGGCAGAGAGTTTCGGCGCGCATTCGCTGTTCGACGTCAGCAAAACGGACACGGGTTCCACCGTCTGCATCCGCAACATCGTGCCGGCGCCGTTTCTCAAGGAACGCTTCGCCGCCAGCCACAGCACGGCCCTGTTTTCCGCCACCCTGAGTCCGTGGAATTACTACAGCGACACCCTGGGCATGCCAGCCAACACGGCCTGGGTCGATGTGGAATCGCCGTTCCAGGCGGAACAATTGTCCGTGCGCGTGGCCGACACGATTTCCACGCGCTACCAGCACCGCGCCGCCTCCTTGCTACCCATCGCCCAGCTGATGGCGAAGCAATACGCTGAAACGCCGGGCAACTACCTGGCCTTCTTCAGCAGCTTCGATTACATGGAAAAGACGGCCCACTTGTTTGCCCAGCATTACCCTGACGTGCCCATCTGGCAGCAGCCGCGCCGCATGGACGACACTGCCCGCGCGCAATTTTTGGGCCGCTTCGGCCTGGACACGCGCGGCATCGGCTTTGCCGTGCTCGGTGGCGCCTTCGGCGAAGGCATCGACCTGCCCGGCGCGCGCCTGATCGGCGCCTTCATCGCCACCCTCGGTTTGCCGCAGATCAACCCCGTCAACGAGCAGATCCGCCAGCGCATGGGCGACATCTTCGGCGCCGGCTACGACTATACATATTTGTATCCGGGCATGCAAAAAGTGGTGCAGGCGGCCGGCAGGGTCATCCGCACGCAGTCGGACAAGGGCGTCGTCTACCTGATCGACGACCGTTTTTCACGGCCGGAAATCCGCCAGCTCTTGCCGACGTGGTGGGATGTGCAGCTAGCCAACTAATATCTTAAGCTTCTGGTAGCCCGCCTTGCTGACGGGTATCCTCGTGTCATCGCGCAGGATGGCCACGTGGCTGTCTTTCGTCGCCGCCTCGATGCGGCGAATGCCGTCGATATTGAGCAGGTACGACCGGTGCACGCGCAGGAACTTGGCGGGGTCGAGCTGGGTCTCCAGTTCCGCCAGCGTCTGGCTTTTCAGGTAGGACTTGCCCTCGGAACGGATGCTGATGTAGTCATCTTGCGCCTCGATGTAGTCGATGCGCGCGCTGGCGATCACGTGGACTTTGGCGCCGTCGCGTATCAGCACGCGATCGAGGGGCGCGGCGCGCGTGGCCGCTTCGCGTGCCAGAGTCAGCACAGCAGTGGACGCGGCGGGCGTGCTGCGGTTGGCGCGCGCATGGGCCAGCGCCTGGTCGAAGCGCTGTTCGCTGAATGGTTTGAGCAGATAGTCGAGGGCATGGCATTCGAACGCTTTCAAGGCGTACTGGTCGTAGGCCGTGACAAAGATCAGCTTTGTCTTCGCGCCGATCAATTCGGCCACTTCGAAGCCGTCCAGGCGCGGCATCTGTATGTCGAGAAACACCAGTTCCGGTTCCAGGTCCGCGATGGCCTTGACGGCTTCGAAGCCGTTGGCGCACTCGGCCACGATATCGATATCGTCGTGGCGCGCCAGGTATTCGCGCAACACGCTGCGCGCCAGCAATTCGTCATCGACGATGGCCACCCGCATTCTTGCCTGCATCATGCTTCCTCCGTGTCGCCGGTCTGCGCCGGCATGGAAATCATCACTTCGAAATGGCCGTCGCGCCGGCCCCAGTGCACGCTGGCCTCATGGCCATACGCGCCGGCCAGGCGCTGGCGCACGTTCTCCAGGCCGACGCCATTGCCGCGCTCTGGCCCTTGATCCGCATCCACCGGATTGCGCACGGCGAGCTGCAGCAGGCTGCCCACGCGGCGGGCCTCGATGGCGATCAGGCCGCCCTCCGTCAAGCCGCAGATACCATGCTTGACGGCATTTTCCACCAGCGGCTGTATCAGCATGGGTGGCAGCAGACACGCCAGTGCGGCAGTGTCGAGGCTTTCCGTCACTTGCAGGCGTGCGCCGAAACGCACGTGCTCGATGGCGAGAAAGTGGCGGATCAGCACCAGTTCCTGCTCCACGGTAATGTGCTTGTGCGCTTCCAGGCTCAGGCTCTGGCGAAAGAAACTGGCCAGCTGCACCGTCATCTGGCGGGCACCCTTCGCATCGATAGACGTCAGGGCGCTGATGGAGTTCAGGCTGTTGAACAGGAAATGCGGATCGATCTGCGTGCGCAGCATGCGCAACTGCGCTTCCTGCGCCGTCAGTTGCGCTTCCAGCCCCCGCTGCTCGGCCATCCTGGCGCGCACGAATTCCAGCAACAAATAATGTACGGCGGCAGCCAGGCAATACAGCAGCGCACCGAGGCCGAAGAACAGGGCCAGCAGCGATTGCGTCAGGTTCACGCCCAGCCAGCGCAGCTCCAGCAACAGGCTGACGCTGTTCAAAAATTGCAGCAGGGTGGCCCACAGCAAGCCCGCGAACAGGGCCGCCACGCCCATCACGCTGGCGATGGCGAATGGATGACGGGCGTGCAAGGGATAGGCGCGGCACAGGTAGTAAGCGGAAAAACCCGAACCGATCGCATACACGAGCGTGGCGGGCACCACCAGCACGACGGCATTGAGCCAAGGCGCGTGCGCCACCCTGGCCAGGATGGAAGCCAGGGCCAGGCCCAGCGCGATGCAGACCAGGAACACCACCACGGCGCCGCGCCGCTTCGACAAGGGCCCCGACATGCGCGCCTAGTTGCGGATTTCCAGGCCGCCCATGATGGCGTAGCCCGTCACGTACAGGCGCTTGGCCTGGTTCGGCGGCACGATGGTCTTTTCCTCGAAGCCGCCGAGGATGGGCGTGCCCTGCAGCACGACGCTCCAGTCAGGCGGAATCTTGATGGTGACGCCGCCGCACAGGGCAAATACGTTGAGCACGGCTTCGCCTTCGATCGACGCCTGGCGCAAGTCGATTTCGCAGCCGGCCATGATGACATTGATATCGCCGCCCTTGAAGCGCTGCGACGACACGCGCCGCACGTAGCCGCCGAGGATGGCCGTCACTTCGATGATGCTGTCATCGTCCGCTTGTCCACTGGCGCCGGGCGCCGCTGTGGCATCGGCGGCGTCCTTGTCGAGCGACACGGCGCCATTTCTGGCCTGGCCGAACGAGTCAGGCGCTGCGGGGCCATCCTGCTGCGCGCCAAAGCGCCGGCGGCGCTGGCGCTGCTGCGCGCCGGGCAAGGATTTCGACACGACGGCCACGCCCAGGCCGATGATCAGCAAGGGCCACAGCAAGTCCCAGTTCATGTAGAAGATGCCCATGTGCTTGAGGGTCCATGCCACGCCCAGCAGCACCAGCATGCCGCCCAATAAATAACCGTTCGCGCTGCGGCTTTGCGACAGTTTCAGCAGACCGAACACGATCAGCGCCGTGGGCCAGAAGCGGAAGGTATAGCGCACATCGATGAAACCGAGGTTATCGAGCAGAAACAGCAGCCCCAGGCCGATGACGATGACGCCCAGCACGATCTGCGATGGCGAGTGCAACGGCGGTTTATTTTTCATGCTCGGACTCCCGGTAGGCAATAAAATGTTTGTTCAACAGCGGTTCCAGCACGAGACCCACGCCCCAGGCGATCAGCAAGGCGGGCCAGCTATTGTAAAAATGCAAGTTCCACAGTTCTTCATACGAGACATACCACCACGCGGCGAAAAAGATCAGCCACAGGCCGCTCAGTACCTGCTTGGCGGAAACGGGCGTCAGCAGCTTGTTCAGGCCGAAGACGGCCAGTATCACCGGCCAATAATGCCATAGTGAATAGTAATCGTGGAGATAGATCACATCGAGCCGGTCCAGCAGGACGATGGCGCCGATGGCGATCAGCAGCACGCCCCACAGCAGCTGGGTACGGCGGCAATAGGCTGGTTCAGGTTTCACGGTCACCCCTTGAAGTTGGTTAATCGTAAAGATACGCGGATTTCGGGGAGGAGAAAACAACGCTTCGGCGAATGGCGGAAAGACAGCGGTGAATGGCGCAACGGTGGAAATGACGGGAAAAAACAGGCAAAAAAAAGACCGGCTAGGCCGGCCTTGAAGGGGTTCGCAGTCCACACCGCGACCTGGAGTTGCAGTGCACAGCCGCGTGGCGCAGGGCGCAAACGCGAACAGAAATCTGGTGCCGATCCTCGAGGCGACCGGCTGACCTGCTGGAAGATCGAACATGCCGCCAACTTCACGGCAGTGCGTCTCAACCAAGCAGAGACATCATACTCCCGATCGTCAGACAGCACCGTTCGCTAGCGCACACTGATGGAGTTTTGCTGAGCTGCATCAACCCGTGATGGCGTGCGGCGGTTTGAGCATGTCGTTCCCGATCCATGCCAGCACGGACGGCCCCTGCGGCTGCCAGCCCAGCAGCTTGCGCGCCCGCTCGCCGCGCACGCGGCTGTTGGAGCCGAGGCCATACGACGCCATCTCGTAACCCCATTCGGCAATCGCCTCGGGCAGCGGCCAGTCCTGCGCGGGGCTCAGCTCCAGCGCGGCGGCGATGGCGGCCGTCATGTCGCGGAAAGCCGCTTCGCCCGATTCGACAAAGTAAAACGTGCCGGCCGGCGACTTTTCCAGCGCCAGCAGATACAGGCTGACGACATCGTCGATATGCACATTGGACCAGATGTTACGGCCCGGCCCCACGTGGCGCACGATACCGCTCTTGCGCGCCTGTTTCAGCAGGCGTGGCAACTGCACGCTGTCGCGCGGCAAGGCGCCATGGCCATAGATCAGGGTATTGCACAAGACGCTCGCGCGCACGCCCTGGCTTGCGCTGGCCAGGACCAGGTCGTCGATGGCGACGCGGGCCGCCTTGTCGGCCGTGGGCGCCGGCAGCTTGTCTTCGTAATAGATCTGTTCCGTGCCCTCACCGCCCGAGGCGTCGCCCACGATGGACGAGCCGCTGGTGTGCAAAAACACTTTGTTGGTGCCGGCCAGCGCTTCAAGGATGGCTTCGACGGCGCCACGGTGGTCGCTGCTGGCCGCATTGATGACGGCGTCCGCCGCCCTCGCCTGCTCGATGAGCAATGCGCGGTCGTTCAAATCGCCGTGTACGCCCAACACGCCAACCTTGGCCAGCTCTGCCACCTGCTCCGGCTTGCGCACGAGGCCCGTGACCTGATGGCCGGCCCGCACGAGGCCCGCCGCGATGGAACTACCGATAAATCCCGCTGCGCCCGTAACAAATACCTTCATGTCTTGCTCCTTTGTTGGTTCAGATTGCAATCAATCACACCAACAAAGTATGCCCGCTTTCGTCTTTCGCAAAAAGCAGCCAGGCAGCAAAAGATCTATGACTTGGACGCAACAGTCTTCTGTTTCAGCTGCAGGGCGGAAATGTAGCGGCTTTGGTAAGCAGGATCTTCCGGCGTCAGCAAGGTGAGCCTGTCGCGCGCGCGGGTGGCGGCCACATAGAAACGGTTTTCCTCTTCCAGCGGGTCGGTCTTGCTGCGCGGGAATTCATCGACCGCCAGGTAAGGCAAGATCACGTGGTTGTATTCGAGACCCTTGATCTGGTCGATGCAGGCGATGACCAGTTTTGCCTTGCCGGTCGAGACCATCACGGCTTCTTCCATCTCGCCCAGCCAGCCGGCAAAGCCGCCCAGCGCCACGCCCGCTTCGCGGCACACGGCAATAAAACCGTGCAGGGAACGGGCGACAACCCGCGCCTGGGCCGGGTCGACATAGATGCGGCGCGCCGTCTGTTCCAGCTGCATCAGGCCAAAGATGTGCTGCAGGGCGTCACCGGCCAGGGCGTCGGGGGGCAGCGCGCGCAGGTAATCGACGGCGGCCAGGGTCAGCGCCGCCTTGTCCTGGTTCTGCGACTTGGCCAGCTGGTTCGTCAAAAAGCCTTCCAGCAAGTCGGGATAGTTGGCCACGTCAGCCTTGGCTTGCTGCAATTCCGCGCGCGTAAAAGGGATTTCCGCGAAAGCCACCAGGGCTTCGAGGATTTCACCGCGGCGCGGGCCGCTCTTGATCGCGTGCAAATCCTTGCGGGCGATGGCGACCATGCCGCGCAACATCAGCACTTCCAGGCTCAGCAGATAGCTGTTCATGTCCACCAGCCCATACGCGATGCCGCTCTGGAACAGCGCCGTTTCCACGCGGATGGCCTGGTCGCGGTCGCGCAGCAAGATCGCCGTCGTGCCCGCATGCGCATGTTCGAGCGCGGCGATCAGCTGGGCGCTGCACGCTTGCGGCTGCGTATGCTCGTATTGCAACACTTCGATGTGGGTGGCGCGCGACAGGGCCGACACGCTGGCCTTGTTTTTCAGCACGCCGACAGCCTGCGCCAGCTGCGGACCGTAGCGGTAGGACGCCGTCAACGGCAAGCGCTGCAAGGTGGGAAATTCCTGCTCGAAGCGCTGACGCAGGAAGCGGTGGTCGGCGCCCGACCACGTGTAGATGACTTGATCCTTGTCGCCGGCGCCGCAGAAAAATGCGTTGCCGCGGCGTATCAGCATGGTCAGCAATCGGAACGACGCTTCGTTCAAGTCGTGCAATTCATCGGCCACGATGATCTGGAAGGCCGGCAATTGCTGGCGCAGCGGCTCGTCGCCGTCGAGCATGCGCACGAGGTCGTAGGTGGCGTCGAACGGCGCGCGGAACTGGATATCGCCCGTGTCGGCGCCGCGCAAGCCTTCGTATTCGCGCAGCCACAGATAGTGCGTGCGCGACATGCCCAGCAGCTCCAGGTTGTCGTCCAGGGAATTGCTCTCGAAGTCGGGATTCTGGAAATCCAGGCGCGCCTTGGTGCGCAACTGCAATTTCAAGAACTCGGCAATCGCCCCGTTGGTCGTATTGATTTCCAGCGGGTAGCGGTGGGCATACTTTTCCGACACGACTTCCAGCGCTTCCCAGGCTACCGGGCGCAGCTCTTCATCGCTGCGCATGGATGCCACCTGCATGTTTTCCAGCTGCAGCAGCACCTTGCCGGCAAACGCGTCGAAGGTGTCGACCGTCAGGCGCTTGACGACGCCGAGCGGCACGCCCACTTCCAGCAAGCGCTGGCGCAGGGCCACGCGCGCCGCTTCCGTGAACACGAGGGCCAGCATGCGTTCGGGCGCCCGCCCGCGGTGCAGCGCCTCGGCCAGACGCAGGGCCAGGGTCGTCGTCTTGGCCGCACCGGCATTGGCGTCGATCAAGACCACTTTCTTTTGCGCCGTCTGGATGGCGATCTGCTCCGGCGTGGGCGTGATGCGTTTGGGAATGAACTGCGGGGCGTTATCTGTACTCAAGGGTATCCTGAAATGATGTCTGTTCTCGGCGCGCTACCAGGCGCAGGTGCGCAGGCCGGCAAAGATGTCGCCCCGTTCGGGCGCATGGAAGGCGCGCATGCGGGGCGAATGCAGGCGCGCTGGCGTGGCGAAGGCGGCGCCGCGCAGCACCTGGTGCTGCATGAAATACGGCGCGGAATATTCGCGCCAGGCGTCCACCGCAAAGCCCGGATACGGTTCGAACGGCGTCGCCGTCCACTCCCACACCTGGCCCCAGTGAAAGCGCGGATGGCCGGACAGCGCAGCATACTCCCATTCCGCCTCGGTCGCCAGGCGGCGCCCCGCCCAGGCGCAGTACGCCTGCGCCTCATACAGGTTGATGTGGCGCACGGCTTCATTCGGCGGCAAGGTCGTGCGCTGGCCGAAACGCATGGTGCGCCACTGCGTTGCTTCACGCAGCCAGTACAAGGGCGACGAGCGCTCCTGCCGCATCAGCCAGGCACTGCCGGCCGCACTCCAGAACTGGCGGTTCTGGTAGCCGCCGTCGGCGACAAAATCGGCAAACTGGGCGTTCGATACGGCGCAGGCATCGATGGAGAACGGCGCCACATAACAGCTGTAGGGCGGCGATTCATTGTCGAAGGCAAACCCGGCCCCGCGCGGCGAGCCCAGTTCGATGCTGCCGCCAGGAAAAGCGATCTCGCCCGCGCCTGGCGGCAAGGCCGGGCTGGCGGCGAGGGATTCCGGCGCTTCCAGGCCCAGCCATTGCAAGCCGGCCAGCATTTCTTCGCCGCACAAGTCCTCATGCGCCAAAGCCAGGCGGTATGGCGCCAGAGCATTGTCGACATTGGCTTCGCGCGAGAGTTTATCGAGCACCCGGTCGAGTACTTCGCGGCAATACGTTTTCACGGCGCCCGGGCTGGGCAATTCCAGCTTCCAGCGCGCGCGATGCTCGACCATGTTGGCGTCGAACAAGTCGTCGCCGCGCGTCAGCAGGGAGTTATAAATGGCGTCGGCCGGATGGCTGGTAGCGGCTTCGCGCAGGATGAACCACTCGGCAAACCAGGCGATCTGCGCCAGTTGCCACAAGGGCGGAACGAGGCGCGGATGGCGCGGCAAGCCGGCCACCACGTCCAGGCCGGCAGTGACGTAACAGTCGAACAGGGAAAGCGTATTCTGGCGCGCGGCCTGCAGCGACTGGGCCAGTTGCTGCGCGCCGGCATGGCGAAAAGAGGCGTTAATTAAAGTCATGGCCTGATTGTAACGACTTATGCCAACCTTACACCAGTCGCCAGGGAAACAAGGGGGAAACTATCCCCCTTGCGGCTTACTTGACCAGCAGCTCGCCCTGTAGCGGCGTGACAACGGATTTGGGCATGCTGACGATGAAGCTGCTGCCCTTGTCGGCCACGGACTGGATGGCCAGGGTCCCTCCGTGGCGCAGCAGCACGTGCTTGACGATGGCCAGGCCCAGGCCCGTGCCCTGGGTTTCGCGCGAACGGCTCTTGTCGACGCGGTAGAAACGCTCCGTCAGGCGCGAGATATGTTCCTGGCTGATGCCGATGCCCGTATCTTGCGCGATGAATTGCGGTCCGGCCGGGCCATCCTGCCAGCGCAGGGTGATGGTGCCGCCCGCTGGCGTGTAGCGCACGGCGTTCGACGCCAGGTTGCCGAAGGCGCTATACAGCTCGTCGTAGCTGCCCAGCACGTCGGGACCGTTGCATTCCATGGTCACTTCATGCTTGCCGGCCGACAGTCCCTTGGCGTCGCGCAAGACTTGCTGCATGAGCTTTTTGATATCCACGGGCTCGGGGCGCAGCGGGTAGTCGACCGATTCCAGGCGCGACAACGTCAGCATGTCCTCGATCAGATGCTGCATGCGGTGGCCCTGCTCCGTCATCAGCTTGAGGTGGGAGGCGCGCGTGGTGGCGTCCAGGTCCAGTTCGGCGGAAGCGATTTCCAGGAAGCCGACGATGACGGTGAGCGGCGTGCGCAATTCGTGCGAGGCATTGGCGATGAAGTCGCGGCGCATCATTTCGATGCGTTCCGTCTCCGTCACATCGTGCGTGACGAGGATCTGGCGGCGGTTTTCAAATGGAATGATCTGCACGATCAGCTTGCGGTTGCGGAAAGTGATCGTCAGCGGCTGGTCGTAGCGGCCCAGGATGATGTAATCCATGAACTCGGGGCTGCGGATCAGGTTGGTCACGCGCATGCCCTTGTCGCGCTCGTGCGTGAGGCCCAGGTGTTTCTCGGCGGCCGGGTTGCACCATTCGAGGAACAGCACGTCGTCCATGATGACGACGCCGTCCGGCAACAGGTGCATGGCCTGGCGGAAACGCGCCAGCCATTCCGTCAGCTCGGCCTGGTTTTTCTCGTCGTCGCGGCGCATGCGGTACAGGCGCGCGAAAATGCTGGTCCAGGCGCCCCAGCCGTCGGGCAGCTTGGCGCTTTGCGGATTGTCCAGCCAGTTACTCAGCTGGAACAGATACGACAGCTGCACGAACACCATCATGGCCATCAGCACGAAAGCGATGCCCAGCGCATACGTGGTGCCAAACAGATACCAGACGACGGCCACGCCCAGCAGCGCCAGCACCATGCGCAAGGCGGCCGGTACCCAGAACAGCAATTTCGGATTCATAGAGTCAAACTTTACTTTTCAGACAACATGTAGCCGACGCTGCGCACCGTCTTGATCAGGCTTTCCGCCTCTTTCAAGGCTTTGCGCAAGCGCAATACGTGGACATCGACCGTGCGCTCCTCGATCACCACATGGTCGCCCCACACCTTGTCGAGCAGCTGGCTGCGCGAAAACACGCGTTCCGGATGGGCCAGCAGGAATTTCAGCAGCTTGTATTCGGCATGGCCGATATCGATCTTCTGTTCATCCATCATCACCGTGCAGCTGACGGGATCCAGCGCCACATTGCCGGCGCGCATGGGCGCCTGCGCGTGTTCCGGACTCTTGCGTCGCAAGAGAGCTTTGGCGCGGGCCAGCAGCTCGCGCGGCGAGAACGGCTTGGTGACGTAGTCGTCGGCTCCGCTGTTCAGGCCAGCCAGCTTGTCTTCTTCCATGCTCTTGGCGGTGAGCATGATGACGGGGATGGCGGCGAAATTGCGGTCGGCGCGGATGCGCGACAGCAGGCGCAAGCCCGTTTGGTCCGGCAGCATCCAGTCCAGCAGGATCAGGTGCGGCGTGCGGTGCTGGATGAATTCCCAGGCATCGGCAACGTTTTGTACGGAACAGCAATTCCAGCCGGATTCGCGCAGCGAATAGGTGACCAGTTCAACGATGGCCGGCTCATCTTCAACAATCAATACCGTGGTTTTATCAGATGCCATAAAGCTTACTCAGGGAGCTCCTCGGAAATGGCGGGAGCAGCCACCTTGGTGTGGCGGATGTCCTTGCCTTCAACCACGTAAATCACGTATTCGGCGATGTTTTTCGCATGGTCGCCGATCCGTTCGATGGCCTTGGCCACCCACAGGGTATCGAGCGCCGCCGAAATCGTGCGCGGGTCTTCCATCATAAAGGTAATCAAGTTGCGCATGATAGACCGAAACTCATGGTCGATGATGGCATCTTGTGCAATTAATTGTAAGGCTTGCTTGCCATCGTTGCGCGCGAACGCGTCGAGCGCGTCGTGCAGCATGTCGGTGGCCGTGTTGGCGATGCCGCGCACCATCTCGTAATGGTTGACGACGCCGTTGCCGCGCTTGTGCAGATTCTTCGCCACGCGGGCGATTTTCGTCGCCTCGTCGCCTACGCGCTCGAGGTCGGTAATCACCTTGATGGTGGCCATGATGGTGCGCAAATCGTTGGCGGCCGGCTGGCGGCGCACGATCAGGTGGCTGCACGCATCGTCGAGCGACACTTCGAGCTGGTTGACGACGTCGTCTTCGCGCATCACGCGGTCGGCGCGCTCGGCATTGCCGATGCGGAAGCACGTCATCGCATCGAGGAACTGGGTTTCAACGATGCCGCCCATCAGGAGCACTTTCGAGCGGATCGCTTCGAGTTCGTTGTCGTATTGCTTGGATGAATGTTCGCCTATCATGCCGTCTCTCCGTATTCAGTTGTCTTGTATGTATAGCTATGCGGGATGGATCAGCCGAAGCGGCCCGTGATGTAATCCTGCGTTTCCTTGCGGGCCGGATTCATGAAGATCTGGTCCGTTTCGCCGAATTCCACCAGCTCGCCCAGGTACATATAGGCCGTGTAGTCGGAGCAGCGCGCCGCCTGCTGCATATTGTGCGTCACGATGGCGATCGTGTAATCCTGTTTCAGTTCGCTGATCAGCTCTTCCACTTTCGAGGTCGAGATCGGGTCCAGCGCCGAGGTCGGCTCGTCTAACAGCAAGACGTCCGGCTTGACGGCCACGCCGCGCGCGATGCACAAACGCTGCTGCTGGCCGCCCGACAGCGACAGGCCGCTCTTCGACAGTTTATCCTTGACCTCGCCCCACAGCGCGGCCTTTTTCAGGGCCCACTCGACGCGCTCGTCCATTTCGCCCTTCGACAGGTCTTCATACAGGCGCACGCCGAAGGCGATGTTGTCGTACACGGACATGGGGAACGGCGTCGGCTTCTGGAACACCATGCCAACCTTGGCGCGCAGCATGTTGACGTCCTGGTCCGCGTCAAGCACGTTGCGGCCGCGGTACAGGATCGAGCCTTCCGCGCGCTGGCCCGGATACAGGTCGTACATGCGGTTCAGCGTGCGCAGCAGGGTCGACTTGCCGCAACCGGACGGGCCGATGAAGGCCGTGACCTTTTTCTCGTGGATATCCAGGTTGACGTTATGCAAGCTTTGCGTTTTGCCGTAAAAAAAGTTCAGGCCCGAAATCTCGATGGTTTTTTTCTTTGGTGCCAGGTCTTGTGCTGGATTCATTTGCGTATTCATAGGGGTTCGCTTCGCTCGGTATCTGTTTAATTAGGGACTTTTTGGCTGAACACGGTGCGCGACAGGATATTCAAGGCAAGCACGCTGAAGGTGATCAGCAGTGCGCCGCCCCAGGCCAGCGAGCGCCAGTTGTCGTACGGGCTCATCGCAAACGATGCGATGACGGACGGCAAGTTGGCCATCGGCGCATTCATGTTGAAGCTTTGGAACTGGTTATTCAGGGCCGTGAACAGCAGCGGCGCCGTTTCGCCGGCGATGCGGGCCAGGGCCAGCAGAACACCGGTGATGACGCCCGCCTTGACGGCGCGCAAGCGCACCAGGGTGGCGACCTTCCAGCGCGGCGCGCCGAGAGCAAACGCGGCTTCGAGCAGGCTGTTCGGTACCAAACGCAGCATATTGTCCGTCGTGCGCACCACCACCGGCACGGCGATCAGGGACAGCGCGATGGCACCGGCATAACCGGAGAAGTGTTTGACGTGTGCCACGTACAGCGCATACACGAACAGGCCGATGACGATCGATGGCGCCGACAGCATGATGTCGGTAACAAAACGCGTCACTTGCGCCAGCTTGTTTTCTTCGCCGTATTCGGCCAGGTAGATGCCGGCCAGGATGCCGATCGGGGTGCTGACGACAGTCGCCAGGCCCACCATCAGGGCGCTGCCGACGATGGCATTGATCAAGCCGCCGCCTTCGCTGCCGGGCGCCGGCGTCGTTTGCGTGAACAGGTCGACGGACAGGGCGCCGAAGCCCTTGATCACCAGGGTGAACAGGATCCACACGAGCACGGCCAGGCCCAGGGCCATGGCGGCCACCGACAGAGCGATGCCGATGCGGTGCATCAGCAGGCGCTTGCGGTAGACGGGATTCATGGCCGGCTTGGCCGGAGCGTCGAGAGTGCTTACTTGGCTCATTTCGTGCCTTCCTTGCGGGACATGCCTGCCAGCATCAGCTTGGCGGCGGATAAGACGATAAAGGTGATGACAAACAGGATCAGGGCCAGCGAGAACAGCGAGGCCACGTGCAGCTCGGATTGCGCTTCGCCAAATTCATTCGCCAGCAAAGAGGTGATGCTGTTACCGGCGGCGAACAGCGACCACGACAGCTTATTCGCGTTACCGATGACGAAGGTCACGGCCATGGTCTCGCCCAGCGCGCGGCCCAGGCCCAGCATGACGCCGCCGACGACGCCGGTCTTGGTGTAAGGCAAGACGATCTTGCGCACGACTTCCCAGCGCGTGCAGCCCAGGCCGTATGCGGACTCTTTCAGCACGGCAGGAACGATTTCGAACACGTCGCGCATCACGGAAGCGATAAAAGGAATGATCATGATGGCCAGCACCAGACCGGCCGTCAGCAGGCCGATGCCCATCATGGGGCCGCTGAACAGCTGGCCGATGACGGGCACGTTGCCGAGGGTGGCTTTCAGGATGGGCTGGACGTGGTCGGCAAACAGGGGCGCGAAGACGAACAGGCCCCAGATGCCGTAGATGATCGACGGCACGCCGGCCAGCAGTTCGACAGCCGTGCCCAGCGGACGGCGCAGCCAGGCCGGGCAGATTTCCGTGAGGAACAGGGCGATGCCGAAGCTGACGGGAAAGGCGATCAGCAAGGCGATAACGGAGGTCACCAGGGTGCCGATGATGGGGATCAGGGCGCCGTACTGGTCATTGACGGGATCCCATTCCGCGGACACGATGAAATGCAGGCCGAAGGTCTTGAAGGCCGGTATCGATTCCATGATCAGCGAAATGATGATGCCGACCAGGACGATCAGCACCGACAGGGCGAACAGCATCGTCACCTTGTGGAACATGAAATCCTGGAAGCGCTGCTTGCGCATGGTGGAAAGCATTTGCGCGTGACTGATGGAATCGGTCATGGTGCCGCCTGGCATGGGGATCGTGGAAGAGGTAGATTGTGCGCTCATATTGTGCCAGATGTGGGTGGTACTGCCGGTATTGCTGTTTTGAACTCTTGTTTTATCTTGCTTTTTTAGCCAGGACCGTCTGCAAGGGCTTGCGGGCGGTCCTGGCTAACTCCCTGCCCCGCCGTGCTGCTGGCGGGGACAAGGATGGGTACTTATCTGGTCAAGCTATCAAATTAATAGATCGCTTTGCCCGATGCATCTTTCAAATTGGCTTTCCACGACTCTTGCACCAGTTTCACGACCGATGCCGGCATCGGCACGTAGTCCAGTTCAACAGCAGCGGCGCCGCCGTTCTTGTAGGCCCAGTCGAAGAATTTCAGGACTTCTTTGGCCTTGGCTGCGTCAGCCTGGACTTTGTGCATCAGGATGAACGACACGCCGGTGATAGGCCAGCTGTTCTTGCCAGCCTGGTCGGTCAGGACCACGCCGAAGCCTGGGGTTTGCGTCCAGGGTGCCGAAGCGGCTGCTGCCTTGAAGTTTTCGTCGTCAGGCTGCAGGAAGTTGCCGTCCTTGTTTTGCAACTGGGTGTGCGACATCTTGTTTTTCTTGGCGTAAGCCCACTCGACGTAGCCGATCGAACCCTTGATACGCTGCACGTTGGCGGCGACGCCTTCGTTACCCTTGCCGCCCACGCCCACGGCCCATTTCACAGCCGAGCCAGCGCCGATTTTCGATTTGAATTCCGGGTTGGTTTTCGACAGGAAGTCGGTGAACAGGAAGGACGTGCCCGAACCGTCGGCGCGGTGCACCACGGTGATTTCCGTGTCCGGCAGCTTGACGCCACTGTTCAGTGCGGCGATTTCAGGCGCGCTCCACTTGGTGATCTTGCCCAGGTAGATGTCGCCAACGACTTTACCCGTCATTTTCAGCTGGCCTGGGGTTACGCCGTCCAGGTTGACGATGGTGACCACGCCGCCCATGATGGCAGGGAACTGCATCAGGCCCGCTTCTTCCAGCTCTTCCGCCTTCAAAGGCATGTCGGAGGCGCCGAATTCAACAGTCTTGGCCTTGATTTGCTTGATGCCAGCGCCGGAACCGACGGACTGGTAGTTCAGGCCGTTGCCCGTATTGGCTTTGTACGTCTCGGCCCATTTGGCGTAGATCGGGTACGGGAAGGTTGCGCCAGCACCTGTCATATCTGCCGCCATGACGGAAGCGGAAGAAAATGCCATCGCTGCCGAAGCACCCACGACGATAAATTTGAACATTTGCTTCATTTGCATATCAAGTCCTCAGGGTTGTTAGGGCTCAAAGTCCCGGTTGAATGCTGCGCAGTCTAGCAAGCGAATATGACAGCTTTATGACATGGGTAAAAAATCCTGAAATAATTGCCTACGCCCCGAGGGTGGCCATTTTCGGCATGAAAAATGACAGGACGGGCGACGCTTTATGACAGCTTATGTCACGCTTACGTCATATTTCATGATTACACTCACAACGCGTCATACATGATGAAATACGGATGAAATACGGCTAGAATTAACTATCTGCAAAGACAAAAGAATATGAAACCTGAACTGCACACGGAAGTGACCAAATCGGGCATCCTGCTTGACCGCGAGCTGTCGCAACTGACTTTCAACCGGCGCGTGATGGCCCAGGCGGAAGACCCGAACATTCCGCTGCTCGAGCGCCTGCGCTACCTGTGCATCGTCAGCAGTAACATGGATGAGTTTTTCGAGGTGCGCGTGGCCAGCCTGCTGGCGGCCGGCAGCATCGGCGGTTCGCTGGCCGGCCACCCTGCCCTGGCGGCCAACCTGGAGCGCATCGGCAAGGAGTGCCATGCGCTGGTGGAACGCCAGTACGAGATATTAAATAGCGACGTCTTGCCGGCCCTGCGCGAAGCGGGCGTGCATTTGCTGCGCGACAGCGACCGCAACGAAGCGCAGCGCGCGTGGGTCAAGCAATACTTCGACCGCGAAGTGCGCCCCCTGCTGACACCGATCGGCCTCGACCCGGCCCACCCGTTCCCGCAAGTGGTGAATAAAAGTCTCAATTTCATCGTCTCGCTGAGCGGCAAGGATGCGTTTGGCCGCGGCACGGCGATCGCCATCGTCAAGGCGCCCCGCGTCTTGCCACGCGTCATCAAGCTGCCGGACGAGATTTCCGGCGATGGCGTGTCCTTCTGTTTATTGTCGTCGGTCATCCATGCGCACATTTCCGACCTGTTCGCCGGGCGCGAAGTGATTGCCTATTCGCAGTTCCGCGTCACGCGCGACAGCGACCTGTGGGTGGACGAGGATGAAGTCAAGAATCTGCGCCAGGCCCTGAAAGGCGAGCTGGTCGGGCGCCAGTTCGGCACCTCGGTGCGCCTGGAAGTGGCGCGCAATTGCCCGCCAGAATTGTCGCAATTCCTGCTCGACCAGTTCAGCCTGGATCAAAGCCGGCTGTACCGCGTCAACGGCCCCGTGAACCTGGTGCGCCTGTCGGAAATGATCGACCACGTCAAGCAGCCGGAGCTGCGCTTCCCGCCGTTCTTCCCCGGCCTCGCGCACAAAGCCATCGGCAACGACATCTTTGCCGCGCTGACCAAACACGACATCCTGCTGCACCACCCATATCAATCGTTCCAGACGGTGATCGACTTCATCCGCAGCGCCGCCTACGATCCCTCCGTCGTCGCCATCAAGCAGACGATCTACCGCACGGGAATGAATTCGGACTTGATGGAGTCGCTGATCACGGCGGCGAAGATGGGCAAGGAAGTGACCGTCATCGTGGAATTGATGGCGCGTTTCGACGAGGAAGCCAATATCAACTGGGCCGACAAGCTCGAACAAGCCGGTGCGCAAGTCGTGTACGGCGTGGTGGGATTGAAAACCCATGCCAAGGTAGCGCTCGTCATCCGCCGCGAGGAAGGCGCACTGCGCTTCTACGCCCACTTGGGCACCGGCAACTATCACCCCACGACCACCAAGCTGTACACGGATTTTGGCTTGCTGACGGCCAACCAGGACCTGGCCGTGGAAGTCAATGAAGTCTTCATCCACCTGACCAGCCTGACCAAGCCGCATAACCTGAACCATTTGTGGCTGGCGCCGTTCGGCCTGCAAAGCGAGATCATCAAGGCCATCCGCAACGAGGCGAAGATCGCCCGCTCGGGCCGGCGCGGGCGCATCATCGTGAAAGTCAACGCGCTGGTCGACGAATCCGTGATCCGCGCCCTGTATGCGGCCTCGACCGATGGCGTGAAGATCGACCTGATCGTGCGCGGCGCCTGCACCCTGAAGCCGGGCGTGCCTGGCCTGTCGGAAAACATCAAGGTGCGCTCCGTGATCGGCCGCTTCCTCGAACACAGCCGCATCTACTACTTCCGCAACGACCTGGCGCACGATGTCTACCTGGCCAGCGCCGACTGGATGAGCCGCAACCTGTTCCGCAGGGTGGAAGTGGCTTTCCCGGTACTTGACCGTGCGCTGAAACGGCGCGTGATCGCCGAGGGCCTGAACCCGTATTTGAAGGATAATACCAATGCATGGGAACTGGAGCCGACGGGCCATTACGCGCGCCGCAAGCCGCGCGGCAAGCAAACGCCATTCAGCGCCCAGCAATACCTGATGCATACACTGGGCACGCCGGGCGCGGAGGTCGGCGAATAGGCAATTCTACACAGAGGAGTACAGCATGGATCTCATCTTGTGGCGACACGCAGAAGCCGAGCCGGGCGTTCCCGACCTCGAACGCGCCCTGACCGTCAAAGGCCAGAAACAGGCGCGCCGCATGGGCGAATGGCTCGCTTCGCAATTACCGGAAAATTGCCGCATCCTCGTCAGCCCCGCCCTGCGCACCCTGCAAACGGCGGAAGCGCTGGGGCGCAAGTTCAAGCTGATGCCGGAACTGGCGCCCGGCGCCGAGGCGGAAGACATCCTCAAGGCGGCCAACTGGCCCGGCGGCAAGGAAACCGTGCTCATCGTCGGCCACCAGCCCACGCTGGGCCAGGCGGCCGCCCTGCTATTGACGGGCGAGGAGCAGGAATGGGAAATGCGCAAGGCCAGCGCGTGGTGGTTTTCGCAGCGCGAGCCGGGCGACCCGATCAGCGTCTACTTAAAAGCCGTGATGGCGCATGACCTTGTGGTGAAATAAGGGAAATGCGCAAAAAGTGCGCTGGGACAAATACTGGCAGAAATTACAACACGGCAGCCTTGTAAAGCGCTGCCGATCTGCTAGAGTTTAATTGCATCAACTACGTGCTGGAGCACCGCTCTGGCACATTGAGCAACCCAGCGGACAGCCGTCCAACGGCGGCTGAAAGACCATGTTAACCTTCCTCGTTTTTCTCTTCATCGCCATCTTCGCCGCCATCATCGGCTTCGTCGCCTTTGAACTGGTCGAAGAAATGCGCGGCAGTCACCACAAGCTGATGGACCGCTACCACGAGTAGTGTTCACCTCGGCAATATCGCATGGCGCCAGCGACGGCATATCTCCGTCCCTCGCGCCATCCTTGTATTTACACTCCCGTCTTACACTCCCGTTTTGAACTTCGTATAGATGCGCGTCATCAATCGGCGAATATCGGCCGTGGTCGCTTCCGGTGCGGCCATGCGCTGCTTGTCGGCGTCCGACAGGAAGATGGCCTTGTTCTCGCCGATATCCTTGCGCACATACTTGATGCTGGCCGGATTCGGATTCGCGTAGAACACCTTGTTGCTCAGGCTGGCATGCACTTGCGGGCGCAAAATGTAGTTGATGAACAGGTGTGCATTGTTCGGATGCGGGGCGTCGGCCGGGATGGCCATGGTGTCGAACATCAGGGCGGCCGTCTTCGGCACCAGCACCTGGATCACGTTGCCGTTCTTCGCGTCGATGGCGCGCTGGCGGGCGATATTGATGTCGCCCGACCAGCCCAGCGCCACGCAGACGGAACCGTTGGCCATGTCATTGATGTAGCCGGACGAGCTGAACAGGGTCACGTAGGGACGGATCGCCTGCAGCACCTTGCCCGCTTCCTGGTAATCGGCGGCCGTTTTTGAGTAGGCGGGCTTGCCCAGGTACTGCAGCGCGGCCGGCAGCACTTCGGACGGCGAGTCGAGGAAGGACACGCCGCACGATTTCAGCTTGGCCGCATATTTCGGGTCGAAGATCAGATCCCACGCGTTGTCGGGCATGGCCATGCCGCCCAGCGCGGCCTTGACCTTGTTGACGTTGATGCCCACCGTCGTGTAGCCCCACAGCCAGTCGACCAGGTAATCGTTGTTCGGGTCGATCTTCGACAGCTTGGCCTGCAGGTTCTGGTCCAGGTTGCCCAGGTTCGTCAGCTTGCTCTTGTCGAGTTTACGCAGCAAGCCCGCATCGATCTGCAGGCGCGCCCACTGGGCCGTCGGCACGACGATGTCGTAACCGGACTTGCCCGCCACCAGTTTCGCATTGAGGATTTCGTTATTGTCGAAAACGTCGTAGCGCACCTTGATGCCCGTTTCCTTCTCAAAATTCTTGATCGTATCGTCGCCGATATAGTCCGACCAGTTATAGATGTTCAGGACTTTCTCTTCCTGAGCCTGAGCTTGCGCAGACAAGGCCAGTGCGGCCGCCGCCAAGGCCAGTCCCACTCCAATGCGCCGCCCTGCTTGCCATGTGTTTGCCATCGTACCGCCTCCGGAATTAGTCAGAAAATAGTGACGATGATAGCAAGAAGGGCGCGATCAGGTCTAGCCTGATCGCGCCCTGCTTTCACCGCTGGGGTCAGACCCTCAACACCGCCAACGCAAAATTCAGCGCTGACAATGACGGGGGTCTGACCCCGGCCTTTGCGACATTACACCTTATCCAGCCCCACCTGCGCGCCCGTAAACACCAGGTTGCCGTTCTGGGCGTCGATGCGGATCTCGTCTTTCGGGCCAAACTTGCCTTCCAGGATCAGCTTCGACAGCGGATTTTCGATCTGCTGCTGGATCGCCCGTTTCAAGGGACGGGCGCCATACACCGGGTCGTAGCCCGCTTCGGCGATTTGCTGCAAGGCCGCGTCCGTCAAGCTCAGCTGCATATCCATGCGCGCCAGGCGTTCTTCGAGAATTTTCAGCTGGATCTTCGCGATCGCACCGATGTTTTTCTCGTCGAGGCCGTGGAACACGACGATTTCGTCGATGCGATTGACGAACTCGGGACGGAAGTGCGAGCGTACCTCGGCCATCACGGCCAGCTTCACGACGCCGGGATCATCGCTATCCATCGCCTGGATCTTATGCGAACCCAGGTTCGAGGTCATGATGATGACGGTATTCTTGAAGTCCACCGTGCGGCCCTGGCCATCCGTCATGCGTCCATCGTCGAGCACTTGCAGCAGCACGTTGAAGACGTCGGCATGCGCCTTTTCCACTTCGTCGAGCAGGATCACGCTGTACGGCTTGCGGCGCACGGCTTCCGTCAGGTAGCCGCCCTCGTCGTAGCCCACGTAGCCCGGTGGCGCACCGATCAATCGGGCCACGGAATGCTTCTCCATAAACTCGCTCATGTCGATGCGTATCATCGATTCTTCCGTATCGAACAGGAAAGTGGCCAGCGCCTTGCTCAATTCCGTCTTGCCGACGCCCGTCGGTCCCAGGAACATGAAGGAACCATATGGACGGTTCGGATCGCTCAAGCCAGCGCGCGAGCGGCGGATGGCGTCCGCCACGGCCGTGATCGCTTCATCCTGGCCCACGACGCGCTCGTGCAGCTTCTCTTCGATGTGCAGCAGCTTGTCGCGCTCGCCCTGCATCATGCGCGACACGGGGATGCCCGTCGCGCGCGACACCACTTCGGCGATTTCCTCGGCGCCCACTTCCGTGCGCAGCAGCTTCGGCTGGTCAGGATCGAGTTTCGGGATGCCGCTGTCAGCCTGCTTGAGCTGGGCTTCCAGCTGCGGCAGCCTGCCATACTGCAGCTCCGACACTTTCTGCCAGTTGCTCTCGCGCGTGGCCTGCTCCATCTGCAGCTTGACGTTCTCGATCTCTTCCTTGATGTGCGTACTGCCTTGCACCACGGCTTTTTCCGCCTTCAGGATTTCCTCGAAGTCATTGTATTCGCGCTGCAGCTTGACGATCTCTTCCTCGATCAGGCCCAGGCGGCGCAACGATGCCTCGTCTTTTTCCTTCTTGACGGCTTCGCGCTCGATTTTCAGCTGGATCAGACGGCGTTCCAGCTTGTCCATCACCTCCGGCTTCGAGTCGATCTCGATCTTGATCTTCGCCGCCGCTTCATCGATCAGGTCGATCGCCTTGTCCGGCAAAAAACGGTCCGTGATGTAGCGGTGCGACAGCTCGGCGGCGGCGATGATGGCCGCGTCCGTGATTTCCACCTTGTGGTGCAGCGCGTATTTATCCTGCAAGCCGCGCAGGATGGCGATCGTCGCCTCCACGGTCGGCTCGTCGACGAGCACTTTCTGGAAGCGGCGCTCCAGCGCGGCATCCTTCTCGATGTACTTGCGGTACTCGTCGAGCGTGGTGGCGCCCACGCAGTGCAGCTCGCCGCGCGCCAGCGCAGGTTTGAGCATATTGCCCGCGTCCATCGCGCCGTCGGCCTTGCCCGCGCCCACCATGGTGTGCATCTCGTCGATGAAGACGATGGTTTGCCCTTCATCCATGGCCAGTTCCTTCAGCACGGACTTCAGGCGCTCTTCGAACTCGCCGCGGAACTTGGCACCGGCAACCAGGGCGGCCATATCCAGCGCCAGCACGCGCTTGCCTTTCAGGGACTCGGGCACTTCGCCATTGACGATGCGCTGCGCCAGGCCTTCGACGATGGCCGTCTTGCCCACGCCCGGTTCGCCGATCAGCACGGGATTGTTCTTGCTGCGGCGCTGCAGGATCTGGATGGTGCGGCGGATTTCATCGTCGCGGCCGATGACAGGGTCGAGCTTGCCCTTGCGCGCCCGCTCCGTCAGGTCCAGGGTGTATTTTTTCAGGGCTTCGCGCTGGCCTTCGGCTTCTTGCGAGTCGACCTTGTTGCCGCCGCGCACAGCCTCGATGGCCGCTTCCAGGGCCTTGCGGGTCAGGCCGTTTTCACGCGCCAGCTTGCCGCAGTCGGACTTGTCTTCCGTCATGGCCAGCAAGACCATTTCGCTGGACACGAACTGGTCGCCCGCCTTTTGCGCTTCCTTGTCGGCCAGGTTCAGCAAGGCCACGAATTCGCGGCTGACCTGCACATCGCCGCCCGTACCCGATACTTTGGGCAAGCGTTCGATCGACGCGCCCAAAGCCTTGGACAGGCCGCCCACGTTGACGCCGGCCCGCTGCAGAAGCGAGCGGGCGCCGCCGTCGTCCTGGTTCAACAGGGCCGTCAGCAAATGGACTGGTTCGATATAGGGATTGTCGTTGCCCACGGCCAAGCTTTGCGCATCGGCCAGGGCTTCCTGTAATTTGGTAGTGAGTTTGTCTTGTCGCATGAAAAGCGCTCCCGGTTAATTAGTTGTTAACCAAATTGGGGTGAGGCAGTACTTTTCAAGCATACACAAAGCAGAAATCCGCTGCACATAGGCAAATACTAGCGTGCGCGGCAACCAGACGTCAGACGGGGACGGCTTTCGACGCCCATTTGTCCAGCGCCGTTTCGTCGCTATCGCGTGCATCGACCCAGCGCGCCCCTTCGGGCGTGTCTTCCTTCTTCCAGAATGGCGCTTCCGTCTTCAGGTAGTCGATGATGAACTCGCAGGCGGCAAACGCCTCGCCCCGGTGGGCGGACGAGACCGCCACCAGCACGATCTGCTCCTGTGGCAGCAGCGGCCCCACGCGGTGAATCACCAGTGCGCCAGACAAGGGCCAGCGTTCCCGCGCCTGCTCGACGATGGCGACGATGGACTTTTCCGTCATGCCCGGATAGTGCTCGAGTTCCATGGCGGCCACGTCCAGCCCTTCGTTCATGTCGCGCACCGTGCCGACGAAGCCGACGATGGCGCCCACCTTGGGGTTGCCTGCACGCAATTGTGCGATTTCTTGACTCAAGTCAAAATCAGCTTGCTGGATGCGGACGCTGGTACTCATTTGGCATGGCCTCCAATGCGGCGCAGCAAGGTTTCGATGCGGCTGGCCGTACGCGCATCGGTGGCGGCGGCAATCGCGCACAACTGCATCAGCTGCGACGCTTGCGTGAGCGGCTTCTGGCCTGATTTGAGCGACGATTGCAGCACTTCCACCTGCATTTTCAGGCGGTCGCGGGCAAATTCGGCGCCGCTATCGACACCGGCGACGATTTCCAGGCGCAAGACTTCCTCGAGCAAGCGCTCCTGGTTCGATTGCAATTGTTGCACGTAGGCGGCGCTGCCTTCGCCCAGCGCGGCCTGGGCCGCGGCAAAGCGCTGCTGCAGGCCGCGTTCGTACTGGGCGTCGAGCGGCGGCAAGGCGCTCCAGCGCTCGCTCCACGCTTGCGCGTCGATGGCCGCACCGGCGTCAAGCAGCGCCGCTTCCAGCGATTGCACCAGGCGCAGCTTGTCGCGCAGGGCATTGGCCTGGGCCGCACCGGCCCGTTCGGCGATGGCGTCCGCCTGCGCTTGCACGCCAGCCACGGCCGCCTGGTAGCGCTGCTCGATCTTCGCTTCGCTGGCGCGCGGCACGGGGCCCGTGGCGTTCCAGGCGGCGCGCGTGTCGCGTAGCAAGTGGTTGATGAAGGATGTGCGGCTCTTGTCGTCGCCCTCGGGCACGATGGCCGTTTCCAGCGCGGCGCACAGCGCTTCGCGCGCATGCAGGTGTTCGCGGCGCTCGTGGTCGGCCGCGTGGGCCGTTTCCTTGCGCTTGGCGAAGATGTCGTCGCAGGCGGCGCGGAAACGCTGCCACAGCGCCTGTTCCGCGCGGCGTTCGAGCGGCAAGGCTTTCGCCAGTTCCTGCCATTTATCCTGCAAGGCTTTCAGCATGTCGACCGTGTTGCGCTCTGACGGCTTGAGCAAGCCCACTTCGACGATCAATTGTTCGCGGCGCGCCGTCTCGATCTGGCGCTGCGTATCGAGCGGCTTCGACAGGGCATCCAGCGCGGCGCCAAATTCCGCGTCCAGGCGTTTCTTTTCCTTGCGGTCGATGGTGCCCAGTCGCGTCCACGCCTGGCGCAAGCGCTGCGAGGCGGAGGCGACGTGTTTCCAGTCGGTACTCTCTTCGGCCGCCAGGGCCGCCGTTTCCGCGATCAATTCCTGGGCCTTGGCCGCATTGCCGTGGCGCTCTTCGGCCAGTTGCTTGAAATGCTGGGCCGCTGGCGCATAGGCTACGCTGCATGCCGCGTCGAAACGTTCCCACAAAGACTTCGGTGCGGGACCGGACAGGGTGTCGAGCGACTTCCAGCGCTCACGCAGGCTGCCCACTTTCTTGGCCAGCTCGGCCATTGGGAGTTGCTGCGCCGGCAATTCCTCGCCCGCCTTGACCAGTTCCTCGCGCGAGACGTTGCCGCCCCAGCGCGCCCAGTCGGCCAGGCGCTTGAATTCGCCGCGCACATGGGCCAGGCGGTCCGCTTGCGCCGGCGTCAGACGTCCGTGCTTGGTGTCGCGCAAGGTCTTGTCGTGTTCGGAAGCCACGTGCAGCAAGCCATCCTGCAGGGCCGCTTCCATGGCGTCGAGCACCTTGAAGAATTGCTCCGTCGCTTCTTTCGACACGGGCGCGTGTTCCTGGCGCGGCTTGCGCAGCACAGGTACAGGCTCGGCGTGGACCGATGCGGACTCTGGCGCTGCCGACTGCACGGGCACCGGCGCGCTGGCCAGCAGGGCCGCGAATTGCTGCTGCAGGCTGTCGGACAATGGCGATTCGGGCAGACGCGGCAGGGCTTGCCACGTGCGTTTCAAGACATCCACGTCGAGGCTGGCGGCGTCTTGCGCCTGCCATTCGGCCAGCGCGGCCTGGCGCGCGTCGAACACGGCCTGGTGTTGCTGCAGCGCCTGCAGGGCGGACTGCGCCTGCTCGCGCGCCTGGCTGAAATCGCTTTCCAGGTGTTTCGGCAAGGAAGCGCGCTCAGGCGATTGCGCATGCCGCGCATGGTCAGCATCGAGACGGGCCAGCGCCTGCGCCAGCTCGCCGGCGGACTGGCCATTGCTGGCCAGCGCGCGCATGGCACCCACGGCGTCGATCACGGCGCGCTGCAGCAACACTTGCGCTTCCAGGCGGGCGGCCAGCGCGGCGCGCGCGGCGGCAAAGGCGGTCGCCAGTTCCGGCGTAGCCTTGATGACTTGCCATTGGCGGTCCAGCTCGGCTACCTGGTTCGGGCTCAGTTTTTCATCGTTCAACAGGCGCTGGGCCGTGTCGATGCTGGCCTGGGCGCGCTGCGTCTCGGCCGCCTGGTGGCGGATCAGGTCGATGCGGCCCTGCATCAGCTTGGCCACGCGGCGGTCCGTGTTGCGCATGGCGTGGTGGACTTTTTCCAGCAAAGGCAAGGCATGAACGTGTTCGGCCGCGATCAGACGGGCATCGGCAAATTCGCTGGACAGGATGAAATCGGCAGCTGCGGCTTCGTCGCCGGCCACGGCATGGGCACGCGCAACCTGTTCAGCGCGGCGCGATGCGCTCTGCGCCGAGGCGGCGGCCTGTTCTGCCACGACAGGATCGGGTGCGGCAGTCTTGCTGGCAGAACGCTTGAAGAGAAATTCGAACATGACGGGTTTCGCGTGGATCAAAACCACCATCATAACAAAGCCCCGGGTATTGCATCGGACAGGACTGAACAAGTTATCAAATGAATAAAGCGAATCTTTCCCTATATCTTTTCCCTATGACGGTGCGCCAGTCACCATCATAAAAACGCTCCCGGCAGATAGCACCTGGCGGGGTGTGCGCTTGCTACCCATTCAAGCCTGCGCACGCAGCGGCTGTGGCGGCACGGGCGGCGTGAAAGCGGCGCCATCCACTGCCGTTTCAGCGCTGCCGCCGGCTGCCTGCAAGGGCGTTGACAAAGGCGCTGGCAAGGGCGCCGGCAAAACAAAGGGCAGCACTTGCGCCTTGCCACGGCGCGCTTCCTGCGCGCGCGCATCGTGGGCGAGGAACTGGTAGGCGATGGCGAACCACGCTTCGCCGACGATGACCTTGCGCGCCAGCGCGAACAGCTCGCGCTCTTCCTTTTCCAGGCGCTGCAGCAAGGCCGCGCAAAAGGCGTCGATGGCGGCGCACAGCTGCCCGGCCTGCAATTCGGAATGGTCGATGGCGGCGCCCGCGCGCTGCTGCACCACGTTGATGCTTTCCAGCGCCGCATGGTTCAAGCCATTGAGCTCATTGAGCAAGCCGTCGGCATGCGGCGCGGCCTGGCGGATGGCGGGGATCAGATACATCTCCACCTTGCGCCAGTAGCCCCCCTGGTACAGCCGGCTCAGCCAGTCGCCCGCATATTGCAGTTGCGCCAGGCTGAGCTGACTCTGATGGCGCAACTGCACATGCATGTACTTCTGAAAAGCCAGCAAGCTCAAGCGGATGCTGGCCTGTTCCACCGACAGGGAAACCAATATATATGTTGCCGTAAGCATGCACTCACTCCCGAAAACGCGCTGGATGTCTCATCCTGGAAGTGAAAGTGTAAAGACTACCGACAGGGGTGGGCTTGATCCTGCACAAACCCGCAGCGGGCCAGCCGCGCTTTCTTTTACGGCGCGCGCAAGCCGATATGCAGGTTCACGACGCCAGGCTCTTCCGACGGCGTGACTTGGCCGCCAAAGCTTTTCACCAGCCGCTGCATGCCCTTGTTGCGCGCCATGGCCTCGCCCACGAGCGCTTCCGTGCCGCGGCTGCGGAAGTAGTCGACCAGCTTTTCAAACAGGATGTGTCCCAGCCCCTTGCCCTTCAGGGCCGAGCGCACGGCGATGGCGAAATCGGCGTGAATGTTATCCGGGTCGGCCACGGCGCGCACCACGCCCAGGGTTTCCGGCTTGCCGTCCGGGCCCGTGTGCGTGGCGATGAAGGCCATGGCGCGGTCGTAATCGATCTGCGTCAGGCGCGCCAGCTGCGACACGGGCAGCTCGCGCATGGACGTGAAAAAGCGCAGGCGCACGTCGTCCGGGTCCAGCGCGTGGAACAGGTCCATGTGCTGCGGCGCGTCTTCCGGACGGATGGGGCGCAGCAGAATCGGCTGGTCCATCCACGTCACCTGCTCTTCCAGTTCCTGCGGGTACGGGCGGATGGCCAGGCGGTCGCGCTGCTGGCCCGGCTGCAAACGGATGCGCGCGTCGAGGGCGATCACGCCGTCCGCGTCGGCCACCAGCGGGTTGATGTCGAGTTCGGCCAGCTCGCCGATGTCGGCCACCAGTTCGGCCACCTGGATCAGGGTGTAGCAGATGGCGTCGATGTCGGCCGGCGGCTGGTTGCGGTAACCGGCCAGCAGTTTCGACACGCGCGTGCGCGCCAGCATGTCGCGCGCCAGCACCATGTTCAGCGGCGGCAGGCCGATGGCGTGATCGGCCGTCACCTCCACGGCGATGCCGCCCTGCCCCACCAATATGACGGGGCCAAAGGCGGCGTCCGTCGTCACGCCGACGATCAATTCATGCGATTGCGGCCGGCGCGCCATCTGCTGCACGGTAAAACCGTCGATCAGCGCGTCGGGACGCATGCGCCGCACGCGCTTGAGCATGGCGGCGGCGGCCGTGCGCAGGATGTCGGGCGTGTCGAGGTCGAGCGCCACGCCGCCCACGTCGGATTTGTGCGCGATGTCGGGCGAATGGATTTTCAGCGCGACGGGATAGCCGATATCGGCCGCCACGGCCAGCGCTTCTTCCACGTCGGCCGCCATGCGCGTGGTGGCGACGGGAATGCCGTAGGCGGCCAAAATCTCCTTCGAACGGCATTCGCCGAGCACCGTCTGCCCGGCGGCCAGCGCGGCGGCGACGATTTCGCGCACCCTGGCGCGGCGCGGCGTGGCCGACATGGGCAGCTGCGCCGGCACCTGCATCAGGGTTTCCTGGTTGCGCCGGTACTGCACGATCTGCATGAAACCATGCACGGCCTTTTCCGGCGTGTCGTAGGTGGGAATCCCGGCCCGGTTGAAGACCTGGCGCGCGGGCGCCACGGTGGTGCCACCCAGCAGGCAAGACAGCACCGTGCGCGAGGTCGCCTTGATCAGCGGCGTGACGGCTTCGGCGATGTCGATCGACGACACCATGGCCGTGGGCGCGTGCAGCAGCAGCAAGGCGTCCGCCTGCGGCTCGTCGAGCAAGGGCTTGATGGCGTCGGCATAGCGCTGCACGGCCGCGTCGCCAGGCAAGCCGACGGGGTTGTCGTGCGACCAGCCCCGTGGCAGCGCCTTTTCCAGCGCGATGACGGTATCGGGCGACAGTTCGGCCAGCTTGCCGCCGCTGCTCACCAGCGCGTCGGTGGCCATCACGCCCAGGCCGCCGCCGTTGCACAGAATCGCCAGGCGCTCGCCGCGCTGCGAGCGGATGTGCGTGAGCGTTTCCACGGCGTCGAACAGTTCTTCGGCCGAATACACGCGCAGCATGCCGGCGCGGCGGATGGCCGCGTCGTACACGGCGTCGGAACCGGCCAGCGCGCCCGTATGCCAGGCCGCCATGGCCGCGCCTTCCGCCTCGCGCCCCGCTTTCAGGACGATGACGGGTTTGCTGCGCGCGGCCGCCCGCGCCGCCGACATGAATTTGCGCGCCGCCTGGATGTCTTCCATGTACAGCAGGATGGCGGCCGTGTCGATGTCGCCGGCCAGGTAATCGAGCAGGTCGCCGAAATCGATGTCGTAGCTGGCGCCGAGCGAAATGAACTTGGAAAAGCCCACGCCGTGCGCATTGGCCCAATCGAGCACGCCCGACACCAGCGCGCCCGATTGCGAGACGAAGGCGATCTTGCCGCTCGTCGCGCCAACATGGGCGAAGCTGGCGTTCAAGCCCAGTTTCGGCACCAGCAACCCCATGCTGTTGGGGCCGAGGATGCGCAGCAAATGCGGCTTGGCCGCCTTCAGCATGGCCAGGCGCAGCGATTGCTCGCGCACGGGGTCGAGGCCCGACGTCATGACGATGGCCGCGCGCGTGCCCAGCGCGCCCAGTTCGCGGATCAGCGCCGTGATGGTGGCAGGCGGCGTACAGATGATGGCCAGGTCCGGCGCCTTGGGCAAGTGCGCCAGCTTGCGGTAGCATTTCAGGCCCATCAGCTCGTCGTACTTGGGATTCACGGGCCAAATGTCACCTTGGTAGCCGCCTCCCAGCAGGTTGTACAGGGCGATGGCGCCCAGCTTGCGCTCGCGCGCCGTGGCGCCGATCAGGGCCACCGAGGCCGGCTTGAACAGCTTGTCGAGATTACGGATGCTCATGTTCTGGCCTCATGGATTGCCGGAGTGGCTTGCTTGGTAACGCCCCAGTGTAAAGGATGCGTTGCCAAAAAAATTTGACCTTGCGATGCGTTTCACAAAAAACCATGCGCCTACCAGCGCGAGCGGTGGCTTTCCGTCACCCCGGCCAATTGCGCCACGATGCGCTTGGGCGACTCCGCGCTGGCGCGCACCCAGCCGCTGAACGTGCCGATCGGCTGGATGTAGCGGCTGGCGGCGATCCACAGGTTTTTATCCTCGCGCCGCGCGCCTTCCGGCTTGAAGTGCAGGTCCAGCAAATCGTCGTCCGTCCACACATGCCATGGCGCCAGCGGATTGTCGGGATTGAAATCGAAATGCGCGCGGCCCAGCGGATACAGCTGGCCATCGAGCCACAGCGCGTTTTCATGCGCGCCGAAATAGCCGGCCTGCAGATTGAAACCCAGGTCCAGGCTGTGCGCCGAGGCCCAGCGCCATTCCGTCTCGCGCGCCAGCAAGCCGTTCGAATAATCGAAGCTGGCCACGCCGTCATCGAGGCTGTAGCCCATGGCGCCGCAGCGCACGGTGCCCCACAAGGGCAAGCCGCCCGACTTTTGCGTCGCATGCACGCTGCCGCCCTCGCCCACGGGACCCACGGCCAGCAAGGTGGGCGCCACGGGCGGGCCGCATTCCGCGTCGATGCCGAAATGGCCGCAATCGAGCCGCAATCGGTAGCGCTGCTGCGGCAGGGCCTCAATGGAGATCACTTGCGAAAGGAAACGGAAACGGCTGCTGGCGCCCGCGTGCGGCGCGACAGTAGCGGACAGGCCCGGCACGCCATCCTGCGAAAAGGCCGCCACGATCTTGCCCTTGTGGCGGTCGAAGGCATACGCGAAGGCCGTGCTGGTCCAGCCCAGGTCGACGATGGCCACGCCGCAGAACAGGGTGGGCGTGGACAGGGCCACGTAATGCCAGCGCTTGTGGTGGAACAGCCGCCAGAGGACGCCGCGCGCATAGGGCGGCGCCAGCGCGGCCCAGTCGAAGGCGTCCAGCTGGCCCGTGTAGCGGCCAAAGCGGGGCTGGCCGTCGGCGTCGAGCAGATGGGAAGGAGCAGCTGGCAGCGTCATGCGGCCTGCCTTGCGGCAGCGCCGCCGTCGTGCAGGGCCTCGGCCAGCTGGGCGCCGAAGGCTGCCGGCTGTGTCTGCGCAATATCAATATCGGGACAGGCATGCCAGAGCGCCAGCCGCTGCACGGCGCCTGCCACGTCCTGCACCAGGCGGGCACTGAGGCGCACGCCCACTTCCAGCGCCAGCGACTTGATCTCGAAGCGCCCCTGCGCGCGATGCGCCTTGGCGTCCAGCCGTCCCACGAGCGCGCCGCGCCGCAAGACCGGCAAGGTGAAATAGCCATAGCGGCGTTTTTCAGCGGGCGTATAGCATTCGAGCCGGTAGTCAAAGCCGAACAGTTCCAGCGCGCGGCGCCGGTCCCACACGACAGGATCGAACGGAGATAAAATCGTCGTCAGGGTGGGGGCCAGCTTGCCGGCCGCCGCGTCGCGCAGCAACTCCCCATGGTCCGCATGCACGTACACGGCGTCCATCCAGCCATCGACCGTGCAGCGCAGCAGCGCGCCCTCGTCCACCAGCGCCTGCAAATCGTGCGCCAGGCTGGCGCGCGACTGCTTGGTGCGGAAGTAGTCGCTGATCCAGCTGGCGCGCGCCAGGCCCAGCGCCTTCACGCTGGCCAGCAGCAGGCGCCGGCGCACCTGTTCTTCCGGCGGCAGCAAGCCGTCGTGCCAGTCTGGCAGCACCCGTTCGGCCAGGTCGTAGTAGCGCTGGAACTGATGGCGTTTGGCGATCATCAGCACGCCCGAGGTAAACAAGACTTCGAGCGAGCGCTTTTCCGGCTTCCAGCTCCACCAGCCGCCCGCCTTGCCATCCGTGCGCTCGAAGTCGGCCGAGCGCGCGGCGCCGTTGGCGCGGATATGCTCGAGCACCGAAGCGACGGCGTCCCCCTGCTCGGCCATCCATTTGACGGAATACTTCCATCCCATGGCGGCCGGATCGAGCATGCGGTGACGGTACAAGCCATAGTCTTCGATGGGCACGAAGCACGCTTCATGCGCCCAGTACTCGAACAGCGCGCCCTCGGCCAGCAATTGCTCGAGCCACGGCTGCGGATAGTCGCCCAGCCGGCTCCACAGCACCAGGTAAGGGCTGCGCGCGACCACGTGAATGGTGTCGATCTGCAGCACGCCCATCTGGCGGATGGCGGCCAGCACGTCGGCCTTGACGGCCTTCTTGCGCCGCGCCTGCAGCAAGCCCTGCGCGGCCAGGTGCAAGGCGCGCGCGGCGGGCAGCGACAAGGAGGGGACTTCGGAAGGAATGGGCTGGTGGGGGCTGTGCATAACAGAAAGATACCGCATTCTGCCCGTCGCTTGTGCGTTTTATCGCTATCGGATCGCGCGGCCGCTGGCCACGCTAGGCTGCGGGAAACATGACCGTCACCGCCAGCCCCCTGCCCTGCAAGCCGGCGCCGAGGATGATGTCCGCGCCATGCCGCTCGGCGATGCGGCGCACGATGGACAATCCCAGGCCGCTGCCGGGCAGCTGTCCGCCGCCCAGGCGCACGAAACGTTCGAACACGCGCTCATGCAATTCCTCGGCGACGCCCGGCCCCGTATCGGCCACGCGCAGGTAGCTGCGCCCCGCTTCCACACCGCAGCTGACGGCCACAAAGCCCGGTGCCGGCGTATAGCGCAGCGCATTCTCGACCAGGTTGCGCAGCAATATCTGCAGGCTGTCGGCATCCAGCGCGCACGGCGCCGGCGCAAGGTTCACGGCCAGCGACAGCCCGTATGGCGCGGCCAGCGCCTGCCACTGCGCGGCCTGCCGAGACAGAAGCTCGGCCAGGTCGCCCGGCGCCAGCGCTGTCTCGGCATGCGACTGCGGATCGAGCCGCGCCAGCGCCAGCAACTGGTTGACGAGGCGCGTGGCCCGCTCCACGCTGGCGCCCAGGGCGGCGATGAATTCCTCGCGCTCGTCCGCGCTGCGGGCCCGCTGCAGCACTTGCAGATTGGTCTTGATGGCGGCCAGCGGCGTGCGCAGCTCGTGCGCCGCATCGGCCGTGAAGCGCTGCTCGTTGTCGCGGCTTTGCCGCACCCTGCCGAACAGGCGGTTAATTTCCAGCAGCAGCGGGTGCAGCTCGGCGGGCGCGCCAGCGAGCCTGACGTCGGCCAGTTCATCAGGCGTGCGCGCCGACACTTCATCGGCGGACGCCTGCAGCACGCGAAACACGCGGTGGATGCTCCACCAGATGGCAATCGTGGCCAGCACCACCAGCAGCAGGCCGAACACGGCGATGCGGTAAAAGAAGCCGCGGCTGATGTCGTCGCGGTGGCTGGTCGGCTCGGCCACCAGCAGTTGCAGGCTGCGCTGCGGGTCCCACAGCGAAAACAACCGCCAGCGCTGGCCGGCTATGCTGGTCCACGACAAGCCGTCCGGCGCGCTGCGCGACAGGGCGATGTCGGTCGCCGCGTCATTGCGGTACAGCACGCGCTGTTGCGCGTCGCGCACCTTGAACAGCAAATACTGGTGGGGATTCGGATGGCCGCGCAGCGGCAGGTCGATCGGTCCCGTCAAGCCGTGTTGGCGCGCATCCTTTTCCACCAGCGACAGCAGCAAATGGCCCGTCTCGATCAGCGACTGGTCGAACAACTCCTGGCTTTCGCGGCGCGCTTCCACGTAGACGATGGCGGCGCTGCCCACCCACAGGGCCAGGGTCAGTCCCAGCAGCACGGCCAGCAGGGTGCGCCGCAGCGACCATGTTTTCACCTTGCCGCCAGCCGTTAAGAATCTCTTAAGAACTTCTGCGCAAGATCCGGAGCGAAATATTTTTTGGGTAGCCATGGGCGCAATTGTAAATGATTCTTATTGTGTCAATGATTCCCATTAGCTTGCAGCAGCAACATCAACCGATAACTCATCCACCATCAGGAGTTTGCATGTCCAACAGCACCCGCCGCGCGCGCCTGCCGCGTCCCACCACCCTGGCCCTGGCCTTGGCCGCCCTGTCCTGCCTGCCGGCGCACGCCCAGACGGGCGCGCCGGCCAGCATGCCAGAAGTGGTGGTTTCCGCTTCCGGTTTCGAGCAGGACATCAAGCAGGCGCCGGCCTCGATCACGGTGCTGACGCGCCAGGAACTGTCGAAGGAGCGCTTCGGCAACCTGACGCAGGCGCTGGAAAGCGTGGAAGGCATCGACGTGGGCGCGGCGGGCGACAAGACGGGCGGCATGAACATCAGCATCCGCGGCATGCCCAGCGACTACACCCTGGTGCTGATCGACGGACGCCGCCAGAACGCGGCCGGCAACGTCACACCGAACGGTTTCGGCGGCACGCAGACGAGCTTCATGCCGCCGCTGGCCGCCATTGAGCGCATCGAGATCATCCGCGGCCCCATGTCGACCCTGTACGGCTCGGACGCCATGGGTGGCGTGATCAACATCATCACGCGCAAGGTGGGCAAGCAGTGGATGGGTTCTATCTCGGCTGACTACACCGTGCAGGAAGAATCCGATTTCGGCGACGTGAAAAACGGCCGCTTCTACCTGAGCGGCCCCATTGCCACCGACCTGCTGGGCCTGTCGCTGCGCGGCAGCAAGCAGCGCCGCGATGCGGCCAACATCCGCTACAACGACGCGGCCGGAGGGGAAAATGTGCCGAGCATGGGCGCCAACCCCGTGCGCGCGGACATTGACAACTTTGGCGCGCGCCTGGCCTTCACGCCAAACCGCTATCACACCGTCATCCTCGACGCGGACGCGGGCCGCCAGACCTACGACAATTCGAAGAAGCAACTGGGCACCCTGGGCTTGCAGGGCGGCTACGGTCCCGAGCAGAAATACAACCGCGACCAGTGGACCCTGTCGCACACGGGCCGCTTCGGCTTCGGCACGCTGGATAGCAGCTACATGGTGAACAAGACGGAAACCCTGGGCCGCACGATTCCGCCAGGCACGCCCGGCGCCGTCGCCGGCAGCGCGCGCACCCTGGAAGTGGAAAGCCAGGTGTTCGACACCAAGCTGGTCATGCCTTTGGGCAAGCACATGGCGACCATCGGCGCGCAGTGGTGGAAAGCGGAAATGACGGACGGCGTGGCGCCGAAAAAATTCGAATTCACGCAAAAAGCCCTGTTCGTGGAAGACGAATGGCAAGTGCTGGAGAACGTCGCGCTGACCTTCGGCGCCCGCTATGACGATCACAGCATCTTCGGCGGCCAGACCAGCCCCCGCGCGTATGCCGTGTGGAACGCGACGCCGAGCTGGACCGTCAAAGGCGGCATCAGCAAGGGCTACAAGACGCCGCGCGTGGAGCAACTGTCGCCAGGCATCAACGGTTTCGGCGGCCAGGGCACGATCCCCCTCGTCGGCAGCCCGGACTTGAAGCCGGAAACGAGCACGACGACGGAAATCGGCGCCTACTTCGACAACCTGGCCGGCTGGACGGCCAGCGGCTCCCTGTTCAACAATGAGTTCAAGGACAAGATCACGACGGGTACGGGCCTCGTCAATTGCGATTATCGCCCTTCGCCGAACCGTCCCGGCTGCGTCAGCTTCGGCAACTGGCCCAACGTCGATGCGTTTGGCCAGTCCGTCAACGTGGATGAGGCAGTCACGCGCGGCGTCGAGCTGAACACGCGCTTCCCGCTGGGCAAGACCTTGTCGGCCAGCGCCAACTACACGTACACGGAAAGTGAACAGAAGAGCGGCAGCAACGCGGGCAAGCCCCTGAGCGACACGCCCAAGCACGCCGTCAACGCACGCTTGAGCTGGGATATCTCGCGCGAATGGAACGGCTGGCTGCGCGCCGAGTACCGCAGCGAGCGCTTCCGCGATCCGGGCACCTCGGCTTCCACGCGCGCCGCCAAGGCCGCGCTGGGCGACTACAAGGGCTACACCATGCTGCACCTGGGCACCAGCTACCAGTTGAACAAACGCGTCACCCTGAACGCGGCCGTGTACAACTTGCTCAACAAGGACTTCATCGACTACCAGCCATACCGTGGTTCATCGGCGCCGACCTTGACCTACGCCAACCGCTATGTCAACAGCCTGGACGGACGCCGCCTGTGGTTGTCGGCCACCGTCGATTTCTGATGCGTTGATGGCTGACCAGCCATAGAGCACAAGGGGCTGCCTCAGGGCGGCCCGTTTTTTTCGTCAAGCCGCTTTGGGCTTGTCGATGCAATAACCGATCGCATGCACGGTGCGTATCAGGTCCCGCCCCAGCTTCTTGCGCAGGTGGTGGATGTGCACTTGCACGGCATTGCTTTCCACCTCGCCGCCCCAGCTGTACAGGTTTTTCTCCAGCTGTTCCCGGCTCAGCACCCGGCCGCCGTGTTCCAGCAGCAGTTGCAGGATGCGAAATTCCTTCACCGTCAGCAGCACGGGCAAGCCCCCTTGCGTCACCTGCCGGTCGGCGATATCGAGCACCAGGTCGCCGTGCACGAGATTTTCGCGCAGGCGGCCGGCGGCGCGGCGGCAGGCGCTGCGGATGCGCGCGGCCAGTTCGTCGAGGTCGAACGGTTTCACGATGAAGTCGTCGGCGCCCGCGTCGAGGCCGGCGATGCGCTCGCCCACCGTGTCGCGCGCCGTGACGACCAGCACGGCGCCGCTGTAGCCGTTATCGCGCAGCACGCCCAGCGCCTGCATGCCGTCCTGCCCCGGCAAGCCCAGGTCGAGCAAAATGCAGCCATAGTCGTGCAGGCGCACGGCCGTGTGCGCGTGTTCGGCGCTGGTGACCCAGTCGACGGCATAGCCGCCCTGTTCCAGGCCGATTTGCGTGGCGCGGCCCAGCTGCGGGTCGTCTTCGGTCAGCAAGATGCGCATGGGGAAAGCGGCGCGGCCCGCTCAGTCCTTTTTCTTGATCAGGCCCGCCAGCGCGGCAAACGGATTGTGCGTGGCGGGCGCCACCTCGGCCGACAGCAGGCTGGTGCCACGGTCCGCTTCCAGGTAGCGCGAGTGCTCATTGTCGTGGCAATACAGGCACAGCAGTTCCCAGTTGCTGCCGTCCGGCGGATTGTTGTCGTGGTTGTGGTCGCGGTGATGCACGGTCAGCTGCTGCACGTTGGCGCGCGTAAATTCGCGCATGCAGCGGCCGCACACCCACGGATACATCTTCAGCGAGCGCTCGCGGTAGCCGCTCTCGCGCTGGTCGGCGGCGCGGCGCGCTTCGGCCACGATCTTGTCCAGCCGTGCCGCATCGGGCTTTTTACTCTGCATGACAACTTTCGATATGGGAGGTAGAAGCGTCCATTTTAATGAGGATGCGGGCGCAATTGTACTTTTTCTGCCACGCCGCCAGCCCGTGTCGCCGCCGGCGTGCTTTTTTTAGCGTGCGCGGCACCACAATTACTTGATTTAACGCAAAATAAGCCCAGCGACAGACCGCGAACAGACGATGGGCGTGGCGGCGACGGGCTTATGCGCAAGGCAGCCGATTTCGGCTATCATGCGCGCCACGCCGCCCCTCCCTTTTTCCATGAATCTAGCCTGCAAGCGCCCGTGATAGCGATAACGAGACCCCTGCAACGCCTTGCCCGCCGCCTGTACCGCATCAGTCTGGTGCCCCTGTTCGCGCTCATCCTGCTGCTGGCGCTGTGGGCGGCCGTCTACTATCAGGTGGGCCAGGAGCGGGCCAGCGCCGTGCGCGACGCCGTCGCCGTCAGCCAGTCGCTGGCGCGCACCCTGGCCGACCATACCAGTTTCACCCTGCGCCAGACGGACCACGCCACACAGCTGTTCAAGCTCAAATACGAGGAAACGGGCGGCGGCCTGCGCCTGAATGAATTCACGCGCCGCCAGGGCCTGCTCGACAGCGTGCTGCCATCGAAGCTGGAACTGCCGATCGCCCTCATCGACGCGCACGGCAATGTGCTCGACAGCGCCCACGCCTATCTGCCGGAAAACCTGGCCACGCAGCCTTTTTTCAGGGCGCTGGCCGCCAATGCCTCCGACACGGCCCTGGTCGACACCCCCATGCTCGACGCGGACGGCAAGCGCTGGACCATCCGCCTGGCGCGCCGCCTGAACGATGCGCGGGGCCGCTTCGCCGGCGCCATCGTCATCCTCGTCGACCCCACGTATTTCGTCGACGACTACGACCGCCTGAACCTCGACGAGCATGGCGCGCTGATGCTGGTAGCGCGCGACAGCGGCCTGACGGTGGGGCGCATCGGCGAGCAATTGATACACAGCGACCGCATCGACTTCCGCATGCCGGGACCGCCGCAGCACGCCGCCGAGGAACTGCTGATCGAACCGCCCGTCGACGCGACGCCGCGCATCTACAGCTACCACGAGCTGCCGCGCTACCCGCTGCTGGCCGTGGTGGGCGTGAGCCGCGCCGTCGCCCTGGCGCGCTTCGAACACCGCCGCCTCGTGTATGTCGGCGCGCTGCTCGCCGCCAGCGTGCTCATTGCAGGCTTTACGGCCCTGCTGATGCGCCAGAGCGCGCGCCTGCGCCGCAGCATCCGCCAGGCCACGGAAACGCAGGCGCTGCTGCGCGCGGCGCATCACGGCAGCCTCGACTCCGTGCTGCTGCTGAAAGCCTGGCGCCCCGCGCCGGGCAAGCCGGCGGAAGATTTCATTTTCGCCGACGTCAACGAGCGGGCCGCCGACATGCTGGGCAAGCCGCGCTCCGAACTGCTGGGCCAGCGCGTGCTGCAGCAGATGCCGCTGCTGCGCGGCGAGCGTTTCTTCAAGCGCTTCGTGCTGGTGATGGAAACGGGCCAGCCGCTGGAAGATGAATTCGAGCTGCCGCTGGCCTCGGGCGGCACGCGCTGGCTGCGCCACCAAGTGGTGCCGATCACCGACGGCGTGGCCGTCACCTCGCGCGACATCAGCGCGCGCAAACACGACGAACTGGCGCTGCAGGACAACCGCAGCTTCCTGCAATCGCTGATCGACCATTTGCCCGTGCTGGTCTACGTGAAAAGCGCGCGCCCGGAAAACTTCGGCCAGATGGAAGTGTGGAACAAGGCGGCCGAGGACATCACCGGCCACCTGGCCGCCGACGTCATCGGCAAGACCGATTGCCAGGCCTTCCCGCCCGACTTCGGCCTGCACGATGCCGAGGACGACCGCGCCATCCTGGCCGAGCGCGGCGTCATCGACCATACGGAAAAGCCGCTGCGCCTGCCCGATGGCAGCCTGCGCTACCTGCACGCCGTCTCCGTGCCCGTGTTCGACGAGCGCCAGCAGATCGAACATATCCTCGGCATCGCCGAAGACATCTCGCAGCGCCGCCAGCAGGAGCTGGAACTGCGGCAGAAACAGGCCGAGCTGGCCGCCGTCAACGACGCCTCGCCGCTCGGGCTGGTGCGCCTGGACCGCCAGCGCCGCTGCACCTACGTCAACCGCACCTTCGAATCGATCACGGGCTTGCCGCGCGCGGCCGCCCTGGGCGCCGGCTGGACCAGCGCCCTGCACCCGGACGACTATCCGTTGATGCACGTGGCGCTGGAACAGCTCACGCGCAGCCATGCGCCGTTCCAGTCCACCCTGCGCTGCCTGCAGCGCGACGGCAGGCTGGTGTGGGTATCCGTCAAAATCGCGCCCATCCTCATCGACGGCCAGATCGAAGGCTACGTGGGGACCCTGGACGACATCACCACCTTGCGCGAATCGGAAGTGGCGCTGCTGGAAAGCGAAGCGCGCCTGCGTACCATCGCCGACACCTTGCCGGCCATGATCGCGTACATCGACGCAGACCAGGTCTACCGCTTCCTGAACATCGCCTACGAACGCGAATTCGGCCTGACGGGACGGCTGGTGCTGGGCAAGAGCGTGCGCGACACGGTGGGCGAAGCGCGCTACGGCACGGTGGCGCCGTATATCGAAAGAGTGCTGGCCGGCGAAACGTTGAGCTTCGAGGAAGAAGACGAGAAGGAAGGCATCGAGCGCTGCATGGAAGTGATCTACATCCCGCAGATCGGCGAAGACAAGCTGCAGGTGGTGGGCTTTCACGTGATGCGCCAGGATATCACCGTGCAAAAGCGCGAAAAACAGCGCCTGCTGAAACTGGCCCAGGTCGATGCGCTGACGGGCTTGTCGAACCGCGCCGGCTTCCAGCAAAAACTCAGCGACGCCATGCACGCGAGCCGCCAGCAGCAGCACCTGATGGCCGTCATGTACATGGATATCGACCGCTTCAAGCCCGTCAACGACACGCACGGCCACGGCACCGGCGACGCCCTGCTGCGCGCCTTCGCCCAGCGCCTGACGCACACCATGCGCGCCACCGACATCATCGCCCGCCTGGGCGGCGACGAATTCACCATCATCATGGAACAGATCACCCGGCCCGACGACGCGGCCGTGCTGGCGGAAAAAATCGTCGCCGCCATGCAGCAGCCGTTCGAACTCGATGGCATCACCGTGCGCATTTCCGCCAGCATCGGCCTGGCCTTCTACCGCGACGAAGACATTTCGCCCGCCGTACTGCTGCAGCGGGCCGACGTACTGCTGTACAAGGCCAAGCAGGATGGCAGGAATACCTATCGCGCCGGCGCGTTGACGGCTTGATATAGCCACTGGCGCATGCCGTCATTCCTGCTATATTGGCGCCTGTCTCCCCTACCCTTGCCACACCATGCGCCTGCTGCACACTTCCGACTGGCATCTGGGCCAGACCCTGCACAATTATGAAAGGGGCTACGAACACCAGCGCTTCCTCGACTGGCTGCTCGACACGCTCGTCGCCGAACAGGCCGACGTGCTGCTGGTGGCGGGCGATGTGTTCGACAACGCCAACCCGTCGGCCGCCTCGCAAAAGCAGTTATATGTCTTCCTGCAGCAGGCGCGCGCGCGCCTGCCCGCGCTGCAGCTGGTCGTCGTCGCCGGCAACCACGATTCGGCGGGGCGGCTGGAAGCGCCCGGCCCCCTGCTGGCTGCGCATGGCACTCACGTGATTGGCCATCTGCTGCGCGACGAGGCAGGCAATATCGACCTGGAACGCCTGCTGCTGCCGCTCGCCGGCAGCGACGGGCAAGTGCAGGCCTGGTGCCTGGCCGTGCCCTTTTTGCGCCCCGGCGACGTGCCGAAACTGCCGGCCGGCGATACGCAGGACGCCTACCTGGGCGGCATCGCCCTGCTGTACCGGCAATTGACGGACCTGGCGCTGGCGCGCCGCCAGCCCGGCCAAGCCATCATCGCCATGGGCCACTGCCACATGGTGGGCGGCGAAATGTCGAACGATTCGGAGCGCCGCATCGTCATCGGCGGCACGGAAATGCTGCCGTCGGGGATTTTTGATACCGCCATCGCGTATGCGGCGCTGGGCCATTTGCACAAGGCGCAAGCCGTGGGCGGCCAGGAGCGCATCCGCTACTGCGGCAGCCCGATTCCCCTGTCCTTCGCGGAAGTGAACTACCGCCACCAGGTGCTGTGCCTCGACATCGATGGCGAGCAATTACGCGAGGTACGCGTCATCGAAGTGCCGCGCGCCGTGCCCCTGCTGCGCGTGCCTGCCACGCCGGCGCCCATCAACGAAGTGCTGGCGCAGCTGGCCGCCCTCGACGTACCCGCCGCGCCACCGGAAGCGCAGCCCTTCCTGGAAGTGCGCGTGCGCCTCGATGCGCCGGAACCGGGCCTGCGCACGCGCATCGAAACGGCGCTCGACGGCAAGCACGTGCGCCTGGCGAAGATCGAAACCTCGAGCGCCGCGCGCAGCAGCGCACCCGAGAACATGACGCTAGACCAATTGGGCCAGCTGCAGCCCGACGACATCTTCCGCCGCCTGTACCTGCAAAAATACGGCAAGGAAGCGCCGCCCGAACAACTGTCCGCCCTGGCCGAACTGCTGCTGCCCGGCGCGTGAGCGCAACTGAAGAACCATGAAAATCCTGAAAATCAGCGGCAAGAACCTGGCCTCGCTGGCCGGCGAATTTGAAGTCGACTTCCAGCAGGAACCGCTGGCGTCATCCGGCCTGTTCGCCATCAGCGGTCCCACGGGCGCGGGCAAGAGCACCCTGCTCGACGCCCTGTGCCTGGCCCTGTACGACGCCACGCCGCGTTTGCTGAAAGTGCTGGGACGGGGCAGCGCCCTGCCCGACGTGGGCAAGGAAACCGTCAACGCCCAGGATACGCGCACCCTGCTGCGCCGCGGCACGCCGGACGGCTACGCGCAGGTCGACTTCGTCGGCAACGACGGCGCAAGCTACCGCGCGCGCTGGAGCGTGCGCCGCTCGCGCACCAAGGCGGAAGGCGCGCTGCAGGCCACCGCCATGAGCTTGCACCAGCTGCCCGCGCTGCAGCCCATCGGCGGCACCAAGACGGAAGTCAAGGAAGAGATCGAAAAGCGCATCGGCCTGTCGTTCGACCAGTTTACGCGCGCCGTGCTGCTGGCGCAAAACGAGTTTTCCACCTTCCTCAAGACGGAAGACAATGAGCGGGGCGAATTGCTGGAAACCCTGACGGGCAGCAGCATCTATACCGACATTTCCATGCGCGCCTTCGAGCGGGCGAAAAAGGAAAAACAGGTCCTCGAACGCCTGGGCGAAAAGCTGGCCGACCAGCGGCCATTGTCGCCGGAAGAACGGGCCGATACCGAAGCGTCAAGCGGTGCAGCCGAGACCACCCTGCACACCATCGACTTGCGCAAGGCCGTACTGGAACTGCAGCAGCGCTGGCACCAGGAGACGCACAAGCTGCAAAGCCAGATAACAGTGGCGCAGGAAGTGCTCGATGGCGCGGATGCCGAACGGGCCGCAGCCGAAGAGCGCCGCGCGGCGCTGGCGCAGTGGGAATTGCTGCAGCCGGCGCGGCCCCTGATCGACGATGTCGCGCGCCTGGCCGGCGAGATCGCCAGCACCGGCGCCGCGCTGGAAGCGTCGCGCCTGCAGGCCGCGCAAGCCGTTGCCAGCGAGACGCAGCTGGCGCAGGCCGTGCAGCTGGCGGCAGCGGCCTTGCAGGCCCGAGAAGCGGCGCAGCACGATGCGGCGCCCCTGCTCGACCAGGCAAAAGCGCTTGACGCGGGCATTGCGGCCCACTTGCCGGCGCACCGCCAGGCCAGGGAAGGGGCAGTGGCGGCAGACCATGCCAACGAGACGGCGCGCGCTACCTTGCACGATCTGCGGCAGGGCCAGCACGCCATGCAGGCGGAGCAGGAAACGGGCCGCCTGTGGCTGGCATCGCACCAGCACTGGCAAGCGCTGGCCACGTCGTGGCAATTGTCGGACCAGCTATTCGCCCAGGCCGGCCAGGCCGCCGCGCAAACCGATGCGGCCGAGGCCAAAGTGGCCGAAGCGGCGCAGCTGGAGCGCGCGGCAGGCAGCGCGGGCCACGCGGCGCAAGCCGCATTGACGGCCGCCGCCGCCACACTCGCCGCGCACGATGCGCAGCGGCGCGAGGCGCTGTCCGCCGTGCAAGCCTTCGACGGACAACTGCTGCAGGAACAGCGCGGCCAGCTGGAAGACCATGCGCGCCAGTTGAATATGGCGGAAAAAACGTGGACGGAGCTAGCGCGCCAGCGGCAGGCGCTGGCGCACGGGCAAGCGAGAGCCGCGCAACTGGCGCAGGCCGCGCAAACGGAAAGCACGGCTCTGGCGACGCAAGTGGCACAAACGGCGCTGCTGGAAGCGCGCCTGGCACAGGCGGAAAAATCCTTGAAAGGCGCGGAAGCGGCATGCGCGGCCAGCGTCGAACAGCTGCGGGCCAATTTGCAGGACGAGCATCCCTGCCCCGTCTGCGGCGCACTGGAACACCCGTACAGCCACGCGGATGACGCCTTGCAGGCGATGCTAGCCAGCTTGCAGAATGAAGTACTGGCCTGCCGCGCGCAAGCGCGCGGCAATCTGGAGCAACTGGCCACGCACAGGGCGGCACTGGCCACGACGGCGCGCGAACAAGCGCAAACGGATGCCGAACTGGCAGCACTGCCGCCCGTCATCGACAGCTTGCATGCACAATGGCAGCCGCATGCCGATACCCTGCATCTGCCGCCGGAAAACCAGCGCGCGGACTGGTTCGCACAGCAACTGGCAACCAATGCGGCAGCCCTGCAAGCGCTGGCGCAGCAGGAAACGGCGCTGCGCCAGGCCAGCGCACGGCGTGAGCAAGCGCAGGCGGCGCACGAACTGGCCAGCGCGGAACACGCGCGTCTGGCGGCCGCCGTCGCCGAAACGCAGACACGGCTGGCACAGTTGCAGGCGCAGCAGGCGGCCAGTCTGGACAAGGCGGAAACGTCGCGCAGCACGCTTGACGGCTTGCTGGCGCAGCTCGATGCCGCGTTTGCCGACGTGGAAGGCGCCGAGGGCTGGAAAGACAACTGGCGCGCCGGCCCCGCCACCTTCCGCGCGGCGCGTGAATCGGAAAGCCGGCAATGGCTGAAACAGCAGGCGGACCAGGACCAGCGCAGCCACGCGCTGGCGACCCTGGCAGCACAGCTGGAAGCGGAGCTGCTGGCCGCTGGCAAGGCGCAGCAAACGGCGCAGGAGGCCCACGCCGCCTTTGCCGCCGCCGACAAACAGCTCACGGCACTGCAGGCGCAGCGCCACGCGCTATGGCAGGGCCAGAGCGTGGCCGAGGTGGAACGCAGCCTGGCAACGGCCGTCGCGCAGGCCAAGGAGCGGCTGGCGCAGCAGCAAACGGCGGCACAGTCGGCCAGCCAGCAACGCACGCGCCTCGACGAAGCGTGCGCGCAGCTGTCGCAGCGCCTGGCCGCCTTGCGTGAACAGGAACACGGCGCCACCGTCGCCCTGCACGACTGGCTGCAGCAGTTCCGGCAGCTTCACGCCGGCCACGCGCCCGCCACGCTCGACGAGTTGCGTGCGCGCCTGGCCATCGCGCCGGAAGCGATGCGCGCCGAACGCGACGCCCTGCAAGTGATCGCCGACCGCCACACGGCGGCCCTCTCCGTGCTGGCCGAACGGCGGCAGCAGCTGGCGATGCACGTGCAACAGCCGCCGCAGGCGCTGGAAATGGACGTGGCCGTGCTGCAGGCCGCGCTCGACGCGCTGCTGCAGGAACGCCAGGCGGTCAACCAGGAAGCGACGCGCTTGCGCCTGGCCATCGCGCAGGACGACGCACGGCGCCACAGCGCGCAAGCGATGCTGGCGCAGATCGAGGCGCAAGCCGTCATCGAGCGGCGCTGGGCCAGCCTGAATGAATTGATCGGCTCGGCCGACGGCAAGAAATTCCGTAACTATGCGCAGCAATTCACCCTGGAAGTACTGCTCGGCTATGCCAACGCGCACCTGAACCACCTGGCGCGCCGCTACCAGCTGGAACGCATCGACAACCCGAACAATCCATCGCTGGGCCTGATGGTGCGCGACCAGGACATGGGCGGCGAGCTGCGCTCCGTGCACTCGCTGTCGGGCGGCGAATCGTTCCTCGTTTCGCTGGCCCTGGCGCTGGGCCTGGCCTCGCTGTCATCGAACCGGGTGCGCGTGGAATCGCTGTTCATCGACGAAGGCTTCGGCAGCCTGGACACGGAAACCCTGCGCGTGGCCATGGATGCGCTCGACGGCCTGCAAGCGATGGGCCGCAAGGTGGGCGTCATCTCGCACGTACAGGAAATGACGGAGCGCATCGCCACCCGCATCCTCGTGCAGCCGGGATCCGGCGGCAAGAGCGTGGTGACGGTGCGCTAGGCCGCTAACGGCTGGCCGGCTCCCGGCACAGCCTGAGCATATCCCAGCCAAGTTCGCGGCGGATCTGCTCGGGGTCGGGCGGCGGCCGGCGCTGTTCCAGCTCCGCTTTCAGCCACTTCCTGACCAGCTCCTTGGCGGGCTGTGCAGGCTTTTCCTTGTCATGCTTGTCCATGGTGCTACCTCTTCAATGGCGGTCAGACGACCTCCTATATACGCTCAACGTCATGACGCGGATTCAGTTGACGTACGCGTGGCGCAGATGCAACAACGTGTAACGATGACCGGAGTGCGTTAAAATCGCCGCCTTCGCGCAGATGAACTCTACGCCCCGCAACAGTTCAAGGAACCCCATGAAAGCCGCCCGCAGCCTCACCTTCAAGTGCGTAAAATGTCACAAATCCATGCAGGTCTACCTGCAAAAAGTCTCCGCCTGCTCGCATATCCAGCCGTATCAGGGCATTTGCACATGCGGCGAACTCAAGCGTCACGCCACGGGCCAGGCCGATGCCGTCAAGTCTTACCTGGAGTCGGCAGACGGTAGCTGGTCGCACCACCACTAATGGTTAAAGAATGGGCGTAGAACGCCGTTAATAACGGTACTTCGCTCATTGAGAAACCGCCATGTCCCAGCTACCCGCCCTCGCCAGCCGTCAACCCGCCTCGAATACGCTGGCTGGCCAGCAGCCGTCCCGCACGGGCAGCGGCGCCACGGGCCTGGCCGCTTCGCCCCTGATGCAGCGCACGGCGCAAGACGTGGTGGCGCTGTCGAAAAATGGCCTGGACCTGTCGGCCAGGGGACTGTCGGCCAGGGGACTGTCGCAACGCACCGATGCGCTGGGCAACGCCACCGTCGACGTGGCGCAGGATTTTCTGAACAACATGACACGCCAGCTGTTTGGCGACGGCGCCACTGTCGCCTTCGATTCGGTCGACCTGCAAGCCGGATCCAGCTTCAGCAGCGGCAGCGCCAGCGTTTCGGGCGCGGGCGGCAGCAGCCGCGCGGCCGCCTTCAGCCTCGATGAAAACGCCCATTTCATCGGCAAGGGCAAGATCACGACGGCCGATGGCCAGACCTTCGACTTCGAAGTGGAAGTGCAATATCAATCGAACATCAGCGCGGGCGTCCTTGAGCAAACGCAGAATGCCGCCGAGGAAGCAGGCTCCGCCGATGACACAAACCTGCCCGCGAAAGAGTTGCCGGCCACGCATTTCGGCGGCAATCTGCACGACCTGTTCAAGCTGCTGGGCCAGCAATTGCAAAGCAACATTTTTAACAGCAACGCCGATGGCGCCAGCGCCAGCGGCAAGGATGGCGACCTGGCGGGCAGCCTGAGCTTGCGTTTGCTCAAGCTGGTGCAGCCGGATACAGCGGTCGACGCCGCCAAGGAAGAGCAGGCGCGCGCCCGTGCGCTGGCGCTGGCCTATGGCACGGACACGGCAAACAGCACGGCCAGCAACGTATAATGGAAGACGGCCTGCGCGGCGACCATGCCGCGCGCCCACCTTCTATCGATTGAATCCCATGTCCGACACTTCTTCCCCTACCGTTCATCCGCAGATCCACTGGAGCGAAAACGGCGCCGAGCATTCGGCCCGCTGGCGCTCGGAAAGCGGCATGCCGCCGCCCAAGCGCGTCGTCATCGCCGATGACCGCACGACGGCCGACCAGGCTTACCGCCTGGCCTGCGAAGGCACGGCCATGCTGTGGCGCGGCGACTTCCAGAACGCGCGCCAGCTGCTGCAGGCGCTGGCGCGGCGCGCCGACCACAAGAACGACAAGCCGAGCAAAAAGGCCAAGGCCGCCAAACTGGCCAAGCCGGAACCGTCCGCCACGGAAGCGTTTCACTTGCACCGCCAGGCCCAGTCGCAGCGCGCCCGCACCTTGGCCATGCTGCTGCTGCCTTTTGATGCCGACTACACGATTCCGCTGCGCCGCGCGCCGGACGTGAAACTGGCGTGCAATGAAGCGTATGGCCGCGGCGAAGAGCCATTCGTCGCCTCGCTGCGCGAACTGCTGGGCCTGATCGGCGCGCACGAATGGCGCCGCACTGGCGTGGAACTGCCGGCCCTGGGCCAGCGCATCCACCCGCATTACGGCGTGTTCGCGCCGATCCGCGGCGAATACGTGGGTCTGGTGATGGAAGCGCCGCTGCCCGCGCGCGCCAAGCTGGCCTTCGACATCGGCACCGGCACGGGCGTGCTGGCCGCCGTGCTGGCGCAGCGCGGCGTCCAGCGCATCGTCGCCACCGACCAGGACCCGCGCGCCCTGTCCTGCGCGCGCGAAAACCTGGCCCGCCTCGATGTGATCGACAAGGTCGAGGTGGTGCAGGCCGACCTGTTCCCTGCCGGCCGCGCCCCGCTCGTCGTGTGCAATCCGCCATGGCTGCCGGCCCGCCCAAGCTCGCCGATCGAATACGCCGTCTACGATCCGGACAGCCGCATGCTGCGCGGCTTCCTCGCCGGTCTGGTCGACCACCTGGAGCCGGGCGGCGAAGGCTGGCTGATTTTGTCGGACCTGGCCGAGCACCTGGGCCTGCGCCCGCGCGCGCAATTACTGGAATGGATCACGCAAGCGGGCTTGAAAGTCATCGACCGCCTGGACGTGAAACCCACGCACCCGCGCGCGCAGGACGCGACGGACAGCCTGCATGCGGCCCGCTCGCAGGAAATCACCTCGCTGTGGCGCCTGGCGGCGGCGTAATCCAGCCAGCCATTGCGCATTGCAGCAAACCCCGCTATAATTCGCCTGCGGGGTGGAGCAGTCTGGCAGCTCGTCGGGCTCATAACCCGAAGGTCACAGGTTCAAATCCTGTCCCCGCAACCAGATACATGAAAGCCGCTGATTCCTGCAAGGGGATCGGCGGCTTTTTCCATTGCGGCGCAGCATGCCCATGCCCCTCCTGCACACCAAATGCCCCCGCTTGCATTGCGCTCTTTCGCAATGCAACAAACTGGTATATAATTCGCCTGCGGGGTGGAGCAGTCTGGCAGCTCGTCGGGCTCATAACCCGAAGGTCACAGGTTCAAATCCTGTCCCCGCAACCAATACATAAAAACCGCTGACTCCTGCAAGGGATTCAGCGGTTTTTTCATTTCAGGCCGGGCCAATACTGTCAGTACTTTTATGCGGTAACGCTGGCCCTGATCTGCCTGGCCGCCGCATGCAGGCTGGCCGCCACCCGTTCCAGCTTGTCGGCGCCCGCCGTTTCAGCCAGCGCGGCAAAGGCGCTGATATGGAACGTGGCCACCATCGCCGGCGACACTTCCAGCTCCAGCGCCGTCTTGCTCAATTCCGTCGACGCTTCAAGATAGGGCTCGCTGCCCGCCTCGAACGCCTGTTTGGTTTCCAGCAACTCCTGGCCGCCCTCGGCCTTAGCAAGGCAAGCGTCGACCTTTTGCTGGAAGGCGGGCAAGGTGTCGCGCACGGGGCCGGGTTCAGGCGCCGCCTCGGGTTCCTCTGGCGCAGGCGCGGCTGCGGCAGGCTTGTCCGCCGCCGGCATGTCGCGCATAGTCAGCCAGCGCTCGACGGCGAGAAAATCGGCAAACGGCTCGGCCACCTTGGGATTCATCAGCCAGACTTCGCCCGTGCGCCAGTCGATCCGGGCGCCGCGCTCGTTTCGCGCCAACAGGATATCCTTGCCGCCATCGGGATTCGACACCCGGCCGATGTCGAGCCAGTTCATCAGTTCCGCCTGGCGCGACATCGCGTTGACCCGGTGAAAAAAGGCCAACCATAAGAATCTGGCGACCAGGAGAACCAGGGCACCGCCAACCATCCACATCATTTTTCGCTCCGCACCACATCGACAAGCCGCATTTTCTCACATGAAAGCTTGCGCCAAGGAAACTTTTACATCTGCCGTGCGCAGGCGTAAATCCGGCGCCGCACACGTGCCGGGCGCGCAGTCGCATTTCAGCAACGCCGCGTTTTCCTGATTGCCTGGCGCGCGCCGCTGCGCTATCATGAGAACAATTCTCATTTAGATTAAGCTGTATTCCACTCGCCATGTTGTCCGCCCCTTCCCCGTCGTCCGATTTCCAGGCCCTGTATGCCGAGCACCATTCCTGGCTGCTGCACTGGCTGAAGCGCCGCCTGCACGATGCGGGGCTGGCCGGCGACCTGGCGCAAGATACCTTCATCAAGATTTTCGTCGCGCGCAGCAGCGCCGGGATCGCGCAGCCGCGCCCCTTCCTGGCCACCATCGCCAAGCGCCTGCTGGCCAACCACTGCCGGCGCGAAGCGCTCGAACGCGCCTACCTCGACGCCCTGCTGCACCAGCCGCAAGCGTGCACGCCGTCGCCGGAAGCGATGTCCCTGCTGCTCGAATCGCTGCAACTGGTCGACCGCGCGCTGGAGCAGCTGTCCGCCAAGGCCAGGGCCGCTTTCCTGCTGGCCCACCTCGATGGCATGACCTACGCCGAGATTGCCGCCGAACTGGGCACCACCACGCATTCCGTCAAAAAATACCTGAGCAAGGCCAACCTGCTGTGCTTTTTTGCCGTACCCGATTTTGCCGCATCCTGACATGCGCGGCGCCACCGTCTACGCACAGGGCCAGCCCATCGACCTGGCCATCGCCATGCAGGCGGCCGAATGGCTGGCCACCCTGATGAGCGGAGCAACGACGCCGGCGGAAAAAGCGGCCTGGCACGAGTGGCGCCAGGCGCACCCCGACCATGAGCGGGCGTGGCAACACATCGAAAGCGCCAGCGGCGGCTTGCGCGAACTCGATGCGCAGGCCAGCCGCAAGGCGTTGACACAGCGCTCCCGTCCTGCCTCGACCATCTCACGCCGCCGCAGCCTGCAATTGCTGGCGTGGACAGCCACCATCGGCCTCACGGGCTGGTTCGGCGCGCGCTCGGACTATGCACCCGGCCTTGCCCGCGCCGCGCTGGCCGACCTGTCCACGGGCGTAGGCGAACGCCGCGAACTGACCCTGCCCGACGGCAGCCGTCTGCACCTGAACAGCGGCAGCGCCGTCAACATCCGCTACACGGGCACGCAGCGCCTGCTGCAACTGGTGCAGGGCGAAGTCTTCATCGCCACGGCCCGCGAAACGGGCCGCCCTTACCGCCCCTTCCTCGTCGAAACGGCGCAAGGCCAGGCGCAGGCGCTGGGCACGCGCTACTCGGTGCGCCAGGCCAATGGCAGCACGCTGGTCGCCGTCGAAGAAGGCGCCGTCCAGCTGATGCCGCGCCATGGCGACGCCAGTCCGGTGATCCGCGCGGGCCAGGGCGGCGGCATGACGGCACACGATGCCCTGCCCGTGCACGCCGTCTCGCCCGACATCTGGGCCTGGCGCCAGGGCCTGCTGCTGGCCGACGCCACGCCGCTGCGCGACTTCCTGCATGAACTGAGCCGCTACCGCCACGGCTTGCTGGGCTGCGACGACGCCGTCGCCGGCCTGCGCATCTCCGGCGTCTTCCCCCTGGCCGACCTGGACGCCGTGCTGCTGTCGCTGCCCGATTCCCTGCCGGTGGACGTGCGCCTGCGCACCCGCTACTGGGTGCAGGTCGACGCGCGCCAGCCGCGCTGAAAATATATTTTGACGCTGGCGCAAAAAAAAGTACCCGCTTTCGATTCTCGCGTGACCTGTGTAGGCAACGTTCTTTTTGACGACTACACCACAAGGTAACCATGTCTCTTGCCATTCATTCCAAGCCGCGCATCAAGCGCATGGCGCATGCCATTCAACTCGTCTTCATCGGTTCGGCCCTGCTGCTGAACGTCCAGGCGCCAGCCCTGGCGCAGGAAAGCGCGGCCGCCGCTGCGGCCAGCCTCGACTTTCAGGTGCCGGCCGGCGACCTGGCCACGGCGCTGCGCCAGGTCGCCAGCCAGTCACGTGTCATCCTCAGCTTCACGCCGGAGCAGACGCGCGGCAAGACGTCGGCCGGCTTGAGCGGCCGCCACGACGTGCTGGCCGCTCTGAACGGCGTGCTGCGCGGCACGGGCCTGAAGGCCGAGCGCAGCGCCAACGGCAGCTTTGTCCTGCGTCCGGCCGATGCGGCGGCGGGTGGCGAAGCGCTGTCGATGATGCCGGAAGTATCGGTCAAGGCGCAGCAGGATGCGACGGAAGGCTCGGGCGCGTATGTCTCCCCCCTGCCGATCGCCACGGCCACGCCGCTGGGCCTGTCCGTGAAGGAAACGCCGCAATCGGTCAGCGTCATCACGCAGCAGCGCATGCAGGACCAGGGCTTGAGCACGATCGCGCAAGTGATGGCGCAAACGCCGGGCATCACGCTGTATTCGCTGGGCAGCGAACGCACGGGCTTTACTTCGCGCGGCTATTCGATCACCAATTACCAGCTCGATGGCGTCAGCACGCACTCGGAAACCATGGGCCTCAATGCGATACCGTCGCAAAGCCTGGCCGACATGGCGCTGTACGACCGCATCGAAGTGCTGCGCGGCGCCTCGGGTCTGATGACGGGCGCGGGCGATGCCTCGGGCGCCATCAACATGGTGCGCAAAAAGCCGACGGCGCAGTTCCAGGCGTCCGTCGAAGGCGAGCTGGCTTCCCACGATGAGCGGCGCGCCATGGCCGACATCGCGGGTCCGCTGAACGAGGCAGGCACCGTGCGCGGCCGCCTGGTGACGGTGTACGAGGAAGGCGACAGCATCGTCGACGGCTACAACCGCGACAAGAAAGTGGTCTACGGCGTGGTCGAGGCGGATCTGTCCGCCGACACGAAGCTGACGGCCGGCGTCACGCACCAGCGCAAGCGCACGAATGGATCGTTGTCCTACCTGGGCTTTCCCCTGTTCTACAGCAACGGCGCCATGACGGACCTGCCGCGCTCCTTCAGCCCGGCGGCCAAATCGAACCGCTTCGACACCAATTCGACCGACCTCTTCGCCACTGTGGAACACGCGCTGGCAAACGACTGGAAGCTGAAAATATCGGCCAACCGCGTGCAGTCGTCGCAGGAAGAGCGCGCCGTCTACCTGAACGTCAGTGGCGGCTTGCCCGATCAGGCCACGGGCGATGGTCTGCGCTTGAACGCCGACTACCGCGACTACCAGCTCCAGATCAACAGCGTGGATGTCAATGTGCGCGGACCGTTCCGCGCATTCGGCCGCCAGCACGAACTGGTGCTGGGCATGGACTACAGCGAATTTCAAAGCACGACGGATGCCCGTTTCGACAAAAGCATCGAGCGCACGCCCGCCAACCTGTACCGCTGGAATCGCACGGCGACGCCCGTGTTTGGCGGCACCTATGGCACCAACGACAGCACGCGCCGCCAGGCCAGCGTGTATGCCGCCACGCGCCTCCATCTCTCCGAGCGCCTGAAATTGATCGCCGGGGCAAAAGTGCTGCGCTACGACGAAAATTACATCTCGAACACGCCTGCCGAGTCCTATTACAACGCGGCGCCAGCCTCGGACAGCCGCGTCGTCACGCCGTATGGCGGCCTGGTGTTCGACATCGACGGCACGCACAGCGCCTACGCCAGCTACTCCACCATCCATCAGCCGCAAGCATCGCAAGACCGCTACGGCAAGCTGCTGGCGCCGCGCGAAGGCAAGACCCTGGAAGCGGGCGTCAAGAGCGGCTGGTTCGATGGCCGCCTGAACACGGCCGCCGCGCTGTACCATATCCGCCAGAACAACCTGGCCGAGTCGGATCCAGGTTACTACGTGCCAGGCACCCAAAATTTCGCCAGCCGCGCCATCAAGGGCGCCAAGACCCAGGGCGTGGACCTGGAAGCGACGGGTGCCCTGACGCCGGACTGGAACATCTCGGCCTCGTGGTCGTACAGCCAGACCGAAAACAATGAAGGCAAGGCCATCCTGGGCACCTTCCCGCGCCACCTGGTGAAACTGTGGACGACTTACCGCCTGCCCGGCGAGCTGCATCGCCTGACGGTGGGCGGCGGCATGAACTGGCAGAGCCGCGTGTATTCCGACATCGACGCATGGCAGATCAAGAGTACCCTGCACTGGGAACAGAAGGCATACTCGGTGGCCAGCCTGATGGCGCGCTATGACGTCAACGACAAGCTGTCGGCCACCGTCAACGTGGCCAACCTGTTCGACAAGCAGTACACGGCCTCGATCTCGGACTGGTGGTACTCGGGCATGTATGGCCCGGCGCGCAAGGTGGCATTAAGCGTGCGCTATCAATTCTAGGCCGGGCTGAATATTTCACATTGGCGCAGGGCCGGTGATACAATTTTCCCGCTTCACGGGCGTTGCCGGCCATTGCCGTCAACGCCCGTGCCCATAGAGACACCCAAGGAGAATGTGTGAAGGACCTCGCCCCCGCCCTGCCAGCCGATCCGGCCGACCAACCCGCCAATCCCTCGCGCCGGCGCATTTTCCAGGCCGCTTCCGCAGTCGGCCTGGCCGCCAGCCTGCCAGCGCTGGCCGACGCCGCGCCAGCAAAAAAGACCATCGCCAAGGGTTCGCTCGACGCGAAACTCAAGGCGCACGTCAAGAACGTGGTCGTGATCTACCTGGAAAACCGCAGCTTCAACAACCTGTTCGCCAACTTCCCCGGCACCAGTGCGCCCCTGTCCGCCGTCACGGCAGAACAGGCGCAGCAGCTGGACCGCGACGGCAAGCCGCTGGCCACCCTGCCGAAGATCTGGGGCGGCCTCGTGCCGAACCAGCAAAATATCGGCGGCACCGATTACCTGATCAAGGAAGAGCAGATTTCCGGCCTGCCGAACGCGCCCTACAAATTGAGCGACGCAGCCGGCAAGCCCCTGCCCGAGAGCATCATCACGCGCGACCTCGTGCACCGCTTCTATAACAACCAGATGCAGATCAACGGCGGCAAGAACGACGGCTTTGCCGCGTGGGCCGACAGCGGCGGCCTGGTGATGGGCCACTACGGCGAAACGTCGAAAAACCTGAACCTGTGGCAGATCGCCGAGCAGTACACCCTGTGCGACAACTTCTTCATGGCGGCCTTCGGCGGCTCCTACATGAACCACCAGTTCCTGGTGACGGGGCGCGCCAACGAATACTTCAACGCTTCCGAGACGGCGGCGAAGAAAAAGATCGCCGTGCTGTCCGACGGCCCGCAAGGCGTGCGCCTGGCGATCTCGCCCGAGTGCCCCGCCTCGGCACTGGACGGCAAACCGAAATACATGAACGACGGCGCCCTGACGCCGGACGGCTATGCCGTCAACACCATGGCGCCGCCCTACCAGCCAAGCTACATCCGGCCCGCGTTTGACGGCGACCCGCTGCATGCCGATCCGGCTGACGCGAATACCCTGCCGCCGCAAACCTACGACACCATCGGCGACCTGCTGTCGCGCAAGGGCGTCAGCTGGGCGTGGTATGGCGGCGGCTGGCAAGCGGCGCTCGACCACAAGGGCGGCGGCAGCAAGCCGAACTTCCAGTTCCACCACCAGCCGCTGAACTACTTCAAGCAGTTCGCGCCCGGCACGGCGGCGCGCGCCGAGCACCTGCGCGACGGCGGCACGGGCGACAGCCCCATCTCGAACAAATTCCTCGCCGCCGCCGTGGCGGGCAAGCTGCCGGCCGTGACCTTCTACAAGCCGCAGGGTAATCTGAACCTGCACGCCGGGTACTCGGATATCGAATCGGGCGACCAGCACGTGGCCAACGTCATCCAGCATCTGAAGGAATCGCCGCAGTGGAAGGACATGATCGTGGTGATCACGTTCGATGAAAACGGCGGCTGGTGGGATCACGTGGCGCCGCCAAAAGGCGACCGCTGGGGTCCGGGCACGCGCATTCCCGCCATCGTCGTCTCGCCGTACGCGAAGAAAGGCGCCGTCGACCACAGTTTTTATGACACGACGTCGATCCTGCGCCTGATCACGCGTCTGCACGACCTGCCGCTACTCGAAGGCCTGAAAGTGCGCAATGACGCATTCGCGTCGCGCGGTGCGCTGCCGCCGGGCGACCTGACGGGCGCCCTGAGCTTCCGCTGATTGCATAGCGGCCCTTCCCACAATGCGGCACGCCTGTGATACACTGCGTGCCGCACTTAAATCCGCAGGACAAGTTTTCCTGCAGCTTGTCCCAACAATGAGCCCGACTCCAGTAGCCGGGCTTTTGTTTTGTGGATGAAGTTAAAGCGTATGGACATAGGCGGGCAGCACCTTGCCCGCCCCCTGGCTTTCGCAGGCCAGGGACTGAGGTTAGCAAATGAGAGATAAAAAAGACAACGCCACCATCGACTTGCCCGGCTTCGGCCCGCCGCCAGCGCACGAGGCCCAAGAGCCGGCGCCGGAGCCGCAGCGCCGCGCGCGCGCGCGCAAGGTGGCTTTGAAGCAGGTGCAGCTCGAATTGCTGGAGCCGACCGACGCCACGGGCTTGCCCGTCTGGACGCGCGACGCCGGACTCGATCTCACCGGTTTGCCCATCTGGGCCCCCGATACCTGATTTCCCAACGCGGGCGGCCGTTTGCCGCCGGCTTCATCACCATCCGCACAAGGGCGTAGAACGCCTGTAGACTGTGCCCATCCACCCGCTTTTTACCGGCTCCGCCCTTATGAACACCACCTCCGCCACCACTTCTTTTTCCAGCCTGGCGCTGACGCCCGCCTTTTTGGCCAATCTGGACTCGCTCGGCTACCACGAGATGACCACCATCCAGGCGCAAAGCCTGCCGGCGGTGCTCGATGGCCGTGACCTGATCGCCCAGGCGAAAACGGGCAGCGGCAAGACGGCCGCCTTCGGCATCGGCATCCTGCACAAGCTCAATCCGGCCTGGTTTGCCGTGCAGGGACTGGTGCTGTGCCCCACGCGCGAACTGGCCGACCAGGTGGCCAATGAGCTGCGCCGCCTGGCCCGCGCGGCCGGCAACATCAAGATCCTGACCCTGACGGGCGGCGCGCCGATGCGCCCGCAAATCGCTTCGCTGGAACACGGCGCGCACATCGTCGTCGGCACGCCGGGCCGTTTGCGCGACCACCTGGGCCGCGGCACCATCAACCTGAATCACGTGCAGACGCTGGTGCTCGATGAAGCGGACCGCATGACGGACATGGGCTTTTACGAGGAAATCGCCGGCATCGTCAGCGCCTGCCCGGCGCGCCGCCAGACCTTGCTGTTCTCGGCCACGTATCCGGAAGACATCCGCCGCGCCACGGCGTCGTTCCTCGTCAATCCGCTGGAAGTGACGGTCGAGGCGCAGCACGACAACGACAAGATCGAGCAGCGCTTCTATGAAATCGGCTTCGACGAGCGCAATAGCGCCGTCGGCAAACTGCTCAAACACTTCAAGCCGGAATCCACGCTGGCCTTCTGCAACACCAAGGTGCATTGCCGCGAACTGGCCGACGAGCTGCGCCAGCAAGGCTTTTCCGCGCTGGCCCTGTACGGCGAGCTGGAACAGCGCGAGCGCGATGAAATCCTCGTGCTGTTCGCCAACCGCAGCTGCTCCGTGCTGGTGGCCACCGACGTGGCCGCGCGCGGCCTCGATATTTCCGACCTGGGCGCCGTGATCAACGTCGACGTATCGAAGGACACGGAAGTGCACATCCACCGCATCGGCCGCACGGGCCGCGGCAGCAAGAAGGGCCTGGCCCTGTCGCTGTGCGCGCCGAACGAGAAAAAATGGGTCAAGCTGATCGAGCAATACCAGAACAGCGCCGCCGAATGGCACGACCTGAAGGAACTGGCGGAAGATGACGGCATGGAGGCGCTGCCGGCGCCGATGGTCACCCTGTGCATCATGGGCGGCAAGAAGGACAAGCTGCGCCCGGGCGACTTGCTGGGCGCGCTGACGGGCGATGCCGGTCTGACCAAGGAACAAGTGGGCAAGATCAACGTGTTCGAGTTCATGACCTACGTGGCGCTGGACCGCAAGGTGGCCGAAGCGGCCTTCAAGCGCCTGAACGCGGGCAATACCCTGGGGCGCGACTTCGGCAACATCAAGGGCCGCAGCTTCAAGATGCGCTTTATCGAGGCGTAAGCGCCTGCAAGGCACGCAGGGCCGCCATGGCCCTGCGTCCCGGATAGTCTTCCCACACGGGATACTGCCGGCGGTAGTAGCAATTCCAGTAGCTGATGGCGCGCCGCTCCAGGGTGGCCACATAGGTGGGATTGTCCCGCAGGTAGCGCGTCAGCGCATCGGCATTCCAGGCCGGCAGCGCCGCGCCAATTGCCTCGACAATCTCCAGCACGTATTCGCCGCACAGGTGCACGACGAAGGGCACCGTCCACGCCCGCTCCTGCAGCAGCAACTGCCTTGCACACGCTTCGCGCACATGGCCGTCATGGTGGCGCGTGCCCAGGCACAGGGCGAGCACGCCCGCGTCGCCGGGCAGCCGCGTGCAGGCCAGCAAGCGCTCGCTGTCGTAATACGTGCGCGTCGGGATCCGCAAGGCCTGTCCATCCTGGCGCACGGCAAATGGCGGGTGCGCGTGGCTGCTCCCCAGCGCGGGCAGCAGCTGCGCCACCGCGCCGGCCAATGCGGCCGGAAAGGCATCCGCTTCAGCCATCGCGATCTTCCCTGCACACCTTGCGCACGCCCAGCGCAGGCTTGTCGACCTTTTCAAAGATCACATTCGAATACCATTCAGCAGGATCGCCTTCGGTGGGCTTGCCCAGCGAGATATAAAAGCCGCCATGCGTGAACAGCGCCGTGGTTTCCTTGCCGGGCTTGGCCGCCTGCAGGAAGATCGGCCAGGCCGCCCTGTCGACTGGCGTAAAACGCGCGGCCAGCAGCGCCAGCAAACGCGCATGCGTGGCCGGCGCATACGGGAACAGGTACAGGTATTCGACCAGTTCGCCGCCGTCGGCCAGGCGCGTGACGGCGGATGTCGCCGCATCCACTTCACTGCCAAAACGACAGAGCACCCCGCCGCTGTAGGCGAAATCGATGACGGTCGCCGGCGCGCACGCCTGCCGTTCGCGGTCGATGCCGACGGGCGGCAGCGCGCGCACTTGCGCCAGCAGCGCCTCGCCCGACGTGGCCAGCGCGGGAAAGCCCGGACATTCGCTGGCCGCCTGCGCGGCAGAGAAGACCAGGCAACAACTCAGTAGCAGCAAACGGCCTTTCACGGCACCTCCAGTGTCATCGGGCGCCCATTATGCCGGACATCCTCACAAAGGCCGCGCCTGTTGCCCCTGCGGCGTATCGTCGATGTCATAGCCGGCCGCGCGCGCCAGTGCACGCAAACGGTCCGCCTCGGCCCACTGGCGCTGCGCGCGGGCGATGGCCCGTTCCGCCATCCATTCCTGCACGGGCTGCGGCACTTCCACCTGCGCCGGCTGCCAGGCCAGCAGATCGAGCCCCAGGGCCGCATCGAAGCGGGCCATGGTGGCCTGTTTGACGGCATCCGGCAGCTCGCTTCTCAACAACTCCCAGGCCACGGCCAGGGCGCGTGGAAAGTTCAGGTCATCGTTGACCTGCGCCGCGAAGCGCGCCAGCCATGCAGGATCAGGGGCGGCCTCACTGTCCGCCTGGCCCAGCCCATGCACGCTGACACGCAAGCGCGCCAGGCCGCTGCTGGCGGCGCGCAGGGCTTCGTCCGTGAAATTGAGGCTGCTGCGGTAATGGGCGCCCAGGCACAGGTAGCGGTAGGCCAGCGGATCGACGCCCTGCTCCACCAGGCTTTGCAAACGCAAAAATTCGCCCGAAGATTTCGACATTTTCGCATCCTGTGTTTTCAGGAAGGCGCCGTGCAGCCAGAAGTTGGCTAGGCGCGTACCGTGGCGCGCTTCCGTTTGCGCGATCTCGTTGCTGTGGTGGACGGCCACGTGGTCTTCGCCGCCGCAATGGATGTCGAAATACGCGCCCAGGTGCTTTTCCGCCATGGCCGAGCATTCGATATGCCAGCCCGGAAAACCCAGGCCCCACGGACTGTCCCACTCCATTTGCCGCTGCCCCGGCACGCCGCTGAACTTCCACAGCGCGAAGTCGCAGATGTCGCGTTTTTCTCCCAGGTCCACCCTTTTCCCCGCCTGCAGGCCGTCGCGGTTCAGGCGTGCCAGTTTTCCATAGCTGTCCTGGCGCGTCGTGTCGAAATAGATGCCGTCGTCCGTGCGGTAAGTGTAGCCCTTCGCTTCCAAGTCGAGGATGAAGGCAATCTGCTCGGCGATGTGGTCGGTGGCGCGGCACCAGACGGTAGGCGGCAGGATATTCAGCGCGTGCAGGTCATCCTCAAACGCGCGCGTGAATTCAGCGGCGATATCCCAGGCCGACTTGCCGCTGCGGGCGCTGCGCGCCTCGATCTTGTCGTCGCCGCTGTCGGCATCCGACGTCAGATGGCCCACGTCCGTGATGTTCATCACGTGGCGCACCTGCAGGCCGTTGAATTCGAGCGCGCGGCGCAAGCCGTCGACGAACAGATAGGTGCGCAGGTTGCCGATGTGCGCGTAATCGTAGACGGTGGGACCGCAGGCATACAGGCCCGCCTGGCCAGGGGCGATGGTCTCGAAGGGCCGCAGGCTGCGGCTATACGTGTCGTACAAATGTAGTGTCATGCGGGACTTTCATGCGCGTTGCGGAAAAAGAAAATGGCCACAGGTTTTTCAACGCTGTGGCCATCGGAATGAGGAGTAAAAATTTAACGGCGCCGGGCCGCATCCTCGCGAAGCCAGGTACACGGACACAGCGCAGCGGCGGCGCGGTATGCAGGGACTGGATGGAGGATGGAAGAGATCATGGTGAGAATATCGCATGCGCGCGGGCGGGCCGTCAAGCCCTCCCGCGACGCGGGCCTACTTTTTCGCCTGCTCGATATGCGGCAGCAGCACCGTCAACATGCCCAGCAGCGGCAGGTAGGAACAGATTTTATACACATAGGCGATGCCCGACACGTCGGCCAGGTGGCCCATGGCGGCGGCCGCGATGCCGGACACGCCGAACATCAGGCCAAAGAAAATCCCCGCGATCATGCCCACCTTGCCCGGCACCAGTTCCTGCGCGAAGACGACGATGGCGGAAAAGGCGGACGAAATCACGAAGCCGATGATCACCGTCAGCACGGCCGTCCAGAACAGGTCGACATACGGCAGCAGCAGGGTAAAGGGCGCGGCGCCCAGGATGGAAATCCAGATCACGCGCTTGCGGCCGATGCGGTCGCCGATGGGGCCGCCCATGAAGGTGCCGGCCGCCACGGCGGCGAGGAACAGGAACAAATACAGCTGGGCATCGCTGAGCGACAGGTGAAACTTGTCGATCAGGTAAAACGTGTAATAACTCGACAGGCTGGCCATGTAGATGTACTTCGAAAACACCAGCAGGGCCAGCACGCCCAGCGCGCCAATCACCTTGTTGCGCGACAAGTTAGGGCCATGGCCGCCCGTCTTCGGCTTGAAGCTGGCCAGGTGGCCGCTGTACCAGTGGCTGACCTTGTACAGCACGCCGATGGCCAGCACGGCCAGCAAGCTGAACCAAGCGACATTGCCATGGCCACGGTTGACGATGACAGCGGCCGCCAGCAGCGGTCCCAGGGCGGAACCGACATTGCCACCCACCTGGAACAGCGACTGGGCAAAGCCGTAGCGTCCGCCCGAGGCCATGCGCGCCACGCGCGACGCTTCCGGGTGGAAGGTCGACGAACCGACGCCAATCAGGCCAGCGGCGAGCAGCAAGGTCGGAAAGGTCGACACGACGGACAGCATCAACACGCCGGCCAAGGTAAAGCACATGCCGACGGGCAACAGGAATGGCAGCGGACGGCGGTCCGTGTACAAGCCGATCCAGGGCTGCAACAGCGATGCCGTGCACTGGAACGTCAGGGTAATGAGGCCGACCTGGGTAAAACTGAGTGAAAACTCGGCTTTCAGCATCGGATAAATCGACGGCAATAATGCCTGGATCAAGTCATTGAGCAAATGCACGAAGGCGACGGCGCCCAGGATGTGCATGGCCAGACCGGATTGTTGTTGGGAACTATGAAGCGAAGGAGCCGCCGGCACGGACTTGGCCAATGCTGGGGCAGTTGTGGTTGTGTGCATGTGTCATCCGCAATAATCGGGCACGGCGGGCGGCCCGGCAAAGAAGCCAGTATAGTATGGTCACTGAACTGATAACTTCCAATAATCGTCGCCCAAGTGACAACTAGGTGACAAGCCAACGACCAGCATGTACACCCAACCACTCGTCCAGACCCATCCCGACGGCGTGCCGTTCAGCCGCAGCACCAGCTCGCACGATTACCAGCACGTGCCGCGTCCCGTGACGGCCATGTCCAGGCAATACGTGTCGGGCGACTACACGGCGCCGCACAGCCACGTGCGGGCGCAACTGCTGTATGCGACGGAAGGCGTGATGCGCGTGTCCACCGAACACGGCGTGTGGATCTTGCCGCCGCGGCGCGCCCTGCTGATCCCCGTGGGCGTCGTGCATGAAGTCCACATCTTGAGCGAACTGAGCATGCGCACCGTGTACATCGATGCGCAAGTGGCGGCCCAATATGGCGACGATTGCAAGGTGCTGGAAGTGAGCCGGCTGTTGCGCGAGCTGATCCTGGCCCTGCTGGCCGAACCGGTCGAATATGCGCTGGCGGGGCGCGGCGACTGGCTGGCGCACCTGATCCTGTCGGAACTGGCGGCGGCCGATACCGTACCCCTCGCCATCCCCTGGCCGCGCGACCGTCGCCTGGTGGCCGTCTGCTCGGCCATCATGGACGCGCCCGGCAGCCGGCGCAGCATCGAGGAGTGGGCGCAGGACGCGGGCGCCAGCGCGCGCACTTTGATCCGTTTATTCCCCAAGGAAACGGGCTTGCATTATCGCCAATGGCTGCAGCAAGTCCACCTGGCCGAGGCCTTCTGCCGCCTGGACCGGGGCGAAGGCGTGGCGGCCATCGCCTATGCGCTGGGCTACGCCAGCCCCAGCGCCTTCAGCGCCATGTTCCGCCGCATCCTGGGCCGCACGCCGCAACACTACCTGAGCGAGTGGCGCGCCGCCGACTAAACGAAAAAAGCAGCCCGTGGGCTGCTTTCGTCAAGTGCTTTGCCGGCAATTGTCGGCTTACGCCCTGCGGGCTAAGCCGACCTACTCTTTTTCGCCGGCAATCAGGCGGTAGGCCAGCCGCGTAGGTCGGCTTAGCGTGGCAAAGCCGCGCGTAAGCCGACAAGCTGCGTTGCCGGCATTGTCGGCTTACGCCCTGCGGTCTAAACCGGCCTACTCTTTTTCGCCAGCGATCAGGCGGTAAGCCAGCGCGCCCAGCAAGGCCCCGATGATCGGTGCCAGCCAGAACAGCCACAGCTGGCTGGTGGCCCAGTCGCCCACGTACAGGGCCACGCCCGTGCTGCGGGCCGGGTTGACGGAGGTATTGGTGACGGGAATGCTGATCAAATGGATCAGCGTCAGCGCCAGGCCGATCGGCAGCGGGGCGAAGCCGGCCGGCGCGCGCTTGTCGGTGGCGCCCAGGATGACGATCAGGAAGAACATCGTCAGCACGATTTCAATGACCAGGGCCGACAGCATCGAATAGCCGCCCGGCGAATGGGCGCCGAAGCCGTTCGAGGCAAAGCCCTTGCTGACATCGAAGCCGGCCTGGCCGCTGGCGATCACGTACAGCACGCCGCCGGCCACGATGGCGCCCAGCACTTGCGCGATGATGTACGGCAAAAGTTTATTGGCGGGAAAACGGCCGCCAGCCCACAGGCCGATCGAGACGGCGGGATTCAGGTGACAGCCCGAGATGTGGCCGATGGCGTAAGCCATGGTCAGCACCGTCAGGCCAAACGCCAGCGCCACGCCGACAAAGCCGATGCCGAGGCCGGGAAAGGCGGCGGCCAGCACGGCGCTGCCGCAACCGCCCAGGACCAGCCAGAACGTGCCGAGAAATTCGGCGCCATATTGTTTCATGATGTATTCCTTTAAATAGTCGAGAAAACGTACCAGGGGACGACCAGACAGACCGCTCATTGAGCTCGCCCTCACCGCATGGCGATGGCAAGGCAAAACACCAGCAAAGTACGGCTACGCAATCGCAGCACAGCGCGCATAATGACATGTTGTCATTATCAAGGCAACATTAATCTCATGCAACAATATTAATGGTTATCCTGGAATCAACTATTAATTTAATAACCATTATGGCGCGGGGCGGCGCATGTATTTGTGCGGCGCCTCGAGTGGCGCAAAACCAAAGCCCGCATACAGGCCATGCGCATCATCGGTCCCCAGCATCCAGGCGACCTCGCGCAAGCGCTCGTCGCCGAGCACGGCGGCCACCATCTGCTTGCCATAGCCCCGCCCCTGGTATGGCGGCAGCACGAACACGTCGCGCAGGTAGGCAAAATCCGTGTAGTCGGTGATGACCCTGGCGAACGCCACTTGCTGGCCGTCCACGTAGCCGCCGAAGCACAGGGCGTTGGCGATCCCCTTGCGCACGGTTTCAATCGCCACGCCGCGCTTCCAGTACGATTGCTCGCTCAGGTAGCGGTGGATCATGGGCACGTCCAGTTCGCCGCGCTCGCTGGAAATGTGTAGTGGCGCGTGCATCAGTTCTTGTACAGCAAGTCGGCCTCAGCGATGCTGGGCTCGCCGAAATACACGGTGCGCGGTTCGCCCTTGGCATCGCTGCCCACGTACACGCCCGTCATGCTGCGCTGGGCCGGATCGTACAAAATAGAATAGCGGTGGCCGCAATTGTGCGGCTCGCAGACACTGCTCAGCAGACGCGCCTTGCCGTCGATCTCGACGGGCTTGAGCGGACTGGCCACGCCATCGGGCACCCAGCGCTGCCGCTTCAGGCCGGCCTTTTTCAGGCCGATATTGAAGGCCTGGCGAAAGGCGTAGTCAGACTTGTAGACGTCGGGGAAATACGGGCAGGCAGGGCCGCCATCGCAGCTTTGCGCCTGCTCGATCAGCGACAGTTTGGGCGTACGCGCTTGCGCCGGCATGGTGGCCAGCGTCACGGCGGCGCCAAGGAACAGGGGTAAGAGCAAACGTGCGGACATGCAATCTCCTAAAAGCATCCAATAATGGGTGCAGCATAGCAGAATGGCATGCTTGCGCAGCGGCCTCAGGGAGAACAGCGGATGCCGACGACCCCGTTGACCTTGCCTTCCGCCCAGCCCGTCTCGCGCCAGCGGTACACGCCAGGCGCGACAATGATCAACTGCCATTCCACCAGCTTGCCAGCGGCATTGACACGGGTTTCATTGTCATAGCGCAACGTCAAGCTATGCTCCGTTTCCGCCACCACGGTCGCGGCAAAGCGGTTGGTTTCACCCAGCTTGCTTTTCCACGTCCGGTCATTGAAGATCGCCAGCCGCTGATGATCGTCAGACAGCTGCATGCGCGTAAAGTGCCGCGCTTCTTCGCACACACTATTCGTATTCACGCTGTCGGACCAGCTGCCAGACAATTGCGTGGCGTCGAAAGGAGTCGGGGTGGCGGCCACGGCCGCGCTCAGCAGCAAGATTGCAAGCATAATTTATCGCAAGAAAACGAAAAGAATCATCATGGCAGGCGCAGCGCCAGGGTAATGCTCGACGGCAGCGCCGGCGTGCGCCGGTGCAAGGTCGCCTGCTCGTAGGCGTACGCCATCGCAATGAGCTGCATGTCACCGTGAGCAGGACCGATGAAGGACAAGCCGACCGGCGCGCCGCCGGCCACGCCGGCCGGCACCGTGATATGCGGCAAGGCCGACGGCGCCTGCGCCACGCCATGACAGGTAGGCCCCACCAGCGCATCGAAACCATGCGAGCACAGCAACGCTTCGATGCCGCCAGGCACGGGCGCGGCCGGGATCTCGATCAGTTGCGCGCCCTGTTCGCGCAACGCCAGCAGCGCCTGCCCGATCACGGCATCGGTCCCGGCACACTGGCCGAACAGGCTGCGCGCCACGCCGATGCGGCGCCCATGCAAGCCGGCAGTATCGAGCACCACACCATCGGCCAGGCGCTCGCCGCTCAAGGCTGCAAGCAGCCAGGCCGCCTCACGCACGCTGGGCGCCATCGGTCCGGCCGTGGCTGGCTCACCGCCCTGCCCCGCGGCAGTCCTGCCCGTGGGCTTGATGGCGACCAGGCCGCAGTTTGAAGCAGGCGCGACGATGGAGCCGTCCGCCGCGCTGTCGACGGCCAGGATGGTCAGTCCGGCCCAGCTGGCAGTGGCATGCGGCACGCTGACGGCGGCCCACTGGCGCAAATTGCTTTTGCCGATGATGACGGCGCCGGCCGCGCGCAGGCGCGCCGCCACGAAGGAATCGCAGCCGGCATGCGTGGCCAGCGGTGACTGCGTGCGCGTCTTCATGCGGTCGCCCGTGGCGATATTGTCGCGCAGGACGACGGGAATGCCATGCAAGGGACCGCGCACCTTGTGCACTTGCCGTTCGCGGTCCATTTCCAGGGCAATTTTCAGCGCATCGGGATTGATTTCAATGCCGGGATAGGCGCGCGCGCCGATGCTGCACAGGGAGCGGATGCGCCCCAGGTACTGCGACGTCAGCGCATGCGAACTGAGTTTGCCTGCCTGCATCATCTGCTGTTGCGGCAAGACGCCCGCATCGAGCAGATGGGCCATGGGACTGGCGGGCGCCGTGGCACGGGCCAATACGGGACGCGACGCGCCACCGCGTAACATCTGACTGCGCTGCATGGTATCTCCAGGAAACTTCAATGTTTCTGCCGCAATAATGTTCTAGCCATAGCATAGCAGTCCTTGCAACACAATTGTTGTCAACGGGAATTATTTTTTAAGCAAAAAAAAAACGCTGCCCGAAGGCAGCGTTTCTTGATGATTTGGCACTGGGGAAAATCAGTTGCGTACGACACGCTTGTATTCGTTGGTACGGGTGTCGATTTCGATGACGTCGTCCTGCGCCACGAACAGCGGCACTTGCACGGTGTGGCGATGTGCGTCGATGGCGTTTTCGATCTTGGCTTCTTTCAGGACGTTGCCCGAGGTGTTGCCCTTGACCGCTGGCTCCGAGTACACCACTTGACGGGCGATGGTCGTAGGCAGTTCAACGGAGATCGCTTTGCCGTCGTAGAAAATGGCTTCGCATTCCATGCCATCTTTCAGGTAGTTCAGCGCTTCGCCCAGGTTTTCTTCTTCGATTTCGTACTGGTTGTACTCGGTGTCCATGAACACGAACAGCGGGTCGGCGAAGTACGAATACGTCACTGGCTTTTTATCCAGAACAACAACGTCGAACTTGTCGTCGCCGCGGAACACGTTTTCCATCGGGGTGTTCGTCAGAAGATTTTTCATCTTCCATTTGTAGGTGAAGCCCGTGCGGCTCGAACCGTTGACATCAGAACGCAACACGATCATTGGCTTGCTGTCGACCATGATGATATTGCCAACACGAATTTCTTTTGCGGGTTTCATAGGAATGTACGTAAAAAGTGGGTTGCATGAAGACCATCTGCCGCCTGTGCGCCATCAGCGCCGCAAGCTTGCGTTTGATCGGTTAAAAATACGTTAGAAATAACCGGGCATTTTACCTTAATTTTTGGCAAGCGCCTATCTCGTCGCGCCAGCGAACGCCAGCAGCTTACTTGCCAGATCGCCATTAGCCTGCATCTGCCGCTGCCAGGCCTGCGCGCGCGCCCGGATGCGCGGCAGATCGGCCTGCAATGCGGGCCACAGCTGCGCCCACGGCAAGGCATCCGCGCTGGCGCCATTCCAGGCCAGCGCCGCTTGCACCAGGCTGTCGATGGCGCCGTCCGCGTCCATCGCATAGCGCTGCAGGAAGGCTCGCAATTTCACGTGATGCAAGTTTTCATCCTGCACATAGATATGCCAGAGAAACGGCTGGCCGGCCCATTGCGCGCGCACGAAGGAATCTTCGCCGCGCACGAGATTGACGTCGCAAGCCCACAGCAGACGGTCGTAATCGTCTTGCGGCACGAACGGCAGCACGCGCACGGTGAGCGCGCCGCGCGTGCGCGCCGCACCGGCCACCGCCGCATCATCGCCGATAAAGGCCTGAACGGCATCGAACGCGACGCCTTCCGGCACCAGGCACGTCACGGGTTCGCTGCCCGCCTGCCACACGCCAAACAGCTCGGCGACGGAAGCGGACGGGTAGCAGAACAGCGATACCTTCAAGGCAGACATTTCCGCCGGACTCACGCCGAATTGCCCCAGGAATGCCGCCATGACGCCGGCATCAGCCTGGAATGCCAGCCTTTTTTCATCGAGCGCCGCCTCGCGCAGCAAGCCGCCCGTTTTATTGGTAAAACCGGGGAAGAAGAAATGCTTGATCATGCCGTGGCGCGGCGACGTCAGCGCATGGCAGCCTTCGACCCACTCTTCCGCCGTCAAGCCTTCCAGGTTCAGCCACACGGGCTGCGGCGCGCACTGCGCCATGGCGGCAATATAGCCGGGCGGAATGTCGCAGGCAAAAAACTCGATGACGATGTCGGCGATATCGGCGGGCGCAAACACGCCATCCTGGCCGCGCCAATGGCGGATCATGACGCCCGAGATGCGCTGCGCTTCGGCCGCCGCATCGACTTCAGGACAGATGCGCTGGAAACTCGGTAAATCATCGACCCACAGGGTAACGACCACGCCGTGCTCGCCGCTCAACTGCCGCGCGAGGCGCCAGCAAATGCCGATATCGCCATAGTTGTCGACGACTTTGCAGAAGATGGCCAGAGATGCTGCTCGATCGGTGGGTAATGGCATATGCAAGGGAAAGAGAAAAACGTTGGCATGGCGGCCCATAACAAAAAAGCCGCGCTGTTACCAGGCGGCTTTTTTGTTGGCTGATTCAGCCGGTCTGGCGTCCCCAAGGGGATTCGAACCCCTGTACTCACCGTGAAAGGGTGATGTCCTAGGCCTCTAGACGATGGGGACAGAAAATCTGTCCTGGATGCGCTGCTTTGCATCCCGACCTTATTACTACGCGAATCTGGCGTCCCCAAGGGGATTCGAACCCCTGTACTCACCGTGAAAGGGTGATGTCCTAGGCCTCTAGACGATGGGGACAGAAATCTGTCCTGAATGCGCTACTTTGCATCCTGACCCGGTACTGCAGCAATATGACAGAAACAAAAAAAGCCTGACTTGTCAGGCCCGTTCAGCACTGCTCTCTTACTTTACAACTAAATCCTGGCGTCCCCAAGGGGATTCGAACCCCTGTACTCACCGTGAAAGGGTGATGTCCTAGGCCTCTAGACGATGGGGACCTGTGCTGGCTTTACTCTCAGCGGACTCTTCGTTGAAGGCTTTGCTTAGCCCCTCAAAAAAGCGTGCGCGAAGTTTAACACGAAGCGATTCACGAAATCAACTGCCGGGGGTTTTATTTTCCATCTTATTTGCACAGATCTCCCTATGGGGCAGAAGATGCGCGTGCGATATGGAAATACTGCGTTATTGTAATTTCAGCAGGCGTAAAAAAAAGCCGCATAAGCGGCTCGGCATGAATATCGATGTTGATTTAGGTCGACGGTGTTGTCGGATTACGCTGCGCTAATCCGACCTACGCCCTGAGCCGAGGGATATGACGATTAATAAACGGACGAAAAAAAAGCCGCTCGAGGCGACTTTGACTACTGTGTGATTTCTGCGCTGTTGGCAGAGGTTTGCGGGAGCCAATCGCTGACCTCTTGCATGCCATGCAAGCGCGCTAACAGCTTAGCCATATTCCCCCAAGGGTATGGCGGAAATACTTCGCCAAAATAAAAAAAGCCGCTCTAGGCGACTTTGATTTATTCACTACCTGTTTCTGCGCTGTTGGTGGAGGTAAGCGGGATCGAACCGCTGACCTCTTGCATGCCATGCAAGCGCTCTCCCAGCTGAGCTATACCCCCCGGGCGCAGAAACACTGCTACTTCTTTACTACAACACCAGTCTGAACTGGCGTCCCCAAGGGGATTCGAACCCCTGTACTCACCGTGAAAGGGTGATGTCCTAGGCCTCTAGACGATGGGGACCTCGGCACTACAGTTTGCTACTTTACTTCTGCGCTGTTGGTGGAGGTAAGCGGGATCGAACCGCTGACCTCTTGCATGCCATGCAAGCGCTCTCCCAGCTGAGCTATACCCCCCGGGCGCAGAAATAATAAAAGCCGCACTTGGCGACTTTGTTCCACTACTTGCTTTCCATCCAGATTCCGTTTTTTACGGGCCTGAACTTACAACAATCAGTACAAACAACTGCCACTACTATACCACAACTACCTGGCGTCCCCAAGGGGATTCGAACCCCTGTACTCACCGTGAAAGGGTGATGTCCTAGGCCTCTAGACGATGGGGACCGCGGAACTTCCAAACAACATCTGCACCACTTCAACAAGCAACATCATTGCTGCTGGTGGAGGTAAGCGGGATCGAACCGCTGACCTCTTGCATGCCATGCAAGCGCTCTCCCAGCTGAGCTATACCCCCGTTGGTGCAGAAACAAGAGTATAGCAAAGAAGTTTCACTCTGCAAATACCCTTTTTCGTCTATGAGCAACTTTTCATAGGGGCGGTTTCCGCACCGTATTTTTACGCGTATTTCATCGCGGCGATTACAGCCACTTTGCCAGGCGCGCCAGCACGGTTTCACGGCCGAAGATCACCACTACCTGGTCGATGGCAGGCGTCTGCAGCTGGCCCGTCAAAATCAAACGCAAAGGCATGGCCAGCAGCGGCATCTTGATGGTGTTGGCGGCCAGCACTTCCTTGATCATGGCGGCGACGGCTTCCTTGCTCCACTCCACCGTGGCGATACGCTCGGCAAACTGCGCCAGCACGGGCTTGATGGCATCCGTGATGTGCTGCGTCGCCAGTTCCGCTTCCGGCTGCGGCGCGCGGAAGAACAGCATCGAGGCGGCAGCCAGTTCATTGATGGTATTGGCGCGCTCTTTCATCATGCCCAGCACTTGCGCCAGGTCCGGCGCGCCTTCGAAGACGGCGCCGGCGGCGGCCATTTGCGGACGCGCCAGGTCGGCCAGGCGCGTGTTATCGGCTTGCTTGATATAGTGGTTGTTCAGCCAGGCCAGTTTTTCATTGTTGAACTGGGCCGCCGATTTCGACAGGTGGTTCAGGTTGAACCACTCGCAGAACTGCTCGGTCGAGAACACTTCATCGTCGCCATGGCTCCAGCCCAGGCGCGCCAGGTAGTTCAGCATCGCTTCCGGCAGGAAGCCCTGCGCCGGGTAATCCATCACGCTGACGGCGCCGTGGCGCTTCGACAGTTTCTCGCCGTCCGCACCCAAAATCATCGGCAGGTGGCCGTACAGCGGCAGCGGTGCGCCGATGGCGCGCAGGATATTGATCTGGCGCGGGGTGTTGTTGACATGGTCGTCGCCGCGGATCACGTGGGTGATCTGCATGTCCCAGTCATCGACGGCCACGCAGAAGTTGTACGTTGGCGTGCCGTCAGGGCGGGCGATCACCAGGTCGTCCAGCTCGCGGTTCGAAATCGTGATCGTGCCCTTGACCACGTCGTCCCACGTCACGTCGCCATCGAGCGGATTCTTGAAGCGCACGACGGGCTTGCGGTCGGCAGGAATGGCCGGCAGGGTCTTGCCCGGCTCCGGGCGCCAGGTGCCGTCGTAGCGGGGCTTTTCGCCGGCGGCGCGCATGCGTTCGCGCATCGCTTCGACTTCTTCCGGCGACGAGTAGCAGTGATATGCCGTGCCCTCAAGCAGCATCTGCGCCACCACTTCGCGGTAGCGGTCCATGCGCTGCATCTGGTAGAACGGGCCTTCGTCGTGGTCCAGGCCCAGCCACTTCATGCCTTCGATGATGGCTTGCACGGCTTCCGGCGTGGAACGCTCCACGTCCGTGTCTTCGATGCGCAGCACGAAAGTGCCGCCGAAGTGGCGGGCATACGCCCAGCTATATAAAGCGGTGCGGGCGCCGCCCAGGTGCAGATAGCCGGTCGGGCTGGGAGCGAAACGGGTACGGACGGGAGTAGCGGTTGTGGTCATCGAAGTAGTCAGGCTTGAATAAGTAAAACGCCATTTTACTACCTAAGCAAAGCCCTAAGGCAAACCCCACCACGAACGCTGGGGTCAGACCCTGAGGGTCTGACCCCGGTCCTTCAAGGGGCTTGTCTTATAGTGCCAGCAGCCGCCTTTTTACTTCTTCCGCCTGCGCATGCAGCGCCTGCTCGAACAGGGCGACCAGTTGCGACAGGGGCCGGTGCAAAGGTTTCACGAGATTCACCGTGAACGGCAAGGACACGGCAAAGCGGCGGATCTGCAAGCCCTGCCTCGCATAATCGAGGGCCGTGAGCGGATTGACGATGGCCAGCCCCACGCCTTCGCGCACCATCGCGCAGACGGAGGCGGCGCTGTGGGTGTCGAGCGCCATGCGCCGCTCCACGCAGGCCTGCGCGAAAATGGCGTCGATCTGCTGGCGGTAAGGGTCCACGGCGGCCAGGCTAATGAAAGGCTGGCCCGCGAAGTCCGCCGGCTGGAGCACGGTTTTACTTGCGAGCGCATGGCCATCGGGCAGCACGCACACTTCATCGACGGACATCAAGGTATCGAGCGCGGTGCCCGGCGGCGCATTGCCCACTTCCGTCAGGCCGATGTCGTGGCGCTGCGCCGACAGCCACTCTTCCAGCAGCGGCGACTCCTGCGGCGTGATGCTGATGCTCACCTTGGGAAAATCGGCGACGAAGCGTTTGCACGCCTGCGGCAGCAGGGACTGGGAAAACACGGGCAGGCAGGCGATCGACAACTGGCCCTGGTCGAACTGGCGCAAGGCTGCCGCCGTGCTGACGATGCGCTCCAGGCCGAAATACGCGCGCTGCACTTCCTCGAACAGTTGCAGCGCCTGGGCCGTCGGACGCAAACGCCCCCGCTCGCGCTCGAACAGGGTGAGGCCCGTCAAGTGCTCGAGGCGCGCCAGCTCGCGGCTGACGGTGGGCTGCGACGTGTGCAGCATGGGGGCGGCGGCCGTCACGCTGCCCGTCGTCATGATGGCGCGGAAGACTTCGATATGGCGCAAGGAGATAGTCATGTCCATATCATAAATGAATAAGGTCAGCGTAAATGGATATTTTATGTTTAGCCTAAAAAGCGGCATCATGGCCAGCATCGTAGGTCGGATTAGCGGGCAAAGCCCGCGCAATCCGACACCACCTCGGACGCCACCCATCACATGACAAAGACAACCACCATGAAACCAGTGCCAGACGCCACCCTCGCCCAACTCGCCCAGGAACACGGCACGCCATTGTGGGTGTATGACGCGGCCACCATCCGCGCACGCGTGGCCCAACTGGCGCAGTTCGACACCGTGCGCTTCGCGCAAAAGGCCAATTCGAACATCCATCTGCTCACCCTGATGCGCGAAGCGGGCGTGCACGTGGATGCCGTCTCGCTGGGCGAGATCGAGCGCGCGCTGCAGGCAGGCTTTACGCCGGCGCAAACGAATGGCGCCGCCGGCGTGGTGTTTACGTGCGACCTGTTCGACCGCGCCACCCTCGCGCGCGTGGCGGCGGCAAAGATCGAAGTCAATTGCGGCTCCGTCGACATGCTGCGCCAGCTGGGCCCTGTGTCGCCCGGCCACCGCGTCTGGCTGCGCATCAATCCCGGCTATGGCCATGGCCACAGCAACAAGACCAATACGGGCGGCGAAAACAGCAAGCACGGTATCTGGCATGAAGAGCTGCCGGAGGCGCTGGCCGTCATCCGCGCGCATGGCCTGCACCTGGTGGGCCTGCACATGCACATCGGCTCGGGCGTCGACTACAGCCACCTGGAAACCGTCTGCGGCACCATGGTCGACCTGGTCAAGAACATGGGCCACGACATCGAAGCCATTTCCACGGGCGGCGGCCTGTCCGTGCCTTACCGCGAAGGCGAGCAGCCCGTCGACACGGACCACTACTTCCAGCTGTGGGACGCGGCGCGCAAGCAGATCGAGGCGCACCTGGGCCATCGCGTGCACCTGGAAATCGAACCGGGCCGCTTCCTCGTGGCCGACGCGGGCCTGCTGGTGGCCGAAGTGCGCGCCACCAAGCAAATGGGCGGCAACCATTTCACCTTGCTCGATACAGGTTTCAATGAACTGATGCGCCCCGCCATGTACGGCAGCTACCATGAAATGTCGGTCATCGCGCATGACGGCCGGGCACTGGACACGCAGCACGCCACCGTGGTCGGCGGCCCCCTGTGCGAATCGGGCGACGTGTTTACCCAGCGCGATGGCGGCGTGGTGGAAACACGCCTTCTGCCTGCAGCGCAGGTGGGCGACTACGTCGTCTTCGAAGGCGCGGGCGCGTATGGCGCGTCGATGTCGTCGAACTACAACAGCCGTCCGCATGCGGCCGAATACCTGGTCGATGGCGAGCAGTCCCGCTTGATCCGCCGCCGCCAGACGGTGGCCGAGCTGATCGCACTGGAACAACTCTAAAACCGCGCCGCGTGCGGGCATGCGCATCTGCTAACATCGGGGCAACTCGATGAAAGCCCGCCATGCCCGCCACCACCCTTGTCCGCCGCAGCGGCGTTTTTCTACTGCCTCTGCTGCCCCTGCTGCTGTCCGCCATCCTCGCCGGCTGCGCTTCGCTGCCGTCGCTGGAAAGCCGCATTCCCTCCACCGTCATTGACGACACAAAGCACACCCAACTGGCCACGGCCATTGCCCCCATGGTGGCGCAGCATCCGGGCGTGTCCGGCATTTATCCGCTGGTGGACGGACGCGACGCCTTTGCCGCGCGCGCCCTGTTGGCCGCCGCCGCCCAGCGCAGCCTGGACGTGCAGTACTACATCTGGCACAAGGACATCACGGGTACCCTGCTGTTCGACGCCCTGCGCCAGGCGGCAGAACGGGGCGTGCGCGTGCGCCTGCTGCTCGACGATAACAACACGGCGGGGCTGGACCAGACCCTGACGATGCTGGGCAAGCAGCAGAATCTGGAAATCCGCCTGTTCAATCCCTTCGTGCCCCGCACTCCGCGCGCGCTGGCCTTTGCCACGGACTTTTCCCGCCTCAACCGGCGCATGCACAATAAATCGTTCACGGCCGATAACCAGGCCACCATCGTCGGCGGGCGCAATGTGGGCGATGAATATTTTGGCGCGGCCGGCGACGTGCTGTTCGCCGACCTGGACGTGCTGGCCATCGGCCCCGTCGTCGACGATGTCTCGCACGATTTCGACCGCTACTGGAACAGCGCCTCGGCCTACCCGGCCAGGCTGCTGCTGACCAGCCCTGTCGAGGGCGACGCGGCCACCATCGCCGCCGAGGCGGACCGCATCGACGACACCAAGGCAGCCGAGGAATACGTGCAGGCGCTGCGCACCTCGCCCTTCGTCAAGCAGATGATGGAACGCACCCTGCCCTTCGAATGGGCCAGGACGCGCATGGTCAGCGACGACCCGGCCAAGGTGCTGGACCAGGCCAGGCCCGGCACGGGCGTGGCGGACAAGCTGCAAAACCTGCTCGGTGTGCCGGAAAAGGAAGTGGACCTGGTGTCGCCGTATTTCGTGCCCGGCAAAGCCGGCACGCAAGCCTTTGCCGACCTGGCAAGAAAAGGCGTGGGCGTGCGCATCCTGACGAATGCGCTGGAAGCGACCGACGTGGCGGCCGTGCATGCGGGCTATGCGAAGTGGAGGAAACCGCTGCTGGAAGCGGGCGTGCTGCTGTACGAGTCGCGCCGCTCGTGGGAACGCGGCGATGCGCGCGAACAGACGGGCCGCTTCGGCAGCTCCGCATCGAGCCTGCATGCGAAAACCTTTGCCGTCGATGACCAGCGCGTCTTCGTCGGCTCGTTCAACTTCGATCCGCGCTCGATCGAATTGAACACGGAAATGGGCCTCGTCATCGACAGCCCCGCGCTGGCCAGCCAGCTGGGTCTAGCCATGCGAACCACGATCCCGCAGCGCGCCTACCAGGTGCTGCTGGGCGACGACGGCGCGCTGTACTGGATCGCCCGCGACGCCAGCGGCGCCACCACGCGCTACGACACGGAACCGGGCACCAGCGTGTGGAAGCGCATGGGGGTGGCGATTTTGTCGGTGCTGCCGATAGACTGGCTGCTGTAAGCTGTTTTGCCAACACTGTTGTCGGATTACGCGGGGCTTTGCCCCGCTAATCCGACCTACGCTCTATGCCCACCACAAGGCCAATGTAGGTCGGCTTAGCGCGCAGCGCGTAAGCCGACAACACCACAAGCCAACATCGTTAGCGCACCGCCTCCGTCAACACCCGCCCTTCCGACGCCGACGGCTGGCGTATGCGCAGCAGGTGGGCCAAGGTCGGCGCGATATCGACCACTTCCGCATACTGGCCGTAGGCGCCCGGCTTGATCCAGCGGGGGCCGAAGACCATCAGCGGGACGTTGGTGTCATACGTGTACGGCGTGCCGTGCGACGTGCCGCCGCTGCCCTTGCCGAAGTACCAGGCCGGTTTTGTCACCAGCATCAGGTCGCCCGACAGCTGGCGGTTCCAGGCGCGGCGCATCAGGGTGTCCATGCGCGTGGCGACGGCCCCCGTTTCCATCTGCGTGCGCGTGTAGACTTGCGCCATGCCGTCCTGCTGCAGCAGGAAGCGGGCCGCCGCGTCTTCCAGCGCGGCGCGATGGATGCCGTTCTTTTCCGCCAGCGCGTAATCGAGGTAGATATTCGGCAGCGATGACGTCGTCACCAGCTTGTCGATGCCCAGGCTTGTCGCCAGGTGCTGGTTCAAAGCATCGACCAGTTTGGCGCCATCGATGCGCTTGGCGGAGAAGCCGCGCGTTTCGGCAAATTCCGGCACGTTGGCAAAGCCATGGTCGGCCGTCAGCACCACGAGCACGTTGTCCATGCCGACTTTTTTATCGAGATCAAGAAAGAAACCGGCCAGCATGCGGTCCAGGCGCTGCAGGTGGTCGTGCGACATCTTGCTTTCCGGGCCGTAGGCGTGATTCACATAGTCGTGCGCGGACAAGCTCACGCCGAGGATATCGGGCACGCCGGCCGGGTTGCGGCCCAGGCTCTCGCCATCGATGGCGGCGCGGGCGAATTCCAGGGTCAGCTCGTCGAGGAAGGGGCCGGATTTCAGGCGGCTGTAGTACTCGCCATCGAGCTTGCCGCTGTCGCTGTAATAGGCGAACGGGAAGGTGTTGCGCGTGCCCGGCTTGGCCGCCACGATGTCATCGCGGGCATCATTGACATAGGCCGAATCGGCCAGCAGCGGCGTCCAGCTCTTGCCATAGTAGCGGTCCTGCGGCTTGGCGGCCTGGTAGCGCTGCACCCATTGCGGATGCTGCTGCATATAGTAGGTGCTGCTGGCGAAATTGCCCGTCTTTTCCATGTACATGTACGCCGTGCCCGTTTTCCCGGCCAGCAGGATGGCGCCGCGGTCCTTGCCCGACACCGTGACGACCTTGGACTTGTCGCCCGTGGAATAGCGCAGCTCGTCGCCCAGGGTGCTCACGCGCAGTTTCGTCGGCGCCGTGCCGTCATCTGGCTGCGTCTCTTCGCCGATGTAATGGAAATTGCCATCCTCGGTGCAGTACACGGATTTTTTCGTGACGGGGTCGATCCAGTTATTGCCGATCACGCCATGCTGGTAAGGATAGGCGCCCGACAGCACGGCCGAATGGCCGATGGCCGTGACCGTGATGCCATGCGCCTGGTGCGCATCGCTGAACCACGCGCCCTGCTCCAGCAGGCGGCGGAAACCGCCCTGGCCGAACTGGTCGCGGTAGCGCGTCACCTGTTCCTGCGGCAAGCCGTCCACTACCAGCACGACGACCAGCTTCGGCTGCGTCGCAGCATTGGGAACTGCCTTGGCCGCATGCGCCTGGCACGCCGCCACGCCAGCGACCAGCAACAGCGCCTGCGCCAGTTGCCGGGAAAGGGAGAAATGTTTCGTCATATCCGCTCATCAAAAGTTAGGCCACCGGTCAGCATACGCCGACTATATGACACAATAATGACAAGAGGCAACAATATAAAAAAGGCCAGGTTCCATCGCTGGAACCCGGCCTTATGCCGCAACAGACAATCTGCCTGACTTACTTGACCGTCACCTTGATGCTTTTGCTCAACTCCGGCCCATACGACTGGTGCGCGCCATTGGCAAACTGCATGGTGAGCGTGTACTGGCCCGGCGGCAAGGTGACGTCCGTTTCCGTTTGTCCTTTGCCGAAATGCAAGTGCTTGTCATCCATGGGTATCATCTCGCCCGTCTTCATCGGCCCCATATTGATGAGCAGATGATGGTGGCCCGTCTTGACCGTCATGTCGCCGGCCGGCTTGACGTCCATGCCGCTAACGGCAAATTTCACTTTGAACGGGCTCGTCACCGTCGCGCCATCGACTGGCTCGACGAACGAGACGGATTGGGCGAAAGCGCTGGCGGCCAGCAGGCTGCCGGCGACCAGGACTGCGGCCTGGCGCAGGAATACGGTGGTCAATTGCATGATGTCTCCTCTTGTTTGATAACAACACAGACTGCATGAAACCATATTCCTGGCGACCATGGCGCAGGATTGTTAACCCATGAAGAGCCGGGGTCGAACCCTGAGGGTTCGACCCCAGTCTTTGCCTTGGCCTTAAGCTGGCTATCGATCAATCGTTCTTGATCACGATACTCGGGAACTTGCTGGTCATGTCCTTCGCTTTTTCCGCCACCTTGATGGCGATGGTGCGGGCGATCTGCTTGTAGATGACGGCGACGGGACCTTCCGGCTCGGCCACGACGGTCGGCGTGCCCGAATCCGTCTGCTGGCGAATCGCCATGGTCAGCGGCAAGGCGCCGAGGAATTCCACGCCAAAGTCCGCGCACATCTTCGAGCCGCCGCCGGCGCCGAAGATTTCTTCCGCATGGCCGCAGTTCGAGCAGATGTGCGTGCTCATGTTTTCCACCACGCCCAGGATAGGAATGCCGACCTTCTCGAACATTTTCAAGCCCTTGCGCGCGTCCAGCAGCGCGATATCCTGCGGCGTCGTGACGATGACGGCGCCCGTGACGGGCACTTTCTGCGACAGGGTCAACTGGATGTCGCCCGTGCCTGGCGGCATGTCGACGATCAGGTAATCGAGGTCGCGCCAGTTGGTCTGGTCCAGCAATTGCTGCAAGGCTTGCGTGACCATCGGGCCGCGCCACACCATCGGCTCGTCCGGATCGATCATGAAGCCGATCGACGACACTTGCAGGCCGTGGTTTTCCATCGGCTCCATGCTCTTGCCGTCGAGCGTTTTTGGCTGGCCGCTGATGCCCAGCATCATCGGTTGCGACGGGCCATAGATGTCGGCGTCCAGCATGCCGACGGTGGCGCCTTCAGCCGCCAGAGCCAGGGCCAGGTTGACGGCCGTGGTCGATTTACCCACGCCGCCCTTGCCGGAAGCGACGGCGATGATGTTTTTCACGTTGCTCATCGGCTTCAAGCCGCGCTGCACCGTGTGCGAAATGATTTTCGACGACACGCCAACGCTGACGTTGCCCACGCCCGGCAGCACGCGCAGGGCGGCCAGCACGGATTTGCGGATCAGGTCGATCTGGCTTTTGGCGGGGTAGCCCAGTTCGATGTCGAGGGAAATATCATCGCCATCGACCTTCAGATTCTTGACGGTTTTGCTGGAAACGAAATCTTTATGTGTATTTGGATCAATAACCTGGGCCAGCGCGGCCTTGACGTCTTCTACTGTGATGCTCATGTAAATCTCCGTGTGTACTACATATGTGCAATACGCGCAGTCTAGCGCAAATTTGCATGGCGCGATGGCGGCAAAAGCATCACTTGCCGGCGCTGCATCTGCTCATATTGGCTTTCCGCTGTTAAAATGTCCTATTATCCATCCCAAAAGTGCATCAATCATGACTCGCAAGCTGTTCGTCACCACTGCCCTGCCTTACGCAAACGCCGCTTTTCACATTGGCCACATCATGGAATACATCCAGGCTGATATCTGGGTCCGGTTCCAGCGAATGCAACGCGATGGCGCAGCCGGCCGTGAAGTGCACTTTGTGGGCGCCGACGATACGCATGGCACACCCATCATGATCGCCGCCGAAAAGGAAGGCATCACGCCGCAGCAATTCGTCGCCAACATCGCCGCCGGCCGCGCCCAGTACCTCGACGGGTTCCATATCGCCTTCGACAACTGGTATTCGACCGATTCGCCGGAAAACGTCGACCTGTCGCAATCGATCTACCGCAAGCTGCGCGATACGGGCCTGATCGTCACGAAAACCGTCGACCGCTTCTTCGACCCGGTGAAAGGCATGTTCCTGGCCGACCGCAACATCAAGGGCGAATGCCCGAAATGCGGCGCCAAGAACCAGTACGGCGACAATTGCGAAGTGTGCGGCGCGGCCTACCAGCCGACCGACCTGGTCAATCCATTCTCCGTGTTTACCAACGCGACGCCCGTGATGAAGCCGTCGGAACAGTATTTCTTCAAGCTGTCCGACCCGCGCTGCTTCGAATTCTTGAAAAGCTGGCTGAATACGCCAGGCCGCCTGCAGCCGGAAATGGTCAACAAGGTCAGCGAATGGCTGGGCGAAGCCGGTGAAAAGCTGGCCGACTGGGATATTTCGCGCGATGCGCCCTACTTCGGCATCCCGATTCCTGATGCACCGGGTAAATTCTTCTATGTGTGGATGGATGCGCCCGTCGGTTACCTGGCCAGCCTGAAAAACTATTGCGACAAGAAAGGCATCGATTTCGACGCCTTCCTGAACGACCCGTCGACGGAACAGATCCACTTCATCGGCAAGGACATCGTTTCCTTCCATTTGCTGTTCTGGCCCGCCATGCTGAAGTTCGCCAATCACCCGGTGATCGACAAACTGAAAGTCAATGTGCACGGCTTCCTGACGGTCAACAACGAAAAGATGTCGAAGTCGCGCGGCACGGGCATCTCGCCGCTGCGCTACCTGGATCTGGGCATGAACCCGGAATGGCTGCGCTACTACATCGCCTTCAAGCTGAACTCGAAAGTGGAAGACCTGGACTTCAACGGCGAAGATTTTGTTGCCCGCGTGAACAGCGACCTGATCGGAAAGTACGTGAACATCGCCAGCCGCTGCGCCGGCTTCATCGCCAAGCGTTTCGACGGCAAGCTGGCGTCGACGCTGTCGGAAGGCGCGCAAAGCTGGATCAACCGCGCGCTGACGGTGGACGTCAACGGCGTCATCGTCGAGCGCCAGGCCAGCATCGCCGCGCACTTTGAAAACCGCGAATTCGGCAAGGCCTTGCGCGAAATCATGGAAATCGCCGACATCACCAACCAGTATGTCGATGAAAACAAGCCGTGGATTTTGGCCAAGGATGCGGAAAAAACAGCCGAACTGCACGACGTGTGCACCACGGCCCTGATCCTGTTCCGTCAGCTGACGATTTTGCTGTCTCCGGTACTGCCGGGCGTGGCCAAGAACGTGGCCTCGTTCCTCAACGACGCAGAATTTACTTGGGCCGACACGCAAGTGTTCGGCGACGCCGTCTCGAACAGCATGCTGGGCCGCACCATCGGCGCCTACAGCCACTTGATGACGCGCATGGATGCGAAGATGATCGAAGCGCTGTTTGACGCGCCACAAGCTGCCGCCGCCATTGCCGCGCCGGCCGGCGACGCCGCGAATGACGCCGCAGCGCCTGCAGCTGCCGCCGCTACCGCCATCGAGGAACTGGCGCCCGAGATCAAGATCGATGACTTCCTCAAGGTCGACTTGCGCATCGCGAAAATCGTCAATTGCGAACTGGTCGACGGTTCCGACAAGCTGCTGCGCCTGACCCTCGATGCGGGCGAAGGCCGTTTGCGTAACGTATTCTCGGGCATCCGCTCGGCTTACCAGCCGGAAGAACTGGTCGGCAAGCTGACGGTGCTGGTGGCCAATCTGGCGCCGCGCAAGATGAAGTTCGGCATTTCGGAAGGCATGGTCATGGCCGCATCGAGCGCCGACGAGAAGGCCAATCCAGGCATCTACATCCTGAACCCGTGGCCGGGCGCCGAACCTGGCATGCGCATCCGTTAAGCCAGCACAAGGACCGATGATGAATATCGTGGTGCGCGAAGCAACGAATGCCGATGCACAGCTGATGGCCGAGCTGACCCGCGCCGCGTGGGCCGGCAAGGTGGCTGCCTCGTCCAGTGGACACCACGAGACGGCGCAGCAAGTGGAAGAGCAATTGCGCCACGGCGGCGGTTTTCTGTTGCTGATCGACGACATTCCAGCCGGTTCGCTGCGCTGGATGCCACTCGACAGCGACCCCGCCATCTGGAAGATTTCACGCATGGGCGTGCTGCCCGCCTACCGGGGCAGCCACGTTTCGCAGCATTTGCTCGAAGCCATCATTCATCACGGCCTGTCGTGCCAGGCCGAGGAATTGCGCCTGGCCGTGCGGCGCGACCAGCGCAAGCTGATCGATTTTTATGCGGCCTTCGAATTCGATCTGGCCGAAGAACTGGAATATTCGCACGCCAACCCCGCCGAACCGGCGCCGATGGTGATGCGGCGTTTGCTGCGTTATTGATTTTTAGCAATTTCGCCCCGGACTTGCCGATACAACAACCCGCTAAGCCGCACGGCGCGGTAAAATACGGCCGGCTGACCTTACCCATAAGACACTCAGAAGAGAATATGAAACTGCCTGCAAAACACAACAACTACGTATCCGACCACACCTTGTTCATCGCCGAACTGAAGGCCAAGAACCCTGGCATGGAAGCGGGCCAGCAAGCGGGCCGCGCCCTGCTGTGGGACAAGCCAGCCGTCAGCATCGATGAGCAGGAACGCCAGCTGGCGTCGGCCGTCAAGCAACAGGCTTACGTTTACCAGAACAAGAACTAAGATCTGGAACCGGCACGATGTTGCCTGAAGAGTCTGCAGTCACGCCGGAAGCCGACGCTTCCAGTGCCGGCGCAGTCATCGAGTCGCCCGAACCTGTCGCTGAAGGCGACGGCAGCGGCGACCCTGCAGCATCTGCAACAACGGTAACGGACGCGGCGCCGGCCGCCGACCCGCTGGGCATCGCCCGCCTGTATGGCGAGCCGCTGATGCGCATGCCGACGGATTTGTACATTCCGCCGGACGCGCTGGAAATCTTCCTCGAAGCCTTCGAAGGCCCGCTCGACTTGCTGCTCTACCTGATCCGCAAGCAAAATTTCAACATTCTCGATATTCCGATGGCGCAGGTCACCCTGCAATATCTGAAATATGTCGACCAGATCCGCGTGCGCAACCTGGAACTGGCCGCCGAGTACCTGCTGATGGCGGCCATGCTGATCGAGATCAAGTCGCGCATGCTCTTGCCTTCGCGCAAGAGCGACGTCGAGGAAGATGGCGGCGACCCCCGTGCCGAACTGGTGCGCCGCCTGCTCGAATACGAGCAGATCAAGCTGGCCGCCTACGACCTGAACGCCATCCCCCAGTTCGAGCGCGATTTCGTGCGCACGCAGATTTTCATCGAGCAAAGCCTGACGCCCACCTGGCCCGACGTGGAACCGGTGGACTTGCAGCAGGCGTGGCTCGACGTGCTGAAACGCGCCAAGCTGACCCAGCATCACCGCATCAGCCGCCAGGAACTGTCCGTGCGCGAGCACATGTCGAGCATCCTGCGCCACTTGCAATCGTCGCGCTTCGTCGAGTTCAGCGAGCTGTTCGACATTGCCGGCGGCGTGCCCGTAGTGGTGGTCAACTTCGTGGCCCTGCTGGAACTGGCCAAGGAAACCCTGATCGAGATCACGCAGGCAGAACCGTTTGCCCCCATCTACGTCCGGCTGGCCTATTCGCCCGCCTGACTCCCTCCCTTTGTCACTGACCACCGTACAACGGGGTTTTAGCGAAAGCAATCCATGAAAATTATTTCCGACATCGAAGAATTGCGCGACCAGCTCAGCGGACAGCTGCGCACGGCGTTCGTCCCTACCATGGGCAACCTGCATGAAGGCCATCTGTCGCTGATGCGTCTGGCGCGCAAGCATGGCGACCCCGTCGTCGCCTCGATCTTCGTGAACCGCCTGCAATTCGGCCCGAACGAAGACTTCGAAAAATATCCGCGCACCATGGCCGCCGACATCGCCAAGCTGGAAAAGGAAGGCGTGTACGTGCTGTTCGCGCCGACGGAAAAGGAACTGTACCCGGAACCGCAGGAATACCGCGTGCGCCCGCCCGATGACCTGGGCAATACGCTGGAAGGCGAATTCCGCCCCGGCTTCTTTGAAGGCGTGTGCACGGTCGTCACCAAGCTGTTTTCGTGCGTGGGTCCGCGCGTGGCCGTGTTCGGCAAGAAGGATTACCAGCAGCTGATGATCATCCGCAACATGGCGCGCCAGTTCGCGCTGCCAACGGAAATCATCGCCGCAGAAACGTACCGCGCGGACGATGGCCTGGCCTTATCGTCGCGCAATATGTATCTGTCGGAAAGCGAACGCGCGGAAGCGCCGGAACTGTACAAGGGACTTAATTTCGTGGCCGAAGAAGTGCGCAAGGGTAACCTGGCCGTCGGCGAACTGGAACAGGCAGCCATGCAGTTGCTGGACGGCCGCGGCTGGAAATCGGACTACATCGCCGTGCGCAAGCGCGCCAACCTGCAAGCGCCTAGCGCTGCGGAACTGGCCGCCGGCGAACCGCTGGTGGTGCTGGCTGCGGCCAAACTGGGACAAACCAGACTCATCGACAACCTGGAAATTTAAGCATTGTCACAACGGGGCCATTCGGCCCCGTTTCTTTTGGCTATGTCACCGTCAAGTGTGGGAATGCGCCCAACGTTGCTTTCAATAACGTTTCCGATGAACGGATGCGCCTGGCGTCGAGTATCCAGCGCCAGCCCAGGTAGTTCGGCAGGTAGCGCGTCGCCACGCCGTGAAAGGGCCGTAGCCATGCGCGCAAGCGGCTGTGATAGGCATTGACGTTCTGCACGTGGGCGGCCCCTCGCACACGGATGCCAGCGCGCAAGTTGACTGCTTGGTGGCTGATGCCCGCTTCCTTCGCAAAAGCCAGATAGGCGGCATGACCGTCGGTCACCAGCAGCACGTCCTTGTCGATAACGGGTAGCAGCGAATGATGCAGCTGTGCCTTCGTCAACGCTCCTTTGCCCGTGACGAAATCGAGGGTCTGCCCAGTACGGTCGCGCGCCACCAGGATGCAAACCTGTTCATTGGAAATGCCGCGCTGATGGGCATGGCCGCCACGGCGGCGCGCCGGACGCGTCATTTGCCTGGATCCCTTTTCTGATTCCAGCACGTAGAGTTCATCGGCCTCGGCAATGCCATGCAGACAATGCGGCCGGTCCGTCTTTGCTACGCTGAGAAAACGGTGTCGCCAGCGAAACGTGGTGTTGCGGTGCAGTCCCAACTGCTGAGCGGCCTGGCGTACCGACCTGGAATCAAGCAGGCAATCCGCATAGTCGAGCCACAGCGATTTATGGCGCAAGTGCGCCAGCGGCGTGCCCGTCAAGGCATTGAATGTGCGCCCACAGGATACACAGCGGTAGCGCTGCAGGCCGTGCGCATGGCCATGCCGGTGCAGGTGACACGATTGGCAGGCGGGACACCCCAGGCGTGCTTGCGTAGCGTTTTCAAGCAGCGTGACGGTCACATCGTGTGGCCCATTGCCACACAGCAAGGCTATTCCTGCCTGCCGCTGGCGTCGGTTCAACTGCGCAAACTGCGCGATAAAGCGTATCCATTCGGCTGGCTGCATGATCGGCTCCTGCATGGTGGGTATGCAGAGTCAGACAGCACAGCCAAGGAAAGATTCAGGCAGATCCCCTATTTATCGATGACAGAGCCTTTCTTTTTTACTTCTCCATCCCTACCAGCTTGAGTTCGGCAAACAGCGGTTTGTTGCTGCCGCGTGCCGCTTGCAACATGTCATAGCTGGCCGCATCGAGCACGATTTCCTCTCCCGCCCACAGCTTGCGCTGGTTTGCAGGCAGCCTCAGGCTGCGCAGGATGGCCCTTGCCTGGGCCGGATCGGCTGCCAGCAGGCGAATGGCGTGCGCATGGCGCTGTGTGCCCGTAAGGATCGGCAAGCCGCCTTCCGGGCCGTTCTGGCTCAGGCTGACATAGTCATGGCCGCCCACGCGGTGCAGATAAGCATGCCGCCCATCGGCTTCGGCAGGCGGCTGCGCGGCCAGCTCCTGCATCTCGACCGACGCGACAGGCGCAGCGGTGGTTTGTTCAAGGCTCACGCCACAGCCCGCCAACATGGCTGTGCTCAGGGCGAAAAATAATACGGGTGCTCGGCGCATCGCGCGCTCCTTCTTGTCGGGGTCGGGGACAAAGGGAAATACTGCAGCGATCATGGGCCAAATTATTTGACGTGTAAAGTTAACTTTAGGAAATATTTAATTCCTTTGCGCAATCTCATGTGATCGGCGCAGGCGGACGAAAAAAAACGCTGCCGGTTTGCACGGGCAGCGTTTTCTTGATAACGGTCAAGCCTGAATCAGGCGCCGGCTTTTTCCAGCTTCTCGAAAATCTTGTTCAGCTTTTCATCGAGGGTCGCGGCCGTGAACGGCTTGACGACATAACCGCTGGCGCCAGCCTGGGCCGCGGCGATGATGTTTTCTTTTTTCGCTTCGGCGGTGACCATCAGCACGGGCAGCTTGGCCAGTGCGGGATCGGCGCGGATATGCTGCAGCATCGTCAGGCCATCCATGTTGGGCATGTTCCAGTCCGACACGACGAAATCGAACGATTCCGCGCGCAGCTTGGCCAGGCCCATCACGCCGTCTTCCGCCTCATCGACGTTGGCATAACCCAGTTCCTTCAACAGATTCCGGACAATGCGGCGCATCGTCGAAAAATCGTCAACGACTAAAAATTTCATCTTTGGATCAGCCATGAATAACTCCGTTGTTTCTGTAGCGGTTTGTTAATAATATCGACATGAATGCCGACATTATGGTCGACACTACGGCAGCAAGTTGTAGGATAGCATTTTCGTTGCTTTTAGGCGAACAAACTTGCCTCAGATCATATAAAACGTGGCTTACACGCGCAAAGCACGCATGCCATGCGCCGCCAGGTGTCCCAGCACCATGCCAGGCAAGGCCGTCAGAGCGCCAACCTCATGCGTAGCACCAACGGCGATCGCCTCGCGCGGCATGCCGAACACCACGCAACTGGCTTCATCCTGCGCAAAATTATACGCTCCTGCGGCCTTCATCTCCAACATGCCTTGTGCGCCATCCTTGCCCATGCCGGTGAGGATCACGCCGACGGCATTTTTACCGGCCGATTGCGCGGCCGAACGGAACAGCACATCGACGGACGGGCGGTGGCGGTTCACCGGTTCGCCCTGGTCGATCTTGGTCATGTAGTTGGCGCCGCTGCGCGTCAGGGTCAGGTGCGAATGGCCGGGCGCGATGTAGGCGTGGCCGGGCAGCACCCGTTCGCCGCCTGCCGCTTCCTGCACCGAGATCTTGCACAGCGAATCGAGGCGGCGCGCGAACGAGCGCGTAAAGCCTTCCGGCATGTGCTGCGTGATCAGGATGCCGGGGCAGTCGGACGGCATCTGCATGAGAAATTCGCGGATCGCTTCCGTGCCGCCCGTCGAGGCGCCCACGATGATCAGCTTTTCGCTCGACGTCAATGGGCTGCGCAGCGCAGGCAGCGGTGCGGCCACCTTGTCGCCGGCCGACGGCAGGGTGCGCGCGCGGATGCGCGCCTTCGAGGCGGCGCGGATCTTGTCGGCGATCATGTCGGTGTACTCGCGCATGCCGCTCTGGATGGAAATTTTCGGCTTGGTGACGAAATCGACGGCGCCCAGTTCCAGCGCCCGCATGGTAATTTCCGAACCGCGTTCGGTCAGCGACGACACCATCAATACCGGCATCGGGCGCAAGCGCATCAGTTTTTCCAGAAAGTCGAGGCCATCCATCTTCGGCATCTCGACGTCGAGGGTCAGCACGTCGGGGTTGGTCTGCTTGATCATCTCGCGCGCCACCAGCGGATCGGGCGCCGCGCCCACCACTTCCATGTCGGGCTGGCTGTTTACGATTTCCGTCATGACGCTGCGGATCAGCGCCGAGTCATCCACGATCAAAACCTTGATCTTCATATTCTTCCTTCCAGGCCTTGCGGCCCTTATTCTTTATTAAATTAGTACACCGGACAAAACCGCCGCAAGCCGCACAGCGCGACGCGCAGCAAGTTTGGCCTGGTGTGTGTCAGAACAGTTCGACTTCGCCGCCCACCGGCGCGACTTTCAAGCGGCTGGCGTAATCGAGTTCGCGGCGTACCAGCGTATCGTTATGCGTCTGCATCAGCTTTTTCACCAGCACCTTGCCGCTGCGGGGGAAAAAATACACTTTGCGCGGGTGGATGTCGTTCAGGTCTTCCGCCACCACGCGCATCTTTTCCGCCTTCAGGTAATTGATAACGAAGGCCGCATTGCGTTCGCCGACGTTGATCGCCGTGAAGCCGCGCAGCACGGCGCCGCCGCCGAACACTTTCGCTTCCATGTTCTCGCGCCGTGCGCCCGCCTTCAGCAAATCGTTGATCAGGATCTCCATGGCGTAGGTGCCATAGCGCATCGACGCGGAAATCGGGCTGTTCGGGTCGCTGCCGCCATCGGGCAGCATGAAATGGTTCATGCCGCCCAGGCCCGTGACGCGGTCGCGGATGCAGGCCGAGACGCAGGAGCCGAGCACGGTGACGATCAGCATGTCCTTGTTGGTAAAGTAGTACTCACCAGGCAAGATCTTGGCGGCGTCACAATTGAACGTCCTGTCGTAATAGACGTTAGTGGCGAATTGCTCTTTGGATTCCAGGCTCATATTTCACTCTCATGTACGATGCGACGATGCCTTGGGCGCGGCGCCCCGAGGCTGATCGAGCTCATAGACTGTTTTACCGCGCAGCTTCAATGAATCCGACACGTACAGAAAATTCTCCGAATGGCCCGCAAACAGCAGGGCATCCGGCTTCATCAAGGGCACAAAGCGCGACAGGATCTTGCGCTGCGTCGCCTTGTCAAAATAAATCATCACGTTACGGCAAAAGATGACGTCGAACTGCCCCGTCAATGGCCAGCCGTCGGCCAGCAGGTTGAGCGGCTTGAAGGTGATCATCTGGCGCAATTCCGGGCGCACCCGCACCTGCCCCTCGCGATCACCCTTGCCGCGCAAGAAAAAGCGCCGCGCACGGTCGGCCGGCATCTTGTCGAGCCGGTCCAGGTTGTAGACGCCATTGGCGGCCGTGGCCAGCACGTTCGTGTCGATGTCCGTGGCGATGATGGTGACCGGCGGCGTGAGCGTATTGAACGCCTCGCACACCGTCATGGCGATCGAATACGGCTCCTCGCCGGTGGAACTGGCTGAACACCAGATGGTGATCGGCCCACTCAGTTTTTTCACATGTTCGGCCAGCAGCGGGAAATGATGCGCCTCGCGGAAGAACGACGTCAGGTTGGTCGTCAGCGCATTCGTGAACGCTTCCCACTCGTCGCCCATGCGGCCAGCCTCCAGGTCGTCCAGGTAGCGGACGAACGAGGAGATGCCGGTCGCGCGCAAGCGCCTGGCCAGACGGCTGTAGACCATCTCCTGCTTGCTGTCGGCCAGCGCGATGCCGGCCCGCTTGTAAATCATGGCGCGGACCCGCTCGAAGTCCTTGCCAGTGAAATCAAATTCCTTGACCGAATCCGTTTTAGTTTGCGGCATTTTATTTTTACCTCTCTATGACTACTCTGACCAATGCCTTTGCAAGTATAACTAGCGGGACCGGGTTGGCGTCAGAACTCTTCCCAATCGTCGCCGCCGGCTGCCGCCAGCTTTTTCGCGGGCGCTGGCGTGCCGGCTTGCGCCGTCTTTGCCAACCGCCGTGTATTTGCCGCCACAACAGGCGCCGGCCGTGCCGCCGCCTTGACTGCTGGCGCGGGTACGGGCATGGCCACCTGCGCCGCGCTCTCGCCATCGAGCTTGAAGATGCGGACGGCGTCGGCCAGTTTCTGCGCCTGATCCTGCATGCTTTCGGCCGCCGCAGCCGCTTCCTCGACCAGCGCCGCGTTCTGCTGCGTCATCTGGTCCATCTGCGCGATGGCCTGGTTCACTTCCTCGATACCATGGCTCTGTTCCTGCGTCGCCGCCGTGATCTCGCCCATGATGTCGGCCACCTGCCGGATCGACGTGACGATCAGGCCCATGGTCTGCCCCGCCTCGTCCACCAGGCGGCTGCCCGCATCAACCTTGTCGACCGAGTCGCCGATCAGGCCCTTGATCTCTTTCGCCGCGCCGGCCGATCGTTGCGCCAGATTGCGCACTTCCGACGCCACCACCGCAAAACCGCGTCCCTGCTCGCCTGCCCGCGCCGCTTCAACGGCCGCATTCAATGCCAGGATATTCGTCTGGAACGCGATGCCGTCGATGACGCCGATGATGTCGACGATCTTGCGCGAACTGTCCTTGATGGAGCCCATGGTATCGACCACTTGCGCCACCACCTTGCCGCCCTGCTCCGCCACCGACGACGCCGACACGGCCAGCTGGTTGGCCTGGCGCGCGTTGTCCGCATTCTGCTTCACGGTCGACGTCAGTTCTTCCATCGACGATGCCGTCTCTTCGAGCGAACTGGCCTGCGTTTCCGTGCGCGCCGACAGGTCCGCATTGCCGCTGGCGATCTCGCGCGATGCCACGGTAATCGTGTCCGTTCCATTGCGCACGTCGCTGACCGTTTGCACCAGGCTCTCGTTCATGTCCTTGAGCGCCTGCTGCAAGGCGCTCGTTTCATCCTTGCCTTCGACCACCACGCGCGACGTCAGCTCGCCGGCCGCCACCTTCTGCGCCACGGCCAGAGCGCCGGACAATGGCACCGTGATCGAGCGCGTGATGAAGATGGCGCACCAGGCGCCGATCGCCACCGCCGCGCCGCCCAGGATGAACAGTACCGTCATCAGGCGCGCATCGGCCGCCAGCGAGTCATCCATGAAGCTTTGCTGCGCCACGTGCTGCAAGTCGAGCAGCTTGTTGATATCGGCCAAGGTCGTCTTGTTCAATGGATCGATGCGGGTGGCAATCACCTTCGCCGCGCCCTCGCTGTTAAACGCCAGCACCTGCCCCATCGCTTCCTTGAAGGCCGCATCGACATCGCCGTCGACCTTGGCGATATTGGCCAGCAGCGCCTTCTCGCCATCGGACAGGCCCAGGGTGGCCAGCTTGCCGCGCGCGCCGTCATACAGCTTGCGCTGCTCGCGCACCTTGCCCTCTTCCGCCTGCATCAGGGCCACATCGCCCTGCAGGCCGATATTGCGCATGGCGATGCCGGTTTCCAGCATCGCGCTTTTCATCAGCGACGCCTGCGTATTCTTTTCGCTTGCCAGCGCCAGGCCCGTGAGCAACTGGGCCTTGTTACGGTAATTCAGTGCATTCGCCGAAACGATCACCACCACCAGGATGGCGAGGATGCTGCCAAAACCTATCCCCAGCCGGGTGCCTATCTTGAAATCGCGCAAACTCATTACAGTCTCCAATATTTATGTGAACGGCGCCCGTTCAACCGGACGGCGCCGTGTTGTGGCCTGGTCTCTGACGGACCTTGCAGCCTGCCGGCGCGCCTCTGGCCGCGCCGGTACATGCATATCTGTAGTGATTCTTTGCGTGCCAAAACGGCGGCGCACCGGGCGCCGCCTTGCTGCCATGCGGAGGCTTACGCCGCCAGCTTGTCGATCAGGCCCATCTCGCTGCTCGACATCAGCTTGTCAATGTCGACCAGGATCAGCATGCGCTCGTCGATGGTGCCCAGGCCGATCATGTAGTCGGTCGAGAAGGCGGTGCCCATTTCCGGCGCCGGTTTCACCTGCTCCGGCGTCAGGGTGGTGACGTCGGAAACGCTGTCGACCACCATGCCGACGATGCGCCCGCCGATGTTCAGGATGATCACCACCGTGAACTGGTCGTACACGGGCGTGCCCAGGTTGAACTTGATGCGCATGTCGACCACGGGAATGATGATGCCGCGCAGGTTGATCACGCCCTTGATGAATTCAGGCGCGTTGGCGATGCGGGTGACCGCTTCGTAACCACGGATCTCCTGGACCTTCAGGATATCGATGCCGTACTCTTCGGAGCCCAGGGTGAAGGCCAGGAATTCACGGCCGGCGATGTCCTTGCCGTCGCCCGCATTGCTTCCGGATGTTTGTTGAGTATCTGACATGGTGCGTTTTCCTATCTTTATCTATCGGTATTACGAAAAAATGGACTCGTCGGCCAGCTGGCGAGAGGAACGGATCAGGGCGGCGACATCGAGAATCAGCGACACGCCGCCATCGCCCAGGATGGTGGCGCCGGAAATGCCCACCACCTTGCGGTAATTCGATTCGAGGTTTTTCACCACGACTTGCTGCTGTCCCACCAGGTCATCGACAAACAGGGCCGCCTTGCGCCCTTCCGTCTCGAGGATCACGCAGATGCCTTCCGAGGGGCTGGTAAAGCGCGGCGCGATGTCGAACATCTGGTACAGCGGGATCAATGGCAGGTATTCGCCGCGCACTTTCACCACCTGCCCCTTGCCACTGATGTCCTTGATATCCTCAACGGCTGGCTGCAGCGATTCGATGACAAAGCCCAGCGGTAAAATATACACTTCGTCGCCGACCCGGATCGACATGCCGTCCAGGATGGCCAGGGTCAGCGGCAGCGAGATCGAAATCGTCGTGCCGAAACCCTTGGCCGAACGGATGTCGACGACGCCACCCATGGCGCTGATATTGCGCTTGACGACATCCATGCCCACGCCGCGGCCCGACACGTCGGTGACCGCTTCGGCGGTGGAAAAACCGGGCGCGAAAATCAGCTGCCACACGTCGGCGTCGCTCATCGTCTCGGACACGTCCAGACCCTGCTGAGCGGCCTTGGCCAGGATGCGCTCGCGGTTCAACCCAGCGCCGTCATCGGATACTTCGATGATGATGTTGCCACCCTGGTGGCTGGCCGAGAGGAACAAGCGGCCCGCCTCGGTCTTGCCGGCGGCCACGCGGGCGGCAGGCATTTCCACGCCATGGTCGATACTGTTGCGCACCAGGTGCGTGAGCGGATCGACGATGCGCTCGATGAGGCCCTTGTCCAGTTCCGTGGCGGCGCCATTCGTGATGAAATCGACCTTCTTGCCCAGTTTCGTCGCCAGGTCGCGCACCATGCGCGGGAAGCGCGAAAAGACGAAATCCATCGGCATCATGCGGATCGACATCACCGCTTCCTGCAAGTCGCGCGTGTTGCGCGTCAGGTGGCTGACGCTGTCGAGCAGTTTTTCATGCAGCATCGGATCGAGCGCGCTGGCGCGCTGCTCGATCATCGCCTGCGTGATCACCAGTTCGCCCACCAGGTTGATCAGCTGATCGACCTTCTCGATCGAGACGCGGATCGACGACGATTCGGCGCCGGCCTTGTCGCCTTCTTTCTTGGCCGGTTTCTTTTCCTGCTCCGCTTCGGCCACGGCGCTGGCCACGACCGGCGCGGCGGCGCTGGCGTTGCCCGCCGTGGCCGCGTCGGCGCGTATCTGTTCGAGCGGCTGGAAGAAACCGTAGCCCTGTTCGGCGTCGCTCTGCACGCCGGCGGCGGCGCGGATATCCTCGAGCGGCTGGAAGAAGCCATAGCCGGGATCGGCCGCGCCAGGCACGCCTGGCAGCGGGTCGAAGAAACCGTAACCTTGCGCCTTTTCCTGCGCCGCGCGGGCCGCTTCGGCTTCGCCTGGCGCCAGTGGCGGCGCCTGCGTGATCACCATGTCGTCCGGATTGAGCACGAACGAGCAGATAGCCAGGATATCGTCCAGGCTTTCATGCGTCGTCACTTCCAGCACCTTGCGCGCGTCGGGCAAGGCGGACACCACGACGTCACCGAGCAAGCCCAGTTCGGCCGCCAGCGCCTCGACTTCGCGCGGCTCCATGGCAGGCAGCTCCAGGCGGATGCGATGGCCGCCGGCATGGCTGACGGCGGCCTTTTCCGCCGTATGGAAGGCTGGCGCGACGGGTGTAAGCGCGGCCACGGGCACGTCCTGCGAGAACGACTGCAGCATCATGCGCACATTGGCCACGGCATCCTGATCGACGGCGCTGCCCAGACGATGGCCGTCGAGCTGCATCTTGAGGATATCCTTGGCCGCCAAAAAGGCGTCGACGTGTTCCGCCGTCAGGGCCATCTGGCCCTGGCGGATGCGGTCGAGCAGCGACTCGAGGATGTGCGTCACCTCGCTCATGTCGGAAAGGCCGAACGTCGATGCGCCGCCCTTGATCGAATGGGCGGTGCGGAAAATGGCATTCAGGTCTTCGGCGTCGGGCGCCGCAATATCAACGGCCAGCAGCAGCCGTTCTTTTTCAGCCAGCAGTTCTTCGGCCTCATCGAAAAAGACCTGAAAAAACTGGCTAATATCGATGGTCATAGGGTGACTCCGTCAATTGCATCGTTGTGCTGCGCGGCTGGCATCAGCCGATCACCTTCTTGACCACTTCGATCAGGCGTTGCGGATCGAATGGCTTGACCAGCCAGCCATTGGCGCCGGCGGCACGTCCCTTCGATTTCATCTCGTCCGACGACTCCGTCGTCAGCATCAGGATGGGCACCTTCTGGTAGGTCGGCAGTTCGCGCAGCAGCTTGATCAGCTCCAGGCCATCCATGCGCGGCATGTTCTGGTCCGTCAAGACCAGGTCCACGGTTTGCAGCTTGGCTTTTTCCAGTCCGTCCTGGCCGTCGACGGCCTCCACCACCTGGTAACCGGCGGCTTTCAGGCTGAACGCCACCATCTGGCGCAATGAGCTGGAATCGTCCACTGCAAGTATCGTTTTGGCCATCTTTGCTCCCACTTATTCCGGGCATCCTGCCCGAGTATTTGATTAATCAATCCATGCAACCACAAGCGTTCAGCACTGGCATGCTAGAACAGCTCGATGTCGCCACTTTCCAAATGCTGTTGACTGACAGCCTTGCGCAGCACGCTGCGCAACTCCAGGCTTTGAATCGCCAGCGCCATGCTGACCCGCCCCAGCAAGGCGACAATTTCTTCATTGTCGCTCTCCGGCAACATCTCCGCGCCATGCTCGCCCAGGGTCCCGAGGAACTCGCGCAAGCCCGTCACGCGCTTCAAGGTGCGCTCGATCAGCTGGCTGGTCATGTCCTGGAACTGCAGGCTGGTGATGGCGGCATTCACGTAGCCCCCCACCTCATCCTGCAACGCCAGCAGTTTTTCGCGCTGCTGCTCGGCCGGAATACCGCCGTCGAGCAGCAGGGCGATGGTGTCTTGCTGCGCAGCGACGGCTGCATGTATCGCCATGAAATTGAAGGACAGCTTCTCGATCGCCTCTTCCAGCAAGATGCCGGTCTGCACCAGGTCGGTTTCCACCTCCGTCAAGTGCTTGCGGCCATGGTCCGACACGCCAGACAGCAGGCGCTTTACATGCGAGCCAAGTATTTTCTTTCTTGTCATAAAGGTCTCATTGTTTCAATACATCACGCGTCGACAGCCTTGCGTGTTATTTTTTCGCCGCTACCGGGCTGGGGGCTGGCGCCGCCGCGGGCGGCGCGCCGGCCGCCAGCCCTGAAGCGACAGCGGCGGAAGCGGCATCGGTCACCGGCAGCTCGATCGCCGAGCCATCGCGCAGGACATTTTCTTCCGTGCGCTTGTTCATGACGATGATGCTGATGCGCCGGTTGATCGGATTGAAGGGATCGAGCTTGTCCAGGTGGGCGGCCGAGCCCAGTCCCACCACGCGCAATACTTTCTCTTCCTTCATGCCGCCAATCACCAGTTCGCGCCGCGACGCATTCGCGCGGTCGGCCGAGAGTTCCCAGTTGCTGTAGCCGGCATCGCTCATGTAGGGCGTCGAATCCGTATGGCCGGACAGGCCGATGCGGTTCGGCACTTCATTGAGCACGAAGCCAATGGCGTGCAAGATTTCCTTGGTGTACGGTTGCAGGTTCGCATTGGCCAGCGCAAACATCGGACGGTTCTGCTCGTCGACGATCTGGATGCGCAAGCCTTCGCTGGTGATATCGAGCAGCAACTGGTTCTTGTATTTTTTCAGCAGGGGATTGGCGTCGATGGTCGCTTCGATGCGCGCCTTGAGCGCCTGCAGGCGCTTGCCTTCCTCGCGTTCGAGCGCGGCCTTGGCGGAATTGAGGTCGAACGATTTGCGCTGCTGCTCTTCCTGCGCCTTGCGCACTTGCCCATCCTGGCGCGACAGGTCCTGGCCGCCGCCCTGGATCACGGAATTGCTCTCGCCGCTGCCGGAACCGCCCGCCATCGCCACTTTCAGCGGCGTCTTGAAGAATTCGGAAATGCCGTTCAAGTCGCCCTTCGAGGTGGAGCCCAGCAGCCACATCAGCAAGAAGAAGGCCATCATGGCCGTGACAAAGTCGGCGTAGGCGATTTTCCACGCCCCGCCATGGTGTCCGCCAGCCGTCTTCTTGATACGCTTGACGATAATCGGGCGCATGCCTTCATCGGCCATGGCGTCCCCCTTCCGTGTGCTGCAAATGACTCATGGTGTCCAGGCGTATATTCACTGCTTACTTCGTTTTCGATTTCTTGATGTGGTCTTCCAGCTCGTTGAACGTCGGACGCTCGGTCGAGAACAGCACCTTGCGGCCGAACTCCACGGCCAGCGCCGGCGCATAGCCGTTCAGGCTGGCCAGCAGGGTCACTTTCACGCACTGGAACATCTTGCTCGACTCTTCCAGCTTCTGTTCGAGCAGGCTGGCCAGCGGACCGACGAAGCCATACGCCAGCAAGATGCCGAGGAAGGTGCCGACCAGCGCGTGCGCGATCAGCATGCCCAGCTCGGCCGGCGGGATGCCCACCGATTCCATCGTGTGCACCACGCCCATCACGGCGGCGACGATACCGAACGCGGGCAAGCCATCGCCCACCTTGGCGATCACGTGGGCCGGCACGGCGCCTTCGTGATGGTGCGTCTCGATTTCGTTGTCCATCAGGTTTTCGATCTGGAACGCATCCATATTGCCCGATACCATCAGGCGCAGGTAATCGGTCATGAATTCGACGATGTGGTGGTCGGCCAGCACGGCCGGGTACTTGGAAAACAGCGGGCTCTCCTCGGGCTTGTCGATATCGCCTTCGATCGACATCAAGCCTTCCTTGCGCACCTTGCTGAGCACTTCGAACAACAGCGACATCAGTTCCATGTACAGCTCTTTGGTATAGCGCGAACCCTTGAACAGGCTGGGCAAGGCGGCGATCGTCGCCTTGATGGCCTTGTTATTGTTACCAACAAGGAAGGCGCCCAGGGCGGCGCCGCCGATCATCAGCAACTCCAGCGGCTGGAACAGCGCCGCCAGATGGCCGCCGGCCATTGCGAAGCCGCCAAAGACCGAGGCGCAGACGATGATGTATCCGATTATGACTAACAAGTGCCCTGACTCCCAATAATGGCCGGGGCTGTACGCCCGGCATGTTCAAACCTGTTCTGTCTTCTGGCGGCTGCGCCGCCGGCAAAGACAGCGGCAAAAAAAGCAACCGGAAGTTAATTGAAATGTGCTGCTTTTCAATGCAATTCCGAGAAAATGCCGTGTGGAACTACAATAACGTGAGATTGCCCCACGGGCAAGCAAATAACGCAGACAATTGCTTAAAAGCACCATATGTAAAGTAAAGGGCCACCCTCTGTGGCGGCGATGGTCTTATCGGGCGCGCGTGCCGCGATCTGGAATTCGTAACTAAGAAGCATGCTACCGGGCAACATTTCCTTTTCCGCCTTGCACCACAAGGTCGCCATCGCCGCTGGCGACAGGTAGGCAAAGACGGCATCGTAGCCGCCGAAGTCGAGCGCCTCGTAGTCGCCGCGCAGGAAGCGCGCGCGGCTGCCCGCCAGCCGTGCGCGCAAGCGGCTTGCCAGCCACGGCAGCGGCGCCAGCTCGATGCCGGAAAACTGCCCATCGGGCCGGCGCCGCGCCAGGTCCAGCACCAGGCCGCCCAGGCCGCTGCCGATATCGATCAGGCGCACGCCGGGACGGTCCGCGATCAGCCCGGCCACCGCCTGCCACACCTTCGGCCCCGACGGGTAAAACGGCACTTGCGTGCGGAACGTCGACCAGTACAAGCTCAGCAGGAAAACAAAGGCCGCCAGGAACACGGCCGGCGGCAGCTCGAGCAGGCTGGCGGCCAGCAAGGCAGGCGCGAACAGCAGGCCGATGGCGCACCACCAGCGCGCCAGTCCCGCGCGCCACGTGATGAGCGCCGCCAGCACGCCCTGCACCAGCGCCACGGCCGGCAGCGACATGGCCACGCCGGCGCGCGCCAGACCATATACCAATAGCAACATCAAGGGAAAGGTCAGCACCTGGATCAGGATGGCCTTGAGCGCGGGCGCGCGCAGGATTTGCTGCAGCATGGGCAAGTTAAAGGAGGAAAACGCCAGTGTAAGCGAAAGCGCCATGAAAAAACCGGAGTCCGGTCTGGCGACCGCTCCGGTTTTCACTGAGGCTATTATTGGGACAGTAATTCGGGCAATATCAGGCGGCGACACTCGGTGGCGCGACAGCGGCCGCTTCATCGCGCGCCTTCTTCGTTTTGCCGGCACGCGAAGGCATGTGGCACAGGCCGCACACATAATCGGCGTTCAGGTCGAGGCAGTTGACGACGAACTTGCCGCCGCACTTGCCGCAAGGGGCCATGTCCAGCATCTTGCTGCTGAAAAAGCGCACCAGGGTCCAGGCCCGCGTCAGCGACAGCAGCGGCTCTTCGCCCGCTTCGGGCGGCATCTGTTCCAGATACAGTTTATACGCCTTCATCACGGCTTCGATGCCCGTGGCGCCGGCGTGGTCGACGAGGAATTTGTGGATGTTGATGAACAGCGAGGAATGGATATTCGGTTGCCAGGTGATGAACCAGTCGGTGGAAAACGGCAGCATGCCCTTGGGCGGCGAGACGCCCTTCAATTCCTTGTACAAATTCAGCAGGCGTTCGCGCGACAGCGAGACTTCGGTCTCCAGCAGTTGCAAACGGGCGCCCAGCTGTATCAGTTCGATGGCCAGCTGGATTTCCTGCGCTTCCGATACGACACTTTTTTTGGCCATGCTGTGTACTCCGCGACTGACTGATACTAACTAACTGCTACTGACTGAAGATTGCTGAATCAAGCGATTTCTTCGACGCCCTGGCCTGCCATCAGGATAGCCGCGTGCGATTGCGCCAGCGAACGGTCTTTATTGTAGTTCGTCAACATGCCCAGGATGGCGCTGTCGTCGAAGCGGAAGCGGGCCAGCATCATGTTGCCGCCAGCGAGCTTCAGGATCTGCGCATTGCTCATGCCTTCGATCAGTTCGGCGATTTCGGCGGCAATGCCCAAACGGAAGATGGCCGTTACCTTGTCCGCACGAATCATTTGCTGGGCCAGCATCAGGTAGCTCAGGTTAGCGTCGCGAATCTCAGCCATCATATCGTTAGCAGTCATTTCCATCTCCTCAATCCGTTGAATTCAGCTGGCGTTGTGTGTTGCCAGTGAGATACATTCTGCAGGAGCAACATTAAATGCAACAGAGGCGTAGCGCTGTATTTTTGGTCGGGCAATAGCGGATGGGATCGTAGGTGTTTGTCTGACAAACACTACTCGATCATGGTCGCGCGCCAGCAACGGCGCGGGTATGGAGGGTTGGCTCTGGGCCGGATTTAGCCAATTTTTGGCCTGTAAAAAATATCACTTTTTTACAACAACTTGATCGGAATCAAACCTGTCTACCTAGATAACGGCTGCCCTGGCGGGAACTTTAGGGCTTTTTTGAAAAATATTTCAAAAACCCGCATTCTTTTTCCGTCGGTTTGACACCGTTCATGTAATCGTTGACGGCGGCGAATCGCAGAACTTTAGGGCTATTTGAAAATATTTTTAAAAATCGTGATTTTTTTCGTTGACGCCCCGCAGGCAGGTACATTCCGCGCTTCAACCCGAGCGGAAATTCCGCTTTCCAGCGTGAATTTGCTACACTGCCTGCTTCCGCACAATACTTTAAGCTTCAAGCAATATCGTGCCACTGAGACAAGTATCAATATGAAAGCCACCATGATTTCTCGACAAGACTGCAGGGCGCGCGACCTCGACGATCCCCTGGCGCCCCTGCGCCAGCAATTCGACTTGCCGCAAGGCGTGATTTACCTCGACGGCAACTCCCTGGGCGCGCGGCCGAAAGCGGCCCTGGCCCGCGCCCAGCACGTCATCACGGCGGAATGGGGCACGGACCTGATCCGCAGCTGGAATACGGCCGGCTGGTTCGACCTGCCCAAGCGCCTGGGCGACCGCCTGGCCCCGCTGCTGGGCGCCGGCACGGGGGAAGTGGTGATCACCGACACCACCTCCGTCAACCTGTTCAAGGGCCTGGCCGCTGCCCTGCAGATGCAGGCCAGCGATCCCGCGCATGGCGAGCGGCGCATCATCGTCAGCGAACGCAGCAACTTCCCCACCGACCTGTACATGGCGCAAGGCCTGGCCGCCTGGCTCGACCGCGGCTACCAATTGCGCCTGGTCGACAACCCCGACGAACTGGCGCAAGCCATCGATGCCGATTGCGCCGTCGCCATGCTCACGCACGTCAACTACCGCACCGGCTACCAGCATGACATGGCCGCCATCAGCAGCCATTGCCACGCGCAAGGCGCGTTGGCGCTGTGGGACCTGGCCCATTCGGCCGGCGCCGTGCCGCTGGACCTGAACGGCGCCGGCGCCGACTTGGCCGTCGGCTGCACCTATAAATACCTGAACGGCGGCCCCGGCTCGCCCGCCTTCATCTGGGTGCCGGAAAAACACCAGGCGCGCTTCCGCCAGCCTTTGTCCGGCTGGTGGGGCCACGCCACGCCGTTCGCCATGGAGCCGGGCTTCGCGCCCGCCGACGGCATCGCCCGCGCCCTGTGCGGCACGCAGCCGATACTCTCGCTGGCCCTGGTCGAATGCGGCCTCGATATCTTTGCGCAAACCAGCATGGAAGCCATCCGCCGCAAGTCGCTGGCCCTGACCGATCTGTTCATCGCGCTGGTGGAGCAGCGCTGCGCCAGCCATCCGCTGGGCCTCGTCACGCCGCGCGAGCATGCGCGCCGCGGCAGCCAGGTCAGCTTCACGCACCCGCATGGCTATGCCGTGATGCAGGCACTGATCGCGCGCGGCGTGATCGGCGACTACCGAGAACCGGCCATCATGCGCTTCGGCTTCACGCCCCTGTACACGAGCTTTGCCGACGTGTGGGATGCCGTGGAAATTCTGCGCGACATCCTCGACACACTAGCCTACGACATCGCCGCCAAGCGCGATGCGGTCACCTGAAGCATCCCATGAGCGACGACAAGAATATGAACAAGGAAAACACCAGCGGCTGCCCCATGCATGCGGGCGGCCAGGATGCGCAGTGGCATGGCGCGCAGATGGATTTCAGCGAATCGATGAGCTACGGCAATTACCTGGCGCTGGACCGCATTCTCACGGCCCAGCATCCGCTGTCGCCGAACCACAACGAAATGCTGTTCATCGTGCAGCACCAGACGAGCGAATTGTGGATGAAGCTGATGCTGCACGAAATGCACGCCGTGCGCGCCAACCTGCAAAGCGGCGACCTGGCGCCCGCCTTTAAAATGCTGGCCCGCGTGGCGCGCATCATGGACCAGCTGGTGCACGCCTGGGACGTGCTGGCCACCATGACGCCGCCCGAATACACGGCCATCCGCCCTTACCTGGGCGCCTCGTCCGGCTTCCAGTCTTACCAGTACCGCGAGATCGAATTCATTTTGGGGAACAAGAACGCCGCCCTGCTCAACGTGCATACGACGGCGCCGGAAACCTACAAGGTGCTCGACGCCGCCCTGCGCGCGCCCTCCGTCTACGACGAGTCGATCAAGCTGCTGGCGCGCAGCGGCCTGCCCATCTCCCCCGAGCGCCTGAACGCCGACTGGACCCTGCCGACCAGCACCGACGCCTCCGTCAAGGCGGCGTGGCTGGAAGTCTACCGCGACCCGTCGAAACACTGGGCCCTGTACGAACTGGCCGAAAAGCTGGTCGACCTGGAAACGGCCTTCCGCTTCTGGCGTTTCCGCCACGTGACGACGGTCGAACGCATCATCGGCTTCAAGACGGGTACGGGCGGCACGGCGGGCGTGAGCTATTTGCGCAAGATGCTCGACGTGGTATTGTTCCCCGAACTGTTCGCCCTACGCACGGAGTTATAACTTTAAGGAGCATCGATGTCGTCTCTCGTCCTGACCCTGGCCGGCTTGTGGAATTCCGGGCCGCAGCACTGGCAAACCCATTGGGAAGCGCGCCACCCGCAATGGTCGCGCGTGCTGCACCGGGAATGGCAGACGCCGGACAAGGACGAATGGGTGGCGGAGCTCGACCGCGCCATCGCCGCCTGCGAGCGCCCGCCCGTGCTGGCGGCGCACAGCCTGGCCTGCACGCTGGTGGCCCACTGGGCGGCCAGCGGCTCGCCACACAAGATCGCCGGCGCCTTCCTCGTCGCCCCCAGCGATGTGGAAGCACCCTCCTACCCCGCCGGCACGACGGGCTTTGCGCCGATGCCGCTGCTAGCCTTGCCGTTTCCCAGCCTGCTGGTCGCCAGCGGCGACGATCCCTACGTCAGCTTCGCGCGGGCACGCGCGTTTGCCGCCGCCTGGGGCAGCGATTTCACCATGATCGGCGATGCCGGCCATATCAACGGCGACGCCGGCTACGGCCCGTGGCCGGACGGCGAACAGCTGCTGCTGGACTTCTGCGCCGCGCACCAGCCCTGAACGGGGGCGCGCACACGATAGACGCGCGCCCATTTGCCCGTAAGTAAGAACGCAGGCAGAATCGTGGCCTTTCCATTGCGGCGCCCCGGCGCCAGCCTCACGATGAAACGTCTGCTTCTGCCCTTGCTGCTTTGCTCCGCGCTGGCCCACGGCGCGCCCTTTTATGAAGGCAAGAGCCTCGCCCATCCCGCCATCAGCGCCGCGCAGGACAGCGGGCTTGACGTCGCCTTCCTCAAGGAAAAAGAAGGCGTCAATGGCTATTACTGCGAGTGCAAGAGCGGCACCTCGAAACCCATCCTGCTCGACCAGTTCGGCAATGCCGTCATCCGCTCCGTCTTCTACGCCTCGCTGGACCAGGAGACGAACGACAGCGTGCAAACCATGCTGGTGCTGTTCCGCCAGGACGGCAAGAATGGTTTGCGCGCCTACCGCTACGACCGCAGTTCCAGCAAGTACCGGCGCCTGGACGGCTTGCAGCCGGCGTTGAACCGCATCGTGGCGCAAAGCGCCTCGCCCAACGCGGGCCAGGTCAAGGCGGCGCTGGCGAAACTGGCGCCGATGGACTACAGCGTTGCGCGCGGCAAGAGCGGCAATGCGGACTTCGACGCCATCGACCATACGCAGGGCACCATCGTCGGCTACTACAGCGATGAGGGCAAGCCCGTGGCGGCCGGCAGCCAGGAGGCCATCATCTACAAGAAAACCTTCGAGAAGAAAGGCGAGCGTTTTCTCACCGCCAGCTACACCCTGTACAGCGATGTCGGCGCCGGCATCCTGCGCAATTACCGCCTGTGGCAAGTGACGTGGGAAACGGCGCCGAAGCAGTTCACGGGCAGCCAGGAAGGCCCTTCCGTCATCTACAGCCTGGCCTGGGACGACGGCTCGGTGGTCGAGCGGGGCCAGTACGTGAAGGGCAAGCGCCAGGGCCTGTGGGTGCGCGACGGCATGCACGAAGGCAGCGAAAAGGGCCATTTCGTCAACGGTCTGCAAGAAGGCCTGTGGTCCTTCAATTATCCCAAGCAGAGCGAGAGCGGCATGTACCGGGCCGGCAAGCGCGAAGGCCGCTGGACGGTCGTCAACTATGCCGATGCAGAGGAAGTGACGGGCTTCGACACCTACGCGGGCGGCCAGCTGAACGGCCCGCACGAACGCAGCATGGGCGGCAAGCTGCAAACGCGCGGCAACTACGTCAACGGCGCGCGCCATGGCGCGTGGATCACGGAAGACGGCGACGGCAGCTTCATCGAAGGCTTGCGCGACGGGCCGTGGAAGCTCAAGCTCAAGGACAAGGCCACGCAAAGCGTCACTTTCGTGCAAGGCAAAAAGCAGGGTGAAGCGATCGACACGGATGCGCAAGGCGCGCTGCGCCAGCGCGACCATTACCAGGCCGGCGTGCTCGAAGGCAGCCGCACGCGCTATCTGGGCCCGGCCGGCAAGGAATACGCGGTCTACACGGCCTCCTACCGCAGCGGCCAGCTCGATGGGCGCGAACAGGCGTTCGACGACAGCGGCAAGATCCTGCGTCTCGACACCTTGTGGGACATGGGCAAGAAGCAGGGCCTGGACGCGCGCTACTACCCGAACGGCAAGCCGGAGCGCCTGGCCGTCATCGACCAGGGCCGCCTGCTCACGCACCTGCGCGAGTACTATGAGGACGGCCAGCTGTTCAACGACATCCACCGCTGCACCTTCAAGGAGTACGGCAGCACGCGCGACGACGTATGCGAGTACCACCACATGTACTACCCGGACGGCAAGCCGCAGTATTACTACGCCTTCCAGTACGGCCAGCGCCAGGAAGGCTATTCGAACTACCCGAACGGCAAGCGCAAGGACGAACTGCTGGTCGACCGCGCCGCCGACACCTCCGTCCTCAACGTCTATTACGAAAGCGGCCAGCTCAAATGCACGGAGCCGCGCAGCGGCCACAGCACGCGCACGGTCAATGGCGAGACCATGATCAGCTACGCTTCGACCGACCGCGACGGCGACAATATCTGCTACCACCCGAACGGCAAGGTGGCCAGCATCTACACCTTCCGCAAGCGCGTGCTCGTGGAGTGCGGCAAGCGCTACGACGACACGGGCAAGCAGACGTTTCCGGGACCGGAAGGCTGCCCTCCCCCCAGGAAAGTCGACTATCCGATAGGACTATGACCATGACGCAAACAACACAGCCGCTACGCATCCAGAACCCCGGGCGCATCGACGCTGCGGCGATCCGCGCCGCCATCGCGGGCGGCCAGCAGGTGCTGGTGCAGTTCGATACCCTGGGCGAGCCGGAGCCGCTGCTGGCCGACCTCGACGCCCTGGCCGCCACCTGCGGCACGGCGCTGACCATCCGCATCTACGGTTACGACCCGAGGGTGTTCGACGCCCGCATCCTGCGCGCGCTGCCGCATGTGGCCAGCCTGTCCATCGACTGCCACTGGCAAGCCATCCATCTGGAAACCCTGGGCGAGCTGCGCCACCTGAAGCGCCTGAGCCTGGGCGTGTACCAGCTGGCGCAGGCCGACATCTTGCAGCTCGATAATTTGCGCGGCCTCGAATACCTGAACCTGGGCGAGTCGGCCAAAAACAATATCGACCTGGCGCCGCTGCGCCACTATGCGCAGCTGGCCAGCCTGGTCATCGAGGGCCACCACCAGCACATCGACACTGTGGCCGGCCTGCCGGCGCTGCACGAGCTGTCGCTGTACCGCATCAAGAACAAGGTGCCGTTGGATTTCATCTCGGAGATGGCCCGCCTGGACCGTCTGCTGTTGCAGCTGGGCGGGCGCGAATCGCTCGCGCACGTCGAAGCGCCCCTGTTGCGGAAACTGGAAGTGATACGCGTGCGCGGCCTGGAAACGCTGGGCGACATCGGCCGCTTTCCGCTGCTGCAGGCGCTATGGGTGGAAGACCAGATCAAGCTGCGGCAGATCGCGCTGGGGCCCAATCCCGTGCTTGAACGCCTTAGCCTGCACACCTGCAAGACGCTCGACAGCCTGCCAGGCCTTGCCGCCCTACCCGCCCTGCGCCAGCTGTCGGCCTCCGAAACCATGCTCGACATCGACGCCTTGCTGGCGCATGGCTTGCCCGCGTCGCTCACGCATGCGCGCCTGCGCACCGGCAAGAAAACCCGCGACGACGCCATCGCCGCGCAGCTGGCGCAACTGGGCTACGAAGAGGCGCGCCCTAATTGAATTCAGCGGCTGGCCGCCAGCTTGCGCTGCCACAGGGCCACGTCGATCATCACGCCATCGGCGCCCGTGTTGCGGATATAGACGCGGTAGCTGCCCTGCCCCATGTTGCCATCGAGGTAGGCCGTGCGCTCGTTGCGCTGCAGCCTGGCGCCCTTAGCCAGCTGGCGGTAACGCTCGACCACCGTGTCGAAACTGGCATAGCTGCGCAGCGCCACTTCCAGGTCGCGCGGGGGGCGGCCTTCCGCATGGTCGAGCACATTGTTCTGTTTCTTGCCCTTGAGGGTCAGCGGATAGGCAAACACGCCGGCGCCGGCCGACGTCAGCACCGTCGATTTATCGAGCAGCAGCGGCAGCAGCGCCGGCGGATACGCGGGCGGCAGCTGGGCGCGATTCCAGCCCGGCAGGGCAGGCTGCGCCAGCACATATTCAACGCTGGCGATCTTTTGCCCATCGGCGCCCGCTTCCTTGTCGCCCGCGATCAGCGCCAGCATGGGCGGCAATTGCCGGGCCCAGGCCAGCAAAGGCGCCGCATCCCCGACCAGCATGCCCTTGCGGTGGAACACCGTCAGCACGGCATTCGGATCGGGATTGCAGACCTTCGCCAGCGGTTGTCCCTCCAGGCGGCAATGGCCGTTGACGAGGCCAAAGGCGATGATGGCGCCGCGCTTGTCGAGCAGCATGGCGCCGCGTTCACGGCCCTGCTTGCGGTCATTCATCGACGCCAGCAACTGGCGGCCATCGGCCAGCACGGTGCGCGTGGCGTCGCGCTTTTCGCTGATCGCTTCGAGCGCCTGCGCCAGCAGCAATTCATCGTCTTCCGTGTAGCTGCCGCGCGCGTAACCGAAGAAGTCGAACAGGGCCGCGCGCACTTGCGGGTCTTCGCTCAATCGCGGCAAGGGTCCGCCGGCCAGCAAGGACGACAGGCTTTTCCCGGCCGGCGCAGAGGGCGCCGCCGTGGCGTGGGCAGGCTGGGAAAGGACGCAGGCCGCTGCCAGCAAGGCGCCGCCCAGGGTGCGGTAATTCGAAAAAATGATATGCATGATTCTGTCTGTCGGGGATTAGACCGCGATTACGGCCACGCATGGCGCGCCGGCGATTCTAGCATGGCGCCAGCCCCCATGCGGTGCGGCTGGCGGACGGCGCGTTCGGCGGCGCGGCTGTTATGATGGCCGCAATGACGACCTCTTCTCCCGCTTCGACACTGCTCGTCCTCCTGCCCGGCATGGATGGCACGGCCAGCCTGTTCCACCGCTTCGACGCCGCCTTGCGCGCGCACAGCGCCATCGCTACCCTGTCCATCGCCTATCCGGCCGCGCCGCTCGATTACGCGGCGCTGGAAGCCTTCGTGCGCGAGCGCCTGCCGCGGGACCGTCCTTTCGTCGTGCTGGCCGAATCGTTTTCCGGGCCGCTGGGGGCAGCGTTGCGCGCCGATCCGCCGCCCGGCATGCGCGCCCTGATCCTGTGCTGTTCCTTCGTGCGCAATCCGCGCCCGATGCTGGCGCCGCTGCGCCACTTGCTCGGCCTTGTGCCCTTTGGCGCCATGCCCGGCTTCGCGCTGCGCCAGGCGCTGCTGGCGCCCCACTCCACGCCGCAACTGCAGGCGGAACTGGCAGCGGCGCTGGCGCAAGTGCCGCCCAGCGTGCTGCGCCAGCGCCTGCGCGCCGTGCTGGAAACCGACGCCTCGCGCAGCTTCGCACGCGGCAGCCTGCCCGTGCTGTATCTGCGCGCCCGCCACGACCGCCTGGTGCCGCCGGCGAACGCCGTACAGATACTGCGGCAGGCAGCGGACGCGCAAGTGACTGACATCGCCGCGCCGCACATGCTGCTGCAGGCGGCGCCGGAAGCGGCCGCCGTCGCCGTCGCCGCTTTTGTCAACGGCCTGTCAGCCGCGCAGGTATCCGCTTAAACGCGCGCTGGCCAGCACCGCCAGCCAGCTCAAGCCGCCCGCCAGCACACTGAAGTAAATCGCCCGCAGCGGATGCTGGGGCAGCAGATACGCGAGCACGGCCGCGCCCAACAAGGCGCACAGCACCGGTTTCCACCTGCCGGGCGGCAACAGCGCCAGCAGCAAATTCGTGCCCGCATACACATAAAACACGAGCAGCAAGGCCAGACCGCCGGCCACGCCGCGCGAGCCGAGGCTGCCGAACAGTTGCGTGTACAGGAAAAATCCCAGCCAGCTCAACACAATAAACAGCAGGCAGCCCAGCGCGTGCGCGCCCAGGCCCGCCATCAGGCGGTTCTTCATGGCAATCATCCGTATCGTCCCGTGCAAAGCCGCATCATAGCGATTTTGCTGGCGCTACCATCGATTGACGAATCTACCTACTAGATGGTAGACTTATTTCAAGCCGGGTATTTCAGCCGGAATCCTTTCGCGCCACGGCGCATTCGACTCTTTGCGAGGCATCACATGCAACAACTGTTCACCCCCTATGACCTGTCCGGCATTTCCCTGGCCAACCGCGTCGTCATGGCGCCGATGACGCGCACGCGCACCCTGGAAAACAATCCCGACGCGCTCACCGCGCTGTATTACGCCCAGCGCGCCTCGGCCGGCCTGATCGTCACCGAAGGCTTGCCCGTCTCCGATGAAGGCCGCGGCTATTTGTACACGCCGGGCATCTACAGCAGCACCCAGGGCCAGGGCTGGCGCCAGGTGACCGATGCCGTGCATGCCAAGGGCGGCAAGATCTTCGCCCAGCTGTGGCACGTGGGCCGCATGTCGCACGTATCGATCCAGCCGGGCAACGCGGCGCCCGTCGGCCCCAGCGACGTGGCGGCGGAAAACACCACCGTCTACGCCTGGACCGAAGAGGGCAAGGCGGGACCGGTGCTGCCCAGCGTGCCGCGCGCGCTGACCGTCGACGAGATCGCGCGGGTCACCGCCGACTTCGTGCATGCGGCAAAAGTCGCTATCGACGCTGGCTTTGACGGGATCGAGATCATGGCGGCCAACGGCTTCCTGTTCGACCAGTTCCTCAGCAGCGCCGTCAATACGCGCACGGACCAGTACGGCGGCAGCATCGCCAACCGCCAGCGCTTTTTGCTCGAAACGGTAGACGCCCTGTCGGCCGCCATCGGCAGCGGCAAGGTCGGCGTGCGCATCTCGCCGTTCGGCCGCCTGTACGACATGCGCGCCTATGCCGACGAAGCGCAGGTGTGGAGCAGCGTGGCGCAGGCGCTCGATACGAGGCAGCTGGCCTATGTGCACCTGAACTACCAGCCCACCATCACGGCGGCGCAAGTGCCGGCCGGCTTTGGCGCGCAGTTCCGCCAGGCCTACCGCGGCACCCTGATCGGCGCGGGCGGCTTCACGCAGGACCTGGCGCGCAGCGAGCTGGAAAAAGGCGACCTCGATCTGATCGCCTTCGGCATGCCGTTCATTTCCAACCCGGATCTGGTGGAACGCATGCAAAACAACTGGCCGCTGGCCGACAGCGACCGCTCGACCTATTACGGCGCCAGCGGCGCCCCGTCCCAGGGCTACACCGACTATCCGGCGTATGGCGCGGCGGCCGGCGCCAACATGCTTAACGGCATCAACGTGGCAGCATTGCAGCAATTCGCCCAGGGCGTGGCAGACCATCCAGACAAAGGCGAAGCCCGTTTCAACGTCAAGACCCGCTGGCAACACCAGACGCGCAGCGTGGCCACCGTCAACCACTATGTCCTCGGCGGCGAAAAGCATGCGCGCCATTTCGAGATCGCCTCGGACGAACCGCATGAGTTGCTGGGCCAAAACACGGCGCCCAATCCGCAAGAGCTGCTGATGGCCGCCCTCAACGCCTGCCTGTCGGTCGGTTACGCGGCCAATGCGGCGGCCATGGGCATCACCGTGCACAGCCTGGAGATCGAAACGGATGGCAAGCTGGATCTGCGCGGCTTCCTTGGCCTGGACGAGAGCGTCAATCCCGGCTACGACGAAGTCAGCTACGTCGTGCGGCTGCGCACGGATGCTTCGCGCGAACGCGTCGAGGCGCTGCACCAGGCCGTCACCAAGACCTCGGTCAACCTGGCCAATTTCTCGAAGGCCATCCGCATGCTGCCCACCCTGGAAATTATCGAGGCCTGATTCCCCTCCCGGGAATCATCGAACCACCAACCCGCGCGCAAGCGCCTGCATAGCGAGGAAATCATGGAAGACTGGAAACAAGCTCGGCAAGACATCAACACGCGTGCGTTGCAACTGAACGCATTGACGCCCGACACCATGAAAGGCATCGCCGCACTGGGCGGCGCCGGCGACAAGACCAACCATCTCGATGCGAAAACACGGGAACTGATCGCGCTGGCCGTGGCCGTCACCACGCGCTGCGATGGCTGCATCGCCTTCCACGCGGCCGCCGCCAAGAAGCTGGGCATCACCACCGAGGAAATTGCCGAAGCACTCGGCGTGGCGATCAACCTCAATGCCGGCGCCGCCCTTGTCTACAGCACCCACGTGCTGGACGCGTTTGACAAGGCTTGATACAAGGCGTGATACCGCCGCCATTCAAGGAGCAACCATGAAAAACAACACACACGCGCTGGTCGTCGACATCTGATCCGATTTCGTCTGCCCCTGGTGCTGGATCGCCAAGCGCCGCTTCGAAAAGGCCCTTGCCGGCTTTGAACACAGGGACGTCGTGCAGGTCAGGCTGCGCGCCTACCGCATCGCGCCGAACCATCAGGGCGAACCGATCAAGGCAGCCTTGCTGAAAAAGTTTCGCGATCCGCTGGCCGCCGAGGGCATGCTGTATTCGGTGCAGTCGCATGGGGCAGCCGAAGGCCTGGACTACCGCTTCGATACCATGCTGTTTGGCGACACCATGGACGCGCACATGCTCGTCAAGGCTGCCGGCGACGCGGCATCGCAACAGCGCCTCGTCGAAGTGCTGTATGCGCAGAGTATTTCACACGGCAAGTCGCTGTTCGACCGCGATTCTCTCGCCCTGCTCGCGGCGCAGGCGGGCGTGCCTGCCGAAGTGGTGCAGCAGGCCTGGTCGACACCGCAATGGCGCCAGCAGGTGCAGGACGATGAGTACCAGGCCTCGCGCATCGCGTCCGGCGTACCGCTGTTCGTCTTTGGCAATGGAGCGCACATTTCCGGCGCGCAGCCGCCAGAGGTGTTCAGCCAGGCGTTGGAGAACCTCCATGCGCAATCGCGGCAGGATCTGGCCGCATCGGCCGGCGAGATGTGTGGCCTGGACGGCTGCATCCTCCCTTAAGCGCTGGCGGCGGCTTCCCTGGCAGGTCCCGCCGTGTCCAGGTAGCCGTGGACCGCGCGTCCCAGGCGCCGCGCAAGCGACGCCATATCCGTTTCTCCCCGCAGCGCCGCGGCGTCGATGATGCCGCGGCATAGCGCAATCACGTCGGCGGCGGCCATATCAGGATCGGCGACTTCATGACGTGCCAGCAGACCCGCGAGCTGGCCGGCAAGCGCCAGCCGCAAGGCCTCGTCCTCACGCTGCAAGGATGGCGACGACGGCGCCGATTCCAGCGCGAGCGCAAGCGCGGGACGCCTGAACTGGTGCGCCAGGCCGGCCATCACACCTTGCTCTATCGCGGACGGCAATTCGCCCTCCAGCGCCATGGCCAGCCCCACGTCGCGCAGCAGCATCGCGCGTTCGCGGCGTACCAGTTCGGCCAGCAGCGCCTCTTTCGACGGGAAGTACTGGTACAGCGAGCCGATGCTGACGCCAGAGAGCTCGGCAACGTGATTCGTCGTCAGCGCGGCCCATCCCCGCACTTCAATAATGCGAGCAGCCGCCTCCACCATCGCCGCGACGGTGGCAGCCGATCTGGCCTGGGACGGCCGCTTGCGGGGTTCTCCATGCGCTGCAGTTTTTGCCATGAATGCGAGTAGCGGAAGTGGGTAGTAAAACTTATTCTAAACGTTCCGCAAACAACCGTCCTTGCCGATACGAGAACGCCATGCACACCTATACATTCCTGCTGATATTGCACATCGTCGCCGCCATCGCCTTCATCGGTCCGATGATGCTGACGCCGCGCCTGCTGCATCTGATGCGCGAGCCTGCCGGCCGCGATACATTACATAAACTCCATCAGCAGATCGCCGTCGCAGGCTCGATACTGCTGATCGGCGGGCTGGTCCTGCTGTACCAGCAAGAATGGGCCTGGCTGCACATGGGCTGGATGCAGCTGTCCCTCGCGCTGTTTATCGGCGCGCAAGCCATCGACCATTTCTGGGCGGACAAGGTGGAAGCGAAGGTGGAACAGGGACACGCGCAGGCGGACGCCAGACTGGGAATCTGGCTGTGCATCAAGCTGGCCGTGTTTTTGACCATCTGCGCACTGATGATCGCCAAACCGGCCCTGTTGGCCTGAGCGGGCTTGCCAGCGCTACGCCAGATTGTCGAGCATGTAATGAAAAGCGGCCAGCGGATCGGTCGAAGGCCCCAGGGCCCAGCCGATAAAGCTGGCGCCTTCCAGAGCGCTGAGCAGCATGAAGGCATAATCCTTCGGCGCTTTCCGCAAGGTCCAGCCGTGCAGCTGCGCCGCCTGCACGAGATTGTTTTCCATCCAGTCCAGCTGCTGCGCCATCAACTGGCGGCCCAGGGCCTGCAGCGATTCGGGCAGCGCCGCCATTTCGGCCGCCAGCGCGCCGCACAGCGGCAGCAAATGATCGTTGGCGCTGGCCAGGAACAACCCGCCGAACTCGCGCAGGCGTTCGACCGGATCGGCATGCGCCGCATCGATCGCCTGCAGCTTTTCCGTAAACACCTCGATATATTGCGTGATCAAGGCCACGCCGAGGTTTTCCTTGGTCGGGAAATGATGGTGGATACTGGCCTTGCGTATGCCGATTTCTTCGGACAAATCGGCATAGCTGAAAGCGGCGTAGCCTTTCGAACGCAGGTGGATCTCTGCGCTTTTCAAAAGGGCGTCGCGGGTACTCACTGACATGACAGGCTCCTGCACCAACGGCCATGCCGGCCATTGACGGATTAAATTCAACAAGGGGCAATTATGCCTGAAGTCGCTGCGGCCAGGGTTTGAGGCATGTGCATGCGGCGCTGAACGTCGCGCATGAAAAAAGCCGGCCCTTTCGCGAGGAAAGGACCGGCCTTGATGCATCAGCCGCCGTGTCGGATTACGGCAAGGGAATTACTTCGCCGAATTGAGCAGCAATTCGTTGAGGCGTTTCACGAAACTGGCCGGGTCGGCCAGCGAGCCGCCTTCGGCCAGCATGGCCTGGTCGAACAGGATGTTGGCCCAGTCGCCGAATTTGCCGCCTTCGGCATCTTCGTATTTCAGTCGCGTCACCAGCGGGTGGTTCGGATTGATTTCCAAAATCGGCTTCGATTCCGGCGCGCTCTGGCCAGCAGCTTTGAGCATGCGCAGCAGGTTGCCCGACAATTCGTTTTCATCGGCCACCAGGCAGGCTGGCGAATCGGTCAGGCGGAACGTGACGCGCACGTCCTTGGCCTTGTCGGCCAGCACGGTCTTCATCTTGCCCACCAGATCGGCGTACGAGGTTTCCGTTTCTTCATGCTCTTTCTTTTCCGCTTCGTCTTCCAGCGCGCCCAGATCCAGGCCGCCCTTGGCGACGGAAACCAGTTCCTTGCCTTCGAAGTCCTGGATAAACGACAGCATCCATTCATCGACACGGTCCGTCAGCAGCAGCACTTCGACGCCCTTCTTGCGGAAGATTTCCAGGTGCGGGCTGTTTTTCGCGGCGGCGTAGTTGTCGGCCGTGACGTAGTAAATCTTGTCCTGGCCTTCCTTCATGCGCGCCACGTAGTCGGCGAACGAGGTGATTTGTTCGTCGCTGTCGTTGGCGGTCGACGCAAAGCGCAGCAGCTTGGCCAGACGTTCCTTGTTGGCCGCGTCTTCGCCGATGCCTTCTTTCAGCACCTGGCCGAATTCCTTCCAGAAGACGGCGTACTTGTCTTTCTTGTCCTGCTCGTCCGCGTTCGCCAGTTCTTCCAGCATGCCCAGCACGCGCTTGCTCGAGCCTTCGCGGATCACCTTGACGTCGCGCGATTCCTGCAGGATTTCACGCGACACGTTCAGCGGCAGGTCGGCCGAGTCGATCACCCCGCGCACGAAACGCAGGTAGGTTGGCATCAGCTGCTCGGCATCGTCCATGATGAAGACGCGCTTGACGTACAGCTTGATGCCGCCGCGCTTGTTGCGGTCCCACATGTCGAACGGCGCCTTGGCCGGAATGTACAGCAGCTGCGTGTATTCGCTGCGGCCTTCCACGCGGTTGTGCGTGTGCGTGAGCGGCGACTGGAAGTCGTGCGACACGTGCTTGTAGAATTCGTCGTACTGTTCCGGCGTGATGTCGGCCTTGTTGCGGGCCCACAGGGCGCTGGCCTGATTGACGGTTTCGAATTCGTCTTTGACGACGGTTTCTTTTTTCTCGTCGTCCCACTCTTCCTTCTGCATCACGATCGGCAGCGAGATATGGTCCGAGTATTTGCGGATGATGGACTTGATCTTCCAGCTCGACAGCAATTCGTCTTCGCCTTCGCGCAGGTGCAGGATGATGTCCGTGCCACGCGACGGCTTGTCGATCGATTCGATGCTGTAATCGCCTTCGCCGGCCGATTCCCAGCGCACGCCCTCGGAGGCGTCGACGCCGGCGCGGCGCGTTTCGACGGTGATCTTGTCGGCGACGATGAAGCCCGAATAGAAGCCCACGCCGAACTGGCCGATCAGGGCCGCGTCCTGCTGCTGGTCGCCCGACAGTTTGCCGAAGAATTCCTTGGTGCCCGACTTGGCGATGGTGCCCAGGTGCGAGATCGCCTCGTCACGGGTCATGCCGATACCGTTGTCGGAAATGGTGATGGTGCGCGCATCCTTGTCGAAGCTGACCTTGATCTTCAATTCGTGATCGTTGCCGTACAGGGCGTCGTTATCGATCGCTTCAAAGCGCAATTTGTCGGCCGCGTCGGACGCGTTCGAGATCAATTCGCGCAGGAAGATTTCCTTGTTCGAGTACAGGGAATGGATCATCAGGTGCAGCATTTGCTTCACTTCGGTCTGAAAACCCAGGGTTTGCTTTTCGGAGACAGCCATTTTTACCTCATAGTCTTGTGGATGGACGGATTCTACGGAGTTGGGGATGGTACAAGCGATTTCAAGAGCTCCCGAAAAATGTGCTGTTTCAGCCCAGTGCGCGGTCGAAAAACGCCCAGATGCGATCGTCCTGCACCGTGGCCAGGTTCAGGCGCATGCGCGTCGACGGCAGCTGGCGCGGCGAAAACAGGCTGCCCGGCGCCAGCACCAGCCCCTCGGCCAGCGCCTTTTCGGCCAGGACATTCGTGTCGCAGCCCGCATCGGCCCACACGAACATGCCGGCCGATGCCGGCTCGAAGCGCAAACCCGCCCGTTCGACCTTGCGGTAAGTACCGTCGCGCACCTTGTCGAGCCGTGCGCGCAGGCGTTCCGCATGCTTGCGGTACAGCCCCTGCGAGAGGATCTTATACACGACGCGCTCGCCGATGTCGCTGGTGGTGAGGGTGGCCAGCATTTTGCGGTCGGCCAGGCGCTGCGCCCGCTCATTTGATGTGGCGATGAAGCCCACGCGCAGGTTCGCCGCCAGGCTCTTGGAAAAGCCGCCCAGGTAAATCACGCGGCGCAGCTGGTCCAGCGCGGCCAGGCGCGTGGCCGGCTGCACCGCGCCACCCGGGTGCATGTCGCAATAGATGTCATCCTCGACGATGAGGAAATCGTGCTGTTCGGCCAGACGCAGCACCTGGAACGCCTTGGCCGCCGACAGCGACGTCGAGCTGGGGTTGTGCAGCACCGAGTTGATCACGTACAGCCTGGGACGGTGCAGGGCCGCCAGCTCGGTCAGCACGGCGATATCGGGGCCATCACCGAGGCGCGGGATGCCGATGACATTCATGCCCATGGCGGCAAAGGCGCCGAACATCAGCCAGTACGCGGGATCGTCGACGAAAATGGTCTCGCCGGGGCGGGCAAACTCGCGCGCCACCAGGTCCAGCGCCTGCATCACGCCCACCGTGGTGACGATCTGCTCGGGCGGGCAGGCGATTTCCAGCTCCGCCAGCTTCAGCTGCAACTGCTGGCGCAGCGGCAAAAAACCCTGCGGCGCGCCGTAACCGAGCAGCAAACTGCCGGGCTGGCGGCTGACGTCGCGCAAGGCGCGCGCCACCAGGTCGCCATCGAGCCACTCGGCGGGCAGCATGCCGGAGCCGGGCGCGGGGATGGACGGTGTCTGGCGAAACATGTTACGGATCAGCCACACCACGTCCATCGGCTGCGCCACCGCGTCCTGCGCGCCAGCGGGCGGCGCCGGCGTGTTCAGGGACGAGCGCTCGCGCACGAAAAAGCCGGCGCCGCGCCGCGATTCCAGGTAGCCGCGCGCCACCAGCTTGTCGTAGCTGGCCACCACCGTAGCGCACGACACGCTCAGGCTGGCGGCGCACTGGCGGATCGACGGCATGCGCGCGCCACCGCGCAGCAGCTTGTCGTCGATGCGCGCCGCCAGCGAGCGCGTGATCTGGTCGATCAGGGTTTCGCCCGAGGCGCGCGACAGCAAGGGCAGGGACGGAGAGGCGAGTGTATTGCTCATATGACCATCACAGTATGTGAAATTATGCGTAGAAGTGTATTTGTACTGTATTGCTATTGCGCCCTAGGATAGCAGTACCGGGCACATTCATCCACATCTGCCCGCCTTTATCTCACACACCCGCACCAGGACAGCCATGCCATCGCACGCCACCACCTCCTCCAGTCACCCCTTGCGCCTGGGCGCCGACCGCACAGGCCTGTTGCTGGGCCTCATCGCCGTCGCCCTCTTCAGCCTGACCCTGCCCTTTACGCGGCTGGCCGTGGCCGAACTCGACCCCACTTTTGTCGCGCTGGGCCGCGCCCTGGTGGCCGCCTGCCTGGCCGGCCTGTGGCTGTGGCAGCAGCGCGCGCCCCTGCCGCGGCGCGAACAATGGCTGCCGCTGGCGTTCGTGTCGCTGGGCTGCGTACTGGGCTTTCCGTGGCTGACGTCGATCGCCATGCGCAGCCTGCCCGCTTCGCACGGCGCCGTACTGGTGGGCATTTTGCCGCTGGCCACGGCCGTGTTTGCCGTGCTGCGCGGCAAGGAGCGCCCCTCGCCGGGATTCTGGCTGATGGCCCTGCTCGGCACGGCGCTGGTGGTGGCGTTCGCGCTGCGCCAGGGCGGCGGCAGTTTTCACCTGGCCGACTGGCTGATCTTTGCCGCCGTGCTGCTGGCCGCACTCGGCTATGCGGAAGGCGGACGCCTGGCGCAAGCCATGCCGGGCCAGCATGTGATCTCTTGGGCGCTGCTGCTGGCCGTACCTTTCGTGCTGCCCGTGGTGCTGTGGAACGCCTGGCCGCAGCGCGCGCTGATGGCGCAGGCCAGCGGCGCGGCCTGGCTGGGTTTTGCCTACATCTCCGTGTTTTCCATGTTTATCGCTTTCTTTTTCTGGTACCGGGGCATGGCGCTTGGCGGCGTGGCCCGCGTGGGACAGACCCAGCTGCTGCAGCCTTTCCTCACCCTGCTGGGCGCGGCCGTGCTGCTGAACGAGCCACTGACGGGTGAAAGCCTGCTGTTTGCCGGCGCCGTGATCGCCGTGGTGGGGATCGGGCGCAAGCTGAAGTAAGCTTCCTGACGCCCATTTGCAACGCCCTTGCGCGTGCGGATGGGCACGGCGGCGTACAGGCCGTACAATACCGCAGCACCATGGCGACGCCTATCCGGCGCCGCTTGCGCAAGCACCGCCACAAGCGGGCCAACAAATCCAGCCGGCGCAGCTCGGCATCTTCTGTGAGACTCGTATGAAAATTGAAAATCCGAATCCGATCCAATGGCGCTTTGCCGAACGCGCGGAACAGCTGCAAAGCTCGTTCATCCGCGAAATCCTGAAGATCACGCAGCGTCCCGAGATCATCTCGTTTGCCGGCGGCCTGCCCTCGCCCGCCACCTTCCCCGTGGAAGAAATGAAGACCGCCTTCGACAAAGTCCTGTCGAACAATGGCAAGGTCGCCCTGCAATACGGCCCGACCGACGGCTACCTGCCGCTGCGCCAGTGGATCGCCGATTCGCTCTCGGGCAATGGCGGCACCATCATGCCCGAGCAAGTGCTGATGACGTCCGGCTCGCAACAGGCGCTGGACTTGCTGGGCAAGGTCCTGATCGACGAAGGCAGCAAGGTATTGGTGGAAACCCCCAGCTACCTGGGCGCCCTGCAGGCGTTTTCCGTCTACCGTCCCGAATTCGTTTCCGTCGACACCGATGATGAAGGCCTGGTGCCGTCGTCGATCAACCCCGTCGCCGATGGCGCGCGCCTCTTGTACGCGCTGCCAAACTTCCAGAACCCGACGGGCCGCAGCCTGTCCGTGGCGCGCCGCGTGGAACTGGTGGAAACCTGCGCCCGCCACGGCCTGCCGCTGATCGAGGATGATCCGTACGGCGCCCTGAGCTACAGCGGCGAGCCGTATCCGAAGATGATCAACATGAATCCCGATGGCGTCATCTATATGGGTTCGTTCTCGAAAGTGCTCACGCCAGGCATCCGCCTCGGCTACGTGGTGGCGCCGATGCCGCTGGTGCGCCGCCTGGAGCTGGCCAAGCAGGCGGCCGACCTGCACACGTCGCAGCTGACGCAGATGGTCGTGCATGAAGTGATCAAGGATGGCTTCCTGGACCGGCACATCCCCAGCATCCGCAGCCTGTACGGCAACCAGTGCCAGGCCATGCTGTCGGCGCTGGAAGAGCACTTCCCGGCCGGCGTCACGTGGACCAAGCCGGAAGGCGGCATGTTCATCTGGGTCACCCTGCCGAAGCACATCGACGCGATGAAACTGCTCGATGAAGCCATCGCCAATAAAGTGGCATTCGTGCCGGGAGCGCCGTTCTACGCGAACACGCCGGAAACGCACACCCTGCGCCTGTCGTTCGTGACGGTGCCGCCGGAACGCATCCGCGAAGGCATCGCCATCCTGGGCAAACTGATCGCCGCAAAAATGTAACTCGCCTCTTCACGCCCCGCAGCTGCGGGGCGTGTCCCAGCTGCCCCCGGCGCCGGGGGCACGCGCCTTTTCCGCCTAAAAACCGCCTTCACGACAGCAACTGCGTGTATTTATTTTTAAACATAGTATAAAAATAATACTTTCCACCTTGCGCAACGTCGATTTTTTACCCAAAAAATTGGCAAGGCGGTATGATTTGACCGCTGTATCCGATTTGAATCCGGTCAGCATCACCGACAGTGCGGCAAACGCTGGCAGCGCAAAGTACATCGAGAAGGCCGGAAGCAATGAGTTCAGGCAGTGTGGAACATTACCAGCGGCGCGACGCCGCCATTTTGATTGTCGACGATGCGCCGGCCAGCCTTGAGGTGCTGCGCAAGCTGATGAGCGAACAAGGCTATCAAACCTATGTCGCCACGTCCGGCGAACGGGCGCTGGCGATCGCCCAGCGCGCCCGCCCCGACCTGATCCTGCTCGACGTGCTGATGCCGGACATGGACGGCATCGAAACGTGCCGCCGCCTCAAGCAGCACCCGCTGACGCAGGGCATCCCCGTCATCTTCATGAGCGCCAGGACGGAAACGGAAGACGTGGTGGCCGGCTTCGACTGCGGCGCCGTCGATTACATCAGCAAGCCGCTGCGCATGGCCGAAGTGTGCGCCCGCGTGCGCGCGCAGCTGCAAATCCGCAGCAACAATGAAACCCAGCAGGAACAGGCCGAGCGCCTGCGCACCATCGTCAACAACATGGCCGAGGGACTGCTGATCATCGAGGCGGACGGCCGCATCCAGTACACCAATCCGGCCTGCGACCAGTACCTGGGCTACCGCGAAAACGAACTGTCCGGACGCTTCATCGGCGAGCTGCTCAGCCCCCTGGTGACGCAGGAATACCTCGATTACTTCGCCATGCACGCGGCCAATCCGGAAAAGGCGCACAACCACGGCACGCGCGAAGTGGCGATCCGCCACCGCAATGGCGAGGCGCTGAGCATGGATCTGACCCTCACGCCGATGTACCTGCGCCAGCCCCTGTATATCGGCCTGCTGCACGACATCACGCACCACAAGCAGTCGGAAGACGCGCTGCAGCGCGCCGCCTACCTCGACCCGCTGACGCAGATCGCCAACCGCCGGCATTTCGACAGCTTCCTGGAAAAAGAGTGGCAGCGCGCCGTGCGCGTCGGCGGCGCCCTGTCGCTGGTGGTGCTCGACGTCGACCACTTCAAGCTGTACAACGACAGCCTGGGCCACCCGGCCGGCGACAGCTGCCTGCAGCAGGTGGCGCAAGCGATCGCCTCGCACGCCGCCCGCCCGGGCGACCTGGCGGCCCGCTACGGCGGCGAGGAATTCGTGCTGCTGTTTGCCGACACGGATGCCGAAGGCGCCCTGCACCTGGCCGAAACCATCCGCACGCACATCGAGGCGCTGCAACTGCCGCACCCGCGCTCCGCCACCTCGCCGTGGATCACCGTCAGCATCGGCGTGGCGACCATCCGCCCGCACCAGCTGGACGACCGCGAAGCGCTGTTCGTCGCCGCCGACCGCGCACTGTACGTGGCCAAGGAAGGGGGCCGCAACCAGGTGCGCGTCACGCAGTCGGGCAGCGCGGCCTGGGAAACGGTCAAGGCGCTCGTCCAGCGCTAGCCGGTCACTTTTCAGGATAGCCGGTGATGTCGGCGATTTCACGGTACAGGGGCTGCAGCCGCGCATACATCTTGCGGTACACGCGCCGGTACAGTTTTTCATAGACCATGCTGTGCCCGGGATGCGGCTGAAATACCTTGCCCTTGCGCGTCATCGCCTGCACGGCGGCAGGAAAATCCGCATGCCAGCCCAGGCCCACGCTGGCGGCGATGGCCGCGCCCAGACCCGAACTTTCATACACGTGGGCGCGCGCGGCCGGCAAGCCGAAGATGTCGGCCGTCAGCTGCATGGCGGCGTCGCTTTGCGAACCGCCGCCCGCGATGCGCAGCTCCGTGATGGCGATGCCGCTGCGCTGCTCGATGCGCTCCTTGCCTTCGCGCAGCGCATACGCGAGGCCTTCGAGGATGGCGCGGTAGATGTGCGCGCGCGTGTGCACGTCGCCAAAGCCGATCATGGCGCCCTTCGCTTCCGGCCCCGGCACCTTGATGCCGGGACTCCAGTACGGCTGCAGCATCAGGCCCATGGAGCCGGGCGGCACGGCCTCGACCAGGCGGTCGAACAGCGCTTCGGCGGACAAGCCCGTGCCATCCTCGGCGGCAGCAGCCCGTTCGCGGTCGCCGAACTGCTCCTTGAACCAGTTGACCATCCAGTAGCCGCGGAAGATCTGCACTTCCGTGCTGTAGGCGCCCGGCATGGCGGCCGGATACGGCGGAATGAAGCGCGTCACTTCCACGTATTTGCGGTTGGTCGTGTTGATGGTGGCCGTGGTGCCGTAGCTCAGGCACGCCACCTGCGGTTCGACGCAGCCGGCGCCCAGCACTTCGCACGCCTTGTCGGCGGCCGCCGCCAGCAGGGGCGTGCCTTCCAAAATGCCCGTCGCCGCGGCGGCCGATGCCGTGATGGCGCCCATGCGCGTGCCCGGCGTCACCAGTTCCGGCAGCATCGATGGTTTAACGGCAAGTGCCTGCCATTTCCAGTCGAAGCGCCCGGCCCACGCATGGCGCTTGTAGTCGAAGGGAATATACGCCACCTGCGAGCCCGTCGAATCGACGTAGCGTCCGCAGAGGCGGTGGTTCAAAAAGCCCGACAGCAGCAGGAATTTATGCGTGCGGCGCCAGACGTCGGGCTGGTGCGCGCTGATCCAGTTGATCTCGGCCTCGCGGCGGAAGTACGCGATCGTGCCATCGAGGCGCGTGGCGCGAAACAGCGCGCGCCACCATGGCGCCAACTGAGGGATGTCGCGCGTGCTGCGCTGGTCCAGCCAGGTGATCGCGGGCCGCAAGGGCTGTCCCTCTTCATCCACGTTGACCACCGTGCCGCGCTGCGTGGTGACGGCCACGCCGGCCACCGACGATTTGGCGATGTCCGTGCCGCGCCACAGCTGCTGGCACGCTGCGCACACGGCTTGCCAGTAGCCGTCGGCGTCGTGCTCGGCCCAGCCGGGGTGCTCCGAGTAATACGCTTCCAGGAACACTTGCGCCTTCGCCGCCAGGTTCCCGTCCCGGTCGAACAGCAGCGCGCGCACGCTTTGCGTGCCATTGTCGATGGCGAGAATGTACGGCCCCAGGCCGGCTGCGCTGGCCATGGCCTCAGCCCAGGCTGGCCAGCGCGGCGCGCAGCGCGGCCAGCAGCGCCTGCGGATCTTTTTCCGGCCGCGCGCTGAACACGGGCGCTTCCCAGTCCTGGCCCCGCACTGCCACCACGCGCAAGCGTCCCTGTACATTCCAGGCCGGATACCAGCCCACGTCGACGATGTCGCCATTCGCGCACGTGATTTGCAGCAGGTCTTCGCCCAGGTCGTCGACGAGGACGTCCACGCTCTGGCGCAAGTCCAGCGGCGACAGGCTGTCGTAGGTGATGCGGGCGTCGCCCAGCGCCAGGGGCTGGCCAAACAGGGTGGTCTCGATGATGCTCTCCTTTTTTATCGTTGCTTTATTCGCCTTGCGGCACGCTGTAATGGCGGCGCCACAGGGCCAGGTAGCGCTGCTGCTCTTCTTCCCAGCGCGCGTCGTCCCAGCCCAGTTCATGCTGGCAGATGGCGCGCAGGCGCGGCATGATAGCAAGCCCACCGCCGGCCAGCTGCAAACCGAGGCGCGTGCGCCGCAGCAGCAGGTCGTCCAGGTGCTGCACGCCTTCCATGCGCGCGCCCCAGCGCAGCTGCGCCCACAGGGTCTGCGTGCCGGGAATCGGCGCCAGTTCGCCATCCTGCGCCGCCTCACACAGCGCTTGCGCCCCCGCGCCATGACGGCCCAGCAGCCGTTCGCGCTGCTCGCCGTCGAGCACCAGGGCCTTGCCCGACAACGGTGGCGTGGCGTCGAAAATCGGCAAGGGGCGCAAATCCGCCTGCCAGCCCGGCAGAAGGGGCGCGGCGCGGCGCAAGGCGTCGAGGGCGATCACGCGAAACGTCGTCAGCTTGCCGCCCGCCACCGTCAGCAAGCCGTTTTCCAGCCATAGCGCATGTTCGCGCGCTTCCTTCGACGGGTCAAGCTGGCCGCTGCCGATCACGGGACGCACGCCGGCAAACGTGGCCAGCACGTCGCCCTCGCCCAGCGCCAGCTGCGGGAACTGCCACTGCAAGGCGGCCAGCAGATACGCGAGTTCGCCGCGCGTGATGGCCGGCTCCACGTCCAGGCTGGCGCCGTGGTCGACATCGGTGGTGCCCACCAGGGTCACGCCCTCCCATGGATAGGCAAACACGGGGCGGCCATCGTGCGGATGCATCAGGCTGACGGCTTGCGCCAGCGGCAAACGCCAGGCGGGCAACAACAAATGGCTGCCGCGCAGGGGCCGCAGTTTCGGCGCTTCTCCCACTTGCCCCCGCAAGGCGTCGGCCCAGGCGCCCGTGGCGCTGATCACCAGGCGCGCGCGCACGGTGGAAAACGTGCCATCGAGCGCATCGTTCAAGGTGGCGCCGGCGACCTTGTCACCTTCACGTAACAGCGATGCCACGCCCAGGTAATTGACGGCCACGCCGCCATGGCGGCGCGCCTCCTGCAGCACGCGCAGCACCAGGCGCGCATCGTCCGTCTTCGCGTCCTGGTACAGCATGCCGCCCTGCAGATCTTCGCGCCGGATGTGCGGCGCCAGCATGGCAAAGTCCGCGGCGTCGACATAGCGGCGCGCGCGCCGGCCCGCCATCACGTCATAAATCGCCAGTCCCAGCATGAACTGGCGCCGCCCCGGCTTCCTGCCCGTGTAGTCGCCAAAGGCAAAGCCCTGCGGCTCGACCAGCCCCGCCGCATCCGTCAGCAAGGCTTGCCGCTCATGCACCGATTCGCGCGTCATGCCGAACTGGCCCTGCTTCAGGTAGCGCAAGCCGCCGTGCACCAGCTTCGAGGAGCGGCTCGACGTGCCCCAGGCGAAATCGCGCTGCTCCACCAGCAAGGCCTTCAAGCCGCGCCGCGATGCTTCCAGCAAGATGCCGGCGCCCGTGATGCCGCCGCCGACGATCAAGATATCCCACTCGCGCGCCAGGATGCCAGGCAACTGCGCCCTGTTCACAAGCCGCCTCCCGCCTCGGGCAGCAGTTTGCCGGGGTTCATCATGCCCTGCGGATCGAACTGGCGCAGCAGCGCGCGCATGGCGGCGATGCCCAGTTCACCTTTTTCGGCCGCCAGCCATGGCGCGTGGTCCGTGCCCACCCCATGCTGGTGGCTGATGGTGCCGCCGTTGGCGACGATGGCGGCACCGGCCGCGTCTTTCAGGGCACGCCAGCGCGCCATGTTGTCTTCAAAGGTGGGCGCCAGCCGGTACACATACGTGGTGTAGACGCTGGCGCCCTGCGCGTACACATGCGACAAATGTGTGTACGCGTGCACCTGTTCGCCGTGCGCGGCCAGCGCATTGACACCCGCCTGCTCCAGCGCCGCCATCATCGGGGCCACGCGCGGCCAGTCGACGGCCGTTTCCACCGTGTCGATCACATAGCCGTGTTCCCACGCGCCATTGCGCAGGTAGACGTTGCGAAAACGCCCCTGCTTCCACTTGTCGCCCATGTGGCTTCCCACGTGCACGCCCTTGTGCCGCCGCGCCAGCGCCAGCGCGCCACGCAGGGCCGCGCGCGCCGGTTTTTCTTCTCCGCTGACGCCCAGCATCAGCATGCACTTGCCGTCGCCGCAGCCGCGCAGCGACAGATAACGCTCCAGCAGTCCCACCAGTTTTTTATGCCCGGCCAGGGTCAGCATGGTTTGCGTTTCGACCGCGTTCGACAGGCGCAGCATGCACAGGGGCAGGCGCGATTGGGCCAGCGCCCGCACGGCAGCTTGCGCCTGGCCCCAGCCGGCGAAAAACACGGCGTGGAACGCCTCATAAGGCGGCAATGGCGAGATGCGCACCGTCGCCTGCGTCAGGATGCCCAGCCGCCCTTCGGAGCCGAGCACCATTTCGCGCAAGTCGATGCCGGCCGCGGAAGCGGGAAACGTGGGGATGCGCAAGGTGCCGGCCGGCGTTTCCACTTCGCCGCCCGCGAACAGCTGCTCGATGCGGCCATAGCGCAACGACTGCTGGCCCGACGAGCGCGTGACGATCCAGCCGCCCAGAGTCGAATATTCGAACGACTGCGGATAGTGGCCCAGGGTGTAGCCCTGCGCGCGCAGCTGCGCTTCCAGGTCGGGGCCATACACGCCGGCGCCGAACGTGGCCAGCTGCGCCTCGCGGTCCAGGTGGCCCAGCGCGCACAGGCGCGCGAGGCTGATCGACAGCACGGGACGCGGCCCCGCCGCTACCGTCAAATGCCCGGCCACGCTGGTGCCGCCACCGTGCGGTATCACGGCCACGCAAGCCTGGCGCGCATACGCGAGCAGCTGGCGCACCTGCAGCGCGCTATCGGGAAAGGCCACCCCGTCGGGCACCGCGCCGATGCGGCCATGGCGCAATTTGAACCAGTCGGGCAAGCTTTGGCCGAGCGCATGGCGCACGCGCGTGGCAGGTGTGGTGTCGATCAGCGGATGCGGCGCCAGGCGCGAGACGGGCACCTGGGCGCAGGCGTCGTCGAAGGTGGCGTCGGCAATGGCGCTGCCCGGCCCCAGGCGCTCGCGCAAAAACGCCAGCGCGTCCTCGCTCAGCGCATACGTGATGCTCTCATCTCCCCAGCCATTCCAGCGTTGCATCGACATCCCCTGTGTTCGGCCAGTTGCGCGCCACGGCGGCTTGCTATACTGTTCCTGCCTGATTTTCTTGCTTGATTTTCTTGCTAGATTTTCTTGCTTGATCGATAGCATATGCCGCCACAGACGAAGGGTATTGGTTTTTCATGACAATCGCATTGTTCCATCATGACAAATACTGACGGCCGGGTCGCCGGCGCCTATCTGCTGCCGCTGCTGGAAGCGGCCGGCGCGCACGGCATCGCGGCAGCCACCCTGGCGCAAGCGGCCGGCGTGGCGCCGCACAATCTGGAAGCGTCCGCGCCTGGCCTGCCTGCGCGCGACTACGTGCGCCTGCTCGATGCGGGCGCGCAGCTGGCGGGCGATGCGCATTTCGGCCTGCACGTGGGCCAGCGGGTGCGCATGGGCACGTACAGCGCATATGGCTTGATACTGCTCAGTTGCAGCAACGTGGGCCAGGTGCTGGAACAGACGGCCCGCTATGAACGGCTGGCGCACGACCTGGGCCGCTCGACCCTGCAGCGCGATGGCGCCGTCGCGCATTACGGCTGGACCAGCAATTACCCGGGCGCCAGCCGGCATTTGGTCGACAGCGTCTTTGCCGGCATCCGTGTCAGCGGCGACTGGCTGGCCGGCATGCCGCTGCCGCCGGCCCGGCTGGCGTTCAGCCACGATGGCGGCGGCGACTTGCTGCGCCACGCGGCCCACCGCGACGAATACGTGCGCGTGCTGGGCAGCCTGCCCGATTTCAACGCCGCCGCCAACACGGCCACCTTCGATGCGCAATTGCTGGACTGGCCCGTGCCAAACGCCGACGTCAGCCTGTACCCCGTGCTGTGCCAGCATGCGGAACAATTGCTGGCGCAGCGCCAGGCAGAAGCGGACACCGGCGGCGCCATCGACGCGCAAGTGCACGCGGCCATCGTGGCGGGCTTGCGCCACGGTTCGGCGCGGCTGGCCACCGTTGCCGCCACCCTGGCCGTCACGCCGCGCACCTTGCAGCGCAAGCTGGCCGACGCGGGTACCAGTTTCCAGGCCTTGCTGGACCAGGCCAGGTACGGCCTGGCGCGCGACTATCTGCGCGAGCCGCATTTGTCACTGGTCGACATCGCCTTCCTGCTCGGCTACCAGGAACAAAGCGCGTTCAATCACGCGTTTCGCACCTGGGCGGGCACCAATCCCGGCGCCTGGCGGCTACAGGAAATCCTTGACAGGCAGCAAGCCGTTTAGCCGTGCGCGGGGCATGCGCAGCCCGTTTTCTCGCTATACTGGCATAGTCAGATTTTCCACGATCACTCCAACCCGCAATGCAAAGGATTAATATGCAACTCAAAGACAAAGTCGCACTGATTACCGGCGCCGCCAGTGGTATCGGCAAGGAAATGGCCATTGAATACGCAAAACAGGGCGCCAAGGTCGTCATCGCCGACCTGGCCCTGGAAGCGGCCAGCAAGACGGCCGAGGAAATCAAGCAGTCGGGCGGCCAGGCGTTTGCCGTCGCCATGGATGTTTCGAGCGAAGAGCAAGTCGACAAGGGCGTGGCCGATGCCGCGGCCCACTTCGGCGGCATCGATATCCTGATCAGCAACGCAGGCATCCAGATCATCAGCCCCGTCGTCGACTACCCGTTCGAGCAATGGAAAAAGATGCTGGCCATTCACATGGACGGCGCCTTCCTCACCACGCGCGCCTGCATGCGCGAAATGATCAAGGCGGGCCGCGGCGGCGCCATCATCTACATGGGTTCCGTGCACTCCCACGAAGGCTCGCCGTTCAAGAGCGCCTACGTGGCCGCCAAGCACGGTTTGCTGGGCCTGGCCAAGGTGGTGGCCAAGGAAGGCGCGAAAGACGGCATCCGCGCCAACGTCATTTGCCCCGGCTTCGTGCGCACGCCACTGGTCGACAAGCAAATCCCTGAACAGGCGGCCCAGCTGAACATCAGCGAAGAAGACGTGATCAAGAAAGTCATGCTGAAAGACACCATCGACGGCGAATTCACCACCACGCAAGACGTGGCGCAAACGGCCGTGTTTCTGGCGGCCTTCCCATCGAACGCCTTGAGCGGCCAGTCGATTGTGGTCAGCCACGGCTGGCACATGCAATAAACAGGTAACGCATCCGGCAGGCGGCACCGTCCGCCTGCATCACCGCAACCGAAAGACTTCCCAATTGCAAGACAACACTTACCGTCACCCGCGCGCGGGCTGGCCGGGGCGATTGTTTGCCGCGCTCGCCAATAGCACGCGCTTCGCCAACCTACGCCAGGCTGCCATGTCGCGCCTGCCCTTCCTGACCCTGCACAGCGACGTGCGCGACGTCGTCTACGTGAGCTGGCTGGTCGACGCCGCTGCCGCGCAGCAACTAATGCCCGCCAGCGTGGCCCTGTGGCAGCGCGGCGGCAAGACGCCATTCACCGTGCTGACCTACCGCCACGGGCATTTCGGCCCGGCCCTGCTGGGCCCGTTACGCAAATTGCTGCCGTCTCCGCTGCAAAGCAACTGGCGCTTGTACCTGGACCACACGCCGCCGGGCGCGCCCGCCGTGCCCTGCGTGTATTTTCTGAAAAACATCATGGACAGCCTGCCCCATGCGCTGGGCACGCGGCTGTTCAGCGACATCCTGCCAACCCACCTGGCCGCCGGCATGACGCTGGAAGTCACGGCCACGCAAGCGCGCTGCCGCATAGCCAGCGGCGCCGGCAGCGCGCCGCTGCTCGACGTGCAGGCGGACATCGCGGCGGAGCATGGCCTCGATGCCGACTGGCAGCAACTGTTCGGCAACTGGCAAGACGCCGTCGCCTTCCTCGCCTGCCAGGATGCGGCCATCGCGCATGTGCCGCGCAACGGCAAGCTGGTCTTTGGCGAAATCGACTTGCCCGTTGATGTGGATCAGGTGCAAGCGCTGACGGCCTTGCGCGCCGACTGCGGCTTGCTGGGGCAACTGCCGCCCGTGTCAGCACCGTTTGCCTTTGTCGTGCCCAGGGTTGCCTTCAAGGCGCTGTCAGAGCGCCTGCTGTAGCGCGGCGGCGCTCGGGCGCGCGCGAAGGGGTAGCCTGGCCGCCCCTGCGCCGTTCCAGCTTGAACAGGGCCATCGCTTGCTCCAGCTGCAAGGTCTGGTCTTGCAGCGACGCGGACGCCGCCGCCGATTCCTCGACCAGCGCCGCGTTCTGCTGCGTCACTTCATCCATTTGCGTGACGGCCATGTTGACTTGACCGATGCCGTGGCTTTGCTCGCGCGACGCCGAGGCGATCTCTTCCATGATGCCGTGCACGCCCTGCACGGCGCCCAGCATTTCCGCGCTGCTGGCACCCGCCTGCTGCGCCAGCTTCGCGCCCGCCTCCACCTGCGCCAGCGATGCCGTGATCAATTGCTTGATTTCCGTGGCGGCCGACGCGCTGCGATGGGCCAGGCTGCGCACTTCGCCCGCCACGACGGCGAATCCCCGCCCCTGGTCGCCGGCGCGCGCCGCTTCCACGGCCGCGTTCAAGGCGAGGATATTGGTCTGGAAGGCGATGCCTTCGATAATGCCCGTAATGTCGCCGATCTTCTTCGATGAAGCGTTAATGTCCGCCATCATCGCCACCATCTGTCCGACGAGTTCGCCGCCGCGCCCGGCCAGGCCATGCACCTTGCCCGCCATGTCGCTGGCCTGCACGGCGTTGCCGCTGTTTTGCTGCACCGTGGCCGCCAGTTGCTCCATGCTCGACGCCGTCTGCTGCAGGGCCGACGCCTGCGCTTCCGTGCGGCCCGACAAGTCCATATTGCCGGCGGCAATTTCCTGGCTGGCCATACTGATGCGCAAGAAATTGCCGCGCACGTCGCCGACGATGGAATGCAGGTTCACGCGCAACTGCCGCAGCGAGCGCAGCAACTGCCCCATCTCGTCGCGCCGCGTCGTGTCGAGTTCGCCCGTCAGGTCACCGCCCGCCATCACGTCGCAGGCCTGGCGCGCCTGCTGCAACGGTTGCAGCACGGCGCGGTGCAAGCTGTGCCAGAAATACAGGGTGGCGCACACGGCCACCACGGACAAGCCCGTCAGCCAGCCGTGGCTTGCATCGGGCAACACGCCCGCATTCCACGCCAACTGCAGCAGCAATACCAGGCTCAGCAAACCCAGATTCCAGCCGATGCGCTTGCCCAGCGGCAGGTCGCGCAAGCTCGCCAGCCTGGCCAGCCAGCCCGTGCGCACGGCCGCGCCCTGGCTGATGACAAGGCCATCGGCCTGCCCCGCCCTGATGCGCGCGTACAGGGCGGACGCCTGCGCCACCTGCTGGCGCGTGGGCTTGGTGCGCACGGACATGTAGCCGACAGCCACGCCGTCTTCCACCACGGGCGTCACGTTCGCCAGCACCCAGTAGCAATCGCCGTTCTTGCAGCGGTTTTTCACCATGCCGCTCCACGACCGGCCCGAGCGGATGGTGGCCCAGAAATCGGCGAACGCTTCGACCGGCATGTCCGGATGCCGGAGGATGTTTTGCGGCGCACCGATCAATTCTTCCGCGCTGTAACCGCTGACGGCGATGAAATACGGGTTGGCATACGTGATATTGCCTTGCAAGTCGGTAGTCGAGACGATGGTCTCGGTATCGCTCAGATTGATTTCGGTATCGCTGACGGGAAGATTGAGTCGCATGGTCACATCCTCAGAAGTAGCCCGTACGGTGACGGGTATGCGGACAAGGAACGGTCGCCAGCCAGGAAAGCGGGCAAGGCACTGGCACCATTATTTTAATATTTTATTATTAACAAAATGCACTTTATTACGGCCGTGCCAGCCGTCATGCCATGGCCGCTTCGCCGGCCCAGTAACGGTCGACGTCCTGCAAACGCCAATCGGTTGCGCTTTCCGTGGAAACAATGCGCTCCTGGCAACCCGGCGCGGCCAGGTCGACGACGGCCGGCGCGATGCACGTGCCGGCGCGAATGGAAAAAAAGACGCGCACGGTGGGCGCGGTCAGCGGCTTGCCCGGCGCCTGTCCCACCACCACGGCCAGACGTTCCGACTGCAGCCGTACCAGGGTGCCCAGCGGATAGATGCCCAGGCATTTGACGAAGGCGGCGAACAGTTGCGCGTCGAGATGCCCGCCGCGCCAGGCGGCCATGCGGCGCAGCGAATCGGCCGGGCACCAGCCCTGCTTGTACGGCCGGTTCGAGGTGATCGCATCGTACACGTCGCAAATGGCACCCATGCGCGCAAACAGGCTGACTTCCTCGCCGCGCAATCCCTCCGGATAACCGCTGCCATCGAGCTTTTCATGGTGGTGCAGGCACACGTCGAGCGCCACCGGATCGATCTCGCCCACTTCGCGCAACATGCGGTGCCCGGCGGCCGGATGGGCGCGCACGGAAGAAAATTCCGCTTCGCTGAGGCTGCCAGGCTTGTTGAGGATGGCGGACGGCACGGCCATCTTGCCGATATCGTGCAGCAAGCCCGCCAGGCCGGCCGAGCGCACCTGCTCGGGCGCCAGGCCCAGCTCCCTGGCCAGCGCCGTCATCAGCGCGCACACGGCCACCGAATGCATATACGTGTAATTGTCGGCGGTTTTCAGACGCGCCAGGCCCAGCAGCACGTTGCCACCGCGCAGCACCGACGCGGCGATATCGTCGACCAGTGTATAGGCCTGCGCCGCAGACAAAGCCTTGCCCATGCGCACCTCGTCAAACATGGTCTGCACGGCCTGGTGCGAGTGTTCGATCAGGCGCCGGGCGTGCGCCAGTTCCTCGTCGCGCGACCTGGCTGGCGCCGCATTCGGGACGGGGCCGCTACCTGTTGCCGGCGCGGCGGCAGCCAGCGGCGCGGAAGGCGGCACGGCAACCGGCGGCGCCAGCCCCCGCGCCGTATCGATCCATACCTCGCAGAGGCGTGCCGCGCGGATACGGTCCAGGTCAGCCGGCGACTCGAGCAGGAAGGAACGCGTCCAGAACGGGTTATCGAGCCAGGAACGGCCCAGGCGCTCGACATACATTCCCAGCACCAGTTCACCACTCCTTATTTTTTTCAGCACGACGGTTCTCCACACAGTCAGATCGCGGCATTTACTTGCGCATTATCAATATCATACGCTGAAAAAATAATGATTAAACCGAATATTTATTTTATATGGCAGAATCGCAATAAATACAACAATAATCACCAATTCTATCGCTCTCATTGGAATAAATATTAAATCAATAAATATATCAATTAAGCCATATAGGATTTGCAGTTTTGTATGCATTCTGCCGATGATGGCGGCGCATGCCTGCCAGCGGCCTCATGGGCCGCCGCTTGGGCATACTGTGCGGGAGAGAAGTGCGCCAGCGCCAGGCGCCCCGGCGTGGGGCTGGCGCTATGGCGAAAGAAGTATCAGGCGGACGCGCGAACGGCGTCGCGGCCGGCGGCTTAGCGCGGCACGTAGCGCCAGCTGGCGTTTTCCAGCATAAAGGTCAGCTCCGTCTTGATGGCTTCCGGACGGCTCGGCACGCTCAATTCCGTCTCGCATACGAGGTAGCCCGTCTTGCGCTTGACGTCGCACTCGTTGACGGCCTTGACCTGCATGGTGCTTTGCGCTTCCTGCATCTGCACGTCCTTGGCCGCTTCCGGATTGCGCGCCACTTCTTCCTTGGCCCAGGCGCGTATCATCGCCTGCGCCTCGGCCGGCGACGGCCCCGTGAACTTGGCGTTCTTGCGTTCGACGCCGATCCAGGTGCCGCCCTCGTTCCGCAGCGGCAGTACGTTAAAAGCATCGCGCATGCCGGCGCTCATGCCCACCAGGCACACCACTTCGCCCGGCACTTCCTGCGACTCCTGGCAACCGGCCAGGCTGGTGACCTTGATGACGAACGGCATGCTCGACTGCGTCTTCGCTTGTGTCTTGGCCACGCCCGCCTGCACGGCGGCATGGATTTGTTCGAGTGTCGGCATGGTGGCGGCCTGGGCCGGCAGGGTGGCGAACAGGGCGGCGGCGGTCAGGGCGAGGGAAGTCAGGCGCATGGGTATCGGGAGTAGTGAGCTAAGGCCGGCAGTCTAGCACTTTGCATAACAACAGCTGTTTCTATTGAGAATGATCCTCGCCATCGGGTGCGAGAAAGGCGCCGCCCGCATCCGCCTGCCCGCGCAGGCGCAAGCCGATGGCGCGCAGCATCTCGACCAGTTCGCGCAGACGCAAACCCTCGTCCGTCAGCCGGTATTCCACCTTGACGGGCACTTCCGCATAAATCGTGCGCGTCAGCAAACCGGCCTCTTCCAGCGCGCGCAAGTCCAGGGTCAGCATGCGCTGCGAGATATTCGGCACGGCGCGGCGGATTTCGCTGAAGCGCTTCGGCCCCGCCATCAGATAGCTGAGCAGCACGGTTCTCCAGCGCCCGCCCAGCAAGCGCATGGCTTCTTCCACGGCGCAGCCGGAGACATTGTCTTTCATGGTTTGCTTCCCGCCTGGTATAAAAAATGTACCTATACCACATTATTCTGCCTTCTTCCAAATAGTAACCATTGCCCTTAGACTGCCCTTCCCTCACCCAACTTGGAGTTTCGACTTGGAAACCACCCTGATCTACAGCGTCCCGTTCGGCTGCTCGTTTGCCGCCATTGCCGCCCTCGAATGGAGCGGCTTGCCGTATCGTTTGGCCCGCGTGGAAGCGCGCGATCCGGCCAGCAAGCAGCATCCGGCCTTTCTCGCCATCAATCCGCTGGGCCAGACGCCGGCCCTGCTCACGCACACGGGTGCGCCGCTGCTGGAAAGCATGGCGATCCTGTTGCACCTGGCCGCCCGCGCGCCAAACAGCAAGCTGGGTTATGCGCAAGGCACGCCGCAATACGACCGCCTGAACAGCGTGCTGTCCTTTTTGCACACGACCTTTCACGCGGCCTTCATGCCCGCCTTCCAGGCGTCGCGCGCCGCCGATGGCGATGCGCGCGCGGCCGTCTGGCGCGAGATGGCCATCGAGAAGGTCAACAAAAGCCTGGTGCACCTGGAGCGCCTGCTCGCTGGCCGCGCCTGGCTGACATCGGACACGGCGCCGACCATCGCCGACGCCTATCTGGCGGCCACGGCGCGCTGGGCAGAACCGCTGCAGCTGGCCAGCCTGGCCGATTATCCGAACACGGCGCGCGTGCTGGCCGCGCTGGAACAGGACCCCGGCATCCGCTTCGCCCACGCCATCGAAGCTGGCTTGCCGGCCACCAGCCAGGGCGGTTTCCGGGGCCACGTGGCGCTCGACCAACTGGCCACTCAGGCCGGCTAACCGGCGGTCAACTCCCGCAGCTGGCGCGTCTTTATTGCTATGATGTCGGCCTGCCGGCGGTACAGCCGGCCACGTTCATATCACATCAACAACGTCGCAATAACATTGGGAGTTTGAATGAGTTTACGTCTGCTGCTCTTGGGAGCATTCAGTGCCGCCCTGGCCACCACTGCCGCCGTGCCGGCCTTGGCCGCGCCGCGCGGGTTCACCGTGGAAGACATGGTGGCCATGGAACGTGTGGGCAGCCCCGTGCTGTCGCCGGACGCCACGCGCGTCGTCTACACGGTGCGCACCACCAACCTGGACAAGAATCGCGGCAACACGCAGCTGTGGATGATCGACCTGCGCGCGCCGAATGCGGCGCCACGCCAGCTCACGCGCGGCGATGCCAGCGCCAGCGACCCGCAATGGTCGCCGAACGGCGACGCCATCTACTTCCTCTCGGGCCGCTCCGGCTCCTCGCAAGTATGGCAACTGCCCCTGAACGGCGGCGAAGCGGCCAGGGTCACCGACCTGGCGCTGGACGTCGACACCTACCGTTTGTCGCCACAGGGCGACCGCCTGGCCTTCAGCATGGGCGTCTTCCTCGATTGCGTGGACATCGCCTGCACGAAAAAGCGCCTCGATGACAAAGCCAGGAACAAGGCGAGCGGCATGGTCTACGACCAGATGTTCGTACGCCACTGGGATACCTGGGCCGATGGCCGCCGCAACGCGCTGTACTCGGCGCCGATCGATTCGACCGGCAAGGTCAGCGCCACGCCCGTGAGCCTGAGCGGCACCCTCGATGGCGACGCGCCGTCGAAACCGTTCGGCGACAACGGCGAATACCACTTCAGCCCGGACGGCAAGACGGTGGCCTTCTCCGTGCGCGTGGCTGGCCGCACAGAATCGTGGTCGACCAACTTCGACGTCTACACGATTCCTGCCGCCGGCGGCCAGGCGCCGCGCAACCTCACGGCCGACAATCCGGCCTGGGATGCGAAAGCCACCTGGTCACCCGATGGCCGCACCCTGGCCTATGTCGCCATGACCAAGCCCGGCTTCGAAGCGGACCGTTTCCACCTGGTGCTGATGGATGTCGCCACCGGCAAGAAACGCACCGTGGCCGACGACTGGGACCGTTCCGTGGCCGACTTCCGCTGGACGCCGGATGGCAAGGCTTTCCTCGTCGCCGCCGACGATGTGGGCCAGCACCGTTTGTTCCACATCGACGCGGCCAGCGGCAAGGTCGCTGCGCTGACGGGCAAGGGCGCCGTGGGCGACTTCGACGTGCGCGGCAATACCATCGTGCTGGCGCAAGCGAGCCTGACGTCGGGCGCGCAGCTGTACACGCGCAAACTCGACGCCAAGTCGGAAACCGCGCCGATGGTGCAGCTGACGAAGCAGAATGCGGCAGTACTGGCCGACGTGCGTTTCGGCGAATATGAACAGTTCTCGTTCGCCGGCGCGAATGGCGAAACCGTCTACGGCCACGTCATGAAGCCATGGAATGCCAAGACCGGTGAAAAGTATCCGGTCGCCTTCCTCGTCCACGGCGGCCCGCAAGGCAGCTTTGGCAACAGCTGGAGCTACCGCTGGAACCCGCAAGTGTATGCAGGCGCCGGCTACGCCACCGTCTTCATCGACTTCCATGGCTCCACCGGCTATGGCCAGAAGTTCACGGACTCCATCAGCGGCGACTGGGGCGGCAAGCCGCTGGTCGACTTGCAAAAGGGCCTGGAAGCGGCCACCAAGAAATTCCCATGGCTGGACCGCGAGCGCAGCTGCGCGCTGGGCGCGTCTTACGGCGGCTACATGATGAACTGGATCGCCGGTAATTGGCCGGACGGCTTCAAATGCCTGGTCAACCACGACGGCGTGTTCGACCAGCGCGGCATGGCGTACGCGACGGAAGAACTGTGGTTCACGGAATGGGAAAACGGCGGCCCGTACTACGACGCGCCAGCCAAGCACGAACAGTTCAATCCCGTCAACTTCGTGAAGAACTGGAAGACGCCGATGCTGGTGGTGCAGGGCGACCTGGACTTCCGCATCCCCACCGCGCAAGGCCTGGGCACCTTCACGGCGCTGCAGCGCCAGGGCATCCCGAGCAAGCTGCTGGTCTTCCCGGACGAAAACCACTGGGTGCTGAAGCCGGCCAATTCGCTGCTGTGGCATCACACTGTTTTGGATTGGTTGAATACCTACACAAAGAAGTAAGCGGATACATGTCGGATTACGGCCTTCGGCCTAATCCGACCTACGTAAAAAAGCCGCGCGGTGCAGAGATGCACCGCGCGGCTTTTTATCGTGCAAGTGGATGGTAGGTCGGATTAGCGGCGCGCAGCGCCGCGTAATCCGACACAGCAGCACATCAATACGTATTAAGCGCCTTGGCAAACTTCACGATCCACAAACGGCTAGGACGCTCGCGGTCGTCGCCGCGCGCCACGCGGATGGTGTTGGCCGCGTTGCAGCCGGCCGCGCTGCTCGTGACGATGGTACCGCTCGCATCGACCGTGCACTTGGTCACGTCGGCGCCATCGACTTCCACGCCGGCCGCGTCAAAGATCTTGGTTTTCAGGCCGAAGTCATTGTCGTTGGCCAGCGCGATGGTGGAGTCGTCGATCAGGGTCAGGCCTTCCGCCTTTTCCGCCGCCCAGCCGATGGCGTTCAAATCCAGCAGCAGGGTTTTCTTCAACGGCGTGACGGCCGTCCAGTCGGCGCCATTGACGGGGGCGCCGCCCATGCTGCTTTTCTCCAGGTCCGACGTCGCCGCGTTGAAAGCGGCGGCCGCGATATCCGTGGCGCCCTTCAATTCGACCAGCATCAGTTTATTGAACACCTTGCCCGACGGCGCTGCGCCCTGTTCGATGACGAGGAACTTGCCGCCGCCCAGCGCCACCATGTCGCCCAGCTTGGCGTTGCCCGTGCGGCCATCCTGGTAGTCGGCCGCATTGAGCGGATACGCATACATCTTGCCGCTGGTACCCGACGTCGGATCGAATTCGATCCAGCGCGTGAAGCGGGCAAAGCGCTCGACCTGTTCATTCTTCTTCGTCACCGAGTACGGCGCCGTGCCGTCGGACAAGGGGCTTTGCAGGAACGCATACAGCTTGTCGTTGCTCGTATCTAAGGTCATGCCTTCCATGCCGCGGTTCGCGCGGCGCTTGGCGAACAGCGCCGGCAAGCCCTTGCCCGGCTCGTATTTGGCCTGGATGATGCCCGTGGCGGCATCAATCTTGACAATGAAAGGGCCGTATTCGTCGGACACCCACAGCGCATTGCGCTTGGCATCGACGACGATGGCTTCCGAATCGAGGCCGCCCGCGTTGAAGACGGCCTTGCCGGCTGCATCGAACTTCATCGCATCCATGACGGGAATCTCGGCCGAATTGCCGACGGCGCCCACGGGCACGGGCAAGCCCGAGCTGTTGACGGTGGCCGATACCTTGATCGGCGTGCTCGATGACAGGACGGCTCCATTCTTGCCCACCGTGAGCACGCCAAACGAGGGCGTGAAGCTGGGCGACGGGAAGATCTTGCTGCCGATCGTGCCCTTGCCCGAAGGGTCGGGCACGATCGGGCCGTCGCCGTTCGGGCCACGGTCCGTCAAGCCGTAGAATTCCAGGTCGCCCGCCGCGTTCTTGCCCTTGTAAGCCAGGCCGGAACCGTACGACGGCAGGAAGCCGTTCGGGAATTCGCCCTTGATCTTGGCGTTGGCGCCTTCGTACGGCACGTAGAATTTATCGGCCGCCTGGATCTGGTAACGCGTCACCGTCACTTTCACTTCGCCCACCGGATTGGCTTGCGTCAGGACCTCGTTGACGGGCGCGCCCGCTTTCGAGGCGAGCGTATCTTCGAAATGCTCGCGCACGAGGGCGCGGCGCTCCGCATCGACCGTGCGGCCGGCGAATTTCGCGCCCACGGCAGTCAGATGCGCGGACAGGGCAGCGTTGAAAACGGCCGGGGCGGCGGCAAAGTCCAGCGTCTTGCCGGCCAGCGCGGCCTTCACTTCGGCCGTCAGCCTGATGCCGTTCGACGGATCGCTGTCCTCGTCGAGCAATTGCAGCGCCAGCAGGCGGTTGACGACCTTGTCGTCCGCCACATTGGTGCTGGCGGCCAGCGCCAGCGGCGTGACGATGGCGCCGCATGGGGCAGAACCCAGGGCCAGGCCGCCCACGGTGAAGGCCACCGTGTCGCCCGGATTGCACGTGAATTCGCCCTTGGCATTGGTGCTGGCCTTGGCCGCGCTGCCGGCCACGTAATCGAGTCCTTCCACCGCGCCGTCGAGGAACACGCCCGTTTGCGCCACGGGCCTGGAAGGCTCCGCCGGCGTGTTATCGCTGCCGCCACAGGCGGCCAGGGTCAGGCCGGCGGCGATGGCCAGCAGGGTCAGTTTCGGGATCGACGTTACGGCAGTGTTCATGCATTCCTCGGCTAAGGTGGGATTGAAGCCGTGGAGCATAACCAGTCAACGTGACAAGCCCGTGACAGTCCTCATGCCTGTGGCATATCCGCCACGGGCCCGCCGATGCCGCCAAAGCGGCCATCGGCCTGGCGCCGGAATTGCTTCGGCGTGACGCCCTTCACCTGCAAAAAGCGGCGGTTGAAGTTGGCCACGTTCTGGAAGCCGACGTCATAGCAAACGTTGGAGACGTATTGATCCGTGTCCATCAGCAGCTGGCACGCCTTGTTGATGCGCAAACGGCTGAGAAAATCCGTAAAACTGTTGCCCGTCGCCTTGCGGAAGAAGCGCGAGAATTTACTCAGCGACATGCCCACCTGCTCGGCCAGCATTTCCGCCGAAATCGGCTCGCGGTAATTGTCCGTGATGTAGTTGAGGACGGAATTGACCTTGGCCAGGGTGGCGTCATCGTCGTAGGAGCGCAGGGAGGCGCTCGACAGCAAGCGGTAATTGGCCGTGCGCGCCAGCTTGCTCATTAATTGCACGAATGCGGCAAAGCGTTCGGCGCCATGCGTGGCGCGGATGCGCGCCAGATGCTGCTCCGCTTCCGCGCCCATCCCGAAAAACTCCACGCCATAGCTGGAGCGTTCCAGCAGCGGCAGCAGTTCGCGCAATTCGGGGATGAGGCGCGCGGCGCCCGCCAAGGGCGCGTGGGCAAACTGCACGATCATGTCGCGCAGCGCCACGCCGCCCTCCGGCATGACGTTAGAAATCCAGTTGTGCGGCAATCGCGGGCCCGTCAGCACCAGGTGGCCGGGCGAAAATTCGCCGATATAGTCGCCCACGAACAATCGCCCGCTGGTGGCGACGATCAGGTGCAGCTCATATTCCTCGTGGCAGTGCCAGCGCACGCGCGAGCTGGGGTAGCCATGTTCCAGGTAATTGATGATGCCATCGTAGCTTTCGCGTTCCAGTTCGGGCGCCTTGCGTTCGCTGTCCCTCTGCCATAGGTGTTCCATGCTAGTCTCTCCCAGGCTGTCCCCGCCTGCGCCCTCGAATGTACCTCAAAAAACCTCAGGCGCCAAAACGGCCCAGCGCCTGCTGGCGAAACTCCTTCGGCGTCATGCCCTTGAGTTCCAGGAAACGCCGGTTGAAATTGGCCACGTTATTGAAACCGGACTCGTAGCAGATGTTGCTCACATACCTCTCCGTCTCCATCAGCAGCTGGCAAGCCTTGTTGATGCGCAGGCGGTTGACGAAGTCCGTGAAGCTGTTGCCCGTGGCGCTGCGAAAGAAACGCGAAAACGTCCGCTCGGGCATGTCCACCTGCTCGGCCAGCTGCTTCAGCGAAAACTGGCTGCTGTAATTGTGCACGATGTAGTTGATGGCCGAACTGATGCGCGCCAGCGCCACGTCGTCGTCGCTCGATTGCATCGGCACCGTCGACAGCAGCTGGTAGTCGCTGGTCTGCGCCAGTTCGCCCAGCAGGGTCAAAAATTCGATGAAGCGCGGCAGGCCGCTACTGTCGCGGATGCGCTGGAAACGGCGCAGCGACTGTTCGCTGACGCCAAAGAATTCCACGCCGTGCAAGGCGCGCTGCAGCAGCGGAAAAATATCCTTCAGTTCGGGAATGGCGGAAGCCATCGAGGCCAGCGGCGCATGCGAAAACTGGATCACCATGTCGCGCAAGGCCACGCCTTCGGGCGGCGTGCCAAGCGAGACCCAGTTGTGCGGCACGCGCGGCCCCGTCAGCACCAGGTGGCCAGGCGTGAACTGGCCGATGTAGTCGCCAACGAAGACCTTGCCGCTGCTCTCGACGATCAGGTGCAGTTCGTACTCCTCGTGGTAGTGCCAGCGCACCAGCGCATTCGGAAAGCCGTGTTCGAGGTAGCGGATGAAGCCGAAACTGCCTTTCGGCTCGAAGCCGGGCGTGGCGTCGCGCTGCTGTTCCAGCTCCATCTGCGGCAATGAGGCATCGGCTTTGCGTGGCATGGCGCACCCTCCCCGTCAGGCGACGATCTGTTCCAGCGCCGCGCGCGCGCCCAGCCCATACAGACTGGCCAGCGCATCGCTCACCGCCTGCGTGAACGCTGCTGTGTCGCTCAACTCGCCGAACAGTTCGCGCAAGGACAGCAAGGCCGCAGCGTCCGCCCCGCCCTGCAGCGCCAGCGCGCGCAGACGCGCCGCATACGGATCGTTCAAGGGCATCTCGCGCCCCGTTTCGTCATGGCCTTCCAGGTAGCGGAACCAGCACGCCACGGTAAACGCCAGCAGCTCGATGGCGCCCCCCCGGGCCAGCGCTTCGCGCACGGACGGCAGGACGAATTTCGGGATGCGCGCCGAGCCTTCCGTGCCGATGCGCGCCAGCTGGTCGCGCACGGCGGGGTTCGAGAAGCGCTCGATCAGGGTATCTTTATAGCGCGCCAGATCGATGCCTTCCACTTCGTCGAGCAAAGGCGTGACCTCGTCATCCATCATGCGGCGCACGAGCGCGCGGATGCCAGGGTCAAGCATCGCTTCGTGCGCAAACGTGTAACCGAGCTGCATGCCGATGTAGCACAGGGCCTGGTGGCTGGCATTCAGGAGGCGCAGCTTCATCTTTTCATACGGCAGCACGTCGTGCGTCATCTGCGCGCCCACCTTTTCCCAGGCCGGCCGGCCCTGCGGGAATTCGTCTTCGATGACCCATTGGCGGAACGGCTCGCACACGACGGGCCAGGCGTCGATGATGCCGAAGCTGTCGCGCACCAGCGCCCGGTGTTCATCCGTGGTGGCCGGCGTGATGCGGTCGACCATGCTGTTGGGGAAGCTGCCATAGCTGGCCAGCCAGCGCGCCAGATCCGCATCGCGCAGGGCGACAAAGGCCAGCAGCATCTTGCGCGTGACGTCGCCATTGTTTTGCAGGTTATCGCAGGACATGATGGTAAACGGCGCCAGGCCCCGCTCGCGGCGCAGGGCCAGCGCGGCGGCCAGGTAGCCGAACGAGCAGCGCGGCGATTCCGGATGCGCCAGTTCATGCACGATATCGGGGTGTTGCGCGTCGAATTCGCCCGTGCCCTGGTTCACATAATAGCCGCCCTCGGTGATGGTCAGCGCGACGATGCGCGTGCCAGGGTCGGCCAGCTTTTCCAGCACGGCTTGCGGCTCGTCGGGCGCATACAGGTAGTCGCCGATGCAGCCGATGATGCGCGCCGTATCGCCGGCCGCGCTGCGCTCGACCACCGTGTACATGCCATCCTGCGCCCTCATGGCATCGCGCATGGCCGCATCGTGCGCCAGCAAGCCCACGCCGCAATAGCCCCACTGCGCGTGTTCCTGGCCCGGCAAGGCCAGCAAATCGTCGAGATACACGGCCTGGTGGGCGCGGAAAAAACCGCCCACGCCGATGTGCACGATGCTGGGCACGAGCGTCTCGCGCGCATACGCGGGCACGGTCACGTTCCCTGGCAGATTTGCCAGGTTCGCCTGTTTCAGTTCAATGGCGCTCATTTCAAACTCCCTTGGCGGCGGCATAGGTCTTGCCGGCGCGGTCAAAATAATGGACGAAGCCCGGCTCGAACGTCAGATGCGTCTGCTGGCCCGGCTGCAGGCTGCTGCGCTCCGCGCCGCGCGACACCACCTGCACGTTGTTCGGCAAGCGCACATAGGTCAGGGTTTCCACGCCCAGGGACTCCACCAGATCGACGGTGACGGGCACGCTGCCTGGCTGCGCCGCGCCCAAGTGCACGTGTTCCGGGCGGATGCCGACAAAGCCGTCCGCCTGCGCCGCGCTGCCCGCCTGCGCCAGCAACTGCGGCGCCGCATCGGCCGGCACCACGTTCATGCTCGGCGTGCCGATGAATTGCGCGACAAAGCGGTTCGCGGGACGGTCATACAGTTCCAATGGCGAGCCATGCTGCTCGATCTGCCCATCGCGCAGCACCACGACGCGATCGGCCAGGGTCATCGCTTCGACCTGGTCGTGGGTCACATAAATCGTGGTGGCGCCCAGTTCGCGGTGCAGCTTGGCGATCTCGATGCGCGTCTGCACGCGCAGGGCCGCGTCGAGGTTCGACAGCGGCTCATCGAACAGGAACACTTTCGGGTCGCGCACGATGGCGCGGCCGATGGCCACCCGCTGGCGCTGGCCGCCCGACAGTTCCTTCGGCGTGCGCTCCAGGTATTTACCCAGGTCGAGGATGGCGGCCGCCTTGTCGACTTTCTCTCGGATGATGGCCGGATCGACGCCGGCCAGTTTCAAGGCGAACGACATGTTCTGGAACACCGTCATGTGCGGATACAGCGCATACGACTGGAACACCATCGCCAGGTCGCGCTTCGACGATGGCAAGGCCGTGATGTCGCGCCCGTCGAGCGACAGCTTGCCGCCGTCGATCGGCTCCAGGCCCGCGATCAGGCGCAGCAAGGTGGATTTGCCGCAGCCGGACGGTCCGACAAAGACGACGAACTCGCCCTGTTTGATCTCCAGGTCGATGCCCTTGATGGCGCGGTGCTCGCCAAAGAATTTTTCGATATTGCTCAGTTGAAGGTAAGCCATGATGTGTGTCTCTATTTTGTAGTTTATTTGACTGCGCCGAAGGTCATCCCCTGCACGAGTTGTTTTTGGCAGAACCAGCCCAGCGCCATGATGGGCGCGATGGCCATCAGCGACGCGGCCGACAATTTGGCCCAGAACAGGCCTTCCGGACTCGAATACGAGGCGATGAGCCAGGCCAGGGTGCCGGCGTTGGAGGCGCCCAGGTTCAGCGACCAGAACGATTCATTCCACGACCACACCATGCACACGAGCGCCGTGGAAGCGATGCCGCCCACGGACAGGGGCAGCACGACGTGGCGGAATTCATCCCACACGGTGGCGCCATCCATGCGCGACGCTTCGAGGATTTCGCGCGGCAGCTCCTTCATGCTCGTGTACAGCAGCCAGATCATGATGGGCAAATTCATCAGCATGAACATGATGGTCAGGCCGATGCGCGTGTCGAGCAGGCCGAAGTACTGGTAACAGATATAGATCGGCATCAGGGCGCCCACGCCGGGCATGTAGCGCGAGCTGAGCATGAATTTCAGCAAGCCGATGGTGCCGCCCGTGGGAAAGAAGGCCATCGAATACGCGGCCGGGATGGCGATCAACAGGCCAATGGCCGTCGAGAGCACGCTGGTAAACAGCGAGTTCCACGCGTAGCCGAAGTAATTGTCGCGCGCCAGCACTTCGCGGAAGCTGTCGAGCGTGGGCGTGAAGAACAGCAGCGGCGGCGTGGAAATGGCTTGCCCTTCCGTCTTGAAGGCCATCAGACCCAGCCAGAAGATGGGAAAGAACAGCAGCAGCGCGACCAGCCAGGCGGCGGCTGTGCGGCCATATAGATTGAGTTTGCTATGCATCAAGGTCTCCTTATTTCGACAGATTCTTGCCGATGACGCGCATCAGGAAGAAGGCGGCGATGTTGGCGATGAGCACGGCGAACAGGGCGCCGGCCGAGGCCGCTCCCACGTCATACGACAGCAGTGCCTGCTGGTAAATCATGAAGGTGATGGTGGTCGTGTCGAAACCGGGACCGCCGCCCGTGGTGGTAAAGATTTCCGCAAAGATCGACAGCAAGAAGATCATCTCGATCATCAGCACCACCGAGACGGCGCGGCCCAGGTGGGGAATGTAGAGGTAGCGCAGCTGCTGCAGATAGGTGGCGCCATCCATGCGCGCCGCTTCCAGCTGTTCCCGGTCCATCGATTGCAGGGCCGTCATGAAGATCAGGCAGGCGAACGGCAGCCATTGCCACGAGACCATCATGATGATGGAAAACAGGGGGTGGGCCGACAGCCAGTCGACGGGCGTGGCGCCAAAGAACAGGCTGATCTGCGCGAACAGGCCGTAGATCGGGTTGAGCAGCATGTTCTTCCACATCAGGGCATTCACGGCCGGCATGACGAGGAAGGGCGATATCAGCAGCACGCGCACGATGGCGCGTCCCGGAAACGCTTCATTGATCAGCAGGCCCAGCGCCGTGCCCAGCACCACCGTGATCAGCATCACGGAAAACAGCAGGGTAAACGTGTTCTGCAAGGCCGGCAGGAACGAGGCATCCGTAAAGAAAAAGTGAAAATTGGCCAGGCCATGGAAAGGATGGCCGCTCGGATCGAGCATGGAATAGCGCACGAACGCGTAATACAAGGTGATCAGCAGCGGGATCACGGAAATGACGGAGACGGCGACCACGGCCGGCGTCAGCAAAGTCCGGGGGATAATGCGTTTCATAGGATTCTCTTGAGACAAGGTGAAATCTGGGGTCAGACCCGGCGGGTCTGACCCCTGCTTTACGCCGTTGGGGTAAGCAAACTACTCGACGAGGACGCTGCGTTATTTGTAGTAGCCGCCCTTGCGCATTTCTCTTTCCGCCGTCTGCTGCGACAACTCCAGCGCCTGGTCCACCGTCACTTTGCCCAGCAATGCTGCCGCCATCTGCTGGCCTGCCGCCACGCCGATCACCTGGAATTCGGGAATCGACGCGAATTGCACTCCCACGTACGGCGATGGCGGCAAGGTGCTCTGCACGGCGCGCGTGGTGGCCAGGGCCTTGCCTTCGGCGGCGGCAAATTTCGCCACTTTCTGGAACTCGGGGCTCGCATACGTCGACTTGCGCGTGCCCGTCGGCACGTTGGCCCAGCTCGTTTCCTTGGCCACCAGCTTCACGTAGTCTGGCGAGGTAGCCCAGTTGATGAAGCGCTGCGCTTCGTTCGGGTGCTTCGAGCTCGCTGGAATGGCCAGCGACCAGATCCACAGCCAGTTGGCGCCCCGCTCCGTCACGCCGACGGGCGACTGGGCAAACGCCACCTTGTCGGCCACCTTGCTTTGCTTGGGATCCGTGATGAAGGAGGCGGCGATCGTCGCGTCGATCCAGATGCCGCACTTGCCCTGATTGAACAGCGCCAGGTTTTCATTGAAGCTGTTGGCGGCCGCGCCCGGCGGGCCGTATTTCTTCATCAGGTCGACATACATGTTGACCGCGTCTTTCCACGGCTTGCTGGTAAATTGCGGCTTCCATTTCATGTCGAACAGCTGGCCGCCGTAGGAATTGGCCATGGTGGTGATCAGGGCCATATTGTCGCCCCAGCCCGGCTTGCCGCGCAGGCAGATGCCGTACACGCCGTTGGCCGGATCGTGCAGCTTGGCCGCCACGTCGCGCAGCTGGTTCCAGGATGGGCGGTCCTCGATCGTCACGCCCGCTTTTTTGACGAGGTCGCTGCGGTACATGATCATCGAGCTTTCGCCATAGAACGGCGACGCGTACAGCTTGCCGTCGCCGGACAGCCCTTCGCGGATGGCGGGCAGCAAGTCGTCGATATCGTATTTGGCATCCGGCTTGATGGGAATCAGCCAGTTTTTCTTGCCCCAGATGGGTGTTTCATACAGGCCGATGGTCATCACGTCGAACTGACCGCCCTTGGTGGCGATATCGGTGGTCATGCGCTGGCGCAAGACGCCCTCTTCCAGTGTCACCCATTTGAGCTTGATGTCGGGATTGGCTTGCTCGAAGAACTTGCTGAGCTTTTGCATTTCGATCATGTGGCCGTTGTTGACGGTCGCGATGACCAGGTCGGTAGCGGCGAAAGCGGACGAGCTGAGGCAGCCGGCGATCAGCGCGGCAATGGCGGAACGTTTCATTGTGTGTCTCCAGTGTTTTTTGTCGTTGGCAATGCTCAGGTACTTGGCACCACGACCACAATGTAGCACCGGACTTTGATACTTTCTGATACTCCAAAACCGCAATTCGATACTCCTTTGCAAACCTGCCATGCGCAAGAGTATCGATATGTGGCAAAAACAACACTCTGAAAGAAAGTATCAGCACTTGCACGTTTTGTATCAGGGTGGTTAAAAAAGCGCTGCTAGACTTGGTTTTCGGCATTAGACCGCGTGCGGTGACCGTCCCCCTGGGCGCCACCGCTACCACCTACATTCTTCTGGAGACCGCATGAACCGCACTGCATTGAAAACCTTACCTGCCCTCATCCTGGCCATCGCCAGCGCTTCCGCCATGGCCGACCCCATGTACCCAAGTGATGCCGAAGGCTTCCACGGCTACCTGCGCGCTGGCGCCGGCAGCAATACCTCGGGCGACGGCGGTTCGCAAGGCTGCTTCGGCCTGGGTGGCAATACCATGAAATACCGTCTGGGCAATGAGTGCGACGCCTACACGGAATTCGGCTACACCAAGTCCGTTGCCCAGTCCGGCGGCGTGAACTATCTGGCCACCATCTGGGTCAATGCCTACGCGCCAAACTCGGATTTCGGCAGCAACAAGCTGGGCATCGTCAAGGCCTATGTCGAAGCGCAGGGACTCGATTTCCTGAACGGCGGCACGGCCTGGATCGGTAAACGCTTCTACTACCGTCCTGACATCCACATGCTGGACTTGCAGTACATCAACATGAACGGCACGGGCGCCGGCCTGGACCGCATTCCTGCTGGTCCGGGTAAATTCTCGTACGCCTTCTTCAAGGACAACGATATCAACACCGTGTCGAACACCGGCGTCGTCACCACCAAGTCTGCCGTACGCCAGAACTTCATCTTTGGCGAGATTCCCGTCAACGAAAACGGCACCTTGGACCTGGCCGCGACCTACATCATCGGCGAAGGCAAGGATGACGTGCTCACGGGCAAGCGCAATAACGGCTGGCAGTTGTCGGCATTCCACCGCCAGGCGAAAGTGTTCGGCGGCGGCAATACCTTCGGCGTGCAGTACGGCGTCGGCCCTGGCACGGGCGCGGGCGCGCAGTTCGGCGCTTCGGGCGACACCACTTTCGGTTCGGACGTGAAACGCACGCGCATCTTCAATGACATGGCGATCCAGCCGATGGCCAACTTCGGCATGGAATTCGTCGCCCTGTGGCAAAAAGACGAGTCGAACGCCAAGGGTTCGTCGACCTGGACCTCGGTCGGCGTGCGTCCCGTGTACGCGTTCACCAACAACTTCAAGCTGGTGGGCGAACTGGGCACGGATCGCGTGACGCAGTCGGGCGGCCAGCCAGCCAAGCGTTTGACCAAGCTGACCATCGCACCGACGATCTCCGCCGGTCCTGGCCTGTGGTCGCGTCCTGAACTGCGCGCTTTTGTTACCTACGGCAAATGGAACGATGCGGCCACCGCCTCGGTCAACGCGTCGAACAACGGCGGCCCGATCTACAACAACAATACCAGCGGCACTTCGTATGGTTTCCAGGTAGAAACCTGGTTCTAAACGGAATCAGCGGTAAAAACTAACAAGGGCGGAACCTCGGTTCCGCCCTTTTACTTTACGGCATCACCAACTTACGGCAAGGCCACCGGCAGTTCCGGATACTCTTGCGTCAAGGCATACTTGGTGCCGCCCACGGTGACCGTGTAGTTGGCCGGTCCCGAGATCGGCAGGCGGTAGTTCAGGGTCAGCGCCACGGAACCGCCCGGCGCCAGCGATTGCCAGGCGGGAATCGCAAAGCGGGCACGGTTGTAGTTCTTCGTAAAGCCGCCGATATTGTTCGGCCCCGTGTAGCCGGCATTGATCACCGTCAAGCCGAAGCCGGACTGGTCGCTCATGTCCGACGGTGCCGAGACGGGATAGTCGAACTCCACCACGGTGCCGCCCGGCAAGGTTGTGGCCGTGTTGTTCTTCACCGTCATCACGGGATTGATGGGGAAGTTGCTGTCGCCCAATTTCCAGCCGCCGAGGGTGATGCTGACGTTGGCCGCCGTGCCCGGCATGGCGATTTCGGCGCGCTTGTTGCCATATACGCCAGCCGTGCGGAAGGCCTGGTACAGCACGTCCGTCAGGGTGGTGCCCATGAAATACTCGCCCTTGCCGCCGTTGCGCGTGGCATCCCAGGCATAGTCGCCCGCCATTTCCCAGATCATCACGCCGCCGATATTGTTGTTGACGATGTACTGGGCCTTGGCCGCGATCGACTGCGTGGTTTCCGTGGAAATGAACACTTTTTTGGTTGCATTCCACAGCCACGGCGCCACCATGGTGCTGCTGTAATGCGGCACATAGCTGCCTACCAGCGCCTTGTCCGTGACTTTATACGCATCAAGGTAGCTCGGCACGATGCCGTTCTGCAAGTTCAGCGCATGCCAGATGGGGTTGCCACCGCCCGGCGTCGGTTTGCCTTGCGAGTCCAGGTCGTACCACACGTTGTCGATGCCGGTGGCGCCCGTGCCGCAGGTCTTGGTGCCGGCGCAGGTGACAGTGGAACTGATCAGTGGCGTCGTGCCCCACAGGCCATTCGTGCCGCCCGTCACGTCCTTCCAGCCCCGCGTGTAGAACGGCACGCCGATATTGATGCGTCCCGCCTGCATGGCGCCCCGGTAGTAGCGGTAAGCCCAGTCCGTGTTCAGGTAGCCGATGTTCTGGAACTGGTAGGCGTTACCGGCCCGCAATTCGCCGTCATTGCCATCGTCAAACAGCGCCGCGTTCGGCCCCACATACTGGTTCCATGCGCCGTGCAAGTCATAGCTCATCAGGCTGGCGTAATCGAGATATTTCAATCCCGACATGTTTTCTTCGCCACGCAAGACCCAGCCCGAGGCGGAACCGGCGATGGTCAGCAGATAGTATTTATTGTCCTGAACGGCCGCTTCGTCGAGCTTCTGGCGCAGCACTTTCAGCAGCAAGTTGTAGCTCGTCATCAGGCCGGCCAGGCGCGGCTTCGAGACGGCGAAGTCGTTCGGATTGCCCGCTTCATTGTTGGTGGTCGGGTGTTCGTAATCGACATCGACCCCATCGAAGAAGTTGTACTGGCGCACAAACGCCACCATGGAATCGGCCAGGGTGTTGATGCCGGCCGTGTTGATGCTGCCATCCGCGTTCGTCGTGGCCGTGTAGAAGCCGCCGCTGCCGGCCCAGCCGCCAACGGATATCATCAATTTGACGCCCGGATACTTCTTCTTGTATTGCGACAGCAAGTTGAAGTGGCCCTTGTACGGCAGCGACGGGTCCATGGCGGCGGCCGGCACGTTCGGCCATGTGAGGCCCGTATCGGGATTGGCCGCGCCGCTGCCGATGGCGATTTTTGACGTGGCCGGGTCGACGGAAGCGAACGCATAGTTCAGGTGGGTGATCTTGTCCCACGGCAGGTTATTCACGAGGTAAGTCGGGCTGCCATCGACGCCCGTGCGCCAGCTGGCGAAGTAGCCGACGATGCGCCGGTTCAAGCCATTGCTCAGCACTTCGCGGCCATTCGTATCGTACACCTTGCAGTACGGCACATTCGGTACGGCCGAGATCAAGCCGTCCGGGCGGCAAGCCGTGGGGGTTGGCGTTGGGGTCGGGGTCGGGGTCGGCGTTGGGGTTGGGGTTGGGGTCGGGGTCGGGGTCGGGGTCGGAGTCGGAGTCGGAGTCGGTGTTGGCGTTGGCGTCGGTGTTGGCGTATCCGTCACGGCCCATGGGCCCCACTGGTCCGTGGCGCTCGGGACATTGCCCTGCGTCCACCACTTGGCCTTGTAGGTGACGCCCTGGTACAGCACGCACTGGCCGCCCGTGTAGACGGTGGCGGCATCCCAGACGGCGCACGCTTCGACGGCGGCGAGCAAGGTGTTCGGGGTGGCGGTCGTACCGTCCTGGCCGCCGCCGCAGGCGACGAGTACGCCGCTGAGCAGGGCCATCAATAATGCATTCGATTTCATGTTGTATTGGTCTCCGTTATGGTTTTACAGCTTGTACGTTGTGAGCTGTTGCAGGCCCCTTGAGGGGCTCTTGTCAACTGTTATCCCTGGCTGGCTGGTCCTGCTTTTGCTGCTACTGCAACTTCACATTCCAGTTGGCTTCCACGCATTTCACGTAGTTCCCGGCCAGCAAGGCGCTGTACGGGGTTTGATAGCTGACCAGCTGGCATTGGTTGTCGCCACCGGCGCTCCAGTTCTTTTCCCAATAAATGTTGTAGGAAGCGGAACTGGCCGGGGTGAAGCGTTGCATGTTGGCGCAAGACAGTTGTTCGCCGGAATAATCCCAGCCCATGTCGGCGGCAAATTGCTTGTAGTAATCGATGCGGTTTTGCGCGGCCTGCTTTTCCGTGCCCTGTCCGCATTCGGCGTTGATGATCATGATGGTGGTGGCAAAGTTATTGCCCGCACCCGCCGTCGTATCGGCCGCGTTCGGCACCCACGTACCGTCCAGCACATGCAGCATCGACGGCTTCGGCGGTTGCGGATAGACAAAGAAAAACGTGGCCGAGGCCAGGTTCAGCCAGGTCGACGCCACCAGGTCCGGGTTCTTCAGCAGAACGGACTGGTCGCCGTCATGCATGGCTTGCGAAAATGGGCCGTAATTGTAGTTGTACGACAGCTGCTTGGCGCCGCGGCCGAAATACTTCTTGAAGCTGCCATCCGCGTTCTTGCCACAAGTCCACACCTTGTTGAAGACGGGGTCGGCGCACTCGATGTTGTAGCCGCAGCCGGCGCCCGTTTCGTCGCAGCCCAGCTCGCGCAAATACTTCAAGCCCTGGCGCCATTGCGGCAGCGGGCTGCTGGCGTTATGGTCGCCCGTTTCCTGCACAAAATGGGCGAACATGGTGGACAGGCTGTGGCGGCAGATGGCGTCCGCATTGCGTCCGTCGCTGTAGTCGTCACACACGGCGGGGAACTTGGCCACGGCTTGCAGGAAGCGCTGGTAGGTATAACTGGCGTCGCGCGCGGCAAAATAATAATCCCACTTCGCCGCCGGCAGCAGGCGCTCGACCCGCTTCACGTTGAGCGGATTGCTGGCCAGGCCAGGCTGCACGGCTTCGACGGCAGCATTGCCCAGGGTGCGGATCGAGGCCTTGACCTTGCGGAAGAAATCGTTGTTCGTCAGCGCCGCTTCATTGGCCTCGGCCTGGGCCTTGGTGGGCACGCCTGGCGTGGGCGTGGGCGTCGGCGTCGGCGTCGGCGTTGGAGTGGGCGTTGGCGTCGGCGTGGGCGTCGGGGTTGGCGTGCTCGTATCGAGGCTCCACGGTCCCCACTGGTCGTTGTTCGGCGCCGTGCCCTGCACCCACCATTTGGCCCGATACACCTTGCCGTCATAGACGGCGCACTGGCCCGCCGTGTAGACGGCGCTGGCGCTCCAGGCCGCGCAACTGTCGCTGGCGGCCGTGGCGGCCAGCAGGGTCGACGGGGGTTCGGTGGTGGAATTGCCGCCGCAAGCGAGCAGCGCGCTGCCCAGCAGGCCAGCCATCAAAGGCGAGGCCAGCCGGCTAATTTGCCGTGTCTTCACAGTGTCTCCTGAACGTTATACGAAAACTATCGAAGTAGCTTTTTATGTTGTACGTAAAGAAAGCACAGCGAAGCGTCGGCTTTCTGCACAGAGAATGCGACGCCCTAAATTGGTAGTCAAGTGGTTTTGTATAACGGTGTTTTTTACAATACCAGTGCTGAGGATTGTTGCTTTGGCAAGCGATGCGGCGGCGAATGGGGGAAGTAAAAAAAGCCCGCTGCGCAATGGCAGCGGGCAATACCGCGCAAGAGAGGCGGCGGCAAGTGGTATTAAGGGTTGCCGCGCGTCCGGGACGAACTTATCTGTTCAGCACGTACTTCGCCAGACTGGCCGCATCGGCTGCACTGAGCTGGCTGAACGGCGGCATGGGCACGGGCCCCCATTTGCCGGCGCCGCCACTGCGGATGTTGGCCGCCACGGCGGCGCCACCATCCTTGCCCTTGTACCTGGCCGCCACTTCAGCAAAGCCGGGGCCGACCACCTTCTGGTCGAGCGCGTGGCAAGCCATGCAGCCGTTCGCCGCCAGCAAGGTTTTCACGTCCTTGCCGCTGGCGGCCGGGACCGCGGCTGCCACGGGTTTGGCGGCTGCAGCAGGTACGATGGCGCCCCGCTCCACGCCATAGGTTTTCACAAGGTAATCGACCATGGCCGGCACGTCCGCGTCGTCAAACTGCGCGCCGAACGGCTTTTTCATCTTCTTGACGGTCGCTTCCCAGTAGGCGCGCGGCGAAGCGGGCGGCTGGCTCGATGCGTACTGGGCCGCGTGGCACGTCATGCAGTTGCGCTGCACCAGCTGGTAGCCGGGCAATTCGCTGGCTTTGTAGGTCGCCGTTTCCGGCGGCAAATGGATTTCCAGCGCGCACGCGCCGCCCGCCGCCGACAGTGCCAGCGCGGCAAGTAATATCTTCATATGGTTCTCCTCAGACTGCCTGGATACGCGTGGTTTCCACCACGTTGCGCATATAACCCATGGGATTCCACAGGGCTTTCATGGGCTGGCTCTGGCCGATGCGGTTGACGGCGCGCACCATCAGCACATGCTTGCCCTTGCGCGGCGCCTTCATGACCATCGTCCACTCGCGGAACGAGAAGCGTCCCAGGTCCTTGCCCAGCTTGGCTTCCTGCCACGTCTGGCCGCCGTCCACCGACACGCTCACCTCGCTGATGCCCTGGCCGCCGTCAAAAGCGATGCCGCGCAGCGCTAGGTCGCGCCCCGCTTTCACCTGCGCGCCATCTTGCACGCTGGTAATGAAGGAGCGCACGTTGAGGCGGCTGATCGGCGTCGTCTTGCCCACGGGCGCGCCCGGTTCGATGAAGCCGGAGCCGTTGTCGGGAATGCGGTAGCCCGTGCTCATCCAGAAGCCGTCAAACGGCTTGTCGAGCACGGTGATGTCGCTCAAATGCTTGACCCAGTAAGTGCCATAGAAACCCGGCACGATCAGGCGCAGCGGATAGCCGTTGAGGAAAGGAATGTCCTCGCCATTCATGGCCCAGGCCAGCATGACGTCGCCGGCCATGATGTGCTCGACCGACAAGGCTTTCTGAAAATCGGGGCCATCGCCCACGGGCGGCGTTTCCAGGCCATTGAAGGCCACTTGCACGGCGCTGGCCGCGATACCGGCCTTTTCCAGCACGGTTTTCAGGGGGATCCCCATCCAGCGGGCATTGCCCATGGCGCCATTGCCCAGCTGCCCGCCATTCGCGCGCGGGGCGAAGAAGCCGCGGCTATTGCCCGAACATTGCGTCACGGCCACCACCTCGACGGGGTCGGCCAGCTGCTTCAGTTCGGCCAGCGACAGTTCCAAAGGCGTTTTCACGAGGCCGGCTATGCGCAGCCGGTAGCTGCCGCCATCGATGCTGGTGGGCAAGCCGCTCCAGTGGTAGCGCACGAAAAACGCATCGTTGGGCGTAATCGCGCCTTCATTGAACACGCTGAACGGCGTTTCCAGCTGGGGCGGGCGGCTGGTCAGCAGGATCAGCGGGCGCTTTTGCGGGAAGGCCACCAGTTCGCGCTCGCCGTTTTCAAACGGCAAGGTCACTGAGGCGGACTGCGCCAAAGCCGGCCCCGCCACGGCGGCGGCGCCCAGGGCGGCCGTCGTGCGCAGGAAGCGGCGCCGCCCTGTGGGCAACAAGGTCGTATCAGACATGTTTGAGCTCCACCTTGGCTTCGTTACCGCCGTTGCGGTCGTCGTTGACCAGTTTCTTGATGTAGTACATGACGCTCAGGATGACCACGCTCAACAGGCCGAACCAGAACGACACGCGCTGCTCCGTATCGGACGACACGCTCATGGCGCCCAGGATCACCAGCATGGCGATGATGGTGAAATACGTCAGGTAGGGAAACAGCCACATGCGCACCTTGATGCGTTCCGGGCATTCGCGTTCCAGCCGGCGACGCAAACGCAATTGAGATATCGCAATGAGCAGGTAGACGAACAGGATCAGGATGCCGTAGGAATTGACGATGAAGGGGAATACGAGGTCGGCCGACACATACGAGACGGCAATGGCGAAGTAGGCGAACAGGGTGCTGAACAGGATGGCGCGAATCGGCACGCCGTTCTTGCTCAGCTTGACCAGGCCCGTGGGGGCGTCGCCGCGGCGCGTCAGCGCAAAGATCATGCGCGACGAGGCGTACAGGCTGGAATTGAGGGCCGACAGCACGGCCGTCAGAATGATGGCGTTCATGATGTGGGCTGCGTACGGGATATTCATGACGGTCAAGGCGCTGACGAAGGGCGTGGCGATGGCCGGCGAATCCCAGGGCACGATACAGACGACGACAAACATGGATCCCACATAAAACATCAGCACGCGCGTGATGACGGAATTGGTGGCGCGGGCGATGGCCTTGGCCGGGTCCGACGTTTCGGCGGCGGCGATGGTGACGATTTCGGCGCCCGAATAAAAGGCCGTGGCGGCGACGGCGCCACTGAGTACCGGTCCCCAGCCGTGCGGCATGAAGCCGCCATTGCTGGTCAAGAATCCCAGGGTCGGGATGCTGTTGGGCAAGCTGCCCGTGATGAACAGGGCGCCGACGAACAGGAAAACGATGATGGCGACCACCTTGATCGAGGCGAACCAGAATTCGAATTCGCCGAACGCTTTCACCGAGAACAGGTTGAGGATGGTCATTGAGACCAGCAGCACCAGGCTGATCGACCACGACGGCACGTCAGGCAGCCAGAAATTGACCAGTTTCGCGCCGGCGATGGCTTCCAGCGCCACGACGACGACCCAGAAATACCAGTACATCCAGCCGCTCATGAAGCCGAGGAATTTCGAGACCTTCGGTTTGTCGTCGAAGGCCAGGCGCGCGTATTCGTAAAAGGAGCCGACCACGGGCAAGGACGAAGCCAGCTCGCCCAGCATGCGCATGATCAGGACGACGAGGCCGCCCGTGAGCAGGAAGGACAGGATGGCGGCCGGGCCGGCGGCCTTGGCGATGACGCCGCTGCCGACGAAGAGGCCGGCGCCGATCACGCCGCCGATGGCGATCATGCTCATGTGGCGTTGCTTGAGCGAGTGCTGCAAGCCCGTGTTGTTGTGGTTGTCGCGAATCATGTTTGTCTCCTAGTAATATCTGAAGCTCGGTGCGCCCTGGCCTGCTGCGGCTTGTTCCTGCCGCGCGGCTTTGTTTTATTTGGGCAACACCGTCAAGCAGCATCGATACATCGTGTGAATCAGTCTGGTTGGCCGCATTCCATAAGTCAATCTGGAAATGCAGCGGCCCGGCGCGGCAGCCAAGGGGCAAGCGCGCTGGAGGTTACGTACAGTGAGGGTTGCTAAAAAAAGGGAGCGGCGGCAACACTTGTGGCGTGCGCGCCACTCCCGGGAACGTCTTACACCTTGCCCTTCCATGGCACGAGGGTACGTTCGAGGTAACGCATCATCAAATCAAACAGGAAAGCGAAGAAGCCGATCACGATGATGCCCATGATCACCACGTCGCTGGCCAGGAACTCGGAAGCGCTCAGCACCATGTAGCCGAGGCCGCGCGTGGCCGCCACCATCTCGCCCGCCACCAGGGTGGTCCAGCCCACGCCGATGCCGATGCGCATGCCTGTGAGGATTTCCGGAATCGCGGCACGCAAAATCACGTGCACGATGACCTGGAAACGGGTAGCGCCCATCGAATACGCCGCGTGGATTTGCTCCAGCGACACGGAGCTGACGCCGGCGCGGGCCGCAATCGCCATCGGCGCGAAGATGGCCAGGAAGATCAGGTAGACCTTCGAAAACTCGCCGATGCCGAACCAGATAATGACCAGTGGCAAGTAAGCGAGCGGCGGCAGCGGACGGTAGAACTCGATCAAGGGATCGAAGATGCCGCGCGCCACGCGGTTGACGCCCATCATCACGCCGATGGGAATGGCGAACAAACAAGCCAGGCCAAAGGCGCCAAACACACGCACCAGACTGGCGACGGTGTGTTCCCACAGGGTGGCGCCGCCGAAACCGGTGGTAGCCGCCATGATGAATTTTTCATACACGGCTTGCGGCGACGGTAAAAACAGCGGTTTGACCATGCCGCTGGCCGTCACGCCAAACCACAGCAAGAGCACGGCGATGACGGTAACGGTAGCGATGCGGCTGGAATTGCCCTGCCCCGGCGCGCCGAACGCTTCGCCTGGCATGGCGCAGCGGGGAGCGAACAGGCGGCCAAAGAAACCGGCGCGCTTGGCGGTGGTGGGAGGAAATCCCACGGCGGATGGGCTATGCATGGGACACCTCCAGCTCTTTATTGACGGCACGTTCGTCGCCATAAATGATGTTGAGCACCGTTTCGCGCATCTTGATGAAGTCCGGGCTCGATTTCACGGCGCGCGCATCGCGGCATTCGAGGAAGCGCTTGTTGAAATCGAGTTCATACGTGTGCGTGATGCGGCCCGGACGGGGCGACATGACGATCAGCCGGTTCGCCAGGAACAGCGCCTCGTCGACGCTGTGGGTAATGAAGAAGAACATGGTGCTGGACTTGGCCCAGATATCGAGCAGCAACTCCTGGATGGTTTCGCGCGTCAGCGCGTCGAGCGCCGCCATCGGTTCATCCATCAGCAGCATGGCGGGATTGCTGGTCAGGGCGCGGGCGATGCCCACCCTTTGCTGCATGCCGCCCGACAACTGATAAATCATATTGTCGTGAAAGTCCTTCAAGCCCACCAGCGCCAGGTTCTTGGCCGCCTGTTCGCGCCGCACGGCTTTCGCCACGCCTTGCAGTTTCAAGCCGAATTCCACGTTTTCCATCACGTTCAGCCATGGCAGCAAGGCATGTTTCTGGAACACGACGCCACGGTCGGCGCCCGGCCCTTCCACTTTATTGCTGCCCAACATGATTTCGCCCTTGGAGGGAGCGATAAAGCCCGCCATCAAGCTCAGCAAGGTTGTCTTGCCGCAACCCGAGGCACCGAGCGCGACGACGAAGTCGCCGCTATTGATGGTGAGATTGATATTATTTAAGGCATGTACGCGTTCACCGGCCGTCTTGCCCGGATAAATCACGCTGACATCCTTGACGTAGAGATTTTCCATCATGTGCCCCGCATAGGTGTAGTCACTTCAGTTCAACGCATTCTGTTCAGTCAGCGCGCCCGCAGGCGCGCCATCGCACAACGTTTACTTCAGCAGGCCGGCGGCCTGTGCATACTTGGGTGTCACATACTTGGCGTAATCAGTTGCCAGGGTGTCGATCTTGCCTTCGCCCTTCAAAAATTGCGCCGTGGCCAGCAAGGCTTGCGCCACGCCGCCCTTCGCGCCACCGCCGAGCCAGGCCGGCGACGCCTGCTCCTGCAATGATGGATAGGCGTACAGGGCCACGGAAGCGGCCACGTCCTTGGCGGCCGCGCCCGAATGCTTGACGTTGGCTTTGACTTGCGGGGAATCGATGGTCCACGCCTTCGGATTGGCGCGGTAGTCGGCATCGGCAGCGGCCATCACCTTGACGAACTTGGCCATGAAGTCCGCGTTCGCTTCGCCCCAGGCGCGCTCGACGGCCATGCCGTCAAACGTGGCCTTGCCCTTCTTGCTCAGCTCGCCGGACGTGACGAGCACCTTGCCGTTTTGCTTGAGCTTGCTCAAGGCCGGATCCCATACAAAGGCCGCATCGATGTCGCCGCGCTCCCAAGCGGCGGCGATCTGGTTCGGCTGCATGTTGAGCAATTTCACTTCCGTGGGCTTGATGCCCCACGTTTCCAGCGCGAACATGGTGTGAAAGTGTGTGGTGGAAACGAAAGGCACGGCGATCTTCTTGCCGCGCAAGTCCGTCGGCTTGCTGATGCCGGCGCCATTGCGGGCCACCATCGCTTCGGCTTCATTGATGTCGTCGATGATCCAGAATAGCTGCAAATCGACGCCGCGGCTGACGGCCGCCGTCAAGGGACTGGAACCGATGACGCCGATCTGCACGTCGCCGGACGCCATGCCGGTGGCTACCTTGGCGCCCGAATCGAACTTGCGCCAGTTGATTTTATAGCCGGTGGTTTTTTCCACTTCGCCGCTGGCGATCGCCACCAGGAAGGGACCGTTGATTTCCTGGTAGGCAATCGTCACTTCCTTGCTTTGCGCGAAGGCCGTGCCGCTGGCAGCAACGGCGAGACCCAGCACCAGGGTGCCGAGGACGGCGCGGCGCATTGTTGAAAAAATCGTTTTGCTCGGGGTTTTGCTCGTGTATGTGTTCATGTCTCACTCCAAGTTTATTGTTATGTGTGAACGTTCGGGCAATATCTGCTCCTTGCGGAACAGGCGCCGCTGGTTGCTCTTTGTCAACCATACGGCGGCTTGGTACGGCTACTGCTATTTAAAATACTTCATCCTTCAAGTGATACCAGCGGTACAGGAAGCGCTGGCCCAGGCGGCGGAACGGGGCGAAGGCTTGCGACTCGACCAGTTCCATCATGTTCGGATACGGCAGTTTGGAATTGAAGATCGGCAAGCCCGTGTCGCTGGCCTTGCCGGCGATGCGCTCGGCCATGCGCCGGCCCGCCTGCGCCGAGTACATGACGCCGTTGCCGCCATAACCGAGCGAATAGAAGATCGATTGCTTCGGGTCCGGTTGCACGATGCGCGGCATCATGTCGTGGCTGACATCGACCCAGCCCCACCACGAATAATCGATGGCGATACCGGTCAGCGCGGGGAACTTGCGGTGCAGATCGTTGATCAAAAACTGTTTGTATTTCTCGTCCGGCGCGTCGGCGCCCGTGATGGCGCTGCGGCTGCCGATCTGTACGCGGTTGTCCGGCATCAAGCGGTAGTAGTGGCGCAAAATGCGCGTATCCGTGATCACCTGGTGGGTGCGGAAATTGCACGCCGCGATTTCCGCCGGGGTCAACGGACGCGTGACGAGCGAGTTCGACAAAATCGGCAGCAAGCGGTTTTTCACTTGCGGATGCAGGTGCGGCGAGGTGTAGCCGCCCGTGGCCACAGCCACGGAACGGGCACGCACCACGCCGCCTGGCGTTTGCAGATAATGCACGCCATTGCGCGTTTCCCAGCCCATCACGGGGCTCGATGGATGCACCTTGGCACCCAGCGCGCGCGCCTTGCGCAGGTAGCCGAAGGCCAGCTTGCCCGCGTGGATGCCGATGCCTTCCGGCTCATGCAGCGCGCCGGCCGCTTCCTTGTCGTCGACGAATTCGCGCTTGACGGTGTCGGCGTCGAGGATGCGCGCGTCGTACTTGAAGATCTCGCGCATGATCTTGGCTTCTTTTTCCAGCGCGGGCATGGCTTTCGCCTTGTGGGCGATGTACAGGTGGCCGCCCGGCTGCGGGTCGCAATCGATGTCGGCCGTGATCTTCTTGAACGTTTCCATCGCGTCGCACACTTCCGTGTGCAGTTTCAGGGCCGTGTCCAGCCCATAGCGGTCTATCCACTGCGAGCGCTTCAGGCGGCCCGTCGTGCATTGCGCCTGGCCGCCGTTGCGCGTGCTGCAGCCCCAGCTGACACGGTTCGCTTCCAGCACGGTGGCCTTGATGCCGTGTTCCTGGGCCAGGAAGATGGCGCAGGACAGACCGGTAAAACCCGAGCCGATGATGGCCACGTCGACGTCGATGTCGTGCGTGATGGGGCCGTCGTCGGCAGGCGGCTCGCCGGCCGTACCGATCCAGTAGGTGGGCGCGTAGGCATTGCCGTGGCCGGGACGCTGGGCCACCAGCGGATCGAAGGCGGGATCGTAAGGCGTGCGGGCGGCGGTGCTGTTGCCCAGTACGTCAGATGGGGTGTCGACAGGTTTGTTCATGATCATTCCTGGTGAACGTACTGGCTCAGGCTTTGGCAGCCGTGACGACCGGTGGGCGATCCTTGCGGAAAGCGTTCTTCACGGCGATCTTGCCGTCGCGGAAAGTAAAAATGTCGACCATGCGCGCTTCGATGCGCGTACCGTCCGCCTTGGTGCCGGCAAACGTCGACTCCGTCACGCCGCGCTCGCCGCTGACGAAGTGCACGGGGTTAAGCCATGCCGCGTCGGGGAAGGTTTGCCAGGCCAGTTCGAAACCGGCGCGCACGGCGTCGCGGCCGATAAAACTCTTGCCCAGCAAGTCAGGACCGGCCACGGCGTGAAATTCGCAATCATCGGCCATGGCGGCCATCAGGGCGTCGATATCGTGGCGGTTCCAGGCATCGCCGAACGCTTGCAGAAAATCAGTAGTGGCAGCGGTGGTGACGGCGTCGGTAGGTACTCGTGTGTTCATTTTTGTCTCCGTGAGTCGAATTTGGTACTATTCGTTCCGTTTTTTAGTATTTTATTGAATTTAAGCTGAATGCTTGGGCTTGTCAAATCAAATAATCCAAATACCGGGACGCTTTGTATTCTTTATTGAAATAGCGATGAAGAAGTGACAATGTGTGAGAATTTCGTCACAACGCTGTGTCGGATTACGCCGGGCTTGCGCCCGGCTAATCCGACCTACGCCAGCACCACGCGTAGGTTGGATTAGCCCAGAGGGCGTAATCCAACAACACCATCACATCAAACGTAGTCTTTATATTTATCCAGGTGACGCACAGGTTTGCTCAGCGCATCCCGGCGGAACGGGTCGCCCAGCTCGCGCGTGCACATGATTTCAATGATGGTGGTCTTGCCTTCATTCATCTGCATGTCGATCGCTTTCTTCAAGGCCTGGCCCACGTCTTCCAGCTTGTCGACCGTGATGCCTTCGGCGCCCATGGCGCGCGCAATTTCCGCAAAGCTCTGGTTGTCGAGTTCACCGGCCACGAAGCGGCGGTTGTAGAAATCGACCTGGTTTTTCTTTTCCGCGCCCCACTGGCGGTTGTGGAACACCACGGCCGTCACGGGGATGTTGTGGCGCACGCAGGTCATCGTTTCCATCAAGCTCATGCCCCAGGCGCCGTCGCCCGCATACGACACGGCCGGACGGTGCGGCGCGGCCACTTTCGCGCCGATGATGGTCGGGAACGCATAGCCGCAGTTGCCAAAGCTCATCGCCGCAAAGAAGCTGCGCGGCTTTTCAAAGCGCAGGTAACTATTTGCCACCGAGTTGATGTTGCCGATGTCGGTCGACACCATCACGTCTTCCGGCATGGCTTTTTCCAGCTCGCGCAAGACCTGGCGCGGATGCAGATAGCTGCCCGGCTCTTTCTTCTGCTCTTCGATCATGTCCAGGCTGTACGCATCTTTTTCATGCGTCCAGTTCGTCAGTTCCTCTTCCCATGCCGCTTTTTCGGCTTGCACGGTGGCATAACGCTCGTCGCGCGTGGCGTCGCAGTCGAGCGTCTTGCCATCCAGGCGGGACAGGATGGCTTTCGCGGCCGCCTTAGCATCGCCGCAGATGCCGACCGAAATCTTTTTCACCAGGCCCAGCATCTTGTTGTCGGCGTCGATCTGGATGATCTTGGCGTTTTTCGGCCAGTAATCCATGCCGTGCTGCGGCAAGGTACCGAACGGGCCCAGGCGCGAGCCCAAAGCGACGACGACGTCCGCCTTGGCGATCAGTTTCATGGCTGCCTTGGAACCCTGGTAGCCGAGCGGACCGCACCACAGCGGGTGGCTGGCGGGGAAGGAATCGTTATGCAGATAGCTATTGACGACGGGTGCGCCGAGGCGCTCGGCCAGGGCCTTGCATTCTTCGATCGCTTCGCCCATGACGACGCCGCCGCCCGAGATGATCACGGGGAACTTGGCCTTGGCCAGCAGCTCGGCCGCGTCGTTGAGGCTTTGCTCGCCGCCGGCGCCACGGTCCAGGCGGTTCGGTTTTGGAATTTCCGCCTTGATTTCGCCATAGAAATAATCGCGCGGAATGTTCAGTTGCGTCGGGCCCATTTCCGACATGGCGCGGTCAAAGCAGCGGCCCGTGAATTCCGCCATGCGGGCGGGATTGGTCACATGACCCTGATATTTCGTGAATTCCTCGAACATCGGCAACTGGTTCGCTTCCTGGAAGCCGCCCAGGCCCATGCTCATGGTCCCCGTTTCCGGCGTAATGATCACGACGGGCGTATGCGCCCAGTAGGCGGCGGCAATGGCTGTCACGCAATTGCTGATGCCGGGGCCGTTCTGGCCGATGACCACGCCATGGCGGCCCGAGACGCGGGCATAGCCGTCGGCCATGTGGCCGGCGCCCTGCTCGTGCACGACGGGAATCAAACGGATGCCGGCCGGCGCAAAGATATCCATCGGGTCCATGAAGGCCGAGCCCATGATGCCGAACATGTCGGTCACGCCATTGGCGGCCAGGGTTTCCACGAACGCTTCGGAAGGCGTCATCTTTTGCGGGCCGGTAGGGGTAGCCGCTGCGGCGGCGGCTTTTTGCTCGGTCATGTCATTCATGGGTGTCTCCTGGTCTGTGGTGATAAGCTTCGTCTAAATTATCAAAAAACGGTATATTTTGTTCCGAAATTTGATATACAATTCAATTTAAGCGTTCAGCAATCAAAAGTCAAACAGAATTTCGAGGAAACGGTACAATTTGAGTTCGAAAATGAAATAACACTCAGACAGACAACCGAGGCCACCATGGACATGATTTCATCCCCAAAACTTGAGCCGGAAAAACTGGAAGGCGACACGCCCACGATGCGTTTGTTTGCCTTGCTGGAAGTGATTGCCGAAAAAGACCAGTTGCTGTCGCTGCAAGCGCTGGTGGAAGAAACGGGACTACCAAAACCCACCCTGCACCGCATGCTGCAACAGCTGGAAAGCGTGGGCGTGCTGCAGCGCGAAAGCGATGGCCGCCACTACAGCACGGGCGTGCGCCTGCGCCGCCTGGCGTCGAACCTCTTGATTAACAACACTTTCCATGGCGCCCGCCGCATGGTCTTGCGCCAGCTGGTCGAGGAAGTGGGCGAAAGCTGCAACCTGACGGCCTTCAGCGGCAGCGAAGTGGTGTACCTGGACCGGGTAGAAACGGCGGCCCCGCTGCGCTTCTATCTGCATCCCGGTTCTCGCGTGCCGGCCCATTGCTCGTCCAGCGGCAAGCTGTTCCTGGCGCAAATGACGCCCGTACAACGGCGCCGCCTGCTGGGCCATATGGAATTGACGCGCTTTACGGACAAGACGGAAACGGATCCCGTCAAGCTCGAGCGCGAACTGGAACTGGTGCGCCGCAACGGCTATGCGCTCGACGACGAGGAATTCCTTCCCGGCCTGCTGTGCGTGGCCGTGCTGGTGCCGAACCCGAACGGCCGCTCGAACCTGGCCGTGGCCATCCAGGCGCCCATCATCCGTTTGACGCACGACAAGGCTTTACATTTCTTGCCAGCATTGCAGCGCGCCGCGCAAGCCCTGGCCGCCATCGAATCGGAAACCATGCCGACGACGGGCGGGGACGACGACGCATTGCAAACCGGCAATTCCGCAGCTCACACATAACCGCCGTAGCGCCCATGCTGCGGCTTCACAGGAGAACAAGGTGCCAGATTCACGCCAACATCCCCCCGCCGCCGCAGCGCAAACCGTGCAGTCCGTGCGCAGCCTGTTCCATATCGACAGCGACCTGCTCGTGCCCGTCTTCACGGAGCGCGACCCGCACGTGCCCGACATCGATCCCGCCTACCGCTTCAACAAGGATGTGACCCTGGCGATACTGGCCGGCTTCACCCACAACCGCAGAGTGATGGTGCAAGGCTTGCACGGCACGGGCAAGTCCACGCACATCGAGCAAGTGGCGGCGCGCCTGAACTGGCCTTGCGTGCGGGTCAACCTCGATGGCCACATCAGCCGCCTGGATCTGGTCGGCAAGGACGCCATCGTGCTGCGCGAGCAGCAGCAGGTCACCGAATTCCAGGAAGGCATCGTGCCCTGGTCCTTGCAACGGCCCGTGGCCCTGATCTTCGACGAGTACGACGCAGGCCGCCCCGACGTGATGTTCGTCATCCAGCGCATTCTCGAGCGCGACGGCAAGTTCACCCTGCTCGACCAGAACCGGGTCATCACGCCGCATCCCCACTTCCGTTTGTTCGCCACCTCGAACACGGTGGGCCTCGGCAACTTGAACGGCATGTACCACGGCACGCAAGTACTCAATCACGCGCAGATCGACCGCTGGAACATCGTTGCCACCTTGAATTATCTGCCGCAGGACGAGGAAACGCAGATCGTGCTGGCGCGTGTCCCCGCCATGAACGACGAGGCGGGCCGCCAGTTGGCCGCCCGCATGGTGGCCGTGGCCAGCCTCACGCGCCACGGTTATGCGGCGGGCGACCTGGCTTGTCTGATGTCGCCGCGCACGGGGATCACCTGGGCGGAGAATTGCCAGATCTTCCGCGACCCGGCCCTGGCCTTCCGCCTGTCCTTTCTCAACAAATGCGACGAGGCCGAGCGGCCCATTGTGGCCGAGTATTACCAGCGCTGTTTCAATGAGGAATTGCTGGCGAGCCAGGCATGAACGCCGAAGCCATCATTCCTGCCGCCTACACGCGCGAGCAGCAGGAAACGGACGAGTTGTGCGCGGGCGCCATCCGCGCCCTCAGCGGTTCTCCCTCGATACGCTACCGCGGCCGGCGCCTGCACGACGGCCACCGCCCGCTGCCCATCCATGCGGCCCATCTGCAGCCCGATGCGGCGCTGCAGGATTTGCCCTCCTTGCGCGGCGCGGCCGACAGCGTGGCCCTGCGCCTGCTGCACACGGATGCCGCCCTGCACAAGTCCCTGTGTCCGCTTGCCCCCGTGGCACGCCTCGTCTTCGAACTGCTGGAGCAGTTAAGAGTGGAAACGCTTGCGCCCGATCAACATGCCGGCGTGATCGCCAACCTGCGCCACCGGTTTACGGCCTGGTCGCACGCGTTTTACGATTCCGGCCTGGCGGAAGGCGCATCGGGCTTGCTCTTGTATACAGTGTTCCAGATGTGCTGGTCGCGCCTGACCGCCAGGCCCGTGCTGGAAAAGACGGAAGATTTTATCGAGGCCACGCGCTGGTCGGTGTCCTCAACACTAAGCGGCGACCTGGCTGGCTTGCGCCGCCACCGTGCCGACCAGGCGGCCTTTGCGCTGCACGCGCTGGCCATCGCCCACGCCGTCGATGCCATGCTGAAAGAAGCGCAAGCGGTGCGCGACGGCAGCCAGGACGATGGGGGAGACGCCAAGGCGCAGGCAGCCTTCAAGCTGCTGCTCGATTTCGACAGCGATAACGACAATATTCCAGACGCCGCCCCGCTGGGCGAGAGCCGCGCCTTCAGCGATGGCGATGGCGGCTACAAGGCTTACTCCACAGCATATGACCGCGAGGAAAAAGCGGGCGATCTCGTGCGCCGCGCCCTGCTGCTCGACTACCGCGAACGCATGGATGCCCGCATCGCCAGCCTGGGCATCAACACGGCACGTCTGGCGCGGCGGTTCACGCAATTGCTGGCCGTGCCCCAGCGCGATGGCTGGTCATTTGGCGAAGAAGAGGGGTATATCGATGGCCGGCGGCTGGCGCAGCTGATCAGTTCGCCGTCCGAGCGCAGGCTGTTTCGCAAGGAACAATTCCTGCCGCAATCCGATTGCCTGGTGTCCTTTCTCGTCGATTGTTCCGGCTCCATGAAGACGCATGCGGAATCCGTGGCCGTGCTGCTCGACATTCTGTTGCGCGCGCTGGACCAGGCCGGCATCACCACCGAATTGCTGGGCTTTACGACGGGCGCGTGGAACGGAGGACGAGTCAAGCGCGACTGGATGCGCGCCCGCTCGCCCGCCAATCCGGGCCGCTTGAACGAACTCGTGCACATGGTGGTCAAGGATGGCGACACGAGCTGGCGCCGCGCGCGGCCCGACATCGCGGCCCTGCTGAAGGCGGACCTGTACCGCGAAGGCGTCGATGGCGAAGCCGTGGACTGGGCGTGCAGCCGCATGCTGGCGCGCCCGGAACGGCGGCGCATCCTGCTCGTCGTGTCCGACGGTTGCCCGATGGATACGGCCACGAATCTGGCCAACGACGAGTTTTACCTCGCGCAACATCTGAAACAAGTGGTGGCGCGCCGCGAAGCGCAGGGCGCGGTGGAAATCTGCGGCCTGGGACTGGGCCTGGACCTGGGCGCCTACTACAGCCGCAGCCTGGCCACCACCCTGCCCGCCTCGCTGAACAATGAGCTGTTCAGCGAGATCGCGCAGTTGCTCGGTGGACGCAAACGCTAGCGGTTCAACTCACCTCATAGCGCACGGCATGCGCTTCCATCGGCAGCGGGATTTCCCAGTTCCACAGCATCGCTTGCAGCTTCTTGTTGCTCAGCGATGTGTCGCGCTGGCCGTTGCGCCGCAGTAATTCCTTGCGCGGCTGCTCCAGGTACACGAGCTCCACCTGCGCATGGTATTTGTACAGCAGGTTGAGCGTCTTTTCGCGCATCAGCTTGGACAGGTGCGTGGCGTTCCACACGAACGGTTCGCCCTTGCGCAACAGTTCGCGCGCCCGCTCTTCCGCATAGTCGCCCACCTGCCCTTCGTTCTTGCCGTGCTTCAAGCCCAGGGCCGTGCGCGCATCGTCAAACGACACGACGGGCAGGCGCGGATGGTGTTTCTCCACCCACGTATTCTTGCCCGACGCGGGCAAGCCCGACATGACGATCACGTGCGAACCCGCTTCCTGGAACAGGGGATAGTCGGGATGCGCCTCGGCGCCGCGAAAATATTTGACGCGCGTGTGGTCGTCGACAAAGGCGCGCCGCTGTCCATAACAGCCCTCCTCGCGCGCCAGTTCGCGGAACAGCTCGATGGCGTCGAGTATGCGCTGCGGATCGGGACAGATGCGCCCGCGAATATCGGCTTCGGCCAGCATGGCCAGCAGGCGGATATCGACTTGCCACGACAGTTCGCGCACGGTGAACTCGGGCGTGACGCCGCGCCGCGATGTTTCCAGCGCAAAGAACGGCACCTGGTGCACATTGATCAGGCGGCAGATCTCTTCGCGCGCGGCAAACGGCACGTCGCCATCCCACAGGGCGATGCGCGCATCGAGGGCGCCCTTGCGCGAGTGGCCCGGCTGGCCGATGGCGCCCGTCACGGGGTCGATCACCGTGGTGCTGCACTTGGCCACGTCGTGCAGCAAGGCGGCGAGAAACACGATTTCCTGTTCCGCCCGCGTGGCTTGCTGATATTCAAGCATGCCCAGCAAGGATTCGACCACCATCATCGTATGCGTCCACACATCGCCTTCCGCGTGGTACACGGGGTTTTGCGGCGTCGTCTTGGCCAGTTCCAACTGTGGGAAGGCGGCCAGGCAGGCGTTGAAATCGGGCGACTGGCCCGGCATGGGCACCAGTTGTTGCAGGGTTTTCCAATGCATCATTTTGTACTCCTTGAGAAGGCTGCCAGTTCGTCGAGCGACCGGCAGGTGTGTAAACCCAGGCTTTCCCACGTGACGAGCGGTTGCGGCGCGTACAGGTCGACGCCCTCGGCCAGCTGGTTGGGGATCAAGGGCCGCGTGCTGTGGTGCGAGCCGCTGTCGAGGATGGTTTGCGTAAAGTCATGGCGCACCAGCTTGTAGCGGGCCAGCACTTGCTCGTCATCCTCCACCTTCAGATACAGGCCTTCCGCGTGGTCGGATTTGTCCGTCTGCTTCCAGCACAGGTCCAGCGGCAGGCGTTCGCGCGCCACCGCGGTTTCAAAAGCGTCGCGCCACAGCCGGGACTTCGCCAGCGAATGGCGCAGCAGCTGCCACAGCTGCTTCGGCGACGTGGGCATGGTGCCCGCATACAGCACGGGAACCGACAGCACGGGCGAGCCGGCCAGCATGGCGTGGCGGCGCGCCGTCGACAAGAACATCTGGCTGCGGCGGCAGTACACGTCGAACTCGTTGAAGTAATGGGGTAGCCGGTCGTAAAACACGGAATGCTTGCTGTACGACCATTCGCCAAACAGCACATACTGGTCTTCCAGCAAGTGCAGCAAGGCGTGTTCGTGCGCATGCGCCCACGGCTTCAACAGGTTGAACTGGCGTTCGCTGCCGCCGCCCGCCAGGTAATGGCCGCGCGACTGCAGCAGCACTTCGCCCGCATCGCTGAACGACACGGCGGAGTTGGCGCCATCGATTTTTTCCTCGATGACGACGTACTGGCCGGCCAGCTTTTTCAGGGGCATCTGGTCGGAACCGTCGTCGCCGTCCTGCAGGCGCGAACCTTCCAGGTGCGGCGTACGCGGGTATTTGAATAAGGGTAAAGATTGTAAAAACATAGCGTCCCACGCCGCGTTCACCGGGGCGTGTCCATACAGGGTCAGGGGTGCTGACGACGTGTTCGGGCGTGGACGATCAAGAGCGTAGTCTTGGATACGTGTGCGGATGGAACAAAAACAGTGCCGCAGCAATCGGGGGCGTCAACGCGCCGAACGATGCTGCAAAGAGCATTTCGTCAGCGTTAGCAGGTGATGGCGAAGTAGCGAGGCACTTTTGGCTCCAATAAGGAAGAGGTTCGAGAAAGAACCGCGAATATAAAGGCTGTTTGATTATTTTGCAAGTGGCTACGCGTATTGTGCGCCCTCTTGCGCGCGCGCCCGCTTTGCAATCCGCACGAAGTTTGCTAAGCTGGCGGCACTTCCTGTCGCTGCTGCGTGGAAAACAAACATGGCCCTTGCAAAAGGGCCGTGCATTCGTTATTTCCGGAGCAGAATCGTGTTTCCCATATCCAGATTACAAAAAGCCCTGCGCCGCCAGGGCATCGCCGTCGCCTATGCCGACGGCATTTATACACTCAGCAATCCACACGCGCAGGCGTCCGTGCTGCTTCCCCACAACTTTCCCCTCGAGGAAAAAGCCGTGCGCCAGCTGATGGCGTTTGCCGCCGTCGCCGTAACGGGCCAGGATGGCCATGTGTGCAAGGCCTGTGCCACGCCCGACTTTCACCCTGGCAGCATTGCGCCCGTGGGCAGCATCGTCGCCACCAGTCCCGACATGGTGATCCCCGCCATTCCCGGCACGGACATCGCCTGCGGCATGCGCTTGATCACGACCGGCTTGACCCTGGCCCAGTTCGAGGCGCGCAAGCCGCGGCTATTGAGCAAGCTCTCCTTTTAATAAGTTTATCAAACGGAAATATCCGAAAAGGTCAGGCTACCTCAAAGCATGTAGAGAAGGTGTTAGCGCTGAAAGATCAATCTTGAGAAGGGGCCTCTTCTTGGAGTTGGTCGGTGACGCCGGTGAGACATGCCATAAGAGGTTGAAACTCCACATCTGACAACGCGGTCCCAAAACTGACCACAGTATCTAACCGCTGGCTTTTGTATCTTGTTGCGAACTGGATGCGTTCGCCGTTAGCCATCCCAAGCAGGATGTCGTAAGTTTTTACGAGGTCCGCTCCGGCAAGAATATAGCCAGGGGTATCACCAGGGATAATCTTCTGTAGCCGGAGAGCGCTTCCTTCAGCTTCTTTTGCAATCCAGAAGTTAGTAGGAGCAGGTTGGACGGCCGTCGGCGGCGATTTGTTCTCCAGCATTTTCTTTGTGGATGTCTGTATCTTTCCAGCTTTGATTAATCCCACATGCATATTTGCACGGATATTGATAGAAAAATCATAAACGTCCACACTTTGGCCTTGGATGTTGAGTACAACGGCATGGATCCCACATGTCGAGTAGCCTTTATCATCTCGACCAATTTGAGGCTGGAGCTTGGCGGAAGCCGCCTGCACAACGATTTGTGCCAGTACAGATTGGCTTCCCCCTCCAAGTGAGAAGGCGCAAATCATAAGGTAAATTATCTTTTTCATAAAACATTGTATATCGGAATGCCGCTTCGGACCATCAGTGAAATGCCGATCAAGGTCAGCACGGCAAAGGCGATGCGGCGCATGCCGCGCTGGGCGATCGGTGGCGGGTAGCGCTTGCCGGCCATCGTGGCCAGCACGCCCACGGGCAAGGCCAGCGAGCACAGCAACAGCACTTTTGCGTCCAGCTGGCCCTGGCTACCCGCCATCAGCGAGCGTCCGCCCGCGCTGATGGCAAACAAAAAGATCAGGCTGTAGCGGATGGTTTTCAGACTCATTTCCTGGCGGTAGAACTGGTACACGAGCGGTGGCCCGGCCAGCGAAAACAGGCCCGAGAACAGGCCGCCGCACACGCCGCTGATGAAGAAGCTGCGTTTATCCGCCGCGCCCGGTCCCGGCGGCGCTTGCAGCAGGATGCTGACGCCGCCATATACGATGGCCGCGCCCAATAACAGATGCAGCAAGGGCGCATACGCCTGGTCCAGGTAGCCGAGCAGCAACACGCCGGCCGCCATGGCGGGCAGCAAACCGATGCTGGCTGCGCGGATGGCGCGCCAGTCCAGGTGGTGCAAGGCGCCCGGCAAGGCCACGAGGCAATTGGCCAGGGACAACAAACTGACGAGGGCCGCCAGCGCCGGCACGGGCGCCAGGCCCAGGCCGCTGGCCACGCCCATGACGATCATGCCCAGGCCAAAGCCCGTGACGGTCTGGAAGTACGTGCCCGCCGCCACTACGCCCAGCAGCGCCAGCACGGGCCAGCTGAACAACTCAGCGCCCACCCTGGGCCTGCACGGACGTGACCGCAATCACGTTATAGACATCGTCGGCGCTGCAACCGCGCGACAGATCGTTGGCGGGCTTCTTCAAGCCTTGCAGCAAGGGGCCGATGGCGACGGCGCCGCCCATGCGCTCGGCCAGCTTGTAGCCGATATTGCCCGCGTCCAAGTTCGGAAACACCAGCACATTGGCGCGGCCGTTGACGACGGAATCCTTGACCTTGCGCTGGGAAATCTCGGCCACGATGGCCGCATCGAGCTGCACGTCGCCATCGATGGCCAGCAGCGGACGCTGGGCCTTGACCCGGTCTGTTGCCGCATGCACCTTGTCGACGGCCGCGTGGTGGGCGCTGCCGCTGGTGGAAAACGACAGCATGGCCACGCGCGGCTCTTCCATCAGCAAGGCTTGGGCGCTGTCGGCGGCGGCCATGGCGATGTCGGCCAATTCCTCGGCTTTCGGATCAACAACGAGGGCGCAGTCGGAAAAGATGAAACCGCCCTTGAGGCTGTGAAAAGGTTCGCACAGCATCATCAGGAAAAAGCTCGACACCAGCTTGAAAGCCGGGTCGACGCCGATGATCTGGATGGCGCTGCGCACCACGTCGGCCGTCGTGTGCACGGCTCCCGCCACGCAACCGTCCGCATCGCCCAGGCGCACCATCAGGTTGGCATAGCACAAGGGATCCTGCACGGCGGTCCTCGCCTGCTCCACCGTCATGCCCTTGGCTTGACGCAGCACAAACAATTGCTGGGCGTAGTGTTCCGACTCGTCAGACGTTGCCGGATCAACCAGGCGCACGGCGTCCAGGTCCAGCGCGTGCTCACGCGCCAACGCCAGGATGGCGGCCGGCTTGCCGACGATGGTGATGTGCGCCAGGCCTTCGGCAGCGGCACGCACGGCCGCCTGCAGCACGCGCACGTCGCCGCCTTCGCACAAGACGATGTTTTTCGGCACGGCGCGGGCTTGCGCGATGATGCGGTGCAGGGCTTTCATGGCGACTCCAATTCGGTAAAAAAATGCCGGAGCCATGGAAGCACAAAGATGACTCCGGCACATAAAACCCGGCGCGATTGCCGGGGTCATACAAGGATCGGTCAGGGTGGTGTCGGATTACGCACATGCAGATGCAGGTACCCGTAGGTTGGATTAGCCCAGAGGGCGTAATCCAACAACACCATCACATCAAACGTAATCTTTATATTTGTCCAGGTGACGCACAGGTTTGCTCAGCGCATCGCGGCGGAACGGGTCGCCCAGTTCACGCGTGCACATGATTTCAATGATGGTCGTCTTGCCTTCATTCATCTGCATGTCGATCGCCTTTTTCAGGGCCGGACCCACGTCTTCCAGCTTGTCGACCGTGATGCCTTCGGCGCCCATGGCCCGCGCAATTTCCGCAAAGCTCTGGTTGTCGAGTTCACCGGCGACGAAGCGGCGGTTGTAGAAATCGACCTGGTTTTTCTTTTCCGCGCCCCACTGGCGGTTATGGAACACCACGGCCGTCACGGGGATGTTGTGGCGCACGCAGGTCATGGTTTCCATCAAGCTCATGCCCCAGGCGCCGTCGCCCGCATACGACACGGCCGGACGGTGCGGCGCGGCCACTTTCGCGCCGATGATGGTCGGGAACGCATAGCCGCAGTTGCCAAAGCTCATCGCCGCAAAGAAGCTGCGCGGCTTTTCAAAGCGCAGGTAACTATTTGCCACCGAGTTGATGTTGCCGATGTCGGTCGACACCATCACGTCTTCCGGCATGGCTTTTTCCAGCTCGCGCAAGACCTGGCGCGGATGCAGATAGCTGCCCGGCTCTTTCTTCTGCTCTTCGATCATGTCCAGGCTGTACGCATCTTTTTCATGCGTCCAGTTCGTCAGTTCCTCTTCCCATGCCGCTTTTTCGGCTTGCACGGTGGCATAACGCTCGTCGCGCGTGGCGTCGCAGTCGAGCGTCTTGCCATCCAGGCGGGACAGGATGGCTTTCGCGGCCGCCTTAGCATCGCCGCAGATGCCGACCGAAATCTTTTTCACCAGGCCCAGCATCTTGTTGTCCGCGTCGATCTGGATGATCTTGGCATTCTTCGGCCAGTAATCCATGCCGTGCTGCGGCAAGGTACCGAATGGGCCCAGGCGCGAACCGAGGGCGACGACGACGTCGGCCTGGGCGATCAGTTTCATGGCCGCCTTGGAACCCTGGTAGCCAAGCGGACCGCACCACAGCGGGTGGCTGGCGGGGAACGAGTCGTTATGCAAATAGCTGTTGACGACGGGTGCGCCGAGGCGTTCGGCCAGGGCCTTGCATTCTTCGATGGCTTCGCCCATGACGACGCCGCCGCCCGAGATGATGACGGGGAACTTGGCCTTGGCCAGCAGTTCGGCCGCGTCGTTGAGGCTTTGCTCGCCGCCGGCGCCGCGGTCCAGACGGTTCGGCTTTGGAATCTCGGCCTTGATTTCGCCATAGAAATAGTCGCGCGGGATATTCAGTTGCGTCGGGCCCATTTCGGACATGGCGCGGTCAAAACAACGGCCCGTGTATTCGGCCATGCGGGCCGGATGGGTGACGTGGCCTTGATATTTCGTGAATTCTTCGAACATCGGCAGCTGATTCGCTTCCTGGAAACCGCCCAGGCCCATGCTCATCGTGCCGGTCTCCGGCGTGATGATGACGACAGGCGTATGCGCCCAGTAGGCGGCGGCGATGGCGGTGACGCAATTGCTGATGCCGGGACCATTCTGGCCGATGACGACACCATGGCGGCCCGAGACGCGGGCATAGCCGTCAGCCATGTGGCCGGCGCCCTGCTCGTGCACGACGGGGATCAAACGGATGCCGGCCGGCGCAAAAATGTCCATCGGGTCCATGAAGGCCGAGCCCATGATGCCGAACATGTCGGTCACGCCATTGGCGGCCAGGGTTTCCACGAACGCTTCGGAAGGCGTCATCTTTTGCGGGCCCACAGGTATCGCTGCGGCGGCGGCTTTTTGGTCGGACAAATCGGTCATGGCTCAGTCTCCTTACGGTTTTATGAAAAATCGGTATATTTTGTTCCGATATTTGAAATACATATTCAATTTAACGGTTGCGAAATGCGCTGTCAATGAAAATTCATGAAAAATCGGACTGTTTCATTCCTGAATCCGGAATCCGTGCATGTGCACCACTGCTGAAACAACAATGGCGGCTTATCCGCAACAGACAAGCCGCCATCTAGCCCTGCTTCGCCGCGCTTAGAACTTCAAACGCATGCCGGCCGTGAAGGCGCTCGAGTTATGGCCCGGCAAGGGCACGCTGCCGCCGCTCGATGCATCGCCAACGAAATTGGTGCCCGCGCCATCGTTGTTGATGCGGCCGTACGAGGTGTACAGATTCGTGCGCTTGGACAAGGCATAGGTGTAGCCGATGGCCAGCTGGCGCCCGCCGCGGCGCGCATTCGTGCGGTCATCCTTCTTGATGTAGGACGCCATCACGCTACCCGCCGCGCCCACGGGGGCCGACGCGCCCAGCATGTAGCTGCGGAAGTCCGTGCCCGCATCGTCCTTGTCCGTTTCATACGCGGCGTGCAGCTTGGCGGGGCCGAAGTCGTAGGTGCCGCCCAGCAAGGTGACCTTGGCCGTATTCAGCGGCGTGTCCTTGCGGTTATCGTGCGCCAGGGTCAGCACCAGCGGGCCGTTGGCGTAATCGATGGAAAAGTCGACGGTGCGGCCCAGCGTGTTGCTGTCCGGCTTTTCGCCGAGGCCAACCATGACGGCGGCCGACAAGCCGTTCACCTTCGGCGTCTCGTACATGATCGAGTTTTTCGTGCGCAGGCTGGCCACGCTCATCAGGTTGATCGAGGCGCCCGTCATGCCCGTCTCGAAGGGGTCGATATTGTCCAGCGCGGTGAACAGCGGGTTGTGCTGCAAGCCCAGGTTCACGGCGCCAAAGCCGCCCGACAGGCCCACGTAAGCCTTGCGTCCGAACAAGGCGCCCTGGCGGTTGGCGCCCGTATCCACGTCAAGGCCATTTTCCAGCAAGAAATTGGCTTTCAAATTGTTGCCCAGGTCTTCCGTGCCCTTGAAGCCGATGCGGCTGCCCGACTGCACGCCGGTGGCCAGCTTGGTGACGGAACCGTCCGCGCCGCCATGTTCGGACGTCAGGCCCGCGTCGAGCAAGCCGTACACGGTGACGGACGATTGGGCGCTGGCGTTACCGGCGAAGAAGGTGGCCAGGACGGCTGCCGCTACGAGTGTGTGTTTCATGTCATCTCCAGGTATTGTGGTTTTTATAAACGCTTGAAACGATAATCAACTGCCTTGCTACAAATCTGGCTCAGGCGATCAGCCCGGCCATCGGCGACGAGGGCGTAGCGCTCATGACGCCTGCTCTCCGGGGCATGCGTCCGGCCAGATAGGCCTCGCGTCCGCCCTGCACTGCCAGTTTCATGGCGCGCGCCATGCGAATCGGTTCGCGCGCCGCCGCGATGGCGGTATTCATCAGGATGCCGTCGCAGCCGAGTTCCATGGCGATGGCCGCGTCCGACGCCGTGCCGACACCGGCGTCGACCAGCACGGGGACCCTGGCTTGCTCGATGATCAGCGACAGATTCCACGGATTCAGAATGCCCATGCCCGAGCCGATCAACGACGCCAGCGGCATGACGGCGATGCAGCCGAGGTCTTCCAGCATGCGCGCCTGGATGGGGTCGTCGCTGCAATACACCATCACCTGGAAACCGTCGCGTACCAGCTCCCCGGCCGCCTTTAACGTTTCCGGCATGTTCGGGAACAAAGTCTTTTCGTCGCCGAGCACTTCCAGCTTGCACAGCGGGTGCCCGCCCAGCAGCTCGCGCGCCAGTTGCAGGGTGTAGACGGCGTCGCGCGCGTTGTAGCAGCCGCCCGTGTTGGGCAGGATCGTGTATTTCGACGGCGGGATGAAGTCGAGCAGGTTCGGCTCGCCCTTTTCCTGGCCAATGTTGACCCTGCGGATCGTGACGGTGACGATCTCGGCGCCGCTCTCTTCGATGGCCAGGCGCGTTTCCTCGAAATCCTTGTATTTACCGGTGCCCACCAGCAGGCGCGACTGGTAAGTGGTGCCGGCCAGGGTCAGGCCGGTCGGTGTTGGGCTGGGGGTGGTGGCGTCTCTCATCTTCATCTCCTGTGCAATTCATTTAAACCAGAAGTAAAATCCGGGGTCGGACCCTGAGGGTCCGACCCCAGCCTTTTCCCTTGGGTTTCCCCGCAAAACGCAAAATCGACTTCAGGCCGCCGCCCGGATACCAGCTCGGCGATCGCCCTGCCCGCGCCACAACCCATGGTCCACCCCAAAGTGCCGTGGCCCGTGTTGAGGAACAGCTGGCGGTAGCGCGTGGCGCCGATGTAGGGCACGTTAGATGGCGTCAGGGGGCGCAAGCCGGCCCAGTAGACGGGGTCGCTGTAATCACAGGCATCAGGGAACAGCGCTTGCACTCTGCGCGTGATGGCGGCGCAGCGCACGGGATTGAGTTCGCGCGTGTAGCCGTTCAGCTCGCACGTGCCGGCCACACGCAGGCGCTCGCCGAGGCGCGAAAACACCAGCTTGTGGCCGTCGTCCGTCAGCGATACGGTCGGCGCGCTGGCAGGGTCAAGTATCGGATAGGTGGCCGAATAACCCTTGCCCGGATACAACATCAACCGGATGCCCAGCGGCTGCAGCAGCGGTGCGGAAAAGCTGCCCATGGCGACCACCACGGCGTCCGCGTATTCCAGGCGGTGGCGGCCCTGCGCATCGATGCATTCCACGCCCGTGATGCGTGTGCCATCGGCCAGCAGCCGCGTCACTGTCATGCCGTACTGAAAATTCACGCCGGCAGCGGCAGCACGCGCGGCAAGCGCCGTGGTAAACAAATGCACGTCGCCCGACTCGTCGCTGGCCGTGAAATCGCCGCCCACGATGTGCTGGCGCGCATGGGCCAGGGCCGGTTCCAGCCGTATCACTTCATCAGCGCTGACGGTGTTGCGCGGGCAGCCCAGTTCGCGCAAGAGCGCGGCGCCCGACTGCGATTTATCGAACTCCTGCTGGTCCGTATAGAAATGCAAAATGCCCCGCTCGAGGTGGTCATACGCGATGCCCGTCTCGCGGCGCAAGGCTTGCAGGCTCTGGCGGCTGTACTCGGCCAGGGCGACGATCTGGCGCATGTTGCGCGACACGCGCGATGGCAGGCATTCGCGCAAATAATGCAAGGCCCACTGCCATTGCAGCGTATCAAGACGGGGACGGAACAGCAGCGGCGCGTCGTCCTTGCCCAGCCAGCGGACGACCTTGCGCAGGGTGGCGGGATTGGCCCACGGTTCCGCGTGCGAGACGGAAATCTGGCCGCCATTGCCGAAGCTCGTTTCCTGCGCGGCGCCCGCCTGGCGCTCGAGCACGCGCACGTCGTGGCCCGCCTGGCGCAAGTACCAGGCCGATGCCGTGCCGACCACGCCGGCGCCGAGGACTAGGATCTTCATGGCGGCTGGCCGTGGCTTAGCGCGTCAGCAGCACGGCGATGGCGACGAAGGCGGCGATCCACACGGTTTCCATCACCAGCATGATCACGGGACGCCAGCCCAGCGAGGCCAGCGACTGGAACGACGTTTTCACGCCCAGTGCGGCAATGGCGATGACGAGGCAGGCGCGCGAAGCGTTGTTGATCCAGCCATTCACTTCCTGCGGAATCAGGCCCAGGCTGTTGGTGATGACGAGCCAGACAAAGCCGATCAGGAAGAAGGGTACAAGCGGCGGCGCATCGACTTCGCTCTTGCCGTCCTTGCGCTTGAACATGATCGACAGGCCCAGCACGACGGGCACAAGGCAAGCGACACGCGTCAGTTTGACGAAGGTAGCGACGTCGCCCGTGTGGTTGCTCACCAGATAGCCGGCACCCACCACTTGCGCCACGTCGTGGATGGTGCCGCCAATGAACACGCCCGCTTCCGTGGGGTCGAAGCCCAGCAGCTTGACCAGCAGCGGGTAGACGATCATGGCCAGGGTCGACAAGGTCGTCACGCCCACCACCGTCAGCAGGGTGAACTTTTCGTTTTCCTTCGTTTGCGGGAGCACGGCCGAGATGGCCAGCGCGGCCGACGCGCCGCAGATGGCGACCGAGCCGCCCGACAAGATCCCTTCCGTGATGGGGCGCTTGAGCCACCTGGCCAGCAGATAGCCGAAGCCCAAAGTCGCCACCAGGCCGCCGACGACGATCAATAACGGCGTCACGCCGACCGACGCAATCTGGTTGAAGGTGATGCGCGCGCCCAGCAGGGCCACTCCCGTGCGCAACAACACCTTGCTGCAAAACTCGATGCCGGGCTTGCAGGTAGGGTCGGCCGCGAGGAAGTGGAAGGCCAGGCCGAAGAACAGCGCATACAGCAGCTGCGGGCCGCCGTAATTGCTGGAAATAAAGGTAGCCGACAGGGCGATCACCAGCGCGATGGCCACGCCGGGCCAGCTGCGCAGTACGGCGCGGGGACGCCAGATGGCAACGGCGGAAGACAGGTAGGGAATGTTCTTGTCGACAACGCGTGTTATCGCTGAGGAGTTGGTTTTCATGCGGGTCCGCTCATAATGTTTTAAAAATTGGGACATTTCATCTCGTTTTTTAATAATACACGATGAGCTAGCGAAGTCCATGCTTTTCCATGAAAATCGAAACCGGATGTTCCGGAAACTGACGTTTTAATGATATCAGCACCGTAAACGACAAGCGGCGCGGCCCTTTGCAGGGACGCGCCGCTCGCTACTGACGAGTTAAACTTTACTTTTTGTTCAGGCGGGTAATCAGGCTGGACGTGTCGTAACGGTTACCGCCCGCCTGCTGCACTTCGCCATAGAACTGGTCCGTCAAGGTCGTCACGGGCAGGTCGCTGCCATTGCGCTTGGCTTCAGCGATACAGATACCCAAGTCCTTGCGCATCAGGTCGACGGCGAAACCGAAGTCGAACTTGCGGGCTATCATGGTCTTGCCCCGGTTTTCCAGCTGCCACGACTGCGCCGCGCCCTTGGAAATCACGTCGACCACCAGCGCCGCATCGAGGCCCGCGTTTTCAGCAAAGGCGATGCCTTCGCTCAAGGCTTGCACGAGGCCCGCGATGCAGATCTGGTTGACCATTTTTGTGAGCTGGCCGGAACCCGAGGCACCCATGTAGGTGACGGCGCGCGAGAACAGGGCGATGACGGGTTCGGCCCGCGCGTACGCTTCCGCGTCGCCGCCCACCATCACCGTCAGCTTGCCGTTTTCCGCACCAGCCTGGCCGCCGGACACGGGCGCATCGAGGAAGAACACGCCTTTCTCTTTCGCCGCCGCGTGGATGGTGCGCGCCGCTTCGGCCGAAGCCGTCGTATGGTCGATCAGGATGCTGCCCGGTGCCATGGCGGACAACAGGCCGCCCTCTTCCAGGATGACCTGGTACAGGTCGTTATCGTTGCCGATGCAGGTGAAGACGAACTCGGCGCCTGCTGCGGCGGCGGCTGGCGTGGCGGCGCTGCTGCCCTTGTATTGCTCCAGCCAGGCGGCCGCGCGGGCCGGGTTGCGGTTGTACACGGTGACGTCGTGCCCGCCCGCCGCCAGGTGACCTGCCATGGGGAAACCCATGACGCCCAAACCGATGAATGCCACTTTTGCCATATTGTCCGTCCTGTCGATGAATGAATCCGATTATTGTTGCACAAACAGTCGCCGCCGGCAGCATCAAGGCGCGGGGGCGCGCCGATAATACAGGTCGAACTCTTCCTCGCCATCGGGCACGAAGCCGTGACGCACATAGAAACGGTTCGCCTCGCTGCCGCGCAAGGCGCCCACGCGCACACTCTTGCCAGCCGCATCGGCCTCGGCAAACACGCGCGCCAGCACGGCCGCGCCCAGGCCTTGCCGCTGGTATTCTGGATCCAGGTAGAGGTGGTCGAGCAGCAAATACTCCGCTTGCGGGCGCAACACATAAAAGCCTGCCAGCGCGCCGCCATGGCGCAGCTGCCAGGTGCAATCGGGATCGTACGTGGCCAGGAAACGCTGGCGCGCCCGCTGCGGATCATAGCGGCCGATGCGCTCCAGGCTTTCGCGCATGGCGGCCACGCGCAGGCTGGCCAGTGCCTCGCCATCGGCCAGGCTGGCAGGAACGACGGTCAGCATGGCGTCACAGCACTGCGCGCAACGCCGCCATCAAGGCTGCACACTCGGCCGGGTTGCCGATGCTGATGCGCAAATACTGGCTGATGCGGGGGGCATTGAAGTGGCGCACGATCACAGAACGGGCGCGCAAGCCGGCCGCCAGTTGCGCCGCGTCATGCTGCGGGTGGCGGGCAAAGACGAAGTTGGCCACCGACGGCAGCACCTCGAAGCCCAGCGCCGCCAGGTCCGCCGTCAGCTGTTCGCGGCTGGCGATGACGGCCTGGCGCGTCTGCTGGAAATACGCTTCGTCGTGCAGCGAGGCCATGGCGCCAGCCAGCGCCAGCCGGTCCAGCGGATACGAATTGAAACTGTTCTTCACTCTTTCCAGCGCCTCGACCAAGTCCGGATGTCCGAAGGCGCAACCCACGCGCAAGCCGGCCAGCGAACGCGATTTCGAGAACGTCTGCACCACCAGCAAGTTCGGATGACGGTCGACCAGGGCCACGGCACTTTCTCCGCCGAAATCCACATACGCTTCATCGACCACCACCACGGCGTCGGGATGGGCGCGCAGCAGGGTTTCCACGCCGGCCAGCGGCAAGTCGACGCCAGTCGGCGCATTGGGATTGGGGAAGATGATGGCGCCGCACGGGCCCTGGTAGTCTTGCGGGCGGATGCGCATGGCCTCGTCGAGCGCTACCGTGCGGTAATCGATGCCGTACAGCTTGCAATACACGGGATAGAAGCTGTAGCTGATGTCCGGAAACAGCAGCGGCGCATCCTGCTTGAGCAAGGCCATGAAAGCCAGCGCCAGCACTTCGTCGGAACCGTTGCCGACGAACACTTGCGCGCTGTTCAGGCCGTGGTAGTCGGCCAGGGTTTGCTTCAGTTCGCTGGCAGTGGGGTCCGGGTAGAGGCGCAGGCTGTCGTTGGCGGCTTCGCGCAACGCGGCCAGCACTTGGGGCGATGGGCCGTAGGGGTTTTCGTTGGTGTTGAGTTTGACCAGGTTGGGCAGTTTCGGTTGCTCGCCCGGGATGTAGGGGGTCAGCTCGCTGACGATGTTGCTCCAGAATCGGCTCATTGCTTTTATTGGTGGGGTCGGGATGGGAGGGGGTAGATTACCATAGGCTGAGCGGGGTCAAGGTGGGCGGCAGCGGCGAAGGCAGATATGCAACAGCGCAATAGCCGGACCGTGCACGATACCCTCGGGACACGGTTTGACAGCGCTGAAAAAAGCGCGGAGCATGGAGTGGGCAACGAGGAGATGCGGTCATGAGCGGACGGGGCGACACACAGGAGCGGGATACGGCGGATATGAAAATGGAGCATGCCGATTACGCGACAAAAAGCGATCTGGCTGCGGCCAGATCAGCCATGATTTTATGGTGCGTGGGGACGATGATTGCCATGTCGGTCGTGGCATTTGCGGTGGCGAGGCTGGCGCACTAGCTTGTTTCGTTAGTGGCGGCGCTGACGTTCAATGCCTGAATGGAGGAAAAAACGCCTTGCGCTGCGCGCTTTGGGCGGTTTTTCTACCTGGACTTTGAGCTGGTGGCTTGCATATGTGGTGGGTATAAAAAAAGCTCCCTTGCGGGAGCTTCTTCTATGTATTCTGGCGGAGAGGGTGGGATTCGAACCCACGGTACGATTTAACGTACGCTTGATTTCGAGTCAAGTACATTCGACCACTCTGCCACCTCTCCGTTTACTGCGGTCTATTCATTCAAACTGGCGTGCCGGTTTGAACGAGGCGCTATTTTAGCATGGGTGTTGTTGGGTTGGGTAGGGGTTTGTTGCTGATCTTGCTTTTGAAAAGCAAAAACCATTTGGACGATTCGGGGAGCCTCGCGCGCGTACGCGCTCGTCTTCGAATCCCACGCGTACGCCCCGCAGGGGGCGTCCTCCTTTCCGCCGCCACAAATAAAAAAAGCTCCCTTGCGGGAGCTTTCTCTATTTGTTCTGGCGGAGAGGGTGGGATTCGAACCCACGGTACGATTTAACGTACGCTTGATTTCGAGTCAAGTACATTCGACCACTCTGCCACCTCTCCATTTGCTGCGGTCTTTCCCCGCATTGCTGCGAGAAGGCAAGATTATAGCAGCCCGCAGCGAAAAGAAAAGGACTATTTTAAGCCGTCAGATGCGTCAGGCCGCCCATGTACGGGCGCAGCACTGGAGGGATCTCGACGCTGCCGTCTGCTTGCTGGTAGTTTTCCAGCACGGCGACCAAGGTGCGGCCCACTGCCAGGCCGGAGCCGTTCAGGGTATGCGCCAGTTCCGGCTTGCCGGCGGCGTTGCGGAAACGCGCCTGCATGCGGCGGGCCTGGAAGGCTTCGCAGTTCGACAGCGACGAAATCTCGCGGTAGGTGTTTTGCGCCGGCAGCCACACTTCCAGGTCGAAGGTCTTGGTGGCGCCGAAACCCATGTCGCCCGTGCACAGCGACATCACGCGGTATGGCAGGCCCAGGCGTTGCAAGATGGCTTCCGCATGGCCGACCATCTCGTCCAGCACCTGGTACGAGGTGTCCGGATGCACCACTTGCACCATTTCGACTTTATCGAACTGGTGCTGGCGGATCATGCCGCGCGTGTCGCGACCATAGCTGCCCGCTTCCGAGCGGAAGCATGGCGTGTGGGCCGTCATTTTCAGGGGCAGTTGATCGAGCGCCAGGATTTCATCGCGCGCGATGTTGGTCAGCGACACTTCCGAGGTCGGGATCAGGTAGAAGGTCTCGCCCTCGCCTTCCGCGCCGCCTTTTTTCACCGAGAAGAGATCGGCTTCAAATTTCGGCAGCTGGCCCGTGCCGCGCAGCGAATCGGCGTTGACCATGTACGGCGTATAGCATTCCGTGTAGCCGTGCTCGTCCACGTGCGTGTTGAGCATGAATTGCGCCAGCGCACGGTGCAGACGGGCGATGCCGCCCTTCATGACGGAGAAGCGCGAACCGGTCAGCTTGGTGGCCACTTCGAAGTCGAGGCCCAGCGGGCCGCCCACGTCGACGTGATCCTTGACTTCAAAGTCGAACGTGCGTGGCGTGCCGACCTTGCGCACTTCCACATTGCCCGACTCGTCCGTACCCAGCGGCGACGATTCATGCGGCAGGTTCGGCACGGCCATGATGAAATCGCTCAGCTTGGCTTGTACCACGCTCAGGGCCGTTTCATCGGCTTTCAGTTCATCGCCCAGGCCGGCCACTTGCGCCATCACGGCCGAGGTGTCTTCCCCCTTGCCTTTCAACATGCCGATTTGCTTGGACAGCGCGTTGCGCTTGCCCTGCAGCTCTTCGGTGCGCGTCTGGATCGCCTTGCGTTCGGCTTCGAGGGCGGTAAAACCTGCCACGTCGAGCTGGAATTTGCGCGTCGCCAGGCGTTCTGCGACGGTGGCGATGTCTTTACGGAGAAGTTGGATATCTATCATGGGTGGATGGCGGTGCCGATGTATCGAAAGCACTCATTGTACCAAGACCCGTTCAGTTCTTTAGGAGTTTTGCACATGGCCGGCCATCGTCATGGCGGCATGGCTGGGCACTCGCGCCCGCTTTGCGGCTGCTGCTTAGTTTAGCGCTTAGATAAAGGCGGCTTTTTCGGCAGCGGTCAGGCGGCGGGCGCTGACGGTGACGACGGGCATCGTGCTGTCGGCAGCCTGGGCGATCACGGTGCTGCTGGCGCTCACTTCCACGGTATTCGCGCCGGCGGTGGCGAAGCTGGCGCCGATGGCGATGATGGCGGCGGCGACAAAGGTGATTTCCATGTTTTTCAGTGCGTTCATGATGTGACTCCTGGTTAGTTTGTTTCGTTGACTGCTGCTGGTATGGTGGTACTTTAGCCAACGGCCACGAACAACGCCACCGGCTTGCGACCAGCAGCGAAAAACAGGGAGCGAACGGTGAAAAACGGGGACTGAAGGGAAAACAAGGGAATGAACAACGCCTGACAAAACCGTAGCGAGCGGCAGTGATTTGTGGCTAAGAAGCGCAACCGTGCTAGAGCACGGTGAGCATCGCAGGCCGCAAAGCGCGCCGCGCAGTAGGTTTTGACAGGCGTTCTACAAGGCGTCCTTGACCAGACGCCCTAACCGGCTGATAGCCTGCTCGATGCGCGGCGTCCATGCATTGCCGCAATTGAGACGCAGATAATTGCCGAACTTGCCCGAGGCCGAGAACAGCTGGCCCGGCATATACGCCACGCCGTCCGCGATGGCCGGGCCATGCAGGGCCAGCGCATCGACTTGCGGCGGCATCTGCACCCACAGCACGAAACCACCCTGCGGCTCGGACAGCATGCAGTCCGCCGGAAAGCTGGCCGCCACGGCGTCGGACATGCGGGCGATGCGCTGCACCAGGGTGCGCCGCATCTTGCGCAGCTGCTGGTCGTAGCTGCTGCCTTCCAGAAAGTCGGCCAGCACGGCCTGGAAGAAATGGCTGGTGGCGCCGCTCGACACAGTTTTCAGCAAGGCCACTTCCTGCGCGAAACGCCCGGCCAGCACGTAACCGACGCGCGACGCAGGGGTAATCGCCTTGGAAAACGAGGAGCACAGCAACACATTGCCGCTCGTATCGTAGGCCTTCACGGGCCACGGCCGCTGCGGGGCAAAGCACAGGTCGCCATAGACATCGTCTTCCACCAATGGAATATTGAATTCAGACAGCAGCCCCGCCAGCCGCTTCTTGTTTTCCTCCGGCATGACGCAACCGAGCGGGTTATTGGCGTTCGGTACGAACAGGCAGGCTTGCACGAGGCCGGCGCGCAAGGCCAGTTCCAGCGCATCGAGCGACGGCCCCGTCTTCGGGTCGGTGGGAATTTCCAGCGCCTTCATGCCCAGGCTTTCGATCATCTGCAGCAGCACGAAATACGTGGCCGACTCGATGGCGATGGTGTCGCCCGGCCTGGCGACGGCGCGCAGGCACAGGCTGATCGCTTCCGTGCAGGAATTCGTCACGACGATCTCGTGCGGATCGAGCTTGCCCCAGTCCAGCGCGCGGCGCGTCACCTGGCGCAAGAAATTGCCTTCGCTGACGTCGTAACAGCTGACCTTGCTCAATAAAGCGGGCTCGCGCCGCGCGACAAAGCTGATGGTGCGCTGCATGCGCTTGATGGGCAGAATCTCGTCGGGCGGCCAGGCCGTGCCCAGCTGCACGATATTCTCCGTCTCGTTGTCCTTCAGCACGCGCATCAACAGATTGTTGATGCCGACAAAGGCCGGCTCCTTCAAGTGCTGCGCGTCCGCGCTGCACGGGCGGCGCGGCGCGCGGTGACGCACGAAATAGCCGGACTGCGGCCGCGCATCGACTTGCCCCCGGTCTTCCATCAGGCGCAAGGCTTGCATCACGGTGCTGATGGAGATGCGCTTTTGCTGCGCCAGGTGGCGGATCGATGGCAGGCGGTCGCCGGGCGCGAACACGCGCGAGTCGATCAGCGCGCCCAGCTCGTTGGCCAGGTGCTCGTACAGATTCAAATGCGCGCTCATGTTCATCCCTTCAGTATGCGGCTGCCGCGCGGGGCCGGCACAGATACAGTTGCCGATTTTTTTGACAAGCACAGTGTACGGCAAGGGGCACTGTATGCATCACAATTTCGTTTTTCTGCATCTGTCATGCTTCACCGCAAGGGCCTAAGCTGTTCCTGTCAGCAAAACAGGAGCGATGCCATGCATACCGACCATGAATTACGCAGCGAACAGCCCTTGCGTCTGGAAAAAGCGCATGCCAGGGTCATCGAATGCCTGTCCGGCACGGCGTGGATCACGGCCTACGCCCAGTTCGAGGATTGCGTGCTGCGCAGCGGCGAACGCTATACGATACCGAATGACGGCCTGGTGCTGGTCGAAGCCGTAGGCAGCGGACACATCCGCGTGCATGGCACAACCACACCCCGGCCCACCCTGCTGCGCTGGCTGCACCTGGCACTGCCTCACACACTGAATACAAGGAATACATGAGCCAAGAACCACTGCGCGTCCTCGTCACGGGCGCCGCCGGCATCATCGGCACCGCTTTCTGGAAGCGCCGGCACGGGGAATTCTCCCTGCGCCTGGCCGACCTGCACACAGGCAAGCTGGCCGAAGCGCCCTGCCCATCCATCGAGCTCGACGTCAGCGACTATGCGGCCTGCCTGGCCACCTGTGCCGATATCGATGTGGTGTTGCACCTGGCCGGCGTGCCGCACGCCGGCGCCGATTTCGATGCGCAATTGCTGCAGCCGAACATTGTCGGCACGCACAACATCTTCCGCGCGGCACAGGCGCAAGGCGTGAAAAGAGTGGTGTTTGCCAGCAGCGCGCAAGCCATCGAGGGCTATCCGCTGGACGTGCAAGTGCAGGAAAACATGCCGGCCCGTCCGGCGAACATGTATGGCGCCAGCAAGGCCTTCGGTGAAGGCGTCGCTTCCGCGTTCGCCCACCAGCATGGCATGACGGCAATCGCCGTGCGCATCGCCAACGTGGCCAACTTTGCGCCAGGGCAAGAGCACAGCGCGCGCGACATCGCCGCCTTCATCAGCGAGCGCGACGTGGTGCAGTTGCTGGCCCGCTGCATCGTGGCGGATGTGCCGGCCGGCTACCATGTCGTGCATGGCGTGTCGGACAACCGCTACAAGCGGCTAGCCATCGAAGCGACGCGCCGGCTGGTCGGCTACGCGCCGCAGGATGACGGTTTTAGCTTGCTGGGACTGTAACCTCAGCCCTTGCCGGCTGGTTTTCCTGCTTTTCTGTCCAGCTCGCGCAACCATGCCAGCTTGTCGGCGATCTTGCTTTCAAGTCCGCGCGGCACGGGCTGGTACCAGCCCGGTTCCGCCATGCCATCCGGAAAATAGGTTTCGCCGGCCGCATACGCATCGGGCTCGTCATGCGCATAGCGGTAGGCATGGCCGTAGCCCAGTTCCTTCATCAACTTTGTCGGCGCATTGCGCAAATGCACGGGCACTTCCTTCGACTTGTCCTTCTTGACAAACGCCATGGCCGTATTGAACGCGTTGTAGCCGGCATTGCTTTTCGCGGCAATCGCCAGGTAGATGACGGCCTGGCCCAAGGCCAGCTCACCTTCGGGCGAACCGAGGCGTTCATACGTTTCCGCCGCATCATTGACCATGGTCAGGGCACGCGGGTCGGCCAGGCCGATGTCTTCCCAGGCCATGCGCACGATGCGCCGCGACAAATAGCGCGGGTCGGCGCCGCCGTCGATCATGCGGCAAAACCAGTACAGGGCCGCATCGGGATTCGAGCCGCGCACGGACTTGTGCAGGGCGGAAATCTGGTCATAGAAATTATCGCCGCCCTTGTCGAAACGGCGTGAATTCAAGGTCAGTGCATTATCGACGAAGGCCGCGTCGATCTTGGTCGTGCCCGTCGAACTGGCGGCCGTCTCGGCCTGTTCCAGCAAATTCAGGAAACGCCGCGCATCGCCGTCCGCATAGCCGATCAGGGTATCAGCTGCCGCCTCATCAAAGCTCAAGTGCGTCAGGGCCGTCGATTGCGCCTTGGCCAGCAACTGTTTCATCTCGTCTTCGTTGAGCGATTTCAACACATACACTTGCGCGCGCGACAGCAGCGCCGAGTTCACTTCAAAGCTGGGGTTTTCCGTCGTCGCGCCGATAAACGTCACCAGGCCCGATTCAACGAAGGGCAGCAAGGCGTCCTGCTGCGACTTGTTGAACCTGTGAATCTCGTCGACGAACAGCAAGGTGTGCTTGCCGAACTGGTCCAGGCTGTGACGTGCCTGGTCCATGGCCGCGCGGATATCTTTGACACCGGCAAACACTGCCGACAAGGCGATGAATTCGCTGTCGAACGCGTTCGCCATCAGCCGTGCCAGCGTCGTCTTGCCCACGCCGGGCGGCCCCCACAAGATCATCGAGTGGGCCTTGCCGGCCTCGAACGCGAGGCGCAGCGGCTTGCCCACGCCCAGCAGGTGCGTCTGGCCGATGACTTCGTTCAGGGTGGCTGGCCGCAAGGCTTCGGCCAGCGGCTGGCGCGGTGCGGTGGAAAAGAGATCCGCCATAATGAGTTACCTAATAAGAATGCAAAAGCCCCGCATTGCTGCGAGGCTGGTCAACAGCAAGACGTCAACAATCAGTTATTAATGACGTCCGCGCCTTTTGGCATCACGAATTTGAAATGGTTCGCGGCCAGCGCCGGATTTTTCTGGAAATTCTTGAACGCCAGCACCGACGTCTGCCCGAACGAATCGCGCAATTCCATCGCTTCCGGCACGCCATTGCGCAGGCCGATGGTGATTTCATCGAACGTCGTGTCCTTGGCTTTCGGCGTCGCCTTCAGCCATTCCAGGCCATCGCGCGTGCCCGCTTCAGCCAGGGTGAAATTCTTTTCCAGGTCGTTGCTGCCGAACAAGATGGCGGCCGGCGAGGAGCCGAGCGCGTCGCCCAGTTTCTTGACCGTTACCTGGCTCAGGTCCTTGTCGTAGATATACAGTTTGTCGCCATCGGCTTGCAGCAGCTGCTCGTACGGTTTCAAGTACGTCCAGATGAACTTGCCCGGACGGGCAAACTCGAACGTGCCGCTGGCCGGTGTCGACACTTTCGACTTGCCGCTGGCGTCCGCCTTCTTGACTTGCCGCTGCACGAACTCGCCCTTGGCCGACTTGGTGCCGGCCGCAAAGCTCTTGAACTGTTCCAGCGCGCTGGCCGAGGCGCTGGCCGCGAACAGCAGGCCGCAGGCAACGCTGGCCGCGCCGATCATCATTTTTGCTGCGAAAGTATTGCTTTTCATTCCGTTACCCTTGTTCGGCACTTGCCGCCGGCACCAGGATTTCCCGGTTGCCATTGGATTGCATGGTTGATACCACCCCGCTCTGCTCCATCTGCTCGAGCAGACGGGCGGCGCGGTTGTAGCCGATGCGCAAATGACGCTGCACCAGCGAAATCGAGGCGCGGCGGTTTTTCAGCACCACCGCCACCGCCTGGTCGTACAGGGCATCGGCCTCGCCGCCGCCCTCACCCGGCGCGCCGCCTTCGGCGCCGTCGCCTTCCAGGGTGCCGCCTTCGAGGATGCCCTCGATGTAATTCGGTTCGCCCTGCAGCTTCAGATGGCTGACAACCCTGTGCACTTCTTCATCGGACACAAACGCGCCGTGCACGCGCATCGGCAAACCGGTGCCGGGCGGCATGTACAGCATGTCGCCCATGCCCAGCAGGGTTTCCGCGCCCATCTGGTCAAGAATGGTGCGCGAGTCGATCTTCGACGACACCTGGAACGCGATACGCGTGGGGATGTTCGCCTTGATCAAGCCCGTGATCACGTCTACAGATGGGCGCTGCGTGGCCAGAATCAAGTGCAAACCGGCGGCGCGCGCCTTTTGCGCGATACGCGCGATCAATTCCTCGACTTTTTTGCCTACGACCATCATCAAATCGGCCAGCTCGTCGATGATGATGACGATGGTCGGCAGTTTTTCCAGCGGTTCCGGCGAATCCGGCGTCAGGCTGAACGGATTCGGGATGTGTTCTTCGCGCTTTTTCGCGTCGGCAATCTTGGCGTTATAGCCGGCCAGGTTACGCACGCCCATCTTGCTCATCAGTTTGTAGCGGCGTTCCATCTCGTTCACGGCCCAGTTCAGCGCGTGGCCAGCCTGGCGCATGTCGGTGACGACGGGCGCCAGCAAGTGCGGAATGCCTTCGTAGACGGACATTTCCAGCATCTTCGGATCGATCAAAATCAGGCGGACGTCGAGCGGGTCGGATTTGTACAGCAGCGACAGAATCGTCGCATTGATGCCGACCGACTTACCGGAACCGGTGGTACCAGCCACCAGCAAGTGGGGCATTTTCGCCAGGTCGGCCACGACGGGCTTGCCGGCGATATCCTTGCCCAGCGCAATCGTCAGGCTGGACACGCCATCGTTGTAGACCTTGGAGCCGAGGATTTCCGTCAGGCGCACGATCTGGCGCTTGCTGTTCGGCAGCTCCAAGGCCATGTAATTCTTGCCGGGAATGGTTTCCACCACACGGATGGAAGTCAGGGATAGCGAACGGGCCAGGTCGCGCGCCAGGCCGACGATCTGGCTGCCTTTGACGCCCGTGGCCGGCTCGATTTCATAGCGCGTCACCACAGGGCCGGGGTAAGCGGCCACTACCTTGGCATCCACGCCAAAGTCCGACAATTTCTTTTCGATCAGGCGGCTCGTAAACTCCAGGGTTTCCACGGAAACCGTCTCCACCACAGGTGGCGCTTCATCGAGCAAGGACAGCGGCGGCAGCTTGCCGTCGCCGGGGGTTTCAAACAGATGCGCCTGGCGCTCCTTTTCCACGCGCTCGGATTTCACGACAGTGACCACTTGCGGCTCGATCTTGACGGGCGGCGCGGCCACATGTTTTTCCACATGCTTGGCCCGCTCGATCACCACCACTTCGTCGCGGCGCACGGCAGCCACTTCGCCCTGGCGGCGGTCTTCGCGGTCCTGGTAGCGCAGCACAAACCAGTTGAAAGCGTCTTCGATGGCGCCGCCGATGCGTTCGGCCACTTGCAGCCACGATACGTGGAAGAACAGGGAAAAGCCCAGGCCGAACAGCAGCAACAGTAATAAAGTGGCGCCCGTGAAACCAAAGGCCACGTGGGCCGAATGGCCCACCAACTGGCCCAGCACGCCACCGGGATCGCGCGGCAGCTGCACGTGCAGGCTTTTCGCCATGCGCAGGTATTCCAGGCCCATGCTGCCGATCAGCATGATGGAGAAGCCGACGATGCGGATCAGCATCTCGACGTGGTGCTCGCGCTCCACCTCTTCCTCTTCCAGCAGGAAGCGCTTACTCAGGCGACGATAGCCATGCCACACCGTACGCAGCAGCCACACGCACCACCACCAGGCGGAAAAGCCGAAGATATATAGCAACAGATCGGAAAAGGTCGCGCCGAGCTTGCCGCCCAGGTTGGCGACCTTGTCGACGTTGGTGGCGTGCGACCAGCCGGGATCGAGCTTGTTGAAGCTGGCCAGTATCAGCACGAAATACAGGGCAAACGCGGCCAGCGCGAACCAGCGCGCCTCGGACAGCAGCCGCACCAGCCGGTTGGGCAGGGGCCGGCGTTCGACCGGTTTTCGGGTGTAGCTATTTTGATTGGCCTGGGCTGGTTTAGTCATTCTGGGAAGCGCTGCAAGGTGAAAAATGTTTCTGAAAGGGAATTTCCCATAATAAGGAAGTATTCTAAGCCATATATGCCCCGGACGGCCCCACGATTCGTCGCTACAGGCGGCTTGGTCTATAATCGTGGATTGCTTGCGCAAGCGCAATACGCCCTTGTTCTTCGCGCGTATGCCCCCAATTCGGATAGACCCCACTCATAGAGAAGCCTCCCATGACCACTACCAAACACGCCCGCGTTTTGATCCTCGGCTCCGGCCCAGCCGGCTACAGCGCCGCCGTCTACGCCGCCCGCGCCAACCTGAACCCGATGCTGGTTACCGGCGTGGAACAGGGCGGCCAGTTGATGACCACCACCGACGTGGAAAACTGGCCCGGCGACCCGATGGGCGTGCAAGGCCCGGACCTGATGCAGCGCTTGCTGCAGCACGCCGAGCGTTTCAATACGGAAATCGTGTTTGACCACATCCACACTACTTTCCTCAATGAAAAGCCGATCCGCCTGAAGGGCGACAGCCACGAATACACGTGCGACACCTTGATCATCGCCACGGGCGCATCCGCGCAATACCTGGGCCTGCCATCGGAAGCGGAATTCATGGGCAAGGGCGTGTCCGCCTGCGCCACCTGCGATGGCTTCTTCTACCGCAACCAGGAAGTGGCCGTTGTCGGCGGCGGCAACACGGCCGTCGAAGAAGCGCTGTACCTGTCGAACATCGCCAATAAAGTCACCCTGATCCACCGCCGCGACAAGTTCCGCGCGGAAGCGATCCTGATCGACCGCCTGAACGCCAAGGTTGCCGAGGGCAAGATTGTGTTGAAATATAACCACACTCTGGATGAAGTGACAGGCAACGAAGGCGGCGTGACGGGCCTGAACATCAAGTCCACCATCGATGGCAAGGTCGAAGCGCTCTCCGTGCACGGCGTGTTCATCGCCATCGGCCACAAGCCGAACACGGGCATCTTCGAAGGCCAGCTGGACATGCACAACGGCTACATCAAGACCAAGACGGGCCTGGAAGGCATGGCCACCGCCACCAGCGCACCGGGCGTGTTCGCCGCCGGCGACGTGCAAGACCATATCTACCGCCAGGCCATCACCAGCGCCGGCACGGGTTGCATGGCAGCACTGGATGCCCAGCGCTACCTGGAAGGCCAGGAGTAAGCGTCGCATGGCGTCGATGAAAGACTTTGCCGACCTGAAAGCGGTCAGCAAGCAGCTCAAGGAGCAGGCCGATGCACGCGCGCAAGCCGCGGCTGAGCGCGCCCAGCAGGTCAAGGTGCAGGCCGTGGAGAGCAATCTGTTCAAGGCCAGCATCGGCGGCGTCAAGCGCCTGCCCGAGTCGGACCGCTACGTGCCCAGCCTGCCCAAGACGGGCACCATGGCGGCCCAGCAGCCGGCGCGCAAGTTGTCTCCGGAAGAGGACGATGCGGCCGTGCTGCGCGAGTCGCTGTCGGACTTGTTCGAAGTCGACCATTACCTGGAAAACGATCCGGCCCTGAACTACGCCCGCCCCGGCGTGGGACCGGATGTGATCAAGAAGATGCGCAAGGGGCACTGGCCCATCCAGGATGAGCTGGACTTGCACGGCTTGCGCCGCGACGAGGCGCGCGACGGCATCGGCGCCTTTTTGAACCAGGCGACGCGGCGCAAGCTGCGCTGCGTGCGCGTCATCCACGGCAAGGGTTTTGGCTCGAAAGGCCAGGAACCGGTCTTGAAATCGATGGTGCACAGCTGGCTCGTGCAAAAGGATGAAGTCATCGCCTTTTGCCAGGCGCGCCGCTCCGAAGGGGGCGATGGCGCGCTGGTCGTATTGCTTTCTTCCGCCCTGCAGCCCATCCGCTGAGCACCGCAGCAAGAAATTACAATTCAGTAACAAGTTAGCTCTCGCACACGGCCCCGTTTGTCACCATTCGGGGCCGTGTCATGTTAACCTGTAACAATTATTTCCTGCTTAGCGTCTCGTGCACGCGCTCCACCCATGATGCCACCCCAATTGCCGCCTGGCTCGCTGATCAAGATCATTGAGGTCATCGCCATCCTGGTGGGCGCGTTTTCCGGCTTCATCGAAGCGCGCCGCAAGCGCATGGACCTGGTCGGCGTGTTCGTCGTGGCCTTCATCACGGCATTTGGCGGGGGGACTTTGCGCGACATCCTGCTCGACAAGCGGCCGTTGTTCTGGGTTTCGCACCAGGAATACGCGATTCTCATCTTCGTGCTGGCCCTGACGGCCGCGCCCCTGATCCAGCACTTGCGCCAGATCGTCTCGGAACGCCTGATCGTCATCGCCGACGCCATCGGCCTGGGCATGTTCGCCATCGCGGGTGTGGCCGAAGCGACGCGCGCCGGCATGCCGCTCTTCATCGCGTCGATGATGGGGGTGATTACGGGGATTTTCGGCGGCGTGATGCGCGACATCGTCTGCAACGAAGTACCGATGGTGTTCCGCGACGGCAAACCGTACGCCATCTGCGCGTTTTTCGGCTGCTGGGCTTATTTATTGCAGATGCACTTCGGCGCCCAGCACGACTTCGCGCTGTGGACCAGCGCCAGCGGCATCACGATTTTGCGCCTGATATGCTGGAAATTCGATATGCGGCTGGGGCGTTGATACGCCAAGCGGCAACGTTGTTGGCGAGGCATGTCGGCTTACGCGCGGGCGCGCTAAGCCGACCTACGGCCAGATAAGCGATACATCGCGTAGGTCGGATCAGGCTCGAAGAGCCGTAATCCGACAACACTGTTGACCCAGACTTACACCGCGTCCGGGCCCGTCTCTCCGGTGCGAATACGGATCACCTGCTCCACATCGCGCACGAAGATCTTGCCGTCGCCAATCTTGCCCGTGCGGGCCGCCTTGATGATGGCGTCGACCACCAGTTCCGACACGCTGTCGTCCACCACCACTTCCACTTTGACTTTCGGCAAGAAGTCGACCACGTACTCGGCGCCACGGTACAGCTCGGTATGGCCTTTCTGGCGGCCAAAGCCCTTCACTTCCGTCACGGTCAAGCCCGTCACGTTCACATCGGCCAGGGCCTCGCGTACTTCGTCGAGCTTGAATGGTTTGATGATGGCGGTAATCTGTTTCATGGCTTTCTCCTTATTGGTAATCGTCAGTTCTTCATTAGCTGGCTTAACGGGACCCCGCAAAACCGTAGCGAGCAAGTTCAATACCGGGTTGAGTAGCGGAGCCGTACTTTAGTACGGTGAGCAACGGATGCCCGGTAGTGAGCTGCGCAGTAGGTTTGGCGGGGTTCCCCACGTTATTCGTAAAACTTCGACGTAATGGGGTAGCGCCAGTCGCGGCCGAAGCCACGGTGCGTGACGCGGATGCCCACCGGCGACTGGCGCCGCTTGTATTCATTGATCTTGATCAGGCGCGTGATTTTCGCCACGTCGGCCGGCGGGTAGCCTGCCTCGATAATGTCGGCGATCGGCCGGTTTTCTTCCATATACATCTGCATGATGCCATCGAGTATTTCATACGCTGGCAAGGAATCCTGGTCCAGCTGGTCGGCGCGCAATTCGGCCGACGGTCCGCGCGTCAGGATGCGCTCGGGGATCACGCTTGAGATGCTGTTGCGGTACGCACACAAACGGTACACGAGCGTCTTGGCAATATCCTTGATCACGGCAAAGCCGCCCGCCATGTCGCCGTACAGGGTGCAATAACCGACCGCCATCTCGCTCTTGTTGCCCGTCGTCAAGACGATGCTGCCATGCTTGTTCGACAGGGCCATCAGCAAGGTGCCGCGGATGCGCGCCTGGATGTTCTCTTCCGTCGCGTCTTCCGCCAGTCCGGCGAACTCATCAGCCAGGGTGGCGCGGAAAGCGTCGAAGGTTTGCTTGATCGGAATTTCATCGTAGCGCACATCGAGGCGTTTTACCATGTCGCGTGAATCGATCCACGAGATATCGGCCGTAAATTGCGACGGCATCATCACGGCGCGCACCTTGTCGGCGCCCAGCGCATCGACGGCGATGGCCAGGGTCAGGGCGGAATCGACGCCACCCGACATGCCGATCAGCACGCCAGGGAAGCCGTTCTTGACTATATAGTCGCGCACGCCCAGCACCAGCGCCTGGTACACCTGCGCTTCGGTGGTCAATGGCGTGGCCAGCGGCTGCGGCACGGGCGAGGCGCCGTCGAACTCGACCAGTTGCAAGTCTTCCTCGAAGTGGCGCAGCTGGGCGCAAATCGTGCCGGCCGCATCCATGACAAACGAGTCGCCGTCGAAAATCAGTTCATCCTGGCCGCCGACCAGGTTGGCGTACACCAGGGCCATGCCTTGCGCGCTGACATTCTTGCGCATGGTTTCATAGCGCAGATGCTGCTTGTTCATGTGGTAGGGCGAGCCATTCGGCACCAGCAGCACTTGCGCGCCGGCCGCGCGGGCGCGCATCGGTGCGTGCTCGAACCACGTGTCTTCGCAGATATTGATGCCGAAGCGCACGCCTTTTACGCCGAAGACGAAAGCCTGGTCCGACGACGTGAAATAACGCTTTTCATCGAATACAGTCGTGTTCGGCAAGTCGTGCTTGCGGTAGGTGCCCAGCACTTCGCCATTCAGCAGCACGGAGGCGGCATTGTGGCGCACGCCCTTTTCGTCCTGCAGGGGCAAGCCCACCACCACGTGCAGATCCTTGAACTGGGCCAGGTCGGCAGCCAGTCCCGCAAACGCTTCCTGCGTTTTTGCGTAGAATGCATTGCGCAGCAATAAGTCCTCGGGTGGATAGCCGACCAGCGACAGTTCCGGCGTGAGCACGATATCGGCGCCCGCCTCGAACGCGCGACGGGAAAGGTCGAAGATCTTGGCACGGTTGCCGGCCAGATCGCCGACCGTACTATTCATTTGAGCAATTGCGACTTTGACTGTCATGATGATGATGGATATTTTCGTTCTATTAAACAAGACAGGGGCGCGCAGGCCGGTGGCGGCGCCCCGAGAGTGATGAATGCACACTACAACAATGAATTATCGCACGGCTATCGTCACTACCCTGGCTGAAATTGGCGAAGCGGCCTGGTCCGAACTACTGGCAAGCCAGGCGGAGGCCACTCCCTTCCTTTCCTACGCCTTTTTGCACGCGCTGCACGAGTCCGGCTGCGCCAGCGCGGACACGGGCTGGCAGCCGAATTACCTGGTGCTGTGGCAAGGCGAGGTGCTGGCCGCCGCCCTGCCCCTGTACCTCAAAATGCACTCGTATGGCGAATACGTGTTCGACTGGGCCTGGGCCGACGCGTATCGGCAACATGGTCTCGAATATTACCCGAAACTGTTGTCGGCGATCCCATTTACGCCCGTGAGCGGCACGCGCTTGCTGGCCCGCGATGGCCAAGCGCGCGCTGCCCTGCAGGCATTCCTGCAAGCCCAGCAGCAAGCGGCCGACGTGTCGTCCTGCCACATCCTGTTCCCGCCGGAAAGCGAGGCGCGCCAGCTGGAAGAAGCTGGCTACCTGATGCGTAGTGGCGTGCAGTTTCACTGGCTCAATCCCGGCTACACGGATTTCGAGCAATTCCTCGCCACCCTGGAACACAAGAAGCGCAAGAATATCCGCGCCGAGCGGCGCAAGGTAATTGACGCGGGCGTCACCATGCGCCAGGTGCGCGGGACAGAGGCAACGGATGCGGACTGGCAGCTGTTCCACCGCTGCTACAGCAATACTTATGCGGAACATCGCTCCTCGCCCTATCTGTCGCTGGAGTTCTTCCGCCGCATCGGCGCCAGCATGCCGGAAAACATTCTATTAGTGATCGCCGAACGCGAGGGCCGGGCCATTGCCGCTTCGCTAGTGATCCACACGGCTGACACCCTGTATGGCCGCTACTGGGGCGCGCTCGAGCACGTGCCCTGTCTGCATTTCGAGACGGCCTACTACCAGCCGCTGGAATTCTGCATCGCCAACGGCATCGCCACTTTCGAAGGGGGTGCCCAGGGCGAGCACAAGATGGCGCGCGGCTTCCTGCCGCAAAAGACCTGGTCCGCCCACTGGCTGGCGCACCCCGCGTTTTCAGATGCCGTGCAGCGCTTCCTCGAACGCGAACGGGGCGGCATCGATGCCTACCTCGATGAATTGAACGAGCACAGCCCGTTTCGCGCATAAAAAAACGCTCCCGGCCATGACTGGCGGGGAGCGTTTTTCCTACTGGGTGTTCTTAGGCTTTGGCGGCATCAGCCTTGAACGCGGCAACGCCGTTCAGGATTTCTTCCTTGGCCACTTCAGGACCATACCAGCCGTCGATCTTGACCCATTTGCCTTTTTCCAGATCCTTGTAGTGCTCAAAGAAATGCTGGATCTGGCGCAAGCGCAGTTCGTTCAAGTCTTCCGGCTTTTGCCAGTGGCTGTAGATCGACAGGACCTTGTCGACTGGCACGGCCAGCACTTTCGCGTCTTCGCCCGACTCGTCGGTCATTTTCAGCACGCCGATAGGACGGCAGCGCACGACTACGCCTGGAATCAGCGGGAACGGGGTGATGACCAGCACGTCAACCGGGTCGCCGTCCGGCGACAGGGTGTTTGGCACGTAGCCGTAGTTGCACGGGTAATGCATGGCGGTACCCATGAAGCGATCGACGAAGATCGCGCCGCTTTCCTTGTCGACTTCGTACTTGATCGGATCGGCATTCATCGGGATTTCGATGACGACGTTGAAATCGTTCGGCAGGTCGCGGCCGGAAGAGACGTTATTCAAACTCATGGGATTCCTCATTAGCGGGTGGTGTTTTAACCGCGTAATTATAGCGAAGTACGGGCCGCTTGTGCGATGCAGCAGCGCCCTGCCGGCGATTCACGCGTCCTGCCAGCAACAGTGGCGTGCATGGCATGCTGGCCCGCGCAGCCTGCCATCGAAAGAATAAACAGGCCACTGGAAATAATAAGTAGAAACACTTAAGCATTACTACGGCAATTCCCGAGTTAATACCGGGAATATCCGCGTATTTTCATTTCAATATCACCATACGGCAGACATGGTTATTATGTTTGATATTGCATTTTATGCAGCCACTTATAACAACAGCGTCAATTTTATTCTCCCCACAATGCGGGTGCATGACGACGCAGCCGCGTCAATACACCCCTTCAGCCAGGGAATTCCCTCTTCCAGCATAATTTTTGCGCTTATTTGAAGCATTTATTTATTCAAATGGCGGCCCTGCCAAAAAACGGCGCGACCAGAAGACAATCATCAATTCTGATAAACTGTCACATTCTGGTGTTTCCAAAACTTCGCATACTCTGCAAACAAAGCCTTCGCTAGATTCAATATGGCGCATCACGCGCCACCGATAAATCCTTGCAAAAAGGAATATGATGATTCCCTCTTTTCGGTCCGGGCCTTTATTAAAGGTCACCGGCGTTATTTTCATTCTGTTTGGCCTCGCCCTGCTGGGCGGCGGCATCTGGCTGGCCACGCTAGGCGGCTCCTGGTACTACTTGCTGGCCGGCATAGGCATGCTGATCGCAGGCGTGCTCGTCTTCAAAGGCAAGCGCAGCGCGCAACCGTTCATGGCGCTGCTGCTGCTCGCCACTCTCATCTGGTCCGTCATTGAAGTGAAATTCGACTGGTGGCAATTGCTGCCGCGCCTCGACATCTGGTTTGCCGCCGCCGTCTGGCTGCTGCTGCCCTTCGTCAGCCGCCGCCTGGCGCCAGCCGCCGCAGAGAAACAGGGCCAAGCGGGCAAGACGGCGCTCTCCGCCGCCGTGGCCCTGACCGTCATCGCCGGCGTCATCGCCCTGTTCCAGGACTACCATGACCTGCATGGCGAAGTGCCAGCCGAAAACATGGCCGCCACCGCCACGGGCGACCTGGCGCCCGGCGTCGAGCACAACGACTGGTCCGCCTATGGCCGCTCCGGCTATGGCGACCGCTATGCCCCGGCCGCACAGATCACGCCCGCCAATATTTCCGGCCTGAAAGAAGCCTGGACCTATCATACGGGCGACTTCAAGGGTCCGAACGACCCGGGCGAGATCGCCAACGAAGTCACGCCGCTGAAGGTCAATGACATGCTGTACCTGTGCACGCCGCACAACATCGTCATCGCGCTGAACCCGGACACGGGCAAGGAAATCTGGCGCCACGATCCGAAGATCAACCGCGACGCGGCCAGCTACCAGCACATGATCTGCCGTGGCGTGGCGTACTGGGACGTGAACGCGGGCCGCGCGAAGAACAACCCGGCCCCCGAAGCTGCCAGCATGGAATGCCCGCGCCGCATCCTGGCACCCACCATGGATGGCACCATGATTGCCGTCAACGCCGATACGGGCGAGTCGTGCAAGAGCTTTGGCAACAACGGCGTCGTCAACCTGTATAAAAACATGGCCATGATCAAGCGCGGTTTCCTGATGCCGACTTCGCCGCCGGCCGTGTCGCAGAAAATGGCCGTGATCGCCGCCAGCGTGACGGACAACCATTCGACGGAAGAGCCATCGGGCGTGATCCGCGGCTACGATCCCGTCACCGGCAAGCTGATATGGAACTGGGATCCGGCCACGCCGGAAGATACCGCGCCTTTCCCTGAAGGCAAAAACTACACCAACAACTCGCCCAATTCCTGGGGCGTGGCCAGCATCGATGAAAAGCTGGGCATGGTCTACATTCCGATGGGCAATGAAACCCCCGACACCTGGGGCGGCAACCGCAACAAGAATGGCGAGAAATTCAACAGCGCCATCGTCGCGCTGGACCTGGCGACTGGTAAAGTGCGCTGGGTGTACCAGACCGTGCACCACGATATCTGGGACATGGATATCGGCGGCCAGCCGTCGCTGGTCGACATCGACACGCCGAAAGGCAAAGTGCCGTCCGTCGTGGCCACAACAAAACGCGGCGACATCTATGTGATCGACCGCCGCGATGGCAGCCTGGTCGTGCCGGCGCCGGAAAAACCCGTGCCAACGAGCAATCCTGCCGCTGGCGACACCCTGTCGCCCACGCAGCCGTTCTCAGCCCTGACCTTCTTGCCTGAGCGCAATATCAGCGAAGCGGACATGTGGGGCACCACGCCGTTCGACCAGCTCGCCTGCCGCATCATCTTCAAGGAACGCCGCTATGAAGGCCCGTTCACGCCGCAAACGGCTGGCAAGGGCGCCGTCATCTCCCCTGGCCCGCTCGGCATCTTCGAATGGGGTGGCGCGGCCATCGACCCCGTGCGCCAGTTGTTGATCGTCAACCCAGACTACATGGGCTTCCTGGAAAAACTCGTGCCGCGTGCGGAAACGACGGCCAAGGGCGGCACGGGTGGCGAAATGGGCTTGCAGCCGCAGACGGGCGTCCCGTTCGCCGTGGAAATCAAGGCCTTCCTGTCGCCGCTGGGCTTCCCATGCCAGGCACCGCCGTGGGGCTATGTGGCCGCCGTCGACCTGCGCACAATGAAAAAAGTGTGGATGCACAAGAACGGCACCACGCGCGACAGCGGTCCCGTGCCGATCCCGCTGCCACTGGGCGTCCCTAGCCTGGGCGGCATGGTCACCACGGGTGGCGGCGTGACCTTCCTCAGCAGCACGCTCGACTACTACATCCGCGGCTACGACGTAAGCAACGGTAAAGTCATCTGGAAAGCCCGCTTGCCAGCCGGCGGCCAGGCTACGCCGATGAGCTATGTGTCGAACAAATCGGGACGCCAGTTCGTCGTCGTCATGGCCGGCGGCCACGGTTCGCTGGGCACGAAGATGAGCGACACCCTGGTCGCATATTCCTTGCCGGAAGGCACTGCAGCAGTACCGAAGAAGTAAAGCGCGAAGAAGTAAAGTAGCAGCGCAAAAAAAAGCCGTTCAGTCTGCACTGAACGGCTTTTTTACGTCTGAAGAAACAAGTGGCTTACAGGATGGTCGCCAGTGCGCACTGCCGGTAATGCGCGGCAGCCTGTTCCGTCTGCTGCAAGGCATCGTGCATCTGCGCCAGCTTCAGGTGGGCGTCGCGCACCATTTGCGGCTCGTTCGCGTCCGACAAAGCCTGCTCCAGGTGGCGCTGGGCCTTGCCCCACAGTTTTTGCTTGAGGCACAAGGTACCCAGGGTCAGCGCCAGTTCCGCGTCCAGCGGACGCTGTTTCATCCATTGCTCGCAATGCTCGATCTGCAGCAGCAGGGCCGGCGTGCCGCTTGGCGCCGCCGCTTCGCGGTAGGCGCGCACGACTCTCTCGTCCCAGTCGGCGGCCAGCGACTCTTCGCACACGAGGCGCGCTTCATCGTGCAGGCCGCGCGCATTCAGGGCCGTGGCGGCGCGGCAGGCGATATACGGCTTGACCCGGTCCGCGCTCGGCACGGTGGACCACACGCGCATCAGGGATTCGGCGTCATGCGACGGGTCGGACAGCAAATGGTCGTAGGCCAGTTCGCGCAGGCGCGACGACAGGGCCGGATGCAGGGCGCGGTGCTTGTCGAGCGAACGCACGAGGCGCAGCACTTCCGGCCAGTTCTTTGCCTGCTGCTCGGCTTTCAACGACCATTGCAGCGCGTGGATGTGGCGCGTGCCGCTGGCATTGAGTTCGCGCACGGCGGCCAGGGCCGCTTCCGGCTGGTGGTCGTCGACCAGCAATTCCGTCACCGTCATCAAACGGGCCGTCTTCAGGCTGGCATCGCCTTCGACGCGGGACAGCCAGCTGTCGCGGCGTTCGGACTGGCGCATGCGGTGTGCGGCGCGCGCGCCGATCAGCGCGGCCAGGCCGGCGTTTTCTTCCAGCTCGGCGGCGCGCAAGGCGGCCTTCTCGGCATGGCCGAAACGGCCTTCGAACAGGGCTTTCAAGGCTTCGCGCAAGCCCTTGTTGCCGTCGCGCTCACGCTTGCGCTGGCGGTAGGCCGCCACTTGCGCCGGCATGCGCACGGTGGCGCGCACGGCGCGCACCAGCAGGTACAGCAGCACGAACAGCACGACCTGCAGCAGCAGGAAGAAGTTCAGCGACAAGTCGATGCGGTACGGCGGATAGAACAGCACCACGTTGCCGGGATTGAAACGGGCCGTCACGGCGATACCGATCGCCGCGGCCATCAGGGCGAGTAACCAGAGAAATAGACGCATGGGCTCAGGACTTCGCTTTGTAGTTGCGCACAGCCGTCAGGCTGTCGGACAAGGTTGGCATCTCGATGGCCAGGTTGCTGCCCTGCACCTGGCGCAGCAGGGCTTGCGCCGTCTGCGTGCTCTTGGCGCGGGTGTCGAAATACTTGGCCAGCGCATCCTGCGCCGCGATCAAGTCGTTGCGGAAAGCCGTTTCATTGCGCGACAACAAGGCCATGCGGGCATTGAGCAGGCGCAGCTTGACATTTTCACGCAAGAAATACGATTGCGTCGGCGACAGCATCAGCGCCTCCGGCGTATCGACACGGCGGATGCGGATCAATTGTCGCACGTCGGCCCACATGTCGCCGCTCCAGGTATTGAAGCCGTCGCGCACTTTTTGCAGCAGCGGTTCCGGCGCGGGCGGCCCTACCAGCTTGCCGGCGGCGTCGCGCACGGGCTTGGCCTTGCCGGTTTTTTCCGGCGCGGCCGGCAAGGCCGGCGTTTCGTCGGACAGCATCGGCAGGGAATCGACCTGGGCGATCACGGCGTCGAGGCGCAGGGCCACGCCCGTCGAATCGACGCTGGGCAGGGCCTTGAGTTTTTCCATGTCGCGCCCGATGGCGCGGCGGATGGTGATGAATTGCGGCTTGTCGGAACGCGACAGGCTGCGGTCCGCGTTTTGCAGGGCGATCAGTGCGCCGGGCACGTTGCCGGCCAGTTGCAGCTGCTGGCTGGCCGTCGACAGCACTTGCTCGATTTCCGTCAGCGCCCACTCGTCGCGGTTCTTCGACAAGTCGTTATACAGTTGTTCCAGGGCCAGCTGCTGGCTCTGGGTTTCGCTCTGGCGGTTTTCCAGCGCACCCACCTTGATTTCCAGCTCTTTCGTGCCTTCTTGCACGTTGCGCGCCAGCACGCCCGTTTCGGCGTTGCTGACGTCGCCCTTTTGCAGGCGCTTGGCCACTTCTTCGCGCAGGTTGCGGATCTGCTTGCTGGTCGACCAGCTTTGCGCAGCCAGCAGCACGGCCAGCACGATGACGGCGATGCTCATGGGCTTTTGCAGCTGTTCCAGCAGGGTCGGCGCGCGGCCGGCAGGTTGGTCGGCCGCCTGCGGCGCCGTCTTCACGGCGCTGCCAGGCGTTGCATTCGGTTCGGAGAGTGTAGGCATTTCGTTCATGGTCGTGATTGTAACGCGGCGAGCACTCCTGCGTCGCCTGATCCTGTCAGGGTGACACGGGCGAAACCCAGGGCCGCCGCCGTTTGTGCAATGCGGGCGTGCGGCACGATCAGATGCTGCTGTTGCATTTTCACAACAGCCGTCTTTTCAGCATCCATTTGGCCCAGCAGCGCCAGCAAACCGCGCAGCGCTTCCGAGCTGGTGATGATCCAGTCATTATTATGCTGCAACAGATTTTCCAGGGTCGCCCGCAAGGCCGGCGTCAGCGTCGGCACCTTGCGCCGATAAGCCGTGACGAACTCGACGTCGGCGCCGGCCGCGCGCAAGCCGTCGGCCAGGTAATCGCGTCCGCCATCGCCACGCACGATCAGCACGCGCTTGCCGCGCAGGGCCGGCAAGTCCAGCGCCAGCAATAAATGTTCGGAATCGCTGCGCGCCGTGTCCAGCGGACTGGTAATGCTGGCGTTGGCATCCGTGACGCCATGCGCGGCCAGGGCCATCTTGCTGCCCTCGCCCACCACCGCCAGCGGCAAGCCTGCCGGCCAGGCGGGCAGGTGCGCAAAGACGCAGTCAATGGCGTTCGGCGAGACGAAGGCCACCAAGTCGTAATCGCGCAGGCGCGCCAGCACGGCTTGCAGCTGCGCGCATTCGTCCGCGCCGTCAAGCGCGTGGATTTCCAGCAGCGGCAGCAGCTGCACGGGCAAGCCCAGCGCCGCGATCCTGGCGGCCAGCGGCCCCGCTTGTTGCGCGGGCCGCGTGATCACCACGGTGTCAGGCATGCGGCGCCAGGCCTTCATGGTTGTCGGGCGTGACGGCACACGAGGCGAGGATGCCGGCGGCATCTTGCCCGCGCAGCAATTCTGCCACTTGCTCGCCCAGCTGTTCCGGCGCGCTGGCTGGGCCTTCAAGCTCGGCGCTGGCCATGCGCGCGCCGTCCGGCGTGGCGACCATGGCGCGCAAACGCATCTGTTCGCCTTCGACGGTGGCGAAGGCGGCCAGCGGAATCTGGCAGCTACCGCCGAAAATCTTCGATACCTTGCGCTCGGCCGTGACGGCTTGCGCCGTGGCCGCGTGGTTCAGCGGCGCCAGCAGACGCACCAGGTCGGCGCCGTCAGCACGGCCGCTGCGGATTTCGATCGCCATGGCGCCCTGGCCTGCCGCTGGCAGGCTGTCTTCCGGCGCCAGCACGGCGCGGATGCGCGATTCGAGTCCCAGGCGTTTCAGGCCGGCGGCGGCCAGGATGATGGCCGCGTAATCGCCACGGTCCAGCTTGCCCAAGCGCGTATCGAGGTTGCCGCGCAGGGGCAAAATCGTCAGGTGCGGATAGCGCGCGGCGATCAGCGATTGGCGGCGCAGGCTGCTGGTGCCGACGATGGCGCCGTGCGGCAGCTCGGCCAGGCTGGCGTAGTCGTTCGAGACGAACGCGTCGCGCGGGTCTTCACGCTCGAGGATGGCGGCCAGGGCAAAGCCTTCCGGCAACTCCATCGGCACGTCTTTGAGCGAATGCACGGCCAGGTCGGCGCGGCCTTCTTCCATCGCCACTTCCAACTCCTTGACGAACAGGCCCTTGCCGCCTACCTTGGACAGGGCGCGGTCCAGAATCTGGTCGCCGCGTGTGGTCATGCCAAGAATTTCAACGCTACACTGCGGATACAGGGCGGCCAGACGCGCGCGCACGTGTTCAGCTTGCCACATGGCAAGACGGCTCTCGCGCGTGGCGATCACCAGGCGGGCAGGAATATTCAATTCGTTCGGGGTCAATTCGGATGCTTTCAAAACAAGTTCTTTCGCTGTGGCTGTCGTTGTCATTATCGTTGCCAATTCGCCCGTCCGATATCAATTTATATCGGAATGGCGCCCGGCGTCGCTATAATCGTTATCCCTTGGCCTAAACGGCCAAGTCAGGCTAGCGTCCATGTTGAAGACCACAAATTTTATCATGCGCCCCCTCCCCTCTGCGGCCAAACGCCCGGTGCGATCCACATTCCCTTGCTTTTACACTTACTTTGGTTCTTTATTATGCTCAATGACGCAGTAGCACCAGAAATAGTTCCAGCGGCCGGTTCCGACAAGGACGCGCCACTGAAAGAAGACATCCGCCTGCTGGGCCGCCTGCTGGGCGACGTGCTGCGGGAACAAGAGGGCGACGCCGTCTTCAATGTGGTGGAAACCATACGCCAGACGTCCGTGCGCTTCCGCCGCGAAGCGGACGCGGACGCGGCGCTGGAACTCGACGCCATGCTCAAGGAACTGAGCCGCGAACAGACGATTTCCGTCGTGCGCGCCTTTTCCTACTTTTCGCACCTGGCCAACATCGCGGAAGACCAGCACCACATCCGCCGCCGCCGCGCCCACCTGCTGGCAGGATCCAGCGCGCAAAAGGGCAGCGTCAGCTTCGCGCTGAAGAAACTGCGCATGGCCGGCGTGCCGCGCAAGACCGTCGACACCTTTTTCCAGGACGCCCTGATCGCGCCCGTGCTGACGGCCCACCCGACGGAAGTGCAGCGCAAGAGCATCCTCGACGCCGAGCACGACATCGCCCGCCTGCTGGCCGAGCGCGACCTGCCGCAGACGCCGAAAGAACGCCACGCCAACATGCAGCTGCTGCGCTCGCGCGTCGCCACCCTGTGGCAGACGCGCATGCTGCGCTACTCGAAGCTGACGGTGGCCGACGAGATCGAAAACGCCCTGTCCTACTACCGCATCACCTTTTTGCGCGAACTGCCGGGCCTATACGACGACATCGAGGACGACATCGCCGCCGAGTACCCGAACGGCAATGGCACCATCGAACCGATCAACGCCGCCTACGTGCAGATGGGCAGCTGGATCGGCGGCGACCGCGACGGCAATCCGAACGTCAACGCGGGCACCATGCAGCATGCGCTGGCGCGCCACGCCACCACCATCCTCGACTTTTACCTCGACGAAGCGCACGCGCTGGGCGCGGAATTGTCCGTCTCGACCCTGATGGTGGGCGTGAGCGCCGAACTGCAGGCGCTGGCCGACCAGTCGCCGGACGCCTCGCCGCACCGCAGCGACGAGCCGTACCGCCGCGCCCTGATCGGCATCTATGCGCGCCTGGCCGCCACGGCCCGCGCGCTGGGCGCCACCAACATCCTGCGCAAGGAAGTGGGCGCGGCCGCCGCCTACCCGGACGCGGCCGCCTTTGTCGCCGACCTGCGCACCATCGTCGCCTCGCTCGAATCGCACCACGGCGCCGCCCTCGTGCGCCCGCGCCTGGCCACGCTGGCGCGCGCGGCCGACATCTTCGGTTTTCATCTTGCCTCGCTCGACATGCGCCAGACCTCCGACGTGCACGAGCGCGTGCTGGCCGACCTGTTCGCGCAAAGCGGCGTGGCCGCCGATTACACGGCCCTGTCCGAGGAAGACAAGCAGGCGCTGCTGCTGAATGAACTGGCCCAGCCGCGCCTGCTGTACTCGCCCTACATCAGCTACGCCGCGGAGACGGATTCCGAGCTGGCGATCCTGCGCGCGGCGCGCGACATCCGCCAGCGCTACGGCGCGCGGGCGATTCGCAACTACATCATTTCGCACACGGAAACCGTGTCCGACTTGCTGGAAGTATTGCTGCTGCAAAAGGAAACAGGCTTGCTGCGCACCGACTGGCAAACTGGCGACAGCAGCTGCGAGCTGATGGTCATCCCTCTGTTCGAAACGATACCCGACCTGCAGCGCGCGGCCGGCATCATGAGCCAGGTCATGGCCTTGCCCTTGGTAAAACAATTAATCGCCAAGCAGGGTCAATTGCAGGAAGTCATGCTCGGCTATTCCGATTCGAACAAGGATGGCGGTTTCCTGACCTCGAACTGGGAACTGTACAAGGCGGAACTGGCGCTGGTGTCCGATTTCCAGAAGGCCGGCGTCAAGCTGCGCCTGTTCCATGGCCGCGGCGGCACGGTGGGCCGTGGCGGCGGACCCAGCTACGAAGCCATCCTGGCCCAGCCGCCGGGCACCGTCAACGGCCAGATCCGTTTGACGGAACAAGGCGAGATCATCGCCTCGAAGTTTTCCAACGCGGAAATCGGCCGGCGCAACCTGGAATTGCTGGTCGCCGCCACCCTGGAAGCGAGCCTGGCGCCGCAGGAAGCCAATCCGGCCCGCAACGGCCAGCTGGCGCAGTTCGAAGCCGTGATGGCGGAACTGTCTGACCTCGCCTATCACGCCTACCGCCACCTCGTGTATGGAACGCCGGGCTTTACGGAGTATTTCTTCTCGGCCACGCCGATTGCGGAAATTGCCGAACTGAACCTCGGTTCGCGCCCCGCCTCGCGCAAGGCCAACCAGCGCATCGAAGACTTGCGCGCCATTCCCTGGGGCTTTTCCTGGGGCCAGTGCCGCTTGCTGCTGCCGGGCTGGTTCGGTTTCGGCAGCGCCATCGAAGCGTGGATCAAGCAAGCCGACGGCGCCGCGCAGGATGACAAGATCGCCACCCTGCGCGCCATGTACGCCGAATGGCCGTTCTTTGCCACCCTGCTGTCGAACATGGACATGGTGCTGGCCAAGACGGACCTGGCGATCGCCTCGCGCTATGCGGAACTGGTGGCGGACCAGGGCTTGCGCGAACGCATCTACAAGCGCATCACGGACGAGCATGGCAACACCTTGCGCTGCCTGGAGCTGATCACCGGCAATACCGAGCGCCTGGCGGGCAATCCGCTGCTGGCCCGCTCGATCCAGAACCGCTTCGCCTACCTCGACCCGCTGAACCACTTGCAGGTGGAATTGATCAAGCGCAACCGCGCCCTGTCCAGCGCCAGCAAAGTCGACGAACGGGTGCACCGCGGCATCCAGCTGTCGATCAATGGCGTGGCGGCCGGCTTGCGCAACACGGGCTGATAAGGTCGCATTGCCATCGGCAAACAGGGCCGGCACCGCAAGGGCCGGCCCTTTTGCTTTCCCAATGGAAAAAATATTCTCAAGAAAGCAACATTTGGTATTACACTAGCGGTTGATACTTTACCCTCTCCGGCGCCAGGCGCACGGCAGTGGCCAACCATGACGCCAGGAACGCGGATGAGCAAATGGTCGATTGAAACGCTGAGTTCGGCATGCGCCGCCCTCATCCTGATCATGCTGGGCTGGCTGGCGGGTGCCAACTGGCAGGAGCTCGACTTCTGGGAACACATCTGGCTGTCGCTGCTGCTGGCCGGCGCCGCCGGCACGGCCATGTGGCTGATGCGCAGGCTGCGCGCCCGCCTCGCCAGCACGCGCCAGCAGCTCGACGCCAGCGCCATGCGTTACCGCGACCTGAGCGAAACGGCGCAGGACGGCATGTGGCAAACGGATGCGCACGGTCGCATCCTGCACGTCAACCAGCGCCTGTGCGACATGCTGGGCATCCCCGCCGAGCTGCTGCTGAACCATTCCATGGAGGAATTCCACGACGAGGCGACCTTGCTGCGCCTGTGTCCGCTGCGCCAGACAGCCACGGATAGCTGCATGGGAGAACTGCGTTACCGGCACAGCGACGGCTCGGAGCGCTGGGCCATGATCAGCGGCCGCTGCCTGTACGACCCGCAAGGCAGCCTGACGGGCGCTCTCGTGCTGGCCAGCGACATCACGGAACACAAGCGGGCCGAACACGCCTTGACCGTCGCCCATGCAGAGCTGGAAAGTCGCGTGGCCCTGCGCACGGCCCAGCTGCTCGATGTCAATCTGCAGCTCTCCGCGGAAATCGCCATGCGCGCGCAAACGGAAGCGGCCCTGGCGCGCAGCGAAGAGCGGCTGCAGGACATCATTTCCATGATGCCCCTGTCGCTGTTCCTGAAAGATGCCGATTCGCGCATGCTGCTGATGAACCAGGCTTGCGAGCAGCAATGGGGCGTGCGATTCCAGGATATCGCCGAAGGACGCGACGTGCAGCACTTTCCCTCGGACCAGACCCGGGGGTTCCACGCGGCGGACCAGGAAGCCTTTGCCAGCCGCAGGGTCGTCATCCGCGAAGAGCTGGTGTGGAATGCGCGGCTGCAGGAAAACCGCTTGGTGCAGACGCACAAGAAACCCGTATTTGACGCCGATGGCCGGCCGCAGATGATCATCGCCATGGGCATCGACATCACGGAAAGCAAGCGCAACGAGGAGAACCTGCAGCGCACCCTGGCCCAGTTGCGCGAACTGAGCGACCACCAGCAGACCATCAAGGAAGAAGAAAGGCGGCGCATCGCGCTCGACGTCCATGACGACCTGGGCCAGAACCTGATGGTGCTGCGCATCGACGTGTCGCTGCTGCACGCGCGCACGGCCAGCACCCACCCGCGCCTGCACCGCCACACCCAGCGCGTGCTCGACACCATCGACGCCACCATCCGCTCCGTGCGCACCATCATCAATGACTTGCATCCCAGCACCCTGGAGCTGGGACTGGGTCCGGCGGCGGAATGGCTGATACGCCAGATGGAAAGCCGCGGCGCCATCCGCTACCGGCTCAAGCTCGACAGCGAGGCGCCCGACCTGGGCCTGGACCAGCGCCAGACGTCGGCCATCTTCCGCGTGCTGCAGGAATCGCTGTCGAACATCGTGCGCCACGCCCAGGCCAGCGAAGTGGAAGTGGCGCTGGCGCAGGATACGGACGCCATCGTGCTGCGCATCAGCGACAACGGCATCGGCATGCAGCCGGACGCCCACGGCAAGAAAGCCGCCTTCGGCCTGAAAAGCATCCGCGAACGCGTCCACGCCCTGGGCGGCGAGCTGCGCATCGACAGCCAGGCGGGCCAGGGCACGGCGCTGGCCATCCGCTTGCCGCGGGCCAGGAAAAGCGCGCCGGCCGGGCATGACGAAATACAAAAATTATCAAAAATAGTAGCTAATTGAGTATGCATTGGCAGCATTAAAAAGTATAGTTAGTTTTTTTCTTGAGGAAACTATCATGCTGCCACGGCTCTCCTGCTTCCCCGCCCCACTGCTCGGCCTGTGCCTGCTGGCCGCCGTCTCCACCGCCAGCGCCACCATCTATGCCGAACGGGGCTTTGGTGAAAAGGATGGCAATGGCAGCATCGCGTCCGACCTGAACCCGGCAGGGCTGGTGGCCGGCATCATCATGGAAGAGGAAGGACGGCGCCGCGCCGTGACCTATCAGCATGGCCGCCTCCGCGAACTGGGCACCCTGGGTGGCAATGAAGGTTTCACCAAAGCCATCAATACCCATGGCGTGGTGGTGGGCTCGGCGCAGACGGCCAGCGGCGCCTGGCATGCCTTCCGCTTCGAAGCAGCAGGCGGCATGCGCGACCTGGGCACCCTGGGCGGCAACAGCAGCTATGCCACGGCCATCACGCGCGACGGCATGATCGCCGGCTATGCCGATACCAGCGCCGGCGATTTCCACGCCTTTGTGACGAAAGCCGACCTCAGCCTGCAAGACCTGGGCACCCTGGGCGGCGCCAGCAGCTATGCCAGCGGCCTGAACACACATGGCGTGGTGGTGGGCACGGCCCAGCGCGGCGACGGCTACCGCCGCGCCTTCGTCTACCGCCCCGGCACGGGCATGCAGGAAATCGGCACCCTGCCCGGCGGACGCATCAGTTCAGCCACCGCCATCAATGATGCAGGCCTGATCGTGGGCGCCTCGGAAACGGAAAAGCGCCGCTGGCACGCATTTGCCTGGGACGGCAAGCGCATGCTCGACCTGGGCGCCATGATCGGCCAGGGCGACAGCTACGCCACGGCGGTCAACGCGGCCGGGCACGTCGTCGGCAGCGTCAACATCAATGGCTTTGAACCGATGACCTTTGTCTACAAGGAAGGCGTGATGACGGTGCGCCGCCGCGACGACGGCCTGTACCTGACCAACAAGATCACGGACGCCGGGCTGGTGGTCGGCGCCGTCTACACGGGACATAAATTCCAGGCCTTCGCCGTGCCGTCGCAAGCGGCGCCCGCACCGCAGCGCAGCAATCCATTGGACTGGCTGTTCCTCACCTTCATCCTCGGCGCCAGCGGCGTGGCACTGTACCAGCTGCGCGCCGGCCTGCGAGGCCAGCGCACGTATTTCATGTAAGCCAACGCTAGGGATGGACGAAAAAAAAAGAGGCTTGCGCCTCTTTTTTTGTTTGCTTGCCCTACGCTTAGTTTTGCGTCAGGAAGGTTTTCAGCTTGTCCGAGCGCGAAGGCTGGCGCAGCTTGCTCATGGCTTTCGCTTCGATCTGGCGGATGCGCTCGCGCGTCACGTCGAACTGCTTGCCCACTTCTTCCAGGGTGTGGTCGTTCGACATTTCCACGCCGTAACGCATGCGCAGCACTTTCGCTTCGCGCGGCGTCAGGGAATCGAGCACTTCCTTGATCACGTTGCGCATCGATGCGTGCAGCGCGGCGTCCAGCGGCGCCAGAGTCGTGTTGTCTTCGATGAAGTCGCCCAGTTGCGAATCGCCATCTTCGCCCATCGGCGTTTCCATGGAAATCGGCTCTTTCGCGATCTTCATGATTTCGCGCACCTTGTTTTCCGGCATTTCCATCTTGACGGCCAGGGTCGCCAGGTCCGGCTCGCTGCCCGTTTCCTGCATGATCTGGCGCGAGATGCGGTTCATCTTGTTGATCGTTTCGATCATGTGCACCGGCACGCGGATGGTGCGGGCCATGTCGGCGATCGAACGCGTGATGGCCTGACGGATCCACCAGGTGGCGTAGGTCGAGAACTTGTAGCCGCGGCGGTATTCGAACTTGTCGACGGCCTTCAGCAAGCCGATGTTGCCTTCCTGGATCAGATCGAGGAATTGCAAGCCGCGGTTGATGTATTTCTTGGCGATCGAAATGACCAGGCGCAAGTTGGCGACCGTCATTTCGCGTTTCGCGTGACGCGCACGCTTTTCGCCGGCGGCCATCTGCTTGTTGATCTTACGCAAGTCAGCCAGCGGCAGGGCTACGCGCGCTTGCAGGTCGATCATCTTCTTTTGCAGTTCCTTGACGGCAGGCACGTTGCGGCTGAGGATGGCGCTGTACGGATACTTGCAATCGACTTCGCGGTCAACCCATTCCAGATCGCATTCATTGCCCGGGAACACCTTGATGAAGTGGGCGCGCGGCATGCCGCATTTGTTCACGCACAGTTCCAGCACGGCGCGCTCGATGTGGCGCACTTCTTCCATCTGGCCACGCAGGGTGTCGCACAGCTTTTCAACGACCTTGGCCGTGAAGCGGATGCCCAGCAATTCCTGCGAAATGGCTTCCTGCGCCTTGATGTAGGCTTTCGAGTTATAGCCCTCGGGCGCCTTGCGCATCTTGTCGTACTGCGTCGAAATGACGTTGAATTTCTCCAACGCATTCTTTTTCAGCTGCGCCAATTGCTCGCTGGAGAAACCGGCCGCGCCGCCATTGGCGTCGCCGTCTTCTTCTTCGGCTTCTTCTTCCTCTTCCTCGTCGTCACCGCTGGCGCTAGCGGGCGCGGCGGCAGCGGCTGGCGCCGGGGCATTGCTTTCGTTCAGATCGACAAAGCCGTCGACCACTTCATCGACCTTGATTTCGTCGCGCGCGATTTTTTGCGACAGTGCGACGATTTCGCCGATGGTGGTCGGGCAGGCGGAAATGGCCTGGATCATGTCTTTCAGGCCGCCTTCGATGCGCTTGGCGATCTCGATCTCGCCTTCGCGCGTCAGCAGCGCCACGGCGCCCATTTCACGCATGTACATGCGCACGGGGTCGGTGGTGCGGCCAAAGTCGGAGTCGACGGTCGACAGGGCGGTCGCGGCAGCCGCTTCCACTTCATCGTCGCTGGTGACGGTGGCGACGTTGTCAGTCAACAACAGGCTTTCCGCGTCAGGGGCGCGCTCGTAGACGGCGATGCCCATGTCGTTGAAAGTGGCGATGATGCCTTCGATCGCTTCCGGATCGATGATGTTTTCCGGCAATTGGTCATTGATCTCGGCATAGGTCAGGAAACCGCGTTCCTTGCCCATGTTGATCAGGCCCGTAATCTGCTTGCGGCGGCGTTCCAGGTCCGCTGCCGACGCTTCCGGATCGCCCAGTGCATCGGCCAGGCCACCCTTGGCCTTGCGGTCGCGCGCTTTCGAGACGGCCTTCAGTTCGGCGCGTTCGACGGCGTTGAGTGCTGCCACTTCATCGTTTTCCGGCGTGAATTCGCTAGGCTTGCGGCCACGGCGGCCTGGCACCTTGACGGTCGGCAGGAAGTAATTCGACGTGTCGATGGCGGCCAGGGCATCGGCGTCCGTGGTCTTGCTGACCACTTGCGCGCCGGTGATGATGGTCACGGGCGCCGCTTCAGGCTTGGCGCGCACGACTTTCGAACGGGCTGCCGTCACCACTTTATTCGTGGCGGCGCTTTCGCTGACCTTGCGCGGCGCGGCCGGAGCCTTGACGCCGGGGGCGATCTTCACGCTCGGCGTTTTGGCCGGTGCCGCTTCAGCGGCCTCGGTCACGTCGGCAACAGCCTCGGCGGCCGGGCCGCTGACGGCCGCTTCCGCAGCCGTTTCGGCCGCTGGCACGGCAGCCAGGCGCGAGCGGCTTTTCTTCACCACGGTGACGACGGTCGGCGCCGTCGTGACGGTGGCTTCCGGATTCGCTTGCGCATTATCGATGAAGTAAGATAAAGTCGTTTTGGGTACGGCAAGTGGCGCCGCGGCTGGGCGTGGCGCCTTGGCGGACAACGTTAAAGTTTTTGGCGTATTCTTCATGAGATATCTCTTAATGCGAGACCAGATGGTGTCGGCGCGAAGTGAATGATTCCACCTAAGCCTGCGAAACCGGACTCGATGGAGCGTATTGTTGCGGCTGCCGTGTTAACGGCAGCGGCGCCTGTCTATCGGGACGTTCAAAGCCCGCGCATCCGTCATGGGGAGCGGCGGGCCGAAGCCGGGTCAGATAAATAAGCGATGTACATTGCGGAATGAAAAAAAGCCCGTACCAGAACGGGCTTGAATCTATTGTTGTTCAGTGAAGACACAGCGGAGAGCAAGATTATGCACGACGGCCAGTTATCTGGATAATTGATAAACAAAATATCTGATATCAAAAATACTAATAATTGGGGGCCTGCACCGCACTGCTCCTATCCCCTGCACACCTGAGCCAGACCTTTAAAAACAGGGTCCAGTCATCAGCGCAAGCCGACATTATACACATTTCCCGCATTTCGCGCTGTGCCGGCTGTCGCGCGCAGCCGCTTATTGCAGGTCAAGTTGCCAAAAAAGACAATGCACTTGCCTGTGGCGCGTGCTATGCTCCCCTTTTATAGCCCAACCAATGATGTCGATGACCAGCTCCACGCCAGACCAGCAAGCCACCACTCCTGACACGCCAGTCGATGCAGCCCCAGCGGCGGCACCGGCCGCAGCGACCACGCCGGCGCCAGCCGGCCTGACCGCGCGCGCCCTGCTGAAGCAGTTCCAGGAGCAATTCCCGCCATTCCGCGATTGCCTGCCCTTGTCGATCGGTATCGACAAGCAGATCCTGGCGCGCCTGCCGGACCTGGACCGCAAGCTGATGCGCACGGCGCTGGGCATCCACACGGGTTCGCTGCGCTACCTGCGCGTGATGGAAAAAGCCAAGGTACGCTACGACCTCGACGGCACGGCCGGCGCGGAAGTGACGCAAACCCACCGCGACCACGCCACGCAAGTATTGCAGCAGCGCTTCAAGAAGGAAGCCGAACGCAAGAAAGCCGAACGCGACGCGGCCGCCGCCGAAGAAGCGAACCGTCTGCGCCTGGACAAACTGAATCAGCTGACCGCGAAATTCTCGCGCAAAGGCTGATCCGGTTTCATGGACACAGCTGCCGCACCGCCACTACCCCCGTATCAAGGCATCGCCCTCGACCACGTCAAGCTGGTACGCACCAGCGATGATGCACAGGCGGCCATGGCCGCCCTGCTGGCAGCGGACGCCATCGGCTTCGATACGGAATCGAAGCCGACGTTCGTCAAAGGCGAGTCCTCCACGGGACCGCATTTGATCCAGTTGGCCACCGACGACATCGCCTACCTGTTCCAGGTGGGCAGCACGCCGGCGCCGGCCCTCGCGGAACTCAAAGCCATCCTCGAATCGACCACTACCCTGAAAGTGGGTTTTGGCCTGTCCGACGACGTCAAGCGCCTGCGCAACAAGCTGGGCATCGCCCCGGCCCAGGTGCTCGACCTGTCCGTCGCCCTGCGCGGCGGCCAGCGCAACGATCTGGGCGCGAAAACGGCCGTGGCCAAATTCTTCGGCCTGCACCTGCAGAAATCGAAAAAGATCTCCACCACCAACTGGGCCACCTCGCGCCTGACGGAAAAGCAGATTCTGTACGCGGCCGACGATGCGCAAGTAGCCCTGCGCGTGTACCGCCGCTGGATCGCCGACGGCGGCAAGGTCGCGCCGCAAAAAGCCCCGCGCCCGGCCACCGCGCCACCGGCGGCGCCCGCTTCCCCGGCCTGATTCCACCGTCCATCGCATGCGCAAGAAAAACAGCACCGGCACCAGCGCCGCAGCCATCGCCGCAGCCGCGCAGGCACTGGGCCGCCCGTTGCCGCCATCGCACGCGGCATGGCTGCTGGACAACAATGGGCGCGCACTGGGGGCGCTGACCTTGTTTCCCGTCTACGACGCGGACAATCCGCGCAAGACCTGGGAATCGATAGACCGCCACTACCGCGAAGGCTGGCAGGCGTGGCTGGACAACTTCGCCGGCAGCGGCATCGATCACGCCAGCCTGCTGCCCTTCGCGCAATTCGGCACGGGCGACTACTATTGTTTCGACTATGCCCAGCCTGGGCCATCGGGCGAGCCGGTGGTCGTGCTGTGGTCGCACGAAACGGGAACCACCAGCACGGTGGCGCCCGACTTTAGCGCCTTTCTCGCCCTGCCCGGCCGTCCCGGCTGACTTCCCCTACGGCGCCAGTTGCTGCGCCGCCAGCCGCCCCAGCGCGGCGATGGCCGCTTCCAGCTGCGCGCTCCACGGGTGGCCGTAATTGAGGCGGATGCAGTGGCGAAACGCGCGCGTGGCGGAAAAGATGGGGCCGGGCGCGATGCTGATGCCGGCCGCCAGCGCGCTGCGGTGCAAGGCCAGCGCATCGATACCGGCAGGCATCTCCACCCAGACGAAATAACCACCCTGCGGCCGCGTCACCCGCGTGCCGGGCGGAAAATGCACGGCAATGGCTTGCAGCATGGTGTTTTGCTGCGCCGCCAGGGTCAGCCGCAGCTGGCGCAAATGGCGGTCATAGCCGCCTTGCGCCAGGTAATCGGCCAGCGCCATCTGCAGCGGTATCGGCGCCGACAGGCTGGTGGTCAGCTTCAGGCGCTCGACCTGGCGCGTGTAGCGGCCCGCCATGGCCCAGCCCAGGCGAAAACCGGGCGCCAGGGTCTTGGAAAACGAGCTGCAATGCATCACCAGGCCCGCACCGTCATGGCTTTTCGTCAGGCCCGGACGCTGCTTGCCAAAGTACAGCTCGCCATACACATCATCCTCGATCAGCGGCACGCCATGGCGCGCCAGCAATTCAACCAGTGCGCGCTTCTTTTCCGGCGACATCAGGCTGCCCAGGGGATTCTGGAAATTCGTCATCAGCCAGCACGCCTTGGGCTGGTGGCGCTGCAGCAATTCTTCCAATGCCGCCAGATCGACGCCGTCGCGCGGGCTGGTGGCAATTTCCACCGCCTTGAGTTCCAGCCGCTGCAGCGCCTGCAGACACGCATAGAAGCTGGGCGACTCGATCAGCACCGTGTCGCCGGGCCGCGTGACGGCTTGCAGGCACAGGTTCAGCGCTTCCAGCGCGCCATTCGTGATGACGATGTCATCGCTGGAAACGGGCACGCCGCCCTGCTGGTAGCGCAGGGCGATCTGGCGGCGCAGTTCCGCATTGCCCAAGGATAAATCCGTGACGGTGCTCCACGGGTCGAGGCGGCGCATGCTGGCCGACACGGCGCGCGCCAGTTTTTCCATCGGGAACAGGTGCGGACTGGGAAACGCCGAGCCGAACGGCACGATATCGCGCGCCCCCACGGCGCCCAGCACCTCGAACACGAGGTCGCTGACGTCGACGGTGGTGCTGGCGTCGAGCGGATGGGAACTGTCCGGCTCGGGCGCCAGCGCGGCGCGCTGCGGCGCCACGTAGTAGCCGGAGCGGGGACGCGAGACGATCATGCCGCGTGCTTCGAGCAAATAATAGGCCTGGAACACCGTCGACGGACTGACGCCCCTGCGCGCATGCTGCTGGCGCACGGAAGGCAACTTATCACCAGGCAGCAACAGCTGCGTGCTGATCATGGCGGCCACTTCTTCCGCCAATTCCTCATATCGTTTCAACCCTGCTCCTCAAACTGATCCGTAGTTTTATTGCACAACTGATCCTGTCACAGTGACAGCACCCGTTATATGCTAGGGTAACAACATCCGGGCAGCAACACCGGCACGCGACACAGACCGACGAGACAGGTGATCTTTCCATGCGACTTTCCATGCTACTGCATTCTCCCCTCGCGCTGGTGCTGGCCATCGCCGCGCCCACTGCCATCTCCGCCAGCCACGACAGCCTGGAGCAGCGCATCAAGGCGTGCACGTCTTGCCATGCGCAGCAGGAAAAGCACGATGCCTTCTTTCCCCGCATCGCCGGCAAACCTGCAGGCTACCTGTACAACCAGCTGCTGAACTTTCGCGAGGGAAGGCGCCAGTATCCGATGATGAACTATATGGTGGAACACTTGCCTGACGATTATCTGCGCGAAATCGCCGACTATTTTGCGGCGCAGCACCCGGCCCCGCCGCCGGCTCAACCTAGCAGCGCCGGCACGACGGCCCTGGCGCGTGGCAAGCAACTGGTGCTGCACGGCGACGCCGGCAAAAAGATTCCCGCCTGTATCGCCTGCCATGGCCAGCAACTGGCCGGCGTGGCGCCCGCCATCCCCGGCTTGCTGGGCTTGCCCCGCGACTATATCAACGCCCAGCTGGGCGCCTGGAAAAACGGCGTCCGCCGCGCCCACTCTCCCGACTGCATGGCGCAAGTGGCGCAGCGCCTATCGGATGCGGACGTGGGCGCCGTCTCGGCCTGGCTGGGCACGCAAGTGGCCAGCGCCGACGCGCGTCCCGCCAGCAGCATCGCCCTGCCCTTGCCGCTGCATTGCGGCGGCGTACCGGGCTCCAGCGCGCAGGTGGCGCCATGAAAAAATGGATGATCGCGGCGGGCTTGCTGCTGATTGCCGGCGGCAGCGCCATATTCCTGCTGTATCCAGCCGACGACCTGGGACCGCCACCCGTGGCCAGCACCCTGAGCCAGGATCAGCTGGTCGCGCGCGGCGCCTATCTGGCCAAGGCGGGCGACTGCATGGCCTGCCACACGACGCGCGGCGGCGTGCCCTACGCAGGTGGCCGGGCCTTGCAGACGCCGTTTGGCAAGGTGCTCTCGCCCAACATCACGGCCGACAAGGAAACGGGCATCGGCAGCTGGACGGCCGACGATTTCTGGCGCGCCATCCACAACGGCAAGTCGAAGGATGGCCGGCTGCTGTATCCAGCCTTTCCGTACACCAGCTACACCAAGGTGCGGCGCGAAGACAGCGACGCGCTGTACGCGTATTTCCAGAGCGTGCCGCCGCACAGGCAGGCGAACGCGCCGCATGCGCTGCGCTTCCCCTACAACCAGCAGATCGCGCTGGCCGCCTGGCGTGCCCTGTATTTCAAGCCGGGCGTGTACCAGCCGCTCACAAACAAAAGCATGGAATGGAACCGCGGCGCCTACCTGGTGCAGGGCCTGGGCCACTGCAGCGCCTGCCATAGCAGCCGCACCACCCTGGGTGGCAGCGACGACGGCCTGTCGGGCGGCCTGATCCCCGTGCTGGGCTGGTACGCGCCGTCACTGACGTCGGACGCGGAAGCGGGCCTGGGCGACTGGGACACGGCGCATATCGTGGAATTGCTGCAAACGGGCGTGTCGCCGCGCGCCACCGTCTTCGGCCCCATGGCGGAAGTCGTGCGGCAAAGCTTGCAGCACATGAGCACGGCCGACGTGCAGGCGATGGCCGTCTACCTGAAAAGCCTGCCCGGCCCGGCGCAGCCCGCGCAACGCTCGCCGCGCGACACGTCGGAGCAAGCCACGCAGCAACTGGCCTTGGGCGCGAAACTGTATGAGGCGCAATGCGCGAGCTGCCACCAGGCCGATGGCAAGGGCGTGCCGCCCGGCTACCCGCCGCTGGCCGGCAACCGCGCGCTGACGACGGAGTCGGCCGTGAACGCCATCCGCCTCGTGCTCAACGGCGGTTTCGCGCCCGGCACCCGCGGCAACCCGCGCCCCTACGGCATGCCGCCATTCGGCCCCGTCATGGATGACGCGGAAGTGGCGGCCGTGGTCACGTATCTGCGCGCGTCGTGGGGCAATGATGCGCCGGCCGTATCGGCGCTGGAGGTGAATAAATACCGCAGCGTGCCGCTGGAGTAAGATCGTTTGACGATTATCTCAAATTGAGATAATCTGAGAATGATGGCATTACTTCGGCATGCATATGCGCATCGTCGCCAACAAAGCTTTGATGGATTTCGCCAGCAGGCATCCGCTGGCGAGCGAACCCATGCAGGCATGGCGCAAGATCATCGAATCGCGGTCATTTGCCAATTTTGCTGTGATGAAGTCGACATTTAACGCCACCGATCATGTTGGCGATTACTATGTTTTTAATATTGGCGGTAACAAGTACCGGATCATCGCCGCGATTCACTTCAATCGCCAGTTGCTGTTCATCCGGGAAGTGCTGACGCATAAGGAGTACGACGCATGGAAGCCTTGATGCATCGTGAAATGATTACAGAAATCACTGTCCACTATCAAGCCTTGTCCAGGCTGGTTCCTCTGCAGGCGATTCCTGATGCGGCAGCTTATGAACAAGCTGTCAGCGTATTGCATCAGCTATTGGATGCCGGGGCGGCCGATGAAAAGCACCCACTGTCCGGGCTGGTTGACAGTGTCGGCCGGCTGATAGCCGATTACGACCAGGAGCATTTTCCGCCCGCCCGCGTCTCGCCTGCAGCCACGCTTCGCCTGTTGATGGAGCAACAGGCGCTGACACAATCCGACCTGCCGGAAGTGGGAACCCAAGGCGTCGTGTCTGAAGTGCTCAACGGCAAGCGGGATCTCAATGTGCGGCAAATCAAGGCCCTGGCGCAACGTTTCGACGTTCCCGCCAGCGTGTTTATTGCATGAGCTCGTAAAAAAACCGGCCAGCGCCGTTTTTTCATTTCAAACAGCCGCTTTCAGCGGAACTTGCTTTTGTGCCCCGTCTTCAAATCCAGCGCATAACGCACGCCATTGTCCGTCAGCATGACTTCATCGGGCGGCTCCTCGCCGGCCAGGGCGCCGTCGATCAGGGGCAAACCTTCACCCTTGCGCATCAGGTCGTCGCAGCGCTCGTACACATTGGCGCAGCCGGTGGAGGCCATAAGCGATTGCACGATGGCCACTTTCCATGCGTCGACGCCGCCGGCGTTGAATTCGCAGATCAGATAGCCTTGCACGCCGCCGAACAGCTGCACCACCAGGCCCGGCAAGCCCTCGTCTTCGCCCTTGATCAGGGTCAACAGCTGGTTTTCGCCCGCCTTCTTGATGGCTGGCAGTTTTTTCTCGATGGCGGCCTTGACCCGGCGCTTGATCAGCGCGTGGTCGACCGGTTCGTCTTCCTTGAAGCTCCAGATGCGCGCGCGGATCTGCGACTTCGAATTGTAGGCGGCGCGGGCGATGAATTGCTTCGACGAGCTTTGCACGATGGCCGTCGAGCCGGGCTTCATTTTTTCCTGCGGCTTGCCTTCGACTTTTTCAATCGCGGACGCGTAAATCCACGATTGGCCCAGCAAGCTCTTTTCCTTGCCCTGTTTGATGGTGATGATCAGCATGTAATTCCAGTAGTGTGAGCGGCGCGTGCCGCTCGTCGTATGTCCAATACCGGCATGATACCTCATGCCATCCTGTCGCATCCTTCTGCTTTCCATGCCGCTGCCGCTGCAGTCTGTCGCAGCGCGGTACGCAGGCGCGGCCGGCTGGCATACCATGTACTTATACCAATTCAAAACAGGGAGCAAGAATGACACAGCCACTTTTCCACCTCCGCCATGCCCGTGCCGCCAGCGCCCTGCTGCTGGCCGCCTGCGCGCTGGCCATCCCGGCCGCGCCGGCGCTGGCGTCGCCGCTCGACTGGATTTCCGGCAACAGCATCCAGGGCAGCGGCAAGCTGCAAAAGCAGACGCGCGACGTGGGCAGCTTCCATGGCGTGGCGCTGAACGTGCCGGGCACGGTTGAGCTGCGCATCGGCAACACGGACAGCGTCACCGTCGAAGCGGACGACAATATCCTGCCGCTGATCGAGACGGTGGTGGAAAACGGCACCCTGCGCATCCGCCCCGCCAAGCGCAATACGTTTTTCCGCCAGAGCAACCTGACCATCGTCATCCAGGCGCGCCAGGTGGAGCGCGTCAGCGTGGGCGGCTCGGGCAACATCACGGCAACGGGCTTGCGCGCCGAGAACCTGCGCTTCGACGTGGGCGGCTCCGGTTCCATCCACGCGCGCGACCTCGACAGCCGCCAGGTTTCCATCGCCATCGGCGGCAGCGGCAGCTTCAAGGCCAGCGGCAAGACGGAGCAGCTGACGGCCTCGATCGGCGGCTCGGGCAATATCGAAGCGGGCCGCCTGGCCGCGCGCGAAGTGCAGGTGAGCATCGGCGGCTCGGGCGAAGCCACCGTGTGGGCCAAGGACGACCTGGCCATCAGCATCGGCGGTTCTGGCGAAGTGAGCTACTACGGCGATCCGCGCATCAGCCGCAGCATGCAGCGTTCGAGCAGCATCAGGCGCCTGGGCAGCGCGCCGAATTAAGCGCCCGCAATGACAAAAGCCCGGAGCGATCCGGGCTTTTTGCGTTTCCAACAGTCAAATCAGCGGGCCGGCTTGACCGGTTCGCGGTCGATCAGGACCGTGTTGACGCTGTCGGTCAGCCAGATCTGGCCATCCTGGATCGTGCACTGCAGCTGCATGTTGCGCTGCGCCAGCTTGCTCATGTCCTGCGCCGCTTCCGATGGCAGGTTGATCACGGTCAGGTTCTTCGCCCGTTCCAGTTTGTTGGCGATCTGTTTCCACCAGATGTGGCTCGTTGCGCCATAGCTGTAGACGATGACCTGTTCCGAACGCCCACAGGCCTTCAGGATGCGCTTTTCGTCGGGCTGGCCCACTTCGATCCACAGCTGGATGGCGCCCGTCAGATCTTTCTGCCACAGGTCGGGCTCTTCCGTATCGAACAGGCCCTTGGTGAACGTCAGCGCCTCGTCGGCATGGATGGCGAACGCCAGCAGGCGCACCATCATGCGCTCGTCCGTCTCGGACGGGTGGCGCGCCAGGGTCAGCGCGTGATCCTGGTAGTAATTGCGGTCCATGTCGGCGATCTGCAGATCGGCTTTGAAAATTGTTGCTTTGAGGGCCATCGTGTTTCTGTCTCGGTAAAGTGAAGAGTGAAGTCGGTATCAGCGGAAGACCACGGTCTTGTCGCCATTTTTCAGGATGCGGTGCTCGACGAACCATTTCACGGCGCGCGCCAGCACCACGCACTCGACGTCGCGGCCGATGGCCGTCAGGGTTTCCGCATCCATCGCATGGTCGACGCGCTCGACGTCCTGCTCGATGATCGGGCCTTCGTCGAGGTCGCCCGTGACGAAGTGGGCCGTCGCGCCGATCAGCTTGACGCCGCGGTGATGCGCCTGCGCGTACGGCTTGGCGCCCTTGAAGCTGGGCAGGAAGGAATGGTGGATATTGATGGCGCGGCCATCGAGCGCCTGGCACAGGCCCGGCGACAGGATCTGCATGTAGCGCGCCAGCACCACCAGGTCGATCTTGTGCGTGTCCATCAAGTCGATGATCTTCGCTTCCTGCGCCAGCTTGGCCGCTTCCGGCGCACCCGCCGCCAGCGGCAAGTGGTGGAAGGGAATATTGTAGCTGGCCGCCAGCTGGTAGAACTCCATGTGGTTCGACACGATGGCGGGAATTTCCACGTTCAGCAAGCCGCTCTTGTAGCGGAACAGCAAATCGTTCAGGCAATGGCCGATCTTCGACACCATCAGCATCACGCGCGGCTTGACGTGCGCATCGTGCAACTGGCCATGGAAGGGACCATTCAACTGCATGGCTTGCGACAGGTCGGCGAAGTCGCTGCGCAACTGGACGTCGCTGACGGCGCCGTCTTCCAGCGCGAAATGCACGCGCATGAAGAACAGCTGGGATTCCTGGTCGCCGAACTGGGCGGAATCGAGGATGTTGCAGCCGCGTTCGGCCAGGAAGCCGGACACGCGGTGCACGATGCCGCGCTGGTCCAGGCAGGACAGGGTCAGGATGTATTCGGGATGCGTCATGGTCGCGGAAATAGGTCAAAAAGTAAGGCGATGCTCGGCTCAGCCACGCGCGCCGGCCATCGGCTGCGCTGCCGCGAGCCGGCTATTGTCGCACGGCCGGGCCTGTAAACCTGCATTTTCCACACAGCCATCATGGGGGACGCGACGCGCCATCTTATTAGCGTTCGTTTGATCTGGCGCAAAACCATCGCATTTTTCAAGCAGCCAGGGGCCATTCGCGCCTTAAACGGCGTCCTCGCGTGGAACCTGGCGCGCCATCCGGCGTCTATCTCTTTGCTTGTTTCACCATACGTCGCATCCGGTACACCGGGTGTTTTTTGGATCCGTTTTTCATTGAGGTAGAACATGTTCCCAAACAGTATGTCCCCCAGTTTCAGCCCCGCCCTGAAGTCCCATCTGGAGGCCCAGTGCAATTTCGCCACGGAACTATCGCGCAAGATGTTCGATACGGCGCAGCAACTGAGCGAGCTGCATTTGCGGCTGGCACAAGACTTGCTGCAGGAATGGAGCAACGCCAGCCAACAACTGCTGTGCGCGCGCGACTCGGGCGAATTCATGTCGCTGGCCGCTGGCCAGCTGCAACCAGGCGGCGTGAGGCTGCGCCAGTACCAGCAGCAGCTCGGCAATCTGGTCGCCAACGCCAATGTCGAGATGAACCGCACCGCGGAAACGCATATCCCCGAAGCGAGCCGCACGGCCGTCGCCTTCGCGGACGAAGTGGTGCGCAAAACCGCCGAGGAAACGGAAAAAGCTACGCAGCGCCAGCGTGAAATGATCGAAAAAATGCACGCCGCGGGCCACCGCAATGGCGCCGGCCAGAGCCGCGACACCAGCAGGCAATCCGATCAGGCGCATTGAACACCTGAATTGACCACTTGACCCCACTCGACAGCAAGGAGAGCGACATGGCTAACAATCAAGGTAATGAACAGGGCAAAGGCACTGGCAGCAGCCAGAAAGCCGGCGAATCAGGCAGCGGCAAAGGCACGAGCAAGCGCGGCTTTGCCGCCATGAACGAGGAGCAGCAACGCGAAATCGCCAGCAAGGGCGGCCAGGCAGCCCATCAAAAGGGCACGGCCCATGAATTCGACTCGGAAGAAGCACGCCGGGCCGGGCAGAAAGGGGGCGAAGCCGTCAGCCGCAACCGCGAACACATGGCGGAAATCGGCCGCAAGGGCGGCGAAAGCCGGCAATCGGCCCAGCGCGCCAATGAAAGCCGCAGTACGGCGGCACGCAGCGGCAGTACTGGCAGGCAGGGCAACAAGGACGAGGACGACAAGGGCTGATCCGGGGCTGCTCTGACGGCCCCATGCAAGGGCTGGGGCAGCGCGTGGCGCGGCGGTATGGTACATTCTCGCCTTACCGACACCTCCGCGCCACGCCCCGCCCTTCCCCGCATGCAGCCATCCCTGAAATACCTGAGCGCCTATTCCGAACAAACGCAAGCGCAAGTGCAGCAACTGATCGCGCAAGACAAGCTGGGCGACGTCCTGTTGAAACGCTATCCGAGCGCGCACGATGTACGCAACGACAAGGCTTTATACCAGTATGTACAGGACTTGAAGAATGAATTCCTGCGCAATGCCGAGCCCATCAACAAGGTGGCGTTCGACAGCAAGATCCATGTGATCCAGCACGCGCTGGGCTTGCATACCTCGATCTCGCGCGTGCAGGGTGGCAAGCTCAAGGCCAAGCATGAAATCCGCGTGGCCACCATGTTCAAGGAAGTGCCGCTGGAATTCCTGCGCATGATCGCCGTGCACGAACTGGCGCACGTGAAGGAAAAGCAGCACGACAAGGCGTTCTACAAGCTGTGCACGTATATGGAACCGCAATACCACCAGTACGAATTCGACGTGCGCCTGTACCTGACCCAGCTCGACCTGTCAGGCCAGCGCCTGTGGTCCTGAAGTCCTGGCCATAACGGGCCGTTCCTGAAGTCCACGAAACAATGCCGCCCAGGGTACCCACTGGGCGGCATTGTTCGGTATGCGCCGGCGGGGCCGGCAGCAAGTTCAGACTCAGGCGGCGTTCTTGCGGCGGCGCAGGAAGGCCAGCAGGCCCAGTCCGCCCAGCATCATGCCGTAGGTGGCAGGTTCCGGCACGGCGCTCACGCTGGCGGCGATATTGTCGACCTGGAAGGTGTGCAAGGCGCCTTCCTTCCACGATGCCGACAGCAGGTTGTTAAAACCCGTAAACGTGTAATCGCTGAAGGTATGGCTGCCATCGAGGCTGAAGGTCTGGCTCACCGTGCCGCCGCCCACCTGATGGCCGACGAAGGTCACGTCGTAGGCGCCAGGCAAGCTCACGAAGTCAGCCAGACTGATCGAGCTTAGCGAGAAGGCTGCGCCATCGGTACGGCTCAAGGTTGTCGTCGTCAGGAGCGTGGCGCCCAGGCCGGCCGAGCCAGCGTAGGCGAAGTTGCTCTGATGCGCAGAACTCAACAGGCCCAGGAAGCTGCTGTCGAAATCGTAACCGCCTTCGGAGTAAGAGTTGAAGACGGATCCGAGGATGCCGGGATGTTCCAGCGCATCGAAGCCGATGGTGGTGGTTTGTGCGTGGGCGCCGCCAGCGGCGAGAATGGCGGCGACAGCGGTCGCGCGCAGCAAGGTCATGGTTTTCAAAATAGCATCCTTTCAAGATGATGAAGTAGCGAGGTTGTGGCAACTTGCAATACTTAGGCGTCGTCGCGGGAAACGGGAGGTGCCTCGCTGGGTGTCCGACATGCCTGTCTTTTGAACAAGTGCAGTAGAACACATTCATGCATAAAAAGCATCTTGATTTTCAAAAAAACATGCCTCAGTAGAAATATTCTGACCATATTTATATTAATTAGTTTATTGAGCTTGATCAGTTTTCCCGTACAGAAATAAAAAAGCCATGTACTTCACAGTGCATTGCTCTGAGAAAGGTTCCACAGGGAATCTTTACGGCGAAGAATCTTTCAGGCGCTGCACCAGGGTCGCAGGATCGGCGTCGGCATTCAGGAAGGCCGCGTGCTGCGGACGGATAAAACCCTGCTCCTTGCCGTTTTGCACGAAAGCGATCAAACCGTCATAAAAACGGTCGACATTGAGCAAGCCGATGGGCTTGGCGTGCAAACCCAGCTGGGCCCAGGTGAGCATCTCGAACAGTTCTTCCAGGGTGCCATAGCCGCCCGGCATGGCGATGAAGGCGTCGGACAGGCTGGCCATCATCGCCTTGCGCTCATGCATGTCCTTCACGATGAACTGGCGCGTCAAGCCCGTATGGCCCACTTCACGCTCGACCAGCTGGGTGGGGATCACGCCCGTCACCTCGCCGCCCAGGCGCAGCACTTCATCGGCGATCACGCCCATCAGGCCCACCTTGCCGCCGCCATACACGAGCGAGATATTTTCCGCCACCAGCACGCGCGCCAGCTCGCGCGCCGCCACGGCATAGTCCGGCGAGACGCCCGCGTTGGCGCCACAATACACACATAAAGCCTTGATCACAGTATTCCCTACCCTTTCAATTCATCGATCGCCGCCTCGACTTCGAGGCGTTCCTTGGCGTCCAGTGCCACGCACTCGGCCGCCTTTTCATACAGTGCCAGCGCTTCCGCCAGCTTTTTCTTTCCGTCGAGCATGTTCAAGGCGCGCGCGTATTCGCTGTGCGCCAGCGCCGAATACGGCGTCAGGGCCAGCGCCGTCTTGAAGTGCTGATAGCCGTCTTCCTTGTTGGCGCCGTAAGTCAGGCCGCCGATCATGGCGCCGACCTTGTCGATAATTTCCGTATGATAAATCCCAAACGCGATATGCGCTTCCGCATGCATGGGCGCTACAGTCATCGTGCGGTCCAGGCTGTTGCGCACGCGCGCCCCCATGCCCTGTGCCAGGGCCTTGACGACGGACGTGCCCAGCGCATAGCGGCCCAGGCTGTAGGCATGCCAGTAATAGCCGGCCGGATTGGCCGGCTGCTCGCTCTGCTGGCGCTCGCAGCGCTCGGCCACTTCCTCGTACATGTCGAGTTTCCGGCTGTCGTCCACTTCCAGGTGCGTGGCGTAGATGCAGGTCGCCTTGTGCGCCACCGCATAGCCGGGCACGCCGACGGCCAGGCCCAGCTTCACGGCGCGTTCGAAGTCGCCCGCATGGAAGGCCAGCCAGGCTTGCAGCAGCGCAGGGTGGGTGGGAAACGGTTCCACGTCGCCCGCATGCAGGCGCGCCCAGGCCGCTTCCAGGGTTTGCGGCGTGTAGACATATGCTTCGTCCGGATAAGGAAATTGTTTCCAAGCCATATATCTCTCCTGTAATGGACGACGGGGCGCCAGCAGCCGCGTCAGTCGTTCTTGAGTTTGGTCACATACTCTTCCGACAGTTTGCGAAACAGCAAATGCGTTTCATTGCGCAAATACGGCCCGATCAGGGACAGCACCTGGTAGCAGCCGCGCGCCAGCGCATCGGACATCGATTGCTGCTCGCTGTACTTGCGCGGATTGCGCACATACTCGTACGACAGCCAGTAGGTGGCAACGACCACCATATTCGTCGCCATCGCGGCCACTTCCATATCCGACGCTTCCAGCGACTGTTCGCTGCGCAAGTCTTCGCACAGCTGCGTGGCCACCTTGATCTTGTGCGCCAGGATCAGTTTGAAGTGCAATTCCAGCTTGCGGTTGCGCGACAACAAATCGTTGAGGTCGCGATAGAAAAAGCGGTAGCGCCAGATCAGTTCGAACATCAGGTGCAAATACAGCCAGACGTCCTCGATATTCGAACGGCGCCCGTCGGGCACGGTCAGGATGCGTTCGATTTCCGCCTCGAACTGAACGAAGATCGAGTTGACGATGTCGTCCTTGTTACGGAAGTGGTAATACAGGTTGCCGGGCGAAATGTTCATCTCTTCCGCAATCACGGTCGTCGTGATATTCGGCTCACCAAACTCATTGAACAGGCGCAGCGACAACTCCAGGATGCGTTCGCGGGTACGGCGTGGTGCTTTTTGTAGCATGGCGGGCAATCTCTCTGTGTTCTGCCTCAAGCATACCACCTATGATAGCTGTAATGAAACACTCCGCCCCCAGGCGCGGGCGAAAAACGCGGGCAAGAAAAAGCCTGCTCGCGCAGGCTGGAGGGATGCGGCGCCGGCTCAGGCGGCCGGCGCTTTTTTCTTCGTCGCCGGTTTGCTCACCGGCTTGCTCGTTGGCCTGGCTGCGGCGCGCGGCGCGGTCCTGGCCGCCGGCTTGGCCGGGGCCTTGGCGACGGCCGCCTTGGGCGCGGATTTCACCGCGGTTTTCAGCGCAGTTTTTGGTGCGGCTTTCGGCGCCGCCTTCACGGCGGGCCTGGCCGCAGCCTTCGGCCTGGGCGCCGGCGCGGCCTTGGCCGACAGCGCCGCCACTTGCTGGCTCAAGGCGTCGATCTGCGCGTGCAGCGCGGAAATATCCTGTTGCGTGGGCACGCCGATGGCGGCCAGGGCGCGCGCGACGCGCTCTTCAAACACCTGTTCCAGCTTGTCCCAGGAGCCGCTGGCCTGCTTGCCCACGCCATCGGCCAGCTTGCCGACGCTGTCGCTGACGTCGGCCACCTTGTCTTCGGCGCGCTTCTGGAATTCCGTGCCTTCTTTCACCAGCCGGGAAAACACGCGCCCCCCTTCTTCCTGCGCCTTGGCGAAAGCGCCGAGGCCCGCTTGCCAGATCTGCTGCGCGGACGAGCGCACGGCGTTCGCCAATTCCGCGTCTTCCGCCAGTTCCTTCAATTTCTTCACCATCGCCAGCTCCCGTCATGTGAAAGGCCATGCCACTCATGGATGCGTTTTATTCTAGAGAGCAAAACTAGAGACGGGAGTCTAATTCGATGGAAAACGGCTGCGCAAGGTGCGCCAGCGCACGCGGCGGCCACTTGCCAGTACCGCAAGCACCTACGCCGCCGCTTTCACCTGGCCGTGTAGCAGCTTGTGCAGGCGGAAGCCTTCGCGGATATTCTCGCGCAGCACGGCGCCTTTCCACGGTTTCGTGTAGAAGCGGTCGACGGCGCCGCGGTTGATGGCCGCCATGATGGGCGTCAGGTCGGCAAAGGCGGAGAGCATGATGCGGAAGGTGTCGGGGCACAGGTGCTTGACCCGCTCCATGAATTCGGTGCCGCTCATGAGCGGCATGCACTGGTCGCACAGGATCACCTGCACCTTGTGGCGCGCCAGGATGTCGAAGCCCTCGGCGGCCGTCTGCGCCGTCAGGATGCGGTAGCCGTCCTGCGCCAGGAAGTCGCTGAGCACGTCGAGCATGAAAACGTCGTCGTCGACGATCAGCAAGGTTTGCTGTTCTTCGCTGCCCGCATCCTCGGGCGCCTGCAGCAACTGGCCTTTCATCAGCATCTGCTCGAATTCCTCGTGCGGCACGGGGCGGCTGAAATAATAGCCCTGCATCTCGTCGCAGCCGTGGCGCCGCAGATAGGCCAGCTGCGCATCGTTTTCCACGCCCTCGGCGATCACTTCCAGCTTCATGCTGTGCGCCATGCTGATGATGGCCAGCACGATGGCCGCGTCATCCGGATTGCTCGTCACTTCGCGCACGAAGGCGATATCGATCTTCAGCTTGTCGATGGGGAAGCGCTTCAGGTAAGCCAGGCTGGAATAGCCGGTGCCGAAATCGTCGATGGAAATCTGGATGCCCAGCGCCTTCAGATTGCGCAGCACGGCGATGGTTTCCTCGGCGTTCGACATGAGCGAGCTTTCCGTCAGCTCCAGCTCCAGCAGTTCGGGCGCGATATCGTATTTGCGGATCGCCTTGAGCACCTCCTCTTCCAGGCCGCCGACGAAAAACTGGATGCCCGACACGTTGACCGACAGGTGCACGGGTCCGATGCTGCTGGCGCCCCACTCGCTGATCTTGCGGCACGCTTCGTCGAGCACCCAGTTACCGACGCGCACGATGAGACCCGTTTCTTCCAGCAGGGGGATGAACAGGGCCGGCGAGACCATGCCGTGGCCGGGGCGGCGCCAGCGTATCAGCGCCTCGGCGCCGCTGATGCGCCCCGAGATGATGTTCACCTTGGGCTGGAAGAACAGCACGAATTCCTCGTTGTCGATGGCGCGCCGCAGGGCATTTTCCATGTCCAGCCGCGCCATCGACTGCGCATTCATTTCCGCCGTGAAGAAGCGGAAGGCGTCGCGGCCCGCTTCCTTGGCGCGGTACATGGCCGTGTCAGCATATTGGATCAGGGTGTCCGCATCGACGCCGTCGTCCGGGTACACGGAAATGCCGATGCTGACCGTCACCGTCACTTCATGGCCCTGCAAATCGAAGGGCTTGCGCATCGCCTCGCGGATCTTGTCGACCACGCCCACGGCATGCTGGGCGCCGTCGGGCAGCACCAGGATGGTGGCAAATTCATCGCCGCCGAAGCGGCCAATGGTGTCGCGCACGCGCAGGCAATCGACGAGGCGGCTGGAAAACTGGCGCAGCAGGTCGTCGCCGATGGTGTGGCCCAGCGTATCGTTGATATTCTTGAAGCGGTCGATATCCATGAACAGCACGGCCACGGCCCATTGGTGCTCCGCCGCCTGCGACAGCGAATGGGTCAGCGAGGCGTAGAACTGGCTGCGGTTCGGCAAACCCGTCAAGGTATCGAAATGCGCCAGCTTCATCAGGCGCTGCTCGGCATCCTTGCGCTCGGTGATGTCGCGCGCCACGGCCACCAGGATCCAGCTCTGGCCCGAGCGCAGCGTGCGCCGCTGTACTTCCACCGACAGGGGCGAACCGTCCTTGCGCTGCAGCTGCAATTCCGTCATCGGCCCGCCCTGGTCGCCGGCCAGCAGCTTGTTGTACAGCTCTTCCAGCTGGGATTCTCCCTCGTGCGCGCGGCCCGGCCCCACGCGCAGGAAATCCTCGCGCTCGAAGCCGAGCATGCGGCAAGCCGTCTGGTTGACGTCGACGAAGCACATGCCGGCGCGGTCGACGAGGAAAATCGCGTCGGCCGTGGCATCCATCGCCAGGCGGAAGCGGCGCAAGTCTTCATCGAGGCGGATGCGCGCCGCCATGTCCAGGGTCAGCTGCTCGTGGTGGCGCTTGATTTCGTCGTACAGCAGCAGGTTGTCGTAGGCGACGGCGATCTGCGCCGCCACCGTGGCGGCGACCCGCTCGTCGACTTCGGAAAATTCATTCGCCCCCAGCTTGTCGACCAGGTACAGCCAGCCGTGGCTGCGCTCGCGCGAAGCGATGGCCACGCCCAGGAAGGAATGCACGGGCGGGTGCGTGTCGGGCAGGCCCAGCGCGCCGGGGTCGCCCTTCAAGCCATTGACCCGGTAGGGCTGGCGCTGTTCCAGCAAGCGGTTCAAAATGCCCGTGCGCGGCGCGCTGGCGATGCGCTCGAGGTTTTTCTCGGCGCCGCACGAGGAAAAATAGCTGAGCTTTTCGGCGCCCTCTTCCAGCACGCCGATGCAGGCGTACCTGGAGACGCAGATATTCTGCGCCACCTTGCAGCCCGCCTCGATCAGGGCGCGCGGATCGCGTTCGGCGCCCAGTTCGATGCCCAGCTCGATCAGGGCCGTCAGGCGCAGACTCACCGCCTGCAGGCTCGACAGCGAGCGCGACAGGCGCTCCGTCATGACGCCCAGGTCTTCGGGAATGGCGGCCTGGCCTTCGCGCTGGGTGGCCAGCTGCGAAATCTGCTGGCTGCTCGATTCAAGTTCGTCGAGGTAGCCGCTGACCTGGTGCTCGATGCCGGCCAGCTTGCCCGTGGCGGGAGGGGCCGCACCGCCGCTGGCCTGCGGCGCCGCCGGCACCTGGGCCGCCGCCGGCATCAGCCCCAGCGCCTCGTTGACGGTGCGCACGATGACCTCGGGGTCGGACGGCTTGGGCAGCACCCAGCGCACGCCGCAAGCCTGCGCCAGCAGGATCGCTTCCTGCTCGCGGTAGGTGGCCGTATAAAAGATGATGGGCACGTCGGTCAGCGCGGGATCGGCATGCACACGCGTGACGAATTCGTAGCCGTCCATGTTCGGCATGAGGATGTCGGAAATGATCAGGTCCGGCCGCTCGGTGCGCAATATTTCCAGCGCATCGGCGCCATTCGCCGCCTCCAGCAGGCGGTGGCCGCCGTAGCCCAGCAGGGCGGTCAGAAACTCGCGGTTCAGCACATGATCATCAACGATCAGGATGGTGGCTATGTCGTTTTTAACTGGCGTCGACGGCGCCCCCGGTAAAAAAGACTCCAGCTCCGCGACGAACAGGTCGGGTTCGATCGGCTTGCCGATGTAGCCATTGAAACCCGCTTCGAGCAGGCGCTCGCGGTCGCCCACCATGGCCAGCGCCGTCACGGCCAGGGCCGGGATGGTGCGCAGCTGCGGGTCTTTCTTCAGCTCCGCCACCACGCCATAGCCATCGAGCTTGGGCAAATGCACGTCGCAAATGATCAAGTCCGGCAGTTCGCTGCGCGCCATGCGCACGCCCTCTTCGCCGTCATAGGCGGCCAGCGGCGTGTACCCGAAGGCACGCAGCAAATACACCATCAATTCCATATTGGTGGCGTTATCTTCGATAATCAGGATACGTGCGGACAATTAGCGCCCCCAATAAAAACTGCATGGACTCATTTTCTGCCTGCGTTCAACTTTCCGTTTGCGCGATCCACATAACAATCCTACAACATCTTGCCATACATCCAGAAAAATATCTGTCCACAAGATGCCTGCGGAACGGCGCAAGCGGCCCCAGCAAAAAAATTTCGCCGGCTGTCTTCTGACGTTAGCTTAATACAGTACGCCAGTGGAAAACAGCATTTTCTGCCCCGTGCGTTGTTAAACAGGGGCAACAGCAGAGTCAAAACAGACAGTCTTGCCATGCAGACAAAACACAACAGGACTCAGGCAAAATGGGGAGTAGATGGGGGTTGGGCGACTTCGTTCTTGATAGTGATTTCTTCCAGCAACTGGCGCAGCACGCGCGCATCGCTGGCCAGCGCCACGTGGCCGATGCCGCCGAAGGCGAGATTGCGCGCACCGGGCAGTTGTGCGGACGATTGCGGCGCGACGATATTGTCGTGATGCGAATAGATTGACGTGATCAGGGCGCGCGTCTCTGCCGTCTCGCTGGCGGCCAGTTGCGCCAGCCAGCCGCTCGGCGCGCCATCGATACGGCTCATCTGCCGCGCATTCGTCCCCGCCGCCAGGTTGGCCAGCGCCGTGCCGTGGTGCGGCGTGCCGATGGTGATGATGCGGGCCACGCGGGCCGCGCCATGCCGGCGCAGCCAGGCGCGCGCCACCAGGCCGCCCATGCTGTGGGCGACAAGAATCACGCGGTCGCTGCCCGTGCGGGTGCACAGCTCGGTGATGGCTTGCTCGACCTGCGGCACGAACGCCTCGATGTCGGCGTTGATCGGTTCCAGATCGACGCCCTCGTGCGCGATGCCGGCCCGCGCCAGCTGCCCGCTCAGCTTTGTCCAGTAGCCGCGGTTGCACACATAGCCGTGGATCAGCAGCACGGGCAGACCCTGGCCAGTGATGATGTCGGCCGCATGCAGGCGCGGACGCAGCATGCCCCACGACGACGTCCACAGGGTGGCGCGCAACTCGCACAGGAACAGGCGCGCGGCACCCATGGCGCCCAGCTGGTATTCAGGCGGCACGGGGCTGCCCAGGCGCCGGCTTTCCAGGAAATTGCGCACCACGACCAGCGCGCGCACGGCCAGCAGCATGGCGACCGCCAGCAGCACGGCCAGCAGCGGCGACGTGACGCCCCACGCATGCATGGCCAGGTACGCCACGCCCAGCACGGCCAGCACTTGCAGCAGCATCAGCCACTTGAGGATGCGCGCGATCATGCGGCTGTTGGCACGGGCACGGGGGCCGGCTTGCCCGTCAGCGCTTGCGCCAGGCCGCTGGCCAGGCGCGCGGCCAGTGCATACAGCGTCAGTTGCGGATTGGCGCCGATCGAGGTGGGAAACAGCGAACCGTCGTGCACGGACAGGTTGCGCACGCCATGGTAGCGCCCGTCGGACCCCGTCACGCCCAGCCGTGCATCGTCCGACATGGCGCAGCCGCCCATCACGTGGGCCGACACCACGCGCGCCAGCAGCGCCTGCATCGGCAATGCGCCGATGGCCTGTTTCGCCTGCGCCCAGCTGGTGTAGTGGCGGGCCAGCTCGTGTACGGGATACACGCTGTTCGCGCCGGCGGCGAACTGGATTTCCGCCATCGACAGCAGCGCGCGCCGCGCGCCATCCCAGATGAAGGGCGTGAGCGGATAGTCGAGCACGGGCGCGCCGAAACTGTCGATGGACACGCTGCCACCCGCCGCATCGTGGTGAAAGCCGTCGCGCAGCAGCGCCAGCAAGCCGTGCGCATGGGGAAATTCGCGCATCGTGCGCGCATGTTCATCGCCGAAGCCGCCCATGGTGGTGGCCATCAGCAGCGGGTGCAAAGGCGGCGCTTCAAGCTTGTAGCCGATGGGGCCATCGATGGGCGCCGTGTGCAGGAAATGGTCGGAATAAATCGTCTGCGGCGCGCCCGCGTAAGCATCGACGCGCTGGGGGAACAGGCCCGCCGAGACCACCGTCGGATGCAAAAAGGTACGCCGGCCCAGCAAGCCGTGCGGGTCGGGCGCCTGCGAGCGCAGCAGCAGCGCCGGCGAATTGATGGCGCCGCCGGCCAGCACAAAATGTTTGGCGCGCAAGGTGAGGCGCACGCCCGTCGGCACTTGCCCGGCGGCGTCCAGCGCCGTCACCTGCAAGCTGTCGACGCGCTCGCCCTTGAAGCTGAAACGCTCGGCGCGTGCATGCACGAGCAGGCCCGCGCCCAGCGCCAGCGCCGAGGGAATCGTCGTCACCAGCATCGACTGCTTGGCGTTCGTCGGGCAGCCCATGCCGCAGTAGCCGAGGTTCCAGCAGCCGTTCACATTGCGCCGGATGGCGGCCGTGGGGATGCCCAGCGCCGTGGCGCCGCGGCGCAACAAGTCGTTGTTTTCGTTGGGCGGCGCGGCCCAATCGCTCACGTGCAGGCGCTTTTCCATCATGGCGAACCACGGCGCCATGGCATCGACGCCATAGCCGGACAAGCCGAAATGCTTGCGCCAGTATTCGAGGGTGCCGGGCGGCGTGCGGAAGCTCGAGGTCCAGTTGACGGTGGTCGAACCGCCGACGGTGCGCCCCTGCAGGATATTGATCGCCTTGTCGCGCGTCTTGCGCGCGGCCGATTCCTGGTACAGGGCAGGATAGGCTTGCGCTTCGCGCATCTTGAAGTCTTGCGACGACTTCAGGCCGCCCTCCTCGACGATCAGCACTTTCAAGCCGGCCAGCGCGAGGATTTCCGCCGTCACGCCGCCGCCGGCGCCGCTGCCGATGACGACGACATCGGCCTCGAAGCTGCGGTCGGTGCGCAGGGTGCTGGCGTCGGTGACGTTCCAGCCGGCGGCCACGCCGATGGCGATGGGGTCAGGAATGGGAGATGTGCTCATGGATGCCTTATGCGCTCAGTTCGGGCAGCGGTCCCGGATAGCCGATGGCGGCCCAGTGGGCGGCATCGGCATACCAGGCGCCGAGGATCAGGTCGTGCAGGGCCAGGTAGGCCGTCTGCAGTGTCGCCAGGCGGTGCGTGCGCCACGACTGCAGAAAGGCGGCCACCTGGGCGGGATCCGCGTCAAGCCAGCCGCCATGCACACCGGCGACGAAGCGCCGCGCGGGTGCCAGCGCCAGCAAGCCAAACAGGTCCTGCACCTCCTGCTGCGCCGCCAGCGGCAAGCCACGGATGGCCGTGTCCACGCCGGTGATGGCGCCGTCGAGCGCCGTGGCGCGCGCGGGGGCTTCCTGCGGCAGCGCGCTGCCCAGCATGGCTGGCACGATGGCCGCCAGCGCCGCGCGCGCCCCGCCGTCAAGCACGAAGCGGCCAGGCGGCGCCGGTCCGCGCACGAGACGGTAGGCGGCGCCGCCGGCGGCCAGCACCCCGGCGCCAAGCAAGCCCAGTTTCAGAAACGATCTGCGTTGCATCCCCATGTCTCCCCTTGTTTTGTACGGCCTTTTGCAGGCCAGTGTACGCCAAAGGCAGTGGGCGTTTGAACGCAAAAACTAGAGCGCAGAGTCTAGTTTGCGCGACTGAAACCACAGCAGCAGCATGGCCAGCAGCGCCGCCAGCGCGCCGCCGATGGCGATGCTGGGCAAGCCAAAAGCAACGATCAGCGCACCGCCGAGCGCGCCTCCAACGGCCGTCCCCGCATTGAAGGCGGCGATATTCAGGCCCGCCGCCACGGCGTCGCTGCCCGGGCAATGCTGCTGCGCCAGGCGTAGCAGCCGCATGGTCGACAGGGTCACGAGGGCAAAGAACAGCAAGCCCAAAGTGCCGCACAGGGCCAGCATGGCCAGGGGCTGGGCGCGCAACATATAAAAGCCCAGCAAGTTGAGCGCCAGCGCGGCCAGGGCCAGCACGGTGGATCGCAGCGCGTGGGGACGATCGGCGCACCAGCCGCCCAGCAGGTTGCCGCCGATCGCGCACGCGCCAAAGCACAGCATGGCGGCGCCCAGCCAGCCCGCATCGAGTCCGCCCAGCTGCAGCAGGAAGGGCGACACATACGTAAAGAAACTGAAGGTAGCCACGCTGACCAGCGCCGCCACGCCGGCCGCCATCAGCAGGGGTGGCTGCAAGATGGCGCGCAGGCTGGCCAGCGCCGATACGGCGGCAAGCTGCTGGCGCGCGGCGGGCATGGCGCAGCACAAGCCGGCGCCGCCGCACAAGGCCAGCACGCCGATGGCCGCAAATACCCAGCGCCACGACGAGACGGCGCCCAGCCACGTCCCCAGCGGCACGCCGCCGGCCAGCGCCAGGGTCAGGCCCAGCCAGACGACGGACAACGCTCTTCCTGCGCGCGACGGGTCGACCAGGCTGGTGGCCGCATGCGAGGCGACGGCCATGAACACGCCATGCGCGAGGCCCACGGTAAAGCGCACACCGAGCAGCGCGCCCAGTGCCGGCGCCGCCGCCATGGCCACGCTGCCAACGGCCAGCACGAGCATGGTGGCCACCAGCACCTGGCGCGTGGGCCGACGCGCCAGCATGGCCGTCAGGATGGGCGCACCGATGGCCGCCCCCAGCGCATACGCGGCGATGGCGCCGCCGGCCGCCGCCACGCTGGCGTGCAAGTCGCGCGCCATGGGAGACAGCAGGCCGGCGGCGATGAATTCAGATAAACCAAAGGCGAAGCTGCACAGGGAGAGCAGATAAATGGAGAATGGCAGCGTGGCGGACGGCAGCACTGTGCGCGAGGACATGGTGGACATGGCAGTTCCTGACAATCAAAAACGCCATGCTGGCCCCTGGGCCATCATCTGTAAAATATCTTATTTATCTTGAAACGAGACGCTTAACGTCTCAATTCAAGTCTCAATAGGCGGAAAAGAGCCGCAACTGCGCCAGCAGCCGCTCGCGCACGGGCGACGTGCGTTGCGGATCCCACGCCATGTACAGGTCGAGCTGGCGCAACGCTTCGGGCGCATCGCTATGCACCGGCAGCATGACGACGCCGGCAGGCCTGGACGCGGCCAGGCTGGCCGGCAGCAGGGCCACGCCGAAGCCGGCCGCCACCAGTCCCAGCACCGTTTGCAAACGGCGCGCCTGCTGCGCCACGTGCGGCACGAAGCCCGCGTGCAGGCACAGGCTGGCCAGCTGGTCGTGGAAACCCTGGCCCAGTTCGCGCGGCGAAGCGACGAAATCATCACCGGCCAGCTCCGCCAGGTCCACCCGCGTCAGCCCCGCGCAGCGGTGGTTAAAGGGCAGCGCCACGACGATGTCTTCGCCGGACAGGCGCTCGAAGCGCAAGAGCGGCGTGCTGCGGCCCGGTGCGCGCAGCAGGGCGATATCGACCTCGTTCTTTTCCAGCCACTCGACCTGCTGCTGCGTCGACGCTTCGCGCAAGGTGAATTGCACGGCGGGCGAGGCGGCGCGGAAAGCGCGCAAGGCATCGAGTACGTGGGCGTAGGGTGTGATGTGGATGAAACTGAGGCGCAAGTGCCCCTCGACGCCCTGCGCCACGCGGCGCGCAGCGGCCACGCCCTCTTCCAGGCTGGCCAGCACCTGGCGCGCCGTGGCCAGAAACGTGTAGCCGGCCGGCGTCAAGGCAACCTTGCGGTTCGTGCGCTCGAATACAGGGTAGCCGAGCAAGTCTTCCAGCCGCAGTATCGCCTGCGACAGCGGCGGCTGCGCCATGTGCAGCCGTTCGGCCGCGCGGCGAAAGTTCAGTTCCTCGGCGACGGCGATGAACTGGCGCAGCAGCCGGGTCTCTATCATGGCGCCTTTTTCGCTACCGCCAGGATATGCCGGGCGATGCCGCGCAGGATGTTGACTTCTTCCGTTTCCAGCCCCGTGCGCGAAAACAGGCGTTTCAGGCGCGGCATGAGCTTTTTCGGATTGTCGGCGTCGAGGAAATCGATGGCGACCAAGGCCTGCTCCAGATGCGCGTACATGCCGTCGACCTGCGCCAGGCTGGCCGCATCGCCATGGAAACCGACGGGACTGGCGGCTTGCCCATCGCCGAGGGCCGCTACGCGGCATTCATAAGCCACCACTTGCGCCGCCTGCGACAGGTTCAGCGAGGAATACTCGGGATTGGCGGGAATGTTGATCAGCACATTGCACTGCTCGACGATCTCGTTGGGCAAGCCGAAGCGCTCGTTGCCGAAGATGACGGCCGCGTGCAGCTCTTCGCCGGCGGCCAGCTGGGCCGCGATGGCGCGCGGGGCCGTGACGGGCGGCGAAAATTCGCGCAATCGGGCCGAGACAGCCGCCGCGTAATTGCAGCCTTCGAGCGCTTCGGCGATCGAGCCGACGATGCGCGCGCCCGACAAAATATCCTGCGCGCCGCTGGCGAAGGCCACCGCTTCCGCATCCGTCAAGGCATCGGGAAAACGGGGATTGACCAGCACCAGATCGGAAAAACCCATCGTTTTCATGGCGCGCGCGACGCCGCCAATGTTGCCAGGACGACTAGTTTCGACAAGAATAAATCGCAGGCGTTTGAAAAGAGACGTGTTGATTTCGGGCAGATTCATTTAAAATAGCGCTATTGCGCGGTATCGATACAGGAAATTTCGGGAAACGGAGTCACAAAACGCTGACTCCAGGCCGGGATTTTAACCACTTCGGCACCGCTCCGCTCTTTAATTCATTCTTGCACTCTATCGTACCGGCGCCGAAAGGCGACGCTGGGCGGTCGCGTGCTTTTAACGGAAGCTCACATGCACCCAATGCTCAACACGGCGATCAAAGCCGCCCGCCGCGGCGCCGCCGTCATCAATCGCGCCTCTTTCGACCTCGACCGCGTCGTCGTCACGGAAAAACAACATAACGATTTCGTCACCGACGTCGACCAGGCGGCCGAACAAGCCATCATCGAGGTGCTGTCCAAAGCCTACCCGGACCACGCGTTCCTGGCTGAGGAATCGGGAGCTTCCGCCAACTCGCACGACGAGAATGAATATCAGTGGATCATCGACCCGATCGATGGCACCACCAACTTTATCCACGGCTTCCCGCAATACTGCATCTCGATCGCTCTCGCGCATCGCGGCGTCGTCACGCAAGCCGTCATCTACGATCCGGTCCGCAACGACCTATTCACGGCCACCAAGGGCGCCGGCGCCTACCTGAACGAAAAACGCATCCGCGTCACCAAGCTCGACCGCATCTCGAACGCCCTGCTGGGCACCGGCTACGTGGCCGGCAGCGCCCGCGCGCTGGACGAATACCTGAAGATGTACGCGATCATGGGCGAGCGCAGCCAGGGCGTGCGCCGCGCCGGCTCGGCCGCGCTGGACCTGGCCTACGTCGCTTGCGGCCGCCTGGACGGCTTCTACGAAAAAGGCTTGAAGCCTTGGGATATCGCCGCCGGAGCCCTGATGATCACGGAATCGGGCGGCATCGTCGGTGAGTTCAGCGGCGAATCGGACTACCTGTACAAGGGCGACGTCATCGCCGCCAGCCCGAAGATCTTTGGCCAGATGATCACCCTGCTGACGCCATTCGCCTGATTGCCAGAAGCGCTCTGATGTAAAGAAGCTGCCGGAGGAAACTCCGGCAGCTTTTTTTTCGCCTCTCAGCGATCTTTCAATTGCCGCGCATGGCCGGCAGCAGCACGCGGTAAATCTGCAGGAACGCCGGCCCCATCAGCACGACCATCAGCGACGGGAAGATGAAAAAGATCAGCGGGAACAGCAGCTTGAGGGCGATCCTGGCCGCCGTTTCTTCGGCGCGCTGGCGCCGCTTGGTGCGCAGCTGGTCGGATTGCACGCGCAGCGACGCGGCGATGCTCGTGCCGAAGCGCTCGGCCTGGATCAGCAAGGTCACCAGCGCATCCACGTCTTCCACGCCCGTGCGCAGAGCCAGGTTGCGCAAGGCCTTGTCCTTGGCGCTGCCGGCGCGCAGCTCCAGCGTCACCAGCTGCAGCTCTTCGGCCAGGACCGCGCTTTTCAGGCCGATTTCCTGCGCCACGCGCGCCAGCGCCGCATCCATCGCCAACCCCGCCTCGACGCACACCGTCATCAGGTCGAGCGCATCGGGAAAGGTTTCGAACACTTCGCGCTGACGCTGTTTCAGGCAGTGCGACAGCCAGACATTGGGCAGGTAATAGCCGAGGGCCGCCGCCGCGAGCAGCCACAACGGCATATTGTGCCCGCCCTGGCGCAGCAGAAAATACAGCAGCAGCGGCAAGCCCACGAACAGGCCCGTCTTGGCCGCATAAAACAGGGCCGGCGCGGCCTGGCTGCGCCAGCCGGCATGGACGAAGCGGCTGCGGATGGGCGAACGTTCCCAGCCCTCGTCCGGCAGCGACAGCCTGGCCAGCGGGCGCGTCAGGCTGACGGCGTGCGCCACCCAGCGCCGCCTGGCATGGCGCTCGCGGTCGCCGGCGGCGGCATCGCCGAGCGCCTGCAGCCGCTCCTGCACGGCGCTGCCGGCGAACAGGCGCAGCACCAGCACGGCCAGCGCGAAAACAATCAGGAACAGCAGGCCCAGCAAAGCCAACTGCGCCGCACTCATGCCGCTCATCGTGTCTTTTCTTTCATGTCACACCCGGATATGGATAATTTTTCGGATGCCGAGCACGCCAACCATCAGCAAGCCCAGCGCCACGCCGACCATCTTGCGCCCGCCCGCATCCGTGTACAGCACGGCAATGAACTGCGGATTCATCACGTGCATCATCAGCGCCGCGCCAAACGGCAGCAAGCCCAGCACCCAGGCCGACATGCGCCCTTCGGCCGACAGCACGCGCACCTGCCCCAGCAGTTTCAATCGGTCGCGGATGATGGCGCTGATGCTGCCCAGCAATTCAGTCAGGTTGCCGCCCGTCTCGCGCTGGATCAGCACGGCGATGACGAAATAGCGCAAATCCGTGCTGGGCACGCGCGCGGCCAGGTTGCCCAGCGCATCGGCCATCGCCACGCCAAAACTGACTTCGTCGAACACGGCGCGAAACTCGTCGGCCAGCGGCCCCGTCATCTCCTCGCCCACCATTTTCAGCGCGGTGGGAAAGGCATGGCCGGCGCGCATGGCGCGGCCCATCAGGTCGAGCGCGTCCGGCAACTGCTGCTCGATGCGCACCAGCCGCCGGCTCCTGGCGCGGCGCGCCAGCAGATACGGCAGCGCGGCGCCGCCCGCGCCCAGGCCCAGGCGCACATACCATGGCAGCGGCAGCGCGCTGGCCAGCAGCAGGCCAACCGTCGCGCCCAGTGCGCAATAGCCGAGAAAGCCGGCCACCAGCCAGCGCATGCCCGCCTGCAGCAGCAGTTGCTCGACGCGCCGCGCGCCGGGCAAGCCTTCCAGCACGCCCTGCAGGAAGGGATAGACGCTCAGCGGGCGCTGCTTGGTGATCGACAGCGCCTGTTCGCCATCGCTGGCCGTATACATCGACTGCAAGCGCCGCGCCACCCGCGCCGCGCCTGGCCCCCGCGCCGCGTGCCATGCCAGCCAGGCGCCCGCCACCAGCAGCAGGACGGCCAGGAAGAGGAACACATAGACAAGGTAGGAAAGCATGGCGGTCAGCGCCCTGCCACCGTGGGCTCGAACAGGGCGGCCGAGACGCCGATGCCAAAGCTGTTCAGGCGTTCGAGGAAACGCGGGCGGATGCCGCTGGCCGAGAAATGCCCGACCACCGCGCCGCCCTCGGCCACGCCCGTCTGCCTGAAGCTGAAGATTTCCTGCATCGTGATGACCTCTCCTTCCATGCCCGTGATTTCCTGGATCGACGTGACCTTGCGCTTGCCGTCGATCAGGCGCGACACTTGCACCACCACCGACACGGCCGAGCTGATCTGCTGCCGGATGGCCTTGCTGGGCAGGTTGGCGGCCGCCATGCTGATCATGTTTTCCAGCCGCGTGATGGCGTCGCGCGGCGTATTGGCGTGGATGGTGGCCATCGAGCCTTCGTGGCCCGTGTTCATCGCACCCAGCATGTCGAGCGCCTCGGCGCCGCGCACTTCGCCCAGGATGATGCGGTCCGGACGCATGCGCAGGGCATTGCGCACCAGCGCGCGCTGCGATACTTCCCCCTTGCCTTCGATATTCGCGGGCCGCGTTTCCAGGCGCACCACGTGCGGCTGCTGCAATTGCAGCTCGGCCGCGTCTTCCACCGTGACGATGCGTTCCGTATGGCCGATGAAGCCGGAAATCACGTTGAGCATGGTCGTCTTGCCGCTGCCCGTGCCGCCGGAAATGAGGATGTTCATCTTCGCCTTGCCCAGGCCCTGCAGCACCTCGGCCATCTCGGCCGTCATGCTGCGGTAGGCGACCAGGTCGGCCAGGCGCAGCGGATCGACGGAGAAACGCCGGATCGACATCACGGGGCCGTCGATGGCCAGCGGCGGGATGATGGCGTTGACGCGCGAACCGTCGGGCAGGCGCGCATCGACCATGGGACTCGATTCGTCGATGCGCCGGCCCACGCGCGAGACGATCTTGTCGATGATCTTCATCAGGTGGGCGTCATCGTCGAAGCAGATGTCGGTCAGCTCCAGCCGGCCGCCGCGCTCCACATACACCTGCTTGTGGCCGTTGACGAGGATGTCCGACACGCTGGCGTCCGAGAGCAGGGTTTCGAGCGGCCCGAAGCCCAGCATCTCGTGCTGGATGTCGCGCGTCAGACTCCGGCGCTCGGCGTCGTTGATGACCACCGCCTCTTCGTCCAGCAGTCGCTCGACCAGGCCGCGCAATTCTTCGCGGATGCGCTCCTGCGACAGACGCTGCATGCTTTCCAGGTCGACTCTTTCGAGCAGCAGTCCATGGATGCGCAGCTTGAGGTCGCGGTAGCCGTGGTTGTCGATGGCGGCCGCGCGTTGCGGCGCGAGCGCGGCGATCTTGGCGCTGCCGAGCCGTTCGCGGATGGACAAGGCGGCGGTGGGAGAACTAGCCATGAAATGCTCCTGTTTAAAAGGTGAATCAGGCGCGCCGCAGAACACGGCCCAGCCAGCCCTGGCGCGCCGTGCTGGCCGCGCCGCCGGCCAGGCTGGCGGCGAACTCCTGCAGCGAGCGGGTGATCGGGCTGGCTTTGTCGAGCTGCAAAATCGGCATGCCCTGGTTGACGGAGGCGGCGGCCGAAGCGTAGTGATTCGGTACCGTGCGGTAGACGGCCGTGCCATACGCCGCTTCCAGGTCGCGCAGGCGGATTTCGCCGCCCTTGTCGTGGCGGTTGACGATGATGTGCACCTTTTCCTTCGCGTATTCGAGCGAGCGGAACATGCCCAGCAGGCGCTTGCCGTCGCGGATGTACGGCAAGGTCGCCTGCAGCACGGGAAAGATCATGTCAGCGTGGTCGAGGGCGCGCACGCTGACGGCGTCGAGGTTGCGGCCCACGTCGAGCACGATGAAATCGTACTGGCGCCTGGCTTGCCGGATGATGGCGTCGATGTGCTCGGGCGCCACTTCACTGGCGTGGGCCGGATCCTCGGGCGCGGCCAGCACGCTGTAGTTGGGCAGAATGTGCAGCATGCTCGATCCCAGGAACGAGGAGTCGAGCCGGTGGATGTCGCGCGTGACGTCGGACAGGGTGGCCAGCGGCTTGTTCTCGGAAACGAAGAGCGAGGCGTCGCCAAAATGCAGGTTCATGTCGATCAGCGCAACGCGCTGCTGGCCGCCGGCGGCCAGCGCATAACCGAGGTTGCTGGCAATGAAGGTGGCGCCGCTGCCGCCCTTGCAGGAAATGAAGGCGAGCACCTTGCCGTTGCCATGCTCGCGCCGTTCCAGCTTTTCCTCAATGCGTTCGAGCGCCGCATGCAGGCTGGCCGGCGCGGCGGGAAACGGCAGCACGTCGCGCACGCCCGCGCGCATGGCCTGCAGCAGGAAATCGGGCGCCTGCTGGTGGCACAGCACGATGAAGGCCATGCGCGGATGCAGGTTGCTGAGGCGCTCGATGGCGGCCAGGTCGGCGCCGTCGTTTGAAGGACGGTCGAAGATCAGCACGTCGGGCAGCGACTGCGCCGCCAGCAGCGGTTCGAGCGAGTCGCCGCCAGCGCAGATCTCGTCGAGCCGGTTGCGGCTGCGCAGCAGCCGTCCCAGTTCGGACAGGGTTTTTTCATCCCTGGAATGGATGGCGATTTTCACGATATGCCTTGCTGATTCTGTGGTGACGGTGCCAGGTTCACGGACGCGCTCCGACACCGATGGTAAAGGCGGCCCCTTGCGGCGCGGGCGCGGCAAAGCTTTTCTGGTACGCCGCGTAGGCGGCCTGGCCGGCCTTGCCGTCGATGCCGGCCACGGGGTCGCGGTTCGCGCCCGCCTGCGGCGACAGCACTTGCCGCGCGCGCAGCTGCGCGACGCTGTGGCCGAACTGGCGGTCCAGATTCGGCGTGGCGGCGCAGCCGCTGGCGGCCAGGGCGGCCAGCAGCACGGGAAAGTAAAAAGAATGCTGCATGATGTGCTCCTATTGAGTGTCCGGACCGGGCGCCGGTGTCTGCGCGGCCGCTTCCTGGCGTGGCCGTGGCGCGGCGGCGCCTTCCATTTTTCCCTGCAAGAAGAACTCGCCGCGGCTCGGCGCCACGTAGGCGTCGGTCGGCAGCACGATATCGGCGCCATCGGCGGTGTCGAGCGGCTTGACCAGGTGCGGCGTGATGATGAACACCAGCTCGGTACGGTCGGTCTGGAAATCGCTGCTGCGGAACAGCGCGCCCAGCACGGGAATCTCTCCCAGGAAGGGCAAGGCCTTGATGTTGGTCGTCACATTGTTCTTGATCAAGCCGCCAACGGCAAAACTCTGGCCATCGAACAGCTGCACCGTGGTGGTGGTGCGCCGCGTGGTAAAGGCCGGCAACACCGCATTGGCCGTGGCGCCCCCGCCCGTGGTGATGCCGATGCCTTCGCGGTTCAGCTCCGACACTTCCGGCGCCACCTTCAGGTTGATGCGCCCTCCTTCCAGCACGGTGGGCGTGAATTTGACGGCGATGCCGAATTCCTTTTCTTCCAGCGTGATCTTGTTGGTCGTGCTGTCTTGCGCGACCGGTATGAAAATCTTGCCGCCCGCCAGGAAACTGGCTTCCTGGCCGCTGATGGCCATGATGTTCGGCTCGGCCAGCACCTTGACCAGGCCGTCGCGCTTTTGCGCATCAAGCGTCAGCCCGTTGCCATTCTTGCCGTTGACGGCGCCCAGCTGGCTGGGGTTGCCGCTGAGCAGGTTCGACAGCAGGCCGTAGCTCCAGTTGCCGCGCGTGCCGCTGAGGCCCACGCTGGCGCCGAGCTGGTCGACGAGCGTCTTCGACACTTCGGCGATCTTCACTTCCAGCATCACCTGTTGCGGCGCCGCGATCGTCAGCATATTGATGACCTTGACGCCGCCGCCCGCGCTGGCGGCGCCGTCGGCCGGCGCGGAAGGCGCCGCCGCCTCGCCCACGCCGCGCTGCGCATAGGCTTGCGCCATCTCGAGGATCTGGCTGGCCTTGACGCCGTCGCTCACCTGCCCCGACAGCACGATGCTGCCGCCGGCCGCGCCAACTTTCACGGCGCGCTCGCCAGGAAAGACATAGGCCAGCTGTGCCTGCAAGCCTTCGACGTCGATCTCGACTTCAATATCGACGATCACGGGGCGCTGCTGCCGGTCCCACAGGATCAGGTTGGTGCTGCCCGGGGCCAGGCCCCAGACGAACAGCTGGCTGGACGAGCCCAGCATCCTGGCGCCGGCCACCCTTGCATCGTTGACGGCGATCTGCGACACCGGCAAGCTCAGCTTGCGCAAGGTGGACTTGCCCACGGCGATGCGCACGGGCTCGCCCAGGCGGGCGATATCGGCGCCCAGCGACATGGCCGGCGCCGCCACCGGCGACATGACGGCTTGCCTGGCCGGCGCCGCCGCGATGGCGATGGCTGGCCAGGCCAGTGCTGCCGCCAGGGCCAGGCGCATGCCCGCACTCGTGGCGTGCTTACAAAATGTGTTCATCGATCATCCTTGCTTGCTTGCCTGCTGATTTTTAAAATTGCTGGACGCTCGTATCCATGCCCTTGATGACGGTGATGCTGTCGCGCGCGGCGGCGCGTGCCGGGGCCGGTTGGCGCCGCGCCGCGCGCACCGGCGCGGCCGCCGCCGGCGCCTTCAGTTCCAGCAGCGACTCCTTGGTGGCGCCGCCCGTGTTGACGGGTTCCGGATCGACCTGGTTGCGCAGCACCAGCGACAGGCTGCCCACGCTGCGCGCCAGGTCCAGCTTTTCCACCTGCTCCGGCGTCAGCTCCAGGGTCACGGCGTTGACCACCTTGGGTTTGTTGTCGTCGCGGCCCGACTCCTGCGCCACGGCCAGCACGAGTATGCGTTCAAGCACGATCTTGGAAATGGCCAGCGGCTCGCCGCCCGCTTGCCTGGCGCGGTCATCCTGCGTATGCACGAGAATGTCGACGAAATTGCCCGGCAGGGCGAAGCCGGCCACGCCCACCACGTCATTGACGCGCACGGTCATGGCGCGCTTGCCGGCCGCCACGATGGCCGACAGGCCGCCCGTGGCGCCGGGCGGCGCGAGTTTGCTTTCCAGCACAGGCTCGCCCTTGCTGACGGCGCTGCGCGTGATGCGCCCGTCGAGCGGGCCGGCCTCGCCAAATGCTCCGGGCGGCATGGCGCCGGCCGGCCAGTCCATGCCGCGCAGCATGGCCGGCGTCACCTTCGCGCCCACGCCGATATCGACCAGCGCGACCATCACCGTCTGGCTGGCTGGCGCGCCCTGCCCTGACATCCAGCGCGCGGCCGCCAGCACGGCGCCCCCCGCCATCAGCAACGCCAGCAGCAGCACGATCGCAACGCGGCTATTTCTCATTGTTTTTCCTCTTGGTAAAACTGGGGTTTCCGGACGGACGCGTCATGCATGGCCGCCGGCCGCCAGGGCCAGCCAGATGGCGGTGCCGGCGGCAATGGCGATCGCATACGGCAAGTTGCCGCCCGGCGCGGCGGGTGCGTCAAGCTGCGGCGCCTCGCCCGCCGCGGCGCGCAGCCAGCCTTGCAGCAGCAATTGACGGGCATTGACCAGCGACTGGCGCAGCGTGCCCTGGTACAAGGCCACGGCCAGCGCCAGCACGCCGCCGGCGAGCAGGCTGCACAGCACGGCAAACACGGTGGCGCGGGGACCCAGAAACGCTCCCACCATCGCCATCAGCTTGACGTCGCCCGCGCCCAGCGCCTTCAGCGCATGCATGGGCAGCAGCAAGCCCAGGCCGGCGGCCAGGCCGCCCAGCGCCAGCCACGGTCCGGCCGGCGTCAGCCCGGGCAAGGCCAGGCTGTTGAGCAGCACGCCCAGCACGGCGCCGGCAAACACCAGCCGGTTGGGAATGCGCCGGCGGCGCACGTCATGCCAGACAGCCGCGGCAAGCAGCCCCCACAAGACTATGGCGGGGCTGAACGTCCAGAAAGAATGAGGGTCCATCGTGTACCTGATGCAAGCCGAGCGCATGACAGCATGCGCATCGTTGGGCGGGAAGTCGGCAGGCCGGTGCGCATGGGCAGCCGGCCTGTCGGGTGCAGCGCGGTGGGCAGGCGTTTTAAATCGCCGCGCCCGTCAGCTTGGTGCCGATCGCCTTGAAGGCGCCATCGAGGCCGGTGGTGAAATAGCCGACGGCCGTGACCAGCGCCGCAGCCACCAATGCCGCGATCAGCGCATATTCGATGGCAGTCACGCCATCTTCTTCGGCGATAAAGTTTTTAATGAAATTCATATTATTCCCTTTCAGGTCAAGTTTTAAACATGATAAAAACTGAAAATACAGTCTGAAAATAAAAACATTATCCTTGTTTTTATTTGCCAATTTCTGATGCGTGTATTTTATATAAACAAACATAAAATCGAATCAGAGAAAAGTCATTTTATGCGCAGTACAAAACATCTTAATTTTTTGTCTATAATCAGGACATATGTACTGTCATTCCGCATGGATGGGCTCGGCCAGCCGGTTGCGGGTGGCGTACACATATAATTCCAGGCGGTTGGTGACGTCGAGCTTGCTGTAGATCGATGTCAGATGATTACGCAAGGTTTGCTCCGAGATAAAAGCGCGCTGGGCGATTGCGCGGTTCAGCGCGCCATTTCCTTCCACCATCATGGCAACGATCTTGCGCTCCTTCAGCGTCAGCCTGGCGATCCGCTGCTCTTCCGGATCGGGCGCCGCTTCCGGCTTGTTCAGCACGCCCAGCATGCTGTCGAGCAGCGCCGGATCCAGGCACAACTCGCCCTGATGCAGGCGGGCGATGGCGTCGACCATTTGCTTGACGGGCGTTTCCTTGCCCACCACCGCGCGCGCGCCGCTGCGCACGGCGCGTCCGCAGGCGGCCTGGTCCTGTGTGCCACTGAACAGCATTGCGCGCGACACGCCATTGCCGAGCAGCTGCGGCAGGTAATCGATGGCGCAGGCGCCGCCGCAGCCCAGGTCGGCGTCCAGCACGATGACGTCGGGGCACAGGGTCCGCGCCAGCAGCAGCGCGCTGTCGATCTCGGTGGAACTGGCCACCACCTGCATCGCCGGCTGGGCGCTGGCGAACAACTGCTCCAGGCCCCACAGCCAGGTCTTGTGGTCCGACACCAGCATGACGCGGATGACATTGTTTGTTGACATGCTTTACCTCTTTACTTGAAGCCCACTCCCCTCGGGGAATGTTGTTGATCCGAATCGGGTTGCCTGCCTCGTCCGCGCGCGCCTTCTGCTGCCGCGCGCAGGGGGAAAAAGTCATGGGGGCACGAAGGAAGAGGCCTTGGTCCGGCACGCGCACACGCGGTGCGTGACCCAGGCCAGCGGACGCCGCATGGCGGGCGTGTGCCGATGGAGGGGCAGCGTGGCCAGGACGGACGCACCGCGAGTGCGCCATCGCAGCTGCCACCGCTGCTGTTGCTTACATTGCAGCATTTTGTTGCATCACCTTGCAAAACAAGTCCTTGCCTGCACGCAGGACAATCCTGACACCAGGCCTGTTTTCCTACCCGCGCATATTACTCCCGGCCCTGTGGGGACGGGGCCGGCACAATTGAAATAAGGCAGTTAATTACGATTATCTTGACCTGTAATAATTTAAATGGCGGACACGCCATTGAAAATCGATATAGAATAATCGCCAGTCAAATGGCGCAATGCCATCCGCCCGACATTCGTCATTGCGGAACTTAACCGGATTATTCCCATGCGTTTAAAACAGGCCGATTCCCGCATATTCCGCAAGCACGACGGACAAGGCGGCACCACGCTGCTTGAATTGGCCCTGATCACACCGGCCTTTCTCATGCTGATAATCGGCATCATCGAATTGAGCATGGCTTATTTTGCCAATATGACCATGCAGCACGCGGTGCGCGAAGGCGCGCGCTATGCCGTCACGGGGGCCAAGGACCTCGACCCCGACAGCGCCAACCAGCAGCGCTACCAGGCCGTGATGCAAAAAATACGCGACAGTTCCATGGGCATGTATGACAAGGTCAGCCCCGTGATCTCCGTCAACGGCAGCGATGCCGTCGGCGCCGCCATGTTCGGCCAGGCCGGCGATATCGTCGTCATTACCGTCGATTGCCGCTGGGCGTTTGCCACGCCCATGATCCGTGCCCTGTTCCGCGATGGCCAGGCGCATTTCGTCGTGGCGGCCACCATGCGCAATGAAAGCTTTGGCGGCCTGTGATGCGCGGCTACTTTCCTGCGCGCGCCGCGCGCGGCATCGCCGCCATCGAATTTGCCATCGTGCTGCCGCTGCTGGCGCTGCTGCTGTTCATGGTGGTCGATCTGTCGCGCGCCATCCAGGCCAAGACCATCCTGCTCAACATCAGCCGCGAAGGCGCCAACCTGGCCTCGCGCTCCACGTCCGACCTGAGCGGATCTAGCCAGGCCATCATGAATGCGCTGGCGGCCAGCACGCCGCCGCTGGACATGAACCAGCGCGGCATGATCTATATCACCAAGATCATGGGCTACACGGCCAAGAGCGGCATGCGCAACATCGTGCTGGAACAGTACCGCTGGGATGCGGGCGCGAAGGCCAGCGGCTACCAGCCCGCCAGCCAGGTGTGGCAATGCGGCAGCTGGAGCAATGGCGCGTGCACGGGCATCGCCAAGGACGAGTCCGCCCCCACGGTGGCGTTGATGCGGGACCAGCTGTCCGACGGCGAACTGATCTACGCCGTGGAAACTTTCTACAATTTCGACATGCTGTTCGGCACCTTGAAAATTGGCAACAGCACGACGCCCGTTCTGGGCCCCAACCTCACTTCGATGACGGTATTCTGATGCGCATTCCACACAAGCGGCAAGGCGGGCAAGTGCTGATCATGGTGGCGCTGTCGGCCGTCGTCTTGATCGCCTCGGTGGGCCTGGCCGTCGATTCGGCCCTCGGCTACTTCGTCAAGGCCAAGCTCAACGCGGCCGTCGATTCGGCCAGCCTGGCGGCGGCGCGCGGCGTCACGGCGGGCAGCTCGGAAGAGGAACAGCGGACCAATGCGCGCCAGTCGGCCAAGGAATTTTTTGACATCAATTATCCGGACCAGTTCCTGCTGTCGACGCCGACCCTCAACCCCGTCGGCGTCACGTTCGACAAGGGCATCGTCACCATCGACGTCTCTGCCACCGCCTCGCTGCCCGTCTCGCTGATGGGCGTACTCGGCTTCAAGACCTTGAACGTGGCCGCCACCGCGCAAACCATCCGCAAGGATCTGGACATGGTGCTGGTGATGGATACCTCGGGCTCGCTGGCTAGCAATGCCGACGCCGTGCGGGCGGCGGGCAAGTCCTTCCTGAATAAATTCAATTCCACCGTGGACCGCGTCGGCTTGCTGCATTTTGCCAGCGGCGCGCAGCTCGATCTGCCGATCAAGACAAGCGATCGCGGCTTCGATCGCACGCAGGCTGGCAATGCCATCAATGGCTACAAGTTCGAAGGCGGCACGAATTACTCGGAAGGCATGTGGAATGCTCAGGACCAGCTCAATAGCATCAGCCAGAACAATCGCTCCAGCCTGCGCGTCATCGTGTTCTTTTCCGATGGATCTCCGTCCGCCTTTTCCTCTTACTTTTTCCCCGCTACCACGGGCAATTGCACGAAAGCGGGAGCGCTGGCCGTGTACGACGATTTACCATCGAGCGGTTTTGCGACAGATGGACTGTACCGTATCAATGCAAGCAGCGCCAAGCTCACGCCCGAGACCTATTGCACCAGAAACCTGATCAGTGAATTGCCGACCTGGTATAACGCGCACAATCTTCCCGCCCAGGCCGACGATCCGACGGCACGCGAATTCCCCATCGTGACCACTACGCCGCGTGCGGTGAGCAAAGATATGTCCACCAGAAAACTCCAGTGGACCAATATGCACCGTGCATCGCGCAACCTGGCAGAGGCGATGGCCAGCAAGGCACGCCTGGAAAATACCTACATATTTACTCTGGGCATGGGCGCCGCACTGAAGGCCAAGGCCGGGCCGGACAATGAAATCGGCGAGGACTTGCTGCGCTGCATGGCCAATACGGCGGATGCACCAAACCGTTGCCGCAAGCCGGCCGAACCCGTGGGCCTGTACTGCTATGCGGCCACCGAAAGCGAGCTGAGTCCCTGTTTCACGCGGCTCGCCTCGGCCATTTTGCGCATTTCCAAATAAGGCGCGCCACCGGCTAGAAGGCGAAACAGCTGCAGCCGAGCGTACCCCAGAAGCCGGAAAAGTCACTGATCGGTACGGCCGATTTGCGCGCCCGGTCGTGGGCGTGCGCATGCACGCCGCAGGCGCCCGCGCACTGGTGCGGCATGGCGGCTTGCGCCTGCTTCGCCACGGGCCGGTAATGGCCGGGCACCGCGCGCACGGGCGACCATTCGGGCAGCACGGGAATCAAAGGCGGCGCCAGTGCCGAAAATGGCCCCTGGCCGTAGACGACCTTGCCGCCGACGATGGTCAGCACGGATTCGATCGACTTGATCGCCTCTTCCGGCACCGTGAAATAATCGGCCGACAGGACACTCAAATCGGCCAGCATGCCCGCGCGGATGCGCCCCTTCTTGCCTTGCTCGCTGGAGAACCAGGCGCTGCCCGCCGTCCACAGTTCCAGCGCCGTGTCGCGCGACAGTCTGCCCGCCGCATCCGTCAGGGCCAGGCCGCCCACGGTGCGCCCCGATACCAGCCAGTACAGCGCCGTCCACGGGTTGTAGCTGGCGACCCTGGTCGCATCCGTGCCGCCGCCGACGGGCACGCCTGCGTCGAGCATGCGCTGCACGGGCGGCGTGGCCTTGGCGGCATCCGCGCCATAGCGCTCGACGAAATACTCGCCCTGGAAAGCCATGCGGTGCTGGATGGCCAGGCCGCCACCGAGCGCCTTGACCCGGTCGATATTACGAGGGCTGATGGTTTCCGCGTGGTCGAACAGCCAGTGCAGGCCGGCGAACGGCGTGTCGCGGTTGACCTTTTCAAACACGTCGAGCATGCGGCTGATCGATTCGTCATAGGTGGCGTGCAGGCGGAACGGCCAGCGCTGCTCGACCAGGTGGCGCACGACCTTTTCCAGCTCATCTTCCATGCCGGCCGCCAGCTCGGGGCGCGGCTCGAGGAAATCCTCGAAGTCGGCGGCGGAAAAGACCAGCATTTCGCCGGCGCCGTTGTGGCGGTAAAAGTCGGTGCCGTCGCCGGGTTTCACCATGCCGGTCCACTTCTGGAAGTCCTGCAATTCCGCGCCCTTGTTTTGCGTGAACAGGTTGTAGGCGATGCGTATCGTCAGTTGCTCCTTTTGCGCCAGTTCGTCGACGACGGCGTAATCCTCGGGATAATTCTGGAAGCCGCCACCCGCGTCGATGGCGCTGGTGATGCCGAGGCGGTTCAATTCGCGCATGAACTGGCGCGTGGAGTTCACTTGCAATTCGAGCGGCAGCTTGGGGCCTTTCGCCAGGGTCGCATATAAAATCATGGCGTTCGGGCGGGCGATCAGCAAGCCCGTCGGATTGCCGGCCGCATCGCGCACGATTTCGCCGCCGGGCGGGTTCGGCGTGTTCTTGTCATAGCCGACGGCGCGCAGGGCGGCGCGGTTGAGCAGGGCGCGGTCGTACAGGTGCAGGATGAAGACGGGCGTGTCGGGCGCGGCCGCATTGATTTCATCGAGGGTCGGCATGCGCTTTTCCGCGAACTGGAATTCCGTCCAGCCGCCCACCACGCGCACCCATTGCGGATTCGGCGTGCGCAAGGCTTGGTCCTTGAGCATGCGCAAGGCGTCGGCCAGCGACGGCACGCCTTCCCAGCGCAATTCCAGGTTGTAGTTCAAGCCGCCGCGGATCAGGTGCAGGTGCGAATCGTTCAGGCCGGGAATCACCGTGCGGCCAGCCAGGTCAATCACCTGCGTGGCGGGGCCGCGATGGCGCATCACGTCTTCCACGTCGCCCACGGCGAGAAATTTGCCATCGGCGATGGCGACGGCGGACGCCAGCGGCTGCGTCCTGTCGACCGTGTGGAAACGGCCGTTGAGCAAGATGGTGTGTGCGTGCATGGGAACTCCCCAATCAAATGAAAACACGGCCCCGCCGGCGGGCGGCGGAGCCATAGTCAGTGAAAAATCAATGGCCTTCGCTGGCGTTGAACATCGATTTGGCGTAGATCAGGCCCAGGCCATAGCCGCCGCCGTGCGCCACGGCCGTCGCCACGGTTTCATTGTAGGTCTCGCCGCGGGCCCAGTCGCGCTGCAGTTCCAGCAAGTATTGCACGGACGTCATCGGCTGCGCGCCCGCCTGTATCATGCGCTGCATGGCCATCGCATGGGCTTCGTCGGAGACGTCGCCGCTGGCGTCGGCGATCACGTAGACGTCAAAACCTTGCTCCAGCGCCGACAGCGCAGGGCCGACGATGCACACGGACGTCCACAGGCCGGCCAGCACGATCTTGCCCTTGCCGTAGCCATTCACCTTGTCGGCGATGCGCGCATCTTCCCAGGTGTTCATGCTGGTGCGGTCGATCGGCGCCTGATCCGGGAAGACGGACTGGATCTCGTCGAAGATCGGGCCGGAGAACGATTTCGCCGCCACCGTCGTCAAAATCGTCGGCACCTTGAATTCCGCTGCCGCCTTGGCCACCAGGGCCGCATTGTTACGCAGCAGGGCCAGGTCGATGGAACGGGTAGCGAAGGCCATTTGCGACTGGTGGTCGATCATGATCAGGGTATGATCGTTCGGGGTCAGCAGTTTTTGTGCGGCTTGGGCGGTGGCGATAGGCATGATGTTTTCCTTAGTGAAAATAATTGAATATAAAAAAGAGATATCGTTATACGGTGCTGCTGCTCCTGCCCTTGCGTCACGCTGTGTGTGCCGGGCCAGTGCTATGCAGTATGGACGAGATGGTTTGAAAACAAAAACGGAAAGAATGCCAAGCTATGTGCAATTTTTTCGATAATGAAAAATGACCGCAACAGCAAGCGACACATCAAGGAGAAAACATGGGATTTGAATTCAGGATAACGGCCAGCCTGACGCAGGAACAGCGCCAGCACCTTGCACAGCTGCCAGAGTTGGTGGCTCCGGCGCCGCGCCCGCCCGGCGGCGCCATGCCCGACACCGAGGCCAGGCTGACGGATGCTGGCCTGTATGTGTGCCAGCACCTGCGCCCGGACCCGTGGCACGGCCTGGAGACCGTGCGCGCCTGGCTCGATGCGCAGGGCGTACGCTATGCCGTCGACGAGATCGACGACTGAATAAAACCTACAAGGAGCCTTCGAGCATGACGCGCAGGGTGCGGTAGCTGCCCGTATCGACCGTGCGCAGCAGGCTACCGCCGCCATCCGCATACAGGCTGCGCGTGCGCTCAGGCTGGCGCAGCAGATTGGCGCCCGAGACGCGCAGGCGCAGCTGGTCGCTGAAGGTCCACAACGCGTACAGATCCAGTTCGCGCCGGGTGCCCTGCCAGGCCAGCAGCTGGCTTGACTCGCGCGTCCGTCCGCCGCCCTGGTAATGCAGATTGCCGCCCAGGGTCAAGGGCTGGCCGGCCAGCCGGTAATCGGCGCCCAGGTTGGCGCTCCACGGCAGCTGGCCATCGAGGCGGTTGTCCGGGCCGGCGACGGCGTCCAGCGTCGACCAGTTGCGCGCCACGTTTGCCCGCAGATCCAGCGCGGGGGCGCCCGCCCACAGCGCCGACAGCGGCAGCTTCGCTTCCAGTTCGATGCCGCGCACCTGCGCCCTGCCCTGATTGACGGGTGTGGACACCCAGCGCCCCTGGTCCTGATACAGCCGGTCCAACATTACGTCGTCGATGCGCCGCAGCGAGGCGCTGGCGCCCAGCATGGCGCCTTGCCCAAGATAGTATTCATAGGCCGCATCCAGACCCCACGCCAGTTCCGGGCGCAGCGCCGGGTTGCCCTGGTTGTCGGGGTTCACGGGACTATTGCCGTTGTCGTTGAGGTAGGGGCGCGGAATCAGCTGGAAAATCTGCGGCGCCTTGTAGGTGCGGGTGACGGCCAGGCGCACCTGATCCTTGCCGGCCAGCTTCCACAGGCTTTGCAGCACGGGGCTCCATACCTGCGCGCGCACGTCGACGCGGCGCTGCGCGCCACCATTGGCGCTGGCCGTGCGCAAGGCTTCCCAGCGCAGCCCCAGATACAGCGACCAACGCGCGGAGATATCCCATTCATCCTGCGCGAACAGGGCCAGGCGCCGCACCGTGACCGCATAGTCTTCGTCCGGCAGCACGGGTGGCCCGCCCGGCGACAACTGGCGTTCGCGGCGGAACTCCGTGCGCCGCCGGCTGCCCGCATCCCAGCCCGCCGCCAGCGCATGTCCCTGGCCCAAAGCCCGGCGATAGGTGCCGCTGGTCTGCACGCCCACATCATCGAGGCCCGCATCGACCCGGCGCACATTCGCCGGCCCAGGTGTGGCGCTGACGCCCTGGAACAGATAGTCGCTGCCACGGTGATTGGCATCGAGGCCCAGTTTCATGTCGAGGCTATCCCCTGCTCCGAACTTGCGCAGCCAGTGCAGATCGCTGCGCACGGTACTGCTGTCCTGAGTGAACGCGGCGTCGTTGTCCGGATAGTCGGTATGGCCGCCCAGGTAAGCCGTTTCCACGACCTGGCGGCGGCTGGCCAGGCGGCGCAGGCTGACCAGGCTTTGCCAGGCCAGGCTGTCTTCGCCCGCCAGCGCCCATTGCAAACGGGGCGCCAGCTCGAACGTATCACTGGTCACGCGCTCGGTCAGCGGCATATGGCGCACCACCGTGGGCCTGCCTTCGCCATCAAATGCGCGGTTCCATTCGTCGAGCAAGCCCCGGCGCCCCGTGTGCGCGAGCGTGCAGGCCAGCGCATACGACAGGCGGCCGTCCTTGTCCGCCCACTGCACGGTGGCGCTGCCGGCGGGCATGCCGTGGCTGCCGGACGCCCCAAGCTTGAAGGTGCGTTCGCGCCGCTTGCCCGATTTTTTCAGCACGATATTGATGGAACCGGCGATCGCCTGGGCGGAAAATTGCGCCGTGGCGGCACGCATGATTTCCACGCGCTCGACCAGTTCCGGGTCCAGCGAGTCGAGCGAAAAACCGGGCGGCACGGGCACGCCGTCGAGCATGATCAAGGTGTAACCCTGGCCCAGTCCGCGCAGCTGGATTTGCCCGCCAGCCGTGCCCGAAGCCGTGCCGCCGATGGTAATGCCGGGCAGGCGTTTCAGGGCGTCGGACAGGGCACGGTCGCCCTGGCGTATCAATTCCTCGTGGCCGACGACGATGGCGGCGACGGTGTCGTTGCGGCGCTGCTCCACCTTGCCCGCATTGACCGTCACGGACGGCAGGACGTCTTCGGCGCGCACGTGCGCCGTCAAGGGCAGCGCAAGGCTGCACAATACAATACTCAATCGCATGGGAAATCCTGAAGGTCTGTGGTGGTGTCGGCTGGCGCGTTCCCGCGCTCAGCCGAGCTGCGGCCAGCTCACGCTAATGGCCGAATTGTTCCTTGCGCATGCGCAGGGCACGCGCGGTGGCGTTGGCATCGAGGCCAGCCAGCCACTGCCGCGGATCCTGCAAGCGCCCGTCGCGGGTGACCTCGAAATGCAAATGCGGCCCCGTCGCCAGACCGGTGGCGCCCACGGTGCCGATGGCCTGCCCTGCCGTGACGGCCATGCCGGTCGTCAGCGTGACCCGGTCGAGATGGGCATACAGCGACGCGACGCCAGCGCCATGGTCGATGCGCACGGCCTTGCCGAGGCGCGCATCTTCGCTGACGCTGGCGATGCCGTCGGCCGCCGCATGCACGGGCGTGCCGCGCCTGGCGCCCAGATCGATGCCGCGATGGCCTTGCGGCGTCAACTCGCGCACGACGCCAAAGAAGCCGGTCACGCGCATGCTGTCCAGCGGATTGCGCAAGAGAGCTGGCGCCGTCGCCGGCGCTGCGAGCATGCTTGCCGGCGCGGCTGCCACGGCCCACGCCAGTGCCGGCTGCAGCGCCAGGCTGGCCGCGCCGATCGCGCACAGCAGCAACGCCGTCAACACCCGCAGGGCCGCAGGTGGACGCGCCTGCCCGTCACGCATGCGCAGAAGGCGCTCGGCCATGCCGCCGCCGCCAAAGGCCAGCCCCGGCAGCGGCTGGGCCTGCAGGCCCAGTTGTCTGACCAGGGCCGCCGCATATTGCTGGCGCTGGCGCGGGGGCCGGCCAGCCAGTACCTGGCGGTCGCAACCGAGTTCTTGCGCCCAAGCCAGCTGGCCGGCCAGCCAGCGCGCGGCCGGATTGAACCACAGCAGCGCCTGCAGCATGTTGGCCAGCAGCAGGAGCACGGGGTCGCGCCGGCGTGCATGGGTCAGCTCATGGGCGATCACCAGCTGCTGCTGTTCCGGCGTAAATTGCGCCAGGTGCGCCGGCAACAGCAGACGCGGCCGCCACACGCCCACCAGCATCGGCGAGATCGGCGCCGCCACTTCCAGCACGTCCATGCCGTGCAGGCGGCGGCGCTGCGCCAGTTGCAGCAAGCTGCGCAACATGGCGTGGCCACGCTGCCAGCGCCAGGCTGCGCAAGCGACGCCCAGCAGGTAGATCAGAGCCCAGGCGGATGGCACCAGGGCCAGCCAGGAAGCAGTGGGTGGCAGCCCGGCGGCTGGCCCAGCCATGGCCAGCTGCACGTCGGGCGCGGCGCCAGCCAGCGAAACGGGCACGCTCAGTTCGGGCACCACGCTCAGTTGCCGCGTGTCAGGCAGCAGCGGCAGCACGAACACGGCGGCCAGCACCAGTTGCGCGACCAGCCACACGCTGCGCTGCGCCGCCAGCGCGGGCCAGCGCCGTTGCGCCAGGCTCAGCAATGCCCACAGCAGCGGACCGGTCACGAGACAGGCGACGCTGGCCTGCAACAGCGTGAGAGAAAACAGCAGCATCGCTTAGTCCTTTCCCTCGAGCGGCCAGTCCTGCAGCAATTGCTCCAGCGCCGCCAGCTCCTGCTGGTCCACCAGTTTGCTGCCCGTAAACATACTGACCGGCAAGGGACTGTCGATTTCCATCACGCGCCGGCCAAAGTCGTGGGCGAACGCGGCCAGGGTAGCCACCTTGTCCACGTTCGCTTCATACACGAGCACGCCATGCACGCTGCGCTGCAGCAGCATGCCCTTGTCCAGCATGCGTTCGAGCGTCTTGCGCGTGGATGAAAACGACCATCCCAGCTCGTCTTCCACCCTGGCGTGCAATTCGCGCGCGGATAGCGGGTGGTCTTTCCACAAGGCTTTCAATAACGACAGTTCGGTGACGGAGGGCGTGCTCATGGTGCATCCTTTCAGTGACTATTGACGCAATTATGCGACAAGAGTCACACACGCGCAAGCGCTATGTGCGACAACTGTCGCATGCGCTAAAACGCCTACCGCGCGTCTTGCGCTCGGACACGCCATGTCCAGATGGCGGCGAAAGGCCGCCTTAGGTCGCCTAACAAAACCTCTGAATATATCGCCAGCAGATGAGTATGCAGGCAAGCGAGAGGAATGCTTGGTGGATATCGGCTCGGCGCTCGTAGCGGATACGCAACCGGCGGAAACGGTGGAGCCAACCGAGTGTGCGTTCGACCACCCAGCGCCATTTACCCAGGCGTTCGCGCGACTCGATGCCATAGCGGGCTATGCGTGGAGCGATGCCACGGCTGCGCAACCAGGCCCGATGGGCACGCGAAGCATATGCCTTGTCGGCGTGCAGTTTGGCCGGACGTTTGCGTGGCCGGCCCGCTAGCCCGGATACGGATGGGACAGTTTCGAGCAGCGGGATCAGCATCCGGGAATCATGTACCTGAGCCCCCGATATGCTCGCTACCAGAGGCAGTCCGCGTTGGTCGACGAGCAGATGGTGCTTGCATCCGAGCTTGCCGCGGTCGGTGGGATTGGGGCCGGTATGCTGTCCGCCGAGGGGGGGATGGCACGCTGGCCGAGTCGACACTGGCGCGTTCCCATTGAATCTGATCGTATTCCCGCAAGTGGTGCAGCATGGCTTCGTGGATGCGTTGCCACACACCAGCCTGTTGCCATGCATGCAGGCGCCGCCAGCAACTCATGCCGCTGCCACAGCCCAATTCACGAGGAAGATATTCCCAGGGCAAGGCTGTCTTGAGGACGAACAGGATACCGGTCAAGGCGGCGCGGTCGTCAATGCGAGGGCGTCCTCCCTTTGGGGAAGGCTGATGTACTGGCAGTAAAGGCTGGATCAGCGCCCACAGGCCATCAGGAAGAAGTGCTTTGGCCATGTGATCGGCTCCCGAAAACGATGTCAGGTGGGTTTGACCAGCTTCGGGGCCGTTTGTTTCTATGGGTGAAGTTTTGTTAGGCGCTCTTAGCCTGTGATCATGTCGCCACTGCCCCGTTTCCCTATCGTATGGCTCAGGCTTTCCAGGACGGCAGCGCGCCTTGGCCTGACTTTTCTTTACTTGCGGCATTGCAAAGCTGAAACAAAACAGGCGCGTTTTTGTCATGCTGTTATACTTCGCGTGTGCGGCACATATGACCAGTCCCCTTGCCGCTGTCTTTCGACCCCTAATCTGATTGCCTGCGACTGGCGCCTCACGATGGCGACAGGCCGATCTCACAATAAAGTTACCATGTCCTTTTCCTCCCTCGGATTGTCCGACGCTATCGTACGTGCCGTTACCGAACACGGCTACACCGTGCCGACCCCGATTCAGTCGCAGGCGATTCCCGCCGTGCTGGCTGGCGGCGACTTGCTGGCCGGTGCACAAACCGGTACCGGCAAGACGGCCGGCTTCACCCTGCCCGTGCTGCACCGCCTGTCGACGGACGCCAACGGCGCGTCCATCACCAGCAACACCTCGACGCGCCCGATCCGCGCCTTGATCCTGGCCCCGACGCGCGAACTCGCCGCGCAGGTCGAGGAAAGCGTGCGCGCCTACAGCAAATACACCAAATTGAACTCGACCGTGATCTTCGGCGGCGTCGGCATCAACCCGCAAATCAAGCAATTGAAGCATGGCGTCGACATCCTCGTCGCCACGCCGGGCCGCTTGCTGGACCACATGGGCCAGGGCACGGTTGACCTGTCGAAAGTGGAAATCCTGATCCTGGACGAAGCCGACCGCATGCTCGACATGGGCTTCATCCGCGACATCAAGAAAGTGCTGGCCGTGCTGCCGCCAAAACGCCAGAACCTGCTGTTCTCGGCCACCTTCTCGGAAGAGATCAAGGCCCTGGCCGACGGCTTGCTGAACAAGCCAGCCATGATCGAAGTGGCGCGCCGCAATTCGACCGTGGAAGTGATCAAGCAAAAGATCCATCCGGTCGACCGCGACAAGAAGCACCCGATGCTGTCCTACCTGATCAAGTCGAACAACTGGACGCAAGTGCTGGTATTTACACGCACCAAGCATGGCGCGAATAAACTGGTCGAGCAGCTGGGCGCGGACGGCATCGGCGCCCTGGCCATCCACGGCAACAAGAGCCAGTCGGCACGCACGCGCGCGCTGTCCGAGTTCAAGGATGGCACCTTGCAAGTGCTGGTCGCCACCGACATCGCCGCGCGCGGTATCGATATCGACCAGTTGCCGCACGTCGTCAACTATGACTTGCCGAACATTCCGGAAGACTATGTGCACCGTATCGGCCGCACGGGCCGTGCCGGCGCCAAGGGCGAAGCCGTGTCGCTGGTCTGCGTGGATGAGCACGAAATGTTGAAAGACATCGAAAAGCTGATCAAGCAAACCCTGCCGCGCGAAGTCATCGAAGGTTTCGAGCCCGACCTGAACGCCCGCGCCCAGCCTGTGCAATTGCGCAGCGGCACCGGCGGCCACCGCAACAACAGCCGCGCGCCAGCCGGCGCCGTGGTGCGCGTGAAAACCGGCGGCAGCGGCGCCAAGCCACGCAGCGCCGGCCCAGCGGGCGGCGGTGGCGGCGGCAACCGTTCGGGTAATGCGCCGCGTTCGGCGGCAAACCATCGCTCCGGCGGCCGCGGCCGCTAATACCCACGGGTAAGCGTATCGCAGCAATAAAAACCGTTCCAGGACTTGTTTCTGGAACGGTTTTTTTATGCACGCCACCGATTGCCGAATTGGGCTAGGATAGTGTCCATCCTATTGACCTGCGTGCCGCCATGCCGAACTTCGCTGCCAATCTCAGCATGATGTTTACCGAACTGCCCTTCCTCGACCGCTTTGCCGCCGCCAGGGAAGCGGGTTTCGATGCCGTCGAATTTCTGTTTCCCTATGCCGTCGAGGCGCGGCAGATCGCCATGCGGCTGGAACGCCACCATCTGCAGCTGGCCGTCTTCAACTTCCCGCCCGGCGACTGGGAACACGGCGAGCGGGGCATTTCCTGCGATCCGCGCCGGGGCGAGGAATTCCGCAACAACGTGCAACTGGCGCTCAATTACGCGCTGGCGCTCGGGGCGAAACAGCTGCACTGCATGTCCGGCATCGTGCCGCCCGGCATGAGCCTGGAGCGGGCGCGGCAAAGCCTGATCGGCAACCTGCAATTTGCGGCCGACGCCTGCCGTCCGCATGGCATCAACGTGCTGATCGAGCCGATCAACCGCTACGACATGCCCGGTTACTTTCTGAACCATAGCCAGCAGGCGGCCGACATCATCGCCGACTGCCAGCGCAACAATATCTTCCTGCAATACGACATTTATCACATGCAGCGCATGGAGGGCGAACTGAGCAACACCATCCGCGCCCTGCTGCCCCTGATCCGCCACATCCAGATCGCCGACACGCCGGGCCGCCATGAACCGGGCACGGGCGAGATCAACTACCGCCATCTGTTCAAGCTGCTCGACCAGGTCGGCTACGCAGGCTGGGTCGGCTGCGAATACCGTCCCGCCAGCGACACCGTTGCCGGACTGGGCTGGCGCGAGCAATTGATAGGCACAGCGGGCACAATCGGCGCCTGATCGCAGCGCGCTTGCGCCGGCACAAGGCGGGCGGCGCAGGCCGGCACGACAATACCTTTCCATACAGTATTTCCTGTCGAGAGGTCACGTGTCCTCCCTGCCCGCCCGCCATTGCCGCGCCCTTGGCCTGAACCTCTGCCAGCACCTTTGCCTGGCGATTCTGCTGTGCGGCTGCGCCACCGCGCGCCCCGAGCTGGCGCAGGTGCGCGCGCTGGCCGCCGGCACCGATGCCCTGACCGCCTTCGGCGAACTGTCGCAGCGCCACGTCGACAGCTACCAGCGCGCCCGCCCTTATCTGTCGCCGGCCGAAGACGCGCGCGAACGCCCGCTCGATGCGCAGCGCCGCGCCGCGCAGGCGGACGTGGCACGCCTGGCGCAAGCCGTGCGCCTGTACCTGCAGGCGCTGGGCCGGCTGGCCGATACCGATGCATATGACGTGCGGCCGGAACTGGCCGGCGCCGGCGCCGCCATCCGCGCCTGGCCCGGCAGCGGCATCGACGACCGCCATGTGAGCGCCTACACCTTGCTGCTGCAGCAATTGTCGCGCCTGGGCGGCGCGGCCAGCCAGCGGGCGCATCTGGCGCAAGTGCTGCACGAGGGCGATGCGCCGCTGCAAGCCCTGCTGGCCGCGCTCGACAGCTTGCTGGCGCTGTACGACAAGAGCGGCGATAACGAGCGCGACATGGTGCTCGGCTTGCTCGATGTGGAAATCGCGTATGCGGACACGCCGCCGCAGCGCCTGCTGGCCGTGCTGGCGAAAAACATGCAGCAAAACAAAACCGAGGAATACCGCCTGCTTGGCTTGCGCCATACCCTGGCGCGCCGGCAACTGGCGGCACTGGGGCGCGAACACGCGCAGCTGGCCGCCGCCCTCACCACCACGGAGGCAAGATGGACGGATCGGTAGGCACAAGCCGCAGCGAACGGCGCGAAGCGGCTCTCAGCAGCGCCATGCGCGTCGAGCAACTGGCCGACAGCCTGTCGCAGGCGGCCGTCACCCTGCACGGCGCCGTCATGCGCGCCATCCGCAGGCGCGCCAGCCAGGGAGACAGTGGCATCAGCCACAGCCAGGCGCAAGCCGTCTTCGCCCTGGAAGTGGCCTTGCGCCAGCAAGCCAACCAGCTGTATGCCGATGCGGCCGGGCACACGGTGGCCGGCCTGGACACGGCGCAGCGCCAGCTCAGCGGCCTGCTCGACACGGTGCGCCTGCGCATCGCCCGCAACGACGACGTGCGGCACTGGATCAGCCTGGCGACGAGCTTGTTGCACTTGGGCAGCGCCGTGCTTGCAGGCAATCCCGAACGCATCCTGGGTACCCTGGGCAAGGTGCGTGAGCGGCTGCAAGAGATGGCGCCGGACTGATTGAAATCGGCCGGCGAGCGCCTATACTGGGACGTCCCCGCCTGGCAATCGTGCCTGCGGGACGACCAGAGGAGACCAACATGCGTATCGAACCGTATTTGCAATTCGATGGAAACTGCGCGCAAGCGCTGGAATACTACCGCCAGCACCTGCATGGCACCGACCTGTGCCTGATGCCGTATCGCGGCACGCCGATGCAGGAGCAAGTCAAGGAAGACTGGTATGACAAGATCATGCACGGCTCGGTGCAGCTGGGACCGACCATGCTGATGGGCTCGGACGGCGGCTGCGGCGAAGATGGCGCCAAGGGCATGCACGGCAGCTCGATCTGCCTGACCGTCGATACGCCGGAAGAGGCGGAACGGGTCTTCGACGCGCTGGCGCGTGACGGCAACATCCAGATGCCCCTGGAGGAAACGTTCTGGGCCAAGCGCTTCGGCATGCTGAAAGACCAGTTCGGCGTCGCCTGGATGGTCAACTGCCTCAAAGAACCAGCATAGAATGGCCCCTGCCCGCCTGCGCCGCGTCAAACGCGGCGCGGGTGGTAGCGCAAGCAGAGCAGCCAATCTTGGACTACCATGATGGAAGTAACCTCTACCGGGTGACAACCATGAATGGATTGCCGCAAGACCAGCTGCAACGCCTGCAGGGCGTGCTGGAGCAACGCAAGCTGGCGTTGCTGGAACAGATCGGGAACGAAGCGGCCGAAGCGGATGCGCGCGCCTCGCTGCTCAATGAAGTCGAAGCCTCGCCGGCCGACAACGCCAGCGTGCGCACCTTGAACGCCCTCGTCAGCGAAGCGGCCGAGCACAACCTGGCCCAGCTGGCCATCATCAAGCATGCGCTGGCCAGGTTTACCGATGGCAGCTATGGCCTGTGCGACAACTGCGGCGAAGCCATCGGCCTGTCGCGCCTGAACGCGCGTCCCGAAGCACGGCTGTGCATCGATTGCCAGACGCGGCTGGAAAAAGCCCGGCGCCCGGTGCCGTGAGGAGAGCATAACGGCGGCGCAACAACAAAGGGCAAGGCATCGCTGCCCTGCCCCGTGTTTTCCAGCGTGACTGCCATTGCCTGCCGTCCTGCGCCAGCATCTGTGCGCCGGCTGGGTGGACGGGTCTCCTCTACTGCCAATGCCTATGTGCAAGCGGCACGCTTGCTTAACTCATGTGCTGTCCGCCATTGATGGCGATATTCGCGCCCGTGACGAATGCCGCCTCGTCGGATGCCAGGTAAGTGACCAGGGCCGCTACCTCGTCCGGCTCGCCCAGGCGCCCCAGGGGGATCTGCGGCAGGATCTTCGTTTCCAGGATATCGGCCGGCACGGCCGTCACCATCTGCGTGCGCAGGTAGCCGGGCGAGACCGTGTTGACGGTGATGCCGTGGCGCGCCACTTCCAGCGCCAGCGCCTTGCTGAAGCCATGCACGCCCGCCTTCGCGGCCGCATAGTTGCACTGGCCAAACGCGCCCTTCTGGCCGTTGACGGACGAGATATTGATGATGCGGCCCCAGCGGTTAGCCAGCATGGGTTCGAGCACCTGCTTGCTCATGTTGAACAGGCTGTCGAGATTGGTGCGCATGACCTCGGCCCAATGCGGCAATTCCATCTTGCGCATGCTCTGGTCGCGCGTGATGCCGGCGTTATTGACCAGCACGTCAACCCTGCCGAACTGCGCCAGCACGCTGGCCACGGCCTCGCTGCAGGCGGCGAAATCCGTCACATCAAGGGACAGCGGATGAAAATAATACTGCTGCGCCTGCTGCTCTTCGAGCCAGTTTGCCACCCGCGCATTGCCCGGCGTATGCGCCGCCACGACGGCAAAGCCCGCCCCATGCAGGCGGCGGCACAAGGCCGTGCCCAGGCCGCCCATGCCACCCGTGACCAGCGCTACCTTTTGTTCCTTCATGACTGTCTCTCCCCGCTTGTTATGGTTGTTCTGCGTGGCATCAAGTGTAGGAGCAGTTTTTATTGGCAGCCTTGCGCCAAATCAAGTGCTCAGGCTGATGCAGTCGTGCGCGGCCGGCACCCCGGACTGTGCCAGAATGACCGCTACCGCACAGCGAGAGGACAGGCCATGACATATAAAACCGTATTGCTCCACATCGACGACAGCGCGGGGCGCGCCGCCCGCATCGACGCGGCCGCCAGCATCGCCCAGGCTTGCGGCGGCCACCTGACGGGCGTGGCGCTGACGGGCGTGTCGCGGCTGCTGTACCAGAACCAGCCCGACCTCGATGCCGACCCGAACCTGAGCTTGCATTTGAATTTCCTGAGGGAACGGGCGACGCGCGCCCTCGACGGTTTCGAGCAACAGGTGCGCGCGGCCGGCGTCGCCTCGTTCGAGCAGCGCGTGCTCGACGACGAGGCGGCGGGCGGCATCAGCCTGCTGGCCCGCTATGCGGACCTGGTCGTCATCAGCCAATACAATGCCAAGGATAAATCGCCGTCCGTGATGCGCGACTTCCCCGCCTATGTGCTGCTGCATTCGGGCCGCCCCGTGCTGATCGTGCCGTATGCGCCGCCGCTGCCCCTGCTGGCGCCGCCGGCAGCCGCGCGCAATGTGCTCATTTCCTGGAACGCCAGCAAGGAAGCAAGCCGCGCCGTGAGCGCCGCCCTGCCCCTGCTGCAGCGCGCCGGGCAAGTCCACGTGGCCATCTTCGACGCCCAGGTGCATGCCGCCGAGCACGGCGAACAACCGGGCGCCGAACTGACGCAGTACCTGGCGCGCCACGGCGTGGAAGCGCGGCTGCATTTGCTCGATGGCGGTGGCGTGCGGCGCGGCGACATCGGCGAAGCGCTGCTGTCGCAGGCGGCCGACCTGTCGGCCGATTTGCTGGTGATGGGAGCGTATGGCCATTCGCGCCTGCGCGAAACCATCCTCGGCGGCGTCACGCGCACGATTCTGCAAAGCATGACGATCCCCGTGCTGATGGCGCACTAGACCTTTGGAAAAACGGCAGGGTTAGCCGCCCTGCCAGGGCTGGCTGCGGATCTTCGCCACCTGGCGCTGCGCCAGCCACTGCCATAGCTGCAGCGCGTCGTCCTGCGGCAGGGCCGACATGTGGCGCGGCGTGGCCAGGGCGATTTCACAATCGCGGTCCGACCACTCCTCGAAAGTGACTTCGCCTCCGCTAGCGACCTCGACCTGATACATCAAGCCGTCGTCGTAGCCGAAACGCAACAGGACGGCGGCCGGGCTGCCATCGGGCGTGGCGCCGCCGCCGCGGTAGACCTCGGCCAGCGCATCGGCCAGCTGTGCCGGCGAGGGCGCGCAGATGTCGCGCCCATCGGCCCGTGTCAGAATGAACCATGCCTGTGTCATGACGCGCCCTCCTATCCATACTCGTTAGCATGCGAGGCAAGTACTACGGGCAGTCACCTTGGTCCAGTGTCACTATGGGCGCGCGGAAACTATCCCTGTCGGCATTATTTACCAATAATTACTAATACTAACAAGGATCATACCTAAATTTCATGCAGCTCGGAATTTATGAATTCACGCCACCAGCACGGGAATGCTGAGCGGGTCGAAATCATGCCAGTCGCCATTGGCGATCGTGCCTTCCGCTTCCTCGATATGCTCGGCGCCCAGCCGGTGCAACGCCTCGAGCGCCCGTTCGCGCTCGTCGGGGCCGCCTAGCGCCACGGCGATCAGCATGCCGGGATGGCGTGGCTGGCGGCGGTTTTCGCCATCCCGGTCCCTATTTGCTTCGGCCTCGCCTGCATCCTTCATCTTGTTGAAACTGTAAAGCGAGCCCACGTGGGCGCCCACGAGCGCCCCCACCACCGGGCCCAGCGGCCCCGTCGCCAGGGTCGTGGCCGCACCGATGCCCGCGCCGACGGCGGCCCCGACAGCCACGCCCTCGACCACGCCTTCCGGCGTCTCTTTCGCTCCCGGCGACATGTCGCGGTCGCCGCCGAGCGCATGCAAGTCGTGCTGCCCCGGCTGGTTGACAAAGAAGGCGCTGATGCGGCTGTCGGGAAAGCCCGCCTGGTTCAGGGCCGCGCGCGCGGCGTCGATCTGTTCCTGCAACTGAAAATGACCTGCGATGATGCGTGACATGATACGGCCCTCCTGATCGGCTGCTGGCGCACCATGCGCCACTCCTCTAGCGTGCGCTCACCGGCCGTGAAATACCGTTCGTTTACGCACACAGCCACTCACTCATGTGCTCACGCCGAACGGGCTGCGGATATCGGACAGGAATTGTTGTGCGCGCGCATGTTGCGGCCGCGTAAAGAAATCCTCGGGCGTGGCCCGTTCCAGCACTTGCCCGTGGTCCATGAACCAGACGCGGTCCGCCACTTCGCGCGCAAAGCCCATTTCATGCGTCACGCACACCATCGTCATGCCGCCCTGCGCCAGGTCGCGCATCACTTGCAGCACCTCGCCCACCATTTCCGGATCCAGCGCGCTGGTCGGCTCGTCGAACAGCATCAGCGGCGGTTGCATGGCCAGCGCGCGGGCAATCGCCACGCGCTGCTGCTGGCCGCCCGACAGGGCCGCCGGCATGGCATGCGCCTTGTGCGCCAGCCCCACCCGGTCCAGCAGCGCCAGCGCCCGCTCTTCCGCCTCGCGCCGGGTCAGGCCGCGCAAGCGCTGCGGCGCCAGCGCGCAATTGTCCAGCACGGACAAATGCGGAAACAGGTTGAATTGCTGGAACACAAAACCGATGTGCGAGCGGAAGGCATTCACGTCCAGCCCCGGCGCGTGGATGTCCTGGCCGGCCACCGTGATGCGGCCCGAAGCGATCGCCTCCAGGCGGTTGATGGTGCGGATCAGGGTCGACTTGCCGGAACCGGACGGCCCGCACACGACCAGCACCTCGCCCTTGGCCACGTGTTCATTGATGCCGCGCAAGGCGTGATAGTCGCCATAGTATTTGTTGACGTTGTCAAAGGTGATCATGCTGCCGCTTTCAAAAGACGCGCCTGGCGCCGCTCGAGCCAGAAGGCGGCGCGCGACAGGCTGAAACATAAAACAAAGTACGTCATGCCCAGCAAAAAATACACTTGCACGGGTTTCGTCAGCACCAGGCCATTGACTTGTGTAGCGATGAACGACACTTCGGCCAGGCCGATGATGGTGCCCAGCGAGGTTTCCTTGATGGTCGAGACGAACTGGTTGACCAGCGAGGGCAGCATGTGGCGCAGCGCCTGCGGCAGCACGACCTGGCGCATGCTGTCCAGATAGCTCAAGCCCAGCGAACGGGCCGCCTCCACTTGTCCTGCCGGCACGGCTTGCACGCCGGCGCGCACGATTTCCGCCAGATAAATGCCGTCGAAGATGACGAGAGCCGCCAGCATGGTGCCGAATTGCCCGCTTTCATGTCCCGTGATGCTGGGCAGGAAAAAGTAGGCCCAGAAGATAACGAGCAGCAAAGGAATACCCCGCACCACGTGGATCAGCGCGGCGACGGGCCAGCGCAGCAGCCGCCAGGGACTCAGGCGCGCCAGCCCCAACAGCAAGCCAACGGGCAGGCTGAGCACCAGCGCCAGGCTGGCCAGCAGCACCGTCAGCGCCAGGCCGCCCAAAGGTCCCTCGGGATAGCGGCCGACGAGGAAATACAGCCAGTAGTCATGGAGCAGTTCCAGCATCAGGACACCTTCTTTTGCAGCCAGGCCGCCAGGCCCGCGATCACCAGCGACACGGCCAGATACGCCGCGCTGGCGAAGACAAACGCATCAACGCTGCGGAACGAGGCCGCTTCCACGCGCTGCGTCTGGTACATCAGCTCGGCCACGCCGATGACGGTGGCGATGCTGGTGTTTTGCCACAGGTTCAGGGTTTGCGACAGCAGCGGCGGCGCGGCCAGCCGCAGCGCCTGCGGCACGATGCACAGGCGCATGGTGGCGAGAAAGCTGAAACCCAGCGCCCGGCCCGCCTCGAATTGTTGGGCAGGAATGGCGCGGATGCCGCTGCGGATGTCTTCCGCCATGTAGGCGGCCGTATATAAGGTCAGGGCCGTGATGGCGCTGACGGCTTCGATATTGCCGGCATACAAGCGCTCCTTCCACGTGTCGGGCAGCAATTCGGGCGCACCGAAATACCAGAACAGGAAGTGCGCCAGCAAGGGCACGTTACGGATCAGCTCGACATACGCGGCGCCCAGCCCATTGAGCAGACGCGACGGCGCCATGCGCAGCATGGCCACGCCGCACGCCAGCGGCAGAGACAAGAACAAGGTGATGGCCAGCAGTTGCAGGGATAGCAGCAGGCCGGAGAGCAACCAGTCGCGGTAGTCGCCGGCCAGCAGAAAGTTCAGATCAAACATGCGGAAGCGTCAGGCAAGGTTCAGGCGTCGATCTTGTCCGAGTCGATCTTGAAGGTACGTTTTTGAAATTTGACGTTGCTGGTGGGGCCATACCATTTGAAAAACAGTTTTTCCGCCTCGCCCGATTTCTCCAACCCGCGCAGCACCTGGTCGACGGCTGTCTTCACGCCCGTCTCGCCCTTGCGGATGCCGAAGGCAAACACTTCCTGGCTGATGTTTTGCGGCAGCACAATGTAATCCTTTTGCGCGGCGCCCAGCTTGGCGTAGTTGTTGAGCAAGGAGACTTCATCGTCGACATAGCCGACGCCTTTTCCCTGCTGCAAACCCAGATAGGCTTGACCCGCGGTCTCGAACGTCACCACGTCCACGCCGGGCACGGCCTTGCGAATATTCGGTTCCTGCGTGCCGCCCTTGACGGTCAGCACTTTCTTGCCGGCCAGACCAGCGACCGTCGTGATATTGCTGCTTTTTTTCACCAGCACGCGCTGGCCCGTGTAAAACGTGGACAGGGAAAAATCGACCAGCGCTTCGCGTTCCTTGTTGTGCGTCAAGGACGCCGTCAGGATATCGATGCGGCCCTGCTGCAATTCGGGAATACGGGCGGCCACGGCCAGCTGCTTGATCACCGGCTTGACGCCCAAGCCCTGGGCGATGGCGCGGCACAAGTCGACTTCATAGCCGACCAGCTGGCGCGACCTGGCGTCGATGAAGCTGTTCGGCTCGTCCGTGCCCAGGGTCCCGCAGACCAGCTCGCCCTTCGCCTTGATGGCGGCCAGCTGGTCCGCTTGCGCCACCTGCGCAAAGGCGATGGAAGTGAAAAGAAGCGCGGCGAAGTGAAGACGGGTCTGCATGGAATTCCTCTGGTGGATAACGAATGCCGCCATTAGACCGCAGCGCGCTTATTTCCAAAAAGGAATCTTTTCAGCCTTGCATATGAAGAATTCATCTAAGGCGGATGATCGCCGCCTTGGCCCCCACGGCGCCCGGATAGCGGGGGTCAAGCTGCAGCGCCTGGCGATAGGCCTCGACGGCCTGCGGGCGCAAGCCTTGCTCGACATAAAACTCGGCCAGGCTGTCCTGCAGATTCGCGTCGCGCGGATGCAGGCTGACGGCCGCCTGCAGCACGGCCATGCCTTGCGCCACGGCGCCGCTGCCTTTCAGTCGATACGCTTCCAGATTCAGCGCCGCTGGGCTGGCCGCGCCCAGCGGGTCGCGCTCCAGCGCCAGGCGCAGCGCGGCGAGGGCCGGTTCCGTCTTGCCGGCGCGCAGCAAGGTCAAGCCTTGCAGCGCATGCGCGCGGTCGCTGAGCGGATACAGTTCCACGGCCAGGCGGCTGGCCGCCAGCGCCGCGTCTGTCTCGCCGCGCGCGGCCGATGCTTGCGCCAGTTCCTGCAACTCGGGCACGAAATCGGGATAGGCGCGCTGGCCGCGGAAGGCCGCGCGCAGCTGGCCATCGCGTGCGGCCATGGGGACGGGCGCTGCCGGCCAGGCGATGGCGGCCGTGCGGTCCCAGCTGCCGGCCAGGGACACGATGGCTTGCTCGAAAGCGGCCTCAAAACGGGGCAAGGTGCCGGCTTTTGTCCCTTGCGACAACAGGACATAGTCGCGCGCAAACGCCAGCGCGCCGCCGCGCGCATATTTGTTCAGGTCGACGCCCGACTCGCGCAACTGCCTGGCCATGCTGGCGCCGGCCGTGAGGAATACGCGCCCGCCTGCGGGATGGCGGGCCGCGTCGATGTAGGCGCGCGCCGTTTTGGCATCAGGCGCCAGCGCCTGGCGATTGATTTGCGTGAAGGCCTCGCGCGTGGCGGCCGCATCGGCATACGGTTGATTCGTGCGCTCGGCGTATGCCCTGCCCTCCTCGAACAGGCCTTGCGCCACCTGGTACGCGCGCTGCGCGCCTGCATCGGCGATATAGGTGTTCAGCTGCCACGGTTCGCCCGTGACCACCTCGAACAGGCGCTGCACGAAGGCTTCCGGATTGACGCGCTCGAGATTGGAGGCGACGGCAAGGGTGAGCTTGCGCGAGGGAAAGCTGTACAGATAGGTGACGGTTTCCGGCTGCTGGCCGCTGTGGGCAATGGCGTAGCGCCCACCCGTGGGGAAGATTTCCCAGCCCATGCCATAGTTCGTCAAGCGGCCGGCGCGCGTGGCCATCGGCTGCACCATGGCGGCCACGCTGGCCGCCGACAGTATCTTGCCGTCATGGACGCCCCTGCCGAACGCCAGCATGTCGGGCACGCTGGCGCGCGTGCCGCCGGCGGAAAAGCGGCTGCTGATGTCGACGAATTCCGAATTCTTCCACTCCTTGCCGGCCAGCCGGTAGCCGCGCACGCGGTGGGCGATCACGGCGTCCGGGTCATCCAGCACGGTGGCGTCCATGCCCAGCGGCCCCCACACGTGGCGCCGCATGTAGCCGCCATAGCTTTCGCCCGAGGCGCCCTCGATGACGGCGCCCAGCAAGTTGTAGCCATAGCTGGTGTAGCGAAAGCGCGTGCCCGGTTCCGCGATCAGGTCGAACTGCTCGAAAACGGCGATGGACTGGCGCGTATCCTTGTGCTCCTTGAAATGCTGTTCCACCTGGCTGTTGCGGTAGGCGTCGATGCCGCCCAGGTGGCCCAGCAGCTGGCGCACCGTCACGGGGAACGGCTTGACGGGGAAGTACGGCACATAGGTTTGCACGGGCGCATCCAGGTCGACCTTGCCCTGTTCCACCAGTTGCAAAATGGCCACCGCCGTCATGGGCTTGGTGACGGACGCCAGCCGGTAGCTGGAGCGGGCCGTGGCCGGCACGCGGTTTTCCAGGTCCGCATAGCCATAGCCTTTTACCCATTCCACGTCGCCCTGGCTGAAACCGACGGTCACGCCCGGGATGCGTTCCGCGCTCATGCGCTGGGCCACCCAGCCGTCGAAGTCGGCCAGGCGCGCGGCCAGCGCAGGAGCAGGAACAGCAGCGGGAGCGGCTTGCGCCACGCCGCAGAACAGGGCCAGCGCGCCGGCGAAACCGTAGTATTTGCTGCTTTGCATAATCATGATTCCATGGTGAGGGCCGTGTGCACAGCACGGCGCTGATGCATGGTAAGTGTGTTTTGCACACCATTGGCGGGCCGTGCACGAAATGCACGCAGCACGCACGAACGGCACCAAAGTGGATGAAAATGTTGCAAATGGTTGGCAAATGAGCAGCTACAATGCCCGCCATGCCCTCCTTCTTCCGCTGCCTTCTGCTGTGCTGCCTGGCCTTGCCCTGTTTCGCCTGCGCCATGACTCCGCTCTGGCTGGACGAAGGCTGGCGCGCCTGCGGCAACCCGCCGTCCGCGCCCGCCGCCACGCTGCAGCAGCTGGTGCGGCCGGGCCAGCTGCTGTGCGTGGAGCGCGTCGTCACCCTGGCCGCCACGCCCTCGTCGACGCAGCTGCTGGTGCTGTCGGCGCTGGCTTCCAGCGAGCTGTGGCTGGACGGCGACTTGATCGGCAGCAATGGCCAGCCGGCCCGCCAGGCCAGCGGGGAACGCGCGGGCGACATCGATTTCGCCATCCACCTGAGGCCCCAGCAATTGACCATGGGCACGCACCACTTGCGCCTGCTGCTGTCGACGCAGCAGGTGCCGGCGCACCTGGCGTCGCCCTTTTATGCGCTGTACCTGGTCGACCGGCAGGACTACCGCGCGGGGCTGGCCTGGTACCGGCTGCCGCCGCTGCTGCTGGCCGGGGCGCTGGGCGCCGTGTCCCTGCTGTTCCTCGCCTTGACGGCGCTGTACCAGCGGCAACGGCACTGGGCCATGTTTGCGGCGCTGTGCCTGGTGGCGGCGCTGCTGCTGGTGGCGGAACTCTGGCGCAGCTTTGCCGGCTATGCCTATCCCATGCATTTGCCGCGCCTGTATGCCGTCAGCGCCCTGACCTGGCTGTTTTCCGCCTTGCTGCCCCTGTATTTTTATACGGCCTACCGCCTGCCGCGCTGGCCGCTGGCGGCGGTGGTACTGCTGGCATGCATCGCGCTGGCCGGCGCGCTGCCCGCGCATTTCGACGCGCGCTGCTGGCTGATGTTTTTGACGGGCCTGGCAGCGAGCCTGGCGCTCAGCCTGGGCGCCGTGTGGCGCCGTCTGCCGGGCAGCCGTGGCGGCACCTTGATCGCGCTCGCTTCGTGCGCCCTGTTCCTGCTGACGGGCAGCCAGTTTGCCGAAGGCGGCTTCGCCCTCGTCGTGTGCTTTTTGCTGCTGCCTTTATGCGCGCAATTGCTGGCGCAGTTGTTGCGCGAACGCAGCAAGGCGGCGCGCGCCCAGCAGCTGGAAAACCAGCTCTTGCGCAAAAGCATGCAACCGCATTTCCTGATGAACTCCCTGAGTCTGATCAGCGAACTCAACGCGCAATCGCCGCAGGCGGCCGAAACCTTCATCGAGGCGCTGGGCGCCGAGTTGCGCATGCTCAACGAATTTGCCCAGCAGCCCAGCATCGCCCTGACGCAGGAACTGGCCCTGTGCGAGAATTACCTGAGCATCATGGGCACGCGGCTGCAGCAGCCGTGCAGCCTGCAGCTCGACGGCGAGGCGGCGGGCATCACCGTGCCGCCCGCCCTGTTGCTGACGGCGCTGGAAAACGCATTCAGCCACAACCGCTACCGCCACGGCGCGGCCTTTATCCTGCGCATCGCACGACAGGCGCAAACGCAGGTGCTCACCGTGATCCTGCCCGAAGGCGAGACGCGCCCACACGCGGGCGGCGGCGTGGGCGAACAGTACATCCGCGCCAGCCTGCACGCCGTGTTTGGCGATGCGGCCCACTATGCCAGCGAACGGCAGCAGGCAGGCTGGCGCCTCACCTTTACCTTGCCGGCGGCGCCATGATGAATGTATTGATACTGGAAGATGAACCGCTGATCGCGCAAGGCCTCGAACGCGAGGTGCGCGCGCATTTCGGCAAGCGCCTCGGCAATCTCGCGCTGCATGACAATGTGCCGCAAGCGCTAGCTGCGCTGGCCCAGGAACAAGTCGACTTGCTGCTGCTGGACTTGAATTTGCACGGCGCCGACGGCTATGAGCTGCTGCGTCTGGCACAAAAGGCTCCGTTGCAGACCATCATCGTCTCGGCCCACGCGGAACGCTCGATCACGGCCTTCGAGTTCGGCGTGCTCGACTTCGTTGCCAAGCCGTTCAGCCGCGAACGCCTGCACAAGGCGCTGCAACGCTACACGGAGCGGCACACGGACGCCGCTTCGCTGGCCGTCAAGAAACGGGGTGCGCTGGAATGGATCGCCATGGCCGACATCGACCACGTGCAAGCCGATGGCCACTACAGCAATATCGTGCTGCGCAGCGGCGAACAGTGCTTTCACGACTTGCCTATCGACAAGCTCATGGCTCTGCTGCCACCGCACTTCCTGCGCGTGCACCGCTCCTACATCGTCAACAGCCTCGGTTTCAAGCGGCTGCAGATCGCGGCGGGCGGCAAGTATGCGCTCGATACGCAGACGAGCACGGGCATTCCCGTCTCGCGCAGCAGCTATCCCGCGCTGAAACAGCGGCTGCTGGGCTAAAGTCCCCGCTTACCAGTGCTGGGCAAAATTGGGGAACGGCGAGGCCATGTGCTCGGCTTCCACGGGCGGCGCCATCCAGTCGCGCGGGTCAACCTTGTAGTACTGCAAGAATTGCGCGTACAGCTCCTCGTGGTGCTCGGCCATCTGGTATGGCTTTTCAAAGAAGGTTTCCGTGGCCACGGCAAAGAATTCGGCGGGATTCGTGGCGCCGTAATGGTCCATCACGCTGTGCTGCTGATAGATGGCGTCATGGCGCAGGTTGTCGAAGTCGCGCGACAGCACGGTGGCCCAGCTGCGGTAGCTCGACACGCTGGGCAAATACGGTGCGCCATTCGCGGCGCCCGATTCGCTGTCGAGCTGGTGGGCAAATTCATGCAGCACGACATTGTGGCCATCGCTCCAGTCGGCAGCACCGCGCTGCACGTGATCCCAGGCCAGCACCACTCGGCCATCGCCCCAGGATTCGCCCAATAAACCATTCGCCGATGGCGTCACCACACCGCCCGGCCCCACTTCATCGCGCGTGACGATGAATTCCGTCGGATACACGAGGATGGTATCGAGTTCCGGATACACCTGGGTCTGGCGGTTGAGCAGCAGCAAGCAAGCCTGTCCCGCGATGGTATAGCGCATCTCGTCCGTGATTTCCAGGCCGCCGCAACCGACGAATTTCTTCTGATACAGGAATTGCACGACGAGGCGGCGCAACTGCTCCTGCAGCGGGGCCGGCATGCGCAGATACACGGGGATATTCTTTTCCAGCACGGCCAGGCCTTCGGCCGGCAAGGGCCTGGACAGCGCCCGCTTCAGGCGCCAGCGGGGAAACCACAGCGACAAGACGATGGCGGCCGTGACGAGGGCGATCCACAGCAGCGGGTTCATGCGGCGGCCCGCTGCAGGACAATCAGGCCAATGGGGCAAAGGGACACGGCGTAGGCAGACAAGGACAAGCTCCTTCAAGTGAACCCGCGTCGCGGGCAGCAGTCCAGCCCACATGGGGATGCTTGCAGTCTTTTCAATCAGACTACGTGAAACGGCTTGCGCCAATGCCAAAAGCCGGGGCTGAACCCGGCTTTCATTACACGCTCACAACGCCTGACTAAACCGTCAGGTGTTACTCGGCCGACTTTTGCTGTGGCGCACCGAACAAGGCAGCGACGAGCGGATCGCGCGTCACGGGACCGCGGTTGACGCGGATGGCGTAATGCGTGTCATCGGCCAGGATGTGGAAGTGACGGCCGCTGCCTGCCATGCTTTGCTCGCGCAGGCCTGGACGATCCTTGCGCGGTGGCGCGCCTTCGCGTTTTGGCTGGACGATGGCGGCCAGGAAGGCGCGCACGCGCTCAGGATCCGGCGTCAACTGGTACACTGCCTTGCCCAGATAGGTGGCGGTGCCTTCGATGTAACGGGCCAGTTCGATCACGCCCGCTTCGCGCAGGTCGCGGATGTATTTGCGGGCGCCCGATGGCGAAAACTTGAGGAACCAGGCGATTTCATCGGCCAGCATCTCGTGCAGCGACAATTCGCCGATCAGCTTTTGCATGTTTTCGATGCGGCGCAGGGTGGCCGACGTCGAACGCACGCGCTCGATCGGTGCCATGGAAATGGGGTTCATGCGTTCCGGGGGGATGGGTGCTGCGCGTTCTACCATTTGCGAGCCTTTTTCGGGGCTACGAAGTTCCTGGTGCGCTGCCTTTAATTCGCTCTTCACGTGAGACTGAGTCATTGCATGCATTTGAATACTCCTTTTAAACAGATTGCCGGTAGCCCGAATTGTTAAGTTCTTGGCAATTTTTATACCAGAACACCACGAATCCTGAGCGTCTGGGCACAGAATGCCTGTGTCGGCGGCTACGGTCTGTGCGTTAACGAACATTAGAAGCAAGAAAGTGAAAAATATTGCCCTACCGAATCATTTCTCGCATGGCATCTAAAAATGACATCTAAAATCCCTGTATGACTACCGTGTGCTCCCATTCGTGGCGCAAAGTGAAATAGCGAACAGAAGCGCAAGCGCCATTGCAATAAATTCAAGCTTCGCGCGCGGCGCCTGCCGCCCGCATCGCGATCCTCGACTCTTGCAAAGGAAATATCATGAAAATACCTGCCCTGTTGGCCGCCGCCTTGCTCGTCAGCCTGTCCGCCTGTAAAAAACCGGCCGAGGCGCCCCTGCCCGAAACGGCGCCCAATCCCAGTTCCGCGCCACAAGTAATGCCGGCCCCCGTCACGCCAGCCACGCCAGACACAGGCCCTGGCAGCACGACGCCGCCTGCGCCGCTGACCGATCCCGCCACGGCGCCCGCCCTGCCACCGGCCACGGCGCCGAAGTAAGCCCGGCAGACGGAGCTATCCATCAGGCGCCCGCGCGGCGCCGCCCCTACTCCACGGGGGAGTTACGCGTTGCCAGCCTGTTTGCAACGCGTTTTTTTACGATTGGAGTCGGCCGCGCCCTGAAGGTTCACCGGCATGCGGCCCCGCCAGCCAACGTCGAAGCGGCCACCGGAAATGCGGCTATCCGCACAGCCTTTCCCCTCGCCGTGCGGAAAAGCGGAATCCTGCCATTTCCCATTTTCAATGGATTCAAATTAAACCTTTATAAACAATCACTTGCAATAAACGCCAAAATGCGCTCCACTGGCACGGAAGATGCTTTTATATTTTCATAACCGCCATCAGAGCGGCAGCCTGACCCACTATATAAAACCATCTACCTTTTGGAGACAACAGCATGGCACGCACCTTCCGCATCTCGTCCTTCCTGAACACCAAGGCACTGACCGTGGCCGTCGCCCTGGCCGCGCAATTCCCGCTGGCCGTCCATGCGGCCGACCTGGTTCGCCTGGGCAACCTGAAATTCGCCCATTACGGCGCCGTCGCCTACATGAAGGAAATCGCGCCGAAATACGATTTGAAAATTGAAGAGCGCATCTTCGCCAAGGGCCTCGACATCGTGCCAGCCATGATCGCCGGCGAAATCGATGTGTCCGCCAGCGCGCTGGAAGCGGCCATCACGGGCCGCGCCACGGGCTTGCCCGTGTATCTGGTGGGCGGCTTCGCCAAGGGCGGCGTGCAGATCGTCGGCCGTCCCGACCTGAACATCAAGGGCATCGCCGACCTGAAAGGCAAGAAAGTCGGCGTCACGCGTGGCGGCCCGCAGGAAATCCTGCTGTTTGCCGAACTGACCAAGGCCAAGCTGACCTGGTCCGACAAGCCGGGCAAGGACGTGCAGATCCTGTACATGGGCTACCCGGACTTGAACCAGGCCTTGCTGACCAAGGATATCGATGTCATGAGCCAGTCCGAGCCGTACTCGACCCAGGCGATCCACAAGAAATACGGCGCGGCCATCCTCAAGCCTTACGACACGCCGCTGGGCGAGCCTGTGCGCGCGCTCGTGATGACGGAAAAAATGTACAAGGAAAAGCCGGCCGTGGCCCAGCGCTTCATGGATTGCTTCGTCGCCGCCACGCGCGCCTTCCTGGCCGACCCGAAACTGGCGGAAAAATACGTGCGTGAATCGATGTTCAAGAACCAGATCACGACCGACGATTACCGCGACGCCATCGACAACGCCATCTTCACGGAAGACATCACGCAAAGCCACGTGCAGCTGACCACCGACTACATGGTGAAATTCGGCGTGGGCCGCATGGCCAAAGCGCCTGCCGCCAAGGATTGGGTCAAGCTGGATCTGCTGGAAAAAGCCAAGAAGTCCTACGCACCTCGCTAATCTGAAAGTATCACGATGAATATTCAAATGATGAAACGCTTCGCGCACGGCGCCGCCGTGCCCGTCGCCGTGCTGCTGCTGTGGCAAGCCATGTCGACATTCGGCTGGATCAATCCGCAGATCCTGCCCTCGCCCGTGGCCGTGCTGGTGAAATGGTATGAATACCTGATGCCGATGGAAGCGTACACGCCGGAAGCGGGCAATTACCTGGTGTGGATGTTCTCCGGCGAACTGCCGCATGACGCCTGGGCCAGCCTGTCGCGCGTGCTGGGCGGCTTCGCCATCGGCGCCGGCCTGGCCTTGCCGCTGGGCTTGCTGATGGGTACCAACAAGACCATCTATAAACTGTTCGACCCGCTGGTGCAGGTGCTGCGCCCGATTCCGCCGATCGCCTACATTCCGCTGGCAATTTTGTGGTTCGGCCTGGGTAACCCGCCCGCCTTCTTCCTGATCAGCATCGGTTCCTTCTTCCCCGTGCTGATGAATACCATCGCCGGCGTACGCCAGGTCGACGGCATCTACATCCGCGCCGCGCGCAACCTGGGCGCCAGCCAGATGACCATGTTCCGCCGCGTCATCCTGCCGGCGGCCACGCCGTATATCTTGGCCGGCGCACGCATCGGCATGGGCACGGCCTTCATCGTCGTGATCGTGGCGGAAATGATCGCCGTGAATAGCGGCCTGGGCTTCCGCATCCTCGAAGCGCGCGAGTACTTCTGGTCCGACAAGATTATCGCCGGCATGTTTACCATCGGCCTGTTCGGCCTGGCCATCGATATCGCCATGAATGCCCTGAATAATCATTTGCTGCAGTGGCACCGCGGCCTGGAACACTGAGAGGAACGGCCATGACCACGATTAATATCAATGCAGTCAATAAAATCTTCACCACGGGCGGCGCGGACGTCATCGCCCTGAAGGACATCAACCTGGAAATCGCCAGCGGCGAGTTCATCTGCCTGCTGGGGCCGTCGGGCTGCGGCAAGTCGACCCTGCTCAACGCCATCGCCGGCTTTTCGCAGCCGACGTCGGGCCAGATCCTGGCTGGTGGCAAGCTGATCACCGAGCCAGGTCCCGACCGCGGCATGGTGTTCCAGGAATACGCGCTGTTCCCCTGGATGACCATCGAGAGCAATATCGCGTTCGGCCTGGAAATCGCCGGCAAGACGCCAGCCGAGATCAAGGAACGGGTCGACATGCTGCTGAGCATGCTGGGCTTGACGGAATTCCGTGCTCGCTACCCGAAAGACTTGTCGGGCGGCATGCGCCAGCGCGTGGCGATCGCCCGCGTGCTGGCCCTCGATTCGCCGATCATGCTGATGGATGAACCGTTCGGCGCGCTCGATGCCTTGACGCGGCGCAACCTGCAAGATGAATTGCTGAAAATCTGGAAAGTCTTCGGCACCACCATCGTGTTCGTCACGCACTCGATCGAGGAATCGATCTACCTGGCCGACCGCACCATCGTCATGACCTACCGTCCCGGCACCATCAAGCGCGACGTGGCCATCGACCTGCCCCGCCCGCGCGACCCGAGCGACCCCGAGTTCAACCGCCTGAAACGCATGCTGGGCGAGATGGTGATGGAAGAGCAGCAAAGGCATCATAACGCCGAGACGATGGCGAGTACGGCTGATTAGTTCCCGCGCAAGCAAACCCCTTGGCAACTACCGGGGTCGGACCCTCAGGGTCCGACCCCAGTCTTTTCGGGTTTCAGCTTTACAATACCGTCGTAACAAACCCGAGAATTTAACCCGACACACGGAGCACCATGGCATTCGGCAAACGGACCCTGAGACCCGCGCTCGGCCCCCTGCTGGCCGTGGGGTCGCTGGTCGTGCTGACGTGGGCATCGTATGCCTGGGTCCAGCAGCGCCAGCTCGATGAATTGCACCGCACCCTCGATTCGCGCGCGGAACTGTATGCGGCGTCCATCGGCGGCGCCCTCAATAAATACGAATTCCTGCCTCTGGCCGTGGCCCAGAGCGATGCCGTGGCACAATTGCTGGAGCAGCCCAGCGCCGACAAGGTCACGCAGATCAACGCCTACCTGGTCGACATGAACCGCCGCGCGGGCGCCTTTGCCGTCTACGTGCTCGATGACAAGGGCACGACCCTGGCGTCGAGCAACTGGCAAGAGCGCAGCTCGTATGTCGGCGTCAACTACGGTTTCCGGCCCTACTTCAAGGATGCGTTCGCGGGCGGCATCGGCCGCTTCTACGGCATCGGCGCCTCGACCTTCGAAGCCGGCTATTTCATTTCGCAACCCGTGCAGCGCAACGGGCGCATCATCGGCATCGTCGCCGCCAAGGTCAACCTGGACTGGATCGAGCAATCGTGGCGCACGCCCGGCGCTGGCGAACAGATCTGGGTCAAGGATGCGAATGGCGTGCTGATCCTGGCCACCACACCCGCCTTCAAGTTCAAGACCCTGGCCCCGCTGTCGGCGGACGCGAAGAACAACATCAGCGAACAGCGCCAGTTCCTGCAAGAAAACTTGCCCATCTTGCCGCACCGGCTGCGGCGCCAGTTCGCCGACGGCGCCAGCGTGATGACCCTGGAACGAGCGCCGGCGGGCGACACGCCGGCCCTGTCCGGCAGCGCGGACAAGGTGGATTACCTCGCCGTGAACCGCGCCCTGGGTCCGCTGCAATGGCAGATCACGGTGCTGGCCGAACTCGACCAGGTTGACGAGGCGGCGCGCAACGCGGCCATCGCCGCCGCGTTGGGCTGGGCCTTGCTGCTGCTGGCCCTGATGTATGCGCGCCAGCGCCGGCGCCGCATCGCCGACAAGCTCAATGCGCAGCAAACCCTGGCGCGCGCCTATGAACAGCTGGAAATCAAGGTCGAACAGCGCACGGCCGACCTGGTCCACGCGAACGGCCGCCTGCAAGCCGAGGTGGCCGAGCGCGAGCGGGCCGAACAGACCCTGCGCTATGCCCAGGCGGAACTGGTGCAAAGCGGCAAGCTGGCGGCCATCGGCCAGATGGCGGCCGGCGTGACGCACGAACTGAACCAGCCGCTGGCCGCCCTGCAAACGTTTTCCGACAATGCCAAGGTGTTTCTGGCAAGGGGCCAGATCGACGATGCGCTCGACAACCTGTCGACCATTTCCGACCTCGTCAAGCGGCTCGGCTATGTCACGTCGCAATTGAAAGGCTTTGCGCGGCGCAGCGACGATGCCCGCAAACCCGTCAGCGTGCGCCAGGCGTTCGCGCAAACCATGCTGCAAATCCGCACGCGCAAGCATTCGCAGCGCCTGAGCCTGCATGAAAGCTGGCATGAGGACGACATCATCGTGCTGTGCAACGCCATCGGCCTGGAGCAAGTGTTCACCAACCTGATCACGAATGCCATGGATGCCGTGCCGGAAAGCGAGCCCGTGCAGATCTGGTTTCAGGTGCGCCGCGAAGGCGACCTCGCCGTGCTGCATATCACCGATAATGGCCCCGGCATCCCGCTGGCCTCGCTCGACAAGATCTTCGACCCCTTCTATACCACCAAGGAACACGGGCTGGGCTTGGGATTGTCGATCAGCGCAGGCATACTGCGCGCGGCCGGCAGCGCCCTGGCCGTGCGCAACCGCAGCGCGCAGGAAGGGGGCGGTGCACAATTTACCATCACCCTGAGCTGCGCCCCGGGGGAGCATAAGATAGAGACGAAGGAATAGGGAATGCACGAGAATAATTTTGAAGGCATGCAAGTGCTGCTGGTGGAAGACGATGCCGTCGTGCGCAAGGGCGCCCGGCAATCGCTGGAACTGGCGGGCTTGCAAGTGACGGCCGTGGCCACGGCCGAGGAAGCGCTGCCCTACCTGGTGCCTGAATTTGCCGGCATTTTATTGAGCGACATCAAGCTGCCGGGCATGGATGGCTTGAAACTGCTCGATATCGCCGTGGCGCAGGATGCCAGCCTGCCCGTCATCCTCGTCACGGGCCACGGCGACGTGTCGATGGCCGTGGGCGCCATGCGCCGTGGCGCCTACGATTTCATCGAAAAACCGTTTTCCGCCGACTTGCTGGTGGAAGTGTGCCGCCGCGCCCTGGATAAACGCCACCTGGTGCTGGAAAACATGAACTTGCGCCGCCAGCTCGAGCAGCGGGTCGGCATCGAAGCGCGCATCGTGGGCCGCAGCGCGGCCATGGCCAAGGTGCGCCAGCTGGTGCTGAATCTGGCGCCCAAATCGGCCGACATCATCATCCTCGGCGAAACGGGCACAGGAAAAGAACTGATCGCCCGCTGCCTGCACGACTTCAGCGAGCGGCGCGACCACCCTTTCGTGGCGATCAACTGCGGCGCCCTGCCCGAATCGATCTTCGAGTCGGAACTGTTCGGCCACGAGGAAGGCGCGTTTACGGGCGCGCAGCGCCAGCGCATCGGCAAGATCGAATACGCGAACGGCGGCACCCTGTTCCTCGACGAAATCGAAAGCATGCCGCTGGCCCTGCAAGTGAAACTGCTGCGCGTGCTGCAGGAGCGGCAGGTGGAGCGCCTCGGCTCGAACAAATTGATATCCGTCAATTTCCGCGTGATCGCCGCCGCCAAGGAAGACTTGAATGTGCTGGCGGAACAGGGCAAATTCCGGCCCGACCTGTATTACCGCCTGAACGTGGCCAGCCTGACCCTGCCTGCCCTGCGCAACCGGCGCGAAGATATCCCCCTGCTGTTCGAATTTTTCGTGCTGCAGGCGGCGCTGCGCTACGGCCAGCCGGCCGCCCTCGTCAGCGGCGAACTGATCGCCTCGCTGATGGCGCAGCGCTGGGCCGGCAATGTGCGCGAGCTGCACAATGTGGCCGACCGCTTCGTGCTGGGCTTGCTTGACGACACCCTCAGCCCGGCCGGCTGCCGCGAAGCGTCGCTGGCCGAGCAAGTCGACACCTTCGAGATTTCCATCATCGAGGAAGCCTTGCGCCGTCACAACGGCAACGTCGTCGACGCGGCCGCCAGCCTGAATATCCCGAAGAAAACCCTGTACGACAAGCTCAAGCGCTTCGATATTTCCACCGAGCAGTTCCGCTGACGCCTGCGCCGCGGCCAGCCATGCACCCACAGCCGCGGGCGGCGCGCTCCTACTTGCCGGCCTGCCCGCGCATGCCAGAATCGTGACTCCACTTCCTGCCAAGAGAAGGAGTTCCCATGAAACCATCCGCATTGATGCTGGCCATCCTGCTGTTCGCTAGTGCAAGCGCCCTGGCACAGGCCCAATCGACGGGCACTGGCAACACCGGTACGTCCGCGCAGCAAAATACATCGCAAGACGACGCGACGACGACGCGCAAGAATGGCAAGAAACAGCACAAGAAATCCGGCAAATCGCGCAGCCACGATACGGGACAATCGACCAGCGCGGGACAATCCACCAGCGGCACCAACTCGGGCGGCGGCGCCCCGGGCAGCGCCGGCCAGTCCGCAGGCAACGCCGCGCGCAGCGGCACGCAGAACATGAGCGGCACTACGGGTGGCACAGGCACGTCGGGGACATCGGGGACATCGGGAACTTCCGGCAATACCGGCACCTCTGGCACGTCGGGCAACACGGGCGTGGTACCGCCGCGCCAGCCCGGCCGCTAAACGCCGGCAACGCGGCACGGAATAGCCATGACGGCGCTGCAGGCCGCGCTGCTGCTGCACGGCCTGCTGGGCGGGGTCGACGTCATCCTCAACCACGAGCTACTCGTGCGGTTGCCGTCGCGCCTGGGTGCGGCCGCCGAGCAGCGCCTGCACAGCGCCCGCGAAGCCATCTTCGGCCTGCTGTTCCCCTCGCTGGGCCTGTTCAGCTGGCATGGCTGGCTCGCTTGCTGGCCTGTGGCTTTGCTGCTGGCGGAAATACTCGTCTCGCTGCGCGACACCGTGGTCGAAGGCGACACGCGCCGCTTGCCCGTACCCGAGCGCATCCTGCACGTCCTGTTATTCATCAACCTGGGCGTGATCGCCACCTTGCTGCTGCAGGCGCTGCCCGGCTGGCTGGCCCTGCCGACGGCCATGCAAGTCCTGCCGCCCGGCGGCCCCGGCCAGTGGCTGGCCGCCATGGGCGCCATCTCGCTGGCGTGGTGCGTGCGTGACGGCCTGAGCGCGCGGCGCCTGCGCTTGCGTGCGGCCCAGCATGCGTGAACACTGGCAATATGCTCACACGCGCATGCGGCATATTCCTACTTGGAAACGGCAGCATGCATGTGACAATCGAGTCTCGACAGCAGTATCCCAACTTTCTACACAGGACACGCACCATGAAAACTCCCGCTCTCTTGCTGGCCGCCACCCTGATGACCGTTGGCGGCGCCTGGGTGCAAGCCCAGTCGACGACGAATCTGAACCAGACGGGCAACCACACCAACAATGCCAGGGATCCGGGCCAGCAATCGGATGCCTCCGACAAGCTCGACAACAAAGGCAAGCTGATCCACGACGGCAAGACCAGCAAAACACGCACGGACAAACGCACGCGGCGCGGGAAGCCGACAGCCAACCCGGAAAACAAGCCCCACACCGGCGCGCCAACCGAGCCGCCAGCGTCCACACCAGCAGTGCCCAGCATCCCCGTCGCCCCCACGAAATAAGTCCAGCGCTGCGCCACGTTGCTTTCAGGCACGCTATCATCGCGCCTTTACAAGATAGCCAGGAAGACAATGAAAGCAGCATGGTGTGGAATGATGGCGGCAGGGGTATTCGTGGCCGCGGGCGTACAGGCGGCGCCCACGGTGGGCGAGTGCATGGATCTGACGACGGGTGTCAACTTCAGCAAGAACAATGGCGACGCGCAAGTCAACGTCGAGGAACTATTCGAGGGCAAGACACAAAAGGGCACGCAGCTGATCCTCAACGGCGGCGTGCTGCTGGCCACGTCCTACCAGGACATCCGCGATGGCCAGGTATTCTTGACAGGCAACGTCCACTACAACGAAGACGGCACCGTGCGCAGCAAGAACGTTTACACGCCGCAGTCCGCCATCCCCGCCAACATGCGCCCCGGCCAGGAAGTGCGCGTGCAATTTTCGGACACGCAAACGAGCACCCACTACCCGCTGGCGGGCCTGTCCGACAAGATCACGACCTCGACGCGCACGGACGAGCGCAATTTCTCCATCACCTTCCTGGGCTGGGAACGCCTGGAACTGGGCGGCCGCCGCTTCCCCGACGCCTGCAAGTTCGAACTGCATGACGTGGGCGGCAAAAGCAAAGGCAAAAGCGGCGAATACGTGTGGTACGCGCAGGGTTTCGGCGTGATCATGACGGACAAGCTGGACAAGGATGGCGAGGTGCAGCCCGCGTATCGGATTGCGCTGACGAAGATCCTCAGCGCGCCATAAAGCGGTTCTCTCTCCGTAATGCTTGCGTAAACGCAATTAAGCCGCCGTCCCGCCCCTCTACACTGTCCTGTCTGGTCAGCATGGAGCGGCGATGGCGTATCCCAAACTTCCCTACACCAGCGGCAAGAGTACCGCCCTGCTCCACTGTGGCCGCCTCAACGACGCCATCGTGCGCATCCGCCCTGAGTTGCCCGGCAACATCATCGTCATCCATGGCGTGAACGACGTCGGCACCAGTTTTGGCGCCGTGGAAAAAGGACTCTGCCAGGGACTCGATGCGCGCATGTATGGCGGCGGCCACGTGTTCACCCCGGCCACCTACCGCCTGCCGCAGGCATCCGACAAGAAGGAAGCCTTGGCCGATCCGGACGATGTATTTTTCAAGCGCCAGCCGGATGACACGACGTACAGCCCCGTGATCCCGTTTTACTGGGGCTTTCGCGAACGCAGCAACGCCAGCAAAGTGGTCAACGGCCAGAACACGGACCGCTATGGCAACCGCCTGGACAAGGATATGTCCAAGAACGGCGGCCCGTTCGGCAATGCCACCAATACCCTGCCCGACATGTGGAACAAGGGATTATTCTCTCCGTACGACGTGGGCGGCGATCCCGTACGCCCTTTGAAGACGGCGCCGGGCCGCATGTACATGGTGTTGGCGGCCAAGCGCCTGGCCGCGCTCATCGCCATGATCCGCGATTACGACAGCGACGACGTGGTTTCCATCGTCGCGCACAGCCAGGGCTGCTTGATCTCGCTGCTGGCGCAAGCCTTCCTGCTCGACGAAGGCAAGCGACCCGCCGACACGCTGATCCTCACGCATCCGCCCTACAGCCTGGTGGAAGACACGACCATGTTCTTCGGCGCGGCGGAATCGAGCCGCATCTTTGGCGGCGGCCGGGATGCGGCGATGGAAAGCCAGTACGACGCCATCAACAACCGCCAGACGCTGCATGCGCGCCTGCAAACCCTGGCGCAGATCGTGCAAGGCGTGGTGGCAAAAAAGCACGCCACGCCCGCCTTTGCGCACATCAAGGATCACGCCGTCTGCCATGGCATGGCAGGCGCGGCATGGCGCGCGGAAGCTGACCGCGACAACCGGGGCAAGGTTTACCTGTACTTCTGCCCCGAAGACATGACTGTAGCGCTGGATAATATGCAGGGCATCGGCTGGCAAGGCATACCCGACCACATCGATGGCCATGGCCTGTCCAAAACCAAGGGCAAGACGGACAAAAGCATCTGGGGTGACGGTCCCACCTACTGGGAAAAGGATTTCCAGCGCCGGCAACCGCTAGCGGAACTGGGTAAAGGATTTTACCAGCGTGTCTTTACCAACAAACAGCGCCCCGATGCGGCTGGCAAAAACAATGGGCCGGTGCTGGTAGGCACGCCGCCGCACGACTTCGCCCTGCGGCTGGAAGGCGAGGACGACCATGCCCACGTGGCCGGCGCCAACCGGGGCCACCGCGGCAACCATGACGAGGCGCCATGGCCCCCCGTCAAACCCAGCAAATGGAATATCTTTTCCACGGAAGCGGGTCGGCGCGAAGGCTTGCGCACGATCAATGGCGAAGCGCTGCGTGCGCCCATGAAAGCCGTGCTGGACGGCGGCGAAATCCGCCCTGGGCAATTCCCGAAGGATTCCGACCAGGCCAGGCTGCCGCGCGACCAGCAGGGGCCGTGCGAAGAAGTCGATCCAATCGACGCGGCCATCGCGGTGACCAGCAAGAAAGGTTTGCGCATGCGCAAGCAGGAAATCATTGCCGATCCGCGGCCGCTCAAGCATCGCATTCCCGAATACGGCGTCGGCATGTTCGGCTCGGGCGAGCGCGATCAGGTGGAAAAAGCCCTGAACCTGGGCAAGGAAGCTGGCGACCAATGCAAGATCGACCGCGTTTCGCGCCATCCGGGTGGTGGCGACAATCTGCTTGTGAATCGCGAAGAAACCCCGAACGAGGCACGCAAGCGCTGGCAAAACGAGGTCAGCCCAAAATCCTTCCACGGGGCCATCATCGGCAACGCGGACAACCACCGCAACGTGACGGCGTATGACGTGGCCATCGGCAGCGGGAAGGCGAGCAGTGATCCAAGGTTTTATGAATATTTGTGCGCCGTTGCCGACTGGCGATTACAAGGCGATATCCGCAATCCAGTGCGACCATCCATCCCCCGATGGAGTGACTTCAAGAAAAAATTTGCAATCTACCTGGCGGCAGAACCGGCGCAGCGCCAGCTCATTATCAAAGGCAATGCCGACTACTACAGCTCGGGAGTGTTGCCAGCCTTCGTGCCTGCCTTGCAGGCGGGTCTACCATCCACTGTTGTGTGTGAAACAATCAACGGCAGGCGTACCGAATCGGTCGTCACGCCAGTCGTCCACAAGCCAAGCGACGATATCTCAAAATGAAAAGTACATTTCCACGCTTACGATACCCACTCGGTGCCGCCCTCATCGTGTTGGCTCTATTTGGGTCTTTGCTGATCGGTCCGTCACCTTTCTTATTGGAGTCCACGATGCGTAGTAAATTATGGCACCACCTGCAATGGCTGTTGCTGATCCCGCCCCTTGTCGCGGCTACATTGCTCGGCTCTCGCTGGCTGCATTCGTCCAAGCCTGTGGCCGTCGCACAGCCGCAAGTGCAACAAGCGGCGCCCAGCGAACAGGACAAGCGGGAATATGCGCTGGAAGTCATCGGTCTCGGCGTCACTCTTGACAAGTATCGCCAAGGCAAGCTGTGGGAAGCGCTGCAGCAGGGAAATGCCTATGCCAGCATCCGCGAACAGGACAAGGAAAAATACACCTGGGACGCCATGCAAAGAGCTGGGATAGCAGGTGGCCGCGGCGGCGACACGCTGGAGAATGGGGCGAGGGATACTCCCATGTATTTCGGCGTCCCCGTTTTCAATGCTGAGCCACCGATCTTCAATTCGCGCATGCTGGACAGCCCCGACTCACCAGCCATAGGCCTGGCCGGTGGCGCCGCGTCATCCGGTCTGCACTGGCATCTGTTCGCCAGTGGTCCACGCCGCCTGAGCGAACATCCGGACCGCATCCTGGAAGAGGTATTTGCCTTTTTCGATGCCCATCCCGACGTGCCTTACATCGTGCTCAATTCCGAAGACAGCATGCCCACGCGCGACCTGTACAGTCCTGACAACTCTCCGCCGCTCACACATGACGGCCGCTACATCCCCGAAATGCCCGACACCTCCGCCCTCTTTGTGCTGGCCCGGCGTGAGCGCATCGACGCCGTGCGGAAGTTTGCATATGACGATGCGCCGCCCGAGGACAGCGTCGATGACCTCAACACCTACGGCGTGGCGCGGCGCCTGTATCTGGCCTATGACAAATTGATGCGAGCAGTGCCCCATCCAGACAAAAAAGAAGACCCGAGTGCATTCACCCAGCGTCAGCCCTCAATCGCCGAATGGCTCCCCGTCGCCGCGCAATTCGCGCAGCGCTCCGATATCCGCGGCACGGGCAGCTTCAGCATGCTCGACAGGCTCCAGCACAAGACCTACCAACCGCCCAAAGACTGGCAACCCACGCCCTGGTTTCCCTTGCCCTTCAACAAGGAACAACTGGCGCAGCTGGACCGCCTGCCGACCTTCGGTTTCATCCACCGGCCCACGTTTGTCAGGATGACGGATGAGCACGGCAAGCCCCTGACGCGGCGCGATCAGCGCGAGCAAGCCTTGCAGGCGGGCTGGCAACAAGCCTTGCGCAGCTTGCCGGAAGCCGAGCGCCCCGCTGCCCCGGCGCGCCTGGTCGCCGCCACCGGTGGCAATCAGGCGCAGCTGGTGGCGCTGCACAAGACCTTGCTGAGCCATGCGGAAGATGGCGGCACGGAACTCGACAGCGGCAATACGGCGCAGTGGATCGACACGGACCAGCGCCTGGGCAACACGGGCGCGGCCACCCTGTTCGTGCAGATGGCCATCGGCGTGATGGGCAGCTACCGCGATGGCGGCGTCAGCGCCGTGGTGAACCTGCGCAACCCGGACGAAGCGACCATCGTGCTGGTCAGCCCGCCATCGGAAGAAAAACGCCGCACGCAAAAACACCCGCACGGCGGCGATGTGCTGCGGCACCACGTCACGCCGGCCATCGACCCGGCGAATTATCCGGCGAACTGATCTCAGTGCGCGGCAAGCGACGCCAGCGCATTCCCCCGCACCTGAAACGCCACCTTCGCCACCGTCTTGCCAGCATCATCGACGAGGGCCAGCGCGTGCTTGCCGGGCACGGGGCGCCAGCTGATGCTGTCAAGCGCAGCGCCCATGTCCTTGCCATCGAGCACCCAGCGCAAGTCGCGGCTGCCCTGGGCCTGGAAGAACACGCGCTGCAGGGCGGGCGGGATGTCGGGGTCGATGGCGAGGATGCTGTCCTCGGCCGGATACACGATGGCGGGCGGCTTCACGGTGTCGCCCAAGACGGCAATGACGGGGCTTTCCGTGCCGGCGATAAACCATTCGCGGCGCGGCGCTTCGAGCGCGGGCTGGTACGCCACCATCTGCTGCAATACGCCGGGCTGCGCTTTCGGGGCATGGCTGGGCACGTTCTTGTGCAGGTAATCCATGACGTCGCGCCACACGGGCGCGGCGCCCGTCACGCCCGACACGTCCCACATGGGCTTGCCATCGAAATTGCCCACCCACACGCCCACCGTGTAGCGCGCCGAGTAACCCATGCACCAGTTGTCGCGCATGTCCTTGCTCGTGCCCGTCTTGACGGCGCTCCAGAAATTTGTCCCCAGCTCGTTGCGCAGGCCAAACGTCATGCTGCGCGCAGCGCGGTCGGCCAGGATGTCGCCGACGATGAAGGCGGCGCCCGGCTCCATCACGCGGCGCCTGTCCTTGCCCGCTTGCCCCGGCTGCAGGCTGGCGGTGCTGTACAGTCCGCCATTGGCCAGCGCGCGGTAGGCGTTGGCCAGTTCCAGCAAAGTTACTTCCGACGAGCCCAGCGCCAGCGAAGGGCCGTAGTATTCGGCAGGTTCCGTCAGGCTGGACAGGCCCACGTCCTTCAGGCGGTTGTAGAACCCGTCCTGCCCCGTCAGCAGCACCGTGCGCACGGCGGGAATGTTCAGCGAGCTGGCCAGGCTGGTGCGGGCGCTGACGTAACCCTTGAAATTGCGGTCGTAGTTTTGCGGCGCATACATGCCGGACGCCGTGGCGACGTCCAGCGGAGAGTCGTCCATGACGGAGGCGGCCGTCATCAAGCGGCGCTCGATGGCCAGTTCATACAAGAACGGTTTTAATGTGGAACCGGCCTGGCGCAGAGCCGTCACGCCATCGACGTGGCTGCCGCCCGCATTGCCCACATAGGCGAGGATTTCTCCGCTACGGTTATCTAACACGATGATGGCGCCATCGTTGACATTGCGCTCGCGCAAGGATGCCAGTTGCTGGCGCAGGTTTTCCTGTGCGAAGCGCTGCAAGGAACCATCCAGGGTGCTGGCGACCTGCGCGCCCGGCTGCTTCAGCAGCTGCTGCGCCACTTGCGGCGCCGGCGCCAGTTCCGCATACAACGCGTTGCGCTGCAGGGCCGTCTGCACGCGCTGGCCGATCAGTTGGCAACTGCTGTCCATGCGCCACTCTTTCGCCAGCGCGCAGGCGCGGCGCGTGACGGTGGCCGGCGGCGCGTTCGGCGCCCGCACGAGGCTGGCCAAAATGATGGCGTCCGTCTGGTTCAGGCCCGACGGCGCCTTGCCGAACAGGCTGTACGAGGCGGACGCGATGCCCTGCAGCTCGCCGCGGAATGATACGAGGTTCAAATACGCTTCGAAAATCTGCGCCTTGCTCCAGCTATCCTCGATGGCCTGGGCGGCGCGCATCTGATCCCACTTCTGGCGCAGGCTGCGTCCGCCCGAGGACGCCTGCAAATCCGCATCGAGCTGGCCCGCCAGCTGCATGGTGATGGTCGAAGCGCCCCGGGGCTTTTTTGAAAACAGATTGTCCCAGGCGGCCGTGGCCAGTGCGGACACATCCACGCCGCCATGGCGCATGAAGCGCTGGTCTTCCGCCAGCAGCACGGCCTGCTGCACGGCCGGTGAAATATCGGCCAGCGGCACCCACGGCAAGCGCCGCACCTTCATGTCCACGCGCAACGATTGCAGCGGTGCGCCGCTGCGGTCCAGCAACTGCGCTTCCGAACTGCGGTAGGCGGCTTGCACCTGGGCCGGCGTCAATATCGCCTCGGCGAAGACGGGGCCGGCCAGCAGGCAGCCCATGACAACAATGACACTCCTCACTGCCCCACCTTCACATTCGCGTTCGGCGACTCGCCAAACATCTCGGGCGAATACATGGCTTCGATGCGCGTGGCCGGCAGGCTGAAGTCACCTGCATTGTTCAGGCGCACCGTGTATTCCACGCTCCAGTTACCCTTCGGCACAAACGCGTAATACGCGCGGAAGGCGTCGAAAGCCCGTTCCTCGAACGTCGGCCAGACCCAGCCCGTGGATTTTTCGCCGGCCGTCAGCAGCTGCGAATCGCGGCCCAGGCCGTTGCCCAGCACCGTGGCGCTGGCCGGAATCGGGTCGTCGACCACCACCCAGCTCATGTCCGCCTGCGCCGACAAATCCAGGCGCACGCGGTAGACGTCGCCGCGCGACCATAGGCGCGTGGTTTTCTGTTCCACTGGCGTCACGGTTTTCTTGATCGTGTAGCCGCTGGACACGGGCGCCTTGAGCGGTATGGCCGCCAGGCTTTGCACGGTGGCCCAAGGCTTGCCCGTGCCGCTGTGCGCCAGGCCCAGGGTGTCCGTGCCCTTCGGCCACGCCTGCAGCACGGGGCCCACTTTCGCCGCGCCACTCCACACGAGCGCTTGCGTATCGCCGCCCAGCTTGACGGCGCTGGCGCCCGTCACGGGGGTGGACTCGAACTTCGCGGAGAACTTGGCAATCGCCAGCGTGCCCCAAGCGTTGGCTACCGTCGTATCCCAGCGGCCCTTCTTCTGCCGGCCCATGCTGCCGCGCACGAGGCGGCCGATGTCATCTTTCCACGCCGGATTGTCCATCACGGCCAGCAGCAGACGGTTGGCGTTGACGTCGCCGGAGACCATCAGCCACCACCAGTTATCCTTGCGCTCGGTGGAAAAGCCCATGGTCGTGCCCTGGAAATTCAGGCGCGAACGCAGTATCTGCTGCGCCTCGGCCAGCAGCGCATCGCGGCGCGCCAGGCCTGGCGTGCGTTGCAACAACAAGCTCCAGTCGATGACGGCCGAGGTAGGCCACAGGTTCGGGTTAATGCTGATGCTCTCCAGCGCATCGGGCGGCACCTTGTTGGAACGCGACAGCGCTTCCAGCGCAGCAAGTTTACGCACGGCCAGGTCGGTCGTGTCCAGCGCAGAACGGCGCACGATGCGGCCCTGCACGAAGGCCGTCAAGGCTGCCTCCATGCGGTTTTTCGTCTGCTCGGGAATCGCATAGCCGGCTTCCCGGGTTGCCGACAACACATACGCCGTCAAGCTGTCGCTGCCCTGTTCCATGATGGGGAAGTATTTCAGCATGCCATCGCTGTCCAGATAGGCGGGCAGGCTGGCGGCCAGCTTGTTCCACGCCTCCTGGTCTTGCAGGGCGATGGCTTTCGACGTGTTTTGCTCGAAGCAGGTGTACGGATACGCGGCCATGTACTCGCGCACACCTGGCAGCTCGCCACCGAGCTTGGCGACAAAGCTGGTCTGGATGCCGCCCCGGCCCGGCAAGGCGCCGGCCGGCATTTGCACGGACATATTGACGGGCTTGTCGATCTGCTGCAAGGTGGCCTGGTACGTGCGCACGGGCGTGGCCTGGCCCACCTTTTGCGTGATTTTCAGTTTATCGGAGGTGTTGCCAAGCCCGCTGCCCGCTTTCGCGCTGATATCCCACACGACCGTTTGCGCGCCGAGCGGTACCTGGTAATCCCACCCCACTTCGCGCGCTTCGCCCGCCGCCAGGCTCAAGCTCTGGCGCGGCAAGGCCTTGCCGGCCGCGCTGGCGTTGAGGTCCACGCTCAAGGACGCGGCCGAGGTGTTGCGCACCGTGAAGCCTGCGCGCAACTGGTCGCCTTCACGCACGAGCGTCGGCAAGCCCGACATCAAAATCAAGTCTTGCGAGCTGCGGATATCCGTGCTGCCCGTACCAAACAATTCCTTGCCAGCACTGGCGATGGCGACGATGCGGAACGCCGTCAATGAATCGTTGAGCGGCACCTGGACTGTCGCTTCACCCTTGGCGTCGAGCTTGACGGTGCCCTTCCAGAACAGCAGGGTGTCGAACAGTTCGCGGCTGGCGCCCTTGCCGCCGCCACCGCCGGCCGGGAAGGCCTTGCGGCCAAAGTGACGCTTGCCGATCACCTGCATCTGCGCCGTCGCCGTTTCCACCTGCAGGCTGCGCTGCGCCATCATGGTGTCGAGCAGCTTCCAGCTATCGTTGGGCATCAACTCCAGCAGCCCAGTGTCGACGGCCGCCAGCGCCACTTCTGCGCCAGCCGGCAACGGTTTGCCATCGGCGCGGCGCACGCGCACGGACACTTCCGCCTTGTCCCGCGTTTTATACACTTCCTTGTCGGACACCACCATCACGTTCAGCTCATGCGCCTGCCAACCCACATTCAGCGGTGCGATGCCCATCTTGTAAGCCGGCTTGCCCAAGTCGACCAGCGCCGTCGGCTGCACGCCATCCACCCTGCCCCGCACGACAAACACGGATACATACACATTCGGTGCGTAATTCGGTTTGACCGGGATAGTCACCACCGGTTCCCGGCCATTGAGCTGGCGCACATAGGTGTCGAGAATGCCTTCGCGCTCGACCGTGATCAAGGCCGTGCCCGAACGGAACGGCATGCGCACCTGCAAGCTTGCTTCCTGGCCCGGTTCATAGCGTTTCTTTTCCGGCAGCACGTCGATGCGGTCATTGTCGCTGGCGTTGAACCACCAGTCGCCGCTGCCGGCCACCCAGGTTTCGCGGTTGGCGACGGCCGCGTTGCCAGCACTATCCTGCGTGCTGGCGCGCAGAATCAGATTGCCGCTGGCGGGCGCTTTCACGTCGCACATCAACAAGCCCTTGCCATCCGTCTTGCCCGAGCAGGCCGGGCCCAGCTTGACGACTTCGCTGCTGTTTTCATACGCATAAAAGCCGCCGATCAGGCGCCGGCGGTGCGAATAGCTGTTGCGCTGGAAGAAGTCGACGGCGACCGGGGCATTCGCCACGGGCTTGCCATTCGTGCCGAGCACGGCGACCGTGAACTTGAAGGCATCCTTGCTCAAGGCCCATGCATCGGGCTTGATGCCGATCACATAGTTTGACGGCCACAGCGGTACGCGCGTGGCGACCGATGCCGTCTCGCCATTCGCATCCTGGAAAGCCATTTCCGCCACCAGGTCGCGCGGCGTGGACAGCTGCGGCAACTGGTCGATGACGATGCGCGCACCGCCCGCCTTGTCCAGGCTCAAGCTTTGCGTGCGCGCGGCCGTGGCGCCGGGGCCACCCGCGCCATGGCCTTCATCCTGCCATTCGCCCTCGTCGTCGTCATAGCCCGTGCCTTGTTTCACAAGACCTTCCTTCACGTCGCCATTGCTGAAGCCATAGTCGGGATAATCGGCAAACGTCACGCTCTTGTCTTGCAGCACCGTGCGCAGCTTGACGGGCGCATTCGTGGCGGCGCCGCCGGCCAGGTACGTGATTTGTGCATCGAGGGCCAGCTGCTTCGCCTGCACGGCGGGCGCTTTCGGCCCTTGCAGCACGGCTTTCATGGTCGGCACGCGGAACGCTTCGACGCGGAAACTGCCGGAAGGGCGTCCCGCCATGGTGACGCTGTATTCTCCCTGCTTGGCGTCGGCGGGAATGACCCAGTCGCTTTCCGCCGTGCCGCTGGCGGACCAGCGCAGCGGCAATTGATAGTTCTGGTCGCTGCCCTGGTGCGTGATGACGACGGAGGTGGCGCTGCCGGGACCGTTGTTCTTGTCGACCAGGCTCATGCCCTCGCCCGTGTGCTTGCGGATGAAATGCTTCATGTGCACGGTTTCGCCGGCGCGCAGCAAGGTGCGGTCGAATACCGTCGCCAGCAGGGTGTTGTCGGCGCGCGTATCGTCGGTCGGCAAATTGAAACGCCAGGCTTCGATGCCGCCCACCCAGTCCGACAGGGTGAACGTCATGTCGCCGCCGCTGCGCGCACTGATAAAGTAGCGGCCATTGTTCTTGCAGCTAGAATTGGCCAGCTCGCCGGGAATGTGCGCCACGCCGTCCGCCCCCGTGGCGCCTTGCCACAGCAGCTTGCCGGCGCAGTCGCGCACGGCCACTTGCGCTTTCGCAACAGGCGCGCCCTTGTCGAGCGACGTCACCCACACGAGCGACGATTGCGCGCCATGCTTGAAGTGTGCCGCCAGATTCGTCACCAACGCGGCCGTGCGGATGTAGGCCGTCGTCGGTTTGCCGAGCAGTACTTTACCGAGGATGGGGCTGGCCAGCTCGACCACGTAAAAGCCCGGTTTTTGCAACGGAATGCCGATCACTTCAAAGGTTTTCTTGCCATCGGGACGCGGCAGGCTGATGGGGCGCGTGCCGGCCGCGCCGGCCAGCACGGATTTGCTCATGTTGCCCGCATATTGCGCGTACGGCTGCCAGTATTCACCGCCGTCGCCATTGCCGGCCAGGCGCTGCATCCACTCGATGATGAACTTGTCGTCATTGTCGGGCACGCGCAAGGTGGCGCCCGTGGCGGCAGCCGATGGCTGGGCGACTTCCTTGCCCGACAGCACGGGTTCGATATTGCGCACGGTGACGGGCAGCAAGCCGTCGCCCTTCGCTTCGATGATGCCGAACGGGGCCGGGAACTTCAGCAGCGGCGGCTGTTCGCCCGTGCGCACCGTCATGGGAAAGCGCGCGCGGTTGAGCAAGGTGCGGCCCGCGTCATCCGTCAGTTTCGGCGGCAGGCTCAGGACAAAACTGGCTTGCACGGGAAAGGGGCCGTTGAAGGCGGCGCTGTACAGGAACTCGGCCTTTTCTTCCTCTTTTGAAATCGTCGGCGCATACGTCTTGCCGCCGCCCTTCAGGCTCATGGCGCGCACCTGCGCCGCGCTCACGGGCGCGGAAAACTGCACGCGCATGGGCAGGAACGGGATGCACTGTTCCTTCGGATTGCTGCGCTCGCAGCTGAATTTGGCCGTGAAGTCGGGACGCGTCTTGAACTGCAGCGTTTGCGCCTTGTCCGTGGCGATGCCGCTGGCGCTGGCGATGCCCTCGCCCCACACCAACGACACCTTGGCGTTGGCGGGGAAGCTGCGCTTGCATTGCAGCACGGTGACGGGCAGCGGCGGCGCGCCCTTGCTGGCGACGGGCATGCCCACTTTCCAGACCGTGCCGCGCTTCTTGAAATACACGGTCAGGTAGCGGTCGAGAAAGCTCTTGCGCAGGGTCAATACCTGCTCCAGCTCCTTGCCTTTAAGCAGGCGCACGGGAATCTTTTCATTGATGCCGTCGGCGCGGCAATACGCGTTGGCGGCCACGCTGGCCTCGTTCGGCGCGGCATCGAGGCCCAGCACGAAGATCTGGTTCTCATCAATATACGGCTGGCCGTCATACGGTACGGCCTCGACGATGGCCGGGCCGCCCGTGGTAAAGCGGTACGATGCCGTCCCCTGCAAAGGCTTGCCGGCCTGGTCCTTCAGGCCCGGCTTCAAGGTAAAGCTGCACGCCACGCCGGCCGGCAAATCGCGCTCGAAATCGTAGTTCCAGTTGCGCTCGTCAGCCCAGCGCCCCGCGCCCGCCACGACGGCAGGTTCAGCCTTGCCGCAATCGATGGCGAACGGCGCGGGCAAGCCCATGTCGCCGAACGGCACCATCGGCGTGGCGAACTGGGCCCGCACCTGGCGCACGGCCTTGACCGTGCCGCTCGGTGAAAACAGGGACACGCCGCTATCGGCCCAGGCCGGCAGAACCAGGCCCAGCGACAGCAACAGATATAGCGGGCCCAGTTTGCCAAATGGCGGGGAAGAAACAGCACGGGGGTGGTCAGACACGGGTGACTCCTTGATGAAAAGTGGCGGAGCTGGCTGCGGCGCACGATAGTTGCCCGAGAGAAGCCCGGCAAAGCAAGCGAACGCGGCAGGAATACAACATCAATGTAATATTAGTTATCAAGCTCATCATTGTTGCTAATATACAGTGGCACGCTGGTAACAAGTCGTACAATTGCCTCGAGTCGCGGCACCAGGATGTGGCCGTGATTGCAAAAGTTTGCCGAGGCGAATTAGTTTTTTTCAACACCAAAGTATTTGTCGTGAATCTGCAACACCATTGATATACCGCAATACTTTGTGCGCTATCGCACCGACCGCGTGAACCTGCAACCGTATTCTCTACTCCAACAGCAGTGCATTTATCGCAAGAAAGCGCACCTGGAATTGCTGTCTGTCTCTAGCAATAGCATGTCTGGCAGTTGTCGCATTGATGCAGTAGAGAAAATCTCTTATCAACGTTGGGAGTTACTTGTGAATAATCTAAAAAAAATCGCCGTTGCCGCCGCAGTACTGTGCTCCGCCCTCGGCGCACAGGCCCAGGAAATCAATCCCTCCTGGTACATTCAACCCAGCCTCAACGCACTCAAGCCAGATTCCGACTTCGCCACGGATAAAACCGGCTATGGCGCAGGCTTGCGTTTCGGTAAACCCGTTTCGCCGGACTGGGATATCCAGCTGGGCACCACGTATGCCCGCTCCAAGGATGGCGGTCAGCGCTACCAGCAAAATACGCTGGGCGTAGACGGTCTGTACATGTTCTCGCGCAAAGCCTTCCGCCCCTTCCTGCTCGTTGGTGCCGGCATGCAGCGCGACAAGGACACCAGCTTCGCTTTCGGCGAACGCAGCAAGAGCTCGCCTTACGCCAGCGTCGGTCTGGGCTTCCAGTCCACGATCAATGATCAATTGTCGTTCCAGGCTGACATCCGCAATGTGCACGGTTTCCTGCGCGGCAATACGTTCGACCCGAGCAGCAAGTCCAACAACTACTATGTCACCGTGGGCCTGAACTTCGCGTTCGACAAACCAGCTGCACCACCGCCACCACCGCCACCGCCGCCAGCGCGTGAAGAAGTCGTCGTGGTCGTGCCGCCACCACCGCCGCCACCGCCAGCACGCTTTGAAAAAGTGACGATGGCGGCAACGGAACTGTTCGCGTTCGACAGCGCCAAGCTGGGCCCGACACAGACCAAGCTCGACGAAATCGCCCGCGTGCTGAACGCAGCACCAGACGTCAACAACGTCGTCATCAGTGGTTATGCCGACCGCATCGGTTCGCCCAAGTACAACCTGAAACTGTCGCAGCAGCGCGCTGATGCAGTCAAGGAATACCTGGTCGGTCATGGTGTCGCCGCCAACCGTCTGACGGCCGAAGGCAAGGGTTCCACCAATCCTGTCGTCACCTGCGACAACAAGAAACGTGCCGACCTGATCAAGTGCCTGGAACCAAACCGCCGCGTTGAAGTGGAACAGATCACCATCGAACGCCGCGTGCAGTAAGCTCAACAGTGGTACGCCACTTGTGAATAAAAAAAGGGGCTCGCGCCCCTTTTTTGCATTGAAAGCCATCATGAATATTTCTACCCGCTATCCCAAGCTGGCCGGCCTGGCGCCGCTCAGCAAGCAGATGCGCAGCGTCATCGTCTGTTCCGTCACCGAATGGCTGGAACACCGCGCCTCAAGCAAGGGCGCCGCCCTCGCCTACTACACCCTGTTTTCCATCGCCCCCATCCTCGTGCTGGTGATTGCCATCGCCGGCTTTTTCTATGGCCCGGCCGCCGCGCGCGGCGAGCTGATGGGACAACTGCAGGGCTTGCTGGGCACGCAGGGCGCCGAAGCCATTCAGCTGGTGCTGGCCGGCGCGAAGAACCATGAACAGGGGCGCATCGCCACCCTCATCGCCAGCGCCCTGCTGCTGTTTGGCGCCACCAGCGTGTTTGCCGAGCTGAAAGCCAGTCTCGATGAAATCTGGCAAGTGCCGCCGCTGAAGGAAGCGGGCGCCTGGGACATGCTGCGCACGCGCTTGCTGTCCTTCGGCCTGGTGCTGGTGCTGGCTTTCCTGCTGATGGTGTCGCTGGTGGTCAATGCGGCCATGGCCATCCTCGCCAACTTCTGGGAAGGCGTGTGGAAGGACACGGCCGTGCTGTTTACCATCCTGTCGAACCTGATCGGCTTTGCCGTCATCGCCAGCCTGTTTGCCGTCATCTACAAAATGCTGCCGCGCGTGCGCCTGTCCTGGCGCGACGTGGTGATCGGCGCCGTGGGCACGGCCTTCATGTTTTCATTGGGGAAATATGCAATTGGCGTGTATATCGGCAATAGCGGCGTGGCCAGCAGCTATGGCGCGGCCGGTTCGCTGGTGGCCCTGCTGCTGTGGGTGTATTACTCGGCACAAATCTTCTTCCTGGGCGCTGAATTCACGCGCCAGTTCGCCCTGCAACTGGGCAGCATGAAGGATATGCCGAAGACGGACGACGGCGATGTGCAAGTCAAGATATTGAAACGCCACCAGTCGTAAGTCATCAGTCTGCATGCAACAACGGCGCCCGCGGGCGCCGTTTTCTTTGCTGTACCGCAGGCTATTCGCCCAGCAGTTCCGCCACCACTTCCATGCCCTGCACGCGCTCGGCCACCACTTTCACGATGACGATGATGGGCACGCCCAGCAGCAAGCCCCAGACGCCCCACAGCCAGCCCCAGAACAGCAGGCTGATGAACACGGCCGTGGGATTCATGCGGGCGATGCGCCCCGTCATCCAGGTGGTGACAAAGGTGCCGACCAGGGTGGCGATGGCCATCGACGTGCCCGTCACCAGCAAGACCATTTCCAGCGATTCGAACTGCAAAAAGGCCACCAGGCCCGTGGCGATGGTGATGAGCAAGGGGCCGAAATACGGCATGATGTGCAGCAAGCCGGCCACGATGGCCCAGGCGCCCGCATTTTCCAGGCCGATCACGCGCAGGGCGATCCACATCAGGACGGCCAGCAAGCCATTCGTGACGAGCAGCATGAACATATAGTTCTGGATCGAGGTATTGATGTCTTCCAGGATGTGCACGGTGACCTTCTTGCGGCTCAGCGACGGCCCCGTCAGCTTGACGAGCTTGCGCTTGAAGGTGTCGCCCGACAGCAGCAGGAAAAACACGAGGAAGATGACCATGGTGGCCTGGCTGAGGAAGCCCACCAGGCCCAGCGAACCGGCCCAGACCCAGTCCATGATCTTGAAATTGGGCGCCTCGGCCGCGGCGGCGCGGCGGTTGTTGCGGCGCGCTTCGGCGCCGGCGGCCACTTGCTCGATTTCATTGGCCACGGCTTGCATCTTCTGGAAGGTGCTGTTCTTGCCGCCCGTATTGGCGGCGATCAGGCGCGACAGCTTATGCGTGGCGGCCGGCAACTCTTCAACGATGGATTCGAATTCGCCCTGCACGCGCTCGACCACGACGAGGGAGCCGAACAGGATCAGGGCCGTCACGGCCGTGGCGCCGATGGCGCGCGGCAGGCGCAGCTTTTCCAGCCAGGCGACGACGGGATTGAGGGTGTAGGCAATGAAAATGCCGAAAATAACGGGAATGAGGAATTTCTGTGCCCACTGCAGCGCATAAATGAAGCTGACGGTGGCGATGATGCCCAGCGCCAAGCCGCGCGCATTGACGTGCAGCGGCAAACGCAAGGATGAATCGGGGTGCTCCACAGGCGTGCCGGGAGGTGGCCCGGCAGGCTCGGTGGAGGCAGCCGCCACCGGCTCGGGCGGGGTATCTTTAGGCTGGATATGCATGCGATTCCCGCGACGGTCGGTGGTGGACCACAGGGCCAGCCGTGGGGCTGGCCGCTGCGGCAGGTCATGCCATTACTTGACGCGGATGTCGTTTTTGACCGACTTCACGCCCTTGACGCCACGGGCGACTTCGCCTGCCTTGGAGGCATCCGACGGCTGGGCCACGAAGCCGCTCAGCTGAACCACGCCCTTGAAGGTTTCAACGTTGATTTCCGTCGATTTCAGGGTAGGCTCGTTGAAGATGCTGGCTTTCACTTTGGTGGTGATGGCCGCGTCGTCGATGTACTCGCCCGTGCCTTCCTTGGTTGGGGTCGAAGCGCAACCTGCAACGGCGAACAGGGAAGCGATGAAAAGGCCAGTAGCGATAGATTTAGTGAATTTCATGGTTTTTTCCTTAGGAGTGGTCAATCAATGTGCTCACAATGAGCTTCTTATACCAGTGTGGTGACTGCGCGCCGGAGGGAGCTCAGTAGCCAAACTGGGTTTTTGCAGCCTTGATACAGTCATCCTTGGCTGCGCCGGCTAATGCATCGCATTTTTCTGTCGCGACCTTGTACTCGGCTTTTCTTTTTGCTTCACGCGCATCGCTGCGCGCTTCGATGACTTTCTTGTCCGCCTTGGCATCGGCCAGGGCCGCCACTTTGGTGGACTTGGCCAGCTTGACGCAGACATCCTTGTCGTTGCCCGTCAGCGCATCGCAGCGCGTCAGGTCGACGTCGTAGTTCGCATCGGCAATCTTGATGCGCGCCTTGGTGTAGGCACGCAGGGTATTCGTGTATTGCGCCTGGGCCACCGCTTCATCGTAGGCGCGCACGGCTTTCGCTTCAGCAACGCAGACATCCTTCGGGTTGCCCGTGATTTTTTCGCACTCGGCATGTGCCAGCTTGTAGTTCAGGCCAGCCTGCTCATTGGCCGCCTTGTAGGCTGCTTTCGCTTCCGGCGTGGCCGCCACGGCCTGACCGCCCCAGGCGGCGCATGCCAGGCTGACGACGATGGCGGTGAAAAGCTTATTCTTGTTCATATTGTGTTTCTCCCTGGTGGTAGCAAGCATGTCTGCTTGGCATGACTACCGTTTTACGTGGATCGCCGCCTCTCTTCTGTACGCTGCCGTACACAAGTAATTTATTTTGAAAGCGGAAGGGATACAGGGATAAATAACAACGTTTTGATGGATCGCCACGGTAAAAAATACCATTTTTGGCAGCAAATATCTACGTGCGGCAGCGTACAGACCGGAAACAGGGGCATGACTAAGATGGCACTACACCCTCACCTCGTCAGGAGAATAAAATGAAAACCAACGCCACCTTGGCTGCACTGATGCTCGCCGCCACCGCCGCACTCAGCGGTTGCGCCACCGGCCCTTCCCAGTCACAACAATATTACCCGGCCAACCAGCCTGAATCGGCCATGTACGGCACCGTCGACTCCATCCAGATCGTGCAGGGTGGCGGACAAACCAGCGGCGCCGGCGCCGTGGTCGGCGGCATCGCCGGCGCCCTGCTGGGCAATACCATCGGCTCGGGCGGCGGACGCACGGCCGCCACCGTGGCGGGCGCCGTTGCCGGCGGCGTCGTGGGCAATCAGGTCGAAGGCCGCAGACAGCAAGCGCAGGCCTACCAGATCAGCGTACGCCTCGACAACGGCGAATACCGCACCGTGGTGCAGGACAATGCGAATGATTTGCGCCCGGGCAACCGCGTGCGCGTCGTTGACGGCCGCGTCTACCGCTATTAATCCCTTGGCCGGGCTTGTCCGCAAGCCTGCGCCGGACCATGCACCAACAAGGAGATACCATGGGCACCATCATTCTGATCATCTTGATCCTGGCCCTGGTCGGCGTCCTGCCCACCTGGCCGCATAGCCGCAACTGGGGTTACGGCCCCAGCGGCATCGCCGGCCTGGTCGTAGTGATACTGATCCTGCTATTACTGACGGGCAGGTTGTAAAAAAAGGCGCTACGGCGCCTTTTTTATTTCAAGGAGGAAATATCATGACTATCCACAACACACTCTTGGCCACCCTGTTCGCCTGCAGCCTGGCGCCATTCGCGCTGGCGCAGACGGCCACGCCACAGCCGGGCGACCCGCAACGCTGGTACCAGGAAGACAGCACGGCGCAAGCCCAGCTGCGCACCCTGCGCAAGGAAATCGCCGCCGCCCTGGCCGAGGCCAAGAAAGCTTGCCGTTCGGAACCATCCGCCGCGCGCGCCACCTGCCTGAAGGACGCGCAAGACACGTATCGGCAAGACATGGCAAACGCGGAGAAGCTGCGCGAGGCGGCGCATCCGCAGTGATGATCATGTCATTGCGACGTCTGACAAAACCGTAGCGAGCGGAAGGGAGAGGTGGCTAAGAAGCGCAACCGTACGAAGGTACGGGGGCGCCGAGCCGGTGAGCATCGCAGGCCGCCTATACCGACGCGCAGCAGGTTTTGACAGGCGTTACTAAGCGGCGTCGCGCTCGTATGGGGGCAGTTCGTGCACCACCAGCGGCGTGTCTTCCGTCACAAAGGCCAGCCAGCCGGCCGCCTTGATTGCGCGCAAGCCATCCTGGTAGCCCTGCTCCCAGCGCCACTCGATGGAGCCCTTGGAGAAATTGATGTCCTTCGCGGCCATGTGCCAGTCGCGCCCCGCATACGGCAGGCGCACGATGTGCATGGTGCTGTCGCAACCCAACGCCACCAGTTCTTGCGTCTGCTGGCGGTTGTGCTTGGTGTCGGGCAGGCCGGCGTACAGTTCGCGCAATTTGCGCTGCAAGGTATGCGTATTGACGTAATCGGCGATATGCCGCTTCGAGCGCGACGCGAAGGTGACGTCCTTTTGCCGCGTCTGCACTTCATCGAGGGTGGTCGGTTCCGGCCCTTCCGAGCTCCACAAGTCGACCATGAAGACCAAGGTGTCGACGTGGGGCGTGTCGTCAAGCACGGTTTCCAGCGGCGTATTCGAGTACAGGCCGCCATCCCAGTATAAATCGCCATCGACGCGCACGCCGGCAAAGCCGGGCGGCAAGGCGCCGCTGGCGCGGATATGGTCGGCCGTCAGTGGTTGCTGCTGGCTGTCAAAACTGGTGAGGCTGCCGCATTTGACGCGCAGGGCGTTGACCGTCAGGCGCATGCCGCCGGGCTGGTTCAGGTAATCGAAATCGACCAGTTCCTCGAGGGTGCCGGCCAGCTCGCTGGTGTCATAAAAACTGGCCTCTTCCGGCTTGACGGCGATTCCAGCGGGAAACAGGCTGAAGGTGCGCGGCTTGAAAAAGCCGGGCACGCCGCGCAGCACGGTATCGAGCGTGGCCAGCCAGATGTTCGAGCGGCGCTGCTGGTCGGAGACCAGGTTCATGTCGATGCTGTCGCGGTGCGCCACGCGCTGCCAGAACTCTTTCAGACGCACGAGCCTGTCTTCGTGCTTGTTACCGGCCAGAATGGCCGCATTGATGGCGCCGATCGAGGTGCCCACCACCCAGTCCGGCGCCAGGCCATGCTCATGCAGCGCGTGGTAGACGCCGGCCTGGTAGGCGCCCAGTGCGCCGCCGCCCTGCAGCACCAGCACGATGCGCAGGCGCGAGGGATTTAACTGATTGATCGGTGTCTTCGAATTCGTCATCAAGATAGCCCTCTGTCCGCCGCGCGGGTGCGGCGTAAATCATTGTAAGGGATTGCGCCTGTCTGCGCCGGACCTTGGGTACGGGCAAAAAAAAGGTTCATCGCGTTTTACCGGGGAAGGCATCCTTGATTTTGAGGAAAAAATATGCAGAGTCCCGGAATCCGTAGGCCATCCGTTTGATGACTTTGATGCGGTTGTTGACGCCTTCAAGAATGGACGAATTCATCGGATAGATGGCGGAGGCGATGATGCCCCGGACGTATTTGCGTAAGCGCTTGGCGAATTTAATCACGGGGGCGATCTCGCTCTCGAGGGCGAGGCGCATCCAGCGTTTCCATCGACGCGCACCCTCGCGAACGGATGGCGCGAACCAGATTTCTTTGAGTTCGGTTTTGAGCAAATAGACCGTCGACAGAGGGGCGTTGGCCGCGAGCAGTTCGTCAAGTTTGATAGCACGGTCGTCTTCAAGGTTGTCGCGATTGCGCAGCAGGAGCCAACGGCTACGCTTGATGACCTGGCGCGCTTTGGAATCGTCGCGCAGCGCGTTTGCCTGGTCGACACGCACCCGGTCGACGACTTCACGGCCAAAGCGCGCAACGACATGGAAAAGATCGTAGACGACTTCGGCGTTGGGGCATTGCGCCCGCACTTCGAGATCCATCGCCGTGTTCATATCCATCGCCACAGCCTCGATTCGGGCGCAGCCTTCTGCGCCCAACGCCTCGAAAAACGGACGGATGGCGACCCGGCTATTGCCTTCGCCAACCCAGAGCACACGCATGCGCTGGGCATCGAGAACGACCGTGGCATAACGATGGCCTTTGTGCAAAGCGAATTCATCCATGACGAGGCGCCGCACGTCGCCAGCGGCGAACTGGCCGTGCAGGTGTGCTAAGCGCTGTAGGTCAATGGCCTTGATGGTGTGCCAGTGCAGGCCTGTCAGCTGGGACACGTGCTTGATCGGGATAAGCTGTGCCAGCGCCTCCACCCAGACCCGGACGCGGTGAGTCACCCGCGAGCGCCGGTCCAGCCAGGAGATATGCTCCGTCATCCGGGCATCGCAGTGATGGCAGTCCAGGCGCCGGATTGGCACCTTCAACCAAACCCGTCGATCCAAAATATCCCGATCCCGGATGCGCCGCCAGCGCTGCTCATGAACTAGAGCACAAGGCTGCCGGCAGCTACCGCAAAGCGCGTCGGTAGTGGGGCAGGCGTTGAGAACGATCAGCAGCGATTCGTCGTCCTGTTCGACGACGGAATCGACAATATGCCCTTCCCAAAATGGAAGAGACGACATAGCATTGAGCATGGCGGCGAGAGTGGTAAGGTAATTGGTTTGTTTGGCGACAATCAATTTACCAATTCAAAACCCTTGCCGCCACCCCCTCCCAGCAAAAAACGTCAAGCCCGTCTTTCCCCATCAACCGCGATGAACCAAAAAAAACGCCGTCAATGACGGCGTTCCTGTGCAACACGGCTGGCGTTCAGCGCTTGCGGCGCAGCCAGCTGGCGGCAACGGCGGCCACGGCCACAAGGACCAGGGCCGGCTTGACCAGTTTCTTGCGTCCGATAAAGGACAGCGCCGTCAGCACGTAAGGCATGGCGCCTTGCAAACGCATGCCGCCCGGCGCCAGCAGCGATTCGACGCGGTGGCCGGCAAAGCCGACCGCCGTCTCGACCACGCCCTGCAGCATCGACTCGGGACGCAATGCGTAGCCCACGTTGGCGCGCGCATGCACGATGCCCACGCGGTACATTTCGCCCTGGGCGATCAGCAGGCGCTTGCGGGCGGCTTGCGCCGCCAGTTTGTCGTTTTCCGACATAAATTCTCCTCGTGAGGCCGCTTACATCAGCATGTCGCGGTCAGCCTTCAATTCCGCCATGGTGGCCGGCATGGACAGCTTTCCTTGACGCAGCATGGCGCGCGCATACATCACCAGCGCGATGGCCAGCAGTACGAACACGACCGTCATGATCGCCAGGATCTTCCAGCCCAGGCTATCCCAGGCGAGGAAGACGATCAGCACGCTGCCGTAAGCGATGGCAAACAAGCCCGCCACGGTCGCCAACGCGAAAATGACAATCAACTGCAGCATGTGATTGCGCACTTCCGACAGTTCGATGGTGGCCAGTTCCAGCCGCGACAACATCAGTCCGACGGCGTTTTTGGCCAGGCCGGCAACCGAGCCGATCAATCCCGGCCCCTGGTGAGACGAAGCAGACTTGTCCATATCGCTCCTGACAGTGGATTACTTGCGGCCCAGGATGAAGCCGACCAGCACGCCGACGCCAGCGGCGACAGCCACGGTGCGCCATGGGTTTTCCTTGACATAGCCGTCAGCCTGAGCAGCCATCTGCTTGGTGGCAACGATGGCCGACGCCTGCGCTTCATGCGCCTTGGCCAGGGCGGCGTCCAAGGTTTTCATGCCCTTGACGCGCACTTCGTCGGCTTTTTCGCCCGTCAGGGCGGCAGCGGCGCTGAACAGGGCTTGCGCATCCTTGACCAGGGTTTTGACATCGTTATTGACGGTGGTGATATTGTTTTCCAACATGGTTTAGCTCCTTAGCTGTGGATGAATGTAGTTACTATACCTACTTTACTCAAAAACACTATTCCATCAGATCGCGCATATCATCGGCGTGCTCTTCCTCGACAGCCATGATCTTGATCAACAAATGGCGTGTGGTCGGGTCTTTGTCGCCGATTTTCACGATCATCTGGCGATACGACTCGATCGCTACCCGTTCCGCGATCAGATTGGCACGCACCATACTTTGCACGTCTTCGGAGTCATCATACTCGGCATGGCTACGCGCAAGCAATGTTGCAGGATTAAAATCTGGCTTGCCATTCAATTGCACGATGCGTTCGGCCAGCCAGTCGGCGTGCTCCTGCTCCTGCTGCGCATGTTCCAGGAACTCGGCCTTGATGCTGCCGTTGTCGCGCCCGCTCACGGTGTAGTAATGGCGTTTATAGCGCGCAATACACACCAGTTCGGTGGCCAGCGCCCCATTCAACAGGGTGATCAACTCCTGGCGGTCGGCCTGGTAGCCGGCCGTCACGGCGCCATCGTCCAGGTTTTTGGCGGCGGCGCGGATGGCTGCCGTATCGATGCCAGCTGGAATCTCAACAGATGTTTGGGTCATGATGTTTCCTTTCAAGTCTTGCATGGGTATCCACCGGCCAAGCTTCGGCCGGTGCTGCCTTTCTACTGCCGCGTCAACGGACGCGGCTTAGCGGCGGGCGGGAATGGCCGTGTTGTCCTCGGACAAGACGATTTCCACACGGCGATTCAGCTGGCGGTTTGCCGCCGTGTCGTTGCCGGCGGCCGGATAGGCGGCGCCATAGCCTTTGGTCGCGATGCGGTCGCGGCTGATGCCTTGCTCCAGCAGCGCATTGCGCACGGATTCGGCGCGGCGTTGCGACAATTCCAGGTTGTGCGCGGAGCCGCCCGTGCTATCCGTAAAGCCTTCGATCAGCACGGTGCGCTGCAGGTTGTTTTTCAGCACATCGGCCAGCTTGCGTGCCGTATTCGCGCCATCGGCCGTCAGGTTCGCCTTGTCCGTGCCAAACAGCACGTCGCCCAGGGTGATCACCATGCCGCGTTCGGTTTTCTTGGCGGCCAGGTCGGCCAACTGCGCTTCGAGTCCGGCGGCGCGGGCTTGCGCATCGCGGGCCGACGCTTCGGCCGCTTGCGCCTGGGCCTTGGCCGCTTCCGCATCCGCTTGCGCCGACTGGGCGCGGGCCGTGGCCTGGTCAGCCTGCTGCGTGCGCGCATCGAGGCGCAACTGGTCGCGCTGCTTGCCGGCATTGGCGATATCGGCTTCCGCCGCCTTCTGCTTGGCGACTTCCTGCGCCGTGGCTATCTTTTGCTTGGCCAGGTAGGCCAGTTTGTCGACTTTTTCGCTATCTTCCTGGCGCGTGGCGGCCGCGTTCGCCGCTTCCAAGGCAGCGCTCGCTTCGCGGAATTCGCGTGGCGCATAGGTCGACACGATCGGGTTCGATTGCGCCGCCATGTAGTCGCCGCGGGTCTGGTCGAGCAGGCTGGTGGTGGTCGGTGCGGAGCTGCAGGCGGCAACAAAGGCGGCCATGGCCAGCAGGCCGGGAATGGTGGTGTAGGTAGCTTTTTTCATGATGGGGTCCTGTTATTAGTTATTGTTGTGGCTTATTGTTTTGGGGCTTGCTGATTGGCACGGTCGAGCTCTTCGCGCATGACGCGGATGTTCTCGTTGATTTCATCGGCGGCACTGGTGGCCTTGGCCGAGTTGGCCTTGCTTTGCGCCAGCTTGGCATCGGCTTGCGCCTGGTCGGCCAGGTCGCGCGCCATCTTGTAGTCGCGGTCTTTCAGGGCCTGGTTAGCCATGCGCATTTTTTCGCGGGCCGAACGCATTTCATCGGGTGCCAGGTCGGCGGCGCCGGCGCTGGCGGCGTTATCGACGGCGGCGCGCGACACGGCGACGTCGGCCGTGGCAGGCGTTTTCAGGCTGGAGCAGCCCGTCATCAGGACAACGGCGGTGGCGCAGGCGGCCAAGGCGGCCAATGGGGACATCTTGAAATCTCGGTTTGTCATTTTTCTTCTCCTGGAGAATGTTAAGCGTGAGGGGTAGATGCGGTGCATCTGGAATCAGGAACTGCGTTTGATGTATGACGTTATAGGCTCCGGCTCCCCGCATATCCGTTCGGTGCCGCACATAGGGTAAGAAATCGACAATACTTGCATTGGCAACGTGCGCCAGCGCACGTGTCCGCCAGCAAAAGCTGAAACAGGCCCGGCCTTGGAGCGATTCCTGTAGCATCGCAACTACTTGTCCAGAAAGAATCAGCTTATGCCGCTCTCCCGCCGTCAGAAAATCGCCCTCGCCAGCACCGCCGTGCTCATCGCCCTGCCCGTCACCGCCGCCATCGTCCTGTCGAACATGGATTGGAACCGCGCCAAGCCCTGGCTCAATGCGCGCGCCAGCGACGCGCTGGGACGTCCATTCGCCATCGACGGCGACCTGGCGCTGACGTGGCATCAGCCAGCCGGTACCGCGGGGCAAAAAACCTGGCGCGACTATCTGCCCTGGCCGCACCTGCAGGCCAAGGATGTGCGCCTGGGCAACCCGAGCGCGATGACGGACACGGATGGCCAGGCGCAGCTGGCCACCGTCAGCCAGCTGGCGTTCTCGCTCAACCCGCTGGCCCTGCTGGACAAGAAAATCATCATCCCGCAATTGCGCTTCGACACACCGCAGGTGCGCTTGCTGCGCAGCAAGGATGGCAAAAATAACTGGACCTTCGACAAGCAGGAGCAGCCATCGCCGTGGCAGCTGGAATTGCAAAGCGTGGTCTTCAGCAAGGGCACCGTCTATCTGAACGATGGCGTCAGCAAAACGGCGATGCGCGCCGATGTCGACACCATCGCGGACGATGCGCGCTATGGCATCGCGTGGACGCTGTCGGGCACCTACCGCGGCGAAACCGTCAAGGGCGGCGGCAAGGCGGGCGGCGTGCTGTCGCTGCAGCGGCAAGGCACGCCCTTCCCCATCCAGGCCGACATGCGCGCGAGCGGCAGCAGCGTGGCCATCGAAGGCACCCTGACGCGCCCGACAGACCTGGCCGCGCTCGACGTGCGCCTGAAGCTATCCGGACCCAGCATGGCCCGCCTGTATCCATTGACGGGCGTGCTGCTGCCGGAGACACCGCATTTCAGCACGGAAGGCCATTTGACGGGCACCCTGGCGCCGCGCGGCGGCGAGTGGGTGTACGACAAGTTCAGCGGCAAGGTGGGCTCCAGCGACATCAGCGGCAAGCTGGCCTTTTCCGCCAGCACGCCGCGCAAGCGCCTGACGGGTGAAGTCCATTCGCGCCTGCTGCAATTTTCCGACCTCGGTCCGCTGGTGGGCGCCGATTCCAGCGCCAGCAAGAAGGAACGGGGCGTGCCGTCGACGCAGCCGGCCGGCCGCGTGCTGCCGGTGGAAACCTTCAAGACGGAGCGCTGGACCAGCCTGGACGCCGACGTGCGCTACACGGCCGACAAGATCACGCGCGATGCCGAGCTGCCGATCAGCAAGCTCGACACGCATGTGGTGCTGACGGACGGCGTGCTCTCGCTCACGCCCCTGAATTTCAACGTGGCGGGCGGCACCCTGACGTCGCAAATCAAGCTCGACGGCAGCGGCAAAGTTATCGCCAACGGCATCGCGGCCGAACTCAAGGCCAGCGCCCGCCATCTGCACATCCAGCAACTGTTTCCCCGCCTGCCCGCCCTGCAGGCCAGCGTGGGCGAGATCAATGGCGATGCATCGCTGTCGGCCACGGGCAATTCCGTCGCCACCCTGCTGGGCAGCTCGAACGGCGAAGTGCGCGCGCTGATCAACCGGGGCAGCATCAGCAAACTGTTATTGGAAGAAATGGGCTTGAATATCGGCAGTGTCGTGCTGGCCAAACTGTCTGGCGACAAGCAGGTCAGGCTGAACTGCATGGCCGCCGACTTCGCCGTCACCAAGGGACTGATGCGCACGCGCCAGTTCATCGTCGACACGGATGACGCCGTCCTGAATATCGATGGCACGGTGAACCTGGCCGATGAACGGCTGGACCTGACCCTGCGGCCGGACAGCAAGGGCTTGCGCGTCTTTTCGCTGCGCTCGCCCCTGTATGTGCATGGCACGTTCAGCAAGCCCGACGTGAGCGTGGACAAGGGCGTGCTGGCCCTGCGCGCCGGTGGCGCACTGGCGCTGGCCGTGGTGGCGCCCGTGGCGGCGCTGCTGCCGCTGGTGAATACAGGCCCCGTCGAAGATAGCGCATGCGCGGCATTGCTGGCCCAGGCGCGCGTGAAACCGGTGGCACCGAAACCGGGCAAGGCGCCGCGCAAAAGCCGGTGAGAAATACGCAGCCGTGCACGATTACAATTGTTACACCCCTATGTGCGTTGCCGAACAGACCCTGCCTTGCCACAATCCTATTCTGTAATCGTGCCTGAAACACCCAAGACGTGGCGATACGAAGTCTCACCGGCCCATACCATGCCGGCGCCACGAGGTCCGAATTCATAGGAGAACTATCATGCAAATCATTAAAAAAATCGCCGCTACCACTTCCGTTGCCGCTCTGCTGCTGAGCTTGACTGCTTGCGCCAACATGTCCGGCCAGGATAAAAACACCGCCATCGGCGCTGGCGTCGGCGCCGTTGCCGGCTCCGTGCTGACGGGCGGCAGCGCTGTCGGCGCAGTCGGCGGCGCCGCCGTCGGCGGCGTGATCGGTAACCAGGTCAAGCCGAAGTAATCGTTATCTGAAAAGCGGGGTGGGTGCGCAGGCGCCCGCCCCGCTTTTTTGCGTCCGGCTTCCGTTGATGAAATTGAAAAGTTATTCTGAGGAAATCAGACGAAGACGTTGGCCATGCCGATGGCGCCGCTATCCTTGACCAGCTCGTAACAGCGGCAGGAAACGGCTTCGAGGCCGGCAGAATCGAGAATCTCGATATTGCCGCGGCTGTAGGTGATGAGTTTTTGCTGTTGCAGCGCGCTGGCCGCCTTGGTCACGCCGACCCGCCGCACGCCGAGGGTGTGGGCGAGAAATTCATGCGTGAGGTGAAATTTTTCGGACTGCAGGCGGTCGCGCGTGATCAGCAGCGAACGGGCCAGGCGCGCTTCGAGCACGTGGAAGCGGCTGCACACGGCAATCTGGATGGCTTGCGCCAGCAGGGTGTCCGTGTAGCGGTACAGCAAACGCTGCAGGGATTCGAGCTGGGCGAACTCGGCGCAGAAGTCGGCCCGCGCGATGCGGCTGGCCGTGCCGGAACGCTGCACCACGGCACGCACTTGCGCCAGGTCATGACCGAGCGCGACGGATGCGCCCAGCACGCCTTCGCGGCCGACGGAGCCCACTTCCAGGGTCATGCGGCCCTCCGCCACGGCCAGCAGCGAAATCAGGCAATCGCCGGGGAAATAGATGTGGCCGATAGGCTGGCCCGGTTCGTACAGCACCTCGCCCACCTCGACCGTGACGCTATCGAACAGCGCGGTCAGGTGCCGCAAATCGTGCTCGGGCAGGCTGGCCAGCAAGCGGTTGCCGGCGTCAGGCGCGCCCGCAGGCGACCCCAGGCCGGATCGGCCTGTATCGCGGGACAGGGTCGTGCTGGCGTTCGTTAGTGGCATTGCTTTTCCTTGGTGTCGTTACAACTCGACATAATTTTTACTTAGCCTACGGTGCAGTACCGGCCCTGTATGTACGGTGACGCACGGAAGCGGAGCAAGCGGCACAGCACACTGGCAACAGACGCAAATAACACGCAGAACACGCATCACCCTTTTTATTATTTTAAAAAAACCAAGGAGCCTTCCATGACCACCACCACCAAATCCCTCCATCCGCTGGTGCTTGCCGCCGCCGTCGCCGTCCTGCTGTTTTGCGGCGTCGGCACGGCTGCCCTGATGGGCTGGCTGCCTTCCTCCCAGGGCGATAGCCAGCCGCTGGCGGCCAGCACCTCGGCCGAGCAAATGGCCAACCTGCAGGCGAACCAGCCGCAAGCGAACTTGCAAGCGTCCGGCGCGCAGCCGCTGGCCGCCCTGCCGCCACAGCAGCAACAGCAACCACAGCAGCAGCCGGTGCGCCAGCCGCAACCACAGCCACAATATGCGGCCGCCCCGGCGCCGCAGGTATGCAGCAATTGTGGCGTGATCGAAGCCATCCATGAAGTCAATACGCGCGCCGAAGGCAGCGGCGTGGGCGCGGCCGGCGGCGCCGTCGTCGGCGGCTTGCTGGGCAACCAGGTCGGCGGCGGTCACGGCAAGCAGCTGGCCACCGTGCTGGGTGCCGTCGGCGGCGCCGTGGCCGGCAACCAGATCGAAGGCAGCGTGCGCGCCACGCGCAGCTACAACATCGTCGTGCGCCTGGATAACGGCAAGACACGCACCGTACACCAGAGCGCCGCGCCGAACTGGCGCCAGGGCGACCGCGTGCGCGTCGTCAACGGCGGCTTGCGCGCCATCGGCTAAGTTGGCCAAGGCAGCGGCAGCGCCGCGATGCGTTGCAAACTGAATACACGCCCGGCCTGTCCGGGCGTTTTCTTTTTAACAATGTTCGTTGGCGTACAGATGAGCTTGCCGTCGCGCGAGATGATGCATTCAGGAAAGTTCAACGAAACGTCATCAAGGAGTAGCCATGCAAGACGACAAGACAGGCAGCAACAGTATCTGGCTGGGATTGATTGGCGGCGGCTTGCTGGCCACCGCGCTGGGTTTCTGCGCGCTGGACCTGGCGCCGCAAGCGGGCAGTCCCGTGTTCGGCGTCATGCTGCTGTTGACGGGCGGCATGGTCAGCTGCCTGGCGGGCGCCGTCGGCATGGCCGGCATGCTGGCATGGGTGCCGGGCATGGCCGATGAACACGCCGACCGCTCGCGCTAGTTGAGCCTTGTGTACGACAGCGTACAGAAGGCAAGGGAAACAAAGTAGACACTTAGTCATGGCATCAGCGTTCAGCGACCCGGTCGCCGCGCAATGACAAGACCGATGACGGCGCCACGCGCCAGCGCCTGCAAGGCGAAGGCAGTCGCCGTCATCCACACATTACTCTCGGAGGACACATCATGCTGTATACAATCGCCGTCGTACTCATTATTCTTTGGCTGCTGGGCCTGGTAACTTCCTATACCATTGGCGGCTTCATCCACATCCTGCTGGTGGTCGCCGTGATCATGGTGCTGCTGCGCCTGATCAGCGGGCGCGGTTTATAGAGGCCAATTGACTGGCCAGAGGGGCGGTGCGCGTGCGAACGGGCGCCGCCCTTTTGCGTGCGCTGGCAAGCAGGCCCATTTTGCAGTAACGTGTACGGGTAGTCCTGGGTATGTCCCAATAACAAAACAAGGAGAAAATCCATGAAAGAAACATTCAAAAAAGGCCCTGGCGCCAAATCCCTGATCGGCATGCTGGTGATCGCACTGGCCGCCAGCGGCTGTGCGGATATGTCCTCGACGCAACGTGGCACGGCCACGGGCGCCGGCATTGGCGCGGGCCTGGGCGCCTTGATCGGCGGCACCACCGGTGGCGGCAGCAGCGGCCGCACGGCCGGCGGCGCCCTGCTGGGCGCGGCAGCTGGCGCCGTGGTCGGCAATATCTGGTCGAACCGCATGGAAAACCAGAAGCGCGCGATGGAACAAGCGACACAGGGTACTGGTGTGCAAGTGTCGCAAACGGCCGATAACCGCCTGAAAATGGAAATTCCAAGCGACATTTCCTTCGACACCAACCGCGCCGACATCAAGGGCAACTTCCGCCCCATCCTCGACCGCTTTGCCGCCACCCTGAACGAAAACCAGAACACCACGGTCAGCATCATCGGCCATACGGACAGCACGGGCAGCGATTCCATCAATGAACCGCTGTCGGTGGAACGCGCCGCCCATACGCGCGACTACCTGTCGATGCGCGGCGTCTCGCCGACCCGCGTCGTCACGGAAGGCCGCGGCGCCCGCGAGCCGATCGCCTCGAATGCGGATGCATCGGGACGCGCACGCAACCGCCGCGTGGAAATCTACGTAGCCGAAATGGCGCCGCGCTAAGTTGACATGTTTCAATAAAAAACCCGCCGGCAAGGTAACTTGCCGGCGGGTTTTTTCCATGTAAAACAGCTTATTTCGACGTCGTTGCCTTGGCGCCGCTTTCACCCTCTTTCGCCACCTTGGCGAAGTCGCCCGCCACCACCACCGAGACGGCCGATGGCTTCAGGTATTCGCGCAGGCCCTGGTTCACTTGCGCCAGGGTCAGGGCCGACACCTTCGCTTCCAGGTCCTTGTCGTAGGCCAGGGTGCGGCCTTGCGTCAGGTAGCCGGCCAGGTAGTTGGCCAGACCAGTGTCCTGCGTGCGGCCCACTTCTTCCGATTGCAGCCAGCCTTTCTTCGCTTCGGCCAGTTCCTCTTGCGTGAAGCCGTCGGCCAGCACCTTGGCGATTTCCTCGCGCAGGGCCGCTTCCACCTTGACCGTGTTTTGCGGCGCGCTGATGGCATACGCCATCCAGTAACCGGCCGGTTCGCGCGACGGCACGCTCACTTGCGAGCCGACGCCGTACGACAGGCCTTCCTTCTGGCGGATACGGTCGGCCAGGCGGCTGCGCAAGGTGCCGCCGCCGAGCATGTGATTGGCGATCAGCAAGGCCGGATAGCCAGCGGCGTCATCCTTCAGGGCCAGCGGCTGGATGGCGAACAGCACGCTGTTGGCCTTGTCCGGTGTTTCCAGGGTGACTTTCTCGCCGCTGACGGGCTTGACGGCGTCGGGAATGCGCACATACGGCTGCTGCGCCTTCCAGTTGCCGTACAGGCTAGCCACTTGCGCCTTCAGCGCGACCGGGTCGAAGTCGCCCACGGCGGCAAAAGTCGCGTTCGCCGCGCCATAATAGCCACCATGGAAGGCTTTCACATCCGCCACGTTGACGCCCTTCCAGCCCGCCAGTTCGTCCGGCAAGGTGCTGACATGGCGCACATGGCCTGCCGGCGTGGCGTCGAGCAGGCGACGGAAGGCGTTCGTGGCCAGCGGTTGCGGTTCAGGCAGCTCCTGCTCCGCGCGGCCGACGCGCTCGCGCTGCAGTTCCAGGAATTCCGTTTCACTGAGGGCCGGTTTTTGCAGCACTTGCGCCAGCAGCTCCATGGCGGCCGGCAAGTTCTCGCGTTTGCCCATCAGCACGGCCGTGACGCCCTCGGCATTGCCCGAGACGACCACTTGCGTACCCAGCTGGTCGAACTTGTCCTTCACTTCCTGGCGCGACAGTGTATCCGTGCCACGCACCAGCAGATTGGCCGTGTAGCTGCCCACTTGCCCCTTGCCGCGCAGGCTCTCTTCGCTGCCAATCTGCAATTTCAACACGACGCTGACGGTGCTGCCCTTGGTTTTCTTCGGCAGCAAGGCGCCCTTCAAGCCATTCGGCAAGGTGAAGCGCGTGGTGCGCGCCTCGATATTGTCGGGGCTCGGATCGAACGCTTCGCCCTGCGCCACGATGGCGCGGCCCGTGTAGCCGGCCAGTTGCGGCGCCACGTCGGCGTAGGCCGGCACGACCGTGCGGTCCGGCGCATCGGTAGGAATGAAGCGGCCCAGGGTGCGGTTCGAGCTCTTCAGGTATTTCTCGGCCGCCGCCTGCACCTGCGCCGTCGTCAGCTTGTCGAGCTGGTCGCGCTGCAGGAAGAACAGGCGCCAGTCGCCTGCCGCCAGGGACTCCGTCAGGGCGATCGTCAGGTTGGCCGTGTTCGAAGTGGCCAGTTCGATCTGCTTGTTCAATTGCTGCTTGACCCGCGCCACTTCCGCATCCGTGATGGGCTGCGACTTCAGCTCTTCCAGCACTTTCAGCATGGCCGCCTGCGCCGCATCGAGGTTGCCATCGAGCGGCACCAGCGCGCCGAACACGTTGTAGCCCGGCTCCAGGTTGCTCACGGAGTTGTATTCAATCTTGCTGGCCAGCTTGGTTTCCACCAGCGCCTTGTGCAGGCGGCCAGCGGGCGCGTCCGTCAGCACGTGGCCCAGCACCTCGATGGCGACGGCGTCCGGGTTGCCGGACGGCGCCACGTGGTAGCCGGCGCCGACGAACTGCGTGCCGCCGCTGCGGCGCACCGTCACGGCGCGCTCGCCATCCTGCACCGGTTCGGCCGTGTAGGTCGGCTCGATCACGCGCGTCGGTTTCGGGATCTTGCCGAACAGCTCATTGATCTGCTTCAAGACCTTGGCTTCGTCGAAGCGGCCCGCCACCATCAGCACGGCATTATCCGGCTGATAATATTTATGATAAAACGCGCGCAAACGGGGAATGTTCACCTGCTCGATGTCGGAACGGGCGCCGATGGTCGACTTGCCGTAATTGTGCCAGTCGTAGGCGATGGCCTGGATGCGTTCGCTCGTCACGCTGATCGGGTCGCTCTCGCCCCTCTCGAACTCGTTGCGCACGACGGTCATCTCGCCCTTTTGCGTCTTCGGATTCCACAGGTCGTTCTGGTCGATGGCCGCGTTGACCATGCGGTCCGCTTCCAGGGCCAGCATCTGGCGCAGGTTGTCGTCGTTGGCCGGGAAGGTGGCGTAGTAATTGGTGCGGTCGTACCAAGTGGTGCCGTTGAAATCGGCACCCGTCGAATTCAGGATCTCGACCGGGGTTTTCGTGCCCTTCTTGACGCCGAAGTTGGCGCTGGGCTTGAACAGCAAGTGTTCCAGCAAGTGGGCCATGCCCGTTTCGCCATAGTTTTCATGGCGCGAGCCGACCAGGTAGACGATGTTGGTGGTCAGGGTCGGCTTGCTGGCATCGGGGAACAGCAGCACGCGCAAGCCATTGGCCAGGCGGTATTCGGTGATGCCTTCGACGGACGTGACTTTGACGGCGGCGGCGCGGCTGGGCGCAGCCTTGCCGGTTTTCTGGGTCGGCGCCGCTTCTACGGGGGTGGCGGCAAGGATGAACGAAGGCGAGAGGATGCCGGCGGCAAGCAGGAGGGCGGTAATGGGTTTCAAGGCAGATTCCTGGTAACACTACATGATCGGGCAAGGCGCAACAGCAAGCGCCATGGAATACATACTGAGTGCAAGAATGATCACGGGGCCAACGCTGCGTCTTCGCCGCCACGTGAAATTATTGCTCTCGTAATTTACGGCATGCTTGTCACTTGCGCAAGTCCCTGTCATCAAGCTGTTATGAGCGCGTGCTATACTCCACGGTTCCAGAACTATCTGCCTGTATATGAGACGAGCTCTCGTCCTGCTCTGCCTTTTTGTTTTCATCGCTTTACCCCAGGCGTTCGCCAGCATGGCTTACGCCAGCCCTTCCCCATTCCAGCATGCAATCGCGGCCGGCGCTACCGCCACGCCCGCCTTCAGCATCGACTGTGCCGACGCCAGCCTCCATGCGGGCCTGCCTGGCGACAGCTGCGATACTGAAGAATGCGACAACGACCCCATCACGCTGTACCCGAGCTCGCGCCAGGCCGTGCCGTTTTACGCCATCATTTGGCAAGCGGGACCGGGCGCACTTGCCGAAGCGGACGTGCGGCTGGCCACCCGGCCGCCGCGCGTCCGCCTCTGAAGACATGCATGCAGCACCCACGCGTCCGGGGCTTTAGCCGCCGGGCACGCTTTACACTGATCGACTTTACAAGGTTACACACATGGAATGGTTATTTGACCCGACAATCTGGGTCGGCCTGCTGACGCTGGTCGTACTGGAAATCGTACTGGGTATCGACAACCTGATTTTCATCGCCATCCTGGCCGAGAAACTGCCGCCGCACCAGCGCGACAAGGCCAGAGTGCTGGGCCTGACCCTGGCCCTCGTCATGCGCCTGGGCCTGCTCTCGCTGATTTCCTGGCTGGTCACCCTGACCACGCCATTGTTTTCCATATTGACATTCTCGTTTTCGGGGCGCGACCTGATCCTGCTCGTCGGCGGCCTGTTCCTGCTGTTCAAGGCCACCAGCGAACTGCACGAGCGCCTCGAAGGCGTCACGCACGCCCAGACGGGCCCGAAAGTCTACGCCGGCTTCGGCCTCGTGGTGGCGCAGATCGTCGTGCTCGACGCCGTCTTTTCGCTCGACGCCGTCATCACGGCCGTCGGCATGGTGGAAAACCTGTACGTGATGATGGCGGCCGTCGTCATTTCCATCGTCGTCATGATGCTTGCCTCGAAGGTGCTGACGCGCTTCGTCAACGCCCACCCCACCGTCGTCGTGCTGTGCCTGAGCTTCCTGCTGATGATCGGCCTGTCGCTGGTGGCCGAAGGCCTGGGCTTCCACATTCCGAAAGGCTATCTGTACGCCGCCATCGGCTTTTCCATCGTCATCGAGTTCTTCAACCAGCTGGCGCGCCGCAACTTCCTCAAGCTGCAGTCGAACGCCCCGCTGCGCGACCGCACGGCGCAAGCCGTGCTGAGCCTGTTGGGCGGACGCAAGGGCCGCGAAGCCGTGGAAGAGCACGAAGTCAAGGAAACGCCCGACGTCTCCGCCTTCGGCGTGGAAGAGCGCAACATGGTCAGCGGCGTGCTGACCCTGGCCGAGCGCTCGATCCGCTCCGTCATGACGCCGCGCGGCGACGTGTCGTGGGTCAACCTGAACGACAGCAGCGACAAGATGCTGCAATTGCTGCGCGAGACGCCGCACAGCATGATTCCTGTCTGCAATGATGATCTGGACAACGTGGTCGGCATCGCGCGCAGCAAGGACCTCATCGAAGACCTCGTCTCGCGCGGCAAGATCGACCCGGCCAGCATGCGCGAAGCCGTCGTCGTGCCGGAAGCGGCCGGCGTGTTGAAAGCCATGGAAACATTAAAGCGCTCGCGCGGCCAGCTGGTGCTGGTGGTCGACGAGTTCGGCACCGTGCAAGGCGTGCTCACGCCGATCGATATCCTGGAAGCCATCGCCGGCGAATTCCCCGACGAGGACGAACAGCCCGACGTGGAAGTGCTGGGCCCCGGCCACTGGCGCATCGATGGCGCGACGGACTTGCATTACCTGGAGCAAGTGTTCGAGACGGAAACCCTGGTCAGCGAAGACGGCGAGTACAACTCGCTGGCCGGCTTCCTGCTGGCGCACTTCGAAAACATGCCGGCCGTGGGCGAAGTACTGGAACTCGATGATTTGCGCTATGAAATCCTCGAAGCGGACGAGCGCCGCATCGCCAGCGTGGACGTGCGCCGCATCGAACCCGATCACAGTTTGTAACACAATGGCAAGCGTGCCCCGCTTGCCATGCCGTATGCTGGGGTCTGCCTTTTCTGGAGACGCCAACATGAAACATTCTTTGCTACGCCTGACTCTGCTGGCTTGCGCCGCCTTGGGCAGCCACGCCGGCGCCCAGGCCGCCTCGCCAGCCGCCACCATCAAGCCGGGCCTGTGGCAAGTCGACAGCAAGATGGCCTCGCCCGACGCCGCCACCGACAACGCCATGTCCATGGTGCTGCAGCAGCTGGGCAACCTTCCTCCCGATCAACGCAAGCAGCTGGAAAGCATGGCCGCCAGCCGCGGCATGGCCATGCCCACCGTGGGCGCCGATGGCGCCGTGCGCGTGACGGCCTGCGTGACGCCGGACATGGCGGCGCGCAGGCAGATTCCCACGGGCCAGCCCGGCGATTGCAAATCGAAAAACACGGACATCGCGGGTGGCATGCATGTATCGTTCACCTGCGCCAACCCGAAATCGAGCGGCGAAGGCAAGGTGCTATTCAGCGGCGAGCAGGCGTTCAGCATGCAGCTGGCGGTGACCACCAGCGCGCGCGGCACGCCGGAACAGGTGAATGTGACGAGCAACGGCAAGTGGCTGGGGGCAAGCTGCCCTGCCCCATCGGCGACAGCAGTTCAAAAGCCGTGACGGAAGCCCATGTTGAAGGCGGCGTCGCCGCGGCCCGCATCGCTGGCGTTGCCCACCGTGTAGCGGGCGCCATTCTTGTTGTGGATCTTCGCGTAGGACGCGTAGAAATCGCTGCGCTTTGACAGCGAATACGTGAGGCCGACTGCCACCTGGCTGGCGTCGCGGTTGGCCAGGTCGCGGTCATCCTTGCGCACCCACGACGCCAGCAGTTTGAAGCCGCCCACGGGCACGGACACGCCCAGCAAGGTATCGCGGCTGTCCGACGACGACATCGACAGGGCCAGCGAGCTGTAGGCATTGTTCGGATCCCACGGCGAACTGCCATAGCCCTTGTTCACGCCCACGGCGGCAAAGGCGGTGGCCACTTTGAGGTCGATATTTGCCGCGATCAGGGTGTTGCGGGCCGACATGTCGATGGCGGGCAAGGTGCCGGAGGCGAGGATGAAGTTGTTCTTGCGCTGGTGCGACACACTGACATTCACGGCGCCGGACGAATAGCCGAGGGTGGCGCCATACGCGCGGTTGTTGGCGCTGCTGTACGGCGACTCGCCGAAACTGTAGATGGCGCTGGCGGTCACGCCGCGCAAGGCCGGCGTCACATATTTGACGGTATTGTCATAGCGTTTCACGCTGTAGCCGGCCAGATTGCCGGCGCTGCCGGCCATGCCGCCCTTGAACGGGTCGGCCACGTCGGTCAGGGTCAGGTATTGCAGGTTGTACTGGCGCCCCAGAGTCAGTGCGCCCAGGCGGCTGTCGAGGCCCACGTAGGCCTGGCGGCCGAACAAACGGCCCTCTTCCGACTGGCCCGTGTCGTTCTGGATGCCCGCTTCCAGGGTAAACACGGCGGAGACGTCATTGCCCAGCGCTTCGCGGCCCTGCACGCCCAGGCGCGAGCCGGACGCGACGCCGCCGGACACCTTGGCGCCGGCGCAACTAGCGGCGCAGCCCCGCTCGGCCACGATGCCCGCGTCGAGCACGCCGTACACGGCAACGTTACTGGATGCGGCACTGCCTGCGCCATCGGCAGCCTGGGCCGTCGCGCCCAGCGCGAAAGGCCCCATCCCTATCACAGCAAGCGCAAAATACGAGGTCTTCATGATAAATATCTCGGTGACGTGGGTGAAACTTCCCGGTATTGATCAGGACATGCGCTGTGTGTCTGATCTCAGTGTTACCTTATCCCCGCTTTTTGTCCAGCGTCCGTGCGTTGTACAACAGAAACTTCAGCTTAGCCCCAGGAAACACGTCGCGCACTGACAACACGCAATATTGACCATGATTCAGCTAATTTGCGGCAAAATGGCGTGAAATGCAGGCCCTGCCGTAAAGCAATGTTCGGTGGCGAACGTTGCGCGATTTGACGCAGGCGGTACACTACTGGTTTTACCGACAGCGGCTCGCCCGTTTTTTCTGCATGCTAGCTATCCTCGAACGCATTGACCCCAACTCCAGCAATATCGACTTGCTGGTGGAATTATTCAACTCACTGCGTCCCAAGCGCTCCCACGACAGCGCTACCGCGATTGCCAACGTGCGCACCCTGCGCCAGCTTCTCAAAGGTAACCCCGCCCAGGCGCGCGCCCTGCACGAATACGTGCTGCGCGTGCTGGCCGCGCGCCGCCATGCCAGCCTGTACACCGACATCGGCGTGCTGTCGAACAGCGGTTTCTTCACGGAATTGAAACGCCGCATCGCCTACCGCATGCTGCCGCCCGCCCTCGGCGACGAATACCTGAACGACGCGCTCGACCAGGTGCTGTACCTGAAAACCGATTATTTGTGGATCAGCAACGTGCCCGCCACGGACTGGCTGGAACTGTTCGACGTGCTCACCAGCGACGACATCGAACTGGCCGTCGGCGATGGCAACATCATGCTGCCTGGCATGCTCGACGCCATCCGCACCCTGTCCTACCGCGTCTGCGCCATGGGTCTGGAACCGGAATTGACGCGTTTCCACAATGAAATCGAAGTATTCCAGTCACCGTTCATGGTGCAGAACACGGAAGTGAACGCCTACCTGGATGCCTACACGAATCTGCTGCAAGGCGACATCGAGCACATCGAGGATGCGCGCCATCTGCTGGTGATGCTCGACCAGTGCGACGCCGTCATCGCCAAGATCCGCAAGAAAGCGCTGTACCAGGGCACCAGCATTCCCCTGACGTATTTATTGGTGGCGCTGGCGCAAAGCATCGAGCGCCTGCGCAAGCTGCTGTTCCTCGTCGACACGAGCGGCGAGCTGCCGGCATCGAACAACGTGGACATCGCCGCCATCACGGTCGACGCCACGCAGGATTTGCTGCACCCGCAACCGGTCAGCCGCCGCCGCGCGGGCGCCGTCGGATTGGCGCTGGAACTGATACGCGCGCATAACCACAAGTACAAGGTCAGCGACCTGTTTTCCGACAATATCAACTTGTTGGCGCGCAATGTGACGGAAAACGCCAGCCGCACGGGCGAGCATTACATCGCGGAAAACCGCCGCGAAATGGGCGCCATGTTCCTCTCGTCCGCGGGCGCGGGCGTGATCATCGGCTTCATGGCCCTGTTCAAGATATTGATGTCGTATTTGCGCTCGGCGCCGCTGGTCGAAGCGTTCATGTTCAGCATGAATTACTCGATCGGCTTCATGTTCATCCACTTGCTGCATTTCACGGTGGCCACCAAGCAACCGGCCATGACGGCCTCGCGCATCGCCGCCGGCCTGCACAGCAAGGATGGCCGGAACATCGACCTCGACAGCATGGCCGAACTGATCAACAAGGTCTTCCGCACGCAAAACATGGCCGTGCTGGGCAACCTGGCCACCGCCATCCCCACGGCCTGGCTGATCGCGCTCGGCTACAAGGCGATCACGGGCCACAACCTGGTGACGCCGGAAAAAGCCATGCATCTGCTGCACGATATCGACCCCATCGGCAGCCCCGCCATCTTCTACGCCATGATCGCCGGCGTCTGCCTGTTCGTCGCCGGTCTGATTTCCGGCTACTATGACAACCAGGCCCTGTACACGCGCTGGGCCCAGCGCATCGCGCAATTGCGCGGCCTGGGCCGGGTGATCGGCCAGGAGCGCTTGCAGCGGCTGGGCATGTATCTGGAAAACAACCTCGGTGGCCTGATGGGTAACTTCTACTTCGGTATCCTGCTCGGCTCCATCGGCACCCTGGGTTTCCTGATCGGCTTGCCGATCGATATCCGCCACATCACCTTCTCGGCCGCCAACTTCGCCACGGCCCTGGTGGGCCTCGATCACAACATGAGCTGGCAACTGGCCGTCAAGTCGCTGTCGGGCATCTTCGCCATCGGCACGGCCAATCTGCTCGTCAGCTTCGGCCTGGCCCTGTGGGTGGCACTGCGCTCGCGCCAGGTACGCTTCAAGCACGGCATGCAATTATTGAAGATTCTGGGCAAGCGTTTCCTGCGCTCGCCCATCGTCTTCTTCTTCGGCTCGAAAAACCCGCCACCGTTGGCGCTGGTCGACGAGTCGGCAAACCTGTCACTGACGAACAAGGCTCAAAAATGACCATCAGGCGCATGCAACCCTGCCTCACCGCCCTACTGCTGTGCTGGACCCTGGCTGCATGCGCCTCGCTGCCCGATGTCAAGAATCTCAATACCACCCTGGAGCCGGTGGCCAAGCCCCAGGTGATCACGGGCAAGGGCGCCTTGCTGAACGTCAACAGCCGCGCCGCCCTGCTCAACAAACGCTGGGCCAAGTCCGGCATGGATCTGAAGGCCCAGGCCGCGCTGGAAGAGGCGGCCACGGGCGTGCCTTTGATCAAGGGCAACAAAGTGACCCTGCTGTTTGACGGCCCGCAAACCATGGCCGCCATGTTCCAGGCCATCAGCGAAGCGAAGAACAGCATCAACCTGGAAACGTATATCTTCGACCAGGATCCGCTGGGCCTCAAATTTGCCGACATGCTCATCGAAAAGCAGCAAGCGGGCGTGACGGTCAACGTCATCTACGACAGCGTGGGCACCATCGGCGTGCCGCAAGCGTTCTTTGACCGCATGCGCGCGGCCGGCGTGCACCTGGTGGCGTTCAATCCCGTCAATCCGGCCAAGCTCAAGGGCGATGACTGGAAGATCAACAACCGCGACCACCGCAAGGTGCTGATCGTCGACGGCAAGATGGCGTTTACGGGCGGCATCAATATCAGCGATACCTATGCGAAAAGCTCGCTGTTCCGCTCGAAATCGAAAGCGACCGACAAGAAGGACGTGGGCTGGCGCGACACCCACGTGAAAGTGGAAGGCCCGGCCGTGGCCGCCTTCCAGTGGCTGTTCATCCGCACCTGGGCCCAGCAAGACCAGGCCGACTTGCCGGACGCCAATTATTTCCCTGTACTTTCCGAAGTGGGCGACAAGCTGGTGCGCGTCGTGGCCAGCGAACCGGACGGTGGCTTTGAAATCTACAAGGCCTATATCCTGGCCATCCAGGAAGCCAAGAAATCGATCCACATCACATCCGCCTATTTCGTGCCCGACCAGCAGACGGTCGACGCGCTGGTCGCGGCCGCCAAACGGGGCGTGGACGTGACCGTGGTGCTGCCCGGCGTGTCCGACAGCGGCCTCGTGTTCCATGCGGGACACGCGCTGTACGACCAGTTGCTGGCCGGCGGCATCCGCATCTTTCATTTGAAACTGGCCGTGCTGCACGCCAAGACGGCCGTCATCGACGGCGCCTGGTCGACCGTCGGCTCGACGAATATCGACATGCGCAGCTTCCTGCACAACAGCGAACTGAATGTGATCGTGCTGGGGGACAGTTTCGGGCGCGAAATGGAAAACGCCTTCCAGGAAGACTTGCGCGACTCGGAAGAAATCACCAAAGCGAAATGGGAAACGCGGCCCATCTCGGACCGCATGAAGGAGTGGGCGGCGCGCTTCATGAACTACTGGCTATAAGCCACAGAAGTGTGCCCCGGCAGGTCGGCGTAGGTCGGCTTAGCGCAGCGTAAGCCGACATCACCACAGCCATTACCAAAGCCAACAATATTGTCGGATTACGCCCGGCTTCGCCGCGCTAATCCGACCTACAGGAAACCTACAACGGCCGCAAGCTGGCCCACACGCCGCCCTGGCGCTCGAACGCTTCCGTGCTGACCTTTTCAAAGTCGGCGCTGTCTTCATTCCAGCTGTAGCGCTCGACCCGGATGCAACTGTTTTCCACGCGCAGCACATTGAACGAGTTCGACTCGCCCCTGCCCCGCGTGGACGTGGCCGTGCCCGCTTGCACCATCAGGGCCGCGTAGCCGGCGATCTTGTAGCGTTCGGCCGTGTTGCCCGCCACGCTGGCATGCAAATGTCCTGCCAGCAGCAGATCGACGCCGCATTCGGAAAACATTTGCAGCGCCTGCGGGGCGCGGTCGACCAGGTCATCCTTGTCGAAGTTTTCCGGCAAGTCAAACGGATGATGCGTGACGATGATGCGCGTCAAGCCGGGCGGCAAACTACCCAGGCGTTGACGCAGGAAATCAATCTGCTCGTGGCTGATGCGGCCATCCTTGAAGGTCAGAGAGCGGGCCGTATTGATGCCCAGCACGGCGATTTCCTCGTCCACATATTCGGGCGACAGATCGTCCGTCACATGGCGCCGGTACTTCACCAGCGGTGTCAAAAAGCGGGAAAAGACGTTGTACAGGGGCACGTCATGGTTGCCCGGCACCACGATCTGCGGCCCCGGCAAGCTGTCGAGAAAATGCCGCGCTTCCTGGAACTGGGCGCTGCGGGCGCGCTGCGTGAGGTCGCCCGAGACCACGACCACGTCCGGTTCCAGCCGCTCGACCAGCGCGCGCAAGGGCGCCAGCAGGGCCGCATCGACCCGGCCAAAATGCAAGTCGGACAAATGCACGATGGTACGCATGGCCTACTCCTTGACTGGTGCCGGCACGATCACGTCCAGCGCGGCCGGACGGATGCGGTACTGCAGCGGCGTATTCATGACCGTCACTTCGCCATCGGTGGCCACGCGCAGGCGCCGGTGCCTGGTGGCGATTTCCAGGTCGGTGGCCGTCAGCACATCAAAATCCTTGGCCTGCGACAACTTGCCGAACAGCGCGTGCAAGGCCAGCTTCAGCAAGCCCAAACGGCCCGGACGCTGCGCCACGTACAGGCTCAGCTGGCCGCCATCGAGCCGCTCGCGCTCGCCGATATTCAAGCCTTCCATCAGATATTCATTATTACCGATGAAGACGAAAGGCGTGCGCCGGGCATGCACGGCGTCGTTGAGTGTCAGTTGCACGCTGAGGAACGGGTAGCGGCGCAAGGCAGCCACCAGGGCCCAGCTGAAGGCCAGCCACTTGCCCCGCCCAAGCCGGCGCTGCTGCTTTTCGCGGTCGCGCACGATATCGGGATACAGGCCCAGGCTGGAATTGTTCAGGAAAATGCGGCCATTGACTTCGCCCACGTCGACCTGGTGCGGCACGCCCTGCGCCACGTTGGCGATCGCCGCATCGAGCTCGAGCGGGATATTCAAGTCCTTGGCGAAATGGTTCAAGGTACCCAGCGGCAAGACGCCAAACGGCGTGCCACTGCCGACCACGACGGAGGCGACGGCATTGATGGTGCCATCGCCGCCGCCGGCCACGACGATGGGCGCGCCATCGCGCAGCGCTTGCTCGGCCGTGGCGATCATCTCGGCGCCGCTTTGCGCCAGGGTGATGGCGGCGTCAAGTCCCACGGCGGCGAATTTCGCTTCGAGCTGCTGCGCCCAGTCCGGCGCGTAGCCGCAACCGGCGCCCCCGTTGATGATGACTGCAATCTTGCTCAGGATCGTTTCCCCTTATTTGGTTTGCCGGATGTGCCGGCGGCGGCGCAGGGTGGACACGCCGGCGATGCAGATAGCCAGCCAGCCATAGCTTTCCGCCATGGCCGCCAGCACATCGCTCAGGTAATGCGCGCCCAGGTAAATGCGGCTGAAACCCACGAGTGACGCCATCAGGAAAGCGCCCAGCGCGATGGTGATGCGCTTGCCCCAGGCACCCGGTGCCGTCTGGCAAATCAGGTAGGCGGCCAGCAAGCCGTACAGGGCTGTCGAGGTGGCCGTATGGCCACTCGGAAAGCTGTAGGTGCTCAAGGCCGTCTGCAGGATGGGCTCGTCAAAGCTGGGCCGCGCGCGGACAAAAATATACTTTAACAGCAGGTTCAAAAACATGACGCCCGGCATGGTGATGACCAGGGTAAACAGCCAGTAATCGGCGCCCTTGCGGTGCAGATACCAGCCCAGCAAGAGGGCCAGGGTGATGGCGCCGATCACGCCATGCAGGTGCGTGACGACCAGCAGACAACTGGTGATCCACGGCACGGCATGCTGATTGAACCACTGCGCCACCTGCAGGTCGATCACGGTGATCTGCTCCATGCCCATGACGGCTTCGGCGATCTCGTGGAACACCACGATGGCCACCAGCATCAGCGCCACGCCCACCGTCATATGCAGGCCCAGCTCGCCCTCGGGCGACAGGCGCGCCTCGACGAAGCGGCGCAGTTTCGTGGTCCAGCCCGTGGTCATGCCCATGTCATTTTTCTCTTGCAAACTCATCTCTCTTTCATGTCTCCGGTGATGATCAAAAAAACCACACCAGTAAAAAAATACTGTTTATTCATACAGTAGCTGTGTATTCATACAGTAGTTATGCTATTCTGATGACTCGTTCAACACATCTCCCTCAAAGGAATTGTCATGGCAACATTGAATAGCGGTTTTGGCTCACGGTTCGGCCTGGAATACGCCCCAAGCTCTTTCCTCGTCCGCATGGGCAAGCGCGAAATCCTCGTCTGCCGCGACTTCCGCAAGCGCTACTACACCGTCAATCCCTTGATCGAGTGCGGTACGGGCATCGAGCCGGGCTATGTTGAAGTGCTGCTGATGCGCCGTTGGTTGTTGATCTTATCTAAAGCGCATTAAGTTCACCTTAACCGCGTAGCGGTCCAGGTGCTCCGCCCGGCCACGCCGGGAACGCCTCAGTACCGGCCAGCGGCACGCTGGCCGACCCCTCACTACTGTGTGCGTTCCGGTGCGGCCGGGCTGGCAGGTGTTTGCACTGGCAGCATCTTGTCAACGACATTCGCTTCGTACCACAAGGTAACGAACAGCACCATCACGACGGGGCCGATGAACAGGCCCACGAGGCCCAGGGTTTCCACGCCGCCCAGAATGCCGAACAACACGGCCAGGAAGGGCAAACGGGTGGCGTTGCCGATCATGCCGGGGCGCACGAAGTGGTCGGCGACGAACAGCACGATGGTGCCCCACGCGGCCACGCCGATGGCGGCGCCGACATTGCCCTGGAAGACCAGCAAGGCGGCCGCGCACAGGTAAGCGAGCGGCGCGCCGAACGGGATGATGGCCAGGATGCCCGTGGCAAAGGCCCACAGGGCCGGCGACGGCAAACCGGCGATGGCGTAGGCGATGCCGATCAGCACGCCTTCGGCCAGGCCCACCAGCACCAGGCCGTTGACGGTGGCGCGGATGGCGGTCGGGATTTTTTGCGCATAGCGGCCCCACCGTTCGGGGCGCAGGAAATGGCTGCCGACGGCCGTGATCTGGCGCGTCAGCGCTTCGCCATCCTTGTAAAAGAAAAACAGGCACAAGAAGGCCAAACCAAAGTCGACCAGGCGGTGGAACACGTCCGCGCCCAGCACCTTGAGCATGTCGCGCGCGGAATGAAAGCCGCCCACGGCGCTGCCCGCAAAGAAGTGGCCGAGGCCGTGAGGCTGGCTCAGGGTGGCTTGCCACCAGTCGCCGATGGCGCTGCCGGCCAGGGGAATATGCGCCACCCAGTGCGGCACGGGCAAGCCGTCGGCATTCGCATGCACGATGAAATCGGCCAGCACGGGCACTTCGCGCGCCGCCTGCGCCACGCCAGACAGCACGGGTATGATGAAGATGCAGGCAAACGCCAGGGTCAGCACGGCTGCCGCGATGATGGGTCGCTGCCCCAGCGCCGCGCGCACGCGCAGGTACAGGGGCCAGGTGGCCACGCACAGGATGCCGGCCCACACGAGCGGCAAAAAGAAACGCTGCATGACGAACACCGTCATGGCGATCAAGGCCAGGGAAAAGCCTGCGCTGACAATGTCGCGCTGGGTATCGTTCATGCTACTCCATTCGTGCCCGGCGCCACAGGCCACCAGTATCCGCTACGCGCCAGTTGCGCAGGCATAGCGTAACACGGAGGTTCGCTGCATCACACCAGCCCCAGCTCCACCGGTTTCACGCCGGCAAACACATGGTCGAGCTGCGTCGGGGTCAAGCCGAAGGTGCGGCGCAGCAAGCCGCCCAGCACGGCCCGGTATTCATTCAGCACGGGCATGTCGCGGTTCTGGAACAGCGTCGCCTGCGAAATCGCCACCTGCTCGCCCGCCACCTGCTTGCCTTTGATCCCGCCGCCCAGCACCCAGAACACGCTGCCGTGGCCGTGATCCGTGCCGCGGTTGCCGTTTTCGCGGAAGGTGCGGCCAAATTCGCTGACCACCACCACCACGGTATGGCGCCAGGCGCTGCCCATTTCCTGCGAAAACGCGGCCAGGCCCCGCCCCAGCTCATCGAAGCGCCCCGCCAGGTAGCCGTTGGCGCCGCCCTGCCCCACGTGCGTATCCCAGCCGCCAACGTCGACGAAACCAATGTTGTATTTATCCTTCATCAAGCGGGCGATGCGCTGCGCTTCCAGTTCAAAACCCTTGGTACTGATGGCGTTGCGGTTGGCCGCCTGCATTTCTCCCGTCAACTCCTTCGTCACATCGTCGCGCACGGCAAAGCCCGCGCTGACCGGTTGCTGCAAGGGCGTGCCCTTGTACATGGCGGCGATGACCTGGCTTTGACGCGCATCAATGCCCGCCTTGCCCACGGAGCGCAGCCCCATGTTCGGCACTTGCACGCCGCCCTGGAAAATCAGGGGCAGCTGGTCGGTGAAAGAAATGGCGTGATTGCTGCTATTGAGGCTTTGCGCCAGCCGGTTCAGGAAGCCCGAGCGGAAATCGCGGCGTCCGCCGATCTCCTGTCCCAGTTCGATGCTGTCCTGCGTCTCGAAATGGCTGCGCGTCAAATCCGTCGTGCCCGCAAACGGAATGAAGGCCGCCTCGCCGCTCGTAAACATGGGATAGATGGTTTCGCGCAAGGCCGGATGCAGGGCCCAGTCCGCGTTCAAGGCCAGCGCGCCGTTGTCCTCGCCCGGTTTCGCGATGGCGATATTCGGCCGCGAGGCATAGTAAAAATCACTGCCGACCGGCACCAGCAGGTTGTTCGCGTCATAGCCGCCGCGCAGGAAGACGAACAGCAGCTTCGCATCCGTGGCGGGCGCGGCCAGCAGACTGCCCGCGTGGGTGAACAAGGGCGCGGCGGCCAGGGCTTTCAGCAAGTCACGACGATTCATGGCGATTCCTTCAGTTTCAACTTAGCGGTGCATCATTTCAGGGGATGACAGCAAAAAGGTATTCCACTCCTGCGGCGAAGCGGCCTGCTCCAGGGCCTGGCGCGTGGCCGGACTCAAGCCTGGCTGCAGCGACTGGTAATACAAAGCGCTGGCCAGTTGCGGGAACGCGACCTTTTCCTGCGGCTGCGGGCCATCCGTCTTGAACAGGCCGGCGCTGCCCGAGCCGATGGTGCGGGCGATATCGAAACGCGTCGTCATCTGGCCTGGGCTGGCCCAGGAGGCGTCCGTCAGCGGATAGCCGTCCGGCGTCTGGCGTCCGTACAGGGGCTGACCCATGCGCGACAGCCAGCTCAGCATGGGACCCGCGTTCAGGATGGGCTTGTCGTCATAGCTGAGGCGCACGGCCGACACCACGTAATGCATGGGGTCCTTGAATTTCTTGCCCAGCGATTGCTTGAACTCCGGGCTGCTGAACATGGTTTGCAGCACGTCGGCGATCATGCCATCGCTCTGCTGGAAGGTAGCCGCCATGCGCGCCACCAAAGGCGCGGGCGGATTGTCGCCGACGAAATACTGGGCCAGCTTGCCGCTGATAAAGTGCGCGGTGGCGGGACTGCGGCTCAGGCGATCCAGCGCTTCATCAAGCTCGGCCAGCCCCCGGCCCTTCACCGTTTGCCCGAGGAATTGTTTATCGCCATAATCGTGGCGGTTCGGGTTGAACTCGAACAAGCCCCGGCGCACGTATTGCGACTGCAGCGCCGGCTTGACTTTCGGCGTGTCCGCTCCCAGGTTTACGCCCACCCCGGTCAGGATGCGCGCCAGCTCCTGCACATCCGTCTGGCTATAGCCGCCGTTCACGCCCAGGGTATGCAGCTCCATCAGCTCGCGCGCATAGTTTTCATTGATGCGCTTGACGGCGTTGGCTTCATTGTCCAGGTAGCGCAGCATGGCCGGATGGTGGACCGTGGCGCCCAGCAAGTCCCGAAATTTCCCCAGAGCATGTGGCGCGATGGCGTTCGCCTCGTAATCGCCCACCATGGCGCGCAAGTTGTGCTTGCCCTGGTGCACGCTGAAATGATTGAGCCAAAACCAGCTCAGTTGCTGTTGCAACTGGTTAGGCGAATACACGTCCAGCAACAAGGAGCGCGTGGCCGCCTCGCGCGCCAGGCGGTTCAGTTCCTGCTGGTACTCCTTTTGCGCCTGCTGCTTTGCCATGTCGTCCATCACGCCGGCCGATTCCTTGCGCTTTTGCTCCACCGACATGACGAGTTGATCCAGCGGCACCTGGCTGATGGTCATGGCGTCGATTTGCGCCTGGACGGCGGGCGGCAAGCTGGCTTTGCCTGGGTGCAACTGCGCCCGCAGCCACGCGTTCCAGCCTTTGTCCTGCACCTGGCGCACGCTGACTCCGTTCACGCCCCAGCTGACCCGTTCCAGCATGGCGATGTCTTGTGCGGAACTGCTTTGTGCGGAACTGGTCTGCGCGCGATGATCGGCCTGCACGGCAGGTCCGGTCGCGGCGCAGCCGGCCAGCAAGAGCAGGGAAATCAAGGTCGTCGGCAATAGTCGGTGCGAGGTCATGGCGGTCCTTCAAGCGGTTTCATGCAGAATGCTTGAGGGTACGCCCAGGTTGACCCGCGCATGATTGCCATTTGCAACGAGTTGTAATCAAGCAGGATTGTTCGCCAGCCCAGCGCTCACGGCTACGGGCATATGATGATGAATAATCTCGGATAAAATGTTATCGGGAGAATTGCGTATTGCAAGGGCAGTTGCGTATTTTCTCTCGACCCAGACATTATCCATACAATACGTCCACATTTAAAAGAAATGAAAATATTATTTATCGCTGCATTAGGAATGTTATCGCTGATTCAAACGCCGTCAGCCCTGGCGGAGAATCTGAATGGGAAAACGCTGTATGTGCAGCGATGTGCCGTGTGCCATGGCGCGGAGATCAAGGGCACCGGGCCATTGGCGAATAAAAGCAACCCTCCCACACCGGATCTGACAAGCGCCGCATTCAAAAAACGCCTGAAGGATTATCCTGGCGTGATTGTATCGTCGGTCATACTGCGTCCGAATGGCGATTTGATTCCAAAGACCTTGAAAGAGAATGGCGTCAAGATCGCGCCATATGCCTGGCGGGTAAAGGATTTTCGCGATTTGAATCAATACATGAGTGAGGTGATTTTAAAAAATCGATGATGGATAGCTGCGGCGGGCGCCCCGCGAAGAACCGGTCAATCATGCTGCTTCAATAGCTGCGCGCATTGATCGCGCAGGAAATCGCGCAGCTGCAGCACCAGCGGCGTCACCTGCGCCCGGTGCGTGCAGACCAGGTGCAAGGGCGTCGCCTCGCCCGCCACCTCGGGCAACAGCGCTTGCAAACGGCCGGCGGCCAGGTCGCCAGCCACGTCGAGCCGCGATTTGTAAGCGATGCCCAGCCCGGCCACGGCCCAGCGGCGCACCAGGTCAGCATCGTCGGCGCTGCGGTTGCCGCTGACGGACACCGTCACTTGCTCGCGCTGGGGCAGGCGGTAAAAGGTCCAGCGGTCATGCAAGCCGTCTTCCAGCGCGAAGCGCAGGCAATTGCGCTGCGGCAAGTCTTCCAGCGCGAGCAACGGCCCATGCTCGCGCAGGTAGGTGGGTGACGCCACCAGCACCCGGTCGTTGGCGGGCGCGAGCGGCATGGCGATCAGGCTCGAATCATCTTGCTGGCCATAGCGGATGGCCACGTCGACTTGCTGGCGCACCATGTCGGCCACCCGGTCGCTGACGCTGAGCTGGTAGTGCAGTTTCGGATGGCGCAGCTGGAATTCGTCGAGCCAGCCCAGCATCAGGTTGCGGCCCAGATCCGAGGGCATGGCAATTTTCAAGGTTCCGCCGAAACTGTCCTTGCCGGCCAGCAGCGCATCGTGGCCTGCGCGCAGCAGGCGCAAGGCTTCGCGCGCGTGTTCCAGGTATTGCGTGCCTTCCGGCGTCAGGCTCAGCGAACGCGTCGTGCGGGCCAGCAGGCGCAAGCCCAGCTCCCCTTCCAGGCGCTTGACGGCGGCGCTGGCCAGCGCGGGCGAAATGCCGATCTCGCGCGCGGCCGCCGACAAACTGCCCCGGTCGGCCGTGCGCACAAATACCTGCAAGTCATCGAGTCGCAGCAATTTTCAGCATTCCTTTGAAAGTGTTTCGGTACGCGCCCACTTTTACCGTGGCGAGAAAATGGCCATGATACGTCAAGCCCGTATGGCCACGCCAACAATGGTGTCGGATTACGATCCTTCGGACCTATTCCGACCTACGCCTACCCCACACTGTTTACCCAAGGAAGAACATGAAAGCCATCGCCTACCACCACAGCCTGCCCATCACGGATGCCAACGCCCTGCTCGACATCGAGCTGCCCGTACCCGTCGCCACGGGACGCGACCTGCTCGTCGCCGTGCACGCCATTTCCGTCAATCCCGTCGACACCAAGGTGCGCAAGAACCGCGCGCCGAAAGAGGGCCAGCCGGAAGTGCTGGGCTGGGATGCGGCCGGCGTCGTCACGGCCGTCGGCGCCGATGTGACCCTGTTCCAGGTCGGCGACAAGGTCTGGTACGCGGGCGCCATCAACCGCCCCGGCAGCAACAGCGAATTCCAGCTGGTCGACGAGCGCATCGTCGGCCACATGCCCGCCAGCCTGGACTTTGCTCCGGCCGCCGCCCTGCCTTTAACCGCCATCACGGCCTGGGAATTGCTGTTCGACCGCCTGCAAATTAGCCGCGACAAGAGCCTGACGGGCAAGTCCCTGCTGGTGATCGGCGCGGCAGGCGGCGTCGGTTCCGTGCTCGTGCAACTGGCCCGGCAATTGACAGGTGTCACCATCATCGGCACGGCGTCGCGCGCGGAAACGGCCGACTGGGTGAAGGAACTGGGCGCCCACCACGTAATCGACCACAGCCTGCCGCTGGCACAGGAAATCACGCGCCTGGGTTTGCCGCCCGTCGATTATGTGATCAGCCTGAACCAGACCGACAAGCATTTCGAGCAAATCGTCGAACTGATCGCGCCGCAGGGCAAGTTCGCCCTGATCGACGATCCCGAGCACATCGACGTGCGCAAGTTCAAGGGCAAGAGCGTGTCGCTGCACTGGGAACTGATGTTTACCCGTTCGCTGTTCCAGACGGCCGACATGGTCAAGCAGCATGAATTGCTCGATGAATTGGCGCAGCTGGTGGATGCGGGTGTCATCAAGACCACCCTGGCCGAGCGCTTCGGCACGATCAATGCGGCGAATCTGAAACGCGCGCATGCCCTGTTGGAAAGCAACGCGGCAAAAGGCAAGATCGTGCTGGAAAATTTCCAGTAATCAGGTAACCAATATGGCCCGGAAATCATTGACGTTGGTCAATGTCGGGCCCGTGATCACGGCGTCTCCCAGCGCCTGGAAGAAGCCGTGGCCATCGTTGTTGTCGAGGCTGTCGCGGGGTTTGATGCCCAGCGCCCAGGCCCGTTGCAGGGTATCGGGCGCCAGCACCGCGCCGGCGATGTCTTCCTGGCCATCGACGCCATCCGTGTCGCCGGCCAGCGCGTGGATGCCCGCGTGGCCATCAAGCGCGATGCCCAGCGCCAGCAGGAATTCCACGTTGCGCCCGCCGCGGCCATTGCCGCGCACGGTGACCGTCGTTTCGCCGCCCGACAGCAGCACGCACGGAGCGGGAAACGGCTGGCCCCTAACGGCCGTTTGCAGCGCGATGCCGGCCATGACTTTCCCCACGTCGCGCGCCTCGCCTTCCAGGCTATCGCCCAATATATATGGCGTGACGCCGGCCGCGCGCGCCACCGCTGCGGCCGCTTCCAGCGCCATCTGCGGCGTGGCGATCAGGGTCGTGCGCGTGCGGGCCAGGCGCGGGTCATCGGGTTTCACGGATTCGCCGCGCCCGCTTTCCAGCGTTTTTCTTATGCTGTCCGGCAAATCCATGCCATAGCGGCGCACGATGGCCAGCGCATCCTCGCACGTCGTCGCGTCGCCCACCGTGGGGCCGGATGCGATGTCGCCCAGCTTGTCGCCAGGCACGTCGGAAATGGCCAAAGTGATGACTTGCGCCGGATGGCAGGCGGCCGCCAGTCTGCCCCCCTTGATGGCGGACAAATGGCGGCGCACGCAATTCATTTCGCCGATGGTGGCGCCCGACGCCAGCAATGCGCGGTTCAATGCCTGCTTGTCGGCCAAAGTAATGCCGTCCAGGGGCAAGGCCAGCAGCGACGAGCCCCCGCCCGAAATCAGACACAGCACCGTATCGTCGGCTTGCAAATTGCCGACCAGCTCGAGCATGCGCCGCGCCGCGTCCATGCCGGCCTGGTCGGGAACGGGGTGCGACGCTTCGACGATCTCGATGCGCTCGCACGGCACGGCATAGCCGTAGCGCGTGACGACGAGGCCGGACAGCGGCCCCGGCCAGTGCTGCTCCACGGCTTGCGCCATGGCGGCCGACGCCTTGCCGGCGCCGATGACGATCAGCCGGCCCTTGGGCGCTGGCGGCAAATGGGGCGGGATGCAGTGCGATGGCTGGGCCGCAGCGATGGCGGCCTGGAACATGGCTTGCAGCAAGGCGCGCGGCGGTGGGGTCGTCGTCATGGTCAATTCCTCCGGTTCGATGGCATCAGCGGTTCACTCAACGATTCACAATCCGCGCGGGAACGCGCAGCACCAGTATGGCGCCCAGCAGCATGACTGCGGAAAGAATATACAGGGCCACGTCGGTGCCGCCCGTCGCATCCTTGATCCAGCCGACGAGGAAGGGGCTGACGAAGCCCGCCACCTGGCCCAGCGAGTTGATCAGCGCCAGGCCGCCGGCCGCCGCCGCGCTGCCGAGAAACGCCGTCGGCAAAGGCCAGAACATGGGCAGGCCGGACAGCGCGCCCATGGTCGCCAGCGACAGGCCGATCAGGGCGACGACCACGTTGCCGTGCGCCTGGGTGGCCAGCAGCAAGCCGCACAGCGCCATCAGCAGGGGGCCGCTCAAATGCCAGCGGCGTTCCTTGTGCTTGTCGGCCGAACGGCCCACCCAGATCATGAAGATGCTGGCGCACAGATAAGGAATGGCGCTGATCCAGCCCACGGCGACGGGGCTGGCGAAACCCAGCGACTTGACGATGGTGGGCAGCCAGAAGTTGATCGCATACACGCCCATCTGGATGCAGAAATACACGAGGCCCAGCATCCATACGTGCTTGTTACGCAGCACGCTGGCAAAGGTGTCGGCCGTATTCGCGCTGTTGCGGCGCTGGCGTTCGTCCTCGTCGAGGTCGGCGCGCAGCAGCTGCTTTTCTTCGGCATTGAGCCACTTCGCCTGGGCGATGCCGTCATTGAGCAGCACATACACGAGAAAGCCCAGCAGCACGGTGGGTATTCCCTGCAGCAGGAACATCCATTGCCAGCCGGCCAGGCCGCCGTGGCCCGCGAACGACTGCATCATCCAGCCCGACAAGGGGCTGCCCAGCAAGCCGGAAATGGGAATGGCCGACATGAACAGGCCCATGATGCGGCCCCGGCGCGAAGCGGGATACCAGTTCGTAAAGTACAGCACGATGCCGGGGAAGAAGCCCGCCTCGAACACGCCCGTGATGAAGCGCAGCGAGTAGAACGCGGCCGGCGTGGTGACGAACATCAGGCAGGCCGAGGCGATGCCCCAGGCAATCATCAGGGTGCCGATGACCTTGCGCGCGCCCAGGCGGTGCAGCAACAAATTGCTGGGCACGCCGCTGGCCACGTAGCCGATGAAGAAAATGCCGGCGCCCAGGCCGTACACGCTTTCGCTCCATTGCAGCGCATCGAGCATTTGCAGCTTGGCAAAGCCGACATTTACCCGGTCCAGGTAATTGAACAGGTAGCAGATGAAGATGAAAGGGATCAGATGCAAGGTGACCTTGCGGTAGGCGCCTTCGCGCACGCGGTCCTGCGCGGGCGCGCCGGTGGACAGGCTGGCGCCTGGTTGGGTGGTCATGGGTGTCTCCTGACTATTTTTTTATGGGATGCGACCAGCCCATCGTACAATCGACGGCAGAAACAGTCATCGTGCGGATGCATGAAGAAACTCAGTGCCGAATACGATGATTCCATGCAAATGCACAAAACGGACCACCCCATGCCGAACATCGACCTTCCTCTAGCGCAAGACATCGTGCGGCGCACCATGCACATCATTCCCTTCAGCGTGAACGTCATCGATGCGCGCGGCGTGATCCTGGCCAGCGGCGACCCGCAGCGCGTGGGCGACCTGCATCCGGGCGCGCAACTGGCGCTGGCCCGGCGCGCCAGCGTGGAAATCGGCGCGGCCGACATGGCCCGGCTGCCCGGCACGCGGGCCGGCATCAACCTGCCCCTGACGGTGCGCGGCGAGATTTGCGGCGTGCTGGGCCTGACGGGCGAGCCCGATGCCGTGCGCCAGTTCGGCGAACTGGTGCGCGCCATGGCGGAAATGATGCTGGAGCAGGCGCGGCTGGTCAGCGAGTTGCAGCACGAAAAGCGCTACCGCGAGGAATTCGTGTTCCAGCTCGTCTACCGCACGGGCATTTCGGACGCCAGCATGCAGGCGTGGGCGGCGCGCCTGGCCGTCGATCTGCGCGTGCCGCGCGCCATGTTCGTGCTGGAAATACCTGCGGCGGGAGACGGCCCGGGCGAGCGGCTGGACCAGGTGCTGACGCAACTGCAGCAAGTGCAGTCCGACCTGTCGGCCCGCTGGCCGTCCCTGCTGATGGCCGTCGTCTCGCCGGGCGAACTAGTGCTGCTCGACGCCTTTCCCGCCAGCGGCCCGCAGCAGGCGCGCGCGGCGCAAGCCAGGCAGCGCCTGCTCGAACTGCACCATGTGGCGCAGCAGGCGCTCACGCCGCCCGCCACCTTGTCTATGGGCGTGGCCTTGCCGGGCCTCGATGGCGCGACGGCCTCGTATGAATCGGCGAAGCAGACGGCGCGCGTGGGGCGCGCCCGCGATGCCGGGCAAGCTACTTTTTCCTATCTGGAACTGAGCCTGCCCGTGCTGCTGTCCGGCCTGCAAGCCGGTTGGCAGGCGGAGCAATTGCGCCAGACCCTGGCGCGCCTGCAGGCGCACGACCGCAAGTCGGGCACCCTGATGCGCACCCTGGCCGCCTGGTTCCGCCACCACAGCCACCCGATGGCCACGGCCAGAGCCCTGCACATCCACCGCAACACGCTCGATTACCGGCTGCAAAAGATCGCCGAACTGACGGGACTGGACCTGGATGAGACGGATGACCGTTTGCTGCTGTATGTTGCCCTGCAGCTCAATGAAGGCTCTCCCGTCTACAATGGCGGCTCGACTGAAAAAACAGGAATGCAATGAACGACGCCATTGAATGGACAGGACTGGCCCGCACCTTCGGGCTGTTTACCGTCACGGCCGTGGCCGAACTGCTGGGCTGCTACCTGCCCATGCTATGGCTGAGCAACAAGGGCAGCGCCTGGCTGCTGTTGCCGGCCGCCATCAGCTTGCTGGTCTTCGTGTGGCTGCTGACCTTGCATCCTGCCGCCAGCGGCCGCGTGTATGCCACGTATGGCGCCATCTATATCGCCACGGCGCTGGGATGGCTGTGGCTGGTGGACGGTGTCACGCCGGCCTGGACCGACATCGCCGGCGTGGGCCTGGCCCTGGCCGGCGCCGCCATCATTGCCATGGGACACAAGACGGCTTGACGTGCATCAGGCGGCATGCGCGCGGAAATTCGTTTCCGCCGACCACGCCGCGCCGGCGCGGGCCAGCAACACGGCTTCGCCATCGGCCAGCCAGTCGTCCGCGTCGGCGATTTTCCACATGGCTTGCAGCAGCTTGCGGCGCAAGTCCGGGTCGGCGATTTCGTCGAGCAGGCTGTCGATCACGCCATTGGCCAGCTGCACGGCGCCATGCACGGTCGAGGTCAGCATGTCGTCGCACAAGTCTTGCAGCAGTTGCTGGAAGGCAGCTGGTTCCAGGTCGATATGTTCGAGGATCTTGCTGCGGTGCATCGCTTGCAGCTCGGCGCTGGCCAGGTTGCCATCGACCACCATCATCAGGGCCAGGATACGTCCCGCTGCCTGGGGACTATTTACTTCATACGTACGCATGATTTTCTACTCTTTCTATTAGTCAATTAAAAGGCGCGCCACCGCCAGGCGGGGCGCGCCGTACTGCCGTATTACTTTTTGTCGCTGCGGGTGATGAACACGCTCGCCACGCAACTAGCCACGATCAGGACCGCCACCACCAGCAACGAGGCTTCGACGGGCACGTGATACCACGGCATGATCAGCATCTTGGCGCCGATGAACACCAGCACCATGGCCAGGCCATACTTGAGCATGTGGAAACGGTCAGCCACGTCCACCAGCAGGAAGTACAGGGCGCGCAATCCCATGATGGCGAACAGGTTCGACGTGAAGACGATGAACGGGTCCGTCGTGATGGCGAAAATCGCCGGGATCGAATCGACCGCAAACACCAGATCCGTCACCTCGATCAGGATCAGCACCAGGAACAGCGGCGTGACATAGCGCAAGCCGCCCTTTGCCACGAAGAAACGCTCGCCGTGGTCGCCATCGGCCACCCGCAAGTGGCGGCGGGCAAAACGCAGCACCGGGTTGTTCGCCACGTCCGGCTCCGCATCGGCCGCCACCAGCATGCGCATGCCGGTAATCAACAGGAAGGCGCCGAACAGGTACAGCACCCAGCTGAACTCGCTCACCACCCACGCACCGGCCATGATCATCACGGCGCGCATGACGATCGCGCCCAGCACGCCATAGATCAACACGCGGCGCTGGTACTGGATCGGCACCTGGAAGGCGCTGAAGATCAGCAGGAAGACGAACACGTTATCGACCGACAGGGCTTTCTCGATCAGGTAGCCGGAGAAAAACTCCAGCGCCTTCTGGTTGGCGATCTCGGGACCGGCCGTGCCGTTCAGATACCACCACAGGCCGCCGTTGAACAGCAGGGCCAGGCTGACCCACACGAGCGACCACGTGGCCGCTTCCTTGACGCTGACCTTGTGCGCCTTGTTGCCGCCGAAGACGAACAAGTCCAGCGCCAGCATCACCAGAACAAAGGCGATGAAGCCGGCCCACATGGGCGCCGTAGCAATACTTTCCAGGCCGTTCATCGGCGGCCTCCGCAACTGTCTGTTTGTATCCTGAAGTCCATGGCACTCTCCTTGCATGAATTGAGCAGCCATCATAGTCCGAATATAAACATCGAACAAATCGAATATAATTTAAGAATACATCGAAAAATTCGATGCTCCAACCTGCCGGGAAAGCCCATGTCGACACTCAACTTCAAACACTTGCGCTATTTCTGGATGGTGGCCAAGACGGGCAGCATCGCGCGCGCGGCCGAGCAGCTGCACCTGACGCCGCAATCGATTTCCGGGCAGCTCAGCGAGTTTGCCGACACCCTGGGCGTGGAACTGTTCCGCCGCAGCGGGCGCCAGCTGGAATTGACGGACACGGGGCGGCGCATCCTCAGCCATGCCGAAAGCATTTTCAGCACGGGCGATGAATTGCTGGAAATCGTGCGCGACCAGTCACGCACCACGACGACGACGTTTCGCGTGGGCTGCGCCGATTCCGTATCGAAACTGATCGCTTGCCGCCTCGTCGCGCCGGCGCTGGGACTGGCCGAGCCGCTGCGCATCATTTGCCGCGAAGGCAGGCTGGCCAGCCTGCTGGCGGACCTGGCCGTGCACCGGCTCGACCTGATCATGGCGGACCGCCCCATGCCGGCCCACTTGAGCGTGCGCGGCTTTAACCATTTGCTGGGCGAAAGCGGCATGACCCTGTTCGGCACACAAGCGCTGGCCGCCACCCTGACGGGGGACTTTCCGCAGTGCCTCGATGGGGCGCCGCTGCTGCTGCCCGGCGAAGACTTCGCCATTTACGGGCGCTTGCTGCAATGGCTGGGCGACAACAATCTGCACCCACGCATCGTCGGCGAGTTCGACGACAGCGCCATGATGAAAGCCTTCGGCCAGTCCGGCGCCGGCCTGTTCTTTGCCCCCACCGTCATCGCGCCCCAGGTGTGCGAGCAATACGCCGTCGTGGCGCTGGGCCGGGTCGACAGCCTCGTCGAGCAGGTGTATGCGATCACCACGGAACGGCGTTTGAGCCACCCGGCCACCATCGCCATCAGCCAGAGCGCGCGGCATGAGCTGTTTGTGTAACAGCTGCAAAACTGCAAGCCATAAATACATTCGAGCAAATACATCTATATAATGGCAAGTCTCCCCGACGCCCTGCGCGCCCCTTCCTGGACTTGCCGCAATGAAGCACTTGCACGATATTCCCTCTGCCTTCAAGCATGAATTTGCCAACCCGCGCATGTGGTGGTCGCGCGCCGTCGTCGTCGGCATGGCCGCCATCGCAGGGCTCGTCGTCGTCGGCTTTACGTGGCTGGCGGAGGAAGCGCTGGACCTGTTTCTGTTTTTTAACGGCAAAGCCTGGTGGTTCGCCCTGCTGTGGACACCGGCCTGCGCCGCCCTGCTGGTCTGGCTGACGCGCCGCTATGCGATGGGCGCGGCCGGTTCCGGCATCCCGCAAGTGATGGCGACACTGGATCCGGCCGTGGCGCCCGAGCAGCGCTCGCTATTTGTCTCGTTGAAACTCAGTGCCGCGAAAATCGTCCTGACGGCGGGCGGCTTGCTAGGGGGATTGTCGCTGGGGCGCGAAGGCCCGTCCGTGCAAATCGCCGCCGGCGTGATGCTGGCCGCGCGCCGCTGGCTCCCCCGTCACTCGCAGGTGAGCGCCCATTCCCTGCTGGTGGCCGGTGGTGCGGCCGGCATCGCGGCCGCCTTCAACACGCCGCTGGCCGGCGTCATGTTTGCCATCGAGGAACTATCTCGCTCGCCCGAGCAGCGCAACAGCGGCCTCATCGTGGCCGGCATCGTGCTGGCCGGCATGATGGCCGTGTCCATCCACGGCAACGCCACCCACTTCGGCATCATCCACCCTGGCCCCATCGGCCTGGCGCTGGCCTTGCCGGGTTTAGTCGTCACCCTGGTCGCGGGCGTGGCGGGCGGCCTGTTTGCCCGGCTGCTGCTGGCGTCCGCCCGGGGCAATCCGCTGGGAAAATTGTCCGCGTGGAGAAAGGGCCGGCCCGTGCTGTTCGCCGCCGTCTGCGGTGTGCTGGTGGCGGCCATCGGCATCGCCAGCCACGGCGCCACGTTCGGCAGCGGCACCGTGGCCACGCGCGCCATGCTGGAAGGCTCGTCCGACGTGGCGCCCGCTTTTGTCGCCTTCAAATATGTGGCCACGTGGCTGACCGTCTGGTCAGGCGTGCCGGCCGGCATTTTCGCACCGTCGCTGGCCATCGGCGCCGGCATCGGCCACGATATCGCCGTGCTGCTGCACTACCCGCACGCGCCGGCCCTGATCGCGCTGGGCATGGTGGGTTTCCTGGCCGCCGCCACGCAAGCGCCACTGACGGCTTTTATTATTGTCATGGAAATGGTCGATGGCCACGGCATGGTGCTGAGCCTGATGGCCTGCGCCGTCGTCGCCAGCACGGTTTCGCGCGTACTGAGCGAACCGCTGTATGGGGCGCTGGCGCAGCTGCAGTTGCAGCGGCTGCCGCAGGCCAGCCGGGAAACTACATCGTAAACGGAAATGGTTGCATGCCCGCCTGCCTGTCATCGGGAGCGACGACGGCCAGCAAGGCGCTCAAGCCCTGGTTCAGGTGCGCCAGGCTGTCGGGGTCCAGCTGAGCCAGCGCACTGGGCAGCAAGCCGCGCGCCGGCTGTGGCGCGCCGGTGATCACGGCCTGCCCCTCCGCCGTCAGGGTGAGCGTGACCACGCGCTGGTCGGGCTGGTCGCGCGCCTTGCGCACATAGGCTTTCTTGACCAGCGCCTCGACCAGGTTGCTGGCCGTCGTCTGGTGGATCGACATCTTGCTGGCCAGCTCGCCCATGCGCAGGCCCGGCCGCTCCAGCAATTCCTGCATCACCCACAATTGCGCGCCCGACACGCCGCATTGTTTCTCGATCTGCGCCGAGTGGCGCTGCGCCGCGCGCATGACGACGCGCATGTTTTGCAAGGCCATGCCTTGCGCCCTGGCCAACGCCGAAACTTCCGCTTCCACCACCATTGCCTCCAGTTATCCCACCGGCTTCACGCCTGCTGGCGGGCCGGAATCCCTGCATGATACCTGCAATGGCGGCGCGGAACTAACTGCCTGTTACGGGCTGACCGTCACGCCATGCCTGCTCCAGCACCTGCTTGCCGGCCTGGTCCCACTGGCGCTCGATGCCGTGCTTCTTGCCGTGCTCGTATGGCACGATCTGCCGCAGGCTGCCATCGCTGTACCAGGTTTGCAGCAAGCCGTGGCGCTGGCCTTCGACGAATGGCGTCACGCTGGCGCGCACGCCGTTGGCATGCCAGTCCGTCGTATCGCCATGGTCGCGCCCCTGCGCGTCTTTCTGCCACGCAAACACGGGCCGGCCACTCGGCGCCCACGTTTGCAAGCTGAGCACGACACCTTTCTGGTACAGCGTTTTGTTCGACATGACGCCATTGCCATGGCTTTCAAACGACCAGCCATCGGGCTTGCCGTGCACCCACACGGTCCTGGCCAGCACACTGCCGTCCTCGGCATACGTGACAAACTCGCCCTCGCGCTTGCCATCGACGAACTGTCCCCGTTGGAACAGCTTGCCATCGGCATAAAACGATTCCTGCACGCCCTCCATCTGGCCATTGCGTTGATACGAGCGGCTGCTGACGGCCCCATTCGCGGCATACGACACATGCTCGCCATCGGCCATCTCGTCGCCGTGATACAAGGTGCGGCTCATCAGCTGGCCATTCTCGTGATACGTTTCCGAGATGCTGTCGCGCCCGTTCGGCAAGGCCGTCACCTTTTGCTTGACCTGGCCGTTTTCAAAGTACACGCAGCCGCCGAGCAACTCCTCGCCCTGGGCATTGAAGTAGGTTTCGCGCAGCAACTGGCCATTCTCGTAGTAATACTTGCGGAAACGCACGAACCTGACCTGGCTCAGGTCCAGGTCCGTGGTGTAGGTTTCAAAGGCCAGCACGCCCGGCGTGTCGGGAAATTCCAGCCGCACGTGCCAGGCGCCCAGCGCCTCGTCGCGTACGGGCGGCGTGCGCAGCGCATACACGGCGCGGCGCTGGTTGCTGGGCATGAAATTTTCATCCAGATACATGGCCTGGTCTTCCTCCTGTAGTGTGGGCGTTGGTTTTGGCGCCGCGGACTGCTCCTGTGCCGCCAGTGGCAGGGCTGCACCCATGCCCAGCGCGGCGGCCAGCAGCCAGCGCATCGTCTGTTGATTCTTCATGTTGCTCCATTGATCATATTGCTTTGCGGCCACCATCATAAAGGCAAGCGCCGTTCGCCATGGGCACGATTGCCGCCCCATGAAAAAAGGCCGGGACGAACCTGCTGGTCCGGCTCCGGCCTGGCGGGTGCGCGTGCGCAGTTTCAGCCCAAGCCATCCTTGACGGGAGATAGTTGGCTCGCATGCAGGCGCGCATACGCGCCGCCCTGCCGCAGCAAGTCCGTGTGGCTGCCCGCTTCCACCAGGCGGCCGCCCTGCATGACGACGATGCGGTCGGCGCTTTCGATGGTCGACAGGCGGTGGGCAATGACGATGGTGGTGCGGTTGCGCATCAGCACTTCCAGTGCCGCCTGCACGGAGCGCTCCGACTCCGTGTCCAGCGCGCTGGTGGCTTCGTCCAGCAGCAAAATCGGCGCGTCCTCGTACAGGGCGCGGGCAATCGCCAGGCGCTGGCGTTGTCCGCCCGACAGGCGCGAACCATTCTGCCCCGCCTGGGTCTCGTAACCTTGCGGCAGCTGCATGATGAAGTCGTGGGCGTAGGCGGCGCGCGCCGATGCTTCGATGCGGGCCTGGTCCGGGGCCGGGTCGCCATACGCGATATTTGCCGCCATCGTGTCGTTGAACAGGATCACATCCTGGCTGACGAGGGCGAACTGGCGCCGCAAGGCCAGCAGCGCGTAGTCGCGCAGGTCGACGCCGTCGAGCAGGATCTGGCCGCCGCTGACGTCATAGAAGCGTGGCAGCAGGCCCAGCAAGGTTGTCTTGCCGCCGCCGGAGCCGCCCACCAGGGCCACCGTTTCGCCGGCGCGGATATCGAGCGTGATATCGCTCAAGGCCGTGGGCGCATCGGGATCATCGCTGTTGTAGCGGAAGTGCACGTTCTGCAAGGACAGATTGCCCTGCACCGTGACGGGCGCGATGGTGCCCGGGTCCGGTTCCAGCGGCGTGTCGATCAGGCCGAAGACGGACTCGGCCGCCGCCAGGCCACGCTGCAGCGGTTCATTGATCTTCGTCAGATTCTTGATCGGCGACTGCATCGCCATCAGCGCGCCCATGAAGGCGACGAAGGCGCCCGGCGTGATGGCGCCGCTTTGCGCGCGCAGCATGGCGAAATAGATCACGGACGAGAGGGTGATGCCGACAAGCATCATGATGAAGCCGGAATTCATGGCCGAGGTGGCAGCATGCTTGACGGCCAGCTGGCGGTTGCGCTTGACCACGTCGACGAAGCGCGCCTGTTCATAATCCTGGCCGCCGAAGATTTTCACGACGCGCTGGCCGCCGATGCTTTCGTCGAGCACGGACGTTAGTTCACCCACGGCTTGCTGCGAACTCTTGCTCAGGTGGCGCATGCGGCGTCCCGCCAGGGTCACGACGATGGCCACGATGGGCATCGACGCCATGCAGAACAGGGCCAGTTTCACGTCGATGCTGAACAGCAGGATCAAATAACCGATGGTGGCGACGGAATCGCGCACCATCACGTTGAGCACGTTCAAGCCCGCCTGCGACACCTGGCTGGCGTCGAAGGCCACGCGCGACTGCGTCAAACTGGTGGTGGTGGTATCGAAAAAGCGGCTGGGCAGGCGCATGATGGTGGCGAACATCTTTTCGCGCAAATCGGCCTGCACCCGGCTCGATAGCCAGACGGAACCATAATCGCCGGCAAAGCTCGACACCATGCGCAGCACGGCCAGGCCCAGGATGGTGGCGGGAATCACCCACAAGTCCACCTGCCCCGCCTGTGCCGGCAAGAAACGGTCGACCCAGCCCTGCAACATGCCCATCACGCCGGACGCGGGCGCCACCTGCGTGCTGGCCGTCGCGCGCATGGCGTCGACGACGTTTTGCAACTGACGGATTAACAACACATCGGTGGCGGACGCCACGCCCACGGCCAGCAAGGTGGCGGCAACGATGGCGCCATAGCGGCGAAACTGGCCGGCCAGGCGGAAGAACAGGAGGCGACTTTGCTGCATGCAGGTGAGAAAAGTGAGGGTAAAGCGTGATTCTAACCGCTGCAACACTTACTTATGATAAAGTCGCACCTTGCCGGCGCTGAACCGGCAAGGGAACTGCACGGACGATCAGCTCTTCGCCACTTTCCAGGCGGCCGTGCCGGCCTTGCAGACCTTCAGTTTGAGCGTCTGCTCCTGGCCCTTGGCGCTCAAGTCCACCTGCACCTTGCGGCAGGTTTGCGCATCCGTCTTTTGCGTATCGCTGGCCGTGATGCCGGCAGCGATGCGCACGGAATTACGCAAGCCTTCATTGCTCCATTGCACGGCTTCGCCATCCTTCTTGTCATTGAGCACGTCGGTGACGGCCTTGACGAAGACGGGCGTGTCGTTCTTGTTCAGGTAAGCCATCGGCGTATCGGCCAGGAAACCCAGACCGACGGCGGAAGCGGAAGCGCTGCAGGCAGCCAATGCCAAGGTGGCGACGATATTCTTATAGTGTGTACGCATCATGTCCAGCCCCTTAAAGTGAATTCGATATTACTTGCAATATACGCCTCGATATTACTCTCGATAAGACGTTTAACGCCGGCATTCTATATTTGTTTTCGTAAAGCAAGTGTACGCTTGACTTGCCGCCGCTGCGGGCCAACTATGGCAATAGTTTCCAATTATTAACTTTTCCTGCAGCCACTATGCTGGCGCGGCAGCGATGAAAGGATGGCGGCGATGGCCCTGGCACAAGAGCAGCATCTGATGGATACGTGGCAAACGGGCGGCTTGAAGCCGCGCGCCTGCGATTGCGGCGGCACGGTCTTCACCATCCTGCACCAGCGGGTGATGGCGGACATGCGGCGCCGGCAGTTTCTCGGTGGCGCGGCCGCCATGCTGGCGCCCTTCATCGGGCTGTCCACCAGCAGCGCCATCGCCCAGCAGCCGCAAACATCCCAGCGGCCATTGCTGCTGACCAATCTGCGCCTGTTCGACGGCACGGGCAAAGCGCCCCGCTCCGGCATCCACGTGCTGGTGACGGGCCCGACCATTACCGCCCTGCTGCCGGCCGGCGAGAAGGTGGAAGGCGCGCAAGTGATCGATTGCCAGGGCAAGCTGGTGATGCCGGGCCTGATCGACGCCCACTGGCACACCATGCTGGCCGCCATCAACCAGGTGACGGCCATGACGTCCGACGTCGGCTATCTGTATCTTGTGGCGGCGCAGGAAGCGCAGCGCACCCTGCTGCGGGGATTTACGTCCGTGCGCGACACGGGCGGCCCCTCCTTTGCATTAAAACGCGCCATCGATGAAGGCATCGTCGACGGTCCGCGCATCTTCCCCTCGGGCGCCATGATTTCGCAAACCTCGGGCCATGGCGACTTCCGCTTGCGCTCGGAGATTCCCCGCGCGGCCGATGCACCGCTGGGCATGGCGGAAACGGCAGGCATGGCCATGATCGCCGATGGCGAGGCGGAAGTGCTGCGCCGCGTGCGCGAGCAATTGATGCTGGGCGCGACGCAAATCAAGATGATGGCCGGTGGCGGCGTCGCGTCGATGTACGACCCGCTCGACAGCACGCAATATTCGGAACGCGAACTGCGCGCCGGCGTGGAAGCGGCCGCCGACTGGGGCACGTATGTGATGACCCACGTCTACACGCCGAAAGGCATACAGCGAGCCATCCGCGCAGGCGTGCGCAGCATCGAGCATGGCCAGCTGGCGGACGACGATGCCGTGCGCCTGATGCGCGACACGGGCACGTGGTGGAGCCTGCAGCCTTTTCTGATGGATGCGGATGCGAATGTCTACCCCGATGCGGCGCGCAAGGCCAGCCAGGCCATTGTCTCGGAAGGCACCGTGAAAGCGTATGCGCTGGCGCAAAAGTACGGCATCAGGACGGGGTGGGGCACGGACATCCTGTTCAGCCCTAAAAACACGCCTACCCAGGGCCGCCAGCTGGCCAAGCTCACGCGCTTTTACGATCCACTGACCTTGCTGGCGCAAGCGACGGGGCAAAATGGCGAACTGCTGGCACTGTCCGGCCAGCGTTCGCCCTATCCGGGTACCTTGGGCAAGCTGGCCGTGGGCGCGTTTGCCGATCTGCTGGTGGCCGATGGCGACCCCACGAAGAATCTCGATTTCCTGGCCCAGCCTGAAGAAAATCTGCTGCTGATCATGAAGAACGGGCGCATCTACAAGGACAAATTGAGCGCGCCACTGGCAAGCTGAAGGCGGGCGCGTTGGCAACGGCGGTGGCTTGCAGCATAATGCGCCCATGTTCAAACTGACTTTTCTCGGCACGTCTTCCGGCGTGCCCACGCGCCACCGCAACGTCACGTCGCTGGCCCTGCAAACCACGCACAACCGCGACTGGTGGATGATCGATTGCGGCGAAGCGACGCAGCACCGGCTGCAGCGCATCCCCCTGTCCGTGCACGACCTGGTGGGCATCTGCATCACCCATGTGCATGGCGACCACAGCTATGGGTTGCCGGGCCTGCTGGCCAGCGCCTCCATGACGGGGCGCAAGAAGCCCTTGCTGCTGATCGCCCCGGCCGCCATCAAGGCCTGGATCGAGGCGACGCTATTGCACACGGAACTGTTCCTGACGTATCCGCTGATCCACATCGACGTGGACAGCGCGCCAGTCGTGCATGAGGAAGCGGGCTTGACCATCTCACGCCATGCGCTGTCGCACCGCGCGCCGAGCGTGGGTTATCGTTTCGCGCTGGAAACGAGCCGATGGAAGCTGGACAAACCGGCCTTGCTGGCGGCCGGCGTGCCGCCCGGCCCCGCCTGGGGACAATTGCAAGCGGGCCAGGATGCGATCCTGGACGATGGCACGGTACTAGCGGCCAGCGCTTTCCGCCAGACGGACACGCAGCGCGCCACGGTGGTGATCGGCGGCGACAACGACACGCCGTCGTTGCTGGCGGACGCCTGTGCCGGCGCGCAATTGCTCGTGCATGAAGCCACCTACACGGAAGCGATGCTGCAGAAAGTGGGGCCCGGCCCCACGCACAGCTCCGTGCAGCGCGTGGCGCAGTTCGCCGAAGCGGTGCGCTTGCCAAACCTGATCCTCACCCACTTCAGCGCCCGCTATCACCATGCGGAAGGCATGGCCGAGCTGGAAGCGGAAGCCCGGCTGCATTACTCGGGCGAACTATTCCTCGCGCGCGATTTCGACAGCTATGAACTCGATGCGGCAGGTGTGCTGAGCAAGCTGCCGGCAAAGAAATCTAGTGGGGATTGACGCCGTACTGCGCAGCATATTCAGCGGCCAGCGCGCGCGCCGCCTGCTGCTGTGACGGCGTGAGGATTTCCAGCAACTGATCGCGGTTCTTGACCGATTGCGCGCTGCCCGCCTCGGCCGGCATGGCGATCCACGCATACGCCTGCACGTAATCGAGCTCCACGCCCTGCCCTTGCGCGTACAGCAAGCCGTATTCATTCTGCGCCGACAGGGAACCGGCCTCGGCCGCCTGCTTGTACCAGAACGCCGCCTCGGCAAAGTCTTGCGGCACGCCATCGCCCTTGCGGTACGCCTGCGCCAGGTTGAATTGCGACTGGCCATCGCCCGCCTCGGCCGCCTGGCGGCCATACACAAGCGCTTGCGCCGTATCTTGCGCGACGCCATCGCCGCTCGCATACATCAGGGCCAGATTGGCCAGCGATGGCGGAAAGCCCGCCTGCGCGGCGGCCGTGAACAATTCCACCGCTTTCGGCAAGTCTTGCGTCACGCCATGGCCCTGGTAATACAGGCTGGCCAATAAATGCTGGCCGGCCGGATCGCCGGTGCGCGCGGCCGCGTCGAATTGCCTGAACGCCTCGGCGTAATTATGATCGTTATACGCAAGGATGCCCGCTTCATTCAACGATTCAGGAGAGGATGTCATCAGAATTCCTTATTCGGGGATTTTTGGGCATTGTACACAGCACTGTTCCGCGCAGAATGCACGATAGGAAACGGTGTGGCGCATTGCCCAAATCATGCGTTATCATCATTCTCCGCCTGATGCAATCGGGGCATTGTGCTCCACATTGGCTCCCAGTACCCGCCCAAGAATATCGCCATGAAACTGATTGCTCTGCTTTTATCCCTGATTTCCACCTCGGCTTATTGCGGCACCTTGCACCTGGACAAAGCCGCCACAGGAAAAGTGCGGCAAGCGGCCGATATCCGTTATGCGAATCACGATGAAAAACAAACGTACCAGCTGAAAGTCGGCAGGCAGTGGATCCATGGCAGTTGCAGCACCAGCGGCACGGGCAATTTGCACGCGCTGCTGGTCGACATGAATTTCGACGGCCATGCCGACCTGTGGGTAACCGGTTACACGGATAGCCAGGGGCGCATCCGCTGTTCCGATGTGTGGCTATGGGATGCGCCGGCGAAGCAATACCGTTTCAATCAACCCTTGTCAGCGATTCCGAATCTGGATATCAGCATAAGCGATCAAAAAATCGAAGGCGGCATCCCCAATTGCGGCTGCGCAGCGCAATGCTTTTATGAAGACAGCTATGCGTGGCGGGCTGACAAATTAATCGCCACCGCCCGGCGCGAACAGGATTGCGAGCGCTATCGGGAATATCGCTTGAATGAAAAAGACGCCTTGATCATCGTCAAGGATGAAATCATCGACAGCGGCAATCCCGGCCAGCAGGCCATTGACAACGTAAAAGCATATGACTGGCAGCGCCATGCGCAAACCATGCGCAAACCCTGGGAATGATATTTATCCTGCCATCCGACACCATTGAATAAATAAAACACATGACGACACATCCAGCATCGATTACTTTCCATGCCGCCAAGGCGGAAGATACGCCCGCGTTCATCACATTGCGCGGCAAGACACGGCAAAACGCCATCCCAAAAGAACGTCTGGCGGAAGTGGGCATCACGGCCGTCACCTGGGCGGAAATGATGCGCTCGGGCAGCTTGCCTGGCCAGGTCTGCCATCACGATGGCCAGCTGGTCGGCTACTGCTTTGGCGAGCGCGACACGGGCGAAATCATCGTCCTGGCCCTGCTGCCGGAATTCGAGGGCCTCGGTATCGGCAAGACCTTGCTGGAACTGGTGATGACGGAACTGCGCGCGCAGGGTCACCAGCGGCTGTTCCTCGGCTGTTCCAGCGATCCCGCCTCGCGCTCCTACGGCTTTTACCGTTACCTGGGCTGGACGGCGACGGGCGAGACGGACAAATATGGCGACGATGTGCTGGAGTTTCGCTTTACGGCCTAGGCGGTCAAGCGGTGTGCATCCCACACGCGCATCAACTGCGTGATGGCAGCGTCAAACACGGCGTAGCCAACGCCATCGCGGGCCTGAATCGACACGCCCGATAAAAAGCTGTCGAAGACGGACGCCAGCGCGACCGCATTTGTGTCAGCAGGCAATTCGCCGCTGGCCATGCCCCGCTCCACGCAGCGCACGAAGCCGGTGCGCGTGCGGGCGCGCGAAGCCGTCAGCGGTGCAGCCACGGCCGCATGCTCGGCCGTCGGCGCGCTCATGCAGCCAAGCGCCACCATGCAGCCGGGCGGGTGGCCCGGCTCGGACTGCATGCTGGCCGACTGGCGCAAGGCCAGCTCGATGGCCGCGCGCGGCGCCAGGCCATCGTCCCACAGGCATTCCGTCACGCGGGCAAACGTGTCCAGATAGCATTGCGCCGCCTCACGGAACAGCGCTTCCTTCGAGCCGAACGCCGCATAAAAGCTGGGCGCGGAAATGCCGCCGCCTAGGCTCGCCTTGAGCTGACTCAAGGACGTCGATTCATACCCCTGCTGCCAGAATAAAAACATGGCCTGCTCGACCGCTGCCTGCCGGTCGAACGTGCGCGGCCGTCCCATTTGCGCCATCCATCGCTCCTTCTCATCTGTTCAAACGCCACTTCCATACTACTCGATACAGAAGTCGTTGACAACGCGGCACGCCATCGCCTATATTTATACCGATCGATACATATATACCGTTATAACGGTCGGGGGATTCCTGCGCCCGATTACTTGACAAGGATGTTTGCCGTGAATCACGCTACGCTCACCACCGGAACCAGCCCTGCGCTGGCCGATCGCCTCCCCGTCGCCGGCCTGCTGGCCCTGGCCATGACGGGTTTTATCTGCATCGTGACTGAAACCTTGCCCGCCGGCTTGTTGCCGCAAATCAGCGCGGGCCTCGGCGTCAGCGCCGCGCTGGCCGGGCAAATGGTCACGGCCTACGCGCTTGGCTCCCTGCTGGCAGCCATTCCGCTCACCATCGCCACGCGCGGCTGGCGCCGCCGCAACGTGCTGCTGCTGACCATCATTGGCTTTCTCGTGTTCAATACCGTCACGGCCCTGTCGTCCCACTACTGGCTGACCCTGGCGGCCCGCTTCTTTGCCGGCATGGCGGCCGGACTGGCGTGGAGCTTGCTGGCCGGCTACGCGCGGCGCATGGTGGCGCCCCATCAGCAAGGCCGCGCCCTGGCGCTGGCCATGGTCGGCGCGCCCGTCGCCCTGTCCCTGGGCGTACCGCTGGGCACCTTGCTCGGCTCCCTGGTCGGCTGGCGCGCCGCGTTCTGGATCATTTCCGCCCTGACATTGATCCTGATCGCCTGGGTGCTGGCGAAGGTGCCCGACTACCCTGGCCAGTCCGTGCATGAACGCCTGCCCCTGCGCCGCGTCTTCACGACGCCGGGCGTGCGCCCCGTGCTGGCCGTTGTCATCGCCTGGATGCTGGCGCACAACATTCTCTACACCTACATCGCCCCGTTCGTGGCGCCGGCAGGATTGACGCAGCGAATCGACCTGGTGCTGCTCGTCTTCGGCGCCGCCGCCATGGCCGGCATCTGGATCACGGGCCGGCTGGTCGAGCGCCACTTGCGCGCCACCGTGCTGGCCAGCCTGGCCGTGTTCGCCGCGACGGCCCTCGTGCTGGGCCTCGCATCGCACCTCCCCTCTGTGATCTACCTGGGCATGGCCGTCTGGGGCCTGAGCTTCGGTGGCGCGGCCACCCTGCTGCAAACGGCGCTGGCGGACACGGCCGGCAGCGGCGCCGACGTGGCCTTGTCGATGAATGTGGTGGCGTGGAATGGAGCGATTGCGGCTGCGGGCGTGGTGGGCGGCGCCCTGCTGGAAACCTGGGGCGCGGGCGCCTTCCCGTGGGCCATGGTGGCTTTGCTCATGCTGGCCTTTCTCGTCGCCTGGTCGGCCCGCGCGTACGGTTTCCGGCCGGGACGACGCAGCGGCGGCGCGCCCGTGGCCGGGCATTAAACAAGGCGTTTAATCAGCCGCCGGGACGTTCAGAATGCGGGGCACGTGGCCCGTATGCGCGAGGAAATTGACCAGAATGGCATGCGACAGCGCCACCGTCGCCGTGTTGCGTAGCGGATGGGCTTGCACAGCATCCGCTTCCCACACGGTCTGGTCGAGCACCAGTTCCACCGACTGCGCGTTGTCTTGGATCAGCGCAAACAGGCTGACGGAACCAGGCATGATGCCCAGGTGCTGCAGCAAGCGTTCGGGCGAGGCCATGCTCAGCTTACTGGCTGGCAAAAGCCGCCCCAGCGCCGCCAGGTTGATGCGCTTGTCGAAGGGCACGATGACGAGGAAATGCCGGCGGCCCTTTTCATCGCGCACGAACAGATTCTTGACCATCTGGCCAGGCATGGCCGGCACGTGGATCAGTGCTTCATCGATCGTGTGCACGGCCGGGTGCTCGACGAATGGGCAATCGCCGGCGCTGCTTGCCAGCCAGCGGGACAGGATCTCTTGCATGGGTATTTCCTCAGCTCCGATGAATGGGCGATGAGGCGATTGTAGCGGTGCGCCGCGTGGTGCGCTTGTCGTCAAGACTTGTTCTCGTCCTGGTCGGCCTTGTCGGCCGCCGCCAGTCCCCATTCATTCCAGCCTTCGCCAAACAGCTCGATCGGATGCTGCGTGCGTTCGGAACCATTGCCGCAGCGCATGGCGTCCGGCGGACAATACTTGTCGCAGCCCCAGCAGATGCGTTCGGGATTCTTGGGGTTCAAGGGAAAGGGCTTGGCCATGGGAGGCGATCGTGGTCGTTTGAGGGTTCCTTGTAGACTCTAGACCTGGCGTGGGGGGCGGTCAAACGAATTTCGGCTGGGAACTTGTCCAATGTCAAGCTTGTGCAGAAAATGGAGCGTCGGCATGGCGCCGCCTCCTAATCCGGATCTTTCGTGACGGATATGGCCACTTCCAGCACGGTTCTCGCGTAATTGACATCGCCGTCGACAGCCGGCTGTGCCTTCAGCTCATCGAGCACGTAGACCATCGTCACCATGGCGCCAGGCACGAACAGCCTGGTGTCCTGCTTGTCATTCGTGTAGATGCTTTCGTCGACTGTCGAGCCATCCGCCAGGCGCAAGGTGAAGCTGTTGACCTGATCGCCACGGCGGCTGTCCTGGCCCGCGAAATACGTTCGTTCGATGCTGCCCGTCACGATTTGCGTCTGGAGGCGCCTGGCCTCGATGCTTTCCCACCAGGCTTCGGAAGCGAACAGGCCGTGACTGCCTTTCAGGCCCATGTGGGGTCTGGAACTGTCGAGGGTGAGGGACTGGGTTTTGGCGACGCGGCTGGGGTCTTTTGCCAAAGCCTCGGCAAGGGTGTAGACGGGTTTCATAGGGCGCTCAATATTTGCGCCGGATGACGTAGGCATTGCCTGCAGGCTCAAAACCGAGCGTCGGATAGTAAGACATGGCATCCGGGGCGGACAGCAGTATCAAGGAGACTTCGTCGCCGATGATGGCCTGGGTGCGCTTGACAAGTTCCTTGCCGATACCCAGGCCCTGGTACTGCTTGTTGACGGCCAGATCCGACAGATAGCAGCAGTAGGCATAGTCCGTCAGTGACCGGGCCAGACCCACAAGCTCATTATCCACCCAGGCCGACAGCAAAAGGCAAGGCGCGGCGAACATGCGTGCGATTCTCGGGAGATTGTCGGTAGGACGCTTGATTCCGGATTGATCGAAGACACGCACGACATCGAGCGGATCGAGGGGGAAGTTGTGACGATATTCTACGCTGATGTTTTTCATGGGTTCAAAGGTGGCAGGTAATTGGGCGCAGCTTGTTTCTGCAAACATTGCTCATATCGGCATATGCATTGAATAGTATGCCAGTTGCGACGGAAAAAGGCTGTTCCCGTCCCCGCCATGCATCTGACGCTCAGTCAAATGGCCGGAGCATCAGAAAACGCTGGCCTTCATACGCCACCTCGCAATCAAACAGGAATCCTGCCAGCAAACGAACAAGCTGCGCTAGCTTGTGTGACAATGCACAGATTGGAAATGTGGAACCTTCCATATCTCTATCTGATCTCAAACAGACTTGGCAAGGATTGTAAATATGTCGGCACCGTTACGATTGAATAAACGCATGTACACCTCCTTTGTTGCCGCCCTTTTTCTTGTTGCTGGTGCCTCATCAGCACTCGCTGGCACGCTTGACGAAGACCGGACACGCGGTGACATCCATGGCTTGTTTGAGATCAGGGATGCCGCAGTACAGTTCATGGCAGCTGAAAATGCAAAAAATGGCACAAGCTGGCAAGTCCTGGAGCCGAACCGGAAGATTCTGGTGACGAAATGCGCGGTAGCGTTGCGTGTGCAATGGGTTCCGAAAAGCCATGGCCTGTCCGGACCGAATGTTGCTGTGAGTTGTGCCAAGACCGTCAAACCCACGATACAAGATAAATGGAAAGTGTTTGTGCCGATCGCCAAGGGGCCGGTGGCGCATAAATGATCAGCTCGCGAGGGTATGGCTGGAGGAGCCATCCTGACAGCAACCGATCATCGGAATTCTTCGGAGTGTCATGAATGCGATAAAAAACCAGTCAAATGACTGGTTTTTTTATTATGTCGGACTTTCTTGAAACTGTTTGGCATTATCACAAATTTCATACCATGCAAGCTTGGAGCCAACATGCACATGAAATTGTATTCTTACCTCAGGGTCATCATCCAGGCAGTTAAGCGATATTGGAAATGAATCGCTCTCTGAGCCAATCTCCCCCAAAGAAGTCCCGCATTTTTTGCAAAAAGTTCTAGCGTATTTAAAAGGAGCCTCTGGCTCATATCGTTGAATAAATTCCCGCCCCTCCAGCAAGGTAAATGCATTTTTATCCACGAAGGCCAGGGCACTCGCTCCGGCCTTCCGGCAACGCGAACAGTGACACATGCCCATCATGCCTGGGGGTGAGGCCAATTCAAACTTTACTGAGCCACAGCAGCAACTGCCTTTGATCATGAGGTGTCCTTTTTGAACGTTGATACTGTATTTTTACACAGTACTTCTGCACAAACAAGACACATCGGGAGGAATTTTTCAGCACCGAAGCGAGGGGCAGTTCCCCCACGAGCCGCATCGGGGAATTGCTGCCGCATCAATGTATCTCGGCCGACTATTCTTTGCCATCAAGGGAGGGTCAAGTCCAACTCCAGACCGCCCATCCTGATAAGGAAGAAGGTGGCGATCCCCAGGCCCACGAGCAATAGCACGAAGACTGTGACCACCTTGCCGCTTGCGCGCAGCACCGCGCGATTCTGCTTCGCCTTATCCTTGTCCTTCTTCCCTTGATCGTAATGCCACTTGATGGCGAAGAACATGCCCGTGCCGAGCACGAGAGCCTTGAACGTCACGAAGACTATAGGGGTCCAATCCAAATCCGTCATTTTGAGTATTTCCAGTCTATTACTTGACACTATCTATCATGAGGAGCACCACCTCAAAACGCTGCATCAGCAGCTGCTGTTCCAACCATCTCCCAGGCACCCTGTTTGACTCTGTCATTATAGCTACCGATGAAATAACAATGGCATCGGGCGCAGTGATTTTCCATATGCAGATGAGAGAGGCGAAAACGTCAGCGACTGCCATACAAGGACGGTGTTGCTGCACGCTCTGATGCATACTACTTGAAAACAATATCCATACATTGGGACAAAATGTCCTAGTTAAAAACCATGCAAGATGAGAATTTTGCCATCTGTTTGCCGCGCTTGGCCGGGAACAAAAGGCCAGGTTTTTGGCAGATTGCGTATGCGTTGCAGGCGGCGGTGGCGGACGCATCCTTGACTCCGGGTGACCGTCTGCCTTCGCAGCGCAAGGTCGAGTAGACGGGGCGGACCAGGTTTATGCGGTGCCTTCGCCCCCAACAAAAGCCGTACCTACTAACCTACCTACACAAAGGCATCGGTCCAAAAAAGGCTTTGCGTACTCATCAAATACCCCGGCTTCGGGCAGAGGCGCCATCTAGTCCGAAAAAACATGGCCAACTGCGATAGTCGCCGCCTTCAACGCGATCATCTCGGCCCCCGGAAGGCCCCTGTCGGCATTGCTCAGCACCGCCACATACAATTGTTTCTCAGGCAGACGCAAAGCGTAAGTAGAAAAGCCGGGAATGCCGCCGCCATGTGACTGCATTGGCATACCGCGCATCTCGCGCACGCTCCATCCGTAGCCATAGGGGACACTTTTGCCGTCGGCCAGGACATAGGCGGTAAACGCTTTCTGCTGAGTGGAAGGCTGAAGCAGTTTGCCTGCGCTGACGGCGGCATCCCAGCGCGCCAGGTCGTCCACTGTGGACACGAGTGCGCCGGCCGCATACGGCAACGTCATGCTGACCGCCTTGCCTGGTTCGAAGCCAGCGCCGCCACTGCTGCGCGTATAGCCCTGGGCGCGCATCGCGCTGCCACGTTCATGGCCATCGTAAGCGCTGTTGACCATACCGAGCGGCACGAAGATGCGCTGTTCGACGAATTTTGCATACGATACGCCGGACACCTTTTCGATAATCGCACCCAGCAAAAAGTAACCTGAATTGCTGTACGCATAGCGGGTACCCGGTTCGAACTGGAGCGTATCGTTCTTGAAGCTGTCTATCATCTGACTCACGGTCAGATCCGTGTTCATTCCCGCCTCAAAGCCCGGCTTGTTCGTATAGTTGGCGATGCCCGAAGTATGGGTCAGCAGATGTTCGATCGTAATGCGCTGGCCTCCGCTGGGGTAGTCGGGAAAGAACTTGTGGATGTCGTCGCCCAGGGCCAGCTTGCCTTCATCGACCAGCATCAAGATGCCGGTGGCAGTGAACTGTTTGGTGATTGAGGCGATGCGCATCACCGTGTCCGGGGTCATGGGCAAGCCCTTGGCCACATCGGCCATGCCATAGGCCTTGCGAAACACGGTCAGGCCATCCCGCGTGACAATGATCGTCGCGCCAGGCTCGTTGGCTTTGAACAGGGGCGCGATCTCGCTGTTGATGCGTGCGGCCAGCACCTCTTCTTCGCCAAGTGCGGGAGCAGCGGTGGCGGTGGAGACGGTGGAGACGGAGTCAGCCTGGCTGGCAGGAGCTTGCAGCAGTAAAAGCAGTGTCAGCAGCAGCGGTGAGGCGAGGCGACGCGTGTGAAGTTTCAGCATGTGGACATCCCCGTTGAAAGGCTCGGCAGCGCGACCGTTCGCGCCAGCTCAACAAGGAAGATAAAGGAGATGGCGACAAAGAACTAACAGCTTGCGACGAACTGCGCTTTCGGCGGACCAGCGGGAGAAAAGCGTCGTTTAGTGGTGAGCGAAATAAAAACCACTGGAGTGAAATGAACCCAAATAGTTGGACGGTTTTTTATTGCCTGGCGGAAGCGGTGTAATACAAATAAATAGGCTACATGCGCCTTCTAGCCATGATGCACAACACCATACCTACCAAAATACCTACGCATGGAAATCGATGTAAATTCCTGGCAAAATCCGCGAAATCATTGCACATCGTAGCCCAGACCACTTAACACTTGACAAAAAAAACATACCGATATAGAATTTCTTCGCCCTAAATTTAGGCAACTCTTCTTTCCAGATTTCATAAGGCTTGTATGTTGGAGATTGCAGTAATCCGATAACCAAAATTCTTCTTTAGCAAGAAGCTTTGGTTGTCAATGCGCAAAAAACACTTGGCGTGCACCTACTGGTGCCTGCTGATTCTGCACATTCAGATTACTGAGTTAGGATTTCTAACATGAACATTTCCAAGCCGGAACAACGGACTCTTCACGTTCTCGCAAAAGGTGGTCGTATCGCTCATATCCGCGATACTTCAGGCCGCATCACATCTGTCGAATGCTACACCCGCGACGGCCATGTACTGTCAGATTGCACAGTAGCCACTTTCACAAAGCTCAAGTCCAAGCGATTGATCAAGTCCAAAGATGGCCAACCATATCAAATCAATGCGACCGGATTGCGATCCGTACGCGCACAGCTCGACAACCGCTAACTTTTTAGTTATCTACACCAAGGAAAAATCAAAATGACAATCAAGATCAACAAAGAGCGCGCGGAGCACATCAATGCCATTACGCTGCTGACAGAAGCTGCTTTTCAACACGAAGAGCACTCAAGCCATACTGAGCAATTTATCGTCAATTCTTTGCGGGATTCCGGTCAATTAACGGTCTCGCTAGTGGCGATAGATGGAGAGTCAGTCGTAGGCCATGTCGCGGTCTCACCAGTTGCAATTTCTTCGGGGGATACTGAATGGTACGGTCTTGGGCCTATTTCAGTTTCTCCTGAACGCCAAGGACAAGGAATCGGCTCGCAGATGATGAAGGCAGCCCTGGAAGAAATTCAACGCTTAGGGGCGGCCGGGTGCGTCGTGCTCGGCAATCCAGCTTACTATGGACGTTTTGGGTTCAAGGCGCATCCAGGCCTTATTCTGCCAGGAGTTCCCCAAGAGTATTTTCAGGCAATTTCGTTTGGCAACAAAGTACCCTGTGGTGACGTCAAATTCCATGAGGCATTCGACGCCACAGAGTGAGCATAAGCAAGTGCCCAAGCTGGAGCCGGCGTCAAAAAAACTGCATTTTTGCGTCACTTTGGCATTCCTGCATCGGCAGGAATGTTACGCGGTTTCGATTCCCGCCGTCTCCACCACTGAATTCTTTAGAATCAAGTAGTTAGCAAGAAGAAGGCTGTCATTATTTGGGTTGTTTTTGGGCTATTTTAGCCTGGGAATGACAACAAAATGACAGCCTTTTTTTTGGTTCATCGCGGTTGATGGGGAAAGACGGGCTTGACGTTTTTTGCTGGGAGGGGGTGGCGGCAAGGGTTTTGAATTGGTAAATTGATTGTCGCCAAACAAACCAATTACCTTACCACTCTCGCCGCCATGCTCAATGCTATGTCGTCTCTTCCATTTTGGGAAGGGCATATTGTCGATTCCGTCGTCGAACAGGACGACGAATCGCTGCTGATCGTTCTCAACGCCTGCCCCACTACCGACGCGCTTTGCGGTAGCTGCCGGCAGCCTTGTGCTCTAGTTCATGAGCAGCGCTGGCGGCGCATCCGGGATCGGGATATTTTGGATCGACGGGTTTGGTTGAAGGTGCCAATCCGGCGCCTGGACTGCCATCACTGCGATGCCCGGATGACGGAGCATATCTCCTGGCTGGACCGGCGCTCGCGGGTGACTCACCGCGTCCGGGTCTGGGTGGAGGCGCTGGCACAGCTTATCCCGATCAAGCACGTGTCCCAGCTGACAGGCCTGCACTGGCACACCATCAAGGCCATTGACCTACAGCGCTTAGCACACCTGCACGGCCAGTTCGCCGCTGGCGACGTGCGGCGCCTCGTCATGGATGAATTCGCTTTGCACAAAGGCCATCGTTATGCCACGGTCGTTCTCGATGCCCAGCGCATGCGTGTGCTCTGGGTTGGCGAAGGCAATAGCCGGGTCGCCATCCGTCCGTTTTTCGAGGCGTTGGGCGCAGAAGGCTGCGCCCGAATCGAGGCTGTGGCGATGGATATGAACACGGCGATGGATCTCGAAGTGCGGGCGCAATGCCCCAACGCCGAAGTCGTCTACGATCTTTTCCATGTCGTTGCGCGCTTTGGCCGTGAAGTCGTCGACCGGGTGCGTGTCGACCAGGCAAACGCGCTGCGCGACGATTCCAAAGCGCGCCAGGTCATCAAGCGTAGCCGTTGGCTCCTGCTGCGCAATCGCGACAACCTTGAAGACGACCGTGCTATCAAACTTGACGAACTGCTCGCGGCCAACGCCCCTCTGTCGACGGTCTATTTGCTCAAAACCGAACTCAAAGAAATCTGGTTCGCGCCATCCGTTCGCGAGGGTGCGCGTCGATGGAAACGCTGGATGCGCCTCGCCCTCGAGAGCGAGATCGCCCCCGTGATTAAATTCGCCAAGCGCTTACGCAAATACGTCCGGGGCATCATCGCCTCCGCCATCTATCCGATGAATTCGTCCATTCTTGAAGGCGTCAACAACCGCATCAAAGTCATCAAACGGATGGCCTACGGATTCCGGGACTCTGCATATTTTTTCCTCAAAATCAAGGATGCCTTCCCCGGTAAAACGCGATGAACCTTTTTTTTCGCCTATTTGCCGCACATTTGTGCTGGATCAATGATGCCAGTGGCCCATCACCCTGAAATGACTAGCAGACCCTAGTTTTCAAGGCTAAATTTCTACCTTCTTGCAAGGCATTCCTTCTCAAACGCGAGCGCCGCCTCTAAATTCCTATTAAGGCGAGAAACACTTTCAACTGTCATGAAACCACCAATTCTATTTTCATGGTGCCCGACAATTAGACCACCTGAACAGTTATGAGCGCTGCAATTTGATATAAATGACGCGTTATTTATAATTAAAATATTAGTTGGCCGCACAAGAATCTCAACACCATTCTTTAAAAATCTACCTCGATTTATAGTTATTTTATTTGGAGGGTTAAATATAATTTCAATCAATATATCCCCCTTCCCTTCTCTAATAGTAAGACACGTACCAACAAGCTGAATATCCCATGGAATAGTTGACTGAAATAATTGATTATTTTTAATGTGCATTACAGGAACATTAAATTCATTAAACACCACCATATTGAGAAGCAAATGTCCATCAGTAAGTACAAAACCTACTAAAGGGACGCCATCAACGCTTACAGGTATCATGAAGGTTCCGTATCCCTGATCCTTGCAAGTAAACTTATTTCCACCAATAACTATTTCTGCTTCAGCTCCCCGAAAGTGTAAATCGTAGGGCTTTTTCACACCTTCGCGCAAATTAAATGGATTTCTGTTAGCCTCCTCCACAATCTCACGTGGAAGGAGGCCGCCAGTCTTTTCCCTGTGATGCTGATCACAAAGCAAGGTTATCTCATCTACCACATGCCGTTTTACTTCTGCCCACTCCATCATATGCTCATACTCATAAAGTGGCATCCCACAGATCACGCATCCAAAACCACACCTTTGACGTACCTCTCGCTGAATAGGAAGTGGAATATTTCTACTTGTACACTTGACCACATCGTTCATCTCAGCACCTAATAAGTTAAAAATACATTGCCTATAGCCTATCCCAATTTCAGGTTCAATTAAAGCTCTGAAGTAACCAAGGAATCAAATAAGCAACTACAACGTAATTTTCGTACGGGACCCGGGGTAAGGCCTGACATTTGGACGCTGCCTCAGCTTTTATAAAACTGGCGTCGTGAAATTGGTCCTGCTTTGAAGCCCAAAGCTGTTTGGCTTTTGTCCGATTGTCAGATCTACTCCTCGCTCACAAGCGCCCAAGCTCGTGTTCATTTTTTCACGCGCGCGGAAGCGGATCAGCTATCGCAACAAGGCGTTCTGCTGGATACTGCTGGAACAAATCCTCTTCGCTCACAAGGGAACCATCGAGCCAGCCGTGATACTGGTCCGGGTGGAGGATCATCACCATGCGCTTTTCATCATCCGGCTTGTGGAAACGCTGCATGAGCGGGTGGCCATCGGCGTTTATCGTCAGCATCGAGAACGACAATAGCAAATCTTGCGGCCGGAATTCCCATATCCCGGCGATGGCGGCCGGCATTCCGTCGGCGCGCTCGATGCGCCAGCGGATCGGCTTGCCAGTCTCATAGCAAGGTTCAAAAAAATTATCGGCAGGAATAATGCAGAACTGTTTGCGCTTCCAGGCATTGCGGAAGGATGGCTTTTGCGCCACGGTTTCGGCGCGGGCGTTGTAGGTCTGGCGCGCCAGCTTCACGTAGAGCGAGGGTCAGGTCCGGATTTCAGACACGGACTGAGGCGTAGGTGCTGTGAAAGCTGGCTCAGTCGAAAAGCTGTGAAATCACGAACGCGCGCCTGCGGCGCGCGGGGCTGCCGCGCAGCGGCAGCAGTTGGAGGATTCGGGGCGGGCTGGGCCGGTAGGCCCAGCCCTTCGAATCTCACACGCAGGGCGCGAAGGCGCCCTGCTCGCTTCCGACAGGCAATAAAAAACCGCCCGAAGGCGGTTTCTTTATTTCCTGGCGGAAGCGGTGAGATTCGAACTCACGAAACTCATTTCCCTTATCTTTCAATGACTTAGGATATCACATCAAGACCATTTTGTCACACCATGTTGTACCACCTCATGGCAAAAAAACAGCGAGACTAAGCGTGAACAGAAGAAGAGTGAGTTATACACAAGGCTAGTTTGCAATGCGTCCGCATAACTTCCTCCCACCATCGCTACCTTGGGAGTTTTCGATAGTTTATCGGAGCCAAGTCGATGAGTAGAGCCCGACGAATTTCAGCAAGGTCTGCCTCATTATATTTTCGCTTAAGCAAATTCTCAACGAGTTCCTGCTGTCGCGGCTGGCCAAACGACAACCGATAAAGCGAGAGGATGCGTAGGACCTCATCCAGGCGCGTCAATTCGGAGCTGAATGGCATCGATGGCACAATACGTTCGATTTTTGCGGAGCCATCCGGAGCGTGCCAGAACGGCACAAGGTCAGTCCTCCGGTCTTCAGTTTTCGCAATATTAAACAATGCCTCCCAAACATCTGCCGGTCGATTTTTCCCCATACGACGCCCATATGCCTCTGCAATACGCTGGCGAACCACCAAAGATTTGAAGCGATTGATTCGCCCCTCACGCTGCTCCAGGTCTATTGGATTAGGCGGTAAGCTCCAATGTACGATACGGCGGCAGTACCAGTGGAAATCGAGTCCCTCTTGCCCAATAGATGTGGAGTTGAGCATGAACGGCCAGAACGGCGAATTGAACGCAGCTCGCGCATTCGTGATTCGGCTGGCACCGGCCTCGTCGGAGCTCTTCTGATTGCCAAGAGGAACCGCGTAGTGGCAGTGGAATCGGACATCATAACTCGTGCCCTTCTTCGGTGGAGGCAGTTGAGTTTGGGCGGTCACGGATACCGCCCCCGTGTCGACAGCGACTTTGAACGCTTTCACCGAGTCAATAAACGTTCTGTGAATTGACTTCAAGAGATGTAAATACTCGTCGAATACGGCTTGAAGATTACCCATAGCACTATACCGGGCGACTGCAATCCAAGGCTTATCGGCGCCACAAACGGCACGTAAAACACGCTGAGACTCGATGCGGTTCATCTTGTCGATGAATGACAGTGCCGCATCAGTCGCGCCGATTAAAAGACTCTCAGCATCTGCGCTCCCGGTATCTGTCCACGCTGCCCGCATACTTCGATTCATACAGACACCCGCGCCTGCTACGGAAAGGTCCACAAGATAGCGCTTGAGGTCTGAAGGCGGCTCTCCAAGCTCGAGCGGCTCTTTTTCGAGTAGAAGAAGCATGGATTGAACCTGAGACTTCCTCATATCAGAACTTTCAGACATCCTTTTCATTCCACTTGCCCATTGTCGTACGTGCGACTTTCCATCTGCGGTGAGCCAATCGAGCAAGATAGGCGCCAAGACGTACCATGATTTCTTTTTCGAAGCTTTGCCCTTGCCAAACGTCGCGCACATTAGCTTGTAGTCGGCCGAGAGCTCTTTTTCAATTCTCTCCCTTAGCTCGTGCAGTCCATACTCACCCGCGAGCTGAACAGCGCTCAACCTCGCTGATGGATACACGAGACCCCATGCTGTAGAAAGCGACTTCGCATCAAATCGAAACGTCCGTGCAAACTCATCACGGCTTTCAAAGTATTGTGGTCGCTTTCCGCGAGTAGGGAGAAGCCTGCGCTCGCATTCATAGGAAACATAACTGCTCAGTGCCCTCGGCGCAAGCACAAGTGACGAAAACAGTAGGGTCTTACTGAAATTTTCCTGCCCTGCAAACGGCCCGTCTGCCTGGTAGTTAGGCATTGCCGGCGGAACCCAAAGCAGCCGCTCAGCCCCTGCAGACACAGCGGCATCCAATACCTCCCTAAAACGAGCGCTTGGCGCATCACGGGTCAAATTAATCTGATATCCACGAAACTTCTCAACGGGAATCCATGCATCGCTAGAGCATTTCAAAGCCGCCGCAACTCCAGGAATCCATTTGTGCGCACGAAGACTTTCGCGCAACTGATAGCCGCCGAGAAAAGACAGACACCAAGGCGCTGCTTTATGCAACTTCATCACGTCGATACCCGCACTGCCGACGGAGGCCGCCTTTAGAGCTTCCGAGAGTCGGTCAAGGGCGATGTACTCATTGATTTCTGTTGGACTTGGTACGCTCGGCTGGGGTACAACGCTGCTAAAGATGCGGTCAATATTGGGCTCAATGCCTGCCCTCTCCGTTCGGCATATATAGGTCCGGAGAACTTTCTCAACAGCTGACTTCGCTTCGCTCTGCAGAGTATTTTCAGCCAATGGACTTTCAGGAAGCGAAAGTATGTCTGAAAGCAAAGCCTCCCGGTTCATCTGGTAGCGTTTCACAATAGTTGGGTCGGCCCTACACAAATACTCCAAGAGTTCAGAAAGCTCCTGTGCGTGCGCAGTCCCCTCCTCCTCCTCACCTATATGAGTCAGCGCCTTGAACGGCGTTGCAGAGAGCAAAAGGGTCGCGTAATTAGTGCCTTCATGCAGCACACGCCTAGCAATGACTTGCTGCTCTGAAGTCTTTCCGTCTGAGCGTTCCGGGTCAACTGAAATGCTAACAAGGTTTCGGAACCGCTGAAATTCATCTAGGATAAAGAGGTCAGCCTTGAGATTTTGGGCGCATGCTTCGACGAACATCTCGCGAATTCTTCCGCGCACCTGCCACTCGAGATGTGATTGATTTTTCTCCTCGTCACCATCAAGTTCTGAAATACCCCGCAGCAAGCTCCGCCAAGAATGCAAGCTGAGTCCAATTACCTTTGCTGCCGCAAATGCTTTGGCATCGAGTTGCGGTGACCCGCCCAGTCGGTCACTAAATTCTGTTAAGGTCTCGGGTTCAAGCCCCTCTGACTTTTCGTAGTACTGTTCCGCTACTTGCCAAGAGTGATTGACACCGTTTCGAAAGAATTCTTGGAGCTCGACGGTATCTTTAACGTATGCCGACTTCGCTACCGCGCGCCAAATGATGTATCGCTCGCGCGCATTTCCACCACCTTGAGTCAAAGAAAACGAAGTTGCAGGCGTCAGAGAGCAAAGTTCTAGCAACAACCCATCTTTTGGTGCCGGCTGCTTCAGGCCTAGTTCTGCAAGGCGGCCAAAGCTTGGGGAACTAACCCATTTTTCAGCCCCTTTTCCGTGAAAAACAGCGAGCTTGTTTGCGTTCTCTTGGGCTAGTGCGAGATTCGAACAGATGTAAACAACCCGGAACGGACGCCTCAACTTGCCCCGATTCAAATAATTTAGCAGAAGCTTTGCGATTACACCTCGCGCCACGAGCGTCTTGCCTAGTCCGACTTCGTCTCCCACTAGAAGACGGCCTTGCGGCCCGGCAGGACCAACAAGGCGTTGACAGGCCTCTTCTACAGTCGCATTCTGAAAATCCGTTAGTTGAGCTAACGAATCGTAAATATGGTCAATAGCGTCCTGGGTCACTTCTGAACCTCTGCATATATAGCAAAACCTTTAAAAAGCTCCTTGAGTCCAGGCGGTGTCGGCACGCCTTCATCGTCAAGTCGCTGGAAAACCCTTAGCGCCCTACCTAAACGGTCGGGCGCGCGAGCAGCCGCACGTAAAAGCTGTTCGTATAACCCTCCTGTACCACCGATACCAAAAATATCAACGTCAGAATCACCGCCATCAGCACGGAACCATTTCGACTTGGATGCGCCCGCATCCAACAGCAATGCTAAGTATTTGAGCAGCTTTTCACTCGATTCAACCGTTTCTCGGAAAATCGCACGTTTGCGGGCGTCCATGATGTCGGCACTAAATGACGCTTGGATTGCGAACGTCTTACTGAACTTATTTTCATCCGAAGTTATTTCGATGGGCACGAAGGCGCTAACATCGGTCAATTTTAGCTTTTCCCACCGGAGCTTAGATGCAAGTTCCCTCCACGCTTGTCGACAGAGAAGCCCCACCTTCACCCGGTAACCCGTTGGAAGCTGCGGCAACGGCGAGACGGAAAGCTCGACTGAGTAATTACCCTCAATACCCTGTTCGACATGGATGCTCCAGCTTGCAGAAGTCAGCGCATAGACCGCTCGGCGGAAGTCCGGATTGGCCTCGGCCGCGATATTCTTTCTATCACTAAAGATGTGCTTTTCAAAGACTCCTGTTTCCCCCCATTCGTCCAAAACCTTCTGCGGACCGACTTTGGAGTTCGAACCGACCAAGCGCAGCATAAGCTCTCGATTTCGAGGTGGAACGCCTTTCGAAGGCTGGCCAAAAGCCGCATTGGTCATGTTTGCAGAGCCGACGTGCCACACTGCTCCCTCAGCTGTTTTTGCCACTATTAGCTTGGCATGCAAATCCTGCTGCGACGGCTGGTCTTGGTGCAATCGTTCTTCACCGTCCACAACTAATTCCGAAACGGACTTTACATCCCAACCATCTAAGGTGGCCTCACCAATGGCATCCAGCGTGTCAGCCCGACTAATAAGGGTCTTCCTTCCTTTGGTTCTAACCCCGAGCTCCCGCAGCAGACTCGTCTCATCAGCATCTACGAAAGGTGAAACCACAAGCAGCTCATCGATTTTCCCCTTCAAATCGATAGGAGCCATAGCGGCATTTTGGGGAGTTGGCGCGAGGCCAGGAAGAATTGAAAATTCGTTGAATGCGGTGGGTTCATCCCATTTAACGGCTTCAAGCGTCTCACACATACTTTCTAGGCTCGCGGCATGTTTTTCTCCATCTAACAATGAGTGTAAAAATTCCACCAATTTAGGGTCCGAGTTAGCACCTCGCTTCACGACTCGGCCATCGATGGCCACCGCAATATCCAAGCTCCGGTCAAACGTCAGATTCCGAGAAAGAACAACTAGCCGGAGATGGACTGGATTCTTGGAATCCTGAGGTGCGAATCGCAGCAACCAGATTTTCGGATGAAACGAAGCGAACGCCCCCTTCGGCCCATCCAACGCAACTGAAGGAACAAGTAATGGTTCAAGTAAGGTGAACAAACGATTGAAATTCTTTGGAACCTTTACATTTCCCTCATGGTAGAACACAAGCAGCCGTTCTTGCAGCTGGTCCAGCGATTCGAGCAAGGCCAGACGTTCACCAGAAATGTCGTCTTCAAGCGTTTCATTGAGATTCAACGCCAGAGATGCAGCTACAAGTGTCTCAAGGTCCAATGAGAACGTCGTCGCTATGCCAAGGTTTAGCCTATATCCAGGCGGTGCCTGCAGCAATTCGCCGTAGTCTAGGCGGTCAGAGGTCACGCTAAGCATTTTTTCCCCTCCATTACGTCGCTCAACATTCCGCGAGCGGTCGACCACCGATATTCAAGCTCCTTCATTCCATACCAAGTAGATTTGGTGCGTGGTAGCCGCACCAACAAAGAACGACCTGGCTTATTCTTCAATGCCTGCGCCCGAACTAGTCCCTCAAGCTTCTTTTTCGGTGCGGCGTTCAACATCGCCTCGTTCCAATCGTCGAGGAAAGCGACAGTGCGAGGATTGACGGTGATGCCTAAGGCGCGCGGCGCATCTAGCCATTCAACTAAAGCACCACTATGAAATATATTGGAATGAGCAACGCGCGCGCGCCAACTCGAAAAATATCCCAGACACTTTTCAGCCAAATCGTCATCCTCCATTTCGTGAGCTAGAAGGCCATTGAAAATAATATGCGCGCCCTCGATTGCGTCGCTAAAGCGCTGAGCCTGGGCGATTCTCCCTTTAGAAATTAGACTCAGGCTCGTCTGTTGGGAAGCCCATACACTGAATGAGGCGAACCTCTTGTACTTTTCTTCTAAAGCGCTGTCAGCCAATTCTGTTGAGAGCAATTGTCCGGCGACCGAGTGCTCCAGCTCTTTCAAAGTACAAAAGTGTACGGACAAAAAATCCGCCTCGGCCTTACTAAGGTTCAGCGTAACATCATCACGCCAAGTACCACGTGCACCCGGCGGACGACGAACGTCCGACTCGAAACGATGGTCAGCATCATCACTCCCTTCCTCGGCATCGACTGCGCTGTAGTCCCCAGCATCCCGCTTCCAATCACGACAAAACTCTGCAAGTGACTTCGGAGAATTGATGATATTAAAAAGCTTCAGTCCGTTCCAATAGGTTGATGAGGGGCGACGGGCAACCCCGCCGCTTTCAACCATCGTGTGCCCGATGATGCCATCGAGCGGAAGGCCGGCTATCTCGTGATTTGTCTTAAGTGTTCGAGCTAGCTCGTTTTCGGCTTCAAGAAGATACCTCTCAAGAGGTAGATTACGACGTTTTTTTGGAGACAAGCTAGCCCAATCGAGCAGAATGTGAGGGACGGCTAAAAAATATCTAGCTCTAGTTTGAATGGTGGAGAAACCAGGGAATAGTAGGTCTGAAAAAGCATCTCGAACCTGCCCTATCCCAAGCTCATCCAAAGTCCCCGGCTCTTTGAGAAGCGCTAGAACCTGTTGTACACGCGTGCGGTCATCTGAAGAAAAGTCTACCCAACCGAACCTAATCATTTAATTCCTATTTAACCGTGATGATACTGCCCCGATTGAAGTCGTTTTTCCAAGTCCTATCTAACCAGCTGTACACATTCTACTGGTGCAAGTAGCTTTCCGGCAAGACTCCTAACTAAATAGCATTGCTAAATTCCGCCAAAAACGAACTGGTGCATCACCATCGCTATGCCATCCGAGCCGATATGCGAGTGGCGATACAGAAATAAATCGAAAAACTTATATAACCGCCAGCGGTGATACTGGCGCCCCGGCATTGTTCCACCCACGTTGTTCGCCGAAATATCCAGCAAAGAGATGAAGGCGGCATGAAACACGATTGTCCAATATTGACAATACACTTCATACCTCAGGGAATTTTGAGACGAACTACGCGTATCGCCTATCGAGTAACGTTCTTCCAAGCCACAGCTTTCCCTGATTCGCTATATGGGATACCCCTCCCCCACCGGTCATCTCCATGCCTCCACGCGAACTCATCTACGAACTCCACTTGCCTGCAGCCACACCATCCAACAACGCAATTAAAGGCATGCATTTCCATGCCTACAAAAAGCTGCGCAACGGCTGGCGCGCCAGTGTGCTCGCGGCCCTTGGGGGCAAGGTGCCCGTGGCAGCGATTACCAGGAGTGCACTGGAGATAGAGAGGTACTGTGCAGGCAGCCTGGACTGGGATAACGCGTATGGTGGCCTGAAACCCCTGCTGGACTGTCTCGTCGCGCCAAGCGCGCGAAACCCGGACGGGTTGGGACTGATTGAGGATGACAGCCCCAGGTTCATGCCTGATGCACCGCGTGTGCTTCAGTTGCCAGCAAAGAGGGGAGATGGCGGCACAGTCGTTCGCATCTATGCCGTCGACTAATTTGCTCAGGCAAAGACGGCGGTACCCGCATTCTATGCAAGACCCTCCGCAGCGAACTTTAGCTTAACGAATCAGCTGACTGACTTTTCTAGCGGTGGCAGGCCTATCGGAGCTACTAGTCGAATTCAAACCGTTCGACCTACGTCTTAACGGTTACAAAGCATTGGAGTTCAGCCCCGTTTGGATTGATTTATTTTCCTGGCGTTTTGCTGACGCACCTGACTTTCCTCGCTACGCCCATTCATCATGTAGTGAACTTCGCATAGGATGCGATACAAAGAGATAAAATCGGCGATGGAATCATGCAGCTCGCCGGCCCACGACAACCGCCCTGCTTCGTCAACAGCAAACTGCAATATAGGCTTAGCATCGACTCGCGTATGGAAAACATTGTTCCGTAGCTCCCTAAGCGGGTCGTCGTGGAGCTTGATTAAGCGTGCAACTTCCACCCACTTAGGAATGACCTCTGCAAAACTTTTCGGACGATTTTTCGTCAGCAAAATGTACATGCCAAGCTTTTCAAAACCTTCGCACGTGGCATGAAGATACCCCAACCAGGATGAAAAATAGATACGAAAATTTACGCCATCGTTCTGGCTCAGGTCATTGTTTTTGTCTAGCTTGTTCCAGAGCTTTTTATAATTTTCTCTCATCAAATCCGCTGCCAGAAAACTATGGGCATAGACGGCCAGAACTCTATCTTGCTCTTGATGTGGAAGGGAGTCGCTCGGGATGTCTCGACTAAGTTCACTGGCTAGTGTTCGCTTTAGTTCCGAAGCATAGTAGAGGATGTATCCGGACGAGACAACTGAACCTGACTTCACTGCACCCTGGAAGCTTGTCTCGATTTCTTCCTTTGTTTCAAATCCATACTTCGCGAACTCAGAGCCGGCAAATCTGGCAAGCCGCCATGCATCAAATCCGTCTATCTCACCTAAACTTCCAAAGTCAAAGTCAACCGCGCCTGAAGGCAGGTCGACCAAACACCCGAAGCCATGCTTGTAGTAGGTCACGCCTCCTACTAGCTCACCATGAGCTGGGATTTCGGTCGCAATCCATTCGCTGGAAGTGACGGGCATTGGTATTCCAGACTGCTGCATGAGTTCAACTGCAGTGCGAACACTGGCTTGATAAGCTAAGACTAATTTTTTGAGCTTCTTGTTCATGGACCTATTGCTTATTTGTTTGTAGAGTGACCCGATGGGCGCGCATGCTGTTAGCAGATGCCCTTCCCAGCAATATTTATATAACCATAGTACAATTTCCACAAGGAAATTATATTTAGGTACAAATAGAATCCGCAATTGATAGGGTCACCGACGAAATCATCGACGCCGAACAGCTTTGGTTGATTGAAAACGTCGACAAGGAACGCTACTCCACTTACAACGCGGACTATGACGTTAGTGGCGAGGCGAAACATCGGCCGCGGCAGGCTGGAAAAACTAGGTTCGAAACTTATGGGCCTCCCAGCGCCCTAGCCTGGACTGGGATAGCGCGTATGGCGGCCTGAAGCCCTTGCTAGATTGCCTTGTGTCTCCGAGCACGCGGAATCCTGACGGTCTTGGGTTGATTGAGGACGATAGTCCAAAGTTCATGCCAGAGGCGCCGCGGATGTTCCAGTTGCCAGCAAAGAGGGGGCGGGATATGCGGTGGCGAGAATTTACGCCATCAATTAACCCGGCGAAGGCAGCTGTAGTGAGGTAGGTTTACGCGTACCTTCCCTCAGCAGTTGAGCATCTGGACTGGTTAGAAAGTATTGGCGCTAAAGACTTAGCGGCACTTATACGCCTGCCGAGGCAGGGTGTTCAGCGTCGGATGAGCAAGCGAGTTCTGGACGAATTGGACCGAGCCTAATGGCCTAGCGGCTGAGATGTTTCGGTGGATTGTAGTAAACAAGCTACTTCTCGCAACCAATGCAATTGACGATGACTTATACTATTTTGACGCAGCGACCAAATCCCTTCGAGGTCCTTCGTCACCACCGGAAAGGTCGCCAGGTGAGAAAAGATTTTTCATATCTTTTACTCACTCCCGGCGTTGACCTCTTTCTCCTCAATCCCTCACATTTTTAAAGTGATTATATGACGGAACTACCACCTAAACGCCTCTTAAAAACTATGACCGGACACTACCATGAACTTATGGCTGTATTTGCACGAACGTCCGCTCACAAATTACCAAGTGCAATGGGCGCGTTGCGAGAGGATGCGGTAGCTAAGTTCGTAAAGACGTGGCTATCCAATCGCTACATGGTCCCGACGAATGTTTTTGCCACTACGAGAGGAGGCGACGAATATCCTTCCGAGCTTGACTTGGTCATCCATGACGGTAACGAAGGCGGAGTTTGGCCTCTGGATGCTGACCACGGCAATAGCGTGGCGAGTTGGGAAGAAATCAGCCTTGTAGTTCAGGTAAAGTCCACCCTCGATAAGGGTACATTCGAGTCCGCGTGTAAAACAATGAGTGATATAGACACCTTCGCCAAGACTTCCGGGACGGAACGGCCATTTACTGCTTTATTTGCGTTCCGCGTGGCAGAGGATTTTCACGCCGACCTTTTAGAGAAATTTGCCTACTCATCTAGCGGAACCTTTCCGTTTGATGCCTTTTTCTTACTAAACGAGGGTGCGTACTTTTCAGACCCACTGAGAGAATTACGCGTGGGTTTAAGGAGCGGCTTAGGACCGATTTTAGTGAGGAACGATGGTCCCTCGCAGGACACGTTCATACTGGAGGACTGTATTGAAACCCGTATCCCTAATGGATACCGATGCGTTGGCTCGTCGCCCGAGGAAGTGCTACTTTCTCTCGCCGCATTAGCTACGTTGGCAACCGGTGGTGAGGAAACCACTCAAGCATTAATCACTGCATGTATGCACTCGAAGCACCACCCTATTTTTTAGGTAGACAGTTTCTTTCCTTACGGCCTACTTGGAAGAAAACTATTTCGCCATTATGCAGAGAATGGTGAAAACCGCCGATTTGCATGTAAACGATGGAAATTCCGATGAGATAGACAGATACTGTCCAGGCCGTATGTACTAGGATATTCACTATCCCAATCATTCACGATGTAATTCGTTCCTAGCTTATACTTTCCCTACGCCCATGTTAGATTTCGCGTATATTTACTCTTTTGAAGCACCAATCCCTTGGAGACACTATGACGTCGTACGCAGAGTATGTTGAACAAATCGCAAAATTGCAATCCTTGGCCGAGGCTGCCCGTAAAGATGAGCTCAGTGGCGCAATCAAGACAATCAAAGACTTGATGCAGCAGCACGGCATTACCGTGGAGGACCTCGCTGGCGGAAGTCGTGCAAAGCCAGTAAAAGTGAAGGGTTCGGTACCGGCACAATTCAAGAACCCTGAAACGGGTGAGACCTGGACCGGGCGTGGTCGTGCGCCACGCTGGCTTGATGGCAAAGACAAAGAAGAGTTCCGTATCAAGGATTAATCCTCAGCATACTGGGGAAGGAGAAATCATTTGATTGATTACACTGCCGTTCGCGCGGAGCTACGAAATTTAAGCCGCGGCAGTCTATTGGTCATTGCAGAGCGCGCTGCGGAACTCCTTCCAGCAGAACAACTGAGTGTGCTGTTAGGCGAAATCGTGAACATTGAAGCGACAACCCTCGCCCCTGTAGCAGCACTGATTGACGACACACGCCAATTCGTCAATGCGGCCATGGCTGGGCATTATTACGAGGCTGTCGAAATCAATAACCGAGGCCGCCAAGAGCAATCCATCGGCACAGATGCTTTCGTTGCGGAGTTCGACCGGCTCGTGCGACGATATGTGCTTGCGCAAGAATACGGACAGTTTGCAGATACGCGGGACAGTATCGAGCTTCTACTTGACTTATTACGCCACATTGACGCAGGAAAAGACGATGTCCTGTTCTTTGCCGACGATGATGGGGTTCTGAATGTCAGCGTCAACTGGCATTCGCTACTTCCCGCGTATTTCAGGTGCCAAGCAACCATCTTGCCACCAGTCGAATTTGCGCGTACCGTTGTGGCGACCATTGATGAATTTGTGAGCTATGGCTGGCCACACTATTTGGCCGCAGCGTATGTCGTCGCCGATGATGCGCAGCGCGATGCCCTGGAGACTTTAGTCAGCACTGGAACTTGATTGCAGGACTTGATTGCGAGTCAACCGGGAAATGAAGTTAGTGGCTTGCTGCCGCCAAGGATGCGGGTTTCTTTGAGCTGGCCACCGAACTGGCCAACCGCAGCCCGTCAGACGCGAGGACACTCACTCGCGCCGCAAAAGACGATGCTGTGAAACAGCGGGAGTTCGCGTTGGCAACTGGCATGACGGCGCTACGTGGCATCGCGGATGGGTGGGCCTACGACATTACTGGCGTTAACGTGCTGGATGCGTACGCTGCCGTGATGGCGGCGGCCAGCGCCTTCAGCTAGGATGAGCACTTAGTTAAGTCGGATGTCCGGTCGCTAGCGGCGGAAAGTCGTCGCAGCGGTGAGTGAATCTAACGACGGTTCCGTTTCTTTGACGCTTGGGCCGCCTTCCTCTTCCGTTTCATTGCCCGCATCTTCTGCTTGTCACCGGTGCCTCCCTCTTTGTGTGGAAAATAATCGCCAACCGAGTCTTTGGGGAATTCATCGGCGTGATTGGCATAGACTGTGTCTTCCGAAAGCATTCGCCCGAAGTCCACGTTACGCATCTGATACGTCTGGTTTGCGGTCAACCGTGCCATCTCGTCGACACTGAGAAAGTCAATTCGACCGTTTGGAAGAGACCGCACATTGAACAGACTATCTTGGCCTCGAAGGCCCTTGGCAAAGTGCATCCTTCCGTTTTCCAGGTGCTCGCGCGCATAGTTCAGGCGCTCCTCAAACTCGCCCCTAGTTGAGGGCGTGTCCATACGGGTAAACTTCATGTAGTTGCTCTCTAAAATTTGTCAAGTATCACTCGAGGCTCACCATTGACCCGAAGAATCCATCGCATCTGCCAGCCTTCTGGCAGTGCAAATGCCTCCCGCTCAATCGCAAGTAAAGCGCACTCATGTCGACGACTTGAAGCAGAGCCGGTAAGCGTACTTCCATCCCTCCAATGGTACCGCACTGTGCTCGACGCCTGGGTCCCCACCAACTGCAGAAATCGCGGCGTTGGAATAGCCGGAGTTATGGAGCCGAAGTAAGCAATGGTTGGCAGGACTCTGCCACAGACAGCGAAGGGCTCATCGGGGCCCGGATGGGGCAGCTCGGTTGCCTTGAAAGTAGGTGGCGTGAGTCGTACTGGCTGTGGCTGCCCAGGAGGTGCGAGGTGTGATGTGAGCTCTACCTGAACGGTACGACATCCAATTTCAAGGAGACATTGAAAATCCAGGAAGACCAAGCCTTCATATGACGGCAGATAGTTTCGTTCCCTGCCGCTTTCAACGCACTCCACGAGGCTTGCCAGCAGGTTCCTTCCGTTCTCGGGTTCCAGAAGACTCTCTGGGTTATAGGCCCTGAGCGAGGCTTCGGCCCTTCTGAGCTTGCTGCCAGGCATGGGCTGAAAGAGCGCGGTGTTGAGCGCATGGCGAACGGTTGATGCCCACCGGCCGGTTGGAAGATTAGGGTCCTCTCGCCCGCCCTCCGCGACAAGCGATTCCAACGAGCAGGCCATATCGACTGTCAGCGGCAAACAGGAGTCGGCCATCTGGGCGGTGAACGCTTTAAGGGAGTCTTCTGTAAGAACACCTAGTCGGGACAAATCCCGCCATAGCTTGCGAAGCGACAACGGTACAAAACTTGGCGGCTCTTTGTCTGTAGCAGGAGTTGAAATGGGACAGCCCTCAGGGAATCGCTCCTGTAGCGTCTTGAAGGCACTCACTGCCGAATCGACACCACGCTTGCTCGCGCGCTCAGCGATTCGCATGAACGTCGCAAACCGGACCAAATGCCGACACTGCTCGAGAACTTGAGCACTCTCGATATGCGGCTCAATGTATTGCCACAACCGCACCGGGTCTTCACGGGAGAGAATGTCCAGCGTTGCAGAAGCGATATCTGCCCGATTACGCCGGTCCATCGAGACAGCAAGACGGGCGAGCTTTGATAGCGAATCTCCGTTCGTACGGGCAACCCACAACACCATAGCCGCGCCGCCGTCACGGCGTTCCCAAGCCGGATGGTCTAGTGTCCAAAGCAACAGTTCAAGGAGGGACTCAGACGCAGCCCCAGCCGCAGAGTTACCGATGTATGCGAACGACGCTGATGAGGCGTCGCCCAAGATTTGCCTGACGTGGTCAATGGCTAGCACTAGAAGTGCCGTTTGCTGGGCTGCATCGGCCTTTTTTCCAACCAGAGATATGAGGTGGGATGCAATCGCCCAACGTTGCGTATGGCGCTCTTCGAGGGCCAGTGGTACATACAGTCTGGCGAGCTCATCGGCGTTCTGCACTTGTTCGTTGATGAGTCGGTCAGCGTCGCGGCCGGCATGACTGTCCGACCAAACCGACCATCCTCCTGCCTGCAGGGTCTGGAGTGCCCCGATGCACTCTTTAGTTGCCGTTGAAAAGTTGCGTCGGCTCAGCTGTATGCGTGCACTCTCAATTTGAGTACGCGCGCCCCTTATCGCTGAACGTTTGCCAAATGTCCCTGCCAGGAATAAACGGTCCTCCTCGGCATCCGCCTCGGCAACGTCACTGGTCGACTTATTGGTGTCAGTTTCAGGTCTTGCTGCCTTGTCTCTGTCATCTTGCTCATAGCGAAGACCGAAACTCGATGTCAGCTGTTCAATCTGGCGCTCATCAAGGTTGGACCTCACCTCATCCAAGAGACGCGCGAAGTCGGGGCGAAGGTCGGTCGGCAAGCTTGGGACAAGGGTCCTTAAAAGCAGCCACGCTCGCTCAGAGTTCAACGAGTTTGTAATCGAGTAGACCCGGGCCTTTGCCCGCGTCAGGTCGTCAGGGCTATTGACCAGTTCCGAAATGATGGCAGCATACTCTCGCCCCCAGTCGGTCAGGTGCCGTTCGTCGCCATGTTGGTAGACCTCGAGGAGTGCCCAACGCAACTGCCAGTTTGCCTGTTCACTCGTTTGGCGCAACAACGCGAGCAGCGCGGCCTGCTCCTCCAGCGCTGCCCCCGGAAACCGCATACCAACAAGGGTTGAAACGCGGTCGAGGTTGCCACTCGTCGCCTGCGCGAACAACTCGTCGAGGGTTCCACAGCTCTGATGTTGGAAGTATCTCACTGCATCCGAGAAAAGGGACCGACGGCAGAGCTGCCCGATGAAATTACCCTTGTCGGCACGGACAAATCGTTGAAACGTCATCTCGCCCGTAGCACCCTCCAAGAGGCCAGCGATTTGCGCGAGCGACGACGCCTGAACCGGCGACGTAGCGGGTAGCGTCTCCAAGGCGCCGGTCATCATCGACAGCTGGTCTTCCTTGTACCAACTCGGCCCCATCGAGCACGACAGCACCGATTTATAGGTTCTAAGCGCCTCCTCGGGCGCTTTCAGCCTGACCAGCAGCGGGACAATTTGCAGAAGCTCTGGTACGAGCTCAAACCTGTTCTCCACATTCGCTGCGACATAGTCCCTCCAGGCCAATACGAGCGAGAAGACCTTGTCTGCGCTCGGTCCTTCGAGTCCTCGCTCGATGAAGATGCGCAGCACCTCTTGGAGCGCCTGCCGAAACCCTTCGTTGTAGAGGCCTAACTGTACGTCGAACCCACGCTCTATAGCGTCGAGCAAAACCGCTGCTTTCGTCGGGAAGCAATCTAGCACCAGCTTTGCGACGCGCCGGTACAGCCGCGGAACCACGGTCTCGGGAATCAAGTAGCTGGACTCCCAGTGGATACGCGATTCAAGCTTGAACGAGAGGCAAGGAAGAAGGGTGTCGGCTACGAACGACCATACCGCGTCCAAGGCCGTTTGGTCTTTTGCCGCCATGGCCCTCCGGCCCTTGCCGTCGCACCATGCAACGGCTCGTGCGATGACCTCGAGCACCCCTTCCCAATTCTCGGTGGTCGGCATTTGCACGAAAGGCTCGGCATATCCGTGCCCAAGGAACGAGGATGCTCGAAGGCGCAGCATCGCATTCTCGAAAATGGCTTCGTCAGGGTGCGCTCGACTCTTCTCATAGAGGAGCAGCGTCCCGTCACCTATATCTAAGTCCGCGGAGTACGTCTCGACAAGGTGGGGAGCCGCGCCCGCTTCAATCAAGGCATCTGTGAATACGAACCGTCGGTCCTCCGGGAGCAGCGGAGCTCCGATAGTTCGTTCAACGTCCAAGAGCACGAGGTCAACCATTTTGCGCTTGAGCGGGATTCCATACTGCTCTGAATGCATTGCGGCATGCCCAAGGGTCTGCAGAAAGATAAGCAGTTGTTGGCGTAAATCTACGTCGGCCGGCACATCCAAATCCAGGAAAGGTCGGTACGTGCCGTTAAGACAAAGCGCCGCTCCCATCATCTCGCCGTTCAGCGCACGAAGTACATCGTCGCCCTCGTCTGGCGAGAAATTACCATCCTGGCGACGCAAGAAGCCTTCAACGATAGTTCGAATGAATCTGCTAAACGGTGGACTACCACCGGCGGCATGTTCAAGCGAGTAAGCGTGCAGTCGCCAGTTCACTGCCCCGAGGAATTCTTGAATACTGCTACCGTCCGAGAAAAGCTTATCAAAGACTGTATTTAGCTCACGTTGGACAAGGTCCAACACTTCTATAGCGTACACAGGGCTGCCCTGCTGCGTCAAGGCATTTGCAACGGCGAAAGCTTCATCCGCCGAGACGACAAGACGACCGTTGCGGACGACGTGCCTAAGGGCGCTATCAGTTTTGCCGAGTGAGATGAGCGCCAGAGCCACGAGCTCGGCTGACTGCACGAAGAGTGTGTTGTACCGAAAGGTGAGCCGCTGGGAGAGAAGAAGCAGGCGAATGATGTCGGTTGCTGTCCCGACACTGGCAGCCGCAGCGAGGGTCTCTTCAATATCCGCGAGCAGGACATCTGGCTCTGCGCCGAGTAGCACAGAGTCGTCAACCCAAGCCTGCTGACAGCCTTGGATGGCCCGAAGAAGACGCTCTCGGCCGCCCCTCAGTCCGTGGTAGACCTTGTTTAGAACTCCATAGTCACCGCTCTCGCTCAGGCTGCAAAAGCCTTCAAGACGCGCGTGCACCCATTCGCTGATGGTTGCTGTCTTGTGAACGACGAACTCTGAGAATGACGGATGATAAATCGCAGTGTTCCCGGGATTGGCAAGCAGATGCCGAACGCGAACGAGCGTGGAAGGAAACACTCCCGATTCGGCAGAGGTCAGCATGCTTGTCAAATTATTGGCCGGGATACCCCAACGCAGTCGGGCAATAATACCTAGTAAATTGACGACGTCAGCATTGGGCACTAACTTGGCCCAGATGGTCTCGTAATAGTCTTGAATGGAGCCGCTGAACACCGGTAGCTCAGCAATGTCACCCTGGGTGGCTCCGCTGTTAACTAAGTCAGCCAAGTACCGAAGGTAGAGCGGGTGTCCCATCGCTCGGTCGCATAGTTCTCCCACGATTTCCGTAGTGCCCTTATCCTCGTCAAGAAATTCGACACAAATCCTGTATTGAATGTCGCGGTCCAGGTTAGGGAGGGTCAAGCGCTCAGAACCCAGAAAAATTGTCCCGAGGCTGTCGGCAATTGAATCTAGTCCGACGCCGGTAATTACCACCACCAGGCCGTCAGGCACCTTTTGCGGCAGCAGATTGACAAATCGTCTTAGAGTTTCTTCGCCTGCAGCGACCGCTTCATTTATGCCGTCAATGAAGAGAAGGCCCACCCTTCCCGCCTTCGCACACCGCTTTGCCAAAGATTGAAGTACCTCGTCGGTCTTCGCAATGAGCTGGCTGTACGAAAGCTCCATCAACCTGGCTGGCTGGCCCGTCGCTCTTTCCGATAGCAGGGAGTTCGCCCAGTCGAAGAATACCTCTGGTTGTGCTTGATGTGCTGGCGTTGAGCCACGGACGCGCTCAGTAAAATGGTACACGCCGAGTCTATCCAGCTCTGGTAACTCTGGCCTGAATTGTTGGCAATACGTAGACTTGCCGACGCCGTGCGAGCCATCGACAAAGACGTATCCACCGCGCTTCCTGACGATGGCAGCCTCGAAGAGCGCGTCAAAGGCTGGCCGCGTTCCAATTGGTCCCGGGTCTTCATTTTCATTTAGCTCCTCGGGCAACACGCCATTCGCCTGCAAGAATGGCTTCATAATCGAGAAGCTCAAGGCTCCGATGGCACTGTCTACGTTGAGTCGCAATAGACCTCTGCAGGCAGAGCCCACCATAAACGCGGAGCCGGAGAGCCCGTGGTAAGCCGACAGATGTGTTCCTGGCTCTACAGACAGGTCCAAGTCGATGCCATGTACCCGCTCTGGCAACACTTGCTGAATCTCGCCTCTGACGACGTGGCCCAGCTGCAATTTTGTCACAGGGTAGCCGAATGCGAACCACTTCTCGCCGGGACGCAGGCCATCGACGTTAATGAGGATGGGTTCGACGCTGAGCGGGGTAGATAGTTGCAGCAGGCAAATATCGAGGTCTTTGTCATGTGGACCAACGACCACCGCGTGTTCAAATGCGGATGAGCCAACTCCAAACCGAACAAAGACGGGTTCGTCAGCACTTATTGCGGTTTCGACGCAGTGATATGCGGTGAGGACGACGTCCGCCGTGATAAGCCACCCGGTTCCGGACTCGTCCTTGCTAAGTACTTGGCACGTGGCCTGCTTGATTTCATCTTCAGTCACAGTTGCTCCCCCAGTTGAATCCAGTCGTTCTCAGCTAAATGGACGCTGAAGGCTGTGCCGGACTTCGATGTATGTGATTCAAGCTCCTTGGAGGCAGCAGTTTCGTAGTTGAAAAATAGGTGTCTCTTGAATGGCGCCGGTCGGTCCACGATTTCGGCCAGCACCTCAAAGTCCGGATGGCCATGGCGGGTCCCATCGGATGAGACGAGGAAACAGGGCGAGTCTGCAACAGATAAGAGGTCTACGCTTGTGTTGTGGCGACTCCCGTGATGCGAGACCTTGATGACATCAAAGATGATGGGCGTCGTCGGCGTATAAAGCGACCGCAGCTTTGCTGCGACATCTTCGGCCCAAGCATCTCCAAGGAAGAGAGCTCGTTTGTTTCCCTTGGAGATGATGAGCGTGATGGAGCTGCCGTTCGCTATTGAGGTGTCGGGCGTGTAGACTTCCTCGAGCCGCAGACTTCCGTTGGCAGCTATGGGGTTGGCCCGAGGGACGGCAGGAGCCGGCGCGCTGGCGCACCACATCTCATACGCATCGTCAATGAGGTCGGTGGGTTGAGATGAACCCTTATAGCCAAGTTTTCGAACCTCTTTCAGCCAGCGGCTGCGCAGTTCTTCGAGACGGGCGGTGGCAGGCCCTATGACTTGGACCCTCACATCACTTGACAAAGCAAGTGCGCCACCTTCACTGATGCAGGTCGAGCCGTTGCCCGAGTTCCAGGTGTAGCCATGCTCCCGAAGGAGCTTGGCGAGGGAACTACCTTGTCGAGCACTTATGGGGGCCGGTGAAGATATTGGGGCTCTCGGAAAACCACGCCGCCGAATGGCCTCAAGAACCATACGGTCATGAAAGCCGTCAGGCTCCGCGGTCGGGGCAGGCAACGACCGTAGGCTGTTGTGCCAGACGGCGTCGACCTCAATGCCTCGTTTGGCTGGAGTGCCGTTGCCCGAGAAGAACTCCAGAAGGCCGCCGATGTGGTCGGCGTCGATATGCGTGCAGACGACCAGGTCAAGCCGCCCCCCACCCTTTGCAAGCTGCGCCAAGTCCGTAGCAATGAAGTTTTGGTAGGTACTCGCGAAACCAGCATCAATGAGGAGGTATGTACCGCCGGCGTCAATAAGGAAGGCATCGCCGTTTCTGGCGGTGTACATTTTCAGTCTAAACATGTAAGTGGGTAAGCAGAGTGGTGTTTCTACGTCAAATGTAATTATCCAGTGTGCACGGTCAGATGTGCTAGCTCCCAAAGCTTCTCGCTTTCGCATAAACCACATAGCACGCCATTTTACGCGCTCTGTCTTGCAGTGCGTTCTTAGGTGCGCCGCAACCTTCAGCATATTTGGTCAGAATTGCTGTTACTTCCTACCATTCTTGCTTAGGTTACCACGACGGCACACCAGTTTGCGGCGGGGTCTCAAACACCGCGGTCGCAGGATGTCCAAAGTAGTCGATTCTGACATCAACAGGTCATAAAAATCCTCGGCACGCACCGCCGTAGTATCGGCTGCCCGGATACGTATTAAGAGAAGCCCTGCGAGCTTGAACTGTAGATTCTTCAGCCAATTGCATTCGACCACCTCGCAGTCGTGATTAAACGAATTCAGTTCAATACATATGATAGGGTCATCATCCGCGGTGCATAAAAGTACGTTGACCTGCGCTGACCAAGCTTAAGCAGCTGGAAATGGTGCAGCAAAAAATCCAGCTTTTAAAAAGCATGTGAATTCTTTGGTATGGTCGCAAAGGTAATGCGGCGCTGACGGCCGGAAAAAAAAGCATGACGGCCTGCTCCCTGAATTTCTAGAATTCCCCATTTCTTGTATAGAGTCCCAAGTCAAATGGTGTTAGCGTATCACCTTGGGGGAACGGCACGCCGCTCCTCGAGATACATTGCCAAAGCTAGATATATCAATGCCGACCGTGCCATTCTTAGAAGATGCTCAGCTCGCGCCGCTAGCTCATCGAATCCTACACGATGGGAAAGGTGGTCTTCGAATATTTCGGACTTGGGGCTGTCGGCCTGAGGCAAACCGTCGATTACGACCTTCAGAGCCTTGTGCTCGAGATGATTTCGCAATGCGTCTAGTTCCTTCGCTATAGGGTCAGCCACCTCTTGAAAATTCTCATCATAGATATCCTTCGCCAGCCAGTACAATGCACGAAGCGGCAGATTCTTAGAGTCCTCAAAGATTTTCCGAACGCGCCCAACCGGTACCGCCTTCCCCTTCTTATCTTCTACCCAAAGCTTTCGAAAGCTGACCTGCTTCTCGGGAATTTCTAGCTTCCAATAGTCATTGATAAAGTATGCCAATTTATCGAGCAGCGAATATGCTAGCCGGAACGATGTTTTTACCTGCTCGACTGAGATAGAGTAGAGAGAAAAATCAGCGTTGGATACAAGCGGCAGCTCCCGGTCTGCAAAGTGCCTCCGCTCTACCGCTGTTCCTTCAAAGAGATTCAAGCGCGCGTAAGCATACTCCTGCTTGAGTTGGTTAAAAAAAGCACGGTATGTTATACCGGCTCCCTCGATTCTGTGACCAGGTAAGAGAAGCACGTCTTGTGCGGCAATCGAAAGCGGGCCGAGGTCATTCAACGGATTTAGAAATAGTTTTCGCCTCAAACACCAAGTCCGATAGGCACGTTCCCTCTTTGAATTCCCGATAGGGAATTCAGGGGGAACTTCGTTAATAGGGCCATCATAACTGCTCAGCTCACGCTCAACATTTGTAGCATGCCACCGAAAGACATCAATAGCCGCCGGGTATGTTGAGCCATCTCGACCAACACCGCCTTCAATTGCCTGTGACAACTCATTCTGAGCGGACCGCAAAAACCAATACGTGTGGCCGTCGTCAAAGAGCTGCATTCCATATCGTGCGAACCCAATGCCCAAGTTGCCGCGTGCCATACCGAGATTTCTTTGTTCATTAAGTGCATTTTCCCACTCAACTAAAGCATCAATAACTCTCCCCGCTTGGCTCAGAGAGTTTCCCAGATTGCAATATATCTGCGCTCGTCGAGGTGCCGGCAACTCGGCAAATCCTGGATGCTGAATCGCTCCTCGCAAACTGAAAATCTGTTTCACCAACTCAGGTTGCTCCCAATCCCAAGCCTGGTCGTCCGTACGCCTAATGCGCTGAAGTGATGCCCACGCATTCGACCGATGATAGAGAACTAAAGTCGCGCCAGCTTGTAAGCTTGCGTTTTCCATTCCTGCCGAGACGTCTATCGCGGCCAAGAGTACCTCTTCGTTACTTTCATCTCCTGCTGTATCGATTGCTAGACCAAGTAATATCTCCCACACTTCCATGTCGGAGCTATCCGCCATCGAACTCTTCAATGCCTGAAGATACTCCGTCGCACTTGATTCTGCCATATTGCTCCCACCGTATCGTAACGAAAGATTAGTCTATCCCACTGATGCTAACTCATTTTCGATTTGGGACGGTTGCCTTAGCCATTGTTAGGCTAGACTTCACTTCACTTCACTTCACTTCACTTCACTTCACCGACCGCTGCACACACCTCGGGTGGAAACATAACCAAACCGCCAGCGCTCTCCATGTGCGGAGAGGTATCTCGGTCGTAAATAATTGCGTCACATTGGGTACTTCGTTGCCCAAGAAGCGGCACCAAAAACCCTTCAGCTACACTAAGCCTGGCTGGCAAGAACTGCTTCAAATAGTTCTGCAGCAGTTTTTCCCTAAAGCGTCCAAACTCGCCTGCATGAGATAACTTATTTCGGTTGGTTTGACTCTCAAATAATGATAGACTTATGTCGAGATATTCATCTTTAAACACCTTGGCTTTGTACCGTGCAATCTGCGCCACCGAAGAATTAATCTAATCTCCAAGCTGGAGCTGCTGACCTTATTGAAAGTACGAATATTGCGTCATTACATTTCTCCATTTTAATTATTCCGACATCCTAATATTATGGTATTTGTGCTCCATATCATTCATCGCACACTACTCAACCTCAGCCGGCTCTCCGCAATTCTGAGGGCTGGCCGAAGTTCGGCGAAGCAAGGATTAGCGTTGGGTATCTACGGCTGCAATAACTCCTTACGGTAGATTTCGTGAATTTAATACAGGGCTGTTACCTATGTGCTATTTTTTGCAATTCTCGCTGCATTATGCTTCTTTTGAAGCCGGACTACGGTAGGACCAACTTGGCGACATTCAAGGCCATCGTGAAGAAGTACCCGGGTAAGCCCCGGGAGACTATATTGCGCGACTTGGTTGCAAGCCAGCCGGGGAATGAAGGCAAGTGGATTGCTGCTGCCAAAGATAACCACGACATAGAAGTGTCGGTCATCCATTGCGGCCGACTTGAGAACAACGACAATTCAGCTTCCTGCCCATTCAGAAGCAGAGTACATCCAGCTGCCTCTTCGTCATGGGACTACCAAATTATCCTGTAACCCGAAAATTCGGTATCGCCCAATACCAGGTTGCACTGAGTCCCAAGGCAAAATTCGATTACATCCAAGTTGGTGGACTTCTCACTATTACGACGACGTTTGGGGCAGTTAACCCCGTCGAGCGGGCACCAGTCCGAAAAGCGAATTAAGTGAAAATTGCAAATCTCGACCTTGCGAATTCTCACCATCAATCCTCCTGTAGGCGTTTGACCGAATTGGCCCGGTGACTGACCGAACTGCCGGTAACGGCAGCGTAACGAGGGGCACATTTTGGAGTGTCTCTTCACGAAGCCACATTCGCCATGTTCATATGACTTTATTCCAGCTCCCTACTCGAGTCACTTGATATATCCAGAAAATTATTCAAGTAAAGAAAGTGGGATGCCAATGCCTCATCAATTCGAAGCTTTGCGTCGCCAGCCAATTCCTCAATATTGTAGAAAGCGCGATGTAGCTTAAACGTACACGTTTTTTGTAAGAAGATTAGCAACTTCCGCAATTTACCTGGCTCAGTTGTTGCAAACCCTACCGGCACACTAACGACATCGGAGGACGGAACCTTCCAATGATACATCGCAGCTGCATACACGCCAGGCAAAATCAGAAGTTCAAACCGTCCAGCGATAGAAGGTGTGGGGCCCAACAACACATCGGTAAATCCAGCCTCCAATAATAAGCGAGCTCGTTTTTTCAATTTATCCTGATTATCGGTCTGCAAAGCACTGCTAATGGCTACAAAGTCGACTGGCTCCCCCCATTCCGTTTCCACGGTCTTTCTCAGACCTTCGACAGTTAAACGAATGAGGTCTGTCCGCCCCCATAATTCGCTGTCAGGTATCACCCAAAACATCTCATTGGGGTAAATGGTCTCCGCTGTTCCCGTACTTTTGAAGTTGCGAAGTGCGACAGCGAGAGACTCAATGACTCGTGCTTGGTTTTTTTCCAAGTAAAGTGCACCTAGGAGTGCCCGGCTGTGATTGGAATCATAAAACAGTCCATCTTTGGCTCCATGCACATCATGGATATATTCAGAAAAATTAAAATGGCTTTCTAACTGCTGGGCTGCGTCTGCGGTTGGAGTGGCGACGTTGGAGGCTTTAGAAATATTAAGAAGGTATCTTGCGAGTATCTCATCATCGAAAACACGAACAAACTCTGAAAAATGGTCCGGAAGCTGAGGTAATTTTCCAACTCTGTCAGCAGTCAACTTTACAACTTTTGACTTCAATTCCGGGGGTAATAATTCAAGCCCTTCCAACGAATACTCAACGCCGCCTTCAATATCAACGTCGAAATGAATCGGTAGCGGGACATTAAAACGCTTTCCGGCCGTAATGGCATCAATCTTATAAACGTCAAACGCACGCTTATGCTCGTCATCCTTGTCGAGTCGCTCGATTTCGTGGAAGTGACGGTGAAAAGCTTCTTGAGCATTGTCGATGGTATGACCAAAGCTCTCACCGCTCGCACTCCAATCAATGTCGAGTGTATTATCCCAATAATTTGATGAGGAAGTACGTGGAAGAGGTGAGAATGAAAGCAGTTCAAAAATCGGTCGGCTTTGGCGTTCGGCAATCTTGGTAAACCTTGGTAATCCGTCATCGCTACCGACAAAGCGAGCAACGGCATACGAAGTCAACGACAAAGTTCCCTCGGTCTCCTCTACCAGCCCTTCTCCACGAAGGATGTCGAGCAAATCTTGGGCTTCGTGTCCACGCAGCCCGAAGTAAGTTCGAAATGCGTCTACATCCATCCGGTTAGTTAACTGCAAGAGCCGAACTGCAAACTCCGTCATCACCGGCACTTGTCGTTCCACCGAGACATGGCAACGTACGAGAAACTGCTGTGCCGGAACACCAATAGCCAAAGTATTGAAACGTTCACGCATTTCCTTTTTCTCCTTTGAGTTCAAGCGACATTACCATCTGTGCAGTGCCATTCCCTTCCATTTTTGAAAATTCGTCCAATACTGTCTTCATCGGCATACCCGTACGCCCGCTCCACATTGAAGTTGAACTGACAATGACCAGACGGTCTTTGGCGCGTGACAACCCAACATTGATGCGTTCCGGCTCATGCAGAAACCCCACGCTACGTTCCGTGTCATTGCGAACCACCGAGACAATAATGATGCGATTCTCCTTACCTTGATAGCTATCAACTGTGCCCACCGTGTAAAAATCACGAATCTCACTTGCCCAATCAGCTTGGTCCAATTTCTTACGGATAAGGTCACGCTGTGACGCGTACATAGCAATAATCCCTATTGCCACCTCCGATGGTTTTAATTTTTCTCGTAACGCGAGTAGAAATTCAGGCGATTTAGCAATGTCCCGCATGACTGCAACTACTGCATTGGCCTCTATTTCATTGAACAGCGCCCCGTCGTGGGTTTCAGCTTCACTATGGAAAGCACGTCGTCCTTGGTCAGAAGTATCAACCCACACAAGCTGCTTTTGCATGTAGGCCGGAAGACCGTTGTACTCATTACCAGGTGCTGCACGTGCGACCTTTAACGCGCCTTCGTAAAAGCATTTAGAAACCAACTGGCTTATGCTGTCTGCCATACGATACTGAGAAAGAAGCGTGCGCCCCACTTGTTTTCCATACTCAGATGCGAACGCGCGCTTGAAGTTATTAAGTCGTCGAAAATCCGACCGTGACACACCCAATATTTGGGAAGTCTTTTCCTCTACCGCGATAGGATAGATTGGAGGCAGCTGCAGGTGGTCTCCGACTAAAAGGACACGCCGACCAGATTGCATAGCGACTACCAACTCCATTGGTGAAGCTCGAGCAGCCTCGTCTACAATCACCCAATCATAGGCATGGTCCACGATACCTAACGCGTGTTTTCCTATACCCACACATGTGCCGGCAACCACACTTGCACTTCGCGACAAGAACGAAGTGAAATTCGACCTTGGGTTGCGTAGGACGCTCGAAAATTCGCTCGATAATCGAACAACTTGCTCGAGTTTTTGACATTTTTCAGGACTTGGCGAGCCACTAGCGAATTCTGCATCTGCCAAGAACTTGGCGAACACATCCGGTAGGTCGTCATGGGGTGATGCGTCAAGCGAGAACTTAGCAGAGGCAATCTCGCAAAAAACTTCCTTTAGCCGATGTGCTTGCGTTAAAGAATGACCATCATCAGTCACGCCGTTTTGCGATGCGTCCTTTTCAAGGATAATTATACGTTCCAGTATGCTGCCCAATGTAACGTGCACTTCTATTGCCAAGTCCACGTACGACCGAGGCAGTCCCATGCTGTATCCGACAGCCTTCACCCGCTCTTTCAACTCCGCGTCAAAGGACTCCCGGTAGAGCTGGCGCCTCGAGTCTTCGTGGATACCGCGTAGGCGCGGCGAAACCATAGAAGGTAATCCTACGCGGACCATCGATACATCCATTTCATGAAGACCGGCTAGGTCCGCCACCTTTTCAAGCGCATTATTTACGGCCTCATGTGACTGACTGACAAGCAATATATTCTTTGCTATCCCCCTGTTCAACGCAAGATGCACGAACGAGGCAATAAATTTAGTCTTCCCGGTACCCGGTGGCCCCTGCAACAATGAAATTGGACCAACCGTCAAACAATTTAATAGTGCCTCCTCTTGCTCCGGGTTGAGTTCGTAGTCAGCAAGACTACCAAGCGCTGGCAACTCAACCCGCCTAGGAGTCAGTCCTAATTCCGGGTCAAAGTATTCGGGAATTCTTGGTATGAGCGCCCCGTTTCCAAGTACCCGTCGCATCGCTGCGACCCGCCTCTCCGAAGCATATCGCTCCTGAGCACCACGGAGATACAGAATCATATTTTCGCGAGGGGTAAAGCGCATGTTCGTCGATGAAACACGCATTAAGTCTTTGCCGATATCAGACGAAACCGCTCCCACGGTGTACCAACGCTCAGTACCTTCTAATGGGTCCGTTCCTCGCTCAATAAGTTCGATACGCTCATCTTCAGAAAAATCAAGAACCCCCTCTTCTACATCGAAGGGGAGTAACCAGTCGCCTGTGCCATCTGATGCCTTTCGAGCTCCTGGACGTACCGTAATTTTTGTCGCGTTAAGCTCGTCTGTGTTCGCCAAAGCGCTCCAAAGGTCACTAGCCGAAACTGCCCCTAATTTCGAACCAACATCCCCGTCAATTAAATACGGGTCAGAAGCGGAGCTTAATTTGACCGATTCACCGTCTTGGCTGTCCTCCTGCACAGCGACGTAGCGTGAATGCAAGGCTTCAGCCAGCGCGGCGCCCTCAACTTCCCGCCCAAACTCTAACTGAATATTTGCATGCAACTTGAACTGGGCTCGCTTGGCGCTTATCACATACGCCTCATGACCGATTTCTTTCACAAAGACATCGGACACACTTTGCGCTTGGCAGTGATATTTGATAATAAGCTGTTGTCTTAACCCACTAACAAAATACGTGGCGACATTTCTATCTGCGCTGAGTTGAACGCCAACGGGGAAGCTAGCATTGTCGCCTTCAAATGCCGACGCGGAAATCGGTTCCTGCCCCTTTCGTCTTAGCGTCACTTTGAAGGACGGACTGGACGCGGCTGCAGGAAATAGCTCAGACTGAATCGTCTCCGTCAACAAGTCAATTGGTGGCAGCGACTCAGTAAGGGCCGCAGCTCTTTGCGCCTCCCGCCGAGACCTCGGAAATTCGGTCTCGTCCAATAGAGCGAGTGCGAGCTGGGCAACAACGAAAAGGTCACGGTGCTGCGGTGCTGCGGCCTCGAGATGTGGGGGAAGGATACCAACTGTGACGCAAATATCCCCATCGGCGCTCAGGTCAGGCACATCCAGTAGGATTGCCTGCTGAGCCCCTTTTGCATCTTCCGATATCACTACATTTGCCCCCTTAAGGTCTCCGTGTGCGAGTCCAATCGCATGAAAACGGCGAACCGCATTCAATAAAGACAACGCAACCGCAGCTCGACTTCGCGGAGAAGGTTCTTTCTTGAGCCACTCACCCAGCGTATCGCCATGCTCCCACCGCGTCACCAATATAAGGCCAAAATCGCTAATGCCGAAATCAAGCACCTCGGGCGCTGCATCAAATCCAGACTGGCGCAACGACCGAGCCTGATGAAGAAATTCCAATAATCGTCCATTGCGCATCGGATGTTTTACATCGTATCGCAATGATGGCCAGCACTTAACTAGGACCTGCTCACCATTTCTCTCGGAGATGTAAACGGTCTTGCCTGGCGAAGACTGGAGCGTACTCTTCTGAGGTAAGGTGAAAATGCTGGCAGTGGTTCCGAAGGTCGAAATGTCGCCCTCAGACACAGTCGGCGCTATGGCCGTAATCAAACATGCATTGAAAGCATCCAAAGCATCCGATGCTGAGCTAAAGCGTTCCTTCGGCTCCCAGTCAAGAGCCTTTGTGTACCAGCTAAGAAGCAAAGGAAGAACCAAAGCGCGGTTATCGTCAAATAGAGGCACACTGTCAACCCGCTCCAACGCGATTCCTTCGATGAGTTCATAGAGTAGAACTCCGAGCAAAAAAACATCACGAGCAAAAGGCGCATTTCGCTCCACTGACCTTTGCTGTTTAGAGTCTTCGGGCAGTGCAATGGAACCAGTTTCCAGCTCAATTCGATGTACCCCAACTGTTCGGGTTTCAGGCGCAAAGGCTGCGGCAAACGATGAAAGGATAACTCGCGACGGCTCGACCACCCATAACGTTTTTGTGGTTATATCACGATGGGCAATACCGAGAACGTGCAACTTTGAAAACCGTGACAGCACGCTCTTAGCCAAGGAAACTCTCTCTGCGGCATCCATATCAGGACGCCGTGCCAGAAGCTCCGCAATTCGTTCGACTCTATCCGGAAGGCGATATGCCTCGACAAAATTGGTAGTCACATCGTCCGCTGTTGCGGATACGACAGGCTCGAGCAAATCCGCGTGAAGGTCCGGCGCCTGTGCGCGAAGCGCTTCGTTGAGACGCATTTCACGCAAACCGATTGTAGCCCGTTCAAGCGCCGACGTGCCACCCGCGGCAAGATTCCCAAAGTCCCATTTGCGCATGAGAGCCTTCGAACGTCTAACCTCAATGTGTTCCGCCCTGTACTCGCTCCAAATCGTCTTCGGATGAATGTAGTCTGGGGTTGTCGAAACCTGCTCAAAGCCATGAAGTACGGTTCTGCGTTGGAGAACCTGAGGGTTCTGCAGCGAGAAAAATCCATCATATTTGGCACGGTCTGGGAGTGGGTTAGCTGACGGGTACGTCATTCCAGTCGGTTTTTCGGGGAAGCGCTCTTTGTATTTAGCGGGCTTGCTGGCAGTCTCACAAAATTCATTGAGAGTTAGAACGAACTTTCGCTCCTCTTCGGGAAACTTCTGCAAGCGGCATTGCGGATGGCACAAGACAACTAAGGACTCGACGATTGGCGAAATAAGCTTCGGATGTTTGGTCCTCAATACCTCCCTCAAGACCCTAGCCTTGTTATTATTTCTTTGAACCGGCGACTTATGCCCTACGCCCTTGTGGAACCACTGGCTATTCGAATACTGAATATCCCCACTCCAGTTTTTGAGTTCAACTATTAGTATCCGATTGTTCGTTAGTACAACCAGGTCAAGGTCCAATGGAGTGAACGAACCACGCTGAATGAGTTGGAAGGCAGCATAACCAATCCAATTGGACGACAATCTTCTTTCAATCTCACGCATCGCGCCTTGCTCTACTTCCAATACGCCTTCAGAGCTCAAATAATTAATTTTCACCTGCGAGTTCCTCCGTTTTTAGCCCTGCGAATTTTTCCATCCACTACTAATACGATGCTCTATCACCTTTTAAGCCGCTCACATAGCGGCTTGAGGCTTCTGCGCAATCGGTCATCAACCTCAACGTCGCCCTGATACTCTCGCGTAGTTGAATATGTCGTTTCTCCACGCTCTGGAAAAGTCGTTCCCAAGAATTATTGAAGGACGTTCGCCCTCCTCTAAACGCTCCAGGGCTTCAATGTACGTCAGCGTAGTGTCTACCAAGAGAAAATTTCATCGCCCCGAAAAAGTAAAACTCTCAGCATACCTAGACCAACTTCAAAAAATACTCATCTCGTGAACTCTCTTCGAATTCGCTATGGCTGTAGTCTCTTCGATATCTAGTGAGGGTACAGTGGTGGCCAAGCAGTTCTCCATGACGAACCAGTGAATGCAAAGCATCGCGTTGAAGCGTCAGCACTGTGCCGCAGCCAGGCCCCTTCAGGCTCCAGTAGACAGGGGACCACTCAGTATTCCAGTACGAGACGTCCCCGAGGTGACCATCAGCGGAGATTATCGAAAGCCCACCATCTTCGGCGATAACAAAAAACTCTTTTTCCTCATCATAGGAAACAGGTAAATAGACACCTCGCTGAAACACCTCGCGATGTAGGTACGCGTATGGGATTACCATAAAGGGGGCCGCAAGTCTTCTCGCACGAGCTCTTAATACAGCCTCAGGACGACGGTCGCAGCGATAGCCCCCCTCATCGGCGACGAGATTCGCCACCAGCAATTGGCTGAACTCATTATCGGACGGTAAGTGTGCAAGTACCTCATCAACATTCATTTCGCGTTGATGGGCGCAGAGGGCAATCTCGATTGAAACAAACTCGTTCTCTGATAAATGAACCGGCACGTTCAGCGCTCCAAGCACCAGCTCGGCCGCACCGGCGAGAGAAACGATTTCCTCGAATATTTCAGCGGGAACTAACGACTCATTTTGAGAGAACATCTTCAGAGCAGTTGACCAAAAATCAGGCTGTCTTGGCTGGATTCCCATGAATAATGGAGCAAGCGGAAGTGCACAACGGCTCCAATCGAGTGATTTCTCGTCAGGGAATCCGCCTACTTGGCAGGCAACGGAGATGGCACGCAAATACGCGGCTCTAGCAATCTGAGTTGCGTTCGTTAACATCGAGCCGCTCATCTGTCCTCGTTCTGCACCGATAAAGAACTGAATACTACTGTCATAGTGAACGATTTCTGCGAGACGCATGGCTTCGAAATTCGCCTGATGTATCACGGGGAAAGGAATCGCACCTTGAAGACGCTTTAAGTCATCAAAAATCGTTCCAGAAAGGCAATCTACTTTAAAGAAATCACGACTAGCGCGGCCCCCCTGCGGCGCAACGAGAATTGGACGGTGCGAGTAGCGGAGTTCTAGCATGTCGCACAGCTCCGCACCGAAAGTTGCACCGACGTCACCAACATCAAATTCGTGTGAAAATTCAAAGCCTTCAACACGAGCCAAACACAGCATCCCTAGAATCTCGATGAGCTCTGTGTCGAGCTTAATGGTTTTTAAATGGGCGTGCAATCCGGCCTCTACGACACTTCGTGTCTCGTCGGACACAAGCAGCCCAGCAAGTTCCTGGATGCCCCAAAGACGAGTCGTCCCAACGCACGATTTTAAGCGTGCAATGAGCAGCTGCAATGGAAGCTCCGCATCTGACGGTGGCAAGGCAAGGGACCACTCTGGCCGAGGCAGACTAAACATTTTCGTCTCGTCTTTCAAGCTAGTTACCATGCGCGCCAAATACGCCTTTGCCAAATCAACTTGCTTCGCGTGTACTAGGAAATAAATCAAATGAGCACCAGGAATCGTATAACTTGGTACAACCACTTCTCTGTACATTTTTTCTTGTCTGGTGCAGCTCTCAGTAACGAATTCCAGAGCCCGCTCTGGATAGGTCTCGGCCACTTTCTTCAATCGCATTCTGGACACTTCAGGTGACTCGGTCATCGCCCAGTTTGACCACCCTCCATTTTCCACATGAGCCAAAACCGCGATACGGAATGCCTTATCGGGTCCAAACAAATTCCACGTACTGTCGAACAACTGGTCAAGCACATACCGCACATCCGCATCGTAGTCATATTGATTTACATATTTATGGAGGGAATTTACCAGATTGATATGGTCCACCTTCATCCAGTACTGATACCAGGACTTTAGGCTTTCACGTTCAAAGTAATGCCCCGACTCACGCATATCTTTCAAGAGCTTCGAAAATTCCAACGGAGGATATTGCTTAAAGTCTCCCTCAAATTTTTTACTCTCAGAAGACGTGTAGTTATCTGCCTTTTCGATGGTCAAGTCGATACCAAGAAAATCTAGCGACGCTCGATAAATAGGATGAGGTACCTGTCCATCCTTTTGCGCCCGCCAAGACCTTGGCATCTCATTTTCAGTCAAACCAGTGCGTGCCAGCGCCGCAGTAAACGGAGACTCGCTGTCGATATTTTTCAAGCCCTCGCGAATCGTTTCTTGCGCTTCGTACCAATCCCCTCGCTCGAGATGGTACCTATATTTTTCCGCCAACAACGATGGACTAGCTTCACGCAACGCTTCAGCAACGTATCGATGAACATTATTAGTCTCATCGCCATCGGTGAAGGTCGTGACTTTTTCGGTCACCCCCGACACTGACAAGAGCTGCTCAGCCGCGAACCCCTTATCTGCAAACGCCATGTACTCAATGGCCTTCAGCAGCTCCAATATCGAGGGGTCTTTATGTTTCCCGTATCCAAGCACAAGCTCCCAAATTCTGTGACAAAGTTTCCGAACGTCGTCCCGACTACGCTGAATAAAACACAGCTGCGCAAGCTCCATTAGGGCCTCAATCATTTCCCCAATTTCCTGATTAGCTGATTGAACATTCGCAAGCTGGGAACTAACTACGTCACCCAATAACTCTGGCTCAAGCAACCGGATGTGCATGTCCGCCGCGTCTGCCATGAGACAGCCAACAGAAAAGTGCTGGCTCTCTTTCGCGCGTGAAATCGAACGCAGAGAAATCAGTCCGGTGACACCTCGTGCCATACAAAATACCTGAAGCTTCATTGCGATTTCATGGAGCGCTCGCTTAACTCGCTGATAGCGCTCCATGCTCTTATAGTCTCGTCCCAAAAAGATGGGGACATGCTTGGTCCGCTCGAAGATAAACTCATAATCTAAGCGTCCCCCAGACTTCAAGATAGCCGCTGCGGCCTGAGCTGCCCGCTCTATCACCGACTGAAATCTCAGCATCTCATGGTCGCCGTGCGAACCTGATGGAGACAAAACGCTGACTGTCACCGTCGGAAGTAGGTGAAGAGCGAGCGAGGTGAAGAATGAGTAAATGAGCAGGCCACCAAACCCATCCTCGAACTGCACGTTATCTTTCCAATCTGTGGGTGCGTTTGGAAGCGCGTCTCGGTTAAAGATTCGGTTGCATCCCCTCTCTTCCAGTGCTAGATGAAGAACTGCTATCTCGCTAGCCCAAAACAGACGGCTCTCGGGCCACGCCGAAAGGTTTGCTGAAGTCTCAACTGCGACTTCCAATATCGACCTTTCGATAAGTTCAGCAGCCTCTCGCGTTGATGCGTGGCCGTGAAGGGTGAACAGTGCGCTTAAGTCCAAGGCCTGAACGAGTCCTCTCAATACTGCCGATAGGAGTTCGCTAGACTCATTATCCAGAACCTCAGGCTCAGTGAAATATTCAATCCTGAGAGCGCCGGACGCGGCTAAACGCTCAATAAGAAACTGGAAGTCTTGGTCGGCCTGTGAACTGTGCTGCCCGTTCTTGAAGCGATACTCGGATTGAAATCTATTGATGGCACGCCTTGCCATTTTGCTCGCACGCGGGTCTTGGTTAAAACTCAACGCAAGACTTAGGCTACCCTGGCGCATCGGTGAAAGCAGTGCCGCATTTGCGATTATCTCATCGTGAAGACTCTCCTCAACAGAGACTGCCCAGCACATTGCACGGAGCAGCTGCATATCATTTATTTGAAATTGAGGGCCTTGATTTACCCGATGCTTGATGGACCTTAGCCGGTAAGCTTCCGCAAGCTCGCCATCGTCGAACATGTACTGCTCGGCCTCTCGAAGCAGACGCTCGATGGTGGCCGCTGGGTAACCTTCAACAAGGCGCTCCAAGACCCACTCGCGACTTAACGTCTGCGCTAGCTGGGCATGGTCCCCCCGCTTGGCTCGCAGCGAGTAGAGCCAACTGTTACGAATGACTGCTGGCGCCGAAGACGCAAGCCATTCCTCAACTTTAGGCAAAAGGCTCGCAATTCGTTCATTGTGCTCCGTCTTGCCTGTAACAAAAACTGCCAAGCTCTCATGAAACGGTCGATAACCCACCGCACACTCGAACAAGAGGTGCGTGATGCCATCGGTGCTTACCACTGCATGGTTGTTTGAAATCACCACGAATGCGTCTACTGGCCAATAGAAGGGCAGCTCACAAATCAAATGTAGGGAATCCTGCTGAGGCCTGCTGAGCTTCAACCAAAGTTCTTCATAGTACTTCCGAATGTCATTGTCAGGACAAGCTGGCAAATTTGGAATGAGATACTCACGAGGCGGATTGCTCCTCCGAAGCAAATCCTCAACCGAAAAAATGAGGTGAAGCGGGTGACCTCCTGTACGCATGTGTAATGCGACACTACAAGCGCGCAACTCCTCAGACTGTCTGATGTTTTTACTGCGCATCCACCTGCGAGACCGAACCAGTGAAACCACATATGCAAGGATGGACTCGACAGACATCAGAGGCAATTCGCTCCACTTGTCCCTCGACCACGATGCCAACAACCTCGAGGGCAACTGCTCGTCAACAACAGGTTGCGTGCCAATAATCAAATGAGTGTTAGCGGGAACCGGAATTAGCTGTTCGAAGAGCTCGTTTAATGGTCGCACGTCTTTCTGGCGTCGCCATACATGGTCGAGACCATCGATAATGATGACCAAGGGGACACCGAGTTTTCGAAACTCCTCAGCGCACTCGGTGATTTCACGCCGCAACTCCTCATGACGGGTACTTGCATGGCCTGAATCGCGAAGGTGAGCTATCTGTGCGAGCAGCGAATTAGCAACCGCGTACAACCGCATCCGGTCAGTTGACCTATCTGTCGTCGACAAAAAATAATGATGCCGTATTACGGGGATAGCCTTCTCATCCAATGTGTGCGTCAGGTAGCTGAGGTAGGTGCTCTTGCCACGACCTGGTGCGCCCCAAAGCACATGAAGGTTTTCGTCACTATCGGACTTGGAGAGCTTGTCGAGCAGGTCGCTATGGAACGTGGCATCCGGAGGTCGGTATCCTGTCGGGACCTCAAACTCCTGCGAAATTGGCTCCGGACGAAGAGTGGACAATACTGACCGCACTACATCTAGCGTAATGTCCCCATTAGGAGCAGGTAAATTTTCATGCGTAGCCCATAAGGAGGACTCGTGAAATAACCTATGAAAAGAGCCCTCGTCATACCCCTGTCGAATTAGCTCGCCCCTCAATATTCCAGGTAGTGCCAAGTAGTCTATGTTGCTGTGCTCAATCTCAAGAGCGTCGAAAATCCGGCGCGCTGCAGACTCATCACCGAGTTGAGACACGACCTCTCGCTGGCGTTCCGCTGACAGCGCATCGAAATCAACTTTTGCGCCTTCAAGACATCTCCCGAACTCTTCGTCCGGCTCCCGGTTGGTAATTAGCCGAACTCGGCCAACGTTCGTCGGGTCTACGGAGTTCAGAGCGTCGGCCCACTTCATCATCAACGACCTAGGTATCTTTGTCGATGGCAGGACAAGAAGCCAGTCCCACGATAATTTGTGGTCGTCGCTATTTACTGTGAATTTCACCTGAGCGTAATCTAGCTTCCCATCACTGCGCCAAGCCACAATGTCGTCCAGACCCTGCGGCGCCGAATCTTTGTCATTACACTCGAACCGCATCCTCAAAAATCGAGAAGGGTTCGCAAGCCAGTCGACTAACCAATAGATGCCTTGATACGTCTGATAGTTGTAGCCAGTGTAAGGAATTGCGGAGGTCTTGACTTTATTCATCTGCGAAGGTCGGTGTCCTGAGCGGATACTCAACGGGGAACTAAAGGTAATTGTCGACGATACTCTTTGGATGAAAAAAATACAACCTATCAATTATGCTTCCTGAGCAAACAAACAGTGTTGACATCAAACTTTCCGTATGGCATCATTAATTCCTCATTCCAGTCCTGAGAATGTAGCGAGTAGTAAAGCAGTACCGACAGTATTGGTAGTGCTAGTAGATTTAGTGGTATTAGCAGTATTGCTTCACAAAATTCACCTTCCGGAGAGTTCCTTCTCTCCGCGACATTAAAGCCTTTTTTTAGCGGGAGCCTACGGCTTCGCTTGGCTTAAAATTAATCAAATTATTGCTTCTTTAACAATTTAAGACGTAACGCAAACCGCCAGCCGAATCGGCGCGCGTTACACCACCACGCTTTGCGTTCGCCTTCCACCTGGCCAACGCCTGAGGCACCCTATTACCTAAAAATTTAAGAACAAACAAAGGAACAACAATATGAACGCAAATCAAATCAAACTGGGCATGTCCCGAAACTCTAAGAACGCTTTGGTCGCCAACGTGTACGTCAATGAAAAAGAAGTATTTGCTACCTCGAAGGGTCACCAACTGGGCTGCGCCCTGCATGCGATGGGCATCGATGGACTTGAGCCATCGAATGAACAAGAAACCTTCTTAGGTCACAAGTTCGGCAATAGCATCAAAGAACGAGCCTTCTTCGGCAGCCTGCTTGGTGGGCTTATGCTGGCGAAGCTTTCTGGCGGAGAAAATGACCCGCAATATCACTTAATCCGCAGCCTGCTTCCACAGCATCTGGTAGCCGAACCAAAAAACACAGCTCCCGAATGCCCAGAGGAGTCCATCGAGTACTTTAAGAAATTCATCTACTACCCTTTCGTTTGAGTAGTACATCACGCAAAACACCGGCCGCAGATAGCGGCTTTTTTACGCCTATAACTGGCCAGTGGCCCATCAAGGGGCTGCTTAGCATCACTCCTGCCAGTTGCGGATATATCAAGCACTGAGGCAATTTTAAAGTGTACCTACACTTTACAGGACATCAAAATTCACTCGTCCCAACAATACCAATATTGCATATTGCCAAATTTCCCTTGGTCAACATAGACCAAAAATAACTAACTGAGGTCATTATGAGTAACAAACAAATCAGAATTGCAGTGCGCGCGGCGAACTGTCTTTCCAAAGATATTTCTGGAAACTTCCTTGCAGGTCAAGAAATGCGCGTAGTAGAGTATCTGAAAATGCTGCGTTCAGTGTTGGATGGACTGCAAGAGAAACTGGAGGCCGGCAGTGATTTCAAAGCCGAGCAAAAGCTGGAAGCAATCATGGTGGCTGGGGATGCCCAATTAGATAAAATGACACCTTTCGATGATGACCTTATGGAATCTTCTTTGGAAAAATGGAAAAAAAAAGGTATCACTGTAGACATGCTACTTGGACCACAAACTTAATAGCTGAGTATTAATTTATTCCAAGAACCCGCTCAGACCGAACTATGGTCTGGCGGGTTTCTTTTTTAAGACAGTACAAGCTCGAGTGGGCGCCGCACGGCTAGAAGATGGAATCAAGCTTCAACGGCTGATAGCGTTGCCATGGACAAACGGTCAATACAACCCTGTTGACCAGCCAACAACAGCCTCGACAACACCTTCAACTCGCATACATGCGGCTTCTAACGCATTGCCGCAAGCACTCGAACGGGCTGGGTACCCCTCCTTAGCCTCCACTCCCCATATATATAGACGTTGCTATACAAGAGGTAACAGAACAACCTCTGTCCACGTAGATAAGCGAGCAGCCGGCACATCTATGTGCAAAAAACTTCTTTTGTGAGCAATGAAAAATGAACCCCAAACCATCCAGCAACTCGAACGGCATCCGCATTTGCGTCTACAAATCAGACAGAACAAAATGGACAACTGTCTTCGCTAGCAAAGCGTACCTGGAGAACGCACTAGCAATCTGTGGCAATGATATCGGCGCAGTTACGCATCAGGCCCGTTACGCCAGCTTAACCTGTGTGCGGAAGGCCGGCGAAACCTGGACGCAGACGGTTCTCAGCGGGACTCGCCGGTTGTTGATTGCAGAAGCAAAGAAACTCGCTATGAAAAATCAGCAATCGGGTGCAGCAGCTGCTATCAAAAGTGAGGCGGATACACTTTCTAAGCTTGCAGCTGAAAATAACGCCACCTGGGAGCAGATTCTTGCTGAAACCCACGGGAACGTACGATGAAGCTTATAAAAGCAGCACATTCCCGCTTGTAGCCAATTCTCTAGTCACTTGAGCCGTACCGCAATGAGGCTAGCCAGTGCGCTAAAAGTTGCTTACTTAGCGTGCTCTTCGTATACTTTAAAAGCAGTTTTTGCTAGCTCAGCAGGATTATCGACTGGCTTAGTTAACGAGGCAATTTCTGGAAAATTAGGATTACAAAACATTTTATGGTACTCAGCCCCCCGTGTTTCAGGAACAATCTTCATTAAATCCCCTGGCTGGTTCGTCGCCGAAATACCATCTCCGCTAGAATTAAAAGAAGCGCTACTCAATGCTTGAATCGTTCTTTTAGAACAATTTGCTTCCCACAATGTCATTCTATAGCTAGCTTCTCCTGGTCGAATGAATTTTTGATTGGATACTTCTTTCACCCAAACACTAACCATTTTTCCTTTTTTCTCTATGGTTTCTTCATCAAGAAAAAATACCTTTTCCTTATATCCAAACTCCAACATAAAACGCAGCTTCTCTGCCTTTACAATGCCTGATGAAAACACAAAAACCAATACGAATATAATTTTTCGCATAAAATATTCCAATAAATATATTTAAAATTCTGTACCAAATAAAAATAGGTCCAAGATAGGTGGCAAGTTTAACTAAGGCTAACTCAGCGAAGTGCTTTACCTTTTTCGTCGTACATCTGGGTGTACTTGAAGCCATACTCTTTTGCACTGACTGGATATAAAGTTCCTGTTTCACCAAAACCACGGTGCTTGCCAATACGAGGTTGACGGTCCAAGCACGAGTCGTACTCAGGGTCTCCGTACTTGCATAAAATACGAACAACAATATTGCCTTCACCGGTTTTAGCAAAGTCTTTGTTTACTTCCCAAGTGCCTGTCTGACGAATTTCAACAATGTCAAATGTATGCAACTTGGGTAGGTGGTCCGGGACGATTGCAGAGGTCGGCCAGACTTTGTCACCCGAGGCCATCCAACCCGCATAAGCCGGGTGGCGAGTGTTCACACGCACGACACGCATCGAGTATTCGGGGTCGCCTTTGTTCACACCCATCGCAACCAGTTGATTCTTGGCTGCGTATGACATGGCACCAGCCCATTCCTCGTCAAACGTGACGCCACCTGCGATGTTGCGACCGCGCATGGCAGGCTCCAGCTCCATGCCCATATTCAGGGTTTTATTGATAGCAACGATTGCTGAAGACTGGCAGCCTGCCAGCAAAGCCAGAGCAATGGCTGGGAACAAAAGACTAATCACATTTTTCATCGAGCCCCTCTAATTTTATTCGTTAACAGCTTATCTATTCAAATACCTTGCCAGGTTGCAAATGCTGCTTTGCGAGCAGCGGTATTAATGACCAACTCGAGGTATATTTTTTCCTCAACCGCTGAGATGGTTGGATATACGACCGTAGTGAATTTTTTCTCACTCGATGCACTGGACACTCCGCGCAAACCAATAATCATGTCACGCGTTACCTGTTGAACATAACGAGAAATATCAGGCTTCCGGTCAGCCGATAATTTATCAATGACTATATCAATATCATCACGAATACCATTTTGATTGGCATCGGGGCCAAGTAGCTCTTGTTCAGCAACCGTGAGATTTCCAAGTACAGGATGATTGATGACAACAGGTACCTGACCGCGAATGTAGTCGTCACCAGTAGCAGAACAACCGCTTAGAATTGCGATGGCAAGCAATGCCATCAAGTTGATTTTCAACACTTTTCCTTTCGTTTGACCGAAATAAAAATTCTGTGAGTGTGAATGGTATTCCCTGCCGGCAGCGTCGTTTTTATTCGAATATTGCCTTATTTACACTACTTCAATCCGGCGCCAAAAATACTGCAGCAAAGTCGATTAGCCACGGCCGAGCTTGTCCACAGCCGGTAACGGCCCTAATTCCGGCTGACCTTCAACATGCACACCTGGTGCGCCGGCTGCACTTTCGATAGCGCGCACAGTGTCAACAATAGTTTTATTGACCCAAGCTTCCGGAGTTCCAACCAACGCGTCAGCGCCGCTTTGGAGCAAACCATTTAAACCGCCACTGGTCTTGGAAAATACGGCATACATGTCCAAGTTGTAGCCAGCGCGATAACGGTAGAGACAGCTATATAGCGTGAGATTGCTGGAGCCAGAGATGTTTCTGACGGCTTTCGATGTCCAGACCGCGCCGTCGCACTTCGCAACCTTCATTGCCGACCCACCGTTTTGAGCAGCAGCAATTTGCATCAGCGCTCCCATTCCACCGCCCATCGCGCTGGCCATGTCGACCAAAACGAATTTTCCAGGCTCCGCTGGTACGGAATTACCAATCTGCAGCGGTGTCGAGCTCTGCACACTGTTCGTGTTTTGAGCAAGACCATTGGCCGCTGCGCGAGACACAGTGGCGACATCGGACTGCGTTTTGAAATCGAAGACGTGATAAATCTCGACTACCTCTTGGCGATTAGCCAGGCTTTGGTTGACTGTGTTACAGCCGCTGAGCAGGGCAACACCAGCAACGGTGGCCAGAATAATTTTTTTTGTCATTCTATTTCCAGAGAGTTCGGTCATTACACGGCAGACGCGGGGTTCAAAAACAGGCGCTATACCGCCTAATTGACGTTAGTTTTAAAAAAACAATTATTTTCCATGTGGCAACATATTGTAGATTTAAAACCAGTAGAAGTAAATAGAGTAGAGTTCTTGGCTGTAGATATAAAGCAAGTATTGCTTGACCCTTCGTCTCATGAACGAACCGTCATCCTCATTAGAACGCCGCACTTTTCGACAGCGATGTGCCGCAGAGCTAAAGTCCAAGCGCGAGACGGCAGCGCTATCGCAGGAGAGCCTTGCAGAACGCGCAGGATTTCATCGCAGCTATGTGAGCCAAGTAGAACGTGCGGTACAGAATATGTCACTCGACAACTTGGAGCGGCTACACCTGGCACTTAACCTGACGCAGCTGAGCGGCGAAATAAAATCGCTGAGAATGAGGTTTGCCGCTAATATGAAGCGCGAGCGGGTTAGCCAGGGGCTATCGCAGGAAAAGCTTGCGGAACTGGCTGGACTGCATAGAACATATGTGAGTCAGGTCGAGCGAGGTGTTACATCTATCTCGCTCGACAATGTGGAGAAGTTGGCAGCAGCGCTGGGGCGGGACGAAGAATCCTTGCTAGACACCCACATGAATGTGTAGGCACTGAACAATCACTGCGCATCTTTGTGGTGTACTAGATGGCAGATTTACAAAGCAAGAGCGGCATTCGCTCCAGTACCGACAGAAGCCCTGCATTGCAGGGCTCTCAACTACATCAACGCCGCCATATTGATTGCAGCCTCTTCAAATTCCTGACAGAAAGAGGCTGCTCCCAACTCGCGCCCCACTCCAGTTGATTCGGCTGCGGCTTTGCATCCCGGTTCGCTTCAAGCTAGACCTGCAGCAGGTCTGTCATTCGTACGAAAAGAGCAAGCGGCGCCATCTTGCGTGGAAATGACGCCGCTCGCTCCTAATGCATTTACGCTGCCAAAACAATCTCTAGAGAAGCTAAAAATTCTCCCATATCACCGCTCATGCCGCGGTGCCAAAGCTGCTCCAGCACGTCGGCCAAGGTCACTTGTTGAACCGAAGTAAGCCCGCGGAGAGTGTTGATGAGCGGGCCGATACCACTGGACTTATACGCATCGAGTTCAATGCCCAAGTCATCGCAGACGTTGGTTGCAATCTTACTCAACTGGTCCGGCGAGAACAAATCACCCTGAAAGCAGTTTAGCAACACGATGACGTCCTGCTTAGTGAACAACCCACTGAGAGATGGGCGCGTTTCTCGCAACAGCCATTCAAGACGCCCAGCCGCGAACAGTGCGACCTCCTGGGAGTTGAGGCAAGCACCATTGTCCGCATGCTCACGAAGATAGCTTGTCATGTAGTACTGCGAGGAAGTCCATCCCTGCTGGGTTCCGAACGGCAGATGCTCCGCCTCCGCAATATCAGTAAATCTTGCGATAGTTGCTTCGACAGTGTTCAGTTGATTGTTTTCCATGAAATACCCCTTAGGTAAAATGAGCGCCAGCCGACGATTCGACCAACTACTCCGTGTAGCTCAATAATTTATATTCGGTAAGAGAAAAGCTCTGGTGAACAGTAATCAAAGCAGATTCCCATATGCTTTAACTACCTCAGCATTTTTTTGGCGACACGAATCCAATGGCATTTAAATGCCAATTAAGAAATCGTGTAAAGAGCACTAAGACGAATGAGGGCGAACGAAACGCCTCCGCAACTGGAAATAAGAACTACGGAAACGTGGTAAACCGCGGCTGACGACAGATGTGAAAAATGACGCAGTTATGCCGTAAGGAAGTAAAAAATGTATTATTTTTGGAAATTTTATTGGCAACAATGAATGCATGACAGCCCTCCTTGTAGAAACGTTATTGAACTCAAATAGAGTGTAATAACGTCAAGGGGGCATGCGTTGCCAAGACGGTGCTTCGATTAATACATGGACTTACAAAATTCTTTCACCATAAGAGTTCGCACTCTTTGCAGCGGCAGGTCATTAATCGCTTTCGCAGTCAACACCTTCAGTCCATAAGTTGCATCATAGCATTATTTTCTTAATTTTGTCAATCGACTTTATGGGATTGTCTCGATTTTTAAGCTTATCTTAATAAAATACAAAAGTAAATCTCTAGAAAACTAGTTCTTTATGGACATCTACGCGGAACACCTTGTCGAAGAAAGTCTCCACAATAATATTTAGACATCTAAGTGGAGCGATTGCAGGTCTGTTCATGGGGCATCCGACATCAAGATTGCTAGTAAGCACCCGTCCTGCTATTGAAGTTGCCAAATATAAAATCGATAGCTTCATTAGACCGACATCTCGTCACTTACCGGCACGTATCGGCGTCCAACGATGGAAATTGGCACGAAATTGCTCCTATAACGAACGAATAGAGGTCTTATGGAAAAGATAATTCTAGATTTAAACGAGCTCAGCGCCTTGCTTGGCCGCAGTCCTGAAACAATTAAGAAAGACCTGAAGCGGAATCGACTTGCGGTACCTCCCTGTCTGCACATCCCTGGCACACGGCTTCTACGCTGGCGGAAGGCTGATGTCGATAGCTGGCTCGCCAGTCACGTCGAAGTCCGGAGTGGGAGCAGCAAATGAGCGCGCGCTTCGAACCTCACCTATACGCTACGACGCTGAGTGCATCGGACAACTATGCAGTTGATGGTGGCCTTATCCATACCTGGACAGGCAGCCATTGGTCAGTTACGAGCGATGATATCGCCTGTAAACAGGCATATCGCTGGATTGCAACGTCCGAACCACGTGATGCCACTGCCGAAAATGCGAAGAAAGCGGTCAATTCTGCGAAACTCTGGCTCCCAGACGTAGCGAAAGAGTCGGCGGATATTGTGATTCCCTGTATGAACGGCTATGTCCAAGTCAAGAATGGTAAGGTCGCGCTCACTTCTCCCGACAAATCATTAGGACTCAAACACTCACTAATTTGTGAGTTCCAGCCGGATTTTGGGCCAGCTACTCAATTTGAAAAATTTCTGGAAATGATTTTGCCTGACCCCGCAGTGCGGTCACGCGTACAGGAATATATCGGCTATACGTTGACCTCGGATGCCCGGTATCAGAAGGCCCAGCTGTGGCTTGGGAGCGGCGCTAATGGTAAAGGTGTACTGGCTAACATAGTTCAGAAATTACACGAAAATACCGCTGCAATCCGCCTAGATGCTCTAGACGGCTTTAACCTCTCCGTCCTCATCGGCGCAAGTCTCATTTACGTTGATGAAGTTCCAAAGGCACGCATCAACGAGCAAATGCTCAAGAGTTTGATTGCTGGCGAGAAAATACAAATTGACCGAAAATATGAAACTCCGCTCAGCACTCACATCCGTGGAAAATGGTTAGTATTGGGAAACCATCTTCCTGCCATTACCGACCATAGCATTGGATTTTGGCGCCGGTGGGACATTGTCCCTTTTAACGTGACGATAAAAGAGAGTGAACGTGACCCGCTCTTGGCAAATAGCATTATTCGTACCGAAATGCCGGGCGTTCTAAATTGGGCTCTGGAAGGATTATTGCGCTTGCAGAAACGTGGAGCATTTGAAGTAACATTGCCAGTGGCGATGCAGAATATTTTAAGCGACGCTAAAAGGGAGTCCAACTCGGTGCAAGCGTGGTTCGAAGAAAATGACATTGTCGCATCTCATTCACTGCAATCGACAAAAGATGAAATATATGAACATTACCGCGAATGGTGTTCACGTAATGGAATGGCATCGATGGCATCCCCGCGCTTTTGGCAAACGATTCGCGGCATCGTGTCCTTGAATGAAGTGCGTAGACGAGAAGGCAGTCAGCAGGTCCGTTACTGCAATCTACTTCTACCAAACAACCGGCAAAGAAATTCAGGCCTGGCCATAGTCGGCGGTTGAGCCGAACATCTACTTTTCTATGCTTTGATGTGACCGGCGTCATTAGAAAAATAATGAACTTGGTCGAAAAAAAACGCCCATATCTATGGGCGTTTTCTTTCCCGGTGTGCCATGTGTGTCAAGCAAATTCGAAAACTATTCCATCCTCATGTAAGAATCGACAATTTACCGTATGTCTATTCGCGTACTATTTTCTAAAATTACCCAGCACACCTGACACACAAAATATCAACTCTCCGATTAAGAAGAATTATGAAGGAGTGACATTGCAATAACGAAATATTTCCAAAGAATAACCTGACACACCTGGCACACCTGGCACATACAATGTCAATTCATCCAGGCAAGCTTGAAGTATGCCGCGGACATTCCTTCATTGGCCAATGCTTCGCAACAGCGCCGCTACCGCGGCAATTGTCCATGGTTCCTAGCCATGTGGCAAGGCTTTGAAAGCGTCCCCAGCTCTGCCCAACACCTCGCCCTGAGCTTGACAATCGAATGGTATCGGCCGGAGGCACTGACCACTTCTAGTACCGCTGCTCCCGTCGCGTTTCTTGGCCAACTGATGCCCCCCCAGGCTGCTTATCGTATGCAAGTGCTTATCGTATGCGAATCGCCGTGCATTCGCAGTGCCCACGCGAAGAACCGGTATTTCTGGCTTCGGCATGTGGGCTCGCGTTTTCTCGCTAAACCGATGCCGGCGAAAAATATAGTGACCGGCGCCATGCGCAAGAGATTTATTCGCTCCCCCCCATCGCGCTGGCTTGCTCTTTCCGACTTACGTAACCACGTCTCGGCCAACGACGTCCACTATCACCACTGTTAAAGCTCTCCTCCACCATCCCAGTTTCGAACATTTGACATCGCCATTGTTGCTTCCCGTCGCACGTTAGCTATACGGTTTCAGGCCACGACGTGAACATGATTTGCAACACATCCTCACGCGCGCCATTGCGCTCGACCACTACCTATTGCGAGTGCCGGTGTCGTCCGGCCAGCGGGGTAATTTAGACAGCGCTTCTCGCCGACGACATAAATCATGTTGCTACATATCAGTAGAACGGATATCACCGTTCCAATCAACCCCACCATTAGTCAAAGGATAATCATATGCATAAACAAGCGCGCATAATTGCAATTTGCCACCCCAAAGGAGGAGTTGGTAAAACCACAACCACGATGGTCCTCGCGGCAGCGCTCGCAGAGCGAGGCTACGGGGTTTTAGTCGCGGACTGCGATGCACAAGCCTCCGCATCCGCCTGGGCAAACGCGGCACCAGAGCTAAAGCCATTTCCGGCTGCGGTAGTCAACCTTTCAGCGTATGCAGGAAAAGTACATCGAGAGATTCAAAAGCAGCTCGATAAGTACGATTTTGTCGTCGTCGATTGTCCGCCAGGCCTGGATTCTTTAAGTCCCCAATCTGCGATTCTCGTAGCCGACTTAGTCATCGTGCCTTTGCCTCCCTCTCCTGCAGACCTTTGGGCAGCACGTGGAGTAAAACTACTGATTGAGCGGGGTTTAGGACTCAACCCATCGTTGAAAGCAGTTATCTTGGCAAATCGGGTCGTTCGGACGTCGCTTTCTAACGCAATCATGCGAGAGCTTAATGAATTCGGCATTCCGCTGATGTCATCGAGGTTATCTAATCGAACTGCCTATCAAGAGGCGGTTATAAGCGGGGTATCAGTATCAGCTCTGGGCCGAGATGCACAGGTCGCGATAGGTGAGGTCAACGCATTCGCCGACGAAGTGTTGGCACTAATCGGAGAATGCAAATGACGAAAAAGATGTTTGATGAGGCCAAGTTGCGCTCAACAGTTGCGCAACAAGATGTAGCCTTAGTAGACCGATTTGATAAAGCAGATTCTATCCTGCTGAAGGCTACGGAACCCACCATGGAATTGAGGCCATCCACACGGAAATCATCCGTGGTACGGGACACGTTTTCCATGCCGCTCGATGACTATGCTCTAATCGAGAAACTACGCCTTATTGCTAACAAGGAAGGTAGAAGTTCGACGAGTAAGAGCGAGGTCGTGCGTGCCGGATTGCAAGCGTTGGGTGCACTCAGTGGTCAACAGTTGGTTCAAGCTCTTAGCAAGCTTGAGAAGCTGGCGCCAGGTAGGAAAAGATAATTTATTTTATACCGTTATAATGATTAAAGTCGTTATAACGGTATTTTGTTAGTAGACCAGCAATAATCTTCTATGTCAGTCGGCCTCTATCACTTCTTTGTAGACGTTCGCTCGAGTGCTAGAGAAAATTCATCGGGGAATTTTCGACCAGCCATATGCATCCACGATTGTGTAAGTTCGGAAAATACCTGCCACCCCATTAACGGTCTGCTCCTTTTCCAGATTAAACAACATCCAGTCAGGCTTACTACCATCAGAAAATGTTTGCAAATCACCATTGCTAGAAATTTTAGTAAGCGGATTAATTATTGCGTCAATCCCCGAGTTTTTGCAAAATAACGCAAGCCGGTTAAACCTATCTGCGTAACTATCTCTTTCTTCACTGCAACGTTCATCAATGCAAAGATTTTTCCCGAGCCACTCAAACCACCCGTTCTTGCGTTGCACATAATTTTCCAATGACCCAAACTTCAGCATAATTTTGCGACCCAGGGGTACTTTAAATTTTTTTGAAGCGTGGAAGCCTTGGACACCTCGCCTTAATCGTTTGAGCATATCATCGGAAACATTTACCGAACTCAAGTCGAGCACTACAAGCTCTGGATGCGAAAGCACAACGGTATATATCATTCTTCCAGGCCCAGGAAGCGGATAGTCATCAAACAATTTTTTATCATTACGCGCAATACATTTTTTGTACGCAATGCATGCCATCCGCTCCGCGTAATTTTGGTCTTCGGTTAACCAAATACCTTCAATTCCATCAGTCGTCTCTCCAAAATACCCCGCGTTTAATTTGAATCCATATGTATTTTTCGGATTTTGTGAGGATAAATTTGGCATGGATAGCCATCCAATAGAGGTTCCGTGGTACAGAGTGGGTATAGTTTTCATTGGAAATTTTTTGAATGCAAAGTCGTCTTTTGGCCGATAGAGGAACAAGAGCATAGCGGATTGCTAAGCAGAAAATCTGACACATTGTCACTCTGCTATAAATGGCAGTTTCTGTCAAAACCTTGGCGCTCGGCTGATTTTAGCATATTACCTAGATGAAAATATAAAAAATAGTCACCACTGACAGCATGCGCTGTACCGCTTCTCTTAATTTTTCAATTTCTGACAGTGTTCAGGTAGATGTTATTATTTGAATTCTTTAAGACCCAGACTTTTTCAGGCTTCTCAGTCAAACATCGAGCAGCCATCAAACATCGAACCAGTATCAAACATAGACCCAACATCCAATATACCCGTAGCGTAGTCTATCGAAGAAAAAGAGCCTTCGCCATCAACGCTGTCAGGCTGACCCCATAAATTTCCCCTCAAGTCAATACCACCAACTCCGCCCACCATCGGCATTGCAGTTGCGGGATTGATTACCATCATCTGATTACTGTCAATACGTACACCCAACGGCTCTGTATCAGAATCAAAAAAGGAGGTCCTTGATAGCGGGAACATGAAGTTAAACAGCGTCGATAAAATACTCATATTATTTCCTTTTCTATTTTTTGGAAAACAATACTAGCATCATATTTTTTATAAAGATAGATTAATTTTTTAGCACCTCTAAAGAACAAGTTCTTTGCAATCAAATACACATAAGAAATTCAGCTCCTACGCGATGCGCTTTTAAATCTGTCGCTACACGATTCAGGAGCAAAAAAACAACTTTGAATTTTTAGGACATACGGTATGAATCGTACAAACCATATATTTGAATTCAGCAAGTCAGGCCGTGTCTTTGCATACATTTCAGCTACGAGCAAAGAACACGCGAGACAGAGAACTCGACATGTAAATCATCTTGTTCACATACCGTTTGATTGCAGAGTAAGAGCTGTCAAGAAGGCGATTGTCGGCAAGGGTGCTATATTTTTTGAAGAGCATCTTCAACGAATGGATGACCTCTTTGAAAAAGCAGAGAGGGACACCGCATTAAGTATACCTAATTCTCAATACGCTTAGCATTACGTCCCAACAATGATACAAGGAGAAAATTATGAAATTATTGGATATTGCAGACATTATTGAAAAACTTTTGGACTTACGTACAAGCCGTCCAGCTTTAGCGCGAAGGATGGCGCACGAAAAAGAGCTCCCCGATGACCCAGTGCCATACTTAATTGAACGCATTGAAACAGCATATACAGCATGCCAAAATGTTACGCCATTGACGAAACCAATAGTGTTTTCTGAGCTAACAACCTGGCTAATTATTAGTCACAGCTTTTACCTGATACGGCTTGTCCGCGAGGAAAACCCTTGGACGTTCTCCTATCCAAAATCAGATATTCATACCTGTCATTGAGCAATTACTTTTCTTACGGCGGAGCCCATGGCTGGACTCTGCCGTTTCTCTATTGAAACGAGGCTAAAACGAGGGCGATAGATTACCTCCACGCGCTATCTGCCAGTCTCAAAATTCCTATTAAAATCTGCAATAATGTATTTCCCACCAACTTCGGAGCAGCGCTTCATCAAGAAGCGCCACCACCTCCGAGCGCACGACATGGCCAATAAGATTTATATGAATAATATCGTTCATACGGTGCATACGGTTTATACGGTTCATACGGTTCATAAGGCTCATACGACTCATATGATTTATATGATTCAGACTTCTGTCCAAGTTATACGTCGAACTATGTCAAGATTACCATTCAAAAAAAGACCCCGCAGCTGCGGGGTCGAATCAATCAGTGCCAAGTATCGGCGTTGTTATCCAAAAACGTCAAAAATTGTTCGCTGAACACGGTGCCGGCGTAGACGCCGTTGAACTCAAAAGCGTTTGATACTTCTGCACCAGAAATACGCTCACCCATCTCCACTGCACGTTCAAGTGACATTGCTTCGATGACCATGTTTCGGTAGTCGCTGACGGGGTGTTCGGTGTGCACAATATAAGTTTTTTCCATGTTGTTTCCTGTGTGATTTTAGATGTCCTGCATTTCCTATAGACACCTGCAAAAAAGGAGGTCAGACAGCCTTCCATTTCTTGCTAATCCCGCCTGACGACAAAAAGCCCCGACATGCGGGGCTTTGGGCGGGTTAGTAGCTTCAGCTGTCGGGGTTAGCTGAGTCGCTCGTGAGCCATGCGCAGCGTTTCCGGCGTCAGGTGCCCGAACAAGTCCAGTGCCAGCAGCTCCACCTCGTCCGCGGTCGGCGCCTTGGTGCGCTTTGCTTGCAGCTTTTTTTTGCGTTCAGCAAGTGCCACTTTTGTTGTTTCGCGTGACGAAGCTGCCGCTTCAATGACAGCGAGCAACTTCTCAGCTCCGACTAGCTCCCCGGTGAAGTTGTCGACCTTGGCAGTGAACACAAATGCTTTGTTCTTGTAGTCGTAGCCGTTTGCCGGGCTCAGCTTTGCGAGGGTTTTGAAGTGCGTCGTGTTCAGTACTTTAGAAGTCCGCAAGGTGAACACTACACCCCGTGGACCGGGGTTAGCCGTGATGGAAAATACGGAAGTGCTGTTGACCGCGGCTACGAATTGATGGAAGTTCATGGTGGCTCTCTCGTCAGTTGCGGGGTTACGCCATTGCTCCCCCGTTACACCCTGTAGCTAGAGTGTTTATATAGATTTGGTCGTCAACTTATATTTCTCTAAGGCAATATTGATGGCGACCGGCTGGCTGAGGAAATTAAGCGCTGAAAGCAAAATGCCCGAGGACGGGGCGTTTCTGAATGAGTGCTACTGATTTAGTATGTAATCCGCGCTATGGGACTGCCAGGTAATCCGACGAACGTCGCCCGCGTGCAGGAACTCCGTGATGACTTTGATACCCCACGCCGCCACCGCCGCCTCAACCAAGTCAATGCCAAGGCCACCAAGGCGATTTCGGCACTTCCTGCACCTACCGACCGCCCGGTCATCCGATTACATCTTGGAACGCCGGCAACACGTCTGCTAGAACTACGCAAGCGGACCGTGATGCAATACGCTCAGCAAGCATTTCGCCATGGCGCGTCAGGTGGTACCAGATTCAAAGTGCATTTCGCGGAAAGACGACAGAGGTCAGATACACAACTGACCTCGGCCGGAACTAAGACCTCTATCGAGGTTCATATAAGGGATGGAGCGCGAACATCGATTTGCATCAGATTTGCTTGCCCGCAGACTGGCGCCTCCGTGTTGAGCGCAAAGGTCTTGCACTGCTCAGTGGCTTGATGACACTGGATGCGCTTCAGATAGAAGCGCCTGCTGGTATCGAACTGTACGCAGCAGTCTGGGCCTGCCAGAGCCGTGGCTATGCTGTCAGAACAGAGCGTGGGTTCATCGCTGTTGCCGGCAGCGACAGTTTTCATAGCGACACGACAGAAGGAGCAATTTTGGGTGTGCAGCGTAAACGTCGCAACGTACCCACAAGGGCAGCAACCATTGCCGACATGACGTCGGCAGTCGATACCTTCATCACAAAATACTCAAGATACGACATTTATGTCAGTCTAGATGACGCACCCAAGACAGGAAGCTGCGAGTACGGCATTCACTCTTGGTGTGCTTCTGTCGGCATTGATATCGGCCGTGCACGGGTGCCAATGATTGAGTTGCTTGAGGGTTTCCGCCGCTTGCCACAAATAGAGGTTCGTCGTGCCGTGCTTGGCGCGGTAAAGCGCAATCGCCGCAAGCTGAATGCCAATATGTCATCTCAATAACGTATTTCTTCGCTTGAAATATAACGCTAACAATTCAATGAACTTGAGTCGTTAGCGTGCTGCTCAGCGATATAGAATCTAAACTCATTGGCCATCAATAATGGCCATGACGAGTAATTTTTAAAAAAATAATCGCGGATTTTTATACAAACTTCCTGAACAGCGATGATTTATCAGTCCAACCATCCGATAATCTCTCATTGTTTTTTCCAGAGATAGAAGTCCACCGGAAAATTAACGTCATCGAAAATAAGTTTTTCCAAGAACGGCAGAGCAGCCGCCGGTTGATATCCGTTGCCATAAGCCTGCTCACTGCCGACTTCACGGAAAAAGTCTCGGTCCCTATCGCGCAAAAGTTGACGACCAGACAGTAATTGAGAAAGCCCTGCAGGCCAAACGCCTCGGCGCGCTTGAGAGTCTCGAATCCGGTCTTCAAACTGATGTCGAAAACTGTGCGGCCCGAAGCCACTTCCAAAGGCGAGCTTGTCGCGCACAAACCGCAAGAAACTCTGCTCAAACGCTCTCCCCCACATCGGACTCTTGCCACCGGGCCTCGGAACTGACGACTCGAACAACGGTACTTCGATGCCTTTTGATTGACGGCGGCCCTCAACATACTTGGAGAATCCAAGCTCAATTAGCTTTGGATGGACTGGTATAGTCCGGAAGACGCTCGGATTCTTTAAGCTTCGCTTGGGCAGCCTTGTATCGTCCATGCCGGAGACACTTTTTCCCAATCCATCATGCTCCACCTGACGATTTTCGTTTGGCATTTCAATTTGAAATTTGAAGCAAAGCACGCCATCGACAAAAAAGATATCGCTAGTCATTAATTGCAAGAACTCGCGTACCCGGGCACCATGAAGCAATCCGATAAGTGGGCCAAAATAACGTGCGGCCAGGTCCACTCCCAGCTTACCGCGAAATTGAGTCGTGTTTGGCGCGTACCAATCTGATGAGAACAAAGTGTTGATTTGCTCGCCAGAAAACGCAAAGCGTGGATTCTGCCGTTTTTTCCGCTCCGCATCTGATAGCTGCGGCATCATCTCAAGTTTAATGACGGGGTTATCTGACGTCATCAAAGCTTTCGTGCGGGCGAGAGCGAACATTTCTTTCAATGCCCGCTTTGCATGCCCATCAACATATCCTTGCGACCATTTTTTTGGAGCTGAAAACAGCTGAAATTCAAAGAACCGAAATACATCGTTTGATGTAACCTTGTCTAAAGCAACATCACCATTGAAGGCAATGAAATTATTCCATATCGAAATTGCCATACTTATGGGCTTCGGCCCCACGGTCTTTGACTTGTACTCAATGAATTCATCATTCATATCGGAAAGGCGCGTTCCGGCTACTTGAACAACAATTGGGTCCACAGGAGCATCCCCCTGGTTACGAGCCGATATGAACTTCTGCGCAGTCCGCTCTGCTTCGGCAAAGGAACGGATGAGGGCTGGAAACTGGGGGTCGGTCAAGGCGATTTCATAACCAAGCGTTTGACACCAATCATTCACGTCCTCGACTACGCCCTTCCAATAGCGCGAAGCACGTCCTTGCGCCAAGACGCTCCGCATCACAGAGTCGGAGCGTATGCAAAAATCTTCAATTTCAGCCAAATGTTCATCATCGACACCGATGTCGCCATGACGTTCGTCATTATCTGTATTGAGCCATGATTGCAGTCGAGCACCGACAATTTGCTGAATTAGCTGGGTAGTTAAAGGCGCAAAAGCAGTCTCCCGCTTTTCCACCAATAGTTCGCACATAGTGTGCCACTCACGACGCTTCTTCGCGACGATTTCGGCGCCAATCACTTTGGCAACGCGCAGGTCCGCAGTTCCGGTTGAGCATCGAAAAGAGTGCTCTTTTTTATCAAGAAAGGGCTGGACAGATGTAGGTGCGGTAAGACGGACGTAGTAGTTTTCACTACGTCCATCGTCTCGACGATAGAGGTATTTTGGCAAGGCGACTTCCTTATCTTTGACACACTTTTTTGTCACACCTGTCTCCAAAAAATCTTTTAGAAACAGTAAGATAAGGGAAATCAACTACTTATGCAATTCTGGCGGAAGCGGTGAGATTCGAACTCACGAACAGTGTAACCCGTCGCTAGTTTTCAAGACTAGTGCCTTCAACCACTCGGCCACGCTTCCAGATGGCAGCATTATACATAAAGGTCAGTGGCTTACCAATGGCTAGCACTCCCACGGCCTTATTTCCCCCAGCGAAGCGGACAGGAGAACGCCCACGGCTCTTCGCCTGCGGGGGCAACGCCTGCGCTGGCACAGCAAAACTGAGCCTTACAGGCCCCAGTTTTCCCGCAGCGCCTTCTCGAACTCCACCGCTGGCAACGGGCGCGAGAACAGATAGCCTTGCACTTCGTCGCAGCCAGAACTCTTCAGGAAGGCCAGTTGCTCGGTCGTTTCCACGCCTTCCGCGATCACTTTATGGTGCAGCTGCTGGGCGATGCTGATGATGGTGCTGGCGATGGCGCAGTCGCTGGCGTCTGTCGGGATGCCGGTGGTGAAGGACCTGTCGATTTTTAACGTGTCGATGGGGAAGCGTTTCAAATAGGACAGGCTGGAATAACCGGTGCCGAAGTCGTCCAGCGACAGGGCCACGCCCAAGGCCGTGATGCGGTCCATGATGCCGATCACGCGCTCGATGTTGTGCATCAGGGTGCTTTCCGTGATTTCCAGCTCCAGCCAGGCCGCTTCCAGGCCGTAGCGGGACAGGGTCGCCGCCACCCTGGCGGGCAAGGCTGCCGTGAATTCGCGGGCGGAGACGTTGACGGCCAGGCGGATCGGCGGCAGGCCGGCCAGTTTCCACGCTTGCGCCTGGGCGCAGGCCGCTTCCAGCACCCATTCGCCCACTTGCACCACCAGGCCCGTCGATTCGGCCAGGGGGATGAATTCGGCGGGCGGGATCATGCCGTGCTGCGGGTGGTGCCAGCGCACCAGCGCTTCGGCACCGATGATGCGGCCGCTGCCCAGCGCGTATTTCGGCTGGTAGTGCAGCAGCAGTTGCTGCTCGGACAAAGCCTGGCGCAAGCCTGTTTCCAGGCGCATGCGCGCCTGCATGCCCAGATTCATGTCCTGGCTGTAGAAGGCCACGCTTTCCGCTTCGCCGCCGCTGTCCTGTTTGGCGCGGTACATGGCGATGTCGGCCAGGCGCAGCAGGGTTTCCGCGTCCTGCCCGTCTTGCGGGTAGACACTGATGCCGATGCTGGCGCCCACGCGCAAGTCGTGGCCTTCGATCAAAAACGGCTCCACCAGCGAGGCCAGCAGCTTTTGCGCCACCATGCTCGCTTCGAAATGCTGGCCGAGGTCGAACAGGCCGACGGCGAACTCGTCGCCGCCCAGGCGCGCCACCAGGTCCTGGTCGCGCAAGGCATGGCGAAAACGCAGCGACACTTGCCGCAGCAGCTCGTCGCCGATGCGCCGGCCCAGGGTGTCGTTGATCAGTTTAAAGCGGTTCAGGTCGATGAACAGCACGCAGCCGAGCATCTTGCTGCGCTGCGCCACGGAGAGGGCCTGGTCGACCAGCTTGGCCAGCAGGGTGCGGTTGGGCAGGCTGGTCAGCGGGTCGTAATACGCCAGGTGGTGCAAGCGCTCTTCGGCCAGCTTGCGCTCGGTGATGTCCGTCAGGTAGGCGATGAGTCCGATGGGCTTGTCGTCCAGGTCTTGCAGCGGCGACAGGGACAGGCTGGCCCAGAAGATCTCGCCCGACTTCTTTCGGCGGCGCACCTCCATCAGGCGCCCTCCCTGCTCCAGGAAGGCGTCGTGGAAACCCGTGTCTTCGTCGTCGTACAGGAACAGGATGTTGCGCCCCACGGCTTCCACCGAGGTGTAGCCGAACAGGCGCTCGGCGCCCTTGTTCCAGCTGGTGATGTAGCCGGTCAAATCCATCGTCAGCACGGATTCGTGCAACTGGTCGAGTATCTGCGTCTGCTGCGCCAGCAAGGCTTCCACTTGTGCGTAGGCGTGCGTGGAACGTTGCGCCAGCGAATGCACTTGCAAGACGCCGGCCGTCAGCGATGCCAGGCTGGCCAGGTGGCGACGGTCGGCGTCGCTGTACACACTGCGTCCCGCCACGCTGTAATGGCCAAAGCAATGGCCATCGAAACTGATTTCCTGCAACAAGGCGGGCGTATCGCGGGGGAAAGGCGCGGGCGGAGCGCCGCCATCGGTGCTGGCCGCAGGCAGGAACTGGCCATGCGGGCTGGCCATCACGGCGCTGGCGATACGGCCCAGCTCGGCCACCAGCGCGGGGCCGCGCAAACGCACGACGGCGTCGCACAGGGCGGCGCTGTCACCAAGGAAATCCGACACCGGAAACAGGGTCATGCTAGAGGTTCCGGCTGACCTGGATGGCCCATTGGTAGGCCTGCAGCAGGCTGCGCCAATAGGTTGCTCCATCGATGCCGGCGCGGCGCAAGCCTTCGGGCGGCGGCGTGGCGCTTTCGACCAGCGCCAGCAAGGTGCCCAGCTCGCCGTTGCGTTCGAGCAAGGCGGCGCTCACTGCGGGCGCCAGGTTCAGGGTGGCGATGATCTCTTCCATCGGCATGCCCAGCAGGACGTCGAGCAGCGAGAACACGCCCGCCATGAAGGCCAGGTCTTGCGCGTCGCGGTCGCCGCCACGCAGCTGGCACAGCGCTTCCATCTGCGCCGCGCGCACGGCCGCCAGCGGCAGCAGCGCGTGGATCTTGCCGTCGTCCTGTTGCCGCGCATACAGCAGCAGTTGCAGCCAGCGCTGCAGCTGGCGCCGGCCCAGCAAGGTGATGGCCTGGCTGAAACTGGTAATCGGCGCCGTGAAACCAAAGGCGGCTGAATTGACCAGTTTCAATAAATGATAGCTGAGCGATGGGTCTTGCTTGAGCGGCACTTCCAGCTCGTGCGCGTCGGCATCACGGGCCAGCAAGCCCAGCAGCGCCAGCAGGCGGCGCCGCGACGTGGCGTCTTCCGGCTCGCTTTGCTGGCGCGCATGGTGCAGGGCGTAATCGCCGGCAAACCAGCTCACGCCAAGTTCTTGCAAGGCAGAAAACTGCCCCGCGTCGGCGATGTTGTAGGCCAGGTGCGGCCCCGCTAGGGGCAGCAGCTGGTGCAGGGCCGGGTGTGCGCCCGCCGCGTCAAAGCTCAGCGCGCGCGCATCGACTTGCGCCGCCGCCACGGGACCGGCTTCGGCCCCATCGAGAAGGATGCGGTAGCCGGCGTCGCGCCATTGCTGGCATTTTTTCTGGAGTTGCTTGTCGCCGGCAAGATGCGCCGGCAAACGGAAGATGGTGCGTTGCGGCGCCAGTTGCGCCAGCACGGCCTCGTCCACGCCATGCGGGTCGGCCAGGGGAATGATGCAGTCGAGCGGCGCCAGGAAGGCATACGCATCGGCGGCGGCCAGCGCCGCCAGCAGCGGCGCCGTCCAGGCCTGCGGACCATGCAAGGTGACAGCGACCCACTCGTTATGAGCATTGGCCACTGCTTGTAATCCCACCAACGGAAACAGGTTTGATTCAGACGCTGACATCGGTATCTCAGTGTGGGTAGGGCGCCATAGTAAATAAACTGACCAGCATTGGCAACCCTGGCCCGACAGGGATGCCCTCGACAGCGAGAATCATTCTATCCGAATCTCACCCATGAAACAGTTTAATTTTGGCAATAAATGTTCAAAAAGAACATTCTCCCGCGAGACCCGCCTGCCATGCGGGTGTGGCAAAAATCCGGCACGGCGCGCGCATGCTCAGGCGCTGCCGCCATGCGCGTGCTCGACCGCATATTTGATCAATTCGGCCTGCCCTTCGATGCCGAGCTTGCGCTTGATGTTCAACCGGTGCGTCTCCACCGTGCGCACGCTCAGGTCCAGCGCGCGAGCGATCTGCTTGTTCGACTGGCCCCCGGCGATGTGCTGCAGCACCTGCTGCTCGCGCGTGGTGAGGAAGGAATCGTGGACTTGCGGACGAGATAGCTGCCGCGCCAGCGCCGCGCTGTAATAGATACCGCCCGACATCACCGTCTCGATGGCGAAGACGATATCTTTCCCAGGAGCATCTTTGAGCACATAGCCGCGCGCCCCGGCGGCGATGGCTTGCGACACATATTCGAGCTTGTCGTGCATGGACAGGATCAGCACGGCGATCTGCGGAAACGCCTGCTTGAACAGCGCCGTCGCTTCGATGCCGTTGATGCCGCGCATATTGATATCCATCAACACGAGGTCCACCTGGTGGAGACGCGCCTGTGCCAGCGCCTCGTCGGCCCCGCCCGCCTCGGCCACCACGTCGAAATGCGCCACCGCTTCCAGGCGCGCACGCAAGCCGTCGCGCACGAGGGGGTGGTCGTCCACCAGCAGGATGTTGATCTTCTCGGTCATGGTTCTCTATTTTAATGTGGTGGAAAGCTCAAGCCGCGCCAGCACTACGGTGCCGGCCGGAGACGAGGTGATGTGCAGGCTGCCGCCGATGGCTTCCATGCGTTCCGTCATGTTGCGCAGGCCGATACCGCGCTGCGGATGCAGGGCGATGCCGTCGAAATCGAAGCCGCCGCCATTGTCCTGGATGCGCAATTCCACGGCCTTGCCCGCTTCGAGCAAGCTCACTTCCACGCCGCGGGCGTGGGCATGGCGCTCGCAATTGGTCAGCGCTTCCTGGGCGATGCGGAACAACACGGTATTGACCATGTCGGGCAAGCCCTCGCCCGCCGCCGCAGGGCTGGCCGTGAAACTGGCTTGCGCGCTGCTGCTGTCGTTAAATTCATGCACCAGGTGGTCGAGCGCGGCGGCCAGGCCCAAGTCGTCGAGAATGGCCGGGCGCAGATTGTGCGAAATGCGCCGCACCTCGCCCAGCACCTTGTTCAGTTGCTCGGCGGCCCGCTCGAAGGTGGCGGGCGCCTTGTCTTTCTGCTCAGCATTGCCACCCAGGCGCGCGATGCCCGCCTCGATCTGCAGCTTGATCGACACCAGCCACTGGCTGATGCCGTCATGCAAGTCGCGCGACAGCCGCGCCCGCTCTTCCTCCTGCGACTCGACCACCCTCTGCGCCAGCACTTTCAGCTTGGCGTCGGCCACGCGCAATTCGCGCAAGTTCAACACGAGGCCGCAGGCGGCCACCAGCAGGGAGCCGAGGATGGCGATGGCGGCGATCAGCTCCATGGTCGAGCGGATATTGCGCGACTGCTGGGCGTCGACCTTGGCCAGCGCCTGGTCCACGTCGTCCATATAGATGCCGGTACCCATCATCCAGCCCCACTCCGGCATCAGGATCACATAGCCGAGCTTGGGTGCGGACTTGTTGCTCGACGGCTTGATCCAGTTGTAGCGCTCGAAACCGCCGCCGCTCTTGGCCCGCTGCATCAGGCGCTGGATGGTGAGATTGCCCTCGGCGTCGCGCAATTGCCACAAATTCTGCCCCACCAGCTCGGGCTGGCGCGGATGCATCAGCGACTTGCCCTGCAAATCATAGATGAAGAAATAGCCATCGTCGCCATAGCTGAGGGCCGACAGGATGCGCTTGGCCTCCTCTTGCGTGGCGTCATCCTTGCGCCCCGACTGGTACAGGGAGGCGATGGAATGGCTGGCCAGGGTCACGTAATGCTTGAGTTCGGCCTCCTTGCTGGCCAAGTACGCCTGCTGGATGGTGGCGCGCTGCTGCTCGGCCAGGGTAATCGCCTGATGCCGCACGGCAAACGCGATGGCGCACAGGGCGAGGATCAGCGGCGTGATGGCCAGGAAGATGACTTTCTGTCTGAGTTTCATGGCCTTGCGCGCTCGGGCGGCGTCGATGCTGGTGGGAATGCGTGATTTTACGTCGCGGCGCGGCAATCGGTCTGCGTAGTAATACTGAGCGTTACTGCGTAGTCGTGCGCTTGCATCGATTATACGATTCCTGAATACTCGCCATAAGCTGCAGATACACCCAATTCACACCCAAACTGGCGACGACCAGGCTCGGCAGCACACATCATCGCACGGCACAGCGCCCGTCAATCTCTGGAGGAAGCATGAACCGCATTTTCAAACAGCTCGGCTGGGCAGCGCTTGCGCTGGCAGGCGCTGGGTCCCTGGGCGTCGTCGCCCTGCAACGTGGCGAACCGATCAGCGCGATCTGGATCGTCATCGCCGCCGTCTGCGTCTATCTGATCGCCTACCGTTTCTACAGCCTGTTCATCGCCGACAAGGTGCTGGGCCTGGATGCCCGCCGCATGACGCCGGCCTTCAAGCACAACGACGGCCTCGACCACGTGCCGACCAACAAATATGTGCTGTTCGGCCACCATTTCGCGGCGATTGCCGGCGCCGGTCCCCTGGTCGGCCCCGTGCTGGCCGCACAGATGGGCTATTTGCCCGGCATGCTGTGGATACTCGCTGGCGTCGTGTTTGCCGGCGCCGTGCAGGATTTCATCGTGCTGTTCATTTCCATGCGCCGCGATGGCCGCTCGCTGGGCGACCTGATCAAGGCTGAACTGGGTGAAATTCCCGGCATGATCGCGCTCCTGGGCTGCTTCATGATCATGGTCATCATTTTGGCCGTGCTGGCCTTGATCGTCGTCAAGGCGCTGACCGGCTCCCCATGGGGCAGCTTCACCGTGATGGCGACGATCCCCATCGCCCTGTTCATGGGCGTGTACTCGCGCTTCATCCGCGTCGGCCGCATCGGCGAGATTTCCATCATCGGCTTTGTCTTGCTGATGCTGGCCATCATCGGCGGCCAGTATGTGCAGGAACACGCCGTGCTCGGTCCGATGTTCACGTTCACGGGAACGGAACTGACGTGGATGCTGATCGGCTACGGCTTCATCGCCTCGGTCCTGCCCGTGTGGCTGCTGCTGGCGCCGCGCGACTACCTGTCTACTTTTCTCAAAATCGGCACGATTCTCGGCCTGGCCATCGGCATCATCGTCGTCGCGCCCTACCTGAAAATGCCGGCCATGACCAAGTTCATCGACGGCTCCGGCCCTGTCTGGTCGGGTAATCTGTTCCCCTTCCTGTTCATTACGATCGCCTGCGGCGCCGTCTCCGGCTTCCACGCGCTGATTTCCTCGGGCACCACGCCGAAGATGATTGAAAACGAAAGCCACGCCCGCTTCATCGGCTATGGCGCCATGCTGATGGAATCGTTTGTTGCCATCATGGCCCTGGTGGCCGCCTCGACCATCGAGCCAGGCATCTATTTCGCCATGAACAGCCCGGCCGCCCTGATCGGCACCACGGCCGAGTCCGCCGCTCAGGCGATCTCGCAATGGGGCTTCTATGTCACGCCGGAAATGCTGACGCAGACGGCCAAAGACGTTGGCGAGCACAGCATCATCTCGCGCGCCGGCGGCGCACCGACCCTGGCCGTCGGCATGGCGCAGATCCTGTCCGGCGCCATCGGCGGCAAGGCCATGATGGCTTTCTGGTACCACTTCGCGATTTTGTTCGAAGCGCTGTTCATCCTGACGGCCGTCGATGCGGGCACGCGTGCCGGCCGCTTCATGCTGCAAGACTTGCTGGGCAGCTTCGTGCCTAGCCTGAAAAAGACGGAAAACGTCATCGCCAACCTGCTGGCCACGGGCCTGTGCGTGGCGGCCTGGGGCTACTTTCTGTACCAGGGCGTGGTCGATCCATTGGGCGGCATCAACACCCTGTGGCCGCTGTTCGGCATCGCCAACCAGATGCTGGCCGCGATTGCGCTGATCCTCGGCACCTGCGTGCTGTTCAAGATGAAGCGTGGCCAGTATGCGTGGGTCACCATCACGCCGACCATCTGGCTTCTGCTGTGCACCTTGACGGCGGGCTGGCAAAAGATTTTCGACGCCAACCCGCGCGTCGGCTTCCTCGCGCACGCCAAGAAATATTCGGCGGCGCTCGATGAAGGCACCCTGCTGGCGCCAGCCAAGTCGGTGGCGCAGATGCAGCAGATCATCTTCAACGATTACCTGGACGCCGGTCTGGCCGCCTTCTTCGTCATCGTCGTCGTCAGCGTGCTGTTCTTCGGCATCCGCACGATTCTGAAGGCGCGCGCCGACAGCCAGCCGAGCACCAAGGAAACGCCGTTCCAGGCCTTGCCCACGGTGCAATGATGATCGACGAAATCATCAAGGCTGGACGGTATCTGGGGCAAAGCATGCGGCTCATGTGCGGCTTGCCCGAGTACGACACCTATGTGGCGCACCGGGAAGTGACCCATCCCGGCGAGCCGATGATGACGTATGAAGAGTTTTTCCGCGAACGGCAGGAAGCCCGCTATGGTGGCGCGGGAAAACGCGGAGGGTGTTGCTAATATAAGTGCTGGGGTCAGATCCGCCGGGTCTGACCCCATTGTTGCGCCCTCGTTGTTTCATCTTCAGTAAGTTCCCCTCCCTTCTCCTCCCTTAGACCCACATCAATATCAGGGTGTGTCTTCGCGTCTATATTTTTCCAATAGGAATTAAATAACAGTCAACGGGCGACCGGGGAAGCAGCGAATTCATGTTCAATTTCCAACGCTCCAGCATCAGCCAGAAGCTGACCATGATTTCGGTACTGTCGTCGGGCTGCGCGCTGCTGCTGGTGTTCGTGGCGTTTGCGCTGACGTCCGTACTCAGCCACAAGAGCGATGAAGGCAAGCAGCTGCTGTCGCTGGCGAGCGTGATCGGCGCGGCCAGCGCGGCGCCCTTGCTGGCGGGTAAATCGGCGCAGGCGCAGGCGGAACAGGTGCTGGCCGCGCTGGCCGCGCGCGACGAGGTGGCCCAGGCGGCCCTGTTCGACAAGGGCGGGCGTTTGTTCGCCCTGTACCGTGCGTCGCAGCACGCAGACGGCCTGGCGGCGCCGGAAGACATGGATCCGGCCTTGCTGGCCGACATGGCCGTGCAGCCCGTCACGCAAGGCTCGGGCACGACCCTGGCGCCGGCCATGCGCTTGTACCGTCCCGTCTACCGGCCAGGCGAGCCGCAACAGATCATCGGCGCCGTGCTGATCGAGGCGGACCTGAACCACATGTGGCGCGACATCGGCCGCCACGTGGGCGCCATCGGCGGCGCCACGGTGCTGTCCTTCCTGATCGCCGTCTTCCTGGCGCGGCGCTTCAAGAGCGTGATCGCCGAACCGATCACCAAGCTGATCGACACGGCGCAAAAGGTGTCGAGCAGCCAGACCTACAGCCACCGCATCGCGCACCAGCGCAGCGACGAGCTGGGCGTGCTGATCGACAGTTTCAACGACATGCTGGCGCAGATCGACAGCCGCGACAGCACCCTGGCCAATTACCGCGACCAGCTCGAGCGCCAGGTGGGCGTGCGCACGGCGCAGCTGGAAAAAGCCAAGGATGCGGCCGAGGCGGCCAGCCAGGCGAAAAGCGCCTTCCTTGCCACCATGAGCCATGAAATCCGCACGCCGATGAATGGCGTGCTGGGCATGACGGAGCTGCTGCTGGCCAGCCCTTTGAGCCCGCAGCAGCGCCACTACACGAGCATGGTGCAGCGTTCGGGACAGAATTTGCTGGTGATCATCAACGACATCCTCGACTTTTCCAAGATCGAGGCGGGCAAGCTGAGCGTGGAATACATCCGCTTCAATTTCCGCGAATTGCTCGACGACATAGAACACGTGTTCGCGCCGCAGGCGGAAGCGAAAAACATCAGCCTGGAATTCGACATCGCGTTTGACATCCCGATCGCCATCTGCGGCGACCCGAACCGCTTGCGCCAGATCATCGTCAACCTGCTGGGCAACGCCATCAAGTTCACGGAAACGGGCAAGGTCACCGTGAAAGTGACCGTCTGCGGCGAAGACGCGCCCAGCGTGGGCTTGCGCTTCGAGGTGCACGACACGGGCATCGGCGTGTCGAGCGAAGCGCAGACGCGCATCTTCGAATCGTTCTCGCAGGCGGACGGCTCGACCACGCGCAAGCACGGCGGCACGGGCCTGGGACTGACGATCTCGAAACAGCTGGTGGAGCTGATGGGTGGCACTATCGGCGTTGATAATGCTTTAACGCAAGGGTCGATCTTCTGGTTCGAAGTAAATTTCGATAAGCGGCGGGTCGACAGCGATGACCCGTCCTTCAACCTGAAAACCACGCGAGGGTTACGCGCCTTGATCGTCGACCACACACCCGCCACGCGCGCCGTGCTGGAGCGGCAACTGGCCAGCTGGCACATCGTCAGCGACAGCGCCGGCACGGCCAGCGACTGCCTGGGCAAGCTGCGCGCGGCCGCGCAGGCGGGCACGCCATATGCCGTGGCCCTGCTCGACATGGAGTTGCCGCGCACCAGCGGCCTGGCCCTGGCCGCCAACATCAAGAGCGACCCGCTGCTGGCCGACCTCAGGCTGCTACTGCTGAGCACGGAACAGGCGGCGGCCGACCCGGTGCAGCGGCGCGAGGCGGGCGTGGCCTACCAGCTGATCAAGCCGGCCCGCGAATGCGACCTGTTCGACTGCATCGTCACGCCGCCGCGCGTCAGCGAGGGCATGCGCATCCATCCGACGCACGCCCCCCGTCAGGTGGGCCGGCGCCAGCGCCGCCGCGTGCTGCTGGCCGAGGACAATCCCGTCAACGTGGAAGTGGCGCTGGCCATGCTCGATAGCCTGGGCCTCGATGTCGTCTGCGCGCGCAATGGCGAAGAAGCCTTGCAGGCGGCACAGGCCGAGGATTTCGATCTGATCCTGATGGATTGCCAGATGCCCGTGATGGATGGCTTTGCCGCCACGGCGGAAATCCGCCGCCATGAACAGCACTGCGGCCACGCGCGCGTGCTGCCCATCGTCGCCATCACGGCCAATGCGCTGCAGGGCGACCGCGAAGCATGCCTGGCGGCCGGCATGGACGATTACCTGAGCAAACCGTTCACGCAGCAGGACCTGGGCCACACGATCGCGCGCTGGATCACCCTGCCGCGCGCGGCTACCGTGCACCACAGCGAAGCGCCAGAGCAACAAACGCCGCCAGAGACGCCTCCCGCGCCGCAGCCCACGCCAGCCGGCCAGCCGCTGAACCGGCAAGCGCTGGAAAACATCCGCGCCCTGTCCGGCACGGATGGCGATGCGCTGCTTGAACGGGTCATCCAGGCCTTCGTCGGCGAGACGCCGCGCCAGTTGAGCGCCATGCGCGCAGCGATTGCCGGCGCCGATGCGGAAGCGCTGCGCAAGGTGGCGCACAGCCTGAAGTCAAGCAGCGCCAACGTGGGCGCCGACGGCCTGGCGCAGCTGTGCAAGGAGATGGAAAAACTGGGCCGCGCCGGCAGCACCGAGGGCGCGGCTCCCCTGCTGCTGCAGATGCAGCAAGCCTTCCTGGCCGTACGCGAATCGCTGAACGCCATCCTCGTGAAGGAACACTGACATGACAGCGCCTCTCTCCCCTCCCCGCGGCTTGGTGCTGGTGGCCGACGACGATCCCGTGATGCGCCTGCTGATGCGGCAGATGCTCACGCAGGTGGGCCTGGACGTGATCGAGGCCGAAGACGGCGTGCAGGCGCTGGCCAGTTACAAGCACAGCGGCCCGGACCTGGTCATGCTCGACGTCGACATGCCGGCCATGGACGGCTTTGCCGTGTGCCGCGAAATCCGCCACCAGGAAGTGGGCGGCACCGTGCCCATCATCATGGTCACGGGCGGCGACGAACTCGAAGCCGTCACGCGCGCCTACGAGGTGGGCGCCACAGACTTCATTTCCAAACCCATCAACTGGCCCATCCTCGGACACCGCGTGCTGTACGTGCTGCGCGCCAGCGACGCCATCGCCCGCCTGCGCATCGCCGACGCGCACAACCGCGCCGTGCTGGCCGCCATCCCCGACACCTTCTTTCGCCTGAACCGCGAAGGCTTTTATCTCGACTACGAACAGGGTCACGACGCCAGCGCCGGCTTTTCCATCACCGACTGCGTGGGCAGCCATATCCGCGACGTGCTGCCGCCCGAAATCGCCGCGCGCCTGCTCGACCAGGCGCACGCCGTACTGGCCACGCAGCATATCGGCTCGGTCGACTACACGCTCACGCACGAAGACAGCACGCGCCATTTCGAGGCGCGCCTGGTGGCGACGGGAGCCGATGAAGTCCTGGGCCTGGTGCGCGATATCAGCGAACGCAAGCGCACGGAAGAGCAGATCCGCCGCCTGGCCTATTGCGACAGCCTGACGGGCATCCCCAACCGGCAAGCGTTCCTGGAAACGCTGGAACGCGAGCTGCTGCGCTCGAAAGAATACGACAAAAAATTCGCCGTGCTGTTCATGGACCTCGATGCCTTCAAGCGCATCAACGACACCCTGGGCCACGACGTGGGCGACCATTTGCTCAAGGTGGTGTCCGAGCGCCTGCGCGAAACCATCCGCCCCAGCGACCTGGTGCTGCGCGCCGAACACGAGTTTGAAGCCGTCTTCGGCGGCAGCAACCTGGCGCGCCTGGGCGGCGACGAATTCACGATCCTGATACCCGATCTGGAGCGCGTGGAAGACGCGCTGAACGTGGCGCATCGCGTCAAGGAAGCCATGCGCCGGCCCTTCATGATCGAGGGGCACGAGATTTTCGTCACGGCCAGCATCGGCATCTCGCTGTATCCGGAAGATGGCGAGGACTGCAACTCGCTGCTCAAATATGCGGACACGGCGATGTACCACGCGAAGAACTGCGGCAAGAACAACGCCAAGCTCTATAGTTCTTCGCTGACGATGGAAATCATGAGCCACGTCAAGATGGAAGTGGGCTTGAGGAAGGCCTTGCAGAACAACGAGCTGTACCTGCTGTACCAGCCGCAGATCGACGTGCCCAGCACGCAGATCGTCGGCGTGGAAGCGCTGATCCGCTGGCGCCATCCGGAACGGGGCATCATCTCGCCCACGGAATTCATCCCGCTGGCCGAAGAGACGGGGCTGATCGTGCCCATCGGCGAATGGGTGCTGCGCACGGCGTGCAACCAGGCCAAGGCGTGGCAAAACGATGGCGGGCGGGCCATCCGCATGGCCGTCAACCTGTCGGCAAAGCAATTCAAGGATGAAAACCTGATGCAAATCGTGCTCTCGGCCCTGGCCGACACGGGCCTCGATGCGCGCCTGCTGGAACTGGAATTGACGGAAGGAACCTTGATGGACGATGCGCGCGCCACCATGGTGACCCTGGAGCAATTGCGCGGCATCGGCGTGTACCTGTCGATCGATGACTTCGGCACGGGATACTCGTCAATGAATTACTTGAAACGCTTCGACGTGCGGGCCTTGAAAATCGACAAGAGTTTTATCGCCGGCTTGCCGCAGGATACGGAAAACGCGGCCATCACGCGCGCCATCATCGCCATGGCGCATGGCTTGAAAATGGTGGTGGTGGCCGAGGGCGTGGAAACGGACGAGCAGCTGCTGATGCTGGAAGAATACGGCTGCGACATGGCGCAGGGATACTTCCTGGGCCACCCGTCGCCGCACGATACGATCACGGCCATGCTGGCCAGGCAGAGGGGCCAGCTGGCCAGCCTGGAAACTAGAGCACTTCGAAGGCAAGGATTTGCGTGACTTGCTGGGCGTTGAAATTATCGTCGGAAATCATCACCAGGCTGCGGCGGCCGTTTTCCAGGCGCGGGCCCCAGCTGATGCCTTCGATATTGTCGACCCGTGCCAGGCCGGTCTTTTCCAGGTCCAGCAACAGGCGCTTGCGCGCCGGCACGTACGTCGCACCTGCCAGGGCCGGAATGGCCTGGATATCGGTGGCGCCATCCGTGTCCATTGCATACACGCGCACGTGGTTCGTATACACGCCATCGGCGTGTTCCACGCCGGCCCGCTCCACCACCAGCAACTGGTGACCGTTGACGGCAAGGATTTCCGACACGCCATTGTCCGCTTCCTTGCCCGGCGCCGGCCGCGACGCCACCGGCTCGATAGCATATGCATACTGGCCCAGCACGGTACCGGCGCGGTCCAGGCGCGTGATGCGCACGACGGAGCCGATGTCGGGCGTGGCCAGCGGGCCATCCTGGTACAGCGCCGCTTCCATGCCCAGCCACAAGCTCTTGCCATCCGACGAAAACGACAGCGCTTCAAAACTCAAGTTGTTGCGCGATCCCGTTGCTTCCTGCGAGACCTTGAACATGGGGGGCGTGTGCAAGGTGCTCAGGTAGTGGCCGCCACTATCGGCATGGCGCACGAACGGGTGCAAGCCCACCTTGCGGTTGCCTTCGCTGCCGTACCACAGGCTGCCGTCCTGCGGATCGACGCGGATGGTTTCGATGTCGGCCACCTGGTCGCCCTGCTCCAGCCTGGCATGCGCCAGGTTCGGATAGCGGCTGCCATCGGGCTGCGTGAAGAAATGCACGCTGTTCAAGGTCACGCCCGTAAACGCCTTGCTGTCGTAGTGCAGCGCGGCACGGTAGAAGCGGGCTGGATTGATTGCCGAGCGGTCATCGCTTTCCATCACCCAGCTGTTGTTGGAAGCGTCGTAATCGATGCCGGACAGGCCGCCCACCGAGGTGCCCTCGAACGCGTATTTGAGTGCGATGCGCTGTTCGCCGATCAGGCGCAGGCCTGTGACCGGCGCGTCGTGGGGGAAGCTGGTACAGGCGGAAAGAAGGATGGCGGCAGACGCCAGGGCAAGCGCGGTGCGGAAAAATCGATGCATGACAAGTATCAGTGAGTTGCGTAGGTCGGCTTAGCGCGAAGCGCGTAAGCCGACAACATTGTTAACTTGGCCGGTGGTGGTGTCGGATTACGCGGCTACGCCGCTAATCCGACCTACCCGACCTACTTTCCAAACATCATCCCACTACACCACCCCATCAGCCTTCAGCCGCGCGATGGCTGCCGCATCAAACCCCAGCGACGCCAGCACCTCGTCGTTGTGCTGGCCCAGGGTCGGCCCCAGCCACTGGGTCTTGCCCGGCGTGGCGGACAGTTTCGGGCTGATGGCGGGCAATTTGACGGGCGTGCCGTCGGGGAACTGGTGCTGTTCGAACATCTCGCGGGCAAGGAATTGCGGGTCGCTCATCATGTCGCGCACGGAGTAGATTTTGCCGGCTGGTACGTCGGCAGCTTTCAGCACGGCCAGCGCGCTATCGATGGTGTGCGTGGCGCACCAGGCGCCGATGGCGTCGTCGATCTCCTGCGTGCGCGCCACCCGGCCGTCGTTGCGCGCCAGTTGCGGGTCACCCGCCATGTCGATGCGGCCCATGGCCAGCATCAGACGCTTGAAGATGGCGTCGCCGTTGCCTGCAATCACGATGTTTTCGCCGTCGCCCGTCGTGTAGGTATTCGATGGCACGATGCCGGGCAAGGAGCCGCCCGTGCGTTCGCGCACGACGCCCGCCTGGTCGTATTCGGGCACCAGCGACTCCATCAGGTTGAACACGGATTCATACAGGGCCACGTCGACCATCTGGCCTTCGCCGGACACCGCCCCACCCGTCACGTCGCGGTGGCGCAAGGCCATCATGGCGCCGATCACGCCGTGCAGGGCCGCCACGGAGTCGCCAATGGACACGCCGACGCGCACGGGCGGACGGTCGGCAAAGCCGGAGACATAGCGCAAGCCGCCCATCGACTCGCCGATGGCACCGAAACCGGGCAAGTCCTTCATCGGCCCCGTCTGGCCAAAGCCGGACAGGCGCACCATGATCAGGGACGGTTTGATCTGCTTGAGCTGTTCGTAGCCGAGATCCCACTTTTCCAGCACGCCGGGGCGGTAGTTCTCGATAATGATGTCCGCTTCCAAGGCCAGCTGGCGAGCGATGGCACGGCCTTCGGGCGACTTCAGGTTCAGCGTTAAACTTTTCTTGTTGCGCGCCTGCACCGACCACCATAGCGAGGTGCCATCCTTCAGCACCCGCCAGGTACGGATGGGGTCGCCGCCATCGGGCGATTCGATCTTGATCACGTCGGCGCCGAATTCGGCCAGCATGCGGGCGCAGAAAGGCCCCGCGATCAGGGTGCCCAGTTCAAGGACTTTGATACCTTTTAAAGGACCAGTATTCGCGGAGGGTTCAGTCATAGAGATCAGTTCAGGTTGCCCTGCGGTCGAGCATCGCGCGGGCAATCGTGCCCGCGTCGACGTATTCCAGTTCGCCGCCCACGGGCACGCCGCGGGCCAGGCGGCTCACGCGCAAGCCCCGCGCCTTCAGCATTTCGCTGATGTAATGGGCCGTCGCTTCGCCTTCATTCGTGAAGTTGGTGGCCAGCACCACTTCACCGACCACGCCATCATTAGCGCGGTTCAGCAGTTTTTCGAGGTGGATATCTTTCGGGCCGATGCCGTCCAGCGGAGACAGTCTGCCCATGAGGACGAAATACAGGCCCTTGTAGGTGAGCGTCTGCTCGATCATCAGCTGGTCGGCGGGCGTTTCCACCACGCACAGCAAGCGCTTGTCGCGCTCTTCGTCGAGACAGGTCTCGCACACTTCATGTTCGGTAAAGGTATTGCACAGGCCGCAGTGATGCACGGCATCGACGGCCTGGAACAGGGCGCGCGACAGCATGGCCGCGCCTTCCCTATCGTGCTGCAACAAATGAAACGCCATCCGCTGCGCCGACTTGGGGCCGACGCCGGGCAGGCGCCGCAGCGCCTCGGTCAAAAATTCAAGCGACTTGGACATGGATCAACCCTGCCCCGTGCCACAGATCGAGCGCATGCGGTAGTGCATCAGAATGGCATTTTGAAGCCGGCTGGCAAGTTCATGCCGCCAGTCAAGCCTGCCATTTTTTCAGCTGACGTCGCTTCCGCCTTGCGCACGGCGTCGTTGAAAGCGGCGGCGACCAGGTCTTCCAGCATGTCCTTGTCGTCGGCCAGCAAGGACGGGTCGATGGAGACGCGCTTGACGTCGTTCTTGCACGTCATGACGATTTTCACCAGGCCGGCACCGGACTGGCCTTCCACTTCCACCAAGGCCAGTTGTTCCTGGGCCTTTTTCATGTTGTCTTGCATTGCTTGCGCCTGCTTCATCAGGCCAGCCAGTTGATTTTTCATCATGAGAATGCTCCGTTCAATTCAGTTTGTGAGTTTTGTTAATCATCAATGCAGGGTCGGCGCGGCGGAGCCGGCCGGTGCAGGGGTAATCGTTCCCGGCACAACAAAAGCGTCGAATGCACGCTTCATGTCGAGCACGAAGGGATCGCTGGCGATGGTTTCTTCCGCTTGCAGCTGGCACGCCTCGCGGTGGGCCTGCGCTTCCGCGCTGGCCGTGTACCAGACGGCGCCCAGTTCCGTGTCGACATTGACCTTGCGGCCGAAACGCTCACTCAGCACGGCCGCCAGTTTTTCCACGTTGGCCGGACTGCGCCACGTGTCGATCGGCACGCGCAGGCGGAACGTGGTGCTGTGGCCGTCGTGCAGGCATTCGATCAGCTCGGCCTGCACGGCCAATTGCTGGGCTATGCCGCGCAGGGGCAGCACGGCGGCGACGGCCGGCCAGTTGCCGTCCCAGTCCAGGCCCGGCACGGGCGTGATCACATACGGTCCGCTGGGCGCGGCTTGCTTGGCGGCACGCTGCGGCATGATGACGGCCGGCTGCTCGCTGCTTTGCGCAGCGGGCGCCGACACGGCGGCCGAGGCGCTGTCGTCGGAAAATTCGGTGACCCACGGCGGCAAGTCGTCGTCGGCGGGCGCCTGCTGTGGCGGAGGTGCGGCAGGACGTGCCTGTTGCACGGGCGCGGGTGCATCCATCACGGCGACCGGTGGCGCATCGTCCCACGGCGCAGGTGCTTTCGCGGCGGCGGGCGTTGGCGGTGCTGCCGGGACGGGTGCAGCCGGGGCTGGCGCAGCGGCGACAGGTTCCGCTGCCGGTGCCGGTGCGGCTGGCTTGGGCGCCGACGATGGCGCCGATGGCGCGCTGCCCGGACGGCCTTTCGAGGCGGCGCGGGCCGCTTCCAGCGCCGCATTGATGGCGGCGCGGGCGGAACTGATCGGGGCGCCCGAGGCTGCCGGGGCAGCCGCAGCGGGAGCAGCGGCAGGCGGCGGCACTGGTGCTGGCGCCGGGGCTGCTACAGGTGCCGGTGCCGGCGCCGCTGCGCGTGGCGGCGGCGCTTCGCTGCGCGCCATGCTGGCGGCGGCTGCGACCACGGCGGGCGGTGTCACGGCCGCGTGGCTGGCCACGCTGTTCGTGGCGGCGCGGGCTGCCGGTGCGGATGCCCCTGCCGCGGCGCGTGCGGCGGCCACGGCAGCGGGACGATTGCCCGGCACGGAGGCTGGTGCTGCGGCCGGCACGCCTTCGGCGCCGCCTATGCCGGGCCGAAAGGCCAGCATGCGCAGCAGGGTCATGGTAAAGCCCGCATATTCGTCGGGCGCCAGGCCCAGTTCATTGCGGCCATGCACGGCGATCTGGTAAAACAGCTGGACTTCTTCCGCGTCAAACGCGGCAGCCAGACGCACGATGTCCGCGTATTCCGGCAAATCCTGCGGCAATGCGGCGGGCACGGTTTGCGCCAGCGCAATACGGTGCAGCAAGGTGCCCAGGTCTTGCAGGGCGCCATTGTAGGACAGGCTGCGCGAGGCCATTTCGTCGGCCACGGCCAGCAAGTCGGCGCCATCCTGCTGCGCCAGCGCGTCGAGCAGGCGCACCAGGTAAGACTGGTCGAGCGCACCCAGCATGCCTTGCACGGCGTCGAGCGTGACTTCACCGGCCGCATACGCGATGGCCTGATCCGTCAGGGACAGCGCGTCGCGCATGGAACCGTGCGCACCCTGGGCCAGCAGGCGCAAGGCCGGCTGTTCAAAGGCGATGCCCTCTTGTCCCAGGATATTGTCCAGGTGGCTGATGATGTGGCCGGGCGGCATCTGCTTGAGATTGAACTGCAGGCAGCGCGACAGCACGGTGACGGGAATTTTTTGCGGATCCGTCGTGGCCAGGATGAACTTGACGTGCTCGGGCGGTTCTTCCAGGGTCTTCAGCATGGAATTGAACGCGTGGTTCGTCAGCATGTGCACCTCATCAATCATGTAGACCTTGAAGCGCGCATTGCTTGGCGCATACACGGCTTGCTCGAGCAGCTGCGCCATTTCATCGACGCCGCGGTTCGACGCCGCATCCATCTCTATATAGTCGACAAAACGTCCCGCATCGATCGCCGTGCACGCTTCGCACACGCCGCAAGGCTGGGCCGTGATACCGCCCGTGCCATCGGGGCCGATGCAATTGAGCGACTTGGCCAGGATGCGCGACAGGGTCGTCTTGCCGACGCCGCGCGTGCCCGTGAACAGGTAGGCGTGATGCAATCGGCCGCTGTGCAAGGCATGCGTGAGCGCGCGCACGACGTGCTCCTGGCCGACGAGCGTCTCGAAATTCTTGGGGCGGTATTTACGGGCGAGGACTTGATAGGACATGCTGAGATTTTACCATGCGATTTTGCGGGTGATCCTGCGCGGCGGGCGCAAGCCTCATGGCCGGGCCATTCCAATATGGCAAACGCGGCAAAGCAGCAATTGTATAACATGGCCAGGTAGAAACAGGGAAAACACGGCAAGCCCGGCAAGCCCGGCAGTGCTGCGGGCCGGCAAGAAAACGGGGCCGTAAAAGCAAAAAAGCTGCCCATGGCAGCTTGATTGTTGATCCTGATAAAACATTCCCGAAGGAGGCGAGCCTGATCTGCGGCACTCATGGTTAATAGCCGTGGCTGCTTCGTTCCCGACCTGACCAGGTTAGCCATGCCACGATGCGCAGGGGCCCGCCGGGGACAATTATAACCGACCTGCGCAAGATTGGGAAATTGCCGCGCAGTCGGGCCAAACCCAGAAGCAAAATCTGGGGTCGTACCCTGAGGGTACGACCCCGGCATCCGAAATCGGGTTGGCCTTACAACCCCAGCTCCTGCCAAATCCCATCCACCTTCGCCTTCACTTCCGGCGTCATGGCAATCGTCGTGCCCCACTCGCGCGTTGTCTCGCCCGGCCATTTATTCGTCGCATCGATGCCCATCTTGCTGCCCAGGCCGCTGACCGGCGAGGCGAAGTCCAGGTAATCGATGGGCGTGTTGTCGACCAGGGTCGTGTCGCGAATCGGGTCGACCCGCGTGGTGATGGCCCAGATGACTTCTTTCCAGTCGCGGATATTCACGTCTTCGTCGACCACGACGATGAACTTGGTATACATGAACTGACGCAGGAAGCTCCACACGCCGAACATCACGCGCTTGGCGTGGCCCGCGTACTGTTTCTTGATCTGCACCACGGCCATGCGGTAGCTGCAGCCTTCGGGCGGCAGATAGAAATCCGTGATTTCGCTGAACTGCTTTTGCAGCAGCGGCACGAACACTTCGTTCAGCGCCAGGCCCAGCACGGCCGGCTCGTCCGGCGGCTTGCCTGTATACGTGGAGTGATAGATCGGGTCGCGGCGCATGGTGATGCGGTCGATGGTGAACACGGGGAAACTGTCCTGCTCATTATAGTAGCCCGTATGGTCGCCATACGGCCCTTCCAGCGCATGCTCGTAGCCGCTCGGATGGTTTTCATCCGGATAGATATGGCCTTCGAGCACGATCTCGGCCGACGCGGGCACGCGCAGCTCGCTGCCAATCGCTTTTACCAATTCGGTGCGGCTGCCGCGCAGCAAGCCGGCGAACTGGTATTCGGACAGGCTGTCCGGCACCGGCGTGACGGCCCCTAATATAGTAGCGGGATCGGCGCCCAGCGCGACGGCGATCGGATACGGCTTGCCCTTGCTTTGAATGGCGTGCTCGCGGAAGTCCAGCGCCCCGCCCCGGTGCGCCAGCCAGCGCATGATGACCTTGTTGCGCCCCAATACCTGCTGGCGGTAGATGCCCAGGTTTTGCCGCTTCTTGTTCGGACCCTTGGTGATCACCAGGCCCCAGGTGATCAGGGGGGGCGACGTCGCCAGGCCAGCAATGCTGGATCGGCAGGCGCGCCAGGTCGACGTCGTTGCCTTCCCAGACAATTTCCTTGGCACTTCGCGCCGCGCAACTCTTTTGGCGACATGTCCCACACCGATTTCACCAGCGAGCCCAGGCCCAGCAGATCCTTGAAATCCTTCGGCGGTTCCGGCTCCTTCAGGCGCGCCAGCACATGGCCGATCTTGCGCAACTCGCTGACGTCTTCCGCGCCCATGCCCAGCGCCACGCGGCGCGTGGTGCCGAACAGATTGCCCAGCACCGGCATGTCGTATCCCGTCGGATTGTTGAACAGCAAGGCCGGTCCGCCTGCGCGCAAGGTGCGGTCGCAAACTTCCGTCATCTCCAAAATCGGTGAAATGGGGGTCGAAATGGGCTTAAGTTCACCCATTTGTTGCAGTTGAGAAATAAAATCTCGCAAATCTGAATATTTCATGTGTTTTTAATTTTTTTTGACGTCGGACGCCGTTGCTGAAGGATCTATGCCAAGTAATTGATTTTATTGGCTTTTGGCACAATGCAAGTCAAAAAGTAAGACATAAAAGTAATAAAGAAACGATTCGTTAGTATTGACTTGATATAAAACGGCTTCTACAATTCGCCCAACTTGAAAGAGCACGCCGGCCCAGAGCTTGATTTTAGCGTTTCTCTTTCATTCACGGAGTCGGGGCTCCACATGACATTTTAAGGAGTGTTTTCAAAAGGCGTCTGCCTTACCCCCGGTAAAAGTTGTATTGCGACTGATCCAATACCAAAACGGGACCGATCAGCTCAAGCAAGCAATGACGGCGTTTCTCGCACGCATCCATACGCGGCGGAAACGATGATATTTCTGATGCACGGCATTGGCAGTACCCACAACACCGCGACACCGCGGAGGGACTGCCTGTTGACGCGACATTTCGGGGAACTCTATGACTCATCGTAGCACTGAAGCAGCATTGCCTGCTTCAACCGTGGCTGGCCAGCCAGCGTTGGCGCGTTTGCGCGCCCGCGCACAAGCCATTTCGGCACGTGGCGTTTTGACCACGGCACAACACGCACTGACAGTGTTCGGCATTTCCGCCCTGGCACTGATCGCCCTGCTGATGTTCCGCCCGGACCTGGGCAAGCAATTGACGCACAGCCTGTTCCCGCTGCCGATGGCGGAAGCGCAAGCCGTTGAAGCACCGGCCCTGTCCGCACTGATGGAAGCGCCCGCTTCCGTGCAAACGGCCGCCGCCAGCGACGCGCCGCTGAGCAAGGAAGAAAAAGCCTTGCTGGGCACGCAAAAGCAGCAGCAATGGGTCACCAACTGGCTCTCCAAGCGCTACCGCGTGGCCAACGATGCGACCAATATGCTCGTCTCGACGGCTTACCTGACGGCCCGCGAAATCAAGCTGGACCCGCTGCTGATCCTGGCCGTGATGGCCATCGAATCAGGCTTGAATCCGTTTGCGGAAAGCCCGGTCGGCGCGCAAGGCTTGATGCAAGTCATGTCGAAAGTGCACCATGAGCGCTTCCAGGAAATGGGCGGCGTACAAGCAGCCTTGAACCCGGTCGCCAACATCCGCGTCGGCTCCCTGATCCTGAAAGACTACGTCACGCGTGGCGGTTCCGTCGAAGCGGGCTTGAAAACCTACGTGGGCGCCGCCAACTTCGCCACCGACTCGGGCTACGGCTCGCGCGTGCTGGCTGAATACCGCCGCCTGAAACAAGTGTCCGCCGGCCAGCGCGTACCGACCACGACGCCGGTGATGGCATCGAACACGCCAGCGCCAGCCAAGGCCCCTGCAGCGGAAAGCGGCATCACCATCAAAGTACTGCCTCACAACGAGATCGCCGGCCTGTGACCCTTTAAAAGCCCTCACAGGGGCATCCAAAAAGCAGCACTCGAAAATAGCACCCAATGAAAAAGCCACCGCACGCAAAAGTGAACTGACCCCAAATAGTTGGACGGTTTAGTTTATTTACTAGGTGGACAAGGGCTGAGTTCTGTATTGCACAGGACTCAGCCCTTTTAATTTGAGCTTGATACGCTCGTGATTATAGTAGTGGATGTACTGTTTGATGCCACGCTGCAATTCATCGACACTGCTGAACTTGTTCAGGTAGAAGAACTCCGTCTTGAGCACGGCAAAGAAGCTTTCCATGGCTGCGTTGTCGAGGCAGTTTCCCTTACGGGACATGCTTTGCTCCACACCCTTATCGCGCAGCATTTTCTGGTAAGCAGGCATCCGATATTGCCATCCCTGGTCAGAGTGCAGCATGGGTTTGTCTTTCGCCTTCAGTTTGGCCAGCGCTTTCTGGAGCATCGCGCTCACCAGTTTGAACACGGGCCGCCTGGACGTTTCAAACGCCACGATTTCCCCGTTGTACAGGTCCATCACCGGCGACAGATACAGCTTCTCGCCGGCAACGTTAAACTCCGTCACGTCCGTCACCCATTTCTGATGGGCTGCCTGCGCCTGAAATTGGCGCTGCAAGACATTCGCCGCCGCCTGCCCCACTTCGCCCTTGTACGAGCGATATTTCTTGGGGCGCACCAAGGACCTCAACCCTAACTGGACCATCTGCCTTTGAACGGTCTTATGATTGACCTGCAGGCCCAGCTGCCGAATCGCCAACGTCACGCGCCGATATCCATAACGCCCTTGATGGCGGGCGAAAATGGAACGAATTTGTTGCTTCAGTGCCTGATGCTTGTCGGCTACCTGCGCCACCTTCTGCTGATAGTAAAAGGTGCTGCGCGGCAGGGCCGCGAGCTTGAGCAAGGCCGCCAGCGGAAATTGTTGCCTTAGTTCGCCAACTACTTGCGCTTTTTGCGCGCTGTTGTCTGCTGCTCTTGCTGCTGAACCAAGGCTTTCAACTTTTTTAGATAGGCGTTCTCCATGCGCAAGAAATTCACCTCGGCGAGCAGTTCTTCGCGGCTACGGGTTGCATCATCCACATGGGGTTGAGGCTGGGGCGGTTGAGAAGTGGGCATCTTTGTCGGTCTGCCGCGCTGTCGCGGCTTCAGGGCGTCTATACCACCGCTATGATAGCAGCGCTCCCAGGCAGGGATGCAAGAGGGACTACGGATATTGAATACCGCCGCGGTCTGACGATAGGAGAGCTGGTTGGCCCACATGTGCTCGAGCACCTGCAACCGTCGCTCGGCCGGGTAGTGGCTAAACTTTTTGCTTAAGCCAGCCTGTCCGTGCAGGTTAAATAAATGAAGCCATTGCCGAACCATGGCATGATCCAGACCATGTTGCCGGGCGATTGTTTGGACTCCTGCCTCACCCCGCATGCATTGCTGAACCACATCCAGCTTGAACTGCGTACTATGCTTAGCCATAGAAAAACCCCGAAAGTTGGTGTCCAACTTTCGGGGTTCAGTTCACAAGTGCCGGTGGCTTTTTTACTGCCCTGCGGCAACAGCCGCAGGAACTACTTACTCGATCACTTGCGCTTGTTGGCGTTGACTTCTTCCTCGCGGAATTTCACTGCCAATTTATCCAGCACGCCGTTCACATACTTGTGGCCGTCGATACCGCCAAACGACTTGGCCAGTTCGACCGCTTCGTTGATGACGACGCGGTACGGGATTTCCATGTTGTTCTTCAGCTCGAAAGCGCCGATCAGCAGGATGCCGTGTTCGATGGGCGACAGTTCCGCGATATTGCGGTCGATCAATGGTGCCATGCTTTCGCGCAGCGCCAGCGAATCCTTGATGGCGCCGTACAGCAGCACCGTGAAATGATCGCCATCGGCCTTGTCGAAACCGTGTGCCGCGCGAATATTGTTCACGACGGTGGTCGCGTCTTCATTGTTCAGCAGCCACTGGTACAAGCCCTGCAGCGCAAACTCGCGCGCGCGGTGACGCGGCGTGCGGTTTTTGCTGGGATTGGCGAGCAAATTTTTCTCAGTCATGATTGTTACCTGTTTTTAAATACGTATGTACTGCAGATAGTGACGAATACCACGGTGTGCTGCCAGGCAGCACACTGCGGCGCAAGCACGATTAGTCCTCGTCTGTGTCTTGCAACTCTTCCAGCGCTTGCGCCAGATTAGCCATTTCCACTGCCACGCGTGCCGCTTCGGCTCCCTTGACCAGCATGCGCACTTCCGCCTGCTCGTCGTTTTCGGTCGTCAACACTGCGTTGGCGATCGGGATGCCGTAATCGAGACCGACGCGCGTGATGCCCGCGCCCGATTCGTTCGATACCAGCTCGAAGTGGTAGGTTTCACCGCGAATCACGGCGCCCAGTGCGATCAGGGCGTCGAATTGCTCGGTTTCCGCCATTTTTTGCAGAATCAGTGGGATTTCCAGGGCGCCCGGCACGGTCACGTGCAGGATATCTTCATCGGCCACGCCCAGCTTGCTCAACTCTTCCAGGCATGCCGACAGCAAGCCACCACCGACGATTTCATTGAATCGTGCCTGGACGATACCGACGCGCAAACCTTCGCCGGCAAAATTGGTTTCGTATGCTCCTACGGTCATCATATGCCTCTTTATAAGTGATCAGCGGCGGCGCCATGCGCCAGGCTGCTGAATAGTGTTAATTAATTACTGCTGGCCAGGATGGCACTGAAAACCTGTCACTTCCAGGTCGAAACCGGCCATCGACGGCATCTTGCGGGGGCTGGCCAGCAATTGCATCTTGCTCACGCCCAGGTCGCGCAGGATTTGCGCGCCGATGCCGTAGCTGCGCAAGTCCATGCTGGCGGCGCGGCCTTTCGGCTTGGCTTGCGGCGTGTCCAGGGCGGCGAACTGGGCAAACAGTTCGCTCGACGTCTCGCCACAGTTCAGCAAGACCATCACGCCCCGCTCGGCCTGCTTGATGGCGGCCATCGAAGCGGCTACCGTCCACGAGTGGGTGGTCGCTTCGCTTTCCAGCACGTCCAGCAGGGAAACGGGCTGATGCACGCGCACCAGCGCTTCCAGGCCAGGGGCCAGGTCGCCATGCACGAGGGCCAGGTGGGCCGATGCGCTAGGCTTGTCGCGGAAAGCGATCAGGCGGAATTCGCCGTGCGCCGTGTGCAGGGTACGCTCGGCAACGCGCTCGACCAGGGATTCCGTCTGGCTGCGGTAATGGATCAGGTCGGCAATCGTGCCGATTTTCAAGCCATGCTGCTCGGCAAATACCAGCAAGTCCGGCAGGCGCGCCATGGTGCCGTCATCCTTCATGATTTCGCAAATCACGGACGCGGGCGTCAGGCCGGCCATGGCCGTCAGGTCGCAACCGGCTTCCGTATGGCCTGCGCGCATCAGCACGCCGCCTTTTTGCGCTTTCAGCGGGAAGATATGGCCAGGCTGGACGATATCGCTGGGCTGCGTGCCCTTGGCCACGGCCACCTGGATGGTCTTGGCGCGGTCGGCGGCGGAAATGCCCGTCGTCACGCCTTCGGCCGCTTCGATCGACACGGTAAAGTTGGTGCCGTAGGCGGTGCCATTGCGCGACGTCATCATCGACAGGTTCAGCTCGTCGCAACGCTCTTCCGTCAGGGTCAGGCAGACCAAGCCACGCGCATGCGTGATCATGAAATTGATGGCTTCAGGCGTCACGAAATCGGCGGCAAGCACCAGATCGCCTTCATTTTCCCGGTCTTCTTCATCGACCAGTATCACCATGCGGCCGGCGCGTAATTCAGCGACGATCTCTTCGGTGCTTGAAATAGACATTGTTCATCCTCTTATGACGCCTGGCGAAACCTGCTGCGCGTCGGTTTTGCCGGGCGTTGTTAGTGAAACTAAAAACTGCAACATCAAGTGCGAATATTCCTCAGATTTCCGGGAATTTTCTTATAACCTGCTATTTTAAAGGATTTAGCGCTTGCAGACCTGAAATAAGACAGCTTTGCGGCACGGATGCCGCAGCCTGCATCACAAAGCGCCGCTTCCCCGATCCTGGGCACACGGCGGCGGCAAGGCGCGCGCCGCCGGCCTTGCAAAGAGCATAAGATCAGCCAGTCACCGCCACGGCGCTGATACCCCACTCGCAGCGACACCCCACACAGGAGCGGCAATATGAAAACCAACGGATCGGCCATCTGGTCAGGCGGCATCAAGGATGGCAAGGGCGCCATCAGCACGCGCAGCGGTGCCTTGCAGGAATATCCCTACGGCTTTGCCAGCCGCTTCGAAGGCAAGCCCGGCACCAATCCCGAGGAATTGATCGGCGCCGCGCATGCGGGCTGCTTCACCATGGCCCTGTCGCTGATCCTCGGTGAAGCGGGCCTGACGGCGGAAAAGATGGAAACGACGGCCGAAGTCACCCTCGACAAGGTCGACGACGGTTTCGCCATCACGGCCGTCCATTTGATCCTGAAAGCGAAAATCCCCGGCGCCGACCAGGCGAAGTTCGAGGAATTGACGGCCAAGGCCAAGGCCGGCTGCCCCGTGTCGAAGCTGCTGAAAGCCAACATTACCCTGGACGCGACCCTGCTGCCCTAGATTTTAGGCACGGGCTTGACAGGTTCCACAGCAGCGACGGGCGCCACCAGCGGCAGGCGCGAGTCGCTGGCCGGCAATGGCCGGTTCATCAAGCCAGGATTCAAGGCTGCATTGTTCAGGTTATAGGCGGCGATGGCTGCCGCCACGGACGGATCTTGCGACGAAGGCGGCGGCACGGCCATGCCCGCGTTTTGCGCAGCCAGCTCTTGAGCCTGGGCATTTTTCTGGGCCAGCTGGGCTTGCGCCGTCGCCAGGCCCGCATCGGCTTGCCCCTGCGCCGCGCGCGCCAGCGACTGCGCCCGGTCACTGGCCGCCTGGGCCGCCATCTGCGCGTCGCTGGCGGCCAGCTGCGCCCGCGCCGCATCATCCGCCGCCGCTTGCGCCCGCTGCTGCAAGCCCTGCTGCTGCACTTGCCCCTGGCGCAGCGCGTCCACCCGTTCTGCTTCCTGCTGCTGCGCCTGCTGATCGGTATTGATCCGTTCGCTGTCCAGCCGTTCGGCCTCCAGGCGCTGAGTATTGACGCGCTGATTGTCCGCGCGCTGCGTCTGCAGTAGTTCCGCTGCAACGGCGGCTTGCGTCGAAGGCTGGGGCCGCAGCTCCTGCAAGTCCAGGTTCAGCTCTTCCGATTCCAGTTGCTGCTGCAGTTCCAGCTGCCGCTGCGCAATCGCGATCGTCTGCGGCGGCGCTGGATCAAAGGGCTGCGGCGGCGCGGTCTGCAAGGCTTGCGCGGCAGTGGACGGCAGTGCCTCACCCGTCAAATCCGCTTCGACACTGGCCGCCAGCGGCGCGCCCTGCTGCCGGGCCAGCACGGCGCCCACCTGCGCCAGCACGTCCGTTCCCTGTTGCAAGGCGTCCAGGGTGGCATTGCTGTCGGTCGCATACGCGGCCTGCAACGTTATCGCATCGACATCTTCATTGCGCAGATCGATGCCGATGCGGGCCAGCTGCGCTTGCGTGAGCAGACTGCCGTCCTGCGCCAGCGCGGCGGCCGCATCCGTCGTGCCATCGCCCGACAGCAAATCGTAGCGCTGCGCCAGGCTGCCCGGCGTGTCGCCGGCCGTCGCCAGCTGGCTGGCGTCGATGCCGCTCGTTTGCAGTTGGGCGAACGATTCCGTCAGCTGCCGCGCCAGCGCCAGCAAGTCGTCATTGACATTCACGGGGGTATTGGCGGCCCTGGCTTCCTCCGTGGCGCCCTGCAAGGCCAGCAGTTGCCGGCGCGACAAGGCCACGCCGGACAGGAACTGGCCCAGCGGGGAGATATCGACCTGGGTCGATGACAGGATGGCAAGGGCCGCCGCCGCGCCGGAGAACGGCACGGGCAGTGCAGGTGCCAGCGGCGCCAGCGGAACCGTCTCGCCCACGCGGGACGTGGCCGGGATGGTGTTGGGCACGGTTGCGCGCGAAATCGGGTCCATGGCTAGCCTCCACTGCGGAAAGCTTCATAGTATGCGCGTCTGCAAGAAAAGCAACACACGCCTGGCAAGGCGGCAGGTGTGTTGCTCTTTTCAGCTACCGTGTCAGGCGGCAGCCTTGTCCAGCGACAACATGCGCTCGACATAGCGGGCGATCAGGTCGATTTCCAGGTTGACCTTGCCATCGACCGTCAAGTGTTTCAAGGTCGTCATGGCGATCGTGTGCGGAATCAGGTTGATCGAGAAGCGGCAGCCGTTGACGGCACCCGCGCCCAGGTCTTCCACTCTGTTGACGGTCAGGGACACGCCATTGACGACGACGGAACCCTTGAAGGCCAGGTATTTCGCCAGTTCGTGCGGCGCCTCAATGACCAGTTCCCACGATTCGCCCACGGCTTCGAACTTGCGCACGATACCCAGGCCGTCGACGTGGCCGGACACCAGGTGGCCGCCCAGGCGCTCGGCCAGGGTCAGGGCTTTTTCCAGGTTCACTTCCGTGGTGGTATCGAGACCCACGGTGCAATTGAGGCTTTCGCGCGAGACATCGACGGTAAAGCCCGTGTCCGATTTTTCCACCACCGTCATGCAGGCGCCATTGATGGCGATGGAGTCGCCCAGGGCCACATCGGCCAGCGGCAAGCCGCCCGCATGGATGTTCAGGCGCACGCCTGCGTCGAGGCCGCCGTCGAGTGCTTGCACGGTTTCAATCTTGCCGATGGCGGCAACAATTCCTGTAAACATGAACTAACCCTATAAAGTATAAAAGTATTAATTGCGCTGGGCGAATCTTGCAAGGATACGCACATCTTCGCCCACTTGCTGAACCTGGTGAAATTGCAAAGTGCGCTGTTGCTTGATATCCGTCAAGGCGGGCAAGGCAAACATGCCTTGCGCGTCGCCCAGCAAGGTGGGCGCCAGATAGACCAGCAGCTCGTCGACGCAGCCTTCGCGTATCAGCGAGCCGTTCAGTTTGGCGCCGGCCTCGACGTGGACTTCATTGCATTGCCGGCGTCCCAGTTCCAGCATCAGCGCGGCCAGATCGACCTTGCCGTCCCCGTTCGGCAGCAGGATGACTTCCGCGCCGAGCGCCTGCAGCTGCGCTTCCTTTTCCGGATTGGCAACGGCTGCCACGATCCACGTGCCGCCGCCCTGCAAGATGCGCGCGTCAAGGCTGATGTCGAGCCGGCTGTCGACGACGATGCGGCGCGGCTGGCGCGGCGTCTCGACGGCGCGCACGTTCAGTTGCGGGTCGTCCGCCTTGACCGTGCCGATGCCAGTCAGGATGGCACAGGCGCGCGCGCGCCAGGCGTGGCCATCGGCGCGCGCTGCGGGACCCGTGATCCACTGGCTCTGGCCATTGTGCAAGGCCGTCATGCCGTCCAGGCTGGCCGCCGTTTTCAGGCGCACCCACGGCTTGCCGCGCTGCATGCGCGAAAAGAAGCCGATATTCATTTCATAGGCCTCGTCGGCCAGCACATCCGTGGTGACGGCGATGCCGGCCGCTTCCAGCTTGGCCAGCCCCTGTCCCGCCACCAGCGGATTCGGATCCGTCATGGCGGCCACGACGCGGCCCAGCCCCGCGCGCACGAGCGCATCGGAGCATGGCGGGGTACGGCCGTGATGGTTGCACGGCTCCAGGGTGACATAGGCGGTGGCGCCGCGCACGTCGTTGCCGCGCGCCGCCGCATTGGCCAGCGCTTGCACCTCGGCATGATCCTGCCCGGCCGCCTGTGTCACACCGGCGCCGATTACCTGGCCATCCCTGACGATGACGCAGCCGATGCGGGGATTGGGCGAGGTCGTGTACAAACCGCGCGCCGCCCATTCCAGCGCCAGGCGCATGCCATCGATATCGTTGAGTATTTCCACGGGCTTCTTTGCTTGAAGGTGAGTAATTGATAAATCTTGCTACGAACTGTCGGCCACGCCGCTGCAATTGGCCGCCTGCTGCTGCGGATCGCACACGCGCACCCTGCCCAGCATATTGATTTTAATATGCCGCACCTGCTTTCCCAAAGCCAGGGACAAGGTACCCCAGCGTGCCGCCAGGCTATTGGTCGCGCTGCAACTGCGTCCTGCGCCATTGTAGGCGATATAAAACGGCGCCGTGGCCGACGAAAACACGAACTGGGCCGTGATGCCCTCCGGCAGCGGCCCTTGGCGGAACAGCAATTCGTCATCGCCATCGAACACGAGGTTGGCATTGCGGTCGATGAAAATCTGCCAGCCCATGCGCCAGTCCGTGCCACCGGGCCCGGCCGGCATCAGCAGCACGCGCTGTCCCCGCGCCATCGCCTGCGCCCGCGTCAGTTCGATGGCCGAGAACAAGTCGGTCGCCGCCGCGCGCACTTGCTGGCGCGCCAGCAGGTGCAGCAAGCTGGGCATGGCGGCGGCCGCCAGCAACGCGGCAATCGCCAACACGGCCAGCAATTCGAGCATGGTGTGCCCTAGGGTGCGGCCGAGGGTGCGCCCGAATTTGTGCCTGCTCCTCGGTAGCCGCTTGCACATGGCCATGGCCTAGGGCCAGCAATGGCTGGCGGGGCCGCTGCTGCCGCGCTGGCCCGTGCTGCTGAACGACAGGACACCGCAATCGGCATCCTGGAACTGCGCATCAACCTTGGACGTGCCCGGCATGGCGCGCAACAGCACGCATTGCCCGATCGCCAGGCCGGGACAGGCCAGCGCCTCGATTTCATATGCACTACCAGCCGCGCCCCCTTCGCCCGACCACCATGGGAATTGCTGCGACTGCTGCGCCGGCGATGCCGAGGAAAATGCCAGATAATGATTGTTCTGCGAGTAATAGCGCTCCTGCTGTTGCATCAGCCGCAGCAGGGCCGCCTGTCCCTGCACCCGTTTGGCACGCACGACATGGCTGTGATAAGCGGGCACGGCCAGCGCCAGCAGCAGGCTAATGATCGCCAGCGCGGACAGCAATTCGATCAGGCTGAAGCCCTGCGGGTTGGCAGCAGGAGTTCCACCGTTTGCAGCGAACCCATTCCGCCTTGCCAGCGTCCCCATGCGATCTCCCTCTTTCCCAAAAGGCGTCAGCCGAGACGCTGCAGCAGCCTTGCCGGCCTATTTTTTCTTGGCCGCCTCGTGCAATTCGCGCCAGTTCGCCACTTCGCGCCAGCTCAGGCGCCGGGCCGGCAGCGGCGCGCTGACGACCTTGAGCCCCGCAACGCTGGTCGCGCCGGGCAAGCCAGGCTGCAGCACGGCCAGTTCCTTGCGCCCCTCGGCCCGGCCTGCCGCCATCGCGGCGCCCACCGTGCTGTTCAGCTCCAGCGCCAGCGGCGGCGCGCGCGCCAGGCCATCGAACAAGCGTCCCGTCTGCTCGCCCGCCTGCACGACACCGGCGCCATCGGCGGCAAAGCCGCTCAGCACGTCGAGCACGTACAGGCGCGTGGCCGGCCTGGCGCAAGGGTCGCGCCCCGGCAGGACGGTATTGAACAGCACCTTGCCGGCGGCCAATACGGGACTGCTGATGCTGCGTTCGCCCGTCTGCGCGGTGTCCATAAAATCGAGGTACCAGCCGCGCATGGCGTCGCTACCCGTATAGCGCAGCTCAGCGCCGTCGACGCGCACGCCACCGGCCGCCGCCCCCAGGCTGCGCGGTTCCAGGTCGGCCCGGCTGCGCGTGAGGGACGACTCGCGCACATCGTCGTGAACGGCGTAAAACGACTGCGACAGGAAGGCGTTGGGCCAGGTATCGGCCGCTTCGACCAGCTTGCCCGTGCCGAACAGCAGCAGATAGCCGCCACCGGGCGCGTACGCCACGCTCAACTGCTGCGTCACGGGCTGGCGCCGGCCCTGGGCATCGCGCGCAACAAAGACGAGTTTGCGCCCATGGCCATCCTTCCACGGCGGCCCGCCAGCCATGTCGAGGCGCCAGATATTGCCCTGCAAATCGCCCACATACAGATAAGCCAGCGCGCCATCGCTGCCGGGCACCACGGCGGGCGGGCCCAGCGCGTGGGGGACGGCGTCGGTGCCCGCATCAGTGTCATGGCCGCCACCGCCACCGCTGGCCACAGGCACCTTGAGGCGGAAGTAATTACTTCCCAACGTCCATGGCGTGCCGGGCGCCTTGTCCAGCGCCAGCAGGAAGATGGCGGCCGCCGCAGCGGGCGCCGTCGTGTCCTTGCCGTCGTTGACATCGTTGTTGTAGCCGCTGGCGACGATGGCAAAGTCGCGGTAGGCCGGCGCGCCCTCCTTGCCGCCCATGTTGATGCGGGCAAACGCGGGCGGCGCGCGCACGTTACCCATCAGCCCGTCGTCGCGGTCCGTAAACTCCCACAGCGCCCCGTCTTGCGCGAAGCGGGCCGGATCGGTGATGTCGAGCGCAAACACACCCTGCGCCCCGCCGCCCATGCCGGACACCAGCACCGTCTTCCAGCGCCCCAGCGCCAGCACTTCCGCCGTGGCTGCAGCGCCGTCGAGCAGCGGTCCGGGGCTGTAGTGAGTGCTCGCAGCGGCTGGAGCAAGGTGCAGCAACGCCTGCGGCAGATAGGCAAACAATTCGCTGCCCGTGCGCGCATCGAAGGCGTGCAGCAAACCGTCGTTGGCGCCAAGGTAGAGCATTTTGCGCCGCTGCAGCAGCGCCTGGCGGTGCAAGCCATAGCCGGCGCCCGGCATGCCCAGTCCGGGCGCGCCCACGTACAGCAAATTGCCGTAGGGTGCCGCCCCCAGACTGCCTGACCTGCGCCGCAGAAATCCGCCCGGCTGGCCCACCTCGTGCGTGCGCTGGCCCAGCAGGTACGCCAGGCGCGCTTCCCCTCGCCCATCGCCGCCGTCGAATGCGCCGCGCTGTTCCGCATCGAGCCGCTTCCAGGCCAGCGGCATCAGGGCGCCCTTGGCGTCGAGCGTATAGACGGGACGCAAGGACGCGGGCGTGCCATCCGGCACGGGCTTCTCTTGTCCGCCAGCGGTCCACGATGACTTACCGGGAAGCAGTGCCCCATCGGCGCCCACGGCAAACGCGGTGCGCGACAAGCTCATGCCGCCATCGGCCAGGCGCATCTGCGACTGGAACCAGTATGCCTCTTCCGTCCCGCTGGCCAGCGCCATCAGGGCCGGTCCAGCAAGCGTCGCCGGCAAGGTAGCCTTGTCGGCGGCCGCAAAAGCCGCGCGCAGTCCCGCGATCAGGGCGACCGGATCGCTGCCGGGCAGGTAATGGGCGGGCCAGCGGCCGTCCAGGCTCCATTCATCGAACGCGCTGCCCGTTGCGCTCATGAAGGGATTCGCGTCGCCGTTCGCATCGAGAAAACCGCCATATTTGGCCGTCAGCAGCAAGGGTGTGGTGACGGGAGTGGCGGCAGATTCGCCCGCCGGATCGCCCTGGCGCAAGTCGCCCGCATAGTGCTCGACCTTGGCAAGGCCGTCGCTCTTGCCAGGACGCAGGGCCTGCACGTGCGACCAGTAGGCAAGGCCTGCCGCATGGTAGCTTGCGCCGCCCGCTCCGTCGGCCAGCCATTCCAGCGCCGCCAGTTCGGGCCGTGGCGCGGGATTGCCTTGCGCGCCGCCGCTTTCCAGGCTGCCCACCGCATGTGTCCAGGCCATCGCATTGAACGGGGGCGGCGCAAAGCCATCGGCGGCGCGGGCGCGGTCGCCGCTTGATGCGGGAGTGTGCGGGGCATTGCCTGGCACGTAACGGTCGTCCGCCATGCCCGCATCGCCGAGACTGACGACGACATGGCGCTGGCAACTGGCCGTTTGCGGGTCGCTCCACGCAATCACGACCAGCAAGCCGTCGTCGATGGCGGGCGGGGCCGTGGCAGGTGGCACGACGGCGCTTGCTTGCCGCCCCTGCAGGTAACGCAGCGATTCGTACAGCAATTCGGCCAGTGGCGCCGCCCTGGCGTACGTGCCGGGATGCCCGGCATTGCCGCGGCCCAGGCCATTGATGTAAGCGGTCACCCCGCCGCCAGGGCCGGAGCTCTGGAACACATACACACCGGTGGCGGGATTCCATTCGGCACCGGCATTGTCTTGCGGCATAAAGTCGGGCGCCGTCCAGCGCTGCGTGCCCACGTGAGCCAATGGCGCGCGCAGCACGCCGCCATACACGGGGCCGGCGCCGGAGCTCACGCCGTTCAAATGGCCAAACACGCCCACGCGCACCCTGCCGCCATGGCGCTGCACGGCGCCCACGGGCTTGTAGTTCTTGCCGTACGCGAGGCATAAATCGTCGCGCAGCGGTCCTTCTTCCGCGTCGCAGACGCGCACGCGCGCGAGGAACACGCCGTGCGTGGCAGCAACGCCGGGCGCGTCGCAATTGCCGCCCGAAGGCAAGCTGGCGTCGCCGAACAGCAGGCGGTTACGGCAGGAAACGATGGCCAGTTGCGCCAGCGCAAACGGTGTCGCCGCCGCCACGCCTGTCTGCAGAACCTTGCGCGGAAAAAAGACGGGGTGGGCAAAGAAGTCGATGGGACCATCCGCATCGGGCAGCCAGGCGCGCTGCAGCACCGTCTTGCGCACTTCGTCGATGACGCGGTCGCCACCCGTCAGCGCATAGCGGACGAGGTCGAGCATGCTGGTGCTGGCCCAGTTGAGAAAGTTGCCGCTAAAACTGTCGCCGCCGCAGCCGTGCAGCGCATCGGCCGGTTTCAGCACGGAGAAGTAAGCGGTCGCTACGCGCAAGTCCGGCAGCATGGCGCCGTCCTTGCTGCGGTAAGGATAGCTGTAGCACATGCGCGCATGGAAGTACCCTGCGTACTCGCGCTGCGGTGCATACTCGCCGCCATGCGCGGCAGCGGCCGCCGCATGCGTGAAGGACAGGTTGAGCAGCAGGTTCGGCGGCACCCTGGCGCCGTACAAACCTGCGTCGGCCCGTGCCAGCGCCACAGGAGGTACGGCCGCGGCAAGGGCGCCGCCGCAAGCCAGGAAAATCCAGCAGAGCAGCAGCCAGGCAAACGACAAAGCCCTCATGGCCCCGCTCCCGCCGCTTGCTTGCGGTAATAACTTTGCAGCACGACTTGCGTGCTTTCCTGCGCGCCAAAACCGATGGCCGTGATGCGGTATACATAGCTTTCCGTCGCCAGGCCGCCAGCGACTGCCGTGGCCTGCGCGCCGGGCGGATGAAACGGCAGCAGTTCGATCAGGTAGCGGGGCCGGCGCGACGGCAGGAAGCCCTGCCCCGTCTGCATGACGGCGCCCGTAAACTGGCCATACGGCACCGTGCGGCTACCCGCTTCGGCGCCATCGAGGTCCGTACTTAACCAGAGCGCCGGTGCGTCCGGCGCGGCGGGCAGGCACAGGCCCAGTGCCCCTCCCTCGCCGCAGCCGTCCGCGAACCCGGCCGCGCTGCCTGGCGCGAAGAGGCTGCTGCGCCCAGGCGTGCCGGGCAAGCCTTCGATATCGTTCTGCGCATCCATCAATGCTTCCTCCGCCGCCTGAAACGCGACCTGCCGGTCGCGCTCGCCCCGTGCCGCCTTTTCGCCCTGCAAGGCCATCTGCGCCGCCGATATGCCCAGCAGCAAGATGATCACCAGCAGGCACAGCACATACACGAGCGTGGCGCCACCGCGGCGCGCACGAGATGCGCAACAAGGTAGGCAACGGCGGACGCCCGCGCCGGCCATCGCGTCGCCCGCCTAGGCCGGTCCGTTGCGCAGCATGATGCTCGTCTGCACCAGTTGCCGCAGCCGCGAGCGCGTCGCGGCAGGCAGGGACGCGCGCGCGATGCGCACGCCCGTGTCGCCGGCGCCGTGCGCCTCGGCATACGCCTTGCCGAACAGGTCGAACTGCGCCGGCCCCAGTTCCGCCATCTTGTCCGCCTGGCCCGGCTCGCCATGCAACAACAAGGCCACGCGCACGCTGGCCACGCGCTTCCAGTGCGTGCGACGGTGAAAATCGCGCTGGCGCGCGGCCGCATCCGCCCCCTCCAGCACCAGCGCCGCATCGTCGGCGTCAAGCGCGCTGGCATTGACATAGCGGTTCGCCACGCCGTCGGGCGGCGTATCCGTGTCGAGGCCATACAGCACCTGGAAAGCGTCGACGCCACGGATGATGGCGTCCGCGCCCCAGCCGTTCGCGCCCCGGTATTTGCAGCGCAGCTCGCCATCGCCATCGGCGCCTTGCGCTACATAGAAAATGCTCCAGCCCCGCTGCGCCTGCGTTTGCGCGGCGCCCACGCCAAAGCCCGCGCAGTTGAGCACGGAGCCGTCGCCGCCCTCTTCCTTGCCGGCGCCGTAATAGCGCAGGGCCAGCACGTCGCTGCCATGCAGGGCGCCGGGCAAAGCGCCACTGATGCCTTCGCTGTTCTTGCCCAGGCTGCGCGCGTCGAGCCCGGCGACGTTGGCGCTGTCGAAATCGGCATGGGCGACGGGCGCGGCGCTGCTGTCCCAGTTCACATACGCTGTCTGGCGCACGGTGCGGGCGATGGTGTCGAGCGCATAGCGGCCGTTGTCGTCGAGGCGCGCGCTGGCGGACTGGTCGCCATAACTGCCGCTGGCCGCCAACAGCACGCTACTGGCGGCCAGCATCAGCAGCGCGCCCAGCGACAGGGACACCAGCAATTCGACCAGGCTCATGCCACGATGCCAGTGCAGGACAGTGTTCATGCGCCGCCTCCGCCCAGCTGGAATGCCAGCCTGGGCAGCGACTCGCCTGCCGCATTCTCGGCGGGTGAGCCATCGGGCAAGCGGCCGCGCCAGCCCAACTTGATGACGATGGGTGCGCCCTTGCCGCCGCTGCAGGCCCACTGCAAGCCTTGGGCGGCGGCATCCCACGCGGAAGTGTCACGGCAAATGCGCAGGCGCGCGCCGGGCAAGGCCGCATGCAGCCGCTGCTGCCATTCGGCGATATCGAATTGCGCCAGTTCGGCCGCGCTGCAGGCGGCAACGCCGAGGCAGTCGGGCGCGCCGCCGCCCGCTTCCGCGCCGTCCGCCGCCGTGTATGCCACGTTCAGGTAGGGATTGCCCGTATCCGGGCCATGCATGAGCACGCTGTTCGCGCGCATGCGTTCGGCCATGCCGGCGGCCAGTTGCACGCCCGCCGACAACAACGCCGACTCATGGCGCGCGCGCAGGGAGTTCAGTTGCAAAATGCTGGCACCGAGCAGGCCCAGCGCCAACAGCAGCAGCGACACCAGCACCTCGACGAGGCTGCTGCCACCCGCAGGAAACATAGTGCGACCGCCCTTGCCCATGCGCTACTCCCTTCCGCAGACAGAGTCGCAGGAACAGGCGGCCCAGCTACAAGATAGGCGTGCGCAAAAAGCCGGGTCTGCGCTAGCGCAAACAGCACGGCGATAAGGTGAGAAGAACAGCGTTGGTGTTGATCAGGCCGCTTGCCAGGCCAACCTGGGCGTGGTGAGCAAGAAGGCGAGCAAGAAGCCGAAGGTCAGGGCTTGCGCGCCTGCCCCACTTCGGCAATCGCATCCTGGAACTCGGCCAGGTCTTCGAAGTTCTTGTAGACGGAGGCGAAGCGGATGTAGGCGATCTTGTCCAGGCGCTTCAATTCCTGCATGACGAGTTCGCCGATATAGCCGGAATCGACTTCGCGCAAGCCGCTGGTGAGCAGTTTTTCCTGGATGGACGCGATGGCCGTATCCACGGAGGCGGCCGCGACGGGACGCTTGCGCAAGGCCAGCATCAAACTGCCGCGCAACTTATCCGCAGCGAACTCCGTCCGGCTGCCATTCTTTTTGACGACCGCCGGCATGATAAGTTCAATGCGCTCGTAAGTCGTAAAACGCTTGTCGCATTTGCCGCAGCGGCGGCGGCGCCGAATGGCATCCCCTTCCTCCGATACACGCGTATCGAGAACCTGGGTGTCGCCGTGCTGGCAAAATGGACATTTCATGGGCTGGCTACAACTTTATAGTAATAATTACGGGAAATCGCCGCTCTTGTGCAAAGGGCGCCCGAATCACTCCGGGCGCCCTTGGGCACGAAGGAATGTGTCATACAGAATCTTACTCCGTATGACACATTCTGGACAAATAATTATGCAGCGTACACAGGGTGCGCGTCGGCCAGCACTTTCACGGCCGCTTTCACGCGCTCGATGGTGGCGGCGTCATGCGGATTGTCCAGCACATCGGCGATCAGGTTGCCCACTTCTTCCGCTTGCGCTTCCTTGAAACCGCGCGTCGTCATCGCCGGGCTGCCCAGGCGGATGCCCGAGGTGACGAATGGTTTTTGCGGGTCGTTCGGGATGCCGTTCTTGTTGCAGGTGATGTGCGCGGAACCGAGGATGGCTTCGGCTTCCTTGCCCGTCAGGTTCTTGGCGCGCAGGTCGACCAGCATGACGTGCGATTCGGTGCCGCCGGAAACAATGCGCAGGCCGCGCTTGATCAGGGTTTTCGCCAGCACGTCGGCGTTCTTGATCACTTGCTTCTGGTATTCGACGAATTCAGGGCTCAGCGCTTCCTTGAAGGCAACAGCCTTGCCGGCGATCACGTGCATCAGCGGGCCGCCCTGGATGCCAGGGAAGATGGCCGAGTTGATGGCTTTTTCGTGTTCGGCCTTCATCAGGATGATGCCGCCGCGCGGGCCGCGCAACGATTTGTGCGTGGTCGAAGTGACGAAGTCGGCGAACGGCACCGGGTTCGGGTACAGGCCGGCGGCGATCAGGCCGGCGTAGTGGGCCATGTCAACCATGAAATAGGCGCCAACTTCCTTGGCGATCTTGCCGAAGCGTTCGAAGTCGATCTTTTTCGAGAATGCCGACGCGCCGGCGATGATCAGTTTTGGCTTGCGTTCGCGGGCCAGGCGTTCCATCGCCTCGTAGTCAATGTCTTCTTCCGCCGTCAAACCGTAGGAGACGACGTCAAACCATTTACCGGACATGTTCAGCGGCATGCCGTGGGTCAAGTGACCGCCTTCGGCCAGCGACATACCCATGATCAGGTCGCCTGGTTTCAACATGGCGAAGAACACGCCCTGGTTCGCCTGCGAGCCGGAGTTCGGCTGCACGTTCGCGCATTCGGCGCCGAACAGCTGTTTCACGCGGTCGATGGCCAGTTGCTCGGCCACGTCGACGTATTCGCAGCCACCGTAGTAGCGCTTGCCTGGGTAGCCTTCGGCGTATTTATTCGTCAGCTGCGAGCCTTGCGCTTCCATTACGGCTGGCGACGTGTAGTTCTCCGACGCGATCAGTTCGATGTGGTCGTGCTGGCGCGTATTCTCTTTTTGAATGACGGCGAACAATTCAGGATCGACGTTGGCGAGGTTGTGATCTTTTGCAAACATGTAAAAACTCCAAGTATGAGGGTGCTTGTACTGGCAGGTTGGATCGAATGAGGGGAGCCGGCGTTAAGTGAATAACAACATTGGACAGGCAGCCTCTTCGTGCTTTTCCATAGTGGCTACCCAGGCGAACGGCTGATGAAAAATCTCACGTTTCCCGGTGGATGCCCACCTTTCGCCGGTTTGCCGATCGCCATTCATGGAGATCGCCCGACTTTTCGCCAGTCACGTGAGACGTAATGGAAGCCAAATTGTAAGTTAAGTGCCCAAATTGAGCAAGGAATGCAACCGTGCGGCTATAATCGCCGCGCGCCACCCCAGCCAGGGTGCGGCCACAAGCTGCCCCTGGGCATGGCTGCGGCTTTTAAGCTGGACTTAAACCTGGCCATGGCATGTAAGCGTATGTTACGAAGCTTGCCATTGCACACGCCGGATTTACAATGCTGCGGTGCAACTTATATGCAGCTTTTGCATGGCTTTCCAGCAAGCGCCCACAGTCACAAGAAGAAAAATCGCGTAAAATGTTGCTCAATCTCACTACTGGCGCAATAAACATGCCTTCAGTCTTTACCTGGAACGTACGTGTCTACTATGAAGACACCGACGCCGGCGGCATCGTCTATTACGCTAACTACCTGAAATTCTTCGAACGCGCGCGTACCGAATGGCTGCGCGCCATCGACGTGGGCCAGCAGGAATTGCTGGAGCAGCACGATGCAATGTTCGTTGTCAAAAGCGTCAACGCCGACTATCATGCGCCAGCCAGGCTCGATGACACGGTAAGATTAACCTTAAGTATAGAAAAAATGGGGCGCGCCTCCATCGTTTTCCTGCAACAAGCCTGGTGCGGCGACCGCCTGCTCAACACGGCCCGCGTCAAGATCGGCTGCGTCGATTCGGCACTGCGCCCGCGCGCCGTGCCTGATGCAGTCGCGGCCCGCATGCGCGCCGCCTGAGCCCTACCCGCCACCCCCGGACAATTCACCCAACAGACTGCCAGCCAATGAACGTTACACAAGATCTTTCTTTCCTCGCGCTCATCTCCAATGCCCATTTGATCGTGCAACTGATCATGGCCCTGCTGCTGCTGATTTCCCTGACCAGCTGGACCTACATTTTCCGCAAGATGTTTGCCGTGCGCCAGGCGCGCAAGCAAACCATCGAATTCGAACGCAGCTTCTGGGCCGGCGGCAACCTGCATGCGCTGCACCAGAACGCCAGCGGCAACCGCGACCAGAGCGGCGCGCTGGCCCGCATCTTCGACGCCGGCATGGGCGAATTCATCAAGGGCAAGGCTTCCTACGGTTCGCGTGAAGCGCTGGACGTGGGCGCCGTGCTCGACGGCGCACGCCGCGCCATGCGCGCCGCCTTCCAGCGTGAAATGGACGTGCTCGAATCGCACCTGGCCTTCCTCGCTTCCGTCGGCTCCGTCTCGCCCTACATCGGCCTGCTCGGTACCGTCTGGGGCATCATGAACGCCTTCCGCGGCCTGGCCAACGTGCAGCAAGCCACCCTGGCAGCCGTCGCGCCCGGCATTGCCGAAGCGCTGATCGCCACCGCCATCGGCCTGTTCGCCGCGATTCCCGCCGTCGTCGCCTACAACCGTTTTTCGCATGACATCGACCGCCTGGCGATCCGCTTCGAGAGCTTCGTCGAGGAATTCTCCAACATCTTGCAGCGCCAGTCGCGCTAAGAGGGAGCAGCGTCCATGGGTTCCTCATTCAATAGCGGCGGCATGCGCGGCGGCCGTGGCCGCAAGTTCAAGTCCGAGATCAACGTCGTGCCGTACATCGACGTGATGCTGGTGCTGCTGATCATTTTCATGGTGATGCCGTCGTCGAACAATCCCAGCGTGGTGAACTTGCCCAACGCGGAAAAGTCGGCCAAACCGCCTGATGACTATATTCAGATCGTGCTGAAGCCGAATGGTTCGCTGTCGATCGGCGTCATCGGCAAAGAACAGCTGTCGCCGGAAACGGAACCGAACCGCGACGCCCTGCTGCGCAAGCTGCGCGGTTTGCATGAAAGCAATCCCGACTATCCCGTGATGATCGCGGGCGACAAGGAAAGCAAGTACGACGATGTGATCCAGCTCATTTCGGAAGCGAAAAAGATGGGCATTACCAGAGTCGGCCTGGCCACCAAGTAAACGCAGCACCCTGTTTCCAGACTTGACCGTTTTTAGATAGACTAGACTTTGCAGAACAAACAAATCGACCATGTACTCGGCAAGCCCTACAGCGTGCCGCGCGAACGCAGCCGCTGGCCCTCGCTGGGCCTGGCGCTGGCGATGCACCTTGGGCTGCTGTTTTTCCTGTGGGTGGGCGTACACTGGCAAAATACGGAACCTGTCGCCGTCGAAGCGGAAGTGTGGGACATGAAAGTGCAGACGGCCGCGCCGCCGCCTGAAGTGGCGACGGAACCGGAGCCGACACCAACGCCGCCGCAACCGCAAGTGGAACAGCCGGCCCCGCCGCCACCGCCGCCCGTGGCCGCGCCCGAGCCGAAGGTCGACCTGCGCGAAGCGGAGATCGCCCTCGAACGCAAGAAGGCCAAGCTAAAAGAAGAAAAAGACAAAGCGGCAGCGGAAGAACGCCGCAAGCAGGAATTGAAGGAACGCGAGGAAGAAAAGCGCGAACTGGAAAAACAGAAGCAGAAAGAAAAAGACAAGGCTGACAAGCTGGAAAAAGAAAAGGCCGACAAGCTGGAGAAAGCCAAGGAAGCCAAAGAGAAAGCGGCGGAAGAAAAAGCCGAGAAAGAACTGTCCGATAAAAAAGCGGCGGCCGAAAAAGCGGCCAAGGCGAAAAAAGCGGCGGAAGAGAAAAAAGCCGCCGACAAGGCGCGCGCTGCGGAAATGAGCCGCATCACGGGGGCGGCGGGCGCCGGCACGACAGGCACGGCCGAGAAATCGACTGCGCCACGCAAGGACAGCGGCTATGTCGCTGCCCTGACGAGCAAGATCAAGAGCAATATCGCGTACAGCGGTAGCACGGACGTGCCGGGCAACCCGCGCGCCGTGTTCAAGATCGAGCAACTGCCAACTGGGGAAATTATTTCGGTCCGAAAGATTAAAAGTAGCGGCCTGCCGGCGTATGACAGCTCGGTGGAAAACGCCATTAATAAATCGTCGCCACTGCCAAAGAAAAAAGACGGCACCGTGGAACGCGAGATTGAACTCATATTCGAGATGAAGGATTTGCCTAAATGATGACCATGAAAAAAATGAGCTATGTCGTGCTCTGCGCCGGCCTGATGCTGGGAGCGTCAAGCGCCCAGGCGCAGCTGCGCGTGGAAATTACGGGGATCGGCAGCAACCAGATCCCGGTGGCTGTCGCCAGCTTCGTCAATGAATCGGCCGCGCCGCAATCGCTGTCGGGCATTATCAAGGCCGATCTGGCGCGCAGCGGCGTGTTCAAGCTGATCGACGCCGATGCACCCGTGTCGGAAACGGCGCCCGTCAGCTATGAGCAATGGAAATCGCGCGGCGCCGACGCGCTGGCGGCCGGCACCGTGCAAAGCATGGCCGATGGCCGCCTGGACGTGCGCTACAAGCTGTTCGACACCATCAAGGGCGCGCAGATTTCCAGCATGAACAATGCGGCCGCGCCGCAGTTCAACCGCTTGCTGGCGCACAAGATCGCCGATGACATCTATGAAAAGCTGACGGGCGTCAAAGGCGCGTTCGCCACGCGCATCGCCTACGTCACGCAATCGGGCCGCGAATACCGCCTGGAAATCGCCGACGCCGATGGCGAAGGCATCCAGGTCGCCCTGCGCTCGAACGAGCCGATCATTTCGCCGTCATGGTCGCCGGACGGCACCAAGGTCGCGTATGTGTCGTTTGAAAAGAAAAAGCCGATCGTCTACGTACAGAATCTGGTGACGCGCCAGCGCACCATCGTGTCGAATGAAAAAGGCAGCAATTCCGCGCCGAGCTGGAGCCCGGACGGCTCGCGCCTGGCCGTGGCCCTGTCGCGCGATGGCCATACCCAGGTCTATACCGTCAATGCCGATGGCAGCGGCTTGCGCCGCGTCAGCACCAGCAGCGGCATCGATACGGAACCCCAATTTTCGGCCGATGGCCAAAGCATTTACTTCACCAGCGATCGCAGCGGCGGACCACAAATCTACCGCATGTCGAGCAGCGGTGGCGAAGCCAAGCGCGTGACGTTTGGCGGCTCCTACAACATCAGCCCGCGGATTTCGTCCGACGGGAAGACACTTGCTTATATTTCCCGTCGCGACGGCAATTTCCAGCTCTACGCGCTCGACCTGGCTAGTGGCCAGGAACTGCGCCTGTCGGACACCGCCAACGACGAATCACCGAGCTTTTCGCCCAACGGGAAATATATCATGTACGCGACCGAATCCGGACGACGCAAGTCGCTGGCAGTGGTATCGGTGGATGGCCGCGTCAAACAGCGTTTGACTACGCAAGCTGGCAATATCAAGGAGCCCACCTGGGGTCCTTTTATGAAGTAAATGCTGTACAGTTTCACCTTTAACCATGACCCGGAGAATAAAAATGAGTAACTTTAAAAGTTTGGCTTTCATCGCCGCTACCGCAGCCCTGCTGTCCGCCTGCAGCACCCCAGTTAAAGTCGCAGAAACCCCAGTGGTTGAGCGCGCTCCTGAAAAAGTCGTCGCTCCAGTTGACACCCGTCAAGTTCAGCCAGTGACGACCGCATCGGTCGATCCACTGGACGATCCAAAAGGCGTGCTGGCTAACCGCAGCATCTACTTCGACTTCGACAAATACGTCGTGCGCGAAGCGGACACCCCAGTTGTGCAAAACCACGCTGGCTACCTGGTGAAAACGCCTAGCCGCAAGATCCTGATCCAAGGTAACACCGATGAACGCGGTGGCGCTGAGTACAACCTGGCCCTGGGCCAGAAACGTGCTGAAGCCGTGCGCAAGTCGATGGCAGCTCTGGGCGTACCAGAAGGCCAAATGGAAGCCGTGTCGCTGGGCAAAGAAAAGCCTAAAGCACAAGGCAGCAACGAAGCAGCATGGGCAGAAAACCGCCGCGCTGACATCGTTTATTGATGTTGATGGGTGAGCGCGCCAGCATTGGCGCTTACCTAACTGGCCAGTCATAGGCATAATAATGGGGCGCAGCGCGGTGATTCACCGCCCGGCGCCCCGTTTGCATGTTTGCGTAACCTTAGAAAGCCCGACCCATGATGACATTCTCGAAAGCCGGCGTCGCCGCCGCCTTGATGGCCGCGTTTGCCTACCTGCCCCTGCACGCCAACGCCGCCCTGTTCGATGACGACGAAGCGCGCAAGGCCATCCTCGAGCTGCGCGCCAAGGTCGACGCCATGGCGCGCGACCTGAACAGCCGCATCGATGCCAAGGCGGACAAGACCAGCACCTTGAGCCTGATCAACCAGCATGACCAGACCATGCAAGAGATCGCCCGCCTGCGCGGCCAGATCGAAGTGCTGGGCAACGACCTGGCGAATGTGCAAAAGCGCCAGAAGGATTTCTACACCGATATCGATGCGCGCCTGCGCAAGCTCGAACCGCGCCAGGTCACCATCGACGGCCAGGAAGCGGCCGTGGGCGTGTCCGAACAAAGTTCATACGAATCCGCGTTCGGCCTGTTCAAGTCGGGCGACTACAAGGGCGCCGTGACGGCCCTGGACGGCTTCGTGAAACGCTATCCGGAATCGGCCTACGCGGCCAACGCGCAATACTGGCTGGGCAACGCTTATTACGCCCAGCGCGACTGCAAGAGCGCCATCACGGCCCAGCAGGCAGTGCTGAAACACTACCCGGACAGTCCGAAGGCGCCCGACGCCATGCTCAACATCGCCAGCTGCTACACGGAGCTGAAAGACAAGCCGAACGCGACCAAGACGCTGAACGCCCTGATCTCGCGCTACCCGGACTCCAGCGCGGCCCAGGCCGCCAAGGAACGGGCCGGTAAAAAGTAAAAACGGGGAAAAAGTTGCCCGTTAGGTTTGACAGAATCCCGGGCACCCCCTATAATCTTTCTTCTTCGGGTCGTTAGCTCAGCTGGTAGAGCAGCGGACTTTTAATCCGTTGGTCGCAGGTTCGAATCCCGCACGGCCTACCACGAATACGCAGTACTGATCTGCTTGCGAGTTGTTATAGCAAGCATTTTTTTACGGCACAGTGTTACCGAAGTTGTTGTAAAAAGTTTTTGGGTCGTTAGCTCAGCTGGTAGAGCAGCGGACTTTTAATCCGTTGGTCGCAGGTTCGAATCCCGCACGGCCTACCAAATACGTCAGAGAAGCCAACCGTTCGCGGTTGGCTTTTTTGTTTTCAGCAGCATCAATTGCACGCGATGCCACCCCTGATACAAATCAAACGCCTTGTCACTCGCGCTACATCTCTGTCGGACTGTCGTATAATCAGACCATCATGAACGACACCTCATCCTCGACCACGTCCGAATTTGCGACAACGGAAGCCGCCGAAACCTATGACCACTGGTTTCGCGCCAAGGTATTGGCGTCACTGAATGATGACCGCCCTGCCCGCCCACATGACACTGTCATGGCGCAACTGAAAAAAATCGTCGCAGCCGGGCCTGATGACCATGCTGCCGATTCAATGGAAGGTTGAAGCCCAGGAAGATTTGACCACGATACTCACGTATATCGCGCAGCGCAACCAGCCGGCAGCACTGCAGCTTTACAACGACATCGACAACGCCGTTTCCCGACTTCCCTGCCACCCACACCTATACCGATCTGGAAGAGTTTCAGGCACACGTGAACTGGTTGCCCATCCAAACTATGTCGTCGTATATCGTGTTGAAGCAAGTGCGATAGAAATTCTTGCCGTCATGCATACACGGCAACTATATCCCTGAGCAACAATACTCTCTGGTAGACGGAACGCCGCTTTTAGCGCGACACCAGCGCCGGCCGCCCGGCCAGATGCGCCACCACGCCACCCATCACCCGCCCCAGCGGCACCTCCACCCAGCGGTAAAACGCGGCGCCGGCCGCCAGGCTGGCGCCCCAGGCCGTCAGCATGCCCAGCGCCTGCCACTCGGGCTCGAGCGGGACATAGCTGATAAACAGAGCATTCACCAGCAGGCTGACGGGAAAGTGCACGAGGAAGACAGCATATGAAATACGCCCCAGGGCGTTGATGACGCTCCAGGCGCCGCCCTGGGACGGCGTGCGGGCGCGGCCGAACAGGAACAGGGCGCAGGCGACGATCAGGGCCAGGGCGATGCGGCTGCGGTAGTCGACGGCCAGGGCCAGCAGGACCGGCACGGCGGCCATGGCCATGAGCACGGTCATGGCGCCCGGTTTGCGGGCCGGATCGCTGGCCCACCAGGCCAGCATGCCAAGGCCATAGCTGCCGAAGAAATACGGCGCCCAGTTGTCCCAGTCCGCGTCGAGATTGAAATACAGCAGGGAAAAAGTGATGCCCACGGTGACGGCCAGCGGCATCAGCCAGTGCCGGCGCCGATGGCCCGTTACGCGGCCGCCCAGCCACAGCAGCGATACCGTCAGCAGGTAGAGCTGGAAATCGATGGCCACGTACCAGGCGCCGGCCGACAGCGATTCGTAGCCCAGCACGCCGTGCAGCAGCAAGGCGTGGGCGCTCAGCTGGCCCAGGGTGACGGCGGCCGACATGGAATCGTGCTGCATCCAGATGCCTGCCACGGGCGTGATGATGGCCGCGAGCAAGGTAGCGGCCAGGAAAGGCGGTGCCAGCTTGGCATAGCGGCGCCAGATCGCTTGCAGCGGGGAAGCAATACCGGGACGGCCGGCGGGAGAGAGCGATTTGGCGACGAGAAAGCCGCCGATGACGAGAAAAACTTGCACGGCGATGCGCGCGCTGCCGCCCAGCCAGCCCAGCAACTCGGGCCACAGCGGCTGCACGTAATCGGACATGGGTCCGTAAAACGCCAGGTGGTGCAACACGATCAACTGCGCCGCGCCCGCCTTCAAACCATTGATCCAGCCAAACTGCGGACGATGTGCCAGGTCCGCCTGTACTACCACTGCTGCTGCCGTCATTCCCTATCCTTGCCGTGCCAGGTAGTATCGCCAGCCCATCGCGCAACAGGCGCGCGGCTGAGGATTTACCGAAAGGCCGACATCATAGCCGAGCCTGGCAAATGGCGGGGCACGGCAGGCGGCTAGACTGCCTGTCCGCCCGCGTCCGGCGCCTCGGGCGCCACTGGCTGCTGCGCCAGGATGGCATCGAGCAAGCCGGGAAAGCGGCTCTCGATATCGGCGCGGCGCAGGGTGTTCATGTGCGTCGTGCCCGCGTTTTCCGTGTGGACGAGGCCCGCTTCGCGCAAGACCTTGAAATGGTGGGAAACGGTCGACTTCGGCCGCCCGCCATCGAGGTCGCCGCAAGCGGCCGCGTCGACTCTGGCCAGGTGGCGCACGATGTCGAGGCGGATGGAATCGCTCAAGGCGTACAGCACTCTTTCAAGCACGAATTCGCTGGCGGGAGGATGTTTGTGTGGGCGCATGAGCAGAATCATACAGCATGCGCTATACTAATTCCATTATTCGAATATTTACGAACTACCGAATCAGTATTTCCATACACCACCATCAACAAAGGCCACCATGTCCGCCCTCTTCCAGCCCTACACCCTCAAAAACGTCACCCTGCGCAACCGCATTGCCGTGCCGCCCATGTGCCAGTACATGGCCGTCGATGGCGTCGCCAACGACTGGCATCTGTCGCATTACGCGGGCATGGCCCGTGGCGGCGCTGGCCTGGTGATCGTCGAAGCGACGGCCGTAGCGCCGGAAGGCCGCATCACGCCAGGTTGCACGGGCATCTGGAACGATGACCTGGCGCAAGCCTTCGTGCCTGTCGTCAAAGCCATCAAGGCGGCCGGCTCCGTGCCCGGCATACAGATCGCCCACGCGGGCCGCAAGGCCAGCGCCAACCGCCCATGGGAAGGCGACGACCACATTCCTGAAGGCGACGCGCGCGGCTGGCAAACCATCGCCCCGTCCGCCATCGCCTTTGGCGGCGGCCTGCCGAAAGTACCGCGCGCCATGGACCTCGACGATATCGCCCGCGTGAAACAGAACTTCGTCGACGCGGCCGTACGCGCCCGCGAAGTCGGTTTCGAATGGCTGGAACTGCACTTCGCCCACGGCTACCTGGCGCAAAGCTTTTTCTCGGCCCACTCGAACCAGCGCGACGATATCTATGGCGGCAGCCTGGAAAACCGTAGCCGCTTCCTGCTGGAAACCTTGAAAGCCGTGCGCGAAGTGTGGCCCGAACACCTGCCGTTGACGATCCGCTTTGGCGTGCTGGAATTCGACGGCCGCGACGAGCAAACCCTGCTTGAATCCATCGGCCTCGTGCGCCAGTTCAAGGATGCCGGCATGGACATGATCAGCGTCAGCATGGGTTTTACCATTCCTGACGTATCGATTCCATGGGGCCCGGCCTTCATGGGCCCGATTGCCGAGCGCGTGCGCCGCGAAGCGAGTGTGCCCGTCTCGTCCGCCTGGGGCTTCGGCACGCCAGCCATTGCCGAGCGCGTCGTCAAAGAAGAACAGCTCGACGTGGTGATGGTCGGCAAGGCACACCTGGCCAATCCGCACTGGGCATATTTTGCCGCCAAGGAACTCGGCGTGGAACGCGCCTCGTGGACCCTGCCGGCACCGTACGCGCACTGGCTGGAGCGCTACTGATCGTCCTTGACCGTTGCCGGATGTCCCTCCAGGGGCAATTCCGGCAGGAACAACAGGCAGACCAGTCCCAATAGCAGCAGCACGGCGCCGGCGCCAAACACGCTGGCGATCGCATGGCGGTACACCTCCACCGTCTGCGTCGCCGCCTGCGAGCCCAGCGCCGAGACGGCTTCCACGCCGTGCTTGTGCAACTGATGCGCAAGGATGGCGCCGGACGCCGTCACGCCCAGCAAGCCGCCCAGCGAGCGGAAAAAGGCCAGCATGGCCGTGCCCACGCCGCGGCGCGCCAGCGGCAAGGCATTTTGCACGGCAATCGTCATGTTCGGCATCACCAGTCCCAGTCCCGTGCCGAGCAGGAAGATGGCCGGCTCGATGACCCAGTAACCACGCGACGTTTCCATGCCCCAGGCCAGCACGGCAAACGCCAGCAGCGCCACGGCCAATCCCATCACCTGCACCATTTTGTACTTGCCCGAGCGCGACAGCACGCGGCCGTTGAAGATCGACGACGCCACCAGCCCCACCATCATCGGCACCGTCATCACGCCGGACTCCGCCGGACTGGTGCCCATCACCAGCTGGAAGAACAGGGGAAAGAAGACGCTGGCGCCCATCAGGCCCATGAAGGTCACGGCCATCACCAGGCTGGCGATATTGAAGGTGCGGTTTTCGAACAGGTCGGGCGGCAGCACGGGTTCATCCACCCGCCCCACGTGCACCGCCAGCCAGATCCCCAGCAGCACGGCAATGCCGCCGCACACCTTGATGGCCAGCCCATCCCACGGCCACTCGGTGCCGCCCAGCGCCAGCACCAGCAGGGCCGCCGTGATGGCGCCCGTCAGCAAGGCCGAGCCCAGATAGTCGATCTTGTGCGCATGCGTGCGCGCCGGTTTGCGCATGGCGCGCGCGATGATGACAAAGGCGGCCGCGCCGATGGGCAGGTTGACATAGAAAATCCAGTGCCACGACAAGGCATCCGTGATGACGCCGCCCAGCACGGGACCGAGCACGCTGGTGACGGCATACACGATGGGCACCATGCCCTGCCGCTTGCCCCGTTCGGCCGGCGGCACGATGTCGCCGATGATGATTTGCGCCAGCGGCATGAAGCCGCCCGCCCCGAGACCCTGGATGGCGCGGAAGATGATCAGTTCCGTCATGTTCTGCGCCAGCCCGCACAGCACGGATCCGAGCAAGAAGGTCAGCAGGGCCGTAATGATCATGGGACGGCGGCCATACTGATCGGCCAACTTGCCGTACAGGGGCATGGTGGCCGTCGAGGCCAGCACGTAGGCCGTCACCACCCACGACAGATGGGCCATGCCGCCCAGGTCATCGACGATGCGCGGCAAGGCCGTGGCGACGATGCTCTGGTCCAGCGCACCGAGTCCCAGCACGGCCATCAGGCCCAGATAGATGGCGCGCACTTCGCGCTCGGTGACGGGTTTGGCAGCACCTTTTTCTGCGCCTGTGGCTTGATCGTGGCCGCTCATGCCTGGCCTATCTCAAGCAGCGGCTGCATGGCGGCGGCCAGCGCATCGATCTGCTGCGGCGACAGGCGGGCGATGCGCTGCGCCAGCGCATCGCGGCGGCGCGCACGCAGGGTTTCGAGTATCGCCAGGCCTTGCGCGGACACCTGTAGCCCCGAGCGCCGCCGGTCTTGCGGATCAGGCGCGCCGCGCTCGACCAGCCCCGCTTCTTCGAGCGACTTGACCTGGGCGCTGACGGTGGGACCGCGCACGTTCTGCAGCCGCGCCAGCGCGGCCACGCCGATGCCGGGCTGCTCGTGAATCAGGGCCAGCAGCATGTATTGCATCATCGATACACTACCCTCCAGCTCGCCCCCTTCGCGCTGCATGGAGCGCAGCAAACGTTTGAACGCCGTGCGCAATTCATCGGACAGCGCCAGCGCGCGTTCGGGGATGGGAAGGTCTTCAGTAGTGGGCATGGGAATATATAAGTAGGTAGGCTATCTACCTATATTAGTGCACCCCCGAGCGCTGCGCAAGGTTTTTTCCATCCCCGCCCTTCCCAAAACCGCCGTTGGCCGTCATAATAGCCGCCCTTGGGTCGTTAGCTCAGCTGGTAGAGCAGCGGACTTTTAATCCGTTGGTCGCAGGTTCGAATCCCGCACGGCCTACCAAGATTCAGTCGTCATCATGCAAGCATGCTGATACGACACAGTGTTACCGCAGTTCAGTTGTAAAAGTTTTTGGGTCGTTAGCTCAGCTGGTAGAGCAGCGGACTTTTAATCCGTTGGTCGCAGGTTCGAATCCCGCACGGCCTACCAAATACTTCAGAGAAGCCAACCGTTCGCGGTTGGCTTTTTTGTTTTTGACTCATTTCCGGTCATCCTTCAACATAGATTTCCAGCAAATTTGGCTAGTCAATTATCTACTGCAATGCGGCGAGAACTTTAACACCACCTCAGTAGCACTCTCACATATCTCGATCTACGGCGTTTTTGACGCTGGTCGGCGTTCTAGTTATCCTATAGATAAGAAAACTAAGGATGACTATGCTTCTACCAAAAACAGCGCTACCAACACAAGAGCAAATTCGACAGTGGCTCAACTATTCCGAGCAAAAAATTATGGCGAAAAGGTTTGCCATGCGAGCGGTTGTCTACTCGGACCATTCCATCGAAAAAACTATCCAATTTTCGTTAAATAAATACGACGTCTCGCTTCACTTCGCTGAGAAAACACCTCAAATGGTTTTTGGAGGTGAACAGAAATACTTTCCCGCATTCATCTGCGAACTAATATCAAAAGATAATACCGACCAAGGCCGCATGGGAACATTGTTTGACTTACACAATGCGCTTGACCGCATCATGCCGTTAATGGGTTTCGACTATGAGCTTGGCCGTAATTTTGAAATGTGGCAGGACTATGAAGGTCAGTGGCTTCCGGTTCAGGCATCTACAGGTGTAATGAGAATGCAGAATAGTCACGGCGATGTGCCAAATTCCAGAATTTACGAGCTAGTCGCTGTATATGAAACACTAGCAATGAGACCTGACGACAGGTCTCAGAAATTTTCTCGAATACCACAGTTGCTAAGGGAAGCGGCCAGTCTGGCAAGTTTCGCCACAAATCATGGCCTACTCGCCTACTACAAGGTAATCGAAATTATTGCTGACGATGTCTTAGCCCCTCCGCTGGACAAACGCCATCACACCCAGCAGGAAAAAATGAGTGGGCTGCTGAAACGTTATCCTCACACATTTAACGTTGCCAACTGCATTAAGATAAGCGTCGCCAGAAATAAACTTGCCCACTCTTCTAATGGCAACGGTTTCCACAAGGAAGCGTGGCTGTGCAAAGAAATAGCATTGTGGGCAGCGGAGCAGATTGCATTGGACATATTGACAAAGTCATCCACAGCACTTCTTGATGCACCTTAGAGGAACGAGCAACTGACTATTCCACCCCTTCCCCATACCTGCCAGGCGTCACCCCCATCACCCGCTTGAACATGGCAATAAAGGCGCTGACGTTGTCATAGCCCAGATCCAACGCAATCGTCGTGACGGGCTGGCCACTAGCCAATAATTCCAGGGCGCGCAGGATGCGGGCGCGCTGGCGCCAGGCCGAGGGGGTAAAGCCGGTCTCCTGAGTAAAACGGCGCGCCAGGGTGCGCGGCGACACGCCGGCCCAGGCGGCCAGCGCTTCCACGCCCCGCTCGTCGGCCAGGTCATCGAGGATGGCGCGCGCCACGCGCAGCAGGCGCGGGTCCGTGGGCAGGGGCAAGCCGAAGGATTCGTGCGGCGCGGCAGCGATTTCGTCGAGGATCACGGCCGCCACCCGAGCCTGCCTTGTATCGAGCGCGCCATCTTCCCAGCTGCTGGCGCGGCCCACCGCTTCGCGCAGCAGGCCCGAGACGCGCATCACGCAAGGCGCAGCGGGCAAGCTGGCGCAACTGGCTTCGTCCACATACACGCTCCAGCCCGCAAACGGTCCATGCGAACGCAGGCCATGGACGTGATGGGGCGGCATCCACACGCAGTGGCTGGCCGGCACTACCCATTGCCCGCTGTCGGCGGCAACGGAGAGCAAGCCCCGCATGGCGCCGAACAGCTGGCCGCTGGCGTGGCGGTGCGCCGCCGTCACTCGCTGCTGCGGCTGGGTAATGCGCATGGCGCGCAGCGGCAGCGATGGCGACAAGATTGGCGGATTTGACGTATTGAATGACATAAACAACACAGGCAAGACAATCCAGCCATCATACAGTGAAGTCTTTCCAACATTCAGGAGTTCACCATGCGCGCAGAAAACGTATTGCCGGATCAACAAAACCAGGGGCAGTTCAATGGCGTGACCGTACGCAAGGGAACGGTGGGCGCCTTCCTGGCCAATGCCCGTGTATGGCTGGATGAGTCCAGCGGCTTCGCCGAACGGACCATCGCCGAGCGCGACATTGTCGACGCCTTGCCCGCCCTGCACGCGCTGGGACTGTTCGATATTGTGCAAGTGCGCGATGCGGCGCTGCGCGAACTGGTGGCCGCTTCCGCCGCGCGAGCAGGCTGACTCGTCCACGGCGCGCATTTCCTCTATCATGCTGCTTTGCCCGCCTTCGCACCCGCCATGCCGTTTACCATTGCCGCCCCAGTCCACAGCGAACTGATCATCAAGAAAAGCCGTTTCATCGGTTGCGTGCAGCCAATGACGGACCGCGCCAGCGCGCAGCAGGTGGTCAATGACTTGAAGGCGCAGCATCCGGGCGCCTGCCATGTGTGCTGGGCGCTGCTGGCGGGCGGGCAGTCGGCGGCCGTCGATGATGGCGAACCGAGCGGCACCGCCGGGCGACCCATGCTCGACGTGCTGCGCCACCAGGACCTGGAAGGCGTGCTGGCGACCGTCGTGCGTTACTTTGGCGGGATCAAGCTGGGTGCGGGCGGCCTCGTGCGCGCCTACACGGACAGCGTGGCGCAGGCACTGCTGCAGGCGGAAAAGACGGCCATCGTGCGCCAGCGAACCCTGCGCTGCACGGTGCCGTATGCGATGGAAGGCATGCTGCGCCGCGAACTCGATGGCGCTGGCGCCACCTTGCTGAACGTGGAACACGGCGAGCACGTGCTGTTCGACTTCAGCCTGGCGGAAGCGGCCGCCACCGCCCTGCTGGCCCATCTGCATGAGGCGGGCAATGGACGGATAGCCTGGCTGAAAGCAGAAGCAGAAGCCGAAGAGGAAGAATAAAACTTACAAATTGGGTGGGCGCTTGATCTGCAGCAAGATGAAATGCGTCCACGCCAGCGCCGGCAGCACCAGCAACAGCAGCATCAGTCCAGCCGGCATGTCCGGCACGAAACGCACGAAGCAGCCGAGGAAACCGGCGATGGCCAGCCAGAAGCGCCAGTTGAATGCGTATGCCTTGCGCGCCACGGTCGCCAGCGCGATGCGCCAGAATTCCAGCAAGGCCCACACCCCGCCCGTCAGCAGCAGCGCGGCCAGCGCATTGGCGCCGGGGGCGTCGGCCCAGGTGCGCACCAGGTTGTACAACAGCACGGGATAGCCGGCCGTGATGGCCAGGGTGGCCGGGCCGGCGGCGATGACAGCTTCAAACAGCTGCCCTTTGGAACGATGATCCACTGATACTCCTCAAGCCACGACGCCGGAATGGGCGGCGATCACTTGCAGCGCGCCGGCCGCGTCCTGCGCCCAGACGCGCGTAAAACGGAAGTCGCCATGCGTTTCCACGTCGTGATAGCGGCCCGTCAGCTGCATGCGCACGGAGACGACGGCCACGTTGCCGCTGATGCGCACATGGCGCTCGGATGCGCGCAGATCCGTGATGGCCAGCAGGCGCTGCTCGTGCGCGGCCAGGTCCGCATGTTTGCTCAGCAAGTGGCCCAGGTGATTGGTAAACAACAAGTCGTCGGCCAGCAAGACATTCAACGCGGCCACGTCGGAGGCCATCATGGCCAGGCGCAAGCGCTCTTCCGCATCGAGTACTTGTACTTCAGTTAATGCATTCATCTTCTTCCTATCAAATAGTCTGGCGCATCTTAGCAAACGGGAAAAGCATGCTTGCACGAAATAGCTAAATTCACAATCAGCCACAAGGCTTATACCTGTGAAGCATATTTATATAGCGTAATATTCGCAGCGGTATTGCGCAAAACGCCACCATAGTACTGTACAGTGCTTGCCCTTCCGCCCCGGGCTGGGGCAGCTGTCAGTTGTAGTACAGTTTATGTGCTCCGTGCAGTCTCGAATAAAACCAAGATAAGGCCCCTTCATGGCAATTAACATCATCCTGAACCTGCTCGTTGCGTTGCTCGTCTTCGCCTTCATGTTCCACCAGCAACGCAAACACGCGACGTTTACCGTGCGCGTCTTCACGGGCCTGGGCCTGGGCGTGCTGCTCGGCGCGGCCGTGCAGTGGCTGTACGGCGCCGGCTCGCCCATCATTGCGGGCACCAATGAATACATCGACATCGTCGGCAGCGGCTACGTCAAACTGCTGCAAATGATCATCATGCCGCTGATCATGGTCTCCATCATTTCCGCCATCCTGAAACTCAAGGACGCGAGTTCGCTGGGCAAGATCAGCGCGCTGACCATCGGCACCCTGCTCATCACCACGACCGTCGCCGCCGCGCTGGGTATTTTGATGGCCAAGCTGTTCGGCCTGACGGCTGTCGGCCTGACCTCGAGCGCCGCCGAAGTGGCGCGCGGCGTGCAGCTGCAAGGCTCGCTGGAAACGGCGAAGGCCCTATCGCTGCCGAAACTGCTGGTCAGCTTCGTGCCGACCAACCCCTTCCTCGACATGACGGGCGCGCGCAAGACGTCGACCATCGCCGTGGTCGTGTTCTCGATTTTCATCGGCATCTCGGCCACGGGTATCGCGGTGAAGAAGCCGGAAATCTTCGCTTCTTTCGAAAACTTCATGAAAGTGGCGCACGCCATCGTCATGCGCATGGTCACGCTGGTGCTGCGCCTGACGCCGTACGGCGTGTTCGCGCTGATGTTTGAAGTGGTGGCGTCGTCGAGCTACACGGACATCTTGAAACTGATCAACTTCGTCGTTGCCTCGTACAGCGCGCTGATTTTGATGTTCCTCGTGCACCTGGCCATCATCGCCGGCGTGGGTCTGAACCCGTTGCGCTTCGTGAAAAAAGTCTTCCCCGTACTGGCCTTCGCGTTCACGTCGCGCACCAGCGCAGGCTCGATTCCGATGAGCGTGCAGACGCAAACCCAACGCCTGGGCACGCCGGAAGGCATCGCCAACTTCGCCGCCTCGTTCGGTTCGACCATTGGCCAGAACGGCTGCGCCGGCATCTATCCGGCCATGCTGGCCGTCATGATCGCCCCGACAGTCGGCGTCGACCCGTTCACGATCAGCTTCCTGCTGCCCTTGCTGGCCATCATCACCATCGGTTCCGTCGGCGTGGCCGGCGTGGGCGGCGGCGCCACGTTTGCCGCCCTGATCGTGCTGTCGGCGATGGACTTGCCCGTCGCGCTGGCCGGCTTGCTGATCTCGGTCGAGCCGCTGATCGACATGGGCCGTACGGCCCTGAACGTGAGCGGCTCGATCACGGCCGGCACCGTCACCAGCCGGGTCATGGGACAGACCGACCTGGCCGTCTACAACAGCGACGATGCGCCCGACCTGGACGAAGCGGAGCACACAGCCTAAGAACGTATCCAGCGGCGCGCCGCGCCTTGCCGCTTTCCTCTATATTGATTCACGATAAATGCAGAGGAAGGCGCAAGGCAATGGAACAGAAATGGCCGCAGCAAATCTGGATCGTGCGTCACGGCCAAAGTGCCGGCAACGTGGCGCGCGATGCCGCCGAAGCGGAAAAACAGCTATTGATCGCCATCGCCGAGCGCGATGTCGATGTCCCCCTCTCCGAGCTGGGCACGCGCCAGGCGCAAGCCCTGGGCGACTGGTTCGCCACCCTCCCCCCTGAACAACAACCGACCGTCGTGCTGTATTCGCCGTACGTGCGGGCGCAGCAGACGGCGCAAGCCGTGCTGGCGCGCATCAATGCGGACAGCTTGAACTCCGTGGTGGCCGACGAGCGCCTGCGCGAAAAGGAATTCGGCATCCTCGACCGGCTGACCGTGCACGGCATCGCCAGCAAATACCCGGAATTGCACGAGCAGCGCCAGCACGTGGGCAAGTTTTATTTCCGTCCACCAGGCGGCGAAAGCTGGTGCGACGTCATCCTGCGCCTGCGCAGCGTGCTCGACACCATCACCCGCGAATACCGGGGAGAACGGGTGCTGATCGTGGGCCACCAGGTCATCGTCAACTGTTTCCGCTACCTGCTGGAACGCTGCGACGAGCAAACCATCCTGTCCATCGACAAAGCGGCCGACGTGCCCAACTGCGGCGTCACTTCGTACGCCTTCAGCCCCGCCCTGGGCAAGCACGGCAAACTGCAGTTGGACCTGTGCAACTTCGTCGCACCTTTGGTCGAATCGGGCACACCCGTCACGGCCCAGCCCGACATGCCGGCCGCGCCCAAATCCTAGTTTTTCGGAGGCATGCATGGACACCACCGACATCACCGACATCACCGCTACCCTGCTGCGTTCCTGGCCCCTGCCCATGCCCCAGCCCGATGGCGACAAGGAAGTGCGCGGCCATTTGCTGATCGTCGCCGGCTCGACGGAAATGCCGGGCGCCATCCTGCTGGCAGCCACGGCCGCCCTGCGCGCGGGCGCGGGCAAGCTGACCCTGGCGACGGGCGCATCGGTGGCGGCGCAAGTGGCCGTCGCCATGCCCGAAGCGCGGGTCATCGGCCTGGACGAAACGGCGCTGGGCGGCTTCCGCCATGAAGCGCAACATCAGCTGGCGCCGCTGGCCGGCAAGGTGGACGCCGTGCTCGTCGGGCCAGGCATGTGCGACACGGCCGCCAGCTGCGAACTGATGCGCCATCTGCTGCCCCTGTTTGCCGGCAGCCGGCTGATCCTTGACGCCTGCGCCATGCAGGTCGTGCGCAAGCCCCCGCACTTCCGCTTCGAGCAGCCCGTGCTGCTGACGCCGCATGCGGGTGAACTGGCCCAGCTGATGGGCCTGTCGAAAGACGCCGTGCTGGCCGACCCGCATGCCTGCGCCATGGACGCGGCGCGGCGCTGGAACGCCGTCGTCGCCCTGAAAGGCGCGCTGACCGTCCTCGCCATGCCCGATGGCACCAGCTGGGCACATGCGGGCGGCAATATCGGCCTGGCCATTTCCGGTTCCGGCGACACCCTGGCCGGCATCATCACGGGCCTGGCCGCGCGCGGCGCGCCGTTGGAACAAGCTTGCGCCTGGGGCATCGCCCTGCATGCGCTGGCGGGCGAACAGCTGGCCCTGCGCTTCGGCATCCTCGGCTATCTGGCACGCGAAATTCCGGCCGAGATTCCCGCCCTGCTGCGCAATCTGGCGGCATAAAAACAACAGCATAAGCATATCCAGAAAGAATCGTTAGCGCCGGCGCGTGCCTCCCTTAAGCTCATTGCAACTGTTTCCACACGAACACTAATCGAGCCCAAAGGACACCGCCTTGTATCCGCGCCATTCAACCACCACGCCTTCCCTTCCCGCCACGCCGCTGCGCGCCATCGTGCTGGCCTGCGCCATGCTGGGCACCGCGCCCGCCTGGGCACAGGACGCGCAGACCACCACCGGCGGCGCCGCTGAAACGGCCGGCGCCAGCATCGACCAGGTCACCGTCGTCGGTTCGCGCGCGCGCAACCGCACGGTGTTCGACAGCAGCGTACCCATCGACCGCTTCGGCGCGCGCGAAGTGAGCAATGCCCTGTCGACGGGCGACGTGGGTGCGGCCCTGCAAAACCTGTCGCCGTCGATCAACTTCCCCCGTATCGAGTCGAGCGGCGCGTCGGACTCCGTGCGCGGCATCCAGTTGCGGGGACTGGCGCCCGACCAGGTGCTGGTGCTGATCAACGGCAAGCGACGCCACACGAGCGCCGTGCTCGACACGGAAAGCAGCTTTGCCGGCACCGTGCCGGTCGATATCAACGCCATTCCGCCGAACGCCATTGACCACATCGAAATCCTGCGCGACGGCGCCGGCGCCCAGTACGGCAGCGATGCCGTGGCGGGCGTCATCAACATCGTGCTGAAAAAAGCACGCACGGGCGGCGCCGCTTCCATCAGCTACGGCGCCAACCACACGCATTTCGAGCCGACCGATCAAACCCTGACGGATGGCCAGACCGTCATCGTCAACGCCGACTATGGCGTGCCGCTGGGCGAGGCGGGCTTCTTCCGCTTCGGCGCGGAAACGCGGCGCCGCTCGCCCACGGAACGGGCCGGCCCCAGCGATGCGGGCTGGACGTCCTACAACTTCACGCCAGCCGACCAGGCGCTCGACGGCAAGGTCGTGTTCAAGTCGGGCGACTCGCGCCAGCGCAACAACTATTTGTTCTACAACACCCAGCTCACCCTGGCCAACGGCCTCGACCTGTACTCGTTTGCCACCTTGAACGAACGCAAGTCGGACGGCAGCGCCTACTTCCGCTATCCGGGCGACCCGTCGAATGTATTGGCCCTGTATCCGAACGGCTACCGCCCCGTCACCAATGGCGACAAGCGCGACCTCAGCATCGTGGCCGGCGTGCGCGGCAGCGCGGGCGAATGGAACTGGGACGCCAGCGCGCGCCACGGCAGCGACCGCTTTGACTACGGCGTGAGCCACTCCGTCAACGCCTCGCTGGGCGCGGCCAGCCCCACGCGTTTCAAGCTGGCCGGTTTCGACTTCCGCCAGAATGCCTTGAACCTCGATGCCACACGCAGCATCGACATCGGCTTGCCCGCCCCCTTGAGCGTGGCGGTGGGCGCCGAATGGATGCGCGAAACCTACACCAGCTCGGCAGGCGACCCTGCCTCGTACGCGGCCGGCAGTTTTACCGGCGCGCCACCGGGCGCGCAGGCGGGACCGGGCTTGCGCCCATCGGACGCCTACGACGGCAGCCGGCAAATCCGCTCCGTATATGCGGACGTGGAAAGCGACCTCACGCCGCGCCTGCTGGTGGGCGCCGCCGCCCGCTATTCCGACTACAGCGACTTCGGCAGCGCCAGCACGGGCAAGCTGTCGACGCGCTATAAAGTAACGAATAATTTCCTCGTGCGCAGCTCGCTGTCGAACAGCTTCCGCGCGCCGGCCCTCGTGCAGACGGGCTTCCGCTTTGCCACACTGAACTTCAACGCCGATGGCACGGCCCTGCAAACGGCGGCCCTGCTGCCGGCCAGCGACCCGCTGGCGCGCAGCTTCGGCGCGCAACAGCTGAAACCTGAAAAATCGACCAACGTCTCGCTGGGCCTGGCCTGGAAACCGGCCGCCGCCACCAGCGTGACGGTGGACGCCTACGTGATCCGCATCCGCGACCGCATCACGCGCTCGAGCGACTTGCAAAGCGACGCCGTCACGGCCTACCTGGCCGCGAATGGCCGCAGCGACATCCAGTCCGTCGCCTACCTGGCCAACCTGCTCGACACGCGCACAAAGGGCCTGGACGTGGTGCTGAACCACGACCTGTCGCTCACGTCAGGCAAGCTGAACCTGAACGCGGCGCTGAACCTGAACAAGACCAGCCTCGACAAGGTACGCCAGAGTGCCGCCGCGCTGTCCAATATCGATCCAAGTCTGACCCTGCTGACGGAGACGAGTTTGTTCCGCATCAAACATGCGTCCCCCAACAGCAAATTGATACTCGGCGCCGACTGGCAGGCGGCCGGCTGGGGCGTGCAGGCGCGCGCCACGCGCTTTGGCGAGCTGAAAGATTTTTCGTACGACAGCGATGCGCCCCTGATCGACGGCATCCCCGCACAGCGCTTCGGCGCCGTCTGGTCGCTGGACCTGGAAGGCCAATTGAAACTGAGCAAGCAGCTGACCTTGAGCGTGGGCGGCAACAACATCCTCGACCGCTATCCGCAGCGCGTGCGTGAAACGAATAACGCCACGTATGGCGGCGCCCTGCCCTACAATTTCATCAACCCCATCGGCGTGAACGGCGCGTATTTCTACGCCAAGCTCAGCTACACGTTTTAACGTTACGGAAAGAACCCATGATCATCAAGAAAATTTTCCACCTCGTCGCCGGCGCCTGCCTGAGCACCCTTCTGCTGTCCGCCGCGCAAGCCGCATCTCCGCTGGTGCTGATGACGGACTTCGGCACGGCCGATGGCGCCGTGTCGGCCATGCATGGCGTGGCCTATGGCGTCGATCCCCAACTGACCATCTCGGACCTGACGCACCAGATTCCCGACTACGACATCTGGCTGGGCGCCTACCGCTTGTATCAGACGGCCAATTACTGGCCGCAAGGCACGGTGTTTGTGTCCGTTATCGACCCGGGCGTGGGGACCAATCGCAAGTCGGTGGTGCTGAAAACCAAGGGTGGACGCTTTTTCGTGGGGCCGGACAATGGCTTGTTCACCCTGATAGCCGAGCGCGACGGCGTGGCCGAACTGCGCGAAATCGATGAAAAGGTCAACCGCCTGGCCGGCTCCGCCGAGTCGTACACCTTCCATGGCCGCGACGTGTACGCGTATGTCGGTGCGCGCCTGGCGTCAGGCACCATCACGTATGAACAGGTAGGCCCGCAATTGCCGAGCGAATCCGTGGTGAAAATCGCGTATCAAAAGCCTGTGCGCGACGGCAACACCATCCGCGGCATCGTGCCCGTGCTTGACGTCAAGTATGGCAATGTGTGGACGAATATTCCGAAATCGCTGCTCGACGAGTTGCAGGTAAAACTGCACGATCCGCTGCAAGTGCGCATCTTGCACAAGGGTAAGCAAGTGGCCAAGGTGACGGCGCCATTCGAGCACACGTTTGGCGGCGTCGCCAAAGGCAAGCCCCTCGTCTACCTGAACAGCCTGCTCGACGTGGCCGTCGCCATCAGCCAGGGTGACTTTGCTGCCAAGCATCACATCGAATCGGGCGTGGATTGGGAAGTGGAAGTGAGCAAGGCCCCTGCCGCCAAATAAACCACCCGAAAACGGCCAGGGCATCCTGCTCTGGCCGTTTTCGTATCCCATGCGGGTTTGCGCTACATCAAACGCAGCGCTCTCCCCGCCTCCGCCAGCACCCAGCACGGGCAACTCGGGTGAACCTGTGCCATCCCACCTACTCTAATTCTTGCAAGCGATGCCAGCCTTGTTCCAGATATGCAATCTGGCGAGGCATGCGTTTCCACGACAGTCTTTCACTGAAAAGGAATCATCATGACGGCTACACTCCTGACCACCAGCAAGCTCGTCCTCGGCAGCGCCATCGTCTGTGCGCTGCTGGGAGGTTGCAACAAACGCAACGACACCAATACCACCGCTACGCCCGCCGCCACCGCGCCGGCGACGCCGCCCGCCACCAGCGGCACATCCGGCACCACGGGCACGACCAATCCGGACACCACCACGCCGGCCACGCCAGGCACCACGCCGGGCATGACACCGGGCACCACCACCAATCCCGATGGCACTACCACGCCCAATAACGGCACGGGAACTGGCACCGGCACAGGAACGACGCCCGGCACGGGAACTGGGACTGGTACGGGAACTGGCACGGGGACCGGGACTGGGACCGGCACCACGCCACCACCGCGCAACAGCTAGCGCGCCCTGGCTGGCTGGCCTGGCAAAAAAAGAGCCTTCCGAGGAAGGCTCTTGAAATACCACGGCACAGCGTAAGCTGCGCCTTGGCCCGGTATTACTTTTGCAGGCTGACCGATGTCGCCTTCGGCGTGCGGCGTCCCATCAGGAACAGCACGGCCTTTTTCAGCATGCGGTAGACGAAGCGCACCAGCAGCAAGGTCAGCACGCATTCGAGCAAGGTCAATATCATGGCCACGGCGACCGGCATGCGCGCGGCGCGGCGGTGGAACTTGGCCACGGCGCCATCGCGGGCGATCTCGATGCTGTCGTAAAAGGTCGGCACGACCAGCAGGGTCAGAATTGTCGACGTGATGGTGCCGCCGATGATGGCGATCGCCAATGGACGATAGAACTCGCCGCCCTCGCCCAGGCCCAGCGCCACGGGGAACATGCCGGCGATCAGCGCAAACGTCGTCATCAGGATGGGGCGCAGACGCATGCGGCCCGCATACATCAATGCGTCTTCGCGGCCATGGCCCTCTTCCTCGCGCTTGCGCGCCGCGTCGAGCAGCAGGATGGCGTTCTTGGCGACCAGGCCCATCAGCATGATGATGCCGATAAAGCTCATCAGGTTGAGGGTGTTGTTCGTGATCACCAGCGCCACTACCACGCCAATCAAACTGAGCGGCAAGGACATCATCACGGCCACCGGCGCCGTGAAGGAACCGAACTGCATCACCAGGATCAAATACATCAGGCCGATACCCATCACCAGCGCGATCAGCATTTCCGTGAACAGCTCTTGCTGGTCCTGGCCGGCGCCGCCCAGCGCCAGGCCGTAGCCGGGCGGGAAGTCGATGGAGTTGGCCAGCTTCATGGCGTCGCTCGTCACTTCGCCATTTGAGCGGCCCTGCGCATTGGCCGACACGGTGATCGTGCGCTTGCCATTCTTGTGCTCGATGCCGGACGGACCCTTGCCCATGGTGATGGTGGCGATCTGGTCGAGCGGCACCATTTGCGACGTGCCCGTCACGCTGATCGGCAGGCGCTCGATGTTTTCCGACGCCACGCGGTCATCGGGATGCAGGCGCACGGCCACGTCGCGCGTTTCGCCCGTCGGATCGACCCAGTCGCCCACTTCCACACCGGCAAACGCCACGCGCAACGATTGCGCCGCGTCATTGACGGAAATGCCCATCGAGTTGGCCAGGCCACGGTTCAGTTCGATCTGCAGTTCGTTCTTCGGATCCTGCTCGGACAAGCCCACGTCGACGGCACCAGGAATGGCGCGCAGCTTGTCCATGTAGGCATTCGTGATTTCCATCAGTTTACGCGAATCCGGGCCCGTGAATTCCACCTGGATCGGCTTTTGCGAACCGTTGCTCAAGTCATCCTGCACCACGTATTCGGCGCCCACCAGGCGCGACATCTTCTCGCGCAACTCGACCGCGATTTCCTTGGCCGAACGCTTGCGGGTATTGCGCTTGCCGATGTCGACATACACGCGTCCGCCACCCGCATTGATGGAGCTGTTGGTATCCTTGGTTTCAGGCAAGGTGCGCGCCAGTACGGCCGCCGCTTCCAGTTTCAGACGCGAATACTCGATGCTGCTCGACGATGGCGTGCGCACATTAATCATCAAGTTGCCCGAATCGGATGCCGGCAAGAAACTCGTGCCGCCATGCGTGGAGTGCAGGACGATGGCGCCCACCAGGCTGCCGAAGGCGATGACGGCCATCCAGCGGCGGTGATGCAGGGCCCAGGCGATCACGCGGCCATAGCGGTCGGCCTGATGGTCGAACCAGTGGTTGAATTTTTCCAGCACACGGCCAATACCCTTTTTCGGCGCCGAATGTTCCTCGACCGGGTCGCCCCAGTAGGCAGACAGCATGGGGTCGAGCGTAAACGAGATGCCCAGGCTGACGAGCACCGAGCACGTCACCGTCAAGGCAAACGGACGGAACCATTCGCCGGAGATACCAGGCATGAAGGCCACGGGAATGAAGACGGCGATGATGGAGAAGGTCGTGGCGGCCACGGCCATCCCGATCTCGGCCGTGCCTTCCAGCGCGGCCGTGCGGCGATCCTTGCCCATCTGCATGTGGCGTACGATGTTTTCGCGCACCACGATGGCGTCATCGATCAGCACGCCAATGGCCAGCGACAGGCCCAGCAGAGTCATGAAGTTCAGGGTGAAGCCGCACAGCCACACGGCAATGAAGGCGGCAATCACGGACGTCGGCAGGCTCAGCGCCGTGATCAGGGTCGAACGCCACGAGTTCAGGAAGGCGTAGACGACGAAAATCGTCAGCACGGCGCCCAGCACCAGCGATTCGATCACATTGTTCAAGCTATGCTGGGCGTTTTCGCCGCCGTCGCGCGTCACTTGCAGGATCGTGCCTTTCGGCAAGGTCTTGTTGATTTCCGCCACCATGTCGCGGATCTTGTTGGCCACGCTGACGGTGGAGGCGTCGCGCACGCGGGTGATCGAAATGCCCACGTTGGGCTTGCCGCTGCGCATGCTCAGGCTGTTGACTTCGGCAAAGCCATCCTCGATGGTGGCCACTTGCGCCAGGCGCACGATTTCCTCGCCGCGGCGCTTGATCACCACTTTTTCGAAGTCGCTTGGCGACTCGATGCGGCCGACCAGGCGGATGCTTTTCTCATCCAGGGTGCCGCGCACCTTGCCCACCGGGGCATTCGTGTTCTGGTTGCGCAAGGCGGTCACGACGTCGCTGACGGACACATTATATTCACGCAATTTTTCCGCCCGCAGCAGCACGGACAGTTCGCGTTTCAGCGAGCCGCCCACGTTGACCAGCGCCACGCCATCGACGGTGCGGAAGCGGTCCGACAGCACGTCTTCGGCCAGGCGCGAAATTTCCGCATGGCTTTGCGCATTCGACGACAGTGCCAGTTGCATGATCGGTTCGGCGGCCGGGTCGATGCGCTGCAGGATAGGCTCGCGCATTTCCGTCGGCAACTTGTAGCGCACGGCGGCAATCGCATTGCGGATATTGTCGGACGCTTCGATCAAATTGGTATTGAAGGAAAACTTCAGGAAGATGCTGGCCGAACCTTCATTCGAATCGCTGTTGACTTCGGTCACGCCGGAAATGCTTTGCAAGGATTTTTCCAGGCGGTTCACCACTTCGCGCTCGACCGTGTCGGGCGATGCGCCCGGGTAAGGAATGCTGACGACGATGAACGGCACTTCGACGTCCGGATTCTGGTTGACGCGCAGTTTCTTGAGCGCCAGCAAGCCGACGCACATCATGGCCAGGATCAGGACGATGGTGGCGGTGGGCCGCTTGATACTGAAATCGGAAAGGAACATGGCTTAGTTTCCTTTACCGGCAACGGCGGTGCTGCTGCTGGCCACGGCGGCCGCTGGCACGGCTTTGGCGGCCGTCAATTCCACTTTCTGTCCATCCTTGAAGGTCGAGCCCGGCGTGCGCAGCACGGTGTCGCCGCTGGCCAGACCGCTTTGCACTTCCCACTGGCCCGTGCGTACATCGCGCGCACCGATGCGCAAGTTGACTTTATGCAAAGCCTTGTCCTTGACTTTCCACGTGTACGTGACGTCGCCCGCCTTCACCAGGGCCGAGTCGGGTATCATCAGCGCGCTGACGGTTTCCGTCTCGATGCGCCCTTCCGCATACAGGCCCGCCACGCGCGGCTGTTCCTTGTCATTGAAATCGACCAGCACGGCCACCTGGCGCGTGACGGTATTGGCGGCAGGATCGACGCGGCGCACCTTGCCCGCGAAATCCTGGCCTGGATAACCATTGATGCGGAACAGCACGGGCTGGCCCACCTTGACGACGCCGATCTTGTCGGCCGACACCAGGCCTTCGAGGCGCATGCTGGTCGGATCGATGACCTTGATCAATTCCTTGCCGATTTGCGCCGTATCGCCATTCGATACCTTGCGCTCGCTCACGATGCCGTCGAACGGCGCGCGCACGAGGGTGCGCTGCAGCTGCTGACGTGCTTGCACGGCGCGGCTTTTCGCGGCGGACAAATCGCTCTGTGCATTGTTACGGCGAATTTCCGCGTCTTCCAGCGCCTGCGTCGACGTCATGCCCGAGGCGCGCAGGGTTTTCATGCGCTGGAACATGCGTTCGGACTGTTCCAGCACCTGGCTGGCGGCGCGGCTGGCTTCTTCGGCCGAGTTGAGGCTGTCGCGGATGGACGTTTCATCCAGGCGCACCAGCACGTCGCCCCGTTTGACGACTTCACCGTTTTCCTTCAGGACCTGGAGCACCACGGCCGACACTTCAGCGCGCAAGTCCGCGTTGCGCTCAGGCTGCACGGAACCGGTGATGACGGGGCCCGACGCCAGCGCATTGCTCTGGATGGTCAGCAAGTCTTCCGGGGATACCAGCAAATTGACGGCAGCGCTCGCCTGTTCCTTGGCATTCTTGCCGCCCTTGCCGGGGTCTTTGGACTCTTTGCCGCAGGCGGCCAGGGCAGAAGCGATTGCCAGAACAAACAGGGTTTTGCGCAACATGGGTAATTCTCCGGATAGATAGCACCACTACCGTCCGCGCGGCCCGGATAGGGCTGCAAGCGATAGCAGGCATAATTTTTTTATTAAAACCACAAGCGCCAAAGTATCCATGAGCGTGTCCGGGCATGTCAATCGACGGTTTCCTGTAATGCTTTAATGAATGGATGAAACGTAGTTTTTACGCCCTGAAACGCAAAACCCCGCCTTCAAGCGGGGTTTTGCGTTTCAGGAGAAGCGAACTTAGCGGCTGAAAACGGTGTTGATCAGGAAGCCGATCGCCACGCCCGTGCACAGGCCGCCGGCGATTTCCACCAGGGTATGGCCCATGCGCTCGCGCAAGGTCTTGTGCGCGGCGCTGGCCGCTTCCCCGGCCAGGCGGTTGATGGCGGCCGCCTGCTTGCCCACGTGCTGGCGCAGGCTGTTGGCGTCGATGATGACGATGAAGGCCAAGGTCACCGCCACGCCGAAGGCTGGATGGCCGATACCTTCGCGCAAGGCGATCAAAGTTGCCATGCTGGAAACGACGGCGCTATGGTTGCTCGGAAAGCCGCCATTGCCGACCAGGCCGAACGCCCATTGCCGCGTGCGGACACTGTTGATCAGGAATTTGATCGGTCCGACCAGGATCCAGGCGATCAGGGGCGTGACGAGGTAAGCGATATCCACGGGGTATTCCTTCTTATATATGTAGAGAGTGTGTCAGGGGCTGCGGCAGCCAGACAGGTGCGCCGCAATTATCGCAGATCATCCGCGCCAGCAGAACTGTCTATCACCAGTCCATAAAAACGCCGCCGGCGGCGGCGATCATATAAAATCATGGCATATACAACAATTGACGTATATCAACACTGAGTGCGGCGCGCACAGCGGCGCGGATAATCAAACGTCTTTCATACTTGCAACGGGGTCCTCATGCGGCATTTCAGAATTTCCTTTTTAGTCACTTTTATCCTGATGGCGGTGTCGGGCTGGTGGGGCTACAGCCATGGCGGCATGGCCGGCATGATCCAGGCGCTGTGGATCACGGGCGTGCTGGGCATCATGGAAGTGTCGCTGTCGTTCGACAATGCCGTGGTGAATGCCTCGGTCTTGCGCCACTGGAATGAATTCTGGCAAAAACTGTTCTTGACGGTCGGTATCCTCGTGGCCGTCTTCGGCATGCGGCTGCTGTTCCCGCTGGTCATCGTTTCCGTCGCCACGGGCCTGGGCCTGGTCGACGTGTGGACCATGGCCACCACGACGCCCGATGTGTATGCCAAGCACCTGACGGACAACCATGCGCAAGTGGCGGCCTTCGGCGGCGCCTTTTTGCTGCTGGTGTTCCTGAACTTCCTGTTCGACGATGAAAAAGAGTTGCACTGGCTGGGCTGGGCCGAGGAAAAAGTCAACGCGCTGGGCACCGAAAGCCTGGCCGTGCTGATCACCATGGGCGCCGTGGCCGCCTGCGTGGCCATGGGCCCTGCGGACGAAAAATACAGCGTGCTGGCGTCGGGCATCGTCGGCATCGCCGTCTACATCGGCGTGAACTGGATCAGCGGCTTGCTGGAAGAAAGCGAACCGGACTTGCAGGATGAGGCGGAAGAAGGCGCAGCACCGGCCAAAAATGGCAATGGCGACCTCGTGAAAACGGTAGCGCGCGGCAGTATCGGCGGCTTCCTGTACCTGGAAGTGCTGGACGCCTCGTTCAGCTTTGACGGCGTGATCGGCGCGTTCGCCATCACCAACGACGTCGTCATCATCATGCTGGGCCTGGCCATCGGCGCCATGTTCGTGCGCTCGATGACGGTGTTCCTCGTGCACAAGGGCACCCTCGACGAATTCGTCTACCTGGAACACGGCGCCCATTATGCGATCGGCATCCTTGCCTTGATCATGCTGGCGTCCGTCAAGTACCATATTCCGGAGTGGTTCACGGGCCTGTCGGGCGTGGCCTTCATCCTGGTCTCGCTGTGGTCGTCCCTGCGTTATCGCAAACGGCAGGCGGCGCAAGCTTGAAATCGGGGGTTCCGCCCCCAATTGAAAGAGTAATGGCACGAGCGCCCTGGCGCTCATCCCATGAAGGAATGTTTGCACTTAATTACTAAAGGAGCACCACATGGCAATCAGTTTGCAAAAAGGCGGCAACGTCAACCTGAGCAAGGAAGCACCGAACCTGAAGAAGATCATCGTCGGCCTCGGCTGGGATCCTCGTTCGACGGACGGCGCCACCTTCGACCTTGACGGTAGTGCTTTCCTCCTGAAAAGCGACGGCAAAGTCCGTGGCGACTCTGACTTCATCTTCTACAACAACCTGAAGTCGACCGACGGTTCCGTCGTCCACACGGGCGACAACACGACGGGCGAAGGCGAAGGCGACGATGAGCGCATCGAAATCGACCTGTCGCGCGTGCCGGCCGACATCGACCGCATCAGCATCACCGTCACCATTCACGACGCCGACGCGCGCCGCCAGAACTTCGGCATGGTCTCGAAAGCCTTCATCCGCTGCCTGAACGCGGAAGGCGAAAAAGAAATCGCCCGCTACGACCTGTCCGAAGACAGCTCGACGGAAACGGCGATGATCTTTGGCGAAATCTACCGCTACAACGGCGAATGGAAGTTCAAGGCCATCGGCCAGGGCTTCAACGGCGGCCTGGGCCCATTGGCTCGCTCGTTCGGCGTCAATGCCTAAACGTTTTATGCGCTAAACATAGCCGCCTGGACGTATTCAGGCGGCTTTTTTTTGGAGATTTATCATGCCAGTATTTAGTGTCACGGGCGACGTCGATCCTTTCCTCCACGTCAGCATGAAGCAGGGCGAAACCATCTATTGCGAATCCGATGCGATGGTGATGATGGAAACGGCACTGGACTTGAAAGGCAAGATGACGGGCGGCCTGGGTAGCGCCATCATGCGCCGCTTCGCCAACGGCGAATCGTTCTTCCAGCAGCACATCGAAGCGGTGCGCGGCAGCGGCGACTGTCTGCTCTCGCCGACCCTGCCGGGCGCCATCGAAGTGGTCGACGTGGGCGCGCGCCAATACCTGCTCAACGACGGCGCCTTTGTCGCCGCCACCTCGGGCACGGAAATGAAGGTGCGCACGCAAAGCATCGGCAACGCCTTGTTCGCCCAGTCGGGCGGCTTCTTCGTCATGGAGACGGCCGGCACGGGACAAGTGGTGGTGTCGGGCTTCGGCTCCATGTTCCAGCTCGACGTCGAGCCGGGCAAGGATGTCGTGATCGACAATTCCCACGTGGTCTGCTGGGACAACAGCCTGAAATACGAGATTTCCGTGACCACGGGCGGCGGCGCCAGCGGCGGCGGCATCGGCGGTTTCCTCGGCAATATCGTCAATAGCGTGACCAGCGGCGAAGGCATCGTGCTGCGCTTTTCCGGCTCGGGCAAGGTGTTCATCTGCTCGCGCAACCGCGATGCATTCCTGAAGTGGACGGCGTCGGGCAAGGCTGGCTGATCCCCACTCTCTAAGGCCAGGTTAAGTTTTTCTGGCTACACTGCCCGCGCGCGCACCTGCGCGCGGCTTCCCCTATTTCCACCCGGTCCCCGTACATGCAAAGAGTCTGGTTCAACAAAACATTTTCCTCGGTCGGCACGGCCATGCGTTTGATCCGCGAGGCCGACATGGCCGCGACAAACGGCGCACCGCGCTATCACATCGTGTGCAGCAATACGAACGCGCATGCCGCCGCCTTTTTGTCGGCGCACGAATACGCGGTCGAACCGTCGGGCCTCACGGGCCTTAATTATGTCGAGTGGTGCCTGGAATTTTGCCGCGAGCGCAACATCACGATTTTCTGGCCCGGCAAGGAAGCGGGCCTGATCGGCAGCGCCAGCGCGCGCTTCGCAGCCATCGGCACACGCGTGCTCAGCGTGGCCAGCGAAGAGACCCTGAATTTGATGCACGACAAGGCGCGCTTCTGCGACGGTCTCGACCTGCCGATGGCGCGCCCGGCCGACTACCGCGCCGTGACCACCATCGAAGAATACGACGCCGCCTACGCCGAGCTGCGCCCTTTGCATCGCAAGCTGTGCATCAAACCGTCCGAATCCGTGTATGCCCTGGGCTTTGCCATTCTCGATGAAGAGCGCAGCAGCGCGCAGCTGCTGCTGGCCGGCGCCGCCTACCAGATCAATGCGCAGGAACTGCGCAATGGCCTGGCGCAAATGGCATCGTTCAAGACCCTGCTGCTGATGGAATACCTCGATGGCCACGAATACAGCGCCGACTGCGTGGCCGACCAGGGCACGCTCATTTGCGCCGTGCCGCGCAAGAAGCTAAACGGGGGCGGCAGCGGCCAGCTGATCGAGCTGCGCGCCGACTTGCTGGCGGCCTGCGACAAACTGGCGCGCGACTACCGCCTGAATGGCGTCTTCAACATCCAGTTCCGTGTAGGCGCGCATGGCCTGGCGCTGCTGGAGATCAACCCGCGCATGTCGGGTGGCATCGGCATGGCGTGCGCGGCCGGCCCCAACCTGCCCTACCTGGCGCTGGCCGGTTTCGACCAGGGCTTTGACAAGCTCACCGTGCCCGCCGTCGCCGAAGGCATGCGCGTGGGCGAAGCCGCCTACGCCGTGGAGCTGCCATGAACATCGTCAAGCAGCAGATGCCCACGGGCGAGCTGACCTTGAAAGTGGACGAGGCGCGCTTTCCGCTCGACTGGCTGATCGGCTTTGCCGCGCGCGCCAACGCCAAACGGGGCTTCCTGTTCCTGTCCAAGGTGCTGGGCAAGCACTGGCCCGTCACGCCGCGCGCCATGCAAACCATCCACGACGACCTGGCCGCGCAGATTCCTCCCAGCCTGCCCGGTCCCGTCGTCTTCATCGCCATGGCGGAAACGGGCGTCGGCCTGGGCCAGGGCGTGTTCGAAGCGTGGCTGCGCGCCAATCCTAACGGAAAAGCGCTGTTTTTGCACAGCTCGCGCTACCGCGTGGGCACGGTGCCCTTCTTCGAATTCGAGGAATCGCACAGCCACGCGCCGCGCCAGTTTCTGCATTTATCCGACGCTGCCAGCGCGCTGTTTTCCACGGCCCGCAGCCTGGTGCTGATCGACGATGAAGCGTCGACCGGCAACACCTTCGCCAACCTGGTGCAAGTGTGCCGCGCACGCTATCCGCAACTGGAAAAGCTGCACCTGGGCGTCATCACCAATTTCATCGGCCAGGCCGCCAACGCGGGTTTGAGTGAGCGTTTCGGCCTGCCCACCAGCATAGGCGCAGCCTTGTCCGGTCAATACGCTTTCCAGGCCGGCGCTGCGCCGGCACCCGTGGCGGCCAGCGCGCAGCGCTTCGAGGCGAATGCGGAACGGGGCGCCAGCCCGGCGTTCGGCCGCATCGGCGTGGGCCGCGCCTTGACTCCGCCGCAAGGCCTGGCCATGCAACTGGCGCAGGAAATCGGCGCCGGCGACTCCGTGCTGGTGCTGGGCACGGGCGAATTCATGCACCCGTCGTTCCTGCTGGCGCGCGAACTCGAAACGCTGGGCAAGAACGTCGTGGTGCAGTCGACCACGCGCTCGCCGATCCTGTCATGGGGCTCCGTCGGCCACATCGTCCACTGCGACGACAATTACGGCGAAGGCATCGCCAACTACCTGTACAACGTGGCGCCTGGCCAGTACCAGCACGTTTTCATCTGCCATGAAACCCCGGCCAGCCCGGCCCTCATGCAACTCGCCGGCCAGTTGAACGGCCGCCTGTTCCACTTTCAGTCAGAGACCAAAATTGAAGAAATTCCTGTTTGTTGATCTGGACGACACACTGTTCCAGACCCCTAAGAAATGCCCGGGCGAGACCGATTTGCAGCCAGCCGCGTATTTGAAAAATGGCGACGCCTGCTCGTTTACGACGGCCCGCCAGCGCGCCTTCTTTGAGTTTGCGCAAAGCGGCATGACCCTGATCCCCGCCACGGCCAGGAATGGCGACGCCTTCCGCAGGGTCGACCTGCCGTTTACCAGCTACAGCGTGCTCGATTACGGCGGCATCGTGCTGCAGCCGGGCGGCGCGCTCGACTCTGGCTGGCTGTCCCTGATGCAGAACGACATGCAGACGGCCCTGCCCGGCCTGCGGGACGCCATGCGCATCATCGACGATTTCCAGGTCAAGATGGGCATGCTTTCGCGCGCGCGCCTGATCGAAGACTACAACACGCCGTTCTACATCGTCGTCAAGGACCATGAGGCGCGCGGCGAACGCCTGGCCGACATCGAAGAGCAAGTGCTGCAGCAGTGGATCGCCACCGAAGGTTCGGACTACTTCATCCACCGCAACGGCAACAACCTGGCTGTGCTGCCGAAGACCTTGAACAAGGCGCGCGCCGTCGCCTACCTGCGCGCGGAACTGGAAGCCGAACATGGCCCCATCGTCAGCTTCGGCATGGGCGACAGCCGTTCGGACGCGCGCTTCATGGCCGCCTGCGACTACGCCATCATCCCCAACGGCACCCAGCTGGCGGCACTCACGGTGGCGGCGCTATGACCGAAGGCACGCAGCATTTCAGCGGCAGCTACCGCCAGGAAGACGTGGAATTTCTGCTCACGCCGATGGCGCTGGAACCCATCCTCGACCTGGCCGAAAAAGAGCGTTTGATCCAGTCGGGCCAGCGCCACTACAGCGAAATGCTGTCGCCCGAGTCCTTGCCTTCGCCCGCCTACCTGGCCCTGTTCCAGAGCGCGTTCGCCGCCAACCGCCTGCAGATGGCGCGCGACTGCCTGCGCCTGGCAGCCCTGATCGCGGCGCGCCGCACGGATTCCATCACGCTGGTGTCGCTGGCGCGCGCCGGCACGCCCGTGGGCGTCATCCTGGGCCACTTGCTGCGCCAGGTGTTCCAGCGCGACTGCAGCCATTATTCCGTCTCCATCATCCGCGACCGCGGCATCGATGCGAATGCCTTGAACCACATCCTGGCGCAAGGCCATGCGGCCGACTCCCTCGTCTTCGTCGACGGCTGGACGGGCAAGGGCGTGATATCGCGCGAGCTGCGCCAGACCGTCAATGACTTCAATGCGGCGCATGGCACGGCGATCGACGGCGGCCTGTTCGTGCTGTCCGACCTGGCCGGCACGGCCGCCTGCGCCGCTTCGGCCAGCGACTACCTGATCCCGTCGAGCATTTTGAACGCCACCGTCTCGGGGCTGGTGAGCCGCTCCGTGCTCAATGAAGCCATAGCCCCCGGCGACTTCCACGGCTGCGTGTACTACGCGCAGTTCGAGCAGCACGACCAGTCGCGCGCTTTCGCCGACGGCCTGGTGGCCGACGCCGTGGCCATTGCCGCCAGCAGCGGCATCCCGCTGGCCGAAGCGAGCGATGCGCCTGCGATGGCGGCCCGTTCGCAAGCCTACATGGCCGCCGCGCAGCAGGCATACGGCATCAGCGACATCAACCTGATCAAGCCAGGCATCGGCGAAGCGACGCGCGTGCTGCTGCGCCGCGTGCCCGAGCGCCTGATCGTGCGCGACACGAATGCGCCGGACGTGGCACATTTGCTGCTTCTGGCGCAGGAAAAAGCCATACCCGTCACAGTAGAACCGGCGCTGCCTTACCAGGCGGTCGCCCTTATCAGGAGCGCAGTCGATGGATAACAACTCCCTACACCCGCAAAGCGAGCATAAAGCGGCGCTCGGCGCCTCCATGTATGTGCCGACCACGCACAAGGACTTGCTGGCGATCGCCAATGGCGACAAATTCAGCCATTTGCGCTCGGTGATCCTTTGCACCGAAGACGCCATCGCGGAACGCGACCTCAGTTACGCGCTGTTCAATCTGTCGCTGGCGCTGCAAAACATGTGCGACGAATCGGATACCTTGCGCTTCGTGCGCGTGCGCAATCTCGACGTGCTGGCGCGCGTGCTGGCCATGCCGGGCGCCGACAAATTGAGCGGCTTCGTGCTGCCGAAATCCACGCGCAGCAATTTCAACGCCTATTTCGAGCTGGTGCGCCACACGCACCACTTGCTGATGCCGACGCTGGAAACGGCGGAAGTGTTCGACGACGAGGAAATGAAGCAGTTCCGCATCATTTTGTCCGCGCCGGAAGTGCGGCGCCGCATCCTGGCCCTGCGCATCGGCGGCAACGATCTGCTGGCTCTGCTGGGACTGCGCCGCCCCACCAGCGGCACCATTTATCAGACGCCGCTGGGCCATGTCATCGGCCGCCTGGTCACCATCTTCAAGCCGCACGGCTTCCAGCTGACGGCGCCCGTCTTCGAGCACCTGTCGCAGGGCAGCTGGCTCGATGCCGAAGTGGCGCAGGACATGGCGCACGGCATGATCGCCAAGACGGCCATCCACCCGGACCAGGTGCCGCAGATCGAACGCCACTACCAGGTGGCGCAGTCGGACATCGAACTGGCGCTGCGCATCATCGACCCGGACAGCCCGGCCGTGTTCCGCATGCAGGAATCGATGTGCGAAGTGGCAACCCACAGTAGCTGGGCGCTGCGCATCATCGAGCAGGCGCGCCTGTTCGGCATCCGCCATGCGGCCGATGGCGCCGCGGCGCACCATCCGACTACCTCATTGATTCAACTCTCAAGCGACGAAGGGATTGCACGACCATGACCAATTTCACACGCGGACAAAAAGGCAAACTGGCTGACCTGGGCTTGAATGGCCCGTTTGCCGTCACGCTCGATATCGTTTCGGGTTCGATGGAAGTGGACGTCAGCTGCTTCGGCGTCGATGCGGCCGGCAAGCTGTCGGATGACCGCTACATGGTGTTCTTCAACCAGAAAAGCGCGCCGGACAACGCCATCACGGTGGACTTGAACGGCCCCCGCTCCACCTTCCAGGTCGACCTTTCGCGCCTGCCCGCCTCGATCGACAAGCTGGTGTTTACTGCGGCGACGGAACAGGGCAGCATGCGCGCGCTGGGCAACTCCAGCATGGCGCTGGGCCAGGCGGCCACGTTCGCCTTCACGGGCAATGACTTCCAGGACGAAAAAGCCGTCATCATCGGCGAACTGTATCGCCGCGACGGCAGCTGGCGCTTCGGCGCCGTGGGCCAGGGTTTCGCCGGCGGCCTGGCTGCCCTGCTGAAGCACTTTGGCGGCAGCGAGGCGGCTTCGTCGTCCCCTGCTCCCGTGCCCACGCCAGCAGCGCCACCGCAACCGGCGAATAAAATCTCGCTGTCGAAAATCCGTCTGGAAAAGCGCGGCGACAAGATTTCGCTCGACAAGCGCGACAGCGGCGGCTATGGCCGCATCCGGGTCAACCTGAACTGGAACCAGAACGCGTCGCAAGGCCAGGCGCCCGCGTCAAAACTGGACACGGGCTTTCTCGGCAAGCTGTTCAACAAACCGGCCGGCCGTTCGGGCGGCATCGACCTCGATATCGGCTGCCTGTTCGAAATGAGCGGCGGCGCCAAGAGCGCCGTGCAGGCGCTGGGCAACAGCTGGGGCGCCTACGACCGTCCGCCGTACATCCACCTGGAAGGCGACGACCGCACGGGCAGCATCAGCAGCGGCGAAAACATCTTCATCAACGGCACCCATTTCGACCAGATCAAGCGCGTGCTCGTCTACGCCTTCATATACGAAGGCGTGCCGAACTGGGCCGCCACGGACGGCGTCGTGACGATCGAGATTCCCGGCCAGCCGACCGTGGAAGTGCGCCTCGACAGTGACAGCCAGCACGCCATGTGCGCCATCGCCATGCTGGAAAACCACGGCGGCAACCTGCAGGTGACAAAATTGGTGGAATACTTCGGCGGCCAAGGTAAAATCACGGCGCACCAGGCCATGGACGAAAGATATAACTTTGGTCTTAACTGGAAAGCCGGACGGAAAGACTGAGTGTACGTACACCACTAGCGGAAGGCTGGGGTCAGACCCGCCGGGTCTGACCCCGGGTTTTCTTCAATTTAACGATAAAAGTCAACATGACCCCTACGACCAAAAAAGTCACCTTCGCCTTCGCCATCTTCCTCGTGGCCGGCTTCCTGCTGCTGGCCGCCTACACGTGGATGGCCCTCAGCTTCTCGTACTCGGAAGGCGAACGGGCGGGCTACCTGCAAAAGTTCTCCAAGCGGGGCTGGATCTGCAAGACATGGGAAGGTGAGTTGCTGCTGACGGCACTGCCAGGCACCATCCCGGAAAAATTCCAGTTCAGCGTGCGCGATGACGAGGTGGCGAAGCAATTGACGGCCGCCGCCGGCAAGCGCATTCTCGTCACCTACAGCCAGCACAAGGGCGTGCCCACGCAATGCTTCGGCGAGACGGAATATTTTGCCGATAAAGTCGTATTGAGCCAGTAATACCGCAATTCCAGTAACTTCAGAAGCATCGCGCCGGCCAGCCTTTCCAGGCCGGCGCCTCCCCCTCCTCAATATCTTCGTGTGCCGCATTCTGGCTAAACCATTTACAAATGTAATCAAACTGCAAGATGCTTGCGCAATCGCATGATGCGCCGCCAGACGACCGTTAGCGTGTCTTCACCTCTGTCACTGGAAACGTCATGCGCATACAAGCCACCTTCCTGACCCTGCTGGCCGCCTCGCTCCCCCTGTCCGCCCAGGCACAGGACCTGTCCGGCATGGCCGGCGCCCTGAAAGTACACTCGACCAGGGAGCGCACCTTTGTCGGCGCCATCAGCTACACGCAGCCCGTGGGCAATTACAATGCGCTGAGCCTGTCGTATATCAACGAAGGGCACCCGGAAGACCATCATCGCGACGGCATGGCGGGCCAGGTCTGGCTGCGCACGAAAAACGTGGCGCAGGGACTGATGCTGGGCGCCGGGGTGGGCCGTTACTTTTTCTTCGACACGGCCAGGACGGACGACGGCCTCCACAACTTCGACAATGACCACGGCTGGGGTTCCATCGTCAGCCTGCAGGCGCGCTGGCAGTTCGACAACCGCTGGTATGCGCAAGCGCAGCTCAACCGTATCAAGCCCGATGGCAAGGACAACACCACGCACCTGCTGATCGGCGCCGGCTACCGCTATGATGGGGTGCCGGGCGCCAAGCTGCACTTGCAGAACTGGGCGTACGACGACACCTTGACCTTATCGACCGGCCACACCATCGTCAACAGCTTGCGCTCCGAGTCCTCGCGCCCGTTCACCCTGGAATACCGGCGCGCGGCGGGAAAATACGTGGACTGGACGGTCAGCGCGCTCGATGAAGGCAGCACGGTGCTGGCGCACCGGCGCGGCGCGGCGGCCCAGCTGTGGCTGATCCGCTCGCTCAATGAAAAGGTGGAATTCGGCATGGGCGCCGGGCCATACGTGGCCTGGGACGGCCGCGACACCCAGGGCCACGACACGCGCCTGACAGGCTTGCTGTCAGCCGTGGCCCGCTACCACGTCAACCGCCACTGGCTGGCGCAAGTGGCGTGGAACCGGGTGGTAACGGATTACCACCGCGATGCGGATGTGTTGCTGGTGGGCGTGGGCAGGAAGTTTTAAACGTTCGAGCCTAGCGCGAACGCCATACGGCGCCGGCTGACTCATTCGGCTGCGTCAATCTCTCGATCACTTCACGCGTCAAACTGGCCGAGCTCACCTGTTCGGCTTTCGCGCGGGCGGCGGTCAGGGAGCTGGAAAACGCGCTTTGCGGTTGCTCCAGGCTGGCGCGCAGGGCGGCCAGTTCCCGTTCCTGCTGCTGCGCGCGTGCCGTTTCCATCTCCAGCAATTGCTGCTTGGCCTCGGCCATCGCGCGCGTCGTCTCGGCTGCCTTGCGCTGCAGGGCGGCATGGGCCTGGGCGCTGGCCAGCAAGGCTTGCTGCGCGTCGAGCTTTTCGCTGGCGGCCCGCTGCGCGGCCAATTCCAGCTGCTCGCGCTGGCGCATGGCGTCGAGCGCCTGCTGTTCCATGGCGGCGCGCGCTTCGGCTGCCGCCGTCGCCTGCTTTTCCACTTCCAGGCGGCCGGCGATGGCTTGCGAGGCGCGTTCTTCGGCACTGCTGGTCTGGCGCTGCTGCACCAGTTTTTGCGCGATCAGGGCCAGCGACTCGCGTTCGGCCGCGACGAAATCGCGCTCTGACGCCAGCAGCGCATCGGCCGCTTGCGCCTTGTCTTCTTCCACGCGGGCGCGCTCGCTATGCACTTGTCCCAGTTCCACGGCCAGGCGCGCCTGCGCCTGCACGGCTTGCGCGGCAGCGGCCTTTTTTTCACCTTCGACCAGCGCCTGGTCCATCAGGATGCGGATGGCGTCCGCTTCCTTTTGCGCCGCTTCCCGCAAAGCCTGTTCGGCCGCGTGCTGGCCGCGCAGCAGTTCCGCTTGCGCGCCTTCGGCGGCGATGCGTTCCTGCGCCGCGTTGCACGCCAGCGCTTCCGCTTCCAGTTTTTCTTTCAGGGCGGCGATGGCGGCTTGTTCGGCGGCCAGGCGCTCCTGCTCCGCCTGCAGCAGCTGCTCTGCCTGACGGGCTTTTTCCTGCGCCAGTTGCGATGCCTGTTCCTGCGCGGCCAAGGTCGCCTTGCCGGCATCGACTTCGGCCTGCTCGGCTGCGTTCTGGCTGGCGGCCAGTTCCGCCGTCTGGCGCGCCAGTTCGGCGCGTTCGTGCGCCAGACTGGCGGCGCGCTGCTGCTCTTCCAGTTCGCGGGCTGCCGCCACGGCGGCTGCCTGTTCGGCCGCTTCGCGTGCCTTGGTCTGTTCGAGTGCGGCCGTTTCCGCTTCCAGCTTGGCGTGGCCGGCGATTTCCGCATCCTGTTCGGCCGTCACGCGAGCCAGCGCCACGGCGCGCAGCTGGCGGTCCACCTCGATGCGCGCCTCGGTGGCGGCCAGGATGCGCACGTCGGCATCGCGGCGCGCCTGCGCGCTGGCCACGGCGACCATTTCCAGGCGCTCGCGGTGGATGGCCGCATCGCGCAATTCCTTTTCCGTCTGCAGGCGCAAACGCAGCGACTGCGCCGCATGGCGTTCCGATTCCGCCTGCGCCAGCGCGATGGCTTCGCGTTCCTGTTCCAGGTGCGCCAGCGCGCGCGCTTCTTCCAGGGCGCGCACTTCGGCGGCGGCGCGGTTGAAGGCCGATTCCAGCGCGATCTGGTCGGCGCGCTCGCGCTGCACCGTCAAGTCCAGCGCTTCGCTTTCCGCTTCGGCCAGCATCTGCGCCGTCTGGCGCGCACCGTGGGCATGGCGCTCGCGTTCGCGCGCCAGCACGGCGACTCTGGCGTCGGCCGAGGCGATGCCCACCATTTCTTCCTTGGCTGCCTGCACGGCGGCGACGCGCTCGACGGCCTGCAGGCGCGCCTGCTCCGTCTGCACCTGCAATTCCTCGGCGGCGCGGGCGGCCTGTTCGGCCAGTTCAGACTGCACCGCCACTTGCTCGCTGGCGCGCAAGCGGCTTTCCTGCTCGGCGCGCGAACGCTGTTCGGCGGCCAGGCGGATTTCATTATCGGATTCCACACGGGCGCGCAGTTCGGCCGTTTCCTGCTTGACGGCTTCCAGGCGGGCCACGCTGGCTTGCGCGGCGGCGCGCATGGTGTCGAGGCGTTCGCGGTTGGCGGCAATCGCTTCTTCGGCGGCCTGCGCATTTTGCTGTGCGGCGGCGGCGGCGGCCGCGTCGATGGCGGCGCGGTCCTCGGCCAGCGAGCGCACGCGCGCTTCGGCCAGCGCGCGGCTTTCGGCGGCGCAGGTGGCCTTCGCTTCCGCTTCCACGCGGGCAATCGCCTCGTGGATGGCTTTCAATTCCATTTTCTGGCGTTCGGCAGCGGGCGCCTTGGCATCGGCTTCGGCTGCCGGCTCGGCTTGCGGCTGGGGTGCGGCGATGGCGACCGGGGCCGGCGCTTCCGCCTTGCTTTCCAGGTCCTTGAAATCATGCAGCGAGACCATGCTGTCCTGGTCGAACTCGTCGTCGGCGCAATACGCGACGGTAAGGGAGGCGGCCTGGCGCTGATTTTGCTGTGCTTGCATGATTTCTCGCTTGTTCGGGTGAATTCCGTTGCTTCTAGGAATTTATTACCACCATTATCGAACAGGCATGCACAAATCAGCGCGGCAAGAAGAGCGCCTTTTACCGCCCTTTTCGGGCGTTTAGGTCAAATGGGCCACAAAGGCGCTTCATCCATCAAGGCAACCTGCTCGCGCAATTCCAGGATGCGGTCCTGCCAGTAGCGCTGCGTGTTGAACCACGGGAAGGCGACGGGGAAGGCGGGATCGTCCCAGCGGCGCGCCAGCCAGGCCGAATAATGGATCAGGCGCAGGGTGCGCAGCGCTTCGACCAGGTACAGCTGGCGCGGGTCGAAATCGCAAAAGTCTTCGTAGCCGGCCAGGATGTCGCTCATCTGGCGAACCTGGTCGCCGCGCTCGCCCGACAGCATCATCCACAGATCCTGGATGGCCGGGCCCATGCGGCTATCGTCGAAATCGACGAAATGGGGGCCGGCGTCCGTCCACAGCACGTTGCCGCCATGGCAATCGCCGTGCGTGCGCAACATGGCCACGTCGCCCGCGCGGTCATAGCAGCGCTTGACGCCGTCGAGCGCCTGCTGCGCCACGCTGGAATACGCGGCCAGCAGTTCAGGCGGCAGGAAATTGCCTTCCAATAGAAACTCGCGCGGCTCGACGCCAAACGTCTGGTGGTCGAGCGCCGGCCGCTCCTTGTAGGTGGACAGCGCGCCGACGGCGTGGATGCGGCCGATGAAGCGCCCTATCCATTCCAGCGTGGCCGGGTCGTCCAGCTCGGGCGCGCGGCCGCCGTGGCGGGGGAAGACGGCAAAGCGGAAGCCCTGGTACTGGTGCAGGGTGCTGCCGTTGATGGACAGCGCCGGCACCACCTGGATTTCGCGCTCGACCAGCTCGGACACGAACGCGTGCTCTTCCAGGATGGCCGTATCGCTCCAGCGCGCGGGGCGGTAGAACTTGGCCACCAGGGGCGCACTGTCTTCGATGCCCACCTGGTAGACGCGGTTTTCATAGCTGTTCAGGGCCAGCAGACGGCCATCGCCGCGCAGCCCCACGCTGTCGAGGGCGTCGAGCACGCAATCTGGGCTCAGGGCGGAAAAGGGATGGACGGGCCGGTCGTCCTCGTGCGGCTGGTTTTCATTGTGCATAAGCGACATTGTAAGGCGCGCGCGGGCCGCCGGTGCAAACACTTCGGCGGCAAGCCGCAGCAAGGCGTATACTGGCGCCTTACATTCAATCAAAGAGCAAGCCATGCAACTCGAACAGCCATTATCAGAAAAAGAATTCGACGAATTAGACCAATTCCTGTTGTCGGAGCGCTGCTCCGAGGACGCGATGACCATGGATATGCTGCACGGCTATCTGACGGCCGTCGCCATCGGTCCGGAACCGATCATGCCGGCCGAATGGTTGCCGCGCGTGTGGGGCGAAAACGCCGAAGATGCGCCAAAATTCAAGAACAGCAAGGAAGAAGAGCGCATCGTCAACCTGATCATGCGCTTCATGAACGAAGTGCTGGTGACGTTTGAAGTGGCGCCGAAAGAATTCGAAGCGCTATTCGTCGAGCACGACTATGAAGGCCAGACCCTGATCGACGCCGAAGCGTGGTGCTGGGGCTTCTGGGACGGCATGGAACTGCGTCCTGGCTCGTGGAACGAGATCTGGGATTCCGAAGTGGCCGAACTGATGCAGCCGATCTACCTGCTGGGCGCCGACGAAATCAAGGAAGAAGAGCTGAAACTGGTGGAAGACCCGGTCAAGGCGCACAAGCTGGCGCAGGAACTGGAAGCGAACCTGCCGGCCATCCACCGTTTCTGGGTACCGCGCCGCAAAGCACCGGTGCAAACCATGAAGCGCGAAGAGCCGAAAGTGGGCCGCAACGACGACTGCCCTTGCGGCAGCGGCAAGAAGTTCAAGAAATGCTGCGGCGCCGAGCCGGCAGCAGAATAATACGCACAGACGCAACTAGTCACGAGAACGCCGGGCACCGTCCCGGCGTTTTGCATTTGCGCTTTCCCGATTGCGTCCGCCCCGGCACTTCGCCTATAATTGCGAATAATTCTTATTTGCATTACTGCCGCATGGCAGCCGAACTCCTGGAGGCATCCATGCCGCTGGCCCATCCCCTATCCACTTCAAACACCCCGGTGCAGACGCTGTATGGCGAGCACCATGGCTGGCTGCTGGGCTGGCTGCGCAAAAAGCTGAACAACCAGCACCAGGCTGCCGACCTCACGCACGACACCTTCGCACGCCTGCTGGGCGCGCCCGCACCAGCCAGCCCCGGCGCGCTGGCGCTGCGCTCGCCGCGCGCCTACCTGACCACCATCGCGCGCGGCCTGATGATCGACAGCTTCCGCCGCGCCGACCTGGAGCAAGCCTACCTGACCGATCTGGCGGCCCTGCCGCCGGCGCTGCATCCTTCGCCCGAAGAACGGCTGCTGGCGCTGCAGACGCTCGAAGCGGTGGGACGCATGCTCGACGCCATGACGCCAAAAACCCGCCAGGCCTGGCTGCTGAGCCGTCTCGATGGATGGGCGCATGCCGACATCGCCGCGCAAATGAAAATCTCGGTGCCGCGTGTGCGGCAATACCTGGCCAATGCCGCGCGCCTGGCCTATCACCTGCAATTTGGCGAGATGCGCTGACATGCACGTCCATGCTCCCGTGCCGGCCAGTGTGCTGGACCAGGCGATCGCCTGGCAGTTGCTGCTCGGTTCGGGCACGGCCAGCGCAGCGGACCGGCACGGCTTGCAAACCTGGCTGGAACAGGCGGCGGAGCATGCGCAGGCCTGGCGGCAGCTGGGGCAAATCGACCAGCACCTGGCGCCGGCCAGCGGCCCGGCCACCCGCACGCTCTTGCTCAAGCGCGGCAAACGGCGCCTGGCGCAGACCGCGCGCGTGGCAGCAGCGACAGCGCTCGCGGTCATGCTGGCCGCCGGCATCGGCAGCATCCATCACGTGCAACCGCTGGACCTGCTGGCTGACTACCGTACGGGCACGGGTGAGCGCCGGAGCGTACTGCTGCCCGACGGGAGTGTGCTGCACCTCAATACCGGCAGCGCCGTGGACCTGGCATTCGACAGCCGCGAGCGCGGCGTGATGTTGCGCAGCGGCGAGATCGCCATCGATACCAGCCACAGCGGCAACGACGGCGGGCGTCCCTTCATCGTGCACACGCCGGACGGCAGCCTGCGCGCGCTGGGCACCAGCTTCATCGTGCGCCGCCTCGACGAGGGCGGCACGCGCCTGACGGTGACGCGCTTTTCGGTCGCAGCCCGCCCGGCCAGTTGCGCGCCGCAGCCGCAGGTGCCGTGCGCCCAGGAGCGCATCGTGGGCCAGGGCGAAACCGTGCGCCTGCACGACGGCGTGGTCGGCCTGCCCGCCCCGGCCGACGGCAATGCCGACGCCTGGAAAGACGGCATGCTGGTGGTGGAGAACCAGCCGCTGGGCGCCGTGGTGGCCGAAATCGCCCGCTATCACCACGGCTACCTGCACGTGACGCCCGAGGCGGCGCGCCTGCGCGTGAGCGGCGCCCTGCCGCTGGGCAACAGTAACGCTGCCCTGCTGGCACTGAGCGCGGCCGTGCCGGTGGAAGTATCGACCACGGCCCGCTGGTGGAGCACGGTGCGCCTGCGGGATGAAAATAAATAATCATACTGCCCCTCTCACTTTCGCGATCTGGCACGGCAAGGAAGGGAAGCCCCATCTTTTTCCCTTTTTCAGGAGTCGCGCCGTGTCCTTGCCTTTCCCATACCATCCCCTGTTTGCCGCCGTCCTCGTGGCGAGCGGCGCCGCACTGGCGCCCCTGTCCGCCCTGGCGCAACACCGTGACGCCACCCAAGCCGTGCAGGAATACGATATCCCCGCCGGCGCGCTGGCCGCCAGCCTGAATAAAATCGCGCGCCAGGCCGGCGTGGTGCTGACCATGGACGCCACCCTGGCGGCCAAGCGCAGCGCCGCCCCCGTGCGCGGCCGCTACGATGCGGCGCAAGCGCTGCGGCTGGCGCTGGCCGGCAGCGGCCTGGAACTGCTGCGCACCGAGGCGGGCGGCTATACGCTGCGCGCCGCCCCGGCCACGCCTGCCGGTGCGCGCGACGCCGTCATGCCCGAAGTGAGCGTCAGCGGCGCGCAGGACGACGCCCTGCCCGGCGCCTATGCGGGCGGGCAGATCGCGCGCGGTAGCCGCCTGGGCGTGCTGGGTACGCGCGACGTGATGGATACGCCGTTTGCCGCCACCAGCTACACGGAAGAACTGCTGCGCAACCAGCAGGCGCGCAGCCTGGGCGACGTGCTGGCAAACGACCCGTCGATCGCCAGCGGCTGGCCGCGCGACAGCTATATCGACCAGCCCCACGTGCGCGGCTTCAATGTGCTGGCCGAGGACATCAGCTACGGCGGCCTGTTCGGCGTGGCGCCGGCTACCAAGATCCCCATGGAAACGCTGGAAAGGGTGGAAGTGCTGAAAGGCACCTCGGCCTTTTTGGCCGGCATCGCGCCCGGCGGCAGCATCGGCGCCATCATCAACCTGGTGCCCAAGCGCGCCGGCGACGAACCGCTCACGCGCCTGACGGGCAGCTACGACTCGCGCGCACAGTTCGGCGCCCACCTGGACGTGGGCCGCCGCTTCGGCGACAACAGGCAGTTCGGCGTGCGCGCCAATGCCGTGTACCGCGACGGCGAAACGGCGCTGAAGGGCAGTGACAAGACCATGGGCACGGCCAGCCTGGGACTCGACTACCGGGGCGACGCCCTGCGCGCCTCGCTCGATCTCGGCTACGACCACCTCGACATGCGGCGCGGCGGCTGGTGGTACTTCCTCGATTCGAACGGCTTCGACATCCCCAAGCCACCGACGCGCAACACCACGCAGCGATGGAACTACGCCAAGTCGACCACCGAATTCGGCATGGCGAGGATCGAATACGATCTCGCACCCGGGTTGACGGCCTACGCCGCGCTGGGCGCCCAGCATGCACAGCAGGACAAACTGTCGCCCGAACCCATCATCGGCAACAGCGCAGGCGACTTTACCGAATACTTTTCATCGCGCCCTTCGCTGACCAAGTCGCGCTCCGGTGAAGCGGGTTTGCGCGGCGTGCTCAGGACGGGCGCCTTGACGCATGAACTGCACGCGGGCGCCAGCGGCACGTGGCAGAAAATCTACAGCGCGCGCGAATACAACGGCGAACTCAACTCCAATCTGTATGCGCCCGTGTTCGTCGATGCACCGGTATTTACCAGTCGCCTGGGCGCGCTGCCCCTGACGTCGCAGAGCACGCTGACCAGCTTTGCCATCGCCGACACCATCACCATGCTGGACGGCCGCTTGCAACTGATGGGCGGCGCGCGCCACCAGCGCGTCGATGTGGCCAGCTACCGCAACGGCGTAAAAACGGCCTACGACAAGAGCGCGCTGACGCCAGGCGTGGGCATCGTCTTCAAGCCCGTCGCCAACGTGTCGCTGTACGCCAACAGCATGCAGGCACTGAACAAGGGCCCCGTGGCGCCCGATATGGCGAGGAACGCCGGCGAAATCTTCTCCCCCTATAAAAGCCGCCAGCACGAGGCGGGCGTGAAGATCGATACGGGCGACTACCTGACCACCGTCAGCGTCTTCCAGGTCAAGCAGCCCAATGGCCAGCTCGACACCGCCAGCATGGTGTACGGCCTGTTTGGCGAACAGCGCAACCGGGGCCTGGAAGCGTCCATCGTCGGCGAACCCGCCAAGGGCTGGCGCGTGATGGCCGGCGCCATGCTGCTCGACGCCGTGCTGACGGCCACCCCGCAAGGCAAGTCTGACGGCGACAAGGCACCCGGCATCTCCAGGCTGAATGTCAATCTCGGCTCGGAATGGGATGCGCCGTTTGCGCCCGGCCTGACGGTGACGGGCAGGATCACGCATGCGGGCTCGCAGTATGCCGGCTCGGGCAACTTGCAGCAGATCCCCGCCTGGTCCATCCTCGACCTGGGCGCGCGCTACACGCTGCGGCTGCAGGACGTGCGTCCGGTGGTGCTGCGGGCTAACCTGGACAATGTGTTCGACCGCCGCTACTGGGCGTCGGCAGCGGGCGTGGGCGGCGGTTGGCTGAACGTGGGCAGCCCGCGCAGCGCGCGTTTCTCGGCGCAGGTGGATTTCTGAAGCGGCGGCCGGGCGCTATAATCGGCGCATGAAACTCCCCGACCTGAACCTGCTCGTCGCCCTCGACATCCTGCTCGAGGAAGGCAGCGCCGTGGCCGCCGCGCGGCGCATGAACCTGAGCGCGCCGGCCATGAGCCGCACCCTGGCGCGCATCCGCGACGCCATCGGCGACCCCGTCTTCGTGCGCTCCGGGCGCGGCCTGGCGCCCACCCCGCGCGCGCTGGAATTGCGCGAGCAGGTGCGCGGCGTGGTAGAGCAGGCGCTCGCCATCTTCACCTCCGGTCGTGAAATCGACTTGCGCACCCTGGAACGCACCTTCAGCCTGTGCGCCAACGACGTGTTTGTCGGTTCCTACGGCGGCAAGCTGCGCGACCTGCTGGCCGTGCACGCGCCGCACACGGTGCTGCGCTTCGTGCCCGAAGGCGATGGCGCCACGGAAAACGACGCCCTGCACGCGGGCCGCGTCGACCTGTACATCAGCGCGCGGCGCGCCTTTGCACCCGACATCAAGCTGCAGCAGCTGTTTACCAGCGGCTTTGTCGGCATCGCCCGCAGCGACCACCCGATCTTCGACGGCCCCATCAACCTTGACAGCTTTACCGAGTACGAACATATCAGCGTCTCGCGGCGCGGCCTGGCGCGCGGCCCCTTCGACACCGCCCTGGCCGAGCGTGGCTACACGCGCCGGGTTTCGCTGATCAGCCCCAACTTCCAGTCCGCCATCTTCGCCGTGGCCGATTCGCGCCTGCTGCTGCCGCTGATGCCCACGCCGCTGCTGGCCATCGTCGAGCGCCTGGGCCTGAAGCTGCGCACCTTCGAACTGCCGATTCCCGTCGACAGCGTGGAAGTGTTCCAGGCCTGGCACCCGCGCCTCGACCACGACCATGCGCACCGCTGGCTGCGCCGCATGATCAAGGACTTGTGCATGGGGTCAGACCCTTGCGGGTCTGACCCCGGCATTTGATTGGGGTTGATCTGAACTCACCCGCCAGACGCCAAACCCAACGATAAAGACCGGAGTCAGACCCACAGGGGCCGACCCCACCCATCATTGCGCCAGACGCAATTCAAACTTCCTTAATTATCAATTTTCACAAGATTAACGGCTACCTATACTGCGTGGACTGATCCTCATCCACGGAGTTCCCTGTGTCTGCTGTACCCCTTCCCGGCGCCGCCCCCGCGGCCGCGCCTCCCGTCCCACCAGCTTTCGGCCTGCGCCTGGCCACCGGCCTGACCGGCGTGCTGCTGGCCGTGCTGGTGTCCGGCCTGAATGAAAACATCACCAAGGTCGCGCTGGCCGACATCCGCGGCGCCATGGGCATCGCGCGCGACGACGCCAGCTGGCTCGTCGCCCTGTATGCGGCCGCCTCGGTGTCGGCCATGGCGTTCGCGCCGTGGTGTTCCGTCACCTTCTCGCTGCGCCGCCTGACGGCCGCCGCCATCATCGTCTGCATGGCCGCCGGCCTGCTGTGCCCATTCGCGCCGAACCTGCCCGTGCTGATGGTTCTGCGCGTGGTGCAGGGCGCGGCAGGCGGCGCCCTGCCGCCCATGCTGATGACGGTGGCGCTGCGCTTCCTGCCGCCGAACATCAAGCTGTATGGCCTGGGCGGCTATGCGCTGAGCGCCACTTTCGGCCCCAGCCTGGGCACGCCGCTGGCCGCCTTCTGGACCGAGTACCTGGGCTGGCAATGGGCGTTCTGGCAAGTCGTCCCGGGCAGCATCGTCGCCCTGCTGATGGTGTCCTGGGGCTTGCCGCAAGACCCGCTGCGCCTCGAACGCTTCCGCCAGTTCGACTGGCGCGGCCTGCTGCTTGGCCTGCCCGCCATCAGCATGCTGGTGGTGGGATTGCTGCAGGGCGAGCGCCTGAACTGGTTCCATTCGCCCCTGATCTGCGTGCTGCTGGGCGGCGGCGCCGTGCTGCTGGTGCTGTTCTTCATCAACGAGTGGTCGCATCCGCTGCCGTTCTTCAAGCTGCAGCTGCTGTCGCGGCGTAATCTCAGCCACGCCCTGCTGACCCTGGGCGGCGTGCTGTTCGTGCTGCTGGCCGTGATCCTGATTCCCTCGTCCTACCTGGCGCAGGTACACGCCTACCGCCCGCTGCAAACGGCGCCCGTGATGCTGATGGTGGCGCTGCCGCAGCTGATCGCGCTGCCGCTGGTGGCCGCCCTGTGCAATCTGCGCGCCGTCGATTGCCGCTGGGTGCTGGCCATCGGCCTGGGCATGCTGGCCGTCTCCTGCGTGCTCGGCGCGCGCATGTCGCCGGACTGGATCCGCACGCATTTCTACCTGCTGCAAGCGGTGCATATCTTTGCGCAACCGATGGCCGTGATTCCCTTGCTGCTGCTGGCCACCACGGGCCTGGCGCCGCAGGATGGCCCGTTCGCCTCGGCCTGGTTCAACACCATCAAGGGCATGTCGGCCGTCGTCGCCACCGGCGTGCTCGATGCGCTGATCACGCGCCGCAACCATTTTCATTCGACGGTGCTCAGCGAACGCCTGGGCAACCTGCCGGCCGGAGTGGACATGGCGGGATTGGATCCTGGCCTGGCGCAGCGCATGCACGCGCAAGTCGTCACCCTGACCTCGTCCGACCTGTACCTCACCGTGGCCGCCATCGCGCTGGCCATGATTGTGATCATCCCCATCCTGCCGACGCGCGTCTATCCGCCGCGCGCCGCTTGAATTTTCATTTTTACGAAAGAGCATCCCCATGCAAAAACCCATACTGCGCTCGCGCGCCTTTCTTCTCGGCCTGGCCTTGCTGGCCGGCGCCCTCGCCTTTTGCGCCTGGAAACTGCTGTTTTCCCCCAGCGAAGAACAAGGCACGGACGACGCCTTTGTCAGCGCCGACTACACCGTGCTTTCCCCCAAGGTGGGCGGCATCGTGCGGGAAGTGCTGGTGGAAGACAACCAGGCTGTCAAGGCGGGTCAGCTGCTGGCGCGCATCGACGACCGCGACTACCAGGCCGCCGCCACCTCGGCCCGTGCCGAAGTCGCGGGCGCCGAAGCGCAGCTGGCGAATGCCCGCGCCACCTTGCAGCGCCAGCAATCGGTGATCGAACAAGCCAGCACCCTGGTCGACGCCAACCAGGCGGAAGACAAACTGGCGCAGCAGGAGCTGGCCCGTTCAACGTACTTGGCTGGCCAGGGCGCGGGCAGCGTGCAGAACGCGCAGCAGGCGCAATCACGCTTCGATGTGAGCCGCGCGCGCCTGGCGCAAAACCGCGCCGCCCTCGTCTCCACGCGCAAGCAGACGGACATTCTGCAAGCGCAGCAAGGCGCGGCCGAAGCGGCCCTGCTGCGCGCCCGCGCCAGCCTGCAACGGGCCGAACTTGATTTGTCGCATACGCAGCTGTGCGCGCCCATCGACGGCATCGTCGGACGCCGCGCCGTGCGCGTCGGCGCCCTGGTGGCTCCCGGCGCCAGCCTGATGGCCGTGGTGCCCTTGAACCGCAGCTTCGTCGTCGCCAACCTGCAGGAAACCCAGCTGACGCACGTGCGCCAGGGCCAGCGCGCCAGCATCGCCGTCGACGCCTATCCGGGCGTGCTCCTGCACGGCACCGTGCACAGCATCGCGCCCGCCACGGGCGTGACGTTCGCCGCCATCGCGCCGGAAAACGCCACCGGCAACTTCACCAAGGTGGTGCAGCGCATCCCCGTGCGGATCGCACTCGATCCGGGCCAGGATGGCGACCGGGACCGGGGCACCCGCCTGCGCGTGGGCATGTCGGCCGAAGTGCGCATCGATACGGCCATGCGCCGTCAAGCATTGGCACAGGTGAGCGCGCGATGAAAGCACTGATACTTTTCACGGCCCTGGGCCTGGCCGGCTGCGGCAGCGTCGGCACCGACTTCCAGCGTCCTCACCATGATCTGGGACAGCAATGGCGCCAGGCGCAGGACGCCCGGTTCGCCGCAAGCCAGGATGGCGCCATCGAGCAGCGCTGGTGGGACAGCTTTGGCGACACGACTCTGTCGTCCCTGCTGCAGCGCGCCGCCGGCGCCAATCTCGACGTGCTGGCAGCCGCCAGCCGGCTGGAACAGAGTCGCGCCGCGCGCGGATTCATCGGCGCCGCGCAAGGCCCGTCGCTGGGCGCGAATGGCAGCTATGGCCGCGCGCGCAACAGCGAACAAGGCTTGAGCGACCCGTCGCGCAACAACGGCCAGTCCGCCTACAGCCTGTGGCAAAGCAATCTCGATGCGGCCTGGGAGCTGGACCTGTGGGGCCGCGTGCGGCGCGAAGTGGAAGCGGCTGACGCGCGCGTCGACGCGGCCCAGGAAACGCAACGCGGCGTGCTGCTGGCCGTGCTGGCCGAGACGGCGCGCGACTACATCGAGCTGCGCGGCGCGCAGCAGACCCTGGCCATCACGCAGCAGCTGCTCGATATCGCCCGCCATACCTTGAACCTGACCCGCCTCCGCCTGCGCGAAGGCGCGGCGACGCAGCTCGACGAAGCCGAGGCGGCAGCCCATGTCGCCACCATCGACGCGCGTTTGCCGCCGCTGCAGCAGCGCGAAGCGCGCCTGTGCAATGCCCTCGCCCTCTTGCTGGCGTTGCCGCCGCAGTCGCTGCGGGCGGAACTGGCGGCCAGCAAGGAGATCCCTGTTGTGGCCATGCAGGTGCAGCTGGGCGTACCGAGCAGCCTGGCCGAGCGGCGGCCCGACATCCGCCGCGCCGAAGCGCAGCTGCACGCGGCCACGGCCGCCATCGGCGTGGCGCAAGGCGATTTTTATCCGCGCATCACGCTCTCGGGCAGCGTCGGCCTGCAAGCGATGCAGCTGTCCGACATCGGCTGGGACGCCAAACGCTTTGCCTTCGGTCCCGGCTTCAGCGTGCCCCTGTTCGATGGCGGCCGCCTGCGCGGCAATCTGCAATTGCGCGAGGCGCAGCAGCAGGAAGCGGCCATCGCCTACCGCCAGACCGTGCTGGCCGCCTGGCACGAAGTGGAAGATGCGCTGTCTGGCTACCAGGCGAACCAGCGCCGCCAGGCCAGCCTCGATGAAGCCGTCAAGCAGGGACGCCGCGCGCTGGGCAGCGCGGAGCTGCAATACCGCCAGGGCGGCACGGACCTGATCAATGTGCTGCATGTGCAAAACACCTTATTGAACAACGAAGCGGCGCTGGTCGACAGCCGCGCCACCGCGTCGCTGTCGCTGGTCCAGGTCTACAAGGCGCTGGGCGGCGGCTGGCAAGCCTTTTCAACCACCTCGCAAGGAAGCACGCCATGAAACCGAATCCCGCACATTTTTCCATCCACGACGTCAGCGACTTTCCCATCGTGCGCTTTCGCCCTGAAACGGCCGTCACCGGCTATGCCCCGCTGTGGGAAAACGACATGGACGCCTTGCTGCGTCATGGCGAACCGTTCGTCATGCTGTTCGAAGAGGAGCGTGGCGACGAAGCGCACGTCGACCGCAAGCGGCGCGGCCTGTGGCTCAAGCATAACAAGGTGGCGCTGGCCACCCTTTGCCGGGGCCTCGTGTCCATCGAGGCGGATGCGGAACGGCGCGCGCGCCTGCAGGCGATGGCGGCCGGCGCCATGAAAGCCTTCGGCATCCTGCAGGAAGTGGCGGCCACGCGCGAACAGGCCGAGGCCCTGATGGTGTGGCTGCTGGCCAGCGGCCAGATGGCGCGGCCGCGCGCGGTGGACGTCTGGTGAGCGAGGGAACACGCGAGTCAGGCGGCCCTGCGCACAGCGCTCCTGGCAGGGATGACGCACACGTGGCCATCGCTGCTGGTGGCCGTCGTCAGGGCGATGCCGTACAGCGCGGCCAGGGCGGGCACGGCGCCGGCATCGCTGGCGATGTCGGCGACCAGCTGGCCAGAACGCACGAGCAGCAGCCGCTCAAAACCCAGCAAGGCGTGGTTGATGTCGTGCAGGATGGCGATGACGGCATGGCCGCGCGCGGCGCAAAACTGCTGCAGGCTGTCGAGCAGATCGAACTGCAGGCCGGGATCGAGTGCCGCCAGCGGTTCGTCGACGAGTATCAAGCCATCTTTGACATCCGACATCTGCGCGAAGATACGCGCCAGCTGCACCCTCGCCTGCTCGCCGCCGGACAGGGTGTCCAGGCGCCGGCCCAGTAGATGCCCAGCGTGCGCCAGGGCGGCGGCATCCTGCACGATCCGTCCCAATTGCGGGTCGACCAGGCGCGCCACTCTTCCCAGGCCGATCACCAGTTCGCACTGCAATCCGAAGGCCACGTGCGAGCCTTGCGGCAGCACGGCGCGGCACCGCGCCAGGTCGGCCAGCGGCCACTGCGCCAGGGGACGGCCGGCAAGCATCACCTGGCCCGCCTGCGGCTGCAGTTCGCGCGCCATCAGTTTGAGCAGGGTCGACTTGCCGGCACCGCTGGGGCCGAGGATGGCGATGCGTTCGCCGGGCGCCACCCGCACATTGAAGGGGCCGAAATACTGCTGGCCCAGTTGGGTGGTGGCGAAGGAGAGTTCCAGCAGGGGCGTCATGTTCACCTCTAGGCGGTGCCGTGGCGGAAGCGCCGCAACAGCATCAGGAAAAATGGCCCGCCCAGCAAGGCCGTGAAAATGCCGACGGGGACTTCCGCGGGAATGGCGACCGTGCGCGCCAGAGTGTCGGCCAACAGCAGCAGCAAGCCGCCGGCCAGCATGGACAGCGGTAGCACACGGCGCTGGTCCGCGCCTAGCCAGGTGCGCACAAGGTGCGGCGCGATCAGGCCGATAAAACCGATGCCGCCGCACCAGGCGACGGCAAAGCCCGTCAGCACGGCCACCAGCACGATCACCTGCGTGCGCAGCCGACCCACGTCGATACCCACGTGCAGTGCCTGCGCCTCGCCCAGCGCCAGCGCGTTCAATGAACGCATCAGGAAGCGCGTGGCCCACAGCGCGCCGGCCAGCACCAGCAGCAAAGCCGCCACCTGGCGCCAGCTGCCGGCCGACAGGGAACCCAAGGTCCAGAAAGTCAGGGTGCGCAGCTGGTCGTCGCTGGCCAGGTAGATGCACAGGCCCATGACGGCCACCGTGATGGCGTTCAGCGCCACGCCCGTCAACAGCAGGCCGACGATGGAACCGGGGGTGGCCCAACGGGCGACCCGGTCGAGCAGCACGCAAATGAGCATGGCGCCGCCAAACGCGGCCCCCGGCAGCAGCCACACGCGCAGCTCGGGCGCCACGTGCAGGCTGGCGGCGAAGACGATGGTGGCCGCGCCCGCGCAGGCGGCGCCGCTGCTCACGCCCAGCAGCCCCGGATCGGCCAGCGGATTGCGAAACAGCCCTTGCGTCAGGCCGCCGGCCAGCGCCAGCGCGGCGCCGATCAGGATGGCGAACAGGGCGCGCGGCAAACGGATATGCCACAGCACATACGCGCCGCCGGACAATGCCTCGTCGCCCGCTTGAAACGGCGCCAGCCAGTCGGCCAGGGTCACGGGCACGGCGCCCGCCTGCACGGCGATGAGCAGACCGGCAAACAACGCCACAGCCAGCATCCCGCCAGCACCCCAGCGTGGCCAGGATACTGCCGGCGTCATCGCGCGCACGTTCATGCAGCCATGGCTTTCGCGAAGGCGGCGTCGAGCTCCATCAGCGCCTGCGGCATGCGCGGACCAAAGCCCAAGAGCAGCATGGCTTCCAGCGACACGATGCGGTGCTTACGCCCGGCCGGCGTCTGCGCCAGCCCTGGCAGTTTCAAGATGCCGTCCACGCCGCCCGAGGCCTTCAAGCCCTGGTCCGTGACCAGTACGATGTCGGGCCGCGCGGCGATCACGGCTTCGGGCGTGAGCGGCTTGTAGCCGGCGAATCCACCCTGCCCGCCCATCACGTTGACGGCGCCCGCATACGCCAGCATGGCGTCGGCGCCCGTCTCGCGCCCGCCCACCATCACCTGGTTCGGCGCATGGGCGAGGATGAACAGCACCCGCACGGGTGCATGCTGGCGCTGGCGCACCTTGCCCAAGGCGCCGTCCCACTGCTGCTGCAAGGCTTGCGCCAGGCGCGCGGCGGGGTCGGCACGGCCCGTGATCTGGCCCACCTGTTTGACCCGTTCAATCAAACCTTCAAACTGGTTATTTGCGTTCAGCACCGCCACCGGCACGCCCGCGTCGCGTACCTGGCGCAGCACCGCTTGCGGCCCCGCTTCCTCGGTGGCGATCAGCTGCGTGGGCGCCAGCGACAGCACGCCCTCGGCCGACAAGGTGCGCGCATAGCCCACCTGCGGCAGCTGTTGCGCCACGGCCGGATACAGCGAGGTGGTATCGACGCCCACCAGCTCGCCCTGCGCTTCGAGCGCATAGACGATTTCCGTCAGGGCGCCGCCGACGCTGACGATGCGCCGCGCTTTCGCCACGGGTTTACCCGCGTCCGACACGGCGGCCAGCACCTGCATCGGCGCGGCCAGCGCCAGCGCGCCCGCCCCCATTTTTTTCAGCGCGATGCGGCGCGCCACACTGGCGGCGATCATGCGGCGCATAGTTCGCCCTCCTGCAGCACGCGCTCGACGACGTTGCGCCATTCGCACAGTTCATGCACGCCCGGCTTGCGTTCGCCGAAGAACATGACGATAGTGTCGCCCTTGGCGTCGAACAGTTCAACCGACGTCACCAGGCCATCGACGGTCGGCTTTTTCACCACCCACGCGCTGGCGATATGGTCTTCGCGCAAATGCAGGTTGAAGCGCGTGTCGAGGACATTGATCCACGGCCCCATCACAGCGATCTTGTGCACGGGTCCCGAATGGATCTGGATCATGCCGGCATTGCCGACGAAGGCCATGATGGCGACCTTTTCGAGGGCGGCGTTATTGAGCAGGTCGAGCACGCAGGATTTGTCGAGCTGCTGCACGAAGCGCGGCTCGGCCAGGCGCAGGCCTTGCAGGCGCGAGACCGAATATTTTTTCAGCAAAGTGAAAAATTCATGCGTGTCGCGCAAGTCGGCCCAGGCGGCGCGAAAGCCGGCCACGTCGATCTGCGCATCGGGCAATTCGGCCGGCGGCGCCGCCGGCGCCGTCACGGCGATGCCGGCCGCCTGGTCCGCATCGGCGAAGCGCGCCACCAGTGCGTCATAGGCGGCCAGGTCGCTTTGCGGCTTGAGAAAAATCTTGTGCACGGCGTGGCCGGCGGCATCGAAAAATTGCAGGCTGCGCTGCACTTCCTTCTCGCTCCCTTTTTCATTCACCTCGCGCACGGCAAAACCATGCGCCCACTGGCGGTAAAACACGCGCAAGTCGATGTCGCCGCCGAGCACCAGGCCCACGTGGTTGGTGTGACTAGCTTTTCGATAGACACCCGTCTTTTCATGCACGCACGAAGCGTTGCGCGTCAGCGCCATGACTTCGCCCAGTGGCTCCAGCGCGGCGATGATGGCGGGCCAGTCGGCCTGCAAGCGCTCCGCGCCCAGCAAGGCGCCATCGGCCAGCGACAGGCCCGCATGCGCGGCGATCAGCTCGCCTTCGGAAATGGCCAGTTCCTCGGCGATGTCGCGATGGCGGGCTTTCTTTTCGCGGCGCAGGCGGGCAAATTCGCTGGCGACCAGCTCGGTGTTACAAATAGGGGGCATGCTCGTCACGGTGTCTCCTTTCAAGGCGAACACTGGCTGGCATGGGCTGGCTGGTGGTAGGGAATCTTGAAATCAATTATAAATGAGAATCATTCGCAATCAAGAGTTATTTGTGCGCGGCCCAAAAAAAGCGCCGCGACAGGAAACCCGTCGCGGCGCAAAGGAGACCGATCAATACAACCGATCAGTTCGGGAAAAAAGGTCAAGCGCTCGCTTGCACGGCCGGCATGGAGACCGGCTTGGCCGTGGGACGCTGCGCCAGCAAGACGACGGCGGCCAGCACCATGGCGCCGCCCAGCAATTGCGTGCCGCTCACGGATTCCTTCAGCAAGGTAACGCCGAACGCCATCGTGATGACGGGTTCAAACGTGGAAATGATGGACGCCTTGGCCGCGCCGATCTGCGCCACGCCGGCAAAGAAGGCGGCAATCGCGATGGCCGTCGAGAACAGGGCAATGGCGCTGACGGCCAGCCAGCCCGTCGCCGTGCCCGGCAAGGACACGCCTTGCCACAAGGCAATCGCGCTGTTCGACAGGCCGGCCGTGCCCAGGATCACCACGCAGGCGGCCAATGGGTGAATATTCTCGCGGCTTTTCGACAGGCTGTTGCCAAACAGGATGTACACGGCATACACGCCGGCGGCCATCAATGCCAGCGCGATGCCGATGGGCTGGCCCTGCAGCTTGCCGCCCAGGGTGATGGCCATGCCGGCAATGGCCAGCGCCATCAGCACCAGCATGCGGCGGTCCAGCTTTTCCCAGCCCAGCGCCAGCGCGAGAATGGTGACCAGCACGGGATACACATACAGCAACATGCCGCACAGGCCGCTGCTGGCATACATCAGGGCATTGAAATAGCCTTGCGACTGGGCCGTGTACATCAGGCCCATCAGCATGTAGCCGGCCAGCAGGCGGCCGCGCGGCAAGCGCCAGCCGCCGAGCCACACGAGCGGCAGCAAGAGCATGGCGGCGATGACGAAACGCAAGGCCAGCATGGTCGACGGGTTGACCCCGGACGCATATGCCGCCTTGGCAAACACTGCGGAACTGCCGAAACCGGCGGCCGACAGCAACACCAGCGCAACAGCGCGGCGATCAGACATGACTAAACCTCTTTGAGTACGCCAGGGCAAACCTGCTGCGCGTCGCGCTTTGCGGCCGGCGATGCTCACCGTACTGAAGTACGGTTGCGCTTCTCGGCCACAAATCACTGCCGCTCGCGACGGTTTTCCCAGGCGTTGTAAATATTAATGCCAAGCAAGGCTGGAAGGTGATGCGTACGTGAAATATATGCGTGAATCATATTGCGGGTCACTTCACGCATAGACGGCATCATATTCGCTTGCGCAAAATGAAACAAACCAATATTCTTCACGGATAGGCCAAATAATACTGAGGCTCAATTCCCTGAAGAATGCCATGTCACGACCCTTGCCCCCACTCGCCGCCCTGCACGCCTTCGAGGCCGCCGCCCGCCATGAAGGCTTCCAGCGCGCGGGCGAAGAATTGCACGTGTCGGCCGGCGCCATCGGCCACCATGTAAAGCAGCTGGAAGCGTGGCTCGGCATCGTGCTGTTCCAGCGCCTGCCGCGCGGCGTGGTGCTGACCAATGCCGGCCAGCGCTATGCGGCCTCGCTGGGGCCGATCCTCAACCAGCTGGCCGACGTGTCCGAGCAGGCGCGGCGCCAGGGCGACGACAAGGTGGTGACGGTGACGGCCACCAGCTCGCTCGTCTCGCGCTGGCTGATGCCGCGCCTGGGCCGCCTGCGCGACCGCTATCCGCAGATCGAACTGCGCGTGCTGGCCTCGATGCACCCGGTCGACCTGGCGCGCGATGGCGTGGACGTGGCCATACGCCTGGGACCGGGCCGCTATCCGGGCCTCAAAGTGGATTTATTGATGGAAGAATGGTTTTCCGCCGTCTGCAGCCCCGATTTCCGCGCCAACGCGGCCAGCCTGCGCCAGCCCGCCGACCTGCTGCGCTACCCGCTGCTGCATGACGAGCCGGAAGTGCATCTGCCCGGCGAAATCGACTGGACGCGCTGGCTGCACAGCTGCGGCGTGCACTACAGCGGCAATAGCGGCAACAGCGGCGCGCGCTTTTCGCACACCTATCTGTGCCTGGACGCGGCCGCCAGCGGCCAGGGCGTGGCCATCGCCGCCAGCCCCCTGATCGGCGACGATTTACGCTCTGGCCGCCTCGTGCGCGTGTTCGAACACGCCGTGCGCGGCCCCCACTGCTATTATCTGCTGCGCTCGCCCCAGGCGGAAACGCGGCCGCTCGTGCATGCATTCTGCGAATGGCTGATCGCCGAGGCGCGCGCCGACCAGGAAACCGTCTGGCCAACAGTGGAGACCGCATGACTCAGCAGGAATTGGCGCGCAGCGCCGAATATATAATTCAACATGAATATGAACAGGCCATGGTGACGGCGGCCGATGGAAGGCAAGCCAGTCTGGGCGAGTTCTATGGCGATCCGGCCGTGGCCTTGATCGATGGCCATGAAAAGTGGTGCGCTGTCGCGGGAGAAGGATTGGTGATTTGCAAGCTGGGGGAAAAATTCGGCCTATGTCAGGCATATTATCGCCAGCCTGGCGAAGTGCGCTGGATTACGGACTTGCGGCAAACGGGGCCGTTTGCGCTGGAGTGGCGGGATGAGGATGAGGCTTGGCACAGTCTTGTCTTTGAGGCGGTGGATGTGTCGGCTTACGCGCCAGGGCGCTAAGCCGACCTACGCCGACCAACGCCGACCTACGAAAGCGGCGGTAATGCCCCGTAGGTCGGGTTAGCGCGCAGCGCGTAACCCGACAACACCACCAAACCAGCCGGAGCCAGTAGCTCGGCTTAGCGCGCAGCGCGTAAGCCGACAACTTCATCACAACTTGATGAAGTGCTCGCGGTAATACTTCAGCTCTTCGACCGATTCCAGAATATCGGCCAGCGCCGTGTGCTTCTGGTGTTTCTTGAAACCGGTGGCGATTTCCGGCTTCCAGCGCTTGCACAGTTCTTTGAGTGTCGACACGTCGACATTGCGATAGTGGAAGAACGCTTCCAGCTTCGGCATGCCGCGCACCATGAAGCGGCGGTCCTGGCCGATGGTGTTGCCGCACATGGGCGACTTGCCTGCTGGTACGTATTTCTTCAGGAACGCGATCAGTTCCGCTTCCGCCTGCGCTTCCGTCACGGTCGACGCTTTCACCTTGTCGATCAGGCCCGAGCGGCCGTGCGTGCCCTTGTTCCAGGCATCCATCTTGTTCAGGGTTTCATCCGACTGGTGAATCACGAACACGGGGCCTTCGGCCAGCAGGTTCAAGTGCATGTCCGTCACCACGACCGCCACCTCGATGATGCGGTCGGTATCGGGCTCCAGACCCGTCATTTCCATGTCGACCCAGACCAGGTTCATCTCATTTGGACGTGCCGGCACGGTGGGTGCGGGGGTGGATGCAGAGGTGGGTGCAGATAAGTCGGTCGCTTGTGACATAATTCTCTCTTGGCCTAATCAAACTAAATAATCAGCCATTTTCTCACAGGCACAGAATGTATTCACTCGCGTTTTCGATTTTGTTTGTATCCGTCCTCGTTTTGACCCTGGCCGTGCGCTTCTGGCTCGCTTCGCGGCAGATTCGCCACGTGCTGGCGCACCGCGCCGTTGTCCCGCCCGAATTCGCGGAAAAAATCCCGCTGGCCGCGCACCAGAAGGCGGCCGACTACACGGTGGCGAAGACCAAATTTGGCCTGCTGACCCTGCTGGTCAACTATGCCGTGCTGACCGGCTTTACCCTGCTGGGCGGCCTGCAATGGCTGGCGCTGCACCTGAATGAATGGATGGGGCCGGGTTCGCCCATGCTGTACCAGATCGGCCTGATCGCCGCCTTTGCCGCCATTTCCGGCCTGATCGACCTGCCCTTCGATTACTACCGCCAGTTCGTGCTGGAGCAGCGCTTTGGTTTCAACACCATGGCGCGCAAGCTGTTCTTCACCGACATGCTCAAGGGCGTGGCCCTGGGCGCCGTCATCGGCCTGCCGCTGATCTGGGTCGTGCTGACCCTGATGGCCAAGTCGGGCGGCCTGTGGTGGCTGTACGCGTGGTTCGTCTGGAGCGGTTTCCAGCTGCTGATGATGGTGCTGTTCCCGACCGTCATCGCTCCCCTGTTCAACAAATTCACGCCGCTGGCCGACGAAGCACTGAAAAGCCGCATCGAAGGCTTGATGCAGCGCGTGGGTTTCGCCTCGAAAGGCCTGTTCGTCATGGATGGCTCGAAGCGCAGCGCCCACGGCAATGCGTATTTCTCGGGCTTTGGCGCCAACAAGCGCATCGTTTTCTTCGACACCCTGCTGTCGCGCCTGGCGCCGCAGGAAATCGAAGCGGTACTGGCGCATGAACTGGGCCACTTCAAGCTCAAGCACATCGTCAAGCGCATCGCCATGATGTTCGTCATCTCGCTCGGTTTCCTCGCGCTGCTGGGCTTCCTGAAGACGCAGCCATGGTTTTACGCGGGCCTCGGCGTCGACCCTGTTGCCCTGGCGCTCACTGGCCAGCCGACGGACGCGCTGGCCCTGCTGCTATTCATGCTGGCCTTGCCCGTCTTCACTTTCCTGCTGGGACCGTTGACCTCGCTCAGCTCGCGCAAGCACGAATTCGAGGCCGACGCCTTTGCCGCCACGCACACGCAGGCGGACGACCTGGTCTCGGCGCTCGTCAAAATGTATGAAGACAATGCGTCGACCCTGACGCCCGACCCGCTGCACTCGGCCTTTTACGATAGCCACCCGCCGGCCAGCGTGCGCATCCGCCACCTGAAAGGGGCTTCCGCATGAATACGCCATCGACTTCGCAAGACCTGGCCCAACTGTCCTGCACGCCGCGCCAGCAAGCGCTGGGCGACACGGATATCGCCACCCTGCACGCCCTGCTGCCGCAGTGGAGCTTGCAAAACGGCAAGCTGTGCCGCGACTTCGGCTTCAAGAATTACTACCAGACCCTGGCGTTCGTGAACGCCCTGGCCTATATGACCCATACGCAAGACCACCATCCGGAGCTCATCATTACTTACAAAACCTGCGCCGTGCGCTACGACACGCACTCGGTCAATCAGGGCGCCGGCGGCCTGTCCGAAAACGACTTCATCTGCGCCGCCAAGGCAGACCTCATCTACCAGAGCAGCCAGGTGACCGCATGAGCGAAGGCAAGTTGACAGGCGTCATCATCGCCGCCCACGGCCGCCACTACCTGGCCGACGTGGACGGCGCCAAGCTGCAATGCGTGACGCGCGGCAAGAAAACCAATGTGGCCGTGGGCGACATCGTGCACCTGACGCGCACCTCGAACGACCAGGCCGTCATCGACCGCATCGAGGAACGCAAGACCTTGCTCTACCGCTCGGATCAGTACAAATCGAAATTACTGGCCGCCAACCTGACGCAGCTGTTCATCGTCGTGGCGACGGAACCGGGCTTTGCCGACGACCTGATCTCGCGCTCGCTGGTGGCGGCCGATGCGGCCGGCATCGAGGCGCGCATCATCCTCAACAAAACGGACGTGACCGCTTCGCTGGAGCGCGCCCGCGAACGCCTGCTGCCGTATTCCTCGATGGGCTATCCCGTCGATGAAGTGTCGGCGCGCGCCGAACCCGAGCACGCCGTGGCCACCTTGGCGCCGCTGCTGGCGGGCCAATCATCGATCCTCATCGGCCAGTCGGGCATGGGCAAGTCGTCCTTGATCAACCTGCTGGTGCCGGACGCCGACATCGCCGTGCGCGAAATCTCGGCCGCGCTCGACACGGGCAAGCACACGACAACCTTTACGCGCCTGTACAAGCTCGATGAACTGGGCGCGAACAGCTCCATCATCGATTCGCCCGGTTTCCAGGAATTCGGCCTGTACCACTTGTCCGAGGGCATGCTGGAGCGGGCCTTCCGCGAATTCCAGCCCTACCTGGGCGGCTGCAAGTTCTATAACTGCCGCCACCTGATCGAGCCGCAATGCGCCATCCTGCAAGCCTTGTCTGAAGGCAAGATCGCCAAGATGCGCCATACCCTGTACGGCCAGCTGCTGCACGAGTCGGCGCAAACGCTGTATTGAACGCGCCTGGTGCCCGCCATCGGCGCGGGCGCCAAACCGACAAAAAAACCAATATTACAACCTAAACAGAATTAAATTCTGCTGAACAGCTCGCTTTCCACCATTCATTCCAAAACCATCCATCGCCCGATTTCGCGTTTCAGCGCCGGATTCCGGCGTTTCATCGCTTTGCGCTGGCATGGCGCCCATCCACTTGCTACCTTGGCATTGTCCCCGCCAGCGAACCTGCTGGAGACAACATTGGTCTAACTCCAACCCGCATTTGATCACAAGGTGAAATCATGAAAGCATCGTTCTCGCGTACCCTCGCCCTCGGTAGCGCCGCCCTCGTCCTCGGCCTGTCTTGCCTCAGCGCCAGCGCGCTGGAAATCGGCGAACAGGACAGGGTGCAGGTCTCCGGCAAGGTCTACAAACTGGCCCCGCAGGAATTCAGCCAGTATGGCAATCGCTACCAGCTCGACACGGGCGATACCTTGCTGCTGCGCCAGCAAGTCAACCGCTATTTCACGCAAATCAAGGGACAGCCCGAAGTAGAACTGTTCGGCCGCGCACCTGGTGTCTTTGAAACGGCCAACGGCACCCGCATGGAATTTCGCAACGATGGCGACGTCATCGCCATCACCGGACTGAACAATATTCCGGGCGCCATCGCCAAGGCGGGCGAAACGGCCGGCAGCGTGCACTTCGCCGGCCGCTAAGCAGGCACATGGCGACCGGCAGGCAGGCCATCGCCAGCCTGTCCACGGGGCGTGCATCAGCCGGCAGGGGCTGGTGCACGCCCCGCCTGCTTTGCGCGGTCCGAACGGGTATGCGCAAAAAATACTGTCGAGTCAGCCAAACAACTGCATCCGAATGCAGCTTACAATGCGATCCAATAAGGTGTCACTGGCCGCGGGCCAACACCATCGCCTTGCGGGAGATTTCGGATGGAAATGTTCGCACTCGAACATGACATTGCACAGTGGGAAGACACACTGCGGCCATTGCGCGCCCTGGAGCGCCTGCCCTTGCTGATGCTGCTGGCATGGCATTTGCGCCAGCGCAACTGCGCGCAGGCGCTGCACCATGCGGCCGAAGCGGCGGCCTTGCTGCCCCAGGCCCAACTGCCGGACCGCGCCCTGGCCATCGCGCAGGCGCGTCTGCAACTGGTGCAGGCGGAAGTATCCTGGCTGCAAGGGGCGCTCGATGCGGCCGAAAGCATGGCCATGGCGGCGCACGCCATCCTGTGCGCGCACGGCGACGGCGCCGCCTGCGCCGATGCGCACTGGCTGCTGTCCTCGATTGCCGTCGACCGGGGCGACCATGCCCGCTGCGATGCCGAACTGCTGGCCGCGGCCGAGCAGGCGCGCAGCGCCGGCGATGCGATGCGCGCCAGCCTGGCCGACGCGGCCACGGCGCGCTGGGCCGTGTTGCGCGATGCGCCGGCCGCCCAGGCGCGCTGGGGCGCCGCATTCCAGGCCGACGGCGCCAGCGGCAAGCTGCCCGCGCCGCTCGCTGCCTGGGTGCATGACTTCCGCGGCTTGCTGGCGCACACCTCGCGCGACTTGGGCACGGCCGCCGGCCACTACATGCAAAGCTATGAAGCGGCGCTGGAAAGCGGCCAGCTGCGCGGCGCGATCACGGCCGCCATCAATATCGGCGATTGTTTTTCCAGCCTTAACGACAACGAATCGGCCCTCGAATGGATGCAGTGCGCGCTGGATCTGGCGCGTCCCACCGGCTGGCCGCGCAGCATCGGCGCCTGCCAGACGCATACGGCCGAAACCATGCGCAAGCTGGGACGTCTGGCCACGGCCGAAGACTTGCTGCGCCAGGCGCTGCACCTGCTGGCGCCCATGTCGGGCGCGCGCACCTATGCCAACGCCCTGTTCCACCTGGGCGAACTGAGCCTGGACAAGGGCGACTACGACACGGCGCTCGATGCCTTCAGCCGGCTGGCGCAGCGGGCCGAAGCGCTGGGCCAGGCCGATTTTCGCAGCATGGCCCAGCGCGGCAGCGCCCACGCGCTGTCTTACCTGGATCGTCCGGACGAAGCGCTGCAGGCGGCCGAACGGGCTTGCCAGCTGGCCGCCGCGCAAGGCGACGCCATGCACCAGGTGGCGGCGCTGCGCGTCCTGTCCATGCTGCATGCGCGCCATGAGCTGCCGCCGCCCGCAGGCATGCTGGAACGCAATCCCGCCCTGCATTTCCTGCACCAGGCGCTGCAGGTGGCCGCCTCCATCGACGGCTATTCGCCGCCTGGCGAACTGCTCGATGCGCTGGCGCGCGAATACGCGCATGCGGGCGACTATGCGCGCGCCTACGATATCGCCCTCGATGCGGGCATGGCGCGCGAAAAAAGCCACACCCAGCAGGCGAGCAACCGCGCCACCGCCATGCAGGTCTACCACCAGACGGAACATGCGCGCTCGGAAGGCTATCACCACCGCGAACTGGCCGCCTCCGAAGCGCGCCGCGCCGAAGTGCTGCAGCAGACCAGCGACACCCTGGAACGCCTATCGGCCATCGGCCAGGAAATCACCACCCACCTCGACGCCAGCGCCGTATTCCAGGTGCTCGACCGCCATGTGCATGCCTTGCTACCTGTCAACACTTTCGCCGTCTACATGCTCGACGCGGCGGGCACGGCGCTGCGCCGCGCGCATGGCATGGAAGCGGGTCGGCCCCTGTCCGACAACGCCATTCCACTGAACAATCCACGCGCCTACTCCGTGCGCTGCCTGCTGGGCCGGCGCGAAGTGTATATAGACCAGGTGCCGCCGCGCCGCCACGCCTACACGGTGCCCGGCACCCTGCACAACCAGAGCGTGCTGTACGTGCCTTTGACGGTGGGCGAGCGCGTGCTGGGCGTGATGACGGTGCAAGCCTGCCATGCCAACGCGTATGGCGAACGCGAGCGGCTGATCTTCCGCACCCTGTGCGCGTATGGCGCCATCGCGCTCGACAACGCCAGCGCCTACCGGCAGCTGCAAGATGCCCAGGCGCAACTGGTATCGCAGGAAAAACTGGCCGCCCTCGGCTCCTTGATGGCCGGCGTGGCGCATGAACTCAATACCCCGATCGGCAACAGTTTATTAATCGCCAGCACCATGCAGCAAAAGACGGAAGACGTGGAACGCCTGATGAACGGTCCCGGCCTGCGCCGCTCGGACCTGGCCGCCTTCATCGACGATGCGGGCAAGGCGTCGGCGCTGGTGATGCGCGGCCTGCGCAGCGCGGCCGACCTGGTCAACAGTTTCAAGCAGGTAGCCGTCGACCGCACCACCGAGCAGCGGCGCCGGTTTGACTTGCAACAAGTAAGCAATGAAATCATCGCCACCGTCATGAACCGCATCCGCAGTTCGGGCCACCGCATCGAAGTGGAGATAGCCTTCGGCATCGCCATGGACAGCTATCCGGGTCCGTTTGGCCAGGTGATCACCAATCTGATCAACAATGCCCTGCTGCACGCCTTCGCCCCCGCGCCCAACGATGGCGGCGCCGGCACGGGCTGCATGCGTTTGTCCGCCACTATGGAGGCGGCGCGCGTGCACATCGTCTTCGAGGACAATGGCGGCGGCATCGCCGAACAGCATTTGTCGCGCATCTTCGACCCCTTCTTTACCACCAAGCTGGGCCAGGGTGGCAGCGGCCTGGGTTTGTCGATCAGCTACAACATCGTCACGGCCCTGCTGGGCGGCACCATCCAGGTGGCCAGCAGCCCCGCCGGCACGCGCTTCACCCTCGACTTGCCGCTGGAAGCGCCGCAGCTGGACGGCGCCGCGCCCGCCAGCATCTATTAGCATCTATTAATTCCCACCCTTTGCCCGGGCGCAGGCTTGCCTATACAAGTACGCGTCCGGCCAGTCTTTCCAATCTAAAAGCAAAACCCTTATAATTGAACGGCTGAAGTCCCTGCCATTGCATGATTTACAACTTGGCAAACCGCATCGACCCGTGCGACAAACAGGCACGGGCACCGATCAACACAGCAGCGCGCCGGGCGAGGCAGTCATCAGACGAGATGTTGTACGCTGATGCAACCCGGCGGGAAAGGCACGCCGCCGGCGGCCTGCGCATCTTCAAGTGGTCATTATGTCGACAAAAAAACCGATCAAGCACTACCTCCAGTTCTCCGATTTCACGTTGGAAGAGTATGAATATGTGATCGAACGCGCCCATCTGATCAAGCGCAAGTTCAAGAACTATGAAATCTACCATCCATTGATCGACCGCACCCTGGTGATGGTCTTTGAAAAGAACTCGACCCGCACGCGATTGTCGTTCGAGGCCGGCATGCACCAGTTGGGCGGCGCCGCCATCTACCTGAACACGCGCGATTCCCAGCTGGGCCGCGGCGAGCCGGTGGAAGACGCGGGCCAGGTCATGTCGCGCATGTGCGACATCATCATGGTGCGTACCTTCGGCCAGGAAATCATCGAGCGTTTCGCCGCCAATTCGCGCGTGCCGGTGATCAATGGCCTGACCAATGAACACCATCCTTGCCAGGTCTTTGCCGACATCTTCACCTACATCGAACACCGCGGCTCGATCGCCGGCAAGGTCGTCGCCTGGATCGGCGACGCCAACAACATGCTGTACTCGTGGCTGCAGGCGGCCGAAGTGTTCGGCTTCCACGTCAACGTGTCGACGCCGAAGGGCTACGACATCGACCTGGCGCAAGTCAAGACCGAACGCTACACCTTCTTCGCCAACCCGTCGGACGCCTGCGAGGGCGCGCACCTGGTCAACACGGACGTGTGGACCAGCATGGGTTACGAGGCGGAAAACGCGGCCCGCATCGCCGCCTTCGACGGCTGGATCGTCGATGGCGCGAAGATGTCCCGCGCCGCGCCCGACGCCCTGTTCATGCACTGCCTGCCCGCCCACCGCGGCGAGGAAGTGGCCGCCGAAGTGATCGACGGCCCCCAATCGGTGGTGTGGGACGAGGCGGAAAACCGCTTGCACGTGCAAAAAGCGCTGATTGAATACCTGTTACTCGGTAAAATCCAATAATTCGCCTGGAACTGCAGAACTCCCGGCAGCATCGCAACACATACATCGACAACGACAACTGGAAGCAATATGAGCGACATTAAAAAAGTAGTCCTGGCCTATTCCGGCGGACTCGACACCTCCGTCATCCTGAAGTGGCTGCAAGATAACTACCAGTGCGAAATCGTCACCTTCACGGCCGACCTGGGCCAGGGCGAAGAACTGGAACCGGCGCGCGCCAAGGCCATCAAGTTCGGCATCAAGCCGGAAAACATCCATATCGAAGACGTCCGCGAAGAATTCGTGCGCGATTTCGTCTTCCCGATGTTCCGCGCCAACACCGTGTATGAAGGCGAATACCTGCTGGGCACCTCGATCGCCCGTCCTTTGATCGCCAAGCGCCTGATCGAAATCGCCAACGCCACGGGCGCCGACGCCATCTCGCACGGCGCGACCGGCAAGGGCAACGACCAGGTGCGTTTCGAACTGGGCGCCTACGCCCTCAAGCCTGGCGTAAAAATCATCGCGCCATGGCGCGAGTGGGATCTGCTGTCGCGCGAAAAACTGCTGAAGTACGCGGAAGACGCCGGCATCGAAATCGACATGAAGCACAAGAACGGCGGCGCGCCGTACTCGATGGACGCCAACTTGCTGCACATCAGCTTTGAAGGCCGCCACCTGGAAAACCCGAGCGCCGAAGCGGAAGAAACCATGTGGCGCTGGACCGTCAGCCCGGAAAACGCCCCGGACGAAGCGGAATACCTGGACATCGAATACGAAAAAGGCGATATCGTCGCCATCAACGGCGTGCGCATGTCGCCTGCCACCGTATTGGCCGAACTGAACAAAGTGGGCGGCAAGCATGGCGTGGGACGCCTGGACCTGGTGGAAAACCGCTACGTCGGCATGAAGTCGCGCGGCTGCTATGAAACCCCGGGCGGCACCATCATGCTGAAAGCCCACCGCGCCATCGAATCGATCACGCTGGACCGCGAAGTGGCTCACCTGAAAGATGACCTGATGCCGCGCTACGCGTCGATGATCTACAACGGCTACTGGTGGGCGCCCGAGCGCGTCGCCCTGCAAACCTTGATAGACCACACGCAGGAAACCGTGAACGGCTGGGTACGCATCAAGCTGTACAAGGGCAATGTTATCGTCGTTTCGCGCGATTCGAAGACGGATTCGCTGTTCGACATGAACATCGCCACCTTCGACGAAGACGGCGGCGCCTACAACCAGGCCGACGCCGGCGGCTTCATCAAGCTGAACGCCTTGCGCATGCGCATCGCCGCCATCGCCCGCGAAAAGCGTGGCCAGAAGTAATTAGTTGCCGGGAGGCACTATCTCCCGCATCCACCGAAGCCGCCCACGGGCGGCTTTTTCCGTTTGCAGCGCACTCTGCCGCGATTTACACCCCGGTACGCCCCCCCATTTTGCTGTCCGCATGGCAAAATGCTACAGTGCAATTGTGCTGACCTTCCCGCTTCCGGAGCCCTCCCATGTTCAAAGACCTGAGTATCAAGAATAAACTGTACCTGGGCTTCGGCTCCATCGTGGTCATCATCCTGATACTGCTGGGCGTGGCCTACAACAGCTTTTCGCGCCTGTCGGAAGCCAATGCCTGGGACCGCCACACGATGGAAGTGCTGGTCGAGATCGACAGGATTCACAATTCCATCCTGCAAATCCAGGTGGAAGCGCGCGGTTTCATCCTGACCGGCAATGAAACATCGCTGACGCCGGAAACGGACGAGGCGGCAATGCTGAGCCAGCACACGCAAAAAGCGGTCGCCATGACGGTCGACAACAAGGTGCAGTCGGAGCGCTTCCGCAAGATCGACGCGCTGACCGCCACCTGGGTCAAGGAGTGGATCGCTCCCCTGATCGAAAAACGCCGCGCGCTGGGCAACGCGCCGGGCGCCACGGAATCGGTGGCGCGCACCATGCCGCCGACCGGCTATCCGGCCGTCGCGCAAGCGAACAAACTGCTCGACGAAGCGGCGGCCGAGGAAACCCGCTTGCTGGCCGAACGCACGGCCACCTCGACAAAATTGCAGGAAACCATGCTGCTGACCCTGGCGCTGGGCGGCCTGCTGTGCGTGGTGCTGGCGCTGGGCATTTCCTACCTGCTCGGCCGTGCCATCCTCGGCCCGCTGAACAATCTGACGGATGCCGTCGGGCGCATCGCCGGCGGCGAGCAAAGCGCACGCGCCGCCATCCTCTCGCGCGACGAGCTGGGCAAGGTGACGGAAGAATTCAACCGCATGGCGCAAACCATTCAGGACAACCAGGCCAACGAACTGGCCGCCACCAACAGCTTGCGGGCCAAGGTCGATTCCCTGCTGGAAGTGGTGTCGAAAGCGGCCTCGGGCGACCTGACGGGCAAGGTCGGCATCACGGGCAGCGACGCCATCGGCCAGCTGGGCAACGGCCTGGCGAAGATGTTTGAAAACCTGCGCAGCCTGCTCAACAACGTGCAAAAAGCCGGCATCCAGGTGACGACATCGGCCACGGAAATCGCCGCCTCGGCACGCCAGCAGGAAGCGACGGGCATTGAGCAGGCACAAACAAGCGTGGAAATTCTCAGCACCACCAAGGAAATCTCGGCTAACACGAGCCAGTTGCTCAAAACCATGGAAGACGCCACCGCCGTGGCCGACTACACGACGAATGCCACGGCCGAAGCGCAAAACAACCTCAAGCGCATGGATTCGACCATGCAGCACATGGTCTCGGCCACCGATTCAATCAACGCCAAGCTGGCGGCATTGTCGGAAAAAGCCAGCAATATCAATAGCGTACTGATCACCATCACCAAGGTGGCCGACCAGACCAACATCCTCTCGCTGAACGCCGCCATCGAGGCGGAAAAAGCGGGCGAGGCGGGCCGCGGCTTTTCCGTCGTGGCGACGGAAATCCGCCGCCTGGCCGACCAGACGTCCGTTTCCACCTGGGATATCGAGCAAATGCTCAAGGAAATGCAGTCGGCCGTCTCGGCCAGCGTGATGGGCATGGATAAATTCTCGGAAGAAATTCGCCGCAGCGTGGGCGAAGTGCGGCAAGTGGCGGAACAATTGTCGTCCGTGATGGACCAGGTACAAAAACTCACGCCGCAATTCGACGCCGTGCTGCAAGGCATGCAGTCGCAGGCGATCGGCGCCTCGCAAATTTCCGACACCATGATGCAGCTCAACGACGCCACCCAGCAGACGGTGGAATCGCTGAAAGCCACCAGCGAGGCGGTGCACCAGCTGCAATATGCGGCGGGCGACCTGCAGTCGAGCGTGTCGACCTTCGCCGTCACCATCTGATCCCATGAAAGTGCTGCTCTTTCACATCGGACGCGACCGCTATGGCCTGCCCCTGGCCGGCATCGTGCGCGTCTTGCCGCTGCTGGAGCTGAAACAGTTGCCGCTCACGCCAGACTACGTGGCCGGCCTGATGGACTTGCACGGCACGCCCGTGCCCGTGATCGACCTGTCGCGCCTGGCCGGGCTGCCGGCCGCCGCTGCGCAATTCGACACGCGCATCGTCATCGTCGACTACCGCGCGCCCGGCGGCGCCACGCATGCGCTGGGCTTGATGGCCACGCAGGTGCGCGGCATCGCCGACATCGCTGCGGAAAAGCTCGAGGATAGCGGCGTGGCGACGGCGCCCTTCCTGGGCCAGGTGGCCAGCGACGCCGACGGCATCGTGCAACTGGTCGAACTCGAGCACCTGCTGCCGCCGGACGTGCGCGCGCTGCTGTTCCAGGGCGGGAGCGCGGCATGACAGCGCAAGCCCTGCTGCGCCGCGCCACCGGCCTGTCCGTCTCCAAGTCCGTGGCCGAGCGGGCCGTCGGCCAGCGCATGGAGCAAACAGGATTTTCCGACAGCGAAGCCTATCTGCACGCCATCACGCCGGCGGAAATGACGCAATTGATCGAACTGGTGGTGGTGCCGGAATCATGGCTGTTCCGCGACCCGCAGGCCTTCTACGCCACCGTCGAACTGGTGCAGGAGCGCTGGGCCAGGGGGCGCGCCACGCGCATCCTGTCGATTCCGTGCGCGGGCGGCGAGGAACCGTATTCGATGGCCATGGCGCTGCGCGACGGCGGCGTGCCGAGACAGGCGTTCAGCATCGACGCCTATGACCTGAGCCCCGGCTGCATCGAGCGGGCGCAGGCGGGAATCTATGGCCGCAACGCCTTCCGCGCGCAGGACGTGGCCTTTCGCGAGCGCTATTTCACGCACGTGGCCGATGACTCCTACCGCATCATCGACTCCTTGCGCGAACAGGTGACGTTCAGGCAAGGCAACCTGCTGCAGTTCGACACGGCCACCTACAGCCGCCACTACGACGTCATCTTCTGCCGCAACTTGCTGATCTACTTTGACAAGCCGACCACGCGCGCCGCCATCGAGAATTTGTCCGCCCTGCTGGCCGACGACGGCATGCTGCTGGCTGGCTATGCGGAAGTGCCGTCGTTCTGCCAGAACGGCTTTGCGACGCTGCAGTTCCGCCAGGCTTTCGCCCTGAAGAAGGAAACGGCGGCGCCGGCCGGGCCGGTGCAGGTGGCGCCACTGCCCTTGCGCAGCGTGCCGCCCGCGCCAAGGCGCGCTGCCGCTCCCGCCTCCCCCATTGCGCCAGCGGCCTTGCGCACGCGTCCCGTGTCCGTGCCATCGCCGGCGCCCGCCGCGCAAGCCGCGCAGGCCGATTTGCTGGCCGAGGCGCGCCTGCTGGCCGACCGTGGCCAGCTGCGCGAGGCGGGTGAAAAATGCCACGCCCACCTGGCGCGAACGCCCGAGGCGGCGGAAGCGTATTTCATGCTGGGCATCATCAATGAACTGGCCGGCAAGATGGATCTGGCCGATGATTACTGGCGCCGCTGCATCTACCTGCAGCCGGACCATTACGAAGCGCTGTGCCACCTGTCGCTGCTGGCTGAACGCAATGGCAACCACACGGCCGCCGCCACCCTGAAGGCGCGCGCGGCGCGCATCTACCAGCGCCGCCAGGCGTCCAACTAAGGGGCAAGCATGACAAACCTCATCGCCACCGAGTCCCCCGCCGCCATCGACGACTGCTGGAACCATATCGGCGTGGTCGGCGACCAGAGCTGCCCCAGGCTGCCGGCCAACGTACATTGCCGTAATTGCGACGTGTATGCGGGCGCCGCCCAGCGCAACCTGCAGCGGCCCGTGGATGAGCACTACCGGCGCGACTGGGCCAGCCACTTCCGCCAGATCGATGCGGGCGGCGAAGTGCGCGACAGCTCGGTGCTGGTGTTTCGCATCGGCCGCGAATGGCTGGCGCTGCCCACGCGCGTGTTCGACTCCGTGGCGCCGCAAGCCAAGCCGCACGTGCTGCCGCACCGTAGCGGTCGCGGCCTGGCGGGCATCGTCAATATCGGCGGCAAGCTGTATCCGTGCATGTCGCTGGCCAGTTTGCTGGGCATCGACGAACAGGGCGCGCCGCCGGCCAAGGGCCGCCACACGTTCGCGCGCCTGCTGCTGATGCGCTGGGAAGATCAAGCCTACGCCCTGCCCGTGGCCGACCTGCACGGCATCGTGCGCTACGCGTCGGGCGCCGTGCAAACGCCGGCGGCCACCATCAACAAGGGCCTGTCGCGCTATCTGTCGGGCGTGATCACCGAGGGCGACCTGCGCATCGGCTGCCTCGACACGGCGCTGATCGGCTTTCAACTTGCGAGACTATTACGATGAGCCAGGACCAGCACGGCGACCTGAGTGCCTTTTCCATGCTGGACCTGTTCCGCATGGAGGCGGACAGCCAGACCCAGATTCTCACCGACGGCTTGTTGGCCATGGAGCGCCATGCAGGCGACGCGGCGGCCGTCGAAGCGATGATGCGCGCGGCGCACTCGATCAAGGGCGCCGCCGCCATCGTCGGCCTGCAGGTGGTGGTGCAGCTGGCGCACGGCATGGAAGACAGCTTTGTCGCCGCCCAGCACGGCCGCTTGAAACTCACGCCGGAGCGGGTCGACGTGCTGCTGTCGGGCGTCGACCTGATCGTGCAGCTGTCGCGCCTGGACGACGCGGGCGCCGAAGCGTGGCTGGCCGCGAATGCGGCGCAGATCAACCAGACCCTGAACGCCATCGCCGGCATCGCCGACCTGCCCGAATTGCCGGCCCTGCCCTCGGCAGCGGCGCCCTTGCCGCCGCCGGTGGCTGAAGCGCAGGCTCCCGTGGCCAGCGGCCTGGCGGGAGATGAACAGGAAACGGCCGCCCTGGCGCCGCGTGCGGGTGCCGCCCCGGCCAAGGCAGCGGCGCAAAATTTCGACAAACTGCTGTCGCTGGCCAGCGAATCGCGCATCAACGCACACCAGATGCACCCGTTCATCGGCGCGCTGCAGCGCTTCAAGCGCAACCAGAGCAGCCTGTTTTCCGCCATCGAGCACCTGCACGAAGCCATCGCCCGCTCGGGCGACGCGGGCCTGATGGAAAAGTCGCTGCTGGCGCTGCAAAAGACGCAGCCCCTGAAGCAGTTCATGCTCGAACACATCGCCGACATCGAAACCTATGAGCGGCGCTTGCTGGCCGTCTCGCAAGGCATGGTCGACGAAGTGCTGGCCCTGCGCATGCGCCCTTTCCGCGACGGGATCCACGCGTTCCCGCGCATGGTGCGCGACCTGGCGCGCAGCCTGGGCAAGGAAGTGCAGCTGGAGATCGAAGGCGAAGACACCCTGGTCGACCGCGACATCCTGGCGAAAATCGAAAGCCCGCTGAACCACATGCTGCGCAATGCCATCGACCATGGCATGGAAGGCCCGTACGAGCGCATCGACGCGGGCAAGGAAGCGCTGGGCACGATACGCATGGAAGCGCGCCACCGCGCCGGCATGCTGAGCATCGAGATCAGCGACGACGGGCGCGGCGTCGACCTGGAGAAAATCCGCCAGTCCGTCATCGAGCGCAAGATGGCCAGCCCCGCCATGGCCGCCGCGCTGTCGCCCGGCGAATTGCTGGAGTTTTTGTTCCTGCCCGCCTTCAGCCTGAAGGAAAAGGCGAATCAATTGTCCGGGCGCGGCGTGGGCCTCGACATCGTGCACGAAACGATACGCCAGCAAAACGGCACGGTGCGCCTGGAATCGGAGCCGGGACGGGGCTTTCGCGCCCTGATCACCCTGCCGCTGACGCAATCGATCGTGCGCGCGCTGGTGATCGACATCCAGGGCGAAGCCTACGCCATCCCCATCGTCAAGGTGGAAAGCGTGGTGCGCGTGCCGCAAGCGGCCATCCATACCCTGGAAAACAAGCAGTTCTTTGAACTCAAGGGCGAACATCTGGGCCTGGTGTCCGCGGCGCAGGTGCTGGAGCTGGGCGAAGCGGCCAGCCAGGCCGACGATTTGCCGGTGGTGGTGATCGGGCGCGGCAAGCAAAGCTATGCGCTGGTGGTCGACGCCATCCGCGGCGAACAAAGCCTGGCGGTGCAGGCGATCGACCCGATCTTCGGCAAAATGCGCGACATTTCCGCCGCCGCCCTGCTCGACGACGGCGAGCCGGTGCTGATCCTTGACGTGCCCGATTTGCTGCTGTCGATCGAAAAGCTGCTGCACGAGGGCGGCCTGCACCAGCTGGCGCAGGCGGGCCACGCGCAGCAGCGCCGCGCCAAGCGCATCCTCGTCGTCGACGATTCGCTGACGGTGCGCGAGATGGAGCGCAAGCTGCTGCTGGCGCGCGGCTTCGACGTCGACGTGGCCATCGACGGCATCGACGGCTGGAACGTGGTGCGCAGCGGAGAATACGACCTGGTGATCACCGACGTCGACATGCCGCGCATGGATGGCATCGAACTCGTTTCGCTGATCAAGAAGGACCTGCACCTGCACAAGCTGCCGGTGATGATCGTGTCGTACAAGGACCGTCCGGAAGACCGCGCGCGCGGCCTGTCCGCCGGCGCCGACTATTATCTGACCAAAGGCAGCTTCCACGACGAGACCTTGCTCGACGCGGTGGCCGACCTGATAGGAGATGCCCGCTTATGAGTTGTACTTCATGAAAATTGCCATTGCCAATGATGTCCCCATGGCCGCCGAAGCCCTGCGCCGCGTGGTCGCCAGCACGCAGGAACACCAGGTGCTGTGGATTGCCCGCACGGGGCTCGAAGCCGTGCGCATGTGCGAGGGCAACCGCCCCGACCTGATCCTGATGGACCTGAACATGCCGGAGATGGACGGCGTCGAGGCGACGCGCCTGATCATGGAGCAAAGCCCGTGCGCCATCCTGGTGGTCACGGGCCGCCCGCAAGACAATGTCAACCAGGTCTTCCGCGCGCTGGGCGCCGGTGCGCTCGACGTCACGGCCACGCCCGTGCTGCAGGGACAAGTGGGCGGCGACAGCGAACTGCTGGCCAAGATCAAGACCATCGGCAAGCTGATACGCCACAGCGCCGAAGCACCGCCGCCGCGCCAGACGAACGGCAATGGCGGCGAACGGGGCGAAGGCCAGGTATCGACCCTGGTGGCCATCGGCGCCTCGACGGGCGGGCCGTCGGCCGTGGCCAAGGTGCTGTCCGGCTGGACGGCGCCGCCCGGCTGCGCCATCGTGGTGGTGCAGCACATCGATGAAACCTTCGCCTCGCACTTCGCCAAATGGCTCGATGACCAGCTCAGCATGCCCGTGCGCGTGATCGCCGAAGGCGACGAACTGATGTCCGGCACGGTACTGATCGCCAAGACCAATGATCACCTGCTGCTAGATCAAAATTATCGTTTGGGTTACGATGCAGCACCACGCGACTATGTTTACCGCCCGTCCGTCGATGTCTTCTTCAACTGCGTGGCGCAGCACTGGCGCGGCGAGGCCATCGGGGTATTGCTTACAGGCATGGGGCGCGACGGCGGCGATGGCTTGCTGGCCATGCGCCGCGCCGGCAAGACGACGATCGCGCAAGACCAGGCCAGCAGCGCCGTGTACGGCATGCCGCGCGCGGCGGCCGAACTCGATGCGGCGCAGCAAATCCTGCCTCTGGATAGAATAGGCGCGAGCCTGCGCAGCCGCCTGGGCGCCAAACTCAACAATGGGTGGGAGTCCTCCCCTAACATCTGAAAAGAATGCAATGCCAGAATTCTCCTCCAGTTTCACCCAGCCTGAGCCCGCATTGACCGAATTCAAGGTCAGCGTGCTGCTGGTGGACGACCAGTTGATCATTGCCGAGGCAGTCCGCCGCATGCTCAGCGACCAGCAGGATATCGAATTTCATTACGCGACCGACGCCACCCAGGCGCTGGACACGGCGCTGCGCTTGCAACCGACCGTCATCCTGCAAGACCTGGTGATGCCGGGTATCGACGGCTTCTCCCTGATCCAGCTGTACCGCGAAAACGCGGCGCTGGCGCATGTGCCCGTGATCGTGATGTCGGCCAAGGATGACCCGAAACTGAAGGCGCACAGCTTTTCCGTCGGCGCCAACGATTATGTGGTGAAACTGCCGGACCGCCTGGAGTTGCTGGCGCGCATACGCTACCATTCCAACGCGCACATCAGCCGCTTGCAGCGCGACCAGGCTTTTCGTTTCCTGCGCGAAAGCCAAAAAAATCTGGCGGACGCGAATATTGAATTACAGAAACTGGCCGCCCTCGATGGCTTGACGGGCATCGCCAACCGCCGCCGCTTCGATGAAACCCTGGAATTCGAATGGCAGCGGGGCCAGCGCGACAAGACGCCGTTGAGCCTGCTGTTTTGCGATATCGACCATTTCAAGAGCTATAACGATCGTTTCGGCCACCTGGCGGGCGACCTGGGCCTGAAAAAAGTCGCCGCCGTACTGACGGAACATTTGAAACGCCCGGCCGACCTGGCTGCCCGCTACGGCGGCGAAGAGTTCGCCCTGATCCTGCCGGAAACGGAAGCGGCCGGCGCGCTGCTGATCGCCGAAGCGTGCCGGCGCCACCTGGAAGGCTTGCAGATCGAAAACCCTGCAGCCAGCAAGGGCATCGTCACCATCTCGATCGGCGTGGCCACCGTCGTGCCGTCGCCGGACTCGACGGTGGAGCAACTGATCAACCGCGCGGACCAGGCCCTGTACGCGGCCAAGCGCGGCGGACGCAACAGCGTGCTGAGCGCCGATGACGTCCAGGACTGATTTTTAACAGCAAGGAAAGTGAAGCATGAGCACACAACTGGACAATGTCAGCGTCGTCAAGAAGTCGAATATTTACTTTGACGGCAAATGCGTCTCGCACAACGTCATCCTGGCCGATGGCACGAAGAAAAGCGTGGGCGTGATTTTCGCGTCATCGTTGCGCTTCAACACGGGCGCGCCGGAAATCATGGAAATCGTCAGCGGCCTGTGCAAGGTACGCCTGGCCGATGCAAGCGAGTGGAACAGCTATGGCGCGGGCACGCAATTCAGTATCCCGGGCAATAGCTATTTCGATATTGAAACCATCGAAACCGTCGACTACGTCTGCCACTTCGGTTAATCAGACAAACACAGGCTCGGGCGACAGGCGCACGCCATATTTCGCCTCTACATCATCCTGTATCGCTGTCGCCAGCCGGGTAATGTCCGCGCCACGAGCGCCGCCATTATTCACCAGAACCAGCGCCTGCTTGGGATACACTCCCGCGGGCCCCAGGTTTTTCCCCTTCCAGCCACACTGATCGATCAGCCAGCCGGCCGCCAGCTTTTCCGTGCCATCGGGCTGCGCATGGTGCACGAGCGCAGGGAAACGTTCCAGCAAAGCAAGACATTGCTCCTTCGACACCACCGGATTCTTGAAGAAACTGCCCGCATTGCCGATCACGGCCGGGTCCGGCAATTTTCGCCGGCGGATCGCCATCACCGTGTCGGCCACCTGTTGCGGCGTCGGCTCGGCAAGATTGCGCTCGGCCACGGCCTGCGCCAGCTCCGCATAGCGCAAGTTTGGCTGCCATTCGGCCGGCAAGGCAAACGTGACTTCCAGCACGATCAGCTCGCGTCCGTCCGCCTGCTTGAAGATGCTGTCGCGGTAAGCGAAGCGGCAAGCGTCGCGATCCATGTCGAAGACGATGCCGCTGGCGCTGTGCATGACGCTCACGCTATGCAGATAATCCTTGATTTCAACGCCATACGCGCCAATATTCTGGATAGGCGCCGCGCCCACCGTGCCGGGGATCAAGGACAGGTTTTCCAGCCCGCCGACGCCCTGCGCCAGGGTCCACTGCACGAAATCGTGCCAGTTTTCGCCGGCCGCGGCCGTGACGAGTATGGTCTCGAAATCTGCCTGCGCCAGGCGCATGCCGCGCGTGGCCATGTGCAGCACGGCGCCGGGAAAGTCGCCGGTCAGGACGATATTGCTGCCGCCGCCCAGAATCAGGCGCGGCATGCTGCTCAGGGCCGGATCTTGCAGCGCGGCCTGCAATTGCGCTTGCGAAGTGATGCGTACGTAGGCGGCCGCGTTGGCCGTGATGCCGAAGGTATTCAGGCGCTGGAGGGAGTAATTGTGTTCGATGGTGAGCTCTGCAGACATGGGATAGCGATTATTTTGTTCGATTATAGAGTGAAACCGACAAAAAACCAGCGCAAGACAAGGGCAGGCCGTCCGTTGTCCGTTAAAATGTCGCATCTTTAACAGGGCCGTCCCATGGCGCGGAATCAGCCGCCAAGGCCCAGCGCACCGAGCGTGCGCTCGCTTTAACAAGAAAAGGAACAGACCATGCCGTCATTTGATGTAGTCTCCGAAGCCGATATGATCGAAGTCAAGAATGCAGTCGAGCAATCCAACAAGGAAATCACGACGCGCTTCGACTTCAAGGGCAGCGATGCCCGCGTCGAGCACAAGGAGAACGAATTGACCGCGTTTGCGGACTCGGAATTCCAGCTCAGCCAGGTGCGCGACGTGCTGACCAACAAATTGACCAAACGCAAGGTCGATGTGCGCTTCCTCGACGAAGGCGACATCAAGAAGATCGGCGGCGACAAGGTCAAGCAGATCATCAAGATCAAGAATGGCATCGAATCGGATGATGCCAAGAAAATCGTGCGCGTCATCAAGGACAGCAAGATGAAAGTGCAAGCGAGCATCCAGGGCGAAGCCGTGCGCGTCACGGGCGCCAAGCGCGACGACCTGCAGGCGGCCATGGCCATGCTGCGCAAGGACGTGCCCGACATGCCGCTGGAATTTAATAATTTCCGCGATTAATTTCGATGCTGCGCATGCTCCGGCCTGCGCTTGCGCCGGCATGGCGGCAAGCTGCCTCGGAGCGTCTGCCCGCTTGGGGTAGAATTGAAGCTGCGCACAGCTACATGCGCCCGCGCGCCCGACCGGCAGCGGGCTTGACCGTACATCTGGCTCAGTGATAACCACGGTAGTCTAAGGATAGCAATGAAACGTGTTGATGATTTCCGCCTGCGATTTGGCAAAAAAGAATATGTGCCCATCATGATAGGCGGAATGGGTGTGGATATTTCCACGTCGGAGCTGGCCCTGGAAGCGGCCCGGCTGAACGGTATCGGCCATATCTCCGATGCCATGGTGGAAGACGTGTCGGATCGCCGTTTCGACACCACCTTCGTCAAAGACAAGACGAAACTGTACAAGTTCAACATCAATAACAGCGACAAGGCCGTGGTGCAGTTCGACCTGGGCCGCCTGGCGGAAGCGCAGCGCCTGCATATCGGCCGCACCATGGAAGCGAAAAAAGGCGATGGCTTGATCTTCGTCAATTGCATGGAAAAGCTGACCATGAACGGCCCGCGCGAAACCTTGCGCGTGCGCCTGAATGCGGCGCTGGACGCCGGCATCGACGGCATCACCCTGTCCGCCGGCTTGCACTTCGGCTCGTTCGCCTTGATGGCCGACCATCCACGTTTCCGTGATGCCAAGCTGGGCATCATCGTCTCGTCCGTGCGCGCCTTGCAAATTTTCCTGCGCAAGAACGCCAAGCTGGACCGCTTGCCCGACTTTATCATCGTCGAGGGCCCCCTGGCCGGCGGCCACCTGGGTTTCGGCATGGACTGGGCCAATTACGACTTGCACACGATCACCGCGGAACTGCTGGCCTACCTGAAAACGGAACAGCTGGACATCCCGCTGATCGCCGCTGGCGGCATTTTCACGGGCAGCGATGCCGTCTCCTTCCTGGAAGCGGGCGCGGCTGGCGTGCAAGTGGCGACGCGCTTTACCGTCACGAATGAATGCGGCTTGCCAAACAAGGTCAAGCAGGAATACTACAAGGCATCGGAAGAAGACATCATCGTCAATGGCGTCTCGCCGACGGGCTACCCGATGCGCATGCTGAAGAACACGCCCGCCATCGGCGCCGGCATCCGTCCAGGCTGCGAATCGTATGGCTACCTGCTCGACGCGACGGGCAACTGCGCGTACATCAACTCGTACAACCGCGAAGTGGCGGCCCATCCGGAACAAAAAACCGTCGTCGTGATGGACAAGACTTGCCTGTGCACGCACATGCGCAACTTCAACTGCTGGACCTGCGGCCATTACACGTATCGCCTGAAGGACACCACGCACAAGCTGGAGAATGGCGAATACCAGATCCTGACGGCCGAACACGTCTTCAAGGATTACCAGTTCAGCGTCGACAACCAGATTGCCCTGCCGGAAAAAGAAATCCTGGCAGCAAGCTAAATCTTGCTAGCCTGAAATAAAAATGGCGCAGCCTGCGAAGGCTGCGCCATTTTTTTATGCGGGGAGCATGTCCCGCAAGGCCCGTTCGATCGCGTCGAACCTGGGCCGTCGCAATATCTCTTCCTGCAGGCAAGCTTCCAGCATGGCCTGCAGGGCGGGCACGGGCGTCGCACCATGCGCGATCAGCTCGCCCAGCAGCACGCCAAAGGCGCGCGCCTCTATGCCCTGCAGCACCTCCCCTTGCGGCGAGCCTGGCGCAAACATCGACGCCGCGCCAAAGTCGCCCAGCAGGCAGGCGCCATTGTCCGCATGCAGGATATTGTGCGCATATAAGTCGCCGTGCACGATGCCGTGCGCATGCAGCTGGCACACGGCCGAGGCGATGCCATGGGCAATGGCCAACGCTTGCTCAGGATCAAAGCGCACACCATCGGCATACACGTCGCGCGTGCATGACGCCAGGCTGGGCGGACCGGCCAGGTTGCGGAAGGCGGCATCGATGAGCGGCATGACGAGACCCAGCGCCCCTTGCGGGTGCGCATCGAGCGTGCCCAGGATGGGAATCAGGCCAGCGTGTGCACCGGCGCCGACACAGGCGGCCATTTCGCTGCGCGGCAAGCCATCGCTGGTCATCGCGCCCTTGAACACTTTGACGGCGACATCATCGACGCCATCCAAACGGGCACGGTAAATCACGCCAGATGCACCCTCGCCCAGCTGCTGCGCCAGTTCCAGGCGCTGCCATGCCACGCCCGCAGCCCCCGTACCGGCCAGGGCCGCCAGCTCACGCGCCTCCGTAAAGAGATTGCCCGCATACGCGAGCCAGCTCAGGCGTGGCAAAGACAGCAGACAGTCGGGCAGCGCCGTGAAACGGTTGGCGGCGATGCGCACCAGTTCCAGCCGATGGCAATTCGCCAACGTCGCCGGCAAGCTCTCGAGGCAATTTCCCGCCAGCATGAGTTTCTGCAATTGCCAGCACTTGCCCAGCTCATCCGGCATGAACTCGATGCAATTATCCGTCAGGGTCAGCCAGCGTAGCCTGGATGGCAAGGCTGCGGCTGACACGTGGTCGATCCGGTTCGCCTTGAAACCAATCATTTCCAGCGCAGCACAGGAACCGAGCACGGCCGGCAAGACGGTGAACAGGTTATCCGAACAAAAGATGATGCGCAGCTTGTGCAGGCGAGGCAAATCGTCGGGCAATGTGGACAGCGCATTGCCCGACAGGTCGAGGATTTCCAGGCTGTCGGCCAGGTCGAAGATTTCGCGGGGGAAGTCCGTCAAGCCGCAGGACAGCTTCAGACGGCGCAGGCCAGCCAGTTGGCCGGCGCGTAATTGTTCCAGTGTATGCACAGCAGACAAGATATCCCTTTCAAGGTAGCACGCGATCGATGCCATGCATAAATCATTGGACGTAAAAAAACCCCAACCGGATCACCGGAAGGGGTTTTTTCGAATAACAAGCCTGACGATAACCTACTTTCACACTGGTTGCAGCACTATCATCGGCGCAAAGTTGTTTCACGGTCCTGTTCGGGATGGGAAGGGGTGGGACCAACTTGCTATGGTCATCAGGCATAACTTGTACTGGCGTTTGTCTCCTGTCGGACGACAAAGCCTGAATCTGGAAGAAGCAAAGATTGGGGTAATGACTGGTAGTATCAACACACACGCAACGTTGTACCGTCTTATCCTCTGTACCTGCTAAGGTTATAGGGACAAGCCGTACGGGCAATTAGTACTGGTTAGCTTAATGCATTACTGCACTTCCACACCCAGCCTATCAACGTCCTGGTCTCGAACGACCCTTCAAAGAGCTCAAGGCTCTGGGAAATCTCATCTCAAGGCAAGTTTCCCGCTTAGATGCTTTCAGCGGTTATCTCTTCCGAACTTAGCTACCCGGCAATGCCACTGGCGTGACAACCGGTACACCAGAGGTTCGTCCACTCCGGTCCTCTCGTACTAGGAGCAGCCCCCTTCAAATTTCCAACGCCCACGGCAGATAGGGACCAAACTGTCTCACGACGTTTTAAACCCAGCTCACGTACCACTTTAAATGGCGAACAGCCATACCCTTGGGACCGGCTACAGCCCCAGGATGTGATGAGCCGACATCGAGGTGCCAAACTCCCCCGTCGATATGAACTCTTGGGAGGAATCAGCCTGTTATCCCCAGAGTACCTTTTATCCGTTGAGCGATGGCCCTTCCATACAGAACCACCGGATCACTATGTCCTACTTTCGTACCTGCTCGACTTGTCAGTCTCGCAGTTAAGCACGCTTATGCCATTGCACTATCAACACGATGTCCGACCGTATCTAGCGTACCTTCGAACTCCTCCGTTACACTTTAGGAGGAGACCGCCCCAGTCAAACTGCCTACCATGCACTGTCCCCGATCCGGATAACGGACCAAGGTTAGAACCTCAAACAAACCAGGGTGGTATTTCAAGGTTGGCTCCACGAGAACTAGCGTCCCCGCTTCAAAGCCTCCCACCTATCCTACACAGATTGGTTCAAAGTCCAATGCAAAGCTACAGTAAAGGTTCATGGGGTCTTTCCGTCTAGCCGCGGGTAGATTGCATCATCACAAACATTTCAACTTCGCTGAGTCTCGGGAGGAGACAGTGTGGCCATCGTTACGCCATTCGTGCAGGTCGGAACTTACCCGACAAGGAATTTCGCTACCTTAGGACCGTTATAGTTACGGCCGCCGTTTACTGGGACTTCAATCAAGAGCTTGCACCCCATCATTTAATCTTCCAGCACCGGGCAGGCGTCACACCCTATACGTCCACTTTCGTGTTTGCAGAGTGCTGTGTTTTTATTAAACAGTCGCAGCCACCAGTTTATTGCAACCCTTTCACCCTCATGGAGTAAACCAATCAAGCTACCGGGGCGTACCTTTTCCCGAAGTTACGGTACCAATTTGCCGAGTTCCTTCTCCCGAGTTCTCTCAAGCGCCTTAGAATACTCATCTCGCCCACCTGTGTCGGTTTGCGGTACGGTCTCGTATGACTGAAGCTTAGAGGCTTTTCTTGGAACCACTTCCGATTGCTTCGTGAATAAATTCACTCGTCTCAACCCCTTGAATTCCGCACCCGGATTTGCCTAAGTGCCTTCTATGAGCCAAAAACCAACTATTCCAACAGTTGGACAACCTTCCGCGATCCGTCCCCCCATCGCATCATACGACGGTGCAGGAATATTAACCTGCTTCCCATCAGCTACGCATCTCTGCCTCGCCTTAGGGGCCGACTCACCCTGCTCCGATGAACGTTGAACAGGAAACCTTGGGCTTACGGCGTGGAGGCTTTTCACCCCCATTATCGCTACTCATGTCAGCATTCGCACTTCTGATACCTCCAGCATCCTTTACAAGACACCTTCGCAGGCTTACAGAACGCTCTCCTACCATATCCAATAAAGGATATCCGCAGCTTCGGTGACTGGCTTAGCCCCGTTACATCTTCCGCGCAGGACGACTCGATCAGTGAGCTATTACGCTTTCTTTAAATGATGGCTGCTTCTAAGCCAACATCCTGACTGTTTTAGCCTTCCCACTTCGTTTTCCACTTAGCCAATCTTTGGGACCTTAGCTGGCGGTCTGGGTTGTTTCCCTCTTGACGCCGGACGTTAGCACCCGACGTCTGTCTCCCAAGCTCGCACTCATCGGTATTCGGAGTTTGCAATGGTTTGGTAAGTCGCAATGACCCCCTAGCCATAACAGTGCTCTACCCCCGATGGTGATACTTGAGGCACTACCTAAATAGTTTTCGGAGAGAACCAGCTATTTCCAAGTTTGTTTAGCCTTTCACCCCTACCCACAGCTCATCCCCTAATTTTTCAACATTAGTGGGTTCGGACCTCCAGGGCGTGTTACCGCACCTTCATCCTGGCCATGAGTAGATCACTTGGTTTCGGGTCTACACCCAGCGACTGATCGCCCTATTCGGACTCGATTTCTCTACGGCTTCCCTATGCGGTTAACCTTGCCACTGAATGTAAGTCGCTGACCCATTATACAAAAGGTACGCAGTCACGGAACAAGTCCGCTCCTACTGTTTGTATGCACACGGTTTCAGGATCTATTTCACTCCCCTTCCGGGGTTCTTTTCGCCTTTCCCTCACGGTACTGGTTCACTATCGGTCGATTACGAGTATTTAGCCTTGGAGGATGGTCCCCCCATATTCAGACAGGATGTCACGTGTCCCGCCCTACTTGTCGTACGCTTAGTATCACCGGTCTGATTTCGAATACGGGACTATCACCCGCTACGGTTCCTATTTCCAGAGGATTCTTCTATCAGTCCGACTATCACGTACAGGCTCTTCCCATTTCGCTCGCCGCTACTTTGGGAATCTCGGTTGATTTCTTTTCCTGCAGCTACTTAGATGTTTCAGTTCGCCGCGTTCGCCTTGCATACCTATGTATTCAGTATGCAATACCCTAAAAGGGTGGGTTGCCCCATTCGGAAATCTGCGGATCAAAGTGTGTTTGCTCACTCCCCGCAGCTTATCGCAAGCTACTACGTCCTTCATCGCCTGTAATCGCCAAGGCATCCACCATGTGCACTTATTCGCTTGTCCCTATAACGTTAGCCTCTCATCATTTACATAATGAAAGAGCGCTACAGGGATAAGAAAGTACAACGTTGTTGCTTGTTTGTTGATACATACAATCATTACCCATCGATTCGCTTTTTACGGCAAACCGATCAATAAATAATCTTTACTTCTTCCAGATTGTTAAAGAACATACAGCACTTGATCTCGAAAAGACCAAACCTAAATCCCGGTGTTGAACTCAACACTGATTTACGTTTGAACTTTTGGTGGAGGATGACGGGATCGAACCGACGACCCCCTGCTTGCAAAGCAGGTGCTCTCCCAGCTGAGCTAATCCCCCTATGGGTATTTCCAGACTACAGAAACTGGTAGGGCTGGTTGGACTCGAACCAACGACCCCCGCGTTATCAACACGGTGCTCTAACCAGCTGAGCTACAGCCCCAAATGCTGTTCTTTATATTAACAGCCGATAAGTGTGAACATTTGATGCGTGAATCATTTCTGATTCGTGCAAACTCTAGAAAGGAGGTGATCCAGCCGCACCTTCCGATACGGCTACCTTGTTACGACTTCACCCCAGTCACGAATCCTACCGTGGTAAGCGCCCTCCTTGCGGTTAAGCTACCTACTTCTGGTAAAACCCGCTCCCATGGTGTGACGGGCGGTGTGTACAAGACCCGGGAACGTATTCACCGCGACATGCTGATCCGCGATTACTAGCGATTCCAACTTCATGCAGTCGAGTTGCAGACTACAATCCGGACTACGATACACTTTCTGCGATTAGCTCCCCCTCGCGGGTTGGCGGCGCTCTGTATGTACCATTGTATGACGTGTGAAGCCCTACCCATAAGGGCCATGAGGACTTGACGTCATCCCCACCTTCCTCCGGTTTGTCACCGGCAGTCTCATTAGAGTGCCCTTTCGTAGCAACTAATGACAAGGGTTGCGCTCGTTGCGGGACTTAACCCAACATCTCACGACACGAGCTGACGACAGCCATGCAGCACCTGTGTACTGGTTCTCTTTCGAGCACTCCTCAATCTCTCGAGGATTCCAGCCATGTCAAGGGTAGGTAAGGTTTTTCGCGTTGCATCGAATTAATCCACATCATCCACCGCTTGTGCGGGTCCCCGTCAATTCCTTTGAGTTTTAATCTTGCGACCGTACTCCCCAGGCGGTCTACTTCACGCGTTAGCTGCGTTACCAAGTCAATTAAGACCCGACAACTAGTAGACATCGTTTAGGGCGTGGACTACCAGGGTATCTAATCCTGTTTGCTCCCCACGCTTTCGTGCATGAGCGTCAATCTTGACCCAGGGGGCTGCCTTCGCCATCGGTGTTCCTCCACATATCTACGCATTTCACTGCTACACGTGGAATTCTACCCCCCTCTGCCAGATTCTAGCCTTGCAGTCTCCAATGCAATTCCCAGGTTGAGCCCGGGGATTTCACATCAGACTTACAAAACCGCCTGCGCACGCTTTACGCCCAGTAATTCCGATTAACGCTTGCACCCTACGTATTACCGCGGCTGCTGGCACGTAGTTAGCCGGTGCTTATTCTTCAGGTACCGTCATTAGCAAAAGATATTAGCTTTCACCGTTTCTTCCCTGACAAAAGAGCTTTACAACCCGAAGGCCTTCTTCACTCACGCGGCATTGCTGGATCAGGCTTTCGCCCATTGTCCAAAATTCCCCACTGCTGCCTCCCGTAGGAGTCTGGACCGTGTCTCAGTTCCAGTGTGGCTGGTCGTCCTCTCAGACCAGCTACTGATCGATGCCTTGGTAGGCTTTTACCCTACCAACTAGCTAATCAGATATCGGCCGCTCCACGAGCATGAGGTCTTGCGATCCCCCACTTTCATCCTTAGATCGTATGCGGTATTAGCGTAACTTTCGCTACGTTATCCCCCACTCTAGGGTACGTTCCGATATATTACTCACCCGTTCGCCACTCGCCACCAGAGCAAGCTCCGTGCTGCCGTTCGACTTGCATGTGTAAGGCATGCCGCCAGCGTTCAATCTGAGCCAGGATCAAACTCTTCAGTTTAATCTCTGTTACTTTGCCGTTTTACCGGCACCGTCTTGCGACGGGTCGCTCACTCAAAAAACTGACAGGCTACTTCCGAAGAAGTATCCTATTTCATTATTTCTTGTGAACATTTGATATTTTAAGTTTTACAGCGATCCGAAAATCGCTGCTGCACTTACATCAAATGCCCACACTTATCGACTGTTAATTGTTAAAGAACTGTATTCGGCGCTACTTTCGCGCTATCGACAAAGCGTTGTGTTTGTCAGCTGCGAAGAAGGAAGAGTATGAAGCGTTTGCAGCATTTCGTCAACCTTCTTTTTTCACCCTGCTTTACTCGGCATTTGCATGCGTCGTTCAGCGAGGGGGCGAATTATAGCCCTGCTCCGCGTGCCCCGCAAGGGCTATTTTCCCTCCCTCACCGCCCAGCAAGCATAGTCTTCACTTCAAGCGCCTTTTTGTGCAGCCTGTCGCAATCGGCTGGCGTAGTTCGTGGTCTTTAGGCACAGTGGCAACATCAGACTCTGACGCTACTCAACAAGGGGTTAAACTTGCCCGCCGCGTCGATTAACTCTTGTATTTGAAAGTGCTCCCATGCTTCCGATTTCCAGCCTGCCCCACTTGTTGAAAACCATCCTCGCTTGGTTGCAACGGGCATTCGACGCGACGACGACCTGGGTCACCCAACTGTCTTGGTGGAAATTCTTCCTGTTCGCTGCGCTGGCCCTGATCGCCGGTTCCATTTTGCAAGATGAGCTGTTCTCGTCCAGTCCGGACGAAGAAGTAGTCATCAAGTCGCATAAACGCAGCAGCAAGGGTTCGGGTGAAACCAATATCCTGATCGACGATACGGGGATTCACTTCAATCCCCGCAACAGCAAGAACCGGCGCAGCAGCGCGGCCGATGCAGCCAGCGAGCCGGCCGATGCCGCCGAGGCGGACGCACAAGCCAGTGCCGTGCCGCCGGAACCACCGGAGCCGCCGGCCGCCCCTGCCAAGCCCAGCTATCCAGTAACGACGAATGCCTCGGGCGAAGAAGTCCACATCGAATTGCCGCCACAAATCGGTGAAGAGTTGTCGAACGCCATCGAAGAAGCGGTCGATGATGCGGCGGAACAAAAAGTCTCGCGCTATCACCAGCAAGCCTCGACCTGGTTCAAAAGCTTTGTATCCTTGCTGGTATTGGCCCTGTTCGCCATGAAAGCCCTGGTTGGCGGCAAGAAACGTGCGGAAGCGGAAACCGTCACGGCGAATGAGGCGGCCGAACGGGAATCCATGCAGCGCCAGCTCAGCGAAGCAAAGATGCAGATGATGCAGGCGCAAGTCGAGCCGCACTTCCTGTTCAACACGCTTGCTTCCGTCGAACACCTGATCCAGGTCGACCCGCCGCGCGCGGCCAAGATGCAGCGCAGCCTGATCCAGTATCTGCGCGCCGTGCTGCCGCAAATGCGCGACAACGCCCTGATTACCAACCTGGGCCGCGAAGCGGACATGGTGCAAGCGTACCTGAACCTGCTGAAAATGCGCATGGAAGAACGCCTGACCGTCGACTTCCAGATTCCCGATGGCCTGCGCAGCGCCGCCTTCCCGCCCATGATGCTGCAATCGATGGTGGAAAATGCCATCAAGCACGGTCTGGAAGTCAAACCGGAAGGTGGCACCCTGCGCATCGTGGCCGAAGTGGCGCACAGCAAGCTGCGCGTCACGGTGACCGATGACGGCCTCGGCTTTGGCGTGGTGCCCAGCGATGGCACGGGCCTCGGTTTGCCCACCATCCGCGAGCGCCTGAAGCTGCTGCATGGCGATGAGGGCAGCCTGACCATTACGCCAAATCAACCGTCCGGCGTGTGCGCCGTGATCGAAGTGCCATATCAATTGTCCAAATAAGACAGAGTAGTTGATAAAAACGCTAAATCATTGAATAATCAATCTTCGCCTGTTCACACTTGAGACCTATGCCTACCGCTATTATTGCCGACGACGAAAGACTGATGCGCGACCAGCTGCGCCTGCGCTTGGGCCAGGCCTGGCCTGAACTGGAAATCATCGGCGAAGCCAAGAATGGCGACGAAGCGATCGAACTGGTGGAGCAACTCAAGCCGGACTTTGCTTTCCTCGATATCCGCATGCCGGGCAAGACGGGCATGGAAGCGGCGCAAGTAATCGGCGGCAAGACGCATATCGTCTTCGTCACGGCCTATGATAGCCACGCCGTCGAAGCCTTCGAGCGGGGCGCCGTCGACTACGTGCTCAAGCCGCCCGAGCATGAGCGCTTGCTGGTCACGGTGGAGCGCCTGAAAACGCACCTGAACAAGCCGGCGCTGGACGTCAACAGCAGCGTCACGGCCATGCTGTCGCAGCTGGCGGAGAAAATCACGGCCAAGCCCACCTATTTGCAATGGATACAGGCCAGCATCGGCCAGGACTTGCGCATGATCCCCGTGGAAGAGATCCTGTTCTTCCGTTCTGACGAGAAATACACCTGCGTGCAAACCGCCAAGTATGAGGCGCTGATCCGCAAGCCCGTGCGCGACCTGGCCGAAGAGCTCGATCCTTCGCTGTTCTGGCAAATCCACCGCGCCACCCTGGTCAACGTGAATGCCATCGAAGGCGTGACGCGCGACATCCGCGGCCGCCACCTTGTGCTCATCAAAGGCAAGTCCGACAAGCTCGAAGTGAGCCGCAGCTTCCTGCACCTGTTCAAGCAAATGTAAGTCTCCCGCCGCCGCCCGGCCCTGGCCGGCGCGGCGCATGCCTCTCTTCTTTCCCCTTCCTGCGCCACATCAAGCCACGCCGCGCCAACAGGCATAGGCTAAAGTCCTGTCCGCCATTCCTGTCTTGCCTGCCTTCGCTCACGTTCGCAAGGAGAAGCCCATGCCTGACCGAGGCAGTTCCACACTGCTGCGTATTCTGCCGCTCGGCATGGCGGCGGCGCTTTTGCTGTGCTTGTTTCCTCCCCTGAAAGCCCGCCGGCAACGGCAGGCGCGTGGCCAGGCCATCATCGACAGCGCCAGCGACGCCATCATCAGCATCGACAGCGGGCAAATCATCCTGCATGCGAACGCGGCGGCAGCCAGATTGTTCGGCGACACGCCGGCCGGCATGCGCGGCATGCGCCTGGGCCAGTACATCCTGCGCGACTTGCGCACCCTGGGCGGCCTGGGCGAGCACGAGGGCGATCCGCCGTTTGGCGACATCAACCTGGAGCTGCGCCTGACGGGCCGGCGCACCACCGACTACACCCTGACGGGACGGCGCAGCGACGGCGCCATGTTTCCCCTCGAAGGCTCGCTCTCGGCCATGCTGGAAGACGGCCAGAGCGTATTTACCATCATCGTGCGCGACATCAGCGCGCGCCAGCAGATGCATGAACAACTGGCCCGCTCCTTTTCGCAATTGCGCGAATTGTCGAGCGCGCTGCAAACCATCCGCGAGGAAGAGCGCAAGCATATCGCGCGTGAACTGCATGATGACTTGGGGCAACTGCTGGCCACCTTGCGCGTTGACCTGACCTTGGTGCGCCAGCACACGGACACCACCGCATCCCTGCAGACACTGCTGTACAGCATGGACGGCTTGCTGGTGACGGCCATCACCTCGCTGCGGCGCATCGCCAGCAACCTGCGCCCACGCGCGCTCGATGAAGGGGGTTTGTATTTTGCGCTGCAAAAACTGCGCCACGACTTTCTGTTGCGCCGCGCCATCCATTTCGACTTGCTGGCCGACGAGGCCGACCTCGTGCTCGACGATGCGCGCAGCACGGCCATCTACCGCATCGTGCAGGAAGCGCTGACGAATATCGCGCGCCATGCCGAGGCTAGCCACATCACCATCGCCCTGCACCGCATCGATTCCTCGCTGGCCATCACCATCCAGGATGACGGCCGCGGCATCGCCGAGCACGACCTGGAAAAGGCCACGGCCCTGGGCTTGCTGGGCATGCGCGAACGGGTGTGGGGCTTGAATGGCAGCATCCATATCGGCGCCGATAGCGAACTGGGCGGCACTCGCATCGAAATCTCGCTGCCCATGCATGCGGAAGCGGCGGAAGCGGCCACGCCATAAAAAAGGCGCCCGCAGGCGCCTTCTACTTCGTCACATCGAATGCTGCTTAGAACTTGTGTGCCAGACCGATCTGGTACGAGGTCAGGGACTTGACGCGCTCGCGGCCAGCGTAGGCGTACACGTCGGTACGCTTCGACAGGTGGTAGTCGTAACCGACGCCGAATTCCTTGATGGTGTCCTGATCCTTGACCTTGTTGTTGCTTTGCTCTTGCTTGCCATACGACACTTTGGCATCGCCGCCGCCAACCGTGTAGTTCAGGCCGATCAGGTAGGACTTGAATTCGCCGTTGGCAGCCACCTTGGTGTCGCCCTTCGAGTAGGCGGCCGTGATCTTGGCCGGGCCGAATTTATAGCCGCCACCGATGGACCACAGGTCAGGCTTGGCGGCCGTTGCCGTTGCTTTTACGGCTTTTTCGTAGCCGGCGTGCAAGCTGATCGGGCCATTGTCGTAGGTTGCCAGGCCGATCACGCCTGCGTCAGCGCTGTTGACTTCGCTCAGCACGTATTGCAGGCTGCCCACGAAACCGTCAAAGCTTGGGCTGTTGTAGGTCACGGCGTTGTTGACGCGCGACGAGCCGACGCCCGAACGCAGCAGGGTTTCATTGTTCTTGCCGACCACGCCGTAGGTGTTGAATGGGTCGACGCGGGCGATGGTGCCATCGACCAGGTTCTTGGTGCGGCCCAGGATGGCGGTACCAAACGCGCCTTTCAAGCCCACGTAAGCTTGACGGTCGAACAACACGCCTTTTTGCGCGCCGGTGTCAGCCAGGAATTCACTTTCCAGGTTGAAAATTGCGGACAGGCCGCCACCCAGATCTTCCGTACCCTTGAAACCGAGGCGCGACGCGTTGTTTTCACGTTGTACCGTCGGCTGGCCAGTGGTCTTGGCAATACCGAGGTCAACCAGGCCATACACGGTGACGTTCGATTGTGCTTGTGCCGTAGCTGCTGCGAAGGTGCCGATGATCAATGCTGCCAGAGTAATTTTTTTCACTTGAGATTCTCTACATTAGGTTGGACAAGAATGGTGCTGCTCAGCTGCTGAACCGAATCATGCCCACCAAATACTTCAACAATATGACATCGACAAGATGTTGTTTTTTGGCACAACATCTTGTCAGATAAAAACAACAGGCGAAAAAAAACCGCCCGAGGGCGGCTCATGCGGCGGCAAGGCCTATTTACCGTAGGTCGGATTAGCGTGGCAAGGCCACGCGTAATCCGACAACATTGTTGGCAAGGCGGCGGTGTCGGATTACGCGGCTGAGCCGCTAATCCGACCTACCATATAGACAGATCAGCTTTATTTCAGGCGGCAGCTCAGCAGCCAGTAGTATTCCAGGCGCTTCATGCGGATTTCACGGGCCGAGTGAGCAAACTTCTTGCGCAGGTGGCTGTCCGATGGGAAATTCTTCAGCACTTCATAGCGCTCGCCCCCATCCGTCGTGCGGAACTGGTGGGTGTTGCCTTCCAGGTCGGTACGCGCGATCACGGTGCTGCTGCCGTCGACATAGGAATTGTCGATCAGCACCAGCATGATGTCCTTGCCCAGCTTGCTGCGCAATTGCTTCAGGTATTTATCCTGGTCTTCGCGCTTGACGTGCGACCACCAGAAACCGGCGAACACGGCCGTGAACTTGCCCAGCATATCGTCGGGCAAGTTAAAGGCGTCGAGCTTGGCGAAACTAACGTTGTCCGGCAAGCCGCGCGACTGGGCCAGCGCCAGCATTTCATCGTTGATATCGGTGGCCAGCACGGAGTCGGCCGACTCGGCGACCACTTCCGTCCAGTAGCCGGTGCCGCAAGCCAGTTCCAGCACGGTGTGGCCTTCCAGCACGTCGGCGACCTTGTCGCGCAACACTTCCAGGTCTTCCTGGCGTTCGGGCTTGGCATAGACGCGCTCGTACTGCTGCGCGATGGTGGCGTAATATTTGGCAAGCTGATCGGTAATCATTGTTTCTTCTCTTCTTAAATAATCTTGGCCAGGCAACTCGCCCGGCCGACTTCCTGCATTGTTTATAGTTCGTAGTGCTCTTTATCACCGCTCATCGCCTGCTCGATGAGCTTGCGGTTCAGGGTCGGCGTCAGCAACTCGATAAAGGTATAAATATAGCTGCGCAAATACGCGCCTTGCTTGACGGCCACGCGCGACACATTCATGCCGAACAGGTGGCCGACAGGGATGGCGCGCAAGCCTTTGTCGCGCTCGGCATCGAAGGCCATACCCGCTATGATACCAATCCCCATGCCCAACTCGACATAAGTCTTGATCACGTCCGCATCAATGGCTTCGAGCAAGATGTCCGGCTTCAGGCCGCGCAGCACGAAAGCGTGGTCGATCTTGTTGCGTCCGGCGAACGCGCTGTCATAGGTAATCAGGGGGAAGGCGGCGATTTCTTCCAGGGTCACGGACTTCGATTTGAGCAGCGGATGGTCGACCGGCACCACCACCACGTGCTCCCATTGATAGCATGGCAAGGTAATCAGGCCATCGATGGCGGCGATCGATTCCGTGGCGATGGCCAGGTCTGCCTGGTCGCGCTGCACCATCTCGGCGATCTGGCGCGGATTGCCTTGCAGCAAAGATAAGCGTACCTTGGGGAACTTCAGCATGAAAGCTTGCACCACCTTCGGCAAGGTGTAGCGCGCCTGCGTGTGCGTGGTGGCAATGGTAAAGCTGCCGCTGTCCTGCGCCGCGAATTCCTTGCCGATGCGCTTCATGCTGTCGATTTCCTGCATGACCAGCTCGACCGACTCCAGCACCAGGCGACCTGGCTCCGTCAAACCGCGGATACGCTTGCCATGGCGCGTAAAAATATCCACGCCCAGTTCTTCCTCCAGCTCGATGATGGCTTTCGATACGCCCGGTTGCGACGTAAACAAGGCCTTGGCGGCGTCCGTCAGGTTGTAATTCTGCCGGACCGCTTCGCGCACGAAGCGCAGTTGATGGAGATTCATTGCTGGTTTGCCCTAGATTGCCGTGATTTGCCGAGTTTCCGCCCCACCCATGATTTTGCGTTCATGCATATACGCATATCGCATATAAGCAAATGCGTACTTAGTAGTTTGGAATAAACACTAAGTTTATTACTATTGCGGGTACTTTGGGGGTGCAAGCATGACTTTGTCTTATATAGTCTCAGGATTTGCCGTAGGATTACTCGTAGGAATGACCGGCGTGGGCGGCGGCTCGCTGATGACGCCGCTGTTAACCCTGCTGTTTGGCGTGCCGCCTTCCGTGGCCGTGGGCACCGACCTGGCGTTCGCCTCGATCACCAAGAGCGCCGGCACCCTGACGCACCGCCTGCGCGGCACCATACGCTGGGATATCGTCAAGCGCCTGTGCATCGGCGCCCTGCCCGCCGCCGTCATCGCGACTCTGGCGCTGAAATCGTTCGGCACCCTGTCGCCGGAAATCGGCCAGATCATCCGCTACTCGATCGCCGGCTCCGTGCTGCTGACCGTCGTGGCACTGATTTTCAAGGGCCGCATGCTGGCCTGGATCAACGCGCACCCTGAGAAACAATTGCAAGGCAACAAGCTTGCCGCCGCAACCATTATTTCCGGCGCCGTGCTGGGCGTGCTGGTGACGGTGTCGTCGATCGGCGCCGGCGCCATCGGCGCGACCCTGCTGGTGATGCTGTATCCACGCATGAGCTCGGCGGAAGTGGCGGGCACCGACATCGCCTACGCCGTGCCCCTGACGGCCATCGCCGCCCTGGGCCACTGGTGGCTCGGCTCCATCCACTGGGAATTGCTGGCCTCCTTGCTGGTAGGCTCCCTGCCCGGCATCACGCTCGGTTCCTGGGTCGCCCGCTCGGTGCCGGAAAAGTTTTTAAGAGTCCTGCTGGCGATGACCTTGACCGGCGTGGCAGTGAAGCTAATCTATTAATTACCGAACAAGTGACAAGAGCAGTATCAAGAACATAATCCCAGGCAATCTTCCAGCACCCCGGCTTTTTTAGGAATTGATATGTACCATTACGATCAGTACGACCACCTCATCATCAAAGAACGCATCGCCCAGTACCGAGACCAGGTTGCGCGCCGTATCGCCAATGAACTGACGGAAGAGGAATTCATTCCGCTGCGCCTGCAAAACGGCCTGTACATGCAACGCCACGCCTACATGCTGCGCATCGCCGTGCCGTACGGCTTGCTGTCGTCGACGCAGATGCGCATGTTCGCGCACATTGCGCGCAAGTATGACCGCGGCTATGGCCACTTCACGACGCGCCAGAACATCCAGTTCAACTGGATCGAGCTGGAACAAACGCCCGATATCCTGACGGACCTGGCGTCCGTGGAAATGCACGCGATCCAGACGTCCGGCAACTGTATCCGTAATACAACATCGGATCCGTTCGCCGGCGTCGCGGCCGATGAAATCATCGATCCGCGCCCGTACGCGGAAGTATTGCGCCAGTGGAGCACCTTCCACCCCGAGTTCATCGCCCTGCCGCGTAAATTCAAGGTCGCCATCAATGGCGCCGAGGAAGACCGCGCCGCCATCGCCGTGCACGACATCGGCTTGACGGCCGTGCGCAACGCCGCTGGCGAAGTGGGCTTCAAGGTGATGGCCGGCGGCGGCATGGGCCGCACGCCGATCCTGGGCAGCGTCGTGCGCGACTTCTTGCCGTGGCAGCATTTGCTGACGTACATCCAGGCCATCATGCGCGTGTACAACTTGCACGGCCGCCGCGACAACAAATACAAGGCGCGCATCAAGATCTTGCTGAAAGCCATCGGCGTGGAAGAATTCACGCGCCAGGTGGAAGCGGAATGGGTCGACTTGAAGGACGGTCCGGAAACCCTGACGGCCGAGGAAATGCAGCGCGTGGCGGACTTCTTCAATCCGCCTGCCTACCTGGCCCTGCCGGAACTCGACTACAAGAATGAACACGCAGACAACAAGGCGTATGTGAACTGGCTGGCGCGCAACGTCAAGCCGCACCAGCGCCCCGGCTACGTGGCCGTGGTGCTGTCCCTGAAGAAAACGGGCGTGCCGCCCGGCGACGCGACTGCCGAGCAGATCGACTTCGTGGCCGATCTTGCCGACCGCTACAGCTTTGGCGAACTGCGTGTGACGCATGAACAAAACCTGGTGCTGGCCGACGTGGAACAGTCGAAACTGTTCAAGCTGTGGCAGGAAGCCAAGGCGCACGGCCTGGCCACGCCGAACATCGGTTTGCTGACCGACATGATCTGCTGCCCTGGTGGCGATTTCTGCTCGCTGGCCAACGCCAAGTCCTTGCCGATCGCGGCCGCTATTGCGGAACGTTTCGACAGCATCGACTTCCAGCACGACATCGGCGAGATCGAACTGAATATTTCCGGCTGCATCAATGCCTGTGGTCACCATCACGTGGGCAGCATCGGCATTCTCGGCGTCGACAAGGATGGCAGCGAATGGTATCAAGTGTCGATCGGCGGCGCGCAAGGCAACAACGCGGCCATCGGCAAGATCATCGGACCCTCGTTCTCTTCCCTGCAGATGCCTGAAGTCATCGGCCGCCTGCTGCACGTCTACGTGCGCGACCGCCATGAAGGCGAGCGCTTCGTCGACACGGCCCAGCGCCTGGGTGTGGCGCCGTTCAAGGAACACGTATATGCAACGCCGATCACGGTCGGCAACCTGGTGGGAGAAGACGAATATGTTTGAAGTACGCGAAGAAATCATCAAGAACGCCGCCGTGGTGCCAAATACCTGGGGCTTGCTGCGCCTCGATGAAACCGACACGCCGGAAACGGTGGTCGTGCCTGCCGGCAAGGTCATCGTGCCGCTGCTCGTATGGCAAGCCCAGCGCGAGACCCTGGCGGCCCGCCTGCCCGACATCGGCGTGTGGCTGGCTAGCGACGAGCGCCCGGAAGAACTGGCGGCCGACGTGGCGCAACTGCCCGTCATCGGCGTGGACTTCCCGAAATTCACGGATGGGCGCGGCTATTCCATCGCCTTCAACCTGCGCGCCCGCCTGGGTTTCCAGGGTGAATTGCGGGCGATTGGCGACGTGCTGCGCGACCAGCTGTTCTCCATGCACCGGGTAGGCTTCGACGCGTATGCGACACGTCCCGACCGCAGCATCCATGACGCCCTGAAAGGTTTATCGGTCTTTTCGGAAACCTACCAGGCTTCGTGGGATCAGAAATCGCCGCTGTTCCGCCGCCACCAGCGCGAAGGCCAGAATCCTGACCTCGACAACGCGGCTGGCATCTGAGGGCCTATCATGAGTGATTTGACTTCTTTGATTGACGCCACCGAGCAAACGCTGACACGTATCGCCGCGGATTTTTCGCCGGCCGTGTTCGCGTCCAGCCTGGCAGCCGAAGACATGGTGCTGACCCACATGATACTCAAGGCGAAGCTGCCCATCGGCATCTTTTCCCTGGAAACAGGCCGGCTGCACCAGGAAACCCTGGCCGTGCTCGACAAGGTGAAAACCCGTTACGACCATGACATCACCCTGTACCGTCCCCAGCCCGAAGCCGTGGCTGCCTACGTGGAACAAAACGGTCTGAACGCGTTCTACAACAGCGTCGAGATGCGCCGCGAGTGCTGTCGTATCCGCAAGGTCGAGCCGCTGGGCCGCGCCTTGGCTGGCAACAAGGCCTGGGTCACGGGACAGCGCCGCGCCCAGTCCACCACGCGCGCCGAATTGCACGTGCAGGAAGACGACGCCGCGCACGCGATGACGAAATTCAATCCGCTGGCGGACTGGTCGGAAGAAGACGTGTGGGCCTACATCCGCGCCAACGACGTGCCCTACAACGCATTGCACGACCAGGGCTACCCCTCGATCGGCTGCGAACCGTGTACGCGGGCCGTGCAGCCGGGCGAAGATGTGCGCGCCGGTCGCTGGTGGTGGGAAAACCCGGACTCCAAGGAATGCGGCCTGCACATGGTGGATGGTAAGTTGATACGCATCAAATCCGTGGCAGCCTGAACAGACACAACAGACTCAGCAGAACAAGAAAGCACCCATATGAGCAATATTTTGAACCAGCGTCACCTCGACAGCCTTGAATCGGAAGCCATCCACATCATGCGCGAAGTGGCGGCCGAATCGGCCAACCCCGCGCTGCTGTTTTCGGGCGGTAAGGATTCCGTCGTCCTGCTGCGTTTGGCCGAGAAAGCCTTCCGCCCAGGCAAGTTTCCATTCCCCCTCGTGCATATCGACACGGGCCACAACTTCCCGGAAGTCATCACCTTCCGTGACAAGAAGGTGGCGGAACTGGGCGAACGCCTGATCGTCGGCTCCGTGGAAGACTCGATCAAGCGCGGCACCGTGCGCCTGCGCAACCCGGCCACGGATTCGCGCAATGCGGCGCAGGCCGTGACCTTACTGGAAACCATCGCCGAACACGGTTTTGACGCCTGCATCGGCGGCGCGCGCCGCGACGAAGAAAAAGCCCGCGCCAAGGAACGCATCTTCTCGTTCCGCGACGAATTCGGCGCCTGGGACCCGAAAGCCCAGCGTCCGGAACTGTGGGACCTGTATAACACCCGCGTGCATCCTGGTGAAAACATGCGCGTCTTCCCGATCTCGAACTGGACCGAGCTGGACGTGTGGCAATACATCGCCCGCGAGCAACTGGAATTGCCGCCGATCTACTTCGCGCACGAGCGCCAGGTGATCCCGCGCAACGGTTTATTGGTGCCGCTGACGGATCTGACGCCGCCGCGCGACGGCGAAACGGTGGAAACACAAATCGTGCGCTTCCGCACGGTGGGCGATATCTCGTGCACCTGCCCCGTGTCGTCCGACGCGGCGACGGTCGACGCCATCATCGCCGAGACGGCAATCACGCAAATCACGGAACGGGGCGCCACCCGCATGGATGACCAGACTTCCGAAGCCTCGATGGAAAAACGCAAGAAAGCAGGATATTTCTAATGAACGCAGCACTCCAGAACACCACCTCCACCGACAGTTTAGAGCGCGGCATGTTGCGTTTTATTACGGCCGGTTCCGTCGATGACGGCAAGAGCACCCTGATCGGCCGTTTGCTGTTCGACAGCAAGGGCATCTTCGCCGACCAGCTCGACGCCATGTCGCGCTCCAAGCACAAGCGCACGGTGGGCGACACGGTCGACCTGTCGCTGCTGACGGACGGCCTGGAAGCGGAACGCGAGCAAGGCATCACCATCGACGTGGCCTACCGTTACTTTGCCACGCCGAAACGCAAATTCATCATCGCCGATACGCCGGGCCACGAGCAATACACGCGCAACATGGTCACGGGCGCCTCCACGGCTGACGCCGTCATCATCCTGATCGACGTGTCGAAAGTCAAACTCGGCGACGACGGCAGCGTGGAACTGCTGATCCAGACCAAGCGCCATTCGACGATTGCCCACTTGCTGCAAATCGAGCACGTGGTCGTCGCCGTCAACAAGATGGACCTGGTCGATTACGATGAAACGGTATACAACCGTATCGTCGCGGCCTACCGCGAATTCGCCCAGTCGCTGGGCCTGAAGGACATCACGCCGATTCCATTGTCCGCATTGACGGGCGACAACGTCGTCGAACGCGGCGACAAGCTGGGCTGGTACACGGGCCCGACCCTGATCGAGCTGCTTGAGTCCTTGTCCGTCTACGACGAATCGCACGACACGCCTTTCCGCTTCCCGGTGCAGCTGGTGGCGCGCCACAACGGCCACGAAGCGAACGACTTCCGCGGCTACATGGGCCGCATCGAGGCAGGCAAGGTCAGCATCGGCGACACCCTGGTGGTGCAGCCATCAGGCCAGACGGCCACCGTCAAGGATATCGTCACCCTGGACGGCTCGCTGAGCACCGCCGTGGTGGGCCAGTCCGTGACCCTGCTGCTCAATGAATACCTCGACATTTCGCGCGGCGACTTGCTGGCGAGCAGCGAGCGCCCTGCCACCCTGCTGAAAACCGTGGTGGCCGACGTGTGCTGGCTGTCGGAAGACGCACTGGATCTGCGCCGCAAGTACTGGATCAAGCACGGCACCAAGCAGACGGCGGCCAAGGTGACGGCGATCGAATCGATCCTCGACATCAATACGCAGCAGCGCCATCCAGCCGAAGGCCTCAAGCTCAACGACATCGCCCGCATCAGCCTGAACGTGCAGCAGGCGCTGGCGGCCGACGCGTATGCCGATATCCGCGCCACCGGTGCTTTCATCCTGATCGATGAAGTCACCCACCAGACGGTCGCGGCCGGCATGGTTCGACTCTAACCCCGCATCGTCCAGGAAAGGCAGCCACATGAACAGCTCCCCATCTCTCCCCGGCAAGGTCTACCTGGTCGGCGCCGGCCCCGGCGCGCAAGACCTGATGACCTTGCGCGGCGCGCGCCTGCTGGCGCAAGCGGACGTCGTGCTGCACGACGCGCTGGTCACCGAAGAGATGCTGGAGTTGTGCCCGCAAGCGCAAAAAATCCTGGTCGGCAAGCGCTGCGGCCAGTTGTCGACGGCGCAGGCGTTCATCAACAAGCAATTAGTAGACAACGCGCGCAAGCACGCCGTCGTCGTGCGACTGAAAGGGGGCGACCCCATGCTGTTCGGCCGCGCCGACGAGGAATTGCGCGCGCTGGAAGAGGCGGGCATCGAAGTGGAAGTGGTGCCCGGCATCACCACGGCCCTGGCGGCGGCAGCGGCCACGCAGCAGCCGCTGACCAAGCGGGGCGTGTCGCGCAGCGTCGCCTTCTTTACTTCCAGCACGGCGCCAGGCGAACCTGACCAGACGCGCATTCCCGACTGCGATACCCTGGTGCAATACATGGGTGGCCGCGAAGCCATCGCCACGGCGCAGCGCCTGCTGGCGCAAGGCCGCCGCGCCGATACCCCGGTGGTGGTGATTGAAAACTGCAGCCGCCCGGACCAGCACATCGTGCGCCTGCCGCTGAGCGCCCTGGCGCGTGGCCTGGGCGATACCCACGGCCCCGTGCTGGTGATGCTGGGCGACGCCATGGCCGCGCGCGCGCATCAGGCCATCGACAAAACGGCCGCTCTTCTGGCGCGCCATGCCTGATTAAACACAGCGTATTTTACCGACTTTAAAGTCAGTAACCGACGTCTTCAGAGGAAACATGATACGATGCTGACGCATCTTTTCTCGAGAAGTTGTTGCGTGATAGCAATAAATTCACGCTTCGCCCCGCCATAGCGCTTGCCATGCGGTTTCCCGGCTGACGGGAAGCACTGGCAATCTCCCCGAAAAAAGCTGCGCCCGCAGGCTGCAATACCGCGCCGCGCAACTTTAGCCTTACGATCACACATGAATTTCACCTCCGTGCGCGAAGCCCTGACTTCGCTCAGCCGCAGCAATGTCGGCGTCGCCAGCGCTGTGCTGCTCAGCATGCTCGCCTCCATCGCCCTGTGGACAGTGTTTCCGAATATCGACGACGAAAACCATTTGCTGGAGTGGCTGCAGGCGCTGTTCCTGGCCCTCGCCTGCACCGTGCACGGCGTGCGCGCCTGGCAAGAGACTGACCGCCAGTCGCTGCGCTTCCTCATGCACGCAGGCTTGTGCGCACTGCTGTTCGGCTTTCTGCTGCGCGAACTCGATATCGACCAGTTCGGCACGGCGCCCGCGTGGGCGCAACTGGAAAAAGCCCTGCGCGTGCTGGAATTGCTGATCCTGATACGCTTGCTGATCTTCTTCGCGCCGCGCGCGCGCAAGGTCTTCGCCCATGCCGGCCTGATTTTCAGCATGCGCATCACCATCCTGACGGCCATCGGCGGCTTGCTGATGGTGGCTGGCTGGCCGTTCGACAAGAAGGTCTTCCATGGCATGCCGGACGCTTACGCGCTGCTCGGCGAAGAAGTCTTCGAACTGGGCGCCTATTTGCTGCTGTTCCTCGCTTCACTGTCCGACAGCTCGGCCGCCGCCCGTATCAGCCTGGCGCCGAAGAAGAAATCGGCTTAAGCGCCTTCAAATGATGATGGCAGCGGCAGCAGCCGCTGCAAGGTGGCGGCCACGCGCAGCAGGCGCGGGTCGTCATCATCCGCCTCGTCGCAGGTATCGTTGATGCAGAAAAACGGCAAGCTGCCGAAACGCGCCGCCAGTTCCTCCAGCTGCCGCGGCGCCTGCACATCGCCGCTGGCGATATGCAGCGGGTCGAGCATGCGCGAGCGCGCAATCCCCTGATGCACCATCCAGCGCGGCACCAGGTCGGGCAGCAATGCCGGCACCTGCCACGAGCGGAACACCGTCGCGCGCACGCCGGCAAACATGGCCGGCGCCAGCCCTTCCAATGCATGCAGCGCGCTTTTCAGCATGGGGCGCGGCGCATGCGCATACAGGCGCGGTTCATGCAGGTATCCGGCGTACTGCGCCGACAGCCATTGCCGCGACAACGTGGCACAGTTGGCTGGCGCGGCCACGTCGGCGCGCAAGTCCTGCAGATCATCGTGCAGCGCGCTCTCCGTGAACACACTCAAACACCCCTCCCCTTCCTCCCCGAACCAGAACGCGGTCTCGAACGGCGCGCCGAAAAATACGTCGTCGTTCAGATACAGGAAGCGTTCGGACAGGCCCGGAATATGGTGCAGATACGATTCGATATGGCCCGAGTCGAACACCGGCAGGGATGCAGCGGGCATCAGGCTCGCATGGTCGATCACCGTCAGGCGCGGTGAGGCGCGCAGCCAGTCGGGCACTTGCCGGTCCGTCAGCAGGTAGATGTGGCCGTGGCCGGGGAAGAAGCGCTCGAGCGCGCGCAGGTTGTAGCGCAGTTCGCCGTTGTCGCGGTAGCGCCCCGCCACGTTGCCATGCAGGGCCAGCTGGCCGGGATGCGCCTGCGCCCAGGCGGCATAGGCGCGCTGCCGGCGCGTGCGCCAGGCGGGATCGGCGCCGTCCACCCACAGGTAGACGATGTCGATGCCGCTCAAGGGAGAATGCTGGAGCCTGGCGCCGCCACGCAGTAATCGGCGATGGCGGCGAGCACGCTGGAGTTCTCGCCCACCGCCTCGACCACCTTCAGGCGCAGTGCCGGATGCTGCTGGCGCAGTTCTTCCAGCAGCAGCGGCAAGTCGCGCAGCACATGCCCGCCCTGTCCCAGGAACACGGGCACCACGGTAACGTCCAGGGTGGCGCCGGCGGGCAGCTCGGCCAGCAGGGTCGCCACCAGTTCGGGCAGGCGCGGCGTCATCAGCTCCAGGAAGGCCAGGTGCACGCTGGTGGCAGGCATGCGCGCCTGGGTCAGATCGCGCAGGCGCTCGAAAGGCGCGGCCCACGATGCGGCGCGCGCGCCATGGGCAAACAAGATCAGGGCCTGTTGCACGTTCGTCTCCATCAGTGCCGCTCCACCCACCACAGGGCGCCCAGCGCCAGCAGCAGATACAGCGCGCTCGGCGCCACCGCCGTCAGGAAGGCCGGCCAGGTGCTGAGCAGCCCAAGATGCGAGAACAGCGTGTTGACCAGCATGAAACTGACGCCGATCATGATGCCGATGAAGATCTTCAGGCTGATGCCGCCGCTGCGCGTATGCATGTAGGCGAACGGCAGCGCCAGCGCCATCAGCACGAAAATGGCCAGCGGATCGATCAGCTTTTTCCAGAAGGCGATGCGGAAACGCTCCGTTTCCTGCTTGTTCTCGGCCAGGTGGCGCGTGTACACGGCCAGTTCGCTGGCCGACATGCGCTCCGGGTCGGACGCCGACACCGTCAGGATCTTCGGCGTCACTTCCGACGTCATGTCCTTGCTGGCGCTTTGCACCGTGTGCACCAGGCTCGTTTCCTGTCCATAGTAGTTCGACAGCTTGGGCTCGAAGCCGGGCGAAGTGGCCGCGCTGTTCGAGAACGAGGTTTCCGTCACCTCGGTCAGGCGCCAGATATTATTGCCCTGATACGTCGCGCCCTTGGCCACGGTCAGGGTACGCAAGCGCATGTCGGTGTCGAATTCATACAGCTTGACGTTTTTCAGCTGGCCGTCCGGACGCGCTTCGCCGACATTGAAGAAGCGCGAGCCGGTGACGGTGCCCGTCAGGCCCTCGCTCTTGACCATGTCCTTGGTCCACAGGCCCGAGCGAAACTCGCTCGACACGGCCGCGCCGCGCGACGTCAGCTTGAGGCGTTCGGCCAGCGGTTCCGTGCGCGGCGTGATCAACTCGCCGAAGATGAAGGTGATGACGACGAAGACGATACCGATGCGGAACAGGAAACCGGCCGCCATCGCCGTCGACATGCTCGATGCGCGCATGATGGTAAATTCGGAACTGGCGGCAAACTGCGCCATCGTATAAATGGTGCCGATCAGCGCCGCGATCGGCATCACCTCGTACACGTGACCAGGCACCAGCACCAGCACATACAGGAAGGCGTATTGGATGGTATAGCCGTTGCGGCCCACCTTGGGCAGCTCGCCCGTCAGGTCGATGAAGGCTTGCAGTGCCAAAAAAGCGAGCAGCACGAACAGCACCGCCTGGAATATCGAGACCGCAAAATAGCGCTGTAAAATCTTCATTTCGATGCCGCTTTACTTGGTTTGCCGGCGCGGCGCGCGCGCTTGAAAGCCGCCAGCAGGACCAGCGGATGATAGCGGTGGTTCACATTCAGGCGCCACGCGAACAGCGCCACCACGGCCAGCGCCGCCAGCAGGTGCAACGGCCACCAGGCCAGGCCAAAGCTCAGGCGGCCCTGCTTCACGCTCGCTTCGATGACCTTGATCAGGTTGCTGTACGTAAAGAAAATCAGCAAGGCGATGATCAGGTTGGTCGAACTGCCGGCCCGCGGATTGACAAAGCCCAGCGGAATGGCCAGCAGGATCAGCATCAGGCCGATCAGGGGCGCGCTGACCCGCCACAGCAATTCGGCCATGGTGTAGGGATTCGCATTGGCGACCAGCGCCATGGTGCTCATGGCGCGCACGCCCAGTTCCGCGCCCAGCTCCTGCTGCTTGCTCTCGATGCGCATGATGTACTGTTCGAATTCCATGGTCTGGAAGTCCGCTTGCGTCGGCACGCCCTGGTAGCGGCGGCCGCTCTTGAGCACCAGGAAGCGTTCGCCCTTGGCGTCGGTATTGATCACGCCTTCCTTGGCGACGACGACGACGGCGCTGCCTTTTTCATCGACGGTATTGACGAAGACGTTTTGCACCACGGTCTTTTCGCCGCTGACGCCCTCGACAAAGAAGATGCGGTTGCTGCCGGCCGATTCGCGGAACTGGCCCGGCGTGACTTTCTGCAGGTCTTCGCGCTTTTCAAAGCGCGCCACATATTCATCGCTTTTCTTTTGCGCCCACGGCGTGGCGTACAGGCTCAGGACGCCGGTAGCCAGCACCAGCGGCAGGCCGAAGCTGAGCACGGGCCAGATCCAGCGCGACAGGCTCAGGCCGGAGGCGAACCACACCACCATCTCCGACTCCTTGTAGCTGCGGGTGACGACCATCAGCACCGAAATGAAACCGGTGAGGATGATGATGGTGGGCAGCTGCATCAGGGCGGAAAAAACCATCAGCGACATGACGTCGGACGACGCAATCTTGCCGCCCGCCGCCTTGCCGAGAATACCGATCAGCATCCAGGTGAGCAGGATGCTGAACAAAACTGTGAAGGTGGCCCCGGCGGCACTAGCCAATTCACGTCGAAGGGCGCGTTGAAAGATCATTCGGAGTTTATAATTCGGGTCAGTTAGTTGAGTAACACGTTACTAGTAAATGAAAACGGAGAACCAAATGGACTTTAGCATAAAAGCATTCGATACCAAGAGCACCCTCGGCACGGCCAAAAGCGGATGCATCGCGGTTGCGGTATTCGAAAACAAAAAACTGTCGCCAGCGGCAAAATCGCTGGACAGCAAGGGTGCGATTTCGGCTGCGCTGAAGTCCGGCGACATCAGCGGCAAGCCTGGCAGCACCTTGCTGCTGCGCGCAGTCGATGGCGTCGCCGCCGAACGTGTTCTGCTGGTAGGCATGGGCAGCGATGATACTGTCAGCGAAAAAAGCTTCACGACCGGCGTACAAGCCGCACTGAAGGCCTTCGGCTCGCTGGGCGCTGCGGACGCCATTATCGCATTACCGCTGGCTGAAGTGAAAGAGCGCGACGTAAATTGGGCAATCCGTTGCGTGGTGCAAGCCGCCCACGACAGCGAATACCGCTGCGACTCGCAAAAAAGCAAAAAAGATCCGGCGCCAGCCGGCGTGCGCAAGATCGTCCTGGCTGCTCCCGCAACAGCAGCGACGCGCGGCGCGCTGGCGCAAGCCATCGCCATCGCCAACGGTTCCGACCTGACGCGCAAGCTGGGCGACCTGCCTGCGAACGTCGCCAATCCGACCTACCTGGCCAACACGGCCAAGCAGCTGGCCAAGGATTACAAGTTCGAAGTCGAAGTACTGGACCGCAAACAGCTCGAAGCGCTGAAAATGGGCAGCTTCCTGTCCGTCACCAACGGCAGCGAGCAGCCGCCGAAATTCATCGTCCTGAAGCACATGGGCGGCAAGGCCAAGGATGCGCCAGTCGTCCTGGTCGGCAAAGGCATCACCTTCGACACGGGCGGCATTTCGATCAAGGCCGGTCCTGGCATGGATGAAATGAAGTACGACATGTGCGGCGCCGCCTCGGTGCTGGGCACCTTCCGCGCCATCGGCGAAATGAACCTGAAGCTGAACGTCATCGGCGTCATCGCCGCCTGCGAAAACATGCCGTCGGGCCGCGCCACCAAGCCAGGCGACATCGTCACCTCCATGAATGGCCTGACCATCGAAGTGCTGAACACGGACGCCGAAGGCCGTCTGGTGCTGTGCGACGCGCTGACCTACGCCGAACGCTTCAAGCCGGCAGCCGTGGTCGATATCGCCACCCTGACGGGCGCTTGCGTCGTGGCCTTGGGCCACCACAACAGCGGCCTGTTTACGCGCAGCGATGCGGCGCATGACCAGCTGGCCAACGAATTGCTGGCAGCGGGCAAGCAGTCGAGCGACACGGCATGGCGCATGCCGATCGAAGAGGCGTACAACGAGCAGCTGAAGTCGAACTTCGCCGACTTGGCCAACATCGGCACGCCAGGCGGCGGTTCGGTGACGGCAGCGGCCTTCCTGGAAAACTTCACCAAGAAGTACACCTGGGCACATCTGGACATCGCTGGCACGGCATGGAAATCGGGCGGCGCAAAAGGCGCGACCGGTCGTCCAGTTCCCCTGCTGACGACGTTCCTGATCAACCGCGTGTAAGATAACGCAAGAAGACAGCCGCCATGGTCACTGACCCTGGCGGCTTTTTTTCGTGTCTAGTAATCAGTAGACGACGGGATTGGGCAAAGGCGACGGCGCCACCTTGGGCTGCACCACCGTTTCCGGCACGGCGGCCGGCCGCGGCGCTGGCATCGGCGCGGGCGGCGGCGCCAGGCGCGCCGGGTCCTGCATGACGATGGTCAGAATCGATGGATAGTCAAAGCCGGCGCCCGTGTTACGGTCGACGAAATAGCCGACGCCCAGGGTCAGGATGACATTGCCCCAGACGCTGCCATTGAGCTTGGGATCGATATGGTCGTCCGTCGCGATGGCGGGTGAACCGTGCTTGCGGCAGTCGACCTTCAACGGTTCCTGGCTCTTGCGGATGGTGATGCGGCCGGGCGTGGTGACGAACCACTTGCCCACGTCGTTGCTAAGGATGCAGCCGGCACCCGTCAGCTCGCGGTTGTCCTGGATGGTTTGCACCAGCACCATTTGCTCGGTGTTACCCGTCAGGGTGGCGCAGCCGCCCAGGCCGAACAGCAGCAGCGTCCTGGCGGCAAGGGCAGCAGACGATGGCACGCGCATGGGAAGCTCGCTTAACGGACGGGAATCGGCTGGTCGCCGGGCACGGCGACGGCGGTGACGCTGTTTTTCGGACTGCCGTCGATCAGGCGGTCGGAATACACGAGGTAGACCAGCGCATTGCGCTTGCTGTCGACCATGCGCACGACGCGCACATGCTTGAAGAAGATCGAGGCACGCTCGGTAAACACTTCTTCCTGGCGCGGTAGCTTGCCCTTGAATTGCAGCGGCCCCACCTGGCGGCAAGCCACGGATGCATCGGCCTTGTCTTCGGCCAGACCGACGGCGCCCTTGATGCCGCCCGTCTTGGCGCGCGACAGGTAACAGCTGACGCCAGCGACGCGCGGGTCGTCATACGCTTCGACGACGATCTTGTGGTCAGGGCCGATCAGTTTGAATACGGTATCGACCGAACCGATGGTTTCGGCATGCGCCGCGGCGCAGGCAAAGCCCAGCACCAGAGCGGCAGGCAGCAATTTACGCATGAAAGAATCCCGGGCACGCACGCAGGCGGCCATCAGTTGATGGGAGCGAAACGCTGGACCATGACGCCTTCGACTTCGATCAGTTGAAAGAACACGTCTTTCGGCCGGGTCCAGATGGAACCGTCGGCGGCGCGATAGACGATCATCGGCGTCAGATCCGCTTCCAGCGTGGCTTCGCACACCAGTTCGTAAATGCCGCCTTTATAGTGCCGATAACGCATCGCCGTCCCCTCAAGCCGTTGAATCTTCGCTCTTGTCGTCGGCCAGTGCCTTCTGCTTCTGCTTCAGGCCCTGGATTACTTTCAGTATGCCTTCCATGCCGGCCGCGCCATCGGCGCCGCTGAAGGCGTCGAGCACCTCATTGAGCACCTTGTTGCGCACGGTCGCTTCATCGGAAGACATTTCCAGCGCGCGCTGGGCTTTCGCCGCCTTCTCGGCCGCGCTCACGCGCGGCTTGGCAGCCGTCTTGCCATGCGTCAGAGCAGCCTGCCAGATAACCCAGCGGCGCTGGGTCTCGAAAATCAGGTACTCATCCGGTTTATCTTCTCTTCGCCGCACAATGTGGCCGTCACGCTGCGCCCACGCTTCAAATGCAGTTCGCATTTTCTTCCTTTGCAAATGCTACGCGCAAGTCTCACTATTAAAACTGCAACATTTCAAAATAGTACCATCTATTGATGTCGCAAAACAGTCTCATAGATATAGTACTGCAATTTATATAACAAGTCTGGCGGCGCCAAAGACGGAATTGACACTCCGTCCCCGGCACAGTGGTCATGTAATCGGAATAGCAATTACAACTAATTACAACTGCTTCCTGTTCGGTTCTTCACTTGGCTGTAACAAAGCCGTATGACACAGTTGTTACACGGTGCCATTTTAGTAGTTTTTATCGCGTTTTAGCGAGAAACTTTACACCTTTGTCGCGTTAAACGGCGGGACGCATCCTGCCGCGCCAGCCACTTATGCCAAATCAAACATAGGGGTTGATCAATGATACACAAAAACATAATATTCATGCGCCACGATTGGTTAAGTATAAATATTTTATCCCTCCTCTTTTTCCCGGTCAGTCAATAAAGCCCCTACCCGGCAAGAGGCGCAGGACGCCATCGACACGCATGCGGTAAGATTCGCGCCTATCGCCACCTATTCAAGCAAGGATTTTTCCCATGAAACTCGCCACCTGGAACGTCAACTCGCTCAAAGTGCGCCTGCCGCAAGTGCTGCAGTGGCTGACAGACAACCCGGTCGACATACTGTGCCTGCAAGAGACCAAACTGACGGATGACAAGTTCCCCGTCGCCGAGATCGAGGCGGCCGGCTACCAGGTAGTCTTCAGCGGCCAGAAAACGTACAACGGTGTGGCCATCCTGTCGAAGCTGCCGATCACCGACGTGGTCAAGAACAACCCGCGCTATGAAGATGCGCAGCAGCGCATCCTGGCCGCCACCATCGGCGGCGTGCGCGTCGTCTGCGCCTATGTGCCGAACGGCCAGAGCGTCGATTCGGACAAATACGAATACAAGCTGGGCTGGCTGGCCGCCCTGCACGACTGGCTGGCCGAAGAAGCGCGGCAGCACCCGCAACTGGCCGTCGTCGGCGACTACAATATCGCGCCCGACGACCGCGACGTGCACGACCCCGTCGCTTGGGCCGGCCAGGTGCTGGTGTCGGACAAGGAACGCGCCGCCCTGCAGCGCCTGTTCGACATCGGCCTGACGGACGCCTTCCGCCTGTTCGAGCAGGCCGACAAATCGTTCAGCTGGTGGGATTACCGCCAGCTGGGCTTCCGCCTGAACAAGGGCCTGCGCATCGACCATATCCTGCTCTCGCCTGCCCTCGCCGGCCGCTGCACGGCTTGCGTCATCGACCGCGTGCCCCGCAAGTGGGAACAGCCGTCCGACCATGCGCCTGTCGTGGCGACGATTGATTAACTAATAGCTATTCGCTCCAGCAAGGCCTGCGCGTTCACGGCGGGCACTGGCGCGGAAAACAGATAACCCTGCGCATAGCGGCAGCCGTTCGCCTGCAGCAGGGCGAACTGTTCTTCCGTCTCCACGCCCTCGGCCACGGCCGACAATTGCAGGCTGTCGGCCAGCGCGATGATGGCCGCCACGATGGCGCGGTCTTCCGCGCTATGTTCGAGGTCCTTGATGAAGGCGCGGTCGATCTTGACCTTCTTCACGGGGAAGCGCTTTAGATAGGCCAGGCTGGAATAGCCGGTGCCGAAGTCGTCGATCGACAGGCGCAAGCCCATGCCATTGATCTGGCGCAAAATCTCCAGCGTATGCTCGCCGTGCTGCATCAGCGCCGTCTCGGTGATCTCGAATTCCAGCAGCGCCGGATCGATGCCCGTTTCCCGCACCACGGCGCCGATGGCCGCCACCAGCCCCTTGTGCATGAACTGGCGCGGCGACAGATTCACCGCCAGCGGCACCGGCTGCAAGCCCTGGCGCTGCCAGGCCATGCTTTGCTCGCAGGCCTGGCGCATCACCCACTCGCCCACCGGCACGATCAAGCCGTTTTCCTCCATGATGGGAATGAAGCGGTCCGGCAGCACCAGGCCGTGGCCGGGACGGCGCCAGCGCAGCAGCACTTCCATGCCGTGCAGCCGGCGCGTGGCGATATCGATGATCGGCTGGTAAAACAGTTCGAACTGCTGCAGCGCCAGTGCCGTGCGCAAGCTGCTTTCCAGATCAAAGTGCAGGGCCGCCGCCTGGTTCATCGTCTGCGTGAAGAACTGGTAGTTGTTGCGGCCATTGCCCTTGGCGTGGTACATGGCCGCATCCGCATGGCGCATCAGCGCGTCGACGTCGCCGCCATCGTCCGGATACAGGCAGATGCCGATCGACGGCGTCACGTGCAGCACGTGGCCGTCGAGCGGAAAGGCGGGCGTCAGCGCCTCGATGACCTTCTCGGCCACACGCGCCGCCTCGTCGCTGCCGCGGATGCCAGGCACCAGCACGACGAATTCATCGCCGCCCAGGCGCGCCACCGTGTCGCTGGCGCGCACGGCGCCGCACAGCCGGGCGGCCACTTCCTTGAGCAGCAAATCGCCCGTCATGTGGCCCAGCGAATCGTTGATGGTTTTAAAGCGATCGAGGTCGATGAACATCACGGCCAGCTTGCGCCCGGAGCGCTGCGCGGCCAGCATGGCCCGCTCCAGCCGATCCGACAGCAGCGCGCGGTTCGGCAAGCCCGTCAGGTTGTCGTGGTAAGCCATGTGATGCACGCGCGCCTCGGCCTGGCGCCGCTCGGCGATCTCACCCTGCAGCAGCAGGTTGGCGCCGGCCAGTTCGGCCGTGCGTTCCTGCACGCGCAATTCCAGTTCGTCGCGCGCGCGGCGCACCGCCTCGGCCGCCTCGCGGCGCGCCGTGACGTCGTCGACCAGCCACACGGAACGGCCATGCGCATGCGCCAGGTCAAACGGCCGGCCGGACAGGCGCGCCCAGAAGCGGCTGCCATCCTTGCGCACCAGCTGGTATTCCGACATATGCACGCGCCCCGCATCGAAATCGCGCGCCGTCTCGCCGCGCGCCACCTTCCACGCGGCCACGTCCGGATACAGGGCTTGCACCGACAGGCCGTTGATCTCGCCGGGGCCATAGCCGAACAGCTCTTCCATCTTGCTGTTGGCGCGCAAATTGTAGCCGCCCTCTATCACCGAGATGCCCAGTACAGCGCTGTCGAGGATGGCCTGGTTTTCCAGCAGCGCGTTGCGCAGGGATTCTTCGGCGCGCTTGGCTTCCGTGCGGTCTTCGATGATCCAGATGGTGCCGGCGGCGGGGTCGTCGGGATTGACGACATAGGCGATCAGCTGCGCCCACAAGGTCGTGCCGTCGCGGCGCATCATCTCGACTTCCGTCTGGAAGGGCTTGGCCACCGACAGGAAGGGAAAGGCCGCCGCACCGAGCAACTCGTACGATTGCTGCGACACGTACAGCGCGCGCCCGGGCAAGCCCAGCGCCTCGTCGCCGCTGTAGCCGAACATCGCGGCAAAGCCCAGGTTGTAGCGCGTGATCTGGCGGTTCTTGGTGTACAGGATGCTCACCGAGGCATTCGTCATGATGGCCGCCACCTCCATCTGCGCCTGGCGGCTGGCCGTGATGTCTTCCAGGATCCAGATGGCGCCCTGCTCGCTGTGCGTCTGGTCGACGGCCTTGGCGCGGATGCGGCACCAGAACAGACTGCCGTCGCGGCGGCGGAACAGCGATTCATCCTGCTCGTACGGCAAGCCCTGCCCCAGCAGCGGCGTCGCTTGCACGCCAAACGCCTCGTAGGCGGCGGGCGAAGGAAACAGCTCGGCGGCGGGCAGGCCCGTCATCTCTTCCTGCGCGTAGCCGAACATTTCGGCAAAGCGGGGATTGCAGCGCAGGATCAGGCGCGAACGCGAAAACAGGATGCCGACGGAGGCATTGTCGAGAATGGCCTGCTGCTCCAGCATCAGCTGGCGCGTCGCCTCCTCGGCCGCCTTTTGCGCGCTGCGGTCGTCGAACAGCCAGATCGTGTCGCGCAAGCCGCGATCCGTCTGGCTCTCGGGATTGAGCACATAGCCATACGCCAGCGCCCAGAACGTGGAGCCGTCGCGCCGGCGCATCTCCATCTCGCCCTGGAACGGCAAGCCACGCCGCAGCAGGGGCGAAGCCTGCCGCACGACATTGTCATATGCCGCGCGCGACGGATACAGGTCGGCGACGGCCATGCCCACACCGCTGTCGCCGTCAAAGCCGAAGCATTCGGCGAAGCGCCGGTTGTAGCGCAGCACGCCCTTGTCGCGCTGGAAGCCGATGGCCAGCGGCGCGTTATCCATCACGGCCTGCATTTCCAGCATGGCGCGGCGCAGCTGGTCTTCATCGCGCCGGTGGTCGCTGATGTCTTCGATGATCCAGACCGTGCCGTCATGGGTATTCAAGGGATCGACGGCGCGCCCGTGCAGCCGGCTCCAGAACAGGGTGCCATCCTGGCGCCGCAATTCCAGCTCGGTGCGGTATGGCTTGCCCTTCGAGAGCAGCGGCGCCGCTTCCAGCCCCAGGGCGCGGCAATGCTCGGCGGAGCGGTACAGCACCGCGCCCGGCATGCCCGTCAGCTGGTGGCGCGCATAGCCGAGCATCTCGGCGGCGCGGATATTGCACTCCTCGATGAAGCCGCCCTTGGAAAAGACGATGCCGACGGCCGCGCTTTCCAGGATGGCCTGCTGTTCCAGCAAGGTCTTGCGCAAGGCTTGCTGGTCGCGCTGCTGCACGCGGATGTCGGCAAACACGAGGGTCGCACCGGGCAAGCCATCGTCCACCAGAAGCGGCCTGGACCAGACCTGCACGGCGATGGCGCCCGATACCCCTTGCAGGCTGCTGTCCCACTGCCGCTCGCGCCCGGCCGCACCGAGCGCGCCGCGCAGCATGCTGGTGCTCGACGCGCGGTAGGCGTCCGTAAAGCAATCGGCCAGCAGCCGGCCCGCGATATCCGTGCCCAGCAAGGCCTGCAAGGCGCCATTCGCCGCCACCACCATGCCGCAGGCATCGCAGGCACAGGCCGGCAAGGCGATCAGCTGCAAGGCATCGGCAATGAAATCGGGACTGGTGGGGACGCGGTTCATGGACACCATGGGACGGTTAGGGACGAGATAAACATGCGCCTGTGTAAATATTCTTCCAAGCATCATGGTGCTGCTAGATCATAAACCAGTTTCCGGCGGTTTTTTCATATTCCTTATTGGCAATATCTGAAACGCCACAGACCACTTGCAACACGATCGTTGCAACGGCGTTGCATGGCAAGAAAATGAAACAAATCGTTTAGAATAAAGCATGCGCCGCCCTCCCCAACCTCCGCTCGACCACCGCGACAAACCCGTCATCTGGACCGTCTCCGTCTCGCGGCTGTTCGACCTGTTCCGCGACATCACGCTCGAATACGACGACCTGGCGACGATCGAACCGATCAACCTCGGTTTCGACGACGCCGTGCGCCACATCCGCGAACGCATGGCCACCGAGCGCTGCGACGCCGTCATCGCGGCCGGCTCGAACGGCGCCTACCTGAAAGGCCGGCTGTCGGTCCCCGTCATCATCGCCAAGGCCAGCGGCTACGACGTGATGCAGGCGCTGGCGCGCGCGCGGCGCATCTCGCCGCACATCGGCGTCGTCACCTACCAGGACCCGATGCCGGAACTGGCCGAATTTGCCGCCACCTTCGGTTTCCAGATCGCGCAGCGCACCTACGCCACCGAGGAAGACGCGCGCGCGCAAATCAATGAACTCAAGGCGGCGGGCGTGAAAGCCGTCGTCGGCGCGGGGCTCGTCACCGACCTGGCCGAAGAGGCGGGACTGGCCGCCGTCTTCGTGTATTCGGCCACGGCCATCCGGCGCGCCTTCGACGACGCGCTGGAACTGGCGCGCCTGACGCAGATCGAATCGACGCGGGGACGCCGCGCGGTGGTGGCAGATACCCTGCGCGCGCGCCACGGCCTGCACGACCTGCGCGGCGAATCGGAAGCGATGGAAGCGCTGCGCCAGTCGGTGGTGCTGTATGCGCGCTCGCCGGCGACGGTGCTGATCCAGGGCGAGACGGGCAGCGGCAAGGAACTGGTGGCGCAGGCGATCCACCGTGAAAGCCCGCGCAGCCTGGGCGCGAACCGGCCCTTCATCGCCATCAATTGCGGCGCCATCGCCGAATCCCTGCTGGAATCGGAACTGTTCGGCCACGAGGACGGGGCCTTCACGGGCGCGCGCCGCGGCGGCCATGCGGGCCTGTTCGAAGCGGCCAACCACGGCACCCTGTTCCTCGACGAAATCGGCGAAATGCCGCTGGCCCTGCAAACGCGCTTGCTGCGCGTGCTGGAAGAGCGCGAAGTGGTGCGCGTGGGCGGCACGCGGCCCATCGCCATCAATGTGCGCATCATCAGCGCCACGCATTGCGACCTGGAGCAGCGCATCCGCGAAGGCCGCTTCCGCGCCGACCTGTTCTACCGCCTGGCCGTGCTGCGCCTGCATTTGCCCGCTTTGCGCGAACGCGCCAGCGATATTCCGGGCCTGGCCGAATGGTCGCTGAAAAACGCGCTGGCCGCGCTGGGCGCCCGTCCGCACCCCAATCTGCATGCGGAAATTCAGGCGTGCGCGCCGCTGCTGCGCCGCTACGACTGGCCCGGCAATGTGCGCGAACTGCGCAACCTGGCCGAGCGCCTGGCCCTGTTCCTGGCCGCCGAACCGCTGCAGGCGCTGACACCCGGCTTCGTGCTGGGCGTGGCGCCGGAACTGGCCAGCGCTGCCGGCGCGGCGGTGCCGCTGGCGCAGGCTACCGCCGCTGTCACCGCCGCGCCGCGCCTGGAAGACGAAAGCGCCAGCGCCGTGCTGGCGCGCTTCGGCGGGCGCCGCGACGCCGCCGCCCACTATCTCGGCATCAGCCGCACCACCCTGTGGCGGCGCCTGCGCAGCGGCTGACTTTTCAACCATACCCCAAACACCATGGACGACTGGCCTCATTTGCACGAATTATGGCAACGCTGCACGGGACACGCTGGCGCGAGCGGCAAGCAGGGACTGGCGCGCGACCAGCGCGACATCAAGGCGCTGTACGCGTGCGGCATTTCCATGGAAGACGCCATGCAGTTCCTGTTCCAGCAACGCCCTACGCTGGAAGCCTTCCAGGCGTGGCTGGCTGGCCGCACGCGCGTGCGCCCGGCGCACGCCGCCAGCGCGCACCAGGACGTGCTGTCCGCCGCCGAGCTGCGCCATTTCGAGGAGCACGGCTATCTGGTGCTGCGCGGCGCCGTGCCACGCGCGCAGTGCGAGGCAGCCCGAGCAGCCATCTGGGACTATCTGGATGCCAGTCCCGATGATGCCGCGTCGTGGTACCGGCCGCACCCGGGCAAGCGGGGCCTGATGCTGCAGTTTTCCGACCATCCGGCCCTCGAGGAAAACCGCCACAACGCGCACATCCGCCATGCCTGTCAGCAGCTATATGACACCGGCATCGGCGCTGGCGCCGGCATCTACGCCAGCATCGACAAGGTCAGCTTCAATCCGCCGCAGACGCCGCAGCACAGCTTCCCTGGCAGCGCCCTGCACTGGGACGTCAGCCTGCAGCAGCCGATTCCCTTCAAGCTGCAAGGCATGCTGTACCTGAGCGACTGTCCCGCGCAGCACGGCGCCTTTCACTGTGTGCCCGGCTTCCAGCACCACATGGCCGACTGGCTGCGGCAAGTGCCGCCGGGGCGCCAGCCGCGCGAATGGGCCGTCGACGATTTGCGGCCCGTGCCCGTCGGCGGCATGGCCGGCGATTTCATCATCTGGCACCAGGCCCTGCCCCACTGCGCCACGCCCAACCACGGCCCGGCGCCGCGCATGGTGCAGTACCTGACCTACCTTCCCGACCATTGCCAGGACCAGGATGTGTGGATATGAACCGCTCATCCCGCCCTGCCGCCGTTCATCCCGCGGCGCTGGCAGCCGCACGCCTGTGCCGCTAGCATGGTCGTCAAGGAGGAGTACCCCATGAAACGAACACTGCAAACCTTGATCTTATCTAGTGCCCTGCTGGCGGCAGGCGCCAGCCAGGCCGCCACCCCAAAGGCCTTCACGGTCGAAGTCACCGGACAAGGCCGGCCGCTGATCCTGATTCCCGGCCTGGCGTCGTCGGGCGAAGTGTGGCAAGGCACGGTGGCGCGTCTGTGCGGCCCGCAAGCCGCACGCCAATGCCACGTGCTGACACTGGCCGGCTTTGCTGGCGCGGCGCCCATCGAAGGCGACTTGCTGGCGCAGGCGGAGCAGCAACTGGCCGACTACATCGGCAACCAAAAACTGGGCCAGCCGGCCATCATCGGGCATAGCCTGGGCGGCTTCCTGGCCCTGAAAATGGCCATCGACCATCCGGCGCAAACGGGCAAGCTGGTGATCGTCGACTCGCTGCCGGCGCTGGGCGCGACGCAACTGCCCTCCATCACGCCGCCGCAGCTGCAAGCCATGGCGACGCAGATGCAATCGGCCATGCGCGCGCAGGATGGCGCCACCTACGCCGCCAGCCAGCGCCGCGCCGTGACCAGCATGGCCAGCGCGCCGGCCGACGTGGAACGCATCATCGGCTGGGGCCAGCGCTCGGACCGCGAGACGGTGATCAAGGCCATGGGCACCCTGATGGCCAGCGACCTGCGCCAGGACGTGGCGAAAGTGCGCTCGCCGACCCTGGTGCTGGGCACCTGGATCGCCTACAAGGACTTTGCGCCGCGCGCCGCCATCGAGGCTACCTTCCAGCAGCAGTATGCACAGCTGCCCGGCGTAAAAGTCGCACTGGCCGACACAGCGCGCCACTTCATCATGTACGACCAGCCAGACTGGATGCATGCGCGCATCGAACAGTTCCTGGACTAGGCAATGAACACGCCCTTGCACCGGCCGCTGCTGGCCAGGATCAACTGGTACTGGACCTTCCAGCTGGCCGGCTGGGGCGCGCTCACCCTGTTCAACAGCGTGTATGGCGGCTCCACGCAGCTGCGCATCGTCGTGACGATTGCCGGCTGGGGCTCGCTGGGCGGGCTGCTGCTGTCGCATCTGTGGCATGGCATCCTGCAGCGGCGCGGCTGGGCGGCCAACGGTCTGCGCTGGACACGCATCGTGCCGTCGCTGATCGTGCTGGCCGCCATCCAGACGGCCAGCGTGGCGAGCGCCTTCCACGTCATGTATCCGCCGCACACCATTCGCGGCCTGGCCTGGCTGCCCGGCGCCCTGTTGTTCTGGTTCGGGGTATTCCTGACCTGGACGGTGTTCTACTTCACCGCGCTGTCGCTGCGCCGCGCCAGCCGCTTCGAGGCCGAGGCGCTGCGCCTGGAAGTGCTGGCCAAGGACGCCCAGTTGCGCGCCCTGCAGGCGCAAGTCAATCCGCATTTCTTCTTCAACAGCCTCAATAGCGTGCGCGCGCTGATCTTCGAAGACCGCGAAGCGGCCGCGCACATGATTGACCAGCTGGCCGGCCTGATGCGCCACGCGCTGCAGTCCAGCCAGCACGCCACGGTGCCGCTGGCGGCCGAACTGGACGCCGTGCGTGCCTACCTGGCCATCGAACAGAGTCGCTTCGAGGAACGCCTGCGCGTCAGCTTCGACATCCTCCCCGGCCTGGAGCACGCGCGCGTGCCGCCCATGGCCCTGCAAACGCTGGTGGAAAACGCCGTCAAATACGGCGTCGAAGCGAACGCCGAGGGCGGCGACATCCGCATCGCGGCGCGGCGCGGCGCCGACACGGACATGCTGCGGATCGAGGTGGCCAATACGGGTGAGCTGCGCGGCGCATCCAGCTCCACCGGCATCGGCCTGCGCAATGCGCGCCAGCGCCTGCAGCTGGCCTGCGGCGAGCGCGCCAGCCTGGAACTGCGCCAGCAGGCGGGTTGGGTATATGCCACCATCGACTTGCCGGAGCCGGCATGAACGGATCGCCGCTGAAGGTAATGCTGGTCGATGACGAGCGCCTGGCGCGCGCCGAGCTGCGAAGGCTGCTGGCGCCGCATGTGCAGCAAGGCGCCGTGGAGATCGTGGGCGAGGCGGCCAGCGCGGCCGATGCCGTCGCGCAGATCGGCAAGCTGCGCCCCGACCTGCTGCTGCTCGACGTGCAGATGCCGGGCGGCTCCGGCTTCGACCTGCTTGCCGCGCTCGATGATGCGCCGGACGTCATCTTTTGCACGGCCTTCGACCAGTACGCGCTGCAGGCGTTCGAGGTCAGCGCCCTCGACTACCTGCAAAAACCCGTGCAGGCGGCGCGCCTGGCCACGGCGCTGGCGCGTGCCGGCGCGCGGGCGCAAACCGTGCCACCGCCCGCGCCGCGCAAGGTCTTCATCAAGGACGGGGAACGCTGCTGGTTCGTGGCGTTTGACGATATCCGCCTGCTGGAATCGGAAGGCAACTACACGCGCGTGCATTTCGGCGCACAGCGGCTGCTGATGCTGCGCACCCTGAACCAGCTGGAAGAAAAGCTCGATCCCGCCCTGTTCCTGCGCGCCAACCGGCGCCAGATCGTCAACCTGGCGCAGGTGGCGCGGCTCGCGCCAAATGCCGCCGATGGCCTAGCCCTGCACCTGCAGGACGGCAGCGTGGTCGAGGTGTCGCGCCGCCGCGCGCAGCAGTTCAAGGCCGCCTGCGGCCTGTAGCCGGACTACTTCAGCGCGGGAATCGGCTGCGCCTGGAAGGCCGGGCGCGGCTGCTCCTTGAGCTTTTTCGCCAGCATGTCGAGCGCCACTTCCAGCTGGCGGTCGGCGCCATTGAAGGTGGCGTGCGGCGGGTTTTCCACCTCGACGTCCGGCACCACGCCCACGCCTTCGATCAGCCACTGGCCGTCGATGCCGAACTGGCCGTTTTCCGCCACGCGCGCCATGCCGTTGTCGGCCAGGCGCGTATTGTCGCTGAGCCAGACGCCGGCGCCGGCCGTGCGCTTGCCCACCAGCGGCGCCAGTTTCAATGCCTTGATGCCGGCGGCGAAAGTCTCGCCATCCGAATACGTGAGTTCATCGACCAGCACCACCAAATGGCCACGGAAGGTGTTCTGCATGTTCGACGACGGCTGCACGCCCGGCGGCGCCCAGTAGGCCCAGGCCTTGCGCAGCAGCTTTTCAATGATCCAGCTGTCGATATTGCCGCCGTTATTGCGCCGCACGTCGATGATCAGGCCTTCGCGGTTGATGTTGGCGTAAAAATCGCGCGCGAACGAGGCGATGTCATTGGCGCCCATGGCGCGCAAATGCAGGTAGCCGATGCGTCCCTGCGAGGCGGCCGCCACCTGCTCGGCGCGGCTCAGTTCCCAGTCGCCATAGCGCAGCGCCGTCTGTTTCGCCATGTTCACGGGCGCGACGATGACGGCGCGCGGCGCGCCCCCTTTTCCATTACTCCGTTTGACCTGCAGCAGCACCTGCTTGTCGGCCTGGTTCAGCAGCAAATCGCTGATGTCGCGCGCGGCCAGCACGTCCTTGCCGTTGACGGCCGTGATCACGTCGCCCGCCTTCACATCCACTTCGGGGCGCGACAGCGGCGCGCGCGCCGAGGGCAATTCCGCTTCGCTGCGGTAGACATGTTCGACCCGGTAGCCCTCGCCGGTGCGCGCCAGCACGGCGCCGAGGCCCGCCGGCGTGCCTTCCTGCTCCGTGCGGCGCAATTCGCCGGGACGGATCTGCGAATGCAGGGCGCCCACTTCGGCCACCATCATGCCGAGTACATCATTGAGTTCGGCACGGTCCGTGACCCGCTCGACCAGCGGCGCATATTTGTCGCGCGCCGCCTTCCAGTTCACGCCGCGCATCTTCGCGTCGTACAGGAAGTCGCGGTGCAAACGCCACGCATCGTTGAACATCTGCTTCCATTCCAGGCGCGGATTCGACACGAACGTCCAGTCGTCGACCTTGACCTTGGCCTTCGACAGGTCCGCCGGCAGCTTGGCGCCCGCCTCGATCACCAGCATCTCGCCCGGGCCGGTGGCGGCCGCAGTACGGTAATACAGATGCTTTTTATCCTGCGCCAGGTCGAATTCGCGCACATTGGCCACCAGCAGTTCCGGCTTGGAGCCGGTATTGCCAATCGCCAAGGTCTTCAGGCTGGACTTGTTCTCGCCACTTTCCCGTTCCAGGAAATACAGGCGCTTGTCGTCAGCGGCCAGCGCGCTGTAATTGCCCGCCGCCAGCGGCACTTCATACAGGCGCTCGGCCAGGCCCTGGCTGACGATGGCAGGCAAGGCGGCTGGCGCCTTTTTCACGGCGCCCTTGCCGCCGGCCTTTTCCAATGCTTTTTCCGCCGCCTGTTCGGCCGCCTTTTCACCATCCGTTTCGGCCGGTTTCACTCCCGGACGGCTCAGCTCGTCGTCGGGCTGGAACGGGAAACGGTTGCCCGGCTGCAGCGCCAGCGCATATACGCCGATGCGCTTGTCGAACACGGGGCCCATGTTGCGATCACCCCACGGCGAGCCGTTGGCCAGCTGGAAATTGCGCGCCGACATGAAATACAACCACTTGCCGTCGGGCGAAAACACGGGTGAACCGGACGTATAACGGTCGCTGGTGACGAATTGCAGCTGCTTCGATGCGAGGTTGTACAAGCCGATCTGCTCGCGCTGCTCGTTGCTGGCCACGCGCACGATGGCCAGGTTATGGCTGTCGGGCGACCATTGCACTTCGTCATGCTTGTCCACGCCGGCCTTGCCCGCATCGTCGATCAGCTGGTTGCCCCTGGTCGCCAGGTCCAGCAGCCAGAAACGGCCCTTTTTGTCCGTGTGCGCCAGCCAGCGCCCGTCCGGCGATGGATACAGTTTCCAGCGATGATTATCTCCCTGCGTCGTCAGCTGCTCGCCCTTGCCCGAACCATCGGCGGCGTACTTCCAGATCTCATTCTCGCCGCTCGTGTCGACGATGGCGAAGACGGATTTCTCGTCGCTGGAAAAGACGGCGTCGCGCGCCCGCGCCCCTTCGGGAATGGCGATATCGACTCGGCGCAAACTGCCCGTGCCGGCGATGCTGACCTTGCCGCGGGCGGTGAGGATGATGCGCTCATCCTTGCCCGACACCTGCACATTGGAGAGGGTGTCCAGTGGCGAGCGGATCTGGCGCGCGCGCTGCTGGTCGAAGTCGGACACGAGGCTGATCGGCAATGGCGACGAGTCCGTCCCTGCCGCCAGGTCCAGCACTTGCAGGTCCGCACCCAGTTGATACACGATCTTGCCGTCGCCCAGCTGCGCATTGCGCACGTCCCACTGCGTGTGGGTCGTCAAGGCGCGGCGGTCGGAGCCGTCCGGCAGCATGCTCCACAGATTGTCGCTGCCGCCCTCGTCGCTGATGTAATAGACTCTGCCTTGCCACCACATGGGGCGCTTGTTGTTGCCCGTCAACACGGCAGGCTCCGCATGCATGCGCACGGCCTCGCCCTTGCCATCGAGGTCATAGCGCCACAGGGTCGCATGCGCGCCGCCCCGGTAGTTGCGCACATTGTCGTTGGTCATGGCCAGGCCAAAACGCGTGAAGAACAGCGTCTTGCCAGAGTCGTCGAGCACGGCGTCGTTGGCGTCGGCCACGGGAAACACGCGGCGCGTCTGTTTCACGGGATCGATGGCGGCGACGATGCGGCGCGAAGCGGGGCCATCCGTATTTTGCGTGCTGACCAGCACCTCGCCCTGCGCCGTCCAGCCCAGCACCAGCACGCCGCCATTGTCATACGAAATACGGCGCGGCAAGCCGCCGGCCAGCGGCATCACATACGCTTCCTGCGCCCCTTCGTAGGCGGCGGAAAAGGCAATCCACTGGCCGTCGCGCGAAATCGCCGCGTTCGTTTCATAGCCGGGATGCGTGGTCAGGCGCTGCGCCGCGCCACCGCGCAGATTGCTTTTCCACAAATCGCCTTCGGCCGTGAAGACGACGGTATCGCCGCGCACGGCGGGAAAGCGGAAATAGCTGCCGGCAGGCGCGGCGGCAACAGCGGCAGCGGCGGCGTTACCCAGCAAGCCGGCGGAAAACAACAGGAAGGCGAGAGTACGGGAAATTTTCATGTGGACATCCAGATGGCGGTCAGGCGGTATGGACACCATGTCGATACCGGATAGCAATTCTGGCATAACTATGACCAAAGAAAACCTTCTTAAAACCTTCTTTATTGCCCATAAAAACGTAAAAAAACCCGCGCCACTTGCGTGGGCGGGTTTTTCGTTGACTGCAGGAAGCTTATTCCACTTCCACCGTTTCCGGCGCAGCCGTCGGCGCCGCGTCTGGCGGTTCCGGGAATTCCAGCAAGACCTGGTCCTTGTCGTCGAGGTCGACGGTGACCCGTCCGCCTGTGACCAGACGGCCGAACAACAGTTCGTCGGCCAGGGCCTTGCGGATCATGTCCTGGATCAAACGTGCCATCGGACGCGCACCCATGAGCGGATCGAAACCTTTCTTGCCGAGGAAAGCACGCAGCTTCTCGGTAAATACGGCTTCGACCTTTTTCTCGTGCAACTGCTCTTCCAGCTGCATCAGGAACTTGTCGACCACGCGCAGGATGATTTCTTGGTCCAGCGAGCGGAAGCTGATGGTCGCGTCGATGCGGTTGCGGAACTCCGGCGTGAACATGCGCTTGATGTCGGCCATCTCGTCGCCAGCCTGCTTCGAGTTGGTGAAGCCGATCGACGTTTTTTGCAAGCTTTCCGCGCCCGCATTGGTCGTCATGATGATGATCACGTTGCGGAAATCGGCTTTGCGGCCATTGTTGTCCGTCAAGGTGCCGTGATCCATCACTTGCAGCAGGATATTGAAAATGTCCGGATGGGCTTTTTCAATTTCATCGAGCAGCAAGACCGCATGCGGCTTCTTGGTGATCGCTTCCGTCAGCAAGCCGCCCTGGTCGAAACCGACGTAACCCGGCGGCGCACCGATCAGGCGCGACACGGCATGGCGTTCCATGTATTCCGACATGTCGAAACGGATCAGCTCGATACCGAGGATGAAGGCCAGCTGTTTCGCCACTTCGGTCTTGCCGACGCCGGTCGGACCGGAGAACAGGAAGGAACCGATCGGCTTGTCCGTCTTGCCCAGACCGGCACGCGCCATCTTGATGGCCGACGCCAGCGCGTCGATGGCGGGATCTTGCCCGAACACGACATTGCGCAAGTCGCGGTCGATCGTCTGCAGCTTGCTGCGGTCGTCCTGATTGACCGTTTGCGGCGGAATGCGCGCGATCTTGGCAATGATGTCCTCGATCTCGGCCTTGCCGATGGTTTTCTTTTGCTTCGACTTCGGCAGGATGCGCTGCGCCGCGCCCGCTTCATCGATGACGTCGATTGCCTTGTCGGGCAGATGGCGGTCGTTGATGAAGCGCGCCGCCAGTTCGGCCGCCGTCGACAGGGCCGAGGCCGAGTATTTCACGCCATGGTGCTCTTCGAAGCGCGATTTGAGGCCGCGCAAGATTTGCACGGTTTGCTCGACGGTCGGCTCGTTGACGTCCACTTTCTGGAAGCGGCGGGAGAGCGCATGGTCTTTCTCGAACACGCCGCGAAATTCCGTGTACGTGGTCGCGCCGATGCATTTCAATTGACCATTCGCCAGTGCCGGTTTCAGCAGGTTGGACGCATCGAGGGTGCCGCCCGACGCCGAACCCGCACCGATGATGGTGTGGATTTCGTCGATGAACAGGATGCCGTTCGGATTGTCCTTCAATTGCTTCAGCACGGCTTTCAGGCGCTGCTCGAAGTCGCCACGGTATTTGGTCCCGGCCAGCAAGGCGCCCATGTCCAGCGAATACACGACGGCATTCTGCAGGATTTCCGGCACATCGCTTTGCGTGATGCGGTAAGCGAGGCCTTCGGCGATGGCCGTCTTGCCCACGCCCGCCTCGCCGACCAGCAGCGGATTGTTCTTGCGGCGACGGCACAGGATCTGGATCACGCGGTCGACTTCTTCCTCGCGACCGATCAGCGGGTCGATCTTGCCTTCGGCAGCGGCCTTGTTCAGGTTTTGCGTGAACTGGTCGAGCGGGCTTTCCTTCGGCTGGCCATCGACAGGCGCTTCTTCCACGCCCTCGGAGGCTTTCGCGCTTTCCGTCGACTGGTCCTTGCGCACGCCGTGCGAAATGAAATTGACCACGTCCAGGCGCGTCACGCCCTGCTGGTGCAGGTAGTAGACCGCATGCGAATCCTTCTCGCCGAAGATGGCCACTAGCACATTGGCGCCCGTGACTTCCTTCTTGCCATTCGAGGCGGACTGGACGTGCATGATGGCACGCTGAATCACGCGCTGGAAACCAAGCGTCGGCTGGGTGTCGACTTCGCCCGTGCCAGGCACGGTCGGCGTGTTATCGCCGATGAAATTGGTGAGGGTCTTGCGCAGGTCCTCTATATTGACCGCGCAGGCACGCAACACCTCGGCAGCGGAGGGATTGTCCAGCAGTGCCAGCAGTAAATGCTCAACCGTGATGAATTCGTGCCGTGCCTGCCGAGCTTCGACAAACGCCATGTGCAAACTTACTTCTAATTCCTGCGCAATCATACTTCCTCCATCACGCACTGCAGGGGGGTGCCCCGCCTTGCGCGCATGCGTTAAAACGAACTCCACTTTGGTACACGCTATATCTTTAGAGAACACGCCGCACACTCCTTTGCCGTAGCGATGAACACTGAGCATGATTTGCGTCGCCGTTTCACGGTCCTTGTTGAAATACTCCTGAATGATGGCCACCACGAATTCCATCGGGGTGTAGTCGTCATTGAGCAAGGCTACCTGGTAGAGCGGTGGCGGCTTCAGCACTTGCCGCTCCAGCAGGGTTTCTGTGTCGTGCTTGGTTGCCATACGCTTATTCTAATGCTTTCACAGTGGTTGTCATGCGCAATATCTACGCCTTTCCAATTGTTTTCAATCTTACGCGTTTTCTTAATAGTGCGCAGATGGCGACCTTGCCGTCAAAATCAAGAGTTGCTTTTTTGGTTGCCGTGAAGAATTTGGCAATATCGATGGAAAAGCGCTTGACTTCATTATTTATTCCGCCAACAATGCTGTATCGACTGTTGCAGTAATGTACAGCTTGATAAGAAGTGAGACGTCGAGGAGGGGGCAAGAAGCTTCTTGCTTTTATGGCTCGTGTGATTTGTTTTAATTTTGAAAGTTCTTTTTATGGCAACAGGTACAGTTAAGTGGTTCAATGATTCCAAAGGTTTTGGCTTCATCACTCCAGATGATGGCGGCGAAGATTTGTTTGCTCATTTCTCCGCAATCAACATGAACGGTTTCAAGACCCTCAAAGAAGGTCAAAAAGTTCAATTCGAAGTCACGCAAGGCCCTAAAGGCAAGCAAGCTTCCAACATCCAAGCAGCCTAAGCATCGCCGGCCCTCAGATGTGAAAAACCCCGTTTCCTTGAAGCGGGGTTTTTTTTCGTCCGCAGGGTGCGCAACACCCTGCCCCTCTATTACATGTGCTCGATCATCACGGCGCCAAAGCCCGAACACGACACTTGCGTGGCGCCTTCCATCAGGCGGGCGAAGTCGTAGGTGACGCGCTTCGAGGCGATCGATTTTTGCATCGAGGAAATCACCAGGTCCGCCGCTTCCAGCCAGCCCATGTGGCGCAGCATCATTTCCGCCGACAAAATCAAGGAACCGGGGTTCACGTAATCCTTGCCCGCGTACTTCGGCGCCGTGCCGTGCGTCGCTTCGAACATGGCGACGGAGTCCGACAGGTTGGCGCCTGGCGCGATGCCGATGCCGCCCACTTGCGCCGCCAGCGCGTCGGAAATGTAATCGCCGTTCAAATTCAGGGTGGCGATGACGCTGTATTCGGCCGGACGCAGCAAAATCTGTTGCAGGAACGCGTCAGCGATGGAATCCTTGACGATGATATCGCGGCCCGTCTTCGGGTTCTTGAACTTGCACCATGGACCGCCATCGATCAGCTCGGCGCCGAATTCCTTTTGCGCCAGCGCATACGCCCAGTCGCGGAAGCCGCCTTCCGTGTACTTCATGATGTTGCCTTTGTGCACGATCGTCACGGATGGCTTGTCATTGTCGATCGCGTACTGGATGGCCTTGCGCACCAGGCGCTCCGTGCCTTCGATGGAGACGGGCTTGATGCCCAGGCCCGACGTGGCCGGGAAACGGATTTTCGTCACGCCCATTTCATTGACGAGGAAATCCATCAATTTTTTGGCTTCGGGCGAACCCTGCTGGTATTCGATGCCGGCATAGATATCTTCCGAGTTTTCGCGGAAAATCACCATATCCGTCTTTTCCGGCTCTTTCACGGGCGATGGCACGCCCGTAAAGTAGCGCACGGGACGCAGGCAGACGTACAGATCGAGCTGCTGGCGCAAGGCCACGTTCAGCGAGCGGATGCCGCCGCCCACGGGTGTCGTCAGCGGGCCCTTGATGGAAACGACGTAATCTTTGAGTACTTGCAGGGTTTCTTCCGGCAGCCACACGTCGGGGCCGTACACATTCGTCGATTTTTCGCCCGCATAGATTTCCATCCAGCTGATCTTGCGCGCGCCGCCGTAGGCCTTGGCCACGGCAGCGTCGATCACCTTGATCATGACCGGGCTGATGTCGATGCCCGTGCCATCGCCTTCAATGAAGGGAACGATGGGATTATCTGGTACATTCAGCGAAAAATCGGCGTTGACGGTGATTTTTTGGCCGTCAGCAGGTACAGTGATATGTTGATACATCGTGATCTCCGAAGTGGGACACACCGCTGGCGGGCAACACAGGCCGGCGACGCGCTCTGCGATTGCAGAGTTTACAAAAACAAGTCCGAACAAGGCGGCAACAACGCACTTTAGCAGGGAAAGAACACCCGGACCATCCGCGTCGCCAAAGAACCGCAGCGCCATAGTCTTCTATAAGACATAAGACTAACGTTTCACATTATGCACCAGTATCTTACAGGGCGCCACGCTTTTGCGGCGCCGACCAGCAGCCACCATCGTTTGCATCAATTTATCCAGCATGCCACTCATCCTCTTCAATAAACCATTCCAGGTCCTGTGCCAGTTTTCGCCACAGGATGGCCGCGCCACCCTGGCCGACCATCTCACCATCCCCGGCATCTACCCGGCCGGCCGGCTCGACGCCGACAGCGAGGGCTTGCTGCTGCTGACGGACGATGGCCGCCTGCAGCACGAGATCAGCCACCCGGACCGCAAGGAAGCGAAAACCTATCTGGTGCAGGTGGACGGCGTGCCCGACGCGGCCAGCCTGGCGCGCCTGCAGGCGCCGCTGGACCTGGGCGACTTCATCACCAAGCCGTGCAAAGCCGTGCGCATCGCCGAGCCGGACTGGCTGTGGCCCCGCAATCCGCCCATCCGCGCGCGCGCCGACAAGCCCACCTCGTGGCTGGCGATCACTTTAAAAGAAGGAAAAAACCGGCAAGTGCGGCGCATGACGGCGGCCGTCGGCCTGCCCACCCTGCGCCTGGTGCGCAGCGCCATCGGCCCGTTCTCGCTGGCCAGCCATCCCTTGCTGCCCGGCGAATGGTGCGAAGTGCCGGCCGAGAACATAGGAAAAGCGTGAGCGGGACAAGAAAAAACAGCCGCGGCGTCGAATTTTGCCAATAAGCACTATTTATTTTTAGATAATGCATTAAAATCATCCCACCTTAACATGACAGAAAAGGAAAGATGATGACAAAAGTAATCCTGGCCCTGGCCGCTACCCTGTTTGCTGGCGCCGCACTGGCGCAATCGGGCGCCAAGGTGCACGCTTCCGCCGCGACCGATGCCGTCAAGCCGCCACCCGCCTCGGCTGCCAGCCATGCGTCGGCCGCCACCGACGCCGTCAAGCCGGCGCCGCCGGCCTCGGCCACCGTCAACGCTTCGGCCGCGACGGATGCGGCGCGTTCCGGCGCATCAACCAAGGCTTCGGCCGCGACCGATGCGCCACGCCTGATTCCCCAGGCACGCAAGACGAAGCAGCCGGCCGCTGAAGCTGGCAAGCCCGTGAAGTAAGTGCAGTTCCCGGGGTTACGGCAGCAGCCATGTTGCTGTAACCCCACGCTTTCGGTGCGGACAGGCAGCATGCTTGACCAGGCAGCCGCCAGCATGGCTTAATCGCCGCTTCGCAGCCACCGTCACGCCCCCATGAAAAATTCCCTACGCCGTCTGATCCTGTCCACCGCCCTGCTGGCCTGCGCCGGCATTGCCCAAGCGCAAACAAAGAGCGTGCAACTGTCGGCTGGCATGCACTTGATCCAGGCGGAAGTGGCCGCCACGGAAGCGCAGCGCGAACAGGGTTTGATGTACCGTGAAAAAATGGAGGCCAATGCGGGCATGCTGTTCGTCTTTGGCAATCCATCGACGCAATGCATGTGGATGAAAAACACGCCGCTGCCCCTGTCCGTCGCCTTTATCGATGCCGGCGGCAAGATCGTCAACATCGAAGACATGCAGCCGCACACGCTCGACAGCCATTGCTCGACGAAGACCGTGCCCGTGCGCTATGCGCTGGAAATGCACCTGGGCTGGTTCAAGCAAAAGAACATCAAGCCAGGCATGAGCATCGGCAGCTTGCCGGCCGCGCGCTAGGCGGTGGCCGCTGTCCATTGCGGACACGGCCGCGAAAAACCGCGAAAAAGAACGCGAAAAAACCCGCCAGAATGAATCTGCGGGTTTTTGCTTTTCAACCAGTGCCAGCGTACCGGCACAGGCAAGGCCACCGTGGTGGCTTGCCTGCTGGCGAATATTAAGCGGACAGTGCTTTCAAAGCAGCTGCCAGACGGCTCTTATGGCGAGCTGCCTTGTTTTTGTGGATGATCTTCTTGTCAGCGATACGGTCGATGGTCGACACGGATGCTTGGAAGATTGCAGCAGCAGCTGCCTTGTCGCCGCCCTGGATCGCTTTGCGAGCAGCTTTGATAGCCGTGCGCAAGGTCGAACGTTGGGACGAATTGTGTGCGTTTTGCTTAACTGCTTGACGAGCGCGTTTGCGCGCTTGTGCGGTATTTGCCATGGAATTTCCTAAAACAGGGTCAAAGTGCGTTTGCAAACATTAGTGTTTGCCAACCGGTGCGTTCTGTGCGTCTGCCGAACCATGTGTGCCAAACCAGTGCCTGTCAAACATTAGTGTCTGCGTAACAGAATTCTGTACAGCCTTCGATTATAGCGATATTTTCAAGCGGGGGCAAATCAAAAAACCGTGTATCACGCCAAAAACACGTGAAAATGGGCCTGACAAGGGCGAATAGGCGGCGCTTGTTACCCGCTTGTTACCATATTTTAAGCGTTTGCCAGTACCGCGCCCGGCTATAATCTGCCCCCATGAACTTGCTTAAAACCCTCGCCGCCATTTCCAGCATGACCATGCTGTCCCGTGTAACCGGATTATTGCGCGAAAGCCTGTTCGCGCGCGCCTTTGGCGCCGGCGCCTACACGGACGCCTTCATTGTTGCCTTCCGCATCCCCAACCTGTTGCGCCGCTTGTTTGCCGAGGGCGCGTTCTCGCAAGCCTTCGTGCCGATCTTGTCTGAATACAAGAACCAGCATGGCCAGGAAGCGAGCAAGCAACTGGCCGACCATGTGGCCACCACTCTGGTCTGGGCCACACTGCTCGTGTCCGCCATCGGCATCGTCGGCGCGCCGTGGTTCGTCTACGCGATCGCCACGGGCCTGTCCAAGGATCCGGGCGCTTTTGACGCGGCCGTGTGGATGACGCGCTTGATGTTCCCCTATATTACTTGCATGTCCTTCGTGGCCCTGGCCGGCGGCATTCTGAATACCTGGCGCGAATTCAAGATTCCCGCGTTCACGCCGGTGCTGCTGAACCTGTCGTTCATCGCCGCCTCGCTATTCCTCGCGCCCTATTTGAAACAGCCGATCTACGCCATGGCCATTGCCGTGTTTGCCGGCGGCCTGCTGCAGGTGGCCATCCAGATTCCCGCGCTGATCAAGATCGGCATGCTGCCGCGCCTGTCGATCAACCCCGCCATCGGCCTGTCCGACGGCGGCGTGCGCCGCGTGCTGAAGAAGATGGGGCCGGCCGTGTTCGCCGTCTCGGCAGCGCAGATCAGCCTGATGATCAACACCAGCATCGCGTCGCGCCTGGCAGAAGGCAGCATTTCCTGGCTGTCGTACGCGGACCGCCTGATGGAGTTCCCCACCGCCATGCTGGGCGTGGCCCTGGGCACCATCTTGCTGCCCAGCCTGTCGAAGGCGAACGTGGATGGCGACAAGACGGAATACTCGGCCCTGCTGGACTGGGGCTTGCGTTTGACCTTCCTGCTGGCCCTGCCCGCCGCCGTGGGCATGGCAACCCTGGCCACGCCGCTGATCGCCACCCTCTTCCATTACGGCAAGTTCACGGCCGAATCCGTGACCATGTCGACGCAGCCGCTGGTGGCTTACAGCCTGGGCCTGATCGGCATCATCTTGGTAAAAACCCTGGCGCCCGCGTTCTATGCGCGCCAGGACATCCGCACGCCCGTGAAAATCGCCATCGGCGTGCTGATCGCCACGCAACTGATGAATCTGCTGTTCGTGCCCTACATCGCCGTGGCCGGCCTGGCCCTGTCGATCGGCCTGGGCGCCTGTCTGAACGCCACTTTTCTCTATTGGGGCTTGCGCAAGCGCGGCATCTACCAGCCGAAACCGGGCTGGGCCAAGTTCTTCCTGCGCCTGCTGCCGGCACTCATCGTCATGGGCGGCGTGGCGTATGCTGGCGCCATGCGCATCGACTGGATCGCCATGCAAGCCCATCCGCTGTTGCGGGCCGGCGCGCTGGCCCTGGTGGTGGCCCTGTGCGGCGTGGCCTACTTTGCCACCCTGTTCCTCGTTGGCTTCCGCTTCCGCGATTTCAAGCGCCACGCTTGACAACATCCAACAAGAAACAAAAAAACCCGCCTCGGCGGGTTTTGTCATTCTAACCAATAAAAATCAGGCAGCTTTGCGGGCGCGGCGGGCCGCGAAGCCGACCAGCGCCAGGCCGCCCAGCAGCATGCCGTAGGTTTCCGGTTCCGGCACGGGCAAGGCGGAGACCGTGCCCACGTACTGGCCATTTTGCAAACCACTCAAGCCCGATACACGCACCTCATAGTTGCCCGCAGCCAGGGAACCGGCCCAGCTCAGGCTCTGGATGCCGGCCACCGACGTCAGGGTCAGGTCGCCATAACCCACCAGTGTGGCCGCGAAGTTGCTGATCGCGCCTTCGGCAACGGAAAACGTTTGCAAGGCGCCAAACGAGGTCGACGATGGGGTCAGCAGCTTGAAGGTCCACAAATCATCGACCACCGAATTGGCGGCGAAATTGGTGGTGATCGATGCCCGCGTATCGAAGCCGCTAGGATCCAGGATGCCCAGATTGTAGGTGGCCGCCGATGCGCTGAACGATGCTGCAGCCAGAATGCCTGCCGCGATAAATTTCAATTTCATAAATTATCCCTTAAAAGTAATTTATGGCCGCCAAGTGGGCCAGCCATCGCTTTAGTACTGAAAGTACCAGGCGGAATGGTAGCATAAAGACATTAAATTACTTGTAATTATTTTATCGAAATTTCATTTATTGAAAGTGTTTCCTCTATGAAATGGTTATGAGTCAAGATGAATTTCCAGGTGAAAATAGTTACCCTTGGATACTCGTTGTTGACTTATGGTTAAAGCAGATTGCGCGCTTCTTGTTATGCGCCGGTCTCCTCCTCCGGCTCCACCACCTCGGGCGGTACCGGTTCGGACGCTGGCGCGGCAGCTTGTGGCGGTGGAAACAAGGCGGGCGGTGCGGTGAAGGACGGTGCGGCGGCGTCTGCCGGCACCAGGGCCAGTCCCGCCGGCGGCACGGGCCCACCGGCGACAAACTGCCACTCGGACAAGCGCGACCTGCCTTCAAAACCGGTGAAGCGGGCGTCAAAATTGCCCACTTTCAAAGGCGCGGACGACGACAGGCTATGCACGCCGATAATGCCCTGGCTGCCGGGCTGGTACAGCAAGCCCCACTCGGCGCGTCCCGTGATGGGGTCCACATACAGCTTGCGCAAATGCCGGCGCACCTGCGGAAAGCGGGGGTCGCGCAGCAAGGCGGCCAGAGTCGGCGGATGCTGCGGCTGGCCGGCTGGCGTGGCGCCCGCATAACTCTGCAGCGCATCGACAAACTGCGCGCCGATGTCGAGCAATTCCTGCTCGGCCGCCTGGCGCTGCAGCAGGGAACCCATCTTCAGCCCGGCCGCCCCAACGAGGCCCAGGATGGCCACCACGATGATCAGGCCCAGGTAAGTGAAACCACGCTGGCGGCGCGCAGGACGGTGCATGGCCGCTACCAGTCGGCGAACGGCATGCCGCTGCGGTCCTTGCCGGGCGCGCCGCTTTTCACGTCATACACCTGGCCCGGCGTGTCGTCGGGCGGCGGCACGATGAGCCAGCTGCTGTCGCTGTCGGTGATGGGGTCGATGGGCATGGCGCGCAGGTATTTCTTTTCCACCAGTTGCTCCAGCGTATCGGGATAACGGCCCGTATCGCCGTGGAACTGGTCGATGGTCGCACGCAGGTTGCGCAAGTTATCGGCCAGCACGGTTTCCTTCGCCTTGTCGAGGCTGGGAAAGTAGCGGGGCACGGCCAGGGTCAGCAGCAGCGCCACGATGCCTAGCACCACCAGCAACTCGATCAGGGTAAAGCCGCGCGTGCGGGCGGCGCGGTCATGGACGGGCATGTTTCACCATAGACGGTAAGGCACGTTGTTCAGGCCGGTCTTGTTGGAAGTCGAGTACACATCGTAGACATCGTCGCCCTCGCGCGGTTCGGCCGCTTCGCTGGCGTAGCTGCGCTTGCCCCACGTTTGCGCATCGCTGAGGCCAGCATCCGCATTGAACGGGTCGCGCGGCACGCGGCGCAGGAAAAACAGCTTGCTGCGCTTCGGGTTGCGCTGATCCGGCACGCCCTCGACCAGCAATTCCAGGCTTTTCGGATAGCCGCTGACGTCGGGCGCGCGCAGGACGCGGCCCTCGTCGCCGGCCCGTTTATAGGCGTCGAGCCCCTGGCGGATCTCGCGCAGCGCGCGCCGCAGCTCCTGCTCCTGGCGCCGCTGCACCGTCATCTGCGTGACGGGGATCACCAGGGTGGCCAGCACGCCCAGGATGGCCAGGGTCACCAGCAGCTCGATCAGGGTGAAGCCGCCTTGCCCGCCTTGCGCATGCGCCAGTCTCATTTGGCGGGAGGCGGCGCCACCGGCACCGGCTGGCTGGACGAGAACGGCAAAGGCGCCGCCTGCAGCGGCACGGGCTGGCCAGCCGGTATCGGCAAGGGAGAGGCGGCCGGCTCGGGCGACGGCGCCACGTCCGGCGCCGGCACGCTCTGCGGCAAGGCCGCTGGCACCTGGCCGGGCGCCATCATCGGCTGCGCCGGCGCCGGCTGCATGCCGACGGCCGACGGGCCGGAACGCACGATTACCGTGCCCGGCATCTGCGTGGGCGCCTTGGCCGCCATGTCGGGCCGTCGGCGGAAGCTGCCTTCCGTACCGGCGGAAAACTCCGACTCCTTCGCTTCCGGACGCTGCACCGTGCGCACCAGATGCGGCGTGATCGACAGCACGATTTCCGTCTTCTGGCTGTCGTCCTTGCTGCTGCCGAACAGCCGCCCAAGCACGGGGATGTCGCCCAGGCCCGGCACCTTGTTACCCGAGCTGCGCTCTTCATTGTTGATCAGGCCCGCCAGCACCTGGTTTTCACCATCCTTCAATTGCAGCATGGTCGACGCCTGGCGCGTGCCAATCTGGTACAGGGTCGAGCCGCTGCGGGTGGTGGTCGCCGCCCCCAGGTTGCTCACTTCCAGCGAGATGCGGATGCCCACTTCATTGTTCAAATAAATGGTCGGCTCGGCGTTCACCGTCAGGCCCACGTCCAGGTAGCTGACCGACTCGGACGCGAAGCCGCCCGTGCCCGGCGAAATGGTGGTGGTCACCACGGGTACCCTGTCGCCGATGACGAATTTCGCCTTTTCACGGTTGCGTACGCGGATGCGCGGGTTGGCCAGGATGTTCGCGTCACCATCCGTCTTGTTGGCGTTTGCCGTCACGGACAGGTCACTCACGCCGATGGTGCGCTGATTCAGTCTATTCAAGTCGCTGATGGTCAGCCCGATCCCGCCCGAGGTGGAAAGCGGCGTCAGGGTCAGGCTCGATGGCCAGGCCACGCCCAGTTCCATCAGGCGGCTGCGCTTGACTTCGAGGATTTCCAGCTCCAGCACCACTTCCGCCTCGGGCACGTCCTGCAGCGCGATCAGGCGCTCGGCCAGGCGGATCGCCTCGGGCGTGTCGCGCACGATGACGAGATTGAGTTTTTCATCGGCCACCACGTCGCGCGTCTTCAAAATGGTCTTGAGCGTGTTGGCCACTTGCCTGGCGTCCGCGTTCGCCAGGAAGAAGGTTTTTACCAGCACCTCCTGATATTCCTTCAATTTTGCCGCCACGTTCGGGTAGATCAGAATCGTGTTCGCATCCATCACCTGCTGCTCCAGCTGGTTCGTCACCAGCAGGAAGTAGACGGCCGATTCCACCGTGCTGTTTTTCAGGAAGATCGAGGTTTTCGCGTCCGCCTTGACGTCCTTGTCGAAGACGAAATTGAGGCCGGAACGGCGCGCGATCAACTCGAACACCTGTTTTAACGGTGCGTCGCGAAACTCGATCGTGATCGGCTGCTTGTACGACTTGGCCAGGCCCGATTCGACGACGGGCGGCGCCGTTTTGTCATCGACTTCACGCAGCAGCGCGCGCGCGCCCGCATGGTTCGGCTGCTCCGTCAGGATGGCGTTCAGGCGCTGGCGCGCCGGGTCGTATTGTTTTGCATCAAACGCCGTGCGTGCATCGGCCAGCAATTTCCCCTGGCGCTGCTCGCGTTCCAGCGCGCGCAAGCCGCTGTTGGCGCGCTCGTTCTGCGCATCGATTTCCAGCACGCTCATGAAAGAAGCACGCGCCAGCTCGCCCTGCCCCGTTTGCGCCTGGCGCTCGGCCTGTTGCAAGCGGTTGCCGGTCGCCCGTTCGCGCGCCTGCAAGTAGGCGCTGCGGTATTGCGCGTTGCCGGGATCCTGCTGCAGCGCTTCCTGCAGCTTTTGCAGGCCGGCCGGCACCTGATCTTGCGCAATCAGCTCGCGCCCGTCGCGGTAGGCCTGCTGTCCCGCGCAGCCGGACAACAACAAGAGCAGCAGCGCCGATGAAAAGGAACGAGACATCACTCGGAAACTCCAATGTTGAGCTGCTGAACCTGGTTCAACGGCAGATAAGTGAGCGTCATGACGGGCGGCGCGATCGTCACGACCTTGTAGGCGCCATCGATGACGGTATGGGCGCGCACGATATACGTCTTGTCGGCGCGCGACAAAAACACTTCCCAGGCGCCATCGGCGGCCGCCTTGCCCAGATAGACGAAGGGCAGCGGCGGCGCCATCGGCGGTGGTGGCGGCGGTGGCGCGACGGCTACGATTTTCGGCGGCGGCGGATTCCAGTTCTGGCTCTGGAAGACAGCGGCAGCGCCATCGGCGCCGCCAAACGTCTCGCCCTCCTCGCCCGCCACTTCGCTGCGCGGCAGCAGGGCCAGGATGGCGGGCTGCGCGGCCGGTGCCCTGGCGGCAGCATGGCGCGCGGGCGCGACGGCCCGCTCGACCGCCTCGGCCACCTCGGCCACGGGCTGGCGCTCGCCAAACAACAGCAAGGCGCCCGCGCCCAGCACGCCGGCCAGCATCAGATAATGGCGCGGGGTCATGGCGTTTCTCCCGCATCGCCCGGCGTATCGGTCAGATAAAACGTCAGGCGCACGCGCGCTTCGAGTTGCGTATCGGCGATCTGCTCGCGGCGAAAACTCAGTTCGTCGAGCGAAGCAAAGGGGACGGCGCGCAGCGCTTGCAACGCGAACTGCGACACGGCCGCATAACTGCCTTTCAGCGGCAAGCTCACCTGGTATGTCGCGACCCGGCTGGCCTTGTCGTAGCCACTCTTGTATTCACCCTGCGCCAGCAGCAAGCCGTTTTTCGCAGCCAGGTCGAACAGCTGCTTGACTTGCTGCTCCGCGTGGCGCTGCTGTCCCAGGGCGGCATAAAAGCGCGCCAGGTTCTCGCTGGCCGTCGCCGGCGGCGCCGCGGCCACCACAGCCGGCGCTGGCTGCGGCAAGGGCCGCGCTTCCAGTTGCGCCGCCACGGCGCGCTGCTGCCAGGCCCACGCCCAGGCTGCCAGGCCCAGCGCGAGCAGGGCCACGGCCAGGCAGGCGGGCGCACCCAGGCGGCGCAGCAGCAGCTGCGCGCGCAGGCGCAAGCTATTGAGGTCGATGGCCATCATGGCGTGCTCCAGCGCGCTTCGATCTGGAAGCGCAACGGTTTGTTCGGATCGAGCGCGTTGATTTCATGGCGCAGCAGTTGCACGCGCGTGCCGAACAGCTCCTGCCGCTTCAATTGCGCGATATAGGCCACCATGGCGTCGCTATTGGTCGTCTCGGCCGTGATCTTCAGCACGCGCTTGCGCGCGTCCGGCTCCAGCGCCAGCAGCGCGATGGCGGGCGGCGTGGCGCTATTCAGCGCATCCTGCAGGTCGCGCCACGGCAGGTTCAATTGCAGGATGGCCGCATTCACGGCTGCCGCCTGCGCCGGCGCGATCGGTGTTTGCGGTGCGCTCGCCGGCCCTTGCGTGGCGGCCAGCAGGCGCTGCTGCGCGCGCTGCAACTGCGCCTCGCTTGCCTGCTGGCGCTGCAGCGCGGCGCTGCCGCTGTACGCGGCCGTGACGGCCAGCGCCACGCCCAGCGTACCGATGCACCACGCCCAGACGGGTACGCGGTGCAGGCTGCGGCGCCAGTTGGGTGGCGCGAAATCGATATCGAGGCGCGTCATGCCACGCCTCCGCTATGCGCCAGCCGGGCCGCCGGCGACAAAACGCCGTCCCCGTCCGGCGTGGAAAAAGCCTGGCAATGGAACTCTTTCGCGGGCGTCAGCCAGCCCGCTGGCGGCGCGCCGCATAGCTGCAGCAGCGCCGGTGCGGGCACGCCTTGCAGCAACGCCTCGCGCGCCAGGGTCTGCGCCAGCCAGTCCCTGCCAGCGCCAGGCGGTACGGGCAGCGCGCGCACGGCGCGCAGACGGCCCTCGTGCCGCACGCCCAGGGTCAGGACGTGCTCCTGCAGCTGGCCAAACCAGGCGCCCGGTTTCAACGCGCCGTGCCAGCGGTTCCAGTGGCGCGCGAATTGCGGCGCAATGAAAATCATGGCCAGCTTGCGTGCGTCGGCCACGCGCGTCAGCTGCGCCAGCAGCGCGCGGGGCACGGCGCAGAAAAACGGCGCGCGCGCATCCCAGGCGCCGCTGCTGCGCCACAGGCCCGGTGCATCGCCATACAGCGACTGGAAGCGCAGCGCAGCGGCCGCCTCGATATCGGCCAGGCGCGCGGCGCCGTGCGGCATGTCCACCTGCCACAGGCGCGCCAGTCCATCGTCAAGCACCACGGACAAAGGCCAGCCCGCGTATTGGCCAACTGGCAGAATCTGTTCCAGCGCCTGGCCCAGGGCGGCGAAGTCGCCATGCGGCGCGTCATCGGGCGCATACGCGGCTTCGTCCAGCGGCGTCCATGCGGGCGCGCGCCAGCGGCTGCTGCGCCACAGGCTCACCTTGCCCGCCGCCACGCCCAGGCGCAGAGCTTGTCCATAACCTCTACGCATGCAGGGTGACCCTCTTGATTTCCGTGATGGTGGTGGCGCCCCGCTTGACCAGTTCCAGCGCCGCCAGGCGCAGGCTGCGCGTGCCGTTCGCATACGCTGCCGCCTTGATCTGGCGGATCGGTTTTTTATCGACGATCAGTTCGCGGATTTCATCGGTCAGCACGAGGATTTCGGCGATCGAGCGGCGCCCCTTGTAGCCCGTGCCGCGGCAGTCGCCACAGCCTTTTCCCTGCTTGAATTGATATTGCGCCACGTCGGCGCGCGCCAGGCCCACGCTGGCCAGCTCACTGTCGTCGGGCGTGTAGTCGACCGCGCAATGGGGACAGTTGGTGCGGATCAGGCGCTGCGCCCAGATGCCGTTCAGGGCCGAAACGAACGCATACGGGTCGATGCCCATGTGCGTAAAACGGCCGAACACGTCGAACACATTATTCGCATGCACGGTGGTGAGCACCAAATGGCCCGTGAGGGCCGATTGCACGGCGATTTCCGCCGTCTCGCGGTCGCGGATCTCGCCCACCATGATCTTGTCAGGGTCGTGCCGCAGGATCGAGCGCAAGCCCTTGGCGAAGGTCAGCCCCTTCTTTTCATTGACGGGGATTTGCAAAATGCCGGGCAGCTGGTATTCGACCGGGTCTTCGATGGTGATGATCTTTTCGCGCCCGTTATGGATTTCCGTCAGCGCCGCGTACAGGGTCGTGGTCTTGCCGGAACCCGTGGGACCGGTGACGAGCAGCATGCCGTAGGCTTCCTGCGCCAGCGCGCGCAAGGCGACCAGCGATGGCGAGTCAAAGCCCAGCGCTTCCAGGGTCAGGGCGCCGTAGGCCTCGATCATGGCGCGCTTGTCGAGGATGCGGATGACGGCGTCCTCGCCATGGATGCTGGGCATGATGGAGACGCGCAAGTCGATTTCGCGCCCGCCCGATTCGACACGGAAGCTGCCGTCCTGCGGCACGCGGCGCTCGGCGATATCGAGTTCGGCCAGCACTTTCAGGCGCGAGATGATGTGTTCGGCCACTTCGATGCCGTTGACGGACGTGGCGTGATCGAGCACGCCGTCGACCCTGTACTTGACGGCCAGGCCGCCTGCCGTGCTTTCCAGGTGGATGTCCGAGGCGCCTGCTTTGAGCGCGTCATACAGGGTCGAGTTGACCAGCTTGACGGCGGGGCTGGCCGCTTCCGACACGCTGGCGAACGACAGCACGGCTGCCGTCTTGCCGTCGCGCCGCGCGTCCGTGGCGGCGCCGGGCAGCAAGCTGTCGACGGCGCGCGCCGATTCCTCCTGCTTCGACAAATAGGCGCCGATGTCGGCCTGCAGCGCCAGACGGATGCTCAAGGCGCCCTGCCCCGCGCGCGCGCCGAGCCAGGTTTGCAGATCAAGGTCGAAGGGGTCGGCGATCACGCCCACCAGCTGGCCGCCGGCGGCGCGCAGCAGCACGCTGTGGCGCGCCAGCGCCTGCGACAGGGGCAGCACATCGAAAGCCGGAGAAAACGCCAGCATGTCGGCCGTTTCCAGCACGTCCAGGCCGAACGGGCGCGCCAGTGCGCGCACCACGGCGCGCGCCTCGATGCCGCTCAGCTGCTGCAATTCCTCGACCAGGCTGCGCTTCGATTGGCGGCTCAGGATGCGCGCGCGCTGCAGCAACGCAGGGTCGATGGCCACGGTCGATTCGGCAGCTATGGGCATCATGAAATATCGCCGGCAAGGTCAAAGATGGGCATGTACAGCAGGATCACGATGGCGCCCACGACCAGGCCGATGGCGGCCATCAGCAGCGGCTCGAACGTGCGCGTAAAACGGTCGATCCAGCGGCTGATTTCGCCATCGTAAAAGGCGGCCGACTGCGTCAGCATGGGGCCCATGTCGCCCGTGCGCTCGCCCACGCGCAGCATGCGCAGGGAAATCGGCGTCGTCAGTCGATGCTGCTCAAAGGCCGACGACAGGGGCTGGCCCGCCTCGATGGCGCCGCGCGCGCCCTGCAGGGACGCCTGCATGCCCGGCGACACCATCGCTTGCACGGTGGAAATTGCCTGCACGATGGTGATGCCGCCCTCGGCCAGCATGCCCAGGGTCAGGTACAGGCGCGACAGTTCATAGATGCGCACGCGCTCGCCGATGCCGGGCAGCTTCGCCAGCAGGCGCGCCACGCCGCCATGGCGCAGCACGCGCCGCACGGCCGTGAACACGACGCTGCCGGCCAGCGCCAGCCCGAGCAACAGCAGCACGCCGTGTTCGGTGACGAACTGGCCCCAGCTGAGCATCACTTGCGACATCCACGGCAAGTTGCGCCCGGCGCCCTGGTAGACCTCGGCGAAACGGGGCACGACATAGCTGATCAGGAAGGCGCTGACGCCGCCGCCCACGGCCAGCAGGATGGCGGGATAAATGGCGGCGCTGACGATTTTACTGCGCACCGTATCGATGCGCTGCTGGTAGTCGATGTAGCGCGACAAGGAGCGCGGCAAGTCGCTCGTGCCTTCGGCCGCCTTGACGATGCCGATGTACAAGGGGGGAAACAGTTCCGCTTGTTCTGCCAGCACGGCGGAAAAGCGCTTGCCTTCGCGCAAACCTTCCAGCAGGCGCGTGAGCACGCTGCGCGTGGCCGGCGACGCTTCCTTTTCCAGCAAGGCTTCCAGCCCTTCGACGATGCCCAGACCCGCGTTCAGCAGCGCCAGCAATTCCTGGCTGAACAGCAGCAGGGGCAAGGCCCGCGCGCGCTGGCGTCCGGCCGCGCTGAACGGCGTGGCCCGCAGCGGGCGGATGGCGCTGACGAACAGGCCGCGCGCCTCGGCCTGACGGCGCGCGTCGGCTTCGTCGCGGCCGTCGATCACGCACGTCTGCAAGGTAGTTACGGCTTGGTCCGTGGAAAGCGCGCGTACTTCGAACTGCATGATGGCTTGTCCGTAGGAAAAAGAATGCGCTGGCGCTATTGCGAGCTGATGTCGGCGTTCTCGCCGCTGCCGCCCGGCTGGCCATCCTTGCCCATCGAGACGATGTCATATTCGCCCTTGCTGCCGGGCGCGCGGTATTGATAGGCATGGCCCCATGGGTCGAGCGGCACGGCCTTTTTCAGGTAGGGGCCATTCCAGCGCGTGCCGGCGGCGGGCGGTGCGACCAGCAGCGCGGCCAGGCCTTCTTCCGTGGTCGGGTAGCGCCCCACGTCGAGGCGGTAGGTATCGAGCGATTTTTCAAACGCCTCGATCTGCGCCTTGGCCACCGTCACTTCGGATTTGCCCAATTGGGCGAAATATTTGGGGCCGACATAGGCCGCCAGCAAGCCAATGATCACGATGACGACCAGCAATTCGAGCAAGGTAAAGCCGCGCGCATGGCGCGTTGCCGCAAGGTTCTGCCTGTGTGCTGCATGCATCCGGTAACTCCTTCTTGCCTACCTTCAATACATTGCCGCCATGTGCGCCGCTAGTGGCCGCGCACAGGCGGCGCGCGCCTGCCTGATGCCTAAGTAACCCCCAATAAATTATTGTAATTTCTGACCTCCATAACCGGCGCTAGGCGGCGTTGCTCACTGCTAGCAGTGCTCGCACTGCGTCGCAGCGAGCGCCTTGCATAGCATCCGGTTCTGTTCGTCATAAATTCACACTAATTTCCCGAGGCTTACTTAGCAGGCTACCATGCCGCTTATGGTTAATACAATCTTTTGTTTGTACTGAAAACAACAAAATCCCGGGGGAAACCATCGCGTTTGCACTAACGCAAGTCGCGCGCCACCCACCCTGCGGCCGGCGTAGAATCGGTGCATGAGCGGCCACGCCGCCTGCCTCGGGAGCTTGCATGTCTGCAATCCGTTTCAGCCTTGCCATCCTGGCCGCCGCCAGCGTGCTGCCTGCCGGCGCATCGGCGGCGCAGCGCCAACTGTATATTGTGCAACTGAGCATGCAACTGCCCTCACCGCCTGACGCGGTACAAAGGGAAGACCAGCGGCAAGCGCAGCGGGAAGCCGACCGGCGCGCCGTGCTGGCGCTGGTGCCCGATGCCACGGTGCAATACCACACGGTGCAATACCAATATACGGCCGCGCTGAACGGCTTTGCCGCCCTGCTGACGCCGGACGAAGTCACGCGCCTGCGCGCCAGCCCGCTCGTGGCGCGGGTGGCGCCTGGCACCGAGGATCAGTTCAACGATGGCGGCACGCACACAACCACCGCACCCCGGCCGCAGCACTAAACGGCCTCAGGCGGCCAGCAGGCGCAGCGCGATGCCGCGCGACACGGCTTGCGTGCGATTGCTTACGCCCAATAATTTGTAGATACGCTGCAAATGGCTTTTCACGGTCCCGCCGCTGATGCCGAGAATTTGCCCCACCTCTTCATTGCTCTTGCCGATGCTGACCCAGTGCAGCACTTCCAGCTCGCGCGCACTGGCCGCGCGCGCCACGCCGGCGAGTGCTGCCTGCACGCCGTCCGGCAGCGCCAGCCAATGCAGGTGCAGGCAGGGCAGCAGCAATTCCAGCACATAGGCCTGGCGCGCCGGGTCGGTCCGGGGCACGCCGAACAGGGCAAAAAAACTGCCGCCGCCCGCCGCCGCGCTGCCATGCACCAACACGCCATCGAGGATGGCCACGCGCCGCCCGCCTGCGCGCCACGCTTGCGCCAGATGCGCCACCTGCCCCTGGCGCGGGTCGCTCAGCGCCCGCACCTCGGCCTCGGCGAGCACCGCGCTATGCCAGGCCGCGCTGCGCGCCACGCCGCCATCGGCGCCCAGCTGCGCGCAGACGAGGACGGCATGCGGCAGCAGCGCCTGCAGCGGCCCCTGGCTCCACAAAAAGAAATCGCCGGGCACGGCGATGCCATGCGCGCCGAGTATGGCGTGCAGCAAGTATTCCTGTTCCCGCCCCGTCAGCAGCATCAGGCGCACACGGCGGTGTCAAGGGCATCCAGCGCCAGATAGCGGTAACCGCTGCCGCGCACGGTTTCGATGCGGTGGCCGCAGCCGCCCGGCTGCAAGGCGTGGCGCAAGCGTCCCACGTGGGCGTCGACCGTACGCTCGTCGAGATAGGCCGCATGGCCCCACACCTGGTCCAGCAATTGCGCGCGGCTATGCACCCTGCCCGGATGGTCCATGAGGAAATGCAGCAGCTTGAATTCCACGCGGCCCAGGTTGACTGGTACCTTGCCGGCCGTCACGCGCCGGGTGTGCGGATCGAGGCGCAAGGCGATGGCCCCGGCCGTGCCTGCGCCTGCGCGCAAGACCGCTGGCGCGCGGCGGCGCAGCAGCGCGTGCACGCGGGCCAGCATTTCACGGGGACCGACAGGTTTGCACAGATAATCGTCGGCGCCGCTGTCCAGCGCCAGCACCTTGTCTTGCTCGCTGTCGCGGGCGCTGACCATGATGATGGGCAAGTCGCACAGCACGCCATCCTGGCGCAGCTGGCGCAGCAGCGCGATGCCAGATGCATCCGGCAGATCCCATTCCAGCAACAGCACGTCGGGCGGGCCAGCCGCCAGCAGCGCCAGCGCGCCGCGCGCATCCACGGCGCAGCTGACCCGGTAACCGGCGCCAGCCAGGTTATGCGCCAGCAGCGCTTGCATGGCGGGCGCAGGGTCCAGCACCAGGATATGGCCAGGCATCGATGCATCTCCCAAAAAAGTTGGCGGCAGTCCATGAAAAACTAGACTGCCCGACAAGTTTTTGACTATGCATCAAGCGTAAAACAGTGGCCAATACAATTTAGTTTCCTGATTTATAGCTATTACGAATAAATAGACTAGGCGCGTGTGACAGCTTGGCGGCGGCGCAGGGCAAAACCGATCAGCGCCAGGCCGCCCGTCAGCATCATCCATTCCGAAGCTTCCGGCACGGCCGAGATCGTCGCGATGCTGGCGTAAGTGCTGCCCGTAATGCTGGCGGGCAAACCTCCGTTCAGCGGCGTCAGTTCAAATTGCACGAGGTTGCCATTTGCATTGCCCAGGTAAGTGGTGCCTGTGTAGTCGAGCAAGCCCACGCCAAACGTCGTGCCCGCGTTGCCAGCCGTGCTCAGGAAGTCGCCGCCGAAGACGACGTTGAAACCGAACTTGCCGCCCAAGGTCACATTGTGAAACCAGTCGTTGTAGGCGCCGCTGTTACCAAAGGCCAAGGTGCCGGGCACGCTGCCGCTGACATTGCCTTCCAGCGATTCGAGCGCGCCAAAGGCGCCCGAGAAATTGCTCAGCACGGCGCTGGCGCCCGGCGCCGGGCTGTTGCCGGCGATAAAGGCGAAGTCGAGGAAACCGGCGCCGGAAAACGCGCTCGTGTCGATTTCCACGCGGTAGCCGAGCGGGTCCGCCAGCGCCACGCTGGAGCTGGCAGCCAGCATGGCGGCCAGCACGGCGCGGCGCAGAGTCAGATTAAGTGTCGTTGTCAACATGATGGTGTCCTTAGAAGTTGCCGGCGTAGATGCTGGCCGAGTAATTGATCGTCACTTTCGACGGATTGCTGAAACTGACGGCAAACGAGGCCGTCGCGCCCGGCGCCAGGCTGGCCGCGTTGACGGTGACGTAGGCGGCGCCCGCATGGCTGCCCGTGGCATTGGCCAGGCTGACGCCGGCAGGCAAGCCGCCAAACACCACCTGGAACGGGCCGTTGAGCGTGCTCGTGCCCGTATTGGTGAACGAGAACGTGCCCGTGTATTTTTGCGTCGCGCGGTTGTAGCTCAGGCCCGAGCTCGCTTGCGCCACGCCGGACGTGATGTCGCGGTAGGCAGGCTGCAGGTCCAGGCTGATGACGACGGGATCGTGGTCCGAAGCGCGGTAGGGCAAGGCGTTGTACAGGTCTTGCGGCTTGGCCGAATCGATGTTGTAGTCGATCACTTCCGGCTCGTCCGCATTCACATGCCATTCGGCCACGCCGGCCACTTGCGGGCTCAGCGAGGCGCTGGCCAGCGCATGGTCGAGGTAGCCGCTCTGGCCGCCGAATACATACGAGTACGGCATGCCGGACGGCCGCACGAAACGCTCGAGTTCATTGACGAAGCCGGCGCCCGTGATGACCTGGATCGGGTCTTCCGCGCCATACGAATTCAAGTCTCCGATGACCAGCACGTCCGCGTCGCCGGCAGCGGCCGCCACCTGCGGCACGAAGCTGCCCACCAGACGCTGGGCTTGCTGCACGCGGGTAGCGTTCCAGCAGCTCTGGCTGTCGTTCTGGTCCGCGTCCAGCCCGCTCGACGGGCAGCTGCCCTTCGATTTCAGGTGGTTGACGATCAGCGAGAATTTCTCGCCATTGCTTGCAAGGAAAGTTTGCGCCATCGGTGGGCGATTGTTGATGGCGTTGGCGTCCGACAAGGCGCCGCCCACCAGGCCCAGCTTGCCTGGCTTGTAGATCATCGCCACGCGGATGGCGTCCGTGCCCGTGGCGGCCGGTTTCGGCACCACGGCATAGGTGACGCCGCCGATGGCCGCGTTGAGCTGCTCGACGAGGTAAGTGACGGCGATTTCGCCATTGTTCTGGATTTCCATCAAACCCACCACGTCCGCATCGATGGCTTTCAGTTCGGCGACGATCTTGTCGCGCTGGCGCTCGAACTCGGCCAGGTTGTCGGCGCCGCGGCAATTGCTCTTGGTGGTCGAAGTGCCGACGGTACAGCCCTGCCCCGTTTGCCCAAAGATATTGTTGCCATTCGTAAAGGTCGTAAAGAAATTGAGCACATTCGCGCTGGCCACCTTGACATTGCCGGATGGAAGTTCCTGGCTACCCGTGCGCGGATTGTCGCGCGAGAATTGCGGCGTCTGCGTCGGCTGCAATTTGTAGGCGGCGCCGCCACCGCCGATGGCGCCGAAATCCACCACGCCCGTCAAGTCGGCCACCGTATCGCCGCTGCGCACGGTATTGTCCTGGCCGATGTACGGTATCGTCACCGGCGCCACGAAAATACCATCATCGAGCACAATCAGGTTGTTCGCATTGGCGGCGATCAAGGCTTGCGCCTCGGCGGAGCCAGCCGGATGGCGATTGGTCGGCACTTCGCGCCGGCCCGCCGACAGGGTCAGCTCGCCGCGCGCACCCAGGTAGGCGTTTTGCGACACGGTCAACGGTTGCGTGAAGCGCACCAGCATGCCTTCCACGGCGGCCAGGTTTTCGTTCGGTAAGGTTACATTCGTCGGCACGATGCCGTGGCCAGCGCCTTGCGTGAGGATGGCCGTCACGTCCTTGAATTCCGTATAGGAATTTTTCGCGCCCGAGGGCGTGTATTCGACCACCGTGCCCGTCACGCGCACCAGTTCGCCCGGCTGCACGGTGGTGGCCGTCGCGCCCGTGTATACAAAGATACCGTCCGACGTCGATGGGTCGCCATCGCCGGCCGCGTCCTGCATGAAGAAGCCCGTGCCCACTTTCAGGGTCACCACGCCTTCCGTCGTTTGCACGGAATTGGCATACGGGCTGGCCGCGCCCGATCCCTGGATTTGCGGAATCGTGTGGCTGACGGCGGCCAGGCCTTGCACGGCGACATCGATCTTGCAGCTGGCGCTTTGCTGCTGGTCATTGCTGAAGCTGACGATGACGGGATAATTGCCCACCGGCACGCCAGCGGCCACCAGCAGGCTGACCATGGCGCTCTCGCCCGCCACGCCGGCCGCGCTGAAATTGGCCAGGCTGATGCCGGCCACGGCGGGCGAACTCAAGGTGGCGGCATTCACGACGCCATCCACGTCGGACGCGCGCAGCACGGCATTGCCGCCATTGCCCACGGACAAGGCCAAGCTGGCCGGGCAGCTGGTAATGATCTGGTGCACGACCGGGCCGCCGCAGACATTCAGCGGCGAGGCCGTATTGCGCGGCGTCACGCTGCCGGTGGCAAAATCAACGCTGTTATCGTCCGTGTCGCCGCAGCCGCCATTCGCGCGCAGGATAGACAAGGTATTCGATGGTGCTTGTGCCACGGCGCCTTCAAAACCGTTGGCCGTGCCGAAGCCGACCAAGTCGATGACGGCCGCGCCCGTAGGGCTGGCGCCCGTTTGCGCCGTCTTGCCATTGCTCAGCAATACCTTGCCTGCCGTGCCGGACATGGCCAGGCTGCCCGTGGCGTCCGGCGTGGGCAAGTCTTGCGTGCCGCCCGTGCCCTTGGCTTGCTGAACCAGCAAATACTGGCCAGCTTGCAAATCGATAGCCGGCAAGGCCGTCACGGACCAGCTCGTGCCAGCGGCGGACGCGTATTGCACGCTCCAGTTGCTCAAGTTGACGGGACTGGCGCCACGGTTGAACAGCTCGATGAAATCGTTGCGGTACACGGCCCCCGTGTTGCCGCCACCGCCATACACCTGGCTGATGACGACGTCGGAGGCGGCCAGGGCAGGCAGCGACAGGCTGGCCAGCACGGCGGCCATGACCGTCAGGCGCAGCGGTTTGCCCAGGGACAGGGGTGAAACGGACACGGCGGCAAGGTGGGAAGTCATGGTTTTCCTGGTCAGTAAAATGACAACGAACTTATGATTTACATACGAATGTACATACTAAACAGGCTGCATGACGAGTTGATGACATTTCATTAAGCTGAACGGAGTAATGCGCAGCCAGGAGCACGGCTGGCGGCCGCATGCCATCAGTATCCTTTCAACAACGCCATGCCTTGCAAAGCAATCCCGGCCGTTACGCAGCCGCACAATATGATATAATTCAAACAAATAAGTTTAGTTCATGACAATAAATTAAACGGCAACACCAGACCCAGTAGTGCAGGCCCCATCCATGCCTGACCTTGAAACGCACTCCCACCTTGCTCGCAACGGTAGCCTGGACGGGAGCGGCAACATTCGCAGTGGATACACGCGCCGAGCGGCGCACCCTTCCATGCTTTTTGAGAGATCGATCATGCCAACACCAATTTTCACGCCAGCCTCTTCCCGTCCCTTGCTGCTGGCCGCAGCATTGATGCTGTTCGGCGCCGGCGTCCAGGCGCAAACGGCCGCGCCTGCGCAAAAGAATGAAAAGAATTGCCAGGCCAGCACGCAGTCGGCGAATGGCAATACGAAAGATGCCAACCTCGATGGCACCTACAGCGCTTGCAGCCTGTCCAACGGCTTCATCGGCGCAGGCACGCGCACCAACGACGGCACGAACAAGACGCCGGAATTTGACGGCATCGCGTCCGACCAGGAATTCCGCAAGGCTCCCGCGGCCGAAAGCAATCAGCGCCTGGCCACGCGCCAGTTGCCTGCCGGTGCCGCTGCCGGAGAACCGAGCAAGGCGCTCGCCAGCAGCGACCGCGACTTCAGCTTTGCCACGCGCGACTTCGTCGCTTCCGAAGAAAACCGCCCCTTCGATGACGCAGCCGGCTACCGTGGCCCGGGCCGTTCGTACCAGGGCCGCAGCGGCGACACCCAGGCACCATTGATCGTTTCGTCGTCGCTGGGTGAAAACTTGCCCACAGGCAGCAACGGTGTCGGCGGCGGCGGTTCGGGTGGCGGCTTCACGGGCGGCAGCATCCTCCCCGTGACACCGGAAATCCCAGCCGTGCCGGAACCGGAAACCTATGCCATGCTGCTGGCCGGACTGGGCCTCGTCGCCTTGGCGCGCCGCCGCAAGAGCAAATAACGTTGCACATTGCAGCATAAAAAAAGGCCCGCGAGGGCCTTTTTTATTATCTGGAAGAATCAGGCATCAACGCCGGAAGCCCGCATACGGGGCGGCCAGCGGGTCGCCGATGAACAGGCCCTGGGCCGGCCACAGCACGCTGCCCCAGTACGCTTCCAGCGCCGTGCTGCCGGACAGGTAGCGGCGCAGCAGCACGGTCGGATTGGGAAACTTCTGCCAATAGCTGCACGGTTCGCTGACGGTGCCATAGCTGGCCGTCGCGCCCGCTTCCAGCCAGCGCTGGCTGCTCATCTGGCTACTGCCCTGCAAATCGCCGCCAAACGAGGTCAGGTGGTCGGCAAGGGCGCCGGGCAGGAAATGCAGGGTTTCCAGCTTGGCCACCTTGGCCTGCCCCGTCTGGTACACCATGATGTCTTGCGCCCCTTCCAGGCTGTCCGCCTTGAGGTTCTTGACGGTCAGCTTGCGCTGGCGCACGACGCCGGCGGGCGGAAAGAAACCGGCCCGGCTGTTGCGCGCCGCGTCGCTGGTGGTCAGATAGTACGCGCTGGCGGCCGGCACGGAAAAGCCGCTGACGGCGCCCCGGTCCACCACGGCCTTGGCCTCTTCCACGAAATCGATGGGCAGCAGCATCGACAAGCGCAAGCCCAGCTGCGTGTAAGGCTGCGCCGCTTCGCTGTTGAAATACGCGCTGGGCTTGCCGGGGTCGCACGTCTTCGCGCATTGATCCCCGTCATAACCCAGGGTAAAAGCCGAGGTGATGGCATTGCATTCGACGGCATACGGCGCGCTCCACACCATCAGCACGGCCTGGATCTCGGGTTTCAGCTGCGCATTGATGCGCTCCTTCAACTGCGCGAACTGATCGATGCTGAGCTTGCGGGGGCGGTTGGGAATGTTGACGTGCGCCACATTGGCGGCCGGAATGCCGTGCGCCTTGCGGTAATACTCGCCCACTTCGATACTGTTGGGCTCGGCGTCGTTGATGACGATGGCCAGCTGCGACGCCTGCAATCCGGGCGGGGCCGCAGGTGGGACAGGTGCGACAGGCTCGGCATGGGCGGCGGCGGCCAGCGCCAGCGAAAGACAAAGGAAGTTGCGCAAGGGTCGGTGCACCGGTAAGGGAGGGATCGGAGGCAGGCGGCCAGGGGCGCGGCTGCCCTCCGATTATAGCGCCATCAGGCGCGCTGGTAGACATCCTCCAGGCGCACGATGTCGTCTTCGCCCAGGTAGCTGCCCGACTGCACTTCGATCAGGTGCAAGGGCAGCTTGCCCGGATTTTCCAGCCGGTGCGTCATGCCGATGGGGATGTAGGTCGATTCGTTTTCCGTGAGTAAAGTCACCTTCTCGCCGCACGTCACTTGCGCCGTGCCGCTGACCACCACCCAGTGTTCGGCGCGGTGGTGATGCATCTGCAAGGACAGCTTGCCGCCCGGATTGACGGTGATGCGCTTGACCTGGAAGCGCTCGCCGATATCGATGCCTTCATAACTGCCCCACGGGCGGTACACCTTGCGGTGCTGCACGTGTTCGCTGCGTCCCGCCTGCTTCAAGTGGTCGACCACCTGTTTCACGCGCTGCACCTGGTTCTTGTGCGCCACCAGGATGGCGTCGTCCGTTTCCACCACGATCAAGTCCTGCACGCCCAGCACGGCCACCATGCGGCGCTCGGCGCGCACCAGGCAATTGCGCACGCCGTCGAGGTACACGTCGCCGCGCACCACGTTGCCGTTGGCGTCCCCAGCTTGCACTTCCCACAGGGCCGACCATGATCCCACATCGCTCCAGCCGATGGCGGCCGGCAGCACCACCGCATGCGCCGTATGCTCCATGACGGCATAGTCGATCGAATCGGATGGGCAGGCGGCGAAGGCCTGCTCTTCCAGGCGGCAGAAATCGAGGTCGCGGTAGCCGTCGCGCACGGCCGTTTCGCAGGCGGCCAGCATGGCGGGCTGGAATTGCCCCAGCTCGCCCAGATAGCGTTCGGCGCGGAACATGAACATGCCGCTGTTCCAGGAATAATTACCAGCGGCAAGGAACGACTGCGCCGTGGCCAGGTCCGGCTTTTCCACGAAACGCTCGACCTTGCAGCCCACGGCGCCAGGGCTGACGGGCGCGCCGCTGCGGATATAGCCATAGCCCGTTTCCGGCGCCGTCGGCACGATGCCGAAGGTGGCCAGCGCACCATCGGCCGCCAGCAGTGCCGCCTCGGCGATGGCCTGGTGAAACGCGGCCACGTCGGTGATGACATGGTCGGCCGGCAAGACCAGCATCAGCGCCTGCGGGTCGATGGCCAGCAGGTATTGCGCGGCCACGGCCACGGCCGGCGCCGTGTTGCGCCCCACCGGTTCGAGCAAGATGCCCAGCGGCGGCAAGCCGATTTCGCGGAGTTGCTCGGCCACCATGAAGCGGTGTTCATTGCCGCACACCACCAGCGGCGGCATGACCTCGAAACCGGCCAGTCCGCTATCGCCGGCACGGCGGTTGGGCAGGCTGGTGACGCGCAGCGCCGTTTCCTGCAGCATGGTCTTGTCCGTTACCAGCGGCAATAGTTGCTTGGGCAGCACGGCGCGCGACAGCGGCCATAAACGGGTGCCCGAACCGCCGGACAGGATGACTGGGTAAATTTTCATGGTTTCATTTCAAAAACAGTTTATTGGGCAGCATTTACTAGGCAGCAATTATTGGGCAGCAATTATTGGGCAGCATACAGGGCCGGCGGCGTTTCGTCGCGGCGCAGGCTGCGCCGGTCGCGCGCATTGCCCCAGGCATCTTTCTCATAGTCGGAGACATGGCGCATCTGGCCGGCACGGTCGACACTATAATCCTTGAAGACGATCATTTCATCAAGCCGCACGCCAGGCAGCACGCGCGTGTACTCGAACAGCACGCTGCGCACCACTTCGGCGCCGCCGCAGACATGGCTGCCATGGCCGATCCAGGCCGGCCCGATGATGGTCGTGCCCGCCTCGATGCGGCAGCCCGAGCCGATGTAGACGGGGCCTTCGATGCGCGTGCCGCCGCTCCAGTCGATGCTCGTATTCAGGCCGGCCCACACGCCATCGGCGATCTGGGTACCCGGCACGTGCAAATTGGCCACTTTTCCCATCAGCACGCTTTGCAGCACTTCCCAGTAATCCTTGATGCTGCCGATATCGATCCAGTTGTACTGGCGCTTTTGCGCATAGAAGGGCAAGCCTTGCGCGACCAGCAAGGGAAACAGTTGCGAACCGATATCAAAGGGCTGGCCGGCGGGAATCAGGTCCAGCACGGCCGGCTCGATAATATAGATGCCGGTACTGACGCAATTGGACTGCGCATCGGCCTGCGCCGGCTTTTCCTGGAAGGCGCGGATGCGCCCGTCTTCGTCGCTGACCACAACGCCATAACTCGATACCTTGTCCCAAGGCACTTCCAAGGTGATGACGGACGCCAGCGCGCCCTTGCTGCGGTGCTCGCGCAGAGCCGCTTCCAGGTCGAGGTCGATCAAGGCGTCGCCGCACAGCACGATCGTCGTGTCGTCGAAAAAGCCGCCGAACTCCTGGATCTTCTTCATGCCGCCGGCCGAACCGAGCGGTTGCGGCACGACCTCGCCCGCATCGTTCGTATAGCCTTCGAACGAGTAGCCGATGCGCACGCCGAACTGGTGGCCTTCGCCGAAATACTCCTCGATCTTTTCATGCAGGTAGCTGACGTTGACCATGATGTCGGTCACGCCATGCTGCGCCAGATGTTCCACCAGGTAAGCCATCACGGGCTTGCCCAGGATGGGAATCATCGGCTTGGGCAAATCATAGGTCAGCGGCTGCACGCGCGTGCCCTTGCCTGCCGCCAGTATCATTGCTTTCATCGTCCAGCATGCTCCATCACGGTGGGGCGCACTTCAGCGGCCATCCTTGCTCAAGGTTACGGGAACGGCGGGCGCGGCGGCGGGAAACAGGCGCGCATACGCGGCCAGCAGCTTCGGTGCCTCATATTCCCACTCCAGCTCGTTGATCACGCGATGGCGGCCGAATGCCCCCATCTGCTCGCGGCGGGCCGGGTCGTCGAGCAATTCGACGATCTTGCGCGCCATGTCGATGGGATCGTTCTTCAAGGCATACAAGGATGCCTGCTGCGCGGACACCTTGCCCTCGACCAGATCAAACTGCACGATCGGTTTGCCCAGCGCCATGTATTCCATGATCTTGTTCATGGTCGACTTGTCGTTCATGTCGTTGGCCACGTCCGGGTTCACGCACACGTCAGACGTGTTGAGCATTTCCAGCAATTGCTGATCCGGCACGCGCCCCGTAAACGTCACGTAGTCGGCGATGCCCATGTCCTGCGCCATCTGCTTCATCTGTTCCAGCGAGGTGCCGCCACCGACCAGGCCGAAGTGCACATCCTCGCGCTTGAGGGTTTGCACGATGTATTGCGCCGCCTGCAGCAGCAGATCGATGCCTTCCTGCGCCCCCATCACGCCCACGTAGCCGACCAGGTAAGTGCGGCCCTTCTTGAGTTCCGGCACGGGCGGCAGCACGCGCAGGCGGTCCAGCTTGGGTCCGCTGCGCACCACGTAGACATCCTCGGGCCGCATGCCGCCACGCTCGATGGCGATCTTCTTGTACGACTCGTTGGTGGCGATCGACACGTCGGCGCTCTGGAACGACCAGCGCTCGAACAGCACCATCAGTTTATAAAAGAAATCGCGCCGGCCGAACTTGGCTTCGTACAGCTCCGGATTGATGTCATGGTGGTCGAACAGGAAACGCTTGCCCATCGTCAACTTGAAGAAGCCGCCGATGAGAAACAGCAAGTCGGGCGGATTGCAGGCGTGGATGACGTCGAAGCCGCGCGCGAAATGCACTTTCCACGCCAGGCGGAAGGTGTGGAACAGCGCCAGTGTATATTCGACCAGGTATCCCTTGGCTCCTTCCGCTTCCAGCGGCAGGTTGTAGCGGTAGATATGGATGCCGTCGATGGCTTCGTAGCGCGACTCGTAGCCCTTGCCCGTCGGGCAGATGATCGATACTTCGTAGCCATTCGCATGCAGGGTGGTCGCTTCCTGCCACACGCGCCGGTCGAACGGCGACGGCAGGTTTTCCACCAGGATCAGCACGCGCCGCGGCTGGCCTGCCACGGTGTTACCAGCAGATGCCGTCATATTGCTCTCCACTTTGTTCTTTGCTGATGCGCACCAGGTCGACGATGTGCTGGTGCGGCTGCAGGCTGCCTGGCACGCTCTTGAATTCGGCCGCGCCGTTGCCGATGACGATGGTGTCGGCAAAATCGAGCACGTCCTGCATGTTGTCCACCATCAACTTGGAAATGTGCGGGATCATGTTCAGGATATAATCCTGGTTGGCACCCGTCAAGGCGGCCAGGTTGACGTTCTTGTCGTACAGTTTCAGCTCGTAGCCCTTGCCCAGCAGGTATTCGATGACGTCGACCAGCGGCGACTCGCGCAAGTCGTCCGTGCCGGCCTTGAACGAGAAGCCCAGGATGCCCACCTTGCGCGCGCCCTTGTCGACGATCATCTTAATGCCTTTTTCCACTTGCTTCTGGTTCGATGGCAGGATGGAATTGAGCAAGGGCAAATCGAGATCCAGGCTGCGCGCCTTGTAGGTCAGCGCGCGCACGTCTTTCGGCAGGCACGAGCCGCCGAAGGCAAAGCCCGGCTTCATGTAGTACGGCGACAGGTTCAGTTTGGTGTCCTGGCAGAAAATCTCCATCACCGTGTGACCATCGATGCCGACGGCCTTGCAGATGTTGCCAATCTCGTTCGCGAACGCCACCTTGACGGCGTGCCAGGTGTTGTCCGTGTACTTGACCATCTCGGCCGTTTCCACGTCCGTGCGCACCAGCGGCGCATCCATCTTTTCATACAGCTGCACCAGCAGCGCGCCCGCCTTTTCATCGGATTCGCCAATCACCGTCTTCGGCGGATTGTAGTAATCGTAGACGGCCGTGCCTTCGCGCAGGAATTCCGGGTTGTTGCACACGCCAAAATCGACGCCGGCCACCTTGCCCGACGCCGCTTCCAGGGTCGGGATGACGAGCGAGCGCATGGAGCCGGGCAGCATGGTCGAGCGCGCCACGACGACGTGGAAAGTATCCTTTTCACGGATGGCGGCGCCGATTTCCTGGCACACCTTGCGCACGTGGCTCAGGTCCAGGTTGCCATTGAGCTGCGATGGCGTGCCCACGCAGATGAGCGACATGTCCGAGCCGAAGACGGCGTCGCGCACGTCGAAGGTGGCGCGCAAATGGCCGCTTTTCACGGTGGCGGCGATCATCTCGCCGATGTCTTTTTCAATGATGGGCGTGGTGCCCTGGTTGATCAGTTCCACCTTGGTCCTGTTCGGATCGACGCCGATGACTTCGTGTCCATCCGTTGCCAGGCAACCAGCCGAGACGGCACCCACATAACCCAAACCAAATATGCTAATTTTCATGTTTTCCTCGTATTTTCTGACAGATCAGGGGTAGCCAAACTCAGGTGAAACTCCGTGCGCAAGGTGGCCGCGCCTTGCAGCCGCCCGCGCCAGACCAACACAGGCGCAGCCTGTTTTTCATCGAAGCGGTGCGAAATCCAGCCCAAGGGCGGATTGTCGCTGCCGCACACCAGTTGCACGGAGGCCTCCGGCAACTGCGGCAAATGCATGTCCAGCGCGAAGGCGTCGCCTGCCACGCGCAACACCTGGCCGTCCAGCCGCACACTGCAGCGGGGATCGAAGTGCCAGAACAGCTCCACCGCGTGCGCGCCCTGGCATTCGAGCACGTCATCGACGACGATCAGCGCGGCGCCAGGTGCCACGCGCACGTCGCGCCGGTGCAGCAAGGCATCTTTCAAGCCCAGGTAGCCATCGTGGCTGGCGCTCCAGAATTGCCCGTCGGCATCGTCACGCCACGCCAGGCACTGTGCCGTGGCCTTGCGCAGCCACAGGAAGTTGCCACCGGACTCGGACTGGTCGCGGCCATCGATGCGCACGGTGTTGTGCGCGCTGGTGCCGCGGAAATAATCGCGCCACTGCTTTTGCGTGTGATAGGCATAGGTGCCCGGATCGACCAGCACCATCTGGCCCGCCACGGACAAGGTCAGCGCCAGCGCATCGGCATGGCCGTGCGCGGCAATGCCCAGGTAGCCCAGCGGGCCGGCGTCGGCAATAAGGCGCACTTCACCGGGCGTGCCGAAGCCGGCGCCCATCACGTAATAGCCGCCATCGGGGAAGGCGCGCGGCAAGGTATCGGGCGCGGCGTCCGGCAAGGCGTCAAATGCCTGGCTCCCCGCCGCGCCCAGCAGCCACGCGCTTTTCTCGTCGAAAGTGCGCGCCCTGGCCTTGAAGTCGGCGCGGCCGAACAGGGCCGCGCCGCTGGCCAGCAGCGAGGTGTAGGGATTGGCGTCCGGCGCCTTGTCCCAGTGCGCCAGCAGCGCGTCGTCGGCGTCGCCGATCATCGGCACTTCGCCCGCCACATTCGTCATGGCGGCGATAAATGCCAGCATGGCTTCCAGGCGCCGCAAAAAAGCGTCCGAGCGGGGCCGGCCATTCGCGCGGCCCGCCAGCACGCACAGCAGCATTTCATCGGCCACCGTGTGCTGATAATAAATGGCTTGCTCGCGGTTCACGCCATCGTGACCGTTTTGCTTGAGCGCCTGCGCTTCCAGCTCGCCTTCCGTCTGCGCCAGCCAGCCGGCGCTTTCCGGCCAGCACGGCCATGTGAGCGCGGCGATATGCAAGCCCGTCAACTCGCCAAACAGGTGGTTGTTGGCCGACGAGTGGCGCGAAAAGTGTCCCGCGATGAAATGGCAATGCTGGTAGATGCTGTCGAGCCAGCGCTGCAGGAAGGCTTGCCCTTGCGCACCCTGGAACAAGGGGCTGTTGATGCCACCGAGCAAATGCCACGCATGCGACCAGCTGACCAGGCGCAAGGCCAGTTCCAGCGCGCTGCTCCAGTTCGGCCCCAGCGGATACGGGCATTGCTGCCACCACGATTCCAGCAAGGCTTGCGCGCCGAGCGCATGGCGCAGGTCGTCGCCGAGCCGGTACGCCATCGCCAGGTCGGCCACGGCCAGGTGGCGGTTCGGTTCCCACAGGCATTTGATGTCGCCCACCACGGTTTCATCGCGGTAATTGAGCGTCTTGCCAAAGTCCAGCGGCGCCACGGTGCCCGTCTTCGGATCGCGGTTCCATTGCGGCGGGAAACCCAGCTCCGCATCGCGCTGAGCGAACACGTCGAAGCGGCCCGCCAGGATGCGTTCGGCCGCCGCCAGGTGCGGCGCAGCATCAATGGGCAAGCCCAGCCATGGCGCGCCGAAACGCTGGCGCGCGGCCGGCGGCGGCACAGTCGCCAGGCCATAGCCGCGCGCCTGCAGCCGTTGCTGCACCGCATCGCGCACGCGGTGCGCCACCTCGGGCGCCCCCATGGCGCGCAAGCGGTTCAGTTTCCAGGACAAGTTGCTCAGCATGGACGTCTCACAGATACTGGCGGTGCCAGATTTCCAGGGTGAGCAAGCTCCACAGCAGCTTCTCGTGGTTTTGCCGTCCGGCCACGTGCTCGGCCAGCACCTGCTGCAGGGCTTGCGCATGGTAATAGTGGCGCGTGCGCGACTCGGCGCCCGTCAAGTGTTCGTACAAATAATCCTTCATGGGGCCGCGGAACCATTCGTTGACGGGCACGCGGAAGCCCACTTTCGGCCGCGACAGGATATTTTCCGGCAGCAGCTGCTTCATGGCTTCGCGCAAGATCCACTTGGTGCTGCGGCCGCGCACGCGGTACTCGTCCGGCAGGCTCGACACATACGCGGCCAGTTCGTGGTCCATGAAGGGCATGCGCGCTTCCAGCGAGGCGGCCATGGTCATGCGGTCGCCCCGTTCGAGCAGGTTGTCGGGCAGCCAGCTCAACTGGTCAAAGCACAGGATGCGGCGCAAGGCGCTGTTGCCGGCGCTGCCGCAGCCCAGCGCGGGATCGCGCTGGCGCGACGGCGCCGGCATGGCCACCAGGCGCGCGCGTTCCTGGTCGGACATCATGCCGAACCAGCGCGGCATGCGTTCGTCGAACGCTTCCAGGCCCAGGTTGACGATGGCCGTCTTGGCGCGGCGGAAACGGTAGGGCAAGGCGCCGACGGCCGGCTCGATCACGCCGCGGCGCAGCAAGCCCGGCAGCATCTGATAATGGCCCGCATAGCGCTCGTACACGTGCTTGGGGTAGCCGCCGAGGATTTCATCGGAGCCTTCGCCCGTCAATACCATCTTGACCGTCTTGCGCGATTCTTTTGCCAGCAGGTAGATGGGAATGTCGGATGGTTCGGCCACGGGGGCGTCGCGGAAGCGCACGAGGTCGGGCAGCAAGGCGATGACCTGGTCGACGGACACTTCCAGCTCATGGTGTTCCGTGGAAAATTGCCGCGCGATATCGGCCGCATACGCCAGTTCGCTGAAGCCGCCCTCCTTGAAGCCGACGGAAAACGTTTTCACGGGCACGCCCGCATGGCGCGACATCAGCGCCACGATGGCCGACGAGTCGATGCCGCCGGACAGGAAGGCGCCGAAGGGCACGTCGGAAATCATGCGGATGCGCACCGATTCATCGAGCTTGTCGAGGAAAGTGGCGACGGGGTCGGCCGGCAACGGGGCCGCCAGGCGGGGCCGGCTGTCGGGCGGCGTGTAATACACGCGCTCGCGCAGCACGCCGTTTTCCCACGTGGCCGTGGAACCGGGCGCCAGCTTGCGGATGCCCTGGAACAAGGTGGCCGGGCCCGGCACGTAGCGGTAGGCGAAATAATCCCAGATGGCGGCCTCGTCCGCTTGCGGCGCCACGTCCGGCAAGGCCAGCAGCGCCTTGATTTCCGAGCCGAAAGCCAGCTTGCCCTCGTGCTGCCACAGGAACAGGGGTTTTTTGCCGAACGGGTCGCGCGCCATGAACAGGCAATTCTTGCGCGCATCCCAGATGGCAAACGCAAACATGCCCCGGAAATGCTGCACGCACTCTTCGCCCCATTGCACGTAGGCATGCACGATGGTTTCCGTGTCCGATGCCGTGCGGAAATGGTGGCCCAGCGCGATCAGCTCGTCGCGCAAGGGCTGGAAATTGTAGATTTCGCCATTGAAGATGATTTGCACGTCGCCCGTCTCATTGCCCAGCGGCTGGTGGCCCGTGGCGATGTCGATGATGGACAGGCGGCGGTGCAGCAAGCCCACCTGCCAGGCGCCGTCGGCCGTGGCCGCCTGGAGCACGCCCGTATCATCGGGGCCGCGGTGGGCGATGGCGCGTCCCATGGCGTCGAGCGCGGCCGGCAGGCCGGCAACGGACGAGGGAAAGATCAAACCGGCAATACCGCACATATAGGCTCGCTTAAAAAAGAATTCGGCTAGAGCGCCGGCGGCGCCAGCAAGGCGCGGTAGACGCGGCGGAAATCCTGCGCCAGGCGCTCGACCGTATAGGCGCTTTCGATGCGCTCGCGGCACGCTTGCCCCATGCGCTGCAACAGGGCGCGGTCGGCGTCGAGGCGCACGATGGCGTCCGCCAGCGCCTGGGGCTTGCGTGGCGGCAAGAACACGCCATGCACGCCATCCTGCATCACGTCGGCAATCGCGCCCACCGGGCACACCAGCACGGGCGTGCGCGCGGCCATGCTTTCCAGCAGCGCATACGGCAAGCCTTCCTGATGCAAGGTGGGAAAACCGAACAGGTCGGCCTGGCGCCACACGGCTTCCTTTTCGGCGCCAAAGACGGGGCCGAGAAAGCGCACCACCTCTTGCAAGCCCAGTTTGGCGACGCGCTCGCGCAACGCCCCTTCAAGGGGGCCGCTGCCGGCCAGTGACAGCGTTGCTTCCACGCTAGCGGCACGCGCCAGGCGCAGCGCTTCGAGCAGATCGAACAAGCCCTTACTTTCCGCCAGGCGCCCCACGTACACGAGTGACAGCGGACGCTGCGGCGCCAGCGGCCTGTCGCCAGGGTCGCTGCCCGCATCGATGGCGTTGGGGATCACGTCGAGCGCCAGCGCGGGATCGAAGTCGCGATAGCCCTGCAGTTCGCATTGCGCCAGCAGCACCACCACATCGGCCGCGCGCAGCACGCGCCGCAGCAGGCCCGTCAGCAATGGCTTGCCATTGAAAAACACTTGCGGCAAGGCGCCGCCATGCACCTGGTACACGACGCGCTTGCCCATGGCCTTGGCCAGCAGCAGATACACGATATCGCGCCAATAGCTGCGCCACTCCATGGAGGTGTTGATATGCACGATCTGCGGACGCTGCTTGCGCACGGCCTGCACGAACTGCACGGGACTCCAGGCAAAACGCAGCAGCTTGTGCAGGCGCGACTCGTTGCGGCCCTCGCTACCGACCTGGAAGTGCACCAGCTTGTAGTCTTGCGACAAAGAACTGTGAAATAGTTGATTCAAATGGGTGGTTACCCCGCTCACCGCAGTCAGTGCAGGTCCTAGCAGCATTATCGTAGTCATATTGGTATTATATGTTGTACTTTTGTAATTTAGACGCGAAGACAAATATATTTGCTGCATTGCGCTAATATCTACAACAATTTTCTTCCAGGGAACACCACCCATGGTGCATTCTGAGCGCCGTTTACGTGTTCGGCAACAACTTCTTGCCTGCTCATCCAGCCACGGGCGTCAACTGCGCGCACTGGCAAGATCCTGGTAGCGCTGCGCCAGTGCCTGCGCCAGCACACGGTAGCTGCGCTGCGCCTCGATATAGGCGACGCCGGCCTGGGCACGGGCGCGCGCCGCAGGCACATCGGACAAGATGGCCGTCATCGCCGCGGCCATGGCGGCCGGTTCGCTGGCCGTCAGCCAGCCTGCGCCGCTGGCCGTCAGCACCTCGACCTGATCCGGACTGTCGTTGCCCACGGCCGGCATGCGCAAGGCCAGATATTCGAGCAGCTTGGTGGGCGAACTGACGTCGAACAGGGCGCCACGGGGAATATACGACAGCGCGGCATCGGCCCCGGCCAGCAGGGGCCACGCCTGGTCCGAGGGCAGCCAGCCCGTCACGCGCACGGCATCGGCCAGCCCGGCGCGCTGCGCATAGGCAAGCAAGTCATCGACATCGGAGGGCGTATCGGAAGCGCCGATCAGCAGCAGGCAGGCAGCGGGGATGGTCTGGCGCACGATCAGCAAGGCGTCCAGCAAGCGTTCCAGCTGGCGCGACTGGTCGAGTGTGCCCAGGTAAGCCAGCAAGGGCACCTCCTCCCAGCCAGCCGGCCGGATGGGCGCGATGGCTTGCGCCTGCAACACTTCCATGTCGACACCCATGGGCACGGCCGTGAGGCGCTGCGCCGCGATGCCGCGCGCCTGCATCATGCGCAGCATCGCTTCGCTTTGCACGAAGACGTGATTGGCGCGTGGCAACACAATACGGTACAGCAACCATTGTTCGAGCAATCCCTTGCACAGCACCAGGCGCGCGCGCAAGGTGGGGCGTTGCGCCAGGCTGCTGCGCGCGCGTTCGATGCGTCCCTCGCTGATCAGGTAAGACACCCAGTAATAGAACGGGATGCCCTTCAGGCGCGCCGCCAGCAAGGCAAGCAGGCCCGTGGGTACCATGTCGCGCACCTGGACCGCATCGCAACTGGCGCGGCGGGCGCCCATCAGGGCGCGCAGGCAGGTCCACTGGAAAGCCAGTTCACGCAGGAGGCGGTTGCCCAGGAAGCGTCCGTGGCGCACGGAGCGGAAGCCCTGCGCCTGCGGCGCCTGTTGCGACGGCATGCCCACGATATCGCATTCGACGCCGTAGCGCGGCAGGTATTTACCGAACAGCACCGCCACATCGGGACGAAACGTGGGCAGGCTTTCCGGCACCAGTTGCAAAATCTTCAGGGACATAGGCGGTTCGACGGCAAAAGAAGGTTGAGGCAGATACAATACGCCATGCGCCGAAGCATATCACGGCCTTACGAAATGATTAATTATATTGCATTAATAGCATCACGACAAGTTTATGCTAGCAGCGGCCAGCAATGGCGCGGCACATCACCGCAGCGTGGCATGCCGTGCATTGAAACAATATGTAAACATCTATATTAATGCTATTGTTATAATGCTGTCGATTGCCAATCATTAAGTCAGTGACAACGACGGCCGCAACGGCGCTGGCTGTTGTTTTAATGTGATAATGTCCATTTTCAATAAGGCGCAACAATGATCCATGTGCTGCTGTCGGAAGCCGGAACCTACCACGACATCGTCGAGCACCTGGCGGCGAGCGGCGCGCGCGTGACGCATATCGGACCGGACGCGCAGGCGCAGCCGCACATGCGCAGCAAACTGTCCATCCTGGCGGCCATGCTGTCGCCATCACTGTTGCGCACGCGCAAATTATGGAGCCGGCAAGACCGCCTGCTGGTTGTCGGCTGGCAAGCGCTGCCCGTGCTGGCGCTGATACGCGTGGGCCTGCTGCCGCGCCCGCAGCGCCTGCTGGTAATGGCTTGCTTCATCCATGGCGCGCGGGCACGCAACGTGATCAACCGGGCCTGGCGCCTGCTCAATTTCCCCGGACTGGAATTCATTACCTTTTCCAGCGGTGAAACGCTGAACCTGACCGACAACGTCGGCATCGCGCCCGCCGCCGTGCATTTCCACCTGTGGCGCCAGCATCTCGACGGCGCCACCGCGCCGTCCCAGCGGCAAGATGACGGCAGCATCTTCGCCGGCGGCTTTTCCAACCGCGATTACGACCTGCTGCTCGATGCGACGCGCGGACTGGGGGCGCAGCTGGTGATCGTGGCGTCGGCGCAAAACCAGATCCCCGCGCAAGATCCGGCGCAGACGACGGTCCATCTCGACTTGCCGGAAGCGCAGTTTGAAATGCTGCTGGCACGCAGCCGGGTGGTCGCCATGCCGCTGAAAAGCCAGGGCGAAGCGTGTGGCCAGAGCGTGCTGCTACGGGTATTGCGCAATGGCAAACCACTGATCGCCACGCGCCACGAAGCCATCGAAGCCTACCTGGGACGTGATTACGCCGGCTTCGTTGCCGCAGGCGACAGCGGCGCCATGCGCGAAGGCTTGAGCCGCGCCCTGTCCGACGATGCCTTCCGCGAAGCCTTGGCCGGGCAAGTGTCGCGCGCCTATGCCCGCATGGAACAGCGCGGCGGACCGGGCCAGGAAATCGAACAATTTCTGTTGGCGCCTTGAAAAAAATCCACTGCCGCAACAACGACAGTGGATTTTGCTGGAACCAGCGCTCAGTTCGGCAATGTCACCACTTGCTTGCCAACCGTCAGCGTGCGGGCCGTGCCGTTGCTGCCCAGCGTGATCAGCGGCTTCTTGCAGCCGACATCGAGCACCGTGAGGAATTCACCGCTCAGCGCCGCGGCCGACTTGATGAACACCCCATGCTCTTCGTAGGTACCAGGCTGCGGCGGAGGTCCCGTGCGCTTTTCGAAACGCGCACCGGTGCTGACCGGCACCACGCACACCTTGCGGCCCTGATTCGTCACCGAGATGGCGCCGCCGGCGTCGACCACGATAGGCGCATACGTATGGAAGTTCCACTCGAACACGCGCGGCGTGGCCGATGTCACCTGGTCCTGCACCACCACGGCGTCCATCGTGCGCAAATACCACAGCTTGCGCAGCGCCGATTTGAGCTGGCCGCCATACGCCAGCGTGGCGTCGCCCGCCACGTAGTCGACGGTTGCCTTGGGGGCAAAAGCGGTGATGCGGCCATTGCGCGCCATGGTCGTTTCATAGCCGTCGACCAACTGGCCCTGGCCATTGTCGAACGTCAGGGCATTGTGCGCCTTGGTCTGGCGGTACCAGGAACTCCACAGTGGCGAATCGTACCAGTCATACCAGCCGCTTTCCGTCAGCAGGGGCACGCCCGCGCTGGCCAGCACAAAGCCGTTCTGGTCGCCATGGCTGTGATTGAACGAACCATAGGGACTCGATTTGAAATACACCGAGGTACGCTGCAGATTGCCGATGTCGCTGTGCATGGCGGCCCAGCCGATGCTCGGGTAATACGCCGAGTTCGCTGGCGGCGCGGCCGTGGTGACGGTCGACACCGGCAACGGGTACGGTGCCTGCAGCGTGGCCAGCGAATCGTCGGTACGGATCAGGTTCTTGAAATACCATGCCGCGGCAGGCGTGGCGAAATGCGCGGCGAAACCCTTCATCATGCGGATTTCAGGCAAGGTCTCGTGCCCGTCGCCAAACACGTGGGTCTGCGAACCGGGTGGCACGAAATGCATCAGGTAGTCGAGAAAGCCGCTGGCCCAGGGTTTGGTGAACAGGTCGACCTTGGTCGCGTAAGCCAGGGCGGGCCATATCTGCAGCGCGTAGTCGGCCTCATACTCGGCATACGCCGTGCCGTTGGCGAAACCGCCTTCCGGGCCGCTCCACACGCTGTAGGAACTGACAAAGGCGCGGAACGAAAAATCGAACCAGTCCTTCGCCTCCGGGATATCGCCCAGGGACAGCGTTGAAATCAGCGTCAGGAAACCGATATTGCTGGCGGCGTGGGAATCGTAGGGATACTGGTCCAGGCGCCCCGTCTGTGCGGCCAGGTCGAGGTACATCGCATTCGTGCGTACGCGCACCTTCTCCAGCCACAGGGCGCGGCGCGGCGCATCGAGGGCGCTGGCCAGATTGTCGATAGCCTTGATCAGGCTTTGCGCAATGGCGCGGTTGCCCTGGTCATGGTTGACAAAACTGGTGCCGCCGCTCGTGCTGAGCGCGGCATGCTGGTCGCCACGCTTGAGCGCCTCCACCAGATACTGGTTCTCGCCCGTCACGCGGTACAGCAGCGAGGCAGCCTCCAGCTGGCGTGCGCTCAGATTCGTGCGCGAAATGACGCGCGCATTCTGCGCCTCGTTGGCGGCGGTACGAACCTTGCCCGGCGACAAAGGCCATTCGGCGTCGGAAACGGGCGCGAGTTCCGTCATGTTGCGCTTGACCTCATTGCTCAGCCAGGTCAGCACCTGGCTGCGGTCGGTGCGCTTGGCCGCGCTCCAGTTCGCAAAAAAGGTCGCGTTATCTTCCAAGCCGCGCGGGCGCGGGCGCAACACGACGGCAGCGCGCAAGGTGCTGTTTTCCGGCACTTCGAACACTTTCGAGGTGGCATTGATCACAAAGGTTCGCGGGCTCGACCATTCATTGCTCGTGCCGGGACGCACGCGCCAGGTGTACGTGCCATCCGCAAATTTCCTGGATGGCAGATACCAGTTGCGCGCCGACGTGAAGGTGCCGACGACGGCGCCTGCGGAGCGCACTTCAATGATGTAGGACGCCGGCGACTGCGGATGGCGCGACCAGCTGAAACTGGGGGGATTTTGCGGCTGGATCTGGCGGTTGTCCGGCAAGGTGCGGATGGCCAGCGGGTCTGTCGCCAGGGCCCAGTCGGCCTGGGCCTGGCCGCAAGCTGAACAGACGAGCAGCAGCGCTACCTTGACCAGCGTATATTTAGCGAATTTCATAGATTACCTTCTTAACATCAACTATCGAGCAAGATACCGCCGCTGCGTGGGCATACGCCTCCTGTCGAGGCTGCTTGCGAGACACAGGACGGCCCGCCGTACAAGATCGGGTAATAGGCGAAGACACTGCGGAAGGCACTGCGAATATATGCAGCATATACCTAAAGTATTCTTACAAGCACTAATATTAGTTTCTTCTCAGCTACTAATGTGCGTTTCGCGCCACATTTGCCATTTTATGGCAAGCCTGGTCGGCAACATGCAACACAAGGCCAGGGCCACCCACCAGTGGCGCGACATGCCGCCGCTGGCGGCGCGGCGCAGCCCGGCCAGCGCTTCGCCGCGGCGGCCCCGCGCCAGCGCCGCGCGCGCCACGCTGACGCGCGCATCGGACACCAGCCGCAAGGCCGAACGGCGCGCCGGCTTGGCCGCCGGCCAGGCCAGGGCACGCTGCTCCAGTCGCTCGAAGGTGGGCGCCAGCACATCGACCGATTCGATCGCGCACAGACTGCCGACCACCTCGACACGGTAAGCCACCAGCTGTGCCGGCGTAAACACCAGCGTCAGGCGCTCGGCCAGCCGAAACCACAGATCCTGGTCTTCGCCAGCCGATTCGCCTTCCGGAAAGCACGGTTGCAAGGGCAACAAGTCGCTGCGCCAGATGGCCACGGAATTCGTGCAGAAAAACGGTCCGCCGCGGCGGCGGCGCTCGAAAAAGTCGTCGAGCAGGCGCGTCTCGCGCACCGCCACGCCCTGGTAGCTGAGCGCGGCCAGGCTGCTGTCCGGTATGCGTTCGAAGCCGCAGGCGAAAAACGACCCCGACGGATGCGCGCGCGCCATCGCCACCATGGTTTCCAGATACACGGGGCCATACCAGTCGTCCGCATCGAGAAAACAGATCAATTCGCCACGCGCTTCCTGGATGCCGCGGTTACGCGCGCGCGACACGCCGCCATTCGCCTGGCTTACCAGCCGCACGCGCGCATCGGCGCAGGCCCGCACGCGCTGCGCGCCATCATCGCTGGAACCATCATCAACCACCACCACTTCCCAGTCGGCATGGGTTTGCGCCAGCACCGAGGCCAGCGCCGCTTCGATATATGGCCCCTTGTTATACAGCGGCACAATGACCGAGCACAGCATCAAGCCATCCCCGGCACGCGCACCTTGCGCGCCCTGACCGCCTGCCGGTCGGCAGCCGGATAATACGCCGTCAAGATAATGAGCAGCAGCAGGTGCGTCATCGCCTCTGCGGCAAAGCCCGTCAGCGACAGCGGCACTTCGCTGATCGAACGGATGGCAATGAGCACGAACAGGGCCATCGACAGGCCCTGGCTGGCACGGGCCGTGCGCGCGCAGGCATACAGCAGTGCCATGGCATACAGTACCAGGCCGATGGCCCCGATGGTGCCAGCGCTGGCCAGACTCTGGTAAAACTGGCTATGCGCATGGGTGGCGTAGGGCATGCCGATGCTGACGCGGAACGCGTCATCCCACAGCGGCAAGCCATAGCCGAACACGGGATTTTTGTGCCATTCCTGCAGCGCCACCTGCCAGATCACGTCGCGGCCCGTCAAGCTGATCAGGTCAAAGCCTTCGTTGCTCGAGGCAAAGCGCGCCAGCTTGGCGTCGAGATTGCCGAACATTACCATCAGCATGCCCAACGTGCACAACAGGATGAAGCAGAAGATGCCGATGATCGACAATTGCGGGCGGCGGTAATCGAACAGCCGCTCCTTGATTTGTTCACGGAAACCGAAATACGCGACACAGGCAAAGCACAGGAAGCAGGCGATCCAACTGGTTTTCGATTGGGCCAGCAACAGGCTGCCCAGGCCCACACCCCAGGCGAACAGGTTCAGCAGGTGCGAGGCATAGGGCTTGCGCCACAGGCACAACAGGAACACCACCACCATCGGTCCCAAGCTGTTGGCGTGATTGGCCAGGCCCGTATAGCGAATGCTGAGGAAGGGAATCAGGCCGTGGTAACTCTTGTTGATGACCATGTTCGGCTTCCAGACAAACACGGCCGCGCTGAGCACCAGGAACAGCAAGGTGGCGTTGCGCATCGAAATGACGCTCAGGTCGACCTCTTTCGGCGTCATCAGCAGCGCCGCATAGCCGGCCAGGAACATGTACAGGTATTCATGCGAGACACTGGTATGGCGCCCCAACAGGGCCGGACTGACAATATTGCTGAGGAAGTACACGAACAGCGCCCAGAACAGCAGCATCGGCATCGGCTGGATCTTGTCGCGCGAAGTCAGGCGGTGCAATATGCGCTCGCCGCAGGCAAAGATCACGAACAGGGACGTGAGCCGGCCAAACCAGGCGCTGGCCGGGTTGCGCACCATCGCCTGCATGCCCATCTGGAGCTCATCGCCAGAGATATCGCGGTTCGACAAAATGGCCGCCACGGCGATCGACAGCAGTACCGGATAGAACACATAGGGCACCAGTCCCGTCTCGCGCTTGTTGCCCCAATGAATGCTCAAGGCGATCACGAACACCACCACCAGCGCGGCGACCACGGCAAACAGGCCAAACAGTATTTCACTCATGTAGTTCTCGCGTATCCAGTAAGTTGTCGCGCGCGCCACAGCGGGCGCGCAGATAAGAGACCACCCTGGCCGGCAGCGGCGGGCTGAAACGGGCCAGCATGCCCACCGCGCGCGTGCCCAGCAGTTCGGGCCAGGCCAGCACGGCCAGCAGCAGGGTCACGCCGCCGAACAGCGCGCCGCCCAGGAATGCCGGCAGCGGATGGCTGCCGCCCAGGCCGCCCAACATGGCGCCGCCCCAGCTGCCGGCGGCGGCCAGCAAGCCCATCGCCAGGCCGCGCGCGGCCAGTGGCGCCAGTTCGCCCAGCCCCACCTGCAGGCGCAGGCACGCCACCGTACCCACCACCAGCGCGCGCGCCAGCAGGGTGCCGGCGGCGATCATGGCGACCACCGCCCCGCCCTGCTCCGCCCACAGCACCAGCGCCGCGCCGGCCAGCACGATCAGCGGCAGCTGCAGCAGGCTTTCCAGGTGCTTGCCGCCCGTATTCCATAAAATCGGCGTCGACATGCCCCACGTGATGTACGCGGGCATGGCCAGCGCCAGGATGCTCAGCACGATGCCCGACTCTTGCCACACCTTGCCGTACAACACGCCGATCAAGTCCGGCGCCGTCATCGCCAGCAGCACGAACAGCGGCAGGATGATGATCCAGATGGTCGCCAGCACCGACAGATAGGTGTCGCGCAGGCGCGGCAAATCGTCCTGCAGCTTGGCGCCCGTGGCCAGGAACGCCGGCTGCAAGGCGCTCAGGAACAGCGAATTGGGCGTATTGGCCAGGTTGTAGCCGACCGCATACACGCCCACCGCGTGGGCATTCAGGAAGCGGCCCAGGAACACGCGGTCCATATTGTTCAGGCACCAGTTGCACAGATTCGTCACGAACACCGTCACGCCCACATTCGTCGAGCGCCGCGCGCCCTCGTACCACAGCAGCGGCTTGAGCGAGAAACGCGTGCGCGCATACGTCAGGACCAGCGCCGTGGCCGCCTGTCCCAGCCAGGCGCACACGAGAGTCCACACGCCGGCGCCCGCATACGCGAGCGGCAAGCCCACCAGCAGGTAGCCGACGATGTAGCTGCTCACCTGGATGATGTTGAGCCAGCGGAAATCGAGGGCGCGCCGCAGCAGGCTGCTACCCGGTGCCGTCAGCGCGTTCAGCAGGCAGGTCAGGCTCATCCACGCGATCACGGGCGCGATGCGCGGCTCCTTGAAATACGCAGCGATCCAGGGCGCCATGAAAAACAGCAAGGTCATGGCCGCCAGGCCCGTCAGCGCCTGCCACGTCACGGTAAAGCGCACATCTTCCTCGCTGAGCGTGCGGTTCTGCACCAGCCCCCAGGAAAAACCGAAATCGGCCAGGAAGTTGCTAAATGTCAGCACGATCAGTCCCATGGCAAACAAGCCGTAGTTTTCCGGCCCCAGCAGGCGCGCCAGCACCACTTGCGTGACCAGCTGCAGGCCAAACATGAGGACCGTGCCCATCGCCGCCCACTTGACGGCGCTGACGCTTTTCTTGTTGATGTCGCTACTCATGATTCTCGCTATCTGCTTCGCTGCGCCTCAACGGGACGGCGCGCCGATCAGGCGGCCACGCTCCGCCGGCGGCATACTGGCCAGCAAGCCATTGACGAAATCGGCCTGCAAGCGGTACGCGCGCGGCAAATCCGTATCGATGCTCGAGACGCGGAACAGCATGGCGTCGGCGACGGTGCCCGTCAGGCCGTAGCGCAATTGCTCCAGGCGCTGCTGCATGCCGACCTTGCTGATCTTGTCGCCGATGGTGATCCAGTACGTGATGGGTTCGCTGCGGTTGCCATTCACGGCCAACAAGCGCTTCACGGGCAGGCTGCCGTAGGCCGAGGCCAGCTCGCCGTATTCGTCGCGTTCGACCTGGAAACCCTGGGCCGCGTAGCACACTTCCGGCTTGTGCACGCCCATGTTGTCGCTCTGGTCGCCGCCGTAGGCGATCGACAGCATCACCCGTTCGCCATGCGCATTGATGTAGGTGCGCGACAAGGTCTGGTTGTAGATCTTGTTCAGGCGTTCCTGGGTTTCCGGATCCACCTGCAGCGGCACGATGGAACTGTCGACCCGCCACTCGCCGAACGCTTGCGGTATCGCCGTTTCCAGCGAAAAACTCGGGCGCTGGTCGGCCAGCTTCACGCCCGGCGCCACGCCGTGGCTGAGGATGGCCGCGCCCAGCAGCAAGGCGCCCAGCAGCATGTTCTTGCGCAGCGCCGCGTTCATGTCGACGCTCCCATGGCTGGCGCGCGGCCCGCCTGGCGCCTGCGCACGATCCACTGCAGCAGGCTGTCGACACTGAGGATCAGCAGCAGCGCGGAAATGAACAGCACCATGCCGGCGAAGCCATGCAGAAAGCCCTGCCCGGCCGCGTCGCCGAAGTAATACGTGATCAGGGTCAGCACGATCACGCGGATGACATTGGCGGTAAAGGAAATCGGCACGATCAGCAGGGCCAGCACGATGTTGCGGAACGGCGAAGTATGCCGCACCAGGTTCAGGTAAAACAGGCCCAGCGCTTCCAGCGTGAGCAGGGTCTGCAAGCCGGCGCAGGCGTCGGCCACCAGCAGTTGGTACTGGCCGATCTGCAGGATCACGCCATTGCGGGCGATCGGATAGCCGGCCAGGAAAAGCAGGTGTTCGGTGACATACGAAACGGCCATTTTCATCGGCATGGTCAGGGTCGTCACCAGCGGCAGCGGCAGCGGCACCATGAACAGCATGAAAAAGAAGGGAAACCACAGCACGCGCGCGGCAATCCAGCCGCGCTTGAGCAGCAGCAGGGCCAGGCCGGTGCCGATCAGGGCGAGGATTTCCAGCGACAGGATGTGCTGCGAACGGCCCAGCACATACAGCAGCAGCGCGGCGGCCAGCAGCGGCCAGCCGGCGCGGGCCGGACGGGCGCCGGCGCTCTGCGCCAGCATCTCGGGCCATTTGCGGTAGATCAGCCACAGCGACAGGGCCAGGATGATGGGGCCGTGCGCCTGCTCTTCGGTGGACCAGATGCCGCGGAACAGTCCGACCAGGCTGGGCGCGAGCATGGCCAGGAAGCCCAGCGCCAGCGGCAGCCAGTCCGGCACGGCGGACCGGCCGGACCGTGCCGGCGGCATGGCATGGCCAGGCGCAGTCATCAAAAGTCGACCATCACGGAACCGACCACCTGGGCGCCGCTATGCGTCATTTGCTCGGCCATGGCTGCCACTTCCGCCATCGGCGTCTTGTTCTTGCGCGCCACCAGCAGCACGCCGCCGGCACGCGCGGCCACGGCCAGCGCATCGGAACCGGTGGCATACGCCGGCACGTCGTAAAGCACCACGTCGTAGCGGCTTTCCAGCTGCTTGTTGAGCGTGACGAAGGAGGTCCGGCTCAGCAATTCCTGCGGATTCGGCGGCAAAGTGCCGGCAGCCAGCACCGACAGCGCGACAAACGATTCCACCTTGGCGATGATATCGAGTTCGGCGCGGCCGGCCAGCACGTCGGACAGGCCCTGGCGTGTCTTCAGGTCGAAGATTTCCTGCTGGCGCGGTGCGCGCAGGTTGGCGTCGACCAGCAAGGTGTGCTCGCCCAGCTGGGAAAACACCACGGCCAGGTTGGCGGCGAACAGGCTGGCACCGTCGCCCGGCTCCATGCCCAGCACCACCAGCGACTTGCTGCCGCGGGCGAACCAACGCAGCATCAGCTGGCTGCGCACGGCGCGCAGGGTTTCCACCTGGTGGCTGAATGGCTGGTAGGCGGCCACCAGTTCCTGCGGATACTTGCCGGCGCCCGGCTGCAGATAGGGATAGTCGAACTGGCGCGCCAGCACTTGCTCGATATCGGCTTCCGTGATCAGGCCCAGGCGCAGGGCCGCTTCGCCGAAGCGGATGCCCAGTTCCTTTTGCATGCGCAGCACGCGTTCGGCGTTTTCCGGCGTGATCTTGCCCGATTCGAGCAACAGGCCGCCTATGCTGGAATCGGCGCCGCGCACCAGCGGTGCGGTGGTATTCAGAAGGTGTGGACTTGAAGTCATGATAGGTTCCATCTCAGTTCAGGCGCAAGCGGCGCGGCAGCATACCGCGCATGCGGCGCTGTTTCGGTTTCCAGTCGACCACGCCGAACACGGGAATCTGCAGCACTTCGCTCAGGTCCTGGTCGGAACGGATACGGCGGTCCAGCAATTCGGCCAGCAGCGCGATGCCGCAGCCCAGCATGAGGCCGAGGAAAATCGACAGCAGCACGTTGCGGGGAATCTTCGGGCTGTCCGGCTCGATCGGCGCCGTGGCCGGGTTCAGCATGGCGATATCGGACTGTTCTGCCTGGCCTTCGATGCGCGTCTGCGACAGGCGCTGCGAGGTCACGTCGAAGGCGCGCTGGGCGCTTTCCACATCCTTGCTCAGCACGCCCATTTCATCGCGCGTCCGGTTCAGTTCCAGCACCTTGGCTTTTTGCGCCGCCAGTGCGGCGCGGATCGCGCCTTCGCGCTGCTGCAGGATCTGTGCATTGTTGCCCACGCTTTGCGAGGTGGCGCGCGTCTGCTCGGCCAGGTCGCGGCGCAGCTTGTCCACTTCCGCCTTGGCGCTTTGATATTGCGGGTGATTGCGGTCCAGGCGCTGGCCCAGCTCGGCCAATTTACCCTCGGCGTTGCCCAGGCCCAGCTTCAGGCTCTGGATCAGCGGATTCGACGCCACGTCCGGCGATTCGGACAGGTTGCCGCCCTGCGCCATGCGCTGGCGCGAATTGGCTTCCATGGCCTGGCCCTGCGCCAGCACCAGTTGCGCCGACAGGTCGTTCAGGCGGTTCGATTCCACGTCGAGGCGGTTGTCGACGCTGACGATGCCGTTATCTTGCTGGTATTTCGACAAACGGCTTTGCGCGCGCTCGACGTTATCGCGCAGCAATTTGGTCTGGTCATCGAAGTACGTCGTCGCCTTGCGCATCGGGTCGACCTTCAGCTGGATGCTGACCTTTTGATACTGTTCCGCAAAGGCGTTCGAGACGGCCGCGACGAATTGCGGGTCGGCGCCCTTGAAGCTGACATCGACCACGCTGCTTTCGCGCGACGGCATCACTTCGAGTTTCTTCAGCAGCAAGTCGGCCAGCCAGTCGCGCACCGTGCCCTTGCCTTGCGCCGCGTCATTGAACTGGGCGATCACGGCGGGGCTGCGCGCCAGCTCCAGCTGGTCGACGACGCGCAGGGCGACGTTCTTGCTGCCGATAATATCGACCTGGGTCGCCATGTAGCCGGGCAGCAACTGCCCCGGCATGGTCATGCCGGTCAGGGGATCGACGCCCTTGTAGTTCATCAGCAAGGTGCTGGTGGCCTTGTAGGTCTTCGGCAGCACCAGGCTGACGCCCAGCGCCAGCGCCACGGTGATCATCAAGGTCAGCAGCACGATCTTCTTGCGTGCCCGAAGAATCAGCAATAGTTGGGTGAGGTTCATTTGGAAACTTTCAATACAAAAAGGTAGGGAGCCAGTTGCTCTTAGAACAGGCTTTCCTGGACATACACGACATCGTCGACGCGCAGCAGGTCGTCATGCTTGACCGGCAGCACTTCCATCTGCCCTTCCGCATTGCGGCGCTTGACGCGCACGCCGCGTTCGGTGCCGCGCACCGTCAGACCGCCGCCCACGGACAGGGCTTGCAGCACGGTCATGTTGCGTTCCAGGCGGAAGGCGCCCGGGCGCTGCACTTCGCCGTAGATATAGAAGCGCGGCGCGCGTTCGACGTAGATGATGTCGTTGCCGCCCACTTCCGTGTCGCCCTTCAGGTCGCCGTTGCGCACGATGTCGAGGATATCGGCCACGTCGCGCGTGGCAGTGCCGCCGCGCTTGCGGATCACGGTGATCTGGTCGGCGCCGTCAGTACTGACGCCGCCGGCCATGGCCAGCATGTCCATCACGCTGCGCTTGCCTTCCACCGGATAGCGGCCCGGGCGGTTCACTTGGCCCAGCACGGACGCCTGCTGGCTTTGCAGGCTGGTGACGATGATGTTCACTTGCGCCTTGCGCAGGAAGCCGCCGCTCTCGAGCAGGCCGCCCAGTTTCTTTTCCGCTGCCGAGGTGGACAAACCGCCGATCGCTACCGCGCCCACCAGCGGGAAGGTGATTTCCCCCGCTTCGCTGACGCGCGTCTCCAGGCCCAGATCCGGATTGCCGTAGACGGAAATTTTCAGCACATCACCAGCCCCGAGGGGGACATCGGCTGCACCGGCCATGCCTGCGGCGAGGGCCAGGAAGGCCGCCATCATCCAGTTTGCGAGTCGTTTCATGATTACAGATTCCCGTTGGTAGATTGCTGATGTTTAACTACTTGTTGATACGTCACTTATTTCAAACCCGCTACGCCGCGCTCGTTGGCTTCATGCGCGCTGTTCGCCGGCGCCGCTGCCGCTGGTGCCGCCGCTGCAGTGGCAGATGCCGAGGCCGCCGCATCCTTGTTGAAATACTCGATCTTGGCGCTGGCGCGCAGACGCTTCAGCTCGGCTTCGGCCGCATCCTTGTTCTTCTTGTTGGCCAGGAACTGTTCGATTTGCGGCGCGGCCGCGTCCAGGCCCACCGGGCTATCCTTGATATCGGCCAGCGCGATGAGCAGGCTGCGCTCGCCTTCGCGCACGATGAACAGCTGGCCCTTGGGCATCGACTGCAGTTTGCCGCTCAGTTCGGGCGCCAGGTCGGCGCTGGTGCGCGACACCTGGGTGCGGCCAAACGCGATCTTGTGTTCGTCGAGCCATTGCGCCACATCTTCCAGCGACTTGGCGCGGTCCATGACGGCCTTGAGTTCATCGTTCAGCGCCGCCGTCGGAATGACCAGCTCGCGCAAATCGAATTGCTTGCGCTGGCTGAAGAACAGGGGGTTTTTCGCGAAGTACTCTTCCACTTCGGCCTTGCTCGGGCGGGTGGCCGCGCCGATGCGTTTTTGCATGTATGCCTGGGCAACGATCAGCGCCTTGGCGCGCTCGATGGCTTGCATGACTTTCGGATCGCGGTCGACCTTTTCCTTGGCCGCTTCATTCTGCAGCAGCTGGCGGTCGATCAGCGACTCGAGCAACTGCTTGCTGGCCGCGGCCTGCTGCGGCGCCTGCACGCCGGCCCGCTGCAACTCTTCATTCAACTGCAGGACGGTGATTTCTTCGCCGTTCACGCTGGCCAGCGCCTGGCCAGCCTTTTTTTCCTTGTTGCCGCAGGCCGACAGACCGGCGGCGGCCAGCAGGACCAGGGCGGCGCACAACAGACGTGGCGCGGGACGGGAATGAATAAAGTGGTTCAAGCGAGCTCCTTCGGATGACGGGTATGACGGCTGGAAAAATCCGGCGCGGCGTGCCGGCTGCATGGCCAGGCTGCACTGCTCAGATTCCTCCGAAAAATAGTTATTCGTCAAATAATTAATAATATTGTAAACATAATACACACAATGCATGACGACAAGCAAAATATTTGCTTAAAAATCTACTAATGAGATATAAAAACAACTATTTCCGCAGTCTACTTCATTGCAAAAAATTATGTATTGCACGGTACAGACTGACTTTAACAATGATAGTTGGCGCGTGCCGTCCCTGACGGCTGCCCGTCAGGCTGACGCTACGACCGGCAGGGGCAAGGCCGGATACTGCACCCTTCGTCGAACCCTTTCCAAGAGGAAAGTAATGGCGCATGGCCGGCACGACTCGCGGCAGGGTGAGCGCGGAGTGGTCGCGTGATGCGCTGGTGCTCTATGCTGGTACTCTAAAGATGCTCCATTTTAACGCGTATTGACTCCGTGCAAAGTATATTCAAACGCTATTTTTTCCTGCAGGCAGCATACTGGCGCTCAATGGGCGTTCTCGCGCGCCAGCACCACTTTCACCGTGCGCGCGATAATCCACAGATCCAGCCACAGCGACCAGTTGCGCAGGTAATCGAGGTCGAAATGGATGCGCGCCTCCATCTTGTCGAGCGTTTCCGTCTCGCCCCGCAAACCGTTGACCTGGGCCCAGCCCGTGATGCCGGGCTTGACCTTGTGGCGCAGCATGTAGCCCTTGATCAGCTTGCGGTACTGCTCGTTGTGCACCACCGCGTGGGGACGCGGACCGACGATGCTCATGCGGCCCTGCAGGACGTTGAGAAATTGCGGCAGCTCATCGAGCGAGCTGCGGCGCAGAAAGGCGCCGACGCGCGTCACGCGCTGGTCGTTCTTGGTGGCCTGCACCACCGTATCGCCGTCTTCGCCCACCGTCATGGAACGGAACTTGTAGACGACGATCTCCTCGCCATACAGGCCATAGCGGCGCTGGCGGAAAATCACCGGCCCCTTCGAGGTGCTTTTGACGGCGATGGCGATGACCAGCATGACCGGCAGCAGCAGCACCTGGATCACCAGCCCCAGCACGATGTCGCTGCCCCGTTTGACCATGCTGTTAAAGCCCGTGAACGGCGATTCGCGGATGGCGATCACGGGCATGCCGCCCACGTTGTCGAAGCGCGCCTGCATCAGGTCGAAGATATAAATATCGGGCAAGAAATACACGGAAGCCGTCGTATCTTCAAGCTCGTCGAGCATCTTGCGGATGCGCGGCTGGGCCGAAATCGGCTGACTGATGAAGATCATCTTGATATTGTGTTCGCGCACGTAGGTGGCGATATCGTCCATGCGCCCCAGCATCGGTTCGCGCATTTTTTCCGGCCAGCGGTCGTCCGTGCGGTCGTCGAAGAAGCCATGCACCTGCATGAACAGGTTGGCATTGCGCTCGACGGTGGCGGCAAACTTCAGGCTCGCGTCATTGGCGCCGATGATGACCACCGAGCGCACTTCGCTGTCGCTGTCCGGACGCAGACTGAACCGGCGCCCGGCCAGGTGCCCGGCCAGCAGCACGAAGGGCGTGAGGACAAACCAGGCCAGCACCACCTCGGTATCGAAATGATAGGCCAGGCCCGTGGCCGAGCCCAGGAAGATGAGAATCAGCGCGACGATCGTCCAGCCGACGAGGATATCGCGCGCATACGCCAGCATGCGGCCGCTGCGCCAGGTACGGTAGGGGTCGACGTGCTGGTACACCGTCGACGAAATGAAGACGGCCAGTATCATCAGCACCAGCGTATAGCCGGTAAAGGGCGAACCCGACAGAACCGTCATCAGGTACAGCAAGCCCATGATGATGATCGGGTCGAGGACGCGCTGAAAAAACGAAATCAGGGGTATATCATTGACAGTCATGTTGATCTTTAAAACTGGACGCTGCCATTGAAGGAAATGCCCTTGGCCCGATAGCTGCCGCTATCGATGATGGCGACGCCTTCGCGCCGCTCGTGGAACAGGCGCACGCCAAGCTGGATTTTCCGGTGCGGCGCATACGTGGCGCCCAGCGAAGCGGTGCGCGTGGTGTCGCGCCCGTCGCCGGGCAGCACCAGGCCGCTGACGGCTTCGAAATCGCGCCGTTCCTGGCGTAGCTGGGCATCGACGCGCACCTTCGAGGTGGCCGTCCATGTGGCGCCCAGGCTGCCCCCCGTGTTCAGGCTGCTTGTCACCAGCGAATTGTCGACGGAACCGAATTCACGCCAGACGATGCCCGTAAAATTGACCTTGCCCAAAGGCTTCCAGTACACGCTCAGCCGGCCATTCGTGCCGCTGGTGTCGCGCCCGGACAGCAAGTTGTTGCGATGGCGTACCCAGCCACCGAGGAATTCCACCTGCGTGATGTCGCTGTAATCCCAGAAGACATTGGCCTTGATCTCGTCCTGGCGATAGCCGTTGCCGTACACAGTGGCATCGAACGCGCCGCGGTTCGGATACTTGCCATTCAGGTGGCGCAACTGCAGGCCGACGCGGCTATTGCTGCGCGCCAGGTAGTCGACGCCCAACTCCGTCGCGTCTTCCGTCCAGTTGGAAAACGCTTGCGACGGCAAGTCATACGAGTAGCGGTCGCGCGACAGGCCGCCGCGCACGCGCCAGCTGGGGTGGAAGCGCCAGGCGCCATTCACGTACTCGCGGCGCTGCGTGCGCAAATTGCGCACCGTGCTCTGGAAGTCGCTGAACGGCGTCAGGGTCTGCGAATAACTGGCGCCCACATGGCCTTCGAGGTGGTTGGCGATGTGCCACTCCAGGTCGGCCAGATAATCCTTGCCATCGTAGTCGAACTGGCTGAAGCGGTTGAAGCTCACCTTCGACCACTTGGCCTGGCCCGTCAGTACCTGGCGGCCGATGGGACGGTTGAACAGGAAGCCCGCCTGCAGCATCCTCGACGTATCCGAACGGGGACCGGAAAAACCGGGCACGTCGTCCGGCAAGCGCATCAGGTTGTCGTCGTACGAATACGAGGTGGCAACGAAAGGCTTGATGGTGTCGCTGATGTCGGCCAGGGCGGCGCCGCTGGCCAGGGTGCCCAGGAGAAACAGCGCAGCCGGCAAACGCGGGCTGGCCATGAAGGCGGCGGCAACGGCTTTTTTACGCAAGGAATTCAACATGGTTTTGTCTTTGAAAGATCACACAGTTGATAGGCAATACTACCAGTAAATCCAATGCCCACCAGAAATAATCCAGAGCCCCAACACGCCGTTCGTCACGCCATGCGCGAGGATCGGCGACCACAGGGACTGGCTACGCATGTACAACAAACTATATGCCGCACCGGCCACCATGCCGGCCAGCCACAAATTATGTTCAAAGCCAAACAGCAACACGCTGATGGCGAAGGCCTTGGCGCTGGCCAGACGCGGATCGGCCCGCAAAAAATCCGGCCTGTCGATCCAGCGCAGCAGGAAGGAACGCCAGAACAGCTCCTCCATCACGGGCACCACCAGCGCCGCGCCGGCGATGCGCAGCACCACCAGGCTCCACTCGATGCGGCCATCGGTGCGGGGATCGAAGCCGTCCGGATTGCCGATGCGCATCCAGCTGGCGTCGAGATTGATCCACAGCAGAAAAACAACAACACCGCTGACCAGCGCTCCGAGAATGGCACGCGCGCCCAACGGCGTCCACAGCAATTCCGTGTAACTGCGGCGCCAGTACAACAACAGGCCCAGCACGACGGCTATCTTGATGGCGTACAGCCAGCGCAAGTCCTGCGCGGCAACGCCCAAGCGGCCGAGCACGTCGGCAATGACAATGAAGGAGAGATAGGCCAGGAATGGCGCTACCCGGGGCAAGGCGGCGCGGTCAAACATGCTGCTGCGCACCGGAGGTGGAACCGCGCACCGGACGCGGTGGTCCGGAGCGCATGTTTTTCATGACAAACATGCATCCCCCGATGTAATAAATATAATTATATAATTATATCAAGCTGAACCGTTGCCGTGGCAAATAATCCTGACTTAATTACAACAGGGTATGCAAAAAAGCATCAACTATTGGTGCGCGCCTCGATCAGTTCCCACTTTTCCAGCGCTTCCAGCAGTTCGCCTTCGATCTCGGCCACGCGCGCGTTCAGGCGCTTGCCTTCGGCCGGCGTCTTCTTGTAGAAGTCCGGGTGCGACAGTTCGGCGGCCAGCACCGACTGCTCATCTTCCAGCTTGGCGATCAGTTTCGGCAACTCTTCCAGTTCGCGCTGTTCCTTGTAGCTGAGCTTTTTCTGCTTGGCGGCCGGCGCGGCAGCCTCGACCTTCACGGCCGGCTTGCTGGCGGGCGCCGTGGCGATCGGCAAGGTGCGCACGCGCTCCCAGTCCGTGTAGCCGCCGACGAATTCGCGCCACTTGCCCTCGCCTTCGGCGACGATCACTTGCGTGACCACGTTGTCGAGGAAGGTGCGGTCATGGCTGACGAGGAAAACGGTGCCGGTGTATTCTTCCAGCAACTCTTCCAGCAATTCCAGGGTATCGATATCCAAGTCATTGGTCGGCTCATCGAGCACCAGCACGTTGGCTGGCTTGGCGAACAGGCGCGCCAGCAGCAAACGGTTGCGCTCGCCACCGGACAGCGACTTGACGGGCGAACGGGCGCGTTCCGGCGCGAACAGGAAATCGTTCAAATACGTCATCACGTGACGGCGCTGGCCATTGATCTCGACCCAGTCGCTGCCTGGCGCGATGGTTTCCATCAGGTTCGCCTCTTCGTTCAGCTGCGTGCGCATCTGGTCGAAATACGCCACTTGCAGCTTGGTACCCAGGCGGATGCTGCCCGTGTCCGACTCTTCCTGGCCGAGGATCATCTTCAGCAAGGTGGTCTTGCCGGCACCGTTGGCGCCGATCAGGCCAACCTTGTCGCCGCGCAAGATGGTGGCGCTGAAATCCTTGACGATGACCTTGTCGCCATAAATCTTGGAAACGTTTTCCAGGTCCGCCACGATCTTGCCCGAGCGTTCGCCGGCCGAGACGTCCAGCTTGACTTGTCCCTGCTGGTCGCGGCGCGCATTGCGCGTCAGACGCAGCGCTTCCAGACGGCGCACGCGGCCTTCGTCACGCACGCGGCGCGCCTTGACACCCTTGCGTATCCACACTTCCTCCTGCGCCAGGAACTTGTCGAACTTGGCGTTTTCCACTTCCTCGATTTCCAGCTGTTCCGCCTTGCGGGTCTGGTACGCCGTGAAGTTGCCCGGATACGACAGCAAGCGGCCGCGGTCGAGTTCGATGATGCGCGTGGCAACGTTGTCGAGGAAGGAGCGGTCATGGGTAATGAACAGCACGCTGCCCTTGAAGTCGCGCAACAAGCCTTCCAGCCACAGGATGGAGCTGAAATCCAGATGGTTGGTCGGCTCATCGAGCAGCAGCACGTCAGGCGCCGACACCAGCGCACGCGCCAGCGCCACGCGCTTTTGCATCCCGCCGGACAGGGTTTTCATGGCCATGTCGCCCGTCAGGTTCAGACGGTCGAGTACGGTTTCCACCTTGTTCGGCAAGCTCCACGCATCGGCCGCATCGAGTTTGACCTGGATGTCGTGCATGCGTTCCATCAGTTCGTCGTCATTGCCCTGACCAAACTGGCCCGTCAGCGCATCGTATTCCTTCAGCCACGCCTGCGATTCGCCCATGCCGGAAGCGACGGCGTCGAACACGGACATGTCCGGGTCGAATTGCGGTTCCTGCTCCACATACGCGATCTTGATGCCTTGCTGCATGACCAACAAGCCGTCATCGAGCTTGAACTTGCCCGAAATAACCTTCAACAGCGACGATTTACCCGTGCCGTTACGGCCGATCAAGCCGACCCGCTCCGTGGTTTCCAGTGAAAATTCCGCGTGATCGAGCAGCGCGACGTGACCGAACGCAAGTTGCGCCGATGAAAGAGAAATGACAGCCATAATGAGTAAGAGTGCTCGGGCGCCGTCTCGCGCACACCGCGTGGTGTGCAAAACAGCCGCCGATTGGATGAATGAAGCACGCATTGTACCGATAACTCGGACTTCAATCGCCATCGACCAGTAATTACCGCCTGGATGATCACAGGCTGCCGACGCGCGTTGCGTGGAAACGTGGTGTCGCCAGCAGGAATCGAACCTGCATTTAAGTCTTAGGAGGACCTTGTACTATCCATTGTACGATGGCGACACGCGCAGCGGCATTATACAGGCTAGTTCCGGCCATTGACAGTCCGGCAATCGGGCGCGTGCGTGGGGCCGGCGCCTCAGTGTCCTGCCACCTGGCGCAATGGCGCCGGCAACGCAGGCGATGCCGAAGGCAGCAAGGGCAGGATTTGCTGCGCCGCCAGATCGTGCGCCACAGGGTTCCAATGGCCGTCCGCCGGCAGGAAATCCATGCGCTCGCGCTGTTGCTCCCAATGGCGCGCGAATATGGGCTGCATGTCCACCACCTGATAGCCATGTCGCATTGCACTCTGGATAAAAAATGTGCGATCACCGGCTTTCCAGTTCGGCACCGCCTTCCGCGGCGCATACAGCATGTTCCGGTCAGCATCGACCACGAAGATAAAGCGCGTATCGTCAGCGCCGCCCAGCGCGCGCAATTGCGTCATGTAGTATTCAAGCGCGGCAGCGCGGCGTGCATCAGGCGCGCCGGCGGCCAGCTCCTGTGCCGCGCCAGGGGAACTGCGGCGCAACTGGCTCATCAACCAGTCAGGAAACTTCAAGTTGTAATAGATATAACGGACCAGGGCCGAATAGGAAACTAGCCGCTTGACCTTGGACTCGACATACGGGACGTGCACCAGCTTGATATTGTTTCCCTCGCTGACAAACATGCTATGGCCCCGCTGTGCTGGCGCCAGGATGTCGAGCATGTCCATCGGCTCGACAAACATCACCACCGTGCGCGGATGCAGCTGCGCACGCGTATAACGCAACACTTCCAGCGCATCGGCAAACCCGTTTCCCGAGGCGGAAGCGGCATACACGCCGCCGCCCAGTGTCTGAGCCAGCCGGCCTTGCAGGGTTTCCGGATACTCCAGCATCAAGCTTTCGATAAAGCTGTCACCGATGACAAGAACGGCCGCACCATCCTTAAAATCAGGAGAGTTGGTAAAGCCCTGCCGATTTGTCTTGCCATGCCGGGCATTCGCCAGGGCCCAGCCGTGCGAATACACGTAGTCCTGCTGCGGCAGATAGCGGGCATACGGGCGCTGCTCGCTGCTCTGTTCCATGCGCAGGCCGGACACCACCGGCAGGCATTGCAGCAACGCTTCCAACACCAGTGCCGTACCCAGGACACCCAGGCCTATCGCAAATATAGAGCGCATATGATTTATCAGAAATTAAAATACAAGAATTCAGAAACGCCACGCGTCTCACTAATTGCCAGCAAGACCAGGCACAGCATCAACATGGCCCCCAACAGGACGCTGCCCCGGTCACTTTCCAGGCGCTGCTCCGTCGACACGCGCAAGCCTCGCCCCAGCAGCTCATACACATTCGGCATGAAAAAAATGATGGCGGCACAGACGCCCAGCCACCACAGGCAGGAACTCAGCTGCATGATGCGGTTCACACCCAGCATGCTTTCCTGCATGGCGGGCGTCAGCGTGCCGCCGCACATGGCCTGGAGCACATCCAGCGCCGCGTCGATGGAACTGGCGCGAAAAAAGACCCAAGCCAGCACCACGGCAAAAAAAGTCGCCAATGCGCCGCCAGCGCGTACCACCAGGTTGCTGCGCTGGCCCAACAGGTGGCGCAGCGCATGGTTGACGATGAGATAAAAGCCGTGCAAGCCGCCCCATACCACGAAGGTCCAGTTGGCGCCGTGCCAGAGTCCGCCCAGCAGCATCGTGATCAGTAGATTGCGGTAACGCAAGAACCCGCCCTTGCGGTTCCCCCCCAGGGGGATATATAGATAATCGCGCAGGAAATTGGACAGCGTGATGTGCCATCGGCGCCAGAAATCGATGATCGAGGTCGCCTTGTATGGCGAGAAAAAGTTAATGGGCAAGATGATGCCGAACATATAGGACAAGCCGTAGGCCATGTCGCAGTAAGCCGAGAAGTCGAAATACAGCTGGAAGGTATATGCCAGCGCACCGGCCCAGGCCTCCAGCATGCTCAAATGGGCGTGATGGAGGTCGAAGACGGGAGCGACGTAGCGCGCGATCCCATCGGCCAGAATAACTTTCTTGAACAAACCAACCGTGAAGAATGCAAGGCCGACGATCAGGCGCCCGCGACTGAAAACATGCGATTCGGCCTGCACGAACTGCGGCATCATCTCCTTGTGATGCAGAATGGGACCAGCGATCAGGTGCGGAAAGTAGGTCACAAATAAACCATAGCTTTCTGGCTGGTAATCCTTGACTTTTCCGGCGTGGCAATCGACGAGGTACGCGATTTGCGTAAAGGTGAAAAACGAAATGCCAATGGGCAAGGTAATCCCCAGCGGCTGAAATGGCGCTCCCGTCAAGGTGGCAACATTGCTGATCACAAAATCAAAATACTTGAAAAACACCAGCAGCGACAAATTGAAGGCCAGTCCGGCCCACAACCAGCGCTTTGCCTCGCGCTTGCGGCCCGTCTCCTGACGCTTCGAGACGACTCGGCCAATAGTGAAATTACAGCAGATTGACAACAGCAGCAGCGGCAGGTAGGCGACGTCCCAGTAGCTATAGAATGCAAGCGAGGCCAGCAACAGGAAAATTATGGATAGCCGCAGCGAATACTTTGAAATGAGAAAGTATCCCAGCAACGCCAACGGCAAAAACACCAGAAAGAACGGAAATGAATTAAATAACACGGCGCGATTCCATAAAGTTGCTTACACGTGACGCTTCGGCGACCAGCAAGCGCAAGTCTAAACGCTTGATGCCGATATTTGTTTATTATTATTTTTAACATGAGGATGAGACGAGTTCTTGCCCGCACGACGCGCCATCATGCGCCGCACGGCCGCAATCACGCGCGCCATCGCCGTCAGCCAGTCCTGCGCACCATGTTCCTGTTCCGCCGCACTGTCGATCCCGTAAAAGCGTTCTGTCTTACTTGACACGCCTCGTTGCAAACGGCGGCACGCTCAATTTCCTGTGCCGCACGGTAGCTGCACCGACAAGCAACAAGCCGGCCAGCAACAGCTGCAACATCGCCGGCTCAGGCACGGCGCTGACGCTAAATACTTGCATGGCGCCAAACGTGACATTCGGATAGGAGCCGTACGGCGTGCCATCGAGCAAACTTGCGCCGAAGATGCCATTGGCCGGGTCGATGTAGGAGTAGCGCGAAGAAATGCCGTTCGTGCTCAGGTCCGCCGACATGCCCAGATCGGCGCCGATGCCGAAGGTGGGGCCGGCGTTGATGTCATTGAAGGTCTGATACGACCCCACCGAGTCCAGCGCATAGGTTTTCGGCGTTTGCCGGAAATGCTGGCCCGAAGTCAGGTTGAAGATGAAGGCCGTGCGGTCGCGGTCTTCCGGTGTCATGTTGTAGTGGCCCGACGAATTCCAGCTTTGCGGGTTATAGCCGCCCACCAGCCAGGTCTGGCCGGCGCTGTTGCTCGCCTGCATCACGGAAAACGTGCGTCCCCTGCCGTCGGCCGCCAGGTGAAAATCGCGCGAGGTGTCGCCCGCCGACTTCGTGTAGATGGCCGTCAGCGCCAGCGGACCTTCGCCCAGCCAGGCGGACAGCTGCGCTTCCTGCGCGCCGTTGAGCAAGGATTGCGCCGACGCGGCAGGCACGGCACCGATGCACAGCAAGGCGCCAGCGAGCAAGGTGACGGGCTGCACCGCCTTGATTTTCAGCATGATTTGTTGTTGCATCGCTCCCCCTGTGTAGTTGCCGCGAATTTTCGGCATATCAATATAGCACAAGGAAATGCATTAATTGCATTAATTTATTTCAATTGAAATGCACTTAATACAACAGTTTACTGCAGCCATCATGGCGGCAGCACGGCCGTCACCTCGATTTCCACCCTGGCGCGATCCTCGATCAGGCCGGCCACCTGCACGGCCGTCATGGCAGGAAAATGCTTGCCGATCAGCTCGCGGTAGGCCACGCCGATTTGCGGATACGCCGCCACGTATTCCTTCTTGTCGAGCACATACCAGTTCATGCGCACGATATGCTCGGGCAAGGCGCCCGCCTCGGCCAGCACGGCGACGATATTCTGCAAGGCCTGGCGCACCTGTCCCGCAAAATCGTCCGTATGAAACTGGCCCTGCGCATCCCAGCCTATCATGCCGCTGACGTACACCGTGCGTCCGCTGGCGGCCACGCCATTCGCATAGCCGCGCGGCCTGGCCCATCCCGGTGGTTGTAAAACTTGCATATTGCTTTCCTCGTTGTTGATGCGGGTCATGCGTCCGCCGCCTCGCGCAGCAATTCGCGCGCGATGATCAATTGCTGTACTTCGCTGGCGCCCTCGTAGATGCGCAAGGCGCGAATTTCGCGGTACAGGCGCTCGACCGGATGGTCGCTCACCACGCCCATGCCGCCGAACAGCTGCACCGCCGCGTCGATTACCTGCTGCGCCGTTTCCGTGGCCGTCAACTTGGCCATCGCCGCTTCCTTCGTCACCTTGCGGCCCTGGTCGCGCTGCCAGGCGGCGCGGTAGGTGAGCAAGGCGGCCGCATCGATGCCGGTCGCCATCTGCGCCAGTTTCGCCTGCGTCAGCTGAAAGTCGGCCAGGGTCTGGCCAAACATCTGGCGCTTTGTCGCGTGGCGCAGCGCTTCATCGAAGGCGCGCCGCGCAAAGCCCAGCGCGGCGGCGGCCACCGAGGTGCGAAACACGTCGAGTGTCGCCATGGCCACCTTGAAGCCCTGCCCCGCCTCGCCCAGGCGCTGCGACACGGGCACGCGGCAATTGGCAAAGCGCAGGCGCGCCAGCGGATGCGGTGCGATCACGGCAATGCGCTCGGCGATTTCCAGGCCGGGATTGTCGGCGTCGACGATGAAGGCGCTGATGCCGCGCGCGCCTGGCGCCTCGCCCGTGCGGGCGAACACCACGTAAAAATCGGCGATGCCGCCATTCGAGATCCACGTCTTTTCGCCGTCGAGCACATACTCGTCGCCGTCGCGGCGCGCCGCGCACGCCATGGCCGCCACGTCGGAGCCGGCCTGCGGTTCGGACAGGGCAAAAGCGGCGATGCGCTTGCCGCTGGCCACGTCCGGCAGATAGCGCGCCTTGTTCTCCAAACTGCCAAACAGGCCGATGGCGCCGGAACCGAGTCCCTGCATGGCAAAGGCGAAATCGGCCAGGCCATTGTGGCGCGCCAGGGTTTCGCGCATCAGGCAAATGGCGCGCGTGTCGATCTTGCCATCGGTGCCGGTGGCGTGCGCGAGCCAACCACCCTGCCCCAGTTGCGCCACCAGCGCGCGGCAAGCCGCATCGACATCGGCACCATGCGCGTCGTCCAGGTGCAGCGTCGCCCAGGCATCGAGCTCGCGTTCGAGTTCGGCGTGGCGCGCTTCGAAAAATGGCCAGTCCAGATAGCTCATGTCACGCATGTCAGTTACCCTCGAATTGTGGTTTTTCCTTCGCCACGAAAGCGTGATAGGCGCGGTGGAAATCGTTGGTGGCCATGCAAATGGCCTGCGCCTGCGCTTCCGCCTCGATGGCTTCGTCGACGCCCATGTTCCACTCCTGCTGCAGCATTTTTTTCGTCATGCCGTGGGCGAACGTGGGACCGCTGGCAAGGCCGGCCGCGAACAGCTGCGCCGCCTCGGCCAGCTCCTCGGGTTCAACCAGGCGGTTGAGCCAGCCCCAGCGTTCACCCTCGGCGCCGGCCAGGGAGCGCCCCGTGTACAGCAGCTCGGCGGCGCGGCCCTGGCCAATCACGCGCGGCAGCAAGGCGCAGGCGCCCATGTCGCAGCCGGCCAGGCCCACGCGGGTAAACAAAAAGGCCGTCTTGCTGCGCGCCGTGCCAAGGCGGATATCGGAGGCCAGCGCCAGCATGGCGCCGGCGCCCGCGCAAATGCCGTCGATGGCAGCGATGATGGGCTGCGGGCAGGCGCGCATGGCTTTCACCACGTCGCCTGTCATGCGGGTAAAGGCCAGCAAGCCTGGCATGTCGAGCTGCGTCAGGGGACCGATGATGTCGTGCACGTCGCCGCCCGAGCAGAAATTGTCGCCGCTGCCCGTGATGATGACGGCCTTGACGTCGTCCGCATGCGCCAGCGCGCGAAACAGCTCGCGCAATTCCGCATACGAGTCAAAAGTGAGCGGATTCTTGCGCTCGGGCCGGTGCAAGGTCAAGGTGGCGACGCCTGCGTCGACGGAAAACAGAAAATGCCGCGCGGCGTAGCTCGCCAGGCTGGCGCGGTTGCCTGGCAGGTCTTGCGGCTGGCCGGGTAGATGGCGCATGCTCAGTCCTTTATGGGGGTGTTATTCAACTGCTGTTTCATGTGCGACAGCAGGTCGATCAAGCGGGTTTTGTCGTCCGGCGTCACGCCGTGCAGCAGTTCGGCGATCCAGCCTTCGTGCACGCGCGCCATCTCGTCGAACGCGCGCCGGCCCGCCGGCGTCAGCTTGACGCTGTAGGAGCGGCGGTCTTTCGGATCGACCACGCGCACCACCAGCTTTTCCTGTTCCAGCTGGTCGGTGATGCCCGTGATATTGCCGCCCGTGACCATCATGCGCCGGGACAGTTCGCCCATGCGCAAGCCTTCGGGAAAGCGTTCGAGCTGCGCCATCAAGTCGAAGCGGGGCAAGGTGATGCCGAAGGTGGCGCGCAAGCGCGTGCGCACCTCGTTTTCGATTTTGACCGTACATGACAGCATGCGCAGCCACAATTTCAGCGACTGGTGGTGGTCCTGCGTCAGCCGGCTCGCCAGGTCCAGCACCGGTTCTTCCGGTATGGCTTCGTCCTGCACGGGTTCGTGCTGCATGTTATCGGGTTCTTTATCCATGGTCTTCACTCAGTTACATGACTTCGCCGCCAGCGACGGCGATCGATTGTCCATTCATGGCGGCCGACGCGGGCAGGCATAGCCACGCCACCGCATCGGCCACTTCCCGCGGCTGCACCAGCCGCTGCTGCGGATTGGACGCCGCCAGTTCCGCGCGCGCCGCGTCTTCGCCGCGCCCCGTCTTGCGCACGATGTTTTGCACGGCCTGAGCCACCATGTCCGTTTCCGTGTAGCCGGGGCAGACGGCGTTGACGGTGACGCCGCGCGGTGCCACTTCCAGCGCCAGCGCGCGCGTCAGGCCGATCACGCCGTGCTTGGCGGCGACATAAGCGCTGACGTAGCGATAACCCTTCAGGCCCGCCGTCGACGCCACGTTGACGATGCGGCCCCAGCCCGCTTCCAGCATGGCCGGCATAGCGGCATGGCAGCAGTGATACACGCCCGTCAGGTTCACGGCCAGCATCTGCTGCCAGATGGCGGCATCCGTCTTGCCGAAGGGCGCCGCATGCGCCTGGCCCGCGTTATTGATCAATATATCGATGCGGCCGAAATGCGCGGCCGCCTGCGCGAAGCCCGCTTGCACGGACGCTTCCACGGCCACGTCGAGCACGCAGATGGCGACCCTGCCCGCGTGGCCCGCCTCTTCCAGCTGCATGCGCGCGCGCGCCAGCCGCGCACCATCGCGCCCGGCCAGGGTGACCCTGGCGCCCGCGTCCAGCAAGGCGCCCGCGCACGCGAAGCCGATGCCGCTGCCGGCGCCCGTCACCAGCGCGTGTTTATCGGCCAATGCGCCGTCCAATTGTTCCTTGCTCATGTCATCCTTCCAGCAGCCGCGCGGCCACCTGTTGCGGGGTGAGGCCCGTATTGGCGGCGGCCAGCTGGCGCTCGCGCTGCAGATTGCGTTCCAGCTGCTGCTGGCCCGGCCGGTACTGTTTCGGCCACGCTGCGCCTGCGCCGCTGTAGCCGATGCGCGCCATTTCCGTCAGGGTCCAGGCGGGGTTGGCCAGGTGCGGCCGGCCCACGGCGCACAGGTCGGCGCGCCCGGCGGCGATGATGCTGTTGGCGTGATCCGCCTCGAAGATCGAGCCGACGGCCATGCTGGCGATGCCCGCCTCGTTGCGCACGCGGTCGGCGAACGGCGCCTGGAACATGCGCCCGTACACGGGCTGTTCGAGTTTGCTCACCTGGCCCGAGGAACAGTCGATCAAATCGGCGCCGGCCTGCTTGAACAGGCGCGCGATGCGCACCGCGTCGTCTGGCGTGATGCCGCCTTCGACCCAGTCGTGGGCCGAAATGCGCACGCTCATCGGTTTATCCTGCGGCCAGGCGGCACGCATGGCGCGGAACACGCGCAGCGGATAGCGGCAGCGGTTTTCCAGGCTGCCGCCATAGTCGTCCGTGCGGCGGTTGGTCAGCGGCGAGATAAAACTCGACAGCAGATAACCATGCGCGCAATGCAGTTCCAGCCAGTCGAAACCGGCGACGGCGGCGGCGAGGGTGGCGCGCACGAAGTCCTGCTCGATGCGCGCCAGGTCGCTTTCGGTGGCCGCGCGCGTCGTTTGCGATACGCCGGCCAGGTATTGCTGTTCCGAGGCCGCCAGCAGCGGCCAGTTACCGTGCGTCAAAGGCAGGTCGATGCCGTCCCACATCGGCCGCGTCGAGCCTTTCGGCCCCGCGTGGCCCAGTTGCAGGGCGATCTTCGCATCGCTGTTCGCATGCACGAAATCGACGATGCGGCGCCACGCCTGCGTGTGGGCTTCGCTGTACATGCCGGGGCAGGCGGGCGTGATGCGCGCATCGGCCGACACGCACGTCATCTCGGCAAACACGAGTCCCGCGCCGCCCATGGCGCGCGCGCCCAGGTGCATCAGATGGTAATCTCCCGCCACGCCATCGACGGCGCTGTATTGCGCCATGGGCGAGACGGCGATGCGGTTTTTCAGCAGCACGCCGCGCAGCCGGAAGGGCGTGAGCATGGGCGGCAGGGCCTCGTCCCGCATCGCCACTCCAGCCTGCTCGCCCGCGCGCCGCGCCAGCCACCGTTCATAATCGGCCACGTAGGCGGGGTCGCGCAGGCGCAGGTTTTCATGCGAAATGCGCTGGCTGCGCGTGAGCATGGAATAGGCGAACTGCGGCGCTTCCATGGCGCTGTAGCGCTCGACGTTTTCAAACCACTCCATGGAATTGCGCGCCGCGCTCTGGATTTTCAGCACCTCGATGGCGCGCAGCTGCTGGTAGGCGGCCAGCGCAGCATCGCTATCGCCATGCTGGCCGAAACAGCGCGCCAGCTCGATGGCGTCTTCCAGCGCCAGCTTGGTGCCCGAGCCAATCGAGTAATGCGCCGTGTGGGCCGCGTCGCCCATCAGCACGACGGGCACGCCGTCCTGTACATGCACCCATTGGCGGCAGACGATGCGCGGGAAGGTGATCCACTGCGCCGAGCCGCGCAAGTGCGGCGAATTGCTCAGCAATCCTTGCCCGTCGAGCTCCTCGGCGAACAGCGCGGCGCAAAAGGCGATGCCCTCTTCCTGGCTCATGGTATCCAGGCCCGCCGCGCGCCACACGTGTTCGGGCGTCTCGACGATGAAGGTGGAAGTGTCGCCGTCGTATTGATAGATATGCGCCTGGAACCAGCCGTGCGGCGTCTGGCGGAAGGCAAACGTAAACGCCTCGAATTTCTTGCGCGTGCCGAGCCAGACGAAGCGGCACTGGCGCTGGTCGATATCGGGCTGGTAGCTGGCCGCATAGCGCGTGCGGATGCGGCTGTTCAAGCCGTCGCTGGCGATCACCAGGTCGGCGCCGTACTGCTGCGCGATGGCCTGGTCGTCCTGCACTTCCGTCTCGAACACCAGCTGCACGCCAAGTTCCTCGCAGCGCGCCTGCAGGATGTTGAGCAGGCGCTTGCGGCCGATGCCGCAAAAGCCATGGCCGCCGGAACGCACGGTCTGGCCCTTGAAGTGGATCTCGATATCGTCCCAGTGGTTGAACGCCTGCAGGATGGCGCGCGCGGTCGGCTCGTCCGCGTTGGCCAGGTTGCCCAGGGTCTGGTCGGAAAACACGACGCCCCAGCCAAACGTGTCATACGGCCGGTTGCGCTCGATGACGGTGATGCGGTGATCCGGGTTCTGCTTTTTCATGAGCAGGCTGAAATACAGGCCGGCGGGGCCGCCGCCGATGCAGACGATATTCATGGCGTATCCGTACGAAGTTTGAAGCGCTGCAGCTTGCCCGTTTCCGTGCGCGGCAGGGAAGGCAGGAAGCGGATGGCGCGCGGGTATTTATAGGGGGCGATCTGCTGGCGCACGAAATCCTGCAGTTCGGCCGCCAGCGCATCGCTGGCCTGGCTGCCGTCTTTCAGCACGATGTGCGCTTCGACGATCTGGCCACGCTCGGCATCGGCGCGCCCGACCACGCCGCATTCGGCCACGGCGGGGTGGCGCAGCAGCGCCTCTTCCACTTCCGGGCCGGCGATGTTGTAGCCGGCCGAGACGATCATGTCGTCGCTGCGCGAGCGGTAATAGAAATAGCCGTCGGCATCCATCTCGAAAGTGTCGCCCGTCAGGTTCCAGCCGTTCTGCACATACTCGCGCTGGCGCGGGTCGGACAGGTAGCGGCAGCCGGTGGGGCCTTTCACGGCCAGGCGGCCCGTCACGCCGGGCGGCTGCGGCACGCCGGCATCGTCGACGATGCACGCCTGGTAGCCGGGAATGGCCTTGCCGATGGCGCCGCGGCGGATGCCCTCGCCCGTGGCGGAAATGAAGATGTGCAGCATTTCGGTGGCGCCGATGCCGTCCGTCATGGCCAGGCCTGTCGCCGCCTGCCAGGCGTCGCGCGTGGCCAGCGGCAGCGCCTCGCCGGCCGACACGCACAAACGCAGGCTGCGCACGTCGTGGCTGGCCGCCAGGGGCGCCATCTGGCGGTAAAAGGTGGGCGCCGTGAAGCAGATGGTGGCGCCGTAGGCGCCGATGGCACGCAGCAGGCTCTCGGGCGTGAGTTTTTCCAGCAGCACGGTGCAAGCGCCAAAGCGCAGCGGGAACAGCAGCAAGCCGCCAAGGCCGAAGGTGAACGCCAGCGGCGGCGTGCCGATAAAGATATCGCCGGCGCGCACCTGCAGCATGGAGCGGGGAAAGCAGTCGCAGATGGCCAGCAGGTCGCGGTGCATGTGCATGGTGCCTTTGGGGACGCCCGTCGTGCCCGAGGTAAAGCTGATCAGGCAAACGTCGTCGGCCGCCGTATCGCACGCGGCAAACGGTGCGGCGTGGGCCGCCATGCGCTGTTCCAGTTCCGCGTCATCGGCGCCAAAGCACAGCATGGCCGGCAAGCCGGGCACGCCATCGAGCTCCGCGCGCAAGCCTTGCGCGCACAGCACGGCGTTCACTTCCGCCTTGCTCACGATGGTGGACAGTTCGCGCGCGCGCAGCAGCGGCATGGTGGGCACGGCGATGCAGCCGGCCTTCAGCACGGCCAGCAGGCAGGCGGCCATCATGGGGGTATTCGCGCCGCGCAGCAGCACGCGGTTGCCGGGGATCAGGCCCAGGTCTGCGCGCAGCACGTGGGCGATGCGGTCGACCTGGCGCGCCAGCTGCGCGTAAGTCCAGTGCTGGCCGTCGGCAAGGATGGCGGTGCGTCCACCGCCGCCATTGGCCACGGCCGCATCGAGCAGCGCGGCGACGCAATTGAGGCGGGGCGGATACTGCAACTCGGGCAAGTCCAGGCACAACTGCGGCCAGAGCGCGCGCGGCGGCAAGTGCGCACGCGCGAAGTCGTCCCGGGGAGATGCGGTGGTAGGCGAAGGGTCGCTGCTCATGCTCGTCCTGGCTGGTGACGGGCGCGTGCAAAGGCCCGGAAGCAGATACTTTAAACCTAAAGTATTTTCCCGGCAAGCGGAAAACAGCGGATTCAGCCAGCGCCGTCCGGCTTCTGTGCCAGACGCGCCTGCTGCGCCACGCTGCGCGCCAGCGCGGCCAGGGCCGTTTGTATCTGGCCGCCGTCGAGCACCGCGGCCTGCAGCAGGGCCATCATGCCCGCTTCCGCGCCGTGCAGACCCAGGGTGCGGCAACCGAGGTGCAGGCGTTCGAGCTGCTGGCGCGCCTGGGCCGGTTCGCCGCGCGCCAGCAAGGCGTCGACCTGCTCGCCAGCGGCGACTATCTGTCCCTGGAAGCCCGTCAGGTAGGCCAGCAGACGTTCGCTGTCGATGCCCAGGCGCTGCAAGGTGTCGCGCGGCGCCTCGGCCGGCAAGGCCGAAACGTCGAAGCAGGCGTCGATATGCAGGCGCACCTGCTCCGGCTGGAAGGGCTTGACGATGTAGCCGGCGGCGCCGGCCTGCACGGCGTCGCGCACCGTGTCCTGGTCATTCGCCGACGACACGAGCACCAGCGGCATGGCATCGAGCGCGCTGTCGGAGCGGATTTTCTGCAGCAGCTCCATGCCGGACAGGCGCGGCATGCGCAAATCGCAAAAACACAGCGACGGACGCAAGCCGCCTTCGAGCTGCTCCCACGCCGCCGCGCCATCTTCGGCTTCCACGATATCGTGCACGCCGCAGCTGTCGATCAGATGCATCAATACCATGCGCGACACGACATCATCGTCAACCACCAGTACTTTCATTGCTTTCTCCATAGGCGGCAGCGTCACGGTGCCTGGCCATATTCTACCCAGTTTGGCCGCGCGCTCGATGGCCGGCATTGCCTATTTTACATTTCCTTGCCCAAAACGGCTATTTGCGCCAACAGTGCGCGCAACTGCGGCAAATGCAGGGCCACCTGCGTCCAGCGCCCGCCGTCCGCCGCCTCCTCCATTTCCGTGCACAGCATGTGCAGCTGCGTTTCATCGAGATAGGCGGCGCTGCCCTTCAAACCGTGCAGCAGGCGCCCGGCGTTGTCCTTGTCCTGCGCCGCCAGGGCGGCGTCGAGTTCACGCAAACGTCCCTCCAGGTCGGCGAGGAAAGCGACGCGGATGCGCCGTTGCAGTTCGCCGCTGCGGATGGACTGGGCAGGCGCCGGCACGGGAACCGCCGGCGCGATGCCGAACAGGGCGTCGAGTTCGGCCTGCCCGCGCGCGGCGGCGCGCGGCGCGTCCGACGGCATGCGCGGCAACATGAAACCGCGCTGCAGCTGGCGCTCGATGGCGCGCGCCAGCAAGCCATGCAGCACCGCCTCGTCCACCGGTTTGCTGAGGAAATCGTCCATGCCGACGCCAAGATAACGGTTGCGGTCTTCGTCGCTGGCGTTCGCCGTCAGGGCCACGATCATCAGTTCCTGGTCGCGCACGGGCTGGTCCGGCCAGCCGCCCACGCGGATCAAGCGCGTCGCCGTGGCGCCGTCCATCTCCGGCATGCGCCCGTCCATCAGGATCAGGTCATAGCGCGTATGCACGCAGGCGGCCACCGCCAGCACGCCGTTGGCGACGACGTCGACCCGGTGCCCCAGTTCCTCAAGCATGACGCGGATGATGATCTGGTTGGTGGGGAAGTCTTCCGCGCACAGCACGCGCAACTGGTGGCTGTGCGGCGCCAGCGCCACCTGCGGCACCAGCGGCGGCGCCACGCCATCGGCCAGCGGCAGGGTGAAGGCAAAGGTGCTGCCCTGCCCCGGTGTGCTGGCCACCTCGATCTCGCCCTCCATCAATTCGACCAGCTGGCGGCAGATCGCCAGGCCCAGCCCTGTGCCGCCGTAGCGCCGCGTGGTGCTGGCGTCGGCCTGCTCGAACTTCTGGAACAGGCGCGCCATCGCGTCCGCATCGATACCGATGCCGCTGTCGCTGACCGTAAAGCGGATCAGGTTGACACGCCGTCCGCCGCTGCCGCTGGCCACGCCGGCCCGCTCGACGCAGACGCTGACGCCGCCGCGCTGGGTGAACTTGAAGGCATTGCCGACCAGGTTGACCAGCACCTGGCGCAAACGGGTCGGGTCGCCCACCACGAACGGTGGCAGGTCGGGCGCGAAATCGATGGAGAAACCGATGCTGCGCGCGGCCGCCTGCTCCTCGAACAGGCTGACGACCGTCTCGATGGCCGCGCCGAGCGCGAAGTCGATGTTTTCGATACTCAGCTTGCCCGCCTCGATCTTGGAAAAATCGAGCAAGTCATTGATGATCACCAGCAGCGACTGGGCGTTGGCCTGGCCGCGCAGGATCTGCTCGCGCGTGGCGTCGTGCAGCTGCTCGTCGCGCAGGGCAAAGCCCAGCATGCCGATCACGCCGGCCAGCGGCGTGCGCATCTCGTGGCTCATGTTGGCCAAAAATTCCGACTTCTGGCGCGTCGCATCCTCGGCCTTGCGCTTGGCCTGGCGCAGGCTTTCCTCGTTTTTCGTCAGGCTGCTGTTGACTTGCGCCAGCTTTTCCGACTGGGCCAGCACTTCGATTTCCTTGCTCTGCAACTCGGCCGTGCGCTCGCTGACCTGCTTTTCCAGTTCATTCTGCTGATGCCGCAGCGCGCGCACGCGCTGGCGGTAGGCTCCATAAATGGCGCCCAGCAGCAGCGCGCCCATCAGGGTGCGGAACCACCAGGTTTTCCAGAACGGCGGCAAAATCGTGATGGCCAGGGTGGCGCCGCTCTCGTTCCACACGCCGTCCTTGTTGGCCGCCTTGACGCGAAACACGTAGTTGCCGGCATCGAGGTTGGTGTAAGTGGCAAAGCGCCGGCCCGCATCCGTCATGACCCAGTCTTGGTCGAAGCCTTCGAGCCGGTAGGCGAACATGTTGCGCTGGGGCGCGGCGAAATGCAGGGCCGCGAATTCCAGCGAAAAGACGCTTTCGCGGCTGGTCAGCACCAGCTGGCGCGTATGGTCGATGGCCGTCCTGAGCACGTGCGCGAACTCGCCGCGGCCGATGGCCACCGGCTTGTTGAATATCTGCAGTTCCGTGATGGACACCAGCGGCGGCACGCGGTTGTCGTGGATATCCTGCGGCACGAACGCCGTCATGCCGTTAAAACCGCCGAAGTACATGGTGCCGTCGGACGCGCGCAGGGCCGCGCCATCGAAGTAGGAGCCTTCCACGGTGCCGTCGGCGCTGTCGTAGTTGCGAAACAGGCCGCTGCGCATGTCGAGCCGCGTGATGCCGCTATTCGTGCTCAGCCACAGTTGCTCGTTGTCGTCGCCGAGGATGCTGGCGACGGCATCGTCGGCCATGCCATCCTTGCGCACGAAGCGCCGGAAACGGATCTCGCCCTTGGCGTCGACGTCCATGCGGTTCAGGCCATTGGCCGTGCCCACCCACAGCACGCCGCGCTTGTCTTCGTGCAGGAAATGCACTTCGTCGTGGCTCAGGCTCTGCGGGTTTTGCGGATCGTGGCGGAAATGGCGGAAGTGGCCAGTGGCGCGGTCGAGCAAGTCCAGGCCATGGAAGGAGCCGATCCACAAGCGCCCCTTGCCGTCTTCCAGCACTGGCCGCACCATATTGTCGGACAGGCTGTTCGGGTTGGCCGGGTCATGGCGGTAGGTGGAAAAGCGCTTGGTCGAGGGGTCGAAGCGGTGCACGCCGCCGCGCGTCGAGACCCAAAGCATGCCGCTGCGGTCGCTCACGACATTGCGGATGGTGTCGCTGTTCGGATCGCCGGCGGCAAAGCGCATGGTGAAAAAACGCCCGAGGGCCGGATCGAAGCGGTGCAAGCCCGTCGAGCCGCCCACCCACAGCACGCCGTCCGGCGCCTTGTACAGGGTAGTGACCTGCTCGTCGCGCGACATGCCGGGCGAACTGCGCAGGTCGAACAGGCGCGAGCTGCCGTCGCGCGTGTCGTACAGTTTCAGGCCGCCCTTGGTGGCCAGCCACAGCTTGCCATTGCCCGCGTCGGCCACGGCGCGCACTTTCTTGTCCGCCAGCGCGCCCACGTCGCCGGGCGCGCGCGCCATGCGCGAAAAGCCGCCGCTGCCCAGGTCGACCCGGCTCACGCCGTTGTACCAGGAGCCGACCCAGAAGGTGCCGGCGCGGTCGCGGTACAAGGATGACAGCTGGTTGTCGGCGACGCTGAACTTGTCGCCCATCTGGTGCCGGTACTGCAGGAAGGTGTCGCTCTCGGGCAGCCAGCGGAACAGGCCATCGGCATTGCTGCCCAGCCAGACCGTGGCGTCAATGTCCTGATACAGGCTGGCCACGCGGATGGCGGAAAAGCCCTGTTTTTCATTCAGGCGCAGGCGCGACTGCGGTGCCTGCCCGGCGGCGCCCAGGCGCCAGCGCTCGGCGCCGGCCATGGTGCCGATCCACAGGTTCTGCTGGCGATCGATCAGCAGCGACTGGATGACGTTGTACTTCGAGCCAGGATCCGTGTCGACGGCAAAGTGCTCGAAGCGGTCGCTGCCCGGCGCCAGCATGTCCAGGCCCGTGACCGTGCCGATCCACAGGCGCTGCTGCGCGTCCAGCGCCAGCGCCTTGATTTCATTGTCGCCCAGGCTATGCGGCTTGCCTTCTTCATGGTGCCAGGTGCGGAAGACGCCCGTGGCCGGATCGAAATGCTGCAAGCCGTCCGAGGTGGCGATCCAGAAGCCGCGCGCGCCATCGTCGAGAATGGCGTGGATATGCCGGTTGCCGTTGCCGCGCTTGCTCTTTTCGGCCGGGGCGTAGTGGATGAAGGTCTGGCTGGCGGCGTCGAAGCGGTCCAGGCCATTGTCGGTGCCGACCCACAGCTGGCCCTGGCTATCGACGTGCAGCTCGCCCACCCAGTTGTCGGCCAGGCTGGTCTTGTCGCCTTCGATATTTTTGTAGACGACCATGCGGTAGCCATCGTAGCGGCTCAGGCCAGACTGACTGCCGAACCACATATAGCCCTGCCGGTCCTGGGCGATGGCCAGCACCGATTCCTGCGCCAGGCCCTGGTCGACGCTGAGCTGGTCGAAACGCAGGGTGGGCGCGGGCGCCGCCGCGGCCCAGCCGCTCAACAGTAGACTGAATAACAACACCACATCGCAAACACGTCGAAATACCAGCACAGTCGTCCTGTCAAAAAAAACGCGAAAAACCCGCACGCCGCTCCAAGGGCCGTCTCAGGAACCAAAGAACGCCAGGACATCATCCTTGCGGGCTTGCGTATCGCGCTGTCCAAGACGGATCAGCTCGTTAGTATACGTCGATTCGAACAATAAATACGATGCCAGCGCCGCGCCGCGCGCTTCGGCCGCGCCGATACCGGACAACATGGTGCGGATGGGACGGGGCAAACTGCCGATATGCCGGCTGGCGATGGCGTCGAGGCGCTCGGACGGCGCGATGACGAGCAACTCCACGGGACGCAAGGCCGTCTTGCCCAGCAACTCGGGCGGCAGCATCGACAGAGTCAGGTTGATGCGGTTCAGGCGTTCGATGTCGACGGCCAGGCCATCGAGGAAAATCGACGACAGCGCATGGCCGGCGATCTGCGCCAGGCTCGGGTAGCGCGCCGCTTCGGATGCGGCCGGCGCCGGTTCCGTCATGCGCCCCGCGCCCACCACCAGCACCTTGTTCGCGCCCAGGTGGATGGCCGGCGAGATCGGCGCCAGTTGGCGCATGGAACCGTCGCCGCAGTATTCGCGCTGGCCGCCCACGTACAGGGGCACGGCGGGGAAGATGAAGGGGATGGCGGCCGAGGCGAGCAAGTGCTCCACGCCGATCTGGTCCGGCAGGGCCAGGCGCTGCGTGCGCACCCAGGGCGCGATATCCTCGGCCGTCTGGTAAAACGTCATGTGGCGGCTGCCCGAATACGACGACGCCGTCACGGCCAGCGCATGCAGCAGGCCGTCGGCCAGGGCCGCGTCCAGGCGCGGCAGGTCGAGCATGCGGTGCAGCAGGCTGACCAGCGGGGTATTGTCAAGCAGGGAACTGGGCGGCGACGCATGCCACTGGCGCAGCAGCCAGCCGAACGACAGCAAGGACAGCCAGCGCGCGCCCGAGCGGATCACGCCCAGCGAATCGGCGCGGTAGACTTGCTCGACCTCGATGTGCTGCCACACGTCGAGCAGCTTTTGCACGCCTTCGCCGAAATTGTCGGCGCGGCAGGCCAGCGCCGTGGCGTTGATGGCGCCGGCCGAGGTACCGCAGATGATGTCGAACGGGTTGCGCGCCGGCGCCCAGCCCGCTTCCCACAGTATCGCCGAAATCGCCTGCAGCACGCCCACCTGGTAGGCGGCACGGGCGCCTCCTCCCGTCAGTATCAAGCCTGTTTTATTTTGCATTCCCATGCCGGCAGATTAGCAGGGTCTGGATGCTTTGTGGAAAAGATTCGGGGGTGATTAATCTCCGCGTACCATGCCCTCCCTGCGTGGATCCGCACCCCCAAACCAGAAATCCTTGCCATGCGCATTCAGGCGCATGATGCCCTGCAAGCCCGAGTTCTGCTCGATCACGCGCACCTCGTGGCCCATGGCCTGCAGCGCCTCGACTTGGGCTGCCGGCGCGCGGCCCTTTTCCAGTTCCGTCGGACCGTTGCGGCTGCCGAAGTTCGGCAGGCTGATCGCCTGCTGCACGTTCAGGCCCCAGTCCATGGTGCCGACCAGGACCTTGGCGACATAGTTGATGATGGACGAGCCGCCGGGCGAACCCGTCGCCAGCACCAGTTTGTGCGTGCCTTTCTCGAACACGAGGGTGGGCGACATGGCGCTGCGCGGACGCTTGCCCGCTTCGACGCGGTTGGCGATCGGGCCGTCCGCATCGCGCGAATCGAACGAGAAATCCGTCAGCTGGTTATTGAGCAAAAAGCCGTCGACCATCTGGCGCGAACCGAACGCGTCTTCCACGCTGGTGGTCATCGACAGGCCGCCCCCAAACGCGTCGACGGCCACCAGGTGCGACGTCGACGGGCGCTGCAAGGCGTTGTCCATGCCCCACGCCACCTGCATGCCGGGCGGCGTGCCGGGCAAGGCTTTCACCATGGATTTGTCGCCGATCAGCGCGGCGCGCTGCGCCAGGTAGGTTTTATCGAGCATCGAGGCGACGCCATTGCCCGGCAGCGGCACAAAGTCCGTGTCGGCCACGTAGCGGTTGCGGTCCGCGTAGGCCAGGCGCCCCGCTTCCGAGAACAGGTGAATCGCTTGCGCATCGAGCACGCCGTCGACGGGTGCATACGGGCGGATATCCTTCACTTCCAGCATGCCCAGCATCTGCGCGATGGCGATGCCGCCCGACGATGGCGGCGGCATGCCGCATACGGTCCAGGCCTTGTAATCGCTGCAGACGGGTTCACGCACCTTGGCCCGGTAGCCAGCGATGTCGGTCGCCGTCAGCTTGCCCGGATTGCTCGGATGCGACGCCACCTTGGCGGCGATGTCGCGCGCGATGCGGCCGTTGTAAAAAGCGTCGGCGCCGCCACGGGCGATCTCGCGCAGGGTGCGCGTCAGTTCCGGATTCTTCAGCACGTGGCCGACGGGCCAGGCCTTGCCCTCTTTGTCATAGAAATAGGCGGCAGCGACGGGATCGCGCTTCAGGGCCTGATCCCAGTTCAGCAAGCCGTTGAGGCGCTGGCTGACGGGAAAGCCGCCGTGCGCCAGCTTGATGGCGGGGCCGAACAGGGTGGCCCACGGCAGCTTGCCGTGTTCCTTGTGCGCCAGTTCGAGCATGCGCAGCACGCCGGGCGCGCCCACGGAACGCCCGCCCACCACGCCCGTGGCGCGCGAGACGGGGCTGCCGTCCGCATTCTGGAACAGGTGTTCATCGGCGGCGGCAGGCGCCGTTTCGCGCCCGTCGAACGCCTGCACGCCCTTGGCGGTCGAGTACAGCAAGAAGGCGCCGCCGCCGATGCCCGACGATTGCGGCTCGACCAGGGTCAGCACCAGCTGCGTGGCGATGGCCGCGTCGATGGCGCTGCCGCCCTGTTTCAGCATCTGGTAGCCAGCATCGGCGGCCAGCGGATTGGCGGCGGCGACCATGAATTTCTGCGCCGCCCAACCCGATTTTTCCGCATACGCGGTGGCGATTTCCGGCGCCTTTTGCGGCGCCTCGGCAAATACGGGACTGGCAGCGAGGGCTCCCAGCAAGGTCAGGCTCAGCGCCAGCGGCTTCAATGTGATCATGGATTCTCCGATAAAAAAAGGGCGCACAGCCGAGCAAGGCTGTACGCCCCATACGGGGGTATCCTACATCAAATCACGCCCAACTTACTTTGGCTGCATGCGGATGGCGCCATCTAAACGTATCGTTTCACCATTGAGCATGACGTTTTCCACGATGGCTTTCACCAGTTGCGCGTATTCGCCTGGCTTGCCCAGGCGCGATGGGAACGGCACCATCTTGCCCAGCGCATCCTGCACTTCGGCCGGCATGCCCAGCAACATCGGCGTTTCGAAAATGCCGGGCGCCACCGTCATCACGCGGATGCCGTTGCGCGACAAATCGCGCGCCATCGGCAGGGTCAGTCCCACCACGGCCGCCTTCGACGACGCATACGCGGCCTGGCCGATCTGGCCATCGTAGGCCGCCACGGACGCCGTGTTGATGATGACGCCGCGCTCGCCTTCAGCGGTGGCATCCTGCTTGGCCATGGCGTCGGCCGTCAGGCGGCACATATTGAAAGTGCCGACCAGGTTGATGTTGACGACTTTCTGGAACAGGGCCAGCGGATGCGGGCCATCCTTGCCCACGGTTTTCACGGCCGGCGCCACGCCGGCGCAGTTGACCAGGCCGCGCAAGGTACCGAGCTTGGTCGCCGCCGCCACCACGGCCATGCCGTCTTCTTCCGACGTCACGTCGCACTGCACGAACACGCCGTTCAGTTCCGCGGCCAGCGCCTGGCCCGCCTCCGTCTGCACGTCGGCCAGCACGACCTTGCCGCCAGCCGCCGTCAGCATGCGCGCCGTGGCCGCGCCCAAGCCCGATGCGCCGCCCGTGATGATGAATACATTGTCCTGAATCTGCATGAAATCTCCTGAGTGATGAGGGCCGTGTTCCCGGCGCCTGATGGTTGCATGGTGCCATAGTTACGTTTACGTAAACGTAACGTCGGCGACAATTGTAGCCATTTTTACGCTCACCGAGCGAAAACTTGCAACACCAGCCAATGGCAGGGTTAAAAACACTGGATGAATGCGCCGTTGCGGTGGCAGATGCGCCCATTGGCGTCGAGCGTGGCGTTGCCCGCGCCGTTGTAGCGCGCGCCGGCCGCATCGAGGCAACCGCCCGTGTCGCATGCGCCGATGGGCTGCGGCGCGCGCGGCATCGGCACGGCCGGGCTGGGCGGCAGGGGCGCCATGGGCACGACCGGAGGCGCAGGCTGGGCCGGCATGCGGCCGATCACCTGTGCCACGGAACGGCGCGGCTGCACGGGCGGCGCCGGGCGGCATGGCTCCACGGCCAGCTTGCCGCTGTCGCGCGGGTCGAGCTGGCACACGGGCAAAGGCTCAGGCAAGGATTCAGCAGGCGCCGCCGGCTCTTGCGCCCAGGCATGGCCGCCAGCGAGCACGATGGCGCAGGCCAGCGCCGGTATGGTTTTTATCATCGTCTTCATGCCACCTCCCACGCATCGATCTTACCGCTTTCATTATTGGCACACACGGCGCCAGATACCATGCACATGTTGCAACGGTGTTTTATTTCCTCTCATTACTTTCTTTCTTGCCAGCATGGCATTACAATAAGAACGATTCTTATTCTCATTATCGGAATTCGAGCGCAGTTTATTCTCTTTTCATTCATACCCGAGCCACCCGGAAGGCAGCCAGGAAATAACAACATCCGGAAAGTTCACCATGACCAAGCGTAGTCCCGCTTTCGCAACCTTTGCAGCCCCCGTTCCCACTCCCGTCCGCTCCATGCATTCCGCCGCCCTGCTCCTGCCCTGCCTGCTGTCGCTGGCCGTCAGCAGCGCCTGGGCCGAAGGCAATGTGGCCGCCGATCCCACCATGAACACGGTGGTCGTCACCGCCTCCGGCACGGCCATCGACATCAAGGATGCGCCGGCCAGCATCAGCGTCATCACGCGCGAGGAAATCGAGCGCCAGCCCGTGTATGACCTCAACACCCTGCTGCGCCGCATCCCCGGCGTGACGGGCGGCACCGGCACCGAAGACGAAGCGTCGAAGATCAAGCTGCGCGGCTTGCCCGACAAATACACCTTGATCCTGGTCGATGGCAAGCGCGTGGGCAGCTCGGCCGACACGGCGTACCGTCCGGATTTGGGCCGCCAGGACTTGAACTGGATTTCGCCCGACATGATCGAACGTATCGAAGTGGTGCGCGGCCCCATGTCCTCGCTGTACGGCTCGGACGCCATGGGCGGCGTGATCAACATCATTACGCGCAAGGTGCCTGGCAAGTGGAACGGTTCGGCCACGGCCAACTACACGCAGCCGCAGGACAGCGGCCGCGGCACGGCGCACCAGCTGGGCGTAAACCTGGCCGGTCCCCTGTCGGACACGGTCGGCATGCGCCTGGGCGTGAGCCAGACGCGCCAGAATCCCGATGAAAAATTCTTCGACAAAGCGGGCAGCATGGGCGGCGAGCGCAACCAGACCGTCTCGGGCCAGCTGACCTGGGCGCTGGGCAAGAAACAGAACCTGTCGCTGGACGCCAGCTATGGCAGGCAGGAAGCCAGCACTTCGAGCGCGCGTGATGCGGACGGCGAACCGCTGGTCGACAGCTGGGGTGCCAACAAGCTGATACGCAAGAGCGTCAGCCTCGGCTACGAAGGCCGCTGGGACTTCGGCAAGACCACGGTCAACCTGTATCACAACGACTTCGATAACCAGGACGTCGGCACGGTGGCGAAGTCCAAGGACAGCACGCTCGACGCCAGCCTGGAAAAACGGGTCGGCTGGGGCGGCATCGAACAGATGCTGGTGATGGGCGGCCAGTGGAAGCACCAGGAACTGACGAACACGAATACCATCGGCACCGTGCCCACCGATTACCTGGGCAACACCGTGAGTGGCGCGACCTTGTCCGGCACCACGTCGGCCCTGTTTGCGGAAGATCAGCTGTTCCTGCGCGACAACCTGACGGCCACGGCCGGCCTGCGCCTCGATCACCACAGCAAGTTCGGCAACCACTACAGCCCGCGCCTGTACCTGGTGTACCACCCTGCCCCCGCCTGGACCATCAAGGGCGGAGTCTCGCAAGGCTTCCGCGCCCCGAGCCTGAAGGAAAACTCGCCGGCGGCGGCGACCAATTCGGGCGGACGCGGTTGCGGCAGCCTGAAACCGCTGGGCTACGTCACCGGTTCCTGCTACATGGCCGGCAATGCGGACTTGAAGCCGGAAACGAGCACGGCCGGCGAAATCGGCGTGGCGTGGGAACAGAATGGCTGGGACGTGGGCCTGACCTACTTCCACACGGATTTCAAGAACAAGATCGACTATGCGCCGCTGGGCTTTTACCAGCAGCGCTGGTGGACCAAGATGACGAATATCCAGAAGGCGCGCACCAGCGGCCTGGAAGCGACGGCCACCATCCCGCTGACGAAAAACCTGAACTGGCGTAACAACGTCACCTACATGGCGGAAGCGAAAAACCTGACGACGGGCGCCAACCTGCTCTCCACGCCAAAACTGTCGTGGTACTCGGCGCTGGGCTGGCAAGTCAACGACCAGCTGTTCAGCGAAGTATCGGCCCAGTACACGGGCAAGGAACTCGATGCGGGCAAGCTGGCCGACAAGGCCTACACCATCGTCGACACCGTCGTGTCGTACAAGGTCACGCCGCAGTGGACCGTGCGTGGCGGCGTGCAAAACCTGTTCAAGAAGGGCCCGATGGCCGATGGACTGGTCGACTATTATGTGCCGGGACGGCGCATGTTCGTCGGCCTGACGTCGCGCTTCTAAGCAGCCATCCCGGCGCCAGCAGCAAGCACGGCCGAGAGTTGCGCGCTACAAACGCCAACAGCCCTACGGCGCGGGCCACGGGGCTGTTGGGAATGACGCGGATTATTGCGCCGGCAAGCTTTGCACCGGTGTCGCCGGCGCCAGGATGGGCGGCACGGGCGCGTGGATCGGTGCCGGCGCCTTGACCGCCAGCCAGCCCGTGGCTGGCAGCAGCGGCACCAGCAGCAGGGCCACGATATTGATGATCTTGATCAAGGGGTTGACTGCCGGGCCGGCCGTGTCCTTGTACGGGTCGCCCACCGTGTCGCCCGTGACGGCGGCCTTGTGCGCGTCCGAACCCTTGCCGCCGAAGTGGCCATCCTCGATGTATTTCTTCGCATTGTCCCAGGCGCCGCCGCCCGTGGTCATGGAAATGGCCACGAACAGGCCCGTGACGATGGTCCCCATCAAGAGGCCACCCAGCGCCGCAGGCCCCAGCAGCATGCCCACGACGATGGGCACCACCACGGGCAGCAGGGACGGCACGATCATTTCGCGGATGGCCGACGCCGTCAGCATGTCGACGGCCTTGTCGTATTCGGGTCGCGCCGTGCCTTCCATGATGCCCTTGATATCGCGGAACTGCCGGCGCACCTCGACCACCACGGCGCCGGCCGCGCGGCCCACGGCTTCCATCGCCATGGCGCCGAACAGATACGGTATCAGCCCGCCGATGAACAGGCCGACGATGACCATGGGATTCGACAGATCAAACGTGATGTGCTGGCCCACGGATTCGAGCGCATGCGTGTAGTCGGCAAACAGCACCAGCGCGGCCAGGCCGGCCGAGCCGATGGCATAGCCCTTGGTGACGGCCTTGGTGGTATTGCCGACGGCGTCCAGAGGGTCGGTAATGGCGCGCACGGAGTCGGGCAAGCCCGACATTTCCGCGATGCCGCCCGCGTTATCCGTGATGGGGCCATACGCGTCGAGCGCGACGATGATGCCCGCCATCGACAGCATGGCCGTGGCCGCGATGGCGATGCCATACAGGCCCGCCAGCTGGTACGAGACGAGGATGGCGACGCAGACGGCCAGCACCGGATACGCCGTGGACTTCATCGACACGCCCAGGCCGGCGATGATGTTGGTGCCGTGGCCCGTCGTCGACGCTTCGGCGATGTGGCGCACGGGCTTGAAGTCGGTGCCCGTGTAGTACTCGGTGATGTACACCATCAGCCCCGTGAGGACGATGCCGACGACGGTGGCGCCCAGCATCTTGTAGCGCATGGCGTCGTCGGGCCACAGCAGCCACGTCACCACCGCGAAGCCAACCAGGGACAGGCCGGCCGCCCACCACAGGCCCGTGTACAGGGCCGACATGATTTTCGCACCCGGCTTGGTCTTGACCATCGAGCAGCCGACGATGGAAGCGAGGATGGAGACGGCGCCCAGCAGCAGCGGGTAGATGATGGCCGTGCCGCTGGCCTCGGCCATCAGCAAGGCCCCCAGCAGCATGGTGGCGATCAGGGTCACGACATAGGTTTCGAACAGGTCGGCCGCCATGCCGGCGCAGTCGCCCACGTTGTCGCCCACGTTGTCGGCGATGACGGCAGGGTTGCGCGGATCGTCCTCGGGAATGCCCGCCTCCACCTTGCCGACCAGGTCCGCGCCCACGTCGGCGCCCTTGGTGAAGATGCCGCCGCCGAGCCGCGCGAAGATGGAAATGAGCGAGGCGCCGAAGGCCAGGCCGATCAGGGGCTTGATCAGGTCATGCTGGGTCAGGCCGGGCGCGCCCGTCGTCACCAGCAGCCAATAGAACAGGGTCACGCCCAAGAGGCCCAGGCCCACGACCAGCATGCCCGTGATCGCCCCGCCCTTGAAGGCCACGTTCAAGGCCTGGTTGATGCCCAAGGTGGCCGCCTGCGCCGTGCGCACATTGGCCCGCACCGAGACATTCATGCCGATGAAGCCGCAGGCGCCCGACAGCACGGCGCCAATCAAAAAGCCCAGCGCCGTGTGCAGGCCAAGCAGCGCATAGATGGCGATCAGCAGCACCACGCCGACGATGGCGATGGTGCGGTACTGGCGCGCCAGGTAGGCGGCCGCGCCCTGCTGGATGGCCAGCGCGATTTCCTGCATGCGCGCGTTGCCGGGATCCTGCCGCAGGATCCAGCTGCGCGACACCAAACCGTAAATGACTGCGACCACGCCGCAGGCTACCGCAAACCACAAACTGGCTGCCATATCGTCCCCTTCTGTTTTTATCCGACGTCATTGCCAACAGCTGCAGACCGCACCGGGTAGGCACGCGCAGCCAGGAAAACACGACCTGCAAAAAACCTGAACCACGAAAACGATACGGCGCCCGCCTGAAGCGCGGGCACAAAAAAAGCGGACACTCAGGTCCGCTTTTCAATACTGCTTATTCCGCCAGGGCGGCAAATGCGCTGTCGCGGATTTGCTCGACCGGACCGACGCCGGCGATGCGGCGGTATTTCGGTGCGCCTGGCAGGCCGGATTTGGCCCAGTCATTGTAGTAGCCGAGCAAGACCTTGGTCTGGTTGTGGTACACGTCCAGGCGCTTCTTGACCGTTTCCGCCTTGTCGTCGTCGCGCTGGATCAGCGGTTCGCCGGTGATGTCGTCGACGCCGTCGACCTTGGGCGGATTGAATTTGACGTGGTAGACGCGGCCCGAACCCGGGTGGCTGCGGCGGCCGTCCATGCGCTCGATGATCGAAGCGTCAGGCACGTCGATTTCCAGCACGTAGTCGACATTGATGCCGGCGTCTTTCATGGCGTCCGCTTGCGCGATCGTGCGCGGGAAGCCGTCGAACAGGTAGCCATTGGCGCAATCGGCATCCTGCAGGCGATTCTTGACCAGGCCGATCATGATGTCGTCCGACACGAGGCCGCCCGCATCCATGACTTTTTTCGCGGCCAGACCCAGTTCCGTGCCTTCCTTGATCGCCGCGCGCAGCATGTCGCCCGTGGAGATTTGTGGAATGTTGTATTTTTCTTTGATGAAATTAGCTTGGGTGCCCTTGCCGGCACCGGGTGCTCCTAAAAGTATCAGACGCATTGAAAAGTTCCTAAAAAACAGATTTTGGATGGTGGTATGTGTAATTATTTTTAGATGGTGTTGCCAAGGCTATCTTTCCGTACGAAACTTACCACAAAAAATCCCTGGAACGCCAGTTTGCTATCGAATTGCTATGCCCTGATTGATCAAAGCCAGCAATTCGCGCGGCAGACGTTTCAAAATGTGGTTTTTACTGCAGGCGCACAAAACTTTATTTGCACGCCTGCCGTTTTACGGGTAGCGCTTACAGGGCGCCGTAGTGTGCTTGCACCCGGGCAAGATCTTCCGGCGTGTCGACGCCGGCGGCCGGCGCCGAGTCCGTGACATGCACGGCGATGGCAACACCGTGCCACAGAACGCGCAGCTGCTCCAGCGCCTCGATGGCTTCCAGCGGCGAGGCGGACAATTGCGGATACTCTTGCAAGAACGCATTGCTGTACGCATACAGGCCGATATGGCGCAGCGGCACATAGCCTGCGGGCAAGCTGTCTTTCGACTGCGCGAAGCCGTCGCGGTGCCACGGGATGGTGGCGCGCGAGAAATACAAGGCGCGGCCGTGCTTGTCCAGCACGACCTTCACCACGTTCGGATTGAATGCGTCAAGCACATCGTGCAGCGGATGGGCGCACGTGGCCATGGGAACGGCGGCGCTGATCTGCGCGGCGCAGGCGGCCAGCAGGGACGGATCGATCAGCGGTTCGTCGCCCTGCAGGTTGACGACGACGGCATCGAGCGGCAAATCGAGCGTGCGCGCCACTTCGGCGATGCGGTCCGTGCCCGACGGATGGTCGCCGCGCGTCATGCACACTTCCACGCCATGCGCGGCGCAGGCGGCGCGAATGGATTCATGGTCGGTGGCGACGATGACGCGCGCGGCGCCCGACAGGGCTGCCTGCTCGGCCACGCGCACCACCATGGGCTTGCCGCCCAGGTCAGCCAGCGGCTTGCCCGGCAGGCGCGTCGAGGCCAGGCGGGCCGGGATGATGACGATGAACGCCATCGTTATTCCACTGCGTCTTGCAGGGTGCGCGCTTCGTCCGCCCACATGATGGGGATGCCATCGCGGATAGGATAGGCGAGGCGGTCGGCGCGGCAAATCAGTTCCTGCGCCTTCTTATCGTGTTCAAGCGGACCCTTGCAAACAGGGCAGACCAGGATATCAAGCAGTCGAGCGTCCACGACATTTCTCCACAATTTGTTGGGCCAGCGCGCTATCGATGCGCGCACTGACGGGGACGACCCACAGTCTCGGGTCATCTTTGAGATGTTCAATTTGCGCACATTTTACTGCATCCTTCTCGGTGATCAAGATCACATCCGTGTCGAGCGCCGCAAATGGCTGGTCGAGGAAGTCGTGATGATCGGGCAAGGGCAGTTCCATGAAGTCCAGCCCGGCCCCGCGCAGCATGGCAAAGAAGCGCTGCGGGTTGCCGATGCCGGCCGCCGCCACGATGCGCTGGCCGCTGGCCGCCAGGGTCGCCAAAGGCATGCTTTCGCCGCGCTTGACCAGGCGTTCGGCCACGCCGCCATCGAGCCGCATCTGCACCACCAGGGAACCAGCTGGCGCCACCTGCGCCACGAGTGCCGGCGCCAGCTCGGGCGCATTGATCACCGTCACGTCGCGCCGGCGGCGCGGCGATTCGCGCAAAGGTCCCGCCGGCAACAGCCAGCCATTGCCGGCGCCGCGGCCGTCGAACAGCACGATTTCCACATCGCGCCGCAAGGCGTAATGCTGCAAGCCGTCGTCGGTGACCAGCACGTCGACGTCG